>NZ_CP169427.1:0-4636707 GCF_041938625.1 Microbacterium trichothecenolyticum | reverse complement strand
GGCCCCCCCGGGTTGTTGATGATTCCACCGGAGGCCGCGAAAACGTCGGTGCAGGCCTGTGGATAACTGCCGGAGCCACGCTAGTCAGGAGGCGTCGCGTGAGCAAACTCCACTGTAGAACCGGCCTGCGTGTCGGTGCCAGGGTCGATCGCCTCGCCGGTGCATAATGACACGTTCTGCGCTCGGTTTGAGTTCTCGGGCATCTCGACGTAGCCTTAATCGGTTGACTTATGCCCTCGTGGCAGTCGCCCCTGTACACACGTCCCCGGTCTCGAGCGTCCCGGTGACACCTGATCGGAAGTAGTTCCCATGAGCAAGCGCACCTTCCAGCCCAACAACCGTCGCCGCGCCAAGAAGCACGGCTTCCGCGCCCGCATGCGCACGCGCGCCGGCCGCAGCATCCTCTCGGCTCGCCGCGCCAAGGGGCGCACCGAGCTCTCGGCCTGAGCCGAGCGGTGCTCGCGAGGCCGCACCGACTCACCCGCGGATCGGAGTACAAGGCCGTCGTCCGTCGGGGTCGTCGGTGTGCCGGAGCGCACACCATCACCTACGTGAACCGCGTCGTGACCGATGGTCCGGCGCGGTTCGGTTTCATCGTGAGCAAGCAGGTCGGTGGTGCCGTCGTGCGCAACACCGTCCGTCGCCGGCTCAAGGCGCTGTGCTTCGAGTCGATCGACGCGGTTGCGCCGGGCAGTGAGGTCGTGATTCGCGCATTGCCGAGTGCGGCCTCCGCCTCGTTCGATGATCTGCGCAGCGACGTCGTCAAGTGCCTCGCACGGAGGGCCGCATGAGCGTCCTTCCCGCCTACGCGTTCGGAGACGCCGAGTTCTCGGCATCCGACTCCCTGCGCAGCATCCCACTGCTCCCCCGCAACGCGCTGCTCGCTCTGCTGCACGGTTACCGGGCCACGATCTCGCACACCTACGGCGACGTCTGCAAGTACTACCCGTCGTGCTCGGCGTACGCCGTCGGCGCGGTGCAGCAGCACGGTGTGGTCGTCGGATCGGCGCTGACCGCGGCGCGCATCGCACGCTGTCACCCTTGGGCGGCCGGCGGCGTCGACGACGTGCCGCCCCGCAAGAACTTCCGGCACGCACTGACCCGCCATGGGTTCGTCGTGCCTGCCCCCACCGGAAAGGACTGATCCTCCGCATGGATCTCTTGTCAGCCCTCGCCTCGACGCCCTCGCCGTCCGCTCCAGCGACGAACGGCGGGTTCGATCTCTTCGGGATCATCCTGTGGCCGCTCAAGTGGGCCGTCGAGGCGGTGCTCGTCTTCTGGCACTGGCTCTTCACCGCGATCGGGCTTCCGCCGGCTGACGGCATCACGTGGGTGCTGGCGATCATCGGTCTGGTGATCGTCGTGCGTTCGGCGATGATCCCGCTGTTCGTGCGGCAGATCAAGAGCCAGCGCAAAATGATGGAAATCGCTCCTGAACTGCGAAAAGTTCAGGAGAAGTACAAGGGCAAGAAGGATCAGCTCTCTCGCGAGGCCATGAGCCGCGAGACGATGGCGCTGTACAAGAAGCACGGCACGACGCCCGTCTCGAGCTGCCTCCCGCTGCTCGTGCAGATGCCCGTCTTCTTCGCGCTGTTCAGTGTGCTCAACGACGTGACCAAGCACGCCACGGCGGGCATCGGTGGCGTCGGCCTCCTCAACGCCGAGCTCACGCAGGAGTTCTACAACGCGAAGCTGTTCGGCGTCGCGTCGCTGCACGAGACGCTCATCGACGCGGTGAACACCGGCAACACCCCGGCGATCATCATCCTCGTCGTGCTCGTCGTGCTGATGATCGCGTCGCAGTTCTTCACCCAGCTGCAGATCATCTCGAAGAATCTGTCCCCCGAGGCCAAGACCGGCCAGGCGTACCAGATGCAGAAGATCATGCTCTACATCCTGCCGCTGGGCTTCATCTTCTCGGGTGTCTTCTTCCCGCTCGGTGTCGTCATCTACTGGTTCGTCTCGAACCTGTGGACGATGGGCCAGCAGTTCCTCGTCATCCGCGAGATGCCGACCCCCGGCTCCGACGCGGCCAAGGCGCGCGAAGAGCGTCTCGCGAAGAAGGGCAAGGCGCTGGACGCCTCGGGCAAGGTCGTCCCGATGGAGAAGTACCTCGCCGAGCAGCAGCGCCTCTATGAAGAGGCCGAGCGTGCCAAGGCGGCTGCGCCGAAGCGTCAGCAGCCGGTGAGCAAGCAGCGAGCGAAGAAGCAGGGCCAGAAGCAGCAGGGGCCCGGGCAGAAGCAGGGCGGACAGGTCTCCGGTGGGACCGACTCCGGCGCGCCCGGCACCGGTTCCGCTTCCTGATCGCACGCACCCGACCGACGTCACCTACGAGGATCACGCCATGACCACGTCCCCTGAGTACGCCCCCGTCGACGCACGCGAGGAGCGGGCCCCCGCGACCGTCGCTCAGCTCGAGGAGGAAGGCGACGTCGCCGCCGACTTCATCGAGGGTCTGCTCGACATCGCCGACATCGACGGCGACCTCGACCTCGACGTGCGCGCGGGCCGCGCCTACGTCTCGGTCGAGGCGCCCTCCGGCGGGTCGGTGGCCCTGATCGCGGCGCCCGACACCGTTCAGGCGCTTCAGGAACTCACCCGGATTGCGGTGCAGAACCGTACGGGTCGCTTCTCGCGCCTGATCCTCGATATCGGCGGTTCGCGCGACGCGCGGCAGAACGAGTTGACCGCTCTCGTCGACCGCGCGATCGCACGCCTGGACGACGGCGCCTCGCAGGCATCGCTGCCTGCGATGTCGAGCTACGAGCGCAAGGTCGTCCACGACATCGTGGCGGAGCGCGGTTTCGTGTCCGAGTCGTACGGCGAGGGCGCCGACCGCCACACGGTGATCCGTCGCGGCTGAGCCGCACGTTTCACGTGAAACATTCGTATTGAACTTGTCGAAGTGTCGATGATCGAGATCGAGCAGGAACCCGCGGCCGCCGCCGAGATCTTCGGTGACCGGATCGAGGTCGCGCGGCAATTCGCCGACGCGCTGGGCAAGGACGGTGAGGAGCGCGGCCTGATCGGCCCCCTCGAACCGCCGCGTCTATGGTCCCGTCACATCCTGAACAGCGCCGTGATCGCTCCCCTGTTCTCAGGCCGCGTCGGGGACGTGGGCTCGGGTGCCGGTCTGCCAGGCCTGGTGCTCGCGATCGCCCGCCCTGACGTCGAGTGGGTCCTGATCGAGCCGATGGAGCGCCGGGTCGCGTGGTTGTCGGAGCAGGCCGACGCACTGAAGCTCGACAACGTCGAGGTGCTTCGCGCACGCGCCGAGGACTGGAAGCGCGGGCCGGTGCTGGACGCCGTGACGGCGCGCGCCGTCAGCGCTCTTCGGACGCTGGTGCCGATCACCGCTCCCCTGGTCCGCGACGGCGGCGAGCTCATCCTCCTGAAGGGCACGAGCGCCACGAACGAGATCGAGGCCGCCGAGAAGCAGCTGCGCAAGTTCAAGGTGAAGAACCCGCGCGTCGAGATCGTCGGCGAGGGTCTGCTCCCAGAGCCGTCGCGGGTGATCCGCGCGACCGTCCGCTGATCGGCCTCGGCAACCTCTCGGCGAAGGATATGCAGCCGGGCGCGGTTCGTGTCGGCAGGTTCCCGGTTGTTGAGCGCAGCGCCCGTCACGAGTCTCAGCGTCGCCTGGCCGGTTCGGACCGTCGTTCGTCGCGCTGGGGCCAGGTGCCTACGAAGCTTCCCCGGTTGTTGAGCGAGTGGCGAACTCGCGATTCGAGACGGGTTGATTACGGTCGTACGTCACGATTCTCGACGTCGTACGGGTGCGGATCCGATCAGGGTTCGTCTACGAAGGCTCCCGGTCGTTGAGCGAGCGAGGAACGAGCGAGTCGAAGCGGGTTGAGCGCGGCGTACGTCACGATTCTCGACACGTACGGGCGCGGCTCGTCTTCGTTGCGCTGCCGATCGGGGTTCCTCTACGAAGGCTCCCGGTCGTTGAGCGAGCGAGGAACGAGCGAGTCGAAGCGGGTTGAGCGCGGCGTACGTCACGATTCTCGACACGTACGGGCGCGGCTCGTCTTCGTTGCGCTGCCGATCGGGGTTCCTCTACGAAGGCTCCCGGTCGTTGAGCGAGCGAGGAACGAGCGAGTCGAAACGGGTTGAGCGCGGCGCAGGAGACGATTCTCGACACGTACGGGTGCGGCTCGTTCGTGGCCGCGACGTTGACGACCGTTCGTGTGCGCGAATGAGTCTGGAAGTAGCGAGTGAGGCGAAATGGGTCGAGCCAGCGCCGAGCATCTGACCGCCGTGTCGCGGAGGTTCAGTGCCCCGGCGCTCCCCTATCGTTCCGATGCGCTGTGGATCGCCTTGCGTTCACGCCGTCCTTCCCGTGTCGCGAGTAGTCGTGAGTGACCAACGGGCAACACAGCAGGGATGTTTCACGTGAAACATGGGCCGCATCAAAGGCGACCTCGGCGCACCCAACGTCTGCAACGGCGAGTTCGAGGTTGCGGCGTCGCGGTGAGGAGTGTGACTCACATCGCACCGAGGCGCGCAGGCTGAGTTGTGACACGCCGGCCCTCGCGCCCCGTTCGGTGCGGTTCGCCGCGCGCGGCACGCGATCTGGTGCTCGTGAACCGACGGCGTGATTCGCATGCTCCGGCGCCACTTCGATCATCTCGCCGCCATGGAGTCCACGCTCCCCTGGGCTGAGGTGCCATATGGGCGAGACCCCGTCGCTGTGCTCCCGCGTAGGCGCCGTTATGCGCGTCGATCCTCGAATCCGTCGCGTGGCGTGGCCCGAGTGTCGGAGACGGCGGCGACCTGATGGTCTGCCACGGCAGGAGCGTAGGACTGCAGGACCGCAGGAAGGCCGGGGGGAGCCGCTGTTGAGGAAAGCAAGAGCGCGCCGAACCGCCGCCACACGCGTGTTTCACGTGAAACACCCACCAATGCTGACCTGGCGCAAGTCTGCGACGGTTGAAGTCAGCACCGCGCGTAGCCGCATTGACGAGCTTCAGAACACCGTGACCGTGCCGCCCCGCTCTCGTATCCGCTGACCGGCGGCCTGAGCGTTGATGTGGGTGCCACGCATTGTTTCACGTGAAACGTCGCGTACCAGTCGGCGCCGTCGGCGCAGTCGCCGGGCGCGGCGCGCCCAGGTGTTCAACGTCGCGGCGCCACCCGTTGCAGGCGCTCCAGGTGCGCGAGTCGTCCGCACGCCGCATGACGCGGATCGTGATCGTGCCTGCGCTCCAAGATGACCACATGACGGACGCGGACTCAGACAGCCCGTCGAGGTGCACCGCGGTCTCCTGTCGTCGACCCACCTCAGGATGAGAGAGCGCGCCGCTGCCTGGTGTCGCGATCGGAAGCGGATATCGATGGTCTCAGCCGGTGGGTTGACCGCTCCCCCGGAACCTGCGGGTCCGGCAGTATTGCCGCTGATGGGTGTGTCGCAGTCCGTGCAGCGAACATGACTACCGGCTGACCGCGCCCGTGGCCGCCAGCTCATGGTGCAGGCAGCCGCGGCGACGGCGGGGTACGCCGAACCAGGCAGCCGTCCGCACGGACGGCACGGTCGTGCAAGAGATCGCGGGACCGCTGCTCCCCCCCATCGATGGGTGCGCGCGGCGTCGACTGCATGAAGGTTGAGCCTCCAACAGCACGATCGGCCGGGCTTACAGATGGGCCTGGCCGCGATTCTGCGGCTGGCGCGCATCGTCCGAGGGCTGGTGGTCACGAGGAGTGAGGGAACTCTGTCCCCGAGTTCCATTCGGTCGACTGGATGGGTCTTGTCGCGGTGCTGAACACTGTGGTGCCCGAGATGTCCCGGCGTCCGGCGTTGCGCACGTTCGCGTTGACCGCCGGACATGCTGGCGGGGCCTTCACTGGTTCCGTCGTGTCTTCGTGCGCTGGAGAACCGGAATCTGTCTCGCAGTACTTCTCGGGTGACCTCGCTCGCCTCCATCGACCCGTTGCCTTGCACCGCGACCGCCGAGATGGGTGACCCACGTTGGTGCAGCGGGCGTCCTCCGTCACGTCCGACGCGCACGCGGGGTGTTTCACGTGAAACATGATCCGTCTGTGTGTGCGCTTGGCGCTGTCGGCAGACTGCCCACGGCTGGCCGGGATCGAGGCGAAATGCGCCCAGGCAGTGCGATCCGACGGGCGCTCGCGTGACTGCGTGCCGACCTACTCCGCGGTGAGCAGGGCAGGGCCTGAGATCGATCTTGGATCGTCGTGGGTGCGCCGGAGCCCGTCATTCCCACACCAGCAATCAAGGACGGCCAGTCGATGTGCGACCGGGCTTTGTACGCTGGAGGGCGCCGGCTGCGTGCCTTGGGCCGCGCCGAGTGGGGAGGTGAGTTGCGACGGATGGCGTCTACGCGTCCACGATCCGGTGAGCCGATGCACAGGCGTCAAGCTAGCCATCGAAGTCGTGCTCCCCGGCGGGGCAGCCGCGCGGCCAGTCGGAGCCCCGCGAGCCCCAACAGGTCCTTTTCGGGTGCCAAGCGTTGTGTGCCGAACACGTCATCCGAGGAGGCGACGTGTTCGATCTCACCCGTCAAGAGAGCGACGCTGCCGTACCGCCCGACGGGCTGGTTCGGGGTTGATGGCGCCAGATCGAAGCGTCTTCGCATTCGCGGGGTGGTCCGCGCGCACGGGGGCGCTGTGTGACGCGGCTCTGCGCGGCAGTCGCCCAGAACACGTACGGTCCGCACACCGTTTCACGTGAAACATGTCGGGCGCTCTCCTGCCGCTAGTGGTTTGAAGGATTCCCGGTGCCATGTGGCAGTGAGCGCGCATGAAGCATCTCCCCGGGGTTGCGTACTCGTGCTCGCGCCGCGCGTCAGCGATATCCAGCGCGCCCGTCCGACACGTGGGTCCGCGCGCCGACCTGCATTGTCGCTGGCGGTGCCGCGCCGGCGACCGCCGTCGTTGGCGGTGCGGTCGTCAACGCCTGAAGCGGCCCGAAGTGCAGGGACCACTGGACCGCATCCGCACCACACAACGTCGACCTTGGCCGCATCGCCGGTTCGTCGGCGCCACACGAGTACATCCGCGTGCTCAGCCTGTGTGCTCGGTGTGGCTCGGCGTGTCGGCGGCCACCTCGCAGGCCGAGGCGCGCGTGCGCTGAGCGCGTTGTCAGACGAAGGAGCAACCCTGCTCGACATCGTGACGCCGGCGCAGATGTGTCCCGAGGAAGTGCCAGACGTGATGAGGCTGGGCATCCACGGCTGGGCAGTCCTGCATCCACCACTCGATCAGCGGCGACAGCCACGTGAGGCGAGTGCACACCGCGGCAACCGGTCATCTGGAACGAGACACGGGGTCATTGTCCAAGGCGCACTCGCAACGACAAGTTGCGGGCCGGTCGTGAGCACTCGCCCGGGTGGGGTGGCGATTGTGACTGGCGGCGCAGACCAGCGGACTCGTCGAGTGCGGATCGAAAGCGAGGCTCGTGAACAGTGCCCGCTATGGGAAGAGGGAATCGGTCTGAAGACAATGGCGGCTCCCGGCGACATCGCGGGATCGGACCCGGAACGGCATCGCGGTGAGTTTCACGTGAAACCTTCCCCGCTTGAAGGGCTCGACCGCAACGCGGACGTGGAGCACCGCGACTCGCTTCCGGTCGTCCCGTAACGACGCACATCTCCCGGCAACCGAACGCGGCGGCATCGCCGAAGCGAAGGTGCGCCGTGAGGATCCTCCGATCGCCGCGCGCACCGACGTGCGCGATGATCCCGGGATGTGGCCACGACGCGACATCCAGCGAGATCACACGTCAGACTGCCGGTAAAGGGAACGCCCGTCACGACTACGTCCGCGGATCGTACTTGGGTTCCCGCATGTTTCACGTGAAACGCTGAGCTATCACCGCTGCGCTGAGTGGGTGTCCGTGCCGTAACGGCCCCGGACTCCCGCCGGGGGAGCCCGGGAGACGGCGCATGATCGCCGATCTCCCGCCTCCTCCGACGCGGGGTGAGCGGGTCCGATCGACTTCCAGGGACCCCCGCTATATGAGGGACTTCTCAGTCGCAATCGAGCGGCGGGTTGGCGTGCTCTCCTGGGTCACCCGATGTTGACTAGGGAGGGTGGATCACCCACGCGAAACGGTAAGGAACGCATGAATAAGTGGCTTCGGCGGCTGGGGATGGGGGGAAGGCGGGATAGGGTGGAAGACGATGTTGAGCGGCTCGGTCACGGGGGAGAGTTTCACGTGAAACAACCCGACGAGATCGAGGCTGAAGCATCCTTCTCGTCCGATGAGCCGCCCGCCGTCTGGACACCGGAGTCTCACGCGACAGAGGACGCGTCCTCCCGGGAGACCGGCGACGGCGATGCTCCTCCGAACACGGAAGCCACCGTATCCGACGAAGGCGTCGCTGCCGACGAGATCCCCTCGCCGGGCGGCGAAGACGAATCGGCCGACTCCGACGGCGATGTCGCCGCAGGCGAGTACGCTGACTCCACCCCGGAAGACGTCTCACCCCCCGAAGACGTCACACCCCGCGAAGATGTCGCACCGATCGAGCGCTCCACCGTCACGCAGGAAGAGGAATCCCCCATCGTGCAGCAAGACGGCGCCGCACTCGCGCAGGAAGAAGACGACTCCCCCATCGCGCGAGAACTTGCAGACCTCTCCGCACGCCGCAAGGCGCTCGAAGAGGCCGACGTCCACCTCACCGGTCGAACCCGAGTCCTCACCGTCTCGAACCAGAAGGGTGGGGTCGGCAAGACGACCACCACCGTCAACCTGGCCGCCGCCCTGGCTGAGCGCGGGGCGAAGGTGCTCGTGATCGACCTCGACCCGCAGGGCAACGCTTCGACGGCACTGGGAGTGCCGCACACCGCTGATACGCCGAGCGTGTACGACGTGCTCATCGATGAGTTCCCGCTCGCAGACATCATCCAGGTGAGCCCGGAGTCGCCCAACCTGCTGTGCGCGCCGAGCACCATCCACCTCGCCGGAGCCGAGATCGAGCTCGTGTCGCAGGTCGCACGCGAGCATCGCCTGCGCGTCGCCGTCGACGACTACCTGGCCGCGAACGCCGGGGAGCTCGACTTCATCCTCATCGACTGCCCGCCCTCGCTCGGGCTCCTCACCATCAACGCGTTCACCGCGGCGAGTGAACTCCTCATCCCGATTCAGTGCGAGTACTACGCACTCGAAGGGCTGAGCCAGCTGCTCGGCACGGTGCGGATGATCCAGAAGCACCTCAACCCGCGCCTGGAACTGTCGACCATCATGCTCACGATGTACGACGGGCGCACGCGGCTCGCGCAGCAGGTCGCGGACGAGGTGCGCGCCCACTTCCCCGCTGAAGTGCTCGACACGATCATCCCGCGGTCGGTCCGCGTCTCGGAGGCGCCGAGCTTCGGGCAGTCCGTTCTCGCTTACGATGGACAGTCGGCCGGCGCCGTCGCATACCGTGAAGCGGCTGTCGAGATGATCCGGCGCGACAGCGCCTCGAATGAAAGGGGCGCATGATGGCAGCGAAGCGCACAGGACTCGGACGCGGAATCGGCGCACTGATCCCGACCAGTGAGCAGGCCGACGAGCGTCCCGCAGACGTCTTCTTCCCCCGCGCCGTCGCCGTGGCCGAGGCGGAGCCGCCCGTCGACGCCGGCGAGTCCGACGGGCACGAGGACCTCGTCGAGGTGCCCGGTGCCCGGCTGGCACACATCGACCCCCACGACATCGTGCCCAATCCGCGTCAGCCGCGCACCAACTTCGACCCCGAGCACTTCGCGGAGCTCGTGCACAGCGTGCGCGAGTTCGGCGTCCTCCAGCCCGTCGTCGTGCGGCTCAACGAGAAGGGCGACTACGAGCTCATCATGGGTGAGCGGCGCACCCGCGCAGCGCGCGAGGCCGGTCTCACCTCGATCCCCGCGGTCGTCCGCGATACCGCCGACGAGCACCTGCTCCGCGATGCCCTGCTCGAGAACCTGCACCGCTCGGAGCTGAACCCCCTCGAAGAGGCCTCGGCATACCAGCAGCTGCTTGAAGACTTCGGCATCACACAGGAGGAGCTCGCAACGCGCATCGGCCGCTCGCGTCCGCAGATCAGCAACACGATCCGCCTCCTGAAGCTCCCCGTGCCCGTACAGCAGCGCGTCGCCGCAGGAGTTCTCACCGCGGGACACGCGCGCGCGATCCTGTCGCTCGAAGACGCGACGGCGATGCAGCGTTTCGCCGACAAGATCGTCAACGAGGATCTGTCGGTCCGCGCCGCGGAAGCTGCAGCGAAGCTCACGGATGCCTCCCCCACCCGATCGGCGAAGCCGCAGGCCGGCTCGCGCCGGGCGCACCTGGACGACGTCGCCGGACGACTGGGAGACCGGCTCAACACCCGCGTGAAGATTGCGCTCACGGCACGAAAAGGCCAGATCAGCATCGACTTCGCGACGATTCAGGACCTCAACCGGATCCTCGCGGAGCTCGGTGAGACGGAGTACGGGGCCCTCGAGGCGTCATAGCGCTCCGAGCGCCGCGGCACGCCGACGCAGCGCCTCGCCCTCGGCCGCGTTGCCCGGCAGCGCCGCTGCGGCGAGGAACTCGGCGGCCGCAGCATCCGTTCGTCCGAGCCGTTCCAGGAGCTCCGCGCGCACGGCGGGCAGCGGGCGGAAGCCCGACAGCTCGGGGGCGAGCTCGTCCACCACGGCGAGAGCCGGCTCGGGGCCGCGCGCCATGGAGAGCGCGACGGCGCGATTGAGGCGGACGACAGCCGACGGCGCGATCGACTCCAGACCGTCGTAGAGCCGGAGGATCTGCTCCCAGTCGGTGTCGGCGAACGTGGGGGCGACCGCATGGCACTCGGCGATCGCGGCCTGCAGCCCGTAGTAGCCGAGACCGCGGGTGGAGGAGCCCGCGCGTCTCATCGCCTCGGTGCCGCGCGTGATGGCGGAACGGTCCCACCGGCGGCGATCCTGATCCTCGAGGGTGACCGGCAGACCGTCGGCGTCGATCCGGGCGGCGAAACGTGACGACTGGAACTCCATGAGCGCGATGAGCGACCAGATCTCGGTTTCACCCGGCTGCAGCGCGACCAGCTGGCGTCCGAGCCGCACCGCCTCGCGCGCGACGTCGGGGCGGATGAGCCCCTCCCCCTCCGCAGCCGAGTAGCCCTCGGTGAAGAGCAGGTAGATCACCTGCAGCACGCTGGCGAGCCGAGCCGGCCGCTCGGCGCGGTCAGGCACCTCGAACGGCACGCCTTCGGCGGCGAGGGTGCGCTTGGCCCGCACGATCCGCTGCTGCACGGTCGGCACGGTCATGAGCAGTGCCCGGGCGATCTGCTCGGTGGTAAGACCGGCCACCGTGCGCAGCGTCAGGGCGAGACGCGCCTGCGCGGGCAGCACGGGGTGGCACGCGACGAACACGAGGCGCAGCACATCGTCGTCGATGCGGTCGGGGTCGGCGTCGTCGGGTACCGAGTCGATCGCCTCGGCCACGAGCGCCTCCGACACGAAGAGCGGCTCGCGCTGCGACATCCGCTCGCGTCGGCGCCACCCGTCGATCGCGCGTCGCTTCGCCACCGACATGAGCCAGGCTCCGGGATTGTCCGGAATGCCGCTGCCCGGCCACGTCGCGAGAGCCTCGACGAGCGCCTCCTGGGCGAGATCCTCGGCCCAGGCGAAGTCACCGGTGTGCCGAGCCAGCGCCGAGACGATGCGAGCGGACTCCTCGCGCCACACGGCCTCGACCGCACGGCGAGCGTGGGCATCGTCGTCGGGGGTCATGCGTTTCAGCGTAAACGGGGTGCCCCGGTGTCGGGATCGCCCCTTACCCTGGATTGATGGCGAGCGACGAGCAGAACCCGCGGCGGCGTGCGAGCCTCGAGCTGCTCCGCGCCGAGGCCGCCGACGAGCTCTCGGTGCTGGTGCACGAGCGCCTTCGCGCCGGCGAGGACCCGTGGGAGTTCATGGACGATCTGCCGTCCGTCGACGAACTCGTCGTCTACCTGCTCCGCGCCGAGAACATCGCGGCCGACGGCGGGTCACGGCCGAGCGCCAGCCGTCACTACCGGGTGCTGCGCCAGATCGCCCTGGACTATCCGCCGTTGACCCGTGCGGTCTGGGCTCTGCTCGGCGACGCGAACACGCACCGCCGGTGGGACCCGACGGTGCGTGCCGAAGCGAGCTGACGAACGCGGCTCGAGCGCCCACGTCACGAGTTGGCGGCGCGCCACTCCTTCTCCTTGGCGATCCACTCGTCGTTCTGGTCGAAGTCGCTGAGCTCGTTGACGCGTCGCACCTCGAGCGCGGTGCCGGGTCCGAGCGGGCACTTTCGCGCCCAGTGCTCAGCCTCTTCGCGCGACGCCACCTCGAGGATCCAGTAGCCGGTGAAGACCTCGCGCGCCTCGGCGAACGGTCCGTCTGTCACAGCGGGCGGGACCGAGTCGAAGTCGACGCGGAACCCCTCGGACGCATCCGACAGCCCTTCGGCGCTCAGGAACACCCCGGCCTTCTGCAGCTCCTCGTTGTAGCGGCCCATGGCGGCGTACGCCTCCGCCATGTCGAACGTCTCGGGGTCGAACGCCGCAGCAGCCTCGGCGCCCACCTGCATGATGAGCATGTAACGCATGGGATTCCCTTTCGTCGGGGCGTTGATGGCCCGGTTCGAGGCCCGTTCGGCCCCTTCACCTTGTGCGTCGAACAAGCCTCGCGCAGATCGACACTGCTCACGAAGAAATCTGAAGGGATCTCGGATGCTGCCACCGGCATATTCGAGAAACACCCGGTAGACGGCGAAAACCCCGCCGAACGAGTCGGCGGGGTCTTCGTGGAAGCCTGAGGGATCTCAGCCGATGTAGGCCGCGAGGTCCTGCTCGAGTGCGAACTTCGGCTTCGCGCCGATGATCGTCGTCTCGACGGCGCCGTTGTTGAACACCTTCATCGCGGGGATCGAGGTGATCTGGTACTTCATCGCGAGGTCGGGGTTCTCGTCCACGTTGAGCTTGAGGATCGTGATCTTGTCGGGGTGCTCGGACTGGATCTGGTCGAGGACGGGCGAGACCATGCGACACGGCCCGCACCACTCCGCCCAGAAGTCCACGAGCACCGGACCATCGGCCTGGAGCACGTCCTGCTCGAAAGTGGCGGAAGTCGTCGCCTTGGCGGTCATGTGTGTTTCTCCTTCTGTGGGAAGTCTGTCCACGCTCATTCAACGCGACACGCGCGAGAAGTGTTCCCGGCTTGCGCGGCGCTCGTCCTCGCGCTAGGCCGCGTCGACCTTCGCGACCGGCTCCGCTCCGGGAAGCCCGTCGATCTCAGCAGCGTCGGGCGCAGGTGCGCCGGCCTCGCCGAGGGCAGCGAGGAAGTGCTCGACGTCGAGGGCCGCGACCGTGCCGCTGCCCGCGGCGGTGACAGCCTGACGGTAGGTGGGGTCGATGACGTCACCGGCCGCGAACACACCCGGGACCGAGGTGCGTGACGAACGGCCGTCGACCCACACGGTGCCCTCGGGGGTGAGCTCGAGCTTGTCGTGCACCAGGTGCGTGCGCGGGTCGTTGCCGATCGCGACGAAGACGCCGTCCAGCGCGAGCTCGCGCCGCGAGCCGTCGACGGTGTCTTCGAGGACCACGCCGGTGACCGCTTCGTCGCCGAGGATGTCGACGACCTCGCTGTTCCAGACGAACTCGATCTTCTCGTTCTTGAACGCGCGCTCCTGCATGATCTTCGAGGCGCGCAGCTCGTCACGGCGGTGGATGATGTAGACCTTCGAGGCGAACTTGGTGAGGAAGGTGGCCTCCTCCATCGCGGAGTCGCCGCCACCCACGACCGCGATCACGCGCTCGCGGAAGAAGAACCCGTCGCACGTGGCGCAGTACGAGACGCCACGGCCGGACAGCCGAGCTTCACCCTCGATCCCGATCTTGCGGGGAGCCGAACCGGTCGCGAACACCAGGGCGTCCGCCTCGTGCGAGGCGCCGCTGCCGAGGGTGACCTTCTTGACCGGGCCGTCGATGTCGAGCGAGACGACATCGTCGTAGAGCACCTCGGCGCCGAAGCGCTCGGCCTGCTCCTGCATCTTCGCCATGAGGTCGGGCCCCATGATCGCCTCGGGGAACCCGGGGAAGTTCTCGACCTCGGTGGTGTTCATCAGCTCGCCGCCGGCCTCGACCGAGCTCGCCACGACGAGCGGGCTCAGGTTGGCACGGGCGGCGTAGATCGCCGCCGTGTAGCCCGCGGGACCCGAACCGATGATGATGACCTGACGCACGTGCGCACCTTTCCTCGTGAAGCCTCGCGGAGCATGTCATGACACACGCGATGGCTCCGGATGCCTCAACACATGGTAACCGCGCGGCATTCCGCGAACCGTCCCCCGCGCCCCTCGCGGACACATGGCGGCCGAGCTCAGCGGCGGCCGGGCAGGAGGCGGCGCACGAGGCCGGTGGCGACCGAGAGCTCCGGCGCCCGCAGCAGCGCCAGGAAGCCGACGTACACCGCGATGGAGACCGTGCCGATGACGGCCGCGCCGACCGCTCCGAGCAGCTGACTCGACGCCGTCCAGCCGTCGGGGCCTCCGAACCACAGGAACACGAGCCACCCGGCAGCGGCCGCCGGAATCGCCGCGAGCACGAACCGGCCGAGCGACAGCATCCATGATCCAATCGCCAGGCTCCCGAGCCGCCGGTGCAGCAGCCATGTTGCGAGGACGACCTGGACGATGCTCGAGAGCGACTGGCCGACGGCTACAGCCGCGGCGAGGTACTCCAGCCCGATGACGCCGGTGTCGACCAGCCCCCGCGCACCGAACGCCGTGGCGACGACGATTCCGCACTGCAGCAGCGTGAACAAGAAAGGCGTGCGGGTGTCGCTGTAGGCGTAGAACGTCCGCTGGATGACGAACAGCACCGCGAGCGGCACGAGCCCGATCAGGTATGCGAGCAGCACCCACGCGGCATCGACGGCGTCATCGGACGAGTTCGTGAAGATGCGCGAGGCGGGAACCGCGGCCGCGGCCAGCGCGAACGTCGCGATCACGATGAACACGCCGAGGGTGCGGATGCTGCGGCCGATGTCCGCCCGGACGTCGTCGTCCCGGCCGGCATGGGCGTGCTCGCTGAGCTGGGTGAAATAGGGGGTGCCGATGGAGAGCACGATGATCGAGTACGGAAGCATGAACAGCAGCCACGCGTTCGCCGAGACCGCGGCGGCGGGTCCGGCACCGGAGGCTTCCGAGACCACGCGGGATTGCAGCAGCCCCGCCAGCTGACCCGCGACGACCATCAGGAAGGTCCATCCCGCCAGGCGGCCGATCTGACCGAGACCGACCCCGCGCCAGCGGAAGTCAGGACGCACGTGAAGCCCGGTCCTACGCCAGAAGAAGAAGAGGATGACCGCCTGCACGACGATGCCGAAAGTGGCGGTGCCCGCGAGGAGCACGATCATCGTCGGCGTCCAGTCCACGACCTCCGTCACCGGACCGCCGAACAGCGCGAGGAAGACGAGGAAGCCGGCGATCGACACGATGTTGTTGACGATCGGCGCCCAGGTGAACGGGCCATAGATCCGTCGCGCGTTGAGCGCCTCGCCGACGAGCGCGTACAGCCCGTAGAAGATGATCTGCGGAAGGCACCAATACGCGAACGTGGTGGCGAGCGCGAGCTGATCGGGCGCGTAGCCGGGCGCGTAGAGCCGCACGAGCCACGGTGCTGCAAGGGTCGCGAGCACCGTCGCGACGAGCAGGACGACCGTGCCGAGCGTGAACACCTTGGAGATGAACGCGCGGCCGCCGTCCTGGTGGGAGGCCGCCTTGACGATCTGCGGCACGATCACCGCGGTGAGCAGGCCGGTGGAGATGATCGCGTAAATGTTGTTGGGAAGCTGATTCGCGGTCGTGAAAGCGTCACCCGCGCGGCTGCCGACCGCGCCGACGACGGCCACGAGCACGATGCCGCGGAGGAACCCCGTGAGGCGCGAGACGATCGTGCCGGCGCCGATGAGCACGCTCGCTCGCCCGATCCCGCTCACTTCTCGTTCCCCTCGGTCGCTGTGGGCACGCCGACGTCGTGGGCCGCGGCCTCGGGCTCACCTCCGGCTTCCGGCGTGGCACCCTCGGCGCCGACCTTGGCCCGGGTGTCAGCCGTCTCCGGCTCGACCCCCGCACCCGCCTCAGCATCTGGATCACCCGGGGCGGCAGCATCCGTCCCCTTCCGTCGACGGCGCACACGCAGCACGGTACGGGCGATGCCGAACAGGAGGAGGATGCCGACGAGCACGGCGAGGGCGGCGATGCCGACGGCCTCCCAGTCGGCGTAGACGTTGACGTCGACGGATTGGGGCTCGCCGATGGCGACGAAGGCGGGGCTGCGCAGCTGCAGGGTGAGCGTGACGTCGCCGCGGCCGACGCGCGCCTGCACCGGCACCTCGACACGCGTGTTGCTCTGCGGCGTCGCGACGATGGGGGTCTCGCCCTGCACGTCGAGGCGCAGGTTGTCGCGGGTCGTGTAGAGCACGAGGTTGACGGGGTACGGCAGGTCGTTGCGCACCCAGAACCGCAGGGCGGCGCTCGAACCGTAGAGGTCGCTCGGGCTCGTGGGGAGCAGTGCCACCGAGTCCAGGGTGCCGGCGGTCGCAGCGCGGTGGTCGGCCAGCACGGCCGGCCAGGTGGCGTCGCCGACCCACGCGACGCCGAGCAGCTGCAGGATGTCGGCGCGCTCGGGTCCGTTCAGCAGGGATGGCTGATCGAGGATCGTCGCGAACCGCGCGAGCTCGCCTTCGTCCCCGACGAGAGCGGATGCTGCGGCCGCGCGCTCCGGCGAGGACTCGACGTCGGTCAGCTCGACGTCGAAGGCTTCGCCCGCGGCGACCGTCGCGATCGTGCGGGGTGTCACGTCGGGCGCGGAGAAAGCGGCGGAGATCGCCGCGCCGAGCTCGACCCGCGAGCGGCCGTCGCCGCGTCCGACCGTGACGAGGAGCGGGCCGTTCGTCTCGGCCGCCGCGAACGCGAGGTAGGCGGTGGCGGTGGTGAGCGGCGCACCGCGCAGCCAGGACTCCTCCTGCTGCGACGCGTCGTCGAGGGCGTCGGAGACCTCGCTGTCGTAGACGAGCACCTCGCCGTCGCCGACCCGGCCGTGCGCCGACACGGTGTCGCCGTCCGAGCCGGCGTCCGTCGTGGACGACGGGATGAGAGTCACCGGGGCGGTGCCGTCGTCGGTCGCGATGCCCGCCAGGCTCGACACGATCTGGGCGTCCGCCGTGCCGTCGGCGGGCCAGTACACGCCCTGGCGGGTGGCGGGGCCGACCGCGAGCAGTGCCTCGGTGCTCGGCAGGGCGCTGTCGGGCTGGGGCGTGGGCTCGGTCGTCGGGGTGCCCGATGGTGCCGGGGTGGGCGTCGGTGTCGGCGTCGGCACCGGCGCCGAGAAGTTCGACTCCGACATGTAGGCGGTGAACGAGGTGGGCTGCAGCGGCCGGGCCAGGCCGGCCTGCAGCTGCGCGGTGACGTCGGCGTCGCCGAACTGCAGGGCGAACCGCGAGTTCTGGATGCTCTCGAGGCGCGTGAGCCACTCGAGCGCGGACTCGGGCGCCGACGTGCCCAGCACGCGGATCGACGCGGGCACGGCCGGGTCGACGGCGAGGATCGCCGCGGTTCCGGTGACGCCGTCGAGCTGATTGGTGAGGTCGCCGTCGGGCGCGGTGAGTTCGGCCAGCTGCTCCGCGGTCAGGAGACCGTCGCTGAGGGCGCCCGCGGTGATCGGCACGACGACACCGATGCCGACGTCCGTCGCCTCAGTGGGCGGGACGATCATCGTGCTCCTCGATGTCACGGTGCCGTCGGTCCCGGGGTACGACGCGGCGAGCGGGTACACGCCCGGGGCGAGGCCTGCGAGGGCCGGATCGTCGGCGGGGATCGTGATGCCGCGCATCTGGGAGCCACCCGCCTCGACGACGGGGATCGTGTCGGTGCCGATCGCCTCGACGGCGGTATCGGCGGCAGTGCCGTCGAGCCAATCGCCGAGCCCGTCGCGGTCGGCGATCGGCGTTCTGCCGAGCGACAGTGTGACGTCCGCGGGCGCGAGTTGGGCATCGGTCCCGTTCTGCAGCGACACCGAGACGCTGAGCGCGTCGCCCGGCCGCACGATGCCGTTCGCGCTCGGCGAGAGGGTGAACACGCTGACACCCGCAGGGACGGCGGAGGTCGCGGTCGGCGAAGGCGTCGGGGACGGGTCGGCCGCGATCGCCGGAGCCGGCAGTAGAAGCCCGGCGAGCACCGCCACGGCCGCCAAGCCGGCGGTCACGAGGCGCGGGGCACGCCGCGGGGCTCGCGGTGAAGTCACGATCATCCTGTCGGGGGGTTCGCTCCTGTGCGATGTCCTGACCGCACGATCGAGGAGATTCTACGGTCCGCGCCTCCGAGCCCGCCGGAGGGCGGGCGGCGCGGTTGAATGGAGCCGTGCTCCCCGAACCGGATACCGACCTCTGCCGCGACCTCGCCGCCGACCTCCACAGCGCGGGTTTCACCGCCGAAGCGCTGCGCGACGCGTGGGGCCCCGCAGCCGACGACGCGATCGCGCGCGGCCTCCGGTCGCCGGCGTCGCGCGCCCTCGGCGACCGCGGCGATGCCCTCGCGGTGCTGGGCAGACTTCTGGTGCTCGGGATGCCGCAAGCCGCAGCATCCGTCGACCGATCCCTCTCGCGAGCGGGCGCCGCAGGACTCGTCCGGCTGGGGCTCGCCGAGATCGACGGCGACGAGGTGCGCCCGCTCGCGGTGGTGAGGCCGCAGTCGTACGCCGACGCCTCCCGACCCGGCCGAGATGAGATGACGGCGCAGTGGTGGATCGCGAGCGACCTCGACGAGGCCGCGCTCGGCGGGCCGCTTCCGGAGGATCACGTGCTCGGCGTCGGCGGGGCGTCGCTGACGCTCGCCGGACTGCAGCTTCCCACCCCCGCGGAGCGCACGCTCGACATCGGGGCAGGGTGCGGCATCCAGGCTCTCCGCGCACGTGCGCACGTGAGCCACGTCGTGGCGACCGACATCTCGCCCCGCGCGCTGTCGTTCACGCGCCTGAACGCCCTCCTCAACGGCATCGACGGCATCGAGGTGCGCCTGGGCAGCCTCTTCGAGCCCGTCGCCGGCGAGGAGTTCGACCGCATCGTGTCGAATCCGCCGTTCGTCATCACCCCGCGGGTCGCCGACGTGCCCGCGTACGAGTACCGCGACGGCGGAATGGTGGGCGACGACGTCGTGGCCGCCTTCGTGACGGGCGTCGGTGAGCACCTCGCGCCGGGCGGCGTCGCGCAGCTGCTGGGCAACTGGGAGACGCGGGACGGCATGCCGGGCCTCGAGCGCGTGCGCGGATGGGTCGAGTCGTCGCCGGTGCCGCTCGACGCCTGGGTGGTCGAACGCGAGAGCCTCGACCCGCTGTCGTACGCCGAGCTGTGGGTGCGCGACGGCGGCACGCTGCCCGGCACGCCCGGCTTCGCGAGGCTCGTCGATGCGTGGCTCGACGACTTCGCGGCGCGCGCGGTGACAGAGGTGGGCTTCGGCTACCTGCTGCTGCGGCGCCCGGCCGACGGGTCCCCCACCCTCGCGCGGTACGAGACCCTCCACACGGCGCTCGCCGGCGAGGGGCTCGGCGCACACCTCGCGGCCGCCCTCGAGGCGCACGATCGCCTGAGCGCGCTCGACGACGCGGAGCTCGCGGCATCCGTCCTCCTCGTCGCCGCCGATGTCACCGAGGCGCGCCATCATCTGCCCGGAGCCGAGGATCCGACGGTCATCGAGCTGCGCCAGGGCGGTGGATTCGGGCGCGCGCTGGGCGTGGATCCCGGCCTCGCGGCCCTCGTCGGGGCGTGCGACGGCGACCTCGCGGTAGGGGTGCTCATCGACGCGATCGCCGATCTGCTCGAGGTCGACGCCGGCGCGCTCCGCGCGGACCTGCTGCCCCGCGTGCGCGAGCTGACGTTCACCGGGTTCCTGCGATTCGCGTGAGGACGGCTCGGTAGGCTGGAGGCCATGCTCAACATGGCCGAGGGCATCGCGCGCCTCGGCGCGCTCGCCGAATCCCCCGTCGTCGCCACGCTCGCCCGCGCCTTCGCCGACGCCGGCTTCGACCTGGCCATCGTGGGCGGTCCGGTGCGCGACGCGCTGCTCGGCCGCCCGACGAACGACCTCGACTTCACGACGAACGCGCGCCCCGACGACATCCTGCGGATCGTCAAGCCCATCTCGACCGCACAGTGGGACATCGGCCGCGCCTTCGGCACGATCGGCGCGCGCGTGCACCGCGAGCAGGTCGAGATCACGACGTACCGCGCCGACAGCTACGACGGCGTCACGCGCAAGCCCACCGTCGAGTTCGGCGACACCATCGAGGGTGACCTCGCGCGCCGCGACTTCACCGTGAACGCGATGGCGCTGCGGGTTCCCGGGCAGACGCTGGTCGACCCCACCGGCGGCGTCGAGGACCTCGTCCGCGGCATCCTGCGCACCCCCACAGACCCCGCGGTCAGCTTCGGCGACGATCCGCTGCGGATGCTGCGGGCCGCCCGCTTCGCCTCGCAGCTGGGCTTCGCGGTCGACCCCGACACCGAGGCCGCGATCCAGGAGCTGCGCAGCACGCTCGAGATCGTGAGCCCCGAGCGCATCCAGGGCGAACTCGTGAAGCTGCTGGCCACGAACGACCCGGTACGCGGCATCCGCCTGCTCGTCGAGACGGGACTCATGGCCGAGTTCCTGCCCGAGATCCCCGCGCTGCAGCTCGAGGTCGACGAGCACCACCACCACAAGGACGTCTACGAGCACTCCCTCACGGTGCTGCGGCAGGCGATCGAGCTCGAGAAGCTTCGAAATCCGGATGCTGCTCCCGACGTGGCGCTGCGGCTCGCGTCGCTGCTGCACGACATCGGCAAGCCCGCGACCCGCCGGCTCGAGCCGGGTGGCGGCGTCACGTTCTACCACCACGACCTCAAGGGCGCGCGGATGGCCCGCAAACGCCTGCAGGAGCTCCGCTTCGACTCCGCGACGATCGCCACCGTGAGCCGGCTCATCGAGCTGCACCTGCGCTTCTTCGGCTACTCCGAGGGCGCCTGGACCGATTCGGCCGTGCGCCGGTATGTGCGTGACGCCGACGCCGAGCTCGACCGCCTCCATATCCTCACGCGCGCCGACGTGACGACCCGCAACGTCAAGAAGGCGACGCGCCTCGCCCGCGCCTACGACGACATCGAGCGCCGCATCGCAGAGCTCGCCGCCCAGGAGCAGCTCGATTCGATGCGCCCCGAGCTCGACGGCAACCGCATCCAGGAGGTGCTGGGGCTCAAACCCGGCCGCGAGGTGGGTGAGGCCTACCGGTTCCTCCTCGACCTGCGCCTCGACGAGGGCGTCGTCGGCGAAGACGAGGCCGAGCGCCGTCTGCGGGAGTGGTGGGCGGCGCGCGCCTAGACCGCGCACACCTACACTGGAGGCACGCTCCACCGACGTCGATCGGAGCCGCCGTGTCATCTTCCTGGTCGCAGCGCCGCGAGGTGTCGCCAGAGACCTCCCGTCTGCTCATCGAGCGTGCCCACGAGGAACTCGTCGCGGGCAACACCGCCGACGAGCGGCTGCACGACGTCCGCCTGCTCGTGCGCGACTCGTGGCGCCGCTCGCTCGACAGCCTCGTCGGCGCCGAGGCGCTGCCTCCCCTCGACCTGACGGCCGAGGAGCTCGAGGCCTATCGCCGTGCCCATCCGCTCTCGGCGGTGATCGACATGGTGCGCGGGCTGCTGCTTCCGGGTGAGGCATCCGAATCCGGCGTCGTCGTGGCCGTGGGCGACGCGGCGGGGCGCCTGCTGTGGGTCGAGGGCGACCGCAACGTGCGCCGGCTCACCGGCGACATGGGCTTCGTCGAAGGCGCGAACTGGTCGGAGGACGCGGTGGGCACCGCCGCGCCGGGCACTGCGATCGCCCTCGACCGGTCGGTGCAGATCGCCGGCGCCGAGCACTTCAACCGGCTTGTGCAGCCGTGGTCGTGCAGCGCAGCGCCCGTGCACGACCCCGAGACGCGCCGCATCCTCGGTGTGATCGATGTGACCGGAGGGCTCGAGGCCGTCACCCCTCAGGCGCAGCTGCTGGTGGATGCGACGGCCCGGGCGATCGAGGGCGAGCTCCTGGTCGCGCGGCTCCGGGCTCGCGCCGACCCGCCACGACCCGCGCGTCGCGCGCCCGCCAGGCGCGTCGAGCCCACGCGCGCGACGCTGCGCGTGCTCGGCCGCGACCGCGCGCAGCTCGAGGTCACCGGTGATGGCTTCGAGACGGTGTCCGAGCTGGGTCCGCGCCACGCGGAGCTGCTGCTGATGCTCGCGGTGCACCGGCAGGGCCTGTCGGCGGAGCGGCTCGGCGACCTCGTGTACGGCGAGAGCGCGGGGGACGCAGCATCCGTCACCCTCCGCGCCGAGATGGTGCGCCTGCGCAAGGCGCTCACGACCGCCGCCCCCGCGCTCGTGCCCGAGTCGCGGCCGTACCGCCTCGGCGTCGAGGTCGAGACGGACGCCCACCAGGTGCTGTCGCTGCTCGATCGTGGGGCGCACCGCGTCGCTCTCGCCGCCTACCGCGGTGACGTGCTGCCCGACTCGGTGGCGCCGGGCGTGGAGGAGTTCCGCGACACCGTCCGCGTGGCGCTGCGCGAAGCACTCATGGCCGAGGCATCCGTCGACGTCCTCCTCGCGTACGCGGAGACGGATGCTGCATCCGACGACGTCGAGCTGCTCCGCCTGTGCCTGTCGATGCTGCCCGCGCGCTCGCCCCGCCGCGCCGGCCTCGTCACCCGCATCGAGAGGCTCGAGTCCGGGGACTGACCCCAACCCCCGCTCGTTGAGCGAGGAACGCGGTCGTTGAGCGAGCTTGCGAGTCGAAACGCAGAGTCGAAACATCCTGGACGCCGTCGCAACATCATGCAACGTTGCGCGGCCTACCTTCGACGCATCGCGACGACGACCGTCGCGGAACGCGTCGAAGGAGACCAGCAATGACCATCGTCGAAGAGGGCGTCTCGAGCGTCTACGCCGCACCCGGGCAGCGAGGATCGATCGCCGACTACCGCCCCCGCTACGGCCACTACATCGGCGGCGAGTTCGTCGAGCCGATCAAGGGGCAGTACTTCGAGAACATCACGCCCGTCACCGGCAAGCCCTTCACCGAGGTCGGCCGCGGCACGGTCGAGGACGTCGACCGTGCGGTGGACGTCGCATGGAAGGCGTTCGAGTCGTGGAAGCGCACGACGCCCGCCGAGCGCAGCGTGATCCTCAACAAGATCGCCGACCGCATCGAGCAGAACCTCGAGCGGATCGCCGTCGCCGAGACATGGGAGAACGGCAAGCCGGTCCGTGAGACGCTGGCCGCCGACATCCCGCTCGCCGTCGACCACTTCCGCTACTTCGCCGGCGTGCTGCGCGGCCAGGAGGGCTCGCTCAGCCAGCTCGACGAAGACACCGTGGCGTACCACTTCCACGAGCCGCTGGGCGTGGTCGGGCAGATCATCCCGTGGAACTTCCCCATCCTCATGGCCACCTGGAAGCTCGCCCCGGCTCTCGCCGCCGGCAACTGCGTCGTGCTGAAGCCCGCCGAGCAGACGCCGGCGTCGATCCTGTTCCTCTTCGAGATCATCGGCGACCTGCTGCCCGCGGGGGTCGTGAACATCGTCAACGGCTTCGGCATCGAGGCGGGCGCGCCGCTCGCGCAGCACAAGCGCATCCGCAAGGTCGCCTTCACGGGCGAGACGACGACCGGCCGCCTCATCATGCAGTACGCGTCGCAGAACCTCATTCCGGTGACGCTCGAGCTCGGGGGCAAGAGCGCCAACGTCTTCTTCGAGGACGTCGCCCGCTCCACCGACGACGCTTACTACGACAAGGCGCTCGAGGGTTTCACGCTGTTCGCCCTCAACCAGGGCGAGGTCTGCACGTGCCCGTCACGCGCGCTCATCCAGCGCTCGATCTATGACGGATTCCTGGGCGACGCCCTCGACCGGGTCGGCAAGATCGTGCAGGGCAACCCGCTGGATCCTGCGACGATGATCGGCGCGCAGGCATCCAACGACCAGCTCGAGAAGATCCTGTCGTACATCGAGATCGGCAAGGCCGGCGGCGCGAAGCTGCTGGCGGGCGGTGAGCGCGCCGACCTCGGCGGCGAACTGTCGGGCGGCTACTACGTCACGCCGACGGTGTTCGAGGGCACGAACGACATGCGCATCTTCCAGGAGGAGATCTTCGGACCCGTGGTCTCGGTGACGTCGTTCGACGACTTCGACGACGCCATCTCGATCGCCAACGACACGCTCTACGGCCTCGGCGCAGGCGTCTGGAGCCGCTCCGGCGACACCGCGTACCGGGCCGGTCGCGCGATCGAGGCCGGTCGCGTCTGGACGAACACCTACCATCAGTACCCCGCGCACGCGGCGTTCGGCGGCTACAAGCAGTCCGGCATCGGTCGCGAGAACCACCTGAAGATGCTCGACCACTACCAGCAGACGAAGAACCTGCTGGTGTCGTACGCCGACGGAGCGATGGGCTTCTTCTGATCCGGCGCTCCCCACAGGACCCGGGCGGAGCGAGCCCCACAGCCTCCGCCCGGGTCGCACCACATCCAGAGGAGAACGCGATGGCCGAGACCCGCACCTTTTCACGCGTGGCGGTGACGGATGCTGCGGCCGCCCTGCTGCGGCAGCTCACGACGCAGCACGGCACGCTGATGTTCCACCAGTCCGGCGGCTGCTGCGACGGCAGCGCCCCGATGTGCTACCCGGTGGGGATGTTCCTCACCGGGCCCTCGGACGTGAAGCTCGGCGACCTCGATGCGGGCCTCGACGACCCCGTCGAGGTCTTCATCTCCGAGACGCAGTTCGAGTACTGGAAGTACACGCACCTCACGATCGACGTCGTGCCCGGCCGAGGAGCGGGGTTCAGCGTGGAGGGTCCGACGGGCAACCGGTTCATCATCCGCAGCCGCATGCTCGACGCCGAGGAGCTCGTGCACTTCGACCTCGGACCGAGCGCTACGCTCGCGTGACCACATCGCGTGCTCTCACCGAGATCACCCGTTCCGTACGTGAACAACGGGTGATGTCGGCGAGATCGAGCGATCCGAACGCGGGCTGTCGGTAGCATGCGCAGAGCGGGCGGATGCTGCGGCCCGGCCGGCGGGCGGAGGTTCGATGAGCGGCGAGCTGATCCTGGTACTCGCGCTGCTGGCGATCACGATCGTGCTGTTCGCGATCGGCCGGCCCCGCATGGACGTCGTGGCGGTCCTCGTGATCGTCGCCCTGCCGCTCACCGGCGTGCTGACGGTGCCCGAGACCTTGGCCGGCTTCGCCGATCCGAACGTGATCCTCATCGCCGCGCTGTTCGTGGTCGGCGAGGGCCTCTCGCGCACGGGAGTCACCTACCGCCTCGGCGACTGGCTCTCGGCCCAGGCCGGGAAGAACACCCCGCGACTCATCGTGCTGCTCATGCTCTCGGTCGCTGCGCTCGGCGCCGTGATGAGCTCCACCGGCGTCGTGGCGATCTTCATCCCCGTGGTTCTCAGCATCGCGGCCCGGACCGGCCTGTCGCCCCGGCAGCTGATGATGCCGCTCAGCATGGCCGGCCTCATGAGCGGCATGCTCACCCTCATCGCCACCGCGCCGAACCTCGTCGTCGACGCAGAGCTGCGCCGTATGGGGCTCGACGGATTCGGCTTCTTCAGCGTGACGCCGTTCGGCCTTGTGATCCTGGCGCTCGGCATCGGCTACGTCCTGGTGGCGCGCCGGTTCCTCGGCGACGACCGCGGCGTCCCCGGGAGCGAACGCCGCACGTTCCGCAGCCTCATCGCGGACTACGCGGTCGACGGCAGGACGGGGCGCTACCGCGTCGGCGCCGCCTCACCCCTCATCGGCCGCACTCTCGCCAGGTCCGACCTCGCCCCGTCCCTGAGTTCTGTGCTCGGGCTCGAGCGCACCCGCTTCCTGCGCGGGACGACTCTCACGACGGCGGGTGAGACAGTGGTGCAGCGCGGCGACACCATCGTCCTCGACATCGCGCCATCGCCGGCAGAGCGTCGACGACTCGACCTCGAGCGTCTCGACGTCGTCGGTGACTTCTTCGACTCGTACGCCCGGCAGGTCGGCATGGCGGAGGTGATCGTCACCCCCGACTCGCGAGCCAGGGGACGCAGCATCCGTGAACTGCACTTCCGAACCGAGTACGAGGTGACGGTGCTCGGCGTGCGGCACGCGGGGCACGCGGCGGGCGAGGACTTCAGCGACCGACGGCTGCGTCCGGGCGATACCCTGCTGGTGACGGGCGGCTGGAATCAGATCCACCGTTTCCGCGAGGAGGCGCGGGACTTCGCCCCGATGGACCTGCCGACCGAGGGTGACGAGGTCGCGCCGGCCGCCGACCGCGCGCCGTTCGCGCTGCTCAGCGTCGCTGTGATGATCGTGATGATGGTGACGGGCATCGTGCCGAACGTCATTGCGGCCCTGATCGCCGCGCTCCTTATGGGGCTCTTCCGCGTGATCGACATGCCATCGGCCTACCGGTCGATCCACTGGCCGACGCTGCTCCTCATCGCGGGCATGCTGCCCTTCGCGCAGGCGCTCGAAGTGACCGGCGGCATCGATCTCGCCGCTGACGCCCTCCTGAACGCGTTCGGGGGCGCCGGGCCCGCAGTCATCCTCGCGGCGTTGTTCGTGACGACCGCCGTCATCGGGCTGTTCGTCTCCAACACCGCGACGGCGGTGCTCATGGCCCCCATCGCGATCACCGCCGCGGAACATCTCGGGGCGTCGCCGTATCCGTTCGCGATGATCGTGATGCTCGCTGCATCCTCCGCGTTCATGACGCCCGTGTCGTCGCCGGTGAACACCCTCGTCGTCGAGCCGGGACGCTACCGCTTCGGCGACTTCGTGCGGGTGGGCGTGCCGTTCACCGTGCTGGTGCTCATCGTGAGCGTCGTGATGGTGCCGCTGCTCCTGCCGCTGTAGCAACGACAGGAGCAGCAGGTCACCTGATTCAGGCGCTGTCGCGGATGTCGCGCGCGAAGCCCTCGGCGTGGGCGCGCAGCGCCTCGATGCGACGCTGACGCGCGGCCGTCACATCGAAGCCCAGGTACGCCGGCGGCATCGGCCGTCGGGCGTTGACCGAGCACTCGAACCCCTCGCACAGCAGGGTGCCGACGGTGTCGCCGTTGCGGCCGGCCTTGCCGGCGCGCTTCGCGCCGAAGAGCACGACGTCGTTGGGCAGGGTGACGTCCTCGCACCACGAGCACTGCGCGCGGGTGCGCGTGCGCTGCTCGGTCTGGCGCAGCAGGATGCCGACGGGCTCGTCGTCGACCGGCACCACGATGAAGCCGGCGAGCGGCTGCTTCGGGTCGCGCCAGCCGAAGTAGTCGAGACCGTCCCACCTCACGTGGGCAAGGTCCGGAACGATGACGGCGTTCCGCTCGCGCAGCGAGGCGTTCACGAAGGACGCGCGGATGTCCTTCTCGGTGAAGGCGTGCATGATTCCTCTTTCATAGAGCGCAGTTCACAGGGGGTCGCCGAAGGGTCGGCGACGATCCGGATGCCGCGGACCGACCGGTCCGCGGAGAGTCGAGCCGCGTCGCAGCGGGCCTCAGGCCCGGCGACGCGCGCGGCTACCTCCGCTCGGCGCGATGCGCGCCGAGTACCCCCTCACGCCCGCCGGGCGTCGTGAACGTCGAATGCACGCCCGACAGCATACGCGCGTGCGTCCGTGCCGGGCCTGGTTCAGCGCAGGAACGCGGGCCCGATCTGGGTGAGGATCCAGAACAGCACCACGACGCCGCCGACGATGACGGATACCCACGGCACGCCGCGCTGCAGGCGCCGGCCCTCCGGGGCGACGCCGGGAGGCGGGCGCAGCGCGTCGAGCGGCGGATGGAACGGCACGGATGCTGCGCCCCCCTGGCCCGCGCCGCCCGGGACCGCCGCGGAACCGAGGGGCGCGGCATCCGTCACCGAAGCAGCGGCGGCTGCGGCCAGCCGCTCGTCGTGCCACCGCGCCCACTGTGCGAACTTGTCGAGAAGGGCTCCGACGACGGAGAAGAGCCACGCCCACGTCGCGGGATCGAGGGTGGAGAAGTCGCGTCTGGCGTAGAGGAAGAGCCAGTCGTCGACGATCTCGACGTCGAGGGCGGCGGCGTTGTCGATGAAGCGCGCCATGATGTCGGGCGTGAAGAGGTAGAGCGCGTCGCGCTCATAGTCCGCGGGGCAGTACAGCGAGAAGTACTCGTCGAAGTCGCCCTCGAGGCTGAGGCGCTGGTCCTTGTCGAAGGTGAGCGGCAGGTTCGAGCCGAACAGGCCGTTGTTGCTCGTCGCGTCGAGCACGATGTGGGGCAGCGGCGTGTCGAGCTTCACGGCGACGTAGCCCCACTGGTGGGTCTGCCGGTTCTTGCCCGAGCCCGTCGTGTACCGGTAGTTCGCGAACTCCACGAAGCGCGGGCGGTCGCCGCGCACGAGGTCGCTCGACTGGCGGCTGCTGCCGATCGAGAAGATCATCCCGGGAAGCCCGGGGTTGTCGAGCTGCGGCTGGTAGCTCATCGCGTTCGCGCGGGCGAAGCGGTCGAGCCGGTATCTGCGCTCGTCGCCCGACCGTGTGCCGCGCAAGAGGCCGACGATCACGAGCGCGATCACCACGCCCATCACCACGAACGGCACGAAGCTGAACAGCACAGCGCCGCCGCCGTCACCCGCGGCGACCGAGACGAACGCCCCGATGATGCTTGTGATCATGGTGAGGAAGACGGAGCCGAAGACCACCACGATCGCGACGACGACGATCGCCACGACCATGTTCGAGCTCGTCATCCCCCCGGGCAGCCGCCCGGTGCGGCGCAACTCCTGGGCGAACGCGCGCGCCGCAGCGCGGGGAACCGGCTCGGCGAGCGGGCGCGCGTCGAACGTGGAGGCGCCCGCGGTGCCGGAGCGCGGATCGGCGCCGGGGTGAGGATCGGTCACGCGGCCAGGCTACTCGCGCGGGGTGCGCGGGCTCGGCCGTGGGTTCGCGCCGCGCGGGGACACGGCAGAATCGACGCAGACGCGCGTGAGCGCGCACCGACGCGAGGAGGCGCCGTGCCCGATGTCCGCCGTGACCCCGACGATCTCGCCGCACTGCGCGAGGCTTCCGACATCCTCGGCATCGACGGACTGCTGAGCCCCGACGAGCGCGCCATCCGCGACCGGGTGCGCGCCTTCGTCGACGCCGAGCTCCGCCCGCACATCGCGGACTGGTTCGACCGTGCGCACTTCCCCGTCGAGCTCGCGCCCGCGCTCGGACGCCTGGGCGTGCTCGGCATGGAGCTGGAGGGGTACGGATGCCCCGGCCGCAGCGCCGTCGAATACGGCCTGGCTGCGCTCGAACTCGAGGCCGGCGACTCGGGCATCCGCACGTTCGTGTCGGTGCAGGGCTCGCTCGCGATGGGCTCGATCCACCGCTGGGGCAGCGACGAGCAGAAGCGGGAGTGGCTGCCGCGCATGGCGGCGGGAGAGGTGATCGGCGCGTTCGGGCTCACCGAGCCGGGCGCCGGATCCGACCCGTCCAGCATGACGACGTTCGCCCGCCGCGACGGCGACGACTGGGTGATCACGGGAGCCAAGCGCTGGATCGGTCTCGCCTCGATCGCGCAGCTCGCAGTGGTCTGGGCGCAGACCGACGACGGCGTCCGCGGCTTCATCGTCCCGACCGACGCCGCGGGGTTCGGGATCACGGTGCTCGAGCCGAAGGGCTCGATGCGGGCGTCGGTGCAGACGGCGCTGCACTTCGACGACGCGCGCGTGCCGGGATCCGCTCTCCTTCCCGGAGCGCGAGGACTGCGCGGACCGTTCTCCGCCCTCAACGATGCGCGGTACGGGATCGTGTGGGGCGCGCTCGGCGCCGGACGCGACAGCTACGAGGCCGCCCTCCGTCACGCCCTGCGGCGGGAGCAGTTCGGGCAGCCGATCGCCGGATTCCAGCTCACGCAGCGCAAGCTCGTCGACATGGTCGTCGAGTTGCAGAAGGGCGCCCTGCTGGCGCTCCAGATCGGACGCGCCAAGGATGCCGGCACTCTGACGCCCACCCAGATCTCCCTCGGCAAGCTCAACAACGTGCGCGAGGCGATCGAGATCGCGCGCGAGGCCCGCACGATCCTGGGCGGCGACGGCGTGCTGCTCGAGAACTCGCCGATCCGCCACGCGGCGAACCTCGAGTCGGTGCGCACCTACGAGGGCACCGACGAGGTGCACACCCTCGTCCTCGGCCAGCATCTCACCGGGCTCGGCGCGTTCCGATGACGGATCCCGAGGAACGCTCGCCCGGCCCGCTCGCGGGCGTCGTGGTCGCGGACTTCTCGCGCGTGCTCGCCGGCCCGTACTGCACGATGCTGCTGGCCGACCTCGGCGCGACCGTCGTCAAGGTCGAGGGCCCGGCGGGCGACGAGACGCGGCACTGGATGCCCCCGTCGCACGACGGCGAGGCGACCTACTACCTGTCGATCAACCGCGGCAAGCGGGCGATCACCCTCGACTTCGACGTTCCCGGGGATCTCGCCCTCGCCCGGTCACTGGCTCACCGCGCCGACGTCGTGATCGCGAACTTCAAGCCGGGCGGGCTCGACCGGTTCGGCCTCGACTTCGACAGCGTGCACGCCGTCAATCCCCGAGCCGTGTACGTCTCGATCACCGGCTTCGGCGCCGACTCGGCGCTCCCCGGCTACGACGTGCTCGCCCAGGCGCTGTCGGGACTGATGAGCGTGACCGGTGCGCCCGAGGGCGAGCCGACCAAGGCCGGGGTCGCCATCGTCGACGTCGTGACCGGCCTCCACGCGGGTCTCGGTGCGCTCGCCGCACTCCGGCACCGCGACGCCACCGGCGAGGGCCAGCACGTCGAGGTGAACCTGCTGTCGTCGGCGCTGTCGGCGCTCGTGAACCAGTCGGGCGCGTATGCGATCGCGGGCGTGGTCCCCGAGCGACTCGGCAACGACCACCCGAGCGTCTACCCCTACGGCCCGTTCCCGACGGCCGACGGCGAACTCGTGCTCGCGGTCGGCAACGACGGCCAGTTCCAGCGGCTGTGCCGGGTGCTTCAGATTCCGGATGCTGCCACCGACCCTCGCTTCCTCCGCAACGCCGATCGCAGCACGGGTCGCGCCGAGCTGCGCCCCGTGCTCGTCCAGGCGCTCGCGGTCCGTCCGGCGACGGAGTGGGAGGCGCTGCTCACGGCGGCCGGCGTGCCCTGCGCCCCGATCCTCACGATGGACGCCGCGTTCGATCGCGCCCGCGCGCTCGGCCTCGACCCCGTCGCCCACGCCGGCGACGCGCAGGTGCCGGGGGTGCGGCATCCGATCTCCTTCTCCGCCACGCCGCCCGCGTACCCGCTCGCGCCGCCGTGGCCCGACGCCGATCGGGAGTGGGTTCGGCGTCTGCTCGGCGATCCGGTACCATAGGAGGGTTGTCCGCATACGTGCGTGTCTGCGCACTGACCGGACGACGTGCTACACACCCTCCTGCTGCCGGGAAATGCCCGACAGCCGTTCTAGTCCGAAGGAGGTGGGTTAGTGACGCACCAGTACGAGCTCATGGTCATCCTGAACCCCGAGATCGACGAGCGCCAGGTCGGCGCCAACCTCGACAAGTTCCTGAAGGTCATCACGACCGACGGCGGCACCATCGAGAACATCGACATCTGGGGCAAGCGCCGTCTTGCCTACGAGATCCAGAAGAAGACCGAGGGCATCTACGCCGTCGTCAACTTCACCGCCACGGCTGAGACCACGCAGGAGCTCGACCGCCAGCTGAACCTGAGCGAGCAGATCATGCGTACCAAGGTCCTCCGCGCCGAGGAAGCGATCGCCATGATCGCCTCGGAGAAGCAGCGTGCCGACGAGCGCGCCGCCCGCAAGACCGCCAAGGCTGCGAAGGCGTAAGGACGATGGCCGGCGAGACGATCATCACCGTCGTGGGCAACCTCACGGCTGATCCCGAACTGCGGTACACGCAGAACGGGCTGCCCGTCGCGAACTTCACGATCGCGTCGACGCCTCGCAACTTCGATCGTCAGGCGAACGAGTGGAAGGACGGCGAAGCGCTGTTCCTCCGCGCGAGCGTGTGGCGCGAGTTCGCCGAGCACGTGGCCGGCTCGCTGACGAAGGGCATGCGGGTCATCGCGACCGGCCGCCTCAAGCAGCGCAGCTACCAGGACCGCGAAGGCAACAACCGCACCGCGATCGAGCTCGAGGTCGACGAGATCGGCCCGTCGCTGCGCTACGCGACCGCTCAGGTCACCCGCGCCGCGGGCGGCTCCGGCGGTGGCGGCGGCAGCTTCGGCGGAGGCGGCGGTCAGTCGCGTCCGCAGGTCGCCGACGAGCCGTGGTCGACCCCCGGTTCGCAGAACGCCGGCGGTGCCGGCGGCGGCGACGCGTGGGCTGCCCCGGGCGCCTACGGCGACGACACCCCGTTCTGATCGGTCAGATCTCAGCAACAGATTCCGGATGCCCCGTGACGAGGCATCTGATCAGCAAAACGTAAAGGAAACACCATGGCTGGAAAGGCAACCGGCGACCGCCGGAAGCCGCGGAAGGGCGCGAAGAACGCGGCCCCCGCGAAGGCGATCCGTGTCGGCGTCATCGACTACAAGGACGTCGCCACCCTCCGCAAGTTCATCTCGGAGCGCGGGAAGATCCGCGCCCGTCGTATCACCGGTGTCTCGGTGCAGGAGCAGCGTCTGATCGCCAAGGCGATCAAGAACGCGCGCGAAATGGCGCTCCTGCCTTACGCCGGCGCTGGCCGCTAAGGAGTACCCACATGGCAAAGCTCATTCTCACGAACGAGGTCGCCGGGCTCGGAAGCGCCGGTGACGTGGTCGAGGTCAAGAACGGGTACGCCCGCAACTACCTCATCCCCCAGGGCTTCGCGGTCGCGTGGACCCGCGGTGGCGAGAAGCAGGTGGCGTCGATCCGCGCCGCCCGCGAGGCGCGCGCGATCCACGACCACGAAGAGGCCGTGGCCCTGAAGAACAACCTCGAGACCAACAAGGTCCGCCTGGCCGTCAAGGCCGGCGCCGAGGGCCGCCTGTTCGGCGCCGTCAAGACGACCGACGTGGCCGAGGCCGTCAAGGCCGCCGGTCTCGGCGAGCTCGACAAGCGCAAGATCCACATCACGTCGCCGATCAAGTCGGTGGGCGAGCACGAGGCGACGGTCCGTCTGCGTGACGACCTCACCGCCGTGATCACCCTGCAGGTGGTCGCCGCCAAGTAATCCCTTCGGGACGTACAGCGAAACGGATGCCGCGAACCTTCGGGTTCGCGGCATCCGTCGTCTCTCAGTGATCGCGTGTACCGCAACTCCTCCGGAATGAGCCCGCACGGCCCGACGACCGCCATGATGCCGACGGGCCCGCGCATGCCAGGAGGAGTTGTGGCACGCGCCTGGCGGATCGCGGCGTCAGAGCCAGCCGTTCTCCTGGGCGAGGCGGGCGGCGTCAGCGCGGTTACGAGCGCCGGTCTTGCCGATCGCGGCGGAGAGGTGGTTGCGAACCGTCCCCTCGGACAGGTGCAGCAGGCGGGCGATGTCGGCGATCGAGCCGCCGGTCTGCGCGGCCGCCAGCACGTCGGTCTCGCGCTCGGTGAGCGGTGAGTCGCCCTGGGCGAGCGAGTCCGCGGCGAGGACGGGATCGACGACGCGCAGCCCCTGGGCGACGCGGCGCACGGCGTCGGCGAGCTGGGCGGCGGGAGTGTCCTTCACCACGAAGCCCGACGCGCCGGCCCGCATGGCGCGCGTGAGGTAGCCGGGCCGGCCGAACGTCGTCACGATGAGCACACGGCACGCCGGGAGCGCCGCACGGAGGGCCGCGGCCGCCGCGATGCCGTCCAGCCCGGGCATCTCGATGTCGACCATCGCGACGTCAGGGTGCGCCGCGAGCGCCGCGTCGACGACCTCATCGCCTCGACCGACCTCGGCCACGACCTCGATGTCGGACTCGAGCCCCAGCAGGGCCGACAGGGCACCGCGTACGAGGGCCTGGTCGTCGGCGATGAGCAGCCGGATCACAGCGTCACCCGCAGGCGGAAGCCGCCGAGGTCGCTGCGCCCGACAGCCAGGCGTCCGCCGGCGGCCTCGACGCGCTCGCGCAGGCCGCTCAGCCCGGTCGACCCGTCCGCCGAGTCCGACGGCCCGACGCCGTCGTCGGCGATCTCCACCTCGTGGGTACCCAGCGTCACCCGGCAGACCGACGCGCCGGAGTGCCGCACGACGTTGGTGACTCCCTCGCGCACGATCCACCCCGCGAGTTCGCGGCGACCCGGCGGCACAGCATCCGTCGACGAAGGCAGCTCGGCCGCGATGCCCGCGGCTTCCAGCGCAGCCCGGGCCGCGGCGAGCTCGCCGCTCACGTTCACGGTGCGGACCCCGGCGACGGTCGCCCGCACGTCGGCGAGGGCGCCTCGGGCGAGCGACTCGATCTCGGCGATCTCGGCCTTGGCGCGCTGCGGATCGACGTCGACGAGCCGGCCGGCGAGCTCGGCCTTCACGGTCACGACGGTGAGCGAGTGGCCGAGGATGTCATGGATGTCGCGTGCCACCCGCCCGCGCTCGCGCTCCACGGCCAGGGCCTCGAGCTGCTTCTGCGCGTGCCGCAGCTGGCTCATGGCCGCCGTCGTGCGGGCGATCGACGCCATCACGAGCGAGATCGAGACGATGACGGCTGGAACCCAGAGGACGTTCTCGTCCCAGCCGCCGGTGACGCCATCGGTGACGAGGGCCAGCACCCCGAGCCCGAGGATCGTCGGCCACGTCCACCGCCACGGGAAGACGCACATGCCGAACGTGACACCGACGTAGGCCCAGGTCGGGGCGATGTCCCAGCCCAGCCAGGGGAACAGGCTGAACGACAGGGCGAACAGCACCGCGCATACTGCGAGCCGGCCGCGGTGGGCAAGCGTCCACGCGAGTGGGGCGGAGATGAGGAACGCGATCGCGAACGCCACGACGAGGGTCACGCCGATCGTCGCGGCCGCGGTGGACGGCGACTGCGCGATCACCTCCTGCGTGAGGCTGACGAGCCAGACCAGGGCGAACCCCGCGCCGACGTACCAGCCGGCGGTCGTCCGTGACCAGAGGGCGCGAGGCAACGGGCCGGTCGCCCGGATCGTCGCCTCGAGACGCCGTGCCGGCCCTCCCTGAGGGCCGGCATCGACGCCGTCGTCACGCCGAATCGCGTGCATGGCACTCACCCTAGAGCCCTCAGACCCGCTTGGTGTCGCGACGGAAGGCCCACGCCGCACCGGCGACGAAGATCCCGAACCACGCGACCGCGTTGACGAACCACAGCAGGTCGACCCCCGCACCGGTGAGCGGCGACCGCGCGATCTGACTGATGCCGTACACCGGAGTGAACTGCGCGATCACCTGGACGAAGTCGGGCATCGCGCCGAGCGGGGTGAACAGCCCGCCGAGGAACGACAGCAGCACGATCGCAAGGCTCGTGATCTGCGCCGCGCCCTCGCCTGGCACGAGGTAGCCCATCATGAGGCCGAGCGTCGTGAAGACGGCGCTCGCGAGCAGCCACGCGGCCAGACCGGTCGCGATCCACTGTGCGGGCGAGAGCTGGATGCCGCTGAGCGCCCCCGCGAGGGAGGTCCCGGTAACGGCGAGCAGGCCCAGCAGCATGCCGGCGATCGTCTTGACGATCACGTTCACCAGCGGGTTCAGCGGGGTGAGTCGCAGCTGACGGCTCCATCCCTGCGCCCGCTCGATCGCGATGGCCGCACCGGTCTGCGTGGCCGACATCATGGCGCCGTACATCGCCATCGACACCATGATGTACGCGGCCACCGACGGCCCGCCCTGTGAGAGCGGCGTGGCCGTGAGCGGCTGGTCGCGCAGCGGCAGCCCGATGATGACGAACATCACGATGGGGAACGCGACGATGAAGAGCAGGACGCGGCGGCCCCGGAGCTTGCGCTTGAGCTCGATGCCCAGGTAGGTGAGGGTGAAGCCGCCCAGCGGCGGAATCCGCCGCTGGAGCGATACCCGGTCGGTCTGCGTGGCAGTGGTCATGATGCCGTTCCTTCGGACGTGAGGGCGAGGAAGACGCTCTCGAGGGTCTGTGCGGCGATTCCGACGTCGCGCGCATCGGTGCGGGTCAGAAGGTGTCGGGCGACGGCGTCCGAGTCCCTCGTGAAGATGCTGATTCGGTCGCCCAGCGCCTCGACGGTGTCGACGCCGGGAAGCGCCGCCAGCGCGGCCGGGTCCGCATCGGTGACCGTCGCGGTCACGGTGCGGCCCGACACCATGTTCTTGATGTAGGCGGTCGGCCCGTCGGCGACGATGCGCCCCCGGCTCATCAGCACGATCCGGTCGGCGTACTCGTCGGCCTCGTCGAGGTGGTGCGTCGCGAACAGCACGGTGCGACCGCGCGCGGCGTCGGCCCGGATGGCGTGCCAGAACGAGCGCCGGCCCTCGACGTCCATGCCGGTGGTCGGCTCGTCGAGGATGAGCACGCCCGGGTCTGAGAGCAGCGCCATCGCGAAGCGCAGCCGCTGCTGCTGCCCGCCCGAGCAGAGGCCGACGCGACGGCCGGCGATCTCGGCGATGCCGGCGCGCTGCAGCACCTCGTCGACGGGTCGGGTGTCGGCGAACACGCTCGCCGTCAGTTCGAGCGTCTCGCGGACCGAGAGGTCCTTGAGCAGTCCGCCCGTCTGCAGCACCGCCGACACATGGCCGTGCGCGATGGCCGCGCGCGGCGACTCGCCGAACACGCGCACCGCGCCGGCGTCGGGCTCCGACAGGCCGAGCAGCAGGTCGATCGTCGTGGTCTTGCCCGCGCCGTTCGGCCCGAGGAAGGCGACGATCTCGCCAGGGTGCACCCGGAGCGTGACCGCGTCCACCGCGCGGACCGCCCCGAACGACTTGCGCAGGTCGGTCGCGTCGACGGCGAGCGGAACGGCGGATGCTGCGACCGCCGTCGCCGGCCGGGCGAGGGGTTGTGTGGTTTCCATGTCCTCAGCGTCGCGCCGGCGGGGCCCGCAACCCTCACACGGGCGTCACGATGTGCCCGTGACAAACGTCACGGGTCAGAAGATCCAGTTCGCGCCGGCCGCAACCGGCCAGGACCATGCCACCGACGCCGCGCGCAGCGCGTCCGGCGTGCGGACCTCGATGAGCCCCGCCTGCGCGAGCGCCGCGAGCGAGATCGACCCGAGGTGCGCCGCTCCGAGCTCGCGGATGTCGAGCACGAGGTCGGGTTCGGAATCGGATGCTGCGACCTCGGCGTGCTCCCACGCGCCGGCCCGCACGCGCCAGCGGCCCGCGTTGGCGGGCAGCATCGCGTCGGTCACCTCGAGCACGACGTCGACGTCGCCCGCGTAGCGTCGCTGGCCGAGCGCCGCCGGCAGATCGAGCAGGCGGATCCACGAGTTGTCCTGGTAGTCGGGTACCGCGGGGCGGATGTCGACGAGCAGCGACACGATCGGGTCGTCGACGGGCAGGTTCGCGATCTTGACGCGGCTGGTGAGGTCCAGGTCGAGCAGCACCGACCACATGCGGTGCGCCGCGGCGGCGGTCAGCGCGACCGCTTCGCGCACGTGAACGGTGCCCTCGGCGCCGGCGCGCTCCCACGACGTCGCACGACGGAACGTCGCGTACGCGAGCGTGTTGTCGGCCGCGTCGCGCACCAGCAGGAGCCGCAGCGACTCCTTTCCGCTGCGGAACGCCGGCGGGTCGGCCTCGCGGGCGGCGCGCTGCTCGGGCGTCTCGCGCGTCGCCCACCCCGGTCGGCCGAGGCCGGGCGGCCGCCGCGCGTAGTCGCGATGGATCGAGGCGACGAGATCGCCGTGGGCCTCAGCATCCCATTCCTCCAACTCGACCTCGAGGTCCGACGCCCCGGCCACCGGGCGGAGTGCGGCACCCCGGGGGATCGTGAGATTCAGCTGGGTCGAGGCCATGCCGTACCCGAAGCGCCCGTAGATCGGGGTCTCGGCGGCCATCAGACCCGAGATCGCCTCGCCGTTCGCGAGGCAGTCGGCGAAGTGGTGCTCGATCATGCCGCGGAGGATGCCGCGGCGCCGGTGTCCGGGGTGCACGCCGACCCACGTGAGCCAGCCGCACGCGACCTCGGCGCCGGGGACCGGGTAAGCGCGCAGCGGATACGCGCCGTGGAAGCCGGCGAGCAGCTCGTCGTCGTCGACGCGGGCGACACCGTACGTGCGATCCCAGCTGAGCGGGCTCGGCAGCTCCCGCAGCGCTTCGACGGAACGCTCGGTGGGGAACGCCCAGGTGTCCAGGCGCAGGACGTCCTCGAGCCGGTCGGCGTCGACGGGGGTGAGGCGGTAGGGCTCGGGAAGCGGCATCCCTCCACTCTGGCGAGGAGGGCACGCGTGCGCAACGCGCCGGCATGACGAGGCGGGTGCCGCGAGCCCCCCGGGTCGCGGCATCCGCTCGTGGCATCTCCGGGTGCGTCGGACCGGGCCAGGCATCGCCGGGACACCGCACGGCGGAGATGGGCGTGGAACCCCCGATCGCGACAGGCCGTCCAGGCAAGGCCGGGCGTCGCGATCGGGGGCGGTCAGGGCGGGAGGGCCGCTGGGGTTCGGCCCTCCCGCGTGCTCACGCGGGTCGATGTGGGGCACCCGGGGAACGCCGGAGTGCCCCTCGACTCATGCGGAGCGGCGCCGCGACGCGCGTGCGATGGCGCCCGCTGCGAACAGCGAGAGCCCGAGCAGCAGGAACGGCATCACACCCGTCCCTCCCGTCGCGGCGAGCTGGGTGGCGGTGCCGGCCGCAGCCGCCGAGCCGGTGACGGTGACCGCCGCGGCGGGCGTGCCGTCCGTGCCGTCGTCACCGGGCGTCCCGTCGTTCCCCGGCGTGGTGGGGTCGGTCGGGTCGGTCGGGTCGGTCGGGTCGGTCGGGTCGGTCGGGTCGGTCGGGTCGGTCGGGTCCGTCGGCACCACGGCGTCGACCGTGGTGCTGTCGCCGATCACCGAGACCGCGTTGCCGCCGATGGTGACGGGCAGCGAGATCGGAGCGAGGATCTGGGTCCCACCGAGGATCGAGCCCGAACCGCCGGTGCTTCCGTTCGTGCCGCCCGTGCCGGTGCCAGGGGCCGCGACGGCACCCGTCGACTCGCTGTCGCCGACGCCCGAGATCGCGTTGCCGACGACGGTGACGGGCACGGCGATCGGCGCGAGCACCTGCGTGCCGCCGAGGATCGAGTCCCCGCCCTCGGTCCAGGCGTCGCCGCCCGTCGAGCCGGTCGACGGTGCCGTGGCGGCGCCCTCACTCGAGCTGTCGCCGATCACGGACACGGCGTTGCCGGACGCGGTGATCGGTGCAGTGACCGGTGCGACGACCTGCGTGCCGCCGAGGATCGAGTCCTCGCCGCCCGTCGTGCCCGTGGGCCCGCCGTTCGCGGAGCCCGCCCCGGGGGCGGTGGTGGCAGCATCCGTCGACTCACTGTCGCCGATCACGGAGACCGCGTTGCCCGCGACGGTGACCGGGGCGGTGACCGGTGCGACGACCTGGGTGCCGCCGAGGAGCGAGTCCTCGCCGTCGGTCCAGGCCTCGGCGGCCGCCGCAGAGCCCGAAGACGCGGGCGACGTGGTCGCGCCCTCGCTCGAGCTGTCGCCGACGACCGAGATCGCGTTGCCCGACACGGTCACCGGCGCGGCGACCGAGACGATTCCCTGGGTGCCGGATAGCACGCCGTCCTCGCCCGACGTCTCGGCAGCAGAGGCCGAAGCGCGCGCGGGTGCGGCGGTGGCAGCATCCGTCGATGAACTGTCGCCGACGACCGCGACCGAGTTGCCGCTGACAGTGATCGGGACGTTCACCGAGACGAGTGCCTGCGAGCCCGAGCCGACGCCGTCGGTGCCGCCCGTGGACGCGGCCGGAGCCGGTGACGGAGCGGGAGCAGCGCTCGTCGCGCCGCCCGACGAGGAGTCGCCGAGGACGGAGAGCGACGTGCCGCTCACCGTGACCGGGACGGTGATGTCGATGACGGCCTGGCTGCCCGAGAGCAGTCCGTCGTCACCGGTGGTCTCGGCCGCGTTGGCGACCGTCGCGCCGAGCAGCGTGATGCCGCCGGCCAAGAGCGTGCCCCAGAGGGCGCGCTTGTAGAAAGTGCGCATGATGTTCCCCTTTGTGGATTGATCGGTTCTCAGCGCGGGAAGGAGCCGCGCTGTTCAGCGCGGAAGGCGCGCTGATGCTCTGGCGCCCGGGCTCGGATGAGCGGGGCGGCCGAGACCCGATCAGTCGGGGGAGACGTCGGTGGATCCGGCAGGCGCCGGCAGGGCGTGCTCGTCCTCCGGTCCGGCACGGCGCACCCAGGCACGGTGTGCGGCGAGCGGAAGGAGGGCAGCGAGCGCCCAGGCGCCGGGACCCGCACCACCGGGTCCCGCGGAAGACAACGACAGGCAGAGTCCGCCTGCAGAGCCGAGGAGTCCGCCCGCGACGAGCGCGGCGGACGAGACGACGACGACGGCACGCGTGGCCGCTTCGGAGACGGATGCCGCGGCCCAGTGGCCGAACGCACGCGCTGTCGTCGTGAAGAGAGTGGCCGCGGCATCCGTCCGCGCGGCGAGAAGCGCGACGGCGCTCGGCACCGACGAGTCCGCCGAGCTGCCGAGAAGGTCGGGAAGCTGCGGAATCAGGGGCAGAGCAGGGTTGCCGGGGCCTGTTGCCGGCGGCTGACCGATGGTCGCGCCGGTCTCGTCGACAGCGCCGACGAGACCGCCGAGGGTCTCGTCGACCGTGCCGCCGAGGTCGGTGACGGCGTCATCGAGACCGGTGCCCGAGACGATGCCGCCGACGACCGGCACCTCGGTGACGAGGTCGACGACCGGCTCGGCGATGTCGCTCACGACGCCGCCCGAGACGACCTCCGCGACCGGCTGGGTCACCGTCGTGACGACCGTGCCGACGGTCTGCACGACCTGGCTCACCGGCTGCTGTACGGGAGCGGGAGCCGTGGCGACGACGGTGTTGACGGCTTCGGTGACGCCGGTCGTCGCGGTCGAGACCGTGCCGGTGGCGGTCGACGCGGTCGTGTCGACCAGCGAAGTCACGGCTCCGAGGGCACCCCCGAGTGCTCCTGCGTCGTCGGGCTCGTCGGCGTGCGCGTGTCCGAAGCCGAGGCCGAGAACCAGCGAGACGACGATCCAGGCGAACGCGGTCCCGACCCCGATGAGGGCCAGCCGCACGATCCTCGGCAGCTGCGAGGTTGCGATCTCCACGTTCACCTCCCACGACGAAAGAGCCGCACGTTCCGAACGGATCGTGCGTGAGGGTGCCTGGAGTTGAGAGATTACTCCCTCGCGATTCGCTCTGTCCAGCCCCTTTGGACGACGAGTCCCTTGTCCCCGCCTGGGGGACCGCCATCCGCGGCGGGCGCCGCGCAATTGTGCACAGGACAGCGTTCGCGACCAAACCTTCAACCCTGACTTCAACCACATCTCTCTCCACAGGGTGTGAATTACGCAGGGCCTGGTCAGAGGGATTTTCGAGGACATAACCCCCAGAAAGGGGGTGAGTTCTCCACAGGGGTTGCTCACAGGTGCGACGGCGTTTCTCCCCCGCTCTCCACAAAGTTATCCACAGGGTGTGTTGCGGCTGTCGGAGGCCATCCTTAGCGTGGGGTGCGGCCCATTCGGGCGTCGCGCCTCCGTGTTGGGTTCGGTGACGCGACGGCGGCCGGAATCGCAAGACAGAGCAGGTGGGGAAGGCGGGATGCCGTGGCATCCCGCTATTCGCTCGTGCCCCGGCACGCCGACTCGGCGAGCCGTCCCGATGCCACCGAGAGACCTCGGATGATGTGAACAACGGTAGGGAGGACGCGCAGCCTATGTCGATCGCCGACATCTCCGAAGAGCGCATGGGGGGTCCTCGCGACTTCGAACGCACTCCCCCGCACGACCTGCTCGCCGAGCAGAGCGCGCTGGGTGGAATGCTGCTCTCGAAGGACGCCGTGGCCGACGTCATCGAGACGCTGCGCGGCACCGACTTCTACGTGCCCAAGCACGAGCTGATCTTCGAGGCGATCCTCACCCTCTACTCGCACGGCGAGCCGACGGATGTCGTGGCCGTCACCGACGAGCTCATCAAGACGGGCGAGCTGCAGCGCGCCGGCGGCGCCGACTATCTCCACACGCTCACCTCCATCGTGCCGACCGCCGCGAACGCCGGCTACTACGCCTCGATCGTGTCGGAGCGTGCGCTGCTGCGCCGGCTCGTCGATGCCGGAACCCGCATCGTGCAGATGGGGTACTCGGGTCAGGGTGAGGCGCTCGACCTCGTCAACAACGCGCAGGCCGAGATCTACTCGGTGACGGGTGCGGAGCAGGCCGAGGACTACGTGCCGCTCACGATCGCGGTGGATGCTGCGGTGGAAGAGATCGAGGCGGCGCGCGGTCGCGACGGCCAGATGACCGGCATCCCGACTGGCTTCTCGGGACTCGACTCGTTGACGAACGGCCTGCACCCCGGTCAGATGATCATCATCGCGGCGCGACCCGCGATGGGTAAGTCGACGCTCGCGCTCGACTTCGCGCGCTCCGCGGCGATCAAGGCCAACATGCCGACGATCTTCTTCTCGCTCGAGATGGGGCGCAGCGAGATCGCGATGCGCCTGCTGAGCGCCGAGGGCGCGATCCCGCTGCAGTCGATGCGCAAGGGCACGCTCGACTCGCGCGACTGGACCACCGTCGCCGCGACCCGAGGCCGCATCAACAACGCCCCGCTCTACATCGACGACAGCCCGAACATGACGCTCGTCGAGATCCGTGCGAAGTGCCGTCGGCTCAAGCAGCGCGCGGGCCTCAAGCTCGTCGTCATCGACTACCTGCAGCTCATGACCTCGGGCAAGCGCGTCGAGTCCCGTCAGCAGGAGGTCTCGGAGTTCTCGCGTGCGCTCAAGCTCCTCGCGAAGGAGCTCGGCGTGCCCGTCATCGCGCTGTCGCAGTTGAACCGTGGCGCCGAGCAGCGCGCCGACAAGAAGCCGGCGCTCTCCGACCTTCGTGAATCGGGCTCGATCGAGCAGGACGCCGACATGGTCGTGCTCCTGCACCGCGAGGCCGCCTACGAGAAGGATTCCCCCCGCGCCGGCGAGGCCGACCTCATCGTCGCCAAGCACCGCAACGGCCCCACCGACACGATCACAGTCGCGTTCCAGGGCCACTTCTCCCGTTTCACCGACATGGCCCCCGGCGACTTCGGGTAGCTGTGGGTGCCGGCTGAACAGGTCAAATTCCCAGCGAACTTGTCCAGAGCGCGCGATGTCAAGCTGTGTGGAGTCATGCGGCTTGCTTTTGTGGCTGTTGGTCGGGCAGGTTGGTGCCGACGGTGGTCGCGGGCGCTGGTGTTCGGGGCCGCGCGCGGAAGCGTTCGGGGTGCTCGGTAAAGTAGCGTTGCAGCGCTCGATCGCGCCTTTCCCCGGCATGCGTCCAGGTGCCGTCGTGGACTTGCTCGGGTGAGAACAGTGCGATCCCGGAGTGCTTGTGCTGCTCGTTGTACCAGGACACGTATCCGGCGATGTAGTGCCGGGCGGTGTCGAGATCGGTGAACACCTTCGGGTAGCCGGGCCGATACTTCATCGTCCGGAAGCCGGCCTCGGAGAACGGGTTGTCGTTCGACGTGTACGGCCGGTTGTGGGAGAGTTCCACGCCCTGCTCGCGGAGGAAGTCGCGGAGCAGGTTCGAGGTCATTGCGGCGCCAGAATCGGCGTGCACCACCTGCGGCGCGCCGTGCACGGCGATCGCGGCGGCGAACATCTCGACAGCGAGGTGGTCAGCCTCACGGTCCTCGACCCGCCAGCCGACGATCTTCCGCGAGAAGATGTCGGTGATCTTGTACGCCTTGAACACCTTCCCCCGCCACGGTGAGTACAGGTCCGTGATGTCCCACGACCACACCTGGCCGGGGCCGGTCGCTTTCAGCACCGGCTTGTTCCGCGGCTGCCGGCGGTCCTTGCGGGTCGGGATCGTCGGGCGCAGCATCTGCTCCTCAATCCGCGCCGCGATGCGCCACCAGGTGCGCCTGGACGCGAGCATCACCCCGGCATCCCATGCGGTCGCGAACGAATGGTCTACGGAGTTGTGCTGTGCCCACCCGGCGAGGATCAGCTCGCTGATCCGTTCCTGATCGACCGCGCTGATCCGCGATTCATACGCCCGCTCGGTCTGCGGGATCGGATCGGCCACGCGCTCTCGCGGATGCTGCCGATAGTGCCACGTCGACCGCGACACACCCGCCAAGTTCAGCGCCCGCCGCTGGGATCCGAGGATCCCGGCCAGCTCGATGACGAGGTCGTTCTCGACGTTCAGGAACCGTTCGGATCGTTCTTCCTCGGGAGCTCGACGGGCTCTTGCTCGCTCATCGTGTGCAAGAGCCCGATAGCTTTTCCCAGCGCCTTGTTGGTCTCCTCCAGCTCCCGCACTCGCGCGGTCAGCCGCTCGACCTCGGCCGCCTGCGCGGCGCGTTCTCGGGCACGTTGCTTCTCCAGCGCGGTGCGCTTGCTCGGCGGGACGGTCATCTCACTACCCTCTCGCGGGATCAGCCCGCGGTCGAGCTCGCCCTCGAACACCGCGTCCCGCCACCGCCGCATCCGCTTATACGACACGCCCCGCGCGTTCAGCCACGGACCCTTCTGCCCGTGAGGCTGCACCTGATACTCGTGCACGAGCTCGCGGATCTCCGCGGCCGTGAATCCCGGACTGATCGTCATTACCCGCGTCCCTACTGATCGTGAACCGACTCACAATCAGCCTGGCAAAGAGGGACGACGACATTTCTGACATGTCGGGCAGCGCGAATGCGTGCGCATGAGCTGATCGAGCGCGCCCCCGTTCGTCGATGCCCTCACACCGACACGATGTCGAGAGTTGCCATGATGCGACAAACAGCGCCCGGAATCCTTCCCAGCGGCGCGTTCATCACCGGACCGGAGGCAGCCGTCGTACTTGGGACTGTCCGATAAACGGTGTGTGAGGTCCGGCGGTTTCAGTGAGCGGTCTTCTCGAACCGTCCGGCGAAGGTGATCGCGAACGCGTTGAGCGCGGGCTTCCACCTGATCGCCCAGCGTGCCCTGCCGCCGCCGGTGGGGTCAAGTGATCGCGTCACGAGGTAGAGGCACTTCATCGCTGCGGCCTCGTTCGGGAAGTGTCCGCGGGCGCGGACCGCTCGCCGGTAGCGGGCGTTGATCGACTCGATCGCGTTAGTCGTGCAGATCACCTTCCGGATCTCGACGTCGTACTCGAGGAACGGCACGAACTCCGCCCACGCGTTCTCCCACAGTTGAACGATCGCCGGATACCGCCCGCCCCACTCGGCCGCAAACTCGACGAATCGGTCCCTCGCGGCGGCTTCGCTGGGCGCCGTGTAGACGGGCCGGAGGCTCTTCACGATCGCGTCGCGGTGCTGTCGGCCGGCGTAGCGGAAGCTGTTGCGGATCAGGTGCACGATGCACTGCTGCACCACCGTCCGCTCCCAGGTCGTGTTGATCGCTTCGGGCAGACCCTTCAGCCCATCGCAGACCGCGATGAACACATCCTCCACACCACGGTTCTTCAGCTCGGTGAACACCTGCAGCCAGAACCTCGCGCCTTCCGCGCCATCACCGGCCCAGATCCCGAGGATGTCGCGTTCCCCGTTCACGGTGACGCCCATGACGACATAGAACGGGGTGTTGCGGACCTGCCCGTCACGGACCTTCACCACGATCGCGTCGACGAAGATCACCGGGTAGATCGGATCCAGCGGACGTGAGGACCACTCCGCGAGCTCCCCGGCCACCTTCTCCGTGATCCGGCTGATCGTGTCCTTGGAGACCTTCGCGTCGTAGACCTCGTCGAAGTGCGCGGCAATCTCCCCGGTCGTCAACCCGCGGGCGCTGAGGGACAGCACGATCTGATCGATCCCGTCCAGACGGCGCTTCCGCTTGGGGACGATCACCGGCTCGAACGACCCGTCGCGATCGCGCGGGACCTCGATCTCGACCGGACCGATTTCGGTGAGCACCGTCTTCGTCCGGGTGCCGTTGCGCATATTCTCGCCAGCCGGCGTGCCGCCATGCTGGTGCCCGAGATGCTCGGTCAGCTCCGCGTTCAACGCCGTCTCGAGGACGTTCTTCGTGAGCTGGTTGAGCAGCCCACCCGGGCCGACCAGACTCACGCCCTGCTCCTTCGCCTGCGCGAGCAACCGCTCGGCAAGGTCCTTCTGATCGATGATCTCTCCCGTCACGGGATCGATCATCGCGTCATCCAACAACTCGGTCGTGTCAGCCACGGCCGTCTCCTTTCGGATCAGGCCGGACCCACACACCGTTATTCAGACAGTCCCTTCCGTGCATCCTCGCTGCCATGCCGACGATGACTGCCACTGTCACGCACACCGCTGCGCTTGCCCGACTTGGCCATGCGCTGTCGGACCCGACGCGAGCGGGCGTCCTGCTCGCGCTGCGGGAGGCTCCGGCGTACCCGTCCGATCTGGCCGACGCGCTGGGTGTTTCACGCCAGGTGATGTCGAACCAGCTGGCGTGTCTTCGCGGCTGCGGCCTCGTCGAGTCGGTTCCCGATAGACGACGGACCTGGTATCGGCTTGCCGACCAACACTTGGCGCCGGCGCTCGACGAGCTCCTGCGCGTCGTGCTCTACGTCGAACCCGGATGCTGCGCCGGCGAGAAATGTAGCTGCGCATGAGCGCCACCCACACGCTCACCGATCACCGCAGGCACGTCCTGCAGCGCCGCATCCGATGGATCGTCTTCGCGACGATCGGCTACAACCTCGTCGAAGCAATCGTGGCGATCACGGCCGGGACGATCGCCTCCTCGGCAGCACTGGTGGGCTTCGGGCTCGACTCGACGATCGAAGTGCTCTCTGCAGCGGTCGTCGCATGGCAGTTCACCCGCCGCGATCCCGAACGCTGGGAGAAGGGCACGCTGCGCGTCATCGCGATCGCGTTCTTCGCCCTCGCGGCCTACGTCACCGCGAGCTCACTACTCGCGCTGATCGCCCGGGTTGAGGTCGAACATTCCCCGGTGGGTATCGCGATCACCGCACTCAGTGTTGTCATCATGCCCTTCCTCTCGCTCGCTGAACGCCGCGCGGGGCGGGAGCTCGGTCCTGCTACGGCCGTCGCGGACTCCAAACAGACCCTCATCTGCACCTACCCCTCCGGCGCCGTACTGATCGGGCTCCTGCTCAACAGCCTGTTCGGCTGGTGGTGGGTCGACGCGATCGCTGGCCTCGTGATCGCCGTCTTCGCAGTCCGTGAGGGAGTCGAGGCGTGGCGGGGGGATGCCTGCGCAACCTCGGTCGGGATGATCCTCGAAGACCCCGCCGACCACCACAACGACTGAGCTACCGCGACTTGGGACATTTCCCCTCGGAATCGCGCGCGCCGATCATGGACATTTAGGGCCGTTCAACCCGCCCATTCGAGACATCTGTCCGCAGAATTTACATAGTCGTCGGCGCAGCGCATCCAGTCGGCAATTGAGTACGACCCGAAGCCACCTTTCGACGCCGGGTCTCCCTCGAGTCGGGAGGAAGACGTCGCGCGTCGTTGATTTCGGGATACCGAAAACGTAGAGTTTCGGTATGCCGAAAAGTTGCCGTCTACTGTTGCGCGCGGCGCTGACCGCCTTCGTCGCCGCCGCTGTCGCGGGCGCGGCGCTGACAGGGTGCGCGTCGGTGGCGGGTCGCTCATCGGCTCACGAGCGGCCGGTCGTCTTGACCACGTTCACGGTGCTCGCCGACATCGCACAGAACGTGGCCGGTGAGCATCTGGCGGTCGAGTCGATCACGAAGGTGGGCGCCGAGATCCACGGCTACGAGCCGACGCCCGGCGACATCGCGCGCGCATCCGATGCGGACCTCATCCTCGACAACGGACTCGGACTCGAAGCGTGGTTCTCCCAGTTCGTCGAGTCGATCGACGTGCCGCACGCCGTCGTCTCGGACGGCATCGATCCGATCGACATCGCAGCTGACGCGTACGCGGGCAAACCCAACCCTCACGCGTGGATGAGCCCGCTGAACGTGCAGACGTACGTCGACAACATGGTCGACGCGTTCAGCGAGCTCGACCCCGCTCATGCCGAGGACTTCGCGGCGAACGGGGTGGAGTACAAGGTCAGCCTGCAGCAGATCCAGGACGAGCTCGTCGCAGAGCTCGCGACCCTGCCCGAGAACGAGCGGGCGCTGGTCACCTGCGAGGGCGCCTTCTCCTACCTCGCGCGCGACGCGGGCTTGACGGAGGCGTACATCTGGCCGGTGAACGCCGAGCAGCAGGCGACGCCGCAGCAGATCGCCGCAGCGATCGAGTTCGTCGACGACAACGGCGTCCCGGCGGTGTTCTGCGAGTCGACCGTCTCGGACAAGCCCATGCGGCAGGTCGTCGACGCGACGGACGCCGCGTTCGGCGGCACGCTCTACGTCGACTCGCTGTCGGAGGCCGACGGGCCCGTGCCGACCTACCTCGACCTGATCCGTCACGACGCCGACCTGATCGTCGCCGCTCTGACTGACTCATGACCGCGGCGATCACCGTCGACGACGTCACCGTCCGCTACGGCGAGGTCGTCGCCCTCGACCGGGTGTCGCTCGAGGTGCAGCCTGGGCGGGTGACGGGACTCATCGGCATGAACGGCTCCGGCAAGTCGACGCTCTTCAAGACGATCATCGGCAGGATCCGCCCCACCCACGGTGTGGTGCGGCTCGGGGCCGCCACCCCGGGCGCCGCCCGCAAGGGCGGGATGCTCGGGTACGTGCCGCAGAGCGAGGACGTCGACTGGGCCTTCCCCGTCTCCGTGCGCGATGTGGTCATGATGGGCCGGTACGGGCACCTCGGGCCGACGCGGCGGCCCAAGCCTGGGGATCGTGCGGCGGTCGACGAGGCGCTCGAGCGCGTCGAGCTGCAGGATCTCGCCGACCGGCAGATCGGAGCGCTGTCGGGTGGCCAGCGCAAACGGGCCTTCGTTGCACGCGGCATCGCCCAGGACGCGGGCATCCTGCTCCTCGATGAGCCGTTCGCGGGCGTCGACAAGAGATCGGAGGCGACGATCGTGCGGCTGCTGCGCGAATTGGTGGCGGATGGCAGGACGGTCCTCGTGTCGACGCATGACCTGCACGCCCTTCCCGACCTCGCCGACGACGCCATACTGCTGCTGCGTCGGGTACTCTTCCACGGCACGGTCGACGAGGCGCTGAAGCCTGCGAACCTGGCCCGAGCGTTCGGCCTTAGTGCGCCGGGGGAGTCGGCGGCATGAGCATCATCGACTTCCTCCTCGAGCCGCTGCAGTACGAGTTCATGGTGCGCGCGATCGTAACCACCGTCATCGCGGCGATCGTCTGCGCCGTGCTCTCGTGCTGGCTCGTGCTGATCGGCTGGTCGCTGATGGGCGACGCCGTCTCGCACGCGGTGCTGCCGGGGGTCGTGCTCGCGTACGTCGTCGGCGCACCGTTCGCCCTCGGCGCTCTGGTTTTCGGGTTCCTCGCTGTGGCCCTCATCGGACTCATCCGCGGCACGACCCGCGTGAAGGAGGATGCCGCGATCGGCATCGTCTTCACGACGCTGTTCGCGCTCGGCCTGGTGCTCATCTCGGTCACGCCCAGCCAGACCGATCTGAATCACATCATCTTCGGCAACATCCTCGGAGTCTCGACGATCGAGCTGATCCAGATCGCGGTGCTCGCGGCCGTGTCGTTCGCCGTTCTGTTCGTCAAGCGTCGCGACCTCACCCTCTACGCGTTCGATCCGATCCACGCGTTCGCCATCGGGCTGTCGCCTCGGTTCCTCGGTGCGCTCCTCCTCGGCGTGCTCGCCCTCACTGCGGTCGTGGCGCTGCAGGTCGTCGGTGTGATCCTCGTCGTCGCCATGCTGATCATCCCGGGCGCCACCGCCTACCTCCTCACCGACAGATTCGGGCGCATGCTCGTCATCGCACCGGCGCTGTCGGCGGCAGCATCCGTCGTCGGCATCTATATCAGCTACTGGATCGACGCGGCCTCGGGCGGCCTCGTGGTCGTGGTGCAGGGCGCCGTCTTCGCGCTGGTGTACCTGTTCAGCCCGCGGCAGGGCCTGCTGGGACGGATGCTCGCGCGACGGCGGACGCGCGTGGCGGCATAGGCCCGGCCGCGCGCAGTTCACCAGGGCAACCCTCCTGCCTGCCGGCGGTGGCCAGCCTGCCCGCTTGCGAACGCTGAATGGGTAGGTCTGCCGATGCACGCCGGTCCTCCGGCCACACAGACTGTTCGGAACGACACAAGTCACTCATCGACGAGAAGGCGGTCGTCACGACGACGGCCCCCTGAGGACGGCTCAGCCGGGCCTGCGGATCGTGGCGTGGAGCACGAGGAGCGAAGGGACGAGGAGGATGAGCATCGCGAATGCGCTCGCAGGATCGGAGACTCCGGGGTTCGTCGTGGTCAACGGGGTGCGGCTCGCGTACACCTCCATGGGAGAGACCGGCGAGGCTCTCGTACTGGTACACGGGTCGTGGGGATCACGCCACAACTGGGATCGCGTGATTCCGGGCCTGGCCGAGAACCACCGGGTGGTCGTCTACGACCGACGGGGCCACAGTGAGAGCGACCGGCTGCCAGGGCAGGGGAGCTTCACAGAGGACGTGGCGGACCTGGTGGCGCTGATCGAGCACCTTGCTCTCGCTCCGGCCTGGGTCGTCGGCAACTCGGCCGGGGCGGCCATCACCCTCCAGCTCGCTTCCGCCCGCCCGGACATCCTGCGCGGCATCGTCGTCCACGAGCCGCCGCTGTGGTCGTTGCTGCGGGAGGGCAGCGTCGAGGCCGCCGCGGTTGCCGCGTTGAGGAACGGTCCGCTGGCGGAGGTCGCGGGGCGCATCGATTCGGGAGACCATGCCGGTGCGGCCGAGCTGTTCGTGGACGAGGTGGCGTTCGGTCCCGGAACGTGGGCTGAACTGTCCGAGAGCATGCGTCAGACGATGATCCACAACGCGCCGACATTCCTGGACGAGAGCCGAGACCCAGAGGCGTCGGCCATCGACGAGGTCGCACTGGCGCGGTACTACGGGCCAGTGATGCTCACATCCGGGGACCACAGCCCGCCCCTGTTCGGCCAGGTGATCGATCGACTTGCCGAACTTCTGCCTCACGCCGTGCGCCGGACGTACGCGGGTGCAGGGCACATCCCTCACGTCACACACCCGGAGCAGTACCTGGCCGGGCTGTTCGCATTCATCCACGCGCGGACGGGGGCATGGTCGTGACGAGCGGCAGCGGGGCCGTCGCACAGCAGTTCACGGTGCGTTCGCCCGACCATGTCGACCTGGCGGTGTGGGTGGATGGCGAGGGGCCGCCGCTGGTCCTGGTCCACGGATCGATCCAGGATCACTCCATCTCGGCCGCGCTGGTCGCCGAGCTTCGGGCTGACTTCACGACGTACGCGATGGACCGCCGGGGCTTCGGAGCCAGCGGCGACGGGCCGGTCTACTCACTCGAGCGGGAGTTCGCGGACGTGGCGACAGTGGTGGACGCGGTCGCGGACCGGACCGGGCATCCGGTGGTCTTGTGGGGGCACTCGTTCGGGGCGGGCTGCGCGATGGGCGCTGCGGTCCTTACCCGGAACGTCAGCCACCTCGTGCTGTACGAACCCGGCCTGGGTCTCGCCTACCCTGCGGGCTGGATCGACCGGGCGGAGAAGGTGGTGGCAGACGGTGACTTCGAGGCGGCGATCGTGATGGTATTGCGCGACCTGCTGGAGTTCACCGACGAGCAGATCGCCGAGAGGCGGTCGGAACCTGCGTGGGCCGGTCGCGTCGCCACGGCGCCGACCGTCGTCCGCGAAGCCCGGGCCGAGCAGCGGTGGTCCTACCGACACGGCATGCTGGACGGCATCGTCGCACCGACCCTGATGCTCGCCGGATCGCAGAGCCCGCCCGCGGTGAGGGAGGCGACCAACGCCGCGCTGACCGCCATCCCGAGTGCGCGGACACGGGTCCTCGTCGGGCACGCGCACGTCGCGCACCGTACCGACCCTGCGATGGTGGCAGCGATCATCCGGGATTTCGCCCTGTCGTGAAGCATTACGCCTGCAGGAGATCGTGCTCCATGGCGAACAGAGCTGCGGCAGCGCGGGTGGAGTGGCCGATCTTGGCGTAGATGTGCTGGACGTGGTGTTCTGCCGTACGTCGCGAAATGGACAGCGCTGCGCCGATCTCCCGATTCGACAGGCCTGCAGCCAGGAGCCGGAGCACGTCGACCTCTCGGGCGCTGATGCCGGCAGGCCAGTCCCGACGTGTCAGCGGTCGGGGCTGACCGGCGACCTCGACCACCGCCCTCACACAGTCGGCGTCGAGACGCCCCGCACCAGCCTCCGCGATGAGCAGGTCGGCTGCCCGTTCAGGGGTGTTCGCGGGTCGGTGAGGGCGCGCCTGGGTCGAGGTCTGAAACGCGTCGGCGGCCGCCAGAAGCCGGGCAGGCATCGGGATCGCAGAGGCCGAGAGCCCGTGGTGGTAGCCGCTGCCGTCGAGGCGCTCGTGGTGTAGCCCCGCAATCCGACCCAGCGGCTCCAAAGCCACCGAACAGGCCAGGATCCGCTCGGTGTGGTACGGGTGCATCCGGACCTGCTCCCGTTCGCTGCGGGTGAGCGTTCCTCGCTTCTCCCAGATCCCGCTGGACACCCCGACGCGGCCGAGGTCGTGAAGCAGCGCCGCACGCCGGAGGACCACGGCCTCCTTCCTGTCGAGCCCGACGACGCGCGCTGCGTTCTCGGCCAGCCTGGCGACCTCGGAAGAGTGCCCTACGGTGTACGGCGATTTCAGGTCGACCATGTCGGCGAAGCACTGTGCTACTCGGTCGAGTTCGGGCTCGCCTATGTACGCGACCGGCGCCGGCTCCGACTCGAGGAGCGACTGCCAAGGATCGTCGGCGTCGAGTTCCCTCATCAGCTCGCGCCCGATTCGCGTGAACACCTCGGCGACCCGTGGGTCGAACCAGCCGCCGGAGCGCTGCGTCACCACTGCAAGCGCCCGATCGTGCCCTCCGGCCGCCGACCACAGCACGGCCTGCGTCGCCACCTCGCTCACGCGGGCCGGCAGTGTGATGTCTTCCCTGGCGAGGCCGCGCGGCCCCTTTCCGTCCCACCGCTCGAACTGCTGCTCAACGCACTCCTGCACTCCGCGCCCGAAACCCAGGCGGCCGGCGAGGAGCGAGGCGGCATCACAGACGGTCGTGAGGATCTCCTTGCCGTGCACGACATCACCGAACGCTGCCCTGGCGACGAGAAGCGGCCGCCGCGCCCCCCTTCCGCGGCCAGTAGCCAGGGTCAGCGCCAGCATCTCTCGCGGGTCGCCGAAGTCCGTGAGCTGGGCCGCTGCGCGGGAGACGAGCTCGTCACCACCGTGCTCGCGGGCCTCGATAACCGCCGTCGCCGTGCAACCCAGGTGCCGAACCAGCGAGCCGAGGAACACCTCGCGGACATCCGTTTCGGACAGGTCGATCTCCCGCGCGAGGCGAGTCGCCAAGACGCAGCACCTCAGCATCGTCTCCGGCGGCTGGCCCATCCCCAGATCCGTCGTCAGGGACAGGGCGGCCAGCATGTCCATGAGCCGTGGCCGTGGATCGCTCACGGGACAATGCTCCCACTCCCGCTCCTTCACGACAGAGATCGTCTCGCGAGGGTCTCACTCAGCTCAGGTCGGCGGGCTGGTACGGGCACATACCGTAGGAACGAAGGTATCCCGGAGCGGTGCGCCGGATCCCGTCGTCTCGACGCCGAGAGCCGTGGGCATAAGAGTGGTACGCATGAAACTGCTCCTCACCTCCGGCGGAGTCACGAACGACAGCATCCGCTCTGCGCTCGTCGAACTGCTCGGCAAGCCGATCGAAGATTCGGACGCGCTCCTCGTGCCGACGGCGCAGTGGGGGCAGCCGATGTGCTCGCCCGAGAGCGTCTGGCGCTCCGTCGCCGGCCGATGGGACGGCGAGGTCGGTCTCGTCGATCTGGGATGGAAGTCGGTCGGGGTCCTCGAGCTCACGGCACTGCCGACCATCGGCGCGGACCGCTGGGTGCCATGGGTCCGCGAGGCCGACGTGCTGCTCGTCGACGGCGGAGAAGCCGTCTACCTCGCCCACTGGATGCGGGAGTCGGGCCTCGCCGATCTGCTCCCCTCGCTCGACGACACCGTCTGGGTCGGCGTCAGCGCGGGGAGCATGGTGATGACGCCGCGGGTCGGCCCGGAGTTCGTCGACTGGAGGCCCGGCGGCACCGACGAGACCATCGGGGTCGTCGACTTCTCGATCTTCCCCCACCTGGATTACCCGGGCTGGTCGTCGAACACCACCGAGAGCGCGCGGCGCTGGGCGGCGAACATCCCCGGCCGCGCCTACGCCATCGACGACCAGACCGCGATCTCGGTCGTCGACGGTGTCGTCGAGGTGATCTCCGAAGGGAACTGGGAGTACTTCGACTGAAGCGGCCGGCCGGCCGGCCGCCCCCGTGTCTCAGCGGATCAGTCGTCGCCGTTGCCGTTCCCGTTGCCGTTCCCATTCCCGTTCCCCGGGCCGCTGTTGTCCGGCGGCTGGTCCGGGCCGGGAGCAGGAGCGGGCGCCGGACCGGGGCGCGGCGGCGGAGCGGCGCGGCGCACCAGGTTGCCGGGAGGAGCGGGGAAGCCATCGCCCCCGTAGAGCCGGTTGGCGGCCGCCTGGATGTCTTTGGTCATCGGCAGACGGATCGTCGACAGCGCGCGGCCGTTGTAGAACGACCGGAACACGTCGCCGAAGCCGGTCGTGTTCCCGACCCACACCGCGGTCGCCACGCGAGTGCTCGACTCGACCAGCCACGTCTGGATGTTCTCGTGTGTTCCCGTCTTGCCCAGCAGTGGCGTGCCGTCATTGGGGTTGCCCCCCGACCCGGTGCCGCCCGGGCGCATGACGCCCTGCAGCGCGAACGCCGTCGCCGCCGCCACCTCGGGGCTGATGGCCTGCGTGCACCGGTCACCGGGGACCGGAAGCTCGGTGCCGTCGGCGTTGACCACGCGCTCGATCACGCGAGGGATGCAGTAGACGCCGCCGTTGGCGACGGTCGCGAACGCCCCGGCCATGGCGACGGGCGCGATGTTGTTGGTGCCGATGATCGAGGCGGCGCCGTCGAGGTCGACGGGGTTGCCATCTCCGCGGGCGACACCCATCCGGGCCGCGACGTTCTCGATGTCGCACAGGTCGAGCTGCTCCGCCATTCCGAGGAACCCGCTGTTGAGCGACTGCGCCGTGAACTGCATGGGCGTTCCCACGTAGCCGGCGGCGCCGCCGAAGTTGCGCACGACGTGGTTCTCGCGGTTGATCCAGGTGCCCTCGCAGCGGTCACGAAGCCGGGGAATGGCCCGCAGGGTGCCGTTCACCGAGTCGGACAACGTGTGCCCGGTCTCGAGCCAGTCGACGAGGGTGAACAGCTTGAAGGTCGATCCGGTCGGGAATCCCGTCGAGACCCCGTGCATCATGTCGCCCGCGTAGACGAGCGAACTGTACACCGGGTCGGTGAGGGCGAGATCGCGGTCCTCCGTGAACCGGTTGTTCTGACTGATCGCCAGGATGCGGCCCGTGTTGACCTCAACGCTGACCGACGCCGATCCGAACGACATGCCCGCGACCGTCTCGGGTGCGTACCGGTGCATGGCGTCCTGCGAAGCGTTCTGCAGGTTCCAGTCCAGTGTCGTGTAGATGTTCAGGCCCTCACGCGTCAGCGACTTCTGCCGGTCCTCCGGCGTCTCGCCGAAGGCGCTCGCGTAGTCCGGGTCCGACTGCACGGTGTTCACCACGTACTGGCAGAAGAACGGTGCCGCGCTGGACCCGCACCTGGTGGGCGGCGGCTGCAGCGCCGGGGTGATCGGCTCGATCGCCGCGGCGACGTACTGCTCGGCGGTGATGCGGCCGTCCTCGCGCATCCGGTCGAGCACGTAGAGCTGCCGGCCCTTGGTCGCGCTGTAGGCGTCGCCGGCGGCGAGGTACTGCTCCGGTGTGATCGTCCCCTCGTCGAGGAGGGTGTCGAGCCCCGCGAGGGTGCCGGGGGTGACGTCGTCGACCAGACCGTCGGCGGCCTTGTTGTACCGGGTGCCGTCGGCCCCGAAGATCGAGCCCGCGGACCGGTCGATACGGAACGTATTGGGGTTCTGCACGATGCCGGCGAGCGTCGCCGCCTGGGTGAGGGTGAGGTTCGCGGCCGTGGTGCTGAAGTAGTAGCGCGCCGCGGCTTCGATGCCGTAGGTCGTGCCGCCGAAGTTCGCGATGTTGAGGTAGCCCAGGAGGATGTCGTTCTTCGAGTACTTCTGCTCGAGCTGGACGGCGTAGCGGATCTCCTGGAGCTTGCGTTCGTAGCCCTCGACACCTTCTGCCTGGGTCGCGTCCCTCCAGCACTCCTGCAGCACCTGGTCGCGAGTCATCTTCACCACGGGGCCGTTCTCGTCGACCACCGTCTCACCCGCCTCGTTCGTCTCGTACACCGTCTCCGCGTCGCGTTCGCAGCGCTGGACCAGCACGTTCTTCACGTACTGCTGGCTGATCGAGGAACCGCCCTGCGTCTGACCGCCCTGGGCGTTCTTGAGGAGAGCGCGGGTCGTTCCGAGGATGTCGATGCCGCCGTGCTGGTAGTACCGAGGGTCCTCGGAGGCAAGGATCGCGTCGTACATGACGAGCGAGACCTGGTCGAACTCGACGGGCTCGCGATTCTGGTCGTAGAACGAGGTCAGCTCGACGTCCTGCCCGCTGGCGGGGTCGCGGGCGTAGATCGTGGTCGGCAGCATCAGCTGGTCGATCTCGAGGTAGCTGGGCATGCCGTCGAACAGCGACACGGCGGAACTGGCCGCGTGCCCGGAGATGGCGATGGCCGGGGCGAGGGGGGCGACGACCAGCACGCCGGCGATGACGCTCAGCACCAGGAGTCCCAGGAGGCCGCCCAGCACTCCGGCGAAAGTGCGCCGGTAAGGCGGCAGGGACGAGTCCTCTGCCGAGACCTCTCGCGACCGCTTCATGCTGCTTCCCTCCGCGGTTGGAGGAATCATGTCACGACCCGTCGCGATTCCGCGACGGGTTCCGCGACCTCGTATCGGCGTATGAGGTCGGGCACACCTGAAGCGGGGGACGGATGCTGCGGCCGCAGCATCCGTGATGTCACATTCTGCGCGCGTGCTCGACGAATGCGTCGAGCGTGGTGCGCAGCGCGGGCGAATCCTCTTGCGTGCGGCGGTGGACCGCGAGGACGTCGCGCGTCGACGCCGGCTCGACCGTCGGGATCGCGACGAGGTCGGGGCCGAGGTCGCCCCGGCCGAGCCGCGGCACGAGCGCGACCGCGCGGCCCGCGCGCGCGAGTTCGAGGTGGTTCTGGAACTCCATCGACTCATGCACGATGTGCGGCGCGTTGGGCACGCCGTCGAAGAGCCGCCGCAGCCACTGCCGGCAGATCGTGGCCTCGAACGTCGCGACCCACGTCTGGCCGGCCAGTTCTTCGGGGTGCAGTGCGCTGCGACCGGCGAGCGGGTGGTCGCGGTGCAGGATGACGTCGGCGACATCAGTGAACAGCGGCGTCGAGACGAGGTGGTCGGGCATCGCCAAGGCGACGCCGCCCCACCGATGCACGATGCCGAGGTCGCGCTGGCCCGACGCGACGAGCGCGATCGTCTCCCACGGTTCGCTCTCACGCAACGGCACGGAGAGGTCGGGGTGGCGCTCGGCCAGCTCGCTCAGCACCGGGATGACCAGTCCGCGCACGACGGTCGAGAATGCGGCGAGCCTGATCTCGCCCACCACCCGGTCGTCGATCCCGGCGGCGAGCTGGAGATCGGCGCGGAGGCGCTCGAGGTCGGCGAGGATCGGCGTGGAGGCGACGACGAGGCGGGTGCCGGCCTCGGTGAGGATCACTCCGCGTCCGGCGCGTTCGAGGAGGGCGATGCCGGTCTCGCGCTCGAGGCGCTTCACCTGCTGCGACACCGCGGAGGGTGTGTAGCCCAGGCTCGTCGCCGCGGCGACCACGCTGCCCTGCGTGGCGACCGCGCGAAGGGACAGCACCGCTTCGAGGTCGATCATGAAGCAACGCTACATCGTTTCATGGAGAAAGCATCGCTGGTGCTTCATCCATGGTTCGGGTGGAGTGGGACTCGTGAAGAGACGCGACATGGTGCTGGCGGCGGCCGTGGCATCGTTCTGGGGGTTCAACTTCGTCGTGATCGACTGGGGAATGGCGGGCGTGCCGCCCCTGCTGTTCGTCGCGATCCGCTTCCTGGTGGTCGCGCTCGCGGTCTTCGTCGTCCCGCGGCCGCGCACGTCGTGGCGCACGGTCGTCGGCGTGGGCCTGTTCATGAGCCTCGGGCAGTTCGGGCTGCTGTACACGTCGATGGCGCTGGGGCTGCAGCCGGGGCTCGCCGCGCTCGTGCTGCAGGCGCAGGCGGTGTTCACGATCCTCATCGCCGCCGCCGTTCTCCGGGAACGCCCGACCGTGCCTCAGATCGCGGGCGTTGCACTCGGCGTGGTCGGGCTCGCGATCGTCGCGGCCGGCCGAGGCGGCGACGCGCCCGCGCTCGCCGTGGCGCTGGCGCTCGCCGCGGCGTTCTCATGGGGCATCGGCAACGTCATCTCGCGTCGCGCCGGCGCTGTCAGCGGACCTGGGCGGTTGGGCTCGCTGTCGCTCACCGTGTGGTCGGCGCTGGTGGTGCCCATCCCCGCGTTGATGCTCTCGTTCGTGGTCGAGGGTCCGTCCGCGATCGCCGCGGGGCTCGCGGCGTTCGGCTGGCAGTCCCTCGTGTCGACGCTCTACACCGCCGTGCTCTGCACGATCATCGGCTACTCGATCTGGAACGGCCTGCTGGCGCGGAACCCGTCCGCCGCGGTGGTGCCGTGGGTGCTGCTCGCCCCGGTCGTCGCGATGGCGTCGGCGGCGCTGCTGCTCGGTCAGATCCCCACGACCGCGGAGGTCGTCGGAGGGGCCCTTCTCGTCGGCGGCGTGCTCGTCACGGGACTGCGCCGCGTGGCGATTCGCGGGAGCGCGATGACGGATGCCGCCACTCGGCGATCCGGCTAGAAGGGTGGTGCGCCCGGGGATCCGGGCGGGTCGTCCGCGTCGAACAGCCAGGGCTCGCGCATCCTGCGGCGGATCCGGTCGACGGTGACATCGGGCACGAATCTGACGACGGGTTCGGGGTGGTCGGTGTGCTTGCGGCCGGTGGGGCTGATCCAGACCAGCACGCCAGGTGAGACCTGCTCGACCGACCACGCGGTGACGCCCTTGAGCGTGTGATGACGACGGCAGAGGTGGGCGAGATTCGCGTGGTGGGTGGGCCCGCCTTCGGCGGCGGGGATGGTGTGGTCGATGTCGCAGCGCCAGACGGGGCGGCGGCAGCCGGGGAATCGGCAGCGCTCGTCACGGGCGGCGAGGAACCGGTTCAGCGCGGCGCCCGGCCGGTATCGATCGACAGCGAGCACGCACCCGTTGACCGGGGAGGTCATCACGCGCTCCCAGCCGGGGGCGCCGGCGGCGAGGATGCGGGCGGTGTCGGGGTCGATCGGGCCGTACCCGGCGAGCAGGACCGGCTCGGTGGACGCCCCGGTCATGGCCAGTACCGGGACAGTGACCTGCACGGTGGCGCGGATCGCGTCCAGCCCGGTGCCGGCGACGCAGTCCGTGGGGCCGGCGGTGAGCAGGGTGTCGGTCAGGATGTCGACGCGCAGCTGGTCCATGGTGCGCTCGTCGACCTCGTCGACCTCGTCGACCTCGTCGACCTCGTCGACCTCGTCGACCTCGTCGACCTCGTCCGCGTCTTCGACGTCGCCGACGCCGGTGCCGCGGGCGGCGATGACGGAGCGGGCCTGCTGGGTGAGGCGGTCCTCGATGCCGTGCGCCAGTGTCGCGGGCATGATCGCCGTCAGCGCGGCCATGTCGTCCGGCAGATCGACGACTTCGATGCGACGCCCGGCGACGGCGTTCCGGTGACGCTCCTCGAGGGTGTGCTCGAGGAACCGTTCGGCGATCGCTCGCAGTACCGAGGCCAGCCGGGCCGGCGTGAGGCTCGTCGCTCGTGCCAACGCCAGCGTTACGAACTCGGCGCGGGCGGCGTCGTCCGAGATCGGAGCGCCGGCGTCGTGGATCACCGCGAGGTGCTGCCGGGAGATCTCGCCCCGCTCCAGCGCCACGACACCGGCCGCGAACCGATCGCATAGATCGCTGGCTTCGCTGAGCAGCCGGTTCACGGTCCACTCCGAGACCCGGGTCGACGTCGCCAGGTCGGCCACCAGCGCCCTCCGGTCCAGCTCCGCCCGCCGCGCCCGCTCCGGCGACGCGTGTGGCGGTCGTGCCACGGCGGCGGCGGCATCCGCCAGCAATCGGATCTCCGCCGCCTCCGCGACCGCACGGGACTTGCGGCCGGACTCGAACGCGTCGACCAGCCGCCCCAGCCGGACGAACGCCGTACGAGCATCGTCGCCGGCGTCGTGAGCGCCGGGATCGGGGGCGGGGATCGCAGACATGAGACTCGCAGTCAGAGAGAAAACGGGGCGAGATTCCCGCGCATCACACGCGATCCACCTCAACACCTGCCCGCGGCCGAAACCGCGCCATCTCTGAGCCCCGCTGAAGGGCGCCTTCTTCGAATCTCTGATCCATATTCTAGCGACTCCTGGCCGAAGAGGGAAGGGCGAAAGGCGAACATCTGTACGACACGATGGTCGACACGAAGATCGAATCGGCCATCCCGGTTTTGCGCAAATACCCGCACCGAGGATGGCGCTTCCGAATCGATTCGATACACTGGGCGTCTGCCACTCGGCACCTCTCCGTCGCCTGCGGGCGCGGCATCCGTCCCCCCTCGTCTTCTCGTTCGAGAGCCGCCCTCATGACCACCGCCCTGACGACGGGCCGCCCGTGGCGCGTCATCGTCCTGTTCTCCGTCCCCCTGCTCATCGGCAACGTGGTGCAGCAGCTGTACCACTTCGTCGACGCCGTCGTCGTGGGGCGCCATCTCGGCGTCGACGCGCTCGCCGCGGTGGGCGCGACGGGCAGCATGCTGTTCCTGCTGCTCGGATTCGCGTGGGGTCTCACGTCGGGCTTCGCGATCCCGACGGCGCAGGCGTTCGGCGCGCGCGACGACGCGGCGGTGCGGCGCTCGGTCGCGGCGGGCACGATCCTCACCCGCATCTGCACGCTGCTGCTCACCGTCGGCGCACCGCTGCTCACGGCACCCCTGCTCGAGCTGCTGCAGACACCCGCCGAACTCATGGACGACGCGATCGTCTTCGCGCAGATCAGCTTCCTCGGCGCCGGCGCGATGATGTTCTTCAACTACCTGTCGGCGATCATTCGCGCCATCGGCGACTCGCGTACGCCGCTCGTGTTCCTCACGCTCGCGTGCGCGCTCAACGTCGTGCTCGTCATCGTCATGGTCGGCCCGTTCGGCTGGGGCGTGGGTGGCGCGGCGCTCGCGACCGTGGTGTCGCAGGCGATCTCGGTGCTGCTGTGCCTCGAGTTCGTACGGCGACGGATGCCGGTGCTCCATGTCCGTCGCAGCGACTGGCGTGTGAGCCGGGCCGAGCTCGCGGAGCACCTCCGCCTGGGTCTGCCGATGGGCTTCCAGGCCTCGATCATCGCGATCGGAACGCTGTCGGTGCAGGTCGCGCTGAACGAGCTCGGCGCAGACGCGGTCGCCGCCTACACCGCAGCATCCCGCGTCGACGGCCTCGCGGTCGCGCTGCTCCAGTCGCTCGGCCTCGCCGTGTCGATGTTCGTCGCCCAGAACCACGGCGGCGGCCGACCCGACCGGATCCGCCGCGGCGTGATCCAGGCCACGTGGATGTCGGTGGGTGCGGCCATCGTGCTCGGTGCCCTGCTCATCGCCTTCGGGGCGATGACGGTGCGCCTCTTCATCGACGAAGGCTCGGCCGAGGTCGTGGACCTCGCCGCGCAGATGCTCGCCATCAACGGCGCGACCTACTGGATCCTCGGCATCCTCTTCGTCCTCCGCGGCGCTCTGCAGGGGCTCGGCCACACCCTCATCCCCACCGTTACCGGAGTCATCGAGCTCGTCATGCGCGTCGGCGCGGCCGTCGTGCTCGGCAGCATCTTCGGCTTCATCGGCGTCGCGGCGAGCAACCCGCTCGCGTGGCTCGGCGCCGTGGTCGTGCTCGTGCCCGCGTACATCCACGCGCACCGTCGGCTCGCCAGGCAGCCAGTGACTCCCATGGTCGCGACGCCGACCACCCCCATCGCGGTCATCGGTCCGACCGACGGCTCGATGGTCGTCGACGCGATCGTCACGCAGCCCATCGTGCTGCCGACCGTCGCCCAGGGTGCGACCCGGCGGCCGCGGCGGTTCCGGTTCGTGCCATCCCGCGACAAGCGGCGCGCGAGAGGCTGAGTCAGGAGGGGGCGGCAGTCACGGCCGCTCTGCCACATGACCTTGATGTCGTAGTATCTGCGTATGAGTGCAGATAAGCAGGGATGCGGATACGCAGTCGACAGCCCCTTCGTCGAACTCGCGGTCGAGGTCTTCGCGATGCTCGCCGACGCCACCCGGGTGCGGATCGTCCTCGCGCTGCAGGACTCGGGCGAGCTGTCGGTGAACCACCTCGCCGACATCGTCGAGAAGTCCCCGGCGGCCGTCTCGCAGCACCTCGCCAAGCTCCGGCTCGCGCGCATCGTCTCGACCCGTCAGGAGGGTCAGCGCGTGTTCTACCGGCTCGAGAACGAGCACGCCTCGCGCCTGGTCGCCGACGCGATCTACCAGGCCGAGCACTCGCTGGGCGGCACCCCCCGCCACCACCACACGGAGAAGACCCCCGAATGAGCGCGAAGACCACCGGACACCACGCCCACGACGAGGACCGGCACCACGCCGACCACGACGGCTCCCCCTCCCACGACGAGGACCGGCACCACGCCGACCACGACGACTCCTCCTCCCACGACACCCACGACCACGACCACGGCACCCACGACCACGACCACGGCACCCATGACCACGGTCACGGCACCCACGACCACGGTCACCACCACTCGCACGGCGACCACGATCACTCCCACCCCGGCGGCTTCCGCGGCGTCCTTCACGAGCTGTTCGTGCCGCACTCCCACGATGCCGCGGACTCGATCGACGACGCGATGGAGGCGCATTCCGCCGGCGTCCGCGCCCTGAAGATCAGCCTCGTCATCCTGCTCGCGACGACCGTGGTGCAGGCGATCGTCGTGGCGTTCAGCGGCTCGGTCGCTCTCCTCGCCGACACTGTCCACAACCTCTCCGATGCCCTCACGGCCGTGCCGCTGTGGATCGCGTTCGTGCTCGGCCGTCGCGCCGCCTCCCGTCGCTACACGTACGGGCTCGGCCGCGCCGAAGACCTCGCTGGGCTGTTCATCGTGTTCGTCGTCGCATTGTCGGCCGTGATCGCGGCCTGGCAGGCGATCGACCGCATCCTGCATCCGCAGCCTCTCGACAACCTCGGGTGGGTGATCGCCGCGGGCGTCATCGGATTCGCGGGCAACGAGGCGGTCGCCGTCTACCGCATCCGGGTCGGCAAGCGCATCGGCTCGGCGGCGCTCGTCGCCGACGGCGTCCATGCCCGCACCGACGGCTTCACGTCTCTGGCGGTCGTGCTCGGCGGCATCGGCGTGCTTCTCGGCTTCCCGCTCGCCGATCCCATCGTCGGGCTCATCATCGCGGCCGCGATCTTCGTGCTGCTCATCGGCACGGTGCGCAGCGTCGGCCGCCGGCTCCTCGACGGTGTCGAACCGGAACTCGTCGCCCGCGCAGAGCACGCCATCGAGCACGTCGACGGCGTCCAGCGCATCGACCGAGTCCGCCTTCGCTGGGTCGGACACCGCCTCCAAGGCGACGCGATCGTCATCGCCGCTGCGGAGACGGATGCCTCGTTCCTCGCCACCGCGGCGGAATCCAGCATTCGCTCCCACCTGCGCAACGTCGATGACTTCACGGTCACCGTCCGTTCCACGATCGACGTCGGCGGCGGCGCCTAGGCTCGTTCGCATGTCCGTGACGACGCGCCGCATGCAGGATCTGACCATCGACGACCACTTCCTCACGGTGCCTCTGGTGTGGGGCGATCCGGCCGATGGGCGAACGATCGACATCCACGCCGCGGTCGTCACGCGAGAGGGCGGCGAGAGCCTGCCGTACCTCGTGTTCCTGCAGGGCGGGCCGGGGCACGAGGCGCCTCGCGCGTTCCACTCCCCGTCGGGGCCGTCGTGGCTCGACGCGGCGCTCGAGCACTACCGCGTCGTGCTGCTCGACCAACGCGGGACCGGACTCTCCACCCCCGTCGGCGACGACGACCTCGAGCGCGACGCCTCCGAGCTCGCCGAGTACATCACGCACCTGCGCGCCGACGCGATCGTGCGCGACGGCGAGGCCGTGCGCCAGCACCTCGGCGCCGAGCGGTGGAGCGTCCTCGGGCAGTCCTTCGGCGGGTTCACCACTCTGGCGTATCTCTCGACGGATGCTGCGTCCCTCGAGCACGTCTACATCACCGGTGGTCTGAGCGCCGTGGGGCGGCATCCCGACGACGTCTACGCGCTGACGTACGACAAGATGCGCGAGGAGTCGGAGAAGTACTACCGCCGCTTCCCGGCTCACCGCGATGCGATGCGACGCGTGATCGATCTCGCGGTCGACGGAGAGCTCGTGCTCCCCGGCGGCGAGGTCGCCTCGGTCTCGCGTGTGCGCTCGGTCGGCTCGGCGCTCGGCACCAACGACGGCTGGCAGACCCTGTGGGGCCTGCTCGAACGCGACCCGCGGTCGAACGCCTTCCGTCACGACCTCGCCGCGGCGATGCCGTTCGGCGCGCGCAACCCGCTGTACTATGTGTTCCACGAGTCGAGTTACGCCGACGGTCATGCCACCCGGTGGTCGGCCGAGCGCACCGAGCCCGTCGACTTCCGAGAAGACCCGACGCTCTTCACGGGCGAGCACGTGCGCCGGGAGTGGCTCGACACGGTCCCCGGGTTCCAGCCGTGGCGCGACGCGACCCTGGCGCTCGCCGAGTTCGAGTGGCCGTCGCTCTACGACGCCGACGCGATCGCGGCATCCGATGCACGCGGCGCCGCTGCGGTGTATGTCAACGACGTCTACGTGCCGCTCGAGTTCTCCATGGAGACGGCACGTCTCCTCCCCGGCGTGACGCCGTGGATCACGAGCGAGCACGAGCACAACGGCCTGCGCGCCGGCGATGTGCTCTCCCGGCTCATCGACCTCGCCCACGGCCGCCGCGTACGCTGAGCGCCCTGCCCGGCGCCGCGCCGCCCCGGCCCCCGTGCTGTGGCGGCCGCGCACCCGGTGCCCCGCCCGCCCTCCGTCTCACGGGCGTCCGGGATCGTCAGGCGTCGAGGCGGGTGATCGGCGGCGGGGCGTACGTGCCGTTCAGCACCGCCTCGCCCGGCATGTACATCCGCAGGATCGGGCGGAACGCACCCTCCGGTGCCGGCAGCCAGTTGGCCGCGGCATCCGGATCCGACGGCCGCGTGCGGCTGATGCGGATCGTGAGACCGCCGTCGGCGTCGGTCACGATCCCCGGGGTGCGGTCGCCCACCGAGTAGCGGTCGATCTCGTTCGGCACGAGGTAGAACTCCGGCAGCGCGTACATCGTGACCGACCAGAAGGCGGCGACGGGCGGCGGCGGCGAGAGCCGAAGCTCGTACTCGTGCTCACCCGTGAGCGGCTGCCCGTGGCTGTCGAGGAACGTCATCACGTAGGCGGCCTCGTACCCGTGGTTTCCCCACAGGCCCGCCCGGGCGGCGACGGCGCGCTCGACGATCCGCACCTTCGGGTCGGCGATCTTCCACGCGGCGTCGTCCTTGGTGCCGACCTCGAAGAAGTCGAGGTTGTAGTCGAAGACGTGGAGGGTGTTCGACCAGGCACCCGGCTTCGCGCCGGTGGCAGCCCCCGCCATCGCCTTCGTGATCACGCCCGCGCCGGCCCGGAAGCCGGTGCGCAGCGCGGCCTGCTGCTCCTCGTTCCGCCGGCCGACCGGCGCGTCGCTCGTGAGATCGAGGGCGGCGAACGACGCCTGCAGCGCCTCGTCGCGGGGAGCGGGCGCGAACGTCTGCGACCACACGCGGTACTTCTCCCAGAAGTCGAGCACGTCGTCGCCCTGGGGCTCGACCGCGGGGATGCCCGTGGCCACAGCGTCTGGATCGAGCGGCGTGAGCGTTGTGGCATCCTGCAGCGCGTGGACGGCCGGCAGGTCGTCGGTGCCCGCGCATGACCAGCGCCCCACGATCGACACCACGCGCGTCGGCGCGTGCACGACGGTCAAGCCTGCAGCATCCCCGTCCCATGCGGGCGGGACGATCAGGTACTCGCCGGCCTCGTCGCCCGTGCCGCGTGTGCCGACGTAGGCGAAGTTGTCGGTCCAGGCGTCGACGAACTGCAGCACGTAGTACCGGTCGGTGGTCGGCACCGAGAGGCGGACCGGCCCGACCCCGAGGTCGAGCGAGGCCATCGAATAGACGGTGTCGTTGTTGATCGACACGAACGTGTCGGCGGCCGAGGCCAGGGTGCGCGCGTGCGAGAACGTGTTGAACGGCGCCTGCGGGTTGGCCCCGACACCGGTCGTCGTGTAGCGGATCACCTGTTCGAGGTTGAAGACGAGCGGGAATCCGTACAGGTACGACTCGGTGGCGAGGGTATCGAGATCGGTCATCCTCCGCATTGTGCCAGGCACTCGTGACGTGCCGTATCGCACAAAGTGGGTGATGCCGCAGCATCACCCACTTCGTCGGTGCGATGGGTCGTCGACCGGCTCAGCCCGCGAGGGTCACCGTGTCGATGGTCACCGCGGCGATGCCGGGGTGGTCGCTGAAGACGCCGTCCATGCCCGCGGCGACGAACGCGCGGATCTCGCCGTCCAGGTCGCCGTAGGCGGCCGGGTCGGCGCTCGAGCGGAAGTCGACCGGCAGGAACTGGTTCTCGGCGCGGAACGTCCAGCCGTGCACCGTCAGCCCGGCGGCGTGCGCGTCGGCGATGACCGGCGTCGGCGTGCCCAGGCGGCCGTCGGCGGTGCGCGGGATCATGACGGACTTCTCGAGGCCCACGCCGTCGGCGTAGGTGGCGATCTCGGCGAGGCCGGCCGGCGTCACGAGGTCCTTGTAGGTGCGCGTGTCACCCGCGAGCGCGAAGTCGTACGGGCGGCCCGACCCGTTCACGAGCTGCGCGAGCGTGACCTCGGTGAGCCGCGCGAGGTCGCGCAGGTTCGCGGTCTCGAAGCTCTGCAGGATCACCGGTGCGTTCGCGCGGTCGAGTCCGTTCGCCTGCAGGGCCGCGACGAGGGGCTCCTCGAGCGAGAGACCGATCGAGTCGAAGTACGACGGATGCTTCGTCTCGGGGTACACGCCGACGGGCCGGCCGTCGCAGCTCACCGAGTGGCGCGCGAGGTCCATCACCTCGTCGAGCGTGGGAATGACGTAGAGCCCGTCGAACGCGGTGTTCGCGGGACGCGTCTGCGGCAGCCGCTCCTTGGCGCGGAGCGTCCGGAGCTCGGCGAACGTGAAGTCCTCGGTGAACCAGCCGGTGATCGAGGTGCCGTCGATGAGCTTCGTGGTCTTGCGCGCCGCGAACTCGGGGTGGGACGCGACATCCGTGGTGCCGCCGATCTCGTTCTCGTGACGGGCGACGAGCACGCCGTCCTTCGTCGACACGACGTCGGGCTCGATGTAGTCGGCGCACTGCACGATCGCCGTCTCGTACGCCGCGAGCGTGTGCTCGGGACGCGAGCCGCTCGCGCCGCGGTGGCCGATGAGGCTGACCGTCGACGGCTCGATCTTCGTCTTGTCGAGGTCGATGATCGCGAACTCGGTGTCGTCGGGCGTGCCGGGAATGCGCGCGTCGTTGCCGGGGTAGTTGTTGTCGTTGCCGATGAGCAGGCTGCCGTCCTTCAACTGAACGACGGTCTCGAACGACTGCACGGGCAGCGAGTAGATCTCGTCGGTGCCGTACCCGTCGCCCGCGCCGATGCCGCTCGGGTTGGCGATGCGGAGGGCGTCGAGCACGAGGGTCTTCTCGAGGTAGCCCTCGGCGTCGGTGCGGCGCAGGTCCACCTCGTACACGCGCTTGGTGACGGCCTGCTCGCCCTCGAAGTCGTCGCGCTCGATGAGCAGCAGCACGTCGCCCCGCACGGTGAACGCGTCGCCGATGACGTTCGGCTCCTGGTCGGTCTGGTAGCTCCACGTGCGGCCGGTGTAGGCGCCGGCGCGCGTGTCGAACTCGAGGATCTCGCGGCGGCGCAGGTCGCTGTCGTCCGCGTATGAGCCTTCGACGACCGGGTACAGGTAGCGCCCGCTGACCGAGGCCGCGAGGGCCTCGAAGCCGCGGCTCGCGCGCACGCGCGGGGTCTCGCCCGGCTGCAGGTACGGGTTCTGCGGCGACTTGGCGCCGTCGAGCGCGAACGGCTCCTCGAGCAGCGTGCCCTCCGCGTCGAAGTGCAGCAGGAACGGGCCAAACTCCTCGCCGACCCAGAACGTGCCGTCCTTGGCCTTCACGACCGACTCGATGTCGAAGTCGGCGCCGGTCAGCAGGCGGTCGGCGGTGCCGTCGTTCACGATCGGGAAGTCGAGCACGTTGTTGCGGTCGTTGTACGACACGAACCGCTCGATCCGGATCTCGCCGGCGCCGCCCTCGGCCGTCTGCCAGGCGGGGCGCACGAGGTAGTTGCGCAGCAGGAAGTCGGCCGAGTTGCCCTTGCTGCCGAACCCGTTGTCCGGCTGGGCCCAGAACGTGCCGTCGCCGTTGTCGATTGCGGCCGAGAAGCCGGGGATGACCTGGCCGTCCCACGGGCCGGTGCGGCCGTTGGCCGCGCCGGCGAGGGCACCCGATGCCGGGCCCGGCTCGAGATGGTCGGCCGACAGCGTGGCACGAGCGACCAGGGTCGGCACGTGCGTCTGCACGTACGGCGACTGCGAGTTCGCGGACGCCGCGGCGACGGGCTGGGCGGAGGCCGCGGTGGCGGGGAGGAGGGCGAGGGCGGTGGCCGTCGCTGCTGCCGCGGCGAGAAGGCGCGGCAGGACGCGTCGTGTGGGGATTCGACTCATGCCTCGACGCAACCGGTGCCGATCGGCCGTGCGCTGACGAGCGGGCGACCGACCCGCGACCGCCCGGTGAACGGGCGGCGATCGGCGGGTGAGAACGGTCTCATGACCCGCCAGGACGACGGATGCTGCCGCACGACCCCTGATCAGAGCACGGTGCGGTCCCGGTCAGAGCGCAGCGAGCAGCGCAGCGAGCGGCGGCGGCACCCGCTCGAGCGGCACCGCCTCGGCGAGCAGCCGGGCGTAGCGGGCCTTGTTGCCGCTGCGGCCGCCGAAGAAGCGCGCGAGCTGCGCCTCGACCGGGCGATCGCGCTGGAACGGCTGCCGCTGCAGACTTCGGAACGAGTCGAGCTCCCCCTGCTCGGCGATCACCGCCTCGACCCCTTCGATCCCGAGAGCCCGCACGAACTCCGCCTCGAGATCGGGATCGCAGACGAACACCGTCTCGAGCACACGCTCGAAGTCGGCGCGCTCCCCCACGTCGACGAGTCCGACGAGCCTTTCCCCGGTGAGCTCTGCGACGGCGCGACGGGCGCCCTTGGAGCCGCCGACGACATGGACCCGCGGCACCCGAACCCCCGCCCGCGACGCGAGGGTCTCGAGGGCGATCCGGTCGCTCTCGCCCTCGACCAGCACGACGGTCATGCGGCCTCGGCTTCGGCACGCTCCTCGTCGAGGATCTCGAGCAGGCGGGGCGCGAGCGAGGCGGTGCCGGCCACGAGGGTCGAAACCACCCACTCCGGGGCGCCGGCGGGGACGGGCAGGGCGACCAGTCCCCGTGCCTGCGGCTTGTTCGCGACATGCTGCGGCACGATCGCGACGCCGAGTCCGCGCACCACGAGGTCGAGGAGGGTGTGGACGTCGTCGACGCTGCAGCGCACGCGCCGCTCGACGCCATGCCGCTGGAACGCGTCGTCGTTGATGGTGCGCAGGGCCCACGCCGGGCGGAAGTCCACGAAGTCGGCGTCGCGGAGGTCCTTCCAGCGAGAGACCGGGCGCTCGGCCAGCGCGTGGCCGGGCGGGACGAGGAGCGTGAGCGGAATCCGCGCGAGCTCCTCGAGCGCCGGCGCCGGCGCCGGGTCGGAGCTCGCCACGAAGGCGACGTCGAGTTCGCCGGCCGTGATGTGGTCGACCAGCTGATGCGACCCCGCCTGCACGAACTGGATGTCGACGGCGGGGTGGCGGCGGTGGAAGCGCTCGAGGAGCAGATTCACGTCGATGGCGCCCAGGCACTGCTCGGCACCGACACGCAGCGACCCGGCGAGCTGGTGCGAGGCGCGGATGACGGCGTCCCGCCCCGCGGCCGCCTGGGCGAGGATCTCGCGGGCGTGCGGCAGGAGCGCGAGGGCCGCAGGCGTCGGCTCGACCGAGCGGGTGGTCCGCTCGAACAGCTTCGCGTCGAGCTCCTGCTCGAGGCGGCGGATCGCGGCCGACAGCCCGGACTGCGAGACGCGGCACCGCTCAGCCGCGCGCGTGAAGTGACGCTCCTCGGCGAGGGTGACCAGGTACTCCAGCTGGCGATGCTCCATGACGCCTCCTGTCTCACGGAGCCGCGGGGCGCAGCATCCATTCGTCCTGCTTCTCAATCGCAGAATATACAGTTGTTGGACTTCTTTGTGGGCGATGCCTAACGTGGACCGGGCAGTACTGCCCCGACCCGAGAGCGAACCCATGAAGACCATCGAACTCAGCGGCATCGAGCGTCCAGCACCCAACGTCGTGCTCGGCCTCATGCGCATCCAGGATCTCGACGACGACGCGGTGCGCATGCTCGTCCGCACCGCACGTGACGCCGGCATCGACTTCTTCGACCACGCCGACATCTACGGCCGCGACCTCCACGGCTGCGAGGTGCGCTTCGCCGAGGCGATGAAGCTCACGCCCTCGGAGCGGGCGGAGATCACCATCCAGACCAAGGCGGGCATCGTGCGCGAAGGCCCGTACTTCGACTTCTCGTACGAGCACATCGTCGAGTCGGTGGAGGGGTCGCTGCGCGCCCTCGACACGGATTACATCGACATCCTGCTGCTGCACCGGCCCGACGCCCTGGTCGAGCCCGACGAGGTCGCACGCGCGTTCGACGAGCTCGAGGCCGCGGGCAAGGTGCGCGCGTTCGGCGTCTCGAACCACACGCCGCGCCAGATCGATCTGCTGAAGAAGTCCGTGCGTCAGCCGATCGTCGCGAACCAGATCCAGCTGTCGATCACCCACTCCCCGACCATCGCGCAGGGTGTCGCGGCGAACATGCAGGGCGAGGAGCAGTCCGTCACGCTCGACGGCGGCGGGATCATCGACTACTGCCGCCTGCACGACATCGCGGTGCAGGCGTGGTCGCCGTTCCAGGCGGGCTTCTTCACCGGCGTGTTCCTCGACTCGCCGGACCACCCCGAGCTCAACGCCGCGATCGAGCGTCTCGCGAAGACCTACGACGTGCCGGCGATCGCGATCGCGGTGGCGTGGATCACCCGCCACCCGGCGCTCATGCAGGTGGTGCTCGGCACGACGAACCCCGAGCGGGTGAGCGGTGCCGCGGAGGGCTCCGACATCCCCCTCACGCGCGCGGAGTGGTACGAGCTGTTCCGCGCCGCGGGCTACCGCGTGCCCTGACACGTCGCCGGAATCGTCGAGCCCGGGCGTTTCCGCCGAGACCGAGGGCGACGTCCCCGGTCTCGGCAGGAATCCCCGGGCTCGCGACCGGCTGCGAGCCGGCTTACCGCCGGGAGAACTCCGAGGCGCGCTGGATCTGGTCGAGCGTCGGCGTGACGCCGGTGTACCGCTCGAACTGCCGGGCCGCCTGCAGCGCGATCACCTCGGCACCCGTGATGACCGCGATGCCGGCATCCCGAGCCGCCCGGATCAGCGGCGTCTCGGCGGGGTAGGCGACGACATCGAACACGGTCTGCGCCGCGGCGACGTGCTCCCGCGAGAACGATAGGGTGTCGGCATCCGCCCCCGTCATGCCGAGCGGGGTGACGTTCACCAGCACCGCGTGCCCGGGTGCCGGGTCGGTCGTCGTGCTGTGGTAGCCGTACTTCGCGGCGATCTGCTCGCCGGCCTCGGCGTTGCGGGCGACCACGGTCACATCGTCGAAGCCCGCACCGCGGAACGCGGCCACGACCGCCTTGCCCATGCCGCCCGACCCGCGCACGAGCACCGGAAGGGCGGGGTCGACCGCGTGCCGCTCGAGCAGCTCGGCGACGGCCTCGTAGTCGGTGTTCGAGGCGACGAGGCGCCCGCCGTCGTTGACGATCGTGTTCACCGACTCGATCGCCGCGGCGGAAGGCTCGATCTCGTCGACGAGCGGGATCACCGCCTCTTTGAACGGCATCGACACCGAGCAGCCGCGAATGCCGAGTGCTCGCACCCCGCCGATCGCCGCCTCGATGTCGTCGGTCGTGAACGCCTTGTAGATGAAGTTCAGCCCGAGCTCGTCGTACAGGAAGTTGTGGAACCTGGTGCCGATGTTCGACGGACGGGCGGCAAGGGATATGCAGAGGACCATGTCCTTGTTGAGAATGGGCACGGTGCCATTGTGCCGCGCCCCTGTGTCCGCCCCCAGGACGAGGATGCAGGGGGCGAGAGACGATCGCCGCCCCACCTCGAAGGAGAGCACAGGATGACCGCCATCGAATACCGCCGGCTCGAACCCGTCACCGTCTACGCGGCATCGGGCGTGGCGCCCGGCGGTGAGGACGTCCCCGCCGTGATCGACCGCATCTCGCCGCCGCTGCACGACGCCCTCGAGGCTGCGGGGGTCGACTACCGCGAGCCCGGAACGTTCTGGTACGAGTCGCTCGAGGGCGGCGACCTGCGCGTGTGGGTCTCGTGGATCGCCGGCGACGAGCCGGTCGAGGGCGACGGCTGGCAGGTCGTCGAGCTGCCCGCTGCCGAGCGCGCCGCCGTCACGACCTACCGCGGTGAGATGAGCGGCATCGGCGCCGCGTGGGGTGCCTTCATGCAGGCGGTCGCGGCCGACGGCGGCGAGTTCGACGGCCCCTGCCGCGAGGTGTACCTCCAGGCCGACGGCCCGCAGTCGACCTGGGTGACCGAGCTGCAGCAGCCTGTCGCCTGACCCGTCGCACCGACACGGAAACGGATGCTGCGGCCCGCAGCATCCGTTGCCGTGAACGTCACCGCGTCGCGAGCACCTCGACGAGCCGCTGGGCCGTCGCCACGCTCGACTGCGGATTCTGCCCGCTCACGAGGGTGCCGTCGGCGACGACGGTGACCGACCACGGCTCGCCCGACTCGACGATCGCGCCGAGATCGCGCAGCCGCGACTGAACGAAGTACGGCGAGGCGTCCTTGAGCCCGCCCTGGTGCTCCTCCTCGTCGGTGAAGACCGCGAGCCGGCGCCCCGCGAAGGCGAACGAGCCGTCCTCGCGCACGGCGCTCAGAAGCCCCGCCGGACCATGGCACAGCACGCCGACGACCGCGTCGCGGTCGACCGCGTCGACGAGGAGCCGCCCGAGGTCGGCATCGGTGGCGAGGTCCACCATCGGGCCGTGGCCGCCGGGCAGCGCGAGGGCGTCGTACTCGCCGATCTTCACGTCGGCGAGGGCGCGCGGGTGGGCGAGCAGGCTGTCGATCGACGCGAGGTAGCCGCGCAGCTCGTCCGCGGAGTCCCCGCCGAGGCTGCCGGGGTCGACCGGCGGGCGCACGCCGCCGGGCGTCGCGATGTCGACCGTGTGGCCCGCGGCGACGAGTCCGCGGTGCAGCTCGACGAGTTCCTCTGCCCAGAATCCGGTCGGGTGCGCCGTGCCGTCGTTGAGCGCGATGGCGTCCGCGCCGGTGACCGCCATGAGTACGTGTGCCATGTCTTCTCCTGTTCAGGTCGGCGACTCGCGCGAGCCGCCCACGAAGGGAACGGGGCATCCATCGGCATCATTTCCTATGCTGTAACCCAGTCATAGATTTCTTGATGGGTGGATGCTGCGTGCAAGAGCTCGATCTATTGCACACGTTCGTCGAGGTGCACCGCGCCGGGTCGATCACGGCGGCGGCCGCGCGGCTCGGCGTGAGCCAACCTTCCGTGAGCGAGCGGATCGTGCGGCTCGAGGCGGAGCTCGGCACGCCGCTGTTCACGCGCTCGGCGCGCGGAGCCGTCCCTACGCCCGCGGGCGACGCGTTGGCGGTGCGCGTGGCCGGGCCGGTCGACCGGCTGCGGGAGGTCTGGGCGACGCCGGCGACGACCGGGCCCGTCGACACGGTGCGCATCGGCGGCGCGAGCGACGTCGTGGCCGCGCGGGTCATCCCCGCCCTCGCGCCGCTCACCGGCCAGGGCGTGAGCCTCGCGTTCACGCTGGGCCTCGCGCACGACCTGCTCGCGCGACTCGCCGACGGCGAGCTCGACGTGGTGGTGTCGTCGGTGCGGACGCCGGTGCGCGGCATCCGCTATCGCGGGCTCGTCGACGAGGAGTTCGTGCTCGTCGGAGCGCCGGCGCTCGCCCGCACGATCGACCGGAAGCGCCTCGCGACCGACCCCGCCAGAGCGCTGCAGCACCTGCCGCTCGTGGCCTACGACGCCGACCTGTCGATCGTGCGCCGCTACTGGCGCAGCCAGTTCGGCCATCGACCCGCGAACGCCGTGGCGATCACGGTGCCCGACCTGCGCGGGGTGCTCGCGGCCGTTGTGGCGGGAGCAGGCGTCTCGGCGCTGCCGCGTTACCTCGCCGAGCCCGCCATCGGCGCGGGCACCGTCGAGGTGCTCCACCGGTCGGACGAGGCTCCGATCAACACGCTGCACCTCGCGATCCGGGCCGGCGAGCCGCCGTCGCCGGCGACCACGCGCGTCATCGACGCCCTCGTCGAGCGGGCGCGCGAGTGGGACGTGTTCTGAACCGGGCCCGCACACGACGACGCCCCGGGCCCGCCGGGGGCCCGAGGCGTCGTCGTGCGATTCGTCAGCGGTCGTCGGTGAACGCGTCCTTGATGTCGTCGCCGGCCTTCTTGATCTTGGCGCTGGCCTGATCGGCCACGCCCTCGGCCTGCAGGCGCTCGTTGTCGGTCGCGTCGCCGACCTTCTCCTTGACCTTGCCCTTCATGTCTTCGGCGTTGTGCTTGATGTCGTCATCCAGACCCATTTCGGATCCCCTTCCGTTTCGTGGTGACTTCGATGTGCGAGGCTCAGTACCGGACGCTGTCCACACCGTCGAGGCCGACCCGGTCGACGCGGCGGTGGTAGCTCATGCCCGCCATGCCGCCCAGGATCGCGGCGACGAGTGTGATCACTGCGGCGCCGATGGCGGTGAGGATGCCGGTGAGGGTAGCCGTGTCGGCAATCACCGGGATACGCGGGAAGATGTCGACGTTCGCGAGGATGTCCCACTGGCTGCCCGCGATCAGTGTGATCACAGCGACGACGATCGCGATGACGATCGCCCACAGCCAGACGGCCAAGCCCTGTTTGGCGCCGCTGAAGCGCGCCATCCGGCCGGCGACGTAGCCGCCGGCGAAGTAGGCCACGAACAGCACGAGGCCGATCGCGATCGCGCCGATGATGGTCGCCGCGCCGATGTCGTCTGTCGCGGCCTCGGCGGCGGCGTCGACCGCCCGGGGCGAGGTGAGGCCTGTGGCAGCGCCGATCGCCGCGACCACGGCGGTCAGCGCGACGAGCGCGCCCAGCGCCGTGAGCCAGCCGAAGAAGGCACTGCCGAACTTGATCCCGCCGAAGCGCTCGCGCTCGCGCGCGACGACGACGTCGCGCAACGATGCGTCGCGGTGCTCGGCGACGCCGTCGATGTCGCGGGCGCGGCGTGTCTCCTGGGCGTCGGGGACGCCGTCGCGGTCGCGGTCGGTCACCACGCCGGGCTCGCGGGTGGTGTCGGTCCGGGGGGTCGCGTCGAGAGGACGGGTGCGGTCAGCATCGGGGTCGCGGGTGAGGTCGCGATCACGAGCCACGTCCCCGTCGGTCCTCCGCGGGTCCGTCGTGCGGTGGTCGCGGTTGTCGGTGCTCATGACGTGAACGTATTCGGAGCCCGCCCGACACTCAGCCCGGTTGAAATTCGGCGTGCGGCGAGGTAGCCTCCGCGTCCTTTCCGCCCGGGCGGAAAGACTGGGAACCGTTCTCCCGGCTCCGGTGGGAAGACGCGCGCGGGCGTGGGAGCAGAATGGCGATATGGATGCCGTCGCCCCGATCGTGCGCACAGAGATGCCGTCGCCGAGCTACATCATGTCGGCCGAGGGATACCAGGTGGCCACGTACACGTGGGGCGAGCCGGACGCCGAGACCGTGCTGTGCGTGCACGGCTTCGCGTCGAGCTGCCGCGACAACTGGGTGGAGACCGGCTGGGTGCGCATGCTCACGAACGCCGGGTACCGCGTGATCGGCGTCGACCAGCGCGGCCACGGTGCGAGTGACAAGCCCGACGACCCGCTCGCATACTCGATGGGCGCGTTCGTCGCCGACCTCATCGCCGTGCTCGACACCTATCTCGTGGACGGCGTCCGCTACGTCGGCTACTCCTTGGGCGCCCGCGTCGGATGGCAGCTCGCGGTCGACGCGCCGGAGCACGTGAGCCGCGCGGTGCTGGGCGGCATCCCCGACGGGCGCCCGCTCGGCCGGCTGCGCATCGAGCAGGCGCGCGCGTATGCCGAACAGGGCATACCCGTCGAGGATCCCGTCACCCAGAACTACGTGAAGCTCGCCGAGCGCGTGCCCGACAACGACCTGCGCGCCCTCATCGCACTCGCCGAGGGCATGCGCTTCGGTGACGCCGACCCCGATCCCGAGCGGCCGCCGCGGCAGCGGGTGCTGTTCGCAACGGGGTCGGAGGACGCGATCCTCGAGCGCTCACGAGCCCTCGCGGCCACCGCGCCGAACGGCACCTTCCTCGAGATCCCGGGCCGGCACCACTTCAACGCGCCGGGGTCGCGCGTGTTCCGCGAAGCGGCCCAGGAGTTCCTCGCGACGGAGGGGAGAGCCGCATGACACACACGATCCGCATCGTCTACTGCACGCAGTGCGCGTGGATGCTCCGCGCGGCATGGATCGCGCAAGAGCTCCTCACCACCTTCCAGGACGAGCTCATGGGCGGCGGCGCGACCCTCGAGCCCGGCACGGGCGGGATCTTCGAGGTCTACGCCGATGACGAGCTCGTGTGGTCGCGCAAAGCCGACGGCGGCTTCCCCGACATCGTCGCCCTCAAACGTCGCGTGCGAGACCGCATCGCCCCCGGCCGCCCCCTCGGTCACGCCGACCGCGCGGCCGCTGCGCCGGCCGACCACGACCACTGACCTCACCGACGACGGCGGGGCGCAGCATCCGTATCGATGACGGATGCTGCGCCCCGAGGTGCGCCGGCCGTGAGAACTCAGGCCACCGCCGTGGCGACGAGCTCGCTGATCTTCTTCTCGACGGCGGGCGTCCAGGCGAGCACGGCGAAGCCGGTCGACCAGATGTCACCGTCGTCGAGACGGGCGGGCTCGTCGAAGTTGATCGTGGCGTAGCGGGTCTTGAACTTCGAGGCCGGCTGGGTGAAGACCACGACCTTGCCGTTCGCGTTCGCGTAGGCGGGGAAGCCGTAGAACGTCTTGGGCACGAGGTCGGGGGCGACCTCGCCGACCACCTTGTGCAGGCCTTCGGCGATCTCCTTGTCGGTGCCGTCGAGCTTCGCGATCGCCTCGAGCACCTGCTTCGTGCCCGCCTCGCGGCTCTTGCCCGCCTTGGCCTGGTCGCGCAGCTCCTTCGCGCGCTGCTTGACCGCCTCCCGCTCCTCCTGGGACAGGCCGTCCGATGTCGTCTTCGCCATGATGCTCTCCTCACGCTCGTGGGCGCCTTCGCGTCCCGTGATCCTCACGCTACCCACGGCGTTTCGGCGGTGCTTCTCCATTCCTGCTCGATCCCGGTGCCCCGCCGGTTGCGAGCATGGATGGGACGGATGCTGCGGCCCGCAGCATCCGTCCCGCGTCACCCCGTGGGTCTCACTCGAACCGCATCACGATGCGGCCGTCGATCCTGCCGTGCTCCATGCGCTCGAAGATGTCGTTGATGTCGTCGATCGACTCCACGGCGACGGTCGGGTGGATCTGGCCGCGCGCGTAGAAGTCGAGCGCCTCGATCATGTCCTGCCGCGTGCCGACGATGGATCCGCGGATCGTGATCGCGCGGAGGACGATGTCGAAGATGTCGGCGGGGAAGTCTCCCGGCGGGAGGCCGTTGAACACGATGGTCGCGCCGCGACGGGCGACGCCGAGGGCCTGGCCGAAGGCCTTCGGGTGCACCGCGGTGACGAGCACACCGTGCGCGCCGCCCGTGCGCTCCTGGACGACCGCGGCGGGATCCTGCGTGAGCGCGTTGACCGTGAGCTCGGCGCCGTGCTGACGGGCGAGCTCGAGTTTCGCGTCGTCGATGTCGACGGCGGCGACGCGCAGGCCCATCGCGCGCGCGTACTGCACCGCGATGTGGCCGAGGCCGCCGATGCCCGAGATCACGACCCATTCGCCGGGGCGGGCCTCGGTCATCTTGAGTCCCTTGTAGACGGTGACGCCCGCGCAGAGGATCGGGGCCACCTCGACGGGGTCGGCGCCCTCGGGGATGCGGGCGGCGAAGCGCTCGTCGACGAGCATGTACTCGCCGAAGCTGCCGTCGACGGAGTAGCCGCCGTTCTGCTGGTCGGGGCACAGCGTCTCCCACCCGGTGCGGCAGAACTCGCAGACACCGCAGGCGCTCCAGAGCCACGCGTTGCCGACGAGGTCGCCGACCGCGAGCGAGGTGACGCCGTCGCCGAGGGCCACGACGCGGCCGTAGCCCTCGTGGCCGGGGATGAGGTCGGACTTCGGTGCGACGGGCCAATCGCCGCGGGCAGCGTGGAGGTCGGTGTGGCAGACGCCGGTGGTCAGCACCTTGACCAGCGCCTGACCGGGACCGGGGGCGGGGATGGGCACGTCGCGCACGTGGAGCGGCCGGTCGGGCGCGGTGACCACGGCTGCGCGCATCGTGCCAGTAGGCGTCGCGGTGGCTGCGTGCGAGTCGGTCAGGATCGTCATCGATATCACTTCCCTGGGGCGGGCGTTCGCCGCCCTCTGATCCGACGGTAGGCGCGGGCACGTTGCACGACGTTGCAGTCCGAGCAGCCCGCGACAGGCGCTCCCTTGAACGGCGCCCGCCGCCCCTCTAGCGTGAGGTGTCACCCGACCGGCAGGAGCACCCCATGACCTCGCCCAGCGCCCCCGACCAGATGCACGCGATCTCGGCCGACACGCGTCACACCGTCGAGGATGTGCTCGAGTACGCGCGGCGCCGGGCGCTGTACGAGGACGTGCCGCTCGACAAGCCGATGACCCCACGCGACCTGGAGCGCCTGGCGTCCGGTTCGATCACGTCCGAGGGCATCGGCTCGCGGCGCGCGATCGCCCTCTTCGAGAACGTCCTCGCCCCCGCGTGCGTGTCGACCGACCACCCCGGGTACCTGTCGTTCATCCCCTCGGCCCCCAGCAAGGCCTCGCTCGCGTTCGACGTCGTGGTCTCGGCATCCGCCATCTATGGAGGCTCGTGGGTCGAGGGTGCCGGCGCGGTGTACGCCGAGAACGAGGTGCTGCACTGGCTCGCGAAGGAGTTCGGCCTGCCGGCGGGCGCGGGAGGCGTCTTCGTGCAGGGCGGCACGATCGGCAACCTCTCGGCGCTGGTGACGGCACGGGATGCTGCGCGCCGCCGCGCAGCCGAAGAGGGACGCCCGACCCCGCCCCGGTGGGTCATCGTGTGCAGCGCCGAGGCGCACTCGTCGATCGCGTCGGCGGCCGCGGTCATGGACGTCGATGTCGCGACGGCCGAGGTCGACGCGAACGGGCGCCTGCACGGCGAGGCGCTGGCGAGCGTGCTGGACCAGCACGGCGAAGCGGTGTTCGCGGTGGTCGCCACCGGCGGCACGACCAACTTCGGGATCGTCGACGACATCGCGAGCGTCGGAGCGGTGGCGCGCGAGCGCGGCATCTGGTTCCACGTCGACGGTGCCTACGGACTGGCGGCCATGCTCGTCGAGAGCATGCGCCCCGTCTTCGCGGGCGTCGAGCTCGCGGACTCGGTCATCGTCGACCCGCACAAGTGGCTGTTCGCCCCCTTCGACGCGTGCGCGCTCATCTACCGCGAGCCCGCTCTCGGGCTGTCGGCCCACACGCAGAAGGCCGAGTACCTCGACACCCTCACCGGCAAGCCGGACTGGAACCCGTCGGACCTCGCCATCCAGCTCACCCGCCGGGCGCGCGGCCTGCCGCTGTGGTTCTCGCTCGCCACCCACGGCACCGACCAGTACCGCGCCACGATCGAGTACGGCATCGACCTCGCCCGCCGCATCGCCGACGAGATCGAGTCGCGCGACGGCCTGTCGCTCGTGCGCGACCCGCAGCTGTCCGTCGTCGTGTTCCGTCGCGAGGGCTGGACGCTCGCCGACTACGAGGCATGGTCGGCCCGCCTCCTCGACGAGCAGCAGGCCTTCGTCGTGCCGAGCTCTCACGCGGGCGAGCCCGTGCTCCGCTTCGCGATCATCTCGCCGCTGACCACGTTCGAGCTTCTCACCGCGATCCTCGACACCCTGGACTGACCCGACGCCGGCAGCCGAGGTGCCGGAAGCTCTCAGGCGCGACGCACGTAGACTGGAGGCATCCGTTCCCACATCTGGGAACCCTCCGCTCCGCAGGAACACCGTGACCTCAGCCGCTTCCCGCACGTTCGCCGTGCGCCACGTGCAGCTCGCACGCGCCGCGTTCGCCGCGCTCGCCGCGCTCATGATCACGTTCTCTCCCGACCACTCCGCGCTGGTCGGCAGCTCCGTGTTCAGCGGGTTCACGATCGCGACCGGACTCGTGCTTCTGCTCGCGGTGTGGCTGGTCTACCCCAAGGGCCTCCGCTGGCCGTCGGCCGCGCTGGGCGGCGTCGCCGTCGTCGCGGGCATGGCGAGCGGCCTCTATCCGCTCCGCACCGTCACCGGCTACTTCGTCATCGTGATCGCATGGGCGCTCATCAGCGGCGTCATCGAACTCATCGCGGGCTGGCGCGGCCTCCTCGGCCGTCGCGAGCGACGTGAGATCGCGCCCGGTGTCGCTGACGCGCGGCCCGCCGCGCTGGTCGGTCCCCGTTCCGAGAGCCGCGACGCGGCGGTCGTCGGCGCCCTGACGATCCTCCTCGGCGTCGCACTGTTGTTCGTACAGCCCGCGTACGCGCTGGACTACACGATCGAAGAGGCGCACGCCACGTTCACCCTCACCGGCATCACGATCGGCGTCGGTCTGTTCGGCGGCTACGCCGCGATCGTCGCCGTGTACCTCGGCATCGCCGGCTTCTCGCCGCGCCCCGCAGAGGCCGATAACCCCGACCTCACGGCGGAGGCGTCCGCGTCCGCCGATCCCACCCCGCAGAAGGACTCCGCGTGAGCCACGAAAGCCCCACCCGCCGCGACCTCATGAAGCCCCTCCAGCTGCTCGGGCTGGCCTTCGCGGCCGCCCTGTTCGCGGGCATCGTGACCCTCGTGTCGATGGGCTTCTTCCAGCAGCGCGCCCCCGGCGAGGCCGAGCGCGCGGTCGTCACGGCCCTCGTCATCGCCGGCATCAGCTTCATCGCGGTGCTGCTCATCGTGTCGCTGCTGCTCCTCGCGGTCGACCCCGCGCAGGTGACGAAGCAGATCGACAAGCCGGTTCTCTTCGACGACGACTCCGACGGCCCCGAGCAGGATCAGAAGCCGGATGCCGCAGCATCCGGTGATCCGAAGGCCTGACTCCGGGCGACCGGTGCGGGTGGCGTCGTCGCCGCGTCGCGACGTTTCGACTCGCAAGCTCGCTCAACGACCGGGAAACACGTCGAGTACCCGGTCGTTGAGCGAAGGCGCTCTCGCGCCCGAAGTCGAAACGCCTCGCGATCCCGGCCCCGCCCGGGTCAGCCGAGCTCGTCGACCAGCTTCGAGGCGAGGCCGTCGTAGGTCGCCGGCGTGAGGGCGAGGAGGCGCTCCTTGGCCTCGTCGCCGATGTCGAGCCCGCGCACGAACTCCGCGAGCTCGGGGGCGCCGACGCGCCGCCCGCGGGTGAGGTCCTTGAGAAGTGCGTAGGGGTCGCTGATCTGCGAGCGGCCGGCCGCGATCTCGGCGCGCACGACGGTCTGGATCGCCTCGGCGAGCACCTCCCAGTTCGCGTCGAGGTCGGCCAGCAGCACGTCCTCGGCGAGGGAGATCTCCGTGAGGCCGCGCTGCAGGTTGTCGAGCGCGAGCAGCGAGTGCCCGAACGCGACACCGATGTTGCGCTGCGTCGTCGAGTCGGTGAGGTCGCGCTGCAGGCGGCTCGTGACGAGCGTCTGCGAAAGGGTGGCGAGCAGTCCGCCCGCGATCTCGAGGTTCGCCTCGGCGTTCTCGAAGCGGATCGGGTTGATCTTGTGCGGCATCGTCGACGAGCCCGTGGCGCCGGCGACCGGGATCTGCGTGAAGTAGCCGATCGAGATGTACGTCCAGATGTCGGTCGCGAGGTTGTGGAGGATTCCGCCGGCGTGGCGCGCGCGGTCGTACAGCTCGACCTGCCAGTCGTGCGACTCGATCTGGGTCGTGAGGATGTTGAAGTCGAGGCCCAGGCCCTCGATGAACGCGCGCGAGACCTCAGGCCAGTCGACGTCGGGAGCAGCCGAGAGGTGCGCCGACCACGTGCCGGTGGCGCCCGAGAACTTCGCCAGGTACTCGCCGCCCTCGATCTGGTCGGCGACGCGGGCGAGACGCCACGCGAACACACCGAGTTCCTTGCCCATGGTCGAGGGCGTCGCCGGCTGGCCGTGCGTGCGCGAGAGCATCGCGGCGTCGCGGTGGTTCACGGCGAGCTCGGTGAGCGCGGCGATGACGGCGCGCAGCTTCGGCAGCCACACGCGCTGCACGGCACGCTGCACCGTGAGGGCGTACGACGTGGAGTTGATGTCTTCGCTCGTGCACGCGAAGTGGGTCAGCTCGGCGATCGCGTCGAGCCCCAGCGTCGAGAGGCGGTCCCGCACCAGGTACTCGACGGCCTTGACATCATGACGCGTCACCGACTCCTTCTCGGCGAGCCAGTCGATCTCGGCCTGCCCGAACTCGAGGTACAGCGCGCGCAGGCGCTCCTTGTCGGCGTCGGCGAGGGGCGACGTGCCGAACAGCGAGCGGTCGGTGAGGGCGATGAGCCACTCGACCTCGACCTCGACGCGGGCGCGGTTCAGGCCCGCCTCCGAGAGGTACTCCCCGAGCTCGCCCACGGCGGGGCGGTAGCGCCCGTCGAGGGGACTCAGGGGCTGCCAGGGAAGAGGGGCAGAGTGGAGAGAAGTCACGGTGGCTCCCGTCGATGCCGTCGAAGACGCCGTCGATGCCGGTGCTCAGGGCACCGGGCGGATGGCGGGTTCGAGTTGCCGGAAGAGCGCCCGGCTCGCACTCTCGATCATACCGAGCACCTCGTCGAACATTCCGGGGCCCGCATAGTACGGGTCGGGCACGTCCATCGTGCGGGCGGCCGGATCGAACGACAGCAGCAGCGCGATCTTGTCGGCGTCACCCTCGCTGCGGGCCCAGCCACGCAGGATGCGCTCATGACTGCGGTCGAGTGCGACGACCAGATCGCTGCGCGCGAAGTCCGAGTGCGTGAACTGACGCGCGCGGTGGTGCGACCCGTCGTAGCCGGCGCGCTCGAGGGCCTCGATCGTGCGGAGGTCGGCCTGCTCGCCCACGTGCCAGTCGCCGGTGCCGGCGCTCGTCGAGGCGACGCGCGAGCCCAGGCCCGAGGCATCCGCGAATCCCCGGAACACCACCTCCGCCATGGGCGACCGGCAGATGTTGCCGGTGCACACGAACACGACGCGGAAGGGCGTCGCGTCGGTCGCGGTCATGGGTTCCATTCTGGACCGAGCGGACACCGAACGTTAAGGAGTTCTCCCTCGGAGGTCTTCCGATGACGGATGCTGCTCCCCTAGCTTGTGACGAACGGGCGGCGACCCCTGCCTGCCCGCGTCCCCAATCGCGATCCACCGATCGCTGTCGTTCGTGGAGGTTCCGTGTCCCATTCCCCCCGTAGAGTGGCAGCCGCGATAGCGGCTCTCTCCCTGGCTTCCGCAGGAGTCGTGGCTTTCGCCGTGCCCGCGGCCGCAGCATCCGGCGATCTGCTCATCAGCGAGTACGTCGAAGGCTCAGGGTTCAATAAGGCGATCGAGTTCTACAACCCGTCGGGTGCCGCCGTGGACCTTGCCGCCGACGGTTACGTCCTCCGGATCTACTTCAACGGCTCCGCCACCGCGACCACGCTCGCGCTGAACGGCACCGTCGCCGCGGGCGACGTCTTCGTCTTCGCCCAGCAGACGAGCGACGCGAATCCCGTGAACCCGGCGATCATCGCAGCGTCCGACCAGACCACCACGGCGAGCCTGTGGAACGGCGACGACGCCGTCGCGCTCGTGAAGAACGGCGTCGCGGTCGACGTCATCGGCCAGATCGGCGTCGACCCGGGCAGCGAGTGGGGCGCCGGGCTCACGTCGACCGCCGACAACACGATTCGCCGCAACGCGAGCATCCTCGTCGGCGACGCCGACGGCTCCAACGCTTTCGACCCCGCCGTCGAGTGGACGGGATACGCGTCCAACACCTTCGACGGCCTAGGCTCGCACGGGCAGGACACCGAGCCCGACCCCGATCCGGTCGCGGACTGCGCGGCCGCCCCCGTGACGATCGGCTTCGTTCAGGGCTCCGAGGCGGCGTCGCCGATCCAGGGACAGGACGTGCTGATCGAGGGCGTCGTCGTCGGCGATTTCCAGACCGGCGGTTTCGACGGGTATTACGTGCAGGACGCCGGTGACGGCAACCCCGCCACCTCGGACGGCGTGTTCGTGTACCAGCAGGATGCGGACAACGCACCGGGCAACGGCGACGGCATCACCGACGTCTCTGTCGGCGACGTCGTCAGCGTGGCAGGCGACGTCGCCGAGTACTTCGGCCTCACGCAGATCGCGGCCGCCGACGTCGAGGTGTGCGCGACCGGGCAGGCGCTGCCGGCGCCGGCCCAGCTCGCCCTGCCGGCGACGACCGCGCAGCGCGAGGCGCTCGAGGGCATGTCCGTGACGCTGCCGCAGAACCTCGCGATCGGCGAGACGTTCGAGTACGGCCGCTTCGGCACGATCACGCTCACCAACGGGCGCCTCGACCAGCCGACCGCGGTCGTCGAGCCGGGGGCAGCGGCGAACACACTCGCCGCGGCCAACCTCGACAACAGCATCACTCTCGACGACGGGCGCGGCAGCCAGAACCCCGACCCCGCCATCCACCCGGACGGTGAGATCTTCACGCTCGACCACTCGTTCCGCAGCGGCGACCTCGTGCAGAACGCCGTCGGCGTGCTCGACTACCGTTTCGACACGTGGGGCGTGCAGCCGACGGACGGTGCCGACTTCACCGTCGCGAACGCGCGTCCGGCGGTGCCCGACGTGGGCGGCGATCTGAAGATCTCGAGCTTCAACGTGCTGAACTACTTCACCACGATCGACCCCACCCCGACGGACGACCGTGACGACGACCGCACCCGCGGCGCCGACTCGGAGGAGGAGTTCCAGCGGCAGCAGGCCAAGATCGTGGCGGCGCTCGCCGAGATCGACGCCGACGTGTTCGGTCTGCTCGAGATCGAGAACAACGGCACCGCGGTTCAGGCGCTCGCCGACGCGCTCAACGCAAAGGTCGGCGCAGGCACCTACGTGCCGGTGACGACCGGAGTCATCGGCACCGACGCCATCGCCACGGCCGTCATCTACAAGCCCTCGACGGTCACCCCGGTCGGGGCGTACCAGCTCATGACGAGCGCCGTCGACCCGACCTGGTCGGACGATCGCCACCGTCCCGCCCTCACGCAGCGGTTCGCGGCGAATGAGTCGGGCGACGAGTTCGTCGTGTCGGTCAACCACCTGAAGTCGAAGGGCTCGGCGTGCAGCGAGAGCCCTGATCTCAAGGACGGCCAGGGCAACTGCAGTGAATCCCGCACGGCCGCGGCCAAGGCGCTCACCAACTGGCTGAACACCACGGTTGCGCCCGACGGGCGGGCGATCGTGATCGGAGACCTGAACTCGTACGACTACGAGGACTCGATCGACGCGTTCGTCGCGGGCGGCTTCACCGACCTGGAGAAGCAGTTCAACGGCGACCACGCGTACTCGTACGTCTTCGACGGGCAGCTGGGCTACCTCGACTACGCGCTGGCGCAGCCCGCGCTGACCGCCGACGTGTCGGCGGTGTCGTCGTGGCACATCAACGCCGACGAGCCGAGCCTGATCGACTACGACATGTCGTTCAAGCTGCCGGCGCAGGACGCGCTCTACGCACCCGACCCGTACCGGTCGAGCGACCACGACCCCGTGATCGTCGGGCTGAACCTGACGCCCGACACGACGGATCCCACCGTCGAGGTGGCGGTCGACCCGTCGCACGTGTGGCCGCCGAACAACAAGATGCGCACGATCGAGTTCACGATCGACGCCGCCGATGACCGTGGCGAGGTGAGCGTCGAGCTCACCGATGTCAGCGACACCGGCGCCAAGGCGTCGTGGACGCAGGTCGACGACGACACGTTCGAGGTCAAGGCCGTGCTCGGCGCCGTCTACCGCTTCACCTGGACGGCGACGGATGCTGCGGGCAACACCGCGACCGAGACCGTCGAGGTGGCCGTCGGCCGATAGTCCGCGACAGCGCGGCCCGGAGGGGCGTCGTTCCGAGGAGCGGCGCCCCTCCGGCGTGTGTGCGGGCTCCTCCACAGCAGGCCCGGCCCGCGAGCTGTGAACAGATCGCAGCCGACGCCTCCCGCCGCCGGCCCCCCGGCGCGACGATCGACGCGTGACACTGCTTCCACCGACCGCCGCCGCATCCATCCAGCTCGCCGAAGCGGCGCGTGAACTCGCACGGCTCATCGACCGGATCGCGGATGCCGCACTCGTCGCCCGCGGACTCGCCGACGCCGTCGACTGGCAGGCGAAGGCGGCGACGGCGTTCCACGATCGGGCGACGATGTGGGCCGGCGACGTCTCAGGGCTCGCGTGCCTGGCCGAGAACGCCCGGTACGACGTGACCCGGGCGCAGGACCGTGCCGCCTTCGCGGAATCCTTCGCCGGCCTGCTCCTGGGGGCGCAGCGATGAGCGACGCGAAGCCCATCCCGGATCTCCACAACCCCGACCTGGCGCCCGAGGTGGGGCGCCTCGGCCCGAACGAGGGCCTCATCGGCCTGCTCGCCGAGCACTGGCCGCGGGTCGACGACGGCCTGCAGATCCGCGGCGGCGGTGCGGTGTCCGTCGACACGGCGACGCTCTGGGCGGCCGCGGTCCGCTTCGACACCGCCCGGGAGGAGCTCGCCGCGATCGCAGTGCGACTTCGCACGCTGCGCGCGGAGCTCGGGGCGCTGCCCGAGCACACCGCCGATGCCCGGGCCTCGGCTTCCGTGCTCGCCGCGCAACTCGACGGCGTGCAGACGGAGGCCGATGAGATCGCCGCGGCGCTGCGGGAAGCCGGCTGCGCGTACGAGATGGTCGAGATCGAGGCGGAGCACCGCGCCGCCGTGCTCGCGGGCGACGCCGCCCGGGCGCAGCGCCTCGACGCCCGGATGACCGCGCTGGTCGACGCGCATCCGGACGCATGGCGGATGGCGCTCGGAGCCCAGTTCGAGCGCGCCGTCATGTGGCCCTCCGAGCTCGTGCGCCAGGCGACCCAATGGGGCGTGGCGGTGGGCGGCGAGGTCAGCGACCCGGGCTCGGTCGTGGTCGGCGGCGCAGCCGGGCTGCTCACCCTCGGCGGGGCCGCCCTCGCGGGGATCGCGGGCGCGGGGCGGCTCGCGAGGGACGCGCGGCTCTCGGGTACGGCAGGCCCGGTCACCGTGACGCGCGTCGCGCCCGCGTCTCCGGTCGTCGGCGCGGCCGGTGCCTCGATCGGCGCGGGGACCCCGCCGTCGCGGTCGCCCGCGGCCGTGGCGCCGCGGAGCCTGGCCGCCGTGACCGAGCGGATGCCCGGGGCCGGCGACTCGCGGGTGCGTGTCGAGCGGTACACGATGCCCGACGGGTCGCGGCAGTACGCGGTGTACCTCGCCGGCATGCAGTCGTTCGACGTCGGCGGCGACGAAGCGTGGGACAACGCGTCCAACCTCGAGCTGTACGCGGGGAACGTGTCGGACTCGTACGCGGCGACCGAGCTCGCCCTCGCGCAGGCGGGCGTGCGGCCGGGCGACGCCGTGCACGTGTTCGGGTTCTCGCAGGGCGCGATGATCGGCGCGCACCTGGCGCTGGAGGGCGATTACGACACGCGGACGCTGGTGTCCATCGGGTCTCCTGTCGACGCCGACGTCGGGAGCGGAACGCTCAGCGTGACGCTGCGGCACACCGACGATCCGGTCGCCGGGCTCGCCGTCGGCGGCCACGCGGCCGCGGTCGGCGCACCCGGGAGCTTCGTCGCCGAGCGGGTCTTCGATCCGGACGCCGGCACGGACGAGCCGCGGCTGCCGGCGCACCGGCTCACCGCGTACGCCGAGACGGCGGCGCTCGTCGACGCCTCGGCGGACCCCCGGGTCGGCGCCCTGCGCGATGTGCTGGCCGAGCTCTCACGCGCCGATTCGGTCGAGGTCACCGAGTACGCGGCGACGCGCGGTGCGGGCTGAGTCAGTCCTTGCGCGGGCGGATGACGATGCCGACGACCCAGTTGATGAGGGTGATGATGATCGCCGCGACGACGCCCCACCAGAAGTCCTCGACGCGCAGGCCCCAGTTCCAGAAGCTCGTGAACCACGCGGTGAGCCACAGCAGGAACGCGTTGATGAGGAGGCCGATGAGACCCAGCGTCAGGATGTAGAGCGGGAACGCCAGCACCTTGATGACCGTGCCGATGATCGTGTTCACGAGCGCGAAGATCGCGGCGACGATCAGCAGGGTCAGGATCAGCTGGAGCGTCTCGCCCGGCGGGAACGGGATGACCGAGACCTGGAGCGCCGGGATCAGGGTCACGACCCCGATCGCGAAGGCGTTGATGACCACGCGGATGAGGAAGCCCATAGTGGGCCCAGTCTTCCACGGCCTTCCCACGGGCCGATAGGAGCAAACCGATGCCCTTGATACCGAATTGGTACCGACTTACCCTGAGGGCATGGCCATGACTGTCCGGCTCCCCGAAGAACTCGACCGTGCGCTCGACGCGATCGCCGAGGCGGAGCACGTCTCGAAGCACGCGCTGGTGCTGCAGGGCGTGGAGCTCATCATCGCCCGACGCGGTCGCCGCGCGGCCGTCGACGAAGCCGTCGACTTCGTGCTCAGCCACGACGCCGAGCTTCTTCGTCGGCTCGAAGACGCGTGACCGAGTTCCTCACCCTTGACGACGCGCTCCACGTCTCGTCGAGACTGGGATTCCACATCAGGGACGCCGGGCTGCTCGCCTCTGCGCTCGCGCGGCCGGCGACCACGCTCTTCGGAGGTGACGCTTATGCTTCGCTGAGCCTCAAGGCCGCCGCGCTGCTCGAGAGTGTTGTACGCAATCACCCGTTCGTCGATGGCAACAAGCGCAGCGGCTGGACGCTCAGCGTCACCTTCCTGTGGGTCAACGGGTATCGCCACGACATGACCACGGAGGAGGGATTCGACCTCGTGGTGGGGGTCGCGGAGGGGTGTGTCGACCTGGAGTCCTCGGCGCGGACGTGGGAGGCGCATCTGATCCCCCGCTCGTAGACTCGGGGCGTGACCGACGCCCCTGAGATCCCCGTCCGCGTCCGCCCGGAGGTCGCCGCCCTGCCGCCGTATAAGCAGGGCCGGCAGGCCGGTGCAGACGCGTTCAAGCTGTCGAGCAACGAGAACCCCTTCGACCCGCTGCCCGGCGTGCTCGAGCGCGTGCGGAACGCGTCGGCGCTCAACAGATATCCGGATGCTACGGCCGCGCGCCTGCGGGAGCGCCTGGCCGAGCGGTTCGGGGTCGGTGCCGACTCGATCCACATCGGCGCCGGCAGCGTCTCGATCCTCGCTCAGCTCGTCCTCGCGACCTCCGGTCCCGGCGACGAGGTCATCTACGCGTGGCGGTCGTTCGAGGCCTACCCGTGGCTGGCCGTCGTCGCCGGCGCGACCGCGGTGCAGGTGCCGCTCGCCGAGGGTGCCCGCCACGACCTCGACGCGATGGCGGCCGCGATCACCGACCGCACCCGCGCGATCATCGTGTGCAGTCCCAACAACCCGACCGGCCCGATCGTCAGGCAGGCCGAGTTCGACGCCTTCGTCGAGAAGGTGCCGTCCGACGTGCTGGTGATCCTCGACGAGGCGTACGCCGAGTTCGTCACCGACCCCGAGTCCGTCGACGGGCTCCGCGTGCTCGGCGGGTCGGGCCGCCCGAACGTCGTCGTGCTCCGGACGTTCTCGAAGGCCTACGGACTCGCCGCGCTCCGCGTCGGCTACGCGATCGGTCACCCGCGCGTGCTGGACGCGGCCCGCAGCACCGCGATCCCGCTGTCGGTCACGGCCCACGGCGAGGAGGCCGCGCTCGCGAGCCTCGACGCCGAGGAGGAACTGCTCGAGCGGGTGCGCGTCATCGCCGACCGCCGCGACCGGCTCGCCGAGGGGCTCCGCACCGCCGGCTGGGACGTTCCGGCGGCGCAGGGCAACTTCGTGTGGCTGCCGACCGGCGATGACACCACGGCCTTCGCGGCGACGTTCGAGGAGGCGGGGCTGATCGTGCGGCCGTTCGCCGGCGACGGCATCCGGATCTCGGTCGGCGAGGAGGAATCCGTCGAGAAGGTGCTCCGGATCGCGGCGACCGTCGCCGCTCGCCACGAGGGATGAGCGCGGGTGCGTTTGTCGATCGCGTCCGGTGGATCTCGGTATCCCTTGTCGAACGCATGCAGAAACGCGCATGCACGGAGAGATAGCGTGAGTTCATGATCCCGGTCGACGATCCCGCCCTGGTGCGGTTTCTGGAGGCGGACGGAACGTTCGCGCCGAGCCCTGCCGCCGAACCGTATCGGGAGGCCGTCGAGAGTCTCGGCGACGCCGATCTCGAGGCGTTCTACCGCGACATGGCCGTCATCCGCGCGTTCGACGTGCAGGCGACGAACCTCCAGCGCCAGGGCCAGCTCGCCCTCTGGCCCCCGAGCCACGGCCAGGAGGCCGCACAGGTCGGCTCGGCCCGCGCCGCACGTGCGCAGGACCACCTCTTCCCGTCGTACCGCGAGCACGTGGTCACGAAGATCCGCGGCGTCGACCCCATCGACATCATCCGCGTGATGCGCGGCCTGACGCACGGCGGGTGGGACCCGACCGACCCGAAGAACGGCAACACGCACATCTACACGCTCGTGCTCGGCTCGCAGACGCTGCACGCCACGGGCTTCGGCATGGGGCTGGTCTTCGACGGCCGCTGCGGCACCGGCGACCTCGACCGCGACGAGGCCGTCATCGTCTACTACGGCGATGGGGCGTCCAGCCAGGGCGACGTGCACGAGGCGATGGTGTTCGCCGCCAGCTACCGCACGCCCGAGGTGTTCTTCCTGCAGAACAACCAGTGGGCCATCTCGGTGCCCGTCGCCACGCAGTCGCGCTCGCCGCTGTACAAGCGCGGCGAGGGCTACGGCATGCCGAGCACCCTCATCGACGGCAACGACGTTCTCGCGAGCTGGGCCGTCACCCGCACCGCGCTCGACGACGCGCGAGCCGGCGGCGGACCGCAGGCGATCGAGGCGATGACGTACCGCCTCGGCGCGCACACCACGAGCGACGACCCCACCAAGTACCGCACCTCCGACGAGGAGGAGGCGTGGCGCCGCCGCGACCCGATCGCGCGCATGAAGGCGTTCCTCGTCGGTCGTGGCGCGTCGGACGCGTTCTTCGCGGATGTGGAGGCCGAGGCTCAGGCGCTCGCCGACGACGTCCGCACGCGTACCAACGCCCTCGGCGGGCTCGACCGCGACGACATGTTCGCGCACGTGTATTCGGAGCAGCATCCGCTCATCGACGAGCAGCGGCAGTGGCTCGCCGACTACGAGGCATCCTTCGAAGGAGGCGCATCGTGAGCACTTCGACCACCGACACGACGGCACCGGCCACCGACCCGGCCGCGCCCGCCGTGCAGACCATGCCGTTCAGCCGGGCGATCAACGCCGGCCTGCGCGCCGCGCTCGCCGGGAGCGACCGGGTCCTCCTCATGGGCGAGGACATCGGCAAGCTCGGCGGCGTCTTCCGCGTGACCGAGGGACTGCAGGCCGAGTTCGGCGAGCAGCGCGTGCTCGACACCCCGCTCGCGGAGTCGGGACTCGTCGGCACCGCGATCGGGCTCGCGATGGCGGGCTTCCGGCCCGTCGTCGAGATCCAGTTCGACGGGTTCGTCTTCCCCGCGTTCGACCAGATCACCTCCCAGCTGGCCAAGTTCACCAACCGCCACGAGGGCGCGCTGCAGATGCCCGTGGTGATCCGCATCCCGTACGGCGGGCACATCGGCGCCGTCGAGCACCACCAGGAGAGCCCTGAGGCGTACTTCACGCACACCGCGGGCCTCCGGGTCGTGAGCCCCTCGACACCGAACGACGGCTACTGGATGATCCAGGACGCCATCACGTCGCCCGACCCGGTGATCTTCCTCGAGCCGAAGAGCAAGTACTGGCAGAAGGGTGAAGTCGACACGTCGGCGCGCGCCCTCGCGCTCCACGCCTCGCGCGTCGTCCGCCGCGGCACCGATGTCACCCTCGTCGGCCACGGCGCGATGGTGACCACGATGCTGCAGGCGGCCGTGCTCGCCGAGGCCGAGGGCACGAGCATCGAGGTCGTCGACCTGCGCTCGCTGTCGCCGGTGGACTACGGCCCGATCCTGGACTCCGTCCGCCGCACCGGCCGCATGGTCTATGCGCAGGAGGCCCCGGGCTTCACCTCGCTCGGCTCGGAGGTCGCCGCGACCGTCATGGAGCGCGCCTTCTACGCGCTCGAGGCGCCCGTGCTGCGCGTGTCGGGCTTCGACACCCCCTTCCCCCCGGCCAAGCTCGAAGGTGCCTACCTTCCCGACGCCGACCGCATCCTCGAGGCCGTCGACCGGTCCCTCGCCTACTGAGGGTCTCGGTCGTTGAGCGAGCGAGGAACGAGCGAGTCGAATCTCCCCGGGTGTGCGCGATCGTCGGAGGCGTCTCGACTCGCAAGCTCGCTCAACGACCGGGTATCCGAAAGGACATGACATGAGCACCCAGACGTTCGTCCTCCCCGATGTCGGCGAAGGCCTCACCGAGGCTGAGATCGTGCAGTGGCGCGTCGGCCCCGGCGACAGCGTCGCGGTCAACGACGTGCTGGTCGAGATCGAGACCGCCAAGTCGCTCGTCGAGCTGCCCTCCCCGTTCGCCGGCACCGTGGGCGAGCTGCTCGCGGCCGAAGGCGCGACCGTGAACGTCGGCGCCGCGATCATCACGATCGCATCGGAGACGGATGCTGCGCCCCCCGCCACCGTCGGACAGTCCGAGCACGGCGAGCCCGCCGAGGCCGGCGAGGGCGCGGTGCTCGTGGGCTACGGCACCGGCGGCCATGTCCAGTCGCGGCGGCGCAAGCCCGCGGTTCCGGCCGAGGAGCGGGTCGCAGCATCCGTCGGTGTGATCGCGAAGCCCCCGATCCGCAAGCTCGCGCGCGACCTCGGGGTGGAGCTGTCGGCCGTCGCACCCAGCGGCCCCGCGGGCGAGGTGACCCGCGAGGATGTCGTGCGGCACGCGTCGCAGGCCAGCGTCTTCCGCAACATCGAGACCCCGGAGTGGGGCCGTGAGCGCGAGCAGACCATCCCCGTCTCGGCGCCCGCGCCGGCGCCCGGCCCGGCCGCCGTCGCTCCGTCGACGCCCGCGCCCGACGCCGCCGGCCGCGAGGAGACGATCGCGGTGCGCGGTGTGCGCAAGGCCACGTCGTCGGCCATGGTGCAGTCGGCCTACTCGGCGCCGCACGTGTCGGTGTGGACCGACGTCGACGCCAGCCGCACGATGGAGCTCGTCAAGCGCCTCAAGACCTCGCCGGACTTCGCCGACATCAAGGTCTCGCCGCTGCTGATCATGGCGCGCGCCGTGATCTGGGCCGCTCGGCGCACACCGATGGTGAACGCCGCGTGGGTCGATGTGGAGGGCGGCGCCGAGATCCGCGTGCGCAACTACGTGAACCTCGGCATCGCCGCCGCGACCCCGCGCGGCCTCCTCGTGCCCAACATCAAGGATGCGCAGGACCTCTCGATGCGCGAGCTCGCCCGCGCCCTCGAGAAGCTCACGCTCACCGCGCGCGAGGGCAAGACGACCCCCGCCGACCAGCACGGCGGCACCATCACGATCACGAACATCGGCGTCTTCGGCATGGACGCGGGCACGCCGATCATCAACCCCGGCGAGGCCGGCATCGTGGCACTGGGCACGATCCGCCAGAAGCCGTGGGTCGTCGACGGCGAGGTGCGCCCCCGCTGGGTCACCACCGTCGCGGGGTCGTTCGACCACCGCGTCGTCGACGGCGACGGCATGTCGCGCTTCATCGCCGACGTCGCCTCGATCCTCGAGGAGCCCGCGCTCCTCCTCGACTGACGCGGCTCAGCCCACGACGGCAGGGCCTCGCCGAAAAGCTCGATGAACTTCCGGCTCACACGTGCAGGTAAGGGTCCTCCCGTCTGCGCCGCCACGCACCTGCATCGACGCACCGGACCCGCCGAGGGCGTGTGAGCCGGAGGTTCATCGGCGCGGCGACGACTGATGGACGTGTGAGCCGGAAGTTCATTGATGTGAGAGGTGCAATCGATCCTCAGTTTGAGAACGATTCTCATTAGCGTTAGGCTCGAGGGCATGACCTCCCTGGGACGTTCCCTGTCCGTGCTCGGCCTGGCGGCAGCATCCGTTCTCGTCCTTGCGGGATGCGCGGGCACGGCCGCGGGCGACGACAAAGGCGACGGGAAGATCGCGGTCGTCGCGTCGACCAACGTGTACGGGCAGATCGCGGAGGAGATCGGTGGTGATCTCGTCGCCGTCACGTCGATCGTGACGAACGAGTCGCAGGATCCGCACTCGTTCGAGCCGAGCGCGCGCGACCAGCTCGCCGTGTCGAAGGCTGACCTCGTCATCGAGAACGGCGGCGGGTATGACGCGTTCATCGACGCGCTCATCGAGTCCAGCGGCACCGACGCGCCGGTCGTCACTGCGGTCGAGTACTCGCACGACTGGCCCGAGAACGCCGGCCACGACGACGAGAGCGCGGACGACGCCGAGGACCGTACCCACGCCCACGACCACGGCGACCACGACCACGAGCACGTCGAGGGGTTCAACGAGCACGTCTGGTACGACCCGCACACGATCGTGCACGTCGCCGAGGCCATCGCGGTCGAGCTCGGCGAGCTGAGCCCCGACGACGCCGAGACCTTCACCGCCAACGCCGAGGCGTTCTCCGGCGAGGTCGACGGCCTCGAGGCGTCGCTCGACGAGATCGGCGCGGCGCACGGCGGCGTGCAGGTCTTCGTCACCGAGCCGGTGCCCGTCTACCTCGTCCAGGCGGCGGGTCTCGAGAACGTGACGCCCGAGAAGTTCAGCGAGGCGGTGGAGGAAGGACAGGATGTCGCGCCCGCGACGCTGCTCGAATCCCTCGATCTCGTGAAGGCAGGCGAGGTGAGCGTGGTCATCACGAACACGCAGACCGGCGGCGCCGAGACCCAGCAGATCGTCGACGAGGCCGACGGGCTCGGCATCCCGGTGATCGCATTCTCCGAAACGCTGCCGGAGGGGCAGACTTACATCTCGTGGATGCAGGCGAACATCGAGGCGCTGAGCGCAGCGCTGGACGCGTGACGCCGGCGCCCCGCGGCGCGGAGCGTCCCGTGATCCTCAGCATCCGGGACGCCGCGCTCCAGCGCGGCGACCGGGAGCTGTGGGCGGGGCTCCACCTCGACGTCCACGCCGGCGAGCTCGTCGCCGTACTCGGGCCGAGCGGTTCCGGCAAGACGACGCTGCTGCGCGCGATCCTCGGCCTCGAGCCGCTGTCGAACGGCGAGATCACCGTGGAGGGCGAGCCGGTGGCCCACAAGGGCAGTCGCAGCATCGGCTACATCCCGCAGGCCCGGCCACTGCCCCGCGACACCTCGCTGCGGGGCCGCGACCTCGTGACGCTCGGTGTCGACGGCCACCGCTTCGGCCTCCCGATCCCGCGCCGCGGCGACCGCGCCCGCGTCGACGCCCTCATCGACGCGGTGGGCGCCCGCGACTTCGCCGACCGCCCCGTCGGCCTCCTCTCCGGCGGCGAGCAGCAGCGCCTGCGAGCCGGCCAGGCCCTCGCCGACGACCCGCCGCTCCTCCTGTGCGACGAGCCGCTCACGAGCCTCGACCTCGCCAACCAGCAGGCGGTCATCGGCCTCATCGACCGGCATCGCCGGGAGAAGGATGCCGCGGTCCTGCTCGTCACGCACGACATCAACCCGCTGCTGGGCAAGGTGGACCGCATCCTGTACATCGCGAACGGGCGGTTCACCCTCGGGACGCCCCAGGAGGTGCTCCGCTCGGACGTGCTCACGGCGCTCTACGGCGCGCACGTCTTCGTGCTGCGGGCGGGAGACCGGCTCGTGGTGGTCGGCGCGCCCGATGCCGAGGCATCCCACCACCATCACGACCCCTCATCCCACGAATGAACAGGGCCGACGCATGAACGGGAACGACATCGCCGACGCGATGTTCGGCGGTCTGCCCTACTACGGCGAGATCCTCGCGCTCGTGTCGAATTCGGTATGGGCGGGCGCGGTGCTCGGGCTGGTGGGCGGACTCGTCGGCGTCTTCGTCATACAGCGCGACATGGCGTTCGCGGTGCACGGCATCAGCGAGCTGTCGTTCGCCGGTGCCGCGGCGGCGCTCCTCATCGGGTGGGACGTCGTCACCGGATCCATCGTGGGCTCGCTCATCGCGGCCGCTCTCATCGGAGTGCTCGGCGCGAAGGCGCGCGACCGCAACTCGATCATCGGTGTGCTGATGCCGTTCGGGCTGGGTCTCGGCATCCTGTTCCTCTCGCTCTACGACGGCCGCAGCGCCAACCGGTTCAGCCTGCTCACCGGCCAGATCGTGTCGGTGCAGACCGGGCAGCTCGGCTGGCTCATCGGCATCGGCGCCGTGGTGCTGCTGGGCCTGCTGCTCATCTGGCGGCCGCTGCGGTTCGACTCGCTCGACCCGCAGTCGGCCGCCGCGCGCGGCGTGCCGACCACCGCGGTCTCGCTCGGGTTCATGCTGCTGCTCGGCCTCATCGTCGCCGTCGCCGTGCACATCATCGGCGCGCTGCTCGTGATGGCCCTGCTCGTCACCCCCGCCGCCGCGGCGATGCGGATCGTGTCGGGCCCGCTGTCGGTGCCACTGCTGTCGGCGCTGTTCGGCTTCGTGTCGGCGGTGGGCGGCATCCTGCTCGCGATCATGGGCACCCTCCCGGTGAGCCCGTACATCACCACGATCTCGTTCCTGATCTACGTCGTCTGCCGCGTCGTCGGCTCCCGCCGCGACCGCGTGACGCGCGTCGCCGTCGCGGAGCCCGGCCGATGACCCGCGCCACGACCTGCTCCCCTGTCACGAAGCGCTGCCCGCGGCGACAGTCTGTGACAGGTGAGCAGAAGGGGCGAGGGGTGATGGGCGCCCGGGAGACGCACAGAACCCCTCGGTAGACTCCCCACCATGGCCCAGCGCAACACGTGGCAGCGCGAACGCGTGCGCGAAGCGCTGTCGGACGCCCGCGGATTCGTCAGCGCGCAGTCGCTGCACGCCACCCTGCGCGGCGAGAACACCGGCATCGGACTCGCCACCGTGTACCGCGCGCTCGCCGGACTCGCGGCCCAGGGCGAGGCAGATTCGCTGCAGAGCCCCGAGGGCGAGGCGCTCTATCGCGCCTGCTCCAGCACCGGCCATCACCATCATCTGATCTGCCGCTCCTGCGGACTGACCGTCGAGATCGAGGCGACGGACGTCGAGCAGTGGGCGAAGCGCACCGCCGAGCGCCACGGATTCCGCGACGCCGAGCACGTCGTCGACATCTTCGGGCTCTGTGCGAACTGCGCGGCCGCCCGGGATGCCCAGCGTGACGCGAACTGACCCCGGAACACGTGAACGCTCTGCGGAGCACCGCCACGGATCGACGACGGATGCTGCGCCCCAGCCGTCCGCGCAGGCGCGTGCCCTGCTTTGGCTCGGCGTGGGCGTGGCCGTCGTCGCCGGCCTCTTCCTCATCGACTGGCTCGCGCCGACCCTGTTCCCGGCGTCCCTCCCCACCCGCGCGCAGGACGGTCTGACGCTCGCGATCAGCGTGCTCATCGAGTCGCTGCCGTTCGTGGCGCTCGGCGTCGTGCTGTCGATCGTCGTGCAGGTGTGGGTGCCCCCGGGTGTCATCGAACGGTGGATGCCGCGGCGCGGGTGGGCGCGACGCGCGGTGCTGTCGCTCCTCGGCATGATCGTGCCGGTGTGCGAGTGCGGCAACGTCCCGTTCGCTCGTGGCCTCCTCATGCGCGGATTCTCGGTCCCCGAGACGCTGACGTTCCTCATCGCGGCGCCGATCGTGAACCCGATCGTCATCATCACGACGCACCAGGCGTTCGGCTTCAGCGACGGCATCCTCGTCGCGCGCCTGCTCGGCGGGTACGCGATCGCCAACCTCATCGGATGGCTGTATTCGCGGCATCCGTCTCCCGACGCGCTGCTCACCGACCGCTTCCGCGACACGTGCGACCTCGTGGTGCACGAGCCGGGCGGCAAGTGGCGTCGCACGCTCGCGCAGTTCGTGATCGAGCTGCGCGCGGTGATGCCCGCACTGGTCATCGGCTCGGCGCTCGCGGGAGCGGTGCAGGTGCTCATTCCGCGCGAGGCGCTGCTTGCCATCGGTGCCAACCCGGCGCTGTCGATCGTCGCGATGATGGCACTGGCGATGGTGGTGTCGATCTGCTCGAACGTCGACGCGTTCTTCGCGCTGTCGTTCGCCTCGACGTTCACGCCCGGGTCGATCGTCGCGTTCCTGCTGGTCGGGCCGCTCGTCGACGTCAAGATGCTCGCGCTGATGCGCACCACGTTCACGTGGCGCACACTCGGCGGCATCGTCGTGGTGGTCGTGCTGTCGGCCTTCGCGATCGGAACGGCGGTGAACCTCCTTGCGTAGGGCCGGCTTCGTCGGCACGCGGTGGCTCGGGGTCGGGCTCGCCGCGGCGCTCGCCGTCTTCACGATCTCCCTCGCGGTCACCGGACGGCTCGGGCTGTACATCAATCCCGACTCCACCTGGTTCGCGGTGTCGATGTCGGTGTTCGTGCTGATCGGGGCGGTCGCCTCGTTCGCGCTGCCGCTCGGCGCCGAGGCCGACCACGGCCACGACCACGGCGCGAGCGCGGCGGTCCGCGCCGGCGGCGAGCAACAACTCCTCAGATCCGTGCCCGGCTCGCAGGATTCGGGGCGGTCAGGCCGGGGTTCTCTCAAATCTGAGGAGTTCGGGCACGGCAACCACGAGCGCGACCACGACCACGACCACCACACGCCGCACCCGCTCGGGCTCGCTGCCACGGTCGCCGGCGGGGTCGCGGCATCCGGGGTCGTCGTCCTCACCCTCGTGCTTCCCCCGGCCTCGCTGAGCGCCGAGCTCGCGATGTCGCGCGACGTGGGCGCGACGCCGCTGTTCGGCGGCTCCGACACGATCCAGCTCGCCTCGACCGGCGACACGGCGTCGTTCGGAGTCGGCGAGTGGGCGACGGTGTTCGCGACGGCGACCAACCCCGACGCGTTCGACGGCGAGACGGTCGAGCTCACGGGCTTCGTGACGCCGGGCGAAGGGGGCGCCTTCGACCTCACGCGCCTGGTCATCACGCACTGCGTCATCGACGCGCAGCCGGCGAGCCTTCCGGTGGTGGCCGGCGCGGGCGCGCCCGACACCGGGCAGTGGGTCACGATCACCGGCACCGTGCGCTCCTCGTCGGACGGGCAGCTCGTCGTCGACGCGGCCGCGGTCGAGGAGATCGCCGAGCCCGAGGACCCGTATGAGTACTGACGCGCGCACACGTCGTTCGCGGTCCCGGCGTCGTCGGGGCCGCGCGTTCGTCGGGACCTTCGCGATCGTCGCGGGCCTGCTCGCCGTGCTCGGGCTCGCCGGGGCGGCCGCGAGCGTCGCGCAGGGGCCGCGGGTGACGCAGGCGTCCGTGGATCCGGAGGCGGCGGCCGCAGCATCCGGTGCCCGTCTCATCGTGACCACGACGCAGTCGCTCGCCGACGTCGACCCCTCTCAGGTGACGATCACGCCCGCGACGCCCTTCGCGGTCGATACGTCGGGGCGCAGCGTCGGCGTGCGGTTCACGCTGCCGCTGTGGGACGACACCGAGTACACCGTCACGATCGACGACGTGGCGTCGCTCGGCGGCGGGCCGACCGCGACCATCACCGAGACGTTCCGCACGCCGCCGACCGAGGTGTTCCTGATGCAGCGCGGGACGAATGCGGGCGACCTCATCTACCGCACCGACCTCAGCGGGCAGAACGCGGTGCCGGTGTTCCGGCACGAACACATCGAGGACTTCCGCGCGACGGCCCAGCACCTCGTCGTCTCGGTGCGCACCGACGACGACCAGGCAGGGCTCATCGTGACCGACCTCGACGGCGAGAACGCGCGCGAACTTCCGCTCCCCGGCGACGGATTCGTGTCGAACCTGCAGACCGCCGACCGCGGTGAGCGCATCGGGTACACCTTCTCGGATGCCGAGCTCAGCGCCGACTCCGGCCGCGAGAGCCGGCTCTACACGGCGTCGCTCAGCGACCCGACCGCAGAGCCGATCGCGATCGAGGTCGAGGGCGCCGACCCTCGCGTGGCGGAATGGCGCTTCGTGCCCGACACCGACAGCATCCTGCTGCTCTCGTTCGACGGGTCGCTGCTGCTCACCGGGTCGGAGGCCGGCAGCGGCGCACCCACGGCGCTCGGCGACGCGATGACGATCGAGGGCATCGCCCGCGGATCCAGCGAGGCCGTGGTGGACCGCCTCGACCACGCCGCGGTCATCGACCTCACCGACGCGAGCGAAGAGCCGTTGGTCGAGCCCGACATCGATCTCGGCGGAGCGTCGTCGGTCACGCCGCTCCCCGACGGCTCGACGATCCGCACGGCCGCGGTGCTCGACGCCGACGGCGTGCCGACCGGGCGTACGTCGGTTGCCCACCTGGACGCGGACGGCGCGACCACGATGCTCACCGAGATCGCCGACACGGATGCCGTCATCCAGGTGTGCGTGTCGCCCAGCGCCCGCTACCTCTCGGTGCTCGTGGCGCCCGACGCCGTGACGAACTCCTACGACACGTACCAGCACCCGATGCCGGAGCGCCCCGAGACGCGCATCCTCGAGGTCGCCGACGGCGATCCGGTCGTCGCCCTCAACGGCGCTTCGATCTCGTGGTGCCAGGTGCCTCCGCGCTGAGCCCGGGGCGCGCCTCGGCGTTCCGCCGGGCATCGAGGCGCAGCATCCGTCCGCTGTCCCGCACGGATCGTGCGATCTCGCCGAGGTGACACGAACCGCACGTGCGCAACGTACGCGGTCGGCGAGATCACACGATGTCGACGCCGGCTCGGCTTATGGGCCGGAGGCGGGAGGAGCGGATGCTGCGTCCTCGTCGTCCGTCTTCGAGGCCGCCGGGACCGGCAGCGTGGACGGCAGCCCGCTCGACAGCATGAGGCCGAGCACCGTGAGCGCGAAGACGAAGAACAGCGACTGCCGCAGCGACTCGACCTGCGTGTCGGCGTAGAGCTGGGCGATCTCGGTGGCGGACTCGGGGTCGGCCCCGGCATCCGTCAGCAGGTCCTCGGCCTGCTGCTGCGAGATGATCGGCGCGCCCTTCGACGCCGTCGCGACGACCTGGCTGCGGATGTCGTCGGGAATCGTCTCGCTCTGCTCCACCGCTGCCGTGAAGCCCGAGGTGAGCAGCAGGATGAAGACCGAACCGACGATCGCCGTGCCGAACGACGAGCCGAGGTTCTGGAAGGTGCCCTGGAGGCCGCCGACCTCGGACGTGTCGGACTGGGAAACGGCGGACATGTTGACGTTTCCGAGCTGCGAGGCGAGCAGGCCGAACCCGGCGCCGACCACGAACATGCCGGCGGCGAAGGCGAAGTCGGCGAGCTCGGGCTGCACCGCAAGGAACACCACCAGCACGCCGAGGCCCAGCGTGAGCTGCCCGATGCGGCCGATGTTCTGCGCCGAGCGCACCGTCGACAGCCGCGACCCGAGGATCGAGAACAGGATGAGCCCGAGCGACAGCGGAAGGATCTTGAGGCCCGTCTGCAGGGCGTCGTACCCGAGGATGGTCTGCAGGTACACCGGCACGACGAAGAACAGCGCCGCGATCGCGAAGTACTGCGCCATGAACATCGTCAGGCCGCTGCGGAGCGCTGTGATGCGCAGGAGGCTGACCTTGAGCAGCGGCACGCGGCCGCTCCGCTCGAGCTGCTGCTGCCGCTTGACGAACAGCCACAGCACGACGATCGACAGCAGGATCAGGTACGCCACGGGCGAGATGCCGAGCGGCGCGAACGGCTGACCGTTGACGACCGGCGGGTCGAGCGGCTGGAACCAGCCCCACGTCTTGGACTGCAGGATGCCGTAGACGAGGAGTCCGAGGCCGAGGGCCGAGAGCACGACGCTGAGGAGGTCGATCTTCAGCGTGCGGTCTCCGGGGACGTCCTTGATGCGTCCCGACACGATCAGCACGAGGGTCATGACGACCGCCTCGGCGACGAAGACGTAGCGCCACGACGAGTACGTCGTCACGAGACCACCGATGAGCGGGCCTGCTGCCGCCGCGCCGCCGGTGACCGCGCCGAGCACGGCGAACGCGACCACGCGCTCGCGGCCGGTGTAGTTGATCGCGGCGAGGGCGGCGATCGCGGGGATCACGAGCACCGCACCGAGGCCCTCGACCAGCGACCAGCCGATCATGAGGACCGTGAGGTTCGGCGAGAGGGCCGTGGTCAGCGAGCCGATGCCGTAGACGATCGACCCGATGCGGAACGCGAGGCTGCGGCCCCAGCGGTCGCCGAGCTTGCCGCCGGTGAGCATGAACGCCGCCATCGTGAGCGCGTAGAACGTGATCGCCGCCTGCATGCCCGAGATGTCGGTGCCGAGGTCATGCGCGACGGTCGAGATCGAGACGTTCATGACCGTACTGTCGAGCACCATGATGAACTGCGCGACGCTCAGCAGGATGAGCACGAACCACTTCCCCATGCGGGAACAGTAGCGCTCACCGCGGCCACCCGACGTGCATGTTGCGTCGGCGCGCGGACGTAGACTCGCCCCATGGCGCGGGACCTCTGGCGTGCGGCGACCCGAGCCGACCTGCGGGGCCTGCCGGCCGACGTCGCGCCGCGCCTGCTCGGAGCGCGGCTCACGACCGTGCTCGAGGGTGAGACGGTGGCCGTGCGTCTCACCGAGGTCGAGGCGTACCACGGCCGCGGCACCGGGCCGGTGCCCGATCCCGGCTCGCACGCGCGCATGGGTCGGACCGCCCGGAACGCCACGATGTGGGGCGAGCCCGGGCACCTGTACGTCTACCTCAGTCACGGCATCCACTCCTGCGTGAACGTCGTGTGCGGTCCCGAAGGCATCGCCGGCGGTGTGCTGCTGCGGGCGGGTCAGGTCTTGGAGGGGACGGATGCTGCGACCCGCCGCCGACCGGCGGCCCGCGCACCGCGCGACCTGGCGCGCGGACCCGGTCGGTTCGGCGACGCGGTGGGGCTGCGGCATCCGTTGCACGACGGCATCGACGCGATCACCGGCGCACCCCTGTACGGCGCGGTCGCCCGCCTCGAACTGCTCATCGACCCGCTCACCGAGGTGGCGTCGGGGCCGCGCGTCGGGGTGGCAGGAGTGGCGGGCACCGCCGAGTTCCCGTGGCGCTACTGGATCCCGGGGGATGAGACGGTGTCGCCGTTCCGATGGGGACGCGGCGCGCGCGAGGTCAGCGCAGCGACGTGACCGCGACGACGGTCGTGCGCAGCGCCTTCATGTTCTTCTCGTAGCGGGCGGCCATGAAGATGAGCAGCGCGCCGCCGAGGCCGAGCCACAGCCACCACGGCACCGCGACGTAGGTGGTGGAGATCCACGGCCAGAGCTGGGCGACGCCGTGCACGATCAGCACCCCCGAGCCGAGAACGAGCGGCGCCTGCAGCCGGTAGATCGCGCCGATCACGACCATCGCGATCCCCACGACGCCGAGCGACACGATGCGCCACAGCTCGGATTCGCCCAGCCAGGGCTCGTCCGCGGCGCCCGGGATCGGCGATCCGCCGAAGTCGTGCAGGAGCGACGGCACCGTCAGCAGTGCCAGCCATGGGCCGAGCGTCGGCCAGGTGCGCGACTCCGGTGCGCGGCGGAGGGTGCGCACGCCGTAGGCGATGCCGCCGAGCGCGGGCGGCACCGTGACCAGCTCGATGGGGCGGACGTCGCCCACCGTGAGCGCCAGGATGCCGAAGCCCGCGCCCGCGATGGCCGCCGCGATGGCGAGGGCCAGACCGAGCCGCGCGCGGGCGGCGACGCCGACGACGGTCGCCGCGGTCAGCGCCGACATCACCGCGGCGGTGCGGAGCTCGTCGCCCGTCTGCTGCACGAGCAGCAGCTGCAGCTCGGCGAGGGCGAACAGCACCGACGCGACCGCGAAGCCCGCGCCGGCGGTGAGGCCGACGACCCGGGACGGCGTCGCGCGGAGCGCCGCGAGCGCGATCGCCCCCGCGATCCCCGCGCCGGCCACCGCCCAGAGGTCGGGTTCGAGGCCGCCGGCGGGCGCGACCTCGAGGAACCGGATGCCGCACGCGACCACCGCGACGACGAGCCCGCCGACGGCGAGCCCGCCGCCCAGCGGCGCCCAGCGGCGCAGGCTCAGCACCGAGGCGCCGGCGACGCCGAGCACGCCGCCGATGACGGCGGTCACGGTCGTGAGCACGAGATCGGCCTCGGGGCGCGTGAGCGACATCGCGACGAGCAGCGCCGCCCCGGCGGCGGCCAGGGCGGCCGCGCCGCGTGCGCCGGCATCCGTCGCTCCGCGCGCCGTCAGCAGCACCGCCACCACGACGGCGCCGAGGCCCGCGACGATGGCGGCCACGGCCTCGCCGTCGAAGCCCGGCGGAACGAGCCCGCGCAGGCCCATCACGACGGCGGCGAGGCCGAGGAGCATCGCCGTCGGGGTGCGCAGGGTCCAGACGTCGACGAATCGCGGGGTCCGCGGCGCGGACGGCGCGACGGCGACACCGACGGGCGGCTCGTACGCCGGTGGCATCGCAGGCTGTACCGGCGGTGCGGCGGGCGCGGCGGAAGAGGAGAACTGCTCGGCCGGCACCTCTCGCGCCGGCTCCCGCACCGCGGCCACTCCGGCCGCGGCCGCGAGGGTGAGCGCCAGGTACGCCCAGACCCGCGCGGGTTCCGCGGCGACCAGGAGGCTCGGCGCCGTGGCGAGCACCAGGCCCACGATCCACGCCGGACCCTCGGCACCGGGCCAGACGGCGCCGGCCCGTCGGCGACGGAGCATGCCCAGCACGGCTCCGACGAGGCACATCGCCGCCACGGGGAGCGACACGGCCTCGACCTCGGTCGCCGCGCCCAGGAAGAAGCCCACCACTCCGACGACGAAGGCACCCGCGAGCGAGATCCAGCGGGTCGTGCCGGTCAGCGGCAAGCGGTCCAGGCCCGCCGCGGAAAGATGCAGCGCGGCGAGCATGATGATCGTCCCGGCGACGATGCGCGGCTCGTCGGCGACAGGCACGATCGCGACGATCGCGGCGACGAGCGCCACCGGCGGCACGACCAGCGCGCACAGTCCCGACGAAAAGCGGCTCGGCCGGGCGAGCGTCGCGCCCCAGCCCGACGCGTACGCGACCGCGACGAGCAGCACGAGCCAGAGCACCTGCGGGCCCTGCCCCTCGAACGCGCGCTCGACGGCGACGAGTCCGATCGCGATCACCGCCACTGCGCCGCCGAGAGGAGCGGCGGGACGGATGCTGCGCACCGGCGTGAACGACAGCGCCAGGCACACCGCCACGGCGACGAGCGCGATGACCACGCCTCGCAGGGTCTCGCCCGACCATCCCTCGATCGCGGGCGCCCAAAGGCCGAGAGCGAGACCGCCCGCCAGCGCGATGCTCGCCTCGACGCGGCGGCGGAGCCGCACCAGGAGAGCGGCGAAGACCACCAGCACGACGGCCGACGGCACCACGTACGACTCCACGGTGAAGGACGTGTCAGGAGTGCCGGCGTCGAGCCACGACCACCACGCCGCGATCGCCGCGACGACCGCCGGCCACGCCAGCAGGCGGCGCGGAGCGTCGAGGAGCGGCATCCCCTCCCGCTTCGACGCGAAGCGATCGTCGGCCGGGTCGGCCGCGAGCGCCCCCACCCAGCCGCGGGACACGGATGCCGCGGCGAAGCCGAGTGCGACGATCGCGAGTGCGGCCCACGCCAGCAGAGGCGTCACCGGCCACACCACGACGAGCACCGTGACGGCCGCGCCGAGGTCGGCGGCCAGCCGGCGGAATCCGGGGTCCGCAGGACGTGGCCGCAACAGTCCCGGGGCGATGTCGGCCGGCCATTGCGGGACGAGCGCGGGCGGCGCGTCGCCGGTGGCCGGGCGTCCAGATATGGTGGCCGCCGAGACGAGTGGCACGACGGCCGCGGCGGCGGTGAGGACGAGCGGCGCCCAGTCCGTCGAGCGCAGATCGAAGGTGCCGAGCACGTCGTACGCCGTCGCGGCGGCGAGGGGCGCCGTCAGGGCCGCGGCCAGGATCGTGGGCACGCCGGAGATGCGGGTGAGGCCGAACGCGACGATCGTGAGACCCGCGAGGAGGAGCGCGCCGCGCGCGATACCGAGGCCCGGTTCGCCGATCGCGGTGAGCAGGGCGTTCTCGGAGAGGGCGGCGGGGTTCACCGCGACTGCCCCGACGGTGCCGACCAGCCCGATCGCGGCGAGGACCTCGGCGGCTGCGGCCAGCCCGGTGCGACTCGCCCGCTCGAGCGGGAGCGCGACGGCAGCGACGAGCGTCGCCAGAGCCACCCACTGCAACAGCACTGCGATGACGGGCGTCGCCTCGCCGTACAGTCCGGTCACCGCGGACGTCGCGCCCGCAGCGAGGGGAGTCGACAGGGCGGCGACGGCCACCGGAGCGAGTGCCGCCGCTACCGCGGCCACCCCGTTCGGGCGCAGTGCCAGCCGCAGCGCGATCGGGTATGCCATTGCGACGGCGACCCCGACGAGCCACAGCCACGGCGTCGCCACGCCGCCCGCGTAGGCGGTCGCGGCGGCGATCCCGCCGGCGATCAGGTACCCGACCGGGACTCCGCGCGCCATGAGGCCGGCGGCAGGTACGGGCGCGGCGTCGGCGTCATCGCCGCGGCGCCGATCACGGTTCCCCAGGATCGCGACGACGACAGCGACGATGACCAGCGCGGCGGCGATGCCGACGAGCACGCCCGGCACGGCCGTGCGCGCGCCCGCGACGAGGAGGACGATCGTCCCCACCACCGGCGTGAGCTGCCGCGGCCACGAGCCGGCGAGCGTGGGAGCGGCGAACAGCAGCCCAGTGATGACCACGGCGGCGATCACCGCGAGCAGCGGACCATCGGGTGCTGCGACAGGCGCGGCGAAGGCATCCGTGCGCCACGCCGTCCAAGAGGCGCGGATGGCGATGATGGCCTGCATGCCCCAGTCGATCACCACGATGACGATCGACACCCCCGCGATGACGGCGGACGCGATCGCCGCGGGCAGCCACGCGCGCGTGCCGCGACGGCTTCGCGCGATGTCGACGGCCACCGCGATCAGCACGGCGAGCACCGGTGCGACGAGCACGCCGTACACCGCGAGGTCGCTGCGGAGGGCCAGCTGCCAGCCGGCGAGACCCGCGGCGGCCACCGCGACCACCGAGGCGACCCCTGAAACCACCGCTGCGGCAGGCAAGGGCGCGCCGTCGACCGGCCGATGGGCGAGCCACGCGTGCGCGATGCCGAGCACGACGAGCCCGATGCTCGACCAGATGACCACCGGAAGCGCGTCCCAGGTCAAGAGCGCCGCGGAGACACCCGCCGCGACCAGCGCACCCACGCCGCTCAGCGCGAGCACGAGGCGCTCCGCGACGGCGTTCCGGCCGCGCCGCGCCGACGAGAAGGGTGCGGGCAGCGCGTGCGCCAGCCCGCCGGCGGCCGCCCCGAGCAGGCCGGCCGTCAGTGCTTCGGCGAGCGGCAGCGACGTCAGCCCGCCCACGAGGAAGCCGAGGCCCGCAGGCAGGGCAAGCGACGCGGCGAGGTCGGGCCCGCGCAGGTGCGACACGCGCGCCCACAGGCGGGAGATCACCGCGACGACGAGAGCGGATACTCCCGCATACAGCGCCGCATCGGTCGACCCGGTGCCGAACAGATCGTTCGCCCGCACGGCCCAGGCGTCGAGGGCGAGCAGTCCCACGCCGAGCACGCCGATCCCCTCGGCGGTAGCCGTCAGGCTGCGCCGCCGCAGCCACGACGCCAGCGCGATCGTGGCGAGCGTGATGCCGCCGATGATGAGCGCGCGCACCGTGATGTCGTAGACGAACCAGGCCAGCAGCAGGAAGAACACGGCGGCGACGCCGACCAGCGAGACTCCGACGATCAGCAGCAGCACCGGGACGGTCAGCCGGCGACGGGGAGCGGATGCTGCCACCGCGGCCGGTTCGGAAGGTCCTGGTCTTCGCGGCCCCCAGGGGGCAGGAGACGCCGACGCGGGCGGTGCGGACGGAAGGGCCGAGGCGGAGGGCAGCGGCGGCACGGGAGGAATCGGCGACGCGCCGGCTGCGGTGGACCAGAAGTCCGTCCTGGACTCCGCGGCGGTCATCAGTTCGATCGACTCCGGCGCCGTGCTGGAGGCGGCTGCCGGCGCGGCGACGACGGGGACGGCGCCGGTCGGCGGCGCCGCGCCGCCGAGCAGCGCCTCGGTGGCGGGTGCCAGGTGCACCGCGACGCCCGCATCGGCGACGGTCTCGGCCGCGACGAGCTCTGGCGGCGCGGCGAGCGTTGCGGGCGCAGCATCCGTCTTCGTCGCCATCGCCGTCGCGTGCGCGAGGCGGATCTTGTCCATCAGCTGCTGGCGCGACAGCTCGAGGGTGAGCATCTGGCGACCGAGCTCCAGCACCCGCGGCGCACGCGGGTCGATCAGCGCGAAGCCGCACGCGGGGCACAGCTGCGCCGTGACCGCGGTGAAGCACGACGGGCACCGGTGCGCGTCGGCGAGGTCGTAGGGAGACGCGGGCCACAGTGGGCCGTCGTCGTGCCAGTCGCTCATGTCCATCCCCTCTCCCGGGATTGACGACATGGTCCACCCGAAGTGCGGCTCGGCGCGGGATTTTGTAGGGGCGCACAACGCGGCGCGCCGCCGGCGCCCGGTGTCTTGGAGCAACCCCGAGGACGCATTCCCGTGACGGTATGCGTGTGCAGAGGGAGGGCATCGCGGGGACGGGACAACGCCAGGAGGCGCACGGTGGTCGGGTGCCGCCGCCCGGGGCTCCACTTCCAGTCGGTTCTCGGGGACGGCCTCAATGTCGGAGGTATGTTCTAACCTCGAGCCATGGAAACAACACCGCTCGACGGCATCGCAGAAGCGCTGCGCGCGCTGGCGACCGCGGGCGGTGATCGCCCCGCCTCAGCCTTGACTCCGGGCGAGCTGGTGGCGGTCAACCAAGCGTTCGGTGCGCTTAAGCGCCATGTCGACGCCGCGTTCGCCCCCGTCGCGGCCGAGATCTCACGGCAGTCGCGGCGCGAGCTCGGCAAGGACTCGCTTGCCAAGAAGCAGGGATTCGCCTCGCCGGCGGTGCTGATCTCGACCACCACGGGCTCCAGTGTCGGTGAGGCGGTGCGCATCGTGCAGGTCGGTGAGGCGACCGCGCCGCGGGTTTCGCTCACCGGCGAGGCCCTGCCGGCGAAGCATCCGCATGTCGCCGAGGCGATGATGGGCGGCCGGATCGGCATGACGGCAGCCGCGGCGATCATCACCCTGCTCGACCGTCTGGCGGTGCGCGTCGATGCGGTCCGGCTCGACGACGCCGAGCGGCAGCTCGTGAGACTCGCACCTGGCCTGCGTTCCGACGAGCTCGGCAAGCTCCTGGTCCGCGCCGAGGCGCACCTCGATCCCGACGGCGTCGAGCCGCGGCACGAGCAGCTCGTCTCTGAGCGGACCCTCCAGATTCAGGAGCGAGACGGGATGCTGGTGATCTCCGGCAAGCTCGACCCTGAGACCGGCGCGCCGGTCAAGGCGGCGCTCGACGCCTACGTCGGCGCCGCGCTGCGTCGCAACGAGCACACTGAAGAGGCCGAGCGCGACCCGCGCTCGGTGCGGCAGATGCAAGCCGACGCACTCGCCGACATCTGCCGTCATGTGACCGGGTGCGACCAGGTGCCGACCGGTGTCACCGCCACCGTTGTCGTGCGGATGGATCTCGCCGATCTGGAGGCGGGCACGGGCGTCGCGACGATCGATGGCATCGCCCAGCCGATCCCGGCGTCAGCGGTGCGCCGCCTGGCGGCGGACGCGCAGATCATCCCGTGCGTGCTCGGGGGCGACAGCGAGATCCTCGACTGGGGGCGGGCGAAGCGTCTGTTCACCCCGGCGCAGAAGCTCGCACTGGGCGAACGCGACGGCGGATGCGTCGGTTGCGGAGCGCCACCGGCCTGGTGCCACGGGCACCACCTCGAGTGGTGGGATCGCGACGGCGGACGCACCGACCTCGACAATGGCGTCTTGCTCTGCACCGGGTGCCACCATCGGCTCCACTCGGACGGTTGGGAGATCAGGGTCGACGGACCGGGCGTCGGCGCGAGGGTTTGGCTGATCCCGCCACCATGGATCGACGCGAAACGCACTCCCCGCCTCGCCGGAAGATTCCGCTACACGTTGGCCGCCTGATCGCCGGGATGCGGCATGTCCGGCGCGGGTGGGACTCGGCGGGTCGCAGCATCCGTCCGTGCTAGACTGACTCTTTGTCTGCGCGCCTCCAGCACGCAGTACGTATCCCACACCAGATCGCAGGCCTTCATCGGCCGGGTCGGGCGCGGGGTGCAGACAAGGGATCTTGGGTGGGGCCGTCCGGCCTCACGGTACTAAGGAGACATCACTATGGCAGCAGTGTGCCAGGTGACTGGAGCAGTTCCCGGCTTCGGTCACAACATCTCGCACTCGCACCGCCGGACGAAGCGCCGCTTCGACCCGAACGTGCAGAAGAAGACCTACTTCGTTCCGTCGCTGGGTCGCAGCATCAAGCTCAACGTCTCGGCCAAGGGCATCAAGGTCATCGACGCTCGCGGCATCGAGGCGGTCGTTCGTGACCTCCAGGCGAAGGGTGTGAAGCTCTAATGGCCAAGAAGGCACAGGACGTCCGTCCGATCATCAAGCTGCGTTCGACCGCGGGCACGGGTTACACCTACGTCACGCGCAAGAACCGCCGCAACAACCCCGACCGCATCGTGCTCAAGAAGTACGACCCGGTCATCCGCAAGCACGTCGATTTCCGAGAGGAGCGTTGATCCATGGCTAAGAAGAGCAAGATCGCGCGCAACAAGCAGCGCCAGGAGGTCGTCGACCGCTACGCCGCCAAGCGCCTTGAGCTGAAGAAGGCGCTCGTTTCGCCGACGTCGACCGACGAGGAGCGCGAGGCCGCTCGCGTGGGCCTGCAGAAGCTGCCCCGCAACGCGTCGCCGGTCCGCCTGCGCTCGCGCGACGTCATCGACGGCCGTCCCCGCGGTGTCCTCACGAAGTTCGGCATCTCGCGTGTCCGCTTCCGTGACATGGCGCACCGTGGCGAGCTGCCCGGCGTGACCAAGTCGAGCTGGTAAGCACCCGCTTCACAGAAGGCCCGGAGTTCCTCGGAACTCCGGGCCTTCTGCTTTCATTCGACATCCGACGGTGTGGTGTGTATCGTTACAAATCGCCTGACCCGACGTTTCGAAGGAGAACACCCGTGCCCGACCTCCACGCCCGCGCCGTCGTCGACCTGGACGTCCCCGGTCCGGTCATCAGCCGCCACCTCTACGGCCACTTCGCCGAGCACCTGGGGCGCTGCATCTACGGCGGCTTCTACGTCGGCGAGGACTCGTCGACCCCGCATGAGCGCGGCATCCGGCTCGACGTGGTCGAGGCACTGAAGGGCATCGGCATCCCGAACCTGCGCTGGCCGGGCGGCTGCTTCGCCGACGAGTACCACTGGCGCGACGGGATCGGCCCGAAGGAGTCGCGGCCGCGAATGGTCAACACCCACTGGGGCGACGTCGTCGAGAACAACCACTTCGGCACGCACGAATTCATGGACCTGTGCGAGATGCTCGGCGCCGACGCGTACGTCAGCGGCAATGTCGGCAGCGGCAGCGTGCAGGAGATGAGCGACTGGGTCGAGTACCTCACGCGCGACGGCGACAGCCCTATGGCGAGCCTGCGTCGCGAGAACGGGCGCGACGAGCCGTGGAAGGTCCCGTTCTGGGGCATCGGCAACGAGGCCTGGGGCTGCGGCGGCAACTTCACCGCCCCGCAGTTCGCCGCCGAGGCGCGCCGCTACGCGACCTTCTGCCGGGACCACGGCGACAACAAGCTCTACCGCATCGCCGCCGGCGCGTCCGATGACGACGTGACGTGGACGACGGCGCTCATGGAGGCGCTCAACTGCCTCGGCTGCCAGCACGACCCGAAGAACATCTTCCAGGCGATCTCGTTCCACTACTACACGGTCGCCGGCACGTGGGAGCACAAGGGCAGCGCCACGTCGTTCTCCACCGAGGACTACTACGCGACGATGTCGAAGGCGCAGGACATCGAACGCGTCATCAGCGCACACGCCCGGATCATGGACGCGTACGACCCCGGCAAGAAGGTCGGGCTCGTGCTCGACGAGTGGGGCACGTGGTGGGATGTCGAGGAGGGCACCAACCCCGGATTCCTGTACCAGCAGAACACCGTGCGTGACGCGCTCGTGGCCGCCGTCCACTTCGACGCGTTCCACCGCAACGCCGACCGTCTCGTGATGGCGAACATCGCGCAGACCGTGAACGTGCTGCAGGCGATGCTGCTGACGGATGCCGAGACCGGCGCCCTCGTGCTCACGCCGACGTACCACGTCTTCGAGATGAACCGCGGCCACCACGATGCGACGTCGCTCGCCGTCCACGTCCTCGAGGCCCCCGACGCCCGCGAGGCGGACGGCCGATCGCTGCAGGTGGTGTCGGCGTCGGCCAGCACGACCGGTTCGACGGCGCTGCTGTCGCTGAGCAACCTCGACGCCGAGGCATCCCTCACCATCGACGTCGACTTGCGCGGCAGGGCCGTGTCGTCCGCGACCGCCCGGGTCCTCACCGGCGACTCCGCCGCCGCGCACAACACGGCCGAGGCGCCCGATTCCGTCGCCCCGGTTGCGCTGGAGACCGAGCTCACCGACGGCACGCTGCGCGTGACCCTGCCGGCGCACTCGTTCGCGACGGTCGCGCTGCAGCTGGCCTGACGGCCGACCTGGGACGGCCGAGGGATAGAGTTCGGCAATGGCCACCCTGCGAGACGTCGCCAAAGCTGCCGGCGTCTCGCCGATGACGGTGTCGAACGTGCTCAACAACCACCCGCATGTGCGCGCGGAGACGCGTGAGCGGGTGCTCAAGGCGATCCACGACCTCGGTTACCGGGTCAACGTCGCCGCCCGCAACCTCCGGGCGGGGCGCACCAACACGATCGGGTTCGCCGTGCCCGAGGTCGAGTCGCCTTACTTCGGGCAGCTGGCGTCGCGGATCATCGCGAAGGCGCATGATGCGGGCTATCGCGTCGCGATCGAGCGCACCGGGGCGTCGCGCGAGAACGAGCTCTCGGCGATCGCGTCGTCACGCACGCGGATGTACGACGGCCTGATCCTGTCGGCGGTCGGTCTCGGACCCGCCGACCGCGAACTGCTCGACACCGACATGCCCATGGTGATCCTCGGCGAGAGCATGTTCGGCGCGCCGGTGGATCACATCGCGCTCCCGAACGAGGAGGGCACCTACGCCGCGACGACGCACCTGATCGAGAGGGGATGCCGCCGGATCGCCATCGTGCAGGGCGGCGACCCGGACCGGCTCAGCGTGACATCCCTCCGGCACGCAGGGTACCGGCGGGCGCTGGCCGATCACGGGATGGACCTCGATCCATCGCTCGTCGCCGAACGCCATCATCTGAGCCTGGAGGACGGGCGAACCGCCGCGCACCAGCTCGTCGACGCCGGCGCCGGACTGGACGCAGTGGTGTGCATCACCGACACCGTCGCGCTCGGCGTGATGCGAGGACTCGCCGACCGCGGGATCTCCGTACCCGACCAGGTGCGTGTCGTCGGCTTCGACGACATCCTCGAGGCCCGGTACAGCGTGCCGAGCCTCACCACGATCAACCCCGATCACGAGGAGGTCGCCCGGCTCGCGGTCGAACTGCTGCTCGCACGGCTGACGGATGCCCCGGACTGGCAGCCCAGGGATCACGTCACCGGGTTCCGCGTGGTCGCGCGCGAGTCGACGGCCTGACCGCATCGAGGTGTCGTCCGGACGCACGGCCGGGACGTCACGTCACGACAGGACGTGACCGTGGCTCCCTGCGGCCGCCCGCAAGACGTCATCCGTCGACTCGCCGGTGATGTGCGGATACTGGTCGGTGAGCACGCGCGCGAGCTCGTCGAGCACGTGCGAGAGCAGGGTGCCGGCGGCGCGCACATCGGGGTCGCTCGCCCTGAGCGCCGCATCTCGCAGCTCGATCGCGTAGCCGCTGGCGCGTGCGGCTGAGAGCCGCTCGTCATGCTCGGTGAAGTAGAAGATCTCGGTGTTCTGCACGAGGTCGGCGGTCAACTCCGCGAAAGCGCGCGTGATGGACGCGATGACGGATGCTGCGAACCCCGGTGACACCGTCGGCGGCAGGGTGCTGAGCCCCGACGTGTGCAGGCTCGTCAGTTCTACCGCGAGCGCGCGGCGCCGCGCCAGCGCCGGGTACACCTGCATGAACCAGGACACCGATGCCGACAGCAGCGCGAAGCCCGTGAGCGCCTCCAGAGGCGACAGCAGGCGGATCAGCGGTTCGGCCGGCACCACATCGCCGAGGCCGAGCGTCGTCAGGGCGACGAGCGAGTAGGTCAGCGACTCGAGGAACGGGTTGTAGTCGGCGGGGTCCACGCCGCTGTACGAGAAGCCGGCGGGGATGTGGGGCAGGTAGACGAGCGCCCAGCCGAGAGTCACCAGCACGATCCAGACGGCGATGGTGGCGAGGATCGTGAGCGGTCCGCCGGCGGTGAGCCGGCGGCGTCGTCGAGACAGCGACCAGGTCGCCCGGAACACGAGCGTCGTCAGCCGCCCCGTCGACGCCGGGCGCAGCAGCGTGTGGAACACGTCGTTCAGGGCGATGGCGATCAGGATGACGCCGGCGATGGTGCTGACCACGGCCATGGCTTCACACTATGCGCCCGCCGCCCGGATCGGACAGGTCGTCGCCGGAACCCCGGATTCCATCGTCTGTCAACCGATGCGCGAGCGGGCAGCCGCGGGCGGGAGGATGGAACCATGCCGCTGGACCCGTTCTTCGAAGAGCGCCTGCGAGTGCACCGCAGGTACATGTTCGATCAGGCGATGAGCACCGTGCGGACCCGCCTCACCGCTCTGTGGCCGTTCAGCCGCGGGCCGATCGTTCCGGCGGCGGCGCCGGTCGCCGACGCGAAGCCGGCGAAGAAGGGGAAGACCGCTCCGGCGCTCGGCCCGCATGCCCGGGCCCGCGCGCGGCACCGTCGCGCTGCCCTCGCGTGGGACCGCACCGAGTTGAGCACCGTCGGCACCCCGGGACCCGAGGTGCGCATCACCGAGCATCAGGTCCCCGTGACCGGCCATCCCGCCGTGCGTGTGCGCATCTACCATCCGTCGGTCGTCGGCGATGCGCCGGTGCCCGCCGTGCTGGCCTTCTTCGGCGGGGCCTTCCGCATCGGGGGCATCGATTTTCCGACAACGGATGCTGCGTACCGCCGCCGCTGCGTCGACGCCCACGTCGCGATCGCCGCCGTCGACTACGCGCTCGCGCCCGAGCACCGCTACCCGGTGCAGGTCGAGCAGGGCTACGCGGCGCTGGACTGGCTGTTCGCTTCGGCCGGCGAGGTCGGCGTGGACCCGAGCCGCATCGGGGTGCTCGGCATCTCGGCGGGCGGATGCCTCGCCGCCGCGGTCACCCTCGCCAACCGCGACCGCGCACAGCACCCGCTGGGCGTGCAGGTGCTCGAGGTGCCCGTCGTCGACCTGACGGGCGCCCATATGGACCTCGGTGCGATGCGCGCGCTGCGCATCCCGCGGTTCCTCACGACGCGGGAGCTGCGCTCGGTGGCCCGGACCTACCTCGCCCGTCCGGCCGATGCCCGGGACGCGTACGCGTCGCCGTTGCGCGCCGCGTCGCACGAAGGCCTGCCACCCGCGGTGATCCTCACCGCCGAGTACGACCCGCTGCGCGGCGACGGCGACGCCTACGGAGCGGCGCTGCGGCGGGCCGGTGTCGACGCGAGCGTCGTCCGCTATCAGGGCGTGACCCACGACACCCCGATCTTCACGGGCGCGCTGCCTGCCGCCCGCCGCTGGCACGACGACGTGGTCGCCGCGTTGAGGCGGCTGCACGCCTGAGGCAGGGGGAAGGCCCGGGGTTCTGCGAACCCCGGGCCTCTGCGTCCCACCGCGGACACCGGCCGGGACACCACCCGACCGCCGAACCACCAGACGTGACTGGGAGTTCGACGACCGGGTGGTGTCGGCGCGGCGCGGGGGCGCAGCATCCGTCTACTGTGCGGCCTCCGTCTCGCGCACCTGGTGGGTGGTGGCCCACTGGAGGGCGTAGTCGGCGATCTCCTCCCAGCCGTCCTGGCTCACCAGGCGGTGGGTGCGACCGGCGTACTCCTTGTACTCGACGACGGCGGGGCTGCCCGAGGCCTGGTACTTCTTCACGAGGGCCTTGCCGATGGCCGGCGGCACGACGTGGTCGATCTCGCCGGTGATGATGAGCAGCGGTGCGCGGTCGGTGCGGCCGTAGTCGACGTGCGTGACGCCGCCCTTCTCGTTGAGCACCGACGAGACCCCCTCGAAGAAGACCCGGTTGTACGAGTTGACCGCGTACTCCTCCCAGAGCTCGTCGGAGGCTGAGCGAGGAAGATCGTTGCCGAACGTGAAGTGGAAGTGGCGCTTCGAGAGCGGCTTGGCGCCGTTGATGCCGAACGGGTTCGACAGGATGGGGGTGCCGGTCCACAGAGTGGAGAGCGGCAGCGTGGTGACGCCGGCGGTCTGTCCAGGTGCGACGCCGACGTACGCGACGCCGAGGCCGCGGTCCGCGAGCATCTGGGTGAGGACTCCCCCGAAGGAGTGGCCGATGATGATCGGCTTCTCGGGGAGCTCGCGGATGATCCGCTCGTAGTTGTCGGCGATCTGCTTCAGGCCGATGCCCTTGAGTGCCTCGGGGTTGCTCCGGATGTCTTCGACCGTGCGGTCGTCGATGCCGGGCCAGCCGGGGACGATGACCTGGTGGCCGGCGGCGCGGAAGCGCTCGGCCCAGGTGTCCCAGCTCTTGGGGGTCATCCAGAGGCCGTGGATGAGGACGATGGGGGTCTTGGTCGTGGTGTTCATTTCCTGCTCCTTGTGTGGTCCTGCGGTGGTTTCGGTCGGGGTCTCAGGTTCCGGATCCTGGTGTGTCTCCGGCTGATGCATCCGATGGTAGACCGAACGTTCTATCTAGGCAAGACTATTCCTCAGATTCACGAAAAAAATCTGAACAGGCAAGATGGAGGGACCATGGGCAACGCATCACCCGCTCGGCAGCGTCTGCTCGACGCCGCGACGCAGCTCTTCTACAACGAGGGCATCCACTCGGTGGGGGTCGACCGCATCATCGAGGAGGCCGGCGTCACCCGGGCCACGATGTACAAGCAGTTCGCGGGCAAGGAGGGCCTCGTGCTCGCCTACCTCGAGGGCGAGGACCAGGGCCTGCGGGCGCTGTTCGCGCAGGCGTCGCAGGTCTCGAACGACCCCGACGTGCTGCTCGACCTCGTGGTCGCGGGCATCGAGCAGGACATCCGCGATCGTCACACCCGCGGCTGCCCGTTCATCAACGCGGCGGCCGAGTATCCCGACGAAGGGCCGGTGCGCGCGCTCATCGCCGATCACCGCGAGTGGTTCCGCGAGACCCTGCGGCACCTGGCCGACGCAGCGGGGCTGCGCGATCCCGAGGGGGTCGCAGCATCCCTCGTCCTGCTGCGCGATGCGGCGCTCGTCGGCGGCTATCTCGACGGCCAGGACAGGGTCGGCCCGGCGTTCGCCCGCACCACTCGCGACCTCATCGCCGCGCACAAGGCCTGAACGCTGTCGGCGAAATCGGGGCTCAGGAGTCACTTCCGTCACTCCTTTCACACGACACGCGGCCGTAATCGGCAGAAATCCGCAGAAATACGCGGTTCTGTCGGCCGGGTCAGGTACATTCGGGACCGGTCGATAGGACCAGCCGGGGGGCGCAGCCATCCGGTCCGAGCAATGACAAGACGGCACTCGTCGTCTTTGGAGGACATACCAAATGGCCGACAAGACCATCACCAAGACCGAGCTCGTCGCGAGCATCGCGAGCGCGACCGGCCAGAGCCAGTCCGCCGTCTCTGGCGTGCTCGACTCCCTCTTCTCCACCGTCTCCGACGCGGTCGCCGCCGGCAGCAAGGTCTCGATCCCGGGCTGGATCGCCTTCGAGCAGGTCGCCACCTCGGCTCGCACGGGCCGCAACCCGCAGACCGGCGAGGAGATCAAGATCCCCGCGGGCAAGCGCGTCAAGGTCACCGCCGGCTCGAAGCTGAAGGCCGCCGTCAAGTAATTCCGACGCAGACCTCCGGAGAGGGGATGCCGCACTTCGCGGCATCCCCTCTCCGCTGTTCCGGGCGGGAAGCCGCACAGGTACCGCAACGTAGGCTGGAGGGATGAACCCCCGCGCCCTGCGGGCCGTCGGGCCCGTGCTCCTCGTCATGGCCGCGCTGGCGGTCATGGTGTGGGCGCTGGCGTTCGGGGGCGGCGCCGCGCCGCTCGCGATCGCCGACCCGGGGCCGTTCGCCCGCTGGGGTCTGCCGACCGCCAAGCTCTTCGTCAACCTCGCCGCCGCCGGCATGGTCGGCGTGCTGGTGACGGCCCTCTTCACCCTCCGTGCGGGCGATCGCGAATTCGACGTCGCCCTCGACACTGCATCGATCTCGGCCGCCGTCTTCACGATGGCGGCGGCCGCCACCGGATTCCTCACGTTCGTCGACGCCTTCAACCCGGTGCTCAGCATCGGTCCGGAGTTCGGGGCCCAGCTCGGGCGCTTCATCGTCGAGACCGAGGTCGGCCGCACGTGGCTCATCACCACGATCGCCGGCGCCGCACTCACCGTGCTCACCTTCGCCGTGCGCTCGTGGACCGCGACCTTCTTCGTCGCGCTCCTGGCCGCAGCATCCCTCGTCCCGATGGGAACCCAGGGCCACTCCGGCGAGGAGGCGTTCCACCACGAGGCGATGACCGCGCTGATCCTGCACATCATCGCCGCCGCGGTGTGGCTGGGCGGGCTGCTGCTCATCGTCATCGTGCGGCCGCTGCAGTCCCACGGCGACAACGTCGCCACCGTCGCGCGCTACTCGAGCATCGCGCTCGCCGCGTTCGTCGTCGTGGCCGTGTCGGGCACCGTGCGCGCGGCGATCGGCCTGCAGGACTGGTCGGCGCTCATCTCGCCGTACGGAGCGATCCTCGGTGTGAAGATCCTGGCGCTCGTCGCGCTCGGCCTGTTCGGCGCCTGGTACCGTACCCGCCTCATCGGCAAGATGCGGATCCAGGATGCTGCGACCCGCGCCTTCTGGACCCTCATCGCCTTCGAGCTCGTGATGATGGGGGTCGCAAGCGGTGCGGCGGCAGCCCTCGCGCGCACGCCCCCGCCGGTCGCGCCGCTGATCCCGCAGACGCCGACACCGGCCGAGCGCCTCACCGGCGCGCCGCTGCCGCCGGAGCTTACGATCGACCGCTGGTTCACGGCGTGGAACATCGACCTGCTGTGGGCCGTCATCGCCGGCTTCGCGATCTTCTTCTACCTCGTGGGCGTGTGGCGTCTGCGCCGCCGCGGCGACGCGTGGCCGGTGTACCGCACGATCATGTGGGTCGTCGGCTGGCTGCTGCTCGTCTGGGTCACCGGCGGTGTGATCAACGTCTACCAGGACTACCTCTTCAGCATGCACATGGTCGGGCACATGCTCCTGACCATGGCGATCCCGCTGCTGCTCGTGCCGGGCGCGCCCATCACGCTCGCCGCGCGCGCGATCCACAAGCGCGACGACGGCACCCGCGGCGGCCGCGAATGGCTGCTCTGGGTCGTGCACTCGCCGGTGGCGCGCATCCTCACGAACCCGTTCGTCGCGGCCGGCCTCTTCATCGGCTCGCTCTGGGTCTTCTACTACACCGACCTGTTCCGCTGGTCGCTGTACGACCACCTCGGACACGAGTGGATGATCGCGCACTTCCTCATCACGGGGTACCTCTTCGTGATGAGCCTCATCGGCATCGACCCCGTGCCCTACCGCCTGCCGTACCCCGGGCGGCTCCTCCTCCTCATCGGCGTCATGGCGATGCACGCGTTCTTCGGCATCGCGATCATGATGCAGGAGGGCCTCATGATCGCCGAGTGGTTCGGCTCGATGGGCCGCACCTGGGGTGCGACTCCCCTCGAGGACCAGTACACCGGCGGCGGCATCGCCTGGTCGATCGGCGAGATCCCGACGCTCATCCTCGCGATCACGGTGGCGATCCAGTGGAGCCGCAGCGACGATCGCGAGACCAAGCGCCGCGACCGCCACGCCGACCGCACCGGCGACGCCGAGCTCGAGGCGTACAACGCCCGCCTGGCCGCCCTCGCCGAGCGCGACGCGCGCACCGGCGGCTGAGACCTACCCTTTCGCGGCTCCGGAGGCATCGTCACCCGGGTCGCGGCGAGGGCTTTCGGGCGCAGCATCCCATCTCGTCCCCCCGATGTCGCTGCGCAGCGTGCCCGTGACCGCGTCGACAGCCGCGCCGACGGTCGGGGCGAAACGGTCGGGCGTGAACCGGTCGGTGAGTCCGTAGCGGGCGAGGGAGTCGACGACCGGCGACTTCATCTCGGCGATGATGAGCCGGATGCCGCGTGCCTCGAGATACTCGTCGAGCTCGAGGAGCTCCTCTGCCGCGGTCGTGTCGATGTCGGTGATGGGCTCGGCGGCGAGGATGACGGTCTTCACGTCGGGGCCGGCGGCACGGACCCGCGAGCGCACCCAGTCGTCGAAGATCGCTCCGTTCGCGAAGAACAGCGGGGCGTCGAACCGCACGATGACGACCCCCGGCACCCGCTCCCCCTCGGGATTGCGCGAGAGGTCGTGATAGCCGCGCAGACCCTCGACGAGACCGAGCTCGGCCTTGTACGGCCGCCACGAGCGGTTGACGAACGCGATGAACGACAGGCCGATCGTGATCGCGATGCCCTGGAGCACGCCGAACACGAGCACGCCGAGGAAGGCGGCAGCCGAGAGCACGGCGTCGACGGCGTTGATGCGCACCAGCCGGAGGAACCCGCGGGCGTCGATGAAGCTGATCACAGCGCTGATGACGACGGCGGCGAGGGTCGCCGACGGGAGGAAGCGCGTGAGATCGGGGAGCACGAGGATGAACACGATGAGCAGGACTGCGCCGACCACGCCGGTCAGCTGCGTGCGGGAGCCGGCCTGCTCGGCGACCGGTGTGCGCGACGACGACCCCGAGATGGGGAAGCCGCCGAGCGCGCCGCCGGCGATGTTCGACAGGCCCAGCGCTGCCATCTCCTGGCTGCCGCTGACGCTCTCGCCACGACGGGCGGCGAGGGTGCGGGACAGCACCGCGGTGTCGGTGAACGCGATGAGGGCGATGCCGGCGGCCGGGAGCGCGAGGGCGGCGACATCCGTCCATTCCAGTCCGCCGAGTGCGGGCGCCGGGAGTCCCTGCGGGAGGGCGCCGACGACGGGGATCGCGGTCTCGAGACCCAGGATCGCGACGAGCACCATCGACAGCACCACCACGACCAGCGTGCCGGGTATGCGCACACGTGTGGGGAGGGCGCGGAGCACATAGATCACGACGAGCGACCCGACGCCGAAGGCGGTCGCGATGGGGTCGAGCTCTCCCGCCGCGATCGCCTCGACGAGGCCGACGGCGCCCTGCCACAGCGTCGGCGCGTCGACCGAGAACCCCAGCAGCTTCGGCAGCTGCGACAGGATGACGATGACCGCGATCGCGTTGAGGTAGCCGAGGCGGATCGGCTTCGACAGCAGGTCGGTGACGAAGCCCAGGCGCACGAGCCCGCCGACCAGGAGGAGGGCGCCGACCATGATCGCGAGCAGCCCCGCGAGTGCGACGGCCTGCGCCTCGTCGCCCAGTGCGAGGGGCAGGATCGCCGCCGCGATGATGGGGGCGAGCGACGAATCCGGCCCGAGCACGAGAATGCGGGAGGGACCGAAGATCGCGTAGACGAGCAGCGGCACGATCGTGGCGTAGAGGCCGGTGACCGGCGGCAGGCCCGCGACCTCGGCGTAGCCCATGCCCGCGGGGATCAGCAGCGCGGTCACGACGAGGCCCGCCCGCACGTCGGGCCACAACCACGCGCGCTTGTAGTCGCGTGCGACCCCGACCGCGGGAATCCAGCGCGCGATGCCTTCCATCGACCTCATCATCGACCCCGGCACCCATCTTGGCGGAAGGGCACGTCCGCGGGGTGCAGACCCTGTGCGCGATCCCTGCGGGTCGGCGCTCGGCGTCAGGTCGTGTCGGGTCCGGTCACCACGATCGTCGCGGTGCCGTCGGGGCGCACGGTGATCGTGCCCTTGACGATGAAGGGGACGTCCTCGCTGACCGCGCGCACGCGGCCGTCGAAGAGGGAGCGGATGCCGACCTCGATGTGGGCGACGGCGTCGGCGGCGAGGATCGACCAGCCGTCGCCGTCGGGCTCCACCGCGACCGTCGGCTGCTGCGTGATCGACCACTTCGGGAGCGACGTGATGCGGTCTTCGACGAAGTAGCCGAACGGGCACGCGGTCGGCTGCAGCACCTCCTGCGTGGCGCAGGACGTGAGGAACTCCTCGACTTTCTCCTGCACGACGCCGAGGAACTTCTCGGTGGGCTGGGCCACCACGTTCACCGGGATCGCCCGGAACGGGCTGTCGGAGAGCACGGCCACGCCCGGGGTGCTCGAGATCGCGGTGTCGACCGACACCGAATACACGCCGGGCGAGAAGACGAGGAGCGAGACGGGGGCGGCGGGGTCGGCGTCCGCCCCGTCGGGCGAGACCTGGCGCTTGTCGATCTCGAACCCGTTCACGTCGAAGACCATCGAGCCGGTGACGCCGAGGTTCATGACGGCGAGCGGGCTCTTCGCGAACCGCCACGTCGGCGCGAGGCCGATGGCGCCGTCCGGCTCGACCGCGAACGTCGTGCGCCCGTCGTGGCCGCGTGCCGTGTACTCGATCGTGACGTGCGTGACGTCGCCGTCCTGCTCCTCGGAGACGACATGCGCGTCGCGGATCGGGGCGAGGGCGGAGCTGCGCAGCAGCGCCTCGGACGCCGTCGGCGGGAGGCCCGCCTGTTCGAGCTCGGCGGAGCTCACCGCGACGCCGGGCACCGCGAGCGCATCGGCCGCCCGCCCCTCGGCGAGCAGCTGCACGTACCGTTCGACGAACGCCTTCGGGCTGTAGAACTCCCGCTGGATCACTCCCCAGGCCGCGAACGCGGCGCCCACGAGAAGGACGCCGACGACGCCGAGCAGCGTGAGATCGAGCGCGAGACGGCGGCGCGTGCGCCCCTTGGCGGGGGGCTGGATGACGTCGCGCTCCGGGGTCGCCGGAGCAGCCGGCGGCGCACTCGCGCGGCCGGGCGACGTGTCCATCACCCCCTGGTCCACGCGCCCAGTCTAGGAAAGCGTGGCCGGGAGGCCCCTGTGGACCGCAATCTTTGGACGTGGAGTCTCTTCCGGTTGGCACGCACTCCACGCGGGCCCCTCAGGGCATGATCGCGTCGCGCACCGCGCTCGCGCCGGCGAGCTGGCCGGAGGCGATCGCGGCGGCGAGCGACACCATCGGGCCCGGCACCGCCGCCACATGCGCCATGTCGCCGCCCGCGTAGACGCCCGGGACGGTCGTGCGGCCCATCGCGTCGATCTCCACCCCGCCGCTGGGAAGGACGCCGCAGCCGAGCTGCTCGGCGAACGGCGCACGCTGCGTGGCGGTGGCCGCGGTGAAGACGCCGGCGACGTGCTCGACCGACCCGTCGGCGAGCGAGAGCTCGAGCCCGCCGTCGATCTCGGTGACCAGCGCCACGTCGGCCGGTCGCGCGATGAAGGCGGAGGCGACGACGGGGCGCAGCATCCGTTCGATCATCCCGGCGTGCTCGCCGTCGATGAGGATGCCGACGCGGCGGCCGGCGAACTCGTGGCCGTGGCAGAACGGGCACTGCGCGACGAGGCGGCCCCACTGCTCGGCAAGACCGGGGACGGGTGGGAGCTCGTCGCGCATTCCGGTCGCGAGCACGAGTCGCGCGGCGCGCTCGACACCGGCGGGGGTGGTCACCCCGAACGCGCCGAGCTCGCCCGACACGGCGGTGACGGCCGTCGTGCGCACCTCGACCGTGTCGTACGCGGCGAGCTCTTCGCGCGCGATGCGGCGCAGCTCGGCGGGGCTGCGGCCGTCGTTGGTGAGGAGGTTGTGGGCGTGCTCGACCGTGGCGTTGCGGTACTCGCCGGAGTCGAGAAGGAGCACGGTTCGGTGCATGCGGCCGATGGTGAGCGCGGCCTGGAGGCCGGCGGGACCGCCGCCGATCACTATCACGTCGTACATGGGGATCCTCTCGTCGGGTTGCGTCTGCCTCGATCCTGTGACTTCATGTCGACATGAAGTCAAGTCTGCCGATCGGAGACGCCGCCGCCCGGTTCTCGCTGCCCACGAACGTGCTCCGGCATTGGGAGGAGATGGGGCTGCTGCGCCCCGCGCGCGACGGCGGCGGGCGCCGCCGCTACGGCGACGACGACCTGGTGCGCGTCGGCGTGATCGTGCGGAGCAAGAACGCCGGAATGAGCCTCGAGCAGATCGCCGTGCTGCTCGACGAACAGGCGCCCGAACGGCACCGCGTGCTCGAGGCGCACCTCGCCGACCTCGAACGCCGCATGGCCGACATGGAGCGCTCGCGACGCATGACCGAGCATGCCCTGCGCTGCCGCTCCCACGACATCACGACGTGCCCGCGGTTCCGGGCGATCATGGACGAGGTCGTGGCCGGCACCGGACTGTGGCGCGAGGCCGACGAACCGCCTGTGGACAGTGCGCGGGTGTCCACCGATCCCGGCGCACAGGGCCGGGAAGCAGCATCCGCTCGTTAACATGAGTCGGTGAACACTCCGCCTCTGTCTCCCGAGCAGGAGGCGCTGTTCCGGCTCATCGAAGACACCCGCGAGCACGTGTTCGTGACCGGGCGCGCGGGCACCGGCAAGTCGACGCTGCTGCAGCACCTCGCGTGGAACACGAACAAGCAGATCGCGGTGTGCGCGCCGACGGGGGTCGCTGCGCTCAATGTCGAGGGCCAGACGATCCACTCGCTCTTCAAGCTGCCGCTGGGCATCATCGGCTCGCACGACGAGGACCAGTCCGACGCGACCCGCAAGCTGCTCAACGCGATCGACACCCTCGTGATCGACGAGATCTCGATGGTCAACGCCGACCTCATGGACGCGATCGACCGGTCCCTGCGCAAGGCGCGCGGACGACGCGGCGAGCCGTTCGGCGGCACGCAGATCGTGATGTTCGGCGACCCGTACCAGCTCGCCCCCGTGCCGCCGCGCGGCGACGAGCTGCGGTACGTGCAGGACCACTACCGCTCGTTCTGGTTCTTCGACGCGAAGGTCTGGGTCGGCGAGACCGCGACCGACGGCATCCTCGACGTCGGGTCGTACGGGGCCGACCTCAACATCCGCGAGCTCGTCGACATCCACCGGCAGTCCGACCCGGCGTTCAAGGCGATGCTCAACGCGGTGCGCTACGGCCGGGTCACGGCCGACATCGCCGAGGTGCTGAACACGACCGGCGCCCGCACTCCCCCGGATCCGCTCGACGGCGAGCACCCCATCATCACGCTCGCGACCCGCAATGACATCGTCAACAACATCAACCGGCGCCACCTGGGCGAGCTGGTGGGGCGCGAGCAGACGGCGATGGCGGAGGTCAACGGCGATTTCGGACGAGGGGATGCCGCGTACCCGGCCGATCTCGAGCTCAAGCTGAAGGTCGGGGCCCAGGTGATGTTCCTGCGCAACGACACGGCTGCGTTCGGCGAACCGCCGCGATGGGTCAACGGCACGATCGGCACGGTCACCCGCATCGCGGGCGAGACCGTACGCGTGGACGTCGAGGGCGAGGAGTTCGACGTCGAGCCGTCGGTCTGGGAGAAGTACCGCTACTCGTACAACCCGGGCTCGAAGCAGCTGACCCGCGACATCGTCGCCGAGTTCACGCAGTTCCCGCTACGGCTCGCGTGGGCGGTCACGATCCACAAGTCGCAGGGCAAGACCTACGATCGGGCGATCATCGACCTCGGATCGGGCGCGTTCGCGCCGGGGCAGACGTACGTCGCGCTGTCACGGCTGACCTCGCTCGACGGGCTGTACCTGTCACGTCCGCTGCGGCCCCGCGACATCCAGGTCGATCCCGACGTGCGGCGGTTCATGGCGTCCGCGGTCCGCGGGACGCCGGTGGCCTGACACGCGGCGGGCGACGCGGGTCCGGCGACGCGGGTCCGGCGACGCGGGTCCGGCGACGTGCGTCAGGCGACGTGCGGGGCCTGGGCGGACTTGGCGGCGGCGAGGTCCTCGAAGAGCTCGGTGTTGAAGCGGTAGGCGAGCAGCACCTCGTCGATCACGCGCTCCTGCTCCGCGGCATCCCATGGGGCGGCGTCGAGCTGCTCGCGGTAGACGTCCTTGAAGGCCTTCGGGTCGGCGATGTCGTCGAAGAGGTAGAAGCCGATGCCGTTCGTCTCGAACCCGAAGCGGCGCGCCATCAGGCGGCCGATGAACTGGCCGCCGGAAAGATCGCCGAGGTAGCGCGTGTAGTGGTGGGCGACGAAGCCGCCCGCCCATGTCGCGCCGACCTCGTTGATGCGGTCGACGTAGCGGCGCGTGGTCGGCAGGGGCTCGATGCGGTCGCGCCAGTCCGGACCGACGAGGAACTCGAGATCGGCCTCGAGCGCGGGCAGCCGCGTGAGCTTGTCGGAGATGAACACGGCGGCGACCGGGTCGTTGCGCATCTGGCCGGCGGTGCGCTCGAGCGCCTCGTAGATGAACCAGTGCTGCACCACGAGTGCGACGTAGTCCTCGCGCGTGCCTTCCCCCTTCATGAGGTCGGCCATGAAGCCCGAATGCTCGCTCGAGGAGTGCGAGCTGCTGGAGCGCTCGCGCAGTGCGGCGGAGAACGGGATCGGGTCGCTCATACCTTCATGCTAACTGAAGATAAGGCGAACCTAACCCCCAATATTCTCATGCGTGCGGCCGGGGCGCGACTCCGAGCCGGCGGCACGCCTCGTCGTACAGCGCGACGATCTCGCGCCGCACCTCGCGGCGCTCCGTGATCGGGCCTGTCGGCCACGGCACCGCGATCTCGGCGGTCGTGCCGTCGTCGAGCGTCGCCTGCCAGACACCCTGATCCCCGTCGAACCCCGTCATCGTCGCCGCGGTGATCTCCGCATCGGCCACTCCCGCGCCCGCGGCGAACGCGCGCGAGATCAGAAGGTTGTCGCCGGCGTGGTCGCCGTTCATGTGGCCGAGCACGCCGGTCAGCGCGGCGTCGTCGAAGCGGCGCCCGCGGCCGGTCGAAGAAGAACTGGTCATGCCTTCACCCTACGGATCGCCGTTCAACGCAGGCGCCGATGGTGTGTTTGAATTCATTGCACGATCATCGGGGGGTGAGAATGCGGACCCGCTCCACACATCGACGCGCCATCGCGGTGCTCGCCGGTGCCATGACGTCCGCGCTGCTCCTCGCCGGGTGCTCGTTCGACGGCGATATCCAGCCCGATGTGCCCCCTCAGACGACGGCGGCTTTCGCCGATGAGACCGTGCAGCAGCTGACGGATGCCGTCACCCACGCGATGGGCGTCACCGGGTCGTCCGGCTCGATCGTGGGCGTCTGGGCGCCGTGGAGCGGCAGCTGGGTCGCAGGCCTCGGCACGCAGCGGCCCGACGGCGGTGGCGAGGTCACCGACGACCTGGTGTTCCGCGCCGGCAAGGTGACGCGCGCCATGACGTGCGACGTGCTCTTCGAGGCAGCCGCCGAGGGCAAGGTGGAGCTCGACGACAGCATCACCGAGTACGTCTCCGGGGTGCCGGACCTGAAGGACGTCACGCTCATCGAGCTCTGCGACGGCACGTCCGGCATCGGCTCGTACGCCGGCCAGCTCTACTCGTCGTGGCTCTCGAACCCCGACCGGGTGTGGGACCCGCGCTACCTGGCGAGCTTCGGCCTCGGCCAGCCGCGCACGAGCGACCCGGGCGCCGCATACCGCGACTCCGATGCCGGGTATGTGCTGCTCGGCCTCGCGCTGCAGCGCGCGACCGACCAGACCGCCGCCGACCTCATCCACAGCTACGTCGCCGACCCGCTGGGGCTCGACGCCACCGCGCTCGGTGAGCTGCCCTCCTCGGGTGTGCTCAAGGGCGGGCAGTCGGTCAACAACGCCGAGGGCGCGCTCGACTGCGCGCAGCCGCTCGATCTCACCACAGCCTCGTCGAGCAGCGGGTTCACCGACGCCGGCGTGATCACCGACATCCACGATCTCGGCCGCTACGTGCAGTCGCTGGCGTCGGGTGCGCTCGTCGAGGACGACGACCGGTTCAACGCGCCGGTCGCGGTCGCCGCCGACGCCCCGTCGTGGTACGCCGCGGACGGCGGCGCGCTGATCGCGGGCTCGCTCATCGGCCAGTACGGCAAGGTGCCGGGCTACATCACCGCCGCGTTCGCCGACCCCACGACCGGTCTGACCGTGGCGGTCGTGCTCAACAACTCGGCCGCCGACGCCGCCGTGGGCGAGTACCTCGCGTGGGAGCTCGCGGCGATCGCGTCGAAGACCCCTGCGACTGCCGGCGAGACGGCGCCGGCGGCGGGTCTTCCGTGGACCGCCGAGCAGTACCACGCCGCGATCGACACCCTCGCGGTCTGCACGCCTCCGGCAGCGGAGTGAACGCCGGGGCAGGATCCGGCGGCGCAGCGGTCACGGGTTCCGGTCGCTCCGGGGCGACGCCCGCGATCCTGCTGGTGATCGTGGGCCTCGCGTGTCAGGAGGTCGGCGCGTCGATCGCCGTGCTGCTGTTCCCACAGGTCGGGCCGCTCGGCATGGTGATGCTCCGCCTCGTGTTCTCGGCGATCGTGCTGCTGCTGATCGCCCGGCCTCGCGTGCGCGGCCACTCGCGCGCCGACTGGACGGCGGTGGCGCAGTTCGGGCTCGTGCTCGCGCTGATGAACGGCCTGTTCTACCTCGCGCTCGAGCGCCTGCCGCTCGGCGTCACCGTGACCATCGAGGTGCTCGGGCCCCTCGTGCTGTCGATCGTCGCCGCGCGCCGCGCCTCAGCGTGGCTGTGGGCGCTGCTCGCCCTCGCGGGCGTCGTCGCACTGGGCGGTGGGGGGTGGGACCGTCTCGACCCCCTCGGTGTGCTGTTCGCGCTGGGCGCCGCGGGCAGCTGGGCGTTCTACATCCTCGCCTCGGCGCGCGTCGGGCGGGCGTTCCCGCAGCTCGACGGGCTCGCGCTCGCGATGACCGTCGGCGCGGTGATCGCCCTGCCGTTCGGGATCGCGGATGCCGGAGCCGCCCTCCTGCGGATCGAGCTCGTCGCGCTCGGTGCCGCTGTGGCGGTGCTGTCGTCGACGATCCCGTACGCGCTCGAGCTCATCGCGCTCCGGCGCCTGCCGGCGGCCGTCTTCGCGATCCTGATGAGCCTCGCGCCGGCGACCGCGGCCCTCGCGGGCTTCATATTCCTCGGGCAACATATGACCTGGCTCGAGATCCTCGGCATCGCGCTGGTGATCGCCGCGAGCATCGGCGCCATCCGCTCCTCCGCCCGCGCCGCGCGCGAAGCCGCCGAGCCGATCGCCTGACGCTGCGGTCGCGGCATCCGTTCCCGGTCCGCACGCACGCGAGACCGCACAACAGCACCGATCCCGGCCGATCTACGGTGCTCTTCTGCGGTCTCGCCAAGAGACGGCTGCGGCTCGGTAGCATCGGGGCGTGACTCACGCGAAGACGAGATGGGCGGTCCTCGGGCCGGGGTGGATCAGCCGGGACTTCGTCGTCGGGCTTCGTGCGTCGGAACACGGGATGCTGCACGCCGTGGGCAGCTCGTCGGCCGAGCGTGCGTCGGCCTTCGCGACGGAGCACGGGGCCGCAGCCTCCGGGACGTACGACGAGATCCTGGCGCGCGACGACGTGGACGCCGTGTACGTCGGGACAGTCCACACCGCCCACGCCGACCTCGCGATCCGCGCGCTCGAAGCGGGCAAGGCCGTTCTGTGCGAGAAGCCCGCGAGCCCGACGCTCGACGAGGTGGAGCGGATCCTCGCGACCGCCGAGCGCACGCAGCGCCCCTTCCTCGAGGCTTTTAAGACGCGGTTCGGGCCGTTCGCAGACGCCCTGCGGGAACTCGCCGCGGGCGGGGAGCTCGGCGCGCCAGAGCGCTTCGAAGGTGCCTTCGGCTTCGACGCGGGCACGCGTGAGGGGCGCCTGTTCGACCCGGCGGTCGGCGGCGGTGCGATCCTCGACGTGGGCTGCTACCCGCTGGCACTCGCGATCGACCTCGCGGCCGCGGCGGGCCGGCCGATCACGCCGGAGTACCGGTCGTTCGAAGCCGAGCTGGTGGGGGGCGTCGACGGCACCGCGTCGGCGGAGCTCGCCTTCGGCGACCTGACGGCCGGGATCGCGACGTCGGTCATCGAGAACCTGCCCGACACCGGCGTGCTGCGCTTCGCCGACGCCGAGGTCGTGCTGCCGAACGTGTGGGGCAGCCGCACCGAGAGTCCGTCGACGCTGATCGTGCGGCGCGGCGCCGACGAGCGGGTCCTGGAACTGCCCACCGTGCAGCCGATGGCCGCCGAGGCCGACGCCCTGTCGCTCGCGCTCGCGGAGGGCGGTGTCGAGGTGCCGCAGATGCCGTGGGCGCACACGCGCGCCGCGGCTCGCGTGCTCACGGACTGGCGCGCCGCGGCCCTCGCCGGCTGATCGCCCAGGGGCGGGTCACTCCCAGGTGTGCACGGGCTCGTTCGTGTGCATCGCCGCGCGGTACTCGAGCAGGGTGGCGCGCAGCGCGTCGTAACGGTCCATGTCGGCCCGCCGGTGCATCCGGTCCGTGAACCAGCCGGCGCCCGTGACGCCGGTGAGGCACCGCCCCTCGATGATGCCGAGCAGGCGATCGCGGACGGCTGCCTCCACGCCCCAGGCCTCCAGCCCTCGGTGGGCGAGCGGCAGGAGGCGTCGCAGCACGAGCTCGGTCGCGGGCACCTGGCCGACGCCGGGCCAGTAGAACTGGGCGTCGATGCCGTCGCGAGCCGCCGTGTGGAAGTTCTCCTCCGCCGCGGTGAACGACAGCTGCGACCACAGCGGACGATCGTTCTCGGCGATCGCCCGCACGAGCCCGAAGTAGAACGCGGCGTTGGCCATGATGTCGACGACGGTGGGTCCGGCTGCGAGCAGCCGGTTCTCCACGCGGAGGTGCGGCACCCCGCCGGCGACGTCGTAGATCGGGCGGTTCCACCGGTAGATCGTGCCGTTGTGCAGCCGCAGCTCCGCGAGGTCGGGGATGCCGCCGCCGTCGAGCACGGCCATCGGGTCGTCGTCGTGGACGATCGGCAGGAGCGCCGGGAAATACCGGACGTTCTCCTCGAAGAGGTCGAACACCGAGGTGATCCAGCGCTCGCCGAACCACACCCGCGGCCGCACTCCCTGTACCTTCAGCTCCTCGCTGCGGGTGTCGGTGGCCTGTTCGAACAGCGGGATCCGCGTCTCGCGCCACAGCTCCTTGCCCAGCAGGTACGGCGAGTTGGCCGACATCGCCAGCTGCACGCCGGCGATCGCCTGCGAGGCGTTCCAGTACGCCGCGAACGACTCCGGCGACGTCTGCACGTGCAGCTGCGTGCTTGTGCACGCCGCCTCGGGGAGGATCGAGTCCGCGGTCGTGACGAGTCGTTCCGGCCCGTCGATCTTGATCGAGATGTCCTCGCCGCGTGCGTCGAGGATCTGTTCGCTGAGCAGCCGGTATCGCGGATTCGCACTGATGCTGTCGGGCCGGAGGTGCCCCTCCGCGAGGGTGGGCAGGATGCCGATCATCACGAGGTGGGCGCCGACGGTCGATGACCGATCCTCGGCGTGGTTGAGGCTGCGGCGGAGCCCCTCCTCGAACGTCGTGAGACCGCCCTCGCGCAGGCGAGCCGGCGGCACGTTGATCTCGATGTTGAACTGTCCGAGCTCGGTCTGGAACGCGGCATCCGCTATCGCTTCCAGGGCCTCGGCATTGCGCAGCGCCGGGTCTCCCGCCTCGTCGACGAGGTTCAGCTCGACCTCGAGGCCCGTCAACGGGTCGTCGGTGTCGAAGTGCGCTTCGCGCAGCATGCGCGCGAACACGTCGAGGTTGCGCCGGACCTTCTCGCGGTGGCGAGTGCGATCGGCGCGGGTGAACTCCTGTGCCGGGACGTCCTCCCCCATGGCGGCACTCTAGCGAGCCGCGGGCGTTTGCGCGCCTACGCGCCGCGCGGCGGCGCGGTCGAGCCGCGGACGTTCAGCGTCGGGTTCAGCACGACGCGGTGCACCGGGCGCGTGGGGTCCTCGATGCGGCGCGCCAGCAGGTCGACGGCCGCCCGGCCCACCGAGTTGCGCGGCGGGCTCACGGCGGTGAGCGCGGGTGTGAAGAGCTCGGCCACCTCGTCGTCGTACGCGACGACCGAGAGGTCGCCGGGCACCGAGATGCCGCGGTTCAGCGCGAGGTCGACGAACGCCATCGCCTCCGGGTCGGAGTGCACGAGGATCGCCGTGACCGAGTTCGACAGCGCCGCGTCGAGCGTGGCATCGACGACGGCCGAGAAATCGGGGCTCGTGCGCGGCGGCAGGCTCGTCTCGAAGTGGTCGGACGGGGTGAGCCCCAGCTCGAGGCAGGCCGCCTGCCAGCCGGCGGCGATCTTGCGCGAGGTGGGTGAGTCCCGCGCGATGATGAGCCCGACGCGGCGGTGGCCGAGTGAGGCGAGGTGCCGGGCCGCGAGCACGGCGCCGAGCGCGTGATCGGTCGTGACGTTCTCGACCGGGCTGCCATCCGGGAGCAGCACGGCGTCGCGCTCGACGAGCACGTTCGGCACGCCGCATTCGGCGAGCCACTGCACGACGTCCTGCGCGTGGGGCGTGTCGGTGTTCGGCGCGACGACGAGACCGCGCACGCCCTCGATGTGCACGAGCCGCTCGAGCACGGGGCGCTCGTCCTGCAGTTCGTAGGACGCGCCGCGGAGCACGACGCGCAGACCGTGGCGCGTCGCCTCGGTCTCGGCGCCGCGCACGACGCTCGGCCAGTAGAAGCTCAGCGACGGCACGAGCATCGCGATCGAGCCGGTGCGCGTGGCGGCAAGCGCATGCCCCGACTCCACGTCATCGAGCCCGCCCGCGGGCGGCACGGCCCCGCCGTGCACGCGCACGAGCAGTCCCTCGCGCTCCATCTGGGCGAGATCGCGGCGCAGTGTCACGGGAGCGACGCCGAGCTCGTCCATGAGCTGCGCGACCCGCACGGCGCCGTCGCGCTCGAGCGTGGCCATCACATGCGCCCGCCGCTCGGCGGCCAGCAGCGCCGGTGTCTGGTCGGTCATCGGGCGTCCTCCGCGTTCGTCAGGTCCAGTTCTACCGTGACGGCGACCGCGTCGGCGGTCGTCACGTCGAGATCGAGCCGGGTGAGTCGTGGCCCCCACACGTCGGAGAGCATCGGGTCGTCGAGTTCGCGCACGACGAGCGACGCCTCCACCGGCTCGGGCCACGAGATCCGCACGGGGGTCGCGCCATCGAGCGGCGTGATGATGACGGATGCTGCGTCCCGCCGCACGTCGCCGGCCAGCAGCATCCGCACCTGGGCGGGTCGAGCTCCCTCCGACTCCCAGGCGTCCTCGATGACCACGCGGCGCGCGGCGCGCTCGAGACGCACGGTGCGCCGCCAGGGCGACGCGACGGCGTAGGCGCCCGAAAGCTCCAGCGAGAGTGAGGCGCCGTCCACCTCGACCTCGGAGGCCGCGAACTCGACGCCCGGACTCTGCTCGACGCCGCCGATCACGGGCACGTTGTGCCAGCCGCTCTGCATCGTCCAGATGTCGTAGCGGCCGGGGCCGAAGGTCTGCAGCGTGTAGGTCGGGCGGCCGGCGTCGACGACGACGGGCACGCCGTCCGACGCGACGACGAACGAGCCGACGTCGTTGTGGTTGTGGTGCTCCCCGTTGTGCCCGCCCTTGACCGCAACCGTGAGGCCGTGCGGCGTGCCGCTCTGCTCCCGGGCCAGCAGCACCTGGGTCGAGGGCAGCCACACCTCGCGGGGGAACGGCGACGCCTCCTGCGCCGCGCCCACCCAGGCCGCATCCGTGATGCCCCGCAGGAGGCGGCCGAAGCCTTCGTGCTCGGTCGCGGCAGGCGTGCCCGCAGAGCGACGTGACGCGGCGTGGGCCGCAGCATCCGTGTCTCCCGCGTTCCGCGCCGCACGATGCAGCGCGTGCCACGGCTGCGCCGCAGGCGGGCGGGCCTGGCCGTCGGCGAGATTCAGGTACCAGTCGCCGCCGAGGTGCGAGCGGTGTGGGAAGGCCACGGTCTCGCGCAGCGCCGGGATGGCCGACGCGTCGAGCACTCCCCCGGTCGCGTGGCGCACGATGTCGAGCGCTTCGAGCGCGCGGCACGCGCCGTTCCACCAGTACGCGTAGCCCTCGTCGATCGCGCCGTCGGCAGGCAGCACCGAGACGTAGCGGTCGATGCCCTCGATGGCCAGGGCGACGATACGCGCGCGCTCATCCGCCTCGGAGGGGTCGTCGAGCAGCCGCAGCGCGGCGGTGATCACGTTGCCGTGAATCCACGGGTTCCAGTTGTGCACGTCGCCGTCGAGCCCGAGCCAGTGCCAATCGCGGCGCTCGGTGAACGGCTGGAACACCCGCACGCGCGCCTCGTGGCGGATGCGGGAACGGATGCCGGGATACCGGGCTTCGAGCCGCGCACCGAGGAGCTGGTCGATCCAGGTCAAGAGCGCGACCGCCTCGCCGGCGCCGAGGTCGAGGTACGGCGCGGTCACCGTCGGGAGGACGGACCCGCGCGCGCGGAACGCGTCGTCGTGGGCCGGCCAGCACCACGAGCTCTGCTCGCAGATCAGCCAGACGCCGTCGAGGACTTCCGCGAGGAACCGGCCGCCGAGCTCGTCCTGCCCGTGCTCGTTCGACACAGATGTCCGGCGATCGGCAGGATCCGCGTACCTCTGTGACGACCGAACATCAGAGGGAGGGGCGAGAGGGTCGAGAGGGGCGGCGTGGTGGGCGGCGGCGATCGCGGCGCGGGCGAGGCGTCGCTGACGCTCGAAGACGACGGACTCCCAGCCCTCGCGGTCGCCGTCGTCGTGGATACGGGCGGCGGCGGTGGCGAGCGGCACGCCCCACGGGCGGCCGAGATCCTCGTGGGCGCGGGCGATCACGTCGGCGACGGCGATGGGGTCGGCGCTGCCCTCGGGCCCCCAGACCGTGCGGTCCTCGGCGGGGGCGATCGGCAGCGCGCGCTCGGGCGTGGCGAGAAGGGACGCGAGGGCCGCGCCGAAGGCGGCGCCGTGGGCGCCTGCCTGCCCGTGGTAGACGGCGGCCAGGTCACCCTCGAACGTTGCGGTCGAGGCATCCGTCGCGGTCGTCAAGGTTCCTCCTCGTTGATTCACCATTGGTGGGGATCCATCGTCGCCGTGAGGTTCGTCCCGAACCCAAAGCGATCATAAACGATCATAACGAATCTTAAACAACCTTGCAATGAACGAAATGGGTTGCTACAGTCCCAAACGTTCGCTTTCCGCTGATCTGGTTCCGGCGGGGAAGAAGGCATCAAGGGAGATCCCAGTGACGGTCCAGCAGCTCAACACGTCGGCGCACATCGCGACGGGTTTCGACTGGACACGCGACGAGTGGCTCGCCTACGCAGATCGTCTGCTCGACACGGCACGCACTTTCGCCTCGCCGGGTGCCGGCCGGATCCACTTCCCGGGTGCCGAGGGGGGCTACGGCCACGCCGTGGATGGCCTCGAGGGCTTCGCCCGCACGTTCCTCCTCGCCGGCTTCCGCATCGCCGGTGCGCGCGGGGAAGGCACCGAGGAGCTCGCCGACTTCTACCGCCGCGGCATCGTGACCGGCGTCGACCCGGACGCCGAGGACCGCTGGGTGCGGCTCGACGAGCATGCGCAGGCCAAGGTCGAGGCGGCGTCGCTCGCGCTCGTGCTCGACATGACGCGTCCGTGGATCTGGGACCGCCTCGACGCCCTCACGCAGCAGCGGGTCATCGACTACCTCGCCCCGGTCGTGGGCGACGCGACGTACCCGAAGACGAACTGGCTGTGGTTCCGCATCGTCGTGCAGACGTTCCTGCGCTCGGTCGGCGGGCCGTGGTCGGCCGAGGACATCGCCGACGACCTCGCCCTGCACGACGTGCTCGTGCGCGAGGACGGCTGGATCTCGGATGGCTTCGAGCGCTCGTACGACCACTACGTCGGCTGGGCGCTGCACACCTACCCCGTGCTGTGGTCGCGCATGCAGGGCGCCGAAGACCTCGCCGCAGGCCGCACTCCCGGTGACATCGCGCGCCTCGACCGCTTCCTGCAGGACGCCATCACCCTCGTCGGCGCCGACGGCTCGCCCCTCCTGCAGGGCCGCAGCCTCATCTACCGCTTCGCCGCCGCGGCGCCGTTCTGGGTCGGCGCGATCGCCGAGGTCCCGTCCGTGCCGCTCGGGCAGCTGCGCCGGGCCGCCAACGCCGTCGTCGCGCACTTCGCCGACCGCGTCCCGGGGGAGGACGGCGTCCTCACGATGGGCTGGCACCACGAGTGGCGCGAGCTCGCCCAGTCGTATTCCGGCCCCGGCTCGCCGTACTGGGCGGTCAAGGGCCTCCTCGGCATCGCGCTTCCGGCCGACCACCCGGTGTGGGCCGCCGAGAGCGAGCCGCTGCCCATCGAGTCGGGCGACGAGCTGCGCACCGTGCGCCCCGCCGGCTGGGTGATCTCCGGCACGCAGGCCGACGGCATCGTGCGCATCGTCAACCACGGCACCGACCACGCCGCCGACGGCAGCCTCGTCGGCGACTCGCCGCTGTACGCCCGCATCGGGTACGCGACCGCCGCGGGCCCGCTCGCCAACCAGCGGGCGTTCGAGGAGCCCCTCGAGCAGTCCGTGGCCCTCGTCGACGCCGCCGGCCGCGCCACCCATCGCGCGGCGATGGAGCTCGTCGACGTGCGCGTGCAGCCCGGCGAGGGCGGCCGCGTCGGGATCGCAGCATCCGTCTCCCGTGCCCACTGGATCGACGTGCGGCCCTCGGCCCAGCGCCACGGCTCGGGCGTCGACGGCGACATCGAGATCGCCGGCGTCGTCGAGGTGCACTCGCTCGTGCGCGGTCCGTGGGAGGTGCGTCTCGTCCGCGTCGACGCCCTCGAGTCCGGCGTCGACGCCGCGTCGCTCCGCCTCCGCGTGGGCGGCTGGGCGCTGGCGGCCGAGAACGTCGACAGTGCCACAACGGATGCTGCCGCCTCGGTGATCGCGAACATGCCGCGGGCATCAGCCCTTGCTTCAGCGCTGAGCAGCAGCATCCGTCCCCTCCTCGGCACCGGCGAAGCGAGCGTCGAGACCCGCGAAGACGCCAGCCCGCTGGGCCCGGTCGCCGCCGCGCCGCTGGTGTCGTTCCCGGTCGAGCCGGGCACGTGGAGCGCGACGCTCGTCGAGCTCACCACCGCAGACCTCGCATCGCCCGCCGATGCGGAAGCCGCCGTCGCCCTCGAGGAGGACGACGACCAGACCACCGTCACGGTCACCTGGCCGGACGGAACGGCGACCACGAGTCGCCTCGCACACCCCGGATCCCCCGCGAACCGGTAACCCGATGGGCCCGAGGATGGGTCCGCAACCACAAAGGAGTACCCCCAGAATGAAGCGCTCATACGCTGCCGCGGCCGGCATCGCCGTGGTCGCAACGCTCGCTCTCGCCGGCTGCAGCGGCTCCGGCGACGCGGCCGCGCCCGAGGAGTCGTCGGGTCCGGTCACGCTCACCCTCTCGGGCTGGAGCCTCGACACGACGCCGGAGTTCCAGGCGCTCGCCGACGCGTTCCACGAGGAGAACCCCGACGTCACGATCGAGCTCAAGGGCTACGACGCGGCGGAGTACAACACGCTCCTCACCGCCGACCTCGCCGCGGGCTCGGGCCCCGACATCATCACGCAGAAGGAGGTCAAGTTCGTCCCGACGTTCGTCGAGGGCGGCCAGCTCCTCGACGTGTCGGACGTCGAGCTGCCCGACGGCATCAGCGGCGCCAAGTCGTACGAGGTCGACGGCACGGCCTACGCGGTGCCCTACCGCAACGACTCGTGGGTCCTGTACTACAACAAGGCCCTCTTCGACCAGGCAGGCGTCGAGTACCCCGACGGCTCGTGGACGTGGGACGACTACGCCGACGCTGCCGACGCGCTGAACTCGGGCCTCGCGGGCGCCGGCAGCGCCGCGAAGGCCGCGTACCTGCACAACTGGCAGTCGACGGTCCAGGGCTTCGCGAACGCGCAGGCCCCCGGCGACATCCTCGAGGGCGAGTACGACTACATGGAGCCGTTCTACGACAACGTGCTCGCTCTGCAGGACTCGGGCGACCAGGTCGACTTCAACACCGCGAAGGCCAACCAGCTGACCTACCAGGGCGAGTTCGGCAAGCAGAACGCCGCGATGCTGCAGATGGGCACGTGGTTCGTCGCGACGCTGATCGCGCAGCAGGCCTCGGGCGACGCCGACGACTTCGAGTGGGGCATCGCGCCGATTCCGCAGGTCGACTCGTCGACCGCCGGTCTCGACAACACCCCGGTGACCTTCGGCGACCCGACCGGCTTCGGCATCAACGCCGCCATCGATGCGTCCAAGGTCCAGGCCGCGAAGGACTTCCTCGCCTTCGCCGCGGGCGAAGAGGGCGCGCAGATCCTCGCGGGCATCGGCATCACGCCGGCGCTGCTGACCGACGCGGTCGTCGAGACGTACTTCTCCGTCGACGGTGCTCCCACCGACGACCTCTCGAAGTTCGCGTACTCGACCCACGAGGTGCACCCCGAGAACCCGACGTCGAACAAGGCGGCGGCGATCCAGGGCATCCTCGGCGACATGCACACCGCGATCATGTCGGGCTCGAAGAGCGTCTCCGACGCGATCACGGAGGCGCAGGACCGCGTCGCCAACGAGGTCGGCTGACCTCATCCCTTCACGCCGAGGCCTGAGGGCTGACGCGATCGGCGGAGGATCCGCCGAAATCTGAACCCGGTGACCGGCCCGCTCCTGCGGGCGGGCCGGTCACCGCACCACCATCTGCACCCCGGAGGTCCGCCATGGCGACCATCACCGCCGACGAGACCGGCACCGCGGCAGCGCCACCCCCCGCGCGCCGCAGGCGCTCGCGGCTGCGGCTGCGCAACACCCTCATCGGGTGGAGCTTCATCCTTCCCAACTTCATCGGCTTCGGGCTGCTCACCCTCATCCCGATCGTCGTGCTGTTCTACATGTCGTTCACGAACTGGAACGTCTTCGGCACGGCGAACTGGGTCGGCCTCGCCAACTTCCAGCGCCTCATGGGCGACGGCAGCTTCCAGATCGCGGTCTTCAACACCCTGTACTACTCGGTGCTGCACATCCCGCTGACGATCGTCGTCGCGCTGGGTCTGGCACTGCTGCTCAACAACAAGCTCCGCGGCGTCGCCCTCTTCCGCACCGCCGCGTTCTTCCCCTACATCACCTCGATCGTCGCGATCGCGGTCGTGTGGAACCTGCTCTTCAGCCCCGAGTACGGCCCGATCAACGAGTTCCTCCGGTTCATCGGCATCCAGAACCCGCCCGGATGGCTCACCTCGCCGGAGTGGGCGATGCCCGCCGTCGTCATCGTCTCGACATGGCGCGACATGGGCTACTACATGATCCTGTTCCTCGCGGGCCTGCAGACGGTGCCGCGCGAACTCCACGAGGCGGCGCGCATGGACGGCGCCAACGTGTGGCAGCGGTTCGTCAACGTGACCCTCCCGTGCCTGCGCCCGACGATGTTCTTCGTCACGGTGATGCTCACGATCAACTCGTTCAAGATCTTCGACCTGATCCTCGTCATGACCGACGGCGGCCCGGGTCAGTCCACCCTCGTCATGTCGCAGTTCATCTACCGCAAGGGCTTCGAGGAGAGCCAGTTCGGCTACGCCTCGGCGGCAGCCGTGGTGCTCTTCTTCATGTGCATCATCGTGACGATCCTCCAGTTCCTGTGGAACAAGAAGCGGAGCATCTGATGGCCGAGCAGATTCAGAAGGATGCCGAGCTGCTCGTCTCGGACTTCACGGCCCCGTCAGCGAACCGCCGTGGCCTGCGCAAGCTCGCGGAGGAGTCGCCCGGGCCTCAGCCCGAGATCCCCACCGAGAAGATGACGCCCGGTCGCCGCATCGCGCGCATCGCGATGTACGTCGGTCTGGTCATCTTCGCCATCGGGTTGCTGACGCCGTTCGTGTGGATGGTGCTGAGCTCGTTCAAGTCGGCGAACGAGGTGTTCTCGGTGCCGGTGAAGTGGCTGCCCGAGACGTGGGTGTGGCAGAACTACATCGACATCTGGACCGAGTCGAACATGCTGGTCTGGATCCGCAACACGCTGTTCCTGGCCGTGGTCGTCACGTTCCTGCAGGTGCTGACCGGCTCGTTCGCCGCCTACGGCTTCGCGCGCATGCGGTTCCGCGGCCGCGACGTGCTGTTCCTGCTGTACGTCGGCACGATCGCTGTGCCGTGGCAGTCGTACATGATCCCGCAGTTCATCCTGCTGTCGAATTTCAAGGTGTCGAACACGCTGTGGTCGATCATCCTGCTGCAGGCGTTCGGCGCGTTCGGCGTGTTCCTGATGAAGCAGTTCTACGAGACGATCCCCGAGGAGCTCTCCGAGGCGGCGCGGTTGGACGGACTCAGCGAGTACGCGATCTGGCGCAGGATCATGCTGCCGCTGTCCATCCCCGCACTCGCCTCGCTGACGCTGCTGACGTTCGTCAACACGTGGAACGACTACCTGGGCCCGTTGATCTACCTGCGCAACCCCGACCTGTGGACGATCCAGCTCGGCCTCAAGGGTTTCGTCTCGAACCTCTACGACACGAACTACGCGCTGCTGTTCGCGGGCCTGACGATCTCGGTCATCCCGATCGCGATCATCTTCCTGCTCGGCCAGAAGTACTTCGTCGAGGGCATCGCGACGAGTGGTCTGAAGGGCTGATGCCATGAAGAAGCTCAACGGCCTGGTGTCGCACGAGACGTGGGCGTCCCTGATCGGGATGATCTACCTCGGGCTCATCGTGAACCTGCTGCTGGTGGTCACGTCGCTGCCGCTCGTGGTGCTGCTGGTCACGACCGACCCGCTGTACTCGTGGCCGGCTCTCGCCGTCGCGGCGCCGCTGGCCGCCCCCGGACTCGCCGCCGCGTTCTGCGCGTTCCGCGAGCACGGGGCCGGCGGGCTCGGTCCGATCCGCGCGTTCGTCGCGGGGCTGCGCGCCACGTGGCGGCGTGCGCTCCTCATCGGCGCGGCGGTCACGGCGGTCGTCGTGGTGCTGCTCGTGGACGTGCGGATGCTGTCGACCACGGCCGTCGCCGTGTTCACGGTCCCGCTCCTCGGCGTGCTGGCCCTGCTCGCGATCGCGGTCGGGCTCGTCGGGTTGGTCGCGATCGCGGAGGTCCCGACCGCACGGCTGGGCGACGTGCTTCGTGCGAGTCTCCACCTGAGTATGCGCCGGTGGTACCTCACGGCCGCGTCGCTGGCCGCACTGGCGGCCCAGGTCGCCGTCTTCGCCACCGCGCCTGCCCTCGGACTCGGTCTCACGGCGTCCGCCGCTCTCTTCTTCGCGTGGACCAACTCGCGCTTCACGCTCCGCCCCGTGCTCGACCTCGACGAGAAGGCCGCCGCGAAGGCCTGAGCCCGCGGCATCCGTTCTCCGTATATACCTCAGAAGGAATCCCTCCATGACGTCCACCTCGCCCGCTGCGGGCACCACCGAGACCACGACCGAGGCGGCCATCGCCGCCGCGCTGTCGACGATCCGGCGCAACATCGCGACCTTCGGGGGCTCGTACCCCGATGACACGACGGTGGACGACCGCTACGAACTGCGCCCGGCTCTCGGGAACATCCCGCTGGGCGGCAACCGCGGCTGGACCACGAGCTTCCGCACCGGCATGCTGTGGCTCGCGTGGGAGCTCTCGGGCGACGAGGACTACCGCGAGGCGGCACGGCTCGATGCGGCTGACTTCGAGCGGCGCGTGCGCGCCGAGGAGGACCTCGACACCCACGACCTCGGCTTCCTCTACACGCTGTCGACCGTGGCGGCGTGGCGTCTGGTCGGCGATCCGAGGGCGCGCGACGCGTCGCTGCTCGCTGCCGACCACCTGATGCGCCGGTTCCTGGAGCCCGCGGGCATCATCCAGGCGTGGGGCGACCTCTCCGACCCCGCGCAGCGCGGCCGCACGATCATCGACAGCCTCATGAATATGCCGCTGCTGACATGGGCTCACGAGCAGACCGGCGAGGACCGTTTCGCCGACGCGGTCGTGCGCCACACGGCGCAGCTGCGCGAGCACATCCTCCGCCCTGACGACTCGACGTTCCACACCTTCTACTGGGACGCCGAGACCGGCGAGGCACTTCGCGGCGGCACCGAGCAGGGCGCGGCCGACGAGTCGTGCTGGGCACGCGGCCAGGCGTGGGGCATCTACGGCTTCGCGATGAACTACGCCGTGACCGGCGACGAGCGCCTGCTCGAGGCATCCCGTCGCTGTACGGAGTACTTCCTGCGCCACCTGCCGGCCGACGAGGTGCCGTTCTGGGACCTCGTCTACACCGACGGAAGTGACGCCCCACGCGACAGCTCCGCCGCCGCGATCGCGGTGTGCGGGCTCCTCGAGCTCGCGAAGGTGGAGACGGATGCTGCGGCCGCCGCGGAGTGGACCGCCCGCGCCCACTCGATCCTGGCGTCGCTCATCGCGAACTACACGCCGGTGAACGCCGAGGACTCGGACGCGCTGATCCTGCACTCGGTGTACGACCTGCCGAAGGACAACGGCGTCGACGAGGGCACGCTCTGGGGCGATTACTTCTACCTCGAGGCTCTGATGCGCGTCGCGCGTCCGGAGTGGAGGAAGTACTGGTGAGGCTCGTCACCTACGCGGGTTCGGACGGCGGCCGGCCGGCTGCGGTCGTCACGGGCGATCGGGTGCTCGACCTGGGCGCGATCGCCGGTTCGGTGACGGAATTGCTGGCGGATGCTGCGGCCCTGGCCGCCGCGAAGGCTGCGGTGGCGTCGGCCGACCTGGATTCCCTGCCGGTGCTCGACGCGTCCGAGCTGCGGGCACCCGTCGTGCCGGGCAAGATCCTGTGCCTCGGGTACAACTACCGCGGGCACGTGCCGGACGGTGTCGACCCGACGGCGAACGATCCCGAGTACCCCGACGTGTTCGTGAAGACGGCGAACACGCTCGCGGGTCCGAACGACGCGGTGGTCATCCCACCCGGAGCGACCGACGTCGACTACGAGGGCGAGGTCGCGGTGGTCATCGGCCGCCGCGCGCAGCGCGTGTCGCTCGAGGACGCCCTCGACCATGTCGGCGGCTACACGATCCTCAACGACGTGTCGGATCGCGCGTGGCAGCGCCGGCAGAGCCAGTGGGCCCTGGGCAAGTGCTCCGACGGCTTCGCGCCGCTGGGGCCGTGGGTCGTCACGCCCGACGAGGCGCCCGACCCGCAGGATCTCCTCGTCGAGGTCGTGCGCGACGGGGTCGTGACCGTGTCGCAGTCGACGTCGACCACGATCTTCTCGGTCGCGTATGTGGTGCATCACCTCAGCCAGGTGCTGACCCTCGAACCGGGCGACATCGTCTCGACCGGCACACCGCAGAAGCTGCCCGCCGCCCAGGAGACGCACCGCCCGCTCGCCGACGGCGACGCGGTGACCGTGCGCATCTCGGGCCTCGGCGAGCTCACCACCCGTTTCATCGCCAGCCAGGAGTCCGCCGCATGATCCTCGATTCGTTCCGCCTCGATGGCAAGGTCGCGCTCGTCACCGGGTCGAGCCGAGGGCTCGGTCAGGGCGCCGCGGTCGCGCTCGCCGAGGCCGGCGCCGACGTGGCACTGCTCGACCGGGGCGATGCATCGGCGACCGCCGAGCTCGTCGAGGCGACCGGCCGCCGGGCGCGCCGCGTGCAGCGCGACCTCGTGTCGGCGAGGCCCGACGAGCTCGTGTCGGCGGTCGACGACGTCGTCGCCGAGCTCGGCGGGCTCGACATCCTCGTGAACAACGCGGGCACCATCCGCCGCGCCCCCGCCGCCGAGTACCCGGCCGGCGACTGGGACGACGTACTCTCGATCAACCTCGACGCCGTGTTCCATCTGTCGCAGGCAGCGGGCCGCCACATGCTCGCGCAGGGGAGCGGCCGCATCATCAACGTCGCGTCGATGCTGTCGTTCCAGGGTGGCATTCTCGTTCCGGCATACACCGCCTCGAAGCACGCCGTCGCGGGGCTCACCAAGGCTCTCGCGAACGAGTGGGCGGCCGCGGGCGTCACCGTCAACGCCGTCGCCCCCGGCTACATGGCGACCGACAACACCGCGCCGCTGCGGGCCGACGAGGACCGCGCCGCGTCGATCCTGTCGCGCATCCCCGCAGGACGCTGGGGCGCAGCATCCGATCTCCAAGGCGTGTTCGTCTTCCTCGCCTCGGATGCGGCCGCCTACGTCACCGGCGCCGTCATCCCCGTCGACGGCGGCTGGCTCGTCCGGTGACCCGTAAGCACCCCCACGCAGAACCAGGAGAGAACTCGTGACCCAGACGAACATCCCGCAGCGCTACGCGACCAACCCCGCCCAGATCCCGGGCATGACGACGCAGGACCTGCGCGACACGTATCTCATCCCGGATGTCTTCGTGCCGGGCGAGATCCGATTGACATACACGCACCACGACCGCATCGTGCTCGGCGGCGCGGTGCCCGCGGGCGCGGTGCTCGCGCTCGGCGGGTACCCCGAGATCCGCAGCGACTACTTCCTCGAGCACCGCGAGGTCGGCATCATCAACGTCGGCGGCACCGGCACGGTCACCGCTGACGGCGAGGTCTACACGCTCGTCAAGGGCGCGTGCCTGTACCTCGGCCGCGGCATCAGGAACGTGTCGTTCGCTGACGCGTCCGGTGAGACGGGGGCTCAGTTCTACCTCTTCTCGGCTCCCGCCCACACCTCCTACCCGCCGGCGCTCGTATCGCCCGGCGAGGGCACCGTGCGCGAGCTCGGCGACCAGCTGACCTCGAACCGGCGCACGCTCAACCAGTACATCCACGAGAACGGCGTGAAGAGCTGCCAGATCGTGATGGGCGTCACCGAGCTGCACCCGGGCTCGATGTGGAACACCATGCCGGCGCACACCCACGACCGCCGCACCGAGTGCTACCTGTACTTCGACCTGCCCGAGGACGCCCGCGTGATCCACCTGATGGGCGAGCGCGAAGAGACCCGTCACCTCGTGATCGCCGATCGCCAGGCCGTCATCTCGCCTTCGTGGTCGTTGCACTCCGGCGTCGGCACGTCGGCGTACACGTTCATCTGGGCGATGGCCGGCGAGAACCAGGCGTTCGACGACATGGACGCCGCCCCCGTCACCCACCTGCGATGACCGCGGTGTCGATCCGCTCGACGTGGTCCGCTGCTCACCTGTCGCGATGTGCTGACGAAACCGGCACATCGTGACAGGGAAGCAGTCTGACTACGCTGGCGGGGTGCCCCGGACTCTGCTCGCGATCGGCGAGACGATGGCGATGGTGACCCCGGTCGTCGCGACGCCCGTCGCCGACGCCGACGCGTTCCTGCTGGACGCCGGGGGAGCGGAGTCGAACGTGGCCGCCCATGTGGCCGCCCTCGGACACCACGCGGTGTGGTTCAGCCGGCTCGGCGATGACGCGCTCGGGCGCCGCATCGCGCGGCAGCTCACCGCTCGCGGCGTCGACGTCTCGCGCGTCGTGTTCGACGATGGGCACCCGACCGGGCTGTACGTGAAGGACCCCGGCAACGGGGTGCTCTACTACCGCCGGGGGTCCGCTGCGGCGCACCTGTCGGAGGCCGACGCCGAGGACGTATCGTTCGCTGAGGTGGACCTGCTCCACGTGTCGGGCATCACAGCGGCGATCTCGGCCTCCGCCGCCGCGTTCCTGTCGCGGGTCATCGACCGGGCCCGGGAGCACGGCGCGCCGGTCTCGTTCGACGTCAACCACCGCGCGCCGCTGTGGGATGTCGCGACCGCCGGCCCGGCGCTGCTCGAGCTCGCCCGGAGCGCCGACATCGTGCTCGTCGGCCGCGACGAGGCCGAGACGCTGTGGGGCACCCCGACCGCGGCGGAGGTGCGCGCCGTCCTGCCGGGCGTCGCCGAGCTCATCGTCAAGGACGGCGACATCGGCGCGACCGCGTTCGTCGGCGACGAGGTGGTGTTCGAGCCCGCGCTCGTCGTCGAGGTCGTCGAGCCCGTCGGCGCCGGCGACGCGTTCGCCGGCGGGTACCTCGCCGGCCGCCTGTCGGGCGAGGCCGTACCCGACCGCCTCCGGGCGGGTCACGCCCGCGCCGCCCGCACGCTGCAGACCACCACCGACTCGATCGACGAGCCTGCCGGCCTCCCGACCTGACGGGTTCGGGGCGCGTTCTGTCCGTCGGGGCGCAGATTCTCCGCCCCAACGGACAGATGACGCCCCAAACCCCGTTGCTCTCCCGGACTCACGCACGAAGGACCTTCGAATGACCTCCCAGCCCCACTCATCGACGAGCAACACGGATGCTGCGGCCCAGGCCGCCTGGTTCGACAGCGCGTTCGCCGGGGCTCCGCTCATGGCGATCCTCCGCGGCATGGGCGTCGAGCGCTCGGTGCGCCTCTCCGAGACGGCGTGGGATCTCGGCATCGACTCCGTCGAAGTGCCGCTGCAGACCGACGAGGACGAGCGCGCCCTCCGTGCCGTCGTGGAGGCCGCGGCCGCCCGCGGCAAGAGCGTCGGCGCCGGCACCATCATCGCCCCCGAGCAGGTGACGCGGGCCGCCGACGCCGGCGCGGTGTACCTCGTCTCACCGGGTCTCGACCCCGTAGTGGTGCGCGCCGCGCAGGATGCCGGCATCCCGATCCTCCCCGGCGTCGCCACCCCCAGCGAGGTGCAGCTCGCCGTCTCGCTCGGGCTGACGTGGCTCAAGGCGTTCCCCGCGACGTGGCTCGGGAGCGGCTGGTTCCGGCACATCCGCGGGCCGTTCCCGCAGGTGAGGTTCGTCGCGACCGGTGGACTCGACGCGTCGAATGTCGACGAGTTCCTCGACGCCGGTGTGCGTGTCGCCGCCGTCGGATCGGCCCTCGAGGACGCGTCGCAGCTCGAGCGCCTCGCCGCGGTGCTCCGCGCTCGCACCGGCTCGGCGGCCCGATGAGCCCCGCTGAAGACCGCTCACCTGTCTCAGATGGCCGTGCGGAACAGCGGAACGTGACAGGCGAGCAGCGCTTCGCGATCGGTGAGACCGACTTCCTGCTCGACGGCGAGCCCTTCCGCGTGCTCGCGGGGGCGCTGCACTACTTCCGGGTGCACCCCGGGCAGTGGGCGGATCGCATCCGCAAGGCGAGGCTCATGGGGCTCAACACCATCGAGACCTACGTCGCCTGGAACGCCCACGAGCCCGTGCGCGGCGAGTGGGACGCGACCGGCTGGAACGACCTGGGAGCGTTCCTCGACCTCGTGGCCGCCGAGGGAATGCACGCGATCGTGCGGCCCGGACCGTACATCTGCGCGGAGTGGCACAATGGCGGCCTCCCCGTGTGGCTGACCGCCCTGGAGGGTGTCGGGCTGCGCCGTTCGGAGCCGCTGTACCTCGCCGAGGTGACGGCGTACCTCGAGCGCGTCTACGAGATCGTGGCCCCGCGGCAGATCGACCGCGGAGGACCCGTCATCCTCGTGCAGATCGAGAACGAGTACGGCGCCTACGCAAGCGACACCGCCTACCTCGAGCACCTCGTGCGGGTGACGAGGGACGCCGGCATCACGGTCCCGCTCACCACGATCGACCAGCCGACCGACCAGATGCTCAGCGACGGCAGCGTCGCGGGCGCGCACCTCACGGGTTCGTTCGGCTCGCGTGCGGCAGAGCGCCTCGCGACCCTTCGCCGGCATCAGCCGACCGGACCCCTCATGTGCGCAGAGTTCTGGGACGGCTGGTTCGACTGGTGGGGCAACGCCCACCACACGACGCCGGCTTCCGCGTCGGCGGCCGAGCTCGACGCGCTCCTGGCAGCGGGGGCGTCGGTGAACTTCTACATGTTCCACGGCGGCACCAACTTCGGGCTCACGAACGGCGCCAACGACAAGGGCCGCTACCTGCCGATCGTGACCTCGTACGACTACGACGCCCCGCTCGACGAGCGCGGCGATCCGACCGAGAAGTACTTCGCGTTCCGCGACGTCATCGCGAAGTACGCCTCGGTGCCCGATGAGCTGCCCGCGACGAGCGGTCCGGCACCCGAATTCGAGATCGCCCTGGAGGCGGTCGGGGCGGCGGTGGCAGCATCCGTGTCCCGTCACGAAGTTCCGCCGACGTTCGAGGAACTCGGTCACCTCAGCGCGCTCGTCTCGTACGAGACCGACCTCGACGGCCGCGGGGGAGTGCTGCGCCTCGGCGAGGTGCGCGACCACGCGTGGGTGTCGGTGGATGGGGTGTCGGTCGGCACGCTGTCGCGCACACGTCACGAGGACGCCCTCGTCGTTCCCGCGGGCCGCCGGCTGCGGGTGCTCGTGGAGGAGCAGGGCCGCGTCAACTACGACGTGCGCCTCGGCGAGCCCAAGGGCCTCATCGGTCCGGTGACGCTCGCAGGCGCGTCCCTCACCGGGTGGACCGCGACGCCCATCGATGTCGCCGCTCTCGGTGCTTCGCGGACGGATGCTGCGGCCGCCGCCTCATCGAACACCGGCGTCGCGCCGTTCGTGTTGCGGGGTTCGTTCGTGCTCGATGAGCCGACCGATCTCTTCCTCGATACGAGCGGCTGGGGCAAGGGCTTCGCGCAGGTCAACGGCTTCCTGCTCGGGCGCTACTGGTCGAGCGGTCCGCAGCGCACGCTCTACGTTCCGGCGGCCGTGCTGAACACCGGGGAGAACGTGGTCGTGGTGGTCGAACTGGATCGCGTGACCGAGGCAGTCGTGCGCTTCGTCGCCCAACCCGACCTCGGCCCGCGCGAGGAGTAGGCAGCTCCGCGGCGGGGCGGTAGGCCCGCGATAGGTTGGCGGCATGCCCGGATACCTGCGCCCCTCACCGGCGCGACGGGTCTTCGCCGACGACTCGGGGACGCCGATCCCGTACGGCGAGCGGTGGGGTCGCGGGTCGCCGCCGGGCGACTCCTACTCGGTGACGAGCAACCTCGAGCGGTTCGCGCCGCTGCATGACGTGGCCGATGCGCTGATCGCATGGCTGAGCGCCTCGTTCGACGTCGCGATCGAGGACGCGCTCGGTCTCGCCGCGGATCTGGCGCGGGTGCCGGCGGATGCCGTGCGCGCGGTGCGCCTGCGACCGATCGACGGGTCGGCGTCGCCATTGACCGTGGTGTTCACATCGTTTCCCGGCATCCATCTCCATGCGGGGTTCCTCGTCGACGCCTTCTTCCCCGTGTGCGGCTGCGACGCGTGCGACGAGACGTGGGAGACGTGCGCCGGAGCGCTCGAAGAGACGGTGTTCGCCGTCGTGGAAGGCGGCCTCTCGGAACGGCTGACGGCGCGCGCCGAGCTGCCGGTGTCGTTCCGGCTGCAGTTCCCCGGAGGTTGGCGGGGCGGCACCTCACGCGCCGAGGATCACCCCGTCGAGCGGCTGGCCGCTGCGAGGTCGGCGCTCGCCGCGGGCCGCACGTGGGCGCCCTGGCCGCTCAGATAGCCGCGAGAGCAGCGTTCGGGGCGCGGCTCAGAGATCCGAGAAGTCGTTCGCGGGGCTCTGCACCCGCGAGACCACATCGTCGTCCACGACGACCAGCACGTACTCGCGACCGATCTCTCCGGGTCGGCTCAAGGACTGCGTTCCTTCGACCTCCTGAGCGTCAATCCCGTGCCAGGCTCGTCGTCATCCGGTGGGACGGCTGGTTGACTGGGGGGATGCCCCTCGCTGACGCCCGGGTCGCCGTGTGCGGACCCGCTTCGTGGAACCACCTCGTCCTCCTCGACCGGCTTCCTGAGCCGGTGCCGCACATGCAGTTCGCGCTCGGCGACCTGCACACCCTCGGCGGGACGTCGGCCGGAAAAGCGCTGCACCTGGCCGACCTCGGCGTCGACGTGACCCTCCACGCGCTGCTGGGCGCCGACGACGACGGCGGTCGCGTGTCGGCCGCGCTCGACGCTGCCGGTGTCACGGTCGAGGCCTACGCCTCGGAGCGCACCGAGCGCCACGCGAACCTGATGACGGCGGCGGGGGAGCGCGTGAGTCTCTACCTCGCGACGCCCTCGCCCGCAGGCGTCGACACGATCGACGGCGTCGAAGGCGCCCTCGCCGACGCGGACATCGCGGTGGTCGACCTGAGCGAGGTGGGTGCGGCGCTGGTGGAGCGCCAGCTCGGCGGTGGCACCGGCGCCCCGATCTGGACCGACCTGCACGACTACGACGGTTCGGCGGAGTTCCACGAGCCATTCCTTCGCGCCGCCGATGTCGTCTTCATGAACGACGACGCGACCGACGATCCTTGGGCGCTCATGCGGAGCTGTCTCGACCGTGGTCCGCGGCTTGCCGTGTGCACCCTCGGCGCACGGGGCGCCATCGCGCTCGCAGCGTCGGGGGAGCGCGCGACGGTCGCGGCCATCCCCGTCGACGTGGTCGACACGAACGGCGCAGGGGATGCGTTCTTCGCCGGGTTCCTCGCCGCCTCGCTCACCGGTGAAGGACTGGACGGATGCCTCGCCGCCGGCGCTCGTCAGGCGGTCGTGGCGCTCTCGTCCGAGCACCTGCATCCGGCGGTCGCCGCCGGTGGGGTCACCAGCGCGCTTCGGTGATCTCGGCGGGGCTCGTCGACGCGTCGTACACCCGCACCCACGCGGGGCGCACGACGACGACCGCGAAGTCCGGGTCGAGTGCGCGCGATCCGGGGAACTGCGCGTTGTAGGCGCCGCCGTATTCTTCGCGGAGCGTGCCGTGCACGATCGTGCCAAAGCCGTCGATCTGCGCCGACACCGAGCCGTCCGTTCCGATGACGACGGCGATGCGGTGATCGTGGCGGAGGTTGTTCGCCTTGCGCGAGCCGACCAGCGTGTCGAACACCAACGTGCCGTCGTCGAGTGCGGCGATCCCGACGAGCGCGGCCTCGGGCGCTCCCGACGGTGTGACGGTCGCGACAACGCCCTGCGCTTCGGAGCGCACGAACGCCACGAATGCCCCGATATCAGCAGGATCGAACGCCATCCGCTCACAGTACGGCAGGGAACCGTTCCGAGGCACCGACTCGCAGAACGGTAGATGTTGCGCCCCGAAGTCCGTTCCCCAGCACGTGCTGAGGGCCAAGATCGACCGCGCTCCCCGCGTCGGTGGGGGTTGGATCGTCCCCTCGGCGAATGCGTGGATGTCTCGACGCGGATGGTCGTCTGGTGCGGTCGGTTACGCCGCCTCGAATCGCCGGGGCGACTTGGATCTCAACTCGACGGGGGCGCCGATCTCGCCCGTGGCGGGGTCGGGTGGTGGATGGAGCCAGTACGTGTCGGCGTCGGTGATCGGATCTCGCGTTCGCGTGATGCGCCACCGCTGGTTGTGCAGTCGCAGGTGGCAGTTGCGGCACAGTGCGATCCCGACGTCGACATCGGTGCGGCCGTGATCCTCCCACCAGTGATCGATGTGGTGGTACTCGCACTGCGAGATCGGGGCGCCGCAGGACGGCCACATGCACCCGCCGTCGCGGGCGGCGATCGCGATGCGCTGCTTTCGCGTGAACAGGCGAAGCTCGCGTCCGACGTCGAGTGGGCGGCCGTCCGGCCCCCACATCACGGCGATCACTCCGGAGTCGCACAGACGTGCCTCGATGACCCCGCCCGGCAGTGCTTGTCCGCCGTCTTCGATATGGCCGACCCCGGTGACCTGCATCTCACCGCGCTCATCGCCACCGGCAACCGCCGACGCCTCTACGACGATGCGTACCCCCGGCTGCCGGTCGCCGAACGCCTGCTGGGGGTCGGCGTTCGCGCCCGTGCGCATCACAGCCATGATCGTGTCGTATTGCAGCTGCTCGTTCGTCCGCTCGTCGGCGTCGGCCGCGCGTGTCTTCGCCACGGCGTCTGCGCCGACGAACCGGGGCCCGCGACGCGGGCGGAGCGAGGCTTGCAGGAGCGCGTCGACCCAGGCGCCGGCCTCATCGTCGAAGAGGATGTGCCCGTGGCGGCGGCCGTCCTGGTCGGTCCACGTGCGGAAGGAACGAGCCGCGAAGCGCTCTTCGAATCGGAGCGTCACGCCGACCGGATCCAGCCGGTCTCGCACGATGCGCGCCTGGCTGCGCAGGTCTTCCACGGGCAGCACCGCAGCTTCCTCGAGAAGCACCTGCACGGCGCGGCCCCACGCCCGCGGGAGGAAGTCCGGCGCAAGTTCGGGGTAGCGCTCGACAGGCGGCTCGCCGAGCCCCGCACGGATCGCCTGGAACTGCGCCTGCGTCACGCGGCCCGACGCGAGCGCACCCCGAAGCGTGCCGAGCCACTCCTCGACAGGCGGCGCCTGCGTTGCGACCGCACTCTCGACGTCGATCACAGGCTCCACCACCGCAGGAGCGAGCTCGTTGCCCGCGTCCACGGCCCGGGTCACGTCGGTGCGCCCGAGCCCGGTGATCTGCTGTACGAGCGCCGTCCCCGTGCGCAGACCCTTCCGCTGAGCCAGACCCTTATACCCGAGCTCGCGTGACGAGCGCCGCGATACCTCGGCCGAGGCGCCGGCGACGATCAGCTCCAGCGCCTTGCGCGCCTCCGTCGTGTCGGCGAGCAGCTCCAGGAGTTCGTCGTCGGCGAGTTCTCCCACGTCGGCCGCGCCCTCGCCGAGCCGGGCGACCACGCGGGCGGCAGCATCCGTCAACCGCATCGCGGGGGAGCAAGCCGCCGAGGAGTTCATAGAACAAATATACGAAGGTCCTCCGACATCGACCTGGTCACGACGGCGAGCGCCGCAGGGTGGTCCGCGCGGCCGTGATGAGCAGCCGGGCGACCGCCCCGATCAGCACCAGATCGAGGATCATCTGGATGGTGACGACGGCCTGGCCGAGGTCGGTCTTCGCGCTGATGTCGCCGAACCCGACCGTGGCGAACACCGTCACGGTGAAGTAGAGGGCACTCATGTGGTCGAGCGGTTCCGTGAACGTCGCCACGGCCGCATACGACATCGACAGGTACAGCGCGGCGAAGAGCACCAGGAACGCGGCCAGGATGCAGCCCAGGGCTTCGACCGCCCGCAGCTCTGGGTGGGTCGCCCGGGTGATCTGACGCAGCTGCCACAGGATGATCCCCGCCACGAGCAGGATGACGAGCGGCAGTTTGAGCGCGAAGTCGATGATGGAATACGTGCCGACGGGGAACAGGAAATAGGCGACCGTGAATACCGCCCAGGTGGCGATCACGCGGCCCGTGACTCCCCACGCTGCTCGCCGTCTCGCGCGCGGACTCATGTCGGCGAAACTCTGGTGTGTCACTGGGTCTCCTGACTCGTCGGAGTCTCCTTCACGGCGTCCGCTTCGGCCTCACGGGAGCGATCGGTCACGCGGCCGCCTCCGCGGCTTCGCGCGCTGGTGCATGACGGCCCCGCGACGGATGCGGCGATCGCGCCCCGATGAACGTGACAGTACACGCACCCGCGCGAGCCACCGTCCGCCGTCCTCAGCCCACGAGTCGCCGGAACAGCTCGTCCGCCCGCGCCTTCACTTCGCCGGGATCCGGAACCGGCGCCACCGATTCGGACGCTTCCGCGCGTTCCAGCTCCCGCGCGGCGAATCGCCTGAGAACCGCGGGCGCCTCCCCGGAGCCGAGTTCGCGTGTCACCGACTTGAGCGCGATCAGGTCGGTGGCAGCATCCCGGATCTCCGGCGAGACCGTGGTCTCGGACAGCAGCGTCGGCAGGTCCATCGGCGGGAGCGCGTCGCCGGGGTGATCGGCGAGCCACCGCAGCGCGGCGGCCGGCCGGAGCACGTAGAAGAATCGCTTCAGCGTCTGAGGACCGGACTGCTGCCGCCGCGCCACATGCAGGTAGTGGCGGGCTATCGCCGCGCGCTCCACCACGGCGGACGCGTACGCCAGCAGCTCGTCGCGGAACGTGGTGTCGCCGCCGTAGACGATGGGGGAGCGCAGCCACTCGATCGGCGTCGCGTTGCCGCGCGCGATCAGGGTCAGCGCCTTCGGCAGATCCCAGCCGTTGACGTCGAAGACCTTGTCGAGCGGCGTCTCGATGACATCGCGCGCCGGCCAGAGCGTCAGGTAACGCTCGCGCGGACCTACGAACAGGAATCGGCAGTCGTAGTCGCTGTCAGGCGAAGGGAATCCCCACGCCCGACTGCCGCTCTCGATCGCCCACGGGATGCGCACGCCGTGCTCCGCCGCGACCGACTCCAGTCGCTGCTCGATCTCGGCGACGACCGCGGTGTCGAGGCTGGCGGGGATCGCGCGCATCGCTCGACCCTACTCGTGGACATGCCGGGACGGTAACGGATGCCTCGGACAGCGGCATCCGTGAATCCTCGCGCGTGTCGCGCCTAAGGTCGCAGCGTCGCCGCGGGCTCTGGCCGGTGCACGCCGCGGGGACGATAACCGAGCGCATCGGCGACGCCGGCAAGATCGGCGAGGTACCAGAGGATCGCGAGCCACATCTCGGTGCCCTGCAGTCCCGGCTCGGTCTCGGCGAGGCCGCGGGTCGTCGGGCTCGGCTCGCGGAACGAGAAGCCCGCGCCCGGGATCCAGGTCGACAGGGCGTCGGACAGCAATCGCGCGGCGAGTCCCCGCACCTCGTCGTCGCGATAGCCGTTCCCGCGCGCGAGCCACAGCGGGTGCGCGACGTCGAGCACGTTGCACGCGTTCCGCGCGCCCGGCGCGAACCAGCGGGGATCGCGGGCGTGGCGCAGCACCGTGTCGATCACGCGCTCGGGGTGGGGCAGCGGCACGCCGAACTGCGCGAACGTGCCGCGCGAAGCGCGGTAGAAGCCGTTCACGACGGGGAGCAGCCCGCCATCGGGGGTCGTCAATCCCCACATGCCGGTGTGCGGGTCGGCGCCCAGGAGCAGCCAGCCGAACAGCGCCTCCTCCACACCCGCCGGAATCGGACGCCCCGCCCGCTTCGTCCACAGAATCGCCGTGCCGAACCCGTCGATGTGGTGCCCCGCGCCCCACGCGTCGGTGGCCCACGGCAGACTCTCGCAGAACTCGACGACGCGCTCCGGCGTCGCCGCGGTCACCCACGTGAGAGGAGCAGGGAATGCCGAGCCGAGAAGATCGAGCGCATAGCCCGTGCTCAGCACGTGATACGCGACGTCTTCGTGGGAGAACCCGAGGCCCTCCCGCTGACGCCCGTCCGCACCGAGGGGAGCGACCGCGCCGGTCGCGGCATCCTGCCAGCCTTGCAGCCGGCGGATCTGCGTGTCGACGGGCGCCTGCGGCGGCGCGGTGCCGAGGAGCAGGTCGGCGATCTCGATCGCGTCGGCCTGCGCGCGAACGGTGGGTGCGGCACCGGGTCGGTCCGCGAAGAGTCCGAGGTCGTCGTTCCACGCGCGTTGCAGGACGACGGATGCCTCGTCCCGCGCGCGTGAGGCGAGCTCGGCGATGCGCTCGGCCAGGCCTGCCGTGTCGTCGGTCTCGGCCGAGGTGGTCGCGACACCCCGCGTGAGGGCGGGCGTGGCGGCGCGGGCAGCGGCGTCGGGGTGCGCCGGCGCGGTCGCCTGCTCGGGCCTCGGCCCGGACGACGGTTCCGAGGTGCGCGCGGCGTCGATGCCGGTCGCGGGCCCAGGAGCCCCTTCCGGCGTGGACTCGGGACCGGCCCCCGACGCGGCCTCGGACGCGGCCTCGGACCCGTCTCCCGACGCGGCCTCGGACGCAGCCTCCGACGCGGCAGCCGCCAGCGCGGCGAGCACCTCGGGCGGCGTCTCGGCGGGCTCGCGTTGTTGGGCGATCTCGGGCCGGTCCTCCGTGCCCCGGGCGGCAGCATCCGCCGCCGCGTCGGGGTGGATGCCGGTGTCGTCGGGCTCGACGCGCCAGCGGATGAAGCGCGCGGGGTTGCCGCCGACGACGGCTCCGGCCGGCACGTCCTTGGTGACGACGGCGCTGGCCGCGAGCACCGAGTGTGATCCGACGCGGACGCCGTCGAGGATCACGACGTGCGACCCGATCCAGACGTCGTCGCCGATCTCGATTCCCTTGGAGGTGAGCGGCTGGCGGAAGACGGGCGTTCCCGACTCCATGGAGTGGTTGAACCCGAGGATCGACGTGTGCGCGCCGATCCGCACGCCGTCGCCCATCGTGACGCGGCCGCGGATCACCGTGTAGGGGTTGATGCTGCAGTCCGCGCCGGCGCGGAGGTCGCCGGTGAGGTAGGCGCCCGCCGCGACGTACGTGCGATCGCCGAGGCGCAGCGTGTCGTTGTCGATCGAGGCGAGCTCGGAGAGGAAGCACTGCTCGCCGAGCTCGTGATCGGGACGGCCGGAAACGACGGTCTGCTGGAGTGCCAGCTGGGCCTCGCGTTGCGAGGTCGTCGCCTCGCTCCAGAAATCCCAGGGCGAGTACTCGTGGGCGGCGATCGCGGGGGACATGGAGGGGCTGACGGGAATCGAACCCGCGCTGTCTGCTTGGGAAGCAGAAGTTCTGCCATTGAACTACAGCCCCGGACGCCGGCATCCCGGCGTTCGCGCGCCTGTTACAGCGCCCGGCCAGCATAACAGCACGGTCCGGATAGGCTGGCTCCGTGCTGCTGAGTGATCGCGACATCCGGCTCGAGATCGACGCGGGGCGCCTCGCGCTCGACCCGTGGGATCCCGCGATGGTGCAGCCCTCGAGCGTCGACGTGCGGCTCGACCGCTACTTCCGGCTGTTCGACAATCACAAGTACCCCTTCATCGATCCCGCCGAGGACCAGCCTGAGCTGACGCGCATGATCGAGGTCGACCCCGAAGAGCCGTTCATCCTCCACCCGGGCGAGTTCGCGCTCGGGTCGACGTTCGAGCAGATCACCCTTCCCGACGACATCGCCGCCCGCCTCGAAGGCAAGTCGTCGCTCGGCCGCCTCGGCCTCTTGACGCACTCGACCGCGGGTTTCATCGACCCCGGCTTCTCGGGCCACGTCACGCTCGAGCTCTCGAACGTCGCGACGCTGCCGATCAAGCTCTGGCCCGGCATGAAGATCGGCCAGGTCTGCTACTTCCGCCTCACGTCGCCCGCCGAGAGCCCGTACGGCTCGGGTCCGTACGGCAACAGGTATCAGGGGCAGCGCGGGCCCACAGCATCCCGTTCCTTCCAGAACTTCCACCGCAGCGACGTCGGGGCGACCGACGCCGGGAGCCGCGGCGCCTGACCCTTCCCGCGCCCGTGCCCGCCGTCATCAGGGCAGGAGCGGAACCCCAGCCGTTCGCGCGGCCTGCCCCAGCTGCTCGTCGAGGGAGGCGAGCGCGCTGCCGGTCCGCTCGGCGAGCACCAGGCAGGTGGCGTCGTAGGCAGTGAGCCCGTGCCGGAGCGCGGCCGCCACCAGCGCCGGCTGATCGGCAGGATGCGGCTCGAACTCGACCGGCAGGTCTGAAGAGAAGCGGATGCCGCGAGCCGCGGCGCCGGAATCGCTCAGGGCGTGGGCTCGACGATGCGCGGCTCGCGTGCGTATACGTGCACCTGGTCGCCGTCGAGCACGAACTGCAGTGCTGTTCCCGCGGGGAAGCGGTCGCGCAGCTCCGACGGAGCCTGCCGGCCGACGACGAAGGCCGCCTGCGCGGGGAACTCACCTGCGCCGCACGAACCGCCGAGGTACGAGGGGTTGCGACCCACCCCGCTGAAGACGATGAGGCACGGGACCGGCCTCTGGGTTCCATCACCTGTCAGCTGCGGCTGCGACAGCACCGTCAGTCCGTAGAAGGTCTCGAAGGCACGTGAGTCGTCGGTCTCTCCCGCCCACACGTCCTCGGGCCACTCCGCCTCCGGGTCCACCTGCAGGACGCCGACCCTGCCGGCCTCCATGGTCTGCACCAGCACCGTCAAGCCGACGCCGACGAGCACCCCGGCGACGACCGAGGCGGCCCACAGCACCGGGATGCGCCGCCACCACCGGCGGGCGGGCGCGGTCCCCCCGGCACCCGCAGCCTCAGGATCGAGGGCGTCGTCACCGACGTCGCTCGGTGAATCCGCCGCGGGGCCCTCGCGCCCGAAGGCACCGGCCGACGCGCCGGGGGCGACAGGAGGGAGCGCGGGGACCGTCCCGCCGGTCTCCGTCTCCGCGTCCACAGCGCCGAGAGCCGCCGGCGCGGGGGCGTCGCGGCCGTCGCGACCCGGCGTGGTCGGGGCCGCGGCATCCGTCCCCTCTGAGCGAGTCAAGGCAGGCCCCGGTGGGTCCGAGTCCTCGCCGTACGGTTCGACGGCCGTCCTGCGCGGGGAGCCGCCGTCGATCGGGATGCGCGTCCGCGCAACGCTCGCCGCGATGCTCGCCGCGTTCGCCGCTGCCGCCTGCTCCTCGAGCTCGCTCAGCCGGGCCATGGCGACGGGGTCGTCGAGGATATCGGCGTCACGCCCGTACGCGCGCTCGCGAAGTGCGGCGAGCTCGTCGCGCGAGGAGTCGATCGGCGTGGACATCACAGCCATCCCCTCCCCGTGGCGCATCGTCGCGCCCCCAGCCTGGTGCCAGTGTCGCACGGAGATGTGCGGCGGGCGATCCCCAGATCGCCCGCCGCATGGGTGGGTCATCGTCCCCACGCTTGGCCCACCCGCGGCGCAGGCCTTGTCCCCACACGATGCCGCGCCGATGGTTACTGCAATCTGCAGTATAAGGTCGTTGCAGCGTCGCGGGATAGCCTTTACGTTCTGCGACGGTGACCCGAACGCCGGCGGGGAAGGAGCCTTGTCGTGCCCGAACGCGAACCCACGGTCACCGGGTACCTCACCCTGGGCCTCTTGGCCGGACGCGACTGGTCGGCGTACCAGCTCGCCGAGCAGCTGGGCCGCGGTGTCTCGCAGCTCTGGCCGTCCGCCGACCGGGGTCGCTACGCGGTGCTGAACCGCCTCCACACGGCCGGATTCGTCGCGACCCGCCAGGAGCACACCGGCAAGCGCGCCCGCACGATCTACTCGATCACCCCTGAGGGGCGCGAGGCGCTCGCCGCGTGGCTGCGCACTCCCGTGCGCCCGCCGACCGTCGAGTTCGAGGGGATGGTGCGGGTGCTCCTGTCGGACCAGGGTTCGCTCGAGGATCTGCGCGCCACCCTCGCCCGCACCCGTGAGCAGGCGCTCGCGAACCGCGAGATGTTCGCGCGCTACGCGGCGTTCATCAGCGCGACCGGTGGCACCTTCCCCGAGCGCAAGCACCTGTTCGCACTCGCCAACACGTTCATGATCGGCCACTACGACCACATCATCTCGTGGGCGGACTGGGCCGAGCAGCAGATTGCGGACTGGCCTGACACGGTCACACCCGCCCACACCCGCGGCGGGCAGGTGCACGACATGCTGGCGCCCGGCCGAGAGGCGTTGGCCGCCGACTCCACCGGCGAGCGGTGACGCCCGGCTCCTACGGCTGCTGCGCGTAGACGATCACGCGGTCGTCGTCGCGGACGAACTGCAGAACAGTGCCTTCGGCGAACTCCTCGAGCAGGGCCGCGGGGGCCTGCGAGGTGACGGCGATCGTCGTCGACGTGGGGGCCGAGCCGGCGGTGCACGATCCTGCCGACAAGCCGAAGTTGACCGATTCGGAGTCATACACCCAGAGGCACGTGCTGTTGGTGCCGTTGCCGAAGTCGCGGGCAGAGGCGATCGCGGTCAGCCCGAGGTACTCGTCGAACGTCACACCGTCGGGTGGTCGCGCGCCCCACATCTGCTCCGGCCACAGTCCGTCGGCGTCCTCGGCGAGGACCGCGACCCGTTCCCGACCCGGCGGCAGCTCCACGGAGCCGGCCGCCGCCCCGACGAGGACGGCGATCAGCAACGAGCCGCCCCAGAGGAGCGCGCGGTGCCGCTCCCACCACGATCCCCTCATGTCGCGAGCCGCGACAGGGCCGTCCTGTTCGGTGGCCGGGCGCGCCGCCGCGGGGGCCGGGGCATCGACTTCGGGCACGCCGGCGGCTCGCGCTTCGAGCTCGCGCAGCCGGCTCAGCGCCCGCGGATCGTCGTCGATGTCGGCGTCCGGCCCGTACGCGCGCAGCCGCAGCGCCTTCAGCTCGGCAGCCGGATCGCCGGCCAGGTCGTCGGACATCGGCGACATCCTCGTCGACCGCGGCGACGGGAAGCGGAACGCCCAGGTGTCCGATCGATGAACATCGTGCGGCGCACCCTCGGGAGCGCCCGCGCGCTCAGTGGGCGGTGCTCACCCCGACGAGATCGTGCACCAGCACGGCAGCCGCGCGGGCACCCTGCCCCGCGGCGACGATGAGCTGCTGCGGACCCGGGGAGGCAGCATCCCCCGCGGCATAAAGACCCGGTACCGACGTACGACCTGAGCGGTCGGTGACCAGGTTGCCGAACCCGTCGCGCTCGAGGTCGATTCCGCCCACGAAGTCGAGGGCGGGGTGCCACTGCGGCCGCACGAACCCGCCGTCGATCTCGACCCGTACGCCGTCGACGAGCCGCACGGCCGTGACGGTGCCGCGGTCGCCCTCGAGGTCGTCGATGACCCGTCGTTCGACGACGATCCCGGATGCTGCGAGCTCGGCCTCTTCGACCGTGTCGACGGCGTCGGTCCCATTGGTGAAGACGGTGAGCTTGTCGGTCCAGCGGGCGATGAGACGGGCGCGCGCGGCGAGGTCGCGGGTCTCGCCGATGAGAGCGAGCCGCCGGTCCTGCAGCTCCCACGCGTCGCACGCGGCGCAGCTGAACACGGTCATGCCGTAGAAGGCGCGCAGGCTCGGGATGGCGGGGAGCGTCTCGCGCAGGCCGGTCGCGACGAGCACCGAGCGTGCCGAGACGGCGGGCGGGATGCCGGCGCCCCGGCCCTGCAGCGCCGCGAGGAAGCGGAGCCCCTCGCCGCAGTCGCGCTCTTGCAGCGCCGTCACCACGGTGCGGTCGAACACCTGGACGTTGGGGTAAGCGGCGAGCTCGGCGCGCGCGAGCTTGCGCAGCTCGAGCGGCGGGACGCCGTCCCGCGTGAGGAAGCCGTGAGAGCGCAGCGTCGCGGCGTTGCGGGGACGACCGGCGTCGAGGAGCACCACCGACGCACGGGCGCGCCCGAGGTTGAGCGCCGCCGACAGCCCGGCGGGGCCGCCGCCGATGATCACGACATCGACCTCGGTCGAGGGTGCTCCTGTTCCCCTGTCACGATCTGCGGCGGCCGGTGACACATCGTGACGGGTGAGCTGGGGCTTGTCAGTCATGGCCGTCTCCTTGGGGAGGAAGCGTCGCGATGACCGGGTGGTCCTTCGCGATGACACCGGTCTTGGCCGCACCGCCGGGCGACCCGATGTCGTCGAAGAACTCGACGTTCGCGGTGTAGTAGTCCTGCCATTCCTCGGGCAGGTCGTCCTCGTAGTAGATCGCCTCGACCGGGCACACCGGCTCGCAGGCACCGCAGTCGACGCACTCGTCGGGGTGGATGTACAGCGACCGCTCACCCTCGTAGATGCAGTCGACCGGGCACTCGTCGATGCAGGCGCGGTCCTTCACATCGACGCACGGCAGGGCGATCACGTACGTCATTTGACGAGGGCTCCCCGCGAGATCGCGACCTGCTCGTCGCGAGGAACGACCTTGACGCGTTCGCGCGTGTGCAGGTGGTTCGCGCCGAGCTCGCGCTCGTGCGCGTCGAGGGCGAGCCAGCCGTCCCACGTCGTGAAGGCCACCTCGCGCTCCTCCAGCAGGTCGAGCACGTCTCCGTCCACGGTCGGCGCCGACAGGCGCCCGGCCTCGACATCCGAGACGAGGTGCGCGATGGTCTCCATCGCGTCGGACTTCGTGTGGCCGATCAGACCGACGGGTCCGCGCTTGATCCAGCCCGTGGCGTAGAGACCGGCGATCACCGGAGCGTCGACGTCACCCGTGACCGCAGCATCCTTCACCCGTCCTTCGACGTTCGACACGACGCCGGCCTTCTCGTCGAACGGCGCGTCGATGACGGGCGTGCCGTAGTAGCCGACGGCGCGGTACACCTGCTGCACCGGGTACTCGCGGAACTCGCCGGTGCCGCGCACCCGGCCGTCCTCGACGGGCTCGGTGCGCTCGAACCGAAGGCCTTCGACGCGCTCGGAGCCGAGCACCTCGACGGGCGAGTGGTAGAAGTGGAGGTGCAGACGGCGGCTCGCGCCGGACAGCTCGCGGGTGCGCCAGCTCTCGAGGATGCGGAGCATGACCTTGAGCTGGTTGTTCGCGGGTGTGAAGCCCTCGAGGTAGGCGAAGTCCTCGTCGCTCACGACGATGTCGACGTTCGGGACCTCGCCGAGTTCGCGCAGCTCGATCGGCGTGAACTTGATGTCGGCGGGACCGCGGCGGCCGAAGACGTGGACGTCGGTGACGGCGGAGGCCTCGAGTCCGGCGAGCACGTTGTCGGCGATCTCGGTCGACCGCAGGTCGACGGCGTGCTTGGCCAGGATGCGGGCGACGTCGAGCGCGACGTTGCCGTTGCCGATGACGGCGACCTCGCGCTGGTCGAGCGTCCACTCGGTCGGCACGTCGGGATGGCCGTCGAACCACGCCACGAAGTCGGCGGCGCCGTAAGAGCCCTCGAGGTCGATGCCGGGGATGTCGAGCGCGGCGTCGCGGATCGCGCCGGTCGCGAGGATCACGGCGTCATAGCGCTCCTGCAGCTCGTCGATCGAGATGTCGCGACCGACCTCGACGTTGCCGATGAACCGGGTGGTGCCGGCATCCAGCATCTCGTGCAGCGAGTTCACGATGCCCTTGATGCGGGGGTGGTCGGGCGCGACGCCGTAGCGGATGAGGCCGTAAGGGGCCGGCAGGGACTCGAACAGGTCGATGGCGACGGTACCGCCCGCCTCGACCACGGAGTTCGTGAGGATGTTGCCCGCGTAGATGCCGGCGGGCCCCGCGCCGACGATCGCGACGCGGAGGTTCTGGAGGCTCGAAGAAGTCACTGTGGTTTCTTTCGGGTCAGGCGGAGGGAGCGCGGGGGCGGCCGGTCAGGCGCGCCGCGGCGGGGTGAGGGGGTCGTACTGGGAGAGATCGAGGGTCGCGAGTTCGGCGGGCGCGTACGGGCTGAGCCGCACGACGTCGCCGACGACCACGACGGCGGGGGAACGGATGCCTCGTTCCGCGGCCTGGTGCGCGATGGTCGAGAGCGTGCCCACCGTGACACGCTGACGTGCGCCGTACCCGTCCTCCACCACCGCGACGGGGCAGTCCGCGCCGCGCGCGCCGCGGGCCAGCGTGATCGCGGAGTTCGCGAGGGTGCCGATGCCCATGAGGAGCACGACCGTGTGGTCGCGGCCGCCGCCGAGCGCCTCGATCTGGTCGTGGGCGGTGGCGACGGTGAAGGCCGTCGCGACGCCGCGGTGCGTGAGCGGGATGCCGGCGATCGCGGGCACCGAGATGGCGCTGGTGATGCCGGGCACGACCTCGACGGCGACACCCGCGTCCTGGCACGCGTGCAGCTCCTCGCCGCCGCGGCCGAAGACATACGGGTCGCCGCCCTTGAGCCGGACGACGGTCTTGCCCTCCTGGCCGAGGTGGACGAGCAGCGCGTTGATGGCGTCCTGCGGCACCGCGTGGTGTCCGGGTCGCTTGCCCACGTCGACGATCTCGGCGCGGAGCTCCACGCCGTCGGCCGCGAGCCCGTCGAGCACGGAGCGGGCGCCCAGGCGGTCGGCGACGATGACATCGGCTGCCTCGAGGGCGCGGAGACCCTTCACGGTGAGCAGGCCCGCGTCGCCGGGGCCGGCCCCGACGAGCCAGACCTTGCCGGTCATCGGGCGCCTCCCGTGATGAGCAGACCCCGGCGCTTCAGCATCCGTCGCTCGAGAGGCCCGAAGAAGACGAGCTCGATGAGGATGCCGATCGCGAGGATGAGGATGATGGTTGCGAGCACACCGGCGAGGTCCGCCAGCTCGCGCGACTGCTGCAGCATCGAGCCCAGGCCGAAGCCGATCGAGCCGCCCGTCGCGATGATCTCCGCCGCCATGAGCGAGCGCCACGAGAACGCCCAGCCCTGCTTGAGGCCGGCCAGGTAGCCGGGGAGGGCCGCGGGGAGGATCACCGAGGTGGCCAGCTGCCAGCGCGAGGCGCCCAGCACCGTGCCGACGCGGCGCAGCTGCGGGGGCACCTGGTCGATGCCGGCGACGAGACCGTTGACGATCGACGGGATGGCGCCCATGAGGATGACGAAGTAGACGGTGGCGTCCGACAGGCCGAACCAGATGATCGCGGCGGGCACCCACGCCACCGAGGGCAGGACCTGCAGGCCGGAGATGATGGGACCGACCGCGCGACGGATGGGGCGCACCTCGGCCAGCAGCAGCCCGATGGGCGTGCCGACGATGATCGCGATCAGGAAGCCGACGATTCCGCGCTCGAGGCTCGTCGCGACGGCCTCCTGCAGGCGCCCCGTGTCCCACGCGAGGCCCAGGGCGTTCCACACGTCGACGGGGCTCGGAACCTTGTCGGGGCGCGGGTCGGCGATCACGACGTAGAGCTGCCACGCGACGATCAGGAGGATGACGAAGACGACGGGGGGCACGACACTGGCGGTGATGCGGCGCCAGCGGCTCGGACCGCGCTCGGCGTCGGTCTGCAGGCGGTCGAGTCCGGCTTCGAGCGAGCGCAGGTCGTCTCCCTCGCTCGTTGAGCGAGCTTGCGAGTCGGAACGCAGAGTCGAAACGCCGGTCGACTCGAGGCGTTTCGACTCGCTCGTTCCTCGCTCGCTCAACGACCGGGCGGGGGTCCGGGTGTCATGCGGCATTGCGGCGGATCTCCTTCCGCAGCTGCTCGGTGATCTCCACCGAGAGGGCGGCGACCTCGGGCGACTCGATGCGCCGGCCGGTGGTCTTCGTGATCTGCCACTGCTGCACGATTCGGCCGGGGCGGCTGCCCATCAGCACGACGCGCTGTCCGAGGCGGGCGGCCTCGCGCACGTTGTGCGTGACGAACACGATGGTGCGGCCGGTCGCGCGCCACACGCGCTCCAGCTCCTCGTGGAGCAGATCACGGGTGATGGCGTCGAGCGCGGCGAACGGCTCGTCCATCAGCAGCACCGGCCGGTCCTGCGCGAGGGCGCGCGCGAGCGCGACGCGCTGGCGCATGCCGCCCGACAGCTCGTGCGGGCGCTTCTCCGCGGCATCCGCGAGGTTCACGGTGTCGAGGAGGGCCAGCGCCTTCTCGCGGCGCTCGCCGCGGGCGACGCCGCGCAGGCGCAGCGCGAGTTCGACGTTCTTGCGGGCGGTGAGCCACGGCATGAGCGCCGACTCCTGGAACATGACGGCCGAACCCTCGGCGGGGGTCTCGATACGACCCGCGCTGGGCTTGTCGAGGCCGGCGATGAGGTTCAGCAGCGTCGACTTGCCGCAGCCCGACGCACCCAGCAGGCACACGAACTCGCCCGGGGCGATGTCGAGAGAGACGTCCTCGAGCACGATCGGACCGGAGCCGAAGCGCTTGGAGACGCCGTCGATCCGCACGGCGGGTGCGGGAGCGGGCGCCGCGACGGGCACCGGTGTGACGCTGTCGAAGCTCGGGGCGAGCGGCTTGGTCGTGCCGGGTGCGGGCGCCGAGGCGTTGACGGGGGAGGTGGTCATGTTCAGTCCTCGCCGAGTCCGGCGGCGGAGACGGGTTCTTCTCCGGCGGCTTCGAGCTGCTCGTTCAGCAGGCGCAGGTCGAACAGGCCCTCGATCGAGCCGTCCTTCTGCGTGCCGGCTTCGATGCCGTTCTCGACCAGGGTCTGGAACGTGTCGGCGTGCGGGTCGACGGAGAAGCTCACGTGCTCCAGCGCCCGGGTGATGACCGCGTCGGCGAGCGGCTTGCCGGTCTCCTTCTCGATCGCGCCGTTGATCACCGTCGGCGCCTCATCCGGATTGTCGGCGATCCACTGCACCGCGGCTTCGTGGCCGGTCAGCAGGTCGGCGACCACATCCGGGTGCTCGTCGAGGAACTCGGTGCGCACCAGCAGCACCGTGGTGGGGAACTGCCCGTCCTCCCACAGGTCGGCCTCGTCCTGCAGCACGTGCGCGCCGGCGTCGACGATCAGCCGGGACACCCACGGTTCGGGCAGCCAGGCGCCGTCCAGCTGCCCGTCCTGGAACAGCGTCAGCGTCTGCGCGTTCTCGGTCGGGGTGATCTGCACGTCGCCGCCGCCGGAGGTGTCGGTCTCAAAGCCCTCATCGGCCAACCACACCCGGGCCGCGACGTCCTGGGTGTTGCCCAGCTGCGGCGTCGCGATCGTGGTGCCCTCCAGGTCGGCCGGGTCGTCGATGCCGTCGCGCACGACGAGCGCCGCGCCACCGGTCGCAGCGCCGGCCACGATGCGGGCGGACTCCCCGCCGGACTGGATGAAGGTGTTGATCGACGGGTTCGGGCCGATGTAGGTCGCGTCGATCGCGCCGGCAGACAGCGCCTCGATCGCGGCCGGACCGGCGTTGAAGACCTGGGTGGTGACCTCCACGTCGCCGAGCGCGTCGGCGAACAGGCCCTCCTCGAGCCCCACCAGCGCGGGCGCGTGGGTCACGTTCGCGAAATACCCCAGGCGCACCTCGTCAACCGGGGCGGCGTCACCCGGCTCCGCCGCGGCGGAGGCGCACCCGGCCATCATCGCTGCCACGAGTCCCAGGGTTGTGAGTGCTGTCGCAGTGCGGATCTTGTTCACGGTGTCGCCTCCTTCGTTTCGGTCTTGCGGGTGCGGGGTGAGCGCGCGGTCAGTCGCGCACGATGCCGGCGGCGAGCGTCGCGCCGTCGGACGGATGGATCACGAGGAACGAGCCCCCGTGGCGGCTGGTGGCGTACGCCTCGAGCGGCAGGTCGGCCGCCAGTCGCAGCCGCACGCGGCCGATGTCGTTGGTCTCGAGCGTCTGTGCTGGTCTGTCGGTGTGGGCCGGCACGTGGGTGAGCGCGTCGAGGTCGTAGCGCGACTCGATCTGCGCGACGATGGCCTGCACGGTCGCCGTGCCGTGCTTCACGAGAACACGGATGCCGGGGGTCAGCGCCCGCGCGTCGAGCTGGAAGAGCTCGGCATCGAACTCGCGACGAGCCGCCGGAAGCGTGCCGGCCGCGACGACGAGGGCTCCGCGCGCGGTGTCGATGTCGCGGTCGAACTCGAGCGACACGGACTGCGGAGCCGTCGCCTCCTCGACCTCGGCGCCCGCAGCACGGATGCCGGTGACCGTGGTCGCCGAGCCGCCCGGGAAGATCTCGACCCGGTCGCCCACGCGCACGACACCGCTCGAGATGCGGCCGGCGACGGCGCGGTAGTCGCGCAGGCGCTCGGCCTCGGCCGGGCCGATGCCGGGAGCGAGGCCGCCCTGCGGCCGCAGCACGAGCTGGACGGGCAGGCGCAGCGGCTCGAGCTCGCGCTCGGCGTCGCCGGCGGCGGGAAGGGTCTCGAGCAGCTCGAGCAGCGCCGGACCCTCGTACCAGGGCGTGCGCTCCGAGCGGTCGACGATGTTGTCGCCCTCGAGCGCCGACACCGGGATGACGTGCAGGTCCTCGATCCCGAGCTCGGCCGCGACGGCCTCGGCCTGGGCGGCGACGTCGGCGAACGTCTCCTGCGAGAAGCCGACGAGATCGATCTTGTTGACCGCGACGATGACGTGGGGAACGCGCAGCAGGGCCACAACGGCGAGGTGCCGCTTGGTCTGCTCGAGCACGCCCTTGCGGCCGTCGACGAGCACGATCACGGCGTCGGCGGTCGTCGCGCCGGTGACCATGTTGCGCGTGTACTGCACGTGGCCAGGGCAGTCGGCGAGGATGAACGACCGCGCCCCCGTCGAGAAGTAGCGGTAGGCGACGTCGATCGTGATGCCCTGCTCGCGTTCGGCGCGCAGGCCGTCGGTGAGCAGCGCGAAGTCGAAGGCGCCGTGCGCGAAGCCGCGGTCGGCCGACGTGCGGGCGACCTGCTCGAGCTGGTCGGCCAGGATCGCCTTCGAGTCGTGCAGCAGGCGCCCGACGAGCGTCGACTTGCCGTCGTCGACCGAGCCCGCCGTCGCGAACCGGAACAGCGTGCCTTCCGCCCCGCCCGTTGAGCGAGCGAGGAACGAGCGAGTCGAGACGCTCTGAGTATCGAGTGACATTTAGAAGTACCCGTCCTTCTTGCGGTCCTCCATGGCCGCCTCGCTGAGGCGGTCGTCGGCGCGGGTCGCACCGCGCTCGGTGATGGTGGAGATGCCCACCTCGGCGACGATCGCGGCGAGGTCCGCAGCATCCGATTCCACCGCTCCGGTGCAGCTCATGTCGCCGACCGTGCGGTAGCGCACCAGCCGGCGTTCGACGGTCTCGTTCTCCCGCGGCGGCGAGAACGGGCCGACCGGGCGCCACATGCCGTCGCGGGCGTACACGTCGCGCTCGTGCGCGAAGTACAGCGGCGGCAGCGCGATGCCCTCGCGCTCGATGTAGCGCCAGACGTCGAGCTCGGTCCAGTTCGAGATCGGGAAGGCGCGCACGTGCTGACCCGGCGTGTGGCGGCCGTTGTACAGGCTCCAGAGCTCCGGGCGCTGGTTGCGCGGGTCCCACTGGCCGAATTCGTCGCGCAGGGAGATGATGCGCTCCTTGGCGCGCGCCTTGTCCTCGTCGCGCCGGGCGCCGCCGAAGACGGCGTCGTGCCGGCCGGCGGCGATCGCGTCGAGCAGCGGCAGCGTCTGCAGCGGGTTACGGGTGCCGTCGGCGCGCTCCTGCAGGCGGCCGTCGTCGATGTAGTCCTGCACGCTGGCGACCTCGAGACGGATGCCGAGTCGCTCGACGGTCTCGTCGCGGAAGGCGATGACCTCCGGGAAGTTGTGGCCGGTGTCGACGTGCAGCACCGGGAACGGCACCTTGCCGGGCGCGAAGGCCTTCGTGGCGAGGTGGAGCACGACGACGGAGTCCTTGCCGCCGGAGAACAGCAGCACAGGCCGCTCGAACTCGGCGACGACCTCGCGGATGACATGGATGGCCTCGGCCTCGAGCAGGTCGAGCGTCGTCAGCGCGCTCTCCCCGGTCGTTGAGCGAGCGAGGAACGAGCGAGTCGAAACGCCCTGAGTGTTCGAGAGGGTCATTCGTGGAGCCCGCATTCGGTCTTCGAGGAGCCGGCCCAGCGGCCGGATCGGGGGTCTTCGCCGGGCGCGACCGGCTTCGTGCACGGCTCGCAGCCGATCGAGGGGTAGCCGAACCCGACGAGCAGGTTCACCGGCGCCTTGTGCGCGGCGGCGTAGGCGAGCACGTCGTCGAAGCTCCACGCCGCGACCGGGTTCACCTTCACGAGTCCGTTGCGCTCGTCCCACGTCACGAGGGGCGTGTTCGTGCGGGTCGGAGCCTCGTCGCGGCGCACGCCCGTGAACCAGACCTCGTAACCGCCGAGCGCGGACTGCAGGGGCGCGACCTTGCGGCGCGCGCAGCACAGGCCCGGGTCCCGCTCGAAGAGCCTGGCGCCGAACTCGGCGTCCTGCTCCGCGACGGTCTGGTCGGGCGTGATGTCGACGATCCGCACGTCGAGCGCGCGCTGCACCTCGTCGCGCGTCGCGTACGTCTCGGTGAAGTGGTAGCCGGTGTCGAGGAAGAGCACGTCGACGCCGGGAAGCTGCTCGGCCACGAGGTGGGGAAGAGCGGCATCGGCCATCGAGCAGGCGACGGCGGCAGCATCCGTCCCGAAATTCCGCGCGACCCACGCGACCACTTCGGCAGCGGATGCCTCGTGCTCGGTGAGGCTGCCGAGCTCGAGGTTGCCCTGCTCGGCGAGAGCCTTCAGCTCTTCGTGGGTGCGCTTGGTCGCGACGCGGGGGGCGAGGGAGACGGTCACTGCGTCAGCTCCTTTCCGGCGGCGTCAGCTTCGCCGCGGCGCGCAGCGGCGCTCATTGGAGGGCCTCCTCGTCGGCGCGGTGCGCCCACTGGGCGAACGTCTCGTCGGCCTCGATGTCGCGCTCGGCGAGGAACCGCTTGACGACGCGCTCGGTGTAGTCGGCGATGCCGTCGGCGGCGACCTTGAGGCCACGCACCGTGCGGCCGAGGCCGGCGTCGTCGCGGTCGGCGTTCACGAGCCCGCCACCCAGGTGCACCTGGTACCCCGGCACCTGCTCGCCGTCGATCGTGACGAGCTGGCCCTTGAGGCCGATGTCGGCGGTCTGGATGCGGGCGCACGAGTTGGGGCAGCCGTTGACGTGGAGGGAGATCGGATGCGGCAGCTCGAACTGCTCGAGACGCTTCTCGAGGTCGAGCACCGCGGCCGTCGCGTACGCCTTGGTCTCGACGATCGCGAGCTTGCAGAACTCGATGCCGGTGCACGCGATGGTGCCGCGACGGATGAGGCTGGGGCGCGCCGACAGGCCGAGCTCGTCGAGGGCGGCGATGAACGGCTCGACGTTCTCCTCGGGGATGTCGAGGAACACGAGCTTCTGATGCGGCGTCGTGCGCAGGCGGGTGGAGCCGTGCGCCTCGACCAGGTCGGCGAGCTTCGCGAGCGTCGGACCCGAGACCCGGCCGACGATCGGCGTCGCGCCGATGTAGAAGCGGCCGTCCTTCTGCTTGTGCACGCCGATGTGGTCGCCCTGCGTGAGCGGCTTCGGCGCGGCGGGGCCATCCGGCAGCGCGTAGCCGAGGTACTCGTCCTGCAGCACCTGACGGAACTTCTCGGCGCCCCACTCGGCGAGGAGGAACTTGAGGCGCGCCTTGTTGCGCAGTCGCCGGTAGCCGTAGTCGCGGAAGATCTGCGCGACGCCGTGCCAGGCATCCGCCACCCGCTCCGGCGACACGAAGACGCCGAGGCGCTCCGCGAGGCGCGGGGTGGTCGAGAGGCCGCCGCCGACCCACAGGTCGTAGCCGATGCCGAGCTCGGGATGCTCGACGGCGACGAATGCGACGTCGTTGATCTCGTGCACGACGTCCTGGCTCGGGTGACCGGTGATCGCGGACTTGAACTTGCGCGGCAGGTTCGCAAGCGTCTCGTCGCCGATGAAGCGCGACGTGATCTCGTCGATCTGCGCGGTCGGGTCGATGAGTTCGTCGGCCGAGATGCCGGCGACGGGCGAGCCGAGGATGACGCGGGGAACATCGCCGCACGCCTCGGTGGTGCCGAGGCCGACGGCCTCGAGGCGGCGCCAGATCTCGGGCACGTCCTCGACGCGCACCCAGTGCAGCTGCACGTTCTGGCGGTCGGTCAGATCGGCGGTGCCGCGCGCGAAGTCGGTGGAGATGCCCGCGATGACGCGCAGCTGCTCGGTGGTGAGCTGCCCGCCGTCGATGCGCACGCGCATCATGAAGTACTCGTCCTCGAGCTCTTCGGGGGTCAGGGTCGCGGTGCGGCCGCCGTCGATGCCGGGCTTGCGCTGGGTGTAGAGCCCCCACACGCGGAACCGGCCGTGCAGGTCGGTCGGGTCGATCGACGCGAAGCCGCCCTGCGAGTAGATGTTCTCGATGCGGTCGCGCACGCTCAGACCGTTGTCGACCTGCTTCCACTCCTCGTTGCCGTTGAGCGGGGTGGTGCCGTCGACCTTCCACTGGCCGTTCGGCTTCGACGACGGGCGCGGCGGGCGCACGGCCGCGCGCGGTCGCTCTGCGCCGGCGAGCGCTTCAGTGTCGCTGATGGTCACGGTGGCCTCCGGGGTGAATCCCGGGGCGTCCCCCGGGCGGGACCCTATCGAGTCCATTCCGCGAATCTAGAAGCGGTCGCGCGCCAGACCTATCTGAGCGTCAAGAGGCGTTAACCGACGTAATGGGGCGTCACACAGTTGCGGGTGCGGCCCTTTGTGGACTCGATCCGAGATCGGACCTGGTCGCCTCGAGGAAGCCGGGTCGATGCGTTCCGACCGAGTCGAGGTGTTCCGAGCGCGCGGAACGCGTTGACTCGGTCGGAACGTCGCTAGTCGCGGCGACGGCGTCGGCGAAGGCGGCAGCGGGAGGGGGAGCCCGGTGTCCGGGCGGCGCTACCCGGCGGCTTCGTTGTAGCGATCGACCACGATGTCGACGAGGGGTGCCGGCGGTTCGTCGTCACCGAGCAGCGGCGGCGCGACCGGGGCGCCGGCGGCGAGCCTCACGGCGAGGTCGTGGAAGTAGCCCGGGGCGAGGAGGTAGTCGGCGACGAGGACGCGCGCGGCGTGCGTCTTGGCGTCCGCGACGGCGACGTCGACGCGGGGGTCGGCAGCGGCGAGGAAGCCGACGGTGACATCCCGGTCGAGGCGGGCGCCCAGCATCCGTCCGATCTCTCGGCAGTCCTCGTTCGCGCGGTCGTCGGTCGAGCCGGCGACCGCGAGCACGAGGCGGTCGTCCGGTTCGGGGCCGAGGGGTTCCAGGCGGGCGAGGAGCGCGTCGACGAGGCGCGGGTCGGGACCGAGCGCCGGAGCGATGACGACGTCGTCGCGCCCCGCGGACTGCTCGATGAGGTCGACGCGCACGTGATAGCCCGCCGAGAGCAGCAGTGGAACGATCACGACGGGCATCCCCTCGGGGATCGCGTCGAGGGATGCCGCGACATCCGGCTGCTGCACATCCACGTGCCCGAGCCGCACCGTGACGTCGGGCAGCCGCTGCGCAACGGCGTCCACCAGCGCCGCGACGGCGGCCTGCCCCGCCGGCGACGACGTGCCGTGCGAGATGGCGAGGAGTGCGGGCTGGGGCATGTGGCCCATTGTGCCTCGGGCTCGTGTCGCGCGTGTGACAGCGCCGTCGGTGTGGGTGCCCTGCATCCTCAGTTGAGGACCTGAGCCGGCGTCCTCAGTTGGGGATCTCGGCCGAGATGAGGAGCGACCGGAGGGCGTGGCTCCGCATTCGGCACTGCTCCTCAGTCGAGGACGCGCAAAAGCCGAAGGGCGATCCCCGCGTCTGCGGGGACCACCCTTCGGGCAACGGATGCTGCGGCTCAGGCCGCGCCGGACTCCCGGCCGCGTGCGAAGCCGGCGTCGAAGCCGCGCTCGTACGCCTGCTGGGTGCGGCGTCCGCCACGGCCGTGGTGGCCGCCGTGGCTGCCGTGACCGCCCCGGCCGTGGGCCTCGTGGCCGCCGTGGCCGTGGGCCTCGTGACCGTGGCCGCGGCCGTGGTGGTTGGGGTGGTGGCTGTGGCAGCCCTCGTCGCCGTAGCCGCGCATGGGCTCGTCGAAGCGCTCGGCGGGGTGGCCGGGACGCCCGGGGGCGAAGCCGCGGTGACGATTGTGGCCGTAGCCGTCGTGGATGTCGGGGTCGAATGCACGCGGACGCCCGCCGAAGCCCGGACCGAAGCCCGGACCGAAGCCCGGACGGAAGCCGGGGCCGAAGCCGGGGCGCCCGAAGCCGCCGAAGCCGCGCTCGCGGTCGGCGGCGTTCTCGTCCCAGCCGAGCTCACGGGCGATCTTCTCGAGCGAGCCGGTGAGGGCTGAATAGGCCTCGTCGTCGCCGACGGCCGCGACCACGCGGGCACGGAGCCCCTCGACGATCGCGCCGATACGCTCCTGCTCGGAGCGACCGAGGTCGGTCAGGATCCAGGTGCCGTCGCCCTGCTCCTCGACCCAGCCGCGCTCCTCGAGGCCGCGCAGGCGCTTGCCCTTACGGGCGAGGCGCTCGCGGAATTCGGGGGCGTCGATGTCGCCCGACAGCACGTTCAGCACCATCCAGTCGCGTCGCGAGATGCCCTCGGCCTCGAGCGCCGTCGCGAACTCGCGCGTCAGCAGCCCGTCGACCGCGCGCAGCCAGTAGCCGAGCGGGCGCCTGTCGGCGGGGCGGGTGCCATTCTCTTCGTTGTCATTGATGCCGTTCATGGGGAAGTCCTTTCGGGGGCGGCGCGGAGGCCGCCGAGTGATACATGTCGAAGTGCATGTACATGCAGTGTGACATGCATTCCGGATTCATGTCAAGTCGCATGTAAATTGGAGAGATGCCGTCTCCTCCCGACGACCCGTCCGACGCGATCGCTGCCGCCCTCGCCCGCCTCCGCGGACGACGAGGCCCTCGTCCGCCGTGGATGGAGGGCCCCGGCCCGCACTCCGCACGCCCGCACGCACATGGCCACGCCGGTCCGCACGGGCACCCAGCCGATGGCTCGGAGCACGTCCACCCCGACGGCTCGATCCACGGCTTCCCGGGTCGCGGCGGTCCGTGGGGTCGCGGGGGAACGGGCCCCGGGTTGGGCGCACCGCCGTGGGCGGGTGGCGGTCGCTTCGGCGGTCCGGCGCGCATGAGGCTGCTCGAGGCGCTGGCAGCAGCATCCCATCCACTGTCCGTGGGGGAGATCGCCGACGCCGTGGGCGTGGATCAGCCACGGGCGTCGCGCCTCGTGCAGCAGGCCGTTGAGCTCGATCTGGTGCGGCGCGAGGCCGACCCCGACGACGCCCGCCGCACGCGCGTCGCGCTGACGGACGCCGGCACCCGCCTGGTGCGCGGCTTCCGCGGCGAGCGGCGTGAGGCGATCGACGCGGCGCTCGCCGCGTTCACCGACGCCGAGCGCGCGGAGCTCGCACGGCTGCTGACGAAGCTCGCCGACTCCTGGCCCGGCGGGTCATAGTCGCGGGCCCACTGTTACGCGCCGGTTCGGCGCGTTTCGACTCGCAAGCTCGCTCAACGACCGGTATCCCGGCCGCGGTGCGGGGGCTTGGTCAGAAGCTGGTGACGAGATCGCCGAGCACGGCCTCGAGCTTCGACGGGTCGGTCGCGTCGTAGTAGTGCGCGCCCGTGGCGCTCGAGATGGACTGCAGCGTCGCCACGTCGGCGTCGGCGCCGTAGGCGAGCGTGAAGATGAGCACCGGTGTGGCGTGGTGCATGTCCTTCAGGTTCGCGAGCATCTGCTCGGCACCGATCGTGGGGGCGTTCGGGGCGTCGTTCTCGCCGTCCGAGAGCAGCACGATGGCGTTGATGTGGTCGCTCGACCACGACGCCGCCTGCTGCGCTGCGAAGGTGTCGACCGCCTGGTAGAGCGGGGTGTCGCCCATCGAGGTGATGCCGCCGAGCGCGCCGAGGAAGCCGTCGCGCGACGCGCCGATGTCGGAGACCGGCGACACGAGTCCCGGCACCATTGCGCCGTCGGGTGCCTGCGCGAAGGCGGCGAGGCCGACGTCGTCGCCGTTCGTGAAGTGGCCGAGGGCGGCCTCGATCGCCTTGCGGGCCTGCGTCAGCTTCGTGTCGCTCGCCGAGATGGGCTCGTCCATCGAGCCGGACGCGTCGAGGAGGAACAGCACGTTCGCGCGCTTGCGGACGTCGGGGAACGACGCCTGCACGGCGGTCACGACATCGGCAGCGGGGAAGGTGAGCGTGCCGCCCTGGTCGCCCTCGAGCTGTCCGACCTGCTGGACGCCCTCGTCGAGGTCGCGATTGAGGTCGCGGTAGCCGGCCGCGCGAACGGCGGCCTGGCCCTGCGCGGTGTGCGTGAAGCGGATGAAGTCCGCCGCCGCCTCCGACTCGACCGGGTCGATCCACCCGCCGGTGAGGCGCATCACGGGGTTGTCGGCCGTGTAGTAGCCGTCGGCCGGGTAGATCGGCACGAGCTGCTCCGCCGGCGGATCGGCCTGAGTGCGTGTGATGCCGTCGCGGCTCGTGATGCCGCGGTTGTAGTCCCACACGGATTTCTCGTCGACGATGACCGCGGAGAGGAAGTCGGCAGCGGATCCGGATGCCTCGGCCTGACGCGCGTGCCAGAGGAAGTGTTCCGGCGTCGCCATGTAGTGGCTCGTCGCCGTCTCGTTCTCGTGCACCTCCGCCTGCACGGCGGGGTCCTGCACCTGCGCGGCGGTGAAGTCCGTCATCGATCCGGCGGCGGTGCCGTACGACGCGAACATCGCGGCCTCGCCGCTCGTCGCCACGAGCGGGCTCGTCTTGCCCAGCTTGAACGCGCCCCACTCGGGGTGGCCGAGGCCGCTCCAGAGGTCGGGGTCGCCTGCGGACTCGAAGATCTCGGTCCACGTCGGGGCCTCGGCATCCCATCCGATCGCGGCGGCGAGGTTCTCGGGCATGGCGAGCACGATGTCGGAGAGGGCGACGCTCGTGCCCTCGGCGCGCAGGTTGGTGGCGCCCTCGGACTGCGCGACGTCGACCCAGGTCGACGAGTCGGGGAGCCACACGGTGGGCTTCTGGTCGTCGGCGAGGTTCGGGAAGCCGGTCGCCACGACAGCGGCGGCCACGCCCGACTTCTCGCGGGCGGTGGTCACGGTGACGCATGAGCCCGCGACATTGCGCGGCTGGCTGTTGTAGGCGGCGGCGAGGCCCTCCGCCATCTCGGCGTTCTCGAACGACGACAGCACCTGAACGGTCGCGCAGGGCTCAGCGCCGGCGGTGGCAGCGGGCTCGTCCTCGGGGAAGACGATCGGTTCGGCGACGACCGGGGCCTCGGGAGCGGGGGCGGCGGTCTCAGGCTCGCCGCCGGAGAGGTTCGAGATGATCGCATACGACACGGTGCCGATCGAGCCGACCAGCACGACGATGCCGACGATCGTCGTCGCGATGATCGCCTGCCGGCGGCGCTTGCGACGGCGCTCGCGGCGCTCGTCGATGGCGGACGGCTTCGAGGGCTTCGGGGTCGTGGCGGCTGTCGAGAAGGTCGGAGCAGGGGTCGACGGAGGTGTCGATGTCTCAGGTGCGGTCTTCGGTGCGGAGGCCTGGCCCCGGCGGGGGCCAGGGACGTCTTCGTTGCCGCGCGTTCCATCGCGCATGGGGGGAATCCTCGAAGCGGGTACGGCCGCTAGGCCGGGCGGGGGGTCACCGGTCCCAAGATCCGGTGTGTGGCTAGAGCCTAACCCGAGTGATGTTGCGAGGCGAGGGAGAGGAAGCCGAGAGATCACCGAGAGGCGGTGTTCAACATGCCGATCAGAACCGCCGTCCACCAGGCACTCTGCGACACGACCGCGCTCCAGACACACCAGAGCCGCAACGTCGCGGGGAGCGCCGAGAACCGGACTCTGCCTGGCAGCCGGTCGAGTTGGTCGGTCAGCCTCGTCATCGCGACGCCGTTCATCGCTGCAACGAGCACCGCGATCATCTTGATCGCGGTGAGCGGCTGCGAGAGGTCCGGCTGGAGGAATGCACCGGTCGCGAACAGGCCCGCGATGCCCAGCCACGCGAGGGCGGTTACCGGGGGCTCGGTGCGCCGGAGGTCGTCAAGAGACGTTCGGCGCAGCATCCAGAGCAGTCCGCTCATCTCCAGCAGCACGGCCGCCCCGAGTCCCACGATCACGGAGGCCAGATGGCCGAACAGCGCCGGCGCGTGCAGCCACTCGTTCGGGACGACCGACGTGCCGATCCAGATCGACAGCAGCCACGCGATCAGCACCCACCAATACGCGACGGCGCGGCGGTGACGCGCGGCGCGCAGGCGCTCGGCGCGTTGGCGCTGGATCAGCGGGGTCGTCACGGTGCCTCTCGGGTTCGGCGAGGTGAGGCACGCGTGCGCGACGACCCCCCGTCCGCATGCTGCCCGAAAGCGAGGGTATCCGATGCGAGGGCGGTTGCGACCGGCGGATCGATCCGCCGCGGTCAGCGGGCGATGTCCTTGGGCCGCAGCTTCACGGGGATCAGCAGCAGGAGCCCGACCAGCAGCACGATCACGATTCCGAGGATGCCGTAGTGGGTCGCGCCGAACCAGCCGATGAACAGCGCCCACAGGAGCGGCGACAGGAAGCTCATCACGCGGCCCGTCGTCGCGTAGAGGCCGAACACCTCGCCCTGCATGCCGGTCGGGGTGACGCGCGCGAGCAGTGACCGGCTCGACGCCTGGGCCGGTCCGACGGCGGCCGACAGGATGATGCCGCCCACCCAGAACACCGGCTTGCCGCCCTCGCGCAAGAAGAAGACGAACAGCGCGCTGACGATGAGGATCGTGAGGGCCGTGATGATGACCGCCCGGGCGCCGAAGCGGTCGTCGAGGCGGCCGGCGATGATCGTCGAGACGCCCGCGACGAGGTTCAGGGCGATGCCGAAGGCGATGACCTCGGTCGCGCTGAACCCGAACGACACCGCGGCGAGCACACCGCCGAACGCGAACACACCCGCGAGGCCATCGCGGTAGACGGCGCTCGCGATGAGGAACCAGAACGTCGGCCGGTGCTCGCGGAAGAGCGCGACGATGTCGTGCACCAGCACGACGTAGCCCTCGAAGAAGCCGACCTTCCGGCGCCCCGGGTCTGCCGGCGACTCGGGAACGAGGAAGACGAACGGCAGCGCGAAGAGCACGGTCCACACCGCCGCGCCGACCGCGATGAGGCGATAGGCCAGGCCGTCGGACACGTCGAGGCCGAACCAGCCGACGGTGTTGAGCACGACGACGAGTGCGAGCGCGAGGATGCCGCCGATGTAGCCCAGGCCCCAGCCGAGACCGCTGACGCGGCCGATCGTCTTCGGGGTCGAGACCTGCACGAGCATCGCGTTGTAGTTGACGCCCGCGATCTCGGACGAGACGGATCCGAGGGCGACGAGGATCGCGCCGAGCCAGAAGAACTGCGGCTCGGAGTAGACGAAGAAGAGAGCGAACTGCAGGAGCGCGAGCACCGCGGTCGCGCCGACCACCCAGCGCTTCTTGGTGCCGGCGGCGTCGGCGCGCTGGCCCAGCACGGGCGCGAGCAGGAGGATCAGGATGCCGGCGGCGAAGGTGACCCAGCCGTACCACTCCGACAGATCGGCGAGAGCGCCGCAGTACGCGGTGCCCGCGTCCGCCGCGGTCGAGCACACCATGTCGCCGTTCTCGTTCTGCGCCGCGATGTCGGCCGGCAGGAAGGCGTCGGAGACGAGGTACAGCGACACGAAGACGAAGGTCAGGATGACCGAGTTGAACGGCTGCGTCGCCCAGTCCCACAGTGCCCACGCGAACACGCGCCGCCGTGGCACCGGGGTGTCGTCGAGGCCGTCGGTGTGGAGGGCCGCCGTCGACAGCGGGTGCTCGGTGGAGGCGCCGGGCCCCGCCGGGGGAGCGGGCGTCGACGGCGTGCCGGACTCGTCGGAGCCGGGGGCGGGTGAGCTCATGTCGGTCACACTAGGACCCTTCGGTGAACTGGTGCGGAATCAACGTAGCGCTCCCAAGCGCCGCGATGGTTTGCTTCGTTCATGACAGGGGAAACCTCGCCCGAGACGAAGTTCAACAGTCGCCTGGCCATCCTCCTCGCCATGGCGATGTTCGTGCTCGTGGTCGACACGTCGATCATGAACGTCTCGATCTCGGCGGTGGTGAAGGAGCTCGGCACGACCGCCAGCGGCGTGCAGGGCGCGATCGCCCTCGAAGCCCTGGTCTCGGCGGCATTCATCCTCATCGGCGGCAAGACCGGCGACCTCATCGGGCGCAAGCTGGCGTACATCCTCGGTCTTCTCGGCTACGCGGTCGGCGCGGTCGCGATGACGCTCGCCACGAGCCTGACCGCCGTCATCATCTTCTGGGCGGTCATCGGCGGGATCGGGGCATCCCTGCTCCTCCCGTCGATGCAGTCCCTCATCCACGGCAACTTCGCCGGCTCGCACCAGAAACGCGTGTACGCGCTGGTGGGCGCATCGGCCGCGATCGCGGCCGCGGTCGGCCCGCTGCTCGGTGGCTTCATCACCACCTTCTGGTCGTACCGCGTCGCCTTCGGTCTCGAGGCGCTGATCATCCTCGTGGTGCTGCTCGGCGCCGGCCTCGTGAAGGACGTGAAGTACACCGGCGACCGCTCGATCGACCTCGTCGGCGCGGCGCTCTCGGTGATCGGCATGGGCGGCGTCGTGCTCGGCATCCTGGTGTGGCAGGAGGGCGGCGGCTATGTCGGCATCATCATCGGCCTCGGCGTGGTCGCGCTCGGCGGCCTGGCGTGGTGGCTCAACTCGCGCAAGAAGAAGGGCAAGCCGGTCCTCCTCGATCCGGCGCTCTTCTCCTCGAAGCCGTTCCGCACCGGCGTGAGCGGGCAGCTTCTGCAGCAGATCGCGCTCGGCGGCACGATGATCGTGCTTCCGCTCTATCTGCAGATGGTGCTGGAGTACAACGCACTGCAGGCGGGCCTGTCGATCGCGCCGCTGTCGCTCAGCATGTTCGCCGTCGCGATCTGGGCCGGCCGCCGGGCCAAGGGACGCCCCGCGAACCTCATCCTGGTCGGCTTCTCGCTCGCCGCCGTCGGCCTCATCGCCATCGTGCCGCTCGTGCCGATCGCCGACACCGGGTGGTGGCTCACGATCCCGCTCATCATCGCGGGCTGCGGCCTCGGCCTCCTCGTGTCGCAGCTCAACAACTACACGCTGTCGCCGATCTCCGACGAGCGGGTCAGCGAGGCCGCGGGCGTCAACTCCGCCGCCGGCTCGTTCGGCCTGTCGTTCGGCCTCGCGTTCGCGGGCGCCATCATGCTCGCCACCCTCGCGGCGTCGTTCACGTCGCTGGCGTACTCGAGCACGGTGCTGACGAGCGAGCAGCAGGAGCAGGTGGCCACGGTGCTGGAGGAGGACGCCGAGCTCATGTCGAACACGGGTCTCGAGCAGCTCCTCGCGGACGAGCCGCCGGAGGCGTCGGCCGAAGTGATCCGCATCAACACCGAGGCCCGCCACATCGCGCTCCAGGTCGCACTGCTCATCCCGATCCTCGCGGCCGTGCTGGGCGTGCTCAACGGGTTCCGCATGCGGCGCCTGCCCGACCCGAAGCCGAACCAGGCGGTGGAAGGGATGCTGGGCGGCTGAACACCCGCCGCTGAAGAGCGCTGCCCGAGTGTGGAACCGCCCGGGGCCGCGGCATCGGGCGCGCGAGATTCCTCACCCACGACCTCGCGCGCGGTGCCATCATGAGGGCATGTCCGTGCATGTGGAACGTGCAGAGCTGGCGGGGATCGGCGTGCGGCACGACCTCGAGACGAGCGCCGGTCGCCGACTCTCGGTGATCACCTTCCGGGACGGCGGTCGCGAGCTCGCGGTCGCCGACGCGCGGGATCCCGACCGTGCCGCACAGACGCTCGCGCTGACCGACGAGGAGGCCACCGCCCTGTCGGAGGTGCTCGGCGGTTCCGTGATCCTCACCCAGCTGGCCGGGTTGCGGGAGCAGATCGACGGCCTGTCGACGGCCAACATCACCCTGCGCGCCGACAGCCCGTTCGCGGGGCGTCCCCTCGGCGACACGAGGGCACGGACCCTGACGCGGTGCTCGATCGTGGCGATCGTCCGCGGGGGCGCCGTGATGCCCGCACCCGGTCCCCTGGACCCCCTGATCGTGGGCGACACGATCGTGGCCGTGGGCACCCCCGAGGGCCTCGAGCATCTCGCGCGGATCATCGACGGGGCATGACATGGACGACGGGGCGCTCGTCCTCATCGAGATCGGCGCGCTCCTCCTCGGGATCTCCCTGCTCGGCCGGCTCGCGGGGCGGCTCGGGATCTCATCGATCCCGCTGATCCTCCTGGCCGGACTCGCCTTCGGGGAGGGCGGACTTCTGCCGTTCAGCTCGGGGGAGGAGTTCATCGAGGTCGGTGCCGAGATCGGCGTGATCCTCCTGCTGCTGATGCTCGGGCTCGAGTACACGGCGGACGAGCTCTTCGGCAACCTCCGTCGCTCTCGTCGTGCCGGCGCGCTCGACGCTCTCCTGGGGGCGATCCCCGGGGCTCTGGTCGCGCTCATGCTCGGCTGGGGACCGGTGGCCGCGCTCGCGATGGCCGGGATCACGTGGATCTCGTCGTCGGGCGTGATCGCGAGGATGCTGCACGATCTGGGGCGTCTGGCCAACCGTGAGACGCCCGTCGTGCTGTCGATCCTCGTCATCGAGGATCTGGCGATGGCGTTCTACCTGCCGGTCCTCATGGCGGTCCTCATCGGTCTCGACGCCGGCGCGGCCGTCGTGACCGTCGTCGTCTCCCTCGCGGCGGTCATGCTGATCCTCTACATCGCGCTGCGGCACGGCCAGCTCGTCTCGCGCCTCGTGTGGTCGCGCAACGCCGAAGTGCTCCTGCTGTCCGTGCTCGGGCTCACGCTCATCGTGGCGGGACTCGCCGCGCAGGCGAACGTGTCGGCCGCAGTCGGCGCGTTCCTCGTGGGCATCGCGATCTCCGGACCCGTTGCGGCGCACGCGCATCGGCTGCTGGCGCCGCTGCGCGACCTCTTCGCTTCGGTGTTCTTCCTGTTCTTCGGCCTGTCGACGGATCCGGCCGACATCGTCCGATTCCTCCTCCCGGCCACGGCACTCGCGATCGTGACGATGGCGACGAAGGTCCTCACCGGATACCTGGCGGCTCGCGCCGCGGGGATCGCAGAGGCCGGCCGATGGCGTGCGGGCTTCGCGCTCACCCCCCGCGGGGAGTTCTCGATCGTGATCGCCGGGCTCGCTGTCGGCGCCGGGGTCGACAGGTCGCTCGCCGTCTTCGCCACCGCCTATGTGCTGATCACGATGATCGCCGGCCCTCTCCTGGCACGGCTGCCCGATACGCGGTGGTTCGAGGCGTGGGCGGGGCAGGTGCAGGCCGGCCGTCGCCGACGAGGGGTGAGTGCGGCCTGATGCCGCAGCATCCGTGTGGCGACTGTTCTAGGGTGACCGCATGACCGACGAAGAGCACCCGGACGGCTCCCGTTCCCTCTCTCGCAGGCAGCAGCGACGACTCGACGGGTCCCGCGGTCAGCAGGACGCCTTCGTCCGGTACTTCAAGGAGCGCGTGTACGCGACGTTCACGGGACTCGCCATCGTGCTGGTGGTGTCGGCCGGCGAGCACGCCGAGCCGGATCACGCGTTCTTCGCCCTCGTCCTCGGTGTGATCGGAATCACCGCGGCGGGGTTCGTGTCGGACGTGGTGTCGCATCTGGCGGTGCATCAGGAGTTCCCGAGCCGGGCGGAATTCGCGGTGCTGCTCCGCGTCGCCGGCGGAGCGCTCTCCACGATGGTGGTCCCCGGCATCCTCCTGCTGCTCGCGTGGTTCGATCTGATGGAGCTCGCGACGTCGCTGCGGATCTCGAGCATCGTCTACATCGCGACGCTCGGCGTGATCGGGTGGGTGGCGGTGCGGCGGGCGCGCCTGAGCTGGGGGCAGAAGCTCCTGGCTCTCGGCATCCTTCTCGCCCTCGGTGTGCTGGTGATCGCGCTGCAGACGCTCGCGCACTCGATCTAGGCGATGTCGGCGTCTGCGTGCGGCGGGTCCTGAGGCGGCTGGAAAGTTGAGTCGCTAGTTATCAACTTTGATTTGACGGATGCTGCACCCCGGGCGTATGGTTGAGCCATCGCGACTCAACCTCATGGTGGGTTGCGAGAAGACTTCCCTGTAACCCCGGGTGGCAGCATCCGTCTGCGCCTATATGAAGGAGAGATACACATGGCACGTGCTGTTGGAATCGACCTCGGTACGACCAACTCGGTCGTGAGCGTCCTCGAGGGCGGCGAGCCCAAGGTCATCGCGAACGCCGAGGGCTTCCGCACGACCCCGTCGGTCGTCGCGTTCACCAAGGATGGCGAGGTGCTCGTCGGCGAGACCGCGAAGCGCCAGGCCGTCACCAACGTCGACCGCACCGTCTCGTCGGTCAAGCGCCACATGGGCACCGACTGGACGTTCGACGTCGACGGCAAGAAGTGGACGCCGCAGGAGATCTCCGCGCGCATCCTCCAGAAGCTGAAGCGCGACGCCGAGCAGTACCTGGGCGACACGGTGACGGATGCCGTCATCACGGTCCCGGCGTACTTCAACGACGCCGAGCGCCAGGCCACCAAGGAGGCGGGCGAGATCGCGGGCCTCAACGTCCTGCGCATCATCAACGAGCCCACCGCCGCGGCTCTCGCGTACGGCCTCGACAAGGGCAAGGAGGACGAGCTCATCCTCGTCTTCGACCTCGGTGGCGGTACCTTCGACGTCTCGCTCCTCGAGGTGGGCAAGGACGACGACTTCTCGACCATCCAGGTGCGCGCCACCGCCGGTGACAACCGCCTCGGCGGCGACGACTGGGACCAGCGCCTCGTCGACTACTTCATCAAGCAGTTCAAGGACACCACCGGTGTCGACGTCTCGAGCGACAAGATCGCGCTGCAGCGCCTCAAGGAGGCCGCGGAGCAGGCGAAGAAGGAGCTCTCGAGCTCGACCAGCACCTCGGTGAACCTGCCGTACCTGTCGCTGACCGACTCGGGCCCCGTGTCGCTCAGCGAGACGATCACCCGCGCGAAATTCGAGGACCTCACCAAGGACCTCCTCGACCGCACGAAGAAGCCGTTCGAGGACGTCATCCGCGAGGCCGGCATCAAGGTCGGCGACATCGACCACGTCGTCCTCGTCGGCGGCTCGACCCGCATGCCCGCGGTCTCGGAGCTGGTCAAGAAGGAGACCGGCGGCCAGGAGCCCAACAAGGGCGTGAACCCGGACGAGGTCGTCGCCGTCGGCGCCGCCCTCCAGGCCGGTGTCCTCAAGGGCGAGCGCAAGGACGTCCTCCTCATCGACGTGACCCCCCTGAGCCTCGGCATCGAGACCAAGGGCGGGATCATGACGAAGCTCATCGAGCGCAACACCGCGATCCCGACGAAGCGCTCGGAGACCTTCACGACCGCCGACGACAACCAGCCGTCGGTCGCGATCCAGGTCTTCCAGGGCGAGCGCGAGTTCACGCGCGACAACAAGCCGCTCGGCACGTTCGAGCTGACCGGCATCGCGCCGGCTCCGCGTGGCATCCCGCAGATCGAGGTCACCTTCGACATCGACGCGAACGGCATCGTGCACGTGTCCGCGAAGGACAAGGGCACCGGCAAGGAGCAGTCGATGACGATCACCGGCGGCTCGTCGCTGCCGAAGGACGACATCGAGCGCATGGTGCGCGAGGCCGAGGAGCACGCCGCGGAGGACAAGAAGCGGCGCGAGGCGGCGGAGGTCCGCAACCAGGCCGAGACGCTCTCGTACTCCATCGAGAAGCTCATCAAGGAGAACGAAGACAAGCTCCCCGAGGACGTCAAGACCGAGGTCCAGGCCGACGTCGACGCGCTCAAGACCGCTCTCGCGGGCGAGGACGACGACGCGGTGAAGACCGCGTTCGACAAGCTCAACCAGAGCCAGGGCAAGCTCGGCGAGGCGATCTATGCGTCGAGCCAGGCTTCGCAGGCGGCTCCGGATGCTGCGGCCGGCGCTTCCGGTGACGGCCAGGCCTCGACGGAGTCCGATGAGGACGTCGTCGACGCCGAGGTCGTCGACGAAGAGGACGAGAAGAAGTAACCATGGCGAACAAGGACCACAACCCCGAACCGGTCGAAGAACCGGGCGACGGCGAAGAGGTCCGGCCTGAGGGCGAGGGGTCGGAGGCGAACGCCTCCGGCCCCGCGCCGCAGGACGGGCAGGACGACGAGCTCACGGTCGACGACATCCTCGGCGCCGCGCAGAACGCCGACGCCGCGGCTGAGGACGCCGTGCTCGCCGACCTCGAGTCGCAGCTGCTGAACGACCTCAAGCGTCTGCAGGCGGAGTACGCCAACTACCGCCGCCGCACCGAGGAGCAGCGCGAGGTCGAGATCGAGCGGGCCCAGGGCGCGGTCGCGAAGGGCATCCTGCCGGTGCTCGACGACCTCGACCGCGCCGAGAAGCACGGCGACCTCGAAGAGGGGTCGGCGTTCGCCGCGATCGCCGACAAGCTCCGCGGCGTCGCCGAGCGCATCGGACTCACCACGTACGGCGCGGCCGGCGAGGCGTTCGACCCGCAGCAGCACGAGGCGATCTTCCAGGTGCCGACGCCGGGCGCGACCGAGCAGACGATCGTCGAGGTCGTCGAGGTCGGCTACCGCCTCGGCTCGGTGGAGCTGCGTCCGGCGAAGGTCGTCGTCGCGGTTCCCGCCGAATAGCCCGAAGGAGGCTCCATGGCCAGTCAGGACTGGTTCGACAAGGACTTCTACTCGGTGCTGGGCGTCTCGAAGGACGTCAGCGAGGCTGACCTCAAGAAGACGTACCGCAAGCTCGCGCGGAAGTACCACCCCGACTCCAACCAGGGTGACGCGGCCGCGGAGGCGAAGTTCAAGGAGGTCAGCGAGGCGTACTCGGTGCTCTCCGATGCGGAGCAGCGCAAGGAGTACGACCAGATCCGCGCGATGGGCTCGGGTGCGCGCTTCACGGCGGGCGGTCAGGGCGGCGCCGGCGGCTTCGAGGACGTCTTCTCGATGTTCAACCAGGGCCGCGGCGCCCGCTACCAGAGCGCCGAGGACTTCGACGACATCTTCGCGATGTTCAACCAGCAGCAGGGCGGCAGTGGCTTCGGCTCCGGGCGGTTCGGGCAGCCGAGCGGCGGTTATCGCGGCTTCGGCGGCCCGACCCGCGGTGCCGACGTCACGGCGCGCACGACGATCGACTTCCTCACCGCGACCAAGGGCGAGACCATCACGCTGCAGGGCGAGGACGGCAAGCCGTTCAAGGTGAAGATCCCCGCGGGCGTCGCCGACGGGCAGAAGATCCGGCTGCGCGGCCGCGGGCGTCACTCGCCCGACGGCGGCGAGAACGGCGACATCGTGGTGCAGGTGACCGTGCGTCCGCACCCCGTGTTCACGCGCGATGGACTCAACCTGCGCGTCACCGTGCCCGTGACGTTCACCGAGGCCGCGCTCGGCGCGACCATCGAGGTGCCCACCCTCGGCGGCGATCCGGTGCGGCTGCGCGTCGCCCCGGGCACTCCGTCCGGCCGCGTGCTGCGCGTGAAAGGACGCGGCGTCGAGACCGCGAAGGGCACCGGCGATCTCCTCGCCGAGGTTCAGGTGGCCGTGCCGTCGCACCTCGACGAGGCCGCGCGCGAAGCGCTCGAGCGCTTCCAGAGCCTCGAGTCGAAGGAGAACCCCCGCGCCGACCTCATGGCCAAGGCACAGGGCTGACCCATGTATACGGTCGTCGAGCGAGCGAGGAACGAGCGAGTCGAAACGCCTCGGACGGACGTGCGACGTCGGTGCGGGACGTTTCGACTCGCAGGCTCGCTCAACGACCGGGATCTGTGAGGTGACGAAATGACCGAGGACGACATCGACGAGGATGCCCCGATCTTCGCGATCGCCGTCGCCGCCGAGCTGTCGGGCATGCACCCGCAGACGCTCCGTCAGTACGACCGGCTCGGGCTGGTCGTGCCCGCCCGCACGCAGGGCGGGTCGCGGCGCTACTCGCTGCGTCACGTCGAGCAGCTCCGCGAGGTGGCCCGCATGTCGTCGGACGGCATCGGCCTCCCCGCGATCGTGCGCATCATCGAGCTCGAGAACCGCGTGCAGGAGCTCCACGGCCGCGTGCGCGACCTCGAGGAGCGCATGCGCGCCGAGCTCGAGAAGCGGCCGGGCGCACGCGTCTTCGCAGCCGGCTCCACCGGCTCGGTCGTGACGCTCCGGCACGGCACGCGCGTGCGGCGTGCGACCGAGGTGGTGGTGTGGCGCCCTCGCACGCCGATCGAGCTTCGGGACGAAACTGCCGGGCAGACTCCGGACGCGTGATTCACGGAAGAGGGAGGGGACGGATGCTGCGTCCCCTCCCTCTTCGCGAGCGATCGCGGTCGTGCGTCAGACGCGTCGCGCGCGTCGCATGGCGAGCAGCAGGCCCACCGCGATCAGGCCGACGGCGCCGAGCGGGACCAACGGCGAGAGCCCACCGCCGCCCGTCGCAGGCAGCGGGCGCGTGGTCAGGGTGTTGGTCAAAGTGAGCTCCGCGGTCTGCGGGGTGCGGACCTCTGACATCGGCAGCGTGACCTTGTCGTTCTCGTCGGGCACAAGGGTTTCTCCGTCGACCGTCCAGACCGGGGTACCCCAGTCCGCCCCGGGGACCGACGGCAGGTCTGCCTCGCGCGCCTCGATGATCGTCCCGACCGGGAAGTAGGGCGACGTGATCGTGACGTTCGGCTCGAGCTCGATGCGGGGCTGAGCGACCCCGTCGAGCCACCAGTCGGCCGGGAACGTCGTGCCCACCGGGACCGACGATGCGCCGTTCCCTGCGACGACCTTCGTGACGGCCCAGCGGGTCATTGCGACCACCGAGTTCGTCACCTCGAGCACCGGCGGCGTCGCGCTGAGCTCGATCTCGACGGAGTTCCCGGGGCTCCACGTGGTCTCACCCCACTCGTATCCGTCGGGGAGCGCAGACGGGCCGGAGTCCTCCTCGAGGACGTTGACGACCGTGCCGATCGGGAACGAGATCGGGTTGCCCTGGCTGTCGACCGGGCCTGCGGGCGTCCCATCGGCCGGCAGCTCGAACCGGCCCACGAGCACGTCACGGCTGGGCAGATGCGCCACGTAGTCGATCGTGAACGAGTCGACGAGGAGGTCGTCCGGCTCGATGCCGTCCATGTTCTTCTGGACGAGGAAAGTGCCCTCGATCAGCGATGCGTCGTTGGTGAGCGTCGCGTGCACGACCGCCTGGTCGTCCGCGCCGATCGTGAGCTGTTCGAGGTCGAACGCGGCGCCGAGCCAGGAGAGGTGCGGAATCGTCGGTGCAGCCTGCTCCTCGTAGGTCACGACGGTGCCGTAGGGGAACAGCAGCGGTTCACCCGCTTCGTCGACCGGGCCGACGGGCTCGCCGTTGCCGGGGACCCGCAGCACGCCCTGCTGGATCACGTCCTCAGGTTCCGTCGTCGGGAAGTAGGCCGTCCAGACCACGGTGAACTCCAGCCCCGGAGGCACCTGGTCGGGCGGGATGCCGTCGAACTCCTTCGAGACGGTGAACGTGCCCTCCTTCAACGCATTCGTCACCTCGATCTCGATGTCGGCGTCGGAGTCGGCGGGCAGCGGGATCTCGACGATGTCGCCGAATCCGTCGGGCTCGTAACGCGTCGTCTCCTCACCGATCGTGACGTCGATGACAGGCGGCACCCAGTCGTCGAGGTCCGCCACGGGGTCGCCGTCGAGCGTCGGCGGCAGTTCGGCCAGCTCGAGTGTCTCGGTCCCCGTCTCGAGGTCGTCGATCAGCTGCGGCTCGCCGACCGGAAGGGGGAGGGTCGCGCGCTCAGGGGAGGGGTTCGTGTTGTATGTGACCGCATAGCCGAACCGTGGGTCCGCAGCAGCGCCTTCGGCGTGCTTCACGATCGTGATCGTGCGCCCGTCATCGGTCGGCGTGACGACGTTCGTGAGTTCGACGGCGACGGTGGTGCCGGCATCGGTGATCACGAAGGTCCGGCCGGGGCTCCAGCCGATTCCGCTCCAGTCGTAGCCCGGCGGTGGATCGATTCCGCCGAGGTTCTCGGTGAGGATGATGCGCGTGCCGACCGGGAACTGCTGCCCGACATCGACGACCGTCCCGTCGAACGGCACGTCCATCGTGCCGGTGCCGATCTGCTCGCCGCCGTACCGCGCGATCCACGTCACGGGCACCGTCCCCTCGAGGACCGGAGGCTCGCCCGAGGGGTCGTCGATCGACTTCGACACGCTGAAGGTGCCGGTGAGCTCGGTCGCCGTGTTGGTCACGACCACCTGAGCGGTACCGGTCCCGATGGTGAGCGGGTTCGGTTCGATCTCGGCCGCGCCCCACTCCCAGCCGGGGATGGTCTCCGGGGCGATCTCGTCGAACGTGACCTCGGTGCCCTCCGGGAACCGCTCGCCTGCGGGCACCGGCGTCCCGTCGGCGGGCACCTCGAGCGAGCCGCCGCTCACGTTCCCGTCCGGGTCGACGGCGCGGAAGTTGACGGTGAACGTCGACCCGGCGGGCAGATCGCCGGGTTCGATCCCGCCTGCCAATTCCTTGCGCACCTCGAACGTGCCGCTCGCGTCGTCGCACGAGATCTCGCCCGAGAACAGGAAGGAGTGGACCTCGCCGCCCTTGATGGTCACGTTCTGGCCGATCACCTGACCGTCCAGCGGTGCCGCGTCGACGGTTACCGAGGCGTCGGGGGCGTAGATCGAGCCGTCGATCCGTGCCTGTCCGGCTCTCACCAGCACGTCGCCGGTGAGCTGCGAGAGGTCCCACACCATGTACGGCGAGTGCACGCCCTGGGGGTCCGCTCGTGCGCCGATCACCTCGGTCGTCCCCTCGGGCACGCGGATGACCAGCGGGTTCGACACGCCGGGCGTCGGTCCGGGCGAGAACTGGATGAGCGACGCGCCCGCGATCGCCGCGTAGTCCACCACGTTCGGCTGGTCGGGGCTCAGTTCCTCGAGCACGACGCGGTCGCCGGCGTCCTCCGCCACTCCGACGGGGTAGCCGACGCCCGCGGTGGGATCCGCGATGTCATCGAAGCAGCTCGACGCCTCCTCCCACGATGCGTCGCGGTTCGCCTCGACGTAGTCGGCGACCGCGGTGTCGGAGGTGTTCGCCGTGTAGATGCTGCCGTTGCCGACCGCGCCGGCCGGGGGCGCAGCATCCGCCGGATACTGCTGGTGGGTCGCGTCGATCAGCGGCGTCTGGTCGACGTTGGAGGGATTCTGGTTCAGGCGCAGCCAGTCGGCGCGCGTGAACGCCTGCCAGCCGCCGTCGCGCTGGACCATCTTGAGGTCGCCCCACAACGCGGGATCGGTCGTGCCGGCGCTCGTGATGGCGAGGATGCCGGTGCTCGCGGTGCTGTACCGGTTGACGAGGAAGCGCGTGGGGTCGCCGTCGACCGTGGGCAGATCGTAGTTCCCGGTGCCGGCCGACACGTGGATGATCGTGTACTGGCTGGCCTGCGGAGCGACCGTTGCGATGCCGCCCACCGCGATGCTGCCCTCGGTCTCCTGGTTCTGCAGCAGCGCGTTGTTCCGCGCGTAGACGGTGAAGCCGCCCGCGATCGCGAAGGGGTTGACCGACTCGGGATACGCCGCGGCCGCCGGGGGCGGGTCGATCGCGCCCACCGCCACCGCGCCCGTGGCGGCGAGCAGTGTCGCGGTGAGGCCGGCGACCAGGCGGCGCAAACGCGGGCGGTCGAATCGTGGCATGCGCGAGACCCCTCTCCGGGCGCGCGAGGGAGACGCAGCCCGGTGATTCGTACCCTATCGGTCCTGATCAGCCGAACAATCAACGGCTCGACCTGCGTCGGGATCGGGCGCATCATGGAGGGCATGGCCACCCTCGACGACGTCCGCGTCATCGCGCTCGGGTTCCCCGGCGTGGTCGAGCGCGTCGACGGGCACCGTGGCGGCGCGAGCTGGCGGACGCCCGCCGGGGTGTTCGTCTGGCAGCGTGGGCCGAGCAGCCGAGATCTCGAGCAGCTCTCGGCCCTGGGGCGCGAATGGCCGCCCGGCGAGGTCGTGGGCGTGCGCACCGACGGCGCACAGGTCAAGGAGGCCCTGCTCGAGACCTACCCCGACGCGTTCTTCACGATCCCGCACTTCGACGGGTACCCCGCGGTGCTGGTCCGCCTCGACGGCATCGATCTCGACCAGCTTCGCGAGGTCATCACCGACGCGTGGCTGCTCAAGGTCACCAAGCTCGTCGCGAACGAGTGGCTCTCCGCGCACCCACCTGCTGGCGGATCGGCCCGCGCCGACGGATGACGGATGCCGCGGGCCGCGGCATCCGTCATCGCTCACGCTGGCGCGGTCTCGACGTTGCGGTGCTTCCGGAAGAGCTCCCAGTCGGCGCGCGACAGGTCGGCGTACTTGTATGCCCACTCGAGGATCGCCTCTCCCGCGACCTTGCCGCCGCCGACGTAGCCCGCAACGGCGGCGGACAGCGGGGACTGCCCATGTGCGCGCGCGAGCGTCGCTGCGCAGGCGTCGGCGTACCAGAGGAAGGCGGAGTCGTCGAGCTCGTCCATGTCGAACCCGCCCTTCTTGTCGCGGAACTGGCGCACGTAGAAGTCGCGCTGCGCGCCGTACGTCGTGCGGCGCACGAAACCCAGGAACGGATCGGAGACCGACTGCAGGATGCGCTGCATGCCCACGACACGACCGCCGTCGCCATACTGGTCGATGAATCGCGTCACGACCTCCGGCTGCTCGGCCTTGCCGTACTCGATCAGCACGCTCTTGCCCGCCTCCTTGCCCTGGAGCAGCAGCACGCCGTCGTCACCGTCCTGCATCGAGATCACGAAGCATCGCGTCCCGACGCTGCCCACCCCGACGACACGCAGGGCGATGTCCGACATGCGGTACTTCTGCAGCAGTGCGCGGATGTCGATGTTCGCCGACTGGATGTACTGGTCGAAGACTCCGAGGACGCGCTCCTCCGACTGGGCGTCGATGTGGGTCATGGTCGGCGGCGCCTCGAGGAAGACCACGCGGCCCTCCGCATCGACCTGCGTCATCTTCTTCGCCGCACGCGCTCCGGTCCGCTTCTCGGCCTCCTTGATCGCGGAGTCGATGGCGGCGCGGGTGTCGTCGTCCACGGCTCGCTCTGCGGCCATGGCGTCGAAACGGTCGTAGTAGCGCTTCAAGGGGCTGCGCTTGGCGCCCGTGCCGACCGCGCGCGCGTACACGCGCACCGCATCGAGCGACGCTTCGCGCACCACTGAGTCGGCGCGTCCTGTCGACTGCCCGGCGATGACGATGCTGGTCACCAGCCGCTTCACGTCCCACTCCCATGGCGCCCACGCGGACTCGTCGAAGTCATTGAGATCGAACACGAGGGTCCGCTGCGGCGAGGCATACAGCCCGAAGTTCGACACGTGCGCGTCACCGCACGACCCGACGCTGACGTCGCTCGACGGCGAGCGGGACAGGTCGGCGGCCATCAGGGCGGCCGTGCCGCGATAGAACGCGAATGCGCTCGCGGCCATGCGCTCGGTGCGCAGCGGCACGAGTTCGGGGACGCGGTCCTCATCCTGTGCGTCGAGGATCCCCATCGGATCGCGGTCGTTCGTCGGCAGCTCGGCGAGCGACTCGCGCGGGTTGCGTTCGCGGGCGGCGCGGCCTTCGGCGATGTGGTCGGCGTAGGACGGCAGCGGGGCCCACGTGCGGCCGATGGGCGAGGCGTCGATCGTAGACATGCGCCCAGTGTGGCACTGCCCGCTTGCGATGCGGAAGATCGCTACTCTGGCGTCGTGAACCGCGCCGCGCAGCCCGCCTCGCCCCCTGCGATCTCGCCGAGCCTGCGCGTTCTGCTCGTGCTCGCCGCGACCGTGGTGGTGCTCGCCGGGGTGTACTTCGCGCGGAGCCTGATCGGCCCGCTCGCTCTCGCCATCGTCCTCGTCGTGATCTGCGAACCGGTCCGCCGCCCTCTGGAGCGGCGCGGCTGGCCGCGCTGGACCGGTACGACCGCGGTCATCCTGCTGGCCTACCTCGTCCTCGCCGTCATGGGCGTCCTGCTGTGGGTCGCCGGCGTGCAGTTCGCGGGCCTCGTGTCGGACTACCTCGACCAGCTGCGCGGCAGCCTCGACGACTTCCTCGCGTGGCTTCAGTCCGTCGGGCTGGATCAGCAGGCGACGGATGCTGCGGCCTCGGTCCTCGATCCCCAGGCGCTGCTGGGGCTCGTGGGGAGCATCGGCGGCACGGTGATCGGGGTGGTCACCGCTCTGTTCTTCGTCGTCTCGTACATCATCTTCACGGCGGCCGACGCGGCACGATATCGCGACGCGGAGCGGGTCTTCGGCGCCGGCCGTCGCCCCGTCCTCGCCCGGATCGGACGCCTCAACACGGGGGTTCGTCGCTACTACGTGGTGAATGCGTCGTTCGGCGCGATCGTCGCGATCATCGACGGCTTGGCGCTCTGGGCCCTCGGTGTGCCCGCGCCCATCGTGTGGGCGGTCCTCGCGTTCGTGACGAACTTCGTCCCGAACATCGGGTTCGTGCTGGGGCTCATTCCGCCGGCGGTGCTCGCCTTCGTCGTCGGCGGCTGGCCGCTGTTCCTCGCGGTCATCGCGATCTACTGCGTCGTGAATGTCGTGCTGCAGGTGCTCGTGCAGCCGAAGTTCGTGAGCGACGCGGTCGACCTCAGCCTCACGCTGAGCTTCTTCTCGGTCGTGTTCTGGACCTTCGTGATCGGCCCGCTGGGTGCGATCCTCTCGATCCCGCTGACATTGTTCGTCCGGACGCTGGTGCTCGAGGGCGATCCTGGCTCACTGTGGCTCCGATGGCTGTCGGGAGATCGCACGGCCACCCCCGCGTCCGCCGCCCGAGTATCCCTTTCCGACTCCTGATCCACCCTTCGCCCCTACCACCCGAGTCCTCCCGGAGCCCCCGATGACCCAGACCTCGCTCGACCGACCCACCCCAGGGCAGCCCGCCTCACCCCGCGGCGCCGCGGGCATGTTCGACGCTTCGAGCGAGCGCTCGCTGGAGTCGCTGGCCCTCGGCGTCGGCGCGATCTCCTTCGTCCTCGTCGCCCTGGTGTCGCTGGTCGTGTTCCAGTTCCAGGCGGCGCCCATCTCGGGTCCGGGATCGGTCGGCCAGTTCGCGGCGATCGCCTCGGGCGTCGTGGCGTTCCTCGCTGTGGTCGCGGGCCGCATCGTCGTGCACCGCCACGAAGGCGGCCGCCGCCTTCACCTGCTGGACTACATCGACGTCGCGGCCCTCGCCTTCGCGCACGGCGTGATCGCGCTGCTCGGCTGGACGCTGCTCGCCGTGATCCTCGAGCAGGCCTTCATCGGTGCGACGGTCTTCGCCCTCCCGGTGCTCCTCCTCGCGGGCGCCACCGCGGCGATGAGCGGCTACCTCGCGTTCTACTCGGCGACCCACATGGATCTGCAGCTGCTCGCGGTGGTGCTCGCCGTGTTCCTGGTGTTCGGCGTCCTCGCGAGCATGCTCACGGCGAGCGACCCGAACTGGTGGAAGGACAACCTGAGCGCCCTCGGCATGTCGTCGAACGTGTCGGCCTTCGCGTTCAACATCACGATCATCGTCGCGGGCTTCCTCGTGACGACGCTCGCCCGGTACTCGACGCGCGGAATCCCGACGGCGAACCCGAAGGGCATCGGCCGCGTCCGCGTGACCCTCATCGTGCTGGGCGTGTTCCTCGGAATGGTCGGACTGTTCCCGGTCGACAGGTTCTTCGCGCTGCACACGGGCGTCGCGTCGGGCATGGTCGCCGCGTTCGGGGTGCTCGTGATCGCGCTTCCGAAGTGGATCACCGGCATCCCGCGGGCCTTCGTCGCGCTCGGATGGCTCTTCCTCGCGGTCACGCTGCTGCTCGCCGTGTTCTTCTTCATCGGCTACTACACGCTGACCGCGGTCGAGCTGGTGGCCGGCATCCTCGTATTCACCTGGATCGTGCTGTTCATCCGCAACGCGGCGGCGCTGCAGCAGGACGAACAGCGGATCCCGTCAGCGGGCTGAGGCCGGCTGGTCCCACGGCAGGCGGGCGCCTGGCCGCTCGCGCGCGAGGTCGTCGGGTGTGATCAGCATCTCGCGCGCCTTCGTGACGATGAGCCACGCCGGCAGCACGATGATGCAGAGCATCGGGAGCACCGTGATGTCGTCGACGAGCGCAACGGCGACGAAGAGGGCGACCCAGCCGTCGCGGGCGATCGCCAGCACAACGCCGAGGATTCCGCACGCGACGGCGAGCGAGAGGGGCAGCGCGGGCAGCAGCGCCCCCCCGAGCAGGCCCGCGGCCACCCCGAGGAACACCGCCGGGAAGATGCGGCCGCCGCGGAACCCCGACGATGCCGCCACGACGAGCGCGGCCATCTTGACGAGCAGGATCACGGTGAGCTGCCCGGGAGGGTAGGCGCTGGGGTCGGCGAGCAGTTGGGCGCTCTGATCGAGACCCTTGAAGAGCGTGATCGGCCCGCCGATCGCTCCGAGCACACCCAGCACCATCCCACCGAGCGTGATGAATATCAGCGGATGCCGCAGCGCGTGGAAGGCGCGATGCACGAGCGGGAACAGATAGATGCCGACGAGTCCGAATGCGGCCGCCCCGCACGCGATGATGGCGCCGAGCAGGAGGTCGAACGGCTGCGGTCCGCCGTAGGGGTCGAACGGCGCCTGCGCGCCGAAGCTGTCGCCGAGCAGGTAGGTCGTGACCGATCCCGCACCGGCGGCGACGAGGGGGAGGAACAGCTTGTCCCACAGCGACCCGCCCATCTTGAACTCGCCGACCATGCCCGTGAAGACGAGCGCGGCGGCGACCGGCGTGCCGAACAGGGCGCCGATGGTCGCCGAGATCGCCAGCGCCCCGATCAGCGCGGGCGGCACCGCTTTCGAGATCCGGGCGACGATCGCGACCGCGAGCGTCACGTTGATCGCGATGATCGGGTTCTCGGGACCGAGGCTCACGCCCCCGGCGAGGCTGAGGATGACCACGACCGCGAGACCCGGCAGCACCGACATCTTGAGTGGCGAGGCCGCGAGCTCGGTCGTCGCGGAGTCCGGGCCGGCATGGCCCGGCACGAGCCACACCACGAGCCCGACCGCGATGCCGGTGAAGGTGAGGACGGCGAAGATCCACCACGGCGAGTCCGACGCGATGCCCAGCGACTTCGGCAGGTTCGTCCACAGCACACCGTCGAGCTGGGCTGCGACCTGGTTGAGCAGCCACAACGATAGCGCCGACACCACGCCGATGATGATCGCGGGGATCGACAGCAGCACCAGCCGGCGGACGGTGAGCTGGGGACCAGGGGGCGTGGCCGGTGCGGGCGAGGCGGCGGAGGGGCCGGGCATGGCCACACGATAGCGGCCTCACGGCGTCTGCCGCGAGGAACGCGCGTCACGATCGCGCGCGGCGGGGCGCGTCCCGCCAGGCGCGGGGGCGCGGATGCGCCATGATTCGGCTGTGGACGAGCTCACCTGGCACAAGCGCACCTCGGCGTCGCTGATCGTCGCGAGCTTCGCCTACCTGGTGGCCTATTCGTGGCGGGTGATCGCGGACCTCCAGGGGCCGGGCCGTGTGGTGGCCACGACGGTCATCCTCGTCACGTGGGCGATGTTCATCGCCGACTACCTGGTGCGTCTCATGCTGGCCGATGACAGGCGGCTGTGGTTCCGCAAGCATCTGGCGGCGCTGACGTTCGCGCTCATCCCGGTGCTGCGGCTCGTGCGGCTCCTCCGCGTGCTGACCTACGTGCCCGGAATGAAGACGACGGCGGGCGGCGCGCTGCGCACGAAGATCCTGGTCTACGGCGTGGGCGCGTCCGTCATCCTCATCTACCTGGCCTCGCTCGCGGTGCTGGAGGCGGAGCGTCCCGCGCCGGGCGCCAACATCACGACGTTCGACATCGCGATCTGGTGGGCGTGCGTGACCGTCACCACGACCGGATACGGCGACTACACGCCGATCACCGCCGGCGGCCGATGGGTCGGAGTCGGCCTCATGCTGGGCGGCGTGGCGCTGGCCGGCGTGATCACGGCGGCGCTCGCGTCCTGGGTGCTCGAGCGCGCCGGCCGCGACCATGACGACGAGGAGCCCGCCACGCGCGCGCAGGTGCGGTCGCTGATCGAGAAGATCGACGCACTCGCCCTGCCGGCCGGCGCCCCGGATGCCGCGCCCGGCGCCGCGCGCACGCACGAGCGGCCCCGGGGCCCCGGGGCTCCCGGCCACGTCGAGCGCGCCATCGACGCGCCGGCGCCCGACGAGCCCGACGGGCCCCGCTCGGAGTGGCACCCCGGCCTCGGCGACGGCGGCGACGACCGCCCGGGCGGCTGAGCAGCGGGCTTCGGATCGGGCGGCGGAACGCAGCATCCGTCCCACGCGAAGAAGGCCGCGTACCCCGGAGGGGACGCGGCCTTCTCGACGGGATGCGTCAGGAGAGAAGCTTGGCCTTCGCGGCCGCGAACTCCTCGTCCGACAGGATGCCCTGAGCGTGCAGCTGCGCGAGCTGCGTGATCTTGGCCATCAGGTCGTCCTCAGCGGGAGCAGCCGCCGGCGCGGGCGCTTGCGCAGCCTGAGCGGCCTGGGCGTTGGCGACGGCCTGCGCCGCCGCCTGGTCCATGGCCGCCTGCTGCGCCTGGGCCTCGTAGGCCTGCTGCTGCGACTGGTCGTAGTACTTCTGCTGCTGGTGGCGCGCGACGCTGCCCGAGACGGCCGTCGCCGTGCCGGCGACGACAGCGGTGCGGGCGGCCATGCCGATCAGGCCGGGACGGCCCATTCTTCCGAGTGGCATGTGTCTTTCCTCCTTCAGTCCGCGTTCTCGGCGAGGAACGCGTTGACGATCGGTGCCGGAATGCCCTCGCGAGCGATCACGGCGCCGCCGGCGTCGTACAGCGCCGCGGCGAACGACTTGGCCCACAGCAGCTCGACCACGAGGATCGCGGCCGACGAGCCCGGCTCGAGGTTCTCGGCGAGGTACAGGATGTCTTCCTGGCCCGCGAGGCCCGCGAGGTCGAGCGCCGGGGCGCCGTCGTCGATCGTGTCGGAGAGCTCGAGCACCTCGATCTCGCCCTCGGGCGAGCGGCGGGCGAACACGAGGTCGAGCACGTTGACGGTGCCCGCGGCGACGAGGTCGTCGATCGCCTGGAGCACCGCCGGACCCGGGCGGTCGCCCTCGAAGCCGATCGCGTAGAACTCGATCGGGCCGTAGTCGAAGGTCGTCATGTCTTCTCCTGTTCCGGTGCCGGCTTAGGCTGCCAGCGCCTTGGCCTTGAGGGCGTCGAACTCGGCCTGCGAGATCGCGCCCGAGTCGAGCAGCGACTTGGCCTTCGCGATGTCGTCAGCCGCGCTGGATCCTCCGGATCCGGCTGTCTGGCGGATGTAGGCGTCCTGCGCGGCGCGCAGCTCCTGCGCCTGCGCGATCGAGCGCTTCTGCATGCCACTGCCGCGGGCGATCAGGTAGACCAGCGCCGTCAGGAACGGCACGAAGATGAGGAAGAGGATCCAGACAGCCTTCCACCAGCCGTTCAGCTCGTGGTCGCGGAACAGGTCGCCGATGATCGAGAAGATCACCATCAGATACGCGACGAAAACGAAGATCCAGAAGAACCAGAGAAGCAGTTCCCCAAAGTTGCCCATACGAGGTAGCCAATCGTCGGGACGGACCGCGGCCCGCCGCTGTGAAGTTGAGGCCCGCAGTCTCTGCGCGTGCCGTGGTCGTGACACTACCCCCAAACACGCCGTCTGCACATGACGCGATCTGTACGATTTCGGGACGGGTTGGCGGCATCATGTTCCTCATGACGGATGAACCCGAGAGCTCCGACGCCGGCGTGAACGCCGTGGTCGTCGAGCAGCATCCCCGCCGCTTCGCCAAGGTGCTGGCCGGGCTCGACCATCCGCTGGCGACGGGGTTCCTCGTCACGATCGGCGTGCTCGCCGCGATCGTGCTCGGGACGGCCATCGGGTCGATCTCGACGATCCTCGTGTACATCATCCTGGGCATGTTCCTCGCGATCGGCCTCGACCCGATCGTGCGGATGCTCGAGCGCCACAAGGTCAAGCGCGGCGCCGGCATCGCGATCGTCTTCGGCGGTTTCGCCCTCATCGCGGTGGCGTTCTTCGTCTTCGTGCTGCCGCCGGTCGTCGCCCAGATCGTGCAGCTCGTGCAGGCGATCCCCGAGCTCGTCGAGAACATCCCGCAGTCCGACTGGTTCGCGCGGCTCACTCCTGACGCGCAGGTCGCGGTGCTCGGAGCCCTCGAGCAGATCGCCGCGTGGATCTCGGCGCCGTCGACCCTCGCGGCGCTCGGCGGCGGCGTGCTGGCGGTCGGCGTCGGGTTCGTCGCGGCGATCTCGGCGAGCTTCGTCGTCATCGCGCTGACGCTGTACTTCCTCGCGTCGCTCACCGCCGCGAAGCGCGCCTTCTACGACCTCGCGCCGGCGCACAGCCGTGTGCGCCTCGCGGACCTCACCGAGCGCATCACCGACTCCGTGGGCAGCGCCCTGATCGGCTCGGTCATCCTCTCGTCGATCAACGCGGGCGTCGTCTTCGTCCTGCACCTCGTGATCGGACTGCCGTTCCCTGCGCTCATGGCGGTCATCGCGTTCGTCGTGACGCTCATCCCGCTGTTCGGCTCGGTCATCTTCTGGATCTTCGCATCGATCATCGCCCTGTTCACGAGCCCCGAGCAGGCGCTGATCTTCTTCATCGCGTATCTCGTCTACATCCAGATCGAGTCGTACGTCGTGAGCCCGCGCGTCATGAACAAGGCGATCGAGATCCCCGCGGCGCTCGTGCTCATCGGCGCGCTCGCCGGTGGCGCGCTCGCCGGCATCGTCGGCGTGCTGGTCGCCCTGCCGGTGATGGCGTCGATCCTGCTGATCATCCGCGAGGTCGTGGTGCCGAGGCAGAACCTCAAGGTCTAGCGGCTTGCCCGTGAGTGCTGCACTTTCCTGCAACCGCTGCGTCGGACGCCGGCGCGGTTACCTGAGAGTGCAGCACTCGGTGCGCACGGTCGAGGGACGGATGCTGCGGGCCGCAGCATCCGTCGACCAGAACGTCAGTTCAGCGCAGACGTGAGGCGCATGAGTCCGTCGAGGAACGTGGCCTTGGCGGGCTCGCGCTTCCACTCCTCGAGGGTGAGCTCGCGGCCGGCGTCGCGGTAGGCCTGCTCGACCTCGCGCATGCCCGTGACGAACGACTCGCCGCGCACCATGAGCGAGACCTCGCTGTTGAGGCTGAACGAGCGGATGTCCATGTTGCTCGAGCCGATCACGGCGATGTCGTCGTCGATCGAGAAGTGCTTCGAGTGCAGGATGAACGGCGCGGGGTACAGGAAGATCCGCACGCCCGCCTCGAGCAGCACCTGGTAGTACGACCGCTGCGCGTGCCAGACCATGAACTGATCGCCGACCTCGGAGACGAACAGCTGCACCTCGAGGCCGCGCTGGCAGGCGCTCGTGATGGCGTAGACCATCGCCTCGTCGGGCACGAAGTACGGGCTCGTGAGGATGACCTTCTCGGTCGCGCCGTAGATGAGCGACAGGAACAGCCGCAGGTTGTTCTCGGTGTCATAGCCCGGACCCGACGGCACGACCTGGCATTGCAGCGCGTCGGGCGCGGTCGACACCTCGAGCTGCGGCGGCGGCACGTGGGCCGTCGCCGACAGGTCCTCGCCGGTCTCGATGAGCCAGTCCGACAGGAAGACGGTATTGACGGATGCGACGACCGGCCCGGTCAGTCGCGTCATGAGCTCCTGCCACTTGAGGCCGCGCTTGATGTTCTTCGGCGAGTCGTAGTGCCGGGCGATGAGGTTCTGCGACCCCATGAACGCGACGCGGCCGTCGACCACGACGATCTTGCGGTGGTTGCGCAGGTCGGGGCGCTGGTACTTGCCCTTGAACGGCTCGACGGGGAGCATCCACGCCCAGGTCACGCCGATGCGGTCGAGCTCGGCCAGCATCTTCTTGCTGTCGGCCACCTTCTTGGTCGCGACGTAGTCGGCCAGGAGGCGCACGGTGACGCCTCGTGCGACGGCCCGCTCCATCGCGGAGAAGAACCCGCGCGTGGCCTCGTCCCACCCGACGATGAAGAACTCGATGTGCACGAAGTCCTTCGCGGTGTCGAGCTCGGCGGTCATCGCGTCGAGCGACTCCTGGTAGTGCGGGAGGAGCGTCGCCTGGTTGCCGTTCGAGGCGGGAAGCGCCGTCAGGTTCTGGTTCTGCTGCACCACGCGCTGGAACCACCGCGGCCACGCGGCATCCGTCTCGTCCAGAGCATTGTCGGTCACCCTGCCGCGGATGATCTCGTCGATCCGTGCCTGCTCGGCGCGTCTCTTCGCCGGAAGGCGGAAGTTGCCGATGACGAGATAGAGCACCACGCCGATGCCCGGGAGGATGACGATGAGCAGGATCCACGCCATCGCGGCGGTGGGCTTTCGCCCGCGGGGGATGACGATGAGCGCGGTGATCACGATGGCCGTGTGCACGAGCGCGGCGAGCGACCAGGTCTGGTTGGCGAAGAAACCGGAGTCCACGGGGTAAGTGTGGCATCGCCGAACGCCGCAGCGCGTCGTTCATGACGCGTGATCCTGCGGCGCGTCGCGCCCGTCCCGGGCGCGCTCGAGCCGGCGTGCGTTGTCGGATGGATGCTGCGTGCGCGGTGTGTGGCCAGCGATCGGCGCGCTCCTCGGCCGAGGTGAGCGTCAGGCGTCTGCGCCGCGCTCGGGGCGTTTCGACTCGCTTCGCTCGCTCAACGAGCGGAGGGGCCGGGGTCGGGCACCCGTCAGGCGTCTGCGCCGCGCTCGGGGCGTTTCGACTCGCTTCGCTCGCTCAACGAGCGGAGGGCCGGGGTCGGGGCGAGGGGCGGGTCAGGCGTCGCTCGCGCAGCGGAAGCCGATGTGCGACATGCCGGTGTCCTCGGCCTGCGGCGAGCGCGCCGCGGGGCGGAAGCGCAGGCAGTAGTCCGGCGAGCACAGGTGCGAGCCGCCCTTGAGCACGCGGCGCGGGACCTGGGGGAAGCCGTCCTGCGCGCTCGCCGCGGCGAGCAGGTTCGCGCGCTTGCCGGCGTCGACGGGCGTGTCCGACAGGCGCAGGTGGCGCGGCGTGTAGTAGTCGGTCGTCCACTCCCACACGTTTCCGGTCATGTCGTACAGCCCGTAGCCGTTGGGCGCGTACGAGCCGACGGGCGCGGCATCCCCGACCCCCTGGTTGTCGTACGGGAACCGCCCGAGCCACGAGTTCGCCTGCGCCACGCCGCCCGGGTACGGCTCGTCGCCCCACGCGAACCGCGCGCCCTCGAGCCCGCCGCGGGCGGCGTACTCGTGCTCTGCCTCGGTCGGCAGCCGCAGGCCCGCCCACTCGGCATAGGCGGTCGCGTCCGCGAACGCGACATGGACGACCGGATGCTGCATCCTCGCGTCGATCGACGACTCGGGTCCGAACGGCCGGCGCCAGGACGCCCCCGGCTGCCACCGCCACCAGTTGCGCCAGTCGCGCAGGTCGACGGGGCCGGGGGTCGGCGTGAACACCATCGCTCCCGGGACGAGGTCGGCGGGATCCGCGCCCTCGAACGCGGCCGGGTCGAGCTCGCGCTCGGCGACCGTGACGTACCCGGTGTCGTCGACGAACGCGGCGTACTGCGCGTTGGTCACGGCGTACCGATCGATGCGGAACGGGGCGACCTCGCGCTCGTGGACGGGCTGCTCGTCGGGGGAGAACTCGTCGGACCCCATGCGGAACACACCGCCGTCGAGGAGCACCTGGTCGTGGGTCGCCGCAGTCACCGCTCCACCGTAGCCCGGGCGCGCGAGACCCCCGAGCTTCGCTGCTCACCTGTCACGAAGTGCAGCCCGACCCGACACATCGTGACAGGTGAGCAGACGAGTGAGGGTCAGAACGAGCCGATGCCCTTGCCGATGAGCGAGACGCCGATGACCAGCAGCAGCACGGCCATGATGACGGCGTTCTCCTTGCCCAGCCACACCCGCAGCGCGTCGAGCGGGCCGCGGAGCTTCTCCGCGGCGATGAGGTACCCCACCACAGGGACGAGGACGGTGGATGCCGCGATCAGCGTGAACACCGCGATCACCAGCACGATCGCCCCGGTGTCGAGGCCGGCCGAGCCGATGTCGACGCCGGCCGCCGCCGCCAGCAGCAGGTTCTTCGGGTTGACCGCCGAGAGGAGGAAGCCGAGGCCGAACGCCCCGGGGAAGGTGACCTTGTCGATCGCCTGCATCCATTTCGGCATGGTGGCCTCCTCGCCCGCCTTCGGCCGCCCGCGCCACTGACGCAGCGCCAGCAGGAGCAGCCCCGCACCCAGCACGAGCTGGATCACTCCGTGGATCGGCTTCGAGTCATCCGCGTCCTGCCCGGGGAGGATCGACGACAGCAGCGTGAACACGGTCACCGCAACCACGATGCCGAGCACCCAGCCGAGGAGGAACCCGACGCTCGTGACCCGCGCCTTCGGCGACAGGAGCATGAGGATCGCCGCGATGACCGGGATCGGGCTGATCGCCACGCCGAGGGCGAGGGGAAGGATCTCTCCGATGACGGCGCCCATGGGCGTCCTCCTGAGGTTGTCGAGCGATACCGGCGTGGCTACCGTATCGGCCGAGCGCGCTCAGACGCCGTTGATCCGGTCGCGCCACTCCAGGAGCGCCTTCACCGGCGCGAGGTCATAGTCGGGCCCGTCGATCGCCGGGACGATCAGCCGGAAACCGAGGTCGTACAGGCGGGACGCAGCATCCGTTCCCTCCAGCAGGGGACCGAAGCCGCGCACCGTGTACCCGGTCGACAGCTCGATGTCGGCAGGGTCGCGGCCCTCGCGCGCGCACCAGTCGTGGAGCACGCCGATCTTGCGGGGCAGGTCGTCCAGCCGCGTGAAGGTGTGCCAGATGTCGGCGTGCTGAGCGACGAGCCGCAGCGTCTTGCGCTCGCCCTGGCCGCCGATGAGGATCGGGATCGGCCTGGTGGGCGGCGGGTTGAGGCGATCCCAGCGGGAGCGGATGCGCGGCAGGTCCGCGGCGAGGTCGTCGAGCCGCGAGCCGACCGTGCCGAATTCGTAGCCGTACGCGTCGTAGTCGGGCTGCGCCCACCCCGAGCCGGTGCCGAAGATGAGCCGGCCGGTCCCCGTCGCGCGGGCGCTGATGTGGTCGACGGTGCGGGCCATGTCGGCCTGCAGGTCGGGATTGCGGTACGAGCTGCAGTTGACCAGCGGACCGAACTCGACGCGCTCGGTCTGCTCGGCCATCGCGGCCAGCACCGTCCACGCCTCGAAGTGCGCAGCCTCGAACGGTTCCGTGAGCGGGAAGAAGTGGTCCCAGTTGAAGACGACGTCGACGCCGAGCTCCTCCGCGCGCAGCACGGCGTCGCGGTAGGCCGTGTACGACCCGTGCTGCGGCGCGAGCTGCACGCCGATCCGCAACGGGCGATGGGCGGACGGATGCTGCGACGCGGTCACCTGCGCGAGTCTTTCAGTTCTTCGGCTCGATGCGGAGCACCTCGGGCGACTCGCCGACGGTGAGATCGTCCACGACCCGCAGGGTGCGGGCGAGGTCGTCGACGCTGCCGATCACGGTGCCGAAGCGCTCGCGGTCGGAGCACACCGCGGTCACCGTGACGAAGTGCGTGCCGGTGTCCCACGTGTACGTGGCGAACGGCGGGGTGCGCGTGTCGGAGGGGAGCGCCATCTCGAGCTTCTCGCCGACGCCGAGATAGGGGTTGCGGAACGACTCGGTGTCGTCGTACTCCATCGGCATCATCGCGCGGGCGGCGCGGAGGTCGTTCGTGGCCTGCTGCACCTGCGCCATCACCACGACGAGCTCGGCGTCGGCCTTCCAGACCCACACCAGCACGCGTCCGGCGGCCCTGCGCATGAGGAACGGCGCAGCCTGGCTCATCGCCCAGGCGGCGAAGCCGTTCCCGGAGCGCGGCTGCCCGCTCGCGGCGCCCGACGACTCGATCGGCGTCGCGCCCGCGGGGCCCACCATCAGACCACCGGCCTGGTTGAGCAGCATCCGTATCGCCGTCTTCCGGTGACGGCGTCCTCGGAAGCCGAGCGACTCGGTCACGGGCACCCAGAGGTTCGGATCGGCGTCTGCCTGCAGTCGGGGCATGCGACCAGGGTACGTGCCGCGACGGGCGCGTTCCTGGGGAGGCCCCGGAAACGCCTCGGGTAGGGTGGAGGCGCGCGGCGCCAGCCGCTGCCGCGCGTCCCCGCCGCACAGACAGGCCCCCAACCCCGTGACCGATCCTGCGACGCCCGACGACACCCGCGCCGACGCCGCGAGTCCTCGCCCCCTGAAGATCCTGTACGGCGCCGACACGTTCCTCCCGCACGTGAACGGCGCCGCCCGCTTCGCGGAGCGCCTCGCCGCCGGCATGGTCGCGCGCGGTCACGAGGTGCACGTCATGGCGCCCAGCAAGAGGCACCGCGACCACGGCACCTTCACCGAGGTCGTCGAGGGCCAGCCGATGACGATGCACCGGCTGCCATCGTGGCGCTGGTATCCGCACGACTGGCTCACGTTCGTGCTGCCGTTCCGCTCGAAGTACTACGCCCGCCGCGTGCTCGACAAGGTGCAGCCCGACGTGGTGCACATCCAATCCCACATCGTGATCGGCCGCGGTCTCACGCGCGAGGCGCGCAAGCGCGGCATCCCCGTCGTCGCGACGAACCACGTGATGGCCGAGAACGTGCTCGACTTCACGGTGCTCCCGCCGTCGTGGACCCAGTACGCGGTCAAGCTCGCGTGGGAGGACGCCGAACGCACGTTCAAGATGACGCGCGCGGTCACGACCCCGACCCGCAAGGCCGCCGAGTTCCTCGAGCGCACGATCGACATCGACGGTGTCATCCCGGTCAGCTGCGGCATCGAAGCCTCGAATTACACGGCCGACCTCACGCCCCGCGACGCGCACCGGCTCGTGTTCGTCGGCCGGCTCACGACCGAGAAGCAGATCGACGTCGTGCTGCGCGCGATCGCGAAGCTCGACCCGGCGCTCGACGTACGGTTCGACATCGTCGGCTCGGGCGACCAGCGCCGCAACCTCGAGCAGCTCGTCGCCGAGCTGGACCTGGGCGACCGTGTGCACTTCCACGGTCACACCACCGACGAGGAGCTGCGCGCGCTGCTCACGAACGCGAGCCTCTTCGTGATCGCCTCGATCGCCGAGCTGCAGTCGATCGCGACCATGGAGGCCATGGCCTCGGGGCTGCCGATCGTCGCCGCCGACGCGGTCGCACTCCCGCACCTCGTGCACGACGGCGAGAACGGGTACCTCTTCCGGCCCGGCGACGTCGACGACCTCGCCGCCAAGCTCACGACCGTGCTGACGCAGGCGCCCGAGGAGCGCGTGCGCATGCAGCGCTGCTCGCTGGAGGGCGTCAAAGTGCACGACATGAAGCGCACGCTCGACACGTTCGAGGCGCTGTACCGCGACGAGCCCCTGCCCGAGTAGGCCGCCGTGCACGTCGTGATGTTCGGCGACCAGCACGCCGAGTCCCTCGGCGGTGCGCAGGTCTCGATGAGGCTGCAGCGCCGCTTCCTCGAGAAGACCGGGCACACCGTCACGATCGTCGCGCCCGCGATGCACGGGCCGCGGGCGCGGGGTGCCGCGGCCGATCGGTCGTACGTCGATCTGCCGTCGATCCCCATCACGGTGGATCGCGAGTACTCGATGTCGTGGCCGGGCCGCCGTACCGATCGATGGTTGGATGCTGCGCTGGCAGGCCGTCCGCCGGTCGACGTCGTGCACATCCAGGGCGACTTCTGGGGTGCGTTCATCGGCGTGCGGTACGCGGAGCGTCACGGTATCCCGATCGTCCACACGATGCACAATCGGCTCGATGTCGGCATCGAGGCGACCACGCCGTTCCCGAAGACCGTGCTGCGGGTGCTGAACGCCTGGCAGCGGCGGGCGCTCGGCCGGGGCGTCGGCGAGTCCGAGCGCGGTCACGACGGCTGGGCGTACCTGCGCCGGTTCGGCGCCCGGGCCGCCGCGATCACCGCGCCGTCGACGCACTTCGCGCGCCGGCTCGAGGCGAACGGCGTCGTGCCCGGCGCGGGGGCGTCGTCGGCCGCCGGCGTGGTCGACGTGATCTGGAACGGCATCGACGACGACGTGCTCGACGAGGTGCTCGCGATGGCGCCCGCCGAGCGGGCTTCCGGGCTGCCGCGGTTCGTGTGGCTCGGGCGCATGAGCCCCGAGAAGCGACTGATGCCCTTCCTCGAGGCGCTCGCCGCGTCGGGCATCGAGGCGGAGGTCGAGGTCATCGGCGGCGGCGGACAGCTGCGCACGGCGCGGCGCCTCGTCGAGAAGCTCCAGCCTCGTGCGGCCGTGATCTTCGCGGGACGGATGCCGTACGCCCAGACTCTGCGGCGCATCGCTGCCGCCGACGCCGTCGTGCAGACCTCGATCGGCTTCGAGACGCAGGGCATGACGATCTTCGAGGCCGCATCGCTCGGCACGCCGTCGGTGGTCAGCGACCCGGATCTGGCGGCCGAGCTCGGCGAGGGCTTCTGGGCGGTCGGCGACGGGGCTACGCCGGACCCGTCGGTCGCCGCGCTGGCGGACGCGCTGCGGGTGGCAGCATCCGATATCTCCGCCGGAACGCCCCGCGTGCCGGACCCGACCATCCGCGAGCGCTTCCGGCAGTCGTCGCGCACTGCGGCGATGGTCGAGGTCTACGCCCGCGTCACCGCCTGACCGAGGATGCAGAAGGGCAGGTCGGCTCCGCGCGAAGCGGCGGACCGACCTGCCCTTTTCGCTATGGGGTCAGGGAAGGCGGGTGCGATCGGTGGGAAGGCGACGGTAACCGTCGTTGCGAAGGGCGGCGATCGTCGATGCGAGGGCCACCGCGGACAGGGCTGCGAGAAGAATCACCATGAACATGGCAGAAACGCTACGCTTGCGGAGGAACTGCCACGAGTGGCAGAATAGCCACGCATCGTAGGAAAACTGCCAGACGCGGAGGTTCTCATGAAAACGGTGGCCTGCATCGTCACGGACGGCTTCGCGCCGTTCGAGTTCGGAGTCGCGTGCGAGGCGTTCGGCCTCGACCGATCCGACGACGGCATCCCGAACTTCGACTTCCGCGTGGTCACGCCGGACCCCGGCGTCGTGCAGTCCAAGATGGGCTTCTCGATCAACGTCGACGCCGATCTGTCCTTCGCGTACGAGGCCGACCTGGTCGTGGTGTCGCCGGTTCCCCACCAGTACTGGGGCAACATCGACGATCGGGTGCTCGATGTCATCCGCGCCGCGGTCGCCCGCGACGCGTGGGTGCTGAGCGTGTGCAGCGGGTCGTTCGTCGTGGCCGCGTCGGGCGTGCTCGACGGCCGGCGCGCGACGACGCACTGGATGTACGCGCAGAGGATGAAGGACATGTACCCGTCCATCGACGTCGACCCCGACGTGCTCTACGTGCAGGACGGCCGCATCATCACGAGTGCCGGCACCGCGGCCGGCCTCGACGCCTGCCTGCACCTGCTGCGCCAAGAGCTCGGCGCCGAGCTGACCAACATCATCGCGCGACGCATGGTGGTGCCGCCGCAGCGCGACGGCGGCCAGGCCCAGTTCATCGCGAACCCGCTGCCCGCCACGACGTCGCTGTCTCTGGCGCCTGTCACCGACTGGATGCTCGACAACCTGCGCCTCGACCTCACCGTCGACCAGTTGGCGACCAAAGCGCACATGTCGCCGCGCACGTTCGCCCGCCGATTCAAGGCCGATTTCGGGGCGACGCCCGCGGCGTGGCTCGCCCGCCAGCGCATCATCCACGCGCAGCGCCTGCTCGAGAAGACCGATCTCGGCCTCGACCGCATCGCGTACGAGAGCGGGTTCGGGTCGGCGGCGGTGCTCCGCCAGAACTTCGCCCGCGTGCTCGGCACGACGCCGACCGCATACCGGTCGCGCTTCGCCTGCCACCTCGACGAGGCGTGCGACCTCGAGACGGCGGATGCCCCCGCCTCCGCCGAAGCGGGAGCCGAGGCATCCGTTCTCGTGTCCGTCGCATAGAGGAGCGGGTGCCGCACCCCTGCGAACGGGTCAGGCCTTCTTGGCGTCGATCTCCTTGCCGTGCACGGTGAGCGCGTAGATCACGAGCACGTCGATCGCGAGGAGCGCGATCGACAGCCACGGCTGCACCGAGATGAGCGTGATCTGGCCGATCGCGTTGATCGCGACGAGCACGATCGCGGTGATGCGGGCCCAGGTCGCGCCCAGGAGCAGGAAGACGCCGACGAGGATCAGCAGGGCGCCGGCGATCAGGTGCCACCAGCCCCAGCCCTGGATGTCGATGGAGAACAGCGCTTCCTGCCCGAGGAAGTAGGCCGTGTCAGGGCCGATGAGGGCCTGGAGGCCGTGGAAAGCGTCGATGGTGCCGCCAACGATCAGCACGACGGCGGCGAAGACGCCCCATCCTGCCCATCCGGAAGTGTTGACGTCGGTGTTGGTCATGGCGAGGGTCCCTTCATGTCGGCCCGGGGAGGCCGTTCAACGCGGGCGGCGTCGCCGCCCGGGCGGGCGTTCCATCCCGCTAGGCGTCACATTAGCGATCCTGGGAGAATCCTGGGAAGAGATCGCTTCATGCATGTCGCGTGAATTGCACCGGATGACTCCGCGCGTCGGCGATGACCCCTCCGGGGAGGGCGAGGCCTTCGCTAGCGTGTGACGCGTGGGGTTCGATCCGAGGACATGGTTCTCCCGTAAGACGTTGCGCAAAGACGCCGTCGCGGGCGTGATCCTCGGCGTCGAGGCGGTGCCCGATGGACTTGCGGCGGGGCTCCTCGCCGGGGTCAACCCGCTCGCCGGCCTCTACGGCTACCTCTTCGGCATGGTCGGGGCGGCGGTGCTCACGAGCAGCGCGTTCATGGCGGTGCAGGCGACGAGCGCGATGGCCCTCGTCGTCTCGGACGCGGGGCTCGAGACGCTTCCGAATCCCGACCGCGGGCTCTTCACGCTCGCGATCCTGACCGGCATCATCATGGTCATCGCGGGCCTCCTGCGGGGCGGCAGGCTCATCAGCTTCGTGCCGACGGCGGTCATGACGGGGTTCGTCACGGCGATCGGGGTCAACATCATCCTCGGCCAGCTGTCGAACTTCACGGGCTATCAGGCGGAGGGGGCGAACCGTCTGCTGAAGACCATCGACGTGCTCGTGCACGTCGGGCAGTGGAACATTCCGTCGCTGGTCGTCGGCGTGATCGCCGTGCTCATCATCGTGGTGCTCCTGCCGACCCGCGTCGGGAGCATGGGCCTCGTCATCGCCGTGGTGGTGGGCTCGGCGTGCGCGGTGCTGCTGAACCTGTGGGTGCAGGACTCGGTTGCGCTACTGCGCGACATCGTCGATGTGCCTCGCGGCCTGCCGGCGCCGGTGCTGCCCAGCATCGCCGACGCGCCGAACCTGCTGATCCCCGCGCTGTCGCTGACGTTCATCGGGCTCGTGCAGGGTGCGGCCGTGTCGGCCGGCATCCCGACCGCCGACGGCAAGCGCGCCGACGCGAACCGCGACTTCATGGGGCAGGGGCTCGGCAACGTCGTGTCGGGGCTGTTCCAGGGCATGCCGGTCGGCGGGTCGATGTCGGGGTCGTCGCTCATCGTGCAGGCGGGGGCGAAGACGCGGCTCTCGCTCTTCGTCGCGGGCGCCGTCATGGCGGTCGTCGTGTTCCTCCTTGCGGACGTCGTCGCCTTCGTGGCGATGCCGGCGCTCGCGGGCCTGCTGATCGTCGTCGGCTGGCGCGCGATCAAGCCCAGCCGGGTGTACTCGGTGATCAAGTCGGGGGCGCTGCCGACGACGATCATGGCCGTCACCTTCGGGCTCACCTTGATCATCCCGCTGCAGTTCGCGGTCCTGGTCGGCGTCGGTCTCGGCGTCATCCTGTACGTTGCCGAGCAGTCGAACAGCGTGCGCGTCCGGGCGGTGCGCGTCATGGACGACGGGCGCATGCGCGAGACCGATCCGCCCGCCGTGGTCCCACCGGGCGAGGTGCTCGTGCTGCAGCCGTACGGCAGCCTCTTCTTCGCGAGTGCGCCGGTGTTCGAGCGTCAGCTGCCCGACGTCAGTCGCGAGTCGAGCGGCTCGGTGGTCATCGTGCGCCTGCGCGGTACCGACGAGATCGGGCTCTCGCACGTCGAGGTGCTGCGTCGTTTCGCGGCCGAGCTGCGCGACGCCGACTCGACCCTCAAGGTCGTCGCCACCGAGGATCGCGTCCTCTCCCAGCTCGAGGCCGGCGGGCTCACCGCCGACATCGGCGGTGACAACGTCTACCGCGGCACCGAGTGGGTGGGCGAGGGGCTGCGCCGCGCCTACGCCGACGCCCGGGCGGAGGTCGAGGGCTAGCGCCCATTGCTCCTCGGAGGGGCCACTGGTAAACTTGAGCCATTACGACTCAACTTTTACGAACACGTTGACGCCCACGGATTTCAGGAGACACATGAACGCCACGCAACAGCCCGGGCAGGAGGACGCGCAGAGCGCCCTCGAGCAGTTCGGGATCAATCTCACCGACCGAGCCCGCCAGGGCAAGCTCGACCCCGTCATCGGGCGAGACAGCGAGATCCGGCGGGTCAGCCAGGTGCTGACCCGCCGCACCAAGAACAACCCCGTCCTCATCGGCGAGCCCGGCGTCGGCAAGACCGCCGTCGTCGAGGGCCTCGCCCAGCGCATCGTCGCGGGCGATGTCGCCGAGTCGCTCAAGAACAAGGAGCTCGTCACCCTCGACATCTCCGCCCTCGTCGCCGGTGCGATGTACCGCGGCCAGTTCGAGGAGCGCCTCAAGAGCGTGCTCAAGGAGATCACCGAGTCCGACGGCCGCATCATCACGTTCATCGACGAGTTGCACGTCCTCATGGGCGCGGGCGGCGGCGAGGGCTCGGTGGCGGCATCCAACATGCTCAAGCCCATGCTCGCCCGCGGCGAGCTGCGCCTCATCGGCGCGACCACGCTGAACGAGTACCGCGAGTTCATCGAGAAGGATGCTGCGCTCGAACGCCGCTTCCAGCAGGTCTATGTCGGCGAGCCCAGCGTCGAAGACACCGTCGCGATCCTGCGCGGACTCAAGGAGCGGTACGAGGCCCACCACAAGGTGGCGATCGCCGACGCAGCGCTCGTGGCCGCAGCATCCCTCAGCCATCGCTACATTCCGTCGCGACAGCTTCCCGACAAGGCGATCGACCTGATCGACGAGGCCGCGTCGCGCCTGCGCATGGAGATCGACTCGGCGCCGCTCGAGATCGACGAGCTGCGCCGCCACGTCGACCGCCTCAAACTCGAGGAGCTCGCCCTCAAGAAGGAGAAGGACGACGCCTCGAAGGAGCGCCTCGCTGCGCTCCGCGAGACGCTCGCGGGCGAGCAGGCGCGGCTCGCCGAGCTGCAGGGCCGGTGGGAGCGCGAGCGTGCGTCGCTCAACCGCGTCGGCGACCTCAAGACCAAGCTCGACGCCGCCCGCATGGAGGCCGAGCGCGCGCAGCGCGAGGGCAATCTCGAGAAGGCGTCGCGCCTGCTGTACGCCGAGATCCCCGCGCTCGAGCGTCAGCTCATCGAGGCCGAGCGCGAAGAGCCGGCCGGCGACCGCATGGTCAACGAGCAGGTCACCGACGAAGACATCGCTGCGGTCATCGCGGCGTGGACCGGCATCCCGGTCGGTCGGCTGCTGCAGGGCGAGACCGAGAAGCTGCTGCACCTCGAGGCCGAGCTGGGCAAGCGCCTGATCGGGCAGAAGGACGCCGTGAAGGCGGTATCGGATGCTGTGCGCCGCTCTCGTGCGGGCATCAGCGACCCGGGTCGCCCGACGGGCTCGTTCCTGTTCCTCGGCCCGACCGGCGTCGGCAAGACCGAGCTCGCTAAGGCGCTCGCGGAGTTCCTCTTCGACGACGAGCACGCCATGGTGCGCATCGACATGTCGGAGTACGGCGAGAAGCACTCGGTGTCGCGCCTGGTCGGCGCCCCTCCCGGCTACATCGGGTACGAGCAGGGCGGCCAGCTCACCGAGGCCGTGCGCCGGCGTCCGTACTCGGTCGTGCTTCTCGACGAGGTCGAGAAGGCGCACCCCGAGGTCTTCGACGTGCTGCTGCAGGTCATGGATGACGGGAGGTTGACGGATGGACAGGGTCGCACGGTCGACTTCACGAACGTCATCCTGATCCTCACGTCGAACCTGGGCTCGCCGATCCTCATCGACCCGACCCTGTCGACCGAGCAGAAGCGCGACGCCGTCATGGCGATCGTGCGACAGGCGTTCAAGCCGGAGTTCCTCAACCGCCTCGACGACATCGTGATGTTCTCGGCGCTCAGCGAGGACGATCTTGCGCAGATCGTGGAGCTCGCGGTCGACGCGCTGCAGCGACGCCTGAAGGACCGCCGCCTGACGCTCGCCGTGACCCCCGACGCACGGGCCTGGCTCGCCGAGCGCGGCTACGACCCGGTGTTCGGTGCACGGCCGCTGCGCCGCCTCATCCAGTCCGAGATCCAGGACCGTCTCGCGATGGCACTCCTGTCGGGCCGCGTGCGCGACGGCGACGTGGTGCGAGTGGACGTCGCGGCCGACGGCTCCTCGCTGGTGCTGACGAGCGACGGCCCGCCCGCGCCGGTGGCCGAGGACGACGACGTGATCGAGGCGGAGCTCCTCGACGACTGACGCCCGGCCTGGGTCGCCATTGCAGGTTTGGGGCGCATTCTCTCCGTTGGGGCGGAGATTCTGCGCCCCAACGGAGTAAATGCGCCCCGAACCCAGGATGACCTGGGGATGCGGAAACGGATCCGGGGTGGATCAGTCGTTCACGAGCACCGAGTCGGCGACGGGGCGGCGCACGCGCGGGGCGTTCTCACGCGCCTGGAGCTCGTCGGAGGCCGTGCGGATGTCGCCGAGCTCGCCGATCGCCATGACGGTGACGGGGGTGAAATCGGCGCTGAGGCCGAAGCCGGCGGTGATGGCGTCGCGGTCGAAGCCGCCCATCTGGTGCGTCGACAGACCGTCGGCGTGAGCCTGTACGGTGAAGTGCGCCGCGACCTGGCCGGTGTCGTACTGGGCCCAGCGCAGGGGCTCGCCGTCGCGCGAGGTCTCGGCGACGAAGACGACGAGCGCGGCGGCGTCGCCCGCCCACGCGCTGTTGAAGCCGGCGAGCGAACCGAGAACGGTCGCGTGCGCGGCCGAGCCGCGGCGGGCGACGATGACGCGCCAGGCCTGCGTGTTGGCGGCGGTGGGCGTCCAGCGGGCGGCCTCGAGCGCGCTCGCGAGGGCGGCTTCGTCGATGACCGACTCGCGGTCGAAGATGCGGGTGCTCCAGCGCTCGGCGAGCACGTCGATGATGGGCGCGTCCGTCTCGGCGGTGCGGGTGGTGAGAGTGGACATGGGCTGCTCCTCTGGGGTCGAGCGATTTCTGCCGGGACCCCGTCGGCCCAGATCCATGCAACGACATGGACCTGAGAACATTCCCTCTCTGACCTCCCGTGTCGCCGGCCGGCCCGTGAGAGCATCGACCCGTGCGCACCGTCCGTGCTCTGTGGGGTTCTTCGCATCCGGGGCCGACGCTCGTCGTGACCGCGCTCGCTCTCGCGCTCGGCATCGCGACGGGGCTCGAGGCATGGCGGCTCGTGCTCCTGACCACGTCGGTGTTCGCGGGGCAGCTGTCGGTGGGCATCTCGAACGACGCCCTCGACGCGGCGCGCGATCGCGCGGTGGGGCGCACCGACAAGCCGATCGCGCGCGGGGACGTGTCAGCGCGGGTCGCCTGGGGTGCGGCGCTCGGCCTGCTGGGTTCGGCTCTGGTTCTCTCGGTGCCATTGGAATGGCGGATGCTGGCAGCCCACGCCCTCGCCCTCGGTTCAGCGTGGGCCTACAACGCGGGACTGAAGTCGACCCCGTGGTCGATCGTGCCGTTCCTGGTGAGCTTCGGGATCTTCCCGTCGCTCGCCACACTGTCGGCCCCCGACCCGGCGTTCGCGGCCTGGTGGGCGTGGGTCGCCGGCGCCGCGCTCGGCGCCGCCGTGCACCTGACGAACGTGCTGCCCGACCTCGACGACGATGCCCGCACCGGGGTGCGCGGCCTGCCGCACCGCCTGGGGCCGCGGGTGTCGGCGATCGTCGCGGCGCTCGCCGTCGTGGGGGGTGCGGTCGCGGTGCTGCTCGGGGCTGCCGGCGGAGACCTCGCCGCCGTGTCGCCGGTGTCGTGGGTCTTCTTCGGGGCCGTCGTCGCGGTGGCCGGGGCGACCGCGTGGCGCGCGATGGCGCGGCCGCCGACGCGGACGCTGTTCCGGCTCGTGATGCTGGCGGCGCTGCTCCTGGCGGCCCAGCTCGTGGCGTCAGGCAGCGCGTTCGTCGCCTGACGCGTCGGCGCGGTCGTGGTTCTGACCGTGCGGGCAGCGGGGCGCGGCATCCGTTCCCGGCTGGTCATCCGGGTTCGGGGCGCATCTCGCGCGCCCCAAGGGCACGCCGTGCGCCCACACCCCGGGCAACGCCGGGCTCAGGCGCCGACACCCGGGGAACGCCGGGATCAGGCGTCGAAGTCGAAGCCCATCGAGTAGGCGCGGGCGAACAGCCGGGCCGACGGGCCGGCGAGCATCGCGCGCACGGTCGCGCGCCGCAGCGCGTCGCCGCGACCGCTCGGACGGCCGAGCGCGGTGTTCACGCTCGCGAGCGCGGCCGCGCGCCGCGCTGACTGGACGCGACGGGCCTCCCACCGCAGCAGCCCGGTGTCGGGCGCTCGGCCGGTGCGCGTCCAGGAGGCGAGGAGCGGCGCCAGCGTCACCGCGTCGAGCAGGCCGAGGTTCATCCCCTGCCCGCCGATGGGGCTGACTTCGTGGGCCGTGTCTCCGATCGCGAAGACACGGCCGTGGCGCAGTCGGGGCGCGACCACTCGGCGCACGCCGAACGACGTCGCCGTCGACACCGCGTCGGCCGCCGCCCCCTCCCCGCGACGAGCCAGCGCGTCGCGCAGCCGCCGTACGCGGTCCTCGGGCTCGTCGCCGGCACCCGGCGGGTCCCATGCGACGAACCGCCGTCGGCCGCCCGGCAATGGGAAGGACTCGAGCACGCCGTCGGGATCGAGGTGGATCACCGCGAGCTCGGCGTCGGCGTCGGCGGCAGCATCCGTCATCAGATACCGGTCGCGATAGTCACGCGCAGGCACGGCCCCCGGACGGTAGACGAGATCGCGTGCCGCGCCTCCGCCGGCGACGACGACGATGCGGCTCTCGGACTCGACGGGGCGGCCGAGGATCCCCGCCCGCACGACCACCGAATCCCGGCGCGGGATCACCGCGAGCACGTACGCGCCGCGCAGCGGCTCCGGAGCGGCGGCGCCGAGGACGGACTCGGTGCTCGCCTGCGGCAGGGTCGCCACGAAGGGGAAGCGCGCCGACAGCACATCGAAGTGCACGGTGCCGAGCAGCCGGCCTCGCGACCGGGCTTGGCCGCGTCGCACGCGCACCGCCTCGGCGAGCAGGCGGTCCGTGAGACCGGACGGTTCGAGCGCGGCCAGGACGGGGGAGTGGATGCCGATGGCCCGGGTGCCGTCGCCGACAGCGGGTCTCCGCTCGAGGAGTTCGACGTCGACGCCGCGGCGGGCGAGCTCGCCGGCCAGCAGCATCCCGACCGGTCCGGCGCCGACGACGGTGACGTCACGCACGGCCACGCGCCACGGCCACGAGCCGGAACGGCACCGGGCGCTCCACCGACCAGACCCCGGGGTCGTCGCCCTTGAGTGCGGCCGTGAGCTCCGTCCGCGTGTAGCTGCGGCGGATCGAGCGGAGGCCGTCGGTGCGGAGGAACGTGCCGCGCTGGAAGGGTGTGATGCCCACGGCGTAGAGCCCGTACGCGAGGCGCGAGCGGGCGATATCGCTGTGCAGCACGATGCCGCGCGAAAGCGCGAGGGACTCCTCGGCGAAGTGCCCGAGGTCGTCGCCGAGGTGATGGAGCACGTGGTTCGACAGCACCGCGTCGTACGTGAGCCCCTCGGCGACGAGGGTGGCAGCATCCGCTCTCCGGAAGGTCGCCCCGGGGATCGGCGTGCGTGCCACGGCGACCTCGTGCGCACGCAGGTCGGGGTCGATGCCGGTCCAGGTCACGTCGAGTCCGTCGCGCCGGGCGGCTGCGGCGAGGCGGGCGACGAGGTCTCCGCCGCCGGACCCGATGTCGAGCACATGCGCCGGTCGGCCGAGCGCGGCCAGGTGAGTGCGCAGCCGTCCGCGGTACACGACACCCCAGCCCGACACCAGGCGGTTGACCGTGCCGAAGCGCACGAGCGTGGCGCGCAGCAGGTCCGGGTCGCAGGCCGGATCGTCCATGAGCTCGGCGAGCCGGTCGTCGCGGACGGCGAGGCTCATGCCGGCACCGCCCTCACGCGGAGGCCGCCAGGGCGAGGTCGGCGTCGTCGGCGGTCGCGAAGGCCGGGCGGCGCCGGGTCATGAGCGCCGACTCGACGGTGAGGCCCGGGCCGAAGGCGAGCCCGGCGATGCGCGCGCCATCGGGGACGTCGTCGTCGCGCAGCAGCGACGCGAGGATGAACAGGATCGTCGCGCTCGACATGTTTCCGAAGTCGCGCAGCACGGCGCGCGACGCCGCGAGGGCCTCCGGCGCGAGGTCGAGTCCGGTCTCGACGCGATCGAGCACACTCCGCCCGCCGGGATGCACCGCCCACACCTCGGGCCGAGCGTCGTCGCCCAGGAATCGCCCCACCGCACCCTGGATCTCGCGGCCGATGATGCGCGGCACCTCGGCCGACAGGATCATCTCGAACCCGTTGTCGCCGATCGTCCAGACCATGTCCGTCTCGCCCTCCTCGGTGAGGGCGGTGCCGAACCTGTCGAGGTCGAGTCCCCCGGGGTTCCCGACGGACGGGTCGGCGGTGACGATCGCCGCTGCCGCGCCGTCGGCGAAGACCGAGGACGCGACGATCTGCTGCGGATCGTTCGAAGGCCGCAGGTGCAGCGTGCACAGCTCGGTGCACACGACGAGCACCACGGCGTCCGGCCGCGTCGCCGCCAGCGCCGACGCGACCCGCAGTGCCGGCAGCGCCGCCGCGCACCCGATGAAACCGAGGTGGCACCGCTCGACCGTCGGGCTGAGGCCGAGATCGCGCACGAGTCGGTAGTCGGGGCCCGGCGCGAAAAGTCCGGTGCACGAGACGGTCACCACGTGGGTCACGGCCGAGGGATCGACGCCGCCGTCGGCCAGGGCGTTGCGTGCGGCGGCGGCCGTGAGTTCCGGCGCCGCTGCGATGAAGCGCTCGTTGCGCGCGCCCGTGGTGGGGGAGAGGAGCCGCCCTTTCCCGTCGACGAAGGCGGCGGGCACGGGCGCGGGCGCCGGGCCCGTCACGAACTCCGACAGCACGGTGTGCCGCTGCGCGATCGCCGACGCGTCGAACACCGCGTGGATCTGTCGCCGCGCCAGCCGATCAGCTCCCTCCTGAGCCGCGAAGATGTCGCGCGCGACCTCCTGCGCGATGCGCGTGGGCGGAACAGCTGTGCCGATCGAGACGATGCGGGCCGTCATGGAGCAACCTAAGCATGCTCGGGCCCCGCAGGGCACGACCTTGCCGGAATCCGGGGCGTCGGGTACCGCACGGCCAACCCGCCATCTTCTCGTCGAACCCAGGCGTTCCGGCCCAGACCGAGGACGTCGTTCTCGGTCTCGGAGAGAATCCCCGGTCTCGCGGATCGGCGCTGCGGGGACGGATGCTGCGGCCCGAGGAGAAACGGATGCCTCGGCCCACACCCTGCGCGGCGGGCCGAAGCATCCTGGCCTTCAGCCGGCGGCAGCCTCGCTGTGCGCGTGGGGCAGCTCTCGCATGAACCAGAAGGGTGCGATCACCACGAACAGGCAGGCGAGCAGCTGGCCGGCGGCGGCGATCCACAGCGTCGGGACCACACCGAGCCACGTCCCCAGTGCCCCGGACAGGAGTGCGGCGACCGGCATGACGCCCCACACGACGAACCGGACGGACGCGTTCATGCGCCCCAGCAGTCGTGCCGGCGTGATGCGCTGGCGGAACGTCACCTGAGTGATGTTGTAGAGCAGCACGGTGAAGCTCGAGACGAAGAACTGCGCGACCAGCAGCGGGAAGGCCACCGCGGGCACGAGGGCGGCGACCGGGAGGAGCGACGCCGCGACGCTCATGGCGATCGCGCTCACCGGGATGGCGCGCGCCTCGCCGATCCACCGCACGATGTGCGGAGTGGCGATTGCGCCGACGAAGCCTCCGATCGCGCCGAGCGAGAACACGAGGCCCATCGACTCCGGGCTGAAGCCCAGCTCGCGCAGCAGGAAGATCGGCAGCATCGTCATCGCGATGGTGTTGAAGAAATTCCCGGTGGCCGTGAACCCGACGATGCGGCGCAGCAGCTTCTCGGTGAAGACGAACTTCAGCCCCTCGCGGATCTCGTGCAGGATCGGGGCGCGGTCCTCGGCCGCGCGGCGCTCCTCGTGGTCGCGGGTGAGCAGCAGCGCGATGAGCGAGACGACGTAGGTGCCGACGGTGGCGAGGATCGCGAACGGCGCCGTGAGCACGCCGATGAGCCAGCCGCCGATGCCGGGGCCGGCGATGTTGGCGAGCTCGTACGTCGACTGGAGCTTGCCGTTCGCCTCGGCGATCTGGTTCGGCCGGACCAGTGACGGGATGATGCTCTGGTAGGACACGTCGAAGAACACGGTCGCGACGCCCATGATCAGGGCGACGGCGAAGACGTGCCACATCTGCAGAGCGCCCGCCCACCACAGCAGCGGAAGCGATGCGAGGGCGACCGCCCGCACGCCGTCGGCCCAGATCATGACGTGCCGCTTGCGCATGCGGTCGATCCAGGCGCCGGCAGGAAGCCCGATCACGAGGAACGCCGCGACGTTCGCGGCGTTGAGCACGCCCACCTCGAACTCGCTCGCGTTCAGCAGCAGCACGGCGAGGACGGGGATCGCGAGCTCGGTGATCTGCGCGCCGAACTGGCTGGATGCCTGGCCCGCCCACAGCGTCAGGAAGTTGGCATCGCGCCACAGGGATCCTCTGGCTGCCCCCGGGAGCGTCGGTGCCTTGTGCAGAGCCTGATCCGCCTCGGCCGCCTCGTCGACGCGAGACCGTGGGCCGGATGCCTCGGCCTGCGCCTCCACAAGCACGGCGTCGTCGACGTCCTCGGCCTCACGGACCTCGTCTGATTGAGACATGCCAATCAGTGTGCGTCACTGATTGAGATCTGTCAATCACTCGGGATATGCTGGCCTCGTGGCCGACCAGTCCGAGGAGCGGATCGAGCTTCGCCCGGGGGATCCCGAGGCGGAGGCGCGCATGCGCGCCCTGAGCTCGCCGCTGCGCCTGCGGGTGCTGCGGCTGTGCGCGTTCGAGTCGCGCACGAACAAGGAGCTCGCCCAGCTGCTCGGCGTGAACCCGGGCACGATGCTGCACCACGTCCGCACGCTCGTGCAGACCGGCTACCTCGCGGCCGAGGCCGAGCGCACCGGCGCCCAGGGTGCGCGCGAGGTGCCGTATCGCGCGACCGGGCTCTCGTGGCGCACGTCGATGCCCGGCGGGTCGCCGGTGCTGATCGAGACCTTCCTGCAGCAGATCGAGGGCGTCGACCCCGAGGACCTCGACGCCACGTGGATGGGGTTGAAGCTCACCCCCGACCACCTGCACGAGTTCCGGCAGCGGCTGTACGAGCTCGTCAACGAGTTCAAGGAGCGCGGTCCCGACCCCGACGGCGAGACATATTCGTTCTTCAGCACGCTCCACCCCGACGAGAACCCGCCCGCCCTCTCCTGACGCGGGTTCTTGCGGTTCGCAGAAGGCCGCGAGAACTTCTCCGGATGACGGATGCTGCGGCCCGCGGCATCCGTCATAGCGTGAAGCCATGACCACCGCGACGGCCGACCTCTACGACGAACGCGGCGACGAGCTCGACTCGCTCGCGCTGCAGCTGCACGACCTCGGCGGGCGCGTCGCGTTCGACGGGCCGATCCGCACCGTGCGGTGCCACCGCGACAACGCGCTGGTGAAGGCGGTGCTCGCCACCCCGGGCGAGGGGGCTGTGCTCGTGATCGACGGCGGCGGATCGCTCGAATCGGCGCTGGTGGGAGATCTCATCGCGGCGTCCGCGGTCGAGAACGGGTGGGCGGGGCTCATCGTGCACGGCGCGATCCGCGATCGGGTCGCGATCGGCGAGCTCGACCTCGGGGTCAAGGCGCTCGGATCGAACCCGCGCAAGAGCGCGAAGGCCGGCGTCGGCGAGGTCGACGAGCCGGTTGTCATCGCAGGCGTGGCGTTCGCGCCCGGCAAGCACGTGTGGGCCGACGCCGACGGGGTGCTCGTCGAGCGCTGACGGGGCGCGCGGCGAGGGGTGGTGCGCACGGCGCGGGGCGCTCGTAGGGTGGGGCTGATGTCCTCCACCGACGGGACGCCCGCCCGCCACCTCGCCCGGGCCATAGAGATCGCGACCGAGAACGTCCGCCACGCGGGCGGTCCGTTCGGCGCGGTCGTGGTGTCGGCGGACGGGCAGATCTTCGAGGGCGTGAACCGGGTCACGGCTGACCTCGACCCGTCGGCGCACGCCGAGGTCGTCGCGATCCGGCGGGCGTGCCAGGGGCTCGGCACGTTCGACCTCACCGGTGCGACGCTCTACTCGAGCTGCGAGCCGTGCCCGATGTGCCTCGGCACCGCGCTCTGGGCCCGCATCGAGCGCGTCTACTTCGCCGCCGACCGCGAGGACGCCGCAGCCGCGGGCTTCGACGACGCGGTCTTCTACCGCTACTTCGACGGGCACCCCGAGCACCGCGACATCATGCCCGTGGAATCGATCGAGCTCGTCCCCGAGCACCGCGTCGCGCCGTTCACCGAATGGGGCCGGAATTCGTCGCGCATAGAGTACTGATCGGTCTTCCCCGAGCCGGCGTCGGCCAGGCCGTCGGCGAGATCAGGAGATCTGGCGAAGGCAGGGGGATCTGCGCCGAAACGTCCTGTGTAGGCCAGATCTCCTGATCTGAAGAACGGCTCAGCCCGGCGGTACGGGAGCAGCTTCCTCGATCAGCTGCAGCAGCTGAGCGGAGACGCTGACGGCGATCGTCGCGGGCTGCTTGCCGGGGATCTCGGGGAGGCCGATGGGGGTCGTCACCCGGGCCAGGGCGGCCTCGTCGTGGCCGGCCTCGTGCAGGCGCGCCCGGAAGCGGGCCCACTTCGACCGCGAGCCGATGAGGCCGATCGAGGCGATGCCCTCGGTGCGCAGCGCCTGGTCGACGATCGCCAGGTCTTCGGCGTGGTCGTGGGTCATGACGAGAACGTGCGTCCCGGCCGGCACCGACGCGAGCACCACCTCCGGCACCGGCGCGTGGTGCACGTGCACCCCCGCGACCGCGTCGGCGAGCGGCCCCGGCACGCCGTTCACCCCCAGCCGCGACGGCGACAGCATCGACTCCCGCGAGTCCACGAGGTGCAGGTCGAGGTGCTGGCGCGCGAGGATTCGCGCGACTTCGAGCCCGACATGCCCCATCCCGAACACCGCTACCGACGGCACGACCCGCACCGGCTCCAGCATCAACGTGACCTCTCCTCCGCAGCACTGCACCCCGTACTCGGTGGTCTCCTTGTCGCTCAGGGTGAGCGTCAGCAGCTCCGGCTCGGCGGTGCCCGAGGCCAGCATCGCGCGGGCGCGCGCGACGGCGGTGGCTTCGAGGTTGCCGCCGCCGATCGTCTCGAAGACCTCGCCCGGCGAGACGACCATCTTCGCGCCGCCGTTGCGCGGCGCGTGCCCCCGCACCATGGCGAGCGTCACGATCACCGCGGGCGTGCGGGCGTCGCGCAGGGTCCGCACCGCGTCGAGCCAGTCCACGGCCGAGCCCTCAGCGGCCCGCCGTGAGCAGGTCGGGTTCCGCTGACCCCGAGTCCTCCGTCGGGCCGGTGGTCGCAGCATCCGTTCCATCCCGGGACACGGATGCTGCGCCCGCACCTCCCGCGCCGCGCATCGCCTCGATCGCCCAGAACACCGCCTCGGGGGTCGCGGGCGACGAGAGCTCGACGCAACGCCCACCCGGCCCGAACGCCCCGACCGCCTGGCGGAGCGCCTCGCGCACGCTGAACGCGAGCAGCAGCGGCGGCTCGCCCACAGCCTTCGACCCGTACACGGCGCCGTCTTCGCGGGCGTCCTCGAAGAGCGCGACGTGGAACTCCTCGGGCATCTCGGAGAAGCTCGGCAGCTTGTAGGTGCTGGCCGACGGCGTCTGCAGGCGCCCGCGGGTGGGTCCGTCGCCGGTGTCCCATCGCAGCTCCTCGAGCGTGAGCCACCCCGTGCCCTGGACGAACCCGCCCTCGATCTGGCCGATGTCGAGCAGCGGCGACAGCGAGTCGCCGACGTCGTGCACGATGTCGACGCGGCGCAGGCGATACGCGCCGGTGAAGCCGTCCACCTCGACCTCGGCGGCGGCACAGCCGTAGGCGAAGTACTTGAAGGGCGACCCCTGCTGGCGGTCGGCGTCCCAGTGGAGCCCCTCGGTGCGGTAGTAGCCCGCGGCGAACAGCTGCACGCGCTGCAGGTAGGCGGCCGCGACGACATCGGCGAACAGCATCCGTTCGCCTCCGCCCAGCGCGGTGACGTACCCGTCGGAGAAGCGCACGTCGCGCGCGTCGACGCCGAGCAGGCGGCCCGCGACCGCGGCGAGCCGGCCGCGGATCTCCTCGCACGCGAGCTTGACCGCGCCGCCGTTCAGGTCTGCGCTCGACGAGGCGGCGGTGGCCGACGTGTTCGGCACCTTGTCGGTGCGGGTCGGGGCGACGCGCACGGCCTCGAGCGGCACACCGAGCGCGGTCGCGGCGACCTGCAGCATCTTGGTGTGCAGGCCCTGGCCCATCTCGGTGCCGCCGTGGTTGATCAGCACCGAGCCGTCCTTGTAGACGAGCACGAGCGCGCCGGCCTGGTTGAACGACGTGAAGGTGAACGAGATGCCGAACTTCACCGGCGTCATCGCGAGGCCCCGCTTGCGGTCGGCGTGCGCGGCATTGAACCGCGAGACCTCCCGCAGCCGGGCATCGAGGTCGGACGACGCGCGCAGCCGGTTCCAGATCGCGGGCAGCCGCCCGGCGTCCTTCACGAGCTGCCCGTAGTGCGTGGTCTGGCCGGGCCGGTAGAAGTTCTTCTCGCGGAGCTCCAGCGGATCGATGCCGAGCGCGGGCGCTGCTCGGCCCAGGATGTCCTCGATGAGGAACGCGCCCTGCGGGCCGCCGAAGCCTCGGAACGCCGTGTTCGACGGCTTGTGCGTCTGGGCGACGCGGCCGTGCACCCGCACGTTCGGGATCCAGTAGGCGTTGTCGACGTGGCAGAGCGCGCGGCCGAGCACCGGCTCGGAGAGGTCGAGACTCCAGCCGCCGTCGGCGGTGAGCGTCGCGTCGAGCGCCTGCAGGAGTCCGTCGGCGTCGAAGCCCGCTCGCCACGTCAGGTGGAACGGGTGGCGCTTGCCCGACATCGTGATGTCCTGCGTGCGGTTGAGGCGCAGGCGCACGGGGCGTCCGGTGAGTTTCGCGCCCAGCGCCGCGATCGCCGCGAACCCGTGCGGCTGCATCTCCTTGCCGCCGAAGCCGCCGCCCATGCGCAGGCATTCGACGGTGACCTCGCTCGACGCGATGCCGAGCACGTGCGCGACGATCTCCTGCGTCTCGGAGGGGTGCTGTGTCGAGCACTCCACGAAGTAGCGACCATCGGGCTCGCGCACCGCGAACGAGGCGTGCGTCTCGAGCGAGAAGTGCTCCTGCCCGCCGACCGCGCTCTCGCCCTCGAACACGAACGCAGAGGATTCGAGAGCGGATGCTGCGTCCCCGCGCGCAATGGTGCGCGGCACGCCCTGGAACGACCCGGCGGCGATCGCCTCCTGCACCGTGATCAATGACGGCAGCGGTTCGTAGGTCACCGTGACGGCGGCGGCGCCCCGGCGCGCAGCATCCGGTGTCTCTCCCAAGACCCACACCAGCGCATGCCCGAAGAACATCGCCTCGCGCGGGAAGAGGGGCTCGTCGTGCTTGACCCCCGCATCGTTGACGCCCGGCACGTCGTCGGCGGTCAGCACCCGGACGACCCCCGGCACCTCGTATGCGGGCGCGACGTCGACCGTGACCCGCGCGTGCGCCGACGTGGACTGCACGGGCCACGCGGTCAGCACGCCGTGGGCGCGCGCGGCGATGTCGTCGGTGTAGACGGCGGCTCCGGTGACGTGCAGGGCTGCGCTCTCGTGCACCGCCGGGCGGCCGACAACCGGGTTCTCGGGACGATCGGCGAGCGAGCTCATGCCGTCGCCTCCGGTTCGTCGGCCGACGCCGCGAAGAGCGCCGGCAGCGCCATACCGAGCATGCGGGCGCGGTACGCGGCGCTCGCGCGATGGTCGTCGAGCGGCGTCCCCTCCTGTTGCAGGACGAGGGATGCTGCTGCCACCGTCGCGGCGGTCCACGGGCGTCCGTCGAGGGCGTGCTCGGTCGCATACGCGCGGAGGGGCGTCGCGGCGACGCCGCCGAGGCCGATGCGTACGTTCGTGACGACGCCGTCGTCGAGGTCGAGGGCGAAGGCGACCGCCACCGACGAGATGTCGTCGAACCGCCGCTTCGCGATCTTGTGGAATGCGGTCACGCCGGGCTGCGGAAGCGGGATGCGCACAGCGCGGATGAGCTCGTCGCGGCGCCTGACCGACGTGCGGTACCCCGTGAAGTAATCGGCGAGGTCGACCTCGCGCTCGCCGCCGTCGGCCGAGACGAGCACGACGGACGCGCCGAGCGCGAGCAGGGCGGGCGCCGCGTCGCCGATGGGGGAGGCGGTGCCGAGGTTGCCGCCGAGAGTCGCGCGGTTGCGGATGAGGCGCGACGCGAACTGGGGGAGCAGCTGCGCGAGCAGCGGGACGCGCGGGCCCACGCGGCGTTCGATCTCGGAGAGCGGAACGGCGGCGCCGATCTCGACCGCGTCGCCGGCGAACCCGAGAGCCTTCAACTCGGGCAGGCGGTCGATCGCGACCACGAGCGGTGCGCGCGCGCCGCGCAGGTTCACATCGACGCCCCAGTCCGTGCTCCCCGCGACCGCGACGGCGTCGGGCTCGTCGCGCAGCAGCTGCAGCGCCTCGTCCAGGCTCGCAGGTCGCACGAAACGCCCGTCGTCCGCCCGAACGTCGGTGGCGACCGCGGGCGGCGCCGGCTCGCGCAACCTCTCCCGCAGCGGATCATCGGGACGCGGCATCCCGAGCGCGAAAGCCGCGTCGCGGATGGGACGGTAACCCGTGCAGCGGCACAGGTTGCCGCCGATCGCATGCAGATCGAACCCGTTCGCCCCGTGCTCGGCGTCGACCGCGCCCGCCTCGCGGTCGGCGCGGTAGAACTCGGCGGCCATCGCGCATGTGAACCCGGGCGTGCAGTAGCCGCACTGCGAGCCGCCGGCGGCCGCGAGCTGCCGCTGCACCGGGTGCAGGTCGTCGGGCGAACCGAGCCCCTCGGAGGTCACGACCTCCTGGCCGTCGAGCGCGTGCGCCGGCAGCAGGCAGGCGTTGACGGGCGTCCACGCCGTGGCGCCCTCGGGCCCCGCCGTGGCGACCAGCACGGCGCACGCGCCGCACTCGCCCTCGGCGCAGCCCTCCTTCGCGCCGGTGAGTCCGAGACCGCGCAGCCAGTCCAGCGCGGTGGCGTGCGCGACGGTGCCGACGAGCGGGACGACCCGCCCGTTGACGGTCACAGCGCTGTCTCGGTTCGTACGGATGCCGGGAGTCTACGCCGCGCCCTCGACGCCGCGAAGGTGCGCCGCGACCCCTCTGGACACGCCCTGCGGGCAAGAGGATCGTTGGCGGCGGCACAACCACTGGGAGGCTGTCATGTTCACACCCGATCGGCCATTTTCGAGCTTCGCTGTACCCGACGTCGGCGAGGCCGTGGCCTTCTACCGCGACACCCTGGGGCTCGACGTCACGGTCTACGAAGAGATGGGAGGCGGCTTCACCATCGCGCTTCCCGGCGGCGGCAGCATCTTCGTCTATCCGAAGGAGGATCACGAGCCGGCCGTGTTCACGATCCTCAACTTCAGCGTCGCCGACGTCGACGCCGCGGTCGACGACCTCAACGCGAGGGGTGTCGTGACGAAGATCTACACCGACCCCGATTACGGCACCGACGAGAAGGGCATCTCGCGCGGCTTCGAAGGCGGCCCCGACATCGCATGGTTCAAGGACCCCGCGGGCAACGTCATCTCGGTCGGCCGTATGGAGCCGCAGATGATGGGGGAGCAGTAGGGGCAGGACGAGGAGGCAGCGCCCCCGTTTCCGCTCGTTGAGTGAGGACCCCGTTCCCGCTCGTTGAGTGAGGACCCCGTTCCCGCTCGTTGAGTGAGGACCCCGTTTCCGCTCGTTGAGTGAGGACCCCGTTCCCGCTCGTTGAGCGAGCGAGGAACGAGCGAGTCGAAACGCGTCGGACTGGCGGACTGCGCCGTGTCAGAGGCGTTTCGACTCGCAAGCTCGCTCAACGATCGGGCACGGGGATCAGCCGGCGAGCGCCTCCGACAGCTTCACGCGGCCGCCCATGCGCAGGAGCGAGTTCTCGTAGATGCGGGCGGCGACGAAGATCGCGGCGACGCACGTCGCGATGAGGATCGCGATCGACAGCAGCGGCTCCCACCACTGCGCCTGGCCGAGGAAGATGCGCATCGGCATGCCGACCGGCGCCGAGAACGGCACGTACGACATGATCGCGAGCACCACCGGGTTGTCGTTGAAGAAGATGACGAGGAAGTACGGCGCCATCACGAGCATCGTCAGCGGCATCGTGGTCGAGCCGATGTCCTCCTGGCGAGACACCATCGAGGCGGCCGCCGCGAACAGCGAGGCCAGCAGGATGAAGCCGAACAGGAAGAAGATCGCGAACCAGGCGATGGGGGCGCCGAGCCCCTGCAGCAGTGCGGTCTGATCGGTCACGGTGAGGCCGATGATCGCGATCGCGGCGAGGATCAGGATCTGCCCCATCGCGAGGACCGTGTTGCCGATCACCTTGCCGGCCAAGAGCGACCGCACCGGGATCGCCGAGATGAGCAGCTCGACCACGCGGGTCTGCTTCTCTTCGACGACGCTCTGCGCGATCGTGCCGCCGAACAGGGACGCGGCCAGCAGGAACACGACGCCGAACCCGACAGCGGCGATGTAGCCGAGCGCGGCGTTGCCCTCCTCGGGGGCGAGGAGCTCGACCGGGGGCACCTGCGCGAGCTGCAGCATCAGCGACGTCGGCGCGGACGACTCGGCGACGATCGCGAACCCGAGCGGCGACGACGAGTCGCCCACCACGGCCGCATCGACCTCGCCGTCGGTCACGAGCGCCTCGGCGGCGGCGCGGTCCGCAACGTCGGTGACGTCGAGGCCTTCCGCGCCGGCGACATACTGCTGCGCGTCGGCGGTCACCGCCACCGGTGTGCCGGTGGTGTTCGCCGCCTGGAAGCCGCCCCAGATCACGAGGGCCAGCGCGCCGAGGAACAGGATCGCCGTCGAGATGACGAACGCCTTGCTGCGCAGCTTCGAGCCGATCTCGCGCTCGGCGACGAGCCAGATCGCCTGCCCTGCGCCCAACGCGGTGCCGCCGCGGCGGGTATCGGTGGTGCTCATTGGATGACCTCCTTGAAGATCTGGGCGAGGGACGGATGCTGCGGCGCGAAGCTCGCGACATCACCCTGTGCGACCGCCCGGCGCAGCACCCGCTGCGCGGTCTCGTCGCTGTCGACGTCGAACACCGCGTAGCCGCCGTCGAAATCGAGCACCTCGACGCCGGGCTCCGTGCGCAGCCAGCCGGCGTCGCCGGCCGAGACGAGCTCGAAGCGGCGGGTCGAGTGCTGCGCCCGAAGGGCGTCACGGGCCCCGGCCGCGCGGATGGTGCCGCCGGCGATGATCACGAGGTCGTCGCACAGCCGCTCGACGACGTCGAGCTGGTGCGACGAGAAGAGCACGGCGGCGCCGGCAGCGGCGCGCTGCTGCAGCACGCCCGCGACCACGTCCACCGCGAGCGGGTCCAGGCCCGAGAACGGCTCGTCGAGGATCAGCACCTGCGGGTCGTGCACGAGTGCCGCGGCGATCTGCGCGCGCTGCTGGTTGCCGAGCGAGAGCGTCTCGACGTTGTCGTTCAGTCGCTCGCCGAGCCCCAGCTGCTCGAGCAGAGCGCGGGCGCGGGTCGCAGCATCCGTCTTCGAGAACCCGTGCAGTCGCGCGAGGTAGGTGATGTGCTCGTGCACCTTCATCTTGGGGTACAGCCCGCGCTCCTCGGGCATGTAGCCGAAGCGTCGGCGGTCGGAGGCCGTGACCTCGGCGCCGTCGAGGGTGACGGTGCCGGCGTCGCCGGCGAGCACCCCCAGCACGATCCGCATGGTGGTGGTCTTGCCCGCGCCGTTCCCGCCGACGAAGCCGGTCAGCCGGCCGGGCCCCACGTCGAACGACACGTCGTCGAGCACGCGGCGCCCTCCGTAGCTCTTGCCGATACCGCGCAGCTGCAGCATCCGTTTCTCCTCTCGCTTCCCCTGCAGCCGACGCTACGCATGCGAGCGCGCTGAGGCCTCCCCCGTGGGGCGGATTCGGCAGGGGTCCGCCGTGCGGGGGAGCGGGTGGATGAGAGATCTTTCATGCGCCGGAATAGATCACCCGTGCATGTGCTTGCATGGATGTGGAACGTCCACGGTGGTCCCCACCGGGGACGCCTTTGCTTTCAAGGAGAACCCCACATGACCGAGCGGACCATCGGCTACATCGTCGGCAGCATCTCGTCGACCTCCATCAACCGTCGTCTCGCGAAGGCCCTCGAGCGTCTCGCCCCCGAGGGCACCACCCTCGTCGAGATCCCGATCAAGGACCTCCCCTTCTACTCGCCCGACTTCGACGCCGACTTCCCGCAGGTCGCCCGCGACTTCAAGCAGGCCATCGCCGACGTCGACGGCGTCATCATCATCACGCCCGAGTACAGCCGCTCGATCCCCGGCGTCCTGAAGAACGCGCTCGACTGGTCGGCCCGCCCGTGGGGCCAGGGCTCGTTCGACGGCAAGCCCACCGCCGTCATCGGCACGTCGGGCGGCGGCATCGCCACCGCGGCGGCGCAGCAGCACCTCAAGGCGATCCTCAGCCACTACAACGCCCCGACGCTCGGCCAGCCCGAGGGCTACGTGCAGACCACCCCGGGCCTGTTCACCGAGACCGGCGAGGTCACCAGCGAGCAGACCGCCGACTTCCTCATCGGCTACCTCCAGGCCTTCGGCGCCCTGGTCGACCGCTACGCCGCGGTTCCCGTCGCCGCGTAATCCCCCCGGTCGGCCTCACCCGGACCGACGACCTGTTCCCGCACCCCGGATGCCCCGGACCTGACGCCCCTCGTGGCGCCGGGGCCGGGGCATCCGTCGTTCCCTCCCTGGATCGCCCGCCCGCGTCTTGGCGACTCGCCAAACCCCCGGCGTTTCGGGGGCGCTCTTGGCGACTCGCCAAAAGGCGCAGTGCGATGCTCACGTTCCGGCGGCCTTGCCCTCTGGCGAGTCGCCAAGAAAGGCCGCTCTTCCGGTGGTTTCTGGCGAGTCGCCAAAAAAGGCGGCTGCAGGGCGGGCGAGGCGGGTCAGACGAGGCCGTGGCGGTGGGCGTAGACGACCGCGGCGACGCGGTCGCGGGTGCCGAGCTTCTGCAGCACGTTCGAGACGTGCGTCTTCACGGTGGCCTCGCCGATGTAGAGCCGCTGTGCGATCTCGGCGTTGCTCATCGCCTGCGCCACGAGCCGCAGCACCTCGCCTTCGCGCTCGGTGAGCTCGACCACGGGCCCGTCCCCCACCACTTCCGGCGAGAGTGCAGCTGGTCGCCGAGAGGTAGGGAACGCCCCGACATCTCGTCCACCAGCTGTACTCTCGCGGTCGGGGGAGGGGGAGGGGGAGGCGGACCGGGCCTCGGTGACGGGCGCGGCGGCGAAGCGGGCGATCACGCGGCGGGTGACCTCGGGGGCGAGCAGCGCGTCACCGGCGGCGGCGACCCGCACGGCCGAGATGAGCTCCTCGGGGCCGGCGTTCTTCAGGAGGAATCCGCTCGCGCCGGCGGCGAGTGCGTCGAAGAGGTAGTCGTCGCGGTCGAAGGTGGTCACGACGACGACCGCCGCCTCCACCGAACCCACGATGCGCCGCGTCGCTTCCAGCCCGTCCATGTCGGGCATCTGCACGTCCATGCAGATCACGTCGGGACGGACATCGGATGCTGCGGCCACCGCCTCGACGCCGGTGGAGGCCTCGCCGACCACGGCGATGTCTCCCGCGGACTCGAGGATCATGCGGAAGCCGGCTCGCATCACGGCGTGGTCGTCGACCAGGAGCACGCGGATCACGCGCCGACCGCCTCGGCCGGCACGGCGAGCGGCACGCGCAGCCGGACGAGGAACCCGCCGCGGGCGCGCGGCGCCGCTTTGAGCTCGCCGCCCGAGGCGGCGGCCCGCTCACGCATGCCGACGAGGCCGAGGCCCGGCCGCATCGGCGCGGCGACGGCGCGGCCGGAGTTGACGACCTCGAGCTCGACGGCGTCGGGCGCGTAGCGCAGGCGGACGTCGGCGGCAGCATCCGGTCCGCCGTGGCGGCGTGCGTTCGTCAGCGCCTCCTGGGCCACGCGGTACACGTTCACCTGCACGAGCTCGGGCAGGTGAACGGCGTCGCCGACGATCGTGAGCGTGGTGGGCAGGCCGTTGTCGTTCGCATGGGCGACGAGGTCCGCGAGCGCCGAGAGGTGCACGGTCGATCCGCCCTCGGCGTCGCCGCCGGAGGTGCGCAGCGTCTCGAGCAGCTGCCGCAGCTCGACGAGCGCGGAGCGGGCGGACGCCTCGACTCCGCGCAGCGCTCCGCGCGCAGCATCCGGATCCCGGTCCAGCACGGCGCGGGCGGCGCCGGCCTGCACCCCCATCGCCGAGACGTGGTGCGCCACGACGTCGTGCAGCTCGCGCGCGATGCGCACGCGGTCCAGTGCCACGGCCTGCGCGGCGGTGACCTCGCGCTCCCGCTCGAGCTCGTGCGTGCGCTCCTCGAGCGCGGCGCGCGACATCGCGGCGGCGTACGCGCGGTCACCCATGTAGTACGCGCCGCCGAAGAACCCGGCGTTGACGAGCAGCTGGATGAGCAGCATCGCCGCGAACGGCGAGAAGAGACCCGCCTGCGACAGCGCCTCGTCGGACGGGTCGATCGCCGCCTGGAACATCGTGACGATCAGCCAGACGAACATCGCGACGATCACGCCGACGCGCACCCACATCGCCCGTCGGCGGTCGTCGACCCACGCGCCGACGGTGTACATCGCGATGAACATCGCGATATTCGAGACGTACAGGTCGGGGATGCGGAATGTCACACCCGCGAAGAACACGAGGGCGATCGCCAGGACGACGACCGCGGGGAAGCGCCGTCGCACCGCGAGCGGGGCCGTGAGCCCGAGGCTGTAGAGCAGCGCCCACTGCATGCCGGCGTTCGCGTCGTCGCCGTAGACCCCGGCCACCGAGCCCAGGGCGGTGCTGATCACCGCTGCGACGAAGAGGGCACCGGCGAGCCACACGTCGTTGCGCAGCTCGCCCGCGGTCGGCGCGGGGCGCCGCGCGGGGCGCCGCGCGGGGCGCGCGGAAGCCAGGTCGGACATCCCTCCACGCTACGGGGCCGCGGGTTCCGGGGCATCCCCCGTGAGACGGAGGTGGAACGGGGATGCGGCGGACCGCAGCATCCGTCCGTTACTTGCTATTGACAAGCGTGCTTGTTTTTTGCAACCATTCTTCTGTCGCCAGTCCGGTCGACGCCCACGGTCACAAGGAGCAAGGCAATGACGCACATCTTCGTCAACATCCCGACGAACGACCTCGAGCGCTCGAAGGCGTACTACACGGCCCTCGGCTGCGCGCTGAACCCGCTCTTCACCGACGAGAACGCCGCGTGCGTCGTGTGGAGCGACCAGATCTTCTTCATGGTGCTCACCCGGGAGTACTTCGCGACGTTCACCGACAAGGAGTTCGCCGACCCCAAGACGCACGCGCAGGTGCTGCTGTCGATCAGCCGCGAGACCCGCGAGGACGTGGACCGGATCGTCGAGGCGGGCGTCGCCGCCGGTGGCACCGCACCGGGCGAGCCGCAGGACTTCGGCTTCATGTACGCGCGCGACCTCATCGACCCCGACGGCAACGGCATCCAGTTCATGTGGATGGACCCCGAGGCCGCCGCGAAGGGACCCGAGGCGTTCATGGCGGAGCAGGCGCAGGCCTAGGTGGCGTCCCGCAGCTACGGGCAGTACTGCGGTGTCACGACGGCCGTCGAGCTGATCGGGGAGCGGTGGGCGCTGCTCATCGTCCGCGATCTGCTCGTCGGCCCCCGCCGCTACACCGACCTCAAGCAGGGGCTGCCCAAGATCCCCACCAACATCCTCTCCACACGGCTCAAGGAGCTGCAGGAGGGCGGTGTCGTGCGCCGCGTGCCGCTGCTGCACTGCGGGCTCGTGTACGAGCTGACCCCGTACGGCCGCGAGCTCGAGCCGATCGTGCTCGCCCTCGGCCGGTGGGGCTTCCAGGAGATGGGCGAGCCCCAGCCCGAGGACGTCGTCACGGCCGACTCGCTGACGATGGCGCTGCGGACGGCATTTCAGACGGATGCTGCGACCGCGCTGCCGCCCGCAGACTACGAGCTGCACGTGGGCGACGTCGTGCTGCGCGTGCACGTCGACGCATCGGGGCTGCGCATCGCGCAGGTCCAGCCGGCCGGGCGTCCGGTCGACCCGCGGCTCGGGACGCAGGCCTCGACAGCCGGGGAGCCCGATCTCGTCTTCGCGGCTGGTCCCGGCATCCGTCGCCTCATCTCGGGCGAGCTGACCCCGGCCGACGCTCTCGACCAGGACGTGCTCGCCGTCGTCGCGGGCGACGCGACGCTGCTCGAGCGGTTCGCCCAGACGTTCCACATCCCCATCGACCCCGGGGTCGCGCTGGTCGCGTGAGCCCGCCCCGGCACGGAAGGAGGCGGCCATGACCGGTCGCATCTACATCGACCTCTTCACTACCCTCGACGGCGTCGCGCAGGCGCCCGGCGGCCCGGAGGAGGACCCCTCGAACGGGTTCCCCTACGGAGGGTGGCAGGCGCCGTTCCCCGACGAGGTCATCGGCGCCTCGATCGGGAAGGGGATCTCCCAGCTCGACGCACTGCTGCTCGGGCGGCGCACCTACGACATCTTCGCCGGATACTGGCCGCACCAGTCCGGGAAGATCGCGGACGCCCTGAACAGCGCACCGAAGTACGTCGCCTCGCGCGGCCTGCCCACCCTGGAGTGGGAGGGGTCCACGCAGCTCGGCATGGATCTGAACCGCGAGGTGGAGGCGCTGCGCGACAAGCACGAGAACATCCACGTCATCGGCAGCGTCGATTTCGTGCAGACCCTGCTGAAGGAGCAGCTGTTCGACGTGCTGACCCTGTGGGTCTATCCGGTGGTCCTCGGTCAGGGCAAGAAGGTGTTCCCCGAGGGTGCGCATCCCGCGAACGTCAGGCTGCTCGAGCCGGCCGTGACGGGCCCGCTCGGCGTGCTGCAGCTGCGATACGGGCCGGCGCCGGGCGCACCGCAGACCGGCGAGATGGGCCCCGAGGACTGAGGTCGTCCGGACACCGCCCCCGCTCGTGGAGCGGTGTCAGACGTTCTGCCCTGCCCGCTCGTTGAGCGAGCGAGGAACGGGCGAGTCGAAACGTCGTGAGCGCGGCCGCGAACCCGGGGTCACCGGGTCGCGTGGATCGTCACCGTCGCGGTGCGGCCCTCGCGGCCTGTGGCGGGGTCGACGTAGCGGAGGCCGATCACGTGGTCGCCGACGGCCACGTCGTGCACGACGCGCAGCAGCGGCGTGCCCGTCAGCACGTGGAGGTTGCCCGTCCACACGCCGTCGACCGACACCGCGACGGTCTGCCCGCGCCGGCCGTCCAGCAGCAGGTAGACGTCGTCGGCGCGGCCGTCGAAGTCTGCCTCCTGCAGGGGTGCGTCGAGGGATCCGTCCAAGGCGGTCACGGTCGGGACGGGGAGGGTGAACGGGCCGACCGCCGGGCTCGCGGCGGAAGGCTCGGCGCCGGGCGCCGTCTGGACCGCGCGCACCGTCAGGCCGACACGCAGCAGCTCGCTGGGGATCACAGCCGAGAACCGCCCGTCGGCGGCGACGGCGGTCGTCGAGAGGGTCGAACCCGTCTCGTCGATCAGCGCGACGAAGGCACCCGCGGTACCCGTGCCGGTGATCGGCGCCGGAACCGGCGCATCGAGGTCGCGGACCGCGTCGAGCGCGGGTGAGGCGCTGACGACGGGGTCCGGATCCGGAGTCGGGGTCGGGGTCGGAGCGGGAGTCGGCGCCGGACTCGGGGCGGGCACCGGGTTCGTCGTCGCCGGTGCGCTCGGTCGTGGTGCCGGTGCGGGCTCCACCCGCGGCGCGGGTTCGCTCCCCGGAAGGATCACGGATGCCTCGACCTCCGGCGCGGCCGCAGGCTCCACCGGTTCGGTCTCGGCATCCTCGGGCGCGGTCGCGGGATCGGCGGCAGCATCCGTCTGGCGGTCCGTCGCGGCGGCGGGCGCGGGCTCGTGCGCCGGCGCGCTCCACGACGGCGCGAGTGCGATCGCGACCGCCGCGGCGGCGGCCACGGCCACCACACCCACGCCGACCGCGATCCCCGTGAGGGAGAGGGCGGCAGTGCCGGCGCCCCCCGCGCCGGCACCCCCGCCAGAGGCGCCCCAGACGCCTGTCTCCCCAGAGCCGGACGCCCCGCCACCCCCGGTGGGCGTTCCGGCGATCACCGCTGCCACGGCCGGAGTGGCATCGGCGGTATAGGCGAGGGCCCCAGCCCCGCCGAGGACAAGAGGCAGCAGCACCATGCGGAGCTTCTGCGAGACATGCTCGATGTCGGCCGCGACGATGCGGCACGCCCGGCACGAGCGCAGGTGCGCGTCGAGGCGCCGGCGGTCGTGACGCGCGACAGCCTTGCGCTCACTCGCGACGAGCAGTTCGCACACCCAGCGGCAATCGGCGGGTCGTGCGGGATCGCTGATGTGGGCCTGCAGCCACGCCTGCTTGAAGCCCTCGCGTGCGCGGTACGCGAGAGCCGACACGGCGTTGGCGCTCATGCCGAGGAGCGGCGCGACCTCGCGTGGCTTCATGCCCTCGACCTCGAGGTACCAGAGGAGCGTCCGCCAGCGAGCCGGGAGATCGCGGAACGCCTGCGCGAGGACGGAACGGTCGGCCACGAGCTCGGCGAACTCCGCGGCCGAGTCCGCAGACCGCTCGTCGAGATCGTCGAGCGGCGTCTCGGCGGCGCGGCGACCCCACGAGGCGGCGACGTTGCGGATGGTGGCGAACAGGTAGGGCCGGAAGCCGTCCTGTGGGCCGCCGCCCTTGCGGATCGTGGAGAGGATCGAGGTGAATGCCTCCGACACCAGGTCATCCGCGTCGATGTTCGGGCTCACCGCCCGCGCCGCGCTGCGCGCGCTCGCGACGTGACGCTCCCACAGCACCGCGTAGGCCGCATCGTCGCCGGTGCGCGCTGCGGCGACGAGGTCCTCGTCGGAGCGCTCGGCGAGCGGGCCGTCGACGGCGGCACTCTGGTGGGTGGACACTTCTCTCCTCGCCGTGTGGCGCTTCGGATGTCACCCGGCGGGTCACCGACGGGCTGACGACGCGCTGCGGGGAAGCTCCTGGAGGGGGCGTCCGGCATCGCGCGGAACGGGGGTACAACAGGCAAGACGTCGCCGCCACGAAATCATGACGCGCGGCGCGAAGATCTCTCGCGACGATTCTCTGGAGATCACGGATGCCGCAGGCCGCAGCATCCGGAATCTCAGAAGATCATCGGGCGATCGTCGTCGTCCGGGCCTTCGAGGTCGAGGTCGACGACGACCGGCACATGGTCGCTCGGGAGCTCGCCCTTGCGCTCGTCGCGGTGGATCGTCGCACCGGTGACGGCGTCGGCGATCGCGTGCGAACCGAGGATGAAGTCGATGCGCATGCCCTCGTTGCGGGGGAACTTCAGGCGCTTGTAGTCCCAGTACGTGTAGCCGGTGGGGATCAGCGGGCGCACGACATCCTGCACGCCGACGCTGTCGAACGCGGCGAACGCCTCACGCTCGGGCGGCGACACATGCGTCGAGAAGCCCGGGACGACGGCGGGGTCGCCGTTGTCGGCGTCGGTCGGAGCGATGTTGAAGTCGCCCACCAGGGCGAGCGCGAGGTCGGGGTTCGCGGTCAGCGACTCGGAGGTGTACTGCTGCAGCGCCGACAGCCAGTCGAGCTTGTAGTAGTAGTGCGGGTCGCCGAGCGAGCGGCCGTTGGGCACGTAGAGGCTCCACACCTCGACGCCGCCGATGGTCGCGCCCATCGCCCGGGCCTCCTGCGGAGCGTCGGGGCCGTTGTGCCCCTTCTCGAAGCCGGGCATTCCCGGGAACGACGTGCGCACGTTCGTGAGCGGCTCGCGGCTGGCGATCGCGACGCCGTTCCACTGCGAGAACCCGTACGCCTCCACGTGGTAGCCGGCCTCTTCGAACCGGTCGAACGGGAACTGGTCGGTCTTGCACTTGATCTCCTGCATCGCGAGCACGTCGATGTGCTCGCGCACCGCGAAGTCGACGATGCGGTCGACCCGCGCGCGGATCGAGTTGACGTTCCAGGTGGCCAGGCGCATGGGATCAAGCCTAGGCGGGGCGGCGGACGTCGAAAGGCGGGACGGGATGCCGCAACCCCTGGCGTATCAGTGCCGCGAGGAGGATTCTCCTTTCTGTCAGCGGCCGCGTCCGCGGTCGGGAAAGCGAGACCCCACCATGGACCACGACTGCGGCTGCGGCCACGCGGCCTCCGCGGCGCACGCCGACGAGCCCCTCGAGTTCGACGCCGACGGCGAGCTCATCGGCGCGCCGATCATCCGGCCCGAACTCCCGACCCGGCCGTGCCCGATCGGCACGCTGGACGGCTCCTGGCTGCTCGAGCTCGAGCGGCGCACCGTGTTCGCCCCCGAGGTGCGCGGCGCCCTGCGCATCGAGGTCGGCGCCTCCTCGCTGCGCATCTCGGGCGACATGTACTCGCGGCGCGTCTTCCCGCCGGTGCTCGGCGAGGTGCAGCGGCCGGTCCCGATCCCGGACCCGAGGCCGTCCGCGGGCGCCGACGCCGACGCGGGCGACCTCGGCGCGGGCGACCTCGGCGCGATCGACGAGACCGCGGTCTCGGACGTGCTCCCGGTGAGCCGGCGCACGTACCCCGCGTTCCCCAAGACCGAGTACTCGTGGTACTTCCGCTCCCACGGCGCCACCTACGCCGACGGCACCCTCACCGTGCAGATCGTCCGCCACCTGTGGAACCGTACGACGCAGGAGTTCGTCTCCACCGACACCGGCACACTCACGCTCCGCTGCCGGCGGCCACTCGTGGTGGCGCCCGCGTCCGCGCTCGTCGCGCCGTCGCAGCGGATGACCGGGACACTCTCGATCGGTGGCACCGTCACCGATGTCACGGCCCGCAAGACGTCGCCGATGTACCGCGGGTGCCGCATCGAGGTCGATGCCATGGTGAACCGGGTGTTCCCGGCATCCGCCACCATCGGCTCCGGTGCCGCGGCGAACGTGCGCTCCGTCTATGCCTCGGCCGGCTGGGACGTCACCGTCGTCACGGACGAGATCGACGTGCCGAACGATGCCGCCCTCACGAACGCCGAGCTCGCGACGCTCATGTCGGGGCACCGCCAGGCCGTGGCCGGGGAGCAGTGGCGGCTGTGGCTGTTCGTGGGCTCGTCGCAGGGCGGGCTGTTCGGGATCATGTTCGACGACGACACCGTGCCGCGCGAGGGCGCTGCGGGGTTCGCCGACGTGCAGCTCGGCGACGACTCGTTCATCGCCGCCGCGGCGCGAGGCCGCCCGCTCGACGAGGTGCCGGCGGCGTTCCTGCGCACGCTCGTGCACGAGGCGGGGCACGCGTTCAACCTGTGGCACCCGAAGCACGACGTCCACAACCCGGGCATCGGCATCGAGATCATGAACCAGACCGGGGATGTCATGGGCTTCGCGACCGTCGCGAACCCCTACCCGGGAAACGCGGCGTTCGTGTTCTCGGAGCACGATCGCACGTCGCTCATCCACTCTCCCGATCCGCAGGTGCGGCCCGGGTGGAAGAACTTCGGGTGGGGGCATGGCAACCTGTCGGCAGGCCTGCCGGCGCCGGTCGACGTCGCGGGTCTCGCGGGTGACACCGCCGACGACGCCCTCGAGCTGACGGTCGCGATGCCCGCGCAGGCGTTCGTCGGCGAGTACGTCACCGCCGAGGTCGTGCTGACGAACGTGTCGGACCAGCCCCGCACGGTCACCACGCTGATCAACCTGTCGGAGGGCGACCTCGTCTTCGTGCACACCCCGCCCGACCGGTCGCTCGAGCACCTCGTCGACGTCGCGATCGGCTGCGGTCCCAGGCCGACGACGGTGCTGCAGCCGGGTGCGTCGATCCGCAATCACGTCCAGGTGTTCTTCACGAACCAGGGCGTGACATTCACCGAGCCCGGGCGTCATACGGTCGCCGCGCAGCTCGAGGTCGATCCGGTGACGACCGTGCGGTCGGCGCCGGTGACCGTCGACGTGCGCGGTCCCGCTTCCGACGCCGAGGTCGACATCAGCGCCAAGACGCTCACGCCGGGCGTCGGGCGCGCGATCGCGATGGGCGATTTCGCGACGGATGCTGCCGCCCGAGCTGTGCTGACGGACCTGGCCGAGCAGCACAGCGACACCGACACGGGTGCGGCCGGCGCCCTGGTGCTCGCGAACTCGCTGGCGCGCTCGTTCACCGACGTCCGCGCCCGCGGCGTGCGGGACGCCGCGCCCGACGAAGCGGCGCACTTCCTCGAACTGGCGCTGGCCGGCCGATCGGCCGAACGCGTCGCCGCGCTCGCCGTGACGGTCGCGAGCCCGACGGAGAAGAATGCGCCGGTCGTCGCCGACACGGTGGCGGCGCTCAAGGCGCGCGCGAAGGGCGGCGCAAGGTCGGCGGCCGGGAAGGACGTCGCGGCGGCCGAGCAGATCGCCGCGGACTTCGTCTCGCCGCGGGGGCGCTGACCCGGTGACAACGGGGGCGCGCAGGGGAAGGATCGAGGTGTGACGTCCGATGCGCAGGGCGGCGGGCTGGAGCTCCGGCTCCGGCTCGCCGGCGAGTCCGTTCCGCTCGACCGCATCGCCTACGCCGAGGTGGACGTCGTGGCGGTCGGCGGTGCGGCAACCGTGAGCGCCCGGCTGAACCTCATCGAGGGCGACCTCGAGGTCGAGGTGACGGGGCCTGACGGGCGCGTCGCGCGCGCCGCGTGGCCCTGGCCGGCCGACTCGGCGCCGCGCTCGGTCGAGCTCGCCGCGGGAGAGCGCCTCATCGCGGGGGTGCCACTCGTGTCGGAGGGCAGCGAGCCGCTGTTCCCCGTTCCCGGTCGCTACGTGGTCGTCGCGCGCTTCGCCGTGCGGCCGGGCGAGACGCTCACGTCGAACTCGGCCGTGCTCGTGCGCACCGCGGGTGAGAACGCCGCGCTCGCCGCGGATCTGCGTGATCGCGATGTGGTCCAGAGCCTGCTCGGGGCGGGCGTCATCGGCGCCGCCGAGCCCGCGCTCGAGCGCCTCGCGACGTCGGAAGATGCCGGCACGGCCGCCGCCGCCCGCTTGGCGCTCGCACGGACCGACGCGCTCGCCGAGGTCGCACCCGACCCGGCCGTGTCGCGCGCGGTCGCCGCCCTGCTGCCGCCCGGGGCCACCGGTCAGGACGAGAGGCGCGAAGCCGTCGCGTCCCGCGCCGCCCCGCACGACGTCGCGATGCTCAGCGGCCACCCGATCGAGGAATGAAGCTCGAACCGGTAGGCATGGCGATGCTACCGGAGTAGCATCGACTTATGTCCTTCATGAAGGTGAGCGTCAGCCTCAGCCAGGCGGACGTCGAGTTCCTCGATCGCGAAGCGCTCGACGGTCACTTCGAGAGCCGCTCTGCCGCCGTACAGGAAGCCGTGCGACTCCTGCGTGAAAGCCGACTCGCCGACGCCTACGCCGAGGCGTTCGGTGAGTGGCGGGAATCGGGAGAAGAAGACGTGTGGAGCGCGGCCGCCGGTGACGGCGTCGCATGACCGATACGATCCCCTTTCTGCGCCGCGGTCAGATCGTACTGGCGTCTCTCGATCCGGTGGTCGGAAGCGAGGCATCACGCACACGCCCCGTCGTCGTCGTCAGCAACAACACCGCGAACGCCGCGGCGGTACGCGTGGGCGGCGTGATCACCGTCGTACCCGTCACATCCAATGTCGCGCACGTGCACGACTTCCAGGTGCTTCTTCCCGCCGAGCAGACCGGGCTGCAGCGACCTTCCAAGGCGCAGGCGGAGCAGGTGCGCACGATCGCCGTCGCGCGTGTCGCCGGGATCGTCGGCTGGGTCCCGACGGAACTCCTCGGCGCGCTCGACGACGCGCTGCGGCTGCACCTCGCCCTGTAGGCCCGCCGCGCGAGGATCGAACCGAAGCGACCCGGCTGTGGAAGACTGAGGCGCCACCAGCCACGAGAAGGGCCGTCATGACCGTCAAGAATCGCTTGCTCGCCGGCGTCCTCGCCGTCTGCGTCGCCTCGGGCGCAGGCCTCGCCGCCGCAGCACCCGCCCAGGCCGCGACGATGGGATACAAGTCATTCACGGTGGTGAAGTCGGGCTACACGACCAGCACGGCATGCTTGGCGGCCCAGCGTTCGACCGCGTGGTCGATCACGAACTCCGGCGGGATCATCTACGCGGGCGAATCCTGCGCATACCGGGGCTCGGCGCAGAAGTGGGGCTTCTCGACGACCTACAAGAAGCTGGTACCCATCGGCTCCTGAGCGGCGCCGGGGACGCAGCATCCGTAAAATCGAGGGCATGACCGCCGCCTCCACGCCCCAGCTCGAAGCCGACCGCCAGTATCTGATCGCGCTGATCCAGGACGAGGCGGTGTTCCACGGGGACTTCACGCTCTCGAGCGGCAAGAAGGCGACCTACTACGTCGACATGCGCAAGCTCACGCTCGATCACCGGGCGGCACCGTCGATCGGGCGCATCATGCTCGACCTCATCCGCGACGTGGACGGCATCGTCGCCGTCGGCGGTCTCACGCTCGGCGCCGACCCCATCGCGAACGCCGTGATGCACGAGTCCGCGCGCACCCACAAGCCGCTCGACGCCTTCGTCGTGCGCAAGGAGCCGAAGGACCACGGCCGCGGCCGCCAGGTGGAGGGGGCGGATGTCGCGGGCAAGCGCGTCGTCGTCGTCGAAGACACCTCGACCACCGGTCAGTCGGCGCTCAAGGCCGTCGAGGCGCTGCGGCGCGAGGGCGCTGAGCCGGTCGCGGTGGCCGTGATCGTGGATCGCAAGACCGGCGCGCAGGCGGCCGTCGAGGCCGAGGGGCTGCAGTGGCTCGCGGCCATCGATCTCGACGACCTGGGTCTCGCCCCGCAGTAATTCTCCGCGGGGTGTCACACGCCGGCCGCGGCCGGTGTCTCCATGTCGAAGGACTCATCCGACACGGAGGTAGACATGACCAGCGACACCCGCATCCCCACCGCAGAGGTCACCGGCGCGCAGGGCGCGATCATCAAGTTCGCCGCGCGCAGGATGATCGGCCGCGTGCCCGACTCCGTCGGTGTGCTGTGGCACCACCGTCGTGTGATGAAGGACTCGATCGGCATCGGCCAGAAGGTCGAGGGCTGGCACGAGCTCGACCCGAGCCTCGCGACCTTTGCGGTGATGGCGTCGGCGGCGACCATCGGCTGCAGCTTCTGCCTGGACTTCAACTACTTCATGTCACGAAACCGCGATGTCGACGCGGCGAAGGTGCGCGAGGTGCCGCGGTGGCGCGAGTCGACCGTGTTCACCCCGCTCGAGCGCCGCGTGATGGAGTACGCCGAGGCGGCGAGTCAGACGCCGCCCGCGGTCACCGACGAGCTCTCGGACGCGCTCCTCGCCGACCTCGGCCCCGCCGGCCTCGTCGAACTGGCGGCTCGCGTGGCATTCATGAACATGTCGGCGCGGATGAACATCGCGCTCGGCATCCGTTCCGAGCACTTCGCGGATGCCTGCGGGCTGCCACCGCTCGCGACCCGGTCCGCCGTCGGCGCCTCCGCGTAGGCTCGCGACCATGAGCATCGCCGACGTCGACGATCCTTTCGTCACGCACCGGAGCCTGCTGTTCACTGTCGCCTACGAGATGCTCGGCTCGGCGGCCGACGCCGAGGACGTGCTGCAGGAGTCGTGGCTGCGGTGGGCGGTGGTCGACCGCGACACCGTGCAGGAGCCGCGCGCCTACCTCGTGCGCATCGTCACGCGGCAGGCGCTCAACCACCTGCGGACGGTGTCGCGGCGGCGCGAGGAGTACGTCGGCGAGTGGCTTCCCGAGCCTCTGCTCACGAGCCCCGACGTCGCGGACGACGTGGAGCTCGCCGAGAACCTCTCGATCGCGATGCTCACGGTGCTCGAGACGCTCGGTCCCGCCGAGCGGGCGGTGTTCGTGCTGCGCGAGGTGTTCGACGTGCCCTATGACGAGATCGCGGATGCCGTGGGCAAGACGCCTGCGGCCGTGCGGCAGATCGCCCACCGGGCGAAGGACCACGTCGCCGCGCGCCGGCCTCGCGTCACCGTCGGGCCGACCGAGCACGAGGAGGTGGTGGAGCGACTCGTGGTCGCGCTCAACAGCGGCGACCTGCAGGGACTCATGGACGTGCTCGCGCCCGACGTCGTGTCGGTCGCCGACGGCGGCGGCAAGGTCCGCGGTGCCGCCCGTCGGCCGATCGTCGGCGCGGATCGGCTCGCGCGCTACCTCATCGGCGGCTTGGCGAAGGTGGAGGGCTCGCTGGTGGCATCGTCGACGTGGGTCAACGGGCAGCCGGGGGTGCGCATGGAGCTCGACGGAGTGCTCGTCGGTGTCGTGAGCCTGACCGTCGTCGCCGGGCGCATCACGCAGGTGTACTCGATCGCCAACCCCGAGAAGCTCGGCCGCGTCGACGCCGAGGCGGTGGTCGGCCGCTGAGCGCGGGCGACGGCGCTCCTCCCCTCACCGACCCCGGCCGACAGCGGCGAGACGCTCGAGCTCGGCGGCCGTCGCGGCGCGAGCGGCCGCGCTGTCGGCGTCGAACAGCGTGAGCTCCGGAACCGAGGTCGCGAAATAGTCGACCTCGTCGCGCGCGGCGCGCAGCGCGGACGCGCGGGCCTCGAGAGCGTCCCACGCCGTCGCCGCGCCGTCGCTGTCGCCCAGGTGGAGGTGCGCGACACCGGTCCAGTACATGGACTCGTCCGCCTCGCGCGGCGCCACCGCCAGCGGCGTGGGCGACACCGCCGCCCGCCAGGCCTCGCGTGCGCCGGCGGTGTCGCCGGAGGCGGCACGTGCCTGACCGAGCAGCACCCACCGCTGCACCGGCGGCTCCGCCGGGTGGCGGCCCTCGCCGAGCGAGCGAAGCGGCTCGAAGCCCGCCTCGAGGATCGTCGCCGCCGCGGCCGGTGCCGTCGGCAGCAGGCGGTCCGCCAGGGCGCACGAGGCTCGGTCGAACGCGGCGATCACGCGGCCCTCGCCGCCTTCGAACGGCCGGAAGCGCCGGGTCGTGAGCAGCGTCCACGCCTCGTCGACGCGACCGACGTCGAGCAGCAGGGTGGCATGGCGCACCGCCAGGTCGTCGCGGGCACCGAGCAGTGCGGAGTGGGGCTCGAGCAGCGACAGGCGGGTCGCGGCATCCATCCCCCTCCGCACCGCGAGCACGTCCCGCTCGAACAGCAGTCGCGCGTCGGGCCGCAGCGACAGCGCCCGGACCAGGGCGAGATCCGCCTCCTCGTCGCCGCCGGCCGCGACGAGCGCGATGGCGAGGTTGCGCCACACCACCGGGTCGGTCGAGCCGCCCTCGGTCGCGGTACGCAGCCGGGCGAGAGCATCGGCGTGGCGGCCCGCGTCGAGCAGCCACATGCCGAGGAGGCCCGCCGCGACGACGTCGTCGGCGTCGGCGGCGACCGCCGCGACGAGCGCATCGTACTGGTCGAGGCCGGCCGGGAAGGCGAGCGTCGCCGTGGTCTCGCGCGCGCGGGCGCGCTCGTGGGCGGCCTCGTCGGCGCGGCCGGCCCGCTCGAGCCAGTGTGCGCGCAGGTAGTGGCGGAGCGGACCGGCGAGACCCGCCGACGGCGTTGTCTCGACCGCGACCGCGGTGGCCGCGAGCGCCTCGTCGACTGCGCCCGCCCGTGCGAACTCGGCTCCGACGTCGAGCGCGGTGCGCGCGTCGCGATCGATCGGCTCGCCTGCGAGCGCACGGGTCGCCGGGTCGAGCGGGTCGGTCGCGAGCAGCGCGGTGATGCGGGAGACGGATGCTGCGCCCTCGCCGCGGCGGGCGAGCGCCAGGGCTTCGACCCGCCCCGCCTCGGGGATCGGCGCGGCCGAGCGGGCGAGCTCGAGCGCGGCAGTCGTCGATCCCGCCCGGAGCGCGAGGCGCGCCCGTGCAAGGGTGGCTGCCGGAGCGAAGGCGGCGTTCCACGCCGCCTTGGCAAGCGCGCGGTCGGCGGCCTCGTCGTCGCCGAGCCGCTCGTGCACGAGCCCGAGGAGGTACGCCGTCTCGCCGTCGCGGGGGTTGTGATTGCGCCGCGTGAGGCGCTCCATCGCCGCCCCGAGCAGATCGCGCGCCGCGGCATACTCGCCTCGCGCGAGGTGCCATGCGCCGAGCGCGGTCGCCGCCCGGGAGTCGCCGGGGTCGCGGCGCAGCGCCTCGTGCAGGTACGGCACCGCCGAGCGGGTGGGGTGGCGGTACTGCAGCAGGTGCACGGCGGTGGCGTACAGCTCGTCGTTCGACGCGATGTCCTCGGGCAGCAGCGGGGCCGTCGCGACCCACGGCTCATCTGCGGCGGCGGCTCGCGCGCGCCAGACCACGAGCGGCTCCCCGGCGTGGAGCACGCGCACCTCGAGGCCGACGGCATCGGCCGCGACCTCCGCGACGGCGGCGAAGGGCGCGTCAGGTGCCAGGTCGGCGTCCCACCGCGCGATCAGGCCGCTGTCACGACGCACCTCGATCACGGCCGCGGGGTACGCGCGCGTCGCGATGACCGAGATGCGGGTGGCGCCGGCGTCGTCGCGAACGCCGATGGCAGCATCCGTCGTCGCCTGCCGGACGGCGCCCGTCCCGTGGATCGGGTACCAGTACTGCCGGAACCGCTTGGTCTCGCCCGGAAGCAGCCAGCTGAAGTCGGGCTGGTTGTCGGTGTAGACGCCCGCCATGAGCTCGACGTAGGGGCCGTCGCCGTCGGTGAGCTGGTCGTCCCACGCGCGTCCGATCGGGCCGTCGCCCCACGTCCACTGCTTCTTTCCCGGCGAGATCGCGCGATCGGCCCAATGGACGAACCCGGCATCGGCCGCGTGGTCGTAGCCGCCGAAGAACGCGTCGTCGGTGTCGGTGATCATGTACGACGTCGGCACCGGGATACTGCTGTACACGTCGATGCGGTCGGCGTCAGCCCGCTCGGCCGCGAGCGCGGGGTAGTCGACGCCGTAGTACGGGCGGTCGGCGCGCGGGAACGCCGTGATCGCGCGGCGGGCGTGGTCGGCGACGTACGCGACGTCGTCGGGGAAGAACGACTGGTACCGCTCGTGCGCACGCGCGGCGACATTCGCCCACCAGAGGAACGTCTGCGGCACATCGGTGCGGTTGTGCAGCCTGGCCTCGAGCTCGATCAGCGACGAGCCGGGCCTCAGGCGCACCCCGTGCATCCCGCGCATGCGCTGCAGCGGGTCGAGATCGCTGTGCCACACGACGACGGCGCCGTCATCCTCGCGCTCGATGCATGAATCGACGGGCAGGAAGGTCGCCGGCCGGTGGTGCTGCGGCCAATTGAACTCGACACCGCCCGAGATCCACGGGCCGGCGAGCCCCACGAGCGCGGGCTTGATGACGTTGTTGCGGTAGAAGAAGTCGTAGCCGGCGACCTTGTCGTAGCCGATGTGGATGCGACCGCCGATCTCGGGGAGGAGCGCGAGTCGCACGAACGCGTTCTCGAGGTGGATCGCCTGCCACGCGCGCGGCGCCTTCTCATGCGCGACGCTGTCGATCATCGGCAGCGGGTACACCTTGCCGCTCGACCCCTGGTACACCCTGCGGTCGAGGAACAGCGGATACGGATCCGGCTCTCCCGGCTCGTAGGTGTCGATCCAGAGCGGCTCGCTCCAGCACGCGACGCCACCCGCCGCGAGGATCGCTGCCTGATCGGGGGGAGCATCGGGCAGCTCGATGCGGCTCGGAGCGTCGGCGTCGTCGGTCACCTGGCAAAAGTACGTCGCGGCGGACCCCGCGACCATGGCGGATCATGCGGGAGACCTGGACGATCCGACGGTGGTTCGTGACAGGATGCCGGAATGGAGCGCGCCGAGGGGTTCGAACGGGAGCGACTGAGCGTCGTCCCGCGCCCGCTCGTCGACGCCGCGCTCGAGCGACCGGTCACGCGGCGGATGCTGGTGACGGATGCCGGGTGCTTCCCTCGCGCGCGACACCATGGGCGACACCGTCCCGGCGGAGCGGAAGAGACGATCGTGATCGTGTGCGTCGCCGGGTCGGGATGGATCGAGGCGGAGGGCGTCCGCACGCGCGTGGGGAGCTCGACGGCGATCGTCATCCCTGGTGGCGTGGCTCACTCCTACGGCGCGCACGCGACCGACCCCTGGACGATCTGGTGGTGTCACGTGCGCGGGACCGACGTCCCGGAGCTCACGGCGGCAGCCGGCATCCGTCCCGAACGGCTCACCGTGTCGCTGCGCGAGGTCGACCGCGTCACCGCCCTGCTCGATGAGATCGCGGTGTCGCTCGCGAGCGGGACGACGCCGGCGCACCTGGTCGCGACGTCGGGCATGGCGTGGCGCCTGTTCACCCAGCTCGCCGCCGACCGGGCGCTGCCGAGCGAGGGCGCACCGCTCGAGCGCGCCATGCGCTATCTCGAGGAGCGCATCGGCGGGCGCGTGCAGGTCGCGGAGCTCGCGGCGATGGTCGGGGTGTCGCCATCGCACCTCGCCGCGCTGTTCCGCGGGGCCACCGGCGGCGGGGTGCTCGCCCACCATCAGGCGCTGAAGATGGCGCGTGCCCGCTCCCTGCTCGACACGACAGATCTGCCGGTCGCCGAGGTCGGGCGCCGGATCGGACTGGACGACCCGTTCTACTTCTCGCGGCAGTTCCGCCGCATGCACGGCATGAGCCCGCGCGCGTACCGCGAACAGCGCAAGGGTTGACCGGCGACGGGTCGTGCCCGCCGCCGGGAGGGCTCGGGGTTCAGTCGCCCTTGCCTCGCCCGCGCCACCACTGCCAGATGATGACGGTGAGCGTGCCCAGCGTGATGATCGCGGCGGTCAGGAGGAGCAGAGTCTGCTCGGTCTCGGAGATCACGGGCGCTTCCCTTCGGCGGCATCCGCCACGATCTTCGCGACGCGCGCGGCCCGCGTGTCGGGACGCCGCGCCATGTCGACGTTCGCGATGCCGAGCTTGCGGCTCGACGGCGGGAACGCGTCCCACGCGATGCGCGCGGCGGGGACGGCGTCGAGCGCGGCCGCGAGGTCGTCGGGCTCGCGCAGCGCCTCGGCGTTGTCGAGCACGGTCCACGCGCCGTTGGCCTTGGCGACTTCGACCGCGCGATAGCCCGCCTCGGTGATCAGTCCCGCCTCCTCCAGCTGGATGAGCCGCGCCTTGTTCGTCGCCGCCCACCCGCTCGTCGCGCGCCGCGGCGCGAACCAGAGGCCCCCGCGCGCGTCGTCGAACGAGCGCACCGGACCGTCGATCCACCCGAAGCACAGCGCCTGCAGGATCGCGTCCTCGTAGCCGACGACCTCGATCCCCGAGCCCGGTCGCGCCCGCACGAGCCAGGCCCCCTTGGAGGTGCGATGGTTCGCGTCGAGCCACGAGCGCCAGGCCGCGGCATCCGTCGCTTCCACCATCTCGCCGTCGTCGAGCGCGCCCATGCCGCGACCCTACCGGGAGCCTCCGACCTCGCGCACGATGGCGGCGAGCAGGCGCACCGCGTCGTCGACAAGGGGGTCGGCGAGGTCGCCGTAGCCGAGCACGAGACGTTCGGGTGCCGGCGCGTCGGGTGAGACACGGTAGCGGCGGATGTCGGTGAGGCCGAGGTCGCGGGGCTCGGCGGCGCGCACGACGTCGGCCGCCCGCACGCCGGGGGGCAGGTCGAGCACGACATGCAGCCCGGCAGCGATGCCCGACACGCGGCACTCGGGCAGCGCGCGATCGAGCGCCGCGAGGAGCGCCTCGCGCCGCCGCCGGTAGCGCGTGCGGGCGCCCCGCAGGTGCCGGTCGAGACCGCCGGAGGTGAGGAAGCGGGCGAGCGCGAGCTGGTCGAGCGTCGACGGGGCCGCCGATCCTGCGTCGCGCACCGCGTCGCGCAGCCACGGCGGCAGCACGAGCCAGCCGAGTCCGAGCGCGGGGGTCGCGGTCTTGCTGAGGCTGCCGGCGAGCACGACGCGGTCGGGTGCCAGCGCCTGCAGCGCGCCGATCGGGCGCCGGTCGTAGCGGAACTCGGCGTCGTAGTCGTCCTCGATCACGACCCCGTCGCACGAGCGGGCCCACGCGACGAGCCGCTCGCGCCCCTCGGCCGACAGCGGCACCCCCGTCGGGAACTGGTGTGCGGGCGTCACGAGGGCCGCTCGCGCGCCGGTGCGGATGGACGCCTCGGCCAGCGCCGCGACGTCGACCCCGCCGTCGTCCACGGGAACGGGCACCGACGTCAGCCCCTCCGCGGCGGCGACCTGCCGCATGCGCTGCCACGACGGATCCTCGACGAGGAGCGCGGTGTGCCCGAGGGTGCGCAGGGCCCGGGCGACGCGCCGCATGCCGTCGGCCGCGCCGTGCGTGACCACGACGGCGTCCGCGTCGGCCCGCGCGAAGCGCGACCGCGACAGATACGCCGCGAGCGCCGTGCGGGCCGCCGGCACATCACCGTCGAGGCGGAACAGCTCGGCATCCGGCGTCTGGCTCAGCGCCTCGGCCATCGCGCGCATCCACTGCGCCCGCGGCGCGTTCCGCAGGTCGGGCACGCCGGGCGCGAGGTCGTAGCGGGGCCGCCGCATCGGGACGGCAGCCTCCGGGACGGGCCGCGAAGCGGTGGCGCGGACGGATGCTGCGACCCGCGTCGCCGAACCGGTGCGGGCATCGAGGATGCCTTCGGCGCTGAGCCGCCCGTACACCTCGGTGACGACCCACCGCGAGACCCCGAGAGACGCAGCGAGCAGCCGGCTCGGGGGAAGCGCGGCGCCGGCGGGCAGGCGCCCGGTGGCGACAGCATCCCTCACCGCCTGCTCCAGCCTCACGTGACGCGGGCCGTCGTACGCGGCGAGATCGAGGAGCGTCTCCCAGGCGACCGGATTGGTCTGGGTTTCTGCCATGGAATCGGATCGTACTCCCAGACCGCCCGCGATCCACGATGGGATTACGAACCACAGAAGGGCACTCCGATGCAGTACCGCACCATCTCCAACGGCACGACCTCGTTCGAGGTCTCGACCCTGTGCCTCGGCACCATGTTCTTCGGCACGCGCACCGACACCGCGACATCCCTCGAGATCCTCGACCGCTTCGCCGACGCGGGCGGCACCTTCGTCGACACCGCGAACAACTACAACGCGTGGGTCGGCGGGCATGGCCGCGACAGCGAGGACGTGCTGGGCGCGTGGATCCGCCGCCGCGGCGGCCTCGGCGATGTGCGCCTGGCCACCAAGCTCGGCGCCGCGAAGAAGAATCCCGCGCTGCCCCTGCAGAACGTCGAGCCGACGAACTTCCAGGGGCGGTCGGGCGAGGTCGTCGCCCGCGAGGCGCGTCTCAGCCTGCAGCACCTCGGCGTCGACCGCATCGACGTGCTGTACGGGCACGTCGACGACCGCGAGACGCCGATCGCCGAGACCGTCGCCGCGTTCGGGCAGCTGCAGCGCGAGGGGCTCGTCGGCATCTCGGGGATCTCGAACGTCGCACTGTGGCGCCTGATCGAGGCGCGCGACGAGGCGCTGCGCCAGGGCGTCGACCCATACGGCGTCGTGCAGCAGGGGTACAGCTACGTCTACCCGAGCCCCGGGTTCGGCCGCACGAACGACGTGTCGGCCGAGCTCCTGGACTACGTCGCCGCGGCCGGCACCGACGGCCGGCCGCCGCTCACGATCACCGCGTACTCGCCGCTGCACCAGGGCGCGTTCGCCCGCGACGACAAGCCGATGTGGGCCCCGATGCGCCACGCATCCAACCGCGAGCGCGTGCGCGCGCTCCACGACGTGGCCGCCGAGATCGGTGCGACCCCGAACCAGGTCGCGCTGTCGTGGCTGCTCGGTGCGGAGGTGCCGGTGATCCCCGTGGTCGGCATCTCGAGCGTCGCGCAGCTCGAGGAGGCGCTCGCCGCGTCCGAGCTCGTGCTCGACGCCGACGTGCGCGCCCGCCTCGACGCCGCCGACCTCGACGTCCGCGCCGCGGTCTCGGCCTGACCGGGTGCGGCCCGACCGGCGCGGCGGGCCCGGGGTGCGGCGGGCGCTGCGGAAGCCCGCCGCACCTCATCTGTCGCAGGCCCCGGGCCGCAGCATCCGTTCTCCCGATGTCGTCCCTACACAGCCGCTTTTGGCGAGTCGCCACAATCGGCGCCTTGCGCGTCGGTTCTTGGCGAGTCGCCAAAATCGACCGCGTGCCTGACGCGCCGGTTCTTGGCGAGTCGCCGAAGAGCTGGGGAGAACCGCGCCGGATCTGGCGAATCGCCAAGATCTGAGGTGCGGGACGGATGCTGCGGGGGCGGTGCCCTGCGGGAGCTCGCGCCTAAAGAAGCTCGGGGTCCTCCGACTCGACGGGCTCGCGGTCGAGGAGGTCGGCGACCGAATCCAGCACCTCGTCGGGGCGGAACGGGTAGCGCGCGATCTCGGTGTCGTCGCTGATGCCCGTCAGCACGAGCACGGTGTGCAGGCCCGCCTCGATGCCGGCGACGACGTCGGTGTCCATGCGGTCGCCGATCATGCCGGTGTTCTCGGAGTGCGCGCCGATCTGGTTCAGGGCCGAGCGGAACATCATCGGGTTCGGCTTGCCGACGACGTAGGGCTCCATGCCGGTCGCCTTCGTGATGAGCGCGGAGATGGCACCGGTCGCCGGCAGCACGCCCTCGGTCGAGGGTCCGGTCGCGTCGGGGTTGGTCGCGATGAAGCGGGCGCCGGCGTTGATGAAGCGGATCGCCTTCGTGATCGCCTCGAACGAGTAGTTGCGGGTCTCGCCGACGACGACATAGTCGGGGTCGGTCTCGGTCATGATGAAGCCGGCCTCGTGGAGAGCGGTCGTCAGGCCCGCCTCGCCGATGACGAACGCCGAGCCGCCGGGCATCTGCGACTTGAGGAAGTCGGCGGTGGCGAGGGCGGAGGTCCAGATCGATTCCTCCGGCACGATGAGGCCGGAGGCCCGCAGCCGGGCCGACAGATCGCGCGGCGTGAAGATCGAGTTGTTCGTGAGCACCAGGAACGGCACGCCCTGATCGGTCCACTGCTGGAGGAGGTCGGATGCCCCCGGGATGGGGGTGTTCTCGTGGACCAGCACGCCGTCCATGTCGGTGAGCCAGCATTCGATGTCCGCGCGGGTCCGCATGCGTCCAGACTAGGTGCCGGTCGGGCGTAGGGTCGTTCCCGTGACGTGGGACCCCCGGACCCTCCCAGACCTTTCCGGACGCGTGTACCTCGTGACCGGATCCAACGCCGGCCTCGGCTACTTCGCCTCGGAACAGCTCGTGCGCGCAGGAGCGCGCGTGCTCATGTCGGCGCGCCATCCGAACCGGCTGTCGGCGGCACGCGCTGCGATCAGACGCCGGGTGCCCGAGGCGGCCCCCGACGCGACCGAGCCGCTCATCCTCGACACCTCGAACCTGGCGTCGGTGCGCTCCGCCGCGGCGAGCGTGCGCGGCAAGGGCGCCCTCGACGGCGTGCTGCTCAACGCCGGGATCGTCCACGCGCCGAAGACGCGCGAGACCACGATCGACGGGCACGAGGTCGTGTTCGCCACCAACGCCCTGGGTCATTACGCGCTCGCCGGCGAGCTCCTGCCCGCCCTCGCCGAGGCCCACGGGCGCATGGTGTGGGTCGGGAGCATGTCGACGTCGCTCACGCCGTACGACCCCGTCGACCCGCAGCTCGTCGACGGCTACTCGGCCTGGCGCGCGTATGTGCAGTCGAAGGTCGCGACGATGGCGCTCGGCTTCGAGGCCGACCGCCGCCTGCGGGCGGCCGGCATCCCGGTCGCGAGCGTCGTCGCCCACCCGGGCTACTCGACCGGCGGCCGCACTCCCGGCATCGTCGGCGTCAACGAGCCCTCCCGCGCCAAGCGCTTCCGCGACAACCTGCAGGCGGCGATGGCGCAGTCGAAGGAGCACGGCGCCTGGCCGCTCGTGCGGGCGCTCACCGACCCCGACGTCGAGGGCGGCGAGTTCTGGGGTCCGCGCACCGGCTCGCGCGGCGAGCCCCGCAAGCACACCGCCTCGAAGATCACCCGCGACCCGGTCGTGGCCGCGCGCCTGTGGGACGTCGCCGAGACCGCGACAGGCGTTCGCTGGCCGTTCGGGATCGCGGCGCGCGTCAGGCGCTGAGCCACACCGCGTCGGCCGCGGCCTCGGGCAGGGACACCTCGGACCCGGCGATCCCCAGAGTCGCAGCATCCGTCACCGTCACGGTCGCGCCGACGGACACGCCGGCCGATTCGACGGCCCGGAGCAGCTCGGGGTCGCGGTCGCTCACCCGCAGCACCCGCCCGACATGACCCGCCGGCGCCGCCGCCAGCAGCACGAAGGGCTCGCGATGGACGTGGCCCGCAGCATCCGGGATCGCATCGCCGTGCGGGTCGAAGCGCGGGCGACCGAGCCGCTCGTCGATGCCCTCGAGCAGCCGGTCGCTGATCGCGTGCTCGAGCACCTCGGCCTCGTCGTGCACCTCGTCCCACGCGTAGCCGAATTCGCGCACGAGCCACGTCTCGATGAGCCGGTGCCGCCGGATGATCGCGGCGGCCCGCAGCTCGCCGGCCTCGCTCAGCGACACCGGGCCGTAGGGGCGATGCGTCACGAGACCCTGCGCGGCGAGCTTCTGCACCATCTCGGTGACGCTCGACGGCGCGAGCCCGAGCTCGGCGGCCAGCTGCGACGGCGTGATGCGATCGTCCTGCCACTCGGTGTGGTGGTAGATCGTCTTCAGGTAGTCGTCGATCGCGGGGGAGGCCACGGTTTCAGGGTACCGGGCGGCCCTCATCGGCCCCGTCAGCACGAGGTACAGCAGAACCGCGTTGAGGGCGATGAGGAAGACGGATGCTGCGATCCCCGCGATCGTCGTCCACACGCGGTTGCGGTAGCCGCGGCATACCGAGAACGTCCGCCGTTTCGGACCACCGAAAAATGCGACCGGTCGGGCACGTCGGTGTCGGCGTGTCAACCCCCAGTCACTTCGACCGCGATCGGCGATATGCCTGATTCGACATCCTCGAGAGCAGGCGGTACAGATGACGACGAAGTTGGTCGCGGCGATCCATCACGTGATGGAGGGCGTGCGGGAGCGCAGGATGGCGCGGCCCGCCCGCCGGGTATGGCGGGCGTCGCTCGCCGAGACGCGACGCGGCCAGTGGCACCAGGTGCACCACACCTGATCGCCCGATCGCGGCGCGCGCTCCGCGGCGGATAGCCTGGGCCGGTGAATCCGCCCGATCCGAGCGCCGCCGAGCCCGCCGAGCCCACCCTGCCGGTGGGCGTGGGGCCGTGGCCGGGCGGTCCGGACGCGTGGCCCGACGATCCGCGCTACGACCGCGAGCTGCTCGCCCACGGTGACGCCCGCAACGTCGTCGACGCCTACCGGTACTGGACGATGGACGCCATCGTCGCCGACCTCGACACGCGCCGCCACGCGTTCCACGTCGCCATCGAGAACTGGCAGCACGACATGAACATCGGCTCGATCGTGCGCAGCGCCAACGCGTTCCTCGCCGCCGAGGTGCACATCATCGGCAAGCGCCGCTGGAACCGCCGCGGCGCGATGGTGACCGACCGCTACCAGCACGTGCGCCACCACGAGACCGTCGCGGCATTCACCGAATGGGCGGATGCCGCGTCCCTCCCCGTGATCGCGATCGACAACGTCGAGGGCTCGCTGCCGCTGCCCGCCGCCGACCTGCCCGAGGCGTGCGTGCTGCTCTTCGGCCAGGAGGGACCGGGGCTGTCGCCGGAGGCGCTGGCGGCAGCATCCGGAACCGTCCAGATCGAGCAGTACGGCTCGACCCGCTCGATCAACGCGAGCGCCGCCGCGGCGGTCGTCATGTACGAATGGTGCCGCCGTCACACCGGTCGTTGAGCGAGCTCGCGAGTCGAAACGCCGGTCACGCCCCGGCGGTGAGCCAGGCCGAGCCGCGCACGCGCCAGCCGAGGGTGGCGAGCCGGGCGAGCATGTAGACGCCGAAGAACGCGACGGCCAGCCACGCGAGCCCGGCGGCACCCACGGGGTGCAGCCAGGCCACGAGAGCGAGCGCGGGGACGAACGGCACGAGGTTCAGCACCCCCACGATCGCGAGGTACTTCGCATCTCCCGCGCCGATGAGCACGCCGTCGAGCACGAAGACGATGCCGCACACGGGCTGAGCGATCGCCAGCACGATGAGGGCGGGCTGCACGAGCGTCGCGATGCCGGCGTCGCCGGTGAAGGCCAGCCCGATGACCCCCGACAGCGCGCCGATGATCGCGCCGGTGATCACGCCGAACCACGCGCCCCACGCGACGGTGCGGCCGAGCACGCGGCGTACGAGCGGACTGTCCTCCGCGCCGAGGCCCTTGCCGATGAGGGCCTGGGCGGCGATCGCCAGAGCATCGAGCGCGAACGCCGCGGTCGAGAAGATCGTGAAGGCGACCTGCCACCCGGCGAGCTCGACCGTGCCGAGCCCGGTCGCGACGGCGACCGTCGCGAGCAGCGCGAACCGCAGCGACACCGTGCGCAGGAACAGCCAGCCGCCGGATCGCGCCGAGCCCCGCACCCCGTCGCGCTGTGGACGGACGGATGCCTCGTGCCGCCGCGCGAGCCGCCCGATGACGACCGCGTACGCGGCGACCATGCCCCACTGGGCGACGACGGTGCCGATCGCCGAGCCCGCGATGCCCCAGCCGAAGCCGTAGATGAAGAGCCAGTTGAGCAGGGCGTTGGCGGCGAAGCCGAGGCCGGCGATCCACAGGGGCGTCACGGTGTCCTGCATGCCGCGCAGGAGTCCGGTCGCCGCGAACACGACGAGCATCGCGGGCAGGCCCCACATCGAGATGCCGAGGTAGATCTCGGCCTGCTGAGCGACCTCGGGCGTCGCGCCGAACAGGCCGACGAGCAGCGGCGTCGCGACGTAGCCGACGAGCGCCAGCACCGCGCCGATGCCGAGCGCGAGCCACATGCCGTCGATGCCCACCGACACCGCACGCGACGGGTCGCCCGCCCCGAACCGGCGCGCGACCGCGGGTGTCGTCGAGTACGCGAGGAACACCATGAGCCCGACGATCGTCTGCAGCACCGCGCTCGCGATGCCGAGGCCGGCGAGCGGCTCGACGCCGAGGTGGCCGACGAGCGCGGAGTCGACGATGAGGAAGAGCGGCTCGGCGATCAGGGCGCCGAGCGCCGGCACCGCGAGCCGCAGGATGTCGCGGTTCAGGGTGTCGGTCGTCACCCCACGAGCCTAAGAGGCGGCGCCGACGCCCTGGCGCAGCATCCGTTCATCACAATGTCGTCACGAGCGGCGATCCGGCCGCTCCCGAGAGTTGTCCAGGCTCGGGACGACTACCCTGGAACGCATGACCGATGCCCCCCGCTCCGGTCTCGCGCTCGAGGAACTCAGCGCCGAGATCCGCCCCCAGGACGATCTGTTCCGCCACGTCAACGGCAGCTGGCTCGAACGGACCGAGATCCCGGAGGACAAGGCGCGGTGGGGCTCGTTCCACCTCATCGCGGAGCAGGCCGAGAAGGACGTGCACGCGATCGTCGAGGAGTCGCAGCAGGCCGAACCCGGCACCGAGGCCCGCAAGATCGGCGACCTCTACACGAGCTTCATGGACACCGAGCGCATCGAGGCGCAGGGCGCCGCCCCGCTCGCCGAGTCGCTGGCCCGCGTCGAGGCGATCGAGGACATCCCCGGGTTCCTGCGCACGATCGGCGAGTTCGAGCGGGACGGGGTCGCCGCGCTGATCCACCTCTACTTCGAGCCCGACCCGGGCAACCCCGAGCGCTACGTGCCGTTCTTCATCCAGGGCGGACTGTCGCTGCCCGACGAGAGCTACTACCGTCTCGACAATTTCCAGGAGACACGCATCGCGTTCCGCACGCACGTGCAGCGCATCCTCGAGCTTGCGGGCGTGGCCGAGGCCGAGGCATCCGCCGACCGGATCGTCGCGATCGAGACGGAGCTCGCCACCCACCACTGGGACAACGTCTCGAGCCGCGATGCGGTCAAGACGTACAACCTGAAGACGTGGGACGAGGTGCAGGAGCTCGTCGGCGTCGACCTGACGCCCTGGCGCGACAGCGCGGCGCCCGACCACGCCGACGCGTTCGCCGAGATCAACGTCTACCAGCCGAGCTTCTTCGAGGGGCTTGGCGCGCTGCTGGTCGAGGACCGCCTCGAGGACTGGAAGGCGTGGCTGCGGTTCGCCGTCGTGCACTCCGCGGCGCCGTTCCTCTCGGAGGAGTTCGTCGCCGAGAACTTCGGGTTCTACGGCACGCAGCTGACCGGGGTCCCGGTCAACCGCGAGCGGTGGAAGCGCGGCGTCAGCCTCGCCGAGGCCGCGATGGGCGAGGCCATCGGCCGCGTCTACGTCGAGCGCCACTTCCCGCCCGCTGCCAAGGAGGCGATGGACGAGCTGGTCGCGAACCTCATCGAGGCCTACCGGCAGTCGATCGCCGACCTGGAGTGGATGAGCCCCGAGACCCGGGAGCGCGCGCTCGCGAAGCTCGACGCCTTCACCCCGAAGATCGGGTACCCGGTGAAGTGGAAGGACTACTCCACCCTCGAGATCGACGCCGAAGACCTCGTCGGCAACGTCCGCCGCGCCCATGTCTGGGAGCACGACCGCCAGCTCGCGAAGGTGGGCCAGCCGATCGACCGCGACGAGTGGTTCATGACCCCGCAGACGGTCAACGCGTACTACAACCCGCTCATGAACGAGATCGTGTTCCCGGCGGCGATCCTGCAGTACCCGTTCTTCGACGTCGAGCGCGACGCCGCCGCCAACTACGGCGGCATCGGCGCGGTCATCGGCCACGAGATCGGCCACGGCTTCGACGACCAGGGCAGCCGCTTCGACGGCGACGGGTCGCTGCGCGACTGGTGGACCGACGACGACCGCGCCGCCTTCGAGGAGCGCACCAAGAACCTCATCGCACAGTACGACGCCCTCGTGCCGCAGGGGCTCGCCGACGACAACCACGTCAACGGCGCGCTCACCATCGGCGAGAACATCGGCGACCTGGGCGGCCTCGGCATCGCGATCAAGGCCTACGAGCTCTCGCTCGACGGCACCGGCGCGCCCGAGCTCGACGGCTTCACGGGCATCCAGCGACTGCTGCTCAGCTGGGGGCAGATCTGGCAGCAGAAGGGGCGGGATGCGGAGACCATCCGTCTGCTCACGATCGATCCGCACTCGCCCAACGAGTTCCGGTGCAACCAGATCGTGCGCAACATCGACGCGTTCTACGATGCGTTCGGTGTGACCGAGTCGGATGCGCTCTGGCTCGACGAGGACCAGCGCGTCACCATCTGGTGACGGACGGGCCGCGCGCGGCCCGATCACCCCGCAACAACGTCAAGGGGAGGGAAACTCCGTGGGCATGGAGCCCAGAAAGGATGCCGAGTCGCTGCGGGGGGCAGGGCGGAGCACCGGTCGGCGGCTGCCGAAGAGGGCAGCGGCCGGTCGTCGTTCGTTCACGTCGACGCTGAAGGCGCTCGACGATCTCGCCGCATCCGGGGCCAAGATCTCGGTGCGCATCACCGACCTCGACCGCGGCACGTCCGTCTTGTCGGGCGACGACTTCGTGACCCTGCCGGTGGCCGGGCTCGGCGTCGTGCCGCTGCTCATCGAGGTGGCGGCCGCGTTCGAGTCGGGGCGCCTCGAGCCGCTCGAGATCATCGACCGCGCGCACATCGAGCCGGTCGGCGTCGGGGGAGTGTGGCAGCACCTCAAGGCGCCCGCCCTTCCCCTTGTCGACCTCGCCGTGCTCACCGCGTCGACCGGCGACGCGCTCGCCGCCAACGCGCTGCTGCGCCGCGTGGGGATCCCCGCCGTGCGCGCCCGCATCGAGGAGCTCGGTCTCGCCCGCTCGGCGTTGCTCGACCGGTTCCGCGACGAGCGCGGGCCCGACGATGCTCCGCACTTCGCTCTCGGCTCTGCCCGCGAGCTGGCCGAGGTGTTCGCGGCGCTGGTCAACTCGCAGGTCGTCTCGCCGCGTGTGAGCGCCCAGGTCGCCGAGTGGCTGAGCCTCAACCACGACCTGTCGCTCGTCGCCTCCGCGACCGGCCTCGACCCGTTCTCGCACGAGAACGACGAGCACGGCCTGCTCTTCATCAACAAGACCGGCCGGGATGCCGGCATCCGTGTCGAGGCAGGTGTGCTCGCAGGCCCGCGCGCCGGAGTGTCGTACGCGCTCATCGTGTGCTTCGACGACCTGTCGATCTCGCACCGCCTGCGTGCGCACGAGGCCTTCCGCATCCTGGGGACGGACCTCATGGAGTACGTCTTCTGAACCCGCGCCTCTCGCCGTGGTTTGGTGACGCCGGGTGACGGGCGAGTACCTATGGGGGAAGGCATCGGGTACCGTTGCGAGGGTGTCAACACCGCCGTTCCGCGCCGACATCGTCGGCAGCTTCCTCCGTCCCGCTGAACTCGCCGAGGCGCGTCGCCGCTTCGCCGCCGGAGACATCGACGCCGATGCGCTGCGGGTCGCGGAGGAGACCGCGATCGCCGAGCTCGTCGTGCGCGAGGCCGACGCCGGCCTGAAGCTCGCGACGGACGGCGAGTTCCGCCGCTCGTGGTGGCACTTCGACTTCTTCGGCCTGCTCGACGGCGTCGAGATCGTCGAGCTCGACCACGGCATCCAGTTCCAGGGCGTGCAGACCAAGCCCCGGGGCATCGAGATCTCGGGCAAGATCGGCTTCAGCGACACTCACCCGTTCCTCGACCACTTCCGCTCGCTCAAGAGCCTCCTCGAGCGCAGCACCGGCGCGGTGCCGAAGTTCAGCATCCCGGCGCCGACGGTGCTCGACTTCCGCCTCGAGCCGGGTCACCTCGAGGGCTCGGGGTACGACGGCCGCGACGACATCGTCGACGACCTCGTGCAGGCGTACCGCGACGCCGTCGCCGCGTTCTACGACGCCGGCGCCCGCTACCTGCAGTTCGACGACACCGCGTGGGCGTACCTCTGCTCCGAGGTCGAGCTCGAGAAGGCGCGCGAGCGCGGAATCCACACCGACGGCATCGCCGAGCGGTACTCCGGAATCCTCAACCGCATCCTCGACGGCAAGCCCGACGACCTCACGATCACCACGCACGTCTGCCGCGGCAACTTCCGCTCGACGTGGATCTCGTCGGGCGGGTACGAGCCGGTCGCCGAGCAGCTGCTCGGCAACACCGCCTACGACGGCTACTTCCTCGAGTACGACAGCGAGCGCGCCGGCGGCTTCGAGCCGCTGCGGTTCCTGCCGGAGGGCGAGAAGACGGTCGTGCTCGGGCTCATCACGTCGAAGACCGGAGAGCTCGAGAATGTGGATGCGGTGAAGCATCGCATCGACGAGGCTGCGGCGTTCGCCCCGCTCGAGCAGCTGGCCTTGAGCCCCCAGTGCGGCTTCGCCTCGACCGAGGAGGGCAACGTCCTCACCGAGGACGAGCAGTGGGCCAAGGTGCGCGAGGTCGTCGACATCGCCGCCGACGTCTGGCGCTGAGCCCCGACCTCGGCCCCGCGCTTCGGGTTTGGGGCGCATTTCGTCCGTTGGGGCGCAGAATCTGCGCCCCAACGGAGTGAATGCGCCCCAAACCCGAGATGGCAGCTGAGCCGGGCGCGCCGGGCTCAGTGACCGGGCGCGTCGACCACCGGGGTGCCGTGGGTGTGGAAGGTCTCGATCGTCTTCATGCCCCAGGCCTGGCCCTTGCGGCGCTCGGCCTCCGTCCATTCCACGACGGGCTGATCGGGGTCCAGCAGGAGTCGGGCGCCGGCGTTGGCGAACTCGATGCGGTTTCCCCCGGGCTCCCAGACGTAGAGGAAGAACGTCTGGTTGATCGCGTGCTTGTGCGGGCCGGACTCGATGTGGATGCCGTTCTCGAGGAAGATGTCGGCGGCCTTGAGGATGTCTTCCCGGGTGTCGGGCGCGAACGCGATGTGGTGCAGCCGGTTGCCGTGCTTGGTCCAGTCGTCGGAGTAGACGACGTCGTACGACTTCAGCGAGAAGTGGAACCACCACGCGGCGAACCTGCCGCTGTCGAGGCGGATGCGCTCGGACTCGCGCATCCCCAGCGCGTCGCGCAGGAACGCGCCGTTCGCCTCGACGTCCTTCGCGAGGTAGTTGATGTGGTCGAGACGGCGCGCGTTCACACCCCGGCCCGGGAACCGCGAGGCCTGGTTCTTCAGCGCCGGACGGTCGTCGTCACCGGCCTCGTACCGCTCGGCCTCGTAGAAGATCCCCATCGTGTGGCCGTCGGGGTCGGTGAACTCGTACGTCGGCCCGCAGCCCACGTCGCCGTCCACCCAGCCGCGCCCGAGGCCTGTCGCCTCGATCGCGGTGACGCGCCGCTCCAGCGCCTGCGGCGACGACGCCCGGAACGACGTGCGACCCACGCCCGCAGCATCCGATGCCGTCAGCTTGATCGTGTACAGCTGGTACTCGTCCCACGTGCGCAGGTAGACCGAGTCGCCGTCTTCGGCGACCACGCGCATGGCCAGCAGGTCCTCGAAGAACCAGCGGCTCTCGGTCGGGGTCGGCGTCAGCAGCTCGACGTGGGCGAGGTGGGCGACGTCGAACGATGTGTCGGCGGTCATGGGGCGTCCTCTCTGACGTGGTTCATCGGCGCGGCCTCGGAAAGACCGTGCCGTCGAAGAGCTTGCGGGCCGTCCGCCGGGAGAACGAGGTCGCGCGCCAGGCGCCGGCTTCGTCCGTGGTGACGCGGACGCGAGACGGGAAGGTGCCGCTCGGGTGCTCGATCGCGGTGTCCTCCTCGTCGAGCGGGCCGGCCATGTCGTGCCCCACCGCGCCGGGGATCCGAAGGGCGGCGGCGACGGATGCTGCCATCAGCACGCCGATCGCCGTGTGCACGCGCGTCGGGATGAAGGCGCGGGTCGAGATCGCGCCGCCCGCGCGCGGTGGCGAGAGCAGGATCATCTTCGGCACCGTCTGCGCCGACACGTCGCCGAGTCCCATGAGGGGGCCAGCGGCGAGCCGGATGCGCTCGATGCGCGCGGCGAGATCGGCGTCGGCCTCGAGCGCCGTGGGCGACGCGGAGCCGTCGACGCCGAGCTCGTCGGCGCGCAGGAGCACGACCGGCATCCCGTTGTCGATGAGTGTCGCGGTGACGCCGTCGAGGTCATCGGCGGGGTGGCCGGTCGGCAGCAGCGCCTTGCCGGGACCGCCCCCGACCTCGAGCTCGATGGCCGACGCCGTGCCCGGAACCCCGTCGATGGCGGCATCGCCGTCGTAGTCGGGGCGGCCGTCGACCGTGGTGAAGACCGAAGTCGCGGCATCCCCGGTATTGAGGAGCCGGATCCGCACCGTCGTGCGCGCGCCCGTGGCAGAGACCAGGCCCCGCTCGACCGCGAACGGACCGATGCCGGCGAGCAGGTTGCCGCAGGTCTGGGCATCGGCCACTGTCGCCGTGTCGACCCCGACCTGCAGGAACAGATAGTCGACATCGACGCCCTCGGCGCTCGACGGCGACACCACCGCGACCTTGCTGGTCAGCGGGTGCGCGCCGCCGATGCCGTCGATCTGGCGCGGATCGGGCGAGCCCATGATCCGCAGCAGCAGGTCGTCGCGCTCGGCCGGATCTTCCGGCAGATCCGTGGCGAGGAAGTACGCGCCCTTCGACGTGCCGCCCCGCATGAGCATGCAGCGGATGCCGCCCTGCACGGAGTCAGGCGCGCTCATGGTCGCGCGCCTCGTACTCGGCCTGCGTGACGTACTCGATGCCGAGCTCGGCGAGCAGCGGCCGCAGTCCCTTGCGGTCGAGGCTCAGCTCACCGCCGCGGTACGCGGAGCGGTCGGCCTCCTCCTTCGCGATGCGCGCGTCGGCGGCGGCGAGGGCCTCGGCCGCGTCCCGCCGGGGAACGCACAGCACGCCGTCGTCGTCCGCGACGATCACGTCGCCCGGGCGCACCGTCACTCCGTTGATCACCACGGGCACGTTCACCGAACCGGGCGTCGCCTTCACGGTGCCCTGCGCGAACACGGCCGCCGACCACACCGGGAAGCCCATCCCGCGCAGTTCCGCGATGTCCCTGACCCCGGTCGTCGTGACGAGCCCGCGCACGCCGCGCGCCTGCAGGGCCGTCGCGAACAGCTCGCCGAACGCGCCGTCCAGCGAGGGCGACGTCGTGGTGACCACGAGCACATCGCCTTCGCGGCACTGCTCGACGGCGGCGTGGATCATGAGGTTGTCGCCGGGGTGGCTCAGCACGGTGACCGCGGTTCCGGCGACGCGCACGTCGTCCTGGATGGGACGGATGCCAGGACCCACGAGTCCCGTACGGCCCATCGCCTCGTGCACCGTCGCGACGCCGTGGGATCCGAGCGCGCGGGCGGTCGCAGCATCCGTCCGCTCGATGTCGGTGACGATGACGGGCTTCATCACGGGCGCACTCCGCTCACGACAGCACCGCGGTGACCTGCGGGAAGTGCCGCATGTAGGCCTCGCCCATGGTCTCGTGGTGGAGGCCGAGGTTCGGGCCGGCGTTGCGCTTGAGCTGGACGCCGCGGCGGATCGCGAGGTCGGTGTAGTACGACCACATGTGCTTCTGCGCGGGCAGGCACTCCATCGCGGCGCGCTTGCGCCCGAACGCCTCGGTGATGTCGAGGAGCACGTTCGGAGTGAAGTCGCACTGCTCGGGCTGGTGCGGCTCGAAGAAGAACACCGGCGGGGCGCCGATGATGTCGTCCTTGCCGGGGTAGCTGCCGTCGGAGTTCGCGACGCCGATCGCCTGCGCGAGCACGCGTGCCTCCAGCGCCATCCGGGCGGCCGCGGGGTGGTCGCCGTTGTACGGATCGCGCAGCGTGTGCGTGAGCACGAGCGTGGGCTGCACGCGCCGGTACAGGTCGACCAGGCGCGACACCGCGTCGCGCGACTCGACGAGCGGGTAGTCGCCGAGGTCGAGGAACTCGATCTCGGCTCCGAGAGCGGATGCTGCGGCCTCGGCCTCGTCGCGCCGGATGCGCTTGATCTCGTCCAGCGACTTGCCGTCCAGCCACTGGCTCGCCGACTCGCCGCGCTCACCGTACGAGAGACAGGCGACCACCGCGCGCTCGCCCCGGAGGGCCGCGGCGGCGATCGCGCCGCCCGCCCGCCACACGAAGTCGCCGGCGTGGGCGCTGACGACGAGGAGCGTGTCGACGGCGGTGTCTGTCATGGGGCCAGCGAACCATACCGGTGGCGAAATGGTCAACAAATTGTCTACAATCGTGGCGACCAAATACCTCTGGCTGTAGGTATCGCCGCCACGTAGCATCGCGGTCAGGTCACCCGGCATCACCCACTGGACGAGGAAGTCGAGACAGGCATGGCGAGCAATCTGCAGGAACTCATGGACGAGCGGGGGAGCGTCGTCGAGATGCTCCGCAACTCGCAGCTGGGCACGTATATCTACCCGGTGGTACCGGCCGAGTTCTCGAACTGGCGGCGCGAGCAGAAGGCCTGGCGCGAGACGGCCGTGCTCTACGACCAGACCCACCACATGGTGAACTTCTTCATGACGGGACCGGATGCGCTCACGCTGCTCTCCGACACCGGCATCAACTCGTTCGCGAACTTCCCGGTGAACACGGCGAAGCAGTTCGTGCCGACCTCGTCGACGGGCGGAGTGATCGGCGACGGCATCCTGTTCCATCTCTCGGAGGACGAGTACGTCTACGTCGGCCGCGCGCCCGGCGCGAACTGGCTGCAGTTCCACGCCGAGACCGGCGGCTATGACGTCGAGACCCGCTACGACGACCGCTCGCCGTCGCGCCCGTACGGCGCGGCGGTGACGCGCGAGTTCTATCGGTTCCAGATCCAGGGGCCGAACGCGTGGCCCATCATCGAGAAGCTCGCCGGACACGAGGTCGAGCAGGTGCGGTTCTTCCACATGGGCGAGCTCGAGATCGCGGGGCAGCACGTGCGCACGCTCCGCCACGGCATGGCCGGAGCGCCGGGCCTGGAGATCTGGGGCCCGTACGCCGAGCACGGGCGCATCCGCGACGCGGTGCTCGAGGCGGGCCGCGAGTTCGGCCTCGAGCCGTGCGGCTCGCGCGCGTACTCGTCGAACACGCTCGAGTCGGGCTGGATCCCGTCGCCGCTGCCGGCGATCTACACCGGCGGCGACATCGAGCGCCGCTACCGCGAGTGGCTCCCGGCGAACAGCTACGAGGCGATCAACGCGCTCGCCGGGTCGTTCGTGTCGGAGGACATCGAGGACTACTACCTCAACCCGTGGGACCTCGGCTACGGCTCGTTCGTGAAGTTCGACCACGACTTCATCGGCCGCGAGGCGCTGGAGCAGGTCGACCCCGAGACGCAGCGCAAGAAGGTCACGCTCGCGTGGAACGACGAAGACCTCGCCAAGCTCCTCACCACCGTGATCGACCGCGAGGGCCCCGGGTACCAGTTCTTCGACCTGCCGAACGCGAACTACGGCTCGTCGAACTACGACGCCGTGATCGACGCCGATGGCGACACGATCGGCCTGTCTTTGTTCACGGGCGTCACGGCCAACGAGAAGCGCGGCCTGTCGCTCGCGACCGTCGACCGCGACGTGCCGATCGGCGCCGAGGTGCGCGTGGTGTGGGGCGAGCCCGACGGCGGCTCGCGCAAGACCACCGTCGAGCCGCACGAGCAGTTGGCGGTGCGTGCGGTGGTGAGCCCGGTGCCGTACGCCGTGACCGCCCGCCAGGAGTACCACGGCGGCTGGCGCACGGCCGCCGCGGCGGTGTAGCAGCACGGGGCGCGGTCGGCCGGGCACGGCGCTGGGCGCGGTCGGGCCCGGGGCTGCAGGCGCCGTCGGCCGGGGCTCGGCACGGGGCGGGCCCGGGACGGCGCGCGGCCGACGAAGGTGGCGCTCGTGGTCGTGTCGCCCCGGCGATGACGGCGTGTTGTGCCACCTCGGCGAGTGGCGTCAGTCGTGGTCGCGCTCGGCCACCAGCCGCTCGAACCACGCGAGCGTCGCGCGGGTCATGTCGGCGTGCTGGCCCGACGCCTCGAGCGCGGAGAGGGCGGCGCGCACTTCGTGCTCGCGGCGCACTGCGTGCGTCGTCGAGCCGTCGACGAGGCGGTCGATCAGCGCGGCGCCGTCGGGGCCCAGTTCCTGTGCCATCTGCGCGCGGAGCCAGTCCTCCGCGCCCACAGCACGCGACGCGCCGAGCCCTTCGAGCACGAGCGCCGCGAGGCCCTTCATGAACACGCTCCGCAGCAGCCGCAGGCGGGCGGCCTCGCCGGCGTCGCCGTCGACCACGTCGACCGGCACCTCGAACGGCCCGATCCGCGCGGCGAACTCCCGCGCGCCCGGTCCGCTGGCGAGCAGCGGCGTGCGGTGTCCCGCGCGCACCACCGGCGCGAGCACCGCGACGTCGGCCATCGCGAGCCCGCGGTCGGCGGCGAGCCGGGCGATGCGCTGCTTGAGCTCGGGCGCCCCCGTGTTGAGATCGGCGTATACGGCACCCGCGGCGACATGCGGCAGGGCTTCGCGAGCGACGGATGCTGCAGCATGGCCGGTCACGAGGCTCAGCGCGACGTCGGCCCCGGCGAGGGCATCGGCGAGGGAGGCGAACTGCGGCACATCGGGGTCGCCGAGATCGTGCGCGGGGTCGAAGCCGCGCACCTCCGCTCCGGCGTGCGCGAGGCCGCGCGCGTACCGCCGCCCGGCTTCGCCGAGCCCCAGGACCGCGATCGTCGTCATGCTGCAGACCCTAGGGCACCGGCGTCGGGCCGAGGGCGGGATGAGTACCCGAGCCGCGCGGGTCGGTGTCGAGGCTCTCGAGATACTCGAGCGAGCGTCGTGAGCCGCTCACCAGCGAGCGGATGCCGTGGGTCCGCTCGTCGACGTCGGGCCGGTACGCGACCGCGAGGTCGCGCGCGATGCCCGCGGCGGCGCGGCGCAGCAGCTCGGCGTACGCATGCGTCGAGGCGCCGTCGTTGGGCACCACGACACCGATCGCGGCGTACACGGTGCCGCCGGGTCCGGTGACGGGCACGGCGATCCCGCGCGACTCGGGGTGGATGTGCCCCTCGGTGACGGCGTAGCCCTCCTCCCGCACGCGGCGCAGTTGCGCGCGCAGTTCGGGTCCGGTGCGGATCGTGCGCGCGGTGTACGTCCGCAGCCCTCCGGCGATCACGTCGGCGACGAGCGCCGCATCGGCGTATGCCAGCAGCACCAGCCCGCTCGACGATGCGTGCAGCGGGATGCGGCCCCCGATCAGCGTCGCGTTGACGACGGCGTCGCGGGTCGACATCCGATCGATGAAGAGCACGTCCCGGCCGCTCAGCACGCCCAGCTGCGCGTGCTGACGAACCCGCTCGTGCACCGCACCCAGCCACGGGCGGGCGATCTCGCGCAGCCCGACGGCGCCGGGCGTGCGGCTCGCGAACTCCCAGAGCCGTACCCCGAGGCGGTAGGTGCGATCCGGCAGGCGCTCGAGGAGGCCCTCGTGCTCGAGTTCGGCGATGAGGCGGTGCGCGGTGGACGGCGGGATGCCCGACGCGTCGGCGATCTCGGTCAGCGTGAGGAACGGATGCCACGCGTCGAAGCTCTCGAGCACGCGCAGGTGCCGGTGAAGCACCGACTCTCCGGCCGATCCTCGTGCCACGGCATCCTCCTCGACGACGCCGCCATGCTAACCCCGCACCGGCGCCGCGGTTCCGCTCAGCGGAATCCGGGCGCCGGCGCGGGGTTGGCGGTTCAGGCGTTCTGGCGGTACACCGTGCGGGCGTAGTCGTGGTACGGCGCGGGGGCGACGGTCGCGCGGATCCGCACCTGCCGGTGCTGCTCGACCGAGTCCTTGCGCGAGATCGGGTCCTCGCCCCACACGACCTCGACCTCGTCGCCGTCGCGGATGCCGGCGTCCAGGGTCGCCAGCGACATGTAGAGCTGGTCGTACGCCACGTAACCGGCATCCGTCGAAATGCCCACCTGCTCGCCGTCCTTCAGGATCTGGTCCATCTGGTACAGCCCGTACCGCGCCTTCGGGAAGTCGAGGTACTTGGCCGGCGTGCCGGGCTCCAGCTGCGAGCGTACGACGGCGGCGACGTCGTCGGCGTTCCAGATCAGCGTGACCTTGCGGCGGCGCTGGTTCTCGGCGTGCTTCTCGAGCGCCTCGCGGCCGTGGAAGTCGTGGTCGAAGCGCACCGAGCGCCCGAGCCCGATGTCGAACGGCGTCATGTAGTAGTCGTGGACGTCGGTCGAATACAGCGATCCGCCGATCGATCCGATGCGCGCGGCGGGCAGCCACTCGCGGTACTCGGCGAAGTCGTCGTCGAAGACGGCGGGGAAGGGCGTCGGCACCCACCCCGACTCGAGCGGCGACGACGAGTACGCCTTCGCGCCGACGCGGCGGATGCCGTGCTCCTCACCCGCCTCCATGAGTGCGTCGAGGACGACCTCGCTGTCCTCCCACGGGCCGTAGAACTCGAAGCCCGGCTGCCCGGCCATGCCGTGGCGCAGCGCCTTGACCGGGCGCCCCGCGATCTCGACGTCGCCGATGTGGAAGAACTTGATCTCGGGCACCGGCCCGCCGAACACCTTCTCCATCACGGTGTCGGCGTGGGGTCCCTGCAGCTCGTAGCGGTAGAACGTCGGCGGACCTTGGCGCATGTGCGAGTTCGCCTCGAGGCGGTAGCGCACGTCCTTGCCGTCCGCCTGCGCCTTCTCGACGTTGAAGCGCACCCAGTCGATGAGGATGTGGTGCCCGATGAGCACCACACCCTCGGGGCCCTCGGAGTTGTAGAACAGGATGCCGTCGCCGATGAGGTAGCCGTCCTGGTTGACCGAGATGAGCTGCTTCGCGACGCCCGGCCGGAACGTCGCGAACGTGTTCGGCGAGATCGAGCTCAAGAGCGGAATGAGGTCCGCGCCGTCGAGGAACAGCTGTGTCATGTGGTGCGACTGGTCCATCAGCGCCACCGACGTGTTCCACGCGCGCTGCTCGTCGCGCCAGTTCGTGAACTCCGGCGCCACCGGGAACGTGAACGCCGGCCAGTTCTGGTTGCGCAGCAGCTCCACGGGGCTGCCGGCGCGGTCGATCGCCTGCGCGAGCGACTCCGTCTTGGTGTCCGTCATCGTGGTCATCGTCGACCTTCCTTCGTCGGTTGGGGAACCTGCGGTCAGCGTAAGAGCGCTCCGGCCGGCCTCGACAGAGCGATTCCGTTGAACGGAAACGGATGCTGTGCCCCCGCGCGCTGCGCGCCAGCATCGTGTCGAAGATCACGGTCGCGGAACTTCACACCAAAATCGTTGACAATCTGGCCGCGGATCCGTAGTTTCCCAAGCACGGGAGGGACTCGACTCCCGGAACGACCACGACCACGCGACGACGCGAAAGGTGGGGCCATGGGCGCTCGGCTCGCAGTCCGCGACGTGAGCCTGCACTTCGGCGGTGTCAAGGTGCTCGAAGACGTGACCTTCACGGTCGAGCCCGGCCAGATCTCCGGCCTGGTCGGCCCCAACGGCGCCGGCAAGACCTCGCTCTTCAACTGCGTGAGCGGCCACTACCGGCCGAGCGCCGGCTCGATCACGATCGACGACGACGAGGTGCTCGGCTCGCCGCCCGCGACCCTCGCGCGACACGGCCTGGCCCGCACGTTCCAGCACCCGGCGCTGCAGCTGCGCGAGACGGTCCTCGAGAACGTGCTCCTCGGCGCGCACAGCCGCCTGCCCGGGGGCCCGGCGGAGTGGTCGCTGCGGCTGCCCCGCACCACGCGCTCCGAGAAGGCGCTGCGCAAGGAGGCGCTCGACCTGCTCGAGGGCCACGGTCTCGGCTGGGCCGCCCGCACGCGGGCCGACGAGCTGTCGCACGGCCTGCACAAGGGCGTCGAGCTCTGCCGTGCCCTGCTCATGAAGCCGCGGCTGTTGCTGCTCGACGAGCCGGCCGCGGGGCTCCCGCACTCCGAGGTCGAGCAGCTCATCGAGACCGTGCGGCGCGTGCGCGACGACGACATCACCGTCGTCATCGTCGAGCACAACATGGGGCTCATCTCGGCGCTCACCGACCGCGTGGTCGTGCTCGACCACGGCCGCAAGCTCATGGAGGGCTCGGCGGCGCAGGCGCAGGCCGACCCGCGCGTCGTCGAGGCCTACCTCGGAAAGGACGCGGTCGATGACGCTGCTTGAGCTCGTCGATGTCCGCGCGTTCTACGGGCGCGTGCAGGTGCTCGAGGGCGTCTCGCTGACCGTTCCCGACGGTGGCGCGGTCGGCATCCTCGGTGCGAACGGCGCCGGCAAGACGACGACGCTCCGCGCGATATCGGGCACCGTCCGCTCGACCGGCACGATCCGCTTCGACGGCAAGGACCTCAAGGGTCTGCGGCCCGACCAGGTCGCCGCCCTCGGCATCGCACACGTGCCGGAAGGCCGCGGCACGCTCTCCGATCTGACGGTGCGCGAGAACCTCCGGGTCGGCGCGTACCGCCGCAAGGACGCCTCGGCGATCCGCGCCGACGTCGACTACTGCCTCGAGCTCTTCCCGCAGCTCGAGGACCGCATCCGCTCGAACGGATCGGCGCTGTCGGGCGGCGAGCAGCAGATGCTCGCCATCGCCCGGGCGATCATGGCCCGGCCGCGCCTGATGCTGCTGGACGAGGCATCCCTCGGTCTCGCCCCCGGCACCGCCAAGACCGTGTACCAGGCGATCGGGCGGCTGCGCGCCGAGTCGGGCATCGCGATGCTCGTCGTCGAGCAGAACGCCAACCTCGCCTTCACCCTCGTCGACAGCGCGACGGTGCTCGAGACGGGGCGCAACGTCCTGACCGGCGCGACCGCGGAGCTCAAGGGCATGGACGAGATCCGCCGCGCGTACCTGGGAGGCTGATGGTGGGCACGTTCATCCAGCTCGTGATCGACGGCCTGTCGACGGGGTCGATCTACGCCGCGCTCGCTCTCGCGATCGTGCTCGTCAATCAGGCCACCGGCCTCATCAACTTCGCGCAGGGCGGCATGGCCGTGCTGTCGGCGTACATCGCGTGGGCCCTCAACGGGTTCGGCGTGCCGCTGGTGCTGGCGATCCTCGCCGCGATCGTGATCTCGTTCTTCCTCGGCGCGCTCATCGAGCGCTACCTGCTCCGCCGGTTCGAGCGCGGCGACCCCGACACCGCGGTCGTCGTGACGATCGGCCTGCTGACCTTCATCACCGGACTCTGCGCCTGGATCTGGACGTACAACAACCGCCTCTTCCCGTCGCTGTTCCCGCTCGAGACGATCCGGATCGGCGGAGCCGTGATCAGCGTCCGCTCGCTCGGCACGATCATTGTGATCGTCGTCATCATGGGTCTGCTGCAGGCGCTGTTCCTCGGCACGAAGCTCGGCCTGGCGCTGCGGGCGGTCGCGATCAACCCCGGCTCGGCGGCGTTCTCGGGCATCAACGTCGGGCGCAACCTCATGGTCGGCTGGGGACTGGCCGCCGTGCTCGGCGCGGTGGCGGGCGTGCTGGTCGCGCCGCAGCTGACCCTCACGCCCGGGATGATGGACGGCGCGCTCGTCTACGCGCTCGCCGCCTGCATCCTCGGCGGTCTCTCGAGCCCGATCGGCGTCGTCGTCGCGGCGTGGCTCATCGGCGTGCTCGAGAACCTCGCCGCCGTCTACGTCCCCTTCATCGGACACGACCTCAAGATCGCCGTGCCCTTCATCCTCATCTTCGTCGTGCTCATCGTGCGGCCACAGGGCCTGTTCGGCCGGAAAGCGGTGGTGCGCGTCTGATGCCTTCGACCGCGGAGTTCTGGACGCGCCCCTGGGTGAAGTGGGCGGGGGTCGGCCTCGTCGTCGTGCTGCTCATCGTGGGGCCGCTGATCCTGCCGGAGTTCGCCAACCAGACGATCGCGCGCATCGGCGTCTTCGCCGTCGCCGTCCTCGGCCTCAACGTCGTGATGGGCTACACCGGCCAGGTCTCGCTGGGCCAGATCTTCTTCGTCGGCGTCGGTGCGTACGTCACGGCGTACGGCGTCAACCAGGACTGGAACATCGTGCTCGTGTTCGCGCTCGCGTGCATCGTGCCGGCCGTGTTCGGACTCCTGGTCGCGCTCGCCGCGGCGCGCCTCGGCGGTCTCGCGATCGCCATGGTGACGATCGCGCTCCCGCTCGTGGGTCTGCCGCTGGCGAAGCGGCTGTCGGACTTCACCGGCGGATCGCAGGGCACCTCCGCCCGCTTCTCGAGCGCGCCGGAGTGGACCGGCCTCTACGACGACCAGTGGCAGCTGTACATCGTGATCCTCATCGGCGCGATCACGTTCCTGCTCACGCGCAACCTCGTGCGCGGCAAGTACGGGCGCGCGTTCGCCATCGTGAAGGGCAACGAGGCGGTCGCCGCGTCGATGGGCGTCTCGCCCTACCGCTACAAGGTGCTGGCGTTCACGATCGCCTCGCTCATCGGCGGTGTGAGCGGCTTCCTCTATATGGTCGTGATCCAGTACACGTCGCCCGAGACACTGCACTTCGGCCACTCGATCGAGCTGCTCGCCTCGATGGTCATCGGCGGCGCCGGCAGCATCATCGGCTCGCTCCTCGGCGGCGCCTGGTACGTGCTGCTGCCGCAGATCACGAACCTCATCGACCCGAACATCACGGCGATGCTCCAGGGCGCGATCCTCCTCGTCGTGCTGTTCATCCTCCCGGGCGGCCTGGTGTCCCTGCCGCGGCTGTGGCGTCGCCGCCGCCGCGATGCCGGCACCGGGCGCGGACCGGCCGGCGGAGCGATGCAGGCGGATGCCGCAGGATCCGTTACGGGATCCTCGACCGTCGACGACGCCTTGGGATCCCCTTCGACGCCATCACCCCCACCCCCTACGACGCAGTCGTAAACCACACAGAGAGGCAGGACCCATGAGCACGAATCGCAGAAGGATGCGCGTCGCCTCGGTCGTCGCGGGAATCGGCATCGTCGCCGTGCTCGCTGCCGGCTGCGCGCGCGGCGGAGGCTCGCCGGACAGCACGGAGGACGGCGGCGCTGCGGCGAGTCCCGGCATCACCGACGACTCCATCACCCTCGGGATCACCACTCCGCTGTCGGGACCCACGGCCGGCCCCGGCACGTGCACCGTCGCCGGCATCACGGCCTACTTCGGTGCCAAGAACGCCGACGGCGGCGTCGAGTTCGGCGACGGCAAGACCCGCACCGTCGAGATCGAGGCGCTCGACGACGAGTACGACCCGCAGAAGGCCAAGGCCAACTACGACCAGCTCAAGAGCAGTGTGTTCGCGATGACCGCCGGACTCGGCACGCCCACCAACCGGGCGTGGCGCGACGCGGCGATCGCCGACGAGGTGCCGCAGGTGCTGATCCAGACGGGCGACCCCATCTTCAGCAACCAGGAGGAGAGCCCGTGGCAGCTCGGCTTCGTTCCGATCTACCAGAACGAGGGTGAGGCGTTCGGCGAGCTGCTGGCGAGCTCGAGCGAAGACCACACGGTCGCGATCCTGTCGCAGAACGACGACTACGGCGAGGGCTACGTCGAGGGCTTCAAGTCGGCCATCGAGGGTGCCGACAACATCGAGGTCGTCAAGGAGCTCACCTACGAGGCCACCGACACCTCGGTCGACGCGCAGCTGACCGAGCTCGCCGGCTCGGGCGCGGACGTGTTCTTCAACGCCATGTCGATCACACCGCTCGTGATCTCGTCGCTGCAGAAGACGCAGGAGCTGGGCTGGCTGCCCTCGTGGTTCCTGCCGTCGAACACGTCGAGCCCGACGGCCATCCTCGAGCCCGGTGGCGCCACGGCGTTCCCCGGCGTCTACACCGTCGCGTTCGCGCAGTCTGCGGCCGCGCCGACGTTCGCCGAGAGTGAGGAGGGCGCCGCCTTCCTCGAGCAGCTCGCGGAGTACGCGAACTACCCCGACGTCCCCGCGTTCCCGCACTGCGTCTGGTCGTACCAGATCGGCGCGACGCTCGAGGAGGTCTTCGGCAACATGACCGAGCCGACGCGCGAGAACTTCATGGAGGCGCTGCGCGACGTCTCGGGCTTCACGGCACCGCTGATGCTCGAAGGCTCCACCGTCGACACCACCGTCGACGGCCAGCCCGCGGTTTCGACCGTGCAGGTGCAGAAGTACAACGGCAAGGGTTACGCCCCGGCCGAGTCATGGGGTCAGTGACCTGAGCCCGGCGGAAGGGCGGGCGGAGGCATCCGTCCGCCCCTCCGCCGTTCTCGAAATCAGGAGATCTGACGGAGGCAGGATGATTCGGCGCGGATCGTCCTGTTCTCGCCAGATCACCTGATGCGGGAGACGGATGCTGCGACCCGCCGCCGCTTCTCACTCCATGCCGTGCAGCACCTCGACGATGCCCGAGAGGTGGGCGCGGGTCGCGGCCTCGGCGGCGTCGGGGTCCTTCGCGAGGATCGCGTCGATGATCGCGACGTGCTCGGGCGCCGACGTCGCGGCGCGGCCCGGGTGGAAGGCGAGCCGGAACTGGTGGCGAGCGGACTGCGCGCGCAGGCGCTCGAGAAGCTGGGTCGCGGTGCCGTGACGGCTGAGGTCGCGGATGCGCCGGTCGAGCTCCTGGTTCAGGCGCGAGTACCCCATGAGGTCGCCCGACCCGATCGCGGCCTCGATGTCGGCGCGCAGCGCCCGGAGCTCCTCGGCGTCGGCGGGGGTGAGGTTCTCGGCGGCCTTGCGGGCGCACAGGGTCTCGAGGCCGATCCGCACCTCGACGATCTCGATCGCCTCGTCGACCGTGATCGCGCGGACGCGCGACCCGCGGTTGGGGAGGCGCTCGACGAGCCCTTCGCCGGCGAGGTTCAGCAGGGCCGTGCGCACGGAGGCCCGCGACACGCCGTAGCGCTCGCTGAGATCGGCCTCGATGAGGCGCTGATGCGGCGCGAACTGCGCGTCGAGGATCGCCTCGCGGATCACCTGCGTCAGGTCGGGACGCTCTGTGGTCTCGTCGTCGCTCAGCACCGCAGCATCCGTCATCTGGCCAACCCCCTTCGGCGTCTTCGTCCGTGCACTGACACTATCTCGCGAGGAGCCGATGATCGCGAAGAATCTCATACGAAATTCGCGCGAAAATCGTCGCCAATCTTGACTCACCACTCGAGCGTGATATCGTCCACCGGCGCCGGTGGGAGGATGTCACGCATGACTCTCGCCGAGGACGCTGCCGGCTCGCCCGAGTTCCGCCGGGTCTCGCCGGTCCGACAGGTCCTCACCGTTTTCGGCGACTACTGGTGGGGCGTCGACGATCCTCTTCCGACCGGCGCCCTCGTGACCGCGCTGACCGACCTCGGTCTCAAGGAGGCCGCCGCGCGGGCGACGCTGGCCCGAATGGTGCGCGGCGGGCTGCTGGTGGCCGAGCGGGCGGGCCGGCGGACGACCCACAGCCTCACCCCGCGGGCTCTGGAGATCGTCGAGGAGGAGGGCGCCTGGCTCGAGTCGTTCGGTCTGGTCGAGCCCTCATGGGACGGGTTGTGGACGGTCCTCGCCTTCTCGATCCCCGAGTCCGAGCGGTCGTCGCGGCACCTCGCGCGATCCCGGCTCCGCTGGCTCGGGTTCGCGCCGCTGTACGACGGCGTGTGGGTGTCGCCACGTGATCGTGCCGCGGCGGCGATGTCCGAGCTTCGCGACCTCGGCGTCGGCGACGTCACGGCGATGCGCGCCACCCTCCAGACGACGATCGCGGGTGGTGCGCAGTCGGCCTGGAACCTCGACGACATCGCCGCCGAGTATCGACGATTCGCGGCCGCCATGAAGCCGGGACAGCCGGATGGGCCCGTGGCGGCCTTCGTGGAGCGCATGCGGCTCATGCTGGGCTGGCAGGTGTTCCGCCTGCTCGACACCGGCATGCCCGCCGAGCTGGTGCCCGGCGACTGGCCGCGTGCCGGTACGCGCCGGGCGTGGGCGCGGCGCTACAACGAGCTCGGAGACGCCGCGGAGAGTCGCGTCCGCGCGCTGGTCGGCGGGATCGACGCCGACCTCGCACAGCGTGTCACCCGACGCCGGATGACGGAGCAGGCTAACACTTAATCTTTCGTTGACGAGCGTCACCACGAGTTCTACTCTGTCGCGTAGGCGGCAGCGACGATGCTGCGCCATGACGACGACGTCGACGGAGGGTGCAATGAAGAGATCCAGAACCGGGCCGCTCGTGATGGGGGTGCTCGCCTCGGCGGGACTGATCCTCGCCGGCCTGTCCCTGCCGACCGCGGTCAGCGCTTCGCAGCCGGTCACGATCGATATCGAGTCCGGGCGCGCCGACAGCGTCTCCGGCGGCGACGCGCTGGTCTCGGTGGCCGGAGCCCGCGACGATTTCCGCATCGTGTCGGCCGGTGTCGACGTGACCGAATCGTTCCACCCGGTCGACGGGCGGCTGATCGGGCTGGTCGAGGGACTGCCGCTGGGCGTCAGCGAGATCCAGGTCACCAAGAAGAACGGCCAGGTGCAGGCCGAGCTCGAGATCGAGAACCACCCCGTCACGGGTCCGGTGTTCTCGGGGCCGCAGCATCCCATGTACTGCACGGCATCGGGCGCGCCGTGGAACCTCGGCGCGGTCGACGAGGACTGCCACGTCGCGGCTCCCTCGGTCAGCTACCGCTACCGCACGACTGCCGGACAGTTCGCGAACTATCCGACCGACGGATCCACCCCGGCCGACCTCGCCACCACCACGGTGGACGGTGAGACGGTCCCCTTCATCGTGCGCATCGAGCGCGGCACCATCAACCGCGCGGTCTACGAGACCGCGGTGCTCCACGTCCCCGGCACGGCCGAGCCCGCACCGTGGACGGCCACCCCGGGCTGGAACGGCAAGCTCGTCTACACGTTCGGCGGCGCGTGCGGCGTCGGGTACTGGCAGGGCAGCAGCACCGGCGGCGTGCAGAACGACCTCTTCCTCAGCCGCGGCTACGCGGTCGCTTCGGCGACGTTCAACGTCTACGCGCAGAACTGCAACGACGTCACGAGCGCCGAGACCGCGATGATGGTCAAGGAGCACGTCGTCGAGCAGCTCGGACCCGTCGACTACACGATCGGCTCGGGCGGGTCGGCGGGCACCATGCAGCAGCTGCTGCTCGCCAACAATTACCCGGGCATCCTCGACGGCGTGCTCGGCGAGATCGGGTACCCCGACGAACGGTCGACCACGATCGGCGGCCACGACTGCCGAGGTCTCCTCAACTACTGGAACTCGCCGGCCGGCGCCGGCTGGACCGACGCGCAGAAGGTCGCGGTCACGGGGCACGCCCTGTCGGGGACGTGCTTCGGATTCACGTTCTTCGACGGTGTCGACGACCCCAACCGGGGCTGCAACGCGGCGATCCCGGTCGCCGACCGCTGGTCGCCGTCGAATCCCGACGGCCTCCGGTGCACGATCGCCGACATGGTGAAGAACGTCTACGGCACGGATGCCGAGGGACGCGGCCTGCGCGTGGAGCCTGACAACGTCGGTGTGCAGTACGGCTGGAACGCCCTGCAGAGCGGCGAGATCACGGTGGAGCAGTTCGTGTCGCTGAACGAGCAGGTCGGCGGCATGGGCGTCGACGGCAACCGCACCGCGGCACGTTCCGAGGCGAGCGTCGAGGCGATCGAGCGGGCGTACCAGACCGGGCGCATCAACATGATGACGGGCGGTCTGGCGTGGACGCCGGTGATCGAGATCCGCAATTACACCGACCCCACGGGCGACTTCCACGAGCGGTACCGGTCGGCCATCATCCGCGAGCGCATGCTCGCGGCCTACGGCGACGCCGGCACGCACGTCAACTGGACGGGCGCCAACATAACGGCCAACACCAACCAGATGCGGGTGGCCGCGCTCGACAAGCTGGAGGACTGGCTCGACGCGATCGAGGCTGCCGGCGGCCCCGGCGACCGTGCACGCACCATAGCCGCGCGGCCAGCGGACCTCGTCGACGGCTGCTTCGACGCGCAGCTGGCGTTCATCGCCGAGCCGCTCGATTACGACGACCCGTCGACGGCGTGCAACACGCTGTACCCGTACCACTCGCAGCCGCGGGCGGAGGCGGGCATGCCGCTGATCGCGGACGGTCTCAAGTGCGCGCTGACACAGCCGGCGCGGACCGACTATCCGGCGATGAGCGACGCGCAGTGGGCGCGACTGCTCGCGACGTTCCCGGCGGGCGTCTGCGACTGGGATGAGCGCCCGCAGGGCTACAAGCCGCTGGAAGGCACGTGGCTCGACTTCGGGACGACCGACACCGTCACCGCAGCCGCGCCGGTGGTCGCGGGCACCCCGCGCGTCGGCGAGGTGGTGACCGCGCAGGTCGATGGGCCGGAGGGCGCCACGCTCGCCTACCAGTGGATCGCGGACGGCACACCTGTCGCCGGAGCCACGGAGGCGTCGTTCAGCCCCACGGCCGACCTCGTCGGAGTGCAGCTGCGGGTCCGGGTGACGGTGTCGGCAGACGACCTCGTCGCGCAGACCCTGCTTTCGGCCGAGACCCAGAAGGTGAAGAAGGCGGCCGGCAAGCCCTGACCCTCGCCCCTGCATCCCCGGGCTGGCGTCGCCGGCCCGGGGATGCAGACCGCGAGAGTGCAGCTGGTGGACGAGAGGGTGGTTGGTTCCCTACCTCTCGGCGAGCAGCTGCACTCTCGCGGATCGGGGCCGGACGGGGGACGGGGGACGGGGGACGGGGGACGGGGGACGGGGACGGGGACGGGGGTCAGGGTCCCAGGCGATCCACCAGTGCGAGGCCTCGGCGGGCCCAGGCGATCTCCCCCTGGGCGCGCTCGACGAGGCCCTCGTAGGCGAAGCGCTTGTACGCGATGGTGCGCTCGCGGTCGGCGTCGGGCGTCACCCTGAGCCGGCGCACCAGCATCGGGTTGGCGACGGCGTCGATGCGCTCGAGCTCGCCCTCCCATTGCGCCAGCTCGCCCTCCCACTGGGCGATGTGCCGTTCGAGGAACGTGCGCGCGGCCTCGGGGGTCGCCGCTTCGAGATAGGCGGCGCGCAGGTGCGCGGGGTCGCGCACGCGCTGATAGTCCAGGGGAGAGCTCATCCATGCGAGGAACGCCTGCTCGCCGGCCTCCGTCACGTGGTACATCCGCCGCGTGCCGCGCTCACCGCGCGGCTGCTCTTCGCCCTCGATGAGGCCGAGCTCCTCCATCTTGCGCAGCTCTGGGTAGATCTGCGAGTCGGGCGCGTGCCACACGTGGCCGACCGACTGGTGGAACTGCTTCTGCAGGTCGTAGCCCGACAGCGGCCCCACCCGCAGGATCGCCAGCAGTGCGTAGCGCAGACTCATGCGTCTCCTCTCGTTCCCGAGCGTAGCGACAGGATCGGGTTGCCCCGGCGCGACGTCGCCCGCAATGCCCGAAGGGGCCCGCCCGGCGTGGGCGGACCCCTTCGGTCCGTTCGCTGCGACCGGACGGCTCAGGCCGGCTGGTACTGCGTGCGCCAGCCCCCGTGATAGGTCTGACGGGCGACCGTCGAGTACGGCACGGGCGAGACGACCGCGCGCACCTCGAGCTGCTTGTGCGGCTCGACCGAGGCCTTCGTGGTGCCGCCGTTCGGCTCGCCCCACACGACCGTCACCTCGGCGCCCTCGGGCACATCGGGGTTCACTGTCGCGAGTGACAGGGCGCGCTTCTCGTTGGCGCTGTACCCGGTGAACATCGAGAATCCGACGACGTTGCCGTCGGCATCCGTCACCGAGTCGTAGTTCGCCGACCCGTAGTTCGCCAGCGGCAGGTCGAAGAACTTGTAGCTCTCGCCCTCGGTGTCGAAGAGCGAGGCGAAGATCTTCGTGACGTCCTCGGCGTTCCACGCGAGCGTGACCTTGCGCCGCTGCGTCGCGGGGTCGATCTTCTCGAGCGCGTCACGGCCGATGAAGTCGTGGTCGAACTTCACGAACGAGCCGTAGCCGAGCTCCCACGGGGTGAGGTAGTAGTCCTCGATGTCCTCCGACACGAAGGACCCCGCGAGCGTGCCGGTCGCCTCGTAGCTGTCGACGCCGAGCCACTCGCGGTAGCCGCGCTCCTCTTCGCCGGAGTAGATCGCCGGCAGCGGCGACGGGATCCAGCCGGACTCGAGCGTGTTCGACGGGTACGCCCGGGAGCCGACCGGCACGAGGCCGAACTCGGCGCCCGCCTCGACGATGATGTCGCGCACGCGGTGGTGGTCCTCGTACGGGCCCCAGACCTCGAGGCCGGGGGCGCCCGCCATGCCATGACGCAGGGTGCGGACGTTCGCGCCGCCGATCTGCATCTCGGACATGCTGAAGAACTTCAGCTGCTCGAGCGGCCCGCCGTTGAGCTTCTCGATGACGTTCCATGCCGCCGGACCCTGGATCTGGAACCGGTAGTAGCGGCGGCTCACCGCGTCGCCATAGGGGCGCGACGGCGAGCGGCGGTCGACGGTGATGTCGAGGTTCGAGTAGCCGCCCGTCTCGCCGTGGTAGAGCAGCCAGTTCGACGCCGGCGCGCGGCCGACGTAGACGTACTCGTCCTCGGCCTCGTGGAAGAGGATGCCGTCGCCGATGACGTGGCCCGACGCGGTCGTCGGCACATACTGCTTGGCGCGGTTCACCGGGAAGGTCGCGACCGAGTTGATGGCCGTGTCGGAGATCAGCCGGATCGCGTCCGAGCCCTTGAGGAACACATTGTCCATGTGGTGCGACTGGTCGTAGAGCACGGCCGTGTCACGCCACGCCCGCTGCTCCTTGATCCAGTTCTGGAAGTCCGCGGGGACCACCGGGTAGATGTACGAGCCGATCTGCGAGTTGCGCAGCATCTCGACGGCGTTCTGCGCGTCGAGCAGCTCCTGCAGATTCTTCGCCATGGGGAACCTCTCTGTTCGTGGGTTGTGTGGTCTGTGATGACGGATGCTGCGGCCCGCAGCATCCGTCTTGATCAGGTGAAGACGATCGTGTGGTTGCCGTGTCGGATGACGCGGTCTTCGGCGTGCCACTGCACGGCGCGGGAGAGCACCGCCCGTTCGACGTACGCGCCGCGGGCCTGGAGATCGGCCGCGGTCATCGCGTGGGTGACACGGGCGACGTCCTGCTCGATGATCGGGCCCTCGTCGAGGTCTTCGGTGACGTAGTGGCTGGTCGCGCCGATGAGCTTGACGCCCCGTTCCTTCGCCTTGCGGTAGGGCGCGGCGCCGATGAAGGCGGGCAGGAACGAGTGGTGGATGTTGATCACCGGCACCCCCACCTCGTCGAGGAACGAGTCGGAGAGGATCTGCATATAGCGGGCCAGCACGACGAAGTCGACGTTGCCCTTGAGCAGCTCGACGATCCTCGCCTCGGCGGCGGACTTGTCCGGCCCCTGCGACGGCACATGGAAGAACGGGATGCCGAAGCTGCGGACGTCCTCCGCGGTGTTGGTGTGATTCGAGATGACCATTGGGATGGTGACCGGCAGCTCGCCGCGGCGGTGCCGCCACAGCAGTTCCAGCAGGCAGTGGTCGCTCGTCGAGGCGAGGATCGCCATGCGCTTGGGGATGGACTGGTCGGTGATCCGCCACTCCAGTCCGAGCGGCTCGAGCGTCTCGTCGAGGTCGGCCTCGATCTCGGGAAGTGCCGCCTGGAGGTCGGGGCGGTGGAACACCACGCGCTGGAAGAACTCGCCGCCCTCCGGATTGTCGGAGTACTGATCGAGCGTCACGATGTTGCCCTGGTTGCGGGCCACGAGCGCCGTCACCGCCGCGACGATGCCCGACCGATCGGGCCCGTGCACGATGAGGCAGGCGTGATCGCGCCTCACGTCCAGGTGGGTCGTCATCGGCGCGCCCCCGAGGACTGCGCCGCGACGAACTCCCGCGCCCAGTTGCTCGTCGCCAGCAGGCCGCCGAACGTGTAGAAGTGCAGCTTCACGTCGCCCGACGTCGGGTCGTCGGCCAGCAGGGTGGCGAGGTCCGACACGAATCGGTCGGGTCCGGCCGTGCCCATCAGATTGGTGAGTGAGAAGCCGTACTTCTTGACGATCATCGCGTTGGCGCCGATGCCGAAGCGGCGGGCGAAGCCCAGCAGGCGCTTGATGCCGGCGGGGCCGGGGGTGCCGATGCGGATCTGTGCGTCGATCCCGCGTTCGCGCACCGCGTCGATCCACGTCATGACGGGATCGGTGTCGAACGCGAACTGCGTGAGGATCACCGCATCCAATCCCGCCTGCGCGAGCGCGAGCGCCTTCTCGTCGAGGTGGTTCCACAGCACGTCGTCGGAGATGTCGGGGTGGCCCTCGGGGTAGCCGGCGATGGAGACCTCGCGGACCCCGAACTTCTGCAGCACGCCCGAACGGATCACGGTGAGCGAGTCCGGGTAAGGCCCTTCGGGCTCGGCCGGGTCGCCGCCCACCGCGAACACGTGCTCGGTGGCGCCGACCTCCTGCAGACGGCCGAGGAACTCCTCGAGCTCGGCCTGCGACCGCAAGCGGCGAGCCGAGAGATGGGGGACGGGGACGAAGCCCATCTCCTTGACGGCCTTCGCGGCGGCGACGCGCATCTCGAGGTCCTCGTTGCCGAGGAACGTCACGTTGATCTTCGTCCCCGGCGGGATCATTTCGCGGGCCTCTTCGAGACCGGCGATATCCTTGCCGGTCATCTCGAGCGAGAAGCCGTCGACGAGCGCTGCGGCCTTCGGCGAGACGGGAGTCTGGTGTGCCACTGATCGAGGTCCTTTCCTCGGCGCGGGCGCCTTCGCACCGCGGGGAGTGATGTCAGAATACCTATGGACATAGGTAATGGCAATAGCCAATTGCCTGATGAAGCCCTGTCATCCTCCGTGTCGGCGGGAGGTGGGGCGCTTCGCGGTTCCGTTGAACGGATGCATGAGGGCTTTAGTTCATGAGAATTGTGACGGGCGTCACGAAACTGTTGACAATCGCTCGCGTCTGGCGCACGATGACTTGTGTCCGGCACGCCGAGGTGAGGACTCCGGCTCCGCGTCGGACGAAACCCGGCCGCCGACGCACCCGCACCGTCACGAGAGGCCCGTCAATGAAGAAGAGTCTTGTCACCCTCGGCGTTCTCGCCGCTGCCGCGCTCGCCCTGAGCGGCTGCACCGATTCCGCCGCCGATCCCGCGTCCACCGCCACGTCCACCGGGGACGCCGGCGGCTCGGGCGAGCTGACCAAAGTGCGCGTCGCCGCGCTGCCCATCGCCGAGACCGGCGCGCTGTGGGCAGCGATCGATGAGGGCATCTTCGAGGAGCACGGCCTCGAGATCGAGGTGGTGCCCTCCCAGGGCGGCGCCAACGCGATCCCCGCGCTCCTCAGCGGCGACATCCAGTTCGCGATCGGCCAGCCGTTCGGGCCCATCCGTGCCGACCAGCAGGATCTCGGCGTCGTGATCGTCGGGAACTACGCCAACAGCCTCGCCGACGAGACCGACGTCAACGCGGTGGTCGCGCTGGGCGATTCGGGCATCATGCGGCCCGCCGACCTCGCGGGCAAGAAGGTGTCGGTGAACACCATCGGCGCCGCCGGCGACCTGACGATCCGCAAGGCCGTCCAGGACGACGGCGGAGACCCCTCGACGATCGAGTTCGTCGAGGTCGCGTTCCCCGACGTGCCGGCACAGCTCGAAGCGGGCACCATGGACGCCGCGTGGGCGCCCGACCCGTTCCGCGCGATGATCGTCGGTGACGGCGGAGTGTCGGTCGTACAGCCTTACCAGGCGACGATCCCCGGGCTGTCGGTGCTCACGAACATCACGACGCAGGCGATCCTCGATGAGGACCCCGACCTCGTGACGGCGTACTCCGAGGCGATGGCCGAGGCGCTGGATTGGGCGACCGACAATGAGGAGGCCGTGCGCGCCGCGATCGCGACCAACCTCGACATCCCCGAGGAGGCCGCGGCGGGCATCACGCTGCCCACCTTCACGTGGGACCTCGGCGGCGCCGGAATCGAGGACCTCGGCGCCCTCGCCGTCGAGTTCGCCTACATCGACGCCGAGCCCGACTACGACCGCCTGCTCCAGCAGCAGTAGTCGCACGACGAGATGGTGACGGATGCCGCGCCCCGCGGCATCCGCCACCTCCCGCGTCCCGTCATCCCCCTCGCCTCCTCCAGATCGGACCCGCCGATGGCCACCGCTGACGCTCCCCTGATCGTCGCCACGCCGCCGCGCCCGCGCAGTGCCCGCCGGTCGCGCACGCTGCGCAAGATCGCGCTCGGCATCGCCGGCATCCTCGGTTTCCTCGTCACCTGGCAGATGCTGCCGACGCTCGGCCTCGTCGACCCGCGGTACTTCCCGAGCGCCACCGTCACCCTCGCCGCCCTCGGCCAGGAGATGCGCGACCTCGAGTTCTGGCGCAACGTCGGCCGCACGATGACCGCGTGGGGCTTGGGCCTCGTCATCGCGACCGTGCTCGCCACGGTGCTCGGCACGATCATCGGGCTGGTCCCGTTCCTGCGCCGCGCGACGCACACCACGGTCGAGTTCCTGCGGCCGATCCCCTCGGTCGCCCTCATCCCGCTCGCGATCCTCATGTTCGGCCTGCGCATCGAATCCGCGCTCGTGATCATCGTCTACGCCAGCTTCTGGCAGGTGTTCATCCAGGTGCTCTACGGCGTGGCCGACGTCGACACCGTCGCGCGCGACACGGCGCGCAGCTTCGGGCTCTCGCGCGGCTCGCGCATCGTGAACCTGGTGTTCCCGACGGCGCTGCCGTACCTCATGACAGGGCTGCGCCTCGCCGCCGCGGTGGCGCTGATCCTCGCGATCACCGCCGAGATGTTCATCGGCAATCCGGGGCTCGGCCGCGAGATCGTCTTCGCCCAGTCGGCGGGCAATTGGCCCGTGGTCTATGCCCTCGTCATCGTGACCGGCATCCTCGGCCTTCTCATCAACCTGGTGTTCCGCGCCATCGAGCGCCGCTCGCTCGCCTGGCACCAGTCGGTGCGAGGGGAGGAGGTCCTGTGACGCTGTACACGAGCACCGTCGTGACGCCGCGCCGGCGCTCACGGGTATGGGCGAAGATCGGCGAGAGCACGCTCTACGCGATCGGCCTGCCTCTGGTCCTGCTGGTGATCTGGGGCATCTGGGCCACCATCAGCCCGGCGCTGTTCTTCCCGCCGCCCCTCGAGATCCTCGACGCGTTCGTCGACACCTGGATCGGCCCCGCGTTCGTCACCGATGTGCTGCCGAGTCTCGGTCGGCTGGCGATCGGCATCGTCATCTCGATCGCGGTCGGCATCGTCGCCGGCACGCTGATCGGCCTCAATCGCTGGCTGCGCGAGCTGCTCGAGCCGATGCTGGAGTTCTTCCGCGCCGTGCCGCCACCGGTGCTGCTGCCGATCGTCGTGGTGCTGATGGGACCGACCGACGCCATGAAGATCGTGGTCATCGTGGTCGGCTCGGTGTGGCCGATCCTCCTGAACACGATCGAGGGCGTCCGCTCCACCGACTCCGTCATGACAGAGACCGCGCGGTCGTTCGCGGTGACGCCGGGCGAGCGCCTGCGCTACCTCGTGCTGCCCGCGGCGAGTCCGCGCATCATGGCGGGCGTGCGGCAGTCGCTGTCGATCGCCCTCATCCTGATGGTGATCTCGGAGCTGGCGTACTCGTCGTCGGGGCTGGGCTATCAGATCGTCTACTTCCAGCGGAACTATCTCATCGCCGAGATGTGGAGCGGCATCCTGCTGCTCGGGCTCATCGGCATCCTGCTCGCGGCGATCTTCGGTCTCGTCGAGCGACGCGTGCTGCGCTGGTATCACGGAATCAAGGAGGTGGAGCGTGCCTGAGCCGCTTCAGACAACGTCGACGCTCTTGAACGTCGAGCACCTGCGGAAGGTCTACGAGTCGTCGACCGGCAACGTCGAGGCGATCGGCGACATCGGATTCCGGATGGATGCCGGCGAGCTGGTGTGCATCGTCGGCCCTTCCGGATGCGGCAAGACGACGCTGCTGAAGTGCATCGCCGGCCTGCTCAAGCCGACCTCGGGCGTCGTCGAGCTCGGCGGGCGGCGGGTGACCGCCCCGCCGCCGAAGATGGCCCTCGTGTTCCAGGAGTACGGCCGCAGCCTGTACCCGTGGCTCACCGTCCGCGGGAACGTCGAGCTGCCGCTCAAGCACAAGAAGCTCACGCGCGCCGAGCGCGATCGGCTCGTCGACGACGCCCTGAGCGCCGTCGGTCTGGAGCACGCGACGGGCAGCTACCCCTGGCAGCTGTCGGGCGGCATGCAGCAGCGCGTGGCCATCGCCCGCGCCGTCGCGTACGAGCCCGAGGTGCTCATCATGGACGAGCCCTTCGCGGCGGTCGACGCGCAGACCCGCGCCGACCTCGAGGATCTGGTGCGCAAGCTCCATCGCGAGCGCGGGATGTCGATCCTGTTCGTCACGCACGACATCGACGAGTCCGTCTACCTCGGCGAGCGCGTCATCGTACTCTCGAAGTCGCCGACCTGGGTCCAGGAGGACCTCGCGATCGACCTCGCCCCCGAGCGGGACCAGATCACGACACGGGCCCTGCCCCGGTTCACAGAGCTGCGCACGCACGTGTACGAGCAGATCCAGCGTGCCAAGCGCGGTGAGGCGGTGCGCCCAGGGGCTGCCGCGTGAGTTCGTCAGCCGCCCCGGGGCCCGCGGTGCTCGTCGCTTCGACCGCCGAGACCTCTGTGCTCACGCGCAAGCCGCGGCAGCTGCTCCTGGCCTTCTTCGGCGAGTTCGTGTGCGACCGCTACTTCGAGCCGCTCCGCGCGAGCGTTCTGATCGGCACGCTCGAGAGCGCGGGGGTCGCCGCGTCGGCCGTGCGGACCAACCTCGACCGCATGGTCGACAGCGGGCTCCTCGAGCGCCGGCGACTCGGACGCGAGATCGGCTTCGAGCTGACCGCCCACGGCAGCGAGGTGCTCCGCGAGGCATCCGGTCGAGTCAACGGGCCGGCCCCGTTCGAACCCCAGGGCGAGGGCTGGACCCTCGTGACCTTCAGCGTGCCCGAGCACCTGCGCGACCTGCGCCACCGCCTGCGGGCGGCGCTGACGTGGTCCGGCTTCGCGGTGCTGCGCGACGGCCTGTGGATCGCGCCGGGTGCGGTCGACCTGGCCGCCGCCCTCGACGCGATCATCCCGGATGTGCCGCCGGCCTCGATCACCGCTTTCTCGGCGACCGAGCTGGAGGGATTCCCCATGGCCGAGGCGGTGCGCGTGGCCTGGGACATCGAGCGCATCCGCGAGGCCCATCTCGAATTCATCGAGCACTGGGACCGCGAGGATGCGGCATCCGATCTTCCTCCCGTCACGGCGCGGACGCTGCTCGTGGCGGACTGGCTCGCACTGCTGCGCGCCGACCCACGGCTTCCTCGTCAGTACATGGGGGAGGACTGGCCGGCGGACCGATCGGCCGCGCTCTTCACGCGCCGGCACCGCGAGTTCGCGTTCCCCGCCGTCCGGGACTTCGCCGGTCTCGTCGGCTGACGCGACAGCCGCAGCGGACGGGGCGGAGTCAGAGATACCTATATGCATAGGCAATATCAATAGGTATCCTGACGCTCATGCGCACCTCGCCCGAGGGTCAGCGGTCGCCCTCGATGTCGAGGTCGGTCAGTGCTCCGCCTCGATCTCGGCAGCCCGGGCGAGTGTGCGTTCGACGATCTGAAGATCGCGCAGCTCCTCGAGCATGCGGTGAAGCAGACCGTTGAACCGCTCCACGTCGTCACCGCTCACATGCGACAGGATGAGCTCCTGTCCCCGCATCGAGATCGGCAGCATGGCGTCGTGCATCTCGGCGCCCGCGCTCGAGAGAAACATCGGCCGCGAGCCCCGCGGCCCATCCGAGAGGACGAGCAGTTCGCGCTGGACCAGTGCGCTGACGCTCTTGGACACGATGGCCTTGTTCACTCCGAGGAACTCGGAGATCTCAGTCGCCGACGCGCCTGGCCGGATCGCGAGCGCGGAGATCACCCGCCACTCGTTGGTGCCCAGCCCGAAGCGGCGGCGGAGCTCGTGCGACTCGCGCCACACGAGGGCGTTGGACAGGAGCGCCAGAAGGCGGGGGGTGAAGGATTCCGGATCCAGCGCGTGGCCGAGCGGCTCGGTGACCGTTCCGGGCGGCAGGACGGGCCGTGTGGTGGGGGCGGGCTGCGGAGGCATCCGGCTCCTTTCGTGTGAAGAGTCTGACAGAGAGGCATCGGTCCTGCGCCCCCGAGGGGACGCAGGACCGCGTGCGTGCTGCGCCGGCTCAGTGCGCCATAGCCGCGAGCGCCTCGGGGTCGATGGTCGCGATGGCGCGGGTGTCCTGGAAGGCGCGGACGCCCTCGATACCCTGCTCGCGGCCGATGCCCGACTTCTTCATGCCGCCGAAGGGCGCGCGCAGGTCGAGGCGCGTGGCGCCGTGATCGTTGATCCAGACGTACCCGCACACGAGCTGCGAGCCGACGCGCTGTGCCGCCTCGGGCGAGGCCGTCCACACCGAGCCGCACAGGCCGCCCCACGTGTCGTTGGCGAGGCGGACCGCCTCTTCTTCGGTGTCGAAGGGGATGATCGGGATGACCGGACCGAACTGCTCCTGGGTGACCACGCGCAGCGAGGGCTCGGGGTCGACGACGATCGCGGGGCGCAGGAAGTTCCCACCGGCGAGGTCGCCCGAGGGCAGCTCTCCGTACTCGCGGACGTCGGCGCCGGCATCCTTCGCCTCTTGGATGATCTCCTCGACGAACGCCTTCTGGGCGGGCGAGTGAAGCGGACCCATCGTGGTGCCCTCGTCGAGCCCGTATCCGATCTTGGCCCGCTCGAGTCGCCGTGCCATCCCGGCGACGAGTTCGTCGAGTCGCGAGCGGTGCACGAACACGCGCTTGGCGTTCATGCAGATCTGCCCGGTGGTGTCGTAGATCGCCGCGTAGAGCCGGTCGAGGTGGGTGTCGTCGAGGATCGCGTCCTCCAGCAGCACGGCGGCGTCGTTCCCCCCGAGTTCGAGCGTCACCCGCGTGAGGCTCTTCGACGCCATCTCCATGATCCGCTTGCCGCCGTTGACCGACCCGGTGAAGCACACCTTGTCGACGTCGGTGATGAGAGCGCCCATGTTCTCGTCCTTGCCGGTCACGATGTTGAGCACCCCGGGGGGCAGCTTCTCGGCGACGCGCTGCACGACGCGCGTGGTGGCCAGCGGCGCCGAGGGCGGCGGCTTCACGATCGCGGTGTTGCCGGCGAGCAGGGCATGCGGCAGCGATGCGCCGAGGATCGCGATGGGCCAGTTGAAGGGCACGATCACCGTCACCACTCCGAGCGGCTGGTACGACACGTCGGTCGAGACGGGGATCGCCCCGGGCACGACCGGGAGCGTGTGGCCCTTGTCGACCTCGTCGGCCAGCATGAGCGCGAGGTTCCACCGGATCTCGAAGACGAGGGCGTCGACCCAGGACTCGAATCTGATCTTGCCGTTCTCCTGCGACAGGACGGCGGCGTCCTCATCGCGGTCGTCGGCGATGCCGGCGATCGCCTCGGCCATCTTCGCCGCGCGCTCCTGCGGGGACAGCGCCGCCCATGCGGGGTAGGCCGCACGCGCGGCCGCGACGGCATCCGCGACGTCCTGTTCGGACGCGGATGCCGCGTGCCCCACGATCGCCCCGGGCTTGCCGGGATCGGCGATCGCGAGTGTCTCCTGCGTCTCGCGGGCCTCGCCCCCGATGAACAAGCCGGTCCGCAGCTCTGCGGCCGTGCTCAGCGTGTCAGTCATCGAATTCGCACCTCTCTGTGTCGTTCGGGTCGGCGCACGCGCGCTCCAGCGGGCTGCGCGGGCCGGGTGTGGCATCCACGATCCCCCTCGATCAGACAGATGTCAACGTGTTTAGACATATTCCTGTTTACGTGTAAAGCAGATTGTGTTAGCGTCACTCGCGTCACCCCGGCGACGCAGCCACGGGGACGAGAGCGAGTGTCGATGACGACCTTCCCGCGGCGTCTGATCGACCTCACACGGTGTCAGTCGATGAGGAGGCATGGAATGGGAACGCACACCCTGGAGACCGGCCAGCGGCCCGGCGTCGCCGAGCTGGAGGAGCTCGCGTTCGAGCTGCGCTCGAAGCTGCTGCACCTGTGCGGCACGTACGAGGGCGCGGTTCACATCGGCGGCGATCTCTCGGCGGCCGACATCTTCACGGCGCTGTTCCACTACGGGTTGCGCGTCGACCCGGACGACATCGCCAATCCTGCGCGGGATCGGTTCGTGCTGAGCAAAGGTCACGCTGCCGTCTGCATGTACATCGCGATGTCGATGCGGGGGTTCTTCTCCTACGAGGGGATCGTCCAGACGTACGGGCAGCTCGACAGCGCGTACGGGATGCATCCGTGCAAGGTTCAGCTCCCGGGAGTCGAGTGCTCGACCGGCTCGCTCGGGCACGGCCTGCCCCTGGCCGTCGGAATGGCGCTGAGCGCGCGCCACCGCAAGGAGGACCACCGTGTGGTGTGCCTCCTCGGGGACGGCGAGACCGGCGAGGGGAGCGTCTGGGAGGCGGCGATGGCCGCCCGCAGCAACGGGCTCGGCAACCTCGTCGCTTTCATCGACCGCAACCGGCAGCTCATGACGAGCTTCGCCGAGGAGCGCGTCGTCTTCGAGCCCTACCCGGACAAGTGGCGCGCCTTCGGCTGGAACGTCGTCGAGACGGACGGCCACGACATGGCGCAGCTCGTCGCCACGATCGATGCCCTCCCTGCCGCCGACAGCGACCGGCCCACCGTCGTCATCGCCGAAACCGTCAAGGGGAAGGGCGTCGACTTCATGGAGCACAACCTCGCCTGGCACGCCGGCTCGCTGGGCGCCGCAGATCTCGAGCGAGCGCTCGCATCGCTCGAGTCCAACCGCAGGAAGGAGACGGTCTGATGCCCGTCACGTTCACGTTCGGAGAGTTCCTCGGTGCCCGCTCGGTCATCGGGACGACTCTCGCCGAGCTCGGCGACGTCCACTCGAACCTCTGGGTCATCACACCGGACATCGGGGCGACGCTCGTGGAGTTCCGCGACAAGTTCCCCGACCGCTTCCTCGACGTCGGCCTCGCCGAACAGGTGAGCGTCGGCATCGCGGCCGGCCTCGCCTACGACGGGAACATCCCGGTCGTGTCGGGGATGCTGCCGTTCCTCAGCATGCGCGCGCTCGAGCAGATCCGCACCGACGTCTGCTATCCGAACCTTCCGGTGAAGATCATCGGCACGCACGGAGGACTCGTCGGCAACGGCGGCTCCACCCACTACGCGGTCGAGGACCTCTCACTCATGTGCTCCCTGACGAACATGACGGTGACCTCGATCGGCGACCCGCTCATGGTCGGAGAGATCCTCCGGCAGTCCATGACGATGCGCGGGCCGCTCTACATCCGGCTCGCCGTCGGCAAGAAGGACATGGTGCTCTACGAGCCCGGCGAGCACGACATCCGCATCGGCAAGGGGATCGTCGCGCGCCAGGGCACCGACGCCACGATCTTCACGCATGGCACGACGGTGGCGCAGGCGATCCAGGCGGCCGAGCAGCTCGCCGAGGACGGCCGGTCGATCCGCGTCGTCGACATGTTCACGTTGAAGCCGATCGACGAGGCCCTCGTCCTCGAGTGCGCCGACGAGACGGACGGACGATTCGTCGTGCTGGAGGACCACCTCGCCTACGGCGGCCTGGCCTCGCGGATCGCCGACGTCCTCGCCGATCGCGGCGTGCACCTCACCGCCTTCGAGCGGCTCGGCATCCCTCAGGTGTACGCCGGCTTCGGCGAGGACGAGCAGCTGCGCGACAAGCACGGCTACGGACTGAGCGCGACCGTCGCGGCCCTCCGCCGCGTGCTCGCGGCCGGGTGACGACGATGCTCGAAGAGGAGGAGGGCGTGAAGTGAGGACTGTCGCCGTCACGAGGATCGGGAGCCTCCGGGATCCCGATCCGGATGCCCGCGGGCTGATCGACGTCGTCGACTTCCCGGCCCAGCCGCTCGGCCCGGAGGACGTCCGGATCCGGGTCGCCTACGCCGCGATCTGCGGCTCCGATCCGCACCTCGCGGAGGGGTACTTCGGCACGGCCGTGCCGATCGGGCTCGGCCACGAGATCTCGGGTGTCGTCGAGGAGCTGGGAGAGCGGGCGCACCGCAACGGTCTGCGGGTGGGCGACCGGGTCGCGGGGAACTTCCTCCGCTTCTGCGGCACGTGCCGCCCGTGCCAGGAGGGCCGGCAGCAGTTCTGCGAGAACATCCAGGAGTACAACCGGCCCGGCATGGCCGAGACGATCACGTGGCACGAGTCGCAGGTGTACCGGCTGCCCGACGCTGTCTCCCTGCTGAAGGGGTGCCTGCTCGAGCCGACCTCCGTCGCGGTGCGGATCGCCGACAAGACGCGCGCCCGCGTCGGCGACCGCGTCGCGATCGTCGGGGGAGGGCCGATCGGCCAGCTGGCGCTCCAGGTGATGCGCATGGCGGGTGCAACCTCCCTCACGATGATCGAGCCGATCGCGGCGCGCCGTGAGATGGCGAGCCGGCACGGAGCGGAGTACACCATCGACCCGGTGTCGGAGGACCAGGTCGCCCGTGCGCTCGAGCTCACCGACGGGCGGGGCTACGACGTCGTCATCGACGCCTCGGGCTCGGTGCGAGCGGTGCGGGGCGTGCTCGACATCGCGGCCAAGGGCGCGACCGTGGTCTACGGGGCGATGTATCCCGCGGACTTCGAGATGCCGCTGAACCTCTCGGACTACCTGTACCTCAAGGAGCTCACGATCACCGGGGTCTTCGTCTCTCCGTACGCCTTCCCCCGCGCCCTGCAGATCCTTCCGCACCTCGACGTCGACGAGCTCACGGCCGCTGTCTTCGACCTCGATGACGCACCCGCTGCGTTCGCGGCGCATCTCGGCGGCGAGCACCCGAAGGTCGTCCTCCGCTGCAATGCCATCGACGAAGAGGGGGTGCGATCGTGACCCTGGTGGACGACACCACGACGACCGCCGCACTCGAAGCGCGCGACATCGTCAAGCGGTTCGACGGTGTGCACGCGCTCGAGGGGGCGCGACTGTCCGTGCTCCCGGGCGAGATCCACGCGCTGCTCGGCGAGAACGGTGCGGGGAAGTCGACGCTCATCAAGATCGTCACCGGCATCTACGCGCCCGACGCGGGGACGCTGTGGCGGTCGGGTGAAGAGGTCGAGTTCGGCAACGTACGTGTGGCGAAGCGCGCCGGAGTCGTCGCGCTCTACCAGGAGCTGTCGATCATCCCGTCGCTGAGCGTCGCCGAGAACATCCTGCTCGGCGAGGAGACGCCCAATCGCGGCGGGGTCGTGCAGTGGCGCACTCTTCGACGTCGGGCGAAGGAGCAGCTCGACCGGATCCATCAGCGGATCCCGCTCGGCAAGCTCGCCGGCGAGCTCTCTCCGGTCCAGCAGACGATGGTGGCGTTCGCCCGCGCGCTCGCCACCGACGCGCGGGTGCTCATCCTCGACGAGCCGACGGCGTCGCTCACCGACACCGAGATCACCGAGCTCTTCTCCGTGCTGCGCCGGCTGCGCGACGAGGGAGTGGCCATCGTCTATGTGTCGCACCGCCTCGAAGAGGTCTTCGAGCTGTGCGACCGGCTGACCATCATGCGCAACGGCAAGACGATCGTGACGAAGGACGTCGCCGATTCGCACATCGACGAGGTCATCTCCAACATGGTGGGCCGCGAAGCGGGTCAGCTGTACCCGGAGCGCACGCCGGCGACGACGGGCGAGGTGGCCCTCGCCGTCGAGGGCCTCGATGGCCGGCGCGTCAAGGACGTGTCGTTCGTCGCCCGGCGCGGCGAGGTCCTCGGCATCGGGGGGCTCGCCGGCTCGGGCCGCAGCGAGCTGCTGCGGATCCTCTCCGGCGCTCAGCGGCACGCGGCCGGGACGATCACCGTCGACGGAAAGGTCCTGCGTCATTCCCCGGGAGTCGAACGTGCGCTGGAAGCCGGTATCGCGCTGGTGCCGGAGGAGCGCCGCAGTCAGGGAGTCATCCTCGGCTCGACCATCCGCGACAACATCGCGCTCGCGAACATCCCCGCGATCAGCACGATGGGGGTGGTGTCGGGCGCCCGCATCTCCGACATCGTCAGCCGCGGGATGACCGACCTCCGCGTCAAGGCGCGCAGCCAGCGTCAGCCGGTCGGCGAGCTCTCGGGCGGGAACCAGCAGAAGGTCGTGCTCGCCAAGATGCTCGCGCGGGGGCCGCGCATCCTCCTGATGGACGAGCCGACGCGGGGGATCGACGTCGGGACGAAGGGCGAGATCTACCGGCTGATCCGGCGGCTCGCCGCGGAGGGAACGACCGTCATCGCGGTGAGCTCCGAGCTTCCCGAGCTCATCGGGATGAGCGATCGGATCCTCATCATGCACGAGGGCCGCATCTCGGGAGAGGTCGCGGCCGAAGGGGCGGACGAAGAGGTCCTCCTCAGCTACTGCTACGGAAAGGCGGACTCGCATGACGACCATGCGTAACCCCGGTATCGAGGACACGACCGACACGGTCGCGGTCCCGCGCCGCTCGGTGGGGCAGACGCTCCTCTCGGCGGGAACCGTCATCGCGCTGATCGCGCTCGTCGTGTTCTTCTTCGCGATGCGGCCCGACGTGTTCCTCACGTTCACGAACGTCCGCAACATCCTGTATCAGGTCGCGATCCTCGCGATCATCGCGGGTGCGCAGACGATCGTCATGGTCGTCGGAGACTTCGATCTCTCGGTCGCGGCGACCTCCTCGCTCGCCGGCGCGGTGGTCGCAGCGCTCATGATCGACGGAATCCCGGTCGCCGTGGCGATCCTCATCGGGCTCGCCGTGGGCCTCCTCATCGGAATCGTCAACGGGCTGCTGATCGCCTATCTGAACCTGTCCGCCTTCGTCGCGACCCTCGCGACGCTGACATCCGTGACGGGTCTGGCATTCCTCGTCACGGCGGGCACCACCCTGTTCAACCTTCCGCCCGAGTTCAACAGCCTCGGTCAGGGGCGCTTCCTCGAGATCCCGCTCCCGGTGTTCATCGCGATCCTCATCTCCATCGTCCTCTGGTTCGTGCTCCGGTACACCACCATGGGTCGTCGGTGGTACGCGACCGGTGGCAACGCCGAGGTCTCGCGCCTCTCGGGTGTCAACGTGCGCCGCGCGCGCCTGCTGGCCTTCTCGATCGCGGGCCTCGTCGCAGCCGTCGGCGGAATCCTCCTCGCAGCCCGCCTCGGAAGCGCGAGCGCCGTGCAGGGCGAGGACAACCTCCTCTTCTCGGTGGCTGCAGTGTTCCTCGGCATGACGGTCGTGCGGTCGGGCGCCGCGAACATCGGCGGAACCATGGTGGGCGTCGCGATCATCGGCGTGATGAGCAACGGCCTCAACGTCCTCGGGGTCAACGCGTACGTGCAGCAGGTGGTCACCGGCCTCATCATCATCGCCGCCGTGACCCTCTCGTCCCTCCGACATCGAGAGCGCTGACCCTCAGACCCTCATCTCCCCTTGTGGGGCTTCGGCCCCGAGCACCCGTCGACACAACACGCAACGACACAAAGGAGTAGTTCCATGCGTACATCAGTGAAAGCCATCGCGGCCGCGGCGGTCGCCCTCCTCGCCCTGACCGGATGCTCGTCCGGCGGCGGCGCCGGCGGATCGACCGAGGATGCCGGGGGCGACGCGCCGTTCCGCGTCGTCGCGTTCACCTCGGGCAACCAGACGCCGATCGGCGCCTGGTGGGTCAAGGCCGTCGAGCAGCAGGCCGACGAGCTCGGCTGGGATCTCACGATGATCCAGGGCGACTTCGACTTCCAGAAGATGAACCCCGCGGTCGAGAGCGCGATCGGCCAGGGGGCCGACGCGGTCTACAACGGCTACACCAACGTCGCCTCGATCGGCTCGATCGTGACGGCGGCGAAGGATGCCGGCATCCCGATGTTCGCGATCGACGCGGCCACCGAGCCCACCGATGCCTACGCACTCGACATCACGACCGACCAGCAGGGCATCGTCGACCAGACGCTGGGGGCGATCTCGGACAAGATCGGCGGCCTCGACGGCAAGAAGATCATGGTCATCGGTCACGACCCGCACGCGGGCATCCGGATGCGGGCGAGCCTCGCCGCGAAGGACATCGAGGCGGCGGGAGGCGAGCTCGCCGGCGGTGAGATCCAGCAGGTCGTGTCGCCCGCGACCGGCCGCACCGAGGCCCTCGCCCTCGTCGCGGATTACCTCGCCGCGAATCCCGGGGGCCTCGACGCCGTCTGGGTCGGCTGGGACGACGCCGCCCTCGGCGCCGCGCAGGCGGTCACCGAGGCGGGCGGCGACACCGTCGTGACGGGTGTGGATGCCACGAGTGAGGCCATCGCGGCGATCCAGGCCGGAGGACCCTTCCTCGCCACGGTCGAGCAGCCGTGGCCCTCGATTAACGACGACGTGATGGCGGCGATCGTGGCGTTCCAGGAGGACGGCACCATGCCGGAGTCGAACTTCGAAGCGGTCGGCACGACGCTCGTCGACATCGACAACGCCGCCGACATCACCCCGTCCGACAAGCTCGGCTGACGACGTCGGCGCCGGTGAGAGGCGGGACCACCGCCTCCACCGGCGCCGGCACACCGGCGCTGAGCCTTCCCTCGACGAAACCACGACACACGAAAGAGACGACATGCGTTTGGCAGGCAAGGTGGCCCTCATCACGGGAGGCGCCAGCGGGATCGGACTCGCGACCGTCCGCAAGTTCATCGCGGAGGGCGCCAAGGTGGCGGTCGCCGACATCGCATCCGAGAGGGCGCAGGAGGTGGTCGACACCCTCCCGGAGGGGAGCGCGGTCGCGGTCGGAGTCGACGTGTCGGTGTACGACCAGGTCGAGGCCGCCGTGCAGGCGTCCGTGGACGCGTTCGGCAAGCTCGATGTCATCTTCAACAACGCCGGGATCGCGGGCGGCAAGCCGCTGCTCGAGCACGACCCGGCGGTCGACTACGCGCCCATGATCCGCGTCGATCAGGACGGCGTCTACCACGGCATCCTCGCCGCCGGACGGCAGTTCCGGCGGCAGGGGACGGGCGGGGTGATCATCTCGACGTCGTCCATCTACGGAGAGCAGGCCGCGGAGCTCGCGTTCAGCTACAGCGCGGCGAAGGCGGCCGTGATCTCGTTCACCCGGTCAGCCGCGTATGAGCTGGCCGATTACGGCGTGCGCGCGGTCGCGATCACGCCGGGCCGCGTCGGAACCCCGATCATCAACCAGTTCTCCGACGATCTGAAGCAGCTCTTCGCATCGGAGCAGCTGCGCAACGCGCTCACCGCGCCGGAGGAGATCGCGAATGTGGTCGCGTTCCTCGCATCGGACGAGGCGAACGCCATCAACGGAACTGTCGTCCACGTCGACGACGGATACTCGGCGTTCAAGCAGCGGTTCACACTGCCGGTGTTCTGACGACGGGACAGGCGCATGAACCCCTCCGTCGAGCTCGACCTCGACCTCGCGTTCCACGTCAGCATCGCGGTGGCCGATGCGACACCTGCGGCCCTCGCGCCCCTGCTGGGTGAGTTGCGCGCGTTCGAGTACCGGCGTGCGGTCCTCCCACCCCTCGATCCGTCGCGGACGGATGCCGCGGCCCTGCGTCGCGTGTTCGCAGACGTGGAGCTCGTCCCCATCGCGATGACCGGTCAAGGTCCCGGAGCGGACGTGTCGTCGGAGGACGACGCGGAGCGTCGCGCCGGTGCGGCCGTCCTCCGCGACGCCGTCGACTTCGCGATCGCGGTCGGCGCCGATCAGCTCAACGGGGTCCCGTACGGCCGCTTCGGCCCGCCGGGCGGGCCCACGTCACGGTCTGCGCTCGTGCGCGCCGCGCGAGAGGTGGGCGCCGTGGCGGACTACGCCGCGGGCGAAGGCGTGGCGATGACCTTCGAGGTGCTCAACCGCTACGAGACGTCCGCGATCAACACGGCGGAACAGGCCGTCGAGTTCGTCGAACTGAGCGGATCCGACAACCTTCGCATCCACCTCGACACCTTCCACATGGCGATCGAGGAGGCCGACATGGCCGGGGCGATCCGCGCGGCGCTGCCGAGGCTCGGGTATCTCGAGCTGGGGCAGTCCGGTCGAGGATCCCTCTCGACCGGGGTCGTCGACATCGCGGGCGTCGTGCGGCAGGCGCTCGACGACGGGTACACCGGGCGCTGGGGCGTGGAAGCCTTCTCCCGCTCGCTCGTGGGCTCACCCGCCGGAGACATGCTGGCGATCTGGCGCACTCCGTTCGACAATGCTCTCGACCTCGCGGCCGACGCCGCACGGGTCGTGCGCAGGGGATGGTCGGAGAGCGCACAGGGCCGGCGGGCTCAGAGACTCGCGCGCAGCCACGGCTGACGCGCCACAGGAAGGAACAACGATGTCCACCACGATCGAGACCGCGAGCGCCAGCCTCATCGACACGGCCGCGTTCGCCGGCCGGGTCTTCATCGACGGCGAGTGGGTCGCTGCGGGCGGCGGCGAGATCGCCTCCGTCGCCCCCGCGACCGGACAGGCGATCGCGACGGTCGGCATCGCCTCGGCTGCCGACGTCGCGAGAGCCGCCGAAGGCGCCGCGAGAGCGCAGCGCGAGTGGGCGGCCACGCCTCACCCGACGCGGGCCGCCGTGCTCCGCCGAGCCGCGCAGCTGTGGGAGGAGCACGCCGACGAGATCATGGGCTGGAACATCCGCGAAGTGGGCGCGATCCCGGCGCTCGCGGGCTTCGCCCTGCACGTCACGGCGGCCGAGTGCTACGAGGCGGCGTCGCTGCCGTCGGCTCCGCTCGGCTCGATCCTCGCCAGCGAGGAGCCCCGCCTGTCGCTCGCGCAGCAGGTGCCGGTCGGCGTCGTGGGAGTCATCTCGCCCTTCAACGTGCCGCTCATCCTCGGCATCCGTGCCGTCGCTCCGGCCCTCGCACTCGGCAACGCCGTGCTCCTCAAGCCCGACCCCCGCACGGTCGTCACCGGGGGCGTCTCGATGGTGAGGATCTTCCAGGAGGCGGGGCTCCCGGCAGGCCTCCTCCAGCTCGTCCCCGGCGGTGCGGAGGTGGGCGAGGCGATCGTGGCCGACCCGAACGTGCGCGTGGTCGCATTCACGGGTTCCACGCGAGCGGGTCGGATCGTCGGCGAGTCGGCGGGGCGCCACCTCACGCGGGCGCACCTCGAGCTGGGCGGCAACTCGGCCTTCATCGTGCGGGAGGATGCGGATGTCGATCAGGCCGTCAACCTGGCGACGTGGGGGTCCTACCTCCACCAGGGCCAGATCTGCATGACCGTCGGACGCCACATCGTGCACGAGTCCCTGTTCGAGGAGTATGTCTCGAAGCTCGCGGCGAAGGCCGAGTCGATGCATGTCGGCGACCCCGCGACCGGTCAGGTGCACCTCGGTCCGCTCATCGACGAGGTCCAGCGGGATCGCGTGCACACGCTGGTCCAGGATGCCGTGGCCCAGGGGGCACAGCTGCGCGCCGGCGGTTCGTACGACGGCCTGTTCTATCGCCCGACCGTGCTTGCGGGCACCCCCGCGGACGCCGCCGCCCATCACGAGGAGGTCTTCGGGCCCGTCGCCTCGGTCGTCTCGTACGCCACCGATGACGAGGCGGTCGAGCTCGCGGCATCCACCGAATACGGCCTGTCGCTCGGGATCGTGAGCCGTGACGTCATGACGGCGCTCGCGATGGCGCAGCGCATCCCGACCGGGATCGTCCACATCAACGACCAGACGGTCAACGACGAGGCGAACGCGCCGTTCGGCGGGGTCGGCGCGTCGGGCACCGGGTCCCGACACGGAGGAGCTCAGGCGAACATCGACGCCTTCACCGAGACGCGATGGATCACGGTGCGGCGCGAGCCGGGACAGTATCCGCTGTGACGCCGCGGCGGGCGGTCAGCCCCGGCCGAACCGCTCGCGCAGGTCGGCCTTGCGGACCTTCCCGGATGCGGTGCGCGGGAGGTCTTCGACGACGACGACGTTCTTGGGCAGCTTGTAGCGCGCGAGCAGTCCGTCGAGGTGCGCGCGGACGATCTCGGTGTCGACCTCGGCGCCCTCACGGAGCGTGACCACGGCCCAGGGGACCTCACCCCAGCGCTCGTCGGGGACGCCCACGACCGCGACGCCCGAGATGCCCTCGATGTCGGCGATGAGGTTCTCGACCTCGGCCGGGTAGATGTTCTCGCCGCCCGAGATGATCATGTCCTTCAGGCGGTCGGCGATGTAGAGGTAGCCGTCGGCGTCGAGGTACCCGAGGTCGCCGGAGCGGAACCAGCCGTCGTCGGTGAACGCCGCCGCGGTCGCCTCCGGCTGACCGTGGTAGCCGAGGAAGACGTTGGGCCCGGCCACCTCGATCTCGCCGACGGTGCCGCGCGGCACGACCTCGCCGTGCTCGTCGGTGATCCGCACCTCGGTGAAGAAGTGCGCCAGCCCGACGCTGCCCTGCTTCTCACGGGTCATCGCGGGTGCGAGCGACGTCGCGCCGGGAGAGGTCTCGGTCATGCCGTAGCCCTGCGAGAACGACAGCCCGCGCTCCTCGTAGGCGTTGAGGATCCGCGTCGGAACGGCCGAGCCGCCGCACGTGAGCTTCTGCAGCGTCGAGAGATCGGTCGTCGCCCAGGCGGGATGGTCGGCCATCATCTGGTACGTCGTGGGAACGCCGCTCAGCATCGTGATCCCGCGCTCCTGGATGAGCGAGAGAGCGCGGCCCGGCTCGAAGCCCTTCTCGAGCACGAGCGTCGCTCCTTTCAGGAGCACGGGCAGCGCACCCATGCCGAGTGAGGCGACATGGAACAGCGGTGAGATCATCAGCGACACGTCGGCCGAGACCACGTCGTAGTCGACGACGCAGTTGAGGGCGACCCACGTGAGGTTGCCGTGGCTGAGCACGGCGCCCTTGGGCTTGCCGGTCGTTCCCGACGTGTAGATGATGGCGGCCGGGTCGTCGAGCGTGACATCGGCCACCGTGTGCCCGCCGGGTGCGTCGGCGACGAGCCGCGCCAGACCGGGATGCTCGGGAAGACCCTCGCCGGTCACGATGACGTGGGCGATCCGGCCCGCCTCGACGCCCGCCATCGCGCGCTCCACGAACTCGTCGTCGAGCACCACCGCGCGCGCGCCGGAGTCGACGAGCAGATGCTTCACCTCGGGCGCCGCGAGCCGAGTGTTGACGGGTACGAACACGGCGCCGAGCTGCGCGGCGCCGAACATCACCTGCAGGAACTGGGGGCTGTTCTCGCCGATGTACGCGACAGCGTCGCCGCGGCGGATGCCGCGGTGCCACAGCACGGCTGCGACGCGGTCGGCGGCATCCGCCAGCTCTCGGTACGTCAGCTCGCGGTCGCCGAAGACGACGGCCGTCTTGTCGGGGTTCTTCAGGCGCCGTTTGGCCAGCCAGAACCCGATTCCCCTGTGCATCGTTGCGGAGTCCTCTCCCTCGAGGCGTTTCGACTCGGTCGCTGCGCTCCCTCGCGCGGCGACCGGGGTGTCAGGCGTAGAAGCGGTACAGACCGCGGGCGACGACGGCGGGCTTGCCGCCGCCCTCGATCTCGATGGTCTGGTCGACGGCGAACTGGTAGCCGCCGGAGATCTCGGTGACCTCGGCGATGACGGCGCCGCCGCGCACGCGCGCCCCGACCTTGACCGGCGACACGAACCGCACCTTGTCGAGTCCGTAGTTCACCCGCGTCGTCACACCGGTGACATCGAACAGCTCCGACCAGAACTTCACGGTCAGCGACAGCGACAGGAAGCCGTGCGCGATCGCACCGCCGAACGGCCCCGCTGCGGCACGCTCGGGATCGACGTGGATCCACTGGTGGTCGTCGGTGGCGTCGGCGAAGAGGTTCACGCGCTCCTGCGTGACCTCGAGCCACTCGGTCCAGCCGAGGTCGGTGCCGGCGAGGCCTGCGACGTCGGCGTAGTCGACGGTGGTGGTCATGGGGTCTCCTTCGATCGGTCGGATGGTTCAGGTGAAGGCCGAGGCGCCCGTCAGGGCGCGCCCGACGATGAGGGCGTTGATCTCGTGCGTGCCCTCGTACGAGTACACGGCTTCGGCGTCGGCGAAGAACCGGGCGACGTCGTGCTCGAGCAGGATGCCGTTGCCGCCGAGCACCTCGCGTCCGAGCGCGACGGTCTCGCGTGCGAGCCGGGCGGTCTGCATCTTGGCGAGCGCGGAGTTCTCGTCGGCGAACTCGCCCGCGTCCTGCCTGGCAGACAGCTGCACGACCAGTGCGAGCGAGGCGACGGTGTTGCCGAGCATGCGGGCGAGCTTCTCCTGCACGAGCTGGAAGCCGCCGATGGGCCGCTCGAACTGGTGGCGCTCCCGCACGTAGCGCACGGTCGCGTCGAGCGCGCCGGCCTGCAGACCGGCGGCGATCCAGGCGACGTCGGACCGCATCGCGCGCAGGATCCGCGCCACGTCACGCCAGCCGTTCACGCTCTGGAGGCGCTCCGCCTCGGTCACCCGCACGCCATCGAGCGCGATCACCGCGTTCTGCATGGGACGCAGCGCGACCTTGCCGCCGATCGCCTCGAGCCGCACGCCCGCCGTGTCGGTGGGCACGAGGAACGCCTTGACCGCGTGGTCGTCGACATCGCGGGCGAACACGACGAGCACATCGGATGCCGCGGCCCCGCCGATCCACTTCTTCCGGCCGTCGATCACCCACGCGTCGCCCTCGCGGCGCGCGGTGGTGGCGAGACCGCCGGCGATGTCGGACCCGTGCTCCGGCTCGGTGAGCGCGAAGACGCCCTTCAGATCGAAGGTCCGCACGCGCGGGTCGAGCCCCGCCGCCTGCGCGGGTGATCCGCCCAGCGCGATCGCGGTGCGGAAGAGCCCCGACTGCGCGTTGTACAACGTCGCCACCGACACGTCGGTGCGCGCCAGCACGTAGTTGCGGAACCCGGAGTACACGCTCGACGCCGCCTCCGCAGCATCCATCCCCTCCGGCTGCATGAGGTCGAGCGGGATGAGGGCTTCGAGCACCTCGGGCGGCATGGTGGCCGTCTCCCACGCCTCGGCGAGGAGGGGACGGATGCTGCGCTCCAGCGTCTGCTGCAGACGCTCGAGTGCCGCCCGCGCGGCCGGGCTGAGATGCGCAGCCGCGATCGCGTACGGGTCGAACCCGAACGTCGCATCCGCCTCGAGCGCAGGCACGTCAGCCTCCGAGCCCGAGGAGCCGCGCCGCGTTGTCCTTCAGGATGCCCGGCATGACCTCGGGCTTGAAGGAGCCCATGGTCTCGGCATCCCTCATCCACCGGTCGGGGGTGAGCAGGGGGAAGTCCGAGCCGAACAGCACCCGCTTCTTCAGGTACGAGTTCGCGGCGCGCACGAGCGGCTCGGGGAAGTACTTGGGGCTCCAGCCCGACAGGTCGATCCACGTGTTGTGCTTGTGGGTCGCCACCGAGAGGGCCTCGTCCTGCCAGGGGACCGAGGGGTGGGCCATGATGATCTGCAGCTCGGGGAACCGCGCCGCGACCGGGTCGAGCAGCATCGGGTTCGACAGGCCCAGCAGCAGGCCGCGCCCACCCGGAAGGCCCGCGCCGATGCCGGTCTGCCCGGTGTGGAAGAGCGCCACAACCCCGGCCTCCTGCAGCACCTCGTACAGCGGGATGTGCGCCTCGTCGGACGGGTCGAAGCCCTGCACGGTCGGGTGGAACTTGAAGCCGCGCACGCCGTGCTCGTCGATCAGGCGGCGCGCGTCGTCGATCGCGGTCGTCTTGCGGGGGTCGACAGAGCCGAACGGGATGAGCACGTCGTTGTTGCGGGCGGCGCCGTCGGCGATGTCGGCGCTGGAGAGCGGGGAGTGGCCGAGCTGCGTCTCGGCGTCGACCGTGAACACGACGGCCGCCATGCGGCGCTCGCGGTAGTACTCCGCCACCGAGTCGAGGTCGGGATTGGGGCCGTCGGTGCTGAAGTACTTCGCCGCGCCGGCGGCGAGATCCTCGGGAAGCGAGGCGTGACCGTGACCGTCGACCTCGATGTGCACGTGCACGTCGATCGCCGTGATCGCGTCGAGGTCGATCGCCGGTTCGTAGCCGGTCACGGGCGCTGCAGCTCTTCCGGGAGCGGCGGGAACTTCTCGCCGACCGTCTGCGGCGCGCCGATCGCCTCCGCGAATCCGGATTCGAGGTCGTCGTACGACCAGCCGCCCTCGCGGTAGGCGGTCGCGACGGCCTCGGGGTGCGACCACAGCTGCAGCCTGTCGCCGCCGATGCCGATCGCCTGACCGGTGACGGCGGCGGCAGCATCCGATGCCAGATAGGCGATGAGTCCTGCGACGTCGTCCGAGGTGCCGAACCCGAGGTCGTGGCGGAAGAAGGCGGGCATCGGCTCTCCCGCGGCGTCGGCCTCGACGGCGGTGGCGAAGTACGGAACCGTCGCGGTCATGGCGGTCGCCGCGACCGGGATGACCGCGTTGGCGGTGATGCCGGCGCGCGTGAGCTCGAGGGCCCACGTGCGCACCATGCCGACGATGCCGGCCTTCGCGGCGGCGTAGTTGGTCTGGCCGAAGTTGCCGCGCTGGCCGGTGGGCGAGCCGATGCAGATGATGCGGCCGGGCACCTCGTGCTCGCGCATCCAGGTGGCTGCCTCGCGGACGCAGGTGAAGGTGCCGCGCAGGTGCACGTTGATGACGGTGTCGAAGTCGTCGTCGCTCATCTTCCACAGCACGGTGTCGCGCAGGACGCCGGCGTTGGTGACGAGGATGTCGAGCCGGCCGAAGGTGTCGACGGCGGTCTGCACCAATTGCTTCGCGGTCTCGGTGGGGCCGACCGGTGCGACGACGGCGACCGCGCGGCCGCCTTCGGCTTCGATGGTGGCGACGGCGTCGGCGGCGGTGGCCTCGTCGACGTCGTTGATCACGACGGCGGCGCCCCGCCGGGCGAGTTCCTGGGCGTAGGCGAGGCCGAGGCCGCGGCCCGAGCCGGTGACGATGGCGACCTTGCCGTCGAGCGGTGCGTGCGAAGACATGCGTGAACTCCTTCGTGTCGGGTCCATTGAAGACCCAACTGTTGAAAAAGTCAATCATTCCGTTCGTCCATGAATTGGACTAGCATCGTGGCCATGCCGAAAGCCGCTGACGTCGCCGCCTCACCCGGCCTGCGCTCGTCGGCGCTCAGCGACGACCTGAGCTTTCTTCTGGCGCGGGCCAACGCCATCGCGCTCGCCGCGGGGAACGCCGCGCTGTCGGCGCACGGGCTCAAGGCGCGGTCGTACTCGGTGCTGGTGCTGACGTCGGGCGACGCCCGGCCCTCGCAGCGCGAGCTCGCCGAGTTCCTCCGGCTCGATCCCAGCCAGGTGGTGAGCCTCGTCGACGAGCTGCAGTCGCGCAGGCTCGTCGAGCGGCAGCCCGACCCGGCCGACCGGCGCGCGAACGTCGTCGTCGCGACGCAAGCCGGGCGGGCGCTCGCGGGCGCGGCGCGGGAATCCGCCCGTGTGGCCGAAGAGCGCGTGCACGCCGACCTGTCGGAGACCGAGCGTGCGACGCTCGCCACGCTGCTGCGGACGCTCGCCTTCCCCGGCGAGTGAGCCTGGGGGCGCAGCATCCGTCCCGCTAGCGACGTTCGAGGACGTAGCGGTCGCGGCCGGCGAACACGCCTACCGCCGTCAAGGCCACGAGGACGGCGAGGACGAGCGCGAGCGACGCGGTCCAGCCTCCGGTGAGGCTGTGCAGGGCGCCGAAGGCGATCGGGCCGAGCGCGGCGATGACATAGCCGACCGACTGCGACATGCCCGACAGCGCCGCCGAGGTGTCGTGGTCGCGGGCGCGCTGGGCCATGAGCGTGAGCGACATCGCGAGCGTCGCGCCGCCGGTCAGCCCGATGAGGGAGCCCCAGACCAGCACGCCGCCCGGCGCGATCATGAGGCCGGCGACGCCGACGATCGCGAGCGACGGGATGAGCGCCGGCGCCCAGCGCTCGAGGCCGCCCCGCAGCGCCAGCGGCAGCAGCAGGCAGCCGGCGAGCGAGAACAGCTGGTAGACCATGACGTCGATGCCGGCGACGACCTCGGAGCGTCCGATCGACATCGACAGCGGCGCGAGCCAGGTCACGAACATGTAGAACATCGACGCCTGCAGCCCCATGTAGGCGGCGACGAGCCAGGCGATCGGGTCGCGCCAGATGCCGGTGCGTCCGCGCGGTGTCGAGGAGCGATCGTGCGCGCGCCCGGCGCCCCGGTGCGCCCACCACCACGCGGCGATCGCGAACGGCAGGAGCGCGGCGCCCGTGATGAGAAGAGCGAAGCGCCACCCGGCCGGATCGCCGCCGAGCTCGATGTGCGAGATCGGCGCGACCACGCCCGACGAGACGGCGCCGAGCCCCGCGAGCAGCGCGGTGTAGGCGGCGGTCACGGCGGGGACGTGGCCGGAGAACTCGCGCTTGACCACCGCGGGCATGAGCACGTTGATGATGGCGATCCCGATGCCGATGATCGCGGTGCCGATCCACAGGCTCGCCACCGGACCCGGGATCGAGCGCACGAGAGTGCCCGCGAGCAGCACCAGCAGAGACCACAGCAACACCCGCGGCTGCCCGTACCGGCGGCTCAGGTCATGCGCGAGCGGCGAGAACAGCGCCCACGCGATGAGCGGCACTGCGGCGAGCAGGCCCAGCGCCGAGACCGACATGCCGGTGTCGGCGCCGATCTGGTCGAGGAGCGGCCCGAGCCCCGTGATCGCCGGCCGCATGTTCATCGCGACCAGGCACACGGCCGCGAGCAGCATCAGGGCCGAGGCCGTCCGCGACGGCTCGGGCGGTGCGGTCCGCGACGGTGAGGCCATAGGCACCGGACTATAGCCGAGGCGCAGGCCGCGGCATCCGTTCATTCCCGTTCAGCGGCATTCCGGGTGGTCGCGGTTCGGGGCGCGGCGCCTCCGTTCGGCGCGCGCGACGTGCGCCCCGTCTGTACGCGCCGCGCCCCGAACCGGCCTCACGGCGGAACCGCCGCCGCGTCAGGCGAGGCCCTCCAGCGGCCAGCCGGTGTACGCCTCGGCGAGGAACCGGCGACCGGCCTCCGACTCCACGACCGACTGCAGCTCGCCGAGCTGGCGCAGGCGGTCGAAGTCCGACGCGTCGGGCGCGACGTGCAGCATGTTGGTCATCCACCATGAGAAGTGCTGCGCCTTCCAGATGCGGTGCAGGGCCTTCTCGGGGAAGGCCTGGATGAGCCGGTCGTCGTTCTCGAGCAGCAGGGCGCGGAGGGCCCGCTCGAGCACGAGCACGTCGGCGACGGCGAGGTTCATGCCCTTCGCTCCGGTCGGCGGCACGGTGTGCGCGGCATCGCCGATGAGCGCGACTCGGCCGTGCAGCAGCTCGTGGGCGACGAAGCTGCGGAACCGCAGCACGTCGCGCTGGAAGATCCGGCCCTCCTTGAGGGTGGTGCCGGGCACGCGCTTCTGGAGCTCCTCCCACAGCTGCTCCTCGCTGAGGGCGTTCGGGTCGGCGTTCGGGTCGCACTGGAAGTACATGCGCTGCACCGTCGCGCTGCGCTGGCTGATGAGCGCGAAGCCGTCGGGAGAGTTGCTGTAGATGAGCTCGTCGGCGCTCGGCGGCGCCTCGCACAGGATGCCGAACCACGCGAACGGGTACTCCCGGAAGTACCCGCCCGTCGATGAACCCGTCACCGCCTCGCGAGCGACGCTGCGCGATCCGTCAGCGCCGACGACGAACTCGGCCTCGATCTCGAGGGGCGCGCCGTCGGCGTCGGTCGCGATGACGCGGGGGCGATCGGATGCTGCGTCCTCGACGAGCACGGCGGTCACGCCGAAGCGGAGATCCTGGCCCTTGTCGAGGCGCACTGCGATGAGGTCCTTGAGGGCCTCGTGCTGCGGGTACAGCCAGACGCCCCGGCCGACGAGGTCGGCGAAATCGATGCGGTGGCCGTGGCCGGCGAAGCGCAGCTCGATGCCGTCGTGGCGGTGGCCGACCGTGCGGACGCGGCTCGACGCACCCGACGAGTCGAGGATCTCGACCGTGCCCTGCTCGAGGATGCCGGCACGGATCGTCGTCTCGATCTCCTCGCGCGAGCGCTGGTCGATGACGACCGACTCGATGCCGGCGATCCCGAGCAGGTGCGACAGCAGGAGCCCGGCCGGGCCGGCGCCGACGATGGCGACGCGGGTGCGGATCGTGGACATGGACGTCTCCTTCGACGTTCGTGAATGTGAGATGGATGCCTCGCCCCAGTGTGGGCCGTCCCGCGCGCGGTTCGTCCACATTCCCGTTCATCGGGAGTCTGCTCGGCGGTCCGTTCTCGCTGGCCGAGCGTTCGCCTGTCGCAATGTGCCGGCGCGTGCGGCAGTTCGTGACAGGGGAGCGGTCCGTGCCTGGGGTGGCCGGGTGCTCGCCTGTCGCAATGTGCCGGCGCGTGCGGCAGTTCGTGACAGGGGAGCGGTCCGTGCCTGGGGTGGCCGGGTGCTCGCCTGTCGCAATGTGCCGGCGCGTGCGGCAGTTCGTGACAGGGGAGCGGTCCGTGCCTCGGGTGGCCGGGTGCTCGCCTGTCGCAATGTGCCGGCGCGTGCGGCAGTGCGTGACAGGGGAGCGTGCGTCAGCGGCGGTCGGCGCGGAGGCTGCCCTCGATGCCGGCGGCGGCGTCACGGAGGGCGGCGACCGCGGGTTCGGGCGGCGTGTCGCGCGGCAGCACCACCGACAGTGCGGCCACGACCTCGCCCGCGTCGCGGACGGGCACCGCGACACCGGTCGACACCGCCTCGATCGAGCCCGGCGCTATGACCACGCCGGTGCGGCGGACCTCCGTGAGGAGGCGGCGCAGGCGCGCAGCATCCGTCACCGTCTCGGGGGCCAGGGCGCGCAGCGGGCCGGCGAGCACGCGCTCGCGGAGGGCCGACGGGGCATGCGCGAGCAGGACGAGGCCCGACGACGACGCGTGCAGCGGCAGCCGGCCGGCGACGCGGGTGATGTTCGCGCCCGCGTCGGGGTGGGAGAGGCGCTCGAGGAAGAGGGCCTCGTCCTGCTCGAGCACCGCGAGTTGGGTGTGCTCGCGGATGCGGGCCTGCACCTGCTCCATGTGGGGAAGCGCTGCCTGGCGCAGGCGCAGGGCCGTCGAGCCTCGCAGGGCGAGCTCCCACAGGCGCATGCCGAGGTGCACACGGCGGTCTTCGTCGCGTTCGAGCAGGCCCGCGTCGACGAGTTCGTCCACGATCCGATGCGCGGTCGACGACGGCAGGCCCGCGCGCCGGCCGATCTCGGCGGCCGACTGCATCGAGCGCTCGGCCGTGAACGTCTCGAGGACGCGCACGATGCGCTCGGTCATCGAGTCGCCGGAGGGCGAGTTGGCCATGCGCCCACTGTCCCACAGCCACGCAGCTGCAACTCCTCAAGGTGCGGCTCACACGGCCAATCGCCAGGAGCTCAGCCGCTCGTGGCGTCGACTCTTGAGGAGTTCGTGCCCGGTCGCCCACACCGGTGCATGCGCGCTCCGACCCCAGCCGACCCAGCCGCACCCGCAACTCGCTCCCGTAACACGACCGCAACTCCTCACAATCGGTCGACGGTGCCGATTCCACGCGCGGGCACGGCGGAACGAGTTCGGATCTGAGGAGTTGGTGCTGGGCGGCAGGCGGGTAACGTCGCACGGGGAGGATCCATGGCGGAGGGCGAAGGGGTGCTCGCGCGCACGCTTCGTGTGCTCGGGTGCTTCACCGACGATGAGCCGGCGGTCACTGCGACCACACTCGCCGCGCGCACCGGGCTCGCGTCATCGACGCTGCACCGGCTGCTCGCGACGCTCGTGGCCGAGGGGCTCCTCACGCGGGGGCCCGGCCACACGTACGCCATCGGCCCGCGGCTGTGGGAGCTCGGCGAGCTCTCGCCGCTGTCGCTGCGGCTGCGCGAGACGGCGCTTCCGCACATGGTGCGGCTGTACGAGGCGACCGGCGAGAACGTGCACCTCGCGGTGCTCGACGGTGCGACGCCTGCGACGACGACCGCCCTCTACGTCGGCCGCCTCACCGGCCGCCAGTCGATCCCGACGCTGAGCCGCATGGGCGGGCGCGGCCCGCTGCACACGACCGGCGTGGGCAAGGCGCTGCTGGCGACGCGCGACGAGGGGTGGCTGCGCGAGTACTTCGCGGCCCCGCTCGAGCGCGAGACGGTCAACTCGATCACGACCGAGCAGGAGCTCCGCGCCGACATCGCCCGCACGCGCGCTCTCGGCTACGCGACGACCCGCGAGGAGATGACGCTCGGCAACGTCTCGGTCGCCGCCGCGCTGCCGCGCGTCGAGGGCCTGCCGCCTGTCGCCTTGGGCCTCGTCGTGCACCTCGCCCGCGCCGACGAGCGCCGGCTCGGACCGCTCGTGGTGCAGGCCGCGAAGGACCTCCACCACGACCTCCGGGCTCCTTGAGGCTCGTCGCGCGGCCGGGCGTCCCGCGGCTGGGCGGGCCCGCGCTTCGCACGGTCCCTCGTGGCCTCGCGCTTCGCGCGGTCGAAATCGGCATTCGCGCTCGGACGGAACAGCAGCGATCGCTGATTTCGACCGCGCGAGCGGGAGAGGTGGTGCGAGAGCGGCAGCGATCGCCGATTTCGACAGCGCGAGCGCGCGATGCCGGGAAGGTCGAGCGCACGCCGACAGAGCCGACCCCGCACAACGCGTGAGGGGGACGGATGCTGCGAGCTGCAGCATCCGTGATTCCCGCTGAGCGGGAATCCACGGCGTCAAGAGGGCGCGAGGGTGCGACCCTGGGACGACCCGAGTCGTCGAAGGAGACCTCATGACACAGGCCCAGCCCGATCCCCGGGGCGAGGAGGCGTTCTCGTCGTCGGTGGTGCTGGAGCAGACCGCGGCGGCTCCCGAGTCGCTGCTGGCCTCGCCCGACCAGCTCACCCAGCGCGAGATCACGCAGGAGATCGTCGACTACCACGCCGCCGCAGCGCGGCGGGAGGCGGCCGGGGAGCGGCTCAACATGAGCCTGCACGACTTCCCGCCGTACCGGTCGAGCCTGCTGCGCCACCCCACCAAGAACCCGAAGCTCGTCGACCCCGAGACGATCGAGCTGTGGTCGCCGGCCTTCGGCCAGCGCGACGTCGCGGCCATCGAGTCCGACCTGACGCTGCAGCACACCGGCGAGCCCCAGGGGGAGCGCATGACGGTCGAGGGCCGCGTGCTCGACTCGTGGGGGCGTCCGGTCACCAACCAGCTGGTCGAGATCTGGCAGGCGAACGCCGCAGGCCGCTACATCCACCAGCGGGATCAGCATCCCGCCCCCCTCGATCCGAACTTCACCGGCGCCGGCCGTATCGTCACCGACGACAACGGGTACTACAAGTTCACGACGATCAAGCCGGGCGCCTACCCGTGGAAGAACCACGTCAACGCGTGGCGGCCGGCGCACATCCACTTCTCGATCTTCGGCTCCGGCTTCACGCAGCGCCTTGTGACGCAGATGTACTTCCCGGGCGACCCGCTGTTCCCGCTCGACCCGATCTACAACACCATCTGGCGCCAGAAGGACCGCGACCGTCTCATCGGCCTGTACGACCACGACCTGTCGGTGCCCGAGTTCTCGATGGGCTACCGCTTCGACATCGTCGTCGACGGCCCCGACGCGACCTGGTTCGAGCCCGAAGAAGGAGACCACTGATGGCCGCCGCACCCAGCACCAAGCGCGACCTCGGTCCGAAGACCCACGAGGCGACCGGCGGGCAGACCGTCGGCCCGTTCTTCGCCTTCGGCCTGGACTACGACAAGAAGCATCAGGTCGTCTTCCCGCACAGCCCGGGCGCGATCGTGCTCGGTGGCACGGTGTTCGACGGCGCCGGCAACCCGATCCCCGACGCCGTCATCGAGATCTGGAGCGCCGACGAGAACGGACGCATCCCGCGGGCCCACGGCGCATTCCGCCGTGACGACCACTCGTTCACGGGCTTCGGCCGCGCGGCGACGACCGACGTCGGCCGCTACGAGTTCTGGACCCGCAACCCCGGCCCGATCGACGGCGGCGCGCCGTTCTACTCCGTCATCGTGTTCGCGCGCGGCCTGCCCGACAAGCTCGTGACGCGCATCTACCTGCCCGAGCGCGAGGACCTCCTCGCCGCCGACCCGCTGCTGTCCTCGCTCGACGCCGACGAGCGCGCTACGCTCATCGCGACGCGCCTGCCGGACGGCAACCTGCACCACGACATCCACCTGCAGGGCGAGAAGGAGACCGTGTTCCTTGCCTTCTGACCGTGACCGGCCCGCACTCGATGGGGGGCTGCTCTCGCCCGTGACCGTCGGTCACGACGAGACGGTGACGGATGCCGCGTACCTCGACGCGCTGGTGACGGCCGAGGTCGCGCTGGCGCGGGCCTGGGTCGAAGCGGGGGTCGCCCCGGCCGAGGCGGTCGACGAGATCGAGACCGAGTTCGGCTGGCAGGGCGCCCTCCGCGGATGCCGCGACCACGGCGTCGACGGCACCGCGCTGGCCGCCGCTGCCGTCGCCGGCGGCAACCCGGTGATCCCGCTCGTCGGGCGGCTCAAGGAGCGGGTCGGGGCCGAGTCCCGTCTCTGGGTGCACCGCGGTGCGACCAGCCAGGACATCGTCGACACCGCGGCGATGGTGGTCGCCCGTGCGGCGACGAGCCGCATCGTCGCGGCGCTCGTGCACACCGAGGTCTCACTGCGCTCGCTCGCCCGCTCGCGGCGGGACGAGGTGGCGGCCGCACGCACCCTGACGCAGCACGCCGTGCCCACGACGGTCGGACTGCGCGCCGCGGGGTGGCTCCGCGCTGTCGAGCGTGCCAAGGAGCGCGTCGAGGACGTGCAGCACCGACTGCCGGCCCAGCTCGGCGGCGCCGCCGGAACGCTGGCGTCGTTCGCCGAGATCGCGGGGTCGGACGCCGCTGCCGCGCTCCCCGCCGCCTTCGCGCACGAGCTCGGACTCGCGGCGCCCGAGGCGCCCTGGCACACGAACCGCTGGCCGATCACCGAACTGGGCGACGCGCTGGTGCAGGCGATCGACGCCGTCGGCAAGATCGCCACCGACGTCGCGACCCTCAGCCGCACCGAGATCGGCGAGCTCGCCGAGGGCGCCGGCGGCGGGTCGTCGGCGATGCCGCAGAAGCGCAACCCCGCGGCATCCGTCCTCATCCGCTCGGCCGCGCTGCGGGCCCCCCAGCTCGGCGCCACGCTGCATCTCGCGTCGGCCCTCGCCGCCGACGAACGCCCCGACGGCGCGTGGCACGCGGAGTGGCCGACGCTCCGGGAGCTGCTGCGCCTCGCGCTCGGCGCGACCGCCCATGCGGCGTCACTCCTCGCCGGCCTCCATGTCGACACCGACGCGGTCGCGCGCAACCTCGCGGCCACCGGCGGACTCATCGTCTCGGAGCGCCTCTCGATCGTGCTCGGACCCGTGCTGGGTGCGGCTCGCGTGGCGGATCTCGTGACCGAGGTCGCCGCGGGCGGCGACCTCGCGGGTCTCCTCGCGGCGTCGCCCGACGTCGCCGCCCTCGCCGCGGAGCGCGGCGCGACCCCCGAGGCGTTCATGGCCGATCTGCTCGACCCCGCCCGCTACACCGGACTCGCCGGCCGCCTCGTCGACGAGGCCGCCACCCGCACCGCAGAGGAGGAGGACGCGTGACCGTCCCCGCCATCTCCCTCACCGACCCCGTCGGCTCCGACGACGCGCCGCTGCTCGTCCTCGGGCCGTCGCTCGGCACGTCGACGCTGCTGTGGGACCGCGTGATCCCGTCGCTCGCCGAGCACTACCGCGTCGTCGCGTGGGATCTGCCCGGGCACGGAGCCGCTCCCGCGTCGACCGCCGCGTTCGTGATCGCCGAGCTCGCCGACGCTGTCGCCGCTGCGATCGACGGGCCGTTCCTCTATGCGGGAGTCTCACTCGGGGGCGCCGTCGGGCTCGAGCTGCTGCTGCGCCACGGCGACCGCATCCCGGCCGCGGCGATCCTGTGCTCGGGCGCGAAGATCGGCACGGCCGACGGCTGGCGCGAGCGGGCCGCGCAGGTGCGGGCGCAGAGCACGTCGAGCCTCATCATCGGCTCGGCGGAGCGCTGGTTCGCGCCGGGCTCGATCGAGCGCGACCCCGATCTCACCGGGCGGCTCCTGCACGTGCTGCAGAACACCCACGACGAGAGCTACGCCCGCTGCTGCGACGCGCTCGCCGTCTTCGACGTGCGGGACCGGCTGGGCGAGATCGCGACCCCGGTGCTCGCGGTGTGGGGTGATCACGACGCGGTCACCCCCGAGGCATCCGCTCGCGAGATCGCCGCCGGGGTGCAGCGGGGCGAGGCGATCGGGATCCCGGATGCCTCGCACCTGGCGCCCGCCGACTCCCCGGCGGCGACCGCCGCGGTGCTGCTCGACTTCTTCGGCACCGTCGCCGCGGAGCGTGCCGCGTGAGCCGCCCGGACGGCGAGGGCCTCACCGACGAGGGGCGCTACGACCAGGGCATGGTCGTCCGCCGCGAGGTGCTCTCGGACGCGCACGTCGACCGCGCGATCGCGGGCACGACCGACCTGACAGCCGACTTCCAGGACTTCATCACGCGCGTCGCGTGGGGCGACATCTGGTCGCGTCCGGGGCTCGACCGCCGGTCGCGGTCCGTCGCCGTGCTCACCGCGCTCATCGCGCTCGGGCACCACGACGAGCTCGCGATGCACCTGCGCGCGGCTCTGCGCAACGGGCTCACGGTCGACGAGATCAAGGAAGTGATCCTGCAGGCGGGCCTCTACTGCGGCGTCCCCGCCGCGAACACGGCGTTCCGCATCGCGAAGGACGTGTTCGCCGAGGAGTCCTGAGCGCGCTCTGCCTCTCCGAAATCTCCTGATCTGGCGAGCACAGGACCTTTCGCCGCGGATCGTCCTGCGTCCGCCAGATCTCCTGATCTCGCACAGGATGGGGCGTGCTACCTCTCCTCTCCGAAATCTCCTGATCTGGCGAGCACAGGACGTTTCGCCGCGGATCGTCCTGCGTCCGCCAGATCTCCTGATCTCGCAAAGGGTGGGGGCGACGGATGCCGCGTCCTTGGGTGCTCCCGGAGACCTCAAGGCGCGACGCGGCAGGCGTGGGGGTTTCGGCGACCGCATCTCCTGACGTACACTGGGACGCAGAGCGTACATGTGTTCGCAGAGCGAACAAGCGAGGAGGCTGCTCGTGATCGACAAGACCGTGGCGTCCGTCGAGGAGGCCGTCGCCGGCATCCCCGACGGAGCGACCATCATGATCGGCGGGTTCGGGCGCGCCGGGCAGCCCGTCGAGCTGATCGACGCGCTCATCGCCCAGGGGGCGAGCGAGCTCACGATCATCAACAACAACGCCGGCAACGGCGACGTGGGCCTGGCGGCGCTGCTCGCGAAGAAGCGCGTGCGCAAGATCCTCTGCTCGTTCCCGCGTCAGCACGACTCGTGGGTGTTCGACGGCCTGTACCGCGCGGGCGAGATCGAGCTCGAGCTCGTGCCGCAGGGCAACCTCGCGGAGCGCATCCGGGCGGCGGGCGCCGGCATCGGCGCGTTCTTCTCGCCGACCGGCGTCGGCACACAGCTCGCCGAAGGTAAAGAGACCCGCGAGATCGACGGCCGCATCTATGCCCTCGAGTACCCGATCAAGGCCGACTTCGCCCTGGTGAGCGCGTATCGCGCCGACCGGTGGGGCAATCTCGTCTTCCGCGAGACCGCACGCAACTTCGGGCCGATCATGGCCGCGGCCGCCACCACCTCGATCGTGCAGGTGGACGAGATCGTGCCGCTCGGCTCGATCGACCCGGAGACGGTCGTGACGCCCGGGATCTTCGTCGACCGCGTCGTCGCCGTGGGCGAGCGCGGGTGGCTCGACGCCGGCGCGTTCGTCGGGGGAGTGGACATCGAAGGCCGCCCGCTGGCGGGGGCTGCAGCATCCGGAAGCGAGGTCGACCAGTGACCGAGACCGCAACGAAGGCGACGCGCATCTCCCGCGAGCAGCTCGCGGCCCGCATCGCGCAGGACATCCCCGAGGGCTCGTACGTCAACCTCGGCATCGGCGCGCCGACGCTGGTCGCCGACTACCTGCCCGACGACCAGGAGATCATCCTCCACACCGAGAACGGCATGCTCGGCATGGGCCCCTCGCCCGCACCGGGCGAGATCGACCCCGACCTCATCAACGCCGGCAAGCAGCCGGTCACCGCGCTCGCCGGAGCCTCGTACTTCCACCACGCCGACTCGTTCGGCATGATGCGCGGCGGCCATCTCGACGTGTGCGTGCTCGGCGCGTTCCAGGTGTCGCAGGCCGGCGACCTGGCCAACTGGTCGACCGGCGCGCCCGGCGCGATCCCCGCGGTGGGCGGCGCGATGGACCTCGCCATCGGCGCGAAGAACGTGTACGTGATGACCGACCTCCTCACCAAGACCGGTGAGTCGAAGCTCGTCGAAGCCTGCACCTACCCGCTCACCGGCGTCGGGTGCGTCACGCGCGTCTACACCGACCACGCGGTCTTCGACGTCACCCCCGACGGCTTCGCGGTGCGCGAGGCGTTCGGCGACAACACCGTCGAGCTCCTCGCCGAGCTCACGGGCCTGGAATTGACGGATGCCGCGACCCGCAGCATCCGGGAAGGTGAATGACATGGCCACCTACGTGTACGACGCCGTCCGCACCCCGTTCGGCCGCGCCGGCGGCGCCCTCGCGGGCGTCCGCCCCGACGACCTCGCCGCCGTCGTGATGAAGGCGACGATCGAGCGGACCGGACTGGACCCGGCGCGCATCGACGATGTGATCTTCGGCGACGCGAACCAGGCCGGTGAGGACAACCGCAACGTCGCGCGCATGGGTGCACTGCTGGCCGGCTTCCCGACGTCGGTGCCCGGCGTCACGGTCAACCGGCTGTGCGCGTCGTCGGTGGAGGCGGTCATCCAGGGGTCGCGCGCGATCGACGCGGGCGACGTCGGCATCGTGCTGGCGGGCGGCGTGGAGTCGATGAGCCGTGCGCCGTTCGTCGTGGAGAAGTCACCCCGGCCGTGGCCGAGCGTGGGCAACCAGACCCTGTGGAACACGTCGATCGGGTGGCGGATGACGAACCCGAAGCTGCCGAAGCACTGGACGATCTCGAACGGCGAGTCCGCCGAGAAGATCGCCCGCGAGCACGGCATCTCGCGGGAGGCGCAGGACGAGTTCGCGGTGCGTTCGCACCGTCTCGCCGCGGCCGCGTGGGCCGCCGGCGTCTACGACGGCGAGATCGTGCAGGTGCCTGGCGCCGAGCTGGCGCGTGACGAGGGCATCCGCGACGACACCTCGGTCGAGAAGCTCGCCGGCCTGAAGGCGCTGTTCGCCCCCGACGGCGAGGGCAGCGTCACAGCCGGCAACTCGTCGCCGATCAACGACGGCGCCTCCGCGGTGCTGCTCGGCCGTGAGGGCGCGCTCCCGAGTGAGCCGCTGGCCCGGATCACCGCGCGCGCGGCGCACGGCGTCGACCCCGACGTGTTCCCGCTGGCGCCGATCGAGGCCGCGAACAAGGCGCTCGCCCGCGCCGGTCGCACGTGGGCGGATGTCGACCTCGTCGAGCTCAATGAGGCATTCGCGTCGCAGTCGCTGGCCGACATCCAGGGGTGGTCGGGCCTGGACCCCGAGCGCGTCAACATCCACGGCGGCGCGCTCGCGATCGGCCACCCGCTCGGTGCCTCGGGCGGCCGCATCATCGGGCACGCCGCGCACGAGCTCGCCCGTCGCGGCAGTGGTGTCGCGGTCGCCGCGATCTGCATCGGCGTCGGGCAGGGGCTCGCCGTCGTGCTCGAGCGCTGAACATGGCAGGCGGCCTGGCGCGACCGCTCCCGCTTCCTGTGAGTGCGGCGTCGCACGACGCAGCGGGCGCAGGAGCCTGCAGCCGTCGACCCGGTCCGACGCCTGTGGCGGCATCGGTAGGGTGAGCCGGTGACCTCGTCCGCAGATGCCTCCGTCGACCCGGCAGCCGGCGAGGGCGGGCGCAGCAGCGACGTCGTCCAGTCGCTGGCGCGCGGGCTCGCCGTCATCCGTGCATTCGACGCCGAACACCCCGAGCTGACGCTCAGCGAGGTGGCGCGCCGCGCCGACATCACGCGCGCGGCCGCCGGCAGGTTCCTGCGCACGCTCGAGCAGCTGGGCTACGTCCGCGCGGCCGGCCGCACCTTCTCGCTGACTCCGAGGGTGCTCGAGCTCGGGTTCAGCTACCTCTCGGCGCTGTCGATCCCCGAGATCGTGCAGCCTCACCTGGAGCGACTGTCGCGCGAGGTCGACGAGAGCGTCTCGGCGGCCGTCCTGGACGGCGGCGACATCGTCTACATCGCGCGCGTTCCGACTCGGCGCATCATGAGCGTCCGCATCACGATCGGCACCCGGTTCCCCGCGTTCGCGACGTCGATGGGGCGCGTGCTGCTGGCGGGAATGCCCGATGGTGCCGTCGACGAGCTGTTCGCAGCATCCGTCCTCCCGTCCCTCACCGCGCGCACCGTCACCGACGCGACCGCGCTGCGCGAGGAGCTCGACCGCGTGCGCGCACAGGGCTGGTCCCTCGTCGACGGCGAGCTCGAGCCGGGCCTGCGCTCGGTGGCGGTGCCACTGCACGACCGCCGCGGCGACGTCGTGGCCGCGGTCAACGTCTCGACGAGCGCGACGCGGGACACCGTCGAGCACGTGCTCCAGCGGCACCTGCCCGCGCTGCGGGAGACGGCCGCGGCCATCGACGCCGAGCTGCGGCTCGTCTGACCGGAGCCGCGACAACCTCCAGCCGCGCCGCGTCGACCCGAAGGTCAGAAGACGATCGTGTGGTTGCCGTGGCGGATGACGCGGTCCTCGGCGTGCCACAGCACGGCACGGGAGAGCACCTGGCGCTCGACGTCGGCGCCGCGGCGCGCGAGCTCGGCGGCCGAGTCGCCGTGGGTGACGCGCACGGTGTCCTGCTCGATGATCGGGCCCTCGTCGAGGTCATCGGTGACGTAGTGAGAGGTGGCGCCGATGAGCTTGACGCCGCGCTCCTTGGCCTTCTTGTACGGCTCGGCGCCGATGAATGCGGGCAGGAACGAGTGGTGGATGTTGATCACCGGCACCCCGAGCTCCGTGAGGAAGTCGCCCGACAGGATCTGCATGTAGCGCGCCAGCACCACGAAATCCACGTTGCCCTTCAGCAGCTCGAGGATCTTCGCCTCGGACGCCGACTTGTCGGGGCCGGCGACGCCTGGCACGTGGAAGAACGGCACGCCGAACGAGCGGACGTCCTCGGCGGATGCCGTATGGTTCGAGATCACCATCGGCACGGTCACGGGCAGGTCGCCGCGGCGGTGGCGCCACAGCAGGTCGAGCAGGCAGTGGTCCTGCTTCGACGACAGGATCGCCATGCGCTTCGGCACTGACTGGTCGGTCAGCGACCACTCCAGGTCGAACCCGACGAGCGTCCGGGCGATCTCGTCCTCGACGTACGGGCGGTCGGCCGCGAAGCCCGGCCGGTGAAACACCACCCGCTGGAAGTACGCACCGCCCTCGGGGTTGTCGGAGTACTGGTCGAACGCGACGATGTTGCCGCCGATGCGCGTGATCATCGCCGAGACCGCCGCCACGATCCCCGGCTGGTCGCTGCCGTGGACGATGAGGCAGGCGTGGTCGGGATTCAGGTGCGGGGAGACGGCCATTGTTCGATTCTGCCCTGTGCGAAGGAACGCCGCTTCTTGAGGTCGGCCGGCGCGACATCCACGGGACACGCGGATGCTGCGGCCCGTACTCTGACGGCATGAGCACCACCTCCGGGGCCGCGGCCCGCGACGACCGCATCACGATGCGGTTCATGGCGGTCCCCGCCGACACCGCCGCCGGTGGACGCTCGGTGGCCGCGGGCAGCGTCATGGAGTGGATCGACAAGGCCGGTTACGCGTGCGCCGTCGGCTGGGCCGGGGCGTACTGCGTGACGGCTTACGTCGGGAATGTCCGCCATCGGCGGCCCATCGCGCCGGGCAGCCTCATCGAGGTGCAGGCGCGCATCGTCTACACCGGGCGCACGAGCATGCACGTGGTGGTCACCGTCTCGTCGACCGAGGTCAGCGAGCGCCTGTACACGCCGGCGACGACGTGCATCCTCGTCTTCGTGGCGAAGGGCGCCGACGGGCGGCCCACCGAGGTGCCGGCGTGGACCCCGGTGACCCGTTCCGACCACAAGCTCGCCGAGGGGGCGCTGGAGCGCATCGAATCGCGCGCCGAGATCAAGCGCCTCATGCTCGAGGAGGACTACACGGAGGCCTCGACCGCCCCGCGTATCACGCTGACGTTCCTCGCGCCGCCCGGCGTGGTGAACTTCGGCGGCAAGGCGCACGGCGGCACGGTCATGCGCTGGATCGACGAGGCCGGCTACGCGGTTGCGGCGGCGTGGGCGAAGGACGGGGACGAGGCGAGCGCCGCGGTCGGCGTCTACTCCGGCGGCATCCACTTCCTCGCTCCGGTCGTCATCGGCCACCTCGTCGACGTCGACGCGCGCATCGTCTACACGAGCCCGCACAGCATGCACGTGAGCACCCGCGTGTGGACCGCCGATCCGCGCACGCCGGACGAGCGGACGCTGACGACGCAGTGCCTCAGCGTCTTTGTCGTCCCCGGCTCCGACGGGGTCGCTCAGCCCGTCCCGCAGTGGACCCCCGAGCTCGCCGAGGACGAGCGCCTGCAGGAGCACGTGCGCGAGATCATGGCGCTGCGCGAGGAGATCGTGCCGATCGCCGCGTCGCTCACGCTCGAGCCGTAGCTGAGGCGGCGTCGCCGAGCCAAGGCGTTTCGGCCGAACACGGGGACGTGGCCCTCGGGTTCGGCGGGAATGACCTGTTTCGAGGATGTCGGGGCCGGGCGCGCGGCTCAGTCGGCGCCTGGGCCGCGGACGAGGTCGCCGTTGCGGGTGAGGTCGAGGTAGCGGGCGACCGCGTCGCGGCTCTTGGTGAGGCAAGCGAGGCGGTCGTCGAGCGCGGTGAGCTCGGTCGCGAGCATCTCGGCGAGCTCGCGTGAGCACGTCGGCTCTGCCATCGCGCACTGCCTTTCGACGTCGAGCACCACCTTGGCGAGTCGCGTCGACAGCCCCGCCTGCACGAGGCCGCGGGCGCGCGTCGCGCGTTCCACGTCAGCCTCGTCGTACGCGCGGTAGCCGTTCGCCGAGCGCTCGGACGCCAGCAGTCCCTGCTCCTCGTAGTAGCGCAGCATCCGTGCGGGGATGCCGGTGCGCTGCGACAGCTCGCCGATCTTCATGCCGCGATGCCTCCCGTGTCGGCCCCGAAAGCTTGACATTGACATTGATGTGAAAGTTTAGCCTCGCTGCATGACCTCGTCCACAGTCTCCGTCACCCTCCCGGAAACCTCCGTCTCACGCTTCCCACTCGGTGCGCTGGTGCTGCTCTCGCTGGGGGTCTTCGTCACCGTCACCGCCGAGTCGCTGCCGGCCGGGCTCATGCCGGAGATGGCCCGCGACCTCGGCGTCGACCCGCTGCGCATCGGGCTGCTCGTCTCGGTCTGGGCGATCGTGGTGATCGCGACGAGCATCCCGCTCACGCGTGCGACGCGCCGCATCGACCGCCGCATCGTGGTCGCGGTCTCGCTCGCCGTGTTCGCGGTGGCGAACGTCGCCACCGCCTTCGCACCGACGTACGAGTTCGCCTTCGCGACCCGGGCGGTCGCGGCGGTCGCGCACGGCGTGTTCTGGGCGATCGTCATCGTGTACGCGTCATCGCTGCTGTCGGGCGCGCAGCTCGGTCGCGGCCTCGCCGTGGTGACCGGCGGTGGCACGGTCGCGACGGTGCTCGGCCTTCCCGTCGCGACGGCTCTCGCGCAGCTGACGAGCTGGCGGGTCTCGTTCGCGGCGATGGGGATCGGGATGCTGCTGCTCGCCGCCGTTGTGTACCGCAGGCTTCCGCGGTCGGTGGTCGAGCCCGTCGCCGCGGGGGAGCGCGCGCCGCTGCGCAACGACCGATCGCTCCCGCCGCTGGTGGCGTTCGGGATCGCGGGGCTGCTGATCGGCCTCGCGCAGTTCCTCGCGTTCGTCTACATCCGGCCGTACCTCGCCGAGTCGGCCGGGATCGCCGACGGCTGGGCGAGCGCGCTGCTGTTCGTGTTCGGCGCCGCGGGCATGGTCGGGGTGGCGGTGGCCGGCAGCCTCGCCGATCGGTTCCCACGGACAGCCCTGACCACGACCCTGCTGGTGTTCGTGGGAGCCTTCGCCGCGCTCGCCGCGGCGCCGCATGCGACGGTCGTCGTGGTCATCGCCCTGGCGCTCTGGGGTGCCGGCACCGGCGCGATGTTCCCGTTGATCCAGACGGCGCTCATGCGCGCAGCATCCGATCGCCTCCGCGACCTCGCGAGCGCGTCGATCGTGGTCCTCTTCAACGTGGGGATCGCGGGCGGCTCGTGGGCCGGCGGCCAGCTCACCGCGACCTACGGGCCGACGGCGAACATGGCGGTGTCGGGGGCGGTCGTGCTCGTCGCGGCTGGGCTGACCGCCCTCGGTGCGACGCTTGCCTCGCGCCGGGTCGATGCGTTCGTGTCTGATCAGCGAGGCTGATGCGGTCGATCGGCAATATCAACTTCCTCGATATCGGATGGTGGGTGAGCATGGAATCGTCCTCAAGAAAGTGAGTCGATGATGACCCGACGCCTGGTGTCCCACCTCCGATATGCGGCCCTCGCCGTGCCGGACTTCGAGACGGAGCGGGACTTCTTCGTCCAGCACTGGGGGCTCACCGAGGTCGCTGCCGAGGACGGCCTCAGTCACCTCGCCGCCGAAGGCTCGAGCGAGCCCTTCATCCTGCGCCTGCGTCGCGGCGACAAGCGTGTCGACCTCGCGGCGTTCGCCGTCGCCGACCGGGGCGATCTCGAGGCGCTCGCGGCCAAGCTGCACTCCGAGGACGTGCAGTTCGTGCACGAGCCGCAGGAGCTGACGGGGTTCGGCGGCGGGTACGGCTTCCGCGTGTTCGACGGCGACGGGCGCGTGCTGGAGTTCTCGACCGGCTACCAGACACGCGAGGCACGCAAGATCCGTGAGCGCGAGCCCATCCCGGCCAAGCTCTCGCACGTCGTGTTCAACTCCGCGAACCTCGAGCAGTCTGCGCAGTGGTACATCGACCATCTCGACTTCACCATCTCGGACTCGCTGACACGTCCCGACGGCACGAGCATGATGCACTTCATGCGCTGCAACCCGACGCACCATTCGGTCGCGATCGCCATGGGCCCGCATCACTCGCTGCACCATCTCTCGTTCGAGATGCGCGGCATCGAGGAGTGGATGCGCGGCGCGGGCAAGATCCTGCGCTCGGGCGCGCGGATGATCTGGGGTCCGGGTCGGCACAACGCCGGCGACAACACGTTCGCGTACTTCCTCAGCCCCGCCGGCAACACGATCGAGTACACCACCGAGCTGTCGGTGGTCGACGAGGAGACGTGGGAACCCCACCGGCTCAACATCAAGGACGTGTCGAACCAGGATCAGTGGGGAACCGCGCAGGAGATGAGCGAGCTCATCGCGCGCGAATCCTTCAACGACATCGACAAGGGTCTCTTCGTCGCGCCGCCGGTGTGATCGAGATCGACGAGGAGGGTCATCCCATGGCACGCATCCACTTCGCCGCGGATCACGGCGGCTACGAACTCGGTCGCGCCCTTGAGGCCCGCGCCAAGGCCGCGGGCCACGAGGTGGTCTGGCACGGCGCGGACCAGCTCGACCCCGGCGACGACTACCCGATCTTCTCGATCCGTGTCGGCGCCGCCGTGGTCGCGGATCAGGATGCCGGCGTCGACGCGTTCGGAACGCTCGTGCTCAGCGAGGGCTTCGCGGGAGTCGTCGCCGCCAACAAGGTCAACGGCGCCCGTGCCGTGCAGGCGGCATCGCCGCGAGCGGCCGCCGACACGCGCGAGATCGTCGACGCGAACGTGCTCGTGTTCGATGGGATCGCCTTCGAGGAGAACGCGTGGCTCACGCTCAGCGCATTCGTGACGGCGTCGCTGCCCCACTCGGTCGAGCGCGGCCGCCGGATCCTGCAGATCGAGGAGTACGAGAATGCCGGCACGATCGAGGGCTGGGCGGTGCAGCTCGAGCCCGAGCAGATCGCGGTCTCCCGGGAGTAGAACCCGCGGCGGGATCAGACCGGCTGGGTCACGACGGAGGTCGGGCGATTGGACACGGATGCTACGGCCTGTTCGAAGATGCCGCGCATCCAGGCGTGCTCGGGGTCGCGGCCGTGGACGGGGTGCCACCACAGCGCATTGACGACGGGCGTGGCGTCGAAGGGCGCCTCGAGCGTGCGCACTCCTGCCACGGACTCGGCGACGTGGGCGAGTCCCGCCTGGATCAGGCCGAGGCGGTTGGTGCCGGCGATGAAGTGCGGGAGCGCGAGGAAGCTCTCGACGACGGCCTCGACGTGGGGCTCGATGCCCAGCTGCTGCAACTGGCGGGCGGCCGAGGTGAAGGCCGTGCGCGACTGGTACGTGAAGACCCACGGCAGGGCGCCGAGCACGTCCATCGTGAGCTCGTCGCCGACCTGCTCGTTCGACTCCGCGGCCACGACGACCCAGCCGTCGCGCCACAGGTCCGCGTAGGGGAGGTCGACGAGATAGCCGTGCGGGATCACCATGCCGTCGGCCGAGCGCAGCCGGTTGAGCGCATCGTCGACGATCGCGGGGTTGTGCAGCATGAACCGGAAGCGCACGCCCGGGGCGGCCTCGGCGGCGAGCCGCGACACCTCGCTGCCGATGGTGGCGAAGCCGTAGTCGGAGCCGTAGATCGAGAACTCGCGGGTCGAATCTCGGGGGCTCCACGTCGCCTGGCTCTCGAACACGCGGCGGGCGGCCTCGAGTGCGGTCGTCGTGTGCTCGGTGAGGCGCAGGGCGAGCGGTGTCAGCTCGTAGGTGTTTCCGCGACGCGCGAGGATCTGGTCGTTGAAGTGGGTCCGCAGCCGGGCGAGCGAGGCGCTCAGCGCCGGCTGGCTCAGGTGCAGCCGCTCGGCGGCGCGAGTCACGCTGCGCTCGGTGAGCAGTGCGTCCAGGGCGACCAGGAGGTTCAGATCGAGCCGGGAGAGCAGCGGTTGATCGGACACGACGGTGTGCTCCTCCAGGTTCGGGATGCCTCCGCCCAGTGTATCCGTGCAATCTATGCGAGGGGGAGGTGGCATCGTTCGCAACGATGCGCGGCCTGGATGGCGATTATGCGCACATCAGACTTACTTATGTCTAAATCACGCCTAACGCTGATACGCTCGAGAGGACTCCCGGCCCGCAGCAGCGCGGTCCCGAACCAGAGAGCGAGCATCGATGCTTCTCGAGAGAGATCTCATCCAGTCCGTGGGCTTCCGCAACGTCCGCGAGGGCGGTGAGATCACCGGTTTCCAGTTCCGCGTGCGCATGCCGTCGTACCGCGGGATGGCGGCATCCCTCATCGACGGCGTCGCCGTCCGTGTCGGAAGCATCGTCGACGTCCCGGCAGAGGTGCCGCTCTGGACCTTCGCCGGCCGCACCTACTCGCTGCAGGAGCTGTGGGACTCGGAGGGCGTGCGCTGGCCGCTCGAGGAGGCCGCGATCGTCACGGTGCCCCACCCGGGCGGGCTTCCCGAGGGCACGCACGAGGTCTCCATCCAGCTCCGCCTGCGCATGTCGTACATCCCCCAGGAGCACCAGCCGTCGACCTACGAGGTGTCGCGGCACATCACGCTGACCTCGTCGGAGGACGGCGGCCCGTTCCGGTACGGCGTCAGCCTCTACAGCTTCATGACCGACTACGGCACCGTCATGGACCTCGAGACCGCGCTCGCGGCGGTGGCCGACGTCGGCGCGACCGGCATCGAGATCCTCGGCGAAGGCCACATCGAGCGGTACCCCGAGCCCACGACCGAGTGGATCGACCGCTGGTTCGCTCTCCTCGAGAAGTACTCGCTGGAGCCGACGAACTACGGCTCGTGGATCGACACGCGCCTGCACTCGAGCGGCGTGAACGCGCGCGATCTGACGGCGACCGAGGGCGCGGCGATGCTGCAGCGCGACCTGCGTCTCGCGAAGCGCCTCGGCTTCCGCTTCGTGCGTCCGAAGATCGGCGTCGTCTCGAGCGACCTCGTCCCGCACCCCATCTGGACCGAGTCCGTCGAGCGCTCGCTCGACCTCGCCGCCGAGCTCGACGTCGTCATCTGCCCCGAGATCCATTCGCCGACGCCCATCAAGCACGAGGTCGTCGACGACTACATCGGCCTCATCCAGCGCACGGGGACGAAGCACTTCGGCCTGCTGCTCGACACCGGCATCTTCCAGGACCGCCCGATCCCGCTGAAGCCCGGCGAGCTGCCCGGCCGCCGCCCCGCCTTCCTCGACGGCATCGCCGTCGACCCCGCCGACATCGCCGACATCGCGGAGTACGTCGTCTTCATCCAGGCGAAGTTCCACGACATCGACGAGAACCTCGAAGACCAGCAGATTCCGTGGGAGCCGGTCCTCCGCGCCCTCAAGGACGCCGGCTACACGGGCTACCTCTCGAGCGAATACGAGGGCGAGCGCATCCCGTGGCGCTCCATCGAACAGGTGCGTCGCCAGCACTCGCTCATCCGCTCCATCGCCTCCCGCATCTGACACCCCACCGGAGAGAACCATGCCCAACGGACTCATCGCCGAAGACAGCCTCCGGCCGCACCCGGACGGGCTGGCACTCACGCTCACCCTGCCCTGGTACCGGAGCCTGTGGCTCTCGTCCGTCTCGACGCTGCGCCTCACCGTCGACGGCGTCGAGATCCCGGCCGACGACCTCGCCTTCGAGCTCGACGGCACCCGCTACTCCATCGCCGAGCTGCCGCAGCAGAGCGAGACGCTGTGGTTCTTGCAGCAGCATCCGCTCCTCGTCGCGCGGCTCGACCAGCCCATCGCGCTCGGCGAGCAGCACGAGGTCGAGCTCATCGGCGAGCTGCGCCTGCCCTACATGCAGATCGCGCCCGGCCAGGACGGCGGCCCCGGCATGTACGTGCCGAACGTCGTGCGCCAGGCATTCACCCTGACGGTGACCGATACGGATGCCGCGCCCCCGGCGACCGCGACCGACATCGCGCCTCCGCCGCCGGCCGCAGCGGACGACCCGTTCAAGCTCGGTCTCACGCTCTATTCCGCGAGTGCCGAGTTCCGCGCGGGCTGGTACGACTTCGACGGCCTGCTCGACCGCGTGGCCGAGCTCGGCATCGGTCCGGGCATCGAGATCGTCGCGTCGCAGGTGCTGCCGACGTACCCGCTGGTGTCGGACGAGTTCGTCGCACAATGGCGGTCCGCGTTCGACAAGCACGGCTTCGACGCCAGCTCGTTCGGCGCGAACCTCGACATGGGCCGCCGCCGCGACCGCGACATGACGCCCGACGAGGAGTTCGAATTCAGCGAGCTGATGTTCCAGGGCGCGAAGAAGCTCGGGTTCCCGCTGGTGCGCATCCAGTCCGCGAAGCCGGAGCTGCTGCGCCGGCTGCTGCCGGTGGCGGAGACCCTCGAGCTCCAGCTGGCGTACGAGATCCACGCGCCGATGGGGCCGAACGCCGAGCCGATCATGAAGGTGCGCGACACCTACGCCGAGCTGGACTCGCCGCTGCTGGGATTCGTCGCGGACTTCTCGTCCACGATGCACAGCATGTCGCCGACGCTGCTGCGGGCCGTTGAGCGCGCGGGTCTGGATGGCGACGCGCTCGCCGAGCTGCAGCGCATCTGGGCGACCGACGCCACCATGCAGGAGCGGCAGCAGGAGTTCATCGGCTACCTGAAGGGCCGCGACTTCGATCCGGGCCGGCTGGGCGCGTTCGCGCACCTCGCGTTCAACATGCACGGCCACGTCGACCCGCGCGAGTGGGCCGACATCATGCCGCAGATCACGCACGTCCATGCGAAGTTCTACGACATCGACGAGAACGGCCAGGAGCCGGCCATCGACTACCCGGAGCTGGTGCGCGTCTTCGTCGAGGGCGGCTACCGCGGCTACTGGTCGAGCGAGTGGGAGGGCCACGCCTTCGCCGAGCTCGGCGAGGAAGACCCGCTGGTGCTCGTGCGCCAGCAGCATGACCTCATCCGTCGTTCGATGCACGCCGTGGCAGGTGCGCGTGTCTGACACGGAGGTCGACTTCCGCACGCTGCCGCTCCCCGACGTGCTGCGCCTGTTCCGCGAGAGGGGCGAGCCGGCCGACCCGCGCCCCGACATCGACACCGCGTCGCTGCAGCGTCGCTTCCCGCACCTCGCGAACGTCGAGACGCGCGAGATCTCGATCGACGGTGCTGCCCGTGCGGTGCCGGCGCGGTTGTACACGGATGCCTCGGCCGAGGCATCCGGCCGCGCCCTGGTGTGGGTGCACGGCGGCGCCTTCATCGGCGGTCACCTCGACATGCCGGAGTCGAACTGGGTCGCGCTGGAGCTCGCGGCCCGGGGCATCCCGGTGCTCGCCGTCGACTACGTCAAGTGCCTCGGCGACGTGCACTTCCCCGAGCCGTCCGACGATGTGCTGAGCGCGTGGCACTATGCGCTGGCGCACGCCGACGAGCTGTTCGGCGTTCCGTCGACGGCGGTGACGCTGGGCGGCGCGAGCGCGGGCGGCAACCTCACGGCCGGTGCGACTGCGCGGCTGCGGGATGCCGGCGAGCACGGCCCTGCGGGGCTCGTCCTCGTTTATCCCGTCGTGCATCCGAACGGACCGGAGGCGTCCAGCCATGTCGACCCGGACTCGCCGCATGGTGCGCTCGCCTCCAACTTCGCGGGCTCGGTGCAGGGGCTCGGTGATCCTCACGCCTTCGCGGCGCTGGGTCCGGCCGGGGGATTTCCGCCGACGCTGATCGTCGTGTGCGAGCTTGACGATCTTCGCCCGTCGGGCGAGGCGTTCGCGCGTCAGTTGGATGCCGCCGGCATCCCGGTCTCGGTCCACTTCGAGGCCGGCGCCGGCCACGGCCACATCAACGAGCCCGCCGATCCGACGGCGCTGCCGACGATCCAGGCCGTCGCCGAGTGGATCGCACGCTCAACGCCCCAGCGAAGAGAATTCTGAGGGTCGCCGTGGGCGGCGCACGCTGTCAGCCGAGCACCGAGGGAATCAGATGAATCAGGAGACGGCCGACCTCATCCGGGCGAGCCTGCGCGGGGCTGTCGACGTCGAGATCAGCGCGACCGGCCTGACGCCGTTGCGATTGCCGTTGCGCGCCCGGGCGCAGTGCGACTCGGACTGGATGCGGATCGCGGCGGAGCAGGCCTCGGGTGTGCGCTGCGAGTTCCGGACGGCGGCGACGTGGATCGAGCTCACCGTCGAGACGACCGGTCTGCATCTGCCCTGGGTTCCCGAGCATGTCCGCTTCGCGGTGTTCTCGGCCACCGTCGACGGCCGGCCCGTCGACGATGTCCGCGTGACGGGTGGTTCGGAACTGCATCTGGCGGAGCCCGGCGGTCCGCGATTCGTGAAGGGCGAGCCCGCCGTCGTGCGGTTCGAGCTCGGCGGAACGGGTGTCGGGGAGCGCCGCGTCGTCGTGTGGCTGCCGCAGACCGACACCGTCGAGATCCAAGATGCGCGCGCCGATGCCCTGCTTCGGCCCGCCGAGCCCCTCGACCGGCTGCGCTGGTGGCATCACGGCAGCTCGATCAGCCACTGCCTCGAGGCGGCGACACCCCGTGGCGTGTGGCCGGTCGCTGCGGCCGACCAGCTGGGTCTGGACGTCACCAACCTCGGCTTCGCCGCGAACGCCCACCTGGATCAGTTCACAGCTCGGGCGATGCGCGATTCGGCCGCGGACCTGCTCAGCCTCAAGGTCGGCATCAACATCGTCGGTGGCGACACCATGAAGCGGCGCACGTTCGTTCCCGCCGTGCACGGATTCCTCGACACGATCCGCGATGGCGCTCCGACGGCCCCGATTCTCGTGATCTCGCCGATCATCTGCCCGATGCACGAGGACACACCGGGCCCGACCGTGACCGACCCCGAGACCGGCGAGCGACGCGGAACCCCGGTCCGTACGCCCGACATCTTCGACCCGCCCCTCACCCTGCGCTCGGTGCGCGAGATCCTGCGCGACATCGTCCGGACACGCGCCGCGGAAGACCCCGCACTGTTCTCCCTGGATGGACTGGATCTTTTCGGCGAGGGCGACCTGCAGGAGCTGCCGGATGGGCTGCATCCCAGCGCTGCCGGGTACCTGCTGATGGCAGAACGTTTCGCGGCGTCGCCTGTCGTCGCCGAGTGGATCGCCGCAGCGCGACCAGGCGCCGTGCCGGCCGTCGAGGCTGCACGGCGTGGAGCCGCGACGTGAGCGCCTCGGGTGTGACGTTCACGAACCCGATCCTGGCCGGCGACCGGCCCGACCCGGCGATCATCAGGGTCGGCGACGAGTACTGGATGACGTACTCGTCGTTCGAGGCCGCGCCGGGACTGCTGCTGTACCGCTCGCGCGACCTCGTGAACTGGACCTACGAGTGCGCCGCGCTTCCGGAGCCGCTCGGCAGCACGTTCGCGGTCGACATCGCCCAGCACGACGGACGCTTCTTCATCTACATCCCGTTCATCCCGGCCCCGTGGTCGCAGCTGGAGGCGCCGTCGATCTTCGTGATCCATGCCGACTCGATGGCGGGGCCGTGGTCGGAGCCCATCGACCTCGGCGTCCGATGGGCGATCGACCCCGGCCACGTCGTGGGCGAGGACGGCAGACGCCACCTCTTCGTCAACGGCATCCGTCGCATCCCTCTCACCGACGACGGCCTCGCGACCGCCGGCGAACTCGAGCAGGTGTACGACGGCTGGCGGTACCCCGACGAGTGGATCACCGAGGCGTATGCCCTCGAAGGGCCCAAGCTCTTCCGGCGGGGCGAGTGGTTCTACCTCGTGAGCGCTGTCGGAGGAACAGGCGGACCGCCGACCGGACACATGGTCATCGTCGCGAGATCCCGCTCAGTCCACGGACCGTGGGAGAACAGTCCGCACAACCCCGTGGCCAGGACCACGGATGCCGCGCAGGCATGGTGGTCGAGGGGGCACGCGACGATGCTGCCCGGCCCCGACGGCGACGAGTGGTGGATGATCTCGCATGGCTACCAGAACGGGTACCGCACGCTCGGCCGCCAGATCCTCCTCGAGCCGATCGGCTGGACCGACGACGGCTGGCCTGTCGGCCTCCGCGACGACATCGGCGGAGAGCTGGAAGCGCCGGCCGGTGCTGCTCCGCAACGGGGCTCGAGGTCCTTCGACGACGACTTCTCGGTCCTGCGGCTGGGGGAGCGATGGGCCTTCCACGCGCCGTCACCCGGTGAGGCCTCTCGCCTGCGCGTCGACGACGGACTCGTCCTCGCCGCGAAGGGTACGGGACCCGGCAGCACCTCTCCGCTGGCGCTGCTGACCGGCGACCACTCCTACGAGGTGGAGGTCGACGTGGAGCTGCTCGACGACGGGGCGGAGGCGGGTCTGCTCCTCTTCTTCAACGACCGGCTCTTCTGCGGCATGGCCATCGACGGGGAGCGCATGCTCAGCTACGCGGGCGGGCACGTCACCCATTGGCGCGAGCCCGCGCCGCGCACTCGCCTGCTGCAGCTGCGGCTGCGCAATGACGAGCACGTCGTCACCGGCTGGTACCGCGAGCCGGGCGGCGAATGGACCCGGCACGCGATCCGCTACGAGACGTCCGGCTACCACGCGAACACCATGGCCGACCTGCTGAGCCTCCGGCCCGCACTCTACGCGGCCGGGACGGGCGCGGTGCGGTTCCGCGACTTCCGGTACACGCCGCTCAGCTGACGCGGAGCTCGACGGCCTGGGTCGCCTGCAGGGTCGCGCCGACGTGCAGCCGGAAGAGGCCCGGTTCGACGACGAACGCCGGGGACGCAGCATCCGTCGCCCAGAAGCCGAGCTGCGCACAGCCGATCTCGAACGAGAACACCGCCGTCTCACCGGCAGCGATCGCCCGGCGCTCGAAGGCGACGAGTCGGCGGACAGGCGGTGCCACGCTCGCCACGACATCCTCGAGGTACACCTGCATCACCTCATCGCCGGCGCGCCCGGACGTATTGGCCACCTCGATCTCGAGCGTCACGGATGCTCCCGATTCGAGGTCCGCGCGGTCGACGTCGGCAGCCGAGACGCGCGGAGGGCTGTGCGAGAACGCCGCGTACCCGGCGCCGTGGCCGAACGGGAACTGCGGCCCGAGCTCGAGATCGAGGTACTTCGACGTGAACTTGTCCTGCACGTTGTCGGGGCCGTGGAGTCCGACGTCGCTCTCCTCCGTGGTGAGGCGGCCGCCGGTGGACGCGGGGCGGCCGGTGTTCTCGTGCGCGTAGTGGATCGGGATCTGCCCGACCGAGCGTGGCCATGAGATCGGAAGGCGACCGGCCGGATCCTCGTCGCCGAGCAGCACGTCGACGATCGCCGCGGGAGCCTCCGTGCCGCCGTGCCACGCCACGAGCACACTCGGCGCGAGATCGATCCAGTCCGCGACGACCAGCGGCCGGCCGGTTTCGAGAACGACCACGAAGCGCGTGCCGGTGCTCGCGATCGCACGGATCAGATCCTCCTGCCGGCCCGGCAGGCGCAGGTCGCTGCGCGACGCCGCCTCGCCCGAGAGGGCGCTGGGCTCGCCCGCGCAGACGACCACGAGATCGGCGCGTTCTGCTGCAGCGACGGCGGCGGGGATGCCGGAGGTGTCGTCGCCGAGGAAGTCCACGCCGGGTACGACCTCGAGGTGGAGGTCCGGTCGACGCGTGCGCAACGCGTCGACGATCGTCCCCGCGCGGGCGCCGAAGTACTGGGTCCACGCGCCGAGATGATCGGTGGAGTCGGCGTACGGGCCGGTGAGCAGCACCCGACGGGGGTTCTCGAGCGGCAACGTGCCGTCGTTCTTCAGCAGGACGGCCGAGCGTGCCGCTGCGCGGCGCACAAGCGCCCGCGAGTCGGCGGTGGGCTCCGTGATCTCGACGGATTCGTCCACGTAAGGGCGGTCGAACAGGCCGAGCCGCTCCTTGAGCGTCAGCACGCGCGCGACGGCGTCATCCAGACGCGTCCGATCGAGTCCTGCGCGCTCGGTCGCATCGAGCTCCGCCGCGGCACCGCCCATCTCGATGTCGAGGCCGGCGTGGAACGCCAGGCGCACCGCGCTCCCGACGGTCTCCGCGACGCGATGGGGGAGGAGGTTCCGCACACCGTCGGCGTCGCCGACGATGACGCCGTCGAACCCCCACTCGTCCTTGAGGACGCCCGTGAGCAGCCTGCGGTTGGCGTGCATCGGCACGCCCGCGACGGTGTTGAAGGCCGCCATGACCGAAGCGACGCCGGCCTCCGCGGCCGTGCGGAACGGCTCGAGGTAGACGTTGCGCAGCTGATGCTCCGAGGCATCCACGCCGTTGTAGTCGCGCCCGCCCTCCGGCGCGCCGTACGCGACGAAGTGCTTCGCGGTCGCCGCGATCGACCTGGGAGAGGCGAGGTCGTCGCCCTGGTAGCCGCGGATCATGGCGCGCGTCATCGCCCCGGTGAGGTGCACGTCCTCGCCGAAGCCCTCGACGACGCGCCCCCACCGCGGGTCGCGGGAGATGTCGGCCATGGGCGAGAACGTCCAGGTCACCCCGCCCGACCGCGCCTCCGCCGCCGCGAGCGCGGCGAGCGCGGTCACGAGCGGCGGGTCGAAGGCGGCGGCCTGCGCGAGCGGGACGGGGGCGATGGTGCGCTGGCCGTGGACGACGTCGAGTCCGACGAGGAGCGGGATGCCCAGCCGCGTCTCCTCGACGGCGACGCGCTGCAGCGCGTTCGTCGCGCCGGCCGAGGGCGGCCAGAAGACACATCCGAGTCCCGTGCGCACGAGCTGCGCCGCGTCGGCGGGGTCGGGCCGGAACACGATCTGCAGCTGTCCCAGCTTCTCGGCATCCGTCATGTCCGCGAGCAGCCGGCTCACGCGTGGGGTGCGGTCCATCGCTCCTCCTTCTCCTCGTGGAACAGGGATGCCGCCCGAGGCCGAAGCCCCGGGCGGCATCCCCACCCGCAATCAGTCCGGGCTCAGCTGTCCCAGGCTGCGTCCATCTCCTCGAGAACCTGGTCGACGGTCTTCTGGCCGGTCAGCAGGCCCTGCACGCCGACGCCGAGCGCGTCGTAGACGGCGGGGTTCGGCCACGTGGCGTTGGGCAGCCCCGCGTAGTCGCCGTTCTCGAGCAGGTCGCCGATCGGCTCGTAGATGGGCAGCAGGTTGTCTGCCGTGGCACCCGTGATCGGGACGAAGGCCGACAGCTCGGCGAAGGCCTGGGCCTCTTCCGGAGTGGCCAGCCAGTCGAGGAACTCCTGCGCCGAGGCCTTGACGTCGTCCTCGGATGCCGCGTTGACAGCCCAGGCGTAGTTCGCCGAAGCGAGGGTGTAGGGCTCGCCGCCGTCGGCCGGCGGGAAGGCCTGCACCGTCAGGTCGAGACCGGTTCCCTTCGCGATGGAGGACGCCGCGGAGCCGGGGACCGCGGCGGTGAGGGACGACTGCGACCCGATGCCCTGGGTGATGGAGTCGAACGTGCCACCGGCGACGCCGTCCTGGAAGCATCCGCCGTCGTTCATCTCGATGACGTCCTCCAGAACGTCGCGCCAGCCGCTGTCGGCGAAGGTGACGTCGCCGGCGGCACGCTGCTCGTTCCAGTCGGGCGTCTCGGCGTATACACGGGTCGCCGAGACAAGCATCGAGAAGAGACCCGTGTTGAACGGAACGCCTCCCGCGAGCACCGTGAAGGTCTTGCCCCCGTCACGCGCCGTGGTGCACGCCTCGAGGAGCTCCTCGTACGTGGCCGGGTACTCGTCGATCCCGGCCTCTTCGCCGCCCGGGCCGTTGTAGATGAAGCCGACCGGCACGAGAGCAGCGGGCTGCGCGTAGATGTTCCCGTCGTAGGTGTACTCGGCCTCGGTTCCCGCCGGGATCGTGGCGGCGGAGGTCTCGTTCAGCGGCTCGAGGAAGCCGGCCTCGGCGAGGTTCACCACGGAGATCGGCTGGCCGGTGCCAGGAGCGAGGATCATCATGTCCGCCGCATTGCCGGCCTGCAGCTGCGTCGTGACCTGCGTGTTGTACGCGTCGGAGGGGTACGGGATGACCTCGATCTCGACACCGGTCTCCTCGGTGTACTTCGCCGCGGTCTCGCCCCAGTAGTCGTCCTGGTCGTTCGCTTGAGCGACCATGAGCGAGAAGCCGGCGGCGGTGTCGCCCCCGTCGTCGTTGGTGTTGCCGCCGTCATCGGCGCCGCCGCCGCTGCAGCCGGCGAGAATGAGGACTCCCGCGATGGGCGCCGCAAGGAGCGGCCACCGGAGCCGGGAAGCTGTGTGCTGTGGCATTTCGACCCTTTCGTGACTTCGTTGTCGCCAGCTCGGGCTGCTGGCTCGGCCGCTGGCCGCGAATTCACTTTGACACACATTCGCCGGTTTCTGACATTAGTATCGTTTATACGGCGCAATAGCCCCGCTGATCCGCACATTCCGCCCGGTCAGCGGCCGTTCTCGAAGAGCACGGTCACCGGTCCCGCGAGTCCCGCCGGCAGCGGCTCCGCCGACGGCTCGAACACCCCCGTCATCGGGGCGAAGATCTCGCCGGACGGCCGGACGGCCTCTGCGATCAGTCGATTGCGCCAGGGGTTGGCCACCTCGACCTCCAGCACGGTGGCCCCGACGCGCAGCGCCGACGTGGCGTCGACCCGGAACGGCTCCGTCCACGCGACGCCGCAGTCCACGCCGTTGACGACCACCCTCGCGATGTCGTGGACGCGGCCGAGGTCGATCCAGACGCGGCCGGCGTCGAGCGGGCCGTTCACCTCGAAGTCGGCCCGGTAGACCGCCGTCCCCGAGAAGCCGCGCGACTGGCTGTCGAGCTCCGTCCACAGCACCGGCCCTCCGGGCAGTGCGATCTCGCGTCGGGCCGGGAACGTCAACGACCACGGTCGGCTGCCGAGCGGAAGACGGTGAACGGATGCCGCGTCTCCGACAGCGCCCGCGTCTCTGACAGCGCCCGCGTCGCCGGCCGGGTCCGCTGCCCACGGCACGACGAAGACCGATCCGAACGCCGGCAGGCCGATCTCCGCGACGATGCGACCGTCGTCCGTCGGGATGCTGGGCAGTGGAGTCGCATTCAGCTCGACAGGGTCCCAGAGGCTGAGGGCGCCGACGTGCTCAGGGACGGAGACCCGCACCCGCACGCCCTCCGCGGCCGGGTTGGCCAGGAACGTGATCCGCCGCCCGTCCACGATGCGCGCGATGGTGCGGACCGGGGGCCCGGCGATCTCGACGTCGGAGCGCACGCCGAGGACGGCCAGTGCGGCGGCGAGGTCCGACGTGGCGATCACCCGGCCGGTGTCGCGCTCGGACGCCCAGATCTCGTTGCAGACGCGGCGGAACTCCTCGTCGTCGTCGCCGAGCGACGGAGAGCTCTCGGGAGGGAGGCCGACGATCGTCGCCCCCGCGTCGACGAGGAGCTTCAGGTGACGCAGCGTCGCCACGGTGAGCCGTCGGCTGGAGCCGCCGAGCAGCAGCAGCCGGTAGCGGGCGCCGAGCGATCGCAGCTGGCCGTCTTCATCGACGCGCAACAGCGCCAGTCCGTCGGGGCCGACGTAGTCGAAGTCGAATCCGCGGGGCACCGCAGTGTCGAGGGCGTCGTCGAAGAGACCCGTGACCGGCGCCTCCTCGCCGACGAAGAGGGCGATGTCGACCGCGGGCTCGCCGGCCGACAGGAGTGCGGAGCAGCGCGCCAGGTAGTCGATCCACGGCCTCGCCATGCCCGCCCACGTCTCGGCCGCCGTGAACGCCTGACCCAGGAAGGGCGCCAGGGCCACGCCGGGCGGCGGAGCGGCGAGCGGCTGGTGAGGCGAGGTGTGGATGCAGAAGCGGGTGACGCCGAGCGCGAGCTGCAGATCGGCGACGTGCTTGAGGCTGCGCGGCGACGACGCCCACGGCCGGTCGAAGCTCGTGAACGCCTCCGCGCCGGTCCAGCTCTTGCCATGGACATGGGTGACGGATGCCGCGCCCTTGAGATCGGCCACATAGGTCGGCCGTGGCCCGGACTCGGGGTCGAAGGTCCACATGGCCCCCATCGGCACGTCGGCGTGCGACCGCATGGCCAGGTCGTCGCCGAGCTGAGGACGCCCGTCCTCGAGGGCTTCGGCGTAGTAGCTCATCTGTCGACGGTGGGCCTCGGACGCGAGCGTGCCGTAGTACTCCGTCGCGAGGAGCTCGGCGAGCGTGCGCCGGTAGTCGTACAGGAAGCGGTCGGATGCCTCCGCGCCGCCCACCACGTATCCGGCGAGCGTCGGCAGCCAGGTCGTCAGGTCGTAGCCCCGCAGCTCGCGGAACCTCTCGGCGATGGCGTCCGTCCAGTTCTGGCTGCCCGCCTCGATACTGTCGCTCAGGAGTGCGTCGAACGACTCCGCCTCGAACGCCGCCAGATGGCGCTCCAGGAACGCAGCGACCCGTGATCCGTCGAGCTTGTCGACCTCCAGCCCGGTCACGTCGGCGAGCGCGGGGCCATTGGTCTGGCCGGTGAGAGAGGCACCCAGCCGGAGGATGCGCCACCGTCCGGGCGGAGCATCCCATTCCAGCCGTCCGTCGTTGACGAGCGCGGTGAGGTCGTGCACGTCCGTGGCGCGCACGGCGGCGCTGTCTGCGCGCTCGTCCGTATCGACGGCGTAGTAGTCCGGCGCGGCGCCGAATCCCGCCTTCGTCTCGGCGCAGTGCACCCGGCCGCCGCTGCGCAGCGCGAACTCCGAGACGAGGAACGCATCGCTGCGGCGCAGCACCGGCGGTGTGCGCACACCGTCGGCGACGGGCGGGAGCGCCTCGGCCGCGCTCGCGCCGGAGAGGACCAGGCGAAAGCGCCGGGCGGTCACAGGCGCGAACGACGCCGTGCGGGCCGGCACGGTGGTCGCATCCAGTGTCGCGATCGGCCGGAAGCCCGCGTCGCCGTCGCCGGCCTCGAGCACGGCGTGGGGAGGCGGCGCCGCGCCGAAACCGCGCGGGCCGGGTAGGCCCACGGTGACTGCACGCACCGTCACCGGCTCGTCGAACTCGGCCTCGAGCCAGACGGACGACCACGCGTCCGGATCGCGAGGCAGCGCGAGCGCCGCCTCGAAGGAGCCGTCGGTGAGGCAGTCGGTGTCCGCCACGGGGCTCGACGCACGGATCCGGTCCGGCTGCAGCACGGCGTGGGCGTCCTCCGCCGGGAAGGCGACGACGCGCCAATCGGTCGCCCACGGCTCACGCGGAGCCGCACCCCACCGACCCGCGTCCTGGAAGAGCCCGGCGGTGGCAGGGAGCGGGGGCAGTACGGAGGTGCGCCCGCCACCGCCCTCGACGATCGCCTCCGACCACACCACCTTCTTCATCGCATCGCGGGGCTCGACCCATGGGCCTCCGGTCGCGCTCCACCCCGCCGAGGTGGCCACGGCGAGCTCGAGGCCCAGGTCGGCGGCGGTGCGCCGTGCCGTCTGGATCGCCTCGTGCCACGCCAGGGACCCCGGTCGCACGGGCTCCGGCACGACCACGGGAACGCCCATCCCTCCGTCGAAGAGCTGGACGCCGCGCACGCCGACGCTGTGCAGCCAGGTGAGGTCCCGCACGACGCCGGCCGGATCGACGTTGCCGTCCATCCAGTGCCACCAGGCCCGCGGGCGGGCAGCGTCCGGAGGATCGATGAAGCGATCCCAGAGTTCCGGCGGGGTCGGCGGCGACGGCGGTGTCGGGGGCATGACCTTCATCCTCGCTGGCCCACCGGCCACGCAGTGGCACGCGCCACTTATATCGGATATCGCTAGAACTAATGTGTGCTTTCGACGCAAGTGTGTGAAAGTGGCAGTGCGCCGCTGAATCGCGGCGCGTGACGACGAGGTCAGAGAGCAGATGACAGTGACGATCGAGCGCGATGCCACTCGCACCCTCACGGTGCCTCCCGAAGCACGCCGTACCCCACGCCCACGCGGCAGACGGCCCCTGATCAGTTACGGGCACTGGTGGTGGGCGCTCCCCGCCATCATCCTGGTGATCGCGGTCCACTACATGGCCACCCTGACGGGCGGGTTCTTCGCCTTCACGAACTGGACCGGCCTCGGCGACTGGGAGTTCATCGGCCTCGACAACTTCGTGCGGATCTTCAACGACCCGCTCATGGTCGGCGCCGTGGTGAACACGCTCTTCCTCGCGTTCGGCTCGGTCATCCTGACGAACATCCTCGGGCTCGGCTTCGCGCTCGCCATCAACCGGACGCTCAAGACGCGCTACATCCTGCGGACGCTGCTGTTCCTGCCGGTGGTCCTGAGCCCGCTCGCTGTCGCGTACATCTGGAAGTTCATCTTCCAGTTCAACGGCCCCCTCAACGGGTTCCTCGGGGCGATCGGACTGGAGTCGTGGCAGAAGGTGTGGCTGGCCGACCCGACCTGGTCGATCTGGGCGATCCTGCTCACCGTCGTCTGGCAGCAGACCGGCTTCGTCATGGTCATCTACCTGGCCGGCCTCGCGTCGGTCCCGGTGGAGATCGAGGAGGCGGCCGCGTTGGACGGCGCGAACATCTGGCAGCGCTTCTGGAATGTGACGGTGCCGGCCATCCGTCCCTCCATCGCCATCGCCACCACGCTCGGCATCATCCAGGGCCTGCGCATCTTCGACCAGATCTTCGCCCTCACGGGCGGCGGCCCGGCCGGCGCCACCGAGACGCTCGCGACACAGGTCTACAAGCAGGCCTTCTCGCTCGGCCAGTTCGGCTTCGGCTCGGCGCTCGCGCTCGTGCTGACGCTCATCATCCTCGTCTTCGCCATCCTCCAGCAGTACGCCACCCGCGACCGCGACGCCGTCGGAAGGGCCGCCTGACATGTTCCGCTACACCAAGCTCACCGCGGCCCGCGAGGTCGCCATCTGGGTCGTCACCCTCCTCGGGCTGCTGCCCTTGTACTTCCTCATCGCCACGGCGTTCAAGACCGACGAGGAGGCGCTCACCACGAGCGCCCTCACGCCCCCGTCCTCGCTCGATTTCACCGCCTTCGTCGAGGTGCTCACCACCGGGGGCCGCAACAGCATCCCGATGAGCATCCTCAACAGCGTGATCATCACCGGCGGCGCCGTCGCCGGTCTGGTCCTCTTCGGCTCGGTCGCCGCATACGTCATCACGCGGCGGACGAGGGCGTGGACGAACTTCACGTTCTATCTGGTGCTCATCGCCATCATCCTCCCCGCGCAGCTGGGAACCGTGCCCCTCTACATCGGCGCGCGCTCGGTGGGTCTCACCGGTAACGCGATCGGCATGATCCTGCTGTGGATCGGCATCCTGCTGCCGCTGTCGGTGTTCCTCTACGCGAGCTTCTTCCGCGGTCTGACCACCGAATACGAGGAGGCCGCTGTGATCGACGGCGCATCGCCCACGCAGGCCTTCTTCCGGGTTGTGCTCCCGCTCATGGCACCGGCCACGGGCACGGTGGCGATCCTCGCGGGCCTCATCGTCTGGAACGACTTCTTCAACTCGCTGATCTTCCTCGGCGGATCGACCACCCAGACGCTTCCCGTCGCCATGTACACCTATGTCGGCGGACTCGTCTCGGCGTGGAACAAGATCTTCGCCGTCGTGATCATCTCGATGATCCCGATCCTGCTGTTCTACATGTTCGCGCAGAAGAAGTTCATCCAGGGCTTCGGCGGCGGCCTGAAGGGCTGACCTCCAGCACCGATTCGGGGGCGGCCGGATCGTCGAGCGGACGGCTGAGAAGCATCCGCACGTCGCCCACTCATCCGACACACCGACCGGAGACGTCATGTATCAACTCGCACCCAACATCGAACTGCTCTTCACCGAGGCCGGCGACTACCACGACCGTGTGCGGGCCGCCGCCGCGGCGGGGTTCGACGCCGTCGAGATGTGGGGGCCGACCGGGGCGGACGCCCCGGCGACGCCGAAGGATCTGCCCGCTCTCAAGGCCGCCCTGCAGGAGACCGGCACTCAGCTCACCGCTCAGCTCGCGGAGCCGCGCACCCAGTTCATGATCCCGCCGTGGGACCACTCGGAGTTCTACCGCAAGCTCGACGAGGGCGTCTCCATCGCGCAGGACCTCGGCTGCCCCCGGATCGTCGTGGGCAGCGGAACCGGTTTCGGCGGCTGGAAGCGCCAGGTGCAGCTCGACAAGCTGATCGAGATCTACCGGAAGGCGATCGCGCAGATCGACGGCTCCGGCATCACGCTCGTGCTGGAGCCCGTCAACGTGCGGGTCGACCACCCCGGGTCGCTGCTGGACCGCACAGCAGAGGCCGTGTACGTGGCCCGGGGCGTCGCCTCCCCGCAGTTCGGCGTGCTGTACGACATCTACCACTCCGCCGTCGAGGGCGAAGACATGGCCGCGGAGCTGGCGAACGCCGGCGATCTCGTCAAGTACGTGCAGCTGGCCGATGCTCCGGGCCGCGGCGAGCCCGGCACCGGCTCGCTCGACTGGGCCGAGCGCTTCGGCATCCTCCGCGCGAGCGGCTACGACGGGCCGATCGGCCTCGAGTACTACCCGACCGTCGAGTCCGCAGCATCCGTCGCCCTCGTCCGCGAGCTGGCGGTCTCGGCGTGAGCCGATACCCCGCGGCGGTCGACGTCGCGATCGTCGGCAGCGGACCCGCCGGGGCGACCTACGCGCGCATCCTCAGCGAGGAGGCTCCGGATGCTGCGATCGCGATGTTCGAGGTCGGGCCCACGGTCTCCGACCCGCCGGGCGCGCATGTGAAGAACATCGAGGACGCCGATCGCCGTGCCGAGGCGCAGCGGCGATCGGAGGGGCCGGGGGCCGGTGAGGCGACCGTGAACAACCCGGGCGCCGTCACATCCGGCATGCGACGCGCGCGCCCCGGGACCTATCTCCTCTCCGACGGCTACCAGGCCGACGGTGAGGACGGGCTGCCGGTCGCCGCCTTCTCGAGCAACGTGGGCGGCATGGCGGCGCACTGGACCGGCGCCTGCCCGCGACCGGGCGGAAGCGAGCGGATCTCCTTCCTCCCCGACCTCGACGACCTGCTCGACGAGGGCGATCGCCTCTTGGGGGTGACCACGGATGCCTTCGACTCGGCGCCGTTCACCGCGCTCGTGCGCGAACGGCTGGCCGCGGTGGTCGACGACGACCGTGACGTAGCCGCGCGCGTACAGCGCATGCCGCTCGCCGTGCACCGGCGCGAGGACGGCCGCCTGGTGTGGTCGGGTTCGGACGTGGTGCTCGGCGACGTCACGCGCGCCAACCCGAACTTCTCGCTGTTCGACGAGTCGCTCGTGACGCGCGTGCTCGTGGAAGAGGGCCGGGCGGCCGGTGTCGAGGTGCGCGACCTGCGCACCGGCGAGATCCACGAGGTGCGCGCACGCACTGTCGTCGTCGCCGCCGACGCGCTGCGCACCCCGCAGGTGCTGTGGGAGTCCGGCATCCGCCCCGCGGCGCTCGGCCGCATGCTCAACGACCAGGCGCAGGTGGTCTACGCGGCCCGGCTGCGGGGCGTCGAGCCTCCTGCGCACGATCAGATCGCGGCATCCGGAACCCTCTCGGAACAGAGCGGCGTGAGCTGGGTGCCGTTCACCGACGACATGCCGTTCCACGGCCAGATCATGCAGCTGGACGCATCGCCTGTGCCGCTCGCCCACGACGATCCCGTGATTCCAGGGTCGATCGTCGGGCTGGGGCTCTTCTGCGCGAAGGACCTCCAGTGGGACGACCGTGTGGAGTTCTCCGACTCCGAGCGCGACTCGTACGGCATGCCGGCGATGCGCCTCCACTACACGCTGACGGAGCGTGATCACGAGGTTCTCGAGCGGGCACGCATCGAGATCGTCGAGCTGGCGAAGGCCGTCGGCGAGCCGATCGGAGACCGTCCGTTCACGATGCCTCTGGGCGCCTCGCTGCACTACCAGGGCACGACGCGGATGGGCGAGACCGACGACGGTCGCAGTGTCTGCGGCCCCGACAGCGAAGTCTGGGGCGTGCCCGGTCTCTTCGTGGCGGGCAACGGGGTGATCCCGACCCCGACGGCGTGCAATCCGACACTCACGTCGGTCGCGCTCGCGGTCCGTGGTGCTCGTCGCATCGCCCGCGACCGCAATAGCTCCTTGCTTATGTCTGATTAAGACATTACAGTGTAGAAAGAAGAATTAAGTGTCAAGGAGGACTCTGTGATCCCCGATCGCATCATCGAGCAGGGAACGCTCACGACCCAGGGCGGCCGCGTCTCGGTCGAGGTTCGCCTGCCCTGGTACCGCGCACTGCCTGCGTCGTGCATCGGCCGCGCCACGCTCACCGTGGACGGCGTCGAGGTGCCGGCCGATTCCCTTCGCTGGGGGATGAACGGCCAGACCTTCACCTTCGACGAGCTCGTCCCGAACACGGAGGAGTGGTGGTTCCCCACTGACTCGGCCGTCCTGTCGGGCGACCTCGTGCTCCCGGACGACGCCGAGCACAAGGTCGAGGTCGGCCTCGTCCTCTACATCCCCTACATCGTCATCGGCGCCGACGAAGTGCTCCACATCGAGGAGCACGACGCCAAGACCATGACCGCACGAAAGGCGGTGGCGGCATGAGCGCCCCGGAGACCAAGGGCGCGCCCATTCAGGGCGTCACGCTTTACAGCTTCACCCGCGCCTTCCACGGCCGCGAATACGACCTCGAAGGGCTCATCCGCAAGGTCGCCGCCGACGGGTTCGGCCCGGGCCTCGAGATCATCGGCTTCTCGAGCTTCCGCGGCTTCCCCGAGATCGACGACCGGTTCGCCGGCTGGTTCCGCGACCTCGTCGACGAGGTCGGGCTCGTGACCACGTCGCTCGCCGTGAACGCCGACATCGGCATCCACCGCGATCGCCTTCTCACGCAGGACGAGCTGCTCGAGTACATGCGCCGTCAGATCGCGGCCGCAGCGTCGCTCGGCTTCCCGATCGCCCGTGTGCAGATCTCGATCACGCCCGACTCGATGGAGGCGCTCGCGCCGATCGCCGAGGAGTACGGCGTCACGCTCGCCCTCGAGGTGCACGCCGACCAATACGCCTCCCACCCGCGCATCCTGGCGCTGCGCGACCGGTACGAGAAGGTCGGCTCGCCGTTCCTCGGCTTCACCATGGACTGGGGTGCCACCGTCTCCGGCTTCGCGCCCTCGCTCATCGAGGCCTACCGCCGGCGCGGCGCGTCGGAGGAGCTGCTGGCCGCGGTCACGGGACTCTGGGACGAGTTCTCCCACCAGGGTCCGCCGGCCGACCAGGCCGATCACGGACAGCGCTTCGGACGGTTCATCGGGCTGGCGGCGCAGCACGGGCGGCCCGACCTCGGAATCGACTTCGGCATCAACGGCACGGGACTCTTCGGCCCGGCCCGCGTCGACGACTGGCTCGAGATCTTCCCGTGGATCAAGCATGTGCACGGCAAGTTCTTCGGCATCGACGAGTCGGGCGAAGAGCCCTCGGTGCCGGTGCGCGACCTCGTGACGTTGCTCGTCGAAAACGGCTACAACGGCGCCATCTCCAGCGAGTACGAAGGCTGGCACTGGAACTACTGGCAGAGCCCCTTCGACATCATCCGTGACGAGCAGGCGGTGCAGCGCTCCGCGGCCGCCCACGCCGGCTCGCGCATGACCACCGACCTCGCCGAGGCGCGGGCCCAGCTCGCCGCCTGGCTCCCGACCACGCAAGGAGCATCCGCATGACCGACGGCATCGCCGGCACCGGCATCAAGCTCGGAACCACCCTGTACTCTCTGACGAGCGAGTTCGCCGCGGGCCTCTACACGCCCGAGACCCTCATCGCCGCCGTCGCCGAGGAGGGGATCGGGCCGGGCGTCGAGTTCAACATCGCGCAGCTGCTGCGCACGTACCCCGACGTCGACCAGGAGTTCGTGAAGCTCTGGTTCGACTCGCTCGAGAAGTACGGCCTGGAGGCGAGCGCCGTCGGCACGAACCTCGACATGGGCCGCCGCAAGGACCGCGACATGACGCCGGACGAGGAGCACGATTTCCTCGCCCGCCAGCTGAAGACCGCGCACACGCTCGGCTTCAAGAAGGTCGTCATCCGCTCGCACGGCAAGGAGCTGCTGCGCAGCCTCCTGCCGCTCGCGGAGAAGTACGACCAGTACCTCGGCTACGAGATCCACGCGCCGTCCGGGCCGAACAATCCGGCCGTCGTGCAGATGCGCGAGATGTACGACGAGCTGCAGTCGGAGCGCCTCGGCTTCACCGCCGACTTCTCGTCGACCATGCACTCGCTGTCTCCGCTGCTGCTGGACCAGCTCGAACTGATGGGCATGGATCCGAAGCACTTCGCGGTGATGGACGAGATCTGGCACGAGCCGATGCCGATGAACGAGCGCAACCAGAAGTTCGAGGACTATCTGATCGGCGAGGGTGTCGACCCGGTCGGCTTCGGACCGCACACGCGCCTCGCGTTCAACATGCACGGGCTCGTACCGCCGGAGGAGTGGCTGGACATCATGCCGCAGATCTTCCACGTACATGCGAAGTTCTACGACATCGACGAGAACGGCGACGAGCCGGCGATGGACATCCCGCGCATCGTCAAGCAGTTCGTCGTGGGCGGGTACCAGGGATACCTGTCCAGCGAGTGGGAGGGCCACGCCTTCCAGGACCTCGGCGAGGCCGACCCCATCGACCTCGTGAAGAAGCAGCACGCGCTCATGCGCAAGGCCATCGAAGACACCGTCGCCGAGCAGTCCAAGGAGACCGCCAATGTCTGACACCACGACGACCGACATCTCGGTCGCCGACCTCGCCGCCGAGCTCGCCGACCTGCGCGAGCAGCTCGTCGCCGCGCAGCGGCTCGCGCAGCGCGCCGAAGACCGCGGACAGGTCGAGAACCTGTTCAACCGGTACATGTACCTGCACAACGCCTTCGAGGATGAGCAGATCATCCCGCTGTGGGTGAAGGAGGGCACGGAGGGCATCCGCGCGCGATACACCAACGCCGGCCAGTACACGACGTGGGAGAGCGTGACCCGCTACCACCGCGACCGCCCGCACCCCGAGGGCAAGCTCATCCTGCACGCCACGACGACGCCGGTCATCGAGGTCGCCGCGGACGGCAAGACCGCCAAGGGCGTGTGGCTCATGGCGGGCACGGAGTCCGGCCTCACCGACCCCAAGGTCGCCGAGGCCTTCCCCGACATGTACTCCCCCGAGGAGGTGCTCGGCAAGAAAGTCTGGGCGCACTGGGTGTGGTGCAAGTACGCGATCGACTTCCTCAAGCAGGACGGCGAGTGGAAGTTCTGGAAGTTCCGCTGCTACGAGCTCGCCCGCGCGCCGTTCGAGGAGAACTGGGTCAGCTTCGGCCTGAAGAACCAGGGCGCCTTCGACCTCGACCTCATGTACTTCGGCGACGACGGCAAGCCCGTCTTCATGCCGCCGGCCGACGAGCCGGTGCCCTCGACCAACCACCCGTACAGCCCGCAGACGGTGCAGAAGCTCGAGCCCGCCCCGCCGGTGCCGCACGAGACCTTCACCGACACCTACGCCTGAGGATCAGCCATGGCCACCCACAACTCCCTCTTCTCCGAGAAGGACGTCTGCCGTACCGACAGCGGCATCGCCGTCGCGGTGCAGCTGCCCTGGTACCGGAGCCTCTGGCTCTCGGCGGTCGACGATGTCGCGGCATCCGTCAACGGCGTCGAGATCCCCAAGGACTCCCTGCGCTTCGAGCTTCAGGGCAAGAGCTATCGCATCGAAGAGCTGCCCGAGCAGTCCGAGACGCTGTGGTTCGTCGCCGACAAGCCCGAGGTCGTGATCGACCTGGGTCGCACGCCCGAGCCCGGCGAGAAGCTCACAGTCGAGGTCGTCCTGACGATGCGCCTGCTGTACATGCAGATCATGCCGGGTACCGACGGCGGCCCCGGCCGCTACGTCACCAACCGCGTGCCCGTCGAGCGCGAGGTCGTGCTGGCATGACGCTGCGCGTGGCCATGATCGGGTACGGCTTCATGGGAGCTGCGCACTCGGTCGGATGGCGGCAGGCTCCCCGTATGTTCGGCCTGCCCGACGACGTCGAGATGGCCGTCGTCGTCGGGCGCCACGCCGAGGCGGTGGCGGATGCCGCGGCCCAGTGGGGCTGGCAGGAGTCGGCGACCGACTGGCGCGAGGTGATCGCCCGTGACGACATCGACATCGTCGACATCGTCACGCCCGGCGACTCCCACGCCGAGATCGCCATCGCCGCACTCGAGGCCGGCAAGCACGTGCTGTGCGAGAAGCCGCTGGCCAACACGGTCGACGAGGCGGAGGCGATGGCGGATGCCGCGTCCCGCGCCGCCGCGCGCGGCATCCGCTCGATGGTGGGCTTCACCTACCGCCGCGTGCCCGCCGTGACGTTCCTGCGCGACCTCGTCGCGCAGGGCGCCGTGGGCAAGATCGCCCAGGTCCGCGCCGCCTATCGTCAGGACTGGCTCGTCGACCCCGAGATGCCGCTCGCGTGGCGCCTGCAGAAGGAGCACGCGGGCTCGGGGGCGCTGGGCGACATCGGCGCCCACATCATCGACATGACGCAGTTCGTGACGGGCCTCGACGTGACCGCGGTCTCGGGCGTGCTCGACACGATCGTCAAGCAGCGGCCGCTGCAGGGGTCAGGCTCCGGTCTTTCCGGAACGGCAGCGGAGGGCGTCGGCGACGTGACGGTCGACGACATCGCCCTCTTCACGGGGCGCCTCTCCTCAGGAGCCCTTGTCTCGTTCGAGGCCAGCCGCTTCGCCACCGGACGGAAGAACGACCTCTCGATCGAGGTGTCGGGCTCCACCGGCGCGCTGCGGTTCGACCTCGAAGACCTCAACACGCTCTGGTTCTACGACCGCACGGCGCCCGAGGCGACGCAGGGCTTCACGCGGATCCTCGTCACCGAGGCGCAGCATCCGTACGTCGCCGCGTGGTGGCCTGCGGGCCACATGCTCGGCTACGAGCACGGGTTCAGCCACCAGGTCGTCGACCTCGTGACCGCGATCGCCGAGGGCACCGACCCGCACCCGTCCTTCGCGGAGGGGCTGTCGGTGCAGCGTGTGCTCGCGGCCGTCGAGGAGAGCGCGGCGACCGGGTCCGGCTGGGTGAGCGTCGAGGCATCGGTCGCGGCCGAGACGATCTCGCGCTGACCGGTTGCTCCGGGCGGATCCCCGGATAGGTTTATAGCAACAACAAAGCAAAGGAGCTTCGATGCCTCGTCCGATCACCCTGTTCACCGGCCAGTGGGCCGATCTGCCGTTCGAGGAGGTCGCGCGGCTCGCCGGCGAATGGGGCTTCGACGGCCTCGAGATCGCCTGCTGGGGCGACCACATCGACGTGTCCCGCTGGGACGACGCGGAGTACGTGCAGTCCCGCAAGGACATCCTCGAGCGCAACGGCCTGAAGGTGTGGGCGATCTCGAACCACCTCACCGGCCAGGCGGTGTGCGACGACCCCATCGACGCGCGCCACAAGGACATCCTGCCCGCGCGGGTGTGGGACGACGGCGAGCCGGAAGGGGTGCGTCAGCGGGCCGCCGAGGACATGAAGAACACCGCCCGGTTCGCCGCCAAGCTGGGCGTGAAGACCGTGAACGGCTTCACGGGTTCGTCGATCTGGAAGGCGGTCGCGATGTTCCCGCCGGCCTCCGACGAGTGGATCGCCGCCGGCTACCAGGACTTCGCCGACCGGTGGAACCCGATCCTCGACGTGTTCGAGGAGGTCGGCGTGCGCTTCGGCCTCGAGGTGCACCCCAGCGAGATCGCCTACGACTACTGGACGGCCAAGGCGACGCTCGAGGCGATCGGGCACCGCGAGAGCTTCGGGCTCAACTTCGACCCGTCGCACTTCATGTGGCAGCAGCTGGACCCGGTGGCGTTCGTCCTGGATTTCGCGGACCACATCTTCCACGTGCACGTGAAGGAGTCCATCACCAACCTCGACGGACGCAACGGCGTGCTGGGATCGCACCTGCCGTGGGCGAATCCGCGTCGCGGCTGGACGTTCGTGTCGACCGGACACGGCGCCGTGCCGTGGGAGCCGCTCTTCCGCGCGCTCAACGCGATCGGCTATGACGGGCCCACCTCGATCGAGTGGGAGGACGCCGGCATGGACCGCCTGGACGGTGCCCCCGAGGCCATCGAGTTCGTCCGCAAGCTGAACGCCATCACTCCGCCGGCGGCGGCGTTCGACGCCGCCTTCTCGACCAAGACCGACTAGCCGCGGCACGGCTGAAGACCGGCCCGATGGGGCCGGTGTTCGGCGTGCCCGGAGGCAGCTGACGCAAGGAGAATCCATGACCGATGTGCTGAACGTGCTGATCCTGTCCGGGCACATGACCCGGGAGCACGACAACGAGCACCGCAGCTTCCGCCTGCACAACCAGTGGATCACGACGCTTCTCGAGGACACCGGGCGCTTCAAGGTGCGGGTCGTCGAAGACCCGCGCGGGCTCGGCGCCGACATCATCGACAAGTACGACGTGCTGATCGTGGTGTTCGAGGGTCGGGACGGCTTCTTCGAGAAGGCGGTCGGGTTCGGACCGGAGACGGATGCCGCGATCCTCAAGTTCGTGCACGACGACGGCAAGGGCATCGTGTGGTTCCACGGCTCCGCCGCGCAGGAGGACCGCTGGGGCTACCCCGAGGAGTACAACGTGATGCGCGGGGCGAAGCTCAGCGCCTACGAGACCGGTCTCCGCCCCCGGCCATGGGGCGAGGCGCAGCTCGACACGGTGGAGCCGCGGCATCCGATCACCGAGGGGATCAGTGCCCGCTGGACCGTGACCGGCGACGACATCCTGACGGGCGTGGACCTCTACGAGGGCGCGCAGGTGCTGCTCACCACGTTCGACGACCTCGAGTCGTACGAGAAGGCGCCGATGTGGCCGATGTCGCACTACCCGGTCGAGATCCCCGAGGGCGGCATCGCCGCGTTGAACGGCATGAACACCGACCAGCCCATCGCGTGGATCAACGAGTACGGCGAAGGTCGGTCGTTCACCATCACCATCGGTCACGACATCGACACGTTCCGGCGCATCGAGTTCATCCGCATGTTCCCGCGCGGCGTCGAGTGGGCCGCGACCGGCGAGGTGACGCTCGAGGGCCCCGACCGCCGCGGCGAGCGCCGGTTCCTGCCCTGGCCGTACTACAACCACGAGGGCTGAACGATGGCGTCGGAACTGCGAATCGGCATCCTGGGTGCCGGTGGCATCGCCGAACGCGCGATGGTGGAGCCTGCCCGCGAGGTGGAGGGCGTTCGCGTCGTCGCGATCGGCGCGAGAGACCCGGAGCGCGCTCGAGCCTTCGCCGAGCGGGTAGACCTGCCGAAGCACGGCGGCTACGAGACGATCCTGTCGGATCCCGACATCGATCTCGTGTACCTCGCACTCCCGCCGATCACGCACGCCGAATGGGGGATCCGTGCGCTGCGGGCGGGGAAGCACGTCCTCTGCGAGAAGCCGCTGTCGGTGAACGGTGCGACCGCATCAGCCATCGCAGAGGCCGCCGCCGCGACGGGCCGGCGCGCATTCGTCGGCTTCCACTACCGGCTCCACGGATTCACGCGGCGTCTTCTCGAGGTGATCGGGTCGGGCGTGCTCGGAGACATCGAGCGCGTGGACGTCGACTTCAGCATCCCCCACTTCGTCGTCAAGCCCGGCAACATCCGCCTCGACGGCGACCTCGGCGGCGGGGCCGTCATGGACGTCGGGTGCTACGCGGTCGACCTCATCCGGGCCGCGTGGGGCGAGCCCGTCGTCGCGTCGGCCGCGGCGGTGCTCTCCGACGACGACCCGCGGATCGACCTGCAGACCGATGCCATCCTGCGGCTGCCGTCAGGCGCTCCCGCGCACGTGCGCTCGTCCTTCATCGGCGACGACCAAGGCGCCATGTCGTTGCGGATCCAGGGGTCGGACGCCCGGCTCGAGGCCACGAGCGTCATCGTGCCGCAGTGGGGAGCGACGCTGCGCGTCAGCGCGGGGGACGAGGTCGTTCTCGAAGACAAGGCCGCCGAGGGTGAGAACAGCTACGCGCGGCAGCTCGAGCACCTCGTCGCCGTGCTGGCGGACGGCTCTCCCAGCATCCTCGACGCCGAGCGTGGTGTCGGCACCATGCGTGTCGTGGACGACATCTATCGCGCCGCGGGCCTTGAACCTCGCTGAATCGAACGACGGCTCCCGATCCGTGGACCGGGAGCCGTCGTCATCGTGGATCCATGGTCAGACTGGCGTCGCGATCGACCGAGCGGTCTCGAGGATCGGCGCGAGCACCTGCTGGACGTACCAGCCGCTCACCATCGTGCTCTCGGCGGGGTGCGGGCTTTGGTCCGACTCGACCACGATCCAGCCCGAGTAGCCGTGGTCGGCCAGCGCCTCGGTGAACGCCACGAAGTCCACGAGCCCGTCCTCGTCCGTCGGCTCGAAGAACCAGCGCAGGATGCCGCGGGCTCCACCCTCCGTGCGCACGAAGTGCTCCGCGTGAGACGTGCGGGCCTCCTCATCGTCGACGAGGGCGCGACCATCCTTGAGCTGCACGTGGCGTACCCGCGCTGCGTGCCGGGTGTAGAAGTCGACCGGGTCCATCCCGGCGATGGCGAACTCGGCCGTGTCGAGAGCGAGCCCGACGAGCTCGGGATCGGTTGCGGCGAGGAGCCGCTCGAGCCCGTTGTCGAGGCGCAGCGCCGACAGGAAGTCGAAGTGCAGGGCGAGCGCGACTCCGTCTTCGGCGACCGCAGCGCCCACGGTGTTCCAGCACCGCGCCAAGGCCTCGATCTGCTCATCGCTGAGGGGGCCGGTCTGCCACGCCGAGCCGGCCGGCCGCACGACCAGCACGTCACCGCCCAGAGCGCGCAGCGCGCCCGCGAACCACCGAGCAGTCTCGGTGATCTTCGGGATGCTCGTCTCCAGCAGGGGGTCGTATCCCCGGCCCATCTCGACGTCGAACCCGACGAAGGGGTCGTAGACGTAGCTGGAGACCCCCTCGAGCGCGCATGCGCGCAGCACCTCGCGGAAGCCGTCGAGAGATCCGTGGAGGTCGGTGATCTGCTGCGGAGTCCCCAGGGGCTCCCACGCACCGAAGCTCACCGCGGTGAGCTCCACTGCCGAGAAGCCGCTGATCGAGACGGTCTTGAAGGCGCGCTCGTGCTCGCGCTTGCGCACGAACGCATCGATGTTCGTGTCCCACTGGTTGAGGGCGTACGCCCAACGGATGCCGGTCATGCGCTCTTCTCCTGATAGATGCCGTCGAGGACGTTCTTCGCGTACCACCGCGCGATCGCCGTGCTCTCCGAGTAGTCCCCTCCGAGCTTGTCGGCCTTGTCGTGCTCCACGCTGATCCAGCCGGTATAGCCGTGGTCCCGCACCGAACGCATCATCGACTCGAAGTCGACGAGGCCCTCATCGGTGCCCATCTCGTAGAACCACTTCTCGGTCGTCTTCGCCGACACCTCGGCGTCCGGGAACATGCGGTAGTCCTCGTTGGTGTCCTTGAACCGGGTGTCCTTGAAGTGGAATCCCGTCACGCGCTCGTGGTGCTTCTCGTACACGTCGACGGGGTCGACGTCGGCGATGCAGTGCTGCGCGGTGTCGACGAAGAACTTCACGTACCGCGGGTCGGCATAGGAGTAGAAGCGGTCGATCTGGTCGCGCGTGCGGATGCCGGCGTAGAACTCGTGGTGGCAGGTCAGGTTGACGCCGTAATCCTGGGTCAGCTCGCCGACCTTCCCCCAGATGTCGGCGGCATGCTTGAGACCGTCGTCAGGGACGCCCGCCTCGTCGAAGTAGCGAGATCCCGGCATCACGATGATGTTCTCGAGCTGGATGTCGGACCAGCGATCCATCGTCACCTTGAAGTCGTCGAGGATCGTGCCGTGCGTGGCCGGAACCTCGGGCGCATAGCGATCGGGCGTGTAGTAGACGCCGTGGAAGGTGTTCACGATGCGCTCGAGTCCCTGCTCCTGCACGAACTCCTGGTAGTTGGCGACCGATCCGTACTGCTCGAAGATCTGCCAGATGCGGAAGTCGAACGTGTCGATCGCATCGAAGCCCACGGCGGCCACCTGCCGCAGGAATCTGGTCATCGCGCGGCGCGACTGCCACTGGTCATAGGGGCCTGCGGGGCCGTTCGCGCGCCAGTGGTCCATGTAGCTCCACTTGATCCGCTTCGCATCCTGTGCGTGCACGTCAGGGGACGTCATCGTGCTCCTTGGGGCTCGGGTGTGCATGCCGAGGTCGACCGCGGTCGACTGACAGCTCAGCTTTCGACAAGAAGCTACACGCTTGTGTCTGATTTCGTAAGAAGTTTCTGCACATGCGGCCGCCGGGCCGCGACGGCCACCCGCGCTGAACGGTCAGCCGGCGAGCGAGTGGAAGGCCTCAGGCGAGAGCGCGTGCTCGATCGCCAGCATGCCCGCCCCGATGACCCCCGCGTTCTCGGCGGCCGCCGACGGCACGATGGCGAGGTGCTCGGTCGCGAGCGGCATCGAGCGCGTGTACACGACCTCGCGCACGCCCGCGATGAGGTGCTCCCCGACGCGCGACATCGAGCCGCCCATCGCGATCACCGACGGGTTCATCAGGCTCACGCAGGCGGTCAGCACCTCGCCGATATCGCGTCCCGCCTGGCGCACCGCCTGGATCGCATCGAGGTTGCCCTGCTTGACCAGTGCCACCACGTCGTCGCCGCTCTCGGCGGGAACCCCCTGGGCCCGGAGCGCACGGGCGATGGCGGGTCCTGAGGCGATGGCTTCGAGGCATCCCTGATTGCCGCAATGGCACGGCACGGACGAACCTCGCGCGACGCGCACGTGGCCGATGTCGCCGGCGACCCCCTGCGCGCCCCGCTGCAGCTCGCCGCCGGAGATCACGCCCGCGCCGATGCCGGTGGCGACCTTCACGAACATGAGGTGCGCCGTGGTCGGCCACGCCGTGGCCCGCTCGCCGAGCGCCATGATGTTGACGTCGTTGTCGACGAGCACCGGCACCTGGAGATGCTGCTGAACCCAGCCGGGCACGTCGAACCGGTTCCAGCCCGGCATGATCGGCGGGTTGACCGGCTGCCCGGTCGAGTGCTCGACCGGACCCGGCACGCCGATGCCGATGGCGACGAGGGAGCGCACGTCGCGCCCGGCGTCTTCGAGAAGCCCGACCGCGGCGTCCACCACCCACGTGAGTACGCGCTCAGGCCCCTCCGCGACGGCGAGGGACTCGGTGCGCGCGGCCAGGATCGCCCCGGTGAGGTCCACCACCGCGACCGTGGTGTGCGATGCGCCGATGTCTGCCGCGAGCACCACCCGGGCGCTCGGGTTGAGAGCGAACTGAGAGGGGGGTCGTCCACCGGTGGACGCGGCATCCGCCACCGGCATGATGAGCCCCATCCGCATGAGCTCCTCGACACGGGCCGCGATCGTCGACCGCGCGAGACCGGTGGACTTCGCGAGCTGGGCGCGCGTGCGGGGCACGCCGTCCCGCAGCAGCTGGAACAGCTCCATCGCGCCGCTGCCGGCGACGGCCGATTCAGAGGAGAGAGTGACCACGACTCAGTCAATCAGTTGCGGGAGGTGGCGCGTCCGCAAGCGGGGAGTCGACGGATGCCGCGCCCCGGCGACGGCCGGGGCGCTCACGTCGCGCGACCCGTGGGCCTGGCGAAGCGCTGCTGCAGGAGCACGGCGACGACGATGATGACGCCCTTGACGACGGCCTGGATCGACGAGTTCAGGTTGTTCTGCACGAACACGTTCGTCAGCGTCGTGAAGATGAGGACGCCGAACACGGTGCCCGTGATGGTTCCTCGGCCGCCGACGAGCAGCGTGCCGCCGACGACGACGGCGGCGATCGCGTCGAGCTCGAGAAGCGTGCCGTGCGTCGAGGTGCCGGCTGTCGTGCGTCCGAGGTACATGATCGCGGCGATGCCGGCGCACAGTCCCGAGATCGCGTAGAGCCACATGGTGTGCCGCTTGACATTGATGCCCGCCAGGCGGGCGGCCTCGCGGTTGCCGCCGATGGCGACGGTGCGCCGGCCGAATGTCGTGCGGTTGAGCACGACCCAGCCGATCGCCGCGACGATCGCGAAGATCCAGATGAGGATGTCGACGCCGATGATGTCGAGGTTCAGGAACTGGATGAAGTCGCGGTCCTTCACCTGGAGCGTGCGGCGCTCCGCCAGCACCTCGGCGAGTCCGCGGGCCGCGATCAGCATGGCCAGCGTCGCCATGAAGGCGACGACCTTGCCGTATGCGATGACGATGCCGTTGATGAGGCCGGCCGCCACGCCGACGAGCAGCGCGATCACGATCATGAGGATCCAGTGGATCTGGTCGGCGAGGTCCTGGATGGCGGCCAGCGTCGCGACCACCGACGCGAGACCGAGGACCGAGCCGACCGACAGGTCGATGCCGCCCGCCGTGATGACGAGGGTCATGCCGATGGCCACGACGCCGAGGATCGACGCCTGGCGCAGGATCGTGAGCGTGTTGCTCACGCTCAAGAACGTGTCGGGTGCGGTGACCGCTCCCACGATGACGAGGAGCAGCAGTGCGACGACGAGGCCCAGGTTGCGTCCGACCGACCCCGACAGCACGCGGCGGACTCCGGATGTCTGGGCGGGTTCGGGCGCACCGGCGGGCGGCGGTGCCTCGCTGGCGGTGGGGACCCCAGCGGTCCCGGTGGTCTGCTCGCTCACGCGGCGGTTCCTTTCATGACGAGGTCGAGCACGCCGTGCTCGTCGATCTCGGAGGCGGGGCGGGTTTCGAGGATGCGGCCGTCGGCGATGACGAGGACGGTGTCGGCGAGACCGAGCACCTCCTCGATCTCGCTCGAGACCACCACGATGGCGTTCCCTGCGGCGGCGAGCTCGCGGATGAGCGCGTAGATCTCGGCGCGCGCGCCGACGTCGACGCCTCGCGTCGGCTCGTCCAGCAGCAGCACCTTGGTGCCGTGCACGAGCCAGCGCGCGAGCAGGATCTTCTGCTGATTCCCGCCGGAGAGCGTGATCGTGGGGCGATCGGGGTCGGCGGGACGCAGCTCGAGCGACTCGATCTGTGCGCGGGCCGCCGCTCGTGCGCCGCGCTCGTCGAGGAATCCCGCCCTCGCGAACCGCCTCATCGACGCGAGCGTGACGTTGAAGTAGACCGGCTCGTCGAGCACGAGCCCCTGGCTCTTGCGCTCTTCCGGCGAGAGACCGATCCCCGCACCCACTGCCGCGACGACCGATCCGCGCCGCAGTTCGTCGCCGGCCACCCTCACCGTGCCGTTCGTCGAGCGACGTGCGCCGTAGATGGTCTCGAGGATCTCGGAGCGTCCCGATCCGACCAGGCCCGCGAGCCCCACGATCTCACCGGCGCGCACCGAGAACGACACGTCTTCGAAGACGCCCGACAGCGCCAGATCCTGCACCTCGAGCACGACGGGGGCGTCGGCCGGGACCGGCACGGGTGCCGGGAAGACATTCGCGACTTCACGACCGGTCATGAGCTTGATGAGCTCGGCGGTCGACGTGCCCGAGACGGGGATGCCGCTCGCCATCGACCTGCCGTCCTTCAGGACCGTGATGCGGTCGCCGATCTGGCGGATCTCTTCCAGACGATGGGTGATGTAGACCACCGCGATGCCCGATGCGGTCAGCTCCCTGACGACGTGGAAGAGGTTCTTCACCTCCTCGCTGTCGAGCACGGCGGAGGGCTCGTCCATGATGATGAGCTTGATGTCGTGCGAGAGGGCGCGCGCCATGCTCACGATCTGCTTGCTCGCCGCGCTCAGCGAGCCGACCTCGGTGTGGGGTGAGAGGTTGCCGTGTCCGAGCCGGCGGAGCAGCTCGCGCGTCTGCTTGGCCGCCTCGGAGCGCTTCGTGAACCCGCCGCGCGACAGCTCATGGCCGAGGAAGATGTTCTCAGCGACGGTGAGACCGTCGACGACGTCGAGCTCCTGATACATCGTGGCGATGCCCAGCTCGATGGCCGACTCAGGGTTGGGGATCTGGACCGGCTCACCGAGCCACGAGATCGTGCCCTCGTCCGGGCTGTGGGCCCCGGCGAGCGTCTTGATGAGTGTCGACTTCCCGGCACCGTTCTGGCCCAGAATGCAGTGCACTTCGCCGGCGCGGACGTCGAGGTCGACGCCGCGCAGCGCCTTGACACCCGCGAACGACTTCGTCACGCCCTGGACGACGAGTAACGCCGATTCATGGTCGTCTTTGATCACGGCATGAACATAACATGCGGCCTCGAACGCGTCGATGGCCTCTTGCGAGGTCGTCTGTGAGTGCGACGATGCGGTAATTCCCTGTCCCAGCGCGAAAGTTGCGTAAAAACGCTTCTGCCGCAACTAATGCAAAAGCTGTCGCAATTCCCATGCGCCTGCTACCGTGAGCCCGTCAGCGTGGACGGTAGGCCCGTGCGCCGTTGCTCCGGAGCTCGCCCCGTGCGCTGCCGCACTGCATCACATTTCAAGGAGGAAAGAATGCGCTCACACCTGAAGGTGCGCACACGGCTTCTGCTGGCCGGTACTGCCGCCGTCGCGGCGGTCGGACTTCTCGCGGGCTGCACCGGCACCGGCGCCGACGAGGAGAACGTCGTCGACCAGGGCACCACGTCCGAGGAGAACGCGGAGTCGGGCGACACGGTCGTCATCGGCTTCTCGGGCCCCGCCGCCGACCACGGCTGGCTCGGCGCCATCAACTCCGGCGCGCAGGCGGCCGCCGACAGCTTCGACGACGTCGAGCTCCGCGTCGCCGAGGGCACCAACGACCCGATCGCCCAGATCGCCGCCGTCGAGACCTTCGTGAACGACGGCGTCGACGCGATCGTGCTTCTGCCGACCGACGGCGCGGCCCTCACCGAGGCGGCCATCGCGGCGATGGAGGCCGGCGTCCCGGTCATCAACGTCGACCGCGAGTTCTCCAGCCCCTTCGCCGCGCGCACCACGATCCTCGGCGACAACTACGGCATGGGGGTGAGCGCGGGCACGTACATCTGCGAGCAGCTCGGTGGCGAAGGCTTCGTCGCCGAGATCGCCGGCATCGACTCGCTGCCGCTGACGCAGGACCGCTCGCAAGGCTTCGCGGACGCGCTGGAGGACTGCGGCCTGGAGGTGTCGGCCCGTGTGGCAGCCGACTTCACGGTCGCCGGCGGCGAGGCTGCGGCATCTCAGCTGCTCGCGGCCAACCCGCAGATCGACGCGATCTGGAACCACGACGACGACCAGGGTATCGGCGTGCTCGCGGCGATCGACTCGGCCGGTCGCGACGAGTTCTTCATGATGGGCGGCGCGGGCAGCCGCAGCGCGATGGAGGCGATCGAGGCCGACGACACGGTGCTGAAGGCGACGGTCATCTACCCGTCGACCCAGGCGGCGGACGGCGTCGCGCTCGCGCGCCTCATCGCGCAGAGCAAGACCATGGGCGACCTCATCACGCCGAGCATCCCCAACCGGGTCGTGCTCGACGCACCCGTCGTCACGAAGGAGAACGTCGACCAGTACATCGACCTGTCCTTCGAGTAAGTCATTCCTCGCGGGCGTCCGTCGAAACGGCGGGCGCCCGCGACCGCCTCACGAGGGGAACACCGCGTTGACAACCGACGAAACCGCTTCCGGCACCCGGCCGCTGCGTGTCGCCATGATCGGCTACGGCTTCATGGGGGCTGCGCACTCGCAAGGCTGGCGCGTCGCACCCCGCTTCTTCGACCTCCCGCTGTCGCCGTCGATGGACGTCGTGGTGGGGCGGGATGCCTCGGCCGTGGCGGCCGCGGCCAAGAAGTGGGGATGGCGCGAGAGCGCCACCGACTGGCGCGAGGTCATCAGCCGTGACGACATCGATCTCGTCGACATCGTCACGCCGGGCGACACGCACGCCGAGATCGCGATCGCCGCCCTCGACGCCGGCAAGCACGTGCTGTGCGAGAAACCTCTCGCCAACACCGTCGCCGAGGCGCAGGCGATGACAGATGCCGCTGCTCGTGCCGCGGCCCGCGGCGTGCGCTCGATGGTGGGCTTCACCTACCGTCGGGTGCCGGCGGCGACGTTCGCGCGCGACCTGGTCGCGGCGGGCCGCATCGGCGACGTCCGCCAGGTGCGCGCGGAGTACCTGCAGGACTGGCTGATGGATGCCGAGGCGCCGCTGACCTGGCGCATGCAGAAGGACCGCGCGGGCTCGGGAGCCCTCGGCGACATCGGCGCCCACGCGGTCGACCTGGCCGAATACATCACCGGGCAGCGCGTCGAGACGGTCTCGGGCATCCTCGAGACGATCGTGACCGAGCGTCCGCTGCTCGGCGAGGGCGTCGGGCTCTCAGGAACGGCACGTCAGGAGCGCGGCGCCGTGACGGTGGACGACCTCGCCCTCTTCACCGGCCGGCTCGCGTCCGGTGCGCTCGCATCGTTCGAGGCGACGCGCTTCCGGACCGGGCGCAAGAACGCGCTCCGCATCGAGATCGCCGGATCGCTCGGTGCGATCTCGTTCGACCTCGAGAGCATGAACGAGCTCGGGTTCTACGACGCGACCCTCCCCGACACCGAGCAGGGCTTCCGGCGGATCCTCGTGACCGAGCACGACCATCCCTATCTCGCGCCCTGGTGGCCGACGGGGCACATGCTCGGCTACGAGCACGGCTTCAGCCACCAGGTCGCCGACCTCGTCACCGCGATCGCGTCGGGTACGCAGCCCGAGCCCTCGTTCGACGACGGCCTCCACATCCAGCGCGTCCTCGATGCCGTCGGGCGCAGCTCGGACAACGGCAGCGCCTGGACTCCCACCGGCGGCTGACGCCGCTCGGACGCCCGTCAGCGTGCCGGAACGGATGCTGCGGCCAGCACGCCGCGGGCGAGGTCGAGGTGCGCTCGGGTCGTCGTCGTGGGGTCGGCGTCGAGCCACTCGTGGCCGCCCCACTCGCTGGTGAGGGTCCCGGCGAAGCCGGTGCGCCGCAGCGCCGCCCCGATGTCGCCGATGGGCCGTGACACGCGTCCGTCGGTGTCGTCGAGATCCCAGAACTTGAGGTGCACCCCCGATGTGAGCGGGAGCAGCGGCTCGAGCTCGGCGACGTCGGAGCGGCCGAAGCGCACGAGCAGGTTCATGAAGAGCGTCTGCACCGCGGGCGGCACGCGGCCTTCGCGGAGCATCGCGACCACGGCCTGGTGGGTCTCGGGTGCGCGCCACTCGGTCTCGAGGCGCCGGACCAGGTCTTCGTCGACGCCCCCGTCGCGCAGCTCTTCGAGGTAGGAGGGCGGCAAGGAGGGCATGAGCAGGCTGATGTCGATCAGCACGCGGATGCGGGGGTCATCGAGCTCCTGCAGCAGTTCGAGGTTCGTCGCGACAGCGGGCACATCGAGCGTCTGCTGGCCCTGGATCTCCTCGTAGAGCACCACGTCCAGCTCGTGGAGCACGGGCTGTGCGAGCCGCAGCAGCTCGGGCCCGGTCTGGCCGAAGGGCACGCGCACGCCCCGGGCGCCCAGCCGTGCGGCGGCGCGCAGCTGGGGTACGAGGAAGGCGAGCCGTTCCTCCTCGGTGCGCCGGCGCGTGGCCGAAGCCCAGTCGTCGAGGCTCGCGCCGACGATCGTCACCGCACCGTCCGCGGCGGCCAGGCGCTCACGGAGAGCGTCGACCTCCGCGTCCGACGGTTCCGGGAACGAGCGCCACACCTGCCCGGCCTCGATCTCGATGTGCGACGCGACGCGGTCCTCGACCACACCGACCGCGATGTCGGCGGCGGGCCGTTCGGCACGGATCACCTCGGGCGTCCAGTTGAACGCGCTCGCCGAGATCGTCCACTCGCCCGGAACGTCGTCCTGCGACGTGCCCTCCGGCTCGCGAACGATCGCGCGTGCCGCGGTCGAGTACGGGCGAACGGATGCTGCGTCCCCCAGGTCGAGCGCACGTTCGGCGCGGAACGGCAGGGTGAGCGGCCCGGACGGCCCGGCCTGGAGGTACGGCACCACGAGCACGAACGACACCGCGACATCGTGGGCGCCGGGCCGCAGCATCCGTCCACCGCGCAGCTCGAGGCGATCCTGGATGAACCACCACCCGGGCTCGGCCGCGAGGACGGCGGGTTCGACGTCACGGCCGTCGAGCCGCATGGTGACGGGAGCGGGGGAGCCGTCGACGTGCACCGCGAGGTCGGTGACGCCGGCGAGAGGCATCGAGCGGATCCACGGCAGGCTCACGCGCAGGGCGAAGCCCGACTCCGTCGCGACGAGCGCATCGTCCAGCAGCAGCGGCAACGCCATCGTGTTCACTCCCTCGTGTCGGAGCCGGGTCCAGCGGCTTCAGACAGGAAGCTACACGCTTTTATCGATTTTCGTAAGAAGTGGGCGAGAGTGTGTGACGTCTTGCTCACGCTGCGGCGTCGAGCGGGCCCCGGATCGCGCCGACGGAGGGTCGCCCATCGCCGAACCAGCGGGGGAAGGTGACCTCGAAGAGCTGCTCGCGCACCATCTCGACGCCGCCCCGCAACGGCTCGCCCCGATCGTTGATGGACTGCGCGATCGTCAGATCGCGGGTCGCGAGGGGGAGTGACAGCTCGTACACGCGCTGGCGCACCTCGGCCAGCAGCAGCTCGCCAGCGCCGGCCATCGCGCCGCCGATCACGATGACCGACGGGTTGAACATGTTGACGAGCGCCGCGATCGACTCGCCGACCACGCGGGCCGAGCGCTGAACGAGCCGGATCGCGAGGGCGTCCCCGTTCTCGGCCGCGAGCGAGATGCGCTCGGGCGTGAGCTCTTCGCCCTCGGTGACAGCGGCGGTGAGCACGCCGGTGGCGCCGGCTTCGATCTCGGCGAGGGCATCGCGGATCATCGCCCAGCCGCCGGCGACGGCTTCGAGGCAGCCGACCTTGCCGCAGCGGCAGAGGGCGTCGGAATCGCGCACCCGCACATGCCCGATGTCGCCGGCCGCGCCGTTGACGCCGCGATGGATGCGGCCATGCGAGAGCAGTCCGGCGCCGATGCCCGAGCCGATCTTGCAGTAGATGAGGTCGAGGCGGTCGTCGTCGCGGCGCGCCCGCTCACCGAATGTGAGGAGGTTCACGTCGTTGTCGACCCACACGGGCGCGTCGTAACGCTGCTCGAAGCGGCGCCTCACGTCGAACCCGTTCCAGCCGGGCATGATGGGCGGCGCGACCGGGCGGCCGCTGTCGAAGTCCACCGGGCCGGGGACGCCCACGCCGATGCCCCAGACGGGCACGTCCGGGGTGCGTGCGAGCACCTCGTCGATCATGCTGAGGGCCTTGTCGAGGGTCTCGGCCGGGCCGCGCGCGATGTCCCACGGCGCATGCTCCTGATCGATGACGTCGCCGTCGAGGAGTGCGACGCCGACGTGGATGTGAAGCGCACCCAGTGCGCAGACGACGATGCGACCGGCGTCGCCGCGGAACCGGAGGGTGCGCGGTGCGCGGCCCCCGGACGAGGGGCCGAACTCGCCGTCGGCGAGGTAGCCCATCTCGATGGCGTGGTCGACGCGCTGCGTCACGACTCCGCGGCCGAGTCCGGTCACGCGCCCGATCTCGGGACGCGTGGTGGCCTCGCCGGTGCGAACCATGTTCACGATGCGCAGCAGACTCGTCATCTCGTCGGTCTGTGCGCCGAACCGCAGGGTGGACTCTCTGGCCATGGTCGATTCTTACATAACACCGCGCGGCAGATGCGGAAATCGCGATATGTATAGTCAAACTGCTTCGAACTTAGGTACGCTTCCAGCCGAAGTAAGGAGGCGTCATGACGCATGGCGTGGGTATCGTCGGTGCCGGTCCCGGGGTGGCGGCGCTGCACCTTCCGACCCTGGAGCGCCTGGCTGATGCCTTCCGCGTCGTGCATATCGCCGACGGGGGCAGCGGCCGTTCGGCCGCGCTCGCGGCCCGCGTCGACGCCCGGTCGTCGACCGGCGCCGAGGCGATCATGGCGGACCCCGAGGTCGAGGTCGTCGCGATCTGCAGCCCGCCCGCCCAGCACGCGGCCCAGATCGTCGCGGCCGTCGCAGCGGGCAAGCGCGCGGTGTTCTGCGAGAAGCCCATCGGTACGACGGTCGCCGAGGCGGAGGAAGCCGTCGAGGCGTGCCGCCGCGCCGGCGTGGCGCTCATCGTGGGCACCAACCACTACTTCGACCCGGCGTGGGGACGCGCCAAGCACCACCTCACGGCGTCGGGAGGGCCCGTCGTGTCGATCTCGGTGACGCTCGCGCTGCCGCCGAACGCGCGCTATCACGAGCTCGTGACGGAGCTCCCCGAGGCGGCGGCGGTCGGGCGCGGCGTTCCCGACCTCACGCGCGCCGAAGTGGCGGCGGGCGTCGTGCGTCAGCTCCTCACCGGGCTCGCGATCCACGATCTGCCGCTCGTGCGCGACCTGGCGCCGCGCTTCGAGCGCGTCGTCTTCGCGCGTGCGCTGCCCCCTGTCGGATACGCCGTCGGCTTCGTCGCGAGCGGCATCCCCGTCCAGCTGACGACGGCGATGCTTCCGGACGGCGCCGACACGCTGTGGCGCATCGCCGTCGCAACGACCACCGACCGGCTGGACGTCAGCTTCCCGCCGCCGTTCGTGCACGCGGGCGGAGCGCGCGTGCGTGTGCGCGCCGCCGACGGGCGCGACACGATCTACGCGCACGACCCCGGCGACGGGTACGTCGCGGAGTGGCGCGCCCTCGCGGAGCTGCTGGATGCCGGCCTGCCTGTCGAGTACGACGAGCTGCTCGACGACGCCCGCTACGGCCTGCAGCTGGCCGAGACGGCGGCCGAGCTGATCGGAGCCGCATCATGACGACCCGCGTCCGTGCCGACCTCGAGCCGTACCGCGTCGCGGTGGCCGAGCTGCCCGACAGTGCCATCGCGAGCCATGACGTCGATGGCGTCGTCGTCGTCGTTGCCGGCGACGACGCGTGGTGGCAGGGCGCCTCCGACGCAGCGAGCGCCGGCGCCGCCGCCGTCGTCGTCGCCCGGCCCTCTGCTGCCCCGGTCGAATCGCTGGATGCGCTCGCCTCCCTCGCCGATGCGACGCCTGTGGTCGTCGAGCGGCCCCTGCTCCGTGCCGACATGGTCGCCGGGGTGAGCGACTCGATCGAGGGCCTGCCGGCTGCCGGCGCACTCGTCGTCGAATGTCATGCACCTGCTCGCACGCTCGCCCTGGCGCTGCGCGACGCGATCGGCTGGGCGCGGGTCATCGCGGGCGCTCCGCTCATGCTCCGCGCGGCCGAGTCGTGGGGCGGCCGCGTGCTGGGTCTCCTCGAATCCGAGCACGGCGCGGTGGTGTCGGTCGTTGCCGCCCTCCAATCCGGAGCACCGTCCCTCGGTCGCGTGCGGATCACGACGGTGGCCGGGGCGCGCGTCGAGATCGACGCCGACCGCGACACCGTCGTGGCGATCACCGACGCCGCGGGCCGACGCATCCTGCCTGCGCGCTTCGAGAGCTCCGAGCGCGTTGCGCTCCGCCGCGCGATCGCGGCGGCAGACACGACCCGGCGGTCCTCTGACCTCGCGGATCTGCGCCACGACACCGCGCTCGCCGACGCCCTGCGTACGGGACGATCCGCATAAACGTCGGTGATCCGAGAGATAGCCGATATGGGATTCCTCGATATGCCTGACTTCGGCGAAAGTGGGTGACGGGATCACCCCGACGACTCACCGAAAAGGATCGAAGATGATCAAGCTTCTGTCGCATCTCTCGTATGTGGCCATCACGTCGCCGGATGTCGAGGCATCCGTCGACTTCTACGTGAAGCAGGTCGGCCTCACCGTCGTCGACCGCGTCGACGGCGCGGTCTACCTCCGCTGCTGGGGCGACTACTACGCCTACTCCCTCGTGGTCGTTCCGGGTGACGAGCCGGGTCTCGTGACCGCCGCATGGCGCACCTCGAGCCCCGAGGCGCTCGAGGAGGCCGCCCAGCGCGTCGAGGGCGCCGGTGTCCGGGGCGAGTGGGTCGAGGTCCACAAGATCGGCCGCGCGTACCGGTTCACGGGGCCGTGGGGTCACACGCTGACGCTCCACTGGGATGTCACGCGCCACCACGACGCCGAGGGCGACGCCGCCTCGATCTACCCCGACCGACCCTCGCGTCGCAGCAAGGTCGCCGGTGCCCCGCGCCAGCTCGACCACGTCACGATCGCCACGAGCGACGTCGACGGCTTCGTGAAGTGGTACGTCGATGTGCTCGGCTTCCGCTTCATGGCCCGCACGGTGCTCGACGAGGCGCCCATCTCGGTCTTCTCCGTCCTCACCACGAATGAGAAGTCGCACGACCTGGGCGTCGTCCTCGACGGCTCCACCCGCGCCGGCCGCGTGAACCACTACGCGTTCTGGGTCGACACCCGCGAGGAGCTGCTCATCGCGGCCGACATCCTCGGCGAGAACGGCTACCCGATCGAGTACGGCCCGTCGATCCACGGCATCGGCGAGCAGAACTTCCTGTACTACCGCGAGCCCTCGAGCCTGCGCATCGAGCTCAACACCGGCGGCTACCGCAACTACGTCCCCGACTGGGAGGCCAACACCTGGAAGCCGTCGCAGGGGTCGAACAACTTCTACCGCAACAGTGCGATGCCGATGTCGATGACGGAGTCCTTCCCGCCCGCCGACGGTCCGTCGGCGACGGAGGAGGGCGTTCCCGACGAGATCAAGGACGCCCTGCTGAATCCCTACGCCAAGCACGGCCAGGGCTGACAGACCCGGCCAGGAGCGGAGCCGATCCCGCTCCTGGCCGCACCACCTCGCACGATGGAGAGCAAGAGACCTTGATGACGCACCACGACCTGACCGCCGGCTTCGATGCCCCCTATGCCCTCGCCCGCTACCGCGAGGGCGCCGACGTGCGCCTGGGCCTCGTCGCGGGCGACCGCATCCGCCCGCTCGACGCCGACGACCTGGGCGCGCCCGACCTCAACGCGTTCCTCGCCGCACCCGATTGGGACCGCCTCGGCGCGCTCGTCGAGTCGGAGGGCGAATGGATGCCGCTGGCCGACGTCGCACTCACAGCTCCGGTCGAGCCGCGTCAGGTGCTGCAGACGGGTGCGAACTACCGTCAGCACGTCATCGAGCTCGTGGCCGCCGGGCTGACGCAGAACACCGACCGCACGCCCGACGAGGCGCGCGAGTTCGCCGCCCGCATGATGGACGAGCGCAAGGCGAACGGCGAGCCGTACTTCTTCATCGGCCTTCCCGCGTGCGTGGTCGGCGACGACGTCGCGCTGATTCTCCCGGCCTACAGCGACGTCCACGATTGGGAGCTCGAGCTCGCCGTGGTCATCGGCCGCGAGGCGTTCCGCGTCTCCCGCGACGACGCCTTGAGTCACGTCGCCGGGTACACGATCGTGAACGACGTGACCACGCGCGACCTGGTGTTCCGCAAAGACATGAAGGAGATCGGCACCGACTGGTACCGCTCCAAGAACGCCCCCGGGTTCCTCCCGACCGGGCCGTTCCTCGTACCTGCGCCGTTCGTCGACGGGTCGGACCTGAACGTGCGGCTCGAACTCAACGACGACGTGATGCAGGATGCCTCGACCAGCGACCTGCTGTTCGACATCCCCGCGCTCATCTCCGGGGCGTCGCAGACGATGCCGCTGCTTCCCGGCGACATCCTCCTCACCGGGAGCCCTGCCGGCAACGGCCAGCACTGGCGGCGGTTCCTGCGCGACGGCGACGTCATGACCGGCACGATCCAGGGTCTCGGGACCCAGGTCGTCCGCTGCGTCGCGGAGGGGGTGACCGGCGTATGACCGGTGAGAACCCGGCCGACCTCGACCGCACCGATCCCGCGGCCGAGATCGCCGCGCGCGCGGAGGCCTTCCGCAACTGGGGCCGCTGGGGGGAGGACGACGTGCTGGGCACGCTCAACTTCATCGACGCCGCCAAGCGCGTCGCGGCCGCCGCTCTCGTGCAGGACGGCGAGGTGATCTCGCTCGCGCAGGCGTTCGACACGAACGGCCCGCAGAAGGGATGGCGCCGGCGCACCAACCCGGTGCACACGATGACCGACACCGGCACCGACGCGGAGCGCGGCAACCAGGGCTTCCCGCACGGCATCGGCGGCGCCGACGACGTGATCGCGATGCCGCTGCAGTGCTCCACGCAGTGGGACGGGCTCGGCCACATCTTCGACCACGGCAACGCCTGGAACGGCCGGCGCGCCGGCGACGTCGTGACGAGCGAGGGCGACCTCGTCACGGGCATCGAGCACGCGGCATCCGTCATCGTCTCGCGCGGTGTGCTGCTCGACGTGGGCCGTCATCTCGCACCCGACACCGGCGAGCTCGCCGACGGCTACGCGATCACCGTCGCCGACCTCGAGGCGACCATCGCCGCACAGGGCGCGTCGAGCCGCGTCGGCCGCGGCGACATCGTGCTGGTGCGCACCGGCCAATACGCGCGCACGCGCCGCGACGGATGGGGCGACTACGCCGGCGGACCGGCGCCGGGCCTGTCGCTCACCACCGCCGGGTGGCTGCATCGCACCGAGATCGCCGCCATCGCCACCGACACGTGGGGTTTCGAAGTGCGGCCCAACGAGTTCGACGCTCCGGCGTTCCAGCCGCTGCACCAGGTCGTGATCCCGAACATGGGCCTCACGATCGGCGAGATGTGGAATCTCGACGCCCTCGCCGACGCGTGCGCGGCGCGCGGGCGGTGGGACTTCCTGCTGTCGGCGGCTCCGCTGCCGATCACGGGGGCGGTCGGCTCGCCGATCAACCCCGTCGCGATTCTCTAGACCCGAAGACCAAGAACAGAGAGGTTCTGACATGACCGCAGTGAACAAGGTCGCGATCGCCGGCAGCGGCGTCAGCGGGCTCGCCGCCGCCATCCAGCTCGCCAAGGCCGGCGTCGAGGTCGACGTCTTCGAAGCGAAGCCCGAGCTCAGCGCGCTCGGGTCCGGCATCTCGCTGCAGGGCAACGCCTTGCGCGTGTTCGACGCGCTCGGCGCGTGGGACGACATCCGCGCCGCCGGCTACTCCTTCGAGGGGCTCAACCTGCGCGCTCCCGGCCCGGGTGCGCCGATCGTCGCAGAGCTTCCGGACGTCAAGACCGGCGGACCCGACTACCCGGCGGCGATGGGGATGCCGCGGCCCGCGCTGGCCCGCATCCTGCTCGATCACGCGCAGAAGGCCGGCGCGAACGTGCGCTTCGGCGCCAAGGTCACGGGGCTCGAGCAGAGCGCTGACGGGGTCGAGGTCTTCGTCGACGGCACCTCCGCCGGCGCGTACGACCTGCTGATCGGCGCCGACGGCCTGAACTCCGTTGTGCGCGGGCTCATCGGCATCGAGGCCAAGCCCGAGCCGACCGGCATGGGCATCTGGCGCTCGTTCGTCTCGCGGCCGGCCGAGGTCGTGCGCAGTGAGCTCTACTACGGCGGCCCCGTGTACATCGCGGGCTACACGCCGACCGGGGAGGGCACGATGTACGCCTTCCTCGTCGAGAAGGCGCAGGACCGCTTCGACATCAGCGACGAGGACGCCACCCGCGTCATGCTCGAGGAGTCCCGCGCCTACGAGGGTCCGTGGAACTCGATCCGCACCGACCTCGAGGGTGGCGCGCACGCCAACTACACGTGGTTCACGAAGCACATCGTCGAGGAGCCGTGGAACCGCGGCCGGGTCGTGCTCATCGGAGACGCCGCCCACTCGTGCCCTCCGACGATCGCGCAGGGTGCCGCGCAGGGCCTCGAGGATGCGCTCGTGCTGACCGAGCTGCTGATCGACCGCGACGAGGTGGACGCGTCGCTGTGGGATCAGTTCCACGCGCGCCGGCTGCCACGCGCGAAGGCCGTGGTCGAGGCATCCGTCCAGCTCGGCCAGTGGCAGCTCGACGGCGTCCGGGACGCCGACGTCGCGGGGCTCATGTTCGGCATCGCGCATCAGATGGCGGTTCCCGCATGACTGAGCTCGTGACGGTCAGCGGCGACCGGATGCCGGTCGTCGACGTCCACGCGCACCTGCTGCTGCCCGCCCTGCATGCGGAGGTCGAGCGCCGGGCGCCGGAGGAAGTGGCCGCGGCCGCGGATCTCGAGCGCCGGCGCAACGGCGTCGAGAGCCTGCAGGCCTCGGGTGCCATGGTCGGCGCACGGATCCCGAAGCTCACCGACGTGCACGCGCGACTCGCCGCGATGGACGAGCAGGGCGTCGACCGGCAGTGGGTCAGCGTCTCGCCGAACCACTTCTATCCGTGGGCGAACGAGGGCCTCGCGGGCTGGATCGCGGGCGAGATCAACCGGCTCATCGCCGAGCACGTCGCTCAGGCTCCCGACCGCCTCGTCGGCCTCGGCGTCGTGCCGCTGCAGCATCCCTCATACCTCGTCGAGTATCTCGACGACGCGGTGCTCGGACGCGGTCTCGCCGGCGTCGAGATCTCGTCGTTCGCCGCCGACGTCGAGCTGTCGGACGAGCGCCTCGAGCCGTTCTGGGCGCGCGCCGCCGAGCTCGGGTGCGTGATCTTCCTGCACCCGTTCGGCTGCAGCCTCGACGAGCGTCTGGACCGCTTCTACCTCTCGAACACCGTGGGGCAGCCGACCGAGAACGCCGTCGCTCTGTCGCACCTCATCTTCGCGGGCGTGCTCGACCGGCATCCGGGCCTCAAGATCGTCGTGGCCCACGGCGGCGGATACCTGCCGTTCGCGATCGGGCGCTCGGACCGGGCGTGGCGGGTGCGGCCCGAGGCGCGACGCTGCGCGCACGAGCCGTCCAGCTACCTGAAGAAGCTGTGGTTCGACACCGTCGTGCACGACCCGATCGCGGTGCGTCACCTGGTCGAGGTCGCCGGCGGCTCGCGCGTGGTGCTGGGCAGCGACTTCCCGTTCGACATGGGGCTCGACGATCCGGTCGCGTTCGTGCGCTCGGCAGACCTCCCCGCCGAGATCACAGCCCGCATCCTCGCCGGCAACGCCGCGGAGCTGCTGCGCACGAAGGTCTCCGCATGAGGATCGCGCGCTGGACGGCCGACGGCGCCCGCATCGACGAGGGGTTCGTCGTCGAGGATCGGGTCATCGCGTTCCCCGACGGCCAGACGGTCGCCGACATCCTCGCCGGGGGGCTGGATGCTGCGCACGCCGCCTTCGGCCGGGTGAAGGGCGAGTCCGGCACGGCGCTCGGCGCCGTGCGCCTGCTGGCGCCGCTGGTCCCGGGATCCGTGCGGGATTTCGTCACCTTCGAGGAGCACGTCGAAGGGGTGAGCGCGGGTGTGGAGGGGAAGAGCTTCGTGGCTCCGGAGTGGTACGAGGCGCCGACCTTCTACTTCACCAACCCCCATACGATCCTGGGGCCGGGCGAGTCCGTCGCCCCGCCGGTCTCCGAGCGCCTGGACTTCGAGCTCGAGGTCGCCGTCGTCGTGGGCAACGCTCCGGGGGTCGGCGAGTCCAACCTCACCGCGGCCGATGCGGCCGCGCGCATCTTCGGGTACACGATCATGAACGACTGGTCGGCGCGTGATCTGCAGGCGCGCGAGATGAAGGTGCGCCTGGGGCCTGCCAAGGGCAAGGACTTCGGCACCAGTCTCGGCCCGTGGATCGTGACGGCCGACGAGCTGCAGGCGTACCTCGACGACGACGGCTTCCTCGCGATCCGCGCCGAGGTGCGCATCAACGGCGAGCTCGTCGGAGAGGACCTCGTGTCGAACATGGGATGGCCGTTCCCCGAGCTCGTCGCATACGCGTCGCGCAACTCCCGGGTCGTGCCCGGAGACGTGCTCGGAAGCGGAACCGTCGGCAACGGCGGGTGCCTCGGCGAGCTGTGGGGCAGGGGGTCCGCGATCCCGGCCCTGCGCGAAGGCGACGAGGTGCGCATGACGGTCGAGGGGATCGGCGAGCTCATCGGGACGGTGGGTGCGCCGGTCGTCGCCCCGGAGCTGCCCGCGGCGCGCACGCGCTCCCGTGCACGAACTCGGCCGTGATTCTTTAGTTATTTTTCGACTAAAGAATGGCTAGAATCGACGGTGACGTCGGGGCCCGGAAGGGCCCGTTCCCTGTGGCGAAGCCGCGCAGGGGCACACCCCGTCGCGTCGATCGCCCGGTCGTACGGGCCAGAACGCGTATGAGCATGTCACCGTGGAGGCTCCGCCTCCTGATCGTCTCCCTGCTGACGGTCGCAATCCTCGGAGCCCTCGACCACACCATCGTCGCGACCTCGCTCGCGACCGTCGCCGGTGAGCTCGGCGCGCTCGCTCAGATGGGGTGGGTGGTCGTCGGCTACACGCTGGCGAGCACGGTGCTGCTGCCCATCCTCGGCAAGCTCGGAGACGCCGCCGGCCCCCGCGGGGTCTTCCTCGTGTCGCTCGTGCTCTTCCTCGTCGCCTCGCTCGCGTGCGGCTTCGCGCAGGACATGCCGCAGCTGATCGGGGCCCGTGTCGTGCAGGGCATGAGCTCGGCCGGCCTTCACCTCATGTCGCAGACGATCGTCGCGCGCGTGACCACGCCGCGCGAGCGCCCGCGGTACATGGCGATCATCGGCGCCGCCTTCCCCGTCGCCATCCTCGTCGGCCCCGTCCTCGGCGGCCTCATCACGGACTACTGGGGCTGGCCCTGGGTGTTCTGGATCAACATCCCTTTCGGCATCGCGGCCCTCCTCCTGGCGCTCGTCGCCGTGCCGCGCCTGCCCGGCTTCGGGCGACGGCGCTTCGACATCGCCGGCGCGGTGTCGTTCGCGGTCGCCATGGTCGCGCTCGTGCTCGCCGTCACCTGGGTCGGCGATCCCACGCGGGTCGCGGCATCCGTCGTCCTGTTCGTGGTGGCGGGAGCGGCGTTCGCGGCGTTCTTCCTCATCGAGCTGCGTGCAGCCGAGCCGCTCGTGCCGCTGCGGCTCTTCGCCAACCGCACCATCGCCTCGGGGACGGCGCTGTCGGCCATCATCGGCGTCGGCCTCTTCTCGATCACCGCCTACCTGCCGACCTATTTCCAGATGGCCTACCGCACGAGCGCGACGGTGTCGGGTCTCGTCCCGATCGCGACCGTGTTCGGGATGCTGGTGTCCAACCTCGTGACCGGGTGGCTCGTGAGCCGCACGGGCCACTATCGCGTCTACTGCATCGTCGGCACATCTCTCGGCGCGGCGGGGCTCTTCGTGATGTCGCTGCTGCCGGTGGGGCTGCCCCTCTGGGTGCCGATGGTCGTCATGGCCGTCGTCGGCATCGGAACGGGCGCGTTCATGAGCCTCGTCATCGCGGTGGTGCAGAGCGCCGCGCCCCGGCGCGACACCGGCAGCATGACCGCCACCGTCAACCTCGTGCGCCAGATCGGCTCGACCGTCGCGACTGCCATCGTGGGAGGGGTCATCGGCCTCGGCGTCGCCGCGCTGCTGCCGGAGTCGCTCGACGCGGCGACGCTGACGCCGCAGTTCGTGCACGAGGCATCCATCGCCGTGCAGACCGAGGTCGCCGCCATCTACAGCGGCGTCTTCGCTCCCGTCTTCGCGGCGCTCGCGGTCACCTACGCCGCCGGCGTCGTCGCCGCGTTCCTCCTTCCCGCCGGCCGGCTCTCCGACGAGTCCGAGCCCGCACCGGCCCCCCGTTCCGAACCCCTCACCGCGTGATCAGAAGAGGTACTCCCATGTCTTCCACCCCCACCGTCGCCATCGTCGGCTCAGGACCCATCGGCTCCGCCTACGCCCGCGTCATCCTCGAGTCGAGCCCCGACGCTCGCGTGGTGATGTTCGAGGCCGGCCCGCAGCTCACCGCGGTCCCCGGCGAGAGCGTCCGCAACATCGCCGATCCCGATGAGAAGGCGCGCGCTCGCGAGATGTCGCAGGGGCCTCAGTCGGGAGCGTTCCGCGAGAGCCTCGGCATCCCCGCCGGCGTCGTCGTCGAGGGCATGTTCACCGCACGGCAGGGCACACATCTGCTCGACTTCGGCGGACCGGGGTCGGCGCACGCGCCCACCTTCCCGGCGGCCGCCGCCGCCACGAACGTCGGCGGCCAGGGCGCGCACTGGACCTGCGCGATCCCCCGGCCGGCCTTCAGCGAGAAGGTCGACTTCATCGACGACGCCGAGTGGGAAGACCTGATCTCGACCGCCGAAGGTCTCCTGCACGCGCAGCACGCGGCGTTCGCCGATTCGCCCATCGGCACCGCGATCCGCTCGCTCCTGAACGACGAGTTCGGCGCAGAGCTGCCCGCCGGCTACGGCGTGAGCACCCTGCCCGTCGCCGGCGATCCGCAGCCGGACGGCTCCATGGTGTGGGCCGGAGCGAACACGGTCCTGGGACCCCTCATCGTGGAGGGCACCCCCGAGTCGGCGCGGTTCGAGCTGCGCGACCTCACGCTCGTGCGCCGAGTCGAGCACGAAGACGGCGTGGTCACCGGGGTGACGATCGAGGACCTCCGCACGAAGGAGGTCTCGTTCTTCCCGGCCGATGTGGTCGTCGTGGCCGCCGACGCCTTCCGCTCTCCGCAGCTGCTGTGGGCCAGCGGCATCCGTCCCCGCGCCCTCGGGCGCTACCTCACCGAGCACCACGTCGTCATCACGACGGTCGCCCTGGACGAGGAGCGGATGAGCGCGCTGATCACGGACGACGAGTTCGCGGCCGAGCTCGCGCGGCGCGCCCAGAACGCGGCGGACCCGGTCGCGGCCGTCAACCGCATCCCGTTCTCGGAGCCCGACCACCCGTACTCGCTGCAGGTGATGTACGCCGAGAACCCGCCCTTCCAGCTCGACCCCTCGCACCCCGCTGCGGGCAACCGCTGGGGCTACGTGAACATGGGCTACGGCGTGCGCAAGCACCCGCGCGTCGAGGACGGCGTCGCGTTCGACGACAGCGAGCTCGACTACCGCGGCTTCCCGAACATGACGATCGAGTACGCGCTGACGGATGCGGAGCAGCCCGAGCTCGACGAGGCCACCGCGCGCGTCCGCCGGGCGGGCGCCGCCCTCGGCGCCTTCGTCGCCGAGCCACGGCTGCTGCCCAACGGGTCGAGCCTGCACTACATGGGCACGCTGCGGATGGGGCCGGCCGACGACGGCACGTCGGTGGCCGACCCGTACTCGCGCGTGTGGGGGTTCGACAACCTCGTCGTCGGCGGCAACGCCCTGATCCCGACGGCCAACACGATGAACCCGACGCTCATGAGCGTCGCGATCGCCGTGCGCGGCGCCCGCAAGCTCGTCGAGCAGCTGGACGTCGCGCGTGTCGAGGAGGTCGCCCGGTAGGTCGCGCTGTCGACATCGTGTGCTCTCGCCGAGATGACACGATCCGCACGCGCGGAACGTGTCGACTCGGCGAGATCGCGTGATCGCGACGGTGCCGGAGCGGCCCCGGGGGACCGGTCAGACGCCCGCGATGCGGTCGGCCATGAACTTGGCGCCCGCCGACGACGTCGCTCCGCCGTCGACCGGGATCTCGGCGCCGGTGAGGTACGACGCCGCGTCCGACAGCAGGAACGCGACGGCCTCGGCGACCTCGTCGGCACGGCCGAGACGCTCCAGCGGTGTGAGGGCGAGCTGCGCGGCCCGCATCGCCTCGGGCGCGTTCGCGGTCATCGGCGTCTCGATGAAGCCGGGGTGCACGACATTGACACGGATGCCGCGTGCCCCGAGCTCGGTCGCCGCGACATGGGTGAGACCGCGCAGCCCCCATTTCGACGTCGTGTACGCCACGGGGTAGTGCGCGTTGAGTGCGGCCGAGGAACCGATGTTGACGATCGACGAACCAGGCCCCATGAGTGGCGCGAGCGCCTGGATGCCGAGCATCGGCCCCGTGAGGTTGACCGCGAGCACACGATCCCAGTCCGCGCGCTCGACGGTGCCGAGCCGCGCACGATGCGTGATGCCGGCGTTGTTCACGAGGCCGCGCAGCGGCTCGCCGTCGAGGAGTTCCGTCAGGGAGGAGGCGAGAGCGACCCAATCGCGCTCATCCGAGACGTCGAGGCGCCGGTACTCGATGCCCGGCGTGGCGGCGGTCGCAGCATCCGTCACGTCCGTGGCGATGATGCGCGCTCCCGCGTCCGCCAGCACACGCGCCTCCGCGGCGCCCTGGCCGCCTCCCGCCCCGGTGACGACGATCGTGCGGCCTGCGATGCCCGGATACCTGGTCATGGACGCGACGCTAGCCCGCCCCGGATCGGGCGGGAACCGGCATCCGCTGATGCCGCGCATCGGGATCAGCGAACCCGCGCGGATCCCGGATGCCGCGGCCCGCAGCATCCGTGATTCTCAGCGCACGCCCCGCATCAGCTTCAGCACGGGCTTGACCGCGGCGAGCAGGGCGAGGCCCAGCACGATCGCGATGCCGCCGAGGATCGTGAAGTACGGCACTTCGTCCTCGGGGTCGTAGAACTGCGCGAGCCAGCCGGCGATCGCGGTGCCCAGCGCGATCGACAGGAAGTACAGCGCCACCATCTGGGTGTGGAAGCGCTCCGGCGCGAGCTTCGTCGTCACCGAGAGGCCCGGTGGCGAGATGAACAGCTCGGCGATCGTGAACACGAACAGGATCATCACGATGGCCATCAGCGGCGTCGAGTTCGGTGCACCGTTCGCCCAGGGCAGGAACAGCAGGAACGCGACGCCCATGATCATCGCGCCGAGGGAGAACTTCACCGGGGCCGACGGCGCGCGGTCGCCGAGCTTGGTCCAGATCGCGGCGAACACGCCGGAGAGGATGATGACGAAGATCGGGTTGATCGAGTTCACCCACGACACCGGCATCTCCCAGCCGAAGATCGTGCGGTCGAGCTGCTTGTCGGAGTAGATCGTCAGCACCGTGAACTGCTGCTGGTACAGCGACCAGAAGCCCACGTTCACGATGAACAGCGGGATGAAGCCGATCACGCGGGACCGGTCGTCGCCGCTGATCGCACGCGACGAGATGATGACCGAGAAGTAGGCGATCGCCGCGGCGAGTGTCACCAGGATCACGATGCCCGCGAGGTTGTCGGCGCGGATCACGCCGGTGAGCACGAGCACCACGATCGCCGCCAGGCCGGCGATTCCGATTCCGATCATCATGCCGCGGCGGTTCGCGGGGAGCGGGTTCGCGACGATGCGCGACGAGGCCGGCAGCTGCTTGCGGCCGAAGGAGTACTGCGTGAGGCCGATCGCCATGCCGATCGCCGCGGCGCCGAACCCCCAGTGGAAGCCGACGTTGCTCTGGAGGAACCCGGTCACGATCGGCCCGAGGAACGCGCCGAGGTTGATGCCGAGGTAGAAGAGCGAGAAGCCCGCGTCGCGGCGAGGGTCCTTTGCGGAGTACAGCGTGCCGACGACAGCGGTCGCGTTGGCCTTCAGGCCGCCCGACCCGACGGCGACGAGGATGAGGCCGACGCCGAGCCCCCAGACGCTCGGCAGCAGGGCGAGGGCGATGTGGCCCGCCATGATGACCCAGGCGCTGTAGAAGAGGACGCGCTCCGAGCCGAGGAGGCGGTCGGCGACCCACGCGCCGAGGATCGTCGAGAGGTAGACCGTGCCGCCGTAGGCGCCGACGATGCCGGTCGCCGTCGCCTCGGGAATGCCCAGGCCGCCGTCGGCGACGGAGTAGTACATGTAGATGAGCAGGATGCCCTGCATGCCGTAGAAGCTGAAGCGCTCCCACATCTCCACGCCGAAGATGTGCGCGAGCGCCCACGGCTGCCCGAAGAACCTCGTGTCGTGGTCGGCGCCGTCTGTCGGGGCGGTGGTGCCCGCGGCATCCGTTCCGCTCGCCGCAGCGACCGTCCCGGTGCGCGTGGCGTCCGCCGCCGCGGTCGCGCCATCGGGCGGGCCGACCGGGACCTGCTCGGGCTTGCGGTCGCGCCCCGTCGCGTCGTCCCCCTGAAAGCCCTGATCGCGCCCGTCCATGCGTCTGCTCCCGTCGCCCCCGGTAGAGGTCAGGCTAGCGACGGGGCGCTCCGGCGCGATAGACCCCGGCGCGCACGCCCCCGGTCGGTCGTCCTCAGGTGAGGGACGAGGCGCTGCTCCTCAGCTGAGGAGCAGCGCTCGCGAGTCACTCGGGGAGGGACGGATGCCGCTCCTGGGGCGAGTGATGGCGGGGGATGAACAGGGCCACGAGCAGCGCGACGAGCGCCGCCCCACCGCCGAGCAGGAACGAGATGTGGAACGCCGCCGGGTCGGGAACCGGCACACCGTCGATCTCGACCGCGAAGGTCGCCAGCACCGCGCCGACCACGGCGGCGGCGGTGCTGGTGCCGAGCGAGCGGAAGAGGGCGTTGAGACCATTCGACGCGCCCGTCTCGGACTGGGGCACTGAGCGCATGATGAGCATCGGCATCGCGGCGTACCCGAACCCGATGCCGAAGCCGATGCCGATGTTCGCGACGAGGATCTGCCACACCTCGCTCGAGAACAGGAGCGTGAAGGCGTAGGTGGCAACCAGTGCGATGGCGCCGACCACCAGGAGCAGCTTGGGCCCGACCGTGCGCGCGAGCTGGCCCGAGAACGGCGAGAGCACCATCATCACGAGGCCCGCCGGCATGACGATGAGGCTCGCGGCCACGAGCGACAGGCCGAAGCCGCCGGCCGCGGCCGGCAGCTCGAGCATCTGCGGGTAGATCACGTTCGACGCGAACAGCGAGAAGCCGAACGCGATCGAGGCGAGGTTCGTGAGCAGCACCGGGCGGCGTGCGGCGACACGGAGATCGAGGAGCGGATCGGTGATGCGCAGCTCGTACCAGCCCCACAGCAGCAGCACGGCGAGACCGCCGAGGCCGCAGGCGAGCACAGCGGGAGAGGTCCAGCCCCACTCGTTGCCGCGCGACACCGCGAGGAGCACGCCGACGAGGCCGACCGCGAGGCCGAGGGTGCCGACGTAGTCGAACTTCCCGCCCGTGCGCAGGGCGCTCACCGGCACGATCCACAGCACGAGCGCGAACACGACAGCACCGAGCGCCGCCGACACCCAGAACAGCACGTGCCAGTCACTGCGTTCGGTGATGAACGCGCTGATCGGCAGGCCGAGCGCGCCGCCCACGCCCAGCGTCGCGCTGATCAGCGCGATGGCCGAGTCGACCCTGTCTTCGTGCAGCACGTCGCGCAGGATCGAGATGCCGAGCGGGATCACGCCGGTCACGGCGCCCTGCAGCGTCCGGCCGATGATCACGCCGACGATGCCGGTGGATGCCGCGGCGATGACGGATCCCGCCACCAGCAGCGCGAGCAGCACGAGGACGATGCGGCGCTTGCCGTACATGTCGCCGAGGCGCCCGGCGATCGGCGTCATCACGGCGGCCGCGAGAAGGGTCGAGGTCACGACCCAGGCGGTGTCGTCGCGGCTCGCGTTCAGGAGTTCCGGGAGCTTCGACTGGATCGGCACGACCAGCGTGAACATGAACGACGACGCGAGCCCCGCGATCGCCAGGACCGCCACGATGGCGCCCTGGCGGGGCATCCGGGTGAGTCTTCTTCTCGCGTCTTCGTCACCCGTACCCATCAGTTCAGGCTATCTCGGGCTGCAGGCACCGGGCCCTGCCCCCGCCCGGTCGTTGAGCGAGCTTGCGAGTCGAAACGCGAAGACGAGATGCGCGAGCGGCGGAGTACCGTGAGCACATGGCCGAGACCGTGACGCCGCCCGGCATCGACATCCGCTTCCTCGACACCGTCGAGGAGGTGCACCGCGCATCGGCCGTCCTCGCCGAGGTGTGGGGCGGCGACCGCGGCGGCATGCCGCCGAACCTGCTGCGCGCCCTGGCCCACGCCGGCAACTATGCGGTCGGTCTCTACGACGAGGACCGCATGGTCGGGGCATCCGTCGCCTTCTTCGCGGAGCCCGCCGCGCGCTCGATGCACAGCCACATCACCGGGGTCCTGCCCGACCACCAGGCGCAGGGGCTCGGCCGCGTGCTGAAGCGGCACCAGCAGGAGTGGGGGCTCGAGCGCGGCGTCGGGCACATCACGTGGACCTTCGACCCGCTCGTCGCCCGCAATGCCCACTTCAACCTGCGCGTGCTCGGCACCCGGGTCACCGAGTACCTCGTGAACCACTACGGACCCATGGACGACGGCGTCAACCGCGGCGACGAGACCGACCGGATCATGGTGTCGTGGGCGCTCGCCGCGCCTCCGGTTCCCACGCCCGACGACGAGCGTGTGGTCGCATCGGTCGAGATCCCGCACGACATCGAGACCCTCCGCCGAGAGACACCGGTGGATGCCGCGGTCTGGCGCGCGCACGTGCGCGAGCAGCTCGTCGCGCACCTGGCCGAGGGCCTCGTCATCGGCGGCTTCGACGACGACCGCGGGTACCTGCTGGTCCGGCCCTGACTGCTCCCCGGGGTCGCGGGTCGGATCGCCCGGCCGCACGTCGGCGTCGTCGCGGATGTCGATGCGGGTGAGGCCCCCACGATGGGTGACGTCGATGCGCGGGTCCGCGTCGGACCCCACCGCGTTCGGCGCCGAGGTCAGCTGATCGCGCCGCTTCTCCTCATCGGTCATGCCGGTGTGCCGTCGGCCTCGTTCTTGCGGTCCATCGTCATCCGACGGAGCGATCCTGCCGAGTCGCACGGATCGCCTGCCATTGTGCGGCTCACTCCGCTGGCTGACGGATGCTGCGCCCCTAGGCTGACCGCCATGCCCGAGTACCGCGCCCACTTCGACTTCGACATCCGTTTCGCGAACGGCGGCGGCCTCGCCGGCACGGGGTTCCGGCTCGACCTTCCGGGCGCCGATGCGTCCGAGGACGAGATCGCCCGGCTGCTGATCGCGCACCTCGGGCTCGCGCTCGTCGACGAGGTGGAGCTCCGAGGCCTGCGCATCGTCGAGGAGCCGCATCGCGGGAGCAGGGGAGTGGATGCCGCGCCCTCGGCGACCAGCGGGACGCGCGTCGTGGATCTCAGCCACCCGATCCGTGCCGGGCTCGTGACCTACCCGGGCCTTCCTGCCCCGACGATCACGCCCCACCTCACCCGAGAGGACTCGCGCGCCCGCTACGCTCCCGGCACCGAGTTCGCGATGGATGTCATCCACATGATCGGCAACACGGGCACGTACCTCGACTCCCCGTTCCACCGGTACGCCGACGGCAGTGATCTGGCGGGCCTCGACCTGTCGTCGCTCGTGGGCCTGCGCGCCGAGGTGTTCCACCTCGAGGATGCGTGGCATGCCTCGCGCCGCGGCATCCGCTCATCCACACTCGCCGATCGCGACGTGCGTGGCGCGGCCGTCCTGCTGCACACCGGGTGGGACCGCTGGTTCGGTCAGCCCGAGTATGGGGTAGGCGCGCCGTTCCTGACGGGCGAGGCGGCGCAGTGGCTCGTCGACGCCGGCGCGGTGCTCGTCGGGATCGACTCGGTGAACATCGACGACACCGAGTCGGGCGGAGAACGGCCGGCGCACTCGCTGCTGCTCGGTGCCGGCGTGCACGTGGTGGAGCACCTGGCGAACCTCGGTTCGCTGCCGCCGCGCGGCGCCCGCTTCACCGCCGCACCGCCCGCGGTCGAGGGCTTCGGCACCTTCCCGGTGCGCGCCTTCGCCGAACTCCCCATCTGACCTTCGAAGCTGATTCGCAAGACCGTTCACCTGTCGCAAAGTGCTGGCTCGCGCGGCACGTCGTGACGGGTGAACAGAGGGCGCCGGGATGTCGGAACCCCGGCGTACCGTGACGGACAGGTAGGCAGACGGACGTATCAGCGCACACGCCCGCCGCTCTTCTCACACGAACCGAGGAGAAGAAGCAATGCGCGAGCACATCGAGACTCTGATCGTCGCTCTCAGCGACGCACTGCGGGGAACGGCGCACCCGCCGGCAGAACCGCGTCGCCGGCGGCCGCGGGTCGCCCGGTCGACGTACGTCCCGGTCCTCCGAGACGGCGCGACCGCGCGCTTCGCGCACTGACCGCCTCGCTCCGGCGGCGGCCGGGCGTACGCTGAGCGCATGCCCATCGCCCGCCCGGCAGCATCCGTCACCCTTGAAGGATTCGAGCTGCGGGTGCTGCACCTGCCGCTCGTCGCTCCGTTCACCACGTCTTTCGGCACCGAGACGGTGCGCGAGGTCATCGTCGTCCGGGCGCTCACCGCGGACGGCGACGGCTGGGGCGAGATCGTCACGCAGGCCGATCCGCTGTACTCGAGCGAGTACACGCAGGGCGCGTGGGACGTCGCGCTGCGCTTCCTCGCCCCGGCGCTCCTCGACCGCGAGCACCTCGCGCCGGAGGAGGTGGCGAAGACCCTCGAACCGTTCAAGGGTCATCGCATGGCCAAGGCCGGACTCGAGCTCGCCGTGCTCGACGCCGCGCTCCGCGCCGAGGGGCGCAGCTTCGCCGAGTACGCCGGGGCCGTGCGCGATCGGGTGCCGAGCGGGGTGTCGGTCGGCATCCAGCGCGATCCCGCCGCGCTCGTCGAGAACGTGCGCGGCTACCTCGACGAGGGCTACGTGCGCATCAAGATCAAGATCAAGCCCGGTCGCGACGTCGCCGACACGGCCGCGGTGCGCGATGCCTTCGGGGCGATCCCGCTGCAGGTCGACGCGAACTCCGCCTTCACGATGGCGGATGCCGACACCTTGGCCGAGCTCGACCGCTTCGACCTCCTCCTCATCGAGCAACCGCTGCAGGAGGACGACCTCGTCGACCACGCGACGCTGGCGAAGCGCCTGCGCACCCCGGTGTGCCTGGACGAATCGATCGTGTCCGACAAGGCGGCGGCCGACGCGCTCGCGCTGGGCTCGGCATCCGTCATCAACATCAAGGCGGGCCGCATCGGCGGGTACCTCGAGGCGGTCAGGATCCATGACCGCTGCCTCGCGGCCGGCGTGCCGGTGTGGTGCGGCGGCATGCTCGAGACGGGCATCGGCCGCGCGGCCAACGCGGCGCTCGCGGCGCTCCCGGGCTTCACTCTGCCCGGCGACGTGTCGGCTTCGAGCCGGTTCTACACGCGCGACATCGTCACCGAGCCGGCGGTGCTCGAAGACGGGCACGTGCGCGTACCGATCGGCCACGGGCTCGGCGTCGACATCGACCCCGTCGCGCTCGAGGACTTCACCGTCGCGCGCGAGACCCTCACGCGGTAGCCGCCGGGACGTTTGCGGATGCCGTGGCGTGACGCACCCCCGCGGGTCACCGCGATCCTCGTCTGCGCCATCGTGCTCACCGGCTGCGCGGCGACGCCTTCCCCGCCCGAGCCGGCACCGACGCCGGCACCGACGCCGGCGCTCACGGTCGAGCTGCACCAGCTGCGCTCCGACGTCGCACCCCGCCAGGCGCAGGTGCGGATCTCGAACGCCTCCGACACCGCGGTGACCGTGGGCGATGTCCACGTGGAGGACCCCCGCTTCGACGGCACGGCCCAGCGCGTGATCGCCGGTCGCGCGAGCACCATCCCCGCCGGAGGCTCCGCCGACATCCGCGTCCAGCTCCCCGAGGTCGAGTGCTCGGTGCCCGACGACGGGGAGGCCGAGGCGGTGATCGAGATCGTCTCGGACTCCGGCCGCACCGAGGCGACGGCATCCGCTCCTGACCCGCTCGGCTTCGTCGCCGCGCTGCACGCCCGCGAGTGCCTGCTCGAGCGGGTGACGGATGCTGCGGCCCTGGCCTTCACCGGATTCACCCCGTCACCGTCGGGCGAGCCAGCCGCGCTCGAGCTGACCGTCACCCCGACCGGGAAGGCCGAGGCGACCCTGGTCGGAGTCGAGCGCACGAACCTGCTCGACTTCGACGGCCTGTCCGCGGACCAGGACCTGTACCGCCTCGACCTCCACGTGACGGCGGACGACGCCGACCCCGTCGTGGTTCAGCTGCCCCTCACGCCGACCCGCTGCGACCCGCACGCGGTGCAGGAGGACAAGCGCGGCACGATCTTCCCGCTGCGCATCGAGGTAGACGGCGAGCCCGGCGAGGTCGAGCTCTTCGTCGGCGAGGAGATGCGCGGCAAGATCCTGACCTGGGTCGGCGCCTGGTGCGGCTTCGGCGGCTGATCCCTGCGTTGACGCCGGCCCTGGCGCGTTTCGACTCGCTCGTTCCTCGCTCGCTCAACGAGAGGGGGCAAAGGCCACGTATCGGTCGTTAGCGGAGCGCGCTCTGGCGCGCGAAGTCGACACGCCCCGGGCTCGGCGCAGAGCGCGAAGCGGCCGGCCGCCCGAGGGCGACCGGCCGCGTCTGCGTGATCCGGGCTACTTCACCGTGACCGTGATGGACTTCGAGCTGGTGGCTCCGGCGGCGTTCGCGAACTCGGCGACGTACATGTACGTGCCTGGTGCGCGTCCCGCGACGGCGGTCGAGGCCTGCTGCGCGTTCGGGGAAGCGGCGGTGAGGGACTGCTGGTCGATCACCGTGCCGTTCTCGAACAGGCGGTAGGTCGTGCCGTTGGTGCCCCACCACAGGTTGGCCGTCACCGTGTAGTTGCCGTCCTTGTCCCAGTTGTCGTGCGAGAGGACGGGCGTGGCGGGCGCGGCATCCTTCACCTTCACGGTCACCGAGGTGGTCGCGGTGGTGCCCTTCGCGTTGATCAGCTCGCCCGTGTACACGTAGGTGCCGTTGGGCTTGCCCGACACGTCGACGGTCGACAGCTGCGCCTTCGGCGAGTTCGCGTCGAGCAGCTTCGTCGAGATGAGCGTGCCGTTCTCGTACAGCTTGTACACCGCGCCGTTGACCCCCGACCAGAGGTTCATCGACACCGTGAACGTGCCGTCGTGCAGGCCGTCCTCCCAGCCCGAGTTCGTCGACAGCGCACCGCGGCCAGGGGCCGCCGTCGCGCCTTCGTCGTCGAACACCAGCAGCTGCACCGAGGCGGCCGTGACGAGGCCGTCGTGGTTGACCGCGTTCACGGTGAGCGTGTGCACGCCTACCTTGTCGGCGAGGGCGATCTGCTGTCCCGGCGCGACCGGCACGCCGTCGAACGCGATGTCGAGGTTGCGGACGCCCGACTCGGGGTCGTCCGCGCTCACCGCCACCGTGAACGTCGCCGTGCTCGGCAGCAGCGTGCCGTCGGCCGGGACTCCGGAGAGCACCGGGGCTGTAGCATCCGTCGCTCCCGAAGGGTCACCGGTGACCGCGATGCGCGGCGCCTCAGGCAGATCCATCCCGTCGCCGAGGAAGAACGAGGTCTGCGGCGGCTGGTTGTAGCCGGTGTTCTGCCACGCGACCGACAGGCGGTAGACCGGGTCGTGCATCAGCGTGCGGATGCGCAGGTCGGTCTCGGCGGTGGTCGCGTAGATCCGCAGCTCGGTCGAGTCCGCCGAACGCCACGCGATCTCCTCACGCCAGTCGCCGAACAGGTCGGCCTGCAGGTTCGGTGTTCCCTTCGTCGAGTTGTTCGACCGGGCGCCGTCGGCCTTCACGATCACGTCGGCGGACTCGGTCTCCCAGTTCCACTTGGCGATCGTCGGCACGCCCTGTGACGTGGTGGCGTCCCAGTCGTGGTCGACGATCTCGCGGAGCGGGTCGCCGTCGAACCACGCGAGGAAGTTCGCCGCAGGGATCTTCTCGCCGATGAGCTCGCCCGTGGACGACTTCAACTGCCCGACCGGCGAGTTCCACGCCGCGTCGCCGCCGATGGCCCATCCCTCGGACCCTTCGTGGCGCGGGTCGATGTCGCCCGACGCGGCGCGACCGGTGTCCTTCACCGCGGGGATGTCCCACAGGATCTCGCCGGTGCGCGCGTCGCGCATGGTCGCGCCGCGGTTGCCCGCCGCACCCATCTCCTCGTGGGCCGCGAACACCTCGAGGCCCGGGTTCGAGGGCACGAGATCCGACACGTGGATCGCGTCGCCGTGGCCGAGACCGGTCGAGTAGAGCAGCTCCCCATCGTCGTCGACCGTCGCCGAGCCGAAGACGATCTCGTCCTTCGAGTCGCCGTCGACGTCCGCGACCGACAGGTTGTGGTTGCCCTCCCCGTAGAAGCCCTCGTTGCCGTCGTCGTTCGAGTCGAGCACCCACCGCTGGATGAGCTGCGAGCCGTCGAAGTCGTACGCCGCCATCACCGCGCGGGTGTAGTACCCACGGCTGAAGACCGCGCTCGGGTGCTCGCCGTCGAGGTAGGCCGTCGCCGCGAGGAACCGGTCGACCCGGTTGCCATACGCGTCGCCCCAGGCCCCGACATCACCGCGGGCGGGCACGTAGTCGACGGTGTCGATCGCGGCGCCGGTGAGGCCGTTGAACACCGTGAGGTACTCCGGCCCGGTCAGCACGTAGCCCGAGCTGTTGCGGTGGTCGGCGCTGGCGTTCCCGATCGGCTGGCCGACGCCGTCGATCGTGCCGTCGCCGGTCTTCATGATGACCTCGGCCCGGCCGTCGCCGTCGTAGTCGTACACCTGGAACTGCGTGTAGTGCGCTCCCGCCCGGATGTTCACCCCCAGGTCGATGCGCCACAGCCGCGTGCCGTCGAGCCGGTAGGCGTCGAGGTACACGTTGCCGGTGTAGCCGGCCTGCGAGTTGTCCTTCGCATTCGACGGGTCCCACTTCACGAGCAGCTCGTACTGGCCGTCACCGTCCACGTCGCCCACGCTGGTGTCGTTGGCGGAGTACGTGTACGGCTGGCCGTCCTTGCTGTACGCGTCGGCCGGCTTGTCGAGCGGCACCGCCCGGTACGCGCCGGTCTGCACGCCGAACGAGACCGTCTCAGTGGTCTCGACGTCGTCCAGCACGGTGGTGATGAAGTAGACGGATGCTGCGCCCCCGGCCTCGTCGAGATAGTTCGTCGAGTCGGTGACCGGCGTGGAGGTGATCCGCGTGCCGTCGCGGTAGACGTGGAAGGCGACGCTGTCGGGATCGGTGCCGAGCATGCGCCACGACACCAGGTTGCCCGCATCCGTCGACACCGCCGCCGGGGCACGGTCGAGGTACTCGGCCTGCCGCTGCAGCACCGTCACCGCCTCGGTCCCGAGCTGTGCCGAGGCCGCGCCGGCGCCGCCTGCGTTCACCGCGACGACCGTGTAGAAGTACGGGATCGTGGTGAGCACGTCGGTGTCGGTGTAGCGGCCCGCGTCGGCCACGCCGATCAGCTCGCCGCGCTCGCCCTCCACCTCGGATCGGAACACCAGGGAGTACAGCGCGCCGAGCGGCTGCGCCCACGAGAACTCCACCGAGCGCTTCTCGATGCTCTCGACCGCGAGCCCCGACGGTGTCGCCGGCGGCGCGACATCGGCCTCGACGAACGAGACCTCGACGGTGCCCGAGGGCACCGACTCGAGCTTCGTCTGGTCGACGGCGGTCACGTGGTACGCGTAGTCGAGCCCGACGCGGGCGGTCGTGTCGACGAACGCCGGCTCGCTCACCGCGGCGACGAGCACCGGCTTCGCGTCGAAGGGCGAGGTCCGGTAGACGTTCCACGTCAGGCCGGGCTCGGCGTCCCACGCCAGCGACACGCTCGGTGCTGCCGGGTCGGCGTTCACATCGGCGACCTCGAGGCCCACCGGCCCGAGCAGGATCGGCGTGATCTCGAGGCCGTTGAGGCGCGTCCCCGCCGCGGCGCCGTACGCCTCGACGTTCAGCTGCCCGTCGGTGACGAGGTACGGTCCGCGCAGCGTCGAGTTGACGCTGCCCGTGCCGGCGTTGCCGGTGCCGGCCTCCTTGCCCTCGATGCGGAAGCTCGTGCGGGTCGAGCCGATCCAGTCGCCGGAGTACGTCTTCACCGAGTAGGTGCCGTTGGGCACGTCCAGGGCGAAGGTCGAGCTGTCGCCCGGCAGCACGAAGTCGCGGACGAGGTCGTTCGAGCCGGTGGCGGCGCCGCGGTCACGGCCGGCGTTCGCAGCGAGCGTGTTGAGGAACCCGTATCCCCGCTCGGCCGTGTAGGCCGTGTTCGGGTTGACCTCGGTGTAGCCCGCCATGAGCGGGTTGCCCGCCAGCTGGAAGTCGTACTTGTACAGCGCCTGCTTCGTCGTGAACGTCACGGCGGCACTCGGGGCGGACTCGCCGCGCCCGTTCACCGCGACGACGCGGTACCGGTAGCCGGTGCCCTCGGCGAGGCCCTGCACGATCGAGCTGGTCTGCGTCACCATGCCCACGAGCGTCCACTCGGGCGCGGCGTCGGCGACGGCCTGCCGGTAGATCTTGTAGATGTCGGCCGTCGGCGAGGCGTCCCACTGCAACGTCGCGCCGCCGTTGCTGATCGCGCCGGCCACCACGTTCTGCGGGGCCGCGGGCACGTCGGCGGGTGGTGCGACGTCGGCGACCTTCGCGGCGAGGGGGGAGTCGAGGTCGGCGACGTCCTGCGCGATGAGCCGTGCCATCTGGATGGCGCCGTACTCCTGGAAGTGCGTGTCGTCGACGATGCCGGCCGGCCGGTTCGGGAAGATGCCCGGATCGACGTGCAGGAACACGGCCTTCGCCGCCTCCGGGCCGATCTCGTTCAGGTACGCGCGGCTGGACGCCGACAGGTCGACGAGCAGCACGTCCTCCTCGGCCGCGAGCTCCTTCATCTTGTCGACGTATTCGGGGAAGCTCACGTTGAAGAGGCCGGTCGCCGCGTCGAAGCTGCGCCGCGAGACGGGCGTGACGAGGATCGGGGTCGCGCCGCGCTGGCGCGCGCCCTCGACGTAGACCTGCAGGTACTCCTTGTAGTCCGCGGGGCTGGCGTATCGGTCGTCGACGCCCTGCGTCGCGTCGTTGTGCCCGAACTGCACGAAGAGGTAGTCGCCGGGACGGATGCTGCGCAGCACCTCGTCGAGACGGCCCTGCGTGATGAAGTTCTTGGACGAGCGGCCGCCGATGGCGTGGTTGGCGAAGGCGATGTCGTCGGCGAAGAACCGGTCGATCATCTGGCCCCAGCCGGCCTGCGGTGCGTAGGCGATCGGATCGTAGGTCTGCACGGTCGAGTCGCCCGTGATGAACGCCGTCGAGATGGCCCCGGCGACACGCGCTGGCAGGCGTGTGATCGTCAGGGCGTTGACGGCGGGCGCGTCGCCCGCGAACTGCAGGGTCAGCGTGCCGTCGACGAGGGCGATCGTGAACGACATGTCGAGGTACGCGCCCGCGGCCTGCGGGTTCGCCAGGACCTTCGCGATGCTCTCGGCCGTCACGGTCGTCGTGGTCGGCGCCTCTGCGTCGCCCGACACGAGGCGCACCGAGTAGTCGCCGGCGCCGAGGTCGACCTCGAAGGTCGAGCCCGCTGCCGCGACGAAGTCGCCGCGCAGGGGGTCGTCGCCACCGCGGTCGACGTCGGGCGTCGCCGTGCTCGGCGCGGTCGAGAAGCCGTAGCCCCACTCCGCGTTGTACGCCGTCGACGACGTCACCGACAGTGCGCCCTCGGCCACCTGGCCCGGACCGAAGTCGAACGTCACCACGTCGCCCGCGGGAAGCGGGGCCGGAGCGGTGTAGATGTTCGAGGTGACCGGTGCCGAGGCCGGCGAGGCACCCGCCTGGTTGCGCGCGCTGACGCGGTAGGTCCACTGCTGCGCCGTGTCGGCAGCATCCGTGTATCCGGGCGTCGCGACCGTCGCGAGCACGGAGAAGACACCGTCGGCGCCGGCGCGCTCGACGACGTACTCGTCGCCGTTCGCGACAGCCGACCACGACAGCACGACCGCGTCGCGCGTGACCTGCGCGACGGCGAGGTCGCCCGGCGCCGCGGGGGCGACGAGCTCGGGGATGACGCCCGATCGCACCTCCGCGGAGGGGGCGGAGGTCACGCCGTCGTCATTGACGGCCACGACCGCGTAGGCGTACGAGGCGCCCTCGGCGACCGAGGTGTCGCTGTAGGAGGGGTCGGTCGTCTCGGCGATCCGAGCGAACTCGCCCGTGGTGTCGTTCGCCACGGCTGCGCGGAGCACGTGGTACGTCGTGGCGCCCTCGACAGCGGCCCACGTCAGGTCGACGCCGTTCCAGGCGACGCGGGTCGTGGCGAGCTCGGCGGGCGCGTCGGGCACGATGGGGGCGACGACGAGGCCGTTGACGTACGCGCCGAGACCCGAGCCGGTGAAGCCGACCGTGAGCTGGCCGTCGGTGACGGTCGTGCTGAACGTCGCCGTGGTGTGGAGGCCGCGCGCCGAGGTCATGCGCGTCTGGGCGACGCCTTCGAGGGTCACGGTGGCGTTCGTGCCCGACGCAGAGCTCAGACCGTCGCCGATCGTCACGGTGACCTCGTAGTCGCCCTCGGGGACGCCGTCGAGCTGGAAGCCCCAGTTCGTGCCGGCGACGAAGTCGTCCTCCATCGGGCCGACAGGGGAGCCGTCGGTGCTGCGATCGCGGTCGAACAGCGTGGCGCCCTCGGGGACGGTGACGCCCCAGCCTGCCTCGGCGGTATACAGCGACGTCGTCCGCACCTGCTGCCAGCCTTCGGCGACGGCGCCTGTCGCGGTGCCGAAGTCGAATCGCCAGGCGCCGTCTTCGGCCGCGGGGAGCAGGGCCGCGGCGGGGGTCGCGGTGATGAGCGCCGCGACCACGGCGGTGGCGCCGGCGATCGCGGTGAGTCGAAGCCCGCGGCGGGGTGCGCGGGCGGTGGGGGCGTGAGGTGCAGGTCGCCACACGTGGGGCACGGTTCCTCCTGTTGTCAGCATCGGCAAAGGATGACGGCGCACACCGCGGCGTCGCGGCATCCGTCGTCTGTGAACCGGGCGCGTACGGACTCGAGCCCTGTCCGGTGGATCGCGACGGGGTCGCGGTCCGATTTTGTTGTCGACCGCACGGAAAGCGTTTCCCGTGCGCGGTCGCTCGCAGTCTGGCACGGCGTCGCGTCGTGAGGCAAGAACTTCGTGAAACGTTTTTACGAGGTGACCGGCACGCCTTGCGCAGCCGGCGTCCGATGCCCTAAGGTTCCCGGCGAGCGCTTTCCCAACCCCCGTCGCCGATACGTATACGGACCGTGTCGGCGGCGGGCTCGACGCGATTGCCGACGTCGGACCCCGCGGCGCGCTGCGTGAGGACCGACCCGGCGCAAGAAGCGGGGAAGTCCCTGCTGCCGGCGGGACGCGCGCCACTAGGCTGGCGCCATGTCCGCGCGCGTGCTCGACATCGTGCCGGCGCCACCGACGGCGGATGGCAGGCACGAGCAGGGGGCGGACCCATGAGCGAGTATCCCGACATCTCGGACCACGGGCTGATCGGCGACCTGCAGACCGCCGCGCTCGTCGACACCGAGGGGTCGATCGACTGGTTCTGCGCGCCGCGGTTCGACTCGCCGAGCGTGTTCGGGTCGCTCCTGGACGCGCGGCGCGGCGGCTTCTGCCGCGTGCGCCCCGAGACCGACGATTACGTGACTCGGCAGCTGTATCTTCCTGACACGGCCATCCTGCTCACTCGGTTCATGACTCAGGAGGGCGTCGGCGAGGTCCTCGACTTCATGCCCATCGCGGGCGACGAACCGACCGATCGGCACCGCATCGCGCGTCTCATCCGCGTCGTCCGGGGGTCCATGACGTTCGTCGGCGAGATCAGGCCCGCGTTCACGTACGGGACCGTCGCGCACACCGGCGTCGAACCGGCGCTCGGCGACGGGGTGCTGTTCCGGGGCGGGGATCAGTCGCTCACCGTGCACCGCGTCGGCGAGATCATCCGCCGCGGCGAGCAGCAGGCGGGCACGATCGAACTGGTCGAAGGCGGACTGCGCGTCCACGGCACGCTGCACGCCGGCGAGCGCACGGGCGTGCTCATCGAGACGGGCGGCGCCGCGCCGCGTCGCGTCTCGATCGATGAGCTCGAGCGGATGTATCTCGAGACCCAGCGCTTCTGGCGCGACTGGGTGGGACGCTCGACGTATCGGGGCCGCTGGCGCGAGATGGTGCACCGATCGGCCATCACGCTGAAGCTCCTCACCTATGCGCCCTCCGGCGCCCTGGTCGCCGCTCCCACGGCGGGCCTGCCCGAGCAGGTCGGGGGCGAGCGCAACTGGGATTACCGCTACACCTGGATCCGCGACGCATCGTTCTCGGTGCAGGCCCTGCTCGGCTTGGGCTACCGCGACGAGGCGGAGGCCTTCGTGCAGTGGCTCACCGACCGGGTGCAGGAGAGCGCGGGCGACGAGTCCGGCCCGCTCAAGATCATGTATCGCGTCGACGGAACGTCCGATCTCGCAGAGACGACATTGCCGCAGTGGCGCGGCTATCGCGACTCGTCGCCGGTGCGCATCGGCAACGGCGCGGCCGACCAGCTGCAGCTCGACATCTACGGCGAGGCGATGGACTCCATCCGGCTCGCCGCCGAGCACGGCTTCCATCTCAGCGACGGCGAATGGTCCGACGTGAGCCGCATGCTCGACTGGGTCTGCGACAACTGGGATCAGCCCGAGGAGGGGGTCTGGGAGACCCGCGGTGGACGGAAGAAGTTCACGTTCGGGCGCTTCATGTGCTGGGTGGCGCTGGATCGCGGCATCCGTCTCGCCGAATCCGGCGGCCGACCCGCCGACATCGTGCGATGGCGCGGCCAGCGCGATGAGGTCTACCGGAAGCTCATGGCCACGTCGTGGGATGCCGATCGCGGTGCCTTCGTGCAGCACGAGGGGAGCGACGTGCTGGATTCCGCGAACCTCATCATGCCGGTCATGGGCGTCGTCTCACCGCGCGACCCGAAGTGGCTCTCGACTCTCGAGGCGATGGAGGCGGAGCTCGTGTCGGACAGCCTCGTGTACCGCTACAACCCGGCCGCGTCGCCCGATGGGCTGCGCGGCTCGGAGGGCACCTTCACGCTCTGCTCGTTCTGGTACGTCGACGCGCTCACGCGCACGGGACGCACCGAAGAAGCACGCCTGACATTCGAGAAGATGCTCACGTATGCCAACCACCTGGGGCTCTACGCCGAGGAGATCGGGCTGACCGGTGAGCAGCTGGGCAACTTCCCCCAGGCGTTCAGCCACCTGTCGCTCATCAACGCGGCGGTGAACCTCGACCGGCAGCTCGATCTTTGACATCGCCGGATGCCGCGATTCGCGGCATCCGCACCATCGTGTATTCGCGCAGAGCCCGCGGAGCGCCCTGGTTAGGCTGGCGCCATGGCTCACAGTGGCGCCGCGCCCGCAGACCCCGTCGCGACATCTCGCGGCATCTCACGCCGGACGCAGTCCGAGATCTACCGCGCCGGCATCAGCGGCACCCGGCCTCGTGTGCCCGTCGACACCGACGCCCTCGAGACCGCGGCGCGCAAGGCGCTGAGCGCCGAGGCGTTCGCCTATATCGCCGGCGGAGCGGGCGCCGAGCGCACCGTCGCCGCGAACCGCGCCGCCTTCGGCCGGTGGCAGGTGTGGCCGAGGCCGCTGCGGGATGTGTCGGCGCGCGACCTGTCGATCGACTTCCTCGGCGTCCGCCGTGCGACCCCGCTCCTGCTCGCCCCGCTCGGGGTCATGGAGATGGCCCACGCCGACGCCGACCTCGCGGTGGCACGGGCCGCGGCCTCCCTCGGCGTGCCGTACACGCTCTCGAACCAGGCGTCCTTCCCGATGGAGGAGATCGCCGCGGCGGCTCCCGACGGATCGCGGCTGTTCCAGCTCTACTGGTCGGCCTCCGACGAGCTCAACGCGTCGCTGCTCGGCCGGGCCGAAGCATCCGGGTGCGAAGCCGTCGTCGTGACGCTCGACACCCACCTGCTCGGCTGGCGCACGCGCGACCTCGACCTCGCCTACCTGCCGTTCACCCGCGCCATGGGCATCGCGCAGTACTCGAGCGACCCCGTCTTCCAGCAGCTGGTGCGCGAGCGGTCGCGGGGGACGGATGCTGCTGCCGACGCTGCACCGCCCGTCAAGGTCACCCCGAAAGCGGTCGCCGCGGGAGTGCGCATCGCGCGCAAGGGCGCGGCGCTCACGGGGACGAGCAGTGTGCGCGAGAACCTGCGCTCGCCGCTGCCGCGCGCGGCGGTGGAGACGTTCCTCGACGTGTTCTCGACTCCCGCGCTCACGTGGGACGACCTCGCAAAGGCCCGGCGGTGGACGTCGCTGCCGATCATCCTGAAGGGCATCGTCCATCCCGACGACGCGATCCGCGCCCTCGACGCCGGCGTCGACGGCATCTGGATCTCGAACCACGGCGGGCGCCAGATCGACCAGTCCGTGCCGACTCTCGAGGTGCTGCCCACGATCGCCGAGCGCGTCGCCGGGCGCGTGCCGATCGTGTTCGATTCCGGCGTACGGCAGGGCTCCGACGTGTTCATCGCGCTCGCGCTCGGCGCGACCGCGGTCGCGCTCGGGCGCCCTTACGCCTACGGCCTCGGCATCGCCGGCGAGACCGGCGTGCGCGAGGTGGTGCGCAACGTGCTCGCCGAGCTCGACATCACGCTGGGGCTGTCGGGCCACAGCTCGATCGCCGACGTGGGTCGCGACGCCCTGCGTGAGGCCTGATCCCGCGCCAGGGAAGGTTCCCGGCGTCTGTGCGGGCCGACCGCTGAGCCTTAGGCTTCTGCCATGGCCGCACGAAGCCGGCGCTCGCCTGCCGACAGTTCGCCCCTCGCCCGGATCCGACCGCGTCTCTCCGCCGGTGGGGCGCTGCTGATCGCCTCGGCGATCGCGCTCACCGGGTGCTTCGGAGCCGACCCCGTGACCGAGGGACGGGGCGACGGCGACTTCGCCGACGACGGCTGCACGAGTGTCGTCGTCGCGACCTCGTCCGAGAAGGTCAACATGCTCGACGCGCTGGCCGACGCCTTCAAGGAGTCGTCCCAGCACGCTGAGCTCGCCGAGTGTGCGACGGTGCACCCGATCAACGTCTCGTCGGGCGACGCGACCCGCTTCCTGACGGCGGGCGGCGACTGGCCCGACGACGACACGCGCCGCTGGCCGGCGATGTGGTCGCCCGCGTCGACCGTCTGGACCGATCGGGTCGCGGCCGCAGCATCCGCTTCCCTCGTCGGCGAGCCCGAATCGTTCACCCACACGCCGGTCGTGTTCGGCGTTCCCGAGACGATGGCCAAGGCGCTCGGCTACCCGGCGTCGCCGATCGGCATCTCCGACTTCGAGGCGCTCTGCCAGGACCCCGAGGGCTGGGCGAGCGTCGGCAAGCCGCTGTGGGGATCGTTCAAGATCTCGAAGACGAACCCCAACACCTCGACGACCGGGCTCTCGGCGATCCTGATGCAGTCGTACGAGGCCGCCGGCAAGTCCGCCGACCTCACCGCGGACGACGTGGCCGCGGCCGCGGAGTTCTCGCGCGTGTTCGAGGAGTGCGTGATCCACTACGGCGACACGACCGGCAAGGTCCTGACGCGGCTCTACGACGAGACGCAGAACGGGGCCGGCGGTTCGGGGTACGTCTCGGCGGTCGCGCTCGAAGAGACGTCGCTGCTCAACTACAACCAGGGCAACCCCGACTCGCACACGGTCCAGCCGGGCGAGACGCTCACCCCGCCGAAGGAGAAGCTCGTCGCGGTGTACCCGTCGGGCGGCTCGATGTGGTCCGACAATCCGATCACGGTGCTCGGCGCGGACTGGGTCACGCGCGAGCAGGCAGAGGCCGGCGCGGCGTTCGCGGCGTTCCTGCAGACCGATGCGGCGCAGGAGATCCTTCCCGACTACGGCTTCCGCCCGCTGGATGCCTCGGTGCCGCTGGGCGACCTCTTCACGGCCGAGTACGGGGTCGATCCCGCCGGGCCCGCCATCACGTTGCCGAAGCCGGCCGTCGACGTGGTGTCGGCCGCGATCGACCAGTGGACGCAGATCCGCAAGCCGTCGTCGGTGCTCGAGGTGATCGACATCTCGGGCTCGATGGACGAGGCGATCGGCGACGGCCGCTCGAAGCTCGACGGCGCGATCGAGGGCGCGCAGGCCACCCTCGGCCACTTCCGCTCGTCGGACGAGGTCGGGGTATGGGCGTTCACGACCGGCGTGGAGTCGGCGGCCGGCGAGAACATCGTCGTGCTGCGGGACGTGTCCCCGCTGGCGTCCGACCGGGAGTCCGTCGACTCCTCGCTCGACGACCTGCGCTTCGCCCACCGCGACGGCACGCCGCTGTACGACGCGATCGCCGCGGCCTACGACGAGATGGTCGCGCGGGCGCAGCCCGGCCGGATCAACGCGATCGTGCTGCTGTCGGACGGCCAGGACACCGACTCCGAGATCTCGCTGGACTCGCTCGTCGCCAAGATCGGCGCCTCCTCGAAGGAGGGCGGCGACGAGGCCCCGGTGCGCATCTTCCCGATCGCGTACGGCGAGGGCGCCGACACCGGCGCTCTGCAGCGGATCGCCGAGGCGACCGGCGGCCAGTGGTTCGACGCGTCGGACGCCGCGAAGATCGACCTCGTCTTCGCGTCCGTCATCAACAACTTCTGAACGGCGGACGGATGCTGCAGACCTGGGCCGCCGACGGAACCGGCGGCGTCTACGTCGGCGAGGCCGCAGACGCGCTCGCGCAGAACAACGTCTACGTGTCCGACGAGGTGTCGGGGGCGGACGCCCTGCGACAGACGCTGGAGCAGCAGGTGACCGACGAGTCGATCGCCGTCGCGGTGTTCTCCGACAACGCCGCGCTCGAGGCGACGGGGCCAGAGATCGTGACGGAGCTCGCAGGGCTGCCCGGCTACCAGACGATCATCGTCGCGGTCGGCGACGATCTCTCCGCCGGATCCCGCGTGCTCGAGGCCGGCGAAGCGACCCTCATCGCGAACGAGGCCGAGAACTCGGCCGACTCGCTCGAGGGCGCGATCCTGCAGACCGTCGACGGCGTGGTCGCCGCGACCCCCTCCGACTCCGGCCAGGGCGGCGGGGATGCCGGCCTCGCGATCGGCCTGGCGGTCGGAGTCGCGGTGCTGGTCGCGCTCGGCGCCGCGACCTTCACGATGGCGAGGTCGCTCCGTCGCCGCCGCGGCTCGGCGGGCCATCACGCGCCGCTTCCCGACACCGTGCGCCCGCTCGTCGAGCGGCTGCGCGCGCTGAGCGGCGAGTACGCGGCGGCCGGGGCATCCGGAAATCGCGATGCCACCGAGGTGGCGAGCGAGATCGTGACCGTCGCGAACAACACGACCGAGCTCTTCGACCGGCTCGACCGTCAAGGCGACGAGGGGCAGCGCGCCACCGCCGCCGTCGAGTACGGCGAGACGCTGCGCAAGCTCACGGCGGCGCTCGACCGCGATTACCTGCTCGACATCCTGCAGCACCCCGACCTGTGGGACGACCCCGTCGAACGCGTCCGCGAGGTGCGGACCGCGCTGACGTCGTTCTCGACCGAGCTCGTCGAGAACATCAAGCAGGTCAACGCGCGCCGCGGCCTCCACTTCCAGGTGTCGCTCGACGGCCTCATCGGCCGGCGCAAGGAGCTGCAGGAGTGGGATCGCGCGTTCGACCGCGCACAGGATGACACCGGGCCGGGTGGCGCTCAGGGCTCGAGCAGGTAGAACCGGAACGCCGCGAAACCCTCGATCGGCAGCACGGTGACGGCGCTGAAACCCGCCTCCCGCGCGTACCGCTCGAGCGTGGCGGGTCGCATGACGGTGCCGGTGGCGATCGAGCCGGGCGTCGACATCGAATCGGGCAGGCACATCAGGAGGCTGTACCCGTACATCGCGCGCTCGACCTCGTCGCCGCGCGCGGCGAACGTCTCGGCGACGGCCTCGTCCATCACGACGACGATCCCGTCCTGGCGCAGAGCCCGGCGGATCGCCGAGAGCACGCCGATCGGGTCGGGCATGTCGTGCAGCGCCTCGAAGAGGAATGCCGCGTCGTACCGCTCCTCGCCCTGTTCAGCCAGCTGCTCCCCGCGCAGCTCCGAGAAGGTCACGTTCTCGATCCCGGCCGCGTGCTCCCGCGCCGACGCGATCGCCGGCTCGTCGAGGTCGAAGCCGTCGACGATGGCGTCGGGGTAGGCGCGGGCGAGTGCGATGGTCGACCACCCGTGGCCGCACGCGACGTCGGCGATCCCGGCGTCGGGCCGCGAGAGGACGCCGTGCACGGCAGGCACGGCAGCGAGTGCCCCCGCCAGCGCCTGCTCGAACCAGGGCCGGTTGACGTCGCCCTGACCATCGCGGGCGTCGACGCCGAAACGCGCCCATGGCACGCCGCCACCCGAGCGGTAGGCGTCGAGCAGCGCGGGCATCTGGGCTGCGGCCGACACGAAGAGCCTCGCGAACGGTGCGGAGTACGCCAACGAGGCGGGGTCGGTGAGGACTTCGGCCTGCGCGGCCGGCAGGCGGAACGTCGCGTCGCCATCGACTTCGAGGATGCCGGCGACAGCCTGCTGCTCGAGCCACTCCCGGGCGTAGCGCTCGTGCACGCCGGCGCGCGCCGACAGCTCGGCCGACGTCGCGGGCCCCTGCAGGAGCGCCTCGTACAGACCGAGCCGGTCTCCCAGGTAGATCGACAGCAGCTCCATCGCCTCGAGCAGCTGGCCGAACACGCGGCCCCCGAACTCCTCGGCCCCCTGCTCGGTGGTCTTCTCGGTCGCGGTCTCGTCCATGACGGAGCCTCCCCATCGCTGCGTCCGCTCGATGCCGCACATGCTAGGCCGGTCCTGGCCCGCGCGCCAGAGTCCCGGATTCCTCACCGGATCCGTCCGGCGCCGCACGACTAGGATTGACGGATGCCGCGTCAAGCGGCCTCTCGCACCTTCGTGCATCCCCCTCCCGACCATTGGAGCCACCGTGGCCGAGCAGTCTCGCCTCGACAAAGTCATCGCCCTCGCCCGTCATCGCGGGTTCGTGTTCCAAGCGGGTGAGATCTATGGCGGGTCGCGGTCGGCGTGGGACTACGGTCCCCTCGGCACGGAGCTCAAGGAGAACATCCGCCGTCAGTGGTGGCAGACGTTCGTGCGCGGCCGCGGCGACATGGTCGGCCTCGACTCGTCGATCATCCTGCCCAAACGCGTGTGGGAGGCATCCGGTCACGTCGCGACCTTCACCGACCCGCTCGTCGAGTGTCTTCACTGCCACAAGCGCTTCCGTGCCGACAACCTGATCGAGGATTTCGAGGCGCGCAAGGGGCGCAAGGCCGAGAACGGCCTCGCCGACGTCCCCTGCCCCAACTGCGGCACGAAGGGCCAGTACACCGAGCCCAAGGCGTTCTCGGGCCTGGTCAAGACCTACCTCGGCGTCGTCGACGACGAGTCGGGCCTGTACTTCCTGCGACCCGAGACGGCGCAAGGCATCTTCGTCAACTTCTCGAATGTGCTCACCGCCAGCCGCAAGAAGCCCCCGTTCGGCATCGGCCAGGTCGGCAAGGCGTTCCGCAACGAGATCACGCCCGGCAACTTCATCTTCCGCACGCGCGAGTTCGAGCAGATGGAGATCGAGTACTTCGTGCCGCCCGCCGAGGCGCAGGAGTGGTTCGAGCACTGGGTCGACGAGTGCTGGGACTGGTTCGTCGGCCTCGGCATCGACCCCGACAACATGCGCCGCTTCGACGTGCCCGAAGAGGACCGCGCCCACTACTCCGACGGCACGATCGACGTCGAGTACCGCTTCGGCTTCGCCGGCAAGGAGTGGGGCGAGCTCATGGGCGTCGCCAACCGCACCGACTACGACCTCGGCTCGCACTCCGAGGCGTCGGGCCAGTCGCTCACGTACTTCGACCAGGCCTCGGGAGAGAAGTACATCCCGTACGTCATCGAGCCATCGTTCGGCCTCACCCGCGCGATGATGGCGTTCCTCGTCGATGCGTACCACGAGGAGGAGGCGCCGAACGCGAAGGGCGGCACCGACACCCGCACGGTGCTGAAGCTCGACCCGCGCCTGGCTCCCGTGAAGGTCGCCGTGCTCCCGCTGTCCCGCAACGAGCAGCTCTCGCCGATCGCCCGCGAGGTCGCGGAGCAGCTGCGCGGCGACTGGAACATCGACTTCGACGACGCCGGCGCCATCGGCCGCCGCTACCGCCGCCAGGACGAGATCGGCACGCCCTTCTGCGTCACGGTCGACTTCGACTCGCTCGACGACCGCGCCGTCACCGTGCGCGACCGCGACACGATGGGCCAGGAGCGTGTGCCGCTCGACGGCCTGCACGCCTACCTCGCGGAGCGCCTGAAGGGCGCCTGACCTTTCCCGCTCCCTGAGCTTGCCGAAGGGCGGATGCTGCGACCCCGCCGGGTCGCAGCATCCGTCGTTTCCGCCGTTTGCGAGATCAGGAGATCTGGCGGAGGCAGGGCATGTCGGCGTGGATCGTCCTGTCGTCGCCAGATCTCCTGATCCGGGAGACGGATGCCGCGACCCGTCGGGACGCGGCACGTGCGTCGCCTCAGGCGGTTCGGGTCGATGAGCCGGCCGAGACGAGCCCGCGCCACACGGCGGTGATGGTGGCGGCGGTGGCGTCCTGCCAGGGAAAGCCGTCGAGCAGGTCGTCGGTCGCGAGCGTCGCCACGCCGTGGACTGCCGCAAAGGCGACGACGGCGGCTTCCTCGGCCGCGCCCGGCGGCAGTTCGCCCGCCTCCTGCGCGGCGGTGATGAGCGCAACGAGCGCGGGCATCGCGACGTGGCTGACCTCTATCAGTTCGGCGGACGCCGCCTCGTGGTGCTTCGCGGTGTACATCGTGCGCAGGATCGCGGGGTGCCGCACGGCGAAGCTCACATAGGCGTCGCCGGCGGCGTGGAACCGGTCGGCGAACGGTGCATCGCCCGACACCGCTGCGCCGAGCGCGGCGTTGAGGCGTGCGAACCCCTCGACCGCAAGGGCATCGAGGAGTGCCTGCTTGTCGCGGAAGTGGCGAGCGGATGCCCCGTGGCTGACCCCGACGTCACGTGCGAGCTGCCGCAGCGACAGGGCGTCGGCGCCCTCTGCGTCGACGGCGTCCCATGCACGCTCAAGGAGCGCGGCGCGCAGGTTGCCGTGGTGGTAAGTACGCTCCGTCACGTTCCCACCTTAGCGTGATGTTGGCATTGACAACAATGCTGTCAGTGTCTACATTGGTTGCCATGACCAGAGACCACCGCGGCACGACCGCGCTCATCACCGGCGCCAGCGCCGGACTCGGCGTCGAGTACGCGACGCAGCTGGCCGCCCGCGGCGCCGACGTCGTGCTCGTCGCCCGCCGCGAGGACCGGCTCCGCGATCTGGCGGACCGGCTCACCCGTGACCACGGGGTGCGTGCGACGCCGATCGCCCTGGATCTGACGCGACCGGATGCCGCGGCCGCCCTCCGGCGGGAACTCGACGAGCGGGGGATCCGCGTGCAGACCCTGGTCAACAACGCCGGGTTCGGCATGAAGGGTGCGTTCGCCGAGGCCGACGCCGCGCGCATCGGCGAGATGGTGCAGGTCAACGTCGCGGCACTCGTCGCGATCACCCGCGAGGTGCTTCCGGAGATGATCGCCGACGGGCGAGGCGCGCTCGTGGGCATCGCGAGCACGGGCGCTTACCAGCCATGCCCCAACATGGCCGTGTACGGGGCGACGAAGGCGTTCGTGCTGAGCTTCACCGAGGCCCTCGCGCACGAGACCAAGGGCTCGGGGCTGGGCGTGATCGCGGTCAGCCCGGGGGCGACGCGCACCGAGTTCTTCGACATCACGGGCGCCGACGCGGCCGTCGGGCGCTTTCAGACGCCGGCGCAGGTGGTCGAGCTGACCCTCCGTCGGCTCGATCGCGACGACGTACCGCCGAGCGTCGTCTCCGGTCGCGCCAACGCCTTCGGCGCCTGGGCGGCGCGGGTGATGCCGCGACGGCTCACGCTCGCGGTGAGCGGCCGCGTGCTGAAGTAGGCTCCGGCGGGCGACGCTCCAGTCCCCGGCGACGGCCGTCGAACCCCGACAGCCACCCGAGTGCTGCACTTTGCGGCGAGTGTGCCGTCGTATGACGCAGCACTCGCAGGAAACTGCCGCAGTCGCCGCCGACCGGCAGGGCTCGCATCGACCTGCCGGCGCAAGCCAGCCGCACCGGACGGCGAAGGAAACGGCGAAGCGCCCGGCCCTCGGCGGACCGGGCGCTTCGCCGAGAAGGGGTCAGCCGCCGATCGCGGCGGCGGCGTCCTTCGCCGCCTTCTTCGCAGCGGTGCCCGCGCCGTCGGCGAGGGCCGTAGCATCCGCTCCCGCCGTCTTCAGCGCGAAGGCCTGCAGCAGCGTGGTGAGGTCGAGGCCGGTGAGGCCCTTCACGACCTCGGTGCCCTCGCCGAGCACGCGGCCGACGGTCTTCGTCATCTCGGACGCGCCGTCGGTCGAGACCACCGTGAGCTTGTCGATCGAGGCGATCGGCTCGGCCGCGGCGCGCACGATGTCGGGCAGACGCGAGATGATCTCCTGCGCGAGCGCGGCCTCGCCGTACTTCTGCAGCGCGAGGGCCTTGGCGTCGGTCGACGCGGCCTCGGCGAGACCCTCGGCCTGGATCGCCGAGGCCCGCGCTTCACCTTCGGCCTTGATACCGGCGGCCAGGGCGACCTGCTTGTCGCGCTCGGCCTCACCGGCGAAGCGCACGGCGGCGGCCGATGCCTCGGCGTCCTGCACGGCCGCGACCTTGTTCGCCTCCGCGATCTTCGTGCGCTTGAACGCGTCGGCCTCGGTCGCGGCGTTGGCCGCGTCGCGCAGAGCGGTCGCGCGCTGCACCTCGGCGTACGCCTCGGCCTCGGCGGGCTTGCGGATCTCGATGTCGAGACGCTCCTGGGTCACGAGCGCCTGCTCGGTGAGCGCTTCGCGCTCCTGCACGGCGACGAGCTTGTCCTGCTCGGCGGTCGCGAGCTGGCCCGCGGCCTGCGCCTCGGCGTTCGCGCGGTCGGTCTCGGCCTTGATCGTGGCCTGCTTGAGGGCGAGGGCCTTCTGGCGCTCGGCGATCTGCTCGGACGCCTCGATGCGCGCGAACTCGCTCGCGCGGGATGCCTCTGCCTCGCTGATCTCGGCGACCTGGCGGGCGCGGGCGGCCTCGGCGCGGCCGAGGTTCGCGAGGTAGTCGCTGCCGGGCGTCGAGATGTCGCTGATGTTGAGGAGGTCGACCTGCAGGCCCTGCTCGACGAGGTCCGCCTTGGTCTCGGCGACGACGCGGTCGGAGAGACTCTTGCGGTCGGAGATGATCTGCTCGATCGTCATGTCGCCGACGATCGAGCGCAGCGACCCCTCGAGCGACTCCTTGATGATCTCGGTCAGCAGGTCCTGCTGCGACAGGAAGCGCTGTGCCGCACGCCGCACACCGTCCTCCGTGCCCGAGACCTTGAAGTTGATCGACGCCTTGATCGCGATCTTGATGCGGTTCTTGTCGACGCCCTCGACCGTGATGCCGATCTGACGCTGCTCGAGCGAGATCGAGAAGCCCTGCTGCAGGATCGGCCATACGAAGGTGCGGCCGCCGATCACGACGCGCTGGCCGCTGCCGGTCTCGCCCGGCGCCGGGCGCCCGGCACCGCGCCCGACGATGACGAGCGCCTCGTTCGGGGGGACGCGACGGATGCGCCGTGCGATGAAGGTGATGAGCCCGAGCACCGCCACGACGAGCGCGATGGCGGCGATCACTTGGATGAGTTCGTTCGTCATGGACGACCTTTCTCGTTGGATGCCGCGGCCCGGTGTTCCCGGACCGGACCGCGGTGGGGATCTACTCCGCGACGACCTTGACGCGGGTGCCGGAGTGCTCGACGACGCGCACGCGCACGCCTTCGGCGATGGTGTCGTCCGCGTAGGCGAGGCGTCGCTCGACCTCGTGCGGACCGTCGAGGCTGACCTCGCCGCCCGCGGGCGAGACCGTGGAGCGCGTGACGCCCGACAGGCCCAGCGCCGAGGCCGGTACCCCGTCCGAGCTCTTCGTGATGCGCTTCACGAGGACCACGGCGATGACGTAGGCGATGACCGCCAGCACGGCGGCGAGCACGTACGCCCAGACGGTGTCGAGCCCGTTCGTGGTGGTGAGGGCGCCGGACGCCCCGAACACGACCGCCGCGATGCCCAGGGCGGTGCCTGAGATGGCGCCGTCGCCGATGTCGAAGTGATCGAAGATGTCGCCGACGATGAGCGAGATCAGCAGCACGGCGAGGCCGACGCCTCCGACGATGAGGAACGGCAGCATGATCTGTCTCCAGGCGAGTGGGGCGGGCCGGGCGGGTTCCCCCCACCCTAGCCAGCGGTTGGGACCTGGTGTCCAGTCCTGGCCGGGATGTGGAGAACCCGAATGATTGACTGGCGGCGTGGAGCTTGAGGGGTGCGGGCCGACCGAAGTCGTGGCACTGACGGCCTTCCTGACCGACGCGGATCTGACGTTGAGCGGCCTGGATGCGCCGAGTGTTCGGCTCTGGCTCGAGCGCGACCCGATGGGCGCGATCGTCGGCAGCGCGGGCTACGAGTCCAGCGCGGACGGTCGGCATGTGCTGATCCGCAGCGTCGCGGTGAGCCCGACGCGACGGTCGCGGGGGAGCGGTACGGCGCTGGCGCGCTTCGCTTTGGACCGAGCCGCAGATGAAGGGGCTACGACCGCCTGGTTGTTCAGCCGCCGCTCTGGACCGTTCTGGCGGATCCTGGACTTCGCACCCGCCGATCGCGAGGAGCTCGCGCTGGTGCTGGCGGACACCCACCAGGTGCAGCTGTTCCGGCAGACAGGTCAGCTCGGTCGCGAGATGGCGTGGTCGAGACCGCTGGATCGCGGCTGACGAGTGGCGCCCCGGCGATGGCCGCCACTGGATGTCCCAACGCCGCTGCGTCGACAAACCGCTCTCCGCCGCGCAGTTCGTGCCTCCACGATCTTCACCCGACTCCTCGCCGCACCCTACGATGGCGAAGCCCCCTTCTGAAGGCCCCTCGAGAGCGCTGGGCCGAGGGCGGTCAGTCCGTGACGGTGTAGGTCATCTCGCCGGTCTCGCCCGCGAGCACGCAGCGGTAGTCCTCGGCGACGATCTCGCGGAGCACCTCGGCGTCGACCTGGTCCAGATCCTTGAGGTACAGGCAGCTCACGCCCGTGTCATGAGGGCCGAGCTTCGCGAGCCGCTCACCGTGCGCTGCGGTGCGCAGCGTGTACACCGTCGTGGACTCGCGTCGCGGGGAGAATGCGGCGATCGGGGCGTCGCCCTCGCTCCCGGCCGCCGAACGGTAGTGGCACGAGCCGAAGCCGATGATCGTGCCCCAGAGTTCGGGCTCCCGGCCGGTGACCTCGCGCAGCAGCTCGATCATCGTCACGGCGTCGCGCTGGCGCTTCGCCGGCCGCACGGCGGCGACGAACTCGTCGACATCCCCTCCGGTCTTCTTCATCGAGCGCCCCGCGTCAGCTCTTGGCCGCAGCCTTCATCGCGCGCTTGTGCTCGCGCACCTTCGTCAGCGACTCCGGCGAGACGATGTCGGCGACGCTCCGGAACGAGCCCTCGTCGCCGTACGGACCGGCTGCGTCGCGCCAGCCGGCGCCGGTGAAGCCGTACTGCTTTCCGAGCAGCGCGAGGAAGATCCTGGCCTTCTGCTCGCCGAAGCCCGGCAGCGCCTTGAGTCGCTTCAGCACGGTCGCGCCATCGGGCGCCGCGTCGGAATCCGCCGCGGGGCGCGTCCAGATCGCCGACGCGTCACCGCCCCAGTCCTGCTCGACCGCCGCGCACAGCGCCTGCACGCGGGCCGCCATCGACCCGGGGAACCGGTGGACCGCCGGCGTCGCCTTGAAGAGTTCGGTGAACGCCTCGGGGTCGAAGCTCGCGATCGCCGCGGCATCCAGCGTCCCCGCGCGCTCCGAGATCTTGAGCGGTCCGGCGAACGCCGTCTCCATCGCGACCTGCTGGTCCAGCAGCATCCCGATCAGCAGCGCGAGCGGGTCGTCGGTGAGCAGGCGGTCGGCGGCGTCGTCGCCCGTGATGTGGAGCGTCATGCGCCCAGTCTCCCACCGCGGCCCCGGGCGTCACAGTTCGCGGGTGGGAGGATGGATGCCGTGACCGTCCCCGCGGAGCCGTTCCAGGAACTCGTCGACCACGCCCGTGAGACGCGGGTGGTCGTGATCGGCGGCGGCATCGCCGGACTCGTCGCCGCCTGGGAGTGCGCCAAGGTCGGCATGGCGGTGACGCTCGTCGAGGCATCCGACCGCCTCGGCGGCATCATCGGGTCCGCCCGCATCGCGGGACTCGACCTCGAGACCGGCGTCACCTGCTGGTCCACGCGGGGCGGCGCCGTGCGCGCACTCGCCGAAGAGGTGCTCCCGGATGCTGCGATCGTGCGCCCGCGCGACGACCGCGAGTGGATCGCGGGTCTGCCGAAGGGCGCCGCGGCGCCGCTGCCCGTCGAACAGGTGCTCGGCATCCCCGCCAATCCGTGGGACGAGAGCGTGCGCCGGATCATCGGCTGGGACGGCACGTGGCGTGCGTACATCGACCGCCTCCGCCCGCCGCTCACGATCGGCACGCAGCGCAGCCTCGGTCGCCTCGTGCACGGCCGGATGGGCGACAAGGTCCTGGACCGCCTGGTGGCACCCCTCACCATCGACCGCTTCGGTCTCGACCCCGTCGACGTCGACGTCGAGATCGCCGCCCCCGGACTCAGCAACGCCCTCACCCGCACCGGGTGGCTCGGCGGCGCCGTCGCCGATGTGCGCGTCGATGCTCCCGGTTCGTCGATCGAGGGATTGGGCGGGGGGATGCCGCAGCTCACGGCTGCGCTCGCCGACAGGCTCGCCGAGCGCGAGGTCGCGATCCACACCGGAGCGATGGCGACGGCTCTCGTCCGGAGCGACCGGCGGTGGACGGTGCAGCTCGCGACGATCGCGGCCGCCGCCCCGGATCGGCTGCACGCCGACGCGGTGATCGTCGCGACCGAGGAGAGCACGGCGCGCTCGCTCCTGGCCGCTGCGCTCGGCGCCCCCGAGTTCGCCGACGTCGCCGCCGCAGGCATCGCCCGCGACGTCGTGACGCTGGTGGTGGAGGGCCCCGAGCTCGATACGGCGCCGCGCGGCGCCCATGTCCACGCGGTCCCCGGCGCCTCACGCGCGACCGGCCTGGTCCACGAGACCGCTCGCTGGGAGTGGCTCGCGCAGGAGGCGGGCGCGGGGCGCCACGTGCTGCGCGTCGCCTTCGGCGCCCCGGGGATCGCGCCCGCGACCGAGGGACTGTCCGACGCCGATGCCGCGGTGATGGCCGCGGCCGAGGCATCCGTCCTCCTCGGTGTCGAGCTCGACGAGGGCCGGATCGCCGGCGCGCGTCGCGATGCGTACACCCTCGTTCCTCCCGCGTCGACCCTCGGCCGGCGCCATCGCACCGACGCCGCCCGCGCGGCGATCGCCCGCGCGCCGGGGCTCGCCGCAGTCGGCGCCTGGCTGTCGGGAAGCGGCCTCGCGCAGGTCGTCGCCGACGCGCAGGAAGAAGCGGATCGACTTCGTCATGATGCGCTGTGGGGTGCCGCGGCGGCGGAATGAACCCTCCCAGTGCGGGCCCTGTCAAGGGCGGATGCCGGAATCGGCATACAGGGCTACCCTGGGAAGGTCGTCAGGTCACACCGAGCGTGAGGAGACCTCATGAAGGGCAAGGCTGGACTCGTCGTCGGACTCGCGATCGGGTATGTGCTCGGTACGCGCGCGGGTCGTGAGCGCTACGAGCAGATCAAGACGCAGTGGCTGAAGGTGTGGAACACCGAGCCCGTGCAGACGCAGGTCGGCAAGGTGAAGGACTTCGCGAAGTCCCAGGCCATGGCGCTGCCGTCGACGCTGTGGGAGTCGGCTGTGAAGGTCACGCAGGCCGCCGGCTCGAAGGGAACCGCGGGCCAGAAGCTCGATGCGGCGATCAAGGTCGGCAAGGACTCGGCCGACGACGTGGGCAAGGCGGCGCAGACCTCCGCCAAGGCCGTGAAGGACGCTGTCGACGACGCCATCGACGACGCCTCCGAGAACGGGCGCGGCGGGGCCTGACGTGATGACCACCCCCCGCGGCTTCCGTGACCGCGCGGACGACAGTCTGCTCACCCTCCTGGGAGAGATCCCGGAGCTGGTCCGCAACCTCGTCATCGCGGAGATCGACGCCGCGAAGGCCTGGCTCGCCAAGACCGCGAAGGACGGCGGATGGGGAGCCCTCTGGGTCTTCGCCGCGCTGTTCGTGCTGTTCTGGTCCGTCCCGGTGTTCGGCACGTTCGTGATCGCGGGGCTGTCGTCGTGGTGGCCCGTGTGGCTGTCGGCCCTCGTCGTGTTCTTCGCGATGCTGATCGTCACGGCGGTCTTCGCGATCATCGGGGTCCTCTACTTCCGCCGGATCGGCGAGCGCCGCAACCCGGTCCAATCGATCGCCCTGGACGTGAAGGAGGTGCGCGATGAGCTCTGACGCGCCCGTGCCGCTGTCGAAGAACTCCGTCGCGCTGCCTCGCACCGCTGTGCCCCTCGGGATCAACGATCCCGTCGAACAGGCGAGGACCGAGCTCAAGGCGGCGCTCGCCGCCATCGAGGAGAAGGCGAACGTCCCGCGTCGCGTCGAGCGTGCCGTCGACGACGGCATCGAGCGGGCCCGAGCGTTCAACCGCCGCAACCCCGCGCTGACCGCGGTCGCCGTCATCGCGGGCGCTGCGGCGGTGGGGGCGGCGGTCTGGGGCTTCGTGCGTCTCTATACCCGCTGATCCGGCCGGCATTCCCGCTCCCCGCCCTGAGCGGGGTAACGCCGTTCGCGATCGGGGGTATGCTCGGGAGGCAAGGCAGTGCAATGATGCGTTAGCTGCCGATCGCGCGAACCCGATTCGAATCGCGCATCGGCTGCCTCGATCTTCTTTTTGGGCGGCCGACTGAGCATCATCGAGAGTCGACCCCCTTATGAACACCGCCGCAGCACAGCAGCAGTCCGTCAAACCCCTGACCGGCTGGCGCGTTCTCGTGCCCCGTGGCGGCCCCTGGGGCGACGGTGTTGCAGCGACTCTGCGCCGCCAGGGCGCGACGCCCGTGATCGCTCCGCTCATCAACTTCGCCCCCACGAACGACCAGGCGTCGCTCGACCAGGCGCTCGCAGACCTCGCCGCCGGCAAGTTCGAGTGGCTCACCGTCACCAGTGCAACCACGGTCGATGTCCTCTACGCGTATCGCGCCGTCGTCCCGGCGACGACGAAGGTCGCCGCGGTGGGCGAGACGACGGCGGCGGCGCTCCTCGCCGTCGGCTACCGTGTCGACCTCGTGCCCGAGCGGGACAACTCGGCGGCCGGCATGGCGGAGCAGCTGATCGCCCTCGAGCCCGAGGCCCGCGACATCCTCACCCTCCGCAGCGAGATCGCGAAGCCGGTCCTCACCCGCATGCTCACCGAGGCGGGGCACCGCGTCCGCAGCGTCGTCGCCTACCGCACCGTCGGGGTGCCGGTGACCGAGCGCATCGCCGAAGACGTCCAGTCCGGCCGCATCAACGCCATCCTCGTGACCAGCGGCTCGGTCGCGCAGCAGGTGCACGAGCAGTTCCCCGTGATCCCCGAGACCACGCTCATCGCCGCGATCGGCCCCCGCACCGCGAAGGACGCGCGTCGCGCGGGCCTCGACGTCGACGTCATCGCCGATGCCCAGACCGTCGACGCCCTCATCGACGCGGTCGGCAAGTTCTCCCTCCCTCACGCGGCCGACGAGTTCGCCCCGAAGACCGGCATGATTCCGCGTCTCGGCGGGCTCGACACCCGGAACTGACGCCCCCGTGACCGGCACGCCCCGCATCGTCGTGCTCGCGGGCGGCGTCGGCGGCTCCCGGTTCGTCCTCGGCGTGCGCGGCGCGCTGCGCGCCCGCGGTGTCGACGACACCGCCGCCGCCCTCACCGTCGTCGTCAACACCGGCGACGACATCTGGCTGTCGGGCGTGCGACTGCAGCCCGACGTCGACTCGATCACGTACGCGCTCGCCGGCGTCAACGACGCCGAGCGCGGCTGGGGCCGCCAGGGCGACAGCGAGCGCGTCAACCACGAGCTGCAGGAGTGGGGCGCCGGCTGGCCCTGGTTCACCCTCGGCGACCTCGACCTCGGCACGCACCTCGCCCGCACCGGCTGGCTGCGCGAAGGTCTTACGCCCACCGACGTGCTCGAGCGCATGTCGCACCGCTGGGACCTCGGCGCGCGACTGCTGCCGATGACCGACACCGAGGTCGACACCATCGTCGTGCTCCACGACGGCACGCGCCTGCATTTCCAGGAGTGGTGGACCCGCCACCGCGCGACCCTCGCCCCGGCGAGGTTCGAGAATCCCGGCATCGAGGCGGCCTCCGCAGCCCCCGGGGTCGCGGAGGCGATCGCCGAGGCCGACGCCGTGCTGCTCGCCCCGTCGAACCCGGTCGTGTCGATCGGCCCCATCCTCGCCGTGCCGGGCGTGCGCGAGGCGCTGTGTTCGACGCCGGCACCCATCGTCGGCGTCTCGCCGATCATCGGCGGCAAGGTCGTGCGCGGCATGGCCGACGTGTGCCTCACCGCGATCGGCGTCGAGACCTCCGCTGCGGCCGTGGCGGCTCTGTACGGCAGCCGCGCGAGCGGAGGGCTGCTCGATACGTGGCTCCTCGCCGAAGAGGACGATGCTCTCGCGGTCGACGTCGCCGGACTCGGCATCCGTCCGCTCGTCCGCCCGCTCTGGATGACGGACGCTTCGGCTCCCTCGTCGCTCAGCGCGAGTGCTGAGCGCCAGACCGCGCTCGGAGAGGCGGCGCTCGCCGCCGCCGGAGTCTGAACGTGCCCGAACTCGCGTGGTGGGCCTGGGCTCTGCTCGGCATCGGCGCCGTCGTCGTGGGCCTGTCGAAGACCGCCGTGCCCGGCGCGGGCACGATCGCCGTCGCGATCTTCGCGGCCGTGCTCCCGGCGAAGCAGTCGACCGGTGTCCTGCTCCTGCTGCTGATCGTCGCCGACATCTTCGCCGTGACCATGTACCGCCGGCACGCGGACTGGCGCACCCTGGTCAGACTCGCGCCCGCGGTCGTGGTCGGCGTACTGCTCGGCGTGGTGTTTCTGTGGTTCGCCGACGATGTGTGGGTCAAGAAGTCGATCGGCGTGATCCTGCTCGCGGTGATCGCGATCACCCTGCTGCGCCGCCGGTTCGTCGCAGAAGTGGAGACCGGCGGTTCGCACCGCGTCGCCGCCGCGACCTACGGCACGCTCGGCGGCTTCACCACGATGGTCGCCAACGCCGCCGGGCCGGTGATGTCGATGTACTTCCTCGCTGCCCGGTTCGAGGTGAAGGCGTTCCTCGGCACGGCCGCCTGGTTCTTCGCGATCGTCAACCTCTTCAAGGTGCCGTTCTCGATCGGCATCGGCATCATCACCGTCCCCGGACTGCTTATCGACCTCGTGCTCGTGCCACTCGTCGTCGGGGCCGCGCTCGGAGGCCGCTGGCTCGCCGACCGCATGCCGCAGTCGGTCTTCGAGAAGCTCGTGATCGTCTTCACGATCGTCGGCGCGGTCTACCTGCTCGTCGCCTGATCCGCCGCATTCACCCCCAGGGAGAGGGGCGGTCGTTGTCGCGCGTGCTGTCGTCGGGAAGGTGGGGAAGCTCCGTGCCCCCAGCGCGGATGCACAGCCACCGCAGCTGCTCGGGGCTGTCGGGCGTCGCGCGCCAGGTGCGGAATACGCCCTGCCCGACCCGCACGACGGTGCCGGGGCCGACGTCGACGACGTCGTCGTCCAGCCCCATCTGCCCGCGCCCGGCGAGGAAGACGTACAGCTCCTCGACGCGCGCGTGGGAGTGCCAGTAGCCCGCCTCTTCACCGGGCTCGAAGGCGTTCGCGGTCATGCCGATGTACTGCATCGTGATGTCGTGGTCGACGACGCGGCGGCCGTCGCGCGAGCGGTCGGGCGTGAACCCGCCGTAGTGCGCCCGCCACGCGTCGAGCCCGCCCATCTCCAGCACCTGGTAGTCGCTCATACCCTCACGCTATTCGCGTGCAGCGGGCGATAGCGCCGGATGGCGGGGATCCGCCCGCCTTTGTCCGGGCGGAGGGGGCAGTTCGGTTACCTGCGGTCAGGTCGGGCGGACGGCCTCCACCAGGGCAGCCGTGCGCTGACCCAGGCCGAGGACCCGAGCGACCTCGAACTGGGCCGCGGTGTCGACGTCGCGACGCAGGGTCGAGGCATCCGGAATCCGAAGGGCCTGGCACCCCAGCGCGACATGCCGTGCGAACGAGCCATCGCCGAACGACGACTCCCACTCGACGCCGACTCCGGCCGTCACGAGTGTCGAGCCGGTGCCCTCCGCGTCGGGAACGACGCCGCGGGGGACGGATGCTGCGGCCCGCAGTGCGTCCGCGAGGTCGGCGGGTCGCAGCGCCGGGAGGTCGCCGAGAAGGGCGGCGCGCGGCATCCGTCCTCCCGGATCGATGGCAGCCACGCCTGCGGCTACCGCGGCGTCGAGTCCGCGCGCGTCGCCTTCCGGGACGAACCGCAGCGCCGGGATCATCGCGGCCTCGCGGGCGAGTGCGGCATCGTCGGTCACCACCACGACCTGCGCGACGAGCTCGCACGCGCTCGCCGCCGCGAGGGTGTCGAGGGCGATGGCGCGGGCGAGATCCGCGCGGCCGACGCCGTCGACCTCGAGCCGCGACTTCGCGCGGGCCGAGGGCTTGACCGGCACCACCACGACCCACCGCGGCGACGGCAACTCCTCAGTTTTCGCGCGTGACGGGGTCGGTGCGGTCGAACTGAGCGGTGGCGCCACTGAATCTGAGGAGTTGCGACCCCGCCGGCGGAACAGCGGGGTCACGCGTACTTCGCGCGCAGGCGCGGGAGGATCTCTTCGCCGTACATCCGCAGGAAGGCGCCCTGGTCGTGGCCCGGATCGTGGAAGACGAGGTGGCGGAACCCGAGGCCGATGTACCAGCCGATGCGCTCGACGTGCTCGTCGGGGTCGTCCGAAACGATGAACCGCGACGCCGCACGCTCGATCGGCAGCGCCTCGCCGAGGCGCTGCATCTCGATGGGGTCGTCGACGCCCATCTTCTCCTCGGGGGTGAGCGCCAGCGGCGCCCAGAAGCGGGTCTTCTCGCGCGCTTCGTCGAGCGTCGCCGCGAGCGAGACCTTGATCTCCATCAGCGTGTCGATGGCGTCGGCCGGACGGCCGGCCTTCTCGAGCCCTTCATGCAGCGCGGGCAGCAGGGTCTCGGTGTACAGCTCCCGCTTCTTGCCCGACGTCGTGATGAAGCCGTCGGCGATGCGGCCCGCGAGTCGCGTCGCGGCGGGGCCGGCGGCGCCGATGTAGATCGGCACGGGCTCGGGGAGCTTGTCGTAGATCGTGATGTTGTGCGCGTGATAGTAGGTGCCGTCGAAGTTGACGCGGTCCTCCGACCACAGCCGGCGGATGAGTCCGATGGCCTCCTTGAGCCGCTGGAAACGCTCCGGCGGGTCGGGCCAGGTGATGCCGAGGTTCGCCTCGTTGAGCGCCTCGCCGGTGCCGACGCCCAGGATCACGCGCCCCGGGTACATCACGCCGAGGGTCGCGAAGTCCTGCGCGACGACGGTCGGGTTGTAGCGGAACGTCGGCGTCAGCACCGAGGTGCCGATCAGCACCTTCGAGGTCTTCGCGCCGAGCGCCCCGAGCCACGGGACGGATGCCGGGGCGTGCCCGCCGTCGTGCAGCCACGGCTGCAGGTGGTCTGAGATGAAGACCGAGTCGAACCCGGCCTCCTCGGCCTGGATCGCGTAGTCGAGCAGTTCGGCCGGGCCGAACTGCTCGGCCGAGGCCTTGTAGCCGAAGCGCAGGGGAACGGGCATGGGTTTCCTCTCAGCGGTGCAGGGGAGCGGGTTCGGGCGAGGGCAGGAACTCAGAGCCGTCGGCGCGGGCGAGCCGCTCCCGGAAGGCATCCACGGTTCCGGGCCACAGCAGGGCGAGCCGACCCGAGCGCTCGTCGACGTACCAGTTGCGGCATCCGCCGGTCATCCAGCGGGTGGATGCCGCGGCCCGCGCGATCTCGTCGGTGTAGGCTCGCTCAGCCTCGGGGTCGACGCGCAGCGCGCGACCGGCGCGTGCGTCGAGGACACGGGTGACGTAGCCCGCTTGCTCCTCGATCATGAGCACGGACGACGAGTGGCCGAGCGAGGCGTTCGGGCCATTGAGTACGAAAAGGTTCGGGAACCCGGCGACGACGGTTGACGCGAACGCCGTCATGCCCCCCGACCAGTGCTCGGCGAGCGTCACGCCGCCCTCGCCGACGACGAGGTCCGCGTAGGGCTGCCGCGTCGAGGCGAACCCGGTCGCAAGGACGAGCGCGTCGACCGCGTGACGGCTGCCGTCCGCGGCGACGAGCGTCGAGCCCTCCACCTCGGCGAGGGCCGAGCTCACGAGCGAGACGGCGTCGGACGCGACGGCCGGATAGAAGTCGTCCGACAGCAGCACGCGCTTGCAGCCGAAGGCGTAGTCCGGAGTGAGGGCGGCCCGCAACGCGGGGTCGGCGACGTGGCGCTCGAGGTGCGCGAGCGCCACGGCCTCGGCCTCGGACGCAGCGGCGGAGTCGCCCGACCGTGACGCGAAGCGCGCCTCGCCCTCCGCGTAGAGGTCGGCGCGGAGCGCCTCGAGCGCCTGCGGCGTCGTGGCGAACCGGGCGCGGTCCGCGTCGGAGTAGTCGTCGCCGCCGCGGGGCACGATCCACGCGGGGGTGCGTTGGAAGAGTGTCACGTGCGCGGCGGTGCGGGCGAGCTCCGGCACGATCTGCACGGCGCTGGCTCCGGTGCCCACCACGCCGACGCGCGCGCCGGCGAGCTCGGCCGAGTGATCCCACCGGGCCGAGTGGAACAGCGGCCCCGGGAACTGCTCGAGTCCGGCGATCCGGGGGATCGTCGGCTCGGTCAGTCGCCCGCACGCGAGCACCAGCACGTCGGCCACGACGGTCTCCCCGGGCGTGTGGATGCGCCACACGTCGTGCGCGGCATCCCATCGGGCCGATCGCATGGGGGTGTCGAGCCGCAGCCGGTCACGCAGGCCCTCGGCATCGACGACGTGCTCGAGGTAGGCGTGGATCTCCGCGCCCTTCGCATACGTGCCCGACCAGGTCGGGTTGGGGTGCGCCGCGAACCCGTACAGGTGCGAGGGCACGTCGCACGCGATGCCCGGATACGTGTTGTCGCGCCAGGTCCCGCCGACGGATGCCCCCCGCTCCAGGACGACGAAGTCGTCGCGGCCGGCCCGGCGCAGCGCCGCCGCCACGCCGATGCCGGCGAATCCGGCGCCGACGATCGCGACCTCGACGCGGGTCACCGCGGGCCCACCTGACCGTAGGTCGTGGTGCGCAGGCGGAACGGCCGGAACAGGCGTGCGACCATCGCCGAGGCATCCGTCACGGGCAGTTCGAGGCCGTGCTCGATGCCGGCCTCCGGCTTCACGCGACCGTCGAGCAGGGTGCCGCCGAGGTCGTCGCCGCCGCACTGCAGCAGGACGACGGATGCCTCGCGCCCGACGCGCGTCCACGGGATCTGGACGTGCGGGATGCTGCCCGACAGCAGCAATCGCGAGACGGCGACCATGGCGCGGTGCTCGTCGAGCGGTCCGCGGCCGGGGATGAGGGGAACGCCGCCCGCAGGACCGGGCAGCGGAATCGGCACGAATTCGCTGAAGCCGCGGGTCTCGTCCTGGATCGAGCGGAGCTGCCGCAGGTGCGTGATGCGCTCTTCGGCGGTCTCGACGTGTCCGTAGAAGATGACGCTCGTCGACCGGAACCCGGCGCGGTGCGCCGCGGTGATGGCCTCGACCCAGCGGTCGATCTCGAGGTCGGTCGGCGCGACGAGCTGCCGCACCCGCTCGCTCAGCACCTTGACGCCGGTGCCGGGCACCGTGTCGACGCCGGCCTCGCGCATCGCGGCGAGGGCGCCCTCGAGGCCGCGACCCGAGCGGTCGGCGAGGTCGCGCACGTCCTGAGGACGATAGGCATGGAGATGGATGCCGGGAGCCACGGCCTTCACCGCCCGCGCGATGTCGAGGTAGGCCGAGGCGTCTTCCGACGCGGGGAGGAGTCCCTGCACGCAGAGCTCGGTGGCGCCGAGGTCCCAGGCGTCCGCCGCGATCGCGCGGACGTCGTCGAGGGTGAAGGTTGCGGGGTCGTCGGTCGGGGCCGCACGGAGTCCGGTGGACGTGAGGTTGCGGTTCACCACGAGGGTGACGGCTTCGCCCACGGTGTAGCGCCGCACGTCGTCGGCGGTCGCCGCGAGCAGGTCGAGGTCCTCGCCCGTGGCTTCGAGGAGCGCGACCCACTCGGCGTCGTCGAGCGCGAGCGGGTCGGCCGCCGCCGTCTCGGCGAGCCGCTTGGCGCCGCGCCGGCCGTGGGCGGCTTCGAGTCGAGGCGTTGCCGCCGAGTCGCGGTCTTGCGTGCGCGTGGAACGTGTCGACTCGGTCGAAACGTCGCGATTCGCCGTGCCCCCCGCGGGGACGGCCGCAGGGTCCAGGATTTCCCGGTCGGCCCCCGCGAGGTCTCGCTGGGCGGCATTGAGTCGAGGCGTTGCCGCCGAGTCGCGGTCTTGCGTGCGCGTGGAACGTGTCGACTCGGTCGAACCGCCGCGATTCGCCGCAAGGGCGGCCGGGACGGATGCTGCGGCCAGGCCGGTGGCGGGATCCGCGAGCGCCGACACCGCCGGCCGCAGGGCGGGGTCGATCCACGTCTCACCGTCGAGCACGAACTCGGGCTGGGCGGTCAACCGCTCGCGCAGCTCGAACCCGAGCTCGGCCGTCATGCGGGCGAGGTCGTCGAGGTGCGGCCACGGGCGCTCGGGGTTGACGTGGTCGGCGGTGAGCGGCGAGACGCCGCCCCAGTCGTCGGCGCCGGCGCGCACCAGCAGGCCGAACTCCGTGGCGTCCGACAGGTTCGGCGGCACCTGGATCCGCATCCGCGGCCCCATCACGAGCCGGGCGACCGCGACAGCGGTGACGTACTCGAGCAGTTCCGCGTCGGGCGCACCCTGCATCGCGGTGCGGGGCTTCGCGCGGAAGTTCTGCACGATCACCTCCTGCACGTGGCCCTGTCCGTCCACCTGGTGCCGTTCGTGCGCATCGCGGATCGCGACGAGGGACTCGGCGCGGTCGCGCACGTTCTCGCCGATCCCGACGAGGATGCCGGTCGTGAACGGTACGCGCTCGCGCCCAGCGGCGTCGATCACCGCGAGCCGCACGACCGGGTCCTTGTCGGGCGAGCCGAAGTGCACCTGCCCGGGCTCTTCGTAGAGCCGGCGCGAGGTCGTCTCGAGCATCATGCCCATCGACGGCGCCGTGGGACGCAGCATCCGCAGCTCTTCCGCGCTCATCACCCCCGGGTTGGCGTGTGCGAGCAGCCCCGTCTCGGCGGTGACCAGACGCGCGATGTGCGCGACGTACGCGATCGTCGAGGCGAACCCGTGCTCGTCCAGCCATGCGCGCGCCTCGGGCCAGCGCTCCTCGGGGCGGTCGCCGAGGGTCAGCAGCACCTCTTTGCAGCCCATCGCCTGGCCCTGCCGCACGACGGCGAGCACCTGCTCGGGCGACATGTACGCGGGCTTGTGCTTCTTGAGGAGCTGACCGGGGGTGTCGACGAACACGCAGTAGTGGCAGCGGTCGCGGCACAGCGTCGTGAGCGGCACGAACACCTTGCGCGAGTACGTGATCACACGAGGGCGACCGGATGCTGCGAGCCCTGCGTCGCGCAGATCACCGGCGATCTCGAGCAGACGCTCGAACCGCGCGCCGGTCGCGCCGAGCAGGGTCTCGGCGTCGGCCGCATCGAGCCGGGCTCCCGCTGCGGCGCGGTCGAGCGCGGCGTCGACGGCGGCGAGTGAGGCCGCGGCGGGAGACGCGGTGACGGAGGGGGACACGACGGTCACCGATCCAGTCTTGCACCGCACACGGGTGCCGGGGGCGAAGGATCGTTGCCCTCCCGTAAGCAAATGAGGCCGGTTCCACCCGCTCGCGCTGGCAGACTGGGCACATGGTGACCCTGCTGCTCGACTCGACGCAGCTCGAAGTGGTGCTGTCGGTGTCCGAGCGCGCCCTGGCATTCCGCAAGGGGAATGTCGTCATCGAGCGCTCGACGATCACCAAGGTGCAGCTCACCGACGACGCGTGGACGTGGCTGCGCGGCGTCCCGAGCCCGGGCACGCACGTGCGCGGCATCGTCGCCATGGGCACGTGGCGCTCAGCGGGCGGCGACGACTTCGCGATCATCCGCCGGCACCGGCCCAGTGTCGTGATCGACCTCGAGGGCCACCCCGAGTATCAGCGCGTCATCCTGACCACGCGCCACGGCCTCGCCCTCGTTCAGGCGCTGCGCGTCGAGGTCGCCGCCGAGCCGACCGACGTCGTCGACATCGCGGCCGAGACCGGGACCATCCCCGTCGTTCCCGAGCGCAAGCCGCGCGGGCGCAAGACACCGGCACCCGCGCCCGCCGTCTGATCGTTCGCGTCTCGACTCTGCGTTTCGACTCGCAAGCTCGCTCGACGACCGGGGGCGGGAGCCTCAGCTGACGTCGCGGCGCCAGCTCACCAGGTGGCCGAGCACCACGAACACGATCGCGTAGCCGAGCAGCACGAGCCCGCCCGCCCACCACTCGAGCGGATCTGCCGAGCCCTGCGGGATGGTCGCCGTGTAGACGCTCGCACCGACCAGCGCATCGCTCGCCGCGCCCGGGAGGAAGCGCGTGGCATCCGAGAGCCCCTCGACAAACGCGGCGGCGGTGCGCCCGATCGGCTCGATGAACTGCGTGAACACCAGCACGCCGACGATCGCGCCCACCTGGTTGCGCACGAGGGCGCCGACGCCGACGCCGATGAGCGTCCAGAGGACGTAGGCGAGCAGCATCCGTCCGAGCATCGCCCAGGTGTCGGGCGAGGTGATGTCGGTCTCGAGGCCGAAGCCCGCGAGGAACGCCGCCGACGTGCCGACCGCCGCGACGATGCCGATGACGCCGAGCACCACGCCGATCAGCACGCCGACGGCGAGCTTCGCGACGAGCACACGGCCGCGGCGAGGCGTCGCCAGGAACGTCGGGGTCAGGGTCTTGTGACGGAACTCCGCCGTCACCATCAGCGTGCCGACGAGCAGCGGGAAGACGTAGCCGACGGTGGTCGCGGTGCTGTACAGCGTCGCGGCGAGGCCCTCCTCGGGCAGCGGCGGCGCGTTCCCGGGAAGCGCCCCGGTCGCGGCGGCCGCGTAGACGAAGCCGAGCGCCGCCGCGGTGAAGGCGACGTACGCGAACAGGACGATCGCGAGGATCCACCAGATGCTCGTCGAGAAGAGCTTCGTGCTCTCGGCGCGGGTCGCGGCGGTGAGGCTCATCGGTCGCCTCCTTCCTCGTCGGCGGGTGCGGTGACGGCGTCGGCGTCCCGATCCGTTTCGGAGGAGACGGATGCTTCGTCCCCGGACTCGTGCGGTGGTTCGGTGGCGTCCGTGGGCGGGGTGTGGGCGACCGCGTCCTCGAAGGCCTCGGCCTCCGGCGGTACCCATGCCTCGGGCTCGGCCTCCGGCGGTACCCATGCCTCGGGCTCGGGCTCGGGCTCGGGCTTGCGCTCGGGGTCGGCCTCGGCGTCGGGGTCGGCGTTGGGCTCGGGCTTGCGCTCGGGCTCGGCGTTGGGCTCGGGCCTGCGCTCGGGGTCGGCGTTGGGCTCGGGCTTGCGCTCGGGCTCGGCGTCGGGGTTCGATTCGCCGTCGGGGGCGTCGGTGTGGTCGAAGGCGGCGAAGAAGGCGTCGGCCTCGATGTCGGAGTCGGTCTTGACGTAGTGCTCCCACGGGCGGTCGTCGTCGGCGTCGGGCGGCTCGGGGGCGGAGAGCTCGTCGTCGATCTCGCCGATGGCGTCGACGTCGGGATCCGCGTCCTCGGGCGCCCACGGATCGGCCGCGGCGGGGGCGGGTTCGGGTTCGGGCGAGGGCTCGGACCCAGCCTCGGGCGCGACTTCGGGCTCGGGCGCAGGCTCAGGCTCGGGCTCGGGCTCGAGCACAGGCTCGCGCTCCGACGCCGGCTCGGGCTCCGGCTCGGGCGCCGACTCGGCCGCCGCCGCCGCCTCTTCCTCGGACATCGGCGCCCCCTCGGGCTCAGCCGAGAGCTCTTCGTCGATCTGGCCGATGGCCTCGACGTCGGGGTCGGCGTCTTCGGGCGCTGCGGAGGGCACGATGTCGATCACGCCGGTGCTCGCGACCGCGTAGGCGACGGGGGCCGGCGTCGTGCCGGTCTCGGGCTCGGTGTCTGTGCCGGGCTCAGGGCGTTTCATCTCTGCGTCTCGACTCGCAGGCTCGCTCAACGAGCGCGTTCCTCGCTCGCTCAACGAGCGGGGGGAGGCGTCGCGCTCTGCGGCCCAGGCGGCGCCGGCGGCAGCAGCCAGTGCGGTGGCGGCTCCGGGGGCGGCGGTCGCCTCGGCGTCGAGCTCGGCGGCCGTGAGCGCTGATTCGGCCGCCTCATCGGATTCGGAGGCGGCGGGTTCTGCGGGCGGGGCCGAGGGCGCAGCATCCGTGGTCACGGCATGACCGGCCGCGCTCGGATGCATGCGCGTGCCGTTCACGAGGTCGAGGAAGACCTCCTCGAGCGCCGGGCCGCGGCGGTGCAGCGCCGACAGCGCGACGCCGCCGGCGGCGGCCGCCGCGCCGACCGCGGTCGGGTCGACGCCGCGCACGGTGAGGCCCGAGCGCAGCACCTCGAACGGCACGCCGGCGGCCTTCAGCGCGGACGCCAGCGCGGCGCGGTCCGGGGAGTCGACGACGGTGGCGTACTCGCGCGGGTCCGTCAGCTCGTCGACCCCGCCCTCGAACACCAGGCGTCCGCGCGAGATGATCAGCAGCGCATCGACCGTCTGCTGCACCTCGGCGAGCAGGTGCGATGAGACGAGCACGGTCCGGCCCTCGCCGGCGAGCTGGCGGAGGAACCCGCGCATCCAGCGGATGCCCTCGGGATCCAGTCCGTTGGCCGGCTCGTCGAGCACCAGCACGCCCGGGTCGCCCAGGAGCGCGTACGCGAGGCCGAGGCGCTGGCGCATGCCCAGCGAGTATCCGCCGACCTTGCGGTTCGCAGCATCCGTCAGTCCTACGAGGTCCAGAACCTCGCCCACCCGCGTCTTCGCGAGTCCGGCAGCCTGCGCGTAGATCGTGAGGTGCGCGGCGGCGGTGCGGCCCGGATGGAAGCTGGATGCCTCGAGCACGGCGCCGACCGTCTGCAGCGGCTTGTCGAGCTCGGCGTAGCGCTTGCCGCCGATCGTGGCGTGGCCGTCGGTCGGCTTCTCGAGGCCGAGGAGCACCCGGAGCGTTGTGGTCTTGCCGGCGCCGTTCGGGCCGAGGAATCCGGTGACCCTTCCCGGTTCGACCCGAGCCGTGAGACCTGCGACTGCCGTGACGGCGCCGAAGCGCTTCGTGACAGCTGAGAACTCCAGCGACTGGCCTCCGGGCATGCCGAACCCTCTCGTCGGTCGTGGGCGACACCCCGCGGGGCAATGTACGGGGCCGCTCCATTGCGGACTCAATGCAGAACTGCGTCCCATCCTGGCGGAAATCCGGTCTCAGCGTGGGAGAAGTTGGCGCGGCCGGTAACGTTGCGCTCGTGACCGACCTCGCCGAGACCGCCGCCGAGCCCACCGTCCTCGTCAGCACGAGCGGGGGCCTCGGGCACCTCACCCTCAACCGGCCTCGTGCGATCAACGCGCTCAACCTCGAGATGGTCGAGCAGCTGCACGCGGCGCTCGACGCGTGGGAGCACGACACCGAGGTCGACGTCGTGCTGCTGGACGGCGCCGGCGAGCGCGGACTGTGCGCCGGCGGCGATGTGCGCGGGCTCGCCGAGCAGGTCACGAGCGGCCGTGCCGACGACGCGGCGGTGTTCTTCCGCGCCGAGTACGCGATCAACGCGCGCATCGCCGAGTACCCCAAGCCGTTCGTCGCCTTCGCCGACGGCATCACGATGGGCGGCGGCATCGGTGTCGCGGGCCACGCGGCGATCCGGATCGTGACCGAGCGCTCGCAGCTCGCCATGCCCGAGACGCGCATCGGCTTCACCCCCGACGTCGGCGGCACGTGGCTGCTCGCCCACGCGCCGGGCCGCCTCGGCGAGTATCTCGGGCTGACGGGCGCGGTGATGGATGCCTCGGACGCGATCTACGCCGGATTCGCCGACCACTACGTGCCCCACGAGAACCTCGACGCCGTCCGCGACGCGCTCGAGACGCGCGCCGACCCGTCCAGCCCGGCCGAGCTCGTGCTGCTGTTCGATGAGACGCCGGCTCCGTCGAGGCTCATCGCCGCGCGGGAGTGGATCGACGACGCGTTCGCGGCCGACACCGTCGCCGAGATCGTCGAGCGACTGCGGGCGCGCCCCGAGCCCGAGGCATCCGCCACCGCGGACCTGCTCGGCGAACTGTCGCCGACCGGTCTCGCGGTGACGCTCGCCGCCATCCGTCGGGCTCGGGAACTCCCGGGTCTCAGGGACGCGCTCGACCAGGAGTACGGCCTGGTGATGTGGTTCGCGACGACCCAGCCCGACCTGCCGGAGGGCATCAGGGCGCAGGTGATCGACAAGGACCGCACCCCCCGCTGGCAGCCGGCGACCCTGGCCGAGCTGCCGGACGACGTCGGCGAGACCGCCCTCGCCCACCGGCCCGACGTCCCGCTCTGGGGCTGACGCCGGCATCGGCGACGAGGAGGGATCGTGAGCACCCGGCACCGGAGGAGCTACTCGATCGGCGTCGCGATCGACTGGTTCTTCTTCGTCTTCGCCGGGCTCGCGGCACTGTGGCTCGCGTACCTCAGCCTCACCGAGACGTTCCACGTCGGGTGGTGGGGCATCCCGTTCTTCCTCGTGTTCTGGGTGCTGCTCGCCTACCTCGTGCTGCCGAGGCTGCACCGCATCCTCACCACGATCTACGTGCCCGACTACTTCATCGGGCGCACCCGCACCAGTGACGGGCTCCTGGGCGACCCGGTGAACCTCGCGTTCCAGGGCACCGGCGATCAGATCCGCGCCTCGCTCGAGGCGGCCGGCTGGACGGAGGCGGATCCGGTGACGCTCGGCTCGTCGTGGCGCATCATCACGTCGACGCTCACGCGGCGCAGCTACGACGAGGCGCCGGTGAGCCCGCTCTTCCTCTTCGGCCGCCAGCAGGACTTCGCCTACCAGCAGGAGGTCGACGGGAACCCCGCTCAGCGCCACCACGTGCGGTTCTGGCGCTGCCCCGACGACTGGCTGCTGCCGGGCGGGCGCCGCGTCGACTGGCTCGCCGCCGGCACGTTCGACACGAGCGTCGGGCTCTCGTTGTTCACGCTGCAGGTCACGCACCGCATCGACGCCGACACCGATGTCGAGCGCGACCACATCGTCTCGTCGATCTGCGGTGCCGACCCCCGCGTCACCGTGGACGTCATCGCCGACTTCGCCACCGGCTATCACGCCCGCAACGGCGGCGGCGACAGCATCCGCACCGACGGGGACCTGCCCATCGTGGACGTGCGCGCGGTCCAGCCGCGCGTCGAGAGCGCGGGGGAGGTGGTGGCGTGACCACCGAGATGCCCGCACCGCACAAGCGGCCGGCGTACGAGCCGGCCGGGCGACTGCTCAAACCGCCGCGCTTCGACCCGGAGATGAAGCGGCCGATCTCGACCGTAGCGGGTGTTCTCCTCATCCTGTTGCGGGTGATCGCCGGCGTCGTCGTGCTCGTGAGCATCGCCACGGGGTGGGATGCGATCCTGTCCGACCCCGACTCGGTGCTCGACGGGTTCGACCCCACGCCGGAGGGCAGGCAAGCCGCGCTGTGGGTCGTCATCGGCACCGGCGCAACGGTGCTCCTCATCGACCTCGGGCTGGCCTTCTTCGTGTACCGCGGGGTCAACTGGGCGCGCGTCTTCGTGATGCTCATCGCGGTGCTGTCGATCAGCACCTCGTTCACGGCGTGGTGGGCGCAGGGGCAGGAGATCGAGATCGCGGGTACGTTCCTGTCGCTGAGCATCGACATCCTGCTGCTGCTCGCCCTGTCGAGCCGCAGCGCCGCCGCCTACGCGCGACGCAACGAACGGCGCGCGGAGCCGGACACGCCGGCGTGACGTAACCTGATCTCCGCCGCCGACGGCGGCGCGCAGCATCCGTCATCGAAGTCCCGGGGGAGGGCACGTGTTCGACAGTCCGCTCTCGGCGTCGGCCTACGAGGTGCTCGCGGTCGACCCCGAGGTCGACGACGAGACGTTGCGCAAGGCGTACCGCCTGCGCCTGAGGCAGACCCACCCCGACACCGGCGGCGACGCGGCCGTGTTCATCCAGGTGCAGCGGGCGTGGGAACTCGTCGGCACACCGGATGCGCGCGCGGCGTACGACCGCGGGCACGGGTTCGGCGAGGCGGCGGCTCCGGAGTGGTCGGGCTGGCGGCCCCCGGCAGCCCGGTCCGACACCCGTCCGCGCGCCCGCTCGTACGGGCACCCCGGCGGCTGGCGCCGCGAGCGGTATCTCACGCTGATCCGCGAGTGGGCGGGGCGCGGCGTCACGCTCGAGGACCCGTACGACCCCGCGCTCGTGCGCTCGGCGCCGGTGGCATTGCGGCGCCTGCTCGCCGACGCGCTCGCCGAGGAGGCGACGGCCCGCGTCGTGGCCGACCTCGGCATGGGGTACACGGTGTGGCACGACGTGGCGGCCGCCGGGCGCCATGGTGACCCCGACGCGAAGGTCGACCACATCGTGCTCGGCCCGAGCGGTCTGTACGGTGTGCTGTCGGAGGACTTCGGCGGCCCGGTGCGCATCCGCCGCGGCGAGTTCGTCGGCGACGGCGTGCCCGGCACTCCCCTCGCCGAGCTGCTCTCGCGCATGCGCGTGATCGCGCGCGCCGCGGGCGTGCGGTTCAGCGGCGCGATCGTGGTGCTGCCCGACGAGGACGTGCTCACCCCCATCGACGAGATCGGCCGCGTGCGCGGCGTGCGGGTGGCCGTGGTCTCGCGCAGCGCGCTGGCCACGGTGCTGCGCCGCGGCATCACCGGCGCCCGCGACATCGGCGGCAACGAGGTGTTCGACTACCGCACGCGTCTGCAGCAGACCGTGCGCTTCGCGTAGCCGGGCGTCGCGGCCGGGCGCGGCGCGCGGCGGTGCAGCGATCGTGCGTTCTCGCCGAGCTGACACGTTGCGTGCGCGGCGATCATGTCGTCTCGGCGAGATCGCGCGATGTCGACGGATGCTGCCGGCCGGGGGCGCGTCACGCGCGCCGGGGCGGCGGCGGTCAGGCGTCGCGGGCCTGGCGCAGCCAGCGCTCGATGCCCGAGATGTGCACCTGGGTGACCGCCGTGGCGAGCTCGATGTCGTGGTCGGCGATCGCGTCGAGGATCGCGCGGTGCTCGGCGAGCGTGCGCTCGACGGCGCCCGCCTGGGTGAGCCCGCGCCACACACGGGCCCGCACGGTCTGGCTGGTGAGGCTCTCCAGCAGGCTCGCCAGGTAGTCGTTGCCCGCGAGCCGCGCGATCGCGCTGTGGAACCGCACGTCGTGCTCGACCAGGGACTCGATGTCGGTGTCGGTCGCGACGCCCCGGATCTCGGCATCCAATCCCGCCACGTCGTCGTCATCCGCTCGCTGCGCCGCCAGCCCCGTCGCGTGGGACTCGAGGACGCGACGAACGGCGAAGATCTCCAGCAGTGAGTCGTCGTCGTGGAGGTCGACGACGAACGAGATCGCCTCGAGCAGCAGCTTCGGCTCGAGGCTCGTGACGTAGGTGCCGTCGCCGCGCCGCACGTCGAGCACGCGGATGACCTCGAGCGCCTTGACGGCCTCGCGCATCGAGTTGCGCGAGAGTCCGAGGCGCTCGGCGAGGTCCTTCTCGGGAGGCAGGCGCGACCCGGGGGTCAGCTCGCCGCGAACGATCATGTCCTTGATCTTCTCGATCGCTTCGTCGGTGACGGCCACGGGCTCATCTTAGACATCGGATGTCAAGAACAAACGGATGCTGCTACCACCGCGCGTCGGCGGCATGATGTTGACATGCGAGTCGTGGACGGACACCTCCATCTCTGGGACCCCGAGGCCCTGACCTACGAGTGGCTCGAAGGACCTCTGCTCCGATCTTTCGGGCCTGACGAGCTCGACATCGCGTTGCAGGACGCCCCCGACGCGGACTGCCGCTTCGTCTTCGTGCAGGCGGAGTGCGCGCCCGAGCAGGCGATCGCCGAGGTCGACTGGGTCACGTCGCTGACCTCCCGCGTCCCGGTGCGGGGCATCGTGGCACGCGCACCGCTCGAAGACCCCGAGGCGTCCGACGAGCACCTCGCGGCGTTCGCGGAGCGGCCCGTCGTCGTCGGGGTGCGACGCCTGCTGCAGTCCGAGCCGGAGGGGTTCTGTCTGCGGCCGGGATTCCTGCGCTCGGCGGAGGCGGTGGCCGCCGCCGGACTCACCTTCGACGCGTGCGTGCGGTGGGAGCAGCTGCCCGATGTGGTCGCCTTCGCCGACGCCCTGCCCGACCTCGCCATCGTGCTCGACCACCTGGGCAAGCCCGAAGTGGGATCGCCCGGCGACGTCGAGCCGGCGGACGGCACGCCGTGGGCGGAGTCGCTCCGCGACCTCGCACAGCGCCCGAACGTCGTGTGCAAGCTCTCCGGCCTGCCGGCGGAATCGACGGGCGAGTGGACCGACGCCCAGGTGCGGCCGTTCCTCGACGTGGCGCTCGACGCCTTCGGCCCCGACCGCCTGCTGTTCGGCAGCGACTGGCCGGTCTCCGGTCCGTACGGGCGCTGGCTCGACACGGTGACGTCGTGGCTGGCCGACCGTGTCGGCGAGCACCGCCAGAAGGCGGTGCTCGCCGAGAACACGGAGCGCGTCTACCGCCTGGGGTAGCGGCATCCGTCCCGCCGCAGGCTCTGCGGCGCGCACCCACGATCCGCCTCGTTCGACAGGTCAACCGGCGTTCCGCAGGACGATCGCCGGGGATTCGTCCTGTGGAAGCGCGGTTGACCTGTGGAACGGATGCCGCGGCGCGCGCGGCGCGGCGGCGTCGTGCGGTGCGGGCCTGCTCGACGGGTCAACCGGCGTTCCGCAGGACGATCGCCGGTAGGGCGCTCCGCGTGTCGTGGAGTCGGTCCCTGCTCCTTTCGTTTCAGGCTGCGATTGCAGCGGGTCGGGTTGTGAGTCGGGTCATGGTCTCGGCGGGGGTGGCGTAGCCGAGGGTCTGGTGCCGGCGTGTGGTGTTGAAGTGTTCGATGTAGTCCGCGATCTCTCGGGTCGCGTGGCGGCGGGTGGTCAGCTGCAGCCAGCGGAGTCGTTCGTTCTTGATCTTCGAGAAGAACGATTCCGCGACCGCGTTGTCCCAGCATTCGAAGTTCTCACCCATCGAGCGGCGGATGCCGTGACGGGTGCAGAAGCGGGCGAACCGTTTGGAGCGGTACTGGGTGCCGTGGTCGGAGTGGAAGATCGCACCGGGCTGGACGTGACCGGTCGCCTGGGCACGTTTCATGGCGGCGACGACCAGCTCCGCGGTCTGTCGTTTCCCGGTTGCCCAGCCGATCACCATGCGGGTGGCCAGGTCGATGACGGTCGCCAGATACAACCAGCCCTCCGCGGTGGCGACGTATGTGATGTCGCCCACCAGCACCGTCCCGGGCCGGATCGTGTCGTTGAAGCGGCGCTGCACCAGGTCGGCGGGGTCCGGTGTGCGTCGGGCACGCGCGGCCGCCTTCCGATACGCGGCCCGGGCCGCGGGAGCCATCACGCCCAGATCCCGCATCACCGCGAGCACGGTCTTGTCGTTGACGCTGTAGCCGTCGGCGCGCAGTGTCGCGGCGATCTTGCGGTGCCCATCCGCGCGGCCGGACTGCACGAACGCACCCAGCACTCGCGAGGTCGTCTGCCACCGCCGCGATTCCCGCGCCGACAGCGGCCGGCTCTGACGGGCGTGATATCCGGACTCGGACACACCGAGCTTGCCGCACAGGTACTTGATCCCGAAGTCTGCCTTCAACCCATCGATCACTTCGAATTTCTCCGACGCAGTGAGATCGCCTGGGTGAAGGCCCGCGCTTTTTTCTCGAACTCGAGATCCTTCTCCAACTGCGCGACCTGGTTCTCCAGCGCCCGGATCCGCCGCTTCGCGGCATCCGTCATCGAGCCCTCCGGATCGATGTCCGCGTTGCGCGCCTGCACGACCCACTGGTTCAACGTCTTGTCATTGATGCCCAACTCCGCGGCGATCTCCAAGATCGTGCGCCCCTTCGACGACCGAACGATCCGCACCGCCTCGGCCCGCTCGGCCGGCGTGTACTGATGGCGCCCACCAGCCCGGGGATCCTTACTCCCTGAGTTCATCTCCTCCACAGGACCAGACTCCACCATCGCTGGGGCACCCCACGGGGATTCGTCCTGTGGAAGCGCGGTTGACCTGTGGAACGGATGCCGCGGCCCGCCCCGTCTACCGCCGGGCCTGAGCGATCAGGAGCCGGCGGGGCGCAGGCGGAGCGGCGACATCCCGCCGTCCACCTCGATGTAGGTGCCGGTCGTCGAGCCCGACGACGGGCTCACGAGGTAGAGCACGGCCCCGGCGACCTCGGCGGCCGACACCAGCCGGCCGTGGGGCTGGCGGGCCTCGAGGGCGGCGCGCTCGGCCACGGGGTCCGGGGCGCTCGCGAGCAGGCGACCGATCCACGGGGTGTCGGCGGTGCCGGGATTGACGGCGTTGACGCGGATGCCCTCGCGCAGATGGTCGGCGGCCATCGCACGGGTGAGCGAGAGCACGGCGCCCTTCGAGGCGCTGTACAGCGCACGCTGCGGCAGGCCCGCGGTGGCCGCGATCGACGACGTGTTGCAGATCGCGGCGGACGGGGACTTCCGCAACCACGGCAGCGCCGCCGCCGTGACGCGCGCGATGCCGGTGACATTGATGGAGAAGACGCGCGCCCATTCGGCATCGTCGTTCGCGGCGATGTCGCCCTGCGCGCCGACCCCCGCGTTGTTCACGAGGATGTCGATGCGCCCGAACCGATCGCCGACGGCGGCGATCGCCCGGTCGACCGCGGCGCGGTCCGACACATCCGCGGCGAACGCGGCGAAGCGCGGGTCGGCGCCCGACGGATCGAGGTCGAGCACCGCGACCTCGGCGCCCTCGTCGGCGAGCGCGGTCGCGATCGCGGCGCCGATGCCCGACGCCCCGCCCGTCACGACGGCGACGAGGCCGTCCAGCTGCTGCCCGCTCATCGGCGCGCCTCCCATGCGACGAACTCCTGGCGCTGCGCGCCGAGACCCTCGATCTCGATGTCGACGACGTCGCCCGCCTTCAGGTAGGGGAACTTCCCGCCGAACGCCACGCCCTGCGGCGTGCCCGTGAGGATCAGGTCGCCGGGCTCGAGGGTGACGAACTGCGACAGGTGGTGCACGATGGCGCGCACGTCGAAGATCATGTCGCTCGTGTTCGAGTCCTGACGGGGTTCGCCGTTCACGAAGCTCTTCAGGCCGAGGTTCTGCGCGTCGACCTCGTCGGGTGTCACCAGCCACGGACCGGTCGGGTTGAAGCCGTGCGCGATCTTGCCCTTCGACCACTGCCCGCCCGAGATCTCCATCTGGAACGTGCGCTCCGAGACGTCGTTGGCGACGACGTAGCCGGCGATGTGCGCGTCGGCCTCGTCAGGGCTGTCGAGGTACGCCGTGCGGCCGCCGATCACGACGCCGAGCTCGACCTCCCAGTCGGTCTTCTCGCTGCCGCGCGGGATCGTCACGGCGTCGTTCGGTCCGACGACCGTGTTCGGGGTCTTCAGGAAGATGATGGGCACGGTCGGCGGCTCCGCACCGGACTCGCGCGCGTGCGCAGCATAGTTCTGTCCGATGCAGATCACCGCGCTCGGTCGGGCGATCGGGGCGCCGATCCGCAGCCCGGCGGCGCCTGCGAGCTCGGGGAGGAGTCCTCCGGCGATGGCGGCGGTCGTCCGGCCGACGGGGTCATCGGCGAGGAATCCACCGTCGACATCGGATGTGAGCGGGCGCAGATCGAGGTAGCGATCTGCGTCGAGGACGACGGGGATCTCACTGCCGGACTCGCCGAGGCGCGCGAACTTCATGGCTCTCCTGGATTTCTCGATGCGGGGCGGCGTCGATGCCGTCGCGGCCCGCGGGCGTGATTGACAGTATAGACATCCGATGTTTACACTTCGAGCGGTTCGACTCCCCGAACCGCGAACCGCTGGAGAACGCCCCGTGAGCCGCATCGTCGCCTTCGAGACGACAGACATCCGATTCCCCACGTCGCTGAGCCTCGACGGCTCCGACGCGATGAACCCCGACCCCGACTACTCCGCCGCCTACCTCCGTATCGTGACGGACGCCGGGGACCGCGTCTCGGGGCACGCCTTCGTGTTCACGATCGGTCGGGGCAACGACGTGCAGGTCGCCGCCCTCGACGCCCTCGCCGGGCATCTCGTCGGGCGCGAGCTCGAGCCGCTCCTCGACGACATGGGCGCGACCAACCGCGAACTCATCGGCGACTCGCAGTTGCGCTGGCTCGGTCCCGAGAAGGGCGTCATGCACATGGCGATCGGCGCGGTCGTCAACGCGCTGTGGGACATCAAGGCCAAGCGCGCCGGACTCCCGCTGTGGCGGCTGCTGTCGCGCATGAGCCCCGAGGAGCTCGTCGCCCTCGTCGACTTCCGCTACCTCACGAACGCCCTCACCCCCGAGGACGCGCTGCAGATCCTCCGTGCCGCCGAGCCCGGCCGCGCCGGGCGGGAGCGCGAACTCCTCGCCACCGGCTACCCGGCGTACACGACCAGCCCCGGCTGGCTCGGGTACTCCGACGAGAAGCTCGCGCGCCTGTGCCGCGAGGCGATCGCCGACGGCTTCGGTCAGATCAAGCTCAAGGTGGGTGCCGACCTCGACGACGACATCCGCCGGCTCCGCGTCGCCCGCGAGGTGTGCGGCCCGGGCTTCCCGATCGCGATCGACGCGAACCAGCGGTGGGAGGTCTCGGAGGCGATCGACTGGGTGAACGCGCTCGCCGAGTTCGACCCCGCGTGGATCGAGGAGCCCACGAGCCCCGACGACGTGCTCGGCCACGCCGAGATCGCGCGCGGCATCGCGCCCGTGCGGGTCGCCACGGGCGAGCACGCGCAGAACCGCGTGATCTTCAAGCAGCTGCTGCAGGCCGGCGCGATCTCGGTGATGCAGATCGACGCGGCCCGCGTCGGCGGCGTCAACGAGAACATCGCGAACCTCCTGCTGGCGGCCAAGTTCGGTGTGCCGGTGTGCCCTCACGCGGGTGGCGTCGGGCTCTGCGAGGCCGTGCAGCACCTGTCGATGTTCGACTTCGTGGCCGTCACCGGCACCCGCGAGGGCCGCATGATCGAGTACGTCGACCACCTGCACGAGCACTTCGTCGTGCCGACCGAGGTGCGCGGCGGCGTGTACGTGGCGCCGACCGCGCCCGGCACCGGCATGGAGATGAAGGCGGCCAGCCGCGCCGAGTACGAGTTCGGGACGACGGATGCCGCGGCCTGAGCGCGCTGCTCTCCAGAACCCCGCGCTCACACGTCTCGGCTACGGCGCGGCGAACGTCGGCAACCTGTTCCGCGAGCTCAGCGACGACCAGGCCTGGTCCATCCTCGACGCGGCGTGGGAAAGCGGCATCCGCTACTACGACACCGCTCCGCACTACGGCCTCGGGCTGTCGGAGCGGCGTCTCGGCGAGTTCCTTCAGACCAAGCCGCGCCACGAGTTCGTGATCTCGACGAAGGCCGGGCGCCTCCTCCGTCCCAACCCCGACGACGACGGGGGCCTCGACCTCGCCGCCGACTTCCACGTGCGGACGACGCTGCGCCGCGAGTGGGACTTCTCGGAGGAGGGCGTGCGCGCGAGCCTCGAGGAGTCGCTCGAGCGCCTCGGTCTCGACCGCGTCGACGTGCTCTACCTGCACGACCCTGAGCGCCACGACCTCGACCTGGCACTGCGCGAGGCGTTCCCCGCGCTGGAGCAGCTGCGCGCCGAGGGAGCGGTCGACGCCATCGGCATCGGCTCGATGGTGAGCGAGGCGCTCGCCGCGGCCGTCGAGAACGCCGATCTCGACCTCATCATGATCGCCGGCCGGTACACGCTGCTCGAGCAGCCGGCCGCGGATGCCGTGCTGCCCGCGTGCCACGCGCGCGGCACCGGGGTGGTGGCAGCATCCGTCTTCAACTCCGGACTGCTCGCGAAAGACGAACCGTCGCGCGACGACCGCTACGAGTACGGACGCATGCCGGAGCCGCTGTGGGAGCGCCTGCAGGCGCTCCTCGCCGTCTGCCGCGCGCACGAGGTGCCGCTGCCTGCTGCGGCCGTGCAGTTCCCGCTCCGCGACGCCGCCGTGCGTTCGGTCGTCGTCGGCAGCAGCCGTGCCGAGCAGCTGCGCCGGAACGCGGAGCTCATGGCGATCGACATCCCCACCGCGCTGTGGGACGATCTGGCCGCCGCAGGTCTCATCCGCTGACGAAGGGATCCTCATGCTTGAGGGCATCGACCCGCTGCTGACGGGGGAGCTGCTGCTCCACCTGGACCGCATGGGCCATTCCGATGCGGTGGTGATCGCCGACGCGCACTTCCCGGCGTGGGCGATCGGCACACGCGTCGTCGACCTGCCCGGCACGACGACGCCGGACGTGCTGGCGGCCGTTCGCAGCGTGGTGCCGCTCGACGACGCGCCCGCGCTCGACCTGATGGCGTCCGCCGACGGCGAGGTGCTCGACGTGCAGCGCGAGCTCTCCACCGCGGCCGGCGTCGAGGATCCGCGATACGTCGACCGGTTCGAGTATTACGAGCTCGCGAAGACCGCGTACGTGATCGTGCGCACCGGGGAGACCCGCACCTACGGGAACGCGCTCCTGCGCAAGGGCGTCGTCGGGCACCCGTCCGCCTGAGCGGATCTCGGCACCGCCTCAGCCGTTGAGGCCGAAGAGGTCCAGCGGGTGCGTGAGGCGCCACCACGGCGACGGCTCGGTGATCTCCGCGGCGAGCGTCAGGTCGACGGTGGTCGCATCGAGCGGTCCGGTGACGCTGAGGGAGCCGACGACATCGCCGGCGTCACGGCTGTCGCCCAGGTTGTAGGTCGTCGCGACGGTGCCGCTGCCGCCGTTCCACAGGATCACCGATGCGTCGCCCGACGTGACGATGTCGACCTTGTCGCCCCACAGCGTCTCGACCTGACCGGCCACGGTGCTCGCCGTCACCGAGGGCTTGGGCTGCAGCTCCGCCTCCATCTGCGCGTACAGTGCGCGCGACGCGGCGAGCCGGGCCTCGTCGTTCGGCTGGCCCAGCACCGACGCGTACAGCCGCACCGTCGTGTCGCCGATGGTGACGTCCTTCGCCGACAGCAGGTTCCAGGCGTCGAGTGTGCCCGTCTTGAGCCCGACGACGCCCGGATCGGCGAGGAGTCCGTTCGTGTTCTCGACGTGGCCGGCGCCGGGGAGGTCGACCGATCGCTTGGCCACGATCTCGGCGATGACCGGGTTCGCGAGCGCCTTCTGCGCCAGCGTCACGAGGGCCTCGGGACTCGCGGCGTTGCGCGGATCCATGCCGGTGGGCTCCCGAACAGTGATGCCCGGAACGCCGTGGGCGCTCAGCCACGCGTTGGCGGCGGAGGCGTACACGGCGTCGGAGGGCCAGATGCCCTGCGCCAGGCGATCGGCGTAGTTGTTCGCCGAGCCGATCAGCATGCCCTCGAGCATCTGGTATTCCGTGAGCGAGCCGCCGACAGGGACGTCGAGCGCGGACTCGCCGCCGGAGCGGTACTGCCAGTAGCGCGAGCGGTCGGCGGACGTGAAGCGGTACTCCGGCCCCTGCTCGCCCACAGCGAGCGGCATCTCCTCCAGCACGACGAGCGCGGTCACGATCTTGGTGATGCTGGCGATGGCGTCGGGGTCGGCCGTGGAGGCGAGCGTCCCCGGGATGCCGGCGACGGCCTCGGCCGCGCTGCCCTGCGCGGGCCACGCGGGCGCGGCGGCGGGCGCCGGGATCGGCTGTACCTGGACCGCGGTCACCGTGGGCGCCACCGCATGCAGCGGCCACAGCAGCGTCGTCCCCGCGTAGGCGCCGAGGACAGCCGCGATCGCGAGCGTGGGCACGACGACCGCGGCACGGAACGGCGAGCGCCGCGGGGCGTCGGAGAGGAGGTCGGTCTCGACCGCGACGTACGGAGTGGATGCCGCGGTCAGGTCGACAGGCGCCGCGCCGTGCTCGACGACGCTCTCGTCGACCCAGGCGAGAGCCGTGCGACCGTCGGGGATGCCGGTGACCGTCGGGGCGGCCGTCACCCCGGGGAGGGCGAAGCCCGACGGGTCGAGCGGGTCCGTCGGGTTCCACGTCGCGACCGTGGGCACATCGGCGATGGGCACGGTCGCGATCGTCGGCGCCATGGCGGACACGTCCACGGGAGCGGTGCTCGTCGGCGGGTAGACAGTTTCCGTCTCACCCGTCTGGATCGTGAGGATGCCGCCGTCCGGGGCATCGTCGGACGCCGGCGTCGACACGGCACCGGTCCGCACGCGTCGCGCGCGACGCGAGGGTGCCGGGGTGTCGTCCGATGTCACGCACCCAAAATACCGCTCAAGCGGCGGTATACTCGTCGCCACAACCACGGGAGTCCGGTGAGCCGGGCTGAGAGGAAGCGACCCACGCTTCGACCGTCGAACCTGATCCGGATCATGCCGGCGCAGGGAGGAGCTCATATGCACGCGTCCACGTCCGCATCCACCCCCGTCGCGGACCACTCGCAGCCCCCGCGCAGCCTGCGCTGGCGGGTCGTCGACATCGTCGTCGCGGCGGTGCTCGGCGTCGCGATCGGCCTCGTCTTCTGGCTCTGGAACACCGTCGGCGGCACCTGGTTCGTCGCGATGGACGGCCTCACCCCCGGTCTCGGCGGCATCGCCGTCGGCATCTGGCTCATCGGCGGCGTGATCGGCGGCCTGGTCATCCGCAAGCCCGGCGCGGCGCTGCTGGTCGAGGTGATCGCCGCCCTGGTCTCGATGCTCATCGGCAACGTGTGGGGCGTCTCGACGCTCTTCTCGGGCCTCGTACAGGGCCTCGGCGCGGAGCTGGTGTTCGCGATCTTCCTCTACCGTCGCTTCACGCTGCCCGTCGCGATGCTCGCCGGTGTCGGCGCCGCGGTCGGCGCCTGGGTGTTCGAACTGTTCTACGGCAGCTCGCCCAACATCCTGAAGACCCTCGAGTTCAACGTCATCTACCTGGTGTCGCTGGCGGTCTCGGGCGCCCTCCTCGCGGGCGTCGTCGGCTGGTTCGCCGTGCGCGGGCTCGCCGCGACCGGCGCTCTCAACCGCTTCGCGGTCGGACGCGAAGCGCGCCGCGAGGTCTGACGTGAGGGTGACCCACCCGGCTCGCATTACAGCGGCGGGCTGGGGCTGGCGCTACGGCGGGCGACGGGCCCCCGCCGTCCGCGACGTCTCGTTCACGATCGAGCCCGGCCAGCGGGTTCTGCTGCTCGGAGCGTCGGGCGCGGGCAAGTCCACGCTCCTCGCCGGCATGGCGGGCCTCCTCGGCGGCGCCGACGAGGGCGACGAGACCGGCTCGCTCCTCATCGACGGTGAGCGCGCCGAAGCCCACCGAGGCCGCGTCGGGCTCGTCCTGCAGGACCCCGATGCCGGCGTCGTGCTGTCGAAGGTGGGCGACGACGTCGCGTTCGGCTGCGAGAACCTCGGGGTGCCGGCGTCCGAGATCCCCTCCCGCGTGGCCGAGGCGCTCGACGCCGTCGGACTCGACGTGCCCCTCGCCCGCGCGACGAAGGCGCTCTCGGGAGGGCAGAAGCAGCGGCTTGCGCTCGCCGGCGTGCTCGCGATGCGCCCCGGCGTGCTGCTGCTCGACGAGCCCACCGCCAACCTCGACCCGGACGGCGTTCGCGAGGTGCGCGACGCCGTCGAGCGCGCGGTGCGCGAGACCGGTGCGACCCTCGTCGTGATCGAGCACCGCACCGCGGTGTGGGCCGACCTCATGGACCGCGTCATCGTGGTCGGCGCCGACGGCGGACTCCTCGCCGACGGCACGCCGGCCGAGGTGTTCGCGCGCCACAGTGCCGCGCTCGCCGCCGCGGGGGTGTGGGTGCCGGGCCGGCCGGTCGACCTGCCCGTGTTCGACGCAGCGCCGGCGGACGCGCCGACGGCGGTGGCAGCATCCGCTCTCTCGATCTCCCGTGACGGCCGCACGATCGTGCGCGCGGGGCTCGACCTCGCCGTCCCACAGGCCGCGGCGACCGTGATCACCGGGCCCAACGGCGCCGGCAAGTCCACGCTCGCACTGACGCTCGCAGGACTGCTCCCCGAGGCGGCGGGACGCGTCGAGGCGGCACCGGAGCTGGCCGGCCGCTCGGGCCGCCGGCCCTCGAAGTGGACGTCGCGCGAGCTGCTCACGCGCATCGGCACCGTGTTCCAGGAGCCCGAGCATCAATTCCTCGCGTCGACGGTGCAGGGCGAGCTCGCGATCGGGCCGCGGTCGCGCGGCGTCGACCCGGCCGCCGTCGACCAGATCGTCGGCGAGCTGCTCGAGCGGCTGCACCTCGCGCCCCTCGCCGCCGCGAACCCGTTCACGCTGTCGGGCGGGCAGAAGCGCCGGCTCTCGGTCGCGACCGTGCTCGCCGACGCGCCGCCGGTGATCGTGCTCGACGAGCCGACCTTCGGTCAGGACCGCTGCGGCTGGATCGAGCTCGTGCAGCTGCTGCAGTCCGAGATCGCCGCGGGCACGACGGTCGTCGCCGTGACCCACGACGAGGACGTGCTGCACCACCTCGGCGGCCACCGCATCGAACTCGGCGCGCCCCAGCACGTGGGGGTGGGATCGTGACCGCCGTCGACGCGCGCGCCGACGTCGAGGCCGCGCCGCGGGCGTGGCTCGACGGCGTCAACCCCGTCACCAAGGTCGTGCTGGCGCTGCTGCTGTCGGTGCCGCTCTTCGCCTCGATCGACGCCACCAGCGCCCTCGTGGCGATCGTGCTCCAGCTCGCCTGCATCCCGCTGACCGGCTTGGCAGCCATGACGGTGCTGAAGCGGATGCTGCCCATCCTGGTCTTCGCGCCGGTCGCGGGTGTCAGCATGCTGCTGTACGCAGAACCCGGCGGTACCGTCTACTGGTCGTTCTGGTACGCGACGATCAGCGACGACTCGATCGCCCTGGCGATCGCGGTGTGCCTGCGCGTGGTCGCGCTCGCGCTGCCGACGATCCTGCTCTTCGGCCGCACCGACCCCACCGAGCTCGCCGACGCGCTCGCCCAGGTCGCGAAGCTGCCCTCGCGGTTCGTGCTCGGCGTGCTCGCGGGCACCCGCACGCTAGGGCTCTTCCTCGATGACTGGCGCAGCATGAGCCTCGCCCGTCGCGCGCGCGGCGTCGGCGACTCGGGCGCCATCCGCCGGTTCTTCTCGATGGCGTTCGTGCTGCTCGTGTTCGCGGTGCGTCGCGGCACCAAGCTCGCGATGGCGATGGAGGCGCGCGGCTTCGGCTCCGGCATCCCGCGCACGTGGGCGCGGCCGTCGCGCCTGCACCCGCGCGACGCCGTGGCGCTGCTCGGCGGCACCGTGATCATGGCCTTGGCGATCGGCGCCGCGGTGGCCGCGGGCACCTTCCGGTTCGTCTGGTCCTGAGCTGCCCGGGAGTCAGCCCCCGGCGACGAGCCGCTCGTAGCCGGGCTGCAGGGCCGGGAAGTAGTCGTCCCACTTCACGGTGCCGACGTCGACCCCGGCCTGCGCCGCGACCAGGCGATCGAGATAGTACTCCCAGCCCGGGCCGATCGAGCCGACCTCGTCCTCGGGGCCCAGCCGCTGACCGAACGTGAGCACGGTGTCGCCGTGCTCCTCCTGCGCGAGCTCGAACCACAGATGCCACGCACCGGATCCTGCCGAGGTGTCGCCGGCGAAGCGCCGGGGGCGATCGCACTCGAGGATCGTGTACTCCTCGCCCGCAGCATCCGGATCCTCCGCCGTCATGAAGAACGTGACGTGCCCGTGTGCCGGATCCCCCTCCCATCGGCCGATCCAGCGCTCGAGTCGCGCGGAGTCGGTGAGCTCGCGCCACACCTCGTCGGCCGTCGCGCGGAAACGCCGCAGGATCACGAGGTTCGGCTTGCCGTCGATGTCGCAGACGTTGCCGGTGATGTCGGTCATGTCGCGTTCCAGAGCTCTCGGTAGTAAGACAGGCGCTCGCGATCCGGGTCGATCCCGTACGCCTCGATGAGGGCGTCCTCCCATCCCTCGCCATAGTTCCACGCCGTCGACATCGACGCCACGGCGATGTCGGCCCAGCGGTCGGCGACGCCCAGTGCCCCGAGGTCCATATGCCCGCTGAACCGTCCGTCGTCGCCGATCAGCGTGTTGGGGCAGCACGCGTCACCGTGGCATACGACGAGCCGGTCGATCGGCGGCGCGTCGAGAAACGCCTCGGGAACACGGATGCCGCGTCCCGCCGCGTTCTGGATCCGCCCGGGCACGCTCCAGTCGAAGGGGCAGTCGTCGACCGGCAGCGCGTCGTGCAGGGCGCGAAGACCCCGGCCGACCGCGCGGACGGCGGTGGCGGCATCCGTGATCCATCGCGGATCGACCGCCGACAAGCCCGGCAGCGCCGCCGTCACCATCCATTCGTGTCCGTCGTCGCCTCCGGCCTCGAGCACCCGCGGCACAGCGATGTACGCGGCCGCCCACCGCAGTCGCTCGGCCTCGCGCGCGAACGACGTCTCGGCGTTGCGGGGGCCGTACTTGAGGTACCTGCCGTCGTCGGTGCGGAAGGTGAGGCCGCCGAGTTCGTTGGCCCAGACGGGGGTGAGTTCCGCGCCGCGCGCAAGCGCACGCACGCGTTCGGGGACGGCGACGTCTTCGACGGGGATCGACACGCTCCCATCCTGCCGGGCGCTCAGGACGCCTGCCGCACCGCGCGCCACCGGCGTGGTGGGATGGGGGCATGCCCACCACGCGCGCCACCCGCCGCCGAGGACCTCTCACGGCACTCGAAGGCGCGGAGCCGGCGGTCGCGATCGGCGACACCGCGGCGCGGCACGTGCGGCTCTCGCCCGAGGGGCTCTCCCGTCACATCGGCGAGCCCCGGTCGCAGTTCGTGCCGTGGGCCGAGGTGCACACGGTCACCGTCGATCCGCCGGCGACCTGGTGGCCGTACCCGGCGATCTCCGACATGGCGGCGGCGCTGCTCGGCGGCGTGGCCGCAGGCCTCGAGACCGGCGAGGCGGCCGAGACGCCGACCTTCCTCGTCGTGATCACGACGCTCGACGGGGAGCGGCTGGAATGGCGCGCGACGCAGCACTATCTCTCGGGTTACCGCCGCGGCGACGCACAGGTGACGGCGCGGCTGGTGGAGTACCTGACCGCACGTGGCGAGGCGCGCCTGCTCCTCGCGCGGCCCGCCGAGCTGATCGACCGCATCTCGGCCCTCACGCGCATCGGTCCGCAGTTCGGGCCGTGACGGCCCCGGCGAGCGCCCGTTAGCCTGGTCCCGCGGCGCCGCCGACTGGTGAGCGATGGGACTGAGTCCCGCGTATGCTGATACGCGGTTCCGCAGAATCCGGACTTCGAAGGAGAATCCATGGACCTCACGGGCACCGCCGCACTCGTCACCGGTGGCGCGAGCGGGCTGGGCCTCGCCACGGCACGGCGTCTCGCCGCAGCGGGCGCGACCGTCACGATCGTCGACCTGCCGACCTCGGCGGGCGCCGACATCGCCGCAGAGCTCGGGGGATCGTTCGCGCCGGCCGACGTCACGAACCCGGAACAGGTGGCTGCCGCCGTCGCCACGGCCGCAGCATCCGCTCCCCTCCGCGTCGTCGTGAACTGCGCCGGCATCGCCCCGCCCGCCAAGGTGCTCGACCGCGAGGGCAACCCGTCGCCGCTCGAGGGCTTCGAGCGGATCGTCCGCGTCAACCTCATCGGCACCTACAACGTCATCTCGCAGGCGTCGGCCGCGATCGCGAAGAACGAGCCCACCGCCGACGGCGACCGTGGCGTCATCGTGAACACCGCGAGCGTCGCCGCGTTCGACGGCCAGATCGGGCAGCCGGCGTACTCGGCGTCGAAGGGCGGCGTGCACGCGATGACGCTGCCGATCGCCCGCGAGCTCGCGCGCTACGGCATCCGTGTCGTGACGATCGCGCCCGGCATCATGGAGACCCCCATGCTGATGGGCCTGCCGCAGGCCGCGCAGGACTCCCTCGGCGAGCAGGTGCCGTACCCGCAGCGTCTCGGCAAGCCCGACGAGTACGCGCGCCTGGTCATGTCGATCGTCGACAACGGCTACCTCAACGGTGAGACCATCCGCCTCGACGGCGCCATCCGCATGGCACCGAAGTAAGGAGAAACGTGAGCGACTCGATCCTCGTCACCCGCGACGGCGCCCTCGCGCGCGTGACCTTCAACCGGCCGGCGTTCCTCAACGCGATGGGCTTCGAGATGGGTGCCCGCTGGCGCGACGTCGCGCACGAGCTCACGTCCGACGCGTCGGTGGGGGCCATCATCGTGGATGCTGCAGGCCCGGCCTTCTGCGCCGGCGGCGACGTGCTCGAGATGGCGACCTCGGGGGCGTCGGGCGCGGAGGTCACCGGCGCCGCGCACACGATCCACGACGGCATCCGGACGTTCGTCGAGTCGGACAAGCCCATCGTCGCCGCGGTCCAGGGCGCGGTCGCGGGCGGCGGACTGGGGCTCATGCTCACGGCCGACTACATCGTCGCGTCGGAGCACTCCAAGTTCGTCAGCAAGTACGCCAACATCGGGCTCACCCCCGACCTCGGCGTCTCGACGCTCCTGCCGGCCGCGGTCGGCCAGCGCCGCGCGCTGCAGCTCCTGCTGCAGGATCTCACGATCGACGCCCCGACGGCACTCGACTGGGGCCTCGTGACCGAGGTCGTGCCCGCGGCCGACGTGGCCTCCCGCGCCCAGACGGTGGCGCGGTTCTGGCTCGACAACGCCACCGGTGCCTTCGGGCAGGCCAAGCGCCTCGTCCGCACCGGCGCTGGGCGCTCGTTCGCCGAGAACCTCGACGACGAGGCGCGCTCGATCGGCGCCCGCTTCGACACCGGCGACGCCAGAGCGCGCGTCGCGGCCTTCGCCGCATCATCCGCCAAGTCCCGATCCTGACTTCCTGACCTGAGGAGACCCCGATGAGCGACAAGCCCCTCGCCGGCAAGACCATCCTGATGTCGGGCGGCAGCCGCGGCATCGGCCTCGCGATCGCGCTGCGCGCGGCGCGCGACGGCGCCAACATCGCGCTGCTGGCCAAGACCGACACGCCCCACCCGAAGCTCGAGGGGACCGTGCACTCGGCGGCGGAAGCGATCCGCGCGGCCGGCGGCAACGCGCTGCCGATCGTCGGCGACGTGCGCAACGACGACGATGTCACCGAGGCGGTGCTCAAGACCGAGGGCGAGTTCGGCGGCATCGACATCGTCGTGAACAACGCCTCGGTCATCGACCTGTCACGCTCGCTCGATCTCGACGCCAAGAAGTACGACCTCATGCAGGACGTCAACGTGCGCGGCACGTTCATGCTCTCGCGCGCCGCGGTGCCGATTCTGAAGGATGCTGCGAACCCGCACATCCTCTCGCTCTCACCGCCGCTCAACCTGTCGCCGAAGTGGCTGGGCGGGCACACCGGCTACACCCTCGCGAAGTACGGCATGACGATGGCGACGCTGGGGATCGCGGCGGAGTTCGCCGAGGCGGGCATCGCCGCGAACACGCTGTGGCCGCGCACCACCATCGCCACCGCGGCCGTGCAGTTCGCCCTGGGCGGCGACCGCATGATGAAGGTGAGCCGCACGCCCGAGATCTACGCCGACGCCGCGTACGAGATCTTCACGAAGCCCGCGCGCGAGTACACCGGCCAGACGCTCATCGTCGAGGACGTGCTCGAGGCCGTCGGCGTGACCGACTTCTCGGGTTACGCCGCGGTTCCGGGAACCCCCGACTCGGCGCTGTTCCCCGACATCTTCCTCGACTAGAGCTCCGAGCGAGTCCCCGGTCCCGCCGAGACCGGGGACTCGTCGCGAAACCGGGGTCGTCGCCCTCGGTCTCGGCGGGGATCCCCTGTCTCGAGCGGGCGTGGCGGCGTACCGTGGGGCCATGGCGGTGCGGAGCCTGTTCCCGATCCTGCTGACCCGCGAGCTCCCCGAGCTCGTGAGGTTCTACGAGCGAGCGCTCGGTGGAACGGTCGACTACCGGTTCCCCGACGAGCACGGCGCCGACGCCTACGTGTCGCTGAAGATCGACGGTGTCTCCCTCGGGATCGGCCGTGACGCGGACGCGCTGCCGCCCGGTGCGGGCGAGCGGGTCGGACTGTGGTTCTACGTCGACGACGTCGACCGTGCCTACGCGGCCTGGGTCGCCGCCGGAGGACACCCGATTCAGCCGCCCGCTGACATGCCATGGGGCGAGCGCGTCGCGCAGGTGCGCGATCCCGCCGGCAATCTCGTGAACCTCGGCGCGTAGGCCCCCGCCGCTCACAGCTGACGCGCGCCGCGCGCGGCCGCGAGGCCGGGGACGCAGCATCCGCTCTCCCGCCGTGAGTGCCGCGTGCACGCCGAATGCGCCGCCGGCGACGGTGCTCGACGGCGTCCGCGAGGATGATTCCCGAAAGTGAGAATCCGCTAAAACACTGGCGTGGTGACGTTACCAGTGTTAGCTTTCCTTCGGAATCAGAGGACGGCGTGCTCACCGGAGAGCGCAACGATGCGACGTCGCATCGCCGAGATCTTCCGGGAGTGTCTCTGTTCGATTCGTCGCGCGTTCCGACGTGTCGACGACTGATCCGCCCACACGCAGCACGGCACCACGAGCGGTGCGTGTCGCCGCCGGGGCACCGCCCCGGCGTCACGGAATCCACGGAAGGATCTGCAATCCCATGAAGCGCTTCACCAAGCTGACCGCGGGAGCCCTCGTGCTCGCCGTGCCCCTCGCACTGACCCTGACGTCCTGCAGCAGCAGCTCGGGCGGCGGTTCGGGCGAGGGCGACGGCGACGACAAGCTCACCGTCTGGACCTGGGACCCCGCGTTCAACATCTACGCGATGGAGGAGGCCGAGAAGGTCTACCAGGAGGACCACCCGGACTTCGAGCTCGAGATCGTCGAAGTGCCCTGGGACGACCTGCAGACGAAGCTGACCACGATCGCCCAGTCGCAGGCGTTCGGCGAGCTGCCCGACATCTTCCTCATGCAGAACAACGCGTTCCAGAAGAACGGGCTCAACTACCCCGACCTGTTCTCGGACTTCAGCGACTCCGACATCGACTTCTCGGAGTTCCCGCAGTCGGTCGTGGACTACTCGACCATCGACGACATCAACTACGGCGTGCCGTTCGACGCCGGCACGGCGATCACGGCCCTCCGCACCGACGTGCTCACCGAGGCCGGGTACACCGTCGACGACTTCACCGACATCACGTGGGACGAGTACCTCACGATCGGCGAGGACGTGCTCGCCAAGACCGGTCAGCCGCTGCTGTCGGGCCAGGCCGGGTCCGCCGACATCCCGATGATGATGCTGCAGTCGGCCGGCGCGAGCCTGTTCGACGACGAGGGCAACCCCACCATCGTCGACAACGAGGCGCTCGAGGCCGCCATCGACATGTACACGCAGCTCGTCGAGACGGGCGTGCTGGTCGAGGTCAACTCGTGGGACGAGTACATCGGCACGCTCGTGAACGGCACCGTCGGCGGCACGATCAACGGTGTGTGGATCGTCGGTTCGATCCAGACCGCCGAGGACCAGGACGGCCTGTGGGGCGTCACGAACCTGCCCAAGCTCGACACCGTCTCGGGCGCGACGAACTACTCGGCCAACGGCGGCTCGTCCTGGGCGATCTCGTCGACCGCCGACGTCGACCTGGCGTCGGACTTCCTCGCGGCGACCTTCGCCGGCTCCACCGAGCTCTACGACACGATCCTTCCGAAGGCCGGCGCGGTCGCGAACTGGATCCCCGCGGGTGACAGCGACGTGTACAACGAGCCGATCGAGTTCTTCGGTGGCCAGCCGATCTTCGCCGACGTGGTGAAGTTCGGCCCCGAGGTGCCCTCGAACAACACGGGTGCGTACTACTACGAGGCCCGCGACGCGGTGAGCACGGCCATGACGCAGATCATGGGCGGCACCGACATGCAGACCGCGCTCGAAGAGGCGCAGGCCAACGTCGAATTCGCGATGGAGTAACCACGCGCGACGGTCCGGCGGGGCGGCGAACCGCCCCGCCGGACCGGAACCGTGGCCCTGACCGCCCGAGAAGAGAGACGACGCCGTGGCCTCCGACGTGAAGACCCGCATCAAGACCGAGGGCAGGCGCACCCAGCCGCCGCCGCTGAACAACTACATCGGCGACCGCAAGCCGTGGCTCAACACCGCGCGCCGCCGCAGCCTCACCGGCTGGGGGTTCCTGCTTCCCGCCGCGCTGCTCATCCTGTTCATGAGCTTCATCCCCATGGCGCAGGCGTTCGTCCTGTCGCTGCAGACGGGGCGCGGAACGAGGCTCGAGTTCGCCGACCCGCTCTGGTACAACTACGAGCGCCTGCTGAACGACGACATCTTCCGGCTCACGCTGACGAACACGTTCATTTACCTGATCATCCAGGTGCCGATCATGCTGACGCTGGCGCTCGTGCTGGCGAACCTGCTGAACAACCCGAAGCTGCGGTTCAAGGCGCTGTGGCGAACGGCGATCTTCCTGCCGTGCGCCGTGTCGCTGGTGTCGTACTCGCTGGTGTTCCGCACCCTCTTCGCGAACGACGGCTTCGTCAACGACGCGCTGATGTCGCTCGGCGCCATCGGCAGTCCGATCAACTGGCTCGGCCAGCCCGAGACGGCCCGGTTCGTCATCATCCTCGGCCTGCTGTGGCGGTGGACCGGCTACAACATGGTCTTCTATCTCGCGGCACTGCAGAACGTCGACCACTCGAGCATCGAGGCCGCCCGCATGGACGGCGCCAACGCGTTCCAGACGTTCTGGTACGTCACCGTTCCGCAGCTCAAGCCCATGATCGTGCTCACCGCGATCCTGTCGATCAACGGCACCCTGCAGCTGTTCGACGAGTCGTGGGCGCTCACGCAGGGCGGGCCCGCGCACCAGACCATGTCGATGGCGCACTACCTCTACGAGGTGTCGTTCCAGAAGAACCCCAACTTCGGCTACGCCGCGGCGATCTCGTACGTGATCCTGATGCTCGTCGCCATCCTCTCGTTCATCCAGATGAAGGTCGGTGACAAGCGTGATTAACAAGCTCCGCAGCCTGCCCGGATACGCCCTGCTGGCGATCTGGGCCCTGTTCTCGGTCTTCCCGCTGTACTTCATGGCGGTCTCGGCCACCAACACCAGCCAGGATGTGCTCTCTTCACGGATGCTGCCCGGCACGGCTCTCTTCGAGAACATCGCCGTGCTCTTCTCGACGCAGAACGTCGTGGGCGCGATGACGAACTCGTTCCTCATCGCTGTGGGCACGACGATCCTCGCCCTGACGGTGTGCTCGATCGCCGGCTACGGCTTCGAGGTCTATCACTCCAAGGGCAAGGACGTCGTCATGGCGATCCTGCTGCTGGCGATGATGATCCCGTTCGCCGCCACGATGATCCCGCTGTTCCAGCTGTTCGCGCGGGTCGGCATGGTGAACTCACTGTGGGCGGTCGTGATCCCCATGATCTCGACGCCGTTCCTCATCCTGCTGTTCCGCCAGGCGTCCCGTTCGTTCCCGCACGAGATCATCGAGGCGGCGCGCATCGACGGCCTCAGCGAGCTGTCGATCTTCGCGCGGATCTACGTCCCCACGATGCGCTCGACCTTCGCTGCCGCCGCCGTCATCACCTTCATGATGGCGTGGAACAACTTCCTGTGGCCGAAGGTGATCCTCGTCAACAACAGCGTGCTGACGATGCCGATGCTCACCGCGAACATCAGCGCGGGGTACGTGACCGACTACGGCGTGCTGATGCTCGCCGTGCTGCTGTCGTCGCTGCCGACGATGATCGTGTTCTTCCTCCTGCAGCGGCAGTTCGCGCAGGGCATCACGGGGGCGGTCAAGTGACGCTCGACACCACCGGCATCCAGATCGAGAGCTCGGAAAAGGAGGGCGCGATGTTCGACGCCACACGGATCGCGGATCCCCGGTTCGTGCATGAGAACCGCCGGCCCGCCCACTCGGACCACCGCTGGTTCCGCACGACGGCGGAGGCGGCGGCCGGCGCGAGCGGCTACGAGCAGTCGCTCAGTGGGCGCTGGAAGATCCACTACGCGAAGAACCCCGCGGCGGCCCCGGCCGGGTTCTTCCGCCCGGAGTACGACTGCGAGAGCTGGGACGACATCCCGGTTCCCGCGCACATCCAGCTGCACGGCTACGACCGTCCGCAATACGTCAACGTCCAGTACCCCTGGGACGGCGTCGAGCAGATCGACCCCGGCGAGGTGCCCGGGCGCTACAACCCGGTCGCCTCGTACGTGAAGAGCTTCGTCCTCGACTGTCCGGTCGAGGCGGGTGAGAGCGTGAGCATCAGCTTCCTGGGGGCCGAGAGCGCGATCGCGGTCTGGCTCAACGGGCGCTACCTCGGGTACGCCACCGACAGCTTCACGCCGTCGGAGTTCGATGTGACCGACGCCCTGGTCGAGGGCGAGAACAAGCTCGCGGCGCAGGTGTTCAAGTTCTCCAGCGGCTCGTGGCTCGAGGACCAGGACTTCTTCCGGTTCTCCGGCCTGTTCCGCGACGTCGTCGTCTACCGCCGTCCGTCCGCGCACATCGAAGACCTCCGCGTCGACGTCGACCTCGCCCTCGACGACGCGACGGCCGACATCGGGCTCCGTGTCGACCTGCGCGGGGAGGGAAGCGTTCGGGCCCGCCTCGCCGGGGTCGGAGACCTCGAAGACCGCGGCGACGGCGGTTTCGCCATCCGTCTCGAGAATCCGCGGCTGTGGAGCCCCGAGGATCCGTGGCTCTACGACCTCGAGATCGAGGTGCAGGATGCCGCGGGCGAGATCGCCGAGGTCATCGTGCAGCGTGTCGGCGTGCGGCGCTTCGCGATCGAGGACGGGCTGCTGAAGCTCAACGGGCGACGCGTCGTCTTCTTCGGAGTGAACCGGCACGAGTTCGGCCTCGCCGGGCGCGTGCAGACCGCGGCCGAGATCGAGGCGGATCTGCTCGCCCTCAAGGCCGTGGGCGTCAACGCCGTGCGCACCAGCCACTACCCCAACAGCACTCCGTTCTACGAGCTCGCCGACCGGCACGGACTCCTGGTCATCGACGAGATGAACCTCGAGAGCCACGGTGTGTGGGACCGCGTCCGCAAGCTCGGCGCGCCGATCGAAGAGGCGGTCCCAGGCGACCGGCCGGAGTGGCTGCCCGCCCTCCTCGACCGCGCCGCGAGCATGTACGAGCGCGACAAGAACCACCCGAGCATCGTGATGTGGTCGTGCGGCAACGAGTCGTTCGGCGGCACGAACATCCGCGACGTTGCAGACTGCTTCCGCGAGGTCGACAGCCGCCCGGTGCACTACGAGGGCGTGTTCTGGGATCCGCGTTACGAGGAGACGACCGACGTCGCGAGTCAGATGTACACGCCCGCCGCGGAGGTGGAGGAGTACCTGCGCCACCGCCGCGACAAGCCGTTCATCCTGTGCGAGTACGCCCACGCGATGGGCAACTCGTTCGGCGCCGTCGACGAGTACATCGAGCTGGCGTACCGTGAGCCGCTCTTCCAGGGCGGGTTCATCTGGGACTTCGCCGACCAGGCGATCGCTCTGACCGACCGCTACGGCAAGGAGTACTTCGGCTACGGCGGCGACTTCGGCGACTCCCCGAACGACGCCGAGTTCTGCGGCAACGGCATCTTCTTCACCGACCACACGCCGACGCCGAAGCTCCAGGAGGTCGCGTACCTCTACCAGGGCTTCAAGATCCGCATCGATGACGACGGCTTCACGGTGCACAACCGCCTCCTGTCGACGTCGAGCGCCGCGTACCGCTGTGTCGTCACACTCTCGCGCGAGGGACGGATGCTGCGCACCGAAGAGGTCGAGACTGCCATCGCCGCCGGCGACACCGGTCGCGTGGCCCTGCCGCTCGTGGTCCCCGCCGAGCCCGGGGAGTATGCGATCGACGTGTCGTTCCGCCTGCGGTCGGCGACGGCGTGGGCCGAGGAAGGACACGAGGTCGCCTACGAGCAGCGGGTCGTCTCCGTGGGACCGCCGCCCGCACGGGTCGCGGCGCCGGCACCCGAGCTCATCCGCGGCGCGCACAACATCGGGGTGCGCGGTCCCGGGTTCAGCGCGCTGTTCTCGACGCTGTACGGCGGGCTCACCTCCTACCGTTTCGGCATGACGTCGGATGGCGGCCGTGAGCTTCTCAAAGGGATGCCGCGACCGCACTTCTGGCACGCGCCGACGTCGAACGAGCGCGGGTGGGAGGCGCCCTTCGAGGACGGCCAGTGGCTTCTCGCGAGCCGCTACGGACGTGTGCGCGATCCGCTCACCCGTACTCGGGTCGCGCAGGACGACACCGCGGTGACGGTGACGTACGAGTACGAGCTGCCCACCCGACCGGCCACGACGTGCGACGTCTCGTACCGCGTCGACGGCTCCGGCCGCGTCGAGGTGACGCAGACCCTGCACCTCGTCGAGGGCCTGCCGAGCCTGCCCGAGTTCGGGATGCTGCTCACCACGCTGCCGGAGTTCCGCCGGCTGCGCTGGTACGGCGACGGGCCCGAGGAGTGCTATATCGACCGCCGCGGCGGGGCACGACTCGGCGTGTACGATCGCGACGTGACGACGGAGCTCACTCCCTATCTGCGTCCGCAGGAGGCGGGAAGCCGCACCGGCGTGCGGTGGGCCGAGGTCACCGACGGCAGAGGAGCTGGCCTCCGCGTCGAATCCGCCGGCGCGATGGAGTTCTCGGCACTGCCGTGGACGCCCGACGAAGTGGAGAACGCCCTGCACCACACCGAGCTGCCGCCGATCCATCGCACCGTGCTGCGGCCGGCGCTCATGCGGCGCGGTGTGGGCGGCGACGACGCCTGGGGTGCGCGCACTCTCGCGCAGTACCTCCTGCCCACCAGCGGGGACCTCGTGTTCGACTTCGCCTTCCGAGGGGTCTGAGAGTGCAGGAGCGCCGCACCTCGCTGCGGGATGTGGCCCAGGCCGTCGGCGTCTCGGTGCAGACGGTCTCGCGGGTCGCGAACGGCGAGCCCAACGTGGCGCCCGAGAAGCGCGAGCTCGTGCTCGCCAAGATGCGCGAGCTGGGCTACCGGCCCAACGCGGCGGCGCGGGCGATCCGGCGGGGGTCGTTCCGCACGGTCGGCGTCGTGTACCACAGCCTCCACTCCGTGGGCACGCACCGCTCGCTCGAGGAGATCTCCGAGCGGGCCGCCGAGAGCGGCTACGCGACGACGCTCATGCCGTTGGCCGCCTCCTCCGGGCAGGCGGCCAACGGGGCGTTCACGCGGCTGGGCGAGATGGCGGTCGACGTCCTCATCGTCATCCTCCCGGCCCCGTTCGGGGTCGATGAGGCGCTCCATCTTCCCGAGGGCGTGCCAGCCGTGATCCTCGGGCCGCCGCTCGTGGAGGGCGTCGCGACGGTCGACTTCGATCAAGCGGTCGGCGCGCGCCAGGCCGTCCGCTCCCTGCTCGACCTCGGCCACCAGACGGTGCACCACATCACGGGCCCGCCTGGCTCGTTCTCAGCGGCATCCCGGCTCGATGCCTGGCGGGACGTGCTGACGCAGACCGGTCGCGCGCTTCCCGCGACCCAGCCCGGCGACTGGAGCCCGCGCTCCGGCTACCGGGCGATGCAGCAGCTGCTCGCCGAGCACGAGCGCCCGACCGCGGTCTTCGCCGCGAACGACCAGATGGCGCTCGGCGCCTACCGCGCGATCATCGAGGCCGGTCTCCGCATTCCGGAGGACGTCTCAGTCCTCGGATTCGACGACATCGACGAGGCCGAGATGTTCGCGCCGCCTCTCACCACCGTCCGCCAGGACTGGGGGCTCCTCGGCCGCGAGTCCCTGCGGGTCGCGCTTGAGATGGAGGGCGGCGCACCGCCCGAACAGGTCGAGCTGGCGACCCAGCTGGTGCTTCGCGCCTCCACGGCGCCGCCGAGCGCCGGCTGAGCGGGCCGCGTCAGATCAGGCCGAGGCGGCGGAATGCGTTCGCGATCCCGTCGTCGAGCACGTCCGTCGTGACGAAGTCGGCGAGCTCCTTGAGCTCGGGCTGGGCGTTCCCCATCGCGACCGAGACCCCGCACACCTGGAACATCTCGATGTCGTTCCAGCTGTCGCCCACCGCGATCGCGTCCGCCGCGTCCACGCCGAGGTGCGCGAGCAGCAGTTCGATCGCCGAGCCCTTGGTCGTCTCGCGCTCGCTGATCTCGCCGTTCGAGCCGCCCGGCAGCGGCATGCTCCCCGGCACGATCAGGAACTCGTCGCCGAGGTCCGCGCGCAGCTCCTCGAGACCCTCCGGGTGGTCGCTGACGAACACGGCCTTGTCGATGCGGGTGAGGTCCGCCTCGTCGACGCTCGGGAACGTGCGCTGCGCGAGGCCGACGAGCGAGTCCTCGGGCCGCACCTGCTGACCCGCCGCCTCACGCACCTCGAGCGCCGCCGCGTAGTCACGCATCAGCTCGGCCATGTCGTCGCTCGCGTAGACCGCATCGCGGGTCTGCAGGAAATAACGGATGCCGCGGCTGCGCAGCGACGTCAGCATGCGGTCCGTCGCCTCCGGCGACAGGGGACGGTCGACGACCACCTGTCCGTCCGAGACGACGAGCGCTCCCGAGTTGGTGACCGCGCCGTCGAAGCCGATCTCGGCCACGTCCGGATGGATGTCGGAGGCCGACCTTCCGGTGCTCAGGTAGACCAGGTGCCCCGCCTCGCGCAGCGCGCGGATGGCCGGGCCGGTCGACGGCGACACGTGCGAGCCGTGCTCGAGGATCGTGCCGTCGACGTCGAGGAAGATGATGCGCCGGCGATCCGGGCGGGGCTGGGCTGCAGCATCCGTTGTCATCAGTGCTTGTTCCCGGTGAAGAGGAGGATGCCGCCGAGGCCGATCATGAGACCGCCTCCGGTGGCCGACAGGGTGGAGATGCGCTTAGGGGAGCGCCCGAACCACTCCCGTGCGCCGGCCGCGATCAGTGCCCAGATGCCGTCGGAGATGAGCGCGATGACGAAGAACACGAGTCCGAGCTCGATCATCTGCAGCGGCACCATGCCGGCGTTCAGGTCGACGAACTGGGGGAGCACCGCGACGAAGAACGCGATCGTCTTCGGGTTCGTGATGCCGACGACGAACCCCTCGCCGAGCTGGCGCCAGGCCGAGCGGGGGAGCGCGCCCCCGCTCGCCTCCGCGGCGGCACGGTGGCGATGGCGGATCGCCTGCACACCCAAGTACATGAGGTACAGCGCGCCGGCGACTTTGACGATCGTGAACAGCACGACCGACTGCGCCACGATGCCGCCGACGCCGATCGCGACCAGGCCGATGATCGGCAGCAGGCCGAGCGCGTTGCCGAGCACGCTGAGCAGCCCGCCGATGCGGCCGAGGGCGAGTGCGCGCCCGATCGTGAACAGCACGCTCGGACCCGGGATCACGATCAGGACGAGGGCGGCGAGCGTGAAGGCGAGCAGGTTCGGGGCGGGCACCACAGGCCGAGCCTAGTCCGGGCGCGAGGTTCGGCCTGCGTCCAGATGTCTCCGCGTACCCTGGACGCATGACCGATTCGCCTGTTCGCACGACCACACCGAGGCAGGTGCGTCCGGCGACCGAGGGATGGACCCAGAAGAAGGACGCCGAGGGGCGGCCCCTCCTCCAGTTCGCGAGTCCGAAGCGCGGCAAGCCGCCCGTGCACATGGCGGACTTCACCCCCGAGCAGCGCGTCGAGAAGGTCAAGGAGCTCGGGCTGCCCGGCTTCCGGGCGAAGCAGCTCGAGAAGCACTACTTCCAGCACTGGACCCACAACCCCGCCGACATGACGGACCTCCCCGCCGACGGGCGCGAGGAGTTCGTGCACGGCATGCTGCCGGCCCTCCTCACCGAGGTGCGCCGCCTCGAGACCGACCGCGGCGACACCATCAAGTTCCTGTGGAAGCTGCACGACGGCGCGCTCGTCGAGTCCGTGCTCATGCGCTACCCCGGCCGCATCACCCTGTGCGTGTCGTCGCAGGCCGGCTGCGGCATGAACTGCCCCTTCTGCGCGACCGGCCAGGCCGGGCTCACCCGCAACATGTCGGCCGGCGAGATCGTCGAGCAGGTCGTGCGCGCCAACCGCTTGATCGCCGACGGCGGTCTGGGCGGCAAGAAGAAGGACGACCACTCCGCCGAGCGGGTGTCGAACATCGTCTTCATGGGCATGGGCGAGCCGCTCGCCAATTACGCACGTGTCATGCAGGCGGTGCGCGTGATGACCGACAAGCAGCACGGCCTCGGCATGAGCGCCCGTGGCATCACCGTCTCGACGGTCGGTCTCGTGCCGGCCATCACGAAGCTCGCGCAGGAGGACATCCCCGTCACGTTCGCGCTGTCGCTGCACGCGCCCGACGACAAGCTGCGCGACGAGCTCATCCCCGTCAACTCGCGCTGGAAGGTCGACGAGGCGCTCGACGCCGCGCGCGCCTATTTCGACAAGACGGGCCGCCGCGTCTCGATCGAATACGCCCTCATCAAGGACATGAACGACCACGGCTGGCGCGCCGACCTGCTGGCGAAGAAGCTCAACGACCGTGGCCGCGGCTGGGTGCACGTGAACCCCATCCCGCTGAACCCGACTCCCGGCTCGATCTGGACCGCGTCCGAGGTCGATGTGCAGAACGAGTTCGTGCGCCGCCTCAACGACGCCGGCATCCCGACGACCCTCCGCGACACCCGCGGCAAGGAGATCGACGGCGCCTGCGGCCAGCTCGTCGCCACCGAGGAAGACGAGGCGGTCGCCGCCGTCACCCCGCTGGAGGACTGACCCCCGGTCGTTGAGCGAGCTTGCGAGTCGAAACGCGCGGCATGCGCGATCTCGCGCTCCTCTCACACACCCGCCGCACAGGTAGCCCCCTCTAGGGTGTGCGGATGTCTTCTTACTCCGCACACCGGCCGGGCCGGTTCGGCTCCGACGGCCGGATCGAGTTCGAGACGGACGGCGAGCAGGCCGAGGATCTGTACCTCGACGACGTGCGCGCCCAGCAGGCGGCCGGTGAGCCCGGGGCCGACCAGCGCCCCGGCGACGACGGCCCCGAAGACCCGTTCCCGGTGACGAAGGACCTCCTCGAGGACGCCCTCGCGATGAACCCGACGCAGCCGATCGCCGTGGCCGAGCCGGTCGTGGCGGAGCAGACGACGACCATCGGCGAGTGGGGCGCCATCGACGAGCCGCGTGAGGATGAGCCCGTCGCCGAGGAAGCCTCGCGCGATGAGGAGCCGGAGGCGGCAGCATCCGTTCCCCCCGTCCGTGCGAAGCGGGCGAAGCGCCCGCGTAGGGAGCGGACCTCGGGCTGGCGCAGGCTCGCGATCCTCGGCGGTGCGGACGGATCGGTGCTCGACGAGGTGCCGACCGAGACGCCGCGCTTCGTGCAGATGTTCTTCGTGATCGCCGGCACCGCGCTGATCTCGGCGATCTCTATGTACTTCGCGCTGACCACCGGCGTGCGGATCGTCGCGTGGGGCGCGCTGCCTCTTGCGATCGTGTGGATGCTCATCATCTTCAACCTCGATCGCTTCCTCACCTCGACGATGCGTTCCTCGCAGAGCATCGGGCGGCTGATCGCGCTCGCCATCCCTCGCGTCATCATGGCCGCCGTGATCGGCATCGTCGTGGCCGAGCCGCTGGTGCTGCAGATCTTCCACAACGACATCGCGCGCGAGGTCAACGCGACGAACATCACGCAGGCGCAGTCGGATCAGGACGCCGTCACCGCCGGACCCGAGAAGCAGGCACTGGATGCGGCGAGCGAACGTGTCGCGGCGCTCGAGAGCCAGGCGGCGAGCGGCGTCGTGGCAGGGGCCGACACCACGTCGGCGTCGGCGTCATCGGCGCAGCAGACCGTGGACGACCTCACCGCGAAGCTCGCCGCGCAGCAGCAGGTCATCGACCAGGCGCGCGCGATCTACCAGTGCGAGCTGACCGGTCAGGGCGCCGGTGAGGTGCAGGGCTGCAGCGGCGTCGCGGGCGAGGGTGCGAGCTCGGATGCCGCGGAGGCGCAGCTCGCGGCCGCCCAGTCGGCGTACGACGACCTGAACTCGCAGCTGACGGCGGCACAGGCCGACCTCGCCGCGGCGCAGGCGGCCGGCACGGCCGACGCGAGCGCCTCGGAGGAGGTCAACAAGCAGCAGGCGAAGGACGAGCTGCCCGGCGCGCGCGAGCAGTACCAGGCGGCGCTCGCCGCCTACGACGCCCGCGCGGCGGAGATCGCCAGCGGCAACTCCGGCGCGGTGGGACTGCTGAGCCAGATCAGCGGGCTCGAGCGGCTGTCGGCGCGCGAGCCCACGCTCGCATGGGCGCACTGGCTGATCGCCGGCCTGTTCTTCATGATCGAGCTGCTGCCGGTGCTCGTGAAGGTGCTCACCAGCTACGGCGAGCCCTCGCTCTACGAGAAGGCCGACGCGCTGCGCCGCCAGGTCGCGCTCGACCGTGTCACGGCGCGCAGCTGGCGAGAGCGCGCGGACATCGCGCAGGGCGGGGAGGCCTGACCCGGACGCCACGGACGGGATGGGATGCCGCGGGTCGCAGCATCCCATCCCGTCCGTCGTGTTGCGGGCCTCTGTGGGAGCGGTCTCGCGCCTCGCGATATATCGTGTTAGAGTGACCGGCGGGTCGCCGCTGGGAGGCGCCCACGCCCCCGGTTCCGCCCTCGGTGAACGGGACTGCCGCGATGTCGGCGGCCCGTGCGAAGGTGGGTCGGCACCCTCACATCTGCAGAGGCGGAGCCTTGCCATGGCTTCGCCGCGTCCGGGAGAACCCTCGTGCTGGCAAAACTCCTCGTCCGATATCTCAAGCCGTACGGCTGGCTCCTGCTCGGCGTGCTGCTGTTCCAGTCAGCCTCCGCCGTCGCCTCGCTGTACCTGCCCAGCCTGAACGCCGACATCATCGACAACGGCGTCTCGAAGGGCGACACCGACTACATCTGGCGCACCGGCATCGTCATGCTGACCGTGTCGCTGGGGCAGATCGTCGCGTCGATCATCGCGACCTACTTCGCCGCGCGCGCCGCGATGAGCCTCGGCCGCGACATCCGCGACGACATCTTCGAGCGCGTCTCGGGCTTCTCCGAGCGCGAGGTGACCGGCTTCGGCGCGGGGTCCCTCATCACGCGCAACACGAACGACGTGCAGCAGGTGCAGATGCTCGCGATGATGGGCGCGACGTTCCTCGTCACCGCGCCGCTGCTCGCGATCGGCGGCATCGTGCTCGCGATCGAGCAGGCCGCCAGCCTCGCGTGGATCCTCGCGGTCGCCGTGCCGTTGCTGCTCCTGGTCGCGGGTCTGCTCATCGCCCGCATGGTGCCGCTGTTCCGCAGCTACCAGGGAAAACTCGACGGCGTGAACCGGGTGATGCGCGAGCAGCTCACAGGCATCCGCGTCATCCGCGCGTTCGTTCGCGAGCCCATCGAAGAGGAGCGCTTCCGCGAGGCCAACACCGACATCATGGTCGTCGGCCGCAAGGTCGGGTCGCTGTTCGTGGTGCTGTTCCCGGCGGTCATGCTGATCCTCAACGTCACCGTGATCGGCGTGATCTGGTTCGGCGGCATGCAGGTCGACAGCGGCGAGATCCAGATCGGCACGCTCTTCGCGTTCATGCAGTACGCCATGATCATCCTCTCGGGCGTGATGATGGCGAGCTTCATGACGCTGATGATCCCGCGCGCCGCGGTGTCTGCCGATCGCGTCGGCGAGGTGCTCGACACGCACTCGTCGCTCGAGCGTCCGTCTGATGCGGTCGGCGCGTTCCCGACGCCCGGAACCGTCGCCTTCCGCGACGTCGCGTTCACCTATCCAGGTGCCGAGCATCCGATCCTGTCGGGCATCACCTTCCGCGCCGATCCGGGTGAGACGGTCGCCGTCGTCGGTTCGACCGGCGCCGGCAAGACCACGCTGGTGTCGCTGATCCCGCGACTGTTCGACGTCACCGGCGGCGTCGTCGAGGTGGGTGGCGTCGACGTGCGGCGTGCCGACCTCGATGCGCTGTGGAGCACGATCGGGCTCGTTCCGCAGCGCCCGTTCCTGTTCTCGGGCACGATCGCGTCGAACCTGCGGTTCGGCCGCGAGGACGCGACGGATGCTGAGCTCTGGCACGCTCTCGAGATCGCCCAGGCGAGCGACTTCGTGAGCCAGATGGACGCCGGACTCGACTCCCCGATCGCGCAGGGCGGCACCAACGTGTCGGGCGGACAGCGGCAGCGGCTCGCAATCGCGCGGGCCATCGTCCACCGGCCCCAGGTGCTCGTCTTCGACGACTCGTTCTCGGCGCTCGATCTCACCACCGACGCGCGGCTGAGGCAGGCGCTGTGGCGGGAACTCCCGGACGTCACCAAGATCGTCGTCGCGCAGCGCGTCTCGTCGATCACCGACGCCGATCGCATCGTCGTCCTCGACGACGGCGGCATCGTGGGGACCGGCACGCACGAGCAGCTGCTCGAGACGAGCCAGACCTACCGCGAGATCGTCGAATCCCAGCTCGGAGCGGAGGTCGCCCGATGAGCGACGAGAAGAACACCGAGAAGACCAGCCGCCGCCGGGTGCGTCAGGCCGTCGCGGAGCTGAGCGCCGAGGAGAAGGCCGAGATCGAGCTCGGCGAGCAGGCGCGCATCGCGGCCGACGACTGGAGCGGCGCCGTCGCACCGGGCAAGGCCGCGCATTTCTGGCCTGCCTTCCGCCGGCTGATCGGGCTGCTGCGTCCGAACGCCTGGGCGTTCGTCTTCGTGTCGATCCTCGGCTCGATCGGCGTCGTCCTCGCGGTGCTGTCGCCGAAGGTGCTCGGCGAGGCGACCAACATCCTGTTCGAGGGCGTCGTGTCGTCGATGGCGCCCGCCGGCACGACCAAGGAGCAGGTCGTCGCGGGGCTGGAGGCCACGGGGCAGCAGGACCTCGCCAACATCGTCTCGGCGATGGAGCACTTCGTGCCGGGGGCGGGCGTCGATTTCCTGGCGCTCAGCCGCGTGCTGCTGATCGTGCTCGTGCTGTACTTCGCGTCGTCTCTGCTGATGTGGCTGCAGGGCTACGTCATCAACGTGATCATGGTGCGCGTCATGTGGCGCCTGCGCGAACAGGTCGAGGCGAAGATCAACCGCCTGCCGCTGCGCTACTTCGACCGCGTGCAGCGCGGCGAGCTGATCTCGCGCGTCACGAACGACATCGACAACATCACGCAGATGATGCAGCAGTCGCTGTCGCAGGCGCTGACGAGCGTGCTCACCGTGATCGGCGTGCTCATCATGATGCTGACGATCTCGTGGCAGCTGACCCTCGTGGTGCTGATCAGCTTCCCGCTGATGGGCATCCTGTTCGGCGTCATCGGGCCGCGCTCGCAGAAGGCGTTCGGCATCCAGTGGCGCAAGGTGGGTCGCCTGAACGCGCGCGTCGAGGAGTCGTTCTCCGGGCACGCGCTGGTCAAGGTCTTCGGCCGCGAGCAGGCGTCGCGCGAGGCCTTCCGTGAAGAGAACGAGGAGCTCTACCAGGCCTCGTTCAAGGCGCAGTTCCTGTCGAACATCATGATGCCCGCGATGATGTTCATCGGAAACCTCACCTACGTCGGCATCGCGGTCTTTGGCGCGCTGATGGTCGCGAGCGGTCAGCTGCGGCTCGGCGACGTGCAGGCGTTCATCCAGTACTCGCAGCAGTTCACGCAGCCGCTGGCGGAGCTCGGCGGCATGGCGGCCGTCGTGCAGTCGGGCACCGCCTCGGCCGAGCGCGTGTTCGAGCTGCTCGACGAGCCCGAGCAGGAGCCCGACGCCGAGGACGCGCCCGCGCTGGTCGAGGGCGACGGCACGATCGAATTCCAGGACGTCGCGTTCTCGTACTCGCCCGACCGGCCGCTCATCCACGACCTGTCGTTCCGGGTCGAGCCGGGCCAGACGGTCGCGATCGTGGGTCCCACCGGCGCCGGCAAGACGACGCTGGTGAACCTGCTGATGCGCTTCTACGAGCTCGATGGCGGTCGCATCCTCCTCAACGGGCAGAACATCGCCGACCTCACCCGCCGCGACATCCGCGCCGAGACCGGCATGGTGCTGCAGGACCCATGGCTGTTCGCGGGCACGATCCGCGAGAACATCCGCTACGGCCGCGCCGACGCCACCGACGACGAGATTCTCGCCGCCGCACGGGCGACGTACGTCAACCGGTTCGTGCACTCGCTGCCCGACGGGTACGACACCCTCCTCGACGAGGACGCATCGAACATCTCGGCGGGCGAGAAGCAGCTCATCACGATCGCGCGCGCGTTCGTGGCCCAGCCGTCGGTGCTGATCCTCGACGAGGCGACGAGCTCCGTCGACACCCGTACCGAGCTGCTGCTGCAGCACGCGATGGCGGCGCTGCGAGAGGGACGCACGTCGTTCGTGATCGCGCACCGCCTGTCGACCATCCGCGACGCCGACCTCATCCTCGTGATGGAGAACGGCGGGATCGTCGAGAAGGGCGCGCACGACGAGCTCATCGCGGCCAAGGGGGCGTACTTCCGCCTGTACAACTCGCAGTTCGAGCAGGCCGCGGCTGATCTCGACGACGAGGCCCGTGCCCTCGCCGTCGACGCGGAGGCCGGCGAGCGCGCCGAGGCCGCCGAGGACGACGCGATCGAGGACGAGACCGCACCTGTCCTCTGACCCGTCGACGCTGCCCGCTCCGATGCACCCATCGGGGCGGGTAGCGTTTTCTCATGGTCAATTACCGGTACCTCGGAAACAGCGGTCTCAAGGTCAGCGAGATCACCTACGGCAACTGGGTCACGCACGGCTCGCAGGTCGACGACTCGGCCGCCATCGCGACGGTCCACGCGGCGCTCGACGCCGGCATCACCACGTTCGACACGGCCGACGTCTACGCCAACACGGCCGCCGAGGAGGTCCTCGGCAAGGCGCTCTCGGGGCAGCGCCGCGAATCCCTCGAGATCTTCACGAAGGTCTACTTCCCGACCGGCCCGCAGGGCCCCAACGACACCGGACTCAGCCGCAAGCACATCTTCGAGTCCATCAACGGGTCGCTGAAGCGCCTCGGCACCGACTACGTCGACCTCTACCAGGCGCACCGCTTCGACTACGAGACGCCGCTCGAAGAGACCTTCCAGGCCTTCGCCGACGTCGTGCGCCAGGGCAAGGCGCTCTACATCGGCGTCTCGGAATGGACCGCCGAGCAGCTGCGGGAGGGTCACGCGCTCGCCAAGAGCTACGGCGTGCAGCTCATCTCGAACCAGCCGCAGTACTCGGCTCTGTGGCGCGTCATCGAGGGCAAGGTGGTGCCGGCGTCGGAGGACCTCGGCATCTCGCAGATCGTGTGGTCGCCGATGGCGCAGGGTGTCCTGAGCGGCAAGTACCTGCCCGGCCAGCCGGTACCCGAGGGCTCGCGCGCGACCGACGACAAGAGCGGCGCGCGGTTCATCCAGTCCTTCCTCCGCGACGACGTGCTCGAGGCGGTCCAGCGCCTGAAGCCCGTCGCCGAGCAGGCGGGCCTGTCGATGCCGCAGCTCGCCATCGCGTGGGTGCTCCAGAACAAGAACGTCGCGTCGGCGCTGGTCGGGGCATCCCGACCCGAGCAGCTCGCCGAGACCGTCAAGGCCTCGGGCGTAGTGCTCGACGCCGACACCCTGGCTGCGATCGACACCGCGCTGGGCGACGTCGTGTTCAGCGACCCCGAGGACACCTACACGGTCTCGCCGAAGACCCGTATCGTCTGACCCGTGATCACCAGCGCCGGCATCCTGTTGTACCGGATCGCGCCCGAATCCCAGGTGCTCATCGCGCACATGGGCGGGCCGTTCTGGGCGAGCAAGGATGCCGGCGCATGGTCGATCCCCAAGGGCGAGTTCGCCGAGGGGGAGGAAGGCGCATTGGATGCTGCGCGCCGCGAGTTCCGCGAGGAGCTCGGCATCGACGCGCCTGAGCCGCCCTACGCCGAGCTCGGCACCTTCGCCTACGCGTCGGGCAAGCGCGTGACGGTGTTCGTCGCCGACGGGACCGGGTTCTCCCTCGACGGGCTGGAGTTCGGCGAGTTCGAGCTGGAGTGGCCACCGCGCTCGGGGAAGACGGCCCGGTTCCCCGAGGTCGACCGCGTGGAGTGGGTGTCACTCGATGCCGCTCGCGAAAGAGTCGTGAAGGGTCAGCGTCCCGCGATCGACGCACTCGAGCGGCACCTCGCCGACGCCGCCGCCGACGCCTCTACCTGACCCGTCGGTCCCCGGCGTCCACCCTCATCTCCGCGAAAGTGCAGCTGGTGGACGAGAGGGTGGTTGGTTCCCTACCTCTCGTCCACCAGCTGTTCTCTCGCGGGGTCTTGTGGGCGGTCGACGGGCGGCGGAGACTGACCGGGTCCGACCCAACGAGAGGAAGCGCCATGGCTCACGGCGACATCACGCACATCGACATCCCGGTCAGCGACCTCGAGGAGGGAGCCGCGTTCTACTCCGGGCTCTTCGGCTGGCAGATCGCCGAGGTGCCGGGCTTCGAGGGCTACCCGATGTGGCAGGCACCGAATGGAATCTCCGGCGGCGGACTGGGCTTGCGCGAAGAGGGCTTCACGAACACCCGCTCCTACGTCGAGGTGGATTCCATCGACGACATCGTCGCCAGGGCCACCGAGGCCGGTGGCAGCCTGGTGCGGGAGAAGCAGGAGATCACGCCGACCAGCTGGTGGGCGGTCATCGCCGATCCTGACGGCAACCAGATCGGACTCTTCGAAGGTGCCATGCAGGGCTGACCGCCCGGGTCAGCGCCCGTTCTTCGGGCGGGTGGAGACGTCGATGCGGTCCTGCGCGCCGAGCGACGACCACGCGCTCGCGATGCCCTTGGCAGCGTGCTCCGAGGCGCGCACCGCGCGCTCGTCGGCCCACGCGTTCAGCACATGGCCGGAGTGGCCGCGCACGTGCTCGAGCTCGACGTCGGGGAGCCCCGCGGCGCGGCGTGCGTCGCGCGCGGCGATGAGCTGCTCGAGGATGTCGACGTTCTTCGTCGGCGCGCCCGTCGATGTCTTCCAGCCGCGGCGGCGGTGGCCGTCCATCCACTTCGTGTAGGTGTCGATGGCGTACTTCGAGTCGGCCTGCACGACGAGGTTCGCGACATCGGAGTGGTCCTCGATGGCCTTGAGCAGCCCGGTCAGTTCGCCGATGTTGTTCGTGCCCGAGAGGATCGATCCCGCGGCCCAGTGCCCGTCCTCGCCGACCCACGCCCAGCCGGTCGGTCCGGGGTTGCCCTTGCAGGCTCCGTCGGTGGCAACGATGTAGGGGGGCGCGTCGGTCACTCGGGCAAGGCTACCCGCCCGCCGCGATCTCGCCGTCCGCCGCGGCCCCCGTGCTGTCGACCTCGGGCGCCTCGCGCCCCGAGCGCCATTCGGCGGCGAGCTGCGGCATCCGTTCAGACAGGAAGCGGAGGAAGTCGGCGATCTCCCGCGCGCGGGTGGCCGAGATGGGCGCGGCCCCGTTGTCGTCGGCGATGCGGTCGAGGTAGGCCGCGAGGCTGCCGTACAGGGGCGCGTTCGCCGCGATCATGCCCGACCAGGAGTCCTCGGCGAGGTCGTAGCGGTCACGGCGATCGCCCGGCCGCGAGAGCCGGTGGATGAGTCGCATCGACACGAGGTAGCGCACCGCGCCCGATACTGCCGCGGCGGAGACGCCCAGACGGTCGGCGAGGTCCGCGGCGGTGTACCCGTCGTCCGGCGAGCCGGCGAGCGCCATCATGACGCGCGCCGGCATGCGCGGCATGCCGACGGCCGTGAGCATGGCGGCCGCCTGCTCGGCCGGCTCGACGCCGGGATGCTCGGTGGTCACTGCGCCGCCTATCCTGCCGAAGCCAGTTCGCGTCGCTGCATGAGAGTCAGGGATGCTGCCGCCCCGGCGCCCGTGACGAGCAACAGCCACCACATCCCGCGAAGATCCACCTCGCTGCCGCTCGGGATCGGGGCGACCGTGAACGGCGACAGGTTCGTCACCCACTCGGGGAGGCCCAGGAGAGGGCCGTACAGACCGAAGAGGATCGCAGTCGTCACCAGGGTCCAGCCGAGGGGAATCGTCCACCGCGGCGCGATCGTGAAGATGAGCGCGGTGAGGGCGAGGAACACGGATGCCGCGACGGCCTGCCCCCATGCGGCGACGAACGCGTCGCTGGTCAGGTCGGCGCCGTTCTCGCGCCCTGCGGCACCGACCCATGCGCCGAGGTACGCGGCCGCGCAGGTCAGCACGATGGCGATGAACCCGATGACGACGAAGTCGGCCAGCCACCGGACCCGCTGCACCGGTGTCGCGAGGACGGGTTCGGCGGTGCCGTGCGCCTCCTCCTGGCGGGCGCGAGCCACCGTCTGCACGCCGGCGCAGGCGGCGAGAAGCCCCACCATGGTGAAGAAGACGACCACGACTGCCTGCTCGAGGTCCGCCTCGGCCGAGAGAGCCTTCAGCAGGTCGGCGACGGCGGGATTCTCCGCACCTATCTCATTGACGACCGACCCCAGGGAGGTCGAGAGCGCCCCGGTGAAGAACGCGCCCGCCATCCAGCCGACAGTCGACCCGGTCGCGAGGCGCGAGACGAGCGCCGTGGGCGACGACAGCGTCGCACGAGCGGCGGCGCGGCCCTGCCGTTCCGGGACGATGCTCGCGCCGAGGTCGCGCACGGCCTGGAGGGCGAGCGCCGCTCCGGCGAGCACGGCGAAGGCGCCCAGGCACAGGAGCGCGGGCCACCAGAGGTTCTCGTCGAACGCGCGGGTGTTCTCGGCCCATCCGAACGGGGAGAGCCAGGTCAGCCACGAGCTCTCCATGTGCGTGAGGTCGTCGCTCGGAGTGCCGACGGCATTGCCGATGCCGGCGATGAAGTAAGTCACGACGAGCACCCACACCGCGAGGGAGTTCGCGCCGCGCGAGGTGCGCATGAGCTGCGCGGCAAGGAGCGCGACGCCCAGGTAGGTGAGGCCACCGCACGCCGCGGTGAACCCGGCGAGCCAGGACCCCTCGGCGGGGGAGCCGCCGGTGAGGAAGGCGGCGGCGACGAGCAGGCCGAGCAGGAGGTTCGCGAGCACGCCGTGGACGATCGTGGCGATTGTCGGCACGGTCCTGCCCGCCGTCGTCGCCGCGACGAGCTCGAGGCGCCCCGACTCCTCGTCGCCGCGGGTGTGCCGCACAGCGAGGAACGAGCTCATGAAGGCGGCCATCATCACGAGGAACGGCATGAGGAGGAAGACGATGAACGCCTGCTCGCCGGGCCCGGACGGCAGGCCGCGGAACAGCAGGATCACCGGGTTCGCCATGACGGTGGCGAGCAGCGCCGCGCGCTCCTGCTCCGTGCCGTACGTGCTCGCGACGGCCGACACGCCGACGAGCGCCAGCCCCATGGTGCCGCCGATCCACAGCGTCAGCTGCAGCCAGTCGCGCCGCAGCCGCTGCCCGAGAAGGGTCGTCAGGCGGCTCATCGCCCGTTCCCCTCCAGTGCCGCGAGGTCGTCGCCGTAGTGGCGCATGAAGAGCTCCTCGAGCGACGGCGGCGCGACTCTAAGCCCCGCGACGCCCAGGCGCGAGAGCTCGGGGAGCACTCCCGGGACCTGATCGCTGTCGACCGTGAAGCGCACGCGGCCGTCCTCGACAAGGGCGTCGTGCGCCGCCGCGAGCGCGGCCACGGGTGCGGCATCCGTCCCCTCGTACGACACCTCGGTGCGCGTGAGGTGACGCATGTCGGCGAGCGTGCCGCTCTCGACGACGCGCCCCGCGCGGATGATCGAGACCCGATCGCACAATTGCTCGACCTCCGACAGGATGTGGCTCGACAGCAGCACGGTCGCGCCGGTGGCGTGGACGCGCCCGACCTCGCGACGGAACATCACGTCCATGAGCGGGTCGAGGCCGCTCGTGGGCTCGTCGAAGATGTACAGGTCGGCGGGCACGGCGAACGCGGCGATCAGAGCGACCTTCTGCCGGTTGCCCTTCGAATAGGCACGGCCCTTCTTGCGCGGGTCGAACTGGAACGCCTCCATGAGGCGCTCCTTCTCGCCGATGTAATTCCGGTCGTGGCGAGCGGCTCCGCGGAGGCGCGAGAGCAGATCGATCGCCTCACCTCCGGAGAGATTGGGCCACACGCTCACATCTCCCGGGATGTAGGCGACTCGTCGGTGGATCTCGACGGCGTCGCGCCAGGGCTCGAGACCGAAGACGGATGCCTCGCCCCCGGTCTTGCGCGCGAGCCCGAGCAGGATCCGGATCGTGGTGGACTTCCCGGCCCCGTTGGGTCCGAGGAACCCGTGCACCTGGCCCTCGTCGACGACGAGGTCGAGTCCGTCGAGGGCGTGGACGCGGCCGTAGTGCTTGGTGAGGCCGCTCGTGCGGATGACTGTGGTCATGGCGCAGACGCTACGCCGGATTCACAAATTCCTGAATACTCCTCACGCTTTCCTCACGGCTGTGCGCGGTTTGTATACCCTCAGCGGCTTGAACCCTGTACCTGGTGCGTGCATGCGCATTTATGTATACACTGGCCGAGGTGTCGGACGAGGAGGTGATGCGGATGCGGGCCAGTGACCGCGCCTACGCGACCCTCCTCGACGAGATCCAGTCCGGCGTCCTGCGGCCCGGTGCCGTGCTCGGCGAGGTCGAGCAGGCGGCCCGGCTCGGCGTCAGCCGCACGCCACTGCGCGAAGCCCTCGGCCGGCTCGCCGCCGACGGGCTCGTCGCCCAGCAGTCGCCCCGCGTGACGGTGGTCACCGCGATCGACGCCGACGACATCCGTGAGATCTTCGAAGTGCGCCGCGCCCTCGAGGAGTCCGCCGCGCGGCTCGCCGCCGAGCGGGGAGACACCGCGGTCTTCGCCGATCTCGCTCGCGAGTTCGCGCGGGTCGACCTCGACGGCGGCGGGGCGGGCGCCGATGGGCGCGACCCCTACTACGCGCTCATCGCTGACTTCGATCTCGCGCTCGACGCCGCGGTCGCGAACGACTACCTCACCGCGGCGCTGCGCACGGTGCGCACCCATCTCGTCAGGGTGCGGCGACTCGCGCGCGACAATCCCGCTCGGCTCGCCGCATCCGTCGCCGAACACCGCCTCATCGCGACGGCGATCTCGGCACGCGACGCGGATCTCGCCGCCCACGCGACGCACGTGCACCTGCACAACGCCCTCCGCAGCATCCTCGAGTCGCTCACCGCGGCGGCTCCCGCGAACTCTCCCGCGCTCGACCTGAAAGGCCAGCTATGACCGTCATCCACCACCTCCGTGTCCACCGCAGCGACGAGAACCTCGCTCGCGAGGGGCAGCTCGCGTGGCACATCGCCGAAGTCGCCGCCGACCCCGTCGAGGTCGACGCCGACGTCGTCGACATGATCATCAACCGCGTGATCGACAACGCGGCGGTGGCGGCAGCATCCCTCACCCGGGCACCGGTGAGCGCCGCGCGTCAGCAGGCTCTCGACCACGCCGTGTCGGTCGGCGGTTCGGGCGCCACCGTGTTCGGCTGTGCGCTGGATCGCAAGACGAGCCCGGAGTGGGCGGCGTGGGCGAACGGGGTCGCCGTGCGCGAGCTCGACTACCACGACACGTTCCTGGCGGCCGATTACTCGCACCCGGGCGACAACATCCCGCCGATCGTCGCGGTCGCGCAGCACGTCGGTGCCGACGGGGCGGCGCTGGTGCGGGGACTGGCGACGGGATACGAGATCCAGATCGACCTCGTGCGCGCCATCAGCCTGCACAAGCACAAGATCGACCACGTCGCCCACCTCGGCCCGTCAGCGGCCGCCGGCATCGGCACCCTGCTGGGACTCGACGTCGAGACGATCTACCAGGCCGTCGGCCAGGCGCTGCACACCACGACGGCGACGCGCCAGTCGCGCAAGGGCGAGATCTCGACGTGGAAGGCGCACGCCCCCGCGTTCGCGGGCAAGATGGCGGTCGAGGCCGTCGACCGCGCCATGCGTGGCGAGACGTCGCCGAGCCCGATCTACGAGGGCGAGGACGGCGTGATCGCGTGGCTGCTGGACGGGCCGGATGCTTCGTACGAGGTGCCGCTGCCGGGTCAGGGCGAGCCGAAGCGGGCCATCCTCGACTCGTACACGAAGGAGCACTCGGCGGAGTACCAGGCGCAGGCTTGGATCGACCTCGCGCGCAAGCTGCACGGCGAGCACCCGGAGCTGGCCGATCCGGCGAATGTCGAGGCGATCGTGCTGCACACGTCGCACCACACGCACTACGTGATCGGCTCGGGCGCGAACGACCCGCAGAAGTACGACCCGGCCGCGTCGCGCGAGACGCTGGACCACTCGATCCCGTACATCTTCGCGGTCGCGCTGCAGGACGGTGGCTGGCACCACGTCGACTCGTACCTGCCGGCACGGGCGGGGCGTGAGGACACGGTCGCGCTGTGGCAGAAGATCACCACGGCCGAGGACGAGGAGTGGACCCGCCGCTACCACTCGGAGGACCCGGACGAGAAGGCGTTCGGCGGCCGCGTCGAGATCCGCCTCGCGAACGGCGAGACCATCGAGGACGAGATCGCCGTCGCCGACGCGCACCCGCTCGGCGCCCGGCCGTTCGCGCGCGAAGACTACGTGCGCAAGTTCCGCCTGCTCGCCGAGCCCGTGCTCACGGCAGACGAGATCGAGCGCTTCCTCGACCTCGCCGAGCGCCTGCCCGAGCTCACCGCCGAAGAGGTCCAGCAGCTCACCATCGTCGCCGACTTCGGCGTGCTGGCCTCCGCGCCGGCCCCGAAGGGACTCTTCTGATGCTGTACTCCACCGTGCCTTCGCACGAGAAGCGGCGGCTGTTCCGCGCGCGCCTCGCGTCCGGCGAGCTGCTGCGGTTCCCCGGGGCGTTCAATCCGCTGAGCGCCCGGCTCATCGAGCGCAAGGGCTTCGAGGGCGTCTACATCTCGGGTGCGGTGCTCAGCGCCGACCTGGGCCTGCCCGACATCGGGCTCACGACGCTCACCGAGGTGGCGGCGCGGGGCCAGCAGATCGCGCGCATGACCGACCTGCCGGCGATCATCGACGCCGACACCGGCTTCGGCGAGCCGATGAACGTCGCCCGCACGATCCAGACGCTCGAAGACGCGGGCCTCGCGGGCACGCACATCGAGGACCAGATCAACCCGAAGCGGTGCGGCCACCTCGACGGCAAGGCCGTCGTGGACGAGGACACCGCGATCAAGCGCATCCGGGCGGCCGCCGACGCGCGCCGCGACCCGAACTTCCTGATCATGGCGCGCACCGACATCCGCGCCGTGGAGGGGATGGCGGCCGCGATCGACCGTGCCAAGGCGCTCGTCGACGCGGGCGCGGACGCGATCTTCCCCGAGGCGATGCGCACGCTCGAGGAGTTCGCCGCGATCCGCGCCGCCGTCGACGTGCCGATCCTCGCCAACATGACCGAGTTCGGGAAGTCGGAGCTCTTCTCGGTCGACCAGCTGCAGGGCGTCGGCGTCAACATCGTGATCTGGCCGGTCTCGCTCCTGCGCATCGCGATGGGCGCAGCATCCCGCGCTCTCGATACGCTCATCGACGAAGGACACCTCACGTCCAAGCTCGGCGAGATGCAGCACCGCGCGGACCTCTACGACCTCATCGACTACGAGCAGTACAACCACTTCGACCAGGACGTCTTCAACTTCCAGATCGACGCTCCCGGTCGTTGAGCGAGGAGCGCAGCGACGAGACGAAACGCGTTTCGACTCGCTACGCTCGCTCAACGACCGGGCCAAGCAAAGGAGCAAGGCTATGACCGAACCCGACATCAAGAAGGGGCTCGCCGGCGTCGTCGTGGACTACACGGCGGTCTCGAAGGTCAACCCCGAGACGAACTCGCTGCTGTACCGCGGTTACCCGGTGCAGGAGCTCGCCGCGACGCAGTCGTTCGAGGCGGTCGCCTACCTCCTGTGGCACGGCGAGCTCCCGACCGACGTGCAGCTCGCGCAGCTGCGCGCGACCGAGCGTGCGTACCGGCACCTCCCCGCCGATGTGCGTGCCGCGATCGATCTCGTGCCGATCGACGCGCATCCGATGGACGAGGTGCGCACCGCGGTGAGCCTCATCGGCGCGCGCGACCTGGCCGGCACCGGCTCGGTGCTCGATGTGGCCGGGAGCGAGGAGGAGAACCTGGCGCGCAGCGTGCGACTGTTCGCCGTGCTTCCCGCGATCGTCGCCTACGGGCAACGCCGCCGCCGCGGACTGCAGCCCGTCGCTCCGCGCGACGACCTCGATTACGCCGCGAACTTCCTGTGGATGACGTTCGACGAGACCGCCGACGACGTCGTGGTCGACGCGTTCAACCGCTCGATGATCCTGTACGCGGAGCACTCGTTCAACGCCTCGACGTTCACCGCCCGTGTCGTGACCTCGACGCTCAGCGACCTCTACTCGGCGGTCGTCGCGGCGATCGGCGCCTTGAAGGGCCCGTTGCACGGCGGCGCCAATGAGGCCGTGCTGCACATCTTCGACGAGATCGGCACCGCCGAGAACGTCGGGCCGTGGCTCGACCAGGCGCTCGCCGAGAAGCGCAAGATCATGGGCTTCGGCCATCGCGTGTACAAGAAGGGCGACTCGCGGGTGCCCACCATGAAGGCGGCGCTCGACACGCTCGTCGAGCATTACGACCGGCCCGACGTGGCCGCGCTCTACGAGACGCTCGAGAGCGAGTTCGTGGGCCGCAAGGGCATCTACCCGAACCTCGACTACCCGTCGGGTCCGGCGTACAGCCTGATGGGCTTCGACACGCTGACCTTCACACCGCTGTTCGTCGCGGCCCGCGTGACCGGCTGGACCGCGCACATCATGGAGCAGCTCGCCTCGAACGCGCTCATCCGCCCGCTGTCGGAGTACAACGGGCCCCATGAGCGCCACATCGACGGTTATGTTCCGGATGCTGCGCACCAGGCCGCCGCCGAACGTGCAGAGGAAGCCGCGGGGTGAGGCCATGAGCCTCTGGTTCGGCGACGTCGCCGCCATCGACCTGTCGGCGATGGCGCCGGGCACGCTCATCGAGAACCTCGGCATCGAGATCGTCGCGATCCGCGACGATGCGCTGGTGGGACGGATGCCGGTGGACCACCGTTCCGTGCAGCCCGCGGGCGTGCTCCACGGCGGGGCCTCGGTCGCGCTCGCAGAGACGCTCGCGTCGTGGGCCGGCTACCTCGCCGTGGACCGTGAGCGGTTCCATGTCGTGGGCATGGAGATCAACGCCAACCACCTGCGCCCGATCTCGTCGGGCTGGGTCATCGGCACGGTGACGCCGATCAACGTCGGGCGTCGGGTGCACGTGTGGGAGATCCGCATCGCCGACGAGGCCGGCCGCCTCGTGTGCGTCTCGCGCTGCACCTTGGCGGTCATCGAGCAGCGCAGCACCTACGCGACCCCCGACGTTCGCGCCTGACGCGGTTCCGCGGCCCGTGCACGAGCGCCGGGCCGCAGCATCCGTCACCGTCTTAGGCTTCTGAGGAGGAGGTCTCCCATGCCCCACGCCGTCATCGTCGATGTCGTCCGCACGCCGTCCGGGCGCGGCAAGCCCGGGGGAGCGCTGAGCGCCGTCCACTCCATCGATCTCGCGGCGCACGTGCTGCGCGCGCTGCTCGAGCGCAACGGCCTCGAGTCGCGGCAGATCGACGACGTGCTCATGGGGTGCGTGAGTCAGGTCGGCGACCAGGCCATGAACGTCGCACGGCACGCCGTGCTGGCCGCAGGCTTCGATGAGACCGTGCCCGCTGTCACCATCGACCGTCAGTGCGGCTCGAGCCAGCAGGCCGCCCACTTCGCGGCCCAGGGCGTGATCGCGGGCGCGTACGACATCGTGATCGCCGCGGGCGTGGAGTCGATGAGTCGCGTGCCGCTCGGCTCGTCGCGCATCGGCGGCACGAAGGCCCCCGGCCTCATGCGGCGCTACCCCGACGGCCTCGTGAACCAGGGCGTCTCCGCCGAGCTCATCGCGCACAGGTGGGGCCTCAGCCGCGAGCAGCTCGACGCGTACTCCGCCGAGTCGCATCGGCGGGCAGTGGAGGCCTGGAACCACGGCGCCTTCGACTCGCAGGTGGTCCCGGTCCTCGCCGGCGACTCCGACGCGGTCGCGTTCGACGAGACCGTGCGCGCCGGCACCACCGTGGAATCGCTGGCCGGGCTGAATCCCGCGTTCCGCACCGACGAGCTCGCCGCGCGGTTCCCCGACCTCGATTGGCGCATCACCGCAGGCAATTCGTCGCCGCTCACGGATGCGGCATCCGCTGCTCTCATCATGAGCGAGGAGAAGGCGACCGAGCTCGGACTCACGCCCCGGGCGCGGTTCCACTCGTTCGCCGTCGTCGGCGACGACCCGATCATGATGCTGACGGGGCCCATCCCCGCGACTCGGCGCATCCTCGAGCGCAGCGGGCTGTCGATCGCCGACCTCGACGCCTATGAGGTGAACGAGGCGTTCGCCTCGGTGCCGCTGGCCTGGCAGCAGGACCTCGATGCCGACCCGGCGAAGCTGAACCCGTGGGGCGGCGCGATCGCCCTCGGCCACGCGGTCGGGGCATCGGGCACACGGCTGCTCGGCACCCTCGTCTCCCACCTCGAGGCGACCGGCGGGCGCTACGGGCTGCAGACGATGTGCGAGGGCGGCGGCATGGCGAACGCGACGATCATCGAACGGCTCTAGGGCGCCCACCCGACGGTGTCGTCGAGGCAAGGGATTTCCGCCGAGACCGGGGAGATCGCCCTCGGGGTCGGCGCGGATCCCCTGTCTCGGCGACGCTGCCGATCGAGCGCATGAGCATCCGGGACAGGACCACGGTCGACGGGCTCCTGCACCTGGGCTTCGGGAGCGCCTGCGCGGTCGCGGGCGACGACTGACCCTACGGAGCCTGCAGGCCCGCCTGCCACCGGTGGTGCTCGCGCACCAGGAGCAGGGCGAGGATGCTCCAGACGCCGAGGTCGTCGGTGAATCCGAGGGGCCCGAGCACGAGCTCGGGGATCAGGTCGATCGGCGAGACCGCGTAGACGACCGCGGCGGTCGCGGCGATCCACGTCGTGGGCGCGACGCGGTGCTCACCGCCCTTGAGTGCCTTGAGGAACGTCCACCACATGCAGTCCAGTGTGCGTCGGGATGCCGGATACGGGGCCCGGCGGTATCAACTTGTGACCTTCGGCGGGTCGCCGCCGTTCTGCAAGCGGTTGCGTGAATAGCAGGCAAACGGATGCCTCGGCCCGCAGCATCGGCTCGATGAAAGCCTTCTCATTCTGTAAGCGCTTGCAATTCTCGCGATGCCGCTGTTAGTGTCGGCCGCACAACTGCACCGCGGGCACGTCGGCGTGCCCATCGCCCCACCCCAGGAGCTCCCGTGTCGAAGTCGACCCCAGGACGTGCCCGAACACTCACCGCCAGCCTTGCCACGGCGGCGCTCATCGTGACGGGGGGAGTGGTCCAGATCGCGCCCGCAGCCGCCGCCGAGCGCACGTTCGCGCTCGTCGGCAGCCTGCAATCCGAACTCGGCTGCGCCGACGACTGGAAGCCCGACTGCGCGGCGACCGAGCTCGCCGCCACCGACACAGCAGGCGTGTACGCCGCCGAGTTCGACGTGCCGGCCGGCTCGTACGAGTACAAGGTGGCCGTCAACGACGCGTGGGACGAGTCGTACGGACTGGGCGGCGGGGGTGACAACGTCCCGCTGACGATCGCCGGCCCGTCGAAGCTGCGCTTCGTGTTCGATGACAACACCCATCGCGTGGGCCTCGAGGCGAAGAGCCTGCGTGCCGGGTACACGGCCGACGACGACGCGCTCGTCGCGGCACCGGTGCGCCAGCCGGGCAGCCAGGAGCAGTTCTACTTCGTCATGACCGACCGCTTCGCGAACGGCGACACCGCGAACGACCAGGGCGGGCTCGCCGGGGACCGGCTCACCACGGGCTTCGACCCGGCCGACAAGGGCTTCTACAACGGCGGCGACATCGCGGGCCTGCGCGAGAAGCTCGACTACATCGACGGCCTCGGCACGACCGCGATCTGGCTGACCCCGAGCTTCAAGAACAACCCCGTGCAGGGCGAAGGCGCGAACGCGAGCGCCGGTTACCACGGGTACTGGATCACCGACTTCACGCAGATCGACCCGCACCTCGGCACCAACGCTGAGCTCGAGGCACTGATCGACGAGGCGCATGCCAAGGGGATCAAGGTCTACTTCGACATCATCACCAACCACACCGCCGACCTGATCTCGAACACCCAGGGGCAGTACTCGTACATCGACCAGGCGACGAGCCCGTACAAGGACGCCTCGGGCACGGCCTTCGATCCGGCGGATTACGCGGGCACCGACACCTTCCCGGAGCTGGACGCCGCGACCTCGTTCCCGTACACCCCCGTGGTCGACGACGCGACCGCGAAGGTCCCGGCGTGGCTGAACGACCCCACGATGTACCACAACCGCGGCGACTCGACGTGGTCGGGCGAGTCGGTCACGTACGGGGACTTCTCGGGCCTCGACGACCTGATGACCGAGCACCCGACGGTCGTGAACGGCTTCGTCGCCGTCTATCAGAACTGGATCGACCTCGGCATCGACGGCTTCCGCATCGACACCGCCAAGCACGTGAACTTCGAGTTCTGGGAGCAGTGGACCACCGAGGTGCTCGACTACGCCCACTCCCTCGGCAAGAAGGACTTCTTCATGTTCGGCGAGGTCTACGACGCCGACCCGGTCAAGCTGTCGCCGTACGTCCGCGACACCGACATGAACTCGGTGCTCGACTTCACCTTCCAGTCGTCGGCCGTCAGCTTCGCCGCGGGCAACAGTGCGAAGGGGCTGCAGGCTCTGTACGCGGGCGACGACTGGTACACGACGACAGACACGTCCGCCACGGCGCTGCCGACCTTCCTCGGCAACCACGACATGGGCCGTGTCGGCTACATGCTGCAGTCGACCCCTGACGCCCTCGGGCGCGACCTGCTCGCGCACGACCTGATGTTCCTCGGCCGCGGCCAGCCCGTCGTCTACTACGGCGACGAGCAGGGCTTCGCGGGCACCGGCGGCGACAAGGACGCACGCCAGACGCTCTTCGCGACCGAGGTCGCGGAGTATCAGAACCAGAAGCTCATCGACGGCACGACCGCAGGGTCGGTCGACCGCTACGACACCGCCGCCCCGGTCTACCAGCGCATCGCCGATCTCGCGGCCCTGCGTGCGGCGCACCCGACGCTCGTCACCGGGGCGCAGATCGAGCGCTACGCCGACAACGGCGCCGGCGTCTACGCCTTCTCGCGCGTCGACCGCAAGGACGAGGTCGAGTACCTGGTCGCGCTCAACAACACGACGGCTGCCAAGACGGTGAACCTCACGACGCTCACTGCGAACGCGTCGTTCGCGCCGGTCTACGGCGCCGACGCGGCGCTGTCGACGGACGCCTCGGCCGCGGCATCCGTCACCGTCCCGGCCCTGTCGGCCGTCGTCTATCGTGCCGGCGCGACGGTGTCGGCTCCCGAGTCGCCGCTGGCCATCTCGGTGAACGCGCCGGCCGCCGGTGCGGGTCTCACGGGCTCCGTCGCCATCAGCGCCGACGTCGATGACGCGACGTGGCAGGAGACGAGCTTCTCGTGGCGCGTCGCCGGATCGGACGAGTGGCACGCGCTCGGTACCGCAGAAGACACCGACCCGCGCGTCTTCCACACGATCGAAGGCCTCGCGAACGGCACGCTCGTCGAGTACCGCGCGGTCACGACCGACGCCGCCGGACGCCACGCCGCCGCCTCGACCTACGCGTCGGTGGGCAACGCCGTGTCGCTCGTCGTCGAGGAGGAGCCCGAGTCGCCGATCGACATGGTGACCGTGCCCGGAAACCTCAACTCCGAGATGGGCTGCGCGGGCGACTGGACCCCCGGCTGCGAGGCGGCGAAGCTCACGCTGCGCGCCGACGGCATCTGGGCCGGCACGTTCGACCTTCCGGCGAACACGTACGAGTACAAGGTCGCGATCAACGGCACGTGGGACGTGAACTACGGCGCGAACGGCGCTCCGGGCGGTGCGAACATCACCATGGCTCACGCCGGCGGCCCGATCACCTTCTACTTCGACCCGCGCTCGAACGTCGTGCAGTCGACGGCCGAAGGCCCCACCGTGACGCTGCCGGGCTCCGCGCAGAGCGAGCTGGGGTGTGCCGGCGACTGGGACCCGGGCTGCCTCGCGACCCTCATGGCCGATGGTGACAAGGATGGCGTCTACGAGTTCTCGACCGACGAGATCCCGGCCGGCGCCTACGAGATCAAGGTCGCGCACGGGCTCAGCTGGAACGAGAACTACGGCGTGGGCGGCGCGCCCGGCGGCGCGAACTACTCGTTCAGCGCGAGCGACGGCAAGCTGATCGTGTTCCGGTACACCCTTTCCACCCACGTGCTCGAGATCGAGGTCACCGACCCGCCGCTCGCCGGTGTGGGCGAGCAGCGCGCGCACTGGATCGACGCCGACACGATCGCCTGGCCGGCCGATCTCGGCGCCGTCCCTGCCGACGCCTCGTGGCAGCTGCACGCGTCGGCCGAGGCATCCGTCGCTCTCGTCGACGGCGAGGTCACCGGCGGCGACGCGGTCGACCTCACGGTGATCGAGGGCGGTCTGACCGCTGAGCAGAAGGCGCGGTTCCCGGCTCTCGCGAGCTTCGTCGCGCTGAGCGTGCCTGCGGGGACGGATGCTGCGGCTCTGGTCCGCGGCCAGCTCGCGGTGTCGCAGCGCGACGCCGACGGCGTGCTTGCGGGCTTCACCGGGGTGCAGATCCCGGGTGTGCTCGACGACCTCTACGCGGACGAGGTGGCCGACGCCGACCTCGGTGTCACGCTCTCGAAGGACAAGCCGACGTTCCGCCTGTGGGCGCCCACCGCCCAGAGCGCGACGCTGCTCACGTGGGAGGCCGGAGCCGACGGCGACCCCGTGCGCCACGAGGCGGCGTGGGACGCGGCATCCGGAATCTGGACCGTGAAGGGTACGAAGGCGCTGAAGGGCGACGAATACCTGTGGGAGGTCGTCGTCTACGCGCCGACCACCGGGAAGATCGAGACGAACGACGTCACCGACCCGTACTCGGTCGCGCTGACGACGAACTCCGAGCGCTCCGTCGCGATCGACCTCGACGACAAGGACTGGCGTCCGAAGGGCTGGGAGAAGACGAAGGCGCCCGTGGTGGACCGCCCGGTCGACCGCGCGATCTACGAGCTCCACGTGCGCGACTTCTCGATCACCGACGAGTCCGTGCCCGAGGCCGAGCGTGGCACCTATGCGGCGTTCTCGCGCGACAGCGCGGGTGCGACGCAGCTGCGCCAGCTCGCCGATGCGGGCGTGAACACGGTGCACCTGCTGCCGACCTTCGACATCGCGACGATCGAGGAGGACCGCTCGAAGCAGCTGACGCCGGACTGCGACCTCGCGTCGTTCACGCCCGACAGCACCGAGCAGCAGGCCTGCGTCGAGAAGGTCGTCGACGCCGACGGCTTCAACTGGGGCTACGACCCGTACCACTACTCGGTGCCCGAGGGCTCGTACGCCACGGACCCCGAGGGCGGCGCCCGCGTGGCGGAGTTCCGTTCGATGGTGGGGGCGCTGCACGGCATGGGCCTGCAGGTCGTGCTCGACCAGGTGTTCAACCACACCTCGGCATCGGGTCAGGCGCCGACGTCGGTGCTCGATCAGGTCGTGCCCGGCTATTACCAGCGGCTCAACCTCGCGGGCGGCGTCGAGACCTCGACGTGCTGCCAGAACGTGGCCACCGAGCACGAGGTCGCGCAGAAGCTCATGGTCGACTCGGTCGTGACGTGGGCGCGTGACTACAAGGTCGACGGCTTCCGCTTCGACCTCATGGGCCACCACTCGAAGGAGAACATGCTCGCGATCCGCGCGGCGCTCGACGAGCTCACGCTGAAGAAGGACGGCGTCGACGGCAAGGCGATCTATCTCTACGGAGAGGGCTGGAACTTCGGCGAGGTCGCGAACAACGCCCTCTTCGAGCAGGCCACGCAGGGGCAGCTCGGCGGCACCGGCATCGGCACGTTCAGCGACCGGCTGCGCGACGCCGTACACGGCGGCAGCCCGGTGGCGAGCGACACGATCCAGCAGCAGGGCTTCGGCACCGGCCTCGGCACCGACCCCAACGGCGCGCCGATCAACGGCACCACCGAGCAGGCCCTCGCCGACCTCGCGCACCAGACCGACCTCGTGAAGCTGGGCCTCGCGGGCAACCTCCGCGACTACACGCTGACCGACCACACGGGCACCGTGAAGGCGGGCGACGAGCTCGACTACCGCGGCTCGCCGGCCGGCTACGCCGATCAGCCCGACGAGATCATCACGTACGTCGACGCGCACGACAACGAGACGCTCTACGACCTGTCGGTGCTGAAGCTCCCGGCCGACACGGCGATGGCGGACCGCGTGCGCATGAACACGCTGTCGCTCGCGACGACGACCTACGCGCAGACGCCGTCGTTCTGGCACGCCGGCACCGAGCTGCTGCGCTCGAAGTCGCTCGACCGCAACAGCTACAACGCGGGGGACTGGTTCAACCGCATCGACTGGACGGGGCAGGAGTCGACCTTCGGGTCGGGCCTCCCGCGCCAGGCCGACAACGGCACCTCGTGGGCGATCAAGCAGCCGCTCCTCGCCGACCCGGCGAACAAGCCCGGCGCCTCCGACATCGCCACGGCCGAGGCATCCGCTCTCGATCTGCTCCGCGTGCGCGACGAGGTGGGGCTGCTCCGGCTCGGGTCTGCCGACCTCATCGACCAGAAGGTCTCGTTCCCGAACAGCGGGACGGATGCCGACCCCGGCGTGATCGTAGTGCTCATCGACGACCTCGTGGGCAAGGACGTCGACCCGAAGCTGAAGGGCGCGCTGGTGGTCTTCAACGCGGGGACCGCCCCGGCGACGCAGACGGTCGCGGAGCTGAAGGGCCGCTCGTTCGCCCTGACGCCGGCGCTGGCGAAGGGCTCGGACCCCGTCGTGAAGACGACCACGTGGAACGCCTCGACCGGAACGGTCACGGTGCCGGCGCGCACCGCGGTGGTGCTGGTCGAGAACCAGCGCCGCTGACACCGTCGTCGCACCACCGCGCCCGCCCGTCATCGTGACGGGCGGGCGCGGTCATGCGGCGTGGCTAGAGCAGTTCCATCAGCTGCCGCCCGAACACCGCGAGGGCCGCGACGGCGACACCGGCGACCGCGAGCGCGGCGATCGTGACGACGAGGATGTTGCCCCCGATGGTGAGAAGCAGCGCCGCGGTAGCGGAGAGCTCGCGGCGACGGGTGACCGGGATCGTGGACGTGGTGCTGACCATGCCTTCGACGCTACGGAGCGAGGCGCGCCACCGCGTCAGCCCGGAGTCTCATCCGAGTCCGCCCGGAGGATGATTCTGCGCGGTCGGAATCAGCATCCGCGGTCGAAATCGGCATCCGCGGCCGGAGTCCTGCGGCCGCGCTGTCGAAATCGGCATCCGCGGTCGTCTGATCGGGCCGCGAATGCCGATTCGGACAGCGCGAAGAATCCGCGACACCGAATTGTCGACTTCGCCGGCGGCCGTGCGACGACCGGAGTGAGGCTGGCGGACGGCCGCCCACAACCGGAAGGATCACCCCATGAAGTACATGATGTTCGTCGTCACGTCGCTCGAGCCCGACGCGGAGGCCGACGAGTCGGACGTCGACCTGTGGGTCGATCCGCTCGACGCCAGCGGCAAGCGGGTCATCGGCGAGGTGCTCGCGCCGCAGTCCGACTCCACGGTGGTGAAGGTGCGCGGCGGCAAGGTGCTCACGAGCCGCGGTCCGTTCGTCGAGACCGCCGAGGTGATCTGCGGCTTCGACATCCTCGAGGTCGAGAACCTGGAGGAGGCGATCGAGATCGCGTCGCGGCATCCGATGGCCCGCAACGGACAGCTGGAACTGCGCCCGTTCATGGTCTGGGACCAGTGACACGCAGAGGCGGCCCTCACCCGAAGGTGGGGGCCGCCTCGTCGTGCAGGAGGACGTCAGTCCGCGGTGGTCTCGCGACGCCTGCGGATCACGAAGAGCGCCGCACCGGCGATCATCAGCACTGCGGCGCCGCCGACGGTGATCCCCCACGGGAACTCCGAGCCGGTGGCGGCGAGGGCCCCGGGCGCGACGACCGTGACGCCGACCTCGATCGGGTCCAGACCTGCCGACGTGATCACCAGGCGGTGGTCGCCGAGCGCGATGTCGGACGGGATGACCACGGTGAAGCTCAGGCGGCCCTGTGCGTCGGCGGCGGGGATGCCCGAGACCACCACCGGGTCGCTGAACAGCGTCGCGGCCACGGTCTGACCCGGCTCGAGGCCCGAGAGGGAGACGCGGAGCGTGCCGCCCTGCTCGACACGGCCCGGGCCGACGTCGACCTTGGCCCAGTCGCCGCCGCGCTGCGCACCCGCGGCCGGCGGGTTGCCGCCGGGGTTCACGGGAGTGGGCGGGGTGGTGGTGCCGGGGTCGGTCCCCGGGCCGGTGCCGGGGTCCGTGCCCTCGACCGGGGGCTGCTCGCCGAGCAGGTACGCGCGGTCCGCAGGCGACGGGGCGACCGGGCCACCGGCTGCGGCGAAGAAGTCCACCGTGGCCTGCAGGTCGATCTGGCCCGAGTCGAGCACGTTCGTGCCGTCGGCGAAGGAGAAGAAGTTGTCTCCACCGGCCGACAGGAACGAGTTCGTCACGACGCGGAAGGTGTCGGTGGGGTAAATCTCTTCACCCTGATACTGCATCGACACGATGTGCGCATCGCGGGCGGCCGACGGGTCGTACTCGAAGGTGAAGCCCTTCGAGACGCCGAGGGCGAGCTTCGGGCGCGACGCGCCGTCGGGCTGCCACTGCTGCTCGAGGATCTCCTTGATCTGCACGCCGGTCAGGTCGAGCGTGACCAGGGTGTTGCCGAACGGCTGGACGTTCGCGACCTCACGGTACGACATCGCCCCGTCGTCGTCGCCGAACAGCAGGTCGTTGCGCAGGCCCCCCGGGTTCATGAACGCGATCTGCGCGTCCTGGCCGCCGTAGCCCGGATTGGCGCTCGTCGCCCACAGGTAGACGTCGGCGATGGTGTTGCCGAGCGTGGAGTGCACGCCGCGGTCCTCACTGCCGGTCGAGGTCTTGCCGCGGAGGATGTCGGCGGTGATCGAGCCGACCTGCACCTGCCCCTTCTCGGTCGCGACCGTCACGGCCTGGTCGACGATGGACTTCGTCGCGGTCTGAGGGTAGGCGACGTGCTGGCTCACCACCGAGTCGTACAGCGACACGGTGCCGCCGGTGATCGACTCGAGCTCGCCGGTCTCGGTCAGCTCGATGTCGAGCGTTCCGAGCGCGGTGCCGTACTGGTGCGCCTGGATGACCGGGCGACCGCCGATCTCGTGCGCGTACCGCTGGTGCGTGTGCGCCGAGACGATGGCGTCGATGTCGTCCGACGCGTTCTCGACCAGGTCGCCGAACGCGTCGTCGGCCTGGCTGGCCTCGAGCGCCGAGCTCGCGGCGCCCTCATGGGCGAGCAGGATGACGACGTCGGCGCCTTCCGCCGCAGCATCCGCCGCCGCATCGTTGGCCGAGTCGACCAGGTCGCGGAACTCGATGTCGGCGATGCCGTCGGGGCTCACCATGCCGGCCGTCTGAGTCGTGACGACGCCGACGAACGCGATCTTCGTGCCGTTCACCGTCTTGATCGTGTACGGCTGCAGCGCGTGGTCGTCGGTGCCCTTCACGAAGACGTTCGCACCGAGGGCGAAGTCGCTCATCGCGTCGGCGTTCTCGTCGCCCTCGAAGCTCGGGATGACGTCGTTCACGAGGTCGTCGAAGCCCTGGTCGAACTCGTGGTTGCCGACGGCGCTCGCGTCGAGGCCGGCCGCGACGAGCGCGTCGATGGTGGGGTCGTCGTCGTCGATGAACGACTCGAACGCCGAGGCGCCGATGTTGTCACCGGCCGAGACGAACAGCGTGTTCGGGTTCTGCTGACGGTACTTGTCGACCGCACCCGCGAGCACCGCGGCGCCCGCGACGCCGCCGGTCTCCTGCACGAGGCGCCCGTGGAAGTCGTTGATCGTCAGCACGCGCACATCGGGCTGCGAGGCGGTGAGCTGAGCGACGTCCCACACGGTGGTCGTGCCCGAGACCTCGCTGCCCACGACGAGCTGCGGTGTGCCGGTCGACGAGCGCAGCGCCGAGATGAACTGGATGCCCTCGGGGCCCAGGTCGCCCGCCGCCGCCGACTCGACGTCCTGCGTGAAGTCGCGGTTGTTGACGTAGGTGACGTACTGGGCCGCCGTCGGGTCGGTGATGTCGTAGACCATCACGCCGCCGACGCGCTCGAGGCCGACGAAGGCGTAGGTCTTGCCGCCGACGACGCCGATCGTGACGTTCTCGGGCTCGGGGCCCTTGTCGTCGCTGCGGTCGTTGCTGTTGTTGTTGTCGTTGCTGGCATTGAAGACCAGGCCCGGGATCTGCGACGTGATCTGCTCGAAGTCGTCGCCCGAGTCGAAGACCAGGGTGCCCTTCGTGTCCCAGATCGAGAATGAGCGGCCGCCGTACGCGTACAGCTCGCTGTAGCAGTCGGCACCCTCGGCCTGGCCGAGGTCGGCCACGACCTTGAGGCGGCCAAGGTCGTGGCCGCCCTGCAGGCCGGCGAGCGGGCTGTCGGCGCAGATGCCGGCGAGGCCGTCCTTGCCGAAGTCCTTGATGCGGGCCTCGTCGATGAAGTACGAGTCGGTGTCTTCCACGCCCCACTCGCGCGCGTCGCCCTCGTTCGCGGTGACGAGGTAGGTCGCGGTCTTGCCGCCGACCGTCGCCGAGAACGACTGGATGCCGTCGGGCATGTACAGGCCCTTGAGGCCGGGATACGTCGCGATGTTGACCGTGGGTGCGCCCTGCGGGTCGCGGTCGCTGGGGTCGAGGCCGTTGCCTGCGACGCCGTAGTCCTTGTAGCCGAGCGGCAGGATCGAGGTGACCTCGGCCTTGGTGAGGTCGATGACCGCGATCGCATTGCCCTCCTGCAGCGCCGCGTAGGCGGTCGTGCCGTCGACCGTGATGTACTCCGGCTCGAGGTTGCGGCTCACGCGGTTGGCCGTGAGCGCCTTGTCGCCCTGGTCGGGTGCAGCGACGTCGGGGCCGAACACGCGCACCCTCGGGTCGAGCGTCTTGGTGCCACCGGCCTCGAAGGCGCCGAAGCCGGCGGTCTTGACCGCACTCTGGGCCGGAGCGGCGACGCCGGCCGGAAGCGTCACGACGCTGATCGAGCCCTCGGGGTCGAGCGAGAAGTCGTCGGCGGGCTCCCCCTCGTTCGCCACGACCGCGTACTTGCCGTCCTTCGAGACGGTGACCATGTCGGGGAGGGCGCCAACCTCGACCTGCCCGAGCACTGAGGCTTCGGCCGAGTCCTTGTTCGCGTCGAAGAACACGAGGTGACCCTTGTCGGTCTTGGTCTCCGCCTCGAACGCGACCACGCCGAGGCCGTCGTCGCGGATGGCGAGCGAGTTCGCGACGCCCTTCGAGGCGATCGAGAACAGCGCGGTCGGCTGCTCGGGGCCGCTGTTGTCGAGCACGAGCACCGTGCCGGCCTGCGCGTTGACAACGAACAGGCGGTCGCGGTACGCCTGCACGATCTCGGCGGCGGACTCCCCGTAGACGCCGGACTCGTGGGAGCCGAGCGGGGTCAGCGCGAGTGCGGCGTTCGGGGCGGAGTCGCTGAAGTAGTCCGGAACGAGCGCGGCGGATGCCGCGGTGCTGCTGGTCAGCGCGAGCGCGCAGACAGCCGCGGTCGTCGCGGTGAACGCGACGGCGCGGCGGAAGAGATGCGAAGGCATGCGTGTCCTCGGTAAGGGGGTGCGGGTGCGACACGGAATGGAACCCAGCGTCCACACCGAATCGGCTCGAGCTTGGATGGCGAAGATGACCCCGGGGTGAACAGCGCTGGACGATTCCGGTGCACGGGATCCCGAGCAATTACATGGATGTCCTAGTATTCTGGTAGTCGTGACGAAGCCGTCACCCTGACTCACCGGAGAGACGTAATGGACGCCACCCCTGTCCCCGTGCTCGCTCCCGCCGCCATCAGCGAGGACGAGCGCGCAGCCATCATCGAAGCCGTGCGCGATTTCGCGCAGTCCGAACTCGCGCCGCACGCGCTGGAGTGGGACGCGACATCGCACTTCCCCCGCGAGACGCTGCAGCTCGGCGGCGACCTCGGCCTCGGCGGGATCTACGTCCAGGAGGACATCGGCGGCTCGGGCCTTTCGCGCTCGGACGCGGTGCTGATCTTCGAGGAGCTGGCGAAGGGCGACCCGGCCATCGCCGCGTACATCTCCATCCACAACATGGTCGCGTGGATGATCGACGCCTACGGGACCGACGCTCAGCGCCACGAGTGGCTTCCGCTCCTGACGTCGATGCAGGGGTTCGGCAGCTACTGCCTCACCGAGCCGGGGGCGGGATCGGATGCCGCCGCGATCGCCACGAGCGCGATCCGCTCGGGCGACGAGTACGTGCTGACCGGCGTCAAGCAGTTCATCTCCGGCGGAGGCGAGGCATCGGTCTACATCGTGATGGCCCGCACGGATGCCGACGCCGGCGGTCGCGGCATCACCGCGTTCCTCGTTCCGGCCGACACCCCTGGGCTCTCGTTCGGCCAGGTCGAGCACAAGATGGGATGGAACGCCCAGCCGACGCGGCAGGTGATCCTCGACGAGGTGCGGGTGCCCGCCGCGAACGTCCTCGGCGGTGAGGGGCAGGGCTTCAAGATCGCGATGTCGGCGCTCGACGGCGGCCGCATCAACATCGCCGCGTGCTCGCTGGGCGGCGCGCAGTGGGCGCTCGACCGCGCCGTCACCTATGTGCACGAGCGCTTCACCTTCGGCGAGCCGCTCGCCGAGAAGCAGGCCGTGGTGTTCGCGCTCGCCGATATGGCCACCGAGCTGCGTGCGGCGCGCGCCCTCGTGCGCGATGCGGCGGCCGCCCTCGATGCGAAGGCGCCGGACGCATCGATGCAGTGCGCGATGGCCAAGCGGTTCGCGACCGATGCGGGCTTCACCGTCGCCAACCAGGCCCTCCAGCTGCATGGCGGGTACGGTTACCTCCACGAGTACGGGATCGAAAAGGTGGTGCGCGATCTGCGCGTGCATCAGATCCTGGAGGGGACCAACGAGATCATGCGCGTGATCATCGGCCGCCAGCTGCTCGCGCACTGACGATCTCAGGACGAGGAGGTCCGACATGAAGATCGCATTCCTGGGGCTCGGCCACATGGGCCTGCCCATGGCGCGGAATCTCGCCGGCACCGGTCACGAGGTGGTCGGCTTCGACGTCTTCCCCGCCGCGGTCGAGGCGGCACGGGGCGCCGGGCTCGCCGTCGCGGATTCGGGAACGGATGCTGCCACCGCCGCGGACGTCGTCATCACGATGTTCCAGACCGGCGCGCAAGTGCTCGACGCCTATCGGGGTTCGGAGGGGGCGGCGGGGCTGCTCGGGGTCGCAGCATCCGGAGCACTGTTCATCGACTGCTCGACGATCGCCGTGGACGAGGCGCGCGCCGCGCACGCGCTCGCCGAGGCGGCCGGGCACCGCTCGCTCGACGCGCCCGTGTCGGGTGGGGTGGTCGGCGCCGAGAACGCCACGCTCGCGTTCATGGTGGGCGGCACGGACGACGACTTCGAAGCGGCCAGGCCGCTGCTCGAGGCGATGGGCCGCCGCGTCGTGCACTGCGGCGGGGCCGGACTCGGCCAGGCCGCGAAGGTGTGCAACAACATGATCCTCGCGGTGTCGCAGATCGCGGTGGCCGAGGCGTTCGTGCTGGGGGAGCGGCTGGGGCTCTCGCACCAGGCGCTGTTCGACGTCGCCTCGAATGCGTCGGGGCAGTGCTGGGCGCTGACGACGAACTGCCCGGTGCCCGGGCCGGTGCCGACGAGTCCGGCGAACCGCGACTATCAGCCCGGATTCGCCGGTGCACTCATGAACAAGGACCTGGGCCTTGCCGAGCAGGCGGTGCAGCTCACCGGAGTGGACGCCCGCATGGGCATGCTCGCGCGCGAGATCTACGCGCACTACGCCGACGGCCCCGGCGCGGGCCAGGACTTCTCGGGCATCATCAACTCGATCCGCGAGTTCTCGGACTGACCCGGCTCCGCCCCGAGTCGCTCACCTGTCACGATCTGCCGCCGAGCTCGGCACGTTGTGACAGGTGAGCAGCAGCACCCCTGGCTCCCATCAGCTCACCTGTCACGAAGTGACGCCCGGGGCGACACAATGTGACAGGCAAACAGCAGCCCGCAACCGAGGAGAGATATGACCGAGTACGACACCATCCTCGTCGAGACCCGCGGCCGGGTCGGCTGGATCACCCTCAACCGGCCCGAGGCGCTCAACGCGCTGAACGCGCAGGTGTGCCGCGACGTGGTGGCCGCAGCATCCGTCTTCGATGCCGATGAAGGGATCGGCGCGATCGTCGTGACCGGCTCGGAGCGTGCATTCGCCGCCGGCGCCGACATCAAGGAGATGGAGTCGAAGTCGGGGCTCGAGATGCTGATGGGCGACCACTTCGGCGGCTGGACGCAGTTCGCCGCCGTGCGCACGCCGGTGATCGCCGCCGTCTCGGGCTACGCGCTCGGGGGCGGGTGCGAGCTCGCGATGATGTGCGACATCATCCTGGCCGCCGACTCCGCGAATTTCGGCCAGCCCGAGATCAACCTCGGGGTCATCCCGGGGATGGGCGGTTCGCAGCGCCTCATCCGCGCGGTCGGCTACTACAAGGCGGCCGAGCTGATCCTCACGGGACGGATGATGGATGCTGCGGAGGCCGAGCGGTCGGGACTCGTCTCGCGCGTCGTCCCCGCCGCCGACCTGCTCGCCGAGGCGCAGAAGACCGCCGAGACCATCGCGTCGAAGAGCCTGCCGTCGCTGTACGCGGCGAAGGCCGTGCTGGATGCCGCGCTCGAGACCCCGTTGGCCGAGGGCCTGCGCCTCGAGAAGCACGTGTTCGCGAGCCTCTTCGACACCGAGGACCAGAAGGAGGGCATGGCCGCCTTCCGCGAGAAGCGCGCCCCCGAGTTCACGGGCCGCTGAGTCTCGGCTCAGAGCGGGTCGGGCTGAGGGCGGGGCTCGGTGAAGTCGCCGGCGTCCTTGCGGAAGCGCGCGATGATGCGCACGAGCTCGGTCGTGTCGGCGTCGGTCAGGCCGGGATCCTCGAAGACCTCGGTGTTGAGGGCCGCCGTCGCCCGCTCCACGAGCTCGCGGCCGGAGTCGGTGAGCACGAGCATCGCCGCGCGCCCGTCGCCGGGGTGCGGTTCGCGCGACACGAGGCCGTCGCGAGCGAGACGCTCGACCGTGTTAGTGACGCTGGTCGGATGCACCTGCAGGCGGGCGATGGCGCTGGCCATCGGCATCCGTCCCTCTCTGGTGAAGCCGAGCAGGCGCAGCATCTCGTACCGCGCGAACGACAGGCCGAACGGCTTCAAGGCGGTGTCGATGCGCGCGAACAGGAGCTGCTGCGCTCGGATGATCGACGTCACGGCGGTCATCCCCGCGGCGGCGCTCTCCCAGCCATGGGCGATCCACTGGCGCTTGGCCTCGGCGATCGGGTCGACCGGAAGACGCTTGGGTGCTGCCATGACGACCTCCTCGTCCCCACCGTATCGGTCCGGGGGTGTGGTGAGGGACGGCGGATACGTCGAAACCCGCTTTATGTATACACACGGCGGGTCACGCGTCGCTCATCGCCGGTTCGTGACACGGGATTGGGTACATTGCGCCGCGCGCCATAGACTCGTGCCCAGCGTGAGGAGATCGTATGAAGATCGTCGTCCTGGTCAAGGAAGTCCCGGATACCTATGGGGATCGCAAGCTGTCGCTGGAGACGGGACTTGCCGATCGCGCCGCGAGCGAGACCGTGATCGACGAGATCGGTGAACGTGCGCTCGAGGTGGCGCTGTCGTACGCCGACAAGACGCCGGGAACCGAGGTCGTCGTGCTCTCGATGACGCCGGAATCGGCGTCGGCGACGGTGCGAAAGGGTCTTGCGATGGGCGCCGCGTCGGCCGTGCAGGTCGTCGACGAGGGCCTTCTCGGGGCAGACCTGGGGCTGACGGCAGAGGTGCTCGCGGCGGCGCTGCAGCGCACCGGGTTCGATCTGGTGATCGGCGGCAACCTGTCGACCGACGGGGTGGGCGGGATCGTCCCGGCGATGGTGGCCGAGATCCTCGACGTGCCGTCGGCGACGTATCTGAGCGCGGTCGAGATCCGCGAGGGCGAGGTGCTCGGCACGCGTGCGTCCGACGGCGCGACGCTGCAGGTGACGGCGGCGCTGCCGGCGGTGATCTCGATCACCGAGGCGCTGCCCGACGCGCGCTTCCCGAACTTCAAGGGCATCATGGCGGCGAAGAAGAAGCCGTTCGAGACCCTGTCTCTCGCCGAGCTCGAGATCGACCCGCACGACCCCGACGCGTCGCGCTCGATCGTGATCTCGCTCAGCGAGAAGCCGCCGCGTGCGGCCGGCGTGAAGATCGTCGACGAGGGGGACGCGGGGCAGAAGCTCGCGGACTTCCTCATCCAGAACCGGCTCGCGTGAGGTGGCTCCCATGACTTTTGCGGACGACTCGATCCTGGTCCTCCTCGACACCACGCCCTCGGGCGGGCTGGCCAAGACGGCGGCCGAGCTGCTGGGTGCCGCCGCCTCGGTGGGCACGCCGGTCGCGGTGATCGTCGGTGATGCCGCGTTGGCGACGGATGCTGCGGCCCTGGGCGCCGCGTCGGTGCTGGTCGCGCCGGCCGGCGACTCTCTGACGGTTCCGCGGGTGGACGCGCTGACGGAGGCCGCCGATCTGGTGCGCCCCGACGCGATCCTGGTGGCGAACTCGGTGGAGGGCCGCGAGGTCGCCGGCCGGTACGCCGCCCGCACCCGCTCGGGCGTCGCGGTCGACGCGGTCGGCGTCTCGCGCGACGCGGAGGGTGTGGTGGCGCACCACTCGGTCTACGGCGGGGCTTACAACGTCGACTCGGCCGTCACGTGGGGCGCGCCGGTCATCACGATCCGGCAGGGCTCGATCGATGCCCGTGCCGAGGCGGTCGCCGGCGTCGAGGCCGAGCCGCTCGAGGTGCGTGCGTCCGGCCGTCGCGCCGCGACCGTGACCTCGGTGGACGAGGCCGTGGTGTCGTCGTCGCGTCCGGAGTTGCGTGGTGCGGCGAAGGTGGTGTCGGGCGGGCGCGGTCTCGGATCCGGCGAGAAGTTCGCGCTCGTCGAGCAGCTGGCCGATGCGCTCGGCGCGGCGGTGGGCGCGTCGCGCGCCGCGGTCGACGCCGGCTATGTTCCGTACTCGTACCAGGTGGGTCAGACCGGTGTGTCGGTGGCGCCGCAGCTGTACGTGGCTCTCGGCATCTCGGGCGCGATCCAGCACAAGGCCGGCATGCAGACCGCCAAGACCATCGTCGCGATCAACAAGGACCCGGACGCCCCGATCTTCGAGATCGCCGACTTCGGCGTCGTCGGCGATCTGTTCACGGTCGTGCCGCAGCTGATCGCGGCGCTCGAGGCGAAGAAGGCGTAACCCGGCATGGCGACGTTCGGTTCCTCGGTGCGGCGCGGTCTGCCGCGCGTGCCCGGCGGCGAGCCCTGGCCCCCCGCCGGCGCCGCGCCCGGCACGAACGGCAACGGCGTCGCGCCCGCGGGGGCGCCGCTCGTCGAGGCGGCGCAGCACGTGGAATCGGACTCGACCCCGCGCGGCCTGACTCCCGAGGTCGCCGCGGCCACGGTCCCCGAGACTCAGGTGACGCAACACCCGGGAGCGGATGCGGCGACGCCGCGCGTCGCGACCCCCGTGGCGTCGGCGCCCGGGGCGCGCGCTGTGCGTCGCGGCCTGCCGCGCGTACCCGGCGGCGAGCCGTGGCCGCCGGCGGGCGTTGTCCCGGCCGCTGCGGCACGTGCCACCGCGGAAGTGGCAGCTGTCGCCGCCACCGCGGCTGCCACGCGACCAGAAGTGACACCTTCCGAGGGTGCGACCGAGGAGGAGGTGGCACCTGTGGTCGCCGCGGGCGCGGAGGCCGCGCAAGAGGTGACACCTTCGGCCGCGGGTGAGGGTGCGAAGGCGCTGCGCCGCGGGCTTCCCCGCGTGGCCGGCGGCGAGCCGTGGCCGCCGGCAGGCTTCGCGCCGACCGTGACCGTTGCAGCGGTGACGGATGCTGCGCCCCCGCCGGCTGCGGAAGCGCCGGCGGCAGCACCCGTCGAGGTGGCAGCACCCGTCGAGGTGGCAGCATCCGTCCCCATCGAAACCGCGGCGCCCGCAGGACCTCGCACAGCCACCGGCGTCCCGCTGTCTCAGCCGCTGCCGTTCCGCCGCACCGTGTGGGCGGGCAGAGCCGCGCGCACCCGACCGGCGGCCACGGTGGAGCCCAAGCGCATCGGCCCGTTCACCCGTGGCCAGTGGGCCGGCGCGGTCATCGTCGGCGGCGCCGGACTGCTGTACGCGGCGGGCATGGCGGTGTTCGCGGTCCGCTGGCTGCTCTCGACGCAGTGGGGTGTGGACTTCCTCGCCTCCTACCCGGGCGAGTACCACCTTCCCGAGGGAGCGCCCGTCGGCGTCCCCGCGTGGCTCGGGTGGCAGCACTTCTTCAACGTGTTCCTGATGGTGCTGATCATCCGCACCGGTCTGCAGGTCCGCAACGACAAGCGGCCGAGCGTGTTCTGGTCGCCGCGCAGCAACGGCCGGCGCAAGATGAGCCTGAGCCTGTGGTTCCACCAGTCGCTGGATCTGCTGTGGATCGTCAACGGCGTGATCTTCGTGGTGCTGCTGTTCGTGACGGGGCAGTGGATGAAGATCGTGCCCACGTCGTGGGAGGTGTTCCCGAACGCGGTCTCGGCGGGGCTGCAGTACGTGTCGCTGGACTGGCCGACCGAGAACGGCTGGGTGAACTACAACTCGCTGCAGCAGCTCGCGTACTTCGCGACCGTGTTCCTGGCCGCGCCGCTGGCGATCGCGACCGGCGTGCGGATGAGCCACGTGTGGCCGAAGAACGCGGCCCGGCTGAACAAGGCCTATCCGGTGGAGTGGGCGCGCGCCGTGCACTTCCCGGTGATGCTGTACTTCGTCGCCTTCATCGCCGTGCACGTGTTCCTGGTGTTCGCCACCGGGGCGCTGCGCAACCTCAACCACATGTACGCCGCGCAGGGCTCGGTCGACCCGGACGCGTACGCCGACAACTGGACCGGCTTCTGGTTCTTCGTCGCCTCGCTCGTCGTCATCGCTGCCGCCTGGGTGGCCGCCCGGCCGCTCGTGCTGGCACCGATCGCCCGCCTGTTCGGCAAGGTGACCGGCCGCTGACGCGACCGGCCTACTCGACGACGATCCCGGCGAGGCCCGCGAGGGCCGGTGCCATGCGCTGCAGCTGATCGGGTGAGATGGTCGCGCCGCGAAGCCCGTCCATCCCGATCACCTGGCCGAGGTCGGCGCCGCGCAGATCGACGTCGGTGAGCCGGGCGCCGCTCGCGTTCAGCGTGCCGATGCGGACGCCGTCGAACGCGACGCGGCGGGCCGCAGCATCCAGCAGGTCCATCTCGTCGATGGTGCAGTCGACGAAGGCGACGTCGAGCAGCTCGGCGCCGCGGAGGTTCACGTACCCGAGCTTGCAGCGGGTGAAGCGGATGCCGCGCCACGCCGCGTCGAACGCCTCGAGCGAGCCGAGCCTGCTGCCCTGGAACTCCACGTCGCGCCAGCCGCCGCGCGCCGCGGAGACGGCGGGCACGTTCGCGCCGGTGAACACGGACTCGACGAGATGGGCACCGCGCGCCGACCAGGTGCCGAGGTCGAGGCCGTCGAACCGGCAGGCCTCGACGGTGGCGCCCGATTCGAGCTGCCAGGTGTCGCGGGTGATGCCCGCGTACGCGACGCCGTCGAGGCGGCCGGTGTCGAGCATGTCGTCATCGCCGGCGTCGAGCGCGCCGAGCGCCGATGCGTCGAAATCGAAGGAGGGCGGCTGCGTGCCCTGGGTCTTGCGGGATCTGGCGGCTGGCATCGTCGCAACCCTAGCCCGTGCCTCCGACGCTCTGCCCCCGGCCCTCCCGGGTTTGGGGCGTGATCTCTCCCTTGGGGCGGAGAATGTGCGCCCCAACGGAGGAAATGCGCCCCGAACCCGACTGAGGCCCGGGAACGACGGAGCCGGGGAGGGGGATAACCCGAAGAGAAGTCTCCGGATGCCTCGGGCGCGCGGCGCGGCGCACGCGCCTAACTTTGGTGACATGACCTCCTCGGACTCTCCTCCCGTCCGCCCGGTGACGCGGCCCGCCCAGGTGGCGGGCGCCATCGCGCAGCTCGCGGCCCTCGGCGTGATCGGCGCCGCGGCGTTCTCCCTCCTCTTCACGCTCCTCGGCGTCGGCATCGGACTCGTGTTCGTGCTCGGCATCGGCCTCGTGGTGCTGGTCGGGCTCGTCTACGTGCTCTTCGCCCTCGCCTGGCTCGAGACCGAGCGGGTCGACGGCCTGTACCGGTTCGGGCTTCCGCGACTGCGACCGCGCTCGAGCGGCCGCCCCGGATTCGGCGGCTTCCTCCGCACCCTCTGGATGCAGACGATCGACCCCGGCACGTGGCGCGCCATCGCGAACCTGGCGATCGCGACGATCCTCGGCTGGGTCGTCGTGGCCCTCGCCGGAATCCTCGTGTCGGGCGCGGTGCTCGCGTTCGCGCCGCTCTTCGCCGACGCCAGCGCCGTGCGCCTCGCGCGCACCGGGATCGAGGTGCCGCTCGCCTGGGCGGTTCCGGTGGGCATCTTCGCCGCGCTCTTCTCGGCCGCGGCCCTCATCGGACTCGGGGTGCTCCACGGCATCATCGCGCGGGCGATCATGGTCCCCTCGCGCGAGGCGCAGCTCGCCGCCGCGGCCCGCGTGTCGAGCCAGCAGCACGCCGGTGCGGTCCGTGCCGCCGACGTCGAGCGCACGCGCATCGAGCGCGACCTCCACGACGGCGTGCAGCCCCGCCTGGTCTCGGTCGGCATGACCCTCGGCCTCGCGCAGCAGAAGATCGACGCCGACCCCGAAGCGGCGAAGGCCCTCATCACCGAGGCGCACACCTCGACGAAGGCGGCCATCACCGAGCTGCGGCAACTGGCACGCGGCATCCACACCTCCGTCCTCGACGATCGCGGTCTCGACGCCGCCATCTCGGCGCTCGTCGCCCGGTCGGTCGTGCCGGTGCACACCGACGTCCGTCTCGACGGCCGCTGCAGTCGCGACACCGAGGCCGCCGCGTACTTCGTGATCGCCGAAGCCCTCACCAACGCCGCCAAGCACTCGCGGGCGACCGAGGTGCGCGTCGTCGCACGAATGCGCGAGCCCGGAACGCTCTGGGCCCGCGTCGAAGACAACGGCGTGGGCGGCGCACGGGTGATCCCCGGCGGGGGCCTCGACGGCATCGTCAACCGCGTGCTCGCGGCCGGCGGCGAGGCCCGCATCGACAGCCCCGCCGGCGGGCCCACGAGCGTGGAGGTGAGCATCCCGTGCGCATCCTGATCTGCGAGGACTCGGCGCTGCTGCGCGCCGGCCTGGTACGGGTGCTCGAAGACGCCGGCCACGAGGTGGTCGCGGCCCTGCCCGACGCCTCGGCGCTCGACGAGACCGTCGACGAGACGGCGCCCGACCTGTGCATCCTCGACGTGCGGCTGCCGCCGACGTGGGTGGACGAGGGCATCCGCGCCGCGCTGTCGCTGCGGGCCCGGCTGCCCCGGCTCGCGGTGCTCGTGCTCTCGCAGTACGTCGAGGAGCGCTACGCCGCCGACCTCATCTCGTCCAGCGGCGGCGCCCTCGGCTACCTCCTCAAGGACCGCGTCGCCGACGTCACCGACTTCCTCGAGGCGATCGAGCGCATCGCGGCCGGTGCCACGGTGCTCGACCCGGAGGTCGTGGCACAGCTGCTCAGCCGCAGGACGAGGGATGAACGGATGCTGCGCCTCACCGAACGCGAGGCCTCGGTGCTCGCCCTGATCGCGGAGGGACGCTCCAACCAGGCCATCGCCAAGACCCTCCACGTCACCGAGGGCAGTGTCGAGAAGCACATCACCGCGGTCTTCCAGAAGCTGGACCTCGAACCCGACGAATCGGGCAACCGGCGCGTGCTCGCCGCGATCGCCCACCTCGAGCACGGCGGCCCGACGCCGCCGGCTCCCACCGCACCCAGCGGCCGCGGGCCGCAGACAGGAACGAACCGATGAGCACGACCCTGACGCCTCCTCCCGTGGTGCCCGACACCCCCGTCGAACCGCCGCGCCCCTCCTCCGGTGGATCGCGTGCCGTCGCGATCGTCGTGATCGTGCTGGGCGGCATCGTGCTCCTGGGCGCGACGATCTCCGCCGCCGTCAGCACGATCGCCTCGGCATCCGTCCACACCTCCACCCGCGCGGTCGACATCGCCGGCGTCGAAGAGCTGAACGTCGATGCCGCCGCCGGCACGCTGCGCGTCGAGTTCACCGACGTGCCGGAGGCGGAGCTCGAGGTGACCAGCTCGTGGGACGCCGACGCGTGGCGCCTCGAGCGCGACGGCGACACGCTGCAGGTCTCGTCGCCCGATCGCTTCGGCTGGTTCGGCTGGCGCGGCTGGTTCGGCGACGGGGGAGCGGACGCCGTGCTGCGGCTGCCGTCGTCGCTCGACGGCCTCGACGCGAGCGTGTCGCTCGCGGCCGGCGAGTTCGTCACCGACGGCGAGTTCGGTGAGCTCGACCTCTCGCTCGCGGCCGGGTCGTTCGACGTCTCGGGTTCGGCGGAGTCGCTCAGCGCCGATGTGAGCGCCGGACGCGGCACGCTCGAGCTCGAGGGCGTGAGCGAGGCCGACCTCACGGTGAGCGCAGGCTCCCTCGACGCAACGCTCACGGGGACGCAGCCGGATGCGGTCGACCTCGACGTCAGCGCCGGTTCGCTGCGGCTCACCGTGCCCGAGGGTGAGTACGACGTGCGCTCCGAGGTCTCCGCCGGTGAGTTCGACAACGGCATCGGCTCGACGCCCGATGCCTCGAGCACCATCACCGTTCAAGTCTCGGCCGGTCAGGCCGTGCTGAAGTCCGGGCGCTGAGCCGCAGCATCCGTCTCCGACCCGTCGTCGCGCTCCGCGACGGCGGGTCGGTCCTCGAGAAAGCACGCGCGGGGTGAGAAACCCCCCTCCCGTGGCTTCTTCGCGCGTTCGCGGTTCCTCGCGCGCCGGGAGGGGGGACGGATGCTGCCGCCCCGGGCCGCGATCAGGGGCCGGAGCTGAACGCCTCTGCCTCGGCATCGCGGCCCGCGGCATGACCGGCCGCGTACCCCTCGGCGTAGGCCTCGTCGGCACCGAGGCGGAACATGTCCTTCTCGAGAGGCCGCACGATCGAGCGGGCGCCGGGCAGGTCCAGGGCGCCGACGAGGTCGGCACGCCCGCGCACCACGGCGACGGGGCGCCGGGCGGCCTTGCCCTTGACGAGGTCCGCGGTGGCTGCGAGTTCGTCGCCGACGCACGGCATGGTGACGACGAGCGGGCGGCCCTCAGCATCCGTGCCGCCGCGGAGATCCTCGAAGACGTGCACGCCGCCGGCGCCGATCGCGTGGTCTGTCTGGCCCTCGCGCCAGGCGCGCCCGAGCGTGTCCGACACGATGACGCCGACCTCGACCCCGAGGCGCTCGCGCAGGCCGGTCGCGATCGCGCGAGCGGAGGCGTCGGGGTCGACCGGCAGCAGCAGCACCGTGCCCTCGGGGGTGTTCGACGCGTCGACGCCGGCGGCTGCGGAGACCATGCCGAGGCGATTCTGGACGATGCGCGTGGTCGAGCCGTTGGGGGTGCTGCGGGATGCCACGACTCGCACCGTCTCGGAGGTGATCGCGTCTTCGCGGTCGTCGGCGACGACGAAGCGCCCCTCGGCCTTCGAGACGATCTTCGAGGTCACGACGAGGATGTCGCCGTCTGCCAGCTCGTCGTCCGCCGCGCGGGCGATGACCTCGACGAGGTCGGCGCCCGCCTCGATCTCGGGGATGCCCTCGAGGGGCCAGACGGTGAGCGCGGTGCGAGGCGGCATGGCTCCAGTCTTCCGGATACGCGGGCGCGTCGGCGCCGCCTGGCGAAAGGCCGAGGGGCGTGCCCGGCGAACCGGACACGCCCCTCGGAACAGCTGTCGATCAGCGGACGAAGCGCACCTCGGTGAGGGTCTCGCCGAGGAAGGGCTCGGTGTGCGTGGCGCCGTCGAGCGCGAAGCCGTTGCGCGTGTAGAAGCGGTGCGCGCGCGGGTTGTCGTCGGCGACCCACAGGTACAGGCCCTCTGCCGGCTCGACGACCGCGTCGAAGAGCTTCTGGCCGATGCCGGTGCCGTGGTGGGCGTCGAGCAGGTAGATGAAGTACAGCTCGCGGAAACGCGGGGCGTCCTTGTCGCGCGCGGGACCGGAGCCGGCGAATCCGACGATCTCGCCGTTCACGAGGGCGGCGAACATCTTGAACTCGGGGCCCTGGACGGCCCAGTGCGTCCAGAGTTCGGCAAGGCGCTTGGGCGAGACGGCCTCGAGGGCGGCCTTGCTGATGAGGTGGTCGTACGTCTCGTGCCAGGCGGTCGCGTGGACGCGACCGAGGGCCTCCGCGTCAACGTCGCGCACCGGACGGACGACGATGTCGGTCTGGGTTTCGGCTTCCATGGCCAGACTCTACGCGCGTCGGCGCGAGACCCGAAATCGGGCGAACGCCCGGTGAACGCGCAGTGGCGAACGTACGTCTTGCGCGGACAGATGCCGCGGCGCGAGGCATCCGTCCACTCCCAGACTTCGCAGAATCGCGCGAACCTCGCAGCGATCCGCCGATACCCTGCGCAGTCAGCGAGCGTCTGCGAACTCTGTGCGGGGCGACTGTCGGGATCCGACAACCGAATCGGCATGCCCGTCGAGGATCGCTACGATCGCACCTCGTGAACGTGATGTGGCGGACCCTGATCGTGATGGTGAGCGCGCGGCGGCGACTGCGGCGCGGTGGGCGCCTCGGCCCGAACGAGATCAGCCGCATCCGGCTCACCACGCTGCTCACCGACATCGACCTGCTGCGTCACATGAACAATGGGCGCTACCTGTCGCTGTTCGACCTCGGCCGGTGGGACCTGCTCGTGCGGACGGGCCTCTGGGACGTCATGAAGACCTACGGCTGGTACGCCGTCGTCTCGAGCGAGACCGTGACGTTCCGCAAGTCGCTGAACCTCTGGCAGAAGTTCGACGTCGAGTCGCGCATGATCGGGCACGACGACAAGGCGGTCTACCTCGAGCATCGCGCCGTGGTCGACGGCGAGGTCTACGCCCGCGCGATCATCCGCGCCCGCATGATGAAGCGGTCGGGCGGCACCCTGTCGCACGAGGAGCTGTTCGCGGCGGTCGGCCGCCCCGAGGGTGTGCCGGAGGTGGATGCATGGGTGCACGACTGGGCGGCAGCATCCGCTCTCCCTCCCACGCGAGCAGAGGCCCCCAGCGTCTGGAGCTGACGCGTCAGCAGAACTATTGCGGCGCTGCGGGATTGTCGGGTTCGGGCACGATCGTGAGGCCGGCGGGCGAATTCGCCGCCTTGGTGAGGGCCTCCACCCATGCGGGGTTGAGACGCGGCTGGCGGCCGCCGAAGTACTCGAACGCCAGCGACACGTTCGGACTCAGCCATACGGACGTGCGTCCGAGGCCGGCGCGGGTCGGGTCGCTCCACGTGAAGGGGAAGGACTCGCCGCGCCGCAGCTTGGCCCAGATGACCGCCTGCAGATGCGCGAGGATCCGATCGTCGATCGACGTCGTGACGCGGGTGTCGTAGGTGAGCGTGCCCATCGCCCCCACCTTAGTCCTCGGGATCCGCGACGTGTGCGATCGAGGCCGCGACCGCGGCGACGCGAATCATACGCCGATTCTCGGCATTTGTCCGGTGTTGCGCCTCGATGCGAATCTGCTCGACTCTTGTGGCATGCCCCGTACTCCCCAGCTCACTCGTGACTTGCGCGCTGCACTCTCGGCCGGCGAGCTGTGGATCGCATTCCAGCCGCAGTACGACCTCGTTCCGGCAGGACCGTCCGACGCTCCGGCGCCGACCGCGCCGGTCGCCGTCGAGGCACTCTGCCGCTGGAACCACGCCGTCCTCGGCGCCGTCCCGCCCGACACCTTCATCCGCCTTGCGGAGCAGGGGCATTTCCTCGACGAGGTGGACCTGCAGGTCTTCGACCGTTCGGCAGAGCAGGTGAGGCTGTGGCGCCATTCAGGACACCCGCTCGGTCTCGCGGTGAACGCCTCTCCCGCGCACTTCTCGAGACGCTACGCCGACACGGTCGTCGCGCGACTGGACGGGCTCGACATCGACCCCGCCGGGCTCACGATCGAGATCACCGAGGCGCCGACGCCTCAGCTGCGCCCGGAGATGATCACGGCGATGCAGACGCTGCAGTCCGTGGGGGTCTCGATCTCGGTCGACGACTACGCCGGCGGCGACACGACCGTGGCGATGCTGGAAGCCCTGCCGATCGACGAGATCAAGATCGACCGGTCGCTCACACAGAGGACGGACGCCGAAGCCCACGACGCGATCGCCGCCGTGGTGGAGAGCAGCGCCGCGAACGGCTGGCGCGTGCTCGCGGAGGGCATCGAGACCATCGCCGACCTCGAGCGCTCCCGCGAGAGAGGCTGTGAGCGCGGACAAGGCTACCTGTGGGGGCTCCCCATGCCGTCCGAGGAGATGGACGCGCTGCTCGCCGCGGTCTGACCGGCGAGCAGCGGCGCGTCAGAGTTCGTAGTCGGCGAGCTCGTCGGCGGGCTCGTCGATCGGAGCGGGCGCCTCGCCGACTTCGAACTGCGACCACGTCACCGGCATGCCGGGGGAGAACAGGATGTCGACGCCCGGGCCGCCGCGCAACGGCGGGATGTTCACGTAGCCGCCTCCCGCCTTGATCGCCTCGAGGATCTTGGTCTTCAACTCCGACACGGGGTCGGGCAGGAAGTAGTCGCGTCCATCGACGGTGAGCCGGTTCACGATCGCCATCGCCCCAGCGTACCTGGGCCCGCCCGCCCGTAGGATCGATACGTGGGCATACTTCACTACGGCGCACCCCCGGCGTCCTTCACGATCGACGATCGCACCCTCGCTCACCTCGAGCTGGTCATCATGGCGAAGCTGCGGCGTCGCGAGAACCTCTCGTTCGCCCACGTCGACGAGGACACGTCGCTGCGTCAGGCCGTCTGGATCTCGTCGGTGACCCCGCTGCGGTTCGAGTACGAGGGGCCGATGCCGGAGATCAACAGGCTGTGGTTGCAGGAGCTGATCGACGCCGCCAACTCGTCCGCCGGGCTGCGGGTCCTCCCCGAGCCCGACCTCCCGTCACGCTGAGACGCGGCCGCCGCCGTCGCGCTTCGCGCGGTACATCGCCGCATCCGCGGCATCCAGCAGTCCTCCGGGAGAGATCCCGCGCTCGGCCGCCACGACGCCCGCGGAGGCGTTCACGCCGACCTCGACGCCCCGCACGGTGATCGGCTCGGTGATCGCGGCCAGCGCCCTCCCCGCGATCGCGGCGGCCTCTTCCGGTCCGGCATCGACGCACACGATCACGAACTCGTCCCCACCCAGCCGCACGACGATGTCGGAGCTGCGGGCCACTCCGCTCAGCCGGCGACCGATCGCCGCCAGGACGGCGTCGCCCATCTCGTGACCGTGGGTGTCGTTGATGAGCTTGAAGTCGTCGAGGTCGAGGAACACGACGGCCACGGCGGTCTCTGAGCCGTGCAGCAGCTCGTCCAGGCGGTCGTCCAGGAACCGGCGGTTGTGCAGCCCGGTGAGGGCGTCTCGCAGCGCGAGCTCGGCGAGCTCCGCCTGGGCACGGGCGACCATGGCCGACCGGATCTCCTCGCCGAGATCGAACGCGTCCTGCGCGTGCTCGCCCCACGGGAGGCTGCGACCGGTGACGCTCTCGCGCCAGGCGGAAAAGGACCGGCGAGGGGAGAGCGGCGTGTCGCGGTTCTCCGGCCGCTGGTCGCCGAGCCAGTCGACGGTGCGCGAGACCTCGCTGCGAACGAACACGAGTGCGTCACCGTCGGCGCCGAGCGGGACGACGAGGAGTCCGGTGACGCCCGGCACCTCGACCGCGAGCTCCGGCCGTTCGATCGGCAGCGCCTCCCACAGCAGCCTTCCCGGGCCGAGCTCGTCGACCACCGCGAACAGACGCGCCGGGGGCGGAACGACACCCACGGTGTGGAAGGAGTCGCCCAGCCGCAGCACGGCGCCGCCGGCGGGGATCACATCGAGCACCGTCCGCTCGCCGCTCATCAGCACGGCGCCGACATCCCCGCGGCCGTAGAGCGGTGCGATGACGGCGATCCGCCGCTCCCGCGCCTCGAGCTGCCGGCGCAGACGCCGGATCTGCTCGGCGGCGGCGAGCTGGGTGACGACCTGGGTCGCCAGCACCTCGAGGGCCCGGCGGAGCAGCACCGGAATGCGTCGCGGCGTGCGGTGCGCACACGTGAACATCCCCACGAGGCGGTCCTCGTTGACGAGGCCGAACGACACCGTCGACGCCTGCCCCATGTTGCGCATGAACTGGAGATGGTGCGGCGACACGGCGCGCAGCTCGGTGGTCCCGAGGTCGAGCGGTGCGTCCTCAGGCAGGAGCGTGTGGAGGGCGAGCCCCGGGTCCTCCGTGTCGGCGATCAGGCGTGAGCGCTTCTCGATGTACAGCGCGCGCGCCTGCGCGGGGATGTCGGACGAGGGGAAGTGCAGCCCGAAGTACGGCTCCATGTCGGGCTCGCGCTCGTCGGCGACGACCTGTCCGTGCCCGTCGTCGTGGAACTCGTAGCACAGGACCCGGTCGTAGCCCGTGATGGCCTTGATCTCGCGGGCGGCCTGCTGCCGCAGATCGTCGGGGTCGGTGATCCCCGCCAGTCGCTGGATCGCGCCCACGACCCCTGTGCGGACGTAGTCGAGCTCGGGGACGACGGGTTCGAGCTCGACGATGAGGGGCGACGTGCCGCGATGCGCGATGACGTCGTAGAGCGAGCCCTCGAACTCCGCACGCACCGGATCGACGGCCAGGCCCTGGCCGATCGCCCACGAGAGGGTCTCGCTGCCGGCCTCGCGCAGATCGCGTCCGAGCCAGTGCTCGATGTTCTCGCTGGCGACGACCACGACACCGGTCGCCTCGTCGACTCCGAACAGCGCGCCGTGCGCCTGTATGCGTCCGATCGTGCGGAGCTGCTCCTGCGAGCACTCCTGCAGGCGGAGCGTCTCGGCGTCATCGCGGGGACGGTCCGGGTCGAAGAGGAGGGCAGGTGAATCTGTCAACGCGAGTCCTTCGGGGGGCGTGGCGGGTGGGGGGAACTGCGTTGGCGAGAGGACTCATCCTATGCGGGCGAGCGCCGGGAACCTATTGCTCCGCGGGCGCAGCGCCGGCACTAGCGCAACCGGCGTGCGCACGCAACGGGTTTGCCGCAGGCGGAGGACGCAGGTTGCCTGACAGTGGTGGCGTCGGCCGACCCCGTCGGCGCCGGAGGGAGAAGGAGGAGCCGTGGATACGACCACCCTGATCTGGATCATCGTCGGCGTCGTCATCGCACTCGCGATCGTCGTCGTCGCGCTGCTGCTGACCGCGCGCGGGCGTCGCGAACGTCGTCGCGAGCACCAGCACGATCGCGCGGAGAAGATGCGCGAAGAGGCGCGCGACACCGAGCTGCAGGCACGTCAGCACGAGGCCGAGGCGGCACGCGCTCGCGCCGACGCCGCGGCGGCAGCGGCGGCCGCGGAAGATGCGAAGGCCCGTGCTGCCGAAGCGTCGATGGACGCCGAGCGCCGCGCGGGACGCGTCGACGACCACCGTGCCGAAGCCGAAGACCTACGCCGGCAGCACGCGGAGGCGATGCGCAAGGCCGACGACGTCGACCCCTACGTCGACAGCACCCGTGGCCCCAGCGCCGCGACCCCGTCGGCCGACGCCCGCGATGTCGTCGCCGATGCCCGGCATCACGGCCACGCCGACACGCGCGACGAGGTCGCGAGCGACGAGATCACCCGGCCGCCCGCTCCGCCGGAACGCCGCGAGCGCACCGAACGCGCCTGAACGGGACACGGATGCTGCGACCCCGTCGCCGCACGACGGCCCTGCCCGTCAGGTGCGCGGGGTCGCAGCATCCGTCCGACCCAGCGGAAACGCGTCGTGCAGAGCGCGCCGCACCTCGAGGATGCCCGCGCGCGCCCCGGAGGCTGTGCGCTGGGCCGTGAAGATCTCGCGCACAGGGCGACCGGGCAGATCGAGCAGCGACACCGGGATCGCCGAGCCCTCCCACAGCAGGTCGGGCAGCACCGCGACCGCCTGTCCCGCCGCGACCAGACGTGCATGGGCCGAGAGATCGGCCAGCTCGTACCGCACATCGGGCTCGAAGCCGGCAGCCCGGCACTGCTGCACCGCCCACAGGCGCGCGGCGGTGCCGGCGGGCTCCATCACCCACGGACGCTCCCGCAGGTCGTCGAGCGAACGGGCCGGATCGACGGAGGCCACGGCCAGATGGATCGGATCGGTGCCGAGCGTGTCGCGCTCGAGGCCCTCGGCGTGGGCACGTGTGTGTCCGGGATACTGCTCGGCGATCACGAGGTCGACGCCCCGGGCGGTGAGCTCGAACAGACCGAGCTCCGGCGGCATCTCGACGAGCTCCACGCGCAGCGCGGGTGCGCGTTCGGCGAGCAGGGCGAGGGCGACGGGCACGATCGCGAGCGCCGCGGTCTGCATGACCGCGACCCGGACGGGCGCGAGACCGGGATGCAGCGACTCGAGCTCCCCACGCGCCTGCTCGTCGATATCGAGCGCCCGCGCCGCGTGCGCCGCGAGGATGCGGCCATGCTCGGTGAGTCGAACGCGTCGTCCTTCCGGTGCCAGCAGCGCGACCCCGGCCTCCTTCTCGAGCTGAGCGAGCTGCTGCGAGATCGTCGACGGGCTGTACGAGAGCGCCTCCGCGACCGCCGCCAGCGTGCCGCGCAGCGCGAGTTCGTGGAGCAGTCGCAGGCGTCGCAGTTCGAACATCGTCATCCCATCGAGAATCTCGAACAATATCAATCGTAGATGATCGCTTTTCACGAATGAATGGATGCCGCACCCTTGACCTCATGCAGCATGTGGAGCCGATTGCGCACGATGAGGTGCAGGCTGGAAGCACGGAGTCCGACGACGTGACGGCTGGAGTGCGAATGGAAGACCGATCCGACGAGCGCCTGGCCGGCCAGGCCGTCGCCCTGGCGCAGCGATGGATCGCCGAGAGCGCAGAGGTCGAGGTCGATCCGGCCGCCCAACGACTGGCCGGTGTGCTCAAGGACCCGAACGGCCTGCCTTTCACCATCGGGTTCGTCGACGGCGTGATGCGTCCGGAGAGCTTGTCGGCAGCGGCATCCCATCTCCATCGCGTCGCCCCCCTCGTACCCGAGTTCCTGCCCTGGTACCTGCGCGGCGCCGTGCGCGTGGGCGGCGCGGTCGCGCCGGTGCTGCCCTCGCCGGTCGTGCCGATCGCGCGCCGCGTGCTGCGCGAGATGGTCGGGCACCTCGTCGTCGACGCCCGGCCCGACAAGCTCGGTCCCGCGATCGCCGCGCTCCGTGAGAGCGGCGCGCGACTCAACCTCAACCTGCTGGGCGAGGCGGTGCTGGGCGAGCAGGAGGCGCTGCGGCGGCTGGAGGGCATCCACGATCTCATCCGCCGGCCCGACGTCGACTACGTCTCGGTGAAGGTCTCGGCGATCGCCAGCCACATCTCGATGTGGGCGTTCGACGAGGTGGTCGACAAGGTCGTGGACCGCCTGCGGCCGCTGTACCTGACCGCGGCCTCGGACCCTTCGACAAGCTCAGGGCAGGCCGGCTCGCAGAGCTCGCCGACGTTCATCAACCTCGACATGGAGGAGTACCGCGACCTCGATCTCACGATCGCGGTGTTCACGCGCCTCCTCGAGGACCCGCGCCTTCGGCAGCTCGAAGCCGGCATCGTGCTGCAGGCCTACCTCCCCGACGCCCTGCCCGCGCTCGAGCGCCTCACCGCGTGGGCGCAGCAGCGCGTCGACGGCGGCGGCGCGCGCGTCAAGGTGCGCCTCGTCAAGGGCGCCAACCTCGCGATGGAGCGTGTCGACGCCGTCATGCACGACTGGAGCCTTGCGACCTACGGCGAGAAGGTCGACTCCGACGCCAACTACGTGCGTTGCCTGCGCTTCGCGCTCGATCCGGCGCACACCCGAGCGGTGCGGGTCGGCGTCGCCGGGCACAACCTCTTCGACATCGCGTACGCGTGGCTGCTCGCCGGCGAGGCCGGGGTCCGGGGCGACACTTCGACAGAATCAGTGCAGGCGACATCGGGCGCCGCTGGCGCGTCCCCCGATGTCGAGTTCGAGATGCTGCTCGGCATGGCGCAGGGCCAGGTCGAGGCGGTCACGCGCGAGGTCGGCCACGTGCTGCTGTACGTGCCGGTGGTGCGCCCCGACGAGTTCGACGTGGCCATCAGCTACCTGGTGCGACGCCTCGAAGAGAACGCCTCGAGCGACAACTTCCTCTCGGCCGCCTTCGACCTCGCCGACGACCCCGCGATGTTCGACCGCGAGCGCGACCGGTTCCTCGCATCGCTCGCCCGCGCCGCCGACCCTGCTCTCGCGACCGGCCCGAACCGGCACCAGGACCGCGCCGCCGAGGCGGCCGCGAGCACAGAAGCCGCCGGTGCCGAGGCCCCGCGGGCCCAGGCGCGCCTGCGCCGCGCCTCCGCGGCGTCCGACGAGGCCGGTCTCACCCAGGCCGTGATCGGCATCGCGCGCTCGGCCGTGCCCGGCGACACCGCGCCGGTCGCGCGCTCCGTCCCCGAGCAGGTGTTCGGCGCCGAGGCGTTCGTCGAGACGGCGGTCTTCGCGCCGCGCGAGTCCGGCGTTCACGTCGCGGGCGCGCCCGGATTCCGCAACACCGCCGACAGCGATCCGGCCCTCCCGGCGAACCGGGCGTGGGCCCGCGGCATCCTGTCCCGCATCGAGACCTCGCGCACCGGCGATGCCACGGTCGAGGCTGCGCGCGTCACCGACGAGCCCACGCTGCAGCGCATCGTGGCGCGCGTGCGCGACGCCGCCCCGGCGTGGGGCGCCCTCCCCGCGGCCGAGCGCAGCGCCGTGCTGACCGCCGCAGCCCGGGCGCTCGAGGCGCGCCGCGGCGAGCTCATCGAGGTGGCCGCCTCTGAGACCGGAAAGGTCTTCGCCGAGGCCGACGTCGAGGTGAGCGAGGCCGTGGACTTCGCGAACTACTACGCCGCCACCGCGCGCGAGCTCGACCGCGTGAGCGGCGCCGTGTTCGAGCCGGCCCGGCTCACCGTGGTCACCCCGCCGTGGAACTTCCCGATCGCGATCCCCGCGGGCGGCGTGCTGGCGGCGCTCGCCGCGGGCTCGGGCGTCGTCTTCAAGCCGGCGCCGCAGGCACGGCGCTGCGCCGCGGTCGTCGCCGAAGCGCTGTGGGAGGCGGGCGTGCCGCGCGACGTCTTCGTGCTCGTCGACATCGACGAGGGCGGACTCGGGCAGACCCTTCTGTCGCACCCCGATGTCGACCGGGTGATTCTCACCGGCGCGTGGGAGACGGCGGCTCTGTTCCGCTCGTGGCGTCCCGATCTGCCGCTCCTCGCCGAGACCAGCGGCAAGAACGCGATGATCGTCATGCCGACCGCGGACCTCGACCTCGCGGCATCCGATCTCATCAAGAGCGCGTTCGGCCACGCCGGCCAGAAGTGCTCCGCGGCATCGCTCGCGATCCTGGTGGGTCCGGTCGGCCACTCGCAGCGCTTCGCGCGTCAGCTGGTGGATGCTGCGACCTCCCTGCGCGTCGGACCGCCATCGAACCCGCTCAGCGAGGTGGGCCCGGTCGTCGAGGTGCCTCGCGGCAAGCTCGAATGGGCGCTCACCACTCTGGACGAGGGGGAGTCCTGGCTCGTCGAGCCGAAGCGCGTGGACGCGGCGCCCGAGTACGATGGACGGCTCTGGGCCCCCGGTATCCGCACCGGTGTGCAGCCCGGCTCGCGCTTCCACCGCGAGGAGTTCTTCGGACCCGTGCTCGGCATCATGCACGCGTCATCGCTCGCGCATGCGATCGAGCTCCAGAACGCCGTCGCCTACGGACTCACCGCCGGTCTCTACACCCAGAACCCCGATGATCTCGCGCTGTGGCTCGACCGTGTGGAGGCGGGCAACCTGTACGTCAACCGCGGCATCACCGGCGCGATCGTGCAGCGCCAGCCGTTCGGCGGCTGGAAGCGCTCGTCGGTCGGCGCCGGCGCCAAGGCGGGCGGACCCAACTACCTCGTGGGCCTCGGCCGCTGGCGCGCGACCTCCGGCGCCCCGGCGTCGGCGACGCTGCACCTGCGAGGTCTCGACACCCGCATCGCGGCACTCATCGAGGCCGCCCAGCCGTCGCTGGACTACGAAGCCTTCGAGTGGCTCCGCCGCGGCGCCCTGTCGGACGCGATCGCGTGGGACCGTGAGTTCGGCCAGGTGAAGGACGTCTCGGGCCTCGGCGTCGAACGCAACCTGTTCCGCTATCGCCCGATCCCGTCGGTTGCGCTGCGCGCCACCGCGGACGCCTCGTGGCAGGCCGTGCTGCGTGTCGTGATCGCGGGCCTCCGCGCCGGATCGCGACTGACGCTCAGCGCGCCCGTGGGCCTCCCCGCCGCCGTGCGCCGCGTGCTCGCGGAGGAGGACGTCGCCGTCTTCGTCGAGACCGACGAGCAGTGGCTCGAGCGCTTCACCGCCGTCGACATCGTCGCAGCGGCCGCCGACGCCGACGCCGACCCCGAGCCCCGGCCCGCGCGCGTGCGGCTCATCGGCCAGGCCGACTCGGTCGCCGCGCTGCACAGCCTCGTCGCGCAGGCAGTGGGCGGCGACCCCGACCTCGCGGTCTACGACAACGAGGTGACCACCGCGGGCCGGCTCGAGCTGCTTCCGTTCCTGCACGAGCAGTCCGTGACGATCACCGCGCACCGCTTCGGCAACCCCGACCCCTGGTCGGAGGAAGTGATCTGACAGACGGATGCGGGTTCGCATGCGCCGCATGCGAACCCGCGGCGGGCGATCCCCGCACGTCGTCTGACGTGGGGGCGCGACTTCTCGACCGTGAGTCCGCATCCCAATTACAACGTTAAATATTCTTCTTGACATGCGTCCCGCCCGTTGGCCACGATGGTTCTCGGAAGAATTTACGACGTTGTAAATCGCAGCCACACCGTGCGAATCGCACACGTCGTGACCGTCCACAGTGATGAGGGGAGACCCTCTGCAAGGCGAGTCCACCGCGCATGTCAATGTGCACGACGCAGTGAGGAACCAATCGAATGAGTGTGAAGGAACAGCGGCGACGGGGCCGCCGACGGAGTCGCCGGGCGTTGCCCGCGGTGCTCGCCGCGGCGGTGGTGGTCGGAGGAACTCTGGTCGCGGCGACGCCCGCGGCCGGCGCCGGAAGCGACCAGTGGGTGTCGTTGCCGCCCAACGCCCCCGGCGTCGAAGACGTCTACCGCTTCACGGTGCCCAACGCGGCCATCCAGCCGGCGACAGGCATCGACGGGGCCGTCGTCGCGGTCGAGGGCAACTTCGCCCCCGGTAAGACGTGGACCACCCTGAACATGGGGTTGAGCGGCGGCAACTGGACGTCGACGATCGGACCCCTCGAGCCCGGCCTGTACTACTACCAGTACTCCGCCCGCCCGGCCTGGAACCAGGATGCGATCCCGTTCCGCAACCCCGCCACTCCGCAGGAGGTGACCTCGAAGCCGGCGTGGAACACGCTGTTCGTCGACGGTCCGGGTGCCGAATGGCTGGCGGACGTTCCCGACGGAGGGGTGCTGGAGGACCTCACCTACCAGAGCTCCGTCACAGGTGCGGAGCGCTCGGCGCTGGTGTGGACCCCGCCGGGCTACGACGAGAACCGTGCCGAGCCCTACCCCGTGCTCTACCTTCTGCAGGACGAGGGCCAGAGCTATCGCGAGTGGGTGGAGCTCGGGCGACTGAAGCAGATCCTTGACAACCTCACCGTCTCGGGCGACGCCGAGCCGATGGTGGTCGTGATGGGTGACGGCGAGTCGAGCGAGATCCGCGGCGAGGTCGTGAAGAACCTCCTTCCGGCGGCGGAAGGAGCGTTCAACGTGTCGAGCGACGGTACGGATCGCGCAATCGCCGGAATCGGTCGCGGTGCCGCGCAGGCCCTCAGCCTTCAGGTCAGCGCGACGGGCGAGTTCTCGGATGTCGGCTCGTTCTCGGGGCACCTCGAGCAGAACATCGGCAAGGGCAAAGCGCGCCAGATCAACGACGCGACCGACCTCATCCGCCTCTACGTCGGTAACGTCACCGACCCGAGCTACAACGCGACGGCGAACCTCGCCGACAAGCTCGGCGCCGCCGGCGTCGAGTTCCAGTCGGACGGCTCCGACCCCGAGACCGGCGGCACGTGGGACACCTGGCAGAAGAACCTGCACGACTTCGCGCAGCGCGTCTTCCAGTCACCGGGTGACACCGGACCGAGTGAGGGGCATCTCCCACTCGAGCCGCACTCGCTGCCCGCACCGGGTACGACTCCGACGCCGTGGATCGACGAGAACGGTGTGGTCACCTTCGAGACCGGGACGGAGTTCGCCGGGGCGAACAACGTGACGGTCTGGGGCAACTTCGGGCCGGGAGGCAGCTGGCCGCGTACGCCGATGACGAAGCAGGAGGACGGGCGCTGGCGCCTGACGATGCCGGTCGAGGCGGGTTCGTACTACTACAAGTTCGTCGTCGAGGGCGCGGACCGCAAGGACCAGACCAACCCCACGAAGGTGACGTCGGAGCCCAACTGGAGCACCTTCCAGGTGCCCGGCGACGAGACGCTCCGCGGCGAGTACACGACGCCGGTCGCACCCGGGGCGCGGGGCACCGTCGCGGTCATGAGCTACACCAGCAGCGCGAGCGGCAATCCCACTCGCTCGGCCTACGTGTGGACGCCCCCGGGCTACGACCCCGATCGCGCTGAGCCCTACCCGGTGTTCTACCTCCAGCACGGTGGCGGACAGACGTGGACGGACTGGATCGAGGTCGGCTTCGCCGCCCAGATCCTGGACAACCACCTCGCCAAGGGCGACATCGTCCCCATGGTGGTCGTGATGGCCAACGGCAACGGCGTGAACTTCCCCAACGAGATCACGCAGCGCATCAGCGTTGCCGCCGAGGCGCAGTACAACGTCAGCAGCGCCCCTGAGGACCGCGCGCTGGCCGGCCTGTCGATGGGATCTGCTGCGGCGCTGAGCACGCTGTATACGTACCCGGGCCAGTTCGCCTACATCGGGGCAATGTCGGCGTTCACCAACCCCCCGGCGGGCGCGAACGTCGCAGCGATCAACGAGGGGACGAAGCTCCTGCGCATCTACTCGGGTGACATGCAGGACTTCACCTACCAGAACACGCTGAGCCTCATCAGCGCGCTGAACAACCGCGGGATCGAGCACGAGTTCGCTCCGATCATCCCCGGCCCGCACAGCTGGGACGTCTGGCAGAAGGCGTTGATCGATCTGCTGCCGCGTCTCTTCAAGGGCTGACGCCTCAGCCGGCACTCCAACGGAGTGACACCGTCGTCGATCTCGGCGACGGTGTCACTCCGTCGGCACGCGAGAGCCGACCTCCGGGCGTTGCGGAGGGCTGACGCTGGGTGCTTCTCAGTCGTCAGCGCTGATGAAACCGGTCGACTCGCGCTTGACGATGCGGAAGTCGGGTTTGAAGGTCTCGGGCGGCCGGCGCTCGCCCTTCTCGTTGATGCGCTCGATGAGCCGGTCGACCGCGATCGCGGCGATCTCGTCGCGGCCCGGATCGACGGTCGTCATGGAGGGCACCGACCACTTGCTCTCGTCGATGTTGTCGAAGCCGATCACCGCGACGTCGTCGGGGACGCGCAGACCTTCTTCGCCGAGCGCGCGCAGCACTCCGAGTCCGAGGGTGTCGCTCAACGCGAAGACCGCATCGAACTCCACGCCTTCGCGAACCAGCAGATGTGCGGCGGCCGCGCCCCCGGGCCGGTTCCATCGCGACATCTCGGTTGGACGCACGAGCGCAGGGTCCAGGTCGATGCCTGCGCGCTCGAGCGCGCGGACGTAGCCCTTGAGGCGCAGATTCGCCGAGCTCGCCTCGTCGCGGCCGTGAAGGTCGGCGCCGATCAGGGCGATCCGACGGCGGCCGATCTCGAGGAGATGCTCCACGGCGGCCTCAGCGGAGGAGGTGTTGTGCATCGTGACGTGATCGGTCGGCCCGCCGAAGATGCGCTCGCCCAGCAGAACGAGGGGCCCCTCCACCGCGAGGGCGGCGGCATCCTCCTGCCCCAGGCTGACGGGGCTGAAGAGGAGTCCGTCGAGAAAGCGCGGGCGGCTCGTCGACACCGCGAGCAGCTCCCCCTCGCGCTGGCCGCTCGTCTGTTCGACCATGACGCCGAGGCCGCGCTTCTCAGCGGCGCGGATGACGGCATCGGCGAGCTCGGCGAAGTAGTTCTCACGCAATGACGGCACGGCGAGGCCGATCACGCCGGTGCGGCCGGAGCGGAGTCCCCGCGCCGAGAGGTTCGGGCGATAGTCGAGCTGCTCGATCGCCTCGTTGACGCGATCCCGCGTGCCCGGGCGCACGTGAGGGTAGTCGTTGATGACGTTGGACACGGTCTTTATCGAGACGCCGGCCACCCGTGCGACGTCATGCATCGTCGGTCCCATCGATGCTCCCGCCTGCCGTCCGAACCTCTGTACTCTACTGCCCGCCGACCCCCGAGCACGGATGTCCGCGCAGTTGCCCTTCCGTGCGTCTCACGGAGAAATGCAACGTTGTAAACTAGTGTACCTTGCCGGTATGACGTCATCGAGGACGAAAGAATGCTGAGTTCGAAGGACTGGCCGATCGCGGCGGCGATGCTCCCGCTCGGGGATGCCCACCCCATCGATGGACCGGAGTCGTCCGCAGAGCGCTGGCTGTCGGATCTCATCGAGGTGAGCGACGAGGGCTTCTCGGAGGTCGATCTCACCGACTCCTGGACCCGGTACGGCGACCTCGACGGCGACCAGGTCGCGGTCCTGCGTGAGTGCCTCACGTCGGCGGGGCTGACCGCCGCCTCCCTCTCGGCCATCCGCCGCAGCGTGATCGACGAGCAGTACGGCCAGGAGCACCTCGCCTACGCTCACCGCACGATCGACTTCGCCGCCGAGCTCGGCATCCCGGTCGTCTCGGTGGGGCTTCACCGCGCACTCACTCCCGCCCAGCGGGAGCAGCTCTGGTTCTGGACGGCCGACGGCCACCGCGACCCCTTCGGAGACGACGACGCATGGGCGCTCGCCGTCGGGCGCCTGCGCGAGCTCGGGCGGCACGCGGATGAGATGGGGCTGCTGCTCTCGCTCGAGATGTACGAGCACACCTTCCTGGGCAGCGCGGAGTCCTCGGTGCGCCTCGTCGAGGACATCGGCCTGGACGCCGTCGGTCTCAACCCCGACATCGGCAACCTCATCCGGCTCCACGAACCCGTGGAAGACTGGCGCGCGGTCGCGGAGGCGACCATGCCGTACGCCAACTTCTGGCACGTGAAGAACTACACCCGCGACGAGGATGCCTCGGCCGGCCTGTACTCGACCGTCCCGACGTCGCTCGAGCTGGGCGTCATCAACTACCGCGAAGCAGTGAAGATCGCCGTGCGAAACGGCTTCCAGGGCGTCATCTGCGTGGAGCACTACGGCGGGGACGGCTTGAGCGTGAGCGCCACGAACCGGGACTACCTGCGCGATCGCGTGCTGCCTCGACGGGAGTATGCGGCAGGCGTCAGCAGAGTGCGTCAGACCCACGTGCCGGCGGTGTCGCGATGACCCGCATCCTGGGTGACGCCGACGCGTTCGTCGCAGACGCCCTCCGAGGCTTCGCGCGCGCTCACGCGGACGAGGTCTCGCTGGTCGACGGAGGGGTCGTGCGCGTGAACCCGCTCGAGCCCGGAAAGGTCGCGGTCCTCATCGGCGGCGGCTCGGGGCACTACCCGGCCTTCGCCGGCTACGTGGGGACGGGTCTGGCGGCGGGCGCCGTGTGCGGCAACGTCTTCACCTCTCCATCGACCGCTCAGGCGCTCCGCGTGGCACATGCCGCCGACGCAGGCGGCGGCATCCTCTTCACCTACGGCCGGTACGCGGGCGACGTGATCCATTTCGGGGAGGCCGAGCGGCGCCTGCGCGACGAAGGGATCGATGCGCGCACGGTCCTCATCACCGACGACGTCGCGAGTGCGCCACCGGAGGCGGCCGACGAACGGCGCGGGATCGCCGGGATCGTCTGCGTCTTCCATATCGCCGGTGCCGCAGCAGAGCGCGGGGACACGATCGACGAGGTGGAGCGCCTCGCCGCGCACGCCAACAGCCGGACCCGCAGCCACGGCGTCGCCTTCGCCGGCTGCACGCTCCCCGGCGCCGATCACGCCCTGTTCGAGGTTCCCGCGGGACAGATGTCGATCGGCCTCGGCATCCACGGTGAGCCCGGCGTCCGCGATGTTCCCCTGCAGTCCGCGTCAGAGCTGGCCGTCACGCTCGCGGCGCCCCTTCTGGAGGAGCGGCCGCACGACGGCCGCCGCGCCGCGGTGATCGTGAACGGACTCGGGTCGGTGAAGTACGAGGAGCTGTTCGTGCTCTTCGGATGCGTCGTCGAACATCTCGAGGCGCAGGGCGTCGAGATCGTGGAGCCGCTGTGCGGGGAGTTCGTCACCAGCCTCGACATGGCGGGCGTCTCGCTCACGCTGCTCTGGCTCGACGACGAACTCGAAGAGCTGTGGCGGGCTCCGGCCTCCTCGCCCGCCCTCCGCAAGGGGGGCTGGTCTGCGGATACGCCGTCCGTGAGAGCGACCGCCGCCGGCCGACCCGCCGAAGTCGAGTCCGGGCCCGGCGTCGGGCAGGCCCCGGCACCGGCGACCTCGGCACCGGCGACCCCCGCCGCGCAGCGGGCTGCCGTGCTCGCGCGGCGCATGCTGATCAGCGCGCGGGAAGCGATCGCGGCGGAAGCGGATCGCCTGGGCGAGCTCGACGCGATCGCCGGCGACGGCGATCACGGCATCGGCATGACACGAGGCCTCACCGCTGCGGTGGAGGCGGCGGAGTCCGCGGACGAGTCGATCGGAGTGGAAGAGCTGCTCGAGCGCGCAGGCGACGCATGGTCGGAGACGGCGGGCGGGACATCGGGGGCCCTCTGGGGCGCTGCGCTCGCGGAGGTCGGGCGCTCGCTCGGGTCGCCCGAAGCATTCACCGCGGCGGATGTCGCGGCGGCGGTCGCATCGGCGCACGCCAGAGTGGCGGCGCTCGGCGGGGCGGCGCCGGGCGACAAGACGATGCTCGATGCGATGGCACCTTTCGACCAGACGCTCACGGAACGGGTGCAGGCAGGGACCGGCCTCGCGGCGACACTCGCCGCCGCGGCGGCCGCGGCCCGCTCAGGCGCTGACGCGACATCGGCCATGACCCCCCGACGTGGTCGGGCGCGTCCACTCGCCGAGCGCAGCATCGGGCACCCCGATCCGGGTGCCGTCTCGTTCTCGATCATCGCCGCCGATCTCGCGGGGTGGGTCGCGGACTTCAACGGATCGGAGTGATCAATGGGCTGGAGAATCGTGATCGGCGCCGACGACGCCGGCTTCGCATACAAGGAGACGCTGCGAGAGCTGCTCGCCGCCGACTCGCGGGTGGACAGCGTCGTGGATGTCGGGGTGGCGAGCGCCGAGGCGACGCCGTACCCGAGGGTCGCGGTGGAAGCGGCGTCGATCGTGGCGAGAGGTGACGCCGACCGCGCGCTCCTCATCTGCGGCACGGGGCTCGGAGTCGCGATCACCGCGAACAAAGTGCGCGGGATCCGCGCCGTGACCGCCCACGACAGCTACTCGGTGGAGCGGTCGGTCAAGAGCAACAACGCCCAGGTTCTCACCCTCGGGGCGCGGGTGATCGGCCTGGAGCTCGCCAAGAAGCTCGTCGACGAATGGCTGGAGCATCGCTTCGACCCCGGCTCCGCATCCGCGGCGAAGGTCCGCCTGATCGACGAATACGAGGAGGAAGCATGATGATCTCGACGGTGGCCGTCGTCGGCTCCGGCTACATGGGCGGCGGGATCGCCCAGGTCCTGGCGCTCGCAGGCAGGTCGGTCGTCCTGGCCGATGCCAGCGCCGAGCTCGCCCACTCCAACCGAGAGCGCCTCATCCGCGAGGCGGACGACTACGGCCGACGTGGGATCTTCCCCGTGGACGCCGCCGACCTGGTCGCGGAGCGCGTCTCGGCGTCGACGTCGATCGAGGAGGCGGTGGCCGACGTCGACCTCGTCGAAGAGGCCGTGCCCGAGATCCTCGAACTCAAGCACGAGACGCTGCGGCGCATCAGCGGGAGCTGTCGCGCCGACACGATCATCGGGAGCAACACCTCCACGATCTCGATCGGCACGCTCGCGCAGGCCGTCGAGGATCCGACGCGATTCCTCGGCGTGCACTTCAGCAACCCCGCCACCTTCATCCCCGGAGTCGAGGTCATCCCGCACGCGGAGACCGACCCGAGCGCCGTCGAGAGGATCGTCGAGCTCCTGGGCGAATGCGGGAAGGTGGGCGTGCCCATCGCCGACGTGACGGGTTTCGTGCTGAACCGCCTGCAGTACGCCCTGTTCAGTGAGGCGGCGCGCCTCGTCGACGAAGGGGTCGCGACACCGGAGGCCGTGGATCTGATCGCCCGGACGACCTTCGGGTTCCGGCTGCCCTTCTTCGGCCCGTTCGCGATCGCGGACATCGCGGGGCTGGACGTCTACGAGTTCTGCTATCGGTCGCTCCACGAGGCGTATCCGGATCGGTTCACCTCACCCGGGATCCTCAACGAGCGCGTCGAGCGCGGCGAGAAGGGTGTGAAGTCCGGCCGCGGGTTCCTCGCCACCCCGCCAGATCGCGCCCCCGAGCTCGCCGCCTACCGGGACGAGGCCTACGCCGCGCTGTCGGCTCTCCTCCGCGAGCTGGGACGCGCTCCCGTCGACTACTGAGGCGCAAGTTTCGCCCGCGGCGGAGAAATTCCCGCCGCTCTCTTGACACACAGATGCCGCGATGGGAAAGTGTCTACAACGTTGCTCTACAACGTTGTAGACCACGCGGAGAACGAGTTGCTCCCGAGTGACCCTGAGCACCCGCAACGGTCGCGCACCGACGAAGAAGTCCCGCAAACCGAAAGGAACTCCAGTGAAGACGAAGCCTGTCCTTGCTGCGATCACGATGCTCGCAGTAGCCGGTGCCCTCGCGGCCTGCACCGCCGGCGGTGACGGTGGCGACGGCGGAGGCGGCGCCGACGCATCCAACTGCACCAACGAGATCAAGAACCCCGACGCTCCCGTCGTCACCTTGTGGGCGTGGTACCCCAACTCCGAGGCCGTCGTCGACAACTTCAACGAGGAGAACGACGACGTCCAGGTCTGCTGGACGAACGCGGGCGCCGGTGGCGACGCCTACGACAAGTTCCAGACGGCGATCTCGGGCGGCAGCGGTGCTCCTGACGTCATGATGGTCGAGGCCGACCGCATCGCGGTCTTCCAGGCCCAGGACGCCCTCGTCGACCTGAGCGACCTCGGCTATGAGGACGTCAAGGACAACTTCAGCGAAGGCGCGTGGAAGGACGTCTCCGTCGGCGACGGCGTCTACGGCGCTCCGATCGACGGCGGCCCGATGGGCATGATCTACCGCACCGATATCTTCGAGCAGTACGGCATCACGCCGCCCACCACGTGGGAGGAGTTCGAGGCGACCGCGCAGCAGGTCAAGGACGCCGGAGGTCCGGTCTTCGCGAGCTTCGCTGCGAACCAGCCCGCAGCGGTGACGGCGTACATGTACCAGACCGGCGCCGAGCCGTTCACGTACGACCCCGCCAACGAGGGTCAGATCGGGATCAACCTCAACAGCCCGGAGATCAAGGAAGTCCTCGACTACTGGGCGGGCCTCGTCGAGAAGGGCCTCGTGGGCACGGAGGACCAGTTCACTCCCGAGTACATCGCCGGTGTCATCGGCGGCGATTACGCCACGTACCTCTCGGCGGCCTGGGCTCCCGGCTACCTCCAGGGTGCGGGCGTCGGCGAGGGTGCGGACGAAGGCGTGTGGGCGACCGCTCCGCTGCCGCAGTGGGATCCGGCCAACCCCGTCGCGATCAACTGGGGCGGCTCGGCGTTCTCGGTGAGCAGCCAGGCGGACGACCCGGAGCTGGCGGCGAAGGTGGCCTTCGGGGTCTACGCCGACCAGGCGTCGCTCGATCAGGGCTGGCAGGAGCAGATCATCTTCCCGCTCAACGTGGACGTGCTGGAGGACCCGGCGTTCCAGGACTACGAGGTGCCTTTCTTCAGCGGCCAGCAGGCCAACAAGGAGGTGTACGTCCCGGCGGCGAATGCCTACAAGGGCATGGTCTACACGCCGCTCCAGCAGTTCTACTACTCGACCCTCACCGAGCAGATCCAGAACATCAACGACGGATCCGCTACGGGTTCTGAAGCCGCGGACGCGCTCCAGGAGGCTGTCGTGGCCTACGCGGAGGAGCAGGGCTTCACTGTCGAGTGACATGGCACGGGGGGCCGGTCCGTGCTCGCGCGGATCGGCCCCCTGGTCGTTCCCTTCTGACCCGGAGAAATCATGACCACCTCAACCGCAAGTCCCCCAACGAAGAAGGGGTCGAGCCCTTTCACGAAGAAGGGCGGTCGTCGCTCGACCGCCGCTCGTCAGAACCTCTTCGGATGGCTCTTCGTCGGACCGTTCGGGATCGTCTTCCTGGCTCTGCTCGTCGTGCCGATCGGCTACGCGCTCTACTTGAGCCTCTTCCAGAAGTCGCTCATCGGCGGCACCCGGTTCGTCCTCTTCGGCAACTACGCCAAGGCGTTCACAGACCCGAACTTCCTCGACGGCGTCTGGTTCGTCATCCGGTTCTCGCTGGTGCTCATTCCGCTGCAGATGGCGATCTCGCTGGCCATCGCCCTGATGCTCGACATCATCGTGACCCGGTTCGCCCGGTTCTCGCGGCTCATGATCTTCATGCCGTATGCGATCCCGACGGTGATCGGCGCGCTGATGTGGGGGTTCCTCTACAGCGAGAACTTCGGCCCGCTCGCGGACATCTTCGGAATTTTCGGAGCTGAGGCTCCTGATTTCCTGAGCAAGAGCCTGATCTTCTACGGCCTCCTCAACATCGTCACGTGGCAATGGGCCGGCTATTACATGATCATCCTCTATGCAGCGCTGCAGGGGATCGACCCGACCCTGTACGAGGCGGCACGCATCGATGGCGCCTCGCAGTGGCAGATCATCCTGCGGATCAAGATCCCGCTCCTCTCGCCGGCACTCCTGCTCATTCTCGTCTTCGCTCTCATCGGAACCCTGCAATTCTTCAATGAGCCGAAGATCCTCCAGGAGCTGGCGGCAGGGTCCATCCCGAACGACTTCACGCCCAACATCTACGCCTTCTATCAGGCGTTCTCACTGGCGAACTACAACTACGGCGCGGCGATCTCGTTCGCCCTCGGTGCCGTCGTCTTCGTCTGCGTCTACATCTTCCTGTTCGCAACCCGCAAGCGAGGGAGCTTCTTCGAATGAGTGCCACGCCTATCGAGATCACCGAGACCCGCGGCAAGCCGCGCAAGCTCGTCGAGCGACGGTCGGCCCCGCGCACCCGCGGGCGTGCGTCGCTGAACATCGTGCTGGCGCTGCTCGTGGTCTACTTCCTGGTGCCGTTCTGGTGGCTGATCGTCAACAGCTCCAAGACCGCGGCCGGCCTCTTCGGGGGCGACAATGCCCTGTGGTTCGCGGACGACATCAACTACCTCGGCAACCTCGTCGACCTGTTCACCTACGGCGGCGGGATCTACGCGCGATGGCTGGCGAACACCGCCCTCTATGCCGTCCTGGGCGGGATGGGCGCCACGGTGCTCGCGGTCCTCGCGGGGTACGGCTTTGCGAAGTACCGGTTCGCGGGGCGCCGGGCCGCCTTCGCGATCCTGCTCGGCGCCGTCATGGTGCCGACGACCGCGCTCGTGATCCCCACCTTCGTCCTGTTCGCGCAGGTGGGCTGGACGAACACGATCTGGGCCGTGATCTTCCCCTCGCTGCTCAATCCCTTCGGTGTCTACCTCATGAACGTGTACGCGCGCGATGCCGTGCCCGACGAGCTCCTCGACGCCGCCCGCGTGGATGGCGCGGGGGAGTTCCGCACGTTCTTCCGGGTCGCACTGCCGATGCTGCGGCCCGCGATCGTGACCGTGCTGCTGCTGTCGGTCGTGGCCGTGTGGAACAACTACTTCCTTCCGCTCGTGATGCTCTCCGACAACCGGCTGTTCCCCGTCACCGTCGGCATCGGCGTCTGGCAGTCGACCGCGTCCACGTACGGCGCGGCGGGCGGGCAGACGCTGTGGAGCATCATCATCCTCGGCTCGCTGGTGTCGGTCATCCCGCTGATCATCGCCTTCCTCGCGCTGCAGAAGTACTGGCGGGGCGGTCTCGCCATCGGAAGCCTCAAGTGATCTGACGAGCCTGCGTCGCCGCACCCGGTTCGCCCCTGCCCTGAAAGAGAAGAATGATCCACGCACACCTCACTGTCGACCCTCACTTCGTGGTCGGACCGATCAACCGACGTCTCTTCGGCTCGTTCGTCGAGCACTTGGGCCGATGCGTGTACGACGGGATCTACGAACCCTCGCACGCGACGGCCGACGAGGATGGGTTCCGGTACGACGTGATCGAGCTGGTGCGTGAGCTCGGCGTCTCGACGGTCCGCTATCCCGGTGGCAACTTCGTCTCCGGATACCGCTGGGAGGATGCCACCGGCCCGCGCGAGGAGCGTCCACGACGACTGGACCTCGCCTGGCACTCCACCGAGACCAACGAGATCGGGCTGGACGAGTTCGCGACGTGGCTGGAGAAGGTCGATGGCGAGCTGATGTACGCCATCAACCTCGGCACCCGGGGAGTCCTCGAGGCGCTCGACGTCCTGGAATATGCAAACCTGCGGTCGGGGACGTTCTGGGCCGACAAGCGCGTCGCGAACGGACGCCGGGAACCGCATGACATCCGTATGTGGTGCCTGGGCAACGAGATGGACGGCCCGTGGCAGCTCGGTCACAGCAGCGCTGCCGAGTATGCGCAGCTCGCCGCGACGACCGCGGCGGCCATGCGGCAGGTCGATCCCGACCTCGAACTAGTCGTATGCGGCAGCTCGGGCGCCCAGATGCCGACGTTCGGCGAGTGGGAGCGCGTCGTGCTGGAGAAGACGTATGACGACGTCGACTTCATCTCCTGTCATGCCTACTACGAACCGGTCGGCGGCGACTACGCCACCTTCCTCGCGTCGGGCGTCAACATGGACCGCTTCATCGAAGCGGTCGTCGCGACGGCCGACTCGGTCAAGGCGGTCGTTCGCAGCGACAAGAACATCAACATCTCGTTCGACGAGTGGAACGTGTGGTACCAGTCCCGCTATAACGACGTCGACCGGATCACGGACGTGCAGACGTGGCCAGTCGCGCCGCGCCTGCTCGAGGACTCGTACTCGGTGCTCGACGCGGTCGTGTTCGGCAGCCTCATGATCTCGCTCATCCGTCACGCGGACCGCGTGACCTCGGCGAGCCTCGCGCAGCTGGTGAACGTCATCGCGCCCATCATGACCGAGCCGGGCGGGCCGGCTTGGCGACAGACCACGTTCTACCCCTTCTCGCTCACGTCGAAGCTCGCCCGCGGCACCGCGCTCGAGCTGCGTCTGGACAGCCCCACATATCAGACCGAGCAGTACGGCGAGGTGAGCGTCGTCGACGCCGTCGCGACGCACGACGCAGGCGGTGGGACGACGATCTTCGCCGTCAACCGCAGCCTGACCGACGAGGTGACCCTCGAGATCGACACCCGCGCACTCGGCGGCGTCAGGGGGGCTGAAGCGATCTCGCTCTTCGACGACGACATCCACGCCGCGAACACGCTGGAGCACCAGGACCGCGTGACACCGAAGGCGAACGCCTCCGTCGAGGTCGGGGAGGCGACCGTGACGATCACCCTGCCACCGGTGTCGTGGACCGTTCTCACCCTGGCCTGAACCGCCGCACACCCGATGCGCTGCGGCGCACCCTCGAGAGGACCACATGACACACCCGGGCCCCCTTCGCGTCGACGGCACGCGCATCGTCGCGGGGGACACTCCCGTCACCCTCCGAGGCTTCGGCCTCGGAGGGTGGATGAACATGGAGAACTTCATCACCGGCTACGCCGGGTCGGAGGCGCAGCAGCGGCGGGCGCTGCGGCGCGTGCTGGGCGACGACGGATATGAGCGCTTCTTCGCGAGGTTCCTGGCCGAGTTCTTCACCGACGAGGATGCCGCGTTCCTCCAGTCGCTCGGCCTGAACTCGCTGCGGATCCCCTTCAACTACCGGCACTTCGAGGACGACGGCGAGCCCTTCGTCATCAAGCAGGAGGGCTTCGCCCTCCTCGACCGCGTCGTCGACGCGTGCGCACGCCACGGGATCTACACGATCCTCGACCTGCACGCTCTGCCCGGTGCGCAGAACCAGCACTGGCACAGCGACAACCCCACCCAGTGGGCGTCCTTCTGGTCGCAGCGTCAGTTCCAGGACCGCGTGGTGAACCTGTGGGAGGCGATCGCCGAGCATTACCGCGGCAATCCGTGGGTCGCCGGCTACAACCCCGTGAACGAGCCCGCGGATGCGCACGGATCGGCGATCGGCCCCTTCTATCGACGCCTGGAGTCCGCCATCCGTGCCGTCGACCCCGACCACATCCTGTTCCTCGACGGCAACCGGTACTCGACGCAGTTCGACCAGCTCGGCGACCCTCTTCCCAACTGCGTCTACACCGCGCACGACTACGCGCTGCCGGGGTTCGTGGACGGTGGCCCCTACCCGGGCGTGTCACGAGGCCAGTACATCGATCGGGACCGCGTCGAGCAGACCTTCCTGGAGCGGACCGCCTACATGCGCGAGACGGGAACGCCGATCTGGGTGGGGGAGTTCGGTCCCGTCTACACCGGGGACCCGGCGAAGGACGTGGAGCGGTACCGGCTGCTGCAGGATCAGCTCGAGGTCTTCGCCCGCTACGACGCGAGCTGGGCGCTGTGGACGTACAAGGACATCGGACTGCAGGGCGTCGTCACCGCCGACCCGGAGTCCGCGTATCTTCGCCGCCTCGCGCCCTTCCTCGAGAAGAAGGCGCGTCTCGGGGTCGACTCCTGGGGATCGACGGATGCCGGCGTACGCGACATCCTGGATCCGATCGAGCGTCTGTTCGCGGACGAGTTCCCGGACTTCCAGCCGTATCCCTGGGGCGCGCGTCGCTGGATCCACGGGCATGTGCGCCACGTCATGCTCGCCGAGGCCATGGTCGACGACTTCGCCCGCGCGTTCACCGGCGTCGGGGCCGACGAGGCCGAACAGCTCGCAGACGCGTTCTCTTTCCGGAACTGCCGGGTCCGGGAGGGGCTCGCGACGATCTTGCGACACGCAGCGCACTGAACAACGGGCAGCGGGATGGCGCAGACCAAGCGGGTGACCCTCAACGAGATCGCCGCCCAGACCGGTGTCTCGGTGACGACGATCTCGAAGGTGCTCAACGGGGCGGCCGACGTGTCGTCCGCGACGCGTGAGCTCGTCGAGGATCACCTCCGCACGAGCGGATATCGGCGCAGGCGCAGCACGCAGCGCCGGGAGTACATCGAGGTCGTTCTCCACGCGCTCGGCGGGGACTGGGCGCTCGCGGTCATCGAGGGGGTCCGCGAGAGCGCGGCGCGCGTGGGCATGGCGGTCTCGCTCTCGGTGAGCGGCGACCGGCATTCCCCCGGTCGTGAATGGCTGGACGCCGTCATCCGGCGCCGACCGACGGGGATCATCCTGCTCTTCGCCGATGTCCCCGCAGAAGGGCGCGAGGCACTGAAGGCGCGAGGCATCCCGTTCGTCATCATCGACCCGGCCGGCGACCCCGCGCCCGGGATCCCCGCCGTCGGCTCCGCGAATTGGTCGGGGGGCGTCGCGGCCACCAGACACCTGCTGGAGCTGGGACATCGGCGCATCGCTGCGATCACGGGTCCGGAGCAGGTGATGTGCTCGCTTGCCCGGCTGGACGGCTACCGCGCGGCCATGATGTCGGCCGGAGTGGCCGTCGAGCCGGAGTGGATCCGCTTCGGCGACTTCCAGCGCGACGGCGGGGAGCGGCACGCTGCGGCGCTGCTGCGCCTGACGGACCCTCCGACGGCGATCTTCGCCGGGAACGACCTCCAGGCCCTCGGCGTGCTGCACGCGGCCGCCGCAGCGGGGGTCGCGGTGCCTCGCGAGCTGTCGGTCGTCGGATTCGACGATCTGCCGATCGCGCAACTGGCCAGCCCGCGGCTGACGACCATCCGCCAGCCGCTGCGTGAGATGGCGGAGCACGCGACCCGCCTGGTGCTCGAGTCGCTGGAGAACCCGCAGCCGAAGGTGACGCGAGTGGAACTCGCGACGTCGCTCGTCGTCCGGGACTCGACAGCCGCTCCCGCGCAATCCGCCTGAGGGGCGGCGAGCCGAAACCCGAGACGACGGTCGCCGGCGGGGCGCTACTGCCAGCACCCCAGGTTGACGGTGATCTTCTCGGCGACCGTCGTCAGCGTGCGCGCCGCACGCGACGCCGCGAGGCTCATGGCCGGGGCCGTCCGATCGGCTCGCTGAGCTTCGAGCCGGTCTCCGGCAGCAGCGCTGGACGGATGCCGCGGACCAGCAGGTAGCCGACCATCCAGAGCTCGCCGACGGTGGCCGGGATGACGATCAGGTCCGCCGCCACGTCGGCGGTGCCGGGGAGGGCGGCCGAGAGCACCGCGTTCACGACGTAGCCGACGCCGCCGACCACGAGGATCCAGCCGAGGACGCGGGGCATACGCCTCGTGGAGACCGCGAACCAGCCCATCGGCACGAGCCACAGGCCGAAGAACACGGCGCCGACCGTCCAGAACGCATCGGCGACGACGCGCAGCAGGGGCGCAGCATCCGTTCCCGTCGCGATCGCAGGATCGAGCGAGACCGCGAGTGCTGCGGTGAGCATCGCGGCGCTGCCCAGCACCGCGAGGGCGTTGCCCATGCCGAACGTCGCGACCGCGAAAGCGGCGACGGGCCGGTCCTCCCGGTAGAGGGCGAAGAACCCGACCGCGGCGAGCGACTGCGCGAGCACCACGCCGACTTCGAACGCAATCCCGAGCTGCGCTGTGCCGAAGGACTCGCTCGCGAGAGGGCGCACGAGCAGGAAGCCGAGGCCGCCGAGGACGGCGAGGGCGAGGTAGGCGCCGCCGGTCCAGCGGGCGGTGCGGAGGAGCGTGGACATGTCGGATCCCTTCGACGTGTGTGTAAAAGATTCTTGACACGCACGGTAGACCCGCCTATGTTCAGTGTCAAGAATCTTTTACACACCCCGGGAGGTGCCATGGTCTACGAAGAGCGCAACATCTGGGCGGGCCTCATCGTCAGCGTGATCGCGATGATCGTCTATGTGGTGATCGTGCTGCAGCAGGCCGCCGGCGGGCCGCTGACCGACGTCGACTGGGTGCCGATCATGCTGTGGGTCATCGGCGGCAGCATCGTCGTCGTGATCCTGGTGAGCATCGTGTGGGGCATTCTCGCGGGCATGCGCGACCCCGACGGCGTGGGCAAGAGCGACCAGCGCGACCGCGACATCGCGCACATGTCGACGCGCGTGGGCCAGGCGTTCCTCGTGATCGCCGGGCTGGGCGTGATCATCCTGTGCGCGTTCGAGGCCGACTGGTTCTGGATCGCCAACACCATGTTCTTCGGTTTCGCGCTGTCGTCGATCGTCGGCGGCATCGCGAGCGTCGTCGCGTACCGTCGCGGGCTCGTCTGATGGTCAAGCCCACCAAAGTCCAGAACTCCATCCGCGCCGTGCGCGAGGCGGCGGGCATCACGCAGGCCGAGCTCGCGCGCCAGGTGGGAGTCACCCGGCAGACCCTCATCGCCATCGAGCAGGGCCGGTACTCGCCGACCCTCGAACTCGCCTTCCAGCTCGCCCGCGCCTTCGGCGTCGGGCTCGACGACCTCTTCGACTACCCGGAGGAATGACATGTCCGAGACGCTTCCCGGGCCCGCGGCCCTGCGCACCGATTCGATGCCCGCCTGGACGCAGCATCGCTACGGCGAGGCCGACACGGTCTCGCTCGAGAACATCGAGGTGCCGGCGCCACGCCGCGGCCAGGTGCTCCTGCGCCTGCGCGCGACCGGCCTGAACAACGGCGACATCCGCGTCATGCGCGGTGAGCCTCTCCTCGTGCGCTTCGCGTTCGGCCTGCGACGCCCCCGCCAGTCGGTGCGGGGGATGGATGCTGCGGCCACCGTCGTCGCGCTGGGTGAAGGTGTCAGCGGGCTCGCGGTCGGCGACGAGGTCGTCGGCGAGCTGCCGGCGGGCGGCGGGCTGGCGAGGTATGCGGTCTGCCCGGCATCGCGGCTCGTGGCTCGGCCCGCTGCGCTCGATCCGGTGATCGCCGCGACCCTGCCGGTCGCGGCAGGGACAGCGTGGCAGGCACTGGAGCTCGGAGGAGTCACGGATGCTGCGGTGCCGGGTGCGGCGCCGCAGCGGGTGCTCGTGATCGGGGCGTCGGGAGGTGTCGGCACGTTCGCGGTGCAGCTGGCGGCGGGGCGCGGCGCCGAGGTGTGGGCGCTGTGCGGGGACCGCAACCGCGCGCTCGTCGAGGGGCTCGGGGCGTCGCGAACCTTCGACTACCGCGCGGTGCAGCCGGGATCGCCCGAGATCGGGGAGGGGCGCTTCGACACCGTCCTCGACATCGCCGGCACCGCGCCCCTGCGGGAGCTGCAGCGGCTTGTGCGGGACGGCGGACGCGTGGTGCTGGTGTCGGGGGAGGGCGGGCGCGTCCTCGGTCCGATCGGGCGCATCGCCGGGGCATCCGTCCGATCGATCGGCTCGAGACGACCGTTGCGTCCGCTCGCCGCGGTCCCGAAGCAGGACGTGCTGAACCAGCTGGTCGCGCTCGCCGCGGCGGGGAGCCTCCGCCCGGTCCTCGAGCGCCGGTACCCGTTCGCGGAGGCGGGCACCGCGCTGGCGCGCGTCGCCGACGGCCATGTGGCGGGCAAGGTGGTCGTGCTCGCGGACTGATCGGGCGGCAGCATCCGGTGTCTGCATTTCCCGGTCGTGTGCGGCGTCCGTGAGACAATGGACGAGGCGTGCCCGGTTGACGGCTTCCTCAGCTCCGCCGGGCCTCTGGACAGCGTCCGCCGCGCCTCTACAGGAGCAAGATGTCCACGCAGAACACCGCGCCCGCCACCGCCCGGGTCACCGGGTCCGCCTCCGGCCGGATCCAGCAGATCCGCCGCTACCTGATGTGCCGCCCCGAGCACTTCACGGTCAGCTACACCATCAACCCCTGGATGGAGCCGGCCAACCCCACCGACACCGCGCTCGCGGTGCGTCAGTGGCAGACGCTCTACGACACCTACCTCGCGCTCGGCCACGAGGTGCACCTGATCGACCCGATCGAGGGCCTGCCCGACATGGTCTACACCGCCAACGGCGGCTTCGTCATCGACAACGTCGCCTACGGCGCGAAGTTCCGATTCCAGGAGCGCGTGCCCGAGGGCCCCGCGTTCATGGAGTGGTTCCGCGACAACGGCTTCGAGGTCGCCGAGCCCGTCGAGGTCAACGAGGGCGAGGGCGACTTCCTGCTCGTCGGCGACACGATCCTCGCCGGCACCGGCTTCCGCTCGACCGGCGACAGCCACCGCGAGCTCGGGGACGTCTTCGGCAAGCAGGTCGTGAGCCTCAACCTCATCGACCCGCGGTTCTACCACCTCGACACCGCCATCTCGGTGCTCGATCCGGTAGAGGGTCCCGGCGGCGTCGAGAGGGCCAACATCGCGTACCTCGAGCACGCGTTCGACGCGCGCAGCCAGGCGATCCTCGCCGAGCGCTACCCCGATGCGATCCGCGTCGCCGACGCCGACGGCGCCGTGTTCGGCCTCAACTCGGCGAGCGACGGGCTCAACGTGATCATCTCGCCGCGCGCGACCGGCTTCGAGGCGCAGCTGCGCGAGCGCGGCTACAACCCGGTGCTCGTCGACCTGTCGGAGCTCCTGCTCGGCGGCGGCGGCATCAAGTGCTGCACGCTCGAGCTGCGGCGCTGAGCGCAAGAGGAGACCTCATGACCACCGCCTCCGCCTCCCTCGATGCCGCGATGAGCCAGATCATCGCCGCCGAGGAAGAGCACGTCGCCCACAACTACCACCCGCTCCCGGTCGTGATCTCGCGTGGCGAGGGCGCGTGGGTGACCGATGTCGAGGGCAAGCGCTACCTCGATCTGCTCTCGGCCTACTCCGCCCTCAACTTCGGGCACGGGCACCCCGCGATCCTCGCTGCCGCGCAGGAGCAGCTGAACCGCCTGACCCTCACCAGCCGTGCGTATCACAACGACCGCCTCGGCCCCTTCGCCGCCGCGCTCGCAGAGCTGTGCGGCAAGGAGCTCGTGCTGCCGATGAACACCGGCGCCGAGGCCGTCGAGACCGGCATCAAGGTCGCGCGCGCGTGGGGCTACCGTGTCAAAGGCGTGGCCCCGGACGCCGCGAAGATCGTCGTCGCCCACGGCAACTTCCACGGCCGCACGACCACGATCGTCGGCTTCAGCGACGACCCGCAGGCGCGCGCCGACTTCGGTCCGTTCACGCCCGGTTTCATCTCCGTGCCGTTCGGCGACGCCGCGGTCATCGACGCCGCGATCACGGCCGACACCGTCGCGGTGCTCATCGAGCCGATCCAGGGCGAAGCGGGCGTCGTCCTCCCGCCCGAGGGGTACCTGAAGAGGGTGCGCGAGATCTGCACCCGTCGCGGCGTGCTGTTCATCGCCGACGAGATCCAGTCCGGCCTCGGCCGCGTCGGCGAGACGTTCGCGTGCGATCGCGAGGGTGTCGTGCCCGACGTCTACCTCCTCGGCAAGGCGCTGGGCGGCGGCATCCTTCCGCTCTCGGCCGTCGTCGCCGACCGCGACGTGCTCGGGGTCATCCGGCCGGGCGAGCACGGTTCGACGTTCGGCGGCAACCCGCTGGCGGCCGCCGTCGGGCTGCGGGTCGTCGAGATGCTGGAGACCGGCGAGTTCCAGAGCCGCGCGAAGCTCCTCGGCGAGCACCTCGAGGCGAAGCTGCAGGAGCTCGTGGGGCACGGGGTGACGGCGGTGCGCGTCGCGGGCCTCTGGGCCGGCGTCGACATCGACCCCGAGGTGGGCACCGGCCGCGAGATCGCCGAACGGCTCATCGCACGCGGAGTGCTCGTGAAGGACACGCACGGCCAGACCATCCGCATCGCGCCGCCGCTCGTCGTGCGCGCGACCGAGCTGGACTGGGCGGTCGAGCAGCTGCGCTTCGTGCTCGCGGGCTGACGGAGCGCAGGCCCGGCAGGGTGTGCGCCTGCGGTGCGGAATCAGGCCACGTCGACGTTGAGCTGCTGCCAGCCCGTGGCGCCGTCCGGCGCCGGCCACGCGTCGGTCTCGATCTGCAGCTCGCCCTTCGTGTTCGTGGCGCGGCAGCGGATCGCGTGGGAGCCGGCCTCCGCCTTCCAGGGGATCGACCACTGCACCCAGGTGTCGTCCGAGATCGCTGTCGCGAGCGTGGCCTCGCGCCATGGACCGCCGTCGATCTGCACCTCGACCTTCGCGATGCCGACGTGCTGGTGCCACGCGACCCCGGCGATCGTGGTCTCGCCGGGCGCCATGCCGTGGCCGCGGCGCGGGAGGTCGATGCGCGACTGCAGCTTGATCGGGCCCCTCGCCGACCAGCCGCGCGTCGTCCAGTAGGCGTCCGCCCGATCGAACCGTGTGACCTCGAGCTCGGTGACCCACTTGGTCGCCGAGACGTAGCCGTATAGTCCCGGCACCACCATGCGCACCGGGAAGCCGTGCTCGGGTGGCAGCGGCTCGTCGTTCATGCCGATCGCGAGGATCGCGTCGCGCGTCTCCTCCTGCAGCACCTCGAGCGGCGTGCTCGCGGTGAAGCCGTCGATCGAGCGCGACAGCACCATGTCGGCCTCCGCCGTCGGTCGCGCCCGTTCGAGGAGCAGCCGGATCGGATAGCCGAGCCACTTCGCATTGCCGATGAGATCGCCGCCGACGGGGTTGGACACGCACGCGAGCGTGGTCCAGCTCTCCTCCAGGGGGAGGGCGAGCAGCTCGTCCCACCCGATCTCGACCTCCCGTTCGACCAGTCCGTGGATGCGCAGGCTCCAGTCGCCCGGGTCGATCTGCGGCACCACGAGCGCCGTGTCGATCCGGTAGAAGCTCGCGTTCGGGGTGACGACGGGCGTCATCCCGACGACGTCGAGCTGAGCCCCCGCCGGCACCGGCGGGGCCGCGACGGCGGGCGCGGGCAGACGCAGCGCGCGGCGCACGGCGTCGATGCTGCGTGACCCTGCCTGCAGCGCCGTCCCCGCGATCGCGGCGAGCACTCCGACCGCGGTCGCCGCACCGGCCCACACGAGGAAACGGCGGCGCGAGGGGTGTTCGTCGCCGGGTACGTCGCTGTCGCCGGCCCTCGCCGCAGAGGCGGGGGACGAGGCATCCGCGGTCCGTCTCGCGAGCCGGGCGAGCAGCCGGAGCCCTGCCGCGGCGACGAGCCCTGCCGCGAGCGAGGGCAGCCACGCGAGTCCGGTCGCCCCGGCGCGGGTCATCGCGAGCACGGCGACGATGACGCCGAGTGCCGCGAACACGGTGGCGCCGAACCAGGGTCGGCGCAGCTCCAGCACACCGACGCCCGCCGCTGCGACCAGCAGCACCACGGCGATCCCGATGAGCAGCGCGAGCTTGTCGGCCGTGCCGAACAGCGAGATCGCGGCATCCTTCGCCCATGACGGCGCGAGGTCGATGAGCACGCCGCCGACGACGGAGAACGGGCTCGACGACGGTGCGACCACCGCGGCGACCAGCTCGCCGATGCCGGCGCCGAGCACGACGGATGCGACACCCGCCGCCGCGCCGAAGAGTGCCGAGGCCTTCGGGGCGGCGCGCGTCGCGTCGCTCGCCACACGAGTCATAGCGGGAGCATACGTCCGATCCGGCATCGCGTGGCCGGGAGAACGGCTCGGAAACACGACCGCAACGAAGGCCCCATTAGGCTCTTCGCATGGGTGATCTGTTCGACGGCTACGGCTCCACGCTGGCGCCGCGCAAGACGCCCTCGGGGGTACCCGCGTTCGACGAGATGTTCGGGAGCCCGGCTCACCCGGGTGCGCCGGCCGAGTCGCGCGAGGCCTATCGAGAGCTCTACCAGGCGCTCGCGCAGATGACCCAGGAGGAGCTGCGCGGGCGCACCGATTCGCTCGCGAGCTCGTACCTCGCGCAGGGCGTGACGTTCGACTTCGCGGGCGAGGAACGGCCCTTCCCGCTGGATGCGGTGCCCCGCGTGATCACCTACGACGAGTGGTCGCGCATCGAGGCGGGCGTCAAGCAGCGCGTGCGGGCGCTCGAGGCCTTCCTCGACGACGCGTACGGGCATCAGTTCTGCGTGCGCGACGAGGTGCTGCCCGCCGGACTCATCGCGAGCTCGCAGTACTTCTACCGCCAGGCCGCCGGTATCCACTCGGCCAACGGCGTGCGCATCCAGGTGTCGGGCATCGACCTGATCCGCGACGAGCACGGCGAGATGCGCGTTCTCGAAGACAACGTGCGCGTGCCGTCCGGCGTCAGCTACGTCATCTCGAACCGCCGGGTCATGGCGCAGACGCTGCCCGAACTGTTCGTCTCGATGCGGGTGCGCCCCGTCGGCGACTATCCGAACAAGCTCCTCGCGGCCCTCCGCGCCTCCGCCCCGCCCGGCGTCGAGGACCCGAACGTCGTGGTGCTGACGCCGGGTGTCTACAACTCGGCGTACTTCGAGCACACGCTGCTCGCGCGGCTGATGGGCGTCGAACTCGTCGAGGGCCGCGACCTGCTCTGCATCGGCGGCAAGGTCTTCATGCGCACGACCCGCGGCCCGAAGCGCGTCGACGTCATCTACCGCCGCGTCGACGACGAGTTCCTCGACCCGCTGCAGTTCCGCGCCGACTCGATGCTCGGGGCTCCCGGCCTCATGCTCGCCGCGCGCCTCGGCAACGTGACGATCGCGAACGCGGTGGGCAACGGCGTCGCCGACGACAAGCTGCTCTACACCTACGTGCCCGACCTCATCCGGTACTACCTCGCGGAGGAGCCGATCCTCAAGAACGTCGACACGTGGCGCCTCGAAGAGCCGAACGCCCTCGAGGAGGTGCTCGACCGGCTCGACGAGCTCGTCGTGAAGCCCGTCGACGGCTCGGGCGGCAAGGGCCTCGTCGTGGGGCCGGATGCGTCACCCGCCGAGCTCGAGAAGCTCCGCAAGAACCTGCTCGCCGATCCCCGCGGCTGGATCGCGCAGCCCGTGGTCATGCTCTCGACCATCCCCACCCTCGTCGAGGACGGGATGCGCCCGCGCCACGCCGACCTCCGCCCCTTCGCGGTGAACGACGGAGAGGACGTGTGGGTGCTCCCCGGCGGCCTCACCCGTGTGGCCCTGCCCGAGGGGCAGCTCGTGGTGAACTCCAGCCAGGGCGGCGGGTCGAAGGACACCTGGATCGTCGGCGGCGCCGCACCCGGTCAGGTCGAGTACGGCCAGGGACAGAGCGTCGCGGGCCTCGTCGCCGACCAGGCCGCCACGGTGACGGCGGCGATCCCGATCATCTACGACGCCCAGACCGAGCCCGCGCACTCGCCGCAGGACCGCCCGCGCTCGCGCGTCGAGCAGCAGGAGCAGCAGCAGCAGGCCCCCGAGCTTGCCGAGGCCGCAGCATCCGTCATCCCCGCCCGCGAGTCGATGCCTTCCGTCCGGCTCGATGCGTTCCGCGCACCCGAATCGCCTCGACTCGATCGCAGTGCATCGACTCGCGTTCGGGGTATCGACGGGAGCACCTCATGCTGAGTCGCATCGCTGAAAGCCTGTTCTGGATCGGGCGTTACATCGAACGCAGCGACGGCACCGCCCGCATCCTGGACGTGCACCTGCAGCTGCTCCTCGAGGACCCGTGGATCGACGAAGACACCGCCTGCCGGTCGCTGCTGAGCGTCATGGGCTCGGTGCCGCCCGACGGCGTCGACCAGGTGCGCCGCGAAGACGTGCTCGCGCGTCTCGCCGTCGACCGGATGAACCCGTCGAGCATCGCGTACGCCCTCACCGCCGCGCGCGAGAACGCCCGCCGCGCCCGCGAGATCGTGTCGACGGAGCTGTGGGAGACGCTCAACACCACGAGCGCCCGGATGCCGCGCCGCCTGCAGAACGACCGCGTACACGAGTTCTTCCAGTGGGTGCGCGAGCGCGCGGCGCTCGCCGTCGGCATCGTCGACTCGTCGACGAGCCGCGACGAGGCCTGGCAGTTCTTCACCCTGGGGCGCAGCATCGAGCGCACAGACATGACCGCTCGCCTGCTGGCGACGCGTTCGCTGACCGAGGCGTCCGGTCCGTCGTGGACCACGATCCTGCGCTCGTGCGGCGCCTACGAGGCGTACCTTCGCACGTACCGCGGCATGCCCAGCGCCCGCAACGCCGCCGAGTTCCTGCTCCTCGACCGGCTCTTCCCCCGCTCGATCATCTACTCGATCCAGCGCGCCGAGGAGTGCATGAGCGCCATCGACCCCCGCGCCGACCGCGTGGGCCACTCCAACACGGTGCTGCGGGCCCTCGGCCAGATCCGCAACGACCTCGAGTACCGGCCGATCTCCGAGATCCTCGGCGAGCTGCCGACGCACATGGACCGCGTCCAGACCGTCACGCGCGAGGCATCCGAAGCCATCCGCGGGCGGTTCTTCCCGACCCAGGCCGAGCCCAGCTGGATCGGAGAGATCTCATGAAGCGCCTCCGGATCGAGCACCAGACCGGCTTCAGCTACCAGGGCGACGTGACCGCGTCGTACAACGAGGCGCGCATGCTGCCGGGCTCCACCGACAGCCAGTTCGTGCTCAACGCGTCGCTCGACATCGAGCCGTCGACCTCCGTCAACCAGTACGTCGACTACTTCGGCACGCGGGTCGCCGCGTTCGACGTACTGTCGCCCCACTCCTCGCTCACGATCACCGCGCGTTCGCTCGTCGAGGTGCGTCCGCGGCCGCTCGAGCACGTCGACGTCACCTGGGAAGGTCTCGCCCGTGAAGCGAGCCGCTCGCTCGAGACCGTCGAGCAGATGTCGCAGACGCGGCGCACGGTGCCCCACGAGGAGGTCGTCGAGCTCGCCCGGTCGATCGCCGCGCAGCACGACCACCCCGGCCGGGCCGCCCACGCGATCGCCGTCGCGATCGGCGACGCCGTCGAGTACATGCACGGCATCACCGGTGTGCACTCGACCGCGGCCGAGGCGTGGGAGGCGCGCAAGGGCGTCTGCCAGGACATGGCGCACATCGCGCTCGGCGCGCTGCGCGAGGTCGGCATCCCGGCACGCTACGTGTCGGGGTACCTGCACCCGCGCCCGTCGGCCGAGGTCGGAGTCGCGGTGACGGGCGAGTCCCACGCGTGGATCGAGTGGTTCGCGGGCGAGTGGCAGGGCTTCGACCCCACGAACAACATCGAGATCGGCGACCGCCACGTGCTCGTCGGCCGCGGTCGCGACTACGGCGACGTCCCGCCGCTGCGCGGCGTGTACGCCGGCCCGTTCAAGAGCAACCTCCACGTCAAGGTGACGATCACCCGCGAGGCGTAGGCCCCCGGCCCGGGCTCAGGCCGGGGGATTGTCGGGGTCGAGCGTCTCGAGGGTGTCCTCTTCGACGGGGTTGTCGGCCTCGAGCTGCTCCTCGGTGGTCTCGTCGCCGCCGATCGGGCTGTCGCCCTCGGGAGTCTCGTCTTCGGTTCGCCGTTCGTCCATACCGGTCACGGTAGCGGCGGACGGATGCTGCGTCCCGGGGCTTGACGGAGCCGGCAGGTGCGCTCGTCCGCGGGTGGACGACGCTTTCCCGGTCCGGGAAGGTACGTTGGCCCTGCAGGACCTTCCCGAGGAGCGGAATGACCGGGGCCAGACCACAACGCCCCGCGACGATCGAAGATGTCGCGGTCGCGGCCGGCGTGTCGCGTGCCGCGGTGTCGAAGGTGCTGCGAAACGCGTACGGGGTGAGCGACGCGATGCGCGAGCGGGTCACCGCGGCGATGACCGAGCTCAACTACCGCCCGAAGATCGCCGCCCGCGCGATGCGCGGGCGCACGTTCACGATCGGGATCGAGCTGCCTGGTCTCGGGAACCAGTTCTTCACCCGCATCGTCCAGGGCGCGACGACCGCGATCGAGGGCACGTCGTACCAGCTCATCATCGCGCCCGCAGAGGCCGGGTCCCGGGAGGGGCTGCGCGCGCTCGAAGCACTGGTCGACCGTCAGGTCGACGGCGTCATCGCGGTGTCACCGCGCGTCGATCCGGCCGGACTCGAACGCATCGCCGCATCGGTGCCCGTGGTGATGTTCGGGCGGCACGATATCTCTGAACGCTACGACGTGGTGGCCGGCGACGACGCGGCGGGCACGCGGATCGCGATGCGGCACCTGTTCGACCTCGGGCACCGGCGCATCGCGCACCTGACACTGGAGGAATCCGACGACACCGATCCCTACCCGCACGGCGTGCGCCTGCGGGAGTACGAGGCGGCCATGGCGGAGGCAGGGCGCGCCGACGACCGAGTGGTCTGGCGCTGTGACGAGGGCGGGGTTCCCTCATACGCCGTCGTGCGCCGTGCCATGGAGTCTGCGACACCGGTCACCGCGGTGTTCGCCGCCCATGACGAGCTGGCCTTCGGGGCGATGAGCGCAGCGCACGACGCCGGTGTTCCGCTCGCGGTGGTCGGCTACGACGACGTGCCGATGGCCTCGCATCCCGCCCTCGGGCTGACCACTGTGCACCAGCCCGGCGAAGCGATGGGAGCCCGCGCAGTCGAGATGCTGTTCGAGCGCTTCGCGGGCCGCGCGGAGGCGGTGCGCGAGGTCTTCGCGGCCGAGCTCAGGGTGCGCACCTCCGCGCCGGCGCCCGCAGGCTGACCACCGTCAGCGCCCCGCGACCACCGCGTTGTCGAGCTCGTCCGCGTCGACGCCGGGACGCTCGGCCTGGTTCGTCAGCAGCACCCATGCGACGCCGGCGGTCGGGTGCACCCAGAACTCCGTGCCCGCCCAGCCGGCGTGGCCGTAGACGTCGCGGTCGATCAGACCCGGCGCGCGCGTGCGCAGGTTGAACGTGAAGCCCCAGTCCTGGCCGCGTTCGGCCGGGTATGGCTCGAGCCGCGGGATGTCGCCGGTGAGCGGGCGTCGCATCATGTCCAGTGTCGCCGGCTGCACGACGCCGCCGGCTTCGCCCTGCCCGATGCGCAGCAGCGCCGAGCCGAGCGCGAGCAGATCGCCGGCCGTGCCGATCATGCCGGCGCCGGGATTACGGTGGCTCGCGAACCCGACCATGTCGAGGCCCAGGCGCTCCGCGTCGACGACGGTGTGCGGATCCACGGCCGGGTCGAGCGTGAAGCCGGATGCGCCGAGCGCGGGAGCCCACGCCGAGACGTCGGCATCCCATCCCCGTCCCGTGGTGTGCCCGACGAGCTCGGCGATGCCGTCGAACGCCACCGTGGAGTAGCGCGAGGCGGTGCCGGCGGCGAAGTCGCGGCCTGGAGCGAGGAGCGCGGTGCGCAGCCCGCCCGCCGGATCGAGCGTCGGCTCGGGGATGCCCGCCGTGTGGCTCACGAGATGGCGCAGGCGCACGACATCGTCCCTGCCGGCTCCGAACTCGGGCAGCGCCGCGCTCAGCGGCGTCTCGGTCGTCAGGAGTCCGCGCTCGATCGCGCGCGCGGCGGTGAGGCCGGTGAGCACCTTCGTGATCGAGAACAGCCAGTACGGATCCTCGACCCGCGCCGCGCGCCCGTCGGTCCTGCCGAACGCGTCGAGCGCGGCCACGCCGTCGGCGGTCGCGATGCCCAGCACCGCGCTGGGCAGGCGCCCCGCCTCGACGTGGCCCCGGGCCCAGTCGAACGCGGCCGCGTAGCCGGTCACGATCGCGGCTCGTAGCGCTCGGGAGAGACGGATGCCGCCACCACGCGCCGCAGATCCTCCAGGGTCGCGTCGGGGCCGAACCAGCCGTGGGCACGGGCCTGCACGAGCACGTTGCCGAGCGCGGTCGCCTCGACGGGTCCGGCGAGCACGGGGAGGCCCGAGCGGTCGGCGGTCGCCTGGCACAGCAGCCGGTTGAGAGCGCCGCCGCCGACGATGTGGATCACGTCGATGTCGCGGTCGGTGAGCCGTCCGGCGGTCGCGACGGCGTCGGCGAAGGCTTGCGCGATGCTCTCGACGATCGTCCGCGCGAACGCTGCGCGGCTGGCGGGCACCGGGGCGCCGGACTCGCCGAGCACCGCCGCGATGCGGGCGGGCATGTCGCCGGGAGCCGACAGGCGTGCGTCGTTCGCGTCGAACAGCGGGATGTCGTCGTCGACGGAGGCGGCAGCATCCAGCAATCCCGGAAGGTCGATCGCCGCGCCGTCCTCGGCCTCCCACGTGCGCACGGCCTCGCTGAGCAGCCACAGGCCCGTGACGTTGTGGAGGAAGCGCACACGCCCGTCGACGCCGCCCTCGTTCGTGAAGTTCGCCTCGCGGGCCGCGTCGCTGACGATGGGCTCGTCGAGCTCGACACCGACGAGACCCCATGTGCCGCACGAGATGTACGCCGCGTCGGGCGTGCTGAGCGGCACCGCGACGACGGCCGACGCCGTGTCGTGCGAGCCGACCGCGATCACCTCGAGCGCAGCGCCCACGCGTTCGCGCGCCTCGCCGCGCAGTGTGCCGAGGCGGGCACCCGCGTCGACGAGGACAGGGAGGACGGATGCCGGGATCCCCAGCCTCGCCGCGAGGTCGAGGTCCCACTCGCCGGTGGTCACGTCGACCAGGCCCGTCGTCGACGCGTTGGTGCGCTCGGCGACCCGTGCGCCGGTCAGCAGGAACGCGACGAGATCGGGGACGAGCAGCGCGGAGCTCGCGTCCTGCAGCGCCGCCTCCACGACGTACTGGTAGAGCGTGTTGAACGGCAGGAACTGCAGTCCGTTGCGACGGTAGAGCTCGTCGAACGGCACGCGACCGTGCACCATCTCGACGCCGCGGGCGGTGCGCTCGTCGCGGTAGTGGAACGGCTCGCCGAGCAGCTCCTCGCCGTTCACCAGGCCGTAGTCGACCGCCCACGAGTCGATCCCGATGCTCGCGATGCCCGGCTCCCGCCGGAGCGCCTCGGTGAGGCCTTCCACGATGTGCCGGTACAGCGCGGTGAAATCCCAGTGCAGCTCGCCGTCGGCGCCGGGTACGGGACCGTTCGGGAATCGCGACACCTGCTCGAGGCGCAGCATCCCGTCGTCCACGTAGCCGAGCATGACGCGCCCGCTGGTCGCGCCGAGGTCGACCGCCGCGACGACGCCGCCGCTCCGCGACGGGGCGTTCGCCGCCCCGGTCGCTGAGCCTGTCGAAGCGTCTGTCATCGCAGGAACGCGGCGGCGACGCCGGAGTCGACGGGGATGTGCAGGCCCGTGGTGCGCGAGAGCTCGGGGCCGGTCAGGACGTAGACCGCGTCGGCGACGTTTTCGGGCACGACCTCGCGCTTGAGGATGGTGCGGTTGGCGTAGAACTGGCCGAGGTCCTCTTCCTTGACACCGTAGGTCGCGGCGCGGTTGGCGCCCCAGCCGGCGGCGAAGATGCCCGAGCCGCGGACGACGCCGTCGGGGTTGATGCCGTTCACGCGCACGCCGTGCTCGCCGAGCTCGACCGCGAGCAGACGCACCTGGTGGGCCTGGTCGGCCTTCGTCGCCGAGTACGCGATGTTGTTCGGGCCGGCGAAGACGGAGTTCTTCGACGAGATGTAGATGACGTCGCCGCCGAGCTTCTGGTCGATGAGGATCTTCGCGGCGGCCTTCGAGACGAGGAACGAGCCCTTGGCCATGACGTCGTGCTGCAGGTCCCAGTCCTTCTCTGTGGTCTCCAGCAGCGGCTTCGACAGCGAAAGGCCGGCGTTGTTGACGACGAGGTCGACCCCGCCGAACGCGAGCACCGCGGCGTCGAACGCGGCCTGGATCGCGTCGGCGTCGGCGACGTTCGCGGCCACGCCGATGGCGACATCGGTGTTGCCGAGCTCGGCCGCGGCCGCCTGCGCCTTCTCGAGGTCGAGGTCGGCGACGACGACGCACGCGCCCTCGGCGGCGAGACGGGTCGCGATGGCCTTGCCGATTCCGGATGCCGCACCCGTGACGAGTGCGATGCGGCCCTGGTGCGTCTTGGGCTTGGGCATCCGCTGCAGCTTGGCCTCTTCGAGGGCCCAGTACTCGATGCGGAACTTCTCGGCGTCGGAGATCGGCGTGTAGGTCGACAGCGCCTCGGCGCCGCGCATCACGTTGATCGCGTTGACGTAGAACTCGCCGGCGACGCGCGCGGTCTGCTTGTTCGCGCCGTACGAGAACATGCCGACGCCGGGGATGAGGACGATGAGCGGGTCGGCGCCGCGGATCGCGGGGGACTCGGCGGTGGCGTGCGCGTCGTAGTACGCCTGGTAGCCGGCGCGGTACTCCTCGTGCAGTTCCTTCAGGCGCGCGAGGGAGTCCTCGACCGAGGCGTCGGCGGGGAGGTCGAGGATGAGCGGCTTGACCTTGGTGCGCAGGAAGTGGTCGGGGCAGCTGGTGCCGAGCGCAGCCAGTTCGGGGGCGCGCTCGGACGCGAGGAAGTCGGTGACGACCGCGGCGTCGGTGAAGTGGCCCACCATCGGCTTGTCGGTCGACGCGAGACCGCGGATGGTCGCGGCGAGTGCGGCGGCCTTGGCGCGGCGCTCGGTCTCGGGGAGGGCCTCGAAGCCGGCGCGCACGCCGCCGAACGGGTCGGCTTTGCCGTTGGCGTCGATGTAGGCCTGGGCGGTCTCGATGATCCAGAGCGAGTTCTCCTCGGCCTCCTCGGACGTGTCGCCCCAGGCCGTGATGCCGTGCCCGCCGAGGATCGTGCCCAACGCCTGCGGGTTCTTCTCCTTGATCGCCGCGATGTCGAGGCCCAGCTGGAAGCCGGGACGACGCCACGGCACCCACACGACCTTGTCGCCGAAGATCTTCGCGGTCAGCTCCTCGCCGTCCGCGGCGGTCGCGATCGCGATGCCCGAGTCGGGGTGCAGGTGGTCCACGTGCGCCGCGTCGACGAGGCCGTGCATCGCGGTGTCGATCGACGGCGCCGCGCCGCCCTTGCCGTGCAGGCAGTAGTCGAACGCGGCGACCATCTCGTCCTCGCGGTCGACGCCCGGGTAGACGTCGACGAGGGCGCGCATGCGGTCCAGGCGCAGCACCGCGAGACCCGACTCCGTCAGCGTGCCCAGGTCGCCGCCCGAGCCCTTGACCCACAGCAGCTCGACGGGCTCGCCGGTGACCGGGTCGGTCTCGGTGCCCTTGGCCGAGGTGTTGCCGCCGGCGTAGTTGGTGTTCTTCGGGTCGGCGCCGAGGCGGTTCGACCGCGTGATCAGGTCGGTGACGGCCGGATTGGTCATGATTGCGTTCCTTCGTTCGGTTTGTTCACCTGTCACGATGTGCCGGTCGCGGCGGTCCCTTGCGACAGGGGAGCGGAGTGCTTTCGGCTCGCCTGTCACGATCTGCCGGGTGCGCCGGCACGTCCTGACGGGGGAGCAGGGGAGGAGGGGGTCGACGGGTTGGGAGGCGAGGACGACAGGGCGGCGAGGCGGGTTGCGAAGCGGTCGATGGTGACGGATGCTGCGGCCTCGTGTGGGCGGTTCAGATGGCCGTGCTCGGTGCCGAGCTCGGCGACCACCTCGACCGAGCGTCCTGCGGCGATGAGAGACGCGGCGAACGCCTCGCCGGAGACGCGGAGCTCGTCGACGTCGCCGTTCACCATGAGCGTCGGCGGGAACTCCACGAGGTCGACGGGTCGCGCGAGCCCCGGTATCGCGCCGAGCGGGGCACGATCGACCGGACCACCGAGATAGTTCTCGTACATGGCGCGCACCATGTCGGGGCCGAAGCGATCGGCCTCGGGCTGCGCGTCGAGCGCGGCCCGCAGGGCGGCATCGGGCGCCGGCTGCACGGCGAGCAGTGTCGGATAGGCGAGGAGCACGAGGGCGGGAAGCGTCGCGCGGCGCTCGATCAGGCGCAGTGTCGCACCCGCGGCGAGGTTGCCTCCGGCACTCGTCCCGCCCATGGCGATGCGGCCGGCGTCGATGCGGAGGCGGCCGGCGTTGCCTGTGACCCACGACCACGCGGCGAGCATGTCGTCGGAGGCGGCGGGGTAGTGGTGTCCGCCGGAGCGGCGGCCCGCAGCATCCCATCCCGCCGGAACAGGGGCGAGGCGGTAGTCGACCGACACGACCGTCGTGCCCCGCGCGGCGAGCTGGGAGGCGACCCAGTCGGACTCGGGCATGTCGAGGTCGCCGAATGCGAACGCGCCGCCGTGCGCCCAGACGAGTCCGGTGCCGTTCGGCTCGCGTGCCGGATAGACGCGGACGAGTCCGTCGGCTGCGGAGTACGGCTCGCTCATTCGGATCCTTCGGTGGATGCTCCGCAGTAGCTTTCTGCGGGTTCGGTTTCGTGCTACTCGCAGTCTCTGACTGCGGAGCTGCCGGTCTGGTGTTGCACCGGGAGCGCGGGGATCGGCATCCCGCGCCCCCGGTGGGTCTGGTCCGCGTCAGCGGCTGGGGGTCTGGGGCGAAGCCCCAGAGGGAGCTGGGGGGCTTACGCGCCCCAGCCGGCCTGCGTGCCGCCGACGCGGTCCGCGGCGATCTTCTGCTGGTAGCCGGATGCCGCGTACGCGGCCATCGGGTCGGCGGCGAGTCCGCGCGACTCGCGCCATTCGGCGAGCGCCGGGCGCACGTCGGTGTAGAACGCGTCCATGAAGACCGCGTTCGCGCCGAGCACGTCGTTCGCGGCCTGCGCGGCGGCGAGGGCGTCGCGGTCGACGAGGAGCGCGCGGGCGGTCATCTCCTGAACGTTGAGCACCGAGCGGATCTGGCCCGGGATCTTGTCCTCGACGTTGTGGCACTGGTCGAGCATGAACGCCACGTCCGGGTTGTTCAGGCCGCCGCCGCGCACGACCTCGAAGATGATGCGGAACAGCTGGAACGGGTCGGCCGCGCCCACGATGAGGTCGTCGTCGGCGTAGAACCGCGAGTTGAAGTCGAACGAGCCGAGCTTTCCGAGACGCAGCAGCTGCATGACGATGAACTCGATGTTCGTGCCCGGGGCGTGGTGACCGGTGTCGAGGCACACCATCGCCTTGTCGCCGAGCGACGCGACCTGGGCGTAGGACGTGCCCCAGTCCGGAACGTCGGTGTGGTAGAACGCCGGCTCGAAGAACTTGTACTCGAGCACGAGCCGCTGCTCGTCGCTCAGGCGGTCGTAGATCCTCTGGAGCGACTCCTGCAGGCGGTCCTGCCGGGCGCGCATGTCGCCCTGGCCCGGGTAGTTCGAGCCCTCGGCGAGCCAGATCTTGAGGTCGCGCGAGCCGGTCGCATCCATGATGTCGATGCACTCGAGGTGGTGGTCGATCGCCTTGTTGCGGATGCGGTCGTCGTGGTGCGTGAGTGCCCCGAACTTGTAGTCCTCGTCCTGGAACGTGTTCGAGTTGATGGTGCCCAGGCTCACCCCGAGGTCCTCCGCGTGACGGCGCAGGTCGGAGTAGTCGTCGACCTTGTCCCACGGGATGTGCAGGGCGACGCTCGGCGCGAGCTTCGTGTACGCGTTGACCTGCGCGGCATCCGCGATCTTCTCGTACGGGTCGCGCGGCGTGCCGGGCGTGGTGAACACGCGGAAGCGCGTGCCGGAGTTGCCGAACGCCCAGCTGGGCAGCTCGATGCCCTGGCCTTCGAGTGCGGACTGGATGTCGGGTGACAGCGTCGTCATGATGCGTTGCCTTCTTCGGTGGTGTCGGTCGCCGTGCCACGGGCGGCGGCGAGTTGGTCGTGGAGGTTGAAGACTTCGGTGAGGGGGGTGGCCGCCTGGTCAGGGCGCCCCTCGAGGCCGACGAAGAATCGGCCCATCTCGGCCTCCCATCGGGCGGCGACCTCGGAGTTCGCGAGGTAGGTCTGGGCAGCCTCGTCGTCGTCCGTCTCGTAGTAGCCGATGAGGCGCCCGCCGTCACCCAGGAAGAGCGAGTAGTTGCGCCGGCCGGAGGCGGCGATCTCGGCGAGCATCTCGGGCCACACCGGGGTGTGGCGGGCGATGTACTCGTCCAGCAGTTCGGGCCTCACCGTCAGCTGGAAGCAGACGCGCTTCGTCGCGGTCGTGCTGGTCATGAGTCGGACGCCTCTCGGGTGGGCGGTGATGTCGGCTACGACATCACCGGATAATGAATCGTTTCAACAATAGAGGTCGAATACGCTTTCCGCAAGTGGGAGAACGCTTTCCGTAGAACGGTGCGCCGTGGGCGGCGGTGTGTCGATAGCGTGAGAGCCGATTCGACGCGAGGGAGCACGGATGGAGCATCAGGAGCGGGCGCTCGCCGCCTATGTGGATTCGGTGCGCGACCAGCCCGGAGTGCTGGGAGTGGTGCTCGTGGGATCGGTCGCCCAGGGCAGGGAGCGCGAGGACTCCGATGTCGACGTGTATCTCGTCGTCGACGAGGAGCGCTTCGCCGCGGAGACCACGCAGGGCCGCTTCGCCTGGGTCGAACGACGGGACCTGGACTACCCCGGCTCGTACATCGACATCAAGCTCGTGAGCCCGTCGTACCTCGCCACGGCCGTCGACAGGGCCGACGACCCGACGCGGGCCTCCTTCCTCGGCGCCCGGGTCGCGTGGAGCGTGCTCGCGGGTCTCGACGAGACGATCGCTCGCATCGTCGAGCGTCCGGACGAGGCGTGGGACGACCGTGTGCGCTCGTTCGTCGCGCAGGCGCACCTCTACGGCGGGTACTTCCTGCGCCAGGCGGTCGAGCGTGGCGACGGATTCCTCCGCCGCCACGCCGGACTCCATCTCGCGCTGGCTGCCGCGCGTGCTGCCCTGGCGGCGAATCGCGTGATGCTCCCCGGCCCCAAGTACGTCTCGAAGCTGGTGCACGCGGTTCCGACGCCCGACGGCTTCGTCGCGGCGTGGAGTCAGGTCGTCGATGAACCCGGCATCGAGTCGGCCGGCGAGCTGATGCGCATCCTCGACGAGTGGGTCGGGGACGGCCTCACCCCTGACGAGGCGCTGTCGACGTTCATCCGCGACAACGAACTCGCCTGGCTCCGCGGGACCGTGCCCGCGGAGTTCTGGTGAAGCCACCGCCGATCACCCCTTGACCGCTCCGCTGGTCATGCCCGCGACGATCTGCCGGTTGAAGAAGATGTACATGATCAGCGGCGGGATCGTCGTGAGCAGGACGTACATGAAGAGCAGGTTGAACTGACTCACGGTCTGGCTCTGGAAGTTGTACAGGCCGAGCTGGACCGTCGGGTAGTCGTTGCCGGGCAGGAAGTACAGCGGGCCCTGGAAGTCTCCGTAGACGAAGACGGCCTGGACCACGATGACGGTGACGATGACGGGCTTGAGCAGCGGCAGGACGACCGTGAAGAACAGGCGCATGGGTCCGGCGCCGTCGATGATGGCGGCCTCGTCCAGCTCCTTCGGGATCGTGGCCACGAACGCGCGGAACAGCAGGACGCAGAACGCGAGTCCGAAGGTCGCCTGGATCAGGATCATCCCGGGGATGGTCTTGAAAAGCCCGACACCTTGCAGCACCCAGATGGTCGGCACGACGGCCGGTGGCACGATGAGGGCCGCCAGCACCATGAAGTTGATGTACGCGTTGAGCTTGGTGCGCTTGCGCTGCAGCACGTAGCCGACCATCGCGGCGAGCACGACCATGATCGCGCACGCGAAAACGGTGATGACGGTCGTCCACAGGAACGCCCACAGCACCTGGTAGTCGTTCTTCTCGAGCACTTCGACGAGGTTCTGCCAGAACAGCCACTCGCTGGGAAGGCTGAACTCGACGAGCCCGGCTTCTTGGGGGCTCTTCGCGGACTGCAGGAACACGAAGACGAAGGGCAGCAGGAAGATCACGACGGAGGCGATGATCGCAATGATCCCGACGAGATACTTCCGCATCCATCGCCGCACCGTCATCGGACGGCGATCCTCCTTGGGGCGACGACCGCCGCGGAGCTTGCGGGCATCGGCGGTCGTGAGGGTCTCTGTGACGGTCACAGCTCCGCCTCCCTTCTGTTCAGGAACCAGGACACCGGAACCATGACAGCGATCACCACGAGGAACAGGATCACGTTGCCTGCGGTGGACAGCCCGAAGAAGCCGGCCTGGTACTGCTTGTAGATGACCGAGGCGATCACGTCGCTGGTGAAGCCCGGCCCCCCCTTGGTCATCGCCCAGATCAGGTCGAATGAGCGGAGGCCGCCGATCAGGGACAGGATGATGACGGTCGCGGTCGCCGGGCGGACAAGCGGCAGGGTGATGTTGCGGAACACCGACCATGAACCGGCGCCGTCCATGCGCGCCGCCTCGAAGTACTCGTGCGGGATCGCGACGATGCCGGCCATGAAGATCAGGGTCGCGATGCCGACGCCCTTCCAGATGTCCACGCCCGCGACGGTCAGCAGCGCGAGGTTCGGGTCGGTGTACCAGCCGGGCTCGGGCAGGTTGAAGAAGCCCAGCACGTTGTTCACCACGCCGTGGAAGGGGTCGAGCAGCGCCTTGAAGGTGAGGCCGACGCCGATCGTCGAGACCAGCACCGGGAAGAACACCACGGCACGCAGGTAGCCGCGACCGAGGGTCGGACCCGTCAGCAGCAGCGCGAGCGCCAGGCCGAGAACGACCTTCGCGGCCGAGGTGACGAACCCGTAGATGAAGGTATTGACGAAGCCCTGGACCAGCTGGGGCTCCTGGAAGAACTGCACGAAGTTGTCGAAGCCGATGAACTGGACGTCGAAAAGGGTCCAGCGCGTCAGCGAGAAGTAGAACGACGCGAATGTGGGCACCGCGAAGAACACGATGAACAGCACCGCGGCGGGGATGTAGAACCAACTGGGGTACGGGCTGCGAATTCCCTTGCGCTTCTTCGGCGCCGGGGTGCGTGCCGTGGCGGGTGGGGCCGCTCCGGTCGGCGCGACTGCGGTCGTCATGTTCACTCCTTTGTGAAGCGGGGCCGGCGGCGTGGCCACCGGCCCCGATCTAACTCTGATTTCAGTGGAACGGCTGCTCGATCACCAGCCCTCGAGACCCAGCTGCTGGGCCTGCTTCTTCACGTCCTCGTCGTACTGGGCCGCGCCCTCCTCGGGGCCGGTGATGCCCGAGCCCACGGCCACGGTGATGTTCTCGAGGTTCGGTCCCTTGATCGGCGAGAGGAACTCGAGCGCAGATCCGGTCGCACCGGAGTCGAAGTACGCCTGGATGTCGTTGACCAGGTCGGGAACATCGTCGGGCAGCGTGCAGGCGCTGGTGACGTACGGGCCGGCGATGGAGCCGCCCTCGTTCTGCACCTGGCAGCCCTCTTCGGAGTTGGCGAACGCCACGAACTTCTTGGCGGCCTCGAGCTTGTCGCCCTCGGTGGTCTTCGCGATGTAGATCGCGTTCGGCTGCCACATCGTGATCGCGGTGTCGGCCGCGTCGGCTGCCGGCAGAGCGAACACACCGATGTCGTTGACGTTGTCGGGGTAGTCCTGCTGAACCGCCGAGATCGTCGCCGACAGCATCGGGTACTGCGCGCCGGCACCGGTCGCGAGTGCGCCCATCGCCTGCGCGTTGGTCATCGACGCGAAGTCCTCGTTGAGCAGACCCTTCTCGAACACCTCCGCGCCGTGCGTGAAGCCTGCCAGGGCCGGCTCCTCGACGTACTTCGCGTTCGGGTCATTGGCGGTGTACTCCTCGGCCCAGTCGGGGTTGACCGCCGAGACGTTCGCGAAGTCTCCGAGCACGAACAGCTGGCTCGTCCACGTGTCGCCGAACGACTGCAGGATCGGGGCGACACCGCCGCCCTCCGCCTTGATCTTCTCGCTGTTGGCGATGAACTCATCCCAGGTCGTCGGGATCTCGAGACCCAGCTGCTCGTAGACCTTCTTGTTGTAGAGCACAGCCCCGGCGAACGACGTTCCCCACGGGGCTCCGTACAGGCCGTTGTCGGTCGAGACGACCGCCTTGAAGTCGTCGGTCAGATCGCTGACCCAGTCCTCGTCGCTCAGGTCGACCATCGTCTGGTCGGGGTTCAGCGCCTGCATGAGCGAACCCGAGTTGTAGTGGAAGACGTCGTTCATCGAATCCGTCGAGAGCTTCGTCTTCATCAGGTTGTCGCCCTCGGTGCCGCCGGGCTGCGTCTCGAGCTTGACCGTGATGTCGGGGTTCGCCTCCTCGAACGCGGCGATCAGCGCCTTCGCCTGGTTGGTGTTGGCGTCGTCGCTCTGGGTGAGATAGCTGATCTCGACCGTGCCGTCGTCGGAGCCGCCCCCGGCGCTGCACGCGGCGAGCGGCACGGCGAGTGCCACGATGCCTGCTCCCGCGAGGAGCACTCTCCGGGTAGAAGAGCTCTTCATCTTTACCTCCTTGTAAAGCCGAGCGGATGGTCCGCCCACGCTGCCGGATTCCCTGGTGCTGCGTTGATCGGTTCCAGGGCCCAGGTGGCATTGAAACCATTCAACTCTCGTAAGGTACGTCCGTTTCGAGGCCGGGTCAACAGTGGGTCGCGATTCGAGCCGTCACGATTGTGTAACGGTCTACACTTCCATTGACAAGAACCATGAATCGTTTCACGATGGGTGAGCGGGTCGGCGACGCGGCCGACCGCCGAAAGGACCCAGCCATGACGGCTCTTCCCTCTCCCGCTGCAGTCGACGCCGCCGTGCGCGCCATCGGGCTGCGCACCCAGCACGGCGACGGACTGCTCGGCGTGCCGCGCACCGGCCTGCGGCTGAGCTGGCGTGCCGAGAGCGACGATCCCGATGCCCGCCTCGTCGGGTACCAGCTCCGCGAGGGCGCCGAAGGCGCCGAGCCGACCGCCGCCGAGCCCGTCGCCGATCCCCGGTCGGTCGGCATCGCCGTCGCCGGCGATCTGGGGCCGCGCGAGCGCCGCGCCTTCTCGGTGCGCGTCGCGACGCAGCGCGGCTGGAGCGCGTGGAGTGCGCCACTCGTGGTCGAGGCCGGCGTCGACGGCTCCGAGCTCGCAGCATCCGTCATCGGGGCCGATACGCCCGCGGACGGTCCCGTCCCACTCCTGCGCACCGAGTTCGTCCTCAAGAGAGCGCCGCAGACCGCACGCCTGCGCCTCAGCGCCCTCGGCCTCGTCGACGCCTGGATCAACGGCGTCCGCGCGACCGACGCCCTCCTCACCCCGGGCTGGACGTCGTACCAGGAGCGCATCCTCGTCGACACGCTCGACGTCACGTCCCTCCTGCGCCCCGGCCCGAACGTCATCGTGCTCGCCGTCGCCGACGGCTGGTACCGCGGCAGCTTCGGCTTCGCCCGCCGCCAGGCCATCTACGGCGACCGCACCGGCGCGCTCGCGCAGGTCGAGGCCGACGGCGAGGTCGTGTGCTCGACGGATGCCTCGTGGCAGACCGGTTTCGGACCGCTCCGCAGCGCGAGCATCTACGACGGCACCTCGACCGACCTGCGCCTCGACGACCCCGCCGTGCACGAGCCCGGGTACGCGGGCGAGGGGTGGGTCGCAGCATCCATCGTCGACATCGACTTCGCGCGATTCGAGCCGCGCTCGGCGCCGCCGGTGCGCGTGGTCGCGGAGCTGCCGATGGCGCCGACGCCGCACGGCGGACGCACACGACTGGACGGCGGGCAGAACCTGTCGGGCTGGGTGCGCCTGGTCGTGCGCGGGAGCGCAGGCGATGTCGTCACCGTGCGTCACGCCGAGGTGCTCGAGCCCTCCGGTGACCTGCACGTCAAGGCGCTGCGGTCGGCGAAGGCCACCGATGTCTACACGCTCGACCGCGACGGCGAGCACACGCTCGAGCCGGCGTTCACGTTCCACGGCTTCCGCTACGCCGACGTCCAGGGCGCCGAGGTGGTCTCGGCGACGGCCGTCGCGATCTCGAGCGACCTCGCGCCGCGCAGCACCTTCTCCTCGTCGCACGAGGCGCTCGACCGGTTCCACTCGAACGTGTTCTGGTCGCAGCGCGACAACTTCGTGTCGGTGCCCACCGACTGCCCGCAGCGCGACGAGCGCCTCGGCTGGACCGGCGACGCGCAGGCGTTCGCCGCGACGGCGAACACCCTCATGGACACCGAGTCGTTCTGGATGTCGTGGCTGCGCGACGTCGAGATCGACCAGACCGATGAGGGCGGCGTGCCCGCGGTCGTGCCCGACATCATCCGTCCGCAGGACATGCTGATGGGCGGGGTGCCGACCGAGAACATGGGCCGGGCCGGATGGGCGGATGCGGCGACCATCGTGCCGCTCGCGGTCTACGAGTCGTACGGCTCGACCGAGGTGCTCGCGCGGCAGCGCAGCAGCATGCGGCGGTGGGTCGAGCACCTGCGCCGCCGCGCCGGCGACGGCGTCGTGCTGCCCGGCGGCGACTTCCAGTTCGGCGACTGGCTCGACCCGGACGCCCCGGGCGAGCGGCCCTGGGAGGCCAAGGTCTCGAGCGAGTTCGTCTCGAACGCGTTCTATTCGTGGTCGGCCCGACTGCTGTCCCGGGCGGAGCGCATCCTCGGTGACGGCGACAGCGCCGATGACTACGAAGCCCTCGCCGACCGCGTCGGCGCAGCGACCTTCGAGCGCTGGGGTGACGAGGCGATCCGCACGCAGAGCGGTGCCGCGATCGCCCTCGAGTTCGCGCTGGCGCCTGCCGAACGCCGAACTGAGATCGCCGACGCGCTCGCCGAGAACGTGCGTCGCGAGAACGGACGCATCGCGACGGGCTTCCTCGGCACGCCGCTCGTGCTGTTCGCGCTGTCGAACTCGGGCCACCTCGACGAGGCGTATCGCATGCTGCTCCGGCGCGAAGCCCCGTCGTGGCTCTACCAGGTGGACCGCGGGGCGACCACGGTGTGGGAGCGCTGGGACGCGATCCTGCCCGACGGCAGCATCCACTCCGGCGCCATGGACGCCCTCCCCACCGAGGACGCCTCCGAAGACGACACCGGCATGCTGTCGTTCAACCACTACGCGTACGGCGCGATGATCGACTGGGTGTACCGCACCGTGGCGGGACTGGCTCCGGATGCTGCCGACCCCGGGTATCGCACCGTGCACGTCGCTCCGCGCCCGGCGGTGGGGCTCGAGCACGCCTCGGCGTCGATCCAGACCCCTCAAGGGCGGCTCGCGATCGACTGGCGCGTCGACGGCGACGTCTTCGAGGCCACCCTCGAGGTGCCGTTCGGCTCGCGGGCCGTGCTCGACCTGCCGGTGACCGCCGGTTCAGCCGCGACCGTCGACGGCGCTCCCGCCCCCGCCGAACTCGGCCACGGCACGCACCGCATCGCGGTCACCGCGCCGGCCATCGCGACACCGGGCGCGGTCGTGCCCGCCTGATCGCAGCATCCGTCCACAGAACACTCAAGAGCCACACACCAGACCCTTCAAGGAGTGCCATGAGCGGCCCCGTTCCCCACATCGTCATCGACGCGCCCTACGGCAGCGACGTCGTCGCCTCGCCGGTCCCCGAGATCGGCTGGCGCACCGAGACAGACACCTCCGACTGGCTGCAGGCGGGTGCCGAGGTTGAGATCACCCGAGCCGGCGAGGTGTCGTCGCACCGCGTCGAGGGCCGCGCGTCCACGCGGATCCCGTGGCCGTTCGCTCCGCTCGCCGCGCGCGAGGAGGTGTCGCTGCGCGTGCGGGTCACCGGCGTCGACGGCTCCACGGGCGACTGGAGCGAGCCGCAGCGCGTCGTCGCCGGGTTCCTCGCCGAGGGCGAGTGGCAGGCGGTGACGATCGGCCTCGGCGAGCCGGCCGAGAACGCGCAGCCCGCGTACCTGCGCACCGAGTTCGACGTGACCGGCCCGGTCGCGCGCGCCACGCTCTACGCGACGGCGCTCGGCGTGTACCAGGTGGCGATCGACGGCGTCGACGTCGACGACCAGGTCATGAAGCCCGGCTGGACGCCCTATGCGCACCGCACCATCCACGAGACCACCGACGTCACCCGCCTCCTCACGCAGGGCCGCAACGCGATCGGGGTGCGCCTCGCCGGCGCGTGGGCGACGGAGAGCTTCGGGTTCCGCGAGAACGCGCGGCCCCTCTACGCCGACCAGCCCCGCTTCGCGGCGCAGCTGCTCATCGAGTACACCGACGGGTCGGGCCGATGGATCGTGACGGATGCCGCCTGGCAGGGGTCCACCGGACCGATCACGGCCAGCGGGCTCTACGCGGGCGAGGACCACGACGCCCGGCGGGCCCTCGTGGACGCCGACGGCCATGGCTTCGCCGAGGCGGGCTACCGCGCCGAGGACTGGGCGCCGGTCGCCGAACTCGACGCGCTGCGTACGCCCGAGGCCCGCGTGTCCCCCTTCGTGCGTCGCATCGAAGACCTCGCCGTGCGCGAGGTCATCACCACCCCGAGCGGCAGGACCGTCCTCGACTTCGGACAGAACCTGGTCGGCCGCCTGCGGATCCGGGTGTCGGGTCCCGCGGGCACCGTGATCACGCTGAAGCATGCCGAGGTGCTCGAGCACGGCGAGCTCGGCACGCGGCCGCTGCGCGCCGCTGCCGCGACCGACCACTACACGCTGGCAGGCGAGGGCGTCGAGGAGTGGGAGCCGGAGTTCACCTTCCACGGCTTCCGCTACGCCGAGATCGAGGGGTGGCCCGGGGAGTTCGACCCGTCGTCCGTCACCGCGGTCGTCATCCACAGCGACATGGAGCGCACCGGCTGGTTCGAGGCATCCCATCCCCTCGTCAACCAGCTGCACGAGAACATCGTGTGGGGGCTGCGCGGCAACTTCCTGTACCTGCCCACCGACTGCCCGCAGCGCGACGAGCGCCTCGGCTGGACGGGCGACATCCAGGTCTTCGCGCCGACCGCGTCGTTCCTCTACGACGTGCGCGGGTTCCTCGATTCGTGGCTGCGCGACCTCGCGCTCGAGCAGGTCGACGGCGTGGTGCCGTTCGTCGTGCCGAACGCGCTCGGCGTCGCCCGCCCCGCCGCCGCGTGGGGCGATGCCGCGACGATCGTGCCGTGGGTGCTGCACGAGCGATACGCCGACGTCGCCACCGTCGAGCGCCAGTACCCGAGCATGAAGGGCTGGGCGGACGTGCTGATCCGCCTGGCCGGCCCGCGCCGGCTGTGGGAAGGCATGTTCCAGTTCGGTGACTGGCTCGACCCCGACGCGCCGCCCCACCTGCCCGCGAACGCGAAGACGGATGCCGACATCGTGGCGTCGGCGTACCTCTTCCGGTCGGCAGATGCCGTCGCGCGCGCCGCGGCCCTCCTCGGAAAGGACGACGAGGCACGGGAGTACGCGCAGATCGCGGAGGAGGTGCGCGCCGCGTTCCTCGCCGAGTACGTGACACCCGCCGGGCGCATGATGTCGGACGCGCAGACCGCGTACGCGATGGCGATCGTGTTCGACATCGTCCCCGCCGACCAGCAGGAGGTGCTCGGTGCGCGGCTCGCCGAGCTCACGCGACTGTCGGGCTACCGTATCAGCACCGGGTTCGTGGGCACGCCGATCATCCAGGACGCCCTGACGCGCACCGGCAACCTCGAGGCCGCACGCCGCCTGCTGGTGCAGACGGAGAACCCGTCGTGGCTGTACCCCGTCACCATGGGCGCGACCACCATCTGGGAGCGGTGGGACTCGATGCTTCCCGACGGGACGATCAACCCGGGCGAGATGACGTCGTTCAACCACTACGCGCTCGGCGCCGTCGGCGACTGGCTTCACCGCGTCGTCGCGGGCCTCGCGCCTGACGCGCCGGGATACGAGCGGATCCGCATCCAGCCACGCCCGCTCGCCGAGTTCGACCACGCGTGGGCCGAGCACCTGACGCCGTACGGCACCGCGCGTGCGGGCTGGTCGCGCCGGGACGGCGTCGTCCGCGTCGAGGCGACGGTGCCGCCCAACACGACCGCCGTCGTCGTGCTGCCCGACGGCGGCGAGCTCGAAGTCGGCTCTGGAGCCCACGCCTGGGAGGTCGCCGACACCGCGCCGGCGGCCGCCGCCTCGCGCATCGGCCTGGACTCGACGCTCGCGGCCGTCATCGACGACCTCGAGGCGTACGAAGCCATCGGCCAGGTGCTCGAAGCGTCGAGCCCCGAGGCCGCGCACGGCTTCCGCACGCACACGAAGTGGTCGGACGCCCGCGAACTCGGAGAGGCGCTCTTCATGCACGCAGGCCCCGAGACGCAGCAGGAGATCGCTGCACGGCTCGCCGCGCTGTCGGCGGAGCGCGAGGAGGCGACCGCTAATGCGTGAGCCTGTCCGGGGCGAGCGCGAGGCCGCTTGCCCCGTGCCCTACACTCGCGGGAAGCGGATCTGAACACTGGGGGAGCAATGGTGGTGAGCGTGCGCGATGTCGCGGCTGCGGCATCCGTTTCCGTCGGCACGGTCTCGAACGTGCTCAATCGTCCCGAGAAGGTGTCGCCCTCGACCGTCGAGCGCGTGACGCAGGCGATCGAGGAGCTGGGCTTCGTGCGCAACGACGCCGCGCGGCAGCTCAGAGCCGGTCGCAGCCGCAGCATCGCGCTGATCGTGCTCGACGCCGGCAACCCGTTCTTCGCGGAGGTCGCACGGGGCGCGGAGGACCGCGCCGCCGAGGCCGGGATGAGCGTGCTGCTCGGCAACAGCGACGAGCGCTCCGACCGCGAGGAGGCCTACCTCGAGCTCTTCCGCGAGCAGCGGGTGAACGGCGTGCTCGTCACACCCGTCGCCGGCGACCTCGCGGGCCTCGCCCGTCTGCACGCCGGCGGGGTCCCGGTGGTGCTCGTCGACCATGAGGACGCCGAACGGGCGTTCGGCTCGGTGTCCGTGGACGACGTCGAGGGCGGCTACCTCGCGGCGTCCCACCTGCTGTCGATCGGACGCCGCCGCATCGCGTTCATCGGCGGTCCCCGCACGATCCGCCAGGTCGCGGACCGCCTCGAGGGCGCGCGCCGTGCCGTCGCCGAGGTGGACGGGGCGAGCATCGAGGTCGTCGAGATGTCGGCGCTGTCGGTGCTGCAGGGGCGCGAGGCGGGGGAGCTCCTCCGCGGCCGCGCCCCTGCCGATCGGCCGGACGCGGTGTTCGCGGCGAATGACCTGCTCGCCGTCGGCGCGCTGCAGGCGTTCACGCTGATGGCCGACGTGCAGGTGCCGCGCGACATCGCACTGATCGGGTACGACGACATCGACTTCGCGTCGGCGACCGTCGTGCCGCTGAGCTCGATCCGCCAGCCCGCGCACCTCATCGGCTACACCGCCGTCGACCTGCTCCTCAAAGACCTCGAAGACCCCGAGGGCGATCACCCGCGCACCGTTCGCTTCCAGCCGGAGCTCGTCGTGCGGGAGTCGACCGCGGGCTGAGCCGTCTCCCATTCTGGCGAGTCGCCAGGTTCGGTCGTTCTCACGGGTGTTCTTGGCGAGTCGCCAGGAGCTGAATCGAGCCGTGCGCGGTCGCGAATTTGGCGAGTCGCCAGGTTGGGCGGTGCTCGCGGGCGCTTCTGGCGAGTCGCCAAGAACTCCGCGCGCAGCGTGAGGTGTCGAGTTCGCGGGGTGGGCTGGGGCGGACGCGCGGGTCGCGCGCTACGCCGGATGCGCCGGCGCCGGCGCCGGCGCCGGCCGGGTGGCTTCCTCGAGCAGCTCGAGCACGTGGCGGTAGGCCGCGCCGGTGGCCCGGGTCATGCCCAGCTCGCAGGTGCGGTTGCACGACGCGTGCGCATCGGCGGCCAGAGCCTGCACCTCGGCGGCCTCGGCGGCGGTCGCGGATGCGGTGAGCTCGGGATGCAGCATCCCCCGGTCTCCGGCGAAGCCGCAGCACGACCACGCGTCTGGCACCACCACCTCAGAAGCGACGGCTGCGGCCACCCGGCGCAGGGCGGGGTCCAGACCGAGCTGGGTCGACGAGCACGTCGGATGCAGCACCAGCGAGCCGACGAGCGGTGCCACCTCGCCGAGGCGGGGGAGCAGCACGCGCTCGGCGAAGGCGACGGCGTCTTCGACGCGGGCGTCTACGCCGGCATCGGCGAGCAGGTGGATCAAGCCCTCGGTGCAGCTCGAGGCATCCGTCACGATCGTGAGCTCTCCGCCGCGCGACGCGTCCGTGATCGACGCGGCCACCCGGCGGGCCATGACCTCGCGCCCGCCCGCGTGCCCCTTCGAGGTCCAGGGGGTGCTGCAGCACAGCGTGTCGACGCCGTCCGGCACCGCGAGCCGGACGCCCGCGCGCTCGGCAAGCCGGCGGAACGCCTCGGTCACCCCGACCCCGTCGCCCGCGGGGCCGAACATCGCGTTGACGCAGGCAGGGAGGAAGACCGCGACCGGCGCTCCATCGCTCGTGCCGACGCTCGAACCGAGACGCGAGCGCGCGCCTCCGCCGCGGGGGAGATCGCCCGAATAGCGCGGCACGGTGTCGGTGCCGAGCACGGCGCGGCCGACGTCGGTTGCGGCGGTGACGACGGGCGCCGGGAGTCGATCGGCCACGGTGAGGCCGATGCTCGCGGCACGGGTCGCCCCTCCCCACGCGTGCGCGGCGCCCTTCCATGCCACGTTCGCCGCCGAGCCGGCGTCTTCACGGCGCAGGCGCTTCACGAGGCTGCCGGTGTTGATCAGCACCGGGCACGCGGTCTGGCACATGCCGTCGACGGCGCACGTGTCGACGCCCGCGTAGTCGTAGTCGCGTTCCAGCTCGCGCACGAGCGCGTGATCGCCGGATGCCTCGGCCCGGGCGATCGCGCGCCGCGTCACGATCCGCTGGCGCGGCGTGAGGGTGAGGTCGCGGCTTGGGCACACGGGCTCGCAATAGCCGCATTCGACGCAGCGATCGGCCTCGGCCTCGATCGGATCGGCGAGCTTGATGTGGCGCAGGTGCGCCTCGGGGTCGTCGTCGATGATGACGCCCGGGTTGAGGATGCCCGCCGGATCGCACCGTTGTTTGAGCTCGCGCATGACGTCGTAGAGCTCGTCGCCGTACTGCCGCCGCACATAGGGCGCCATGACGCGGCCCGTGCCGTGCTCGGCCTTGAGGTTGCCGCCGGCGCCGAGCACGAGCTCCACCATGTCCTCCGTGAACGCGCGATAGCGGGCGAGCTGGTCGGCCGACTCGAAGCGGTCCGTCAGCATGAAGTGGATGTTGCCGTCCTTCGCGTGCCCGAAGATCACGCTGTCGTCGTAGGCGTACTGCTCGAACAGCGCCTGCAGTGTCGCGCACGTCGGCGCGAGGCGGTCGACCGGCACGACGACGTCTTCGAGCAGCGCCGTGGTTCCGCTGGGGCGGGCGCCCGCGACCGAGGCGTAGAGGCCCTTGCGCAGCTTCCACGCGGCGGCGCGCGCCACCGGATCGGACGAGAAGGATGCTGCGGCCTCAAGCGGCTGCACCGCGAGCGTCTGCGCGCCCCGCGCGACGAGGTCCGCGAGCTCGTCGTCGTCGTGCGCGTGGAACTCGATGAGGAGCGCCGCCTGGTCGCGCACCGTGAGCCCCGTGATCTCGCGCGGAGCTCCGGCGAGCGACTGCCCGACCCGGAGCGACGTCGCATCCATGAGCTCGAGGGTCGCGGCCCCCGTCGCGACGAGCTCGGGGAGGGCGCGCGTCGCGGCCGCGAGATCGGGGAAGACCGTCAGCGCCGCCGCCATGCGCGGCAGGATCGGCACCGTGCGGTAGGTCGCCTCCGCGACGAACGCGAGCGTCCCCTCGCTGCCCACGACGAGGTGCGCGAGCAGCTGCGCGGGGGTGTCGAAGTCGAGGAATGCGTTGATCGCGTACCCCATCGTGTTCTTCATCGCGAACTGCCGGCGGATGATCTCGACCGACCGCGGGTTCGAGACCACGCGTTCGCGCAGCTGCATCAGGCCGTCGACCAGAGCGGGCTCGGCCGCGCGGAGCGCCGCATCGGCATCGGGCGCGCCCGAGTCGACGACCGTGCCCGACGGCAGGACGAACACGAGTGACTCGAGCGTCTGGTAGGTGTTCTCGGTGATGCCGCAGGCCATGCCGCTGGAGTTGTTGTTGACCACCCCGCCGATCGTGCAGGCGAGTTCGCTCGCCGGATCGGGGCCGAGCCGGTAGCCGTGGCGCGCGAGGCGTGCATTGACCTGCCGCACCGTTGCGCCCGGCTGCACGCGCACGCGGCGCCCGTCGTCGAGCACGTCGATGCGACGGAACCGCTGTCGCACGTCGACGAGGAGTCCGTCGGTCGACGCCTGGCCCGAGAGGCTCGTGCCGCCCGAGCGGAACGTGAGCCGCGACCCGCTGCGCCCGGCTTCGCGCATCACGCGGCCGACCTCGCCCGCGTCGGCGGCGACGAGCACCGCCTCGGGCGTGAGCAGGAAGTGCGAGGCGTCGCTCGCGTACGCGACGCGGTCGATGGCGCGGGACTTGAGGCGCGATGCCTCGCCGACGGCGCGCGCAACACCGTCCGCAACGGCGGCGGCGGGCAGGGTCGCGGGGGCGGCGCTTCTTGCCATGGGAACTCCTCGCTGAGCTAGACTGCAATCACATTCAAGAGAGAATGGATATGCAAGCTCCTATGGATATGCAGACTAGCGGATCGTCCACCGTGATCTCCACTGAGCCCGTCCTCTCCCGCGATGACGTCGAGCGGTATTGGGAGAGCACCGCTCCGGGAGCGGGACGACGGATGCCGCGGGCCGACGCCGTCAGCGATGCCCCGACGGTCGACCTCAACGGGGTGTGGCGCTTCGGGCTCTCGCCGACGGCTGCGGGCACGGGGTCGGCATGGATCGCCGACGACTTCGACGACGCGGGGTGGGACGCGATGCCGGTGCCGTCGCACTGGGTGCTCGAGGAGTTCACGCCGCTCGCAGGCGGCTCTGCGCGCCGCATGCTCGGCACCGACGAGGGGCCGCTCTATACGAACACGGCCTATCCGATCCCGCTCGATCCGCCTCGCGTCTCGACCGAGAACCCGACCGGCGACCACCGGCTCGTCTTCGACGTCCCCGAGGCCTTCGGCCCGGCGGTGCTGCGCTTCGAGGGCGTCGACTCGTGCGCGAAGGTCTGGCTGAACGGCGAGGAGCTCGGCTGGTCGACCGGCAGCCGCCTGCCGTTCGAGTTCGACGCACCGCTGCGGTCCGGACGCAACGTGCTGTGCGTGCGCGTGCACCGCTGGTCGGCGGGCACGTACCTCGAGGACCAGGACATGTGGTGGCTCCCGGGCATCTTCCGCGACGTGCGGCTGCTCGCGCGCCCGGCGGGTGCCATCGACGACCACTTCGTGCACGCCGACTACGACGCTGCGACGGGCCTCGGCACGCTGCGGGTGGATGCCTCGACCGAGGCCGTCGTCGAGATGCCCGAGCTGGGCATCCGTGTCCCGGTCGGCGAGACCGTGACGATCCCCGTCGAGCCGTGGAGCGCGGAGCGGCCGCGGCTGTATCGCGGCACCCTTCGCTCGAGCGGCGAGACGATCGAGCTCGCCGTCGGGTTCCGGCACGTGGAGATCGTCGAGGGCGTCTTCACGGTGAACGGGCGGCCCGTCACGTTCCGCGGCGTCAATCGCCACGAGCACCACCCCGACACAGGACGTGCGCTCGACCGCGACACGATGATCCGGGACATCGTGATGATGAAGCGCGCGAACATCGACGCCGTGCGTACCAGCCACTATCCGCCTCATCCGGAGTTCCTGCGCCTGTGCGACGAGTACGGGCTGTGGGTGATCGTCGAGACCGACCTCGAGACCCATGGCTTCATCTACGAGGGCTGGGTGCACAACCCGCCCGCGCTGCCGGAGTGGCGCGATGCCGTGATGGACCGCCTCGTGCGCACCGTCGAGCCGCACAAGAACCACCCGAGCATCGTCGTGTGGTCGCTCGCCAACGAGAGCATGACCGGCGACGGCTTCGCCGAGATGCGCCGCTGGCTCGACGAACGCGATCCATCCCGCGCCGTGATCTATGAGCGCGACCCGAGCTACCGGGACTCCGACTTCTACTCGCTCATGTACCCGTCGCTCGAGCTGCTCGACCAGATCGGCCGTCGCGAGGAGCCCCGCGGCGGGCGGCTGAGCATGCACGGCATGGTCTTCAACGAATCCGGTGGCGTCGCGCCGCTGCCGGAGGGCGTCACCGAGGCCGACGAGGAGCGCCGGCGCGCCCTCCCCTTCCTCCTCGTCGAGTACGCCCACGCGCAGGGCAACGGCCCCGGATCCCTGCAGGACTACTGGCGCATCATCCGCGCCCATGACCGCCTCTGCGGCGCGTTCGTGTGGGAGTGGATCGACCACGGGCTGAACGCCGTGACCGACGACGGGGTGCCGTTCGTCATGCACGGCGACGACGTCGACTACGAGCCGCGCGGCGGCCGGTTCGGCCTCCACGGGCTGGTGTTCAGCGACCGCACGCCCACCCCTGGCCTCGTCGAACTGGCGAAGGCGCACGAGACCATCGGGATCACCGTGGGCGACAACACCGTGCGCATCGTGAACAACCGCCACAGCGCCGACACGGCCGACCTCGCATTCCGGTGGTCGGTCGAGGCCGACGGCGAGGTCGCCGCGAGCGGACTGCTGTCCGTTCCCGCCCTCGCGCCGGGGGAATCGGCGGAGGTCTCGATTCCGGATGCTGCCGCCACCGCGCTCGCGTCGGGCGCCCGCGACACCGTGCTCACGGTCGAGGCGGCGCTCGCCGCAGACGAGATCTGGGCGCCGGCGGGGCACGTCGTGGCGTGGGGGCAGCGGGTGGGCGCGGTGCGCGGCGCCGAGAAACCACATGCCGCCCGAGACACCGCGCCTCGCGCGGTTTCCTTGCGCGGTGACGGTTTCTCGCGCTCGGACGTCGGGATCGTGGTGGGGCCGGCCGCGTTCGACAAGGCGACCGGCCGCCTGCTGCGTCTCGGACAGCTCGAGCTCGACGGTCCGGTGCTCGACCTGTACCGCGCGCCTACCGAGAACGACCACGGCCAGGGCGAGACCAACAACATCGCCGGGGTGTGGCGCAAGACGATGCTGCACCGGCTGCTGCACCGTGTCGACGTGGTCGATGCGCACGACGGGCGGCTCCGGGTGAGCGGGCGCACGGCGCCGCGCACGCACCCGCACGGCGTCGCGTGGACGATGACGTGGACCGCCGACGGCGACGGACTCGTGCTCGACGTCGACGCCGACTTCGTCGGGCCGTGGATCGACACCCCGTACATGCATCGCGACATCCTCGTGCCGCGCCTCGGGCTGCTGTTCGGGCTCCCTGGCGCTGCAGAGCGGGTGACGTGGTTCGGCCGCGGTCCGGGTGAGACCTACGTCGACTCGTTCGAGGCCTCACGCGTCGGGCGCTTCGCCCAGTCGATCGACGACCTCCAGGTGCCCTACCCCGTGCCGCAGGAGAACGGCAACCACGTGCAGACGCGGTGGCTCGAGGTCGCGGGCGCCGGCATCCCGTCCCTGCGGGTCGAGGGTCGTCCCGAGTTCGACTTCACCGCGCGCCGCTGGACGTCGCACGACCTCGACCGTGCCGCCAAGCCCCACGACCTGGTCGATTCGGGTCGGGTCTGGCTCAACATTGATCACGCGCAGCAGGGTGTGGGCTCAGCATCCGTCGGTCCTGCTCTTCCGGAGAAGTACCGCATCCCGCGCGAGCGCACGACGTGGAGCGTGCGCCTAGAGGCACGCTGACCGCGCGGCCTCAACACCGGCCGCGCAAGCGGCCCCGGTCGGCGCCGTCAGCCCGCTCGGGCGTCCTCAGAAGGGCATTGAACTTCCGGTTCACACAGCTACGTGACCAGCGGAAGGTGCACGCACGCCGATCGCGGCACCGGCCTGATGCTGTGTGAACCGGAGGTTCAATGGTGTTTTCGGCAGTTGCCATCCCGGCGCGGCGCGTTCGCGCCCAGCAGGATAGTTCAGAAGCCGTGGCTGAGCAGGGTCGCTCCGGCGCCAGCTCGCAGCGCGCCGAGCGCCTCGCGCTCGTACTCGGGCATGCGGTCGGGGAGGGCGTCGAGGTCGAACCAGGCGAGCTCGGCGCACTTGCGCGGCTCGAGGATCTCGGGCTCGCCCTCCCACTCGTCGCACACGAAGAACCAGTCGACGCGCTGCTCGATGGGGTTGTCGGTGCCGTCTGTGCGCTGCATGACCGCGACCGGCGTCAGCGCCGCGGCGGCGAGCGTCAACCCGAGCTCTTCGCGGACCTCGCGGATCGCGGCGTCTACGGCGGTCTCGCCGAGCTCGACGTGTCCTGCGGCGCCGGCTGCCCAGCATCCGTCCATGTAGCCGGTGTTCTGGCGCAGCTGCAGCAGTACCGCCCCGCCGCGACGGAGGAAGACGTACGACGAAGGAACGACGGAGAAGCGGGTCACGGCGACCCAACCTACCGTCAGCCGAGCGCCGCGACGTCGGTGAAGAGGGTGTCGGCACCCACCTGCCCGCCCTTGAGCAGCAGCTCGAGACCGTCGATGGCCGGGTCGGCGGCGTGAGCACGCAGCAGCACGACGTTGCCCCACGGGTTCGCGGCGATCGAGAGCGACTCCACGCCGAGCAGGCGCGTGACGCGGCTGGAGGTGTCGCCTCCGCACACGATCACGCGCCGTGCCGCTCCGTCGCCGGCGACGGCGGAGATGACGGATGCTGCCGCCTCGGCGATCGCCTCGAGCACCGGGCGGTCGCCGGCCGAGGTCGCGTCCGCGTCGTCCGACGTGACCACGACGCCGCGTCCGGCGCGCAGCGCGGCGATCACGTCGGGTACGACGACTTCCCGCCCGGGCCCGTCGAGCGGCAGCGGCTGCACCAGCCAGCCCGCGGCGGCGGCGGCATCCGCCTGCCGGCGCGTCTGCGCCGAACGGCTGCCCGACACGACGAGCACCGGCCCGGCCGCGGGGGTCGACGCCGGGATGGCAGGACCACTGCGGGGTCTGGCGGCGGCGATCCCGTGGGAGAGACCGCCCGAGCCGATCGCGAACACCGGCGCGGGGAGCGCCGCGACAGCCTCACCGATGATGACAAGGTGCTCGTCGGTCAGGGCGTCGAGAACCAGCGCCGACTCGGCGGAGCTGCGCAGCAGCGCCTCGAGGTCGTCGAAGGCGACGAGCGGGATCGAGCCGACGGGCAGGTCCGTCTGGCGGCCGATGTGGACCGCGAGATCGGCCTCGGTCATCGGCGTCGAGGGGTGGTGCGACATCGTCGGCTGCCGGTCGAGCCGGTACACCGTGCCGCGCTCGGCGGCGAAGTGCTGGCCGAAGAGCGTGTACCGCCCGAAATCGGGCTGGGCGAACAGCATCGGCACCGGGCGCTCGCCGAACGATTCGCGCGCGAGTTCGACGACGCGCCCGAGGCTGCCCACACCCGGCGCGGAGTCGGCCGTGGAGCACGCCTTGTACTGCACGATCGCCGGCTCGAGCTCGGCGAAGGCAGCGAACACCGGCCGCAGCTCGGCGTCCATCTCGTCGGGCGCGAGCGAACGCGAGATGCCGGCCACGCCGACCACGTCCACCTCGTCCGCCGCGCGACGCAGGGCGGCAGCATCCGGAAGTCCCGTGAAGAGCCGCCCTGTCCAGCCGCGCCGCGCGAACTGCAGGAGCGCGTCGACGCTCCCGGTGAAGTCGTCGCCGTAGAAGGCGACGGCGCGGCGAACGCCTCTAGGCACGGACCGGACCGAAGAGCTCGGCGGCGCGGCGGAGGGCGGAGGAACTCTCGTACGCGTCGTCGATGGTCTCGCCGCGCGCCGCCGACGCCCACGCGTCGCGCATGCTCGCGACACCGGCCGCCGCGCCGTCGGGATGACCGTGGATGCCGCCGCCGGCGAGTACGAGCAGGTCGGTGGTGCCGACCGCGGCGTAGGTCGCGTGCGCGAGCCCGCCCCACTGGCCCGACGACAGCACGGGCAGCGTGGGGGTGAGCCCCAGCAGCGGCTCACGCACCGCGGCGATGGAGTCGAGCACCTGTTCGTCCGTCTCGTAGAACTTATTGCTGATGCCGTTCGTGTGCAGATGATCGGCGCCAGCGAGCCGGGCGAGCTTCTGCCACGCACGGAAGCCTATGCCGACCTGCTCCGAGCGTCCGAACGAGCCGAACATCGCCCGGTGTCCGTGGATCGGCACGCTGCTGTGGCTGCGGAGGAACTCGAGGCCCGGCAGGCCGATGAGGTTGATGCACGCCATCACGCACGTGCCGCCGGCCGCCACCACGAGGTCGTGGTTGGCCTCCAGCCGCCCGATGTCGTCGGTGATGTTGAACGCGTACATGGGCTTGCGGCCGGTGCGGTCGGCGTAGCGCTCGAGCACCGGCATGACCGCGGCGACCCGCTCTGCCAGCGGCGCGCTCGGCCCGTTGCCCTGCAGCTCGTCGTCCTTGATGAAGTCGATGCCCGACTCGGCGAGCTGACCGACGACCTCCGCGAGGTCGGCGGGGGACAGGCCGATGCTGGGCTTGACGATCGTGCCGATGAGGGCGCCCTCGGGGCGGCCGACCAGCCGGCGCGTGCCCTCGACGCCGAACCCCGGCCCGGGGTAGCGCTCGGCGAACGCCGGCGGCAGCTCGAGGTCGACCAGGCGGATCGCCGCCAGCTCCTTGATCTCGAAGAGGTTGCCCGCGACAGCGGCGAGGAGGTTCGGCAGCGACGGCCCGAAGTTGTCGAGCGGGAACCGCAGTCGCAGCCGCGCGCGGCGGCGCAGCGCGGGGTCGCCGACGGCTCCCGGAAGCGGCGAGGCGCCGGTGAGCGGCAGCTCGTCGATGGACTCGACTTGGGCGGCGAAGCGCGCGCGCAGGTCGTCGGACTCGCGCTCGACGCGGACGAACGTGCCGGTGGACTGCTCGCCGGCGAGCACCTCGGCGGCCTGCCGTAGGGGCAGCGAGGTCTCGATGACGTACGTCGCGACGACATGCTGCGACGTGACGGGTGAAGAAGTCATACGCGTCACCAGACCAGCGGGAGCCAGACCGACATCTCGCCGGCGCCGCGGTTGCCCCACGCGAAGTAGGGGATCAGTCGCACGGGTGCCGTCGTGAGTGCCGTATCGGCGAGGTCGTCGTACAGCGCGTCTTCGTCGGAGCCGGGGAGCACGACCGCCTCCGTGTCGAGGGCGATCACGCGGTAGCCGGCGACCTCGGCCTCGACCGGCGTCAACGCCGTGCCGCGCCGCAGCGCGACCTGCTCGAGGACGACGCCCTCGGAAAGATCGGCGCTCTCGACGCAGTACACCACCGGTCCGCGGCGCACCGCGACCTGGTTGGTTGCCTCCTCCGCGAGTCGGTGGGCGCGCAGCACGCGAACAGGCATGGGCAGCGTCAGCTCGACGACGTCGCCCACTTGCCACTCGCGCTCTATGCGCGTATACGTGCCGGGCTCTGTCACCGGCGCCGCGGCCCCGTTCACGGTGAGCGTCGCGCCCGACGACCAGCCGGGAATACGCAGGTGGAGCGGGATGCCGCCGGCGGCAGCATCCGTCACGGTGAACCTGATCTGCTCGCTCCAGGGGTAGTCGCCGTCTTCGCGCAGGGCGAGACGGCGCCCGTCGTCGGTCGTCACGTCGAGCGTGCTGCCGCCGTACAGGTGGACGAACAGGCCCTCCTCGCCGATCGACGCCGCGCGCTCGTGGAACCGCGCGAGCGTGCGCGCGATGTTCGGCGGGCAGCAGAAGCAGCTGAGGTACGACTCGCGGAGGCGCTCGTCCGACGGCGGGGGCACCGGCACCGGGTGGATCGCGGTGTCACCCGGGCGCCGGAGCGGATAGGGCAGGTCGCGCACCTGGCGCAGCGCGTTCGTGTAGAAGTACTCCGAGCCGGCGAGGCTGATACTCGACAGGAGGCTGTTGAAGGCCACCTGCTCGATGACGTCGGCGTAGGTCGCGTCGCCTGTGAGCGCCAGCATCCGCTCGCCCCAGAGGATCAGGCCGATGTTCGCGCACGACTCGTTGTGAGCGGTCGTGTGCGGCAACTGGAAGGCGCGGCCGTAGGCCTGGTGCACGCGGCTGATCTGGTTCTGCCACGGTGAGCCGTCGGGGGAGGCCCCGTCGTAGAGGGCTCCGGCGCCACCGGTGATGTACAGCTTCGTGTCGACGACGTCGCGCCACAGGTTCTCGAGCACCGCCTCGAGTTCCTCATCACCGGTCTCGGCGACGAGGTCGGCGAGACCCGCATACAGGTAGTTGGCCCGCACGGCGTGCCCGGCGACGACCGTCTGCTCGCGGACGGGGACGCGGTCCTGGTTGTCGTCGCCGCCTTCGAAGTCGTCGCGGACGCGGATGAACGCCTCCGACAGGCGCAGGTACTGTTCGTCGCCGGTCGCGCGGTAGAGGTCGATGACCGCCATGTAGTGGGACGGGCAGATGGCGCTGCGCGCGAGCTCGAGCGGCTTGTTGGTCGCGAGGTCCTCGAGGAAGGCGGCGGCCTTGCGCGCGGCGTCGAGCAGAGTGGTCGACCCGGTCACCTCGTAGTGGCGGACGCCGGCGGTGATGAGGTGGCCGAGGTTGTAGGTCTCGAAGTTGAAACGGTCGGCGAGGGCGATGGCGTCCTCGTGGTTGCGCGTCGAGATGATGGTCGGCGTGTGGAGGTAGCCGTCTTCGCGCTGCACCGAGGCGATGAGCCGTGCGATCTCTTCGATCCGGGCGGCGAGCTCGGGGTCGGGGTCCGTCTCGAGACGGGCGATGGCCGCCTCGAGCCACTTGTAGAAGTCGCCGTCCATGAAGGGCGGGCCGGCGTGCGAGCCCTCCTCGAGGCCGGCCGCGATGCGGAAGTTCGCGAGCCCGGCGCTGACGGCCGGATCGCTCAGGGAGGACCAGATCTGCGGGATGGTGACATCGCGCGTGCGTTCGTGGACATCGCCCCAGAAGCCGCTCGCCCAGCGCGCGCTGTCGGCGCCGAGGGGTCGCAGCCGGGCGTGGGCCCTGGTCGCGGTGGTCGCGGTCATCGTTGTTCCTTCCGAGTGGCGTTCAGTCTCGTGCTCGTCGCAGCGTCGCGGCAAGGCGGGGCTGATGCGGGTCAGACTAGGCAGTGATGAAAGTTCTCGCAACGCTGCATGGAAATGCAGTCTAGCGCCTGAATCGTCTCAAAGTGAATAGAATTTCAGTACTGACTGTTGACACACATCGAAATCGTCCCTACTGTCGTGGTCGTACCTTTCACCCGCATGGTCGTCGTCAAGGAGGACGCTATGAACACCCGCAGCAACCGCCGCCGCATCGCGGCGCTGGGAATCGCACTCGCCGCGGTGCTGCCGCTGGCCGCCTGTGCCGGTAGCGGCACCCCCGACACCGGATCGTCCGAGGGAGGCGGCGCCGGTGCCGGCGGGACCGATCCCGAAGCATTCAGCGTCATGACGGCGAATGAGAACCCCGTGCTCGAGGAGCAGCTCACCGCGCTCTCGGAGGGTGCCTGCGAGGCCGAGAACGAGGCGCTTCCGCTGGAGCACCAGAAGGTCGCGCAGGCCGACACCGTCCAGAAGGTGACGCTGCTCGCCAGCCAGGGGGCGCTGCCGACCCACACGATCGCCGGCACAGCGCTCATCCGCCCGGACGGCGACCTCAACGCGGCGGGCCTGGTCGGCGACCTGAAGGCCGCGCTGGAGGGCTCCGGCGCGTGGGACAACGTCCTTCCGGCCGCCGCGTCGACCGTCGAGCAGGTGTACGGCGGCATGTACTCGATGCCGTACCAGTACAACATCGAGGGGATCTTCTACAACAAGGAGATCTTCGCCGACAACGGCCTCGAAGAGCCGCAGACGTGGGACGATCTTCTCGACGCTGCCGACACCCTGGCGGAAGCGGGCGTCGTGCCCATGACCGAGGCCGGCGCCAACGGCTGGCCGCTCACGCGCATCATGGGCATGTACATCTTCCGCAACGTCGGTCCCGACGCGATGGCCGCGGTGCGCGACGGTGACGCGAAGCTCACCGAGCCCGAGTACGTCGCCGGCGCGCAGGCGCTCGCGGACTTCGCCGAGGCCGGCTACTTCGGCGAGGGCTTCTCGACGCGCGACGGTGACACGTCGTCGAACATGTTCCTCACCGGCCAGGCCGCGATGACGTACGACGGCTCGTGGCTGCTCAGCGCCATCAACGACCCGGAGCGCAACCAGATCGGCGGCGAGAACGTCGGCTTCATGCCGTTCCCCGAGGTCGAGGGCGGCAAGGGCTCGATCGACCAGTACGCCGCGAACGCGGGCGCTCCGATGATCATCAACGCCGAGCAGTTCGGCCCGAAGGTCGTCGACTGGATCAGCTGCATCGCCGAGAACTACGGCCAGCAGGCCCTGCAGGACGCCGGCGTGATCTCGGGCTTCGCGGTCAACGGCGAGGTCACCGACATCTCGGAGAACACCGCCGAGATCCAGGAGCGCATCGCGGGCATCGACGAGACCGTACTGTGGTTCGAGGCCCTCATGGATTCGAAGAGCAACTCGCTCGCCTCGACGAACGCGACGCTGCTGACGACCGGCCAGATGACCGCCGAGGAGTACATGACCCAGCTCCAGGCGAGCATCGACGCCAACGGCTGAGACCCCGTACCGGCTCCCCGGGCGCTCGCCCGGGGAGCCGGCTCTTCGAGAGAGAAAGCAGTTCGCAGATGAACTCGATCTTCGGAGATCGGAAGACGATCTTCATCCTGCTGGCACCGGCTCTGGTGCTGTACACCCTGCTGAAGGTGGTGCCGGTCGGCTGGTCCCTCGGTCTCTCCTTCTTCGAGGGCAACTCGCTCCGCGGGTTCGACTGGGTGGGGCTCCAGAACTTCGCCACCTTCTTCACCGACCCGAACGCGCTCCAGTCGATGTGGGTCAGTGTGTTCTTCGCGGTCGTCGCCACGATCGGGCAGGTCGCCCTCGGCTACGGTCTCGCTCTCCTGTACGTCTTCGTCCTGCGCAAGGGCTCGACGCTCGTGCGGACGTTCGTCTTCTTCCCGACCGTGCTCCCGACCGTCGCCGTGGCGCTGCTGTTCCGCAGCTTCGTCGCCGTCGGCGACAACCAGGGCCCGGTGAACGACATCATCAACTTCTTCGGCGGCGAGAGCGTCGAGGTGCTCGCCTCCACCGTGGGCACCATGACCCTGGCGATCCTCATGACGCTGTGGAGCTCGATGGGCTTCTACGCCGTGCTCCTCTACGCGGGGCTGCTCGACATCCCCGAAGAGGTGATCGAATCCGCCCGCCTGGACGGCGCCAACGGACTGAAGCTCGTCCGCCACATCGTGGTGCCGCTGTCGCTGCCGATCCTGCTGTCGTCGATCATCTTCAGCCTCAACGCGACGCTCAAGGTCTTCGACAGCCTGCTCGCCTTGAACGGCGGCGGACCCGGCACGTCCACCGCGCCGATGACCCTGTATATGTATCGCACCGCGTTCGAGTACGCCGAATACGGCTACGGCTCGACGATCGCCGTCCTCCTCACCGCGCTCTGCCTGGTGTTCACCCTGGCGATCTTCCGCTCGTCGCGCCGCAAGGCGGAGGTCTGACATGACTCTGACGCACACCGAGAAGCCCGCCTACACCGTGGCAACCCCGACGGTGCGGCGGCCCGGACCGGGCCGCGCCAAGCGCACCGCCGTGAAGGCGCTCCGCCGCCTGCCCGTCTGGATCCTCGTCGCGGTCCTGATGGTCGTGGTGCTGTACCCGCAGGTGTGGATGGTGCTCGGCTCGTTCAAGACCCAGTCCGAGTTCCTCTCGAACCCCGCGCTGTCACTTCCCGAGACGTGGAACTTCGACAACTACGTCACCGCCCTCACCAACGGCAACGTCGCACGCAATTGGCTCAACAGCGTGCTGGTGACGATCCCGTCGGTGATCTTCATCGTCTTCATCGGCGTCGCCGCCGGCTACGCGCTCGAGGTGATGATCTGGAAGGGCCGCAACGGCGTTCTGCTGTACATCCTCGCGGGCATCATGGTGCCCGGTCAGATGATCCTCGTCCCGCTGTTCATCACGTACTTCCGCATCGGCATCACCGACACGCTGTGGCCGCTCATCATCACGTACACCGTCATGGGGCTCCCGCTGACGACCTTCCTCATGGCGACGTACTTCCGGTCGGTGCCGCGAGAGATCTTCGAGGCCGCGACCGTCGACGGCTCGGGTCCGCTGCGCTCGTTCTTCGTGATCGGCGTCCCGATGATGAAGAACGCCATTCTCACGATCGGCCTGGTGCAGTTCTTCAGCGTGTGGAACGACCTGCTCATCGCGCTGACGTTCACCACTCGGCCCGAGCTCGCGACCATCCAGGTGGGTCTGCTGAGCCTCAGCGACGAGTACGGCTCCACGCAGTACGGCCCGCTCTTCGCGGCCGTCAGCATCAACATCGTCGTGCTGCTGATCCTCTTCCTCACGCTCAACAAGAAGATCATGGCCGGTATGTCCGGCGGCGCCCTCAAGGGCTGAGAAGCTGAGAGGCTGGTCCCGTGACCCCGACCCCACCGCGCATCGCATTCCTGCACACCGGAGCCGTCAACATCGCGCCGTTCGGCGCGCTGGCTGCGGAGTTCCTCCCGGGCGCGACCGTCGTGAACTATCTCGACGACCGTATCGTCGCCGACCTCGGCGATGAGGCGCGCGCGGACTCGGTGCCCGAGCGCATCGACGACCTCGTGCGCGCAGCGGCGGCGGGGGGAGCGGATGCCGTGATGTTCACGTGCTCGTCGATCTCCGAGCTCGCCGCGCCCGCCGCCGCGGCGGCAGGTGTGCCGGTCCTCCGTGTGGATGAAGCGATGGCGGATGCTGCGGTGCGCACAGGACGCCGCATCCGTGTGCTTGCGACCCTGCCGACGACGTGCCGCCCGACCCTGGGCCTGCTCCAGGAGCGCGCGGCCCTCGCCGGCGTCGAGCCGGAGTTCACGAGCGAGGTCATCGAGGGCGCGTTCGCTGCTGTGGCAGGCGGTGACCGCGCGGCCCACGACCGTCTCGTCGCCGCCGCCATCGAGCGCGGCGCCGCCGAGGCCGACGTCATCGTGCTGGCTCAGGCGTCCATGGCCTCCGCCGCCGACGCCGTATCGGTCGACGTGCCCGTGCTCACGAGCCCCCGCCTCGGCGTCGAGCGCCTCGCGGAGTCCCTCTCCGCGCGCTGAACCCGGCCGCGCCGGTCAGCGCTCGGCGAGGGCCTCGGCCGAGCGCAGGTCGGTCACGAGCGTCGTTACCCAGTCGCCGGCCAGGGCGCCGTGGATCGCCTCGAGCTTGCGCTCGCCGCCGGCGATGCCGACGCGGCGCGGGATGCGCCGCAGGTTCTCGACGGTGATCGCGATGATGCGGTCGTCGAGCGCGCCGCGCACGAGCGACCCGTCCGCGCGGAAGATGCGGTGGCAGATGTCGCCGACGGCGCCCTGGTCGAGGAGCGCCTGACGCTCCTCGGCGGCGAAGGCGTTCCCGCTTGCGGCGAGCGCGTCGGACGGCTCGATGCTGCCGATGCCCATGATCGCCATCGTGAGCTCGTTCCAGTGGCGCGCGACCTCCTGCATCGAGGGATCCTGTAACAGGCTGTCGCGGATCGCCGGGTCGCCGACGACGCCCGGAGCCTGCACGTAGACGGGCTCCGCGCCGAGCGTCCGCGCGAGTTCGCCGAGCAGCCGGTTCGAGTGGCTCTGCGCCTCGGGGGCGCCGACGCCGCCGAGCAGCTGCACGACCTCGGTCGCGCCGCGCACCGTGAAGGGGCGCATGCGGTCGACCATCGCGAGGATCGTCTGGCTCCACGACGAGACGCCGATGCGGTCGGCGCCCGAGAGGGTCGCCTCGAGGTACGCGGCCGCCCCCGCGCCGAGCGAGGCCAGCAGCTCGCTCTCGTCGGCCTCGGGATCGACGTCGACGATGACGGCCTCAGCGAGGCCGTACTTCGCTTCGAGCTGTTCTTCGAGATCGGCGTAGACGCCGGGGGCGACGGTGACGATCGTGCGCACGATGCCCACGGATTCTGCGCGCTTGAGCAGACGCGAGACCTTGGCCTGTGAGATATTGAGCGCGGCCGCGATGTCGGCCTGGCGCACACCACGCTCGTGGTACATGCGCGCGACCTTCGTGAGCAGGCGCACCTGCCCGTCCGCGGGCCGGGTGTAGGGCGTCAGGGGCACGGCGTCTCCGATCGTGGCGATCCGCAGTGTGTATTCGGATTCGCTAACGAAAGGATATTCACTCTCCGCGCAGAACGCCAGTGCCGCGGCCTGCGGATTCACACAGCGACCGGGGATTTCGGATGCTGCGGCCCGCAGCATCCGAAATCCGACACGGTCGGCGATCGAGCTCGGATCAGGCAGGGACGGCGACCCTCATCGACACGGGCACCGAACGGGTGTGCGTGCCATGAGTCAGCGTCTCCGCGTCGGCGCCCTCGAGGTCGAGGACGGCCTCGGCGCCGACGGGGACCGTCAGCTCGACGTGCAGCTGCCCGCCCTCGATGCGCCACGAGATCGCCGTCTCGCCGTACGCGGTGAGCTGGCGCGCCGAGGCCGACGTGAGCCCGCCGCCCGGGCGGGGCGCGAAGCGGATCCGCCGGTAGCCGGGGGCATCGGGGGCGAGCCCGCCGATGACGCGGTGCATCCAGTCCGCGACGGCGCCGAGCGCGTAGTGGTTGAACGAGGTCATCTGGCCCGGGTTGACGGTGCCGTCCGGCAGCAGCGAGTCCCAGCGCTCCCACACCGTCGTCGCGCCCTGCTCGACCTGGTAGAGCCAGGACGGGCACTCGCGCTCGAGCAGCAGGTCGTACGCGGCCGGCACCTGGCCGCCCGAACTCAGCGCGTCGGAGACGAGAGGCGTGCCCACGAAGCCCGTCGCGATGCGGTTGCCCGCCGCGTGCACGAGGTCGGCGAGGCGGGTGGCGGCAGCATCCCGTCGCTGCGGATCGGTGATGAGGTCGAACCGCAGGCCGAGCGCGTACGCCGTCTGCGCGTCGCTGGTCATCGTGCCGTCGTCGTTCACGTACGCCGCCTCGAAGGCCGCCACCACCTCGTCGGCGAGCGCGTCGTAGTGCGCGCGCTCGTCGGCGAGCCCGAGCACCTCCGCCATCCGAGCCACCGTGCGCGTCGACTTCGCGAAGTACGCCGTCGCGACGAGGTAGCGGTCCGTGAGCGCATCGGCGGGGTCGTCCGGCGGAGCAGCCGGGTCGAGCCAGTCGCCCAGCTGGAAGCCGGTGTCCCACAGCCGGGTCGGGCCGGCGATGCGCTCGAGCAGGTCGACCCAGCGGTGCGCGCTGTCCCACTGGGCGGCGAGCACGCCGACGTCGCCGAACCGCTCGTACAGGGTCCAGGGGAGGAGCGTCGCCACATCGCCCCACGCGGCGCCGGGGCGCATCGGCGTCCACGCCTTGTCGGCGGGGATCACCGGCACGTACCAGGGGACGGTGCCGTCGGGCAGCTGCTCGATCGCGAGGTCCTGCAGCCACCCCGAGAGCATGCCCGAGACGTCGTAGAGGGTGGAGGCCGTCGGCCCGAAGACCTGGATGTCGCCCGTCCAGCCGATCCGCTCGTCGCGCTGCGGGCAGTCGGTGGGGATGTCGACGAAGTTGCCGCGCATGCCCCACCTCACGTTCTCGTGCAGGCGGTTGAGCGCGGGGTCGGAGGATTCGAACCACCCTGTGCGCTCGAGATCCGTGTGGTAGACCCGGGCGACGAGGGCTCCGGCGGCGGCATCGGCGTCGAGGTCGCCCGGCCAGCCGGTGACCTCGACGTAGCGGAACCCGTGGAAGGTGAAGCGGGGCTCCCACTCCTCGACGTCGCGGCCGGCGAGCGTGTAGTTGTCGGTGGAGCGGGCCGCGCGGAGCGGTCGGGTGTAGATCTCGCCGTCCTGCATGACCTCGGCCGTGCGCAGGCTCACCGTGGTGCCCGCCTCGCCGGAGACGCGGATCCGCACGCGGCCGACGAGGTTCTGGCCGAAGTCGAGGATGCGCGAGCCGCTCGGCCCCGTCAGCACCGCGACCGGCTGCACCTCCTCGGTCGAGCGCACCGGGGGAGCGGTCGGCGCGACGAGCGTCGCGGGGTCGCGGTGGCGCTCCTGCACGCCCTCCCACGCCGAGTCGTCGTAGCCGGGGGTGGACCATCCGGGCAGCTCCTCGCGGGCGTCGTAGTCCTCGCCGTCGTAGATGCCGCTCGCGAGGATCGGGCTCGGCGCCGCACGCCACGAGTGGTCGGTCGCGACGATCTCGCGGGACCCGTCGGCGTAGGTGAGCTCGAGCTGGCCGAGGAACGACTGGTCGTCGCCGTAGAGGTTGCGGAAGCCGCCGCGCCAGCCGAGCCGCCCGCGGTACCAGCCGTCGCCGAGCCAGGCGCCGAGCGCGTTGGCGCCGGGGGCCACGAGGTCGGTCACGTCGTACGTGTAGTACCGCAGGCGCTTGCCGTACACGGTCCAGCCGGGGGAGAGCGTGTCGTCGCCGACGCGAGCGCCGTTGAGCTCGGCCTCGTACACGCCGTGCGCCGTCGCGTAGAGGCGGGCGCGCATGAGCCCGTCGCGCACGTCGAAGCCGCGGCGGACGAGCGAGGGCCGGCGCTGGTCCGACATGGGGTTCTCGTTTCGGAACGAGCCGACGGGCCGGGCGACCCAGTCCGAGGGCTCGAGCAATCCGGCTTCGAGGACGGTGGGGACGGATGCTGCGGACCACGCGCCGTCCGCACCACGAACGGCGACCCGCACCGAAACGATCTCGCGCGAGCGCAGGGGTTCGGCCGGCCAGGCGACGAGCACCTGCTCGCCGGAGTCGATGACGTAGGTCGTGACCTCGCCGCCGCGGTCGACCTCGACCGAGTACGACGTCTGGCGCCAGCCGGACGGGGCCGAGGCGACGCGCCACGAGAGGCGCGGCATCCGTTCCCCGATGCCGAGCGGCTCGCGATGGTGTTCGATGCGGGGTGGGTCGACGATGACGGACATCGGGTCCTTTCCTGGTTCGGCGGCGGCGCCTGGACGGCGACTTCAGGTCTCACTGCTGCTCACCTGTCACGAAGTGTCGACCCGGGCGACGTTTCGCGACGGGCGAGCAGAGATGCTCGCAGTTCGAAACGTTTCAGTTCTGGCGTGTACAGTGAGTGTCGCACGGAGATCGAAACGTTTCAAGCGGCGATCGGTAGTACACGGAGGAACGACATGCGGATCGGCGTCACCGGCAGCGGAGGCAAGCTCGGGCGGGCCACGGTGGAGCGGCTGCGCGCCGACGGCCACGAGGTGATGGGGTTCGATCTCGCGGGCGCACCGGGCGCGGGCTTCACGCGGGTCGACCTCACCGACTTCGGTCAGACCCTCGATGCCTTCCTCTCGGTCAGTGCGCGCCACGACGGGCTCGATGCTCTCGTGCATCTCGCGGCGATCCCCGTGAACGGGCTGGTGCCCGATGCCGCGACCTTCCACAACAACGTCGCGGTGTCGTTCAACGCGCTGTTCGCGGCGCACCGCGCCGGCATCCGCACGATCGTGCTGGCGTCGAGCATCACCGCGATGGGCTTCCCGTTCGACGAGGCGCCGCCGTTCCTCCCCGTCGACGAGACGTACACGAGTGCCAACAACACCTACGGCCTCGGCAAGGTGGCGGAAGAGGCGATCGCCGCGCAGCTCGTGCGATGGACGCCCGAGACGTCGATCACCGCCCTGCGCTTCACCAACGTCGTCGGGCCCGACGAGTACGCGACGTTCGAGCGGGCCGCCGAGCCGGACTACCGCCGCGACCTCGTCGGCTCGTGGGTCGACGCCCGCGACGGGGCGCTCGCGGTCGCCCTCGCACTGGGCGCCGCCGAGCCGGGGTTCGAGGTCTACAACGTCGCGGCGGCCGACTCCGGCAACGCGGAGCCCTCCCGCGAGGTCGCCGAGCGCTGGTTCCCCGGCACCCCGGTCGCCTCCGACCTCGGCGAGTTCGAGTCGCTCATGTCGACCCGCAAGATCCGCGAGCGGCTCGGCTTCGTCGCCGAGCACGACTGGCGCTGAGATGTCCCGTCCCGGCATCCGTCAGGTGGCCGCCCGCGCCGGCGTGGCGGTCGGTACGGTCTCGGCGTACCTCAACCACCCCGATCGGGTGTCGGCCGAGCGGGTACGGCGCATCGCCGAGGCGATCGACGAGCTCGGCTTCGTGCCGTCGAGCGCCGGCCGCCAGCTGCGCCTCGGCGTCTCGAGCCTCATCGGCTACCTCTCGCCCGACGTCAGCAACCCGCGTTTCAGCGAGCTCGCGCAAGAGGTCGAGTACCGCGCCGAGCGACTCGGCATGACGGTGTTCTTCGCCCACTCCCACGGCGACCGCGAGCGCGAGGACGCCTATCTCGAGGCCTTCGAGCAGCGTCAGGTGCGCGGCCTGCTCGTCTCCTCGTTCCAGCCGATCGAGGCGAGGCTCGCCGCGATGCGCGAGCGCGGCACACCCTCGGTCCTCGTGGGCCGCCGCGCGTGTGACGAGCGCCAGCCATCGGTGTCGATCGACGACGTCTCGGGCGGCCGGCAGGCGGGCGAGCACCTCATCGCGAACGGATGCCGCCGCCTCGCCTTCGTCGGCGGCCCGCTGCCCGTGCAGCAGGTGAGCGATCGCCTCGAGGGCATGCGGAACGCCGCGGTCGCAGCATCCGTCGATCCTCCGGAGGTCATCGAGGTCGCAGAGCGGTCCATCGCCGCCGGACGCGCGGTCGGTGCGGCCCTGGCGGCTCGCCCTGCGGCCCAGCGGCCGGACGGTGTGTTCGCGGCGAACGACGTGCTGGCGCTCGGCCTGCTGCAGGCGCTGGTGGCGGGCGGCGTCTCGGTTCCCGGCGACCTCGCGCTCGTCGGGTACGACGACAACGAGTTCGCCGAGGCCTCCCTCATCCCGCTCACGAGCGTGCGCGCGCGCCACGACGACTTCGGCGCGGCCGCGGTCGACCTGCTGTTCGAGGCGATCGAGCATGGGACCGGGCCACACGCCGACGGCGCCGCGGCGCAGCACGTCTACGAGCCCGAGCTGATCGTGCGCGAGAGCTCACGCCGCGCACACTGAACCCCTGCACCCCACACGGATACGACATCGAAGGAGAATCCCCGTGTCCTCAGCGCTCCGCGCTCCCCAGTCCGAGCTGTACCGCCCCGTCGAGCTGACGTTCACCGGCAGCGACGTGATCCCCGCGGACCGCACGCCCGTCACCGTGCGCGCGCGGCACGGAGCATCCGGAGCCGAGCGCGTCGTCCCCGGCTTCTGGGATGGCGGAACCGCCTACCGCGTGCGGTTCGCGCCCGACCTCGAGGGGGAGTGGTCGTGGACGAGCGAGAGCACGGATGCTGCGCTCTCGGCCTTGACGGGCGCGTTCGAGGCGGTGCGCGGCACCGACCACGGGCCGGTGCGCGTGGCGCATCGCTTCCACTTCGCGCATGCCGACGGCACGCCGTTCCGGCCAGTCGGTGCGACCGCGTACAACTGGCTCCATCAGGACGAGCCGCTGTTCTCTTCTACGGTCGACGCGGTCGCGGAGGCGGGCTTCAACAAGTTCCGCTTCATGGTGTTCCCACAGGGCGGCGGCTACATCGAGCACGTCCCGACGCTCATGCCGTTCGAGAAGACCGACGGACGATGGGACGTCACGAAGCCCGTCCCGGGGTTCTTCCAGCGACTCGACCGCGCGGTCGAGGTGCTCGGGGAGCGCGGGATCCAGGCCGACGTGCTCATCTACAACGCGTACGACCGCGGGCAGTTCGGCCTGCACGAGCTCACCGAGGAGGAAGACGCGATCTACCTCCGCTACCTCGTCGCTCGGCTCGCCGCCCACCCGCACGTGTGGTGGTCGCTGTGCAACGAGTTCGACCAGCTCGAGCGCCCGGACGACCGCTGGGATCGCACCGGCGAGCTGCTCGCCGAGATCGACCCGTACGATCACCTCCGCTCCATCCACAACTGGATCGAGCTTTACGACAACAACCAACCGTGGGTGACCCACGCCTCCATCCAGAACGGCGCGGTCACGACCGACTTCGGCCGCGCGAACCTCTACCGCGACGTCTATGGCAAGCCCGTCGTGCTCGACGAGATCAAGTACGAGGGCGACATCCCCGACCGCTGGGGCCACCTCGACGCCGAGCAGCTCGTGCACCAGTTCTGGATCGCCACGGTCGCCGGCACGTACGCCTCGCACGGCGAGAGCTTCGTCACCGAGTCGGGCAGCCTCCACATGGTCGAGGGCGGTCCGTTCCGCGGCGAGTCGCCCGCGCGGCTGGCCTTCCTGCGCACCATCCTCGAGGAGGTCGACGGAGCGGGCCTCGACCCGATCGACAAGTGGGACGACCCGGCGTATGTCGCCGGCATCCCCCGTCGCCTCTACGTGCAGTACCTCGGCGCCTCGGCGCCGGCGACGTGGGACTTCCGCCTGCCGATCGGCGTCTCCGGCGAGCGGCCGGAGGCCGGCGACCGGTTCGAGGTCGACGTCATCGACACGTGGAACATGACGGTGACACCGGTCGGCCGAACGTTCACGCTCGACGACGTTCAGCGCAACGACGCGTTCGATCGTGCGTCCGCACCGGTCGAGCTGCCCGAGGGCGAGGCGCTGGCGCTGCGCATCACGCGCGTCGGGGGCTGACCGGTGGTCGTCGCGCGGGCCGCAGCATCCGTCCTCGATGACACGGTGTTCGAGGCGGGCATCGAGGGTGACGCTCGCCCGCTGGGACGTGCGCGTCTGGCGCGAGGCCTGAGTCAGACCCGGACGAAGGATCCGGGGGCGAGCTCCGCGGTGCGGGTCTCGCCGCCCGGGAGTTCGACCTCGACGGTGCGCGAACGGCGGTCGAGGTTGGCGATGAGCACGACGTCGCCGTCGGCGGTGCGGGCACCGAGCGCCCATACGAGGCCGTCGGGGGAGCCGCCGCGAAGGCCCGGCTCGCCCGCGAGCGCCGCGAGCGCGGTGACGGCGTCGAACGCCGGCTGGGTGATGCCGTCGACCGTGCGCACCCCACGAGGGCCCCACTCCTCGAAATACGCGAGGGTCGCGACTCCGGGCACGGCGAAGGCGGCGGCGCTCGCGACGGTCCACGCGGCGAGTTCGGGAGCCGCCTGGCGCGGGTCGACGGCGTCGGTCAGAGCCGAGCCGTAGCCGTCGCGCAGGTCGTCGTGCGCCGGCATGGGCGGCGGCGTCGTCGCCACGTCGTTGAAGTGGGGCCGGAGCGAGATCGGCCCGATGTGTACGGGCAGTCCTGCGGCGAGGCGCACTCCCTGGGTCGCGACCAGTCGTTGCATCGGCACCGCTTCGACGAGCTGGGCGGAGCTGAGGCTGTGGAACAGGGGCGTGCTGCTGAACACGATCCCGTCGAGGCCTCGCGGAAGACGGTGGTGCTCGCGGTTGAGCTCGGTGAAGTGCGAGCGCGCGCCGCCGACCACCTCGGCCTCGATGCCCGCCTCGGTGAGCGCGTGGCGCAGGGCGCCGATCGCGTCGATGTCCGACACGTGCCGCGCCGCGCCCGTGGGCGGGAACGCGGTGACGCGCGCGACGGACAGATCGTGCAACGCGGGCACGGCGTGGTCGAGGGCCGTGGGGTCGTCGTCTGCGAGCACGAACCTGACATCGAGCGGGAGACCGGATGCTGCCGCCCGGTCGAGTGCGGCGCGCCAGTTGCGGGTCGCGAGGTCGAGCTCGACGAGAACCGCTGAGCCCGTGGGGGCGAAGGCGGGATCAGGATCGGGCGCGGTCGACGCCGACACCGCGATCGCGGGGAGCGCCGGGCCCTCCTCGAGCCGGATGCGGGTGACCCGGTCCTCGTCCACCGGCGTCGGGGTTCCCGACACCCTGATGTCGATCGACTGCACGATCCGCTCACCCGCCGCGAGCGTGTACGGGAAGGGCAGCGCCAGCGGGCGGCTGTACGTCTTGTACGAGGCATCCGTCCAGTTGCGCTGGTCCTCCATCTCGAAGACGTCACCGGCGAAGCGCACGTCGACGGCGAGGCCGTCGTGCGACCACGACAGGCCGGCGATGTCGAACGCGGGCTGATGCGGGCTGATGTCGGCGGGGAACCGGGAGTGCGTCACCTCGCCGTCGGGATGGCGGACGTCCATCGCGGCGCCCGCGAGCGCGGGCGGGTGCAGCGCGATGATACCGGTGCGGTTCGTCTGGAACTCCGAGGCAGATTCGAGGTCGGCGAGCAGGCGGAGGCGCCCGGTACCGCGCACCTCGGCGCGGACGACACCGCGGAGGTCCGAGCCGAGACCCACCGAGTGCACGTGCAGCGTCAGCGCGATGCCCGACGCGTCGACGCGGTCGACCACGAGGTCCGCGGTGTCCCAGTTGCGATCGCGCACGACAGCGCGCACCGAACGGAGCACGACGTGGCCTTCGTAGGCGATGTCGGCGAACTCGTCGTCACGGAGTTCGAGCGACCATGGGCCGCTCTTCCACTCGCGCGCCGGCTCGCCGTTCCACAGGTCCGTCATCGTTCCATCCTCGCCTCGCCTGTCGCGATGTGCCACGGGTGGCGGCAGTTCGTGACAGGTGAGCAGTTCGTGTTCGTCCGGAGATGCTGCTCACCTGTCACGATGTGCCACCGGTGGCGGCGGATCGTGACAGGTGAGCAGTCGGTGATCGGGGTCAGAGCGAGGTCATGCCGCCGTCGACCTGGAACGTCGCTCCCGTCGCGAAGGCGCCGTCGTCGCTCGCGAGGTACACCATGATGCCCGCGACGTCGTCGGGAGTGCCGGCGCGGCCGATCGGGATGCGGCTGATGATCGCGGCGCGGGAGGCGGGGTCCTCGCTGATCGCGGCCACCAGCGGCGTCTCGGTGTACGCCGGCTGCACCGTGTTCACGCGGATGCCCTTGTCGGCGTATGCGGCGGCGACCGTGCGGGCGAGGCCGTGCATGCCGGCCTTCGACGCGCTGTAGGCGGTGAAGTCCTTGCCCTCGCCGTTGACCGCGGTGGGGCTGCCGGTCAGGATGATCGACCCGCCACCCCTCTTCAGCATCGAGCGCACCGCGTGCTTCACGGTCAGGAACGTGCCCGTCAGATTGATGTCGATCGTGCGGCGCCAGACGTCCAGGTCGAGATCTGCCGCCGGGGCGTCCTGCCCGAACAGCTGCACGCCGGCGTTGGCCACGACGACGTCGGGCGCCCAGCCGGCCGCCTCGACCTCGGCGAAGGCGGCGGCGACCGCGTCCTCGTCCGAGATGTCCATCGTGACGGCACGGGCGTTCTCGCCGATTTCGGCGGCGGCCGCGGCCGCGCCCTCGCCGTTGCGGTCGGCGAGGATCACCCGCGCGCCCTCACGGGCGAACCGCGTCGCGACGGCCAGGCCGATGCCGAGCGCCCCGCCCGTGACCAGCGCGGTCTTGCCCTCCAGCTGGCCCATGGATCAGCGCTCGATGTGGTCGAGGTGCAGCATGCGCGCGAGATTCTTGTCGAGCTCGTCATCGCGGAAGATCTTCTTCCAGTCCTCCTTGATGATGGACTCGCGGCCGTAGTCCATGGCGATCAGGCACGCGTCCGAGAACGGGTTGTCGCCGCGCAGGCCGTTGGCGAGCGCCACCTGGGTGTGGCCGTACAGGATGCTGCGCGCCGCCGCCTCGGGAACGCCCATGGTGTTGATCGCCTCGTCGAGCGCCTCGTTGAGGAGTGCGCCGATCATGCAGGCGACGGTCTCGACCAGGGTCGGCTCGAGCTGGGCGAGCTGCTTGACGGTCACGAAGTGCACGTCGATGACCGGGGCGTAGATCGCGCGGACCGTGGCCTCGACGATCGCCTTGTGGGCCGGGTCGCCGGAATCGACGGCCGCGATGGCGTCCTGCGGGGCGGCGATGCCGCCGAAGGTGTCGGCCCACTCCTCCTTGGTGGTGCGCTCGAGGAACACCGACGGGTGGCAGGGGTGCGCGACGGCCTGGACGACGTCCTCGCGCGTGGTGAGCAGACCCGCGTACGCGGCGGCCGGGTCCAGCGTCAGCACGATCGCGCCCGACTTCAGCTGCGGCACGAGATCGGCGGTGACGGGGCCGAGGGCGAGGTCGGGGACGGCCAGGACGACGATGTCGGCGTCGGCGACGGCGGTGGCGGCATCCGTCAGCTCACGACCCGCGTCGATCGTGCGCTGCTGGCCGGCGGGCGAGTTCTCGACGTACCAGACGGTGTGGTCGGTCTTGACGAGGTTGTTGGACACACGCATGCCCATCTTCCCGCCGGCGCCGACGACGGCGATCTTGTACGTGTCGGTGGTGGTCGTGCTCATGTCGTGCTCCTCAGATATTCGATGGTGCGGCGGGTCCATTCCCGCTCGGTGCGGACGGTGGTCTCGGCATCCCCCTGCCAGGAGAGCCAGTGCTCGACGACCTCGTTGATCCCGCGCTCGCGCGGGCGGACGGTCTCGAGGAGGTGGGGGTAGTCGTGGAGGCCGTCGCCCATGGGCGCGCCCCCGTAGGTGAAGCCGACCCAGCCCGGCTGGCGGGCGAAGGCGAAGTCCTTGACGTGCACGTTCTTGACGTGCGCGGCGGTCTGCTCGACGCAGTCGCGCGGACGCTCGAGGCGCGCGACGACGTTCGCCGGGTCGAGGCAGATGCCCAGGCGGTTGCTGCCGGTGCGCTCGACGAGGGCGACGAGGTCTTCGGTCGAGACCTGCTCGTACGTCTCGAGCGCGAGGTCGACGCCGGCCGCCTCGAACGAGGGGAGCACGGCGCGCAGCCATTCCTCGGCCTGCTCCAGTGTGGGCCGGGTCTCGGCGGAGTAGAGCATGCTGCGCACCAGCGTGGTGTCGAACGCGCTCGCGAGGTCGAGGAAGCGGGTCAGTCGATGCGGCTCGATGCCCTTGGTGCCCAGCTCGATCATCAGCTCGAGGTCGCGCGCCGCGGCCGCGGCATCGGTGAGCTCGGAGCCGGTCATGGCCTCGAGGGGCGCGAAGTCGCAGATCTGGAACAGGTCGACGCCGAGCTCCTTCGTCGCCTCGAACGCGCCGACGAGCGAGAGCGGCTCCGGCACCTGGTCGGAGTGCTGCCAGAAGAACGCGTAGGTCCCGAGGCCGATCATGCGTCGACCCCCGCTCGGGACGAGGCGAGCGCGGCGCCCTCGTCGAGCACGGCGACGAGGGCGTCGACCTCGTGGGCGAAGCGGCCGAGGAAGAGTCCGTCGACGGCATCGCCGAGGCGGGTGAGCAGGCCGGGGCCGGCGGAGCCGCCGTAGATGACGACGCTGCCCGCGCGGGCGGGATCGGCGTCGACGGCGGCACGGAGGGCCCGGGTGACGGTGGCGATGTGCGCGTCGGGAGCGGGCTCGGCGGCGCCGATCGCCCAGACCGGCTCGTACGCGACGATGACAGGTCCGGCGGGGACCTGCTCGAGGTTCGCGGCGAGCTGCTCGACGTTCGCGAGGGCGGCGGCGGGGGCGCCGAGGTGCTCGGCCTCGCCGATGCAGAGCACCGGGGTGATGCCGTGGCTGAGCGCGGCGGCAGCTTTGCCGGCGGTGACGGTGTCGGTCTCGTCGAACAGGCGGCGGCGTTCGGCGTGCCCGATCTCGGCGACCTGGACGCCGACCTCGGCGAGCTCTTCGGCGGTGACCTCGCCGGTGTACGCGCCCGGCGGGTAGGCCGAGACGTCCTGCGCGCCGACCAGCACCGGCGTGCCGGCGAACGCGGCCAGGGCGGGGAGGATCTGCAGGTAGCTGGGGATGACGAAGAACCGCACATCCCCGGCGGCCACGGCGGGGTGACCGGCGACGCGGGCCGCCACATCGGCGAACCACGCGCGTGCCCGCTCGTGCCCGAAGTACGTCTTCAGGCTCACCCCGACCGTGACCTGGGGGTGCACCAACTCCTCAGATTCGCGCGAAGCCTGCGGACTCCGGGCGGACTCCTGCGAGTCCGGTGCGGTTCTGAGGAGTTCGTGCTCGGTCATCAGCAGGAGCCGGTGGTCTCGAACTCGTCGATGACGGCGACCTTGTCGGCCGATGCCGAGGTGGTGTCGAACCGGTAGGTCAGCCACTCGCGCACCAGGCGGCGGGCGAGCTCGATGCCGACGACGCGCTGGCCCATGGTGAGCACCTGCGCATTGTTGGACAGCACGCCGCGCTCGACCGAGAACGAGTCGTGGGCGGTGACGGCGCGGATGCCGGGGACCTTGTTCGCCGCGATCGCGACGCCCAGGCCCGTGCCGCAGATCAGCAGCGCGCGGTCGGCGGTGCCGGCGGCGACCTGCTGCGCGGCTTCGATGGCGACCCTGGGGTACGGGGTGTGGCCGTCGGCGTCCACGCCCACGTCGATGACCTCGACCACGCCGGGGTTGGCGAGGAGGTCCTTCTTCAGGATCTCCTTGTAGTCGAAGCCGGCGTCGTCGGCGCCGATCACGATGCGCAGCGGCTCAGGCATTCGCGCTCTCCTTCTTGTTCTCGGCCGCGAGCGTCTCGCCCACGGCGGTCACGATGAGCGCGAGTGAGATCGCGCCCGGGTCGGGGGTGCCCACGCTGTTCTGGCCGTGCGTGCGCGCGCGGCCCATGCGGGGGAGGAGCTCGGCCGTCGCGATCGCGGCGCGGGTGGCAGCTTCCGCCGCCGTCCGCCACGCATCGGTGAGGCCCGCGCCCGCATCCACCGCACCGGTCAGGGTGGTGCTGAACGGCACGAGTGCGTCGACCATCGTCTTGTCGCCGATCTCGGCTTTGCCGTAGTCGGTGACGCCGCGCGATCCGGCCGCGACGCCCGCGGCGATGGCGGCGGCGTCGGGGCGGCCCTCGTCGCCCAGCTTCGCGGCGACCGCGCTGAGGATGACGCCCCACAGCGCGCCCGAGGTGCCACCCGCCTTGTCGCTCCACGCGTCGGCGGCGTGCGCGAGCGTGGTGCGGGCGCCGGCACCGGCGTCGACGGCGGCGGTCGCGGCGGCGAGGGCCGCGTGCGAGCCGCGCTGCATGCCGATGCCGTGGTCACCGTCACCGGCGATCGCATCGATCCGGCCGAGCTCGTCGACATGCTCATCGACGGTGTCGACGATCGTGCGCACCGCGGCGAGCACGGTGCGGGCGACGGACTGGGATGCCTCGTCCCCGGGCTCGATCGCCTCGGCCATGACGGCGGTGCTGTCGGTGGCGACGAGACGCTGCTGCGGTGCGACGGAGCCGCGCCGGTACGCGGGAGTGTCGACGGGAGCGTCCCACAGCGGGGCGAGTTCCTCGTCGAGCCAGAACAGGGTGAGCGAGGTGCCCGCCATGTCGAAGCTGGTGCAGTACTCGCCCACGTGCGGGTCGACAAGTTCGAGGCCGGCGTCCGTCAAGAGCTGCGCGATGCGCCGGTAGACGACGAACATCTCCTCGTACTTCAGTGACCCGAGGCCGTTCAGGATGGGAACGACGCGGGCACCCGCGAGCTCGACCCCGTCGGGCACCTCGGCCAGCAGCTTCTCGACGAGCAGCTCGGCGAGTCCGTCGGCGGTGGGGATGTCGGTCTCGTCGATGCCCGGCTCGCCGTGGATGCCGAGGCCGACCGCCATCCGCCCCTCGGGGACGGTGAACAGCGGCTGCTCGGCACCGGGGAGGGTGCAGCCGGTGAACGCGACCCCGAACGACCGGGTGCGCTCGTTGGCGAGGCGGGCCAGTCGCGTGACCTCGGCGAGGTCGGCACCGGACTCGGCGGCCGCGGCCGCGATGCGGAACACCGTCAGGTCGCCCGCGATGCCGCGGCGCCGGTGCTTCTCGCCCGCCGACGCCGACACGATGTCGTCGGTGACCGTGACGGTCTCGCATGCGATGCCCTCGGCGCGCAGGCGCTCCTGCGCCGCGTCGAAGTTCAGCACGTCGCCGGCGTAGTTGCCGTAGGAGAAGAACACGCCGCCGCCGTTGTCAGCCGCCTTCGCGACCGCGAACACCTGCTGTGTCGAGGGCGATGCGAACAGGTTGCCCATCGCCGCGCCGTGCGCGAGCCCGGGACCCACCAGCCCGCCGAACGCGGGGTAGTGGCCCGAGCCGCCGCCGACCACGACCGCGACCTGACCGGCCGGCGACACCGTCGAGCGCACCACACCACCGGGTACCCGGCGCACGTACCGCTCGTTCGCCGCGACGAACCCGTCGATCATCTCGTCGGCGAAGTCCGCCGGCTCGTTCCAGAGACGGGTCATCGCGCGTCGCCCTGGGGGTCGGCCGCGGCGTGCAGGGCCTCCGCGTCCACGGCGGGCGCAGCATCCGCGTCGTCGACGACGACCGGGTTGATGCGGTTGCTGCGGGCAAGGACGACCATCAGCACCGCCGAGACGAGCATGACGAAGCCGACGATGAACATCGGCACCTCGTAGCCGCCGGTCCAGTCGTGTACGAAGCCCGTGACGAACGGGGCCGAGAAGCCGGCCAGGTTGCCGATCGTGTTGATCAGCGCGACACCTGCGGCAGCCGCGGCTCCCGTGAGGAAGCGCGTGGGCAGCGTCCAGAAGTTGGGCAGGGCGGCGAAGATCGCGCAGGCCGTGACCGTGATGACCGCGATCGTGGCGGCCGGCGATCCCATGAACAGCGCCAGCGGGATGCTGACGGCACCGGCGATCGCGGGACCCGCGATGTGCCACGTCTTGAGGCCGCGCTTGGACGCGTCTCGCGACCAGAAGTACATGACGACGGCGGCCGGCAGGTACGGGATGGCGGTGATGAGGCCCTTCTGCAGCGTGTCGAAGGTGACGCCGGACTGCGTCTGGAAGCCCTCGATGATCGTGGGGAGGAAGAACGCCAGCGCGTACAGGCCGTAGATGAAGCCGAAGTAGATGAACGAGAGCACCCACACGCGACCGCTCTTGAAGGCGAAGCGCGCCGACACGTGGCCGTGCTCCTTCTTCTGCGTGGCGGCCTTCTCGCGGTCGAGCGCGTCGGTCAGCCAGACCTGCTCGTCACGGGTGAGCCACTTCGCGTCGGCGGGCTTGTCCTTGAGGTAGAACCAGGCGATGACGCCGACGATGATCGCCGGGATCGCGACGCCGAAGAACATGAAGCGCCAGCCCTCGAGGCCGAAGAAGACCTCGTGCTGCTGGATGAGCCAGCCTGCCAGCGGGGCGCCGATGACGGTCGTGAGCGGCTGCGCCAGGTAGAAGAGCATGAGGATGCGGCCGCGGTACTGCGCAGGCACCCAGAGGCTGAGGAAGAGGATCGCGCCGGGGAAGAAGCCGGCCTCGGCGACGCCGAGGAGGAAGCGCAGCACGACGAGCTGCTCGAAGTTCTGCACCCACGTGAACAGCAGCGCGACGATGCCCCAGCTCACCATGATGCGCGAGAGCCACCGGCGGGCGCCGAACTTGTGCAGCGCCAGGTTCGACGGCACCTCGAGCAGGATGTAGCCGATGAAGAAGACGCCCGACGCGAAGCCGAACTGAGCGGCGCTGAGGGCGAGGTCTTCGTTCATGCCGTTGGGGGCGGCGAAGCCGATCGCGGTGCGGTCGAGGTAGTTGATGAAGAACATCAGCGCGACGAACGGCACGAGGCGGATCGACACCTTGCGGATGGCGGATCGCGCGACGGGTGGCGCGTCTGCGACGGTCTGGTTCTGGTCCACGGTGACTCCTGGCTCATCGACGGTGATCGAGGGTGATTCCGACGACCATTGTGACAAACCGGTTGACCAAATGCAAGAACCGGTTGACCAAAACCTTTCTCTGTCGCTGCACGCAGGATAGGTTGTTCGCATGCCCGCCTATCCCGACGACCGCTCGGCCGAGATCACGGCGGCCCTGGGCGCGCTCCCGACGGGCACGCCCGTGTCAGAGGTCGCCCGTCGCCTGATGGACCTCTTCACCAGCGGGGACCTCGAGGCCGGCACCCGCCTGCCCCCGGAACGACAGCTCGCGGCCACGCTCGGCGTCGGGCGATCCGCGGTGCGGGAGGCCCTGGCCGCGCTCGAGATCCTCGGCATCGTCGACGTGCGTCCGGGCTCGGGCACGTATCTCCGCGGCACCGCGAGCGAACTCCTGCCGCAGACGCTGCGCTGGGGACTGCTGATCGGGCAGAAGAACACGGCCGAGCTGCTCGAGCTGCGCTCGGGGCTCGAGATCTACGTCGCACGTCTCGCCGCCGGCCGGGCCGCAGCATCCGATCTGACTGCGATCTCGGGATCTCTCGAGCGGATGCGCGGCGGCGTGGGCGACCTCACGGCGTTCGCGCGGGCCGACCTCGATTTCCACAACGCGCTGGCCGCGGCCGCGGGCAACGACACGCTCATCGACCTGCTGCACGTCGTGCGGTCGCTGCTGCAGGTGTACGCCGACCGGGCCGTCCACGACGAGGACGAGGCCCGCACCGCCATCGACGAGCACGACGCCGTCTTCCGCGCCATCGAGGCGGAGGATGAGGATGCCGCGGCCTCCGCGATGGCGCTGCACATGGCGACCGCCTCGCAACGACTCGCGGCCGAAGCCGCGCACTGAACCGCAGATCCGAGAAGGGGGCGCGATGGCGCGCAATTGGGCTGGAACCTACGAGTACGCTGCACCGCGGATCGTCGAAGCGACGTCGGTCGACGACGTCGTGCGGGTGCTGCGCGAACCCGGCCGGGTGCGCGCGCTCGGCACCCGGCACTCCTTCACCGATCTCCCCGACACCACCGGCACGCTCGTCGACGTGACGGGGTTCGCGGCCGAGTTCGCGCTCGACGAAGCGGCGCAGACGGTCACCGTGCCCGCCGGCGTCCGCTACGGCGTGCTCGCGGTCTGGCTCGACGACCGCGGGTGGGCTCTGCGCAACATGGGGTCGCTCCCGCACATCAACGTCGGCGGCGCGACGGCCACCGGAACCCACGGTTCGGGCGATGCGAATCCGGTGCTGTCGGCATCCGTCCGGGCACTCCGCTACGTCGGGGCCGATGCCGAGGTGCACGACGTGCGCCGCGGCGACCCCGACTTCGAGGCCCTCGTGGTCGGGCTCGGCGCCTACGGCATCGTGGTGTCGCTGACCCTCGACATCGTGCCCGCGTTCCGCGCCCGGCAGGACATCTACTCCGGCGTCTCGTGGGAGGCCGCGCTCGCCTCCTACGACGAGCTCACCTCGGCGGGGTACAGCGTCTCGGTGTTCTCGCGCTGGGAGGAGCCGTCGATCGGCTTCATCTGGGTGAAGACGCGACTGGACGCCGACGACGATGCCGTGCCCGACACGATCCTCGACGGGGTGCGCGCCCAGGCGGAGGAATCGCCGCTCGGCGTGGAGGACAACGTCACGGAACTCTCCGCGCCAGGACCCTGGATGCTGCGACTCCCGCACTTCCGCCTCGACGCCGAGCCGTCGTTCGGCGACGAGATCCAGAGCGAGTACTTCGTCGCCCGCGCCGATGCGATCGCGGCGCTGAACGCGGTGCGGGCGCTGGGCGACAGCATCCGTCCGCATCTCATCTGGACCGAGCTGCGTACCGCCGCCGCCGACGAGCTGTGGCTGAGCCCGGCGTACCGGCGCGACGTCGTGATCATCCACTTCACGTGGCACAACCACCCGGACGAGGTCGCGGCCGCGGTCGCCCGCGTGGAGGCCGCGCTCGAGCCGTTCGAGGCGCGCCCGCACTGGGGCAAGCTCCACGGCTTCGATCGGGCCGCGATCGAGCGCGTGCACCCGCGCCTCGCCGACGCGCGCGCTGTGTTCGAGCGGCTGGACCCCGACGGCCGCTTCTCGAACGCGCACCTCGAACGAGTCGGCGTGCGCGGGACGCGTTGACCGGAGGCTCCGATGTCCCTCGCCGTGATCCCCTGGACGGTCGCCGGATGAGCGATCGACGCTTTCCCCGCTCGGTGTTCTCGCGGGGAACCGAACCCGACGCCCGGTTCACCCTCGCCAACGAGCGCACCTTCCTCGCGTGGATCCGAACGGCGCTCGCCCTGATCGCGGGTGGCGTCGCGCTCGAAGTGCTCGGGCTGGACCTCCACGCCGGGCTTCGCCTGGCGGCGTCTGTGGTGCTCGTCGCCGTCGGCATCCTCACCCCCGCGCTCGCCTGGTTCGGCTGGATGCGCACCGAGCTCGCGCTCCGCGAGGGGAGGCCCCTGCCGACCTCGCCGCTCGGGGTCCTTCTCGGCTCCTCGGTGACGCTGGCCGGGATCCTCGTGATCCTGGCGATCCTGCTGCGATGACCCCGCTCTTCGACGACGGCCTGCAGCCCGAGCGCACCGAACTGGCGTGGCGGCGCACGGCGCTGGCACTCGCGGTCGGCTCGCTCGTGGCGTTCCGTCTCCTGCCGTCGGCATTCGGCGACGCCTGGTGGGCGCTCGGCGGCGTCGCCGGCCTGCTGGCCACCACATGGCTCTACCTCAGCGCACGACGGCGGTACCGCCGTGTGAACGAGGTCCTCCGCGTCGAGGGCGACAGGGCGAGGATGCCGGGCGGCGGCGTTCTCGGCATCCTCGCCGTGTTCATCCTCGCGGTCGGGGTCACCGGCCTCGCGGTCGTCCTCGCCGTGGCCGTGCGCGGCGGCGCGACGCTCTGACGGATGCCGGTCGCCCGACGGCCCGCGTGCCCGTCAGTCGGCGACGCGGATCGCGCGGACGGCCATGAACGGGCGGCCGGGGAGCGCCACCCGCACCGTGGTGCGGTGGGTGCCCTCGAGCCGCTCGACGGTCATGTTCCAGGTGTCGATGACGTCGATCGTCCACTCGCCGTCGCCGAGCACGACATTGCGGAAGCGAGGGCGGTTGAAGCCGAAGTAACCGACGCGGTGGGTGTCGGCGCCGCCCCACGGGACGTCCCAGTCGGACGGGAGCGGGTCCCATACGCCCTCGGGCGCGTCGGCGAGCAGCCGCTCGAGGAACCCGATGCGGTCAGGAGACGTGCCGTGCAGAACGCCGCCCTTCGACCACCACAGCACCTCGTCGTCGAGCCCGAGCGCCGAGGGGAGGTAGGTCTCGCCGTGGCCGACGTAGCCGCCGCGTACCGCGCCCTCCCAGAACCGGCGCACCATCTCCTCGCCGGTGATGTTGCCCCAGCCCTGATCGATGTCGCCCTCGTAGGCGCACTCGTCGATCACGACGGGCTTGCCCCAGTTCTCACGCCACTCGTCGGTGTTCTCGGCCGTGCGGTAGACGTCGACGCGCTGGATGCTGACGTGCGTGATCCACGGCTTCGCGTAGTCGTAGAGCGGTCGGCAGTTGTGGATCGAGTTGAGGTGGCCGAAGGGATCCTCCTCGCCGACGACCGCGGCCAGGCGCTCCCAGTCGGCGCCGGTCTTCGACCACAGCAGGTCGTACTCGTTCGCCATCGACCACCACACGTTCGAGAACGCGGCGAGGCGTCGCACGGCATAGCGCAGGTAGCGCTCGTCGACGGCCGGGCCGAGGTCGGCGAAGCCCCACCGGTCGTACGCGTGGAACAGGATGAGGTCGGCCTCGATGCCCAGCTCGCCCAGCTGCGCAATGCGCTGCTCGAGCCGGCGGAAGTGGGCGGGGTCGAACCGCTCGAGGTCGAAGCCGTCGTCGAGCGACCCGGGGAACACGAAGTCGCTCGGCTCGTTCGCGTTGAACAGGTACGACTTCGGGAACAGGCACATGCGGATCTTCGTGAACGGCGCTTCGGCGAGCGTCTGCAGGGTCCGCTCCTGCAGCTCGTCGCTCTGGTGCGTCCAGGCGTACGCCGTGGTGCCGAGGGGGCGGTGGCGGGTGCCGTCGGCATGCCGGAAGTGGAAGCCGTCGACCCGCACCGGCCCGTGGGCGCCCGCGCGCGCTGCCGTCACGGTGACCGTGCCGCCGAGACCGTCGAGCGACCGCGCCGTCGAGCGCGTGACGAAGGTCCAGTCGCCCTCGGCGTCGGCGAGGGCGCGCACGAGATACCGGCCGTCGCCGTCGTAGAAGCCGCCGACCCGCACGGTGGAGCCGTCGGGCCGCGTGAACACGGCGTCGAGCTCGACGTCGACGAACGGGTTGCCGTGGCTCGGGCCGTCGAAGCGCACCTCGAGGACGCCCCACTTCGTCGTCGGGGAGGGAAGGACGACGGATGCTGACCCCCGCGTCACCTCCGCGCTCTCGTAGGCCGGGTCGGGGCTGATCGCCGGCGCGTACGGGGCACGCGCGTCATCGCCGTCTTCGATGCCCGCGAGCGCCTCCCAGAGGAGTTCCTGCGCGTCGGGGTCCTCGAGGGCGGGGACGAGTGCCACGAGCTGGCCCAGCCGCGCGCCCCGGTACTGCGCCGCCATGGGCGACGCGGCGATGCCGGGGAGATGGGTCTCGAGCACGGCGCGGCCGGCGGGGCTGTCGAGGGTGTCTCCGAAGGTGGAGGCGCGGTCGAACATCGTGGTCGTTCCTTCTCTCTGGCGGCCGAATCGGCCGCGTCAGCGGGCTGTGGCGGAGCGGATGGCGGTGTCCACGGCGTGGAGCAGAGCCGGCGGCATGAACATGAGGGCGGTCGAGACCGGGCGTCCTTCGGCCCAGCGGGTCTCGGTGCGCACGGTCCGCGCCCGATCCTCGTCGGCTTCGCCGAGCGTGTCCAGCAGTGCCTGATAGGCGCGCGGGTCGTCGATCACCTCCGCGAGGGACGCCGTGAGACCGGGCAGGGGCGGCAATGCGCGTGCCGGCTCCGCCGGAACGCGCCATTCGTGCCGCCCCGAACCCACCTCGGAGAGGCGCGGCCCGAGGGGGACGTCCAGCTCGGCCGTGGTGTTCGCCGGAACCTCCGCGGTCACGACGATGTCGTCGCCGTCACGGACCCAGGACACGGATGCCTCGCCGTACGGCGTCACGTGCCGGGCCGACGCGTGGTCGAGCCCGGCCAGAGGGCGCGGTGCGATCCGCACGCGGCGGTAACCCGGTGCGGCGGGCGCGAGACCGGCCACCGAGCGATGCAGCCAGTCGGCCACCGCACCCAGGGCGTAGTGGTTGAACGACGTCATCTCGCCGGGGTTCACCGACCCGTCGGGGAGGAGGCTGTCCCAGCGCTCCCACACGGTGGTCGCCCCCATCGTCACCGGGTAGAGCCACGACGGGCACTCGGTCTGCAGGAGCAGGCGCTCGGCCGCGGCGAGCCTGCCGGCCCGAGTGAGCGCGTCGGTGACGAGCGGGGTGCCGACGAATCCGGTGCCGATGCGATAGCCGCCCTCCCGCACGAGCGCCGCGAGGCGCTCGGCGAGGGCGTCGCGCACGCCCGCGTCGGTGACGAGGTCGAACTCGAGGGCCAGCGCGTAGGCGGTCGGCGCGTCGCTCATCATGCGACCGGCCGGCGTCACGTACTCCGCCACGAAGGCGGCGCGGCTGCGCTCCGCGAGTGATGCATAGGCCGCAGCATCCGTGTCCTCTCCCAGAACGGATGCGGCGTCTGCCACCTGGCGGAGCGACCGGGCGAGGTACGCCGTCGCGACGATGTCGCCGTCGACCTTCGCCTGCCCGGGCTTGTCGGGCGGGGCCGCCGGGTCGAGCCAGTCGCCCAGCTGCATGCGGCCGGCCCACAGGCCGGTGTCGCCCGCGTCGCGGAGCACGGCGTCGACCCACGCCTTCATGCTCGGGTACTGGGCGGCCAGCACGCCGATGTCGCCGAAGCGCTGGTGCAGCACGGTGGGCACGACGGTGGCCGCGTCGCCCCATGCCGCGGTGGGCCCGAGCCCGCCGAACGAGGGGAGCGCAGCGGGGACGACGACGGGCACGGTGCCGTCGCTGCGGGCCTGCTCGAACGAGAGGTCGCGCAGCCACGACGTCAGGAAGCCGTCGACGTCGTAGAGGAAGCTCGCCGTCGGCGAGAACACCTGGATGTCGCCTGTCCAGCCCAGCCGCTCGTCCCGCTGCGGGCAGTCCGTCGGGAGCGACAGGAAGTTGCCGCGCATGCCCCACACGACGTTCTCATGCAGCCGGTCCAGCTGCGCGTGGGATGAGGCGAACCAGCCGGTGCGGCGGAGGTCGCTGTGCAGCACGACCGCCTCGACCTGCGACGAGTCGACGTCGAGTCCGGTCACCTCGGCGTAGCGGAAGCCGTAGAACGAGAACCGCGACTCGAGAACGTCGTCCGCGCCCGACAGATCGAACGTCGCGGTCGCCCGCGCATTGCGGAGGGGGCGGATGCTGAGCTCGCCGTCCTCGAGCACCTCGGCGTGGCGCGCCGTCACGCGCGTGCCGGCGGCGCCCCTCACCCGCAGCCGCAGCCGCCCGACGAGGTTCTGGCCGAAGTCGAGGATCCGGCCGCCGGACGGGGAGTCGATGACGTCGACGACGGGCAGCGTGTCGATGCGGCGCACGGGCGGCGCGACGCGCGCCTCGGGCACGGGGACGTTCTCGTAGCCGGGAAGGGCGGCGGCCCCCACGCGGGCGGGGGCCCAGACGGAGTCCGCGTCGCCGGGTCGTCCGGGCGAGGACCAGCCGGGGATCTCGTGCCGGAGGTCCTGGTGCTCGCCGGCGTAGATCCCGCTGTCGACGACGGGCCCGTCGCCGGTCGCGGTCCAGCCGTCGCCGGTCGCGGCCACGGTCTCTGTCGATCCGTCGGAGTAGGTGATGCGCAGCTGCGCGAGGAACGACGGCTGCGTGCCGTAGAGGCGGTTCGTGAAGGTGAAGAAGCCGTACTTCTCGGTGTACCAGGCGCCGGCGATCGCCGCGCCCAGCACGTTCTCGCCCTCGCGGACCAGGCCGGTCACGTCGACCGTCTCGTGCACGAGGCGGTCGCGGTACGCGGTCCACCCGGGGGAGAGCACGTCGTCCGAGACGGGCGCGCCGTTGAGCTCCGGCTCGGCGACGCCGAGTGCCGTCCAGAACAGCACCGCGCGCTCGACCGGGCGGTCGAGGGTGAAGCGGGTGCGCACGAGCGCGGGTTGCGCGTCACGCGCGGGCACGGCGAGCCCGACAGGCTGCGCGACCCACTCGCCGTCGGCGAGGAACCCTGCGGCGACCTCGAGCGGTGCGCTCCAGCCTGTCGCGCGGCCGTCGGCGGCGTGCACCCGCACCCGGACCTCGCGGGTCTCACCGGGGGCGAGCGGCGCGAACGGCCACGGGACGAGCACCGAGTCGCCGCTTTCGTGCGACCGGGTCTCGATGCCGTCGGTGATCTCGGCCGCGGCCTGGAGCCAGGCGGGCGCCGCGGACACCGTCCAGGTCAGACGGGGCTCCGGCGTCGCGACGAAGGCGGTGTCGTCGCGGAGCTCGGCCCGCAGCGTCGCGACGCGCGGGCTCGGGTGTCCGGTGGAGGCGGGAGTCGCAGCATCCGTCATTCGTCGTCTCCCTCCGCGGTCCAGCCGAGCACGGCGACGTCGCCCTCGACGGCGTACACGCCGATGACGCGGCCCGTGAACGATTCCGCGACCTCCGACGACAGGAACCGCCCGTCGACCTCGGCGAGCTCGACGCGCTCGCCGCCGTCGGCCGTGAACCCGACGTGGAAGATGTCGCTCGTCGAGACCATGCGCCAGCCCGGGCCGGGCTTCGCGGAGTCGAGGTGCAGGTCGACGATGTCGCCCTGGAGCGGGGCGCTCCACTCCTGCAGCAGGCCGCCGAGCGCTGCGCGGGCCGTGACGGTGCCGCGACCGGCCTCGATCTCGAGCCGGAAGCCTTCGTCGTAGCGCACAGCCAGACCGCCCACGCAGCCGCTGACGTCGACGCGCACGGTCACCGCGTTGTTCAGGTGCTCCTGGCGGCGGCCCACGAAGACGGGGCGCGAGTCGGCGAGCGTCGTGCCGTCGGCGCGGAGCACGAGGGCGCCCTCACGCGAGGAGAGGTCGGCGATCTCGGCGGGCAGCCGGCGGATGCCGACCCACTCGTGGTCGAGCGGGCCGTCGAAGTCGACCTCGACACGCGTGCCGGGCCGCGGGTTCAGCTCGACAGGCGCGATCGCGGGCCACCCGTCGTCCCACGTCACCGGCGTCACGAAGGTCTCGCGCCCGAGCGCCGAGAAGGCGCGGGTGCCGCTGCGCGGCCGCACGCCGAGCAGCACGCACAGCCAGTCGCCGTCGGGGCCGACGACGAGGTCGCCGTGGCCGGTGTTCTGGATCGGCCGCGGCGTCGAGCGTGCCGAGACGAGGGGGTTGCCCGGAGCGCCGACGAACGGGCCTTCGGGCGAGGAGCCCCGCGCGATCGAGATCGAGTGCCCGCGCTCGGTGCCGCCCTCGGCGATCAGGAGGTACCACGCGCCGTCGATCGCGTAGAGGTGCGGCGCCTCCGGAAACATCAGCCCCGTACCCGACCACAGCGAGCGCGGCTCCTCGAGCGCACGGTGCGACGCGAGGTCGACCCGCACCTGCTGGATCCCGAGGTGCGCCGGCTGGTTGGGATTCAGCGCACCTGTCAGCTGCAGCCCCGAGAACGTGACGTAGCAGGTGCCGTCGGCGTCCCAGGCGATGTCGGGGTCGATGCCCTCGAGCGTGCCCGACCCGTCGGCCTTCACGAGCAGGTCGCCGTCGCTCCACGGACCCGCGGCATCCGTCGCGGTGAAGTGCAGCATGCCGCGGCCCATCGCATCGGTGATGACGAGGTGGAAGATCCCGTCGTGATGACGGATCGTCGGCGCCCACGCGCCGCCCCCGGTCGGCACCTCCTCGACGCCCAGCTGTCCGGGCCGCGTCGCGACGTGGCCGATGAGCTCCCACGTCTCGAAGTCCGTCGAGCGGTGGATCGGAATGCCGGGGAGGTACTCGAACGTCGACGTCGCGAGGTAATACGCGCCGTCGACCGCCACGACGCTCGGGTCGGGGTGGAAGCCGTTGATGAGGGGGTTGAAGAGCGTGCTCACGAGGTTCCTTCGGGGCGAGGTTCAGGACGAGAGACGGATGCCGAGTTCCCGGGCGAGCGCGACCGCACGCGGGTCCGCGCCGCCCGGCCACGGGCCGCGCGCGATCGTCCATGCGAACGCCAGCCCGGTGTCGGGGTCGACGCAGGCGAGCGCTCCGGCGGCGCCGTCGTGGCCGAACGCACGCGGCCCGCCGAACGCGAGCTGCTGCGACGGCTTCTGGAACACGATCGCGTGCGCGCGGTCCTGCTGGTGGAGCACCTCGTCGTAGCCGCGGATCTGCTGCTGGCCGATCTCAGCCACCGTGTCGGCGCTGAGGAACGGATCGGCGCCGTCGACGCCGGTGACCGCCGCGGCGAAGAGGCGCGCGAGGCCGCGGGCGGTGCCGGTGCCCGAACCGGCGGGATGGCCGTACGCCCAGCTGCGGCGCGAGTTGGCGAGGTCGACCTCGCCGCCCATCGAGCCGAACACGACCGGGCCGAGCGCCGAGAAGGTCGGTGCGGACGTGTCGGACACCGGCCTGATCATCGGCAGCACGTCCACCCGACGGTGCTCCTGGTCGGCGGCAAGGCCGAGGAAGAAGTCGACGCCGTGCGGGGCGCGGATCTCCTGCTCGTAGAACTCGTGCAGCGTCCGTCCGGTCACCCGGAAGACGAGCTCGTCGCCGAGGTTGCCGATCGTGATGGCGTGATAGCCGAATGCGCTTCCCGGGTACCAGTACGGGCGGCTCGCCGCGAGCCGCTCCGCCGCCGCATGGTGGTCGAGCAGTTCGTCCCACGTGAGTGCGGGTGCGGCCTGCGGCAGGCCGGCCTGGTGCGACAGCAGCTGGCGCACCGTGACGTGCTGCTTGCCCTTGGCCGCGAACTCGGGCCAGTAGGTCGCGACGCGCTCGTCGAGGTCGAGCTCGCCCCGCTCGACCAGAAGGCCGATCGAGAGCCCGATCGTGTTCTTCGTGACCGAGTAGGGCACGATGACCGAGTCCTCGGCCAGGTGCGGCCCGCCCCACGCGTCGAGCACGGGGTGCCCGTCATGGAACGCCGCGACCTGGAACGACAGGTCGGGGTCGGCGGCGAGGAATCCCTCGAGCCGGGCGACGACCTCTTCCAGCCGCTCGTCGGCGCTCCCCCGGAGGCGGGCGGTGGTCAGGTGCTGCATCAGGTTCCTCTCGGCAGTGGGGCGGGTGATGTCGCGATGTGCAGAACTCCGCAGATTTCGGGGCTCATCGGCCCCGACCAACCCCCTAGCGGGGCCTGTCGGGCGAAATCTGAGGAGTTCTGCCCGGCGGAGGGTCAGGACTCGACGGTCCAGTCGACCGACAGCGGCAGGTCCGCCACCGAGGCGCCGGCGCGGAGCGTGAACGAGCCGGGCTCGACGACCCACTCGCCGGCCCAGTGCGCAAGGCGGCGCCGGGGAACGGGGATGATCGCGGTCACCGTCCCGCCGGCGGCGGCGTGCACGGTCGCGAATCCGACGAGCCACCGCTCGGGGCGCTCCACGGCTGAGACCGCGCGCTCGGCGTACACCTGCACGACCTGCTTGCCGTCGCGGTCGCCGGTGTTCGCGAGCGTCACCTCGACCGTGTCGCCGATGCGCTGGGCCGCACCCCACGACCACGTCGTGTACCCGAGTCCGTGGCCGAACGGGAACGCGGGCTCGGCATCGGCCTTCAGCCACGCGCGATAGCCGATGTGCAGGCCCTCGCGGTACTCCAGGCGACCGTCGGTGGGCACGACCTCGGTCACCGGCACGTCGGCCAGCGCCGCCGGCCACGTCGTGGGAAGGCGGCCGCCGGGTTCGGCGGCGCCGGTGAGCACGTCGGCGATCGCGTGCCCGAACTCCTGCCCGCCGAAGTAGCCCTGCACGACGGCCGCGACCTCGTCCGCCCACGGCAGCACCACCGGCGAGCCCGCGTTGACGATGACGATCGTCGGCGTGCCGGTGGCGGCGACGGCGCGCACCAGGTCGTCCTGGCGGCCGGGAAGGTCGAGGCTGGTGCGGTCGTAGCCCTCCGACTCGACCTTCGAGTTCGTGCCCACGACGACGATCGCGACATCGGATGCCGCGGCCTCCGCGACCGCTCGCGCGATGAGCTCGTCGGGATCGGTGCGCTCGGGCGCGATGCCGAGCGTCGCGCTGAGCGCGCCCGAAAGTGCGCCGTGGCTCTCGCGCGTGAACTCGACGCGGACGGCGGTCTCGCGACCGGCCTCGACGGCGACCGTGGCGGTGATCGACGGCGGGTTGAGGAAGGCCGCGCCCAGGTCGGTGCCCTCGATGACCGGCGCGTCGTCGAGCACGAGACGCTCGTCGACGTAGAGCTTGCCCCGGTTCGCACCGGCGAAGCCGAGCTCGATCTCGCCCGACTCGGTCGGCGTGAACAGGGTCTCGAACACCACCGTGGCGCTCGCCGCGATGGGCGCGTCGCCGCCGAACCACACCAGGGCCGTCGATCTACGGTTCTCGGCGAAGAGCTCGGTGCCGTCGGCGCCGAAGAACGCGACGCGGATGCCGGCCTCGCCCGTCGCCGGGTTGGTCAGCTGTGCGAGCGGGATCTCGGCGACCCCCTCCTGCACGACCGCGCCGATCTCGTAACGGACGTCCGCGGCCGGCACCGCGGCGCGGATCGCCTCGAGCGGCGAGACCACGGACGCGGGGATCACGGTGGCGCTGCCGCCGCCCTGCGTGCGGGCCTCGCGCGCGTTCTGCCCGATGACGGCGACGCGGCCGAGGGACGCAGCATCCACCGGCAGAACTCCCTCGTTGCGCAGCAGCACGGTGCCCTCGATCGCGGCGGCGCGCGCGAACGCGGGACCGTCGAGCGGAGCGGGCTCGAGGGGCGCCCGGTCGCCGAGTGCGCCGACGCGCTCGGCGAGCAGCAGCAGGCGCAGCACCTTGCGGTCGAGGTCGGCCTCGCTCACCCGGCCGTCGCGGATCGCGTCCACCAGGTCGCCCCACGCGGGGGCCGGTCCGGGCATCGCGAGGTCCTGCGCGGCGGCCACGGAGTCGAGCGAGCGCACGGCGGTCCAGTCGCTGATCACGACGCCGTCGAAGCCCCACTCCGAGTTGAGCGGCGTCTCGAGCAGGTCGTTCTCGGTCATCGTGACGCCATCGACGGCGTTGTAGGCGCTCATGATCGCCCACGCTCCGGCCTCGACGGCACGCTCGAACGGTGCGAGGTACAGCTCGCGCAGCGCGCGCTCGCCGACGCGGACGTCCACGGTGAAGCGGTCGGTCTCGGAGTCGTTGGCGACATAATGCTTGGGCGTCGCGGCGACGCCGTTGTCCTGCAGACCCCGCACGTACGCGGCGGCGAGCTCGGCACTCAGCTCGGGATCTTCGCTGAAGCACTCGAAGTGACGGCCGCCGAGCGGCGAACGGTGCAGGTTGATCGTCGGTCCGAGGACGACGTCGACACCCTTGCGGCGGGCCTCGGATGCTGCGGCCGCGCCGTACCGGTAGGCCAGCTCGACGTCCCACGAGGCGGCGAGGGCCGAACCCGACGGCAGGTTGAGCGACGGCTCGCGCTCGTCCCATCGCGGACCGCGAACGCCCGCCGGGCCGTCCGACAGGGTCATCGCCCGGAGCCCGATCTCGGGCAGGGAGACGGTGGTCCAGAAGTCGGCGCCCTGCACGAGGGCGGCCTTCTGCTCGAGCGTGAGGCGCTCGAGCAGCGGCACGAGGTGCAGCACCGATTCGGGGTGCGTGGAGGTGGCGGTGTCGGTCATCGGGGGAGGCTCTTTCTCAAGGGAGTTTCAGGGGACGGATGCTGCGACCCGGCGCCCGCAGGAGGCGCCGAGCCGCAGCATCCGTCTTCGTCAGGCGACGCTCGCGGACGCTTCGGCGTCGAGGAGGGCACGGCGCGCGATGCGGCGCTCCTCCTGCTTGTCGGGGTCGGGGACCGGCGCGGCCATGAAGAGACGCTGGGTGTAGGGGTGCTGGGGCTCGGAGGTCACCCGGTCGCCGTCGCCCGTCTCGACGATCTCGCCGCGATACATCACGGCGACGCGGTGGCTGATGTGGCGCACCACCGCGAGGTCGTGCGTCACGAAGAGGTAGGCGACGCCGGTGCGGTTCTGGATGTCGATGAAGAGGTCCAGCACGCGGGCCTGGGTCGACAGATCGAGCGCCGACACCGGCTCGTCGCACACGATGAGCCGCGGCCGCAGCGCGAGCGCCCGCGCGATCGCGACGCGCTGGCGCTGACCGCCCGAGAACTCGCGGGGAAGGCGACCGCGAGCGTCGGCGGGAAGTCCCACCTGATCGAGCAGGTCGCGCACACGCGATTTTGCCTCACTCGAAGAGACGCCCGCCGCGGTCAGCGGCTCGGTGAGGATCTGCTCGATCGTCATCGACGGGTTCAGCGACGAGTACGGGTCCTGGAACACGACCTGGATCTCGGAGCTGAGCGCGCGGCGCTCCTGGCGCTTGAGGTGCGAGATGTCCTTGCCGTCGTAGAAGATCGACCCCTCGGTCACCGGCGCGAGGCCGAGGGCCGCGCGTCCGAGCGTGGTCTTGCCCGACCCCGACTCTCCGACGAGGCCGACCGTCTCACCCGGCAGGATGTCGAGCGAGACGCCCTTGAGGGCCCGGAACGGCTGGGCGCGGAACCCCTTGCCCGGGTACTCGACGACGAGGTCCTTGATGTCCAGCAGCGGGGTGGCCTGCACCTGGGTGTCCAGTGGAGTGCTCATGCCCGTGCTCCCTTCGTGACGAGCGGGCCACGGGCGGGACCCTCGTCGAGGATCGCGTCCAGCAGTGCCTGCGTGTACGGGTGGTGTGCGTCGTTGAAGATCGCGCGCACGGGTCCCTGCTCGACGAACCGGCCGCTCTGCATGACCGTGACCCGGTCGCACAGGTCGGCGACGACGCCGAAGTTGTGCGTCACCAGGAGCATCGCCATGTGGCGCTCGGCCTGCAGGTCGCGCAGGAGTTCCAGCACCTCGGCCTGCACCGTGACGTCGAGGGCCGTCGTCGGCTCGTCGGCGATGATGAGGTCGGGGTCGGTCGAGACGGCGCCCGCGATGAGCACGCGCTGCGCCATGCCTCCCGACACCTCGAACGGGTACGCGTCGAACGTGCGCTTCGGGTTCGGGATGCCGACCCGGGCGAGCAGCTCGAGCGAGCGGTCGGTGGCCGCCTTCTTCGAGAGCCCGAGGTTCTTGCGCAGCGGCTCGACCAGCTGGCTGCCGATCGTGAACGACGGGTCGAGGTTCGACATCGGCTCCTGGGGGATGTAGCCGATGCGCTTGCCGCGCAGGCCGGCGTAGCCGCGGTCGTCGGCCCCCGCGAGCTCGGCGCCTTCGTAGAGGATGGAGCCGCCCGTGACGTGACCGCCGCGGGGAAGGAGGCCGAGTACCGCGAACGCGGTCTGCGTCTTGCCCGACCCCGACTCGCCGATGAGTCCGTGCACCTCGCCCTTGCGGATGTCGAGCGAGACGCCGTGGACCACCTCGATGTGCGAGCCGTCGGGCTGGTCGTAGCCGACGTGCAGGTCGCGGACGTCGAGCACCTTCTCGGTGGCCTTGGTGCGCGCGTCGCCCTTGTGGACGATGACGCCGTCGCTCTCGAAGATCGGCGGCTCGTCGAGGTCGACGACGTCGCCGCCGCTGAGCCCGACGGAGGTCGTCACCGCGGCCACCGAGCCGGTCGCGGTCGCCACGGCGCGGCGGCGCTTGCGCCTCACCGACACGGTGCGCTCGATCTCGTCGCGCATGACGTTGGCCAGGAGGGTCAGCGCGATGCACGTGAGGGCGATCGCGAGCGACGGCCAGAGCATCAGGAGAGGCTCTTTGTAGATGTTCTTGAAGCCGTCGTTGAGCATCTGGCCCCAGGTGGGCACGGCGATGTCGCCGAGACCCAGGAACTCGAGGCCCGACTGGATCGCGATGGCGATGCCCGCGATGATCGCGGACTGGATGATGATCGGGGCCCGCACCACCGAGAGCACGTGGCGTCCGATGATGCGCGTGTCGCTGAGACCCGACACGCGGGCGGCATCGACGTACAGCTCGGTGCGCACGGCGGTCACCGACGCGTACACCAGCCGGTAGAACGCCGGCGCGAGCAGGATGCCGAAGATGAACATCGAGATCCACACCGACGGGCCGAGCACGGCGCGCGCCGCGAGGAGCACCACGATGCCGGGCAGGGCCATGTTGAGCTCGGTGACCCACGTCGCGGCGCTGTTGAACCAGCCCTGGTAGTAGCCGGCGATGAGGCCGCTGATCACACCGAGGACGAGCGCCACGACGAGGGCGAGGAGGGCCGCCGCGACGGTGGTCTGGGTCGCCGCCAGCAGGCGCGAGAAGACGTCGCGGCCGCTGCCGTCGGTGCCGAGCAGGTGCGCGGCGCTCGGCGGGGCGAGCACGTTGCGGATGTCGGCGTAGTTCGGGTCCTGCGGGGCGATCGCCGGGCCGATGATGGCGATCACTGCGAGGAAGACGAGGAAGATCAGCGAAGCGAGGCCGACGGGGCGGCGCAGCAGACGGCGCCAGAGCGAGACGCGTACCGGGGCGACCGGTACGTCGAGGGGGACGTCGATGGCGGTCATGAGAGTCGCACCTTCGGGTTCAGCGCCGCCTGGGCGAGGTCGATGAGGAGGTTCACGATGACGACGATGATCGCGAACGCGATCACCACGCCCATCACGACGGGGATGTCGCCGAGGGTCGTCGCGCGGACGGTGAGCTGGCCCATGCCGGGGATCGCGAAGACCTGCTCGACGATCACCGCGCCGCCCAGGAGGCCGATGAACTGCACGGCGAGGACTGCGAGTGCGGGGCCGCCGGCGTTGCGGAGGACGTGACGGTAGACGACCGAGTTCGTGCTGAGGCCGCGCGAGCGGAGCGTGCGGACGTAGTCGCGCGACACCGCGTCGATGACCGAGCCGCGCACCTGTTGCGAGACCGCCGCGATCGCGCCGATCGACAGCGCCACGATCGGCAGGGTGACCGATGAGAGCCATCCCGCCACCGATGTCGTGAGGGGCACATAGCCCGTGGCCTTGAACCAGCCCAGGTTGATCGCGAACACGAGCACGAGGCCGAGCGCGATGAGGAAGCCGGGGATGGCGAAGCCGATGAGGGAGATCACCTGGACGCTGCCGTCGACCCATCCGCCGCGGCGGGCGGCGAGGATGCCGAGCACGACCGCGATGACAGCCGACACGAGCGTCGCGCCGATCACGATCGAGAGGGTGACCGCGAGGCGGTTGCTGACGCTCGTCGAGACCAGCTCGCCGGTGAACCAGCTGCGGCCCATGTCGCCGGTGAGCGCCGAGGTGACCCAGTTCCAGTACTGCTGGAGCAGCGGCTGATCCAGCCCGAGCTGCTCGGTCTTCTTGGCGACGGTCTCGGCGGTGGCGTTCTCGCCGAGGATGCGGCGGGCGATGTCGCCGCCCGCGGCGTACAGCAGGACGAACGCGAGGAACGAGATCACCGCGATGAGGATGACGCCCGACAGCACGCGTCGGAGGATGAATGAGAGCATGTCGCTTTCCCGTGGGTGGTGTCTCCCCGTCCGCCCGCGGAGCGCGAGCGGACGGGGAGAGGATTCAGTTCTTCGGCGAGAAGTCGAAGATCGACGGGTAGGCGTTAGTGGGCCAGAACTCGACGTTCGTGTTCGCGTCGGTCGCGTACGTGCCCTGGACCCGGAAGAACGGTGCGAACCAGGCGTTCTCGACGATCCAGGCGTTGAGATCCTTCGTCGCCTGCTCAGCCTCCTCCTGCGTGCCGTTCTGGATGGTCGAGATGTACTCGTCGACCTGCGGGTCCTGCGAGTGGAACGGGTTGAACGTGGCGTCGGGCGCGATCATGAAGTTGATCAGCTGCCAGTCCGGGTTCTGCTCGAGCGCCATCCACGTCGCCGGGTACTTCGGGGCGAGCATGTCGGTGATGAAGTTGCCGGTGCCGGGGTCGGTGTAGTTCACGGTGATTCCGATGTCGGCGAGCTGCTGGGCGACGAGGTCGAACGTGGTCTGGAAGGCCGGTGTCGACATCATGTCGATCGAGAACCCGTCCGGGTAGCCGGCCTCGGCGAGGAGTTCCTTGGCGCCTTCCGGGTCGTACTCGTAGGTGCTGTCCAGCGCGTCGTCGTAGCCGACCGACGTCTCCGGGAAGACCTGCTCGGTGACGGTGCCGTAGCCGGCCTGGAGCGCCTCGAGCAGCGCCTCGCGGTCGAACGCCATGTTGATGGCCTGGCGCACCTTCACGTCGGCGAGTTCGGGAGCCATCGTGCCGTTGCGGTCGAAGAGCAGCAGGCCGTGGAAGTCGAGCTCGTTGGACTCGATCGTCCAGCCGGATGCCTCGATCTCGGGGATCGTGTCGTTGTTCACGATCTTCGCGCCGTTGGCCTCGCCGGCCTTCAGGGCGTTGAGCGTCGCCGTCGGGTCTTCGATGACGTTGATGGTGAGGTTGTCGTACTTGACGGCATCCGCGTTCCAGTAGTCGGGGTTGGCCGTGTAGACGTAAGTCGTGCCGGTGACCGTCGAGGCGGTGTCGAGCACGTACGGGCCCGAGCCGATCGGCTCGGTGGCCGAGTCGGGGTCGTCGAAGGTCGACGGGGCCTGGATGAGGCCGGGGGCGATCGACAGGAGGTTGATCAGCGACGGGTCGGGCGCCGGCTGCGTGATGGTGACCGTGGTGGCGTCGACCGCCGCGAACTCCTTGCCGGCGAAGGTCGCGGCCTGCGGGGAGGTCCCGTCGCGGAAGCGCTCGAAGCTCGCCACGACCGCCTCGGCGTCCAGCGGCGTGCCGTCGGTGAACTCCACGTCGTCGCGGAGCGTCAGCGTCAGCACGGTGTTGTCTTCGTTGTACTCCCACTCGGTGGCGAGCCAGGGCTCGATCTCGCCCGCGGAGTTCTTCTGCAGCACGGTGTCGAAGACCGCCTGGAAGAACGGGCTCCGGTTGCCGTATTCGGCGCCCTGGCCGATGTCATAGCTCGTCGGGGCGACGATCGCGGTGAGCGTGAGCCGGTCTGCTCGGCCGGAGTCGCTTCCGCTCGACCCGTCGTCCCCGGCACCGGCGCAGCCGGTGAGGGCGAGAGCGGCGATCGCGATGGTGGCTGCTGTGGCCTTCCAACGGAACATCCTTGGTCCCTTCATCTGTGGCGATGCCCCTGCGGATCGCCATCTGGCGGGAGACGCTAACAGCAATTTCTAGTGAGCGCTAGGTTTTTGACACAAAAAACTAGCGAGCGCTAGGAATTCGTTATAGAACCGAAGGGAAGGACCCTGGCGGGGGCACCGATGGAGGTGCGCGAGACAGCCCGGGGATACGGTGAGACGATGACCGAGACCACTGCCGCCACGGGCCGCGGGGGAACCGCTCCCACGAAGGCTCGAAAGCCGCGTGGCGAGTATGCGAAGTCGAAGGAGACGCGTACCGCGATCCTCGATGCCGCGCTCGAAGTGTTCTCCCAGTCGGGCTACCGCGCCGGCTCGCTCCGAGAGGTGGCCGAGCGCGTCGGGATGAGTGAGGCGGGGCTCCTGCACCACTTTCGCAGCAAGAGCGCGCTGCTGCTGGCGCTGCTCGATCACCGCGACAACCTGTCGCGGGAACGCGTCGACTTCGATGTTCCCGACGGCGTGGAAGCGCTGCGGGCGCTCGCCGAGCTCGCGCGATTCAACGCTGCCCAGCCGGGAATCGTCGAGCTGTACACCACCCTGTCGGCCGAGGCGACGGCGCCGTCGCATCCCGCGCACGCCTATTTTGTCAACCGCTACCAGTACGTGCGCACGAGCGTGACCGGCTCCTTCGAGCGTGCGGCAGCCGCGGGGCGCCTCGTCGACGGCGTCGATCCGGGTCGCGCGGCGGTCGCGACGATCGCGCTGATGGACGGCCTGCAGGTGCAGTGGCTGCTCGACCCCGAGTCGACGGATATGGCCGAGGCGCTCCACGAGGTCTTCCGCAGCCTCATCCGCGGATACGACCTGGTCGGGATCGAGAACGCGCTCGACGTGATGGGCCCCCAGACCTCCCAGTCGTCGACCGCCTCCGACGGCGAGAGCTCCGCGGCGCGCGACGGAGCCGAGGCATGATCCGCGAGCCCTTCCTCGACGGCTGGACCGTCGGCCCGAAGCTCGGCGCTTTCGAAGCGCCCACGCCGGAGTCCGCGCCCCGGTCCGTCCGGCTGCCGCATGACGCCGTGCGCGACCTGCCCCGCTCGGCCGAGAGCGACCAGGGCGTGCACACGGGCTACGTCCCCGGCGGCGTGTTCGAGTATGCCAAGACCTTCGACGTGCCCGACGGCTGGCGCGACAAGACCGTGCGGCTGGAGTTCGAGGGCGTCTACCGCGACGCCGTCGTGTTCCTAGGCGGCGATGCCGTCGTGCACGAGCCCAACGGCTACAACGCGTTCGAGGCCGTGCTCGACCCGTATCTCCGCTACGGCGAGCCCAATCGCGTCACCGTGGAGGCGCGCGCGCACCGTGACAGCCGGTGGTATTCCGGCGCGGGCATCTATCGCCCGGTTCACCTCGTGGTCGCCGATCCCGTGCACATCCCGCTCGACGGAACGCGCGTCACGACGCCCGACATCGACGCCGATCGTGCCGTGATCGAGCTCGCGACGACGGTGCGGAACACCTCCCGCCACACGCGCATGCTCCGCCTCAGCTGGACCTTGGCCGCGCCGGACGGCTCCGACGTCGCGAGCGGCACGGCACCCGTGACGGTGCTTCCCGGTACCGACGGGGTCGCCCGCGTGCGGCTCGCCGTCGAGGATCCGCGGCTCTGGAGTGTCGACGAGCCCGCCTTGTACGAAGTGCGGACGACCCTCGCCGATGAGGGTGGAGAGCTGATGGACACGGATGCCGCGACCTTCGGCATCCGTCGCCTGCAGGTCGATGCGGCACGGGGGCTGCGCATCAACGGCGAGACCGTGAAGCTGCGGGGCGCGTGCGTGCACCATGACAGCGGACCGCTCGGAGCGGCGACCTTCGCCGCGGCCGAGGACCGGCGCGTGCACCTGCTGAAGGCAGCGGGGTTCAACGCGCTGCGAAGCTCGCACAACCCGATGAGCCGCGCGATGCTCGACGCGTGCGACCGGCACGGGGTGCTCGTGATGGACGAGCTCACCGACACCTGGACCCGCTCGAAGGTCGCGTTCGACGCAGCTCCGAGCTTCCCCGAGCGGTGGCGCCACGATGTCGCGGCGCTCGTCGCGAAGGACCTCAACCATCCCAGTGTCATCATGTACTCGATCGGGAATGAGATCCTCGAGCTGGCGACGCCCGCAGGCTCCGCCTGGAGCCGGCGCTTGGCCGAGGCGTTCCGCGAACACGACGACACGCGGTTCGTCACGAACGGCATCAACGGGATCATCGCCAATCTCGACCGGATGCGCGAAGCCGAGGGTGATGGCGCGAGCGAGGGCGAGCCGGCGGATCCGAACACCATGATGGCGACGATGGGCGACATGATGGCGCAGGCCAACGCGTCCGAGCTCGTGACCGCGTCGACGGAGGAGTCGGCGTCGGTGCTCGACATCGTCGGCTTCAACTACGCCGATTCCCGATATGAGCTCGACCGCGAGCTGTTCCCGAACCGCGTGATCGTCGGGTCCGAGACGTTCCCGTCGCGCATCGAGAAGATGTGGGAGCTCGTCGAGCGTCTCGACCACGTGATCGGCGACTTCACCTGGACCGGCTGGGACTACCTCGGCGAGGCCGGCATCGGCCGTGTGGACTACACCGACGAGCCGGGCTACGAGCCGACCGGTACCGCTGGACCGTACCCGCACCTGCTCGCCGGCTGCGGCGACATCGACATCACGGGCTTCCGCCGCCCGGTGTCGCACTACCGCGAGATCGTGTTCGGGCTGCGCACCGACCCGTACCTGGCGGTGCATCCGCCGCGGCACCACGGGCGCCCGACCGCCACGACGCCGTGGTCGTGGGACGACTCGGTGTCGTCGTGGACGTGGGATGCCGAGCCCGGCGCCCCGGTCACGGTCGACGTCTACGCGCCGGCGGAGGAAGTGGAGCTCCAGCTCGACGGCGTCCCGCTGGGTGTCGCCGCCGTCGGAGTCGAGCAGGCTTTCCGCGCGCGCTTCGAGACCGCGTACCGCCCGGGGGAGCTCATCGCCATCGCCCGCACCGCCGGTGCCGAGGTCGGGCGGGCGACGCTGCGCACGGCCGGCGAGGTGGGGCTCGCAGCATCCGTCGAGCAGTCCGAGATTCCGGTCGACGGACTCGGGTTCGTCGCGATCTCGCTGGCCGACGCCGACGGGGTCGTGGCGACGGAGGCCGACCGGCTCGTGACGGTGACCGTCACCGGCGACGCCGAACTCGTCGGGCTGGGCACCGGCCGCATCCGCAGCGAGGAATCCTTCGCCGGCCCGTCGGTCACGACCCACGACGGCCGCGCGCTGGCGATCGTGCGGCCGACCGGTCCGGGCACGACCACCGTGACTGTCGCGGCCGACGGCCTGGCTCCGGCCTCCGCGTCGCTGACGGTCCGCGCGTAGCTCCGCCTCCTCGTTCGTTCGTTCGCCACAGATGTACACGGATCGGGCCGAAACGCGTACATCTGCGGCGAACGAACACCGAGCGGCGGGGTTCGGGACGGCGGGTCAGCTGGCGCGGGCGCGGGCGCGGAGCTTGTCTTCCTCGTCGCTCGGAAGCACGCGGATCGGCGTCGTGCCGGCGACCTCGTCGCTGAACTCCTCGGGAGCGACGATCGTGAGCGGGCGCGTCTCGTCGAGCGTGAGGCGGAACCGCTTCTGCTCGTGACGGTGCAGACGGCCCGACCACAGCAGCCACGTGGCGCCGATCGCGAACGCGACGAAAGCGGCGACCGCGCCGACGAGGATCGCCATGCGCGGGCCGTACTCGGCCGCGACCCAGCCGACGATCGGCGCGCCGATCGGGGTGCCGCCCATCAGGATCGCCATGTACAGCGCCAGCACGCGGCCGCGCAGCACCGGGTCGGTGGTCGTCTGCACGTAGCCGTTCGCCGTCGTCATCATCGTGACGACCGCGAAGCCGGTGAACATGAGCGTGATCGCATACAGCCAGTACGTCGGCATGAACGCGGACACCACGGCCGCGACGCCGAACATCGCGGTGCCGATGATGAGGACGCGCAGTCGCGCGCGGTCGCGGCGGGCGGCCATCAGCGCCCCGGCCACCGAGCCGATCGCGAGGATCGAGCTCAGCAGGCCGAACCCGTCGGCCTCCTTGCCGAACTCGACCGCCATGGTCGACGCGAGGATCGGGAAGTTCATGCCGAACGCGCCGATGATGAACACCATCGCGAACGTCACGATGAGGTCGGGGCGGCCGGCGACGTAGCGGAACCCGTCGGCGAGGCGTGAGGACTGCGGCGCTTTCACGCGCGGTACGAGCTCGTGCGTGCGGATCAGCAGGAGCGCCCCCAGCATCGCGAGGAACGTCACCGCGTTGGCGACGAACACCCACCCGGTGCCGACCGCGACGATGACGATGCCCGCGACGGCCGGTCCGATCATGCGGGCGCCGTTGAACGACGCGGCGTTCAGTGCGACCGCGTTCGAGGCGTTCTCGCGGGCGACGAGGTCGGAGACGAAGGCCTGCCGCGCCGGGTTGTCGAACGCGGCGACGACACCGAGCGCGAGCGCGAACAGGTACATGATCGGCAGCGTCATCACGCCGGCGAAGATGAGCACGCCGATCGCGACGCCGAGAAGCAGCAGCAGGCTCTGGGTGACGAGCAGCAGCTTGCGACGGTCGAAGCGGTCGGCCACGAGTCCGGTGACGCCGACGAGCAGCAGCGGCGGGGCGAACTGCAGCGCCATCGTGACGCCCATCGCGGCCGCGTCGTTGTCGGTGAGCTCGGTGAGGACCACCCAGCTGATGGCCGTGGACTGCATCCACGCGCCGATGTTCGACACCAGCGCGCCGATGAACCAGACGCGGTAGTTGAAGGCGGAGAAGGACCGGAACATCGCGCTCATCGGGCCACCATCCGCTCCATGATCTCGGCGGCGGCGGCGAGAATCTCGCGCTCGGCCGGGGTGAGCTCGGCAAGGGTGGCTTCGACCCACGCGTCGCGACGACGGGCGGTCTCCTCGACGACCGCGATGCCCTCGGGGGTGAGGGAGATCACGACCTTGCGGCCGTCGCGCTCGTCGGCGCCGCGCACGATGTAGCCCGAGTCCTGCAGGCAGTTGACCGTGCGGTTCATCGACGGGGCTGAGACGCGCTCACGCTCGGCGAGATCGCCGAGCGTGTGCGGGCCGTGCACCTTGAGCGCCGCGAGCACGGCGAACTGTCCGTCGCTCATCGAGTCGACGGCGCGCTGCGTGCGCATGCGGCGGGCGAGGCGGAACGTCGCGATGCGCAGCTGCGAAGCGGCGGGGGAGAGGTCTGCGTGAGCGCCGGCGTCGGGGCCGGTGTCTGAATCTGAAGTCTCGTTGCTGCTCATCCGGTTAGTTAGCATAGCTCATTAGTCTTGCTAAAGAAAGTTCGGACGGGACGGATGCTGCGTCCTGGACGTCCTGCGCCGGGCGGCGGCATCCGTCCCCCTAGACTTCTGCGCATGCCCGAGTACACCGACGCGTACGGCGTCACGATCGTCTACGACGTCCACCCGGCGAAGACGGGACCGCGGGGTGTGGTGCAGCTCCTCCACGGCGTCGGAGAGCACGCCGGGCGATACACCGCCCTCGTCGACGCCCTCACCGCGGACGGGTTCACGGTGTATGCCGACGACCACCGCGGCCACGGCCGCACCGGCATCGGCCAGCACAAGGGCGACGCGTCGAAGCTCGGGCAGCTCGGGCCCGGCGGCCTGCGCGCGACGATCTCGGGTCTGTGGCAGTTCACGCAGCAGATCCGCGCCGAGAACCCCGACCTCCCCCTCGTGCTGCTCGGGCATTCGTGGGGCTCGTTCATGTCTCAGAAGCTCGTCAACGACCACCCCGACGCCTACGACGCACTGGTGCTGTCGGGGTCGTCGCTGCTGTGGCCGGGCTCGCTCAACTCGGGAGATCTCAACAAGCCTTGGAACGGCCCGGGAGCGACGGGCGTCGAATGGCTCTCATCCGACCCGAAGGTCGGCGAGGAGTTTCTCGCCGACGGCCTCACGACGCACGAGACGCTCCCGAAGCTGTTCGGTCCGCTCGACACCGTGCGCCTCCTCGGCAAGCCGCGCAAGAACCTCGGTGTCGACATCCCCACCCTGCTGATGGTCGGCCGCGACGACACCGTCGGTGGCCCCCGCAGCGTGCACCGTCTGGCCGACGCGTACCGCACGCGGTCGGGTTTCACCGACGTGACGACGCTCGTGTACCCCGACGCGCGCCACGAGATCTTCAACGAGGTCATGCAGGCCGAGGTCCGCGCCGACCTGCTCGCCTGGCTCGACAGGCACATCGCCGACCGCACCTGAGATCGCTGGGGCCTGTCCGATCAGGAGGTGCGACGGACCCCGCCGACGGCCTCGCCGTGCGGTCAGGCGCGGTGCGGTGCGGCGCGTTTGACGGCAGGTGGGCGCGTACGCCATTCTGGCCGCAGTGATCAGCGTGGGAGCGCTCCCATAGTGCGGCGTGGCCGACGTTGATGCTCCCCGGGCGACGGCGCCCGGCGGCCGAGAAGTCCAAGGAGGACACATGACTCTGGCACCCGCTCGACTCCGCGGCGGTCCGCCGACAAGACGGGCCCTCGCCCTCGGCGCGGCGGCTGTGCTGGTCGCCGCCCTCGCCGTGCCGCTGACGGTGACCGCGGCCGCCGCCGATGAGGGCACCGGCCTCACAGGCTCGGAGCTGTACGTCGATCCGTGGAGCACGACGCTCGAAGCGGCCCAGTCACTCAGCGGCCAAGCACGCGATGACGCCCAGCTGCTCGGATCGATCGCCTCGGCGACGTGGTTCACCGACGGCACGCCGGCCGAGGTGGAGGCCGGCGTCGACGCCGTCGTGACGGCGGCCGCCGCTCAGGGGCGAATGCCCGTGCTCGTCGCGTACAACCTCCCCTTCCGCGACTGCGCCCAGTACTCCGCGGGCGGCGCGGCCGACACCGCGGCGTACAACGCCTGGATCGATGGGTTCGCCGCAGGCATCGCCGGGCGCGACGCCACGGTCATCCTCGAACCCGACGGGCTCGGGGTCATCCCCCACTACACCACGCTCGACGGACAGGTCGAGTGGTGCCAGCCGGCCGAGGTGCCCGCGGACACAGCCGCGACCGACCGTTTCGCACAGCTGAACCACGCCGTCGACGCCTTCGCCGCACTTCCCGCGACCTCGGTCTACCTCGATGGCACGAACGCGGCGTGGCTCAACATCGGCGAGATCTCCGACCGCCTGATCAAGGCCGGGGTTCAGCGCACTGACGGGTTCTTCCTCAACACGTCGAACTACCAGTTCACCGCCAATTCGACGGCGTACGGCACGTGGGTGTCGCAATGCATCGCGTACGTCAGCGAGGTGAACTTTGGCGACTTCGGCTCGTGCGGCAACCAGTACTGGAACGGCGGTCCCGCGACTGACTGGCAGGGCGTCGGCATGTCGCAGTATGGCCAGTGGAGCCCGGATGCCGCGGACCCCGCTCTCAACACCTCAGGGGTGGACTCGCGCTACGCCGCGATCCTCGGTGCCACCCAGCCGACGACGCACTTCGTGATCGACACGAGCCGCAACGGGCTCGGAGCGTGGAACCACGAAGGAGCGTACGGCGACACGCACGAGGACTGGTGCAACCCGCCGGACCGCGGCCTCGGTTCGCGTCCGGACACGACCATCGACGTGCCGCTCGTCGATGCGTACCTCTGGATCAAGGTGCCCGGCGAGTCCGACGGCAAGTGCTACCGCGGCACCGCGGGTCCGACCGACCCCGAGCGCGGGTACGAGGACCCCGCGGCCGGCCAGTGGTTCACGCAGCAGGCGCGCGAGCTGATCGCGTCCGCCGAGCCCGGCATCGCGCCGCTGGACTGCCATGTGGACTGGGCGCCGACTCTCGACGGTGAATCCGCCGCAGTGCGGCTCTCGGGCGCGGTCGGCTCGCGTTTCGCGCTCAGCTTCGCGGCGCCCGACGGCCAGCGGATCACGAAGGCGACCCGCGCGACGGTCGCGCAGGACGAGGGGATCGTCACAGTGACCGGCGCCACCAAGCGCACGGGCAACGCTCCCGACACCGTCGTGCACGCGGACGGCGCGGTGGCGACGCCGTGGCAGTTCCTGCTCGACGGGCGCGCGTGCACGTCGTGACACGCGGCGCGCCGGTGTAGCCGGCACACGCCCGACGGCCGGCGCGACGGTGCCCGGTCGTCGGGCGGAGCGCGCCCCCGGCGCGCGCCAATAGGCTGAAACCCATGCACGGCGAATACAAGGTGCCCGGCGGAAAGCTCGTGGTGGTCGACCTCGAGGAGCGCGACGGGCGCATCGCGGACTTCCGCCTCGCGGGGGACTTCTTCCTCGAACCCGACGACGCGCTCGCCGACATCGACGCGGCCGTCAACGGGCTCCCCATCGAGTCGGATGTCGCGGCCATCGCCGCCGCCGTGCGCTCCGCACTCCCGGAGGGGGCGCAGCTCCTCGGATTCACTCCCGAGGCGGTCGGCACGGCGGTGCGCCGCGCGCTCGTGACCGCCCCCGGCTGGCGCGACTTCGACTGGGAGATCGTGCACGAGAGGCCGGTCTCGCCGCGCATGAACCTCGCCCTCGACGAGGTGCTCACCGGCCGTGTCGGCGACGGCCGCCGGCGCCCGACGTTGCGCATCTGGGAGTGGAACGAGAACGCCGTCGTGATCGGCTCGTTCCAGTCGCTGCGCAACGAGGTCGACCCCGAGGGGGCCGCGACCCACGGCTACGACGTGGTCCGCCGCATCTCGGGAGGGGGTGCCATGCTCATGGGTGCGAACTCGATCGTCACCTACTCGCTGTACGTGCCGGCATCCCTGGTCGCCGGCCTCACGTTCGCGGATTCGTACGCCTTCCTCGATGACTGGGTGCTGCACGCGCTGCGCGCCCTCGGCATCGAAGCGACCTATCAGCCGCTCAACGACATCGCCTCGCCCCAGGGCAAGATCGGCGGCGCCGCCCAGAAGCGCCTCGCCAACGGCGGAGTGCTGCACCACGCGACCCTCAGCTACGACATGGACGGCAACGTCATGACCGAGGTGCTGCGCATCGGCCGCGAGAAGCTCAGCGACAAGGGCACCACGTCGGCGGCGAAGCGCGTCGACCCGCTGCGGCGGCAGACGGGTCTGCCCCGCGAGGCGATCATCGCCAAGCTCGAGGAGACCTTCACGAACCTCTACGGCGCCGTCCCCGGGCGCATCACCGACGATGAATACGCCGAGGCCGAAGCCCTCGTGGCGTCGAAGTTCGCGACGGACGCATGGCTTCGCCGGGTTCCTTGACCGGGGCGACGGATGCTGCGCCCCCCGGCTCCGTCGAGATCCACCCCGGCGACAACCTCGAGGTCATCCGCGGCCTGCCCGACGCGTCGTTCACCCTGATCTATCTCGACCCGCCCTTCAACACCGGCCGCCCGCAGGAGCGGTCCATCGAGACCGCGCGGTCCGCAGCATCCGTCTCCCCATCTGAAGAAGCGATCGTGCGGCGGGGGTTCCACGGGCGCGAGTACGAGCGGATCCGGGGTGACCTGCGGGCCTACGACGACACGTTCGACGACTACTGGGGGTTCCTCGAGCCGCGGCTGCTCGAGGCGTGGCGGCTGCTCGCCGACGACGGCACACTGTACCTGCACCTCGACTACCGCGAGGCGCACTACGCGAAGGTGCTCATGGACGCGCTCGTCGGCCGCGAGCGGTTCCTCAACGAGCTCATCTGGGCGTACGACTACGGGGCGAAGACCCGCAAGCGATGGCCCACGAAGCACGACACGATCCTGGTGTACGTGAAGGATCCGAAAGCGTACTGGTTCGACTCGGACGCCGTCGACCGCGAGCCGTACATGGCGCCGGGGCTGGTCACGCCCGAGAAGGCCGAGCGCGGCAAGCTCCCGACCGACGTCTGGTGGCACACGATCGTTCCCACCACCGGGCGCGAGAAGACGGGCTACCCGACGCAGAAGCCTGAGGGCATCCTCCGGCGCATCGTCCAGGCGTCGTCGCGCCCCGGCGATCGGGTGCTCGACTTCTTCGCGGGCTCGGGCACGACCGGCGCGGTCGCGTCCGCGCTCGGGCGCGACGCGGTGCTCGTGGACCACAATCCCGACGCGATCGCCGTAATGCGCGAGCGGATGCCGCACGCCCGGGTATTCGCCGAACCCGGTCGGTGAGCGAACGCTTATACGCCGTCACACGCGGACAGACAAGCCTGCGCTGCGCCGGGCCGAGGCATCCGTCGATCGCCCTAGGGTGGGGACCATGCGCTTCGGAACCTTCATCCCCCAAGGCTGGCGATTCGACCTCGTCGGCATCGAGCCCTCGAGCCACTGGGAGGTGATGAACGGCCTCGCGCAGCGCGCCGACACCGGCCCATGGGAGTCGCTCTGGGTCTACGACCACTTCCACACCACCCCGGTCCACTCGGACGAGACCACCCACGAGGCGTGGACGCTCATGGCGGCGTTCGCGGCGTCCACCAGCCGCATCCGTCTCGGCCAGATGTGCACCTGCATGGGGTACCGCAACCCCGCCTACCTCGCGAAGGTCGCCGCCACCGTCGACATCGTCTCGGGCGGGCGCACCGAGATGGGCATCGGCGGCGGCTGGTACGAGCACGAGTGGGAGGCGTACGGCTACGGCTTCCCGCCGGTGCCCGAGCGACTCCGGATGCTGCGCGAAGGCGTCGACATCATGCAGCAGGCCTGGACCACCGGCCGTGCCACCCTCGACGGAAAGCACTACCAGGTGGACGGCGCGATCGTGCAGCCGCTGCCGCTGCAGGACGGCGGGATCCCCTTCTGGATCGCCGGCGGCGGTGAGAAGGTGACGCTCAAGATCGCGGCGAAGTACGGCGCGTACACGAACTTCGCGGGATCGGTCGAGGAGTTCGACCACAAGAGCGACGTGCTGCGCGGTCACTGCGAGGCGCTGGGTCGCGACTTCTCCGAGATCACGCGGTCGTCGAACTTCAACACGATCGTCGGCGCAACTGAGGCGGAGGCTCGCGAGCGCCTGTCGGCCGTCGTCGAGCGACTGCGCCCGCATGTCGGCGACGAGCGCGTGGCGAGGATCGAGCACGACTACCTCGAGTCGCCGGCCTTCGGCACTCCGGAGCAGGTGGCCGAGCGGCTCGCGGAGCGTTCCGAGCACGGCCTCGGCTACGCGATCCACTACTTCCCCGAGGCGGCGTACGACCTCTCCGGTGTCGAGCTCTTCGAACGCGAGGTCATCCCGGCGCTCTCCTGACGCACCGCACACACGAGAGGGTGGGTCCTCGCCGCTGCATCGGCGGGGACCCACCCTCTCGCGATTCCCGCGCTGCAGGGGCTGCGGGAGCCCGGGTCAGACGAGCGCTGCGATCGCGGCGTAACCGTGTGCGTCGACCTCGGGCGAGCCGGACGGGCCGCCGAACACGCGCGTCGTGCCGGGCGCCGACGACCACGCGCGCCAGCCGGGGTCGCCGTCGACGATCAGCCCGACGGCCGCCGCGTGCGTCTGGTCGGCGAGCGGCTGCGGCGGGTTCGGGCCGGTGAGCGGCTCGATCTGCACCGAGTCGAGGCAGTCGAACCAGAACGGCACGTCGATGCAGTGCACCGCCGAGCCGTTGACCGCTCCGGGCTGAGACGAGCGGAACGCGTAGCGGTACACCCACGTCGGGGCGGCGCCCCGCGCCCGTGCCGTGCGCACGACGGCGCTGCGGAACATGCGGTCGGTGATGTATCGGCCGAGCACGGCGGCGTGGCCGCGGGCGACGACGTCCCGGTTCGCGGCGACGTAGGCCTTGCGCTGCGCACCCTTGAGACCCGACCGGCCGAGCAGCAAGCCCAGCGGGATCCAGCGGAGCGTCTTCGCCTGCCCCGCGACGACCATCGAGAACTCGTCGTCCGTCGCGCCGAGCACGAGCGGCTTGTCGGCCCCGACACCTGCTGCGATCGATGCCATCGTGGGGCGGGTGAGGAGGTCGCCGTCGATCGACGGGCCGAGCAGCAGGCCGTCGTCGAGGAGCTTGGTGATCGCGTCCGGGCCCGCCACGCTCGTCGCCTTCTTCTGCGCCTCGATGATGCGCTCCTCCGGCACCGTCGACAGCGCCGTGCGCGTCGGCGTCACCCCGACCCGGGCGGCGACGTCCCGCCCGATCGCCTCCCAGCGATCGGCTGCCACGTCGGCCGTGGCGCCGGACAGCGCCCACACCGAGTGGAACAGGTGCTGCGCCGCCGGCATCCCGAGCAGCGTCAGCACCGCCCCGCCACCGGCGGACTGCCCCGCGATCGTGACGCGCGACGGGTCGCCGCCGAAGCCCCGGATGTTGTCCTGCACCCACTCGAGCGCCAGCAGCCAGTCCCGCACACCCCGGTTCGACGGCGCGTCCTCGATCCAGCCGAACCCGTCGAAACCGAGCCGGTACGAGATCGTCACGGTGACCACGCCGTCGCGGTTGAATGCGCGGCCGTCGTACCAGGGGCTCGCGGGCGAGCCGGCGAAGAAGCCGCCGCCGTGGATCCAGACGAGCACCGGGAGTGCAGCATCCGTCTCTCCCGGCACCGGCGTGAAGACGTTGACGTTGAGCGTCGACTCGCCCGGCACGGACGGCTCGGGGATGAGCGTCACGCCGGGGTCGCCGCGCTGCGCGGTGGCGCCGAACGCGAGCGCGTCGCGGACCCCCTCCCATGGCTCGGCCGGCACCGGCGCCGCGAACCGCAGCTCGCCGACGGGCGGCTTCGCGAACGGGATGCCGAGGAACGCGGCCGATCCGCCGGCGCCCGGCTCGCCCCGCCAGAAGCCGCGCACCCTTCCGGTGACGGTGTCGGCCTCCGCGTAGCGGGTGGTCGTGGTGGTCTCGGTCATGCACTCTCTCCTATCGCATGGTTCTTGATGTCTACCGTGGATCGGACGGCTACCGCACGCTCTTGATCGGGATGAGCGCGAGGGCCGCGAGCACCACGAAGACCATGCCGAACACGAACAGCGAGGCGTAGCCGCCGAACGCCGAGATGATCGCGAGCGCGATCACGGAGCTCAGCGCCTGCGGGATGTTGGTCGCCACGTTGAGGATGCCGAGGTCCTTGGCGGCCGCATCCTGGCTGGGAAGCACCTCGGTCATGAGTGCCGCGTCGCAGGCCATGTAGAGGCCGAAGCCGATGCCGTTGAGGACGCTCATGATGATCATGCCGGTGAGGTCGGGCATGAACAGCGGGAACGCAAGGGCGACGACCATGACGACGGATGCCGCGTAGATGAAGATCTTGCGGCGGCCGGCCTTGTCGCTCCACCAGCCCGACACGATGATCGCCGCGAGCGTGGGCACGAGCGACACGAGGGTCAGCGTGACGACGGCGCCCTGCGCCTCGCCGAGCGACATCCTGATGTAGTCGGTGAGGATGTAGAGCTGGAACGCGGTCACGACGAAGTACCCGAGGATGAGCAGGAGTCGCGCGGTGAACGCCCAGAAGAAGTCGGGGTGCTTGCGGGGGTTGATCCAGAACCCCGCGAAGAAGCGCGCCCAGCTCCACGGCTCGACCGCCGCATCCTTCGACGACCAGTCGCGGTTGAGGAGCACGAAGAGCACGGTCGCGACGACGACGATGATGCCGAAGACGCTGTAGCCGATTCCGATGCTGCTGCCCAGCGCACCCGCCAGCATGACGCCGAGGGTCATGCCCACCTGCGTGCCGATGCCGAACATCGCACTCGCGGCGCCGCGACGATCGCGCGGGAAGCGGTCGGGGGTGATCGCGGTCAGCGGGCCCTGCACGGCGTTGAGCGACACCTGGATGACGACCCAGAAGATCGCGATCCAGAACACGGTGTTCATCGCGCCGAGGCCGAAGAGGAACAGGGCGCCGATGATCGCCCCCGAGACCATCCACGGCGCGCGACGTCCGAACCGCGAACGGGTGCGGTCGCTCAGCGCGCCGACGATCGGCTGCGCGAACAGCGTGAACACGAACGAGATCGTCTGGACGATCGTGAGGTTCTCGGCCTTGTGGGCGGGGTCGAGCAGGTAGAGCTGCGAGGGGAGCAGTACCGCGATGAGTCCGCCGTAGGTGGCGAAGAGGGCGAGGGCGTTGATCAGGATGCCGGGCAGCAGCGCCTTGGACGGCGGCGGGCTGGCCGCAGGCTCGCCCGCCGCGGGCGGGGTATTCGCGATGGTGCCGGTGGAGGCGATCGCCGAGGCCGGATCGCCGGCGGGGTGCGTGGTCATGAGACTCCTCATCGTCGAGATGTCGGGTGCGGTGGTGAAACACGAACAGCGTTCGGCTTACAGTGTGGGACTCCACGGAAGAAAGTTCAAGTCCTGAATTATGTTGCGAGTGCCGCGGAATGCCACGTGGGCTCGGTGGTCAGATCGCGAGGGGATCGGCGAGCAGGCGCTCGCGGGCGCCGTGCTGCGCGCCGAGCAAGGCGGCGTCCGCGCCCAGCGTGCTGCCGATCACGCGCGCCGGCGTCAGCTCGGCGGCGTGGGCGATGTGGGGCTGGATCGCGCGGAACGCGGCATCCACTTCGCCCGCCAGTGAGGCGAGGTAGCCGCCGACGACGATGATGTCGGGGTCGACCGAGAGGGCGACGATCTGGAGCGAGCGCGCGATCTCCGCGGCGCCGGTGCGCCACGCCGTCGTGGCCGCGGGTACGCCCGCGCGGATGCGCCGGACGAACTCGTCGCTCGCGGCCGCGAGACCGGCCTCGGCGGCCAGCGCGTCGAGACCGGCCGCAGCGAACAGTTGGTCCGGACCGGCGACCGTGACGAGACAGCCGTGCTGGCCGCAGAGGCACAGGGCGCCGTCGGGGACGACCGGAAGGTGGCCCAGCGCAGCGCCGACGACGCGCGGCGAGCCTTCGTCGAACACGATGGCTCCGCCGATGCCCGAGTCGCTCTTGAGGTATAGAAGGGTGGCCGGCCGACCCGCGGACGCGTGTTCGGCGAGCGCGGCTACCTGGCTGTCGGGGAGGAGGCGAATCTCGCCGCCGGAGGCCTCGTAGGCTGCGACGACGGCCGATCGCGCACGCAGCAGACCGAGCAGGTCGACCTCTCCCCACTCGAGGTCGGTGTCGGCGAGCACACGCGGGGGAACACCCCCGACGGGTGCCCACACGACGACGCTCAGGTCGACGATCCGCCGCCCGGTGAGCGTCGCGCCCACCTCATCGAGGACGTCGGCCAGCACGCGCACGACGGCGTCGGGATCGCGCATCGGTCGGCCGTGGCGTCGTTCGACGCGGGCGAGCGTGGTGCCGTCGAGCGCCGCGGCGACGGCGGTGGCTTTGTCGGCGTCGAGCAGAGCGGTCAGTGTGCACACATCGTCGCCGGCGGGCTCGAGGTGCACGCGGGGTCTGCCGAGACCCTCGGCGGGGACGACATCGGCCTCGCGTACGAGGCCGGCGCCCAGGAGATCTGCGACGAGCGAGGTCACCGCGCCCCGGGAGAGACCGGTGCGCCCCGCGATGTCGCTGCGGGCGATCGCGCCGGCCTCGAGCACCTGCCGCAGCACCAGCCCGAGGTTGTGGCGTCGGACGTCGGGGGTGGCCAGGGGCATACGTGCATCGTAGATGTCGGGCGGGAGATGCAGCTCCCGCCCTGGGTTCAGCCGGCGTAGCTGGTGTCGTTGACCGACTTCACGGTCCAGCTGCCGGCCTTGTACTCGAGCAGGTTGACGGCGCCGTTCGCGATGCCGGTCGGCGGCAGCTCAGAGCCGAGCCCGTCGAGCACGCACGTGATCGACAGGCCGCTCGAGACGACGAGCACCTGGTCGTCGCGGTGCTTCGCGGCGTCGGCGGCGATCGCGTTCAGGCTCTCCAGCATGCGGGCGTTCACGTCGTCGCAGTCCTCGGCGGGCAGCGACGGGTCGGGGTTGATCTCCTTGATCACGCCGACGAGATCGGTCATGCTCCGGCCGCTCAGAGCCTCCTCGATCGACGAGACGCCGAGATGCGCCATGATCGGCGACCACATCTCGCCGTTCTCGGCTCCCTCGAAGGCGCCGAAGTTGATCTCGCGCAGGCCTTCGAGGCGCACCGGCTCGAGCTTCGAGCCCATGGCGTCGAGCATGAGGCTCGCCGTCTCGTAATGGCGGACCATGTCGGCCGAGTACGCCGCATCCATCCGTCCCTCACGCTCGCCGAGGTTCTCGCCCACGACCTCCGCAACGGCCCGGCCGGGAGCGGTCAGCGGCGAGTCCGACCAGCCCTGCACGCGGTCGAGCGTGTTGAGCACAGTCTTTCCGTGGCGAGTGAGGAACACCTGGACGGTGGCGTCCTTCTGTGCGTGGTCCGGCGGGGCGGCCTGCGCCTGCTGCTGCACGGTCCAGCCGCCCAGCAGTGACGTGCCCAGCACGATGCTCGCGGCGATCGCGAGGCGTCCGGTCGTCCGATTCATGTCATCTCCTTCGATGGGTTTCGCGGCCGGTCGACCGCGAGACTGAAACCTAGCGACGTTCGGTTTCAATTGCGAAGGAGGTTTGCGGAATCGTTACTTCGTGGCGCCGCCGTCGTCAGGGGTCGCTGCGGCCGGGGTGAGCAGCTCGAACAAGGCGCCCACCGTGGCGGCCATGTCGACGTCGGGCTCCAGCATCCACTGCAGCTGCATGCCGTCGGCGACCGCCTGGAACAGGCGCGCGATCGTCTCGGGGTCGAGCCGGTCGGTGATCTCGCCGGTCTCCTGCTTCGCCGCGACGGCCTCCGCGAAGAATCCGCGCAGACTCTCGCCGCGGGTGACGAAGAACTGGTGGGCCGGGTGCTCGGGATCGGCCGCGTCGACCGACAGCCGGGCGAACAGGTGCACAAGGCCGGGGACGTCGGCGTTGTGGCGGATCACATCCAGGTAGCCCGAGCGGATATCGAGCGGCTCCGTGCCTTCGGCTGCGATCAGTCCGTGCTGGAGGTCTCCGCCGAGGCCCTGCCCGACGGAGTCGAGCTCATCGCGTTTGCGGAGGATCTCGGTGAAGAGCTCCTCCTTGCTGTCGAAGTAGTGGAGGAGTCCGGCCTGGCTGAGACCGACGGCATCCGCCAGCTCCTTCACCGAAGCGCCGCGATAGCCCTCGCGGGCGATCACGTCGAGTGCGCGCGTGAGGATCTCTTCGCGCTTTGCGACGCCCTTCGCGTAGGAGCCCCGTCGCCCCGTGCCGCTCTCTGTCATAGGGAAAGTAAACCCGAACATCGCTTGATTTCTCAAAACCAAATGACATAAGGTTTTGGTTCGAGCGCTCACTGCGGAGCCTCGTCACTCCAGCGCGGAAGGAACGCCATGAGCATCCCCGATCTCACGGAACTCACCCTCGAAGAGAAGGCGTCGCTCACCAGCGGCGCGAGCTTCTGGTACACCAAGCCCGTCGAGCGCCTGGGTGTGCCCGCGATCATGGTGACCGACGGCCCGCACGGCCTGCGCAAGCAGCGCGAAGGCGGCGACCACCTCGGCCTCGGCGACAGCGTGCCCGCCACGTGCTTCCCGCCCGCGGTCGGCCTCGGCTCGTCGTGGGACGTCGACCTCGTCCACCGCGTCGGCGAGGCGCTCGGCGCCGAGACCTCGATCGAGAACGTCGCGGTGCTGCTCGGCCCCGGCATCAACATCAAACGGTCGCCCCTGTGCGGCCGCAACTTCGAGTACCTCTCCGAGGATCCGATCGTCTCGGGCGTGCTGGGCGCCGCGATCGTGCAGGGCATCCAGTCCAAGGGCGTGGGCACCTCGCTCAAGCACTTCGCCGCCAACAACCAGGAGAACGACCGCATGCGGTCGTCGTCCGACGTCGACCCCCGGCCGCTCCGCGAGATCTACCTGCGCGGCTTCCAGCGCGTCGTCGAGGACGCCCAGCCCTGGACCGTCATGTGCTCGTACAACCGCATCAACGGCGTGTACGCCTCGGAGGACCCGTGGCTGCTGACCCGGGTGCTGCGCGACGAGTGGGGCTTCGAGGGTCTCGTGGTCTCGGACTGGGGCGCCGTCAACGAGCGCGTGCCGGGCCTCGCCGCGGGCATGGACCTCGAGATGCCGTCGTCCAACGGCGTCACCGACGCACAGATCGTGGCGGCCGTGCAGGACGGATCGCTCGACGAGTCGGTGGTGGATGTCGCGGCCGGCCGCGTTCTCGACCTCGTGCGCAAGGCGACCGAGGGTGCGGGCGCGGTCGCAGGCCCCCTCGACGTCGACGCTCACCATGCTCTCGCCCGCGAGGCCGCCGGCCGCGCGATCGTCCTGCTGAAGAACGACGGCGGCGTGCTCCCGCTCGAGAAGGACGCGAAGGTCGCGGTCATCGGCGAGTTCGCCGCTGCGCCTCGTTATCAGGGCGCGGGTTCGTCGATGATCAACCCCACGCGCCTCGACGCCGCGCTCGACGAGATCCGCGCGCTCGCCGCGGGCGACGTCGCGTACGCGCAGGGCTTCAGCAATGCGCTCGAGGTCTCGGCCGACGAGGCGGCGGCGCTGCGCGACGAGGCCGTGGCCGCAGCATCCGTCTCCGATGTCGCGGTGCTGTTCCTGGGCCTTCCCGCCCGTCTCGAGTCCGAGGGCTACGACCGCGACGACATCGATCTGCCCGCCGTGCAGCTCGAACTGGTGGATGCGGTGCTGGCGGTGAACCCGAACACCGTCGTGGTGCTCTCGAACGGCGGCGTGGTCGCGCTGCCGTTCGCCGACCGCGTGCCGGCGATCCTCGAGGCCTGGCTGCTGGGTCAGGCCGGGGGCGGTGCGACGGCCGACGTGCTGTTCGGCGACGTCAACCCGTCGGCGAAGCTCACCGAGACGATCCCGGTGCGCCTCGAAGACACCCCCGCGTTCCTCGACTTCCCGGGCGAGTTCTCGCACACCCGTTACGGCGAGGGCCTCTTCGTCGGCTACCGCTGGTACGACGCGCGTCACCTCGAGGTCGCGTTCCCGTTCGGCCACGGCCTGTCGTACACGTCTTTCTCGTACACGGATGCTGCGGCTCAGGTCGACGCGAACGGCGATGTCGAGGTGACCGTCGCCGTCACCAACACCGGCGAGCGCGCGGGCCGCGAGGTCGTGCAGGTCTACACATCCCTTGCCGGGTCGGGTGTGCAGCGCGCACCGCGCGAGCTCAAGGCGTTCGCGTCGGTCGCGCTCGAGCCGGGCGAGACGCGGGTCGTGACGCTGACGGTGCGCCGCAAGGACCTCGCGTACTGGGACATCCGCGCCGACCGCTGGGTCGTGGAGGGTGGCGAGTACACGGTCGACGTCGCGGCGTCGAGCCGCGACATCCGCTCGTCCGTCGCCGTGGCCGTCGACGGTGACGTGCTCACCCTCCCGCTGTCGCGCACGTCGTCGATGGGCGAGGTGCTGAGCCATCCGGTCGCCGGTCCGATCGTGCAGGCCGCGCTCGCCCAGATGATGGGCGGCCTGGATGAGAGCGCGGCGTCGATCATGCCCGAGGGCGTCGACATGTCCAAGATGATGGAGTCGTTCCCCATCGGCCGCATCGGCATGATGGGCGCCCTCGCGGGCGACGGCGCGGCAGCCGGCCCCGAGATGATCGACGGGCTCCTCGCGATGGCGAACGCCGGCGAGCCCCAGCAGTAGCCTCCCGCGTCCCGTCCCCAACCGCGAGAGTACAGCGGGTGGACGAGAGTGCGGGTGCTTCCCTACCTCTCGGCGACCAGCTGTACTCTCGCGGCTCGGGGAGACATGTCAGCTGTTGAGGAAGGCGAGCAGCGCCTCGTTGACCTCGGCGCCGTGGGTCCACAGCAGGCCGTGCGGGGCGCCCTCGATCTCGACGTAGGTCGCGTCGGGGAGGAGGTCCTTGAAGCGGCGGGCCGTGACGTCGATCGGCAGGATGTTGTCGGCGGTGCCGTGCAGGATGAGCGCGGGCACGTCGATCGCGGGGATGTCGGCGCGGAAGTCGGTGGGCCAGGTGAGCGGCGCCGCGGCGAGCGCGGTGTTGCCGGCGTAGGTCGCGATCTGGATGCTCGCGTCGAGCGCCTCCTGCGAGATGCGCGAACCCAGCGTGTCGTCGAGGTTGTAGAAGTCCTTGTAGAACCCGGCGATGAAGGCGTAGCGGTCGTCGCGCACCGACTGTGCGATGCCGTCGAAGAACTCCTGCGGGCCCGCGCCCTCGGGGTTGTCCTCGGTCTTGAGGAGGTACGGCTCGAGCGACCCGAGGAAGGCCGCCTTCGCGACCCGGCCGCTGCCGTAGCGCGACAGGTAGCGCGCGATCTCGCCGGTGCCCATGGAGAACCCCACGAGCACCGCGTCGTGGAGATCCAGGTCCTCGATGAGGGCGTGCAGGTCGCCGGCGAAGGTGTCGTAGTCGTACCCCGAGCCGACCTTGCTCGACTGCCCGAACCCGCGGCGGTCGTACGCGATCACGCGGTAGCCGGCATCCAGCAGCGCCGCCTGCTGCTTGCCCCACGACTCGCCGTTCAGCGGGAAGCCGTGAATCAGCACGACGGGCTGGGCATCCGACGGACCCTGGTCGGTGTAGTAGAGGTCGATGTCGACCGAGTTCTCGGTCCCGACGGTGATGTACGCCACGATCGCTCCTTCCGGATCGCGGACGGATGCCGCGACCCTGCGTTCGACGCTAGGCCGCAGCATCCGTCATCGCCAGTGGGTTGCCCCCGCGCGTCACGAGCGTTCACGCGGCGTTCAGGAGCCCGGGCGTCTGCGCCGCGCTCCGGCGTTTCGACTCGCAAGCTCGCTCAACGAGCGGCACTTCAGCATCGCTCGTTGAGCGAAGGGCGCTCTGGCGCCTGCAGTCGAAACCCGTCGTGCCTGCGAGCAGCCCGGGTGCGCGATCGTCAGTCGCGCGCGGCCCCCGCAGACGGGGTCACCGTGAAGATCGTCGGCGCGGCGAAGCCGGCGGCGGCGAAAGCGGCGGTCGTGGCGTTCGTCACCGCGTCGACGAGATCATGCGCGACCAGCGCGATCGCGGCGCCGCCGAAGCCGCCGCCGGTCATGCGGGCGCCGACGGCGCCGGCCGCGAGGGCGGCCTCGACCGCGGTGTCGAGCTCGGGGACCGAGATCTCGAAGTCGTCGCGCATCGACGCGTGCGACGCGACCAGGAGGTCGCCGATCGCGGTGGGTCCCTTCTCGCGGAGCGTGCGCACCGTGTCGAGCACGCGCTGGTTCTCCGTGACGACGTGGCGGACGCGGCGGAAGGTGACGTCGTCCACGAGCTCCGCGAGGCGGGGGAGGTCGTCGACGCCCACGTCGCGGAGCGCGGGCACGCCGAGCGCCGCGGCGCCCCGCTCACACGCGGCGCGGCGCTCGCCGTAGCCGCCCGTCGCGTGGGAGTGCTTCACGCCGGTGTCGATGACGACCAGCTCGAGGCCGGCATCGGCGAAGCCGAGGTCGATGACCTGCGCCTCGAGCGATCGGCAGTCCAGGAAGATGGCGGAGTCGGCGCGACCGAGGAGCGACGCCATCTGGTCCATGATGCCGGTCGGCGCGCCGACCGCCTCGTTCTCGGCGCGGCGGCCGACCTTCGCCAGGGCGACGCGGTCGAGGTCGATGCCCCAGGTGTCGGCGAGGGCGACGGCGGTCGCACCCTCGATCGCGGCCGACGAAGACAGGCCGGCGCCTACCGGCACGTCCGACGCGAACGCGAGGTCGACGCCGGTGACGGCCCGCGGATCGGTTCCGGATGCTGCGAGCAGCGCCCACGCGACACCCAACGGGTAGCGCGCCCACTCGGGGACGTCGTCGCGCTGCTCGGGGAAGAGGGTGTCGAGCTCGTCGAGCGCGACCTCGACGGTCGCGTCGTCGAACGTCGAGGCGACGCGCACGCGGAAGACGCCGTCGGCGCGCGGGGCGAGCGCGACGTGCGTGCGGTGCTGGATCGCGAACGGCAGCACGAAGCCGTCGTTGTAGTCCGTGTGCTCGCCGATGAGGTTCACGCGTCCGGGAGCCGACCAGGTGCCGGTCGCGTCGGCGCCGAACCGGGTGGCGAAGAGCGCACGGGCGATGGCGGCGGTGCGGATGTCGGTGGCGGTCACAGGGTCTCCTCGGGGATGGATGCGACGGCGTCGCTCAGCTTCGCCGCGGCCGTCTCGGGCGGGATGTCGCCGATCCAAGCGCCCATGGCGGCCTCGGATCCGGCGAGGAACTTGAGCTTGTCGGCCGCGCGGCGCGGCGACGTGAGCTGCAGGTGCAGGCGCGCGGTGTCGCGGCCGCGGTGCACCGGCGCCTGGTGCCAGGCGGCGATGTACGGCGTGGGCGAATCGTAGAGCGCGTCGACGCCCCGGAGCAGCCGCAGGTAGAGCGGGGCGAGCTCGTCGCGCTCGGCATCCGTCGTCTCGGCGAAGTCGGCGACGTGGCGGTGCGGCAGCAGGTGGATCTCGATCGGCCAGCGCGCCGCGAACGGCACGAACGCCGTCCAGTGCTCGCCCTCGAGGATCACGCGGTCGCCTGCGCGTTCGAACTCGAGGATGCGCGCGAACAGGTCGGGGCCTTCGCGATCGATCGACGCGAGCAGGCTCGTCGTGCGCGGCGTGATGTACGGGTATGCGTAGATCTGTCCGTGCGGGTGCGGGAGCGTCACACCGATCGCCTCGCCGCGGTTCTCGAACGGGAAGACCTGCTCGACTCCGGGGAGTGCCGACAGCGCCGCGGTGCGGTCGGCCCACGCCTCGATCACGGTGCGGGCGCGGGTGGCCGAGAGCGACCCGAACGAACCGGAGTGCTCGGGGCTGAAGCACACGACCTCGCAGCGGCCGACGCTCGTGCGGGTGCGGCCGAGGCCGGGGGCGACGAGGTCGTCGAGATTGCGCGGCGGATCGGTGCCGACGAGGGCTTCGCCGAGAGGGCCCGCGGGAGCATCGCCGTGGGCGACGGCGAGCGCGGGTCCGAACGACGGCGACTTGTTCTCGAACACGGCCACGTCGTACAGCGACGGGATCTCGGACGGGTTCGTCGGCGTCTGCGGCGCGAGCGGGTCGAGGTGGGCCGGCGGCAGGAACGCGCGGTTCTGGCGCGCCGCGGCGATCGACACCCAGTCCCCGGTCAGGACGTCGCGGCGCATCGTCGCCGTGTCGGGCCGCGGTGCGAGATCGCGGGCGTCGATCGCGCGGTCGGGGCCGAGCGTCGTCTCGGGGTCGTCGTAGTAGACCAGCTCACGCCCGTCGGCAAGGCGGGTGGGGCGCTTCACCACGCCCGCGCCGAGGGTCTCAGCGGGAAGGTCGCGGGCGGACACGACGGTGTCGTCCTGAGAGATGTTCACGTCAACACGCTAGCAACTCGGCTATGTTATCGTCAACATGGATGCTGCATCCCGGCGTGATGGCGGCGGCATCCGTAGATCGAGGTGAGGCATGACAGCCAGGCGTGTGTCGATGGCGGACGTCGCGGAGCGCGCAGGCGTCTCGGGACAGACCGTGTCGCGGGTGGTCAACGCGAGCCCCCGCGTCGACCCCGAGACCCGGGCCCGCGTCGAGGCGGCGATGAGTGCGCTGGGCTACCGTCCGCATCGCGCCGCGCGGGCCCTCCGCACCGGCCGCACGCAGACCATCGGGCTCGTGGTGTCGACCCTCGCCTCGGTGGGCAACTCCCGCATGCTGCAGGCGGTGGCGGATGCCGCGGCCACCCGCGGCTATGCGCTCACGGTCGTGACGCTCGGCGCCGACGGCGACGTCGCAGCCGCCTTCGAGCGGCTGGCCGAGCAGGGCGTGGACGGGGCGATCGTGCTGAACGAGGCCACCGCGCGCGTCCGCGGGGCGGATGTGGGCGCCTCCGGGCTGCGGCTCGTGGTGGTCGACTCGCCCCGCGACAACCGGTTCGGGGTGGTCGAGACGGAACACGCCGCGGGCGCGAGGTCGGCGGTCGAGCATCTGCTCGCACTCGGCCACGCCACCGTGCACCATCTGGCGGGGCCCGACGGCTCGTTCGCCGCGGCCGAGCGCGAGCGGGGCTGGCGCGAGGCGCTGGCGGCGGCCGGCGCGGCTGTGCCGCCCATGGTGCGCGGAGATTGGACGTCCGCGTCGGGCTTCGCCGCAGCATCCGCTCTTCTCGAAACGGGTGCGACCGCCGTCTTCGCCGCCAACGACCAGATGGCGCTGGGGGTGCTCCGCGCCGTGGCCGAGTCGGGCCGCGAGGTGCCGGGCGAGGTGAGTGTCGTCGGCGGCTTCGATGACGTGGCGGACGCCGCGGACTACCGTCCCCCGCTCACCACCGTGCGCCAGGACTTCGACGCTCTCGGCGCGCGTGCGGTCGCCGCGCTCGTCGACGGGATCGAGGCCGGCACGCCCGCCGCGTTCGAGACCGTGCCCACGCGCCTCGTCGTGCGCGAGAGCACCGCCCCCGCCCCGTCTTGACCCCGGAGTGGGTGTCGGCGCTCGTCCCCGGTTTTGGCGAGTCGCCAGACGCTGTGGGTTTCGCCTGGGTTCTTGGCGAGTCGCCAAGAGCTGCACGGGGGACGAGGGCTCTTGGCGAGTCGCCAAGAGCTGCGCCGGGGACGAGGGTTCTTGGCGAGTCGCCAAGAATTGCGCCGGGGACGAGGGCTCTTGGCGAGTCGCCAAGAATTGCGCCGGGGACGAGGGCTCTTGGCGAGTCGCCAAGAAACTGCGCCGGGGACGAGGGTTCTTGGCGAGTCGCCAAGAATTGCGCCGGGGACGAGGGATCCTGGCGAGTCGCCAGAATCACCCGCCCCGTGGATGCCTCAGCTCGCGGCCCGGCGGGCCTCCCAGCCGGTGCGGACCATCTCGTCGACGGTGTAGCGGTTCTTCCAGTCGAGGTCGCGCGCGGCCAGCTCGCCCGTCGCGACGATGCGGTCGGGGTCGCCCGGGCGGCGAGGTGCGATCTCGGGCGTGAAGTCGATGCCCGTCACGCGGGCCATGGCGTCCATGATCTCGCGGACGCTCAGCCCGTTCTGCGAACCCAGGTTGTAGGCGGGCTCGATCGGGCGGTTCGCCAGCAGGCGCTGCGCGGCCGCCACGTGAGCCGCCGCGATGTCGGCCACGTGCACGTAGTCGCGCACGTTGGTGCCGTCGGGGGTGTCGTAGTCGTCGCCGTTGATGCGCGGCGTCTTGCCCGCGAGCAGCGCCTCGAAGACCAGCGGGAAGAGGTTGTGCGGGCTCGTGTCGTAGACCGACGGGTCGCCCGAGCCCACGACGTTGAAGTAGCGCAGCGCGGTGTAGCGGAGGGCGTGCTCCGACGCGGCCGTCGCGATCGCCTGGTCGCGGATGATCCACTCGCCGATGAGCTTCGACTCGCCGTAGGGCGAGGCGGGACGCTTGGGCAGGTCCTCGGTGACGAGCGGCACGTCGGGGGTGCCGTAGACGGCGGCCGACGACGAGAACACCAGGTTCGCGACACCCGCGGCCTGCATCGCGGCAAGGAGCACGCGCGTGCCCTCGACGTTCTGCGCGTAGGTGTGCAGCGGTCGCTGCACCGAGACCCCGGCGTACTTGAAGCCCGCGAGGTGGATGACGCCGACGACCCCATGCTCGCGGAGGGTGCGCTCGACGAGTTCGCCGTCGAGGATCGAGCCCTGCACGAACGGAACGCCCTCGGGGACGAATGACGCGTGCCCGCTCGAGAGGTCGTCGATGACGACGGAGTTCAGGCCCGCGTCTGCGAGCGCACGGACGATGTGGGCGCCGATGTAGCCGGCACCTCCGGTCACGAGCCAGGACATGTCACTCCGGATTCTGCTGGGGGCGGATACGCCGAGCGGCGCCGTCTCCATTCTGCCCGGTCGGACGGATGCCGCGTTCCCGGCCGAGTCGTGCTCTCGGCGTGCACCGCGTCGGAGGTTCCGGCAGACACGCCGGGTGGCGGCATCCGTCCCCCGGCGTGTTGCACGAGAACTCCGATTCTCTGCGCCGGCGCAAAGCCTCAGACGCGCGCCGCCCAGCGCGCGGCGCGCTGCAGCAGTCCCACGTGTTCCGGGGAGTCGTAGGAACGCTCGTCGTGGCCGAGGGAGCACACGACGGCGCGGGTCGGGTCCTCCCGGATCCACACCGCGGGGTGCTCGGCGCCGTCGACGTCGTGCACCGCGAGCACGCGCGCGCCCGCGTCGACCACGAGGTCGCTGTAGCGCTCGTCGAACACGTCGAGGTGCAGCATCCGCTCGCTCACGGGGTGATCGCCGTCGACGACCCTCACCCGTGCGCCTCCGACCGGGGGATGCCACGAGGTTCCGGGCTGCCATTCGCCGCCGATGGCCGCGCGCCAGGCCGGGTGGTCGCGCAGGCTCGAGAGTGCGGCGTGCACCGCGACGAGTCCGATGCCCCGGGCGATCGCGGCGTGCAGGCCGGCGTCGGCGGCGGGGTCAGCGCGATGGCCGAGCTCGGTGGCCCCCTCGCGCCACGGGTCGCCGGCGTTCACGAGGAGCAGCGAGAACCCATCGAGGTGCGCGAGCGCGTGGTCGACGTCGTCGTCGACCACGACCTCCCAGCCGTCGGCGCGCAGCGCGTCGGCGATGCGGGCCGAGGTGGCGAGGAACGGATGCCACGGGTCGGCGTACCTGCCGGTGCCGGTGGCGATGACCGCGCGGGGTGGGGCGGGCTCGGCTTCCGGTCGATCCATGGATACCATGATCTGCAGGATAACGCTTTCCGCGAGGATCGAGCCGGAAACGACGACACCGCGCGTGCCCGAGGAGAATGACGCCATGGCCCACACCGTCGTGATCGCCCCCGATTCGTTCAAGGGAACGATCGGCGCCGCGGCCGCCGCCGAGGCCTTCGCCGCCGGATGGCGCCGCGAGCGCCCTGACAGCGAGCTCCGGCTGATGCCGATGGCCGACGGCGGCGAGGGCACCGTCGACGCCTTCGCGGCCGCGGTGCCGGGTGCCCGGCGCATGCCGGTGACCGTGACCGGTCCCGAGGACGAGCCCGTCGAGGCGTCGTGGGTGCTGCTGCCGCCGACCGCGGAGGCGCCGGGTGGCACCGCTGTCGTCGAGCTCGCCAACACGAGCGGCATCGAGCTGCTCGGCACCCCGCCGCGCCTGCGCGCGTTCGACGCCCACACCCGCGGCTTCGGCGAGGCGATCGCCGACGCCCTCGCGCGCGGGGTGTCGCGCCTCGTGCTCGGGATCGGATCGAGTTCGTCGACCGACGGCGGCACCGGCATGCTCACGGCACTCGGAGCGAGATTCACGGATGCTGCGGGTCAGCCTGTTGCGGCCGGCGCGCGTGGGCTCGGCTCGGTGGCGGCGGCCGACCTGTCGGGGCTCGCGCCGCTCCCATCCGGTGGAGTGACGGTGCTGAGCGACGTGACGAACCCGCTCCTCGGCGCGCGCGGGGCGGCCGCGGTGTTCGGCCCGCAGAAGGGTGCCCTGCCGGAGGACATCGGGGTGCTCGACGTCGGCCTCGCGCGACTGGCGGCGCTGGTCGCCGGCGACCCCGAGACTCCGGGTGCGGGCGCAGCGGGCGGCACCGGGTTCGGGTTGCTGGCGTGGGGTGCGCGGCTCGTGCCCGGCTCAGCGGCGGTCGCGGAGCTCGTGGGTCTCGACGCGGCGGTGGCCGCAGCATCCGTCGTCGTGACCGGAGAGGGGTCGTACGACGGCCAGTCCGCGGCGGGCAAGGTGCCCGCGCACGTCGGTGCGGTCGCTGCCGCCGCGGGCGTGCCGGTGGTGCTGGTCGCCGGCCGCGTCGCCGCGGACGCCGACACCTCGGGATTCGCCGGGACGGTCTCGCTCACCGAGCTCGCGGGTTCGGGTGAGCTAGCCATGGCCGAGACGGCCCGGTGGCTCGAGGAGTCCGGGGCGCTCCTCGCCCACGAGCTCCAGGCCGGCTGAACTCGGGGCACAGCTCGCTCTCCGGCTCAGGCGTTTCGACTGCGGGCGCCAGAGCGCCCTTCGCTCAACGACCGGTACCCACCCACCGGTCGTTGAGCGAGCCTGCGAGTCGAAACGCGCCGAACCGACGGGCAACCTCGACCCTCCGAACCGGGTCAGCGGCCGGTGCGGAGCACGCCGTTGCGGCGGTGCGGCAGGCGCGCGAGCGCGGAGTCGCGCAGCACCTCGGGCAGCAGTGCCTCCGGGGCGTCCTGGAACACGACCGGCCGGAGGAACCGGCGGATCGCGGTCGCACCGACCGAGGTGTGCAGCGAGGTCGTCGCGGGCCACGGGCCGCCGTGGTGCTGCGACCAGGTCACGGCGACCCCGGTGGGCCATCCGGCGAAGAGCACGCGCCCGGCCTTGCGGGTGAGCACCTCGAGCACCGCCGCGACATCGTCGCCCGCCTCGGAGTGCAGCGTCGCGGTGAGCGACCCCGGCACGGCCTCGAGCGCGGCGCGCAGCTCCTCGTCCGAGGAGTAGCGCACGAGCAGCGTCACGGGCCCGAAGCACTCCTCCAACAGCGTCGAAGGGCGCGCGGCGACGGCCGCGGCATCCGTCGACAGCACGACCGGCTGCGCCGACCCCGGCTCGGCGGGAAGACCGTGCGCCACCACCGACACCGACGGGTCGGCCTCGAGGTGTTCGATACCCGATGGGAACGCCGCGGTGATGCGGTCGGTGAGCAGCGGGCCGCCGGCGGCCCCCGCCGCGAAGCCGGCCACGAGGTCCTCGAACCCTGCGCCCTCGGGTACGAACACGACGCCGGGCTTGGTGCAGAACTGGCCGACGCCGAGCGTGAACGAGCCGACGAGACCCTGGGCGAGCGCCTGGCCGCGCGCCGCGACGGCGGCCGGCGTGATGACGACCGGGTTCACCGACCCGAGCTCGCCGTAGAACGGGATCGGGTCGGGGCGACCCGACGCCAGATCGAAGAGTGCACGCCCGCCGCCGAGCGAGCCGGTGAAGCCCGCGGCCTGGATGGACGGATGCTGCACCAGGGCGCCACCCGCCTCGCGACCTTCGACGAGGGCGAGCGAGCCTTCGGGCGCACCGGCCTCGACGAGTGCTGCGGCGACGATAGCGGCGGTGCGCTCCGATAGGCGCGGGTGGCCCGAGTGCGCCTTCACGATGACCGGGTTGCCGGCCGCGAGGGCCGAGGCGGTGTCGCCGCCGGCGACCGAGAACGCGAAGGGGAAGTTCGACGCCGAGAAGACCGCGACCGGTCCCACGCCGGTGAGCATGCGGCGCAGCTCGGGGCGGGGCGGCGTCGCCGACGGATCGGGGTCGTCGACGGTGAGCTCGAGGTACGAGCCCTCCTCGACGACGCTCGCGAAGAGGCGCAGCTGCCCCGCGGTGCGCCCGACCTCGCCGCGCAGACGCGTCTCGCCGAGGCGGGTCTCCTCGTCGGCGATGGCGACGAGCTCGTCGATGTTCGCATCGAGCGCGTCGGCGGCGGCGCGGAGCCACGACGCGCGGGTCGCGGCATCCGTCGCCCTCCAGATCGGCGCCGCAGCGGCGGCTGCCTGCGCGAGGGACTCGAGTTCGGTCGTGGTCGTGGTCGTGGTCATGCGTGATCCTTCGAGCCGGAGCGAATTCCGCTCACCTGTCACAACCTGCTGGTCGGCGCAGCATTCCGTGACAGGTGAGCAGGGAGGGCGGGGTCATGAGGTGTGGATGTCAGGAGAAGCGGATGCCGAGGCCGACGTGGGGGACCTCGGTGAGGGCGCCGTCGGCGATGCGCACGGGCGACGGATCGCGCAGCGCACCGAGCGGGCCGAAGCCCGCGTCCTCGACGTCTTCGACCAGCGGCTCCGGCACACCCGGCACGGCGCGGAGGCACAGCGCGAGCTGGCCCGACAGCTCGGGCAGCAGGTGCGGGTGGACCGCTGCGCCGTAGGCGCCCGCGATGCCGGTGATGCCGAGGAACGGGGTGATCCCGCCGACGCGCACGATGTTGGGCTGCACGATCTGCGCCGCGCCCGTGCGCAGGAAGTCGTCGAACCGGTACACGTTGTGCAGGTTCTCGCCGACCGCGATCGGGATGCCGCTCGACGCGCTCAGGCGCTTCGACAGCTCGTAGTGGCCGTACAAGTCGTCGGCGCGCAGCGGCTCCTCGATCCAGGCCGGCGAGACTTCGGCGAGCACCTCGAGCGACCGCGTCGCACGGTCGAGGTCCCACCGCTGGTTCGCGTCGATCATGAGCTGCCGGTGGGGGCCCAGCACCTCGCGCACGGCCTTCATGCGGTCGAGGTCCTCGGCGACGTCGGGCTTTCCGACCTTCACCTTGACGACGTCGAAGCCGGCGTCGACCCAGCGCCGCACCTGTGCGACGAGTTCGTCGAGCGAGTAGTGCAGGTTCACGCCCGACCCGTACGTTCGCACGCTCTCGCGCTGTGTGCCCAGCCACTGCGCGACTGATCTCTCGTCGGCGCGCGCCGCGGCATCCCAGAGCGCGAGGTCGAGCCCGGCCATCGCGATCGTCGTGATCCCGCCGCCGCCGGCCTCGTGCAGGTGCTGCCAGAGCGCCAGCCACGTCTCACCCGGCTCGGCCGAGCGGCCGACGGCCCACGCCGCGATGTCGTGTGCGAGCAGAGCGTGCACGGCCTCGGCCCCGATCTGGGGCGTCCACGAGAAGCCCCAGCCCTCGGCGCCGTCCGAGCGCACGACGTGCGTCGCGACGACGCCGACCGACGTCACGTCGGCCGCCCACGGCCGCGCCAGCGGCACGCGCAGCAGCCGTGCGTCGAACGACGCGATCGTGGTGCGGGGCGACTCCGCCGAGGCCGAAGCGGTGGTCACAGCAGCGCTCGCCCCGCCTCGAGGATCTCGGCCAGACGCGCCTCCTGCGCGGGTGTCGGGTCGACCAGCGGCGCGCGCACCGACCCGACGGGCAGGCCGCCCAGGCGCAGGCCGGTCTTGATGAGCGAGACGCCGAACCCGGGGGTCTTGTCGCGCAGCGTGACGAGCGGCGAGTAGAAGCCGTCGAGCAGCTCGGCGCGCCGTGCCTCGTCGCGGTCGACGTACGCGCGGTAGTACGCGTTCGCGACCTCGGGGATCATCGCGAACGCGGCCGACGAGTACAGCGGGATGCCGATGCCGCGGTACGCGCCCTGCGTCAGCTCGGCGGTGAGCAGCCCGTTGAAGAACGCGAAGTCGTCGCGGCCCTCCGCCGCGACGGCGCGCACGATCTGCTGCGCCAGGCCGACGTCGCCGACGCCGTCCTTGAAGCCCACGACCTTGGGGTTGGCGGCGAGGCGGCGCACCGAGTCGACCGAGTACTGCGCGGTGCCGCGGTGGTAGATGACGACGGGGAGATCGGATGCTGCCGCCACCGCCTCGACATAGGCGACGAGTCCGGCCTGCGGACCGCCGACCAGGTACGGCGGCAGCACGAGCAGGGCGTCGGCGCCGGCGTCGGCCGCACCACGCGCGAGGGTCGTCGCGTGCCCGAGCGGACCGCCGGTGCCGGCCACGACCGGCACACGGCCCGCGACGGTCTCGGTCGCGACCTGCACGACGCGGGTGGCCTCGTCGGCGGACAGGGCGTGGAACTCGCCCGTCCCGCACGCCGGGAACACGCCGCCGGGGGCGTGGGCGAGGGTGGTGTCGAGGTGCTGCCGCAGCAGGTCCTCGTCGACGCGTCCGTCGGCGTCGAAGGGGGTGACGGGGAAGAAGAGGATGCCGTCGAAGTTCACGCCAGCACGTCCTTTCGGCCGGGGTCGAGGGTGGGGGCGGAGTCGTGGTCGCTCCTGCTCGCGGGGCGAGCGTCGTCCGCGGGCTCGCCGAGCTCGCCGCGCCAGGTGTGGGCGGGGCGCCAGCCCAGCACGCGCCGGGCCTTCGCGTTCGAGAAAGCCGGCGCCGTGCCGGCCAGCCCCGCCGCGAGCTCGTCGGTGCCGGGCACGAACTGCGGCAGCAGCTCGGCGAGCGGAACGCGGGCGAGGGCGTCGTCGGCGCCTACGAAGAACACCTCGGCGTTGGGGATCTCGGGCAGCGCCACGAGCAGGGTGTCGATGAACGTCGCGACGTCGCGGGCGTCGACGTAGTTGAAGAGGGCGGGTGCCGACAGCGCGGGGTCGGCGAGCCGCTCGCGTACCGTGTGGCCCTGCTGCGTCGGTGCGCCCTGCCACTCCTCGGGGGCGATGACGTAGCACGGGCGGAAGGCCGCGAAACGGGTGGCGTCGCCGGTCTGGCGGGCGAGCATCGCGATCGTCTGCTCGGCGAGGTGCTTCGACAGCGCGTACGCGTTCCACGGCTTCGGCGTCGTCTCCTCGTCGAGCGGGAAGCGATCGGGGAGCCAGCCGATCGGCGCGTGGTAGCCGAGCACGGTGGGGCTCGACGCCGTGACGATCTTCGGGATGCCTGCGGCCACGCCGGCCGACATCACGTTGAGCGCCATCGTCGCGTTCGTGCGCAGGATGACGTCCTCGGGCGCACTGAACGGCACCGCGATCGCGGCGAGGTGGATCAGGGCGTCGGCGCGGGTGCCGGCGATCGCGCGGGTCGCAGCATCCGTGTCGGTCAGGTCCACGGCGATCTGCTCGATGTCGTGCAGCTCGCGGGCGTCCGAGACGGCGCGGTCGAGCGACACCAGCTCATGCCCCGTGACGGTGAGTCCCGCGACGAGGCTGCGACCCAGGCGCCCTGCGCCGCCGGTGACGGCGATACGGGTCATGCCCGGACGGCCTCGGCGCTCGCCGCGTCGCTCGCGAGGAAGCGGATGCCGAGGTCGGCGACCTGCACCGGCAGCCTGGTCTCGAGGGAGCGGTTGCCGGCGATGCCGACGGCGATGGAGCGGACGCCGTCGCGCCAGTCGGCGGGGCGGGCGAGCGGGTCGTCGCCGGGGCCCTCGAAGACATCGGCGAGCAGGAGCGCGTCGCCGCCGCCGTGGCCGTCGCTGTTGCCCACGAGCGGCACTTCGTAGGCGGCCTCCCAGTGGCGCTGCACGATGAGGCGCTCGCCCTCGGGGCGAAGCGACCCGGTAGTGCCGGCGTCGCTGGCGGACGGGTCGAGCACGGGATGCAGGCCCTCGTCCGCGAGCACCGCGCCGCGTTCGACGACCTCGAGCTCGGCGCGGCCGAGGGTGCCGTTGACCGCGACCCGGTAGCCCTCCCACGGCGAGTGGGCGTTGAGCGAGTAGCTCAGGGTCGCACCCGAGGCGTAGTCGACGACCAGTGCGAGGTTGTCTTCGATGGTGATGCCCTCGCCGAACACATCGCGATCGCGCAGGTAGCCGTCGTGCTGCTCGGCGTCGAGGTAGAGGGCCTTGAGTCGCTCGTCGTCGCGGAGGTCGAGCTCGAAGGCATCGCCACCGTCGTGGGTGCCGCGGGCCGGGCGGGCGCCGAGGCCGCGAGCGGCGGCGTTGTGGGCGCCGTAGAACCGCAGCGCGCCGGAGGCGTAGACGCGGCGTGGGACGGAGCGGATCCACCAGTTCACGAGGTCGAAGTGGTGGCTGGCCTTGTGCACCAGCAGCCCGCCCGAGTGCTTCTTCTCGCGGTGCCAGCGGCGGAAGTAGTCCGCGCCGTGCTTGGTGTCGAGCACCCACGAGAAGTCGACGGAGGTGACCTGCCCGATCGTGCCGTCCTGGATGACCTGGCGGAGGGCCGAGTTGCGCGGCGAGTAGCGGTAGTTGAACGTGATGACGACCTCGCGGCCGGTGCGGTCGATCGCATCCTCGATGGCCGCAGCCGAGGGCCCGTCGATCGTGAGCGGCTTCTCGACGACGACGTCGGCGCCGGCATCCAGCGCCCGCACGATGAGCGGCGCGTGCAGGTCGTCGCGGGCGCAGATCACCACCCGATCCACCCGCTGCTCGCGGACCATCGTCTCGAGGTCGCCGGGGCCGTAGAGGGCCGGCGCGGGGAAGCCCGCCTCGACCACGCGGTCGACGTAGTACTGCGCGCGCACCGGATTCGGCTCGCAGAGCGCGACCAGGGCGGCGTCGTCGGAGTAGCGCCCGGTGATCGCGTCGACGTACATCTGGGCGCGGTGTCCTGCGCCGACGAGGGCATACCGTCGGTGGCTCATCTCACTCCTTCAGGAAACGTTTTCTCACGATACCACGAGAGAGGTGGAAAGCGCTCGCCGACAATCCGGATCGCGGAGAGACGGTGCTCAGCGCGCCCCGTCGCGCTGCCAGGTGATGGTGACTTTGAAGTTCGCCTGCACCGCCGTCGACGCGATCACGGCGCCGAGATCCGCGGACATCTCGATCCCGAACTCGACGGTGACCTCGCTCGGGGGGTGCGGACCCGAGCGGGCCGCATCGAGGACGGCGGTCGCCGCGGGCTGGACCCGCTGTACGACCGTCTCGAACGACTCGCTCGCCTGAGTGACCACCGCCTCCGAGACGCGACCGCGCAGGACCGGCCCAGGCGGGTCCTGTCCGCTGCCCGGCCCACCGGAGACGATCACCACCGATCCGCCGTCGCTCAACGGGAACTCCACCAGATTCGCGACCATGCGCACCCTCCCTACTGATTCAGCGTCACGAAAGCTCCGAACTCGCCGCTGTTGTTCGCGAGGTCCGTGTCATTGATGCCGAGCATCAGGCCGCCCTGGGCCGGGCACGGATACGTGGTCCCGGTGCCGACGGCGAAGATCTCCGGCGTCGTATCGAGCTTGCCGATGACCGACCCCGTGTTCGCATCGGGGAGGACGCGGGCCTCCGGGCGCTCCCCGGCGGGCAGGCCGTCCGGGCCGATCTGCGAGTCGGCGGTCTCGTCGAGCCAGCCGCGTCCGGTCACCTCGATGACGAACTCGTCGCCGAGGGTGCAGTACAGCCCGACGTCGACCCAGTCCATGTCGAGCGGGACGGCGAGCTCCGCCGTGCTCGGCTGATCGCCGGACCCGCCGGGGTCGCCACCGAACGGAATCAGAAGGAGTGCGGTGACGACGGCGCCGGCGGCGAGCACCGACGCCGCACCCGCGATCGCCCAGCGCCGCCACGCGGGCCGACGGGCCGTGCCTTCCCCGGCGGTCGCCGGCGTCGGTGGGGCCGGTGCCGCTGAGGCGGCCGATGCGCGTGCCGATGCGGGCTCCCTCTGCTCTGGAGTGTCGCCCCGGGGGCGACCTGTCGCGTCGGCGTGTGCGGGCGGGGGCGGCGGAGCGACGTGGTCCGTCGGCACCGGTCCGAGATCGAACAGATGGGCGTCGCCGCGGAGGTAGAGCACGGGAGTGACCCATTCGAGGGTCCCGCGACCCGCGCCGAGGATGCCGATCCGGCCGCTGCGCACGGCTTCGTCGATGCCGCGGTTGTGCGCGAGCGCGGTGTAGAACCCCCGCGAGAAGGCGAGCGCGGCGTCGTCGCTGATCGAGAACTGCATGGCGGCGACGGCGTGAATGCCGCTGCGCGCCAGTGCCGCAGCGGTGCCCGAGAACAGGTCGGTGGGTCCGCCGGTGCCGGACTGGCAGGAGTTGAGCACCACGAGGCGCGGTGTCGGCTCGGCTTCGTCCAGGAGGTCCGCGAGTGCGGAGGCCGTGACGTAGTCCGCCCGGCCGTCGCGACCCACGAACGCCAGCACGCCCTCGTCGGCCCTGGTGTCGTACGCACCGTGGCCGATGAAGTGCAGCACATGCCACGACCCTTCGAGGAGCTTCGCGTGCAGGCCGTCCCACGTGAGATCCTCGAGCCAGCTCAGCTCGACGCGCCCGTCGTCGATGTGCGGGCTGAGCGCCTGCTCGAGTCGGTCGCGTTCCAGCTCCACATCGAGCAGCGGAAGCCCGCGGGGTGACGAGATCATGCCGAGCACCCGGAGGGGCGGCGCGATCCGGAGGACGGGTGTGTGAGCTGCGGGCACGTGCCGGACGAGCGGCTCCTTGCGGCAGAGGTAGCGGTCGGTCTCGGCGTCGTAGAGCGCCTCCCACGGCAGCGCGGCCAGTCCGGGGGCGGTGAGGCGCAGGGAGACCTGCACGCTGAGCCCGCGCTCCGAGGCGACGGCGATGCTCGTGCGATAGGCGGTGCCCACGCTCCCCGCGAACGCCGCATCGAAGAGTCGCCGGCCGACGTCCTGCAGCACCGCCTCGGTGTCCGACATCACCCGCCGGGCGGACACCGCCGACGACAGCACACTCGCCTCGAGCAGGGGTCGCCGATCGACGAGCTCATCCAGGTCGAGGCGGAAGGTCTCGCGCGGTTCGCCGCCGCCCACCGATCGCAGCACGCGCGCGACATACGAGCCCGGCTCGGGTCCGGGCCCGATCTCCAGCTCCATGACGGCGGGGTCCATTTGCGCTCATTGTCCCGCCGCGAGCACCCCGGCAACAGTGGGCTCAGGCGGGCGCCGGGCCCGTTGTGCCGCGGAGCGTCAGCTCGGGAAGGACGGTCAGCGGATGCCTCGGCTCGGCGCCTTCGAGCAGCTCGCGCATGCGCGCCCACGCCTGCACGCCGAGCTCCGTCGCGGGCACGGCAGCGGTGGTCAGCGGGGGAGTCGTGTACCGCGCGAACGGGATGTCGTCGAACCCCACGATCGAGAGGTCGCCGGGGACGCGGCATCCGTTCGCCTGCACGGTGCTCAAGAGGCCCATGGCCACGAGGTCGTTGAACGCGAGGGCGGCCGTGGCGCCCGACGCGAGCACTGCTGCGCTCGCCGCGGCGCCCGCTTCGAAGTCGACGCCGCAGGGGATCTCGGCGACCTCGGTGTCGGGGTGCTCGGCGACGAAGGAAGCGATCGCCTCGAGGCGCGCGGTGTTCGCGACGCTGCCCGGCGCGCCGGCGAGGAAGACGATCCGCCGGTGCCCGAGCCCGTGGAGGTGAGCGAGTTCGGCGGCGAGGGCGGTCCGGTAGTCCGCGCGCACGTGCGGCACGCCGCCGGCGGCGCGGTTGATGAGCACGACGGGCCTCAGCCCGCCGACGAGGCGGTCGAGTTCGTCCTGCGGCAGGCGCGGTGCGCACAGGATGACGCCGTCGGTGCGTCGCCGCGTCGTGCCCGCGAGCACGCGCTCCTCCTCGACGGACTCCGCCGAGTCGGCGACGAGCACGTGGTAGTCGTCGGCTGCGGCCGCATGGCTGAGTCCTCGCAGGATCGCCTGGAACGTCGGGTTGCCGAGGTCGGGAACGACCACCGCGACGGTCTGCGTGCGCCCCAGCACGAGGCTGCGCGCGACGGGGCTCGCGGTGTAGTCGAGATCGGCGGCGGCCTCCTTCACGCGCTCCGCGAGTGCGGGGTCCACCGTGGGGTTGCCGTTCAGTGCGCGGGACACGGTCGACAGCGACACCCCCGCCCGGGCGGCGACGTCGGCGATGGTGACGCGCGTCGAGCGGTCGGCGCGGGGCGGTCGAGGCATCCGTGTGTCTCCCTGGGTCTCGGCGCGCTCAGCCTACCCGGAAGCGTTTCCTCACCGGGGCATATGCCCCCGCCGTCGGCGCCGCCGCGTGTCAGGCGCGCGGCGGCGTGCTGCCGCGCACGATCACTTCGAGCGGGAGCTGCGGCTCGGCCGCATCCCATTCCGGATCGGTGGCGGCGTGGAGGGCACGGTAGCCGAGATCCTCGAGGGGGACGCGCACGGTCGTCAGGCCGGGACGGATGTCGCGCCCCGTGGCGATGTCGTCGAAGCCGGCGACGGCGATGTCGGCGCCGACCTGACGCCCCGCGTCGCGCACGGCCGACATGATGCCGATCGCGACCACGTCGCTGATGCCGAAGATGAGCGTGCCCTCGGGCACCTCGCCCTCGAGCAGCTCCGCCGCGGACGCGTATCCGGCGTCGCGGGTGAAGCCCGCGCGGCGGACCTCGCGAACCGTTCCGCCCGCACCGGTGAAGCCCTCGGTGAACCCGTCGACGCGGTCGTCGGAGGTGCGGATGCCCTCGGATGCCGCGAGCACGATGGCATCGCGATAGCCGATGCCCGCGAGCTCGGCGCCGAGCGCCGCCGCGCCGCCGCGGTTGTCGACCGCGACCGAACGGGCAGATCCCCCGCCGGGACCGACGACGACGACGCGGCCGCCCATGTTCGAGAACGCCTCGAGCTCGCCCTGCAGGCCCACGGCGTCGGGCCCCTCGACGCGGGAGGCCGCCAGGATCAGGCCGCGTGGCCGTTGTCCGCGGAGGGCCCGCACCAGCTTGACCTCGCGCTGCGGATCGCGCTCTGTGATCGCGATCGTGACGACGAGACCGGCCTCATCGGCGCCGCGTGCGACGCCGGAGGCGAGCTGTCCGAAGTAGGGGTCGGCGATGTCGGCGACGAGGAGTGCGACGATGGCAGAGGTGCCTCGTGCGGTGGCCTGGGCGGAGAGATTGGCGGTGTAGCCGAGCTTCTCGGCTGCGGCCTCGACGCGCTCACGGTAGCTCTCGGCCACCTTTCGCGTCGAGCCGTTGAGCACCCGTGACGCGGTCGCGAGCGAGACCCCAGCCTCGCGCGCGACATCGTGAAGGGTGGCGGCGCCTCGGGTAGGCGCGATCATGTCGCTCACAGGCCAGAGTCTAGAGCCTGTGTCCGGTTCCGGCGATAGGTTGGGAAGCGATTTCCCCCCTCCTTTTCCCCAGTTGAGGACCTACATGCCTCGCACGGTCGGACCGCTGAGCAGCCTCGGCCGCCGCCACGCGACGACCACGGTCGAGTGAATCGGTTCACTTGCGCTGTATGTACGCGCCACCCGAGGTTTGGCGTACAAACAGCGCAAGTGAAGGGGCTCTCAGCCCCGCGAACGACGAAGCGCCCGCGGGGGCCAAGAAACCCGCGGGCGCTTCGAGACGGCGGCAGCCTGTCAGCCGGCGGCGCGAGCGCGCAGGTGCGGCGAGACGGATGCTGCGAATCCGGCGGCCGTGCGCTGCACGGCGACAAGCGGATCGGTTGCCCAGATCTCCTCGTTGAAGATCTCGACCTCGATGTCGCGGTCGTAGCCGGTCGCCTCGACGGCGTCGGTCAGCGAGGCGAAGTCGATGACACCGTCGCCGGGGTAGTGGCGGCTGAGCAGCACGTCGGCGGGGAGCGGCGTCTTCCAGTCGCACACCTGATACGTCGCGATGCGGCCCTCGCGGCCGGCGCGCTCTATCGAGGCCAGCACGTCGGGGTCCCACCAGATGTGGAACGTGTCGACAGTGGCGCCGACGACGGCAGGATCGAAGTCCGCGGCGATGTCGAGCGCCTGCCCGAGCGTCGAGACGACGCAGCGGTCGGACGCGTACATCGGATGCAGCGGCTCGATGGCCAGCGTGACGCCCGCGGCTGCGGCATCCGGTGCCAGCTCGCCGATGGCGTCGCGCACCCGCTCGCGCGCGCCCACCAGGTCGCGGGAGCCCTCGGGCAGCCCGCCGGCGACGAGCACGAGGATCGCGGTCGACCCCTCGGCGCCCGCGGCGGCGAGCGTCGCGGCCTCTTCGATCGCGACGCGGTTGTCGTCGATCGACGCGCGGCGCGCGGGGCCCTCGGGCATCGTGAAGAAGCCCGAGCGGCAGTGCGTCGTGAAACGCAGACCCGAGTCCGCGAGCATCGAGGCAGCGGTCGCGAGGCCCACCTCCTGCACCGGCTCGCGCCACAGGCCGATCGCCGGCACGCCCGCCTCGGCGGTCACGCGCAGTGCGGTCGCGAGGTCGGCGTACTTGATGGTGGCCTGGTTGATGGACAGACGCGGATCCACGCTCACGCGATCACCCCCGGGACGTCGATGCCGTTGTGGCGCAGCATCCCGTGCCAGCGGATGGCCGCGAGCTCGGGACGCTCGAAGGCGAGCGAGGAGTTCGCGAGCTCGACGATGCGCGACAGGTGCGGAAGGCTCCGCGCCGAGTGCAGGCCGCCGACCATCTGGAACGCCGGCTGGTGGCCGTTGAGCCACGACAGGAACGCGACACCGGTCTTGTAGTAGAACGTCGGCGCGGCGAAAACCTGGCGGCTGAGCTCCTCGGTCGGGCCGAGGATCTCGAGGTACCTCGCGGGGTCGCCGGCGTCGAGCGCCTGGATCGCCGCCGATGCGACCGGCGTGATCGCCGCGAAGGCGCCGAGCAGAGCGTCCGAGTGCTGGCGCGGCGACGACGGGTTGCGCTCGGGCTGGGTCGCCTCGGGCACGTCCTGACCGCCGATGAGCCCGACGTAGTTGAAGTCGTCGCCGGTGAACATGCGCACTCCCTCGGGAAGGCGCTCGCGCACCGACACCTCGGATGCCGCGTCGAGCAGGCTCATCTTGACGCCCGCGACCTTGTCGGCGTTCTCCTCGATGATCTCGAGCAGCACGTTCGAGGCGTCGAGCCAGCCCGGGGCTCCGAAGTAGCCCTCGAGCACCGGATCGAACGCCGTGCCGAGCCAGTGCAGCACGACCGGCACGGTCGCCGACTGCAGCACCTCGCGGTACACCCGGCGGTAGTCCTCGGCCGACTCCGCGACGCGGGCGAGGTGGCGCGACGCCATGAGCACGGGGCCGGCGCCCTGCTCCTCGCTGAAGTGGAGCTGCTCCCTGTAGGCGTCGACGACCAGCTGCAGGGAGATGCGCTCGGCCTCGACGTGGTCGGTGTTGACCCCGACCACGACCGAGCCGCCCTCCTCGCGGGCGACCTCCGCCGACCTCGCGACGAGGTCGCGCGTCGCGGCGGCGTCGAGGCCCATATTGCGCTGGGCGGTGTCCATGGCGTCGGCGACGCCCAGACCCCACGAGTACACGGCGCGGCGGAAGTCCAGCGTCGCGTCCCAGTCGACCTCGGCCGGCTGACCCGGGGTGTTGTCGGCCCAGGTCTTCGGGACGACGTGCGCGGCGGCATACGCCACGCGGCTCTGGAGCGGACCCTCGGGCTTGGTGTAGCCCGGGGACTCGTTCAGCTCGACGGCGGAGAGAGCTCCGGCGTCGGAGAGAAGGGTGAGCTTCGGCATCCGTCGTCCGATCAGTCCAGCGACAGCGTGGGCAGCTCGACCTTGCGGCCCTCGCGGCTCGACTGCAGGCCGGCCTCGGCCAGCAGCACGCCGCGCGCGCCCGACAGCAGGTCGAACACGTACTCGGTGCCCTCGACGTACGAGACGAGGAACTCCTCCCACTGCTGGCGGAAGCCGTTCTGGAAAACGTCGTTCGTGGGAACCTCGGCCCAGTCGGCGTCGTAGTCGTGGTCGTCGGCGAGGTCCGGGTTCCAGACCGGCTTCGGCGTGGCGTTGCGGTGCTGGATCTTCGCGCCGAAGAGGCCCACGACGGCCGAGCCGTGCGTGCCGTCGACGTGGAACTCGACGAGCTCGTCGCGGTTCACCCGCACCGTCCACGACGAGTTGATCTGCGCGACGATGTCGCCCTCGAGCTCGAAGATGCCGTACGCGGCGTCCTCGGCGGTGGCGGTGTAGTGCTCGCCCCTCTCGTCCCAGCGGTCGGCGATGTGCACGGCGGCCTGCGCGTAGACGGTCTTGACCTCGCCGAACAGGTTCTCGAGCACGTAGTTCCAGTGCGGGAACATGTCGACGATGATGCCGCCGCCGTCCTCGGAGCGGTAGTTCCACGACGGACGCTGCGCGGGCTGCCAGTCGCCCTCGAAGACCCAGTAGCCGAACTCGCCGCGCACCGACAGGATGCGGCCGAAGAAGCCCGAGTCGATGAGGCGCTTGAGCTTCTGGAGGCCCGGCAGGTAGAGCTTGTCGTGCACGACGCCGGTCTTGACGCCGGCCTCCTGCGCGAGCTTCGCGAGCTCGAGGGCCTCGTCGACCGTCTCGGCCGTGGGCTTCTCGGTGTAGATGGTCTTGCCGGCGGCGATCGCCTTGCGCAGCGCCGAGGCGCGCGCCTTGGTGACGAGGAAGTCGGCGTAGATCTCCCAGCGCGGGTCGGCGAGCGCCGCATCGAGGTCGGTCGTGTAGTCCTCGATGCCGTGAGTGGCGGCGAGCTCGGCGAGCTTGGCCTCGCTGCGGCCGACGAGGAGCGGCTTCACGGTGACCTTGGTGCCGTCGGGCAGCTCGATGCCGCCCTGCTCGCGGATCGCGAGGATCGAGCGCACAAGGTGCTGGCGGTAGCCCATGCGGCCCGAGACGCCGTTCATGATGATGCCGATCTCACGCACGGTCGGGCGGACGGATGCCTCGGCAGAGGCCGGGGCGAGGGTCGTGTCAGTCATGGGGTCCTGCTTTCTGCTCTGAAGGCTGTGGGTACCCGGGCTCCGGCTCGGGACCGGAGAGTGGGTAAACGCTTTCCAATAGTGTGACACGGGTTCTGATGCGGCGCAAGCGCTTTCCCAGCAGCATCCGACCACCGTTCCGTCAGGCGCGCAAGAGCACGCACCCGTGCGGCTCCAGCGATACCCGCACGACCGAACTGCCGGGGGCGACGCCGCGCGCGGCATCCGACTGCTCGTGCACGGCTTCGACCGGAACGGATGCTGCGCCCCAGACATCGACGACGGAGGACGGAGTGGACCCCAACCCGAGGGAGCGGGTGTCGAACGGCACCTCGCGCGCCTCGTGGGCGGTGTTGAAGACGGCGACCCAGCGGGTGTCGCCGCGTTCAGCGGCCCAGACCACGAGGTCCCGCTCGCGCAGGAGTTCGCGATTGCCGGTGGAGTCGCGCAGGACCTCGAGCACGCCGTCGTTCTGGAACAGCGCGATCGTCTCGGGCGCGCTCGTCGGCAGGTCGCCGCCGATCATGAGCGGCGAGCGGCCCATGACCCAGAGCGTCACGAGCGATCGGCGCTCCGCGAGCGTGAGCGCCCCCTCGCGGGGCTCGCCCCGTTCGGCGCGGATGCCGATGCGGCCGAGCGGCAGCATGTCGGCGTCAGGCCAGCCCTCGGGCCCGGCGAGCGGCGCCCACCGGGCGAGGCGGGCGAAGTTCGCCTCCAGGTCGTCCCACCGGTCCCAGAGGTCGTCGCAGATGCGCCACATGGTGGCGTGCGCGCGGAGGTGATGGAGGTGCGCGGCCGACAGGTCGCGGCCCGGCGACAGTGACAGCGCGATCTCGCGCGGCGCGGCCTCGATCGCCGTCGAGAGGGCCTCGATCTCGGCAGCCTGGTACGGCCACAGCATGTCGTCCGCCTTGATGAAGTCGACGCCCCATTGCGCGTACTGGTCGGCGATCGAGTGGTAGTAGGCCGCCGCGCCCGGCGTGCGGTGGTCGAGCCCGACGTAGTGCGGGTTCCACTCGCAGGAGTTCGACGGATCCGCGATGCCCGAGGCGGTCGCCTCGGCGCCGAGAACCGGCAGGTCGCGGTGGACCGCGATCCGCGGGACGCCGCGCATGATGTGGATGCCGAACTTCAGGCCCAGCTCGTGGATCCGCTCGGCGAGCGGCCCGAAGCCGGCGCCACCGGCCGCCGAGGGGAAGCGCACCGGATCCGGCTGCACGCGCCCGAACCCGTCGATCACCAGTGGGGCGGACTCGTTGTAGCCGTGCGACCGGGCGGTGGGGTCGGCCCAGTCGATGTCGACGACGATCGTGTCCCAGCCATGCGGGAGCAGATGCTCGGCCATGAACTCGGCGTTGGCGAGCACCTCGGCCTCGGTCACCGTCGTCCCGTAGCAGTCCCAGCTGTTCCACCCCATGGGCGGGGTGGCGGTCTTGCGCAGCGTCATCGCCGTCTCGTCTTCCTGTCGTCGCGTATCAGCGGATCTCGTGCCAGAGGGCGCGCTGGTCGATGCGGGCGTCGTCGAGCGCGCAGAGCCCGTCGCCGGACGCGGCGAGGCGGGCCGCGGCGTCGACCGGCAGGTGCACGCCCGTGTCGCGCCGCAGCGGAAGGATGTGCAGCTCGACGCGGGCGTCCTGCCCGGCGCCGACGTCGCGGACGTTCGCGACGAGCTCGGACCCGTCCCAGAACCGGTCGGTGGCGGTGATGCCGTCGACCCGCAGCTGCGCGACGTCGCCCGCCCACCGCACGCGCAGCACCGCGTCGGCATCGAGGCCGGAAGGGATGTCGAGGCGGTACACCGCCGCGTGGGCGTCGAGCACGGCGTCATCGGGCGCCGCCTGCCGGCCGTCGCGAGAACCGTAGTCGCCGGACGGCAGCGTCCCCTCGCGGATGAGATGGACCGATACGGATGCTGCGACCGCGGCGCCGCCGGCATGCTCCCAGTCCGGCGCGCGCCAGGCCCCGTCGACGTACTCGCGCACGTCGGGCGCGTCACCGCTCGCGCGCACCGACACTCGGCCCGCGGCATCCCACGTGAGCTCGTCGGATCCGACGAAGAGCCGTCGCCCGCCCGCGGCGGCGTCGACGACCCACACGCGGGGGGCGTCCGCGGCGGGGAGCACGAGCACGTCGAGGGTCGCGCCGTCCGCCTCCTCGATCCGCACCGGTGCCGCGCCCGGCGTGACAGCATGCGCGAAGCCGTCGTGCGCCACCTCGACGGGGATGCCGGCGTCCTCGATCAGCACGAGCGCCGGCGGAGTGCTCGCCGACCCGGGCAGCACCGTGACGGCCGACGCCGTGGCCCAGTCGATCGTGACGCCGGCGACCTGCAGCCCGAGCGGCCAGCGGGCCAGAGTCCCGGGCGGGATGTCGACCGGTGCGCTCGGCAGCTCGACCGGGCCGTGGCTGGTGTCGATGCGCAGGCGCGCGCCGCGATACGTCGGCAGCGGCACGTGAGGCTGATGCCATCCGATGAAGACGAACCCTGCGCCGTCGTCGGCGCGCACCGCCCAGCGGAGGGTGTGGGCGTCCTCGACGCCTGACGGGCGGACGTCGGGCAGGTGCGACGGCAGCGGCGCGAGCCGATCACCGAACGCCTCGACGAACGCGTGCTGCAGGCGCAGCGCCGCGTGGCTCGGCGCCGTACGGCCGGACTCGCCGATGGGCGCGTGGAAGTCGTAGCTCAGCCGCGTCATGTCGTTGGGGTAGCCGGTGGACTGCGTCTCCTCGAGGCCCGGTCCGGGGTTCGTGCCCCCGGTGTACATGTAGTACCCCTGCCATGCCGAGCCGCTGCCGAGCTTCGCGTGCGCGACGGCCGCGATGTCGAGCGCGTCCGGTCGCGGGCGGCGGTGGTAGGCCGTGGCCATACCGCCGCCCAGCTCGCAGGTCGCCGCGGGGAACCACGGCGACAGCTCCGAGGCACGCGCGGCATCCTCGCCCCGCACATCCGCGCCGATGCCGGGGTCGTCCCATGTGTCGGAGAAGAAGTAGTGCGCGCGGAAGGTCGGTTCCCAGGGCTCGCCCGGGTCGACCCAGAAGCCGTCGCCGTATCCGCCCCAGAGCGGCAGCACCTCGGGGTCGGGCAGTTCCGCGCCGCCCCACGCCGTCGCGGTCCACAGCGGTGCGGACAACCCTGCCTCGCGCGCGAGGCGCTTCAGCGTGACGAGGTGCCTGGGCTGGTCGTACAGCTCGTTGTCGAGCTGGATCCCCAGCACCCTCTCGGGCGTGCTGCGGCCGTCGAGCGCGGCCGCGAGCCTGTCGAACCACTCCCGGACGAGCTCGAGGTAGGCGGGGTCGTCGGTGCGGTGCTGCACCCGCGCCTGCTGCACCCAGTCGGGGAACCCGCCGTTGCGCATCTCGCCGTGCGCCCACGGCCCGATCCGCAGGATGATCTCGAGGCCCTCGGCGCGCACGGCGTCGACGAACGCGGCCACGTCGTAGCGCCCGTCGAAGCGGGTCTCGCGGCGCACCGGCTCATGGTGCAGCCAGAACACATAGGTGGACACCACCGAGACGCCGCCCGCACGCATCAGCCGCAGTCGCTCGGTCCAACGCTCGCGCGGCACGCGCGTGTAGTGCAGCTCGCCCGACACCGGCAGCCACGGCCGCCCGTCACGCAGCAGGGCGCGACTCGTCAGCGCGAGCCCCGGCCGCGCGTCCTCGCGGTTCGCCATCGTCGGGCGCAGCTCCGCGCGGGAATGGCCGGTGGCGTCGGCGCGCAGCATCCGTGTGTCCGTCCGAGGAGTCGGCGAAGCGCTCACGCGATTCGTACCGCCGTGCGTGTCGAGTCGTGCGGTCGCGTCGGTCACGGGGCGGTCCTCTCGAGTGAGGGGAACGGATGCTGCGGCACGGGGCCGTGCCGCAGCATCCGCTCGCGCGGATCTGGGCGGATCAGCCGAGGATGGCATCCGCCTCGGCGAAGAACTGGGTCACGGCGTCGTCGACCGAGAGCGCGCCGAGGCCGATCGACTTGCCGAGGTCCCAGAAGGTCTGTTCGAGCGAGCCGTAGCCGACCACGGGGACCGGCGGGGCGTCGCCGATGCGCTCGGACGCCGACTCGATGTAGTCGGCGACCTGCTTGTCGGCACCCTCGAGCGTCGTGCCCTCGAGCTTCGACGAGGACGCGGGGAAGCCGAGCGTGGTGCCGAAGATCTCGCCCGCCTCCGGGCTGTTGACGACGAAGTCGAGGAAGAGCGCCGCTGCCTCGGGGTGCTCCGTGTTCGCGGCGATCGCGACTTGGAGGCCCGCCTGGCGGTAGAGGTCCTTCGAGCCTTCCTTCGCGGTGGGCGGCGCGACGAGCGAGATCGACGAGGCGCCCGAGTCGGCGAGGTAGCCGCCCAGGAAGTTGCTCCAGCTCATCTCACTCGCGGTGAGGGCGGCGCCGAAGCCGGACTTGGGCGAGATCTCCTCGAGCTTCTGCTGCGGCACGGTGACCCCGTCGCGGATCTCGGCGCCTGACTCCCAGAACTCGCGCAGGTCGTCCTCGGTGAACCCGAGCTCGCCGTCCTCGGTGTAGAGGTTGTCCCCGTTCGCCCGCAGCTGCAGCTCGAAGACCTGGATGCGCTGCGTGTAGTCGGTGCCGCCGTAGACGGCGCCGCCGGTCGCGTCGGTGACCGAGGCCATCCACTCGTCGAAGTCGGCGAAGCTCGTGCCGCCCTCCGGCGCCTCGACGCCGGCCTGCTTGACGAGGTCGTCGTTGACGAAGTTCGCCCACAGGCTGTAGCCGGTCGGCAGTGAGTACTGCACGCCGTCCAGGGCCCCCGTGCCGAGCAGCGACTCCTCGAAGGTCGTGGTGTCGATGTAGTCCGACACATCGGCGAGATCGAGCAGGTTGCCCGACTCCGCGTACTGGCGGAGGTAGCTGTCGGAGAACTGGAACACGTCCGGGAGGCCGCCGCCGGCTGCCTCGGTCTGGCGCTTCTCCCAGAAGCTCGGGAAGTCGGTGAACGACGTGTTGATCGTGATGTTCGGGTACTCCTCGTTGAACGCCGCGATCAGGTCGTTGTAGCGGGTCGCGCGGTCGTCATTGCCCCAGAAGGCGAAGTCGAGGGTGACCTTCTCGTCCGGGTCGAACGCGGCGGCGTCGCCCTGGGCGCCGGAGCATCCGGAGAGGACGAGCGCGGCGCCGGCGGTCAGTGCGGCGGCCGCGAGCAGGGTGCGAAGTGCAGGCATGGATGGGCTCCAGTCGTCGGTGGTGGTGAAGGTCAGGAGTGAGTGGCGCTGGCGGTGGCCCGGGCGCGGGGGGTGGCGGGGTCTGAGGTGGCGGCCGGCGCCGACACGAACGCGACGCCCTGCGGATCGAGCACCACGCGCTCGACGGCGACACCGGTCTCGGCATCCGTTCCGTCGAGCGCGATCTCGACCCGCGCGTCGCCGTGGTTGATGAGGGTGACGAGGTCGCCCCGGCGCGCGGCCTCGACACCCGCAGGCAGATCCGCCACGACCGGACGGACACCGGATGCTGCGACCACCGCCGCGACGACGGCGTCGAGCGCGTCGGCACTCGGTCCGCCGGCCGAAGCGCCGTTGCTCACAGGCTGGGTCGCGGTGTACCAGGCCTCGCCCGAGCCGAAGCGGTGGCGCGTGAGTGCCGGAGCACCGGCCTGCGGGCCCGACGAGAACGCGGCGACCACGGTCGCGCCGGCGGCGTGGACCGTCTCGGCGACGAGGCGTCCGGACTGCTCGACCCCGTCGAGCTCGAACGTCACGGTCCCGCGGCTCGCGGCGTCGCGCGCGGCCTGGACGGCGTCGGCGCTCAACGCACCGACGCCCGAACCCCCGGAGGACAGGCCGGCGAGGACGCCGAAGTCCTCGAACCGCAGACCCAGCAGCGGTCCGAGCTGCGTCAGGAAGCCACCGGCGCGGAACTGGTCGTGCGCGTCGACGATGTCGGTGAACGGGCCGGTGAGAAGCGTCCCGCCGTCGTCGACGAAGCGGGCCAGCGCGGAGGCGCCCTCGTCGCGCAGCAGGTAGAGGGCCGGGGCGACGACGAGGTCGTACGCGTGGTCGACCTCCTCGGGGCCGACGATGTCGACCTGGATGCCGCGCGCATGGAAGGCGCCGTACCACTCGAGCACGAGCGCGAGATAGTCGACCTCGGTGGGGTGGTCGCGCTCCTCGACGGCCCACCAGTTCTCCCAGTCGAACACCAGGGCGACCTGCGCGTCGCGCCCGGGCGTCGGGAGCTCCGGCAGCGCGGCGAGGCGCGCCCCGAGTTCGGTCACCGCGTCCCACGTGCGGGTCTCGGTGCCGGCGTGGGGGAGCATCGCCGAGTGGAACTTCTCGCTGCCGGCGCGGGACTGCCGCCACTGGAAGAACATGATGCCGTCCGCGCCGCGCGCGATCGACTGCGCCGTCTCGGCGACCAGGGCGCCCGGACGCTTGCCGGGATTCGCGGGACGCCAGTTGACGGCATCCGTCGCCTGCTCCCACAGCAGCCAGGGCGCGCCGGGCTTCAGCGAGCGCGCGAGATCGCGCTGGAACGCGGCGTCGCGCACGCGGTTCGGGTTCGCAGGATCGGGGTAGCAGTCGTCGGCGATGACGTCCATGAACGGCGCCCATTTACGGTAGTCCGCCGGCTTGAACGGACCCATGAAGTTCGTGGTGATCGGCTGCGTGGCACCCGCCTCGAGCAGGATCTCGCGCTCCATCAGGTAGCACTCGAGCAGCATGTCGCTCGTGAACCGGCGCCAGTCGAGCATCGACGACGGGTTGTGGCTGTAGGGGGCGAGGCGCGGCGGGAAGATCTCGTCGAACGAACCGTAGCGCTGCGACCAGAAGCTCGTGCCCCAGGCCTGGTTGAGCGCCTCGACGGTGGCGTAGCGGTTCTCGAGCCATCCGCGGTACGCGTCGCGCGCAGCATCCGAGAAGTCCATCCAGAGGTGGCAGCCGAACTCGTTGCCGACGTGCCACATCACGACGGCGGGGTGGTGCACGTAGCGCTCGGCGAGTCGGCGCACCAGCTCGCCCGCGAGGCGCCGGTAGATCGGCGACGAGGGCGCGAAGTGCTGGCGGCTGCCCGGCCAGTACGAGGCGCCCGACTCGTTCGCCGGCAGCGTCTCGGGGTACGTCTTGCTCACCCATGGCGGGGGAGAGGCGGTCGCCGTCGCGAGGTTCACGGCGATGCCGCCGGCGTGCAGCTTGTCGATGACGGCGTCGAGCCACGCGAAATCCCATGCGTCCTCGGTGGGCTGGATGCGCGACCACGCGAAGATGCCGAGGCTGACGATGTTGACGCCGGCCTCCTGCATGAGGCGCACATCGTCGTCCCACACGTCCTCGGGCCACTGGTCGGGGTTGTAGTCGGCGCCGTACAGCACGTCGATCAGCTCCTTCTGGCTGGTCTTGTCTTCGAGAGAGGTGTGCGGGTCAGCGCCGGCCGCGGCGCGCCGGGAGGGCGACGACGGCGAACGCGGCGCAGCCGAGTCCCGCGATGATGAGCGGCGCGAGCATCCAGGTCATGACGCCGACCAGCACCGCGGCGGCCACGAGATACACGGCGGCGATCGGGTCGGAGGCGAGGGAGGACGGGATGCTGCGCACCGCTGCGCGCCAGCCGCGCTCGGGCGTCCACGCACCCGCCGCGACGAGCAGCGCCACGGAGCCGGCGACGAGGCCCGCCCACCCGACGATCGAGATGAGGCCGCCGCCGGGCAGGGCGCCCGAGTTCGCGAGGGAGATGTCGAGCGTGAGCACGAAGGTGAGGACGACGGCGGCGACACCGACGACCAGGCCGCCGGGGAGTGCCCGGCGCCAGTCCTGCCAGAACGTCTTCACGTGGGACTGCTCCGCGTTCACGTAGCGACGCAGATGACGGATGCCGGCGGCCAGTGCCGCGGGCAGCGTCACGACGAGCAGGCCCGCCGCGGCGACGAGCAGCCCGGTCAGCAGCACCTCGCCGAACAGGGCGAACGCTCCCTTGGCGCCCGGGTAGCGGGCCGGGGCCCGCTCCTCGAGGGTGGGCCCTGCTCCGGACGCGTCGGCGCGACGCGCGGCACGGAGTTCTCGGCGGTCCATGGTGGTCCTATCCCTTGAGCCCCTGCGTGGCGACGCCGTCGACGAGGAAGCGCTGGAACACCAGGAAGAACAGGAGCACGGGGAGGAGGGCGATGAAGGAGGCGGTGACGGTGGCGCCGTAGTCGCTCACACTGGTCTGGTCGTTGTAGAGACGCAGCGCGATGGGCAGCGGGTAGTTCTCGGGGCTGGTGAGGTAGAGCAGGGGTCCGAGGAAGTCGTTCCAGGCCCAGATGAACGCGAAGATCGAGCAGGTGATCAGGGCGGGCTTGATCAGCGGCAGGATGATCGACCAGAAGATGCGGACGTGTCCGGCGCCGTCGATGCGGGCGGCCTCGTCCATGTCGCGCGGCATCTGGCGGATGAACTGCACCAGCAGGAACACGAAGAACGCCTCGGTGGCGAGGAACTTCGGCAGCAGCAGCGGCCAGAACGTGTCGATCATGTCGAGGCGCTGGAAGATGATGTACTGCGGGATGATCACGACGTGGAACGGCAGCAGCAGCGTGCCGATCATCGCGGCGAAGAGGATGCCGAGGCCCTTGAACTGGATGCGGGCGAAGGCGTAGGCGGCCAGCGACGACGACAGCAGCACGCCGATCACGGAGCCGACGGCGATGATGAAGCTGTTCAGGAAGAACCGCCACATCGGGACGCCGGCGATGCCCTCCATCACCTTCGCGTAGTTGTCCAGCGTGGGGTTGTTCGGCAGCAGACCCATGTTCGAGCCGAACTCGCTGTTGGGCTTGAAGGTGGAGAACAGCAGCCACACCAGCGGGTAGAGCACGACCGCCGTGATGACGATCAGCACGACGAACCAGATGAGGGTCTGCCAGGTGGAGCGCTTCACCTTGCGGCGCGGCTGCTGCGGGGTGGCGTCGAGCTGGTTCTCGAGGGTGGCGATGGCAGGTTCGCCGAAGCTGGTGGTGCTCATCGGTTGTCTCCGGCGTAGTGGACCCAGGAGCGCTGGGTGCGGAAGAGGATGAAGGCGATGATCGCGACGACGATCAGCAGGACCCACGCGATGGCGGCGGCGTAGCCCATCTGGCCGTCACTGAAGCCGCGCTTATAGAGGTACAGCGTGATGAAGTTCGTCATCCCGGCGGGGCCGCCGGTGCCGTTGGAGATGATGTACGCGGACGCGAACACCTGGAAGGCGCCGATCAGGCCGAGCAGCAGGTTGAAGAAGATCACCGGCGAGAGCATCGGCAGGGTGACGGCGCGGAACCGGTGCCAGGGTCCGGCGCCGTCCATCTCGGCCGCCTCGTAGAGCTCCTTGGGGATCTGCTTGAGGCCGGCGAGGAAGATCACCATCGTGGCGCCGAACATCCAGATCGCGAGGAGGATCATCGCGGGCAGCACCAGTGCGGGGTTGCCGATCCAGCCGCCCAGGTCGATGCCGATCGCGGAGAGCGCGTTGTCGACGGGGCCGTCACTGGCGAACATGGCCCGCCACACGATCGCGACGCTGACGGAGCCGCCGATGAGGGACGGGGCGTAGAACGCGGAGCGGAAGAACCCGGCACCTTTGTCGCGGTAGTTCAGCAGCATCGCCACGCCGAGCGCGGCGGCCAGCGTGATCGGGGTGCCGACCAGGACGTAGATCAGGGTGATCTGTGCGGACTGCACGAACGCGGGGTCGTTCGTGAACATCCGGATGTAGTTGTCGAAGCCGATCCACTTCGGCGGCGCGAAGATGTTGTATCGCGTGAACGACAGGTACAGCGAGTACGCCATCGGGATCAGGGTGAGCCCGAAGAACCCGATCAGCCACGGGACGAGGAACCCGTACCCGGCCAGCGTCTCCTTGACGACACGCTGGCGCTGACCCGGCCGATTCACGTGCTCAGGGCTGCTCCGGCGGAACAGGGACCGGCGTGAGGACTTCTCACCGGTCACGATGACTCTGGTCGCTGTGGTGCTCACGAGACTCTCCGATACGGGTTGTGGAGGAGTGGTTTTCCGGGCCCGGGCGCATCGTACGCCCGGACCCGGAAGCTTTCACTGGTTGAGGACGACGTCCATCTCGGAGAAGAACTGCGAGACCGCTTCTTCCACCGTGACGGTGCCGAAGTTGAGCTCGGTGCCGAGCTGGCGGAACTTCTCCTCCAGGGTGCCGTAGCCGACGATCGGCACGGGCGGGGCGTCGCCGAGGCGGTCGGCGATCGACGCCTCGTACTCCTTGACCTGCTCGCTCAGCGGGTCGAGCTCGGCCGCCTCGAGGGCGGTCTCCGACGCGGGCAGGCCGCGGTTGGTGCCGAAGATCTCACCCGACTGCGGCGAGTTCACGAGGAAGTTGACGAGGGTGGCCGCAGCCTCGGGGTGCTCGGTGTTGGCCGAGATCGTGTGCAGCATCGACGGCTTGAGGTACAGGTCCTTCGCGCCCTCCTCCGTCACCGGCGGAGCGATGAGGCCGAGCTCGGTGTAGCCCTCGCCGAGACCGGCGAGGTAGCCGGCGCCGAAGTTGTCCCACGTGAGCTCGCTCGCGGTGAGCGCGCTGTCGAAGGCGCCCTTCGGGGCGACCTCCTCGACACGCTGCTGCGGGATGCCGATGCCGTCGCGGATGTCCTGGCCGGACTCCCAGAACTCGGTGAGGCGCTCCTCGTCGAAGCCGGGCTCGCCGTCCTCGCTGAACAGGTACGAGCCCTCCGAGCGCAGCTGCAGCTCGAAGTTCTGGATGCGGCCGGTGTAGTCGCCGCCACCCCAGAACGCGCCGCCGGCGCCGTCGGTGACCTCACCCATCCACTCGGCGTAGTCCTCCCAGCTGCCTCCGGCGAACTCCTCCACGCCGGCCTGCTCGAGCAGAACCGGGTTGGTGAACAGGCCCCACGCGTTGGTCGAGGTCGGAATGCCGGTGGTCTCGTCGCCGACGACGCCGATGCTGAGGATGTTCTCGGGCAGCGGGTCGGTCTCGATGATGTTGCCGAGGTACGGGTCGAGGGGAAGCAGAAGGCCGTTCTCGGAGTACTGCCGCAGGTACGAGTAGTCGAACTGCATGACGTCGGGAAGGTTGCCGCCGGCAGCCTCGGTCTGGCGCTTCTCCCAGAACTCCGGGAACGCGAGGAACGTCGCGTTCACCGTGATGTTCGGGTACTCCTCGTTGAACGCCGCGATGGCCTCGTTGTAGAGCTCGGCGCGCACATCGTTGCCCCAGAACGCGAGGTCGAGCGTGACCTCTTCGTTCGGGTCGAACGTGGGCGCGGCGTCCGGGGTCTCGTCGCTGCCGCCGGCGCAGCCGGCGAGCACCAGGGCGGCGCCGGCCGCGAACGCGGCTGCGGCGAATGCCCGCTTCTTGCTGAACATCCTTGTCCTCCTTGTGAACGTCTGCGTTCTCTCGTCCGCGCGAGACGTTCCTCGTCTGTATGTGCGGTGTCGGGCGCTCGTGGTGCTGATCTTGCGATGCTGGAAAGCGCTTGCCCGCTACCGTACTCGCTCAAAAAACGTTTCGCAAGACATCGTCCCGAGAAATTAGAACGATTCAGTAACGAGCGGCGGCTGCGACTGTGCGCGGTCCCAGTCAGCTACGGGGCCGGCCCCCCCGCTTCCCACAGGTCAACCGGCCTTCTGCAGGAGAGATTCGCTCTAGGGCGCTCCGCGTGTCGTGGAGTCGGTCCCTGCTCCTTTCGTTTCAGGCTGCGATTGCAGCGGGTCGGGTTGTGAGTCGGGTCATGGTCTCGGCGGGGGTGGCGTAGCCGAGGGTCTGGTGCCGGCGTGTGGTGTTGAAGTGTTCGATGTAGTCCGCGATCTCTCGGGTCGCGTGGCGGCGGGTGGTCAGCTGCAGCCAGCGGAGTCGTTCGTTCTTGATCTTCGAGAAGAACGATTCCGCGACCGCGTTGTCCCAGCATTCGAAGTTCTCACCCATCGAGCGGCGGATGCCGTGACGGGTGCAGAAGCGGGCGAACCGTTTGGAGCGGTACTGGGTGCCGTGGTCGGAGTGGAAGATCGCACCGGGCTGGACGTGACCGGTCGCCTGGGCACGTTTCATGGCGGCGACGACCAGCTCCGCGGTCTGTCGTTTCCCGGTTGCCCAGCCGATCACCATGCGGGTGGCCAGGTCGATGACGGTCGCCAGATACAACCAGCCCTCCGCGGTGGCGACGTATGTGATGTCGCCCACCAGCACCGTCCCGGGCCGGATCGTGTCGTTGAAGCGGCGCTGCACCAGGTCGGCGGGGTCCGGTGTGCGTCGGGCACGCGCGGCCGCCTTCCGATACGCGGCCCGGGCCGCGGGAGCCATCACGCCCAGATCCCGCATCACCGCGAGCACGGTCTTGTCGTTGACGCTGTAGCCGTCGGCGCGCAGTGTCGCGGCGATCTTGCGGTGCCCATCCGCGCGGCCGGACTGCACGAACGCACCCAGCACTCGCGAGGTCGTCTGCCACCGCCGCGATTCCCGCGCCGACAGCGGCCGGCTCTGACGGGCGTGATATCCGGACTCGGACACACCGAGCTTGCCGCACAGGTACTTGATCCCGAAGTCTGCCTTCAACCCATCGATCACTTCGAATTTCTCCGACGCAGTGAGATCGCCTGGGTGAAGGCCCGCGCTTTTTTCTCGAACTCGAGATCCTTCTCCAACTGCGCGACCTGGTTCTCCAGCGCCCGGATCCGCCGCTTCGCGGCATCCGTCATCGAGCCCTCCGGATCGATGTCCGCGTTGCGCGCCTGCACGACCCACTGGTTCAACGTCTTGTCATTGATGCCCAACTCCGCGGCGATCTCCAAGATCGTGCGCCCCTTCGACGACCGAACGATCCGCACCGCCTCGGCCCGCTCGGCCGGCGTGTACTGATGGCGCCCACCAGCCCGGGGATCCTTACTCCCTGAGTTCATCTCCTCCACAGGACCAGACTCCACCATCGCTGGGGCACCCCACTCGCTCCTCTCATGCGGAACCCCGGTTGACCTGTTGACGGGGGTGAGCGGAGGGGCGTGGGACGGATGCCGCGGATCAGCGCTCGGCGACGAGGTCACCGTCGACCACGCGCGGGCGCGCGACGTGCGCGGGCTGCGCCGGTGGCTGCGCTCGTCGACGTCGGCGAGTTCGCTGCCGTCCCACACCAGGGGTGCCGGAAGAAGTACAGCCGGGCCTCATCGCGGGTGACGACCGAGCCGTGCCACCCGATCTGGATGACCGACGGTCAGCGGGCCGGCCGCAGGTCGATGACGGCGCTCGCGAAGCTCCGGCGGTGCGTCGGGTGCGCCGCGAGGTCGGCGGGCTTCACGACCGCGCCGTCGGCGTCGGCCGACGCGTAGATCGCCGCGACCAGCTCGAGCGAACGCGCCGGTGCTTCGGCCGTGGGCGGCAGGGGCGCGCCCGAGCGGAGGGCGTCGAACACGTCGCGCAGCAGGTACGCGTGGTCGCTGCGCTCCTCGGGGCCGGTCAGTTCCCAGGTCGCGGCCTCGTCGGCGTCGACGAACGGCGCCGGGGTGATGCGCCAGTTCTCGTGACCGTGGCCGTACAGGTGGTCGACGGTGACCGTCGCCTTCTCGGTGTCGATGCGGATCGAGCTCGTCTCGCGCGGCGACAGCGTGCTCGAGACGACCTGTGCGACGACGCCGCCCTCGAACACCACCGTCGCGGTCGAGACGTCCTCGGTGCTCGTCTCGCGGTCGAGGCGCCAGAGCCGTCCCTCGACCCGCGTCCAGTCGCCGAGCAGGAACGCCAGCAGGTCGAGCTGGTGGATGGCGTGGCCGAGCGTCGTGCCTCCGCCCTCGGTCTCCCACCGGCCGCGCCACGGCACGGCGAAGTACGCGGCGTCTCGGTACCAGAGCGTCTGGCACTGGGCGACGAGCGGCCGACCGAGCGCGCCGGAGTCGAGCAGGCGCTTCACGTGAGCGGGGGCGGTGCCGGTGCGCTGCTGGAAGACGACGGCGAGCTGCCGGCCCGCGGCGGCCGCAGCATCCGTCATCTCCTGCAGCTCATCGAGCGACGGTGCCGGGGGCTTCTCGACCACGACATGCGCGCCGGCCGCGAACGCCGCGAGCGTCTGTGCGGTGTGCGCGCCCGGGGGAGTGCAGATGTGGACGACGTCAGGGTGCTCGGCGGCGAGGAGCGCATCGAGATCGTCGTACACGGCCGGCGCGCGGTACGTCTCGGCGAAGGCCTCGGCCGACGCCCGGCTGAGGTCGGTGACCGCGACCAGCTCGGCGTGCGGGTAGGCCGCGATGGCTTTCGCGTGCGCGTGGGCGATCGCTCCCGTGCCCACGATGGCGCAGCGGAGGGTGTCGGTCACGGTTGCTCCTTCGGGTGGATCGCGAACGGATGCTGCGGCCCCGCCCCACCCGCTCCTCCATGGTAGGTGCTTGAAGCGGAAAGCGCTATCCCGCTCTCTGGCTCGCCTAACGGGGGAGGCCGGCCTGCGTCGCGTGCAGGTGGGCGTAGCGGCCCTCGGCGGCGACGAGGGCATCGTGCCCGCCGACCTCGACGACCTCGCCGTGCTCGAGCACCACGATGCGGTCGGCCTGGCGGATCGTCGACAGACGGTGGGCGACGACGAGAGTCGTGCGGCCCTTCATGAGTCGGTTGAGCGCCTCTTTGACGAGCTCCTCCGACTCGGGGTCGAGGGCCGAGGTCGCCTCGTCGAGCAGCAGGATGCGGGGGTCGCGCACCAGCGCCCGCGCAATCGCGAGGCGCTGGCGCTGGCCGCCGGAGAGGCGTGCGCCGCGCTCGCCGACCACCGTGTCCCATCCGTCGGGGAGCCGGTCGACGAACTCGGCGGCGTTCGCGTCGCGCAGGGCCGCGTGCAGGCGATCGTCCGACACGTCGTCGAGGCCGTACGCGATGTTCTCGCGGATCGTCCCTTCGAAGAGCACCGACTCCTGCGGCACGACCGAGACCGACTGGCGCACGGTGCGCAGATCGAGGGCCTGCATATCGACGCCGTCGAGCAGGATGCGGCCCGAGGTCGGGCGCACGAAGCCGAGCACGAGGTTGAGCATCGTCGACTTTCCCGAGCCCGATGAGCCCACGAAGGCCACGGTCTCGCCGGGCGTGATGTCCAGCGAGATGTCGTGCACGGCATCCCGCTCCGCCTCGTCGTAGCGGTGCGACACGTGCTCCAGCTCGAGGTGTCCGCCGACGTGCGCGACGGCGCGCTTGCCCTCGTTCTGCTCGAGGTCGGGCTCCTGCAGCACCTCCGAGATCGACCGCATCGACTCCAGGCCGCGCGCGCCGACCGGGATCAGCATCAGCAGCTGCGTCAGGCCGCCGGTCAAGAGCGTGAAGTAGGTCGACAGCAGCACGACCTCGCCCGGGGTGATGGGGAGGAAACCGGTGAGCGAGAAGATCGCCGCGAGCACGAGGCATCCCACTCCCAGAAGCTGCATCGCGACCCACGAGATCGACGCCACATGGCCGTTCAGCATGTCGAGGTGCAGGCCCGCGCGGCGCACGCCGTCGGCGCCGGAGGCGACGCGGGTGACGGCCGTCCGCTCGAGGCCGTGCGCGCGCGTGACGGGGATGAGCGAGGCCATCTCCCCGACGCGCGCGGACAGGGTCTCGACCTCGCGGCGGAACACCTCGTTGCGTTCGCGCGACCGGTTGCGCAGTCCGTAGCGGATGCCGATGGCGATCGGGATCGCGAGCGCGTAGACCGGCAGGAACTGCGGCACCGCGATCGCGGTCATCGAGATGGCACCGATCATGACCATGGTGGCCGACAGCAGCGGATGGGTCACCTGCTGGAGCATGAGCTCGATGTTCTCGACGTCGCGTACGACCTTGGTCTGCACGATCGAGGAGCTCACCCGCGTGTGGTAGCCGATCGAGAGGCTCTGCAGGCGCGCCGCGAGTGCGTTGCGGAGGTCGGCGCCGGTGTCGCGCACGACCGTCATGAAGTTGCGCGTGTAGACGATGTGCATCGGGTAGTTCTGGACGAGCAGCACTGCCGCCACCGAGAACCAGATGAGCACCGTCGAGACCTCGCCGCCGGTCGCGACGATGTCGATGATCCGTGCCGTGACGACGGGCAGGAACCACAGCGGGATCTCCTTGCAGGCGAACGCGAGGACCGCCAGCGTCATGCGGCCGGGCCGGCGGGCGAGCAGCTTCAGCACCGAGCGGCCGGGGCGCGGGTTCTGCGCGATCGAGATGATGCGGATGGGTCCGGTAAACGCTTTCTGCGTCATGCCGACATGGTACTGGCGCGAACGATCAGTTCGGGCCGATAGACCACACTTCCGAGGTCGGCGCCCGCCGTGCCGCTGATCCGGGCGAGCAGCGTCTCCGCTGCGGTGCGGCCCATCTCGCGGGCCGGCTGGCGCACGGAGGTGAGCGGCACTCCGGCGATCGCGGCGAACTCGATGTCGTCGTAGCCGACGACGCCCACGTCCTCGGGAACCCGCACTCCCCGCGAGATGAGTCCGTGCACCAGTCCGATGGCGAGGTGGTCGTTGGAGGTGACGATCCCGTCCGGGCGATCGGCGGGGGAGCGGGCGGCGAGCTGTTCGGCGAACGCGACGCCGAGCTCCGACGTCGTGCGCTCGGTCCAGATCGGCTCGAGCGTCGCGCCGGGGTGGGCGGCGACGGCGAGCCGGGCGCCCTGCAGGCGTTCGCGCACCTGGCGCACCTCCGCGCGAGCGCCCACGAATGCGAGCCGCTGCCGCCCGGCGGCGAGCAGGTGCTCGGCGGCGAGCCGGCCGCCCGCGACGTCGTCGAACGACACCGAGGGCAGCTCACCGGAGTCGTCGATCGCGTCGACGAGGACGACCGGGATGCCGCGGCCTCGCAGTCGGTGCAGCCAGGGTTCGAGGGGGCCGAACGGGCTGACCAGCGCCCCCTCGACCTGCACGCGCTCGAACAGCTCGAGGTGGTCACGCTCCTTGGCGACGTCGTCGCTCGAGTTGCCGACCAGCACACGCAGCCCCGCGGCGGAGGCGGCGTCCTCGGCGCCGGCGACCATGTCGGCGAAGAAGGGGTTCGCGATGTTGATCACCGTCATGCCCAGCAGGCCGGAGCGTCCGGCCCGCAGCTGCTGCGCGGCCTGGAGCGGCACGTAGCCGAGCTGGTCGGCCGCGGAGCGCACGCGGTCGACGAGTCGCTCGCTGACCATGTGCGGGCGGTTGAGGGCGTTCGACACGGTGCTGATGGAGACGCCTGCGCGCTCGGCGACATCGCGGATGCCGACTCGCTTCATGTCGTTCGTCCTGTCCTGCTCACCCGGAGCGGGTCCGGGCGGACGCCCCCGCGCGTCCGATCCGACCATGGTAGGCGCTTTCCGAATCGTGGCAGAGTCTCACAGACTCCGCCGGATCGTTACCCCCGCGTGACGAGAAGACATTTGACGAATCGTCTGCGCCCGCCTACTCTTCAATCGAAGCGGTTCGAAATCGAAGCGGTTCGACGGACGAACCTCGGATCCCGCCCCTCGACAGAGCGGCAGCCACGTACACGAAGGAGTGACATGGAACGGCATGCTCACCCGGCCTCGGCGGATGCCACGAACCAGGGCACGCACCGATGACCACTCAGGCGCAGTCGCAGGTCGTTTTCCAGGAGGCGGCCGTCCACAACCTCGACCAGAACGTCAAGAAGCAGCGCGGTCGGCGGCTGCGTCCCGCGGGCAGCCGGACGTCGTTCACGCTGTTCCTCTGCATCGTGCCGTTCCTGGTCCTGGCGTTCCTGTTCTCGTACCTCCCGCTGTACGGCTGGATCTACTCGCTGTACGACTACAAGCCGGCGCTCGGCCTGGAGGGCAGCGAGTTCGTCGGCCTGCAGTGGTTCCAGATGCTGGTCTCCTCGCCCACGCAGATGGCGCAGATCGGCCAGGTGCTGCTGAACACGCTCGCGATCAGCTTCCTCGGGATCGCGACATCCGTCCTGCCGCTGTTCTTCGCGATCCTCCTCAACGAGATCAAGGCGCCCTGGTTCCGCAACTCGGTGCAGACGCTCACGGCCCTCCCGAACTTCATCTCGTGGGTGCTGGTCTACATGATCGCGTTCTCGCTGTTCTCGAGCTCGGGTCTCGTCAACGACGTGCTCACCGACGCCGGGCTCATCACGGCGCCGATCAAATTCCTCGACACCGACCAGAACGTCTGGATCACCATGACGCTCTGGAGCATCTGGAAGGGGCTCGGCTGGGGCGCGATCATCTACCTCGCCGCGATCGCGGGCATCGACCAGTCGCTGTACGAGTCGGCGCGCATCGACGGCGCCGGCCGGTTCCAGCTGATGCGTTACATCACGATCCCGCAGCTGATGCCGACCTATCTCGTCCTCCTGCTGCTGTCGATCGCGAACATCCTCAACAACGGCATGGAGCAGTACTACGTGTTCCAGAACGCGTTCAACAAGCAGTGGATCCAGGTGCTCGACCTGTACGTCTACAACATCGGCATGACAGGGAACAGCCTGTCGATGGCCACGGCGATCGGCATGCTCAAGAGCCTGATCTCGGTCGCCCTGCTGCTCACCGTCAACGCGGTCTCCAAGCGCGTCCGCGGCGAATCGATCGTCTGAGAGGCCGGTCATGACCACGACGATGACGAAGACGCTCACCACGACGAAGAAGGGCGACACCTCGGCGCGCTACCGCGGAACGGTCGGCGATGCGGTGTTCCGCCTCGCGAACTATGCGCTGTTCCTCCTGTTCGCCCTGATCTGCGCGTACCCCTTCTACTACCTGATCATCAACTCGGTCAGCGCCAACGACATCTCGGCGCTCGGCGACGTGCGGCTGTGGCCGGTCGGGTTCCACCTGTCGAACTACGCCCAGGTCTTCCAGCTGCCGGGCCTGCCGATGGCGACCGTCGTCAGCGTCGGCCGCACGGTCATCGGCACCGCCCTGACGGTGCTGGCCTCCGCGTTCCTCGGGTTCATGTTCACGCAGACCCGCATGTGGGGCCGCAAGTTCTGGTACCGCTTCCTCATCATCACGATGTACTTCAGCGCGGGCCTGATCCCGGTGTTCATCATCATGAAGACGCTGGGTCTCACCAACAACTTCTGGGTGTACGTGCTCCCGTTCGTGGTGCAGCCGTTCAACGTCATCCTCGCGAAGACCTACGTCGAGTCGATGCCGAAGGAGCTGCAGGAGGCGGCCGAGGTGGACGGCGCCAACATCCTGCAGGTCTTCTTCAGGGTGTACCTGCCGAACATGACGCCGATCCTCGCGACGATCGCGATCTTCAGCGCGGTGACGCAGTGGAACAGCTTCCAGGACACCCTGATCTACATCACGGACCAGAGCCTGTACACGCTGCAGTACCTGCTCTACATGTTCATCAACCAGGCATCGAGCCTCGCTCAGGCAGCGCAGAATGCCGGCGGCAACATCGGCCAGATCGCCGGGCTCGCCACCGAGCAGACGCCCACCTCGATACGCATGACCGTCTCGGTGCTCGTCGTGCTGCCGATCATCTTCATCTATCCCCTGTTCCAGCGCTTCTTCGTGAAGGGCATCATGCTGGGCGCCGTCAAGGGTTGACGGCGGCCACGGACCACCAAGAGAACCACCAAGAAAGGAAAGCAATGACGCTTCGAAAGAAGGTGTCCCTGGCTCTCGTGGCACTGCTCGCCGCGGGCTCGCTCGCCTCCTGCAGCGCGGGCGGCGGAGACGACCAGGGCGCGATCGACCAGTTCCCCGAGAAGTGGGACGAGGAGATCACGATCGATGTGTTCGATGGTCTCGCGAACTACATGGGCGTCCAGCAGGGCTGGTTCGCCAAGATCGTCGAAGACAAGTTCAACATGAAGCTGAACATCATCGCCCCGAACGTCGCGGGCGGCGGTGACACCCTCTACAACACGCGCGTCGCGGCCGGCGACCTCGGCGACCTGATCATCACCGACAAGGGCGAGAAGCTCGACGAGCTCATCGAGGGCGGCCTGGTCAAGGACTCGGCGGACTACTACGGCGCGATGGACAACCTCGCGAAGTTCGACGCCGCGGTCGAGCACCTCAACGACGGCAAGGACGGCGTCTACGGCTTCCCGTCGGCCGTCTCCTCGCTCAAGCCCACCGAGCCGTCGGAGGGCCTCAACCCGACCTTCGGCCCGTACCTGCGCTGGGACTACTACAAGGAGGCCGGCTACCCCGAGATCGGCACCCTCGAGGACCTTCTTCCGGTGCTCGCCGACATGCAGGCCGCGCACCCGACCGCCGACAACGGCCAGCCCACCTACGCCTTCTCGCTCTTCAAGGACTGGGACGGCAACATGATGGTCACGGCCAAGCAGCCCGCCTGCTTCTACGGCTACGACGAGATCGGATTCGTGCTCGCCAAGGCCGACGGCTCGGACTACCAGTCGATCCTCGACCCCGACGGCGAGTACATCCGCAATCTGAAGCTCTACTTCGACGCCAACCAGCTCGGCCTCGTCGACCCCGAGTCGACGACGCAGAACTACGACACGCTCTTCTCGAAGTTCCAGAACGGCCAGGTGCTCTTCTCGTGGTGGCCGTGGCTGGGCCAGTCCGCCTTCAACACCGAGGAGAACATGGCCGCCGGCAAGGGCTTCGAGATGGTGCCGCTGGCGGACCAGAACATCTTCTCGTACGGCGCCGAGGCGTACGGCGGCAAGCAGGTGTTCGCGATCGGGTCGAAGGCTGAGGACCCCGAGCGCATCGCCGCGTTCATCGACTGGCTCTACTCGCCCGAGGGCGCGTACGCCAACAGCAGCCAGACCGGAGCGTCCGCGGGCCCGAAGGGTCTCACGTGGGACGTCAACGACGCGGGCGAGCCCGAGCTCACCGAGTTCGGCAACGAGGTCTTCCTGCAGGGCGGTGCGACCGTTCCCGAGGAGTGGGGCGGCGGCGAGTACGCCGACGGCGTGTCCGCGCTGAACCTCAGCGCGGTGCTTCCGATCGACACCGACCCCGAGACGGGCCTGCCGTACAGCTACACGTTCTGGCCGACCTACCAGGCGTCGATCGCCAACCCGCTGACCGTGGACTGGTCGGAGAAGATGGGCGGCGCGACCTCGACCATGGAGTACCTGCAGACCAACGACCAGGTGCTCGTCGCGCCGGGCGCGAGCTACGCGGCGCCGGCCGATGACTCCGAGATCGAGACCCTGCGCAACCAGGTCAAGGAGATCATCAAGCAGTTCTCGTGGCAGATGGTCTTCGCCGAGAACGAGGCCCAGTTCGAGTCGCTGCGCGACGAGCTCATCGAGACCGCCAACGGCCTCGGCTACGAGAAGGTCCTCGACTTCGACATGACCAACGCGAAGTCGCAGAACGACGCGCGCGAAGCCGTGGCAGAGGAGTTCACAGGCTAACCCACACCGTGTGAAGCGAAGGGCTCGGGATCCAGCATCCCGAGCCCTTCGACTTTTTACGGATGCTGCGGCCCCGGCGTCGCGCACGGGCAGGAACCTCCGCTGGGGTCGATGAACTTCCGACTCACACGTTTCGATAGCGCCGGCGCGGCGAGTCAAGGTGTCGCGCTCAGCGCCGGCACGTGTGCGTCGGAAGTTCATCGGCCGTGGGCGTGGTGGTTGGACGTGTGCGTCGGAAGTTCATCGGCCGTGGGCGTCACGGTCGGACGTGTGCGTCGGAAGTTCATTGAGGCTATGGCAAGTGGTGGGCGCCAACCACGGCGCAAGACCGCGTCGCTCTGCGCGGCCCACAGGTGATTGAGCAGTCAGGCCTCGTGGCGGGCGAAGACGCTGCGGAAGAGGAACGCGGTGGCGTAGGCGCCGACGGAGAAGCCGATCGTCCCCACGAGGATCGCGACCGGCGGGAACAGGATCGTCAAGGCGACCGCCGTCACCGGGATGACCAGCACTCCCAACGTGCGTACGGGCTCCGCGGCCGGGAGGAGCATCGAATTCTTCAGCGTCTGGCGCACGGGTCCCGTGAGGTACGCGACCTGAGCCATCGCGTAGAGGAACGCGGCGAAGAGGTAGACCGCGCCGATCACCGCGACGACCCCGGCCACGCCCGCGAACAGCGCAGGGTACGAGAACCAGAACACGCTCGAGAACCCGAGCAGCACGGCGGGCACGAGCAGGCACAGCATCAGCACCGTCGCGCGGCCGAAGTTCGCGCGGAACGCCGGGAAGAAGTCCTTGAGGGGGCGTCCGCTCTCGTCGTCGGAGTAGCGGATCGTCACCTCGTACAGCGCGCTCGTCGCGGCGCCGATCGTGACGATCGGCAGGCACACGAGGATGTACAGCAGGTTGAGCCCGACGAACGTCAGGAACGTCGAGAAGCCGCCGAGGGCGCGGCTGTCGGGGTCGATCCTCATGCCGCGGTCAGGGGGTCGTGGACGCGCCGGTCAGCGCCGGCGGCAGCAGGCGCACCGCGGGCTTCGCGCCGCTCGCCAGGATCTCGCAGATCATGTCGGTCGCCGCCGCGCCGATCGCCTCGGCGGGCACCGCGATGCTGTCGGCGAGACCCGGCACCGAGCGCGCCACGTCGTCCGGGCACAGCGCCACGATGGCGGGCTCGTCCCCGCGCCGGCGGCCGCGTTGCCCGATCGTGGCCGCGACGTGGGGGAGGGCGCCCTCGTTGTGCACGAAGAAGCCCGTGATGCTCGGGTCCTCCGTCATCACGCCGTCGACCGTGGCGATGGACTCGGCCGAGCTCGGGCACGCATGCACGGTGCCTGTCACGCCGTTCGCGTCGCACGCCGCGAGGAAGCCGCGTGCGAGCCGGTCGGCGTACGACGTGTGGCGCGACATGACCTCGGGCGGCGAGCCGATGAGCGCGATGCGCTTGTGCCCGAGCGCGACGAGCCGGTCGACGGCGAGCCATCCGGCGGCCTCGAAGTCGAAGTCGACGCACGGGACGGAGCGACGCCCCTCGGGGAGCCCGATGAGCACGCTCGGATGCCCCAGGCCCGACAGGGTGTCGATGCGCGGGTCGTCGGACTCGACGTCCATGACCAGAAGCGCGTCGACCATCGAGCCCTTCGCCGCGCGCTGCAGCGCCTTGGAGTCGTCGCTCGCGAGCAGCAGGATGTCGTACCCGTGCTTGCGCGCCTGGGTGACGACGCCGGTGACGATCTGCATCACGACGTGCACGTCGACGCCGGTGCGCAGCGGCGCCTGCAGGCCGATGACGTTCGTCGAGCGGGAAGCCAGCGACCGCGCCCCCGCGTGCGGGCTGAAGCCGAGGCTGTCGATCGCCTTCTCGACGCGGTCGCGCGTCTCCTGCGAGATGGCCCGCTTGCCGCTCATGACGTACGACACCGTCGAGATCGACACGCCCGCCTTCTGCGCGACATCCGCGATCGTCACCATGAGGTCCCCCGCTCTCCTCGTTCGATCACCCGTGTGGTTCCGGGTGCGAGCTCGAAGGTCCCGAGGGAACCGTCCGGCCCGTGCACATTCATTGTCACCGCTCGCGCGCCCGCGCGAAGCCGCGCCGCCACGAGTTCTCCGCCGGACCATTCCAGGTCGACCGACACATCTCCCCGGGAACGGATGCCGCGCACCCGACCATCGGGCCATTGCGGCGGCAGCGCCGGCAGCAGTCGCAGCGTGACGGCCGCCGTCGCCTCGTCGGCGAGGTTTGGGGCGTCATTCCTCCGTTGGGGCGGAGATTCTGCGCCCCAACGGAGGTTCTGCGCCCCAAACCCGGAAGTGACCGGGCGTGAGTGCTCGTCGAACGACTGGACGAGGGCCTCGGCGATGGCCGCGGTCACGCCCAGGTTGCCGTCGATCTGGTACGGGGGGTGGGCGCTGAAGAGGTTGGGGTAGAGGCCGCCGCGGTGGGCATGGGGGCCTCCGTCGGCGGGGCGCAGCGCCATCCGCAGTTGCGCGTGCACGGCCGGCCCGTCGCCCAGGCGCGCCTGCATCGCGGCACGCCACGCGAGCGCCCAGCCGGTCGACTCGGGTCCGCGCAGGCGGATGGACTCGGATGCCGCGCGCGCGAGGCCGGGGGTCGCGTCCGGCGTGATCTGCGCGAACGGGAAGAGGCCGACGAGGTGCGAGAGATGCCGATGGAGGGGCTCCGCCTCGACGCGCTCGCGATCCCACTCGAGCAGGTCGCCGCGTGCCGACACCTGCGGGTCGGGGAGGGCATCCGTGAGCTCGCTGAGCTCGGCGACCCAGGGTTCGTCGTGGTCCAGCACCGTCGCGGCGCCGCGGCACACCGCAGCGAGCTCGCGCAGCAGCGCGATGTCCATCGTCGACGACACCGCGACGCCGCGCTCGCGGCCGTCGGCATCGAGGTAGTGGTTCTCGGGCGACGTCGACGGGCTCGTCCACGCGCGCTCGCCGTCGGTCTGGATCCACGACAGCGCGAAGGCCGCCGCCGAGCGCAGCACCGGCCACGCCTCTTCGCGCAGGAACGTCCGGTCGCCGCCGTACGAGTAGTGCTCCCAGAGGTGCAGCGCGAGCCATACGCCGCCGAGCGGCCAGGTCGCCCACGCCGGGTCGCCGTGGCCGGCGCCGACGGGCGCGGCGTACGCCCACGCATCGGAGTTGTGGTGCGCCACGAAGCCGTCGGCGCCGTAGAGCTCGCGGGCGACGACCGGGCCGGAGGTCTGAGAGAGCCGCCGCGTGAACCGCAGCAAGGGCTCGTGGCACTCCGCGAGGTTCGTGATCTCGGCCGGCCAGTACGCCATCTGCGTGTTGATGTTGAGGGTGTACGAGCTCGACCAGGGGCCGGGAAGCTCGGCGTTCCACAGTCCCTGGAGCGTGATCGGCAGTCCGCCCGGCTGGGACGACGCGATCATCAGGTACCGCCCGTAGTGGAACGCGAGCGCGGCGAGGCCGGGGTCGTCGCGCTCCTGCGCCCGGGCGACGCGGTCGACGGTGTCGAGCGCCGTCGTGTCGTCAGGCCTCGCCAGGTCGAGTGTGCAGCGCCCGTAGAGTTCGCCGTGCGCGGCCTCATGGGCGGCGAGGAGCTCGGCCGCGGTCGCGTGCACATCGACGGAGCCGCGGATGCCGCGCAGCACCGCCGCGGCGTGTCCCTCCGCGTCGCGGGCATCGGCCGGGTCGCCGGGAAGCGCAGGCGCGGTGGCGGTCGCGATCGCGAACAGGTGCGTCGTCGCGGGCGCACCGACGAGAACCCCGTCGACGACCTCGGAGGCGCCGCGGGCCTGGACGACGATCGCGCCGTGCCGGCCGGTTCGCTCGTCGTACCGGATGGGCTCGGCGGGGCTCTCGTGACCGGGCGCGACGTCGACCGGGAGCCACCACTCGGTGGCGAGGTCCCCGCCCGCCGATCGCGGCGCCGAGCGCGGGCGCAGGAGCGACCCGATCTCGAGGCGCACGCGGACGGGCTCGCTCGCCGTGACCTCGTGCATGAGCGCGCCCGTCACCAGATCCGCCCAGGTGCGGTGCCGCACGTCCACGTCGCCGACGGCGTACGCGTGCGTCGCGACGCCGGTCGTGAGGTCGAGGCGCCGCCCGTAGACCCGAGGCGTTTCGACGCGCTCGTTCCTCGCTCGCTCAACGACCGGTTCAAAGCCGGCCCCCCGCTCGTTGAGCGAGGGAGCGCCAGCGACCGCGTCGAAACGCCCCGGACCCGGCAGCGAACCAAGGCCCCCAGCATCCGTCTCCACCGCCAGGTCGATCCACCCGAGCGGCAGGTACGCCTGCGCCCACGGGGTCTGCATGCGCCGCAGCAGCGCTTCGGCGGTGTCGAGGTCGCCGGCGTCGATTGCGGCACGCACGGCGTCGAGCGTCTGCGGCCCGCGGGCGGTGACCCCCTCCAGCGGGTCGGCGCCGGCGTGGCCCGACCAGGCCGTGATGTCGTTCAACCACAGTCGCTCGCCGCCGGTGAGCCCCGCGCACATCGCACCCCGCACGCCGTTGCCGACCGGGTACGCCTCGAGCCACCGCGCGGCGGGCGTGGAGGCGCGCAGGACGTGGAGGCCTTCGGAAAGGACCTGCGGGGCCGCATCATCGCGGCGCGTGGACATCGTCACAGTCGTAGTATACCTTCTCAGTGTTGAAGCGCTTCGAAAGTTCGACGCCCTTCTCGCCGACAATCCCGCCAACGTCCGATCGAAACTCAGCGAAGAGGTTCCCCGCTTCATGGCCACCACGCCCGACCCGCGCCGCATCGACGGGTTCTCCGAGATCACCCGCGACCTCGGCATCTGCTTCGGCGGTGACTACAACCCCGAGCAGTGGCCCCGCGATCTCTGGCAGGAGGATGCCGACCTCATGGTGCGCGCCGGCGTCAACCTCGTGACGGTCGGGGTGTTCAGCTGGGCGCGCCTCGAGCCGTCGCCGGGGCAGTTCGACTTCGCCTGGCTCGACGAGGTGCTCGACCTGCTGCACGCGCACGGCATCGCCGTGGACCTCGCCACCCCGACCGCGTCGCCGCCGCCGTGGCTCGGCATCCTGCATCCCGAGACGCTGCCCGTGAACCCCGACGGCGTGCGCCTCGCGGCCGGGTCGCGCAACCAGTTCACGCCGGCCTCGCGCGTCTACCGCGAGCACGCCGTCGCGATCGCGACCGCCCTCGCCGTGCGCTACGCCGCGCACCCCGCCGTGCGCCTGTGGCACGTCGGCAACGAGTTCGGGCAGATCGACTTCGGCGACGAGGCCGCCCGCGAGTTCCGGCTCTGGCTGCGCGGGAGATACGGCACGATCGAGGCGCTCAACGACGCGTGGGGCGCGCTCGTGTGGGCCCAGCGGTATCGCGACTTCGACGAGATCGTGCCACCGCGGCGCATGCCCTATCTCGTCAACCCCGCGCAATCGCTCGACTTCCGTCGCTACACGTCGTGGGCACTGCAGCGGGTGTTCACCGAGCAGCGCGACGCGATCCGCGCGACCGGCGCCACTCAGCCGATCACGACCAACTTCATGGGCTTCGAGCCGCTCACCGACCTGTGGGAGTGGGCCGCCGACGTCGACGTCGTCGCCGACGACCAGTACCCCGACCACGCGACCGCGACGTCGTCCTCCGACACCGCGCTCGTGCAGGACCTCATGCGCTCGCTCGGCGGCGGGCGGCCGTGGGTGCTCATGGAGCAGGCAGTGAGCGCGACGTCGTGGCGCCCGCACAACCTGCCCAAGAGCCGCGACCGTGCGCGCCTCGACTCGCTGCAGGCGGTCGCCCGCGGAGCCGATGCGATCTGCTTCTTCCAGTGGCGTCAGGCGCGCACCGGTGCCGAGCGCTTCCACTCCGCGATGCTGCCCCACGCCGGCGCCGACACCGAGGTGTTCGAGAACACATGCGTGCTCGGCGCCGACCTGCGCAGATTGCGGTCCGTCGTGGGTGCGCGGGTCGAGGCATCCGTCGCCCTCCTCTTCGACTGGCCGTCGCGCTGGGCCGCCGACGAGCCGGGCCGCCCGACGCAGCGCCTCGACACGCTCGAGCAGGTGCAGCGCTGGCACCGCGCGCTCTGGCGCCGCGGCGTCGCGGTCGACCTCGTGCGTCCGGGCACCGACCTGTCGGCGTACGCCACCGTGCTCGTGCCGCACACGTACATCATCGAAACGGATGCTGCCGCCACCCTCCGCACGGCGGTCGAGCGCGGTGCGAGTCTTGTGGTCGGGCCGTTCTCGGGGGTCGCGGACGTCAACGCGGGCATCCTGACCGGCCGCTCGCCGGTGCTGCTGCGCGACGTGCTCGGTGTGAGCGGCGAGGAGTGGGTGGGTCTGCCGGACGCGCCGACCCCCGTCGCGGTCGAGCCGACCTGGACGACCGCTCCCGCCGAGGTCGAGGCATCCGTTCTCGGCGAGCGCCTTCGCGCCGAGGGTGCCGACGTGCTCGCCCGGTTCGGTGCCGGCCACCTGGAAGGCGCACCCGCGATCACCCGCCACCGCGTCGGCGACGGCACCGCGTGGTACCTCGGCGCTGTCGTCTCGGACGACGCGCTCGCCGCGGTGCTCGACGACGCCCTCGACGCTGCCGATGTCGTCGGCGTCCTGCCCGGCCGCGCGCTGCCGGAAGGCGTCGAGGCGGTCCAGCGCGGCGAAGCCCTCTTCCTCCTCAACCACGGCGAACAGGAGCGGCGGATCACACTGCCCGGCCCGCGCCGCGATCTCCTGTCGGACGCGGACGTCGAGGGGCAGCTGACGCTGGCCTCCGGCGCCGCCATGGTGCTCATCGAAAGGCACGCAGAGTGAAGTTCACCGATGGCTACTGGCTGACCAGGCCCGGCCTCGCCCCGCTGTACGCGGTCGAGGTCGACGACATCCGCGTCGACGAGGCGGCGGGCACGATGACCGTGTACGCACCGACCGCCGCGATCCGCGACCGGGGCGACACCCTCAACCGCGCGATGCTCACGATGACGTTCTCGGCGCCCGCGCCGGGCGTCGTCAAGGTGCGGGTCGAGCGTCACGCGGGCGCCGTGCACCGCGGGCCGGACTTCGAGATCTTCGGCGCGGAGGGGTTCCGGCCCACCATCACCGTCGATGACATCGAAGGCGTGCTCGACGCCGGCCCGCTGAAGGTGCGCGTCGCGCGCGCGGCGGGGCAGTGGCGCGTCGACTTCGTCGAGGCCGACGGGCGCGTGCTCACGAGCTCGCTGCCGCGGTCGATCGGCCACTTCACCGACACGACGGGCAAGAACGGCACCGCCGCGACCGCGGGCACGGCCGGGACCGCCGGCACGGCCGCCGGGGGCACGAAGCCCACGTGGGTGCACCAGCAGCTGAGCATCGAGCCGGGCGAGCGCGTCTACGGGCTCGGCGAGCGGTTCGGCGCCTTCGTCAAGAACGGCCAGACCGTCGACACGTGGAACGCCGACGGCGGCACGTCCAGCGAGCAGGCGTACAAGAACGTGCCGTTCTACCTCACCTCGCGCGGGTACGGCGTGTTCGTCGACCACCCCGAGAACGTGTCGTTCGAGATCGGCAGCGAGGTCAACTCGCGCGTGCAGTTCTCGGTCGGCGGCGAGTCGCTCGAGTACTACGTCATCGCCGGCCCCGAGCCGAAGGACGTGCTGCGCCGCTACACCGCGCTCACCGGCCGCCCGGCGCGGGTGCCCGCGTGGTCGTTCGGGCTGTGGCTCACGACATCCTTCACCGCCAGCTACGACGAAGACACCGTCAGCGCGTTCGTCGACGGCATGGCCGAGCGCGACATCCCGCTGTCGGTGTTCCACTACGACTGCTTCTGGATGCGCGAGTACCAGTGGAGCGACTTCGAGTGGGACTCGCGCGCGTTCCACGACCCGGTGGGGCAGATCGCCCGCATGCACGAGCGCGACGTGCACGTCTCGCTGTGGATCAACCCCTACATCGCGCAGCGCTCGGCGCTGTTCCGCGAGGCGGCCGACAACGGCTACCTGCTCACGCGCACCGACGGCAGCGTCTGGCAGTGGGACATGTGGCAGGCGGGCATGGGACTCGTGGACTTCACGAACCCGGATGCCGCGGACTGGTACGTCGCGAAGCTGCAGGGCCTGCTCGACCAGGGGGTCGACGCGTTCAAGACGGACTTCGGCGAGCGGATCCCGGTCGAAGGAGTCGTGTGGCACGACGGGTCCGACCCGCACCGCATGCACAACTACTACGCGAAGCTCTACAACGAGGTCGTGTTCCGCGCGCTCGAGCGGCACCACGGTGTCGGCGACGCGGTCGTCTTCGCCCGTTCGGCGACCGCGGGATCGCAGCAGTTCCCTGTGCACTGGGGCGGCGACAACGACTCGACGTTCCTGTCGATGGCCGAGTCTCTCCGCGGCGGTCTGTCGCTCGCGATGTCGGGCTTCGGGTACTGGAGCCATGACATCGGCGGCTTCGAGGGCACGCCCGACCCGGGCCTCTTCAAGCGCTGGCTCGCCTTCGGACTGCTGTCGTCGCACTCGCGGCTGCACGGCTCGTCGTCGGTGCGCGTTCCGTGGGCGTTCGACGACGAGGCGGTCGACATCGCCCGCACGTTCACGAAGCTCAAGATGCGGCTCATGCCGTACCTCGCGGGCGCGGCCGAGCAGGCGCATCGCTGCGGCACGCCGATGATGCGCCCGATGGCCCTCGAGTTCCCCGGCGACCGCTCGGGCTTCGACGCCGACACCCAGTACATGCTGGGCGACGCGCTGCTCGTGGCGCCGATCTTCACCGCCGACGGCAGCGTGGAGTACTACGTGCCCGAGGGGGAGTGGACCTCGCTCCTCGACGGCTCGGTCACAGACGGCCGCCGGTGGGTCTCCGAGACCCACGGGTACGACTCCGTGCCGTTGCGTGTGCGCCCCGGCACCGTGCTGCCGTTCGGCGCGGACGACAGCCGCCCCGACTACGACTGGTCCGACGGCGTGACCCTGCGCTGCTTCGAGTTGCCCGACGGATACGACCGTGAGACGAGGGTCCCGGGGCACGACGCCAAGGGATCCATAGACGGCGTCGGCGCCACCACGTTCCGCGTGCGCCGCGAGGGCGCCGCGATCATCGCGTCGACGGACGACGCGCACGCCCCGTGGGCGCTGCAGGTGGGCGACCGGATCGCCCGGGCCGCAGCATCCGGAGAGATCCGTATCGAGCTCGAAGAGGAGACCGCACGATGACTGACGTGGCAACGGATGCTGCGACCACGACGCTCGCCGAGGACCACGCGCCCGTGTTCCGGCAGGTCGACCAGCCGCTCGCCGCGCGCGCCCGCGATCTCCTCGACCGGCTGACGCCCGAGGAGCGCATCGCGATGCTGCACCAGGCCGCGCCCGCGGTCGAGCGGCTCGGTGTGGCGGCGTGGCACACGGGCTGCGAGGCGCTGCACGGCGCGGCGTGGCTCGGGCGTGCGACGGTGTTCCCGCAGCCGGTCGGCCTCGCCGCGACGTGGGACACCGATCTCGTCCGGAAGGTCGGCGAGGTCGCGGCGATCGAGGTGCGCGCGAAGCACGCCGAGAACCCGCTGGTAAGCCTGAACGTCTGGGCGCCGGTCGTCAACACGCTGCGTCACCCGGCATGGGGCCGCAACGAGGAGGGCTACTCCGAAGACCCGCACGTGACCGCGGTGTTCGGTACCGCGTACTCGCGCGGGCTCCGCGGCGACCACCCCCGCGTGTGGCGCACCGTGCCCGCGCTCAAGCACTTCCTCGCGTACAACAACGAGACCGACCGCTCGACGACGTCGTCCGAGATGTCGCTGCGGACGCTCCACGAGGAGGAGCTGCCCGCCTTCCGGCAGGCGGTCGAAGAGGGTGTCGCGGGCGGCATGATGCTCGCGTACAACAGGGTGAACGGCGTCCCGGCGCACACGCAGCCCGAGCTCGTCGCGGAGGCCCGGACGTGGTCCGACGAGTCGATCGCGGTGGTGTCGGATGCCGGTGCCCCGACGTTCCTCGTCACCACGCAGCGCACCCAGCCCGACCACGTGCACGCCGCGGCAGCCCTCGTGACCTCCGGCCTCGACTCGTTCACCGACAACGACGCGAACGCGGCGCCCACCATCGGCTATGTGACGCAGGCGCTCGCCGAGGGCCTGCTCACCAGGGGCGACGTCGACCAGGCCGTGCTGCGACTGCTCGAGCTGCGCATCCGGACGGGCGAGTTCGACGGCGACGCCGACCCGTACGCGGGGATCGGCGTCGACGCGATCGACGCGCCCGGCGCCCGTGAACTCGCTCGGGAGGCGGTGGTGCGCTCGGTCGTCGTGCTGCGGAACGACGCCGGAGTACTGCCGCTCTCCCGGGCGTCACGGGTCGCGGTCGTCGGCCCGCTCGCCGACCTCGTGCTCACGGACTGGTATGCCGGCACCCCGCCGTACGCGGTCGGGATCGGCGCGGGCGCCGCCGAGCGCTTCGACGTGGCCGAACTCGCGACGGGCGCCGACACGATCGCGCTCCGGGCGTCGTCCAACGGCCGGTACGTCGTGTCGAACGCCGACGGCTCGGTGGTCGAGGCGGCAGGCGACGCCGCGGCCGACGACGCCCTGTTCGACGTGACGGACTGGGGCGACGGCATCCTGACGCTCCGCTCCCGTGCGAGCGGACTGCTGCTCGCCGGCGCGAAGTGGCCGATGCGCGCCGACGCCACCCGCGTCGGCGAGTGGGTCGTGCAGGAGAGCTTCCGCACGCACGTCCACGCCGACGGTACGTGGTCGCTCCTGCACCTCGGGTCGGGGCGGTGGCTGCGGGTGTTCCGCGATTCGGGGCTGCTCGCCGCCGAGGCCGTCACGCTCGACAAGGCCGAGCGCTTCGGCGTGCGCGTGGTGCGATCGGGCGCCGCGGCCGTCGCCGAGGCGGCCGCGCGTGCCGATGCGGTCATCGTCGCGGTCGGCAACGACCCCCACCTCAACGGCCGCGAGACCGAGGACCGTCCGCACCTGCGCCTTCCCGCCGCGTGGGCCGAGGTGTGGCGCGCCGCGCGCGAGGCGAATCCGCGCGCCGTGCTCACGATCGTGTCGAGCTACCCGTACGTGCTCGAGGGCGTCGAGGCCGAGACCGTCGTCTGGTCGAGCCACGGCGGGCAGGAGCTCGGGCACGGCGTGATCGACGTCCTCTCGGGCGACCGCGAGCCGTCGGGCCGCCTCTCGCAGAGCTGGCCCGCCACCGAGGAGCAGGCCGGCGACCTGTTCGACTACGACACCCTCCGCCAGGGTGCGACCTACCGTCACCAGTCCGGCGAGCCGACGTTCGCGTTCGGGCACGGACTTACCTACACCTCGGTCGCGTACGAGTCGGTTTCACTGACGGATGCTGCGACCCCCGCGCCCGCGCCGACCCACCGGCACGCCGGCTTCGCGCCGCGGGCCGACGAGTCCGTGATGACCGCGGTGGTGCGAGTGCGCAACACCGGCGATCGCGCCGCCGAGGAGCTCGTGCAGCTGTACGCGCTGCCGGGGGCGGATCTGGCGCTGCCCGCGCCGCGCCGCATTCTGGTGGCATATCGCCGCGTGCGGCTCGCGCCCGGGGAGACCCGCGACGTCGAGCTGACCTTCTCTCCCGCGCGCCTCGCCGTGTGGGACGACGCCGTGCGCCTCCCCGGGGCGGTCGATGACTGGCTCCACGCCGGCGCGCTGCGGGTGCAGCCGGGCACGTACGTCGTGGCCGCGGGTCCGTCGGCATGGTCGCTGCCCGTCCGGGTGGAGCTGGAGGTCACGACGGCCTGACGTCGGCGCGGAGCACCGACGGCGTTTCGTCTCCGGGCGCTGCAGCTCCTTCCGCTCGTGTTTCCCGCTCGAAGCTTCTATGTTCGTCAACCGGCTTCGAGGAGGCGGTAGAGGTGTCGGGCGATGATGCGTTTGAGGCAGCGGCGGATGTCGCGGTCGGTGCGTCCTTCGGCGCGGCGTCGGGAGATGTAGGCGAGGGTTTCGGGGTGGGCGCGCCAGCGGGTGATCACGATGCGGTGCAGGGCGGCGTTCAGGCGCCGGTCGCCGCCGCGGTCCAGGCGGTGGCGGACGCGGTCGCCGCTGGAGGCGGGCTTCGGGGCGACGCCGGCGAGGCGAGCAAACGCGGCCTCGGAGTGGACCCGGCCAGGGTGTGACCAGGACGCGTAGAGTTGCGCGGCGCTGACCGGCCCGATGCCGGGCTCGGCCAGCAGCTGCGGGACGAGCTGGACCGTGAGCTGGTGCAGGGTGGTTTTGTTGCCGGCGAGGTCTGTGGTCAGCGTGCGGGCGCGGGTGGCGAGCCGGACGGCTTCGGCGCGGGCGGTGCGGACGTCGAGGGGGTCGGTGGGGCGGGTGCGCCAGGCCGCGATGGTGGTGATCTGCGCGGTGGTGAGGGAGCGGCGGGCATCGATGCCGAGATCGAACCGGCGGGTCAGCGCGGTGAGCGCGTTGAGGGTGCGGGTGCGGTCCCGGGTCATCTCGGTCCGGGCGGTGAGCAGCACCTGGATCGCGTCGCGTTCGGCACCGGCCTTGCGGTCGGTGAGCCGGTCGGCGTCCATCGGCAGCACGGTGGTGGCGGCGGTGCGGGCATCGAGGCGGTCGTCCTTGCCCGCGGGGCGGTAGCGGATGGACGGGGCTTCGACGATCCGGGCACCGGTGCCCGCGAACGCCTCGGCCAGCTGTCGGCCGTAGGAACCGGCACCATCGATGGCCACCAGCAGCGGCTGACCGCCGACGATGGTGTCCAGCCACTTCGTAGCGCGGGCGATGCCTGCCGGGGAGGTGGGGAACGCGCGTTCGTCGACGAGCCGGCCAGTGTGGTCCACGACGGCGTATTGATGCTTCTTGGAGTGGGTGTCGACACCGGTGACGAACCGGTACCTGTCTGCGACGATGGTCACTGCGATCTCCTGATCTTTGAGCGGACGGGGCGGTCGTAGCCGACGCCCGGGCTCTGATGGAGTCGTCGCGGGACAGAACTGTCATGAGCCATCACGGCCGTGCTTCTATCAAGTCACCACGACGGGCAGGACCCGGCGTCGGCGCTCACCATCGAGTGGACAGTTCGAGCGGAAGACACACGCCAGGCGTGATCAGTTGAGCGGCGAGTCACACCCGACAGCGAGCACCAAGCCGACCCTGCCAGCAGACACGGTCAGCCACTACCCACAGTGACAGTTGAGCGAGCGAGGAACGAGCGAGTCGAAACGCCCCGAACGCTGCGCAGGCCCCGGGGCCGCAGCGCGCGGACGCGTAATGTACCGTTCCCGAGGCTCGAGCGGTAGAGGCCTGGCCGGGAGAAGGGGCGGCGATAGCGTCTTCGTCATCTCATAGGAGGCGCCGCACCCCCCGCAGCGTCCAGGAGACAGAAGGAGAGAAACATGCTCTGGACCATCCTCGGCCTGATCATCATCGGCCTGATCGCCGGCCTCATCGCTCGCGCCGTCATCCCCGGCAAGCAGAGCATGGGCATCCTGCTGACGATCGTCCTCGGAATCGTGGGCTCGTTCGTCGGTGGCTTCCTCGGCTTCCTGCTGTTCGGCAGCGACCCGAACGGCGGCTTCCTGCAGCCGTCGGGCATCATCGGCTCGATCCTCGGCTCGATCGTCGTGCTGGGCCTCTACGTGCTCTTCACGCGCCGCCGCGGCGTCAACCGCGCCTGACCCGGGCGACCCCGGGCTCGAACGCACAGAACCTCGCCCGGATCCGCGCGCTCCCGCGCGCGGGTCCGGGCGTCGCTGTGTGAGGAAGGCTCAGGCGCCTGCGAGCGCCTGCGACACGACCTCGCGGGCCTCGGCCTGCACCTGCGCCAGGTGCTCGGGGCCGCGCAGCGACTCGGCGTAGAGCTTGTAGACGTCTTCCGTGCCCGACGGGCGCGCGGCGAACCACGCATGCTCGGTCTGCACCTTGAGGCCGCCGATCGCGGCGCCGTTGCCCGGCGCGTGCGAGAGCTTCGCAGTAATGGGCTCACCCGCGAGCTCGGTCGCGGTCACCGCCTCCGGGGCGAGCTTGCCGAGCGCCGCCTTCTGCGCGGGCGACGCCGGGGCATCCACGCGCTGGTAGGCCGAGGCGCCGAACTCGGCCTCGAGCTCGGCATAGCGCTGCGAAGGCGTCTTGCCGGTGACCGCGAGGATCTCGGCTGCCAGGAGGCACAGCAGGATGCCGTCCTTGTCGGTCGTCCACACCGAGCCGTCCTTGCGGAGGAACGATGCGCCCGCCGACTCCTCGCCGCCGAAGGCGACCGATCCGTCCAGCAGCCCGGGCACGAACCACTTGAACCCGACCGGAACCTCGAGCAGCTCGCGGCCCAGCGATTCGGCCACGCGGTCGATGATCATCGAGCTCACGAGAGTCTTGCCGATCGCAGCATCCGCCGGCCATTCCGGCCGGTGCGAATACAGATAGTCGATCGCGACGGCGAGGTAGTGATTGGGGTTCATGAGGCCGGCGTCGGGCGTGACGATGCCGTGGCGGTCGGCGTCGGCGTCGTTGCCGGTGAGGATGTCGTACTCCTCGCGGCGGCCGATGAGCCCGGCCATCGCCGACGGCGACGACGGATCCATGCGGATCTTCTCGTCCCAGTCGAGCGTCATGAACCGCCACGTAGGGTCGACGTCGGGGTTCACGACCGTGAGGTCGAGGCCGTGCACCTCGGCGATGAGCGCCCAGTATTCGACGGACGCGCCGCCCAGCGGGTCGGCGCCGATGCGCACGCCGGCGCTGCGGATCGCCTCGACATCGATGATGTTCGCGAGATCGCGCACGTAGGCGTCGCGGAAGTCGTACTGGCCGAGCGTGTCGGAATCGAGGTCCTTGAACGGCGTCCGGGCGACGCCCTCGAGGCCGGCGGCGATGAGCTCGTTCGCCCGGTTCGCGATCCAGCCGGTCGCGTCGGTGTCGGCCGGGCCGCCGTTCGGCGGGTTGTACTTGAAGCCGCCGTCGCGCGGCGGGTTGTGGCTCGGCGTCACGACGATGCCGTCGGCGCGGGTGGGGTCCGCGGCATCCTTCCCGCGGTTGTAGGTCAGGATCGCGTGGCTGAGCGCGGGGGTCGGCACCCACGAGTCCCGCGCGTCGACCCGCACGTCGACGCCGTTGGCGACCAGCACCTCGATGGCGCTGCGCTCGGCCGGCAGCGACAGACCGTGTGTGTCGCGCCCGAGGAAGAGCGGGCCCTCGATGCCCTGAGAGCGCCGGTAATCGACGATCGCCTGCGTCGTGGCGAGGATGTGGTTCTCGTTGAAGCTGGCCGACAGCGACGAGCCGCGGTGACCGCTCGTCCCGAACGCGACGCGCTGCTCGGGAACCGAGGGGTCTGGCGTGACGTCGTAATAGGCGGCGATCAGTTCATCGATGTCGATGAGGTCGGATGCTTCGGCCGGTTGTCCTGCGCGAGTCATGCGTCCCAGTCTGCCTGTCCTCGGCCTGCCGTGCACGATCCGTGACGGTCGGGCGGCGCACAACTCAGGCAGAACGGCGGCCGGGGACGCCGCAGACGGCCGGACTGGCGGGATCTGCCTGAGCTGTGGTCCCGCGAGATCACGGGAGGGCCCGGGCTAGGCTGGCACGCGTGACTTCCGAGGCCGCCTCCGCGCAGGCTCCCGTTCCCGTCCGCCGCACGTACAGCTACCTGGGGCCCGCGGGCACGTTCACCGAGGCGGCGCTGGCCCAGGTGCCCGAGGCTCGGGGCCAGGAATGGCGGCCGGTGCGCAATGTCGGCGAGGCGCTCGCCGACGTCGTGGAAGGCCGCTCCGATGCCGCGATGATCGCGATCGAGAACTCCGTCGACGGCGGCGTGTCGACCGCGCAGGACGCCCTCGCCACCGTGCCGGGCCTCCGTATCGTCGGCGAGTACCTGGTGCCCGTCGAGTTCGTCCTCGTCGGACGCCCCGGCGCGCGGCTCCAGGACGTCTCGCTCATCGCCGCCCACCCCGTCGCCTACGCCCAGTGCCTGCAGTGGCTCTCCGGCACGCTGCCCGCACACGCGCACGTCCCCGCCGCGAGCAACGTCGCGAGCGCGATGGGGCTCCTCGACGGATCGAGCGACGCGGACGCCGCGATCGCCCCGCCCGGAATCCTCGAGCACCACGAGCTCGAGCTGCTCGCCTCGAACATCGGCGACAACCCCAACGCCGTCACCCGGTTCGTGCTGGTCAGCCGCACCGTCGTGCCGCCGCCGCCGACCGGCGCCGACAAGACCTCGCTCATCGTCGAGCTTCCCGACGACCACCCGGGCGCCCTGCTCGAGATGCTGGAGCAGTTCGCCACCCGCGGCATCAACCTCTCGCTGCTGGCCTCGCGCCCGATCGGCGACGAGCTCGGCCGCTACCGGTTCGTCGTCGACGCCGACGGGCACCTCGAGGACGAGCGCATGGCCGACGCCCTCATGGGCCTGCGCCGCTTCAGCCCCCGGGTCACGTTCCTCGGGTCGTACCCGCGCGCCGACCGAGCGGTCGTGCGCTACCCCGAGCGCTACGCGGACGACGTGTTCGTCGAGGCACGGGATTGGCTGCGGGGGCTCATCTCCGGGGAACCCGAGCCTCTGGACTGACGAGCCCCGCCGGGCTCACAGTCCGAGCTCGGCGGCGAGCAGCTCGAGGGTCTGCAGGCGGCCCGGCGCGGCATCCATCGGCTCATTCTCGTACGATCCCGCGATCGGCGAGATCATGACCTCGTCGACGCCGTGCTTCATGGCGAAGGAGCGGAGATCGGATGCTACGGCCGACGCCGTGCCGACGAACCACTTCGCTCGGGCCGAGGTCATGAACGTGTCGCCCAGGCCGGCGAAGTCGGCCGCGTTCGAGAGGGAGTGCTCCACCGTCTCGAGTGCGACCAGCGGCTTGTTGGTGCGCAGCCGCGCCGTCATGCGCAGGTTCGGCAGGGCGCGTTCCTCGGCCTCGTCCTGGGTCGGCGCGACCAGCACGTTCGCGGTGAGGAAGGTGCGCGGGAGGGAAAGGGTCTCGGAGGGTGTGAACGCCGAACGGTAGAGCTCGAGCGCGCGCTCGAGGCCCTCGCCCGAGAAGTGGTTCGCGAACACGTACGGCAGGCCCAGTGACGCGGCGAGCTGCGCCGAATAGTCGCTCGAGCCGAGCAGCCACACCTCCGGTGTCGTCGTCGCGGCGGGCGTCGCGTGCACGTCGTAGGTGCCGCCGGACGTGAAGCGCAGCGAGGCGCCGTCGGGGGCGACGAGCGAGAGGATGTCGCGCACGTGGTCGGGGAACCGCTCGACGTCGCTCGTGGTGCCGCTCTGGCGCAGGAGCTGCGTGATCACCGGATCCGAACCCGGCGCCCGCCCGAGCCCGAGATCGATGCGACCCGGTGCGAGAGCCTCGAGGGCCGCGAACTGCTCGGCGACCACGAGTGGGGAGTGGTTCGGCAGCATGACGCCGCCCGACCCGAGCCGGATGCGCGATGTGCGCGCTGCGGCAGCCGCCGCGAGCACCGGCGGCGTCGTCGAGGCGACGGCCGGCATGTTGTGGTGCTCGGCGAACCAGTACCGGCGATAGCCGAGTCGATCCGCCGCGTCCACGAGGGAGAGGGATGCCGCGACCGCCTGCGCGCTCGTCTGCCCGGTGTGCACCGGAACGAGGTCGAGAACGGACAGGGCCGGGGCGGGGGTCGCAGTGCTCATCGCTGAAGGCAACCCACGCCCCGGCATCCGCATTCCGGATCGCCCATCCCGGTCGTTGAGCGAGCTTGCGAGTCGAAACGTGCCGAGCGCGGTCGGAACTCAGGGCAGGCGGTTCGCCTTCGCGAGGTTGTCGCGCAGCTCGGCGGCGGTCTGTGCGACCACGTACGCGGGGCGGTCGCGCTCGAGGCGCCACGACTCACTCAGCGGACCCGCGCTCACGGTGTCGAAGCCCAGCGCGTCGTAGACGCCGGTGACGAACTCGATGGCGTCGGCGTCGTCGCTCGCGGTGCCGAGGGCACGGCGGTTCGGGTCGCCGGCGGCGAGCCCGCCGGCGTTGATGTCGGACGCGTACAGGTGGTTGAAGGCCTTCACGACCTTCGAGGTGGGCAGGTGCTCCTGGAGGAGTCCCGAGGTCGTGGCCTCGCCGCGGTCGAGGGCGTCGATGTGGCCGTCGCGCTCGAAGTAGTAGTTGTTCGTGTCGAGGACGATCTTGCCGGCGAGGGGTTCGACCGGAACGTCTTTCAGCGCCTTGAGCGGCACCGTCACCACGGCGATGTCGGCCGCCGCGGCCGCGTCGACGGCGGTCGCCGCGGTGACCTTCGGCCCCAGGTCGTCGACGAGCTTCGTGAGGCTCTCGGGTCCGCGTGAGTTCGAGATCACGACGTCGTAGCCGAGTCCCGAGAAGGCGCGCGCGAGCGCGCTGCCGATGTGTCCTGCACCGATGATTCCGATCGTGGTCATGTCGAGCCGCAACCGCGGGGCGCAGCATCCCATTCCGGAATTCCGTCACGGGACGTCATCACGGCCCACGCGTCAGGAGCGCGCGGCCCGCTTTACGTGCTCGTAGGCCTCGAGCGCGGCCTTGCGGGTCTCGCCGAGATCGACGAGCGGCTCGGGGGCGTCGTCGCCGACTGCGTCGGGGGCCCAGTCGCGCACGTAGTGTCCATCGGTGTCGAACTTCTTCGCCTGCAGCTCGGGGTTGAAGATCCGGAAGTACGGCGCGGCATCCGCGCCGGAGCCGGCGACCCACTGCCAGTTGAACGGGTTGTTCGCCTCGTCGGCGTCGACGAGCGTGTCCCAGAACCACTCCTCGCCGCGGCGCCAGTCGATGAGCAGGTTCTTGACGAGGAAGGATGCCGCCACCATCCGCACGCGGTTGTGCATGTAGCCGGTCGTCCAGAGCTCGCGCATGCCCGCGTCGACGAGCGGGACGCCGGTGCGGCCCCGCTGCCACGCTTCCAGGTGCGTCGGCTTCAGCCGTGGCCACGGGAACGCGTCGAACTCCGGCCGGAGGTTCTTCGTCGCGAGCTCGGGGAAGTGGAACAGGGTGTGCCACGCGAACTCGCGCCAGCCGAGCTCCGAGAGGAATCTGCCCCCGTGCCCCGCTTCGACCGTCTCGTGCCACACCGTGAACGGGCTCACCTCGCCCCAGCGCAGGCGCGGCGACAGGAGCGAGGTCGCGCCCGCGGACGGTTCGTCCCGTGCCCGGTCGTACGCCGTGAGGTCGTCCTCGAGGAACGCGCGCAGACGCCGTCGCGCCGCGGGCTCGCCCGGCTCCCACGCCTCGCGCAGCCCGCCCGCCCAGTCGGAGCGCTGGGGGAGCAGTTCCCATTCATCGAGGGAATCGGATGCTGCGCCCCGCCGCAGGCCGTCGACCTCGCGCGGCTCGGGCATCGGCGCCCGCGGTGACGGCAGCGCCAGGCACGCGCGCCAGAACGGCGTGAACACCGAGAAATGCGACCCGGCGCCCGTCTTCACGGTCCACGGCTCGAACAGCAGCGAACCGGCGAAGGATGCGACCTCGACACCCTCGTCCCGCAGCCCCGTCTTGAGCGCGGCGTCGATCGCGCGCTCGGGCACGCCGTAGCGCCGGTTCCAGAAGACGGCGCCGGCCGCAGCATCCGTCACCAGATCGCGTACGACGCGCTCCGCCGGACCGCGCCGCAGAACGAGGGTCGCGCCGCGCTCGCGCAGTCGCTCGTCCAGCGAGGCGAGGGAGTGGTGCAGCCACCAGCGTGAGGCACCGCCGAGCGCGCGGATTCCGGGCGACTCCTCGTCGAGCACATAGAGCGCGATGATCGGCTCGCCGCGGTCGATCGCGGCACGCAGCGCGGGATTGTCGGCGAGGCGGAGGTCATCGCGGAACCACACGATCGAGGGGCCGGCCATGCACCCATCCTTGCGCGGCGGGGCTGTCCGCATCGGGCATTGACAGCCCGTTCAGATTCTGCCGCCCGCCCTCGCAGAGCTGAGAAGGAGACGGATGCCGCGGCCCGCGGCATCCGTGCAGATCAGAGACCGTCGGTGGTGTGTCCCTTGGGGATCACGACGAGGAGCGCAGAGGCCTCGACGCGGGTCTTGACCGAGAGGGCCTCGCCGAACTCGTCACCGTCGAGCTGGACGGGCCGTGCCTCGTGCGTCGCGAGCTCGATGCCGGCCCCGCGCGAGTAGACGACGGCGTTGTCCTTCGTCCGCAGCGACAGCACGCGGCGGCCGGCGCGGAAGCGGCGGAGGAAGCTGTTGTCCCACGCGACGCGACGCCAGACGAAGAGCCAGCCGAAGAGCCCCTTGGGCTGGAAGATCACGATGTCGAGCGCGCCGTCGGCGACGGACGCCTCGGGGATGAGGTCGAGGCCGGCGGGCAGCCTGCCGCAGTTCGCGAACAGCACGCTCTGCACCTTCGACGAATGCAGCCGGTGGCCGGGCAGCTCGTAGACGACGCGGAACGGCTTCGCGCTCGGCAGCGACCGGGCCGCCCCATCCACATAGGCGACCCAGCCCACGGTCTTCTTCAGCTGCGGGTTCGTGTTCGCGATCATCGCCGCGTCGACGCCGATGCCGCCCATCACGACGAAGGCGTGCTCGGCGGTGGTTCCGTCTGGGCGGGCAAGCTCCGTCCAGCCGACGTCCATCGACAGCTGGTCGCCGTCGAACACGGCGCGGATCATCGCCTCGGGCTCGGTGAGCGGCAGCTTGAGGTTGCGGGCGAGCAGGTTGCCGGTGCCGCTGGGCACGATGGAAAGGGGCACGCCCGAGCCGCTCATCGCCTCCGACACCGCGCGCACCGTGCCGTCGCCGCCCGCGACGAGCACCGCGTCGACGCCCTCGTCGAGCGCCTGCCGGGTGACATCGTCGCCGAGGTCGTCGACCGTCGTCTCGTAGAACAGGGGCTCCGACCAGCCGGCCTCGGAAGCGAGGCGGGTGACGGTGTGGCGCAGCGTGTCCGCGTCGACCTTGATGGGGTTGTAGACCAGCGCCGCTTTGGGTGCGGGCCGGCCGCTGCTCTCCATCGGGCGCGTCTCGCCCTCGGGACCTACACGACGCGCCTCACCGCTTTCGTCGTCGGTGGTGTCCGATCCGACGTCCTCCGGCTCGTGGAGGACGTCGTCCGGCGCGGCCGCCGCTCCCGGCTCGGTTTCGCCCGCGCCGTCGTCCGCAGCGTCAACGGCGCCTGCGTCGTCGCCGGTGGGGGCGGGCGCCGGAGAGTCGGCGGAGGCCGGGGCCGCAGCATCCGTCCCCTCCTCAGCGACATCGACGAGGTCGAGCTCCGACGTGGACGGCCCGTCGGCGTAGATCGCATCGGCCGGATGAGGGTTGAGATCGACGGGGATCTCCCCGGTCGGAACGTCGTCGACGGGAGCGTCGTCGCTGGGAAGACCGTTGCCCGATCCGGATGCCGCCGCCATGAGGTACAGATTAGGACCCGAATCGCCGGGCGGGGGCATCGGACGTGGGGCTTGACAGTCCGGGTGCCGGTTCGCGGTCGCCGACTAAGCTTGCAGGGTGATCGATCCCGTGCTGCTTCGCGACAATCCCGAGCTGGTCAAGCGCTCGCAGGAAGCGCGGGGCGAGTCACCCGACACCGTCGACGCCGCCGTCGAAGCCGATCGCGCGCGACGCGCCGCCATCACGGCCTTCGAAGAGCTCCGCGCGGCGCAGAACGCGCACGGCAAGAAGGTCGCGCAGGCGCCGAAAGAGGAGAAGGCGGCACTCGTCGCCGAGGCCAAGGAGCTCAGCGAGCGGGTGAAGCAGGCCCAGCACGCTGTCGCTGCGGCGGAGGAGGCATCCGCCGAGGCCTTCGGCGTCCTCGAGAACATCGTGATCGACGGCGTGCCCGCGGGCGGCGAAGACGACTTCATCACGCTGCGCACGCACGGCGAGATCCCCGCATTCGGCTTCGAGCCGCGGGATCACCTCGAACTCGGCGAGAAGCTCGGCGCGATCGACATGGAGCGCGGCACCAAGGTGTCGGGAAGCCGCTTCTACTTCCTCACGGGCATCGGCGCGCGGCTCGAGATCGCCCTCATGAACCTCGCGCTCGACCGCGCGCTGCAGGCCGGCTTCACGCCGATCATCCCGCCGACGCTGGTGCGTCCCGAGGTGATGCGCGGCACCGGGTTCCTCGGCAAGCACGCCGCCGAGGTCTATCACCTCGAAGACGACGACCTCTACCTCGTCGGCACCAGCGAGGTGCCCCTCGCCGGGTACCACATGGACGAGATCCTCGACCTGACCCGCGGCGCCAAGCGCTACGCCGGCTGGTCGACCTGCTACCGCAGCGAGGCCGGCTCGTACGGCAAGGACACCCGCGGCATCATCCGCGTGCACCAGTTCAACAAGCTCGAGATGTTCGTCTACACGACGCCCGAGGAGGCGGAGGCCGAGCACCTGCGCCTCGTCGCGATGCAGGAGGGGATGCTGCAGGACCTCGGCCTCTCGTACCGCGTGATCGACGTCGCCGCCGGCGACCTCGGCTCGAGCGCTGCTCGCAAGTACGACGTCGAAGCCTGGGTACCGACGCAGAACGCGTACCGCGAGCTCACCTCCACCTCGAACTGCACCACATACCAGGCGCGCCGGCTCGACATCCGCTACCGACCCGAAGGCGGCAAGACGCAGCCGGTCGCGACCCTCAACGGCACGCTCGCGACCACCCGCTGGATCGTCGCGCTGCTCGAGACCCACCAGCGTGAGGACGGATCCGTCACGGTCCCCGAGGTGCTGCGGCCCTTCCTCGGCGGGCTCGAGGTGATGGAGCCGATCGCGTGAGCGAAGCGCACCTGCCCAAGACCGGCTCCATCAAGGTCGTCGCGCCGAAGAAGGCCGCGAAGCTCGTCGAGCAGGTGGCGCGCGACACCGAGAACCCCGCAGTCGCGACCGAGCAGCTGCTCATCGCGCTCGACATCGACGGCACCGTCCTCCTCGAGGACGAGTCGCTGAGTCCCGGCGTCGTCGACGCCGTGGAGCACGCGCACCGTGCCGGCCACGAGGTGATGGTCGCGACCGGACGCAGCTGGGAGGGCACCCGCGGCATCGTGCGGGTGCTCGGCATCGCCCCCGAGTTCGTCGTCTGCTCCAACGGCGCCGTGGTGCTGAAGCGCGTCGAAGCCGACGAGCTGCGCTACGACCGCTGGCACGTCGAGACGTTCGACCCGCGCGAAGTGCTCGAGCAGCTGCGCGTGCACCTTCCCGACGCCCGGTACCTCGTGGAGCTCGCCGACGGGCGACGCCTCTACACCGAGTACCTCGAGGACTGGAACCTCACGCAGGCTCGGCGCGTGCCGTTCGAGGAGCTCGGCGCCCAGCCGGTGTGCCGCGTGGTCGTCGTCTCACCCGACAAGGGCGAGCAGGATTTCGTCGACCTCGTGAAGCGCATCGGCCTCAATCACGTGTCGTACGCGGTGGGCTGGACGGCGTGGCTCGACATCGCCCCGAAGGGCGTCGACAAGAGCACGGGCCTCGAGCTCGTGCGCACCGAGCTCGGCATCGACCCCGCGCACGTGCTGGTGATGGGCGACGGCCGCAATGACGTCGGCATGTTCCGCTGGGCGCTCGACAACGGCGGCCGCGCCGTCGCGATGGCGCAGGGCCCGCAGGAAGTGCGAGACGCGGCGGGCGAGATCACCGAGTCGGTGCACGAGGGCGGAGTGGCCGCGGTGCTCCGCCGCCTCTGACGCCGTCGGCTAGACTCGACGACTGTTCGACGGATGCCTCCCCCCGGGGCGGCATCGGTCGGGAGGGTTGTCCGAGCGGCCGATGGACCTGGTCTTGAAAACCAGTGGGCAGCAATGTCCCGTGGGTTCGAATCCCACACCCTCCGCAGTGTGCTGTCCGATTCAGCCGATCTTCGACAGGCGGATGTTGCGGGAGCCTTCCGGGCTGGCGAAGAGAGCGCCGCAGTCGGCGTCGACGGTGACGTCGGTGTGGTTGGGGCCGGGCGAGTGGCGCAACTCCAGCGGGCCGAGATCGCCGTCAGGCAGCCGGACCTCGTACGAGATCGTCCGCTCCTCGCCCATTTCGAGCAGGAGCGTCCGGCTGAGCGCGGTGTTGTCGTGGTCGACACCTGAGCGGTCGCGGAACCGGTTGCCCTGCCAGTTCGCCGAATCCTGCCAGTCGCCCCGTTTGGGGTCGGTCCAGAGGATCTCCGCACCCGGAGGGGCGAAGAACAGCACATCCAGCATCATGGTCCTCGGGTCGATCCCGCGGAACCGGTTGCGCAGCCCCAGGGTGTACTCGCTCTTGATGTCCTCGGTCATGCGGCTGTGCAGATCCATCGTGACCGTGATCGTGCGCTCTGCCACGTTGCAGCTCGCATGCTGCGAGTAGTCCAGCCAGTAGTTCAGCTTGCCGACGGTGTAGTCGTTGAAGTAGATGCCGAGCTGGGTCGCCTCGGTGTTGTCCTCCCGCAGGATTCCATCCAGGCCGTACTCATGTGCGAGTGCCTGCAGGCCGTCGTCCTCGAACCAGGCGAAGACGCGCCCCTCTTCGGCGCTGCGCACGAGCTGATCCCACATGGCGCCGATCTCCCAGTCGCCGCCGGTGAGGGCGTCGAACATGACCGTCGTCACCTCGCTGAAGTACGCGTCCATCGCGGCGTTGTCCGTGCCGAACCGCTCGTACGGCTCGCTCATCAGCAGAGAGGCGGTGTTCTCGGCGTTCACGACCTCGCCGGAGGCGAGGGTCAGGGGTCCCGTCGCCTCGAGCATGTGGGCCAGCACGATCGGATCGATGGAGATCACCCCGTCGAACTGCTCCTTCCCGGTCAACTTGCGCGTCGCCTGGAACAGCTCCACGGCGCGAGGGAAGTGCGGCGTCATCGTGAAGTTCGACGACCAGTTCGTCAACTCGAAGGGATACAGCGAACGGGTCTCGGTCGGCAGCTTGAGGAGCGACCCGCTCACCGTGTCGAACCCCAGCTCCGGCAGCTCGATGTACATCAGATCCACGCCGTTCTCCTGGCCGAGAAGCTCCACCTGGCCGTTCTCGACCTTCAGGACCAGCCAGTGGGCGGGGCCGCCGCCGGTCGCGCGGATCTCCGCCGGCGTCTGGATCACCAGCTGGTACACCATGGGCTCGTCCGCGCCCGCCGCGTGCAGGATGGCCGGGAGATGCTCCTGGACGATGTTCAGGGTGGGGATGGCCAGGGCGATCAACTCCGTCATCCCGTCGAGCGGCTCGTACACGGCAGGGAGGACGCCGGTGCGGTCCAGGTTCGCCGCGATCGCCGACGCCTCCTCGAGAGAGGAGATGACCGTCGGCAGGACGCTCCCCGCCCCGAGGAACGGCCGCAGGTCGATCCCGAGACTGTCCCCGGTGCGCTCCTCCGCGCCGGCGGCGGCCATCATGTCGACGAGGGGCGGGAGGGACTGCGAGGTGATCGTGTTGACCGCGTCTGTCACGGTGCGCACCGCGAGCACGTTGTTCCCGACCTGAGGAAGCTCGGCGGCGAGATCCCACAGGATGCCGTTCGACGTGGCGTGCGCCCTCGTCGTCCGGTTGAGGACGTCCTCGCTGGCCTGCTCGAGCTGAGCGACATCCATGGACACCGCAGCGGCGGCGAGGACTTTCAGCTGCTCCTTCGCCGTCTCCATGTCATCGCGCACCTGCAGCACCTGCTGGGCGAACGTCCCGACGGCGAAGAGCGCGACGAGAAGGACCGCGGCGATCGGACCGCCCACCAGGCAGAACACGAGATACCTGCGTCGGCGGCGCAGCTGTGCCTGCGTCTCCCGGGCGGCGTGGCGGGCAAGCGGTTGCCGCGGCGCAGGGCGACGGCGCGCAGCGGAACTCTTCGTGGCGGGGCGCGGTGCCGGCGAGGGCGCGGGGGCGGTCACGCCCGGGATGCTACCGGGTGAGTGTGGCGGGAATCTTTCCGGCCGGGGTCGATCGTCGGGACGGAGCGCGCCCTCAGCCCACCCTCAGCGGGGTGTGAAAGGATACCCCGATACTTCGGCATCGGTCTGATGTGTCCAGGGCGAATCACAGAACGACTGTGGAATTCTTGTCTGCGGTGGAGTCTCCCGTGTACACACAGCGCGTCTTCGGCGGTGTCCCAGACCCCTTGAAAGGAACCGAGTGAGCTCGACGCACAAGCCCACGAGGCGCGGCCGCCGTACGGTGGCCCGTCACGGAGAGCTGTCGTCTCCGAGCCCGTTCGGCTTCATCCTGAAGCTCGTCGGCATCGTCGCCGCCGTCGTGCTGGTGTCGGGTGCCGGTGTCGCCGCCTATGCCGCGACGGACTTCACGACCAGCTTCACCGAGGACGCCGTCGAGCTCGAGGGCCAGGGCTCGGTCCCGCCTGACATCGGCGCGATCGAGGGCGGTGTCGACGTGCTCCTGGTCGGGACGGACGAGTGCGAGGAGCAGTACGCCTATCTCTTCGGCGACCGCTGCACCGGCGCGGACGCCGGCGGGCAGCTCAACGACGTCAACATGCTCGTCCACATCTCCGACAACCCGCGCCGCGTGACCGTGGTGTCGTTCCCGCGTGACCTCATGGTGCCGATCCCGTCGTGCACGCGCGAGGACGGCTCGACGACGTCGGCGACGAGCAAGTCGCAGATCAACGAAGCGTGGGGCTACGGCGGACTCTCCTGCGTCGCGAAGACGATCAAGGAGCTCAGCGGCCAGAACATCCCGTTCGCCGCGAAGGTGAGCTTCGGCAACGTCATCAACATCACCGATGCGATCGGCGGCGTCGACGTCTGCATCGGCAACGGCGGCATCAAAGACAAGTACACCGCCATCAACTGGCCGGCTGGGCCTCGCACGATCCAGGGCGTCGAGGCGCTGCAGTTCCTGCGCACCCGCCACGGCCTGCAGAACGGCAGCGACCTGGCCCGCATCAGCAACCAGCAGCAGTACATGTCGAGCCTCGCGCGCAAGCTGGTGAGCGACGAGGTGCTGTCGAACCCGGCGACGCTGTACAAGCTCGCGGCGACGGCCGTCGACAACATCACGCCGAGCAAGTCGCTGACCAACCCGATGACGCTCGTGCAGATCGCGCTCGCGGTCAAGAACGTGCCGTTCGAAGACATCGTGTTCGTGCAGTACCCGGTGCTGACCGACCCCGCCGACGTCAACCGCGTGGTGCCCGACTACGACTCGGCCGAGAAGCTGTGGGCGGCGCTCGCGGCCAACGAGCCGATCGAGGTCACGCACGACCAGGACCTCACCGGAGGAGTGATCGTGGCCGACCCGCAGCCTACCGAGGCGCCCGCCGACCCCGCACCCACGGCGACCGCCGACCCGTCGGCGACGCCCGCGCCCAGCGAGACCGCGGTCGCACTGCCCGACAACATCCCGGGCCAGAACGCTGCTCAGCAGACCTGCTCCGCAGGCAACGTCAGGTCCAACGGCTGATGGCATCGACGAAGCGGCCCTCGAGAGAGGGCCAGACGCCCCTCGCGCGCCACGGAGTGCTGAAGTCGCGGCATCCGTTCATGACCCTCTTCGCGATGTTCGGAGTCGCGCTCGCCGTCTTCGGCGTGAGTGCGGCCGGCATCGCCGCCTACAACCTGTTCGACGCGACGCAGACGATCACCGCGAACGCCGTCGTGCTCGACGAGGAGAAGCCGCTGCCGCCGTCGCTCGGCGCGATCGAGGGCGGCGTGAACATCCTCATGGTCGGCACCGACTCGTGCGAGGGCGCGAACGCCGCGCTCTCGGGGGCGTGCCAGGCCAAGGCGACCGAGGGCGAGCGCAACGACGTCACGATGCTCGTGCACATCTCGGACGAGCCGCGCCGCGTGACCGTAGTCTCGTTCCCGCGCGACATGCTCGTGCCGATCCCGTCGTGCCCGAAGGAGGACGGCAGCGGGAACTACTCGGCGATGTCGTCGCAGATGCTCAACGCGTCGTACCAGTACGGCGGTCTCGCGTGCACGGTGCTCACGATCGAATCCCTCATCGAGGATGAGATCGACTTCGCGGCGGCGATCCGCTGGACCGGTGTGATCAACATGTCCGACGCCATCGGCGGCGTCGACGTGTGTGTCGCCGGCGACATCAGCGACTCGCACACCGGACTCGAACTGACCGCCGGGACCCACACCCTGCAGGGCGTGCAGGCGCTGCAGTTCCTGCGCATCCGTCATGGCATCGGCGACGGCTCCGACCTCGGCCGCATCTCGAACCAGCAGCAGTTCATGTCGTCCATGGTGCGCAAGCTCCAGTCCGATTCGGTGCTCGCGAACCCGGCAACACTGCTCAACCTCGCCACCACCGCGATCAGTCAGGTGCAGCAGGAGCAGCTCGTGCTCAGCTCCGGCCTCACGAACCCCACCCTCATGGTGCAGATCGCGATGGCGGTCAAGGACGTGCCGTACGAGGACATCGTCTTCGTGCAGTACCCGACGCGCTACGCCTTGGGCGACGGCGCCAGCCGGGTGATGCCGGTGAAGGATGCTGCGAAGGTGCTGTTCGATGCGCTCAAGGCCAACCAGCCGCTGACGCTGACCGGTGACGCGAGCCAGGGCTATGGCGTCGAGGTGACTGGCGAGGCCGTCAAGCCCGAGGTGGCTCCGACTCCGGGGGCGACCGAGGCCGCCGCTGAGACGCCCGCCGCTGAGACGCCAGCCGCGGAGGCGCCGGTCACCGAGACACCGGCGGCGGAGACGCGTGTCGAGCTGCCGTCCGACATCGCCGGGCAGACCGCGGCGCAGACCACCTGCACCGTGCCCGAGGGCCGGTAAGTCCGCAAAGTCTGGCTGGTCGCGGAGCCGTGGTTGCGCAGCATCCGTCCGATGTTCGCATTGCGTGCCAAGAGCGGCGCGGTACGAGCCTCGTGGGTTAGATTTCTCACGCGCGCTGCGCGCCCGACGCGGGGGAGGAACCGATGATCGGACCGGACATCGACGCGCTCCCGGTCGGCGTGCTGATCGTCGACGGCCGTGACCGGATCGTGGCGTCGAACACGTGGTTCCGTGCGTGGATCGGCGTCGAACCGGTCGGCCGCGCTCTGGACGAGCTGCTCGTGGTCGTCCCCGACTTCCTCGACGGGACGACGTCCACCCTTATGGCCAGCGTCGCAGATTCGGATCGCGTCGTCATGGTCGTGCGGCAGCAGAGCGGGAGCGGTGCGGTGATGACCACCCTCGAGGCCTCGGACCGTTACGCGTCGGGGAAGCGGCTGCGGCGCATGCACAGTCTTGCCGATCGCACGCAGAGCCGCCTTCAGCTGATCATGGACGCGTCGATCGCCTTCGGAACAGCGAACGACGAGGAGCGCCTCAGCGAAATCCTCGCCGGCACCGCCGCTCGCGCGTATCAGGCGGAGGAGTCCGTCGTGACGCTCTACGGCGATGACGGCGTCCTGCATCGTACGGCGGGCACGAACCCGCTGCAGGACACGATCGCCGAGTCCGTGGTCACGGCGGCACCGCTCGAGTCGCGTCAGGTCGTGAAGGTCAGCGGACAGGCCGAGGCCGACCAGCTCTCGCCGGTGCTGAGCGCGGCGATGCGGGAGTCCGGGGTCTCAGCGTTCATCGCCGCACCGCTGCGCCTCGACGACCGTGACGCCGGGATGTTCGCCTGCTTCTTCCGGCACCCGCGCGCGTTCGACGACGAGGCGACTCCCCTCGCAGAGGCCCTCGCCGGGCAGGCCGCCCAGAAGCTCGCGACCCTCCGGCTGCAGCGTCGGCTGCAGCACGCGGCGATGCACGACGAGACGACCGACCTCCCGAATCGGCGAGCGCTCGAAGAGCTCGCCGCATTGAACGACCTCGCGCACACGACCGTGATCTTCATCGACCTCGACGGGTTCAAGTCGGTCAACGATCACCTCGGGCACGAGCGAGGCGACGAGGTGCTGCGGGAAGTCGCGCGGCGGCTGCAGGCGAGCGTCCGCGAGAACGACGTCGTGGCCCGCTACGGCGGCGACGAGTTCGTCGTGGTCTGCGACGCCGACGAGGCGCACGCGATCGAGATCGCGGAACGACTGCGCGACGCCGTCCAGGCGGAATACCGCTTCCTGCCCTCGTCGCTGCCGATCGCCGCGAGCATCGGGATCGCGACCGCCGCCGGCCGCCCCGTTGCGCACACCGTCGATCGCCTTATCCGGCTCGCGGACCAGGCCATGTACGTCGCGAAGAGCCGGGGCGGCAACCGTGTGGCAGGCGCCGTCTGAACGACGCGGTCCCGTCGTCGTGATCGGTGCGGTGAGATCCGGGTTCAGACCGGGTGGCCCTGGCTGTCGGTGCGGTCGGACTGCGTCGAGAACTTCGAGATGAACACGACCCAGCTGCCGTCGGGCTGTTGGGTCGCGACGCCCCCGTCCTGCCAGATCCCGTTCTCGGCGAACCATTGCGAACCGGCGGGATCACCCTGGTTCTGATGGACGTTATGGATGCCGCGCACCGACGCCGGCGCCGCGCCCTCGGGGAACGGCTCGCCCCAGACGAGCGTGAGCGCCCCCACGCGCAGCGTCGCCTCCAGCGCCTGCGACGCCTGGAGCTGGTCGCCCGAGCGCCACGGTCTGAGGAACGGAACCCAGAAGGGCGACCGGTCGGCGGCAACAGCGTCCCGTGCGCGGAACAGCCACTGCAGGAGCCGGCGGATGCCGACGACCCGCAGTTCGCGGTGGCGGATGACGTCGATCGCGCCCGAGGTGGGGGTGGAGGCGAGCTTCGTGAAGCCCGGCGCCGGCGGAGCCGGCCAGCCGAGCTTCGCGCCCGTGGTGCGGATGGTCTTCCACTGCACTCCGGCGGCGGAGTTCTTGCTGTCGACATCGACCGCGACACGGTAGTCGCGCGCCCCGCTGCGGAGCTTGAGGTTGACGTGCCACCAGCGCCCGAACTCGTCCGGGTCGTCCCGCTCATGCGACACGAGGGATCCGCTGAGCACTCCGTACTGTGTGAACGGCATACCAGGATGAGTCGGCGGTTGTCGTGCGTGATACCCGGGCCCGGCTCCCCGGTGCAAGAAGCGGTCCCGGTCTCGGTTATGATTGCTGGGTGCATCCGCGCCCTCGCGGCCGGATGCCTGGAGACGTCGCATAGTCAGGCCTAGTGCACCACCCTGCTAAGGTGGAGTCCTCGCAAGGGGACCGAGGGTTCAAATCCCTCCGTCTCCGCACTACCTCTCCGCTCGAAACCGTTGATTTTCCGCGGTTTTCTTGGGTGCTCGAAACTCTTCAACAGGGGCCGTGCCCACATTCTGCCCACATCCGTTCCGTAGCGGGGGTTCCGCGACGATGCCTTGGCAGGCGGTACAGGCTGGTCAGTCGCTTGATGTGGGGGGCGTCGTCTGGTCTGGGCGGGTGCCTCTGCGCGCATCGAGTTGCGCTGCCCGCGCCTGATCCAAAGCGGTCGACACGGCATCGAGGTCGTCGTCGAAGAGATCGGCGTATACGTCCAGGGTCATCGCGGCCGAGGCATGACCCAGCATCCGCTGAATCGCTTTCACGTTCCCGCCGGCCTGCACGGCGAGGGACGCCGCGGTATGGCGTAGGTCGTGGATGTGGAGTTGCGGCATGCCGATCGATTCTGCAGCGGTCTTGAACCACGACTTCGACGCCGCGGTGCGCACGCGCCTCATGTAGGTCCCGGCTTTACTCGGAAACACCAGATCGTCAGGGCCGAGTCGTGCAACGCGCCCCGCCAGCTCATCACGCAGGAAGCGGGGCATCGGCACGCTTCGTATCTTGTGAGACTTCGGCGTGCCGACGTAGATCTCGCCATTGACCTCGACGGCATTCGTGACGACCCAGATCCGGGAACGCGCGAAGTCGATCCAGGTGAACCTGGCTGATCACGCGCTCGCCGAATCGGCACCGCGGTTGCATGAGGGTGCCGACGGCGGTCACACCTGGCGTGGAATCTACCCGACCCACGACGCAGCCGAGGTCCTGGTCGAGGGATCACGCGACGGTGCTGACTGGACCGTACTGTTCGACGGTTCGGGCACGGGCGAAGACCGTCCGCATGCGCTCATCGTTCTGGACGAGCCTCACCCGCTGCGCTTCATCCGGGTCACCGCGCGTGCGCTTCCCTTCGGCGGCGCCTTCGCGGTGAGCGGACTCCGCCTCTTCGGACACGGAGAAGGCAGTGCCCCGCCCCCGGTGGCGGCTGACGCGGTGCGTCTGGACGCACTGACCGCACGTCTCACCTGGAACGCCGCTGCCGGCGCCCACGGGTACAACATCCGCTATGGCGCGAGCCCGGACAAGCTCTACCGCAGTTGGCTGGTGTACGACAGGACGCACCTCGACGTGCCGTCCCTCAACGCCGACCAGGAGACGTGGTTCGCAGTCGACTCCTTCAACCAGAACGGGGTGACGCTCGGACAACCGGCGTTATTACGCGGCGGGGTCTAGGCAGACAGTCACGTGTTTGAAGAATCGCCGACTCCTCGGTCGGCGAAAGATGCGAAGATGCCCGCGGATCGTGTCGCGCATGGCTGGAATTCAGCCATGCTCCACGTCGTGAAGCGTTACTTGACACTCGATAGAAGTACGACTACACATGAATCATGACTGTGCTGTCTGTGTTCGTAGTCCGACTCGATCCCGACCTCCTCGGCGAGGCTCCTGCGCTCATCCGCAAGACACTTGAGGGCACTCGGGCTCAGCCGGGATGCCTTGGCGTCGAGGTCTCGGTTGACGTCGACGACCCGACGCGATTCGTGCTCGTGGAGCGGTGGGCAACAATCGCCGACGATGAGGCTTACCGGTCATGGCGCTCAACGCCGGCGGGGGTTCCGCCGCTGGCGTCGTTGGTCGTGTCGGCCCCCACTCTCACTCGTGCGGAGGTGCTCGATCACCTCTAGCCCAAAGGCCAGGCCGCGTCGCTGGCACGCGCCGAACATCAGCCGGATGTCTCGACCCCTGAGACACTCGGATCAGCTTGTGGCTCGTTGAGCCGGCACTCTTGTCACAGAGGGACGCTAGGAAAGTTGCGAAACAAAGTAGGCAAGCAAGGAAAGGCCACGGCTGGCGTCGCCGACGATGGCGGCGAAGCGTGCTCTGCTCGGGCGTCCGCCGGGCCCTTCGACTCTCGTAGGGCGAACATCCACGACGAGGCGGCGGTGAGCAATCGTCCGGAGGCGAAGTTCCCCTGTGGCCGGTGCGGCTCGGCCATGCGCGACTTCAACGTTGGGTTGAGCTGTGTGCGATGCGGCGACGCGGTTGTGTTCTTGGTCATATGAGCACATGCATGATGATGGTGTGAGGTGAGACTGCTGGTGCTCGCCCAGGCGCGCGCTCATCGGACCATAGAACGGTCGCTCGCGCATCTCACGCATCTGCGACGACCAGCAGCGTGGTCTCGGCCACGCGCGGCGGTTCAGGCAGTCGACCGTAGAAACGGCTGTGGGCAGCCAGTCGGTCGCCGGGCCGTCCTCGCAGTGCGTAGGAGTTCGATATTCCGCGCATCCGCCCGACGGCCACCGTCATGATCGGCGAACGGCAACTCGCTGATGTTCTTCGGGCCCGCGTAGGCGTTGAATGAAGACCCCGAAACACCGTCGACGGTGGGGTGGCGACGTCCATCAAGGCGACGTTGCACTGCGCGTCGGCGCCTGCGAGCGGGGGAAGTCGACGGCGTGGAAGTAGCGTGGCCAGGACATCCTCGACCCGGTCGATGTGCAGGGCAGGATGCCCGGCAATCGCGCAGAGAAGAGCGGGCGCGTCGCGCCGCCGGCTCTCCTTAGCGACTGTCGAATAGCTCCGGATGGCGGGCCAGCTCGAGCCGACTTCGACGAATATGCCGCGCCAGCACATGTTCAGCCTCCTCCGCGTCCCGCTTGTCCAGCGCGTTGACGAGGAGTTGATGGTCGTGGTGCACGCTCCGGTCGCCGTCGAGGTAGAACAGGCGCGTGGCGGCCCGCCGATAGTGCTGCGTGCGGTTCCACAGGTTGAGCACGATGTCTCCGAGCAGGCTGGTCGATACGGCGTTCAGGCATGACAGGTGGAACTCGCGGTCGAGGCGCAGGAAGCGCTCTACGTCTTCGCAGGCCTCCATCGAATCGGCGAGGAACTGGAGGCCGTCGATCGTGTCTTCGGTCAGCAGCGGCACGTTCAGTCGAAGCAGGAGCGGTTCCAATCGTTCCCGCACCTGGTACATCTCCTGGCATTCCTCGACGCTGAGCTTCGAAACCCACGCGCCCGTGTTGGCGACCAGGGTGACAAGGCCCTCTGCCTCGAGCATGCGCAGGGCTTCTCGCACGGGCAGTCGGCTCGCACCGTGCCGTTCGGCGAGCTCGTCCTGCCTGATGCGCTCGCCGGGGGCGTACTCTCCGGACAGGATCGCCTCGCGGAGAGTCGCCGCGACCCGCGCGCCGGTGGCACCGTGGGTCGTCACGCTTGGCGGCATCCGGGTTCCTTCCGTCATCGGTCGGGATGTGCCGGATGCCAGAGCACCCGCTCGGCTCCATTCTCGTACGCCTTGCCGGCCGGGAAGCTGACGAGCTCGAACTGGAGGCCCCAGGGGCTGCGGAAGTAGATCCAGCGCTGGCCCTCGGCCGACTGCTTGCTCGCGGTCGGATCCCCCATGACGGCGACACCGTTCTCACGAAGGTAGCTCACGGCGACATCCAGGTCGTCCACGTAGAACGCGATGTGGTGACCGCCGATGTCGCTGTTGCGAGGTTGCGGCGCCTGCCCGTCGGCGGCCTCGTACAAGAACACCTCGAAGTTCGCGCCGTTGCCGAGCCGGTAGAACCGGATCTCCCGCACGACGGTGCGCGGATGCACGCCCAGGTGCGTCTGCATCCAATCGTCGTCCGCGCGCTTCGCGCCGAGCTCGTAGATCATCTCGCACCCGAGGATGTCGACCAGGAAGTGGTGAGCCTCCTCGAGGTCGGGCACGGTGAAGCCGATGTGATCCGTCCCGCGAAGGCCGGGAATGCCTCGCGCCTTCTTCTCAGGCATCCGTAGGCCCCTTTGCTCTCGGTGGATTGTATCCAGTGAGTCGATTCTAGCCGCAGAAGCCTCGTATATGAGAAGCGAAAGGCTTGTATTGGATCAAATCCTGGCTTACGGTGGTGGTGATCACAGCGGTTCGCTGCGACGCTGACCGGAATGGGCGACGATGCCGAAGAAGAAGCGACTGCAGACAGGCGTCGACTGGTTCGACCTGTCGACGACACGCGCCGACTGGGATGCCGCGAAGCCGGCCTTCCTCGGAACGATGCTCACTCAGCTGCATCTGATCCGTGCATTCGAGGAGTCGGTGCTGGAGCTGGCCGGTGAGGGCATCGTCCACGGCCCCGCGCACTCGAGCATCGGCCAGGAAGGCGGCGCGGTCGGGTCGATCATGGGCCTGCGCTCCGCGGACGGCGTGAACGGGTCGCATCGCGGGCATCATCAGTTCCTCGCCAAGGCGCTCACTCACGTGGCCGACGGAGTGATCGATCCGGCGCACCCCGTCACTCCCGCCATCCAGACCGTGCTGCAGCGCACTCTCGCCGAGATCCTCGGCCTGGCGCAGGGGTACTGCCGCGGTCGGGGCGGATCCATGCACCTGCAGTGGTTCGAGGCCGGAGCGCTGGGTACCAACGCGATCGTCGGCGGCGGCGCTCCGATGGCGACGGGCAACGCCTGGGCGCAGAAGCAGTCCGGCACGACCGACCTCACGATCAACTACTTCGGCGACGGCGCCGCGCAGATCGGGTCGGTGCTGGAGTCGATGAACCTGGCTGCGGCGTGGAAGCTGCCGGTCTGCTTCTTCGTCGAGAACAACCTGTACGCCGTCTCCACCCACGCCGACGAGATCACCGCCGACCCGCGATTCTCCGTCCGGGGTCAGGGGTTCGGCATCCCCTCCTGGCGCGTCGACGGCATGGACCCGCTCGCCGTGCATCTCGCGATGGAAGAGGCAGCCGAGCGGATGCGCTCCGGCGGAGGCCCCACGATCATCGAAGCCGAGGTCTACCGCTTCTTCCACCAGAACGGCCCCTACCCCGGCAGCGCCTTCGGCTACCGCACGAAGGAAGAGGAAGCGGCCTGGCGGGCGCGCGACCCGCTCGACCTCGTCGCCCAGCACATGATCCGGCGCGGCCTGCTCACCCAGGACGACGTGACCGGGCTCCGCGGACGCGTGCAGAGCGCGATGACCGAGGCCGTGGAGCAGCTGCTGGAGAGCGACCCCGACCGCCCGGGCAAGCGCCGCGTGCGTCCCGAACTGTGGCCCGAGACGAGCTTCGTCAACGTCGGCGTCCGCGGCGACGGCAGCGAGGTCGTGGGTCTGCCCGGACTCGACGGCGCCGCCCCTACCCGCACGATCAAGTTCGTGGATGCCGTCGCACAGGTGATGGACCGGCGCATGACGGAAGATCCTCGCATCGTGGTGATGGGGGAGGACGTGCACCGCCTCAACGGAGGGACGAACGGCGCCACGAAGGGTCTGGTCAAGGCGCACGGCGAGGGCCGTGTGCTCGGCACGCCGATCAGCGAGAACGCCTTCGTGGGTCTGGCCGGGGGCCTCGCCCTCGACGGGCGGTTCCGCCCCGTCGTGGAGTTCATGTACCCCGACTTCATGTGGGTCGCCGCCGATCAGGTCTTCAACCAGATCGGGAAGGCCCGGCACATGTTCGGCGGCGACAACCCGGTTCCGCTCGTGCTGCGCACCAAGGTGGCGATGGGATCCGGGTACGGATCGCAGCACCTCATGGACCCCGCGGGCATCTTCGCCACGAGTCCCGGCTGGCGCATCGTCGCCGCATCCAACGCCACCGACTACATCGGACTCATGAACGCCGCGCTCGCCCTCCAGGACCCGGTACTCGTGATCGAGCACGTCGATCTGTACGGGACGACCGACGAGATCCCCGAGGGCGACCTCGACTACGTGATCCCGCCGGGGTCGGCTGCGGTCCTGCGCGAGGGCTCGGACGTGACGGTCATCAGCTACCTGTCGATGATCGCCCACGCGAAGGAGGCGATCGAGCAGACCGGCATCGACGCCGAGCTCATCGATCTGCGCTGGCTCGACCGCGCATCCATCGACTGGGGCACGCTCGGCGAGAGCATCAAGAAGACGAACGCCGTGCTCATCGTCGAACAGGGAGCACAGGGCACGTCGTACGGCGCGTGGCTGGCCGACGAGATCCAGCGCCGCTACTTCGACTGGCTCGACCAGCCCGTCGCGCGAGTGACCGGCGAGGAAGCGTCGCCGAGCATCTCCCGTGTTCTCGAACGCGCCGCCATCGCCCGTACCGAAGAAGTGGTCGCGGGACTGGAATCGGTCCGCGCCGGATTCGGAGCCTGACCATGGCTGACATCATCCGCATGCCCGAGGTGCTGGCCGGCGCCGAGGAAGCCGCGATCCAGACCTGGCTCGTCGAGCCCGGCGCAGTCGTGGCGATCCATCAGGCGCTGGCCGAGATCGAGACCGACAAGGCGATCGTGGAGCTCACCGCCGAGACGGGTGGCATCATCGGCCGTCTCCTCGTCCCGGAAGGCGACAGCGTCGCCGTCGGCGACCCGATCATCGTGATGCTCGCGTCCGGGGAGACCGACGAGCACATCGAGAGAGCCCTCTCCGAGATCGGTGTCGCGTCTCAGTCCGCGCCGGCTGCGGAGCCCGCCTCGGCTGCCGCCCCCGCACCGGCTGCCGAGCGCGCCGCGGCTCCCGCCCCCGCCCCGGCTGCCGCCCCCGCGCCGGCTGCGGAGCCCGCCCCGGCTGCCGAGCGCGCCGCAGCTCCCGCGGCAGACGGTGACGGCGACGGGCGCCGCCTCTTCGCGAGTCCTCTCGTTCGCCGGCTCGCCGCGCAGAGCGGTGTGGCCATCGGCGACATCCAGGGCACGGGCCCACAGGGGCGGATCGTGCGCCGCGACCTCGAGAAGCACCTCGCGCAGGCCGCGTTCGCCGCGCCGCCGGCCGACGCGCACCCGGCTCCCGTCGCCACCCCCGCGTCCTCGGCACCGACGCCGCAGCCGGCGGTCGCCGATGCGTCGCACCAGGACGTCCCGCTCGATCGGATGCGCAAGGCGATCGCCCGACGCCTGACCGAGAGCAAGTCGTCGGTTCCCCACTTCTACCTCGTCGCGGACTGCCGCGTGGATGCACTGCTGCAACTGCGTCGGTTGGTCAACGAGACCGCGCCTCGCAAGATCTCGGTGAACGACTTCGTCCTGAAGGCCGTGGCCGGGGCGCTGGTCGAGGTTCCGGCTGCCAACGCGATCTGGAACGGCGACAGCATCCGCACCTTCTCGTCGGTCGACCTCTCGGTCGCCGTTGCGACCGAGGGCGGACTCACCACTCCCGTCCTGCGATCCGTCGAGCGGATGCCGCTGACGCACGTGAGCGCCACGGTCGCCGAGCTGGCGGAACGCGCTCGCGCCGGCCGACTGAAGCAGCACGAGCTCGAAGGCGGGAGCTTCTCCGTCTCCAACCTCGGGATGTACGGGACGTCGGAGTTCAGCGCGATCCTCAACCCGCCCCAGTCCGGGATCCTCGCCGTGGGAGCGGCGCGGCCGATGCCCGTCGTGGACGAGACGGGTCAGCTCGCCGTGGGGCAGGTCATGACAGTCACGCTCTCCGCGGATCACCGGGTGCTCGACGGCGCCGTCGCCGCCCAGTGGCTCGCCGCGTTCCAGCGACGCATCGAGAACCCGCTGACCATCCTCATCTGATGCGGGGAGTATCGATGACGACGTTCTCCGCGGCATCCACCCCCTGACGAAGGTGCCACCCCCGAGCGAGGTCCCGTTCGCCTGGCGCGACGCGGGCGACGGCTCAGGTCGTCAGCTCGTCCATCGCGCGGAGCACGTCGACCGCCGAAGCCGGCGTCGCACCGGATGCAGGGGGTGCGGCCAGAGGGGAGTCCGGAAGGGCGAGGTTCTGCTGGCGACGGCCGAGGACGAACCACACGCCCTTGGCGGGGGCGTCGGTGTGGTTGAGGTAGAGGTGGGGGCGGATCGAGTCGAAGTGCAGCGAGTCGCCGGGCCGCAGGATGTGGGTGTCGAACTCGAGTTGCAGGGTGAGCTCGCCCTCGATCAGATACGCGTACTCCACTCCCGCATGTCGCATGAGCTTGCCCTCGACCGAACTGGTGGCGCCGGGCGCGTAGGTCACCAGGATGGCGTCCACCGGCCCGCCGACGCCGACGGCCAGGCGCTCCCAGCGGACGCCGTTCTCCATCTCGATCACCGGGTTGTCCGCCGCCTGCTGAACGATGCGTGCGCTGGGGCTGCCGTGGTCGATCGGGGCGCCATCGCTCGACGCGGGAGCCGCAGCCGGCATGCCCATGAGCTCATCGATCGACACACCGAGGTGGCTGGCGAGGGCGTAGAGCGTCGACACAGACGGCTGCGTCTTGCCGATCTCGATCTGCGACACCAGCGACGCCGAGACTCCCAGAGACTGCGCGACGCTGCGCAGGCTCATTCCGCGTGCTGTGCGTGCGGCGCGGATGCGTGCACCCAGGCTTTCTGACATGCGACCCCTTCTGGGTTTTGGGTCAGTGTATACCGCCAAGCCGACAGTCGTGTACAGTGAGACTATACGCGCGTAAAGTACCAGACCGCGCGCCGTCACGAGGAGGCCTCGATGAGGAGCACCGGAACGACCGGAACGAACGCCGTCGATTGGGAGACTCGTATCGACATGGATCGTCTGCGCGACGCGCGGCTGGCGCGGCTGAAAGCCGAGCTCGACAGGTCCGAGCTCGGCGCGGTGCTCGCGTTCGACTTCTCGAACATCCGTTACATGAGCGGCACGCACATCGGCACGTGGGCGATGGACAAGCTCATCCGCTTCTCGCTCCTCACGCGCAACACTGACCCCATCGTGTGGGACTTCGGATCGGCGGCGAAACACCACGCGCTGTACAACCCCTGGCTCGACACGACCACGGCCGAGATGGATGCCGATCCCCACGCGCCACATGAAGGCGCCAAGCGTCGGCGGCTCGAGAGCGGCGCCCGCGCGGGCATCTCGACGCTGCGGGGCGCTTTCCCCCCCGACGCGCACATCGCTGCGAAGGTCGCGAAGAAGATCAAGCGCGAGCTCGAGAAGTTCGGGCTCGCCGCGCAGCCGCTCGGCGTGGATGTGATCGAGCTGCCGATCCTCTTCGCGTTGCAGCAGGAGGGCGTTCAGGTCGTCGACGGGCAGCAGGTCTTCATGGAGGCCCGTCGAGTCAAGACGCCCGACGAGATCCGGTTGCTCACCCAGGCGGCCTCGATGGTCGACGCCGCCTATGAAGAGCTGTACCGGTTCCTCCGTCCCGGTGTGAGAGAGAACGAGGCAGTGGGGCTCGTCGCCAAGACACTCTACGATCTCGGCTCGGAGTACGTCGAGGGGGTCAACGCGATCTCGGGCGAGCGATGCTCCCCGCACCCGCATGTCTTCAGCGACCGGCTGATCCGCCCGGGCGACCCCGCGTTCTTCGACATCCTGCACAGCTTCAACGGCTATCGCACCTGCTACTACCGGACGTTCGCCGTCGGGTCGGCGAGTTCCGCGCAGAAGGACGCGTATGTCCGCGCACGCGAGTACATGGATCAGGCGATCGCACTCGTTCGCCCCGGGGCGACGACCGCCGACATCGTGTCCGTGTGGCCGACCGCCCAGGAGTTCGGCTTCGGTGACGAGGAGGAGGCGTTCGCCCTGCAGTACGGACACGGAGTCGGCCTGTCGATCTGGGAGAAGCCGATCTTCTCCCGGCTGACCTCGCTCGATCACCCCGAGGTGCTGCAAGAGGGCAACGTGTTCGCGCTCGAGACCTACTGGCCGTCGGCCGACGGGTGGGGCGCCGCACGCATCGAGGAGGAGGTCGTCGTCACCGCGGACGGATGCGAAGTCATTACCAAGTTCCCCGCGGAGGACCTGCTCGTCGCGGGCAAGCGGTACTACACGATCGACGGCCCGCTCGATCTGCGTCGAGACTCGCAGTCGCACCTCAACACCCGCGCCGGGCGCGGTGAGGCATGAGCACTGTCGGGTTCCTGGGACTGGGCTCGATGGGGTCGGGCATAGCGGGGCGGCTCGTCGATGCCGGGCACGAGGTGATCGTCTGGAACCGATCGAGCGGCTCTGTCGCGGCGCTCGTCGATCGCGGCGCCACCGCTGCCCGGGACGCGGGGGAGGCGCTGTCGGCCGATGTGTCGTTCTCCATGCTCGCCAACGACGAGGCCGTGGAGTCGGTCTTCGATCCCGTCACCGTCGCCGGCCTCGCGGGACGCACCCACGTCATGATGGCGTCGATCAGTCCCGCGCTCGCCGACAGGCTGACGTCGCAGTTCGAAGCGGCCGGGGCGGTGTACGTGGCTGCGCCGGTGCTGGGCCGGCCTGAGATCGCGAAGGCGGGCCAGCTGAACATCCTGGCTGCGGGGCCCGCGGCATCCGTCGAGCGTCTCGAGCCGTACCTGGCGGCCATCGGGACGCGCACCTGGCGACTGGGCGAGCGTCCGTTCGTGGCCAACGCGGTGAAGGCTGCCGTCAACTACAACATCATCCACGCGATGCAGGCGATCGGTGAGACGGTCGCCATGACCGAGAGGCAGGGGGTAGACCCCGCGCTGTTCACCGAGCTGCTCTCCAGCACCCTCTTCGGGGGAGCCGTCTACGCCGTGTACGGAGATCTCATCGCGCGGCGCCAATACACTCCCCCCGGCTTCCAGATGGTCCTGGGGCGCAAAGACCTCGGCCTTGCGCAGGAGGTGGCCGAGGCGGGTGGTGTGCGTCCGGCGACCCTCGAAGCGCTCGTGGCGGTGTTCGATCGCGCCCTGGCCGATCCCGAACTGAAGGACTTCGACTGGAGCGCGATCGCCGAAGTCAGCCGGCGTGACCTGATCTGACACGCCGGCTGACGACTCCCCGCCGCGAGGAGTGACGACCCGCGGCGACGGCTGGCGGCGCGACGGGGAGCCCGTTGCGCCGGGTGGCGGTGCGCGCTCAGTATTCGACGCGTACCGAGAGGAACGTGCCCAGCGGTGAGCGGGGCGTGTCTGCCGGGGCGAGTGCGCGCAGACGCCAATCGCTGAACATCACCGCCACGTCGTAGTCCTGGAGATGCCCGATCCTGAGCTCTCGGAGGAGCCCGGCGACGACCGCGGGCGGGACGCCCTCCGCGAGGATGCGCAGGCCCGTCGGAGCGCGCTCGTCGATCCGGACGACGTAGCCGGCGACGAGAGCCGACACTTCGTCGCGGGCGCTCATCCACACGACGAAGTGCCTGCCCTCGCCCGCGGGGCCGCCGAGATGGTGTCGATCTGTCAGTGCACTCATCGAACTGTGTCCCTTCAAAACGCCGTTCGCAGGGCGGGCGGCAGAGGTGTGCGGGTCAGGACGCCAGCGTGGCCCGGTTGACGTGGAGCTGTTCGCCGGAGATACCGCGGTTGTCGAGCAGGAAGAGCGCTGCGCCGACGACATCGGCGACGGTGGCGAGTTCGCCACCGGGGGTGCGGGAGCGATAAGCGGCCAGCGCCTGCTCCTTGCCCGACCAGAACGGCGAGTCGCCGATGATGCCCGGGTGCAGGACGTTCACCCGGATCGGCGCCAACTCGACCGAGAGCGCCGTTCCGAGGCCCTCCACCCCGCCGTTCACCGTCGAAACCGTGAGCGAGCCCGGGTACGGGCGATAGCGTGCCACTCCGCCGAAGAGCACGATTCCGGTCTCAGTGCTGTTCGCGAGCCGCTCACCGAGCGCATGGATCGTCTCGGCATACCCCACGAGTTTGAGGGTCGCGATGCGGGTGGCGCCCGCGATGTCGAAGTCGCGGACCGTGTTGGAATCGCGCTCGACGCCGGCGATCACGAGACCGTGCACGTCTCCCACGCCGGCGAGGCTGGCCGCGATGGTCTCGGGCTGGGCGAGGTCGAGCGCGATTCCCGCCGCCGATTCGCCGAGCCCCGCCGCGACCTCGGTCGCGCGCTCCGCGTCGCGCCCTGTCAGGACGACGCGGTCACCGCGCGCTGTCAGCGCGCGGCTGATCTCGAGCCCGATCCCGCTGGTTCCGCCGACGACGAGGTACGTCCGGGTGGTCGTGGTCATGCTGGTTCCTCTTCCTCGAGGTCTCGGGCATCCGATGAGGAGCCGTGGGGTGTGGCTGCGGGCTCGGCACGTCTCGATGGGGCGTCGGGTCCGCGGTTCTGCGTCGATTCAAGCGGCCACGGCAGTCGCCCGGCTTGCGCCGCAGGGCCCAATCCTGCCGACAGTGTTGGGCCGGGAGGACAAGAGCCCCGGCCCCCTCGCCTTCAGGCCGGGTGGGACGCGTCAGCCAGATCGAATGTCTCGGCGAGGTGCAGCGCCGACCAGAGCATGCCCTGCTGCTCCTTCACGCTGCGTCCGAGGAGCTCCTCGGCGCGCCGGATGCGGTACACGACGGTGTTCTTGACGACATTGAGCCGGGTCGCGGCGCTCGCCGGGCTGCAGTTGCATTCGAGGTAGACGCGGACGGTCTCGCGAAGGACCGCCTCGCGGGGGCCACCGAGCGCTCCCAGCTCGTCCTGGACGAAGCGCGCTGCGGCCACCGGGTCGGCCATGAGCAGCGCCGTCAGTCGCACGTCGTCGAAGAAGACTGTGCGATCGCGCGAGTGGGGAACGTTCGCAAGAAGTGCGACCCGTGCCGCCGTGCCGGCGTTCTCGTGCGTGCTGCGGAATCCCTCGAGGCCGGATGCCGGGCGCCCGACGGCGACGAGGGTGTCTGGGCTGCTGCCGATCGAGCGCACATCGGCATCACGGGGATTCACGAAGGAGCCCCAGGCCCACACCTCATGCTCGTCCGCGGGGATCACGAGCTGACCGGTCGCGCCGATGCGGGTCAGCAGCGCCGCGGCTACCCTGGCCAAAGCTTCATGGGAGGCATCGTCGTCGCGTGCCTCGCGTCTGAGAACCAGTCCGACGTGAGTCCGGTTCGAGAGGTCGTACCTGAGTGTCTTCGAGGGGTCGCCTGCCGGCGGCTCACCAGCGAGAAGAGAACGCACGAGCTCGCCCCGCGAGCCGTCGATGCTCGCGAGCCACGACTGTTCCTCGACGATGAACGCCGCAGTGCACGCCAGCGAGAATCCGCTGACGTGGTCGACCAGGAGCCGGGAGAGCTGTGACAGCTGCTGCGTCTGCTCCTCCGGAGGCACCAGCTGGCGGCACGCTTCGACCAGGACGTCGCTGAGGTAGGCGTGCGATGTGCGCTGATACTTCAGGATCGTCGCCACGGGCACTCGTCTGCGCACGGCCCGGGCGATCTGCACGGCTGTCTCGGGCGGAACGGATGTCGGCACGGGAAGCCCCTGATCGAGCGCGACCAGTGCTTGCATCACCACGGCCTGCGTCGTCGGTCGCACCTCGGCGAGTGCTTCGTCGCGTCGGGCGGGGCCGATCTCGGGGTCCAGGGCCAGCGGCGCAAGAGAGTCCGACAACTCTACGACCCATGCAGCCGGTCCGACTCCGATCGCGGCGACCGTGCGATTCCACGTCTCGGGCAGGCAATCCGGCTCGAACTCCTCGACGGGTGCGGAGGGGCTGAGTCTGCGTACCCAGGATCCGCTGTCAGGCATGCATGACCCCCTCCCGCCTCCTCGCGAGCGCCCGAGCACTTGGTTAGGGCGCGTGGCAAGCACTATACGCGCCGGGTGTGGCAGGGCAAGCACGCGCAGGCCGGAAGGCGGATCGGCGCGACCGACTTGCCTCGCCGGGTCAAAGCGCCGGGGTCGATTTTGCCGGACGGGGCAAGCGGCGGGTGCGCGTGCGAAGTTGACTCGTCCCACTCCTCCTCCGAGGGCGGAACGCTCCGGGACGGATCTCACGAAGGGAACGACAATGTCGTCGAACGACACCACCGCCGTCATGGGCGGTCTCCGCGTACCGGAGCCCGGCCTCGCTCCGCAGGAAGTCATCGAGCGGGCGGCCGCGCTGCGTCCCGTCCTGCGAGAGAATCGCGTGGCCGCGGCCGAGGCCGGCACGTACTCGGCCGAGCTCCACGAGATCTTCGGGAACGCCGGGTTCTACCGGCTGGTGCAGCCGCGCCGGTACGGCGGCTACGAGTTCGGCCTCGAGACGTACTACCGCACGATGATCGAGATCTCCCGGGGCGACCCCGGCATCGGCTGGTGCCTCACGCTCGGTACCGGCCACACGATCCCGCTGGTCGCCCACTTCCCCGAGGAGGTCGCTCGGGATGCGTTCGGCGAGGACGGGGTGTTCATCGCGCCGCACTCTGCATCGCCACACGGCACACTGGCTCCGACTGATGGCGGGTACGTCATCAACGGCAAGTGGCCGTACTCGTCGGGTGTGCCGTACTCGACCCACGCCATGGTGACCGCGATCCTCCTCGAGGAGGGGAAGGAACCGGCGCCTGTGGTCGTCCTCCTCCCGCGCGACGATTACACCATCGACCCCGAGTGGGGCGCCCACGTCACGATGGCGCTCGGAGCAAGCGGATCCAACGCGGTCGTCGCCGAGAACGTCTTCGTGCCGGCGTCGCACGTCTCCTCCATGTTCGAGTGGGGCTATTCGACCCTTCCCGACGGGACACACGGAACGCGCTCCACTCGAAACCCGCTGTATCTCGGTCAGATTCAGGCGCTGTACCCCGCCTCGCTGGCCGCAGTCCAGGTCGGCACCGCATGGGCGGCGTTCGACGCCTACGAAGAGACGATCCTGACGAAGAAGCGGCTGCACCCGCCGATCGTCGAGCGGTACCTGCACGCCGAGAGTCAGGGCATCTGGGGCCACGCCCGCGCGACGATCGACGCCGCCCAGGCGACGCTCCTCGGCGCGGCGCGCGAGTACGAGCGTCTGGGTGAGCGGCACGTGTCGGGTGACATCCCTCCCTTCGAGGAGTGGCTCACGGTCGGAAGCATGATGTACGCGTCGTGCCGTCTCGCGCACGAAGCGACCGAGCTGCTGTTCCGTTCGGTCGGTTCGTCGGTCGCTCGGCGTGGCGTTGCCCTCCAGGACTACTTCCTCGTCTCACAGATGTCGAAGGCGCAGATTGCCGAGCATGTCCCGGTCATCGAGGTCCAGGCGGCGAGGGCGCACTTCGGACTCGATCTGCTCGGAGCCTGACCACCCGCCTCACTCGAACCCGGTCCCCGACAGCGCACCACCCCGGTGTGCGCTGCCGGGGACCTTCTTTGTGGACACGCGGACGGATCCGTTGCCCCCGGGGGTCAACGTGACCCGCGCACTTTGGTCTCTCCGAGCAAGCCTCCCAGCCCGATGTGCAGTGACAGTGAACACACTCGCGTTTCAAGGATGAAACCGAGGCTCTCGGAGCGGGAACCCGATTGCGGCCGATGGCGGCCGCAGGAAGAAGCGGACACGATCATGTATTCGAATCACCGAGCTGACCGAGCGGGCGCCGGGCCGCTGGCGTTCGTGACAGCCGCCGTCGTCATGATGACTCTTGCCGGATGCGCGACAGGAGCGACGCCCGAGGGCGCCGCGACGCAGGAACGGTCGGCAGAGGCGCAAGCCGCACTCGACAAGGCCTATGCCGGACTCGGCGGCGACCTGGAGCTCCCACCGGCCGATGTCGCCGACGATGTCAGCCTGTACGTCATCTCGTGCGGCGAGTCCAACTCCGGGTGCGCCGAAGGCACAGCCGGCCTGGTCGAGGGGGGCAAAGCGGCGGGCTGGGATGTCGAGGTCGCGGACGGCAAACTCAGTCCGGAGGGGTTCGCCACCGCCATCCGGCAGGCCATCGCGGCCGGCGCCGATGTGATCATCCCCATGGGCTTCGGCTGCATGGCGGCGCAAGCCGCCTTCAAAGAGGCGCGCGATGCGGGGATCACGATCGTGGGCGGCGGTGGGCCTGACGATTGCGACCCCGCACTGTGGGACGCCGTGCCGCAGTGGCTCGAAGGCACTTCGTTCGACGAGAAGTGGGCCCTTTACGGTCAGCTGGGTGCGGACTGGGCGTACGGCATCACCGAAGACGCCCCGCGAGCGATCACACTCACCCACACGACCAACGGATTCGGCCCCCTGATCACCGACGGGTTCGTCACCGAGTTCGAGAAGCTCGGCGGCAAGGTGGTCGTGAACGTCGACGTCACCGACCCCGAAGCAGCCAGCGGCAGCTTCATCCAGAAGGTGACGACCGCGCTCCTGGCCAACCCCGACGTGAACGTGCTGCAGATCCCGGGTGGCGGATTCCTCACCGGCGGGCTCTACCAGGCGATCGCGCAGTCGGGCGTCGAGGACCTGACGATCGTCGTGGGCGGGCCTTCCGACACGACCACTCTCGACCTGATCCGGAGCGGATCGAACGCCGGAATCACCCTGGGCGCGGTGGGTGAAGCCACGCGGTGGGCGCAGTGGGCCTCCGTCGACACTGCGATCCGGGTTCTCGCCGATCAGTCGCCGGCATACAGCGCGCAGCCGATGGTGGTGGTCGATGCCGACAACAACCTGCCCGCGTCCGGCCCGTTCGACGGCGGCGACTGGGAGTCCGCCTACCTCGCCTCCTGGGGCAAGGGATGACCCACCTCACCGCGGGAACGGGGGCGGCTCAGCCTCCGGAATCGAAACCGCCGGTGCTGCGGCTCAACGCGCTCGTGAAGAGCTTCGGACCGGTGCGCGTTCTCGACGGCGTCTCGTTGGAGGTCCGTCCCGGAACGATCCATGCATTGCTCGGCGGCAACGGTTCGGGCAAGAGCACGACGATCAAAGTCCTCGCCGGGGTCTACGCGGCAGACGGCGGGGAGCTGGAGGTCGGCGGCGTGCCGGTCGACCTCGCCGGGTACGGTCCCGAGGATGCCGAACGAGCCGGACTGCGCTTCGTCCACCAGGATCTGGGACTCTTCGACGACCTGTCGATCGAGGAGAACATCGCGCTGGCATCCGGCTACCCCGTCCACGCGGCGGGCGGCATCGACTGGAAGCGTCTCCGGGAGCGGGTCGCCTCGCTGATCGCCGCGTACGGGATCGCCGGTACACCGGACACCCCGATCCATCGGCTGCGACCCGCCGACAAGACGCTCGTCGCGATCGCCCGGGCATTGCAGGACGAGGAGTCGGGGCGGCTCATCGTGGTCCTCGACGAGCCGACCGCGTCGCTCGGGCGCCGCGAGTCGACGGAGCTTCTCGAGAGGGTGCGGCTGCGCGCCGTGCAGGGACAGACCTTCGTCATCGTGAGCCATCGCATGCAGGAGGTTCTCGCCGTCTCGAACGACTTCACCGTGTTCCGCGACGGCAAGGTGGCCGCGCACCTGATCGACTCCTCCCCGTCTGAGGAGGAGCTGATCGCCTACATGGCCGGGAGCCAGGTGCGCGCTCTCGAGCCGACAGGATCGATCTCGCATGCGCGCTCGGCCCCCCTGCTCGCATTCGAGGGGATCGCAGCAGGACCGCTGACGGACGTGAGCCTCACCGTGCACCGCGGCGAGATCGTGGGTGTCGCCGGGCTCGCGGGCTCGGGCAGGTCGACACTGCTCTCGCTGGCATTCGGGTGCTTCCGCCCGGAGCGGGGGCGGATGCTGCTCGACGGTCGGGACTTCTCGCCGAGAACGGTCAAGCAGGCGATGAAGGCGGGAATCGCGCTCGTCCCCGAGGACCGATCACGCGACGCGGCATTCGCCGACTTCACGGTGAGCCAGAACCTCTCCGTCGCCGTCCTCCCACGTCTGCGGCGCCGAGGTCGTCTGGACGGGGCGTTGGCCAGGAGGTTCGCCGTCGATCTGATCGGCCGCTTCCGTATCAAGGTCGCCGGTCCGGACGCCCTGTTCGCATCGATGTCGGGAGGGAATCAGCAGAAGACGATTCTCGCCCGGTGGATGCAGCGCGATCCTCGTCTCCTGCTGCTGGACGAGCCGACCCAGGGGGTCGATGCGATGTCCCGCGCGGAGATCTACGACGTCATCCGCGAATCAGCCCGCAACGACAACGCGGCGGTCATCGTCTCCAGCGACCTGGGCGAGCTCCATGCACTCTGCGATCGGATCGTCGTCGTCTCAGACGGACGCATCGTCCGTGAAGTCGCCGCAGCCGAGACGTCCGTCGACGAGCTCGCCGCAGCGGTGCTCTCCAGCCCGAAAACCGAAGAAAGAAGTGCCGCATGACCGCGCAAGCCACGACGACCGCCGAGTCGCCGAAGACGACCGCTCCACCCACCAGCACCGCCACCTCGTCGCGCGCCGTGGTGGGGGTGTTGGAGAAGTATGCCCTGATCTTCATCACCATCGCGGTGATCGTCTTCTTCTCGGTCGTCCCCCCGGCCAGCACCGCCTTCCCCACGATCAACAACTTCAACGTCGTGCTCGGGAGCAATGCCGTCGTCGCCCTCGTCGCATTGGCGGCCCTGTTCACCCTCGTGGCGGGCGTCTTCGACTTCTCGGTCGGCGCCACGGCGATCGCGAGCTTCGTGTTCTCGGCCGGCCTGCAGGTCGAGCTGCACGTGCCGCTGTGGGTGGCGATCGTGCTTCCTCTTCTCCTGTCTGCGGCGATCGGATTCCTCAACGGGCTGTTCGTCGTCAAATTCAAGATGAACCCGTTCGTGACGACCCTCGGAATGGCCACTCTGCTGTCGGGCGTCTCCATCTGGTACTGCGCCGGCAAGACCTTCGTGCTTCCCGCGGACTCCGCGCTGATCGCGTTCGGTTCGCTGAGGTGGCTCGGCCTCCCCGTGGTGTTCTATCTCGTCGTGGTCGCGGCAGCGGTGATCTGGTACTTCTTCCAGCACACTCCGTCGGGGCGATCGCTCTACGCGATCGGGTCCAACGCCTCCAGCGCCCGCCTCGTCGGCATCCGGGTCGATCGGAGCGTGTGGATGACGTTCGTCGTGTCGGCCGTCATCGCAGGCATCGCCGGCATCGTCCAGCTGGGACGGCTGGGGAGCGCGACCGCCGTGGACGGCGGCGCGCTGCTCTTCCCCGCGCTCACCGCCGTCTTCCTCGGCGCCACCGCCATCACACCGGGATTCTTCAACGTGATCGGTACGGTCATCAGCGCGGTGTTCGTATCCATCGTGGTCAGCGGTCTGACGCTGATGGGTGCGAGCAGCTGGGCGACCAACGTCTTCAACGGTGTCGTGCTGCTCGTCGCGGTCGGGCTGTCCACCTATCTCGGCCGTCGCAATCGCGTCGGCGGCTGACGCTTCCGGCAGGAAGGAAGAAGGGCTGGGGTGAGAACCCCAGCCCTTCTTGCTGCATCCCGTCCGTTCGCTACAGCTTGGCCTCGGGGTACAGCTCGGTCGCCGACGTCAGGATGCGCTCCCAAGTGGTGTCGTTGAGCTCGAGGATGTTGCCGTCGGGATCCTTCAGGTAGGCGTACTTGCCGGGGTCGCTCGGGGCCCAGCCGTTCGGGTCGCCGAAGCTCTCGCCGCCGAGCGCGACGCCGCGCGCCAGTGTTGCGGCGACGTCGTCGACGGCGATGGCGAAGTGCATGAAGGACGCCTGGGGTTGCGGGACGCCGATGACGGGGTTTCGGTCCGGGATGAACTGGAACAGTTCCAGGCCGAAACCGTCGGGTAGCTCGACGAAGCCGATCCGATAGTCGGTGTCCTTGACTCCCATGATGATTTCCGTCATCTCGACGCCGGTGTGGTAGGGATGCAGAACCTCCTTGCCTCCGAAGGTCTCGACATAGAACTTCGTGGAGCGCTCGATGTCGGACACGCGCACGGCGAGATGCTGAACGCGGGCCATCAGACGGCCCCGCCCTCTACTCGGACGCCTCGTTCTGCTGGCGGACGGGTGAGATCTTCTTCGATCATCGTCGACAACCCTTCTTTGTGTGTCGTTCGGTTGCACTCATCGTCCGTCGGCGCTGGCGGGGCTGTCTTGGCTCACCGAACCAATCTGCGGCAGCGATTTTTGCTGCTCGGGGCGAGTCCAGCCCGCTTCGGAGAAGTTGACTCTTCCCACGACCTCCGCAGGCCCCCTGGCCGGCGAGAGGACGAGGACGAAGGGACAATGACAATGCTGTCGAACATCACATCCGATCGCCGTTTCCACGAGGCGCCCGCTGCCGCGCTCGCTGCCGATGCGGAGCTGGTTGAGGGGATCTCGGCGGACGAGTTCCGGTTGGCCTTCCGTAACCATGCCGCCGGTGTCGCCGTCATCACAGCCGACGCGGGCGACGGCCCCGTGGCCATGACCGCGACCTCGGTGTTCTCCGTCAGTGCGACACCGCCGCTTCTCGTCTTCTCGGTGTCCTCGCTCTCGTCGGCGACGCCGACGATCCTTCGATCGTCGTCGGTCGTCGTCCACCTGCTCGACACCACGAACGTCGAACTTGCGCGACTCTGCGCGACCAGCGGTGTCGACCGCTTCGCCGATCGCGACTCGTGGAGTGTGCTGCCCACGGGGGAGCCCTACTTCGTCGAGCCCCCCGTTCGGCTCAGGGGCGAGATCGTCAACACCCTCGAGGCGGGCACCTCTCGTCTGATTGTCGTGAATGTGACGCACGCGAAAGCGCCCGCCGACGACGGGGACGCGCTCAATGCTCCGTTGGTCTATCACAGCCGCACCTGGCTGGCCCTGGACCGTTCGTCCCCGCTCGTGTGACCGAAGTCGCGGACATCGCGCACGCGCGTCGTCGCAGGGGACGGCCCCACGGGCCCGGAGGAGCTCGGCGATCGAGACGGGCAGAATGATGAATGAGATGAGCGGAACGGAAGGAGTCGAGGTGGCACGCATCACGGTGCTGGGAGGAAGCGGCTACGCGGGCGCGGCGGTCGTCGCCGAAGGTCGGCGACGCGGGCATCTGGTCACGGCTGTGAGCCGGTCGGCGCCTGCCGAGCAGATCGACGGCGTTGAGTATCGCACAGGATCCGTCCTCGACGGCGGGGTCCTCGAAGATGCGGTGGCTGGACGAGACGTCGTCGTCGTCGCACTCTCACCGCGTTCCGACCTTGCCGGCGGAAAGCAGGAAGCCGTCATCGAAGGCCTCATCGGGAGGCTGGCGGGAACCCCGACACGTCTGGGGTACATCGGAGGGGCCTCGTCGCTCCTCGTCGCCGACGGTGGACCTCGTCTGTGGGATGTGGCGCGTGACCAGCTCCCCGCGGATGCCAAGCCCGAGATCGAGACCGGCTTGAAGGTTTTCGACCTCCTGCAGGACAGCCCCGCCTCGGTCGACTGGTTCTATGTGAGCCCGCCCGCGGATTTCGGATCCTGGCTGGGTACGCCGTCGAAAGGCTCGTACGTGCTCGGTGGCGACATCCTCCTCCGAGACGAAGAGGGAACCTCCACGATCTCGGCGGCCGACCTCGCTCTGGCGATCCTCGACGAGATCGAGACGCCCGCGCATCGTCGGCGTCGCTTCACCGCCATCCATTGAGGCGCTTCCCGCGTCCGAATCCGTGAGACCCCATCGGGAGCGGCCCCGTTCACTCCGATCGGGGCCGCCGGTGCGGCGAAGCGCGGGGGTCGTATTCCGCCGCACCGTGGTCTCACTCGTAACGGAGTGAGTCGACGGGATCGGCTTTCGCCCCTCGCGCTGCGGGCAGCGTTCCGGCGACGAAAGCGATTCCCATGACGATCAGGATGATCGTCACGATGGATGCCGGATCGAATGCGATCAGCGAGAGTCCAGGCAGATCGGCGAACAGCCCGTCTGCCAGCGCGGTGCTGATCGCGCTTCCGACCAGCATCCCGATCCCTACGCCGACCGCACTGCCGAGGAACCCGATGAACATCGCCTCGAGGCTGAAGAGGCTGAAGACTCGCCCGCTGCCCATGCCCATCGCCTTCATCAGGCCGATCTCCCGCGTCCGCTCCTGCACCGACATCAACAAGGTGTTCACGATCCCGAAGCTCGCCGCCAGCAGCGCGATCACAGCGAAGCCATTCAGTACCAGGACGATCGCGTCGATGACCGCGGTGAAGGCTCCGAGCTGATCGGCCACGGTGGTTCCCGTGAATCCAGCGTCCTCGAGGTCCGCCTGGAGAACATCGATCTGCTCGGCGGTGGCGTCCGGGTCGAACCAGATGCTGGCGCTGGCGAACCGCTCTTGCTCATCGGCGGGGACGCCGCTGTTCTGCAGCCCGAACAGCTCGTCCGTCAGAGCCTGGTTGGGGAGCGCGCTCGCACCGCCGCCCGTGAAGGCTTCCTCAGCGACGCCGACCACGGTCGCCTCCACCTCGTGCTGGACACGGGTCGGGTCGCTCACCGCGATGGTGACCGTCTGGCCGATCGCCGCGTCGGCGTCATCGAAGCCGAGCGCGTCCACAAAGGTAAGCGGAACGGCGACCTGATACTCGTCGGAAGCGCTGTCCGGGATGGTTCCCGCGGCGAGCTCCACCGTCTGGCCGGCGATGAGCGACCCCGCCCCGATGACCCAGCGAGTCCCGCCATCGTGCTGGATGAAGTCCGGGGTGACGGTCTTGGTCGCCTCCACGCGCAGCACGCCGTCGATGCTGGACAGGGTCTTGAGGTCGTCGGGTGTGATCGCGATCACCGATCCCGCGGCGCCAGGCGGGCCGGGCTGCGCGCTGGCGACCGCGTCGGGATCGTACTCGACGGGATCGCCCGTGGGGATGCCCCCGGCGGTGGAGTCCGAGGTCTTGGTGACCGCCATGACGTCCTCCGCGCCGATCGACGAGACGGTGTCGTCGATGTAGCGGTTGATGCCGGTCCCCAGCCCGCTGGTGATCGTCAGGGTGAAGGCGCCGACGAAGATCGCGAGGATCGTCAAGAGCGTGCGCGTCTTCGAACGGAAGGCGTTCGAGACGGCTGAGGTGATCAGGTCGCCGGTCTTCATGCCGCCACCTCCTCGGGGAGGATGACGCCGTCGCGGATGTGGATGCGCCGGTCGCAGCGGGCGGCGAGGTCATCGTCGTGCGTGACGACGATGAGCGTGATGCCGTGCTCGCGATTGAGCGAGAACAGGATGTCCTCCACGACACCGCCCGTGACCGTATCCAGGTTGCCCGTCGGCTCGTCGGCGAAGATGACCCTGGGATTGTTGACCAGCGCGCGTGCGATGACAGTGCGCTGCTTCTGGCCGCCCGACAGATTGGTCGACTTGTTGCGCGCCTTGTCGGCGAGGTCGAGCTGCTCGAGGGCTGCGATGCCGCGGCGCTTGCGCTCGCCGCGCCTGACACCCGCGATCTTCAACGGAAGCACGACGTTGTCGAGCACCGACGTGTTGGGCGTCAGGAAGAACTGCTGGAAGACGAACCCGAAGGTCTTGTTGCGGGTCCTGTTCAGCGCCCGGCCGCGAAGCCGACTCGTGTCGACACCCTCCAGCGCGATGTTCCCGTCGGTCGGGGCGTCGAGCAGTGCGAGCAGGTGCATGAGCGTGGACTTGCCCGATCCGCTCTTGCCAATGATGGCGATGCTCTCGCCGGCGTTGATCTCCAGGCTCACGCCGCGCAACGCCTCGAAGCGGTTGGGGCCACGGCCGTACGTCTTGTGTACGTCCCTGATCGAGATGAGGGGGGTGGTCATGGGTCTCCTCCCAGGGGTCTCCATCAGCCTCGCCGGGGGACGTGCACCACGCGTCCCCCGGCCGGAGACACTCGCATACCCCGGCGGGGGTACTTCGCGATCACCCCACCGGGTCACGCGTGCGCGCGACGAACCCGGCACACTGGAGTCGTGCCGAGCCGTGCAGGAGAAGAGCCGCTGCGGTCGCCTCATCGTCCGCCCGCTTGGGTCGGCGACATCATCGCCGCGATCCTCATCGTGGGCGCCGTCGTCGTGCCGTATCCGGACCCTGCACTGCTCCCCCAAGACCCACTCCAAGTCGCGGCGTCGCTGCTTCCGGCCGCGCTGCTTCCGTTGCGACGCCGCTGGCCGTTGGGCGTGCTCGGCGCCTGCGTGGCGATATACATAGCCTGCGGATTCCTCGGCTTCGTCTCGCCCGGTGTGCTGCTGGCGGTCGTCGTCGCGATGTTCGGTGCCGCGAATCGACTGCCGCGCCGGTCGTCGCTGGTCGCACTTGGGGTGATTGTGGTCGTCATCGCAACGGCCGCGACGATCACCCTGGGCGACATCCTCGAACCGCGTGTGTTCCAGGTTGTGGTGTCGATCGCGCTCGCGGCTGCCGGAGGCGATGCGACGCGATCGCGGCGCGAGTATCTCGATGCCGTGACCGAGCGCGCCATCCGCGCAGAGCAGACCCGTGAGGCGGAGGCGATGCGAGCAGTCAGCGAGGAACGTCTCCGGATCGCACGTGACCTTCACGACGCCGTCGCCCACCAGATCTCCGTGGTCAGCCTGAACGCCGGTGTAGCGACATCCGCCCTCGAGAGCAGGCCGGAGAAGGCGCGAGAGGCGTTGGCCACCATCCGCTCTGCTTCGCGCGCGGTGCTGCGCGAGATCGGGGATCTGCTTGCGGTCCTCCGGGCCGAGGAGCCGCGAGCCGGTGGCGGCGCCGCGGATGCGCCGCAGCCCAGCCTACGGCAGCTCGACGCGCTCGTCGCCTCCTTCGGCGCTTCCGAGCTCGCCGTGGTGACCCGCGTGGAGGGCGATCCCGCGAGGCTGCCGATCCCGAGCGACGCCGTGGCCTTCCGCGTCGTTCAGGAAGGTCTGACCAACGCCCTCAAGCACGGTTCCGAGCACCGCGCGCACGTGCTGATCGACGTGGCGGACGAGAGTGCGCGGATCATCGTGACGAACCCCGTCGACCGATCGACGGAGCTGCGAGACCCGGATGCTCCTGTCGGCTTCGGGCTCATCGGCCTCCGCGAGCGGGTCGCCGCCGTGCGCGGGACCATGGAGACCGGTGACTCCGCGACAGGGTTCCGCCTCGTGGTGACCCTGCCGATCCCTGAGGAGGAGGAACGGTGATCAGAGTGCTCATCGCCGACGACCAGACCCTCATCCGTGCCGCGGTGCGAGACCTGCTCGAGAGCGCGGGGGTCGCAGAGGTGGTCGGCGAGGCCGTGGACGGTGTGGAGGCGGAGCAGCTCGCGCGCCGGCTGCGTCCGGACATCGTCTTGATGGACATCCGGATGCCCGAACGCGACGGCATCGAAGCGACGGCGCGGATCTGCGCCGATCCGCACCTCGCCGAGACACGCGTGCTCATCCTCACGACGTTCGAAGAGGACGAGTATCTCGTCGCGGCGCTGCGTGCCGGTGCTAGCGGCTTCATCGGCAAGGGGGCGGAGCCGGAGGACATCGTCCGGGCCATCGCAGCCGTTCACGCTGGCGAGGCGCTCCTTTCGCCCGCCGCGACTCGCGCCCTCATCACGCGATATGTTCTTCCCGCATCGGGCAGTGCGGGGCCAGGGGTGGCCGGGCTGGAACAGCTCACCGAACGCGAGACCGAGGTGCTGCGTCAGGTGGCTCGGGGTCGCTCCAACGATGAGATCGCGACAGAACTGTTCATCTCACCGCACACCGCGAAGACGCATGTGAAGCGAATCATGATGAAGCTCGGTGCGCACGACCGCGCGCAGCTGGTGATCGCCGCATACGAGAGCGGGCTGCTCGTTCCCGGGATGTAAAGGCGATCGTGAGGCACACTCTCGGTCCGCCCGCGGCCGGCCGGGCGATTCGTCATGGCGACGAACGGGCCGGGCGAAGACGCCACGGTGCTGTGCCGGACAAGCGCGATAGAACGTGATTCACCTGTCCAGTCCACCCGGCCAGAGCCGAGACCGCGTCGCCAAGCCGGTCGAACCGGATATCAACCATTCGACGGATGCGGTTCGCCGTGCTCGCCGGGATCTCGCCCGCTCGCCCGCCCGCCTGCCGCTGTCGGCGAGGAGGGCGGGAAGGTTTAACCTATCGCCTGAATCATCTTTCAGGTATGTTTCGTCCCGGTGCAGTGTCGCACCGCTGACATCGAAGGAGATGGTCTATGACTGATCGTGTTCGAAGGATGACGTTCCCCCGCGGGCTGGCGGCTGCCGCCCTCGTCATAGCGGGACTGCTGGCATTTTCGACCGGCGCCCAGGCCGTCGCGGCATCCGCCCCCGCCGGTGTGTGGTCGACCGAGACCATCGGCGAGATGAGCGTGCGGTTGTACACACCCGCCACCGCCCCTGCGGCACCGGCGGGGCGGGCTCTCATGGTCAGCCTCCACGGCTGCCTGCAGAAGGCCTCCGATCTGCAGTCGGCAGGCAACTGGGCGGCGACGGCCGATGCCTACGGCATGGTCGTCGCGCTCCCGGACGCACCGCAGGGAGGGGTGATCCTCGGCTGCTGGGACTACTACGACAGCACCCATTCCCACGCCAACCCGTCCCGTCACGACGACAACCTCCTGTCGCTTGTCTCCGCCCTCTCGGCGCGCAGCGCGCTGGGCATCGATCCCGACCAGGTGTACATCTCGGGCCTGTCGTCGGGCGGAGGCGAGACCATGGTGATGGGATGCCTCGCCCCCGACGTATTCGCCGGGATCGGCATCAACGCCGGCCCCACGGTGGGCACCACGTCCGGACAGATCAGCAGCGTCGCCGTCTCCAAGGCGCAGGGCATCTCGACCTGCAAGACCTTCGCGGGGACCGCCTCGACATCGTTCGCAACGCAGCTGACGTCGATCGTCTACGGCAGCAACGACAGCACGGTCGCGCCGGGCTACAACTCCCTCAACGGGCAGATCATGGCTGACATCTACGGTGCGTCGGCGAGCTCGAGCTTCAGCCTCGCCGGCCTCGCAGGCACGAACACCAACGGTGCGGGGACGCTGTACTCCGACGGCGGAGGGCCTCGGGTCTCGGTCATCCAGAACTCCAACCTGGGCCACAACTGGCCGGCGGGTGCGGGCTCGGGAGGCTCCTACATCTCCGCGAACAGCATCGACTACCCGGCCTACGTCACGAAGTTCTTCTTCGACAACAACCGCCGCATGGATCGTTCGGCGACCCCGACCCCGACCCCGACCCCGACCCCGACCCCGAGCGCGACGCCGACGCCGACGCCGACGTCGTGCTTCACGGCGACCAACGCGGCTCACAAGGCAGCGGGCAGGGCCACCTCCTACGGCGTCAACCCCTACAACCCGTACTACGCCCTGGGCACGCTCGCCTACCTGGGGCAAGGCGACGCGACGACGACCAGCCTCCAGGCGAACTCGACCGGAGGGTACGCGAAGGTGGCCAGCTGCGGATGACGGCACGTGCGGGGGCGCCTCCGCGCCCCCGCACGACTCAGCCGGCGGCCGCCGCGGTCAGGCGGTCGCGGTCGCAGAACCGTTGGCGTGCGGCTGTCCGGCGATCCCGTGCAGCGCGAGCTCGAAGCCCGCGGAGATGGTGTCGGCGTCGAAGGCGCCCTCGCGGAACAGCAGCTGGAAGTAGATCGGGGCGTAGATGCGCTCGGCGAGCTCATCCGGCGAGTAGCCGCTGCGGATGGAGCCTTCGGCGATGGCCCGCTCGATCACCCGGTTCACCACCTCGCGTCGAGGCCGCCAGAAGAGCGTCTTGAAGGTGTCGAGGGTGGCGGTGTCGTACTGGCTCTCGGCGATCAGCTGCGCCATGAGGCGGCCCTCGTGACCGGCGTACAGCTTCGCGAGCGCGACGACGTGCTCACGGAGGGCGTCGACGGCGGGAAGATCGTCCCTCATCGTCGTCTGCACGATGTGGTTCTCGAGGAAGGTGTCGATGATCACTGCCGCCTTGCTCGGCCACCAGCGGTAGATGGTGGTCTTGCTGACGCCGGCCTCACGCGCGATGCGCTCGATGGACAGCTGCTGCACCGACACCGAATCCGGCTCGCGCTCGTCGAGGAGCTTCATCGTCGCCTGGAGGATCGCCTGCCGGCTCTGTTCACTGCGAATTGCCACGGGTAGACCCTAGGTCCTCGGCGTCCGATACGGAACGTTCATTGTGGCGCGCCCGCTCATCTGCCGCTCCGTGCGCTCGCGGCGGCCGCGAAAGCCGCATAGAGTTCCAGCAGCGCCGCGTCGTCGACGGCGCCGAGGTCGACGACCTCGTCGACCTTCTTCCCCTGGAGCAGGCGTTTGACCGGGACCTCCAGCTTCTTGCCGGTCTTCGTGTGCGGGATGGCCGGCATCACCACGATGTCGTCGGGCAGGTACCGAGGCGACAGGTGCGTTCGGATCGCTGTGCGAATGGCCGCGCGAGCATCGTCGGCATCCGTTCCGGGAGCGAGGGCGACGAACAGCGGCATGTAGTAGTCGGCGCCGATCTCGACCCCTACGATCATCGCCTCCGTCACCTCGGGGAGCCCCTCCACCGCTGCGTAGATGTCGGCAGAGCCGAGACGGATGCCGTTGCGGTTGAGTGTCGAGTCGGAACGGCCGTGGATCACGATGCCCTCGCTCGAGAACTCGATGAAGTCGCCGTGCCGCCAGACGCCCGGGAACGTCGTGAAGTAGCTGTCGCGATACCGCTCGAAGCCGGGGTCGCCCCAGAACCGCAGCGGCATGGACGGCAGCGGTGCCGACACCACCAACTCGCCTCGGCCGAGCGTGGGTTCGCCGTCCTCGTTCCAGGACTCCACGCGTACGCCCAGCGCCGGGGCCTGGATGTACCCGATGCGCACGGGCAGAGTCGGTACCCCGCCCACGAAGATCGAAGCGATGTCGGTGCCGCCGCTCTGCGACGTGAGCCACACGTCTCCGACGCTCCCGTAGACCCAGCGGAAGCCGTCGGCCGACAGCGGGGAGCCCGTGACGGTCACCACCCTCAAGGCCGAGAGATCGCGGTCGCGAGCGGGCTCGAGTCCCGCCTTCGCGCACGCATGGACGAAACCTGCGCCCACGCCGAGCACGTTCACCCGTTCGGCGCCTGCCACCTGCCAGAGGCGGTCCAGCGCGGGATGGGTGGGGTTGCCATCGAGCAGCACGATGGCGGCGCCCAGTCCCAGGGCGGCGACCAGCCCGTTCCACACCACCCAGCTGGTCGATGCGATCGTGAGAACGCGATCGCCCGGACGGATGTCGTCATGGATGCTGCAGAGCTTCAGCTGCTCGAGAAGCGCACCGCCGTGGCCGTGCACGATGCCTTTCGGGACGCCCGTCGTGCCGGACGAGAACAGCACCCACAGCGGGTGGTCGAACTCGACGTCGGCGAACTCGGCCTCGGCGGGGGCGGCGACGGCCTCCGCCCAGTCGCACGAAGCCACCGCGGTGTCGACCGGGCGCGCACGCGTGTGACCGGTCACCCAGACGATGCGGCGGAGGGTCGGCAGACCGCGCAGCACCTCGGCCAGTTCGGCTTCGCGGTGCCGGTCCGTGCCGCCCAGCTCATAGCCGGGCGCCGCGATCAGCACCGTCGGCTCGAGCTGGGCGAAACGGGAGACGATCGCCCCCGGGCCGAACTCGGGCGCGCACACCGACCACACCGCTCCGATCGACGCTGTCGCCAACAGCCCGATCACCGCTTCGGGGATGTTCGGAAGGATGCCGACGACGCGGTCACCGGGACCCACTCCGCCTTCGCGGAGGTGCGCGGCGAAGGCCGCGACATCGGCGCGCAGTCGCGCGAACGTGATCTCGGTGCGCTCGCCGCTCTCCGAGATCGCGACGATCGCCGTGCCCTCGTGCCCGGCGAGCAGCTCCCGGGCGTAGTTGAGTCGACGGCCGGGGAACCAGCGGGTGCGGGGCATCGGATCCGCGCTGCAGACGACGCCGGGGGCACCCTTCATCGCCACGCCGGCGAAGTCCGCCCACGCCGACCAGAAGTGCTCGGGCTCGTCGACCGACCATTGCCAGAGGTCCTCGTAGTCTTCGCCGAGCTCGACGCCGCGGGAACGCAGGAAATCGGCGAAGCGGGCGACGTTCGTCTGCGATTCGAGGGACGGGTCGAGTCGCCACGCGACCTCGCCGATGCCGGCTTCGGCGTCGACGATCATGGGCGCGCCGATTCCACCGGGATGCCGCGGCGCTGGGCGGCGATCTCGTCTGCCGAGAGGGGCTCGGTGCCGATCAGGACGAACGCGACGCGCGCGATGCGGTCGGTGCGGTTCGACCACGCGTGGCTCGTCGCGCGTTGCACGGCGACGTCGCCGGCCCGGAGCGTCGCTTCGCCGTCGTCCACCAGCAGGGTGATCTCGCCCTCGAGCACGATGGCGTAGTCGAGGGAGTCGGTGCGGTGGAACCAGAAGTGCTTTCCCCCGGAGTGCCTCGCCCCTTCGGCGGCCTCGGCCTTTCCGTCGATCTCGTCGAAGATGCGGTCCTGGGCGTCGCTCGGATAGGAGGCGTCCGGGGGAAACTCCGCGATGCGGAACACCGTCTCGCCGACGCGGGGGAACGTGGGCGTGGCCGACCCCGGGCCGACGGGGTCGTCGTCGGACACATGGTCGGCGGGGTAGGCCGTCAGCCAGGGAACCGCGGCGCCGAAGCCGGGGATGACCTCGGACGCGAAGGCGTTCGGGGCGATGTCGTCGATGAGGATGACGGCACGGCCGTCGTCGTCGTGACCGGTGACGACGCGGCGCACTCGGGGAGATTCGGTCATGCGCTCAGGCCTCCTCGAACGGGAACGGCTGGGGGGTCGGCCACCAGGACGGGGTCTCACTCTGAGCCGCGATCGGGGAGCGGAGCACGCCGACGCGTTCGAGTTCGAGTTCGAGCAGGTCTCCCGGCTGCAGGAAGCGGCGCAGCTCGGCGCCCGCGCCGAAGGCCATGGTGCCCGATCCGATCAGGTCGCCCGGCTGCAGGCCGTCGAACTGCGAGACGTACGAGACCGTCTCCTCCGGCGTCCAGATGAAGTCCTCGACGCGGGTGTCCGACCAGACCTCGCCGTTGACGCGCACCTGGCCGGTGAGTCCGATGATCGAGGGGATCTCGTCCATGGTGACGATCCACGGTCCGATCCCGTAGGCGAAGTCCTTGGAGTGCTGCGCCCCCATGCCTATGGGGCTCTCCAGGACCTGCACATCGCGGAGGCTGAAGTCGTTGAAGATCGTGATGCCGAACACGTGGTCGAAGGCGCGCTCGGGCGTTACATTGCGGCCGGGCTTGCCGATGATGTAGCCGATCTCGAGCTCGTAGTCCAGCTGCTCCGTGATGCTCGGGTAGGGGACGGTCTCACCCGAGCCGTAGAGGGTCGCCGTGGAGCCCTTGAAGTATCCCGGACGCTCGTACACCGCCCTGGTCGGCGTGGTCTTCATGACGTTGCCGAAGAAGTTCTTGATGTGCCCGTTGAACGTGAGGCTGTCTCGGAGCACCGGCGGCTTGATCGCGGCGACGAAGGTCGCGTCGTCCAGCGGTGTGGAGGCGTCGTCGGCGGCGGTCAGCGCGCGATGTGCGGCTTCGAGGAAGAAGTCGCCGGTGGAGATGCCGCGCGTGAGGTCGCCGAACGTCGCCGCAGCGAGGTGGCGGGCGCCGTCCTCAGTAGCCCCGCCCCGCTGAAGGGCGAGCGCGTACGCCCGTCGCAGATCCACGACGCGGTTGTTCTCGGGCTCTGCCGCGATGACGCGCACCTCGCGGCCATCGGGGGAGTCGACGGCGATTCGTCCGAGCTTCATGGTGCAACTTCCTTCTCTCGATGCGATACGCAACGTATGGTATCGGATTTGCGAGCGGCGAAGGGGTGGGCGGCGATGCCGCCCACCCCTGGGCTCACTCGGCTGTCTGCGGGCCGAGTTCTGGATTGTTGAAGAACTCCGCGATCTGGTCGTCGGTGAGGTAGACCCCCTCCACCGTCAGATCCGTGCCGTCGGACTCGGACCACGACGGGTCCACGACGTCGCCGATGTTCTCCTGGTCGACGACGTAGGGCCCCCAGGCGATCTGGTTGACCTTCGGTCCCGCGCCCGCGAGCACCTTGAGACCGATCTGAGCGGCCGCCTTCGCGGCCGGGATCGGCGGGGTCGCAGTGCCGAAGTACGGGTAGTCGGGGTTCGCCGCCGCGTACGCGGCCATGCCCTGCGACGCGTTGATGTCCTGAATCGGCGGGACCGGCATGCCGGCCTGCTCGAACGCGTCGCGGATCGCCCAGCCCATCGATCCGGCTTGGAACACGGCATCCACTCCCGCGGGATTGGTCGCAAGGTACTGGACGACGGCCTGCTGTGCCGCCGGGGGCTGGAAGAAGCCCTGCACCTGGCCGACGATCGAGACGTCCGGGCACAGCTCGAGCGCCTTGGCGACGCCGTCCTCGAAGAACAGCTGCGGCGGGATGCCGGGGACGCCGTCGACCTGCAGCACCGTCCCGCTGCCGCCGATGGCACCGAGGACGCCGGCGGCGGTCTCCATCGCCTGGAGATTCGAGTTGTTGGTCAGGCTGATGGCGTAGGGCGAGTCCAGCGGCACCACGGTCGAGATCACGGGGATCCCGGCGTCGTGCGCCTGGGCGACCAGATCGATGGCCGCCTCGGGTGCGGCGGGGTTGAGGAAGATGATGTCGGGCTGAAGCGAGAGGGCCTGGTTGAACATCTGAATCTGTCCGGGCACGTCGGTCGGGTCGTTCGGTGCGAGATTGGCGACGACCTCGACGTCCTGCGCCTCGAGCGATTCGAGCAGCTGCGCCTGGTAGGTGGCGATGTACGGGGCGGCCGGGGCCTGTCCGACGATCGCGGCGGTGAAGCCCTCGGTCTTGTCGGACTTCCAGTCCGCCCAGGCCGACTCCTGCACCTCGATGCCGTAGGCGTTGTATCCCGCCTTGACATCTTCGCTGAAGTCGTCGAGCAGGCCGTTCGGGTCGTTGGCGCCGAGCTGCGGGACGGAGCCGCATTCACCCGCGGCTGAGGCCGACGCGGTGTCGGTGGGGTTGTCGGTCGCGGCGGGCGTACAGCCGGACAGGCTGAGGGCACCGATGGCGGCGAGTGCTGTGGCGACGGTTCCCATCCGCGCCATGCGTGTGGGCTTGAGCATGTGTGGAACTCCTCTTTGAGTGGGCGCATCCATTGCGCGAGTTCAGGATAGACACATTCGATACGGTTCGTCTAGTATCTGATGTACCGCCCTCTGTGGGTGAACTCGACGAGGAGTCAAGATGTCGGTTGCCGGGAGTGGGCTGAGGCTCACCGGGATCAGCAAGCACTTCGGTGCCACGCGCGCCCTGGTGGACGCGGAACTGGAGCTGCGCCCCGGCGAGGTGCACACGCTCCTCGGCGAGAACGGATCCGGCAAGTCGACGCTCGTCAAGATCATCGGTGGCGTCCACCGCCCCGATTCCGGCTCGCTGACGATGGGCGCGACGCCGCTCACGCTGCGCAGCCCCCGGCAGGCCCACCGGCGGGGGATAGCGGTCGTGTTCCAGGAGGTGCTCACCGCCACCAGCCAGTCGGTGCTCGACAACATCTGGCTCGGCACCGACGGCGTGTTCGTCCGGCGTCTTGCTCGCACCGCGCAGCGGCGCATCGCGGCCGACACCCTCGGCCGTCTCATCGACGGCATCGACCTCGACGCCCCCGCGGGCACGCTCTCGCTCTCGGAACGGCAGGCGATCTGCATCGCCCGGGCGCTGGTGCGCGATCCCGGCACCCTCGTCCTCGACGAGTCGACGGCAGCGCTCGACGTGCGCACCCGCGACCGGCTCTTCGCAGAGATCCGCCGGCTCACCGCCGACGGGGTCGGCGTGCTGTTCATCTCGCATCGCATGGACGAGGTCCAGGAGATCTCGGACCGGGTCTCCGTGCTCAGGTCGGGCCGCACCGTCTCGACCGTGGACCGTGGGGACCTCTCGGTGGACCGCCTCATCGCCGACATGACCGGGACCAGCGGGGTGATCCACGGCCTCGACCGCGACCGCCCGCTGGGTGATCCGACGCTGCGCGCCGATGGCGTGACACTCGCCGCCGGCGCGGCGCCGATCGACCTCACCCTGCGTGCCGGCGAGCTCGTCGGACTTGCGGGGCTCGAAGGTCACGGGCAGGACGCGTTCCTGAAGCGCCTCGCCGGGGTGACCGCCGGCCCGGGCGCGGTGACCCGGGTGCTCAGCCCCGACATCGGCGTCCGGCCGGGCAACGGCGCGAAGCTCGGGGTGGCCTACCTCCCGCGCGAGCGCCGGGGCGAGTCGCTGTTCGAGTCGATGTCGATCCGCGACAACTTCGCCCTTCCGACACTGCGGCAGGACCGCCGGGGCGTGCTCCTGAGCAGCGGGCGCATGCGGAAGCGGTTCGCGGAGTTCGTGTCGGCGCTGAAGATCAGACTCGGCACGCAGGACGACCCGATCTCGAGTCTCTCGGGCGGCAGCCAGCAGAAGGTGGTCCTCGCCAGATGGCTCGCGACCGACCCGAAGGTGCTGCTGCTGAACGACCCGACGCGAGGAGTGGACATCATGACCAAGCGTGAGATCTACACGATCCTCGATCGACTGTGCGCAGACGGCATGAGCATCGTCCTGCTCTCGAGCGAAGTGGAGGAGCTGGTGGAGCTCGTCGATCGCGTGCTCGTGTTCCGGGACCAGTCGGTGTTCGCAGAGATCCCTCGCGAGAGCCTCACGAGCGAGGCGGTCGTCGCCGCCTACTTCGGTCAGCGGGCGGGAGCGGTCGCATGAGCCGCGTCCAGGGCATCCTCCAGCGGCGCAGCTGGGCGTTCGCCTTCGTGCTCGCGCTCATCCTGCTCGTCGTCAATCTGATCGTGAGCCCGAGCTTCCTCGCCCCCGAGCGGCTGCCCGCGACGCTGGCGACCCTCGCGCCGTTCGTCCTCGTCGGATTCGCGTCGACTCCGGCGATCCTCTCGGGCGGCATCGACATCTCGGTCGGGCCGCTGGCGACGCTGATCAACTGCCTCTTCATCGCGGTGCTGATCCCCGCAGGGTGGGGAGAGTGGTACGTCGCCGTGCCGATCCTGCTCCTCACCTCGGCAGCCGTCGGAACGGTCACGGGCATCCTCGTCGCGGTGGTGCGGCTGCACCCCGTCGTCGCCTCGATCGGCGTGTTCTTCGTGCTCGTCGGCATCGCGGTCACCATCTCGAAGCAGCCCGTGCCGGCGCCGCCGAACTGGAGCGAGGCGCTCGCCGGGTCCTTCGGCTGGTTCCCCGCGGCAGCCATCACGATGGGCAGCGTGGCGCTCGTCTGGTTCGTGCTGCGGCGGACGGCATTCGTCAGCAATCTGCTCGCCACGGGGGAGAGCGACATCTCGGCCTACGGCTCCGGGGTGAACGTCACCCTCGTGCGTGTGCTGTCCTACACGCTCGGAGGTGTGTTCGCCGGCGTCGGCGGCATCGCACTGTCGGCCCTCTTGCAGTCCTCGCAGTCCTCGCTCGCGACGACCTACGCGCTGCTGGGCATCGCGGCCGCCGTGCTCGGCGGCGCGAACCTCGGCGGCGGTCGCGGCGGGCTCCTGGGCACCTTCCTCGGCGCAGTGGTCATCTATCTGGTGCAGCAGCTGCTGACGGCGGCCGGTGTGCAGCCCAGCCTCGTCCAGGTCACCTACGGGCTCGTGCTCGTGCTCGGCGTGCTCCTGGGCGCGACCCTCCTCAATCCGCGACTGACAAGGAGCCGCGCATGACCGGACCCTCGACGGGCGTCACGCGATCACTGACCGTGCCGCTTCCTCCCACCCGCGGCTGGGCGAGGGTGCGCCGGTGGGCCGTGGAGACCCCCTTCATCCAGGTGCTCGTGCTGATCGTGCTCGTCGCCGTCCTGGTCGCGCTCATTCCCGCCTTCGCGACGAGGCCGCAGGCCGCCGTCTCGATCCTGGTGCTCGCGTCGCTCCTCGCGCTCGCCGCCATGGGGCAGACGCTCGTGGTCATCCTGGGTGGGATGGATCTGGCCGTCGCGGGCTACATCCTGTTCGGGGCGATGATCGCCTCCAACGCCACCAGCCGGCTCGGCTGGCCGACGTGGTTCGCGCTGCTGGTCACCGTCGTCGTGTGCGGCGGCATCGGGGCACTGGTCGGGGCTGCGTGCCACTGGCTGCGGATCCAGCCGCTGGTGCTCACACTCGGCGTCGGCGCGGTCCTCGCCGGCGGTTCGATGTTCCTCGTGAACGGCGACTACAACGGCCAGCCGCCGGAGGACCTGCGCGCGCTGGCGCAGCTCACCGGAACGACGTTCGGCCTGCCGATCCCGCCGATCATCCTGATCGTCGTCCTGCTGGGCGTCGTGCTGTGGCTGTTCCTCTCGCGCACCGCGACCGGCCGCCGGTTGTACGCCACCGGGGTCAACCCGCGGGCGGCGGCGCTGACCCGAGTGAACACGGCCGCCATCTGGGCGGGCGTGTTCGCCCTGTCGGGCGTGCTGGCCGGCATCGCGGGCATGTTCATCGCGGCGTTCGGATCGGGATGGGCGCAGGGCACCGGCGACCCGTACCTCTTCTCGGGCCTGGCGGCGGTGCTCGTCGGAGGGACGACCTTCGGGTCGGTGCGGGGCAGCTTCACGCGCACCGCGCTCGGCGCACTCATCCTGACCGTCGTCGCGACGATCATCACCAGCCGCGGTCTCGCCGAGGCGCAGAGCCGCATCGTGTACGGCATCATCATCCTCGCGGTCGTCGCGCTGTACGGGCGGGAGCGGCATGTGCGGGACCGCTTCTGAGCCGGAGCGCTGGGGCACCCGCGAGCGGCTGAGCCCGCGGAGCGGGCGATCGTGAGCGGACGGCTGGACGGCAAGGTGGCGCTCGTCACCGGCGGCTGTGGAGGCATGGGCGTGTCGCACGCGCGGGCGCTCGCGCGCGAGGGAGGTCGCGTCGTGATCGCCGATCTCGACGACGCCCACGGCCGGGACGTCGCCGAAACGCTCGGCGACGCGGTCTCCTTCATCGCCCTCGACGTCACGAGCACGCCGCAATGGGCGTCCGCGGTCGCACAGGTCGAGAGGACGTTCGGGCGCCTCGACGTGCTCGTGAACAACGCGGGGATCGTGGACTTCGCTCCCATCGACGAATACGAGGATGCCGCGTGGGATCGCATCATCGCGATCAACCTGACCGGCGCGTTCAAGGGCATCCGAGCGGTGACTGCGCTGATGGCGGCCGCCGGGGCGGGCTCCATCGTCAACATCTCCTCGACGGCGGGGCTGCGCGGCTTCGCGCGGGTCGCCGGCTACAACGCGTCGAAGTTCGGGCTGCGCGGGCTGACGAAGTCGGCCGCGATGGAGCTTGCTTCGCGGGGCATCCGCGTCAACTCGGTCCACCCGGGCAACATCGACACGCCCATGATCGACGGCTTCTTCGAAGACTTCGCACACGTGCCGATGCACCGCGCCGGCCGGCCGGAGGAGATCTCCGAGCTGATCGTCTATCTCGCCTCCGACGAGAGCTCGTTCGCGACCGGTGCCGAGTTCGTGGTCGACGGCGGCGAGACGGCCGGGCTGCCCGCGCAGTAGCGGGCGGCGCCGGGCCCGCGTCCGCCCTCGAGCAACTCCTGGCAGCGGCGGTCGACGGTGCGCTCCCACGTGTCGAGATCGTCGGCCGGAGCGGCCACGACGACGCGGTCCACGTGCCAGGAGCGCAGCCGATCGGCGGCCCTCCGGTCCGCCGGAGCGTCCACGGTGATCTCGAACTGCTCCCGGGGCCGCCCGATCGCGTCCGCCTCCTCGTACAGCGTTTGCAGGAGGCCGCCGATGTGCGCGAGGTCTTGACCGAGCAGGAACACGCCGTCGCCCCAGTGCGCCGCGCGGCGCATGGCGGCCCGCGACCCGCCCCCCAAGACGATCGGCACGCCGGCCGGATCCACCGGCTTCGGATTCACGTGCAGGTCCCGGAAGGAGTGGTAGCGCCCCGCGAACTCGGAAGCGCCGGGTGCCCACGCCGCGCGCAGCACCTGTAGCGCCTCGTCGGCCCGTCGCCCGCGCTCGGTGAACGGCACTCCGAGCGCCTCGTACTCCTCGGCCAGCCAGCCGATCCCGAAGCCGGCGATCACACGTCCGCGCGACAAGCGGTCGAGGGTCGCCAGGCGCTTGGCGAGGATCAGCGGATGGTGCAGCGGCAGGATCATCAGCCCCGTCGCAAGTCTCACCCGGTCGGTGAGGGCCGCGAGGTGCTGCAGCCACTGCAGCGGGTCGGGCAGGTCCGCATCGGTCGGGCCGCCCATCTTCCCGTCCGGGCTGAACGGGTAGACGGACCGGTACTGCGACGGCAGCGCGACGTGCTCGAACATCCACACCGACTCCGCCGGAGTGCGCTCAACCGCGGCGGCGAACTCGGTCAGCCACGCCGGGTCCGCGATGTGCGACGAGAGCGGGAGGACGCCGACCTTCATCCCGCCCCCTCCGCTGCGGTCCGTGCGGTCATGCGACGATGATCCGTTCGTGCGCGATGAGCGTCGTCGATCGCGGGGCGTCGATCAGGTCGCCGGCCAAGAGGCGTTGCGCTGCCTCGGGCTGCGCGGCGAGTGCATCCTCCATCGCGCGCAGGTGGCGCCACCACAGCTCCTGAACCCCGTCGTACTCGTCGTCGGAGACGGATGCCGCGCCCGCCGCGCCGAGATCGCCCGAGCCGTCGGCAGCACGGGCGACGTGGCCGATGGCGGTGCACCGCACATGCCGGGTCACCCCCAGGCGCCGACCGAGGTCCCGGTCGGCGGCGGAGGGCCAGCGGTCCGCGAAGTCGCTCCCGCTCATCTCGGGGCGCCGCCGTACGAAGACGAGGAGCTTGACCCCGCGTACGCGCGGATCGAAGCCGTGCTCGTCGACGAGGGTCTCCTCGGAGGAGATCAGATGCCGGGGGCGCGTCAGATCGAGGAAGTTGCGCTCGTCTGCCATGAGCTCCGCGAAGCGGGGCTCATGGGGCATGGCCAGCACCGACGAGGACGTGGGATGCCAGGTCTCGGCGCATCCGTCCCAGCTCGACGACGAGAACAGCTCGTCCAGCAGCGCGGGCGAGTCGTCCAGCCGTACGCTCTGCACGTAACGCGTGATGCGGCGGATGTGCGTGACGATCTCGGCGTGGTAGGTGATCCAGTGGTGCGAGAAGTCGGCTCGTGAGATATCCGCTCGGCGCGAGAACGGGTCGAAGAGCTTGATGCCGGCCATGTGCGCTCCCGCGGCCGAGCCGGCGGTCAGTCCTTCTTCCGCGACTGCGCCACGATCTGCCCGATGTGGATGAAGTGCTCGTCCACGCCGGCGAGGTCGCGCGCCTTGCGGAAGCTGCGCACCGCGCCGAGTTCGCCGGCGCGCACCCGCGAGACGAGATCGGGGTTGGCGATCTGGGACCGACCGGCACCGATGAGGTCGAACTCGCGCGCCTCGAGACCGAGCCGCACGCGGTCGAAGTCGTGCTCCGCCTGGGAGCGGGGCTCCTCGTTCTCGAGGATGTCGTGGGCGAAGTCGGTGGACAGTCCCACGCTGCCGATGGCCAGCACCGGCGCGTCGGTGAACGACTTGACCCACGCGGGCAGGGTCAGCTTCGCGTCGAGCTCAGGCCACGCGACGGCGTCGAAGCGTCGTGTGGAGACGTTGAAGAGGTCGACTCCTGCGCTGCGCAGGCGCGCGAGGAACGGGCCGAGCTCATCCGGGTGCTCGGCGATGCGCGCGGTGTAGTCGACCTCCTTCCACTGGGAGAACCGGAACGAGATGACGAAGTCGGGACCGGTCGCTTCGCGGATCGCGGCCACGATCTCGGCCGGGTAGGCGGCGCGCTCCGCGAGGGTGGCGCCCCCGTACTCGTCGGTGCGCTCGTTGGTCTCGTTCCACAGGAACTGGTCGAGGAAGTACCCGTGGCAGGCGTGGATCTCGACGCCGTGCGCGCCGAGGTCCTGCGCGATCCGGGCGCTGTGGACGTAGGCGTCGAGCGTCTCCCGCAGCTCCTGCGCCGACATCGCCCGCCCGTTGCGCCGGCCTTCCTGCACGAGCCCCGACGCGCTGAGGGTGGGCTGATCGGGGTACGGGTTGCTCATGCCCTCGACGACGAGGCGGATCGCCCCGGGGTGCCACAGCTGCATGAGGAACAGCACTCCCGGCGTGGCGAGCACCGTATCGGCCACCTCGCGCCACTCGGGCACCGTGTCGTCGCCGATGACGCTGAAGACCTGCTGCCAATACGCGGCAGGGTGGTCGGGCGACGAGCCCTCGGAGATGATCAGGCCGCAGCCGCCTTCGGCGACCGCCCGCAGCGTGGGGGCCATCCGCGGGGTGGGGCGGAAGTCGAGCGACGCGCGCTGCATCGCCGGCAGAGCGAACCGGTTGCGGGCGGTTCGGCCGTTGATCGTGATCGGGGTGAAGAGGGGGTCGGGCGATGCGACGCCGTCGAGGACGGGGCTGGCGGCGGGGTTCTCCATGCGTGCTCCTGAGGGTTCAGGCGAGGACGCGAGAGGAGTCGCGGCCGGTGCCGATCTGCTTGTCGGGTTCTGCGGCGATGCTCTGGGCGGCGATGTAGCCGAAGGTCAGGTACGGACCCCATGTGCACCCGGCCGACCAGTAGGCCTGGCCGGACGCGGATGCGACGCAGTTGCCCACTCCGTAGAGGCCGGGCACGGGCCGCCCGTCTCCGTCGAGCACCTGCAGCGTCGCGTTCACCTTGGGTCCGCCCTTGGTGTCGAGAACCCCGGGTGCCAGGATGATGCCGTAGTACGGGCCCTCGTCCGAGAGCGGGTGCAGCGTCGGATCGAGCTGCTCGCTGGCGCCGTCGGGATCGGCGTCGGCCGGGCGGAGCTGGTTGTCCAGTCCCATGAAGAACTGCTCGATCGCCGTCTGACCGCGATGGAAGTCGTCGTCCCGACCCTGGCGGGCGAAGACGTTGAACCGCTCGATCGAGGCCCGCAGCGTGGCGGCGAAGTCGTCGGCCAGTCTGGTGCCCACGGCGTCGTCGGGATGCAGCGCGAGCCGCTCGGCGAACCGCTCCGCCAGCTCCTCGAGGGTCTCCCCCTCGAGGAAGTACGGCGAGGTCTCGCCCACGCGGGGGATGAAGTTGCCGGCCGTGAGGTCGATGAAGCCGTCGTAGCCGTAACGGTCGCGGCAGCGCTTGTCCATCACAACGAACTGCAGGAAGTTCGGGTACTCGACGAGCGTCGGGTCCCACAGGAAGTGCGATCGCGTGCGGTCGTGATAGGTGACCTTCTCGTTGGCGATCCGGTGCCCGTACTTGTTGACCACGAGCATGCTGTCGCCCGCGCAGTTGAAGTTGGCGATGAGGGACGGATCGTGCGCGAGCGCCTGCTCCCACACGACCGGCGCCCAGAAGGCCTCGTCCATCTGGTGCAGCGGAAGTCCCAGGCTCTTGGCGATCGGCAGGAAGTCGCCGGTGTTCGTGACGGCGGCGCAGCCGCCCACGATGCGCCCGTTCATGTACTCGCGGGTGTAGGGCGTGTTGTGGGTGAAGCCGCCGCTGGCGAACACCACGGCCTTGCGGGCGCGGATCGACCTCGAATCCGTGCCGTCATGTCCGCGGACCCCGACGACCTCGCCCGCGTCGTTCAGGTAGACGCCGTCGACGCGGAATCCCAGACGCACCTCGACGCCGAGCCGGTCCAGTGTGCGCATCATCCGCTCGATCGCGTTGCGCCCGTTGGACATCTCTCCCGCGTCGTCCTGCGGCACGACGTAGCGCCCCCGCGGCATCCGATCTTCCGGGACGTCGCTGTAGCTGGGCCAGCCGGCGATGTGCATGACCCGCAGCGCGCCGAGCTCCTCCAGGCGCGCGAGCGCGTCGCCGGCGTGGTCGAAGTAGGCCTCGATCAGGTCGTACTCCCACTGCGGCAGGCCGAATGTCGGGTCGGTTGCCGAGTACAGCAGGGGTCGCCCGACCCGGGCGAGGAACGCGATGAAGTCCTCTTTGGTCTCCACGTCGCCGAGCGCCCGCTGATAGCTGTTGTTGGGCACCATCATGCCGCCGCCGGACTTGGCGCTGGTCCCACCGGGAGCGACGGACTTCTCCAGCATGATCACGGATGAGCCGAGGTCGGCGCAGTGGATGGCTGTCGTGTCGCCGGCCACGCCCGTGCCGATGACGACGACGTCGGCCTCGGCGTCCCACGCCTGGTCGTCCGCGGGTCGGAGGACGGCGGGCTCGGAAGACTGCGGTGTGCTCGCGGACATGTCGGTCTGCTCCTGGAGACGGTTCATCGGATCGCTTCGGCGGCGGTCGCGACGGCGTCCGCGGAGGACGACGCGGCGATGTGCTGTCCGGCCAGCCACGCGAACGTGATCATCGGTCCGAGTGTGCCGCCGGCTCCCCAGTACGCGTGCGCCGACGGCGAGGCCGCGCAGTTGCCGACCGCGTAGAGGCCGCGGATCGGCCGTTCGAGGTGATCGAGCACACGACCGTGGACGTCGGTCTTGGGTCCGCCCTTGGTGTCGAGCGTTCCCGGCACCAGCAGTGCGGCGTAGTAGGGACCCTCGTCCGCGAGCGGCGCGAAGGTGGCGCTCGCGAGCCCGGCACCGGGGATGCGCTCCGCGAGGCGGCCCTGCGGTGCCTCCTGCCCGTCGACCGTCCACGACTGCGACTGCAGCGACGAGTTCGCCTCCATGAAGCCGGCGCCCTCGCCGATCGACGCGGCCGCCTCCTGCAACGATTGCAGGTACTGCTCGATGGGCGCCTCGCCGCGGTGGAAGTCCTCGTCGCGGCCGTTGCGCCCGAACTCGTTGAACCGCTGGATCGTCTCGGCCAGGCGGTCCTCGAAGTCAGCGGCGGGGGCGACGCCGCCGATGTGGTCGGCGTACGTCGCGAAGCGCTCCCGGATGCCCTGTGCGAGCTCCTCCAGCGTCGCGCCAGAGATCACGTGCGCATGCTCGGCGTCGCTTGCGCCCGACGCCGGCATCATGCCGCCGTCGAGCATCAGGCCGCCGAACTCGTCGGCGTTGGCCTGGTCCCACACCGCGATCAGAGGCAGGTTCGGGTACTCGGCCCGCGTGCCGTCCCATTCGGCGAGCACGGCGCACGATTCCGAGTAGACCTGCTTCTCGTTCGCCACGCGTCTCCCGGCGCGGTTGACGAGGAGGATGCTGCGCCCGACGATCTCGAACGTGGCCACCATGATCGGGTAGTCGGTGACCGCGTGCTCGAGCAGCACCATCGAGTTCCACGCGTTGTTCATGTTGCGAAGCGGCGCGCCGAGACTCTCGGCGATCGGGATGAAGTCGCCCTCGTTCGTGGTCACCGCGCACCCGCTGAAGACCGGGTGCGGCAGGAAGTTGTCGCGCAGTTCGGCGTTGTGGGTGAATCCGCCGGAGGCGAAGACGACGCCCTGGCGCGCGCGCAGGGCGACCTCTCCTGCTGGCGTGGTCGCGATCACGCCGACCACCGCGTCGTCGTCCACGACGGCGCTCACCACCCGGTGCGCGACCCGTATCTCACCGCCGCGCTCGGTGAATGCGGCGCTCAGCTGACGGATGAGCTCGATGCCCTGGCCGGCGGCCCCGTCGGGCTGGATCGGCACCAGCACGCGGCCCGTCGTCAGGTGTCCGTCGACGAGCTGCGGGTAGTAGTCCGGGAAGGCGGGCATCCACATCGTGTGCATCGCCCCCATGTCTTCGAGCGCGTCGAAGGCCTTGCCGGCGTGGTGGGTGAAGGTGTGGAGCAGGTCGTACTCCCACTGCTCCAGGCCCAGTGTCGGGCTGGACGGTGCGAAGCGGTGCGGCCGCGACGTGCGGGCCTGGAACACCAGGCATCGATCGAGCGGGTCCTCGATGCCCGCCGCGCGCATGTGCCGGTTCGCCGGCACCCACATGCCCGCGCCCGACTTCGCCGACGTGCCGCCGATCGCGTCCGCCTTCTCGAGGAGCAGGACGCGCGATCCCGCGTCCGCGGCGACGAGTCCGGCCGTGAATCCGGAGGCCCCGCCGCCGACGACGATGACATCGGCCTCGCTCATCCAGGACTCGACCGCCGACGCGGCCACCACGGGCGGGTGGGTGGGTATGGACATGGACGACTCCTCTTCGAGTTGTTCATCGACGTGACCTGCGGCGAGGCCGCATAAGAAACGATACGTATCGATTATATTTGTGGGCCGGCCCCGTGCGTCAACCCTCGGACTGCGAGAGGAACGCCTGGACGGCGTCGGACACATCCGTCGTCGCCGCCCCTGCGTAGACCGAGGTGGCGCCGCCGTCGACGGGCAGGACGATCCCCGTGACGAACGTCGAGGCGTCGCTCCCGAGCCAGAGCGCCGCCTCCGCGATGTCGCTGGGGAGGCCCAGCCGCCCGATGGGCTGCAGTCGCCCGTGGCGGGCGTTGAGGAACTCCGCGAACTCCTCGGCGCGCTCGAGGGGCACCCCGAAGCTGCGCGCCATGATCGGCGTGCGGATGATGCCGGGGGCGATCGCGTTGACCCGGATGCCCAGCGGTCCGAGTTCGGCGGCCGACTGGCGCGTCGCGCCGATCACGGCGTGCTTGCCGATGGTGTAGCCGGCAGTGCTCCACCCGCCCTGGAGCCCGGCCGAGCTCGCTGTGTTGATGATCGCGCCCGCCGACTCCTGCTTCTGGAACTGCTGTGCCGCGAATCGCGTCCCCAGCAGGGCCGAGCGCGCGAGCAGGGCGAGCGTGCGATCGAATCCTTCGGCGGTGAGCTCGAGCACGGGCGCGGGGTCGCCGGGGGCGCCTGCATTGTTGAACATGATGTCCAGCCGCCCATACTCCGCCGCCGCGGCGTCGACCGCTGCGGCGATGGCGGCTTCGCTCGTGACATCGACATGCCGATACCGGAGTCGGTCCCCGTGCACGCCCTCGAGCTCCGCGCCGCGCTCATCATCGATGTCGGCGGCGATGACACGAGCCCCCTCCGCCACGAAGAGGTCGGCGGTGGCACGACCGATCCCGCTCGCCGCGCCGGTGATGACTGCGACCTTTCCCTCCAGCCTTCCGGCCATGATCTTCCCTTCCGGTCGCCGCGTCTGTACCGACGTGCCGCGGGCGACCGCGCGACACCGGGGCTTCGCACGGGACGTCAGATCCGGGAGATCTCCCGAGTGAGGATGCCGGCCGAGAACTCCGGCTCGGTGAACGTGAGCTCGTCGGCGGCGACCTTGTCGCGGTAGTGCTCGGTCGCGAACTCCTCGTCGAGCGCGTCGAGCGACGCGAAGGTGAGAGCGCCGACGCCGTCGTAGCGGCTGTGCTGGAGGCGGGTGCTCACGCCCAGGGGTGCGGGAGTGTCCTCGAGGCGGAGCAGACGCTCACGGGTGCCCGGCCCCTCGAGGGCGAGCTGCGCGTGCTGTCCTGTCCAGTGGGAGCTGAACTCGACGAATCGCATGCGGCGTCGCGACACCGGCAGCGTGAAGACCTTGACGGCGTCGGGCGGGACGGGGGCGTCGCTCTCCCACAGGACCTGCGGGGCTCCTCCGATTCCCGTCGGTCGTGCCGCCAGGATCGCCAGCCGCCGGGGCAGCCAGTCGTCGCTGAAGGCGCGGGAGACGACCCAGTCGGCGGCGTCGTTCTTGCGTGCCCACCACGTCTCGAGCGCGGCGTCGAACGGCGCCGCACCGATGTGCGAGATGGGGACGCGACCGGCCACCGGCCCGTTGAAGGCCGCAGCGAGGAGGCCGGGGGCGTCGATGGGATTCTCGAGGTCGAGTCTCGTCCAGGCGTCGATGAACGAGCCGGTGTCGTGCGTGCCGCTCGAGCGGAGGAGCAGGACCAGCTTGAATGCGGGGGTCATCGCGTGTCCTCAATGGGTCGGGCGCGCGGGAAGCATCCGCGCGGCGGTGTCGGCGATCTTCATCAGCAGGGCGTTGCCGGATGCCCAGATGAGCGCGTTCTGGGGCAGGGTCGCGCGCGCCGCGTGCGGATCCTCCCTTCCCATCTCCCGGTTCTTGTGGCAGGCGACGGGCACGTTCGTCATGAGACGCCGTAGGCAGGAGTTGCCGTGGTCGCACCAGACGATCTCGGACAGGCGATCGCCGAGCACCTTGTTCGCGTAATCCGGATCGGCGAGCAGTTGCCGCGCCAGCATGGTGGCGTCGGCATGACCGGCCGCGATCGCGTCGGCGGCCTGCTGGGGATCGGGCGTGCTGGAGAGGAAGAGCGGGATGTCGCCCAGGGCGGCGCGGAAGATCTGCGGCTCGTGGTGATCGAGCATCGTTCCCGATCTCGAAGGGACGTTCGCCGCCATCGACTCGTAGTTGGCCTCGCTCAGCGAGACGAAGTCGAGCCCGGCCGGCACGATGTGCGCGACGACCTCGGCGAAGCCTTCGGGTCCCTGACCGCCCGGCATGTGGTCGTTGACGCTCACGCGGATGCCGATCGGATAGTGCGGACCCACGGCGACGCGCGTGGCGGCCACGGCGTCCCTCAGCGCGCGCGCCCGGTTCTCAGCGCTGCCGCCGTACCCGTCGGTGCGCTGATTCGCCAGTGGTGAGAGGAACGACGAGTAGAAATAGCACATGTGAGCGCCGATCTCGATGCCGTCGAATCCGGCCGCCCTCGCCCGCAGCGAGGCGGCGACGGTGTCGGCCTGGATCTGCGCGATGTCGGCCGCCGTGGCCTCGTCCGGCACGGGCGTGGTCCTGCCGCCGGGGACGTAGACGTGGTCGGGGAGCCCCTGCGCCCCGAGCACGACGGGCTTCGGGCTCGCGGCGATGAGTCGTGCGCCGCCCCGGGGAACCCCCATGCGGCCGAAGCTCGGGAAGATCTGCGCGAAGACCTTCGCGCCGGCCCCGTGCACCGCATCGACCAGGCGGGCGAGGTCGGGAATGTACTCGTCGCCGTCGAACCGGAGGTTCGGCGTGAACGGCGATTCGTTCCAGCCTCGTGCGCTCGCGACCGCGCCGCCCACGATCACCAGTCCCACCCCGCCCCGCGCCCGGCGCTCGAGGAAGGCGATCGACTGGTCGCTCGCGCGCCCGTCGGCGGTCGGCCGCAGCACAGCCATGGGGCCGAGGACGATGCGGTTCTTGATCGTGACCGAGTTGACCCTGAGGGGGGCTCCGAGGGTGTCGGCGATGCCGGCGGTCGTCATCACGGCTGTCCCTTCGTCGGGCGCGAGATGGTCTAAGCGTACGCTACGACCCGTATCGAATCGAGGTTCGCGTGCCGGGGCGGACACGCGGGATCACCTCACCAGGCAGCCGGGGGCGCAGAGGTCGGCCAGATCGACCCCGGCAGGGAGCAGGTCGAGGTCCGACCGCACGCTCGTGAGCACCTCGAGGCCGGAAGCGGGCACGCGTAACGAGCGCGGGCGGGTCGCCCACGCCGAGCCGGCAGCCTTGCCGAACCCGGCGGCGACCAGCAACTCGATGCCCTCGGCGACCTCGAGCCGGTTCGCGATCCTCGTGGCGACCTGCAGCAGCTCGAGGTACGCCGCCAGTTCCCCCGACCCGATCGCGTCGGCGCGTGCCACGAGCCCCTGCCCGGGGTACCCCGGGATCATTTCGGGCACGCTGCCGAGCAGCATCGCCCCGCTGTCGACCGCCATCGCGTCGAACGGCGGTCCGAGCAGAGTGGCATCGGCGCGACCTTCGAGCAGGGCCTCCAGACGCTCCTTCACTCCGCCGACCTCGAGGAATCGCACGTCGTGAACGCCCGCCTGCTCGAGCAGCCAGCGGGCCGCCAGCGCGAATCCGTTGGCGGCGGCATCCACCGCGAAGCGCCGGCCCGTCAGCTCCGCCAGCGTCGTCGCATCGCCGATCCCGAAGACGCTGAGCGGGGTGGTGCTCTCGATCTGCGCCACGAGCTGCACGTCGGCTCCCGCCGGAACCCAGGCGAACAGATTGTCGATGGCGGTCACTGCGAGGTCGATCTCGCCTGCGAGCAACTCGGCGAGCTGTTGCGGGCTGCCGCTCGTGCGCCGCGTGCTCAGCGCCACGTGGTCGAGCAGACCGTACGCCTCGGCGACGATGAGGGGGACCGGGGGAACGAACTGGCTCTGCCTGAGCGTCATCGACTCGCCTGCCAGGGCGGCAGCCGGCCGCTGGGGCCGCGCACCGCGTTGCGCTGCGTGCCCAGGCCCGCGATCTCGGCCTCCATCACGTCGCCGTCGGCGAGGAAGCGTCCCCAGTGGGAGCCGTTGCCCGCGGGCGAGCCGGTGATGAGAAGGTCACCCGGCTGCAGCACCGCCATCGAAGACGCGTAGCTGAGCAGCGCAGGGATGTCGAACGCAAGGTCTGCACTCGAGGCGTCCTGCATGACCTGCCCGTTGAGCCGGAGTCGCATCGTGAGCGCGCCGGGGTCGGGCACGAAGCGGGCCGGCACCAGCCAGGGCCCGGTCGGGAAGAAGCCCGGCTGGTTCTTCGCGCGGAACCAGTCCGTGCCGATCTTGGCCATGTCATCGCGAGGCACCAGCGAGCGCACGGTGAGGTCGTTCACGATCGTGTACCCGGCGACGTGCCGCAGCGCGTCATCGGCGGCCACGCGGTGCGCAGCGCGACCGATGTAGACGCCGAGCTCGAGCTCCCAGTCCACGTCGCGTCCGACGTCGGGAAGCACCACGTCGTCGCGGGCGCCCGATACCGCCGACGGCAGACCGGTCCAGATGTACGGGTCGCCGCGGCGCACGCGCTCGTCGATCTCAGCGGCGGCGTCGGCGCGCAGCGTCTCCGGCGAAGCGCCGTCGGAGCCGAGGCCATGAGCGACGCTCATCTGGATGATGTGCTCGCGATAGTTCGCGCCCGCGGCGAGCACCGGACCGACCGGCTGCACGGGCGGCAGCATCCGTCCTGCGCGATCGGCGAGGAGCGCCTCGGCGTCGCCGACGGGGTCGGCGCCGCGCTCGAGGTGCGCGGTCAGCACGTCGAGATTGCGGTCCCAGTCGGGGAACAGGTCGGCGGTGCGCGCGACGGCGGGGAGAGCGGCACGAATGTCGAACACGCGCTCGTCGTGGACGACGCTGGGGATGACCTCCCCGTCGAGCTGGAGCGAGGCGATCGCGAAGGAGGTCATCGCTCGCGGCTCACAGCGGCGGGGCGACGAAGAGGTGACGGTCATCGGAGTCGTTGAACATCTCCTTGGTGATGAACTCGTCCATGTCGCCACCGGTTCCCCACTGGTCGGACGTCTCGGGCTGCTGCACGTCGTAGATGTGCGGGTGCCACGAGTCCTCGTCCAGCTCTTCGAGCTCGGTCGTCAGCTCCATCGTGTTGCCGTTGGGGTCGATGAAGTACGTGAACGTGTTGTCGCCGGCGCGGTGACGGCCGGGTCCCCAGATCTTCCGGTAGCCGGCACGGATCATGCGGCCGCTCCCGTACATGTACTCGTCGATGCCGCGCATCTCGAACGAGGCATGCTGCAGCGACGCGTGCGGACCGCGGGCGATGGCCATCGAGTGGTGCTGGGAGCTGCAGCGCATGAAGTAGAAGAGGTCGCCGACGTGCGGGTGGTTGAGCGTGTCGGAGAGGCGGAATCCGAGGTGCCTCTCGTACCAGGCGCGCATCTCTTCGGGTCGATTCGAGTTCAGCACGACGTGGGACAGGCGCACCGGGATCGCCTCGCGCTTCTCGATCTTGCGGTGCCGGCGAACCTCGACATCGGTGGACACCTCGACCGTGCGGCCCTCCAGATCGAAGAAGCGGAACCCGTACCCGCCGCCGAGGGTCTGCAGATCGGTCGGCTCGAAGACCAGCTTCACGCCGGCCGTGGCCAGGGTCTCGGCGAGGCCGTCCACCGCTTCACGGTCGGCGGCGCCGAAGGCGATCAGGTCGAGGCGCTTGTCGGTGGCGCGGCGCACGCGGGTGATGTACTGCTCGGGCGAGCCTTCCGCAGCGAAGTAGACGACGTCGCCGTCGTCGTGCTGCACAGTCAGTCCCCAGTGGTTCTTGTAGAACTCGATCTGCTTCTCGAAGTCGGGGACGGCGATGTCGAAGTGGCGGATGTGGGTGATGGGGCTGAACGACATGATGTGCTCCTAACGCGATTCAGCGGTGAGATCTGCGGCGCCGGCGAGCGAGGGGATCATCAGCAGGAGCCGCTCGAGCTCCGGTGCGGTCCCGGCGGTGCCGAGGGTGTAGTGATCGGGGCGCAGGACGGCGGCGCGGGCGCCTAGCGTCGCGAGCAGGTCCGACACCTTGGCCGGATCCAGCAGGGTCACGGTCTCGGCGTCGTCCTCCAGGGCTGCGCGCAGTGCCGGCGAGAGATCGTCGAAGAGCGCGCGCTCCGTGGCGACGAGGAAGTGCGATCCGACCATGTCGTCCAGCCGGATGCCGTCTGCGAGGATCGGCTGGGGTCCGAGCTTTCCGCCCCCGCCGTGCTCGCCGGCGTGAAGGCCTGGCCCGAGCGCCGGCGGCTCGGGAACCGCCGACGAGCCCGGGTGGGCACGGATGTACTCGTCGCGACCGCGAGCGACCTCGGGATCGGTCGTCTGGATGATGACGGCCTGGTTCGCAGCGGTCTCGACCCAGAAGGTGGCGTGCGGCTTGCGTTCGCTCTCGTAGGTGTCGAGCAGGCTCTCGTCCGCTGCGCCGCGCGCGACCAGATCGAGCTTCCAGACCAGATTGGCTGCATCGCGGATGCCGGCGCACAGGCCCTGACCGAAGAGGGGAGGCGCCTGGTGGGCGGCGTCGCCTGCGAGGAAGATGTTGCCGCGCCGCCACTCGCGTGCGATGCGCCCGCGGAACGTGTAGATGGCCTGCCGGTCGGGAGTGAACTTGTCGGCCGGCAGGGCGCCCCGGCTGATGCGCTCGACCGCGGCGGGCGTGACGATCTCGGCGGGGTCGTCGTCGGGCATCAGCATGAACTCCATGCGGACGCGGTCGCCGGGCAGCCGCAGCCACAGGGCGGGGCGCGTGTAACGGCCGAACTGGATCATGTCGGCCTCGTAGCCGGGTGCGCCCACCAGCTGGCCGTCGACAACCAGCCACTGGGCGTCCTCGCCGTACTTGTCGCTCTCGATGCCCAACCGATGGCGGATCCCCGACCGGGCGCCGTCCGCGACGATCGCCCAGCGGGCGCGCGTCATGCGCAGCGCGCCGCCTGCATCCGTCGAGGTGACCACGACGCCGTCGTCGGTGTCGGCGACGTCGGTCACCATCTCGCCGCAGCGCAGCGCGACACCGGGCGTGTCGGCGACGACTTCGCGGAGGAGCTGCTCGACGTCGGGCTGGTGGAAGCTGATGTGGTCGTTCCAGCCCTGCTCGCCGATCCGGTCGGTCGGAGCGTGGACGAGCACCTCTTCTGCCTCGTTCAGGATCGCGACGTCGCGCATGGGGATCGTGACCTGCTGGAATCGGGCGGCGACGCCGAGGCTCTGCAGCGTGCGCATCGTCTCGCCGTCGAAGTGGACGGCGCGGGCGGTGGGCCACAGGTCGACGTCCTTCTCGAACGCGACGGCGCTGAGCCCCGCTCGGCCGCACAGCGCAAGCGCCGTCGTTCCGACCGGCCCACCTCCGACCACCACCACATCGACATCGAAAGTCACGGAAAACACTCCTTCGTGTTCAGTACGGATCGTATCGGTTCTTGGATACGTGTGCCTGCAGACCCACTATGCAACGACATCCGTGATCGCGTAACGACCAACGGCTCATAACCGTCATCCGAAAATCAGATGACGGATTCCGCCACCCGGCGAAGAAGGCGGCGGAACCACACGTGCTCGACATCGTGCTCGCGGTCGGGAAGCCACCAGAACGCGTCGTGCACGGGGGCCAGATCGAGCGGCGGGCTGAACGCGCGCAAGCGCGGGTGCATCGTGATCGCCATGGCGGCGAGGCCTTCGGGTACTGCTGCCACCCGGTCCGTCCCGAGGATGAGCGAGGGGATCACGAAGAAGTGCGGCGTCACCGCTGCCACCGCGATCTCGATGCCGCGGAACTGCAGTTGCCGCCGCGCGGGGTTCATGTCCTCTCTCGCCGCGAGATTCTGCACCCAGGGTCGAGTGAGCAGCTCATCGGCCGTCGGTTCCTCCGAGACGCCCGCCGCGGCATCCACGAGACAGACCCATCGCTCGAGCGGTAGATCGACATGGGGCTGATCGACGAGATAGCCGTGGGGGAGGATGACCGCGTCGATCGTGCGCATCGAGTCGGGGAAGCCGTTCACGAGCCGAGCGTCGACGGGCGGGAACTCGAAGCGGACGTTCGGAGCCTCGCGGGCGGTGATGGCGCTGAGCGCGGGGGCGATCCGCGCGACAGCGTAGTCCACGCCGGCGATGGTGAACGTGCGGGTGCTGGTCACGGGATCGAAGCGGCCCTGCAGCTGGAACAGCTGATCGGCTTCTGCGAGCACCTGGGGGAGGGCGGCGAGCAGGCGCTCGGCCAGCGGGGTCAGGGTGTGGCGATTGCCCCGGCGGATGAGGAGCACGTCGCCGTAGTGCGCGCGCAGGCGGGACAGGTGGTGCGACATCACCGGCTGCGAGACGTGCATTCGGGCGGCGGCGCGGGTGACGCTGCGCTCCTCCAGAAGCGCGCGCAGCGGCTTCAGCAGGTTGTAATCCGCCGGCGCGGCCACATGCACCCACCTCTCGCGAGCGCGGGGCGACGTCGACCCCGACGACTTCTCAGGCTAAGCCTTCCAGACGGTCTTCAGGTTGCAGAACTCACGCTGTCCCACAGCGGCCAGCTCGCGTCCGTATCCGGAGCGCTTGATCCCGCCGAACGGCAGCTCCTGGTACGACACCGTCATGCCGTTGATGAAGACGGCCCCCGCGTCGAGTTCGGCGACGAAGCGCTCCTCCTCGTCGGGGTCGGTCGTCCACACGGCGCTCGACAGGCCGAAACCGGTCTGATTCGCGATGCGCAGCGCATCGTCGTCATCCGCGGCGCGGTACAGGGAAGCGACGGGGCCGAACGCCTCCTCTTGGATCAGGCGGGCGTCGTCGGGAAGGTCTGCGACGACCGTGGGGGAGTAGAACCACCCGGGAAGATCGGGCGCAGACCCGCCGGTGAGGATCGTGGCACCCTTCTGGCGCGCGTCTTCGACGAGCTCGGCCAGCTCGGCGCGGCCTGCCTCGGTCGCCAGCGGGCCGATCTCGCTCGCGCGGTCCAGCGGGTCGCCGACGACCAGCTCCGACATCAGCCGGGTGAACTCCCGTGCGAAGTCGTCGTAGACGTCGGTGTGAACGATGAAGCGTTTGCCGGCGATGCAGGACTGGCCGTTGTTGCTCACCCGCGCCCGGACCGCCGTCTGCGCCGCTGCGGCGACGTCGGCCGAGCGCAGCACGATGAACGGGTCCGATCCGCCGAGTTCGAGCACCGCCTTCTTGATATGCCGACCGGCGATCGAGGCGACGGAGCGGCCGGCCGGCTCCGATCCGGTGAGAGTGACGGCTGCGACACGGGGATCGGCCAGCACGTCGGCGACGTCGCCCCCGCCGATCAGCAGCGTCCGGAAGGAGCCTGCGGGGAAGCCGGCGTTCTCGAACAGCGAGTCCAACGCCATCGCGCACTGCGGCACGTTGGAGGCGTGCTTGAGCAGCCCCGCGTTCCCAGCCATCAGGGCGGGTGCGGCGAAGCGGATGACCTGCCACAGGGGATAGTTCCACGGCATCACGGCCAGGATCACGCCCAGCGGTTCATACCGCGTCCAGGCTCGTGCGGCGTTGACGGCGGTGGGATCGTCGAGGGGAGCATCCGCGAGGAACCTCTCCGCGTTCGCCGCGTAGAAGCGCATCGCCCTCGCCGACTTCGCGACCTCGGCGAGGGACTGGGCGATCGGCTTGCCCATCTCGACGGTGATGAGCTCGCCGAGCCCTTCCGCGTGCTCGTCGAGGAAGCCCGACGCCCGACGCATCCATTCCGCTCGCTGCGCGAACGTGGTGCGCCGCAGGATGGCGGCGGCGGCGCTCGCCTCCGCGATCCGGGCGCTCACCTCTGCCGGGGTGTGGGGGTCCATGATGACTTCGGTCTTCCCGCTCGTCGGATTGACGGTGGCGATCGCCATGGGACACTCCTCGCTATCTGGGGTGACATCACTGTACACCTATTAGATACGAAACGTACCGTGTATGATTTGTGCAGCAGGCCGCAATGGACCACGAGGGAGTGCGACGAGTGACCAACGATCCCCAGACGCCGGCGGCGCCGCCGATGTTCTTGACGGACGCCGACGTGGAGCGGCTGTCCGATCTGCCGCGGGCGATCGCCGCCGTGCGCGCCGCGTACCGTGCTCCCGTCGATGACGGCCGCAATCCCGGTCGGATCTTCGCCGATTCCGGGCGCGAGTGGATGCGGGTGATGCCGTCGGTGCCGGGTAGTGGGCGGCTCTTCGGGGCGAAGTCGATCAACGGCACCTTCGCCGACGGCTTGCGGGTGAGCTATCTGATCTCGCTGTTCGACAAGGAGACGGCGGATCTGGTCGCGCTCGTGGACGGCAATCGCGTGACCGGCCTGAGAACCGCGGCCACGAGCGCGGTGGCGACCGAGGTGCTCGTGCCGCCGCGTGCGCTCCGTGTCGGAGTGATCGGCTCGGGATTCGAAGCCCAGTCGCACACCGCAGCCTTGGCCCTCGTGGCGCAGTTCGCATCGGTCGCGGTCTACAGCCCGACGCCCGGGAACCGGGAGCGGTTCGCCGCGCGTTTCGCGGAATCTCTCGGCGTTCCGGTGCAGCCGGTGGAATCCGCCGAGAAGGCCGTCCGCGACGCAGACCTCATCCTCTGCGCGGCCCGCTCGCGCAACGAGACGCCGACGGTCGCTGCGGAGTGGGTGTCCGGCCACGCCACAGTGGTCTCGATCGGGTCCACCACTCCCCGGCAACGCGAACTGCCCGCCGATCTGCTCGCCCGAGCCGACCTGATCGTCGCGGACACCGTCGACGAGGTCGTGAACGGCAGCGGCGATCTCATCGCCGCGCGCGAGGCAGGCGTCGACGTCGACGCGCTGACGGCCTCCCTCAATGCGGTGCTGCTGCAAGAGCGGGCCGTCGACACGGAGCGCGGCATCCGGATCTACAAATCGACCGGCTCGGGGCTTCAAGACGTCGTCGTCGCCGAAGCGCTCGTCGATCTCGCGCGCGAGCGCGGCATCGGCACGGTGCTGCCGGTCGGAATCGTCACCACACGCAAGTGAGAAGGAACACACACATGGTCGACTACACCAAGAGTCAGGCGCGCGACTGGGCACGTGAGCATTGGAAGGGGTGCATCGCTGTCACCATGCCCTCGTACTCCGCCGACTTCTCGCGGATCAACGAGAACGCGATCCGCCACGACATCCTCAAGCTCAAGGAACTCGGATATGCCGGCACGCTGCTGGTCACAGAGCTCAACATCACCCCGGAAGAGAACGCGCGGGTGACCGCGGTCGCTCGCGAAGCGGGCGGCCCCGACTTCCAGCTGTTCTTCCATGCGGCGTTCAACACGCTCGAGGAGAACATCCACGCACTGGCGCTCGCCGAGAAGGAGGGCGTCGACAGCGTGCTGCTGTCGTATCCGACGGCTTTCTGGCCGACGTCGCTCGACGAGGTGTTCGACTACACCAAGCAGCTCGCCGATTCCACCGATCTCGGCGTCATGCTCTTCGGGCTGCCCGCGTGGGGCTTCGAGCGCATCGACAACGCCGGGATGCCCGTGCCGTGGGTGCGGACCGTGCTCGATGAGATCCCGAACATCGTCGCCATCAAAGCCGAGCAGGGCAATCCGGGGATCCCGGGGATCATGGAGATGTACCACCACTTCCGCGACGAGGTCGTGATCTCGTGCCCCATCGAGGGCGAGACGATCCCGCTGATGTCCGTCCTCGACTTCCAGTTCTCGGGGACGAGCAACACCAACTGGATGAGCGACTACTTCCCGCGCGCGTTCGAGCTCGCCCGCTCCGGCCGGTGGGAGGAAGCGATGAGCCTTTGGTGGCAGGTCGCTCCCGCGCGCGCCGCGAACACGGCCATTCTCGTCGGCTCGGCGGTCGGAACGACCGTGATCAACCGCACCGGGTGGAAGTACCAGGAGTGGCTCGCCGGGTTCAACGGCGGAGCGCTGCGGGCACCGGCCCCCCGCATCCCCGATCGGCTGATGAAGCAGGCGCGCCAGGCGCTGATCGCGTCGGGACTGCCGGTCACCGATCTGCCCGACAGCGAGTTCGTGCGAGGTCGCGTCAGCGCCTGACGACTCGTGCCCGCGCGGGCGACTACTCTCGTCGAGTCGCCCGCGCGGTGCCGCGGTACATCGCGACGACCCGGCCGGAGGCGACGACCTCGACGTCGATCACCGCGCGTCGCTCGTCGTGGTACGTCGTTCGCGCCCGTGCGGTCACCAGGTCGCCGGCACGGGTCGGGGCCAGGTACTGGATCGTCGCATCGGCGGTGGCGGCGTAGCGCAGGACGGTGTTCGCGGCCATGGCGAACGCCTGGTCGGCCACGGCGAACACGACGCCGCCGTGCGCCATCCGGTTGCCGTTCACCTGCTGGGGGTCCACGGTCAGCGTGACGACGGCGACGCCGTCATGGGCCTCGTGGATGGTGATTCCGAACCAGTCGAGCACCGGCTCGTCAGAGGTCAGCTCGCGAATGAACGGATCGATCGTGCCCATGGTCACGCGAGTCGTTCGATGACCAGAGCCATGCCCTGACCGCCACCGACGCACAGCGTCGCCAGGCCGATGTGCCCGTCGCGTTCTCGCAGCGCGTTGATCAGCGTTCCGGCCAGCCGCACGCCCGTCGCGCCGAACGGATGGCCGAGGGCGATCGCGCCGCCGTGCACATTCACGCGTTCGGGGTCCAGACCCAGCTCGCGGACCACCGGAACCACCTGCGCGGCGAACGCCTCGTTGAGCTCGACGAGATCCACGTCGTCGATCGACAGGCCCAGTCGAGTGAGCAGCCGTCGGGTGGCCGAGACGGGGCCGAGGCCCATGATCTCGGGTGACAGCGCGCTCGCCGACACGCCGAGGACGCGCGCGAGCGGCACCAGTCCGAGCTCCCGCGCGCGTCGCCCGCTGGTGAGCACCGCCGCCGACGCGCCGTCGTTGAGCGGGCTGGCGTTGCCAGCCGTCACCGTCCCCGTCGGCAGGAAGGCGGGGTTCAGCGACGCCAGCACGTCGAGTGTCGTATCGGGTCGGGGGCCGTCGTCGGCGGTGACCCTGGTTCCGTCTGCGCGGAGGTGCGGCGCGATCTCCGCGGCGAAGAAGTCCGATTGGAGTGCGGCGTGGGCGCGGCGCTGTGAACGCAGCGCCCACTCGTCCTGGTCCCGGCGTGTCGTGCCGGTCTGGCGAGCGACGAGCTCCGCGGTCTTCCCCATGGCGACGTAGACGTCCGGCGTGAGAGCGGACTCGCGCGGATCTCGCCATGGGGCGCCAGATGCGAGGAGCGCATCGACCCGCTCGGCCGCCGGCTCGCCGCCGGGATAGATGTCCTTCGGCACGGGGGGAGTGCTGCTCGTGGACTCCGCGCCGCCTACGAGGAACGCGTCGCCGTCGCCGGCGCGGATGGCCTGCGCCGCGGTTGCCAGCGCCTGCAGCGAAGACGCGCAGAAGCGGTTGATCGTCGCGCCCGGCAGCGCGTCGTAGCCGGCGTAGATGGCGACCCTGCGGGCGATGTTGTCACCCTGCGCGCCCTCCGGCACGGCTGTGCCCAGATAGAAGTCGTCCAGGCCGTGGGGATCGAGTTCGGGGACAGCTGCGAGCGCCGCCCTGACGGCGGTCAGGGCAAGGTCCTCGGGTCGCTCGGATGCGAGAGACCCCTTGCGCGCCCGGCCGAACGGCGTTCGACGGTAGGCCACGATCACGGCGTCACGGTCATGCACTTCACGGTTCATCCCGGGCTCCCACCACTATGCTGTACGAATCGTATCGTATTGCGGTGAGAGCCCCGCGCGCTCTCGGTGGCGGGACCACCACGGGGCGTGCAGGCCGGTCCCTCGCCGGGACCGGGGCCGGTATCGCCACCAACCCCTTCTACGTCGTCGAAGCAAGCGGTGAGCAGCCCGAGCGTGACCTGGGCATCCTCCGCCCGTAGCAGTGCCTTGGACTGTTCGTGGGTGAACGAGTCCTTGGCGTTGCCGACCCGGCCGCGTCGGGGCGGGGCGAGCATCGCGACGTTCTCGCCGCTGATGACACGCTCCGACTTCGCGTACTCGAGCATGGTGACCAGGGTGCGGTGGGCGCTGGCGACGCTGGAGTACCCGGCCTCCGACGCGCGGATCGCGGCATGCATCCGCCGCACATCCGCCGGGGTCAGTTCAGACACGACCCTGCGGCCGAGCGAGGGGAGGACCTTGGTGCGCACTTTGGAGCGGTAGTTGGTCAGCGTCTTCGGCTTCGCCCGCTCCGCGAAATCGGCCAGCCAGGCGTCGACGAGTTCCGCGACCCGGGTGGACCGGTTCATCATCATGCCGAGGGAGTCGCGTTCCCGGATCATCGCGTGCATCCATTACTCCGCAGCCTTGGACGTCATCGCGATCAAGTAACCTGCTGCGGCGAGTCTTACCTCTGCCACCTCTGTCACGCGGAATCCGTCAACCATCCGGCCGAGCAATGGCCGACGGACGAGCACGCCGTGCGTGCGGTCCTGTGCGGGCCGTGTGAATGCACACTGACGATCGCCGAAAACGCCCGTGCCGAGGCGCGCCCGTCCTGCGCGCCGCCGTTCAACCCTGGATGCAAACTGCACTGGGAGTGCCTCGCGACCGTACCGCAGGGCGGAACATTGTCACTGCGGCGCGGGCCTTTTCCCCAGCATCGGTCGGGTCAAGGCGAAGACGCCGAGGACGGGGAGGTGACCGTCAGCCCGCGACGGACCCGTGCTCCATCCCGATCGCCGTCACCCGGCCGACAGTCCGCGACGGCATCACAGCGCAGAGGAAAGAGAGCGACACCCATGAGAAGGACCAGGATCCTCGCGATCGGCGCGGCTGCCGTCGCTGCCGGCCTCATCCTCGCCGGCTGCGCCGGCGGAGGCGGCGAACCGCAACCGAAGTCGACGTTCGATCCCGCAGATCTCGTGGAGACCACCCCAGCCGGCACCAAGGCGGTCGACCACGTCACGTGGGGGATCCACACGGGTGAACCGACGTCGATCGACCCGAGCAAGGCAGGGACCGACTCGGCGCTTCTCGTCGTCGCCAACATGTGCGAGACCCTGCTTCTCACCGATCCGTCCTTCGGAATCGAGCCCAACCTCGCCACCGACGTGGAGTGGGCCGACCCGACGACGCTCGTCATCGATCTGCGCGACGACGTGTGCGAAACGGCACACTCCTTCGGGATGCCGGGCAGCGCAGGTCGGCCAGTCGAACTTCCGGCGGCAGCATCCCGAGATCCGCGGGAACGCAGGTTATCACGTCGAGCCCGGCGGCTGGCACACAGAGCGTTCCGTGCGGGTCCCCACGCGGATCCTGCCGAAACCCGCCCGGCACTCAGTCGATCGCGCGCGGACCGAGCAGCGTACGGATGTGGGACTCGATGAGGGCCCGGATGTCGAACGGCGGACCTTGCATCCATTGCAGCTGAAGGCCCTCCCATGCCGCCAGCAGCAGATGCGCGGCGTCGTCCGCGTCGATGTTCTCGGGCACCCGCCCGAGTTCCTGAAGGCGGCGGATGTCGGCGGCGACGACGGCAACCGAGCGTGACCAGCGTTCGCGGAAGAAGGGGTTGGCCGGGTGCGCCGGGTCGGCGGCGGCGCCAGCGAGCTCGTTGTACAACCGGGCGTAGTTCGTGCGCTGGACGCCCGCCTCGGCACGACCTCCCATCTCTGCGATGGGGCCAGCCTCGTCATCGCGCGCGCGGGTGTTCTCGTCGTCGTGCTGCTTGAGCGCCGCGATGAGAAGGCTCTCCTTGGTGGGGAAGTGGTAGTACACCGTCGGCTCGCTCGTCTCCGCGAACTCGGCGATCTCGGAGATCGCGACATTGCGGTGGCCCTTCTGGCGCACCAGCTCGAGGGCAGCGGCGCTCAGCAAGCGACGTCGCGCATCGGATTTCGCGTACGGTCCGCGCTTGGTCGACATCCGGGCTCCCTCTCCGCGCCAGCAGGACGCTTCGCCAGCAATGTTATGCTCGACGCCAAATTAATAGTCGGCTCAGAATTCAACTTATCGAAGGTGAGGACGCCGAGTGACCATTGATCGCCGCCGGCTGGTGCGCACGCACAACCCCGTGTACACCTCCGCTCACCCGACCGCCGTGCTCACGGTGGGCAATGGCGACATTGCGATGTCCGTCGACGTCTCGGGCCTGCAGACGTTCCCGCGCTTCCACGAGATCGTGCCGGACCCGCGTCGGGTGATCACGGACGGCGTCTCCGGATTGCCGGAGCAGCGGGTGCGACCGTTCGAGGTCGACGATTTCCAGATCCCGCTGCGCACGCAGGCCGGCTGGGGCTGGTACCGCACGCGCGCGACGCGGGACTTCCGGCTGGAAGAGGCTGAGACGGCCTACGACACGCGCCAGGGGCCGGTGCCGTATCTGGACCGGATGGGACTCCAGCGCCCCGCCGACCCGATCGCCGCGGAGTTCGAGGCCGGAGCGTGGTTCCACTACAACCCCCGCCGGGCACACCTGGGGCGACTGGCGTTGGTGGGTCCGGACGGCGCGGAGCCGCAGCATCCGTCGTTGCTCGTCGATGTGCGGACGGAACTCGATCTGTTCTCGGCGACGGTGCTGGCGGAGTACTCCCTCGAGGGGGAGCGCGTCTCGGTGACCACCGTCGCGGACCCCGCTCGCGACGTGCTGGCCGTACACGTCGAGTCCGGCCTGCTCGAGCGGGGCTGGGGCGTCGCCTGGGTCTTCGATGAGCAGCCCGACGACCTAGCGTCGTTCGAGCTTCCGCTCGAGCACGCAACCTCGTGGCTTCCGGACGGGACGCGGCGCGGCGTCGCCGAACGCACGGTCGAGTCCACGACCTACGCCGTGGAGATCGAGACGTCCGGTCGGCTGGCGGACGGCGGCGATCGCATCCTTGCGACCGCGGCCGGCCTGTCCCACCTGGACGTGGTCGTCGCGCTGGCTCCTGGAAAGTCGGCGGCGTCACTCGACCCCGCATCGTTCGAAGAGGTGCGAGCCCGCGCCGCGGACTGGTGGCAGGGGTTCTGGCAGGATGGCGCGGCCGTCAGCTTCGGCGGCAGCACTGATCCTCGAGCGCAGGAACTCGAGCGGCGCGTCGTGCTCTCGCAGTACCTGCTCGCAGTGAACAGCGCGGGATCGACCCCGCCCGCGGAATCCGGGCTCACCTACAACACGTGGACCGGCAAGTTCCACCTCGAGATGCACTGGTGGCACGCGGCGCACTTCCCGCTCTGGGGGCGTGGGCACCTTCTCGAGCGAAGCCTCCCGTGGTACCACGGCGCGGTCGAGCGGGCGCGCGCGACTGCTGCGCGGCAGGGTTACCGCGGCGCGCGCTGGCCCAAGCAGACCGATCCGTCGGCGCGCGAGTCCCCGAGCAACATCGGCGTCTTCCTGGTCTGGCAGCAGCCCCACCTGATCCATCTGCTGGAGCTGCTGCGCGAAGAGGGCCGAGGCGACGACTTCCTGAGACAGCACTACCCGCTCATCGAGGCGACGGCAGACTTCATGGCGGACTTCGTTGAGGAGCGCGACGGTGCGTACGTGCTGCCGGCTCCGCTGATTCCCGCGCAGGAGAGCTATCTGGCCGACCGCGCCACGACCGAAAGCCCGACCTTCGAGCTCGCGTACTGGTCGTGGGCGCTCCGGTGTGCGAACGAGTGGCGGCGGCGTATCGGGCTGGAGCCGCGCGTGGACTGGCAGCGAGTTGCAGCGAACATGCGCTCGCCCCATGTACTACCCGATGGCACGTACGCGGCGATCGCGACGCCGCCTTATCTCATCCGCAAGGATCATCCGTCGATGCTGATGGCGGCGGGGTGGTTGCCGGATACCGACATCATCGACCTCGGAATCATGCGCGCGACACTCGACGCGGTATGGAGCGATTGGGACCTGCAGTCCAGCTGGGGGTGGGACTACCCGGTGATGGCGATGACAGCGACGCGGCTGGGTGAGATCCCGCGTGCGCTGGATGCCCTGCTGCATCCGTCTGCCAAGAACGTCTTCCTCCGAAACGGCCACAACCCCCAGATGCCCGGCTTTCTGACGCTCTACCTGCCCGCCAATGGTGGCGTCCTCGCTGCGGTCGCCCATATGGCCGCGGCGGTGCGGGCCGGCGCGGCGATGCCCGAGGGATGGATCGTCGAGACCGAAGGCGCGTGGGCGGGGACCCCGGTGTCCAATTTGAGAGTTGTCTATTGATTTTGAATTTGACTTCATGAACAATGGGGTTTGGCAACCGATTGACAGAACGGATGCTGCGCCACCAGGCAACACACATCACCCCATAGCGAAGGCAACCCGGCGGTCTTCCCTCAGTCGCGACCGAAGCTTCCGGCGGCGCCTTCCCGGCTTTCAAAGATGAGGACCATTTCATGACCGCACTCATGACCAGGGGACGCCGCGGTGCGATTCTCGCCGGCTCGCTGGGGATCGCGACCGCGCTCGCCATCAGCGGATGCTCGCAGGCTGCGCCGGAAGCTGACCCCACCGCCGCCGAGGACATCGAACTCACCTTCTTGAATCAGTCCCGCGGTCAGGAGGCCGCGCTGAATCAGCTCGCGGAGCAATACACCGAGGAGACCGGAGTCAAGGTCACGATCGACTCTCCCGGCCCCGCTGACTATCTGCCGAAGCTCCAGGCGCGCGCGCAATCGGGCGATATGCCCGACATCTACTCGTCGTTCGCAGCGACGGACATGGCGCCCTTCTACAAGGCCGGCTGGGCGATGGACCTCACGGACGAGCTCGAGGCAGGGTGGAGCGAGGACTTCACCCCCGAAGTCATCGAGATGTCCACATTCGAGGACGGCAACAACCTCGGCGTCCCGGCGGGTATCTACAGCGCCCACTGGGAGACGCAGACCTACGGCATGATGGTCAACCCCGCTCTGGCCGACATGGTCGTCAACGATTCGCCGGCGACCGTGGAGGACTTCATCGACGCGAACGAGGGTGACGGCAACTTCTCGATCGCCGCATCGCTCACTCCACCGCTGATTCAGGGGCTCGCTTCGAATTGGCTCACCGACGAGGAGATCGCCGCAACCTTGAACGGTGATGAGAGCTGGGAGAGCGAAGGCTGGCGGAACGCCTTCCAGTTCCTCGTCGATCTCAAGAACGCCGGCGTCATCGCGAACGGTGCGCTCCCGGGTGGTCAGGACGACAACCCGACCGTCGAGACGGCCTTCTTCACGCAGACGCTGGGCTCGATCTTCGACGCCTCGCCCGGCGTGTCGGTCGGCTTCCGCACCAACCCGGAGTTCACGGACTACTTTTCGATCGGCATCCTCGGTGCCGAGGATGCGCCGCTGGATCCGCGCTCGCCCGGCATCCCCGGCAAGGGCGCCGTCATCAACCCGAAGGGTGAGCACCCCGAGGCTGCGCTCGACTTCGTCAAGTGGCTCACCGAGTCCGAACAGCAGCAGGTGTTCGCCGAGGTCGGGCTGATCCTCCCCACGAACCCCGAACTGCTGGCCAGTGGCGAGGTCCCCGAGCCGCTGGTTGGCTATGCGGCCGGCGTGGAGTCCCTGCAGGTGATGTCGACCACCTTCAGCACCGACGTCCGGACGGCCATCGTGGCCGAGGCTCAGCGGCTGGTGCTGGGTGAGACGACGGTCGACGATGCGCTGGCGGCGATCCAGGCGGCGCAGGATCGGTCGTCGTGACGGCACAGCTCCAGATCCCTGTGCGGCGCCGCCTTGCGGCGCCGCACAGGCGGCGCGGTGTGCGCCGCAACATCATCGGCTGGATTTTCCTCGCACCGGCCATCGTCTTGATCGGCGTCTTCACCATCACGCCGTTCGCCCAGGCGATCCTGTTGAGCTTCCAGTCGTGGGACGGCGTCAGTCCCGACACGCCATGGGTCGGGCTCGCGAACTACGAATTCGTCATGAGCGATCCGGTGTTCTGGGCGTCGATGCGCAACGTCCTCTTCTTCGGCGTCATCGGATTCGTCATCGGCAACGGCCTTGCGCTCGGGCTCGCACTCGCCGTCAACGCCATCACGCGCGGCACGACCTTCTTCCGCACGGTGTTCTACCTTCCGGGCGTGCTGTCGGTGGTGGTCGTCGGCCTCCTCTTCGGGTTCATCCTGGCACCCGGCACCGGTGTCCTGAACCGCCTTCTCGAGTCGGTGGGCCTCGGTGCGCTGGCCCAGAACTGGCTCGGCGACCCGGCTTTCGCCCTCATCTCGGTCGCCGCGGTCTTCGTCTGGTACCACTGGGGCTTCGCATTCCTGCTGTTCCTGGCGGGCCTGCAGGACGTGCCCAAGGAGCTGTACGAGGCGGCGGAGCTGGACGGCGCGAACCGCTGGACGAAGTTCCGCTACGTCACCTGGCCGCAACTGGCACCCGTGACCTCCATCGTAAGCCTGCTCACCCTGCTCGGAGCGCTGCAGATCTTCGGAACGGTGCAGGTGCTCACCAACGGCGGGCCCGGCTATCACACGATGGTGCCGACGCTCGCGATCTACAACGAGGCATTCGTCAACTGGCGCTACGGCAGCGCGGCCGCGATGTCGGTGATCTTCGGCGGCGCTCTCGTACTGTTGTCGCTCATCCAGCTGGCGATCGCAGGACGGAGGTCGCGGGTATGACACTCATCAATGACACGGCCGGAGCCGACGCTCCCCTCGTCACCGAACGCACCGATCGCGGAGGACCGCGCTCGCGGTCACCCCGCCGTCGCGTTCCCGCCCACAAGATCGGCCTCTACGGACTTCTCGGGATCGCCGCGCTGACCGCCCTGTTCCCGCTCCTATGGATGTTGTCCGGATCCTTGCAGTCGCTCACTGAACTGCTCACGAATCAGAGATTCCTGCCGCGCGACCCGCAGTGGGGCAATTACGTCACGGCATGGGTGCAGGGTGATCTCGCCACCTACCTCCGCAACAGTGTGATCTACACGGGCGCGGCGGTGCTCGGAATCCTGCTGGTCTCCAGCCTCGCCGGCTATGCCCTGGCGCGCCTGGAGTTCGCGGGCAAGGGTGCATTCACGTTCGTAATCCTCGCAGTCATGATCATCCCGGCACCGGCGATGTTCCTGGCGCAGTACAAGCTGCTCATCTCGCTGGGGCTCACCAACAACCCCATCGGCTACGTGCTGATCCTCATCACGTCCGGCATCCCGATGTCGACGCTCATCATGCGCAGCTTCTTCGTGAGCCAGCCGCGGGACCTCGAGGAGGCCGCGGCGCTCGACGGCGCGGGGCCGCTGCGCGTCTTCTGGAGCGTGATCCTGCCGCTCGCCCGACCCGGCCTCGCCGCTGTCGCCGTCATCCAGGGCCTGGGAGCCTGGAACGAGTACCTCATGGCACTCGTGCTGTTCGACGACAACGAGCTCATGCCGATCCAGCGTGGACTCACGGCATTCACGTCGGCCGAGACGCCGCAGCAGCAGATCCTTCTCGCCGCGACGACGATCTCGATCGTGCCGGTGATCGTCTTCTACCTGATGGCGCAGCGGCACATCGTGAAGGGGATCGGCGCGGGCGCGATCAAGTGACCGGCTTGGTGGCCAGCGAGCCGGGGCTGAGTCTTTGGATCTCCCGGTTGACTGCGCGCAGGCCAGTCTCGAGTGCTTCGAGCTCCGCGAGGTCGAGCCCGCGCAGGACGTCCGTGCCCATCTCGGGGCGCGCAGCCATCAGCTCGGCGATCACCTGTCGGCCGAGATTCGTCGGCACCAGTCGACGAACCCGGTGGTCCGCCTCGTCGACCACGCGCTCCACGAGCGCCTGGTCGACGAGGCGGTCTACGAGCTTGGACATGGTGGCTTTGGAGACCGCGAAGGACGCCGCCAGTTCGCTGGTGCTGCTGATGTCGGTCACCACCACTCCGGTGAGCACCTTCAGCTGCTGGATGCTCAGATCGGTCTTGAGCAGCGAACCCACCATGAGCGGGAGCGAGCGCACGGAGATCGCCAGTGTCAGCACCTCGATGCGCTGCCGCGCGGAGGTGGCGGGATCGCCCTGGGTCACACCAGTACCGTAGCGCCCCTCAGCGGATTCCCAGCTCAAGATAGTTAGTTCGGGGCTAACCTTTTCCTGCGTGCACCACCGGCCTCCCGCCGGCCGCGGGTGGATTCCCCACCACCCGACCGCGCGCGAGACGAAAGGACCCGCAATGCCCACAGGCCCGGACCGCATCTCCCCGGCGGAACTGACCGACATCCGGCAGCGCTATGCGGCCGAACGCGAGCGCCGCCTGCGCCGCGACGGCGCTCGCCAGTACCGATCCGCGAACGGACAGTTCGGCTACTACGCGAAGGATCCCTACACCGAGCCCGCGCCACGCGACACGCTCACCGACCGGGTCGAGGTGCTCGTGATCGGCGCCGGATTCGGAGGACTTCTCACGGCGGCGTTCCTCACCCGCGCAGGCGTGCCATCCGTTCGAATGATGGACGAGGCCGGTGACGTCGGCGGTACCTGGTACTGGAACCGGTACCCCGGCGTACGGTGCGACATCGAGTCATACGTGTACATGCCGCTGCTCGAGGAGACCGGCTACATGCCCACAGAGCGCTATGCGACGGGCGAGGAGATCCGCCGCCACGCGGTCCGGATCGCGGAGCACTACGGCCTCTACCGCGACTTCATCCCTCATACCCGCGCCACCGCGATGACGTGGGACGAGAGCCTCGACGAGTGGGAGATCACGACCGATCGCGGCGATCGGTTCCGGGCGCGCTACGTCGTGACCTCGTCGGGAACGCTGACCCAGCCCAAGCTTCCCGGAATCCCCGGCATCGAGAGTTTCGCGGGTCACACCTTCCACACCAGCCGTTGGGATTATGGATACACCGGCGGCTCGCCGGCGGGGGGACTGTCGGGACTGGCCGACAAACGAGTGGCCGTGGTCGGCACCGGCGCGACGGCCCTTCAGATCGTGCCGGCGCTCGCCGAGAGTGCGGGCGAACTCCTGGTCTTCCAGCGAACCCCGTCCAGCGTCGACGTGCGCGACAACCGCCCGACCGACCCTGAGTGGGCCGCCTCGCTCCGACCCGGGTGGCAGCGCGAGCGTATGGAGAACTTTCTGTCGGTGCTCGCAGGAGAGCCCGTCCACGAGCTGCTCGTGACCGACGCCTGGACCGCCACCGCCGACCTCCAGCGCAACTATCTCACCGGCGCGGCGGAGCTCGACGACCAGCGCCGGCTGCGCAACGAGCTCGAAGACGCTGCGACCATGAACCGCCTTCGATCCCGTGTCGACGAGATCGTCGCCGATCCGGCAACCGCGGAGGCGCTCAAGCCCTGGTATCGCTACATGTGCAAGCGGCCGGGATTCAGCGACCATTATCTGCAGGCGTTCAACCTGCCCCACGTCAGGCTCGTCGACACCGCTGACACGCATGGGATCACCGCGATGTCCGCGTCCGAGGTCTGCGTCGGCGACGATCGATACGAGGTCGACTGCGTCATCTTCGCGACCGGCTTCGAGACCGGGGTCTCAGGTGTCGTTTCGGGCACCCTCCCCGTCGTCGGCCGCGGCGGCCGATCGCTGCTGGAGACGTGGGCGTTCGGTCCGCGAACGCTGCATGGGTTCTTCACGCATGGCTTCCCGAACCTGTTCCAGCTCGGGGCGGTGCAGAATGCGAACTCGGTGAACTTCGTACACATCCTCCAGGAGCAGGCCGAGCACATCGCCGCCATCGTGGCGAGGGCCGACGCCGAGGGCGCATCCCGCGTCGAGCCGACACGCGAATCCGAGGCCGCCTGGGTGCAGACCGTCCGCGAGTCGTCACGGGATTCCTCCGCGTTCCAGGCGGCGTGCACACCGGGGTACTACAACGCGGAGGGCACCGGCGTCGCTTCGGGCTTCTCCTACTCGCCGGGTCCCGTAGCCTTCCATCGCCTCCTCGCCGACTGGCGAGAGGGAGACATGGCGGAGGTGCTCGTCCGCAGCGAGGAGGATGCGCGCGTCCGTGAAGCCGAGCATGCGGGGGTGGCCGGGTGAGACGTGCGGTACCGGTAGTCGCTGGCACCGCGATGCTGTCCGCCCTGCTCGCCGGGTGCGTCGACACGCCAGATCAACCCGCGCCCGAATCGCTGTCGGTGGGCGGGGTCCAGGTCGCCGAGGAGCTCGTCCAGGTCACCTCGCCGCACGAGGTGACGGGCGGAACGCTCCTGGAAGGACCAACGTTCTCCGCGAATGGCACCTTGCACGTCGTAGACGTGATGGCGCCCGCCGGTGAGCCGAAAGTGCTGAGGATCGATGTGGAAGACAAGACCGTCCAACCGCTCTACACCGACGACGTGAGCGCCTTCACCTCCGCGCAGGTCAGCCCGCTGGACGGTCGGATCTACCTGACCGACTTCCTCGGGAGCCGCATCGTCAGTATCACCCAGGACGGCGAGGACACCCGCACCCACTTCGCAGGACAGGTGGACGGTCGCCCGGTGCTGGCCGATGACATCGCGTTCGATCCGGACGGGAACATGTTCGTCACGGACACGACGGGGATGGACGGTCCGGGATGGGTGACGCCCGGTCGTGTGATCCGAATCGGTGTGGACGGAGCCGTCAGCGTGCTCGCGGAAGACCTCCCGTCTCCGAACGGGATCGTCTTCGACGAGAACGATGTCGGGCTGTGGGTCGCGCAGTACAACGCGAACCGCATCGACTACTACCAGCTCGATGCGTCGCGAACGAGTGTGCTCTCCGCATTCCCCGCCATCCATGTCGACGCCGGTGCCTCGCGGATCGACTCGACGGCCGTGGACGCGGCGGGCAACGTGTATCAGGCGTTCCACATGAAGCCGGAGATCGCGGTGTACAGCCGTACGGGGGCGCTCGTGGAGACGATCCGGATCCCTGGCGAGGGGCTGCACACGGCCACGAACGTCGCCATCCTCCCTGGGACGACGCGCGGATTCATCACCGTCAGCGGCGACGCGGGCGGGTTCGTCTACACCTTCGAAGCCGCGGCCCGGGGCATCCGCCAGTCCAACGGCGGCTGAGGTCGAGAGCCGAGCGCGGGGAGCGGGTCCTAGGACCGCTCTCCGTGCTCGTCCCAAGGTTGGGGCGCGAGGCAACGGGTGAGGGGTGCGCGCACGCGTCCCCCGCTGGCGCGCGATCCACAACGCAGAACGGATCATTTGCGCGCGCCACTAGGTCGATTCTCGGCGCACGAGGTGGGCGCGCACTCCGGGGGGTGCCTCCTTTGGCAGTGGTTCATTTCGGGCGGCGGCGAGAACGCGCTCGGCGAAGTACCTGCCTCGTCCCGATACGTCCACGCGAACGGAGGAGAGCGAAGGAAAAGTCATGGTGGCTATCGGCGAGTCGTCGTGGCCAATCACCGCAAGGTCGTCCGGCACTCTCAGCCCGTTCCGAAGCGCGGCGCCGAGCACCTGTGCGGCGGTGTCGTCGTTGAAAGCGACCACTCCGCTTACACCCGAACGGGTCCAGGCGTTGACCTGTTCTTGCGCGGTGGTGTGATCCACCGGCGCGGTAGTGAACGAAATCGAGGCGAGCGCAGCTACTTCTTGGCTACGTCGCATCCGGTCGGCGTCCATGGCGTCCATGCCGCGAACTGTCGTCGAGGCGTAGGCGATCGCGGTGTGGCCGAGGTCGAGAAGGTGCGTGGTCTGCAGCTCGGGGCCTATGTCGAAGGCCGCGCGCTGAGCATTGTCCGGCATCAATAGCTGCGCACCGGACCGCCGGATGGTCTCCGCTCGCCGGTCGTCGATCGGCTCTATCGGTACGACGACATCGGGGCGGAGAGACTCCCACAGCGGTGCGGTGCGACCGCTGGCGTATGGCTTCGCGGTGACCAGCGAGTATCCGGCCTCATCCAAGGCGAGGGACATCTCGTCCAGCAGTTCGCGAAGCAGGTATTCGACCGGCCACTCCGGTAGCAGGGCCAGGATGATATGACTCTGGCCGGTCGCCAGCGCGCGCGCCTGAGGGTTGCGTACGTACCCTACCCTCGCTGCCTCCTCGAGTACTCGTTGGCGTACGGACGCAGAGATCGTCTGCCCTGGTGTCTCGTTCAACACGTAGCTGACGGTTGCGCGTGACACCCCGGCGGCACGGGCGACGTCGGTGGAGGTCGGCCTTCTCGTCACCACGCCGTGCTCCTTTAACTTGCGCGCGTCAGTTCTTCGAAGCTAGCATCCACGCGGGGAACTTACCCGCGTCAGTAACAAAGGAGTCTCATGGTCGCCGCTGCCACCATCGTCACGCCCCGAATGGGGCGCCACTCGTTCAATGAGGGGTGGACGGTCCGACCCAAGGCCAGCATCTTCTTCGAGTTGGGTGGGACCGCGCCGGATGCGGTCGCGGTCACGCTGCCGCACGACGCGCTGATCGGTGAGGATCGGGCGGCCGGCAACGGCCGCGACTCGGGGTTCTTCCCAGGCGGGGCGTTCCAGTATGAGAAGGCGTTCGAGGTCCCTGAAGAGTGGGTCAACCGGCACGTAGAGCTCGAGTTCGATGGTGTGTACCGCGACGCGGTCGTATTCATCAACGACAGGTTCGCCGGTCAACGTCCGTCCGGATACGCGGTCTTCCGCGTCATTGCGAACAATTTCCTGCGGTACGGCGAGATCAACACGATCCGGGTCGAGGCCCGCGTGCACGAGGACTCGCGCTGGTATACCGGTGCCGGGATCTACCGGGACGTATGGCTGACCGTCCAGGAGCCGGTTCATGTCGCCGCCGACGGAATCGTGGTCACGACACCGCAGATCGAGGCAGATCAGGCGGTGGTCGCTATCGCCACCAGGATTCAGAATGATGCGCCGCGCCCGCGCACCGCAGAGATCTCCACAGCGATCCTCGACCCTGCAGGCACCCCGATCGGGCAGGACACCGCGAAGGTCACGGTCATTCCGGGCGAAGCCGCTGTGCTGCGCCAACGTCTGTCCGTCGAGGGTCCGCAGCTGTGGAGCGTGGACCGACCCGCCCTCTACCGTGTCGTCACGACGGTCGTCGACGGCGACCGCATCGACGAGCGCGTCACGCCGTTCGGTATCCGGCTCCTGCAGCTCGATCCCGCTCATGGCCTGCGGATCAATGGAGAGGTCGTGAAGCTCCGCGGTGCCTGCATCCACCACGACAACGGGCCGATCGGATCCGCCGCGATCGCGCGGGCAGAGGAACGGCGGGTCGAACTGCTCAAGGCCGCTGGCTTCAACGCCATCCGCAGCGCCCACAACCCCATCAGCCCGGCGATGCTGGACGCCTGCGACCGGCTCGGAATGCTCGTCATGGACGAACTGTCCGATGTGTGGACCGAGTCGAAGAACTCGTTCGACTCCGCGCTCGACTTCCCGGAGTGGTGGGCGCGCGACACCGAGGCGATGGTACGCAAGGACATCAACCATCCAAGCGTGATCCTCTACTCCATTGGCAACGAGATCCCCGAAACCGGTGACCCGATCAACGCTGTCTGGGGCCGCAGGATCGCGGAGCGCATCCGGGAGATCGACCCCACGCGCTACATCACCAACGGCGTCAACGGCATGGTCGCGGTGATCCGCGAGTTCGCCGCGATGGCCGCGCAGGGCGACGGTGCGGGCGGCGTCAATGCGCTCATGGGTGGAATGAACGACCTGATGGGCCAGATCAGCGCCTCCGAACTCGTCAGCGAACGCACCGCCGAATCGCTCGCCGTCCTGGACGTCGCCGGACTGAACTACGGCGACTCCCGGTATACCCTCGACCTCGAACTGTTCCCGCACCGGATCACGGTCGGCACGGAGACCTCGCCACTGCGGATCGCAGACAACTGGGCCACCATCAACAGTCAGCCAAACCTCATCGGCGACTTCACCTGGACGGGGTGGGACTACATCGGCGAAGCGGGCCTCGGTCGCGCAGCCTACCAGGACGACAGCGAGCCTCCCTTCGGCGGAAGCTTCCCGTGGCTGCTGGCCTGGTGCGGCGACATCGACATCACCGGTCGCCGCCGCCCGGCGTCGTTCTACCGCGAAATCGTGTTCGGCCTGCGCCACGAGCCCTACATCGCGGTGCGTCGCCCCGAGACCAACGGACGCACACCGATACCGAGCGTGTGGGCATGGTCCGACGCGATCGCCAGCTGGGACTGGAGCGTGGATGCCGGGACCCCTCTCATCGTGGAGGTCTACAGCGACGCGGAGGAGATCGAGCTCTTGGTCAACGGGCGCTCGGTGGGACGATGCACAGTCGGTGCCCAGCAGAAGTTCCGTGCCGAGTTCGAGGCGGCGTATGAGCACGGCGAGATCGTCGCGGTCGCCTACTCAGCGGGTGTGGAGATGGGCAGGGCGGTGCTCACCAGCCCGGAGGGCCCCACCAGGTTGGAACTCACCGTCGACCGGCACCGGATCACCGCGTCCCCCGCTGACCTCGCCTACGTCGACATCGACCTCAAGGATGCAGCCGGGGTCCCTGTCACCTCCGACGACCGCGCCGTCGAGGTGACTGTCGACGGCCCCGCCGTGCTGCAGGGCCTGGCAAGCGCACGACCGGACACCGACGAACGTTTCACCGCGACATCCCAGACGACCTTCGACGGACACGCGATCGCCGTGCTGCGTCCCACCGGCGCGGGCTCGGTCACGGTCACCGTTCACACCCAGGACGGCCTCGACGCGCAGGTCGAAATCGTCGTCGACCCGGCCTGACCAACCCCGGCAACAAGACAAAGGAGTCACCCTCATGGCCAAGGACGCCGCACAGACATCGGGTGAGCAGCTTCGCGCTGCCGTCGCGATGACAAACGAAGAATCAGCAACCGCCGCCCTCGCAGCCGTAGGCGTCGGGGAAGACACCCAGGACCCCGCCGGCGGCCGCCTGAACATCCGGGAGCGCCTCGCCTACGGCGTGGGCGACATCGGCGGGAACCTCATCTTCGGTGCGATCACCAGCTTCCTGCTGTTCTATCTCACCGATACCGCCGGCATCGGGCCCGCGATCGCCGGTACCATGCTCCTGTTCGGCCGGATCCTCGACGGCACGATGGACCTGATCGTCGGCACCCTCATCGACAAGACCTCCACCCGGTGGGGCAAAGCGCGACCGTGGATACTCTTCAGCGCCCCGTTCCTGGTGGCCACCTTCGTGTTGCTGTTCAACGTCCCGCAAGGGCTGGACAAGACCGGCAAAGAGATTTACGCGTTCGTCTTTTACTTCTTCTGCCTGGGTGTGGGGTTCGTCGCCTCGAACCTCGCGTACCACACGCTGTTGTCGGTCATCACCTCCAGCAGCAAAATGCGCGTGTCCCTCACCGTCATCCGAACCGTCTGCGCCCTCGTCGCCGGCATGGCGGTCAACATCATCACGATCCCCGTCGTGAGTTCGTTCGGTGGTGGCCAGTCGGGCTGGTCTCTCACGATCCTCATCTACGGCGCGATCTCGCTCATCACCCTCCTGGTGGTGTTCTTCGGCACGAAGGAGCGCGTCAAGCCGGCCCGGGACGCGGACCGCAGCGCGAAGCGACCGCTCCGGCAGCTGCTGAAGATCCTGTTGAGCAACCGATACTTCTACCTCGGATTCGCCTTCTTCTTCTTCGTATACATCCTCTCCGGGTCAGCAGGCGCGGGAATCTACTTCGCTAAGGACGTTCTGGGCGACCCCAACCTGTACAGCCTCCTCAGCTTCGTCTCGCTCGCGCCGTTGATCATCGGGATCTGGTTCATGCCCGTGATCATCGGTAGGTGGGGCAAGCGTGTGCCCATGCTCGTCGGCGTCGCCATCACGCTCGTCGGCGCGGGCATCACGTTCATCGATCCGTCGAACCTGACACTCGTGTTGACCGGCTCGCTCATCCGCGCCATCGGCGGCGTCCCCGCCGCCGCAGCAATGTTCGCGCTCATCGCCGACATCGTCGACTACGGCGAGTGGAAGTCCGGCGTTCGCGTGGACGGCATGACCTACGCGGCCGCGACCGCCGGTCAGAACTTCGGGGCAGGTCTCGGCGCGGCCCTGGTCGGATGGCTGCTGGCCGCCGGTCAGTACGATCCAAGCGCAGCCACTCAACCCTCGTCGGTGACGTCGATCGAGGTGTTCCTCTACCTCGGCCTGCCCGCGATCATCGCCGTGATCCAGGGTGCGATCGTGTACTTCATCAAGATCGACAAGACCATGTCCCAGATGCAGCGGGATCTCGCCGCGCGCCGACTGGAACCGGCCGAGACAGGCAACTGACCGCTCCGCGTGCGGCGGGAGGCGCCACGTCGCACTCCCGCCGCACCCTGTCGAAGGCTTTCCCATGAAGAACGTCCGCTGGGCGATCGTCGGTACCGGCGACGTGTCCACCGCCATCGCACTCGACTTCCATCGGGCCGCCGACGCCGAGCTGGTTGCCGTCTGTTCACGGTCCGAGACCCGCGCCGCGTCCTTCGCCGCCGACATCGGCGCCTCGCGTGGCTATGGAGACCTCTCGCAACTGTGGGACGACCGCACGATCGATGCTGTTTACATCGCCACACCGCACGGCACCCATCGGGCGATCGCCCGAGCCGCGCTCGCGGCAGGAAAGCACGTCATGGTGGAGAAACCGCTTGCTTTGACTCGCGCGGAAGCCGCCGACATCCTCGACCTGTCCTCCAGTGTCGGATTGCTCGCCATGGAAGCAATGTGGATGAAGTTCAGCCCGATGATGGAGGGTCTGCGCCAAACGGTGCGCGAGGGCGCGATCGGTGAGGTCCGCAGCATCCGCGCGTCCTTCGGCGTCCCCTTCCCGCGCGGTGTCGGAAGCCGGTGGTCTGCCGCGCTCGGCGGCAGCACGCTGCTGGATCAAGGCATCTACCCGGTCACTCTCGCGCACATCCTCCTCGGAGATCCGGCCGCGGTGAATGCGCGGGCGGAGTTCGAAGGTGGCGTGGACGTGTCCGTCCACGCCACTCTGGAGTACGCCGGTGGGAAGTACGCGCAGGTGGCCGCCTCCTGCGTCGAATACGCCGACATGTCGGCCACGGTCAACGGCACCGCCGGGTGGATCACGATCGACGCCCCGTTCTGGGCCGGCTCGGGATTCACAGTGCACCGGCCGTCGAGCGGACTCACCGGTGGAGAGCGGCGGGAATTCACGATCGAGGGCAACGGGTTCACACCGATGATCGAGGCCGCATGCCGAGCCATCCTCTCGGGCTCGCTCCTCGTGGACGAGCACACGCCGCTCGACATCCTCGCCGTCTATCGCCAGCTCGATGACCTGCGTCGATCCGTCCCCTCGTGGGGCATGACCGGCGAGGCGGGACTTTTCCCCCTTGGGCCACCGAACGATAGCGAATAGGCGCCGACGGCAGTGTCGGGGAAGGCACTCGACGGGTTAGTCAACCGCACTGCCGGGCCGCCGCAGCAGCGAGATCCGCACCGTGCGCACGTCATCGCTGCGGAACATGAAATGCCGCTCGTCTCCGTTGAGCGTCCGCCGCGGCGCCCACGCCCCGTCGCGATAGGTTCCCTCGAGCAGCCGGTCGAACTCGACGACCGCGTCTGTGCGGCTGAAGGCGACCGACGCGTGCCGCGCGACAACGACGAACTCGTCCGCGTCGACCTGCAGGATGAGCCCATAGCCGACGACCTCGTCGGCGGCGGCGCCCGTGCCCTCCCCGAAGAGGCCGAACGTCTGGAACGAGCCGGAGATCGTGATCTCGAAGCCCCCGATCGTCGCCGTTTGCCGTTCCCCGGTCCGGACGCGGAAGCCGTGGATCCGATCGTTCGCCTGTGCCTCGAGAATCAGGTCGGTCATCTCGTTGAGCACCGCGTACGCGCGGAACAGCTCGCTGTCGTCGGGCACGGATTCGATGCCGAACGGGTGGAAGCCGATCGCCTTGTGGGCACCCAAGGCGACGAAGGCGAGAGCGGCGTCGGGGCGCGCCTCAGGGACGAAGATCGGATTCCCGTTGACGTCGTACTGCGCGAGTGTGCCCTCGAAGTCGTCGATGTAGATGTCGGGCGACAGGAACGCCAGGCTCGGCGCGCCGATCTGCCAGACATCGAGCATGCGGGCGACCGGGCCGCCGCTCGGATACTGGCCCGGTGCCTGCGCGTTGGGCTGCGGCCCCAGCCATGCGTTCGTGAACACGGGGAGCCCGTGCGCGGCGACACCCGCCTGCGCGACGCGGTCCACATAGCGGCTGAAGCCCCAGCTCATGAAGACTTCGTCGCCGTCGCCGTTCGCACCGAACACCTCCGCCCACGTGCCGGCCGTGCGGCCGCCTGCGGCCGTCCAGACCTCGCGCAGCCAGGGGTGGAGCGTATCGCCGCGCCGGCCCAGTCCCTCCAGGAGCTCCTGCGGTACCTGTCGTTCGTATGCAGCGGTCGCGAGGGGCGAGCGGTCGCGGCTGTCGCCCAGGAGTCCGACTTCGTTCTCGACCTGCACCGCGATGACCGTGTGGTCGGTGTCGATCTCGGCGAGGTGAGCCATCAGCGCGGCGAACGCACGGGCGTCGGCTGCCAAGAGGTCCTCGCCGAACACGCTCAGGATCGGGGCGTCGAGCGTGAATCGGCCCCTCACCAAGTTCTCCTGATCCCGCTCGGCGCGGGGGAAACGCGCCTCGTCGCGACGCACCCAGGACGGCGCGTACGTGGACTCCGCGTTCTTGTACGCGCCGAACCAGATGAGGACGAGTCGGATGCCGCGTGCGCGCGCCTGCTCGATCTGATCGTCGACGGCCGCGAAGTCGAAGCGTCCCTCCTCGGGCTCGACGAGCTGCCAGCTGGCGACGCCGATGACCGTCCGGACACCGTTGCTTGCGAGCTTGTCCCAGATGGGCGCCATGTACTCGGGACTCGACGCGCTGGAGTTGTGCAGCTCGCCGCCCAGCGCGAGGTAGGGCTTGCCGTCCACGATGAGCTGACTCGTCTTTCCGGCGCGCCGCAGATGGGGAAGGGTTCCGGTCGTTCCGCCTGGCTGCTGGTCATCGATGACCGATTCCATCGTGAGTCCTCCTCGAAAGGGCGCGGCGACGCCGACGACGCCGACACATCTGATGCTCACAGGATGACAACCGATTGTCAAACACTGCTTCCGCATCCAACGCGGCTGGCCAGTCGCAGCCAACGGCGAGTCCGGTCTGCTTGCGGTCGGCTTGCGGGCAAAGTAGTGTGCAATCGGTTGCCAGTTTGATCCGGCCGCCCTGATCACGGAAAGACGACGATGACTTCTGCCCTCCACGATTGTGCGACCGCCCCGGAGCCGGCGGGGGTGGCCCCTTGAATACAGGCAGCGGTAACGGTCTGCGCCTCCCCGTGATCGATCCGCGCCGCGGCCGCGTCGCGACCACCGGCGCCCCGACCCGCGATCCGGACCGCCTGTTCCCCGCCGAGGCCCGCACCCGTGACATCGCGCGAGCTCTGTACGAGCGCGTCGCGACGGCGCCGATCGTCTCACCGCACGGTCACGTACCGGTGGAATGGATCGCGCACGATGAACCGTTCACCGATCCCACAGCGCTGCTCGTCACGCACGATCACTATGTGACCCGACTGCTGCACGCGTCGGGAGTGGATCTGGCCGACCTCGGTGTCGGCGGGCATCCGATCGATCCTCGCGAGGCATGGCGCATCTTCGGCGAGAAGTGGCGTGTATTCGCGGGGACTGCCATGGGCTACTGGCTCGAGGAAGAGCTGCACTCCGTGCTCGGCATGGATCTCGAGCCGTCTGCGGAGACTGCGGAACTGCTTTTCGACGGCATCCAGGCCAAGCTTGACACACCGCCCTTCCGTCCGCGCGCGCTCTTCGAGCGGTTCGGCATCGACGTGCTCGCCACGACAGACGATCCGCTCGACGATCTGCATCTCCACTCCGAGATCGCCGCGAGTGGCCTCGCCGGGCGCGTGCTGCCCACATTCCGCCCCGACCGCTATATCGATCCCGACGCACCGGGCTTCACCGCGGACGTGGATCGCCTCATCGGCCACGAGGGACAGGCGACGACCTTCCCCGGATACCTCGAGGCACTGTGCGCTCGCAGAGCGCATTTCATCCGCCACGGGGCGACCTCCGCCGACCACGGAGTCGAGGATCCCCACACGGTCGACATGACGCCCGACGAGGCGGCCAGCCTCTTCCAAGCGGTGGTCGCGGGTCGGGCGGACGCGCGCCAGCGTCGAGCGTTCCGCGGTCACATGCTTCTGCAGATGGCGCGGATGAGCGTCGAGGACGGTCTGGTGATGACGCTCCACGCCGGCGTGGTTCGCAACCACAGCACGGCGACCTTCGAGCGGTTCGGCCCCGACACGGGTCACGACTTCCCGCGGCGCACTGACTTCGTGAGGGGTCTCAGGCCCTTGCTCGAGCGGTTCGGATTGGAGAAGTCCTTCCATCTCGTGCTGTTCGCCGTCGACGAGACCGTGTACTCGCGCGAGATCTCTCCGATGGCGAGCTTCTACCCGAGCGTCTACATCGGCGCGCCGTGGTGGTTCCTCGACGCGCCCGACGCGATGGCTCGTTTCAGGTCCGCGGTCACCGAGTCTGCGGGCTTCTCGCGCGGCTCCGGCTTCATCGATGACACGCGCGCGTTCCTCTCGATCCCCGCGCGTCACGACACGGCGAGGCGGGCGGATGCCTCGTTCCTTGCCCGTCTCGTCCGCGAGGGCCGGCTCACCGAGGCCGCCGCGGGCTCGATCCTGGAGGACATCGTCGGTCCTCAGCCGAAGCGGGTGTTCAAGCTGTGACGGGTCCCCATGATGACGCGCCGACGCGCTCGCGGCCCGCACCGCCGGTGCGGATCGTCCATCTCGGGCTCGGGGCCTTCAGCCGGTCGCATACGGCGTGGTACACCAGCCGCGCCGACGACGCGGCGCAGTGGGGGATCGCGGCCTACACCGGTCGAAGTACCGGTCTCGCCGACGCCCTCACCGCCCAGGACGGCGTGTACTCGCTGGTCACCCGTTCGGCCGCAGGCGACCGTCAAGAGGTGGTCGAAAGCATCGTGCGTGCCCATCCGGGCGACGACATGGCATCACTTCTCGCAGATCTCTCCGCTCCCACGACGGTGATCGTGACGCTCACGATCACCGAGGCGGGCTACCGCACGGGCGCCGACGGACTGCCCGACGACCTGGATCCGCTCGTCGTCGCCGACCGCCGGCTGCTGGCGCGCGTCGCCGAAGGTGACGCCGACGCCGCGCGGGGGATGCGGACGGCCCTGGGACGGCTGGTCGCCGGGCTCGACGCGCGTCGGCGGGCAGGCGCCGGACCGCTGGCGGTCGTCTCGTGCGACAACCTCCCCGACAACGGCGGGCATCTGTCGCGAGCAGTGTTCGGGCTGGCAGCATCCGTTCCCGAGACCGCCCGTTGGTGCGCGGACCAGGTGTCCTTCGTCTCGTGTTCGGTCGATCGCATCACTCCTCGTGTCGAGCCCGCCGAGCTGGCGCGACTCACTGCGCGGTACGGGGATGCTGCTCCCGTCGTCGCGGAGGACTTCAGCGACTGGGTCATATCGGGTGAGTTCCCCGCCGGCCGGCCGGCATGGGAGACCGCGGGAGCGCGATTCACGGTCGACCTGGAGCCCTGGGAGGCGCGCAAGCTGTGGCTCCTCAATGGGGCGCACACGATCCTGGCGTGCCTTGGCCCGCTGCGGGGCCACGACCTCGTATCCGAGGCGATCTCCGATGAGGTCTGCCGGGATGCGGTGGAACACTTCTGGGACGATGCGCAGCGGAGCCTTCCTGGGGGCCTGGGCCTGCCCGCCTACCGCCACGCGCTGCTCGAGCGCTTCGCGAACCCGCGCATCGCGCACCCGCTGGCGCAGATCGCGCTCGACACCGCGACCAAAGTGCGACTGCGAATCGTACCCGTGGCCGAACGTGAGCGCGCTGCTGGCCGGCCCGCATCGGGTGCAGCCGGGGCGCTGGCCGCATGGCTCGCGAGCGACGGTGCGATCGGAGCTACCGCTACCGGTCTCGCCAGGGTCAGCGCTTCGCTAGCGGAGGACGACGAGTTCGTGGCGGAGCTCACCCGAGCAATCGGTCGTGCCGCCGCCCCGAGCCGCTGAGCGAGGATCACGAAACGGATACGTTTCAAAACAATCTTGGCAATCGGTTGTCACCACGGCAATTGGGTGATTTACTTGCCTCGAAGCACACCGTGTGACTCTTCACCCGAAGAATCTGTCAAGCGGTTGCATGTCCACCGCATTCATTCAAAGGAGTCTGGATACATGTCGATTTCCCGCCCCGGCCGCATGCCGCGCCGTCTCGCATTCGCGGGCGCTGCGACGCTGACGGCCGTGCTGACCCTGTCGGCCTGCGCCGGCTCCCCGGACGCCGCACCGAGCGGCTCCTCCAGCCCCGTCGTGGAGAAGGACCTCGCCATCGCGGCGGTATCGGGGCCGAACTCGCTCGACCCCGCACAGCTCGTCGACGGGCAGCAGATGTTCGTCTGGTCGTCGATCCTCGACACGCTGCTGGCGAAGGAGAACAACACCGGCGAGCTCATTCCCAACGCCGCCGAGAGCTGGGAGTACAACGAAGACGGCACCGAGTTGACGCTCAAGCTGCGCGAAGGAATGACCTTCAGCAGCGGCGACCCCGTGAACGCCGACGCTGTCGTCACCACGATGCTCCGCAATAAGAACACCCCCGGGATCGTGCAGGTCAAGTACGGCGCCGTCTCCGACGTCACCGCCGAAGACGACCTCACCGTCGTCGTGCACTTCACGCATTTCGACCCCCAGTTCCTCGCCAACCTCGCACAGAGCACCGGCGCGATCGGCGATCCGGCGACGATCGACGACGAGCGCACCGCGACCGATCCCGTGGGCTCCGGTCCGTTCACGCTTGACACGACGAAGACCGTGCCGGGCAGCACCTACGTCCTGAACAAACGCGACGACTACTGGAACGCGGACGCGATCCCGTTCAAGACCTTCACGGTGCGGGTGCTGCAGGACCCGACGGCGTCGTTCAACGCGCTGCAGGCAGGAGAGATCAACGCGGGGACCGTGCAGACGCAGCTGCTGGGCCAGCTCGGCGACGAGTATGCCATCCAGCCGATCGAGGCCCAGGCCGTGGCCTACCTCGACATCCTCGATCGCGGGGGCGAGCAGTGGCCATGCCTCGGCGACCAGCGCGTGCGTCAGGCGATCAACTACGCCATCGACCGCGAGGGCGTGCTCGAAGGTCTCTTCGCCGGCGTCGGCAAGGTGACGGAGCAGGTCTTCAGCCCGTTCGGCCAGGTCTACGACGAGGAGCTCAACGAGACCTACGACTACGACCCCGAGAAGGGCGCCGAACTCGTCGAGGAGGCGGGCTGCGCCGGCGAGAGTTTCCAGATCCCGAGCACGTTCCTGTCGACCTCGCTCGAACCGACCCTCACGCAGGCGTTCGCCGATATCGGTCTGACGCTGGAATGGGTGCCGGTGCCGCCGCAGCAGGCGCAGTCCGCCCACCTGTCGGGCGACTACCCGCTCAGCTTCCAGATCACCGGATTCAACTCGGACCCGGCGGACGCGGCGTCGCACTACAGCACGAGCGGCTACTCCAACCCGCGCGGCTACACCGATCCGACGATCGACGCGCTGTTCGAGACCATCAACACGACGGTCGACTTCGACGCGGCGCTCCCGGCCTACCAGGAGCTCAACGCGTACGCCGTCGACCAGGCCTTCGAGGCGCCGATCGTCTTCGTCGGTGGAACGTGGGCCGCTCGTGACGGCATCGTCGTCATCGACGACGGCCGCTCCGTCCCCACCGTGCGCCAGTTCGGCGTCAGCGAGTGATGCCGTCCGGGGATGGGGGCACCCGCCCGCATCCCCGGACCGATCCCAGGGAACGACGATGACCTCGTACATCCTGCGCCGGCTCGGTGCCGGCCTCGTGCTCGCGGTGCTGGTGACCTTCATCACCTTCCTTCTGCTGAGCACCTCCTTCCAGGACGTCGCGAAGACGATCCTCGGCCAGTCGGCGACCCCCGAGACCACCGAGGCTCTCATGCAGTCCAAGGGGTGGGACCAGCCAGTCGTGGCTCAGTACTTCAACTGGCTGGCGGGAGCCGTCCAGGGCGACTTCGGCACCTCGGTGTACACCTCTCTTCCCGTGGCTCCCACGGTGCTGCAGCGCCTCGCCGTCACACTGTCCGTGATCCTGCCCGCCCTCATCCTGACCGTGATCTTCTCGACGATCCTCGGTGTCTGGGCCGCGTCGCGCGGCGGAGCGGCTGACCGCCTGTCCCAGGGGATCTCCCTCATCGGCTACATCATCCCCGGGCTCCTGTTGGCCATCGGCCTGGTGGTGATCTTCGCGGTGCAGCTCAAATGGCTTCCGGCGACCGGCTACACGCCTCCCGGCGAGGATCCGGCCGCTTGGGCGCGCAGCATCACCATTCCGGTGATCGTGCTCACCATCGGCGGCGTGGCGAATATGGCGGCCCAGGTGCGCGGTCGCATGATCGACGAGCTTCGCCGCGACTACGTGCGCACTCTCCGTACCCGCGGAGTGTCGACCACCTCGATCGTGGTCAGGCATGCGCTCCGCAACGCGGCGAGCCCTGCGCTGACGGTCATGTCACTGGAGTTCATCGCCATGTTCGGCGGCGCGCTCATCATCGAGAACGTCTTCGCGCTGCCCGGCTACGGCAGCTTCGCGTTCAACGCGTCGCTCCAGGGCGACATCCCTGTGATTATGGGCATCACCGCCTTCGGCGTGCTGCTCGTCACCGTGGTCAACCTCCTCACGGACCTGGCCAACGGTTGGCTGAACCCGAAAGCGAGAGTCCATTGAGCGACGAACGTGGAACCCTCATGAATGAGATGACGGCGCCCAGCACCGAACTCATCGTCGCCCTCGAAGACGCGGCGACCGCCTCGCGGACGCCGATGTGGAGGCGGCTGCTCAAGGACCCGCAGTTCGTCATCACGACGAGCATCCTGCTGGCCATCTTCCTGCTCGGCATCCTCACTCCCGTCCTCACCCAGCATGGGCCGAACGACGCGGATCTCGCGATGGTCAACGCGCCCGTCGGCACCCCGGGGTACCCGCTCGGAGCCGACGAGACGGGGCGCGACATCTGGACACGACTGCTGCACTCCATCAACACCGCCGCGATCTCGGCCCTCATCGGCGCCGGCGTCGCGCTCATCGTCGGTGTGGTCGCGGGACTGGTCGGCGGCTACTTCGGATCGGTCACGCGGGCGTCGACCGAGTGGCTGTTCAGCCTCATCATGACGTTCCCCGGCATCCTGCTGCTGATCATCCTGATGCCCGTCACGGGCGGGGACTACCGCTTCACCATGCTGATCTTCGGTGTGCTGCTGTCTCCGGGGATCTACCGGATCGTCCGCAACCTCGTCGTCGGGGTGAAGAACGAGCTCTACGTCGACGCCGCTCGCGTATCCGGCCTGGGCGATCTGCGGATCCTGGGCCGACACGTCCTGTTCGTCGTGCGCGGGCCGATCATCATCGCCGCCGCCTTCCTCGCCGGCTCCGCGATCGCGGTCCAGTCGGGGCTTGCGTTCCTCGGCGTCGGGTCGCTGCAGATCCCGAGCTTCGGCGCGATGATCTCGTCCGGCTTCCGAAACCTCTATATCGCACCGACGCAGTTCCTGTGGCCGAGCCTCATGCTCGGCGTCATCACCGCGGCGCTCGTGCTGCTCGGCAACGCCTTGCGCGACACGCTCGAGGGCTCCAAGCCCACGCCGGTCAAGGTCGGCGACGGACAGCGCGTGGCAGGTGAGGGGACCGCCGGCCGAGTTGCGGGGACGGGACTGCTCGACATCGCCGATCTCGGCATCGCCTACCGGGGTCCCAGCGGCGACCCCCGCGAGGTCGTCCGCGGCGTGTCGCTGTCGATCGCGCGTGGTCAGGTCGTGGGGCTGGTCGGAGAGTCTGGATCGGGAAAGACCCAGACCGCCTTCGCGAGCCTGGGCGTGCTGCCTCCCGAAGCGGTCATCACCCGCGGCTCGATCCGTTTCGACGGCGAGGAGCTCGTCGGACTGAGCGACGCCGAGATGCGGCCGCTCCGCGGAAAGGCGATCGCGTACATCCCGCAGGAGCCGATGTCGAATCTCGATCCGTCATACCGGGTCGGCGCACAGCTCGTCGAGGGTGTGCGCGCGGCGCTGAAGATCTCGAAGAAGGAGGCGAAGGAGCGCGTGCTCGCCCTGCTGGAGCGTTGCGGCATCGCTGACCCTCAGCGCACCTTCGACTCCTACCCGCACCAGATCTCCGGCGGCATGGCGCAGCGCGTGCTCATCGCCGGTGCGGTCGCGAGCGGGCCGAAGCTGCTGATCGCCGACGAGCCCACGACGGCGCTCGACGTGACGGTTCAAGCCGAGATCCTCGATCTGCTCCGCGATCTTCAGGCGGAACTCGACATGGCGATCCTGCTCGTCACCCACAACTTCGGCGTCGTCGCCGACATCTGCGACCGCATCGTCGTGATGCAGAAGGGCGCCGTTGTCGAAGCGGGGCCGGCGGTGGAGATCTTCCGCAATCCCCAGCACGAGTACACCAGGATGCTGCTCGGCGCGATCCTCGACGAGAGCGTGGTCCGCTCCGACGCGCCGGTCGCTGCGGCATCGGAAGGAGCCGTCCGATGAGCCTCCTCAAGATCGCCGACCTTCGGGTCAGTTTCCCCGGCCGGGGATGGCGCGCGAAGCCCGTCGAAGTGCTGCACGGGGTCTCCCTCGATGTCACGCCGGGCGAGACACTCGGTCTCGTCGGTGAGTCGGGGTCGGGTAAGACGACGATCGGTCGCGCGGTGCTCGGTCTGGTCAAGCCTTCAGGTGGTGAGATCTCGTTCCGGGACGAGACGATCAGCCGGCTCGCCCCGCGAGCGCGCCGGCGCCTCAGCAAGGACATCCAGGTCGTCTTCCAAGACCCGTACACCTCCCTGAATCCCTCGCTCACCATCGGGGACATCCTCGCGGAGCCGCTAGTGGTGCAGGGAGCCACCGCGAAGGATGCCCGGACGAGGGTGCGCATCCTGCTCGACCAGGTCGGGCTGCCTGCGGACGCCGCCGACCGCCTCCCGCGCGAGTTCTCGGGAGGGCAGCGCCAGCGCGTCGCCATCGCGCGGGCGCTCGCTCCCCAGCCGAAGCTGATCGTCTGCGACGAACCGGTGAGCGCCCTCGATCTGTCCACCCAGGAGCGCGTTCTCGACCTCTTCATGGAAATCCAGCGATCCACCGGCGTGGCGTACCTCTTCGTGTCGCACGACCTCTCGGTCGTCCGCCACATCAGCCACCGGGTCGCCGTCCTCTACCGGGGCGACATCGTCGAGACCGGTCCCGCCGCGACAGTCACGACCACACCCGACCACCCCTATACGCAGCGGCTGCTGCTGGCGGCGCCGGTGGCCGACCCGGTCGTCCAGCAGCAGCGACGCGAGGAGCGTCGCCGGCTCCTGGCGGCGTGATCGACCCCTGATCTCCCCAACCGTTACAGCGCAGAGAAGCGCAGGAAGGCCATCGATGCTGAAGCCCACGCCCACCCCCACCCGTGAACTCGTCAATCTGGACGGCGTCTGGCGGTTCGGGATCGACACGCGACTGACAGAGCAGCCGTGGACCGCGGTACTCGACACACCCCTCGAGGCCGCCGTGCCCGCGAGCTACAACGACCTGTTCACCGACCCCGAGATCCGCGACCACGTCGGATGGGTCTACTACCAGCGCGAAGTTCGCGTGCCGCGCGGCTGGGGTGGCGAACGCATCCTGCTGCGGTTCGATGCGGCCACGCATGCGGCGCGGGTGTACGTGGACGACGCGCTCGCGGGGGAGCACGTCGGCGGATACACGCCGTTCGACATCGACATCACCGACGCCGTGGAGACCGGCGGCGCCTTCCGGCTGACGGTCGCCGTGAGCGGAGATCTCTCGAACGAGACGATCCCGCCCGGCAAGATCGAGGTCGGCATGACGGGCAAGCGCGTCCAGACGTACTTCCACGACTTCTACAACTACGCCGGGCTGGCGCGCTCGGTGTGGCTGTACTCGCTGCCCGCCACGCGCATCGACGACGTCACCGTCGTGACCGGCTTCGAGGGCTCGACCGGCATTGTCGACTACCAGGTCGAGGTCGTGGGCGACGCTGACGTGCGCGTGCGGCTGACGGATGCGGCCGGCGCCGTCGTCGCGGAGGGCTCGGGGTACGAGGGTGCTCTCCAGGTACCCGACGTCGTGCTGTGGAAGCCGGGGGCCGCCTACCTCTACGAACTGACCGTGGAGGCGGTGCAGCGCGACACCGTCGTGGACTCGTACCCCGTCGCCGTCGGCGTGCGGACCGTGGAGGTGCGCGGCCACGAGTTCCTCATCAACGGCGAGCCGTTCTATTTCACCGGCTTCGGCAAGCACGAAGACACCGCGATCCGCGGCAAGGGCCACGACAACGCCTACATGGTGCACGACTTCCAGCTTCTCGAGTGGTCGGGGGCGAACTCGTTCCGCACCTCGCACTACCCGTACGCCGAAGACGTCCTCGACTTCGCCGACCGGCACGGAATCGTCGTCATCGACGAGACCGCGGCCGTCGGACTCAACATGGGCGTCGTGGGCGGTCTGAGCGGCACCCCGCCCTTTCCCACGTTCTCGGAGCAGTACGCCGGTGCCGCGACGCAGGCCGCGCACGCGCAGCACCTGCGCGAGCTCATCGGCCGCGACAAGAACCACCCGTCGGTGGTCATGTGGTGCATCGCGAACGAGCCGGCGTCGAACGAGGACGGCTCGCGCGAGTACTTCGAACCGCTCGTGAACCTCGCGCGCGAGCTCGATCCGACGCGTCCGCTCACCTACTCGCTGGTCATGTTCGCGACGTTCAAGAACGACCAGATCGTCGACCTGTTCGACGTGGTGAGCATGAATCGCTACTACGGCTGGTACATCAACGCCGGCGATCTCGCGACGGCCGAGCTCTACCTGCAGGGCGATATCCAGGGCTGGGTCGACCGGACGGGCAAGCCCATCATGATGACCGAGTACGGTGCTGACACCATGCCGGGTCTCCACTCCGTCTGGGACCAGGTCTGGACCGAGGAGTACCAGACCGACCTGCTGGAGATGTACCACCGCGTGTTCGACCGCTTCCCGCAATTCGTCGGCGAGCAGGTCTGGAACTTCTCGGACTTCGCGACCACCAATGGCCTGCACCGAGTGGGGGGCAACAAGAAGGGCATCTTCACGCGGGACCGCAAGCCGAAGTCAGCCGCATTCGCACTGCGCCGCCGCTGGCGCGGGCTCGACGGCCGCAAGCCCGGAACCGAATCCTGACATCGAGCGGAGCATTCCCATGATCATCGACAAAGCCGAAGTCATCGTCACCAGCCCCGACCGTAACTTCGTGACCCTGAAGCTCACGACGTCCGACGGTGTCACGGGATTGGGGGACGCCACCCTCAACGGACGCGAGCTGGCGGTCGTCGCCTACCTCAAGGACCATGTCGCCCAGCTGCTCATCGGGCGCGACGCGTCGCGGATCGAGGACACCTGGCAGTTCCTGTACCGGAGCGCCTACTGGCGCCGCGGCCCCGTCACCATGGCGGCGATCGCGGCCGTCGACATGGCGCTGTGGGACATCAAGGGCAAGGCCGCAGGCATGCCGGTGTACCAGCTGCTCGGCGGCGCGTCGCGCACCGGCCTGCTCGCCTACGGGCACGCGTCTGGCAAGGAGCTCCCCGAACTGTTCGACAGCATCCGGTCGCATCAGGAACAGGGCTACAGGGCGATCCGCGTGCAGACCGGCGTGCCCGGCCTGAAGTCGATCTACGGGATCGCCTCGAACGCGACCTTCGAAGCGAATACGGGTGTGCGCTACGACCACGAACCCGCTCAGCGCGGCGCGTTCCCCGCGGAGGAGGACTGGGACACCCGCTCCTACCTGCGCCACATCCCGACCGTGTTCGAGGCGGTGCGCCACGAGTTCGGGCCCGAGCTGCCGCTGCTGCACGACGCCCATCACCGGCTCACGCCGATCCAGGCGGCGAAGCTCGGCAAGTCGATCGAGCCGTACGACTTGTTCTGGCTCGAGGACTGCACGCCCGCCGAGAACCAGGAGGCGCTGCGCCTCGTGCGTCAGCACACCACCACGCCGCTCGCGATCGGCGAGATCTTCAACACCGTCTGGGACTACCAGCAGATCATCCGCGAGCAGCTCATCGACTACGTCCGCTCCGCTGTCACCCACACCGGCGGCATCACGCACCTGAAGAAGGTGCTCGACTACGCGTCGCAGTATCAGATCAAGTCGGGCATGCACGGTCCGACCGACATCTCGCCAGTCGGAATGGCCGCCGCGATGCACCTGGGCCTCGCGATCCACAACTTCGGCATCCAGGAGTACATGCGCCACGGTGAGAAGACCGACCAGACCTTCGAGCAGTCCTTCACCTGGAACGACGGATTCCTGCACCCGGGTGATAAGCCCGGACTCGGTGTCGAGCTGAACATGGACGAGGCCGGCAAGTACCCCTACGAGCAGGCCTACCTGCCGTACAACCGGCTCGCGGACGGCACTGTCCATGACTGGTGAGCTGCTCGTGAGCGCGGGCGAGGACGGACGAGCGGACGCTGCGCGCCGCGCCCGCGTCGTCGTCATGGGTGTCTCGGCGTCGGGGAAGTCGTCGGTCGGCGCCGAGCTCGCGCGTCTGATCGGCGCACGATTCGTGGATGCCGACGACCTGCACCCGGCCGCGAACGTCGCGAAGATGGCGGCAGGCATCCCCCTGGAGGACGAGGACAGATGGCCGTGGCTGGATGCCGTCGCAGCGACGATCACCGACGCCGAGCGGACGGTGGTCGCGTGCTCGGCGCTCAAGCGGTCGTATCGCGACCGGCTTCGAGACGCGGCGCCAGGCGTGGTCTTCGTCCATCTCACGGGGTCTCCCGAACTGCTGGCCGCCCGCGCCGGCGGTCGCGAGGGGCATTTCATGCCGCCTGCGCTGCTGAGCTCTCAGCTCGACACGCTCCAGCCGTTGGGAGAGGACGAGGTGGGAGTCGCCCTGGACGTGACTGCGCCGGTCGCCGATCTTGCGCGTGCCGCGCGGGGATGGTTGGACGCGCGTGCACGCTGACGACACCATCACGAGATCGGGCGAGGCGCCGCCTCCCGAACTCGTCGCTCGCATCCGGCGTCGAGGCGGCGCGGCGACGATCTACGACGTCGCCGAGCTCGCCGGAGTCAATCCGTCGACCGTCTCCCGGGCCCTCAGCAAGCCGGGCCGCATCAGCGAGAAGACCGAGGCGAAGATCCGCGACGCCGCCGAGCGGCTCGACTTCAGATTCAACCCGATGGCGCGGGCCCTGCCGACCGGACGCAGCCAGACGATCGGGCTGCTGGTCGCCGACATCACCAACCCCGTCGTGTTCGGCATCGTGCGGGGGGCCGAGCACGCTGCCGCGCGCGCGGGCTACACCCTGGTGATCGCCGAGTCGCAGGAGTCGGGGCAGGCGGAGGAGCAGGCGATCTCCCGCATGCTGCCCAGCGTGGACGGCCTGGTGCTGGCCACGACACGTCTGGCTGACGAGAAGATCGGGGCGCTCGCCCAGCGCAAGCCCATGGTGCTCATCAACCGTCGCGTCGGCACCGTCGCGGAGGTCCTCCCCGACGTCGAAAGCGGTGTCAACGCGATGATGGACCATCTCGTCGAGCTGCGTCACACGTCGATCGTCTACCTGGCGGGTCCCGAGACGTCCTGGATCAGCCGTCGTCGGTGGGAGTCGCTTCTCGACGCCGCTGAGCGCCTCGAGTGCGGAATGGTCGAGATCGGGCCGAACATTCCCACCATCGAGGGAGGCCGTGCGGCCCTGCGCCGAGTGCTCGCCGCGCGCGCGACCGCGGTCATCGCCTTCAACGACCTGATGGCGATCGGCCTCATGCAGGCGGCCGCGTCCGCGGGCGTGGACGTGCCCGGCACGCTGAGTGTCGCGGGCTTCGACGACATCTTCGGCAGCGAGCTGATCGTGCCGCCGCTGACGACGGTGCAGGCGCAGCTCGAGCGAGCAGGGGAGAGGGCCGTCGAGAAGGTGCTCTCCCAACTCGGCAACGACATCGATGAGAACAACGACGGCCCGTTGCCGACCCGCCTGATCGTGCGGGGCAGCACCGGACCGCGCGCGTGAGCCGTTGCCGGCTCATCAGCGGGCATCGCAGCACCATCACACACCACTTCGACAATCGGCTATCGCTCTGGTTCCCCTGACGGCGAGACCCCGAGGAAGGCAGACATGCACAGATGGGCCATCATCGGCACCGGCGACATCTCGGATCGGCTCGTGCCGGATCTGCAGGCGGTGGCGCCCGGCGCCATCACCGCGGCCTGGGGGAGGACACCGGAACGGGCGTCGACATTCGCCGCCGCCCACGGCATCCCCTTCTCCACCCACTCGCGCGAGGAGCTGCTGCAGCGCACCGACGTCGACGTCGTCTATATCGCCACGCCGGCGCACACCCACGCCGACATCGCGATCGAGGCGCTCGAAGCCGGCAAACACGTGCTGATCGAGAAGCCCATCGCGACCACTGAGGGCGAAGCGGAGCGCATCTTCGACGTCGCGCGCCGCACGCGGCTGTTCGCGATGGAGGCCATGTGGATGAGGTTCAACCCTCTCCACGTGGAGATCCTCGATCGCATCTCGGGTGGACTCCTGGGCGAGGTCAGCAGCGTGCGTGCGAGCTTCGGCACGCCGTTCCAGGCGCGCAGTCGCACGCTCACCCCGGCGCAGGGAGGCAGCATCCTTCGAGACCGCGGGATCTACCCGGTCGCCCTCGCCCAGTGGTTCCTGGGCGAACCCCGCCGCGTGCTGGCGTCGGGGGAGTTCATGGACGGCACGGATGTCGAGGGCTATGCCACGTTCGAGGCCGCGGACGGATTCGCGCAGCTCGCGTGGTCGGGAGTCCGGTTCCTCGACCTCTCCGCGACCGTGAGCGGTGAGCGCGGATGGGTCACACTCGCCCCCATGTTCTGGGCGGGGACCCGCGCCCGCGTGCATGCGGGGTCGGCCGAGCGGATCTTCGGGGCGCCCGAGATCGTCGAGCACCCGCGTGAGGGCAACGGGTACCGGCAGATGCTGGCCGCCGTCATCGGGGCGTTGGACGACGGGCTGCTCGAGCACCCCTGGCACGGCCGCGATGACACCCTGGCGCTGGCGCGGACGATGGATGCGGTGCTCGCCGACATGCACGCCTGCGCGGTGGCCGAGGAGGTGTCCCGGTGAACCGTGTCGTCTGCAATCCGGTCGATCTCGCGTACCGGTATCAGGATGTACGGATGCCGTTCGGTGGGCGCTCCGTCCACCGTGAGGCCGCAGATCCCACCGTCGTGCACTATCGCGGGCGCTACTACATGTTCGCCTCGATGACTCGCGGCTTCTGGCACTCCGAGGACCTGGTCGAGTGGGAGCTGCAGCACAGCGACCGGATCCCGGCGACCGACTATGCGCCCGACGTGCGCGAGGTCGACGGTGCACTCCTGTTCACGGCATCTCGTCGCGCGAAGGGTCGCTTCTTCCGCAGCGTCGACCCGCTCGCCGACGACTTCCAGGAGGTCGCTTCGAGCGAGATCGCCTTCTGGGATCCCGCCACGTTCCAGGACGACGACGGACGGCTGTATCTCTACTGGGGCTGCTCGCACAATCAGCCCATCCGTGGCGTGGAGCTCGACCGCGAATCACTGCAGCAGATCGGTGAGGGGGTGCCCCTCATCGAGGCGGACGCCGCGGTCCGTGGGTGGGAACGCCCCGGCGACGACTATGTACCCGTGGTGCGACGCGGGATCGCAGGCAAGATCATGGATGCCTACATCGGCGACTCGCCCTTCATCGAGGGCGCCTACCTGAACCGCGTCGCCGGGCGCTACCACCTCCAGTACGCGGGCCCGGGCACGCAGTACAACACGTACGCCGACGGCTCCTACACCGGAACGGGGCCGCTCGGTCCCTTCGAGTACGACCAGAACAGCCCGTTCTCGTCGAAGCCGGGAGGGTTCATCACCGGCGCCGGGCACGGCAGCACCTTCCAGGACCGGCACGGAAACTGGTGGCACGTGGCCACGATGCGGATCTCGGTCAATGCCGACTTCGAACGGCGGATCGGTCTGTTCCCCGCGGGATTCGACGACGACGGCGTGCTGTTCTGCAATCAGAACTTCGCCGACTTCCCGATGTCGATTCCCGACCGCGCCTTCGACCCGTGGACCGAGGCGTCTCCCGGCTGGATGCTGCTCTCGTATCGGGCCGAGGCCACGGCATCGTCCTTCCGTGCGGAGCACGAGCCGAAGCTCGCGACCGACGAGTCGGTGCGCACGTGGTGGGTGGCCGGCTCCCGAGAACACGGCGAATGGCTGAGCATCGATCTCGGCGCGGTGATGACTGTTCACGCGCTGCAGGTGAATCTCGCCGACCACAAGCTCGAGCAGCATGCGCCGAAGCTTCGTGATCTGGCGAAGGGCACCGTGAGCAAGCGCGGCATCTTCCCACACTCGTACCCCACGGAGTTCCGCGTCGAGGTCTCGGTCGACGGTGCAGAGTGGACGCTCGTCCACGACACCGCCGACGGGGGGGAAGACAGGCCGCACGCGTTCATCGTGCCGCCCGCGCCCCACGAGGTCAGGTACGTGCGCGTCACCGCCGGCGCCATGCCGTTCGGTGGGCCCTTCGCGCTCAGCGGTCTACGGGTGTTCGGGCACGCCGATGTGGCGAAGCCGGCGGCGGTCACGCCGACGGCGACCCGGCCCGATGCACGCACGGCCGTCCTCGCCTGGGACGCGGTGCCGGGCGCCGTCGGCTACAACATCCGCTACGGCCTCGCGCCGGAGAAGCTGTACCACAGCTGGCTGGTCTACGACCGCACGGAGCTCGAGATCGGCTCGCTTAACGCGGGGCCGAGGTACTGGGCCGCAGTCGACAGCTTCAACGAAGCGGGGGTCACCCTCGGGCCCGTCGTACGGATCGGCTGACCGACGGTCCGATGGCAGGAACGCGCGAGAACCCCTGACACCCAAGTCTTCAACAGGCGGCACCGCCGCCGAGGAGGTAACGAAAATGCTGACACCCCGTTCGACCGCCACGCGGGAACTCGTCCGGCTGGACGGACTCTGGCGCTTCGCGCTGGAGAGCGCGGTGGGCGAGGAGCCGTGGACGAGCGCGCTCTCCACCACCCGCGAGGCTCCGGTTCCGTCGAGCTACAACGACCTGTTCGTCGACGCCGACGTGCACGACCACGTCGGGGTCGTCTGGTACCAGCGCATGGTGCGCGTGCCGCGCGGCTGGGCGGGCGAACGGGTCTTCGTGCGCCTGGACTCCGCCACGCACGAAGGCGTCGTGTACGTGGACGATGAGCGGGTGGCATCCCACGTCGGCGGCTACACGCCGTTCGAGGCCGACATCACCCACCTCGTGTCGGCCGGGCAGGAGTTCCGGCTCACGATCGGCGTCGACAACCGTCTGACGAGGCACTCGATCCCACCGGGCAACGTGGAGACCGACGGGCGAGGGCACCGGCGGCAGCGCTACATGCACGACTTCTTCAACTACGGCGGTCTCGCCCGCTCGGTGTGGCTGTACTCGGCACCCGTGGAGCGGATCGACGACATCACGATCGTCACCGAGGTCGAAGGCTCGACCGGGATCGTTCGCTACGACGTCGCTACGACGGCGCTCGGCGACGGCGCCGCGGTGCGGGTGCGCGTCGCCGACGCGGACGGACGCCCCGTAGGGGAGTCACGCGGTGCCACCGGGTCGGTGCGCATCGACGATGTCCGGCTGTGGCAGCCGGGAGCGGCGTACCTGTACGACCTGGTCGCCGAGGTGATCCGCGACGGCGAGGTCGTCGACAGCTACCCACTCGCGGTGGGCGTCCGCACCGTCGAGGTGCGCGGGAACAGGTTCTTGATCAACGGCGAGCCGTTCTACTTCAAGGGGTTCGGCAAGCACGAAGACAGCCCCGTCCGCGGCAAGGGGCACGACGACGCGTACCTCGTTCACGACGTCGACCTCATGCGCTGGATGGGTGCGAACTCGTTCCGGACCTCTCACTACCCGTATGCCGAGGAGGTGCTCGACTACGCCGACCGGCAGGGCATCGTCGTCATCGACGAGACGGCCGCCGTCGGGCTCAACCTCGCGATCGCCGCCGGCTACCTCGGCCAGACCGACATCCGCACCTTCGGGCCAGAGTCGTTCGGGGATCCCACGCGGGATGCGCACGCCCAGCACCTGCGGGAGCTGATCGCGCGCGACAAGAACCACCCCAGCGTCGTGATGTGGTCCATCGCGAACGAGCCCGACGCGCGCGACCAGGGCGCGCGCGACTACTTCGCACCGCTCGTCGCGCTCACCCGGCACCTCGACCCCACGCGCCCGATCACGTACGCGAACATGATCCTCGCGCGCCCAGACACCGATCGCATCGCCGACATGTTCGACGTGCTGAGCATCAACCGCTACTACGGCTGGTACCAGGACACGAACGACCTCGCAGCGGCCGAAGTGAATCTCGAGGAGGAGTTGCGGGGGTGGGAGCGCGCTTTCGGGAAGCCCATCGTGATGTCGGAGTTCGGCGCCGATGCGGTGGTGGGCCTGCACACCGTGCTCGACCAGCCGTGGAGCGAGGACTACCAGACCGCGCTGCTGCAGACCTACCATCGGGTGATCGACCGTGTCGATGCCGTCGTCGGTGAGCACGTGTGGGCCTTCGCCGACTTCCAGGCCATGCCGATCACGCAGCGCGTCGACGGCAACAAGAAGGGCGTCTTCACGCGCGACCGGCGGCCGAAGGGTGCGGTTCACGCCCTGCGGGCTCGGTGGACGAGCATGCCTGCCTGAGTCCACGCACCCGCGGTTCAACGCTACGCGGGCGCCGCCGTCGACTCTCGGACGACGAGCGAGTCTCAACGACGCCACCGGTCCGCTTGCAACCGGTTGCCATCCTAGTACGGCGTGGCAGCCGCGGACGAGACGAAGGCGGATGCCGCCGCCCCGGCGACGCCGGATCGGCTGACCGGTGAACGAAAGGAAAGAGAACATGGACATCCTCGACAAGAGCTTCGTCGTGACAGGAGCCGGCAACGGCATCGGACGCGAAGTGTCCCGGGAGCTACTCGCGGCAGGAGCATCGGTTGCCGGCGTTGACCTCAGTGAGGCCGGTCTCAACGAGACGGCGCGTCTCGCGAACGCGGGCGGACGTTTCTCCACCCACGTCGTGAACATCACCGACCGCGAGGCGGTTGAGGCGCTGCCCGCTGCGGCGACGGCCTTCCACGGTCGCGTGGACGGGCTCATCAATGTCGCCGGCGTGATCCAGAAGTTCGTCAAGGTCAACGACCTGCCGTTCGCGGAGATCGAGAAGGTGATGAACGTCAACTTCTGGGGCACGATCTATATGTGCAAGGCGTTTCTGCCGATGCTCCTCTCGCGCCCTGCCGCCGCCCTCGTCAACATCGCGAGCATGGGGGCCTACGCTCCGGTCCCCGGCCAGGCGGTCTACGGCGCGTCTAAGGCAGCCGTGAAGATCCTCACTGAGGCGCTCTATGCCGAATTGCTCGACACGAATGTCGCCGTCACGGTGGTATTCCCCGGCGCGATCGGCACCGACATCGCCGCCAACTCCGGCGTGGCGCTGGGTGATGCCTCGGCCGGGTCGCCCGCGTTCAAGACCACCGCCCCTGCCGAGGCGGCCAGAGTCATCGTTGATGCGGTGCGCAAGGGCAAGTTCCGCGCGACGATCGGCGCCGACGCCGCGGCGATGGACCGCCTGTCGCGTCTGAGCCCGAAGCATGCGACGACACTGATCGCGAAGCAAATGGGGGCTCTGCTCAACTGAGTGCGGGCCTCGCTCCTTACCCTGCGATCCGGGCGTCACTCACGCGGTGCCGGGCGCCGCCGTCGACTCTCGGATGACGAGCGAGGTTTGGAGCACGCCGGCCGCGGTCTCCGCTCCGCGATCGAGTTCCACGAGCAGGCGCCGCATGGCGGCCTCGCCCACCTCGTTGGACGGGGTGGCGATGCTCGTCAACGTCGGTGTCGTGAGGTCCGCGCCGAATACATTGTCGAAGCCGACGATGCTGAGCCCGCCCGGGACGTCGACCGCCGCGGCGCGGGCCGTTCTGAGGAGTCCGAGCGCGACGAGGTCGTTGTAGGTCAGCACCGCGGTGACCCCCGATGCGAGCACCCGCGGCAGCGCGGCTTCACCGCCGGCGATCGTCGCGTCCCCGATGGGGATCTCGACGACGGTCAGCCCACGGGCGACCGCGCTCTCGAACACGACCTCCCACCGTCGCCGGTTCATCCATGACGTGGCGGGGCCGGACACGTAGCCGATCGAGCGGTGACCCAGGCTGTGAAGATGCTCGACCGCCTGGCGGATCCCGACAGTGACATCGGGCACGATCGCCGGCACACCCTCGACTTCGCGGTTGGCGAGCACGATCGGTTTGATTTCGGCCAGGTCGAGAATCTGCTCGTCGGTGAGGCGAGAGCCGAACAGCAGCACGCCATCCACCGACGGCAGCAGGCGGCGCGCCGTCGAGAGCTCGAGTGCGGGATCCTCCTGAGACTCGGCGAAGACGAGCGTCAGCTCACTCGACGTCGCCACGTGTTCGGCGCCGCGGAGGAGCTGCAGGTATACGGGGTTCGTGATGTCGGAGATGAGCACAGCCATCGTGTCGGTGCGCCCGGTCGGCAGCGCCCGCGCCATCGGGTTGAGCTGATACCCGATGCTCGCCGCGGCATCCCGGATGCGCTGCTCGGTCTTGGCGTTGATGCGACCCGGCTTGTTCAGCGCTCGCGACACGGTCGACGCGCTGAACCCAGTGAGTTTTGCGACGTCGTAGATCGTCGGGTGTGCCTTGCGTCTGACCGATCGGGCGTCTGTCTCCGCTTCTTCCACGCGCTCCTCATCCCTGTGTCGCTGCCGCTCATCGTCTCATAGCGGACCCACCGACGCCTTCAGGCGCGTGCTCCTCGTCAGCGGGGCCACCGAAGAGCTTCATGAAGAGCTCGAGCAGCGACAGTGCATCGCGGGAGGGATCGAGCAGCCACTGGATGCGCAGCCCGTCGACCATCGCGAGCACGAGGGTCGCCTTCTCGTCGGCGGTCGTCTCGCCGGTCTCGCGCGCGAGCGGCAGCGGACCGCTCGTGAAGCGCCCCCGCATGCGCTCGCGGCGGCCCACGAAGAACTCGTGCGCGGGATGAGCGGGGTTCGTCGCGGCGACGGTCAGCGCCATCCAGTTGCGCTGGTAGTCCGGATCCGCGAACTCGTCTTCGAGCACGACACCGAGGATCTTCTCGGCCGGCATGTTCGACGCCCCGATGCGCGCCGCCATCTCCTCCTCGTCGGCTTCTCGCTGCGCGAGCGCGGCGAGGAGCAGCTCGTCCTTACCCGAGAAGTGGCGTAGCAGGGCGGCGTGCGTGAGGTCGGCGCGGGTGGCGATGTCGCGCAGGGATGCGCGTTCGTAGCCGTGCTCGGCGAAGCTCGCGAGCGCGGCTTTCACGATCTGGCGACGCCGTTCCGGCGTCGAGGCGTGCACCCGTCGGGGGGTGCGCTCGGCTGCGCGAGGACGCGAAGTCATGCTGTCTCGTTTCTGTACTTGCATTCTTGTTACCACTGTGGTTACCTTTTGTCGATCTTGCAACCGGTTGCCACCGAAGCCCGGGTGAACCACAAAGGAGTCGAAGTGAGCGAGAACATGTCAGAGCGGGGGGCCGTCGACGACGTCGCCGCCTCTCTCGCGGTCGCCGATGAGACGGGCGCGGCAGCCCCGGACGAGAGGACGACGGATGCCGCCGCCTCGGCGATGCCGCGGGTCAGCGGTGGGTACGTCTTCTGGCTGATGGCCGCGAGCTTCGGCGCCTCCATCGCGATGATGGTGCCCTTGGCCTACGGTCTCGCCCTGCGCATCACCGAGCTCGCTCCCGGCCACGAGGAGGTGCTGGGCTACGTCACCGGTTCGGCCCAGCTGGTGTTCCTCATCCTCAGCCCGATGATCGGCATCTGGAGCGACCGCACGCGCTCGCGGCTCGGTCGACGCACGCCGTTCCTCTTCCTCGGGGCGGTGCTCGGCGTGGTCGGTGCGCTGATCATCGGCGTCGCACCGAACCTCCTTCTGGTGGGTGCGGGCTGGGCGGTCGCGATGGTCGGCTGGTCGACCGCCGGTGCCGCTATCCAGACCATCCAGGCCGACAAGCTGCCGGAGGAGCAGCGCGGCAAGGTGTCCGCGCTGACCGGCGTCATGACGCAGATCGCCCCCGTGATCGGCATCGGCATCGCCTACGCGGTGTCGTCGAGCACTATGCTCGTCTTCCTGGTCCCCGCGATCATCGGCACGGTCCTGCTCGTCCTGTTCCCCGTCTTCAAGCCCGAGGGCAGCTCCAAGGACCTTCCCGTCGACTCGTCGGTGACGCTCAAGAAGGTCGTCTCGAGCTACGGCTTCAGCGTGCGCCGCTACCCGGCCTTCGCGTGGAACTGGCTCGGACGGTTCGTCTTCTTCTTCGGTCTGTACTTCAACACCACGTTCGGCACCTTCTTCTACGCGCAGCGCCTGGATCTCCCGGTGCGCGAGGTCGCCGGCGTCGTGGCCACCATCGGCATGCTTGGCATCGTCGCGGCGACCGCCGGTGCGCTCGCCGGCGGCTTCCTCTCCGACAAGCTCAAGCGGCGCCGCCTGTTCGTCATGATCGCCGCCCTGCTCTTCGTCGGCGGCGCCATCACCGAGGCGTTCGCGTGGTCTCTGCCGCAGCTCATCGTCGGCGCCGTGCTCATGCAGATGGCGATCGCGGTCTTCGCGACCGTCGACCAGGCCATCGTCTACGCGATCCTGCCCGACCGCGCCGAGGCGGGACGCTACATGGCGGTGGTCGCCTTCGCACAGAAGATCCCGAGCGCCCTGGCCCCGCTCATCGCACCTCTCATCATCACGATCGGGGCGGTCGGCGGCGACAAGAACTACACGCTGCTCTACCTCAGCGGTGCGGTGCTCGCCCTCGTAGGCGGACTCATCATCCTGCTCAAGGTCAAGGCCGTCCGATGACCTCGATCGAGACCGTCGCGGCAGCGACGCAGACGGATGCCGCACCCTCAGGCCTGGCGGTCGACGCCGGTGGCGACCAGTTCATCGTGTCCGGCCCCACGCCGCGGCTGTCGTGGCTGCTTCCGCGCGGGGCCACGCATCAGGAGAGGTACGAACTCGAGGCGACGGTCGACGGTGAGCCGGTCGGCACCGTCATCCGTCACACCCGCGAGCACCTGCGTGCCCCGTGGCCCTGGGCGCCCCTGCGAAGCACGCAGCGCGTGCAGTGGCGTGTGCGCACGACGACCGATCTCGGCACATCGGGGTGGTCGGCGTGGTCGCGGTTCGAGGCCGGCCTGTTCGACGAGGACTGGACCGCCCGATGGATCTCGCCGGCAGAGAGCGACAATGCGGGCTACGGTCGCCGCCCCGCGCACGTGCTCGCCACCACCGTCGAGGTCCCCGAGGGTGTCGCCTCGGCCCGCCTGTACGCCACCGCCCTCGGCGTGTACGAGGCGTTCATCAACGGCGAGCGCGTCGGCACGGCAGAACTGACGCCCGGCGCCACCTCCTACGACCGCACCCTGTACGCACAGGCCTCGGACGTGGGCGAGAGCCTCCGTCCGGGTGCGAACACCCTCGAGATCGTCCTCTCCGACGGCTGGTTCCGCGGTCAGGTGGGCGCTTTCCGCGAGCCTGCGGGATGGGGCACAGTGCTCGGCGCGCGCGCAGAGCTGCACGTGGACTTCGCCGACGGCTCCACCCGCACCATCGTCACCGACGGGGAGTGGACGAGCAGCCGAAGCGAGATCGTCCAGGCCGACCTCATGGCCGGGCAGATGACCGATTTCTCGTCCGGACACGAAGCCGCAGCATCCGTTCTCGTCGATGTCGTTCACGCGCCGCCGGCGATCAGCTGGTCGCCCGCGCCGCCCGTGCGCATCGTCGACACACGCCCTGCCGTGAGCCTCACCGAGGTGGCCGATGGAACGTGGGTCGCCGACTTCGGGCAGAACGCGTCGGGCTGGATCCGCCTCGCGGACCTCGGCCCCGCCGGCACGCGTACGGTCATCGACTACGGCGAGTTCGTCGGCCCCGACGGCGACCTCTCGACCACCCACCTCGACTCGGTGCGTCCGGGCGAGCCCGCGCGGCCGTTCGTGCAGCGTGACGAGGTCGTCTCGAGCGGGGGTGCGGAGGTCTTCGAACCCCGCCACACGGTGCACGGCTTCCAGTACGCCCGCATCACACGGGAGAGCGGGACCCTGGATGCCTCGTCCCTCGAGATGCGCGTCGTGCACACCGACTTCCGCCAGACCGGCACGTTCGCCTCGAGCAACGACGACCTCAACCGGCTGCACGAGCTCGCGCGGTGGAGCTGGCTCGGCAACGCCGTCGACATCCCCACGGACTGCCCGACCCGCGAGCGAATCGGCTGGACCGGCGACTACCAGATCTTCGTGCCCACCGCGACGCGCCTCTACGACGTGCTCGGCTTCAGTCGCAAATGGCTGCAGTCGGTGCGCGACGACCAGCTCGACGACGGGCGTATCGCCAACTTCTCGCCCGACGGCCGTCGCATCAAGCACAACCTGCAGCACCAGCTCGCGATGATGACGGGTTCCGCGGGCTGGGGCGACGCGATCGTCGCCGTGCCGTGGGAGCTGTACCTCTCGTACGGCGACCGGGATGTGCTCGCCGAGAACTGGGATGCGATGGCCCGCTGGGTCGACTGGGCACTCGGTACGGCGCGCACAGCGCGTCACCAGTCCCGCATCCAGCGCTCGGCCGAGGAGCAGCCGCACGAGCAATTCCTGTGGGACGGCTCGTTCCACTGGGGAGAGTGGATCGAGCCGAAGCCGCGCGCGGCCGACGGCAGTCTCGTCGACCCGGTCCACTCGAACCCGATGGCCTGGTTCATGGCGGACAAGGGAGAAGTCGGCACCGCCTACCTCTATCGTTCGACCGCCACCCTCGCCCAGATCGCTCAGATCCTCGGACGGGTGACCGATGCTGCGACCTATGCCGCGACGGCCGAGAAGGTCCGCGACGCGTGGCGCACCGAATTCCTACTTCCCGGTGGTCGCACTCTCGCCGACACGCAGGCCGCGTACGTCCGCGCGCTGTCGTTCGGGCTCGTCCCCGACGACCAGCGCCAGGCCGCGGCATCCCGTCTCGTCCAGCTCATCCGTGAGGCGGGTCTGCACCTCGGCACGGGCTTCCTCTCGACGGGCGACCTGCTCCCGATGCTCGCCGACCTGGGCCATGCCGACATCGCGTACGCGGTCCTCTTCCAGCGCACGTCGCCGTCGTGGCTCGCGATGCTCGACAGGGGGGCGACGACCATCTGGGAGGACTGGGATGGCATCGATGAGAACGGTGTCGCCCACGAGTCGCTGAACCACTACAGCAAGGGTGCCGTCGTGCGCTTTCTGCACACTCACGTCGTGGGGCTCCGGCAGGCCGAGAACAGCGTCGCCTGGACCGATGTCGTGGTGCAGCCGGTCCCGACCCCCGAGGTGACCTGGGCACGCGGCACGCACGACTCGCCCCAGGGCCTGATCGCGGTCGAGTGGCGGATCGAGGGCGACGAGATCGAGGTCTCGGTCGATGCCCCGGCCAGCGTCGGCGTGCGCATCGTGCTGCCGGATGGCACGACCACCGACGCCCGCGGACCGCACCGCGCGCGAGGACTTCACGACGAACGAGAGGACGAACGATGACCACCTTCCCCGAGGGCTTCCTGTGGGGTGCCTCCACGGCGCCGCACCAGATCGAGGGCAACAACGTCAACAGCGACTGGTGGGCGCAGGAGCAGGTGACCCCCGGCATGGAGCTCTCCGGCGACGCCGTCGACAGCTACCACCGCTGGCGTGAAGACATCACACTGCTCGCCGAGGCCGGCCTGAACTCCTACCGCTTCGGCATCGAGTGGGCGCGCATCGAGCCGCTGCCGGGCCGGTTCTCGAAGGCCGAGCTCGCGCACTACCGGCGTCAGATCGAGTTCTGCTTCGAGCTCGGCATCACGCCGGTGATCACGCTGCAGCACTTCACAACACCGCAGTGGTTCGCAAAGGACGGCAGCTGGTCGGCTCCCGACGCGTCGGACAAGTTCATCCGCTTCGTCACCGAGGCCACCACTATCCTCGACGGCGTCGCGTGGGTCGCCACGATGAACGAGCCCAACATGCAGGCTGCGATCATGACGGCCATGGCCCGCATGGCCGCGCAGTCCGGCGGTCAGTGGCAGAGTCCCACTGTCGAGGCCGAGTACACGAGCGACGAGGAGCGCGAGCAGGCCGCGCGCAACAACTTCCTCGCTTACGCGGACCCCCAGATCGGGCGGAAGTTCGTCGACATCCACCACGCGGCGCGCGAGATCGTCCGGGCCCGCACCGGCGCGAAGGTCGGCTGGACCATCGCCGCGGGTGCCCTCACCGCACAGCCCGGTGGCGAGGCGAAGCTGGAGGAGATCCGCTACGGCAAGGAGGACATCTTCTGGGAGGGTAGCCGCGGCGACGACTTCGCCGGCGTACAGGCGTACTCGAGCCAGGAAGTCGACGCCAACGGCCTCGTGCCCCACCCGAAGCTCCCCGACAACACCCTCGTCGGTACGACGTTCCGTCCCGACTCGCTCGAGATGGCGGTGCGCCACGCCACCGAGGTCACGCAGGGCGTGCCGATCCTCGTGACGGAGAACGGCATCGCGACCGGCGACGACACCGAGCGCGTCCGCTACACCGATGCGGCGTTGCGCGGCCTCCACAACGCCATCGCCGACGGCATCGACGTGCGCGGCTACCTGCACTGGACCCTGCTCGACAACTTCGAATGGGGCCACTGGGAGCCGACCTTCGGTCTCATCGCCGTCGACCGTGAGACGTTCGTGCGCACGCCGAAGCCGAGCCTCGGCTGGCTCGGCGAGATCGCCAAGCGCAACGGCCTGGCCTGACCCGCACCCCACCCGAAACGGAGACACCGATGTCCTTCCCCTTCGCCGACGTCTCGGCGCAGCCACTGACCGACCTCCTCTCACTCGCCGGCCGGCGAGCCGTCGTCACGGGAGGTGCGCAGGGCCTCGGAAAGGCGATCGCATTGCGCCTCGCTGAGGCCGGGGCATCGGTCGCGATCGCGGACCTCGACCAGGCGGCGGCCGCCGCGGCCGCCGCCGACATCGAGCACCATCACGGCGGTCGCGCGGTCGGCGTGGCCATGGACGTGACGGATGCCGGCGCCGTCGCTGCCGCGACCGACGACGTGGTCGCGGCGCTGGGCGGCGTCGACATCTGGATCAACAACGCCGGCATCTTCCCCAGCGCCCGCCTGCTCGATATGCCCGACGAGCTCTGGGAGGCCGTGTTCGCGGTCAACACGCGCGGTGTCCGAAACGGCGCCCGCGAGGCCGCACGGCGGATGGACGAGGGCGGCGTCATCGTCAACATCGTCTCGACCGCCGGCTTCCGCGGCGTCGCGCAGGGACTCTCGGCGTACGTCGCCTCGAAGCACGCCGCGCGGGGGCTCACCCGTCAGCTCGCGCTCGAGCTTGCGCCCCGAGGCATCCGCGTCCTGGGCGTCGCTCCGAGCTACGTGCCCACGGAGGGGAACATCGCGGCCGCCCAGGCGGCGATGGCGGCGATGGCCGAGGCGGGCATCGACCAGAGCGGCGTGCCGAGCGCCATGACGCAGAGCCTCATCGGCCGGGCCGGCACGCCCGACGACATCGCCCGAGTCGTGCTGTTCGCCGCCAGCGACCTGTCGATCGTCATGACGGGAAGCACCCTGCTCGCCGACGCCGGCGAAACCCTCTGATGATGGTGCGGGCCCCTCGGGCCCGCACCATCGCGACTCTCGGACGACGTCGTCCACTCACAGACCCGCGCGACGACGCGCGAGGAAGGCAACATCGATGCTCGAGCCCCGATCCGCCCCTGCCCGCCTGCTTCCCGCCGACCGCCGCGCCGGAAGCGGGGGAGTTGCATGAAGCTCGCTACCGACGAGTTCGGAGCCATCGAGGTCTTCACCGTCCCCGTTCCCGAGCATGTGCGCGTCCTGAGTGCGACGTACACGTTCTCCGGTAGGGTGTTCCTCCTCCACCGGAACGTCGAAGATCCGGTGGACGATCATTGGTACCGTGTGGCGATCGTCGACGACGACGGCACCGGCTTCCGCGAGATCTTCGCCGGCCGGATCCCGCAGTCGCCGACGGCAAACGGCATCCGTCACATGCCCTTCGCCGACAACCGGCGCGTCCTGCTCGGCGACTACGTCCTCGAGGCCGTGCCGGATCTGGACTCCTGCGTCAGTGCGGAACTGATAGGCGTCGAATACCCTTGGGGCCTGGCCGCCGACACGCGGGTGTCGCACCACTGGTCGGAGATCATCGTGTCGCACGATGAGCGCATCGCGTGGACCACGCTGCGCAAGGACTTCACGGCGTTCGCCGCCCTCGGGACGCTGCGCCGGACATCCGAGGGCTATGTGATCGACGACCCGGCGATCATCAGCAGCGCCGACACCTTCGTGCCGGATCCCGAACGCGAAGGATACAGCCGGGTGCGACCGGCTCTCGGCGGCGAGGTCAAGCAGTTCGTGCGCGGGGGCACCGCGATCTCCTCGGTGGGTGACGGCGGCAACGTGCTGACGGACTCCGTCGTGCAGGACCTGGCCGTGGCGTCCGTCACACCCGTCACCCGCACACCCGGATACGACGAGACGACGATCTTCTCACCCGACGAGACGCTCGGGATCGTGATGTCGACGCGTGCATCCGCGACCACCGATCTCGCGGTGCTGGGGATCGTGCCCCGGCCCTACGGGAGTCTCGTCGGTCGTGAACTCGCCTGGGGTGCCTACATCTACGCCGTCGACGGCGTGCGCCAGTTCCGCCTGGGGAATGTAGGCCCGGTCCTGGTCGACATCGCGCGGTCGTCCACCGATCCGTCGTACGTGGGCGTCGCCCTCAACAGCAGCGACGACGCCTGGGTCTACTGTTCGCCGATGTCTTGGCATCCGAAGGGCACGAAGGCGATGTGGATGGAGATGCGCCGTGGCAGCGGTCGGGGATACGACGCCGAGATGCGCATCCGCGCGGCGCGCCTCGAGGATCACCTGCCGTCCGCGGCGGTGCCCGCCGCGCCGGCGCCGGTCGTGACGTGCGCCATAAGGGGGACGGATGCCGAGCGCTGGCTCGCCGCCCCGCTGCCGGATGTCCGGTCGGCGCGTATCGCCGGGCGCCACTCGGGCCACGTCGAGTACGAGCGCGAGCCGGCCCCACACCTCGGCGCGGCCTCCCGCACGGAGCTGCGGTTCGTCGACTTCAGCGACGACGGGCAGCGCTTCTGCAACGGCGTCGAGCGCACCGTCGCCTCTATGACCGACGGCACCGTGTACGAGGCGGACCTGACCCTCACGGGCGCGGACAACGGCGAGATGCGACTCCGCATCTCGTGGTCGGGCCTCGCGGACGGCGCCCGCATCCGGTTCGGACCTGACGCCTCCGGTCGGCCGCAGAGCTTCGGCCACGCGCGATACGGCGACCGAATCCTCCGCGTGGAGGACCTATCGGTCTGACCACGAACGGATGCGGTCGCGCCGGAGCCCGACCGCATCCATTCGTCGTCGCGGGTCGGCGGACCTACGAACCCGCGGGCGGCGGAGCGACCGCGGAGGATGCATCCTTTTCGGAGATGTCCAGACCCAGGCGCATCATCTTCTCGCTGAGGACCAGCCCGAGCCGGCGCGGGAGCCGTCCCATCACAGGGGCGGCGAACGCGTTGCCGCGGCCGGGGACGACGGCCAGTGGTACGCGCGGCTTGTCGAGGGCCCGCAGGGTGGCTGAGACCACCGCCGCCGGCGTGAGGTAGGCGCTGTCGGGGCCGATCCGCCCACCCGACCTGTCGAAGAACTCGGTGCGGGTCGGGCCCGGCAGCACTGTGAGCGCCGCCACGCCGTGCGGTGCGAGCTCGGCATGCAGCGCCTGGGTGAAGCTCTCGACGTACGCCTTGGTGGCGCCGTAGACCGCCATGTGGGGTGCCGGCAGCAGCGCGGCGAGGCTTGCGACGTTCACGATCGCCCCGCGGCGGTTCGCGACCATGTCGGACGCGAAGCGCTGCGAGAGCCCGGTGAGGCTGGTGACGTTCAGCCCGATCACGTCGTCGGCTGATTCCGGGTTGGTGTCGATCACATCGCCCAGCGTGCCGAAGCCGGCATTGTTCACGAGCAGATCCACTGCGATGCCTCGCCGCCGCGTCTGTGCGTGGAGGGTCGCTGCCGATCCAGGCGGGATCAGGTCGCACCCGATGACTGTCACGTCGACACGGGCATCGGCGCGGATCTCGGAGGCCAGCGCCTCGAGCCGATCGGTGCGTCGGGCCACCAGGACAAGGCTGAGGCCGCGGCGTCCGAGCCGGCGGGCGAACTCCGCGCCGAGCCCGGAGCTGGCGCCCGTGATCAGCGCGGTGCCCCCCGGCACGAGGAACGGGCCGGCGGGCTCAGGACGTGGCACTCACCGACTCCTCCAGGTATGCCAGCGACGACTCGATCGCGGCGAAGACATCGCCACGGACGTGGTCGAACTCGATCACGTCGAGTCGCTCGGCGGGCGCGGCCTCCAGGATCGCGCTGAGGTCGAGAGATCCCTCACCCAGCGGGTGCAGGTCGAGTTCCTCCGCGACATAGCCTTCCGGCGTCGCGAACGGGTCGCGGTCGACGGTGCCGTCCTTGAGGTGCAGCGCGAAGACGCGGTCGCCGAGACGGCGCAGGAGCGCGGGCACGTCCTGCGCGGCTGTGGCCGCCCAGTAAACGTCGACCTCGAGCGCGACGCGCGGGTCGAGCAACGAGACGAAGTGCTCGTACGCGGTCGTGTCGCCTACCCGGTGATGGAATTCGAACGAGTGATTGTGGTACCCCACGCGCAGGCCCGCGTTCGCGGCCTGGGCAGCAGCGGCGTTGAGCCGATCCGCCGTGCGGGCGATCTCGTCGGCGGTCTGCCAGCGGGACGCGGGTACCAGGGGGTCGACGAGCACCTCGACGCCGAGCGCCCTCGCAGCCTGCAGCGTCACGCCCAGCGGCGGCAGCGCAACCAGGTTCCCCTGATATTCGATCTCGTCCGACAGGAAGGGCGCGTGCCCGCTCGGCGCCGTGAGCCCGTGGCGCTGCAGCGCCGGGATCATCTCCATCGTCCGGTCGAAGATCGAGAACGGCTCGACATTGCGGACGCCCAGGGCGGCGATGCGCGCCAGGGTCCCGTCGAGGTCGGTCAGCTGCTCGCGGACGCTGTAGAGCTGCAGAGATGAACGGGGGGAGGTCATGCGGTCCTTTCGGAGGGTCAGTCCGCGTCGGTACGGGGAGTTTCTGAACGGGTGTCGTCTTCGGCGCGCTCTTCCAGCTCGGCGGCTCGCTCGAGCTCGGCGAGTTCCAGCGTCGGCAGGGGGTCGACGCCCGCGGGGCCGCCGACGATCACCGGCGGGGTCGGCACCAGGATGACCTCGTCGGTTGCGGACAGTGCCTCATCACGCGCTTCCAGGTCCGCTTGAGCCTCGGGGAGGATGTGGCGGTCGAAGCGGCCGTAGATCGCCATGATGACGATGATGAGCACGAACAGCACCGCCGGGAACCAGGAGTAGAGCGCAACGATCGTGGCGTTCGCTGCCGGGGGCTGCGCATCGAGGGTGCCGTCGTAGCCGGAGACCGCGAGTGCGAGGCCTACGAAGCCACCGGCGAGGCCGGCGCCGACCTTGACGAAGATGCCGACGATTGCGCCGATGGTGCTTTCCAGGCGACGGTTGCCCTTCCACTCGTTGTATGAGCAGAGGTCGAGGATGATCACCGAGATCAGGTAGCTCACGGGAAGGAGAGCGAGCCCGGTGAACAGCCCGCCCGCGATGAGGATTGGGATGCTGCCACCGGCGAACGCGTTCACCACGGAGCCGATGACGCCCGAGATCGCGCCGAACATGACGATCCGCGAGATCGCCACCCGCTTCATCAGCACCGGCAGGAGAAGGATCGTCGGCAGGATGATGAGGCCCGCGCCCAGGACGATGGACTGCATGCCGAGGTTTCCGACGATGTAGCGGAAGTAGTACGCCCCGGCGCCGGCCCCGTTGATCGCCGAGGCCACAAGTTGCAGTGCGGCGATCGCGAAGATCCACACGTTGCCGCGGAGCGCCGTCATGATGTCGCGGATCGTGACCGGGGGCGCGCCGGCATCGGCGGTGAGATGCACCTCTTTGACGAAGAGGAAGCGGCTCATGCCGATCGCGGCAAGCGGCACCGCGAAGCACAGCACCGCGAACGACCAGCCTTCGGGCGACTTGCCGGCCGCGTTCAGCACCATCGGGAGGGTCACGGTCACGGCGATCGCGCCGAGTGACGTGATGATGCCCGACCGTGTGGTGACCTTCGCATACACGCGACGCCCGTAGAAGGCGCGGGCGAGATAGAGATTGTCGTTTGCGCGCAGGAGAGTGTCGAACACCGCCTGGATGCTGATGAAGGTGGCGAACACCCAGATGATGCGACCGGTCTCACCGAACGACGAGGGCGTCGAGAAGAGCAGCCAGGTCGCGAGCCAGATGCCCAGCACAGCGAATTCGTACGGGCGGGCCTTGCCCCAGCGGGTCTCGGGGCTGCGGTCGACGATGAATGCGGCGACGAGTCCGAACACGCCGTTGCAGAGGTTGGCGACGAGCAGTAGGGCCCCGACGATCGCGGGGGAGAGGCCGAGCGTATCGGTGCAGTAGATGGCCGTGTAGCCCAGGATGATGAAGTTCGCCGCGGCGGAGAGGCCGGCTCCGGCCCAGGCGACAAGCTTGCCGAAGGGCAGGCGAGCGGTTGGCGTCGTCGCCGTCGAAGTGGGTGCAGCCATCGTGCGCAGAACTCCTTCGTCATGCGTCTTCTCGTGCGAACTCGGGTTGTCGCGAAGACAAGTAGACCACATCAGGATCGAGCGATGGCAATCGGTTGTCAAGCACACAAGGTTCATGTTTGACTACGACCGTCCGGTGGGCGCTGAACCGCCGTGCCCGTTCCACTCGAGATGAGACGACAATGACGCGCATTCTGTGCAATCCGATGGATCTGGCCTACCGCTACCAAGACATCCGCTTCACCGGTGTGGTGAGCGGCGTCACCGTCGGCGAGCCAGCCCGAAACGTGCATCGCGAGGCCGCGGACCCCTCACTCGTGCTGTACCGCGACCGGTACTACCTCTTCGCGTCGATGTCGCGCGGATTCTGGCACTCCGGCGATTTCTTAGACTGGGTGTACCAGCCAACTGACAAGCTGCCGCCCTTCGACTACGCCCCCGACGTTCGCGAGGTCAACGGTGCGCTCTTGATCAGCGCGTCGCGAAAGGGTTCGAACTCGCCGTTCTTCCGCAGCACCGATCCCCTCGCCGACGACTTCGAACAGGTTTCCCCCGGGACGTTCTCGTTCTGGGACCCCAACCTCTTTCAGGACGACGATGGCCGTATCTACCTCTATTGGGGCTGCGACAACGTGCAGCCGGTTACCGGCGTCGAACTCAATCCGGACCTGACCCCGATCGGCGAACCGGTGGAGCTCATCCGGGCAGACACGGTCGTGCGCGGATGGGAACGGCTCGGCGAGAACTATGTTGTCCCCGAGCCAACGACCGAGCGCGAGCGTATCGTCGCGTCATTCGCAAGCTCAGCCCCGTACATCGAAGGCGCGTGGATGACCCGGCACGACGGCCGCTACTACCTGCAATACGCCGCGCCGGCGACGCAGAACAACACTTACGCCGACGGCTACTACGTGGGTGATTCCCCGCTCGGGCCCTTCACCTACGCCACGGCTAGCCCGTTTTCGTCGAAGCCGGGTGGATTCGCCCCTGGAGCCGGCCATGGCAGCACGATTCAGGACAAGCATGGCAACTGGTGGCATGCGGCGACCATGCGCATCAGCGTCAACGGGGCGTTTGAGCGACGCCTGGGGGTCTTCCCGGCCGGCTTCGACGCCGACGGTGTGCTTACGTGCAATCAGAACTTCGCCGACTACCCCCTGGCGCTTCCCGACGGCCCGTTCGATCCCTGGGCGAAGATCACGCCCGAGTGGATGCTGCTGTCCTATCGCTCGTCGGTGACGGCCTCGTCGGCGGTGCCGGGTCACGAGCCCGCGCTCGCGGCTGACGAGGACATCCAGACCTGGTGGGCGACGGCCGCGCCGGGGGTGGGGGAGTGGATCTCCCTCGACCTGGGTGCGGTGAGCACCGTCGCCATCGTGCAGGTGAACCTCGCCGATCACGAACTGGCGGTCGCCGCGGAGCCTATCGAGGAGGGAGCCGACGGCGGCCACACCTGGCGGGGTATCTACCGCGAGCACACCCCGGCGCTCGTGGTTGTCGAGGGGTCGGTTGACGGCGAGACATGGGAGATACTGCACGACGGCCGGGTCGAGGGCGCCGACCGGCCGCACGCCCTCATCACGCTCGACGTCCCGCGCGAATTCCGCTTCGTGCGGGTGACCGCGGCGAGTCTGCCCTTCGACGGCGCCTTCGCCGTCAGCGGTCTCCGAGTGTTCGGTCGAGCCGGCGTAGCCCTCCCCGCGGCCGCAGAGCCAAGGGCGGTGCGCACCGAGCCACGCACCGCGCATGTGTCGTGGCCGGCAGTCGACGGTGCTATCGGGTACAACGTGCGCTACGGGGCAGGCCCTGACGCGTTGTACCGCAGCTGGCTTGTGTACGACCGTAACGATCTCGACGTCCCCTCGCTGAATGCCGAGGAGGACACGTGGTTCGCCGTCGACGCGTTCAACGGCGCCGGGGTAACCGTCGGCGAGGCAGTCAGCGCGGTGCCCGCATGATCGCGCAGGGACGTCCGATCGCGGTCAGCGACAACGGTCGCTTCTTGCAGCGTAGCGACGGTTCGCCGTTCTTCTACCTTGCCGACACGGCGTGGGAGCTGCTGCACCGCTGCACCCTCGGTGAGGCCGAGCTCTACCTCCGTGACCGGGCGGCCAAAGGCTTCACCGTGATCCAGACGGTGCTGCTCGCCGAACTAGACGGCCTGCGCGTTCCCGACCCCTCGGGCCGTCTTCCACTCCTCGACGAAGACGTCACCCGGCCCAACGAGGAATACATCGCGCACGTCGACGCCGTCTTCGACCTCGCCGAGTCGCTCGGCCTGACGATCGGTCTGCTTCCGACGTGGGGCGACAAATGGAACCTGCTGTGGGGCATCGGCCCCGAGATGCTAACCCCGGATGGGTGCCGGTCTTTCGGTGAGTACGTCGGCCGCCGGTTCGCGCAGCGCAGCGTGATCTGGATCCTGGGCGGTGATCGCCCCATCGAGACCCCTGAGCACCTCGAGATCGTGCGCGCACTGGCCGAGGGTGTTCGCGCGGGCGATGGGGGCCGCAACTTGATGACCGCCCATACGTGGGGCCAGCACTCGACGAGCGAATACTACGCCGGCGAGCCGTGGCTCGAGTTCCATACCGTGCAGAGCGGCCACGGCCGAAACTTCGAGAACTGGCGCATGATCGAAGCGGACTACGCGCGCACCCCCGTCATCCCGTGCATGGACATGGAACCAGCCTACGAAGAGAGCGTCGACCAGATCGGCAACCTCGCGGGCGGCTTTCTCGATGACTACGACGTGCGCAAGGGGCTGTACTGGGCGTTGTTCGCGGGGGCGCACGGCCACACGTACGGCTGCTGGCCGGTGTGGCAGATGTGGGACGTCGGACGGGACCCGCGTATGTGGGTGCGGATGCCGTGGCGCGAGGCCCTTCAGTTGCCCGGGGCCGGTCAGGTGCGCCACGCGAAGGATTTGCTGCTCTCGCGACCCTACTTCGACCGGATACCGGATCAATCGATGATCCTCGGCGACCCCGCAGTCGGCGTCTACCACGTGCGCGCCACTCGAGACCGGGCCGGGAGCTTCGCTTTCGTCTTCCTGCCCGCCGGGGTGGAGGTGCAGCTGACGCTGGAGAGCATCCGTGGCGACCGCTACACCGCCTGGTGGTTCGATCCCCGAACCGGGACAGCCCTTCGCCTCGGGGATGGCTCTACGCGTGAGCCGCAGACTTTCTCCCCGCCGCGCGGCGGACCCGACTGGGTGCTGGTGATCGACTCCGCGGATGCCGATCACCCCGCTCCGGGGATCTCTTCCTTCCACGCGAGGCGTCGCTGAATAGTCACCGGTCCGAACGTGACCGGTTGTCTTCAGCTCACCCGAAGGCGTACAGGCGACTGTGACTCTGGGGCGGGACTGCTGCACGGATACGTGAAGCCTGTGACGCGAGCCACCCGATGGTTCCAGTCGCGGTCGCTAGCTGGCGGCGCGGATGGTGTGTCGTTGAGTCTTTCGTACTCGGTTGGCGTCTGGTAGTTGTAGAGGCCCAGCTGCACGGTGGGTGTGTCGCTTCCGGGCAGGAGCCTGGCCTACTTGGCGACGAGCGTGGTCTCGAAGCTGTACATGTCGGGGCGATAGCAGTGATGGCCGAACTCGACGGCGCGGCCGGACGCGTCGAAGGCGACGCGCTCCATGGTCAGGACGGGGCCGCCCTTGTCGATGCCGAGCAGCTCGCTCTCGTCGCCGTGCGCGCGGCGTGCCCCGATCTTCTGGTTGGCGATGCGGATCGTCACGCCACGGGCGCGGAGGATCTGATAGAGACCTCGCGTCTCGAGCTGCTCGGTGGTGATGTCGCCGAACTCCGGCGGCAGGTAGTTCTCCAGGAGCGCGACGGCGATCCCGTCGGTCAGGCGTTGGCGCCGGAGGTACACGATGTCCGTGCCGACCGGGATACTGAGGTGTTCGGCGACGCCCGCCTCGGCGGGGCGCGTCTCGTGCGTCAGTACGCGGGTGCCCGGCTCGTGCTGCGCGTTCTTGAGGTCTTCGTAGAGGCTGGTGAGCTCGACCTGGCGGGTCACCTGGCCCTGCACCACCTGGGTCCCGATGCCCCGGCGGCGGACGAGAAGGCCCTTGTCGACGAGCTCCTGGATGGCGCGGCGCACGGTGGGGCGGGACAGCCCGAGGCGCTGGCCGATCGCGATCTCGTTCTCGAGGCGCGCCCCGGCCGGAATGCGACCTGAGCGGATCGCGGCTTCGAGCGCGCTGGAGACCTGGAAGTAGAGGGGGACCGGGCCGGTGCGATCGAGGTCGGCGAGGACGTCGTCGACCCACATCGTGCTGGCGTCCGTCATGGAGAGCTCCCTCATCAATGCCGTCTCGTGGCAACGGCCTATTGTCCCGACAATCGTACCTGGACCACGGTTTGTCCGGTCGGATCCCCGGCCCGCGCGCCGTGGCGGCACGGTGGCGGTGCCGTCGGACGGCACCGCCACCGCACGGATCAGAATGTCCCGGCCCGCACGCGGCGGATGCCGACTTCGCCCTCGACCACGGCCGCGGTGAGTTCTTCGACGGTCGTGTCCTCCCGGCGCACGTCCAGGATCTTCCGGCCGTGATTCATCACGATGTGCCGGTCGCAGACCTGATACGCGTGGTGCAGGTTATGGGTGACGAGGACCGAGCTGACGCCCTCGTCGCGCAGGTGGCGCAGATAGTCCAGCAGCGCCTCGGTGGCGCGCACGGCCAGCGCCGAGGTGGGCTCGTCCAGGATCAGCAGGCTGCGCTTGAAGTGCACGGCCCGGGCGATGGCGACCGCCTGCGCTTGCCCGCCCGACAACGACGAGACGAGCTGTTTGGCGCTCTTGATGCCCTCGATCGTGACGACCGTGTCGAGGATCTCGGTGGCGATCTCGTTCATCCGCTTCAGCTTCATGATGCCGAGGGGATTGGTGATCTCCCGGCCCATGAAGATGTTGCGGGTGATGGACATCTGCGGCACTAGGGCCGAGTCCTGGAAGATCGTCTCGACGCCGAGGGCCTCGGTCGCCTGGCGATTGACGGTCGGGACGGCGGCGCCGTCCCAGTAGTAGGCGCCGGAGGTCATCGGCACCACGCCCGACATGATCTTGACCAGCGTCGACTTGCCCGCGCCGTTGTCTCCGAGGAGGCCCACGACCTCGCCCTTGCCGATGTCGAACGACACATCCTTGAGGACGGTGTTGGCGCCGTAGCGCTTGGTGACGCCTTCCAGGCGCAGCAGGTAGTCGTCGGCGGTCATGACGCCTTTCCTTCCATGAGCTTGTTGAACACCGCGGCGATCACGATGATGAGGCCGACGAACAGCTGGATGTAGAAGCCCGGCGCCTTGGCCAGGATCAGGCCGTTCTCGATGAGGCGGATCAGGGCGGCGCCGACGATCATTCCGATCACCGAGCCGCGTCCGCCGTTGAGCGACGTCCCGCCCACGACCGCCGCAGCGATCGCCATGAGGGTGTAGTCGTCGGTGCTTCCCGGCTGCATCGAGCCGGTGCGCACCGAGATCAGGATCGAGGCGAACCCGATGAGGAGGCCGAAGATCGCGAACGCCAGCAGACGCACCCGAGCGGGGTTGATGCTGATCGCCTTGGCCGCGGACGCGTTGCCGCCGACCGCATAGATGTGGTTGCCCAGCTTGTGGCGGTGCAGGAACACCCATGCGGCGAAGCCGATGATGACGAGCCAGAGCAGCTGCGACCGGAAGAAGCCGAAGTCGCCTGCGAACAGCTGTGTCAGCACGTCGTCCTTCGCGTCGACGAGGATCGCCGGCGACGTGCCGTTGACGAAGATGCTGGCGCCCGTCCAGAAGAACCCCATGCCGAGTGTGGCGATGAACGACGGGATCTTGGAGACCACGACGATGACGCCGTTGACCAGCGCGATGGAGGTGGCGACCAACAGCGCGGCCGGGATGCCCCAGCCCCAGCCGAAGGCCTCGGAGACGTTGATGAAGACGATGGCGGAGAACCCGACGTTGGCGCCGAGGGAGAGGTCGAACTCACCGGCGACCATCAGGATGCCCGCGGCGATGCCCATCAGAGCGAGCACCGGGATGCTCTGGGAGATGACGCCGGAAAGATTGGAAGCCGAGAGGAACGGGAACTGAGTGGGTGCGACGAGGCCAGCGACGATGAAGCCGAGGAGCACCGCCGAAAGGATGATGCCGATCTCGAACGCGCCGCGGCCACGGCTGTAGCGTATCGACTCGCGGAACCGCTCACCGGCGGTGCGCGGCTGGTTGTCGGCCAGCCGGCGACCGGTGGCGACGGTCTCCGTTGGGGCGGGCGCCGTGAGCACGTGCTCGGTGGAGCCGGGTGTGGGGGTGGACATCGCTGTCACCTTTCTGCGCGGGCGTCCTCGCCTGCGCCGGTCCGGAGCGGGGGACGGATGCGGCATCCGTCCCCCGCTCGACTCAGAATCGAACGCCCTCGAGGCTCTCGTCTTCGAGCAGCTCGACGTTGGATGCGTCGATCAGGCCCTGACCGCCGGAGTTGATGTTCGCGGGCGACAGGCCGAAGTCGAGGAACAGCACGCCCTGGGTCACAGCCTGGAAGCCCTGCACGTAGCCTTGCTGGTCGGCCGTGGCGATGATGTCGCCGTTCTTGATGCCGGCCACGACCTGCGGCGAGGTGTCGAAGCCTACTACCGGCGCGGTGACACCGGCGGCCTCCATGGCTGCGACGATGTTGCGGTGCGGGGTGCCGCCGAGCGGTGCAATCGCCGCGACGTCCGGGTTCGCCGTCAGCCACGCGGTGAGCGAGTTGAGCGCCTCTTCGTCGTTGCCCGACGTGCGGAGGAACTCGCCCTTCGCACCGACCTCGTCCAGGGATTCCTGAACGCCGCCGCCGCGCTGGATGGCGTACTGCTGCTCGGGCTCCTCAGCCGGGAAGAGCACCTTGTCGCCGGAACCGAGACCCGCCTCTTCGACGAGGCGCTCGCCGACGATCGTGCCGACTTCGAAGAAGTCCTGTCCGACGAAGCCCTTCACGCAGTCGGCGGCGCTCTCGGGGGCGGGGACGTTGTAGGCGATGACGGTGATGCCGGCATCCGCCGCGTCGCAGGCGACGCCGACCCACTTCTCGCCCTCGTTGAACGGCATGAAGATCAGGCTCGGGTCGGTGGCGATCGCTGTCTGCACGAGGTCGACCATCTTGTCGGGGTCGCCCTCAGCGGTCTGGTGGGTGAGTTCGAGGCCGCCCAGAGCGGCGGCATCCTCGCCGCCGTTCAAGATCTGGGCCCAGAAGGGGTCTCCCGCGGGGTTGTAGTAGGTGAAGAAGTAGGTGTTGCGGTTCTCGGCGTGCGAGCCGTAGCCGCTGTCGAGGGCCGCGGCGGACTCGTTGTCGCTCGAGGAGCCTCCGGCGGTGCAGGCGGTGGTGACGAGGGCTGCAGCGGCCACGACCGCCAGGGCGACGGCGCTGCGCGCGATGGTTCGGGTGTTCACGTCTTCGTGTCCTTTCGAGTGCGGTGCAAGGGGCACCGAGCATCGTTGCTGTCACGCACTGTAGAACCCGAGCTGGCAATCTGTCAACAGAATGTCTTTACATAACCTTCGGAATCATCGATGCTGGACGTAGGCGAGTGTTGTGCTGAGCGCGCCTTGTGCTATTGTTAGGACAAATTTCCCGCCGGATCCCCCGAACCGGAGTTCCGATCCTCGATCAGAGAGTTGTACAGCGGAGTATGACCGAGAACACCTTCGTTCCCGACGTGCTGAGCTTCGGCCGCCTCGGAGTCGACATCTACCCCCTCCAGTCAGGCCGTGGCCTCGAAGATGTGGAGACGTTCGGCAAGTTCCTGGGCGGCAGCGCGGCGAACGTCGCCGTCGCCGCTGCGCGCTACGGCCGCCGCTCCGCGCTGGTCTCGCGCGTGGGCGACGACCCCTTCGGCCGCTACTTGCTGCGCGAGCTCGAACGCCTGGGTGTCGACAACCGATACGTGCGGGTCGATGACACCACCCTGAAGACGCCAGTCACCTTCTGTGAGATCTTTCCGCCGGACGACTTCCCGCTCTACTTCTACCGAGAGCCCAAGGCTCCCGACCTTAACATCGCGCCGGCCGAGCTCGACCTCGACGCCGTGCGCAACGCCCGCATTCTGTGGTTCACCGCCACCGGCCTCAGCCAAGAGCCGAGCCGCGCCGCCCATCACGCCGCGCTGCAGGCCCGCGAGAGCGGCTACACCGTGTTCGACCTCGACTACCGGCCGATGTTCTGGGCGGAGCCCGCCGAGGCCGCAGTCCAGGTGGGCCGCGCGCTCGCCTACTCGACCGTCGCCGTGGGCAACCGCGAAGAGTGCGGGGTCGCGGTCGGAGAGACCGATCCGTACCGCGCCGCCGATGCGCTGCTAGAGCGCGGCGTGGAACTGGCGATCGTCAAGCAGGGGCCGAAGGGCGTGCTCGCCAAGACCAAGGACGAGTCCGTCGAGGTGCCGCCGTACTGGGTGGACGTCGTCAACGGACTCGGCGCCGGCGACGCCTTCGGCGGCGCCCTTTGCCACGGGCTCCTCGCCGGCTGGGGACTCGAGCGCATCCTCCGGTTCGCCAACATCGCCGGAGCCGTTGTCGCGTCCCGCCTTGAGTGCTCCACCGCCATGCCCACCGAAGCCGAGGTCTCGGCGATCCTCGAGACGGGAGCCTCCCGATGACGCAATTCCTCGCCGCAGAGGACTTCGCACGCCTCCGAGAGATCCGTGCGACCGAGCCGGCGTCGATCGGCGCGTTCCTCACCGACCGCCGTCGGCGTGACGTGCTCCGCGGCGACGGACGCATCTTCATCGTGGCCGCGGACCACCCCGCCCGAGGCGCGCTCGCCGTCGGCAAGAATCCGACCGCGATGGCCGACCGGTACGACCTGCTGGACCGCCTGGCCACGGCGCTCAGCCGTCCCGGCGTGGACGGCGTGCTCGGCACTCCCGACATCATCGACGACCTGGCCGCACTCGGCCTGCTAGACGACAAGATCGTCGTCGGCTCGATGAACCGCGGCGGCCTGCGCGGCGCGTCGTTCGAGATGGACGACCGCATGACCGCGTACGACGTGCCGACGATGGTTTCCTCGGGCGTGGACTTCGCCAAGACGCTCGTGCGGGTGGACCTGGCCGACCCCGGCACCGTCTCGACGCTCGCGGCCATGGCCGACGTGATCACCCAGGCCGCCGCGGCGCGGCTGCCGATCATGCTCGAGCCCTTCCTCAGCCACCGTGTCGACGGTCGGGTCGTCAACGACCTGTCGACGGATGCCGTCATCCTCTCGATCGCCATCGCCTCCGGTCTCGGCGCTTCCAGCGCCTACACCTGGATGAAGCTCCCCGTCGTGGAAGACATGGAGCGCGTGATGGCGGCGACGACGATGCCGACCCTCCTCCTCGGCGGCGACTCCGGTGTCGACCCCGATGAGACCTTCGCCGCCTGGGAGGACGCGCTCTCGCTCCCCGGTGTGCGCGGCCTGACCGTTGGGCGCACCCTGCTCTACCCGCCCGATGGAGACGTCGCGGCCGCCGTGGACATCGCGGCCGGTCTCGTGCACCCCGACCTCTGAATCCCCCTCACAAAGGAAACCTCATGAGCACTACCCAGACTTCTTTCTCGACGACCGACGGGGACGCTGATGTGCGGGTGATCTCGCATTGGATCGACGGCGCCGAGCGTGCCTCGACTTCAGGCCGGACGGCGCCGGTGTTCAACCCGGCGACCGGTGCGGTGTCCGCGCGGGTCGCGCTGGCCGACCAGGCGGAGATCGACGAGGCCATCGCCTCGGCCGAGGCCGGCTACCGGGTGTGGAAGACGTACTCCATCGCCAAGCGCCAGACGGTGCTGTTCAACTTCCGGGAGCTGCTCAACGAGCGCAAGCGGGAGCTGGCGGAGATCATCACCGCCGAGCACGGCAAGGTCGTCTCGGACGCGATGGGCGAGATCCTCCGCGGCCAGGAGGTCGTGGAGCTGGCGACGGGGTTCCCGCATCTCATCAAGGGCGCCTTCTCGGAGAACGCGTCGACCGGCGTCGACGTGTACTCGCTGAAGCAGCCGCTGGGTGTGGTGGGCATCATCAGCCCGTTCAACTTCCCGGCGATGGTGCCGATGTGGTTCTTCCCGATCGCGATCGCCGCCGGCAACGCCGTTGTGCTCAAGCCGTCGGAGAAGGACCCATCCGCGGCGCTGTGGCTGGCCGAGGCATGGAAGGAAGCCGGCCTGCCGGACGGGGTGTTCACGGTGCTGCAGGGCGACAAGCTCGCCGTGGACGGGCTGCTCACCTCTCCGGTGGTGCAGTCGATCAGTTTCGTCGGGTCGACGCCGATCGCGCAGTACATCTACGAGACCGCGTCCAAGCATGGCAAGCGGGTGCAGGCGCTCGGCGGCGCGAAGAACCACATGCTGGTGCTCCCCGACGCGGACCTGGACCTCGTCGCCGACCAGGCCGTGAACGCCGGCTACGGCGCCGCCGGGGAACGCTGCATGGCCATCAGCGTGGTGCTCGCCGTAGAGCCCGTCGCCGACGAGCTGATCGCCAAGATCCAGGAGCGCATCGCGAAGCTGCGCATCGGCAACGGGGCGGGCGTGGACGGTGTCGAGCCCGACATGGGCCCGCTGATCACCGACATCCACCGCGACAAGGTGTCGTCCTACGTCGACATCGCCGAGCAGGATGGCGCGAAGATCGTCGTCGACGGCCGGGGCTTCACCGTCGACGGGCACGAGGACGGGTTCTTCTTCGGACCCACCCTCATCGACGACATCCCCACCACCAGCCGCGCCTACCAGGAGGAGATCTTCGGACCCGTGCTCTCCGTCGTCCGCGTGCAGTCGTACGACGAGGGACTGGAGCTGATCAACTCCGGGCAGTTCGGCAACGGCACCGCGATCTTCACCAACGACGGCGGCGCTGCCCGCCGGTTCCAGAACGAAGTCGAGGTCGGCATGATCGGCATCAACGTGCCCATCCCCGTCCCCGTCGCCTACCACTCCTTCGGCGGCTGGAAGCAGTCCCTGTTCGGCGACGCGAAAGCCTACGGCGTGCACGGATTCGACTTCTTCACCCGCGAGAAGGCCATCACCAGCCGCTGGCTCGACCCCGCCAGCCACGGCGGCATCAACCTCGGCTTCCCCCAGAACAACTGACCCCTGACTGCTGCGGCCGCGAATCCGGGGGGACTCGCGGCCGCGGCATCCGTCCTCCACAATCGACACACGAGAGCACGACATGAGCACTTCGGACCAGCGCTGGTTCCACCGCCGAGGCGACCTTGCCCGTGACGGGTGGGAGAGCGTCGTCGACGCCACCACCCCCGGGTGGGAGCACACCGGCATCCGCGTTGCGAACCTCCAGGAGGGTGAGACGCTGACGCTCGACGACCGCGGTGTCGAGCGCATCGTGGTGCCGCTCGGCGGCGAGTTTCGCGTCGTGCACCACCACTTCCCCGGAGAATGGGAGACGCGCCTGCACGGTCGCGCGTCAGTGTTCGACGGCCCGACCGACGTGCTGTACCTGCCGACCGGCACGACCGCCGAGGTGCGCGGCCACGGTCGTGTCGCGGTGACCGAGGCGCCAACCGCCGAGGCGCGCCCCTGGCAGTACATCCCGGCGTCCGACACGCCCGTCGAACTGCGGGGCGCTGGCCGCTCGAGCCGTCAGGTGCACAACTTCGGCACGCCGCAGGCGCTGGACGCCGCCCGCCTCATCGTGTGCGAGGTCATCACGCCGGCCGAGAACTGGTCGTCGTACCCGCCGCACAAGCACGACGAGCACGTACCGGGCCACGAGTCGCGCCTCGAGGAGATCTACTACTTCGAGACCGCTCCGGTCGCGGGAGCGGATGCTGCGCCCGGGACCTCGTTCGGCATGTTCAGCACGTACTCGTCCCCGGCGGGCGACATCGACATCAACGCGATGGTGCGCACCGGCGACATCGCGCTCGTTCCCTTCGGGTACCACGGTCCCGCCGTGGCCGCCCCGGGGTACGACCTGTACTACCTCAACGTGATGGCCGGTCCCGACCCCGAGCGGGCCTGGCTCATCAGCGACGACCCGGCGCACGCATGGGTGCGCGACACCTGGAACGGGCAGGCGATCGACGATCGACTGCCTTTCACCGACGACAAGGAAGGCGACCGCTGATGGGCGCGACCAAACGGATGACGGTCAGTCAGGCGCTCGTGGAGTTCCTGGCCCACCAGTGGACCGTGGACGGCGACATCCGCGAGCGCACGATCGCCGGCATGTTCGGCATCTTCGGCCACGGCAACGTGGCAGGCATCGGCCAGGCGCTGAAGCAGGTCAACGTTGAGCAGCCCGACCTCATGCCGTACTATCAGGCCCGCAACGAGCAGGCGATGGTGCACCAGGCCGTCGGCTACGCCCGCATGCACCGCCGTCGCGGCACCTACGCGTCGGCCGCGTCGGTCGGCCCGGGCGCCGCGAACATGCTCACCGCCGCGGCCCTGGCCACCACCAACCGCCTTCCGGCGCTGCTGCTGCCCAGCGACACCTTCGCCACGCGCGTCGCCGACCCGGTGCTGCAGCAACTCGAGCAGCCGTGGGATATCGGCCTGCAGGTCACGGATGCCTTCCGCCCGCTGTCGCGCTTCTTCGACCGCGTGCAGCGCCCCGAGCAGCTCTACTCGATCGCCCTCGCCGCGATGCGCGTGCTCACGGACCCCGCCGAGACCGGCGCCGTCACCATCGCGCTCCCCGAGGACGTTCAGGCCGAGGCGCTCGACGTGCCCCTGGAGTTCCTGCAGGACCGCGAGTGGCACATCCGCCGGCCGCTTCCCGAGCGCGGGCCGCTGGCACGCGCTGTCGCGGCCATCCGGGGCGCCAAGAACCCGTTCATCGTCGCGGGCGGCGGGGTCATCTACTCCGGCGCCGAGGACCAGCTCCGCGCGCTCGTCGAGGCGACCGGCATCCCCGTCGGCACGTCGCAGGCTGGCGGCGGCGTCCTGAACTGGGACCACCCGCAGAACCTCGGCGGCGTCGGCGCCACCGGCACGCTGGCCGCGAACCGCCTCGCCGCTGAGGCGGACGTCATCATCGGCATCGGCACGCGCTACAGCGACTTCACCACCGCGTCGCGCACCGCGTTCCAGAACCCCGACGTCACCTTCGTCAACATCAACGTCGCCTCCTTCGACGCGTACAAGCACGGCTCGCAGCTGCCGGTCATCGCCGACGCCCGCGAGGCTCTGGCGGAGCTCGCGATCGAGCTCGAGGGCTTCGAGATCTCGCGCGAGTACAGCGGGCGCATCGCGCGTGAGAAGGCCGAGTGGGACAAGACGGTCGACAACGCCTTCGCGCCGTCCGGCCTCGAGCTGCCCGGCCAGCCCGAGATCATCGGGGCGGTGCAGTCGACCAGCGCACCGGAGGACGTCATCGTGCAGGCGGCGGGGTCGCTCCCGGGCGACCTTCACAAGCTGTGGCGCGTGCGCGACCCGCTCGGGTATCACGTCGAGTACGCGTTCTCGTGCATGGGCTACGAGATCGCCGGCGGCCTCGGCGCCAAGCGAGGGCTCATCGCCGACGGCGACGAACGCGACGTCATCGTGATGGTCGGCGACGGCTCGTACCTGATGCTCAACACCGAGCTCGTCACAGCGGTGGCCGAGGGGATCAAGCTGATCGTCGTGCTCATCCAGAACCACGGCTACGCGTCGATCGGCCATCTGTCCGAGACGGTCGGCTCCGAGCGCTTCGGCACGTGGTACCGCGAGTACGACGGCGAGGCCCGCAACTTCCAGGGCGAGAAGATCCTCCCTGTCGACCTCGCGATGAATGCCCGCAGCTACGGCCTCGACGTCGTCGAGATCGAGCCCGGCGCCTCGGCGATCGACGACCTGAAGGCCGCCGTCGCCCAGGCGAAGGCATCCGACCGCTCGACGTTCATTCACATCAACAGCGACCCGCTCGTCTACGCGCCCGACGGCGACGGATGGTGGGATGTGCCCGTTCCCGAGGTCTCGACCCTCGAGAGCACCCAGCGAGCGCGCGACGAGTATCTGACCCAGCAGGCGAGCCAGAAGCCGCTGCTCGGCTGAGCCGCGGACGCATGACCCCCTCGAAACAGAAACGGCGAAACACATGACCGACACCATTCCCGCCGACTCCGACGTCGTCGTGGCCAACGGCCCCGGCCTCCGCATCGGCACCGCGCCCGACTCGTGGGGCGTCTGGTTCCCGGACGACCCGAAGCAGGTGCCGTGGCAGCGGTTCCTTGACGAGGTCGTGAAGGCCGGCTACTCGTGGATCGAGCTCGGCCCGTACGGGTACCTGCCCACCGACCCGCTCCAGCTGGAGGACGAGCTCGGCTCGCGCGGCCTGAAGCTGTCGGCCGGCACCGTGTTCACCGGCTTCCACAAGGGCGAGGATCAATGGCAGCGCGCCTGGGACCAGGCGATCAAAGTCGCCGGTCTCGCCTCGAAGCTCGGCGCCGAGCACCTCGTTGTGATCCCGGACCTGTGGCGCAGCGACGCGACCAGTGAGGTGCTCGAGTCACGTACGCTCACCGACGAGCAGTGGAAGAAGCTCGCCGCCGGCCACGACCGCCTCGGCAAGGCGCTGCTCGAGGAGTTCGGCATGAAGCAGCAGTTCCACTCGCACGCCGACAGCCACGTCGGGACGACGCGCGAGGTGCTCCGCTTCCTCGACGAGACCGACGTCCGCTACACCAACCTGTGTCTCGACACCGGTCACTTCGCGTACTACGGCGGCGACAACGTCAAGCTCATCGAAGACCGCCCCGAGCGCATCGGCTACCTGCACCTCAAGCAGGTCGACACGTCGCTGCTGTTCGACGTGCTGAAGAACGACGTGCCGTTCGCGGATGCCGTCACCCAGGGCATCATGATCGAACCGCCGCACGGCGTGCCCGACCTGGCACCCATCATCGAGGCCGTCGCGGCGATCGACCGCGAGATCTTCGCGATCGTCGAGCAGGACATGTACGGCTGCGACGTCGACTATCCGTTCCCCATCGCGAAGCGCACGCGCGAGCACATCTTCAGCTGCACCCACTTCGCCCGCGTCCACTGATCGACCCCTGGAGACAACCAACATGAGCAACGACCTCCGCATCGGCGTCGTCGGCGCCGGCCTCATGGGCGCGGACCACATCGCCCGCATTACCCACCGCATCTCGGGCGCCGTCGTCTCGGCCGTCGTCGAGCCCGACCAGGGCCGAGCGGCAGCTGCCGCGGCCAACGCGCCGGGCGCGGCGATCTTCGCCCGCATCGAGGACGCGATCGCCGCCGACGCCGTGGACGCGGTCCTCATCGCGGTGCCGGGCCAGTTCCACGAGCCGGTGCTCGTGCCGGTGCTCGAGGCGAAGCTGCCCATTCTGTGCGAGAAGCCGCTCACGCCCGACTCGACCTCGTCGTTCAAGATCCTCGAGCTCGAGCAGAAGCTCGATCGTCCCCACATCCAGGTGGGCTTCATGCGCCGGTTCGACCCGGAGTACGCGGCCCTGCGCGAGCTCATCACCTCCGGTGACGCCGGCGACCTCGTGATGCTGCGCGCCGTGCACCGCAACCCGTCGGTGCCCGACTCGTACACGCAGACGATGCTCATCACCGACTCGGTCGTGCACGAGTTCGATGTCGTGCCGTGGCTCGCGGGCTCCACCGTGAAGTCCGTCGAGGTGAAGTTCCCCCGCCGCAACTCCCTCACACCGGAGCACCTGCGGGAGCCGATCCTCGTGATCATGGAGCTCGAGAACGGCGTGCTCGTGGACGTCGAGATGAACGTCAGCGTGCAGTTCGGGTACCAGGTCGCCACCGAGGCGGTCTTCGAGAAGGGCATCGCCCGAATCGGACAGCCCTCGGGCCTGCAGCAGTGGCGCGACGGCCGGTTCTCGATCGCGGACCACGTCAGCTTCACCACGCGCTTCGCGTCGGCATACGACGAGCAGATCCAGCGCTGGGTGAACGCCGTCAAGGATGGCCGACTGGTCGACGGCCCCAACGCGTGGGACGGCTACCTCGTCGCCCTCGCCTGCGAGGCCGGCGTCAAGGCGCTCGAGGGCGGCATCGTCCCGGTCCAGTTCGCCGAGCGCCCCGCGTTCTACGCCTGATCCCGGAGGAGTCCCCATGGTCCGCATCGCGCTCGATCCCACGCCGTACCACCACGACTTCTCGCTCTTCGGGTTCCCCGAGGTCGCCGCGCGCCTGGGCTACGAGCACCTGCAGCTCACGCCGCACGTCGACTTCTCGCCGTTCTTCCGCTACCCGAAGGCCGACGACGACGTCGTCGCGCGCTTCAAGAAGGCGGCGAAGGACGCCGGTGTCGGCATCCCGGCCATCCTCCCCGTGCAGCGGATCTCCTGGCCGGAGGAGCCGCAGCGGGAAGCCGCCGTGCGCAACTTCCGCCGCATCATCCAGCTGGCGGTGGAGCTCGACATCCCCGTGATCAACACCGAGTTCTCAGGGCGCCCCGAGCGCTCGGAAGAATCCGAGGCGGCCTTCTACCGCTCCATGGAGGAGCTGCTGCCCCTCGTAGAGCAGGAGGGTCTGCGCCTGAACATCGACCCGCACCCTGACGACTTCGTCGAGGACGGGCTCGAGGCGTGGCGCGTGCTCCGCGGGCTCAACTCGAAGGCCATCGGCTTCGTCTACGTCGCCTCGCACACGTTCCACTACGGCAACCGCGCGACGACGCTCCTCCCGGAGCTCGGCGACCGTCTGGGAGCGGTGTACACGGCCGACACGTTCGATCACCACCGCTCGCATGGGCTGCGCTACATCTCGAACCCCCCGGGCAACGAGGCGCGCATCCACCAGCACCTGCGCATCGGCGACGGCGACGTGAACTGGACTGAGCTGTTCGACACGCTGCGTGCGATCGGCTACCTCGACCGGGACGACGGCCTCATCGTGTCGAACGTCTTCGCCGAGGACGAGACCGCCGACGAGGTCTCGCGCTTCCAGCTCGAGCGCCTGCGCGAACTGATCGGCTGAACCCTCTCACCACGAACGCCGACGACGCCTGCCCGCCGTCTCGACGCGGGCTTCGCCGCCGAATCGCTGCTGCCGTATGTCGACGGACTCACCGTGACCGGGTCGGCGCGGTTCTCGTCGCAGAGCGCGACGGCTCCGGACGCGAAGACTTGGGTGGACGCCGTGAAGTCGACCGGCTACGACGGCTGGTTGCCCCGGAGATGTTCTCGACGAAGGCCTCCGAGAGCGACCGCTAACCGTCGCCTCGACGATGCGAGGCCTTCTGGAGATCCTCGTCTCCTGACCACACGAGAAGAGCCCGGGCTGATGCCCGGGCTCCTCTCGTGTGCGATCAGACACCGAAGTCGCGAGCGCGGAATCCGCCTCCTTCAGCACCGCCGCAGCGACCTCGAGGCATCCGATCCGAGGATCTCGTCGAAAGCCGGAACCTGCGTAGCGGGCAGGAACCCGCCGGTGTTGATCTCGAGACCGGTCAGCCCGAGGTCGCGCACGACCTCGATCGCCGCGGCCAGGTCGCGGTCGTAGAGGATCGCGTTGTAGATGCCGAGATGCATGGGAAGGCATTTCGTGCCGACGACGGCGCCCGCGGTGTCGCGAGCGCCGTCGTCGTGGAATGGGGGTTAGGCGCCGAGGCGCTCGCGGCGGGAAACGGTGCGGATCGCCTGGGTGCGGAAGTCCTCCTCCAGACGCTCGAGCGAGCGGCCCTTGGTCTCGGGCACCGCGCGCCAGATGAAGAAGAACGACAGGGCGTTGATCGCGGCGAAGAGCAGGAACGTCGGCGTCGAGCCGATCGCCTCGACGATCTGCGGGAAGACGAACGAGATAAGGGCGTTAACAGTCCACAGCACGAACACGGCGAGGCCCATCGCGAGGCCGCGGATCGCCAGCGGGAAGATCTCGCTGAGCATCAGCCACACGCCGGTGCCGATGAAGGCCTGCACGAAGGCGACGAAGAGCATCATGCCGGCGAGGATCAGGTAGCTCGTGGCATCCGACTGCGGCAGCGTGAAGAGGAACGCGAGGAGCAGCTGAGATCCGACCACGCCGCCGAATCCGATCATCAGCATGACGCGGCGCGGTACGAAGCCGAGCAGCCAGATGCCGAGGATCGTCATGACGACGCTCGTGACGCCCACGCCGATGGTGGCGATGAGGGCGGCCTGGTCGCCGAGACCCGACGCAGTGAGGATGCTCGGCGCGTAGTAGTTGACGGTGTTGATGCCGGTTGCCTGCTGGACCGCGGCGAGGCCGAACCCGATGTAGAGCAGCCGACGCATCCAGCGGTTGTCGCGCAGCGCGTGCCACGCGTGCTTGCGGCTGTCGCCCTCGGCTTTGGCCGTGGCGACGATGTCTGACACCTCCGCCTCGACCTGCTCGGGCGTGCGGCTGAGGGTGAGCACCTGACGAGCCTCGTTGACGCGGCCGCGCGCACCGAACCAGCGCGGCGACTCCGGCAATAGGAACATGCCGATGAGCAGCACGACGGCGGGGATCGCGGCGACGCCGAGCATGATGCGCCACACATGGGTGTCTTCGATCGTCACGGCCAGGAGCGCGTTGATCGCGAAGGCGAGCATCTGGCCGGTCACGATCATGAGCTCGTTGATGGTCACCATGCGTCCGCGACGTTCGGCGGGCGCCATCTCGGCGAGGTACAGCGGGCACGCGACGGCGGCCGCGCCGACGCCGAAGCCGAGCAGGATTCGGGCGGCGACCATCAGCGCGACGTTGGGGGCGAGAGCGCAGCCCAGCGCGCCGACGAGGAAGATGACGGCGCAGACGATGAGGCTGTTCTTGCGGCCCAGCCAGTCCGCGATGCGGCCCCCGAGCAGTGCGCCGAACGCGGCGCCGGGGAACAGCAGCGAGCTGACGACCCACGCCTCCTGCGCGGTCGTCATCGCGAGATCGTCGCGCATGTAGAGCAGGGCGCCGGAGATGACCCCGGTGTCGTAGCCGAAGAGCAGGCCACCGAGCGTCGAGATGACCGTGAGCCGGATAAGGAAGCCCTTGCCGGCGGTACCGCCTACCCGGGCGGTGGATGAGGTGTTGGTATGCGACACGAGGACGCTCCTTCGCGTGAGTCGATCGTAGGCGGACGCTGCCCTTGATTCTAATTGTAAGGACATACTGTCATGAGTTATAGATCCGCACAAGATCGATGCGAATTGACGACCCGGTCGACAGATGTAAGAATGTCAGGACAAAGTTCTCTACCCCAAGGAGACCCCCATGCCGCTCGTCCGCATCGACCACAGCGACGCCCGCACCAACTCGGCCGAGATCGCCGGCGCCATCCACGACGCGATCGTCGCGGTCTACGGCATCCCGGTCCGCGACCGCTTCCAGGTGATCACCGCCCGTCCAAGCGCCACGATCGTCGCCGAGGACGCCGGTCTCGGCTTCGACCGCACCGACCCGGTGATCATCCAGATCTTCACGCAGCGCGGCCGCACCGATGAGACGAAGCAGGAACTGTACGCCGAGATCGCCACGCGCCTGGCCACCGTGGGCGTCGACGGCGAGGACGTCTTCATCGGCTACGTCGAGAACGGGCCGCAGGACTGGTCGTTCGGCTTCGGTCGTGCCCAGTACATGACGGGCGAGCTAGCCGTGCCGGCCGCCAAGCCGGCTGGCGCCAGCGTCTGAGGGCGAGCGACATGACCATCGTCACGGACGCCCCGGCCCGCCCCTTCGCGCAGGCCGCCGAGCGGTTCCCGACCGTGCTGTGGAACGACTCGGCCGATCCCGAGGAGCTGCGGCGCTCCATCGCGCTCGGCGCAGTCGGCGCCACATGCAACCCGGTGATCGCCCTCACGGCGATCCGCAATCGCCCCGACGTGTGGAAGCCGCGCCTCCAAGAGCTCGCGGCGGATCATCCGACCTGGGGGGAGTCCGAGCTCGGCTGGCAGGCCGTCAAGGACCTCTCCATCGAGGCTGCGCGCCTGCTCGAGCCGGCCTTCGTCGCGAGCGGCGGACGCGACGGCCGCCTGTCGATCCAGACCGACCCGCGCCTGCACCGCGACGTCGACGCCCTCGTCGCCCAGGCGGTCGAGTTCTCGCAGCTCGCCGAGAACATCATCGTCAAGATCCCCGCGACCGCGACCGGTATCGCCGCGATGGAGGAGGCCGCCTTCCGCGGCGTCAGCATCAACGCGACGCTGAGCTTCACGGTGCCGCAGGCCATCGCGGTCGGCGAGGCTCTGGAGCGCGCGCTCGACCGGCGCCGCGAGGCCGGCCTTGCCGAGCGTGAGTTCGGCCACGTCGTCACCATCATGGGCGGTCGCCTGGACGACTGGCTCAAGGCGTGGACCGCGAAGAACCGCATCCTCGCCGCGCCCGGTACGCTCGACTGGGCCGGTGTGGCAGCCCTCAAGAAGGCGCACGCAGTGTTCACCGCGCGCGGCTTCCGCAGCCGCATCCTGTCGGCGGCGTTCCGCAATCATCTGCAGTGGTCGGAGCTCGTCGGGGGAGACCTTGTGATCTCGCCGCCGTTCGACTGGCAGCACCGGATCGACTCCAACGGCATCCTCGCCGAGGACCGGATCGCCGAGCCTGTGCCCGCGGCGATCCTGGACGAGCTGATGTCGCTCAGCGAATTCCGCCGGGCCTACGATGTCGATGGCATGCGCCCCGAGGAGTTCGCCGACTTCGGCGCCGCCCGCAACACGCTGCGGCACTTCCTCGACGCCGACGCGCAGCTCGACGCACTGGTGCGGGACATCCTCGTCCCGGCGGCGTGAGACCCGGCCGACCGGGCTCCGGACTGGTCGTCCGGCCGCACGCCATGTTCTCCCTTACCAATAACGGTGCGGTGCCGAGTTGGTGACTCTCTACGACCACGGCGGGATCGTCGTTCAGGCTGGCGAGCCTAGGATGCGGCTCGCGATGAAGCTCGTCTCGGTCGGCACAGGTCGCGGGGCGACGCGCCCGACGTGGCAATGCTGTTGGCGGCCACCGGAGTCACCACGCCGACGAGGCAGAGGAGACACTGGAGGAGTACTCCACGGGCGATGGCCTACTTTCCCGGGTCTACGCGACCGTGGAGGCGCTGCTGGCGGGCCACCCGCTGTGCGCACGCCGGAGACGCCAGACTTCGCCCGGGCCAATGGCGATGTGTGCACGCATGTGTGCACCCGCGGTCGAAATCCGCGGAATCACGTGAAATCCGCGTCGTATCCCGCTTGACTACGGATCTCAGAAAGTTCGTGGACTTGCTGAAGGGGCCTGTGCTCTGCGGGTCCAGACTTGCCGAGCACGCCGTGCCCACGTGGTGCCCACGGATGCGCCGGATTGAGAGGGATTCAGCGCGACGCAAAGCATCTCGTGTCAGCGCGCAGGTCGCGGGATTCCGCGGAATCTGGAACCAGAAGGAGCGAAGCGGACCGAACGGATCCCACTAGGCGGAGTTCGAATCCCTCCGTCCCCGCAGCAGAATCCCCGGTCTTCCGGGGGTTTCTCGCGTTTATGCCGTGTGCGCCGCCGTCGAATGCCGCGAGGACGCCGGCACCGGCGCCGTCCGAGGCGGCGTCGCCGACAGGTGGCGCTCCGCGGCGATGTGGCGGGCAAGATACGCCGCGTCGCGGACCGTGCCAGGCAGGCTTTCGGAGTTGATCGAGTACATCGCATCCAGGCCGAGCACATAGAGCCCGGGAACCGACGTCACCACGCCTCGCCACTGCCTGATCCGTCCCGTCTCGTCGAACGCAGGAACCTGAAGCCAGCTGAAGTCGGGGCGGAATCCGGTGCACCAGATCACGTTCGTCACGGCGAGCACTCGTCCGTCGGCGACGGGAAGCCCATCGCTGACACCCGTCACGCGGCCGACGGACACGACTCCGGCGGCTGCGAGCTCCCTCCGCCGGGTGCGGATCAGCGGAGCGGCGCGCGTGGCGAGCTTCGGCAGCATCCGCCGCCCGATGGGCGTGCCCCGCGACAGCACGTGCAGTCCGATGAACCTCACGGCGGGGAAGACCAACCGGGCCGCCGCTCGCCCGTGACGCACGGGCAGCTCGCCGCCCGGGATCCCTGAGACGCTCGTGGGATGCGTGCGGCTGAGCTCCCGTGCAATCTCGGCACCGGAGTTGCCGAGCCCGACGACGAGCACCGGTCCAGGCTGCAGCTGGAGCGGATTGCGGTAGTCGGCGGAGTGCAGTTGGAGGATGGATGTCGCGAGCTCGCGTGCGAAGTCGGGCACCCTCGGGTCGCGGAAGGCGCCGGTGGTGAGGATCACGCGCTCCGCCGTCCACCGACGATCGCCGGCGCTGATCGCGAATCGGCCGTCCTCACGACGGACGCCATCGACACGCACACCCGTCCGAACCGGGAGCGCATTCCGGTTCGCGTACTCCTCGAGGTAGTCGGCGAGCTCATCCTTGGTAGGGAAAGACAGCCCATCGCCCGGGAATCGCATGCCGGGCAACCCGTCATACCGCGCCGGAGTGAAGAGGCGCAGCGAGTCCCAGCGCTTTCGCCACGCGTCGCCTATGCGCTGCTGTTCATCGAGGATCACGAAGTCGCGGTCCTCCCGCTTCAAATGGAAGCCGATCGCCAGCCCGGCTTGCCCGCCGCCGATGACGACGGTGTCGGGCACGCGGGTCGGCTCCCTGGTGTCGTGGGTCTCGTTCATGGACGGCAGGCTAGGCCGGTGATGCCCGCGGCCGCGTCGAGAGAATCACCCATTCACCTGACGGCGCCGTGGGACGTCTCGCGCACAGGGTCAGCCGGCCAGCTCGTGCCGGAAGGCGAACGCGGTCGCTGCGGACCGCGTCGACACGCCGAGCTTTCCGAAGATGTTGCTGAGGTGCCGCTGGACTGTCTTCTCACTGAGGTAGAGCTCCCCGGCGATCTGGCGATTCGTCTCGCCGGCCGCCACGAGCCTGAGCACCTCGACCTCCCTGGCAGAGAGCCCGCCGGGCTGCGGGGTGGGCGCGCTCGGCGATTCGGTCTCCATCGCCGCGAGCGCCTGCCCGGCCCCCAGCTCGGCGAACTCGGCCCGCGCCGCATCGAGCTCCATGGCTGCGGACGCCTCATCGTCGAGGGCCCGGCACGCCCGCGCCGCGAGCACGCGGCACCGCGCCGCCTCGTAGGGGACGTCGAGTTCCCGCCATTTCGCCCACGCGTGCCGCGCGGTGGTGAGGGCGGCGCGGGGATCACCCTCGGCCAGGAGCACGGCTGCCTCGGCTTGCTCGAAGATCGCCTGCACCAGCGGCATCGTGTTGGATCGGGTGAGCGCGCGGATCTCATCGACCGCCGCGCGCGCGGCCACCACGTCGCCCGCGCCGAGTTGGATCTCCACGGTCGCCGGGAGCAGCCAGCGTCGCTCGGCCGGGTCCAGGCGGTCTGCGGCGGCGAGGATCATCGTGCGCGCGACAGCTGGTTCCCCCTGGGCCAGCCGCAGCAGCGCGAGGCCGGGTTGCGGCTCCCAGCCGGTACGCGAGGCCTGTTCGTACGCCGCCATCGCGGCATCCGGCTCTCCGCGTAGCCGGTGCACCTCGCCAAGCTGGTACCAGGCGCTGTAAAGCCCGTCGCGGTCTCCGCGGGCCGAGCGCTCCTGTGCCTCCTCGGCCGCGGCGAGAGCCTCCGCCCAGGCGCCGTGGAGCAGGAACAGCGCCGCACGCTGGGCGTGACACTGCCCGCTGAACGCGACCATGTCGGGCCGTTCGGCGCACCAGCGGTCGAGCGCCCGGGTCCACTCGTGGGCGCGCTGCACGTCGAAAGCCAACCGGCACGCCTGCAGCACGGCGCAGTACACAATGCCGGAGGGGACCGGCGAGACCTCGCCGGCCGTGACGGCGACCATGACCTCGTCCAGCCGCGCGAGTCCCGCCGCGGGCCGCCCGAGCATGATCTCCGACTGCCCGAGGCCGAGTTCGGCGAGCGCGACGAGGTCGGGGTCCTTCGCGGCGCGGGCGAGTTCCGCGGCGCGACCGAATACGGATGCGGCTCGAGCGCCGTCACCGCCGTACAACGCGGCGAGCCCCTCGGGGATGAGGAGGAAGCCGTGGTCGGGGCGTCCCTCAGGGTGCTCGTCCACCAGTCGCTGAGCGCGCGCGAACCAGCCACCGGCCTGCGCGCGGTCCCCGGCGTCCATGAACTGCATCCCGAGCCACGCGGCGCAGCGGACCGCGCCGTCCACGTCGCCGTCTGCAAGGAAGGCCTCGTGGGCCCGCGTCAGCCAGTCGACGCCCTCTTCGAATCGTCCGACCAGGGTTGCCGCGATCGCGAACTGCGCGAGGTCGAGGGCGGTCGCCGCCGACGCTCGATCGGCCGCGTCGAAGTCGGCGATGGCGTCACTCCAGCGATGTTCGCCGTAAGCGGTGCGCCTTCGATCGAGGGCGGTCGGCGCGTCCATGAGGACTCCCCTGAACTGACGGTGACGGCCGCACCCGGAGTCAGGGACCGTCGGCTCCGACCGGCACCAGCGTCAGGCTAGCCCCGCAGGAGCGTCGGTGGCAACGCCGCAGTGCCTCCGGCGCCGGAGGAGCGTCGGCTACTGTCACGCGCGAGCGATCGCGTCAGCGCGATCGCGTCGGGATCGACCGTGGCGCGAGCATCCGTCGGGGGAGCCGTTCGAGGACGAGGCACTAGATGCGTGTGGCCCACTGCCCGGGCGACGGTTCAGCGTCAAGAACTCGTACGCTGTGTGAAGAACGAGGTCGCACGGGTCGATCGCGCGGAGTTCGGTCGTGCGACGACGACGAGGGGGCGCGGGATGCTGTTCACTCAGCTCGAGTATTTCGTCGCGGTCGCGCGGGAGAAGCACTTCGGCCGCGCCGCCGCCGCGTCCTTCGTATCGGCCTCCGCCCTGTCGGAGTCGATCCGCAAGCTCGAGGCGGAGCTCGGCGTGCCGCTGGTGCGGCGCGGCCGCTCGTTCCAGGGGCTGACACCAGAGGGCGAGGCGGTGCTGGTGTGGGCGCGGCGCATGATCGCCGACCACCGCGCGCTCAAAGACGAGGTCAGCAGCGCGGCGGCCCGCCTCAACGGAGTCGTGCGCGTCGGGGTCATCCCGTCGGGTGTCGCGCTGGCGGCGAGGGTGCTCGCCGAGCTGTGCGCCACGCATCCCGATCTGCAGGTGCGGCTGATCACCGGCCTGACATCCGAGCAGGTCGTCGCCGGCCTTCGCTCGTTCGAGTTCGATGCCGGCCTGCTGCACCCGTCGGCGGCAGCGGCCGACGATATCCGTCACATCCTCGTCGAGACGGATCGTCTCGTGGTCGTGGGTGCGGCGGCCCGCACCGACCTCGGGGGCACGATCGAACTGGCCGAGCTTGAGAAACTGCCGGTGTGCGTCCTCGAGCCGGGCATGCGCGCGCGGCAGATCCTGGACGACGCGCTCGCCGACCGGGGGGTGCGGCTGCGTCCGCGTGTCGAAGTGGACTCGGTCGAGGCGCTCCTCGCCCTCGCGCGCACAGGGGAGTGGGTCAGCGTGGTGCCGCGTTCCGCGGTGCCGAAGGCGGCCGCGAGCATCGGCGTGCAGGCCGCCGAGATCGTGCGCCCCGAGGTCAGCATCCCGATCGTGCTCGCGACGCTCGGCGAGGAACCGCGGCCGCCGCTGTCGCTGGCCGTCGACGCGGCCGCGCGCCGTCTGGTGACTCCCCCCGCCTGACGCGCCGGCGCGGGATGATACCGGATCATGCGCCCTCGCGTGCGGGAAATTCGCTCGGCGATCGCCGGCGGTGCCACGCCGTGATGGCGGCCTCTTCTCGGGACGTAACCTGGCGCCATGGCGACGCAGCCCCCGAAGACAGATATCGACGAGACGCGCATGCACGTGTCGCGACCCAAGAAGGTCGCGGTGGGCGTGCCGGCGGTGCTGCACGCACTGCAGATCGCGAACGAGCAGATGGGCGTCGCGCGGTCGGTGCAGACGCTGATGCGCGTGAACCAGAAGGACGGGTTCGACTGTCCCGGCTGCGCGTGGCCCGAGGAGGACAAGCGCCATATGGCGGAGTTCTGCGAGAACGGCGCGAAGGCGGTCGCCGAAGAGGCCACGCTCCGCCGCGTCGGTCCGGACTTCTTCGCCGCGCACTCGCTCGAGGAGTTGCGCGCCCACGACGACTGGTGGCTCGGGCAGCAGGGCCGGCTGACGCACCCCATGGTGCTCGATGAGGGCGCGACCCATTACCGGCCGATCTCGTGGGACGACGCACTGGCCCTCGTCGCGGACGAGCTCAGAGCCGTCGACGACCCCGACGAGGCCGTGTTCTACACCTCCGGACGCACCTCCAACGAGGCCGCATTCCTCTACCAGCTGCTGGTGCGGGGCCTCGGCACGAACAACCTGCCGGACTGCTCCAACATGTGCCACGAGTCGTCGGGTTCGGCGCTCACCGAGACCATCGGCATCGGCAAGGGCACCGTGTCGATCGAAGACATCCACGAGGCCGACCTGCTGATCGTCGCCGGCCAGAACCCCGGCACGAACCACCCCCGCATGCTCTCGGCCCTCGAGAAGGCGAAGCAGCGCGGCGCGCGGGTGATCGCCGTGAATCCGCTGCCCGAGGCCGGGCTCATGCGGTTCGAGAACCCGCAGACCGTGCGCGGCGTGGCGTTCGGCGGCACCAAGATCGCCGACCGCTTCGTGCAGGTGCGCGCGGGCGGCGACCAGGCGCTGTTCCAGGCGATCGGCAAGCACCTCCTCGAGATCGAAACGGCCGAGGGGGGCGTGCTCGACCACGAGTTCATCGCGGAGCACACGAGCGGTTTCGACGCCTACCGTCAGGCGATGACGGATGCTGCGTGGCCCGAGCTCGTGAAAGCGACCGGGCTGCCCGAGAAGACGCTGCGCAAGATCGGGGAAGAGGTGCGCGCGTCGAAGGCCACCATCGTGTGCTGGGCGATGGGGCTGACCCAGCACAAGCACTCCGTGCCGACGCTGCGGGACGTGGTCAACGTGCTGCTGCTGCAGGGCAACATCGGACGAGCGGGCGCCGGCGTTTGCCCCGTCCGCGGGCACTCGAACGTGCAGGGCGACCGCACCGTCGGCATCTACGAGAAGCCTGCCGAGGAGTTCCTCGAGGCGCTCGACCGCGAATTCTCGTTCCGCGCCCCGCGCGAGCACGGCTTCGACACGGTCGAGGCGATCCGCGCGATGCGGGACGGTCGCGTGCCCTTCTTCATGGGCATGGGCGGCAACTTCGTGTCGGCCACCCCCGACACCGCGGTCGTCGAGGCCGGGATGGCGCGGGTCGGGCTCACCGTCCACGTCTCGACCAAGCTCAACCGGTCGCACGTCGTCACGGGGCGCCGTGCGCTCATTCTGCCGACGCTCGGCCGCACCGATCGCGACCGCCGCGGCGGCGCGGAGCAGCGGGTCACGGTCGAGGACTCGATGGGCGCGGTGCACGCCTCGCGCGGCCGGCTCGCGCCGCCGTCGGAGGACCTGCTCAGCGAGGTCGCCATCGTCGCGCGGATCTGCGGGCTCGTCTTCGGGGACGGAGCATCCCCGGTGGCCGCCCCGGTCTCGCACCGCGGCGATCCCGAGCGCGGCCTTCCCGAGCACGGCGCCGCGGAGCCCGAACACACGGAACCGGCCGGCCACCGGGTCACGGCGCTTGCCGAAGGGTCGGCCAATGTCCCTCACGCCGACTGGGCGGCGCTCGAGGCCGACTACGCCCTCATCCGCTCGCACATCGAGCGCACCATCCCGGGGTTCGAGGACTTCGAGACGCGAATCCAGAAGGGCCGGACGTTCTTCCTGCCCAACGGCCCCCGCGACGCCCGCCGGTTCGCGACCATCGACGGCAAGGCCCGGTTCACGGCGAACCCGCTCGAGTACCCGGTGATCCCGCGGGGCCGGCTGCTGCTGCAGACGCTGCGCTCGCACGACCAGTACAACACCACGATCTACGGCAAGGACGACCGGTACCGCGGCATCCACGATGGCCGCCGCGTCGTGCTCGTGAACACCAAGGACATCCAGAATCTCGGCTTCGCCGAAGACGAGATCGTCGACCTGGTATCGGAGTGGACACGGCCCGACGGCACGATCGAGGAGCGCCGCGCCGAACAGTTCCGGATCGTGGCCTACAACACGCCGCGGGGCAACGCCGCCGCGTACTACCCCGAGACGAACGTGCTCGTGCCGCTCGACTCCGTCGCCGACGTGTCGGGGACACCCACCTCCAAGGCCGTCATCGTCCGGCTCGAGCGGCGCGGATGAGCACGGTCGCGCCCGCATCGCCCGGCGCCAGGGGGGCGGTGTGCCTCGCCGTGGTCGACTCGGCGCCGCTCGATGTCGACGCGCATCTGCGGGCCGTCGACGACCCTGCGGCGGGGGCGGTCACGACATTCGTCGGCCGCGTGCGCGATCACGATCCGGATGCCGCGTCCGCCGTCGACGCTCTGGAGTACTCCGCACATCCTGACGCCGAGAGCGCGCTGCGACGCATCGCCGAGGCCGCCGTGCGCCGCAGCGATGCGCTCGTCGCCGTGTCGCATCGGGTCGGACGCCTGAGCGTCGGGGACATCGCGGTCGTGGTCGCCGTCGCCTCCGCGCATCGCGGGGACGCCTTCGCCGTGTGCCGGACCCTCATCGAGACGATCAAGACCGACCTCCCGGTGTGGAAGCGGCAGGTGGAGATCGACGGCACCGCCACCTGGCTGGGACTCGGCGGATGACGGCGATCCCGGTCACGATCGGGCGACGGATGCTGCATCCCGCGGCATCCGCGGACCGCGGCGCACCCGCGACCGCGGCGCCGGCCGTGTCGATGGGCGCTCCCCTCGTGGACATGCATGGGCGGGTGCATCGGGATCTGCGGGTCTCGTTGACGGATCGGTGTTCGTTGCGGTGCACGTACTGCATGCCGGAGCAGGGCAATGAGTGGTTGGCGAGGACGAGCATCCTGACGGTGGATGAGATCGTGCGGATCGCGCGGGTGGCGGCGGCGGACGGGATCACCACGTTCCGGCTCACCGGTGGGGAGCCGCTGCTGCGCACCGATATCGTCGAGGTGGTGCGCCGGCTGGCGGCGATCACCGGGCCGGACGGGGCGCCGGTGGAGGTCGCGATGACCACGAACGGGATCCGGCTGCCGGAGCTGCTGCCCGCGCTGGTGGATGCCGGGTTGCACCGGTTGAACATCTCGATCGACACGCTGCGTCGTGACCGGTTCCACGTGCTGACCCGCCGGGACCGGCTGGACGATGTGCGGGCGGGGATCGCCGCAGCGCAGGCGTCGGGGTTGCGGCCGCTGAAGCTGAATGCGGTGGCGATGCGGAATGTCAACGAGGACGAGCTGGTGGAGTTGGTGGAGTTCGCGATCGCGCATGACGCGCAGATGCGGTTCATCGAGCAGATGCCGTTGGATGCCGGGCACACCTGGGAGCGGTCGCGGATGGTGACGCAGGAGGAGATCCTGACCGCCCTGTCGGCGCGGTGGACGTTGACGCCCGTGCCCGGTCGGGGTGGGGCGCCCGCGGCGCGGTGGGTGTTGGACGGCGGCCCGCACGCGGTGGGGGTGATCGCGTCGGTGACGGCGCCGTTCTGCGGCGACTGCGACCGGTTGCGGCTGACCGCGGACGGGCAGTTGCGCAACTGCCTGTTCTCGAGCACCGAGTACGACCTGCTGCCGATCCTCCGCACCGGCCCTTCCCCGGGGGGTGAGCCGGTCGAGACCGGGATCGATGGGATGCTGCGGTCCTGCGTGCACGGCAAGCTGCCGGGGCATGCGATCAACGATCCCGCCTTCCTGCAGCCCGCGCGCGGCATGAACGCGATCGGCGGCTGAGATGGGCCGCATCACCACCCGCAGCCCCGTCACCCGCATCGTCTTCGATGAGTCGGGCGCGGTCACGCGCCGGAGGCCGGATACCCTCGCGGTGGAGGAGCCGCTGGAGATCCGTGTCGCGGGGGAGCCGCTCACCGTCACGATGCGCACCCCCGGGAACGACATCGAGCTCGCGGCCGGGTTCCTGACCGGCGAGGGCGTGATCCGCTCGGGTCGGGACTTCCGTTCCGCGATCCACTGCGGCGGGCCCGGCACGGGTGCATCCCCCGGGAGTGCGAACGGGAACAACACGTACAACGTCCTCGACGTCACCCTGGCGCCGGATGTCGCGCCCGCGGCCGTGGACATCGCGCGCAACTTCTACACGACGAGTTCGTGCGGCGTGTGCGGCACCGCGTCGATCGAGGCCATCGAGAAGCAGTCGCGTTACGACGTAGGCGCGGATGATGTCACCTTCCCCGCGAACTGGCTGGCGGGCCTGCCCGACGAGCTTCGCGCGGGTCAGGAGGTGTTCGACAAGACCGGCGGCCTCCACGCCGCGGCGCTGTTCGACGCCGCGTCGGGCGAGCTCCTCGTGCTGCGCGAAGACGTCGGGCGCCACAACGCCGTCGACAAGGTGATCGGCTGGGCCGTGCTCGAAGACCGGCTGCCGCTGACCGGAACCGTGCTGCAGGTGTCGGGCCGCGCGAGCTTCGAGCTCGTGCAGAAGGCGATCATGGCCGGCATCCCGGCGCTGTCGGCGGTGTCGGCGCCGTCGTCGCTGGCCGTCGAACTGGCGGCGGCGTCCGGGCTCACCCTCGTCGGGTTCTCGCGAGGACGGTCATTGAACGTGTACGCGGGGAGCGGCCGCGTGAGCGTGTAGACCCGCGGATGCAGGGGCGTTCGACCCCGCGAACCCGCCTACGCGCCCTCCTTCGACGATGCCTTGTACCGCTCGGGCTCCGGCGTGCGTGCGAACCACCGCCCGGTGATCTGCGTCGGCACGATGCGCACCCAGCGGTACTTGAGTGTCGGGATCCACGGGGTGAGCGGCAGCGCGTCGGCCTCGTCGATCTCGCGCTGCAGCTCGATCCGCTCCGCCACGCCTTTGACGATCACGCTCGAGGCGTACGTGTCGTCGTACTCGTCGACCTCGAACGCCACCCGCGGATGCTCCGCGAGTTCCGCGAGCTTGGAGCCGGGCGCGGTGCGGAACAGCACGCGGGGCCCGTCGATCACGTAATTCACCGGGAAGATGTCGGGATCGCCGTTCGCATCCAGGGCGAGGTGACCCAGCTCGCCGCGCGCGAGCAGGTTCCAGCATTGCTCTTCGCTGAGAGTCACGACCGCATCGTTGGTGTGTTCCATGACGTCATCTCCGTCGATACTCGGCCGCCGCCACGCGACCCCTCTGCGCACACCATAGTTCCGTCGCGGCGAAAACGGGACCGGGGCACTGTCACTTCGGAGGTGACGGATGCTGCGGGGCACAGCATCCGTGTCCGCCCCTTAGTCTTCTCACCATGGGCGCGACGGCGAATGCCTACCTGACCGGGTTCGGCCGGTACCTGCCGGGGGAGCCGGTCGACAACGACGGCATCGCGGCGCGTCTCGGGGGTGACGACGCGGTCACGGAGCGGATCCGGCGGCGCATCCTCGATTCGAACGGAATCCGGCAGCGGCACTACGCGCTCGACGAGCGCGGCGAGCCGACGGAGCTCAACGAGGAGCTCGCCGTCAAGGCCCTCTCTGCCGCATTCGACGACCGCGGTATCGACGCCGGCGACATCCGCATGCTCGCGTGCGCGACCACGATGGGCGACGTGCTGGTACCCGGGTTCGCGTCGATGGTCCACGGGCGACTGGGCGGTGGGCCGATGCAGCTGCTGTCGGCGTCCGGCGTGTGCGCGTCGAGCCTCGCGGCGCTGGACGCCGTCGTCAGCAAGGTCCGGCTCGGCGACCATCCCCGGGCCGCCGTGGTGGGCTCGGAGCTCGCGAGCCGGAGCCTCCGGCAGCGCCGGTACGACGGCATCCGTGCCGGCATGGACGCCCACTTCCTCCGCTGGATGCTGTCTGACGGGGCGGGCGCGGTCGTCGTCGAGTTCCAGCCGCACCCGAGCAAGCCGTCGCTGCGCGTCGACTGGGTGCGCCATGTCTCGCTCGCGCACGAGCACGACGTGTGCATGCGGGCCGGCATGGTCGGCGCCGAGCCGGTCGTCGGCGGCACCTGGCAGGACGTCGGCATCGCCGAGGGGGACGCGGCCGGGATGTTCCTGCTCCGGCAGGACGTGAGCATGCTCGACGACCTCGCGGATGCCGGGATCCGCCAGTTCGAGGAGCTCGTCGACATCGGGCTGGTCGACGTGCGTCATCTCGACCACGTCGTCTGCCACTACAGCACGAACATGTTCCGCGACGTCGCGTTCGAGGCGCTGCGCCGCCGCATCCCGACGCTCGACACCGACCGCTGGTTCTCGAACCTCGAGACGCGAGGCAACACGGGAGCGGCGAGCATCTTCATCGCGCTCGAAGAGGCGTGGCACACCGGGCGCTTCGCGCCGGGCGAGACCGTCCTTCTCGCCGTGCCCGAGTCCGGGCGGTTCTCGTTCGCCTTCGCCCATCTCACCGTGGTCGCACCCCGCGACCAGCAAGGAGCACCGACATGAGCAGCACCACGACCGTCTCCGCCGGCACCGCCTCGGACGGCGCCGGCACCCTGTTCGAGCGCCTCGCGGACGTCTGGGTCGAGCTCGAGGAGCGGCTGGACCGGGTGCCGATCCTGCAGCGCCTCGCCGACGGCACCGTCACGCTCGAGGACTACCGGCGGCTGCTCTTCAACCTGCGTCAGCAGGTGGTCGACGGGTCGCCGTGGATCTCGCGGGCGGCGTCCAGCTTCGACATCGAGCACTTCGAGCTGCGCGCGGCCGCGATCCGCCACGCCGAGGAGGAGCACCGCGACTACCTGATGCTCGAGCGCGACTACGTCGCGATCGGCGGCTCGCTCGACGAGCTGCGCCGCGGCCGCAAGAACCTCGGGTCGGAGGCGCTGTCGGGCTACATGTTCCACTACGCCGCCCAGCCCAACCCGGTCGGGCTGCTGGGCGCGATGTTCATCATCGAAGGGCTGGGCGCGAAGCGCGCGGCGGGCTGGGCGGCGCGATTCCAGGAGGTGCTCGGTCTCGCCGACAATCAGGTGCACTTCATGCGCTACCACCAGGATGCCGACGCCGCGCACACCGGCGACATGGAGGCGATCCTGACCTCGGGCATCATCGACGACGGCGATGCCGACGACATCGTGCGCTGCGCGCAGGTGGTGGCACGCCTGTATGCGCTGCAGCTCGAGGAACTGGATCGCTGACGTGGCGGCGCCGCGACCGAGCATCCCGGAGTTCGTGCGCTCCGATCCGAGCATGTGGGAGGCGGTGTACGCCGATCCCTCCGTCCCGCTCGACCGCGCGCTGGTTCGTCGGATCATCAACGACCAGCGGCGCCTGTCGCGCCGGTGGCTCTATCCGATCGCGCGGATCGTCTCGCGCGTGCTCGTCGCGATCATCTCGATCGTGAAGCGCGTGCTGCCGTTCCGGTGGATGCCGCTGGCGACGATGGACGCGCTGTGCGTGTGGTTCCTGCGGCGCTTCGTCGCGCCCGGCGCGGTCGAGCTGCTGATCCGGCACTTCGTGGTCGAGACGAACCTCGTGAACTTCATCATCCGCAACACGGCGGTCGACATGGCGCCCGTCACACTCCGGCCGGAGACGCTCGCGGGACTCGGCGACTCGGCCGTCGTCGAGCACGACGTCAACGTGTACGACGTGCTCATCGCGCTCGACGGGGTTCCCCTCACGCGGCCGGACAGCCTCGACTTCGCACAGCTCGACATCCCGCCGCTCGATGCCGAGCGGGGTCGGCGGCGCTACCTGCGGCTCGACATCCAGACCGCGCTGTGCTTCATGAACATCCCGTTCTCGATGGCGCTCACGGTCGAGGAGTACCGTCGCGCGGTGCACTCGATCCGGTTCGACGACTCGTTCCTCGAGATCCTCGCGCTCGTCACCGGCGACGACACCTTCCGCCACTGGAAGCTCGCCGGCATGAGCCTCTGGATGGACTCGAACGTCGACGTCCCCCGCATGGTCTACCGCCACGCTCTCGTCTGCGAGTACGCCCATGCGCAGCTCGTGAAGCTCGCCGGCGGCGCCTACCCGCGCGACACCTCGGCCGAGCTCGACTGAGGTGCTCAGGGGTCGGCGGCCCCCGCGACCAGGGCTGCGAGGCGCTCGTACGCCTCCGGCATCCCCGCGTTCGCGAGGCGCGGGTCGGTCGGCACCCGTCCGGCGATGACGTCGTCGAGGTAGCGGCGATCGGCGTCCAGACGACGGGTCGCGTCGGTGCCGGGCGATCCGTGGCCGGGGATCACGACGTCGGCATGGGCGACATACGGAGCGATCAGGTCGAGCGCGGCGGCATACGACGGCAGGTTGTCGGGCTCGAAGGGGAGGGGCAGCTCCAGATCGCTGAGCATGTCGCCCGCGATCAGCACTCGCTGCTCCGGCAGCCACACGGCGGTGTGACCCGGGGCGTGACCGTCGTGCACCACCAGTTCGGGGGCGAATCCCCGCGGAACCGACGCACGCGGGATCGCAGCATCCGTCGCCTCCACACGTCCCATCAGCTCGACCAGCTCGCTCGCGAAATCCCCGCCGAGCGCGCCGGAGAGGGCCTCCCGCTCGTCGCGCGCCAGCGCCGCGGTCGCGGCCGACGCCCAGCGCGGGGCGTCGCCGAAGCGCGGGTGCCACAGCAGGTGGTCGTGATGCGCGTGCGTGGCGAAGCCGCCGATGACGCGGAGTCGGCGGGCATCGAGTTCGTCGGCGAGGGCGTCGAGCTCGTCGGGCATCCACGCCGGATCGATGAGCAGAGCCTCGCCATCGCGGAACAGCACGGTCGAGGTCGTCGACATCACGCGGCTCGTGGCGACGAGCACACCGTCCGCGACCTCGATCATCGCGCCACTCTAACCGGCCCTCCGCGGTCCGTGGCGCGTTACCATCGCACCGACGGAACGCGTGCGACGAGAGGCAGGCGCATGAGCCTGAGCGAGATCGACCCCACCGTGCCGCCCTCGGGCGAGGGCTGCGCCGACTGCGACGACGTCGGCGGGTGGTGGGTGCACCTGCGGCGCTGCGCGGTGTGTGGTGATGTGCGATGCTGCGACACCTCGCCGGCGCAGCACGCGACCGCGCACTTCCGGGCGACGGGCCACCGCTACGTCCGCAGCTTCGAACCGGGCGAGGACTGGTTCTGGGACTACGTCGCCCAGGACTACGTCGACGGGCCGCGGCTCTCGCCGCCCGAGTCGCGTCCCGACACCCAGCCGTCGCCAGGGCCGCGAGGCCGGGTTCCGGCCGACTGGCGCGAACTGATCCACCGCTGAGAAAGGGCGTGCGATGGGCAACGCGAAGATGACGCAGCGCGAGTTCGAGCGCATGATGAAGCCCGCGCTCACCGACGCGCAGTGGGCGCGCCTGCGGTCGTTCGGCGAGCCGCAGGACGTCGCCGCGGGCGAGTACCTGTTCCAAGCCGGCGACCTCGACTACGACCTGATCCTCGTCGACACCGGCGAGATCGAGATCGTCCGGGTCGCCTTCGGATGGGTGGGCGAGACGCACGTCGGCACGATGGGCCCGCGCAGCTTCGTCGGTGAGCTCGGCCTCCTCAACGGGCAGGGCGCGTTCCTGTCGGCACGGGCGACGAAGGCGGGACGGATGCTGCGGGTCAGCCGGTCGCGCCTCAGACTGCTGATGGCCGAAGACGACGAACTGTGCGACATCATCCTCCACGCGCTGTGGGCACGGCGGGAGATCCTCCGCACCGGACCCGCCGCACTGACCCTCAAGCTCGTCGGACCGCGCTCATCGAGGGATTTCCTCGCCCTGCGGCGCTTCGCCGAACGGGTCGACCTGGTGCACACGGCGATCGAGCTGGAGCCCGGAGACCTCTGGACGCTCGGCGAGCACGGCATCGGCCTCGACGACCTGCCGGTCGCCTTCATCCAAGGCGAGGCCATGAAGAATGCGACGCCCGGCATGGTCGCCGAGCGCCTCGGGCTGAGCTACCAGGGCCGGGCCGACGAGGTCGTCGATCTGGTCGTCGTGGGCGGCGGACCCGCCGGCCTCGCCGCCGCCATCTACGGGGCGTCCGAGGGGCTGAGCACGGTGCTGCTGGATGCCGTGGCCCCGGGTGGGCAGGCGGCGGCGACGTCGCGCATCGAGAACTTCCTGGGCTTCCCGTTCGGCGTCAGCGGCGGCGACCTCATCGGCCAGGCGTCGCTGCAGGCGCTCAAGTTCGGAGTGCGGGTCTACGCGCCCTGCGAGGCGGCGGATCTCCGTCCGGCAGGGCGCGACCTCGACGTCACGCTCACCGATGGTCGCGTCATCCGCGCCCGCACGGCGATCGTGACATCGGGAGCCGCGTATCGCACGCTCGACCTCGACCGCTGGAACGAGTTCGAGGGCGCGGGCATCTTCTACGCCGCCACTCCGCTGGAGCTCCGGCAGGTGTTCGAGTCGCCGGTGGTGGTCGTCGGCGGGGCCAACTCCGCCGGGCAGGCGTCGCTGTACCTCGCCGCGAACGGATGCCCCGTGCACCTGGTGGTGCGCGGCTCCGATCTCGGCAGTCGCATGTCGTCGTACCTCGTCGACCGGCTGCTCGAGGATCCACGGATCGACGTGCACACCCAGTCCCGTGTCACGGCGCTCGGTGGCGGGTCCGTCCTCGAGAGGGTGAGCATCGACTCGATCGGCGACGTCGCGGCGCGCGGGCTGTTCTGCTTCATCGGCGCCGAGCCCGCGACCTCCTGGCTCGCGGAGCTCGATCGCGACGCCGACGGGTTCCTGCGAACCGGCACCGACGTGTCGGTGCAGTCGCTGGAGCGGTGGCAGGGAATGGGCCGTGAACCGCTGCCGTTCGAGACGTCCGTGCCCCGCATCTTCGCCGCGGGCGACGTGCGGCGAGGATCGATGAAGCGCGTCGCCGCCGCGGTGGGGGAGGGGTCCAGCGCCGTGGCATCCGTCCACCGCGCGCTCGCCGACATCCGCTGACGCCTTCGCGAGGGGTTCTCGCGGTACCTGTCACAGCGGGGTCTCCCGCCTGCACGCTGACAGGAGTGGGATGAAGGATGCCGCGGGCGAGCGCTGTGCGGCACGAGGAGGAACCATGCACACCAGGCAGCTCGGCCAGGGTCTCGAGGTCTCGGCGATCGGCATCGGCGCCATGGGGATGTCGATGAGCTACGGCCCGAATCCCGGCGACCGCGACGACATGATCGGCGTGCTCCGCTACGCGGTGGACCAGGGCGTGACGTTCATCGACACCGCCGAGGTGTACGGCCCGTACGACAACGAGAAGCTCGTCGGCGAGGCGATCGCCCCGATCCGTGACCGCGTGGTCGTCGCGACGAAGTTCGGCTGGGACATCGTCGACGGAAAGATGCGCGGCACCGACTCGCGCCCCGAGCAGATCCGTCGGGTCGCGGATGCCTCGCTCCAGCGCCTCGGCGTCGACGCGATCGACCTGTTCTACCAGCACCGCGTCGACCCCGCCATGCCCATCGAAGATGTGGCAGGCGCCGTCGGCGAGCTCGTCGCGGCGGGGAAGGTGAAGCACTTCGGTCTCTCCGAGGCCGGTGCGGCCACCATCCGTCGCGCGCACGCGGTGTTCCCTGTGACGGCCGTGCAGAGCGAGTACTCGCTGTGGACTCGCGACCCCGAGGCCGAGGTGCTGCCGACGTGCATCGAGCTCGGCATCGGGTTCGTGCCGTTCAGCCCGCTGGGCAAGGGATTCCTGACGGGCACCGTCACGGCGGACGCCACGTTCGGACCGGGCGAGTTCCGCGCGACCACCCCGCGCTTCCAACCCGACAACCTCCGCGCGAACCAGGCGATCGTCGACGGCGTGCGCGAGGTCGCCGCCGCACGCGGGGCGACGCCCGGCCAGGTGGCCCTCGCGTGGCTGCTGTCGCGGCATCCGTCCGTCGTCCCGATCCCGGGCACGCGCCGCCGTGAGCGCGTCGACGAGAACGCCGGTGCGACCGTGGTGGCGCTGTCAGCCGACGACGTCGCGACGCTCGACAGGCTCGCTGCCGTGGTGGTGGGCAACCGCTACAACGACGCCGGCATGGCGATGGTGGGTCTGTGATGGCTGCGTGGGACGAGAGCGAGCTGCGCCGCGTCGGCGCGGCCACCGAGCTGCGCATCTCGTCGCGGCGGCCCGACGGAACGCTGCGCCCGGCCGTCACGATCTGGCACGCGGCGGTGGGGGACGCGCTCTACATCCGGTCGGCGCACGGCCCCGAGAACGGCTGGTTCCGTCGCGCGTTGCGGTCGGGCGCCGGCCGAGTGACGGCCGGCGGCGTCGAGAAGGACGTGACGTTCGGGTTGGCCGACGAGGCCGTGGCGCCCGCCGTCGACGCTGCGTTGCACGCCAAGTACGACCGCTACGGACCGGGTCCCGTCGGCGCGATCACCGGACCGGATGCCGCGGCCACGACGCTGCTCGTCATGCCGGCCTGATCGCAGCCCGAACTGCTGCTCACCTGTCACCAAGTGCTGGCTCGCCCGGCACATCGTGACAGGCGAGCAGCACTCTGAGGTCCGGCGGTCCAGCCAAGGCGTTCCGGCTGAGACCGGGGACGTCGTACTCGGTCTCGGTGGGAATCCCTTGGCTCGAAGCCGGGATCCGCTCAGCGCGCGGCGTCGGCGGACGCGGACGCGTCGAAGGAAGCGAACTCGGCGGCCTGCGTCGCCGCCCACGAGGCGAGGAGCTTGAGGGCGTCGGCCGACGGTGAGCCCGCCGGGGCGGTGTAGACGTTGAGCACGAGCCCGGGCTCGCTCGGCAGGTCCATCGACTCGTAGTTCAGCTCGAGGTCGCCGACCACGGGGTGGTGCAGGCGCTTGAGGCCGCTGCGGTGGAACTTCACGTCGCGCGAGGCCCAGCGCTCGCGGAACAGCTCGCTCTGCGTCGACAGCTCTCCGACGAGGCGGATGAGTTCGGGGTCGTGCGGGTTGCGGCCCGCCTCCATGCGCAGCATCGCGGCGGAGTCGTGCGTGATCTGGTCGTAGTCGCGCCAGAACTCGCGGGCAGCGGGGTTGAGGTAGGCGAACCGGGTGGTGTTGACGGGCCGGCGCGGGTCGTCGAAGACGGGGGAGTAGAGGGCCCGGGCGAGCAGGTTCGCGGCGAGGATGTCGTGCCGGCCGTTGCGCACCCATGCCGGAGCCTCGGTGAACGCGTCCAGCACCTGCTGCACCGCAGGCCTCACGGTCGCCGACGGCCGTCGAGCGGGCTTCCGCCCGGGACCGGCCGCGCGCGCGAGGTCGAACAGGTACTCCCGCTCGGCCTCGTCGAGCTGGAGCGTGCGGGCGACGGCGTCGAGCACGCTCTCCGACGCGCCGGAGAGGTTGCCCCGCTCGAGGCGCACGTAGTAGTCGACGGAGACGCCGGCGAGCATCGCCACCTCCTCGCGGCGGAGGCCCGCGACCCGGCGGTTGCCGCCGTACGCGGGCAGGCCCGCCTGCTCGGGGGTGAGCCGGGCGCGACGGGAGCTCAAGAACTCCTTCACCTCGGCGCGGATGTCAGCCATGACTCCACGCTACGTCGCGGGATCCCGCGCTGGCAGGCTCTGCGAGTGCCCGTCTACCCAGTCCCGTATCGGTCACCAGCCGCCGCGGGTCGGCGTGTGGCCCTCGCGGGCGTCGTCGGGCATCGCCATCTCGGCCCGTACGCCGAGGAGGCGGATTGGGCGGCCGGGCTCGATCTTCGCGACGAGCTCCATCGTGCGGGCGAGTACGACCTCGCGGTCGGACGTCGACGGGATCTTCTTCGTGAACGTCTTGGTGAGGAACGGCGCGTAGCGCACCTTCAGCCCCAGCCCGACGACGGGGCGGTCGTCGGCGGCCACCTCGTCGAGCACCTCGCCCACGAGCCGGCGGGCGGCGTCCTCGATCTCGACGGGCTCGACGATGTCGACCTGGAACGTCGTCTCCTTGCTGTGGCCGCGGGGCACCCAAGGGGTGTCGTCCACGACGTTCGTGCCGTCGCCGCGACCGAGCTGGCGATACCAGAGCCCCATCTTGGGCCCGAACTCCTGCGTCAGGGCATCCGAGTCGGCCACGGCGAGCTCCGCCACCGTCTCGATGCCGAGCAGCGCGAGCCGCTTCGAGATCTTGGAGCCGACGCCCCACAGCGCGATCGTCGGCCGGTGGCCCATCACCTCGAGCCAGTTGTCGGCGGTGAGGGAGAAGGTGCCGCGCGGCTTGCCGAAGTCGGTGGCATTCTTCGCGCGCACCAGGTTGTCTCCGATGCCGACGCTGCAGTGCAGCCGGGTGCGGTCGAGCACGTCCTGCTGCAGCCGGCGGGCATAGCCTTCGGGGTCGTCGGTCTCGACGCCGACGAACGCCTCGTCCCACCCGAGCACCTGCACGACGGCTCCCGGCTGGGCACGCAGCGTCGCCATGACCTCCTCGGACGCCGCGAGGTACAGCGGCGCGTCGACCGGCAGGATCACGGCATCCGGGATCTTCCGCGCGGCGATGCGCAGCGGCATCCCTGATCCGACACCGAACTCGCGTGCCTCGTACGAGGCCGTCGAGACGACCGCGCGCTCGGTGGGATCGCCTCGGCCGCCCACGATGACGGGCTTGCCCGCGAGCTCGGGGTTGCGCAGGATCTCGACGGCGGCGATGAACTGGTCGAGGTCGACGTGGAGCACCCAGCGCCGGGGCGCGATGATGTCGCTCACGATCCCGCCCCTCGCGACCGGCGCATGACACGAGACTAGGCGTCGCCGCCGACACGGCGCATCCGCCCGGCCGCACACCTGCGGCCCGGCGTCATCGCCGGGTCGCAGCATCCGTCTCCGTACCGGCCGCTCCGCCACGAGTCAACCCCCGTGCGGCCGCAGGGGGCGGTTCGTAGCGTGGCTGTTCCCGATGAGAGGAGCCGTCATGGCAACCAGCACGGTGACAGCAGAGACCGACGTGGACGCCCCGATCCGCGCGGTGTACGACCAGTGGACCCAGTTCGAGGAGTTCCCGCGGTTCATGTCCGCGGTGGAGCGCATCGACCAGCTCGGCGACCGGCGTCAGCACTGGGTCGTGAAGATCGGCGGGGTCGAGCGCGAGTTCGACGCCACGATCACAGATCAGGTGCCCGACGACCACATTGCGTGGGCGAGCCAGGGTGAGGCCGTGCACAGCGGACGGGTGAGCTTCCAGTCGCTCGGCGACCGCACCACGGTCGCCCTCGAGATGACCTGGACGCCCGAGACGTTCACGGAGAAGACCGGCGCGGCGCTGGGCATCGACGAGCACGCGGTGAAGAAGGACCTCGAGCGGTTCAAGGACTTCATCGAGGAGCGCGGTCGTGAGACCGGCAGCTGGCGCGGCGAGATCCACGGCGGCACGGCGCCCTGACCCCGCGGTGCGCCCACAGGCTTCGCGCAGCGGGGGACCTCTCGCGCGAAGGGGTGGTGAGACGGATGCTGCGACCCGGCGCTGAGCGCCGGGTCGCAGCATCCGTTCCTCTCCTCCTACACGTACCCGAAGAGCGGCGGGAAGACGACCACGACGATCGCCGCCCAGGCGAGGTAGACGGGCATGAAGCCGGTCTGCCAGCGATCGAGACGCTCGTACGGCGCCCGATGCATCGCGAAGCGCAGCTGCAGCCATGCGGCGCCGGCGAGGTTCGCGAGCAGGATGACGTTGAGTCCGAGCGAGGCCAGCTTGTTGGGGCTCGCGCCCCATTCGGCGATGCGTCCGACCATCGCGACGAGCACCATGACGTCGACCACGAGCGCCGCGACGACCATGACGAGCTGCATCCGGTCGAACCAGGAGGGCGGCGCCAGCGGATCGCGCGCAGAGAGGGCGTAGAGCAGCAGGCCGACCACCACGACCAGCACGATGTCGAAGAGGATGAGCAGGTCGCGCTGGCCGAACACCTCGGTCGTGCTGTCGTCGATGAGGTTGCCCTGGATGAAGCCGGCGACGATGAACGCGAGCAGCAGCAGTGTGAACAGCGGCGTGAAGAGCTTCGTGAGCACCGGGGCGATGTTCTCGATGACGCTCTGCTTCGCCTCGACCAGCCACGCCGCGACGATGATGGCGCCCGCGAGGCCGCACGGCACCATGACCTCTTCGACGAACCAGCCGGCGTCGAGGTCGATCGCGGCGAAGACGCCCATCGTGAGCGCGATGAGCACACCGCCTCCGAGGGCGATGAGCGCGAGGTAGACGACCCACTCGCCGGTGAAGCGGATGAAGTCCATGCGGGCGCGGCTCGACCTGACGCGCCCGTCGACATAGGCGACGCCGGTCACCAGCCACAGCACCACGACGAGATGTGTCGCCGCGAGCATGAGCGTCGCGCCGCCCGGGGCGAACGGGTAGACCGCCATCACGACGGCCGCCGCGACGAACGGCACGGCCACGACCGCGATCGTGGCGAGCGACGCCTTGCGCCGCACCAGGAAGTACGCCGCGAGGAAGGGCAGCACCAGCAGCGCGTACCAGCGGCCGTAGAAGTCGCCGTTCTCCGCGAACTCGATGCCGAACAGCGCCGGGATCTTCACCGCGAGGGCGGCGCCCATCGCGAGTCCGACGGCGAGCAGCAGTCCGCCGCCGGTGCGGGGCGCACGCGGCTCGTCCCGGAACATCAGCTGCTTCCAGAGCCGCTCGGAGTGCTCGCGCGCGAACTCGCGCGAGAGGTCGTCGAGGCCGCCGAGCCGCTTCACCGCGACGAGGAACGCTTCGTCGCCGTCGAGGCCGGATGCCTCGAGCCGGTCGATCTGGCCGCGCAGGTGGTCCTCGAGCTCGTCGACGTCGCGGCCGTCGATCGCCTCGGGGCGCGAGACGTACGCGCGCCACGTCGAGATCTGGTCTTCGATGCGGGGGTCGAGATCTTCGGTCATGTCAGGCCCCTCCGAAGGCCGGGATGCCGGCGAAGTCCGTGCCGCCGTCGCGATCCGACCACACGCGCTGCAGGGCCCGGCTCACCACCGCCCACTGCTGCCGCTGCTCGGCGAACGCCGCGCGCCCGGTCTGGCTGAGCCGGTAGTGCTTGCGGGGTCGCCCGGCCGGGGAGGCGCCCCACGACGACTCCACGTGCCCGAGCCGTTCGAGCCGGTGCAGCAGCGGGTACAGCATGCCGTCGCTCCACTCGAGCTCGCCGCCCGACAGCTCGCCCACGCGCTGCAGGATCGCGTAGCCGTACGACTCGCCCTCCGCGAGGATGCCGAGCACCATCGGCGTCGCCGCGGCGGCGACCAGGTCTTTGCCGATCTTCACGTCGTCCTCCTGCCGAGAAGTTCTAGATACATAGAAGTACAAGTTACCTAGAACTGCAAGGTATGCATCGCGATATCGCGTGGCGGTCGCACGTCGGCCGGGGGTGCGAGCAAAATGGGGCCACAGCCGGACGCATCCGGCCCCGCCCGACCCGAGGAGCCTCGCCATGGCCCGTTCCCTCTCCGAGATCCGCGAGCGTTCACGTGCACGTGCGAAGGCCCGCGCGGACGCCCGTTCCGAGCTGAAGAACACCGCGTACGAGATCTTCATCGGCGCGCTGTCGATCCTGTCGATCTTCAACCTGGTGCTCGTCTACGCGGTGAGCGGCGACAGCGCACTCGAGCTCGTGCTGTCGGTGATGAACGCCCTGTTCAGCGCGATCTTCCTCGGCGACTTCATCTACCGCATCTCGACCGCGCCGAAGGCGTCCCGCTACTTCTTCCGCGGCTTCGGCTGGGCGGACCTGCTGGCGAGCCTGCCGTTCCCGCAGTTCAAGATCCTGCGACTGTTCCGCCTGCTGCGGGTCTTCCGCCTGCTGCGCGAGCTCGGCCCGCGGACCGTCTGGACGACCCTCATCCACGACCGCGCGAACAGCGCCCTCATGACCCTGCTGCTCATGGGCATCCTCGTGCTGCAGTTCGGCAGCATCTCGATCCTCTACGTCGAAGAGGACGCCGACGGCGCCAACATCACGACCGCGTCGGACGCGCTCTGGTACACGCTCGTCACGATCTCGACGGTCGGCTACGGCGACCAGTACCCCGTCACCAACGCCGGCCGCATGATCGGCACACTCATCATCATCGTGGGCGTCGGCATCTTCGGTACCTTCACCGGCTATCTCGCGAACCTCTTCCTCGGCCCTCGCAAGGCCGCAGAAGAGGGAGAGACGGATGCTGCGACCCCGGCGCCGGCCGACGACACGAGCGCCGCGCGCACCGAGGCGGGCCAGCCGTCGATCGCCGATCACGCGGCCAAGGGGGTCGCGGCAGGGGCCGTGGCCGGAGCCGTCAAGGCCGGCGCGGCGGCTGAGAGCGGGCCCGGAGCGCCGATCGCGGGAACGCCGGAGTCGCCGGGGATCGAGCCCGAGGTCCGGGCGGAAGAATCCGAGGAGACCGTCGAGCGCCTCCGCGTGCTGCTCGCCCAGTCCGAGGAGGCCATGGCCGAGATGCGCCGGCTCCTCGCCGACGCGACTCGCTAGCAGGCGCCGTCAGCCGCGCGAGGCCAGGGCGTTCCAGACGCCCGCGGCGAGTACCACCGACGCCGCGACCAGCGGCGCGACGAGCGCGGTGCCGGAGCCGGCGGCGTCGGCGACGAGTCCCGTGAGGGCGGATGCTGCGGACTGACCCACGACGATGGCAGAGCCGAGCATCGTCATCACGGTGGCCGAGCGGCCGCGCGGGCTGAACGCGGCGGCGAGGCTGTACTGCGTGACCAGCGTCGGTCCGATGCCGACGCCGATCACGAGGAGGCAGACCGCGATCGCGCCGATGCTCCCGACGAACGGGAGCGCGATCGTGCCCGTGACGAGGATCGAGGCGAACGTCAGCCAGCGGGCGCGCAGCGCGAACCGTGCCGGGAACAGGGCCACGCCGAGGGCGAGGGCCGCAGAGCCGATGCCCATCGCGCCGTAGACGAGCCCGGCCTGCTCGGGCACGCCGCGCTCGGCCATGAACGCCGTGAGGGACGTGAGCATCGCCCCGAAGAACAGGCCCATGCCCAGCGCGCCCGCCACGGGCGCGAGCACGCGCGGGCGGAACAGGTCGCGCACGGGCGCCTGCTCCGGACGCGCGGCGCCCACGGCGGCCGTGACGGTCTGCGCCGTGGGGTGCAGGGCGAACGCGCTCACGAAGACCAGTCCGAGCACGGCGGCGCCGATCACCGGAGCGGCCGGGTTGAGCGTCGTCGCGAGGAGGCCCACGATCACCGGGCCGAACACGAACACGATCTCGTCTGCCGCGGACTCGTACGCCATGGCTCCGTCGACGACCGGCCTGCGGCGCTGCGTCGGGTACGCGCGGCCGATGATGCCGACAAGGCGGCTGCGCGAGAGCGGCGCGACCTGGGGCATGGTCGCGCCGATGAAGAACGCGACAGCGAGGAGCGCAGCATCCGGAACCGGCGCGAAAGCCAGCCACGCCAGTGTCACGAGCATCGCGCTGTTGGCCGCGCCCGCGATCAGCAGCACGCGGCGCTGGCCGAAGCGGTCGGCGGCGGCGCCCAGCAGCGGCCCGACGAGGGCGGTGCCCAGGCCCGTCATGGCGCTCGTCGCGCCGGCGAGCGCGAGAGATCCGCGCGCCGAGACGACGAGGGTCAGGATGCCGACCACCATCATGGCGAACGGCAGGCGCGCGATCAGCGCGATCGGGAAGTATGCGTAGCCGGCCTCCCGGATGAGGCTCGGGCGCCGAACGGCGCCGCGCGCAGAGGTGTCGGTCTCGACGAATGTCGTGTGCATCTTGCTCCTGGCCAAGCGCCGAGGGTCGGCGGCTGTTGGTGCCGCCTTGTGCGCAGCCGGGGAGCCGCAGACAGGTAGATGCACATCGAAATGGGCGCGGCCAGTCTACCGTGGCCCACCTGAGTGGGGCCTGGCCGGGGCGGATCAGAGCACGGCGCCGATCATCGCCTCGCCGAGCGGGGTGCGGCGGTGCAGCACGCGGGCGCCGTCGCGGGCGCTGGCGACCAGACCCGCGTCGCGCAGCACGGTGAGATGGTGCGAGGCGGTCGACAGGGCGAGCGCGGTGTCGCGTGCGACCTGCGAGGTCGTGCGCGGCTCGTGCGCGTCGAGCAGGATGCGCGCGCGTGCGGGGCCGAGCAGCGCGCCGAGTGCGGAGGATACGTCGGCGGGGTCCCGCGCCCACGTCGCTGTCACGCCGTGCGCGGGGTAGAAGAGCGTCGGCTGCGCCGGCGGTTCGGTGAGGACGAAGCATCCTGTCGCGCCCATCACCGACGGCACGAGCACGAGGCCGCTCCCGCGGCAGTCGACCACCTCGCTCCAGATGCGCATCGTGACGCGCACGGCTCCGTCCGACCACGCGACGCGGTCGTGCAGCCCCTGGATCATCGCGCCGATGCCGCTCTCGGCGATGCGGCGCGAGCGCACCGCGATGTCGGCGCGCAGCAGCCGCTCGAGTTGCGTCCAGACCGGGGCAATGCCGGCGTTCCAGACGGACAGCCATGCCTCGGCGATCATCGGGCGGGCGCGGTCGGGCTGATCGAGCATTCGCTGCACAGCGGCGCGGCGGGCGCCGTGGGTGCGGACGAGCACCTTCGTCATGTCGACTTCGAAGCGCTCGTCGCCGATGTCGCGCAGGCGCTCGGCCTCCGCCTCGGGGGTGAGCTCCCAGGTCGGGGTCGTGGTGAGGAAGTCAGGGAAGTAGCCCTCCTCGCGGATCAGCAACGCGAGCAGGTCGAAGTCGTCGCGCGGGATCGCACCGCGGGTCGCCCGCATCCATCCCCACTGCAGGGGGTACTCGTCGGGCCGGAGCATCGCACGCACCGCATGGCAGAGCTCGTGACCGGGCGAGATTCCGAATCGGATCGCGGTGAGGTCGTCCGGGGCGAGCTGGAAGTCGACGAACTTTCGATCCACATCGAAACTATAGGGTCCACGCACGGAGCCGAGGAGGGTGGGATCACATCACCGACCAGAGGGAGCACCCCATGAGCATCGCGATCCCGGACATCGTCCACGCCGCCGACACCCGCGTCGGCACGGGCACCCTGCGCCGCTTCATCGGCGCCGAGCACGGCGCCGGTGTGTCGTACTTCTTCGTCGACAACGAACCGGGGCAGGGACCCGACATCCACCGCCACCCGTACCCCGAGACGTGGGTGCTCCTCGAGGGCGAGGCACGCATCACGGTCGACGGCGAGACGCTCCACGCGGTCGCCGGCGACACGGCCACCGCGCCGGCGGGCGCGTGGCACGGCTTCAAGAACTGCGGCAGCGGGCGACTGCGGGTGCTGTGCATCCACGCCTCCGCCCGCATCATCCAGGAGTGGCAGGATGCTCCTGGAGTGCTCGACATCCCGTCCACCGGCAGCTGAGGAGAACCGCATGTCGTTCCAGGCATATCTCGACAACATCGAGACGAAGACCGGCCTCACGCCGCGTCAGCTCATCGAGAAGGCGCATGAGAAGGGTTTCGACGAGAACACCAAGTCCACACCGATCATCGAGTGGCTCGCGGCCGACTACGGTCTCGGCCGCGGCCACGCGATGGCCCTGGTGCACGTCATCACCAAGGGTCCGCAGATCAGCGACAAGCACGTCGGCACCGACACCACCCACAGCGATCCGTCGAACACGCTGTGGCTCGACGGCAAGGCGACGAACCCGAATCCCTGACTCAGGTCCGCGCCGGGTTCGGGGCGCACCGCTCCCGTTCGGGGCGCACGCGGTGCGCCCCGAACGCGCGGGATGCGCCCCGAACGCGCGGGATGCGCCCCGCACCGGAGGGGACTTACCCGCGCGGGCGCCGCCACCACGGGCGACGGCGGGGCACAGCATCCGTGGCGTCCTGAGGAACGGCGGCGCGCGCCTCGCGGCGATCGCGCCACGCGGCGACCTCGGCGTCGACATCGCGCGTGGGGGTCACGACGGGCGGGCCGCCCAGCAGCTGACGTCGCGCCTCGATCACGCGGCGGTTGAAATCCTCCAGGGCTTCGCGCACGTCGGCCTCGTGGGAGAGGTCGTCGAGCTTCGCGTCGAGCTCGACGTTCTCGACCCGCAGCATGAGCGCCGGCGGGCCGAGGCCGCTCAGCTGCTCGGTCTCGATCTTGCGGCGGATCCACCAGTCGGGGTCGTGGGTCTCACCGAGTCCGGGGATCGGCTTGCCTGCGCCGGGCAGATCGTCGAACTCGCCCCGGCGGATCGCCTGCTGGATCGCCGTCTCGACGACCGCCGCCCGATCGGCCGCCGAATACGCCCGCGCCGCCTGCGAGCCCTGGGACGCGGCATCCGTTCCGTCCTCAGCCTCGCCGCGGTGCGCCGCACGGTAGCGGGCGGCAGCAAGGCGCGGGTCGTCGCTCATGAGTCCGAGACGTGATCCCGCCACGAGTGCTGCGGGTCGTAGCCCAAGAGGCGCCGGGCCTTGTCGATCGACAGGAGCGTGTCATGCTCGCCGAACTCGCGGGTCTCGACGCCGGGGAAGACCTCGGCGACGAGCTCGGCGTTGGGGCGTGACATCACGGTGTCGGCGGCCGCGATGATGTACGTCTCGAAGCCCGCGGGCGCGACCTCGAGCGCGCGCTGCACCGCCTGCGCGCCGTCGCGCGCGTCGATGTAGCCCCAGAGGTTCCACTTGCGCTTCAGCGCATCGTCGTCGTACGAGGGGAACGCCTCATAGTCCTCCGGCACCATCACGTTCGAGAACCTCAGGCCGGTGATCGACAGGTCGGGGTGCCAGCGCACCAGCTCGACCGCCATGCGCTCCTCGAGGGTCTTCACGAGCGAGTACACCGACTCGGGGCGCGGCGGGTACTCCTCGTCGACCGGGATGTACGGCGGGGGCACGTCGAACGGCAGCCCCAGCACCGTCTCGCTCGACGCGTAGACGATGCGACGGATGCCGAGCCGCACGGCCGCCCAGAACACATTGAACGTCGCGTTCATGTTGTTGTGGAACGTCGCGACATCGGAACGGATGCCGGGGGCCGGGATGGCCCCGAGATGCACGACGGCGTCGAACCCGTCGTGGCGGTCGTTCACGGCGGCGAGGGCGTCGACGACCTGGCCGTAGTCGGTGAGGTCGACCTGCACGAAGTCGGGGCCGCGGGTGCCGACGACGTCGATGCCGATGACGTCGTAGCCGGCGGCGCGCAGTTCGCGGGCGACGACGGTGCCGAGCTTGCCGGACGAACCGGTGAGGGCGATGCGCATGACTCCAGCCTGCCACCTCCGCCGGGCGGCGGGCCGGTCGGATCAGGGCCCGGGCGGGCTGGTCGACTCGCGGACGATCAGGTGCGTCGGCAGCGGCGTGTCCTCGGTGACGCTGTCGGGCTCCTCGACCGCGACCAGCACCTTCTGCATGATGAGCTCGCCCAGCGTGCCGAAGTCCTGACGCACCGTGGTGAGGGGTGGGTAGAGGAACCCCGCTTCCGGGACGTCGTCGAAGCCGACGACGCTGACGTCCTCCGGAACCCGCAGGCCGCGCTCACGCAGCGCCGACAGCAGGCCGATCGACATGTGGTCGTTTCCGACGAACACGGCGCTGCCCGGCGCGATGTCGAGCTCGAGCCCGACCCGGTGGCCGCTGGCCGCCGACCAGTCGCCGTGATGCGGCTCGACGATCTCGAGCCGGCGCTCGGCGAGCTCGTCCCGCCACCCCCGGATGCGCTCGAGCGCATCCGGCGCGCGCGTAGGGCCCGCAAGGTGCAGGATGCGCGTGTGACCGAGCTCGGCGAGGTGGCGCACCGCGGACCGGGCGCCGCGGTACTGGTCGATGGACACGATGTGCGGCCCCCGTCTCGCCGCCGCGGTCGCGGCGACGAGCGGGATGCTGAGGTCCAGCCCGCGCACCACCTCCAGCACTCCGATGTCGACGACGATGAGGACGACGGCATCCACCCGCTGACGCAGCAGCCCCTCGACCACGCCCTTGATCGCCGCGGGATCCGGGTCGACCGCGCTGACGGTGTCGACGCTGTAACGCGCCGCGCGCGCTGCGATGTTGAAGTGCGTCGCGATCGACGTCGGGCCGTAATCGGGCACACCCGGTGTGACCAGGCCGATGGTGCGCGTGCGCCGGGTGACGAGGGCGCGAGCGGCGGGGGAGGGGCTGTACCGCAGCTGGGCGATGGCCTGTTCCACGCGGGCGCGGGTCGCGGGACGCACGTTCGGGAGGTCGTTGATGACGCGCGAGACCGTCTGGTGCGACACCCCTGCGAGACGGGCGACGTCGAAGATGTTCGCGGCCCGCGTCGATCCGTCGTCGGCCGTCACACGAGGGTCACTCATCGAGCTCTTCCGGTCGGGCGACGAGGGCGAGGAGCGAGTCGACGGTGAGGGACTCCGAGGGAAGCGTGTCGACGATCCGGCCGTCGCGCAGGATCGCGACGCGATGCCCCACGCGGAGCACTTCCTCGAGTTCGGCCGAGATGAACATCACCGAGAGTCCGTTCGCGGCCATCTCGCCCACCAGGTTCTGGATCTCGACCTTCGCGCCGACGTCGATTCCGCGGGTGGGCTCGTCGAGCACCAGCACGCGCGGCGACAGCGCGAGCAGACGCGCGAGCAGCACCTTCTGCTGATTGCCGCCCGAGAGCGTGCCGGCAGGGCGATCGAGGTCGGGAGGGCGGATGTCGAGCGCCTCGACCCAGCTCGCGGCGAGCTCGCGCTGACGAGCGGGCGGGATGCGGCGCATCATGCCCCTGTCGGCCTGGAGTGCGAGAGTGATGTTCTCGAGCACGCTCAGCTCGCTGATGATCCCCTCGGTACGGCGGTTCTCGGACGAGTACACGACCCCCAGCGAGATCGCCGATCGAGGTCCGGAGGGCGTCGCACCGGAGCCCTCGATGCGGATCACCCCGCCGTCGACGCGATCGATCCCGGTCAGCGCGCGGGCGAGTTCCGTGCGTCCTGAGCCGAGGAGGCCCGCCACGCCGAGCACCTCGCTCTCATTCAGGTCGAGATCCGCGTCGCGGATGCCGGGGCCTGCGGTGACCCCTCGTGCGGTGAGCGCCGGACGCGGCGTCTCGGTGCCGTCGTCCGCCCGCGGCGCCGCTGCGAGGGCGGTCGCCGTGCGGCCGAGCATCGCCTGCACCAGGTCGATGCGCAGCAGCTCGCGCGTGAGGTATTCGCCGATGAACCTGCCGTCGCGCAACACGGTCACCCGGTCGCAGATCTCGTAGACCTGGTCGAGGAAGTGCGACACGAAGAGGATCGCGACGCCGCGCTGCTTGAGATCGCGGATGACGCGGAAGAGCTCGGCGACCTCGTCGAGGTCGAGACTCGACGTCGGCTCGTCGAGCACGAGGACGCGCACGTCGGTCGAGATCGCACGGGCGATCGCCACCAGCTGCTGCACCGCGAGCGAATGCGTGCCCAGCCGCGACCCGGGGTCGATGTCGAGCCCGAGGTCGCTCAGCACCTCATGGGCCTCGCGCCGCATCCGGCGCCAGTCGATCATGCCGGCGCGCCGCGGCTCGCGACCCAGCGCGATGTTCTCGGCGACGGAGACGTTCGGCAGGAGGTCGATCTCCTGGTACACCGTGCTGATCCCGGCGGCCTGGGCATCGTGCGGTGAACTGAAGTGGACGACGCGACCGGACAGGGAGAGGACCCCCGCGTCCAAGGGGAGCGCGCCGGTGATCGCCTTGATGAGCGTCGACTTGCCTGCCCCGTTCTCGCCCATGAGCGAGTGCACCTCGCCGGGGAAGAGGCGGAAATCGACGCCGTCGATCGCGGCATCAGCCCCGAAGCGCACCGTCGCCCCGGAGAGCTGCAGCATCGGCCGCGCCTCGTCCATCAGGCCATTATCCCGGCGGAGTGAGGCGCGGCCGCTGTGCGCAGACGTGGTGTCGCCCTCCTACCTGCGACGCTGCGACCGCGCGACGATCACGCGCTGGACGACGATGAACAGGAGCAGCAGTGCTCCGATGATGATCTGGGTCCAGGCCTGTTCGGCGCCCATGAAGGAGATCAGCTTCTTGATCGTCCCGTAGACCAGCACGCCGATCAGCGAGCCCAGCACGTAGCCGGTGCCGCCGGTGAGGAGCGTGCCGCCGATGACCACGGCCGCGATCGCGTCGAGTTCGGTGCCGATCCCGTTGCGCGGGTAGCCGGCCCCGGAGTACGCGGTGAGCAGCAGCCCGGCCAGCCCGCCGCAGAGCCCGCTGATGACGTACACCGCGATCTTGGTGCGCGCGACGTTGAGCCCCATCAGCCGGGCGGACTGCTCGTTGCCGCCGATCGCGTACACCGTGCGGCCGAACCGGGACCACAAGAGCACCACGAACGCGATCGCCACGACCAGCAGCGCGATGATCCCGGTGGGCGTGATGTACCAGCCGGCGACGCTGAAGCGCGTGCGCTGAAGCCACAGGACGACCGGGTCCTCCACCCTGATCGATGACAGGCTCACGACGAATGCCAGTCCCCGGGCGAGGAAGAGGCCGGCGAGAGAGGCGATGAACGGCTGGACGCCGAAGTATTGGACGAGGATGCCGACCAGCAGGCCGATGACGGCGCCGGCGACGAGCATCACCGGGATCGCGACGACGGCCGGTACTCCCTGCGAGAGCAGACTCGCCCCCAGGATGCCCGTGAACGCCATCACCGACCCGACGGACAGGTCGATGCCTCCGGTGAGGATGACGAAGGTCAAGCCGACGGCGAGCACGACGAGGTAGGCGTTGTCCAGGAGCAGCGCCGAGAGGTTGCCCGGGCTGAGGAACCGGGGGAACCGCGCCTGGGCGCCGATGAGCAGCACGATGAGGATCGCGACCGCGGCGAACGTGGGCATCAGCGACGCGTGCCTGCTCATGAACGTCGCATAGCGGGACGCGTGCGCGGTGCGAAGTCCGGTCGCCTCGAGGCTCTTGGTCACGATGCCACCCCCGTCCGGGCGTCGGCGTCGGATCGGTTGCGGGATCTCGCCGAGCTGAGCGCGCTCCGCGCCCAGCGATGAAGCCGAGGCGACTGGACGAGCACGACGACGATGACGACGAGCGCGAAGAACACGGGACTCTGCGCCGAAGGCACACCGAGGAAGAGGATGGTCGCCTCCAGCGTCTGGATCGTGAGCACGCCGATGACCGTGCCGGCGATGGTGAACTTGCCCCCCATGAGGGAGGTGCCGCCCAGGACGACGGCCAGGATCGCGTAGAGCTCGATGAACAGCCCGGCCGCGTTCGCATCCGCGGCGCGGATGTTGGAGCTGTAGATGATTCCGGCGATGCCGGCGAGCAGTCCGCTGGCGGCGTACGCGCCGAACACGATGCCGCGGGCCCGGACGCCCGCGAGCCGGCTCGCCTCCGGGTTGATCCCGACGGCCTCCGTCAGCATGCCCAGCGCCGTACGCCGTTCGAGCAGGGCGATCACGACGGCGGCGATCACCCAGATGAGAAGGGCGAAGGGGAGTGCGATGAGGTAGCCCGTCGCCAGGAACTCGTACGGCTGGCTGTTGACCGTCGTGATGAAGCCCTCGGTGATCAGCAAGGCCATGCCGCGGCCGGCGAGCATGAGCACGAGCGTCGCGATGATCGGCTGGATCCCCACGACGGCGACCAGGAAGCCGTTCCAGGCACCGAGCACGAGCGACACCGCGAGCGCGACCAGGAGGGCGACCGCGACCGTGCCGAGATTGCCGGGATCGGGCGAGCCGTCGATGATCGTGAGTGCAACGGCGCCCGAGACGGCCATGATCGCGCCGACCGAGAGATCGATGCCGCGGGTCGCGATCACGATCGTCATGCCGAGGGCGACGAGCATGAGCGGGGCGCTGTTGCGGAGGATGTCGATGAGCGCCCCGTACAGCTCGCCGTCGCGCAGGGTCACGAGGATGAATTGCGGGCGGGCGATGGTGTTGATCGCGATCAGAGCGAGCAGGGCGACGATCGGCCAGAACAGCCGGTGCCTCATGAGCGCCTTCATGCCGCACTCTCCTCGGGTTGGTTGGCGATGTAGTCGATGAGCCCGTCGAGATCGACGTCGCTCGAGTCCAGCTCGCCGATCTTGCGGCGGTCGCGCATCACGACGATCCGCTGTGCGATCCGCAGCACCTCCTCCAACTCGGATGAGATGAAGATGACCGAGAGGCCCTGGGCGCTGAGTTCGGCGACCTTGCGCTGGATGTCGGCCTTCGCGCCGACGTCGATCCCGCGGGTGGGCTCGTCGAGCACGATCAGCTCGGGAGCGGTCGCGAGCCATCGGGCGAGCAGGACCTTCTGCTGATTGCCGCCCGACAGGTTTCCGGCGAGCATCGTCGGGTCGGCGGGGCGGACGCCCAGCGCCTCGATGTACTCGGCCACGACGGCGTCGGCCTCCGTCTTCGTGATCCGGCGCATGGCGCCGCGGCGGGCCTGGATGCCGAGCACGATGTTCTCGGCCACCGTCAGGTCGGCGATGATGCCCTCGGCACGGCGGTTCTCGGACGAGAACGCGATCTTGTTCTCGATCGCCCGCCGCGGCGAGGAGTGCTTCGCCGGCCGGCCGGCGACCTCGATGTCTCCGGTCTCGGCGCGGTCGGCGCCGTACAGCAGGCGTACCAGCTCGGTGCGACCCGAGCCGAGCAGCCCGGCGACACCGACGACCTCGCCGTCGTAGACCTGGAGGTCGACGGGGTCGAGCATGCCGCGTCTGCCGACACCGCTCGCGCGCAGCACCGGCACGCCGCTGCGGTCGATCGGCCGGTCGGCGACGGAGGCGAGGGCCGTGAGCTCATCGAGCTCTCGGCCGATCATCTTCGTGACGAGCTCGCCTCGGGGCAGCTCGCTCACCAGGTGCTCACCGACGAGCCGGCCGTTGCGGAGCACCGTGATCCGATCGGAGATCTCATAGATCTGGTCGAGGAAGTGGCTCACGAAGAGGATCGCGACGCCCTTGTCGCGCAGGTCGCGCACGACGCCGAAGAGCTGCTCCACCTCGCTGCGATCGAGACTCGACGTGGGTTCGTCGAGGATCAGCACCTTCGCGTCGAGCACCATCGCCCGTCCGATGGCGATGAGCTGCTGGATGGCGATCGAATGGCTCGAGAGCATCGACCGCGTGTCGATGGTGAGCCCGAGGCTCTGCAGGTGCGCGGCGGCGAGGCGGTGCACGGCCTTCCAGTCGATCCCCCTCGCGGTGCGGGGCTCGTGGCCGAGCATGACGTTCTCTCCGACCGACAGGTTTCCGCAGAGGTTGACCTCCTGGTACACGGTCGAGATGCCGGCGGCCTGCGCGTCGGCCGTGCCTGCGAAGCGCTGCGCGCTCCCGTTCACGACGATCTGTCCGGCGTCGATCGGGTACACGCCGGTGAGCGCCTTGATGAGGGTCGACTTGCCGGCGCCGTTCTCGCCCATGAGGGAGTGGACCTCACCGGGGCGGAGGGTGAAATCGACGTGGTCGAGGGCGAGCACGCCGGGGAAACGGATGGTGATCCCGGTCATCTCGACGACCGGCGGGACTGCGGTGTCCGCGGACATGGTGACTCAGCTGCCTTTCGGGGCTTCAGCGTCGGCACGTCCGCCGGGAGACCTCGACGGTCTCCCGGCGGTGTGCTTTCGACCTACCTTGATACAGGATCGGCTGCGCGATCAGTACGGGCGGCTGTCGATGACTTCTGCCGCCTGCTCCTGCGTGAAGGTCTGGTCCTCGACGTAGACCTCTGTCTCGACGTCCTTGCCGGCGAGGACGTCGGTGACGAGGCCGGCGGCGAGTTCGCCGAGCAGCGGGTTGCACTCGACGATGAAGTTGATCTTGCCGTCGACGAGCGCCTGCATGCCGTCCTTGACCGCGTCGATCGACACGATCTGGATGTCGACGCCGGGCTCGGCCCCTGCGGCCTCGATGGCCTCGATCGCGCCGAGGGCCATGTCGTCGTTGTGGGCATAGACCAGGTCGATGCCGTCGACGCCGTACTTCTGCAGGAAGCCCTCCATCACCGTCTTGCCGCCGTCACGGGTGAAGTCGCCCGTCTGGGAGTCGATCTTCTCGATCGCGGTGCCCTCGACAGCCTCGTCGAAGCCCTCTGCCCGGTCGTTCGCCGGAGCGGAGCCGGTCGTTCCCTCGAGCACCACCATCTTGGTCGGAGTGTCGGCGAAGGTCTCTGCCGCCCACTCGCCGGCCATGACGCCTTCCTTCTTGAAGTCCAGGCCCACCCAGCTGGCGTAGAGGTCGTCCGACGCCGAGACGGTGCGGTCCTCGAGGACCACGGGGATGCCGGCATCCGCCGCTTCCTGCAGCACGTCGTCCCAGCCGTCTTCGACGATGGGGGCGATCACGATCGCGTCCACGCCCTGATTGATGAAGTCGCGCACGGCGGCGATCTGGGCGGCCGTGTCGTTGTCGGCCGCGTTGAAGATCAGCTCGAACCCGTTCTCGGCCGAGAAGGCCTCCTTCATCGACTCGGTGTTCGCCGAGCGCCAGCCCGACTCCGACCCGGTCTGTGCGAACCCGACGGTGACGACGTCGTCGCCCCCGCCGTCGCCGCCGGCGCCGGTGTCTGTTCCGGCGCAGCCGGTCGCGGTGAGGGCGAGAGCCCCCAGGAGCGCGAACCCGGCGAGAAGCGTCTTCTTCTGCATTTCCAAAACCTCCTCGTTCTGGTCCGGCATCACTGCCGGCTCGGTGTAGGCGTCGGCCGTTGCGGTACGGCCGGACGATGGAATGTTAGCCCTCACATTCCATGCCCTGGCAAGATGTTAGCGGTAACAGTTTTGTAACGCGAGATGTGGTCTGATCTTCTGCCGAGCGCCTGTACGCCTCACCATGACCAAAAGTGAGGGATCACATACGGGCACATCGGTGCGGCGAGGGGTGCCGAGTGGTCGATAGGGTGTGCGCCATGGACGACAGCACGCCCGCGCGCGCCGGCTCCCGGCGCATCGGGGTGCGCGACGTCGCACGCGCCGCGGGAGTCTCGACGCAGACGGTGTCGCGCGTCATCAACGAACAGCCCAACATCCGCCCCGAGACGCGCGACCGCGTTCTGCAGGCGATCGGCGAACTCGGCTACCGCGTGAACAACGCCGCCCGCACTCTCGGCACCCGCACGACGCGCACGCTCGGAGTCATCGCCTCCGACGCCACCCTGTACGGGCCCGCCGTCGGCATCGCGGCGCTCGAGACGGCCGCCCGTGATGCCGGGCGGTGGATCGCGACGGCGTACGCGGACGCCTCGGTCGAGGCATCCGTCCGCGACGCGGCCGACCGTCTGCTCGCGCAGGGGGTCGACGGGCTCATCGTGCTCGCGCCCCACGCGGCGACGCTCACCGCGCTGGTCGAGGCTCACCCCGGTGTCGCGATCACGGCGTTGCACACCGGCGCCGGCGCCGACCAGCAGGAGGCGGGCGCGGCGCTCGCGATCTCGCACCTCCTCGACCTCGGGCATCGACGTGTCGGCCGCGTGGCCGGCCCCGACGAATGGCTCGAGGCGCGTTCCCGCGAGGCGGGCATGCTGCGCGCGCTCGCCGCCGCGGGGATCGAGCCGGGTCCGCGCTGGGGCGGCGACTGGACGGCGGGATCGGGGGCCGCTCTGGCGTCCGAGATCGCCGCCGCGTTGCACGCACCCGGCGGTCCGACCGCGATCGCGGTCGCGAACGACCAGATGGCCCTCGGGCTCATCGCGGGGCTCCGCGCGGCCGGCGTCGACGTGCCGGGCGACGTGAGCATCGTGGGTTTCGATGACAACCCGGATGCTGCGTACTACCGCCCGGCGCTCACCACGGTCGGTCTCGACCTCGGCGGCGAGGCGCGCCGAGCGGTCGCCGGGGTGCTCGGGGAGGCAGCATCCGTCCCCGCTCCCCCGCGTCTCGTCGTGCGGTCCTCGACGGCACCACCCCACTGAACCTCCCGGGCGAGCCGAGCCTGCTCACCTGTCACCACGCGTCGCCGGCGCCGGCGCCTCGTGACAGGCGAGCAGGCGGGAGTCGAGGTTGGCAAGTGCTGATGTTACCGGTAACATCAATCGCGGCCGAGTGCCCCGACACCACACGAGACCCGACGGAGGACCCCGTGACCAGCCCCGAACCGGCGACGCCGGACCCGACGTTCGGCCCTGAGGTCGAGGCATCCATCGCCGAAGTCCGCGCCGATGTCGCGAAGCTGCACGCCGAGCTCGTCCGCTACAACCTCATCGTCTGGACCGGCGGCAACGTGTCGGGGCGCGTGCCCGGCGCCGACCTCTTCGTCATCAAGCCGAGCGGGGTGAGCTACGACGACCTCGCGCCCGAGAACATGATCCTGTGCGACCTGGACGGCAACGTCATCCCGGGGAGCCTCGGCAGCGAGCGCAGCCCGTCGAGCGATACCGCGGCGCACGCGTACGTGTACCGCAACATGCCCGAGGTCGGGGGAGTGGTGCACACGCACTCGACGTTCGCCGTCGCGTGGGCCGCGCGCGGCGAGGAGATCCCGTGCGTCATCACCGCGATGGCCGACGAGTTCGGCGGCCCGATCCCGGTGGGTCCGTTCGCGATCATCGGCGACGACTCGATCGGCCGCGGCATCGTCGAGACGCTCACCGGGCACCGCTCGCGCGCGGTGCTGATGCAGAACCACGGCCCGTTCACGATCGGCGTCTCCGCCAAGGACGCGGTGAAAGCCGCCGTCATGGTCGAGGATGTCGCCCGCACCGTGCACTACGCGCGGGAGGCGGGTCCGCTCGTCCCGATCCCGCAGAGCGCGATCGACAGCCTCTACGACCGGTACCAGAACGTGTACGGGCAGTCGACCGACGAGCGCCGCGAAGAGGAGGGCGGGCGATGACGGATGCTGCCGCCCAGGCCATCCGCGAAGGCCGCACCGCGCTCGGCGTCGAGTTCGGATCGACGCGGATCAAGGCGTGTCTCGTCGACGCCGATGACCCGGCGACCGTGCTCGCGGTGGGGTCGCACGCGTGGGAGAACCGGTACGAGGGCGGCCTCTGGACCTACACGCTCGACGACGTGTGGTCGGGACTCCAGGCGGCGTACGCCGACCTCGTCGCTGACACGCAGCAGCGCCACGGTGTCGCGCCCGACACGTTCGGGGCCATCGGCGTCTCGGCGATGATGCACGGCTACCTCGCCTTCGACGAGGCCGGCGAGCTGCTCGCGCCGTTCCGCACGTGGCGCAACACGAACACCGGTGCGGCTGCGGCCGAGCTCAGCGAGGCGTTCGGGGTGAACATCCCGCTGCGCTGGTCGATCGCGCACCTGCACCAGGTCGTGCTCGACGGCGAGACGCATGTGACCGACATCCGGTTCGTCACGACGCTCGCCGGCTACGTCCACTGGAAGCTGACGGGCGAGAAGGTACTCGGCGTCGGCGACGCGTCAGGCATGTTCCCGATCGACTCGGCGACGCGCGATTACGACGCCGACCTCCTCGCGCGCTACGACGCCCTCGCGGCCGGCCGGCTGCCCGTCGCGCACGTCGCCGAGCTCCTCCCCGCTTCGCTCGTCGCCGGTGCGCCCGCGGGCACGCTCACGGCGGAGGGCGCGGCGCTGCTGGACACCTCCGGCTCACTGCGCCCCGGCATCCCGTTCTGCGCCCCGGAAGGTGACGCGGGCACCGGCATGGTGGCGACCAACGCCGTCGCCCCTCGGTCGGGCAACGTCAGCGCCGGCACGAGCATCTTCGCGATGGTCGTGCTCGAGCGCCCCCTTGCCGAGGTGCATCACGAGCTCGACCTCGTCACGACTCCCGTCGGCGACACCGTCGCGATGGTGCACTGCAACAACGGCGCGAGCGAGCTCGCGGCCTGGGCCGGCATGTTCGCACGCTTCGCCGAGGCGGCCGGCACCCCGCTCGCCGACGACGCAGTGTACGAGACCCTGTTCCGCGAGGCGCTCGACGGTGAGGCCGACGCCGGTGGACTGCTCGCTTACAACCACCTCGCCGGCGAGCCGATCGCCGGGCTCACCGAGGGGCGTCCGCTCTTCGTCCGCACGCCTGACAGCCGCCTCACGCTCGCCAACGCGATCCGCGCCCAGCTCTACGGCGTCTTCGGCACCCTCGCGCTCGGTATGCGCGTGCTCGACGGCGAGGGTGTGGCGCTCGACCGCATGTTCGCGCACGGGGGCATGTTCCGCACCGCCGGCGTCGCCCAGCGCTTCCTCGCCGGGGCGCTCGGCGCCCCGGTGTCGGTCGGCGACACCGCCTCGGAAGGCGGCGCATGGGGTATCGCGGTGCTCGCCGCGTACGCACGGGCGGTGGCGATGACGGATGCTGCGGCCGCAGCATCCGGGATCACCCTCGCCTCCTATCTCGACGACCGTGTCTTCGCCGACGCGGCGATCGCGACCGCCGAACCGGATCCCGCCGATGTCGCGGGATTCGCGGCCTACCTCGACCGCTATCGCGCCGGCCTCGCCCTCGAAGCCGCCGCCGTCTCCGCCCTCTGACTCACGAAGGACCCACGATGACCCGCACGCCCCTGTCCACCACGCTCGACGCCTATGAGATCTGGTTCGTCACCGGCAGCCAGACGCTGTACGGCGAAGAGACCCTGCGCCAGGTCGCCGAGCAGTCCCGGGCCGTCGCCGAGGGTCTCGCCGGCCTCCCGGTGAAGGTCGTGTGGAAGCCCGTCCTCAAGGACTCCGACTCGATCCGCCGCCTCGCGCTCGACGTGAACGCCCGCGACGAGGTCATCGGCGTCGTCGCGTGGATGCACACGTTCAGCCCGGCGAAGATGTGGATCGCGGGCCTCGACGCGCTGCAGAAGCCGCTGCTGCACCTGCACACGCAGGCGAACGTCGAGCTGCCGTGGGCTGACATCGACTTCGACTTCATGAACCTCAACCAGGCCGCGCACGGCGACCGTGAGTTCGGATACATCCAGACCCGCCTCGGCGTCGCGCGCAAGACGGTCGTCGGTCACGTGTCGAACCCCGCGGTGCTGCAGCAGGTCGAGGACTGGCAGCGCGCGGCCGCCGGCTGGGCCGCCTCGCGCTCGCTCAAGCTCGCGCGCTTCGGCGACAACATGCGCTACGTCGCCGTGACCGAGGGCGACAAGACCGAGGCCGAGCTGCGGTTCGGCGTGCAGGTCAACACGTGGGGCGTGAACGAGCTCGTCGCCGCGGTCGGGGCCGCCTCCGAGGAAGACGTCGACGCGCTGGTCGAGGTCTACCTCGGCGAGTACGACGTCGCGGAAGAGCTGCTTCCCGGCGGTGACCGCCACCAGTCGCTGCGGGACGGTGCGGCGATCGAGCTCGGCCTGCGCTCGTTCCTCGAGGAGGGCGGCTTCGGCGCCTTCACCACCTCGTTCGAGGACCTCGGCGCGCTGAAGCAGCTGCCGGGCCTCGCGGTGCAGCGGCTCATGGCCGAGGGCTACGGCTTCGGCGCCGAGGGCGACTGGAAGACGGCGATCCTGGTGCGCGTCGCGAACGTGATGGGTGCCGGTCTCCCCGGCGGCGCGAGCCTCATGGAGGACTACACCTACGACCTCGTGCCGGGCAGCGAGCGGATCCTCGGCGCGCACATGCTCGAGGTGTCGCCGTCGCTGACGAGCGCCAGGCCGCGTCTCGAGGTGCACGCGCTCGGCATCGGCGGCAAGGAGGACCCGGTGCGCCTCGTCTTCACGGCCGACCCCGGCCCCGCGCTCGTCGTCGCGATGAGCGACATGCGCGATCGCTTCCGCCTCGTCGCCAACGTCGTCGAGAACGTCGACGCCCCCGACCTGCCGAAGCTGCCCGTCGGCCGCGCGGTGTGGAAGCCCGCGCCCGACTTCGCGACGAGCGCCGCCTGCTGGCTCGCCGCCGGCGCCGCCCACCACACCGTGATGACGACCGCGGTCGGCATCGACGTGTTCCGCGACTTCGCCGACATCGCCGCCACTGAGCTCGTCGTGATCGACGACGACACCACGGTGCGCGGGTTCCAGCGGGAGCTCCGCTGGAACCAGGCGTACTACCGCCTCGCCCAGGGCTTCTGACCCCGGAATCCCCGGTCTCGACGAGACCGGGGATTCCGCGCGAACCCGGGGGCGTCGCCCTCGGTCTCAGCGCGAATCCCTGGGTTCGAGGCGCCCTGAGCCTCGCCGCTACTCTGGGTGGCGGCATCCCCGATCCGCAAGGAGCCTCACATGGCACGTCCCCCCGCATCCGGAATTCAGCACGCCCTGCGCGCCGGCGACTACGAAGCCGTCGTGGCGAGCGTCGGCGCGACGCTCCGCTCGCTCACCTATCGCGGCCGCGACCTCGTCGTGCCGTTCGAGGCCGACGAGGTACGCCCGGCGCACCGCGGCGCGACCCTCGCCCCCTGGCCGAACCGCGTGGTCGACGGGCGCTATTCGTTCGGCGGCCGCGACTTCCAGCTGCCGCTCACCGAGCCCGCGCGCTCGCACGCCCTGCACGGCCTCGCGACGTGGCTCGACTTCGAGGCGATCGACAAGGGCCCCGACCACGTGACCCTCGCGGCCGTCATCCAGCCGCAGACGTTCTTCCCGTGGCGCCTGGTCGTCACGACGACCTTCTCCCTCGGGCCCGACGGGCTCACGCAGTCGGTGACGGCGCACAACGAGAGCGACGAGCCCGCCCCGTGGGGCACCGGCCCGCACCCGTACCTCGTCGCCGGCGACGGCCGTGTCGACGGCTGGACGCTCGAGCTGCCCGCCGCCCAGGTGCTCGCCGTCACCCCCGACCGCCTCATCCCGACGGATCTCGTGGCGGTCGACGCCGATGACCCGCAGCGCTTCGACTTCCGCTCGCCGCGCGCGATCGGCGCCGCCGAGATCGACCACGCGTACTCCGGCCTGATCCGCGATGCCGATGGCACCGCCACCGTGCGCGTGACGGATCCCGCGGGCTCGGGCGTCGAGATGTCGTGGGATGCCACGTGCCCGTGGGTCCAGATCCACACGGCCGACAAGCCCGACGCCGCGCAGAGCCGCCTCGGCCTCGCCGTCGAGCCCATGACATGCGCACCCGATGCGTTCAACGCCGGGTCGTACGGCTACGACGCGGGTCTCATCGTCATCGAGCCCGAGGCATCCGTCACCGCTTCCTGGCGCATCGCCGCGATCGACTGAGTCTTCCGCGCCAGGACAGGGAAAGCGGAGCCGGCCCCCCGGTCGGCTCCGCTTTCATCGTTCTGCGGATCAGGTGTCCCGCAGGTCTTCCTTGATCTCGTTGCGCGTTTTCACCGAGTCGCGCTCCGCTTCGGCCTTCTTGACTTCGGCGTCAGCCTTCATCTCGTCGACCTTGTCCCCGACTCGATCGGTGGTGTCTTCCCACGCGTCCTGGATCTTCTCGCCGACGGCCTTGGCCGTCTCCTTCGCGTCGTCCATGAATCCCATCGATCTCTCCTCTCATGAGGGATGACACCGACGGTACGCGCGAGGGTTCGGGTGGTGCAGGGGGTTGATTCGGTGCGTATCACTTGATACGCGCACGAACGGATGCTGCCGCCCCGGGGCGGAGCGGTGGGCCCGAGGATGGGCGTGCAGGGTGGCAGGGGTGGGTGCGCGTGGCCCCGCGGCGTCAGCGCACCGGTGTCGTGGTGTCGATCGCGTCGCGGAGCGGGCGCCGCATCGGTGCCCAGTAGTGCGTCGGCGTGACGCGTGCGAGCACGTCGACGAGGCGCGCATCGCGGCCGATCATCGTGCGCGGACGCCGGCGGACCGTCGCCTCGACGATGCGCGCCGCCGCGTCGGCGGGCTCGGTGTGGTACATCTTGGCCTGCGCCGCGGCCGCGCGCTGCGCGACCGCCGGGTCGATCGCCGCGGCGTACCTGCCGTGCAGGATGATGCCGGTCTTCACCCCCGCGGGGTAGACCGCGCCGACGGTGATCGTCGAGCGTTCGAGCTCGTGCCGAAGCGACTCGGTGAAGCCGCGCACCGCGAACTTGCTCATCGCATAGGGGATGCGCCCGGCCGGTGCCGCGAGGCCGTAGATCGACACCAGGTGAGTGATGTGCGCCGCCGGCTCGCGCCGCAGCGCCGGCAGCAGCGCCCGCGTGACGTTCACGGTGCCCCACAGGTTCACATCCATGAGCCAGCGCATCTCGGCCATCGTGACCTGGTCGATGTCGCCGAGCATCGACGAGCCGGCGCACGTCACGAGCGCCTGGATGCGGGAATGGGATGCCTCGACCTCCGCCACGACGACAGTCACGGCGTCGTCATCGGTGAGGTCGATCACGTGCGTGGTGTGCCCCGTGCCCTCGAGGGTCGCGGCCACTGCGGCGAGCCCGTCGGCGTTGCGGTCGAGGAGGGCGATGCGCGCCCCTCGCGCGGCGAGCTGCCGGGCGACGTCGGCCCCTATGCCCGCGGCGGCGCCGGTGATGACGGTGGTGCGCCCGCGCACGTCCAGGGGTGGCCGCTTCGCCATGTGATGCCTCTCGGTCCGGCCGTCGCCGTCGACGAGCCGCGCATACGATTCTCGCTGACTCGGGAGGGCCCGACGGACGCTAGCCTTTGAGGGGAGGTTCGATGGGCAAGACCGCAGAGGCGATTGCCGAAGGGGTGTCCATCGCGTCCGCTGCGGCGCGCCTGGCGATCCGCAACCGCATCCTCGTCGAGACGATCGCGCACGACGAGCCGTTCGACGTGGTCGCCTTCACGCCGTTCGCGCGCGAGACGCTCCTCGGCCTCGCTGACGAGCAGGAGCAGGCCGCCGCACTCGTCAAACGTCAGCGCAAGAAGGCGTGGGGCAAGTTCACCGACCCCGACGGCACGCACGACTATCGCGACCGCGACACCCGAAACCTTCGCCGGCGCGGCCGGCAGTACGCGGGCGTGGCGACCGCCCTCCGGCGCATGGCCGACGACCCGCACGTGGTGCGGACGTTCATCGAGCAGTCCCGTGACGCCGCATGGGGCGACGTCGAGTCGAACCTGCAGCGCCGCCTGCGGGTCGAGGGCATGCGCCCCGAACTCGACCCCGACTACGACCGCATGCGCGCCGCTCGCATGCAGTCGATCCGCCTCGTCGACCTCCCGCGCCTCGCGGCGCACAAGCGCCATCACGACGATCCGGAGACGGATGCTGCGCCCCCGGCCGAGCCCGCGGCACACTCGCCCCGTATCTCCGGCATCGACGTCAGCGAGCTCGACTCCTGACAGCGTCCGCGCGTGAGGCGTAGCCTCGACCCGTGGTCGACGATGCCGCACCGCATCCGATGCGTTTCCCCGTGGATCACCCGCTTACCAGGCGGGTGCGTAAGATCTGCCTGCCGTACCCCGAGGCCACCGAAGTCCTCGCGCACGGGCGTTCCACGTTCCGCGCGGGCAAGCGCCAGTTCGCGATCGTCGGCGCCGCCCACGACGACATCGGCGCGGTCGAGTTCATCCCCGACGACCTGGAGCGTCCAGTGCTTCTCCAGCGCGACGACGTCTTCGTGCCGGCCTACGAGGGGGCGTACGGCTGGCTTGCGCTGCGCGTGGAACCGGATGCCGGTGACTGGGAGCTCCTCGCCGAGCTCATCGACACCTCCTACCGGCAGGTCGCGCTGCAACGGCAGCTGCGCGCTCTCGACGGCGGATAGGAGAGCCCGGTGCGTGCGGACACGCCCGGGAATCCAGCATCCGTCCGCCGATTCGCGCGGCGCGCGTCCGTCAGGTATTCTTGACGACGTTGTGCGCGAGAGCGAGCAACGTGCGCCCGTAGCTCAATGGATAGAGCATCTGACTACGGATCAGAAGGTTAGGGGTTCGAGTCCCTTCGGGCGCGCACTGTGTTGAGACAGTAACCTTGAGAAAAGCGCCGGTTTACCGGCGCTTTTCTTGTTTCTTGCGGGTATCGGCGCGAGTGGCGACGACGCCACATGGCGTCACAGCACACCACACGTATGTGTGCACCTATGTGTGCACTAGATCGAGGCTGCGGGAACCGCCAGCGCGGGATGTCTCAGGACATGCCGGACAGTTCTGCATCAGGACATCTCTGACGCTTGGCTTGCCGGAGCCCGCGGGATCTGCCACGAAGGCACAGGCGCCTTCGCCCACAACGGTGGTGTGCCGCGGGTGATTCAGCTGCGAGTGTCGGGCCGGGGCGGGTTCAGGTAGCTGGCGAGTGTTGCGATGCCGGCGCGCGCTTCTTGCTCGAGCTGGTGTGTGTACTTCCGGGAGATGTCCTCGGACCCGTGGCCGGAGATGCCGGCGTACACGACCCACGGGATGCCCGCGTGTTCGGCCATGGTCGTGTAGGTGTGGCGGAGCCAGTGCGTGGTTGCGGGTCGCTTGATCCCGGCAGCGGCAAGCGCCGATCGGAACGCGGTGTTGCTGTCCTCATTCGTGAGCGGCCTGCCGGTAGGTCGATGCCACACCAGGTGGTGGGGGTTCGGGTCGCTGTTCTTCTCGATGTGCGTCCGCAGTGCTGCGGAAACCTCGGGCGTGAGCGGTGCTACCCGCGGCTTGTAGGACTTGGGGCGGACGAGCGCCCAGCGGCCTTCGAGTAGCTCGTATTCGAGGCTGGGGGCGATCTCGAGGATCCGCTGCGGGCATCGTCCTGCGACCTTGAAGCCGCAGGTTCCGCCGCAGCCGTGCAGCGAGGTGACCTCGACGAGGTTCCAGGACACGTGGGCGAGGTTGTGGTCCAGGTCGAGATCGTTGTGTCGAAGACCGCGCATCTCGCCGTCGCGTGCTCCGGAGAGGAGGGGGAGATTCCACCTCGGGTCTCCGAGGGCGATGAGTGCCGCGGCCTCATGTCGGGTGAGCGAGTCTCGCGCGGCGGGCGCTTGCTTCGGCAGGTCGACGGCCTCCGCGACGTTGCGGTTGATCATCCCGTTCTCGACGGCGTAGCCGAGCATCGCGGACAGGGTGCGGTGCGCGCCGGCAACGGAGGCGGGTCCGACGCCGCGGGCGAAGATGGCACTGAGCCGGCGCCAAGGGATCCTCAACAAGCGCCATGCCATCCTCGCCGGCGGAATCCGACGCCATCCCCTCGAGGAGGAAGAGTTCGCCGTTCTCGTCGATGGCCTCAATCTCAGCCGTGCGATGAGCTTCAAGAACATCGCTGCCGGCCTGGACTTCGGTGGAAGCAAGACCACCGTGCAGATGGAGCCCCTCGACGTTGCGGACCTGGAGGCGCTCGGATTTCTCGCCTTCGCGCTCGACCGGTGCCGGACCATGACCGGTCCGGACATGAACTTCCCGACCGAGATGGCTGACGTCATCAACGAGCACTTCTCCGCCCAGTTCACCAACGGCCCGAGTTCACCGCTGGGGGAGAGCGGGCGACCCACCGCCTACGGCACGTACCTCGCGCTGAAGGAGGCCGTTCGGTTCCGCGAGAGCACGGACTCTCTCACCGGTAAGAGCGCCGCGGTGATGGGGCTCGGCGCTGTCGGCTGGTACCTGGCGGAGCACATCTACTCCGAGACGCAGGATCTACTCGTGGCCGACGTCGACAAGGAACGCGTCGCCCGGTTCCTCGCCCAGCATCCCGGCGCCCGTGAGGTCGCGGTGGATGAGGTGCTGGGGCTGGACGTGGACATCCTGGCGCCGGCCGCGATCGGCGGCATCATCGACGAGTCGGTGATCGAGCGGCTGCGCTGTCGTTATCTGTTCGGGCCGGCGAACAACCAGCTGAACGCTTCCGTCGACGCAAGGACGCTGCAGGCGAGAGGACCGCGTACCGCTCCCTATTCCACCCGTGGGCGAACTACATCTGCCTCGGATACTTCGCCCTGCTCGTGGTGCTCATGGTCATCAACCCTGACTTCGTCACGGGGGCCATCGCGCTCCCGATCTGGATCGGCATCCTTCTGATCGCCGCCCTCATCTGGAGCCGCACCTCCGCGAAGCGGGCTGCACTGGTCGCATCCACACCGGCGACGACAGCTGTCGACACGAACGCCCCGACGCCGGCAGAGGATGCGTCCGCGATCCAGCTGCCGCCGACAACTCAGTCCTGACCAGAGAGGCACCCATGGCCAGCGTCTCCGCGCACGTCGCGATCACCCTCGCTCAGCACGTCGATCACGTATTCGGCGTCATGGGGAACGGCAACGCCTACTTCCTCGACGCCCTTGAGCGCGAAACTCGCGCCACGTATACGGCGCTGCGCCACGAAGCCGGCGCGGTCGTCGCCGCCGACGCCCACTACCGGGTGTCGGGGTCCCTCGCGGCGGCCACCACCACCTACGGCGCCGGGTTCACCAACACCCTTACGGCCCTCGCCGAAGCGACGCAGGCCCAGATTCCGCTCGTGCTTGTGGTCGGGGACGAACCCACGTCGGGTCCCCGGGCTTGGGACGTTGACCAGATCGCGCTGGCGGCCGCATGCGGCGCTCGCACGTACACAGTACGACGGACGGATGCCGCCGCCACGACGGTCATCGCGGTGGAGCACGCCATGAAGTATCGGGTGCCGACTGTGCTCGCGATACCGTACGACGTGGCCAGATCGGAGGCCGGCGCGGTTCCGGGTTCGACGAGGCCTGAACTGCCGGTGCCGGTCGCGCTGGCAGACCGGTTCTCCGAGGACAACCTCTACTCACTCGCCGGACGACTCGCCGAAGCGGAGCGGCCGCTCGTCATCGCCGGGCGCGGTGCCTTTCTGGCAGGAGCAGCCGATCAGCTCGGACGGCTCGCCGCAAGCGTCGGAGCTCTCACCGCCACGACGGCACTGGCGCGCAGCATCTTCCCGGACTCGACGAACGACCTGGGCGTCGTCGGGGGGTTCGGCGCTGAGAAGGCCATGCGGCTGGTCCGTCAGGCCGACGTCGTGGTGGTGTTCGGCGCATCCCTGAACCAGTTCACGATGAGGTTCGGCGGGCGGTTCGCACCCGGCACATACGTCGCTCAGGTCGACATCCGTCCGGCTGCGACCCACCCCCACGTCGGGGCGTACATCCAGGGAGACGCGAGACTAGTCGCCGGACTCCTGGCTGACCAGGTTCAGCGTCTCGACCACGCCCACGGCGGATGGCGCGGCTCGGTGGACGTCGAGCATTTGTGTGAACGCGAAGACGCCGACGAGTACGCACCCGACGGCCGGCTCGACCCTCGGGCGGTCGCGCGGGGGATCGCCGAACACCTACCCGCGAACCGCGTCGTCGTCTCGGACGGTGGGCACTTCATCGGCTGGGCCAACATGTACTGGCCCGTCGCATCGCCGGAGCGCATGGTCATGGTCGGCACCGCTTACCAGTCGATCGGCTTCGGATTCCCCTCCGTCCCCGGCGCCGCGCTCGCCAAACCCGACGCGACCGTCGTCCTCACGACCGGGGATGGCGGCGGACTCATGGCCCTCGCCGACCTCGAATCGGCCGTACGGGTCGCGGGAGGACGCGGTCTCGCGATCGTGTGGAACGACGGGGCATACGGTGCGGAGGTGAACCTCTACGGCCTCCTCGGCCTGTCCGAAACGCCCATGCTCATTCCCGAGGTTGACTTCGCGGGCCTCGCTCGAGCTGTAGGTGCGCACGGCGTGGTCGTCGAGTCCCTGGACGACCTGAAAGCCCTCCAAGACTGGTCACTCATGAATCCCGAGGACCGCCCGTTCCTCCTGCTCGATGTCCGCATCTCTGCGCGCGTGGTCGCGCCCCACCAACGGGAGATCGTTCATCATCTGAACGCGCGACCCGCGATCAAATACGCATGAACTTCTGAGACCGCTGGCTTCGAGTGACTCCGGGCCAGCCGAGAGCCCGCGCGGGGATGGCGCGGGCTCTCACCTTCCCGGACGTCTTCCACGGCGTGGTGCGCACCTGCCCTCGATTGCCGCGTCGCACGCGCGACCAGGCACAGCGCACGGCGACCTGCGCGATTGCCTGCCGACCTCGCGTCCTCTTACCTTTCCGAGACCTTAGGGCAGGCGCCCGGTCTGGCCCCGCACTCGTGCCCGAGTTGCTGTCGCGTCGGTCCGCCGGGCAGGCCGCGCGCCGCAGCGCTTGCTCGACCGCACAGATCACCCTCATCGCACCCTGTTGGCGAGGCGATGAGCTCCCGGCATGTGCGCGGACGAGCGTCCAATGGGGATTCGACCTGCTCATCGACGTTGCGGTCTGGCGAAGTGACACCGCGGTGGCCGAGTTCCGCGGCTAGGCACGTTCGACCCAACGCTGATCTCACCCATGCACCGCTCGCGAAAAAGCACTGATGTCGTCGAGCCAGGAGATGCAACTCCGCTGCATCTCAAGAGGGAAGGAATGCGGAGCGTCCGCCCACTCTGCGCGGTATGCCGTCGCGGCTCCGGACTCGGCGTAGCGGCGTGCGATCGCCTGGTCCGATGCCTGCATTCCCTCCGCAGAGAACAGCGAGTCGCGAGAGGTGAAGCCCACGAACAACGGTCGCGGAGCGCGCGCAGCGGCGATGTCGGGCCACTCAGCGATGCGCGCCATGCCGGGATTGTGGAGCATCCACGTATGAGTCTGCACATGGCCGTCGAGGTTCGCCTCGAACGTCGACATCATCGAGACGATGCCGACCCCGCGCACGTCCGGCGAGAGAGCCCCGAGGATACCCGCGCGCGCGCCGCCGCCGGAGAACCCGATCACGCTGACGCCGCCGGCTTGTGTCGCAGGGTCGGCGGCGAGCACACCGGCAGCGACGATGTCGTCGCATGCCACCACGCCTCCCCACGACGTGCCGATGAGGCCGAGCGTCTTGGCCAGTGAGTCCTCGTTCGCGCCGGCGTGAATGTCGTACACGGCCACCTCGTCTAGGTCCACGCCGCGGCGTCGCTGCTCCTCGACCTCGAGTTGCGCCATCCGGCGGGCCCGCCACGACATCTGGTCGATCGACAATCGTCTGCTGCCCCAGCTGAAAGCGTCGTGCACCAGCACGGCATAGCCCGCTCGGGCAAGGTCGTTCGCGATCGCCCGACCCTCATAACACTCGTCACGGAACGCCGCGACGGATGCCGCTGGCGGCGTGTCCCGATCGGCGATCTTCTCCTTCCCGAACCACCGCTTGCCGCCGTGACAATGCAGAGCGAGCACGCCCGGCAGCGGTGTGCGCTCTCCGGCGGGGCGCAGCAGCCAACCCTCCGTGCGCGGGCCGTAGCCGGCGTCCCAGGTCAGAGACGTGCCGTCGACTCCGTCGGAAGTCCACTCATCGACCGATTCCGTCTTCGCGTCGGCGGGAGGATTCGGCACGCCGAGCACCGAGCGAAGCGCCGCGGGGATCTGCTCGCGTGGCCGGGACGGGAACGCCGGATCCAGTCGCGAACGAAGTCTTTCCAGGCCTGCCAGATCGGCGGGCTCGCGCGCGGCGTCGCCGGTTGCAGCATCCGTCATCGTCGGCCGCTTCGCACGGGGAGGGGCACCGCCAGCTCGCCGTCGGGGCCGATGGTCAGGGTGCTGAGCTCGCCCGCTACCTCGACGACGTGCGTACTGCCGGGCCGGCCTCGGAGCATCAACGCCACCGGTTCGCCCTCGGTCCACTCCAGGTCGATCTCAGCTCCGCCGCGCACCCGCACGCCGCGCACGCGCCCGCTCGCCCATTCCGTTGGCAGCGCGGGGAGGATGCTGATCCGCCCGCCGTGAGATTGCACGATCATCTCGAGTATCGCCGCGGTGACACCGAAGTTGCCGTCGATCTGGAAAGGGGGATGGGCGCAGAACAGATTCCCGTAGAGGCCCGCCTGGCCAGAGGGACCCGGATTGTCGGGGTCTTGGACCGGTGCGAGGAAATCGCGCAGCGCAGCATGTGCGCCCGCTGCATCGCGAAGCCGCGTGCGGAGGCCGACGCGCCAGGCCAACGACCAGCCCGTGGTCTCGCGTCCCCGTGCGTCGAGGCTGCGTGCCGCGGCGCGGCAGAGGTCGACGTCCCGCCAGGGCGTCAGCGCGTCGCCCGGAAGCACACCGTACAGATGGGACTGATGACGGTGGTGCGGTTCGGCATCGGTGGCGTCGTCGTACCACTCGCCGAGGAGGCCCTCAGCGGTGACGTGTTCCCGAGGCAGGCGCGAGAGAGCAGAGGCCGCTGCGTTGACCACCGCATCGTCGATCTCCAGCACTTCGGCGGCAGCGGTGAGATTGCTCAGCAGGTCGCGGATCATCGCCAAGTCGGACGTCGTCGACACGGTCAAACCTGTCGTCCTGGAGCCGCGGATGAAATGATTCTCAGGCGACGTGGACGGCATCGTGCCCAAAGAACCGTCGTCCAGCTCCACCAGCCAATCCAGCGCGAAGGCAGCGGCGCCGTGCAGCAGCGGCCAGCTGCGGTCACGCAACTCCGCGACGTCTTGCGAGAACATCCAGCGCTCCCAGAGGTGACGGCACAGCCAAACGCCGCCCATTGGCCACATCGACCACACGGGGTCGAACGCGCCGTCGCCGACGGGCACCGAGAACGCCCAGACGTCGGAGTTGTGGTGGGCCGTCCATCCGGCGGCTCCGTACAGTTCGCGCGCGGTGATGGCGCCGTTGGCAGCCAGATCCTCGAGCCAGTCGAGCAGGGGCTCGTGGCACTCCGCGAGGTTCACGGCCTCGGTCGGCCAGTAGTTCATCTCGAGGTTGATGTTGGTCGTGTAGTTCCCGCGCCAGGGCGGCAGAAGCTTGTCGTTCCAGATGCCCTGAAGGTTGAGTGGCCGACTGCCCGGCCGTGAACCGGCGATTGTCAGGTAGCGGCCGTATGCGAACACCGTGGAGGCAAGGGCTCGATCATCCCCATTGGCGGCACGGGTGAGAAGATCCCGCGTCGTTGCGTCGCCGTCGCAAGGGGAGCCCAGCTCGAGGCTCATCCGGTCGTAGAGGGCGCGGTGGTCCGCGACGTGCCGCGCGTGCAGCATGTCCCCAAGGCGTAGTGCCGTTGTGCATCGCTCGGCTGCTTCAGCGTGCAACTGGGCGATGTCGCCATGGGGTTGCACTCGGGCGCCCGCGAAGTCAGTCGAGGTCGTGACGATGACGCGGATGCTGCGCGCGTCGGTGAACGACAACGCTTCGTCTGCGAGGCCGTCGTGCTCTAATCGAACCGCGATGACGGCGGTGACCGCTGCGCCCGCCGCCTCGTCGGTCACGGAGCGTTCCGTCTTGGTGGGCCCGTCGCGGAGCAGGTCGGACGGCATCCGCACCGTCAGCGTCCCGGTGAGTTCGCCGGTCTCGGCCGTGACGTGCTGGTGTGGGCTCGTCAGGCCGACGCGACCGGACAGGGCCGCCCCGCATTCGACGGTCCGCTCGATCACGAGGACGCCGTCCGGAGCGCTCGCCCATGCTCGCTCGCGGAACGCTCCCTCGGGAGTACTCCATGCGACGGTGCTCGTCGCGGTGGCCAGATCCAGACTGCGCTCGAACGAATCCGGCGGAACTTCATCGGTCGGGCTGGCAACGTCGATCCAGATGTCGGCCAGTGGTTGGTAGGCCTGGCTCCAGCCGAGCTGCAGTTCCTGCTCAGCCGCCGTCGCGGCTGCGACGTCACCGGCGCGGAGCGCGGCTCGGATGCGTGCGAGGGAGGCCGGCCCGTCGATGGTGTTCCGGGTCAGGTCTCCATGGGCGGTCGCCGGGGAGCCGGTCCAGCAGGTGTCGTCGTTGATCTGGTATCGAGAGCGCCGCGGATCGCCGAAGGCCATGGCGCCGAGGCGACCATTTCCGAGTGGCCACGCTTCCGTCCAGCGCGCGGCCGGAGTGTGGGCGACGAGCCGGTGCGTCACGACAGCGCCGCTCTCAGGACGCCGACGAACGCCTCAGGCTGGTCATGCATCACGAAGTGCTGCGCGTCGGCGATGCGGACGTCGGCGATCCCCTCCTGCACGTACTCGTTCAGGCGGGCGTAGTCGCGCAGGTCGCCGCGCACCAGAGTGGTCGGCACCGTCGTGTCGCGCAGCCGAGCATGAACGCTGTCTCCCATGGCGTCGCTCAGGTGCCGTGCCAACCGTACGATCGCCAACGGATCGGCCAGCCTCATGTCGCAGCGGCGCCAGTCGAGCTCGGCCGCCAGCACGTCCTCCCACCCGCCGGCGAGGATCTCCGCGTCGGAGTAGTGCGCGATGGAACCCGGCTCGATGGGCACCGGGTCGATGGCCGGCTCGACCAGCACCGAGTGGCGGACCAGTTCGGGGCGGGCGTCGGCCAGCACGATGGCGATCGATCCGCCCACGCTGTGCGACACGACGTCCACCGGCCCCGCGGCGAGGTGCTCGATGACAATCGCCATCACCGCCGCCATTGCGGGCAGAGAGTAGTCGAACTCGGTCGGGCGGTCGCTGCGTCCGTGCCCGGGCAGATCGATCAGGTACGCCGGTCGGCCGAGCCGCACCGCGATGTCGCCCCATGACGAGCCAGCGTGGCAGCCGAGTCCGTGTAGGAAAACCACGGGGTCGCCGCGGCCCGGGATGTGCACCCAACGCACGAGGTCGCCGGCCGCGGTGAAGGGGAGGTGGTCGGGTAGCATCGCCGGTCCTTTCGGAATCTCAGGTTCGGGGAGTCCTCCGAGAAGTTAGCATCACCGCTGCGATAAATCGTCGCGCGCAACAAATTCGTAGAAAACGCTTCCCCGATTGATCGATCGGTCGTAACATGGCCGCACGGGTTCCCGAGAAACCGGTTACTATCGCAAGGCAATCACATTCTCCACAGGAGGGGAAGTCAATGAAGACTCAACGCACGCGCCGCGTCCTCGGCGTCGTCGCCGCAGCATCCGTTAGTGCCATCGTGCTCGCGGGTTGCGCCGGCTCGGACGCCGGAGGCGCCGACGGCGACGTCACGCTCACGCTCATGGCATGGGCGAACTCGGACGAGGCCAAGATGTATGAGGAGGTGCTCGCCGCCTTCGAGAAGGAGAATCCCGGCGTCACGGTCAACCTCGAGTACTCCGACGTCGGCAGCTACCAGGACAAGCTCAACACCAAGTTCGCCGCCGGAAGTCCGCCGGATGTCTTCTTCATGGTCGGCGGGTGGATCGGCGAATACACGTCACGCGACGCGCTGCTGGACTACGCCGAGTACGCGGACATCATCGATTTCGACGCGATGGATCAGAACCTGGTGGCCGGCAGCACGTCGGAGGACGGGAAAGTGTTCTCCATCCCGACCGGTTCGACGGCCGCGGCGATCGTCGCCAACACCGGCGTCATCGACGAGCTGGGCGTCGACCTGCCCGACGACGCCACCTGGTCGTGGGAGGACTTCTCGGAGTGGGCCCAGTCGGTCACCGAGGCATCCGGCGGCGCCACCTACGGCTCGTTCATCGACATGTCGTGGCCACCGACGATCTCGGCGTTCGCTCGCCAGCACGGCGAGAATCTCTTCAACGAGGACGGCACACTCGGCATCACCGAAGAGACGGCGCTCGACTGGTTCGAGCTGACGCAAGAGCTGATCGAGACGCAGGCCTTCGCCCCGCCGGAGACGCAGGACCAGACCGGTGCACAGTCGGCTGAGCAGTCGCCGTTCGGGCGAGAGCTGATCGCGACCACCGTGATCCCCGCCAACACGCTCCCCAGCAACGCCAACGTGCTGGGAGACGACAACGTCAAGCTGCTCCGCTACCCGGGCGAGACGGAGTTCGAGCAGCCCGGCATGGCGGTCACGCCGACCCTGCTGTGGACGTCCCCGGCGACCACCAAGCACCCCGAGGAGACCGCGAAGCTCGTCGAGTTCCTGACGAACGACCCGGCGTCCTACGACGCGCGCGGAACGTTCCTGGGCGTGCCGATCAACGCCGAGGTAGCCGAGCAGGTCGCCGCCGACCTCACACCGTCTGAGGAGCAGTTCGTGAGCTTCGTCACCGACCTGTCGCAGGAGAACCTCGCGCCTAACATCCCGGACCCCGCCAACGCGGGGGAGGTGACCGCCAACCTGACGGCGATCATGACCGAGCTTTCGTTCGGGCGCATCTCGCCCGAAGAGGCGGCGCAGAAGTTCATCGCCGACTCGGACGCCCTGCTCGCCGAATGAGCAATAGGGATGCCCGGGGCGCAGGCCCGGGCATCCCACCCAGCGAAGGAGCTGACACGTGAGCGCACCCACTCTCGTCCGTGCCGGATTGGGCACCATGGACCTCTTTGAGGAGGCCGACCCCGCCGAGCGGTTGCGGCGTCGCCGACGCCGCAGCCGCCTCGACGACACCCGCTCGGCCTATCTTTTCCTGCTGCCGTGGATCATCGGCATGCTGTTCACGCTCATCCCGTTCGGGGTGTCGCTGTGGCTGGCGTTCACCGACTACAACCTGCTGCAGGCGCCGAAGTTCATCGGTCTGGACAACTTCGCCACCTTCTTCTCCGACCCCAAGATCGCGACGGCCACCCGGGTGACGCTGGTCTACACGTTCTTCGCCGTGCCCATCGGGATGGCCGCGGCTCTCGGCGTCGCACTGCTGCTGAACCGCGGCGTCCGCGGCCTGCCGATCTACCGCTCCGTCTTCTATCTGCCCTCGCTGATCGGGGGCAGCGTGGCGGTCGTGATGCTGTGGCGTGCCCTCTTCGGCTACGACGGTGTGATCAATAAGGTGCTCGGCTTCTTCGGCATCGCGGGCCCCGGGTGGGTGACCGACCCGGATTGGGCTCTCGTCACGCTCGTCACCCTGAGCATCTGGGGCTTCGGCGGCGCGATGGTCATCTTCCTGGCCGGGCTCCGTCAGATCCCACGCAGCTACTACGAGGCGGCGTCCATCGACGGGGCAAGCCCGTGGCGGCAGTTCCGGGCGGTGACTCTTCCACTGCTCAGCCCGGTGATTTTCTTCAACCTGATCCTCGGTCTCATCGGCTCGCTGCAGGTGTTCACGCAGGGATACGTCTTCAGCGGCGGAAGCGGAGGCCCGGCGGACTCGACCTTGTTCTACAACCTCTACCTGTATCAGCAGGGCTTCCAGCGGTTCGACATGGGCTACGCGTCCGCGATGGCGTGGGTGATGTTCCTCGTCATCGCGCTGTTCACCGCCGTCAACTTCTTCATCTCGAAGTATTGGGTTTTCTACGATGACTGACACCACAACGATCCGCTCCGGACTGCGCGGCCTCACCTCGCGCGTCAGCACCGGCGGCTACAAGGAAGAGATCGCCGGCACGCCGGCAACCCGGTTCACGCGCCATGTCGTGCTGGTCGGCCTCGGCATCGTCATGATCTACCCGCTGCTGTGGATGCTGTCGGCTTCGGTCAAGCCCAGCACGCAGGTGTTCACCGACACCGGTCTGATTCCGTCCGAGTGGGCGCTGAACAACTACGCCGAAGGATGGACCGCACTCAGCCAGCCGTTCCACGTGTACCTCGGCAACTCGCTCCTCATCGCCGGTCTCACGATCCTCGGCAACATGCTGTCGTGCTCGATGGCTGCGTACGCGTTCTCGCGCCTGCGCTTCAAGGGCAAGCGCCTCATGTTCGCCCTGATGATGGGCACGATGCTGCTGCCCGGGCAGGTCGTCCTGATCCCGCAGTACATCATCTTCTCGAAGCTGGGCTGGCTGAACACCTACCTGCCGCTGACGATCCCGGCGTTCTTCGCGACCAACGCATTCTTCATCTTCCTGCTGGTGCAGTTCATGCGGAACCTTCCGATGGAGCTTCAGGAGGCGGCGAAGATCGACGGCGCCGGCGCGTTCCGCACCTACTGGAGCGTGATCCTGCCGCTCACCACTCCCGCCATGGCCACGGTCGCGATATTCACGTTCATCGCCAGCTGGGGGGACTTCTTCGGGCCGCTGCTGTACCTCACCGACCCGAAGCTATTCACCGTCCCGCTGGCCCTCAAGGAGTTCGTGTCCTCGACGGGCGCCAGTGCCTGGGGGCCGATGTTCGCGATGTCGGTCGTCTCACTGGTGCCGGTCGTGGCGTTCTTCTTCATCGGCCAGCGCTACCTCATCAACGGCATCGCGACGACGGGAATGAAATGATGCGGCGCTACACCATCGTGGGCACGGGCGGCCGGTCCGAGATGTACCTCCAGGCCCTCCTGACGACGCACGCCGACCTGGGACAGGTGGTCGCGTTCGTCGACACCAACGACGTGCGCATGACCTACTACGACGGGGTCGCGGCCGAGCTGGGGGTGACCGTCCCTGTGCCGCACTTCACCCCGGACCGGCTCGACGACATGTTCGCGCAGACCCGTCCCGACGTTCTCGTCGTGACCTCACCCGACTTCACCCACGCGGAGTACATCATCGCCGGGCTTGAGCGCGGGCTCGACGTCGTCTGCGAAAAACCGATGACGATCGACGCGGCGAGCCTCGCGGCCATCGTCGATGCCGCCGAGCGCTCGAGCGGCCGGCTGATCGTCACCTTCAACTACCGCTATTCGCCCCGCAACACGCTCGTGCGAGAGCTGATCGCCGACGGACGGATCGGCCAGGTCACGTCGGTGCACTTCGAGTGGAACCTCGACACCGTCCACGGCGCCGACTACTTCCGTCGCTGGCACCGGGAGAAGGCAAAATCGGGCGGTCTGCTCGTGCACAAGTCGACGCATCACTTCGACCTCGTCAACTGGTGGATCGACGACACCCCAGAGGTCGTCTTCGCACTCGGCGGTCTCCGCTTCTACGGTCCCGAGAACGCCCGTCGGCGCGGCCTCGGCGAGCGCGCGGAACTCGGCCGCGAGCTGGTCGGCCGAGACGACCCCTTCGCTCTCGATCTCGCCGCTGACGACAAGCTCTCGGCGCTCTTCCTCGAAGCTGAGGACCTCGACGGCTACCACCGCGACCGGGACGTGTTCTCGGACGGCATCACAATCGAGGACAACGTGACGGTTTCGGTTGGCTACCGCGGCGGACCGTCGATGTCGTATTCGCTGGTCGCCCACGCCCCGTGGGAGGGCTATCGGGTAGCCATCACCGGCACGGAGGGTCGCATCGAACTCGAGGTCGTCGAGCGTGGCGCCGTCTCTGCGGAGCGCACCACGAGCGGCCTCGGTCCCAACGGCAAGGCGGCGCCAGTGGTCGATCCGAGCGCACAGCACGAGGAGACGGCAGCCACCGAAGCGCTGCGGCCGCACGGCTCGCGCCTGGTGCTGCAGCGGCTCTGGGGAGTCCCCGAAGTCGTCCCGATCCCCGAGGGAACTGGGTCGCACGGCGGCGGGGACCGGATGCTGCTCGATGATGTCTTCCGCGGACCGGGCGCCGATCCGCTCCACCGGCAGGCCGGCTACCTCGACGGGATCCGCAGTGTGATCGTGGGCGTCGCCGCGAACGAGTCCCTGCGGACCGGGGGAGCGGTGCGCATCGCCGACTACGGCCTGCCGCTCACCGAGGCGGATGCGGCCCGGGCGGGGGCGATCGCGTGACCGGTCGGCACCACCTCGTGCTCGTCCTGGGGCAGTCCAATGCGAACGGGTCGAACACCGACTACGAGCCGGACGGCCTGGACGCGCGCGACCCGCGCATCCTCACGTTCCCTGGCTCGGGACCGGACGCGGGGCGCATCGTCCATGCCCGAGAGCCGCTGGCGCCGATCGGCGGGCACCCGCCCGGCGGGCTCGGGCCCGGCGGGCCCTTTGCCGCGCTGCTGCTGGAGACGCTGCCGGCCGACGACGTCATCCTGATTGTCCCCGTCACGATGGGCGGAACGGGGATGCGCAGCCACACCAGCTATCCGGGCGTGTGGAAGGTCGGCTTCATCAAAGAAGGGGCTCCGAACCTGTTCGAGGCGACGGTGACGCAGGCCCGCGCGGCGCTGTCTGCCGCAGGCCCCGATGCCGTGATCGACGCCGTCGTATGGCACCAGGGGGAGACCGACGGGGGCCGCACCGAGCAGGAGTACGCGGCCGACCTCGATGAGCTGATCGCGTCCCTGAGGGAGCGGCTTCCCGAGGCCGCCGACGCGCCCTTCCTTGTCGGACAGCTTCCGGCCGAGCGGCGCCGGGCCTACCCGAACCATCAGGGGGTCGCAGACGCGCTCCGTCGCACGCCCTCGCGCGTACCCAACACCGGATACGCCGAGGCTCCGGGGTTCGGTCACGTGAACGACGAGACGACGCACCTTACGGCCGCGGGTCAGCGCATCCTAGGCGCGAACTACTTCGCGGCCTACCGCGAGCTCGTCGCTCACTGACGCCGCGCGAACAGAGCGCCGCAGCATCCGGACCCGGATGCTGCGGCGCTCTCGTCATCCGATCAGTCCCTCGCTGCGCAGCCCAGCGGCGACGAGGCCTGCCACGAGGTCGGCTCCCTCCATAGAGAGATGCGTGTCGTCCTGCGCGCCGGCCGGATAGCCCGGCCACGCTCCGGGCTCGAGCCACAGGAACATCCGCTTGCTCGCTTCCGGCCCGCACTCCTGCCACTCGGCGCGCGTCGCGACGGTGAGGTCGATCAGCGGCACCCGTTCGACGCAGGCGAGATCCCGGACGCGCTGCGGATACCCGCCGTGCGTCGAGCGGGCGCGTTCGCCGTCGAACAGTCGTCGCTCGACCGGGGTGAGCAGCACCGGCCGCGCGCCGCGCGCGCGTGCGCCGACGAGATAGCGTCGCAGATTCGCCTCGAACTCCGTGAAGACGTCGCTGAAGCGATCATCGGGCTTGGGATCGTTGTGACCGAAGCCGACGAGGAGAAGGTCGCCCGGCCGCAGCAGCTCCAGAGCCTCATCGAGGGCTCCGATCTCGATGAAGCTGCGGGTGCTGGCACCCGAGACCGCGAGGTTCCGCACGTCCCGGCCGGTGTGCGCGGCGAGGCGCTGCGCCCAGCCCGTGCGCGGAGCACGGTCGAGCTCGTACTCGCTCGCGGTGGAGTCGGAGACGACGACGATCCGCGGATCCGGTGAGACCGGCGCCGGCGTCCACCCCTCCAGCCACGACGCCCGGTCGGGGGCCGCGTCGAGGTGCGGGCGGTCGGGCCCGCCGCCGGCGCCCGGACCGGAGTTGCCGAACTCGGCGAAGCGGGCGTCCTGCCAGGCGAACCCGCCCATCTCCTCCCACGGTTCGGGCGAGATGTGGGCGCCCAGCCGGCAGTGCGCGAAGAGCGCCTGACCGATGGCGTCGGGCTTGCCGCCGGGATGCCACGGACGACCGAGGCGCACGGACCCCGGCTCGAGGTCGCCGACCACGTCGACGTTCCAGAACAGGAATCCCCGGGGATTCTCCCTCGCCGTGCTGGGGGCGGCGATGTACCCGCGTCCGACGCTGCGGACCACGCCCCCCTCGATGAGCGCGGTCGCGCGCCCATAGACGAAGTCAACGTCTCCCTCGATCTCGCAGTCGCGCAGGTGCGCATGCCGCACCGCGGCGTAGCTGGGCGCGTCGAGCAGCACCGTGTCCTGCTGCCCCAGGAAACGGCATCGGTTCGCCGTGAACCGGTCGCCGCGCGTGCGCAGCGCCAGCGCCTGGACGTTGGGCAGCTCGGGGTTCGCCCGCTTGTCGAACGAGTTCTCGATCGTGAGCGACTCGAGTGTCACGTCGTCGGCGTCGACGGTCAGCGTCGCGCAATCCTGCACGAACTCCATGCCCGTGAGGTCGCGGTCACCCTGGCGCAGCCCGAAGCTGATCGTCACGTCGCGTGCGTCTCCCGTCGCCGACCGGATCATCAGCGGAGCCGCACGCGGTGCGATCACCACGTGCTCGACGTAGCGTCCGGGCTGGACCACGATCTCGACGACGTCGGGATCGGACAGCGCGAGAGCGAGGCTCGGGAGAAGGGCGGCGTCGTCGCCGACTCGAGCGATTCTGGTCATGAGAGGAGTCTAGTAACCGGTTTCCCGTAGGATGAACTCCACGATGACTTCACTGCCGAACGATGTCCCCCTCTACCGCAATCCGATCGTCGACGCGGACGTTCCCGACCCAGACGCGATCCGCGTCGGCGACACCTTCTATCTGGTGTGCTCGAGCTTCAACCGCACGCCCGGTCTTCCCATCCACGCCTCGAGCGACCTGGTGAACTGGGAACTGATCGGTCACGCGCTGCCGGCCGCGCACGTCGGTGAGTGGTTCGCGCTTCCCCGTCACGGCGGCGGAGTGTGGGCACCCAGCATCCGTCATCACGACGGCGTCTTCCACGTCGTCTACCCCGACCCGGATCAGGGCATCCTCGTGACGAGCGCCGAGGATCCCGCGGGCCCCTGGAGTGCGCCCCGCACCCTCCTCGCGGGACTGGGACTCATCGACCCGTGCCCCCTTTGGGACGACGACGGCAACGCCTATCTGGTGCACGGCTGGGCAGCCAGCCGTGCGGGGCGGAAGAACCTCGTCACGGTCGTGCCGGTGGACACTGGCCTGACGACCGCGCTCGGCGCCGGTGTCGACGTCATCGACGGCGATGCGCTCCCCGGCTACCGCACCCTGGAGGGGCCGAAGTTCTACAAGCGGAACGACTGGTACTGGATCTTCGCACCGGCCGGCGGTGTCGCCGACGGATGGCAGTCCGTGTTCCGGTCGCGAGGCCCATGGGGCCCGTACGAGGAGCGGATCGTGCTCGCCCAGGGCGAGACGCCGGTGAACGGCCCGCACCAGGGCGCGTGGGTGCAGACGGCCGACGGGCGCGACTGGTTCCTGCACTTCCAGGACCGCGGCGTCTTCGGCCGGGTGCTGCATCTGCAGCCGATGGGCTGGGGCGACGACGGCTGGCCCGTGATGGGCCGTGCTGTGGACGGCGGAGCGGCCGAGCCCGTGATCGAGTACCCCTCACCGCTGGGGGCGACGCAGCGCCGACGCTCACTGGAGACCGCCGACGAGTTCGCCGAAGGACGACCCGGTCCGCAGTGGGCCTGGCAGGCAAAGCCGCGGGAGGACTGGATCGAGGAGGGTGGGCCCGGTCGGCTCGTCCTTCGCGCGGTCGCGAACGACACCGGCAGCCTGCGCACGCTGCCGCAGGTGCTCGGTCAGCCGTTGCCCGGCATCGTGTGCGACGCCGCGGTCCGCATCGCGCTCGACGGTCCGGTCGGAGCTCGCGCGGGGATCACCGTCCTCGGACGCGGCTACCTGTGGGTCGGGGTGCGGATGACGGACGGCGGTCCGCGGCTGGTCGTCGCCACCCGCATCGAAGCTGGCCTCAGCGAGACCGTGGTGCACGACGAAGCGCTGAACGGCGCCGGCGCCTGCGTAGGCATCTCGTCCGACGAGACGGGCAGGCTCACCGTCTCGGTGGGCGAGCCGGGGGAGCAGCGCGTGGTCCACGAGGGCCATCAGGCGACGGCGGGCCAGTGGATCGGCGCCGAACTCGGCCTCTTCGCGGCTGCGCCGATCGGCGGCGAGTCCGGTCGGGCCTCCTTCTCCGACTGGAGCGTCGTGCTCCGCGACCGCGTGCCGGAGCTGCGCGCATGAGCGCGGTGCTTCTCGGGCCCGACGGTGTGGCGGAATACCACGACGGCACTGACATGGCGGCGCAGCTCTCGCCGCGGCCCTACCTGCTCGCCCGGACGCGCGCCGGCGTGGTCGTCACCGACCGGCACACCTCCGACCACGCCCATCACTACGGCGTGAGCGCGGCGCTCCCGGACGTGAACGGCACGAGCTTCTGGGGAGGCCGCACGTACGTGAGAGAAGCGGGATCCCAGCTGCTCGACAACCACGGCGTGCAGCGCCTCGACGAGCGCAAGGCGACCGCAGACGGCGTCGCCGAGCGAGTGACGTGGCTCGATCGGACGGGGGAGTCCCTGCTCACCGAGCGCCGCGTGCTGCGCATCGGCGCGTTCGAGCGCGGGTGGGCGCTGAACTGGAGATCGGTCCTGGAAGCGGAGAGCGAGGTCACATTCGGCAGCCCACAGACCAACGGCCGCGACGGCGCGTTCTACGGCGGACTCTTCTGGCGCACGCCCTTCAGGCGGGCGCGTGCCGTGTGCGCCGACGGTGCGGGAGACGAACGGGCACACGGCTCCAGTTCGCCGTGGCTCGCGCTCGTCTCGGATCACGCCACGCTCATCGCCCGGACGCCGCCGGGATTCCCCTGGTTCGTGCGCACCGAAGGCTACGTCGGCTTCGGGCCGGCCGTGGCCGCCGCACAGCGGCGCGTGCTGCATCCGGGCTCCGCGCTTGCGCTCGAGCTGCGGATCGCGGTGCTCGACGGCACCCTCGCGGATGCCGACCTCGCAGCGGCGGCTGAGCGCCTGCGCGCGTGGGAGGTTGAGGAAGGGTGAGCATCCCACGCATCGGGATCGTCGGGATCCACGGCCACGGGCGATCGCACGTCCACACCGTGCTGCGCGGTCAGCGCGAAGGCCGGATGGTGCTGGCGGCCGTCGCCGACACGGTGCCGGCCGGTCACGGCGAGCTGCCGGCAGACGTCCGGCAGATGACGGACGTCGGCGCGATGCTGGAGCCCGGAGACCTCGACGTCGTCATCGTGAGCACGCCCATCCACACACACGCGTGGATCGCCGAGGCTTCGATCGAGGCCGGCGCCGATGTACTGCTCGAGAAGCCGCCGACGGCGACGATGTCCGAGTTCGATCAGCTGCGCGCGCTCGCCGCGCGGTCGGGTGCACGCGTGCAGGTCGGATTCCAGAGCCTCGGCTCCACCGCGCTGCCGGCCCTGCGCGCGCTCGTCGCGGACGGCGCCGTCGGTGAGGTGCAGCGATACGGCGCCTCGGCGGGCTGGGTGCGCGACAGCGCGTACTGGACGCGATCGGCATGGGCCGGGCGCCGCGAGCTAGACGGGCGGGTGGTCGCCGACGGCGTGCTGACGAACCCGCTGGCGCATGCCACCGCGACCGCCCTCGCCGTCGCGGGCGCGACGGACGATTCGGATGTCGAGCGGGTCGAGCTCGATCTGCATCGCGCCAACGAGATCGCCGCCGATGACACGTCGGTCGCCCGCCTGACTCTGGCCGACGACCGTCGTCTGACCACCGCGGTGACGCTCTGCGCCGCGCGGCGCGAGGAGCCGTACGTCGAGATCGTGGGCGATCGCGGCCGACTGCGGTTCTACTACGCGATCGACGTCGTGCAGCATCAGTCAGACGCCGAAGCCCCGCCCTTCACATCGCGCTTCGATCGCGTCTCGCTCCTGGACGACCTCCTTGCCGCGCGGCGCGACGGCGGCGAGATCCTCGCGCCGCTCGCCGCGACCGGCGGGTTCATGCGCCTGCTCGACGGTGTGATGGCCGCTCCCGATCCGCGCCCCATCTCCGCCGACCACTGGTACGACACGGAAGACGATCGCGGTGCCCACCGGGTGGTCAGAGGCGTCGAGGCCGCGCTGCACGAGGCGGTCCGTTCGGAGCGGACCTTCCGGGAGCTGGGACTGCCCTGGGCGTGAGTCTCAGCTCATCGATCCCGTGCTGCGCCGCGGCACGAGGACCGGTGGAATGATCAGGTCCCCGTGACGCGACGTGCCGGTCATCTCCTCACGCAGTGCGGCCCACGCTGACTCGCCCATCGCGACGTGGTCGAATGCCATCGTCGTCAACGGAGGCGACGAGAAGCGGCTGGCCTGGATGCCGTCGAACCCAGCCACCGATAATCTCTCGGGAACGGGCACACCCTCCTCTGCGAGCCGGCCGAGCAGGCCGAGCGCCACGATGTCGTTAAAGGTGAGCACGGCGGTGGCGGCGCGGGTCTGGAGGTCGTCCCACGCGCGGAAGCCGTCATCCATCGTGTGGCCGCACGGGATGAACTCGACCGTGAGGTCCCGCTCGGCGGCCAGGCGCTGCAGCGTCTCGATCCGCTGGACATTCGACGCGCTGCGGGGCGGCCCGGCGAGATACGCGAACCGGCGGTGCCCGAGACCGAGGAGGTGGTCGACGAGCTCCCGCACGCCGCCCGCGTAGTCGACGGTGACCGCGGGCACCGTGCCGCTCTGGCTACTGCGGTTGATCACCGCGGCGGGTGAGACGGCGTGGAGCAGGTCGACCAGCCGGTCCCCGTCCAACCGGGGAGAGCAGAGGATCACCGCATCGCAATAGCGGCGGACATCGCGCGCGATCGACTCCTCATTCTCGATGTCCTCCTGCGAGTCGGCCACGAGTACACGGAATCCGTCGCGGGCGGCGGCGATGGTCACGCCGCGCAGCACCTGCTGGAACACCGGATTGCCGAGATTCGGCACGATCATCGCGACCGTCTGGGTGATACCAAGGGAGAGCGATCGCGCAGTACCGCTCGGCTTGTAGTCCAATTCAGCGATCACCCGCTGAACTTTCTCAGCGATCGCCGGATCGACGGTCTGCAGGTTATTCACCACTCGGGATACCGTCGCCCGTGAGACGCCCGCGGCGGCAGCGACGTCGGTGATGGTCACGGCGCGCTTCGTCGCTAAGACCGCGCGCCGACGGCGCGGCGGCGTGAGCTTCTTGCCGCCGCCTTCAGCAGCGTCGTTGGGAGCGGTGTAAACCATCCCAGAATCTTATGGGTAACCGGTCTCTGTTGCGCCCGGGGTCTACTGGCGGCTCGCGTTGACCCGTTCGGTTTTGCGACGGGCGGCTGGTGTGAACCTTTGTGTTTCTGCTCGGCCTCGACGCGAGGGATCAACCTGATCGCGAAGTCCAGCCGGCGCTGGTTGAACCAATCGATGTACTCGGCGACCGCGGGCTCGAGGTCGTCGATGGATCGCCAGGATCCGCGGTGGCGGACAAGCTCGGCCTTGAAGAGCGAGTTGAGGGCCCCCGCGAGGGCGTTGTCGTAGCTGTCGCCACGGGAGCCGACCGAGGCGACCGCGCCGGGTTCCGCGAGCCGTTTCGTGTAGCGAACCGCTCGAGACTGCACGCTCCGGTCGCTCACCATGAACCCAGAGGAGTGCGCGGGGTGCCGGGTGCGGAGTGCGGTAGGTCCGGACCACATGGGGCCGTGTCGACCTGGAGTGTAGCGCTCGTCGACGACCACATCCGGCATCGTCCACTCGGCCGGATCGCGAAGAAACTCAATCATCCGCCTCATGGCAGAGGGAACTGCTCGGTCCTCGAAGCGCAAGCCATTTTCACTTGAACCACCCCGTCGCTGATGCGTCAGGGTGCTTTACCTGGACGACACGCAGCTCTTCAATGAGACGTAGTGGGGTGCCAGGGCTATGCCCCGACACCCCGGTATGCGGCTGTCACATCATTGGATGTGGACTCCTTCTGATGTCGCGGATGTTGACCCGCCATCGCGGGAGGTCGCGGTCGCCGTCACCGCGATGGTCTTCCCCTTGTCCTTCGGGCCCACCTTGTACTTCGCGCGGTCGGCGCCGCGGATCGGCGCGCCATCGACGAGCCACTGATAGCTCAATTCGGCCCCTCGGCTCACCGAGTCCACCTTCGCCGTCAGCTGCTGCCCGACCGCGGGTGAACCGGTGATGGTCGGGGTCGACAGCGTCGGCGACGGTGCACCCAGGGTCTGAAGATCCTTGACGCGCACGTCCTTCGATCCGAAGACGACATACAGGTCGTGCACCCCCTTGATCTGGTTTGCCAACTCCGCTTCCACCGTGGTGTACGCGAGCTCGCGGACCGGGATGTCCCCTGCCGTCGTCGCCCCCGGAATGGCGTACTCGGACGCGCCGGTCGGCGCCGCCGTGTACCAGTGCAGGCGAAGAGTCGCCAGGGCTCGGCGTGCGCCGGATTCGTTCATCGCCCATGTGCATAGGTTTCGCTCGGGCTTCACGCGAGTGACGGACGCCGGCGATTGGCTCGTCGCCATGAGCATGATTCGAATCCCGAGCGCGGTGACGCGCACAGTGGCCGCCGCGATCGCCGCCGTGTCGGCGGTCGCACTCGTTCCCGCACCAGCCGTCGCCGCAGGTGCTTCCAGCGGGACCTCACAATCGCCGTACGTGCAGACCCACGTGCCCACGTTGGTCGCCCGTGCGACGCTGTCGGCCGACCACCTCGAGGCGGGTCCCGCATCGGGCGCTCTCGTGAGCCCGGCCAACGGTCGCACCGGACCATGGGACGGCCAGGTCATCCCCGGCTTCTCGGCCGCGCTCGACAACGGCGACGACACCTTCTGGGCGCAGCCGGACAACGGCTTCGGTGCGAAGGGCAACTCCGCCGACTTCCTCCTGCGCAACTACCTGGTGCGTCCCGCCTGGCAGACCGCCGACGGCGGCGGGGGCGAGATCCAGATCGAGCGCTTCATCTCATACAACGACCGCAACCGCGTGCTCGACTTCCCCATCGTGAACGAGGGAACCGCCGACCGCCTCCTCACCGGCGGCGACTTCGACATCGAGTCCGTCGTCAAGGCGAAGGACGGCACCTTCTGGGTCGGCGAGGAGTTCGGGCCCTTCCTGCTGCACTTCGACGCCGAGGGCACGCTGCTGGAGAAGCCGTACGCGCTTGACGGCGCCAAGTCGCCCCAGAACCCCTACCTGCAGCCGGGTGAAACGCCGCGCGTGCGCGCGAGCCGCGGATTCGAGGCGATGGCCGCCTCGGTCAACGGGCGCTACCTGTACCCCATCGTCGAGGGCTCGTACGCCGACGACTCCGACCTGCGCCGGCGCGAGATCCTCGAGTTCGACACACGCGCCGGGCAGTACACCGGCCGCACCTGGAGCTACCAGACCGACCAGGAGCCCAACGTCATCGGCGACGTGTTCACCGTGCGCAATGACGTGCTGATCCTGATCGAGCGCGACGACTTCGAGGGCGAGCAGTCGGTCACGAAGCGCGTCTACGAGGTCGACCTGCGCCGCACCGACGCCGAGGGCTACCTCGAGAAGAGCCTGGTGCTCGACGCGCTGCGCATCGCGAACCCGCACGGCATCGGCGCGGGCGACGGCTACGGCACCGGCGAGATCTACTCGCTACCCGTCCAGTCGTTCGAGACGGTCGTCCAGCTGAAGGACGGCAGCCTGCTCATCGGCAACGACAACAACTACCCGGGCAACGACGCGCGCATCCCGGGCACGCCCGACGACACCGAGTTCGCGGTCATCGACCTCGACAAGATCAAGATTCAGCCGTCGACGGTGAGCCTCATCGGCCACCGCGGCGCGAGCGGGTCGCGCCCCGAGCACACCCTCGCGGCCTACGAGACGGCGATCGTGCAGTGCGCCGACTACATCGAGCCCGATGTGGTCTCGACCAAGGACGGCGTGCTGGATTCGCCGTCCCGCCAGCTGAGGCTCGGGTTCGACACTCAGGGGCGGCTGCTCGAGACCGTCGTGCTTGTCTTCGACAGTGGCAACGAGCTCGTCATCCACGCCATGAAGGCGCGTCCGCAGATGCTCGACCTGCTCCCCTGAGGCCGATAGCCATGTGTGCACGCATGTGTGCACAAGGGGTCGAGCTCCGCGGAATCACGCGGAAGTTCGCCGCGTCCCCGCTTGCCTACGGATCAGAAGGTTAGGGGTTCGAGTCCCTTCGGGCGCGCACTGTGTTGAGACAGTAAGCATAGAAAGCCCGCGGATTCCCGCGGGTTTTCGTGTTTCTGCCGAGCGTCGCGTCCCCGCTGATTCAGGGGCAGCAACGTTTGACCGCGAATCAGCAGGTTTTGCGATCGGGCAGCGGAGTCCCAAGGATGCCGTGCGTCGACATCGTCGGAATCAGACGTGGTGCCGTCCGGATGTGTGCACGCATGTGTGCACCCATGTGTGCACTAGAAGGTGGCCGCTGTGCAGTGGCCGTGGCCGATGCTGTCGACGGCGCTCGAAAACTGGTCAGTAACGGCGCGCGAAAAGTGAACACTCAACGATTGGAGAGTGATCACTTTGGAGGATTGGGCGCTCATCAGGAGGCTCGCCGCGGAGGGTGAGCCGAAGGCGCGGATCGCCGAGCGTTTGGGGATCTCGCGGACGACGGTGATCAAGGCGGTGGCCTCGGACGCACCGCCTCACTACGAGCGAAAAGCTACGCCGACGTCGTTCACACCGTTCGAGCCGCGGGTGCGCGAGCTGCTGGCAGAGACGCCGGATATGCCGGCGACGGTGCTCGCCGAGCGGGTCGGGTGGACGGGGTCGATCCGCTGGTTCCGGGACAACGTGAACCGGTTGCGGCCGGAGCAGCAGCGCATCGACCCGGCCGACCGGCTGGTGTGGGCGGCCGGGGACGCGGCGCAGTGCGACCTGTGGTTCCCGCCGCGGAAGATCCCGCTCGAGGACGGGACGGCGAAGCTGCTGCCGGTGCTGGTGATCACCCCGGCGCACTCGAGGTTCGCGGCCGGGCGGATGATCCCGACCCGCAAGACTGAGGACCTGCTGCTGGGCATGTGGGAGCTGATCGAGCAGCTCGGGCGGGTCCCGCGCCGGCTGCTCTGGGACAACGAGCCCGGCATCGGCCGCGGCAAGCGTCACGCCGATGGCGTCGACGCGTTCATGGGCACCCTGGCTGGCGACCAAGCTGGTGCTGCTGCCGCCCCGGGATCCCGAATCGAAGGGCGTCGTGGAGCGGCGCAATGGCTGGTTCGAAACGTCGTTCATGCCCGGCCGCTCGTTCATCTCGCCGGCGGACTTCAACGAGCAGTTCACCGACTGGCTCGCCCTCGCCAACCGCCGCATCGTGCGCACCCTGGGCGCATCACCGATGGACCGGCTCGCCGCGGATCTGGCGGCGATGCTGCCGTTGCCGCCGATCCCGCTGCACCTGGGATGGCGCAACCGGATCCGGTTGGGCCGGGACTACTACGTCCGCATCGACACCAACGACTACTCCGTCGACCCGCGCGCGATCGGCCGCGTCGTCGACGTGAGCGCGGACCTGACCCGGGTCCGAGTACGGCTGGAGGGGCGGGTGATCGCCGACCATCCGCGGCTCTGGGCGCGCGGGCGGGTCGTCACCGATCCCGCCCATGTCGACGCGGCCGCCGGATTGCGCCGCCAGTTCCAGCAGCCCCGAGCCACCGCGACAGGCAGCGAGGACCTGACCCGCGACCTCGCGGACTACGACCGCGCATTCGGACTCATCGACGGCGGGCTCAGCTGATGGGCGCCGCGAAGAACACGGAGTCGGTGAAGCAGATCACCTACCTCGCCGGCGCGCTCAAAGCGCCCCGGATCACCGAAGCCGCCAGCCGGATGGCCGACCAAGCCCGCGATGCAGGGTGGTCGTTCGAGGACTACCTCGCCGCGATCCTGGAGCGCGAAGTCTCGGCGCGCAACGCCTCCGGCGCGGAGCTGCGAATCAAGGCGGCCGGGTTCCCGGCGCGCAAGACGCTGGAGGACTTCGACTGGGACGCGCAGCCCACCGCCCGGCAGCAGGTCGCCGCGCTGGCCTCGGGCGGGTTCCTCCTCGAGGCGCAGAATGTGGTGCTGCTCGGCCCGCCCGGAACAGGGAAGACGCATTTGGCGGTCGCATTGGGGATCGTCGCGGCCCGGCACGGGCACCGGGTCTTGTCTTGCGCGACCGCGACGGACTGGGTCACCCGGCTCACCGACGCGCACCGGCAAGGGAACCTGCCTCGTGAGCTCGCGAGGCTGCGGCGTTACGGGTTGATCATCGTCGACGAAGTCGGTTACCTGCCCTTCGAGCAGGACGCCGCCAACTTGCTCTTCCAGCTCGTCTCATCCCGCTACGAACACGCCTCGCTGATCCTCACCTCGAACCTGCCGTTCTCAGGTTGGGGCGGGGTCTTCGGAGACCAGGCCGTCGCCGCCGCAATGATCGACCGGATCGTCCACCACGCCGACGTCCTCACCCTCAAAGGCGCCAGCTACCGGCTCCGCGGACGCGGCATCGACAGCCTCCCCAGCATCCGCACCACCACCGACGAAACCCCTGGCTAGACTGCCCGCAACCGTTCACTATTCGAGCGCCGATAACGTTCAGAGTTCACGCGCCGCCGACACCGATGCTTCGGGGGAGCGCTAGGGATCCCCATGCGGGCCCTGCTCGGAAGGGGGAGCCGACCGCGCGCACTGGGATTCTTGGTCGAACACCGCTGCCGGGACTGCGCCGTGCAGCCGAGTATGTCCGAGCTGTTGCTCGATTGCCTCATGCGGTGCGCGTGGCCGGCGCGTTCGTCTCGCCCAGCGCTTCGAGCGCTTCCGCTTCGTTGAAGGAGCCCAGGGGGATGGTCGCGGTCCGCGCGGTCAGCACGGTCCGCGCCGAGTCCACGACGAACGTGCCGGACTGTTGGAGCCCCGCGCGAACGAAGAGACCGATGGATTCGTGAGCAGTGGCGGAGGCTACGATGCGGTCGGACAGCTCGGGATGCCGGGCAGCGACGGTCGCCGCGTCATTCGAGTCGCCAGGCACGACGACGACAATGCGGCGTGCCAGGGCGCCACCGCCGAAGGTTGTGCGCGTCATCTGGCGAAGGTGCGAATGACATACCGGGCAGGTGGGGGTGCGCATGAAGTAGACCAGGGTGCGGTCTTTGTCGAGCAGATCGCAAAGCTCGGCCACGGCGCCGTCGGAGCGGGTCAACTCGAGTTCGGGTAGGGATTCTCCGGGGATGAGGGGTGAGGTGCGCATTGGCGTAGTGATCCGTTCCGATGAGAATAGCAAGGGAATTGCGTAAGTAGGCAATCAGATTGCCTATCTGCTGTCAAGGAGGCGCCATGTCAGATGAGGACCTCATTCGCTTCACCGAGGCCGCCCACCACGATCTCGCAAGACTGCTGATGGCAGCATCCCGAGCCGTCAACGACCAGGCTCTCGCCGCGCTCGACCCTCAGGGGACTTCGGGGATCCGCCCGGCCCATGTGCCGCTGATCGCGGAACTGGAGCCGGGCGGCACCAGGCTCGTCACCCTCGCGGGACGCCTCGGCATCACGCGCCAAGCGGTCGCCGCGCTCGTGCGCGACCTGACGGATGCCAGCGTCACGACAGTGACGAACGACCCCAGTGACGGGCGGGCGCAGCTGGTGCGTCTCACCGATCGCGGCGAGGACTTCTGCAGGCGAGCCGCGGACTTCCTAGAACAGCGCGAACGGCAGTGGCGACGCGAGTTCGGCGCCGATGCACTCACCGACGTGCGGGCGGTGCTTGCCGGCCTCATAGGCTCGGAGGGGACCGAGCAGCCGAGGATTGCCCGCTCCTGATCGCGATCGATGACCGTGCGACGCAGGGTCGCCACTACGTTGGCAACATGGCTGATGATCCGCTGCCTCTGTCACCGCGGACCGATACGGAGCCGATGCGTTTCACCAGGTGGGAGTTCGCACGCGGAGCGATCGCCGGGTGGGTGTGGTTCCTCGGTCTGCATCAGCTACTGCTGCTAGTCCCTCTGGCCGGCTATGGAGTGTGGAGCCTGTATGCGACCATCCCGTGGTCCTTGGGGGCTCTGCTGCTCGGCTCGCCGGCGGCTTTCGCTTTGGGCTGGGCGATGCGCCGGCAGCCGAAGGTGCCCTGGCATCTGCTCGCCTTCGCGTCGTTCGGACTGGCGGTCGGCGTTGTGGCGACGGTGGTTGCACTGTGGGTACCCGCCTGGGGGATCCCGGCGGACGGCTACGGGAATATGACACTTCCTGCGGCCATCGTCGCGATATCCGCAAGCCCCGCCGTTGCGCTGGGCTGGTGGTTTACCGCACGACGAGCCCTCGCCGCTGACCGAGGATCAGTCCACCAATCGACAGTTACACCGGACGAGGCGTACGAGGACTCTGTCTAGGACCGCGCGCGAGACGGTGGACTAAGGATCAGCCGGACGACGCGGGCGCGGTGTCGAGCGTCCAGGCGGTGACCGCGACGGTCGAGCCTTCAACGATGTCGAGATCGATCGGCCATGATCCGCGGGACATCCCTGCCGTCGGTGCGGCGTAGACGGTCTTCGTCACGAGCGCTCCGTGCGGCGAGGCGGCGTCCCATCCGAGCACTGTCACCGCGTAGCCTCCGGCGGGGACCTCGATGCGCTGGGGACCCGGATCCTGCGCCATGAAGGACCCGCCGTGCTCGATGGTTACGTCAAGCAGGTGCTGGTTCTGGTCGCCGAATGCCACATCGGGGTACCCCTCGATCACGCACGGTTGGTCCGAGAAGTTCATGAGCCGGATCGGCATGCCGCGGTGCCCGGTCGCTGCGTCGGGCTCACCCTTCAGCACCATCGCTCTGTCGGACGTGCACCATGCGGGGTCGAGGCCGGTCAGGCTGACGTTCGCCGCTTCGGGAACGGGCACACCGGGTGCCTCGGGGTCGGGGAGTGCGCCGAACGTGGTCTCAGCCTCGGCTTCCTGCCGCGCCGCGACCTCTGCCTCGATGGCGGCGGTGCGCGCGGCGTGGGCCGCCACCCCGGACAGCAGCACGGCAATGACGGAGAAGGATGCCGCGGGCACAAGCCACCTCGACCGAATCCCCGATGACGCCGGCCGGCCTTCAGCTGTTACCACGGGCGCAGAGGCTCGGGCGACGAGGCCTGGCATCCATCCGACCCCGAGACCCCAGAGGGCCCCGGCGGCCGCGGCGGCACCGAACTCGCCGACCAGTAGCCCGCGGGGTCCGAAGTCTCCGAGAGAATCCCACGCGACGGCGAGGTCCAGCGCGAGCCCCACCACGGCGCCCGCGGCCACCGTCGCGAACCATGCCGGGACGAACATCCCTGCACCGCGCGCAGTGACCTCGGCGAGCGAGGCGTGCACGAGTGCGATCGAGACCGCGCCGACGAGGAGAGCGAGCATCAGCCAGATGCCGCTCTCGCCCCACAGGAGTCCCGCCGGCACCACCTCGGGGACCAGGCGGGCAAGCTGGGCGGCCGGCCCCTGTACCCGCGAGAGGAGCCATCGGCCCACGGCGAACAGCAGCCACAGTCCGGCCGCGAGCGCGCTCGATGCGAGCAGGCGGCGGCTGATGGAGGTGCGCATCACGTCCCATCCTGGCGTAGTCAGCGGCACGGGAGCCGCCGTGAGGACCCAAGGTCACTCGATGGTCGAGCGCACGCGTACCGGTCGCTCAGCGCGCTTCGCTCTGCCAACTTTCCGAGCGCTCTCTGCCACTCTTTGCGCACGGGACGGCGATCGTCGTCGCGCAGCCTACGCATCGGCAAGACTCGTGGAAGCGCCCCAATTGAAGGACCTTCGATGATCACTGTTCATCTTCGCTATGAGATCGATCCCGACAAGCTCGACGACTTCACCGAATACGGCCGCGCCTGGATCCACCTCGTCAACAAGCTCGGCGGAACCCACCACGGCTACTTCCTGCCCAGCGAGGGCGACAGCGACGAAGCGTTCGCGCTGTTCACCTTTCCGTCGCTGGCCGACTATGAGGTCTACCGGAACGCCTCGAAGACGGACCCAGGGTGTCAGAACGCATTCGAGCTCGCACGACGGACCGGGTGCATCCGCCGCTACGAGCGTCGATTCCTCTCGCCGGTGTTCGCATAGCGGTCCATCGGCGGGCATCGGGGTTGAGCCGCAGGGGAGTCTCGCTGAATCGTCCAGCGGGATGGTGGCTGAGGTTGCCGCAAAGCGTCATGCACCCATGACCGGGCCGCTGAGATGTCCGATCACGGCCGGCCTTGCGAACGCTGACTGCCCGGCGCCTCACCTGTGGGGCGACATCATGCTCACGGTTCAGCGCCGCGTCCGCCGCCCGGCGCTCGGGCGCGCGATTCCGCCGTTCCAGTCTGGCCCGTTCTTGATTTTCGTATTACGCATGCTTGCATGAGCGCGGGCGAAACCATCAATGGTGTACCGGTCACCGAGCAGCAGATCTCGGAGTGGGTGGCGGAAGCCGACGCTGGCTACGACGTCGATGCGCTGAAGAAGCGCGGACGTCGCCGCCCCGGGCGAGGTGCAGAGCCGTCGCAGGTCGTCGCACTGCGGCTTACGAGCGAGGAGCTTGCCGAGCTGGACGCACGTGCAGCGCGAGCGCACAAGACGCGATCCGAGCTGATCCGAGACGCGCTCGCCGCTTACGCCGGGTGAACGTCCACGGCTCGGCGCTCAAACACGGCATCTCGGAAGGCACTCGCCGTCTACCCGTATGGCGCTCGGGTGTAACTCAGTCGCGTGATGCGCGACGGGCCACTTATCGGTCGGGGGCGCGAGCTGAAGGACCCATATCGGGCACTGCCCAGCAAACCGGTTATACGCGAAGGACGCGTCCGATCACGGACCCGGCTCTCGCCGACCTTTGCGGTGCTCCATATGGCGGGGCAGAGTGTCAACCGTGCGCTATGCGGCTCCTTCACTCACTCTCGGTATTGCTTCAGTAGCGTTTGTCGCTGCGATCTGGCTTGCGGCAAGTGCGGCCCTCAACGGGCCGGCGCTCCTGCTCGCGGTTGCTCTGGCGATCGCTTCGTTCGTCGCGGGGGCGTGGGCCGTCGGCAGGATTCGTCGGACACGCGCGATAACGCCGGAGGCGATCATCACGCCGCCTGACGATTCCGTCTAGGCCTCAGGAGTCGCCGGAATCCGCGTCGCGCACATCGGCGGCGCGCGCGATGAGCGCTGGTTCCTCCTCGAGGCACAGGTCGATGATGTCGCGGAGCAGGCCTCCGAGGCTGGTCGAGTTCAGCAGACGGAACCGGTCGTACTCGCCCAGCGGAGCGATCGCGGCGAGCTGCCAGGACGACTCCACCGGGTCATCCGAGATGTCAGTTCCGGGATCCCATCGCGCCTCATCAAGGACGGAGGCGAGAGCGGCGAGGCGGCGCACGACCCGCTCAGCCTCGCGGTGGAGCGGTGCGAGCGCCTCGTCCCACACGAGGGGAGCCATCCTCGACACGTCGGCCACCGGGTGCGGGTCGTCCTCGCGCCATCGGTCGACAGTGATCCGTTCCCCGCCCACGGCGACCACGTACAGGTCCGTGGCGCCCGCCTCGATCTGCAGGATCCGCGCCATCGTGCCGGTGGAGGAGCGCTGATCCCCACCGCCTGCCTCGAGCCCCCGCTCGATGAGAACTACACCGAACTCAGGATCCTCCACGTCGAGCAGGTGACCGATCATGGTGAGGTAGCGCGGTTCGAACACCCGCACTACCAGCGGCGTGTATGGCAGCAGGACGCTACCCAACGGGAACATCGCGACCGCGTCCATGGGCACCAGTCAATCAGCCGGACGCGTCGCCCGCGCCTCTCGGTGGGCTACCCGATGCGGAGTGGGCGGAGGCTTTCGCTATGGTCGACGGATGCTTCCGTCGAATACTCCGCGCCTGGGCTTTCGCCAGATGGCTCCAGCCGATCTGCCCGCGATGGCCGGCCTTCTCGGCGACGCGGAGGTCATGCGGTTCTATCCCGCCCCGAAGACGCGCGAGCAGGCGTCGTCGTGGATCGACTGGAACCTGAAGAATTACGTCCAGTACGGACACGGGCTTTGGATCATCGAAACCATCGCGGGGGAGTTCGTCGGGGATTGTGGCCTCACGTGGCAGGACGTCAACGGAATCATGCGCCTCGAGATCGGGTACCACGTCCTGCCCCGCTGGCAAGGGCTGGGGCTCGCGACAGAAGCGGCCGCCGCGTGCCGCGACTTCGCGAGAGACCGACTCGGAGCCGAGGAAGTCATCGCGATTGTCCACCCCGAGAACCGCGCGTCGACCCGGGTGGCGGAGAAGATCGGGATGCATCGGGAAAACGACGATCGAGGTAACAACGGAACACTGCGCTGGGTTCTGAGCATGCCCTTCGCGGTCGCCTAGGGCCGGCCATCGTCCGGGCGAGGCCCGAGCGACCTACCATGGGACGCCCCGGTTCCAGCCCGGCTTCAGGATCAGCCGGTCGTCGAGCTCAACTCAGCAGGGCACGTAGGCACCGTCTTCGCGCTCGCCGCCGGGGTCGCGAACGAACGTGAATCGCGTGCCTTCGCCGTCGGTGGGCAGCGCCACGACGACGCCGTATTCGTCCGTCCAGTCATCCGATATGAAGAAGTAGTTCGCACCGGTCCGGTCGAGCAGCCGCAGTCCCGTGTACCGGTACCGCACCATCTCTCCGTCGCTATGACAGAGCGTGCGCACCCCCGGGGCGGAGATATCGAGCGGGTGCGTGCTGTCCACCTCGACGCCCGGAAGATCCTTGACCTTGTCCTCATAGCCGTCGGCCAGCACCGCCCCCTCGACGACTGCATAGTTCGTCGCCGACCAGAACACTCCTACCGCTACGAGCAGCGCTGTTGCCCCGCGGAAGACGGTCTCTGCCAGCGACGACGACCGGATAGCTCCGGGCAGTTTCGCGCGCAGGTGCGCGCCATACATCAACAGGAGCAACCCCGCGGCGCACACGAGAGGCCCCGCGACGAAGGTCTCGGCGAATCCCATGAACCCCAGCCCGACACCGAGAAGAATCACGCCGATGGCAAAGAGCCACGCCCAGCGAGCGACCCCCCGAACGAGCGGGTCGTCGTCGCCTCGGATCGCGCGACGCACCGTCCACCACCGGTCGAACGCGAACCACGCGAATCCAGCCAGACCCGCCGCCAGGATCGGCACGAACACCGCCTGCACGCTGCGCAAGAGATAGTCCTGCGCGGACATCCCGAGTATCGCTTCGTCGATGCCGAGTTCGTCGGCCATGCGATCGCTTCGTGCCCATCCGAGGTACACCAGGAGCGCGGTCAGCACGCCGACATTGAGCACGATCGCGGTGATGGTCTTCACCAACCCACTGCGATCCGGGCTGTCGGATCCAGGCTCACTCATCGGACGATCCTGGTAGCTGTTCGTCCGTCCCAGCGGTATCGGATGGCGACAAAGACGGTGACGGAGACGGCGTCTGGCTGGGCTCCGATGGAGTCTCGGGTGCGGGGATTGGCGCCGATTCGTCAGCGGCCGTCAGCGGGTCGTCCCACAAGGTCCAGCCGTTCGCATCGGTGCCCGTCTGGAAATCCGGCCCGTCCGGCCAGAGACCGAGGCATTCGAAGGAGTCGGGCGGGCGCTGCTCGATGACGCTCTGCAGCGCACGGTAGAGCTTGCACCAGGGAGTGTCAGCGGGGCCGAGTCCTTGCGTGCCGTAATCAGCGATGGCTTGACGAGTAAGCGCTGCGCCGGTCGCGGCGTCGCCGCGACAGTACGCCACGCCCGCTGCGGTGAAAACGACGGCACGCGGGCTGGTCCACGCCCCGTAGTTCGGCGAGGAGGTCGCAGTGCGCGTAATGAGCTGTTCGGCCGAATCGCAATCGTTCCGGAACAGCGACTCGTACGCGCTGTCGTCGTTGAACGTCGGGGTCTCCGGGTCCGGGGGCAACGACCAGATGTAGATCACGGTCTCTCGCTCATCTTCACCGCCGGATCCGCTCACATCGGACCCGTCGTCGGCCACTGTCGGGCTCGGCGTGTCGGTCGGCGGGGGACTCTGCTCCGTCGTCTCGTCCTCGTCGAGGACCTCCGACAGCGGGGTCAGACCAGCGCAGCCCGCGAGCCACGCCCACGCCGTCGCGACGATGACTCCGCATACCACCACCGCGTACGTGCGACGGGTACTCGTCATCGCACACCCCCTCGTGCCGGCGCCCGCGGCTTCTGCTGCGGTGATTGGCGAGCGTCAGCGGCCGCGGACGAGGTGATCCTCAGCGGTATGGAGGGCGTGATGGCAAGGCTGATACCTGTCAGCCCAAGCAAGCACGCCACGCGTCGCGTCCGGTCGCTCCCGCCAATGCCGATCTCCTTGCACGAGGATGAGTCGTTGATGTGCCTTATTCAGATTCGGGATGGGGAGTGGGAGCAGATGGGGTGCGGTGCGGGCCTTGGCGTCGGCAGCACGCTGGAGAGCGGCACGCGAATCGAAGCCGGGCTCGCCCGAGAGTTTCGGGTCTTGGTGAGCCGCGGGTCTCCTGTCTCTCCGCGGCACGCGATGATGGAGCCATGTCCTCCTCCGTCGAACGTCAGTCCAACCCGACTGCCTGGGCCGCGTTCTGGTTCGCGCTCGCCGGCCTCGTGCTCATGCCCATCCCGCTGTTCATCGGGCTGATCCTGGGCGGCGCACTTTCGATCGTCGCCGCAATCCTCGCCGTGATCGCCCTTCTCAAGGGACTCGCGCGCAGCGGCAAGGGCATCGCGCCCGTCGTGTTCGCCGGAATCTTCATCGCGCTCACGTGGGGCGGCATCTCGATCGGCGGCGGCACCGTCTGGTAGGTCCCGGAGACGCTAGGGACGCAGCATCCTGCCGCCCGAATGCTCTTCGAGATGACGGGCGAGGGCTTCCAGCAGGCCTCGGCTGCCCTCTTCGCGGTTCGGGCCGTCCGCCCAGAACCTGTCGAAGAAGACGCCGTGTTCGACGTGCGTGAGCCTGGTGCCGTCGGGGAGCTGCTCGAACTCGAAGGACGCCACCGATGTGGACATGTGGATGCCGTCGAGCCACATGTCGTAGGTCGTGACGATGCGAACGTGTTCGACGATGTCGGTGTAGACCGCCTCGTACCGCGAGAGCGGCCCTCCGTGGAACCGTGCCTCGTCGACGTCGCGTCCGCCGACGCGGAAGTCGAACGCCCACTCGCCAGGCTCGAAGGCGTCTCCGTCGCTGACCCAGCGGCGCTTCTGCTCCCCGTCGGCGAACGCCTGCCAGACCCTTCCGACGGGCACGGGGTAGTCGCGAGTGAGAGTGAATCCGGAGTGGGCCAGTCGGCGGTCGATCGTCATGGGGTGCTTCCTAGCGGGTGAAGGTGACGTGGATCGTGCCGCTCTCGGCGACCTGGGTCTGCACCCTGTGTGTCGATTCGAGGCCCCGCAGGTCATCCCAGACGCGGATGCCGCGGCCGAGCACGATCGGCGCGATCGCGACGTGGAGGTCGTCGACGAGTCCGGCGCGGAGGAATTCGCGCGCCGTGCGCACGCCGCCGCCGACCCGCACGTCGAGACCGCCGGCGGCGGTGGTCGCCTCCGCGAGCACGTTCTCGATCGCGCCGCCCCGGAATTCGAACGTCGTTCCGCCGGCCATCGGGATCGCCGGCCGCGGAGCGGAGTGCGTGAGCACATAGACGGGGGTGCCGAATGGCGGCTGGTCACCCCACCAGCCCTTCCAGTCCGGGTCATCGGGAAACGCGTGCAGACCGAACATCGCCGCGCCCATGATCTCGGCGCCCACGCCCTCGAAGAACGCAGCGGCGAACGACTCGTCGAGCCCGGTCGTGCCCGCGCCGCTCGTGTCGCCGAAGACCTTCTGCCGGAAGGTGCGCGTCGCCGCGTATGCCGCTGTCAGCGGAGCCCAGTCGTCGCCCATCGGGTTGTCGGCCTCGGGGTCGGGTGCCGATGTGTAGCCGTCGAGCGACGAGAACAAGTCGATGCGAACGCGGGTCATGTCAGATCTCCTTCGATGTGGTGCGGGCCAGATGGATGCCGAGGCGGTCTGCCTGGCGTTCCGCAGAGGTGCGTTGCTCGCCGAGCCAGAGATGCAGGACGTCGAGCGCGCCCGGTCGCAGGCTCACCGTCCGGACGCGTCCTTGTTTGCTCGAGGTGACGACTCTGGCGTCCTCGAGAACCCGCAGGTGCTGAAGCAGCGACGGCAGTGCCATCGAGAACGGCGTCATCAGGTCGGAGACGACGGCAGGCGATTTCGCCAGCCGCTCGACGACCGCGCGGCGAGTGGGATCCGCGAGAGCGCGGAGAACAGCATCCAGCTCTCCGGAATAGTTAGGCATGTACCTAACTATTCCGAAGAGGGGCGGACCCGTCAACATGGTCGGCTAGCATGCGGGGATGACGAACCCGGCTCCGATCGAAGACGTCCCGATCGGCGGCGAATCCATTCGCCTCGGGCAGTTCCTCAAGTTCGCTGGGCTTCTCGACTCCGGTGGGAATGTGAAGGAAGCGATCATCGACGGCTACGTGCTCGTGAACGGCGAGGTTGATCGCCGCCGCGGACGGCAGCTGCAACTCGGCGACGTCGTGACCTTCGAGGGCCGCGCGGTCCGCGTCTGCCCGTGAGGGCTGAGGACAAGATCCGCCCCACGGGGGAGGCGAGGCGCGACCCGTACCTCGTACCATCCGAGATATGACCCAGGCCGCTTTCAAGCCCGGTGACGATGTCTTCACGACGAACGCCCGCGGCATCATCATCGATATGCGGGCGACGCCTTCCGGAAAGTGGGTGTTCGGGGTCGAGGACGCCACCGGCGAGGTGACCTACTTCACCAGCGCTGGGCTGCACCTCGCGCAGGACTGACCGAGTTCGGTCACCGACCGGGCCTCCTCGCCGCAGTTCGGGCGGCAGCCGCGCTGGGTGACTGCGTCGTTCGCGGGAACAGATCGATGCCCCGTTGCCCGGGCCCCGCCGGGAGACCATGGCAGCCGTCGACCCGGGGCGCCCGCGCCGCATACGCTCGTCGTGTGCTCACCGATCGGGACATCGCACGCTGGCGACTGCACTCGCAGCATCTCGCGGCACCCGTCGACGGCGCGGAGGACGTCGTGCGGTCGCTCCTCGCCGTGCAGGCCGAGAACCCGTCGCAATCGGCGTGGGCCGTGGCCACCCGCACGCGCCACCCGAGCCCGGCCGATCTCGCCGGTCTGCTGGCGAGCGGACGCGTGCTGAGGACGCATGTGCTCCGCCCGACGTGGCACTACGTCCACGCCGACGACGCGCTGTGGCTCCTCGAGCTCACCCGCGACCGCGTGCTGCCGACGGTAGACCAGCAGCTCGTCCCGCTCGGCGATCGCCTGACCGCCCTCACCGACGTCGTGCTCGCCACCCTTGCCGAATCCCCGGACCGCACGCGCACCGAGCTCGCCGACGCCCTCGCGGGGTGCGGCCACGAGCTGACGGGAATGCAGCTCATGCTCCTGGCCGGCCGTCTCGAGCTGCACGCCGAGATCTGCAGCGGGGTTCCGCGCGATGGAGAGCACACCTACGCGCTCTTCTCCGACCGGGTCGGCGCACCCCAGCGGCTGGACCGGGATGAGGCGCTCGTCGAGCTCGCCCTCCGCTATTTCACCTCCCACGGACCCGCGACCGAACGCGACCTCGCGTACTGGGCGACGCTCACCCTCACCGACGTGCGCCGCGGACTCGCGGGTGCGGCGGAGCGACTCGATTCGTTCGATCACGACGATCGCACCTATTGGCACGCTCCCGGCCGGCCCGCAGCATCCGTTTCGCCGAAAGGCCACCTGCTGCAGGTGCTCGACGAGATGTATCGCGGCTATCAGGACTCGCGCTGGGCGCTCGATGCCGACCGACTGCTGTCGCGCGGGCGCGAGACCACGATCGGCATGGCGCTCGTGGACGGGCAGGTGGTCGCGGGGATGAAGCGCACGCTCACGGCGCGGGCGGTGACCTTCGAGATCCGCAAGCTGCGGCGACTTGCTCCCGAGGAAGAGGACGCGATTCAGGATGCTGCGGTCCGCTGCGCCCGGTACCTCGAACTCGCGCCGCGCCTGGTGTGGCAGGAGCCGGGGAGCCCCGGCGGAGTGTGACGGAACGCACCGGATCTCGGCGCCGTGTCGAGGAGACGGGACTGCCCCGGTATCGCACGGGCGCGGAGCGTGCGATACCGGGGGATCCGCGTGACGGAAGGATCAGCCGATCGATGCCGCCGCGGCGCGGATCGCGTCGAGCGTCGCCTCCGGCTGCGACACCATCGAGACGTGCGACGCGTCCACCTCGGTGATCGTGGCGCCGGCTCGCTCTGCCATGCGGCGCTGCGTGTCGATCGGGATGACGCGGTCCTCGGTGCCGAGCACGGCCCAGCTCGGGATCGTCTTCCACGCGGGCGCGGCCGACGGCGTCACGTTCGCGACGAAGGATGCCGGACGCTGCGTCGCGACGATCGTCCAGCGATCCGCCTCGGGGAGGTCCTGCGCGAACGCCTCATGCACGGTCTCCGGCTTGAGGAACGCCTCGGCCACGCCCTCCGGCGCGCCCGGGTAGCCGGCGACGTCGAGCACCGTGGTCGGATCGGCGACCGCGAGGGCGGAGCCGCGTCGACGCCAGTGGTGTCCGGTTGCGCCGGGTGAACGATCGCCGACGACCGTGCAGGCGCCACCGCCACCGTCTGTCAATGGGGATCCGCAGCTCGGGTGACGTGCCTAGCCTGGGCCGATGGCAGTGAGAGAGCTGTGGCTCGTCCGGCACGGGGAGAGCATCGGGAACATCGCGGCGACGCGGGCCGAGATCGAGGGTCTCGATGTGATCCCGCTCGACGTGCGGGATGCCGACGTCCCTCTGTCGGACACCGGGCGGGAACAGGCGGCGGCGCTCGGAGCGTGGCTCGCCGACCACCGCGACGGCATCGACCTGTACTGTGTCTCGCCCTACGCGCGAGCACGGGAAACGCTCGCGATCGCTCTCGGCGACGGAGCGGCGGGCCGGACGGTCTTCCTGGACGAGCGGCTGCGCGACCGAGAGCTCGGGACCCTGGATCTGCTCACGAGGCAGGGTGTCGCACGTCTGCACCCCGAAGAGTTCTCGCGGCGCCGCCACCTCGGCAAGTTCTACCATCGACCGCCGGGAGGGGAGTCATGGGCGGACGTCGCGCTGCGGCTCCGGTCGTTCCTCCGAGAGGCGCTCGAGAGCGGGCCCGAGACGGCGATGCTGGTCGTGCACGACGCGGTGGTCATGCTGCTGCTCTACATCCTGCTGCCGTTGCGCGAGGACGAGCTGCTCAGCTTCGCCGACGATCACACCGTGTTGAACGCCTCGATCACCCACGTGATCCGTACCGAGGCCGGCTGGGAGCTCGCCGCCTTCTCGGACGTGGCCCACCTGCAGCGCGAGGGCGCCGATGTCACCGCTCACCCCGGGGATCCCGATGTCCAGCCGCGCTGAGCCTGTGACCGAAGCCCTGCTGAGGGAGTGGGGCCTGCCCGATCCTGGCGACTCGAAGAAGTCCCGCGGCGACGTCGTGGTCGTCGGCGGATCGCGCACCTCGCCCGGGGCCGTGCTCCTCGCGGGCGAGTCGGCGCTGCGGGTCGGTGCGGGGCGCGTCGCGCTCGCGGTGCCGCAGTCGATCGACGCTCAGGTCGGCATCGCGCTTCCGGAGGCCGGCATCCTCGCGCTCCCCGACGAAGCCGGCGCGCCTCTGGACGGGGAGCTGGGGGAGCGGGTGGCGTCGGCCGATGCCGTGCTGGTCGGGCCTGGCTTCAGTGACGCCGACGAGACGCGGGAGACGCTGCGCGCGATCGCCGCGACGAAGCCCCGTCTCGTGGTGCTCGACGCCTTCGCGCTCGGCGTGCTGCCCGAGATCGATCGCGGCAGCCTCCCCGCCGATCTCATCCTCAATCCGAACAAGGACGAGGCGAAGATCCTGCTCGGTCGCGAGCTCGCCGATGACGTCGCCGACGTCCGCGAGATCGCCCGCGAGTTCGATGCGGTCGTGAACTGCTACGGCGTGGTGGCGCATCCCGACGGTCGCGCGTGGAGGCTCGACGAGGGCGACGGCGGATTGGGCACTTCCGGAAGCGGGGACGTGCTCGCGGGCGCCCTCTCAGGATTCTCCGCGCGCGGCGTGGACCCCGCGCGCGCGGCGGTGTGGGGCTCGTGGGCGCATGCTCGCGCGGGCGTCAGGCTCGGCGAGCGGATCGGCCTAGGCTTCCTCGCGCGGGATCTGGCGCGCGAGCTGACGCCTGCCGTCCACAGCCTCAGCGGACGATGACCGCACGAAGAGGAGCCGCCTCGCTATCTGCGCTGTTCGAACGCGCTCGCCGTGATCGGAACAGCCACCGCGGCCCCGATGCAGAGCACCCCCAGCACGAACCAGAGAGCCGGCAGCGGCAGAGCGAACGACAGACCCACCAGGGCCATCCCGCCGACCAACAGGATCAGATAGAACACGAAGAGCATCGCCAACCTCCCGGATCGCCTGACTCATTGATACTCCTCGCTGCCGTCGGACCGGAAGGGTGGGATCCCTGGCCCTGGCGGTGTGTGGGGACGACAATGACGCCATGAGACTCGTGCAGGTCGCCCAGCACGCCGACGACCTCCAGCGCGCCGCCGGCTTCTACGGCTCGCTCCTCGGCGCCGACGCGACGGCGGTCTTCGATCCGCCCGGTCTGCTCTTCTTCGACCTCGACGGCGTCCGGCTGCTGCTCGACCGCAACGCCCCGTCGGCCGTGCTGTACCTCCAGGTCGATGACGTCGCGGCGGCGCTCGAGCGCCTCGGCGGTCGAGCCGAGATCGTCGCGCCGCCGCACGTGATCTTCACCCACGAGGACGACACGCTCGGCCCCGCGCGGCACGACGAGTGGCAGGCCTTCGTCAAGGACTCCGAGGGCAACACCGTCGGCCTCGTCTCGTTCCGACCCGTCGCCACCTGATCGTCATGCTGCAACATGAGACGGCGAACACGTAGGCATCGTGCTCGTATCGAGTCCGTAACGGGAGCCAGTGTGCACACTCCTGTCGAGTTAGCCTGGTGGCGATGAGCGCCTACGTCTCGGCGTTCGAGCTGTTCTCCATCGGCGTAGGACCCTCGAGCTCCCACACGGTCGGCCCCATGCGGGCCGCCCACGATTTCGTCGTCCGCCTCCGCGAAAGCGGCACGCTGCCGCGGGTGGGCCGCGTCACCTGCACGCTGTACGGCTCGCTCGGCGCGACGGGCATCGGTCACGGCACCCCCGACGCCGTGGTGGCAGGTCTGCAGGGTCTCGAACCCGAGACAGCGGATCCGGATGCTGTGCGCTCGGCGTGGACCGCGTGGCCCGACGGCCGCGCGCTCGAGTTGGCCGGCACGCATGAGGTGCCGTTCGAGCGGGGCGACGTCGTATTCGCACCCCGCACGCGCCTGCCCGCTCACCCGAACGCGATGACGCTCGAGGCGTGGAGCTCGCCCGGCGACGGACCGGCCCGCGCGCTCGCCGCGCCCGGCGTTCGCGAGACCGGATCGGCCCCGCACATCGAGCCGATGGCGGAGACGGATGCCGGACTCCTCGTCCGCGAGACCTACTACTCCGTCGGCGGCGGCTTCATCCGCCGCGAAGGCGAGGCGCCCGAAGTGCGCGCCCACGCGTTCCCCCTCGACTTCTCGAGCGCCGAGGAGCTGCTCGCCGTGTGCGACGAGCGCGGGATCACGATCGCCGAGGCCGCGCGCATCAACGAGGAGGCGCTGCGTCCCGACGAGGACATCGCCGAGGGCCTCGACGCGATCTGGGACACGATGGCCGCGTGCGTCGAGGCGGGCCTGCAGTCCGGGGGCGTGCTCCCGGGCGTGCTGGGCGTCAAGCGACGTGCCGCCGCCATCCGCGAGCAGCTCGAGGCCTCGGAGGCCGACGGCCGGCGAGAGCTCCCGGGGGAGTGGCTGGGCGCCTTCGCGCTCGCGGTGAACGAGGAGAACGCCGCGGGCGGGCGCGTCGTCACCGCGCCGACGAACGGCGCCGCCGGCATCCTCCCCGCGGTCGCGATGTACTGGTGGCGCTTCCTCGCCGATTCCGGGCTCGGCGCCGGCAACGCGGTGACGCCCTACGGCGAGCTCGTCGGCAGCGCCCTGCTGGGATACCGCGGCCACGCGGCGACCACCGAGGAGGCCGCAGGCTGGAACGACGAGCAGGTTGCGGAGGCGAACCGTCGCCGTGGCATCCGTCGATTCCTCCTCACTGCCACCGCGCTGGGGTCGCTGTTCAAAGCGAACGCCTCGATCTCGGGTGCCGAAGGCGGGTGCCAGGCGGAGGTCGGATCGGCGTGCGCGATGGCCGCCGGGGGCCTCACCGCCGTGATGGGCGGCACGAACCGCCAGATCGAGAACGCCGCCGAGATCGCGATGGAGCACCACCTCGGCCTCACGTGCGACCCCGTCGGCGGGCTCGTGCAGATCCCGTGCATCGAGCGCAACGCGATCGCCGCGTCGACCGCGGTCACGGCGGCACGCCTCGCCCTGCGCGGCGACGGGAGCCACTACGTCTCGCTCGACGCGGTCGTCGAGACCATGCGCCAGACCGGCATCGACATGTCGCACAAGTACAAGGAGACGAGCGAGGGCGGCCTCGCGGTCAACGTCATCGAGTGCTGACCGCGGCTCAACCAGTCTCAGCCCGCGCCCGTTCGTTCAGGGCGAACGCGGAAGTACTTAGCACTCGCATCATGAGAGTGCTAATCTCGACTTAGTTGAGCCGATTCGACTCAACTCCCAGATCGAGAGGAGATAACCATGGCCACCTACGACCCCTTCCGGGACCTCGACCGCCTTGCTGCCGGTCTCTTCGACACGCGACGGGGACCGCGCCGCATGCCGATGGACCTGTACCGCGACGGGGACCACTACGTCCTGACCGCCGACCTTCCCGGCATCGACCCGGGCTCGGTCGACATCGACGTCGACGGCCAGTTGCTGACGATCCGCGCCGAGCGGACGCTGACCAGCGGCGACGACGTCAAGTGGATCACCCGCGAGCGCGAGGCCGCGAGCTTCCTGCGCCAGCTCAACCTCGGCCAGGGCGTCGACACCGCGCGCATCTCGGCGAGCTACAACAACGGCGTGCTGAGCGTGACGATCCCGGTCAGCGAGAAGGCGAAGCCGCGCAAGATCGAGGTCATGTCCGAGGGCGGCGCGCCCACGATCACCGCACACGAATCCGACGCGCCCCAGCCGATCGAACAGTAGGGCCGTTCCAGAGCGGATGCCTCGCCGACCACCGAGCGACGGGGCATCCGCGCTGTCGTCTACGGGCGGACCCCGCCGGTGAAGTGCCGGCGGCAGCGTGCCTGATACGACTCGACGCCCCCGACCTGCGCGACGGTCGGGACGCGCGGGTCTCCGGGGGCGTCGGCGGCGATGCGCTGGTGGAACGCGGCGTCCTCGCCGCAGACCGCGCACACCGCGGTGAGCTTGAGTACGTCCTCGGCAATGGCCATCAGCGCGGGCAGCGGCTCGAACGGCCGCCCGTCGAACGTGACGCACAGCCCTGACACGACGACGGTCACCCCGCCGGCGACCAGCTCGTCGACCGCGGGAACGAGGTCTGCGCCGAAGAACTGCGCCTCGTCGATCGCGACGAGATCGAGGCCGCGGCCCTGCACGCCGGAGACGAGCGCGGACACGTCGGGCACCGAGCGGGACGGCACGCTCAACCCCGAGTGCGAGCTCACGAGCCCCTCGCCGCGACGGTCGTCGAGGACATGGCTCACCACCTCGACCTCGAGCCCCGCGATGCGCGCGCGGCGGACGCGGCGCAGCAGCTCCTCCGACTTGCCCGCGAACATCGGCCCGCACACCACCTGGAGCCGGGATGGCCTGGTCGCCCGCATGCCGCCCACCTTACGTCCGGACGGGTGCGGGGCGCAGGATCAGCCCCCCGCGCGGCGGCCGCGCCGCACGCGCCCGACCGTCTCTCCGACAGCCACGCCCGCGAGCACGATCGCGGTGCCGATCGACAGCGTGAGCGTGTCGCGCACGATCGCGGCGACCGCGAGCAGCGCGAGCGCGAGCAGGCCCGCGAGCTGCGCGCGCGCCCAGCGCCGTTCGAGCAGGTGACGGAACAGCACCGTGCCCGCAAGGAACAGCATCGGCCCGCCGATGACCGCGATCGCGGCCGCGGGGTCGTGCGCGTGCGGGTGCGAGAGGGCGTCCTTGTCGCCCACGCTGATCACGACGATGCCGGCCACGATCGGCAGGTGCATCCAGGTGTAGGCGGTGCGTGCCAGCCGACCCGGCGCGTCGGACGACTCGATGGCCTCGGCGCCGACGCGCTCGCCGTGGTCGAAGTAGATCCACCAGGCCGCTGCGGCCGTCGCGAACGCGGCGACGAGCGCGATGATGGATGCCGCGGACGACTCGGTCTCGGCGAAGACGAAGCCCGTGACGAGCATGCCCTCGCCGAGGGCGATGAGGACGAACAGCGAGGTCCGCTCGGCGATGTGCGGGCCCGAGAGATCCCAGCGGTCGAGGCGTACCTTGCCGAGGCCGGGGACGGGGAAGGCGAGGAGCGTCCCCGCGAGTTCGATCCCGAGCGCGATCGTCCACAGCGGCAGCTGCCAGGCGAGCGGCAACAGTGCGCCGATGACCCAGAAGACGGCGCTCGCGACCGTCCACGCGAGCACCGCGGTGAAGTCTCTGGACACGGCCGGATCGTGGCGAGCCGTCGCCCACACGATGAACGCCGTGCGCCCGACCTGCAGCACGACGTACGCGATCGCGAACGCCCACGCCCGCTCGCCGAACGATTCGGCGATCGAGACGCTCATGACCAGCGAGACGAAGGCGAGTCCGATGATGGCACCCCGAACCGGCAGCGTCACCGGGTCGAGCCAGTTCGTCACCCAGGTCGTCGACACCCACGCCCACCACAGCGCGCACACCATGATCACGCCCTCGAAGACTCCGAGGGGACTCTGATTCTCGTACAGGTACGCCGACAGCTGCGTCAGCGCGAACACGAACACGAGATCGAAGAACAGCTCGATGTACGTCACGCGATCGGCGTGCGGCGCGTCCGTCGGCCTCATCACGTTCCGGGTCATCCCGAAGGGCATGCCCCATCCTGTCACCGCGCGTCTCGTTGACGATGGGGTGGCGCGAGAGCACTATTCAACACGTGGCGAACAGCGCGGGGACGGATGCGGTGAGCGTGCGTGGTCTGCACGTCCGGCGCGGGAAGACCGAGGTGTTCACGGGATTCGATCTCGACATCCCGCGCGGACAGATCACCGGGCTCCTCGGCCCATCGGGGTGCGGCAAGACGACGCTCATGCGCGCCATCGTGGGCGTGCAGAAGGTGGCCGGCGGCGACGTGACGGTGCTCGGCGAGCCCGCGGGCTCGAGTGCGCTGCGCAAGCGGGTCGCGTACGACACCCAGGCGGCGTCGGTGTACGGCGACCTCACGATCCAGCAGAACCTGCGCTACTTCGCGCGGCTCGTCGACGCGCCCCGCACCGATGTCGACCGGGTCATCGAGCAGGTGGGCCTCGCCGATCAGCGCGACCAGACCATCGACTCGCTCTCCGGCGGACAGGAGAGCCGCGTCTCGCTCGCGGTCGCAATGCTCGGCGCTCCCGAGCTGCTCGTTCTCGACGAGCCCACCGTCGGCCTCGACCCGGTGCTGCGCGCCGAGCTGTGGGAGGTCTTCCGCGGCCTCGCCGACGCCGGGGCGACGCTCGTCGTCTCGAGCCACGTCATGGACGAAGCCCTCCGCTGCGACCGCCTCGTGCTCATGCGCGCGGGCCGCATCATCGCCGACACCACACCCGACGGCCTCTTCGCCGACACCGGGACGACGGATCCGGATGCTGCCTTCCTCACGCTCATCGAGCGCGACGCGCAGCCGCGGGCAGAGGCAGAGGCGCAGCATCCGCTCACCCGCCGCGAAGCGCGCGAACAGGCCGCGCACGCGGAGCACCCCCACCACGGGAGCGCCTCATGAACGGCGTGCTGACGCTCGCGACCGCCGGGCGGGTGCTGCGGCAGCTCAGCCACGACCCGCGCTCCATCGCGCTCATGCTGGTCGCACCCAGCCTGCTCGTCGGGCTGTTCGCGTGGCTGTTCAGCGACCAGGAGGGCGTGTTCGACCAGTTCGGGGGCCCGATCCTGGCGTTGTTCCCGTTCATCGTGATGTTCCTGATCACGTCGATCACGACGCTCCGCGAGCGCCGGTCGGGAACCCTCGAACGGCTGATGACGACGCCGATCGCGAAGGCCGACTTCATCGTCGGATACGGACTGGCGTTCGGGCTGATGGCGACGCTGCAGGCGGTCATCACGGTGACCTTCGCGGTGTGGGTGTGCGATCTCGAGGTCGAGGGTCCGCTGTGGCAGCTCGGCCTCGTCGCGGTCGTGGACGCGATCCTCGGCACCGCGCTGGGGCTGCTGGCAAGTGCGTTCGCACGCACCGAGTTCCAGGCGGTGCAGTTCATGCCGCTGATCGTGTTCCCGCAGATCATCCTCGGCGGGCTGTTCATGCCCCGCGAGGACATGCCCGAGGCGCTGTACCAGATCTCGAAGATCCTGCCGCTCAGCTATGCGATCGACACCATCAACGCGGTCACCGGCGGCGAAGAGGGCTGGGAGGTCTTCGGGCCGCTGCTCATCGTGGTCGCGTTCGCGGTGGGTGCGTTGATCCTCGCGTCGCTCACGTTGCGGCGGCGGACGCCCTAGGAGTTGCTTGAGGGTCCGGCGCGCGTTTCGACTCGCTCGTTCCTCGCTCGCTCAACGACCGGGGCGGGGGTTACGCGCTCGACGACCGGGGTGGGCGTTACTCGCTCGACGACCGGGGTGGGCGTCACTCGCTCGACGACCGGGACGGGGGTCAGCAGCTGGGCTGCTTCTTCCGCAGCTTCGCGGTGAGGTCGCGCAGCTGGCAGAGCTCGTCGTCCGAGAGGAGCGACATCCGCTCGGCGATGGCCCTGCCGTGGGCACTGGCGATGCGACGGAACAGCGAGGCCCCGGCATCCGTCGCGTGCACGAGCGCCCCGCGCCCGTCGTCGGGGTCGGCGCACTTGGTGAGCAGCCCGCGAGTGACCATGCGGTCGACGAGGCGGGACACGCTCGGCTGGCTGATGAGCATGTTGGCGGTGACGTCGCGCAGGCGCGCGGTGAGGTCTTCGCCGCGGGTGACCGTGAGGAGCACGTCGTACTCGGCCTGACTCAGCGTCTCGTCGTCGAAGTCTTCGTTGATGTCGCCGAACACCTCGTGCTGCGCACGGAAGAGACTCTCCCACGCGTCGATGGCGAGACGGCGATCGGTCATAGCGTCCAGATTAGAGCCTCTCATCGACTCTAGGCTGGCCCCATGGCGTCTTCTGCAGTCGCGTCATCGCGCGCGCGTCGTCTCGGAGTCGCGGGTCTGGTGCTGGCGGTGCTCGCCGGCGCCCTGCTCGCCGGCCTGAACCCCGGCCCGGCGCACGCGGGCGTGGACGACTTCTCGTTCGAGAGCCTCGATGTCGAGTATCAGCTCGGCCGCGCCGAAGACGGCACGAGCACCCTGACGGTCGTCGAGACGTTCGTCGCGATCTTCCCCGACTTCGATCAGAACCGGGGTATGCGGCGCATCATCCCCGAGAGCTATCAGGGTGCGCCGCTGCACCCTGAGCTCGTCTCGATCACGGACGAGAACGGCGCGCCCCGCGCCGAGGAGACGGAGTCCGAGGACGGCTTCTACTGGATGACCTCGCGGGCCGACGACTACGTGCACGGCCGCCAGACGTACGTCTTCACCTACACGCTCGACAACGTCACGCGGTACTTCGCCGACACCGGCGCCGACGAGTTCTACTGGGACGTCAACGGCGTCGCCTGGCCGCAGCCGTTCGGCCGCATCACCGCGCGCGTGACCATGCCCGACGACCTCGCCGGCGCGCGCACCGGCGCGCAGGCCTGCTACGTCGGCTACCAGAGCTCGACTCAGACCTGCCCGATCGAAGATGCCGACGGCGCAGTCGTGGCGTCCGTCGAGAACGTGCAGCCGTACCAGACGATGACGATCGCGATCGGATTCGACCCGGACACGTTCATCCAGTTCGATCCGGGCTTCCTGGCGTCGCCGTGGGGGTGGCTGCAGAGCGGAGTCGCCGTGCTCGGGCTGGGCACCGCGGTCGTGCTCGCTGCCGTCACGCGCCGACGCCACCTCCGCGACGAGCCCGGCCGGCCCGTCATCATCGCGGAGTACACGCCGCCGCGCGGCATCGATGCCCTCGAGAGCGCCGTGCTGCTCGGCCGCACCACGAAGGCGATCCCCGCCGAGGTTCTCGAGCAGGCGGTGGTCGGCAGCATCCGTATCGAAGAGGGCCCGCGCAGGTGGTTCGGCGGCACGAAGCTGAAGGCCGTGCTCGTGAACCCGTCACTGGCCGACGGGGATGGACGGATGCTGCTGCCCGGCCTCTTCCCGCTGGGCTTCCCGGGTGAGGAATTCGAGTTCGGCCGCAGCGACACGAGGTTCTCGACGACGGCGCAGAAGGTGCTGAAGGCGGCGTCGTCGGAACTGTCGTCCCGGGGGCTGCGACGCAAGGTGCCACTGAGCGCGCGGGCGTGGCCGCTCGTCGTCGCGATCGGCTCCTCGTTACTGGTGCTGCTCTTCGGCATCGGCGCACTCGTGGGCTACGTGACGCCATGGGTGCCGATCCTGCTGATCATCGCGGCGGTGCTCGTCACTCTCCTCGTCGCCGGGATGGTGTCGCGCAAGCCGCTGACCGCCACGGGCGCCGAGGCTCGCGACCACCTGCTCGGGCTCAAGCAGTTCATCGAGTGGGCCGAGGCCGATCGCATCCGCATGCTGCAGTCGCCGCAGGGCGCCGAGCGGGAGTTCGTCGACGTGTCCGACCCCCGCGTGAAGCTGAAGCTGTACGAGACGCTGCTGCCGTACGCCGTGGTGTTCGGCCAGGAGAAGAAGTGGGCCGAAGAACTGGTGGTGCTGTACGGGGCCGGCAACTCGCCGGGCTGGTACGCGGGGTCGAGCGGCTTCAACGCCGCGGCCTTCTCGGCCGGGATCTCGAACCTGTCGACATCGGCCTCCTCCTCGTCGTCCTCCGGCGGGTCCTCGGGTGGCGGCTCCGCGGGCGGTGGCGGCGGCGGCGGAGGGGGCGGCGGCGTCTGACACGGATGCTGCGACCCGCCCCGGGTCGCGGGTTCAGCCTTCGCGGGGGTGAGGGGCCGTCGGTTCGGGCACGTGCAGCCGCGTGAGGAACCGGTCCGTGCCGCGTGGGATGCCGCGGCGATCGCCGAGCGAGACGAGCACGGTCACGAGCACCGCGATCGGGACGGTCCACGCGGCGGGCTGGTCGAGGAACGGACGAAGAGCGGGAAGCCCGGCCGAGAGGAGGCCGCCCCCCAGGATCGCGACGCCGGAGAGCACCGCGCCGGTGAGCATGCCCGCGATGGCGCCGCGCGCGGTGAGCCCGCGCCACCAGATGCCGAGCAGCAGCACGGGGCACAGCGTCGACGCGGTGAACGCGAAGACCAGGCCCACGCTGCCGGCGAGCCCCGCCGGCTCGGTGGCGAGCGCCACGACCAGGGGGACGAACGACGACAGCACCGCGGCGATGCGGAAGCCGCGCACGCTCCCGCCCAGCAGGTCCTGGCTGATCACGCCGGCGAGCGAGACGACGAGACCCGACGAGGTGGAGAGGAACGCCGCGAAGGCTCCCGCGATGACGAGGGCGGTCAGCACGTCGCCGAGCGGCCCGGAGATGAGCCGGCCGGGGAGGAGGAGGATGAGCGCGTCGGCGTCGCCCGATTGCGCCAGGTCGGGAGCGAACGCCCGCCCGAGGAATCCGAAGGCGGTGGGGAACAGGTAGAACACCGACAGCAGCACGAGCACGATGACCGTCGTGCGGCGTGCGGCGACGCCGTCGGGGTTCGTGTAGAACCGCACGAGCACGTGGGGGAGTCCCAGGGTGCCCAGCAGCAGCGCCACCATGAGCGACACCGTGCGGTAGACCTCGAGGTCGCCGGGGCCCGCGCTCGCCGGGAACGCCTCGATCGGCGGCAGCACGGGCTGCACGTCGCCGATGAGCAGCAGGATCGCGACCACCGGGATCGCGAGCGCGGTGAGCTTCAGCCAGAACTGGAACGCCTGCACGAACGTGATCGAGCGCATGCCGCCCGCCGCCACGACCACCGCCACGATGACGGCGACGGCGAGGGAGCCCACCCACGCGGGGAGCCCCGTCGTGATCCGCACGGTGAGGGCCGCGCCCTGCAGCTGCGGCACGATGTAGAACCAGCCGATGACGATCACGAGCGTGCTCGTGACGCGGCGCGCCCACAGCGACTCGAGCCGCGCCTCGGTGAAGTCGGGGATCGTGTACGCGCCCGAGCGGCGCAGCGGCGCGGCCACGAACAGCAGCAGCATGAGGTAGCCCGCGGTGTAGCCGATCGGGAACCACAGCGCCGCCGATCCCGTCAGCAGGATGAGTCCGGCGATGCCGAGGAACGACGCCGCCGACAGGTACTCCCCGCCGATCGCCGACGCGTTCCACCACGGCCGCACCGTGCGGCTCGCGACGTAGAAGTCGCTCGTGGTGCGGGACACCCGCAGGCCGTAGAAGCCGATGAGCGCCGACGCCACCGCCACAGCGGCGATGGCGAAGTAGCCGATGGCGGGGTTCACTCGTCCTCCGCGAGTGCGCGGTACCGCGCCTCGTTGCGCGACGCCGCGCGCACGTAGAGCCCGCCGACGGTGATGGCGAGCGGGTACACGCCCGCCCCGAGGAGCAGCCACGACAGTGGCACGCCGATGACGAAGGTGGAGTCGAGCTCGGGTGCCAGCGCGACGGCCAGCACGAACAGCGCGGTGGCGACCACGAATCCGAGCGCGAACACGATCCCGAGCCGCAGCTGCGAGCGGATGAGCGAGCGCACGTACACGCCGGCGATGTCGCTCGTGGGCCCTCCGTCCGCCTGCGACGATGCGGAGCGGACGGATGCTGCGGCCGAGCCGGCGTGCGGAGCCGTCACGCGCACTCGGCCCGGCGCGGGCGGGTGCCGGTCCGGCGGGGTGCCGCCGTCGCTCGCGGTCATGCGCGCGGCCGGATCGTCGTCGACTCCAGCCGCTCCCGGAGCGCCGGCAGGCAGCGCCGGCTCACCGGCAGCTCCGCCCCGCCGACCGTGACGCTGGGGTGGTCGCCGCCCAGGCGCAGCCGGGCGAGGTGCGGGATCGCGACCAGATACGAGCGGTGGATGCGCACGAACGCATCGGCCCACTGCCGCTCGAGATCCGCCATCGGCACCCGCACCAGGTAGCTCGCCTCCTCGGTGTGCAGCCGCGCGTAGTCGCCCTGCGCCTGCACGTAGCGCACCTCGTCGCGGCGGATCATGCGCGTCGTCCCGCCGAGCGTCACGGCGATGAGCTCCGCCTGCGCGGCGGCCGCAGCATCCGTCGCCGGCGCAGCCTGCGCTTTCATCGCCTCGATGACGCGCGTGATCGATCGATGCAGCCGCTCCGTGCGCACCGGCTTCAGCAGGTAGTCGACCGCGGCGAGGTCGAAGGCCTCGAGCGCGCTCTCTTCGTCCGCGGTCACGAAGACCAGGGCGGGCCGGCGCTCGAACCGCTGCAGCGCGCGGGCGAGGTCGAACCCGCTGAGACCGGGCATGTGGATATCGAGGAACGCGGCGTCGACGCTCTCGCGCGTGAGCAGCCGGATCGCCTCGGCACCCGACGACGCCTGATGGATGACGCCGATGCGCGGATCCTGCCCGAGCAGGAACGCGAGTTCATCGATCGCGGGCTGCTCGTCGTCCGCGATGAGCACGGAGATCATGGGTCGCGCCTCCCCTCGCCGCGCTCGAGGGTGGCCGTCGCACGGACCGGACCGGTGGATGCCGCGACCCGGCCGGGCTGCGACTTCGGCACCCGCATGCGCACCAGGGTGCCCGCGCCGACATTCGTCTCGACGACGAGACCGTGCTCGTCGCCGTACACCTGCCGGAGCCGCGCGTCGACATTGCGCAGGCCCACGTGCTCGCCCGGAGCGCCGCCGGCGAGAGCCCGCTCGAGCACGACCGGGTCGATGCCGACGCCGTCGTCCTCGACGCTGATCTCGGCGAACGCCCCCTGATCGGATGCCTCGATCGTGATGCGCCCGCCGCCCTCCTTGCCCTCGAGCCCGTGGCGCACCGCGTTCTCGACGAGCGGCTGGATCGACAGGAACGGCACGACCGTCGACAGCACCTCGGGAGCGATCTGCAGGGTCACCTTCAGGCGGTCGCCGAACCGCGCGCGCTCGAGCTTCAGGTAGCTGTCGATCGAGCGGAGCTCCTCGGCGACGGTGGTGAAGTCGCCGTGCCGGCGGAACGAGTACCGCGTGAAGTCGGCGAACTCGAGCACGAGGTCGCGTGCCTTCGCCGGGTCGGTGTTGATGAACGACGCGATGGCGTTGAGCGAGTTGTAGATGAAGTGCGGGCTGATCTGCGCGCGGAGCGCGCGCACCTCTGCCTCGGCGAGCGCGGCCCTCGAGGCATCGAGCTCGCCGAGCTCCACCTGGGCCGCGACCCAGTCAGCCACCTCGCCGGTGGCGCGCACGAGGCCGGCCCGCACGCGCGGCGCGAACGCGACGATGGCCCCCGCGGGCACTCCGCCGGCGAGGATCGGCGCGGCGACAGCATCCGTCTCCCGTTCGCCGATCCGTGCACGCCGCTGCATCTGCGTGCGACCTGACGCACGCGCCTCGGCGGCCAGCCGGCCGGCGAGCTCGCGCACGGCGTCGTCCCCTTCTACGATCACGTGACCGGACGGGTCGACGAGCGCGAGCGTCTCGCACCCGAGGAGGGCTTTGAGGTGGCGTCCGGCGCGGGTCGCGTCGCCCTCCGAGATGCCGCCGCGCAGGTGCTTCGCAGCGCGGCTCGCGAGGTGAAGCGTCTGATACGTCGCCTGCTCGACGTCGGTGCCGAGCTCCTTCGATGCCACCACGATGCGCCGGAGCAGGATCACGACGCCGACCGCGAGTGCCCCGGCGAGGACGCCGGCGGCAGCGGCGAGCAGCATCGACTCGGGCATGCGGCCAGCGTAGCCGTCGTTCGTCGCCGGGCGGCCGCCGTTCGTCGCACCGTGGGCGCCGTTCACCGACGACGAACGGCGACGGCCCCCGGCCCCACCGGGCGAAGACGAGCATGGTCGCACTGCTGACGCAGCGGCGCGGCCGACGGGGCGCGCCGACCCCCCTCGAAGGAGAGACGCCATGGGCAACGAAGCCCCCAGCGCCGCGACGAACCTCGCAGAGGTCGACTACGGCGCGGTCCAAGCATCACCCGAATTCCAACGGCTCCGGCGCACGCATCGGAGCTTCGTCTTCCCGGTGCTGGGCGCGTGCCTGGCCTGGTACTTCGCGTACGTCCTCCTCGCCAGCTACGCCCACGACTTCATGTCGATCCGGGTGTTCGGCAGTGTCAACGTCGCGATGATCCTCGGCATGGCGCAGGTCGTCACGACTTTCGCCGTGACGACCTGGTACGTCCACTACGCCAACAAGCGCCTCGACCCGCTCGCGGAGGAGATCCGCGACGAGATCGAGATCGGCGAGTTCGAGAAGACCGAGGAGGCGCGCTGATGCGACACTTCACAGAGGCGGCGACGACGTCGCCCGGCGAGCCCTGGCTCAACATCGCCATCTTCGGCGCGTTCGTCGCGGTCACGATGGTGATCGTGTTCCGCGCCAGCCGGAACAACAAGACGGCCGCCGACTACTACGCCGCCGGGCGCTCGTTCACCGGCGGTCAGAACGGCTCCGCGATCGCGGGCGACTACCTGTCGGCGGCGTCGTTCCTCGGCATCGTCGGTGCGATCGCGATGACGGGCTACGACGGGTTCCTCTACTCCATCGGCTTCCTCGTCGCGTGGCTCGTGGCGCTCCTGCTCGTCGCCGAGCTGCTGCGCAACACCGGAAAGTTCACGATGGCCGACGTGCTGTCGTTCCGCCTCAAGCAGCGCCCGGTGCGCATCGCGGCCGCGACCACCACCCTCGTCGTGTGCTTCTTCTACCTGCTCGCGCAGATGGCGGGCGCCGGCGGCCTCGTGTCGCTGCTGCTCGGCATCGGCGACCAGCTCGGCCAGGCCGTCGTCATCACCGTGGTGGGCGCGCTGATGATCCTCTACGTGCTCATCGGTGGCATGAAGGGCACCACGTGGGTGCAGATCATCAAGGCGGTGCTGCTCATCGCGGGCGCCGGCGTGATGACCGTGTGGGTGCTGGCGCTCAACGGCTTCGACTTCTCGGCGCTGCTCGACCAGGCCGTCGCCGTCGCAGAGAACCCCGCGATCCTCGACCCGGGCCTCAAGTACGGCGTGTCCGACACCTCGAAGATCGACTTCCTGTCGCTGGGTCTCGCACTCGTGCTCGGCACCGCGGCGCTGCCGCACGTGCTGATGCGCTTCTACACGGTGCCGACGGCCAAGGAGGCGCGCAAGTCGGTGGTGTGGGCCATCTGGCTCATCGGCATCTTCTACGTCTTCACGCTCGTGCTCGGCTACGGTGCGGCCGCGCTCGTCGGCCCGGCGGTCATCGCCGCGGCTCCTGGCGGCCCGAACTCGGCGGCGCCGCTGCTCGCGTTCTCGCTCGGCGGACCGCTGCTGCTCGGTCTCATCTCGGCGATCGCGTTCGCGACGATCCTCGCGGTCGTCGCCGGCCTCACGATCACCGCGGCGGCGTCGTTCGCGCACGACATCTATGCGTCGGTCGTGAAGAAGGGCAAGCCCGAGCCGGGCGCCGAGGTCAAGGTCGCGCGCCGCACGGTGGTCATCATCGGCATCGTCGCGATCATCGGCGGCATCGGCGCGAACGGTCAGAACGTCGCGTTCCTCGTGGCGCTCGCGTTCGCCGTCGCGGCCTCCGCGAACCTGCCGACGATCGTCTACTCGCTGTTCTGGAAGCGGTTCACCACCAAGGGTGCACTGTGGAGCATGTACGGCGGCCTCACCTCGGCCATCGTGCTCATCGTCTTCTCGCCGGTCGTCTCGGGCTCCGAGACGTCGATGCTGAAGACCGAGGCGATCGACTTCGCGTGGTTCCCGCTGTCGAACCCGGGCATCGTCTCGATCCCGCTCGCCTTCTTCCTGGGCTGGATCGTGAGCGTGCTCGACAAGACGCCGGAGGACCCCAAGAAGCAGTCCGAGATGGAGGTGCGCTCGCTCACCGGCATCGGCGCCGAGAAGGCGGTCAGCCACTAGAACTCAGGGCAAGAGTAAGGGCCGGTCGGAGAGGCTACCGACCGGCCCTTGTCCCTTGCACCAAGAGTGTCCTGCAATCACATGCCGGTGGCTGCCACAGCAAAACAGCTACCGTGCACACGACTCTATAACGGTGAGATAACGCTGGCAAGGGTTTGCTGTGATCTTTTCGTGATCTTCTGAGGCGCCGCGTGACCGCAGTGCGCGCGCGTGTCGAGGAGCGTCGCCCGCGAGATGGCGGACGGTGACGGATTGGCAGGTCGAACGGGAAAAGTAAGGGCCGGTCGGAGAGGCTACCGACCGGCCCTTGTCCCTTGCACCAAGAGTGTCCTGCAATCACATGTCGGCAGCTGCCACAGCAAAACAACTACCGTGCAAGCACTCTATAACGGCCAGATAACGCTGGCAAGAGTTCGCTGTTATGTTTCCGTGATCGATTTCCTGAGGGCTCGCTCATCGCTTCGATCGAAGCCTCTTGACCGCGGGATCCAGATGTGTACAGTGTGAACATACGCACTCGCACACTCGGAGGTTCCGATGCAGAGCACGACCCAGAACGCTCGCCCGCCCGTCGTCGATGCCGAGACGTGGCGCCGCGAGCTCGAAGAGCTTCGCGTGCGCGAGAAGGCGGCGACGCACGAACTCGACGCCATCGCCGCACAGCGTCGACGACTGCCGATGGTCGAGCTGCCCGACTACACCCTGATGGGCGAGTACGGCCCGGTGCGCCTCGTCGACGTCTTCGAGGGCAAGTCGCAGCTGATCGTGTACAACCACATGTGGTTCGAGGGCAAGGAGTGGCACTGCCCGGGCTGCACCGGGTACACGTCGCAGTTCACGCGGCTCGACTTCCTCGACGCCTACGACGCCCGCTTCGTCATCGTGACGCAGGGGCCGATCGACGAGGCGCTCGAGTACAAGGAGCGCACCGGCAACCGCATGGACTGGTTCTCCACCGCCGGCAGCTCGTTCGGTGCCGACGTGGACGCGCCGGCCGGCGGCGGGTTCGCGGTCAACGTCTTCCTCCGTGATGGCGACACCGTGTACCGCACGTGGCACACGAACGGCCGCGGCACCGAGCAGCTGAGCCACACGTTCCCGCTCATCGACGTGCTCCCGTACGGCCGCCAGGAGGAGTGGCAGGACTCTCCCGAAGGCTGGCCGAAGACGGACACGTTCGACGGATGGTTCACGTCGCAGAAGGTGGCGGAACTGTACGGCCCGGGCGCTCACACGCACGCATAGCGAACGGATGCCGCACCCCGAGTCTGCGGCCGGGGTGCGGCATCCGTTTCACATCGGGCGACTGATCAGTACCAGTCGGTGGCCTGCGAGTGGCCCCACGCGGCACACGGCGTGCCGTACGACCCGGCGATGTACCCGAGGCCCCACGCGATCTGGGTGGCGGCGTTGGTCTGCCAGTCGGCGCCGGCGCTGGCCATCTTGTTGCCGGGGAGCGACTGCGGAATGCCCGTCGCACCGCTGCCGGAGTTGTAGGCCTGGTAGTTCCAGCCGGACTCCTTGGTCCAGAGCGACTCGAGGCACGAGAACTGGTCGGCGCCCCAGCCGTACTGCGACGCGGCCATCTGGCGTGCGGTCGCCCTGGCGCCCTCGGGGGTGTTCGCGGCGGCGAGAGCGGCGGCAGCCTCCGCCTGGCGCTGCGCCTCGGCGGCCGCAGCAGCGGCGGCGGCAGCGGCCGCCTCTTCCGCGGCCTCCTTCTCCTGGGCGGCGACGAGGTGCTCGCGGAGCTCGGTCACGCGGGCCTTCACCGTCTCGGTGGCGCCGCTGACGTCAGAGGTGAGTCCCGGAACCAGGAGCATCGGAACGACGTCGAGCTTCGTGAGGCGATCGGCCGCCTGCTCGAGGGCGGCGGTGTCGACAGAGGTGTCTCCGATGCCCAGGTCGAGGCCGGCGGCGGCGATGTCGGTGGTGACCGCGGCGGCGTCGCTCAGAGCGACACGGGCCGAGAGAAGGGTGCCCTGCGCATCGGCGCGGATCTCGCGGAACGAGTCGGCGGTGGCTTCAGGAGCCGCCGCCGAGGCGATGGCCGAGGCGGCCAGCGGTGCGGCCGCCGCGAGGGCCGGAGAAGCGAGCGTGAGGCCGGTCGTGAGGAGCACGCCGAGGGCGGCTCCGGTGGCGACGGCGGGCACGAAGAAGCGGCGGCGTGAGCGGCGGGCAGGCGTGAGTGAGGTGTCTGAATGCATGACGAACGTACGATCCTTCGGGTTTCGCGCCGCGGGTGCCGGCGCCCGTGCGTCGTCGGGTCGGACGCACAAGCCCCCGAGTCTGCCTCATCGTGTCTGGACGGTTCCCGGTGATTTCCTGGACGCCACGTGAGAGCGCTTTTCCGGGAAAGGCCTGATCGGAGTATGAGAAATCTCTCACGCGGCTCGATCTGCCTGACTCCGACGGCCGTCGTCGCAGCGGCCCACGCCGCACGACGACGGGGCGCAGCATCCGTGACGGAAAGTCCTGGCGTGGGTGTTTCACGCGCCTTCATGCGACCGCTAGCGTTGCGCTCGACGGGGCACGGCGTGGTGCGGTGCGTCGTCGGTGCGCGCACGACATCTCGCGAAGGAGAGATCCATGGCCACATCGTCCGCAGCAGACATCGTCAAGGCCGTCGGCGGCGCCGGCAACATCGAGAGCCTCACGCATTGCGCGACCAGGCTCAGATTCCAGCTCCGCGACGCGTCCGGTGTCGACAGCAAGACGGTCGAGGCGATCCCCGGAGTCATGGGCGCCGTGCCGCAGGCCGGCGAGCGGTTCCAGGTCGTCATCGGCGGCGGCGTGCAGAACGTCTACAACGACATCATGGCGCTGCCCGAGATGAAGGGCGGCGGCGGGGCCGCAGCATCCGACGCCGACGACATCGACTCGATCAAAGCGCGCGAGCGCGCGAAGGGCGTGCGCGGGAAGGTCGCGTGGATCGACTCGCTGTTCGAGTTCCTGTCGGACTCGTTCCGCCCGATCCTGGGGGCTCTGCTCGGCGCCTCGTTCTTCATCACGTTCATGGCGCTCATGGCGACGCTCGACGTGATCCCGGACTGGAACGCCCCCGGTGTCACGCTGGATCCGTCGTGGGCGTTCATCAACCTGATGTGGCAGAGCGTCTTCGTCTTCCTGCCGCTCATGGTCGCCTACAACGCCACGAAGAAGGTCGGCGCGGATCCGTGGGTGGGCTTCGCGATCATGGCGGTGCTCATGCTCCCGGGCTTCACGGCGCTCGCCCAGGACGTCGAGCCGACGGCGCTGTTCGGAATCGAGGCCGCGCAGGTCGCGATCGTCCCGGTCTTCGGCATCCCGATGCCGATCGCGAACTACAGCTCCCAGGTGTTCCCGCCGCTGCTCATGGCGGCGGTGCTGGGCCCGCTGTACAAGCTGCTGCGGAGGATCATCACGGCCAACCTGCAGCTCATCTTCGTGCCGTTCTTCGCGATGCTGGTCATGATGCCGCTGACGGCCTTCGTGATCGGGCCGATCGGCGTCTACGTCGGCGCGGTCCTGGCGCAGGCCCTCGCCGCGATCAACAGCTTCTCGCCGTTCATCTTCGCGATCGTGATCCCGCTCGCCTACCCGTTCATGGTGCCGCTCGGCCTCCACTGGCCGATCAACGCGATCATGCTCCTGAACATCCAGACGCTCGGGTACGACTTCATCCAGGGCCCGATGGGCGCCTGGAACTTCGCGTGCTTCGGCGCGACCGCCGGCGTGCTCGTGCTCTCACTCCGTCATCGCGACACCCAGATGCGGCAGACCTCGACCGGCGCCCTCGCGGCAGGTCTCCTCGGCGGCATCTCGGAGCCGTCGCTGTACGGCATCCATCTGCGGTTCAAGCGCATCTACCCGCGCATGCTCGTGGGCTGCTTCGTCGGCGGCCTGACGATCGGCATCGGGAGTCTGGTGATGGGCCTGGAGAACGGCGTCACCACCCAGGCCTTCGTCTTCACGTCGCTGCTGACGATCCCGGCGTTCCAGCCGACGGGGCTGTACGCGATCGCGATCGGCCTCGCGTTCTTCACCTCGATGTTCCTGGTGATCTGGTCGAACTTCCGCACCCCCGAGCAGCAGGCCGAGTTCGAGGCGGCGCGCGACGCGGCCGAGGCAGCGGCGGCGGCCGAGCACGTGGCTCCGGCCGTCGTCGAGGCGAGCGAGCCGCGCACGATCGACGCGTCCGAGGCCGCCCCGGCTGCGGCGGCCGTCCCCGTGGCGACCGCGGTGCTCGAGAAGGCCTCGATCGAGGTGCTGTCGCCGCTGGCGGGCAAGGTCGTGCCGCTGTCGGAGGTGCCCGACCCGGTGTTCGCCGGAGGGGTCATGGGTCCGGGCGCCGCCATCGAGCCGGTCGGCGACACGGTGTTCTCGCCCGGCGCGGGCGTGATCGCGGCGGCCCAACCCACCGGGCACGCGTTCGGCATCGTTCTCGACGGCGGTGTGGAACTCCTGATCCACGTCGGCATCGACACCGTCAACCTCAAGGGCGAAGGGTTCGACGTCAAGGTCAAGAACGGCGACCGCGTCGAGCTCGGCACCCCGCTGGTCACTTTCGACCGCGCGGTGATCGAGAAGGCCGGATACCCGCTCATCACCCCGGTGATCGTGCTGAACGCCGACGACTTCGGCGAGGTGTCGCCGGTGCTCGAGGGCGAGATCGCCGTCGGCGGCTCGCTGATCACGGTCGACCCGAAGGAGTAGGGGAACGGATGCTGCCGCCCGGCGCACTGCGCCGGGCCGCAGCATCCGTCCCCCCTCACCAACCACGTGCAGTACGCACCCGTCTTGGCGACTCGCCAGAAACCGGCGCCTCTGGCGCGCGATCTGGCGACTCGCCAAGAACTCCGCGGAGGGGCAGGTTTCCCCGACTCGCCAAGGATTCGCACCGGGATCGGAGTTGTTCGGCGACTCGCCAAGATTCGCGGACAGCAGAACGGGGCGGATGCCGGAGGCCCCGGCATCCGCCCCGTCCGACGTCGTGCGCGTTACTTGCGGTGCTGCGCGTAGTAGGCGAGGAGCGCCCGGGTCGAGGCGTCCTGCGCCGCGATGGCGGCCTCGTCGCCCTCGATGGCGGGCGCGATCTGCAGGGCCAGCTGCTTGCCGAGCTCGACGCCCCACTGGTCGAACGAGTTGACGCCCCAGATCACGCCCTGCGTGAAGGTGATGTGCTCGTACAGCGCGACGAGCTGCCCGAGCACCGCCGGCGTGAGGGCCGGCGCGAAGATCGACGTCGTCGGCTTGTTGCCCGCGAAGGTGCGCGCGGCGACGAGGGCGCCGGTGGTGCCCTCGGCCTCGACCTCCTCGGCGGTCTTGCCGAAGGCGAGGGCCTTGGTCTGCGCGAGGAAGTTCGACAGGAACAGGCCGTGTACGTCGCGGCCGCCGTCCTCGAGCGCGTACGCGGGGTTCGCGAACGCGATGAAGTCGGCGGGGATGAGGCGCGTGCCCTGGTGGATCAGCTGGTAGAACGCGTGCTGCCCATTCGTGCCGGGCTCACCCCAGAAGACCTCGCCGGTGTCGGTCGTCACCGGGGTGCCGTCCCAGCGGACGGACTTGCCGTTGGACTCCATCGTCAGCTGCTGCAGGTACGCGGCGAAGCGCGAGAGCTGCTGGGCGTAGGGGAGAACCGCGTGCGACTGCGCGCCGAGGAAGTTCGAGTACCAGACGTTGAGGAGGCCCATCAGCACGGGAACGTTGCGCTCGAGCGGCGTGTTCGCCATGTGCTCGTCGACGGCGTGGAAGCCGGCGAGCAGCTCGCGGAAGACGTCGGGGCCGAGCTCGATCATGAGCGACAGGCCGATGGCGGAGTCCACCGAGTAGCGGCCGCCCACCCAATCCCAGAAGCCGAAGGCGTTGTCGGTGTCGATGCCGAATGCCGCCACCTTGTCGAGAGCGGTCGACACGGCGACGAAATGGTGGGCGACGGCATCCGTCTTCGCCTCGTCCGACCCGTCGATCGCGCCCGACGCCGTGAGGCCCGCCCACAGCCAGTCGCGCGCGAGGCGCGCGTTGGTCAGGGTCTCGAGCGTCGTGAACGTCTTCGACGCGACGATGAAGAGCGTGGTCTCGGGGTCGAGGCCCTTGGTCTTGTTCGCGATGTCGAACGGGTCGATGTTCGACACGAAGCGGGCCTGGATGCCGGCGGTCGCGTAGGGCTCCAGGGCGGCTGACACCATGACGGGGCCGAGGTCGGAGCCGCCGATGCCGATGTTGACGATGTGTGTGACCTTCTTTCCGGTCACGCCCTTCCACTCGCCTGAGCGCACGCGGTCGGCGAAGGCAGTCATGCTCTCCAGCACGGCCTGCACGTCGGCGTCGATGTCCTGGCCGTCGACGACAAGAGGGGGCTCGGCGCCGGACGGGCGGCGGAGCGCAGTGTGGAGCACCGCGCGGTCCTCGGTGGTGTTGATGTGCTCGCCGGCGACCATCGCGGCGTAGCGCTCGGCGACGCCGGTCTGCTCAGCGAGCTTCACGAGCGACGCGAGGATCTCGTCGGTCACGAGGTTCTTCGACAGGTCGACGTGCAGGTCGGCGAGCTCGAAGCTGAGGCGCTCGGCGCGACGCGGATCGATGGCGAACCAGTCGCGCAGATCGGGGGCGAACGAGTCGCGGATCGAGCTGAGCTCGGACCAGGCGGACGTGGTGGTGGCATCGATGGGAGCTGTCACGAACCCCAAGGTACCCGCGCGGGTGCGCGCTTTGGTTACGCGTTACTCACCGTCGTCCCGCCACCGTTGTGAGGCAGGCATCCCGCCGGGCGTTCAGGAAGCCGAACGTATGGTGGAGGCACCATGCCTTTCCCTTCGCCCGACCTGCGCCTCATCGCCGTCGACATGGACGGCACCCTGCTCGACGGCCACGGCCGCATACCCGAAGCACTCTGGCCGCTGCTCGACCGCCTGCACGCGGACGGCATCCGCTTCGCGCCCGCGAGTGGACGGCAGCTCGCGACCCTCCAACGGGCGTTCGCCGAGCACCTCGACGACATGGTGTTCATCGCCGAGAACGGCGCGTACGTCGTCGAGGGCGACACCGAGATCAGTTCGGACGCGATGGATGCCGCGTTCACGGCGTCCCTCGTCACGCGCCTGCGTGCGCTCGCCGCAGCCGGGCGCGACCTCGGCGTCGTGGTGTGCGGCAAACGCTCCGCGTACGTCGAGCGCGCCGATGGCGCCTTCCTCTCCGAGGCCCAGAAGTACTACGCGCGCCTGGAGGCGGTACCCGACCTGCTCGCGGTCGACGACCAGATCCTCAAGGTCGCGATCTTCGACTTCGCCGATGCCGCGGCCACGGCTCCCGCGCTCGAGGACCTCCGCGCGACCCACCAGGTGGTCGTCTCGGGCGAGCACTGGATCGACGTCATGAACCAGGGCGTCAATAAAGGCGTCGCACTGCGGCGGCTGCAGGCGGCGACCGGCATCACGCCCGAGCAGACCGCGGTGTTCGGCGACTACCTCAACGACCTCGAGATGATGGATGCCGCGTCCCTCTCGTTCGCGATGGCCAACGCGCATCCGGACGTCGCTGCCCGCGCGCGCTACCGCGCGCCCTCGAACCTGGAGTACGGCGTGATCACGACGATCGGGAAGCTCCTCGACGGCGTGCCCGACCCGGTCGCCTGAGCCCCCGAGCGCCGCGATCGTACGTTCTCGCCGAGACGACGCGATCCGCGCGTGCGTAGCGTGTCACCTCGGCGACAACGCACGATGTCGACGCGCGGGCGGTGGGTCGACGACGCCGTGCCTCCGGCGGGGAATAGGCTCCGGGTATGGCGCTGAGTCAGACCAGGCGTGCCCGCGCCGCGCGGCGCCGCGCGCGCCGGGTGGCCGCCGCCGACAACGACCTCACGCTCGACGAGTGGGAGGCTCTCGTCGAAGCATGGGGTGCGTGCGCCTACTGCGGCATGGCCGCGGGTCCGTTCCAGAAGGACTGCGTGCTGCCGATCTCGCGCGGTGGCCGCTACACGTTCGAGAACGTCGTACCGGCGTGCCGGTCGTGCAACGCGAGCAAGAGCAACGACGAGGTGACGGGGTGGCTGCGCCGCAAGCGGCTCGATGAGCGGGCGTTCCTGCTGCGTCACGTCGAGGTGCTCGCCGCATGGCGCGGAACCGCGTCGGTGCCGCAGGAGACAGCATGAGCGTCAGCATCCGTCCGTACGAGAGCTCTGACTGGGACGACATCCAGCGCATCCACGACACCGCCCGGCTCGACGAGCTGCGGGGTGCCGGCCTTCTCGAGGCCTATCTCGACCTCGCGGCCACGTACGAGAACGAGGGGCTCTTCGACGACGAGGTCTGGGTCGCCGAGGCTGATGGCGCGGTCGCGGGCTTCATCGCCGGAAGCGTGGGAGTCGACGGCGGTGAGATCACCTGGATCTACGTCGACCCCGGCCTCTACCGCCGCGGGATCGGTCGAGCGCTCGTCGAGCACTTCGTCGCGCGCTCCGGCGGGCGGGTCGAGCTCGAGGTGCTCGACGGCAACGCCGCGCGGGACTTCTACGAGGCGCTAGGCTTCGTGCTCGAGTCGACCACGACCGGCAAGCTCGCCGGTAACGAAACGTTCACCGCGACCGGTCACACTCTCGTCTGGACCCCGCCGCAGCTGTAGACATCGCGCGGAATGGGAAGCGGCCCGCGTGCTTCGGGTGCACGCGGGCCGCTGGTTCCCGGGGTCGGATGCTCTTGCGCGGCGTATCCGCCGTCGACGAGGTGGTAACCGCCGCTGACGAAGGCGGCGGCGTCCGAGGCGAGGACGCCGAAGTCGACCGAGGCCTGATCGGGGCTACGGCGTCGCTGGCTTCGTCCCGGTGAGCACGGCGATGCCGTCCAGCACGGCGCGCTCGGTCGCGCGGGCGCCGAGCACCCGGAAGTGACCCGACGTCGGTACGGCGATGTTCGTCGCGCCGTCGAGGGCGCTCCCCTCCGGGATGTGGGGATCCCACGGCCCGAAGACCGACACGATGCGGCCGTTGACCGACGTCTCGCGCCCGAGGGTGAGGATCGTCTCGTCCTTGGGGCGGAACGCGCGGATGCTCGGCACGATGAAGAGACGGGCCAGCCGCGAGCCGCCGAACGGCGTCGCGACCGCGACGAGGCCGACCAGGCCCAGCGGTCGCCCGCCGTCGGTCGCCGCTGCGGCGCCCTCGCCCGGATCGCCGCCCGCGGCCGCCTCCGCAGCGGCGCGTGCCGCGGCACCCGACGAGACGAGCAGGTGCTTGCCGATGAGGCCGCCCTTACTGTGCGCGACGAGCACGCGCCCGGTGTCGGGCGCCGGCGTGCGGGCGAGCATCTCGGCGAGGCGGTCGGCGGTCGAGGGGATGGTCCGGCGGTTCACGCCCAGGCCGTGCACGACCGCCACGCGGTGGCCCGCGGCGGCGAGCGCATCGCCGAGGGGGCGCAGGAACGTCCAGTGCTCGTACACGCCGGGGATGAGATAGACCTCCGGCAGCGCCGGATCGCCGTGGCGCCATGCCGGCGGAACGGGACGAGGCCGCCCGATCGTCCACGGGAACGACAGCACGGCGAGCTGCCGGCGCGCGGCGTAGACGTAGTCGGCGACCCAGGATGCGGCGCGGTGGGCGACATGCGGGGGTGTGATCGTGGCGGTCATGCGTCCTTCGCGGCGATCCAGGCGCGCACCATCTCTTGGAGCGCGGCTCGCTTGCGGTCGAGATCTTCGAGGTCGGCGAACTTCGCGACGCGTGAGACGTCGCCTTCGCCCTCGAGGATGCCATGCGGATCGGGCAGAGACGCGCCGGTGTGGAACATCAGGCTCGCGTGAGCACGCGCCTTGGGGTAGAACGACGCGATGTTGCCCTTGTAGACGAACGTCGGCGCCTGCCACTTGATCGTCTCGGTGACGCGCGGATCGCTGTCGAGCACGGCACGGCGCACCGCATGGACGAGCGGCTTCTGGGGGTTGTCGTAGCGCTCGAACCACGCGTCGACGTCGGGGGAGGTGGGCATCCGGCTCTCAGACCGCCCGCATGCTGTTGTTGCGCTTGTCGTGTGTCAGCTCGGCGAGCCCCAGCTCCTCGAGCAGCGGCGGGAGGTACATCCCGAACCGCCCGCGGTAGCCCTTGCGGAGTCCGTACCAACCTCCGACCGGGTTGCCCTCGTCACGCCCCCAGGCCTCGACCGTGCCGTCGGCTGCGGGCTTCTGCTCATCGGTCGCACCGAGCGGCACCCAGTCTCCCTGCTCGCGCAGCCACGCCGCGAGGTCGTCGATCGCGCTCAGGTGATACTTGAGCGTCGTCGAGCCCACCTGGCAGACGAGCGCGGGCGGGTCGGCGGCCTCGTCGCGGTACATGGTGTATTCGCTGGTCCCCGGCGCCGTGGTGAGGCGCCACGGGTCCTCAGCGGTTCCCGAACCTGCCATCTGCATCTCCCTTCGTCGGTGCGAGTCTGGCCGCATGATCGGGCGGCGGCAAGGGGCGCCGGTCAGCCGCGGCTCGGGGGGTCGGGCGTGCCGCGCACGCCCGTGATCGCCGACTCCACGACCGAGGCCGCGAGCGCATCGATGACGGCAGCCGGCTGCCACCGCACCGGGCCGTGCACGGCGATGTCGGCGAAGCCGTGGACGGCCGACCAGCACGCCCACTCGGCGAACGGGCGGCGTTCGGCGGAGAGGGCTCCGGCGTCGACCATCGCGTCGAGCGTGTCCATCAGGAGGCGGAAGGGGGCGACGATCTCGTCGTCCAGGGTCACGATGCCGTGGTTGGCGTGGGTGTCCTGCGTGAAGAACGCGGTCTCGAACCACCCGGGCTCGGCGCGCGCGAAATCGATGTACGCGAGGCCGACGCGGCGCAGCCGCTCGATCGCAGCGTCGGCGGGGGAAAGGTTCGCGGGCGTCGCCTCGACGCGCGCCGTGATCGCGGCGGCCAGCGCGAGCTGCGCCTCGCGAGCGACCGCGCGCACCAGAGCGTCGCGATCGGCGAAGTGGCGGTAGGCGGCGTTGGGTGAGACGCCGGCGGCGCGGGTCGCCTCGCGCAGGGTCACCGCGGCCGGCCCTCCGGTGCGTGCGAGCTGCAGCCCCTGGCTGATCAGCGCGTGTCGGAGGTGGCCGTGATGATAGGCACGCGCAGGTGAAGTCATTGCGTCCTCCCGGCCAGGTGTGTACGTTGTGAACACCCGAATGTGAACAGTGTCCACATTCACCTTAGACCCTCGCCCTCACCGCTCGTTCAGTGAACACGCCGAAGGATTCGTCATGAGCCAGCCCAGCCCCGCCGGGCCCGCAGCATCCGAAGATCCCGTCCAGCACCGCCCCGATGCGCGCACCCTGCGCGCGTTCTACCAGGTGCTCGTCAACACCGCGCTCGCCAACGTGACGTCGAGCTACCTGTGGTTCGCGCTGACGTTCTGGGTGTACCTCGAGACGAAGTCGGTGCTCGCGACGGCGATCATCGGCGGGTCGTACATGCTGCTCGTCGCCGTCTTCGGCGTCGTGTTCGGCGTGATCGTCGACCACATGAAGAAGAAGTCGGTGATGCTGCTCTCGAGCATCGTGACCGCGTCGGCGTACGTCGTCGCCGGCGCGATGTTCGTGGCGTTCCCCGAGAGCGCGCTGCTGGACTGGACAGGACCCTGGTTCTGGGCGTTCGCCGGCGTGATCCTGGTGGGCGGGGTCGTCGAGAACCTCCGCAACATCGCGCTTTCGACGACGGTCACGCTGCTCGTGCCGGCGGACCGACGCGACAAGGCGAACGGCCTCGTCGGCGCGGTGCAGGGCATCGCCTTCATGGTGACGAGCGTATTCTCGGGCCTGTCGATCGGACTCCTCGGCATGGGCTGGACGATTGCGATCGCCGTCGCCGCTACGGGCGTCGCCCTGATCCACCTGTTCTTCGTCCCGATCCCCGAGCGCGGCGTCGCGCACGTGGAGGGGGACGCGCCGAAGGGCTTCAGCTTCAAGGGCGTGATCCCGGCGGTCATGGCGGTGCCCGGCCTGCTCGCCCTCATCCTCTTCTCGACCTTCAACAACCTCGTGGGCGGGGTCTTCATGGCCCTCATGGACCCGTACGGGCTGACGCTCTTCTCGGTGGAGATGTGGGGCATCGTCCTCGGCGTCACGAGCTTCGGGTTCATCATCGGCGGTGCGCTCGTGGCCAAGTTCGGGCTGGGCAAGAACCCGGTGCGCACGATGCTCCTCGTCAACATCGGCATCGCCTTCCTCGGCATGGCCTTCGCGATCCGCGAGTGGTGGTGGCTGTACGGGCTCGGCATCCTCGTCTTCATGGCGCTCATGCCGATCGCGGAGGCCTCGGAGCAGACGATCGTGCAGCGCGTCGTGCCGTTCGAGAAGCAGGGGCGTGTCTTCGGCTTCGCGGCCAGCGTGGAGTCCGCGGCGGCCCCGGTCTCGGCGTTCCTCATCGGGCCCATCGCCCAGTTCTGGCTCATCCCGTACATGAACTCGCCCGAGGGGCAGCAGGCGTGGGGCTGGCTCCTCGGCGAGGGCGAAGCCCGAGGCATCGCCCTCGCGTTCGTCGGCGCCAGCCTGGTGCTGCTGCTCGTCGTGCTGCTCGCGTTCGTGTCGAAGCCCTACCGTGAGCTGTCCGACGCGTACGCCGCGGCCCCGCCGTCGCTCCACACCGACGACGAGGGAACAGATGCTGCCACCGCGATCGGCGAGGCCGGTGAGGACCTGCGGTCGGGGCTGCGCTGACGCACCGCTCTACGAGGGTCGAGCCCCGATCACGGGCACGCGGAATCGTTTGCGATACGCGCCGGGCGCAAGCCCGGTGACGCGCTTGAACAGGCGCCGGAAGAAGGCCGGGTCTTCGTAGCCGACGTGCCAGGCGATCGCCTCGACCGAGTCCTCGGTCTGCTCGAGCCGGCGCTTCGCGTCTTCGACACGGAGCCGCTGCACGTACGTCAGCGGGCTCACCCCGGTCGCCTCTGTGAAGCGGCGCTTGAACGTGCGCTCGGCCAGCCCGGAACGCACCACCATCTGTTCAACGGGGGCGGCCACGGAGGAGTGGGCGTTGAGCCAGTCCTGCGCGTCGGCGACGACCGCATCGCCGTGATCGGTCCGACCCTCGAACACCATGTACGGCGCGAGGCCGTCCTGGTGCCACTGCAGGGCGAACATCCGCGCCGTCTCCTGCGCCAGCGTCGCGCCGGCGAACCGGCCGGTGAGGTAGAGCACGAGGTCGTGCCACGTGGTCGAGGCACCGGAGGTGATGAGCTCGTCGCGCACGCCCGTCACCATCAGCGCGCGCTCGGGGTGCACGCGCACGTCGGGATGTGTGGCGCGCAACTGGGTGGCGTAGTCGTAGTGGACCGTCACATCGCGGTCGTCGAATCGACCGGTCTCGGCGAGGAGGAAGATCCCGGAGCAGGCGGAGCAGAGGAGCGCGCCCTGCTCATGCATGCGGGTCGCCCAGTCCACGAGTTCGGGGTAGCGCCCGCGTTCCCAGCCGTCCGGGCCGAGCACGATGGACGGGACGATCACGATGTCGGTCGCCTCTATGTCGGCGACCGCTTGCGACACGGGCACAGGGATCCCGCTCACGCCCAGAAGCGGCCCCTCCTGCGCACCGACGATCCGTGCGCGGAAGGGAGCGGGGGCGGCGGGATCGCCGATGCCCATCACCTCGAACGAGTTGAGCACGTCGAGTACGCCGAACATCGTCGCGACCCCGGTGTCGGGCAACGCGATGACGCTCACGTCGAGCGTGCGTGCGGACATGTCCGGCCCTCCTCGCACCACATCGTGGCACGAGTGGACCGAACGAGGGTCTGGATGCCTCTGAACAGAAGGATGCGGCATCCCGAGCATGGAATCACCGATGTCGATCGAACAGAAAGGACCGACGACATGACGATGAACACCGTCGACGAAACCGCGCTCAACGCCTTCGTGCTCCGCGCCGTGGACCACCTCGGCGCCGGCTACCTCGGGGTGATGGTGAGCCTGGGCGCACGCCTCGGCCTCTATCAGGCGCTCGCCGAGGTGGGCCCGCTCACCTCGCAGCAGCTCGCCGACCGCACCGGCTGCGCCGAGCGGTATGTGCGCGACTGGGCGTCCTCGCAGGCCGCCGCGGGCTACGTCGCCTACGACGCCGAGGCGGGCACGTTCTCGCTGACGCCCGAGCAGGCGCTCGTGCTGGCCGATGAGGACAGCCCTGTGTACCTGCCGCCCGCGTGGAACACGCCGGCGGCGATGTGGAGCGACGAGGCGCGGGCGCTGCACGCGTTCCGCACCGGCGAGGGCATCGCGTGGGGCGACCACGATCCTCGACTTGCGCACGGCACGGCCGCCTTCTACCGTAACGGCTACCGAGCCAGCCTGGTGTCGCAGTGGCTGCCCGCTCTGCAGGATGTCGTGCCGGCACTCGAGCGCGGCATCGCCGTCGCCGACGTCGGCGTGGGCCACGGGCACACCACGGTGCTCATGGCCGAGGCGTTCCCGAACTCGCGGTTCCACGGGTACGACACCCACGCGCCCTCGATCGCCGAGGCGCGACGCAACGCGCGGGAGGCGGGCGTGCAGGAGCGCACCTCGTTCGAACAGGTGAGTGCGAAGGAGTACGACGAGCGCGGGTTCGGGCTGATCTGCTTCTTCGACGCGCTGCACGACATGGGCGACCCCGTTGGCGTGGTGCGGCACGCGGGCGAAGCGCTCACGGCGGACGGCACGCTGCTGCTCGTCGAGCCCAACGCCGCTGACCGGCTGGAGGACAACCTCCATATCGTCGGCCAGACGTATTACGCGGCGTCGAGCATGATCTGCACCGCTCACTCCATCGCCGACGGCGGGGAACTCGTGCTGGGGGCGCAGGCCGGGCCGGCGCGGCTGACGCAGGTGCTGAACGAGGCCGGCTTCTCGCGCGTGCGCGTGGTCGCCGAGACGCCGTTCAACCTCATCATCGAGGCGAGGCGCTGACGGCGGAGGACACGCACCGAACTCCACTCAGACGCACGCGGCGGCGATCCCGGACGGGGTCGCCGCCGCGACCGTGTGCGCGAGGGTGGGGCATTCAGAAGCGCGCGAGTCCCGCGGCGGCCGCCTCGTCGGGACGGCCGGGGAACACCTCCAGCGCGAACTCCTCGGTGTCGACGGCGACCGTGAGGAGGGTCGTCCACTGATCGAGCGGGGACAGGGCCAGGTCGGGGATCATGCAGATCTCGGCGGCCGAACCTCGCCCGCCGCACGCCGCCAGGGCGCGACCGGTGGGCGCGAGGCCGACGAGCTCTCCGCGCACGTGGTCGAGATGCGCCAGGCGGGCGACCGTCGTCGCGTCCTCCATCGTGTCGCCCGCCGACAGCGCCGGATCGAGGAAGTGGTTCGTGTGGAAGAGCCACCCGTCGGCGCCAGGCTCGACGACGCCGAGTCCCGTCGGTGCGAGTTCGAACGCGGCGGCCCGGGAACCCGTAGGAGCGGTCTCGAACACCGTGAGCACGGTCGACGCGCTGACGGGCGCGCTCGCCGCGATCGATCGGGCGTCGTCGATCGATCGGGCCTCGTCGAGCACACGGCGGGCGACCGCGTGCACCGGAACGCCGCCCGCGTCCGAATCGGACTCGTGGGAAAGGATGTTGAAATGCAGCCCGACGCCCGCGCTGTTCACGCCGATCTTGCCCGGCGTGCCGAACTCCGTGAACGTCTTCACGCGCAGCCCGCTCGCCGACGTGAGCTCGAGCAGCAGCGCCTCGGGGACGAGGGACTCGTGCCAGTCCCACGTCTGGAGCGACTCGGCCGCCACACCGGTCCCGACGTGCACGGCCTGGAGCACTCGCCGGGGCGCGGCGGCGCGGCCGCGAGGATCTCGGTTCGCGCGGCGACCGCGGCGAGCCGCCAGCGCTCGACGTCCGCCGCGTCCGCGATGGCGTCCGACTCAGCGGCGAGGCCGGGCGCCCACGCGGCGAGCGCCTCGCGACTGCGCTCGGCGATGGCGCGCACCTGCGCGGCCGGGATGCCGAGCTCGGCGAAGTGCGTGAGGTAGAGCGCCGCCGTCTGTCGGTAGTGCGGCCCGAAGGCCGACCCGAGCTCGCGGCCGCGGGCCGCAGCATCCGTCTCCGCCACCACTGCCGTGCGAAGCCTCATCGTTCTCCCATCTCCGATCGCGCGCGGCCGAGAAACCGTGCCGGTGGAGAAACCACCCCTGGCGTGGCTTCTCGACGTACGCGCGGTTTCTCAGTCTGCGGTCTGCGTGAGCTCGGGCGTGCGCGGGGGCGCGGTGCGGCGCGGCCGCAACGCCTCGAACGCCGCCGCCCAGGCGAGCAGGTCGGGGTCGCTGTACGCGCGCCCGGCGATCGTGAGGCCCACCGGCATTCCGATGTCGTCCATCGTCCCCATCGGCACGGTCACTGTCGGGATGCCGAGGTGGCGGATCGCGAGGTTGCCGTTCGCGACCCACACCCCGTTGCGCCAGCCGAGATCGGCGGATGCCTCGTTCACGTCCATGTCGGCAGGCGCGACGTCGGCGACCGCGGGGAAGATGACGGCGTCGAGGCCGAGGATCGACATCCAGTCCTCGAGATCGATGCGCCGCGTCTCTTCGAGGCCCCGCGCGCCGTCATCGATCTCGGGGATGTCGGCGAACGAGGCGTACGGGTGCTCGCGCGCCTGCGCCGGATAGGTCGCGATGTCGTCGTCGAAGCCGGTGTAGCGGTCGGGCAGGGCGCCGTCGGGGTGCGGGAAGATCGTGGCGCCGTCGACGTCGTCGAGCCGGTCCAGCGCCGGGTCGCCGTTCGCCCGCAGGAAGTCGTCCCACGCCCACGCCGACAGGTCGACGATCTCGCGCTGGAGGAACGCCTCGGTCACGAGCCCGCGCGTCATAATCGTCGGGGCGCCCGGCCGGTCGCCTTCGTAGTTCGTCACGGCCGGGAAGTCGACCTCCACGACCTCCGCACCCGCGGCCTCGAGGTCGATGCGGGCCTTCTCCCACAGCGCGAGCACCGAGGGCCGCGTCTCGATCCGGGCGCCTGTCGGCCCGCCGATGCCGCCGTGCGGGTTCGTCCCGGCCTCGGCGTCGGCGTTGATGTACATCCGCGGCACGCCGAATCGGCGCCCCGCCAGGGTTGCAGCGGCGGTGTCGGCATCGGCCGACGCGATCGCCGGGTACGACGCCGGGCGCAGGGCCGAGGCATCCGGGATCTCGATCCAGGGCTGCGCGCGCCAGAAGTCGCCGCGGGTCTCAGGATCGTCGGCGACCATCACATCGAGGATCTCGAGCAGGTCCGCCATGGTGCGGGTGTGGGGCACGACGACGTCCATCGTGGGCACGAGCGGCCAGTTGCCGCGCACCGAGATCACCCCGCGCGATGGCGTGTAGGCGCACAGTGCGTTGTTCGAGGCCGGTGCGCGGCCGCTCGACCAGGTCTCCTCGCCGAGCCCGAACGCCGCGAAGCTCGCCGCGGTCGCCGTGCCCGAGCCGTTGGACGAGCCCGACCCGAACGCCGAGGTCAGGTACTCGGCGTTGTACGGGCTCTCGGCGCGGCCGTAGACGCCGCGCTGCATGCCGCCATTCGCCATCGGGGGCATGTTCGTGAGCCCGATGAGCACCGCTCCACCGTCGCGCAGCCGCTCGATCGAGAACGCGTCGCGCTGCGCGACGAGGTCGGCGAACGCGGGCGACCCCGCCGCGACGGTGAGGCCCTTCGCCATGAACGAGTCCTTCGCCGTGTACGGGATGCCGTCGAGAGGCCCGAGCGTGCGGCCGTCGGCACGACGGAGATCGGATGCTGCCGCCTCGGCCCGCGCGTCGGGATTGCGCACGATCACCGCGTTGAGGGCGGTCGCCGTGCCGGGAGCGTCGTACGCGTCGATCCGGGCCAGGTACGCGTCCACGAGTTCGACGCTGGTCACGGCGCCGGACTCCAGGGCCGCGCGGAGCTCGGCGATCGTCTTCTCGACCACGGGGTAGTGGCGGGTCATCGGGCCACCACCGGCTGCTGCTGGGTGATGCAGTGGATGCCGCCGCCGCCGGCGAAGATCTGGCGTGCGTCGACCGTCACCGCGCGGCGCCCCGGGTACGCGGCTTCGAGGATGTCGCGCGCCCGCGCGTCGGCGCGGTCCTCGCCGAAGCCGCACGCGATGATCCCGCCGTTCACGACGAGGTGGTTGACGTAGCTGTAGTCGACGAACCCCTCGTGGTCGCGCAGCGTGTCGGGGGCGGGCAGATCGATGATCTCGAAGGTTCGGCCCGCGGCATCCGTCTGCTCCGAGAGGAAGGCGCGCAGCTCGCGCGACACCTCGAAGTCGGGGTGCTCGGGGTTCTGCTGCGCGTGCAGCAGCACGCGACCCGGAGTCGGGATCGTGGCGACGATGTCGACGTGGCCGTTCGTGCCGAACTCGTCGTAGTCGCGGGTGAGGCCGCGGGGGAGCCACACGACCTTCGTCGCCCCGATGGTCCGATGAAGCTCGGCCTCGACGCGGGCGCGATCGGCGAACCGGTTGCGGCGGGGGTCGAGCTGCACGGTCTCGGTGACGAGCACCGTGCCCTCGCCGTCGACGTGGATGCCGCCGCCCTCGTTGACGAGCAGCGAGCTGACGACCTCGGCGCCGACCCGCTCCGCGGTGAAGCGGGCGTGCTGCGCGGCCTTCTCCCACGATGCCCACTCGGGCGCTCCCCAGCCGTTGAAGATCCAGTCCACCGCGCCGAGTTCACCCGGGCGTTCGTCGTCGACGACGAACGTCGGCCCGTGGTCGCGGAACCAGAACTCGTCGACCGGCGTCTCGACGATGTCGATGGCGGAGTCGAGCATGCGCCGGGCGCGTTCGGCCTTGGACGGGTCGACGAGCATCGTCACCGGCTCGAAACCGGCGACGGCGTTCGCCACCGCGCTCCAGGCGGCGTAGAAGCGCTCCTGCTCGGCGGGGTCGTCGCCGAGCGTCGGCCCCTCGTTCGGGAACGCCATCCACGTGCGCTCGTGCGGATCGCCCTCGTGCGGCATCCTCCAGGCCATCGTCGCCCCTTCGTTCGTCGTTGTCGCGGCGGCGGCGATGCGCCTCGCGAAGTAATTGATCTAGCGATCAATAGGAAAGATACCTATGCTGGCGTGACCATGTCAAGCACATCTTCGCGGCCCCGCACCCGCAAGGCCCCCGCCGAGCGGGCAGCCGAGATCGTCGCCGCGGCGACGGGGATCGCGCGCGAGCAGGGTCTCAGTGCCCTCACACTGCGGGCCGTGGCGGAGCGGGCGGGGGTCGCGTCCGGCCTCGTCGCGCACTACCAGCCGTCGATGGACGATCTGGTGGCACGCGTCTACGCCGACCTCGTCGACGAGGAGGTGCGCGATGTCGAGCGGGTCGTGGGCGCTGTCGCCGATCCGGCCGCCCGGCTCGGCGCCCTCATCGACACCCTCATGGACGGTGAGCGCGAGGAGCTCACCGTCGTGTGGGTCGAGAGCTGGGCGATGGCCCGCCGCAACGACGCGCTCGCGCTCGCGGTGCGTGCTCAGATGGAGCGCTGGCAGACGCTCGTCGAGTCGATCGTCGAAGACGGATGCCGCACCGGCGCCTTCTCGACGACCGAGCCCGGCGAGGTGGCGTGGGAGCTCATCGGCATGATCGACGGACTCAACGCCCAGTCCCTCGCGCGCGGCACCGACACGACCCGGTTCGCCGCGCGCACCGCCCGCGCGGCGGAGGCGCTGGTCGGCGCCCGGCCTGGGTCGGTTCGGGTGGGTGCGTAGCCGCCCTCGCACGACCGCACAAGCCCCTCCGCTGCCTGCACACCCCGCCCGTACGTTCGGGGCAGCGAAAGGAGCACGCCATGACCAATCAGCCACCGCTCATCCCCGCGCCCCTCGGTGACGACGACGATCCCACGATCGCGGACGGCACCGCCGACGACGCGGACGAGATGCTCGATCCGACACTCGACGACGACCGCCCGCTCGACCCCGACCTCGACAACGACCGCATGGACAGCGCGGCCGCCGACGAGCGCGCCGCGACCGAGGGCACCCTCGACGTCGACGACCGTCCGTGACGCCCCGCACGCGACGCGCACCCCGCGCGGCGGAGCAGGGCCAGGATGGAACCATGAGCACGATCCCCTCCGTGACCTTGAACGACGGCACCTGGTTCCCCGAACTGGGACTCGGCACCTACGACCTGCGCGGAGAGGAGGGGATCGAGGCCATCGTCGCCGCGATCGACTCCGGCTACCGCCTGCTCGACACCGCGGTCAACTACGAGAACGAGCGCGAGGTCGGCGAGGCCGTACGCCGCAGCGGTGCCGATCGCGACACGCTGCTCGTCGCCTCGAAGATCCCAGGTCGCCATCACGGGCGCCAGGAGGCGCTCGACAGCATCAAGGGCTCGCTCGACCGGCTCGGTCTCGACCGCATCGATCTGCACCTGATCCACTGGCCGAACCCCAGCGTCGGGAAGTACGTCGACACCTGGCGCGGCCTGATCGAGGCGCGTGAGCAGGGCCTCGTGCGCTCGATCGGCGTCTCGAACTTCACCGAGGAGCAGCTCACCGAGCTCATCGAGGAGACGGGCGTCGTGCCCGCCGTGAACCAGGTGGAGCTGCACCCGTACTTCCCGCAGGACGAGCTGCGCGCGTTCCACGCGACGCACGGCATCCGCACCGAGAGCTGGAGCCCGCTCGCGAAGCGCAGCGAGCTGCTGACCGAGCAGATCCTCACCGAGCTTGCGACGGTCTACGACGTCACGCCGACGCAGATCGTGCTGCGCTGGCACACCCAGCTCGGCAGCACGCCGATCCCCAAGTCGGCCGACGCCGACCGCCAGCGCGAGAACGCCGACGTCTTCGGCTTCACCCTCACCGATGATCAGCTCGCGGCGGTCAGCGCACTCGAGCGCGGTCGCCTCTGGGACGGCGACCCGAATACCCACGAGGAGATGTGACACGGATGCTGCGGCCCGGCGCACCGCGCCGGGCCGCAGCATCCGCTCGCCTGTTCAGGCGTCGGGGAGGGCGTGGAGCCACTCGGTGTACGTCTGCGTGCCCCGCAGTGCGTCCGGGCCGGGAAGCAGCGCGCCCGACCGGAGGGCTCGGCCGAGGGCGCCGGGGGTGTTCACCACGGGGACCGGCGCGCGGTGTCCGATCGCGTGGGCGTAGCGGTGCACCATGTCGGCGAGACTCTCCTCCTGCGGTCCGGCGAGGTCGGTCGTCCGGCCCGCGGCATCCTGCTCGGCGAGGTCGACGAGGTGCGCGGCGACCTCGTGGACGGCGATGGGCTGCACCCGGCCCGACGGGGCGACGTGGGCGCCGGCGTGGCCCCGGTGATAGATCATCGCCGCGTACTCGTGGAACTGGGTCGTGCGCAGGATCGTCCACGGCACGTCGCCGCCGGCGACCAGGCGCTCCTGCACCAGCTTTCCGGCGTAGTAGCCGTCGGGCGCCGCCTCGGCGCCGACGATGGTCAGCACCAGATGGTGCGCGACGTGCGCTGTGCGCTCGGCCGCGAGCAGGCTCTTCGTGGCGCCGGCGAAGAACATCACCGAGACGTCGGGCTTCGCGGTCGTCACGTTGGTGACGTCGATGAGCGCGTCGACCCCGTCGAGGGCGCCCGCGAGGCCCGCACCGCTCAGCAGCTCCACACCCGTGCGGCGCGACAGGATGACGGCATCGTGGCCGCGCTCGCGTGCGATCGCCGCGATGTGTCCGCCCGTCATGCCGGTGCCGCCGGCGATGGCGAGTCTCACGAGTCCTCCCGGTGCGTGTGACCCGAACCCCCGCTCAGCGTAGACCCGCGCGGTCCCGCCGCACGAGACGTGCGGCCCGGGTCAGCCGAGTTCGGCGAGCCACTCCGAGAAGGTCTGCGTGCCGAGGACCGCGCCCGGACCCGGCAGGCCGAGCCCGTGCCGCATGCCCTTCATCTGCCCGCCGGGCAGGCTCACCGACGGGATCCAGCCGCCGTGGCCCGTCCGCCGCGCGTACGCCTTGATCATCTCGTCGAGGCGCTCCTCCCGGGGTCCGGCGAGGTCAGCGGCCCGCCCTTGCGGCGCGCCTGCCGCCAGCGCGGCGAGGTGCGCGCCCACCTCGCGGGCCGCGACCGGCTGCACCCGTCCGCGGGGCGCGACGTGGAGCGGGCCGAGCTTCGCGCGGTCGAACACCTGGCCCGCGAACTCGTGGAACTGCGTCGCGCGCAGGATCGTCCACGGCACCGTGCCCGTCTCGACCACGCGCTCCTGCGCGAGCTTGCCCGCCAGGTAGTCGTGGGGGATCCGGTCGATCCCGACGATCGACAGCAGCACGACGTGCGCGACCCCCGCCCGGCCGGCAGCCGCGACGAGATTGCCCGTCGCCGCCTCGAAGAAGCGGGTGGCGACGTCGGCCGACACCGTCGTGACGTTCGCGGCGTCGATCACCGCGTCGACGCCGTCGAGCGCGGCGTCGAGTCCCGTGCCCGTGGTGAGATCGACGCCGGTGCGGCGACTGAGCACGACCGGGTCGTGCCCGTCCCCGCGCAGCGCCTCGACAGCCCGGCTTCCGACGACGCCCGTTCCTCCGGCGACCGCGATCCTCATGACCTCACTCCTCTCGTCCCCGGGTGGGGATCTCTCTCGACAGTCCGACGATGCAGCGCGCGAGAATGTGAGCGGACGACTCACATTCACGTCGCCTGCGTCGTCGGAACATCGAGAGGGGATCACGGATGCTGCCCACCGACGAGGTCGAGAGCGAACGCCGCGTCCTGCTCGGCCTCTGCTACCGCATGCTCGGCACGGTGGCCGACGCCGAGGATGCGGTGCAGGAGACGTACGTCCGCTGGCTGCGGCTGTCGGACGAGGAGCGGGCCGCGATCCGCAACCCGGCGGCGTGGCTGACGCGGGTCGCCGGACGCGTGTGCCTCGACATGCTCGGCTCGGCGCGCGCCCGGCGCGAGCGCTACGTGGGGGAGTGGCTGCCCGAGCCCGTTCCGCAGGACTCGCCGCTCGCAGCATCCGTCCCTGTCGACCCGATCGAGCAGGTCACGCTCGACGAATCGGTCTCGATGGCCCTGCTCGTGCTGCTCGAGTCCCTCACGCCTGCGGAGCGCGTCGCGTTCGTGCTGCACGACGTGTTCGGCGTGCCGTTCGCGGAGATCGCCGAGACGGTCGGGCGCAGTCCGGATGCCGTGCGTCAGCTCGCGTCACAGGCCCGGCGTCGCGTGCGGGAGCATCGTGCGGGAGCGGCCTCGCGGGAACAGCACGATGCGGTCGCGCGCGCTTTCGCGGCGGCGGCGACCACCGGCGATCTCGACGCGCTCGTCACCGTGCTCGACCCCGGCGTCGTGCTGCGCTCCGACGGCGGCGGGCGCGTCTCGGCCGCGCTGCGTCCGGTGCAGGGCGCCGACCGGGTCGGGCGGTTCCTCCTGGGCCTCCCGCGCCTGCTGCCCGAGGCGGTGCTCGTCCCGGTCGAGACGCCCGACGGACTGGGGTTCCTCGCGACGGTCCACGACGTGCCCGACGCGCTGGTCACGCTCGAGGTGCGGGGCGCCCGGATCACCGACGTCTTCATCATGCGCAACCCCGACAAGCTCACCCAATGGAGCTGACGGGGCTCGGTCCGGCGCCGCGAACGGGTCGGTTAGCGTGGAGCCATGGCGACCCCATCGACCCCCACTCCCTTCGACTCGCTGACCGACTACATCGCCCTTCCCCGGGTCGAGGCGCTCGCCCTCTCGCCCGACGGCAGGACCGCCGTGCTCACCGTCGCGGCGCTCAAGAAGGACGGCACCGGCTATGACCGGTCGCTGTGGGCGGTGCCGGCGACGGGCGGCGGCACGCCCCGCCGGCTGACGCGGTCAGCCAAGGGCGAAGCGGGAGCCGCGTTCACGGCGAGCGGCGACATCCTGTTCGTGTCGGCGCGCCCCGACGCCGAGGGCGACGCCGACGACGAGTCGGGGCAGCTCTGGCTGCTGCCGGCCACCGGCGGCGAGGCCCGTCCGGTGACGCGGCTAGCGGGCGGGGTCGACGGCATCGCCGCCACCGCCGACGCCTCCCCACGGCTCGTGATCGCCGCCTCCCTGCTCCCTGGCGCCGAGACCCTCGAGGGTGAAGCGGCGCTGCGCGCCAAGCGCAAGGAGAAGAAGGTGTCGGCGATCCTCCACGACACCTACCCGGTGCGCTACTGGGACCACGACCTCGGCCCTGCCGAGCCGCACCTTCTCGCGATCGACATCGACGCCCTCGAAGACACGATCGCCGCCGCGGTGGCGGATGCGGCGGCTGAGGACACATCGGAAACGGATGCTGCGACTCCCGGCACGGACGCCGAGGCCGCAGCATCCGTTTCCGAAGAGAAGCCGTACCCGCCGACGCTGCCGCGCCCGCGCGACCTGACGCCGAAGCCGGCGCGCTCGCTCGATCACGCGGAAGCCGCGCTCACTCCCGACGGGTCGACGCTCGTCGTGTCGCTCGAGCAGCGCGAGCAGCGCGCCGGGCGCCGGGTGATCGTCGCGATCGACACGGAGACGGGCGAGCGCACGACACTGTTCGACGAGGTCGATGTGGACTACGAGATGCCGGCGGTCAGCCACGACGGCACGCGCATCGCGTACCTGCGCACCGTCAAGAGCACCCCCGCCGCGCCCACGGACTACGAGATCTGGGTGGCGGACCTCGACGGCGGCGACGCGCGCCGTGTGGCCGCCGAGTGGGACCACTGGGCGTCGTCGCTCGCGTTCGCCGCCGACGACGCGGCGCTCATCGCGACCGCCGACCACGACGGCCGCGGGCCGGTGTTCCGCATCCCGCTCGACGGCGGTACGCCGGTGAAGCTCACCGAAGACGACTTCGCCTACTCGAACGTGGTGGTCGACCGCGGCACGGGAGAGATCGTCGCGCTGCGCTCTTCGTGGGTCGTCCCGCCGCACCCCGTTCGCATCGCGCGTGACGGCGTCGTCACCCCGCTCACGACCCCGGCGCCGGCACCGGCCGCGCCCGGCTCGATCACCGAGGTCGAGGCGACCGCGGAGGATGGCGCGCGCGTGCGCGGCTGGCTGCTGCTGCCCGAGGGTGCGTCGGCTGATGCCCCGGCGCCGCTGCTGCTGTGGATCCATGGCGGTCCGCTCAACAGCTGGAACGCGTGGAGCTGGCGCTGGGCGCCGCTGCTCGCCGTGGCTCGCGGGTACGCCGTGCTGCTGCCCGACCCGGCCCTGTCGACGGGATACGGCCTCGACTTCATCGCGCGCGGCTGGAACAGCTGGGGCGGGAAGCCCTACACCGACCTGCTCTCGATCACGGACGCCGTCGAGGCTCGCGACGACATCGACGAGACCCGTACCGCCGCGATGGGCGGATCGTTCGGCGGCTACATGGCCAACTGGGTCGCCGGCCACACCGACCGCTTCCGGGCGATCGTCACACACGCGAGCCTGTGGGCGCTCGATCAGTTCGCGGGCACGACCGACAGCTCGGAGTACTGGCAGCGGATCTTCACGCCCGAGGCGATGGTCGAGCACTCGCCGCACCAGTTCGTGGGGGACATCCGCACCCCGGTGCTCGTCGTGCACGGCGACAAGGACTACCGCGTGCCGATCGGCGAGGGCCTGCGCCTGTGGTCGGAGCTCGCCGAGCACCATGCCGACGAGGATGGGCGCATGCCGCACCGCTTCCTCTACTTCCCCGACGAGAACCACTGGGTGCTGAAGCCCCAGCACGCGGTCGTCTGGTACGAGACGGTGTTCGCGTTCCTCGGCGAGCACGTGCTCGGCGCCGAGCCGTCGCGGTACGAGCTGCTCGGCTGATCTGCGCCGCGTCCGGCGCGCGCCTCAGGTCGCGTGCCGGACTTCGCAGTCGCTTCCCGGCGACAGGATCGCCTCGTGGCCGTCGTCGTAGCGGACCACCAGCAGCGGATTCTCTGCGCTGCCCCGCACCTCGATGACCTCACCCGCGCGCTCCACGGCACCGACGACGCGGCCGTGGATGATCACGCGATCGCCGACGCTCGCTTGCATGGCGGACCACCTCCTGGCGCTCACGATACGACGCGCCGACGGCGAGGGGTAGGGGGGGACGGGGTCCGGTCAGAGCTGGGCGCCATCGTCGTCGCGGTTCTCGAGCCCGACGTTGCGCCCGCGCCACGACTCGTACGCCATGAGCCAGCCGATCGACACGGCCGCGGCGAGCACGACGCCCAGCAGCACGTTGCCCCAGATGAGTCCGAAGACGATCCCCAGCGTGAACATGAGGGCCGTGCCGAGCGCCCAGCCCGAGTGCCCGCGCGTCCAGCCCTTCCGCGTCGTGGTCATGCGGCCAGCCTAGGGCTGCCGCGGGGCGGTCGGGCGGCCTGCCCATCCGCCCCGCTCACTAGGTTGGAGGGAAGCACTCCACACGGAACGGACGTCATGATCCTCAACGTCAGCCCGCTCACCCTCGGCACCTCTCCTCTCGGACGCGGCACCGAGCCCGGTTCCCCCGAAGAAGACGCCGCTGTCCGATTCGCAGAGCAGCTGTTCGACAGCAGCCACGCCTTCATCGACACCTCCAACAACTACGCCGGCGGGAGGTCTGAGGCCGTGCTGGGCCTCGCGATCGCACGGAAGGGGACGGATGCTGTCACGCGCGTCATCTCGAAGGTCGACGGCGATCCCGACACCGGCGCCTTCGACCGCGACCGCGTCATGCGGTCGTTCGACGAGACGACCGCGCGCCTGGGCGTCGACCGGCTCCCGCTGCTGCACCTGCACGACCCGTACACCGTCACCTTCGACGAGGCGATGGGTCGCGGCGGCGCGGTGGAGGGGCTCATCGAGCTGCGCGAATCCGGCCGTGTGGACGCGATCGGCGTGGCGGCGGGGCCGATCGGGCTCATGGCCCGCTATGTCGGCACCGGGGTCTTCGACGCCGTGCTGATCCACAACCGGTTCACGGTGGTCGACCAGTCCGCCGCGCCGGTGTTCGCCGACGCCCGCGAGCGCGGCATGACGGTGTTCAACGCCGCGCCGTTCGGTGCCGGGATCCTCGCCACCGGGGCGCGCGAGGGTGCGATGTACGGCTATCGTCCGGCGACGCCCGAGCTGCAGGAATGGGTGTCGCGCCTGGAGCGCGTCGCCGCGTCGTTCGGCGTCAGCCTCCCGGCGGTGGCGCTGCACTTCTCGCTCCGCTCGCCGGAGGTGGACTCGACCGTCGTCGGCATCTCGTCGGCGCAGCGTCTCGCGCAGCTCGACGAACTCGCTGCCACGCCGATCCCGGGCGATGTCTGGGCCGAGCTCGACGCGCTCGGCCCGGCGCCGTCGCCGGTCGACGACAGCGCCTACGCCTGAGCGCCACTTCCTCTCGAGGGACGCACTCTTGAACTTGGCGGGCCGGGCGGCCAGGATGTGACTCAACGCAGTCCGACGCCGGACACGCCGGGTTGGACTCCACGCTCAGGGGGTTTCCGTGCCCGAGCCCGCCCCGGACGGATCGCCGTCCGACGACGTACTCCTCCAGCCCTTCACGCCTGGGATGCGCGGAAATCCGCCTGAGCTGGCGGAGTTGACCCGCAACGACCAGATCGTGTCGCAGGTCGTGATCCCGGTCGCGGATGTGAAGACGCGGGAGTTCGTCGAGGAGTGGCGCAACGCCTCGTACAACTGCTACTCGTCGGGACACAAGTTCTGCCGCGAGGTGTGTCCGGTGATGACCGAGACGCGCAACGAATCGTGGACGCCCACGGCGTTCCACGCGAACGTGGTGGCGATGGAGCGCGGCGAGCTCACGATCGAAGACGTCGCCGCCGACTACGTCAACTGCACCCAGTGCGGCGCATGCGAGCTGCGCTGCCCGAACACCCTCTTCACCGGCGACTTCTATCGGTTCCGCACGCGCACCGTCGACGTGGTCAAGGCCGCTCGCGCGCTCGCGGTGGATTCCGGCATCCACCAACCCGGCTACAAGGTGTGGAACGAGCTGACCGCCGAGCGCAGCCATGAGCCGGTGCTCGGCGCGCAGCCGGTCGGGCAGGACACCGTGCGCGACTGGGCCGAGGGGCTCGGCATACCCGTCGGCGGCGAGAGCATCCTCTTCGTCGACTGCGAGGCCGCGTTCTACCGCACGTCGGTACCGCGCGCGGTCGCCCAGATCCTGCAGAAGGCGGGCTACGAGTTCGGGCTGATGCAAGAGCAGTGGTGCTGCGGCGGCCCCGCGGCCGAGATGGGCTACGTCGACCAGGCGCGCGCGTTCGCCGAGCACAACATGGCGTCGTGGCGGGCGACCGGCACGCGCCGCATCCTCGTGCTCGACCCGCACGACTACATCTCGTTCACCGAGGACTACCCGAAGTACTTCGGAGCGGACTTCGACCTCGAGGTGGTGCTCGTCGTCGAGCTCTTCGCCGAGATGATCCGCGATGGTCGCCTTACGCCGGACGTCGCGGTCGACCGGGCCATCACGTACCACGACCCCTGCCGGCTCAACAAGCGCAAGGGCATCTGGAAGGAGCCGCGCGAGATCCTGCGGGCGATCCCGGGGTTGCGCTTCGAGGACGTCGACCGGGTGACGCAGTGGTCGTACTGCTCGGGGGCGGGCGGCGGACTCGCGGTCGAGAAGCCCGAGCTGACCGCCGCGATCAGCGCCCGCCGCCTCTCGCACGCCCAGAAGCTCGACATCGACACCCTGGTGAGCGCGTGCCCCTGGTCGGAGCGGCCGCTCACCGAAGCGGGCGACGACGTCGACATCGACGTGCTCGACATCCACGAGCTGCTCGCGACCTCGCTGGGGATCCGGGTCGGCGGCACGCGCGGCGCGACCGGCGACCGACGTCTCGCGCGGGCGCGGCAGGGTGCGGCGGGTCGCGAACGCAGCCCGCGCGGATGCTCCGAGGGTGGCTGCGGGGGTGGCGGGTGCGGCGGTGGCTCCGGCGGCGCGTGCGGCTGCGGAGGAGCCCACTGATGTCGATGACGATCGACGACGTCGACACCGTCGTCCGGGCCCTGGCAACCGTCCTCGCCGACGAGCAGATCCTCACCGGCAAGGCCGACCGGTACAACCGCGCCCGCGTCCCCGCACCCTTCCCGGTGCACCGCTGGTCGGAGCGCCTGCCCGACCTGGTCGTGCTGCCCACCTCCACCGAGCAGGTCGCGGCGGTGGTGAAGATCGCGAACGACCTGCGCGTCCCGGTCGTGCCGCGCGACGGCGGGACGGGCCTCACAGACGGCGCTGTGCCTCTCCGCGGCGGCATCCTCGTCGACGTCAAGCGCATGAACCAGGTGCACGAACTCGACCTCGTCAACCGCACCGTAACGGTCGGGACCGGCATCAACATGCTCAAGCTGAACGAGTACCTCGCGCCGTACGGCCTGTTCTACCCCGACAACCCCGCGTCGTACCCGTGCTCGCTCGTCGGCGGACGCATCGGCACGAGCGGCTGGTCGCTCATCGGCTCGCGGTACGGGCACACCCGCGATCTGGTGCTGAGCTTCGACCATGTGCTGCCCACGGGCGAGATCCTGCACGTCGGCGACGGCATCGGCGGCAAGATCACGAAGTCCTCGAGCGGCTACCAGCTCAAGCACCTCTTCATGGGTCACCAGGGCACGCTCGGCATCGCGACGAAGGCGACGCTCAAGCTCTTCCCGAAGGCCGAGGCGGAGCTGTCGCCGTTCTGGTCGTTCGACAACTACGACGACGCGTACGCGTGCACGGGCGCTCTCGCCCGCGCGGGCGTGGCGACGTTCGCCGGAGCGGTGCTCTTCGACGAGCACAAGGTGGCCTACCTGCGGCGCGACGACGAGGCCTACATCCCGCAGCCGACCGACGTGCGCGCGCTCGTGTGCGCGGTGATGTACGGCTACGACGACGAGGTGCGCGCGGGCGGGCGGCGGCTGTTCCGCATCGCGAAGGAGCACGGCGCCCGCTATCTCGGCGACGAGATCTCCGAGGGCGACTGGGCCGCGCGGCACGACCGCTACGCCACGCCGCTGCACGGGCGCACGAAAGACGGTCAGGTCGTGCCGATGAGCTGGCACTGCGAAGACGCAGCGATCAACTACTCGCAGCTGCCGAGCGTGACGAAGGCCTGGCACGGCATCGTCGCCGAGCTGCGCCGCCGCACCGACGTCTTCGACGACTGGGGGATGTTCGCCTACACGCAGGGCAGCACCGGCGCCGACTACCTGACCGAGATCGACATCGGCATCTGGGAGCAGCAGCTCGACGACCGGGCGTGGGAGCTGTGGGTGAACGCCAAACGCGACATCGCGCGCGTGTCGATCGATCACGGCGGTTCGATCAGTGCCTGCCACGGCTCGTGCCGGGAGGGCGAAGTCGACCTCGTACCGGAAGAACTCGGTCGCGGATTCGACGTCATGCTCGACATCAAGCGCACCCTCGACCCGCACAACATCATGAATCCAGGCAAGTACCACCTCGACCGGGCCTACGGCCCCGGCCGCGACGGCGAGGGGGGCTGAGTTGGCGTACCGCTACGACGAGCAGATGCAGCCGCCCGATCCGCAGCGCGTGAGCGACGTCGCGATCACGGCGCACGAGCACATCTTCGAGGTGGACCCGCGGCTCATGGAGCGCTGGGTGCTCCAGCAGGAGTTCCCCAATTGGGACTCGCTGCGGATCATGAACGCGCGCGGCGACCACCTCGCGTGGATGCACCGGCACTTCGCGTCGCACGTCGTGACCGGCTCAGCGGTGCTCGCCGAGGTCGACGCCGAGGACGCGGGGGGAAGCGCGACAATCCCGGATGCCGCGAGCCACGGTCTCTCGCCGGACTGATCGTCCGGCATCCCGCCACCCGAAGGAGACCATCATGAAGTTCAGCTACGTCATGCTGCCCGACTATCCGCTCGAGGAGTCGCTGCGATCGATCCAGCTCGCCGACGAACTCGGCTACTACGCCGTGTACGCCGCCGATGAGACCTGGCACAAGGACCTCTGGCTCCTGTTCGCCGCCGCTGCCGACAAGACCGAGAACGTACGCTTCGGGCCGAGTGTCTCCGGTGTCGTGCTGCGTGAGCCGACTCTCATCGCCCAGGCGGCCGCGACTCTCGACGAGCTGACGAACGGACGCGCCGAGGTCGTGATCGGAAGCGGGAACTTCGGTCTGCTCGCCCAGTACAAGATCGACTGGAGTGACACGAAGCCGCTCTCGCGCGTGCTGGAAGGTGCCAAGGTGATCCGCACGTTCCTCGACGATGGCGCCATCACGATGGACGGTGAGTTCTTCAACTACGCAGGGCTGTTCACCTTCGCTCGACCGGTACAGGAACGGATGCCGGTCAAGATCGGAGCGATGCGCGGTCCGAAGTCGTTCGAGGCCAGCGCCGAGTTCTCCGACGGCTGCCATCACGCCCTCAGCTATACCCGTGAGGCGTACGAATACATGGTGGAGCACTGCCGCATCGGAGCCGAGCGCGCGGGCAAGAACGTCGAGGACCTCGACCTCGGCGCGTGGGTCGTGTTCTCGGTCGGCGAGGACTCGGCGGCCGCGAAGGAGGCCGCGCGGTCGATGGTCGGCCTCTATGCCTCGGCGATGCCGCCCGAACAGCTGCGGCGCAACGGCGTCGAACCCGACGAGCTCGCTCCGGTGATCGCGGCGCTCGGAGCGGGAGACCTCGGTGGCGCGATCGACCTCACCCCACCCGCCCTCGCCGAGCGACTCTCGATCGCCGGCACGCCGGAGGAGTGCGCCGAGAAGATCAAGCGCGAGATCGAGCCTGCGGGGATCAACCACATGATCCTCGCGATCACGGATGCCGCGCTCGTCAAGGCGCTCATGGGCCGCGAGGTAGCCGGAGTCCCCGACGTCGATACCCAGCTCCGGCTCGTGCACGACCGCGTCATGCCGTCGTTCGCCTGACGATCCCGCCGCCCGGCGGTGCCGCGCGGCGGCACCGCCGGGCTCACGCCGGGCTCACGCCTGCTGGGCGTTGACCGCGACCATCCAGTCGATGCCGAAGCGGTCGGTGAGCATGCCGAACTTGCCGCCCCACGGCGGGGTGTCGTACGGCATCGTGATGGTGCCGCCGTCGGCGAGCTTGTCCCAGAAGCCCTGCAGCGAGGCCTCATCGTCACCGCTCACCGATACCGAGATGCCCGCGGGTTTCTCGTAGGTCATGCCGCCAGGTGTGTCCGCGCCCATGAGGACGAAGCCGTCGGGGCTCGTGAGCTGCGCGTGCATGACGAGGTCGTTCTCGGCGGGGTCTTGCACCATCCCCTCGAACTGACCGAATGTCGAGATGTCGAGGTCGCCCCCGAAGACGCTCTGGTAGAAGGTCATCGCTTCACGGGCCTGATTCCGGAAGGAGAGGTAGGGATTGAGGCTGGGCATGTCGAACTCCTGAAGTGGATGGTGGCTGCCGCGCCCGGCCGCGTGGCGCGTCCCAGTGTCGTCGGGGCCTCCGACATCCACAAGAAGGTGCGCGTCAGGCCTCCTTCGGCCCCTCCGCGGCCCACGCGATAGCGTCGTCGAGCGCCGATACCGCGAAGATGCGCAGCTCGCAGGGGAACAGGAATGCGATCCCATGGATCACCTCGCCGATCAGGCTGTGGTCGGTGACGAGCGCGATCCGCCCCCACACATGTGCCGGCTTGCCCTCGAGCTTCGCATCCTGCCAGAGCGCGCCGAGCGAATATCGCTCGAACTCATCGCCGAGGACGTAGACGAGATTGACCTTGCGGCCGGCGTCGATCGCCGCATCGATGGCCGGGTCGAGTGACCCGACGTAGTCCGATGCGTCGATGGCTCCAACGGCGCGGAACCCGATGACGCCGTCCGGCAGGCCATGCAGAGACTCGATCATCCCCCCATCCTTCCGCGCAGGCGCGCGTTCGCGCCGCTGGCGCGCGGATGCCGACGGTCGCGGACGCGGACGACTGCGGACGCCGACGGTCGCCCTCACTTGACGCCGCACGCCGCCGTCCTCTAGCGTGGCGTGGCTGCGCCGACCGGCGCGGCCTCACGAGCGAGCCGAGAGGACGACGGATGAACGCTGAGCGCGAACTCCGTTTCGAGGCGGTCCTGGGTCAGCAGCCCGGTGACCGATACGAGTCGTCTCCTCCGGCGTAGGCCGTGTAGCAGCATCCGCTGATCCACGCCCCGCACCGCACAGGTCCGGGGCGTTTCCCTTGCCGGGGAGCTCCGAACCGACGGTCCGCTCCCGCGCACCCTCACTGGTGCGTGAGCTCGCAAGGAAAGGAATCATGGAGAGGCTCACAGACCGGCTGCTCTCGTGGGCGAGTCTGATCGACGAGAAGACCGTCGAGCAGGCCCGCACCTCGTCGCGCATGCCGTTCATCCACCCGCATCTGGCGCTCATGCCCGATGCCCATCTCGGAAAGGGCGCGACCGTCGGATCGGTCATCCCGACGCTCGGGGCCATCATGCCCGCCGCCGTCGGGGTCGACATCGGCTGCGGCATGATCGCGGTCCGCACCCAGTTCACGAAGGAGCAGCTCGTCGCGCGCGGTCTCACACGGCTGCGCGAGCAGATCGAGCGGGCCGTTCCCCTCTCGGCGGGGCGTGACAACCGCAAAGTGGTCGCCACCGCCGAGCCGCGGGTCGCGGAGCTGGAGGAACTCGCCCAGAAGGCCGAGTTCGACCCGACGCGGTACGCCGGCCACTGGCGGCTGCAGCTCGGCTCGCTGGGGTCGGGCAACCACTTCATCGAGGTCTCGGCCGATGAGCTCGACCGCGTGTGGATGTTCCTCCACTCCGGTTCGCGGGGGGTCGGAAACAAGATCGCCACGCACCACATCGGCGTCGCGCAGCGCCTGGCGAAGCAGTGGTGGATCGCGCTTCCCGACCCCGACCTCGCGTACCTCGTCGAGGGCACGCCCGAGTTCCGGGCGTACATCCGAGAGCTGCGATGGGCACAGCACTTCGCTCTGCTCAATCGTGAGGAGATGATGGACCGCGTGGCCCGCCAGCTCTCGGAGGTCATGGGCGAGCCTGTGATCGAGCACGAGCGGATCAACTGCCACCACAACTTCACGGAGTCGGAGAGGCACTTCGGCAAGCAGGTCTGGGTGTCCCGAAAGGGCGCCATCCAGGCGGATGCGGGTCGCCCGGGCCTCATCCCCGGCTCGATGGGGACGGCATCCTACGTCGTGGAGGGTCTCGGAAACCCACTGTCGCTGAACTCCTCGCCGCACGGTGCGGGTCGCGAGTTCTCGCGGACCGCGGCGCGCCGCGCGTTCACGCATGAGCAGCTGCGGGCGGCGATGACGGGCATCGAGTTCCGCGACACCGACGCGTTCATCGACGAGATTCCGCAGGCGTACAAGCCGATCGACCGGGTCATGGCCGACGCGGCCGACCTGGTCACGGTGCGGCACACGCTGCGGCAGCTCGTCAACGTGAAGGGAGACTGAAGGGATGGCGCGACCCGGCCGCTCGACCCCGCGGCCGGGTCGCGGCCGGGCGCGGAGTCAGCGGTCGCGGTGGTCTTCGGGGTGCAGGCGCGCGCCGCGGCGCGGCTCGCGCACACCGCTCGCCCCGATGAGGCGGATGACGCGCTGACGCTGACCCGGCCACGCGGCCAGGAGCCGCAGCATCCCATCGTCGTCCATCCGGTGGCCGGTCAGCGCATAGCCGACCTCGTGAGCCACGTGGTAATCGCCGACGCTGACCGCGTCGGGGTCGCCGAGTGCCCGGATGCGGGTCTCGGCCGCGGTCCACGGACCGATGCCGGACTGGCTGATCAGTACGCGGTCGACAGCCTCGCCGTGCTCGGCGGCGAGCACGCTGCGCACGATGGCGTCGCCGCGGCGCGCGACGCGCACGACGGTCTTCGACTGCGGAGGTTCGAGCCCCGCGCGGTGCCAGACCCACGACGGCACATGCTGCCAGCCGTCGATGGTCGGCGGCGCGAACATCGGTGTCGGCGTCGGGCCGGGAGCACGCTCGCCGCACCAGGTGACGACGCGTCGCCACGCGCCGAACGCCTGCATGCCGGTGACCTTCTGCTCGAAGATCGCGCTCACGAGCGCATCGAACACGAGATCGGTGCGCGAGAGGCGCAGGCCGGGGTTGCGGTGGTGGGCGTCGGCGATGAGCGGATGCTGCGACGCATCGAAGTCGCCGGCATCGTCGTCCGCACCGCACAGCGCGGGAAGCTGTGCCAGCGCCCACTCGCGGCCGGGACCCCAGGCCGCGCCGCGGATCACGCCGGGATGCGTCTCGCGGATCGCGAGAGTCGCGATGCCCGCCGGCGTGCGGCTGACCCGCCAGATGACCGCGCCCGAGACCGCCATCGTCGGGTCGCCGGCGCCGCGTCGCTGGTACAGCACGGTGCGGCGGAGATCGAGCGGATGCCGCGGGCGGTACTCCGTCTCGACCGGTCGGCCGTGATCGGGCCAGGGATCGCGGGTCTGCGCCCGCGGACCGAAGCGCTCGGCATCCCTCGTGCGGGGGATGCGCGAGAGCGAGGTGGTCATGCCGCCCACCCTACGCCCCGCCCTCCGACATCGCGGCCGGAGCGGCGGCTCTCAGAAGCGGTCGGGCGACGGGGTGCCGTGGCCGTAGCGGATGACGACGTCGGCGTGACGGTCGAAGCGGTAGCCGACGCCGCGCACGGTGCGGACGATGTCCTCGTAGCGGCCGAGCTTGGCGCGCAGGCGACGCACGTGCACGTCGATCGTGCGCTCGCCCGGCGCGTCGTCATCGGTCGCACCCTGCCAGAGGGAGGTCACGAGCTCGGTGCGCTCGATGGTGCGGCCTTCGCGCAGCACCAGGTACTGCAGCAGCTCGAACTCCTTGAATGTGAAGGCGGCCGATTCGCCGTCGATGAGCACGCGCTTGCGCGAGATGTCGACGACCACGCCGCCCGAAGCCGGCTCTTCCTCCTCGGGCTCCTCCTGCTTGGTACGGGCGACGGCCGACGGCTCGTGCAGCGCGAGGCGCACGACGTCGACGTCGCGCCCGCCCGAGCCCACCGGCGCGAGGGCGACGGTGGCGTAGGTCTCAGCGGACGGGGCCAGCTCGGCGAGCGTGCGGCGGAGGGCGTCGACGAGCACGCCGAGATTCACGCCGGAGGCGGCGGCCTTGACCTCGTCGATTCCGACGTAGAGGGCGAAGCCGCGCGGCGCGGTGCCCGCGGGAAGGGCGCGGCCGCCGGGCTGCGCGGGCTCCGGGGCCGGTGCGGCCGGTGCGGCCGGTGCCTCGACCGGCGCCGGGTGATTCACGGCGCGGAGGTGGCGGACGGGGGTGCGCGTCAGCGAACCGGGGGTTTGGGGTGTAGCCCCGTGGGGAACCGCGGTGGCGGGACGGTCGAGGAGGGCGGTTGTCGACATGATGATGGTCCTTGCGGGAGGAACCCGGATGGCGGAGCCGGGTTGAATGATGTGCTGCGGCCCTGGTCGTCGGTGGCGAGAAAGGCCGGAGGCCGGTGGGGGCCTGTGCCCGACGTTGGGCGGTGTGCGAAGCGGGTCCGGGTGCGCGTGATCGACGCACGAACCCGGTGCTTCGGGGGACTCCGTACGATCCGTGTTCAGAAGCGGAGGAGGAGTCCGGCGGGGGTCACCGTGCTAGTGGCACATTCGACAACACATGACAATGCGGCCGGCCATCATCATGCCGGCAGTCCTGTTCGCCTCCCGGGCGGACAGATACAGCGCGTTGTCAGTCATGTGCCCGATTATTACCGACTTTGTCCAAAAACGTCAAATCGCACGGGTTCTGGGCCCAGATCGTTTCGGAATGTGACAGATTGCTCAGTCCCACGAGGTGTGACACCGAGTCCCACCTGAGCGATCACTGCGACATGCCCCAAGACGCGTCCGGCCCCGCCGCCGCGGGCGTAGCCTGTCGGCGTGACCGAGCTCCGCTTCACGAAAGAGGCCGACGCCTCGCGGTATACCCTCCATCGCGGCGACGACCTGGTGAGCGTACTGGACTATCGCGACGACGGCCGCACCGTCGCCATGACGCGTGCCTACACGATCCCCACCTTCCGCGGGCACGGGTACGCCGGTGAGCTCGTCGAGCGGGCCGTGGACGAGCTCGAGGAGCGTGGCGATCGCAAGGTCATCCCGGTGTGCTGGTACGTCGCGGACTGGTTCGATGCGAACCCCTCGCGCCGCGGCATCCTGAACGAGCGTCCGTGACGCAGTAACGCGCCGACACCGTCGGCTCACCTTGTCAACCCCATGTCGCCGACGGCCCGCTCGTCGGAGGGTGGAGGCTGACGAGAGGAGCATGCGATGGACCGCGAAGGGTCGAACGACCAGAAGCTTCCCGAAGGCGTCGTCAACGCCGACCCGCCCGGCGGACGGGATGCGGTAGACGACACGGAGTCCCGCGAGCGCAGCGCAGAGGCGGCCGAATCCGAGCTGCTCACAGACACGGCGCTGCAGCCGGACGACCCGGTCGAGGGAGAGGCGGCCCGGCGGGGCGCCGACCCCGACATGCTGACCGACAGCGAGAGAGGGGAACAGCCCTGATGAGCACGACAGGCAACGAGTACGAGCAGCCGGGTGTCAACTACCCGGATCGCGAGGATGCGGCCGGCGCCGCGTCGACGCCCGCGCCCGGCGAACCCGTGCGCGAAGACTCTTCCGATTCTGCCCCGACCATGGGCGAGCCCGCCCCGGACGCGCAGGAGGCGCCGGCGTGGACTGACCCGTCGTCCGCACGGGAGGGCGACGTCGAGCCCGCGGCTCCGGCAGCGCCCGCGCCGAGCCACGAGGCCGTCGGCATCGGGGTCGTGGAGGACGGGATCGACCACCACGGTCAGGACGGCGCCCGCGACACGCAGACCGCGAGTGAGGCCCAGCGCACGCCCGGCGCTCTCGGCGCGGAGCAGGAGCAGCGGCTCCCGGCGATGGCGCAGAACAACGCGTCCGACGTCGACAAAGTCGCGGGCATCGTCGCGCAGACCCGGCAGGACGTCGGCACCGAGCCACTGGAGGAGATCGCGCACGTGCTGCGTCAGCGGCTCACGCAGTCGGGCATCGAGCTGCCGGAGAACGACATCGAGGAGCTCGCACGACAGGTGTCGGTGGGCGACACCGACGACCCCGCGCACCCGCGACGCGGCACGGCTGGCTGACACCGCGATTCGGCCGTCCATGTGTGCGCGCCCGGCCCTAGGCTGGGCGCGTGCACATGGAGGAGGTGTTCACCGCCGTCGCCGTCGGATTCGAGGCGATCGGCGCCGCCGCCATGATCGTCGGCTTCGTGATCGCGGTCGTGCTGGGCGCCCGGTCGCTCGCCCGTCATGAGGGCGGTCAGGTCGCGTTCACGACGCTGCGCACGACCCTCGGCGCCGCGATCCTCCTGGGACTCGAGGTGCTGGTCGCCGCAGACCTCATCCGCACGATCACCTCGAAGCCGTCACTCGAGGACGCGGCCGTCCTCGGCCTCATCGTGCTCATCCGCACCATCCTGTCGATCTCGATCCAGATCGAGATCGACGGCACCCTCCCGTGGCGCCGCGCACTGCTCCGCAGCGGCGGCCAGATGGTCGGTGACGCGGTGGCGAAGGATCGCGCGGCCCAGCAGGCCGCCGGCGCGTCGCGCGGATCCGCTCAGGCGGACCCGCGCACGCCCTGACCGTCGTCGGCTACGCGACGGCGCAGGCCGCGGGGTCGTTCTCCGCGACATGCAGCCCGATCGGCCGAGCCCACGCGACGCGCTGCGGGCGGGCGATCACGCGAGCCGGGTGACGCGAAGCGACAGCGGCCCTCCGTTCCTTGATGGAGGCGAGGATCGCGTGCTCGCGATCTCGCGACCAGGTGTCGTGGCGGTACTGCTGTTCGGCGGCGTATACAGCGAACATGGTTTCCTCCGTTGGTTCCGACAGTGTGAAACCTACGCGGGGGTTCCGACATTGCCGGATACGGCGGGGATGGCAGGATTTCGCCGGGACGCGGCAGTCGCGAGCGGTTCTCACTCCGGTCGGGCGAACTCGCGGATCAGTCGCGCGGCGGGTGCCGCATCGCGGATCATCGTCTCGTGACCGTGCCCGGCCACTTCGGCCAGCCGCCCGTCGGGCAGCGCGTCCGCGACCCGCCGGCACCACGCCTGCGGCGCCACGAGGTCGTCCTCGCCGCGGAGCACCAGCGCGGGCACTCGCACGCACGGCAGCACGTCCTCGGGGCGATGCCTGAGCATCGCGTGGAACTTCGCACGCAGCCGCGGCCCCGCACGGACGTACTCCCGCGCGCCGAGAGCGATCACCACCGGGCTCTCGACGGCGATGTCGCGGAGGAGCCGCCACAGCTGACGCGGTGCCGTCCGGGCGGAGGGGTCGACGGTGGGTCCGATGAGCACGATGCGGTCCACGACGGCGGGGTGGCGCGCAGCGACCTCCAGCGCGATCTGCGCGCCCATCGAGTGGCCGATGACGACGGCGGGCGTGCGCACGCGCGCCCGGAGGTACGCGGCCACGAGGTCGGCCGTGCGTTCGATCGTCAGCACGCGCCGCGGCTCGGGAGCCTCGCCGTAGCCGGGGAGGTCAACGGCGACGACCTCGCCATCGCCGAGATGTCGTCCCAGGTCAGCGAAGACGCTTCTGCCCATGCCGATGCCGTGGATCAGCACGTAGACGCGGTCACCGCGACCGCGCCGCTCCGCCACGAGGATCGCGCCGGCGTGCGCGAAGCTCTCGACTTCCGCCATGGATCAGGCGGCGCCCGGCTGATCGCGCAGCCCCACCCGGTCCGGGATGTCGAACTGCACCCGGGGAAGCCAGGCGGACGGCTCGGGCCACGGACGCGACGCGGGAAGCGAACGCAGCCGGGCTCGCAGCGCCGCGCCGGATGCCTCGACCGGAAGCACGCGCGACGGTGCGCGGTGCGCGAGCGCGCCGAGCCACCAGTGGCGCCATGTGCCCTCGATCGCCTCGGGGCCCGCGACGACGTAGTAGTCGGGCATGACCGCCTCGCCCGACGAGAACAGCGCCAGGAGGGCATCGACCTCCGCCTCGAGCGAGCCGAGCGTGGCGCGCTCCTCGTAGAGCTCGACCCAGGCCGAGGCGACGTGTTCGAGCGGATCGGCGTCGTGGACGACGTAGGGCATCGAGACCGAGGCGACGAGGTGCGCGGCGACGGCCGGCTCGGCCTCGCGGAGTGAGAGCGCAACGAGCGCCGGGACATCGGCGAGGCCCGTCAACAGCTCGTCGCTGTCGGCTCCCACGAGCGCCACCACGGTCGATCGCGGAGCGGTGTCTGCGTTGTGCGCCATGTTCCACGATACGTCCGGAGGGGCGCGCAGGGGAGGGTGCCCCGCCGGAGGAGCATCGGACCCGCGCTCCCGGCGGTGCCGGCGGACCGTCACTCCGCCGTGAACACGACCGTCGCGAGGTCCGCGCCGAACGTGAAGCGCGCGTCGACGGTGCCGCCGCGGAGCACACCCGGCAGCCACCGCGAGGCGTCGTCCCACATGTGGGCGTACGGCACGGCGTCCAGGCCGTACCACTGCGGCGTCATCCCGTCGCTCCCGACCGGCTCGCCCTCCCACCGTCGGCAGACGAAGACGGTCGCCTGCTGCGACCAGGCCAGCCGGGTGGGGAAGTGGTACTCGACGGTGCCGGCGACATGGAGATCGGATGCCTCGACCCGCACGCCGACCTCCCGCAGAACCTCGCGCGCTGCGGCCCCGCCGGCGCCCTCGCCCGGGTCGACCCAGCCGCAGATGCCGACCACTTTGCCGCGGCCGAGCCCGGTGTGCTTGCGGCCCAGCAGCACCTCGACGCCGTTCGGCCCGCGGCGCAGCAGGAACACCACGCAGACCTCGGGCAAGGACATGGCTCGAGGGTACGCGGCGCACCCGTCGCAGCGACGCGGAAACCCCGGTGGTTCGCGGGTCCGCGGCCTGCCTCGCCGCCGATGTCAGCGGCCGAACGTACCGTGTTGGCATGCGGATCCTGCACACCTCGGACTGGCACATCGGGCGGTCGTTCCACGGCCACGCCACGCTCGATGCGCTGCGCGGTGTGCTCGAGGCGCTCGTCGCGCAGGTGACCGAGCGCCACGTCGACCTGGTGATCGTCGCGGGCGACGTGTTCGATTCCGCAACCCCCGCCGCCGGGGCGTACACGGTGCTCACCGACGCGCTGCGCGGCCTCGCCGACGCCGGCGCCACCGTGGTCGTCACGAGCGGCAACCACGACTCGGCCGCGCGGCTCGGCTTCCAATCGGGCCTTCTCCGAGACGGAGTCCACGTCATCACCGACCCGGCCGCCGTCGGAACCCCCATCACCGTCCACGACGAGCACGGCCCCGTCCATGTCTACGGCATCCCGTATCTCGAGCCCGTGCTGCTGCGCAGCGTGTGGCCGGGCGTGCGCTCTCAGGCCGACGTGCTCGCTCACGCCATGGATCTGGTGCGGACGGATGCTGCATCCCGAGGCGGACGCACGATCGCGGCCGCGCACTGCTTCGCCGCGGGGGTCGAACCCACGCCGCACCTCGAGCGCGACATCCAGCAGGGCGGTCTCGACATCGTGCCGCTGCCGACCTTCGATGGCGTGGACTACATGGCGCTCGGGCACATCCACGGGCGCCAGCAGCTCTCGCCTCGCGTGCGCTACGCCGGTGCCCCGCTGCACTACAGCTTCGACGAGGGGCACAAGCCGCGCGGGTCGTGGCTGGTCGAGCTCGGCGCCGACGGACTCGGCGAGGTCGAATGGCTGCCCCTTCCGGTGCCGCGCGCCCTGACAACCCTGACCGCGACCCTCGACGAGCTGCTCACCGACGAGCGGTTCGCCGCCCATGCTCACGAGTGGGTGCGCGCCGAGTACACGGATCCGCTGCCGCAGCGGGATCCGATGCGGCGCCTGCTCACGCGATTCCCCTTCTGCGCAGAGGTCCGCCACGCCCCCCTCGCGACGCGCTCCGACGAGGTGCGCACCTACGCCGAGCGTGTGCGCGCTGCACGCAACGACGCGGAGCTCGTCGACGCGTTCCTCGCGCACGTGCGCGAGGGCGAGGGCGCGTCGGCCCGCGAGGCGGAGCTCGTCGGCGAGCTGCTCGCGCAGCGCGCGCGGGTGGAGGCGACCGCGTGAGGCTGCACCACCTCGAGCTCACCGGGTTCGGTCCGTTCCGTGAGAAGCAGAGTGTCGACTTCGAGGCGTTCGAGCACGACGGCATCTTCCTCATCGCCGGGCGCACCGGCGCGGGCAAGTCGAGCATCCTCGACGGGGTCTGCTTCGCGCTGTACGGCAGCGTGCCCCGCTACGAGACGGGAGACAAGCGCCTCCGCAGCGATCACTGCGAACCCGAGGACCCCACCGAGGTGCGTCTGGAGTTCACCGTCGGCGATCGTCGCTGGCGTGTCACCCGCGCGCCGGAGTACCAACGGCCTGCTCGCCGGGGCGGCGGGCTCACCACCGAGCCCACGCGCGCCGAGCTCGAAGAGCGCGTCGACGGCGCGTGGATCGGACGGGCGGCCAAGCCCCGCGACGTCGGGCTGTTCCTCGACGAGGTGCTCGGGCTCAACGCGCAGCAGTTCCAGCAGGTGATCCTGCTGGCGCAGAACCGGTTCTCGAGGTTCCTCCTCGCCTCCGGCACGGAGCGCCAGTCACTGCTGCGGGCGCTGTTCGGAACGCGCCGATACGAGGAGTACGCCCGCGAGCTGGGTGAGCGCAGCAAGGCGGCGCAGCACGAGCTCGATGCGCTGGGCGAGCGGGCACGCACGTTGCTCGATCAGGCCGAGCGCCTGATCGTGGCGCAGGAGCTGGTGCCGGCCGACGAGATCGACGGCGCGACGAAGCTCGATCTCGCCGCACGACGCGCGGCCGTCGAGCTCGGAGAGAAGCGCGCGTCGTACAGACTCGACACGCTGACGCGCGAACGCGTCGATGCGGATGACGCCCGCGCGGCAGCGGAAGCCGCGCACCGCGCACGCGTCGCGCTGGCGAAGGCGCAGGCCGAGCTCGGTCGTGCACGGGACCGGCTTGCCGGACTCGAGGCGGCCGGCCCTCTGATCGCGGACGACCGCCGGCGACTCGACCGCGCGCGCTCGGCCGAGGTGCTGCGCGCCCCGCTCGAGACCGCTCGCCGAGCCGACGGCGCCGCGGCAGCGGCGGCGGAACTCGCCGCGTCCGCCGAGGCGGTCTGGGTCCGCGCGGTGTCCGGCACCGATGACGCGCTGACGGACGATCTCACCACCGTGGTCGAGCGACTGACCGGCGAGCTCGCCGTGTGGAATGCGGCGCTCGCGCAGGAAGCCGCCCTCGCCGACGGCGAAGCGCGGATGACGGCTGCCGCGGCCGACGCGGCGAGGCTCGAAGCCGACATCGTCGCCCTCGATGCGCAGCGGGCGCAGGTGCCGGCCGAGCTCGAACGCATCGACGCCGAACTCGACGCCCATCGGGATGCTGCTTCCCGGCGCGACCCCGCGCGGGCGCGCCACGACGAGATCGCCGCGCGCCTCGCCGCCGCCGTCGAGGCCGAGGGGCTCGCCGACGCGCAGCGGGAGGCCGAGCTCCGCCATCGCGATGCGGCCGCCGCGGCGGCCGTGGCGGCCGCGAACGTCGCCGAGCTGCTGCAGCTCCGCCTCGACGGCTATGCGGGGGAGCTCGCGACCACCCTCGTGGACGGGGAGCCCTGCGCGGTGTGCGGTGCGACGGCGCACCCGTCTCCTGCAACACCCGCCGATGAGCCGGTGACCGACGAGATCCTCGCAGCGGCCGAAGCGCGGCGAGATGCGGCCTCCCATCACGAGCGGGCCGCCTCCGACGCGGCGAAGCGCGCGCGCGAGCGCCATGCCGCGGTGGCCGCCCGCGCCGGCGGCGAGGGGGCGGAGCCGCTCCGCGAGCAGCTGGCCGTCGCCGCCGACGACCTCGCAGCGGCCGAGCGGGCTGCGGAACGCCGCGATGCGCTGGCCGCCCGGCGCACCGGGCTCGCGGCGCTCGATCTCGAGGCCGAGACGTCGCGTGCGACGCTGGCCGACCAGCTCGCCGACGCGCGCACCCGGATCGCGGCGCTGCAGGAGCGCGTGAACGCCGCCCGCGAGGCGGTAGAGGCCGCCCGGGGCGAGCACGCGAGCGTCGCCGACCGCGTCGCGCACGCCACCTCGATCCGCGACGCCGGCCGCGCCGCGGTCGACGCCCGCGCCGACGCGCAGCGCGCAGCCACGCTGGCCACGCAGGCGCGGGCCGACGTCGACGACAGGGTCGCGGCATCCGTGTTCGCCGATGCCGCCGAGGTGACCGCCGCGCTGATCGCACCCCGTGAGATGGAGGCGCTCGCCGAGCGGATCTCGGCGCACGACGCGCAGCTCGCCGCTGCGCGGGCGCGCATGCTCGAGCTCGAGCTCGAGCTCGCGGGCGCCCCCACCGAACCCGTGCACACGGAGGAGTCGCAGAACGCGCTCGCGGCGGCGGACACCGCACGCACCGCGGCGCTGCGCGCCGAGAGCGACGCGCGCACGCTCGTGGCAGGTCTGCGTGATCTCGCGATGCAGATCGATCAGGCGTATGCCGGAGTCGCCGCTCGGGCTGCGGATGCCGCCGCCATCGCCCGTCTCGCCGACACCGTCGCGGGTCGCGCCCCCAACACGATGAAGATGGACCTCGAGACGTTCGTGCTCGCCGCCGAGCTCGAAGAGATCGTGGCCGCCGCGAACCTGCGGCTCAGCGACATGTCGTCGGGCCGCTACCGGCTGCAGCACACCGACGCCCGGGCGGCCCGCGGCGCCGCGTCGGGGCTCGGCCTCGAGATCATGGACGCCTTCACCGGCCAGTCGCGTCCGGCACAGTCGCTCTCGGGCGGCGAGACCTTCCTCGCGTCTCTCGCGCTGGCCCTCGGGCTCGCCGAGGTCGTGACCGCCCGCGCGGGCGGGGTCAGGCTCGACACCCTGTTCGTCGACGAGGGCTTCGGCTCGCTCGACGAGGAGACGCTCGACCTCGCGATGCGCACACTGGACGAACTGCGCCAGGGCGGGCGCACCGTGGGCGTCATCAGCCACGTCGCCGCGATGAAGGAGCAGCTGCCGGCGCAGCTCGCTGTCGAGGCGACAGCGGCAGGCCCGAGCGTCATCCGCCAGGACGCCGACGTCCGCGCCTGACGCGCGCGGCGACGTCCGACATCTCGACGCGGAGACGAGACGGATGGCGGAGCAGGGTCAGACGCCGTAGTCGGCGCGGATGCGGTCGCGCAGCTGATGGCTGCAGGCGGTCACCGCGGCGTGCCAGTCGGTGATCGCGCCGTCCTGGGCGCGGTCCGACACGGCCTTCAGCACCCGGATCGGCATGCCGAAACGCTGTGCGACCCAGATGTAGGCGTACGTCTCCATGTCGACGAGGCCTGCCCCGAGCGGGCGGATGACCTCCACCGCTTCGGAGTCGTCGACGAAGTGGTCGCCGGTCGCGATCGTCACACCCTCGGCGTCGAGTTCGACCCGCGCCGGCAGTGACACGTGCTGGCCGACGATGCCGTCGATGTCGGTGACGTCGTGCTGCAGGGCGGCCGAGATCTCGTACACGGATGCCTCGAGCCGCGCGTCGATCGCGCCGGCGGTGCCGACCACCACGATCTCGTCGTAGGCGGTCGCGTCGAGGGCGCGGGTGAGCGCGTAGGTCGCCTGCAGCTTGCCGGGGCCGGTGACGAGGCGGTCGAATCCGTCGAGGTCGTCGGGGAAGGCGACGAGCTCGGAGGCGAGGGCGGCGACGAGGAGTCTCACCCTCCCATCATCTCCCGCCTATCACGTTTGCGCCCGGCCCGCCGTGGACGGGGCTAGCCTGGGCAGGATGTCCCAGTCACAGCCGGCGCCGCAGAAGACCTCGAAGAAGACGCGCGCCGTGCCGGTCACGACCGCTGTCATCCCCCTCTCGCACGGAGCCCGCTGGCGGGCCTTCTGGGTGTGCGTCTCGGTCGCGGCGATCACGATCCTCGACATGACGAAGGTCAACGTCGCGCTGCCGTCGATCGGCGAGGTGCTCGGTGCGAGCTCGACCCAGCTGCAGCTGATCGTGTCGGGGTTCGTGCTCACCTTCGGCCTCGTGCTGGTGCCGATGGGCCGCCTCGGCGACCAGCGGTCGCGGCGCACGCTGTTCGTCGTCGGGCTTTCGCTCTACACGGTGACGAGCGTGCTGTGCGCGCTCGCGCCGACGGCGGAGGTGCTGCTGATCGGGCGGCTGCTGCAGGGCGTGGCCGCCGGCATCCAGATGCCCCAGGTGCTGGGCATGGCGCAGGAGCTGTTCCAGGGCAAGGAGCGCGCTCGCGCCTTCGGCCTCTTCGGTGCCACCATCGGCATCGCGACGGCCTTCGGCCCGACCCTCGGCGGCCTGCTCATCGCCCTCGGCGGACCGACGAACGGCTGGCGGCTCATCTTCTGGATGAACGTGCCGCTCTGCCTCATCGCGATCGCCCTCGCGCTGTGGCTGCTGCCCGACACCCGCACGCGGTCGCAGCGCAAGGTGCAGCTGGATCCGGTCGGAGTGCTGCTGTTCGGCGCGAGCGTCGTCTCACTGATGTGGCCCTTCCTGTTCACGACCGGTGCGCCCACCGACAACCCCGCGCGCTGGTGGCTGCTCGTGGCCTTCGCGCTGTTCGCGTCGGTGTTCATCGCGTGGGAGCGCGGCTATGCCAAGCGCGGGCGCAACCCGCTCATCCCGCTGGGCCTGTTCCGCATCACGTCGTACCGCAACGGCACGCTGCTGCAGACCGCGTACTTCACCGCGGCACCGGCGATGTTCCTGGTCACGACGCTGTTCCTGCAGCTGGGCCTCGGGCTCGCGCCGGTGTACGCGGGCATGGTCTCGATCGGATTCGCGCTCGCGTCAGCCGTCACATCGTGGATCGGCGGCAACCTCGTCAGCACCCATGGCCGCGTCGTCGTGGTGTGGGGACTTGTCGGCATGCTGCTGTGCGTCGGCGGACTGGTGCTCGCCGCGCTCTACAGCGACCCCGCGTGGACCCCGTACATCGCCGCCGCCGTCATGACCGTCGGCGGCGCGGGCGGCGGCCTCGTCATCGCGCCCAACCAGGCGCTCACGCTCGGCGACATCCCGGTCAAGCAGGGCGGGCTCGCCGGTTCCGTCGGTCAGCTCGGGCAGCGCATCGGCGCCGCAGTCGGCACAGCGGTCGCGCTGTCGCTGTTCTACGCCGCCATCTACCGCGAGTCCGGTACACACGACAACCTCGTCGTGTACCACGACGCGTACGCGTTCGGCATGCTGTCGGTCGCGGTCTTCCTCGCGCTCGCGTTCCTCGTGGCCATCGTCGACCTCACCGCCCGCCGCACCGCTCGCGACCGCAAGGCCGCCGTCAGCGGCGCAGGGACGCCGGTCCCATGACGCGGCGCCGCCGGTCGCGCGTCCATCGGGCGTGCGTCTCGCGGAACTCCGACCGCGTCGTGAAGCGATAACGGTACGACACCGCCCGCACCCATCGCGGCCTCTCACCGGCGAACGGGTCGTGGGCGAGCAGGCGCAGGGTCGCAGCATCCGCTTCCAGAAGCCGCACCAGGAACGCCGTGAACCAGTCGTCCAGGGAGCGGCCGAGCGGCAGGAACCACATCAGCCAGTCCAGGCGCAGGTGGTACGGGGCGAACTGACGCGGGATGCGGTGCACCTCGCCGGGCTTGCCCTTGAAGGCGTACTCGTGCCAGGTGGCGTTGTCGGGATCCTCGTCCAGCGTGCCCTCGACGACGATCTCGATGCGCTCCTTCGTCACCGTGCCGAACGCGCCGTAGGCGTTGGCGAGCTGCCACCGGTTGAACGAGGCGTTCATCAGCTGGCGCCTGGCGAACAGGTTCTGCAGGGGCCACCAGCTGAGCACCAGGTACAGCACGCCCAGCGCGCACGTGACGACGAGCCAGTACACCGGGATCCCGTCGATCACGCCGGGAGGAACGGATGCTGCGCCCTCGTGCTCTGCGCCGATGCCGGGCAGTCCGATCGCCGAGAAGGCGAGCACGATCGTCATCCAGTTGAGCCACGCGAAGTTGCCGGTGACGACGAGCCAGGCCTGCGTCGCGATGACGATCGCGGCCGCCACCGCGCCGACGACCGCGGGGACCGGGCCCAGGACGAACAGCCCGATGAGCGGGGCGAACAGGAACCAGGGCACCACGAGCTGCGCGAAGTGGTTGCCGAGCACCTCGCCCTTGTGGAACCAGCGGGGGAGCAGGTGCGCCTGGCGGCTGAGCGGCCCCGGCATCGGCTGCGTCTCGTGGTGGTACGTGAGCGCCGTGAGGTCGCGCCACTCGCGCCCGCCGCGGATCTTGATCATGCCCGCGCCGAACTCGAGCCGGAACACCAGCCACCAGAACAGCACGATCACGACGACAGGCGGCGGCTGGTCGTCCGACCCCAGGAACGCGGCGAGGAACCCCGCCTCGAGCAGCAGCATCTCCCACCCGAAGCCGTAGAACGTCTGGCCGATCGACGTGATCGACATGTAGCCGAGCCACAGCGCCAGGAAGCACAGCATCGGCACCCACGGCGGACCGAGCTGCGGGACGCCGGCGACCAGCGCCGCCGCGATCACGATGCCCGCCCAGCACAGGCCGACGAGCCTGCGATCGGTGTACCGGAGGTACCGGAACAGGGTGGGGCGCAGCATCCGTGCCCCGCGCTTCGAGGTGCGCGCCCACTCGAGGAGTTCCGGAGCGGGCAGCAGGCCGTGCTCGCCCAGGAGCGGGCGGAACTGGTTCAGTGACGAGACGAACGTGATGACGAACAGCGCCGCGACGCCTCGCTGCAGCACCTGTCGAGCGAACTCGAAGTCGACCGCGGCGAAGCCGTCCATGATGTCACGCTCCGAAGAGGTCCCCGAGCTCGAGGCGTTCGCCGTGGCCGCGGCGCGCGCTGTCGTGTAGCGCCTGGCGCGCGGCGTACCACCCGGGCATCCCGGTGACTCCGGGACCGGGCGGGGTCGACGCCGACGCGAGGTACACCCCGCGCAGTGGTGTGCGCCACGGCGTCGTCGACACCACGGGGCGACGGATCGCCTGCGCGAACGTGAACGCGCCGCCGAGGATGTCGCCGCCGATGTCGGCGGGGTTGTAGGCCTCGCGCTGGGCGGCGGTCATCGCGTGGCTGGCGAGGATGCGGTGCCGGAAGCCCGGGGCGAAGCGCTCGACCTGTCGCACGACCGCCTCGGTGGGGTCGAACGTCGAGCCCGCCGGCACATGGATGTAGGCCCACAGCACCTGCTTGCCGGAAGGCGCCCGCGTGCCGTCGAGCACACTCGGCTGCACCGTGAGCACGTACGGTCGGTCGGGCACGCGGCCCTGTGCGACCGCGTTCTCGCTCGCCTCGATCTCTTCCCGCGTGCCGCCGAGGTGCACGGTGGGGGCGAGGGCGACGTCGGGGTGCGCCCAGGGCACCGGACCGTCGAGCGCGAAGTCGACCTTCGCGGCGGCAGGCCCGTAGCGGTAGTGCCGGACCGCGTGCGCATACCGCGCGGGCAGGTCAGGATGCGTGAGCAGCAGGCGCGGTGTGGTGTCGAGGAGGAGCAGGTCTCCAGCATCCGGATCGCCCCAGTCCAGACCCGCGAGCGTCTGGACCCGGGTGCCCGTCTCGACGGTTCCGCTGTGGGCGTCGAGGTCGGCGGCGAGGGCGTCCGCGATCGTCTGCGATCCCCCGCGGGGAAACGCCCACCCGTCGGCGGCGTGCGCGTGCGCCGCGAGGAAGATCCCGGACGCCGCCCCTCCGAGTGAGGGCATCGGGGTGTTCGCGTGGGCGAGCACGCCCGCCAGCAGCGCGTTCGCCTCCTCGGTGCGGAACGTTCCGCGGCCGAGGCGCGTGCCGAGCTGCAGGGCGCGCAGTCCGAACCGGACGGTGGTGATCGGATGCCGCGGCCACCGCAGCAGCTGCGAGCCGGTGAAGTCGACCAAGCCGCCGAGGTGCCGGCTGAGCGGGCGCAGCACTCCGCGCCACGCGCGGCCGTCGGGGCCGAGGGCATCGGCCGTGCGCTCGATGTCGCGCCACGCGATCGCCGCCCGCCCGCCGTCGAGCGGCTGTGCGTACGACGCGAGCGGGTGGATCCAGCCGACCCGCTCGTGGATGCCGAATGCGCGGAAGAACGGCGATGAGAGCGCCGCCGGATGCACCGCCGAGCACACGTCGTGGCGGAACCCGGGGAGCGTGAGCGGCGACGTGCGCACGCCGCCGCCGATGGTCGCGGCCGCTTCGAGCACCCGGACCTCGTACCCGGCGCGCGCGAGCGCGACCGCGGCGGACAGCCCGTTGGGACCGCTGCCGATCACCGTCGCACGTCTCGCCATGGCCCCATCCTTCCATCGGGTCGCGGCACCGGGAGGGGGGTTGACGCCGTGTGGCGTGGCGGGCTTCCTCCCGGAACGGGCCCGCGACAGGATGGAGGTGCGGACGGTCCGCGGAGAAAGAGGTGGATCATGCAATCGGTGCTTCTCGAGACTCCGGCGGGGATCACGGCGCGACTCGGCTGGGACCCCAAGCTCTCGGACCACGACCGCAAGCGCGCGCTCGCCAAGGAGATCGTCGCGACCAAGCTCGGCGTGGATCCTGAGGATGTGCGCGTCGAGCGCGAGGCGCCCCGCACGTTCGGGTTCCACACCCAGCTGATCGCCGAGGTCGACGGCGCCGAGGTGCCGCTGAAGATCCGAAATGTGAACTTCCGCGCGGCCACCGTCGTCGCGGTCGCCGACGCCGACGCCTCCCTCGGGCTCGATCTGCGCGACGCACACCCCGACGACGCCGAGCTGCACCTCATGAAGCGGCACTCGCACCTGTTGGACGAGAACGACCTCGGCAAGCTCCTGGCCCACTGGACCCGCGTGCAGGCCGTCCGTGACGCCGACGGCCGAGGTGCACGCGTCGCGGCCGATCACGTGCGCCTCGACAGCCCGCTCACCAAGGGGTGGATCCCTGACCGCAAGGTCTACTACCAGCTCGCGGATCTGTCCCGCGACAGCTGGATCATCACTCTCGCCTACACGCAGGCGCCCACCTGAGAGGGACGGTCGAGGGAACGGATGCTGCGGGCCGCAGCATCCGCTTCCATCAGTCCTTGACCAGCTCGGGGAGGGCGGCCTTCAGTTCCGCCAGCCACACCGTCGCGTTGCCGTCGGACGGGGCGCGCCAGTCGCCGCGCGGCGAGAGCGAGCCCGCCGGCGAGACCTTCGGGCCGTTCGGGATCGCCGAGCGCTTGAACTGGGCGAAGGCGAAGTAGCGCGTGAGGAACACCTGCAGCCACTTCGCGACCGTGGGCAGGTCGTACGCGTAGCGGTCCTCGTCGGGGAACCCGGGAGGCCAGGCACCGGCCTCGGCATCCCGCCAGGCGTGCGCGGCGAGGTAGGCGATCTTCGACGGCCGGAACCCGTACCGGAGGATGTGGAAGAGCGCGAAGTCGTGCAGCGCGTACGGGCCGATGCGGTCCTCGGTGGACTGCATCTTGCCGTCCTGGCCCATGGGCACGAGCTCGGGCGAGATCTCGGTGTCGAGCACCGACTGCAGCACTTCGGCCTCGCGCTCGTCGACGCCCTCGCGATGCGAGATCACCCAGCGGATCACGTGCTGGATGAGGGTCTTCGGCACGCCGGCGTTGACGGCGTAGTGGCTCATGTGGTCGCCGACCCCGTACGTCGCCCAGCCGAGGGCGAGCTCCGACAGGTCGGACGTGCCGATCACCATGCCGCCGTGGTGGTTCGCGAGGCGGAAGAGGTAGTCGGTGCGCAGGCCCGCCTGCACGTTCTCGAACGTGATGTCGTGCACCGGCTCGCCGTCGGCGAACGGGTGTCCGATGCGCTCGAGCATCTCGGTCGCGAGCGGGCGGATGTCGATCGTCTCGATCGACGCGCCCACCGACTCGGCGAGGGCGATCGCGTTCGACTTGGTGTGCTCGCTCGTGGCGAACCCGGGCATCGTGTACGCGAGGATCTCGCTGCGCGGGCGGCCCATCAGGTCCATGGCGCGGGCGACCACGAGCAGGGCGTGCGTCGAGTCGAGGCCGCCCGACACGCCGATGACGGGCTTCGGCCCGCCGATCGCGCGCATGCGCTGCACGAGGCCCGACACCTGGATGTTGAACGCCTCGTAGCAGTCCTGCGCGAGGCGCGCGGGGTCGTCCGGCACGAACGGGAACCGGTCGAGCGTGCGGCGCAGACCCACGTCGGTGCGCGGTGGGTCGAGCCGGAAGTGCACGGTGCGGAACGCGGCATCCGCTCCCGTCGACCTGCGGTTGTCGTCGAAGGTGCCCTGGCGGAGGCGGTCCTGGCGGAGGCGGTCGAGGTCGACGTCGGCGATCGAGCGGCGCGGGCCGTCGGGGAAGCGCTCGGTCTCGACGAGCAGGCTGCCGCCCTCGTAGATCATCGTCTGGCCGTCCCACGAGAGGTCGTTCGTGGACTCGCCCGAGCCCGCGGCCGCGTACGCGTAGGCCGCGAGGCACCGCAGCGACTGCGACTGCGCCAGGTCTTTGCGGTCCTCGGCGCGGGCGATCGTGATGGGGCTGCCGCTGAGGTTGAGGAGCACGGTCGCGCCGGCCAGCGCCGCGCGCGAGGACGGCGGGATCGGCACCCAGACGTCCTCGCAGACCTCGGCGTGCACCACGAGACCGGGGATGTCGAGCGCCTCGAACAGCAGGTCGGGTCCGAAGGGCGCCTCGAGCTCGCCGACGCGGATGTCCTGCCCGGCCTGGTCATCGCCCGGCGCGTACCAGCGGCGCTCGTAGAACTCGCGGTAGGTCGGCAGGTACGACTTCGGCGCGACCCCGAGCAGCTCGCCGCGGTGGATGACGACGGCGCAGTTGTAGAGGCGGTTGCGGTGGCGCAGCGGCGCGCCGATGACGAGCACCGGAAGAAGATCGACGGATGCCTCGACCAGGCCCTCGATCGCGACGACGACGGCATCGAGCACCGGGTCCTGCAGGACGAGGTCGTCGATCGCGTAGCCGGTCAGGCACAGCTCCGGGAAGACCGCGACCGCGACCGCGTCGGCGTCGCACACGCGCGCCGCCTCGAGCACCGCGTCGGCATTCGTCGCAGGGTCGGCGATGGCGACCGGGATCGTGCAGGCCGCGACGCGGGCGAACCCGTGCCGGTACGCGCTGTCGAAGGGCAGGCTCATGGGGTCAAGTCTGTCAGGTGCCTCGCCTCGCCGATCGATGCGTTCTGGCGACTCGCCAGGACGCACGGCGCGCCCCGCCGCGCTTCGGCGACTCGCCAGGGCACGTCGGGGGAGGGCCGTGGCGTCGGGCGCGGGACCGTTTTGGCGACTCGCCAGGAATGACGTGCGTGTTCGCGGATTCCGGCGACTCGCCAACACGTCGGGGGAGGGCCGTGGCGTCGGGCGCGGGACCGTTTTGGCGACTCGCCAGGAATGACGTGCGTGTTCGTGGATTCTGGCGACTCGCCAAGACGTCGGAGCGGCGAGCCGCAAGCGGCGAGCGGCGTGCGGCGAGCGGCGTGCGGCGTGCGCCGGAGGGCGGAGGTGTCGGGGGGCGCGGCTATCGTCGTGAGGGAAGGGCGGGGTATGCGATACATCGAGGACGAAGGCCGGATCGTCTGGAGCGCGAGCGATCTCAAGACCGCGGCGGAGTGCGAGTTCGCGTGGCTGCGTGCGATCGACGCCCGGCTGGGGCGCGTGGCCCCGGTCGAAGAGCCCGAAGACCTCACCCTCGAGCGCGCCGGGCGCCTCGGCACGGTGCACGAGCGCCGGGTGCTCGCCGACTACGTGGCCCGCTACGGCGATCGTGTGGTCGAGATCCCCGAGACGCGATCGTCGGATGCCGCAGCCCTCGCCGATGCGGTCGCCCAGACGATCGCGGCCCTCGCGTCGGACGCCGAGGTCGTCTACCAGGCCGCGTTCTCGACCGACTCGTTCGTCGGCTTCGCGGACTTTCTCGTACGTGACGGGGCCGGCCGCTGGCTCGTGCAGGACACCAAGCTCGCGCGCCATGCGCGCGTGACCGCGCTCATGCAGCTGGCGGCATACGTCGACCAGCTCGACCGCCTCGGGGTCGCCCGCTCCGACCGCGTGCAGCTCCTGCTCGGCGACGGCAGCGTCAGCGAGCACGAGGTCGACGACCTGCTCCCCGTGTTCGCGCTGCGGCGCGAGCGGCTCGCGGACCTCATCGCCGACCGCCGCCTCGACCTCGGCGCGGCCGGGGAGCCGATCGCATGGGGCGACCCGCGTGGCGAGCTCGGCATCATGGCGTGCGGGCGCTGCGCGACCTGCGACGCCGAGGTCGTGGCATCCCGTGATCTGCTCCTCGTGGCCGGCATGCGCCCGGTGCAGCGCGAGCGGCTGCGCGCCGCCGGCATCGAGACGATCGAGCAGCTCGCCGAGGCGCCGATCGGTCCGGCCGGTATGAACCCCGACGTGTTCGCGTCGCTGCGCACGCAGGCGCGACTGCAGCTCGAGAGCCCGGCGGGCACGCCGCCCCTCATCGCGCCGAAGCCCGTGCCACACGAGATCGTGGTGGCCGAGAGTGTCATCGCCACCGACGGCGCGGCCGTCGCGCAGGCGACGATGGCCGCGGTGCTCGAGGCTCCCGCCGCCGCTACGCCGATCCCGGTGTTCGAGGTCGTGGCGCCCAAGGCGCTCGGCGCCCTTCCGCGTCCGGACCACGGCGACCTGTTCTTCGACTTCGAGGGCGACCCGCTGCACACCGAGCCGCCGGCACCGGGGGAGCCCACGCAGTGGGGCATCGACTACCTGTTCGGCTGGGTCGACACCCGCGAGCAGTACACCGCGCTGTGGGCGCACTCGTTCGCCGACGAGAAGCGCGCCCTCGAGGCCTTCCTCGACATCGTGAACCTGCGCCGGCAGCAGCACCCGGGCATGCACATCTACCACTACGCGCCGTACGAGCCGACGCACCTGCTCGCCATGGCGGCGCGCCACGGTGTGCGCGAGGCCGACGTCGACCGGCTGCTGCGCGACGGCGTGTTCGTCGACCTGTACCCGATCGTGCGCAGGGCGCTGCGCGTCGGATCCCGCTCGTACTCGATCAAGAAGCTCGAGCCGCTCTACATGGGCGACGAGGTGCGCACCAGCGACGTGCAGAAGGGCGACGACTCGATCGTCCGCTACGTCGAGGCGCGCGCGCTGCACGCCGACGGTGCCGCCGCGGAGGCATCCGCCGTCTTCGACGACCTCGCCGACTACAACCGCTACGACTGCGTCTCGACCCGGCGCCTGCGCGACTGGCTCGTCGACCGTGCGCGCGAGGCGAAGCTCGTGCCCTCGCCGAACCCCGAGCCCGACGAGCGGGCGTACGAGCCGTCGGCACGCGCCACGGTGCTCGATGCGCGCGCACTCGACCACCCCGATGACTCGGTCGAGGCGCGCTCGCTGCGCCTCGGCGCGGCCGCGATCGACTACTACCCGCGCGAGGCGAAGTCCTTCTGGGCGACGCACTTCCTCCGCCTGCGCGAGCCGGTCTCGCTGTGGGACGAGACGCGCGACGTCGTCGCGATCGACCCCGCCCGCAGCCGGGTGCGCGAGGACTGGCACTTCCCCGAAAGCGGCAAGGGCGGCGAGCGGCGCATCGTCGAACTGCGCGGCGACCTCGCCCCGGGCACGCGGCTCAGCGAGGGCACGAACCCGTTCGCGCTGTACGAGCTCCCGGCTCCGTTCCCCTTCGAGGCCTCGCCGCGCTGGATCCACGCCTACCGGTCGGTCACCGTGGTCGAGGTGCTCGACGACGGCGCGGTGGTCGAAGAGACCGCCGTGGACGGCGTGACCTGGAGCGACCTGCCCCTCGCGCTCACGCCGCAGGCACCGCCCGCCGCAGGCAACCAGCAGAAGGCCATCGACGCCTGGGCGGATGCCGTCATCGAGGCGTCGCCGGCCCTCCCGGCCGACCCGGCCACAGACATCCTGTGCCGTCGTCCTCCACGCACCCTGACGGGGTCGCTGCCCCCCGTGGGCGACGACGCCGTCGACGCCATCGCTCGGGCCGTGCGCGACCTCGATCGCAGCTACCTGGCGGTGCAGGGTCCTCCTGGCACCGGCAAGACGTACGTCGGCTCACACGTGATCGCCCGGCTCGTGCGCGATCACGGCTACAAGGTCGGCGTCGTCGCCCAGGGGCACGCGACGATCGAGCACCTGCTCGCTCGCGTCATCGCCGCGGGTGTGCCCGCGTCGCAGGTGGGCAAGGCCCCGAAGGACGCCGCGGCCGACCACGCCTTCACCGTGCTGCCGAAGAACGGCGTGGCGGCGTTCACGGGCGAGCACGCGGCATCCGGGTATGTGATCGGCGGCACCGCGTGGGACTTCAGTCATGAGGGCCGCGTCCCGCGCGGCAGCCTGGATCTCCTCGTCGTCGACGAGGCCGGCCAGTTCTCGCTCGCCTCGACGATCGCAGTGTCGCTCGCCGCGCCGCGGCTGCTGCTGCTCGGCGATCCGCAGCAGCTCCCGCAGGTGAGCCAGGGCACGCACCCGGCGCCCGTCGACACCTCGGCGCTCGGCTGGGTGATGGACGGCGCCGACGTCATCCCGCACGAGTACGGCTACTTCCTCGCCGAGACCCGGCGCATGCGGCCCGAGGTCGCCGCGCCCGTGTCGACGCTCTCGTACCGCGGCGAGCTCGAGGCGCACCCCTCGACGGCGCTGCGCCGCCTCGACGGCGTGCCCGCGGGTCTCGTCCCGATCCCCCTGCGCCATCACGGCAACGCCACGCAGTCGCTCGAGGAGGCCGCGGAGGTCGCGCGCCTCGTCACCGACCTCATCGGCCGGGACTGGACGGATGCCGCCACCGACGACGTCGACGGCTCCTCGGTCGCGCTGCCGCCGCGACCGCTCGCACAGCAGGACCTCATCGTCGTCACCCCGTACAACGCGCAGCAGGTCGCCGTCGAGGCGGCGCTCGCCGCGGCGGGGTTCCCTGACGTGCCCGTGGGCACGGTCGACAAGTTCCAGGGCAAGGAGGCGGCCGTCGCGATCGTGTCGTTGGCGGCCTCGAGCGGGCGCGACGCACCGCGGGGGCTCGAGTTCCTGCTGCTGCGCAACCGCCTCAACGTGGCGGTCTCGCGCGCGATGCACACGGCGTACGTCGTGTACTCCCCGGGTCTCCTCGACGACCTGCCGTACACCCCGGAAGGGGTGGCGCGGCTGAGCGGCTTCGCCCGACTCGTCGGCCGGGGCTGAGGCCCGCGTAGACTCGCGCTCACAGTCGAACACGTCGCACACGACAGCCCCCGAGCGTCTCGCACCGGTCAGGGATGAGACACCCGCCCGAACAGGAGCCCGCATGGCCGACGACGCATCGCAGCAGTTCGAGATCGACCTCCCACCCGAGCTCATCGGCGGCAATTACGCCGACTTCGCCAACGTCTGGCACACGCCGACGGTGTTCGTGATGGACTTCCTCACCCTTGCGCAGCCCCCGCGCGAGCAGGTCGATGCCGAGACCGGTCAGCGCCACACGGTCGTGCCGGCGCGGGTGGTGAGCCGCATCCGCATCCCACCGGACCAGGTGTTCGAACTCGCCAAGGCGCTCACCCAGCAGCTCGAGTTCTGGGAGCGCGAGACCGGCCGGCGCAACCCCCAGGACCCCCCGCTCGGCGACTGACGCCGTCCCCACGCGAGCCTTCCGACGCGGCCATCGTTAGACGGGCATCAGAGGCAAAGTCAACCCCTTTTCGCGAAAAATCTTCGCCACGTACCCTTTCCACGCGTCGTAAAAAGCGCAGAGGCGCGGTATCCGTTCGGCGAGGGGCGGATGCCGCGCCGCACTCTTTCCGGTATCACTGCCGATGCTTCCTCCTCTGACACACGGAGGAGGACGCCATGACCACGATCGACCAGCCGCTCGCGACGGTCGCGACCAGGCCGGAGCCTGCGGACAGGCTACAGACGGATGCTGCGCCCCGGCGGCGCGGGATCGTCTTCTGGATCGTCCGGTACCTGCCCGCCGAGGTCGCCGGGACCGCCGCGATGGTCGTCGGGGGACTCCTCGCGACACTGTGGACCGACGCCCCGACGCTCATCGCGGTCGCGGCGCTCGTCGGCGAGATCATCGGCTTCTATGCCGTGCTTGCGGTCACGATCTACATCGAGCAGGCACCCGTGTCCGCGACCCGGCGACGTGCCGTCGGACGGACCGCCGCGCTTCTCGTGGCGGAGTTCGGCGCCGCCGAGCTCCTCGACACCTTCGTGGTGCGCCCCGCGGCGCTCGTGCTCGGCGTGTGGCTGATCCCCGATCCGCTGCTGGGCATGCTCGCCGGTAAGGTCGCCGCCGACATCGTGTTCTACGCGGTCGCCGCCGGGGCGTTCACCGTCACCGCCAAGACCGGCCTGCGCGACGGACGTCGCCCCGTCGGCCCGCAGGAGGTGGCGACGTGAACCTCGCAGCCCTGCGACGCGAGCCGCGCACGACCCGCGCGCTCGAGCATCGGCGCCGGGCCGAGGCATCCGCCCTGCTGTCGTCCGTGGCGGCCCGCGCGGCGATCGCGCTGCACGGCACGCCGCTGCTGCTGCTCGATCCCGAGCGCGTGCGGCGCCAGTACCGGCACCTGCGCCATGCCCTGCCGTTCGTGGGGTTCCACTACGCGGTGAAGGCGCTCGCCCACGATGCGGTGCTCGATGTGCTCGACGACGCCGGCTGCGGCTTCGACGTCGCGACCGGCGAAGAGCTGGCGATGCTGACGCGGCGCGGTGTCGCGGCATCCCGCATCATCCACACGCACCCGATCAAGAAGCCCGCCGAGATCGCCGAGTCGCTGGCCGCGGGTGTGCGCACGTTCGTCGTCGACAACGAGGTCGAGATCGAGAAGTTCCGCGGCGCGCCGAGCGATACGCGACTGCTGGTGCGGCTCGCGTACCGCAGCCCGCACGCGAAGAGCGACCTGTCGAGCAAGTTCGGCGTCGGGCCGTTCGAAGCGGCGCATCTCGTCGAACAGGCGCTCGCCGCGGGCATCACGGTCGCCGGCTTCAGCTACCACGTGGGCAGCCAGCTCGACGACCCGGGCCGGTTCGCCGCCGCGGCCGCCGACACGCTCGAGCTCATGGGCATCCTCGAGCGGCGCCTCAACGTGCAGTTCGACACGCTCGACATCGGCGGTGGGTTCCCCGCGTCCTACGACTCCGAGTCGGCGGCCATCGAAGACGTCGCGGCGGTGCTCCGCCCCGTGCTCGAGCCGCACGCACGACGGCTCGACATCATCGCCGAGCCCGGCCGGGTCATGGTGGCCGACGCGATGTCACTGGTCACGAGTGTCGTGGGCATCGCGGAACGCGGCGACGGCCGCTGGTACTACCTCGACGACGGCCTCTACGGCTCGTACTCGAACGTCCTGACCGAGGATGTCCACCCGCTCGTGTTCGCCGAACGCGATCTCACGGGTCGGGATGCCGCGAACCACCGCTGGGCGACCCTCGGAGGCCCGACATGCGATTCGTCGGACGTGGTCGCGCGGGAGGTGCTGCTGCCCGAACTGCAGGTCGGTGACCTGCTCGTGAGCCCGACGATGGGCGCATACACGACGGTCACCGCGACGCGATTCAACGGACGCCCGTTCACGCCGATCGCGGTGATCGGGCGCGGTGCGACGACGGGCGAGGTCGCCGTGACGTCGGACGCGCTCCGCGTCCCGATCGTCTGATTCGTGCGGCTGCGGGTCAGACCGTGCCGTAGAGGCGGTCGCCGGCGTCGCCGAGACCGGGCACGATGTAGCCGTGCTCGTTGAGGCGCTCGTCGATCGCACCGAGCACGAGAGTCACGTCACGGCCGGCGACCTGCTTCTCGATCGCGGCGACGCCTTCGGGCGCGCCGAGGATGCAGATCGCGGTGACGTCCTGCGCGCCGCGGTCGAACAGGAAGTCGATGGCCGCACCCAGCGAGCCGCCGGTGGCGAGCATCGGATCGAGCACGAAGCACTGGCGGTCGCTGAGGTCGTCGGGCAGGCGCTCGGCGTAGGTCGACGGCTCGAGCGTCTCGTGATCGCGGACCATGCCCAGGAAGCCGACCTCGGCGGTCGGGATGAGCTTGACCATGCCCTCGAGCATGCCGAGCCCGGCACGGAGGATGGGCACGACGAGCGGGCGCGGGTCGTCGATGCGGACGCCGGTCGTCGTCGTCACGGGCGTCTGGATCTCGATCGGCGCCACGCGGACGCTGCGGGTCGCCTCGTAGGCGAGCAGTGTCACGAGCTCTTCGGTGAGCTGGCGGAACACCGGCGACGGGGTGCGCTGGTCGCGCAGCACCGTGAGCTTGTGGGTGATGAGGGGGTGGTCGGCGACGTGCAGGCGCATAGAGACAGGTTAGTGCGTCGCGGTGCCGGAACCCGGGGCGACTTCTGCCCGGGCGGCTACGCTCGTGCGTGTGCTTCCCGCCCCCGCCGACCTCGCCGCCATGGATCGCGCGCTCGAGCTCGCCGCGTCGGCGGGTGAGGCGGGTGACGTGCCGGTCGGGGCGGTGGTGACGGATGCTGCGGGCGCGGTGATCGGCGAGGGGCGGAACCTCCGCGAGCTCGAGCACGATCCCACCGCGCATGCCGAGGTGGTCGCCCTGCGCGCGGCGGCGGCGGCCCGCGGGAGCTGGAACCTCGAGGGCTGCACGCTCGTCGTGACCCTCGAGCCGTGCGTGATGTGCGCGGGCGCCGTGCTCCAGTCGCGCATCTCGCGGCTCGTCTTCGGCGCCTGGGACGAGAAGGCCGGCGCCGCCGGATCGATGTACGACGTCGTGCGCGATCGGCGTCTGCCTTATCGGGCCGAGGTCGTCGCGGGCGTGCGCGAGGACGCAGCATCCGCTCTGCTGCGAAGCTTCTTCGACGCCCGCCGCTGATTCGACTGGTCCTGACGCGCATCGGGACCGTCGGTGCGCGGGCGTGCTCGAGTGTCGGTGATGATCGTCGCGCGCCAGCTGTCGGGCGGGCGCGTCCTCGTCAGAAGGGTGCCTCTGCGCCCAGTGCATCGTCGAGATCAGAACGTGCCGGGGGCCGAACGGTGAACGTCGGCACCTTGCGCTCGGGCTGCACGACGTACCGGCGCCCCGTCGGAGACGTCCACGCCACGGCTCCGCCCGAGCCTTCGATCTGCCGGACCTGCCAGTCGGTGTTGTCTTTGACGAGGTGGTGGCCTTTGCAGAACGGCAGGGTGTTGTCCAGGGCGGTTTCGCCGCCGTCGTCCCATCGGATCTGATGGTCGATCTCACACCGGGAGGCGGGCATCGAGCAGCCGGGGCCCATGCATCGGTCGGCGCGCCATCTGACGAGTCTCTTCAACGGGGCCGGCGGGGGGGTAGCTGTCGCGGCCGACGGAGAGCACGATGCCGGTCTCGGGGTGGGTGAGCACCCGTATCCACCGGGCGTCGCCGCCGCACAGCTCGCGGGCCTTCGACAGCGGAATCGGACCAATGCCTTCGACGACCGGCGGGTCACCGGCGTCGGCGTACCCGTCGTCGAGCAGCGACAGCGCGGGAACCGTGACCACAACCTGCGCCCGGATGCCGGACGCCGCCGCGGGGAGGTGGTCGGTGGTGCCGTCGATAAGGAGGTCGGTCGCGACGTCGGCGCGCAACTGGTCGAGGGTGCGGGTCTCACCTTCAGCGCTCGCGATCGTCTTCGCCATCTGCGTCAGCCGACCGTGGATCGCGTGGATCTCCACCTCGGGCGCGAAGATCCACAGCCCGGCCATGCCATCCCGCCCAGGTTCGACGACGATGCGTCGCGCGCGGAGCGCGCGCTGGTGCCGCTCTTCCAGGGTCGTCGCCTGGGCGGTGTCGATCAGCGTCCGCAGCGCCCGCCGGAAGGTGCCCACCGGTTCCGATTCGGCCAGCGGCACCGCGCGTTCGAGCAGCATCTCGCGTAACTCCGGCGGCGCCTCGTCAAGCAGATCCGCGATGATCTCGGCGTGCTTCTCGGTGAGGCGACCCGACCCCAGCGCCTCCAACGCCGCCGGGTAGCGCCGCACCAGCGCTTCGGCCTGCGCGATCAGACGCCCCGCGGCGTACTCGGTGACACGCATCGCCGCCGCCAGCTCGAGACGGATCGACCGCTCCACGATGTCCCGCACCCCGTCACCTCGGCCGTCGGCCTCCCGCAGCAGCTCCCGCCGCATCAGGTCGATCCGCGTCAGTCGCTGCGCCGCGAACACCGACATCATCGTCGCGGTCTCCACGACCAGATCCACCGCATCCGGCACCGGCGGCACGAACTCTTCCTCCGCCCCGAACACCCACATGCCATCCTCGCTCTCGGGCGGAGGAGGCGTCTCGGACATGAGTCCACAATAGAACAAACATTCGAAACTCGCAATCGCCAGATGTTTGATTCGCCTGTCCCGAGGTCGCGTTTCTCAGCGGCCAAGCGACCGTGAGCGACTACCTCGGCGAGGCCGAGCCCGCTGCAGATACGGGGGAGAGCCCCTCGTCATCGGGGGGACAGCACCCTGCTGGCAGCCTCGGCCGCGGGCCTAGCGTGACGGCCATGACCCGCCTCATCGAACCTGTCCGGACCGCTCCCGCCGTCCCACGGCCGGGCGGCGTCCGCTCCCGCATCGGCTGGACGTTCGTCCTGCTGACGGCGCTCGCGATCGTCGCGTACTCCGCCGTGCCCTACTTCACCGCGTCACTGGCGGACCTCGCCGGGCAGGATGTGGGGCTCGCGCCGACGTACGCGGCTGCGCATCCGTTCGTGCAGGGGGCGCTGTACGTGCACATCGTCGGCGGCGCGGTGGCGCTCGCCAGCGGACCGCTGCAGTTCTGGCGGGGCCTGCGCACCCGCGCGCCGCGCGTGCACCGCTGGATCGGACGCGTGTACCTGGTCGCGGTCGCGATCGGGGCCGTCGGCGGTCTGATCATCGCGCCGTCGAGTCCCGCCGGCTACGTCGGGTTCTTCGGGTTCGGCGCGCTCGCTGTGCTGTGGCTGATCACGGGCTGGCGCGCGTACCGTGCGATCCGCCGCCGCGACGTGCCGAGCCACCAGTCCTGGATGATCCGCAATTACGCGCTGACGTACTCCGGCGTCATGCTGCGCATCTGGCTGCCGCTGCTGCTGATGGCCCCGCTGGTGCTCGGGCAGCCGTGGGAGCTCGACTCGGCCTTCGCGAACGCCTACGGCGCAGTGCCGTTCCTGTGCTGGCTCCCCAACCTCGTGTTCGCCGAGTGGCTCATCCGTCGCCGCGGCCTGCCCTCGTACCGCCTGCCCGTCTGAGGTCGATCGCGGTTCCGTCAGACGCCGACCCGGCGGTACTCGAGTCCGCCCACGAGAAGATCGACGCCGAACGCGAACTCGGCCTCCGGAGCGTCGTCCTGCCGCAGCGCCACGGATGCGTCCGCGTCGTTGTGCACGCCCAGCTGGCGATACTGCTGCCGTTGCTGCTCGTGCAGGACCTGACCGAGCACGAAGTGGAGCAGGGCAGATGTCGCCCGCCGGACGGACTCGTCGTCGAATCCGCCGGCGGCGATCGCGGCGGCCAGGCGATCGTGCGCCCCCCGCGATCCCAGTCCGAGTGCGAACGTGCTCGCGACGAGCTCCGCACCGTCGCGGTGTGCCAGCAGTGCTCGGCGCAGCGCGGAGGCTTCCGCACGGACCCGAGACGTCCACTCCGGATCAGCCGATCCGGAGTCGACCTCGGCGATGATCCGGTCGGAGAGTTCTGCAAGCAGGCTCTGCTTGTTGGGGAAGTGCCAGTAGAGGGCGCTGGGCTGCACCTCGAGCGCGGCGGCGAGCCGGCGCATCGTCAGGTCGGGGAGGCCGTACGCGTCGAGGATCGTCATCGCGGCCCGCGCGACCTCGTCGCGGGTGTGACCCCGATTTGCTCGCGCCGTCCCCATGAGCCCACTATATTGAACACCGTTCTAGTGAACGGTGTTCAGGTAGCAGCACTCCTCGGCAGAAGGGACCTCGTCCGATGGCCACGCCCCCCGCTTCCTCGCTCGACCGACCGGCGCACGTGAGCGCACTCGATGCGACCGCTCTGGCGCGCGTCGCCGTGTTCGCCGCGATCATCGCCGTGCTGGGACTGCCCGGCGGGTTCTCGATCCTGGGGGCGGTGCCGATCACGGCGCAGACTCTCGGCGTGATGCTCGCGGGGGCCATCCTCGGCCCCTGGCTGGGTGCGCTGTCCGTCACCGTGCTGCTCGGTCTGGTCGCGGTGGGCATGCCGCTGCTGGCCGGAGGGCGCGGCGGGATCGGGGTGTTCTTCGGGCCGTCCGCCGGGTACCTCATCGGGTGGATCGCCGGAGCGATCGTGATCGGGCTCATCGTCCACGCCGGTGGCCGCAAGCCCACGACCTGGCGCACGCTGCTCGGGATCGTGACCGGTGGCATCCTCGTCGTCTACGCCTTCGGCATTCCCGTGCAGAGCCTCGTGACGCGTCTCCCGCTGGGAGAGACCGCGCTGACCAGTCTGGTTTTCGTGCCCGGCGACCTGGTGAAGGCCGTGCTGGCCACGGCCATCGTGGTCACGCTGGTCCGCGCCTACCCGCGGGCGTTCCGCCGGACCTGGCGGACGAAGCCCGCCGCTGCGGGCGACAGCGATCCCGCCATCGTGCCGTGATCATCCCGCTCGACGGCGACGCGTCCGATCTGCTCGAGCGCGTGCGCGCGGTGCGCGCTGCGGGCGACGTCCCGCTCGTGGGCGATTCCCGCTGGCCGCACGCGCAGCGGGACGCCGTCTTCGCCGCAGCCGAACGGGCCGGCTCGCCCGAGGGGATCGCGTGGGCCACGCTCACCTCGGGATCGAGCGGCCGGCCACGCCTCGTGCTGCGCACCGGGTCCTCGTGGGAGGACTCCTTCGCCACGATCGTGGAGCTTCTCGACGCGGGGCCCCCGGGCGCGATCGCCCTTCCCGTGCCTCCGTCCTCCTCGCTCACGCTGTTCTCGATCGCCCACGCGCTGGCGGGCGGTCCGCGCCCGGTGCTCGGCGCCGTCGGAGACGCGGGCGTCGCCTGCCTGCACGGCACCCCGCAGACGCTCCGGGCGGTGCTCGATGCGGGCGCCCCGCCGCAGCTGCGGACGGCGCTCGTCGGCGGCTCGCACCTGGACGCCGGACTTCGCGAGCGGGCGGAGGCCGCCGGCATCCGTGTCGTCTCCTACTACGGTGCGGCCGAGCTGTCGTTCGTGGCGGTCGACCGCGGCGACGGATTGCGTGCGTTCCCGGGCGTGGAGCTGGACGTCCGCGACGGCGAGCTGTGGGTGCGGTCGCCGTTCGTCGCTCACGGGTATGCGGGGGCGGAGGGTCCGCTGCGACGCGACGGCGAGTGGGCGACGGTCGGCGACCGCGCCGAGCTCGTCGACGGCCGACTGCGGCTGCGCGGACGCGCGGATGACGCGATCCTGAGCGCGTCCGCGACGATCGTGCCCGAAGAGGTCGAGGAGGCGCTGCGCACCGTCCCCGGCGTCCGCGATGCGATCGTGTTCGGGCTCCCCCGCGATCGTGTCGGGGCGCTCGTCGCCGCGTTCGTCGAGCTCGACGACGGCGACCCGGCCGCCGATCTCCGCGAGATCGTCGCGACGCGGCTGGCGCCGGCGCACCGCCCGCGCCAGTGGTTCGCCGGCGAGCTGCCGCGCACCGCGTCGGGCAAGCCGGCGCGCGCCGAAGCGGTGCGCCGGGCCGTGGACGGGGAGGTGGCGCGCCTTGCCGTCTGACCGCGATCCCGTGCTCATCGCCGCCCGCCGCACGCCCATCGGCACGCGTGGCCGAGCCCTCGCCGGACTGGGCGTGGGTGACCTCGGCGCCGCCGTGATCCGCGCGGCGCTGACCGACGCGGCAGCGGTGACCGCAGCGTCGGTCGAGGTGGCCGACGTCCTGCTCGGCAACTGCATGGGCCCGGGCGGCAACCCCGGGCGGATCGCCGCGCTCGCGGCCGGGCTCGGCCCTGATGTTCCTGGTGGCACGGTCGACCGGCAATGCGGCAGCGGCCTCGCCGCCGTGCTGGACGCGGTGGCGGCGATCCGCGCGGGCGACGAGCGGATGCGGGTGGCCGGGGGCGTCGAGAGCCCCTCCACTGCACCGGTGCGGATCGCGGACGGCGTCGCGTACGACCGTGCCCCGTTCGCGCCCGCCGGCTTCCCCGATCCCGACATGACCCGCGCGGCCGAGGACCTCGCGGTGCACGACCGCATCCCGCGGAGCCGGCAGGACGCGCACGCGGCGCGGAGCCACACGCGGGCGCGTGTCGCCCTCGACACCGGACGCTTCGATGCCGAACTCGTGCCGCTCGCGGGGCTCGGGCACGACGACGCGATCGGCGGCGCCGTGCGACTGCTGCCGCGACTGCCCGCCCTCTTCCCCGGCGGAACCGTGACCGCCGGCACCTCGACGCGCATCGGCGACGGCGCCGCAGCGGTGGTCGTCGCTCCGTCCGGGACAGGCCCCGGGCTCGCGGTGCGCGCGGCCGCGGTAGTGGGCTGCGACCCCGCGCTTCCGGGCATCGGTGCGGCACCCGGCATCCACTCCGCTCTCCGTTCTGCGGGCGCGACCGTCGCCGACGTCGACGCGTTCGAGATCGTGGAGGCGTTCGCGGCGCAGAGCCTCGCCGTGCTCGACCGGATCGGGGTCGACGAAGACGATCCACGGGTGTGCGCGGAGGGCGGCGCGCTCGCCCTCGGTCATCCGTGGGGCGCGAGCGGAGCGGTTTCCCTGGTGCGGCTGTTCAGTCGGCTCGTGCGCGCCGGCCGGCCGGCGGGCACGCTCGGCGTCGCCGCCGCCTCGGTCGGCGGTGGGCTGGGGATCGCCGCGGTCGTCGAGGTGGTGCGATGACGATCCGACTGGACGCCGTGGACCTGCGCCTCGGCGAGACCGACGTACTCCGGGACGTGTCTGTCGACCTCACCGCGCGCACGATCGCGGTCATCGGCGAGAACGGCTCGGGCAAGTCGACGTTCGCCCGCCTGCTCGGCGGACTCGCGCGGCCCACCAGCGGCTCGATCAGCATCTTCGGGCTCGACGCCGGCAGGCATGCGGCGGAACTGCGACGCCGCACAGCGCTCGTGTTCAGCAACCCCGACGCGCAGATCGTCATGCCCACGGTCGCGGAGGACGTCGCGTTCTCGCTCCGCGCCGACCAAATGCCGGCGCCGGAGGTCCGCGAGCGGGTGGCGGCGGCTCTCGAGCGGTTCGGCCTCACGCCGCTCGCGGAGCGATCCGCGCACGACCTCTCGGGCGGACAGAAGCAGCTGCTCGCACTCTGCGGCGCATTCGTGCGCCGCCCCGATCTCGTGATCGCCGACGAGCCGACGGCCTACCTCGACGCGCGGAACGCGCGGCTCGTCGCCGACCACCTCTTCGAGGATCAGGGCCACCGGCTGCTCCTCGTGACTCACGACTTGGCCCTCGCACAGCGCTGCGAGCACGCGGTGCTCTTCTCCGAGGGCCGGGTCGCGGCGGTGGGCGAGCCGGCGGCGGTCGTCGCCGAGTACGAGACGACCCTGCGATGCTGACGCTGTACCGCCCCGGCGACAGCTGGCTCTACCGGATGCCCGCCGGCCCCAAGACGCTGCTGCTCCTCGTGGTGATGCTCGGGGTGCTGGTCATGCCGGCGGCCTGGTGGACGGTGGGCGCGGCCGCCGCGATCAGCGTCGTCGCGTACGCGGTGGCGGGGCTCGGCGACGGCCGCCGCGGGATGCGCGAACTCGGGCGGCAGCTGTTCGCGATCCGCTGGGTGCTCGTCATCACGATCGCGGGGCAGCTGCTCTTCCTCGGCCCGGAGGCCGCGGCCGCCAACACCGCCCGGGTCGCCGCGTCCCTCGTCCTCGCGGGTCTCCTGGTCCTCACCACGCGTGTCAGCGACCTCCTCGCTGCGTTCGAGAGGGGACTTCGGCCGCTCGGGCGCATCGGTGTCGACGCCGAGCGGGCCGCGCTGCTGCTGACCGTGACGCTCGGCACCGTTCCCGTGCTCGCCCGGCTCGCGGGCGAGGTGCGCGACGCCCAACGCGCCCGGGGGGCACGAGCGAGCCTGCGCACGTTCGTTGTGCCGTTCCTCGTCGTCTCCCTCAAGCACGCCGACCAGCTCGGCGACGCGCTCGCCGCCCGGGGGCTGCGATGAACCCGCAGCGTCCGCGCGTGCGCGGGCCCGTCGTCGACGCCGAGACCCGCTGCATCCACTACTCGACGCCCCGGGACATCATCGCGATCAAGTTCTCCTGCTGCGGCGAGTTCTACCCCTGCCACCTCTGCCACGAGGAGGCCGCCGGTCATCCGGCCGAGCAGTGGCCCGCAGCATCCGATCACGAACACGCCATCCTCTGCGGCTCCTGCGGACGCCTCCTGACCATCGGCGAGTACGCGCAGGCGAACGCGTGCCCGTCGTGCGCGGCGCCGTTCAACCCCGGCTGCAAGCTCCACTGGGAGCTGTATTTCTCAGGCTGACGCCGGGGCCGTCAGCGGGGGAGGTGGGGGAGCACCTCGCCGAGGTACTCGACGTGCGAGACGTCCTGCAGGTCCATGAGCTGGAAGTAGACGCGCTGGGCGCCGATCGCGACCAGGCGCTCGACCTTCGCGACGATCTCGTCGCGGGTGCCGACGATGTTCACGTCGCCGCGCAGTTCGTCCACGGTGCGGCCGAGGTTCTCGGCACGGCGGTCGAGTTCCGACACGGATGCCCCGGCCAGCGTCGGCAGCGCCACAGAGAGCTTGAGCGACTCGGGGTCGCGACCGAGGCGCGCGCACGCGGCGCGCACGCCGGCGAACTTCTCGGCGGACTCCGCCTCGGACCGGAACCCGATGTTGAACTCCGTCGCGTACCGGGCGGCGAGCTCGGGCGTGCGCTTCGGGCCGCCCCCGCCCACGATGACAGGGACCTGGGACTGCACCGGCTTCGGCAGGGCCGGGGCATCCGTCAGCCGATAGTGCTCACCCGCGAAGCTGTAGGTCTCGCTCACGGGGGTCGACCACAGGCCGTTCACGATCGCGAGCTGCTCCTCGAGGAGGCCGAACCGCTTGGCCGGGAACGGGATGCCGTAGGCCTCGTGCTCGCGGCCGAACCAGCCGGTGCCGAGGCCGAGCTCGGCGCGGCCGCCCGACATCGCGTCGACCTGCGCGACCTGGATCGCGAGGAGCCCGGGCACGCGGTACGTCACCGACGAGACGAGGGTGCCGAGTCGGATGCGGGATGTCTCGCGGGCGAGTCCCGCCAGCGTCGTCCAGGCGTCGGTGGGGCCGGGAAGCCCATCGCCGTCGCCCATGTGCAGGTAGTGGTCGGAGCGGAAGAAGCCGTCGAAGCCGAGGCGCTCCGCCGCCTGCGCGAAGGCGAGCTGATCGTCGTAGCTCGCGCCCTGCTGGGGCTCGGTGAAGATGCAGTATTCCATGGTGGTCGCTGAGCCTGTCGAATCGTCAGTCGGCCGACTTGATGACGAACTCCGCCGTGGAAGGAGTCGGGTCGTCGCCGGGCCGGTAGATGTCGGGCTCGAAGTAGATGATGCGCGCGGTCGGCACGGCCTTTCGCACGCGCGCCTCGATGCGGTCGATGTCGGAGGCGACGTGCGCGAGCGGCGCGTCCGACGCGAACCCGAGCTTGGCGGCGACGAGCAGCTCGTCGGGGCCGAGGTAGAGCGTCTTGATGTGGATGATCTTCTCGACCTCGGGCCCGTCGTTGATGGCGTCGACGATGCGGTCGTGGTCGGCGTCCGTCGCGCCCTCGCCGACGAGGAGGCTCTTCGTCTCGATGCCGAGGGTGATCGCCACGAGGATCAGCAGCGTGCCGATCATGAGCGTGCCGATCGCGTCGAACACGGAGTTGTGCGTGATCACCGTCAGGCCGACGCCGAACAGCGCAAACACGAGGCCGGTGAGCGCCGCGATGTCTTCGAGCAGCACCACCGGCAGCTCGGGGGCCTTCGCGTGCCGCACGAACGAGACCCACGACTGGCCCTTGGCCCGAACATGGTTGCTCTCCTTGACGGCCGTGCGCAGCGAGAACGACTCGAGCACGATCGCGACGACGAGCACGGTGATCGGGATCCACGCGTTCTCGAGCTCGTGCGGGTGCGTGAGCTTGTCGATGCCCTCGTAGATCGAGAACAGGCCACCGACCGAGAAAAGGATGATCGAGACGACGAACGCGTACACGTACCGCTCGCGGCCGTAGCCGAAGGGGTGCTCGCGGTCGGCCTTCTTCTTCGCCTGCCGCCCGCCGAGCATCAGCAGCAGCTGGTTGCCCGAGTCGGCGACCGAGTGGATCGCCTCGGCGAGCATCGACGCCGACCCCGACAGGAACCACGCGATGAACTTCGCCAGGGCGATGCCCATGTTCGCCAGGAACGCCGCGAGGATCGCCTTGCCGCCGCCGGAAGCACTCATGCGGATGAGTCTACGGATGCTGCGACCCCGCGTTTCGCGCGGGTCGCGGGCGTGATGGGCCCGGTCTCAGTCGGACGAGCGCAGGATGATCGCCTCGGTCGGCGGAACGGGATTATGCGGGTGCCCGACGTACCCGATCACCTCGAGCAGCGCGTGGCGGAACTCGGCCGGGCGTTCGAGGTGCGGGGTGTGGCCCGTCTCGGGGAGATCGATCTCGGTCACCTCTCCGCCGGCCTCGGAATAGCGCGCCAGGACGTCGCGCATCTGCGCCACCATCTCCTGCGGCGGCGCGATGTCCTCGCCCGGCCAGCCGGGGACGATTCCGAGCTTGCCCAGGTTGTTCAGGTCGTAGAGCGACGCGTCCGACACGATCAGGTCGAGGGCGCCGTGGATCCACAGGATCGGGGGCTTCTCGGGCAGGTCGACGATGCCCGACACGTCGTGGTGCCCAGGCGCCAGCGTGTTGAGCACGCCGATCGTGCCGGCGGCGAATCCCGGCCAGTTCTCGCTCGCGATCGAGTCTCCCGGGTAGTTGCCGGTCGCCGTCGAGGTCGAGAGCATCGACTCGACCCAGATGTCCTCGTGCGCGGTCTGGTAGCCGGGGGCGACGTAGTGGGCGCGGAAGACGTTGCGGGGCGACGTCGGGGCATCCGCCGATTCGTCGTGGTCGATGAGCCGCTGCACGAAGTCGGGGTTCCCCGCCCCGCCGCCGGTGCCGGCGTCGTCGTCGGTGAGCCGCGTGCCGTCGCGACGTGTGCCGCCGAAGCCGTAGGGCGACACCGGCGCTTCCAGCGTGAGGCTCAGCACGGGGTGGTCGAGCGCGTACTGCATGACGACCGCGGCGCCGAGCGACCAGCCGACGAGATGAGCGATCGGGATGCCGAGGGCCTCCAGCGTCGCGTGCACGTCGTCGCTGAAATCCCGCACGCCGCGTGTCGCGTCGATCGGGGCGTGCTCGGTGCCGCCGTAGCCGCGGAGGTCGATCGCGATCACCCGGAGATCGTGGGGGAGGTCCTCCATCAGCTCCTGCCAGAAGAGGGACGAGGAGGCGTTCCCATGGATGAGCACCACCGTGCGATCGGGCGGCGTGCTCGGGTCGTCCGCGACGCGCTCCAGCACGTTCACCGACAGGTCGGGCGTCTCGACGATGCGTGCGGCGATGCCGTCGAAGAGGGTCATTCCGGGTGCCTCCCACGTCCTGCGGAAGCCCCTGCGCCCCCGCCCACTCACGAGAATAGACCGGCCGCCCGACCTTGTGAATCAGCTTTCATGTTCCGGATGCTGCGGGGCCGCGGCATCCGTGTCATTCCGCCGTGGATGGCGGGGTCTGGCCGGTGTAGAACGCATACGTGTTGTCGGCTGCTCGCCGGGCGGCGGCGGGATCCGCGCCGTCGGCGGCGTGCGCGGCACCCCACGCATCGGCGGCACCGCGGTAGAACGCGCGGCCCTCATCGGTGAAAGCCCACGCCTCGGCGTCTTCGGGCTTCGGTCCGCCGCCGCCGGTGAGGTGAAGGCCGAGTCCGAGCAGTCCGCCGTCCCAGCCGACGCCGGTGGCACCGGGGCCGTAGAGGTCCCAGAACTCGGCGGGCACGTCGTCGGTGCGGGCGATGTGCTCCAGTTCGAAGCGGGTCGCCTCGCCAGGCTCGGCGGTGAGCCGCACCGTGAGCCACGTCACCCCGCCGCCGTACTCCCACGTCGCCTTGTAGTGCGCGGCGCCGCCTTCGGGAGGGGCGCACTCCTGGATCTCGCCGCCGGCGTTGCCCTCGATCTGGTAGCGACCGCCGACCATGAGCTCGCCCGAGATGGGCTGGAACCATCGGGCGATCCGGTCCGCGCTGGTGACGGCGTCCCACACGTCGTCGATGGGTGACGGATACGTCTGCGCGAGCGTCTGCACGTGCGACGGGAAGCCGTCGACCTCTTCGCTCGCGATCTCGCGCGTCACCGCGGCGAGCTGGCTCTGTACGTCGACCATGTCATTCCTCCTGAGGATCGGTCGTGTCGGATTCTTCGGTATCGGAGTCGGGGGTACGGGTCTCGGCATCCGCCTGTTCGGCCGCGAGGCGGCGGGCGCGGCGTCCGCGCGCGAGCTCGGTGCCGAGGGCGTCGAGGTGCGGCTGCCAGAACCGCCGGAAAGGGTCGAACCAGGCCGCCGCGTTCTCGAGCGGGTCGGGGGCGATCGCGTAGAGGCGCCGGACGCCTTCCGGGCGCACGGTCGCGAAGCCGGACTCTCGCAGCACTCGCAGGTGCTGCGAGACGGCGGGCTGCGAGATGCCGAATTCGCGCTGCACGTCCTCGCCGATCTCGCCGGCGCTGCGCTCGCCCTCCGCCAGGAGTTCGAGGATGCGCCGGCGCACCGGGTCACCGAGGATGTCGAGTGCGTGCACGATCCAATGATTGCGCCGCCGCTTATATAAGTCAAGACCGATATCAGTCTTCGCGTGTTGCCGTTTCAGGACGGATGGCCTCGGGGTGCGGCGCGAGTCGCGTCTGTGCGGGGGGCGGCGCACGCCGTGACGGCAACCATCCTGAGTGGCGAACCGGGGCGGCTCGTAGGATCGGACCATGGCTGCAGACACCCCCGACCTCCCGCCCATCGCCATCCTCGGCGCCGGCTCGATGGGTGGTGCGATCGCCCGCGGCCTCTCGCGTTCCGGGCTCGCGGCAGGCGGAGTGACGACGACGAACCGCTCCCTCGCGAAGGCAGCGGAGCTCGGCGGTCTCGCGAGCGTGACGAGCATCGCGCTCGAGACGGATCCGACGGGGAACACGGATGCTGCGGCCGCGGCCCACGTCGTGCTCGTCGGCGTCAAGCCGGTCATGGTGCCGGACCTGCTGCGCGAGATCGCTCCTGCGCTGCAGCCCGGCTCCATCGTGGTGAGCCTCGCCGCGGGCGTCACGATCGCGACGTTCGAGGAGATCCTGGGCGACGGGGTCACCGTGCTGCGCTCGATGCCGAACACCCCCGCGCTCGTCGGTCGCGGTGTCACGGGTCTCGCGGCCGGTTCGCACGCCGACGAGGATGCGGTCGCCACGGTTCGCCGGCTGTTCGAGACGGTCGGCACCGTCATCGAAGTGCCGGAGTCGCAGATCGACGCCCTGTCCACGATCTCGGGGTCGGGCCCGGCCTATTTCTTCCTGCTCGTGGAGGAGTTCACCAAGGCCGCGGTCGGCAAGGGGTTCGCCCCGTCGGAGGCGCGGCTCATGGCCGAGCAGACCTTCATCGGCGCCGCGGCGCTGCTCGAGGCGTCCGATGACGACCCAGCGGAGCTGCGCCGACGCGTGACCAGCCCGAAGGGCACCACCGAGCGCGCCATCGCCGTGCTGCAGGAGGCGCGCCTCGACGGCGTGTTCGCCGAGGCGACGGATGCAGCCCTCGCCCGCGCGAAGGAGCTCGCGGCGGGAGCCTGAGGCTCAGCTCGCCTTCGACCGATCCATGTACCACTCGGTGAACGCGTCCGCGCGGCCGTCGTCGGCCAGCGTCACCACCCAGAGGTTGCTGTAGCTGCGGCCCGACGTGTAGGTCGTCTCGCCCTGGATGAAGGCGAGCCGGCCGTCGACGCCGATCACGCGGCCCTCGAAGCTCCAGGACCCGGGTTCGTCCTGCCGTTCGAGCCACGACGCCACGATGGCGTCCTGCCCGCGCAGCGGGTCGCCCCACGGTTCGTACCGGTACTCGGCGTCGTCGCTGAAGATGGCGCGGATATCGTCGGCGTCGTTGGACGCCCAGGCCCGGCGATAGCCGTCGAGCCAGCGTTGGGCACCCGCGACGATGCTCTCTCGATCGCTCATGCCGCCAGTCTGCCTCCGCCCGCCGACATCCGCGCGGGGGGCCGTGGCGGATCAGCGCTCGAGCGACGCGAAGCGCTCGATGTCGGAGTTCGTGCCCGACACGATGATGAGGTCGTGGTTGGTGACCACGGTGTTCGCCTCGGCGTAGCGGAAGGGCTTCCCCGGGCTCTTCACGCCCACGACGGTCACGTTGTACTTCGTGCGCACGCCCGACTCGTTGAGGCCGACGCCGCGGATGAACTTCGGGGGGTAGAGCTTCGCGAGCGCGAAGTCGTCGTCGAACCGGATGAAGTCGAGCATGCGACCGCTGACGAGGTGCGCGACGCGCTCGCCCGCCTCGCGCTCGGGGTAGATGACGTGGTTCGCTCCGACGCGGGCGAGGATCTTGCCGTGCGACTGCGAGACCGCCTTCGCCCAGATCTGCGGCACCTTCAGATCGACGAGGTTGGCGGTGATGAGGACGGATGCCTCGATCGACGAGCCGACCGCGACCACGGCGACCGAGAAGTCCTGGGCGCCGATCTGCTTCAGTGCGTCGATGTTGCGGGCGTCGGCCTGGACGGTGTGGGTGACCCGCTCGGACCACTTCTGCACGAGGTCGAGGTTGTCGTCGATGGCGAGCACCTCGCGGTCGAGCCGGTCGAGCTCACCCGCGCAGGCGGCGCCGAAGCGCCCGAGTCCGATCACGAGAACGGGCGCATCGCCCCTCATCCGCTCAACCAACGATCGGCCTTTCCACCGGCAGCGAGTAAAGCTGCGATCGGGATGACGCGGCCACCGCCGCGGCGAGTGTCACTGTACCAACGCGACCCATGACGATCGTGATGGCCAGGACGTAGATGGCGGGATCGGGCAGCTCCGCCGTGAGGCCCGTCGACAGGCCCACGGTCGCGAAGCCCGAGATCACGTCGAAGAGCACGTCGCCGAGATCGGCCTTCGTGATCTGCGTGATGATGATCGTCGAGATCGCGACGATCGTCGATCCCCACGCGACGACCGACAGCGCGACGCGCAGCACGTCGCTCGGGATGCGGCGACCGAACACCTGGTTCGACGCGCGGCCCTTCGCCTCGGAGATGACCGCGAGCGCGATGACCGCGAGGGTCGTGACCTTGATGCCGCCCGCAGTCGACGCCGAGCCGCCGCCGACGAACATGAGCATGCACGCGACGAGCAGGCTGGACTGATTGAGCTCGCCGATGTCGAGGATCGCGAAGCCGCCGGATCTCGTCATCGCCGACAGGAAGAACGCCTGGAACGTCGTATCCCACGCGTCGTTGGTGCCGAGCGTGAGCAGGTTGTCATACTCGAGGACGAGGAACACCACGCCGCCGAGGAAGAACAGGGTCACGGTCGTGATGATGGTGAGCTTCGCGTGCAGCGACCACCGCCGTACCCGCCAGCGCTGCCGGAGGAGCGTGTAGATGACGGGGAAGCCGATGGAGCCCAGGAACACGCCCGCCATGAGCACGGTGAGGAAGAAGTAGTCGTGACGAAAGGGCACCAGTCCCTCGGCGTTGGGCGTGAAGCCGGTGTTGGTGAACGACATCGCCGCGAAGTACGGCGCCTCCCAGAGCGCGACGTGCCACGGGACGCCCGCGACGATCAGGCCGGGGTATAGGAGGATCGCGATGATCGTCTCGATCACCAGCGTCGACAGCGCGACCGTCGCCAGCAGGCTGCCGATCTGGCCCAGCTGCACCGTCTGCCCCTCGTTGACCGGCCCGCCGTGGGTGCGCAGCGGATTCGAGTCGCTCGCGGCGATGAGCTTCGCCCGCAGACCGAGTCGCCGCGAGATCACGAGGCCCAGGATCGACGCGAGCGTCAGCACGCCGAGGGCACCGATCTGGACGCCGATGAACACCAGCACGTGGCCGAATGGCGACCAATGCGTCGCCATGTCGACGGTGGCGAGTCCGGTGACGCAGATCGTCGACACGGCCGTGAAGAAGGCGTCGGCGAAGGGAGTGACCTGACCGTTCGCCGCCGCGAGCGGAAGCGAGAACAGCCCCGTGAACACGAGGATCAGGGACAGGAAGATGATGATCGCGAACCGGGCGGGTGAGCGCTGGGTCAGGTCGCGGAAGAACTCCATGAACCCGTGGCCGATGGCGCGCAGAGCGCCCATGCCTGAGACGGGGGCGGCGCGCCTGCCATCCGTCATGCGGGGTTCCTCCTGGTGCGAACGGTCCTCGTGCGGGCGGCCCGGCGGTCTCGCTCATGGTACTCCGCTGGGCTCCCGACTAATCTGAGCACATGGCGGACATCTTCGACGTGATCGCGGACGGAACGCGTCGCGACATCCTGCGACTGCTGCTCGATCGATCCACCGCCGGAGAGCGCGGCACCAGCGTGTCGCACATCGTGACCGAGCTGGGCGCCAGTCAGCCGACGGTCTCGAAGCACCTCAAGGTGCTGCGCGACGCGCACCTCGTCTCGGTGCGCGAAGAGGGCCAGCACCGCTACTACAGCCTCTCGGCCGCACCCCTCGACGAGGTCGACGACTGGCTCGTGCCCTTCCTCGACGACGACAGCGCCATCGACGGCGACGGCCTCGCCGCCGCACTGCCCGATTCCGCGGCGCACGCGGCCGAGGTCGTGGGCCGCGCCGCCGCCTCCGCGAAGCACGCCCTCGAGAGCGCCTTCAAGCGCCTCCCCGGACGCTGACATGTGGAGACGGATGCTGCGGGCCGCAGCATCCGTCTCCCCCGCGGTGTGCGCTACCGGCGGCCGGCCTTGCGGCGGAACAGCCACCCGCCCCACGCGAACGAGATCGCGAGGATGACGAGGCACCAGCCGATCGCCCACCACCCGGCTTCGCCCATCGGCGTGCCCATCAGCAGGCTGCGGAGCGCCTCGATGATCGGCGTCACCGGCTGGTACTCGGCCACCCGTTGCAGCCATTCGGGCATCGTCGTGACGGGCACGAACGCACTCGACAGGTACGGCAGGAACAGGATGATGAACCCGTAGCCGTTCGCCGCTTCGGGGCTTCCCGCGGCGAGCCCGATGGCGGCGAAGAGATACGTGATCGTCAGGATGTACAGCGCGATCAGCGCGACGGCGCCGATCCAGCCCCAGACGTCGGCCGTCGGGCGGAACCCGACCAGCAGCGCGACGCCGATCACCACGGCGGTGGCGAGCAGGTTGCGCAGCAGGCTCGCCACCACGTGCCCGGTGAGGACGGCGCTCGCCCGCAGCGGCATCGTGCGGAACCGGTCGATGATGCCGGCCTTCATGTCGTTCGCGACGTACACCGCCGTCGAGGCGGCGCCGAAGCCGGCGCACAGGAGGATGATGCCCGGCACGACGTAGTTCACGTACCCGCCCGAGGGATCGATGGCGCCGCCGAAGACGTATGTGAACAGCACCATGAGCAGGACCGGCAGCATGATCGCCATGAGCAGCGACTCTCCGTCCCGCAGGGAGTGCAGCAGGCTTCGGCCGACGAAGACGCGCTCGGCGGTCAGGCCCGAGATGCGCGGGCGCAGGGTCGGCGCAGGGGCGATGGCGGTCATGCGGGCTCCTTGACGGTTTCGGCCGACGTGGCGCGGCGGGCGCCGCGGCCGTCGGGGGAGGTGAGGGCGAGGAAGACGTCGTCGAGGCTCGGGCGCCGGAGCGTCACGACCCCCTCGGCGCCGGACTCGTCGAGGAGGTCGAGTGCACGCCGCACTCCCGACACGGAGCCGTCGGTCGGCACCTGGCGCAGGAGCACCCCGTGCGCATCATGCAGTTCGACGGCGTCGCCGCCGATGCGCGCCTTCAGCTGCCCGGCCGTTCCGGCGGCGACGACCCGGCCGTCGTCGAGCACGGCGATGCGGTCGGCGAGCTGGTCGGCTTCCTCGAGGTACTGCGTGGTGAGGAAGACAGTGGTGCCCGCGTCGGCGAGCGACCGGATAACGCCCCACAGCTCGCGGCGACTGCGGGTGTCCAGGCCCGTCGTCGGCTCGTCGAGGAAGAGGATCTCGGGGGCGACCACGAAGCTCAGGGCGAGGTCGAGGCGTCGGCGCATGCCGCCCGAGTAGGCGCCGACGCGACGGCTGGCGGCATCAGTCAACCCGAAGCGTTCGAGCAGCTCGGCGGCACGCGCGCGGGCGGTCCGCCGCGACAGGCCCGAAAGCCGCCCGAGCATGACGAGGTTCTCGGTGCCCGTGAGCGCGTCGTCGACGGCGGCGGACTGGCCGGTGAGGCTGATCCGCCGCTTGACCTGCTCGGGGTCGCGAACGACGTCGATGCCGGCGACGGTGGCGATGCCGGCGTCGGGGCGGACGAGCGTGGTGAGCACGTTGATGGTCGTGGTCTTGCCGGCGCCATTCGGGCCCAGCAGTGCGAAGACCTCGCCCCGCGCGACCTCGAGGTCGAGTCCGTCGAGGACCTGCTGGCGGCCGAAGGCTTTGCGCAGGCCTTCGACGACGATGACCGGCGGTGCGGTGCGGTCGGGCATGGGACATCCTTCCGAGTGACCGTGTAGGGGAGAAACTGTTTATGGCAGTAACTGTTTATGACGCTAACACACTGTTTATGGAATAAACAGTCCTAGACTGACGCCATGACCGATGCAGCCGAACCCGAGCTTCCGCGGGGCATCGCCCTCGCCTGGGGCGTGGCGGCCAACCCGCAGCGCGGCCCCAAGCGCGAGATGAGCGTCGAGCGCATCGTGGAGGCGGCGGTGGAGATCGCGGATGCCGAGGGCCTCGGCGCCGTGTCGATGGCCGCTGTGGCGGCGCGCCTGGGCTTCACGCCGATGTCGCTCTACCGCTACGTCAACGCGAAGGAGGACCTCATCCTGCTGATGCAGGAGGAGGCCACCGGCGCCCCCTCCGAAGCCACCCGGACCGCCGGGGGATGGCGGGAGCGCCTCGAAGCGCTGTACCGCGAGCAGCTGCACCACTACCTGACGCACCCGTGGGTGCTCGACGTGCCCATCTCCGGTGTGCCCGCGACCCCCAACACTGCCGCGTGGATGGATGCGGGTCTCAGCGCGCTCGCCGACACCGGCCTCACGTACACCGAGCGCCTCGCGGTGATGCTGCTCGTCACCGGGACCGCCCACTGGGCCGGAACGGTCCTCGCCGGGTACGCGCGCATGGAGCGCGAACGGGGCGTGGACGGCGACGCCATCAGCCGCAGCGAGGACGCACTGTTCCGCACGCTCATCACGGCCGACGCCTACCCGGAGCTCCGCGCCGCGATCGAGGCGGGGGCGTTCCTCGACGACTCCGATCCGTTCTCCTTCGCGCTCGCGCGGGGGCTCGAGGGGGTCAGCGACTACATCGCCGCGACGGCGGAGGGCCGCCGGGAGCGGCCGCGGTCGTGGGTCGTGCCCGACGACGCCGACATCGCCGACGACAAGAAGTTCCGCGAGGCGCGCAAGGCGGTGCGCGAGGCCGAGAAGGCGCTGCGCGACGCGCACAAGCTCGAGCGGCAGGCCGCGCGCGAGGCGCGCGAGCGCCGCGCTCGACAGCGGCCGGCCGAGTGATGCCTCACCGGCACCACGCGTCACGTGATTCACACCAGTCTCTGTGTTTACACGCGGGTCGCGCGCGTTCTAGAGTGACTGCAGTACTTCTGGGGAAGGGGAATCGACATGGCTGAACTGCCGGACGTGCGCTTCCTCACGGTGGCCGAGGTCGCCGAGTTGATGCGCGTCTCGAAGATGACGGTCTACCGCCTCGTGCACTCGGGCGAGCTGCCCGCGGTGCGCTTCGGGCGCAGCTATCGCGTGCCGGAGTCCGCGGTCACCGAAGCCCTGCAACGGCCGATCGCCGACGTCGGCTAGACTGTTCCGAGGCATTTTTCCTTTTGCCCCGTTCCCGGGCGCGGCGAGACCGCGTCCAGACCCCGATCTAGTGAGGTTTCCGTGGGTTCTGTCATCAAGAAGCGCCGCAAGCGCATGGCGAAGAAGAAGCACCGCAAGCTGCTTCGCAAGACTCGCCACCAGCGCCGCAACAAGAAGTAAGCGGCATCCGCACCAAGCGCCTGTCTCCGGACGGGCGCTTCGTGTATCCCTGCTCCCACCGGCAGAGCCCGCGACCCGAGAGGCCGTCATGAAGTCCATCACCGTCCAGCAGCTGCGCGACCGCGTCGACACCCCGCTCATCGACGTCCGCGAGGTCGATGAGTTCGCCGCGGGCCACGTGCCCGGCGCCGTCAACATCCCGATGTCGGCGATCGGCGGCCGCCTCGACGAACTGCCCGACGGCGCGTTCGACGTCATCTGCGCGATCGGCGGCCGGTCCGGCCGCGTGGTCGAGGCCCTCGAGGCACGCGGCTACGACGTGACCAACGTCGACGGCGGCACCAACGAGTGGGTCGCGGCCGGCTACCCGGTCGAGGCGTGACCACCCGCGTGAGAACCGTCACCCTCATCGGCAAGCCCGACTGCCACTTGTGCGACGTCGCACGTGAGGTCGTCGAGACCGTCGTGGCAGAGCTGCCCGAGGATTCGGTCGACGTCGAGGAGCTCTCGATCGCCGACGACCCCTCCCTCTACGCGCAGTGGTGGGAGAAGATCCCCGTCGTGCTCATCGACGGCGAGCTGCACGGCCACTGGCGCGTGTCGCCCGACCGCCTGCGCGCGGCGCTGACCGCCTGATTCCGGTACGGCACGCGGCACGTGATGAGCAGCAGAGAACGGATGCCGCGGGCCGCGGCATCCGTCACCTCCGGGCTCAAGGGGCGAGGCGCGTAGGGCCTCTGAAGAGATACGTGACCTCGCGGATCGAGTCCTGGCCGAGCAGCAGCATGAGCACACGCGCGAGGCCCATGCCGAACCCGCCGTGGGGCGGGGCGCCGTAGCGGAAGAAGTCGAAGTAGAAGTCGAGGTGCTCGGCCCCCAGCCCCTTCTCCTTCGCCTGCTCGATCAGCACGTCGACGCGGTGCTCGCGCTGTGCGCCCGTCGTGATCTCGACGCCCTTGAAGAGGAGGTCGTACGACTTGGTCAGCCCGGTCTCCTCGTCGCGCATGTGGTAGAACGCGCGGATCTCGGGGTGGTAGTCGGTGATGAAGACGAACTGGTGGCCGTAGGTCTCCTCGACGTATGCGGAGATCTGGCGCTCGCCCTCGGGGTCGAGGTCGCCGTCCGTACGGGGGATCTCGTAGCCGCGGCTCTTGACGATCTCGCGCGCCTCGGCCAGCGGGATCCGCGGGAACGGGATCGCGGGCACCTGCACCTCGAGGCCGAAGAGCTCCTCGATCTCGGCGCCGTGCTTGTCCTTCACGGCCTGGAACGCGGTCTGCAGGAGCTCCTCCTGCATCGCGGCGACGTCCTCGTGAGAGTCGATCCAGCTGATCTCGGCGTCGATCGACGTGAACTCGGTCGCGTGACGGCTCGTGAAGGAGGGATCGGCGCGGAAGGCGGGCGCGATCTCGAAGATCTTGCCGAAGCCTGCGACCTGGGCCATCTGCTTGAAGAACTGCGGCGACTGCGCGAGATACGCGGTCTTGTCTTCGAAGTACGGGACCTCGAACAGCTCGGCGTTGGACTCGGATGCCGACGCCATGAGCTTGGGGGAGTGGACCTCGATGTAATCGCGCTCGATCCAGTAGGTGCGCATGGCGTGCTCGAGGGTCGTCTGCACGCGGAATATGAGGTTGTTGCGGCGCTGGCGCAGGTCGAGGAAGCGCCAGTCCATGCGCTTGTCGAGACCCGAGTCCGCGGCGATCGGCGTCTCGGGCAGCGCTGCGGCAGCGATGTCCAGCGTGGTGATCTTGATCTCGACGCCGCCGAGCTTCACGCGCTCGTCGTGCTTGAGCTCGCCGGTCACGGTCAGGAAGGTGCCGGTGGCGAGGTTGGAGATGAGGTCCGTGAGGGCCAGGGCCGCAGCATCCTGTTCCGTGCCGTCGTCTGCCGGACGGGTTGCGGGGTTCACCAGCTGCACCGCGCCGGATTCATCCCGGAGGATGACGAACTGCACCTTCTTCTGATCGCGGACGGTCTCGACCCACCCGGAGACGGAGACGGGGCCGTCGGCGAGACCCTGCAGCTGCTTGACGAGGACGCGTTGACTCACGAGCGACAAGTCTAGGTGACGCGCCGCGTGCGCCTTCTCGCCGAAATCCGCGCCCACCGCTACCATGCGGGCATGACCACGCCGGAACCCGAGCAGCCCGCACCGGCAGGGACGGCGCCGGCACCGCCTCTCTATCCCGGGGGCCCGGCATACAGTGCGCCGGACGAAGACGCTCCGCCCGCCAAGCGGCCGGTCAAGGTTCTCGACGTCGTCATCACGATCGTGCTGCTCGTCGCCGACGGCGTGCTCGCGGGCCTCGCCTCGGTCACGGGCATGTTCCTCGTGATGGCGTCGGATCCGTGCGGGAACCTCACGTGCGACGGCAGCCTGATCGCGATCGGCTGGATGATGGGCATGATCCTGCCGTGGGTCGCGTTCGCGATCACCGTGGTGGTCGCCGTCATCCTCATGGTCAAGCGGCGCCTCGCCTTCTGGGTGCCGCTCGCCGGGGCCGTGCTCATCGTGCTGTCGCTCCTGCTCGCCTTCGTCGTCACCGCCGCAGGCGTACCAAGCTCGGGCGCCTGACGCAGCGCACTCCAACGCGCTTCATCGGCTTCCGGGGGTCTGCACCCGGGAATCGTTCATCATCGCCCCGTAGCGTGGACGACGTCGCGCCGAAGAGTCGCGGCCGCCGCCACGAGAATGCCACCGACGGACGGGGATCCGACGAATGACGACTGCGACGACGACCGACGGCTCCTGGATCACCGCTCTCGCGGACTGGGCCGTCTCGCTGATGGACGTGATCGGACCCGCGGGAGCAGGCATCGCGATAGCGATGGAGAACCTCTTCCCGCCGCTGCCGAGCGAGGTCATCCTGCCGATGGCGGGGCTCGCGGCCAGCCGCGGATCGTTCTCGCTGGTCGAGGCCCTGGTGTGGACCACCGTCGGATCGATCGCCGGCGCCCTCCTCCTCTACGGCCTCGGCGCGTGGCTCGGGATCGCACGGCTGCGCGCCATCGCGACCAAGGTGCCGTTGCTGCACCCGGAAGACATCGACCGCACCGTCGCATGGTTCGGGCGTCACGGCGGAAAGGCGGTGTTCTTCGGGCGCATGATCCCGATCTTCCGGAGCCTCATCTCGATCCCCGCGGGCATCACCCGCATGCCGGTGTGGCGGTTCACGCTGCTGACCGCGGCGGGAAGCCTGGTGTGGAACTCGATCTTCGTCTTCTCGGGCTTCTTCCTCGGGGAGTCCTGGCACATCGTCGAGCGGTACGCCGACATCCTGCAGTACGTCGTCATCGCGGCCGCCGTGATCGGCGTGGCGTGGTTCCTCTATGTGCGGGTCCGCGCGCTGCTCGAGTCCCGCGGCACCTCCGGCGGTCCCGAGCCCGAGCTCGACTGAGGCGCCCCCGCCGAACCTGGGAGAACGCTCAGCCGGTCCACAGAAGACCCCCACGTAGACTGGGCCGGTGCCCGCAGCTCGCCTCCATCTTGTGCGCCACGGGGAGGTCCACAACCCTGCCCGCGTGCTCTACGGGCGACTCCCGGGGTACGGGCTGAGCGCCGACGGCCGCCACATGGCGCGGCAGGCCGCCGAGTACATCCAGTCGCTCGACCGTCCCGTGTCGGCGCTCGTGTGCTCGCCGCTGCAGCGCACGCAGGAGTCGGCCGAGCCGTTCACCGAGCTCTTCGGCCTCCGGCCGGTCCTCGATGAGCGGGTCATCGAGCCGACCAACGTCTTCGAGGGCAAGCGCATGGCACGGGCCCTCCTCAACCCGTGGAACTGGCAGCATCTGCGCAAGCCCGCGCTGCCGAGCTGGGGCGAGCCGTACGCGGACGTCGTGGGCCGCATGAATTCGGCGATGACGCACGCATGGGATGCTGCGGACTCGGGCGACGTCGTCATCGTGTCGCATCAGCTCCCGATCTGGATCACCCACCTCGCGGTCGCCGGGCTTCCGCTCCGGCACGACCCCCGCGCGCGACGCTGCGCGCTGTCGAGCGTGACGAGCTTCGACATGGTCGACGGCACCTGGACCGAGACCGCCTACGCCGAACCGGCGTCGACGGCCGGCGCGGTGGATGTGGGGGCGGTATGAGTCAGCGGTTCCAGAAGGTGCGGGCCGCAGCATCCGCTCTCCTCGTCGTCGGGCTGATCGCCGGACTCGCCGCGTGCACGAGCGACCCCCTCGCCGAGCAGTACCGCTCGGGTGACAACAAGGGCTTCGTCGCGGCCGACGGCTTCCGCGTGGTCGAGATCCCGGCCGAAGACCGCACCGAGCCGGTCGAGTTCGAGGGTGTGCTCGACACGGGCGGCTCGACCTCGAGCGCCGACTATGCCGGCGAGGTGCTCGTCGTGAACTTCTGGTACGCGGGGTGCGCCCCGTGCCGCGTCGAGGCTCCCGAGCTGGCCGCGGTCGACGCGCAGTTCCAGGACCAGGGCGTCTCGTTCCTCGGGGTGAACCTGTACGACGGCGCCGCGGCGTCGCAGGCGTTCGCCGAGAAGTACGGGGTGGAGTACCCCAGCGCCCTGGCGATCGAGGACGGCTCGATCAAGCTCGCCTTCGCGGGCGAGACCCCGCTCAACGCCGTGCCCGTCACGATCGTGCTCGACAAGCAGGGCCGCGTCGCCGCGCGCCTGGTCGGCCAGATCGAAGAGGCCTCGATCCTCGAGACGATCGTGCGCGACACCCTGGAGGAGTCGTGAACCTCGGCGCCCTCGTCGCCGACGGATCGCTCCTGATCGCCATCCCGATCGCGATCCTCGCCGGCGCCATCTCATTCCTCTCGCCGTGCGTGCTGCCGCTCGTTCCGGGGTATCTCGGGTTCATCGGCGGCGCGGTGTCGCCGCGGCCGGCGACGGCGGTCGGAACGGATGCTGCGGCCCGGGGCTCGTCAAGCGCTCGAGGCGTTTCCACTCTGCGTTTCGACTCGCAGGCTCGCTCAACGAACGCGTTCCTCGCTCGCTCAACGAGCGGTGGGCAAAGCACGGACGCAGGAGTACCGGCGCGCGGGCGCCTCGTGCTCGGCGTGCTCCTCTTCATCGCCGGTTTCACCGTGGTCTTCGTCAGCATGGCGATGCTCGGCGGAACGCTGGGCCGGTTCCTTCTCGAGTACCAGGACCTCATCACGCGCATCCTCGGCGTCGTCATCATCGCGATGGGCTTCGTCTTCATCGGGTGGTTCGGCCTGGCGCAGCGCATCTCGCGTCCTCAGGTGCGGGGCAACCTCGGGCTGATCGGCGCGCCGCTGTTGGGCATCGCGCTCGGCATCGGCTGGGCGCCCTGCATCGGCCCGACCCTCGCCGTGATCCTGACGATGGCCTTCGACTCCGGCTCCGCCGCGCGCGCGGCGCTGCTGGGCGTCGCATACTCGCTGGGCCTCGGCATCCCGTTCCTCCTGCTCACGCTGGGATTCGGGTGGGCGACCCGCTCGGTGTCGTTCGTCAGGCGCCACATCCGCGTCGTGAACATCATCGGCGGGGTCCTGCTCATCGTCCTGGGCCTTCTCATGGTGACCGGCGTCTGGACCACTGTGATGGCCCAGCTCCAGGGGGTGTTCGCCAGTGTCCCGGCCCCGCTCTGACGCTCCGGAAGGTTCGACGACCGACGAGATGACCGACCCCCTCCGGCCTTCAGACCACGCCGACTCCGCAGCATCCGACGTCACGCAGCCCGCGCTCGGCGTCGTCGGGTGGCTCCGCTGGGGCTGGCGCCAGCTCACGTCGATGCGCACCGCGCTCGTGCTGCTGCTGCTCCTCGCGATCGCCGCCGTGCCCGGCTCGCTCGTTCCGCAGCGCAGCGCGGACCCCAATGGCGTGCGCCAGTACTTCGTCGACAATCCCGACCTCGCGCCGGTGCTCGACAACCTGAGCCTCTTCGACGTCTACACGTCGCCGTGGTTCTCGGCGATCTACATCCTGCTGTTCGTCTCGCTCGTCGGCTGCGTCATCCCGCGCACCAAGCACCACTACAAGGCGATGCGCGCCCAGCCCCCGCGCACGCCCGCGCGGCTGGCTCGTCTGGACGCGCACCGCTCGGAGATCCTCGAGTACCAGGACGACACGGATGCTGCCGCCGCCGCGGCGACCGCGATCGAGGCCGCCGAGCAGCAGCTGAAGAAGGCGGGCTACCGGGTCTCCCGTTACGACGGCGCGAAGGCGCTGTCGGTGTCGGCGGAGCGCGGGTACCTGCGCGAGACCGGCAACCTGGTGTTCCACGCGTCGCTGGTCGGGGTGCTGCTCGCCGTGGGTATCGGCGGCGGGTTCACCTACACCGGCCAGACGGTCATCATCGAGGGCCGCACGTGGGTCAACACGATGCTCGACTACACGTCGTTCAACCCCGGCCGGTTCGTCGACGAGGACGCGCTCGAGCCCTACGCGCTCACACTCGACGACTTCTCCGTCTCGTACGTCACGCCCGGCCAGCAGGGTGCGGGTCAGGCGGGCGACTTCATCGCGCACCTGACGACGCAATTCCCGGACGCCGACGCGCAGGAGGGCGAGGTGCGCGTCAACCACCCGCTCGCGATCGCCGGCGACAAGGTGTATCTGATGGGCAACGGCTACGCGCCGACCATCACGATCCGGGGCGCCGCGGGCGACGTGGTGTTCTCGGAGTCCGTGCCGTTCCTGCCGCAGGACAACAACATGACGTCGCAGGGCGTCGTGAAGGTGCCGGACGGCCTGCGCGAGCAGGTGGGCCTGGTCGGCCTCTTCTATCCCACCGCGCAGGAGCTCACCAACGGGGCCTACACCTCGGTGTACGGCGACCTCGAGTACCCGATGCTCACGTTCTGGGTCTACGCGGGGGACCTCGGCATCGACGGCGGCGTGCCGAAGTCGGTGTACACGCTCGACCCGAGCGAGATGACCCAACTCGCCGGCGGCGACTCGGGCACCGAGTCGCTCGCGCTGAAGCCCGGCGACACCGTCGACCTTCCCGACGGACTCGGCACGATCAGCTTCGAGAACGAGGCTCCGGACGCCGCCGGATTCCAGGACTCGGTCAAGCGGTACGTGTCGCTGTCGATCCACCGAGACGCCGCGGCGACGTGGGTGCTCGTGTTCGCCGTGCTCGCGACGGCGGGTCTGCTCGCCGCGCTCTTCGTGCCGCGCCGCCGCATGTGGGTCAAGGCGACCAGGCAGGGCCACACCGTGCACCTCGAGTACGCGGGTCTCGCGCGCGGTGAGGACCCCGCGCTCGACGGCGCCGTGGAGCAGTTCGCCCAGCGCCACCTCGCGTCGCTCGCCGACCCCGCCGCCGCCGGCGACCGCGCCACCGCGGGCGACCGCGCAACCAAGCCCGAATCCACCCCCGACGTAGACTGAGAGCCATGCCCGACGCCTCCCCCCTCACCCTCGACGACGTCTCGGTGCTGCTGGTCTGGACGGCCATCGCGATCTACGCCCTCGCGTTCATCGCGTACGCGGTCGACCTGGCCCGTCGCGGCGCCGTCGCCGTGGACGCGAAGGACGCCGCCGCGAAGGATGCCGCGGCCAGGATCGCGCGCGAGCGCGAGCTCGTCGCCGCGGGGGGCGCGGGCGCAGGCTCGCGCATCGGCATCATCGAGCAGATGCGCGCGCAGGAGACGGCCTCGGAGGAAGCTCTCAACGCGCCGGTCGGCAAGCGCGCGCGGCTCGTCTGGGCCCGCATCGGCACGTCGCTGACGGTGCTCGGCTTCCTGTTCCACCTCGGCGGCGACGTCACCCGCGGAATCGCCGCAGGTCGTGTGCCGTGGTCGAACATGTACGAGTTCGCCCTCACCGGCACGCTCCTCATCGTCGCCGTGTACCTCGGGGTGCTGTTCCGCTACGACCTCCGCTTCCTCGGCACGTTCATCACCGGCCTCGTGGTGGTGCTGCTGGGCGGCACGGCCATCTGGTTCTACACCGACATCGTCCCCCTGATGGACCCGCTCAAGTCGGTCTGGCTGGTCATCCACGTCTTCGTCGCGTCCCTCGCGACCGCGCTGTTCGCCCTCGCCTTCGGCCTCTCGGTGCTGCAGCTCATGCAGGCGCGGCGCGAGACGAAGATCGCGGCTCTCGCGAAGGCGGAGGCCGCAGCATCCGGAACCGCCAAGACCGGACCGGGCTTCCTCAAGACCCTCCCGAGCGCCGAGGCGCTCGAGTCGCTCGCCTACCGGTTCGCGATCCTCGGGTTCATCTTCTGGACCTTCACGCTCATCGCCGGATCCATCTGGGCGAACGACGCGTGGGGCCGCTACTGGGGCTTCGACACGAAGGAAGTCTGGACCTTCGTGATCTGGGTGCTCTACGCCGGCTACATTCACGCGCGCGCGACGCGCGGCTGGCGCGGCGCGCGGTCGGCGTGGCTGTCGATCATCGGCTTCACCGCCGTGATCTTCAACTTCACGATCGTGAACATGTTCTTCAAGGGCCTGCACGCGTACTCGGGCCTCAGCTGAGCTCACCCGTCACGTTCTGCTGTCGCGAGCAGCTGTTCGCGACAGGGGAGCGGGACCTTTGGTCCGCTCACTCGTCGGTGCGTCCTTGCGGGGGCTGCGGGCTTTTCGCCACCACACGATGACGGCGAGTGTCGCCGCGCCGATCGCGCTGCCGATCGTCCAGATGAGCGGCCGGTTCACGTCGACCCAGTAGGCGGCGTGGTGGAGCGCCGAGGCCTCCACGTGCACATCCGTCGTGAAGGACGACACGTTCTTCCCCGCGTACTCCAGATCACCGGCCGATTCGTCGAGGACGATGGCGGGTCGCAGCTCGAGCCGCAGCTGCTCGTCGACGGGGTGGCGGGCCGTCACCGTCCACGACCACTCGATGACGCCGCTCGGCGTGAACTCCTGCAGCACCCATCCGGCGTTCGTCTCGCTCGCCTGGTCGAGGACCTCCATCGCCTGGCCGACGGGGGTCAGGCGGGCAGCCACGGTGCACTTCACGAGGACGGCTTCGCTCGTCGCCGTGCCGTCCTCGACCTCGATGACCTCGTCCGGGGGGAGCGGCTCGGAACGCGCATCGACGGCCGCGTTGTAGTTGGCGCCGACGTCGATCGTCACACTCATGCGATCGGGGTAGTCGACGAGGGCATCGCGCCATTCCTCCACGCCGTGCGCGCAGCGCTCCTGGAATGCGACCACGGCGTCGTCGGAGCCGCCGCCGATGTCTTCACCCTCATCGCCGGGGCCGCCGATCGGGGGCGGCAGCGGGGTGGGGTGCGGATCGACCGGCTCGGGCTCGCCGGGTGGTGTGCCTGGGAACGGCGGGGGAGCGCCGCCATCGACGTCTCCCGGCGAGGGGTTCGGCACCGGGTCCGGGGGCGCCGCGTCTCCCGGCGCGACGCATCCGGTCAGCATGGCCAGCACTGCGCCGAGCAGCGCAGCTGAGGCGAGACGTCCCTTCATGTCGGCTCCCACCGATTCGACGTCGTCCGGGGTGAACGGCTACTCATCAAGGGAGAGGGGTGCGGGGTGGTCCGAGATACGCCGGGACGCGGCATCCGCCGGTCAGGAACTCGTCCGCGCGCGCGGCCGGATCGAAGCGAGTCCCGTCGTCGGGTCAGGCCGCGGCGGGCGCGGGGCTCAGGACGACCACGGGCGTCTCGCGGTTGCGCAGCGCCGCATACGCGTCGAGGTCCGCGTCGCCCTCGAGGGTGCGCCACACGGCCCAGAGGCGTTCGCGTTCCGCACCCGTCGCCTCGTGCGCGAGCACGTCACGCGTGCCGTCGGGAAGATCGACGGATGCCGCGGGCCGGGCCTGCAGATTCAGCCACCACGCCGGCGGCGGATCGCCCCAGCCGTTCATCGCGAGGGTGACGAGGTCGGGGCCGTCCTCGAAGTACCCGAGGATCGCGACGCGGGGGCTGCCCGAGCGACGCCCGACCGTGTGCAGGCGCATCATCCCGTAGACGGTGGGGGACGGAGGCCGCAGCCCCAAGCGTCCGCCGGTCACCCGGTAGAGCCCGCGATGGACGACCCAGGCGGCGCGGATGAACCAGCGCGGCGGGATCCGGGCGGGGTTGCGCGGCGCCTCGTTCGGGCGAGGTGACGGCTCAGAGGCGTTCATGGCTCCGATCCTGGCGCGCCCCCACCCTGCGGGCAATCGGCCGATCGGCCAGGATGTGCGGCCGATCGGCCGAGGCCGAGAGACGGGTTCGGGGCGCATTTTCTCCGTTGGGGCGGAGGAAATGCGCCCCAACGGAGAGAATGCGCCCCAAAACCCGGGGTCAGGCGGTGAGCGGGGCCGCCTTCAGCAGCGCCCGGGCCGACGTGCTGCGCCGGCGTGCGACGGCCAGGATCGTCGCGCCGAGGGCGAGCAGCGTCCATACCGCGAGGCCCGCGACCGCAGCGCCGAGGCCCGACGCCGAGGTGAGCGCGGCGAGCATGCCGTTGTAGGCGGGGCCGGTGGGCAGCAGCGCCGCGACGCTCGAGAGCACGCCGGGCACCGTCGAGACGACGCCGGTCGCGACGGCGAACACGCCGATCAGTGCGGCGATCCACCGCCCGGCACCGCCGAACACGGCGATCAGGGCCTGGTTCACCGCGGCGAACGCGATGCCGGCGACGACCGCCACCAGGGCGAACACCCACCAGTCCGCCCACGCGTACGACGCGGCGAGCTGCACGACGCCGGCCACCAGCATGCCCTGCACGGCGCCGAGCGCCGCCGCCGGGGCGAACGACCGCAGCGCGAGCAGCGCCGAGGGCTGACGCGACGTGAGCGCACGGCGCGACACCGCCTGCAGCGCGACGAACGTGCCGAGTCCGCCGAACCAGAGGGCGAGGGTCGCGAGCAGCGGGATCGCGGAGGCACCGAACAAGGACGTGCCCACGCCCTCCGCCTCGACGGGGTTCGCCACCACGGTGGCGAGGTCGGTCGCCTCGTCGTCGGTGTACGACGGGAGGGAATCGGATGCTGTGGCCAGGCCCGTCGCGAGCTCGCCGGTGCCGTCCGCAAGCTGGGCCACACCGTCGGCGAGGCTCGTGGCGCCGTCGGCGGCCTGGGTCGCGCCGGACGCGAGCTGCGATGCGCCGTCGGAGAGGCCGTCCGCGCCGCTCTGGATGCCGGTCACGCCGGTCGCCAGCTGCCCCGCGCCGGCCGCCGACTGGTCGATGCCGCCCGCGAGCTGGGTGAGACCCCCGGCGAGCGCGCCGACGCCCGTGCCGATCTCGCGGAACTGGTTGGCGAACTCCGCCGTCGCGCCGGCGTTGAACTGGTCGACCGCAAACACGGAGCCCTTCGCAGCGAGGTCGGCGCCCGTCGCAGCCTCCACGAGGGTTTGGCAGTACGTCGCGGACGCGCCGCTTGCGGCGCAGCCATTCGCGATCTGCAGCACTCCGGCAGCGGCCTGCGCCGAGAGGTCCAGGGGATCAGACACCTCGCTGGGAACGAGCCCGGTCTGCTCCAGCTGGGCCGCGCCGGCGTTCACGCCGTCCGCGATCTGCTGCGCACCCGCAGACGCTTCGCGCGTCTTGCCCGCGATCGTCGTCAGCCCCGACTGCAGCGACGTCGCGCCGCCCGCGATCTGCCCGGCGCCGCTCGCAAGCTGCGAGGCGCCGCTCGCCAGCTGCTCGTTGCCGTCTGCGAGCTGCGAGATGCCGTCGGGCAGCTGCGCCGCGCCGTCGGCGGCCTGGGTCGCGCCGTCGGCGAGCTGCTGCGCACCGTCGGCGGCGGTGCCGAGCTGATCGCCCAGCGTCGTGAAGCCGAGGAAGACGTTCTCGAGGTAGACGGTGGACAGCTGCGTGCCCATGGTCGAGGCGGCCGCGGAGGCGACCTGGGCGGTGATGGCGTCGTCGACGATGAGGCTGTCGGGCGGCGTCGTCACCTCGATCGTGGCCTGCTCGGGTATCTCGCCCGGGCGGGTCGACAGGGCGGCGGCCGTGAAGTTCTCGGGGATCGTGATGACGGCGGCGTACGTGCCGTCGGCGAGACCCGCGGACGCGTCATCCGCGTTCGAGAGCGTCCAGGTGAGGTTGCTGTCGAGGTCGTCGGAGCCCTCGACGAGGCCGGCGGTGAGCTGGCGGCCGAGCGGCACCAGCTGCCCGTCGACCGTGACCGGCTCGTCCTCGTTCACGACGGCGGCGGTGAGGTTGTCGAGCCGCTCCACCGGGTTGTAGAGAGCGGCCACGAGGATGCCGCCGATGACGACAGGCAGCAGCAGCACGCCGATCAGCGTCAGCCACGTGACCGGCCGGGTCGAGCGCGCGCGCTCGACGGCCGTGGTGATCCAGTTCGGGGTCATGCGTTCACCTCTGCGGTGGGGGTGGTCTGGGCGGTGGCGGAGTGCAGCGTGATCGAGGTCACGCCGGGGCGGTGCGCATCCGCGAGGAGGGCGAGAGCCGCGCTCTCGGTGCGTCCGGTGACGACGAGCGTCAGACGCTCGTCGACCGCCGCGAGTGCCGCCGCGGCGTCGCGCAGCAGCGCGGCGGCCTGGTCGCGCTCCGCGTGATCGAGCGCGTCGACGCCTTCGATCACGACGAGGCTCGCCTTGCCGGCGAGGGCGCGGCGCAGCGCCGGCACGCGGTCGTCGGCGTCGGCGAGGAGCGCCAGCCCGACGTGCGCACGCACCCAGGCCCCGCGCTCGGGGAGCAGGTGCCCGGCGACGCGCAGGCGTCCGTCGGTGGTGGCGAGCCGCGCCGCGATCGTGAGCGCGAAGGCCCGTGCGGCGCGGGGGTCGCCGGTTGCGATGAGCGTGCCGCCAGGCTCGACGCGGAACGCCGCGTCCTCGAACAGCACCACCTCGCCGGCCGAGCCGCCCGCGTCCGCGCGCACGGCGACGCCGTCGCCGACGACGGCGGCGGTCGTGTTCCGCTCCGGCCACTCGGCGAGCGACAGCTCGCGCTCGACGGCCTCGCCCTCGATGTCGAAGTGGGGAAGGACCCGCTCGAGCCAGCGCGGCATCCACCACGCCTTGTCGCCGAGCAGGGTCATGACGGCCGGCACGAGCGTCATGCGGACGAGGAACGCGTCGACGGCGATGCCGACGGCGAGACCCAGTGCGATGGGCTTGATCGAGGAGTCGCCCTCGGGCACGAAGGCCGCGAACACCGCGAACATGATGACGGCGGCCGCGGTGACCACGCGTGCCGAGGCCGTGAAGCCCGAGCGCACGGCACCGACCGCGATGTCGCGGCCGCCGCGCGTCGCGTGGCCGCCGGCGGCGCGGCGGGCGTGCACGTAGTCCTCGCGCATGCGGCTGACGAGGAAGACCTCGTAGTCCATCGCCAGGCCGAACAGCACGCCCATGAGGATGATCGGCATGAAGCTGATCACCGGGCCGGTGCGGTCGACGTGCAGCAGCTCGGCACCCCAGCCCCATTCGAACACCGCCGCGACGACGCCGAACGCGGCCATCACCGACAGCAGGTAGCCGAGGGCAGCCTTGATCGGCACCCAGATCGAACGGAACACGATCATGAGGAGCACGAGCGACAGGCCCACGACGAACACGCCGAACGGCAGAAGGGCGGCGCCCAGGCGGTCCGAGATGTCGATGCCGACGGCGGTGAATCCGGTGACCTTGAGATCGACGCCGTACTCGTCCTCGAGCTCCGGGGCGAGCGCACGCAGGTCGCGCACGAGCTGGGCGGTCGCCGGGTCGTCGGGCGCGGTCTCGGGCACGATCTGAATGAGCCCGGTGTCGGCTGTCTCGTTCGGCGTCGCGAGGGCGACCTCCTTCACGCCCGGCACCTTCCCGATCTCGGCCTTGAGGTCGGCCATGAGTCCGAGCGGATCCGTCGACGTCACGATCGTGCCCGTCATGATGAGCGGACCGTTCGACCCCGGCCCGAAGTGCTCGGCCGTGAGGTCGTAGGCCTGACGCGCCTGGCTCGACTCCGGCTGCTGGCCGGCGTTCGGAAGCGCCAGCGCGAGGCTCGCGGCGGGGATCGCCATGACGCCGAGGGTGAGGATCACCGCAACGGTGGTGACGATCGGGTGCTTGGTGACCAGCTGCACCCAGCGATTCGTCCGCTTCGCCGGCGCGTGGTCCGCGAGTGCCGTGTCGGCGCCGTCACCTGCCGAGACGTCGGCGGGCACGTCGACGTCCGTGGTCTCCGCCTCGCTCTCGGGTCCGGGCGTCGTGGAGCGGCGCGCGCCGGGAAGCGGCATCCCTCTCCGCTTCTTGCCGTGACCCCACCCCGCGACGCGGTGCTTCGCGAAGCCGAGGAGCGCGGGCGTCAAGGTGAGGGCGACGACGACGGCGATCGCGACGGCGACGGCGGCGGCGATGCCCATCGTGGTGAGGAAGGGGATACCGGCGAAGCCGAGGCCGATGAGGGCGATGAGCACCGTGATGCCGGCGAACACGACGGCGGACCCCGCCGTGCCGGTTGCCCGTGCGGCGGACTCCTCGGGTTCGACGCCCGCGCGCACCTGGTCCTGATGTCGGGCGACGATGAACAGGGCGTAGTCGATGCCGACCGCGAGCCCCAGCATGATCGCGAGCATCGGGGTGGTCGACGAGACCGAGACGAACGCGGTGGCGACGAAGATCAGCGCGATCGCCAGGCCGACCCCGATGAGCGCGGACACGAGCGGGAACCACGCGACCGCGAACGAGCGGAACGTCACGATGAGCACGAACAGTGCGATGAGCACGCCCACCGCCTCGATGAGGGAGAGCGCGGGCACCGACGTCGAGAAGAGGTCGCCGCCCATCGCGACCTGCGAGCCCTCGGGGAGCGTCTCGCGGAGGTCGTCGGCGACGTCCTCGAGGCCCTCCTTGGTCTCGTCCGAGACATCCGTGGCCTGGCCGTCGAACTGCAGGCGGATGATCGCGGCCGACTCGTCGTCCGACACCATGCCCGTGACCATCTCGTTGAACGGATCGGTCACCGCGATGACACCGTCGAGATCTTCCAGGTGCGCGACGGTGTCGTCGATCGCGCCCGCATACGGCTCCTCGTCGATCTGGTCGCCGTCCGCTGTCACGATGACGAGCTGCGCGCTCGTGCCGCTCGCCTGGGGGAAGCTGCGGTCGAGCAGCTCGATGCCCTCCTGAGCCTCGGTGCCCGGGATCGAGAACGAGTTGTCTGTGCCGCCCAGGTGCGGGATCGCGAAGGCGAGGGCGATGCCGAGAAGCATCAGCCACGAGACCAGCACCCGCCAGGGGTGGCGGTAGGTCCATCGGCCGAGGGCATACAGAAGAGTCGACAACAGCGCCTCCGGTTACGGGTGGAGAGTTCGGGAACCGTCGATACAGCGCTGTATCGGATACATGAGTGTATCGTAGGGCGGGTTGCCCGCCCCAACCTGAGTAGTGCGTGTGAGACTGGACGAGATGGAGGATCGATGACCGACACCCCCGTGGCCGAAGCGACCGGCACCTCGCGCCGTCGCGAGGCGACCCGGCAGAAGCTTCTGGACGCTGCCGCCCTGGTCTTCGCGGAAGTCGGCCTGGACGCAGCATCCGTCGAAGCGATCTGCGAGCGCGCGGGGTTCACGCGCGGCGCGTTCTACTCGAACTTCGAGACCAAGGACGAGCTCATGCTCGCCCTGACCGAACGGGTCGCCGGCGAGAAGATCGATGAGGTCGCCGAGCGCGTCGCCCAGCTGCAGGAGCGTGGCGAGGACCTCGAGCCCGGCGCCCTCGTGCGCCAGCTGCTCGACGTCGCGTTCGACAAGAAGCAGGGCATCCTGCTGACCAGCGAGATCCGCACGCGTGCGATGCGCGATCAGCGGCTCGCCGAGACCTACCTCGCGTGGCAGGCGGGGATGGTCGAGCGCGTCGGCTCGTTCATCGAGGAGCTCGCCCTCACGTACCGTTTCCGCCTGCGGGTGCCCGCGCAGGAGTTCGCCGGCGTCATCCTGCAGACGTGGGAGGACACGTCGGCCTACGCCATCATGTCGGGCCTCAGCACTCCCGCGATGCACGCCCTCGTGAACGAGCGCACCGCCCGCCTCGCGACGGCGCTGGTCGACCCGCTCTGATCTCCTCGGGCTCTCTCCCGGTCGTTGAGCGAGCGTGCGAGTCGAAACGCACCCGAGCCTTCCGCGGCACTGAGCCCCGCCGGCATCACTCCGCGGAGCGAACCACCGCGTAACAGCGGGCGAGCCGGTCGAGCCACCACTGGCGGCGGGCGGCGGATGCTGCATGCTCGGCGAGCAGCGCCGTGTCGGGGGTGACCCGACCCACCGTGAGTACGCCGGCGCGCGGCGTGAGCGGAGGGTCGACGACGTCCGCCGTGAACAGCGACGCCGTGCCGAGTCCGCAGTCGTAGTCGAGCTCGGGAAGCGCCGCGGCCAGCGCGACGCCCATCGACAGCCCCACCGACGTGTCGAGGGCGCTCGACACGATCGCGGGCAGCCCCGCCTCCCCGACGATCTCGAGCGCTCGCCGCAGGCCACCGAGCGGCTGCGCCTTGATCACCAGCAGGTCGGCCGCCCCGGCCCGGGCGACCGCGAGCGGATCAGCGGCCTTGCGCACGCTCTCGTCCGCCGCGATCGGGATGCCCATGTACTTCACACGTCGGCGGAGCTCCGCGAGCTCCTCGACGCTCGCGCACGGCTGCTCGACGTACTCGAGGTCGAACTCGGCGAGGGCGTGGACCGCGTGCTCCGCCTCGTCGACGTTCCACGCGCCGTTCGCGTCGACGCGGACGCGCCCCTCGGGCCCCATCGCCTCGCGCACCGCGCGCACGCGGGCGACGTCGTCCGCGAGCACCTGACCGGGCTCGGCCACCTTGACCTTCGCGGTGCGGCAGCCGTCGAACCGCGCGAGCACGTCGGGAACGGATGCCGCGGCCACGGCCGGCACGGTGGCGTTGACGCCGATGAGCTCCCGGCGGGCGGCGGGGCGCGGCATCCGTGAATCCTCGATGGCGGCAGCCAGCCACGTCGCGGCTTCGACGTCGTCGTACTCGGCGAACGGCGAGAACTCGGCCCAGCCCTCGGGGCCCTCGAAGAGGAGCGCCTCGCGCACATCGATGCCGCGGAACCGCGTCGCGAGCGGCAGCGCCACCACGTGCGCGGAATCGAGGATCTCCGCGAGGTCGGGCCAAGCTGCTGCACTGCTCACCCGTTCATCCTGTCCCTCCCTCGATGAGTTGGCGTACATACGCGACACTCCAGCGTGTCGCGTACATATACGCCTGCTCTATAAACAGCGATGTGTCATTGACGATAGTGTGTGATACACAGTATGGTGTGAGGCATGAGCGAATCCGAGATTCTCGAGACGCATCTGCAGGAGCTGCGGCGCGGCACGGTCGTGCTGGCGTGCCTGCGGCTGCTCGAGACGCCGGGGTACGGGTACGGGCTGCTCGAGGAGCTGGGGAGACGTGGCTTCCTCACCGACGCGAACACGCTGTACCCGCTGCTGCGGCGCCTCGAGAAGCAGGGCTGCCTCACGAGCGAGTGGAACACCGACGAGTCCCGTCCGCGCAAGTTCTACCGCACCAGCGACGCCGGCCTCCGCCTGGCCGCCACCCTCACCGACGACTTCCGCGCGATCACCGTTGCGATCGACGCCCTCCCTGATTCAGCGATCAGCACTGAGGAGAACTGACATGACCGCCACCGCCACCCTCACCGACCGCTACGTCGATGCCGCCATGCGGACCGTGCCCGAGGCGCAGCGTGCCGACCTCGCCGCCGAGCTGCGCGCGTCGATCGATGACCAGGTCGAGGCCCGCGTCGAGCAGGGCGAGCAGCAGGGCGACGCCGAGCGCGCCGTGCTCATCGAGCTCGGCGACCCCGACAAGCTCGCCGCGCAGTACACCGACCGCCCGCTGTGGCTCGTCGGGCCGCGTTATTTCCTCGACTGGTGGCGGCTGCTGAAGCTGCTGCTCTACATCGTGCCCGCGTGCGCCGCCTTCGGAGTCTCGCTCGCGATGGTGCTCGACGGCGCCACGTTCGGCGAGATCATCGGCGCGCTGGTGCCGCTGCTGCTCTCGGTGGTCGTGCACCTCGCGTTCTGGACGACGCTGGTCTTCGTCATCCTCGAGCGCACCGGCCACGAGACGCTGAACGGCCAGCCCTGGACGCCCGACCAGCTCCCCGAACCGCGCCAGAAGGGCGTCGGACTGGGCGACATGATCACGTCGCTGGCGTTCCTCGGGATCATGGTCGGCGTTGTGCTGTGGGACCTGTTCGTCGGCTTCGTGCCCACCGAACCGGGACTGTCCTTCCTCGACCCGGGCCTTTGGCCCTGGTGGATCCTGGCGCTGTTCGCCGTCATGGCCCTCGAAGCCGTGCTCGCGATCGTCGTCTACGCCGTCGGACGCTGGACCGTCGGCCTCGCCGTGGTCAACGGGATCCTGAATCTCGTCATCGCGGTGCCGGCGCTGTGGCTGCTGTTCGAGGGGCGCCTCATCAACCCGGCGTACTTCCCGACGATCATCCCCGACGGCGGTGACGACGTCGGCCAGATCCTCTCCATCATCGTCGGCTTCGTGATCGCGGGCGTCGCGATCTGGGACACGGTGGATGCCGCGCTCAAGGCGGCGCGTGCGCGCCGGGTGTAGCAACTCCTCAACTTCGAGGCCTGACGGAGGGCTCTCGGCCGAAGATCGCGGCTGAGGGCCCTTTGTTGAGGAGTTGGTGCCGCCGGCCTCACGGACATTCCCTCGAACGAGGCCGACCCCCTCGGGCCGGCCGTACGCTTTCCCCATGCCCCTCCTCGATACTCCCGTGCGCTTCGGCGTGCAGCTGCAGCCCCAGCACGCCCCCTACTCCGCCTTCCGAGACGCGGTGCTCCGCCTCGAGGAGATGGGCGTCGACATCCTCTTCAACTGGGACCACTTCTTCTCGCTGTCCGGCGACCCCGAGGGCCTGCACTTCGAGTCGTGGACGATGCTCGCCGCGTGGGCGGAGCAGACCGAGCGCGTGGAGTTCGGCGCCCTGGTGAACTGCAACAGCTACCGCAACCCCGACCTGCAGGCCGACATGGCCCGCACCATCGACCACATCTCGGCGAAGGACGGCGTCGGCCGCTTCATCTTCGCGACCGGCTCGGGCTGGTTCGCCCGCGACTACGAGGAGTACGGCTACGACTTCGGCACCGCCGGTTCGCGCCTCAACGACCTCGCCGCCGGACTCGAGCGCATCGAGGCGCGCTGGCAGAAGCTCAACCCGGCGCCGACGCGCGAGATCCCGGTCATGATCGGTGGAAAGGGCGAGCTGAAGACGCTGCGCCTCGTCGCGCGCCACGCCGACATCTGGCACAGTTTCGTGCACGCCGACGAGCTGCCGCACAAGCTCGACGTCATCGCGAAGTGGGCCGAGCGCGAGCAGCGCGACACCTCGAACCTCGTCATCTCGAACGAGCTGCACCGCCGCGACGAATCCTTCGCCGACGACCTCTACGACGCCGGTGTGCGACTCTTCACCCTCGGCTTCCAAGGCCCCGACTGGGACTACGACCTGATCCGACGGTGGCTGGCCTGGCGCGACGCCAAGAACGCCTGACGCTTTTCTGGACGGATGCTGCCGCCCGGTGCACCGCGCCGGGCCGCAGCATCCGTCCTCCTCACCTGAACCGCGAGAGTACAGCTCGTCGCCGAGATGGCGGTTGGTTCCCTACCTCTCGGCGACCAGCTGCACTCTCGCGGACCGGCGGGGCCTGGGCGGCGCCGGGGCCGGGCGTGCGTCACGAACCGGACCACAAGACGGGCCGGCGACTAAAATCGCGGGGGTGACCGCAGCACCGCCCGCACCCCGGTTCAGCCTCGACATCGACGGGGTCCCGCGCCCCGAGCGCTCGCAGCAGCTGCTCGACGGCGTGCGCGAGCGGGTCGTGATCGCCGACGGCGCGATGGGCACGATGCTGCAGCGCTACGACCTGTCGATCGACGGCGATTTCCACGGTCTCGAGGGGTGCAACGAGATCCTCAACGTCTCGCGCCCGGACGTCGTGGGGGAGATCCACGACGCATACCTCGAGGTCGGCGTCGACGCCGTCGAGACCAACACGTTCGGTGCGAACTGGTCGAACCTCGACGACTACGGCATCGTCGATCGCATCGCCGAGCTCGCCGAGAAGGGCGCGCGCATCGCGCGCGACCGGGTCGAGGCCGCCGAGGCTCGCGACGGCCGCGTGCGCTGGGTGCTCGGCTCGATGGGTCCGGGCACGAAGCTCCCGAGCCTCGGGCACACGACCTACGACAACCTGAAGCAGACGTTCGCGCTGCAGGCCGAGGGCCTCATCGACGGCGGTGCCGATGCCTTCCTGGTGGAGACGAGCCAGGACCTCCTCCAGACCAAGGCCGCCATCAACGGCTGCCGTCAGGCGATCGTGAGCCGCGGCATCCGTCTTCCGATCTTCGTCGAGGTGACCGTCGAGACGACCGGCACCATGCTCATGGGCTCCGAGATCGGCGCGGCGCTCACGGCCATCGAGCCGCTCGGCGTCGACGCCATCGGCCTCAACTGCGCCACCGGCCCGACTGAGATGAGCGAGCACCTCCGGCACCTCTCGAAGCACGCGACGGTGCCGATCGCGTGCATGCCCAACGCCGGGCTGCCCGTGCTCGGCGCGAACGGCGCGCACTACCCGCTCACGCCCGTCGAGCTCGCGACGGCGCACGAGCAGTTCGTGCGCGAGTTCGGTTTGGGATTGGTGGGCGGATGCTGCGGCACCACGCCCGAGCACCTCGCCGCGGTGGTCGAGCGCCTGCGTCCCGTCGGCGGCGCCGAGGCGCGTCGGCCCGAGCTCGACCCCGGGGTCGCCTCGCTGTACCAGCACGTGTCGTTCCAGCAGGACGCCTCGTACCTCGCGATCGGCGAGCGCACCAACGCGAACGGCTCGAGGGCGTTCCGCGAGGCGATGCTCGAACAGCGCTGGGACGACTGCGTCGAGATCGCCCGCGACCAGATCCGCGTGGGCGCGCACCTGCTCGACGTCTGCATCGACTACGTCGGCCGCGACGGCGTCGCCGACATCCGGGAGGTCGTCTCGCGCTTCGCCTCGGCCTCGACCCTGCCGCTCGTGGTCGACTCGACCGAGCCCGCGGTGATCGCCGCGGGGCTCGAGCTCATCGGTGGCCGGCCGGTCGTGAACTCGGTGAACTACGAAGACGGCGACGGCCCGACCTCCCGCTTCGGCCGCATCATGCCGCTGGTGAAGGAGCACGGCACCGCGGTCATCGCCCTGACCATCGACGAGGAGGGTCAGGCCCGCACCGCCGAGGGCAAGGTGCGCATCGCTTCGCGCCTCGTCGACGAGCTGGTCGGCGAGTGGGGCATGCGCGTCAACGACATCATCGTCGACTGCCTGACGTTCCCGATCGCCACCGGCCAGGAGGAGACCCGCCGCGACGCGATCGAGACGATCGAGGCGATCCGGCAGATCACCGAGAAGTACCCCGGCATCAACACGACGCTCGGCGTCTCGAACGTGTCGTTCGGCCTCAACCCGGCCGCGCGCAGCGTGCTGAACTCCGCGTTCCTGCACGAGGCGGTGCAGGCCGGCCTCACGAGCGGCATCATCGACGCCGCGAAGATCGTGCCGCTCGCCTCGATCTCGGAGGAGCAGCGCAAGGTCGCGCTCGATCTGGTGTGGGATCGCCGCGAGTACGACGCCGACGGCAACGTCACGTACGACCCGCTGGCACGGATGCTGGACCTCTTCGCCGGCGTCGACACCGCGGCCCTGCGCAACCAGCGCGCGGCCGAGCTCGCAGCGCTCCCGGTGGGCGAGCGGCTCGAGCGCCGCATCATCGACGGCGAGGGCAAGGGTCTGGAGGCCGACCTCGACCTCGCCCGCGAGGGCGGGCTGTCACCGCTGCAGATCATCAACGACCACCTGCTCGAGGGCATGAAGATCGTCGGCGAGCGGTTCGGCGCCGGCGAGATGCAGCTGCCGTTCGTGCTGCAGTCGGCCGAGGTCATGAAGAACGCGGTCGCGCTCCTCGAACCGCACATGGAGAAGTCGGATGCCTCGGGCAAGGGTCGCATCGTGCTCGCGACGGTCCGCGGCGACGTGCACGACATCGGCAAGAACCTTGTCGACATCATCCTGACCAACAACGGGTACGACGTCATCAACCTCGGCATCAAGCAGCCGATCGCCGACATCATCGCGGCGGCCGAGGAGCACGACGCCGACGTCATCGGCATGTCGGGCCTGCTCGTGAAGTCCACGGTCGTGATGAAGGAGAACCTCGAGGAGCTCACCTCGCGGGGCCTCGGCAAGAAGTGGCCGGTGATCCTCGGCGGCGCGGCGCTCACGCGCGCCTACGTCGAGGACGACCTCGCGTCACTCTTCGACGGCGAGGTGCGCTACGCCCGCGATGCGTTCGAGGGGCTCGCGCTGATGGAGCCGCTCGTGAAGATCGCCCGCGGCGCCGACCCGTCGTCGGTCGGGCTGCCGGCACTGAAGAAGCGCCGCCACGCGGCGGGGTCCAAGCTCACGCTGACCGAGCCCGAGGCGATGCCGTCGCGATCGGACGTGGCATCCGACAATCCCGTCCCCGCCCCGCCGTTCTGGGGTACCCGCATCGTCCGCGGCCTCGCGCTGCACGACTACGCGGCGTTCCTCGACGAGCGCGCGACGTTCATGGGCCAGTGGGGCCTCAAGCCCGGCCGCGGCGAGGACGGCGCCACGTACGAGCAGCTCGTCGAGACCGAGGGCCGGCCGCGGCTGCGGTACTGGCTCGACCGCATCCTCGCCGAGGGCATGCTCGACGCCTCGGTCGCCTACGGGTTCTTCCCGGTCGTGTCGGAGGGCAACGACGTCGTCGTGCTGCACCACGCCGACGACCCCTCGGGCGCCCTCGGGGCCGCCGGCCTCCTCGCCCCCGACGGCGGGTCGGGCGGTACGCTCGGCACCGACCGGCTGCGCTTCCACTTCCCGCGCCAGCGCCGCGACCGCCACCTGTGCCTCGCCGACTTCGTGCGCTCGCGGGAGTCGGGACAGGTCGACGTGCTGCCGGTGCAGCTCGTGACCGCGGGCGCGAACATCGACTCGGTCACGGCGAAGCTGTTCGCCGAGGACAAGTACCGCGACTACTACGAGCTCAACGGCCTCGTGATGCAGCTGACCGAGGCGCTCGCTGAGTACTGGCACGCCCGCATCCGCTCGGAGCTCGGGTTCTCGCACGAGGACCCGACCGAGACCGCCGGCCTCTTCAAGCTGGAGTACCGCGGCGCCCGATTCTCCCTCGGCTACCCCGCGTGCCCCGACATGGAGGACCGCCGCAAGGTCGTCGAGCTCCTCCGTCCCGAGCGCATGGGCGTCGAGCTCAGCGAGGAGCTGCAGCTCCACCCCGAGCAGTCGACCGACGCGTTCGTCTTCCACCACCCCGAGGCGAAGTACTTCTCGGTCTGACGGATGCTGCGGCCCGCGCCATCCGTCAGTCCCGGGTGATCTCGAAACCGACGTTCGAGGGGACGCCGCCCTCGACCCACGTCTCGGGTGACGCGGTCACGAACGACAGCACGCCGAGGATCGCGGCCAGGAGGGGAACGACCCACATCGCTGTGGCCGCGAGCGACAGGATGCGCGTGATGTTCGCGGTCGATGTCGCCTTCGCGGCTCGGTTCAGGGCCACCATGAACACGAGGGCCATGACGAGCCACGTGAGCGGCGAGGGGCGGAGCGTCGCGGTGTAGCAGATCGGGTCGCCGCCGGAGGCGGGGTCGAGGCATCCGCCCCGCGAAGCATGCGTGAACATGCCGTAGAGAACCGCCCACAGGAGGCCGCGCTTCGCGAGCGAGATGATCTCGGGAACGTAGGCACCGATCAGGGTTGACGTCGGCGTCGTCGCGATCGCAGCTGTCACGTCGGCTCCTCCGGGCACGTGACCCTCACGATAGGGCAGAAGTGTGCTCTCGCGGGGCGGGCACGGGCTGCGTGCGCGTCGCGAGTGGCTTGGTGCGGCGCAGTGCCGCGAGGATCGGGCGGCCCACGACGACCATCCCGATGACGGTGGTGATCGCGCGGAGGGTGTCCCAGCTGAGGGTCGAGGTGACGAGCGAGTACAGCAGGAAGCTCGAGAGGTTCACGTCGAGCGGCGCGCTGCCATCGTACGAGATGCCCGTGCCGTAGCCGACGGCGAACGGCCAGAACCACAGGTTCATCAGCAGGCCGAATGCGTACGACGCGACGACGCCGTAGACGCTGAGCATCGCAATCTCGCCCAGGCGGGACACCCGCCGGGGGAGGAGCCCGGCGATCGCACCGACCCACGCGCACGCGAACATCTGGAACGGCGTCCATGGCCCGAACGTGCCCGTGATGAGGGTGGACAGCGCGATCGTCGCCATGCCGAGCAGCATTCCGAACCTCGCGCCGTACGCGCGACCGGCGAGGATCAGGAGGATGAACACGGCCTCGACGCCTCCGACACCGGTGCCCGCGATGCGCACGGCTGCGCCGATCGCGGCGAGGGTGCCGAGGAGTGCGAGCATGTGCGCCGACCGCACGCTGCCGTCGAGCGTCGCGACCACCACGAGCGCGGCGAGCGGCACGAGTGCGAGGGCAGCGATCGGCACGGCCGCGTAGGCCTGCTCGGGCACGGCGGTTGCGACGAGCGGCCAGCAGAACGCCCCGAGCGCGACGAGGTTCGCAGCCGCGAGCGCGAGGAGCGGCAGGCGGCCGCCGAGGCGGCGTCGGGAGCTGGGCGCCGGCTCGCCTGCTCGCAATTCAGGACGGTTCGCAAGAATCGCATCGGCGGGACGACCTTCCCGCATTTCTTCCTGAATGGCGAACGGGGCGCGCTTCGTCACCGGCGCAGATAGACCCCGATTGGGGAGGGAGACGGATGCTGCGGCCAGCACGCCCGCCCGCATCGTCAGCGTCCGGTCGACGCGGGCGGTGAAGTCGGGCTCGTGTGACGCCACCAGCACCGCGGTGCCGGTCACAGCGAGCGAGGTCAGCGCCGACCAGACCAGGTCGCGGGCGGCGGGGTCGAGGCCCCGCGTGGGCTCGTCCACCATGAGCACCCGCGGGGAGCCCGCGAGCTGGATCGCCAGCGCAAGGCAGCGTCGTTCGCCCGCCGAGAGGTCGCGCGGGTGCCGTGCCAGCCGCGCCGCGAACGCCGGGCCCTCGGGATCGAGACCCAGGAACCCCGCGAACCGCGCGGCAGTCGCCGTCGCCGCACCCGAGTCGCGGCGGCTGGCCCGGCGGTCGGCTCGACGGCATTCGGCGGCGACGGTGTCGGAGACGAAGAGGTCGTCCGAGGCGTCGGGCACCAGCGCCGCATGTCCGCTCGTCTCGATCTCCATCCCGCGCGCGGGGAGCGCGAGCGCCGCGAGGAGGCTCGACTTGCCGGCGCCGTTGGGCCCGACGAGCGCGACGATCTCGCCGGCCCGCAGTTCGAGCTCCGCTCCGGCCACGGCGACGGTGTCGCGGTGACGCACCGTGACTCCGCGAGCGCGGAGTACGCGCTCCCGGGTTCCTTCGGGTTCGGGGCGCGTCCCGTGCGCTCGGGGCGTACGCGGTGCGCCCCACGCGTCCGTCGTGCGCCCCAAACCCGGGATAGCTGCCAGGGGAGCGACCGCCCCGTGGTCGATCCGCAGCACCGTGTCGGCGATCGCCGTGAGCGCGTCGACGCGGTGCTCGGCCACCACGACGCACATCCCGGCCTCGTGCGCCAGGGCATCGAGCAGCCCGGCGACCCGCACGCGGGCGTCGGCGTCGAGGTCGGCGAGGGGCTCGTCGATGAGCAGCAGGATCGGGTGCTCCACGATCGCCGCCGCGATCGCGACGAGTGTCGCTTCTCCCGCCGAGAGTCCACGCGTGGGCCGGTCGAGCAGTGCCGTCACCCCCACGCGGTCGGCGATCTCGGCCACGCGCGCGGCGGTGATCACGGGCGCGACGCCGCGCAGCTCGAGCGAGACCCCGATCTCGTCGCGCACGCGCTCGGTGGCGAACGCCTCAAGCGGATGCTGCAGCACCACGCCCACGCGCTGCGCGAGGTCGCGCGGAGGCACGGCCACGCGGTCGTGTCCGACGACCCGCAAGGACCCGGAGATCCAGCCGCCGTCGGTGTGCGTGTGCAGCCCCGAGACGGCGCGCAGCAGGGTGGACTTGCCCGACCCGGTCGGCCCCGACACGAGGATGAGCGTGCCGGCTTCGAGCGCGAGCGAGGACGGCAGACGGATGCCGCGTCCCGCAGCCCCGTCTCCCGCGGCGCCGTCGCCGAATCCGATCTCGACGCCCTCGGCCTCCACGGGTGCGAGGCAGTCCCCGACGAGTCCGCGTCCCGCGAAGCCGCGGAGTTCGAGCGCCGCGGCAACGGCCCCGGCGCGCTCGAGCGTGCGCTCCAGGAGGGGCAGCAGCATCCGTGCCCCGCCGCGCTCGCCGCGGAGTCGCTGCGCGAACCGCACCGCTCGGGCGCCGTCGGCCAGGGAGGGGAGGGTCGCCGCGGCGATCGCGAGCGCACGCGCGATTCCGCGAAGAGGGCCGCGTCGCGAAGCCCGCGCGAACGCCCGATGCAGGTCGACGACGGCGTTCACCACCCCGAAGGCCAGGATGGCCATCGCGATGGGCAGGGCGCTGGCCGCAGCATCCCACAGTCCGTCGACCGTGACGGGGCCCAGCAGCACCACGTGCGCGAACGGCGACGGCAGTCGCACTGCCGGGAGGTCCAGCAGGACGAAGCCGTCGCCGTCGGCGCCGTGGAAGAGGATGCGGTAGACGACCCGGGCCGCCACGAACCCTGCGGCGAGGATCGCCGCGGCTCGCAGGGGACCGGGTCGGAACGTCATGTCAGGATGTCGGCGCTGCCGGCTCTCCGTTCAGGGTGAAGAGCAGCTCGAGCGACTCGCCCGGCTCGAGCTCGAGGGTCGAGATGCCCTCCTGGGCGTAGCCCCACTCGCCGCCCGCAGGCTTGACCCACATCGACCAGTACGCGAACGCCGGAGACATCGCCTCGCACGTCTCGAAGTAGTCCGAGCCGTCCTCGGCGGGGATCGCGAGGTCTTCGGCGGGCACGCCATTCACGCGGCACACGGCGTCCTCGCCGAACTCGACGTTGCCCTCGGTCTCGACGCCGACGAGTGTCAGCGCGTCAGCGGCGGCGAGCGTCTCGTCGGTGTCGATGCACCACGCCTTGCTGTCCTCCTCGAGGGCCGACGCGTCGACGGCCACCGTGATGCCGGCGTCGTCCGCGCACGCCTCGTCTCCGACCTGCACGGCCTGCGTCTCGGAGGCCGTGGGCGCAGCCTCCGGCGCGTCGGACGCGCAGGCGGCGAGGGCGAACAGCAGGGCAGCGGATGCCGCGGCAGCCGCCACGGCGCGAAGAGTCGAAGTCACCGATCCAGGCTAGGCCCAGGCCCCGGGTGTCCGGTTGCACATGACGCTCGCGCGGAGCCCACCGTAGGCTGGCCGGGTGAGCGTTTCGGAACTCTTCGACGACAGCGAGTGGCAGCGGGCCCCCGGCCAGCCGGACGGCGGCTACACCGACATCACCGCCCACGTCTCGAAGGACGGCCGCATCGCGCGCATCGCGTTCGACCGGCCGGAGGTGCGCAACGCCTTCCGGCCGCACACCGTCGACGAGTTCTACCGCGCCCTCGACATCGCCCGCCAGGACCCGCGCGTCGGCGTCGTGCTGCTCACGGGCAACGGACCGAGCCCGAAGGACGGCGGCTGGGCGTTCTGCTCGGGCGGCGATCAGCGCATCCGCGGCCGCGACGGCTACAAGTACTCCGAGGACGAGGCGGCCGTCCCCGCCGACGCGCAGGCCCGCGCGGGCCGGCTGCACATCCTCGAGGTGCAGCGGCTGATCCGGTTCATGCCCAAGGTCGTCATCGCCGTGATCCCCGGCTGGGCTGCGGGCGGCGGGCACTCGCTGCACGTCGTGTGCGACCTGTCGATCGCCTCCGCCGAGCACGGCCGGTTCAAGCAGACCGATGCCGACGTGGGCTCGTTCGACGCCGGCTACGGCTCGGCCTACTTCGCCCGGCAGATCGGGCAGAAGTTCGCCCGCGAGGTCTTCTTCCTCGCCGAGGAGTACTCGGCGCAGCGCGCCTACGAGATGGGCGCCGTCAACCGGGTCGTGCCCCACGCCGACCTCGAGCGCGAGGCCGTGGCGATGGCCCGCACGATCCTCACCAAGTCGCCCACCGCGATCCGCATGCTCAAGTTCGCGTTCAACGCCGTCGACGACGGCTTAGTCGGGCAGCAGGTCTTCGCCGGGGAGGCCACGCGCCTCGCCTACGGCACCGACGAGGCGGTCGAGGGCCGCGACTCGTTCCTCGAGAAGCGCGATCCCGACTGGTCGCCCTACCCCTGGCACTTCTGATGAGCACCAACTCCTCAATATCCCGTGGCCTGGGCCCGCGAGTGCGGCGAAGCCGCCCGCGCCGGCAGGTTCTGGAGGAGTTGGTGCCCGCGTGAAGCTCGTACCCGTCGTCGGCGACGATCCCCGCGAGATCCTGCGGGGACTCCGCGGCGCGCTCCACGGCGCCGGACCTGCGCTCGGGCTCGGGCTCGTCAGCGGGCTGCCCGGTGAGGTGCGGGCCGGCACCGCGGTCGTCGTGACGACCTCCGGGTCCACCGGGGTCCCGAAGAGCGTCGTGCTCAGCCGCGACGCGCTCACCGCGAGCGCGATGTCGACGGCCGACCGCATCGGCGACGGGGCGTGGCTGCTGGCACTGCCCGCGAGCTACGTCGCGGGACTCCAGGTGCTCGTGCGCTCGCTGGTCCAGGGCCGAGAGCCCGCGATCCTGTCGGGGGCGTTCACTCCGCAGGCATTCACGGCCGCCGCGCTCACGATGGTGTCGACGGAGGGCGGGCAGCGCGTGCCGACCTACACGTCGCTCGTTCCGGCGCAGCTGTCGAAGCTGCTCGACGCTGCCGGGCACGACCCGTCGGTGCTCGCCGCGCTCCGCTCCTTCGAGACGATCCTCGTCGGCGGTCAGGCGCTCCCCGCCGCGACGCTCGAGCGCGCCGAGGCCGCGGGGGCCCGCATCGTGCGCACCTACGGCTCCACCGAGACCAGCGGCGGATGCGTCTACGACGGCGTCGCCCTCGGCAACGTGCGGCTGCGCATCGAGCGCGGCGAGGTGCAGGTCTCCGGCGCCGTCCTGGCGGACGGCTACCTCGGCGACGAGGAGCGGACGGATGCTGCGTTCCTCCGCGACCGCGACGGCACCCGGTGGTACCGCACCGGCGACGCGGGTCTCATCGAGGACGGGGTCCTGCGCGTGCGCGGACGCCTCGACAACGTCATCGTGTCGGGCGGCATCAACGTCTCGCTGGACCGCGTCGAGCGGATCGTGCGGGGGATCCCCGGCCTCGCTCTCGCCGTCGTCGTCGGGGTTCCCGACGAGCGGTGGGGCGAGGCATCCGTGGTCGTCGCCTCCCGGGGCGAGGCGCTGCGCCGGAGCGAAGCGGTCCAGCTCGAAGAGGCGCGCGCCGCCGTGCAGGCCGAGATCGGCGCCCACGCCCGCCCGGCCCGGCTCGTGCTGGTCGACGAGCTCGCGACGCTGCCGTCGGGCAAGCCCGACCGCGAGGCGATCCGCCGCGCGGTGATGTCGCTGCACTGACGCGGCGCGCCACGGGAGTCAGCCCGGCGGGTACGGCCCGGTGCCGACGACGCAGAAGCGGTTGCCCTCGGTGTCTTCGAGCACGGTCCAGTCGGCGTCGTCGGGGTAGTCATGCCAATCGACCTCGCGCGCGCCGAGGCCGACCAGCCGCTGGACCTCGGCCGCCTGGTCCTCGGCGTACAGGTCGAGGTGGATGCGCGGCGGATAGTGCTGCGGATACCCGGTGACAGACAGCGCGAGGCTCGCGCCGGGCGCCGCCCAGTCGGCCTTGCCCGGCGGATCGAGGATCACCCAGTCGTCGGAGGGCTCCTTGCGGTTGACGTAACCGAGGGCGGCGCGCCAGAAGTCGCCGGCGCGACCGATGTCTTCCACGGTGAGGACGATGGACCCGATGCTCAGCATGGGCTTCATCCTCGCCCTCGGCGCCGACATCCGTCAGGGGGTTGACCGATGCGCGTGGCTCATCGTCTCGGCCCCTATGATGTGCATTCGTGGCAGGAACCCCCAGCAAGAAGCGCGCCAGCGCCGGACGCAAGAAGCAGCAGTCTCGCGGGAACCCGCAGAAGGCGCACGTCTCGCGAGACCCCGCGCACGTCGAGAAGCCCACGGCGCGCGACTGGATCGGCGCCGCGCGCCTGCGCACGCTGCCGCTCGCGATCACGCCGATCCTCGTCGGCACGGGCGCTGCGATCCTCGTGGTCGACGTCTTCCACTGGGTGATCGCGCTCTTCTGCCTCATCGTGTCGGTGTCGCTGCAGATCGGCGTCAACTACGCCAACGACTACAGCGATGGCATCCGCGGCACCGACGACTTCCGCGTGGGGCCGGCCCGCCTCACGGCGAGCCGCAGGGTGAAGCCGCGCACCGTGCTCATGGTCGCGCTGGCGTTCTTCGCGATCGCCGCGCTCGCGGGCCTTGCGATCACCATCCGCACACAGCAGTGGTGGCTCATCGCGGTGGGGGCCGTCTGCATCGTCGCCGCGTGGTTCTACACCGGCGGCAAGCGCCCGTACGGCTACTACGGCCTCGGCGAGCTCTTCGTCTTCGTGTTCTTCGGCTTGGTCGCGACGCTCGGAACCACCTGGGTGCAGGCGTTCGTGCTGCCGCAGGAGGCGTGGTTCGGCGCCGTCGGCGTCGGCCTCATCGCGTGCGCGGTGCTGCTCGCCAACAACCTCCGCGACATCGACCAGGACCGCGCCGCGCACAAGCGGACGCTCACCGTGCTCATCGGCCGCACCGCCACGCGCTGGCTGTTCACGGTGTTCGTGCTGGTGGCATTCGCCATCGCCGCGTTCCTCGCGTGGATCGGCTACCCGATCGCGTGGCTGACGCTGCTGGCGCTCCTGGCCGGCGCGCCGGCGATCCTCATCGTGTGGACGTACCGCGACCCCCGCGAACTCGTCGTCGCCCTCGGCCTCACGTCGCTGACGTCGGTCGCCTACGGCGCCTTCCTGATGTGGGCCTTCATCGGCTGACGGATGCTGCGCCCCTAGGTTGTGCGCCGCGCTCGTGGCGTTTCGACTCGCAAGCTCGCTCAACGACCGGGGAAGGGCCGGGCACTCGTGGTTGTGCGCCGCGCTCGTGGCGTTTCGACTCGCAAGCTCGCTCAACGACCGGGGAAGGGCCGGCACTCGTGGTCGTGCGCCGCGCTCGTGGCGTTTCGACTCGCTCGTTCCTCGCTCGCTCAACGACCGGGGAAGGGCCGGGCACCCGTGGTTGTGCGCCGCGCTCGTGGCGTTTGACTCGCAAGCTCGCTCAACGATCGGGGAAGGGGCCGGGCACTCGTGGTTGTGCGCCGCGCTCGTGGCGTTTGACTCGCAAGCTCGCTCAACGACCGGGGAAGGGCCGGGCACTCGTGGTTGTGCGCCGCGCTCGTGGCGTTTGACTCGCAAGCTCGCTCAACGATCGGGGAAGGGGCCGGGCACTCGTGGTCGTGCGCCGCGCTCGTGGCGTTTCGACTCGCAAGCTCGCTCAACGACCGGGGAAGGGCCGGCACTCGTGGTCGTGCGCCGCGCTCGTGGCGTTTCGACTCGCTCGTTCCTCGCTCGCTCAACGACCGGGGAAGGGCCGGGCACCCGTGGTTGTGCGACGAACGGGTTCCTCGCTCGCTCAACGATCGGGAAGCAGCGGGAAAGTAGTCCGAATCCCGGTCGTTGAGCGGAGCGCGCTCTGGCGCCCGACGTCGAAACGCCTCGGGTCTGCGAGATCGCGTCAGCCGCGGGTGCCCGGCGCTTCGCCGTCGGGCGTCGCGGGGGCGGCGGCGTCGGCCGCGGCATCCTCCGCCTCCTCGTCGCTCGCGGCGGCGCGCGCCTGGGCACGGCGTTCGGCGAGGCCCGAGGTGACGTCGTCGAGGGGCTTGCGGAGGAACAGCACGGAGAGGCTGAGCCCGATGAGGGCGGCGAAGATGGCGGCGAGCCAGTAGTACTCGCGCATGATCGGGAACAGCATCAGGATGCCGAACGGCACGAGGAATGCCAGCAGCCGCAGCACCGAATAGACGATGGCAGAGCGCGCTTTCACCCATCCATCCTACGTTCCGTGGCGAGGGGGCTTCGGCGACGGTTGCGTCACGGAGCGCCTGCGACCGCCCACTTGCGGCCCCGCCCGCCTAGGATGGGAAGATGCCTCGGGTGCTGTTGATTCTGGCCCTGGTGGCGACCGCGTTCTGGGTCTTCACCATCGTCGATTGCGCGGTCCAGCCCCCGACCCGCCACCGTGGCGTGAGCAAGCCCGTCTGGATCCTCATCGTCGTCCTGCTGCCCGTCCTCGGCGGCCTTCTCTGGCTCATCGTCGGCCGCGGGCGTGCGTCGTCCGTCGCCTCGCGTCGCGCCCCCGACGACGACCCCGAGTTCCTCGGCCGCATCGGCACGATCAGCGACCAGGACGAGCGCATCCGCCGCCTCGAGGAGGAGCTCGCGCAGCTCGACGCCGAGGGCGACGACCCGCGCTACAACCCGCCGACCGAGCCCGCGGCATCCGACGACGCCACCGCACCCGGCAGCGCCGCCGCCGCGGGCGGCACCGCGACGCCGGGCACCCCGCCGCAGCCGAAGCCGCCGATCCGCCCCGCGGACGGCGACGACGACGCCCGCGGTCAGCGCGGAGCCATCGGCTGACGTGACCGACTCCGACAGCGCCGGGGGCGTGCTCGCGCCCGCGCCCGCGACCGACGCCGCCGCGGCGCTGCTGAGCCGCCTCGTCGAGCTGGGGGTGCGCCACGTCGTGCTGAGCCCGGGCTCGCGCTCGCAGGCTCTCGCCCTGGTCGCCGCTGAACTCGAACGGCGCGGCGCCATCCGCCTGCACGTGCGCATCGACGAACGCGTCGCGGGCTTCACCGCCCTCGGCATCGGACGAGAGACCGGGATGCCGGCGGCCGTCGTCTGCACGTCGGGCACCGCGGTCGCGAACCTGCTGCCCGCCGCACTCGAGGCCCATCACGCCGGCGTGCCGCTGCTGCTGCTCACCGCCGACCGCCCGCCGGAGCTGCGCGGCGTCGGCGCGAACCAGACGACGCGCCAGCCCGGCATGTTCGCGCCTACGGTGCGGCTCGAGGCCGACGTGCCGGTGCCCGAGGCCCACGACCCCGACGGCACGCATGAGCAGAGCGCGATGCTGCGGCTGCTCGCCGAGGATGCGGTCGCCGCCGCGCTCGGCGCAGGCACGCGATCGCCGGGTCCCGTGCACCTGAACCTGCCGTACCGCGAGCCGCTGTCGGGCTCCCTCCCCGTGTGGATGGGCGTGCCCGCCGCCGAGCTCGACACGGCGATCGTCGACGACCCCGACGGGCCCCCTGTGGCGGTCGACGCCGAGGACGACGCATCCGGTGCGCTCTATCAGGGCGGTGGCGGCATCGGCGAGGCCGACCTCCCGGCCGAGCCCGAAGAAGCGCCGCTCGTGCTCGAGCGCGGCCCACGCACCATCGTGCTGGCGGGTGCCGACGCCGGCCCCGACGCCGAGGAGCTCGCCCACGTGGGCACCTGGCCGCTCATCGCCGAGATCGTGAGCGGTGCGCGCTTCGGTCGGCACCTCGTTCACGGGTACCGCGCGCTGCTGCGTGACCCGCAGCTCGGCGGCCGCATCGAACGCGTGGTGGTACTGGGGCATCCGACCCTCGCCCGCGAGACGGCAGCGCTGCTCTCCGACCCCGGCATCGAGGTCATCGCGGTCCGGGGTCCGGGCGAGCCGCTCAACCTCAACGGCGCGACGATCGCGGCCGACAGCGTCGCCGTCGCGACCGGCGACCCCGATCGCGAGTGGCTCGGGGAGTGGCTGCAGGCTTCGCGCGCAGCATCCGTCGACCTCACTCCGCCGGCTCCCGACGCCGACGGCCTGTCGTCGGCGGTGCCGGGGGAGCGGCTCGGTGCGATCGCGGCGGAGCTCGGTGTGATCCGCGCGCCCGTCGACCGTGCCGCGCTCGTCGACGCCGTGTGGCGCGCGACGTGGCCCCACGATCGCCTGGTGTTCGGCTCGTCGCGGCTCGTGCGCGTCGCCGACCAGGTGCTTGCGGGCAAGAAGGTGCCGGTGCACGCCAACCGCGGGCTCGCCGGCATCGACGGCACGATCGCGACGGCGACCGGCGTCGCGCTGGCGAGCCAGTCCGGCGGAGGCGCGGGCGTCACGCGCGTGATCCTGGGCGACCTCGCGCTGCTGCACGACGCCGGAGCGATGCTGCTGCCACCGCAGGAGGACGAGCCGCGCATCCAGCTCATCGTGGGCAACGACGGCGGCGGCACGATCTTCGACGGACTCGAGGTGGCGGCCGTCGCGGGCGCCGACGTCATGGATCGGGTGCTGCTGACCCCGCACACCGTGCGCCTCGAGCAGCTGGCGCTCGCGTTCGGCTGGGAGTACCGCCGCGTGACGACGCGCACGGCCCTCGACCAGGCGCTCACGTCGCCCGTCGGCGGGCGGCAGCTCATCGAGGTTCCGCTCGAGCGCTGACCCTGCGGCATCCGCCATGATGGCTCCATGATCGCCTCGAGTCAGAAGCACTGGAGCGGCGACGTCGCCGATCTCCTCCGCGTGGGCGAGGGCTTCGTCCTCGCCGACGTCGACACCCGCTCGACGCCGGGATATGAGAAGGACAAGGCGCACGCGGCCGAGGACCTGCAAGCGGGTGCCGACGAGCTCGACGAGTATCAGGAGCGTCTCTACGCCCGCAGCCGCGTCGACGCCACGAACGCCTCCGTGCTGCTGGTGCTGCAGGCGATGGACTCCGCCGGCAAGGGCGGCATCATCCGTCACGTGGTGGGCTCCGTCGACCCGCAGGGCATCGTGCTGTCGGCGTTCAAGAAGCCCACGGAGGAAGAGCTGAAGCACGACTTCCTGTGGCGGGTCAAGCAGCGGCTTCCCGTCTCGGGCATGATCGGCGTCTTCGACCGCTCGCACTACGAGGACGTGCTCATCGGCCGGGTCAGGCGCCTCGCCCCCGAGCAGGAGATCGAGCGTCGCTACGCGGCCATCAACGACTTCGAGCGTCAGCTGACCGATTCCGGCACGAGGGTGGTCAAGGTCATGCTCCACATCTCGCCGGACGAGCAGAAGAAGCGGCTGATGCGGCGGCTCAACCGCCTCGACAAGCACTGGAAGTACAACCCGACCGACGTCGACGAGCGCGAGCTGTGGCCGCAGTACATGGCGGCGTACCAGACCGTGTTCGAGCGCACGTCGACCACGCACGCGCCCTGGTTCGTCGTGCCCGCCGACCACAAGTGGTACGGCCGCCTCGCCGTCCAGAATCTGCTGCTGGAGGCACTCGAGGACATCGACCCGCAGTGGCCGAAGGCGACGTTCGACGTCGACGTCGAGAAGCGGCGCCTCGCCGCCACCTGATCCCCGGCGACCCCCCTGCCGATCCGTCCGGTCGTCGGGGCGCGGCTCAGGCGAGCGCGTCGACGATGGGGCGGAACTTGACCCGGGTCTCGAGCAGCTCCTTGTCGGGGTTGCTCTGCGCGACGATGCCGGCGCCCGCGTGGGCGACGACCGGGATCGTCGCGCTGTGGGTCGCGTCGTCGCGCGGCGGCGGCGCGCCGATCTGCGCGCAGCGCAGGGCGATGGCCCACTCGCCGTTGCCGTCGCCGTCGACCCAGCCCACCGGGCCCGCGTAGCGGCCACGGTCGAATGGCTCGAGCCGGCGGATCAGGTCGAGCGCAGCATCCGTGGGTGTCCCCGCGACCGCCGCGGTGGGGTGCAGTGCCGCGACCAGGTCGAGGGCCGACGCGTGGTCGGCGAGGTCGCCCGCGACGTCGGTCGCGAGGTGCCACAGGTTCGGGAGCTTCAGCGTGAACGGCTCGGGGTCGGCGCGCAGGTGGCTGACGTGCGGGCCCAGCGTCGCGAGCACGCTCTGCACGGCGTACCGGTGCTCGTCGAGGTCCTTCGTGCTGTGCGCGAGGGCGGTGGATGCCTCGGTGTCGTCGTGTGCGTCGGTTCCGCGCGGGATCGTCCCGGCGAGCACTCGTGCGGTCACCACGCCGCGAGAGGCGGTCACCAGCGTCTCGGGGCTCGCGCCGATGAGGCCGTCGACCGCGAAGGTCCACGTGTCGGGGTAGTCGTCGGCGAGGGCGCGGACGAGTCGGCGCAGGTCGGCGCCGGCGGGGATCGTGCCGACGAGGTCGCGCGCCAGCACGACCTTCTCGAGCTCGCCGCGCACGATCGCGTCGACCGCCTCGCGCACCGCGGCCTGATAGCCGGCGGGGTTGAGCGTGCCCGGGCCGAGCGTGGCCGACCAATACGGACCGTACGGCGTGGGCTCGACCGCCGGGTCGGGGCGATCGACGTACCTCTGGCGGATGCGCGTGACCCACGATCGCCCGTGGTGCCGGCCGATGACCGCCTGGGGGATGGTGAGGAGGCTCGTCGCCGACGACCGCTCGTCGAAGACGAGGGTGCCGAACGCGACGAGGCCGGTGCCCGGCAGGCCCACCGGGTCGTCGACCTCTGCGGCGGCCGCGAGGTGCCGCCACTGATCGGCGGGCGACGGCAGGGTCGCCGGATCGATCCCGACCACGGCGCGGGGATCGCGCACGTAGCCGCCGGCCGAGCCGATGCCGACGATGCCGTCGCCGCGGCGCAGCCAGGCGAGAGGCTCGTCGGGAGAGGCGTAGGCGAGGAGGTCGTCGACGTGCTCGATCTCGCGGGTCTCGACCACCAGCTCAGGCGGACGGCGCGAAGATGTCACGACTCCAGCCTAGACTCGCCCATCCGGCGTGGGCGCCGGTCGCGGCCGCCCTTGTGCCCGTCGCGACGCCGGGTGAGGATGGCCCCGTGAGCGTGCGCTACCTGATCACCGTCGACCCCGATGCCGACCAGGGCGCGGTCGAGGCAGGCCTGCGCGACGCCGGCGCCGAGTCGGTCGCGGCGCCCGCGCCCGAGCTGCCCGACGTGTTCATCGCCACGGTCGACGAGTCGGTCGCCGACTATGCCGACCGTGCGCAGGCGGTGTCCGGGGTGAGGGTCGCCGAGCCCGACGCGTGGGTCGGCTTCGGGGGAGAAGCCGACGCGGAGCAGCGCGACATCGGTCTCATGCCCGCCGAGGACCTGCCCGAAGAGCGGCCCGCCGACGACGGACGCTGAGTCAGCGCAGCCGCAGCGGCGGGTGCGCGACGCTCGCCAGAGGACCGGCGCAGCGCAGCAGCGTCAGCACGACGCCCGCGGTGCCGTCGAGGACCGCCGGCGACCGGCCTTCCCGCACGCCGTGGCGCCACCTTGCGGTGCCGTCGGCCTCGATTCCCGAAGCGATGACGGATGCCTCGTACCGCGCCGCGCGCCGGTGCTCCTCGCGGGCGGCGGCATCGGTGGACCACGCCGCCTCGGCCCCGGCCAGGTGCAGCTCGACGACGCCCGAGCGACCGTGGCAGAGGGTGGCGTCGTCGCCCGGATCGTCGGGGAGCTCGCGCCGCGCGCGCTCGATCGAGCACAGCGCCCGGAGGTACGTCTCCTCGGTTCCGGCCCGATCGACCTCGCCGATGCGGGAGCGGAGCGCCGCCGCGATCCCGATCCCCGGAGCCCCATGGCACCAGGCGAGGCCGATCATCGGCTCGTCGAGGCGCAGGTCGTACCAACCGCCGTCCTCGGCGCCATAGCCCGCGTCTTCCCAGGTCCACGCGGCGTCGGTGAGCGTGCGATCCGCAGCCGAGATGCCCGCTGCGTGGGCGGCCAGCAGCGCCAGCCCGATTCCCGACGAGCCGTGCGCGAGGCCGGTGACGGCGCGATCGCCGTCGGCCATCGGCCACCGTGCGCCGCAGACGTCGACGACGGCTCGGTTCCGCAGGTCGCACACGAGGCGCTCGGCCGCCGCCGCGCGGTGCGGCTCCGCGCTCAGCGGCAGCGCAGCCGCCAGCACGGCGAGCAGATGGCCCGCCGCGCCGTCGAGAAGGTCCGCGTACCCGGGGAGCCACGAGTCGTCCGCGGTCGCGAGCGCCGCGACCGCGCGGGCTGCGAGCCCGCGGCCCCGGCCCGCGAGGTCCGGTCGGCCCAGCAGATCCGCGATCCGTTCAGCGGCGATCGCGATCCCCAGGTCGCCGCTCTGCCAGCCCAGCTGCCCGCGCCGGACGGTGCGGCGGGAGTCCAGCACGTCGGCGAGCGTCGCCTGCGCGAGCTGCGCAAGGGACTCGTCGCCCGCGTGCCGCGCGGCCGCGGCGAGGGCGAGGGCGATGCCCGCCCGTCCGGTGAGGAGGCCGTCGTCGACGGAGCCGGTTCTCAGGGCGGACCCGTCAGCGCCCGCAGCCAGGTCGATCTCGTCACCCATCCACTGGGGCGCCCCGCGGCCGTCGACGACGACGTCGGCGGCGAGACGGCGGGCGAGGGTGACGGCCGCCGCTCCCAGCTCGGCGGGCGACCGGACCGCCGTCGCCGGGGTACGAGAGTCCAGCTGGACGGCGGTCATGGTCGTGCCTTCCAGGGGCGCGTCACATCGAGGCCGACGGTGCTCGCGGCCGTGCGCAGACGGTGGGGCGCAGCATCCGTGTCCGTGATGAGGGCGGCGATCGCGGCGACCTGTGCGGTTCGCTGCTGACCGAAGCTGGTGCCGTCGGCGGGGTCCTCCGACATCCCGATGCCCGCTGCGACGCGACGCGTGGTCGGCGGAAACGACGCCTCCACGTACGGTGCGATGTCGCGGGCCCGGCGGCGGACGCTCGCGGCCACGCGGGCGCGGGCGGCTCGCGGCGTGTAGACGACGAGCACGTCGGGGCGGCCGTAGCCGGCGGGCGTCGGCAGGCACTTGAGGGAGAACGCGCTCCCGGCGTCCGCGAACGCGCCCATCAGCGGGGGCAGCAGGGCCGCGGAGTCCTCGGGGGAGCGGGCGTGCGCGTACCAGCGGTCGAGCGGGCCGTCGGGCACGCCTTCGCCGGAGTGCGCCCACCACCATCCCGACGCCTGGTCCCATCCCGACGATCCGCGGGCGATCGTCACGAGGTCGCCCGGCGCCGGGGTGCAGCCCGGTCGCGAGGACGAGACGATGCGATCCGTCGCGATGCGGAGGTGGCCGGGCGGGGCGGAGGAGGGAGGCTGGGATGCGACGACCGTGACCGTCGCGTCGCTCACGGCGAGCACGATCCAGGCCGCCGAGGTGCCCGCAGTGCGGCGTCGCATCGTCTCCAACAGGCCGATGCGGGGGAACATCGGCGGAGCGACGAGGGCGCGCGCCGGTGGAGCGACCGCGTCGCGTGGCTGACCGGTCCACCAGTTCGCATAGAGCCACTCCGCGAGCGGACTCTCGATCTCGACTCCGGTCGGGGCGTCCGCGCGCAGTGCGCGCGCTTCGTCCGAGTCCTCGACGAGCGCGAGCGCCCGGCCCAGCTCGCGCAGCGTCGCCGCGGCGGTGCGCTCGCCGCGCGAGGCGGACGCTTCAGCCGAGGCCTCCGAGGTCATCGTGCGAGGCATGAGCGCAGCTCCTCCGTGAGAACGGCGAGGTGGTCCTGGCGTGCGATCGCGAGCGCGACGACCCCGTGCGCCTGCTCCTCGTCGCCGCCCTCGCTCCGCTCGGCGACCTCGAGCGCGAACTGCGCGAGGCGCAGCACCGAGGCCAGCGCCACCCGCTCTGCGAAGAGGCCCGCCGCGCGCGACGAGATCCGCGCAGCCTCGCCGTAGCCTCGCACGAGGGCGCCGCCCGGCGACGGCAACCCGACCGCGGTCGACGCGTCGCGCAGGAGATGCTCGGCGACGAGGCATCCAAGGTCCCATGCGGGGTCGCCGGCCCCCGCGAGCTCCCAGTCGACGAGGACGGGGGACGGGCCGGGCGCGACCGCGACGTTGTCCCACTTGAGGTCGTGGTGCACGAGCGCACGCCCGGCCGGTGTGCGCAGGCGCGCGGCGGCGGCCATCAGGGCCGGCTGCGCACGGAGGAGTGCGATGAGCGCGCGCGTCGCCTCGGCGAGGTCGAGGCCGACCGTCGCGGCGTCCGTGCGTTCGCCGGGGCGCAGCACGTGGAGCACGAGGGGCGGACGCGCCGGCGGCAGCGGCAGCCCGGCGGTCGCGCGATGCACGGCGCCCACGCGGGCGCCGAGAAGACGGAAGAAGGCGTCGGGATCGCCGATCGTGTCGGAGACGAGGGCGAGAGACGCCGGATGCCCCGCCCCGAGATCCTCCACGACGAGGATGCCGTGCTCCTCGTCGACGGCCGCGGACGACGGGATCGCCGCCTGCAGAGGGAGGCACCACCGTGCCATGCGCTGGACGAACAGCTCCGCGCCGAGGCCTTCCTGCGCAGCGCCCGTCGTTCCCGTGTCGGTTGCGGTGAACACGCCGGACTTCACGACCACGCGGCGATCGTCGGGAAGGTGCACGGCCCACACGCCGTGGGCGCGGGACAGGTCGGTCGGCTCGGCGCGCAGCAGCTCAGTGGGACCGAGCAGCCCCACCGCGCGCAGAGCGCTGACGGACGGATGCGGGGTGGTGCCCGCATCCGTCCGCACCATGGTCGCGTCGGCGATCACTCGTCGAACAGCCCCTCGCCGTAGGCGTCGCCGCCGCCGGACTGGAGCTCCTCGATCGCTGCGGCATAGCCGGCCGCGAAGCCGGCCTCGTAACCGCCCTGCTCGACGCCGAACGGGTCGGCGCCGCCGGGCTGCGGTCCGGGTCCTGTCACGATCGTCGTCGTCTTCTTGGTGATCGTCGGCGTCACGGGGCAGGCGATCTGGACCGATTTGATCACCTTGCACTGCAGCGGGATGACCGTCTTGATCGTCCCGCACTCCGGCAGGCTGATCGTCTTGGGCAGGCACGCCACCACCGGAGTCCGCAGCTTGACCGTGATCGTCGGCTTGAGGACGATCGGTCCCCGCGCCTTCAGCACCGCCGCACTGGCGTCGACGAGTCCCCAGCCGTACCGGTCGTTCGGCACGGGGTCGCTCGCGACGTCGCGGAGCGGCTTCGCCGTCGAGCGGAGGATGTCGCCGACCTCGGCCGACGTCAGGCTCGGCTTGACCGCCTTGACGAGCGCCGCGACACCCGCGACGTGCGGGGTGGCCATCGACGTGCCCGACAGCGTCGCGAGGCCGCCGGCGAGGTACGTCGACAGGATGCCCACGCCCGGCCCCGAGATGTCGATGTGCGGTCCGGTCTGCGAGAACGCCGCGCGCGACTCGTTCGACTGGATCGCGGCGACCGCGATGACGTCGGGATAAGCCGCAGGGAAGCTCGGTGACGAGCTGCCGTCGTTGCCCATCGCGGCCACGACGACCACGCCCTTGCTCACCGCGTATGCCACCGCACTCGCCTCGACAGAGGTCGACGACGGGCTGCCGAGGCTCATGTTGATGACATGGGCGCCGTTGTCGGCCGCGTACCGGATGGCCGCCGCGACGTCGGCGGACGAGCCCGTGCCGCTCACGCGGCCGTCGCTGATCCGCACGACCCTGGTGAGGGCCTTGATCGGCATGATCCGCGTCTCCCAGCCGACGCCCGCGACGCCGACCGCGTTGTTCGACACGGCGGCGATGGTGCCCGCGACGTGCGTGCCGTGGCCCACCTCGTCCTCGGGGATGGGGTCGCGCCCGGCGAAGTCGCCTTCGAAGCGCCACCCCGGGTTCGGCGTCGGGTTCGGACCCAGGTCGACCATGTCGAATCCCGGGACGAGCAGCGGCGCCAGCTCGGGGTGATCGAGATCCACGCCCGAGTCGATGACCGCCACGACGACGCTCGCGGACCCCTTCGTGACATCCCATGCGTCGGGGGCGTTGATCTTCGTGAGCCCCCACTGCGCCGCGAACTGCGGGTCGTTCGGGATGACGCTGGCCTCCCGCCACCGGTTGGGCTCGGCGATCTCGACCTCGTCGAGTCCGGCGAGCTCGGCCGCCGCCTTGTCGGGGGCGATCTGCGTGTCGATGCGCACGCGGAACGACCGGCCGAGGATCGACTCCTCGGGTTCGGGCACGCCGTCCAGCGCCATGACGGAGCGCGCGATGCCCTGCGACGGCGGGGCGAGGCGCGTGATGTCGTGCGCACCCAGGCGGGCGAGCACGGCGTCGACCCCCGACACCCCGAGCGCGTCGGCGAGCGACAGGCCGAGACCGCCGGGATGGATGGGCACCGATGCCGTCATCACGTCGGCGGCGTCGGATCTGAGCGTGATGATGACCTCGCCGGGGATGACGTCGTCGCCGTCGATGTAAAGCGGAGCGGACGCACCAAGTTCCGCCCGAGGAGCGGGCGTGCGCTTTCGCGACGAGCCGCCGGATGTTGCAGCCATTTTCGAACTTCTCTCGTCAAGGGCCGCGAGGTTGCGGCCACCGTGGAGGAGGGGTGGCGGGAAGGGGCTGATACAGCCCTACACTGGGCCGGGTGCCGACCCCGACGCAGCGCCCAGGCAACCTGAATTCCGACCGCCCCGTGCCCGGAGCCCCGCTCCAGTTCCGCTGGCGCAAGTGGGACGGCGGGCCGCACTGGGTCAACGACTGCATCTACCTGGGCAGCGACCGCTGGGGCGACTGGGTCGGCCAGCCCTCCGGCTGGCGGAACGTCCGCCCGGGGCTCGAGTTCCTCGCAGACGGTCCCAACGTCACGCTCATCCCGCCGAGCGGCGACTACGCGATGACCGTGCACGGCGCCCCGCGACGAGTGCGCATCTACATCGACGTCGCGTGGGACATCCGCTGGGACCGGCGCGAGCCGCGCGGCATCGACATGGACCTCGACGTCGTGAAGGCGATCGACGGGCGCGGGCTGTTCATCGACGACCGCGATGAATGGGACGAGCATCGGGTCGCCTATGGCTACCCGCTCGACCTCGTCGACCGGCTCGAGGCGCTCGCCGTCGATCTCGAGCGACGCGTCGCGGCGGCGGAGGCGCCGTTCGACGATGCGACCCCGAACGGGTGGCTCAGCCGTCTCGCCTCCTACGACGGAGTGGCGCCGCCGCCACCGGTCTCGTTCGCGAGCGCGAGCGACGCCGGCCCCGGCACGGGCGGAACCGCCGCCTAGACTCGAAGCCGTGGCATCCCAATCCCACCCCTCCGATCACGAGCCGAACCGCGCCGACCTCCACAAGGACCCGTCGCGCGTGAGCGGCATGTTCGACCAGGTCGCGGCCGGCTACGACCGCACCAACACCGTGCTGAGCATGGGCAACGACCGGTTCTGGCGTGCGGCGACGACGCGCGCGGTCGACCCCCGGCCGGGCCAGCGCATCCTCGACCTCGCCGCGGGCACGGGCGCCTCCAGCGTCGCGCTCGCGGGCCGGGGCGCCACGGTCGTCGCCGCCGACTTCTCGCCCGGCATGATCGCCGAGGGTGAGCGCCGGCACCGCAGCATCCGGAATCTGTCCTTCGTGCAGGCCGACGCCACCGCCCTGCCCTTCGGCGACCACGAGTTCGACACGGTCACGATGTCGTTCGGGCTGCGCAACGTCCACGAGCCCAAGAAGGCGCTGAGCGAGCTGCTGCGCGTCACGAAGCCCGGCGGCCGACTCGTCGTGTGCGAGTTCTCGCACCCGCCGTCGAAGGCGTTCAACGGCCTGTATCGCTTCTACAACGACCGCGTGCTGCCGGTCGTCGCGAAGACCGTGAGCTCGAACGCCGAGGCCTACGACTACCTGAACGAGTCGATCCGCGACTGGCCCGACCAGCGCACGCTCTCGGCATGGATCCGTCAGGCCGGATGGACGGATGTCGCGCACCGCAACCTCTCGATGGGCATCGTCGCGCTGCACCGCGCCACGAAACCCCAGGCCTAGCGGCCATCGACGGGCGGCGGACCGCGACGAAACGCGCCCCCGGTAGGCTGGACGCGTGACACCGACAGCGCCGGGCTCGCATATCGCGGGCAAGCTGGGCCTCACCGACCGCATCTTCGCGGGCGCGCGATCGCGCGGCCTGCTCAAGACCGTCGAGGCGGGGCTCAAGCGCGTCGACAGCGCCCTCGAGCGTGAGCTGCGGGTGGCAGACACGCTGGCCAACGTGACGAGCCGCTACCTCTACGACGCCGGTGGCAAGCGGATCCGCCCGATGCTGGCGCTGCTGACCGCCCAGCTCGGCGACGGCGCGACGGACGAGGTGATCGACGCCGCGACGGCACTCGAGATGACGCATCTCGGATCGCTGTACCACGACGACGTGATGGATGCCGCCGACAAGCGCCGCGGCGTCCCCAGTGCGCACGCCGTGTGGGGCAACAGCATCGCGATCCTCACGGGCGACCTGCTGTTCTCGCGGGCGAGCCAGATCATGGCGCGTCACGGCGACGAGGCGATCCAGCTCCAGGCCGACACGTTCGAGCGGCTCGTGCTCGGGCAGATGCACGAGACCGTCGGGCCACAGGACGGCGACGACCGTGTCGCGTTCTACCTGCAGGTGCTCTCCGACAAGACGGGCTCGCTCATCGCGGCCGCCGCGCAGTCGGGCATCGTCTTCTCGAACGGGCCCACGGAGTTCGAGCAGCCGATGGTGACGTTCGGCGAGAAGGCCGGTGTCGCGTTCCAGCTGCTCGACGACGTCATCGACCTGTCGGCCGACCCCGACGAGACCGGCAAGGTTCCCGGCACCGACCTCCGCGCGGGCGTTCCGACGATGCCGTACCTCGTGCTCGGACAGCGGACGGATGCTGCGTCCCTCGAGCTGCGCGAACGCATCGACGACGGTGTGGCGCGCATCGCCGACGGCGCCGACCCCGCGATCCTCGATGAGCCGCTCGCGCAGCTGCGCGACCACGAGGCCACGCAGGCGACCCTCGACCTCGCCAATGCGTGGTCGACCGAGGCGATCGAGGCGCTCGCGCCGCTGCCGGATGGCCCGGTGCGGGAAGCCCTCACCCGGTTCGCCCAGGCCGTCGCCGACCGCTCCAGCTAGACCTCACACGTTTCGTCTCCCTCGCTCGTTCGACGACCGGGGCCGAGGCGAGTCCGGAATCCGAAAGGACCACCATGACCAAGCTCCGGCTGGCGATCGTCGGCGCAGGACCGGCGGGCATCTACGCCGCCGACATCCTGCTCAAGGCCGAGCGCAAGTTCGACGTGTCGATCGACCTGTTCGAGCAGCTGCCCGCCCCCTACGGCCTGGTCCGCTACGGCGTCGCCCCCGACCACCCTCGCATCAAGGGCATCATCACGGCCCTGCGCGAGGTGCTCGACCGCGGCGACATCCGCCTCTTCGGCAACGTGCGCTTCGGCGAGGACATCACCCTCGACGACCTCAAGCACCACTACAACGCGGTCATCTTCGCCACCGGCGCGATCCGCGACACGGACCTCGACATCCCCGGCATCGACGCCGTCGGATCCTACGGCGCGGCCGACTTCGTGAGCTGGTTCGACGGGCACCCGGATGTGCCGCGGGAATGGCCGCTGGACGCAGCATCCGTCGCCGTCATCGGCAACGGCAACGTCGCACTCGATGTGTCGCGCATGCTGGCCAAGCACGCCGAGGACCTGCTGCCGACCGAGATCCCCGACAACGTGCACCAGGGTCTGGCCGCCTCGAACGTGACCGACGTGCACGTCTTCGGCCGTCGCGGTCCCGCGAACGTCAAGTTCACCCCCCTCGAGCTTCGCGAGCTCGGCGAGCTGCGCGACGTCGACATGGTCGTCTACGACGAGGACTTCGACTACGACGACGCGGCCCGCGCCGCCATCGCGAGCAACAAGCAGGTCATGGTGATCGACCGCGTGCTGCAGTCGTGGCGCACGCGCGACTCGGTCAACAACAACGGCGGCACGGCGTCGCGCCGCCTGCACCTGCACTTCTACGCCAAGCCGCTGGAAGTGAAGACGGATGCTGACGGCCGCGTGTCCGCACTCGTCTACGAGCGCACCCGTCCCGACGGGGAGGGCGGGGTCGTCGGCACCGGCGAGCTGCGCGAGGTGCCGATCCAGGCGCTGTACCGGGCCGTCGGCTACTTCGGATCGCCGCTGGACGGCGTGCCGTTCGACGACCGGCACGGGGTCATCCCCAATCGCGAGGGCCAGGTGCTGAGCAAGGACTCCAACCAGCGCGTCAACGGCGTCTACGCCACCGGCTGGATCAAGCGCGGACCGGTGGGCCTCATCGGCCACACCAAGTCCGACGCGATGGAGACGGTCCGTCACCTCATCAACGACCAGGGCACCTGGTGGCAGCCGGCCGACCCGTCGGAGGCCGCCATCCCGGCTCTCCTCGCCGAGCGTGGCGTGGCCTGGACCGACCTCGACGGCTGGCACCGCCTCGACGAGCACGAGATGGCGCTGGGCGCACCCCACGAGCGGGCGCGCATCAAGGTCGTGCCGCGCGACGAGATGGTGACGATCTCCCGCGGCACCCCCGCTCGTTGAGCCTGTCGAAACGCCGCCCTTAGGCTGAGCGGCATGGCCGGGCCATCCCTCACGTGGGTCCCCGACATCCTCGGGAAGCCGTTCGAGCAGCTGACGCTGCCGCTCGGCGTGGACGGCGAGCAGGGGCCGCTCGTCGCCACGCTGGTGCGCAGCATCCCGAATCCGTTCCTGACGACGCTGTTCGCGCCGCTGCGCGACGTCGATGTGCTCTATGTGCACGGCTGGTCGGACTACTTCTTCCAGCGCGACCTCGCGCGCTTCTGGACGGCGCGCGGCGCGCGGTTCTACGCGCTCGACCTGCGCCGCTACGGCCGGAGCCTGCGCGACGGGGAGACGCCCGGGTACATCGACTCCCTCGAGGACTACGACGTCGACATCGCGGCGGCGCTGCGGGCGATGGGGCACGCGCCGTACCCGGCCGGACGATCTGGGTCGGGCGAACCGGACTCGCGTTCCCGAGGTCGCAAGCTGGTCCTCATGGGTCACTCGACCGGCGGCCTCACGCTCACCCTGTGGGCCGCGCGACACCCCGGCCGCGCGCACGCGGTCGTGCTCAACAGCCCCTGGCTCGAGCTTCAGCTGGGTACCCTCGGCAGGCAGGCGCTGGCGCCGCTCGTCGACATGCGGGCGAGGCTGGATCCGCGCGGCGCACAGCCCGCCGTGGACTTCGGGTACTACACGCGGGCACAGGATGAGATCGGCACGCTGCCGCAGGACGCGCACCGTGCGCTCTGGCGGCCGGAACGCGGATTTCCGACCGCTCCGGGGTGGCTGTCGGCCGTGATGGAGGGGCACCGCCGCGTGGCAGCCGGCGTCGACGTCGGCTGCCCGGCGATGGTGCTGCTGTCGGCCGGATCGACGACGCCGCTGTCGTGGAAGGAGTCCATGACGTCGACGGACTCCGTGCTCGTGGTCGACGACATCGCCCGGGCGTCCACCAGGATCGGGGAGCTCGTCACGATCGCCCGGGTCGACGGCGCCATCCACGACGTCTTCCTCTCGCGCCCTGCCGCTCGCGCGATCGCATACGATGCTCTCGACCGATGGGCTCGCGCGTATGTCGTCCCGGACGAAAATGTCCCCCGAAGAGGGGACACCGCTCTTGTAGACAGTCGGGTTAAGCTGTAGGGGAGATGTCCCCAGCATCTCAGGGAAGGCCCTCCCCAAGAATCCTTCCCATCCGTCGTCACGCGCCGCTAACCGGGGGGTTGGTGATGCGAGAGCAGACGACGACAGGCCCCGGGTGTCCCCAGCACCCGGGGCCTCTTATCGTTGGCGCGAGGTGCAGGCTGCGGCTCAGGCGGCCCGTCCGCTCACTCAGCCGTGCGGGCGAAGACACGGAAGAGGAGTACGTACGTGGTGAGCGACAGCACGTACCCGACGAGGTACACCACGAGCTCCTGAGCGAGGAAGCGGCTGTAGTCGAGCACCCCGTCGACGACCGCGGGGGAGCTCTGACCCATCAGGAACGCCGCCGTCTGCCCGGCGGCGAGGATCGCCAGCAGCGCCAGCACGGCGAGCAGCGCGAGCCAGATGCGGCTGCGCCACACCCGGCCGGTCACGGCCATCGCGGTCGACGACGTCCAGTCCGGCACCTCAGGGTCGAGCCACCCGTTCACCTTCGGGATGAGGATGATCGCCGCGATGAACGCGGCGTTGAGGATCGCGGTGCCGACCCCGACGGCCGAGCCCCCGTCGACGTCGCTGCGCACGAGCGAGGGGACGAGCAGGACGACCAGGACCGGCAGCGTCGCGACGACGGCCGAGAACACGGCCCGGAGGAAGCGCATGGCCCGAGTGTAGGGTCGGATTCCACCGCGACCGAGGAGCAACGACGATGCCCATCATCCCCACGTCGGCCGATGCCATGACGACTCTCCGCCGGCGCACCAGCGAGAAGTGGGGCGTCTACGCCGACGACGTGCTGCCGATGTTCGTCGCCGAGATGGATTTCCCGCTCGCGCCGGCGATCCAGAGGGCATTGCACGAGGCGATCGACCTCGGCGACACCGGCTACGTGAATCCTCTGGATCCCGGCGCCCGGGAGGCGTTCCGCGATTACGCCGCGGCCGCGTGGGGATGGGAGCCGGATGTCGAGCGGATGGGCACCACGACCGATGTCAGCGTCGTCATCGTGGAGTCGTTGCGCCGGCTGATCGAACCCGGCGACGGGGTCGTGATCACGCCTCCGATCTATCCGCCGTTCTACGACCTCATCCCCGAGGCCGGCGGGGTGGTGGTCGAGGTGCCGCTGCGTGACGACGGATCCTCGTACGCGCTCGACCTCGACGGCATCGACCGGGCGCTGGCCGCGGGTGCCCAGGGCGTGCTGCTGTGCAGCCCGCACAACCCCGTCGGACTCGTCCACGACCGGGCGACGCTCGAAGAACTCTCCCGCATCGTGGCCACGAACGACGGGTTCGTCGTCGCGGACGAGATCCACGCGCCGCTCACCCATCACGGCGTGGCGTTCACCCCTTACCTCGCCGTCTCGGACGAGGCGCGGGCGCACGGCATCGCCGCCCAGTCGGGCAGCAAGGCGTTCAACCTCGCGGGGCTGAAGACCGCGCTGTTCGTGTCAGCGTCGGACCGCATGACCGACCTCATCCGCTCGCTGCCGGAGGAGGTCGCCTTCCGGACCGGCCAGTTCGGGCTGATCGCGACGCGGGAGGGGTTCGCCCACGGCCGGGAGTGGCTCGCCGGCACGGTCGCCGCCGTGCAGGCCAACGTCGACCATCTGCAGGCCGAGCTCGAGGCACATCTGCCTGCGGTGCGGCTCCGTCGCCCATCGGCGAGCTATCTGGCGTGGCTGGATATGTCGGCCCTGGGCTGGGGGGACGACCCCGCCGTCATCGCCGAACAGCGGGCGCGCGTCGCCTTGTCGAACGGCCCCGCGTTCGGCCGGCAGGGCGGGGGGTATGCGCGGATGAACCTCGCCTGCTCTCCCGAGACCATCACCGAGGCGGTGCGGCGGCTCGCCGCCGCATCGCTGCCGACCGATCATCAGGCGTCCTGAACGACGACATCTCGATCATGGGCACGGCATCGAGTGGCAGCGGGTCGTGAAGGGGCCAGTGCTCCTCGTGGCCGTTGTGTTCGACGTCTGCGACGAGCGCTGCTCCCGCGTGTGATCCGCGCCTGGTCCCGCGGCCCCGCAGCGCGCCGGCCGCACGCATGTCCGCCTCTCGGGACCGAAACCAGAAGCCGAGTGGCTCGCGTCAGGGGTAGCCGACCTAGGTGATCGGGCGGTGCGTCCCCAGGCGCCAGGTTGCGGCTTCGATGATCACATCGTCGACCGTCCAGTGATCCGCGGCGTGCTCACCGTACTTCGAGGCAACGACCTCGCCTCCAGGTGCTATCAGGAGGTCGGCAGGAAGTCCAAGGCTGCCGCCGTTCGGTCTGAGCGGGGCGACCAATCGGCGGTGAGTGGCCGTGGCTATCGCGTGAACGATCGCAGTCGCACTCGGTCCCCAAGCGCGTGGGTCGAGCAGGGCGCGCGCAGATGATTCCGCCCCCATGCGCCGGAACAGAGATCTCTCCGGGTCGGCGACGACGTCGAAGGGTAGCTCCGGTTGGTAGCGGGCGAGCTCCTGTCGCGTGGACGGGTAGACGAGGAGGGTGCGCACGCCGGCACGCTCGATCTCGGCGTGCCGTCCGGCGAATGCGTGCACATGAAGGGTGCACACCGGGCAGCCCGCGAAGCGCAGGAGGTGAACGTGGATAAGGTCCTCACCGTTCGGAAGACGGAGCCGGTCACCGGCGATCGTCACGAGCGAAAGCGGGCCGACGCGGTCACCGGGTCCCAGGCGGCGTCCGCCCCGGGTCCTTACTGTCCTCTCTCTCTCCTCTCTCCTCCTGTCGCCGACACCTCTCTCCTCTTCTCTCTTCTCTCTCGTCTCTCGTCTCTCTCTTCCGTCTTGCCTCTCTCTTCCGCTTCGCTTCTCTCTTCGGTCTCGCCTCTCTCACCTGGCTCGTCGTCATCGAAACGGGGCGACGCATCGTCGGTGACATTCGCGTTCGTTTGAGGCGCGTCCGCGTGCATGCTCGCGGGCGGGCGATTCGGGCGCCGTGGTGACTTCGCCTGTCGAGCGCTCCGGTGTGGTCACTCTGCCGCACGTTCACGGACCGCCTACGGACGAGCTCGGCCGCGTACGTGGGGCCGGCACGGCCCCCTCGGCGATGGCTTCCTCGCTAAGCCGCTGCTGGCGTATTCCGGTGGACCCTCGCGCGCAACTCCCAGTAATACGACTCACCGGTGTTCCGCCGCGCCGCCGGCCCGCTCGCGCGGGCTTCGACTGCGGCTTGCAACGCCTCTTCATCGTGGATGCCCGCGCGCGCCAGCGCTATGCGGTTGGAGGCGTCAAGCAACTCTCGTTCCCAGTCCGGATCGGGAGGACATCTCTGATACGACGTGTCGCGGGGTCCGCTGATAGTCGACTGTTCACGAACCTGTGAGCTACACATCTAGGAGGCGTACCGTTCGATCATGGAGACACAGACACGAACGAGCGGCATCGATGTCGCTGCGCTGGGCCTGGGATCAGTGCTGGTGGGGTCGTTGCCTGCTGCGCTGCTGACAGACCACGCCCCGGAGCGTTACACGGTGGAGGCGGTATTCACCCGTCGCCCTGAACGCGACGAGGTCACGGAGATCCTGGGGATCGAGACTCGGGACCGGCTCGCGCGGGCCGGGTACCCCACCGTCGAGGTGACGGTCTCGGACCGTCGGCTGGAGATCTCGAACACGAATCTGGAAGAACTCAGGGACGGGCTCGCGGCGGTCCTGGCGGATCGACTGGCTGAGATCAGTGCGGGTGTTCGCGCGCGCCAGGATGCCGCTGCAATGAAGTTCCACGATGCAGCGGAGACCGAGCAGGCTCGCGCGGCCGCGGTGGCGGCGCTCGCTGAGTCCATCACCTTCCAGGCATCCGCGTCGGCGAAGGCGCCCGGATCTGCGGGCGATCAGACGGCAGGGGCCGCGACCGATCAAGAGCAGATCGATAGTTGGGGAACCGAGGGCGGGCACAGCCGCTGAGCACGATGCAGGTGCCCGGTACTATCCGGACCGGCAGATGAGCAGATCGGAGCAGAGGAACGGAGGGCATCCGCACGCGGCGGTCGTATACAACCCGACGAAGGCGCCGGTCGAACGCATCCGCACGGCGGTTGCCGAGCATGAGCGTCGTATGGAGTGGGAGCCGACCCGGTGGTACGAAACCGCGAGCGAGGATGCCGGACGAGCTGCCGTGGCGCAGGCTGCCGCGGGCGACCCGGCGGTCGTGATCGTGGCCGGCGGAGACGGCACCGTCCGCGCCGCGGCCGCGGAGTTGCGCGACACGGGCATCCCGATTGCGCTGGTCCCCTCAGGCACGGGGAACCTGCTCGCCCGCGACCTCGGCACACCCCTCAACGACATTCCCGCCAGCGTCTCGGTGGCCTTCACCGGGGTCGATCGCACGGTCGATGTCGGTGTCGCGGAGGTCGAGGACGAGGATGGCGTCCGGCAGGCGCACGTGTTCATGGTGATGGCGGGGATCGGACTGGACGCCCAGATGGCGCAGGAGACCAGCGCGGTCGCGAAGAAGCGCCTCGGGTGGTTCGCGTACGTCACACCGATCGCACGATCGATCGTCGCGAATCGGCTCTTCCACCTGACGTACCGCATCGACGGCGGACGCAGCAGATCCACCCGTGCGCACACCGTCATCGTGGGCAACTGCGGAACCCTCACGGGCAATATGCTGCTGATCCCGGCCGCCGTCATCGACGACGGACTCCTGGATGTCGTCATCATGCGGCCGGCGGGTCCGTTCGGCTGGGCGCAGATCGGAACGAGGCTGACGCTCCAGAGCGCTGCTCGCCGCTCCCCGTTCACCCGGCGATGGCTCTCACGGTCGCCGGACCTTCACGCGCTCGGCTACGTCCAGGGCAGGCAGTTCGAGGTGCGCTTCGAAACCCCTCACGCGGTGGAGCTGGACGGTGACCCCTTCGGGCACGTCGTCCGTGCGCGCATCAGCGTCGCACCGGGTGCGCTGCACGTCCGCGTCGTGGCCCCGCCGTCGACGGCGTCGTGATCCTGCTCGCTCAGGGCTTGGGGCGCCGGGCGCGCTGGCGGAGGATCCCGAAGATGAGGGTGCCGACGAAGAGCACGATCCCGATGATGCCCAGCCACATCAGGCCGTCGAAGACGAAACCGACGATCGACAGCACGACCCAGGCAACCAGCAGGATGAGAAGGACTGTCCACATGTTCCTCACGGTACGCTCCTCGCCCGACCGAAGACAGAGCTCCGCCCGTGCGCGTACGCTCATGAGCAGGGCACCGAGACCCCGCGCCTGGTCATTCTGAGATGAACGGTGGCGCAAGCGATGTCCACGAGTCCCGACCACCAGCCGGGTGATGCCCTCGAGATCGCCGTGGCCGCGCTCGTGGCCGGCGGCGACGACCTGTGCTCGCCGTTGCGAGCGGCTGTCGCGATGCCCGGCGCGGTGGTGTCGACACTCGGCTCGCCGATGGGCTCAGAGACGGTGTGCGCCAGCACGAAGCTCGGCGCACGGATCGACGAGATCCAGATCGACCTCGGCGAGGGGCCGTCCTGGGAAGCTCTCCGCACGAGGCTTCCTGTCACGGCGTCCGACCTGCAGGTCGATGGCGGGGCGTTGTGGCCCGGCACATGGGCCGCCCTGCGAGAGCTCGATGTGGGAGCGCTCTTCGCGTTCCCGCTGTATGTCAGCACGCTCAGCATCGGCTCGATCGCCCTCTACTCGATGACCGCCCGCGAGTTGTCCGATGCTGACATCGAACGGATGAGCCGCCTGGCGGCCATCGTCTCGAGCACTCTCCTGAGGAGGGCGCTGAACCGTCTCGATGCGCCGGACGACGGTGCGCGGGACGAACCGTACTCTCGTCGTGAGGTTCACCAGGCGACCGGAATGGTCGCAGCACGGAACAGCATCGGCGTGGACGACGCCCTTCTGCTCCTCCGCGGCCACGCGTTCGCGGCGGGGCGTCCGGTGCGCGACGTCGCGGCGGACGTCATCGCACGCCGGCTCGACCTGAGACTGTGATCCCAAGGCTTAGGATGACGGCATGACGGCGCTCACCCGCGAGCATCAGCTGCTGGGAACCTTCGTCACTCTGGCGGACTCACTCGTCGACGACTTCGACATCGTCGACGTGCTCCAGCGGCTCGTCGACGACTGCATCTCGCTGTTCGACGCGTCGGCTGCCGGCATCCTGCTGCTCAGCCCGTCCAACCGGCTGGAAGTGATCGCCTCCACGAGCGAGCGGAGCGAACTCGTCGAGCTGATGCAGTTGCGCGTCGGCGCCGGGCCCTGCGTCGAGGCGGCGACAGGGGGAGAGGTCGTCTCGGTCGACGACATCGATCAGATCGCCCATCGTTGGCCCGCATTCGCCACCGATGCGCGCGCTTCCGGGTTCTCGTCGATCCATGCGATCCCGCTGCGGCTCCGCGACTCGACGCTGGGATCGCTGAATCTGTTCCGCGATGAGGCCGGCGCGCTGAACGCGGCCGATGCCGCGGCCGCGCAGGCATTGGCCGATATCGCCACCATCAGCATTCTGCAGCAGCGTTTGGTCGAGGAATCCGAGGTCGCACAGGCTCAGCTGCAGCGCGCGCTCGACAGCAGGGTCGTGATCGAGCAGGCCAAGGGATACCTCGCCCAGATGCGGGACATCGACATGGATGAGGCGTTCGCACGGATCCGGAGCCACGCCCGCTCCACACAGACGCGCATCGGCGTCGTCGCGCGCGACGTCATCGACGGGCGACTGTCGCTCTGACTCCTCGATGGCCGGGCGAGCAGCTAGACGGCTTGTCGTTGCTGGAGCAACGGGCACTCGAACGGATCGCGCTCGCCGAGTCCGACCCTGTTGATGTACCGGACGACGATTCCGTACGACTGCCAGAGGCCCGTCTCGGTGTAGGGGACCTGGTGTTCCACACAGAAGGCGCGGATCATCCCGGACGCTTGACGGAGGTGAGGTCGAGGCATCGAGGGGAACAGGTGATGCTCGATCTGGTAGTTGAGTCCTCCCATGACCGTGTCGAGCATCCGACTGCCACGGATGTTGCGGCTCATGAGCACCTGCCGGTGGAGGAAGTCGACCTTCACGTCGGCCGGGACGAGCGGCATCCCCTTGTGGTTCGGCGCGAACGCCATTCCCATGTAGACCCCGAACAGCCCGAGTTGGACGCCGAGGAAGGCGAAGGCGATCCCTGGGGACAGCACGAGGAAGACGAGCACGACGAACCCGACGATCCGCACTGTGAGGAAGGCGATCTCGATCGGACGGTGTCGCAGCTGCTCACGTCCGAACACACGCCGCACGCTCGACGCGTGCAGCGAGAGCCCTTCGAGCAGCAGGATCGGGAAGAACAGCACCCCCTGATGGGCGATCAGCCAGCGCAGCGGTCCGCTTCGACTCGCACGCCGCTTGTCGGCCTGCTCGGGGGTGAACGCGATGACCGGGAGTTCGATGTCGGGGTCACTGCCGATCTTGTTGGGGTTGGCATGATGCCGCGTGTGCTTGTGCTGCCACCAGCCGTAGCTCATGCCCACGAGCAGATTCCCCAGGACGAGGCTGGTCCAGTCGTTCCACCGTCCGGAGCGGAAGATCTGCCGATGCGCGGCGTCGTGCCCGAGCATCGCGACCTGGGTGAGCAGGACGGCGAGGACAGCCCCGATGACCAGCTGCCACCAGGTGTCGCCGAGGAGCACGAAGACGGCGAGCACGCTCGCAATGACGATCGGCGCCGCGATGAGCTTGGTCCAGTAGTACCCGTAGCGGCGCCGCATGAGGCCGCTTCCTGTCACCGTCTGCGACAGCTCGGTGTAGAGGTTCGGCGCTTTCGGGGTCGTGGACCGCACGCTGGAGGCGATCGACCCGGCAGTGTTGATGGCCATTTCGTGCTCCTGTCAGATGTAGCGCACGGCGTGCGCCCAATGACAGGGTCTAGGCCATCTGACCTCAGACTACGCCGCTTCCCGAGTGTGGGTGTCGGCATGCAGCAAACACGAAGGCGATCCCCTCGAATTCGCTGCAGGGCTACCGAGCCATGTGCGCGAGAAGCTCGTCGACCTCGATCGAGCACACGCCGATACGCGAGTCTCCGATGCCGATCGGGACCCAGATCACGCCGTCCACGATGAGCCCGCCACACGAGTACACGACGTTGGGCACGTAGCCGTCGCGACGGTCGTCGATCGGTTGCACGATCGGAGTGGCGGTCTGTCCGAGGACGATCGTCGGGTCGTCGAGGTCGAGGAGCAGCGCTCCGAGGGAGTATCTGCGCATCGGGCCCACTCCGTGAACGAGCACGATCCAGCCGTGCGGTGTCTCCAGTGGTGGGCCGCAGTTGCCGGTCTGCACGATCTCCCAAGGTTCCGACGGGGGGTGGACGGTACCGGCCTGGTTCCAGATCACGCCGTCGTGGGACTCCGCCAGCGAGATGTTCTCGCCCCCGCTGCGGCTCAACGCGAGGTACCTGCCGCCTACGGGGCGAGGGAACAGAGCCATCCCCTTGTCCTGGGCAGCATCGCCGGTCAGGCGATGGATGTCGAACTCGCGCAGATCCGAGGTGACGATCAGCCGTGGGGCGATGGCGCGCCCGTCGTACGCGGTGTAGGTTCCGCGGTAGTGGGTGGTCCCGGCGAGGTCGGTGAATCGCACGAATCGTGCGTCCTCCATCCCGTGCCGTTCCTCTGCCGCCACCGGGGTCAGCACACGCTGGCTGAGCGAGGTCTCGGGGGAGAACACGGCGCGATAGACGGAGATCGCCAGCTCGCGAATCGCCTCGATGTGCCGAGCGCTGTCCGCGCGCCGAGAGAGCGCCTTCGGCAGGCGTGTCACGGAGGCCTCGACGTCTGACACGGTGAACCGGTCGTCGAGCCCCTGCAGCACATTGTGCGAGATCTCATTGACGAGCCCCACCTCCTCGACCGCGGCGCGGAAGTGGATGATGCTCCAGTCCCCTTCGTCGATCCGCGCTCGCCACAGCGGAAGCATCCGATCCACGAATGTCCAGCGCCGGCCGGGACCGATGATGGCTTCGGCGAATTCGATGGAGGAACGGTGACCCTCCCCGATGGCGCGGAGAGCTACCGCGACACGCAGCTGCCCGGGAGCCAACCCTGTCTGGTCGGGATGCTCGATCGCGCTGGGGTTGCACAGCGCTGCGCCTTCGACGGCGTACTCCGCCGTGAAACTCGCGCCGAGCACCAGACGACGCGCGACGCTGATGTCGACCGGGTCGGCCAGACGAGAGCTCACGACGTCGGCGTTCTCCAGGAACAGCGCGCCGACATCGGGATGCCGCGAACCGAAGTCGCGGGCCAGCTCGGCCGCGAGCGCATCCGTCTGATCGGCGGGCAGCGCCATCACGCGCGCGATGATCTCGCCTGCGCGCGAATGCTCGGCAGACCATTCTTCGCCCGGCAGGAACAACTGGGCGATCACGCGGTCTGGCTGCGCCCTCAGTTCCGCCGTGTGGATGCGTGCCGTCATGGCGCGGCCGGCATACGGTGTCGGAGCGCCTGCTGGTAGGTGCTCAACGCGGCCAATGTCGATTCGGCGCCGCGGTTCTCGTTCCTGCCGTCGGGTTCGAGCCCGTCGAAGCCGGCGCCGGTCTCGGCGTCGAACATGATGGTCCCGCTGTCGTTGAGACCGGTGAACCACTGCCACGCGAGCGTGATCGGAGGGAGCCACACCGGGTCGCCGGTGACGGCGTGCGCCGTGGCGCACGCGTCCGCGAGCGCGGCGAGCTCCAGCGGCTGCTGATCGAATGACGGGCCCTTCTCGCGGGGTCCGCGCCCCGCCGTCCCCGTCACGGAGAATCGGCCGTTCGATGTCTCGACCGAGAGCAGAAAGTCGAGCATCCGCAGACCCTGGGTCGTGGCCGCCTTGTCTCCGAGGGCATCGCCTGCGGCGATCAGCGCTTCCGCGATCGATGCGTTGCCGTAAGCCAGGCGACGTTCAGGCCACCGCCAGGGGGGAGCCGGCAGATCGGGCATCGCCCGGATGTATTCCCGGAGAAGCGTCCGGGCGATGTGGTCGTCGGCGCGCACGCGCACGATCTCCGCCGCACCGAGGGCCGCGTAGGCAAGGGTCCGCAGGCTCGTCGACCGCTCGCGCGCGGCGATCCGGAACGTCCGCAGTGCGCGCGCACGGGTCCACGGGTCGCCTCGCTGCGCGGTGATCGTGCCGAGTGCCCACAGCAGCCGTCCCCACCAGTCGCCCATGCCCGGGTCGTCGGACCACTCCCCATCGGAGCCCATCCGATTGTGCGCGAGACCGTCTGCGCGCACCGCCGACTCAAGGAAACGCAGATAGGTCGCAGCCAATCGCCTGAGCTCGACGGTCTGCTGCTGTTCGCGCGCGACCACGATCAGCGCGCGCGCCACATCGTCGACGCAGTATCCGTGTTCGCGGCGAGGCTCGGCGAGGAGCGCGTGCTCGAAGACGCCGTTGTGATCCGTCAGCGCGCGGAGGTGGTCGTATGGCGGAGACGGGACCATCATGCGGCCCTGCCGGCGGCGAGCCGCGCTGTGGCGGTGCGGTAGCGGTCTGCGACTGCGGACCACGTCGTCTTGTTCGTCTCGCGGAGCGCGGTCTCGCGCATGCGATCGGCGACGGCCGCGCTGGTGATGATCTCGCGCAGCGCTCGCGCCGTGGCGTCGGGGTCCTGGTGGGGGACCACGATCCCGGCTCCGTTCGACAGCAGCTCCACAGCGTGGGGGAATGCCGTGGCGACGACGGGAACGCCGGCTGCAACGGCTTCGGCGAGGACGCCGGAGGTCGCCTGGTCGAGCGAATCGTACGGCAGGAGCACGACGTCCGCCGACGCGATGAGTGCGGCGAGCTGTGACGCCTCGAGGTAGCGGCCATCGATGCGGACCGACGACCCGATGCCGAGGTCGCCCGCGAGACCCGCGAGCATGGTGCGGTAGCCTTCCCCCGCGTGCGCCTGCACCTTGGGGTGCGTCTGACCGGCCACGATGTACTCGACGTCCGGCGTGATGTCCGTGAGCTGCGCCACGGCGCGGATGCCCCACTCGATTCCCTTGCCGGGCGAGAGGAGACCCCAGGTGACGACGCGGCGGCCGCTGTGCGGCTCCGATCCGCGGAGAGCCACATGCTGCACGCCATGCGGGATGACGCGAACGCGGGTGAGATCGACCGCGTAGGTCGCGGCGAGGTTGTCACGGGCGTGGATCGTCATCACGACCACCACGGACGCGAGTCGGCACACTTCCTCGAGGACCTCCCGCTGATGCGGCGTGGGCGCCACGAGCACGGTGTGGAGCACGACGACGGCGGGGATCCGCAGCGCAGCGAGCACGCCGATGACCTCATCGCCGTCGCGACCACCGTAGATCCCGTACTCGTGCTGCACGATCGCGACATCGCACGCGTTCAGCGCCAGGGTCGCGCGCAACGCGCTGAGACTGTCGCCGGCGATCAGTTCGGTCCGCACGCGTGACCGTGCACGAGGATCTTGGTGACCCCGCTCCTCGGGCTGATCGAGCGCACGGACGATGGTGCCCTCGTCGTCGTGCCGGACGAGCGCAGCGGAGAGCGACTCGGTGAAGGTGGCCAGCCCGCAGCGGGTCGGCGGAAAGGTGCTGAGGAATCCGTAGTGAGTCACGGCGACGCTCCCTGATGATGCCCGGGGCGGTCGCCCCAAGCGATGGCGAGACGTCTGCCGGCGGCATCCCTCGTGGAACCACGCCTTCATCGCCGCGGTCCGGTCCACCTCCGGGTTCGCACCCGGACGCTGTGGTTGCACGGTACACGTCCGACCTGGACGTCGTCACAGGGTCAGCGAGCCAGCACGGTCTCGTAGACGCTCAGGTACTCGTCGACCATCCGCTCCACGCCGAATCGCGCGATGGCGCGTTCGTGGACGCGACGGCGGTCCAGCGACGCGACGGCCGGGAGAGCCGAGATCGCCTCGTCGATCGAGGCCACGGTGCTGCCCGTCACACCCTCGTCGATGACCTCCGCCATCGATCCCCGGCGGTACGCGAGAGCCGGCGTTCCGCACATCATCGATTCGGCCACCGAGAGCCCGAACGGCTCGTCGAAGTCGATCGGGTGCAGCAGTGCGGCGGCGTGACCGAGGACGCGCGCGCGTTCCTCGGGTGCCACGGCGCCGAGGAAGACGACGCGGTCCCCGTCGATGTGGGGCTCCACCTCGTCGCGGAAGTAGTCGACGTGCTGGACGAGGCCGCAGATCACCAGCCGGCGGCCGGCCCGTCGCGCGATCTCGATCGCCGTAGCGGTGCCCTTGTCGGGGTGGATGCGTCCGAACGACACCAGGTAGTCGTCCGGCTCGGGTACGTACGGGAGTTCCTCGGGATCGATCCCGTGGTGGATCGTCGCGAGGTACTCCAGGCCGGGGGAGCGGTCGGCGTCGGAGATGGAGACGAACGTCGAAGCTGAGGCGAGATACGCGGGCAGGATCGCGGGACCGGAGAAGCCGTGGATCGTCGTGACCATCGGGGCGGCCCAATGGGCGGTGAAGGCGAGCGGCAGCCAGTCGAGCTGGTTGTGCACGAGATCGTATTCGCTCGACCGTTCCAGCGCGTGTGCGACGTGAAGCGCCTCCCACACCCGGCCGTCCATCGTCGGATCCTCCGCGTAGCCGTGCGGCGCGACGGCATCGAGGTCGCCGCCGGTGATCGAGTCGGCGGTGGCGAACAGCGTCATGTCTACCCCGCGACGCACCAGCCCCTCGGTCAGCAGGCTCGTCACGCGCTCCCACGGTCCATAACTGATCGGCGGCGTCCGCCAGGCGATGGGACCGAGCATCGCGACCTTCACTCGAGCACTCGTCGGTTCGTCGCGGTGGCCGGCGCGTCGCTACCGTTCGTCTGTGCCTGTGCGCTCATGATCGGACGTTACGCCCCCATCCTGGATGGCTCACAGCTCGAGTCGGCTCGTGCACCCGACGCACGACTCCGCGAGCACTCCGGGCTGCTCGCGCTCGGCCCCCACTCGCGCCTGCCGCATGGGACGATGAGACATGGAACAGTCATCACGCGCCCGCTCGTGCGCCGTGGGAGATCTCGACGACTTCGACATCAACCACCGTGTTTCGTTCGCGCGCCCTCCGAACCACAGCAGTTCACGACCTCGCGTGAGCGGTCGCCTCAAGCGCATCAGGGGTGTGGACTACCTGATGGGCAACATGCGTCGCCCAGGCATTGAACTCGTCGTCGCCTTTCCGCAACAGCTCGGCGGCGAGGTCGCGGACGTCTTCGGTCCGCTGCCCTTGACATATCTGGTCGAGGTGGGGCAGCCGATGCATGACCTTCGGAAACCGTTCGCGTACTGAGCGGCATAATGCGGAGCTTGCTCGCACCTACGTCGCGATCCTGATCGGGCCTGCGCCCGGATGGGGATGAGATTCCGGCGGACGCGGGCCGCGGGTGCCGCCATCGCGGTCCCTGGAACCGGACGATGGCCTCGATCAAGCAGAGAGCTGACGGCGTCTGGCGCGCTCGCTATCGCGACGACGCCGGACGGGAGCACGCCCGCCACTTCACCCTCAAGCGCGACGCGCAACGATGGCTCGACGAAGTCGCTGCGGCCGTCGTCACCGGCCAGTATGTCGACCCCAAAGCGGGACGCATCACGTGGGCGGAGTGGACGACCCGGTGGATGGAGCGACAATCCTGGGCGCTGGGCACGCACGAGGCCGCGGCTGTCGCGGTTCAGAGCGTCCCGTGGCGCGACGGCCCCATCGCGGGCGCGAAGTCCTCGCACGCCCAGGCGTGGGTAGCTGACGAGTCGAAACGCGGGCTCGCGGCATCCACCATCAAGACGCGCCTCAACTACGTGCAGATGTCGTTCCGCGCCGCCGTCGCGGACAAAGTCATCGCGTCGAGTCCGGCTGTCGGCGTCAAGGCGCCACGAGGACGTAAGGCCGAAGCCGCGATGCGGATCTTGTCCGCAGAGGAGGTCAACGCCGCTCTCGATGCCGCCGGAGACTTCCGCGGCTTCGTCGAAGTATGCGTCTTCGCCGGCCTCCGACTCGGCGAGGCAGCCGGTCTGCAGCTGCGCGACGTGAACTTTCTCGGGCGAGCGATCACAGTCGCGCGGCAGGTGCAGGGTGCGACGAACACCACCGCCCAGGTCGTGCCGCCCAAATACGAGTCCGAGCGCACGGTCTACGTCCCTGACGCGCTGATCGCGTCACTGGCCGCGCATGTCCAGCGTCAGCAGGTGACGGCCCACGACGAGCAACTCTTCGTCACGCCGCTCGGCCGGCTCTGGCACCGCAACAACGCCGCGGAGGAGTGGCGCCGCATCCGGGAGGCGGCGGGACTGCCCGACGAGATCACCCTGCACACCCTCCGGCACACGTTCGCGTCGAACTTGATCGCGCAGGGCTGCGACGTCGTCACTGTGCAGCGAGCGCTCGGCCACTCCACACCATCGATCACGCTGAACGTCTACAGTCACCTCTGGCCGTCCGCCGAGGACAAGACGAGGTCTGCAACGGCATCGTTCATGGCGGAAATCCGCAATTCTGCGGACTCACTGCGGACTGGAACCGAAAAAACCCAGGTCAGAGGCTCGCGTCAGCGGTAGTTGACGAACTGGAGGTCGACGTCGAGGTCGGCGGCCTTGAGCAGGCGCTGCACCTCCTGCAGGTCATCGCGCGACTTGGACTGCACGCGCAGTTCGTCGCCCTGGATCTGCGACTTCACCGACTTGGGGCCCTCGTCGCGGATGATCTTCGAGATCTTCTTCGCGTTCTCGGATGAGATGCCGTCCTTGATCGTGGAGATGATCCGGTACTCCTTGCCGCTGGCGAAGGGCTCGCCCGACTCGAGGCTCTTCAGCGAGATGCCGCGCTTGATGAGCTTGGACTGGAAGACGTCGAGGACGGCCTTCGCGCGGTCCTCGGTGCTGGCCTTGATGAGCACGGACTCACCGCTCCACTCGACCGAGGCCCCGGTGCCCTTGAAGTCGTAGCGCTGCTCGATCTCTTTGCGTGCCTGGTTGAGGGCGTTCTCCGCCTCCTGGTGGTCGACCTTGCTGACGATGTCGAACGAAGAATCTGCCATGGCGGGCAGTCTATCGGCGGGTGCCGTGCGGCGCGGGAGAACGGATGCTGCTGCAAGCGGTTCCAGTGGGAGTATGGCGTGCAAGCGGTTCCATGCGAGCGCCGAAAGTCACGGCGAGATATCGATCCGAAGCCGGTGTTGCCATATGGCGCCTGCTGAGTTAGAAATGTAAGCGCTTGCATTCGCGAGCGAGAGTCGAACCCGCACCGTCGCGACCGGCAGTGCGGCCGGACTCACTCAGCACTCCAGAGAGGCACTGCACCGATGAAGGTGAACAAGAAGAGCTGGCTCGCGCTCGGCGGTCTCGCCGTCGCGTCGATCGTCCTCGCGGGCTGCGCGGGCAACGGTGACGACACCGCTTCGAGCGACGAGGGCGACGCCACGTCGACGCTGACCGTCTGGGTCGACTCCGAGCGCGTCGATGCGCTGAAGGGCGCGGCCGACGCGTACAGCGAGAAGACCGGCGTCAAGGTCGACCTGGTGGGCAAGGACACTGGCAAGATCAAGGACGACTTCATTCAGCAGGCCCCGACGGGCAAGGGGCCCGATGTGGTCATGGGCGCCCACGACTGGCTCGGTGAGCTGTCGACCAACGGCGTCGTGGCCCCGATCGAGCTCGGCGACACTGCCGGCGACTACCTCCCGGTCGCGCTGCAGGCCTCGACCTACGAGGGCACGACGTACATGCTCCCGTATGCGGTCGAGAACATCGCCATCCTCCGCAACGCCGACATCATCCCCGAGCCGGCCACGAGCTTCGACGACATGATCGCGAAGGGCCAGGCCGCCGGTCTCACCACCCCGTTCGTCGTCCAGCAGGGCGTCGAGGGCGACCCGTACCACCTGTACCCGTTCCAGACGGCGTTCGGCGCCCCCGTGTTCGGCACCGACGCCGAGGGCAACTACGACCCGACCGACCTGCAGATCGGCAACGAGGGCGGCTTCCAGTTCGCCAGCTGGCTCGGCGCGCAGGGTGCCGCCGGCAACTTCAACACCGACGTCGACGGCGACATCGCCAAGACGAAGTTCATCGAGGGTGAGGCGGCCTTCTGGCTGACCGGCCCGTGGAACGTCAGCGCCGCGACCGACGCCGGCATCAACGTCGCGATCGACCCGATCGCGAGCCCGACCGACGCGCCCGCTCAGCCGTTCGCCGGCGTGAAGGGCTTCTTCGTGAGCTCCGAGTCCGACAACAAGGTCGCCGCGAACGACTTCCTGGTGAACTACATCGGCACCGAGGACGTCCAGCTCGAGCTGTTCAAGGCCGGCAATGTGCTGCCCGCCCTCACCGCTGCTGCCGACACGGCGGCCGCCGACCCGATCATCGCCGGTTTCCAGACCGTCGGTGCCGACGCCGTCCCGATGCCCGCCATCCCCGCGATGGGTGCCGTGTGGCAGTACTGGGGAATCGCCGAGGCCGCGATCATCAACGGCGCCGACCCGACGGCGACGTGGCAGAAGCTCACCGACGACGTGAGCGCCGCCATCAAGTAACACCCTGCGGTCTCACGACCGTGACAGGCGACCGGGACGGATGCCGAGGCATCCGTCCCGGTCCCGATGATGAGGATGATCGATGACCGATACTCTCTCCACCGCGACTGACGAGACGGCCCCGCCTCAGACGCCGAGACAGCGCAGCGCCGCCCGTATGGCCGATGCCGCCGGCGGCCGGTTGCGCTGGATCGTGCTCAAGATCGTGATGCTGGCGATCGTGGACGCCGTCGCGCTCTACGCCGTCTTCGTCCTCTTCCTGCACAACGAATGGCTCGTCCTCACGCTGGTGACGGCCGTGACGATCCTCGTGAACTGGATCTACTTCTCCCGCAAGCAGATCCCCGCGAAGTACTTGACCCCGGGCATCATCCTGCTGGTCGTCTTCCAGATCTTCACCCTCAGCTACACCGCCTACATCGGCCTCACCAACTACGGCACCGGCCACAACGGCTCCAAGGACCAGGCGATCGCGTCCCTCATGCGGTCATCCCTCGTCCGTGTCGAGGACTCGCCGACGTTCGACGTGGCCGTCGTCGAGCGCGTCGGCGAGCTCGGCCTCCTGGTGACAGACCCCACCGACGGCGAAGCGTCGCTCGGCACCAACCAGAAGCCGCTCGAACAGGTCGACGCCACCATGGAAGGCGGCAAGGCCGTCGCCGTCGACGGCTGGACCACGCTCACCTTCGCAGACGTGCTCGCGCGCAGCAACGAGGTGGAAGAGCTCGCGGTGCCGTACACCGACGACCCCAATGACGGGGCGATCCGCACCCAGGACGGCCAGAAGGGTTACCTCTACACCTCCACCCTCGTGTACGACCCGGCCGCCGACACGATGACCGACACCGCCACCGGCACCGTCTACACCGACGACGGCGAGGGCGCCTTCACCTCCGAGTCGGGGGAGCAGCTGCTGCCCGGATGGCAGGTCTTCGTCGGCTTCGACAACTTCGTCCGCGCCCTGACCGACACGTCGATCCGCGGACCGCTGCTGGCGGTGACGGCGTGGACGTTCGTGTTCGCGATCGTCTCGGTGGCCACCACGTTCTTCCTCGGGCTGCTCTTGGCGATGCTCTTCCAGAACAAGCGCATGCGGTTCAAGAACGGGTACCGGATCATGCTGATCCTGCCCTATGCATTCCCGGCGTTCCTGTCGGCCCTCATCTGGGCGGGCATGATGAACAAGAGCTTCGGCTTCATCAACCAGGTGCTCCTGGGCGGGGCCGAGATCGGCTGGTTGACCGACCCGTGGATCGCGAAGTTCTCGGTGCTGCTGGTCAACCTCTGGCTCGGCTTCCCGTACATGTTCCTCGTGTGCATGGGAGCACTGCAGGGCATCCCCGAAGAGGTCAATGAAGCGGGCGTGATGGACGGTGCGAGCCCGTGGCAGATCTTCCGCCGCATCAAGCTGCCACTCCTGCTCGTCACGGTGACGCCGCTCTTGATCGCGTCGTTCGCCTTCAACTTCAACAACTTCAACCTGATCTACATGCTCACCGGCGGCGGTCCGCGATTCGAGGACACGGCGATACCGGCGGGACACACCGACCTGCTGATCTCGATGGTGTACAAGGTCGCCTTCACCGGGCAGAACCGCGACTACGGTCTCGCCTCGGCGTTCACGATCCTGATCTTCATCGTCGTCGCCGTCATCGCCGTGATCAGTTTCCGCAAGACCAAGGCCCTCGAGGAGCTGAACTGACATGTCGGAATCTCAGGAGCGTCTCGCCCACCCCGGCAAGCCCGTCACGCAGAACGCGACCCTCGCCGTAGCCGGCGGCAGCGCCGCCGAGCAGTTCGAGACCGCGGCCCCGGGCATGGCGCCCTCGCCGCGGGCCGAGCGGCCCGCGCGCCGTCGCCCGTTCGGCAAGTGGTTCGCCGACACCGGCTGGCGCCACGTCGTCGCGATCGTCGTGTCGGCATTCGCGATCTTCCCGTTGCTGTACGTGCTGTCGGCGTCGCTGAACCCGAGCGGCACCCTCACCGGCACCAACCAGCTGTTCTCGGCGGTCGGCATCGACAGCTACGTGCGCATCCTCACCGACCCGCAGATCCCGTACCCGCAGTGGTTCCTCAACACCATGATCGTGGCGCTGATCACCGGATTCACGATGGTGTTCATCGGGGCCCTGGCCGCGTACGCCTTCTCGCGCATGCGCTTCACCGGCCGCCGCGTGGGCCTCATCACCATCGTGGTCGTGCAGATGTTCCCGCAGATGCTCGCCGTCGTGGCGATCTTCCTCATGTTCAGCTCCATCAGCGACTGGTTCCCGGCGATCGGACTCAACACGCTGAGCGGTCTGATCCTGATCTACCTCGGCGGCGCGCTGGGCGTGAACACCTACCTCATGTACGGATTCTTCAATACGATCCCGAAGGAGCTCGACGAGGCGGCGAAGATCGACGGCGCCGGCCACGCGCGCATCTTCTTCACGATCATCCTGCGCCTGGTTGCACCCATCCTCGCCGTCGTCGGGCTGCTGTCGTTCATCGGCATCGTGAACGAGTACATGATCGCGAGCGTGCTGCTCATCGATCCCGACAAGCAGACGCTCGTCGTCGGGCTCACCAAGCTCGTGTCGAACCCGCGCTACGCGGACTGGTCGGGCTTCGCCGCGGGTGCGGTGATGGCGGCGATTCCGGTGGTCATCGTTTTCCTTCTGCTGCAGAAGTACATCGTCGGCGGCCTGACGGCGGGCGCCACGAAGGGCTGATCCGCGACGCCGATCGGAGAGCGGATGCCGCGTCAGCTGCGTGCTGTCGCAGCATCCGCTCTGCGATGATCGAGGCGAGCACCGCCACCGCCCGCCTGACGAAAGGCCGAGCCATGACGACCCTCCTCCCTCACCACGACGGCTCGCCGCTGTACGTGTCCGATCTCGCGCCGCAGCTCGGCGACGTGGTCACCGTGCGACTGCGGGTGCCGGCGGGCTACGGACCCCTCGCGGCCGTGCGCACGCGTTCGAATCCCGATCACGAGCCGGAGTGGACGGATGCTGCGCCCCTCGGCACCGCGGACGGCTGGGACTGGTGGGAGGCCTCGGTCACGGTCCGCAACCCGCGTCACGGGTACCGCTGGGTGCTCCTGCACAGCACCGATGGTGGCGGTGACGGGCGGGTGGAGTGGCTGAACCAGACCGGCCTGCACACGATCGAGACCCTCGACGCCGAGGACTTCGCGCTCGTCGCGTACCCGGCGCCGCCGGCGTGGCTCACCGACTCGGTGATGTACCAGGTGTTCCCCGACCGCTTCGCGCGGTCGGCGCAGGCCGATACCCATCCGACCCCCGACTGGGCGATCCCGGCGAAGTGGGACGACCCCGTCGATCCCGTCGTGCCGGCGCGCTCGCAGCAGTTCTACGGCGGCGACCTCGACGGGGTCATCGAGAAGCTCGACCACCTGGTGTCGCTCGGCGTGAACCTGCTGTACCTCACGCCGATCTTCCCGGCAGCGTCGAACCACCGCTACGACGCGTCGAGCTTCGATCGCGTCGACCCGCTCCTCGGCGGCGATGAGGCGTACGTCCGGCTGATCGAAGCGGCGCATGCGCGCGGCATCCGTGTCATCGGCGATCTCACGAGCAACCACTCGGGCGATCGTCACGAGTGGTTCCAGGCGGCGCTCGGTCACCCCGGTGCGCCGGAGGAGGAGTTCTACTACTTCACGGATGACGCGAACACGGAGTACGCGTCGTGGCTGGGCGTGCCGACGCTGCCCAAGTTCAACTGGGCGTCGCGGGAGCTGCGCGACCGGTTCATCGAGGGGCCCGACTCGGTGGTCGCGAAGTGGCTGAAGCCGCCGTACTCCGCCGACGGCTGGCGCATCGACGTCGCCAACATGACGGGGCGCCTCGGGTCCGTCGATCTGAATGCCGAGGTGCGCCAGCTGCTGCGGCGCACGATGATCGAGATCAACCCCGACACGATCCTGCTCGGCGAGTCGACGAACGACGCCGCGAGCGACCTGCAGGGCGACGGCTGGCACGGGGCGATGACGTATCCGTCGTTCACGCGGCCGGTGTGGGGCTGGCTGTCCGAGCCGACCCACGCGCCGTACGTCACGTACGACGGCCGTGAGGAGACCGAGCCCTGGTTCTTCACGCAGCCGATCGGCGGCATCCCGCGCTACACCGCGCGGCAGTTCGTCGACGCCGTGGTGCGCTTCACCGCCGGCATCCCGTGGCGCGTGCGCCTGGGCAACATGCAGCCGCTCGACACGCACGACACCGGGCGCTTCGCCACGAACGCGGCTCCGGGAACGATTCCCGTTGCGGCGGGGCTCATGATGACGCTGCCCGGCCTGCCCGTGATCTTCGCGGGCGACGAGTTCGGCCTCGTCGGCGTCGACGGCGAGGCGAGCCGCACGCCGATCCCATGGGGGAGCGTGGGCGAGCCCGCCGTAGCCGAGCGCCTGGCGCTGTACCGCGAGCTCGTCGCGCTGCGTCACGCGCACCCGACGCTGTCGACCGGCGGCCTGCGCTGGGTGCACGTCGACGACGAGTCCGTGGTGTTCGTGCGGGAGTCGGCCGACGAGACGCTGCTCGTGCTGGCGGCGAAGGGCGATGCGGATGCCGAGGTCCCGGCCGGCGCGGTGCCGGGCGCGGCGGGCGCGGAGGCCCTCCTCGGCGATGCGACCCTCGCGGTGGCCGACGACGGTTCCGTGCTGCTGTCAGCCGACGGCCCCGCGTTCGCCGTGTGGCGGCTCGCCGGCGTCGACGTGCCCGCGCCCGAGCCCGCATCGGCGACGGCGGACGAGGTGTCGCGCGGCGTGGTGTCGGCCGACGAGACCACGCCTGCGGAGCAGGTCGAGTCCGCCTGACGAACGGTCGCGGCCTGTGGACAACCCGTGACACGGGGTCGCAGCATCCTGCACACTGAGTCCCATGTCAGCGTTGACCACCATCGGCCTGCCCGTGGCCCTCGGAATCATCATGTTCGGGCTCGGCCTGAGCCTCACCCTCGGCGACTTCGCCCGCGTCCTCAAGCAGCCGAAGGCGGTGATCGTCGCGCTGGTGTGCCAGCTGATCCTGCTGCCGCTCATCTGCTTCGGCCTCGTGCTCGCGTTCCAGCTGCCGCCGATCCTCGCGGTCGGCATGATGATGCTCGCGGCGTCGCCGGGCGGCACGACCGCCAACCTCTACAGCCACCTCTTCCGGGGCGACGTGGCCCTGAACATCTCGCTCACCGCCGTGAACTCGGTGATCGCCGTGTTCACCCTCCCGCTCATCACGAACCTCGCGATCCTCTACTTCAACCCGTTCGACGACCAGCTCGGGATGCAGTGGGCCAAGACGATGGAGGTCTTCGCGATCGTGCTGCTTCCGGTGGCCCTCGGCATGATCGTGCGCCGCTTCTGGCCGCGGTTCGCGAAGGCGATGGACAAGCCGGTGCGCATCGCATCCGTCATCATCCTCGTCGTCGTGATCGCCGGCGCCGTCGTGCAGAACTGGGCGCTCCTCGTCGAGAACTTCGGGCGCCTCTCGCTCATCACGATCGTGTTCTGCCTCATCAGCCTCACGATCGGCTACTTCGCGCCGCGCCTGGTGAAGGTCGGCAGGCGCCAGTCGATCGCATCGTCGTTCGAGATCGGCATCCACAACGCGACGCTCGCGATCGTCATCGCGCAGACCGTGCTCGGCTCGGTCGAACTGTCGCTGCCGGCGGCCGTGTACGGCGTGCTGATGTTCTTCATCGCGTTCGGTTTCGGCTTCCTGATCCGCGACCGCTCGGGCGGCGCGGGCGAGTCGGCCTCCGGCGCCGTGGACGACCGGGCGACCCCCGCCGCGTCAGCCTGACGGCGAGGGCGACGGATGCTGCCGCCCGGCGTGCGCGAACACGCCGGGGTGGCGGCATCCGTCGTCCTTCGTAGACTGGGCGGGCGAGGAGGTGCCATGCGCCCACTGACCGAGGATGAGTTGCGTTCCGCGTTCGTGAACGCCTCCGCCGACGAGCTGCGTCTCGTCACCCTGCCGCACGACTTCGTGCTCACCGACTGGGATCACCTCGACTTCCTGGCGTGGCGCGACCCGCGCACGCGGGGCCGGGGCTACCTGATCGCCGAGATCGACGGTGAACCGGCGGGCATCGTGCTGCGTGGCGCCGAGGGCTCGTCCCACGCGCGCGCGGCGCTCTGCAATCTGTGCCACACGATGCAGCCCGCCGATCAGGTCACCATGTACACGGCGCGCAAGGCCGGCGAGGCCGGCGTGCACGGCGACAGCGTGGGCACCTACATCTGCGCCGACCTGTCGTGCCACGAGAACGTGCGCCTCGCGCCGCCGCTGGCGCCGAACGAGGTGCGCGCGAGCGTCGACATGAAGATCGACGGCACGCGTCGGCGCACCGAGGCCTTCGTCGGCCGCGTGCTCGAGACCGCGGGGGTGCCGCGATGACCGTCGTCGTGGTGGGCGACGCGCTCATCGACGAGCTGCGTGACGACCACGGCGTGCGGGAGTTCGTCGGCGGGGCCGCGCTCAACGTCGCGGTCGGCCTCGCGCGGCTCGGCGTGCCCGCGACGCTCGTCGCGATGCTCGGCGACGACGAGCCCGCATCTCGTGTGCGGCGCTATCTCGCGGACTTCGGGGTCGAGCTCCTGGCGACGCCGTCGCTTCTGGGCACGGCACGCGCGGTGAGCACGCGTTCCGGCGCGGGGGAGCCCGTCTACGAGTTCAACGAGGCCTCGCAGCGGCGCCGGATCCGCTTCGGTGAGGCCGAGCGGCAGGCCTTCGCGGACGCCGACCTCGTGGTCGTGAGTTGCTTCGCGTTCGACGACGCCGAGCAGGCGGCTGAGCTGGCCGAGGCGATCGCCGGGGCCGAGGCGCCCGTCGCTGTCGATCCCAACCCGCGCACGGGCATGATGCACGACAAGGACGAGTTCGTGCGCGGCTTCGAAGCGCTCGCGGCCGGTGCCGTGCTGGTCAAGGTCGGCGAGGACGACGCCGCGCTGCTGTACGACGATCGGCTCGACGCCCTGCGCGCCCGTCTCATCGACCTTGGCGCGCGCGCGGTGCTGGCGACCGAGGGCGCCGCCGGCGCCACGATCGAGGCCGGCGACGTCGTCGTGACGCGGCCGATCTCGAACCTGCCTGGCCGCATCGTCGACACGATGGGCGCGGGCGATGCGGCGTTCGCCGCCACGATCGCCGCACTCCTGGCCGGGTCGCCGGAGAGCGCCGAGGAGTGGGACACGGTGCTGGTGTCGGCGATGGATGCCGCGGCCGCGACGTGCCGTTTCGAGGGGGCGCTGCTGCGCACTCCGAGCGCGCTCGAGAGCCTCGATCTCGACCGCATCGGCACGTGAATCCGCTCGATTTCTGACCTCGGGGATCTACGCGTAAGATGGTGGATCGCGCCTCCGGTCGTCTGGAAAAGTCGGACGGGTGCGCACTTGGCGAGTTACCCAAGCGGCCAAAGGGATCTGACTGTAAATCAGCCGTCTTAGACTTCGGGGGTTCGAATCCCTCACTCGCCACCATCCGAAAGCGCCCCGCATCGCGGGGCGCTTCGTGGTTTTCGGGCGGCTAGCCTGAGGCGATGACCTGGACGGCCACCGGCACCCTCACCGCGGAGGCTGCCACGCGGCATCCCGAGCTCGTCAGTCCCGTCGTCGCAAGGGGCCTCGCGCTGCTCGATGCGGCCGTGGCGGCGAGCGTGGGGGTCGCGGAGATCGACGCGGCGCTCGCCGACACCGCCGCGTTCTGCGAGCGGTACGGCGTCGCGCCCGAGGCGTCGGCCAACTGCGTCGTCGTGAAGGGCAAGCGCGGCGGTGACGTGCGGTTCGCCGCGTGCATGGTGCTCGCGACGACCCGCGCCGACGTCAACGGCGTCGTGCGGCGGCGCCTCGACGTGCGCAGCGCCTCGTTCGCGCCGATGGACGAAGCCGTCGCGCTCACCGGCATGGAGTACGGCGGCATCACTCCGATCGGGCTTCCCGCGGACTGGCCGATACTCGTCGACGCCGCCGTCGCCGCGGCGCCCGAGGTCGTCATCGGCGGGGGAGTGCGCGGCAGCAAGCTGTTCCTCCCGGGCAGCGCGCTGCTCGCCCTCCCGGGCGCTGAACTGGTCGAGGGTCTCGGACGCGCCGTGGGCTGAGGCATCCGTCCCCTTCGAGGCTCGAGCCCGGGCCCGCGATGGCCTGCAGCGCCGCCGGTCGGCGTGTCAGGATGGGCGGTGCGGGCACACCGCCCGCGTCACGAGAGGAACGCCATGACCGCGCCCGATCCGTATGCGACGCCCGTTCCGAGAGCGGAAGCAGGGCGGACGGATGCCTCGCCCTCGCCGTTGCTGCGGATCGCCATCTGGGTCGCGATCGGCGCTCTCATCGCCGCCGCGCTGGTCTGCGTCGTCTGGGTGCTCATCGGCGGGCAGAACGGCCTCATCGGACGGGCGTTCCTGACGATCCTGCTCCTCGCCGGCTTCGCCGGTGTCGCGATCCTCGACGCCCACCTCGCGCCCCGGCGCCCCGCGTGGTTCGCGCTCGCGAGCCTGGCCTCGTGGATCATCGCGCTGCTGATCGGCGCGATCATGATCTGGATGCCCGACCGCTTCCCGTGGCTCGGGTTCTCGCGGGTGATCCAGTTCCTGCTGATCGTGCTCATCCTCCAGCTCGTGCTGCTGCACGTGCGCCTCTACATCAAGGCGTTCCAGCGTCACGACACGCCCTTCACCCGCACCGTGGTCGTCATCACGATCGCACTCGTCGTCGGACTCGCGGCCCTGCTGATCGTCCCGCTGGCGTTCTGGGAATGGCTGTACTTCGCCGACATCTACTGGCGCATCGTGGTCGCCGTCGCGATCCTGGCGGCGGTCGGCACGGCGCTCGTGCCGCTCATCAACGTCCTCCTCGCGCCGAAGAAGCCGCGTCCGTACGCTGCGTACCCCGCCGCCGCCCCGGCCGCGCCTGCCGCCCCCGCGGCGCCGGGCACTCAGGAGCTTCTGCCCTGGCCGACGTACGTCGACGCGGTGACGCCGCTGCCGATGCTTCCCGACGGCTCGCCGGACTGGAACGCCTACTACACGGGCTACCCGTCGCCGGGTGCGCACGTGTTCACGCGGGTCGAACCGGCTCCGGTCGCGGAGCTGCCTGCCGCAGCGCCGGAACCGGCGCCGGCTCCCGCGCCGCCGGCTCCTGAGCAGCCGAGGACGCAGCCCGGGTACGAGGGCTACCCGCCGCCCCCGCCGCTGCCGCCGCGCCCCTGATCTCGGTGCGTGTCAGCGCGCGAGCACCTCGAGCGCGGCCATCGCCGCGTTGTGCCCGCCGAGGCCGCTGACCGCGCCGCCGCGGCGTGCACCTGAGCCGCACAGCAGCACGTCCGGGTGCGCGGTCGCCACGCCCCAGCGCTCGGCGGGAGTGTCGAGCGGCTCGTCGCCGGAGGCCCATGGCCACGAGAGCGGGCCGTGGAAGATGTCGCCGCCGACCATCCCGAGCGACTGCTCGAGGTCGGCGGTGGTCCGCGCTTCGATGCACGGCGTGCCGTCCGGTGCCTCGTAGACGCAGTCGGCGAGCGGCTCGCCCAGCACCGCGTCGAGCGAGCGCTGGGCCGCTTCGAGGAGCGCTGCGCGCGCAGCATCCGTGTCCCGTCCGTCGAGGAGCCGGTGCGGCACCTGCAGGCCGAAGAGCGTCAGGGTCTGCGCACCTGAGGCGCGCAGCTCGGGGCCGAGGATGCTCGGGTCGGTGAGGGAGTGGCAGTAGATCTCGGCCGGGAGGGGATCAGGGATGCTGCCGCCCGCCGCTGCCCGATATGCGTCGTCGAGCTGGGTCATCGTCTCGTTGACATGGAAGGTGCCGGCGAACGCGGCCTCGGGTGCGACGCGGGCGTCGCGCAGGCGGGGAAGCCGCTTCAGCAGCATGTTGACCTTCAGCTGCGCGCCCTCGGGTGCGGGGGAGGGGGCGAGCGGAGCTCCCGCGCCGCCGGCCTCGAGCAGGCGTGCGAGCACGGCGGGGCCGACGCCGCTCAGCACCAGTCGTGCGTGCACGGATCCGCCCCCGGCGAGCGTGATCTCGCCGTCCGGGGTCACGGCGGTCACCTCGGTCTCGGTGCGCAGCTCGGCACCCGCCTCGCTCGCGGCGCGTGACAGCTCGGCGGTCACGCGGCCCATGCCGCCCACGGGCACGTCCCAGTGCCCGGTTCCGCCGCCGATCACGTGATAGAGGAAGCAGCGGTTCTGCTGCAGGCTCTCGTCGTCGGCCGAGGCGAACGTGCCGATGAGGGCGTCGGTGAGGGCGATGCCGCGGGCCATGTCGGTGGCGAACGATGACCGGAGCACCTCGCCCAGGGGGCGTTCGAAGAGGTCGGACCAGAGCCGATCGTCGGCGAGGCCCGCCCGCACGTCCCGTTCGCGATGAAGCGGCTGCGTCATCGAGGGGAAGAGGAGACGGGCGACCGGCGCGATCCGGTCGGAGAAGTCGGCGAGCCGCCGTGCTTCGCCGGTGCTCCCCGTGACGCGGGCGAACGAGTCGGCGGTGGCCGCAGCATCCGCCGTATCGATCAGGATCCCGCGCGACGGGCTCGCCGGATCGGGGGTATAGGAGGAGTAGCGGCGTCGGAGGAGACGGATGTCGAGTCCGAGGTCGTCGATGATGCCCCGCGGCAGCAGACTGACGAGGTAGGAGTAGCGCGAGAGCCGTGCGTCGACGCCCGCCCAGGGTCGCTCCGACACCGCGGCGCCGCCGACATGGTCGAGCCGTTCCAGGACGACGACCGAGCGTCCGGCCCGGGCCAGGTAGGCGGCGGCGACGAGGGCGTTGTGACCGCCGCCGACGATGGCGACGTCGTAGCGGGAGGGGCGGGCGGCAGCGACCATGCGCACCACGCTACCCAGCCGGTCGTCCGAGCCTGCGATGTCGGGCGTCGCTCGCCCGCCCGGCCCTCGGATGTCGGCGCCGGTTCGTTAGCGTGGAGCCATGAGCCTCGAGCACGACCTCGAATCCCTTGCCATCGACATCGCCCGCGAAGCCGGGGAGCTCGCGCGGACGCGCCGCGAGGCCGGCGTCGCGATCGCCGCGACGAAGACCGCCCTCGCCGACATCGTGACGGAGGCCGACCGCGAGGTCGAGGCGCTGATCCGCGCCCGGCTGGCCGCGGCCCGACCCGACGACGGGTTCCTCGGCGAGGAGACCGGCGGCGACCGCGGCGCGAGCGGTGTGACGTGGGTCGTCGACCCGATCGACGGCACCGTGAACTACGCCTACGGGATCCCGGCGTACGCGGTCAGCATCGCCGCGGTGCAGGGTGAGCCGACGCCCGGCACCTGGGAGGCGCTGGCCGGCGTCGTCTACACCCCGGTGCTCGGCGAGATGTTCCACGCCGCCCGGGGTGAGGGCGCGTGGCTGGGTGTGAACCGACTCGCCGTCAACCCCGAGGTCGGTGGCGCCGGCGCGCTCCTCGCGACGGGCTTCGGCTACGACCCGGCGACACGGCCCGGCGACATCGAACTCATCGGCCGCGTCATGCCCGCGGTGCCCGCGCGCGATCTGCGCCGCGGCGGATCCGCGGCGAGCGACCTGGCGTACGTCGCCGCGGGCCGCCTCGACGGCTACTTCGAACGCGGGCTCGCGCCGTGGGACCTCGCGGCCGGGGCGCTGCTCGTGACCGAGGCGGGCGGCCGCTTCGGGCGCGCGGAGCCCGACGGCGGCCCGCGTGCCCCCCTCGTCGTGGCTGCGACGCCGGCGATCTTCGACCGTCTCGCGGAGGCCGCCGGACTCTCGTGATGACGGCGTTCTCATCGAATCCTCATGCAACGCGCGTCATGAAATCCGAGCCGTACATGGCATTCCCAGGACGCCCGGGGTAGGGTTTACCCGATCGTTACCTTCGCCTCCCGAACGGCGGAGGGGTCTACTGCCCGCAGACCGCCTTGTCGCGAACACCCCCCTCGCGGCACGACCTGAGAGCCCGATTCCGCTTTGCCTTTTGACGCCCCCCAGGCTGGTTCTGCGCCCACGCGCCGCTCCAGCCGACCCTCCGCAGCGCCTGCTCAGGCGACCCCGGAGACTTCGGGGGCAGGGCGTGCGACCGCACGGCGGCAGGCCGCGAGCACGGCTCCCGAGCGTCCCGCGGTCGTGTGGGGTCGTCCCGTTGACGCGAAGCGGACGGATGCTGCGGACGCCGCGCCTGCGGTGAAGCCCGAGGCGACGACGTACCAGGCCTCGGCTCCTGAGGCTCCTGCGCCGCAGCAGGCCGCCGCGGCTGCGGCTCCCGTGACTCCCGCTCCGGCGGCGACGCCCATCGAGGCGGTCGCCCCGGCGCCGTCGTCGGTCGAGCTCCCGGTCGCGCCCGGCCCGGTCGTCGCGCCCGTCGCACCTCGAGCCCGCGCCCGTTCGTCCGCCGCCGCTGCCGCGTCCTCGGTCGCGCCCGTCGAGCAGGTGAGCCGCCGCTCCCGTCGGACGCAGACCGCCCAGCAGCCTGTCACGGTCGTGCCGCCGATCGCCCCCGTCGCCCCCGCCGAGCCGGAGCGGCCGGCCGCGACGTTCGAGGCCGAGCTGCCGACCCGCGATGAGCCGGCGCCGCTGCTCGACACCGTGCTCGCCCCCGCGGAGCCGTTCGAGCTGCTCGAGCCCGTCGCGATCGCCGAGTCGCCCGCCTCCACCACCGCCGTCCCGGCGCCCGCCTCGAGCGCGGCTCCCACCGAGACCGCCTCGACGTGGATGGCCGACACGTTCGCGAGACTCCTCGCCACCGAGGCTGCCGAGACCGCCTCTACGACGGTGCCGGTCGTCGAGGCCGCAGCATCGCAGCCGACAGAGGCGTCGGTGGAGTCGACGGAGCCCGCCCCGAAGCACGCCGAGCCGCAGACGACGGCCGCGCCCCGGGCCGCAGCGCCGACGCAGACCGCGACCACGGCGCCGACCGCGCAGCCCGTCGCCGGGTCCGGTGCCTCGCAGCCCGTCGCCGGGTCCGGTGCCTCGCAGCCTGCGGAGCCGAAGGCGTCGCGCCCGCGCACGGAGCGCCCCCGCACCGAGCGGATCGAGCCCCTCACCGGCCCGATTCCCGCGCCCGCAGCATCCGGAGTCGACGAGTTCGAAGCCGCATCCCGCCTCTTCGCCTTCACCGGCGAGACCCCCGTCCAGCAGCGGGCTGCCGAGCCTGAGCCCGAGGCCGAGGCCGAGTCGGCCCCTCATGCGGCGCCCCGCCGTGCCCAGACGCGTCGCGGCTCGGCGTTCAAGCGCGTCGCCACCGCGTCGTTCTCGGTGGGCGTCTTCGGCATCGTCGGTCTCATGGCCGTCGGCATGACGACGCCGGCCGAAGCGGTCGCGGCCGTCAACGGAACGGATGCCTCGCTCACGGTGCTCGCGGCCGGAGACGACTCGGCTCCGCTCATCGACGAGGCCGAGATCCAGGCCTACGTCGCTCCCGGCGACGCGCAGAGCGACCAGCTGCAGCGCACCGAGAACTACTCGACGACGACGACGGCGCAGCTCGCGTCCGAGGCCGGCATCCGCAACTTCTCGAACCTGTTCCGCAACAACCCGAACTCGAACATCCAGTGGCCCTTCGCAGTCGGCGTGACGATGTCGTACGGGTTCGGCATGCGCTCGGGCCGCATGCACGAGGGCATCGACTTCACGCCCGGCAACGGCGCCCCGATCCAGGCCATCGCCGACGGCACCGTCCGCGTCGCGTCCGAGGCGGGCGGCGCGTACGGCGTGCACGTCATCATCGACCACATCGTCGACGGGCAGATGGTCTCGAGCCACTACGCGCACATGCAGTACGGCTCGCTGCAGGTCAGCCCCGGCCAGCATGTGACGGTCGGCACCATGCTCGGCCGCACCGGCAACACCGGACGCTCGTACGGCGCCCACACCCACTTCGAGATCCTCAAGAACGGCACCACCGCCATCGACCCGTGGCCGTGGCTGCAGGAGTACACCGACGGGACCCACACGGTGGGTTGAGTGGTTCGGAAGGATGCCGCGCCTCTGGTATCCTCTTCTAGTTGCCTGTTTGCGGGCAGCACGCCCCGATAGCTCAGTGGCAGAGCACTTCCATGGTAAGGAAGGGGTCGTCAGTTCAATCCTGACTCGGGGCTCGCAGCATCCATTTCGTGACCGTTGGATGTGTTCGGCAGGGTAGCTCAGTTGGTGAGAGCGCACGACTCATAATCGTGAGGTCGCGGGTTCAAGCCCCGCTCCTGCTACCGACAGCCCCGGAAAATCAACGATTTCCGGGCTTCTTCGTGTTCGCGGTGCGTGTACTCCCCACGTGGAGAAGATGCGCTTGCTGGACACCGTCACAGAAGCCCCCGCTCGCGGGCGACGGCGACAGCGCGGGAGCGGGTGTCGACGCCCAGCTTGGCGAAGATGTGAACGAGGTGGGTCTTCACGGTCGCCTCGCTGACGAACAGGGTCTTCGCGATGTGCTGATTGGAAGCACCTTCGTCGAGCAGCCGCAGCACGTCCTGCTCGCGCTCGGTGAGCCGCACGCGCGGGGCGCGCAGCACCTGCACGACCCGCTCGCTCAGTTCCGCTGTGAGCGCCAGCCTGCCGGCAGCGGCGTCGCGGACTGCCCGAACGATCGCGTCTGGAGGGGAGTCTTTCAGCACGTACCCCGAGGCGCCGGCCTCGATCGCGCCGAGGAGCTCGATGTCTCTGTCGAACGTCGTCAGGATGATGACTGCGGGAGCGGGCGCGAGCGCCCGCAGCGCGCGGGTCGCTGCGATGCCGTCCATGCCGTCTCCCATCCGCAGATCGCACAGCACCACATCGGGCGCCAGATGACGGGACAGAGCCAGCGCCTCTTCGCCCGTTGCGGCCTCGCCCACGACGTCGATGTCGGGGGAGGCATCGAACAGAGCGCGTACCCCCGCTCGCACGATCGGGTGATCATCCGCGATGAGGACGCGCAGCGCGCTCATCGCGTCGCCCCCGCCACGATCGGGACGGACGCCGAGAGCGCGGCGCCCGCGCCGGGTGCGCTCTCGACGTCGAGTCCGCCACCGAGTTCGCGCAGACGGTCGCGCATGGCGCGCAACCCGTAGCCGCCGCCGGATCCTGCCGGAAGAGCCTCCCAGCGTGCGGCGTCGAATCCCACGCCGTCGTCGACGATGTCGAGCCGTACGCTGTCGCCGCCGTCGACGAGGCTGACGACCACGCGGTCCGCCTTCGCATGCAGGCGGGTGTTCGCCAGGGCGGACTGCGCCGTGCGCAGGAGCGCGACCTCCACGGCGACAGGAAGGGCGGGAACCGTCTCGTCGATGTGGAGCTCGGTGCGAATCCCTATCTCCGTGGTGAGCCGGTCGAGCATGCGGTGCAGCGCGTCGCCGAGCGCCGAGCGTTCGAGCTCCGCAGGCATGAGCGCGTCGACGATGCGCCGGGCGTCGGTAAGCCCTTCGCGTGCGAGGTCGCCGATCCGTCCGAAGGTTCGCGCCGACGCCGCCGGTGCCGTCGCAGCTGCGCCGGCGGCCAGCATCCCGATCGAGGTGAGGTTCTGGGCGATGGTGTCGTGGATGTCGCGCGACAAGCGTGTGCGCTCGGCGACCGCGCCCGCGTCGCGCTGCGCGCGCGCGAGCTCGTCCTGGAGCTGCGCCATCTCTTCGTGCGCGGTCACGAGCGACGAGATGAGCCGGCTCCGCTCACGACCGTCGCGCACGAGCTCGAGGTAGCCGCGGGAGATGCCCAGGGCGAAGACACCGCCGACGACCGGGCCGATGACATTCGCGTAGGTCGTCGCTCCGGTGTGGATGACCGGCGCGGCGACGACGACGGCCAGCACGCCGATGCTGAACAGAATCGCCCAGCGCATCCGCAGCACCAGGCCCGCGAGCAGCCACAGCGGGAACGCCAGCCACACGAACTCGGCGGAGACCGCTACCGCACCGACCCAGATCAGCCCGAGGCTCACGAGCCACCCTGCGGCCGCGGCGCGATCGCGTGTGCGTTCGCTCAGCAGCAGTCCGCCGAAGTACCAGCCGCCGAACACCACCGACACCGATATCACCCATGGCAGCGGCGTCCCGTCTGCCGCGGCGCGGACGGCGCCGGCGACCAACAGTGCGACGGTGATGACGGACTGGCCGGTCTTGACCGAGCCGACCAGCCTGCGCCAGGATCGGGGGGGCCGGAGACTCGGATCTTCGTCGGGCTCAGGCGACGGGTTCGCGAACCGCTGTGACATCCGCGGACACCCCTTTCTCCGGGCCGGGCGCGCCCGCGCCGTCTGGTGCACGATCTGTGAGGATGCGGCTCGGCCACCACATCCGATCGCCGATGAGTGAGAACAGTGCGGGCACGACGAGCGCGCGCACCACAAGGGTATCGACGAGCACACCGACGCCCACGATCAGCCCGATCTGCCCGAGCGTGACAAGGGGAAGCAGCCCCAGCGCGGCGAAGACGCCGGCCAGCACGACTCCGGCGCTCGTGATCACACCGCCGGTCGCGGCGATCGCGGTCACCATGGCTGATCGCGTGTCCTGTGCGAACGCCTCGGTCCGGGCCCGGTGCACGAGGAAGATCGTGTAATCCACCCCCAGCGCGACCAGGAACAGGAACGCGAGCAGCGGCACCTGCAGATCGAGTGCCTCCCAGCCGAAGAGGACGCGGCCGAGCCAGGCACCTGCCCCGATGGCGGCGGTCGCACTGAGTGCGTTGACCAGCAGCAGGACCAGCGGAGCGACCGCGGCGCGCAACAGCAGGACGAGGACCACGAAGGTGACGGCGAGCACGAGCGGCGCGATGAGCAGGAAGTCGCGCACGTTCGCGTCGTGGGCATCGAGCGCGGCACCGGCCGGCCCGCCGACGAGCGCGGACGCTGAGACGTCGTGGACGGAGTCACGCACATCGCGCACGAGCTGCAACGCCTCCGGCGAACCCGGCTCGGTGTCGCCGACCACCAGATACCTCACCAGCGTGCCGTCCTCACTCTTCGCCGTGGGCATCACGCGGACGACACCGGCGATGTCAGCGACCGCTTCTGCAACCTCCGCTGCGTCATCTGCTGCCGAGATCACGACCATCGGCTCTGCTTCACCGGGCGCGAAGTGCGCACCGAGGACTTCCAGTCCGGTCGCGGACTCGGACGGCACGCGGAATCGCTCGCCCTGACCGAGGCCCCACTGCGCACCGAGAAGTCCGGATGCCATCACACCCAACAGCACCGCCCCCGCCACGATCGGAAGGACAGGGCGGGCCACAACGTGTGACCCCACCCGTCGCCAGAGTCCCGGCCGCGGCCGCGGTCGGCCGGCACGCGGGATCGCGGGCCAGAACACACGGCGACCGCATACCGCGAGCGCGGGCGGCAGAACGAAGACCACCGCGGCCAACGCGATCAGCAATCCCATCGCGCACGCCACGCCCAGCCCTCGCGTCCCCGGAACGACGGCCAGCAGCAGCGTGAGCAGCGAGATCACCACGGTGGCGTTCGAAGCCGCGATCGCGGGAAGGCTGGCCCGCCACGCCCGGGACAATGCCGCGCGATGATCGTCGTCGCCGTTGAGCTCCTCGCGGTACCGCGAGATCATCAGCAGCGCGTAATTCGTGCCTGCGCCGAACACGAGCACGCTCACGATGCCCGTGTCGAACTGAAGTTGCAGCGCAGTGCCCAGGGCCGCCGTCGCCCTGCCCGCGAGCTGGTCCGCCAACGCCACGACGGCCAGCGGCACCAGCCACAGAATCGGGGAGCGGTACGTCACGATGAGAAGCAGCGCGACGATCAGGATCGTCACCAGCAGAAGGGTGAAGTCCGCGCCATCGAACGCCGCCGCCACGTCCACGCCGAACGCCGCGCCGCCGGTGACCTGCACGGCGACTCCTTCGATCGGGTGATCAGCGATCACGCCCCGGAGCTCGTCGACTGCCTGTCGCGCGGCCTCCTCGTCATCGCCGATCCTCAGGCTCGCCTGAATCATCGCCGCTTCGCCGTCTTCGCTGACGACGGGGCCGGTCGACGTGCTGCCCGACGCGGCATCGATCTCCGGAAGCAGCGATGTCAGCTGCTCCAGGTCTGCGGCTGTGAGCGCTGTTCGATCTGCACGAGTCGCCACCACCAGGAGTGCCTGTTCATCGGCACCCGGGAACCCATGAGCCAACGCGGCCACCTGAGCACTCTCGGACTCGGGCAGCGGAGGATCGCCGGCGGTCGCCAGGTCCGCACGGCCGAGCATCCCCATCAGCGCCACGAGAGCGAACACGCCGAAGCCCAGTGATATCCATGCGCCGCGGCGGGCGGTGAGGAAGCGGGACAAGCGAGACAAGAAGAGATTCACGACAACAGTCCATCGACGACAAGCCGAGACCACATCGCAGAACCGGCCGACACCGATATCCACCGTTCGATGGATCACGCGACTCTGCCTTCGGTGATACTCAGCCAGACGCCGCCCGCTCCGGTCCCGGCGGCGAGGTGCCGTGCGGTCGACCGCGTCGCACTGAGGTCGTGCCGGATCACGCTATCTGCGTGGTGCGTCGACGACGGCCGCAGTGTGGACTGGGGGGGAACATTCTGCAGCTCGTTCGCGAAGGTGGGAGACCGGCGTTGGATGGACCTGAGCTTCTTCGGCGGTTCTGCATCGGCGACCCCACCCTTGCCGACCATTCCGGCGAACTGTGGTCGCGATGTCTCGACCACCGCACGCGGGACCTCGTCCGGATCGGTGCGCTGATCGCGATGTCCGCACCGGACGTGTCGCTGCGCAGCGCCATCGACGACGCACTGTCGGCGGGTGTCGCGGCCGAAGAGATCATCGCCGTGATGGACGGACTGGTCACCGTCGTCGGCCTGCCGAGAGCGGTTGCGGCGGCCCCACGCATCGCCTCCGCGCTCGGCTACGCCGAGGACCTGCAGGACGACGAGCGCTGAGGTAGCGAGGCGGCGACCTGCCGCCTATCCGCCGAGAAGGCCGATCGCGACGGCGCGCTCGACCGCGCCGCCTCTGGTCGTCACCGCGAGCTTGCGATAGATCGAGCTGAGCTGAGAGCTCACGGTGTTGCGCGACACGTAGAGACGCTGGCCGATCTCGGCGATCGTCAGGTGCGTCTGCAGGTAGGGCAGGAGCCGCAGTTCGGCGGGCGTCAGCGGCACCGTTCCCTCGGCGTGGGGTTCGACCGCAAGCCCGGCCCGGAACTCCTCGATCTGCGTCGCGATCGAACCGACGTCGGGTCGCTTGCCCAGCAGCCGGTCGCATTCCGCGAGGAGATGGAACGCCGCTGAGCGGTCGCCGAGCATGACGTAGGCCTTGGCGAGCTGGAGGCGCACCCGCAACGACAGCCAGGGGAGCAGGTGGGTGCAGCCGATGCGAGCGCGCATGCCGCGGGCGAGGAGGCGCTCGCCGCGCTCGCGGTCGCCGCTGTGCACGGCGACCCGGGCGGCGACCGCGAGGGCGAGCGCCGTCGTCGGGTAGCCCTCCATGTGGCTCGCGTCGATGGCGTCGACACCGCGCTGGGCGTGGGCCGTGGCGGCGACCCAATGCCCCTCGTCGATCGCGATCAGGGCGAGCTCCGGCTCGCTCAGGATGACGGTGTCGGGGTTCTGCATGACCGTCGCCAGCTCGACCGCCTGCTCGAAGACCTCGCGCGCGGCGGCGGAGTCTCCCGACGACAGGAGGGCCGAGCCCCAGAGGTGAAGGGCCTGATCACGCCACGGGCTGTCCTCGGGCTCATGCCCGAGGGCGTAGGCGGCGTCCACGATGACCTGCGGGAAGCCGTGGACGCACATCGCGGCACGCACCATTGCCCGAGCGGATTCGAACAGCACACGGTCCTCGTCAGGGAAGCCGCTCGCGTCGACCTCGTCGAGCAGTCGCGCCCATTTCTCCCCTTCCCGTACCTCGCCGAGCAGGACGGCGGTCCACGTCCTCGACACCACGAGCGCAGGATTGGCGATGAGCACGTCGTCGCCCAGGTCGTCCAGCCATCGCCGCGTCGTCATGACCTGGCCCTGCCCGTACATGGCGAGGCCCAGTTCTGCGACGAGCGCGGCTGCACGTGCGGACTCGTTCGCCTGCAGGAGGTGCTCGACCGCGAAGGCGGGCGCGCCCTGCTCCTCGTGCCACGTCGCTGCGCGCCGGTGCAGGCCGGCCGCCGCCTCAGAGCCCTCGGACCGTTCCAATTCCGCGAGGAGGTACTCGCGGAACAACGCGTGGAAGCGGAACCAGCTGCGCTTCCTGTCCATCGGGATGAGGAACAGGTTCGCCTCTTCGAGCTCGTAGAGGCGGCTGCGCGCGTCGTCGGTCTGCAGCACGGCGTTGCAGGCCTCGGGTGAGACCTGCTCGAGGACGGCGCTGCGCCGCAGGAAGCGCTGGGTCGGCTCGGGGAGTCGCGCGATGCACTCGCGGTAGAGGTAGTCGGCGACATACCGTTCGTCGCCTGTCACGGTCGTGGCGTCGCCCCCGGCGCGCGCGACGAGGGCGCACAGGTACAGGCCGGTCGGCCAGCCTTCGCACTTGGCGACGATCCCGGCGAGGTCACTCTCGGCCACGTCGGAGGCTCCGGCCTCGTCGAACAGCACGCGAGCGTCGTCGACGTCGAGCGACAGGTCGTCGGCCGAGATCTCCCAGACGACTCCCTGAGTCCGCAGCCGCGCGAGCAGCGGGGGCGCCTGCCGGCCCGCGAGGACGACCTGCGAGCCGGCCGGCACCCGCGCGAGGATCACTTCGAGGGCGTCCTGGCACGCCGTCGAGGAGACCAGATGCAGATCATCGATGAAGAGGACGAAGTCGTCGGGTGCGGACCCGACAGCTGCTGCCAGAAGGGGAGCCGAGCGTCCGAGCGCGGTGGCGCCGATGCCGCGCATCTCGTCGACGACCGCCTCGGCGACCGACGAGAAGCTCGAACACGCCGATGCGACGATCGGCAGCAGTGCCGCCGGGTCGTCGTCGGTGCGCTCCAGCGAAGCCCACGCGACGGTGCGCGTCTCGGTGGCCGCCCACTCGGCGAGCATCGTGGACTTGCCGTAGCCGGCAGGAGCGGCGATCGAGACGACGCGGGCGGCGCTGGCGCGGGCGCGCTCGATCTGGCGTTGTCTGCTGACAGCATTCGTTCGCCAGGGTGGAACCCGGGTCTTGCTCTCGAGCAGCACCGCCTGCAGATCGCGTCCCCCCAGGACCGACTCACGGAGCATGTCCGGCACGGTCGGCATCCTATGGGGCCAGACGAAGCCACCACAAACGTGACCACCGGGAACGGCGAGGGAACGCCGGGTTCCCGCGGCATGACCAAGAGCCCGCGCGCGCCACATCATGCGATTCACATGACATCGCGGAACGGATGCTGCGCCTATGACTGTGCGCGGGACCCGCCGCGTCGTGCGGCCAGATACTCGGCCGGCATGCCGGGCCCGATCTTGATCGCGACCTCGTCTGCGGGCACGGTGCCACACGCGTCGCACGTCACCGTCGCGTGGACCGCGTTGTCGCACACCGAGTGGCGGTAGAGGATCGGGGGATCGATCGGTGATGCCCACTCGTCGCCCCACTCGGTGAGTGCGATGAGCGAAACAGCCAGCGCCCGGCCTTTGGGCGTGAGCACGTAGTCGGCTGCGCCGTCCCGCTCCATGATCCCGGCGGCGACGAACGATTCCAGCCGCGAGGTGAGGACGTTCGTCGCAATGCCGAGGTTGTGCTGGAAGTCGCCGAACCGCGTCACCCGTGCGAACAGGGCGTCGCGGATGATGAGCAGGCTCCAGCGCTCCCCGACCATCTCGAGGGAGCGTGCGATCGAGCACACCTGCGTGTCGTACGTCTTGCCGAGCATGCGTCGAATCTACCACTTGCGTGATGCAAGTAGCAGGACTAGGGTCACTTGCATCACGCAAGTCATCGACCCCAGCGGGTCGCGAGCAAAGGAGCAGGAGCATGACCGCGAGCTTCACCACGACGATCACTGTCGACGCCTCGGCACAGGACGCGTTCGACGCGATCAACGATGTCGCGGGATGGTGGGGACGGACTACCGGTTCGACCACCGAGGTGGGCGGAGAATTCGTCTACGTCGTCCCAGGCCTGCACTACAGCGGGTTCCGTGTCACCGAGCTGGAGCCCGGCCGCCGTGTGGCATGGCTGGTCACCGGCAGCCATCTCGACTTCGTCGACGACAAGCAGGAGTGGAACGGCACGACTGTCCGGTTCGACATCGTCGAGGAAGACGGCAGCACGCGCGTGGTGTTCACGCACGACGGGCTCACGGCCGACGACGACTGCTACGACATCTGCACGAACGCGTGGGGGATGTTCGTGAACGGCAGCCTCAAGGCGCGCATTGAAACGGGCGAGGGCGCGCCCTACGTGTTCGCCGGCGATGAGGCGCTCACCACCGATGACCACGAGCAGCTGCACAGCCAGGTCGCCGCAGCGGCGGCGCGCGACGGGCGGTAGCCACGCCGGCCGTGTCCGGGGTGCCGCCTAGAGTGCGGCCATGCCGGAGCGCGTGGAACTGTGGTGGGCGAGGCGCCAGTTCTCGAAGGGCGTCGACGTGCCGTACCCCGTAGGCACCTATCGGTCGGATTGGGCGGCGTATCCCGCGCTGATCCGGCAGTACCACCCGGATCTGAACGCGGGCATCACTCTCACCCAGGTGCCGCCCGCGGCCGATGTGCTGCTGCTCTGGCAGTGCGAGGCCGGGCACACGTTCGCCGCCACCCCGTCGGAGCAGCGCGCGCGGCCGGGCCGTGAACGGCGCCGCTCGGCCTGGTGCCCGGAGTGCTCAGCCCTGGCGAACCCGCCGCGCATCTCGACACGGATGCCGGGTGCCGAGCGCGCGCCGCGCCGCAAGCCGCCGCGCACGCTGTGCGGCAAGACCCCGGATCTTCCGGTGGGTGAGCCGTTCGTGAGCGTGTGCGCACCGAAGCCGGCGTCGGCTGTCGAGGCGCGGATGCGTGCCGACGTCTTCGCGACGCTGGCGGTCACCCCCGGGTTCACCGCGATCCGGACGACGCGGCCCTTCTTCGATCACCTCGAGGTGTGGCCCGACATCCTGCTCCCGGAGCTCCGGATCGCGCTCGAATACGACACCGTCGGCAGGCACGGGCTCGAGCACGTCGGCAAGCGCGAGGACGCGGACCGGCGCAAGGATCGGGCCGTTCGCGCGGCGGGGTGGGAAGTGGTCCGCGTGCGCACCGGGAAGCTGGAGCCGATCGGTCCGCACGACATCGTGATGTCGGCGTGGACTACACGCGGCAGCGAGATGCTCGTCGACGCGCTGCGCAGCATCCGTGGTGCGCTCCTCGTTGACGCCTACCTGAGGTGAGTCCGCGCGTGCGCCGCGCGCGTGTCGGAGGTCGTCGTTACGGTGGTGGGCGGAGGGGACATGAAGACCAAGAGACTCGCCCGCACCGCGTCGCGCCTGCCGCGCCGGGGCCACGTTCTGGTGACCGTATCGGTGGTCGACGAGAACGGATTCACGTCCCAGTACGAGACCGTCGAGGTGCCCGTCGGAGCGCTTCGCGACGGCGTCGCCGCGATCCATCTCGCTGCGGTGGATGCCGCCGCCGAGGACGACGCGCAAAGCGCGTAGCCCGAATGCATCCACCGTTGCGCAGTGGTTCCTCGCGTCCTAGTATCGAACATAGCTTCGATGAAGGAGGGCATCATGCGGATGGTGGCACGTGAGGATGTTCAGGTCTGGTGCGAGCAAGGGCGGCCGGTGCGCCTTGTCGTCGATCGCGAGCGATGGCGCATCATCGACACCCCGACCCGCAGCGATGGCGGCCGCCTGTTCCAGAGTTGGCGGTTCACGGCGCGCAGCGACGTCGATCATCGCACCCGCGTCATGGACGTCGAAGAGGTCGACGGCCACTGGATGCTCGTCGCCGCGTGGGAGTGAGACGAGAGCCGCCCGATGGGGCGGTTCTCTGCCGGAATCGAGAAGATCCGGCGAACTTCACACGGCGGGGCGGTGTCAACCCCTTGAAACCTGAATCGTGCGTCAGGTAACGTCCCGCAGGGCGGTTCCCCCCGAGCCGCCACCGCGCTCTACAAGGAGGTACCAGCGCATGGCATCACCCCAGACACCCCCGGTATCGATGAAGCAGTCGAGCCTGCGGCGCGTCGTCACGGCCTCGATGGCGGGCACCGTCGTCGAGTGGTACGAGTTCTTCCTCTACGCCACGGCCGCGACGCTCGTCTTCAACAAGATCATGTTCCCGCCGTCGGACGACCCGTACGCCCCCATCATCGCGGCGTTCGTCACGTACGCGGTCGGCTTCATCGCCCGGCCGCTCGGAGGCATCGTGTTCGGCCACTTCGGCGACAAGTACGGACGCAAGAAGCTGCTGCAGTTCGCGATCATCCTGGTGGGCGTGGCGACGTTCCTGATGGGATGCCTCCCCACGTTCGACATGATCGGCTACTGGGCTCCGGCGCTCCTGGTGGCGCTGCGTTTCGCGCAGGGCTTCGCCGTGGGTGGCGAGTGGGGCGGCGCGGTGCTGCTCGTCGCGGAGCACTCGCCGAACAAGACGCGCGGCTTCTGGGCGTCGTGGCCGCAGGCCGCCGTGCCGATCGGCAACCTCGTGGCGACCGTCGTGCTGCTCGTGCTCAGCCGCACGCTCACCGAGGAGCAGTTCCTCGCATGGGGCTGGCGCATCGGGTTCTGGCTGTCGGTCGTGATCGTCGCGATCGGCTACTACGTCCGCACCCGCGTGACGGACGCCCCGATCTTCCTCGAGGTGCAGAAGGAGGTCGAGCAGTCCAAGGCGCTGCGCTTCGGCGTGCTCGAGGTGCTCAAGCGCTACCCACGCGGCGTGCTGACGGCGATGGGCCTTCGCTTCGCGGAGAACATCATGTATTACCTCGTCGTGACGTTCTCGATCACGTACCTGGCGGTGGCGCTCGAGGTCGACACGGCTGAGATCCTCGGTCTGCTGGTCATCGCGCACATCGTGCACATGATCGTCATCCCGCTCATCGGCGGCCTGACCGACAAGATCGGGCGCAAGCCGGTGTACCTGATCGGCACGCTCGGCGCGGCGGCGTGGGGCTTCATCGCCTTCCCGATGTTCGATACGCGCAACCCCGTGATCATCGTCGCGGCGATCTGCCTCGGCCTGTTCATCCACGCGTTCATGTACGCGCCGCAGCCGGCGATCATGTCCGAGATGTTCCCCACGCGCATGCGCTACTCGGGCGTCTCGCTGGGCTACCAGGTGACCTCGATCGTCGCCGGCTCGCTCGCGCCCATCATCGCGACGGCGCTCCTGGCCAACACCGGCTCGTACATCCCGGTTGCGGTCTACCTCGCGATCGCCGCGGCGGTCACCCTCATCGCGGTCATCTCCATGCGCGAGACGAAGGGGTCATCGCTGCATGAACTCGACCGCCTCGACGAGGAGAAGCTCGCGGCCGAGAAGGTGCCCGCCAGCGCCTGAGCCTCACCCGGACCGCCTCGCCATCCACATGGCGGGGCGGTCCGCCGTTCGCGGCGTGGAAGCGGTCGTGGCCTACACGCCGGCGGCGGGCCGGCGCATCCCCGGCACCGGCTGCGGGCGCATCACCATCGCGGTCGTGATCCCGAGGATCACGATGCCGATCGACTCGATGATCACCGTCTGCGGCACGAGCGTGAAGTCCCACGTCTGGTGGATGCCGAACAGCCCGACGGTGAGCGCGAGGACGAGCGCGCCCAGCGTCGCGATGAGGAACAGCAGGCCCAGCACCGTGACGAGCTGCAGCAGGCGACCACGGAGCAGCAGCATCCCCAGCGCCAGCACCAGCCCGGCCACGCCGTTGAGGATGAACATCACCCCGAGGAAGCCGCCGACGCCGTTCAACGCGAGATAGAAGTGGATGCCGCCCGCGGCGAGGAGGGCGATCGCGCTGAGGATGCGCATGATCCAGAGCGTCCGCACGCTGGATTCGGTCATGGTCCTACCTGCTCTCTTCCGGAGGTGAGATGGTCGACGCCTTCTCGAGGGAAACGAGCGGGGCACCCGCGAGGTTCACACGCACGAGCCAGATGACGTCGCGTCCGAAGGACTCGAGCACGAGCAGCAGTGCTGCCGCGGCGACGAGGACGTTCCCTGCGGCCGGCAGCAGCTGCGACGCGACGACGGTGAGGGCGACACCGCACGCGGCGGTCACGACCTTGCGCCAGTACCGCGGGGGCAGCGTCTGCTGCATCCAGGGCAGGACGAACCCCGCGACGACGAACGCGTACCTGAGCAGGCCGATCGCGAGCACCCACCAGCCCACGTACCGTGCGTCGTACACGCACAGCACGAGCAGCAGGAATGCATCGACCTCCATGTCGAATCGCCCGCCCAGTTCGCTCTCGCTGCGGGTCCGGCGGGCGACGTACCCGTCGACGCCGTCCAGCGCGAGTGCCACGGCGACGATCGTGACCAGCAGCGCGGTCGGCACGTCGTGGGCGAACGAGGTCGCCACCAGGGCGGTCACCAGCCCCACGAGCATGGACCGCGTCGCGGTCACGGCGTTTGCCGGTCCGAAGCGTTCCACCCGACCCCGGCGGATGCCCCTCACGAGCAGCGCGGTCGACACCACGAGGTACCCGAGGCCCGCCGCCCACGCCGCGGGTGTCAGCGGCGTCGCCTGGCCGATCGCGGCCAGACCGGCGATTCCGGCCGCGACCCACCACCCGGGCACCCACTGAACTTTTCGCATGTGCGCTCCGTGTACTCCTCATGGCGGTCACGGGGAACACGACGCAGGGACCCGCTGAGGTTCACCACGAGATTCCGGATGCTGCGACCGCCTGGTGGACGGTGGGTCCCGGGCAGGGCGAGTTCCGCAGCGAGCCGGTGCCCGAGGTCACCGATGGCGAGGCCTCGGTGCGGACGCTGTACACCGGCGTGAGCCGGGGCACCGAGTCGCTGGTCGCCCGGGGCGAGGTGCCCGCATCCGAGCGCGAGCGCATGCGCGCGCCGTTCCAGGCGGGCGAGTTCCCGTTCCCGGTGAAGTACGGGTATCTCAACGTCGGAACGGTCGAACACGGACCCGCCGCGCTCCGCGGCCGCACGGTGTTCGCGCTGGTCCCGCACCAATCGCGGTTCGTGGTGCCCGCCGACGCTCTCCATCCCGTGCCGAATGGTGTCCCTGCGCGCCGGGCGGTGCTCGCCGGGGCGGTCGAGACCGCGGTCAATGTGCTGTGGGATGCCGCCCCGCTCGTGGGCGACCGTGTTGTCGTCGTCGGCGCGGGCATGATCGGGTGCGCGATCGCGCGCGTGGCGCGCGGCATCCCGGGTTCCGAGGTCACCCTCGTCGACGTCGACCCGGCGCGCGCGGCGATCGCGGAGGTTCTCGGCGTCGGCTTCGCCCTCGCGTCGGAGGAGGTGCCGCAGGCCGACGTCGTGATCGAGGCCAGCGGCGCCGGCGCCGGACTGCAGCTGGCGCTCGGCCTCGCGCCGACCGACGGCGAGGTGCTCGTCGCCAGCTGGTACGGCAGCCGCCCGGTCCCGCTCGCACTCGGCGCGGACTTCCACTCCCGCCGCATCGCCCTCCGGCCGAGTCAGGTCGGCGTGGTCGCCGCACGCCGGAGAGGCTCCCGCACGACGCGCAACCGCCTTGCGCTCGCCCTGCGACTGCTCGAGGATCCCGCATACGACGCGCTGCTCGGCGGCACCTCGTCCTGGCGTCAGTTGCCTGAGGTCACCGCAGCGCTCGCCGACGGCACCGCCGGCGAACTGTGCCACACGATCGATTGGAGCGCCGAATGAGCTTCAGCGTCACTGTCCGCGACCACCTCATGATCGCCCACAGCCTGCGCGGCGACGTCTTCGGTCCCGCGCAGCAGCTGCACGGCGCGACGTTCCTCGTCGACGCGACGTTCCGTGCCGACGAGCTCGACGAGCACGGCGTCGTCGTCGACATCGGCCGCGCGAGCGACGTGCTCCGCGAGATCGTGGGCGCGCTCACCTACCGCAACCTCGACGACGAGCCCGATCTGCAGGGCGTGAACACCACGACCGAGCGGCTGTGCCAGATCATCGGCGACCGCCTCGCCGCGCGCGTGCGCGACGGCGACGTCGGCGAGGCGCACCTGAGCGGGATCGTCGTGACGCTGCACGAATCGCACGTCGCGTGGGCCTCCTATGAGGCGGCGTTGTGACGGATGCTCCGTCCCTCCGCTTCGTCGTCCCGGCAGGAGTCGACGACCCGCGTCGCGTCAGCGGCGGCAACGTCTACGACCGGCACATCCGCGACGGGCTCCGCCGCCGCGGCTGGGAGGTGGACGTGCGCGAGGCGGCGGACGCGGGGGGCGCAGCATCCGTCCTCCGTGACGCGCCGGACCGATCGCGGGTGCTGGTCGACGGACTGGTGGCGGGGTGGGCGCCGGCAGCGGTGGAGGAGGCGGCGGGGCGGCTGCGCCTCACGGTGCTGGCCCACATGGTGACGGCGGCCTTCCCGGATGCGACGGATGCCGCGATCGACGCCGAGCGCCGCGCGCTCGCGTCGGCGCACGGCGTGATCGTCACGAGCACCTGGACGGCGGCCGAGCTCGCCCGGCGGGAGCTCGCGGACCCCGTTCGCACCGTCGTCGCCGTTCCCGGCACCCTTGCCGCGGAGCCCGCCGCGCCGCCGGCCGACGCGGGGCAGCTGCTGTGCATCGGCGTGATCGCGCCGCACAAGGGGCAGGACACACTGCTCACCGCGCTCACCCGGCTGCGCTCCGAGGACTGGAGCTGCACGATCGTCGGGTCGACGGACGCGTTCCCCGAGTTCGCGGCGGTGATCGCCCGGCAGGCGGCCGCCCTCGACGGCAGGGTCCGGCTCGTCGGCGTGCTGGACGACCAGGCCCTCGACGACGCCTACCGCCGCTGTGCGCTGCTGATCGCGCCGTCCCGCGTCGAGAGCTCCGGCATGGCGATCGCCGATGCGCGGGCCCGGGGGATCCCGGTGCTCGGCGCCGAGACCGGGGGCATCCCCGACGCGCTCGCCGCGGGCGGGGGACTGCTCGTGCAACCCGGCGACCCCGCTGCGCTCGCCGCGGCCCTGGACTCCTGGTTGACCGACCCCGCGCTGCGAGGGCGCCTGCGCCGCGAGGCGCTCGCCGCACGGGCGACGCTGCCGACGTGGCGCGACACCGTGGCCCGCGTGGCCGACGCATTGGAGGCGGCATGACCACGATCTCGACCGCGACCGCCGGGTGGCTCGCGTTGCGCGCGCCCGCCGACGACGACGCGCGCTCGGCCGACCTCGCCCACGAGCTCGGACGCCTGCTCGCTCCTGCTTCTGAGGCGTCGCCCCTCGTGCTGCACGACCTCGGCGCGGGCACCGGCTCGATGACCCGCTGGCTCGCTCCGCGGCTCCCGGGTCCGCAGCGGTGGGTGCTCCGCGACGGCGATGCCGACATCGTCGAGCACCTCGACCTGCGGACGGTGGTCGACGCGGCGGGCCGGGCGGTCGTGACGGACGTCGTCGTGGAGCACCTCGCCTCGCTGCCGCTGGACGCCTTCGCCGGCGCGGCGGCGGTGACGGCATCCGCTCTCCTCGACGTGATCACCGAAGCCGAGGCCGCCCACGTCGTGGCCGCGTGCGTGGCCGCGGGTACGCCGGCGCTGTTCAGCCTCTCGGTCTCCGGCTCGGTGCGGCTTCGTCCCGCCGAGCGGCCGGACGACCTCGAGCGCGCCGTCGAGTCCGCCTTCAACGACCACCAGCGCCGCGACGCGTCAGGACGGCGGATGCTGGGACCCGACGCGGTCGCCATGGTCGGCGCGCGCTTCGCCGGCGCCGGCTGGCGCGTCCGCACCGTTGCGACCCCGTGGCGCCTCGCGCGCGGCGACACCGCACTCATCGGCGAGTGGCTGGACGGCTGGATCGGCGCCGCGGTGGAGCAGCGCCCCGAACTGGCGCACGCCGCCGCCGAGTACCGCCGACGTCGTCTGGCGCAGCTCGCGGCGGGGCGACTGCACGTGACCGTGTCCCACGAGGACCTGCTGGCGTGGCCGGGCTGAACAGGATCCCGCCGCGCCTGCGGTCCGGGCTGCGGATCGCGGCGGCGCTCGCCGTCGTCGCGGGGACGGCCGCCGCCGTCGGGGTGGAGCCGTTCCTGCACGGCCTGGCCACGATCTCGCCGGCGACGATCCTCGCCGCCGCGGCGCTCGCCGGGGTCGCCACGGCGGCGGCCGCGTGGCGCTGGCGCATCGTCTCCGCCGGGTTCGGGCTGCCGCTCCGGTGGAGCGAGGCGTTCGCCTCGTACTACCGCTCGCAGTTCCTCAACACCGTGCTTCCCGGCGGAGTCGTGGGCGATGTCCATCGTGCGTACGTTCACGGGCAGCGCCACCGGCGCATCGATCTCGCCGCCCGGGCGGTCGCGGCCGAACGGGTCGCCGGACAGCTCGTCCAGATCGTGCTCACCCTCGCCATCCTGCTGCCGCTCGGGATGGCGTCGCCGCTCGCGCCGCTGGCCTGGATCAGCGGCGCGATCGCGGTGCTCGCGATCGTGGTGGTCGGCGTCGTCGCTGCCACGCGGCGCGGACGCGCCGCCCTGGGACGCGAGTATCGGATGCTGCGCCCCGTCATCACGCGGCCGGCCGCGCTGTGCGCGATCGCCGCGGCGTCGGTGGTCGTGGTGGCCGCGCACGCCGCCACCTTCGTGGTCGCGAGCCTGGCGGCCGGGGTGGACGCGGGCGCCGACGAGCTCGCCGTCGTGGCGCTGATCGTGCTCGGCGCGGCGGCCATCCCCGTCAACGTCGGCGGCTGGGGGCCGCGCGAGGCGGTCGCCGCCGCGGCGTTCGCGCTCGCGGGGCTCGGTGCGGCCGCGGGGGTTGCGGTGTCCACGGCGTTCGGCGTGCTCACGGTGGTCGCCGTCCTTCCCGGCGCTCTCGCCCTGCTCGCGGGCCGCTTCCGATCGCTGCCTGCGAGGGGCATCATCGGGAAGAGGAGATCCGCATGAGCGAGCGACCCTACGTCACCCTCAGTTGCGCGATGTCGATCGACGGCTACCTCGACAGCCTCGAGCCCGCCCGGCTCGCGATGTCCAACGCCGCCGACCTCGACCGCGTCGACGACGTGCGCGCGCTGCACGACGCGATCATGGTCGGGGCGTCCACGGTGCGCCGCGACAATCCGCGCCTGCTGGTGCGAGACGCCGCGCGCCGCGCGCGTCGCCTGGCCGCGGGGCGTCAGGAGTCCCCGGCGAAGGTGACGGTGACCGCGAGCGGCGAGCTGTCGCCGGACGCCGCGTTCTTCACGACGGGGGAGGGGCCCCGCATCGTCTACTGCCCGCGAGATCGCGCAGCGGATCTCGGCGCCCGGCTCGGCCATCGCGCGGTCGTGGTCGGGCTCGGCGATGACTGTGTCACGATGGACGCCCTGCTCGACGACCTCGGCGCGCATCACGGCGTGCGGAGTCTCATGGTCGAAGGCGGTGGCACGGTGCTGACCCAGTTCCTCGGCGCTGACCTCGTCGACGAGCTCCACCTGGTGGTCGCACCGTTCTTCGTCGGCGAGACCGGCGCTCCGCGGGTCGTCGGCCCTGGGGCCTTCCCGTGGACGGCCTCCCGCCGGGCGCACCTCGCCGACACGCGCCAGATCGGCGACGTCGTGCTCCTGCGCTACGCCCTCTCGGACCGCTTCGGCATGCTCGACCCGCAGCCGACGGGCGCCGGATGGGCGGCCGTCGAGCGCCCGTGAGTACGATGCCCGGCGCGCGGGTCGTCCCGGTCTGGCGGAGCCGGCTCTCCCTGGGCAGCGCGATGGCCGCCCTGGTCGTGCTTCCCCTCATCCCCGGGGTGCTGGCGACCGGGTCGATCGCCGGCCTCATCCGCATCCCGGTCGAGTCGCTCATGGCCCTGCTCGTGCTCGCACTGATTCCGTGGCGGATGCTGCGCCTCGCCGTGGCGACCGCGTTCGGGGCGATCGTGGCCGTGGCCGTGCTCCTCGCGAGCATCGATCGCGGTTACGAGGCGGCGCTCGGCATCCACTTCGTGCCGCTGGACTGGGCGCAGCTGGGCGATGCGTACGGCGTGGTCGCCTCGGCGATCGGGGCGGCGCCCGCCGGCGCACTGTTCACCGCGGCCGCGGCGCTGATCGTCGCGGTGGGGGTCGCCGGCGGCGCGGCCGCGCTCCGCGTCGATACGGCGCTGCGCCGCCGGGGCGATCGCGGACGCGCCGCCCTCGCCGCCGTCACCGTGGCGTGGATCGTGATGGCGGCGGTGGCGCCACCGCTGCGCCTTCCGGATCCGGTCGCGGCCGCAGCATCCACCGGATCCATCAGCTCCGCGGTGTCGCGCGCCGTCTCGGCGCTGGAGACGCGTGCGCGCGTCGCCCGCGAGGTCGCCGACGACCCGTTCATGGATGTGCCGGCGGCAGACCTGCTGACCGCACTGGAGGGGAAGGACGTGCTGTTCGTGTTCGTCGAGAGCTACGGGCGGATCGCCCTCGAGGGCGACGGCATCTCGGACGGAGTGAACGACGTGCTGCGCGGCGGCGACGAGATGCTCGAGGCCGACGGCTACACGACGCGCAGCGCGTGGCTGACGTCGCCGACGTTCGGCGGGCTCAGTTGGCTCGCGCACGCGACGCTGCAGACCGGCGTGTGGATCGATTCGCAGGCGGTGTACGACCTCGTGGTGCACACCGACCGCCTCACCCTCAGCGCGGCGTTCGGCCGCGCCGGCTGGCGCACCGTCAGCGACGTCCCCTCGAATCGGCACCCCTGGGAGGTCGGGTCGACGTTCTACCACTACGACACCCTCCTCGACGCGACGAACGTCGGCTACCGCGGCCCCTCGTTCGGGTATGCGCGCATTCCGGATCAGTACACGCTCAAGCACTTCGCCGATCGAGTGCTCGCGGCGTCGAGCCGACCGGTGATGGCGGAGATCGACCTGGTCTCGTCGCACACGCCGTGGGCTCCGGTTCCCCAGTTGGTGCCCTGGGACGACGTCGGCGACGGCTCGATCTACGACGCGCAGCCGGCTCGCGGTCCGCAGGCGAGCGAGGTCTGGAAGGACCCGGAGACGGTCCAGCGCTCGTACGGGAAGTCCGTCGAGTACGCATGGGGATCGATCCTGTCGTTCTTCGAGAACGTCGACGACCCGAACCTGGTCGTCGTCCTGCTCGGCGACCACCAGCCCGCGGCGATCGTGAGCGGCGACGACGCCAGTCGCGACGTGCCGATCAGCGTCATCGCACAGGACCCGGCCGTGTTCGACGCGATGGCCGACTGGAAGTGGACGCCTGGCCTGCGCCCGTCGGACGCGTCACCGGTGTGGCGCATGGACGCGTTCCGCGACCGCCTGTTCGCCGCATTCGGTTCCGGCCGGTGACGCCCTCCGCGCCGGCCGCCGTGCTCGTGCACCTGTCGAGCCGCCGCGCCCGCTGGCAGGATGACGGCATGACGTTCACGTTGCGCGTGCCCGAGCCGCGCGACGCGGCCGAGATCGCCGCGCTGCACGTGGCGACGTGGCGGGAGACGTACACGCACCTCCTGCCAGCCGGATTCTTCGACGACGAGTTCGTGCAGGGACGACGGAGCATGTGGACCCGCATCCTGGACAACCCCCGCGACGAGTGGCGCGTCTGGATCGCCGAGAGCGAGGGCCGCATCATCGGTTTCGCGACCTCCGGGCCGGGCCTCGAGTTCGAGGGGGCGGCGCCGCCCCGCGAGCGCCAGCTCTACATGCTCTACGTCGCCGCCGCCGACCACGGCGGCGGGGCAGGACAGGCGCTCCTCGACGCGGTGCTGGAGGAGGGGCCGGCGGTGCTGTGGGTGGCGAAGGAGAACCCGCGCGCCATCGCCTTCTACCGGCGCAACGGCTTCGAGTTCGACGGCGCCGAGCAGACCGACCCGATGGTGCCGACGATCATCGACGTCCGCATGCTGAGGTGACCGACCGGTCTCGGGAGAGCTCAGCCGGAGAAGTCCGAGTCGTCGGTCCAGGCGGCGATGTCCACCCCGTGGTTGTCGGGCGACGTCAGCGTCCACCACTCCGGCGCGTGGGAGTCGTCGGCCATTCGACCACCCGCCGCCAGCGCGGCCGCCACCCGAGCGTCGACCTGGTCGCGCGGCACTGAGATGTCGATGTGCGTGCGCCCGCGGCCGGCCTTCGGCGGCGCGAGCGGGTGGAACCACACGTGCGGGTTGCGGCGCAGGGGGTCGACCGCGTCTTCGGCGCCGAGCGGGTCGTAGCCGAGCGCGGCGCTCCAGAACGGCCGGACGTGCGCGTCCGGGCCCTGCGCGACCGCGATGCCGACGACGGTGAGGACTGACGGGTCGGCCTCGAGACCGAGTTCGCGGGCGGCGCGTGACACGGTCGCCGCGAGCTCGGCATCCGTCCGGCTCAGAGCGCCGTCTCGACGGCTGAAGGTCTTGACGAAGACCCCCTCGGGGCGGAGGTCGATGTCGGGGTAGTGGTCGAGGCCCTCGGCGATGGCGGCGACCTCTGCCACCAGACGCGCGCCGTGGGAGAGCGATTCGGCGCGGAAGAAGGCGTGCGCGCCCCAGTACAGGACCCGCCAGTCCTCCACGCCCTCGGACGCGTGGAAGGCGACCGGACTGATCGTCTCGACCTCCGGCGCGATCGTGCCGTCGCCCAGTGGAGGCTGCGCGAGGATGAGGCGGGCCAGCTGCTGCGGACGCGTCAGCTGCGGCCAGTGCCCCGTCGGCAGGTCGACGTAGGTCACGTCGCGCAGACGCGCGAACTCCTGCACCGGAGGTGCGCCTGCGTCGATCCAGCTCCGCAGGTCGGCGACCGTGTACTCGGTCGCGACGGCGGTGACCGGGATGTCGAGGCGGCGGTCGTCGCCGAGGCGCTGGATGCCGGTGACCACACCGGCAGGAGATGGGATCGCGTACGCACGGAAGGCCGTCATCCCGCCGTCGCCGAGATCGCGCAGATCGGCCTCTTCGAATTCGCTCCACGGCGGGAGCGGGAGCTCGCCGCCCTCTGTCGCGAACCCGTCGAGCAGCGGGTCGCCGTCGGCGGTCGGGAAGCCTCCGACGAGGATCAGCCGCGCGACACGGTCGGGACGCGCGTCGGCCGCCGCGTAGACGATGCCCGCGCCGGCGGAGTGCCCGACCAGCACCACCTGCTCGCCGGGTGCGTCGTCGATCGCGGCGACGACCGCCGCCACGTGGTCTGCCAGGGTGATCGCCGAGCGGTCGGCATCGGCAGACCCCATCCCGGGAAGGGTGAGCGGCACCGGCCGATGCCCTTCCCGTTCGAGCGCCGGTGCCACCTCGTACCACGCCCATCCGCCCATCCACAGGCCGGCGACAAGGATGATGTCCATTCGTGCTCCTCGCGACTCGGGGTGATGTCAGTGTCGCGTGCCCTGCCGACATCCGCCACGATGTGCGCGGGATCGGGAATACCGCACTCGGACGAGCGATTGAAGTTCATACCCCTAGGGGGTATAACGGAAACGTACGTCGACGAGGAGAGCATCGTGACCGATCCGCATCGCCACCACGACCAGGCGGCGCACGACCACGCCGGACATGACCATTCGGCGCACGACCACGATGATGCGTCGCACCACGCCGTGAGTGCCACGGCCACCACGGACGCCGCGGCGATCGGCGCCCATCACGCCGATCACGCTGATCACGCCGATCACGCCGGCCACGCCGATCACGACACCCACACCGATCACGCCGCGGACGCCGATCACCGCGCCCACGCCGAGCACGCAGCCCACGGCGCGCACATGGGCCACGGCGGCCACGCCGGTCACGGCGCGGACCACGTTGCCCGCTTCCGCCGGCTGTTCTGGATCAACCTCGCCCTCGCGGTGCCGGTCGTCGCGTTCTCGGGCATGTTCGCGATGGTGCTCGGCTACACGCTGCCCGACGCGCCGTGGGTCCGCTGGATCTCGCCGCTCGTCGGCACCGTCATGTACTTCTGGGGCGGCTGGCCGTTCCTCTCGGGCGCCGTGTCGGAGCTGCGTGCCCGCAAGCCCGGCATGATGCTGCTCATCGGGCTGGCCATCACAGTCGCCTTCTTCGCGTCGTGGGGAGCGAGCCTCGGACTGCTGCACCACGAGCTCGAGTTCTGGTGGGAGCTGGCCCTCCTCATCGTGATCATGCTGCTCGGCCACTGGATCGAGATGCGCTCGCTCGCCCAGACGACGTCGGCGCTCGACTCGCTCGCGGCCCTCCTTCCCGACGAGGCCGAGCGCGTGGAGGGCGACCGCGTCGTGACGGTGGCGCCGTCCGACCTGCGTCTCGGCGATGTCGTCGTGGTGCGCCCCGGCGGCAGCGTCCCCGCCGACGGGCGGATCGTCGACGGCGCCGCCGACATGGACGAGTCGATGGTCACGGGCGAGTCCCGTCCGGTCGCCCGCAGCGTCGGCGACCACGTGACGGCGGGTACGGTCGCGACGGACTCCGGCCTCCGGGTCGAGGTCACTGCGACCGGCGACGACACGACGCTCGCCGGCATCCAGCGGCTGGTCGCCGAGGCGCAGAGTTCGACCTCGCGCGCGCAGCGACTGGCCGACCGTGCGGCGGGCTGGCTGTTCTGGTTCGCTCTGGCCGCCGCTGCGCTCACCGCGATCGTCTGGACCGTGTTCGGACTTCCCGACGAGGCGGTCGTGCGCACCATCACCGTGCTCGTGATCGCCTGCCCCCACGCACTCGGCCTCGCGATCCCGCTGGTGGTGTCCATCGCGACCGAGCGCGCCGCGCGCGGTGGTGTGCTCATCAAGGACCGCCTCGCGCTCGAGAGCATGCGCACGATCGACGCGGTGCTGTTCGACAAGACGGGCACGCTCACGAAGGGCGAGCCGACGGTGGTCGATGTCGCCGCCGTGCCCGACCTCGACGCCGACGGCGTGCTGGCGCTCGCCGCGGCTGCCGAGGCCGACAGTGAGCACCCGCTCGCGAAGGCGATCGTGCGCGCCGCCCACGAACGCGGCCTCGCGCCCGCCCCCGCGTCCGGGTTCCAGTCGTCGCCGGCGGTCGGCGTGACCGCGACCGTCGACGGGCATGTCGTCCGGGTCGGGGGCCCGCGCCTGCTCGAGGAGGTCGGCGCCACGGACGTCACCGCCGCCGGCACCTGGCGTGACCAGGGTTCGATCGTGCTGCACGTCGTGCGCGACGGCGCTGTCGTGGGCGGGCTCGCGCTCGCCGACGAGATCCGTCCCGAGTCGCGCGAGGCCGTCGACGCACTGCAGAAGCTGGGCGTCGAGGTGGTCATGATCACGGGCGACGCCGAACCCGTCGCCCGGTCGGTGGCCGAGGCGCTCGGCATCCGTCGCGTCTTCGCCGGCGTCCGCCCCGAAGACAAGGAGCGCAAGGTCGCCGAGCTGCAGGGCGAGGGCCTCAAGGTCGCGATGGTGGGCGACGGCGTCAACGACGCGCCCGCGCTCGCGCGTGCCGATGTCGGCATCGCGATCGGTGCCGGGACCGACGTCGCGATCGGGTCGGCGGGGGTCATCCTCGCGTCGAGTGATCCGCGCTCGGTGCTGTCGGTGATCGAGCTGTCGCGCGCGAGCTACCGCAAGATGACGCAGAACCTGTGGTGGGCGGCGGGGTACAACCTCATCTCGGTGCCGCTCGCGGCCGGAGTCCTCGCCCCGATCGGCTTCGTGCTGCCGATGTCGGTCGGTGCGATCCTGATGTCGCTGTCGACCGTCGTGGTGGCGCTCAACGCGCAGCTGCTGCGCCGTCTCGACCTCCGTCCCGAGCAGAGCGCCCGCGCCGTCCTCGAGCGCTGATCGCGCGAACGGATGCTGCGACCGAAGCGCCTGGTCGCAGCATCCGTCGTCCGTGCCCCCCTGGGTCGCGCAGATAGGGTTTGAGGATGACGACAACTGCTCCCGGCTGGTACGACGACGGTCACGGCGCGATGCGCTGGTGGGACGGAACGCAGTGGACGGAGCACGTCGCGCAGCCCGATGCGGAGACCTCGCCGGCACCGACCGAGGCGGAGATCCTCGCGAGCGGCCTCGGCTTTGAGCAGCCGGGAACGCCCGCCGGCGCGCCTTCGGCCGGGGGCGGCTTCGCTGCGGCGACCGAACCGCGGAGCAAGTCGAAGCTCTGGATCGTGTGGGTGGTGCTCGGCGTGGTGCTTCTGGGCATCGTCATCGCGGCAGCCGTCGTGATCCCGCTCCTCCTTCTCTCTGCGTCGACCGCGAACAGCAGCGGCCAGACCGACGACGAGCGTGCCGCCGTCGCGGCCGTCGGCCTCTACGATGACGCCTGGCAGGAGGGCGACTGCGAGAAGCTCGTCGCTGTCACGACTGAGCAGTTCCGCACCGAATCCGACCTGAACGACTGCGCCGCCTTCGCCGATCAGGCCGCGGCGTTCAGTGCCGGCATCGAGGACTACACGGTGAACATCATCGACGTGGAGACCGTCGGCGACGAGATCACCGTGACGACCAACGAAACCTACACCGCGCTCGTGGACGAGAACGGCGAGCCCACTGAGCCCACCGAGGCCGCACAGGTCTACGAGTACACCGTCGTCGAGTCCGACGGTGAGCTGCTGATCGACTACGTGTACTCGGAATGACCGCGCCCGCGACGGCGCGCCCGCCCCACGACGCTCGCTTCTTCCTCACCTGCGTCGGCATCGGCCTGCTCGCGGGTCTGCTGTCGGGCCTGTTCGGGGTGGGTGGCGGCACGGTCATCGTGCCCTTCCTCGTGCTGTTCCTGCGTTTCGACCAGCGGCTCGCCGCAGGGACGTCGCTCGCCGCGATCGTGCCCACCGCGACGGTCGGGGTCATCTCGTATGCCGTCCACGGCTCGGTCGCCTGGATCCCCGCGCTGCTGCTCGCCGCCGGTGCGGTGGTCGGAGCCCAGATCGGCACATGGCTGCTGCCGCGGCTCTCCCTGACGGTGCTGCGGTGGGCTTTCGTCGGCTTCCTCGCCGCCGTCATCGTGAGCCTGTTCATCGTCATCCCGTCGCGCGACGCCGAGCTCTCCCTCACCTGGCTGAGCGGCATCCTGCTCGTGGTGCTGGGCGTGATCACCGGGATCCTGTCGGGCCTCATCGGTGTCGGCGGGGGCATCATCGTGGTCCCGGCGCTGATGGTGCTGTTCGGCACGAGCGACCTCGTCGCCAAGGGCACGTCGCTGCTCATGATGATCCCGACGGCGGTCTCGGGAACGATCGGCAACCTCCGCCGCCGCAATGTCGACCTCGTCGCTGCGGCGGTGGTCGGCGTCGCCGCGTGCACCACGACCGCGCTCGGCGCATGGGCGGCGACCCTCATCGATCCGTTCGTCGGCAACGTGCTCTTCGCGGCGTACCTCGTGATCATCGCCGTGCAGATGGGTCTGCGCGCCTGGCGCGGACGCCCCCGCCCGGCCACCGGCCCGGCCGGGCCGGCGGAGCCCGCTCGGTAGGATGGCCTGGTGCCAGTGAACCCCGAGCTCGTCGGCCGCGAATTCCCGCCGACGACCCCCTACCTCGTGGGTCGCGAGAAGGTGCGCGAGTTCGCGCGCGCCGTCTTCGCCGATGACCCGCAGCACACCGACCCCGCCGCCGCGCAGGCGCTCGGATACGCCGACGTCGTCGCGCCGCCGACCTTCGCGATCGTCGTGACCGACGCCACGCTCCAGCAGCTGCTCGGCGAGCCCGACTCGGGCATCGTCCTCAAGAACGTGCTGCACGCCGAGCAGAGGTTCCGCTACTCGCGGCCGATCGTGGCGGGCGACACGCTCACCGCGAAGCTGTCGGTGACCGGCCTTCGGGCCATGGGCGCGGCCGCGATGGTGACGAGCGAGTCCGAGATCACGGATGCTGCGGGTGACCACGTCGTGACCGCCACGTCGGTCCTCCTCGTGGGGGAGGGCGACGAATGAGCGAGCTGGCGAACCTGACCGTCGGCGACGTCGTCGCGGAGCGCACCGTGCACCTCACCCGCGACTCGCTCGTGCGCTACGCCGGCGCCTCCGGGGACTTCAACCCGATCCACTACCGCGACGACGTCGCCGCCGCGGTGGGTCTGCCCGGCGTCCTCGCCCACGGCATGCTCACGATGGGCCTCGCCGTCGGGACGATCGAATCGTGGGTCGGCGACACGGGCCGCATCCTCGAGTACGGGGTGCGCTTCACCAAGCCCGTCGTGGTCGACCCCGAGACCGGCGCCGACGTGACCGTCGTCGCGAAGGTCGGCGCGGTCGACGACGAGTCGGCGCGCATCGACCTCACCGTGTCGTTCGACGGCAACACGGTGCTCGTCAAGGCGCAGGTGCGCGTCCGGACCGTCTGACGCATGCCCGACGTGACTCCCATCCCGCTGTCGCGGCTCACGACGCTGCGCACCGGCGGCACGCCGGAACGCATGATCGACGCCGCCACCGCCGGTGAGCTCGTCGACGCCCTGCGCGACGTGTGGGCCTCGGGCGACGAATGGCTCGTGCTCGGTGGCGGATCCAATCTGTTCGTCGGCGACGAGGACTTCGACGGCACCGTGGTGCGCGTGCTCACGAAGGGCGTCGAACGGATGCCGTCGCCCCTGCCCGGACGCGTGCGCCTGAAGGTGCAGGCGGGCCACGACTGGGACGACCTCGTCGCCTTCGCGGTCGCGGAGGGGCTCGGCGGCATCGAGGCGATGTCGGGGATCCCCGGAACCGTCGGCGCCGCGCCGGTGCAGAACATCGGCGCCTACGGCCAGGAGATCGTGCAGACCCTGAGCGAGGTGGAGCTCCTCGACGAGTCCACCGGCGAGGTCTCGACCGTCCCCGCCGCCCAGCTCGGGCTGGGCTTCCGCACGTCGGTGCTCAAGCATCACTACGGCTCGGTGCCCGCGCGACGCGCCGTGATCCTCTCGGTGACGCTGGACCTGCCGGAGATCGGCCAGGGCGCGCGCCCGATCGCCGGCGACCAGCTGCGCACCGCGCTCCGGCTCGGCCCCGACGATGCGGTGACCCTCGCGTGGGTGCGCGACCGCATCCTCGAGACCCGCCGCACCAAGGGCATGGTGCTCGACGCCGACGACCCCGACACGTACAGCGCCGGCTCGTTCTTCCAGAACGCGGTGGTGTCGGCATCCTTCGCCCGGACCCTCCCTGAGGCGTGCCCGCGCTGGCCGGTGCACCCCGATCTCGACCCGGTGCTCGTCATCCCGCTGGCGAACTTCGACGGCTACGTCCCCGCGCCCACCACCGTCGAGTCCGACGTCAAGGTGAGCGCCGGCTGGCTCATCGAGCACGCCGGCGTGCGCAAGGGCTTCAAGCTGCCGCGCTCGCGCGCCGGCCTGTCGACCAAGCACGCCCTCGCGCTCACGAACCGTGGCCACGCGACCGCCGCCGAGCTCGCCGAGCTCGCGCGGTTCATCCAGGGCCGCGTGCAGTCCGAGTTCGGCCTCGTCCTGCAGCCCGAGCCCGTCCTGGTGAACGTCGAGCTCTAGCCCCGGGCCGCGGCATCCGCTCGCGCGCCCCTGCGTTCTTGGCGAGTCGCCAGTATCCACGCAAGATCGCGATGATTTTGGCGAATCGCGCACTGAGGGACTCGCGCTCGATTCTGGCGAGTCGCCAGAAAGGGCGGCATACGCCCAAGTTCTTGGCGAGTCGCCAGAGCAGGCGGAACGACGTGTCCGCGATCGCCGGGCTCCCGCCCAGGGCGCGCGCTGCTGCAGTTCAGCTCGCGGCCGATGCGGAGCGGAGTCGGTGGATCCGCGCCGCGAGGGCGGGCAGGTCGTCGAAGTCACGCCGTGTGACGACCGTGAACCGGTAGCCGAGAGATTCCAATTCGGCGCGCCGCATTTCATCGCGGCTCCACTGATCCGGATCGCGGTGGTAGTCGCCGTAATACTCGATGACCAGTTTCTGCGCGCGGTAGAGCATGTCGACGCGGGCGACGAATCGTGCGCCGTCATAGATCTCGACGTTGCACTCAGGCCTCGGGAGGCCGGCAAGTTCGAGAACGCAGCGGAGCTCCGACTCACGGGGTGACTCCGAACGCTCCGAGCAGAGCTCGAGGGCGCGGCGACGAACTCCAGCGCCAGGCGACCGCGGTGCTCGGGTGTGCTCCGCCGTAAGTTGATCGATCGTACAACGGCGTCGGTTGCGCGCGATGAGGAAGTCCGTCACGGCGACGAACGCAGGAAGGTCCAACTCGGCGGAGAGGTCGCGCCACGTCCGTGACGGACGAGTCACACGGATGCGACGCCTCGTCAGCACCTCATCGTCCGCGATCTTCAGGGATCTTCCGCGGACCTGCCGTCCTCGGATTCTGTTGCTCGGATACGACACTCCGATCGTCGGCCGTCCGAACGCGTCGTCGTGCAGCGCGGCGGGGAGCGGCACGCCGAGCACCACGCCCGCAGTCGGGCCGCAGGCGAAAGCGTGTGAGGGCAGGGCGCGCATCAGAAGCTCGAGGCGCGCCATCGGGCTCAGTTCCCTCGTCGTTCGAGCGCCATGGAACGGATGCAGCAGCGACCTCGCCGAAAGCTGCGAGGCGGCGACTCCTGCCGCGAGTGCCTCGCGCACGATGAAGCCTGGAAGCAAGTGAGGCGGAAGCTGCAAGTCGCGCATCCGTCGATCGTCGTCGTGTTGGAGGCGGTGCCCGCAACGAACCCGGATGTCCGAGGAATCTTGCCCAGCCGCAGGCGCTGGGGAGGAGCGGGTACGGGTGCCTGCGACGACCCCGGTCGATTCGCCAGAAGCGGGCTGACTGGGTGACCGATTCTGGCGACTCGCCAAAATGCGCGAAGGGTGAATGCGCCGCGTGGTTTGGCGAGTCGCCAAGAGGCACGGTCGTCCCCAGTGATTCGTGGCGACTCGCCAAAATCGGGTGATGCACGAGACTCAGACGAAGAACGCGGATGCCTCTGGGTCGAGGCATCCGCGTTCCGGAGGGTTTGCGTTACGACGCGAAGAGGCGCTGCAGGCGCTGCACACCCTCGAGGAGGGCGTCGTCGCCGAGCGCGTACGACAGGCGCAGGTAGCCGGAGGGGCCGAAGGCCTCACCCGGAACGACGGCGACCTCGGCCTTCTCGAGGATGAGATCAGCGAGCTCGAGCGACGTCGTGGGCGTGACTCCCGCCCACTCGCGGCCGAGGAGGCCGCGCACGTCGGGGTATGCGTAGAAGGCGCCGAGCGGCGTGGGGACCTCGACGCCGTCGATCTTCGACAGCTCCGCCACGATGAGGCGGCGGCGGCGGTCGAAGGCCTGGCGCATCTGCTCGACCTCGTCCTGCGGACCGCTGAGGGCGGCCAGCGCCGCGCGCTGCGCGATGTTGTTGACGTTCGAGCACAGGTGGGACTGCAGGTTGCCGGCGATCTTGATCGCGTCCTTGGGGCCGACCATCCATCCCAGGCGCCAGCCGGTCATCGCGTAGGTCTTCGCGACGCCGTTGACCAGGATCGTCTGGGCCGCAGCATCCGGAACCGCCTCCACGATCGACACGGCGCGCGTGCCTTCGTAGACGAGGTTCTGGTAGATCTCGTCCGAGATGATCCAGATGCCGTGCTCGACGGCCCAGCGGCCGATCGCCTCGGTCTCTTCGAGGGTGTACACCGAGCCGGTCGGGTTCGAGGGCGACACGAACACGAGCGCCGTGGTCTTGTCGGTGCGGGCGGCCTCGAGCTGCTCGACGGTCACCTTGTAGTCCTGGTGGGCACCGGCGAAGACCTCGACGGGGATGCCGTCGGCCAGCGCGATCGCCTCGGGGTACGTGGTCCAGTACGGGGCCGGCAGCAGCACCTCGTCGCCGGGGTTCACGACGGTCTGGAAGGCCTGGTAGACGGCCTGCTTGCCGCCGTTGGTGACGATGACCTGCGACGGGTCGACCTCGAGACCCGAGTCGCGGAGCGTCTTCGCGGCGATCGCCTCGCGCAGCACCGGGAGGCCGGCTGCGGGCGTATAGCGGAAGTTCGCGGGGTTGTGCAGCGCCTCGGCGGCGGCGTCCACGATGAACTGCGGGGTCGCGAAATCGGGCTCGCCCGCCGCATACGAGATGACGGGCCGTCCGGCGGCCTGAAGCGCCTTCGCCTTGGCATCGACCTTGAGGGTCGCCGACTCGGCGATGGCGGAGAGCTTGCGGGAGAGCGGTGCGCGTTCGGTCACGCTTCGAGCGTAGTCGGCGCCTCGCCACGTTTCAGCCGCCGGTTGCGCACCCGTGGACCGCGCGCGTGCGCGATGTTGCCGCGACACGACGGAACGTCCGATCGGCAGGCGCACTTCCGGATCGGCCCGGGGGCACGGTACCCTGTGCGTCGTGGACGCCTGGATCTGGGGAGCCGTCGTGCTCGCCATCGTGCTCGTCATCGCCGGTGGGATCGCCTGGTGGCTCGCGCGCGGGTGCGTGCTGACCATCATCGGCGCCACGGGTGCTGTCCTCGGCGGCCTCGTCGCCCTCATCAGCCTCGTGCTGCTGCTCGACCCCGACGTCGGGCTGCGCGTCTCCTTCATCGTCACGGTCGTCTCAGGGGTGTGGCTGCTCGCCTGGGCGCTCGCGGGCGGCATCCGGGGCCAGCGCCAGCTGCGCGCCGAGGAACAGGCAGCCCGTGCGGCAGCTCCCGTCCCCGTCTCGGCGACGGCTGCACACGGTCACTGACGGGATCGCGCTCCGGGCGCCCGGTGGATGACGCCATCCACCGAATGGGGGATGGCTTCTCCTGCGGATGACGGCTGGGGGCAGCATCCGTCCTCCGCGACGCTGGAAGCATGCAGACACAAGCGGTGCGGGTGCGGAACCTGCGCAAGATGTACGGCGATCGCACGGTCGTCGACGGGGTGTCGTTCGAGATCGAGCGCGGCGAGACGTTCGCCCTCCTCGGGCCGAACGGCGCCGGCAAGTCGACCACCGTCGAGATCCTCGAGGGGTACCGGCGGCGCACAGGCGGCGACGTCGAGGTGCTCGGCGTCGACCCCGCCACGGGGGGCCTCGACCTCAAGGCGCGACTCGGCATCGTGCTCCAGTCGACCGGCCAGTCCGGTCTCGTCACGGTCCGTGAGCAGTTGCGGCAGTTCGCGGGCTTCTACCCGGATCCGCGCGACGTCGACGAGGTGATCGCGGCGGTCGGCCTCGAGGCGCAGGCGAAGACCCGCATCTCGAAGCTCTCGGGCGGCCAGCAGCGCCGCGTCGATGTGGCCCTCGGCATCATCGGTCGCCCCGAGCTGCTGTTCCTCGACGAGCCCACGACGGGCTTCGACCCGCACGCGCGTCGCGAGTTCTGGGAACTCATCCGGCGCCTCCAGGCCGAAGGCACGACGATCGTGCTGACCACGCACTACCTCGACGAGGCGGCGCAGCTCGCCGACCGCGTCGCGGTGATCGCCGCCGGCCGGCTGCAGGCGATCGGCCCCGTCGCGGGGTTCGGCGGCCCGGCCGCACGCGTGCCGATCGTGCGATGGGTGGAGGACGGGATGCCGCGCCACGAGCGCACCGAGGACCCCTTCGCGTTCGCGACCGCCCTGGCGGCGCGGCTGGGCGAGGCGCCCGCAGAGCTCGAGATCGTGCGGCCGAGCCTCGAGGACGTCTACCTCAGGATGGTCGGCGAGACCACCGCGGAGGCGACCGCGGGTGCCGCCGCCGAGACGAAGGGAGCGGTGCGATGAGCGTCACCGTCGAGAAGTCGCGGGCCGCGGACGTCCGTCAGCGCCGTACGCGCCGCAACGTCCTGAGCGTCGGCATCTGGCGCACGCGGTTCGAGCTGATGCAGTACTTCCGCTCGGGCGACACGCTGTTCTTCACGTTCCTCTTCCCCGTCTTCATGCTGGGCCTGTTCAGCGTCGCGTTCGGCTCGGACGGCGACGTGCAGATCGCCCCCGGCGTGCCGCCGATCTCGATGGCCGAGCTGTACCTGCCGGGCATGATCGCCGCGGGCCTGCTGCTGTCGGGCTTCCAGAACCTCGCCATGGACATCGCGATCGAGCGGTCCGACGGCATGCTCAAGCGACTCGGCGGCACGCCGCTGTCGCCGGTGAGCTACTTCATCGGCAAGATCGGGCAGGTGCTGGTCACGGGAGTGCTGCAGTCCGCACTGCTGCTGGTGTTCGCCTCCACGGTGCTCGGGGTCGAGCTGCCCACGGAGCCCGAACGCTGGATGACGTTCGCGTGGGTGTTCGTCCTCGGGATCACGACGTCGGCCCTTCTCGGTGTTGCGCTGTCGTCCGTGCCGCGCACCGCGAAGAGCGCGACCGCCGTCGTCGTTCCGATCGCCCTCGCGCTGCAGTTCATCTCGGGCGTGTACCTCACGTTCTCGCAGCTGCCGGAGTGGCTGCAGAACGTCGCGGGGATCTTCCCGCTCAAGTGGATGGCTCAGGGCATGCGTGCGGTGTTCCTGCCCGACGCGTACGCGGCACTCGAGCAGAACGGCGAGTGGAACCTCGCAGGCGTCGCGATCGCTCTCGGAATCTGGTTGATCGTGGGTCTGGTGCTGTCGCGCGTCACCTTCCGCTGGATCCGGCGCGACGCATAGCCTGACGGTGCCCGGCGTCCTCGGATCGCGCGGAGACCGGGCACCGATCGCCGGAACGGGAGAGGGAAGATGCTGACGAAGCGGGGATGGGACGCGATCGTATCCATCGTGTCGGCCGTCATCGCGATCGCGCTCGTCTTCCTCTTCCCGCCCGCGACCGCCGCCCGCACGGCGATCGCGCTCGCGGCGATCGGCCTCTTCGTGGTGGGCTACGCCCTGATCGGCCGCGACGCGATCGAGCCGCCACGGGCGGCGTGGCGGTACCCCGCCTTCCTGTCGGTGGCCGCCGTCGCCGCCGGGATCGGGGCGGGCGCGGCTCCGTTCATGGCGATGCTCCAGACCCTCGCGTACCCGCTCGTCTGGGTCATCGGCGACTCCCGGCGTCGCGGGATCGGCGGCTCTGCAGTCATCGCGGGGAGCGTCTTCGTCGGGGCGAGCTTCGGCTACGGCCCGAGCCTGGATTCCCTGCTCGCCGGCGGGACCACCGCGGTCTTCTCGCTCTCGTTCGCGATCGCCATCGGCCTCTGGATCGCTCGCATCGCCGAGTACGGCGAGGAGCGCGAGCGACTGCTCGCCGAGCTGACGGCGGCGCAGACCGAAGTCGAGGCGCTCAGCCGCGAGCGCGGCGCGTCCGCCGAGCGCGAGCGCCTGGCCCGCGACATCCACGACACCCTGGCGCAGACGCTCGCGGGGCTGGTGATCTTCGCCGAGCGGGCCGGGCGGCAGTCTCGGGAAGGGCAGACGGATGCTGCGGCCACCACGATCGCAACCGTCGAGCAGGTCGCGCGCGACGCGCTCGCCGAGTCCCGCGCGCTTGTGGCCCGCACCGCCGCGGTGCCTCGCGAGCCGGCGTTCGGAGCCGCGGTCGAGCGTCTCATCGAGCGGTTCCGCGAACACGGCACGGCGCGCATCGCGCTCGACACCGCCGGCGTGCAGGGCGAGCTGGACCGCGAGGCGCAGGTGGTGCTGCTGCGCTGCCTGCAGGAGGCGCTGTCGAACGTGACGAAGCACGCCGGCGCCGCGAAGGTGACGGTGCGCGTGGAGGTTGGGGAGGAGGGTGCCGCGGTGCTCGAGGTGCGCGACGACGGGCGCGGGTTCGAGACGTCGCGGCCGGGGAGCGGGTTCGGACTGGAGGGCATGCGTGAGCGCGTGGCGCTCGCCGGCGGCGGGTTCGACGTCGCATCGACGCCGGGCGACGGCACGACGCTGACGGTCAGGCTTCCCCCAGTGCCGCACGACGCGCACGGCGAGGCGGTGCCCTTGACGTCGGTCACGACGGACGATGCCGCGGCCGACGCGGTGCGGATGAAGGGGGATCCCGCATGATCCGGCTGCTCATCGCCGACGACCATCCGGTGGTGCGCGCGGGTCTCGCGGGGCTGCTCTCGGACGAGCCCGGCTTCGAGGTCGTGGCCGAGGCATCCGATGGCGACGAAGCCGTGCGTCTCGCGGCCGCGACGCGCCCCGACGTCGTGCTGATGGACCTCCGCATGCCGCACGTCGACGGCGTCGCTGCCACCGCGCGGATCGCCCGGGGAGAGGCGGGAGACCCGCCACCGCGCGTGCTGATCCTCACGACGTACGAATCCGACGATCAGATCCTCGCGGCCATCGAGGCCGGCGCGACGGGATACCTCCTGAAAGCCGCGCCGCAGGCTGAGATCGTCGCCGGCATCCGCTCCGTGGCGGCGGGACAGTCGGCGCTGTCGCCGCAGGTGGCGGTGCGGCTGGTGGAGCGGATGCGGCGCCCCGAGCCCGAGACCGTGCTCACCGCGCGGGAGCTCGACGTGCTGCGCCTGGTCGCCACCGGACACAGCAACAAGCAGGTCGCGGCGACGCTCGGGATCGGCGAGTCGACGGTCAAGACGCACCTGCTCAAGGTGTTCGAGAAGCTCGGTGTCGCCGACCGCACCCGCGCCGTGACCCTCGCCATGGAGCGCGGACTGCTGAGTTGACGCAGCCTGCCGCGCGGCTCCACGCTCTCCGCTTCTCCCGCCGATCCGGCATTCGGGCTTTCGGGCTCTTTCCGGACTCGTGCGCCCCGGCGCTCCGGAAACGCACGCGTTCTCCGAATCCCGGATCGACGACGGATGCCTCGGACCGGGGTCGGTCCGAGGCATCCTTGTCGTTCAGGATCAGCTGAACTGGTTCATCGTGTTGTGCTGGCCGCCCGCCTTGAGGGCCGCGTCGCCCGCGAAGTACTCCTTGTGGTTGTCGCCGATGTCGCTGCCGGCCATGTTCTGGTGCTTGACGGTGGCGATGCCCTCGCGGATCTCGCGGCGCTGCACACCCTTGACGTAGGCGAGCATGCCCTCGTCGCCGAAGTAGCCCTTGGCCAGGCTGTCGGTCGACAGGGCGGCCGTGTGGTACGTCGGGAGCGTGATGAGGTGGTGGAAGATGCCGGCACGTGCCGAGCCGTCGCGCTGGAATGTGCGGATCTTCTCGTCGGCCAGTCGCGCGAGCTCGGTGTCGTCGTACTCGACGCTCATCAGGTCGCTGCGGTCGTAGGCCGAGACATCCTCGCCCCGCTCCGCGAGCAGGTCGTAGGCCTGCTGGCGGAAGCTGAGCGTCCAGTTGAACGACGGGCTGTTGTTGTAGACGAGCTTCGCGTTCGGGATCACCTCGCGGATCGCATCGACCATGCCGGCGATCTGCTCGACGTGCGGCTTCTCGGTCTCGATCCACAGCAGATCCGCGCCGTTCTGCAGCGACGTGATGCAATCGAGCACCACGCGCTCCTCGCCGGTCCCGGAGCGGAACTGGTAGAGGTTGCTGGCGAGGCGCTTCGGGCGCAGCAGCTTGCCGTCGCGCTTGATGACGACGTCGCCGTTGCCGAGGTCGGCGTCCGAGATCTCCTCGACGTCCAGGAACGAGTTGTACTGGTCGCCGAGATCCCCGGGCTCGTGCGTGACGGCCAGCTTCTGCGTGAGTCCGGCGCCGAGCGAGTCGGTGCGGGCCACGATGATGCCGTTCTCGATGCCGAGCTCGAGGAACGCATAGCGCACCGCGTTGAGCTTGGCGATGAAGTCCTCGTGCGGGACCGTGACCTTGCCGTCCTGGTGGCCGCACTGCTTCTCGTCCGACACCTGGTTCTCGATCTGGATGGCGCACGCGCCCGCCTCGATCATCTTCTTGGCGAGGAGATAGGTGGCCTCGGGATTGCCGAAGCCGGCGTCGATGTCGGCGATGATCGGCACCACGTGGGTCTCGTAGTTGTCGATCTGCGACTGGATGAACTCGACCGCGGTCTCGTCGCCGGCGACGCGGGCGTCGTCGAGCTGCGTGAACAGCAGATCGAGCTCTCGGGCGTCCGCCTGGCGGAGGAACGTGTAGAGCTCCTCGATGAGGGCGGGCACCGCCGTCTTCTCATGCATCGACTGATCGGGAAGCGGTCCGAACTCCGAGCGGAGCGCCGCGACCATCCACCCGGAGAGGTAGAGGTAGCGCTTGTTCGTCGACTTCAGGTGCTTCTTAATCGAGATGAGCTTCTGCTGCCCGATGAAGCCGTGCCAGACGCCCAGCGACTGGGTGTAGACCGACGAATCGGCGTCGTACTCGGCCATGTCGCGGCGCATGATGTCGGCGGTGTACTGGGCGATCTCGAGTCCCGTGCGGAAGCGGTTCTGCGCCCGCATGCGTGCGGCGGATTCGGGATCGATCGCATCCCAGCTCGGGCCGTGCTGTGCCTTGAGCGCCCGGATGGCGTCGATGTCGTCCTGGTAGGCAGTCATGAGAGTTTCCTTGTTCGTCTCGGGGGAGCGGGGGATCAGTCGGTCTCGACGAGGTACTTGGCGTAGGCCGGCAGCGTCAGGAACGCCGGGAAGTCCTGGCCGAGCGCGACCTCGCGGAAGATGTCCGCGGCGTCGTCGAAGCGGTCGCCGTCACGGCGTTCCGCCTCGGCCAGCACCTCGGTGATGAGCCCCTCGATCAGGTCGCGGGTGATCGGCGTGCCGTCCTCGGTGGTGCGGTCCTGGTGGATCCACTGCCACACCTGGCTGCGGCTGATCTCGGCGGTCGCGGCATCCTCCATGAGGTTGTCGATGGCGACGGCACCCAGGCCCCGCAGCCACGCCTCGATGTAGCGGATCGCCACCGACACGTTGCCGTGCACGCCGGCCGTCGTGATCGGGCGACCGATGTGGACGTCGATCAGGTCGGTGGCCGACACCTCGACCTCGGGTCGCTGACGGTCGAGCTGGTTCGGGCGCTCGCCCAGCACCGCGTCGAATTCGGCGCGGGCCACCGGGATCAGGTCGGGGTGCGCGACCCACGTGCCGTCGAAGCCGTCGCCGGCCTCGCGCTTCTTGTCGGCGGCGACCTTCTCGAACGCGCGCTCGGTGACCTCGGGGTCGCGGCGGTTCGGGATGAAGGCGCTCATGCCGCCGATCGCGAAGGCGCCGCGCTTGTGGCACGTCTTCACGAGCAGCTCGGTGTACGCCCGCATGAACGGAACGGTCATCGTGACCTCGCTGCGGTCGGGCAGCACGAAGCGCGCGCCGCGGCCGCGGTAGTTCTTGATGATCGAGAAGATGTAGTCCCAGCGTCCGGCGTTCAGCCCCGCGATGTGGTCGCGCAGCTCGAACAGGATCTCCTCCATCTCGAAGGCGGCCGGCAGCGTCTCGATCAGCACGGTCGCGCGGATGGTGCCGTGCGGGATGCCGACGTACTGCTCGCTGAAGGTGAACACGTCGTCCCACAGCTTCGCCTCTTCGCTCGACTCGAGCTTGGCGATGTAGAAGTAGGGGCCGCGGCCGTTCGCGATCAGCTGCTTCGCGTTGTGGAAGAAGTAGAGGCCGAAGTCCACGAGCGAGCCCGACGCGGCCATGGTGCGCCCGGTGCGGTCGGTGAAGCGGATGTGCTGCTCAGGCAGGTGCCACCCACGCGGGCGCATCACGATCGTCGGCGTCTCGGTCGCCGTGACTTCGTAGCGCTTGCTCGGTGTCGTTTCCGTTCGGGGGCTCGTGAACGACAGCTCGCCCCGGATCGCGTCGCGCAGGCTGAGCTGGCCCTCGATGACGTTCTTCCAGGTCGGGCTGGTGGCGTCCTCCTGGTCGGCGAGCCACACCTTGGCGCCGGAGTTCAGCGCGTTGATCGTCATCTTCGGGTCGGTCGGGCCCGTGATCTCGACCCGGCGGTCCTCGAGGCCGGGGCCGGCGCCGGCGACCTTCCACTCCGCGTCCTCGCGGATGTGGCGGGTGTCGTCGCGGAACTGCGGGTCGTGCCCGTTGCCGATCTCGAAGCGGCGGCGCATGCGGTCGGCGAGCCGGTCGTGACGGCGGGCGCCGAAGCGGTGGTGCAGCTCGGTCAGGAACGCGAGCGCCTCCGGCGTCAGGATCTCGTCGTAGCGAGGCGCGAGACGCCCGGTGATCTCGACCCTGGGCTCGTGGGTCTGGGTGGGGATGGGGCCGGTGCGCGTACGCATCGGGGTGGCGGTCGCAGGTGTCATGGTCCTGCCTTCCTGTGATGGACTGCGTCGAGAGTGTGGGAGATGCTGCGGCCCGACGTGTGCGCCGGGTCGAGGCATCCGTTGATCCGCGTTCTGGGTGGATCGGTGGAAGGTCGTGAGACCACTCTGGGGTGAACTTCGGGGCTTGACCCGACGAATCCGGGTGTGAAGTTTTCCGGTATTTCTGCTTTCGTGACAGAATCACCCCATGACGACGACGTTGAGCTCCGATGTGCGCGGTGAAGTCCCCGACGATGATGAGGTGGATCCCCTCACCATCGGCCGCCGCATCCGGCAGCTGCGCACCGACCGCGGAATGACGCTCGAAGAGCTCGCCGCCGCGGTCGACCGCGCGCCGAGCCAGCTGTCGATGATCGAGAACGGCCGGCGCGAGCCGAAGCTGACGCTGCTGCAGGCGATCGCGCGGGCCTTGGGCTCCTCGATCGACGCGATCCTCGAGTCCGAGCCGCTCGATGAGCGCGCCACCCTCGAGATCTCGCTCGAGCGGGCGATGCGCGGTCAGACGTTCCAGGCGCTCGGCATCCCGCCGTTCCGCATCGGCAAGACGGTGCCGACCGAGGCGCTCAAGGCGATGCTGGCCCTGCAGGGAGAGATCGAGCGGCTGCGCGACGAGCGCGCCGCGACCCCCGAGGAGGCGCGCCGTGCGAACGTGGCGCTGCGCAAGCTCATGCGCACGCAGAACAACTACTTCGCCGAGCTCGAGCAGCAGGCGCGACGCATCCTCGACGCGGTGGATCACCCGGGCGGCCCGCTGACCCAGCGCACAGCGTCCGACATCGCGGCGCACCTCGGCTTCACCCTGCACTACGTGCCCGATCTGCCGCAGACGACCCGGTCGGTCGCCGACATCAAGAACGGCCGGCTGTACCTGTCGAGCCGGCTCACGACGAAGGGCGACCCGCGCACCGCCGTGCTGCAGGCGCTGTCGAGCCGCATCCTCGGCCACCGCGAGCCGACCTCGTACGCCGACTTCCTGCGTCAGCGCGTTGAGACGAACTACCTCACCGGCGCGCTGCTCATCCCCGAGTCGCACGCGGTGCCGTTCCTGCAGGAGGCGAAGAAGGACCGCTCGATCTCGATCGAAGACCTCCGCGACGCGTACTCGGTGTCGTATGAGACGGCCGCGCACCGCTTCACGAACCTCGCGACGGTGCACCTGGGCCTTCCGGTGCACTTCCTCAAGGTGCACGAGTCGGGGGTCATCACGAAGGTCTACGAGAATGACGACGTGAACTTCCCGACCGACCGCCTCGGCGCGATCGAGGGGCAGATGTGCTGCCGCAAGTGGACCTCACGGGTCGTCTTCGACGTGGACGACCACTTCAACCCGTACTACCAGTACACCGACACCGGGAACGGCACCTACTGGTGCACCGCCCGGGTGGAGCTCTCGAGCGAAGGCGCGCACTCGATCAGCGTCGGCGTGCGCTTCGACGACACGAGGTGGTTCCTCGGCCGTGACACCCCGAACCGCGGCGTCTCGAAGCATTCCGTCGAGGTCTGCTGCCGGCGAGCGCCGGCCGAGCTCGAGGCGTCGTGGCGCGAGCAATCGTGGCCGAACGTGCGCACCCCGCGCACTCTGCTGGCGACGCTTCCGACCGGCTCGTTCCCCGGCGTCGACACGACCGACGTCTACGAGTTCCTCGAGGCCCACGCCCCGCGCTGAGCGTGGGGTGAGGGCGCAGGGTTCCGCGCCGAGCGCTCGACCACTACCGTGGCGGCATGCGCATCGCGCCGCCCACCCTCGCCCCGGCTGCGGCGTCGAGCGCGGACGCTGCGCGGGATGCCGTGGGCCGTGTGCTCGCGGGCATACAGCTCATCGACCATCACGCCCACAGCGTCTTCACGGAGGACCTCGACGATGCCGGATTCGCGTCGGCCATGTCCGAGGGCACTGCAGCGCCGCCACCGGGGACGACCGCCTTCGACAGCCAGATCGGCTTCGCCATCCGCCGGATCTGCGGGCCGGTGCTGGGGCTGGAGCCCTTCGCTGCGCCGGACGCCTACCTTCGCCGCCGTCGCGAGCTGGGCACCCAGGAGGTGACGCGGCGGCTGCTGACCGCGGCAGGCCTCGAGGCGGTCCTCGTCGACGGCGGGTTCGCGCCGGAGCGCCTTCTCGGGGAGGCGGAACTCGCAGCGCTCGGTCTGCGGGTCCGCCCGATCGTGCGGCTGGAGGCGGTGGCCGAAGCGTGCGCTGCGACAGCGGACGACGCCGACGGGTTCGTCGCCGAACTCCACCGGCGCCTCGACGAGACCCGCACGACGGCCGCGGGCTACAAGACCGTCGCCGCTTACCGCACCGGGCTCGCACTGGACCCCGCTCGCCCCGCCGGCGACGAGGTCGCCGCCGCAGCGGCGCGCTGGCTCGCGGAGCTCTCCGGCACCAGCGTGCCGCGACTGATCGACCCGGTCCTCACCCGCCACCTCATCTGGTGGGCTATCGACGCCGGGGCCGTGCTGCAGGTGCACACCGGCTTCGGTGACCCGGATCTCACGCTCGCCGCCGCCGACCCGCTCCACCTCCAGCCGCTGATCGCACGCGCCGCCGGCTCAGGCGCGACGATCGCGCTGCTGCACTGCTACCCGTTCGAGCGGGAGGCGGGGTTCCTCTGCCACGCGTACTCGCACGTCGTCATGGACGTCGGCCTGGCCGTCTCGCACCTCGGCGCCGCCGCGACGGACGTCGTGGCGCGTTCGCTCGAGCTCGCCCCGTTCTCCGCGGTGCTCTTCTCGACCGATGCCTGGGGGCTGCCCGAGCGCTATGCCCTCGGAGCGCAGCTGTGGCGCGAGGCGATGACGGACGTGCTGGCCGCCTTCGTGGATGCGGGCCGCTGGTCGCCTCACGACGTCGCGCGCGTTGCCAACATGATCGGGCGCGACAACGCGGTGAGGATCTACGGATGACCCATATCCCCGGCGATCTCGTCATCGGCTCGATCGTCGACCCGGGCGGTGTCCCGCGCGCGAAAGCGGTGCCCGCATCCCGGGCGGCGGCGTTCGCGACCGCAGGCATGGGTGCGTCACCGAGCTGGAACACCTTCTGCGTCGATGACCAGATCGCCTTCACCGGCCGCTTCTCCGTCGTGGGCGACCTGCGCCTGCGCATCGATCTCGCCGAGCTGCGCGAGCTCGGTGGCGGCACGATGTGGGCGCCCGCGACGCTGTGCGCGCAGACGGGGGAGCCCGACCCGGCGTGCACCCGCACCGCCCTCCGCCGGGCGGTGGACAGGCTTTCGGCCGACGGACTGACCGCGCTCGTGGGCCACGAGGTGGAGTTCACACTCGTGGACGCCGCCGCCCCGTCGCACTGGTCGGCATACGGGCTCGGCGCGCTCCGGGCCCAGCAGCCGTTCCTGGATGCGCTCCTGGCGCGTGCCCGCGCCGCCCAGATCTCGATCGCGCAGGTGCACGCGGAGTACGGCGTGAACCAGTTCGAGATCTCCCTCGTCCCCCTCGACCCGGTGCGCGCGGCCGATGAACTCATCCTCATGAGACTCGTGATCTCGCAGGCGGCGCGCGATGTCGGGCTCGCCGCATCCTTCTCGCCGCTTCCGACTGCTTCCGGCGCGGGCAACGGCGCCCATCAGCACCTCTCGCTGGCCCGCGATGGCTCGCCGCAGTTCAGTCGCGGCCGCGGACCGCACGGCCTGACCGATGACGGTGGGCACGCGATCGCGGGCCTCCTCGCCGCGTTGCCGGGCCTCATGGCGCTTCTGGCCGGATCGGTGCTGTCCCAGGCGCGGATGAGACCCGGCATGTGGTCGGGCGCCTTCCGGTGCTGGGGGCTGGAGAATCGGGAGGCGGCCGTGCGGCTGTGCGCCGCGACGCGCGGCAATCCAGATGGCGCGAGCGTTGAGATCAAGCCCGTCGACCCGTCGGCGAACCCCTACTCCGCCTCAGCCGTGCTGCTCGAGGCGGCCCGTTTCGGAATCGACGGGGGCCTGCCGCTGCCGCCCGAAACCTCCCTTCATCCCGGCGAGGCTGAAGGGATCGACCGGCTGCCGGTCGGCATCCCGGCTCAGCTCGAGCTGCTGCGGGCGTCGCCCGTCGCCGCGACGGCGCTCGGCGCCGACATCCTCGAGGCGTTCGTCGCGGTGCGCACGCTCGAGCACGAGACGTTCGGAGACCGTGAAGTGACCGACGTGTGCGAGCGCCTGCGCTTCGCCTGGTCGCTGTAGGGCCGGTGCGCTGCGGATTCAGCGGCCGGCGACGACGTCCGCCACGTGTGCGGGCCATGCGGTGCGATCGGAGGAACGAGATGCCTCGACCCGATCGGCCGCGTGGTACGCGGCATAGATCGCGTTGACCGCGGTCCACCGCAGCGGCTCGATCTCCCAGCGCTTGGTGCGGTGACCCACCCAGGGAAGGCGCGTGAGTTCGGTGTCGCGCTCGAGCACGAGGTCGGCGAGCGTGCGGCCGGCGAGATTCGTCGCGGTGACGCCCGTGCCGACATACCCGCCGGCCCAGCCGATCCCCGTCGCGCGGTCGTGCACGACGCTCGCCGCCCAGTCGCGTGACACCCCGAGCACGCCGGCCCAGGCGTGTGCGATCGGCACCCCCGCGGCATCCGGGAAGAACTCCCGCAGCAGCCGCGTGAGCGACGCGATCGTGCGGCGCTGCGTCGTGCCGTCGGTGTCGACGCGCGAGCCGTAGCGGTAGGGCACGCCGCGCCCGCCGAAGGCGATGCGGTCGTCGGCCGTGCGCTGGGCGTACATGTACACGTGGGCGAAGTCGCCGAGCGTCTCGTGCCCGTTCCAGCCGACGGCGTCCCAGAAGGTCGCGGGCAGCGGCTCGGTCACGATCATCGACGAGTTCATCGGCAGCCACGTGCGGTGCTCGCCCCGGAGGTCGGCGGTGAAGCCCTCCGTCGCGCGCAGTACGTGCGTCGCGCGCACCGTGCCGCGATCGGCGACGGCGCGGCCCGGCGCGATCTCGCGCACGTGGGTCTGCTCGCAGATCGGCACGCCGAGTCGCTCGACCGCCTCGGCGAGGCCCCGCACGAGCTTCACCGGGTGCACCCGCGCGCAGTGCGGGTGCCATGCGGCGCCGAGCGTTCCGGCGATGCGGATGCGGGATGCTGCGGCCGCAGCATCCATCGGCTCGACATCGGTGTGCGGCCAGGCCTGCTCAGCCGCGACGGCCGCGCGCAGCCGGGTGAGCTGCGCGGGCGTGCGGGCGACGCCGTACTCGCCGCCCTTGACGATGTCGGCGTCGATGCCCTCGCGCGCGGCGACGGCGATCACCTCGTCGACGGTCTCGTTGAGGGCGCGCTGCTGCGCGATCGCCGCGTCGCGGCCGTGCGTCTCGGCGTAGCGCTCGCGCCCGCCGGTCACGGTGTTGGTGAGCCACCCACCGTTGCGGCCGGAGGCCCCGAACCCGGCGAATCGCTGCTCGAGCACGACGACCCGCAGGTCGGGCTGCGCGCGCTTCAGGTAGTACGCGGTCCAGAGGCCGGTGTATCCGCCGCCCACGATAGCGACGTCTACGTCGATGTCGCCCGGCAGGGGAGCGCGCGGCGCGGGCGTGCCCCCGAGGCTCCGCCACCACCACGACACGTCGCCGTTGGGCGCCGGCGCGTGATCGGGTTGCGAGCAGCCGCCGGGTTCCGTCATGGCTCCATCCTGGCCGATCGTCTCGCCGGTGCGCCGAAACGGAGTGTTGCGAACGTCCAGCACCCTCGGACCGATCGTGTACCACACGACTATTCGGTCAATGAACTTCCGGCTCACACGGGTGACCTCGTGTGAGCCGGAAGTTCATCGGGCTGGAGGGCAGGCTGGAGGGCAGGCTGGCTGGGTCGTGTGAGCCGGAAGTTCATCGGGCTGGAGGGCAGGCTGGGGTGGGCCGTGTGAGCCGGAAGTTCACCGGGGTACCGGGAGTGTTCGAGCGCCGAGCGAGGGCGGCGCGGACGCCGCGCTCCGACGGTGCGTCAGGTGTCGAGGGCGCGGAGCGCCGCCCACAGCTCGGCGCGGGTCGCGAACGACGAGAGGTCGCGACCCAGCACGCGTTCGATGAGGGCGAGGCGGGTGCGCACGGTGTGGCGATGCACGCCGAGGGACTGGGCGGATGCCTCGTGCGAGCAGTCCTCGTCGAGCCACACCTGGAGCGTCTCGACGAGGCGCGTGCCCTGCGCGGCGTCGTGGTCGTACAGCGGCGCGAGCTCTGCGCGCGCGAGCGCGCGGGCCTCGTCGGTCAGTGCCGAGAGCACACCGGCGCGGGCGACCTCGGCGAACTCGGTCACCGGACGGATGCCGCGGTCCCGGGCGACGCGCGCCTGCCCGAGCGCGGCGGAGAACCCGTCGTAGCCCGTCGGATCCGACAGGCCGACGCGCACGTCGAACCGCTCCACGAGGTCGGAGACGCTCGAGCGGTCGCCCTGTGGCACGACGAGCACCAGCCCGTCCTCGCCGCGGCCGAAGAACAGCGCACCGCGGCGCTCGTCGGCCCAGAGCTCGAGCAGCTCGGCGATGCCGTCGACGCGTGCGGCCGCAGCATCCGTCACCCCGACGACGACGGGGGCGGAGGGGAGCGGTCCCCACAGCTCGCGCGAGGTGCGGCGGGCCAGGGCGGGGTCGCCGGTCATGAGCGACTGCACGAGGCCGGCGCGCAGCGCGTTGCGCGCCCGGCCGAGGCCCTGCTGCTGCTCGAGCGCGAGGCCGGCCATCGCGATGACGGCGGTGACGACGACGCGTCCCTCCTGGTCGAGGTCTCCGGCGGCGATCGCGATGACGCCGCGCAGGTGCCCGCCGCGGCCGAGGGTCTGCAGGGAGAACGGCGTCTCGCCGATGTGCAGCGACGATCCCGCCCGTGCGCCGCGGTGCAGCACGCCCGTCACCTCGCGCTGGAGGGCCGCGGCGGTCTCGGCGTCGAGGCCGCCGACGGGATGCTCGCGCGCGAGCTCGCCGGCGGCGTCGTACATGCCCACCCACGTGTCGAGCTGCTTCGCGAGCTCGGCGACGGTCGCGCCCAGTCCGTCCGGCCGGAGCGCCGCCAGGGCGATCGCCCGCTGCGCGGCCAGCGCCCAGCTGCGGCGCGCATACGCCTCGGCGGCGATCGCCTCGGCGTTGGCCCGGGCCACGGCGATGAAGGGGGTGCGATACGGCACCTCGAACAGCGGAATCCGTTCGTCGCGGCACGCGTCGACGAGAGCGGGAGGGATGCCGGCGCGCACGACCTCGGTCCCGAAGCCGAGGCCGACCACCCCCCGGGTCGCCAGGCGATGCACGTAGGAGCGGTAGACCGCCGCCGCGTCGGCGTCGTCGCCCGGCGGGAACTGCGTGCCGGTCGTGAGCAGCACGAGGCCCTCGGAGAGGAACGGCGTCGGATCGGCGAGGTCGGAGCTGTGCACCCAGCGGATGGCGCGGTCCAAGGCGCTCGGGTCGAGGTCGTCACCGGCGAGCGAGAGCTTCAGATCCCGGCGGGCGAGGAGGGCGCGAAGAGTGGGGGCGTCGGCGTCCATGATGCTCCGAGTGTACGGCTCGTACAGCAGGTCGGACAGAATGTACACCCGGGCGGGTGCGGGGCCGCGCGGCCACGACATACGCTCCCGAGCATGAGCAGCGCAGCCGACACCCTCACCGAAACGCCCCTCGGCGGTCCGACGCTTCCGCAGGAGCGCCGCCTGGTCACCAGCATCCCCGGTCCCCGCTCGCAGGAACTCCTCGACCGCAAGGCCGACGCCGTCGCCGCGGGTGTCGGTCACACCGCACCCGTGCAGGCCGTGGCGGCCGGCGGCGGCGTCATCGTCGACGCCGACGGCAACTCGCTCATCGACCTGGGCTCGGGCATCGCGGTCACCACGATCGGCAACGCGCACCCCAAGGTCGTCGCCGCCGTGCAGGAGCAGGTCGCGCAGTTCACCCACACGTGCTTCATGATCGCGCCGTACGACTCGTACGTCTCGGTCGCCGAGGCGCTCAACCGCATCACACCGGGCGACCACGCCAAGAAGAGCGCCCTGTTCAACTCGGGCGCCGAGGCGGTGGAGAACGCGGTCAAGATCGCCCGCAAGTACACCGGCAAGCAGTCCGTCGTCGCGTTCGACCACGGCTACCACGGCCGCACCAACCTCACGATGGCGCTCACGGCGAAGTCGATGCCCTACAAGAGCGGCTTCGGCCCGTTCGCGTCGGAGATCTACCGCGCCCCGCTGTCGTACCCCTACCGCGACGGCCTCGACGGCGGCCTCGCCGCCAAGAAGGCCATCTCGATGATCGAGAAGCAGGTCGGCGCCGACAACCTCGCCGCGATCATCATCGAGCCCATCCAGGGCGAGGGCGGCTTCATCGTCCCGGCAGACGGCTACCTCCCCGCGCTCGTCGACTGGTGCCGGGCCAATGACGTCGTCTTCATCGCCGACGAGATCCAGACCGGCTTCGCCCGCACCGGCCGCATGTTCGCCAGCGAGGTCTTCGGCATCGTCCCCGACCTCATCACGACCGCCAAGGGCATCGCGGGCGGGCTCCCGCTCGCCGCCGTCACCGGGCGCGCCGAGATCATGGACGCCTCGCACGCGGGTGGCCTCGGCGGCACCTACGGCGGCAACCCCATCGCGTGCGCCGCCGCGCTCGCCGCGATCGACGTGTTCGAGAACGACGGGATGCTCGAGCGCGCCCGCGAGATCGAGACCATCCTGAAGGGCCGGCTGAAGGACCTGCAGGCCGCCGACCCGCGCATCGGCGACGTGCGCGGTCACGGCGCCATGATCGCCGCCGAGTTCGTGGACCCCGCGACGGGGGAGCCGGACGCCGCGCTCACCGCCGCGGTCGCGAAGGCGTGCATCGCACAGGGCGTCATCGTGCTCACCTGCGGCACCTACGGCAACGTGATCCGTTTCCTTCCGCCGCTCTCGATCACCGACGACCTGCTCCACGAGGGCCTGGACGTCGTCGCGGCAGCTCTCGCTGCTTCTTGATCACGGATGCTGCGACCGCCGCACGCCCGGCGGTCGCAGCATCCGTCTCCCGCACTTCACAGAAGACCAACGCAACCTCGCCTGACGAAGGAGTCCGAATGACCGAGCTGACCCGTGACGTCGTCATCGTCGGCGCCGGCGCCGCCGGCACGACCGCTGCCAACGAACTGAAGAAGGCGGGCCTCTCGGTCGTCGTGCTCGAGGCGCGCGATCGCGTGGGCGGGCGCCTGTGGACGGACGTCGTCGACGGCGCGATGCTCGAGATCGGTGGCCAGTGGGTCTCGCCCGACCAGGACGCGCTCAAGGAGACCCTCGCCGAGCTGGGGCTCGAGACCTACAGCCGCTACCGCGAGGGCGACTCGGTCTACATCGGCAAGGACGGCGAGCTCACCCGCTTCACGGGCGAGATCTTCCCCGTCGCGCCCGAGACCGAGAAGGAGATCGTCCGCCTCATCGAGGTGCTCGACGGGCTCGTCGCGCAGATCGACCCCGACAGGCCTTGGGAGCACCCCGACGCCGAGGAGCTCGACCGCGTCTCGTTCGAGGCGTGGCTCGAGGCGCAGACCGACGACCAGGAGGCGCGCGACAACATCGCCCTCTTCATCGCCGGCGCGATGCTCACGAAGCCCGCATACGCGTTCTCGGCGCTCCAGGCCCTCCTCATGGCGGCCAGCGCCGGCAGCTTCTCGCACCTCGTCGACGCGGACTTCATCCTCGACGAGCGCGTGGTCGGGGGGCTGCAGCAGGTGCCGCTCCTCCTCGCCGAGCGCCTGGGCGACGACGTCATCCTGGGTCAACCGGTGACCGAGGTGCACCGGTCGGAGGACGGCGTGCGCGTCGTCACCGACAACGGCCTCGAGGTGCGCGCACGGTTCGTCATCCTCGCGCACGCGCCGATCCTCTACCCCTGGATCGAGTTCGCGCCGCCGCTGCCGCGCCTGAAGCAGCAGATGCACCAGCACATCTCGATGGGCTTCGTCATCAAGGTGCACGCGGTCTACGATCGCCCGTTCTGGCGCGAGCAGGGCCTGTCGGGCACCGCCTTCAGCCCGTACGAGATCTCGCACGAGGCGTACGACAACACCAATCACGGCGACGAGCGCGGCACCCTGGTGGGCTTCGTGTCGGACCGCAACGCCGACGACCTGTTCCGCGTCTCCGCCGAGGAGCGCAAGGAGCGCATCCTCGAGTCGCTGTCGCACTACTACGGCCCGGAGGCCAAGACGCCGCTCGTGTACTTCGAGAGCGACTGGGGCGCTGAGGAGTGGACCCGAGGCGCCTACGCCGCGAGCTTCGACCTCGGCGGCCTCGCCCGCTACGGCGCGGACCTGCGCACCCCCGTCGGGCCGATCCACTTCGCGTGCAGCGATATGGCCGGCGCCGGCTACCAGCACGTCGACGGCGCGATCCGCATGGGCCGCCTCGTCGCCGCGAACATCGTCGAGGCGGCACGGCGGTGAGCGACCGCATCGTCGTCGGCTACACCGCGACGGACGCCGGAGCCGATGCCGTCGCGCTGGGCGCACGCCTGGCCGCGGCGATGGACGCGCCGCTCGACCTCGTGCTGGTGCTCCCGGCCGAGGACCGCAGCGTCATCACCCCGCCCGATGCCGGCTATGACCGCTACCTCGTGACGCAGGCCGAGGCCTGGCTCGCCGAGGCGGCGGCGTCGATCCCGGATGCTGTGACCCACGCGTCGCACGTGCGGTTCGGCGATTCCTTCGCCGAGGGCCTGATCGCCGCCGCGCACGAGCTCGCCGCGTCGCACATCGTCGTCGGAGCCGCCAACGGCGGACTTCGCGGACGTCACCGCCTCGGCACGGTCGCGAACGAGCTGCTGCACTCGTCGGACGTGCCTGTCGTGCTCGCCCCTGAGGGGTCGCGGCGCCTCGAGGCGACCACGGTCACGCGCGTCACGGCCGCCATCGGCACCCGTCCGGGCGCGAGCGCGCTGCTCGACGAGAGCGTGGCCCTCGCCACCGCGACCGGTGCCGAACTGCGGCTGCTGTCGCTGGTCTCCGTCGACCTTCCTGCCGGGGTCGACACCGGCGTCATCCGCATCGCCGGCGCCGCCCACGCCGACGACGTGCTCGGCAAGGCCCTCGAGGCGCTGCCCGAGGGCGTCGAGGCCGACGTCGTCGTCGCGCGCGGCGACAGCATCGAAGACGCCGTCGCCCATCTCGGCTGGGAGCCCGGCGAACTCGCGGTGGTCGGCTCGAGCCGGCTTGCCCGGCGCCGGCGCCTGTTCCTCGGCTCGACGGCGGCGAAGATGCTGCACGAGCTTCCCGTACCCATGGTCGTGGTGCCCCGCACCCGAGGCAAGAAAGGCGCACGATGATGAGCGCTTCCCAGAGCCGCGGCACCCAGCCGCTGGCACCGACGTCCGGTGCGCACGCCGGTGAGCTGTCGAAGAAGGGCCTGAGCGCGGGAGCGGTCGGCGTCCTCGGCGCCGTCGTCATCGGCGTCTCGACGATCGCCCCGGCCTACACGCTGACCGCGTCGCTCGGCCCGACCGTCTCTGTCGTGGGCACGCAGGTGCCGGCGATCATTCTCGTCGGCTTCATCCCGATGCTCCTGACCGCGTTCGGCTATCGCGAGCTCAACCGCGCGATGCCCGACTCCGGCACCTCGTTCACGTGGGGCGTGCGGGCCTTCGGCCCCTGGATCGGCTGGATGACCGGCTGGGGCCTCGTGGCCGCCACCGTCATCGTGCTGTCGAACCTCGCGGGCATCGCCGTGGAGTTCCTGTTCCTGCTGATCTCGCAGCTGAGCGGCAACCCCGACATCGCCGAGCTCGCCTTCAACCCGTTCATCAACGTCGTGGTGTGCCTGCTGTTCATGCTGGGCGCGACGCTCATCTCGTACCGCGACATGCAGACCACGCAGAAGTTCCAGTACATCCTGGTGACCTTCCAGGTCGCGGTGCTGCTGCTCTTCGCCGTCGTGGCGATCGTCAAGGCGGTGTCGGGCGACGCCCCCGATCCCACCGCTTTCTCGTGGTCGTGGTTCAACCCGTTCGAGGTGCCGACGTTCAGCGCGTTCGCCGCCGGCCTGTCGCTGTCGATCTTCATCTTCTGGGGCTGGGACGTCGTCCTCACCATGAACGAGGAGACGAAGAACCCCGCGAAGACCCCGGGCCGCGCCGCGATGCTCACGGTCGTGATCGTCGTGACGCTGTACCTCCTGCTGTCGATCGGCCTGATCATGTTCGCGGGGGTCGGCGACGGCCCGCTGGGACTCGCCAACGAGGACATCTCGGCGAACGTCTTCTTCGCGCTGTCCGACCCGATCCTCGGCCCGCTCGCGTTCCTCGTGTCGCTCGCGGTGCTGTCGAGCTCGGCCGCCTCGCTGCAGTCGACCGCGGTCGGCCCGGCCCGCACCCTCCTGGCGATGGGGCACTACGGCGCCCTGCCGCCGAAGTTCGCCCGCGTCAGCCCGCGGTTCTTCACCCCCGGATACGCCACCGTGGTGTCGGCGGTCGTCGCGTCGGTGTTCTATGCCGTCATGCGCGTGATCAGCGAGAACGTCCTCACCGATACGATCCTGTCGCTCGGCATGATGATCTGCTTCTACTACGGCCTGACCGCGTTCGCGTGCGTCTGGTACTTCCGCAAGCAGTGGTTCGACTCGGTGCGCAGCTTCTTCTTCACGTTCCTGTTCCCGCTCGTCGGCGGCGCGATCCTCGCGGTGCTGTTCGTCACGACGCTCATCGACTCGATGGACCCGGCGTACGGCAGCGGTTCCAGCATCGGCGGCGTCGGCCTCGTCTTCGTGCTGGGCGTGACCGTGATCCTCGCGGGCGTCGTGATCATGATCTGGCAGGCGATCAAGCGTCCGGCGTTCTTCCGCGGTGAGACACTCAGTATCGACGCTCCCGAAAGCCTTCGACGCGCCCGCCGCTGACAGGCAGACTGACGACCCAAACCCATCCGATCGGAGAGTAAGCATGACCGACTACGCCGTCGTGAACCCGGCCACGGGAGAGACCCTGGCCACGTATCCGACCATCACCGACGAGGCTCTCGAGACCGCGATCGCGGGAGCGGATGCTGCGTACCGCACGTGGCGCGACACGCCCGTCGCCGAGCGCGCCGCGCGCATCCGCAAGGTCGCGGAGCTGCACCGCGAGCGTCGCGACGACCTCGCCGCGATCATCGTGCGCGAGATGGGCAAGCCGCTGGAGGCCGCGCTCGGCGAGGTCGACTTCGCCGCCGACATCACGGAGTACTACGCCGACCACGCGGAGAAGATCACCGGAGACCAGCCGATCGACATCGACGGTGACGGCACCGCGGTCATCCGCCGCTCGCCGCTCGGCGTGCTGCTGGGCATCATGCCGTGGAATTTCCCGTACTACCAGGTCGCCCGTTTCGCGGCGCCCAACATCGTGGTGGGCAACACCATCCTCCTGAAGCACGCGCCGCAGTGCCCCGAGTCGGCCGCCGCCATCGCGGCGATCTACGCCGACGCCGGGCTCGAGGGCGTCTACACGAACATCTATGCGACGAACGACCAGGCGGCGACCGTCATCGCCGACCGCCGCGTGCAGGGCGTGTCGGTGACGGGCTCGGAGCGCGCGGGCGCGGCGGTCGCCGAGATCGCGGGCCGCAACCTCAAGAAGGTCGCGCTCGAACTCGGCGGCTCCGACCCGTTCATCCTGCTCTCGACCGACGACCTCGACGGAGCGGTCGAGGCCGCGGTCGCCGCGCGCCTCGACAACACCGGGCAGTCGTGCAACGCGGCCAAGCGCTTCATCGTGGTCGACGGCCTGTACGACGCGTTCCTCGAGAAGTTCACGGCCGCGATGTCGGGCGCGAAGGTCGGCGACCCGAACGCCTCCGACACCGTCCTCGGCCCCCTGTCGTCGCTGACGGCGGCGGAGCGCCTGGCAGAGCAGGTCGACAAGGCCGTCGCGCAGGGCGCGACGCTGGTCGCCGGCGGAAAGCGCGACGGCGCGTTCTATCCGGGCACCGTGCTCACCGACGTCACGAGCGACATGGACGCGTACCGCGAGGAGTTCTTCGGCCCCGTCGGCGTCGTCTACAAGGTCGCCGACGAGGACGCCGCGGTCGCCCTCGCCAACGACACCAGCTACGGCCTCGGCTCGTACGTCTTCACGACCGACGAGGAGCAGGCCCAGCGCGTCGCCGACAAGATCGACGCCGGCATGGTCTACGTCAACGTCGTCCTCGCCGACGAGCCCGGCCTCCCCTTCGGCGGCGTGAAGCGCTCCGGCACCTCGCGCGAGATGGGCCTGCTCGCCGCCGACGAGTTCGTCAACAAGAAGCTGATCCGCGTCGGCGCCTGACGACGGCGCCGGGTGAGGCGCGTTTCGACTCGCAAGCTCGCTCAACGACCGGAACCTCGGTCGTTGAGCGAGCGAAGCGAGTCGAAACGCCTAGAGCGCGGCACGGGCCTCGGCGAGGGCTTCGTCGGCCCACTGGACCTGCTGTGGCGTGCCCCAGCGGGTCGCAGCATCCCGTGCCGCTTCGAACCGTCCGATCGCCTCTGCGACGCGCCCGGCGTCGAAGAGGCGCCAGCCGGTGTTGTTGTGCAGCGACACGTTCCAACGGAGCGTGCGCGGATCCGAGACGCCGTCGAGCGCCCCGAACGCGGCGGACGTCCATTCCTCCGCCTGATCGGGCTCCGCGATCGCGAGCATGTGCAGCGCGTCGACCTGCAGAAACGTCAATCCGTCGCCGGATGCTGCGTCCGCCGCCGCGAGGAAGTACGGCACCGCCGCCTCGGCGTCGCCGGCCGAGTTGCGCACGCGACCGCGCTCCAGGGCGGCGCGCGCGGCGACGGCGGAGTCCTCGATCGAGACCGCGTCGAGGACCGCGTCGGCCTCGTCGAACCGCTCCTGCAGCCCCAGGGCCCGCGCGACCTGAGTCTCGAGCTCGGCGCGGGTCGCAGCATCCGTCTCGTTCTCCGCCGCCGCGCGCAACCGCAGCTCGGAGCCGGCCGGGTCGGAGAAGTCCCACAGGTCATCGAGCCGGGTCTGCGCGAGGGTCATGCCGGAATGGTAAGCCGACATCCGGGGTGTCGCTGGCGGGGCGTGAGCGCGAGGATGGAGACATGGCAGACACACCGGACCCCGTCGTCTCGCTCTCCGATGCAGAGTGCTGGGAGCGCCTGCGCACGCAGGAGCTCGGCCGCCTCGTCACGCATGTCGGCGACGTGCTCGACATCTTCCCCGTGAACTACGTCGTCGATGGCGAGAGCGTGCTCTTCCGCACGGCCCAGGGGAGCAAGCTGTTCGAGCTGACCGTCAACGACGAGGTGCTCTTCGAGGTCGACGACCACACCGAGACAGACGCGTGGAGCGTGATCGTGCGGGGCCGCGCGCACCCCCTCGACCGCTCCGCCGAGGTCGAGCGGGCGGACGGCCTCGGGCTCAAGCCCTGGATCCCGACGCTCAAGTACACGTACGTGCGCGTCGAGGCGACGTCGCTGTCGGGCCGCGCCTTCCAGCGCGGACCCGAGCCAGACCGGTACGGCGTGCAGCAGTACTGATTGATCCCATGTCCGGACGCGTGCGGGGGCTCCTCGGTTCGCCGGGTCCCCGGGCATGCCGTACACTGGATCGTGCAGTCGAAATCTGCATTCTTTCGCCGTGCCCGGTGCTCGGGTGCGGATCCTCAAGCCGCGGTGAGAGGGGAAGAGTGCGGGTTTCACGAGACCTCCGGGTCTCTAGGGCGGTAGCTCAATTGGCAGAGCAGCGGTCTCCAAAACCGCAGGTTGCAGGTTCGATTCCTGTCCGCCCTGCGCGTCAGCGCAACACCGGTCACATACTGGTGGTTGACAACACAGTGTGCCGACCCGTGTCGGCCCACGGAAGGTAATCAGGTGGCATCGATGGTTCAGGACGAGCCGAAGGGTGAAGTCGTCTCCGCTGAGGGAACGACGGCGCCTCGCGAGAAGAAGCCCAACGTCTTCGCTCGTATCGCCCTGTTCGTGCGCCAGGTCTTCGCCGAGCTCCGCAAGGTCGTCACGCCGACGCGCCAGGAGCTGCTGAAGTACACGGCTGTGGTGCTGGGCTTCGTCGTCGTGATGATGGCGCTCGTCTACGGCCTCGACGTGCTGTTCGTGTGGATCACGTCGTACGTCTTCGGGGTCCCCGGCGCCTGATCCCGAGCGCTCCCGGCTTGCAGCGGGAGCATGACACGGGCGGACCGGAAGGTCCGGCAGCGGACGGAACGGAAGAGAACTCACGTGACTGAAAGATATGTCGACGACGCCGATTGGGCGACGGCCGCCGAGCAGTCGTCGGAGGACGACGAAGCTCAGGAGGGCAACGTCCTCGCGGCGGAGGAGCGGTCGGTCGAGGCCGCCGAGCACGTCGCCATCCACATCGTCGACGACTCCGATGAGGACGACGCCGACCTGGACGACATCGACATCGACGACCCGGAGGCCGACGCCATCGTGAACGACGCTCTGAACCTCGACGAGACGGCCGAGACCGAGGCCGCAGCCGAGGTCATCAACGACTCCATCGCGGAGGAGGTCGCCGAGCGCGAGGCCGAAGCCGCCGACGAGGTGACCCCGTACGACGGTCCCGACGTGAACGGCGACGAGGACGAGCCCGAGCTCGACGAGGACTTCGTCGCTGACGTGGACGCCGCAGCCGCCATCGTCGACGACGTGGAGGCCTCCGTCTCTCCGGCGGACGCCGCCGAGGCTCCCGAGATCGACGACGAGGACGAGGACCCCTACGAGGCGTTCCGTGCCGACCTCCGCACCCTCCCGGGCAAGTGGTACGTCATCCACTCCTACGCCGGCTTCGAGCGCAAGGTGAAGGCCAACATCGAGCAGCGCAAGTCGACGCTCGAGGTCGAGGAGGAGATCTACCAGATCGAGGTCCCGATGGAGGACGTCGTCGAGATCAAGAACGGTCAGCGCAAGATGGTCACGCGCGTCCGGATCCCCGGCTACGTGCTCGTGCGCATGGAGCTCAACGAAGACACGTGGTCGGTCGTGCGTCACACCCCCGGCGTCACCGGCTTCGTCGGCAACGCCCACAACCCGACGCCGCTGCGCTTCGAAGAGGCCTTCAACATGCTGAAGAGCCTTGTCGAGGTCAAGGAGGTCGCGGGCGCCAAGGGTGGTGCGGCCAAGAAGGGCGCGGCCGCTGCGGCGCGCGTCATCCCCGCTGAGGTCGACTTCGAGGTCGGCGAGACCATCACGATCAAGGAAGGCTCGTTCGCGGGCCTGCCCGGCACGATCAGCGAGATCAAGCCCGAGAGCGGCAAGCTCACGGTCCTCGTCTCGCTCTTCGAGCGCGAGACCCCGGTCGAGCTGTCGTTCGACCAGGTCACCAAGCTCTGATCTGCCCTCTGGTAGACTCTGCAGGTTTGCGCGCGCCCTGAGCGCGCGCGATCGACACCGCGTTCCGGATCCGCCGGATTCGCGGGAGAACAGGGTGAAGGATCCCTTTACCGCTTGTAAAGAAATCTGAATCCGTTCGTTGAAAGGAAGAAGAATGGCACCGAAGAAGAAGGTGACCGGCCTGATCAAGCTTCAGATCAACGCCGGTGCCGCCAACCCGGCGCCGCCGATCGGCCCCGCGCTCGGTCAGCATGGCGTCAACATCATGGAGTTCTGCAAGGCGTACAACGCCGCGACCGAGTCGCAGCGCGGCAACGTCATCCCCGTGGAGATCACCGTCTACGAGGACCGCAGCTTCACGTTCATCCTGAAGACCCCGCCGGCCGCTGAGCTCATCAAGAAGGCTGCCGGTGTGCAGAAGGGCTCGAAGACGCCGCACACGGCCAAGGTGGGCAAGCTCACCAAGGACCAGGTCCGTCAGATCGCCGAGCAGAAGCAGCCCGACCTGAACGCGAACGACATCGAGGCCGCCTCGAAGATCATCGCCGGCACCGCCCGTTCCATGGGCATCACGGTCGAGGACTGAGGGGGATAGGAAACATGGCTACCAAGTCCAAGGCCTTCCAGGCCGCTGCCGCCAAGATCGAGGCGGACAAGTTCTACACCCCGTCCGAGGCTGTCGCGCTCGCGAAGCAGACCGGTTCGGCGAAGTTCGACTCGACCGTCGAGGTCGCGCTCAAGCTCTCGGTCGACCCCCGCAAGGCCGACCAGATGGTGCGCGGCACCGTCATCCTCCCGCACGGCACCGGCAAGACCGCCCGCGTCATCGTGTTCGCGACGGGTCCGGCCGCTGAGGCCGCGATCGCCGCGGGTGCGGACGAGGTCGGCGGCGCTGAGCTCATCGAGAAGGTCGCCGGCGGCTGGACCGCGTTCGACGCGGCCGTCTCGACGCCCGAGCTCATGGGCCAGGTCGGTCGCCTGGGTAAGGTGCTCGGCCCCCGCGGCCTCATGCCCAACCCGAAGACCGGCACCGTGACCCCCAACCCGGCCAAGGCCGTCGAGGAGATCAAGGGCGGAAAGATCGAGTTCCGTGTCGACAAGCACGCCAACGTGCACTTCGTCGTCGGCAAGGCCTCGTTCTCGGCCGAGCAGCTGGATGAGAACCTGAAGGCCGCGCTCGAGGAGATCGTGCGCCTGAAGCCGTCGAGCTCGAAGGGTCGCTACATCCAGAAGGGCGCCGTCTCGACCACGTTCGGCCCCGGCATCCCGCTGGACGTCAACGCGATCGTCTGAGTCGTTTCGCACGAAGGCCCCCGCCGGTTCGCCGGTCGGGGGCCTTCGTCGTTCCCGGCATGATGTCGGCTGCTCACCTGTCACGTTCTGTTGCGGATGGCGGCACTTCGTGACTGGGGAGCAGAGTGCCGGGTGCTGTGACGTCCCGGGCGCGGTCGCGACGGCGGGAGTAGCGTCTGAGGCATGTCGAAGACGCTCCAGGACCTGTTCGGAATCGACGCGCCGATCGTGCTCGGCCCCTTCGGCGGGCTGTCGTCGATCGAGCTGACGGCAGCGGTGAGCGAGCTCGGCGGGCTCGGCTCGTACGGCCTCTACGGCTATTCCGCCGACCGCATCAGCGACACGATCGCCGCATTGCACTCCGCAACGCGGCGCCCGTTCGCGGTCAACCTGTGGCTGCCGACCGGTGACGAGGTCACCCCGGGCGAGGTCGACCTCAAGCCGGCGATCGAAGCCGTTGCACCGCTCTACGACGAGCTGGGGCTGTCGCACCCGACGCCTCCGATCGAGTTCCTGCCCGATCTCGACGCGCAGTTGACGGCGGTGATGGATGCTGCGCCCGCGGCGCTGAGCGTGGTCTTCGGCGTGCCGTCGGAGCACGTGGTCGCGGCGGCGCGCAGCCGCGGCATCCGTGTCATCGGCACGGCCACCACCGTCGCGGAGGCGGTCGCCCTCGAGGCGGCCGGGGTGGACGCGGTCGTCGCGACCGGCGCCGAGGCGGGCGGCCATCGGGTGTCGTTCCTCAGATCTGCGGAGCAGTCGCTGGTCGGCACCTTCGCCCTCGTCCCGCAGGTGGTGGACGCCGTCGACGTCCCGGTGATCGCTGCCGGCGGCATCGCCGACCGTCGCGGCGTCGCGGCCGCGTTCGCGCTGGGCGCTTCGGGCGTGCAGGTGGGCTCGGCGTTCCTCCGCACGCGCCAGTCTGCCGCCACGGAGGCGCACCGTCAGGCGCTGGCCGACGCCGCCGACACCGCGACCGTGCTCACCCGCGCCATGAGCGGGCGCCTGGCACGCGGCCTCCCGAACCGCGCCATGCGTGAGATCGAGACGACCGGGATCATCGCGCCGTTCCCGGCGCAGAACTGGCTCACCGGGCAGTTCCGCGCAGAGGCCGGGCGCCGCGGCGACGGCGAGCTCGTGTCGCTGTGGGCCGGTCAGGCCGCCGGGCTCGCGCCCAGCGACGACGCGGCCGAGGTGTTCGGGGAGCTGGTGGCGGGGCTGCCCGCCTGAGAGGTCCCGGCAACAAAGCGCAACGACGGCCCCCGACCGCCGAGACCATGTTGTACTGGAAAGTCCGCCGCACACGGCGGATCGCACACAGCACGCCGCACCACCCGGGAATCCTCATATGTCACGCCGCATCACCGCACTCGCTCTCACCGCCGCCGCAGCCCTCGCCCTCACCGCGTGCAGCAGCGGCTCCGCCGGAACCGCCGCCACCGCCGAGGGCGACGACTACGGCCTGGGGACGGCCGGCACGCTGACGGTCGCGACCGAGGGCACCTACCGCCCGTTCTCATACCACGACGAGTCCGGCGAGCTCGTCGGTTTCGACGTCGAGATCGCGGAGGCGGTCGCCGAGAAGCTCGGCCTCGAGGTCGAGTTCCAGGAGACGCAGTGGGACGCGATCTTCGCGGGCCTCGACGCGGGCCGCTTCGACGTCATCGCCAACCAGGTGTCGATCAACCCGGAGCGCGAGGAGAAGTACCTCTTCAGCGAGCCGTATACCGTCTCACCGGGTGTGATCGTCGTGCCCGAGGACGACGACTCGATCACGAGCTTCGACGACCTCGCCGGCAAGACCACGGCGCAGTCGCTCACGAGCAACTGGTACGAACTCGCCCAGGAGAGCGGCGCCACCGTGGAGGCCGTCGAGGGCTGGGCCCAGGCGGTCGCCCTCCTGGAGCAGGGCCGGGTCGATGCCACGATCAACGACAGCCTGACCTACCTCGACTATGAGAAGACTGAGGGCCCGACGGGCCTCAAGATCGCGGCCGAGACCGATGAGCCGAGCCTCAGCGCCTTCACGTTCACGAAGGACAAGGACGCGCTGGCCGAGGCGATCGACGGTGCCCTCGCGGAGCTCCGCGAAGAGGGAGTGCTCGCCGAGATCAGCGAGAAGTACTTCGGCGCCGACGTCACCCAGTAGTAGCCCTCGAGCCGCCGCTCGTCCTACCGTGGGCGGGCGGCGGCGTCGTCTGCCGCAAAGGGAGGACCCGCATGGACGGCACCACCTGGGCGCTGCTGGTGGACTCGTTCTGGCCGCTGCTGCTCGCCGCGATCACCGGAACGATTCCGCTCGCCCTCTCTTCGTTCGCTCTCGGGCTCGTGATCGCGATCGCCGTGGCGCTCCTGCGCCTGTCGGGCAATCCCGTGCTGTCGGGCATCGCCCGGTTCTACGTCTCGGTGATCCGAGGCACGCCGCTGCTGGTGCAGCTGTTCGTCATCTTCTACGGGCTGCCTTCGGTGGGCATCGTGATCGACCCCTGGCCGGCCGCGATCATCGCGTTCTCGCTCAACGTCGGCGGATACGCGGCCGAGATCGTGCGCGCCGCGATCCTGTCGGTGCCGAAGGGCCAGTGGGAGGCCGCGCACACCGTCGGGTACTCTCAGACGCAGACCCTGGCCCGGATCGTGCTGCCTCAGGCGGCACGGGTGTCGGTGCCGCCGCTGTCGAACACGTTCATCTCGCTCGTCAAGGACACGTCGCTGGCGTCGACCATCCTCGTGACCGAGATGTTCCGCAAGGCACAGCAGATCGCCGCGTTCTCGTTCGAGGTCCTCGCGATCTACCTCGAGGCCGCCCTCATCTACTGGCTGATCTGCCTCGTGCTCTCCACCGGGCAGAGCGCGATCGAGAGGAGGCTGGACCGCTATGTCGCCCATTGATCCGACCGACGACGCGCTCGCCCCGCCGGCTCCCGCCGACGATCGCCCGCTCCTCGAGGTGTCGGGCCTCACCAAGACCTTCGGGACCAACCGCGTGCTCGACGGCGTCGACTTCGAGGTGCGGCGCGGCGAGGTGGTCGCCCTCATCGGCCCGAGCGGCTCGGGCAAGACCACGGTGCTCCGCTCGCTCAACGGCCTCGAGACGCCCGAGGCGGGGACGGTCGCCTTCGCCGACGGCCCCCGGGTCGACTTCGCGGCACCGGTCTCCAAGGCGGACAAGATCGCGCTGCGCGACCGCTCCGCGATGGTGTTCCAGCACCACAACCTCTTCCCGCACCGCACCGTGCTGCAGAACGTCACGGAAGGGCCGATCCACGCGCACCGCGTCCCGAAGGCCGAGGCGATCGCGCGCGCCGAGGCGCTCCTCGAGCGGGTGGGGCTGGGCGAGAAGCGCGACGCGTATCCGTTCGAGCTCTCGGGCGGACAGCAGCAGCGGGTGGGGATCGTGCGAGCCCTCGCCCTGCAGCCGGCACTGCTGCTGTTCGACGAGCCGACGAGCGCCCTGGATTCCGAGCTCGTCGGCGAGGTGCTCCTCGTGCTCAAGGAGCTCGCCGAGGAAGGGTGGACGATGGTCATCGTCACGCACGAGCTCGCCTTCGCGCGAGAGGTCGCCGACGAGGTGCTCTTCTTCGACAGCGGCTCCGTCCTCGAGAGAGGTGCGCCGAAGGAGCTGTTCAGCCGACCTCAGCACGAGCGCACCCGCCGCTTCATCGACAGGATCCTGCGACCGTTCGACGGATGACGCGGCTCAGCCGGTGGGGCGCACCTCGAAGCCGCGCTCACCGGTGGTGGCAGCATCCGTCACCGTCGCCTGCTCGACGCGGGAACCGGGTGGGCCTTCGGCCATCCACGCGAGCACCTCGTCGACCTGACCCGGCGTGCCTTCGACCTCGGCCTCGACCGAGCCGTCGCGGCGGTTGCGCACCCAGCCGGCCGCCCCGGCCTCGCGCGCGACGATGCGCATCGTATAGCGGTAGCCGACGCCCTGGACGTCGCCGCGGACCGTCACGTGCACGCGTCTCATGCCGCCCATCTTGCCGCCGCGCGCGGCTTGCCGCGACCGGGCGTCGTCGGCCAGGATGCCGACATGGGAACCGTCGACGAACTCCTGGCAGGACTCGACCCGGCCGACCGCCCGTCGGTCGAGCGGATCTACGCGCTCGCCCGGGAAGAGGCGCCCGACGCGGAGCAGGGGCTCGGATACGGGATGCCGGCACTCGTGTATCGCGGCAAGCCGCTGGTGTCGGTCATGCGGGCGAAGAAGCACATCGGGGTGTATCCGTTCAGTCCTGAGGCTGTGTCGGCCGTCGCGGACGCGCTCGCCGGGCACCCCGGCATCGGTCTCGACAAGGGGACGATCCGCTATCAACCCGAGCATCCTCTGCCGGACGACGTCGTTCGTGCGCTCGTGCTCGCCCGCAAGGAGCAGATCGACGGCTGACGGCCGCTGATGCGCTCAGTGGGGGAGCACCAGCGAGACGCCGAGGACGATCATCACGACCGCGATCACCGCGTCGAGGATGCGCCACGCGCGCGGCGTCGACAGCCAGCGGCCGAGCAGACGTGCGCCGAACGCGAGGCCGAAGAACCAGATGAGGCTCGCGGCCATGGCGCCGGCCGCGAAGAGCCAGCGCTGGTCGCCGTGCGTGTTCGCGACGGTGCCGAGGAGGAAGACGGTGTCGAGATACACGTGGGGGTTGAGCCACGTGAGCGCGAGGCAGGTCAGCAGCACCGGGATGAGACGGGCGCGTGCGGTGGGCGCGGTGGCGGTGCGGATGTCGCTGCGCACGGCGGACGCGGAGGCGTCGGGCTCGAGCGCGTCGCCGGTGTGCGTGTGCGCGGGCGGTGCTGCGCGGTGCGTTTCACCGGCGGCGGGGTGGGCGGCGTCGCCCCCGCCGAGTGCTTCGCCCGAGGGGCGCCAGGCGCGACGGGCCGCCAGCACCGCGTACGCCACCAGAAAGAGCGCCCCCGCCCAGCGCACCACGTCGACGAGCCACGGCACGGCCTGCAGCACGACCCCGATGCCCGAGACCCCGAGCGCGATGAGTGCGGCGTCCGAGATCGCGCAGATCGCGGCGACGGCGAGGACGTGCTCGCGCCGCAGGCCCTGGCGGAGCACGAAAAGGTTCTGAGCGCCGATGGCGATGATGAGGGAGAAGCCGAGGCCGAGGCCGGCGAGGACGGGGGAGAGCACCCTTCGACGCTACGAGCGGCAGCATCCGTAGTCCAGCTCATGGATCTTCAGTACCATTAGCAGAACTGAAGATGCGTATTCCGTTCGAGCTGGCAGAGACCCTGGCCGTCGTCGTCGACGAGGGCACGCTCGACGCGGCCGCCCGCCGGCTGCACGTCACGCCGTCGGCGGTCAGCCAGCGCATCAAGGCGCTCGAGGAGCAGCTCGGGCGGCTGGTGCTCGTGCGCTCCAAGCCCGTGCGGCCCACGGAGGCGGGGATGTCGGTGATCCGGCTCGCGCGCCAGACGGCGCTGCTCGAGCACGACGCCCTCGCCGAGCTCGGCGCCGGTGACGACGAGGCCGCACTCACGGTCGTGCCGCTCGCCGTCAACGCCGACTCGCTGGCCACGTGGTTCCTCGAGCCTCTCGCGCGGCTCGCGGAGCAGCATCCCGTCGTCTTCGACCTGCACCGTGACGACCAGGACTTCACCGCGGGGCTGCTCGAGTCGGGGACCGTGATGGGCGCGGTCACCTCGCGCGCGGCGCCGGTGGCCGGATGCCGCTCGTCGGCGCTCGGCGCCATGCGCTATGAGGCGGTGGCGACGCCCGCGTACGCCGCGCGGTGGCTCAGCGGCGACCGGGTGACGGCGCTGGCGAATGCCCCGCTCGTGGACTTCGACCGTCGCGACGACCTTCAGAACGAGTGGCTCGCGCAGCAGGGTATCGATCCCGCGCAGCCGCCGCGGCACTACGTGCCCGCGTCGAACGACTTCGCGTCGGCGGTGCGTCTCGGGCTCGGGTGGGCGATGCTGCCGCGCTTCCAGTCGCACGACGCCCTCGAACGCGGCGAACTGGTGCTGCTGGGCGGTCCGCCGGTGGACGTCGGCCTGCACTGGCAGCAGTGGAACCTGCGCTCGCCGCTGCTCGACGCCATCGCCGACGCGATCGTCGCCGAGGGCCGGCGCGTACTCGCTCCCCGCTGACCCGATTCACGGGTGGGGCACGGCGAACCGGAGCCCGCGCGGGTCAGCCGTCGCTGACGCGGAGCACGACCTTGCCGCGTGTGTGCCCGGTCTCGATCGCGCGGTGCGCGGCGGCTGCCTCGGCGAGGTCGAACACCTGCTCGATGTAGACCTGCACGGAGCCGGACTCGAGCAGGCGGCCGATGGTCGCCAGCGCGCCGCCGTCGGGGATCACCTTGTACGAGGTGGTGCGCACGCCCGCCTCGGCCGCCGCCTCGGCGTAGCCGGGCCAGGAGCCGGTCGGCACGAGCACGTAGAGACCGCCGGGGCGCAGCACCTCGAGCGAGCGCGTGCCGGTGGAGGCGTGGACGTTGCCGACCAGGTCGATGACGACGTCCACCTCGCCGACGACCTCCTCGAACCGCGTGGTCGTGTAGTCGATCACGACGGCGGCCCCGAGCTCGCGCAGCCACGCGGCGTTGCGGCCGGACGCCGTCACGGTGACGTGCGCACCGAAATAGGCCGCGAACTGCACCGCGAAGTGGCCGACCCCGCCGCTGCCCGCGTGGATCAGCACGCGCTGCCCCTCGTGCGCGTGGGCGGTCTCGACGACGAGGCCCCAGGCGGTGAGCGCGGCCAGCGGCACACCCGCGGCCTCGACATGCGACAAGGAGGCGGGCTTGCGGGCGACCGAGAGCGAGGGGGCCACCACGTACTCGGCGTACGAGCCGCCGGTGCGGGGGAACGACGTCATGCCGAACACCTCGGTGCCGGGCGCGAGCGGGTGCGCCTCGTAGGGGCTCTTCACCACGATGCCGCTGAAGTCGTAGCCCAGGGTCGAGGGGTAGGCCGCAATCGCGCCTGAGACGCCTTTTCCACCTCGGGTCTTGGCGTCGATCGGGTTGACGCCCGCGGCGACGACCCGCACCAGCACCTCGCTCAGCACGGGCGAGGGGACGGGGACGGATGCTGCGTGCAGCGCGTCCGCGTCACCGGGGGCGTCCACGACCATCGCCGTCATGTCGGCGGGCGGCGCCTCGACGGGCGCGAGCGGGATCTCGGGTGCCGATCGCAGCGGTCGGATCCTCATCATGCGCTCCTTCCGCGGGCGTGCCGCCTTCGGCACAGAACTGAACCCCCGTTGCGTACAGTCAACCCTGCCTTCGTCTCGCCCGTGTTACGCCGGTGCTACCGGTGTCGCAACACGGCGGGGGAAGCAGCGGACGATCGAGCGGCGCGGCCCTGGAGCGCGATCCGTCCCCGGGCGGCGGTCAGGACGCCGGGCGCTCGCCGAGGGTGAGCGCGTGCAGCAGGCGCGTCAGGTTGAGGATGTCGTCGACCGGCCACTCCTCGAGCGCGTCCACGAGCAGGTTCTCCTGTGGGGCGCGCGCCTCGGCCAGGCGCTCCAGCCCGAACGGTGTGGGGGAGAGCAGGCTCGACCGCCCGTCGTCCGGATCGGGCGTGCGCTGCACGAGGCCGAGCTGCTCGAGTTCGCGCACCGTGCGGCTGATCTGGCCCTTGTCCGACGTGAGCGACTCAGCCAGCGCCGAGAGCGTGATGCCCTCGCGGCGCACGATGGTCGTGAACACCTTGTAGGCGCCCGGCAGCATGCCCGGGCTCACGCGGTTCGCGTTGTCGATGAGGATCCGCCGGATGCGGTTGATCAGCTCCGAGAACTCCGCCTCGAGGGCGCGCACCGCCTCGGTGCGCGCCGCTCGGGTGTCGTCGGAGGTCATCAGCTTCGACATTAGCGTCGGGTGACGGATGCCTCGTCCGCGGCGTCAGCCGGGGACTCAGCGGTGCCCGGCGTCGAGGCCGGGGCCGCAGCATCCGTGTCCCCGACGATGCCGGCGGGCGCGAGCGTCTCCATGCCCTCGGCGACCGAGACCGTGGCGAGGTCGGCCTCGCTCGCCTGGACGCGCTCGCTCGTGGTCATGCGGGTGAGCGGCTTGTTGGGCAGGAAGATGATCGCGATGAGGCTGATCACGGCCAGCGGTACGGCGATCAGGAACGAGTGGGCGATCGCCTGGGCGTAGATGTCCTCGACGATCACGCGGATCGACTCGGGCAGCGCCGAGACCTGCGGGATCGTGCCCGACGCGAGCTGCTGCCCGATGGCGGCGCCCTTCTCGCCGAGTGCCATGAGCGCCGCGCCGATGTCGTCCTTGCGGTCGGTGAACAGGTTCGTCGCGGAGGTCGCGAGCGCCGCGCCCATCACCGAGACGCCGATCGTGCCGCCGAGGCTGCGGAAGAACGTGACTCCCGAGCTCGCGACGCCGATCTCGCTCGGGTTCGCCGTGTTCTGCACGATGAGCACGAGGTTCTGCATGGTCATGCCGACGCCCGCGCCGAGCAGGAACATGTAGAGCGAGACCAGCACGAAGTTCGTGTCGTAGTGGATGGTCGACAGCAGGTACGAGCCGGCGATCAGCAGCACGCCGCCCACGATGAGGTAGGGCTTCCAGTGGCCGTGCTTGGTGACGAGGCCGCCGATCACGATCGACGCCAGGAGCAGGCCGCCGATCATCGGGATCGTCATGAGGCCGGCCTCGGTCGGGGTCGCGCCACGGGCGAGCTGCATGTACTGGCTGAGGAACACCGACGTGCCGAACATCGCGATGCCGATCGAGATCGAGGCGATCACTGCGAGCGTGAAGGTGCGGTTGCGGAACATCGTGAGGGGAACGAGGGGCTCCTTCGACCGCAGCTCGACGATGACGAAGAGCACGGCCGCGAGGAGTGCGCCGCCGACCATGAGGATGGTCTCGGTGCTCCACCAGTCGTAGTCCTTGCCCGCGTTGGTCACCCAGATGAGCAGCAGCGAAACGGCCGTCGAAAGCAGCACGATGCCGAAGTAGTCGATGCGCGCCTTCACCCTGGGGCGCGGCGGCAGGTGCAGCGTGCGCTGCATCATGATGAGTGCGGCGACCGCGAACGGCAGCGCGATGAAGAAGTTCCACCGCCAGTCGATCGTGTCGGTGATGAACCCGCCGAGGAGCGGGCCGCCGACGGTCGCGACCGCCATGACGGCGCCGAAGAGGCCCATGTACCGGCCGCGCTCGCGCGGGCTGATGATGTCGGCCATGATGACCTGGCTGAGCGCGGCGAGCCCGCCGGCGCCGATGCCCTGCACCGCGCGGAACGCGATGAGCGTACCGGGATCCTGCGAGAAGCCGGCGGCTGCGGTGGCGAGCACGAAGATCACGATGGCGATCTGGATGAGCAGCTTGCGGTTGAAGAGGTCGGCGAGCTTGCCCCAGATCGGGGTGGAGATCGCGGTGGTCAGCAGGGTCGCGGTGACGACCCACGTGAACGCCGCCTGGTCGCCGCCGAGGTCGTGGACGATGACGGGGAGCGAGGTCGACACGACGGTCGACGCGAGCATCGACACGAACATGCCGAGCAGCAGTCCCGTGAGCGCCTGCAGCACCTGCCGGTGGCGGCGCTTCTCGTCGGCCGAGGTTGCGACCGACCCGGTCGCAGGGGTGGAGGTGGCCATAGGAGTCCTTAGGAACGAGGCGTGGTGGTGTCGCGGCGACGTCGGCGCGCAAGAAGGTTGACCAGGGTCAACAGTTGATTTACGTCAACGATACGCCCAATGGTTGATGCGTGTCAACTATCTGCGGGGTCAAGGAGCGAGCGGGATGTTCACATCGGGTGCTGTCACCGAGATCACCCGTTGTGTGCGTTCATGACGCGTGCGCTCGGTGAGAGCACGTGATGTGAACGAGCGAAGTGGGACGGATGCTGCGGCTCGCGGCATCCGTTCCTCCACAGGTCGTTGCGAGGATGAGTAGCGCACAGGTTGCGGATCCGGTCGAGCGTCCGGCTGCCGTCGCGGGCAGGGTGGGTCGCGTGCCGCGCCACCTGACTTTCGATGAGGCCATCGCCGCAGTCCGCACCCGCGAGCAGTTGCGCGCGAGCGGTATGACCGCGCGGGCGATCGGTGACGCCGTGGGGCGAGGGGAGCTGCGGCGGCTGCAGCGCAACCGATATGTCGGGGTGAAGCTCTGGAACGATCTCTGGCCGGAGTCGCGTCACCTTATCGAGGTGTGTGCCGCCGTCGCGGAGATGCGCGACGGCGATGGCGTCGCCTCCCATGAGTCGGCCGGGGTTCTGGCGGAGTTGCCCCTGTATCGGCACACGCCGTCGGCGGTCCACCTCCTCAAGCCCGAAGCGCGACGGGGTTCCAGCCGCGTCGGGCTGCAACACCATGCCGATCTGCTTCCCCGCGACGACATCACCGTGGTCAACGGCATCCGATGCACGACGCTGGACCGCACCGTCTTCGACCTGGTGCGCACGCTCAGCATGGAGGCGGCGGTCGCCGTGGCGGATGCCGCGCTGCGGCGCGAGGCGATGCGCGGATCCGAGTACGACGAGCGGGCGGCGGACGCGTGGCGCGAGCGGATGCTGCGAAGATGCGAGGCCGCGCGCGGCGGCCGGGGCGTTCGACAGGCCGAAGTGGTCATCCGCTTCGCCGACGGCCGCTCGGAGTCACCCGGTGAGGCCGTGAGTCGACTGCAGCTCAGTCGACTCGGATTCCGCGAGCTGCGGCTCCAGGTGCCGGTGCCTGGCCCGGACGGGCGGACCTTTCGCGTCGACATCGGCCTCGAGGAGGTCCGGAGCTTCTACGAGTTCGACGGCATGGGCAAATACGAAGAACTCGCGGTCGCGTCGGGGAAGACGGTCAAGGAAGTGCTTCTCGAAGAGAAGCGCCGCGAGGACTGGATCCGAGGCACGACCCAGCGGCGGCTCGGCCGCGCCGAGGCCCCGCACATCGTCTCGCCCGAGGCGCTCGGTCGTCGCCTCACTGCCTTCGGGATCACCCCGCCGCGCCGGTGACCCTGGTGTTCACATCGGGTGCTCTCACCGAGATCACCCGTCGTGTGCGTTCATAACCCGTGCGCTCGGTGAGAGCAGGTGATGTGAACGAGCGATGCGGGACGGATGCTGCGGCCCGGCATCCGCGTCAGGCCGGGCGGGCGGCGTGCTCGGCGGAGCGGATGACCGACTCGACGCCGAGCATGAAGAGTTCGCGGTCTTTGAGATCCAGGAGCTGCGCGGACATCTGCGCGATGTGGGGGTGCTTGATCGGGTCGACGAGCAGCGGCCCCTCGAACCACGGGCTGGCGTCCGCCGCGACCAGGGTCGCACGCTCTGCCCGCGCGCGGGCCACGCCGGCGGCGATCGAAAGGACGTGGGTGGCCATGAGCGCGTAGTGCTGCACCAGGGCGTCGCCGGTGAGTCCCGCGCGCGAGAAGGCGTCGAGCATGAACTCGATGGCGTCGAGCTCTCCGGGGCCGTGGGTGGTGAGGACGATCGCCTCCTGCCCCACCGCGGGGTAGCGGGCGAACTCGGTCAGCGTCGCCGACGCGAGCTGACGCAGGCGCTCCTGCCACTCCTCGGGGTCGGCGGTCACGGCAGCGAGGCTGCGGAGGGTGAGCTCGTCGAGCAGCGCGCTCATCAGCTCTTCCTTGCCGCGGAAGTGGCGGTAGACCGCGGTCGGGTCGGTGCCCAGTTTCGCGCCCAGGTCGCGGATCGAGAGCGAGGCGGATCCGGTCGTCTCGGCGAGCTCGAGGCCGGCCGCGATGATCGTCGCCCGGTCCAGGCGCTTCGTGCCGGCCTTGTCGGGGGTCGCCCCGGTGCGTGCCGCCATGATCCCCGCTTTCGCCGTCGCGTCCATCGTGCCACGGAGGCCCTGTCGCCGCGTCGTGACGTCCTGAGACTATCTGCTCTGTCAGCGTAGCTGTCAACACTGTTGACATGGACGATGACGGCGGTCTATCGTCAAGCGATCCGTTCGACGACGAAGGAGAGGTCCCGTGGCCGCTGCCATTCCTGCAGACGCAGACACCCCGTACGCAGACACCGTGTTCATCCGAGGCGCGCTGTTCAGCTCCGACCTCGTTCGCGCGGGAAGCGCCGAAGCCCTGAGCGGCGAGGCCGTCGCTGTGCGGGACGGGCGCATCGTGGCGGTGTGCGCCGAGGATGAGGCATCCGTGTTCATCGGTCCGGACACCGAGGTCGTCGACCTCGCGGGCGCGATGCTCGCCCCGGGCTTCCAGGACGCGCACGTGCACCCCATGTCGGGCGGGGTCGAACTGCTGCAGTGCAACCTCACGGGGGCGGAGGACGCGGCCGACACCCTCGCGACCATCGCGCGCTACGCCGCCGAGAACCCCGACGTCGAGTGGATCGTCGGCGGCGGCTGGTCGATGGACCACTTTCCGGGCGGGGCACCGCTGCGCGCAGCGCTCGACGCCATCGTGCCCGACCGGCCGGTGCTGCTCGCGAGCCGCGACCACCACTCGGCGTGGGCGAACACTGCGGCGATGCGGGCTGCCGGCGTGGACGCGACGACGGCCGACCCCGCCGACGGACGGATCGAGCGGGAAGCCGACGGCCACCCCGCCGGCACGTTCCACGAGGGCGCGGGCGACCTCTTCGCCGACGTCCGCCCGAAGATCTCCGAAGACCTCGCCTACGCGGGCCTGCTGCGCGCGCAGGACGACCTCATCGCGCAGGGCATCACGGGCTGGCAGGACGCACTGGTGGGGAACTTCCCGGGGATCCCCGGTGCGCTCGCCTCGTACCGTCGCGCGCTCGCCGAGGGGACGCTCCTGGCCCATGTCGTGGGCGCGCAGTGGTGGGAGCGCGGCGAGGGGATCGAGCAGCTCGAGGGCATGATCCGCGCGCGCGACGAGGTCGCAGCGCTCGGCCACGAGGACCGCTTCTCTCTGGGCTCGATCAAGTTCATGGTCGACGGCGTCGCCGAGAACCACACGGCCGCGATGCTGGAGCCGTACCGCGACGGGCACGGACATTCCACGGACAACCGCGGCCTGTCGTTCATCCCGGCCGAGCGCCTGCGCGAATACGCGATCGCCGCCGACGCGGCGGGCTTCCAGCTGCACTTCCACGCCCTCGGCGACCGCGCCGTGCGCGAGGCGCTCGACGCGGTCGAGGCGGCGGCGGAGGTCAACGGCGCCACCCACGGCCGTCACCACCTCGCCCACATCCAGGTGGTGGACGAGGCGGACGTGGCGCGCTTCGCAGCGGCCGGCGCGGTGGCGAACATGCAGCCGCTGTGGGCGTGCCACGAGGACCAGATGGACGAGCTGACGCTCCCGTTCCTCGCCGAGTCCGCGGCAGCGCGGCAGTACCCGTTCGGTGATCTGCAGCGGGCCGGGGTGCGCCTCGCCGGCGGCAGCGACTGGCCGGTGTCGAGCGCCGACCCGCTCGCGGGCGTGCACATCGCCGTGAACCGTGTCGCCCCGCTGTCCGACGCCGAGCCGCTCGGCGGCGCCCACCAGCGGCTCGACCTCGCCACCGCGCTCGCCGCCTACACGTCGGGCACCGCGTACGTGAACCACCGCGACCACGACACCGGCTACCTCCGCGCGGGCTACCTCGCGAACCTCGTCGTCGTCGAGCCGAACCCGTTCACGGTGCCCACCGAAGACCTGTACCTCTGCCGCGTCGCCTCGACATGGATCGACGGGGAGTGCGTCTTCGCGCGCGCCGACGCCGACGCCGACGCGGGCGCCGAGGCCGCAGCATCCGTCCTGTCCTGAGTCCCTTCTCCACCACCCGACACCGCAGTCAGAACCCGAGGAGCACCATGACCCGCACCCGACGCACCGCCCGTCGCCTGCTCGCCGTCGCAGGCGCCGGCGTCGCGGCCGCGCTCGTCCTGTCCGCGTGCAGCGCCGACACGTCGAGCCCCGACGCCACCGACGCCCCCGAGTGGGAGTACACCACCCAGACGGCCGCCCCGTCGGGCGACATCGACTCGTTCTCGTGGGTGAGCTACTCCGAGCCTTACTCGCTCGACTATGCGTACGCGTTCGACTACGCCGATAACCAGGTGCTCGCGAACGTATGCGAGTCCCTGCTGCGGCTGAACCCCGACTTCACGCTGTCGCCGGGGCTGGCGGAGGCGTTCGAGCACCCGACGCCCGAGACGTGGGTCTACACGATCCGCGACGGCGTGACGTTCCACGATGGCTCGTCCCTCACCGCCGCCGACGTGGTCGCGTCGATGAGCCGGCACCTCGATCCCGAGGTCGGCTCGTCCTGGTACTCGGTGTACCAGAACGTCGCATCGATCGAGCAGACCGGCGACCGCGAGGTCACCGTGACGATGAACGGCCCCGACTCGCAGTTCAACCTGGCGATGGGCGGCTCGGCCGGCGTGGTCGAGTCCGCCGCGACGCTCGCGGAGAAGGGCGCCGACTACGGCAACTCGTCGGGGCTGGTGAACTGCACCGGGCCGTTCGCGCTCACCGACTGGAAGTCGGGCGAATCCGTCACACTGACCCGCTACGACGACTACTGGGACGACACGCTGCGCGCCCAGGCCGGCGAGGTCGACATCCTCTTCATGACCGACCCCAACGCGCGGGTGAACGCGCTGAAGTCGGGCGAGGTCGACGGCGGCTGGATGATCCCGGCCGACGCGATCGCCCAGCTGCAGTCCTCCGGCAAGGGTGACATGTACTTCGGTCTCAACACGGCCGTCGGCAGCCTCGTCGTGAGCAACCTCGAGGGTCCGCTGGGCGACGAGCGCGTGCGCCGGGCGCTGCTGATGGCGATGGACCGGCAGGGGATCCTGGATGCTGCGGCCAAGGGCTACGGCGAGGTCACCGATGTGCTCACTACCGAGTCGGTGTGGGTCGGCGCGAGCGATGCGGCGCTGACCGAGGCGTTCGACGGACTCGAGGAGTACCCGTACGACGTCGAGGCCGCGAAGAAGCTCATCGACGAGGCCGGCGTCGCCGGTGAGGAGATCGTGATCGCGACGGCGCCGATCAGCAACGACTTCGCCGTGATCTCGCAGGGCGCGGCAGCGGCGGCGCAGTCGATCGGGCTCAAGGCGACCATCGAGACCGTGAGCCCGAGCGCCTACACGGCGCTGTTCTCCGACCCGACCGCACGCGAGGGCATCGACCTGTTCTACACGTCGTGGTACCTGTCGAGCCCCGACCCGCTCGAGATGTACGGGGTGCTGCGCACCGGCGAGTTCAGCAACTACGGCAACTGGAGCGACCCCGAGTTCGACGCACTCGTGAACGAGGCCGTCGCGATCGACGACCCGGCCGCGCGCAGCGAGGTCACCGCGCGGGCGCAGCGCATCGCGAACGAGCAGCTGCCGTGGCTGCCGCTGTTCCAGGGGCCGATGACCCTGTTCCTCGGTGACCGGGTGACCGGCGTGGCCCCGTCGGTGGCGTTCATGTACTACCCGTGGGCGGCGACCATTGGCTCCCGTTGACGTGAGCACGGGCCCGGCGGTCGCCGTCGGGCCCGGCCCGGGTCGGCACCGGGCCAGGGGGAGCGGGGGAGCGATGATCGCCGTCCGCCGGATCGCCGGCAAGCTCGGCGGCCTGCTGCTCACCCTGTTCCTGGCATCCGTGCTCGTGTTCTTCTCGCGCTTCCTGGTGCCGGGCGATCCCGTCGCGTTCCTGCTGCGCGGCCGCAAGCCCAGCCCGGAGGCGGTGGCGCAGATCACCGCGCAGTACGGCCTCGACCTGCCGCCGTGGCAGCAGTACCTCACCTGGGTGGCGGGGCTCCTGCAGGGCGACCTCGGGCGCTCGCTGCAGTACCGCCAGGACGTCACCGTGGTGCTCGGCGAGCGACTGCCCGTCACGCTCGGGCTGGTCGTGATGGCGGGCACGATGATCGCGGTCGTCGGCCTCATCGCCGGTGCGATCGCCGCGCTGCACCGCGGCCGGCTCGCGGACCGCTCGATCCTCATCGGGCTCACCGTGCTCGGCGCGATCCCGTCGTTCGTCGGATCGATCGTGCTCATCGCGGTGTTCGCGGTGCAGCTCGGCTGGTTCCCGTCGTTCGGTTCGGGCGAGGGGTTCTGGGACACCGTCTACCACCTGGTGCTGCCCTCGATCGCCCTCGCGATCGTCTTCGTCGTGCTCGTGGGCAAGGTGACGCGGTCGTCGATGATCGACCAGCTCGACCGCGAGCACGTCGAGGTCGCGATCAGCCGCGGCATCAAGCGCGGCACGGTGATCCGCCGTCACGTGTTCCGCAACGCCGTGGGGCCGATCCTGACGGTGAGCGGGATGCTGGTGGCCGGCCTCCTCGTCGCGAGCTCCATCGTCGAGGCGGCGTTCGGTCTCGCGGGCATGGGCTCGCTGCTCGTGCAGTCGGTCGACCGCCTCGACTTCCCGGTCGTGCAGGCGATCGTCCTCCTCGTCGTGACCGCGTTCGTGCTCGTGAACGCCGTGATCGACGTCCTCGAACCCTGGATCGATCCCCGATCCGCAGCCGGAGCCGGTGCCCGATGACCACGACACCCACCCTCGCCGTCACGGTGCTGCGCGCACCGCGGCTGCCCCGCACCAGCCTGACGTTCGCGATCGCACTCGGCGTCCTCGCCGCGATGACGCTGGCCGCGATCTTCGCGCCGTTCCTCGCGCCGTACAACCCCGACGCCGTCGACTTCGCCGCGGTGAACGCGCCGCCCAGCGCCGCGCACTGGCTGGGCACCGACGGCCTCGGCCGCGACACGCTGAGCCGCCTCATCTACGGCGCGCGCACGGCCCTGCTCGGCCCGCTCCTCGTGGTGATCGCCTCGACGGTGCTCGGCGTCCTCCTCGGCCTCGTCGCCGGCTGGCGCGGGGGCTGGATCGACGCCGTGCTCGGGCGCCTGTTCGACGTGCTGTTCGCCTTCCCGTCGCTGCTCATCGCGATCATGGCGGTCGCGCTCTTCGGCAAGGGACTGGTCGCCCCCGTCATCGCGATGAGCATCGCGTACGCGCCGTTCGTCGCGCGCCTCACCCGATCGCTCATCGCGGCCGAGCGCACCCGCCCGTACGTCGCCGCCTACCGCGTGCAGGGGTTCGGCGGCGTGTGGATCGCGCTGCGCCGCGTGCTGCCGAACGTCACGCCGATCGTGGGGGCGCAGTCCACGCTCAACTTCGGGTACGTGCTCGCCGAACTCGCCGCACTGTCGTTCCTCGGTCTCGGCGTGCAGCCGCCGACGGCCGACTGGGGCGCGATGATCAACGAGGCGCAGGCCGGGCTCATCGGCGGGCACGTCCTGCCCGCGATCGTGCCGGCGGTCGCCGTCGTCGTGGTCGTCGTCGCCGTCAACATCATCGGGGAAGAGCTCTCCGACCGCATCGGTGGGGAGATCCCGGCATGACCGCAACCGAGACCGTCGTGGATCCGGCGGCCGCGCCGGCCGCACCGAGACCGGCCCTGCTCGACATCCGCGACTTGACGCTCGACCTGGCCGACGGCACGCGGCTGCTGCACGGCATCTCGCTCTCGGTCGCCGCCGGCGAGACCGTCGGCCTCGTCGGCGAGTCCGGGTCGGGCAAGTCGCTGACCGCGCGCACGGTGCTGGGACTCGTGCCCGACCGCTCCGCGATCACCGGTGACGTCGTGCTCGACGGCGCCGGCGTGCTGTCGGCTCCCGCGCCCGAGCTTCGGCAGCTGCGCCGCCACGGCGCGGCGATGATCTTCCAGGATCCGCGCGCGGGCATCAACCCGATGCGCACGATCGGCGACCACCTCACCGAGGCGCTGCGCCTCGCGGAGGGATGGTCGACGGATGCTGCGCGCGCTCGCGCCGTCGAACTGCTCGAGGCGGTGCGCCTCCCGCGCCCCGAGGACCACCTGCGCCAATACCCGCACGAGTTCTCGGGCGGCATGCTGCAGCGGGTCATGATCGCGGGAGCCCTGACGACGTCGCCGAAGCTCCTCGTGTGCGACGAACCGACGACGGCCCTCGACGTGACCACCCAGGCCGAGATCATCGGCGTGCTCACCGAGCAGCGCGCGAGCCGCGGCATGGGCATGCTCTTCATCACGCACGACCTCAACCTCGCCGCATCACTGTGCGACCGCGTCTACGTCATGAGCGGCGGACAGGTCGTCGAGCAGGGCCGAGCGCACGACGTGCTGCGCGACCCGCGGGCCGAGTACACGCGGAGACTGGTCGCCGCGACTCCGACGCTCCTCGGCGCCGCGCCCGGCTCGACCGCGGATCACAGAATCGGAGACTCTGCCGGGCACGCCGGGGGGCAGCATCCGTCCACCGGCGCGTCGTCGACGACTTCCGATTCCGTGCACGGAGAGCGCGGGACGGATGCTGCGGCCACGGCCGTGCCCGCATCGCCGATGCTCGCGGCGACCGGGGTGTCGAAGACCTACGTGCGCCGCGGCAAGGAGCCGGTGCGCGCGGTGATCGACGCGTCGGTCGCGGTTCCCCGCGGCGGCGCGCTCGGCGTGGTGGGGGAGTCGGGGTCGGGCAAGTCGACGCTCGCGCGCATGATCGTGGGGCTCGAGGCCGCCGACATCGGCGACATCCGCATCGACGGCCGCGAGCGCACGGCGGTTCCTCGCAACCGGCGCGAGCGGCTCGCCCACGCGCGGAGCGTGCAGATGGTGTTCCAGGATCCGTACCTGTCGCTCGACCCGCGCATCACCGCGGGCCGGGCGATCGAAGACGCCCTGCGCCTGCACACCAGACTGAGCGCGGCGGAGGCCCGATCGCGGGTGCTCGACCTGCTCGCCCAGGTCGGACTCGGCCAGAAGCACGCCGCGGCGCGGCCGCGGACGCTCTCGGGCGGCCAGCGGCAGCGCGTCGCGATCGCCCGTGCTCTCGCGATCGAGCCGGACGTGCTCGTGATGGACGAGGCGACGAGCGCGCTCGACGTCTCGGTGCAGGCGCAGGTGCTCGACCTCGTCGACCGCATCCGGCGCGAGCGCGGGCTCACCGTCCTCTTCATCAGCCACGACCTCGCGGTCGTCCGACGCGTGTGCGACGAGACCGTCGTGATGCGTCGCGGCGAGATCGTCGAGCGCGGTCGCACGGCCGAATTGCTCGCCGCCCCGCAGCACGAGTACACGCGGCTGCTCATCGACTCCGTGCCCAAGCCCGGGTGGGACGCGGAAGCGGCGGGCGCCGAGGTCGAGGCCGCAGGTGTCGACAGCGATGCTCCGGACGTACCTGTCGACGACGGCGAGGCCGAGGCAGCAGCGGTGGAGGCGGCGAGAGTGGAGGCAGCCGGACAGGCGCGGTGACCGGCATCCCGCGGAGGACGCCGGCGCGCGGGAGGATGGAGGCGTGTTCAGCGTCGAACTGATCCCGGACGACGTGCTCGACCGCGCGGTGCGGGAGGACTGGGACCGGCTGCTCGGAGCCGATCTGCCGAGTTCGGGGCGCAATCCCGCGCCCAGCAACCGACCGCACGTGACGCTCGCGGTGCGCGAGCGGCTCGACCCGTCCGCGTTCGCCGTCCTCGCCGAGCTCCTGCCCGTCCCGCTGGACCTCGGGGGAGTGCTGCTCCTCGGTCACAAAGACCGGTACGTCCTCACGCGCCAGGTCATCGTGAGCTCGGCGCTGCTGGCGGTGCACCGCGCCGTCGCCGAGATCGCCGGCAGGCCGGAGCCGCGCTACTCGAACACGGGCGTCGACCACTGGACTCCCCACATCACGCTGGCGCGGGGGCTCACCGCGGTGCGACTGGCGACCGCGATGCGCCTCATCAAGGCACCGCACGTCAGCGGGCAGGCGACGGGTGCGCGGGTGTGGGATGCCGAGGCCCGGCGCGTCACGACGATCCGATGAGTGCGGGTGAGGGTGCCTGCTGCGGGAGCGGTCAGTCCGCGAGGGCGAGCGCGCGGAACGGCTCGCGCGGCGCGGCGGGGGGCTGCGGCATCCGTGCCGGCTGCTGTCTGGCGCGCATCGTGCGGAGGTAGAGCTCGTCGATGAGGGCCGTGGCGAGGGCGACGAGCTTCGCGATCTCCGCGTCGTCGCGGTCGACCCACGCGCACCGCGGCTCGTCGCCGACGGGCACGAAGCCGTCGTGCTGCTCCCACGCGACCAGCGTGCGTTCGGCGCCCAGCACGTGCTGCTGCCACCACACCTGGCGGAGGTAGCCCCGCGGGATGCTGCGCCACGCCTTGTTCGTCGTCTTGATCTCGGCGAGGGTGATGCGCCCCGCCGCGTCGACCGCGATCCCGTCGGGGGTCGCGAGGTGCCGCTTCTCGACGACGGCGTGGAAGAGGGCGGAGGACGGCTGGATGCCGTGGGTCGCGGCCACCCAGGCCGCGATCTCGGGCTCGCGTGCGCGACCGTGCGCGGTGTACGCGTTGCCGGAGAAGCCCGAGCCCAGGAGCTTCGCGTCGGCCGCGCGGGTGATCGCCCTGTCGGAGGTGAGGGTGGCGACGTCCGTCGCCGTGATCCCCCTCGATCGAGCGCGCACCCAGGCCACCCGGTCGCGCGAATCCGCGACGATGCGGGCGGCGACCTCCGGTGCCTGCGCCGCGAGCCCGGACGGGCGCGCGACGCGGTGCTCGGGATTCACCCTTCGAGGCTACGCCGCCGACCCGACATCCGCCGCCTGCGACGCACCGCGGCCGTGGCAGCAGGGACGGTGGGTCGCAGCATCCGTCCGCGCGGAACGCACGATCTCGCCGAGGTGACATGATCCGCGCGCGTGGAACGTGTCACCTCGGCGAGATCGCACGATGTCAACGGGGACACCGTGTCCTCCCCAGCGGCATGCGCGCCGACCCTTTCCACACATCCCGTGCGCGAGTACGCTGCCGGGGCGCGCGGACCGCACGATGAGCGCATGCCTCGTCATCTTTCTTTTCCGGATGCTGCGGCCGCCGTCCTCTCGCGGAACCAGCTGCGCGCGCAGGGGATGAGTGAGCGAGAGATCGCGCGGGCACTTCAGGCTGGCGAGCTGCGCAAGCTGCAACGCAATCGCTATGTCGCGGCCGCCGTCTGGGACGACCTTTGGCCAGAGTCGCGCCATCTCGTCGAACTGAGCGCGGCGGCGGCCGAGATGAGGACCCGGAACGGCGTCGCGTCGTACGACTCGGCGGGCGCCCTGCGCACGCTGCCCTTCTATAGACACGTGCCGACCGCGGTGCACGTGACGCTGGGCAGGGGCTCTGGGATGTCGAGCCGACCAGGGTTGCGGCGTCACCACGATCTGCTTCCCGAAGCCGACATCGAGACCGTTTTCGGCATCCGCTGCACATCCCTGGAGAGGACGACCTTCGACATGGTCCGCACGCTGAGTCTCGAGGCGGCCGTCGCCGCCGCTGACGCCGCCCTGCGGCAAGTGGCGTTGGGTGAGGACGGGTACGACGAGATCGCCGCCGAGGCGTGGCGCGATCGGATGCTCGAGCGTTGTCACGGATCGAAGGGCGCGCGCGGCGTGCGTCAGGCGCAGCAGGTGATTCGCTTCGCTGACGGTCGATCCGAATCGCCGGGGGAAGCGGTCAGCCGCCTGCAGCTCGCTCGGCTCGGGTTCCGTCGACTGCGGTTGCAGGTCCCTGTACCCGCGCCTTCGGGCAAGGACTACGTCGTCGACATCGAAATCGAGGAGGTGCGCACCTTCTTCGAGTTCGACGGCCAGAACAAGTATCTCGACGAGGCGATGCGCTCCGGCCGCAGCCTTGAGCAAGTCCTTCTCGACGAGAAGCGCCGCGAAGACTGGATCCGCGGCACGACGCAGAGGCGGCTGGTGCGTGTCGAGAGCGTCCACATCGTGACGCCGGCGGCGCTGGCCAAGCGTCTCGCGGCCTTCGGGATCACGCCTCCCGGGCGATGACCGCACCTCGCTGTGGCATGGGCGACGGAGGATCGCAGCATCCGTCCGCGCGGAACGCACGATCTCGCCGAGGTGACACGATCCGCGCGCGTGGAACGTGTCACCTCGGCGAGATCGCACGATGTCAACGTGCCGGCCGGCGGGGAGGCACGAGGTCGACGGTGGCGCGCAAGGGGGTTGCGACGGGCCGTGAGGGTGGCATCCTCGGGGCATGGACACCATCACTTCCGCCGAGTTCCGCGCGTTCCCCGGTGTCGAGGACTGGCATCCGCGGGTGACCGGGGCGTTCGCGCTGTTCCGCACGGGCACGTTCGCGGCCGGAGCGCAGCTGTTCGCCGCGATCGCCGACCTGGCCGAGGCCGCCGACCACCATCCCGATGTCGACGTGAGGTACACCACCGTGCGCGTGCGGCTCATGACGCATTCGGCAGGTGGGCTGACGGTGAAGGACGCCGCACTCGCCGCGCAGATCTCCGACGCTGCGCGCGAGCTCGACATCCCGGCCGACACCGGGCGGATGCTCGACGTGATGCTCGCCGTCGCCACCCCGGACCCTGGAGCGGTCGTGCCGTTCTGGAAGGCGGCGACCGGATTCTCGGAGGTGCGCGACGGCGTCCTGTTCGACAAGGACGGCCGCGGCCCGCTCATCTGGTTCCAGCCGGTCGACAAGCCGCTGCGCGGCCGGTCGCACCTCGACGTCAACGGCCCGCGGGACGTCATCGAGAAGCGGCTCGACGCCGCGCTCGCCGCCGGCGGCGTCATCGTCGACGACTCGCACGCGCCCGAGTGGTGGACGCTCGCGGACGCCGACGGGCACAAGGTCGACCTCTGCCCCTGGCGGTCGTGACGCCGACGAGTTCGCCCGCCCCTGTCAGAACGCTGCGGCGCCGGCCTCCGCGACGGTCTGGTCCTGCTCGCCGGAGCCACCGCTGACGCCGACCGCGCCGACGACCTTGCCGTCGCGGCTCAGCGGCACGCCGCCGGCGAAGATGGCGACGCCGCGGCCGTGCGCGTTGGTGGTGTGGATGCCGAAGAACTGCTGCGTCGGCTGCGAGTTGTCGCCGAGGTCCTTCGTCGAGATGTCGAACGCCTTCGACGTCCAGGCCTTGCTGATCGAGATCTCGATGCTGCCGATCCAGGCGCCGTCCTGGCGCACGTGCGCGACGAGGTTGCCGCCCGCGTCGACGACGGCGATGTTCATGGGCTGGCCGATCTCGTCGGCGCGCTTCTCAGCGGCCTCGATCACCCGGCGGGCGTCTGCGAGGGTCACGGACATGAGGAGTTCCTTTCATAGCGGGACGGATGCCTCGGCCCGAGGCATCCGTCATCCATTCGGTCAGTCGGTCTTGATGTAGCCGTTGGGGTTGAGCACGTACTTCTTGGCGGCGCCCTGGTCGAAGTCGGCGTAGCCCTGCGGGGCGTCTTCGAGCCCGATGGGGGTGGCGCCGACGGCGTCGGCGATGTGGACCTTGTCGTGCAAGATCGCCATCATGAGCTGCCGGTTGTAGCGCATCACGGGGCATTGTCCGGTGGTGAACGAGAGGGACTTCGCCCAGCCGAGGCCGAGGCGCAGCGACAGCGATCCCACCTTCGCGGCTTCGTCGATGCCGCCCGGGTCGCCGGTGACGTAGAGGCCGGGGATGCCGAGGGCGCCACCGGCCGCGGTCAGGTCCATCAGCGAGTTGAGCACCGTCGCGGGCGCCTCGTGCGAGGCATCCGTGCCGTGTCCGCGCGCCTCGAAGCCGACCGCGTCCACGCCCGCGTCGACCTCCGGGACACCCAGGATCTCGGCGATCTGATCCTTCGGGTCGCCCTGGGACACGTCGACCGTCTCGCAGCCGAACGAGCGGGCGCGGGCGAGGCGGTCCGCGTTGAGGTCGCCGACGATGACGACGGCCGCGCCCAGCAGCTGGGCGCCGACCGCGGCGGCGAGCCCGACGGGCCCGGCGCCGGCGATGTACACGGTCGATCCCGGCCGCACGCCGGCGGTGTAGGCGCCGTGGAAGCCGGTGGGGAAGATGTCGGAGAGCATGGTGAGGTCGAGGATCTTCTCGAGCGCCTGGTCGCGGTCGGGGAAGACCAGCAGGTTCCAGTCGGCGTAGGGGACGAGGACGTACTCGGCCTGCCCGCCGACCCAGCCGCCCATGTCGACGTAGCCGTACGCGCTGCCGGGGCGGTCGGGGTTGACGTTGAGGCAGATGCCGGTCTTGCCCTCCTTGCAGTTGCGGCAGCGGCCGCACGCGATGTTGAACGGCACCGAGACGATGTCGCCGACCTTGACGAACTCGACGTCGGGGCCGACCTCGACGACCTCGCCGGTGATCTCGTGCCCGAGCACGAGGCCCGCGGGCGCCGTGGTGCGGCCGCGCACCATGTGCTGATCGGAGCCGCAGATGTTCGTCGACACGGTCTTGAGGATCGCGCCGTGGGGCACCTTTCTGCCGACGTTCGCCGGGTTCACTCCCGGTCCGTCCTTCAGCTCGAACTCGGGGTAGTCGGTGTCGATGACCTCGACCTCGCCCGGTCCCTTGTAGGCCACTGCCCGGTTTGCAGACATCGTCGTCCTCTCCGCCCTGCAACAGACGTGGTCGTGCGACTTCGTCGTGCTGGGGCTCGCGTCCGAGCTTCGTCCTCCCGGCGGATGGACGCAATGGGGTCCGAGGCGCGGCACATCGGAAGGCGGGGGCGCCGACACCGGCACCCCCGCCCTGCTCAGCTCATCGACTCAGTCGACGTCGCCGTGCGCGTGGTCGTGGTCGGGCGCGAGACCGCCGCCACCGGGAAGGTTGACCGTGCCCTGGGGACCGGCCGGAGCGGGGAACATGAAGTTGCCGGGCACCTTCTTGCCGGGCACGCCGTTCACCGTCTCCGTGGAGTACGCGTACGTCATCACGGCCGCCGCGATCGCGTCGGAGTTGACGTCGAGCGCGTCCAGCGCGAGGTTGTCGATGTCGTCGCACGCGAGGTGGTAGCAGGGGTCGTACTGCTGGCCGGCCGTACCGCCCCAGATCTCCGCCTGCTGCGCGGTCTTCACCACTTCGGCGCCGGTGAACAGACCACCCGCCGGGATGCCTTCCTGGATGAAGCCCTGGTAGTCGCTGCGGCCGCTGAACTGCGCGTCGTCGTACGGCACGCCCGCCCACGTGTAGTAGCTCTCGAACAGATCCTCGATCGCGATGGAGCCATCCGGGATCGGCACGCCGGCAGGCGCGTCCCAACCCGACTCGTCACCGTCGTACACCATGAAGATGTAGTTCGGAGAGGCCACCATGTCGAAGTTCAGGTAGAGCGCGACCTCGTCGAGGGTGCCCTCCGCCACCTGCTCGTCCACCCAGGCGTGCGAGCCGAGAAGCCCGCTCTCCTCGGCACCCCACCACGCGAAGCGAACGGTGTTCTGCGGCTTGAGCTTCGAGATCTGCTGGGCGATCTCGAGGAGCGCCGACGAACCGCTGCCGTTGTCGTTGATGCCGGGACCGGCGAGCACCGAGTCGAGGTGCGCACCCGCCATGACGACGTTGGTGTCGTTCACGCCGGGCAGCTCCGCGATCACGTTGACCTGCGGACGCGATTCGGGCTGGTCGACGACGATGTGCGCCGTCGAGCCCTCCTGAGCCAGTGCGGCGCCGTCGGCGAAGCTCGCGCCCACGACCGGGATGCTGAGCGGCGTCTGGTTCATGCCGAACAACGTGCCCGTGATGAGACCGGAGCGGAGTTCGGTGTTGCCCTGGTTGAAGATGATCACCGCCTCGGCCCCGGCCGTCTGCGCGTTGATGGCCTTGACGCCGAACTCGCACGTGCCGCGCTGGATCAGCGCGATGTCGCTCGGCCCTGAGAAGTCGAGACCGACGAAGTCCGATGCGTCGCAGCCGCTCGTGACCGGATCCCGGGGCATGTCGAGGACGATGTCGACGGGAATCACGTTGCCGGTGACCTCGCCGTAGCCGGTTCCGGTGAAGTTGCCCGACGCGTACTCCGCGGCGACCGGGGTCAGCTGCTCGAGCAGCGGCGGCGGCACGAAGGTGAACGGGAACTCGTCGAGCTCGACGTTCCAGCCCGCGGCCTCCAGCGTGTCGACCACGTACTCGACGCTCTCGGTGTAGCCGGCCGTGCCGGCCGCACGTGTGTCGCCGTTGGCATCCGCTATGGCCTGCAGCGCCCTCTCGTGCTCGAGGACCCCGTCGACGGTCACGCACGAGAGGAGTTTCTCGTAGGTGTTGTTCGTGCGCGTCTCGCATGCCTGGGTCGGAGCCGCGGCAGCGCCGCCCGCCGGAACCAGTGCCAGGGCGGCGACCGCTGTCGTCGCGATCACCGCCACCTTGGCGCGCTTGGAAAGTGTTCTAGATGGGTACATCGTCTTCCCCTCCAATGCGGGCATCATCGTCGACACCCGTCGCGAGGGAGCATATGCAAAGGCGTGCGCAGGGCAAAGTGAAGAAAATGTGAGAATTTGAGCTGAGGGTCTGTGCACATCGCCCGCACGACCTCTTCGGGTCCCGATTTGGCGGTGGGCGCAGCATCCCTTACCCTTGATGAAGCCGAAGACCGCCGGTCATCGACGTGCGTGTGAACGTATGGAGATCGAAGCTCTGCAATGCAGGGGCCCGCGCAGGTGTCACGAACGATTCTCCTGATTCAGGAATCCCGCTCCGTGCGCTTGCGCCGGAGCTTTTTTGTTGCCGCGACGAGCAGATGAGCGGATGCCTTCGGCCGGCGCCCCGCCACCGCGGAGCGTCTCATTCACACAAGGAGTGGCCATGGCGCAGAAGGAAGCATCGGTCGCCGAGCTCACGAAGCACTTCGAGGACTCGACCGCCGTTCTGCTGACCGAGTACCGCGGTCTGACGGTTGCCCAGCTCAAGGAGCTGCGCAACAGCATCCGTCAGGACGCGGAATACGCCGTGGTGAAGAACACGCTGACCAAGATCGCCGCGAACAACGCGGGGATCACGTCGCTGGACGACGACCTCAAGGGTCCGTCGGCCATCGCATTCGTGCACGGTGACCCCGTCTCCGTCGCGAAGGGTCTCCGTGCCTTCGCCAAGGCACACCCTCTTCTCGTGATCAAGGGCGGTTTCTTCGACGGAAACCCCCTGAGCGCTGACGAGGTCAACAAGCTCGCCGACCTCGAGAGCCGTGAAGTCCTGCTGGCGAAGCTCGCCGGTGCGATGAAGGCCTCGATGACCAAGGCGGCATACGTCTTCAATGCGCTTCCGTCGAAGGCCGTCCGCACGGTCGACGCGCTGCGCGAGAAGCAGGAGTCCGCGGCCTGACACCGGGCCTCGGCGTAGCAAAACCACAATCAAGGAGAAACATCATGGCAAAGCTCAGCACTGAGGAGCTGCTCGACGCGTTCAAGGAGCTCACGCTCATCGAGCTCAGCGAGTTCGTCAAGGCGTTCGAGGAGACCTTCGACGTCACCGCCGCCGCCCCGGTCGCGGTTGCCGCTGCGGGCGCGCCCGCCGGTGCCGCTCCGGAAGAGGTCGAGGAGAAGGACTCGTTCGACGTCGTCCTCGAGGCCGCCGGCGACAAGAAGATCCAGGTCATCAAGGTCGTCCGCGAGCTCACCTCGCTCGGCCTGGGTGAGGCGAAGGCCGTCGTCGACGGTGCTCCGAAGGCCGTCCTCGAGGGCGCCAACAAGGAGACCGCCGACAAGGCGAAGGCCGCTCTCGAAGAGGCCGGCGCGACGGTTACCCTCAAGTAATCCCGCGCTGCTTCTGTAGCGATCAGACGAAGGCCCCGGATGCTCGGCATCCGGGGCCTTCGTCGTGCCCGGCGTCAGGCGGTGCCGAGCGGGCCGACGCCGATGACCGCGGATGCGTCGTCGTCGACCGGGGCGGTGGAGTTGCGCATGACGAGGGGTGATGACTCGTACAGGCGGTGGGTGGGGGCGTCGGGGTCGTCGAGCTGCCACATGAGCAGCTGCACCGCGGCGCGACCCTGCTGGTGCGGTCGCTGCTGCAGAGTCGTGAGCGAGAACATCTCGGCGTAGGCGTGGTCGTCGATGCCCACCACGCTGAGGCGTTCGGGCACGCGGATGCCCAGCCGGCGCGCGGCGATGATCGCGCCGACCGCGACCTCGTCGCACACTCCGACGATCGCCGTCGGTCGGGTGCGGCGATCGCCGAGCAGGTCGACGGCGGCGCCATAGCCTCCCGGCATGGTCACCTCGGACTGGACATGGCGGGCGGATGCCTCGAGCCCGGCCTCGCGCATCGCCGAGACGTACCCGTCCAGGCGCCGGCCGTCGCCGAAGCTGGTGTGCCGGCCGTCGGGGTCGCCGCCGAGGAAGACGACCTCGCGATGCCCCAGGCCCAGGAGGTGCTCGGTGGCGATGCGGGCGGCCGCCGCGTCGTCGATCGAGACGGCGTTCGTGCCGACGTCGTGGCCGCCGACCGCCACCACCGGCTTGCCGAACGCGACGAGGCGCTCGAGCTCTCTCGCGTTGGGTTCGATGCCGACCGCGATCAGGCCGTCGAATCTCTTGCGGGCGAGGAAGTGCTCGAACATCTCTCGGCGCGCGGACGACTCGGGCGGCGCCCCGTAGAGGGCGAGGTCGTACCGGCGCTCGAGCAGCGCATCCTGGATGCCCCCGAGTACCTGGGCGAAGAACCACCGGTCCAGCGACGGCATGACGACGCCCACGGTCTGCGTGCGTCCGGTCACCAGGCTCACGGCGCTCGTCGTGGGGACGTAGCCCAGGGCGGCGGCGGCATCCCTCACCCGCTGGCGCGTGCCGGGCGAGACGTATCCCGAACCGGTGAGCGCCCGCGACGCCGTCGACTTCGAGACGCCTGCCGCCCGAGCAACGTCGGCGATGCCCGCCATCGGGTCCTCCTCGCGGTCCGGGGACACCGCCGTCACCCGGGATTCTGGAACCGGTTCCAGGGGTCATTGTGCCGTGGTCGTCCGCGACGCACCACCCTGGGTGTCGGTATTTACCGACTTGTGATGTTGGGTCATTGTGTGCCCTGGCGGCATCCCCTAGCGTGAGCATGGAATCGGTTCCCTAATGCACGCGCGGAGTCGGACATTGACTCCGCGAACTCAATGAGGAGGCGGAAATGACTGCACTGCGATCACGCAGGCGACGCGGCTACATCGCACTGGGGGTGGCGACCATCGCGGCACTCACCCTCGCCGGCTGCGCCGAAGGGGGAGGGGAGGGCGACGCGGACGACGGGTCGCTCGAGGGTGAGACCGTCGAGATCTCCGGCGGCATCACCGGCACGGAGGCAGAGGCGCTCCAGAAATCGTTCGACGCGTTCACCGCCGACACCGGCATCGAGGTCGTCTACACCGGCGACAAGGGCTTCGAGGGCAACATCGTGACGAAGGTCGCCGGCGGCTCGGCACCCGACATCGCGATCGTTCCACAGCCCGGTCTGCTCCGGTCGCTCGTCGGCACGGGCGAGGTCGTCGAGGGCAGCGAAGAGGTCGCCGCGAACGTCGACGAGTACTGGGCACCGGCCTGGAAGGACTACGGGTCCGTCGACGGCACGTTCTACGCGGCGCCGATGCTCGCGAACCTCAAGGGCTTCATCTACTACTCCCCGAAGAGCTTCGAGGAGTGGGGGGTCGAGATCCCCACGACGTGGGAGGAGCTGCTCACTCTCACCGACACCGTCCGTGAAGCGACCGGCGCACCTCCGTGGTGCGCGGGCTTCTCGTCCGAGGCGGCTTCGGGCTGGCCCGGAACGGACTGGATCGAAGACCTCGTGCTGCGCCAGGCCGGTGCCGACGTCTACGACAGCTGGGCCGCCGGAGACACACCGTTCACCGACCCCGACATCGAGGCGGCGTTCGACGAGGTCGCCAAGATCCTGATCGATCCGCAGAACGTGAATGCCGGCTTCGGTGACGTGAAGAGCATCAACTCCACGGCGTTCGGCGACCCGATCGCCGCGGCGGTCGCGAACGGCACGTGCGCGCTGACGCACCAGGCGTCGTTCCTCACCGCCAACTTCCTGGCGGTGCAGACCGCGGACGGCGCCACGCCCGATGTGGCTGAGGACGGCGACGTGTATGCCTTCCTGATGCCGGGCTTCGAGGGCGAGCCGTTCTCGGTGTCCGGTGGCGGCGAGTTCGTCACGCTGTTCTCGGACGACGCAGCGACCCAGGCGGTGGCGGAGTACATGTCGACTCCCGAGTGGGCCGACGCCCGCGTCTCCCTCGGCGGCGCGATCTCGGCGAACACCGGAGCCGACCCGTCGCTCGCATCGAGCAAGTTCCTCACCGACGCCATGACGGTCGTCCAGGACCCCGAAACGGTCTTCCGCTTCGACGCCTCCGACCTGATGCCGGCGACGGTCGGATCGGGCTCCTTCTGGCGCGGCATGGTCGACTGGATCGACGGCAAGCCGACGCCGCAGGTCCTGAGCGACATTCAGGCAGGTTACGAGAACTGACGCATCGCACCTCGGTGCCGGGTCTGCACGCTCGCCGAGCGGCCCGGCACCGCGGTGATCTCATCCGTCGGTGTCGACGGGGGAAGGCAGGCCATGTCTCAGACCGCAACTTCGGCGGAGGAGGCGCAGACGTCGCCACCGCCCGATCGGGGAGGAAGGAAGCAGCCGTCGCGGGCGACGACGCGGTGGGTGGTCACGGTCGGGTTCATCCTGATCGCGGCGCTGCTGATCTTCCTCATCTTCTTCACCACTCCGAACCCGGATGCACCGCCGACGTCGCTCGGGTTCTCCTTCAATTCGTTCTTCCAGTGGCTGGGGAACCTGGGCCCGATCGTTCAGATCCCGGTCGTCGTCCTCATCTTCGCGGCGTTCGTCGCGCTCCTACTCGTCCTGATCGAGTACGCACCACGGAAGGGGAAGGGCTACTTCTGGCTGCGGCTCGTCTCGTGCTTCGCGATCCCCGTCCTCGCGTTCATGATGCTGCGGCCCTACCAGAACGTCGTCCTCTACGTGGTCCTCATCGCACTGATCGCGGGCGGCCTGTTGTTCTGGGCGGACTACCGGGCGCGTGAGGGCGCGGGGTACCTCTACCAGCTGACGCTGTTCATGGCGCCGGCCGCCATCCTGATCCTCGTCGGCCTGATCTACCCCACGATCGCCACACTCATCCAGTCGTTCTACGACAAGACCGGCGAGAACTTCGTCGGCATGGAGAACTACGTCTGGGCCTTCACGAATCCGCAGGGATTCTGGTCGATCATCAACACGCTGATCTGGGCGATCTTCGTCCCGATCTTCGCGACGGTCGTGGGGCTCGCGTACGCCGCCTTCATGGAGCGGGCGCGCGGCGACCGATTCCTCAAGCTCCTGATGTTCATGCCGTTCGCGATCGCGCCGGTGAGCATCAGCCTGATCTGGAAGTTCGTCTACGACTACCGCCAGGGTCAGCAGATCGGACTCCTCAACGCGATCGTGGTCGCGTTCGGCGGCGAACCGGTGAGGTGGCTCGACACCTGGCCTCTCGTGAACACGTTCTGCCTCCTGTTCGCGTTCGTGTGGGCGCAGACCGGGTTCGCGATGGTCGTGCTCTCCGCGGCGATGAAGGCGGTGCCGGTGGAGCAGCTCGAAGCGGCGCAGCTCGACGGCACCAACGCGTGGCAGCGCTTCATGAACGTCACGGTGCCCGGCATCCGGACCTCGATCATCGTCGTGCTGACGACGATCACGATCGCCGCGCTGAAGCTGTACGACATCGTGGCGGTGATGACCGGTGGGCGGTCGAACTCGACGGTGCTCGGCTTCGAGATGGTCAACCAGCAGCAGCGCTTCCAGAGCTACGGCCATGCGGCGGCGCTCGCGGTGCTGATCTTCGTGTTCGTGACGCCGCTGATCGTCTACAACGTGTTGCAGCTGCGCAAGCAGAGGGAGGTGCGGTGATGACCGCCGTCGAGTCCGAGACGACGCCCCGCTTCGACAAGGCGGCCGCGCGCAAGGTCGCGCGCGAGACGCGCCGCAACGAGGCGCAGGCACAGAAGAGGCTGAGCTCGCCCATCGCCACGGTGATCGCCTTCGCGATCGCCTTCCTGTGGACGATTCCGACGCTCGGCCTGCTCATCACCTCGTTCCGACCGGGTGCTGATTCGGCGACGTCCGGCTGGTGGACCGTGTTCACCGACCCCGACTTCACCCTCGGCAACTACCAGGCGGCGCTCACCTCGGGGGGCACGGCACTGACCCTCGCTGAGTCCTTCCTCAACTCGCTGGCGATCACGATCCCCGTCACGATCTTCGCCCTCGCGATCGCGTCGCTCGGGGCCTACGCCTTCGCGTGGATGGATTTCAAGGGCCGGGGATTCCTCTTCGTCGCCGTCTTCGCGTTGCAGATCGTGCCCATCCAGATGGCGCTGGTGCCGTTGCTGAGCCTGTTCTCCCGCGGGCTGTCGATCGGCGACGTCGCGATCTTCCCCGGCCTGGAGATGCGCGAGGTCGACCACAGCTTCGCGACGGTCTGGATCGCGCACGTGATCTTCGCGCTGCCGCTGGCGATCTTCCTGCTGCACAACTTCATCTCGGAGATCCCGTCGGATGTGATCGAGGCGGCGCGCGTGGACGGCGCCGGGCACGGGCAGATCTTCTTCCGGATCATCCTCCCGCTCGCGACTCCGGCGCTCGCGTCGTTCGCGATCCTGGAGTTCATCTGGGTGTGGAACGACCTGCTGGTCGCGACGATCTTCGCGCCGACATCGTCCCTGCCGATGACGCAGACACTGAACTCGCTGTCGGGATCGTGGGGCGACCAGTGGTTCCTCGTGTCGGCGGGCGCGTTCCTCGTGCTGATCGTCCCGATCATCGTGTTCTTCGCACTGCAGCGGTTCTTCGTGCGCGGACTCATGGCCGGAGCGACGAAGGGCTGATCGCATAGCAAGACGGATGCCGCGTGCCCAGCGTCTCGTGGTGCACGCGGCATCCGTTCGTCCGGGGGCCGATCGCTAGTCTGATCGCATGGATGCCTCCGCGGACGTCTCGGCCACGGTCGCAGTCGAGCGCGGACTCAGCACCGCCGAGGTCTCCGAGCGGGTGCGGACGGGCCGCACCAACGCGTACGTCGCCGACACGAGCCGCAGCGTCTGGACGATCGTCCGCGCGAACGTGTTCACACTGTTCAACGGCATCGTCTTTGCATGCTTCTTCGTGCTCTTCGTGCTCGGGCGCTGGCAGGACGCGCTGTTCGGCCTCGCGGCGTTCGCGAACTCGATCATCGGCTGCGTGCAGGAGTTCCGGGCGAAGGCGGCTCTGGATCGGCTCGCTCTGCTGAACGCCCCGCGCGCACGGGTGCGCCGCGAGGGGGTCGAGGCCGAGATCGCCCCGCCCGACGTCGTGCTGGACGACATCCTGGTGCTGCGGGCCGGAGACCAGGTGTCCGCTGACGCTGTGGTCGTCGAGACGCGCGGTCTGCAGATCGACGAGTCGATGCTCACCGGCGAATCCGACGCGGTCGACAAGAAGTCCGGCGATGACGCCCTCTCGGGCTCGATCGTCGTCGCGGGGGAGGGTGCCGCGCGGGTCTCGCGGGTCGGCGCCGACTCCTACGCGAACCGGTTCGCGGGGGAGGCGAAGCGGTTCTCGCTCGTGGCCTCCGAGGTCCGCACCTCGGTGAACCGCGTGCTGAAGTGGATGAGCTGGATCATCGGGCCCGTCGGCCTCCTCGTGCTCAACGCGCAGATGATGGTCGCGGGCGGCTGGGTGAAGGCGTGGGAGAACGGCGGCTGGGTGCAGGCGGTCGTGAACACCATCGCTGCGCTGACGGCGATGATCCCCCTCGGACTGGTGCTCATCACCTCGATCACCTTCGCGGTCGGCGCGGCGAAGCTCGCCTCGCGCCAGGTGCTGGTCAACGAGCTGCCGGCGGTGGAGGGGCTCGCGCGGGTCGACATCATCTGCCTCGACAAGACGGGAACACTGACCGCCGGCGACATCGCCTTCGACGCGATCGACCGCCTGTCGGAGGGCGTTGAGGGCGTCGACGGGGCGCTCGCCTGGTTCGGTGCGGCGCCGGATGCGAACGCCACTGCGAGGTGTCTGCGGGAGCCCTTCCCCCTCGAGGCCCCGCTCGACGCCGTGGCGTACATCCCCTTCTCGTCCGCACGCAAGTGGAGTGCCGTGTCGTTCGCGACCGGGCCCGAAGGCGCGTGGGTCCTGGGCGCGCCGGAAATGGTGTTCGGAGATGCGGCGACGGATGCGGTGACCGCCCTGGGGCGAACCGTCACCGCGCTCGCTTCGTCCGGGCGCCGTACGCTCGTGCTCGCGCACGCCGAGTCGCGGATCAGCGAGGAGGACGTCGCGGCGGAGCGCCTGCCGGAGGCGCTCACGCCCACCGCCGTGGTGACCTTTCGAGAGCAGGTGCGCCCGGATGCCGCGGAGACCCTGGCGTACTTCTCGCGGCAAGGCGTGGGCATCCGCGTCATCTCTGGCGACAATCCGCGCACGGTCGCCGCGATCGCCCGCACCGTCGGACTCGACGTCACCGACGGCTTCGACGCCCGTGGTCTCCCGGAGAACGACGCGGAGCTCGGCGAGGTACTGGAGCAGAACCTCGTCTTCGGGAGGGTGACTCCGGAGCAGAAGAAGCGGATGGTGGTCGCGCTCCAGGCGCGCGGGCACACGGTGGCGATGACCGGCGACGGCGTCAACGACGCCCTGGCCATCAAGACCGCCGACCTCGGTATCGCGATGAACTCCGGCGCCGCCGCAACCAAGGCCGTCGCGCGGATCGTCCTCCTCGACGGCCGGTTCTCCCACCTGCCCGATGTCGTGGCGGAGGGGCGTCAGGTCATTGCGAACATCGAGCGGGTCTCGATGCTGTTCCTCAACAAGACCGTCTACGCGACCGTGCTCGCGGTGCTGTTCGGCGTCCTCGTGCTCGAGTTCCCGTTCCTGCCACGGCAGCTGTCGATCACCGACGGGCTCACGATCGGCATCCCGGCATTCTTCCTCGCTCTGCTTCCCAACACGCAGCGCTACGTGCCGGGGTTCCTGCGACGCTCGCTGGCGTTCGCCATTCCGGCCGGCTCGATCATCGCCGTCGCCCTGACCCTCTACACGCTGGGCGCCATGCAGCTCGGCGTGAGCGAGCCGCAACTGCGGACGGGGTCGACCATCATCCTCGCAATCGTCGGAATCTGGGTGCTCACGGTGCTCTCACGCCCGATCACGCGATTCAAAGCGCTCGTCATCGGCGGGATGTTCATCGCCCTCGTCGCCGTCTTCACGGTGCCGATCCTGACCGCGTTCTTCCAGCTCGTCGACCCGGGAGAGGAGGCGGCATGGCTGGTGACGATCGTGACCGTGCTCACGATCGGCGCGATCGAGATCGTGCGGTTCTTCCACCGCCGCTACGTCGCGCGGTCGCTGGCCGCCGCCTGATCAGCGGGGTCCGCCGCTTCCCGGCGGCGGAAGTGGCGAGCGCCGGGCGGGAGCCAGAGCGCGAGGACGATCAGCACCTCGACGGCGAACTGCGCGGCCGCACTCCAGTCCCACCCGTCGGTCGTCGCGATCGTCACGACGTTCAGGAGGATCAGAATCGCGAGGTAGACGGTCGCGAGGGTGCGCGACAGCCGGCTGCCCCGTGCGATCCCCGAAGCGACGGCCACCAGCAGGAGGCCGAACAGGATGATCCCGGCCCCGAGCAGCGAGACGGGGAGGACATCCGAGCTCACGACCTCGTAGCGGCTGAGGAGGACGAGGATTCCCAGCAGAACCGCGGCGAATGCGCTGACGTAGACCAGCACGACGGAGATCGTGACGACGACGGGGCGACGCGCAGCGACAGGCTCGGCGCCTGTGGGCGTGGGCGGGTCGGCGGTCACGCGACCACTGTAACGACTCGCGGAGCCGTCAGCTGCTGCAGCCGAGGCGGTTCTGGATCGACGCCATCGCGTCGATCTCGGCGGTCTGACCGTTCTTGATCGCGGTCGCCACTTCGAGGGCGCGGGGGTCGGTGCCGAGCTCGAGGAGTGCGTCGGCCATCGGGATGGCGCCCTCGTGGTGGCGGATCATCAGTGTGAGGAACTGGCAGTCCGCCTCCACGCCCGTGGCCGCCTTGAGCGCCGCGATCTCGGCGGCCGAGGCCATGCCCATCGCCGCATGAGCCTCTTCGTCGGTCATCGGCTCGGCGGACGAGCCACCGTGCGCGTGGCCCGCGTCCGAAGCATCCATCCACTGCATCATCGGCCCGCCGGACTGCGAGAGCCCCCACTTCACGAGCCAGTCGTACATCTCGCCGCGCTGGCCGGCCTGGCCGGTCGCGATGTCGTACGACAGCACACGCAGCTCGTCGTCATCGGTCTTGCGGTAGATCTCCATCGCCATCTCGATCGCCTGTGCGTGGTGCACCTGCATGTCGCGGGAGAACCCGGCCTCGGGAGAGTTCGCGCCGGGGCTCGACGCGGCCGCCTGCGAGCCGAACGTCGAGAAGCGGCCCACCGCGAACGCGAGGCCTGCGATGAGGATGAGCGCGACGACGATGACGAACCATCGCCGGGAGCTCCCCGTCGAGGGCTCGTCCGACACGCCGCGGCCTACTTCTTGCCGGGAGCGTTTACCGCGCCGGTGCAGGCCGCGTTCGGCTCGGGGGCGTTGGTGCTGTTCCAATACGCCTTGATGAACTCCTCGATGCGCTCGTCGTCGGCGGAGTCCAGCTTGAGCTGGGCGTTCCACGCAGTCACCGCAATGGGGCTGTCCATGCCTTCGTACGGAGAGAGCAGGGTGTAGGTCGACGGGAGTGCGTCCTCGAGCTTGGCGATGTCGTCGCCCGAAACCTGCGCCGGGTCGTAGGTGATCCACACCGCGCCGTGCTCGAGGGAGTGCACCGCATTCACGTTCGGCACCGGTTCGGTGTACACGCCGCAGTTCAGCCAGTACGCGTTGTGGTCGCCGCCGGCCGGGGGAGTCTGCGGGTATTCGACGTCGCCCTCGACGTGGTTCGCGGTGTTCTCGAACGTCTCGACACCCTCGATGCTGCTGCCGTCGCTGTTTCCGCGGGCGTACGACGGCGCGGGGGCCGGAGCGAAGACGATCGAGGCGACGATGGCGGCGACGACCAGAACCGCGGCGGTCGAGCCGACGATCCACCACACGAGCTTGCTGCGCTTGCGCTTGGCGAGCTGCTTCTGGTATTCGGCGAGCTTCTCCTGGCGCTTCTGCTCGCGCTGCTGCTTGACCGTGAGGTCGATCTTGGCCTGGGTGGCGGGGTTGCCGCTCTTGCGCTTGTCGTCGGGGGACGGGGTCATGCTCGTGATCTCTGCCAATCGATGAACAGGGGTCTGGGCGCCCGACGCGAACCGCTCCAAGGCGGCTGACGGGTTGTCCTCATCCTATGCGAGTGCATGAGTCGGTCCCCTGGGAAGGAGCCGACAGCGGCGCCGACCGCCGCGGACGGAATCGCCGCGGGATACCGCTTGCGGGCAGGGTGGATCCATCCGTTATCATGGGTACTCGAATCGATTCGACTTTGACGTCGATCGTGCAGGCCCCGGTGCCGATCGGCAGCGCCGGACGACCCGCATCACACCTCGGTCCGTTCCTCTCTGCGTGCGCCCAGACCGGCTCTGCCGGTGTCGACGCCGTTCCGCCACGCCCGCCGCCCCGTCGACCCCCGCCACGAAACGAAGTCCACTGTTGCTCGACACCGCCTCCATCCCCACCCAGAAGCCCGACGCCCGCTCGCCCGAACTCCTCGCCGCGCCGAAGCCGCACGCCACGTCGACGGGCGCGATCCGCACGCTCGGCAGCAACCCGGCGACCGCGCCGATCGTGCTGCACCCGGGCGACTCGATCCCGCACCGCCGCCGTGTCCTCTACATCGTGCTGCTCGGTGCGCTCACGGCGCTCGGCCCGTTCACGATCGACCTGTACCTGCCGGCGTTCCCGGTGCTCGAGGCCGACTTCCAGACCACGGCCGCGATGATCCAGCTGACCCTCACGGGCACGATGATCGGCTTCGCGCTGGGGCAGCTCATCGTCGGTCCGCTGAGCGACAAGGTCGGCCGGCGCATCCCGCTGCTGTCGGTGACCGCGCTGCACGTCGTGGCCAGTGTCGCCGCGGCGCTCGCCCCCACGCTCGAGCTGCTGTCGGTGGCGCGGGTGCTCCAAGGCGCCGGCGCCGCGGCCGGTGGCGTCGTCGCCGCCGCGATCGTCCGCGACCTGTTCGGCGGGCGCCGCCTGGTGGTCATGCTCTCGCGGCTCGCGCTCGTGTCGGGCGTCGCGCCGGTGCTCGCGCCGCTGGTCGGCTCGGCTCTCCTGGCCGTCATGCCGTGGCGCGGGATCTTCGTCGTGCTCGCGGTCTACGGCGCCGTCATGCTCGTGGCATCGATCGTGCTCCTCCCCGAGACGCTGCCCCCGGCGCGTCGCCACGACAAGGGCGCCACCACGGTGTGGCAGCGCTATCGGAGCGTCTTCAGCGACCGCGTCTTCATCGGCGTGCTCATCATCGGCGGCATGACGTTCTCGGGGCTCTTCTCGTACCTGTCGAGCTCGTCGTTCCTGTTCCAGCTGAGCTACGGCCTCAGCCCGCAGCAGTACGGGCTGATGTTCGCCGTCAACTCGTTCGGCGTCGTCGCGGGCGTGCAGACGGCATCGCGCCTCGCGGCGCGTTTCGGCCCGCAGTGGGTCATGGCCTGGTCGACCGCAGTGCTCGTGGTCGCAGCATCCGCCATCATCGTCACCGACCAGCTCGGCCTGGGCCTCTGGGGCACGATCGTGCCGCTGTTCGTCTTCATGACCGCGTGCGGGTTCACCTTCCCCTGCGTGCAGGTGCTCGCCCTCGACCGCCATGGAAAGGCCGCGGGCACGGCGCAGTCGATCATCGGCGCGACCAACTTCGGCGTCGCCGGTCTCATCTCGCCGCTCGTGGGATGGATCGCGAAGGACGCCGGCATCACCGCCACGACGATGGCCGCGGTCATGGTCGGGTGCGCCGTCATCGGCGTGCTGGCGCTGTGGCTCGTCGTGCGCCCGCGCACGGTGGAGCGCCTCGCGCCCTGAGCGCGCGTCAGCCCTGCGGCCGCACCGGCTGCAGCCGGAAGAGCCGCACGGTGCGCCCGGACTCTCGCTCGTAGTTGCGGTAGCCGGGCCACTGCGCCTCGATGCGCGCCCACACCTCGTCGAGCTCGGAGGCGGCAATCGGCGTGGCGTGGACGGGCATGCGCCGGCCGCGCACGGTGATCGCGGCGTCCGGGTGGGCGAGCAGGTTCGCCGTCCACGCGGGGTGGCGGGCGCCGGCGAAGTTCGTGCCGGCGACGATCGCGCGCCCGTGGCCGTCGGGCGTGTACATGAGGGGCACGTCGCGCGGCTCACCGGATCTCGCACCGATCGTGTGCAGCACGAGCGAGGGGACGAGCAGCCCGCTGACCTGAACGCGTCCGTGCGACACCCAGGCGACGAAGCGTTCGACCGGTGGAAGCAGCGCGGGGCCGATCACGCGCCGGAACACCCGCGTGCGCGTGAGCGGCGCGATGAGCCTGCGCACCACGTCGACGACCGATGCCATTCCGGACCTCCTCGCCATCGCGATGAAACCGCACGATAGCACCGGCGCCCGCCGCAACGCGGTGCTCTCGTGAGGTCTCGTCCCGCTCGGTTTCGGTCAGCCGGCACGCGGCGCGCCGGTCTGCAAGGGGGTGGCGCACAGGGGATCGCCAGGCAGAATGGGGCGATGACGACAGTCCAGCGTCGGGTCGCTGTGCCGGTCATCGCCTATCTCGCGGTCGGATCCGGGCTCGTGATCCTGTCGTGCCTCCTCGGGTGGTGGATCTTCGCGCGCGGCGATGAGCCGTTCGCGATCGACACGGCGTGGAACCTGCTCGTCGCCGAGCTGTGGCACCCCGTGCTCACCGGCTTCGCGCAGTTCATGAACTTCGTGGGCGGCGGGTGGTTCAGCGTGATCGCGGTGCCGATCGGCGGAGCGATCGTGCTCATCGTGCTGCGGCGGCCGTGGGCGGCCGCGTACTTTCTCGCCGCCGAGGCGGCGTCGGCCGGGGGCGTGCAGGTGCTCAAGCACCTCTTCGGCCGCGTGCGTCCCGAAGACATCATCGTGGTCTCGGACTACGGCTCATACCCGTCTGGGCATGTGGCCAACGCGGCGACCATCGCGGTCGCCGCGGTGGTGATCTTCCCGCGGGTATGGGTGGCGATCGTCGGCGCCGCGTGGGTCGTGCTCATGGCGTTCAGCCGCACCTACCTGCACGCGCACTGGCTCAGCGACACCGTCGGCGGCGCGTTCATCGGTGCCGGCGCGGCCCTGCTGGTGGCGGCGGTGTTCGCCGTGCCGATGGCACGCGAGGGGACGGATGCTGCGGCCGAACGCGCGTCGTTAGGCTGAGCGCATGACTGCCTCCGCGCCCGAAGAGTCCGCACAGACCGATCCGGCGGTCGCCGCCGCAGAGGCGGAACTCGCGCGACTGCGCGCCGAAGCCGAGGCCGCCGAGGCTCAGCTGAAGGCCGCCCAGGCGAAGGCCGCGCTCGCCGCCGCCGAGGCCGCTGCCGCCAAAGCCAAAGTCTCCGGCACTTCTGTGCCCGCCGCGTCCTCAGCTGAGGACCGCAGCCGGAACGCGGGGGCTTCCGGCGAGGCGGCTCCTCACGTCAGCGCAGATCCTCGATCGAGGACGGCGCAGACGCCGGGCTCGGAGACGCAAGGGCCCGCGGGAGCGCCCGCACCGAGCCCGGCGACGCACGAACAACCACCCCAGCCGCCCCCGCCGCAGACCGAAGACGGCCCACTCACGCCGCAGGAGGTCGAGAAGGTCACGTCCGGCTACTCGTTCGAAGGAGCCACCCTCGATCTGGGCGCCCTCCTCAACGGCGACCCCGTCGCGTCGGCGCAGATCCGCATCCCGCTGCCGATGATGAACCGCCATGGGCTCGTCGCGGGCGCGACAGGCACCGGAAAGACCCGCACCCTGCAGGGCCTCGCCGAGCAGCTCGCGGCGAAGGGCGTGCCGGTGTTCGCGGCCGACATCAAGGGCGACCTGTCGGGCGTCGCGACGCCCGGGGAGCCGAGCGAGAAGCTGCTCGCGCGCACGCAGGCGATCGGGCAGGACTGGAAGCCCGAGGCATCCGTCACGGAGTACTTCGCGCTCGGCGGTGTGGGCAAGGGCGTGCCCGTACGGGCGACCGTGTCGGGCTTCGGCCCGCTGCTGCTCAGCAAGGTGCTCGGGCTGAACGACACGCAGGAGTCGAGTCTCGGACTCGTCTTCCACTACGCCGACGCGAACGGCCTGGCGCTCGTAGACCTGTCCGATCTCCGGGCGGTGCTCACGCACCTCACGAGCGACGAGGGCAAGGCCGAGCTGAAGGAGCTCGGCGGCCTGTCGGCGGCGACGGCGGGTGTGATCCTTCGCGAGCTCATCACCTTCGCGGATGCCGGCGCCGACGTGTTCTTCGGCGAGCCGGAGTTCGACGTCGCCGATTTCCTCCGCACGGCGCCCGACGGCCGCGGAGTCATCAGCCTGCTCGAGGTGCCCGGCGTGATCGACAAGCCGGCGCTGTTCTCGACGTTCCTGATGTACCTGCTGGCCGAGCTGTTCGAGATCCTCCCCGAGGTGGGGGACGCCGACAAGCCCAAGCTCGTCTTCTTCTTCGACGAGGCCCACCTCCTCTTCAAGGACGCCTCGAAGGACTTCCTCGCGGCGATCGTGCAGACGGTGCGCCTCATCCGCTCGAAGGGCGTGGGCGTCTTCTTCGTGACGCAGACCCCGAAGGACGTGCCGTCCGACGTGCTGGCCCAGCTCGGCTCGCGCGTGCAGCACGCCCTGCGCGCCTTCACGCCCGACGACGCGAAGGCGCTGCGGGCCACGGTCGGCACATACCCGAGGTCGGGCTACGACCTCGAGCGCGTCCTGCAGGAGCTCGGCACCGGCGAGGCGATCGTCACCGTGATGAGCGAGAAGGGCGCGCCGACGCCGGTGGCATGGACGCGGCTGCGCGCGCCGCAGGGACTCATGTCGCCGACGCCCGAGCCCGCGATCGTCGCGGCGGTGAACGCGTCGCCGCTGCTCGCGAAGTACGGCACCGCGATCGATCGCGAGTCGGCCCGCGAGATCCTCGCGAAGAAGATGCAGGCCGCCGACGACGCGGCCGCGGCGGAGGACGCCGCACTCGCGAAGGCGAAGGCCGATGCCGAGTACGCGAAGCAGAAGGCCGCGATCGACAAGCAGCAGGCGGCGGCCGACAAGGCCAGTGCCGCGGCCGAGAAGAAGGCGCAGCAGGAGTACGAGCGGCTGCTCAAGAAGACGGCCGGCACGTCCCGCACGTCGCGGTCGGCCCAGAAGTCGCCGATCGAGCAGATTCTCAACTCGAAGTCCACGGAGGCGATACTGGGTGGGGTGATCCGCGGGATCTTCGGCACCGGCAAGCGCTGACGCATCCCGACCCCGGCGGATCGCTCCCGATCCGGAAGGTCTCGCGTGCGGCGCAGAGTGGTTCTTGTCGTCGCGCTGACGCTCGCCCTGCTGACGGCCGCGGCGGGCGTGTGGCTCGCGATCGCCGCGACGGCCGGGAACACGGATGCTGCGCCCGCCGGGTCCGCGTCACCTTCGGCGTCGTCGTCGACACCGGTGACGGCCGACGACTACTGCTACGTCGAGGCGATGATCTACTACCGGGTCGAGGAGCAGGAACTCGCGGAGGCGCTCCTGCGCAAGCAGGGGCTCGACGCCGCCGCGAACGGCTTCGCCACAGGAATCGCCGCGCGGAACGCGGACGAGCTCGAAGACCTGCGGGCGTGGTATCTCTCGTGGGCCGATGCGCGTCCGGCGGAGCCGCCGACGGAGGGCCCGTGCGGCGGGCATGGTTCCGACCACGCTCAGATGCCGGGCATGCCGTCGTGGAGCGCGCTGCAGGGCTACGTCGACGCGGAGCACCCCGACGCCGAGCGCCGTTTCGGCGAGATCCTCCAGGCACAGAACGCCGGGATGATCGCGCTCGTGACGCTCATCCTCGAGGGCGATCCGCATCCCGCCGTGGCGGAGTCCGCAGAAGAGGCGCTTCAGCAGGCGGAGGCCGACCAGGAGACGCTGCAGGGCATTCTCGACGCCCTGCCCTGATCGCTCGGACGCGGATGGATGCCGCGGCCCGCAGCATCCGTGTTCCCCCTCCTTCGACAGGTCAACCGGGCCTCTGCATGATCGGGGAACGCGTTCCGGTCCTGTGCAAGCCCGGTTGACCTGTTGAAGGCGTGTGGGGCGAGACGTCACCAGCCGCTGAGCGGGCCGAGCGGAGCGAGGGTGCGCGCCGCATCCCGCAGGGCGCTGACGTGACGGGCCGCGACGGAGAGCCGCGAGATCGACGTCGACAGCGTCACCGCGCCGACGGGGCGGGACGCGTCGTCGTGGATCGGCACGGCGAGACATCCGCGGTCGGAGGTGAGCAGGGCGACCTGCTCGGTGTAGCCGCGGACCGCGTACGCCTCGTGGATCGCGCGCACCTCGTCGGCGGGCGGCGCGACGCGCCAGTCGGGCGCCTGCGGGAGCCGCCGTTCGGGGTGCGAGACGAGCCAGAGGTGCCCGATCGCCGAGCGTGTGGGGTCGGCGAGGAGGGCATTTCGGTCCGACAGGGGCTGCGCCTCGTCCTCGTCGAGCACCATCAGTCCTGAGCGGTGGAAGGCGAACAGGTGCACGGCTTCGCCGGTCTCATCGCGGAGCCGGTCGACGACAGCGGCGTACGCGGGCCGCGTGCGTGCTCCGACGACGGCGGCGAGTTCCAGCACGCGCGTGCCGAGGAGGAACCCCGAGAAATCGCTGCGACGCACCAGATACTCGTCGCGCACCAGCGAGTTGACCACGCGATACACCGTCGCGCGGGGCGCGCCGACGGCGCGGGCGATCTCGGCCGCCGAGGCGCCGCGGTCGTCGCGAGCGACCTGTTCGAGGATCTCGAGGGCGAGGCCGAGACCCTTCTCCGGCAGTCGGGTGTCGCCCCCGAGGCCCACGCCGCTCACGTGCGCGCCGGCCCGTCGATGCAGTCGGCATCGGTCGGCCAGTCGTGCACGCCGACGCGCTCGGCCACGCGCGGATGCCGCGCGATGCGGATCGAGCCGGCGGCGACGACCGCGGCGAGGACGCCCACCGCCCACAGCAGACCGGCGGGATTGTCGCGCAGCGTCGCCGCGAGGTAGAAGCCGAGCACGCACAGCAGCCCGGCGAGGGGGACGACGCTGAGCACGACGGCCCGGGCGGTGAGCTCGCCGATCCTCGCGAGGAAGACCGGCGCCGCCGCGCACACCAGCGCGTACGCGAGCACGAAGCCGAGGATCGAGGCGGGGGACGTGACGATGCGCATGTCCTGGCGGCTGCCTCCCCACGCGAGGATCGCGATCGGCACCAGGGTGACCGCCGCGGCGAGCAGCGCGCCGCCGATCGCCGGAACGCCGCGCCGCGATACGCGCCCGAACGCCGCGGGCAACAGTGCCTCGCGGCTCATCGCGAAGACGAGTCTCGTCGCGGCGTTGGTCATCGCGAGCGCGCAGGCGAGGAACGAGATCGCGACGATCACGTCGATGAGGGTCGCGAGACCGGTGACGGACGCGAGGGATGCCGCACCCGGCCGTTCCGCCACGATCGACAGCTGCGCGGCAGTGCCGACGAGCATGACGAGCCCGGTCGCGCCGACGCTCACCATGACGGCCCGCGGGACCGCGGCGAACGGACGACGGGTCTCGGGGCCGAGCGCGGCGCCGCTCTCGAAGCCGACGAAGCCGATCAGGGCGAAGGCGACGCCGGTGATGATCGCCTCGAGCGAGACGTCCGGGGCGCGCGGGACGAGGAGGCCCACGTCCCAGCGGGTGAGGCTGAGCGCGGCGATCGAGAGCCCGAGCACCGTGACCACGGCGATCGACTCGAGCACGAGCAGCACGCGCGTCGATATGCGCAGCCCACGGGCGACGACGAAGGCGATGACCGCGCCGAACCCCGCGATGAGGGCGATGACGAGCCACGGGGGAGCCTCGCCGCCGCTCATGATGTTCGCGAGTCGTGCCGACCCCGACGCGAGCGTGTTCATCGCCACGGCGAGGTAGCCGATGCCGAGCGCCGCGCCGGTGAGGAGCCCGACGTGCGAGCCCAGGCCGCGCACCGCGAACGTGTAGAGGGAGCCGGTGCTGGCGATGCGTCGCGCGAACATGCCGATCACGAGACCCACCCCGACGACGAGGGTGATCGTGATCGCGATGTCGAGGAAGGCGAAGGAGCCGCTGCGCGCGAAGGCGGCGGCGGGGTGGATCAGCAGCACACCCGCGGGCGCGGTGGCGGCGACGGACTGCGCGACCACATCGATCGTGTGCGCGTGGCGACGGCGGAGCCCCGAGAACGGTGAGCTGGCTCCGAGATCGTTGCGCGGGCGGGCCTGCTCGATCGCGTTCGCGAGTGCACTGCTCACGCGTCCTCCTCGCTCCCGGCGCTCGCCATCGTGCGGCTGCGCGTGACGCTACCGGGTGCGCGTTGCCGGGAAGGGCGGGGCGTGTTTCGGGGGCGTGACACGCCCTGAGAACCGACGGCCTCGAGCGCGCGCCGTCGTCTCACGAGGTTTTCGCGCGGCGTTCGCGGCCCCGAATCATCGGGAAACGGCGGCGTCGAAGAATCGGCCTCGATGCGAGTGCGAGCCGCGTCTTCGCCGTCGAAAGGACTCCTGTGACCGAACAACAGCTCTCCACCGAGGGGGACTCGCCGCCCTCGGACCCGCGGCCCTCGAGACGGGGCCGCTTCCTCACGCCCCGCACGCTCGGCATCGGCTCGGCGCTCGCCGCGACCGCTGCGGCCGTCGCGCTCGTCTTCGCGACGCAGACCGCCGTGCAGGCGACCTCTTCTCCGGAGTCGCCGGTGTCCACACCCATCGCCGCCGACAGCACCGACGAGGACGCCCCCGAGAAGGCGACGGAAGTTCCGAAGCCGACCACCGTCGCCGCCGCGTACGACGGACTCACCGGCGCCGAAGTCGAGTACGTGCGCTTCGTCGGCGCCCAGGACACCGCGTTCGCCGCGGGCAAGGACCTGTTCGGCGAGCCCGGGCTGCAGTTCCTCTCGACGGATGTCGCCGACCCGCAGGCGTACTCCGACGGGCACCGCCGGCTGCTCTCGCTGTACTACGACTACGCCACCAACGAGACGGTCAGCATGATCGTCAACGTCACCAACGGCGCCGTCGAGTCGGTCGACCGTGCGTCGGGCACGCAGCCCGCCCCGACGGACGCCGAGACCTCGTTCGCCTGGGAGCTGCTGCTCGACGACGATGCGGCGCAGCCCGTGGTCGACGAGTTCGCGGCCCTCACCGGCGGCTCGGTCCTGACCCCGGCCTCGGCCGAGGTGCTCCTCACCGCCCACTCGTTCGTGACGGACGCCGGATCCTTCGGCGCCGAATCGTGCGGCGTCGACCGCTGCGTGCAGGTGCTCGCCCAGGTCGACGGCGGCGCCTTCCTCACCACCAGCAGCTACGTCGTCAACCTGTCGACGCGTGCCGTCCTGACCATCTCATGACCATGGAGACACTCCCGATGAAACGAACCTCCCTCCGTCGACTGCTCGGCGCAGGCACCGCGATGGCCCTCCTCGCGGGCGGCCTCGTGCTGTCGGCGCCGGCCGCAGCATCCGCGCAGACCGTGACCGAGGCATCCTGTTCCGGCGAATCCCTCGTCTCGGAGACGCTGGAGTCCGGCTCGAGCTGGCAGATGTGCTGGCGCCTCGACACCTACCGCGGCCTCGTGCTCGACAAGATCGCCTACCAGCCGCGCGACGACGCGGCGCCGATCCTCGTGCTGGACTCGATCGCGCTCGCGCAGCTCAATGTGCCCTACGACACCGGCGCCACCGAGTACAACGACGTCACCACCTACCAGGTCGGCGGCCGCCGTCTGCAGGCGATCGAGGCGGTGGACTGCCCGGTCGGCGAGGTCTTCAACGCCTGGGTCGACGCGACCCGCGGCGCGATCCCTGCGCTCTGCATCGGTGAGGAGGATTCGGGTCTCGCGTACCGCTCGAACATCACCCGCGACGCGCTGTACGCCGCGCAGGGCACCGACCTGGTGCTGCACACGGTGTCGCGCATCGGCTGGTACGAGTACCAGACCGAGTACCGGTTCCACGACGACGGCGAGATCTCGGTGCGCCTCGGCGCGACCGGCGACCTGTCGCCCAACGACTACGTGAACGTCGTCAACCAGGGCTGGCCGATCGCGCCGGGCCAGGAGGACTTCGCGGTCAATCACTACCACTCGGCGTTCTGGCGCGTGGACTTCGGCATCGACTCGGGCGCGAACCAGGTCGTGGAGAAGTTCGCCACCACTCCGACCGGGGAGTACGGCACGACCGGCGACACCGGGCACACCGCGATCCTCGAGACGCAGCTCACCGAGATCACGAGCGAGACCAAGACGATGGGCTCCAACCGCGAGGCCTACCGGGTCGTGAACCCGGAGAGCCTCAACGCGGACGGCCACGCCCGCTCGTACGAGATCATCGTGCCGCGCGACCAGGCGTACAACCTCAACCCCGAGACCGACTTCGACATCGCGTTCACGTCGGCCAAATCCGACGAGGTGCACGCGAGCCACAACCTGATCCCGTCGAAGGCGGGCCAGATGGTCACCGACTACATCGCCGACGGCGAGTCGCTCGAGGACCCGGTGGCGTGGGTGAACGTCGGGTTCCACCACATCAACCGCGACGAGGACCAGAGCCCTATGCCGATCCATTGGCAGGGCTTCACCCTCTACCCGCGCGACTTCGCCGCGCAGAACCCCAACATCCCCGAGGGCCGCAAGTGGGTCAACGGCGACATGCGGGGCGTTCCGAACCCCAACATCACGCCGACGCCGACCGCGTCGCCGACGCCCACCCCGACCACGGAGCCGACGGGTGAGCCCACCCCGACCGCGACGCCGACGACGCCGGGCAACGGCAACGGCAACGGCAACGGCAACGGGAACGGAAACGGCAACGGCAACGGCAACGGCAACGGAAACGGCAACGGCAACGGGAACGCGGCCACGCCGGCTGCCGCCCCGGTGACGTTCGGGTCGAGCGAGGTCGCCCCGGGAGCCGCGCAGACGGCGACGGCGAGCGGTTTCACACCGGGTGAGACCGTGAGCGCCGTGATGCACTCCGACCCGGTCGACGTCGGCACGTTCGTGGCCGACGGCGAGGGGGTCGTGAGTGCGCAGTTCATCGTCCCGTCGGGCACGCCGGCCGGCGAGCACACGCTCGTGCTGACCGGCCAGACCTCCTCGGCGGTGGCGCAGGGCACCTTCACGGTGGCGTCGGCGTCCCCCGCGGCGGTGTTCGGAGCCCTCGCGACCACCGGCACCGACGCGAACCGCTGGGCGCTCTCGGGACTGGTGCTCCTGGTCGCCGGTGCGGGCCTCGCCGGCACCTCGTGGTACCTGCGGCGTCAGCAGAGCATCAAGGCTCACGCCTGACCCGCTCCCGCGGGGCGGCGCTTTCGGCGCCGTCCCGCGGGACCCTTCCCCGGCACACCCCGCCGGGGTCGCGGCATCCGACCCGAAAGGACAACAGATGCGCAATCGCATCGCCGCGCTCGGCGTCGTGCTGGCGCTGTCGACCGTGGTCGTCGGCGGCACGGCGGTCGCTCTCGGGCTGATGACCCCGAAGGATTCGGCTCCGCAGGCGGCAGCTTCAGGAGCGATGACGGATGCTGCGACCGCCGCCTACCCGACACTCGAAGACCACTGCTACATCGAGGGCATGATCCCCCACCACGAGCAGGCTCTCGAGCTCAGCGGTCTCGTGCTCGGCGCCGCCGGAGTGCGCGAGCGCACCCGGGCGCTCGCCGAGTTCATCGTCGCCGACCAGAGCGCCGAGATCGACACGATGCGCGCGTGGCAGACCGCGTGGCGCGGTGCCATTCCGGCCGGAAGCGCTGCGGCCGGCCACCAGGGCCACGGCGGCGCCCCGGCCGTCGCCGGCGCGATCCCGACGGGGTGCGGCGACCATGCGCACACCCAGATGAAGGGCATGGCGACCGCCGAGCAGCTCGCCGCGCTGGACGCGGCGGAGGGTGCTGCGGCGGACCGGATGTTCCTCGAGCTGATGATCGCGCACCACGAGGGTGCGCTGGAGATGGCCGAGAGCGCTGTCCGCGAGGGGTCGAACGCCTTCGTCCGCACGTCCGGCAAGCACGTGCTCATCGAGCAGGAGCGCGAGATCGCCGCGATGACGGCACTGCTCACCGAGGTGCCGTGACCGTCCTCGCCGCGCCTTCCCGCCCGGCGGCCGTGGCGGCCGGCCGACGCCGCCGCACGCTCGTGTCGATCGCGGCCGTGCTCGTCCCCGTGATCGCCGCAGTCCTGATCGCCGCGGCGTTCGGCATCGCGACCGTGCGCAACGAGTCGATGAGCCCGACCCTGCACGCGGGCGCCACGGTCGTCTTCGATCGCTGGAGCGCACCCGCGCGCGGCGACATCGTTCTTCTCGTCGACCGCGCGGGCTGGTCGGGCACGCCCGATACGCTCCTCGTGAAGCGGGTCGTCGGCGTCGGCGGAGACGTCGTGGTCTGCTGCGAGGCGGGCAGCGGTCGCCTCGTCGTGAACGACGTCCCCCTCGACGAGGCCTACGCCGGCGAGGCGCGGCCGGGCGGCGACATCCCGTTCCGCGTCACCGTGCCCGAGGGTGCCGTATGGGTCATGGGCGACAACCGGCCCAGTTCCGCGGACTCGCGCCTCTCGATCTCCGAGCCTGGCCACGGCGCCGTGCCGCTCGCCGACCTCCGCGGGACGGCGCGCCTCTGGTGGGGCCGCTGAGCTCGCATCGACCCCGGCCGCCCGCGCGAGGCATAGCCTGGAGACATGGCGACGAAGCCTCCGACCGCGGACATCGACGAGACGCGGGTGCACGCGTCGCGACCCAAGAAGGTCGCGGTGGGCGTGCCGGCCGTTCTGCACGCGCTCGAGATCGCCAACCAGCAGATGGGCGTCGCGCGGTCGGTGCAGACGCTGATGCGCGTGAACCAGAAGGACGGCTTCGACTGTCCCGGCTGCGCATGGCCCGAGGAGGACAAGCGCCACATCGCCGAGTTCTGCGAGAACGGCGCGAAGGCGGTCGCCGAGGAGGCGACGCTCCGGCGTGTCGGTCCGGACTTCTTCGCGGCGCACTCGCTCGACGAGTTGCGCGCCCACGACGACTGGTGGCTCGGGCAGCAGGGCCGGCTGACGCACCCCATGGTGCTCGATGAGGGCGCGACCCATTACCGCCCGATCTCGTGGGACGACGCGCTGCGCATCGTCGCGGACGAGCTCACGGCCCTCGACGACCCCGACGAGGCCGTGTTCTATACGTCGGGCCGCACCTCGAACGAGGCCGCGTTCCTCTACCAGCTGCTCGTGCGGGGCATCGGCACGAACAACCTCCCTGACTGCTCGAACATGTGCCACGAGTCGTCGGGCTCGGCGCTCACCGAGACGATCGGCATCGGCAAGGGGACGGTGTCGATCGAAGACATCCACGAGGCCGACCTGCTGATCGTCGCCGGCCAGAACCCCGGCACGAACCACCCCCGCATGCTGTCGGCCCTCGAGAAGGCGAAGCAGCGCGGCGCGACGATCATCGCCGTGAATCCGCTCCCTGAAGCGGGCCTCATGCGGTTCGAGAACCCGCAGACGGTGCGCGGCGTGGCGTTCGGTGGCACGAAGCTCGCCGACGAGTTCGTGCAGATCCGGCTCGGCGGCGACCAGGCGCTGTTCCAGGCGATCGGCAAGCACCTGCTCGAGGCGGAGGCACAGGACGGCGGCGTGCTCGACCACGAGTTCATCGCGGCGCACACCAGCGGTTTCGACGCCTACCGTCAGGCGATGACGGATGCTGCGTGGCGCGACCTCGTCGTCGCCACGGGGCTGCCCGAGAAGGCGCTGCGCCGGGTCGGCGAAGCCGTGCGCGCGTCGAGAGCCACCATCGTGTGCTGGGCGATGGGGCTGACCCAGCACAAGCACTCCGTGCCGACGCTGCGGGACGTGGTCAACGTGCTGCTGCTGCAGGGCAACATCGGACGCGCAGGCGCCGGCGTGTGCCCCGTGCGCGGGCACTCCAACGTGCAGGGCGACCGCACGGTGGGCATCTACGAGAAGCCGTCGACGGCGTTCCTCGACGCGCTCGACGCCGAGTTCGGGTTCGCGGCGCCGCGTGAGCACGGGTACGACACGGTCGAGGCGATCCGCGCGATGCGCGACGGCCAGGTGCGCTTCTTCATGAGCATGGGCGGCAACTTCGTATCGGCCACCCCCGACACCGCGGTCGTCGAGGCCGGGATGGCGCGGGTCGGGCTCACCGTCCACGTCTCGACCAAGCTCAACCGGTCGCACGTCGTCACCGGGCGCCGCGCGCTCATTCTGCCGACGCTCGGCCGCACCGATCGCGACCGCCGCGGCGGCGCGGAGCAGCGGGTCACGGTCGAGGACTCGATGGGCGCGGTGCACGCCTCGCGCGGCCGCCTCGCGCCGCCGTCGGAGGACCTGCTCAGCGAGGTCGCCATCGTCGCGCGGCTGAGCGCACTCGTCTTCGCCGCTGGCTCATCGAGCCCTTCCCCCCGCTCGTCGAGCGAGCGAGGAACGCGGTCGTTGAGCGAGCTTGCGAGTCGAAGCGCAGAGTCGAAACGTCCTGAGCGCGACGGAGACTCAGCCCTCGCGACCGACCCTGGCGAAGACGACCGCGGCCTTCCCGAGCACGGTGCCGCGGAACCCGAGCGCCCGGATCCGGCCGGGGCGCAGCATCCGTCCAATGTCCCTCACGCCGACTGGGCGGCGCTCGAGGCCGATTACGCGCTCATCCGCTCGCACATCGAGCGTGTCGTGCCAGGCTTCGACGACTACGAGGAGCGCATCGACAAGGGGCGTACGCTGCACCTGCCGAACGGTCCCCGCGACGCCCGCCGGTTCGCGACCGTCGACGGGAAGGCCAGGTTCACGGTGAACCCGCTCGAGTACCCGGTGATCCCGCGGGGCCGGCTGCTGCTGCAGACGCTCCGCTCGCACGACCAGTACAACACCACGATCTACGGCAAGGACGACCGGTACCGGGGCATCCACGGCGGCCGCCGCGTGGTGCTCGTGAACGCGAAGGACATCGTGACCCTCGGGTTCGCGGAGAACGATGTGGTCGACCTCGTGTCGGAGTGGACGCGTTCTGACGGCACGATCGAGGAGCGCCGGGCCGAGGAGTTCCGCATCTTCGCGTACCGCACACCGCGGGGCAACGCCGCCGCCTACTATCCCGAGACGAACGTGCTCGTGCCGCTCGACTCCGTCGCCGACGTCTCGGGTACGCCGACGTCGAAGTCGGTGATCGTGCGGCTCGAGCGGCGCGCATGAGCGACGCGTCCGCGCCTAGGCTGGGGGCATGACCCGAGCCGCTGTCGTCACCGTGTCGGACCGGTCGTCCGCGGGTTCGCGAACGGACGAGAGCGGGCCGATCGCCGTCGCCGCCCTCCGCGAGGCCGGCTTCGACTGCGCCGACGCGGTGGTCGTCCCCGATGGCGCCGACAGCGTCGAGCGCGCGCTCACCGCGGAGGTCGTCGCGGGCGTGAAGCTCATCGTCACGACCGGCGGCACGGGCGTCTCGCCGCGTGATCAGACCCCCGAGGGCACCGCGCGCGTCGTGACGCGCCAGATCCCCGGCATCTCCGAGGAGCTGCGTCGCCGCGGCGCCGCCGAGAAGCCCGCGGGCATGCTCACGCGGGGCCTCGCCGGCGTCGTCGACCCGCACGGGGTGCTCGTCGTGAACCTTCCCGGATCGCCCGGGGGCGTCGCATCCGGTATGCCGGTGGTGGTCTCGGTCGCGCGGCACGTGCTCGACCAGCTCGGCGGGAGCGACCACTGATGGCCGTGTCGACCGACGCCGTGAGGGTCGCGGCGATCAGCGCCGAGCCGCTCGATCTCGACGCGCACCTGCGTGCCGTCGACGACTCGCATATGGGCGCGGTCACCACGTTCGTGGGGCGCGTGCGCGATCACGATCCGGATGCTGCCACCGCCGTCGTGGCCCTCGAATACTCCGCCCACCCCGACGCCGCGTCGACGCTCGCCCGGCTCGCGTCGGCCGCCACCGGGTCCACCGGTGCGCTCGTCGCGGTGTCGCACCGCGTCGGCACGCTGCACGTCGGCGATGCGGCCGTCGTGATCGCGGTGGCCTCCGCGCACCGGGCGGAGGCGTTCGAGGTCTGCCGCACGCTCATCGAGTCGATCAAGACCGACCTTCCGGTGTGGAAGCGCCAGGTCGAATCCGACGGCACCGCGACCTGGCTCGGCCTCGGCGGCTGACGACAGCCCGCCACGCCGTGCACAGAATCGGAGGTTCTGCGCGCCGCGCCGGGTCGCGGCATCCATTCGCCGCCGAGGATCTCCGATGCGGTGCCGGATCAACCCCCGGCGAAGGGCGGCAGCACGTCGACGAGTTCGTCGGCGCCGAGGGGGGTGTCGTCGGCGACGCGGGAGCCGCCGACGAGCACGGCGCAACGGGGGAGGATGCCGCCGAGGCCCGGGTGGGCCGCAGAGACGGCGTCGCGCAGAGCGCCGAGCGTGGCCTCGTAACGGCGCTCGGTGTCGAGGCCGGTGGCCTCCTGCGCGGCGGCGAAGTAGCGGACGACGGCCATCAGACCTCCCACTCGTTCGCCATCGCGGTGATGACGGCGACTGCGGCGGCGGTGTCTTCCGGCGAACCGCCGGCGCGACCCGCCACAAGGCCGGCGGCGAACGCGCTGAAGGGCGCCGCGGGGCGTGCGACACCCAGCGCGACATCGCGTGCGAGGTCGAGGATGAGCGCCACGGGAAGCTCTTCGGGCGCGAGACCGAACCGCTCGCGCAGCGCGTCGGCCCACGCGTCGAGGGCCTCAGGCGGAAGGGTGCGGGACTGCTCGCTCATGACGGCTCCTCCGATGCGTGCGCGGCCCTTCGTCGGGCCTCCTCCAGATCCTCCCACGTGTCGACGTCGCGGGTCAGGTCGTCGCCCGCGACGACGACCGTGATCGCCAGATCGTCGAGCAGAGCGCGCATGGGCGCGTCACGACCGGCATCGGGGAGAACGGATGCTGCGGCCCGCAGCGCGCGCGTGCGGTACACGCCGATCAGCCACTGCGGCCGGCTCGTCGCGTCGGCGAGACAGAGTCCGTCGGTGTCGGAGGGGAGGAGCATGATGTCGACGACGAGCCGCCGCACGGCAGCGTCGACGCCGGGGAGGTCGCATGCGAGCAGGAGCGTCCAGGTCGGGTCGTCCTCCTCCGGCCACGAGGCGAGGGCCGCGACCACGGCCGCCGCCGGACCTGTGAACGGCGGGTTTTCGCGCACCCACCCGACCGGCAGCGCCTCGTCGAGAACGGGTGCCACCACCGTGATCGGCCGGGCGGCAGCATCCGTCGCCGCGGTCACCGCCGCAGCCAGCAGGGTGCGTCCGCCGACGTCGAACAGGGGCTTCGTCGCGCCGTCGACGCGGGAGGCGCGGCCGCCGGCGAGGAGGACGGCGCCGATGCCGCCGGGAACCAGGGCGGGCGTCATGCCTCGCCCGGGCGATGCCAGTCGCCGCTCTTGCCGCCGGTCTTCGTCACGATGCGCACGTTCTCGATCGAGGTGCCCTTGTCGAGGCCCTTCACCATGTCGACGACCGCGAGGGCGGCGACCGAGACCGCGGTGAGCGCCTCCATCTCGACGCCGGTGCGGTCGGCGGTGCGGACCGTTGCCTCGATGCTGACGCCGTCGTCGATGATTGCGAGGTCGACGGTGGCGCCGTGCACGCCGATCACGTGAGCGAGGGGCAGCAGTTCGGGTGTGCGCTTGGCGGCCTGGATGCCCGAGATGCGGGCGACGGCGAGCACGTCGCCCTTGGGCACGGAGCCGTCGCGGAGCGCGGCGACGACGTCCGGCGCGCAGCGGACGAAGCCGCGTGCGGTGGCGGAGCGCACCGTCGGCTGCTTGAGGGTCACGTCGACCATGCGGGCGTTGCCCGCCTCGTCGAGGTGCGTGAACGTCGGCTGGTCGGTGCTCATGTGATCAGCATGACATCGACGAGATCGCCGGCCGCGACGGCGTCGATCTCGGCCGGGACGACGGCGTACGCTTCGGCGCGGCCGAGGCCGCCGGCGAGGTGAGACCCGCCGGACGTCGCGGGGATCACCCGCCACGCCCGCGGATCGGTGCGATCGATCGTGACGGGGAGGTATTGACGGCGTCCCGGGGGCGTGCGCCAGCCCGTGGCAGCGGGCAGCGTGAGCACCGGGTGATCCAGCACACGCCGACGCTGCATGCGCAGCAGCGCGGGGCGCACGAACACCTCGAACGACACTGCGGCGCTGACGGGGTTGCCGGGCAGTCCGAACAACAGCGCGCCCGAAGGGAGGCGGCCGAAACCCTGCGGCTTTCCCGGCTGCATCGCGACCTTCGAGAACGTCATCGTGCGCGAGAGCGTCGTCTTCACGACCTCGTAGGCGCCCGCGCTCACGCCGCCCGAGAAGACCACGACGTCGGCCGGCTGCGCCGACCGTGGATCGGTCACCTCGGCGAGCACCGCGTCGAGGTCGCCGGGTTCGTCGGGAACGCTCGTGCGACGCACGACCTCGGCGCCCGCCTCGGCGGCGAGTGCGGCCAGCAGCACGCTGTTCGACTCGGGGATCTGGCCGCGCCGCAGCGTCGCCCCCGGCTCGACCAGTTCACTCCCGGTCGAGATGACGGCCACGCGCGGTCGCCGCGAGACCACGACGTCCGCGACTCCGGATGCCGCGACCGCCGCGACCTGGAGGGGGCCGAGCACGACCCCGGCGGTCAGCACCTCGGCGCCCGCACGGGCGTCCTCGCCGGCACGGCGGATGTGCGCGCCGAGCGCGCGGGGGGCGCGCAGCACCGAGATCGATCCGAGCGAGTCCGCGAGTCCGCCGGCGGTGTCTTCGAACGGCACGATGGCGTCCGCGTCGGAGGGCACGGGCGAGCCCGTCATGATGCGTGCGGCCTCGCCTGGTGCGAGGTTCGGGTCGGCGGCGGTCCCGGCAGGCAGGTCGGCGACGACCTGGAGGGTCAGCGGGGCGTCGGCGGCAGCATCCGTCACATCCGCGAAGCGCACGGCGAAGCCGTCCATCGCGGAGTTGTCGAAGACGGGGATGTCGACGGCCGCCCGCACCGGCTCGCGGAGCGTGCGACCGTGGGCCTCGGCGAGGGACACCCGCTCGCCCGGAAGCGCGGGGGCGGCGGCCAGCACGTCGGCGAGGTGCTCCTCGACCGTTCGCAGTCCGCTCATTGGTGCACCGCCCGGATGTCGCGGTTCCACGCGTCGATGCCTCCGGCGAGGACGGATGCCTCGACCCCGGCACCGCGCAGAGTGACCGCTGCCCGCTGCGCGCGCATGCCCACCTGGCAGACGACGATGACGGCAGGGGCCCCGACACGCGTCGGATCGGCCAGCACGTCGCCGAGGGGGAGCAGCACCGATCCGGGGATGACGCCCCGCTCGGTCTCGAAGGGCTCGCGCACATCGAGCAACACGGCACCGCCCCTCTGGGCGGCGAGCGCCTCCGCGGGGGAGAGCTGCGGGATCGCGGGTGCCTGGGGGAGGGGCGCCGCGGCGTGCGGTGCGGGCGCGGGGGGTGCAGCATCCGTCCCATCCGTTGCCGGCCGCAACGGCACCTCGTCGGTGCGTCCGCGGAGCGCGTCGATCACGAGCACCCGCCCGAGCAGCGGCTCGCCCACACCGGTGATGAGCTTCACGGTCTCGGTCGCGAGGAGCGAGCCGACCTGCAGGCACAGTGCGCCGAGCACGCCGACTTGCGAGCAGGAGGGAACCTCGCGTGCGGCATCCGGCGGGTACAGGTCCGCGAGCCGCACGGCCGTCACGCCCGCGGGCGGCGCCGACCAGAAGACCGTGGCCTGCGCGTGGAACTCCTGCACCACGCCCCATACCAGCGGCACGCCGAGCTGCTCGCACGCCGCGGCGACGGCCTCGCGGGTCTCGAACGTGTCGGTGCCGTCGACCACGACGTGAGCGCCGGCGAGGAGCTCCGCCGCGTTGTCGGGCGAGAGCTGCGCCTGCACCGGCCGCACCACGGTCGTCGGGGAGAGGTCGGCGGCGATGCGCACCGCCGAGTCGACCTTCGCCGCGCCCACATCGCTCACGCGATGCATGACCTGGCGCTGGAGATTGGATGCCTCGACCAGGTCGTCGTCGATCACGGTGATGATCCCGACGCCCGCGGCCGCGAGGGCCAGTACGACGGGGGAGCCGAGCCCGCCGGCACCCACGACGGCGACGTGCGCGGCGGCGAGCCGGCGCTGGGCGATCTCGCCGAAACCCGCGAGCACCAGATGGCGGGCAGTTCGCGTGCGTTCGGCGTCGGTCAGCTCGTCGACCGGCTCCACGAGCGGAGGAAAGGGCATGCCCTCAGGCTAATCGCGCTCGTGCGCGCGCAGGTCGTTCGTGCGGAGCTGCCGAAAGTCCTCGCGGCGTCGCGGGATCATGGCTGTCGGCTGCTGTACGCGCAGATGTCCTCGGGCGTCATGCGACCGGTTTGCTCGCTCGAGCGGTACTGTGGGGCGCCGCGTCGCGGGTGTACGTTGCCGGTGTGGACGGACCGTCCGCAAGATCAGGCTCCGACCCCGGGCAGCCCGAATCCCAGGGGCGACAATCTCGGCCGCTGCGCATCGGCCGCGAACTCGACGAGTTGCGCGCGCGAGCCTATGGCCCGGACGCCGACATCGAGGACGATCCAGCTGCCCTGGCGAGGCTGATCGAGCTCGAAGCGGCGCGAGTCGCTCCCCTGGTCGAAGGGCACGACACAGTGACGGGTGCGGCTGCACCTGTGGGCACCGCGCCGTCGACCTCGTTTCCGATCGCGGGGACGGCAGTGGGAGAGTCACTGGTCACCCTGGAACCGTCGAGCGCGACCGGCCGGAGGACGAACGAAGACTCCTCGAGGTCACTGTCGTTGTCGCTGCGGGCGAACGAGGCGCGGAGTCGCCTGCCGTTCGTCGCGGCGTTGATCCTGGTCGTCGGGACCCTCGTCTACGCAACGGCGCGGCTTGTCGTGCCCCACCCGGATGCCACGCTGCAGCTCGACCAGACCGAGCCGAACTCGCTCGTCGTGGGCGTGCTCGACAACACCGGTGTCAGCGTTGACCCCGATACCCTCCGCCAGTTCCAGCCTTACCGCGACATCGGCGTGTTCTCGATCGAGCACAGTGATCGTCCCATGACGTGCCTCGTCGTGTTGGACAGCGCGGGCAGCGGAAGGTTCGACTTTGACTGCGCCCCGCACGGAGTCGAGGTGATTCTCCATCAGTGGGTCGGAGACGGCTTCGCCGACTGGCTGCCCGAAGGGAGCGTCGTCAGCTTCCATCTTCGTGATGGCACGGTCGAGATCTTCCTTCACGCCCCGCCGGCCGCCAGTTAACCCGCAGGTGCGGTGAAGGAATCGGCATTGACTCCGCATCTGCGGTGATAGCGTGAAGGGCGTGGCCAGCTACAAGATCTCCGAGGCGGCGCGCCTGCTCGGCGTGAGCGACGACACCGTCCGGCGGTGGGTGGATGCCGGTGCTCTGCCCACGACCGGGGCGTCGCCGATCGAGATCCCCGGAGACGCGCTCGCCGCGCACGCCGTCGAGCTCGCGGCGACGCCGAAGGATCCCGCCGACGTGCTCTCGAGCGCGCGCAACCGTTTCGTCGGGCTCGTCACGCGCGTGCAGGTGGACGGCATCATGGCACAGGTCGACATCCAGTCCGGCCCGCATCGGGTGGTCTCGCTCATGTCGTCCGAGGCGGTGCACGAGCTGGGGCTCGAGGCCGGCTCCCTCGCCGTCGCCGTGGTCAAGGCCACGAACGTCATCGTCGAAGCCCCGAAGGGCTGACATGCCGCGCTTCGCGCTCCTGCGCACATCCGTCGTCCTCGCCTCCTTCGCCGTTGTGCTCACCGGCTGCGCGACCGGCGCGGACCAGGATCCCGCGGCCACCCGCGCGCCGACGAGCACGACCGGGCCCGAACTCACCGGCGAACTCACCGTCTACGCGGCGGCCTCGCTCAAGGCGGCGTTCGACGAGCTGGCGACGCAGTTCGAGGCGCAGCATCCGTCCGTCGATGTCCAGCCGATCACGTACGACGGCTCGTCGACGCTCGCGACCCAGATCATCGAGGGGGCACCCGTCGACGTGTTCGCGTCGGCCGACGAGAAGAACATGCAGAAGGTCGTCGACGAAGGGCTCGCGGCGGACGCGCAGCTGTTCGCCAGCAACACGCTCGGGCTGGTCGTGCCCACGGGCAACCCCGGCGGTGTCGAGAGTCTCGACGATCTCGCGAACGCCGACCTCACCGTCGTGCTGTGCGCGGCCGAGGTGCCGTGCGGTGCGGCGGCGGCGACGCTGCTGTCGAACGCGGGCGTCACGCCGAGCGTCGACAGCTACGAGCAGAACGTGACGGCGGTGCTCACGAAGGTGGCGGCCGGCGAGGCGGACGCGGGACTCGTCTACGTGACCGACGCTGCCACCACGGACGACGTCGAGGCGATCGAGGTCGACGGAGCCGAGGATGTCGTCAACCGCTACCCGATCGTGGCGCTGTCCGCCGGCGCGAGCCCCGAGGCCGCCGATGCGTTCGTCGCGTTCGTGAACGGCGAGGAGGGCCAGGAGGTGCTCGCGGCCCTCGGCTTCGGGGCGCCGTGACGATCGAGGCGGCATACGCGCCCGCGCGCGACGAGCGCACGGGATTCGTGCCGCGTGTGCTCGCCGTGCCGGCGGTGATCGGGCTCGCTCTTCTCGTGCTGCCGCTGGGCGCGCTCGTGCTGCGGGTCGAATGGACGACGCTGTGGAGCGACGTCACGTCGCCCGAGGCGCTGTCGGCCCTGGGGCTCTCGCTCGCGACCGGCGCCGCGGCCACGGCGGTGTGCGTCGTGCTCGGGGTGCCGCTGGCGCTCCTCATCGCCCGCAGCACCGTGCGGACGGCCGCCGTGCTGCGTGCCCTGGTGACGGTGCCGCTGGTGCTGCCGCCGATGGTCGGCGGCGTCGCGATGCTGTTCCTCTTCGGCCGCACCAGCTGGCTCGGCGGGATCCTCGCGGAGTGGGGTGTCCGCATCCCGTTCACGACGACGGCGGTCGTGATGGCGCAGACCTTCGTCGCGTTGCCGTTCCTCGTGCTCGCCCTCGAGGGAGCGCTGCGGTCGACCGGCGTCCGGTTCGAGCAGGCCGCCGCGGGCCTCGGCGCGGGGCGCTGGACGATCCTCGCGCGTGTGACGCTGCCGCTCGCCGCCCCGGGCCTCGTCGCCGGCATAGTGCTCTGCTTCGCGCGCGCGATCGGCGAGTTCGGGGCGACCGCCCTGTTCGCGGGCAACGCGCCGGGCGTGACGCAGACCATGCCGCTCGCGATCTACACGGCGTTCAACGGCGCCGGCGTCTCGCAGGGGACGGCGGTCGCGCTGTCGCTGCTGCTGCTCGTGACCGCCGTCGGGGTTCTGCTGCTCGTGCGCGCGTGGCGGGCGGAGGCTCCGCGATGAGCGCGGTGCCGGCGGGCGGGCGGACGGATGCCGAGCCCGGCGCCGCAGCGGGGCTCGACGCGCGTGTCGTGGTGCGTCGCGGCGGATTCGCGCTCGACGCCGCGCTGCAGGTACCCGCCGGAACGGTGGTCGCCCTGATGGGACCGAGCGGCGCCGGCAAGTCGACGCTGCTCGGGGTGCTTGCGGGGCTTACGGGCTTCGACGACGGACACGTGCGATTGAACGGGCGCGCGCTGGACGCGTCTCCGGCCTGTCGCACGCCGCCCGCGTCGCGCGGGGTGGTGCTGCTCGGTCAGGATCCGCGCCTGTTCCCGCACCTCAGCGCGCGCGACAACGTCGCGTTCGGGCTGCGCGTGCACGGTGCGACCAAAGGCGCCGCCGCGGACGGAGCCGTCGGCTGGCTCCGCCGCGTCGGCCTGGAGGGTCTCGGCGGGCGCCGTCCCGCGCAGCTGTCGGGGGGCCAGCAGCAGCGCGTCGCGCTCGCGCGTGCGCTCGCGACGGCGCCCGCCGCGATCCTCCTCGACGAGCCGCTGACGTCGCTCGACACCGAGACCGCCGCCGACGTACGGGCGCTTCTGCATCAGCAGCTCGCGGCCACCGGTACGACAGCGGTCGTGGCGACCCACGACGCGGTGGACGCGGTGGCGCTGGCGAGCCGTCTCGTGGTGCTCGAGGGGGGCCAGGTCACGCAGTCCGGCCCGGTCCGTGAAGTCCTCGCGTCTCCGGCGACCCGCTTCGCCGCGGCGGTGGCGGGTCTCAATCGTGTGGAAGGGCGGACGGATGCTGCCTCCTGGCGTGCCGGGAACCTCGTGCTCCCGGTGTCGGCGGGGGCGCGGCATCCGTCTCCCGCAGCCGTCTTCCGGCCGAGCGATGTCCGGGTCATGGACGGACCGCCGCGCGGTGCGGGGGAGTGGGCCGCGCGGATCGTGCGGCTCGAGCAGACGCCCGCGGGTGTGCGGGTGCGCACCGCCGATCCGGACGTCGCCGTGGACGTCGCCGCGGACCGCGCGGCGGGGCTGGCACCCGGTGATCCGATCACGCTGCGGGTCGACCCGGCCGACGTGCGCTTCGTGGAGACCGGCGGCGAGCGGCCGTAGACTCGGCCGGTGATGCGTATCCGCCCCTTCCGCCCGGGTGACGAGCCCGCCCTCGCCGAGATCTGCCTCAAGACCGCGGATGCCGGCGCCGACGCGACCGGCCTGCTCGACGACGACGATCTCTGGGCCGAGATCTTCGTGCTCCCGTATGCAGCGCGTCACCCCGAGTTCGCCTTCGTCGTCGAGACCGACGACCACCGCGTCGTGGGCTACGTCGTCGGCGCGCCGGACTCGGCCGCGTTCGAGGACTGGTTCCAGACCGAGTGGTGGCCGCGGTTCGCCGAACGCTGGCCGAAGCCGCAGGGCGACCCGCTGCCGGTGAGTGTCTCGCGCCAGGACGGCATCCTCCGCTACGCGTATGCGCGTCGGGGCGGCGCACAGCCGTTCGGCGATGAGTACCCCGCGCACCTGCACATCGACCTGCTGCCCGAGACCCAGGGGCAAGGGCTCGGCCGTCGTCTCATCGAGACGCTCGAGGACGCCCTGCGCGACGCCGGCGTATCCGGCCTCCACCTCGTCGCGTCGTCCGACAACACCGGCGCGATCGCGTTCTACCCGCGCGTCGGGTTCGAGCCGCTGCCGTCGTCGGAGGGGGCACAGGTCTTCGCGACGCGCCTCTGACTTACGCTCTCGGGCATCCGACGTCAAGCCGTTGGGGTCGCGGGAGAGCTCCCGTAGTCTGCGAACGTGGACGACGTCTCGGCGCCGACCGGCCGCGAGCCGGCATTGACCGCCCTGCCCCGCGCGGACGGCTCCGCGCCGCGCGCCCTCGTGCTGGGGGCCACGGGGTACATCGGCGGCCGCCTGGTGCCGCGGCTGCTGGGCGCCGGGTACGAGGTGCGCGTACTGGCGCGCGACCCGGCGCGGGCGGCGGCGCTCCCGTGGGGCGACCGCGTCGAGATCGTCGGCGGAGACGCCACGGACGCCGCATCCGTCTCCGACGCGGTGCGTGATGTCGACGTGCTCTACTACCTCGTGCACTCGATGTCGGGTGGCGCGACGTTCGCCGACGCGGATCGTCGCGCGGCGGAGACCGTCGCGAAGGCGGCGGCCGCAGCATCCGTGGGTCGCATCGTCTATCTCGGCGGACTGCACCCTGACGGCGTGACGCTGTCGCCCCACCTGCGGTCGCGGGTCGAGGTCGGCGAGACGTTCCTGCAGAGCGGCGTGCCGACCATCGTGCTGCAGGCGGGCGTCGTGATCGGATCGGGGTCGGCGTCGTTCGAGATGGTGCGCCACCTCACCGAGGTGCTGCCGTACATGCCGGCGCCGAAGTGGGTGCGCAACCGCATCCAGCCGATCGCCGTCCGCGACGTGCTGCACTACCTGCTGGGCGCCGCGCGGCTGCCTGCCGAGGTGAACCGGGCCGTCGACATCGGCGGACCCGACGTGCTGCGGTACGGCCAGATGATGAACGGCTACGCGGTCGAGGCGGGGCTCAGGCAGCGGCCGATCGCGGCGCTGCCGGTGCTGACGCCCCGGCTCGCCTCGCACTGGGTGAACCTGGTGACGCCGATCCCGCGCTCGATCGCGCGCCCGCTGGTCGAGTCGCTGCAGAACGAGTGCATCGTCAAGGACCACGCGGTCGACGACCTGATCCCGCCGCCCGACGGGGGCCTCACGCCGTATCGGACGGCGGTGCGGCTGGCGCTCGGCCGCGTCGAGGCCGACGCGATCGAGACGAGCTGGCAGGATGCCGAGGTGCTGGGCGCTCCCAGCGACCCGCTGCCGAACGATCCCGACTGGGCCGGGCGCGTGGTGTTCACCGACGTACGCAGCGCGCACACGCCGGCGTCGCCGACGGCGCTGTGGGGCGTGATCATCGGGATCGGCGGCGAGAACGGCTGGTACTCGTCGCCTCTGCTGTGGGCCGTGCGCGGGTGGATGGACCGCCTCGTCGGGGGCATCGGGCTCGCCCGCGGGCGGCGCAGCCGCGACCGGCTCGCGGTCGGCGACGCGCTCGACTTCTGGCGCGTGGAAGCGCTGGAGCCGGGACGGATGCTGCGCCTCCGCGCCGAGATGAAGGTGCCGGGTCTCGCGTGGCTCGAGCTGCAGGCATCGCCCGACGGCGACCGCGGCGGCTCACGCTACGACCAGCGCGCCGTGTTCTTCCCGCGCGGGCTCGCGGGACGCCTGTACTGGCTCGCGGTGGTCCCGTTCCACGGGTTCATCTTCGCGGGCATGGCGCGGCGGATCACCGCGACGGCGGAGGCCGTGGTGGAGGACCCGGCGGCGGCGGAGGCCGCTGCCCAGTCCGCGTCGGCGTGACCCGGCGGGTCAGCGACCGAGGAGCGGCTCGCCCGCCACCAGTCGCTCGAGCACCGAACCCGGTGGCACGTCGTCGTACTTGTAGCTGAGCTTCTGCACGATCGACGCGCCCGCGACGAAGCGGAGCGGGTCGGGATCCCACGGCTGCATCATGCCGAGCTGCAGCAGGTGGCTCGCGGCGCTCGACAGCGCGGGCGCAGCATCCCACTGTCCGTGGAACTCGGGCACGAGATCGAGGAGCACCTCGAAGATGCGGTGGTAGAGGAAGTAGTCGGGGATGCCGCCGTCCTGCTCCCACCACGCCTCGAGCGCGAGCCGTTGCAGCCGAATCAGTGGCGTCGCAGGCACGGCGGCGATGAACCAGTTGCCGATCTGGCGGTGGGTCCAGCGGGGGTAGAGCGCCCCCGCGGAGAGGAGGGGAGCCACCGCGTCCGGCAGCGGCGCCGGCGCCCAGCAGGTCGCGTCGACCCAGATGCCGCCGAGCCGGTCGAGCACGCTGATGCGCACGAAGTCGGAGAAGTGGGCGGGGTGATCCGCTTCGAGGGCGTCGGCCACGGCATCCGGGATCTTCACCAGATCGCGTGCGGATGTGCCGTCCAGCACGGTGAGCCGCGTCGGGAGGTCGGCGTGCAGCCGCGTCATCTCGGCGATGCACGCCTGCACGAGCGGTGGCGCGGTCTCGAGGGGCGTGTTCCAGAACGTGTAGAGGTTCAACGCCGACGGGTCGACGCGGGCGCCATCGCGCTCGGCGATGATGCGGCCGTCCCGGCGGGTGCCGGGCTGCTCGGCAAGCCCTGCCGCGACGCGCAGCTCGGGCAGACGCGGCCGCAGGAAGTCAGTGAACGTGCGGTAGGCCGCGATCGCGGCGACCGGGTCGACCGAATCACGGAACTTGTCGGCACGCCGCAACTGCGCCTCGAGCCCCTGCAGCGGGTTCGGGATGCCGTCGCTCACGATGCGAGCCTATGCGCTGGTGGTCTCGGGAGCCGGTATCAGGCGCCCGTCTTCGATGCGCACGACACGGTCGACGAGTCCGTCGGGCACGGCGACGTGCGAGATGAGCACCACGGCCTGATCCTCGCGCACGGCGCCCAGCAGGTCGGCAAGGAGGCGATCTGAGCCTTCCGGGTCGACGCCCGCCGTCGGCTCGTCGAGCACCAGCACCGGGAAGCCCCGCAGCAGCGCCCGCGCGAGCGCGATGCGCTGCGCCTGGCCGCCCGACACGAGGGCGCCGCGCTCGCCGACGCGCGCGCCGAGACCGCCGCGCTCGCGAAGCCACGGCCCGAGGCCGACGCGTTCGAGTGCGACCTCGAGGTCGGCGTCGGTCGCGGTGTCGCGCGCGAAGAGGAGGTTCTGGCGGATGTCCTCGTCGAAGAGCATCGGATGCTGCTCGCACAGGCCGACCGTCAGCCGCACGTCGTCGGGAGAGAGGTCATGCACCGAGCGGCGGCCGACGTCGTAGCCGCCCTCGGTCTCGAGGAACCGCACCAAGGCATGCGCGAGGGTGCTCTTTCCCGCGCCGCTCGAGCCCAGGACGAGCACGCGCTCGCCGGGGCGGATCGCGAGGTCGACGTCGCGGAGCGCGGGCTCGGCGGCGCCGGGCCACCGCACGCTGGCCGCGCGCAGGCGGACGCCGTCGCCGAGCGCGGGGGCGTCGCCGGTGGGCTCGACGGTCTCGGGGGCGAGCTCAGCGGGCGGTGTGGTCGGCAGCGAGTCGGCGATGCGCTCGGCCGACGCCCGGACCTGGCGCCACGCCGATGCGGCCATCGGCACGGACGCGAACACTTCGAACACCGCCATCGGCACGAGCACCGCGACCGCGAGGGAGGGGCCGGTCAGGGAGCCGGATGCCGCACCCGGTGCGGCGACGAGGACGGCGGCGATGGATGCGACACCGGCAAGGAGCGACACCAGGGCGGCGGTGCCGGCCTGCGCTCCGGAGCGACGGACGACGGCGCGGCGCAGGTCGGCGTCGGCGCGGGTGATGCGCTCCCGGCTCTGCGCCTCGGCGCCGAACGCCGTGAGCACGTCGAGGTTGCCGATGTGGTCGAGCACCGCATCGGCGAGGCGGGCGCGCAGCGGCGCGATGGCACGTTCGGCGCGGGCGCCCGACATCCACCCCCAGAGCGTGGCGATCGCGGCGGCGATCACCAGGCACGCGAGCAGAGTCAGGGCGGCGGGCCACCACACGCACGCGACCAGCACGACGGCGCCGAGCGCGACCAGTGCCGACGAGACGAGCGGCTGCACGACCCTCAGCGGGAGGTTCTGCAGCTCGTCGACGTCGTCGACGAGCGCCCCGAGCACCGATCCTCGGCGGGTGCGGGCCAGCCCGTCCGGAGCCAGGGGGACGAGCCGGCGAACGAGGTCGGCGCGCGTCGAGGCGAGCTGGCGGAGGGCCGCGTCGTGGCCGGTGAGCCGTTCGAGGTAGCGGAACGAGGCCCGCGAGATCGCGAAGAACCGCACGCCGACGACCGCGGCCGACAGGTACAGCACCGGCGGCTGCTCGCTCGCGCGCACGATCAGCCACGCGCTGACGGCGAGGAGCGCGACCGCCGAGGCTTCCGACGCGAACCCGGAGGCCAGAGCCCACCAGAACCGCCGGACTGGTGGCACCGCACCGCGCAGCACCGCCCCTGGGGATGTCGCCGGGGCGGTCATGCGAGGACCTCGCTCGGCTCGAGCCGCAGGACCTGGTCGGCGATGGTGCGCGCCGACGTGCGGTGCGAGATCAGCAGTACGGTCGCGCCCTCGTCGGCGAGGAGGCGGATGCCGCGCCACAGCCGGCCTTCCGTCTCGGGGTCGAGCGCCGAGCTGGGTTCGTCGAGCGCGATCACCCGGGCGTTCCCGCGCAGGTGCCGGTAGAACGCCCGGGCGACGGCGACGCGCTGGGCCTGGCCCCCCGAGAGACCGGCCCCCTGCACGCCGAGCTCCTGCGCCGGGTCGAGCGCATCGGCGCAGGCGAGGACGAGCGCCCGCCGCACGGTCCCGTGATCGGGTGCCGCATCGCCCAGCGTGACATTGTCGGCGATGCTGCCGGTGAGCAGGCCTCGGCGCTGGCCCGCCCACGCCAGCCACTCCGACGGCGTGAGGGTCCGCAGGTCGGTGCCGCCCCACGACGCGCCCCCGTCGAACGCGGCAGCGCCCCGCAGCGCGGCGAAGAGGCTGGACTTTCCGACCCCGCTCGGTCCCTCGATGAGGGTGACGGTGCCCGGCGCGGCCGTCAGATCGACGGGCGGCAGCATCCGTTCTCCGCGCCGCACGCGGACACCGTCGAGCACGAGCCTCGCTTGCTCACCTGCCGCAGTCTGCCGCTCGCCGCGACCGTTCGCGACAGGTGAGCGGGGAAAGGCGGGGGTCACCGCCGCGCCCTGCCCCGCATCGAGCACGTCGAACACGTCGTCGGTCGCCGCGACCCCCTCGGCCGCGGCGTGGAACTGCACGCCGACCTGGCGCAGCGGCAGATACGCCTCGGGCGCGAGCAACAGCACGAACAGCCCGACGGCCAACGTCAGCGTCCCGTCGATGAGCCGGAACCCGATCGACACCGCGACGATGGCGACGGCGATCGACGCGAGGAACTCGAGCGCGAATCCTGACAGGAACGAGACCCGCAGCACCCGCATCGTCTCGCGGCGGTACTCGGCGGTGACCCGTTCGATGGATGCTGCGGCCCGGTGCTGCCGGCCGAACACCTTGAGCGTCGACAGGCCCTGCACGGTGTCGGCGAACCGCGAGGCGAGACGCTGGAGGGTGCGCCACTGCCGGTGCTGCACCGAGCGCGTGGCCTGGCCGATGAGCACCATGAAGATGGGGATGAGAGGAAGTGTGAGCAGTACGGTGAGCCCGGAGATCCAGTCCTGCCACCACATCACCGCGAGGATCAGCGGCGTCGCGACGACGGTCTGCACGAGCTGCGGCAGGTACCGGCCGAAGTATGCCTCGAGGGCGTCGAGGCCGCGTCCGGCGGTCACCGCGAGGGCCGCCGAGTTGCGTGCGCTGAGCCACTCCGGCCCGAGCATGCCGATCGCCTCGACGAGCCCCGTGCGCAGCTGCCCTTGTACGCGCGCGGCCGCACGGGCTGCGACGGCTTCGCGCGCCCAGAGCAGCACGGCGCGGAGAGCGACCACGATCGCGAGTGCGCCGAGGGTCGGTGCGAGGTCGGCCCACGGCATCCGGTCGATCGCTCCCGTGATCGCCCGCGTCAGCAGCCACGCGAACGCGACGATCACCGCGGTCTGCGCCGCCGCGATCGCGGCGATGGCGACGAAGAAACCGCGAGAGGCGCTCGCGTACCTCAGCAGCCGTGGGTCGACAGGCTTGCCGTTCACGCGAGGCGGGGCGTCCGTCTCACTCATTCCACTTCGACCCTACCTATCCCTCGCTCTGTCGCCGTCCACGCGCAGACCGCTACTGTGTGTCGCACCGCACCGCGCGAAGGGGGCTGAGGCGCAATGTGGAGCATCCCGATCATCGACGGTCCGGTGCCGTGGATCGTGTACGGCGTCGCGATCGCGTTCTTCCTGGTGCTGCTCATCCGCCGGCCGACGACGCGGTGGGTGCTCACCGCGCTGCTGGCCCTCCTCGGGGGAGCGCTTCTCGGGCTGGGTATCGGGCTCCTCATCGATGCGACCGACGCGTTCGGCAGCGACCCGCTGCCCACGCCCGTGCTCTGGTGGGCGGCGGGGACGTTCGCCGCAATCGGCGTCGCGGTGGCGAACCTGTGGAGTTCGCCGCTGTGGCGCAAGATCGCGGCGGTCGTCGGCATCGTGGTCTTCGTGATCGCGGGCACGATCGGCATCAACGCGGTCTACGGACTCAACCCGACCCTGGGAAGCCTGTTCGGCGTCGCAGACGACAACCCGATCGTCGTGCCGACCAACACCGCGACCACCGATCCCCACGCGGGTCCGCTGTACGAGACGTTCACGCCGCCCGCCGACATGCCCGCCAAGGGGCAGCAGGGCACCCAGGTGATCCCGGCGACCGCGTCGGGGTTCGACGCCCGGCCCGCCGGGATCTATCTGCCGCCGGCGGCGCTGGTCGCGGACGCACCGGCGCTGCCGCTGGTCATCATGATGATGGGCTTTCCCGGTAACCTCGACCCGAGCTACATCGGCGGGGTGCTCGACGACTTCGCGGCGAAGAACAAGGGCCTCGCGCCGATCGTCATCGTCGCCGACCAGATCGGCCCGAGCGGCAACGACCCCGCCTGCGCCGACTCGAAGGCCTACGGGAACGCCGAGACCTACATCACCGAGGACGTGGTCGCGTGGGCGAAGCAGAACCTCCACATCATCGAGGACCCGGGGTACTGGGTCATCGCCGGCTACTCCAACGGCGGCGGCTGCGCCGTGAAGTACCTCGCGAGCTACCCCGATCAGTGGAAGAACCTCATCGACATCTCGGGGGAGCCGTTCCCCGGCTCGGAGGACCCCGACAGCGTCACCACGACGATCTACGGCGGCGACACCGAAGCGTTCGAGGCCGCGAAGCCGATCGACATCATGAAAGCGGCCCCCTCCGGGACCTACGACGGCATGACCGCGGTGTTCACCGCGGGCTCGCAGGACCCGACCTACATCCAGGCCGCCAAGGACGTGTCCTCCGAGGCGCAGGCCGTGGGCATGACGATCACGTACTACGAAGTCCCCGGCGCCGGTCATGTCGGCGACGCGCTGACCGGTGGACTGCAGGAGGGGTTCACCGTGATGTACCCGGTTCTGGGCCTGTCGGCGAAATGACATCGGGGATGACGGATGCTGCGGCCCGCAGCATCCGCCATCCGACATGTCAGTGCGCGGCAGCCGCGGCCGCCTTCTCGATGCGGGAGCGCGTGACGCGCTTGCGGAAGACCCAGTACGTCCAGCCCTGGTAGGCGAGCACCAGCGGCAGGAAGACGAGGGCCGCCCACGACATGATCGTCAGTGTGTAGTCGGTGCTCGACGCGTTCTCGATCGTCAGCGAACCGGCGGGGTCGCCCGTCGAAGGCAAGACGAACGGGAACAGTGCGAACCACACGGCGAGTACCGCGGTGACGATCGTGAACGCGCCGAACCCGAAGGCCCAGCCCTCGCGGCCACGGGCGTTCGAGATCCACGAGGCGATGAGGAGCACCGCCGCCACGGCCGACAGGATCGCCGTGACCATCGCGAAGTCGCGACTCTCGGAGAACGCCATGACGACGGTCCACGCGAGGAACGCCGCGGCGACGACGATGGTGAGCAGCCCTGCGCGGCCGGCGAGCCGGCGCGCGTCGGCGGCGACCTGCCCGTCGGTCTTCAGCGCGACGAAGTACACGCCGTGCGTGAAGAACAACAGCAGGGTCGTGAGCCCGCCGAGCAGGCCGTACGGGTTGAGGAGGGTCAGCAGCGAGCCGGTGAACTCGTGGTCCGCATCCAGCGGCACCCCCTGCACGATGTTGGCGACGGCGACGCCCCACAGGAGGGCGGGGACGGCGGACCCGACCACGATCATCGTGTCGAAGCCCTTCTTCCATCGCTGCGAATCGCGCTGGTGGCGGTACTCGAACGAGACGCCGCGGAGGATCAGCGCGAGCAGGATCAGCAGGAGCGCGAGGTAGAAGCCGCTGAAGAGCGTCGCGTACCACTCCGGGAACGCGGCGAAGAGGCAGGCGCCCGCGACGATGACCCAGGTCTCATTGAGGTCCCACACGGGGCCGATGGTGTTGATGACCTGGCGGCGGCTGATGTCGTTCTTGCCGAGGAACGGCAGCGACATGCCGACGCCGAAGTCGAAGCCGTCGAGCACGAAGTAGCCGACGAAGAGGAAGCCGACGATCCAGAACCAGAGGTACGCGAGATCCATGATGTGCTCCTGCAGCCCTTAGTAGACCGTCGTCGGGGTGTCTTCGACCGCCTGGGTGCGCGCGTCCGGCGCTCCCGGCTCGGGAAGGGGTTCCGGGCCCCTCTTGGTCGTCTTCAGGATGAGGCCGAACTCGACCACTGCGAGCGCCGCGTAGATCAGCGTGAAGGCGGTGAGAGAGATGAGCACCGTCCACCCGGGCACCGAGGGCGAGACGCCGTCTTCGGTCAGCATGAGGCTGAAGACGATCCACGGCTGGCGGCCCATCTCGGTGAAGATCCAGCCGACGAGGATCGCGAGGAGGGATGCCGGCCACGCCCAGATCGCGAGCTTCCAGGCCCACGCGGGAACCTCGCGCTTGGCCTTCTTGCGTGTGAGCCAGAGGCCGACGACCCCGACGAGGGCCGCGACGCTGCCGAGGCCGATCATCCAGCGGAACGACCAGTAGGTCACCCACAGGATCGGCGCGAAGTTGCCGTCGACCTGGTCGGCGAACTGCGGGAACATCTCCGTCGTGTAGAGGGTGTTGAGGTCGTTGATGCCCTCGACGCAGCCGTCGAACGAGTGCGTCGACAAGAGCGACAGCAGGTACGGAACGCGGATCGAGAACAGCTCGCTCGTGCCGTCGGGCGTGCCGAGCGTGAAGATCGAGAACGACGCGTCCGCGCCGCACACGGTGTCGAACGTCGCCTCGGCGGCCGCCATCTTCATGGGCTGCGTCGCCACCATCACGAGGCTGAGCTGATCGCCCGAGATCGCGACGCCCGCGAAGGCGGCGATGAGGCCCCACAGGCCGAACTTCAGCGACGACCGCATCATCTCGACGTTCTGCTTGCGCAGCAGGTGCCAGGCCGAGATCGAGACGATCACGCCCGCGGTCATCATGAACGCCGCGAAGAGGGTGTGGGGGAGTGCCGCGAGCGCCACGGGGTTCGTCAGTACCGCGAAGAAGTCGGTCATCTCGGCGCGGGAGCCGTCCTCGGCCATCTTGAAGCCGACCGGGTTCTGCATGAACGCGTTGGCGGCGAGGATGAAGTACGCCGAGAACCATGCGCCGATCGTCGCGATCCAGATGCTCGCGAGGTGCAGTGCCTTGGGCAGCTTGTCCCAGCCGAAGATCCAGAGGCCGATGAACGTCGCCTCGAAGAAGAAGGCCATGAGGCCCTCGAAGGCGAGCGGGGCGCCGAAGACGTCGCCGACGAACCGCGAGTAGGACGACCAGTTCATGCCGAACTGGAACTCCTGCACGATGCCCGTGACGACGCCCATCGCGAAGTTGATCAGGAAGATCTTCCCGAAGAACCGCGTCAGATGAAGCCACTTCACGTTGCCGGTGCGGAACCACGCGGTCTGGAAGATCGCGACCGTCAGCGCCATGCCGAGCGTGAGAGGGACGAAGAGGAAGTGGTACAGCGTCGTGAGGCCGAACTGCCAGCGCGCCAGCAGCAGAGGGTCCAGCAGATCCACGATGCGATTCTCCGATCGTTCCGGACTGGGTCTGATCACCGTAGCATGTGGTCAGACCACACGGGACATAGCCCCAGCGGGTGCCCGATGCACCCAGATTCCCAGGAATCCGGGGCTGAGGCGAGCCCGAACGCCGTGAATAATGCGGTTGCGGCGGCGCCTGCCGTCCGCGGCGCGACTACCCTCGGAAACATGGCGAGCCGTGCACAGCGATCGGAGCCGGGCTCGTGAGCGCGATCCCGGTCACGATCGGGCGACGGATGCTGCATCCCGCGGCATCCGCGGACCGCGGCGCACCCGCGACCGCGGCGCCGGCCGTGTCGATGGGCGCTCCCCTCGTGGACATGCATGGGCGGGTGCATCGGGATCTGCGGGTCTCGTTGACGGATCGGTGTTCGTTGCGGTGCACGTACTGCATGCCGGAGCAGGGCAACGAGTGGTTGGCGAGGACGAGCATCCTGACGGTGGATGAGATCGTGCGGATCGCGCGGGTGGCGGCGGCGGACGGGATCACCACGTTCCGGCTCACCGGTGGGGAGCCGCTGCTGCGCACCGATATCGTCGAGGTGGTGCGCCGGCTGGCGGCGATCACCGGGCCGGACGGGGCGCCGGTGGAGGTCGCGATGACCACGAACGGGATCCGGCTGCCGGAGCTGCTGCCCGCGCTGGTGGATGCCGGGTTGCACCGGTTGAACATCTCGATCGACACGCTGCGTCGTGACCGGTTCCACGTGCTGACCCGCCGGGACCGGCTGGACGATGTGCGGGCGGGGATCGCCGCAGCGCAGGCGTCGGGGTTGCGGCCGCTGAAGCTGAATGCGGTGGCGATGCGGAATGTCAACGAGGACGAGCTGGTGGAGTTGGTGGAGTTCGCGATCGCGCATGACGCGCAGATGCGGTTCATCGAGCAGATGCCGTTGGATGCCGGGCACACCTGGGAGCGGTCGCGGATGGTGACGCAGGAGGAGATCCTGACCGCCCTGTCGGCGCGGTGGACGTTGACGCCCGTGCCCGGTCGGGGTGGGGCGCCCGCGGCGCGGTGGGTGTTGGACGGCGGCCCGCACGCGGTGGGGGTGATCGCGTCGGTGACGGCGCCGTTCTGCGGCGACTGCGACCGGTTGCGGCTGACCGCGGACGGGCAGTTGCGGAACTGCCTGTTCTCGAGCACCGAGTACGACCTGCTGCCGATCCTCCGCACCGGTGGTGACGACGCGCAGATCGATGGGATGCTGCGGTCCTGCGTGCACGGCAAGCTGCCGGGGCATGCGATCAACGATCCCGCCTTCCTGCAGCCCGCGCGCGGCATGAACGCGATCGGCGGCTGAGATGGGCCGCATCACCACCCGCAGCCCCGTCACCCGCATCGTCTTCGATGAGTCGGGCGCGGTCACGCGCCGGAGGCCGGATACCCTCGCGGTGGAGGAGCCGCTGGAGATCCGTGTCGCGGGGGAGCCGCTCACCGTCACGATGCGCACCCCCGGGAACGACATCGAGCTCGCGGCCGGGTTCCTGACCGGCGAGGGCGTGATCCGCTCGGGTCGGGACTTCCGTTCCGCGATCCACTGCGGCGGGCCCGGCACGGGTGCATCCCCCGGGAGTGCGAACGGGAACAACACGTACAACGTCCTCGACGTCACCCTGGCGCCGGATGTCGCGCCCGCGGCCGTGGACATCGCGCGCAACTTCTACACGACGAGTTCGTGCGGTGTCTGCGGCACCGCGTCGATCGAGGCCATCGAGAAGCAGTCGCGTTACGACGTAGGCGCGGATGCGACGGCCGTCGACGCGACCCTGCTCACCGGCCTTCCCGACGTACTGCGGGCGGGGCAGACGGTGTTCGACAAGACGGGCGGCCTCCACGCCGCGGCACTGTTCGACGCCGCGTCGGGCGAGCTCCTCGTGCTGCGCGAAGACGTCGGGCGACACAACGCCGTCGACAAGGTGATCGGCTGGGCCGTGCTCGAAGACCGGCTGCCGCTGACCGGAACCGTGCTGCAGGTGTCGGGCCGCGCGAGCTTCGAGCTCGTGCAGAAGGCGATCATGGCCGGCATCCCGATCCTGTCCGCCGTGTCGGCGCCGTCGTCGCTCGCCGTGGAACTGGCGACGGCATCCGGGCTCACCCTCGTCGGGTTCGTGCGCGGGTCGTCGATGAACGTCTACTCGCGCCCCGAGCGGGTGCGGGTGGCTGCCGCGGTGCGCTGACCCGGGGTTCAGCCGCGAGCGGTCGCGAGCTGCACGACGCACTGCGTCGGGTCGCAGGACGGCGCGATGCCCTCGACACGCAGCGGGCCGCCGGCTTGCGCGAGCACGCTGTCCATGAGCGCGACGTGCACGCTGCACAGCACGCCCCGGTGCTCGGCGGCGGGCACGTGCGGGCACGGAGTCAGATCGACCGTGAGGTCGCGTTCGTCGACCAGGGGATCGAACCCGGCGTCGCCGAGGTCTTCGACGAGCGCGTCGAGCTGATGCAGCGCGTCGGGCCCGAGCTCAGCATCCGTATCCGAGCCGTACACGCGACGCAGCAGATCCCCGCGACGAGCCGCCTCCTCCGCCCGGCGGACGGCGACGGGGCTCGAGGCCTCGTCGGAGCCCGTGGCCGCGGAGTAGAGCACGCGCGGGCGTCCACGCGTGGTGCGGTGCTCGGTCTCGGCGATCACGTATCCGGCGTCGATGAGGCGCTGCACGTGCTCACGCACGGTGTTGGCGTGCAGGCCGGTCGCCTCGACGAGCTCGGAGATCGGCCGCTGCGGGCGCTCCTGCAGGAGGTGCATGATCTCGACGCGGGAATAGCTCGAGATCGCGCTGTACCCGGTCGTCATGGTCCCATTATCGCGGGACGCCACCACGACCGGGTGCGCGCACGATCACCCGTGTCGGATCAGAACAGCTGGCCGAAGATGAGGATCGCGATGAAGAACAGCGCGACGATGCCGACGATGATCGCGAGCGTGCGGCCGGAGAGCTTGGCGACGCCCCAGCCGACCAGCACGGGGATCGCGAACAGGAACAGCGCAACGATCCACCAGAACGCCGAGTAGGCACCGCTCGTCGCCTCCTCCAGGCGCCCGCCGAAGAGCGACTGCGTCGCGGGGTGGGTCGCGAACCGGACCGCGATGGAGATGGGGACTGCCACGAACACGAAGACGATGAGTCCGATGAGCCAGCCCCAGAGGGTGGAGCTTCCGCCACCCGAGAGGACGCCGCCGTGGAGCTCGGGTTCGGCCTTCTGCTGCTGCTTGCCTGATGCCATGGGCATGACTCTAGTGGCGCCCGGTGGCGCAGCATCGCACGATTCGCACCATTTCGCGCCCGCACGTGGCGCTGTCCGCCGGCGGGGACGGGCGGACAGCGTCGGGGCGCCAAGGAGAGCCGCCACTGGGGGAGCGGTCTCCGCGCTCACCATCCACGATCGCCGTCCGTCAGGGGTGGAGCTTCGGGCGCGCGGTCGCGGGGTCTGAGAAGAAAGGTACGCCCGCCCGCGGTCAGTGCAAGGGGTATTGCCTGTGCGTTCGCTGAGTGCTACCTGGTCGCGCCGATCGCCGACGTCGGCGGGCGCTCGTGGTGGGATGGGACGGACATGAGCCAGCCGCTGCTTCCCCCCGATTCCGCCGTCGACATCGCCGCTGCCGTACGGGAGGGGCGGCTGAGCGCACACGCAGTGGTCGAGGAACATCTCGCCCGCATCGGGCGCGTGAATCCCGCTGTCAACGCGCTCACGCTCGTGTTCGCCGACCGTGCGAGGACGGCCGCAGCGGAGGTGGATGCCGCGCTCACCGCCGGTCGCGACCCCGGACCCCTCGCGGGCGTGCCGATTTCCGTGAAGGAGAACATCGACCTCACCTGGTCGGCCACGACGAACGGCTGGCGAGGCCTCGCCGACGCGGTACCGGCCAGAGACGCCACGATCGTTCGCCGCCTGCGCGATGCCGGCGCCGTGCCGGTCGCACGCGGCAACATGCCCGACTTCGGCATGCGGTGGGACACCGACAATGACGTGTTCGGCCGCACCATGAACCCATGGAACCGTGAGCGCAGCGCCGGCGGATCCAGCGGCGGCGACGCGGTCGCCGTGGCGACCGGGATGAGTGCCATCGGTCTCGGCAACGACTTCGGCGGCTCGCTCCGCCTTCCCGCGTACGCCGCGGGCGTCGTCGGCCTCCGCCCGTCGCTCGGCCGCGTGCCGCGCGCGGCGGTGCAGGGGCAGCCGGTCGCGCTCACACTGCAGCAGTTCTCGGTGAACGGCCCCATGGCACGACGGGTCGACGATGTCGCGCTCGCCCTGCGGGTGATGCAGGGATGGGATGCTGACGACCCGGTGTCCGTCGCCGCGCCCGAACTGCGCCCCGACCAGGTGCCGCGGCGCGTCGGCGTCGTGCGCGATCCTGCGGGCCTGGCGGTGGATGCGGAGGTGGCCGGTGGGATCGACCGGGCCGCAGCATCCGTCATCCGTGCCGGGTGGGAGGTCGTCGACGTCGATGCTCCGCTGCTCGAGGAGGCGGCTGTCCTGTGGCGGCGGCTGTCGTGCACCGACATGCTCATCTCGCTCGACCCGGCGGCGCTCGGTCAGCCGCTCGGGCGTTCGGCCACCGCGTTCCTGCGCGACAGCACCGCGGCCGCGCGCCCGTACGAGTCCGCGCGCGACTACGCGGAGGCGTGGGCGCGCCGAGCCGCCATCGTGGCGGAGTGGCGACGGCTGCTGGTCGACGTGCCGGTGATCCTCGGACCGGTGTCGACCTCGCGCATGCGGGAACCGGACTACGACCTCGGCGGGCAGGACGCCGCCGACCGCGCATGGCGCGACCTGTGGCTGACGGTCGTCGTCAACTTCCTCGGGCTGCCGGCGCTCGCACTGCCCACCGGACTCGGGGCCGACGGCCTGCCCACCGGCGTCCAGCTCATCGGGGCGTCCTTCGGCGAAGAGGTGCTGTTCGAGGCGGGCCGGATCGTCGAGGCCGGGGTTCCGGCTCTTCCGCCGATCCCGCCGCTCGGCTGAGGGGACCCCTGGTGCACGCACGCATCGCTGCGCCAGGCTGAGGCACCGTGCGGGCCCGACTGGACACCCCGCCTACGGGAGCGGGGTCTCCGGTGGCGGTGGGAACGACGGCTCCTCGGGGTGCGGTGCCAGCGGCTCTTCGGGCCACGGCGCGGTCGGCTCGTCCGGCGGCTGCGGGATGCTGGGGCCGGGACCGGGGTCAGGGCCGCCCGGCCGGGGCGAGCCCGGCGGCATCTCACCCGGCGGGGTCTGACCCGGCAGCGGTTCGGGGACGGTGGGGTCGGTCATGAGGTCTCCTGCGGACGATCGAGGGGCGCACGGCGCGCCCCTGCACGTGCATCCAGCCTGCGGGGGCACGCGATGACGCTGCGAGGCCCTTGACACGCCGGGCGAAGGGACTAGGGAAGGCTCCGTAGGCTGGAGGCGTGGCATCCGTTCTCAACATCTCGGCGTACCTGTTCACGCGCATCGACGACACCGCCGGGCTGCGCTCGCTGCTGCGCGAGCGCGCGGTCGCCGCGGGGCTGAAGGGCACGATCCTGCTCGCCGAGGAGGGGATCAACCTCTTCCTGGCGGGAGACGCCGGCGCGGTGCGCGGCTTCGTCGAAGAGCTGCGGCGCGATGAGCGCTTCGCCGCACTGACGACCCAGGAGAGCTGGTCGGCGGAGCAGCCGTTCGGCAAGATGCTCGTCAAGGTGAAGCGCGAGATCATCCGCATGGATCACCCCACCGTCCGTCCCGAGGGCAACCGGGCACCCGCGGTGGCGCCCGCGACACTCCGCCGCTGGCTCGACCGCGGTCATGACGACGACGGGCGCGAGGTCGTGCTGCTCGACACCCGCAACGCGTTCGAGGTCGACTACGGCGCGTTCGATGGGGCTCTCGATTGGCGCATCGAGCGATTCACGCAGTTCCCGGATGCTGCGGCCGCCGCAGCGCCCGATCTCGAGGGCAAGACGGTGGTGAGCTATTGCACCGGCGGCATCCGCTGCGAGAAGGCCGCGATCTACCTGCGCGAGGTCGGCGTGGACGCGTACCAGCTCGACGGCGGCATCCTCGGCTACTTCGAGCACGTGGGCGGCGACCACTGGAGCGGCGACTGCTTCGTGTTCGACGAGCGGGAGGCGCTGACCCCGGGCCTCGCACCGCGCGCGGGAGTGCGCGCGTGAGCGCCTCCGCGCCCGCCTCCGGCGCTCGTACCGCCGGTCGCGCGGCGGTGCTGCTCGCGCTCGCGGCTGATGCCGTGCTGGTGATCGCGTTCGCCGCGATCGGCCGCGCGAGCCACGACTCCGACGTCTGGACCGGTCTGTGGCAGACCGCCTGGCCGTTCCTTGCCGGGCTGGGCATCGGCTGGCTCGTGGTGCGAGCGTGGCGCGCGCCTGCGGCGCCGGTGCGCACCGGACTGGGTGTCTGGGCGATCACGGTCGGTGGTGGGATGCTGCTGCGCTGGGCATCGGGTCAGGGCACCGCGATTGCGTTCATCATCGTCGCATCGCTGACACTGCTGGTCGCGCTGGTGGGGTGGCGCGTCATCGTCACCGTCGTGCGACGCGTGCGGCCGCGCTGATTCGGAGAGGCGGCGGCCGCAGCATCCGTGCGGCTGTCAACGGTGCGCGAACGCCTGCAGCGTCGCGTCGGCCGGGAGCGCGCTGAACCACACCTCGAACGGCACGGGCGTGCCGTCGCCGGGAACGCTCTCCACCATGCTGGTGGCGGCCGCGACGATCGCGCCGTCGGCGGAGCGCGCGAGCGCCGTGATGCTCACGTACTGCTGGTCCTCCGCGAACCGGCTGCTCAGCGTGCCCGTCGCCGTTGTCGCCCCGCTGTCGCTCGACGACGGGGAGATGCCGTCCACGGTGAACGACCCGGTCTCGTCGGCAGGAGACAGCGTCGCGTCGGTGGCCCGGGGAAGGTCGACGTCGATGCTCGTGATCTGCGTTTCGCCCACGTCGAAGAAGTACCCGACGACCGCGGTCTGGCCGGCGAGGAGTGTCGCGAACGCAGTCGACGGGGCCACTGTCGACCCGTCTTCGGTCACGGCGCGAACCTCCATGTAGGCGTCGAAGATGTAGTCGGCATTGGGGTTGTCGACGATCACGACGTACCACCACACGTCGTCGTAATCGTGTCCGAACGCGGTCTCCGTCGCCGACGGCTGCAACGGCGGAGCGAACGCGACACCGGGATCGGGCTGCCCGTCCGTGCCCGGGGCGGCGATCCCGGGCACGGAGTATTCGTCGTAGGAGTAGCCGCCCTCGTCGCCCGGCTCGGCGTCGCCGCCGAACGATGACGCGAACGATCCGAAGACCGACGCGATGGTGAGGACGACGGTCAGGATCCCGCCGAGGAGGGACGTGATCAGAGCCCCGACGCCGATGCCCTTCCCGCCCTGGTCGCGGCTGGCCAGCGCCACGATCGAGAGCACGAAGGCCGCGAACAGGAACAGGAATGACAGCCAGCCGGCGCCGAAAGAGCCCGACACCGAGGGGACGAACGCCAGGAGGACGCCGGCGGCAGCGAGGATCAGCGCGATGATGGCGAGCGTCTTGGGCCGCCCGTCGGGTCCACCCGGCGGTCGGAAGCCCGCGCCGGCCTGATTCGCCGACCAGCCGAGTGATCCGGGGTACCCGGGCGTGCCGCCGTAGCGGGGCGTGACGGGAGAGCCCGGCGCCGGCGCGGCCGTGGGGCGCGCCGTACGGCGGGAAGGCGGAGCCAGTGGTGCCCGCTCCGGGGTCGCCGCCGGTCAGCGCGTAACCCTGCGGTGCGGCGTAGTGGACAGGGGCGCCCGTCGGGGGCGTCGGTTCGCCGGTCTCGGGAGCCGCGTAGGCGGGGACGGCGTACTGCGGTGCGCCGAGATCGGGCGTGCTGTAGGGCCGTGCAGCGGGAGCGTCGTCATGCGTCACGGGGTCGGATGCTTCCGCGGCGGCCGGCTCGCTCTGCGCGCCGGGAGTCAGGGGATCGGACATGAGGCTCCTGTTCTCGGTCTCCTCGGTGCCCAACCTAGCGGGCCGGTCAAGGCGGCAGCGCCTCCTCCGCCGCCCGAGCGGGCGGCGGAGGAGGCGCTGTGAGCGGCGGTGCCGGATGGCAGGTCAGCTCAGGTCGTTGGCCGCGAGCCAGTCCTTGGCGATGTCCTCCGACGAGCGCTGATCCACCGTCGATTCGACGTTGAGCGCGACCAGGCCTGCCGGGGTCAGCGCCGCGCTGACCGCGTTGATCACGTCGGCGATCTCGTCCGCGATGTCGGCGTTCACCAGCGGGACGACGTTCGACGCCAGGAAGAGGCCCTCGGGGTCTTCGAGCGTCACCAGCTTGTCGGTCTCGATGCGCGGATCGGCGCTGTAGACGTTCGCGACCTGGATGTTGCCGGCCACCAGCTCGTCGACCGTCGTGTCGGCGGTCGGATTGAAGGTGACCGATACGCCGTAGATCTCTTCAAGGCCGGTCGGCCCGTAGGGGCGGTCTTCGAGCTCCGGCGGGCCGCCGAGGACGAGGCCGTCGATGCCCGCGAGGTCGGCGATCGACGTGAGCCCGTTCTCCTCGGCGAACGTGGCCGTGACGTTGTAGGAGTCCTGATCGGTGGCGGGCGACTGGTCGAGGACCGTCAGCCCGTCGGGCAGCGCATCCCCGAGGGCCGCATAGACGTCCTCCGGTGTGGTTGCGGTCGTGTCGGGCTCGAAGTACTGCAGCAGGTTGCCGGTGTACTCGGGGAACAGGTCGACCGAGCCGTCCTCGAGTGACGGGATGTACGCGTCGCGTTGTCCGATGTTGAAGTTGCGCTCGACGGTGAAGCCGGCGCCCTCGAGCGCCTGCGCGTAGATCTCGGCGATGATCTCGTTCGAGTAGTAGGCCTGCGAGCCGATGACGATGGTCGACGAGTCGGCGGTGTCGCCGCTGTCGGTGCTGTCGCCGGTGAGCGGGTCGCTCGAGGCGCAGCCTGCGAGAGCCAGCGCCGCGACGGCGGTGCCGGCGAGGGCGACGGCGAGCCGGGTTCGTGCTGTGGACATTGTCATACCTCCGATGTGGTGGTGGGGATCAGCGGGAGAACTGTGGGGCGCGGACGAGCACGGGGATGCCGCCGCGGGAGCGAGGGCGACGAGCGGCCGTGCGAGGCACGGCGAAGCGGCCCAGCAGGGCGAAGAGCGCGTCGAGCGCGAGGGCCAGCGCGACGATGACGATGGAGGCCCCGAGGATCTGGACGAAATCGCGGGTGCCGAGGCCTTGGATGATGTAGAAGCCGAGACCGCCCAGCCCGACGTAGGCGGCGATGGTCACGGTCGCGACCACCTGCAGCGTCGCGGAGCGGAGTCCGCCGATGAGAAGCGACAGGCCGAGGGGCATCTCGATCCGGAACAGGATCTGCCATTCGGTCATTCCCATCGCGCGGCCCGCGTCGATCACCGTCCGGTCGATCGACTCGACCCCGGCGTACGCGCCGGCCAGGATCGACGGGATCGCCAGGATGACGAACACCGTCACCGCGGCCTCCGTCTTGAGGTTCACGCCGAAGAGCATGACGAGGAGCACGACGAGGCCGAGAGCGGGCAGCGCGCGCGCCGCGCCTGACAGGAACACGGCGACCTCGCGACCACGCCCGGTGTGGCCGATCAGCCAGCCGATCGGGATCGCGATCACCGCGGCGATCGCCACGGAGCCGAACGTGAAGGCGAGGTGCTGCGCGATCGCGGTCGGCAGCGGCAGTGTGCCCGTCAGGCGCGCGGGCGAGAAGATCCACGCGAAGGCCTCGGCCAGGAGGTTCATGCCGTCACCGCCCGAAGTCGAGAGGGCCGCGGCGCGCTCACGCGTCGCGTCCACGGCAGGAGGGCACGGCCCGCCAGCACGAGCAGGGCATCGACGACCACTGCGATGATCACGACGGCGACGACGCCCGCGAGCACTTCGGCGATGATGCGGCGCTGAGAGCCGTTCGTGAAGAGATAGCCGAGGTTCTGCACGCCGATCAGCGTGCCGACCGTGGCGAGCGAGATCGTCGACATCGCGGTCACCCGCAACCCTGCCAGGATCACCGGTCCTGCCAGCGGGAAGTCCACCGTCCAGAACCGCCGCCATGCGCCGAAGCCGACCGCGACCGCGGCGGATCGCGTGGCGGGATCGACGGACGCCAGCCCGTCGGTGACGGATCGGGTCATGATCGCGACGGCGTAGATCGTGAGCGCGACGACGAGGTTCAGCTCGGACAGGTAGGGGATGCCGAACAGTGTGGTGAGCACGGCGAAGAGCGCGAACGACGGGATCGTGTACAGCAGCCCGATCACGGTGAGCACGGTGCCGCGGAGCGCCGTGTACCGGAAGGCGAGCCAGCCGAGGGGCACCGACAGCACGAAGCCCGCGACGATCGCGATGGCGCTCTGCCGCAGATGATCGAGCGTGAGCGCCCAGATGAGATCGAGATTGTCGGCGACCCAGTTCACGGCTCGTCCCCCTCCACGAGCACCCCCTGCGTGCGGCCGGCGGCATCGACGAGCACCGTGCCGTGGGCGGTGCGCTTGGCCCGCAGCGCGCGCGAGCCGCGCTCGACCCCGATGAAGTCCGCGACGAAGTCGCTCGCCGGGTTCTCGATGATCTCGCTCGGGCTGCCGATCTGCGCGACGCGGGCGCCCTTCTCGAGGATCACCACCTGGTCGCCGAGCAGGAACGCCTCGTCGGTGTCGTGCGTGACGAAGACGATCGTCTTGTCGAGCTCTTCCTGCAGCCGCAGCGTCTCTGTCTGAAGTTCGCGGCGCACGATGGGGTCGACCGCGCCGAACGGCTCGTCCATCAGCAGGATGTTGGGGTCGACCGCGAGGGCGCGGGCGACCCCGACGCGCTGCTGCTGGCCGCCCGACAGCTGACTCGGGTAGCGCTTGGCGAGTCCCCGTTCGAGGCCGACGACGTCCATGAGTTCGAGCGCCCGCTCCCGCGCCTTCCCCTTCGCGACGCCGTTCAGCATCGGGACCGTGGCGATGTTGTCGACCACGGAGAAGTGGGGGAGCAGGCCGGCGTTCTGCAGCACGTAGCCGATGCCCCGGCGCAGCGTCACCGGGTCGCGTTCCGAGATCGGCTCGTCGTCGATCGTGATGACCCCTGCCGTCGGATCGACCAGCCGGTTGATCATGCGCAGCAGCGTCGTCTTCCCGCTTCCCGACGAGCCGACGAGCACCGTCGTCTTGTGGGCGGGGATGAGCACGCTGAAGTCCTCCACGGCGGCCGTGCCGTCGGGATAACGCTTCGAGACCCCACGGAATTCGATCGCCATGCTGCCCTTTCGGCCGGGGTTCCCAGATAACCACAGGCCGCGGACATGGCGGCAAGTCTGGACAGACGTCGTGACGTGCGCCATCCTTCCGTCTGCGAGCGTCGCGGGCAACCGCTACACCGGTGTCACCGCACGCCGCTACGGTGGGGCGCATGACTGCGCGGGAGTACGACCTCATCGTGATCGGCGGCGGACCTGTCGGCGAGAACGTCGCCGACCGGGCGACCCAGGGCGGCCTGTCGGTCGTCGTGGTCGAGAGCGAGCTCGTCGGGGGCGAGTGCTCGTACTGGGCGTGCATCCCGTCGAAGGCCATGCTGCGCGCGGGCGCCGCAGTGCAGGCCGCGCGCCGGGTGAAGGGGGCCGCCGAGGCGGTGACCGGGAGCGTCGACGTGGCCCGAACCCTGGTGCGCCGCGACGAGCTCGTGCACAACTGGGACGACACGTCGCAGGTCGAATGGCTCCAGGGTGCGGGCATCGATCTCGTCCGCGGCCACGGGCGCCTGACGGGCGAGCGCGAGGTCACCGTCACCGGTGCCGACGGCGGCGAGACCGAGCTCGTCGCCCGCCACGCGGTCGTGGTGTCCACCGGTTCGGCGGCGCTCCTGCCCGACATCCCGGGGCTGCACGAGGTGCAGCCGTGGACGAGCCGCGAGGCGACCGGCGTGCACGACGTCCCGTCGTCGCTGGCGGTGCTCGGCGGCGGCACCGTCGGCACTGAGATGGCGACGCTGTACACGTCGTTCGGTTCCCGCGTGACCCTCATCGCCCGCTCCGGTCTGCTGCGAGGCGTCGAGGCCTTCGCCGGCGAGGCCGTCGAGAAGGCACTGACGGATGCCGGAGCCACCGTCCGCACCGGCATCGACGTCGAGCGGGTGTCGCGCGACGACGACGGCGAGGTCGTGGTGGCGCTGTCGGACGGCTCCGAAGTGCGGGCCGCCGAAGTGCTGGTCGCGACGGGTCGGGTGCCGCGGACCGAGGATCTCGGGCTGGAGGTGGTCGGGCTCGAGCCCGGCTCATGGCTCGACGTCGACGACACGCTCCGCGTGCGCGGTGTGGACTGGCTGTACGCCGTCGGCGACGTGAACCACCGTGCGCTGCTCACCCATCAGGGCAAGTACCAGGGCCGCGCCGCGGGCGACGTCATCGCCGCACGGGCGAAGGCCGCCCAGGTCGACGACGCCCCCTGGGGCAGACACGTCGCGACGGCGGATCACTCGGCGGTGCCGCAGGTGGTCTTCACCGATCCCGAGGTCGCGGCGGTCGGGCACACCGAGAAGTCGGCCCGCGAGGCGGGACTCAGCATCCGTGTCATCGATTACGACCTCTACTGGATCGCGGGCGCCAGCGAGGTCGCCGACGACTACCAGGGGCGAGCCCGGGCGATCGTCGACGAGGATCGCCGGGTACTCGTCGGTGCGACGTTCGTCGGCCAGGACGTGGGTGAGATGCTGCACGCCGCCACGATCGCGATCGTCGGCGAGGTGCCCATCGAGCGCCTGTGGCACGCGGTGCCGCCGTATCCGACGATCAGCGAGGTATGGCTGCGGTGGCTCGAGGAGTACGGGCGCTGACATGCGCAGTGGAGGAGACCGCCATGCGACCTGAGCCGATGCCGGTCGGCCCCGGGCAGGAGTCGGTGTGGGACTACCCCCGCCCCCCGCGTCTCGAGCGGGTCGTGCGCAGGGCGCGGATCCGCCTGGGCGGTGAGGTCATCGTCGACACCGATGACGTCGTCCGCGTTCTCGAGACGAGCCATCCGCCGGTCTACTACCTGCCGATCCAGGCATTCGGCCAGGGGGCGCTCACGCCCGGCGAAGGGTCGTCGCACTGCGAATTCAAAGGCGGTGCCATCTACTTCGACGTGCACGGAGGAGACCAGGTGCGCCCTCGCGCGGCGTGGACGTACCCGCGTCCGTCCGCAGGCTTCGAGGCGCTCGCAGGGCGCGTCGCGGTGTACGCCCGGGAGATGGACGGCTGCACGCTCGACGGCATCGACGTCGTGCCCCAGCCCGGGCGCTTCTACGGCGGGTGGATCACCCCTGACGTCGTCGGTCCGTTCAAGGGAGAACCGGGTTCGCTCGGCTGGTGAGCGAGGGATGCCGCAGCATCCGTCCGCGAGCTGCACAGCGAACGCTCAGGTCCGACCCTTGTTCACCGATATATCGGTAGGTATCGTCAGGGTGTCGGCACACGCTCGTTCAGGAGGTCGTCATGAGCGGTTCGTTCCAGGGATTCGGTTCGCGTCCATCAGGGCAGGGCTCGGGGCTTCCGAGCAGCTTCTGGGACGCGATGGACCAGTTGAAAGACACATTCGAGCGCAGCTTCTCACCGCGCGTCGCGAAGGGTGATGTGCGAGCCGCGGTGCTCGCGATCCTCGCCGAGAAGCCCATGCACGGGTACCAGATCATCCAGGAGATCGAGGAGCGCAGCGACGGCGCGTGGAAGCCGAGCCCCGGCTCGGTCTACCCGACGCTGCAGATGCTCGCCGACGAGGGCCTCGTCGCCGCCGAGGAATCGAACGGCAAGAAGACCTATTCGCTCACCGAGGCCGGTCGTGCGGCGGCGGCGGCCGCCGAGGGGCAGTCGGCGCCGTGGGAATCGGCCGGGTCGCGCGACTCTGGCCGTGCCACAGCGCTCCCGAAGGCCGGCGCGAAGCTCGCGCAGGCGGCCGCGACAGTCGGTCGCAGCGGCACGCCCGAGCAGGTGGCGAAGGCCGTCGAAGTGCTCGACGACGCGCGGCGTAAGCTCTACTCGATCCTGGCTCAGGACTGACGGCCGGCGTGCCGGCAGACGGCGTCGGCTCGAGTCCGCGGGTTCGGCGGGGCACGCAATCCCGGGCGACCGGGACCGCAGGCACCCCTAACCGCTGAACAGCACCGTCCGAGGAGCTTCGATGGCCGACGTCGGGAACCCGCGCGCCCGCTACCGCCGGATCCTGCGCTTCGCCGGCCGGTACATCGTGCAGGCGTGGTGGTACGAGCTCGTCCTGCCGCGGTTCGGCTTCGGCGCGCTCGCCGCGCGCGGGCGCACCAAGCGCCTCCAGACCATCGCCCGGCGGTTCCATGTGCTCGCCGTCCAGTACGGCGGGCTCATGATCAAGGTGGGTCAGTTCCTCTCGTCGCGGCTCGATGTGCTGCCGCCCGAGATCACCAAGGAACTGGAGGGCCTCCAGGACGAGGTCCCGCCCGTCGCCTTCCCCGCCATCCGCACGCTGGCCGAGGCCGAGCTCGGCGTCCCCCTCGGCCGCGCGTTCGAATGGGTCGTTGAGACACCTGTGGCCGCAGCATCCCTCGGCCAGGCGCATCGCGCGCGCCTGACGCCGGCCGACGCCGCCGAGACCGGGTTCGCCGACGTCGTCGTCAAGGTGCAGCGGCCCGGGATCGAGGAGATCGTCGACGTCGACCTGGCGGCGCTGCGCCGCGTGGCCGGCTGGCTCACCCGCGTCCGGGTCGTGCGCGATCATGTCGACCTGCCCGCGCTCGTCGACGAGTTCGCGCACACCAGCCGCCAGGAGATCGACTACCTGCACGAGGCGCAGAACGCGGAGCGGTTCGCCACGGATTTCGCGGGCGACCCGCGCGTGACGGTTCCCGAGATCGCGTGGGAGCGCACGACGCGCCGCGTGCTGACGCTCGCCGACGTCACCGCGATCAAGATCAACGACGTCGACGGGCTGCGAGCGGCGGGGATCGACCCGGCCGAGGTTGCGGTCGAGTTCGCGAACGTGATGTTCGACCAGCTGTTCCTGCGCGGATTCTTCCACGCCGATCCCCACCCGGGGAACATCTTCGTGACGCCGGTGACGCGGGCTGCCGGCGACACCCGGCACCCGTGGACCCTCACCTTCATCGATTTCGGGATGATGGGCGAGGTCCCGGACCAGCTGCGCCACAACCTGCAGCAGCTCATGATCGCGGTCGCCTCACGCAACAGCGCGCAGATGATCGACAGCATCCGGGCCGTCGGCGTGCTCCTCCCGTCGGCCGACACGGTCGAACTCGAGCGGGCCATGACGGCGCTGTTCGCCCGCTTCGGCGGCATGGGGTTCGCAGAGCTGCAGGAGGTCGATCCGCGGGAGTTCCGCCAGTTCGCCAAGGAGTTCGGCGACGTGATGAGGTCGCTGCCGTTCCAGCTGCCCGAGAACTTCCTGCTGATCATCCGCGCGGTCTCGCTCACCAGCGGCATGTGCAGCTCGCTCGATCCCGCGTTCAACGTGTGGGACGCTGTCGAGCCCTACGCCGCCCGCCTGCTGCGCGACGAGCGGGGCAACGCGGCGAAGGCGATCGCGCAGGAGGCGGTGTCCACCGCCGGCGTCATGGCTCGGCTGCCGCGCCGCCTCGACGACATGGTGACGCGCATCGAGGACGGGCGCCTCGTCGCCGACGTGCCGAAGCTCGACCGCTGGCTGCGCCGGCTCGAGCGCCTGATCCGGCGCGTCGTGGCCGCCGTGCTGTTCGCCGGACTCCTCATCAGCGGGGCCGTGCTGCGAGCGGAAGACCTGACGATCGGCACCGCGCTGATGGTCGGCTCGCTCGTGCCGCTGCTCTACGCGCTGTTCGCGGGCTTCTCCGGCCGGCGCGGGCCGCACGACTGAGGTCAGTTCGTCACCCGAGACGGGCACCCCACCCGCTACGGTGGCACGCAGGAACTCGTCCCCGGGGGTGCGTGTGGTCTGGGCGGTGATCGTGCGAGTCGCGGATCTGCTGGTGCAGCTCGCCCTGATCTGGCTCGGCCTCGTCGTCTTCCTGTCGGAGGAGGACGAGGGCACGGTCGATGCCCTCGCCGCGTGGTGCGCGCTCGGCGGCCTGTACTGGCTCGCGTCGGTGATCGCCGTCGGAGTGAGCGTCCGGCGATCCCGGACCGAGGCCCCTCGGTGGATGGGGCAGTTCGACGCCCATCCGCTGGTCGCCGCGATCACCGTGACCGCGACCTTCCTCGCGAGCATCGTCGGGATCGTCGCCGCCACGGAACTCCTCGTGCTCCGCAACGAACCTGGCTGGCAGGGCTCGGTCGAGCCGATCGGCGTGGTTGCGATGCTGCTGTCGTGGGCGCTCTACCACTGGGGCTTCTCCCGCATCTACGACCGCCGCTATCGGGCCTCCGACGTTCCACCGCTGAAGTTCCCGGGCACCGAGTACCCGCGGCTCGCGGACTTCGTGTACTTCTCGTTCACGAACGCGACCACCTTCTCGGTGTCGGACGTCCAGGTGATGACGACACGGATGCGGTGGACCGTTGTCTGGCACACCACGACGAGCTTCTTCCTCAACGCGCTCATCATCGTGCTGGCCTTCAGCACGATCATCAACGTGTGACCAGGGCTCCCTAGACTTTCGGGGACGGACGGGCGCCTGCGCGCGGCGCTCTCGGCAGGCGAGCAGAGGAGTGGCGATGCAGCTGGGAATGGTGGGCCTCGGCCGGATGGGCGGCAACATCGTCCGGCGCCTCATGCGGGACGGGCACGAATGCGTCGTGTACGACGTGAGCCCCGATGCCGTGTCCACCCTCGCGGGCGAAGGCGCCGTCGGGTCCGGCAGTCTCGCCGACCTCGTGTCCCAGCTCGAGGCTCCCCGTGCCGTGTGGCTCATGATCCCCGCCGGGCTCACCGGCAAGGTCGTCGACGAGATCGCCGCTCTCCTCGAGCCGGGCGACATCATCATCGACGGCGGGAACTCGAACTACCGCGACGACGTGCGCCGCGCGGCCGCGCTGCGAGACAGCGGCATCCACTACGTCGACGTCGGCACGAGCGGCGGCGTGTTCGGCCTCGAGCGCGGGTACTGCCTCATGGTCGGCGGGCCCGACGAGGCGTTCGCGAGGCTCGAGCCCATCCTGCGCACGATCGCCCCCGGGAGCGGCGAGGTCGAGCGCACGCCGGGCCGCGCCGGAGACTTCGCCCCCGAGGAGCTCGGGTATCTGCACTGCGGGCCTTCCGGCGCCGGCCATTTCGTGAAGATGGTGCACAACGGCATCGAGTACGGCGTGATGGCGGCGCTCGCCGAAGGCCTCAACATCCTCGAGCACGCGGATGCCGGTGTGAAGGAGGCCGAGCACTCAGCCGAGGTCGCACCGCTCGAGGAGCCCGAGTTCTACCAGTTCACGATCGACACTCCGAAAGTCGCGGAGCTGTGGCGCCGGGGCTCGGTGATCTCGTCGTGGCTGCTCGACCTGACCGCGGCGGCGCTTCAGGGCAACCCGACGCTCGACGGCCTCGCGGGCCGTGTGTCGGATTCGGGTGAAGGGCGTTGGACGGTGAAGGCCGCCGTCGACACGGGTGTTCCGGCGCCGGTGCTCGCGGCATCCCTCTTCGAACGGTTCGCGTCGCGCGACGAGGACCACTTCGCCAACCAAGTGCTCTCGGCGATGCGTCTGCAGTTCGGCGGTCACCAGGAGTTGCCGACGGGCGACGTGCTGGAAGCGGGCTCGCGCAAGTCGGAATCGTCGAGCAGCGGCCAGTCGGAGACGGCGGAGGACGCGTCGTGACCAAGCTCGACCTCAAGAAGTCGATCGCGGCGTACACCGCACCGCGGGGGTCGTTCGAGATCGTCGACGTTCCGCCGTTGCAGTACCTCATGGTCGACGGCCATGGCGACCCGAACACGGCCGAGGAATACGGCGACGCGGTGGCGGCGGTGTTCGGCGTCGCCTACAAGCTCAAGTTCCTGAGCAAGGGCGAGCTCGACCGCGACTACGTCGTGATGCCGCTCGAGGGCCTCTGGTGGTCCGACGACATGGCGACCTTCACGACGGAGCGTGACAAGTCGCGGTGGAGCTGGACGATGATGAGTCTCGTCCCCGAGTGGCTCGACGGCAGCCACTTCGAGCGCGCGCGCGACGCGGCGGCGGCGAAGGGCGGGTCACCCGCCCTCGACCGGCTGCGCCTGGCCGAGCTCGCGGAGGGACGCTGCGTGCAGACCCTGCACATCGGGTCGTACGACGACGAGGCGCGGGTGCTCGCCGAGATGCACGAGCGCTTCATTCCCGGGGCCGGTCTGCGCATGCGTGGCCGGCACCACGAGATCTACCTCGCCGACCCCCGCCGCACCGCCCCCGAGAAGCTCCGCACGATCCTGCGCCAGCCCGTCGAAGCGACGGTGTAGTCCTCACTCCCTGCGCTGCGGACGACGGATGCCGCGACCCGGCAGGGCCGCGGCATCCGTTTCCCGTCTGTTCCTACGCCGTCGCGTCGGCGCGCTTGGGGAGCACCCAGCCGGCACGCGGGAAGTGGCAGGTGTAGCCGTTGGGAATGCGGATCAGGTAGTCCTGGTGCTCGGGCTCGGCCTCCCAGAACGGGCCTGCGGGCTCGATCGTGGTGACCGCCTTGCCCGGCCAGAGCCCCGACGCGTCGACGTCCGCGATGGTGTCGCGCGCCACCTCGGCCTGCTCGGGGGAGAGCGGGAAGATCGCGGAGCGGTAGCTCGACCCGATGTCGTTTCCCTGACGGTTCAGGGTCGACGGGTCGTGGATCTGGAAGAAGAACGCCAGGATGTCGCGGTACGTGGTCTGGGTGGGGTCGAAGACGATCTCCACTGCCTCCGCGTGACCGGGGTGCTTGCGGTACGTCGCGTGCGCGTTCTCGCCGCCGGTGTAGCCGACGCGGGTGTCGAGCACGCCGGGCTGGCGGCGGATCAGATCTTCCATGCCCCAGAAACAGCCGCCGGCGAGGAGGGCCGTCTCGGTGCCGGGGGTGCGGGTGATCTCGCCGGTGTCGAAGGGACCGCTGGTCATGATGCGTGCTCCTGGTTCTCGGTGGTGAAGAGGTGTCGGTAGGCGCCGTAGCCCTCGTCCTCGAGCGACGAGACGGGCACGAAGCGCAGTGCGGCCGAATTCATGCAGTATCGCAGGCCTCCGACCTGCCGGGGGCCGTCGGGGAAGACGTGACCCAGATGGCTGTCGGCGCCGGACGAGCGCACCTCGGTGCGCGGCAGCAGCAGCTTCCAGTCCTTCTTGGTCGACACGGCGTCGGGGTCGATGGGCTTGGTGAAGCTCGGCCATCCGGTGCCGCTGTCGTACTTGTCGGTCGACGAGAAGAGCGGCTGGCCCGAGACGACGTCGACGTAGATGCCGGGCTCGTGGTTGTTCCAGTACGCGTTGCGGAAGGCGGGCTCGGTGCCCTCCTCCTGTGTCACGCGGTACTGGGTGTCGGTGAGGCGGCTCAGCGCCTCCGGGGTCTTGCGGTACTCGTTGCTCACGATTCCTCCAGTTCGACGCGGCTGGCTGCGGCGTCATAGAGGAAGAACGGATGCGTCGCGGGTTTTGGTCCCGCGAACCTGGGAGGGGGCCGTGAGTTCTGGCGCTGGCTCGGTGAGAGTACAGCCGGTGGACGAGACCCTGGGAAATACCCGACGTCTCGTCCACCAGCTGTACTCTCACGGGTCGGGGCGTGTGTCCCAGGGATGTCAGGCCGAGCCGAGCTCGCCGCTGAGGCGGCCGTGGAAGCGGGCCGCAGCATCCGTCATCCCGTGCAGCTCGACCGTCGTGCCGCGCGCCTCGTACTTCGTGACGATGGCGTCGAGGGCGGCCACGGTCGAGGCATCCCACACGTGGGTGCGCGAGAGGTCGATCACGACGTGCGGCGGGTCGGCGGCGTACTCGAACTGCGTGGTGAGGTCGTTGCTCGAGGCGAAGAAGAGCTCGCCGTCGACGCGGTAGCGGGCGGTGTCGCCGTCGACCTCGCGGGTGACGGTCGTGAAGTGGGCGACGCGGCGCGCGAACAGCACCATCGCGGCCAGCACGCCCAGGATCACTCCGACGGCCAGGTTGTGGGTCCACACCGTGGCCACGACGGTGACGAGCATCACGAGGGTCTCGCTCAGCGGCATCCGTTTCAGCGTCGACGGACGGATGCTGTGCCAGTCGAACGTCATGACCGACACCACGATCATCACGGCGACGAGGGCCGCCATCGGGATGAGCCCGACGATGTCGCCGAGGGCGACCACCAGCACGAGAACCCATACTCCGGCGAGGCACGTCGAGATGCGGGTGCGGCCGCCCGAGGTCTTGACGTTGATCATCGTCTGGCCGATCATCGCGCAGCCGCCGGTGCCGCCGAAGAACGCGGAGGCGACGTTGGCGACGCCGAGGCCCCACGCCTCGCGGGTCTTGCGCGAGCGGGTGTCGGTGATGTCGTCGACGAGTTTCGCGGTCATCAGCGACTCGAGGAGGCCCACGAGTGCGGCGGCGAACGCGTACGGCATGACGATCTGGAGCGTCTCCCACGTGAGCGGCACGTTCGGGATGAGCAGCTCGGGGAGGCTCCGGGGCAGCTCGCCCTGGTCGGCCACGTTCGGCACCGCCGAGGGCCCGAACACCACGACGACCACCGTGAGGACCACGATCGCGATGAGTGGCGCGGGGACGGCGCGCGTGATCCGCGGCCAGACGAAGAGGATGCCGAGCCCCACCGCCACGAGCACATACACCGCCCACGGCACGTCGACGAGCTGCGGCATCTGCGACAGGAAGATCAGGATCGCCAGCGCGTTCACGAAGCCGACCATGACGCTGCGCGGGATGAACCTCATGAGCTTCGCCACGCCCAGCACCGCGAAGAGCACCTGGATGATGCCCGCGAGCGCGATCGTGACGATGAGGTAGTCCGAGCCGTACTCGCGCGCGACGGGCGCGATGACGAGCGCAACCGCGCCCGCGGCGGCGGTGATCATCGCCGGGCGCCCGCCGGTGAACGCGATGACGACCGCGAGCACGAATGACGAGAACAGCCCCACCCGCGGGTCGACGCCCGCGACGACCGAGAACGCGATCGCCTCGGGAATGAGGGCGAGCGCCGTGACGAGTCCGGCGATGACCTCGCGCGTGAGAAGGCGCGGCCGGCGCAGGGCCTGCAGCACGGTCGGCTCGCTGCGATAGCGATCAGCGGATTCGGCGACGGTGGACACGGCTGCTCCTCGGATCGTGCGCGCACCGTTGCGCCCGCAAGGGGTGGGAAGGGGGATGGATGCTGCGACCCCCGCGGCTCTTCGACTCTAGCCGCGCGTACCCGACGACGAGGCCGATCTCAAGGGCCTCGTCGGGCGCTCACGTGCCCGTAAGAATCGCGGGATGACCTTGCGAGGCCGCCGCGCGGCCGCGGCAGCCGGCATCCGTTCCCGATCCGAGGAGGGCACGATGAAGATCACCGACACGAGCGACCTGTGGTGGAAGAGCGCCATCATCTACTGCCTCGACGTCGAGACCTACATGGACGCCGACGGCGACGGGATCGGCGACATGCAGGGCCTCGCGCAGCGCATCGACTATCTCGCCCAGCTGGGCGTGACGTGCCTCTGGCTGATGCCGTTCTACCCGACTCCCGACCGCGACGACGGCTACGACATCACGGACTTCTACGGCGTCGATCCGCGGCTCGGCAACCACGGCGAGCTCGTGGAGGTGATCCGCACCGCCAACGACCGCGGCATGCGGGTCATCGTGGACCTCGTGGTGAACCACACCTCCGATCGGCATCCGTGGTTCCTGAAGGCGAAGCGGAGCGTGAACTCGCCCTACCGGGACTACTACGTCTGGCGCGACGACCCGCCCCCGAAGGGTCAGCAGAACGCCGTGTTCCCGGGTGAGGCGAAGGGCATCTGGACCGAGGATGAGGCGTCGGGGCAGTGGTACCAGCACACCTTCTACGAGCACCAGCCCGACCTCAACATCGCGAATCCCGTCGTGCGCGACGAACTGGCGCGGGTCATCGGCTTCTGGCTGCAGCTCGGGGTCTCGGGCTTCCGCGTCGACGCCGTCCCCTTCTTCCTCGAGATGCCCCAGGGCGCCGAGATCCCCGATCCGCACGAGCTGCTGCGCGACTTCCGGCGCTTTCTGCAGCGGCGCTCGAGCGAGGCGATCCTGCTCGGCGAGGTGAATCTGCCCTACGACCAGCAGGTGGAGTACTTCGGGGGTCGAGAGGTGAACGAGCTGTCGATGCAGTTCGACTTCGTCGGGATGCAGGCGATCTACCTGTCGCTCGCGCGCAAGGATCCCGCCCCTCTGGTGAAGGCACTGACCTCGCGCCCTGCCCTCCCTGAGGACGTCCAGTGGGGGAACTTCCTCCGCAACCACGACGAGCTGACGCTCGACAAGCTGTCGGATGCGGAGCGCGAGGAGGTGTTCGCCGCCTTCGCACCCGACGAGCGGCAGCGCGTCTACGGCCGCGGCATCACGCGACGCCTGCCCCCGATGCTCGGGGATCCGCGACGGATCCGCATGGCCTACAGCCTGCTGTTCACGCTGCCCGGAACCCCCGTGCTGTTCTACGGCGAGGAGATCGGGATGGGCGAGAACATCGACATCCCCGGGCGCCTCGCGGTGCGCACCCCGATGCAATGGACGGGCGAGAAGAACGGCGGATTCTCGTCGGCGCCGCCGTCGCGGCTGATCGCGAGCCCGCCTGGCGACGGCTACGCGCCCGAGCACGTCAACGCGGCCGCTCAGATCAAGGACCCCGACTCGCTCCTGCACTTCTTCCGCGACCTGATGTCGCGCTACCGGATCTCGCCCGAACTCGGGTGGGGAGCCTTCGAAGTGCTCGAACAGCCGGTGCCGGCGCTCCTCGTGCATTCGCTGAGGGCGGACGTCGGCCGCATGGTGGCGCTCCACAACTTCGATGAGGTTCCGGCGACGACGCGGTTCGCGCTGGGAGATGAGCCCGAGGGAACGTGCCTGGTCGATCTCCTCGCTTCGGAGCGCATCGAGCTCGACGAGAAGGGCCGTGTCGAGCTCGAGATGCCCGGCTACGGCTATCGCTGGCTGCGGGTCGCGCGCCCGGGGGACGGCCGCGTGTCGTAACGGGGCAGGCACCCTGGGGCCGAATGGTGGAGCGTTCGCGGCGCCGCGTCAAGGGGGTGTCAACCGTTCACCCGACCGTCCTAGAGTCGCTCACGTGGTGGACCGAGCAAGCGCCCAGCCCGACCACTCGGGTTTTCGCGCCGATATCCAAGGACTGCGTGCGATCGCAGTCGGTGCGGTCCTGCTCTACCACGCCGGCCTTCCGTTCCTGCCGGGCGGCTACGTCGGTGTCGACGTCTTCTTCGTCATCTCGGGCTTCCTCATCACGTCCCACCTGCTGGGGCAGCTCGAGAGCCACGGCCGGCTGAAGTTCGGGGAGTTCTACGCGCGGCGCGCGCGCCGCATCCTGCCCGCGTCGTTCGTCGTGCTCGTCCTCTCCGTCGTCGCGGCGCTCATCTGGTATCCGCCGCTGCTCATGAAGGATCTCTGGGCGGCGGCCGTCGCCACGGCACTGTACGTCCCGAACTACTTCTTCGCATCCGCGAACTCGGACTATCTGGCCGAGTCGTCGAATCCGTCGTTGTTCCAGCATTACTGGTCGCTGGGGGTCGAGGAGCAGTTCTACCTCCTGTGGCCGGCGCTGCTTGCGCTCGTGTGGGTGCTGGTCCGCTCGCGACGGGCGTTGGTCGCCGTGCTCATCGCGGTGGTCGCCGCCTCGTTCGCACTCTGCGTGTGGCTCACGTCCGCCGCGCAGCCGTGGGCGTTCTTCTCGCTGCCGTCGCGCGCATGGGAGCTCGGGGTGGGCGGGCTCGTCGCTGTGCTGCTGCAGCAGAGGCCCGCAATCGTGGGGGAGCGGTGGGCGGCGCCCCTCGGGTGGGCGGGGATCGCCGCGGTCGCAGCATCCGTTGTCTTCTTCTCGTCCGAGACGCTCTTCCCGGGCGCGGCGGCGGCGCTTCCCGTGCTCGGCACGGCTGCCGTGATCGCCGCAGGTGAGACCCACCGCGGGCCGACACGGATGCTGTCGACCCGGGGCATGGTGTTCATCGGCACGATCTCGTACTCGCTGTATCTCGTGCATTGGCCGGCGATCGTGCTGCCGGGCACCGCGCTGCCGGGGGAGCTGCCCCTGTGGACGACGCTCGGCATCGCGGTCGCGTGCGTGCCGGTCGCATGGCTGCTGTACCGGTTCGTCGAGGATCCGGTGCGCAAGGCGCCGCTGCTCACGAAACGGCGCGCGCGCGTCACGCTGGCCGGCGCGCTTGCCGGATCCCTCGCGTGCCTGGGCCTTGCGAGCGCCGCGTACGCGGTGGCCGACACGCGCTCGCTGCACGCGGAGCGCGCGGCGTCGAGCACGGTGATCGTCGACGCACCGCGCGGCACCGACTTCGTGCCCGACAACCTCGCGCCTGCGCTGCGCGACGCGCGCGACAGCCTCCCCGAGGTCTACGAGGACGGCTGCATGCGGGGCAGCGCTTCCACGGACGCCGAGGGCTGCGTCTACGGTGATCCCGCAGCTCCTCGCATCGTGCTCCTGGGCGATTCGCACGCGGCGCAGTGGTTCCCCGCGCTCGAGCGCTTCGCCACGTCGGCCGGCTACTCGGTCGAGGTCCACACGAAGAGCTCCTGCCCGGCGGCCGACATCGACTCCCTGCGCCGGGGCGCGCCCTTCCCGCAGTGCCCCGAATGGCGCGCCGCCGTGATCGACCGCATCAACGCGTCGCCTCCCGCCCTGGTGCTCCTGGCGACCTTCACCGATCCGGAGCTCGCTCCGGGCGTCGAGGACGACGCGAAGACGTGGGCGGCGGCGTTCGGCCGCACCCTCGACGCGATCGACGCGCCCGTCGCGATGATGGCCGACACCCCCGACATGCGGGAGGACCCCGCGCCGTGTCTGTCGGCGCACCTCTCCGACGCCGAGGCGTGCGCTCAGCCCCGGACGGTCGCGCTCGAGGGGCCCGCCCGCGACGGCGAGGCGGCGGCCACCGACGAGCGCGGCGTCCCGCTCGTCGACCTCAACGAGTACCTCTGCGGCGCTGACGCGTGCCCGCCGATCCTCGGCAACACGCTCGTGTACCGCGACTCGCATCACCTCACCGCGGAGATCAGCGCCGATCTGGCCGACGTGCTCGGCCGGGCCCTGCTGCCGTTGCTGCCACCGGCCGCCGACCGGTGAGCGTGCCGGGACGTCGTTGCGCGCGACGCCGCGCGCCCGGGACGATGGAGACATGCGCGCGGTCGTGTACGAGCGGTACGGGTCGCCCGAGCGGCTCGAGATGCGCGACGTCGCGCGGCCCGTGCCGCGCGCCGGCGAGGTGCTCGTCGAGGTCGTCGCGACGTCGGTCAACCTCTCGGACTGGGAGGGGTTGCACGGCAGTCCCGCCTACGCCCGGCTGGGCGGGCTGTTCCGGCCGCGGCGCCGGATCCTCGGCTCCGACGTCGCCGGCCGAGTCGCGGCCGTCGGCGAAGGCGTGACACGTTTCGCGGTCGGCGACGAGGTGTTCGGCGACGTCATGCCCCGCTACGGCGGCTTCGCCGAGTTCGTCGCCGCGCCGGAGTCGACGCTCGCCCCGAAGCCCGCGCAGCTGTCGTTCGCGGAGGCATCTGCTCTTCCGCAGGCGGCCGCGATCGCCACGCACGCTGTCGCGCTGGCGGCGCCCGGAACACGGATGCTGCTCAACGGCGCCGGCGGAGGCTCAGGCAGTCTCGCGGTCCAGCTCGCGGCGCAGAAGGGCGTGCATGTGACGGCCGTCGACAACGCCGGCAAGCTCGACTTCCTCCGCGCGCTCGGAGCGGACGAAGTCATCGACTACCGGCGCGAGGACTTCACGCGTGGCGGTCCGTACGACCTCATCGTGGATCTGGTCGCCCGCCGTTCGGTGTTCGCGTACGCGCGTGCGCTCGCGAAGGGCGGCCGCTGCGTGATGGTGGGCGGCACAGGACGGGCGCTGATACGGATGCTGACCGCCGGCGCACTGCTCGGAGCCCTCACCGGCAAGCGGCTCGGCGTGCTGTTCGTGCGGCAGGGCCCGCCGGCGTTCGTTCCGGTCGCGGAGCGCTGCGCGGCGGGGGAGGTGCAGGTGCACATCGACCGCGTGTTCCCGCTCGACCAGGTGCCCGAGGCCCTCGCGTGGCACGGCGAGGGCCGTGCGCTCGGCAAGGTCGTCGTCGCCGTCGGCGCGGAGTGAATGCCGGTATCAGTTCGCCGCGCGACCTGTCAACACGCAGATGGATCCGGTCGTCCCTGCCTAACCTGGCAGGGCAACACCAGCAGTTCAGCGCGTAGCGGTCGAGCTTCGGCGTTCGGGTCGTCGTACCGCCTCCCGTGAACGCGCGATGGTCCCGGTGGGAGGGCAACCCACCGGGACCATCCTCTTCGCCGGCGCGGACGGATCCCGTGGGCCGCGGCATCCGTCCGGCATTAGCCTGTCGGCATGCACCGGATCTTCTCGATCAGCTTCGCCTCGGTCTACCCGCTCTACGTGACGAAGGTCGAGAAGAAGGGGCGCACGACTCAGGAGCTCGACGAAGTCATCGAGTGGCTGACGGGCTTCGACGATGCCGAGCTGAAGCAGCACATCGACGAGCGCACGACGTTCGAGGACTTCTTCGCCGACGCCGACCTCAACCCGAACGCCTCGCTCATCACGGGCGTCATCTGCGGCATGCGGGTCGAGGATATCGAGGACCCGCTCATGCAGAAGATCCGCTACCTCGACAAGCTCGTGGACGAGCTCGCCCGCGGCAAGTCGATGGACAAGATCCTCCGCACCGCGTGAGCCCTCGCCCGGGCGCCGGGGAACGTGCCTGCTACCGTCGGAGCGGACCTGACGGACGGGAGCACGCGTGGAACGCAGCAGCTGGGTGCTGGTCGACGGCGAGAACATCGACGCGACACTCGGAGGATCGATCCTGGGGCGTCGTCCTCAGCCGGAGGAGCGACCGCGGTGGGACCGCCTTCTGACGTTCGTGTCGGAGCGGTGGGGCCGGCCGGCCAAGGGGCTCTTCTTCCTCAACGCCAGCGCGCACCTGCCGATGCCGTTCGTCCAGGCACTTCTCGCGCTGGGCTACCAGCCGGTTCCGCTGTCCGGGCCCGCCGACGAGAAGATCGTCGACATCGCGATCCAGCGGACGCTGCGCGCCCTCGCGGATCGAGAAGACGACGTCGCCCTGGTGAGTCACGACCGCGACTTCGCCGACGATCTCGCCCGGCTCGCCGGGAACGGGCGCCGTGTCGGCGTGGTGGCGTTCCACGAATTCCGCAGCGCGGACTTCTCGGGTATCCCCGGTGTCGAGTTCTTCGACCTCGAATACGACGTCGAGGCTTTCGACGCGCAGCTGCCCCGCGTGCGCGTCATCCCGATCGAGCAGTTCGACCCGGCCGACTTCCTCCGCTGAAACGGCTCCGGCCGATCGACCGCACGGGGTCGACCGGCCGGAGCCGACGAAGAGTTGCGGGGCTCAGTACCAGCCGGTGGACTGAGAGTGGCCCCACGCGCCGCACGGGGTGCCGTAGCGGCCCGAGATGTAACCGAGTCCCCAGGCGATCTGCGTCGCGGGGTTGGTCTGCCAGTCGGCGCCGGCGCTGCCCATCTTGCTGCCGGGCAGCGCCTGCGGGATGCCGTAGGCGCCGCTCGAGCGGTTGTAGGCCTGATAGTTCCAGCCCGACTCCTTGTTCCACAGCGACACGAGGCAGCTGAACTGGTCGTCGCCCCAGCCGTAGCCGCCGATCATCGAGCGGGCGGTCGCCTGCGCGTCGGCCGGGCTGGTGCCGCCGACCGCGCCGCCGGTCGCGAACACGGGCGCCCCGGACGAACGCGGCGTCGACTTCTTCGCTGCTGCAGCGGCGGCGGCCTCTTCGGCGGCCTTCGCCGCAGCAGCGGCCTCGGCCTCCTTGCGGGCCTTCGCCGCAGCAGCGGCCTCGGCCTCCTTGCGGGCCTTCTCCTCCGCCTCGCGCTGCGCCTTGAGCGCGATCGCGGCGTCGAGCTTGCCGCGCAGGCCCTGCGCCTCCTCGTTCACCGCCGCCGTGAGGGTGGTCACCGCATCCGTGAGCTCCGTCGTGTACGCGGCGGGGAGCGACTGGGCGCGCTGCAGCTGCGCCACGGCGTCCTCGAGCTCAGTGGTGTCGACGGTCGTGTCGGGCGTGCCGACGTCGAGACCCGATGCGGCGATGTCGGAGGCCACCGTGGCCGCCGCGGTCATCGCGCCGTCTGCATCAGCCACGGTCTTCTCGAAGGCGCTCGGGGCCGCAGCGGTCTCGGCCTTGGCGGACGCGGTCGAGTACGACGCGAGCGAGAAATTCGTCAGCGAACCGGATGCCTCGGCGTGGGATGCGGGGGTCGCCGTGCTGAACGCGGCGGTGGCCAGCACGCCGACGGCGAGCGTCGCGGCGACCAGCACCGGGCGGCGGCGGAGGCGGCGTTCGGCGCGGCGGAGAGTGCGGCGGGCGGGTGAAGTCGACGTGTGGGAGCGCATGTAAGACCGGGTTCCGTATCAGCGAAATGCGCCGTCGGGCGGCGCGTCGTGACCGTTCGGGCGGGCACAAGTCCCCGAGTCTCCCGGGCGTTTCTGGACGCTTCCGGTGCGTTACCTGAACGTTACATGTGAGCCGAAAGTCCGAAAAGGCCAGATCAAGGGCTCGGATCCCGCCGTGCGGGGCCTCCTGGGAAGGTCCTCCGAACTACGATCGAACCACCCACCGGCCGTTCCTCAGGAGGCTCACCCGTGCCCTCGTCCACCGCTCCCACCCGCCCCGCGGCCCTCGCTCACGCCGACGATCTCGCCGCGTTCGTGGCGGCGTCGCCGTCGAGCTTCCACGCGGCCGCCGAGGTCGCGAGTCGCCTCGAGAACGCGGGGTTCGTCCGGCTCGACGAGGCGGCCGGATGGCCGGCCCCGGCCGGAGGGAAGTACGTGGTGGTGCGCGACGGCGCGGCGATCGCGTGGGTCGTGCCGCCGAACGCGACGGCGTCCACGGGCGTGCGCATCTTCGGCGCGCACAGCGACTCGCCGGGGTTCAAGCTCAAGCCGAAGCCGACGACCGGCAAGCTCGGGTGGCTCCAGGCTGGGGTCGAGATCTACGGCGGCCCCCTCCTCAACTCGTGGCTCGACCGTGAACTGCGGCTCGCGGGTCGCCTCGTGCTCGACGACGGCACCAGCGTGCTGGCCGCGTCCGGCCCGCTGCTGCGGCTGCCGCAGCTCGCGATCCACCTCGACCGCGAGGTCAACGACCACCTCGCCCTCGACAAGCAGTCGCAGACGCAGCCGGTGTGGGGTCTCGGCGAAGCGGAGTCCGCCGACATTCTCGGCGAGCTCGCGCGCGAGGCGGGCGTCGACGCGGCGCACATCCGCGGCTATGACATCGTGACCGCCGACTCCGCGCGGGGCGCGACCTTCGGGCGCGACGACGTGTTCTTCGCCTCCGGCCGCCTCGACGACCTCGCGTCGGTGCACGCGGGCGTGGTCGCGCTGGAGCGCGCGGCCGACGGTCACGATGCCGACCACATCGCGATGCTCGCCGTCTTCGACCACGAGGAGGTCGGCTCGGGCACCCGGTCGGGCGCGGCCGGTCCCTTCCTCGCCGACGTGCTCGAGCGGCTGTGGCTGTCGCTCGGCGCCGATCGCGAGCAGCAGCTGCGTGCGCTCGCCGCGTCCTGGTGCGTGTCGAGCGACGTGGGCCACTCGGTGCACCCCAACTACGCCGACAAGCACGACCCCGTCGTGCAGCCGTTGCTGGGCTCGGGCCCGATCCTCAAGATCAACGCCAACCAGCGCTACGCGACGGATGCCGCGGGCGCCGCGGCCTGGAACGGCTGGTGCGCCGCGGCCGGGGTGACGAGCCAGGAGTTCGTCTCGAACAACTCCGTGCCGTGCGGCTCGACGATCGGCCCGATCACGGCCACACGCCTCGGCATCCGCACCGTGGACGTCGGCATCCCGATCCTCTCCATGCACTCGGCGCGCGAGCTCGCCGGCGTGAGCGACCTGTGGGACCTCGCCCGCGTCGCGGAGACCTACTTCCGAGGCTGAGAGGTGCGCGGCGCCGCCGATTCGAGCGCGAGGTACTGGTGCGCGAACGCGATCGCGGCGCCGCCCTCGCCGACCCCCGCGACGACGCGCTTCACCGAACCCGACCGCACGTCCCCGATCGCGAAGACGCCGGGCACGGTCGTCTCGAGGGCGAACGGGCGGCGCGCCTCGCGCCACGCGCCCGACTCGGCCGCATCCGCTCCGGTGAGCACGAACCCCCGGGCGTCGCGGGCGATCTCGGCCGGCAGCCACGCGGTCTCGGCGTCCGCCCCGATCATGACGAAGAGCACGTCGACGTCGCGCTCTGCGACGGCGTCCGTGCGCCGGTCCGCGATGTCGGCGGAACGGAGCGCATCGGCGCCGTGCAGTCCGACCACCTCGGTGCGCGTCTCGACGCGGATGGCCGGGATCGCCGCGATCTGGTCGATGAGGTAGCGCGACATGCTCGCCTCGAGCGACTCGCCGCGCACGAGCATCGTGACCGATCGTGCGTGCCGGCTGAAGAACAGTGCCGCCTGCCCGGCCGAGTTCCCGGCGCCGACGATGCAGACATCGGCACCCTGCGCCACCGCCGAGTCGCTGCGCGCGGCCCCGTAGTAGACGCCACTGCCGAGGAACCGGTCGACGCCCGCGACCGGGAGCGTTCGCCACACCACGCCCATCGCGAGGATGACGACCGCGGCGCGCACGACGTCGCCGCCGTCGAGCGTCAGCTCGCGCGTCTCGGGGTCCAGCGCCTCGACCGTACGCGTGACGACGATCTCGGCGCCGAGCCGCTTGGCCTGTGTGAAGGCCCGTCTCGCGAGGTCGTCGCCCGAGATGCCGAAAGGGAAGCCCGTGTAATTCTCGATCCGCGTCGAGGTGCCCGCCTGGCCGCCGGGTGCGAAGGTCTCGACGACGAGCGTCCGCAGACCCTCGGCGGCGGCGTTCACGGCGGCGGTGAGACCGGCAGGGCCGGCACCCAGGATCACGACGTCGTAGTGACCTGCCGCGGGCGTCACATCGAGCCCGACCGCCTCGGCGATCTCCCGCATCGTCGGATTCTCGAACCGCGCGCCGTTCGCGAGCTCCAGCACCAGGTACGGGGCGGCGTCGGCAGCGGCATCCACGTCCACGCGCTCGAAGTCGACCTGGTTGCGCGTGAGGAACCCGATCACGCGATGCGCGCGGGCGCTGCGCCGTGGATGGATGAGCCGCACCCCATACTCGTGCTGCTCGGCGGCAATGGTCTGCAGCGAGTCCAGGTAACGCCGTGCGAGCCCCGCGACCCGGTCGGGCACCGACGGAGCGGCCGCGGCCAGGGAGTAGTAGACCGCGGGCTCGAGTTTGAGCACGCGCGTCGGCTCCCCGGCACGGCCGCTCGCCGGAAACGGCGTGCTGAGGGTCATCGGGACCTCGCCGAAGAACTGGCCCGGCCGACGCGTGCCGATCACGCGCTCTTCGGCGCCCACCACTTTCGTGATCTCGGCCAGCCCTTCGACCACGACGAACAGGGCCCGGGCATCGCCCTCGTGCGCGAAGTACTCGCCTGTCACGAGCCGGATGTCCTCGACCGCGCCGGCGAGGTAGGCGAGGGCCGAGTCGGGCACCTCGGCGAAGACGTGCAGCGCCCGAAGGCCTTCGACGGTGATCATGCGGCTCCCCAGCAGCGCAGGCACACGGGGCGTCGTGCGCCCGATGGCGCCGGTGCGCCACGGGGCGAACGTAGCGGCAGGGCCGAGCGGCGGTCAACCGACGGTTGTCTCAGCAGCGACCGAGTGGCGTCGATGCGGCGTAGCCTGAACGGATGCCGCAGCCGTCGACTCCGCAGACCGGCGAGGCGCGTCCCGGTCATGCCCTCGGTGCGCGTGCCCAGCTCGCCGCGCTCGCCGACGCGTCCGCGACCGGGGCCAGCGCGCTGCTCGATCTGCCCTCACCGGCCGATCCGCGCCCGGCTGCGGTGCTCATGCTCTTCGGGGTGCTCGACACGCTCCCCAGCGACCACGACGCGCAGGCCCACGCGGTGTCGCGCGACCTCGACGTCCTGCTCCTGTCGCGTGCGACGACGTTGCGCGCGCACCCGGGCCAGGTCGCCTTTCCCGGCGGCCGTATCGATCCGGGCGACGACGGCCCCGTGGCCGCGGCGCTGCGCGAGGCACGTGAGGAGACCGGCCTCGACCCCGCCGGTGTCGAGGTGCTCGGCGAGCTCGTCGACATCCCCCTCGCCTTCTCGCAGCACGTCGTGACTCCGGTGCTGGCGTGGTGGCGGCATCCGTCACCGGTCCGCGTCGTCGACGAGGCGGAGTCCGCCGACGTCTTCCGTGCGCCCGTCGCCGATCTGCTGAACCCGGGGAACCGGGGCGTCACGGTGATCCGCCGCGGCGGCCAGGAGTGGCGGGGCCCGGGATTCCTGGTGCGGCATGCGACCGGCGAGCACCTGGTGTGGGGGTTCACCGGCATGGTGCTCGACGCGCTGTTCGACCGCCTCGGCTGGACCGAGCCGTGGGACGAGGAGCATGAGCTGCCGCTCGCGCTGCCTGACTGATGAGACCCGCGTCAGCGGTAGCGGTAGTGGTCCGCGCTGCTGTTGACCCAGGTGATGAAGCGGCGTGCCTCGCTGTCGCGCGGCGCAGCGAACGGCACGACCCACACCTGCGATCCCGCGATGACCAGGTGGGGTGCGGCGCGGTTGATCGCCCGGTTGAGGTTGCGCGGGGTGATGGCGCCGGCCGGCCCGAACATCCGTCGTTCGGTCGCCGCCTTCGTGAACTCCGGCCGCCTGAGCAGCGCATCTCCCGAGTCCGCGGATGCCGCGACCTCGCTCACCGGCTGGCTCAGGTCGCCGAAGTGGATCCACCGGCCGTCGATCACGACCCCCGCGAAGTCCTGCTGCTGGCCGCTGTAGCGCACCTCGCTCGTCCAGCGCCGGCCGTCCCACCAGCGCGTGCGGCCGCGCTGGTCGTCGTACCAGCCGGCCTGTGCGGGACCGGATGCTGTGGGCCCGGCATCCGTCCGCAGCGCGGTGTCACGCTCGCGCAGGTCGATGTACTGGTCGGTCCAGTGCGTGCCGTCCCACCAGCGCTGCTTGCCGGAGCCGTCGTCGTACCACCCCGGTGCGGGCTGCGTCGCCATGGTCCGAGCGTAGTTCGTGACGCGGGTTTCGGGGATCGACCCTCACCCGCCCGCGCCACGGCAGACTGGAGCCATGCCTCACGTCGACGACATCGTCCCCGCTGACCGCCGCCATCTGCTCGATCTCCCGGTGTACGCGCACCTCGGGACCATCCGGCCGAATGACACCGTGCAGGTCAACCCGATGTGGTTCGAGTTCGACGGCGAGCACGTCCGGTTCACCCACACGAACTACCGGCAGAAGTATCGCAACCTGCAGCACAACCCGTCGATGTCGCTGTCGATCCTCGACCCCGACTCGCCGTTCCGCTATCTCGAGGTCGCGGGCAAGCTCGTCGACGTCGTCCCGGATCCCGAGGGCGCCTTCTACGTGCGGCTGCAGAACCGCTACGGCAACCCGAGCTCCACGCCGCCGCGCGACAAGGAAGACCGCGTGGTCCTCGTCATGTCGATCGACCGCGCGACCCGGCAGTAGGGCTCAGAGGCGGGAGCGGGACGGATGCTGCGGCTCGCAGCATCCGTCCCCCTCTGTCCTTCATGCGGTCAGGCGTTGACCCGCGACGCCTCCACGGCGGCGCGAAGGCCATCGACGACGGGCGTGGTCCGGCGGCCCAGCAGGCGCGCGAGCGTCGGGTCGGCGTCGGCGAGCACGCCGCGAGCGATCCCGGCCTCCATCTCGGCGACGAAGCCGACGGTGCCGGCATCGAGCCCTGCCTCGGCGAGGGCCGCCTCGAGCTGCTCGCGAGAGACCGGCACATAGGCGACCTCGCGGCCGAGCACCTCAGCGGCCGCCGCCGCGAGGTCGGCGTACGACACGGTGGTGTCGCCCGACAGCTCGTACGTGCGGCCCACGTGGCCGTCCTCGGTGAGCACGACGGCCGCGGCCTCGGCGTAGTCGGCGCGGCTCGCGGCGGCAACGGTGGCGTCGTCGACCGAAGCAGCGATCACGCCGGTCTCGGCGGCACGCAGCACGTCGGGCGTGTAGTTCTCGGTGTACCAGTTGTTGCGCAGCACCACCGCGGGGACGCCGCTGGCGGCCAGGTACTCCTCGGTCGCCTTGTGCTCGGGCGCGAGCACGAAGTCGACCGAGTCGGCGTGCGCGAGGCTCGTGTAGACCACCTTCGCGATGCCGGCCTCCTTCGCCGCCTCGATGACGTTCACGTGGCCCTCGTAACGGCGGCCGGGCTCGGACCCCGAGATGAGAAGCACGGTGTCGATGCCCTCGAGCGCGGCGGCGACGGACGCGGGCTCGTTGTAGTCGAGCGGGACGACACGGATGCCGCGCTCCACGAGATCCGCGACCTTCGCGGTCGTGCGCGCGCCGGCGACGATGTCGCGCGGGGCGACGCCGCGGTCGAGGAGGGCGTCGATGACGAGGTGGCCGAGCTGTCCGCCGGCGGCGGTCACGAGGATGGTCATGGGGGTCCTTTCGGTGGGGAGGCGCGGCGCGCACTCACCGGACGCCAACGTGCTCGGCGTCTGCATACATTCCAGCCGGAGGGTACCCACTTTGAAGTAAGGTACACACGTGATGGTGAGTATTGCGGAAATCCGGGCAGAGATTCCCGGCGTCTTCGACGAGGCCTGCCCGACGCGGGTGGTCCTCGACCACGTCATGAGCAAGTGGGGCGTGCTGGTGCTCATCGCGCTCACCGAGGGCACGATCCGGTGGGGCGAACTGCGCCGCACCGTCGAGGGCATCAGCGAGAAGATGCTCGCATCGACCCTGCGCACGCTCGAGAAGGACGGCTTCGTCGCCCGCACGGCGTACCCCGAGGTGCCGCCGCGGGTCGAGTACTCCCTGACGCCGCTCGGTGACGAGCTGATGGAGCGCATGATGCCGTTGATGGCATGGATCGGCGTCCACGCCGGCGACATCGTCGAGCGCTGACGCGCGCGCGGTCCGACCCGCCTGCCAGGATGACGGCATGGCGACCGTGCTCTTCTGCCCTGTGACATTCAACCTCGCCGAGGTGACGCGCATGATCGAGGTGGCGCGCGCCCTCGATCCGGCGCATCGACCGGTGTTCATGGGGTACGAGCCGGACTTCGTGGATCTCATCACCGACGCCGGGTTCGACTACCGCTCGACCGAGCCTTCGATGAGCGCTGCGCAGCGCGAGCAGCTGATGAAGTTCGACCAGGGCAAGACGCTGCACAGCCCCCTCACCGACGCCCTGGTCTCCGCCCGGGTCGACGCCGAGCGCGCCCTGATCCGGGAGATGGATGCTGCGGCCGTCGTGATCGGCTCGAACGTGACGTCGATGATCTCGGCGCGGGCGGAGAGGGTTCCGTTGTTCTACGCGGTGCCGTTCGCGCTCACCCGCCCTCAGGTGGCGCAGACCGCGCGGCTGGGGATGGTGCGGGGGAGCGGTCGCGTCGCCCACGCGCTCGACCGGGTGGCGACCAGCCTGCTGCGCCTGGCCTACAACCGCCTGCCGCTCGCACCCCGCGCGTTCGGCCGGGTCGCGAAGGCGAACGGCGTTCCGCCGCTCAGAACGGTGGTGTCGCTGCTCGAGGCCGACCACAACCTCCTCACGGTGATGCCGTGGGAGCTCGAGGGCTACACGCTCCCCACCGCCTACCAGCGGGTCGGGCCGATCTTCGCCCACATCGACGCGCCGATGCCGCCCATCGTGGCCGAGCTCGCGGAGCGCCCCGAGCCGCTCGTCTACCTCGGGCTCGGCTCGTCGGCGAACCGGGAGATGGTGCTCGCGGCCGTATCGCAGCTCGGCACGCTTCCCGTGAACGTGATCGCGCCGGTGCAGCACTATCTGCGGGACGACGACGCTCTGCCTCCGAACGTCCACGAGACGGGGCTCCTGCCGGCGCACCGCCTCGGAGGGCTCGTCGACGCGGCGGTGCTCCACGGCGGGCAGGGAACGGTGCAGACGGCCTGCGCTGCCGGCATCCCGTTCGTGGGCATGGGGCTCCAGCCCGAGCAGGTCTGGAACGTCGACCAGTGCGTCAGGCAGGGCAACGCGCTTGCGCTGACGCCGAAGCAAGCGGGCACGCCCGCGCTCGCGGACGCCGTCCGGCGGCTGCTGGCGGACGAGGGGATGCGGGCCGCGGCCGAGCGCGTGCGCGCCGCCTTTGCGAACGAGGACGGGGCCGCAGCATCCGCTCGCGTCATCGAGAAGGCCATCGCGACGCGGGCCTGACCGCCCACCGGGGGCGAGAAGGGGCTGTCGGGCTGTCTGCGCATCGGGCTAGCGTGGGGGCGACCCTGACGCTGACGTCCCATCCGGAGGTTCGCATGCCCGCCGTCGTCGCCACGATGTCGCTCTCCCTCGACGGGATCGGCGCCGGAGTCGCTCAGACCGAGGAGCGCCCGTTCGGCGAAGTGCCCGAGAACGCGCTGCACCGCTGGATGTTCGAAACGCCCGACGAGAACCGCGCCGAGATCGACGCGATCGTCGACGCCGGCGCGTTCATCATGGGCCGCAACATGTTCGGCCCGGTGCGGGGCGAATGGGACCGCGACTGGCGGGGGTGGTGGGGGCCGAACCCGCCGTATCACGCCCCGGTCTTCGTCCTCACCCATTACCCTCGGGAGTCCGTCGAGATGGAGGGCGGAACCATCTTCCACTTCGTGACCGATGGCATCCACGCGGCCCTCGATCGGGCGCGCGAGGCAGCCGGCACGCGCGACGTCCATGTGGCCGGGGGCGTGTCGACCACGAACTCCTTTCTGGCAGCGGGCCTGATCGACGAGCTGATGCTGCAGATCTCGCCGAGCATCGTCGGCACCGGGCTGCGCCTGCTCGACGGGATCGGTCCGGTCCGGCTCGAGCAGATCTCGGGCCGGTCGACGTCGCTGGTCACGCACGTGCGGTATCGGGTGCTCCCCGGAGGCTTCGCCGAGTCCGCGGACCCGGCGTGACGGCGCATCGGCTCACGCGCGACGAGGCGCGGCGCATCGTGGTGCGCGCGCAACTCCTCGACGCGGAGCGGCCGGGCGACGTCGTCGAGGTCGCCGAGCAGCTCGGCTACATCAAGATCGACCCGACCGCGACGATCGCGCCATGCGAGCACACTGTGCTGTGGTCGCGGATCGGCTGGTCCTACGAGCCCGGCCAGTTGCGCAAGGTCGTCGAGGACGACCGGCTGCTCTTCGAGTTCGACGGCGCGTTCCGGCCGATGAGCCTGCTGCCGCTGATGCTGCCCGCCATGCGCCGATGGCCGCAGCGCGAGAGCAGCCGGCAGTGGCTCGAGGCGAACGCCGGCTTCCGTGCCGACGTGCTCGCGCGGCTGCGCGCAGAGGGACCGTTGCTCGCGAGCGACATCCCCGACACCGCGCAGGTGAGCCGCGCCCCTGATGGGTGGTCGGGCACCAACCAGGTGCCCCACATGCTGGACTTCCTGATGCGACAGGGCGACGTCGCCGTCGCCGGTCGCGAGGGTCGGCACCGCCGATGGGATCTCGCCGAGCGCGTGTACCCGCAGGACCTGCCCCAGTACGCCGGCGATGAGGCCGCCGCGCTCCTCGCGGCTCGGCGCCTCCAGTCCGCCGGCCTCACGAAGCCGCACTGGTACTGGAGCGGTGTGGCGAAAGACACCGGCGAACCCGCGGTCGTCGAGGGGAGCACCACGAAGTATCGCGTCGATCCCGAGGCGCTGGCCGCCCTCGACGAGGAGGACGCCGGCGGTCGCGTGGCTTTCCTGAACCCGTACGACAGCCTGCTCTTCGACCGCAAGCGCCTTGAGGAGGTGTTCGAGTTCACCTACGTGCTCGAGCAGTTCAAGCCGAAGGCGCAGCGGCGGTACGGCTTCTTCGCGCACCCGATCCTCGTGGGCGACCGCTTCGTCGGGATGCTGGATGCCGAGGTCGACCGCGACCGCGAGGTCCTCCGGGTCAACGCCCTGCACGAGTTCGTGCCGTTCGAGCCCGAGGAGTCCGAGATGGTCCGCGCCGAGATCGCCGAACTCGCCGACTGGCTCGGCGTATCGGTCACGGGACTCGCCTGAACGTGCCCGAGCCTGCCGGATCGAGCGATCGCCGCAGGGTCAGGGCACGCGGTTCGAGACCGTCAGCAGAACGACGGAGTCTTCGAGGGCGGCGAGGCTGTGGCGCTGCGGCGGGACCGTGAGGTGGTCGCCGGATGCCCCGTCCCACGCGTCGTCGCCGGCGATGAGCCGCACGCGCCCACGCAGCACCTGCAGTGTGGCCTCGTGCGGGCTCTCGTGCTCGGCGAGCTCATGCCCGGCCCGCAGCGCGATGACGGTCTCGCGCAGGGCGTGCTCATGCCCGCCGCGGATGGTGCGCGCGGCGCGGCCGCTCGACGCATCGCGGGCCTTCGCCGTCAGGTCATCGATCAGATCGGCCAGATCCGTGCTGTCCATCCGCGTCGCCTCCATCGCCTCGACAGGCCGGAGTCTACCCGCGCGGGTCGCCAGGGAGACAGGGCTCGGTGCGCATCGCGTTCAGCCGAGCATCGCGGATCGCTCCGCGCACGCACCGCACCGGAAACGAACGGCTCAGTCGCCGCGGCGGGTGCGGCTCGGCGACCGCCCGTACGCTTCGCGGTAGTGGCGCGCGAATCGGGACGCGCTGGCGAACCCCCACCGCTGTGAGATCTCGGAGACGGTGGCGCCCGTGCCCTGCTGCAGTTCGGCGTGCGCTCCGGCGAGCCGCTGCTGTCGCAGGTACTCCGTGGGCGTCTGGTCGAGTGCACGCCGGAATGCGTACTGCAGCCCACGGGGGGAGATGTCGGCGGCGCGTGCGACGTCGTCGATCGTGACCGCCTCGTGCGCGTGCCGTTCCATGTACGCGATCGCGCGGCGCACGGTCCTGGGCGCCGCGGTGCGCTGCGCCGATCGCTCGAGGGCGGCCACGAAGGCCGGGGAGAAGGCGGCGAGCGTGGTGTGCAGCGCGTGCCGGCGCAACTCCGCCTCGATGATCGCGGACCCGGGTCCGGGAGCAAAGAGAGTGCCGGCGACGTGCTGGAAGACGCGCTCCCAGTGCGCAGCCTGGTCGCGGTGGACCGGAGACGACCGGACGGCCGCCGACCGGAGTGAGAACCGGTCGTCGCCGGTCATGCGACGGGCCTCGTCCTGTGCCGCCGTACGGTCGAACACGAAGGCGCGGACGTCGGCCTGCTGCTCCCAGCGCGCGGACGTCGGTCCGTCCAACGCCAGCCATGGCAGGCCGGCGTTCAGGTCGCCGCGGGGCGTCCCCACCCAGGCGCCGCGCGACGCGACCCGGCAGGCCATCAGCTGGTCGTCGGGTTCGATGGCGGACTGCACCGTCGCGGCCAGCCGGTAGGAGACGACGGAGAAGCCGGACATCGCCGCGGACGTCCACGAGAACCCGAACGTGCGGGGATCGACCTTCTGCAATGAGGCCGACGGCACGAATCGTCGCCACGTCTCCTCGACGTCGCCGACGTCGCGTGACGCGAGCGTCAGCAGCTCGCCCAAGGATCCTCCCCTGATCGCGTGCGCAGGCGAGTGCCCGCGTCGTGCGCAGGCGAGTGCGCGGCGGTCTGGATACTCTATCCCGCGATGTCACCGACGAAGATCGCCGGTGGGATCATCGGCATCGCGGTGATCGGCTGCTGCCGCGCTCGCTCAGGCAGCCGGTTCGCGCAGGCCCGCCGAGATCAGGTCCGCGAGGGCAGGCAGGTCTGCCGAGTCGGTGGGTTCCGCCACCACGTCTTCGGTGCCCGCGCGGGCGGGCTCATCGCCACCGACGTGGTCGAGGAGCGCCGGCGTAGTGATGATCGCGACCCAGGCCGCGGCCGCGGTGCGCACCCGGCGCGCTGCGATCGGGTGGAGGATGCTCGCGCCGAGCACGCGTTCGACCGTGGCCTGCAGTTGTGCGCGGTAGTCGTGCAGCTTCTCGCGCACCTCGGGGTGCGTGCGCTGCTCGCGCCACACGATGACGCGCCGCACCGCCGACTCCGCCTGCAGCGCGCGCAGCCGGCCGGTCACGTTCAGCAGCGTCTGGGCAGGATCGCCGCGCGCGATCAACCCGGATGTGTCGATGGGATCGAGGTCCAGGCGCTCACCCACCAGCGCGCGCAGCAGATCGGTCTTGGTGGGGAAGTAGTAGAAGAGCAGGCCCTTCGGCACACCTGCGAGGTCGGCGATCGCCATCGTCGGCGTCGCGTCGAAGCCGCGCTCCGCGAAGAGGCGTTCGGCGGCATCGAGGATGAGCGTGCGGCTCTCGCGATTGCGGGTCATGTCGGGTCCTGGAGAAAAGCGGCGGGGGCGTCGGTCTGATCCGGCGCCCCCGTCTCGGCTCGCGAATCAGTGCGGGAGGGTCTGATCGTGCATGTGCATGGCAGGTCTCACGGCGAGCGCCGCGACGATCACCGCGACCGCTCCGCCGATCCAGCTGACCCAGGCAGCGCCGGATTGCATGTCCGCGTAGCCGCCGAGCCACGGAGCGACGAACAGCAGCGCGCCCAGCGCCAGCTGGACGTACTCCATCGCCACCATCCCCGGCATCGCGAGGTTCGCGACGCCCGCGGCGATCAGCAGGACACCGACGATCACCATCCAGGTCATCGAGGCGCCCATCTGCGGCAAGGCGAACGCGCACACCGCGGCGACGAGGCCGACACCGACAGCGACCCAGTCCTCCCAGCGAGTCCACTTCTTCATTCGGATCTCCTCCTTCCGAGATCTGATGGCTCCCGATCGGGGGTCGATTCGAACGGTACGCCTGACTGACCGACCGGTCAAGAACCTGCTCGCGCGACCGCGGAGACCCGCCGAAGGCGCCTGCGTAGCGGAGGGACCAGGGTCAGGCGCGCGTGGACTTCCAGCCGAGCTCCGGCGCGACGAACGAGGTGAACGACTCGACCACCCGCAGGTTGAACTCCACGCCGAGCTGGCTCGGGATCGTGAGCATCAGCGTGTCCGCCGACGCGATCGCCGCGTCCTCCTTGAGCTGCTCGACGAGTTCGTCGGGCTCCGCCGCGTACGTCTTCCCGAAGGTGGAGCGGATGCCGTCGATCACGCCGATCTGGTCGCCGTCCTGGCGTCCGCCGAAGTACATCCGCTCCTCGGCGGTCGTGATTGGGAAGATCGAGCGACTCACCGACACCCGCGGCTCGCCGGGGTGCCCCGCCTCGCGCCACGCGGCACGGAACGCGTCGATCTGCTGGGCCTGCAGCAGATCGAAGGGCGTCCCGTCCGCCTCGGTCAGCAGGGTCGACGACATCAGGTTCACGCCCATGCGTCCCGCCCATTCGGCGGAGTCGCGGTTGCCGGCGCCCCACCATACGCGCGAGCGCAGGCCGGGGGAGTGCGGCTCGATGCGCTGCAACCCGGTGGCGCCGGTGCCGAACGGGGACGAGGCATCCCGTTCCGCGAGTCCCTCACCGTCGATCGCCCGCAGGAAGAGATCGAAATGCTCGCGCGCGATGTCGGCCCCGCGGGGGTCATCCGAGCCGGTGTAGCCGAACGCCTCGAAGCCGCGCACGACGGTCTCGGGTGAGCCACGGCTGACACCGAGGGCGAGCCTGCCGCCCGAGATCAGATCGACGGATGCTGCCTCCTCGGCGAGGTAGAGAGGATTCTCGTAGCGCATGTCGATGACGCCGGTGCCGACCTCGATGTTCTCGGTCCGCGCGGCGATCGCGGCGAGCAGCGGCATCGGGGAGGACTGCTGGCGCGCGAAGTGGTGCACGCGGAAGTACGCGCCGTTGACGCCGAGTTCGTCCATGCCCTGGGCGAGGTCGATCGCCTGCAGCATCGAGTCGGCTGCGCTCAGCTGCCGCCCACCGCCGAGCGGTCCGTAGTGTCCGAAGGAGAGGGTGCCGAATCGCTGCATGTCGACTGCAACCGTACGCCCGCAGCATCCATTCCGGTGAATGCACTCCCGCACGGCTGAGCACCACGCCGGGTCATGCGCGTCTCGGAGTGGACGCCGCCCGGCGTCTGAGCGCACACCTCAGTCGCGTGACTCGGACGCCCCGGCGAGCGCGTCGGCGAGTTCCGCACGCGAGCCTATGCCGAGCTTCATGTAGACCTTCCGCAGGTGGTACTCGACGGTCTTGGGGCTGAGGAACAGGGCGGCGGCGGCCTCGCGCGTCGTGCGGCCGTCCGCGAGCAGCACGCTCACCTGCAGCTCCTGGGGTGTGAGGTCGGAGACCGCGCTTCCCGACGATGCGCGCACGTGCTCGCCGGTCGCGGACAGCTCGGTCGCGGCGTGATCCCGCCAGAGCGTTGCGCCCAGCTCCGAGAAATCCTCGAGAGCCCGGCGAAGCTGGGCGCGCGCGTCCACGCGCCGACCCGCTCGGCGGAGCCGCTCTCCGTAGGCAAGGTGTGTGCGCGCCTGTTCGAAGCGGTCGAGCGTCTGCCCGTGCCAGGCGAGCGCAGAGTCGAACCAGCCGTCCCACTCGTCGTCGGGTGCGGCGATCCCCATGGCGCGATCGCCTCGCGCGAGCGCCCAGGGCTGGCCTTTCGCAGCAGCGCGCGAACGGGAGGAGTTCGCGACAGTGATCGCCTCCTCGCGGCGTCCCACGCGGACGAGCGCGTCCGCGTACTCGGGTCCGGGTGAGAGGTCGACGTCGTCGAGGCCGAGTCGCGCCAGCAGCTTCGTGAGGTCCGCGAAGAGCTTCGTGGCGGCGTCGGGGCGTCCGAGCGAGAGCTCGAGATCGCCCAGGGCATGACCCACCCACGCCTCGCCGACGTGGATGTCCCGCGCGGCGCACTGCGAGCGGGCCTCCTCGCCGTGCGCGCGGCACTCGCTCGCTCTGCCGGCACGCGAATCCAGTCGCGCGAGTCCCGCGAGCGACATCGCCAGCTCGGTCCTCTGCCCGGTATCTGCGGCCAGCCGGATCGCCTCGGCGAAGTTCGCCTCAGCGCGCACCCACGACGCCGTCGTCGTCGCCTGATCGACGGCGACGTGGAAGAGGAGCGCCGGCAGCGCGCCGATCCCGGTCGCCCCCCGCACCTCCTCGACGAGTTCGCGCAGCCGCGCTCCGCTCGTGGCATCCCGCAGGTACAGCGGGGCAAGCATCAGCCACGACAGGCGCCGGGGGTCCCGGCTGAGGTCCGGATCCGTCTCGAGGAGGGGGACAGCAGCACGGATCTCATCGGCGCCGCCGTTCCCGGACAGCGTCCTGGCCATGCCGCAGGCCATCAGCCCGAGGGCGTGGGCGCGCGTCGTCACCACCTCGGGGCGCAGCCCGGTGATCCGGTCTGCGAGGCGCGACGCCGTGCGGGCGTCGCCCAGGTAGTAGGTCGCGTGCACGGCGTCCGCGAGTGCGACGGTCGCGGCATCCGCCGACGCTGCGCGATCCGCGGCGCGCAGGAGAAGCCCCAAAGCCTCGCGGAGCGAGCCGGTGCGCGCGGCGACCGAGGAGCGCAGCTCGATCTCCCTGACGTCGTCGTCGGCCCTCTCTCCGGCGCGGTCTGCCCCTGCCTCCCGTGTGCGCCGGTCGAGCAGCGCGATCGTGCGCTCGCCGTCGCCCGCCGCCCACGCGGCGTCGGCCGCCTGCAGCAGTCGTGATGCCCGGACGCCCGGGTCGGGGGTCAGGCGTGCGGAGCGCTCGAACGCCCCCGAGGCCACCGAGTAGGCGGCACGTGACCCGGCGTGATCGCCCGCTGCGGCGAGAAGTCCGGCGACAGCGGCATCGGGGTGCGAGGTTGCTTCCGCCAGGTGCCACGCCCTGCGGTCGACATCGCCGGGCGACGCCGCACCGGCCGCGGCGGCGTGAGCCGCGCGGCGGGCTGCGGCCGACGCGCCCGAGTACACGGCCGCGCGCAGCAGGGGATGGCGGAACGCGACATGCCCGTGGCGAACAGTGACCAGCCCCAGATCCTCGGCTTCGTCCAGGCCTGCGACGTCGACGCCGTACGCGGCGCAGGCCGCGGTGACGAACCGGAGGTCGGCCCCGCAGACCGCTGCCACGAGCAGAGCGTCGCGGCAGTCGTCATCCAATCCGGAGAGACGCTTGCCGAAGGCGTCGACCACGGCGCGGGGGACGCGGAGGGGCAGCCCCGTCTCGATGCTCTCGACGACGTCGAGGTCTGCGCCGCGCAGCTCGAGCATCGCGAGCGGATTGCCGTCGGTGGCCTGGTGCAGGACCCGCACGCGCTCGTCTGGGATCGGCTCGCCCGACGCGTTACTCAGGATCGTCCGTGCCGCGTCGAGGTCCACGCCGCTGAGCGCGAGCGACGGCAGAGCCGCCACGAGATCATCGCCGTCCGGGCTGCGGACGCCGAACAGCGCGATCACGGGGTCGGCCGCGAGCCGACGCGCCGCGAAGACGAGCGCCTGCGACGAGGGCTCGTCGACGAGGTGCAGATCGTCCACCACGACGGCGACCGGCTCGTCCTCGGCGAGTCGGCAGATCAGACTCAGGACGGCCGCGCCGATCGTGAACCTGTCGCTCCCGACCGCCGGCCGGGAGGCGCCAGGCAGCGACAGTGCGGCCGCGATGGCGGCCGCCTGCGCCGGTGGGATGTCCTCGAGCGAACCGAGCGCAGGGCGGAGCAGCTGCAGCAAGGCGGCGAACGGGATCTCGCGCTCGGACTCCAGTCCGGTCGCATGCAGCACCCGCATACCGTCCAGGCGCGCCACCGTGTCGTCCAGGAGTGCGGTCTTGCCGACGCCCGCCTCGCCGCGCACGGCGAGCACGCCGCTCGTCCCCAGACGCGCAGCCGCCCCGAGCCTGTCGATCTCCTGCTGCTCGGCCTGCCGACCTGCCAGCATGGCCCGAGTCTACGACCGGCCCGGAGACTAGGGGGGTTCCCGGATGCGACGCTGATCGGCGCATTCCTAACGTCGAGGCATCCGCTGCCGCAGCGGATCACCGACGAAGGAGCCGCAGATGTCTCTCACCACCGAACCCGCCCGGGCCGCCGAACCGGCCCCCATCGACACCGACAAGCTGATGAGCTTCGTGTTCCGCGCCGTCGATGAGGTCGGCGCGACCCTCAACGCCGCGCTGGTCGTCATGGGCGACAAGCTCGGGTACTACCGCGATCTGTCTGAACACGGACCGAGCACGCCGGCGCAGCTGGCCGAGCGCACGCAGACCGCGGAGCCCTACGCCCGGGAGTGGCTCAACGCGCAGGCGGCGGGCGGCTACGTCTCGTACGACCCCGCCACGCGGCGCTACACGCTTCCCGCCGAGCACGCGCTGGCGATGACCGATCCCGAGAGCGCCGCTTTCCTTCCCGGGTTCTTCCAGATCGCGCTCGGAACGGTTCACGACACGCAGCACATCGTCGACGCCGCTCGCAGCGGCGCCGGGTACGGCTGGCATCAGCACGGCACGGACGTGCACGTCGGCTGCGAGCGGTTCTTCCGCCCGAGCTATCACGCGAATCTCGTGGAATCGTGGATCCCCGCGCTCGACGGTGTCCGCGAGAAGCTGGAGGACGGTGCGCTCGTCGCCGACGTCGGATGCGGGCACGGAGCCTCGACGATCCTCCTCGCGCAGGCGTTCCCGAACTCCACGCTCGTGGGGTCGGACTACCACGCCGAGTCGATCGAGACGGCGCGTGCGCGCGCGGCGGAGGCGGGCGTCGAGAACGTGCGCTTCGAGGTGGCTCCCGCACAGGAGTTCGGCGGCCGCGGATACGACCTGGTCGCGATGTTCGACTGCCTCCACGACATGGGCGATCCCGTGGGCGCGGCGCGGCACGTGCGCGAGGCGATCGGCGACGACGGCACGTGGATGATCGTCGAGCCGATGGCCGGCGATCGGGTCGAGGACAATCTCAACCCCGTCGGCCGGGCATACTACGGCTTCTCGACGTTGCTGTGCACGCCGTCGTCGCTGTCGCAGGACGTCGGCCTCGCGCTCGGCACGCAAGCCGGGCCTGCACGGATCCGCGACGTCACCGCTGCCGCGGGCTTCACGCGCTTCCGCAGCGTCGCGGAGACGCCGTTCAACCGCGTCATCGAGGCGAGGCCCTGACGACGAAGGGGTTCGAGGAGCACACTGTCGAGTGAGACGAGGGAGATGGCTGCGATGGGGAATCGCCACACCTGGGTCCGGGCGCAGCGTCGCCCTCGCAAGGCCCTCTTCCTGTCGTCCCCGATCGGACTCGGCCATGCGCGGCGCGACGTCGCGATCGCGCAGGAGCTGCGCCGGCTGCATCCCGACCTCGAGATCGACTGGCTGGCGCAGCACCCGGTGACCCGGGTCCTGGCGGACGCCGGCGAAGCTGTGCACCCGGCATCCGCGCTGCTCGCCAACGAGTCCGCGCACATCGAGGACGAGTCGGCAGACCACGATCTGCACGCGTTCCAGGCCATCCGCCGGATGGATGAGATCCTCGTCAGCAACTTCATGGTCTTCCACGACGTCGTCGAAGAGTCCTTCTACGACCTGGTGATCGGGGACGAAGCGTGGGACGTGGACTACTTCTTGCACGAGAATCCCGAGCTGAAGCGGTTCTCCTTCGCGTGGCTCACCGACTTCGTGGGCTGGCTGCCGATGCCGAGCGGCGGCGATGCCGAGGCCGCACTCACCGCCGACTACAACGCCGAGATGCTCGAGCAGCGGGCACGCTACCGGCGGTTGCGCGACCGCTCGATCTTCGTCGGCAATGCGGACGACATCGTGGACGAGAGCTTCGGGCCGGGCCTTCCCCGGATCCGCGAGTGGACCGAGGAGCATTACGACTTCGCGGGCTACGTCACCGGCTTCACGCCCCCCGACGACGGGGAGCGCGCGCAGGTGCGCGACCGTCTCGGCTACGGGCCCGACGACGTGCTGTGCCTCGTCACGGTCGGCGGATCCGGCGTGGGGGAGGCGCTGCTGCGGCGGGTGATGGATGCCGTGCCCCTCTCGCGCCGGCTGCTCCCGTCGCTGCGGTTCCTCGTGGTCACCGGCCCGCGCATCGACCCGGCGTCGCTTCCGCGGCGCGAGGGCGCGGAGGTGCGAGGGTTCGTCCCGGATCTGTACCTCGCCCTGGCCGCGTGCGATGTGGCCGTCGTGCAGGGCGGCCTGACGACGTGCATGGAGCTGACCGCCGCACGCCGTCCGTTCCTCTACGTGCCACTCGAGAACCATTTCGAGCAGAACTTCCACGTGCGCCACCGGCTGCAGCGCTACGGCGCCGGGCGGTGCATCCGCTACGCGGCGCTCGCCGACCCCGCGGTGCTGGCCGAGGCGCTGGTGGCGGAAGTGTCGAGCACGGTCGGATACCGCACCGTCGAGACCGACGGCGCGGCCCGGGCTGCCGCCATGCTCGCGGAGCTGATCTGATGCGCGCGCTCGAGCCGACGACGACGGGCGAGCTGGACCGCGGCCGCGTCCGCGTGCACTACGAGGTCTATGGCGACGGCTCGCCGACGGTCTACCTGCTCATGCCCGACGTGATCGTGCACAGTCGCGCGTGGAAGGCGCAGATCCCATTCCTGTCCCGTCACTTCCGCGTCGTGGTGAGCGACCCTCGCGGCAACGGTCTCAGCGATCGCCCGCACTCGCCCGAGGATCTGGGCGACCGACTTCTCCTGGACGACCAGTGGGCGGTGCTGGACGCCGTGGGCGCCGAGAAGGCAGTCCTGGTCGGCGTGTGCACGGGCGCCGGGCACGCGCTCATGATGGCCGCCGAGGCCCCGGAGCGGGTGCTCGGGGTGTGCGCGATTAACCCCGGACTGCTCCTCACCGAGCCGCTGCCACACCGCATCGCCTTCGACTTCGACGCACCGCGCGAGAGCTACGAGGGCTGGCAGCAGCAGAACCGCCATTTCTGGCGGGAGGACTGGCCCGCCTTCTCGAGGTTCTTCTTCGGCGAGATGTTCCCCGAGCCGCACTCCACCAAGCAGCGCGAGGACTGCGTCGAGTGGTCGCTCGGCGCCGGGCCCGACACGATGCTGCTCGAGTACGACTCGCCGCCGTATCTCGGCAACGCCGTCGATACGGCGACGGCCGTGTGCGAGGCGGTGCGCTGTCCTGTGCTCGTCATCACCGGTTCCCTCGACAAGTGCCAGAACCCGCTGCGGGGCCCGATCGTCGCCGACCTCACCGGCGGCGAGCTGGTCCTCATCGAAGGCTCGGGACATCTGCCCCAGGCGCGTGACCCCGTGAAGGTGAACCTGCTCCTGCGGGACTTCATCCGGCGTGTGTGAGCGCACCCGGCGACACCATGCGCCCACCCCCTGTTCTGGGTGTGCGCGCGGTGCCTACGATGGCCCGAGAGAAGAGGGCGTCGACGGATGCCGCGAGTCGAGGGGGTGCGCAATGGTGCAGGTCCGCGTGGCCGGTGTGGCCCTCGACGCGTCAGGACAGCACGTGCTGCTGCTGAAGCCCGTCGATCAGATCCCAGGCGACGGGCTCGTGCTCCCGATCTGGATCGGGCAGCTCGAGGCGACCTCGATCCTGGTCGCCGTCGAGAACGCCGAGGTGCCGCGACCGCTCGCGCACGATCTCATGGGCCTCATCCTGACCGCACTCGACGCGGCGGCGACGAAGGTGGAGGTCACGCGTATCGAGGACGGCACGTTCTACGCCGAGATCACGCTGTCGACCGCGCTCGGCGACCGCATCGTCGATGCCCGTCCGTCCGACGCCGTCGCGCTCGCGTCTCGCGTCGGCGCGCCGATCTGGGTCGCCGACGCGGTGCTCGCCGAGGCAGGTGTGCCCGACGTGCTCACCGAGACCGATGCCGCCGAGCGGCTCGACGAGTTCAAGCGGTTCCTCGACGACGTCGAGCCGGAGGACTTCGAGAGCTGAGCGCGGATTCGCGCCACCGTGTATCTGGGACGGCTGAGCCCGCTCTTTCGTGGGGTGGCCGCCGCGTATGGCGCGGCCGCGCGGACGGAGTCGGTCGCGACGTTCCGTCGCACCCGCTCACCGAAAGGCACCCCATGTCCCTCAACGACCTTGCCATCGACGTGCCCCACGCCGCCGTGGCCGCCGCTGCGGCAGAACTGCGCGCGGCGCTGGGCGACCGTGCCCTCCTGCGTGGCGACGCGGGATACGACGCCGCCCGGACGCCGTGGAACCTCGCCGTGGCGCAGCATCCGTTCGCCGTCGTCATCCCGGAGTCCGCGCAGGACGTCGTCGACGTCGTACGCGCCGCCACGCTCTCGGGGCTGCGCATCGCGCCGCAGTCGACCGGTCACGGCGCGGGCGCGCTCAGCGACGCCGACCTCGCGCACACCGTGCTCGTGTCGCTGCGGGCACTGCGGGGCGTGACGGTCGACGCCGAGGCGCGGACGGCGCGCGTGCTCGGCGGCTCGCTCTGGAACGACGTGCTCGAAGCGGCGGCGCCGCACGGTCTCACCGCCCTGCACGGCAGCGCCGGCGACGTGTCAGTCGTCGGGTATTCGCTCAGCGGCGGGCTCTCGTTCTACGCCCGAGCGCACGGTCTCGCCGTCAACGCGGTGCGCGCCATCGACGTCGTGACGGCCGACGGCTCGCTCGTGCGCGCGACGGTGGACGAGCACGCCGACCTGTTCTGGGCGCTTCGCGGCGGCTCGGGATCGTTCGGCGTCGTCGTCGCGATCGAGATCGACCTGCTCCCGCTCGCCGAGATCTTCGCCGGCATGCTGCTGTGGGATGCGTCGCGCGCCTCCGAGGTCTCGCACGCATGGGCGCGATGGACGCGGTCCGCCCCCGAGACGGCCACCACGACGCTGCGCATCCTCCACATCCCGCCGATGCCCGAACTGCCGCCGTTCCTGTCGGGCCGGTCGGTGGTCGTGATCGATGGCGCGATCGAAGACACGGATGCCGCGGCATCCGCTCTGCTCGAGCCGCTGCGTGCGCTCGAGCCCGAAGTCGACACGTTCGCCCGCATTCCCGCGCCCGCGCTCGTCGGCGTGCACATGGACCCGCCCGAGCCGTCGCCGTCGGTGACGTGGCACGCGGTGCTGGGGGAGCTGCCGGCACATGCCGTGGACGCCTTCGTCGAGGCGGCGCAGACCCCCGGGATCTTCGTGCAGGAGCTGCGTCACCTCGGCGGGGCCGTGAACCGGCGCCCGGAGGCCGGCGGGGCGATCGCGTCGCTGGACGGCGAGTACCTCGTGCACTCCATCGCGATGGTGATGACGCCCGAGGCCGCGCCGGCCGCGACGGCCGCGGTGCGCGCGGGGGTCGCCGCCATGATGGCGTGGCGCGTCGACGCGCTCGCGCTGACGTTCATGGACGCGCCCGGTGCCGATCGCTCGATGGCCTTCGGGTCGGCGTGGGCCCGGTTGCGTCAGCTGAAGCTCGCGCACGACCCGGCCAATCTCTTCGCCGCGGCGCGGCCGGTCTGAGTCCAGCGTTTGCCCGGCGGGTGGGGCTCACGCCGCACCCGCCCGGACAGCGGCCGCGACCTCGGCGGGCGAGCCCTTCCACGGGGCGCCGTGACCGGGGAGCACCCATGAGGCCTGCACGCCGGCGAGGCGTTCGAGCGAGTCCAGGGCTTCGGCGGGGTCATCGGTGAAGGGTGCCGGCTGCATGCCCTCGCGGCCGGTGAGCACGTGGCGCGTCGTGAGCGCGTCGCCCACGAACACGGCGTCGGCGATCGGGATGTGCACCGCGATGCTGCCGGGCGAGTGGCCGGGCATGCCCACGATCACGGGTGAGCCGGGCAGATCGAGCACATCGCCGTCGTGCACCTCCACGACCTCCGAGACGTAGGTCGTGGGCAACGCCCGCTTGCGCAGTGCGTAGGTGAAGAACCCGAGCGTCGGCCCGAGCTTCATCGGCCCGGTCGACACCTTCGGCTTCTCTCCGGTCCGGGCGCGCTCGGCATCGGCCTCGTGCACGTAGACGGGCACGCCGTGCGCGCGCCGCAGGCGCTCGGCGAAGCCGATGTGGTCGCTGTCGCCGTGGGTGAGCACGACGCCCTTGACGGCGGCGGGGGTGAGGCCCAGTGTCTCGAGCTCGCGCACGAGGTCCTTCCAGTGACCGGGGAGTCCCGCGTCGACGACGGTGACGCCGTCGTCTGTGACGACGAGGTAGGCGGCGACGATGTCGTTGCCGATGCGGTGCAGGTGCGGTGCGAGCTTCATGGGGGATCCTTCGCGAGAGCCGTCGGTGTCTCCGAACTTGGCATGGCTACGATACGTAGCTATCATGGCTACTGTCAATAGCCATCGAGGAGGCGCCAGATGCCGACACCGGAACGCACGTCGTACGCCGAGATCGTCTCCGCCGGGCGCGACGTGCTCGAAGAGTCTGGGCCGGCAGGCCTCACGATGCAGAGCGTCGCGCAGCGGGTGGGTGTGCGTGCGCCGTCGCTCTACAAGCGCGTGCGGGATCGCGACGCCCTCATCCGGGCCGTGGCCGCCGCAACCGTGGGTGACCTGACAGAGCGGCTCGAGGCATCCGATCGCTCTCTGGAAGATCTCGCCCGCGCGTACCGGGCGCTCGCGCACGAGCGCCCGGAGGGGTTCCGCCTGATGTTCGCGGCCGCGGCCCCGCAGGAGCTGCTCGACCGCGCGGGGATGACCATCGTCGACAGTGCCGCCGCGATCGCCGGCCAGGAGCGCGCCCTCGATGCGGCGCGTCTCGTGACGGCATGGGCGACCGGGTTCATCCACATGGAGCTCGCCGGAGCCTTCCGGCTCGGCGGCGACGTCGACGGCGCGTTCGAGTACGGACTCGCGGCGCTGCGCCGCGGACTCGGGGCCTGACGCGGTCAGCCTGCTCGCGAGCGGCTCGAGCTCGCCGCACCTCGCGTCGCGCACGGCCTCGTTCGCCGCGACCCGACTCGAAGCGCTCAGCCGAGCGCAGGGCGACCTGCACGCACGAGCCGAGGTGCTGTTCGTCTGCGCGCAGAACTCGAGCATCCGTGACGACATCGAACGTCGTGTGCGGCAGCTGATGGACGAGATCCTCGCGTACTGATCCGATTGGCCACGACAACGCTCGGCGCGCCGCCAGCGTGGTTGGGCCGTCCCAACGGCACGGAGGTCGACCTGCCTCCGACTCTCCGTGTGCCTTCGCTGGTCCCAATCTCCCTCGCGTGTGTCAAACGCGGGCGGCGATGTTGTCGCGTCGTCGGGTGGGGGACTTGGTGACGGGTCGCCATTTCACCTGCGCGTCCCACCAGTACGGGCCTTTCACGTACGGGACCCCGTCGACCATGCGGATCTGCCATCCGCCGGTATCGATGGTGCGATGGTGGAACCAACAGAGCAGGACTCCGTTGTCGGTGTGGGTCGGCCCGCCTCTCGAGTGCTCTTCGACGTGGTGGATCTCACACCACTGCGGTCTCACGTGGCAGCCGGGGATGATGCATTCCCCGTCGCGGAGCGTGATCGCCTTGCGCTGGTGGTGGTTGAACACCCGGTCGAGGGTCTCGATCGACACGATCCGGCCGTTGTCGGCGAGCGCGACGCGCTGCACCGCCCCGGTGCAGGCGATGTGGCGGGCTGCGGCGAGCGGGATGGGCTCGTGCTGGCCGGGCAGGTGCGCGTGGCCGCTTCCGGTGGCGAGGTCGTCTTCACGCACGTGCACCACCAGCGTCGGCGCCGCACCGCCGAGGGCTGGCAGGCCGCCGGACGCGGCGGCCACGCCGAGGATCATCGCCAGCGCGTCGTGCCGCTGCTGCGCCGGGGAGCGCTGATCGGCCGCCGCTTCGACGGGTTCCTCGTCGGCGAATCGCCGGCGAGGAACCTCGCCGGCGATGTCGCTGCTCTCACAGTCATCACCAGACGCTGCATCAACGGCGGGAGCCTCGGTCGCGGTGTCGACGAAACACGGTCCCGGGAGCGCGGGACCGTCGCCTTTCGGGTTCAGCACGCTGTCGAACCCGAGCTGCAGCTGTTCGGCGACCTCCGGCAGCAGGCGACCGGTGATCGGCACCAGACCGTCCTCGCCGCGGCGGCCGAGGGCGATGCCGCGTCGCCGCATCGCCGTCGCCTCGGCGGGTTCCGCACCGTCCTGATCGAGATACGCCGCCCACGCCTGGGCGATCATCCGCAATTCGTCCGCGGACGCCGGCGGCGCGGCATCCGTGCCCTCACCGCGTGCGGCGGCCGCGAACTCTTCGTCGGCCGCGAGCATGCCGACCCGGCCCACACTGCTGCTGCGGAACGCGCCTGCCACGGCCACAACCGCGTCGACGCCGACGACCCCCGCCGCCAGCGCCTCGCGCAGCTGCGGGAACTCCGCCGGCAGCGTCTCACCGGTCGACAGCGACGTGCGCCGCCGGGTCGCCCGGGCCGCCGTCACCATCTCGGTCGCGGTGCGCGCCGACACCCGGGTTGCCCGCTCCACCAGTTCGCCCACCTTGCGACACCCGTAGCGGGTGGTGATCCGGTCTGGATGCGGTGCCGCGTCATCGCGCATGAGGACCTGCGCGACCGCGTCGACCATCGCCGCGTCCGCGAGCCGGCGCACCCGCCCCGCCGCCGCGAGCGCCGACAACACCTCGGCATCGGTGCAGGCGTCGAAGCCGCCGTCGGCGAAAGCAACTGCGGTCACTTCTGCGAGTGCATCGCCGAGCCCGGCGAGGGCGTCGGCGAGGTTCGTCATGAGACCATTCTGGTGAGGGGCTCCGACATCGAAACCCCCAGATCCACACTGATTTCCACCCCGTGGATAACCCGCCGCGACCCCTCCGATCCCGCCACCTGTGGAGGAAGCGACAAGCACGTCCGGGAAGGACGGACGGGGAAGAACGACCAGGCGCATTGACCGCAAAGTGGTGCGGTTCGCGCGACGACCGGACGGTGGCGCCGCTCACTCAACGACCGTGCCTCGACCTCCGCGCCGGTCGGGGCGCGGAGAGGCCCGCAACTCTCAAGGTCTACTGGTCGTCAGACAGTCGTGACGCCCTGCGGCGTTCGAGCCGCCAGTGGATCTCGTGCGTGTCGGGATGGCGCCACTCGTGCATCCGGTACTCGAACCCCGGGAGCAGCACGATCGGGATGGGATCGGGGGACGCCGGAGCGACCGCGCCGACCACGATCTTGGCGTCAGCCGGGATGAACGGCGACTGGGCGGGAACGGGAGCGGTGATGATCTCGACGGGATCTCCGTAGGGGCGCGCCATGCGGGCACCTTAGCACGGCCAGGGAAACCCCTGAGAGGCAGCTCAGAGCGCCTATACAAGTCAAATAGCGGCGTCATAGAGTCTCCATAGAGGACGAATGCGCTCGTCGTGTCGAGGCTGCACCCGAACGGCCACGCCCTCGTCAGTGTGTGGGGCTGACGAGCCGACGGCGCGGCCCGTCGTCCTCGAGCCGGTGCGGGTTGGGGGCGTACTCGTTACGCGGGGGTACCCGGTCCACAGCACTGCGGCGGCTCGCCCCTGGACCACCGTGTCCAGGGGCGGGTCGGCCGGGCCCCACAACGAAAGGAACCACCCATGTCCGACTCGGACCCCAACTCGGCGAGGGCCGGCTGGTATCCCACCCGCGTGCACGGGTGCGAACGCTACTGGGATGGCGTCCGGTGGACCGAGATGTTCCGCCAGCGGCAGGGGAGCGCTCCGACCGCGATCGGTGAGTGCGTCGCGTCCGAAGCGTCCACGTGAGCGCCGGCGCGGAACGTGAGGTCGGTTAGCACGACTGTCGAGCACGCACAATCCCTGCTTGTTCGACCGGTTCGGTCCGTACGGTCGGCATCATGGCCACCACGACGAAGAACTCAACGACGAAGAACTCGACCCCATCCGCCACGCGTAACAAGCGGCGGCCCGCTCGCGGCGCCCAGCTCACCAAGGAGCAGAACGCCGAGAGCGGTTTCGCCGCGTCCGCCACGCTCAGCGACAACCTCCAGAAGGTGCTCGTCGATCTCATCGAGCTCGCCTCGCAGGGCAAGCAGGCCCACTGGAACGTCGTGGGGAAGAACTTCCGCGACACGCACCGCCAGCTCGACGAGATCATCGAGTCGGCACGGGAGTTCAGTGACGATGTCGCCGAGCGCATGCGCGCGCTGCATGCCCTTCCCGACGGTCGCAGCGACACCGTCGCCGAAACCACCAGCCTTCCCGAGTTCCCGCAGGGCGAGATCGCCACGACCGACGTGATCGACCTCATCACGGAACGGCTCGAGAACACGGTCGGCACCTGTCGCGACGTGCACGACGCGGTCGACGAGGAGGATCCCACCAGTGCGGATCTGCTGCACCAGATCATCGAGAAGCTCGAACAATACGCATGGATGGTCAGCGCCGAGAACCGGGTACCGAGCCGGGGTTAGTCGGGGCCACGCGAAACGGGGTGCAGCCGATCGGCTGCACCCCGTCTTCCTTCAGCAGGCGAGGATGACGACCATCCGGCCGCCGATCCGATCAGCGGTAGAAGTCGCCGTAGTAGGTGTCCAGCTGGCCGCGGTACGCGTCATCCTGACCCGTCGTGGACTGGTCCCACTCCGGAGAGTTCTTGATCTGGTCCTTCGTCAGATCGACGTAGACCTTCTCCTCTTCGTCGTCGACACGTTCGACCGTCCCGGCCGGAAGAATCACTTTCCGCCCGAAGATCCACGGCCCAGTGTCCACGACGAGCCGGCTGCTGCCGGCGTCGTTGCTCGCTTCGTCGATCTTTCCGATGCTGCCATCCGTGGCCTCCACGTGGTAGCCCACCAGGTCGCGGGAACCGGCCCCGCGATCGACCGACTGGCGGTAGTCCCAGGCGTCCCAACTCGAGGACATGAGTGCTCCTTGTCTTCTTGCGAGGGGTGGATGCGGAGATCGACCGGGGTGGTCGCTCCGATGTCCACGCTAAGAAACGGTCCGAAGATCAGGGACCCCCTAGCCAATCCGGCTCAAGAGGCGTAAAGGGAACGGAGGCGTCGCCGATGTCGTCGGTCGGTGCGACGATCCTCAGAACAAATGTTCGATGGGAGGTGGCATGCGGGGCGAGGCGACCGTGCTCCATGCGGATCTCGATGCCTTCTATGCGTCGGTCGAGCAGCGCGACGCGCCCGCGCTGCGTGGCCGGCCCGTCATCGTCGGCGGGGGCGTGGTGCTGGCGGCGAGTTACGAGGCGAAGGCGCGAGGAGTGCGCACGGCAATGGGAGGCCGTCAGGCTCGCGACCTGTGCCCCGATGCCGTGATCGTGCCGCCCCGCATGGAGGCGTACTCCGCAGCGAGCAAGGCCGTCTTCGCGATCTTCCGTGAAACCACACCGCTCGTCGAAGGGCTCTCCATCGATGAGGCGTTCCTCGAGGTCGGCGGGCTGCGACGCATCGCGGGCACACCCGAGCAGGTCGCCGTGCGACTTCGGGAACGGGTTCGCGCGGAGGTCGGGCTGCCCATCTCGGTCGGGATCGCCCGCACCAAGTTCCTCGCCAAAGTCGCCAGCGCCGTCAGCAAGCCCGACGGGCTGCTCCTGGTCGAGCCCGGACGCGAAGAGGAATTCCTGCTCCCGCTGCCGGTGGAACGGCTGTGGGGGGTGGGCGCCGTCACTGCCGAGAAGCTCCACCGTCTCGGCATCCACACTGTCGGGCAGCTGGCCGAGCTCGAGGCTGCGACAGCCGAGAGGCTGCTCGGCAGGGCGGCCGGAGCGCACCTGCATGCGATCGCCCGGCTGCGCGATCCGCGCCCGGTCGATACCACGCGGCGCCGCGGGTCCATCGGTTCCCAGCGTGCGCTCGGGAACCGCCCACGCACGCCCGAGGAGCTCGAGGTCATCCTCACGCAGATCGTCGATCGGCTCGCGCGCCGCCTGCGCGACGGCGACCGTGTCTGTCGAACCGTCGTCCTGCGCCTCCGGTACGGCGACTACGCAAAGGCCACGCGATCCCGCTCCTTCCGCTCACCCACCGATCGCACCGCGCTGATCCTCGCGGTCGCGCACGGGTTGCTGGCCGTCGCGCAGCCCGAGATCGCAGAACGCGGCATCACCCTCATCGGCGTCTCCCTGTCGCAACTCGGCCGCGTCGACAGTGTCCCGCCAGAGCTCCCGATCGATTGGGAGGACGGCGTGCGCCTGGACACGGTACTCGATGCCGTGCGCGATCGCTTCGGCGCAGCATCCGTCTCCCGCGCGGCGCAGCTCGGCCGCGATCCCGGCTGGTCGACGCCGCTTCTGCCGGAGCATGAGTGACGACGGGGCGTCGCCACGGCGGACAGACTCTGCGTCACGCGACTTCGGAGGCGTCGTGCTCCCACTCGTGGACGCCGCGCTGCAAGGGGCGTGGGTCGTGATGTCGCCGCGCGAGCGGAACGAGGTCCTCCCGCAGGTAGCGGGAGTATCCGCCCGGGGCGCGACCGATCGGGCGTCCGCTGGTCCGCACCCACGCGGCATCGGTCGCCACGAGACGCCCGCCCCGGGAGCGGATCTCGTCGACGAGCCAGACATCCTCGTGCACGGCGGCATCGGCGAAGCCTCCGGCATCGAGGAGTGCGCTCGCCCGGATGCCGAGATTCGCGCCGTGCACGTGTCCGTTCGCGACACCCGGCGTGTGGGTCGCCCACCACGCCTCGACCTGCTCCGCGTCGAGGTCGCGGAAATCCGGGCGCACGGTGCCGACCACGACATCTGCTCCCTGCTGGGCGAGATCCAGCTGATGGATCAGCCAGTTGGGCGGTACGACCGAGTCGGCATCCGTGTGCGCGGTCCAGATCGCGCGCGCCGGGGCGTCGCCGAGTCCCTCGAGCGCCGCGCGTACCCCGGCGGCCCTGGCGGTGCCGACGCTGTGCGCATCGACGGTGACGACCGCGGCTCCCGCCGCCTGCGCGACGCCTTCCGAACCGTCGGTGCAGGCATCGAGCACGACCCACACCCCGATGCGGGGTACGACCGAGCGGCCGTCCGGTCGGACTAGACGTCGGCGGTCACAAGTTCGCCGATGTCGCGCGTTTCTGTGGCCGGCGCCGGTTCAGGGACGAGGTAAAGACCTGCCGGCGAATTGGCCGCGGCGACGAGGGCCTCCAGCCACGCGTGGTTGAGGCGGGGCGGACGGGACCCGTAGTACTTGAAGACCAGGCTGGCCTCGGGATGGACCCACACCGAGGTTCGCCCGTTGCCGATGCTGGCGTCATCCTTCCAGGTGAAGTGGAACCCTTCCCTTCGCCGCAGCTTGGTGGTGATGACCAGCTGCAGGTGAGCCAGTGCGCGGTCTTCGAAGTCGACCTTGACGGCGTTCTCGTAGATCAGCTTTCCCATCGAGGACACCTCCCCTCGACTGCGCCGTCGCCTCTTGCTCCACACGCTACGCGGATATCCGTGAGGTGCAAGGGGTATCCGAAGTGCGTCGGTCGAGTTGGTGTGTGTCGCCCTCCTGAGCCTTCGAGGTGCTCATCCGAGGATGTCGCGTCGGGCCAGGGCCAACGTGGCGAGCAGGATGAGGACGGCGGATCCTCCCCAGAGCAGCGCGAGTCCAGCCCAGTCGAACCCGCTTGCCAGCGGTGCGTTTCCGTACGCCCATTCGATCGGGGAGAGTGTGCGCAGCCAGTCGAGGTCCTCGCTGTTGTTGGCCACCGCCTGCAGCACGTATCCGACGACAGCCAGTGCTGCGCCGGCTCCGATGGCCCAGGTGCGGCGGCCCGTGGCGGCGCCGGCGGCGAACGCCGCTGTCGCGGCGAGCAGGCCGAGTCCGACCCACGCCTTGGAGACGGCGAGCAGGTTCCCGGCATCCAGTCCCAGACCCGCGGGGTCGTTCATCAGCCACACGACGAGGTACCCGGCGGCGCCGAGGACGATCAGCTTGAGGGTGAGCGCTGCTGCGCTCTCGAGGGCGTAGCGGACGCGGCCGACGTCATGGGCGAGGATGAGTTCGAGTTGTCCGGACTCCTCCGCGCCCGCGGTGGATGCCGCGCCCCAGGAGATCCCGGCGATCGTGATGAAGACGAACCCGATCAGCCCGAAGAACGTCGACTGCGCGTACCCGGCCCCGGTGGTGATGTTCTCGTATCCGAGCGTGCGGACCAGTTCCGGCGGGAGCGAGTCGAGCATCCCGGACAGCTCGGGGGTCTGCATCGAGGGGAACACCGGGAGGTAGATGAGGAGGACCCCTGCGATTCCGATGGACCAGCCCACCACGCCGCGCCATCCGTCGATGATCTGCCGCCGCAGCACCGGCAGGGGTGAGCGGGATGCAGGGGCGGATGCGACGGCGGTCATGATGCCTGCCCCTTCTGCTCGTAGAGGCTGAGGACCGATTCCTCGAGGTCTGGTTCTTCCACGGTGAGGTGGCGGATCGTCCCAGCGGTGAGGGCGCGGATGACCGGGTCGATGTCGCCGCGGGCGGTCGCGGAGACTCTGATCAGTTCGCCGCCGGGCGCTGGGGTGACGTCGACCTCGTCGACGTGGGAAACAGCGAGCAGTGATGCGCGCAGCGCGTCGGGAGTGGTGGCGGTGAGGGTGGCCCTGATCCGGCGGACGCTGGCGATCCGCAGGGACGCGACCGACCCTTCGGCCACCACGTGTCCGTGGGCGAGGACGGCGACGTCGTCGGCGGCTTGTTGGATTTCGCTGAGCACGTGGGAGCTGAGCAGCACGGTCTGCCCGGCGTTGCGGGCTTCGGTGAGCATCACGAGGAACTCTCGTTGCACGAGGGGGTCCAGTCCGCTGGTGGGTTCGTCGAGGATGAGCAGGTCGGGGCGGTGCATGAACGCCTGGACGAGCCCCAGCTTCTGCTTGTTGCCTCTCGAGAGGGTTCTCACGGGCCGGGTGAGGTCCAGTCCCAGTCGTTCGGCGAGTTCATCGATCATTCCGGGTGAGACGGGCCCGCTGATGTCCGCGAGGTGGCGCAGCAGTGCGCGGCCTTTCACCCGGCCCTCTAGCCGCAGCTCGCCGGGGATGTATCCGATCCGGCGGCGCAGTGCCGCACCACCGGCGCGGGGACTCTGCCCGAGCACGGTGATCTCGCCGGCGGTGGGGCGGATGATAGCCAGAAGCAACCGCAAGGTCGTGGTCTTACCGGCACCATTCGGCCCGATCAAACCGAACACCGACCCCGTCTCGACGTTCAGGTCGAGGTCACGCAGCGCGGTGTGCGCGCCGTACCGCTTGGTGAGCGCGCGAGTGTGAATCGCCATAGGCATGGCGGAACTACCTTTCGAATCAGCGGTGGATGATCAGGCGCCGGGGTGGGCCGGCGGATCGGGATCCTGATTCGGGTCGCCGTCGCCCTTGTCGGACCGCGGTCCGCTGGCGCGCCGCTGTGCGGCGCGGGTGGGGCGCGCGAGACGGTCTTGAAGGCCGAGCCCATGCATGAATGGCATCGAACTCACGCTGACAACGTATGCCCATGGGGCGCCCCGGGAAAGGGGCTCGTGGGCGACGCCTCGTGCGTTACCGGGTGGGGCCACGAGATTTCGAGACCCGCGGCGCACGCCGGGGTCATCGATCCAACTGCATGCGTGTCCAGGTGAGCGCGGTGGCTCCGCCGAAGACGGTGGGGACGACCGCCACGCCGAGCAGTGCCGGCCACGGCACTGTGTCGGGGGCGATCGCCCACAATGCGGGGGCGATGAGCGGGACCCAGACGCCCACACCGAGCACGGCGCAGACCTGGGCGACGATGAGGAGCACGATGGTCGCGGCGATGCCCGCGAGGACGCTGCGCGCCAGGCTCGCGATCCAGCCTGCCGGCACCGCGAGCAGTGCAGTGAGCAGGGTGAGCAGCGGGATCCGCAGCAGTTGCATGGCGTTGTCTGGGTCGCTGGAGGGCAGGCCGGCCGCGATCCCGATCACGCCGAGTGTGACGGTGAGAGCCACAGCCATCGTGACGGCCCACCCGAGGAAGACGAGCAGCTTGCCGAGTGCGACCGAGGCGCGGGGCACGGGTAGTGCGAACAGGCCGGCGATGGTTCCATCGGCGAACTCGCGACCGTAGAGCCACGAGACCAGGATGCCGCACGCGCCGAATCCTCCTGCGGCGAGGACCTGGGCTGCCGTGCCGACAAGCAGTGTCCAGCCGTGAGTCTCGGCGAGCGGTCCGAGGCGGGCCAACACGCGTTCGTCGCCGGCGGCCGCGGCTGTCAGCAGTCCGCCGGTGAGTGCCGCGAGACCGAAGATGAGAATCCCCGACGTCCACGGGAGCACGCGTGAGGCGACGGCCTTGCGGGTTTCGACCGACACAGCGATCCCGAGTGCGTTCATTCGTGCCGCCGTGAGACGTCGTCGGCGTGCACAAGGGAGAAGAACGCGTGCTCGAGGTCTATGGTGCCTGGGGCGAGGGTGCCGATGATGCGGCCGTCGTTCATGACGCTGATGCGGTCGGCGATGCGGGCAACCTCGTCGAGGTGATGGCTTGAGACGAGGACGCCGGCTCCTGACCGGGTGCGGCGGAGGATCGCTTCGCGGAGCAGGATCACGCCGGCGGGGTCGAGCGCGTTGGTCGGCTCATCCAGCACGATCAGCCGCGGGTGATGCTGCAGGGCGGCGGCAAGACCCAGCCTTTGCCGGTTGCCCAGAGACAGCCGACGAGCCCGCACGTGGACATACCGGCTCAGGTCGAGTTCGTCCGCTACCGCATTCGCCATCGCCGATGCACGGGCGGGAGAGGCCCCGTGCATCCGGGCAGACATACGCAGATTGCTGCGGGCGCGGAGCTCCGGGTACGCGAGCGCCTGCTCGACCAAGTGGCCGACGCCCGACCACGCCTCTGCAGGCAGACCGGTCAGTGGGGTCCCGTCGATGAGGATGTCGCCGGCCTGGGGACGGAGCATGCCCAGCATGAGCCGCATCAGGGTGGTCTTGCCGGCCCCGTTGAGCCCGACCAGCGCGTGGATCTCACCGGCCGCGACGGTGAGGTCCACGCCGTGGACGCCGGCGCCGCCGCGGAACCTCCTTCGAACCCCGCGCAGCTCGGCGCGCAGCTCGGGCGCCGCCTGTTCCGAAGGCGATGCCTCACCGATCATGGCGCTGCCCGGCGACAAGCTCGATCTGATGCAACGCGCGGATCGCGTTCCCGGGCCCATCCTCCGAGGCGATCTGCGCGGAGAGCACCGTCGCGGCGGCCCCGTATGCCGCGTTGGAGATGAGATCTACGATCCGCCCGCTCAGCGACTCGGAGGTGGCGCGGCGCAGCGGGAGCGGACGTGGGCCGGCACCCAGCTCGTGGACGCGGCGCCCCCAGAATGGCTGGTCGCCGAGCACCGGGCACACCAGCGTGGGCTTGCCGGCCCGCAGTCCGGCCGCGGTGGTGCCGGACCCGCCGTGGTGGACCACCGCATCGACACGCGAGAAGAGCCACTCATGCGGCACCTCGTCGAGGGGATAGATGTGCTCGCTCGGCTCGACGGAAAGCGCGCCCCAGCCGGTGGACACCACGGCTCGCACCCCCAGCACGTCGACACCGCGCAGCGCTTCGTAGACAAGGCGGCCACGTTCGACCGATCTCCCTCCGAAGCCCATGCTGCCGAACCCGACGTAGATCACCGGGCTGCCGCCGTTCAGAAATGAGACGAGATCACGCGGTGGCTCCCACGTGGGGGCGGGGTCGCCGAACCAGTACCCGGTGACGTGTGCGGATCCCGGATAGTCGGCAGGCACGGGCACCACGTGCCGGCTGAATGGGTACAGCACCGGCACCGCCGCCCCGGCGGAGGTGGTGAGGTAGTCGGTGAATCTGCCCATGGGTGGCAGCCCGAGACTGTCGCGCCGGAACGTGTCGATCATGCCGCCGTAGGCCAGTGCGGTGAAACGATTGAACTCGTAGCTGAGTCGGCTCAGCCGGCCAGGCAGCGGACGCGACAGGAACGGGACCGGAAACGCGGACGTGCGAGTCAGGAACGGCAGCGGAATGGAGGCGACGAACGGCACCCTCAGCCGCTCGGCGACGTGCAGCCCGCCCAGGGCCTTGGGATGCGCGACGATCACTGTCGGCTGAACGCGTTGGGCGATCGCCCACTGCTCGCGCAACGAGACTCGCATCCCCGCTGCCATCTGCCGAGCGAGCGTGATCGCCTGGCGCGGGCCACTGAGTCGGGTCATCCCGGCCCGCATCACCCGGTCCATTTCGGTCGCCATCGGCTCGAAGCCGACGGCGGCGGAAACCAGGCCGCGGTAAGGTTCGGGCGCGGCCAGCACCGCGACGTGACCGGCCCTGGTGAGCCGCTCAGCGAGGACGGCGAACGGCTCGATGTCGCCACGCGTGCCGAACGTGAGAATGAGAACGCGCATCAGTGAGTCCCATCGACGAAACGATCGCCGACCAGGCTTCCCGGCACTCCTACCGTCACCATACCGCTGTCACCTCCGTGCCTGCAGTGCCCGCCGGTCGTGGGTCGATGCCCTCGGGGCTGCCTCGACACAACGTCGGCTGAGAGCACTCCGGCGTACCGGCGTCACTCTCGCCGCTCATAGACGTCGGGTACGCCGTCGCCGTCGGAGTCCAACGCCTCCCGATCTGCGATTCGCCGGTACCGGCGGTTGCGGGCGAGCAGGATCACGGATGCCGCGGCCGAGGCCAGAACGGACGCGATCATGATCGCGATCTTGGCATCGTCGTTGTGAGCGCTGTCGACTCCGAAACTCAGTTCGGCGACCAGCAGCGACACCGTGAACCCGATGCCGGCGAGCACGCCGACGCCGACCAGATCGATCCACCGCAGCGCCGGGTCCAGCCGGGCCCGGGTGATGGCGGTGAGGACACGGGTGGTCAGCACGATGCCGACCGGCTTGCCCAGCACAAGCCCGGCAACGATCGCGACGGTGACGGGGTCGGCGATCGCCCGCGCGACACCCTCTACACCGCCGATAGCGACGCCCGCGGCGAAGAACGCGAAGACCGGGACGGCGAATCCCGCCGACAACGGCCGGAACCGGTGTTCGAACTCTTCCGCGAGGCCGCCACCCTTGTCGGTCAACACGAGCCCCGGCGGCTGCCGGACGGGGACGGTGAATGCCAGCGCCACACCCGCGATCGTCGCATGCACGCCGGAGGCGTGCATGAACGCCCACGCGATGAATCCGATCGGCAGGAGAACCAGCCAGGCAGCCGCCGGCCGCAGATGGAACAGCTTCTGGTATCGCTGAGCAACGAACCCGTAGACCGCGATCGTCAGGACCGCGAACAGGAGCGGGAGCACCTCGATCGCCGTGGTGTAGAAGATCGCGATGATGGCGATCGCGATGAGATCGTCGACGACCGCCAGGGTGAGCAGGAAGATCCGAAGCGGTGCCGGCAGATGCGACCCGACCAGCGCGAGGACGGCGACGGCGAAGGCGATGTCGGTGGCGGTCGGGATCGCCCACCCCACGCCCAGGCCCGGCCGTTGCCACACGACGGCGGTGTAGATCACGGCCGGCACCACGACCCCACCGACGGCCGCCGCGATCGGCACCACCGCGGTGCGGAACTGCCGCAGATCGCCGACGACCACCTCACGCTTGAGCTCCAGGCCGACCAGGAAGAAGAAGATCGCCAGCAGCCCGTCCGCCGCCCACGCTCCCAGAGAGAGGTCCAGATGCCAGGGCGCGTACCCGACCGTGAAGTCCCGCAGTGCGAAGTAGGCGTCCGCCGCCGGGCTGTTCGCCCACACCAGCGCGATGATGGCTGCCGCTACCAGTAGGGCGCCCCCGACGGCTTCCTTGCGCAGCAGGCTCGCGATCCGGGTGGCCTCGGCGAAGCTGCCGCGGGTGGGGAACGTCGGAACGGAGCGGAGGGGGCGTCGGGTCATTGGCGGACTCATTCGCAGGATCGGTCGACAGGGAGCATGTCGACCAGACTTCCCGACCCGCCTCATCCCACCCTATCCCGGCTATCCCGGCGATCTCGGCGATCTCGCGTACCGCGTCGATTCCCGGGAAGGGGCCGGAACGACCGCAGGCGTGAGGATTCCGTGAGGGGAGCGAGCGCGCGAACAGTCGCGCGAGTAGCGTGTGCTGGTGGCGATGCGACAACCGCGAAGACGGATGCGCCGCCGAGAGCTCGCGTCGCGGCTACGCCTGCATCCGGCACAAGCCGTCGCTTTCGGGTTCGCCCTCGCCATCGCGGTCGGAACGATCTTGCTGCTGACCCCGATCGCGAAGGCCGGACCCGGCGGCGCATCCTTCGTCGAAGCGCTGTTCACTGCGACCAGCGCCGTCTGCGTGACAGGTCTCGTCGTCGTCGACACGCCGACCTTCTGGACGCCGTTCGGGCAGGTCGTCATCCTGGGGCTCATCCAGCTCGGTGGACTGGGCATCATGATCTTCGCATCCCTGATCGGGCTGCTTCTGGCCCGCCGGATCTCGGTGCGGTCGCGGATGTACGCAGCGGCCGAAGCCAAGGTGCTGGGTCTCGACGACGTCCGCGGCGTCGTGCGGGGGATCGTCGGCATCTCCCTGATGGTCGAGGCGGCACTGTTCGTGGTGCTCTTCCTGCGCTTCCTGCTGGGCTACGGCTACTCGATCGGCGACGCAGCCTGGCATGGTGCCTTTCATGCCGTGTCGTCGTTCAACAACGCCGGATTCGCCCTGTACAGCGACAGCCTGATGGGCTTCGTCGCCGACCCACTCATCTGCCTGCCCATCGCGGCGGCCATCATCCTCGGCGGACTCGGCTTCCCCGTCATCATGCAGCTGCGGAAGGAACTGCGGCATCCGCTGCACTGGACGATGAACACCCGGCTGGTGCTCTGGGCGACGGCAGTCCTGCTCGTCGCAGGTTCCGTCTACATCACCGTGATCGAATGGGACAACCCCGCCACGCTGGGGAGCCTTCCCCCGTGGGTCCGCGTGATGGCCGGGTTCTTCCAGTCGGTGCAGACCCGCACAGCGGGATTCAACTCCATCGACATCGGCGCGATGCACGATGAGACCTGGCTCGGCATGGACATCCTCATGTTCATCGGCGGCGGCCCAGCCAGTACTGCCGGTGGCATCAAGGTCACCACCTTCGCCGTGCTGTTCTTCATCATGCTCACCGAACTTCGCGGCGAGGGCGCCGTGAACATCTTCGGCAAGCGACTGTCCAGGGCGGTGCACCGGCAGGCGATCACCGTCGTCCTCATCGCCGTCGCCGCGGTCATCTCGGGCACCGGCGCCGTTATGCTGCTCACCGGAGAGAACCTCGACAACGCCCTGTTCGAGACCGTCTCCGCCTTCGGCACCGTCGGAATGTCGACCGGGATCACCGCTGACCTCTCGGAGCCGGCGCAGCTCGTCCTCGTGGTGATGATGTTCCTCGGACGGCTCGGGCCGCTCACGCTCGGGTCGGCCATCGCACTGCGTGAGCGTCGCATCCTCTATGAACTCCCGAAGGAGAGGCCCGCCATTGGCTAAGTTCCCCAGGTTCATCAGTTCTGACCGCTCAGACCGCGTCGCCGAAGCCCACTCCGTCGCGGTGATCGGCCTAGGACGATTCGGTCGCGCCCTGGCCCTCGAGCTCATGACAGGGGGTGCCGACGTGCTCGGCATCGACCTGTCGGAGGATCTCGTGCAGTCGCTGAACGGCCAGCTCACACAGGTCGTCCGAGCCGACTCGACCAAACGCGAGGCACTGGAGCAGCTGGCTGTGCACGAGTTCGACCGGGTCGTCGTCGCGATCGGCGGCGACATCTCCGCGTCGATCCTCACCTGCTCGGTGCTGCTGAGCATGAACATCCCGGCGGTCTGGGCCAAGGCGGTCGACGATCAGCACGGGCTGATCCTCGAGCAGCTGGGCGTGGACAAGGTGATCTACCCGGAGAAGGACATGGGCCGCCGGGTCGCGCATCTCGTGCGCGGTGCCGCGCTGGACTTCATCGAGATCGCCCCCGGCTACGCGATGGTCAAGGCGCCGGCGCCTTCGTCCATCCTGGACAAGCCGCTAGGCGAGACAGGATTGCGACGCAGCCACGGCGTCACCATCGCAGCGTTCCAGCACGGGGAGTCTCCCTGGGACAACGCCGACAACCGCACCGTCCTGCGGTCGGGGGACACCATTCTGGTTGTTGGCAAGACCCGCGACGCCGAGGCGTTCGCCCAGCTTCTGTGAGCTCGGGCGCGTCACCCGCGGCAGCCGGTGCCGTTCGCCATACTGGCGGGCATGGATGCCGTCAACGAGTGGTTGCTGACATGGGGTGACAACCTCTGGACGTGGATCGTCCTGCCGGTCGTCGTCCTTCTGGGTCTTCACGGTCCGCTCCGGCGTCGTGCAGTTCCGGCTCATCCCCGAGATGTTCCGCACCCTCACGGACAAGACGCCAAGGACGCCCGACGGCGAACCCCAGTCAGTGTCGGCCTTTCAGGCCTTCACGATCTCAGCGGCCTCCCGCGTCGGAGTCGGCAACATCGCCGGCGTCGGCACCGCCATCGCTGTGGGCGGCCCCGGAGCCGTGTTCTGGATGTGGGTGATGGCGTTCATCGGGGGAGCATCCAGCTTCATCGAGTCGTCGCTCGCCCAGCTGTTCAAGGTCCGCGACCGCGACAGCTTCCGCGGCGGCCCGGCGTACTACATGCAGCGCGGCTTGAAGGCGCGATGGCTGGGCGTGTGGTTCGCGGTGATCCTCATCGTCTGCTTCCCGTTCGCCTTCAGCTCGCTTCAGGCCAACACGATCTCCGCAACCATCACTTCGAGCATCGGCGGAGACATCGCGTGGCTGCCGTGGGGCATCGGCCTGGGGATCGCCGTGCTGACGGGTCTCGTCGTCTTCGGCGGCGTCCGACGCATCGCCTCGGTCACCCAGTTCCTGGTGCCCATCATGGCCATCGCCTACCTGCTGCTGGGCATCGTGGTGGTCGCGCTGCACGTCGACCGGATCGGCCCCGTCTTCGCCGAGATCTTCACCTCCGCGTGGGGATTCAACGAGGTCGTCGGGGCGGCATTCGGGTACATCGTCCTCACCGGCGTCAAGCGCGGAATGTTCTCCAATGAGGCGGGACTCGGCTCGGCGCCGAACGCCGGCGCGAGCGCCGCCGTCACGCATCCGGTCAAGCAGGGGCTCGTGCAGACTCTCGGGGTCTACTTCGACACCTTCCTGATCTGCTCGATCACGGCGTTCATCATCCTGGTCTCGGTGCCGGATCTCGCCGGAGCGACCCGAGGCATCGGGCTCACGCAGGGAGCACTCGTCGGCACGCTCGGTGAATGGTCGAACATCGCGCTCAGCGTGATCATCTTCCTGCTGGCGTTCTCCTCCATCCTGGGCAACTACTACTACGGCGAGTCCAACATCGAGTTCATCTCGCCCAACCCGGTCCTGCTCACCGTGTACCGGATCCTCGTGGTGGGCGCGGTGCTCGCGGGTTCGGTGGTCGGTGCCGATCTCGTCTGGAACTTCGCAGACGGGGTCATGGGCCTCATGGCACTGACGAACCTCATCGCCATCGGTCTGCTTTCCGGACTCGCCTTCAAGCTGCTCAAGGACTACACCGGTCAGCGCCGCGCCGGCCGCGACCCGGTCTTCACCCGCGACCGGCTTCCCGGCGTCACCGGCATCGAGTGCTGGGAGGACGAGCTCAGCGTCACCGGCCCGATCGACGTCTCGACCAAGGCGAGGCAGGCCGAGAAGCACCGCGACCACCTACACCACGAATGAACGGGCCCTTCCAGCGGCTGGCAGGTGCACGGCTACGGCGCTCTCGATCGCCGCGCACTCCGCCGCGTCGGTGCCCGGCTGGGACGGCGCGTGCGGGTGATTCGCGTCGTACGGAACCGCAGACTCTTCGACAGATCGCGGTCCCGTGAGGTCCGACGCACCTCGTGACCACAGCGCACCCGGTGTGGGTCGAGCCGGGTCGTTGCGCCGCCGGCCGATCATCGGCGTATGGCGACAACACCGCCCAAGGCGCACACGACCGCCATCGCGTAAGCCATCGACGCATAGGATCCGAGCGCTCCGGCCAGCAGGGCGGCGAGTCCGGGAGCGAGTGCGGTGAGTGCCGTGACCGGTGCGGCGAGGGCCCCGTTGAGCTTGCCGTACGAGTCCGCGCCCCAGCGCTCGGCAACGGCCGATGCCTGGACGAGGGTGAGCGCGCCGCGGATCGCGCCGCAGACGATCCCGGCGACGAAGATCCCCGCCGCGCCCGAAGCGAATCCGTAGGCGGTGAGGGCGGCCGCACCGAGTCCGCCAACCGATGCGGGTGCGATCCATGGCGCAGCAGTGTGGGGGATCACCAGGTACAGGAGGCGGCCGAGCACTTGGCCTGCGCCGATGAGTCCGAGCACCCACGCCGCGACCTGGAGATCCAACCCCTTCTCAACCGACGAAGGGACCGCGGACAGCGTGACCGCGTAGAGCGAGAAGGACATGAGGGCGAACGAGCCGGCGACGATCCAGAAGCGAGCGGTCCGCAGCACTCGCCGCGCCTCGCCGTTGCCCCCTGGCCGAGCGTCGAGGTGCGCCCACCGGCTCTCGACGGTGAGCGCGTACGTGGGAAGCGCCGTGACGATCAGGATGGCGGCGAGCACGACGAAGGCCGTTCTCCAGCCGACGGCGAGCACGAGCCAACCCGTGAGTGGCGCGAAGATGGTCGACGCGAGGCCACCCGCAAGCGTCACCAGTGTCAATGGACCCCGTCGCTCAGATCGGTAGCGATGAGTGATCACGGCGAACGCCGCCTGGTAGAGCACCGCGGATTGAGCGGCGCCGCACACGATCCACGCTGCGACGAAGATCCAGATCGTCGGCGAGGCTGCGGCGGCGAGCAGGGCGACGGCTGCGACGACCACCCCGATCACCATGACGCGTCTTGGATGCCGGTCCAGCCAATGCCCGACGGGGATTGCGCACACCGCTGAGGTCAGCAGTCCCCAGGTGATGGCGATGAAGACCACGCCGTCGTCCCAGCCGGTGTCGTTCGCGATCGCGGGTGCGGCCACCAGCACGGCGTAGTACAGCACGCCCCACGCGACGATCTGCGCGAACGCGAGAGCCGACAGGCGTGCGCCGCGCGAAGATCCTGCCATCAGCCTCGCGAAACGGCGGGCTCAGGCACCGTGACGGGGAAAAGAGCCCGGACCGCCGCGTAGCCGAGGGCTGCGCCGACCAGCTGCGCTCCGATGAACGGAAGCACAGACGCGGGGGCGATCCCGGCGAACGTGTCACTGAACGTGCGGCCGATCGTGATCGCGGGGTTCGCGAAACTCGTCGACGAGGTGAAGAAGTACGCCGCCCCGATGTACGCGCCGACAGCGGGGGCGGCGAGATGCGAGCGTCCGGTGCGCACCAGCGCGAAGATCAGCAAGATGAGTCCGGTGGTCGCCACCACCTCCGACAGCAGCAGCGGCCACGCCGAGCGGTCGGTCGTGCTCCACGAGATCGCCGGCACGTCGAACATCACGTTGGCAAGCACGGCACCGGCGATGCATCCGAGCACCTGCGCCGGCAGATACACCGCCGCGGTCGACCACGTCCGCCGGTGCAAAATGATGTCGACGAGCGTGACCACTGGGTTGAAATGGGATCCCGAGACGGTCGCGAAGACCAGGATCAGCACCGCGAGGCCGAGCGCGGTGGCGAAGGCATTCTCGAAGAGCTGCAGTCCGACATCGGTCGGGGAGAGGCGTTGTGCGGCGATGCCGGAGCCGATCACGACAGCGGCGAGTCCCGTGCTGCCGAGGAACTCACCGGCAGCGGCGCGAATGGTGTGGGTCACGAGGCGACGAGGAGCTGCGAGACGCGGTCCAGCGCGCCGGGCACGAGCTTGAAATAAGCCCAGGTGCCACGCTTGCTGCGGGTCAGAAAGCCGGCGTTCGTCAGAATCTTCAGATGGTGCGAAACTGTCGGCTGGCTGAGCCCGACGGGCTCGATGAGGTCGCAGACGCACGCCTCGGAGTCCTCCGATGCTGCGACGATGGACAACAGCCGGAGCCGAGTCGGGTCCGCCAGGGCCTTCATGGTCCCGGCGAGCTGCTCGGCCTCTTCGGCGGTGAGCGGCTCGCGCACCAGGGGAGTGCAGCACACGCCGGCAGTGATGTCAGTCACGTCGAGCATCGTGGTCATGCATCGAGGATAGTCGATATTGACAGATGTCGATACGTGGGTTCAGAATCGAGACATCGAAGTTCATCGATATCCGCTGGAGGACCTTGTGACCCTGCTAGACCTCACCCCCCGAGTCGCTGAAGCGAGCCCGCTGTCGACGCTACCCGTCGCGATCATCGGCGCTGGCCCGATCGGCCTCGCCGCTGCTGCCAACCTGCTCGAGCGGGGCATCGACTTCGTCGTCTTCGAAGCGGGCGATGAGATTGCCGCGAGTGTCCGAGCCTGGGGTCACACCCGCCTGTTCTCCCCGTGGAAGCATCTCGTCGACCCGGCGTCGCGGCGGCTGCTGGAGGAGCACGGCTGGGAGCTGCCCGACGCGGAGCGCGCGCCCTCGGGGACGGAACTGGTCGAGGCGTACCTCTCACAGCTGGCTGCCCTCGACGAGATCGCCCCGCATATCCGCACCGGCGTCGAAGTGATCGGCGTCACCCGCGAAGGGATGGACCGGACCCGCACCGCCCGCCGAGCCGCCACTCCCTTCGCGGTACGCATCCGGACGGCGAGCGGCGGCGTTGAGGACATTGCCGCGCGCGCTGTGATCGACGCATCCGGCACGTACACGTCTCCGAACTCGCTGTCGTCGAGTGGGCTGGAGCTGTTGGGGATGGCGGACATCGCTGACCGTGTCACCCTGGCGCTTCCCGATGTGCTCGGAACGGACCGTGCCGAGTTCGCCGGTCGCCGGGTCACGGTAGTCGGAGCCGGGCACTCCGCGGCCAACACTTTGCTGGCTCTTGTGAAGCTCGCCCGCGAGGAGCCCGGCACCACGGTGACCTGGCTGATCCGCAACGCCAAGGCGGTGCGCGTCTCGTCCTCGTCCGATGATGAGCTGATCGGTCGGGCGAACCTCGGCAGCCGTGTCGACCGGGCGGTGGAGCGTGGCGACATCGCCCTGATCGACGGCTTCGAGATCATCCGTGCGCGCCGAGCAGGCGACGCGGTCGAGCTGGTCGGCCACCGCCATGCAGAGGTGGTCACCCACGAGACGGACATCGTGGTCAATGCGACGGGTTTCCGGCCGAATCTCGACATCCTCCGCGAGATCCGCCTCGAGCTGGACGAGATCGTCGAAGCGCCCAAGCGCCTCGCGCCGCTGATCGACCCGAATGTGCACTCCTGCGGCACGGTCGAGCCTCACGGCTTCCGCGAGCTCACCCACCCGGAGAAGGGCTTCTTCATCGTCGGCATGAAGTCGTACGGGCGCGCGCCGACCTTCCTGCTTGCCACCGGCTACGAGCAGGTGCGCTCGGTGACGGCCTGGCTCGCCGGCGACACCGTATCCGCGTCGAACGTTGAGCTCGTGCTTCCCGCGACCGGGGTGTGCTCCACCGACGCAGGCAAAGGCGGTGGCTGCTGCTGATGACGGAAGTGCGCGAGATGACGCCAGCCGATTGGCCGGCCGTCGAGGAGGTGTACGCACAAGGCATCGAGGACGGGGAGGCGACCTTTGAGGTCGCCACCCCCGCCTGGCAGTCGTTCGATGCGGGGAAGCTGCCCGCGCTGCGGTTCGTCGCCGTCGACACGGGCGGTGCCCTCGTCGGCTGGATCGCCGCGTCGGCCGTGTCTGCCCGGCCGGCGTACAGCGGGGTCGTCGAGCACTCGGTCTACATCGATCGCAGTGCTCGGGGACAAGGCATCGGCCGACTCCTGCTGGACGTGTTCATCGACGCGGCCGAGGAAGCGGGGATCTGGACGATCCAGTCGAGCATCTTCCCGGAGAACGCCGCGAGCCTCAGACTCCACGAAGCGGCAGGGTTCCGTGTGGTGGGGCGGCGCGAACGCATCGCCCGATCGGGCGCCGGCCCGCACGCCGGCTGCTGGCGGGACACACTCCTTATCGAGCGCCGTAGCGCCAAGGTGGAGCGCGACTGACAGGGAGGACGCGAGTCTTGGGGTCCATGCCCGTGATCTGGCGTCCGCGCTCGTGTGACGCCGACAACAGTCGTCGATAGACTTTCGTCTATGAATCCTGCGGTGAGCATCACCTCATTGGGGGATCCGACCCGTGTGCGCATCCTCCGGCTGATCCGCGACTCGGAGGATGGTCGGGCCCTCGTCGGGGCGCTGGCGAAGTCGTTGGAGCTGCGGCAGCCGACGGTCAGTCACCACATGAAGGCGCTGCACGACGACGGCATCGTCGTGCGCGAGCCTGACGGGCGCCGCGTCTGGTACTCGATCGCGCCTGCCCACGCCGATCTTGTCGACTCGATCCTCGGCGGCGCTGAGCCCGCGGACGAGCCCGATCTGGATCGTATCGCCGGTGACCTCTCCGTGCGCTTCCGCGGTGTGTTCAGCCGCGAGACCGTCCGCGCGATCGTCCGGGACAGTCACCAGCTCCTGGCCGGTCACTCGCAATCTCCGATGTTGGCGAGCCGCACGGCGACGTTCGCCGCCTCGAGGCTGGACGCACTCCAGCGTGATGACGCACCCACCCCGACCGTGCCCACCGTGCTCTTCGTCTGCGTGCAGAACGCCGGTCGCTCTCAGATCGCCGCGGGAATCCTCCGACAGCTCGCCGGTGACCGAGTGGCGGTGCGAACGGCCGGCTCGGAGCCGGTCAGCGATGTGCGCCAGAGCATCGTCTCCGCGTTGAACGAGATCGGCGTTTCGCTGGGTGGCGAGTTCCCGAAGCCGCTCACCGATGAAGCCGTCCGCGCGGCCGACGTCGTCGTCACGATGGGCTGCGGCGACGCATGCCCGGTCTACCCCGGCCGCCGGTACCTGGACTGGGAACTTGATGACCCAGTCGGCAAGTCACCTGAGCAAGTTCGTGCGATCAGGGACGACATCGAGGGGCGGGTCCGCGGCCTGCTCGATGAGCTGTTCCCCGAAAGTTCATCTGCCCCGACTCGGTAGATAGATAGATCTCGGTCTATGCTTTCTGGTGAGAGAAAGCGAGACCGCCATGAGCGACAAGCCCACCGTCCTGTTCGTCTGCGTGCACAACGCCGGCCGTTCCCAGATGGCGGCCGGGTACCTTCGCACCCTTGGTGGTGACGAGGTCGAGGTGCTCTCCGCGGGATCCGCGCCCAAGGACGTCATCAATCCGGTCGCGGTCGAGGCGATGGCAGAGGAAGGCATCGACATCGCCGGTAACACCCCGAAGGTGCTGACCGTCGACGCTGTGAAGGAATCGGATGTCGTCATCACGATGGGCTGCGGCGACGCGTGCCCGATCTTCCCCGGCAAGCGCTACGAGGACTGGGAACTCGACGACCCGGCCGGACAGGGCATCGAAGCCGTCCGTCCCATCCGCGACGAGATCCGCCGGCGCATCGAGGCGCTGCTCGACGACCTGCTCCCTGAGCGGGTGGCCTAAGCGATGAACCGCACCGCGCCGCTCGCCGCGGCGACGATCCTCATCGCCGCACTCGCACTCAGCGCATGCGCCGGCGAGTCGGCCGGCGACTCCGGCGAGAACCTGAGCGGGACCGTCGTCAGCGACGGCTCCTCCACGGTCGGTCCGCTTACGAAGGCGGCATCGATCCAGTTCGCGGGCGTCCAGGCGGACGTGGCGGTGACGGTCCAGATCACCGGCACCGGTGGCGGGTTCCGGTCCTTCTGCTCCGGCGAAACAGACATCTCCAACGCCTCCCGGCCGATCGACGACGACGAGGTCGCCAAGTGCGAGGCTGCGGGCGTCGAGTACACCGAGATCGTGATCGCCAATGACGGAATCTCGGTCGTGGTCAATCCCGAGAACAACTGGGTGGACTGTCTCACGGTCGACCAGCTGAAAACGATCTGGGCTCCCGATTCCCAGGGATCGGTCACCAACTGGAACCAGGTCGACGCCTCATACCCGGACGTTCCGCTCATCCTCTTCGGTCCGGGCGCGGACTCGGGCACGTTCGACTACTTCACCGAAGCGATCAACGGTGAAGAGGGAAGCAGCCGCAGCGACTACACCGGCTCCGAGGATGACGACGTGACCGTTCAGGGCGTCAAGACAGACGAGGGTGCGCTGGGCTACTTCGGGTTCACCTACCTCGAAGAGAACGCGGAGGTCGTCAAGGGCCTCGAGGTCGACGGCGGCGACGGCTGCGTCGCTCCGTCCGTCGAGACCGTCCAGGACGGCACGTACGCGCCGCTGGGCCGGCCGCTGTTCATCTACGTCAACAACACCTCTTACACGGATGAGGCGGCAGTGAAGGCGTTCGTGGACTACTACGTCGAGAATGCCGACGCGATCGCCCAGTCCTCACTGTTCGTCCCGCTCACGGACGAGCAGACCGACATCGCGCGGGACGAACTCGCCAGCCTCGGCTGACCGCCCCGCACAATCCGAAGGACCTCAGACATGCATATCGTCGCCATCGGCGGCAGCGACGCGGGGATCTCCGCCGCGCTTCGCGCCCGAGAGCTCGACCCCACCGTCGAGGTGACCGTGGTCGTCGCGGACGAGTATCCGAACTACTCGATCTGCGGCATTCCGTACTACTTCTCCGGTGACGTGAAGCCGTGGCAGTCGCTCGCACACCGCACCCACGCCGACCTCGAAGCGACCGGAATGGGCCTGCGGCTGAACACACTTGCGACGCGGATCGACGCCGCGCAGCGCCGCCTCACCATCCGCGATGGCGACGGGGAATCCGAGATCTCGTACGACGAGCTGATCGTCGGCACCGGTGCCCTTCCCTCCTTCTCCGGCATCGCGGGACTGGGCGATCTCGGCCCCGAGGACGGCGTCCACGTCATCCACTCGATGGGCGACACCTTTGCGCTGGACGCGCACCTCGCCAGCCGTGCGCCGAGCAGCGCGGTGATCATCGGCGCCGGCTACGTCGGCGTGGAGATGGCGGAAGGGTTGCGGGCGCGCGGGATGCGAGTGACTCAGCTGCAGCGCGGTCCCGAGGTGCTCTCGACGCTCGACCCCGAACTCGCGGTCCTGGTTCATGACGAACTGGTCGAGCACGGCGTCGACGTTCACACGAACACCACCGTGAAAGCCGTCGAGAAGACCGCCACCGGGCTTGTCGTGCGCGCCGAACACCTCGGCGAGCCGGTGTCTCACACCGCGGATCTCCTTCTGGCGGTCGTCGGCGTCCGCCCGAACACCGCTCTCCTCGAGGACGCCGGAGCGCAGCTCGGCGCTGGCCGGGCGGTGGTCGTCGACGATCAGATGCGCACTGGTATCCCGCACGTCTTCGCTGCCGGCGACGGCGTCGTCACCCACCACCGCCTGCTTGGCGTCACCTATCTGCCTCTCGGCACCACCGCGCACAAGCAGGGCCGCATCGCTGGCGAGAACGCGCTCGGCGGCGAGGCGCGGTTCGCCGGATCGGTCGGCACGCAAGTCGTGAAGGTCTTCGACGTCGTCGCCGCCCGAACTGGGCTCCGTCAGCACGAGGCAGCGGCCGTCGGCTATGCGCCGGCGACCACGCAGTCCGCGGCGGACGACCATAAGCGCTACTACCCAGGTGCGCAGCCGATCAGCTTCCGCATCACCGGCGACCGCGACACCGGCCGCCTGCTGGGCGCGCAGCTTGTCGGGCGGCTGGGCACTGAGACCGCGAAACGCGTAGACACCTACGCGACAGCCCTGTTCGCCGGCCTCACCATCGACCAGGTCAGTGACCTGGATCTCTCGTACACCCCGCCGCTCGGGTCGCCCTGGGACGCCGTGCAGACGGCAACTCAGGCCTGGTCCCGAGCCCACCTTCCGCTTGGAGTCCCCGCGTGACCACCCCTCCCACCGTTCTCTTCATCTGCCAGCACAACGCCGGCCGGTCGCAGCTGGGCGCGCACCTGCTCGACGTCATCGCGCCAGGCGAATTCATCTCCGTCAGTGCAGGCTTGAACCCCGCAGACGAGATCAACCCCGTCGTGGCGGAGTCGCTGGCCGAGGTCGGCGCCGACACCTCAGCAGCACGGCCACGCCGTGTCACCGAGGCCGACCTGGCGACCGCAGATGTCGTCGTGACGATGAAGCCTGGTCTGCGGCTGCCCGCACCTGTCACAGGCCAGCGCGTGGAGTGGGAGTTTCCCAACCCTGAGAATTGGGATCTGAACGGAGTCCGTACCATGCGCGAAGCCGTCGCCGCCCGAGTACGACTTCTCGCCGCAGAACTCACCGATCAGCCGGCATAGCGATCCGCTCGGCAGGACACCGCGCAACCGACCGATCCGGCCGGAGGGCACAGAACGCCCCAGTGACATCGGTGCGGAGGATGGGGGATTCGAACTCTCATTTTCGCAAGGGCGAATGAGGCGTTTTGCCGCGCAATTCCGCGGTTTGCGGAACGCCAAGACGGGGCTCAGCTGCGTTCTCCGACCCGAATCTGCACGGCGTGTCGGGCTTAACTGTGCCAGTAGATGTGTCGACGATCCGGCTCGCTCAATTGGTCGAGCGCACCTCGAGGTGGCGTTGGGACCTGCCGCCAACTGTCATCGGACGCATGCGTTGAGTTGGCGTGACAGCTGAACCGGTCGGAGGGTGGCCGTTCGGAGAGACTGGCTCGAGCGGCGACGCACGAGATGGCGTTCGCGCGTGACGTCGCCGACCGCGTGGTCTTCCTCGACGACGGACGGCGGCCAGCCGAGGTGTTCGGCGCGCCCGCGAGGAGCGCACCCGCGAATTTCTCATCCGCTTCACCTCCTGACAGGTGTGAGTCCCCTCGCGCATGTCTCGGTGACGCGGCGGTTATCCGGCGACGGTCGGGCGCCGCATCGCGTCCGCCTCCGGAGCCACAAGAGCAGTTCCGGAGGCGGAGGCGCGGGCTATGGCGTCAGTCCTCGCCGAGTCCTGCGGCGGAGACGGTGTCTTCGCCTTCGGCCTCGAGCTGCTTGTTGAGCAGGGTGAGGTCGAACAGGCCGTCGATGGAGCCCTCCTTTTGGGTGCCAGCTTGGATGCCGTTGTCGACCAGGGTCTCGAAGGTGTCCGCATGCGGGTCGACGGAGAACTTCACGTGCTCCAAGGCCCTTTCGATGACTGTGTCCGCGAGCGGCTTACCGGTCTCCTTCTCGATCGCCCCGTTGATCACGGCTGGCGCGTCCTCAGGGTTGTCCGCGATCCAGCTGACGGCGGCTTCGTGGCCCTTGAGCAGGTCGGCGACCACGTCGGGGTGCTGGTCGAGGAACTCGGCGCGGACCAGCAGCACCGTCGTGGGGAACTCGCCGTCTTCCCACAGGTCGGCCTCGTCCTGCAGCACGTGCGCGCCGGCGTCGACGATCAACCGCGACACCCACGGTTCGGGCAGCCACGCGCCGTCCAGCTGGCCGTCCTGGAACAGGGTCAGCGTCTGCGCGTTCTCGGTGGGGGTGATCTGCACGTCGCCACCGCCGGAGGTGTCGGTCTCGAACCCCTCGTCGGCCAGCCACACCCGGGCCGCGACGTCCTGCGTGTTGCCCAGCTGCGGCGTCGCGATCGTGGTGCCCTCCAGGTCGGCGGGGTCGTCGATGCCGTCCCGCACGACGAGCGCCGCGCCGCCGGTCGCTGCTCCCGCGACGATGCGGGCGGATTCCCCGCCGGACTGGATGAAGGTGTTGATCGAGGGGTTCGGGCCGATGTAGGTCGCGTCGATCGCGCCGGCAGACAGCGCTTCGATCGCGGCCGGACCGGCGTTGAAGACCTGGGTGGTGACCTCCACGTCGCCACCGAGTGCGTCGGCGAACAGGCCCTCCTCGAGGCCGACGAGGGCGGGCGCGTGGGTGACGTTCGCGAAGTAGCCGAGGCGCAACTCGCCCACCGACGGGCCGGCGTCGGCCGCGGCAGTGGTCTCGGCGGGTGCCCCAGCGGCGGAGGCGCAACCGGCCATCATGGCCGTAGCGAGTCCGAGAGAGGTGATTGCTGTCGCAGTACGGAGTTTGTTCACGGTGTCGCCTTCGGTCGGCATTACTCGGGTTGGGGGAATCGCGCGGTCGCGCACTATCGGGCAGCGGTTCGCGTCGCCGGGCCGGGACGCTACAGGGACCCACCGGCGACAGTAGGAGCGTCTAAGCTGCCGACCTAGCCGGTCGTCAAACCGAGAAACCGAGCGTCATCATCCGTCACCCGAGTTGCATTCGGAATTGCGGGTGGCAGGCATGGCGAGTATGTCTTCCGCACCAGCGCTGTCCATTCTCACGCTGGGCAGATCCGGACTGGGCGACTCGTGGACCGACGATGGGTGAGGTGCCAGGGAAGCGAGCTGGCGCGGCTCCCTTTGTTCCTGCGTGACGTCGCGTGTCGCCCTGTCGCGGCATGTTTCGTCGGAACGTTTTACCCGGTCAGCGGCCCGACCAGCATGACCGTATGGTCACCCCACTCATCTCGCCGACCCAGCTCGCCGATCTCATCCGCGGCGGCACACCGCCGCGCATCCTCGACGTGCGCTGGCGCCTGGATCGACCCGAGGGCCGCCCCGACTACCTCGACGGGCACCTGCCGGGAGCGGTCTACGTCGACCTGGACCACGAGCTTGCGCGGCGCGGCGACCCGGCTGAGGGGCGGCATCCGCTCCCGCCGCGGGAGCAGCTGCAGGCCGCCGCTCGGCGGTGGGGGATCCGCGCCGGCGATACGGTCGTGGCCTACGACGACGTGCACTCGGTCGCGGCCGCCCGCGCCTGGTGGGTGCTGACACGATCCGGAGTCGCCGACGTGCGCGTGCTCGATGGTGGGCTGCGGGGCTGGCTCGCGGAGCGCCTCCCGCTCGAGACCGGCGATGTGCTGCCGCGGCCGCCGGGAGACATCGTGCTCGACGAGATCACCGAGGGCGTGGCCGACATCGACGGCGTCGAGGAATGGCCCGACCACGGCCTGCTACTCGACGTGCGCGCGCCCGAGCGGTATCGCGGCGACAGCGAACCGCTCGACCCGGTCGGCGGGCATATCCCGGGCGCCGTGAACCTGCCGACGACCGTGCACCTGTCGGCCGGGAAGTTCCGCTCGGCGGACGAGATCCGCGCGGAGTTCACGGCCGCGGGCGTGCGAGGTGGTGTCGCCGTGGCGGCATACTGCGGCTCGGGCATCGCGGCGACTCACACGGCCCTCGCCGGCCTGATCGCCGGCATCGATGTGGTGGTCTATCCCGGCTCGTGGAGCCAATGGTCCCGCTCGCGCGGCCGGCTGGTCGCCGTCGGTCCGGCGCCCTCGCTGGACGTGGTGTCTCTATGACCGCCTCGGTCATCGTCGGTGATGGTCTGCACCCGAGGGACCTCGTCACGCTGCAGCCGTCCGGTCGCACGCCACACACCCGTAGGCGGATGCCTCTATCCCGGGTCGCTGCGTCAGTCTGGGTGGGAACGCCGACCAGGACGCGCCTGACCCAGCAGTGACCTGCAAGCCACGGCTCCCGCCCGGTGTCACAGAGGCGCGCGTCCGAACGAGAAGACCGTCCGGCGCCGGAGCGCGAACCCAAGACGCTCGTACGCTCTGATCGCGTTCACGTTCGACGCTGCCGCGTGCATCAGGGCTCGGTCGCCGCGCTGCCGGATATGGAACGCCACGTCGAGGACGAGCCGAGATGCGAGACCCTGGCGTCGATACGCACTATCGGTCGAGACGGCACTGATCTCGGTCCAGCCCTGCGGGTGCAGGCGCTCGCCGGCCATCGCAACCAGGCGACCGTCCCGGCGGATGCCGACATACCGGCCCAGCTCATGGGTGCGTGGGCGGAAGGGTCCCGGCTGGTTGCGTTCGACGATGGCCAGCATGTCGGCAACGTCATCCAGCCCCAGGACGACTGCTTCCGCATCCGGACGCGGACGCAGCGCGTCGGTCTCGACGAGCTGCACCCCCTCGCCGCCGCCCAGGTCCTCCCAGCCGGCCGGGAACGGGCGTTCGGCTGCGGATAGTCCGACGGGCGCTCCAGGACCGACGAGATCGCGCAGTGCGTCCCAGATATCGGGGTCGGACCACGTGCGCACTGCCACGAACGGTGCGACGTCCTCGGGGTACCGCCGGACCAGGTCGTTGCCCTCGGCGAAGCCGGCGTGCGGGCCGGTCAGTGAGTGCCACGCAGGGTTGTCGAGCACCGTGGCGTCCGCGTGCGGGGCGAGGGCGCCGCCCGGCTTGTCGCCGGCGGAGGCTGTCGCGCCGTCGGTGGAGGCGAGGACTGTGTCTGACATGCGTCAAGCGTGCGCGACCGGCGCCGACGTCGCCAAACGCCGGCGTCATCGCACGCAACGAGCCCGAGCATCGTTCGGCACCGCGCCATCTATGACGCCGCGCGACCCCGCCGATGGGGGCATTCAGGGGACGCGGTCTATGGTCAGCACGGCGGAATCGCAGCAGTGTCAGCGAAGTCGCCTGAACGAGTTCTACAACCGAGGAGACTCCCGTGCCCAGCCAGTTGGAAGACGAGGCGCTGCAGTTCGTCCGCGACCTGATCCGCATCGAGACGGTGAACACAGGGGTGGCGGCCACCATCGGCGACGGCGAGACACGCGCCGCCATCTGGGTGCAGGAGCGTCTCGCCGAGGTGGGCATCGCGTCGGAACTCGTCGAGTCGCGTCCCGGACGCGGGTCGCTCATCGCTCGCATTCCCGGAAGCGATCGGGATGCCGGAGCCCTGCTGGTCCACGCGCACCTCGACGTCGTGCCGGTCGAGGAGAAGGACTGGACTCACCCGCCCTTCGGCGCCGATATCGAGGACGGCTACCTCTACGGCCGCGGCGCCGTCGACATGAAGAATTACGCGGGCACGATCCTGGCCGTGGCGCGTCACTTCGCGCGCGAAGGGATCGTGCCGCGGCGCGACCTGGTGTTGGCGTTCCTCGCCGACGAGGAGAGCGGCGGCGTGTGGGGCGCCGGATGGCTCGTCGAGAACCGCCCCGAACTGTTCGCCGGCGTCACCGAGGCGCTGAGCGAGGTGGGCGGGTTCTCCGTACCGCTGTACGCCGACCCCGCTGACGAACGCCGCGCGTACCTGGTGGCCACGAGCGAGAAGGGCGTCGCATGGTCGACGCTGCGCGCCCGCGGCCACGCCGCCCACGGCTCCCGCCCCACTGACGACAACAGTGTGGTCCGACTCGCCCGGGCGGTGGCCGCCGTCGGCGAGCACCGGTTCCCGGTCGTGCGCACGCCCGCGCTGCAGCGCTTCCTGGATGTCTTCGGAGCGGCCCGTGGGCTCGCGTTCACCGACGAGTCGCTCGCTGACGACCTCGAGAGCCTCGGGTTCGTGTCGTCACTCGTCGGCGCGACGACGCGCAACACCGCGACCCCGACGGTGCTCGACGCCGGCGACAAGACGAACATCATCCCGGCGGAGGCGTCGGCGCGGCTCGATATCCGCATTCTGCCCAAACAGGACGACGCCCTCCGTGACGGGCTGCGCGAGCTCGTCGGCGACGGCATCGACATCCGCGAGGGCCGCTGGTGGTCGGCGACCGAGGCGCCCGTTGATGCGCCCATCATCGACGTGCTGCAGGCCGCTATCTCCATCGATGACCCCGATGGCGTGGTGGTGCCGTATCTGCTGCCAGCGAGCACAGACAACAAGCACTTCGCCAAGCTCGGCATCCACGGCTATGGGTTCGTGCCGCTGCGGGTGCCCCGCGACTTCGATGTGTTCGCGCAGTTCCACGCCGCCGACGAGCGGATCCCCGTCGACGCGCTGCACTTCTCGGCGCGCGTCACCCAACGGATTCTTCGCACCGCCTAGAACGACGGATGCTTCGGCCCTTCCGTGCGGCGAGGGCCGAAGCATCCGTCATTCCGGTGTCCCGATGGTCACTCGGCGGCCGGGGCCTCCGCGGTCGGGCCGCCGGACTCCTTCCACGCGGGGAAGCCGCCGTCGACATGCGCGACGTTCGTGAAGCCCTTCGCGCGGAGCTGCTCGGCGACGGGGCCGGAGCCGTTGATCGTGCCGCACACGATGACGATGTCCTGGTCCCAGTCGGTGATCTCGGCGAACTTCTCCGGCGAGTCGATGAGGAACTGCGCGTCGAGGTTGTTGCGGTCGCCGCGGATGGAGCCGGGGATCACGCCGTCGCGCGCTCGGCCGGCGTCGCTGCGAACATCGACGACGAGCGCTCCCGCCGCGGCTCGTCCGGCGGCCTCCTCGGCGGTGATGAGCGGAGCGTCGAACGTGGGCTCGGCCGCGGTGTCGGTGGTGTCGGTCATGGCGGGTGATCCTTTCGGACGGACGGATGTCGGGACGGACGGGTGCCGCGCCTCGGCGTCACGCTACGGGCATCCGGCGCGACTGGTCTTGCTGCGATGTCATACGACGCCACGATCCGTCACCCGCCGTCGCTTGGCTCGCTGATCTGGCGCGGCGACCATCCAGGCCGGAAAGCCGCGCCCGACCGCCGTTCGCTCGGATCAGGAGATCTGGCGTAATTAGGACGTTCCGCGCGGATCGTCCTGTTTACGCCAGATCTCCTGATCCGTAGAGTGCGAATGCGACCGAGGCCGTCAGGCGGCGAGCTCCGCCCGCTCGCCCAGCGCGGGAAGCCCGAGGTTCTCGCGCAGCGTCGATCCCACGTACTTGGTGGGGTAGACGCCGCGCTCCTGCAACTCTGGGATGAGCCCGTCGACGATGTCGTCGAGTCCTTCGGGCACGAGGTACGGCGAGACGTTGAACCCGTCGACCGCCCCCGCGTCGACGTACTGCACGATGCGGTCGGCGATCGTCGAGTAACCGCCGACGAAGGTGCGCAGCGACGACCGCTTGATGACGAACTCGCGGATCGAGAGGCCCTTGGCGGCCGCGCTTTCGCGCCACTCGCGCGCCGTCTCGAGCGCGCGACGGCCCTGGAACAGCGACCCGCGCTGCCCGTCGACCTCGTCGACCACCGGGTCGATGTCGGGAAGCGGGCCGTCGGCGTCGTACTCCGACAGGTCTCGGCCCCAGATCGGCTCGAGGAAGCGGATGGCGGTCTGCGGCGACACCTGTGCGCGCGTGACCCAGTCGGCCTTCTCACGGGCCTCGCTGTCGGTGGCGGCGAGGATGAACTGCGCCCCCGGGAAGAACTTGAGCTCGTCCACAGCACGCCCGTGCGCGGGGAGGCGACGGCGCAGGTCGGCCGCGAACGAGATCGCGTCCTCCAGGCCCGGGTGCGCTGAGAAGATGACGTCGGCACCGGATGCCGCGAACTCGCGGCCCTCGTCGGAGTCCCCTGCCTGGAACAGCACAGGCCGCCCCTGCGCGCTCGGCGGCAGGGGCGCGGGTCCTTCCAACGAGACCAGCTGATCGGCGACCGACACCGTCGTACCGACCCCATCGGCACCGGCGTCCCACAGCCGCTGCGCGGCGGTCACGAACTGCGCTGCGCGGCGGTAACGGTCGGCGTGCTCCAGGTACCCGCCGCGGCGGAAGTTCGCGCCGGTCCACGCGTTGTCGGTCGTGACGATGTTCCAGCCTGCGCGGCCCTCGCTCAAGAGATCGAGCGAGTTCAGGCGCTTCGCGAGGTCGTACGGGTCGTTGTAGGTCGTGTTCTGCGTCGCGACGAGGCCGATGCGCTCGGTGACGGACGCCAACGCCGCGAGCTGCGTCTGGGCGTCGGGACGACCGGCGATGTCGAGTTCGTGGATACGGCCGAAATGCTCGCGAAGGCGCAGTCCCTCGCCGAGGAAGAAGGCCGAGAACAGCCCCCGCTCGGCGGTCTGCGCGATGCGGCGGAAGGACTCGAAGTCGTACTGCGAACCGCTGCGGTCGCTCGACCAGATGGTCCCGAAGTTGACCCCCTGGAAAAAGACACCGAACTGGATGCGGCGGGACGTGGTCATGCGAACTCCTTCACGGCGGTGGTGGCGTAGCGGCTCAGGCTGCGTTCAAGGCCGAGGGCATCGCGGAGGGTCTCGCCCGCCCGCGGCGACCGGAAGCCGATCCGCTCTCGCAGCGCCGGCAGCACTGCGCGCCCAACCTCTTCGAGATCGATGTCGACCTCTGCGACGTGCAGACGTACACCCTCGACGGATGCTGCCAGCCCGGCGATCAGCGCGACCAGACCGTCCGCGTCGCCCGCGTAGCGCAGGCGCCCGGCGTCCGTCCAGCCCCCGAGGGCGTCGAGCCGCCGCACCGCGGACACGCCGCGCGCGTCAAGCACCACCTCAACCTCGGCCCACACGAGCGGCGCACCCGCGGCATGCGCGCGGGATGCAGCACCCGTGATCTCCGCCGGATCGCTACCCGTGACCAGCGCGACGTCCGCGCCCGTGGTGCCGGCGGGCGCCACCACGACCAGCTGCCCTTGCGGGGGCCGGGGCGTGATGAGCGGACCCTTCACCGAGAAGCTCTCGCCGTCGAAGTCGACGTAGTGGAGCTTCTCGGCGTCGAGGTAGCGGCCGGTCGCGGCGTCCTGGATGACGGCGTCGTCCTCCCACGAGTCCCACAGCCGACGAGCGACCTCGATCACGTCGTCGCGCTCGCGGCGGAGATCGTCGTCCGAGAGCGCCTCACGACCGTAGGCGGCGGCTTCACGCGTGGTTCCCGAGGCCGCGGCGATCCAGCCTGCGCGCCCGTTCGAGGCCCAGTCGAGGCTCGCGAGCTGCGTTGCCACGTGGAACGGCTCGCTGAAGGCGACGTGCGCGACCGGCACGAGCCCGATGGCCGACGTGAGCGGAGCGAGGAACGCGGCGCGCTGGACGGCATCGAGCCGCGCGACCGCATCGGCGACCGGCAGCGGCGAGTCGTCGAACGTCACGGCGGTGAAGCCGAAGCGCTCGGCGGCCGCGCCGCGGGCGGCGAGGCGGCGCGGCGAGAGGGCGGCGGAAACAGGCGATGCCGCGGGGTGGGCGCCGTCGGCGTCCAGCTCGAGCGCGACGGCGAACGGGGTGTCGGACATGCGAGCCAAGCTAGGTCCCCGCCGGCACACGGGGTCTCCGTGCGTCGGCGGATTCCGCCGTGTGACGTTGCGTGTCAGATCGTCACGATCCGTGTCGCTCGACGGCGCCCTCGGCTCGGCGATCGGGCCTTCACCGGCCTAGCGTCCCCGTACCGGCGCACCTCCTGCACCCCGAACCTCCGCGCCGCCGACCGAGGAGCACCTCATGACCGACACACTCCCGCGCCAGGCAGGCGCCGCCGGGGCCGCGCCGCCGTCGTCGGCGCGCTCGTCGCGCGTTGACCTCGGCGACCTGCGCGTGGTGCACACCCGGCACTGGTTCCGCTGGTCGATCGGCATCGTCGTGCTGTTCGTCGTCGCCCAGTTCGCCTGGTCGCTGGTCACGAACGAGAACTACGAGTGGGATGTTTTCGCGCATTATTTCCTCTCGGAGCCGGTGCTGCAGGGCGTGGGACTCACGCTGCTGCTCACGGTGATCTCGGCATCCATCGGCTTCTTCCTCGGCACGCTGCTCGCGCTCGCCCGCCTCGCGAAGTCGCCGCTGCTCAACTCGGCCGCCTGGGTGTTCATCTGGTTCTTCCGCTCGGTGCCCCTCGTCGTGCAGATCATCGTCTGGTACAACCTCGGCTACCTGTATCCCACGCTCGGCCTCGGCACCCCGTTCACCACCGACTTCTGGATCCTCGAGTTCCCCACCGTGCAGCTGATCAGCGCGTTCGCGGCGGCGATCCTCGGACTCAGCCTGCACCAGGCCGCGTACTCGGCCGAGATCATCCGCGGGGGCCTGGTATCGGTCGACCAGGGCCAGCTCGAGGCGGCTGCAGCCCTCGGCATCCCCCCCCGCCGACGCCTGACGCGCATCATCCTGCCGCAGGCGATGCGCTCGATCGTGCCCAACGCGACCAATGAGGTCATCGGCCTCGTCAAAGGCGCGTCCGTGGTCTTCGTCATCGCCCTGCCCGAGGTGTTCTATGCCGTTCAGGTCATCTACAACCGCAACAGCCGCGTGATCCCTCTGCTGCTCGTCGCGGTGGTCTGGTACACGATCATCACCACGGCGCTGAGCATCGCGCAGTACTACATCGAGCGGCACTACGCCCGTGGCACCGTGCGCGTGCTGCCGCCGACGCCGTTGCAGAAGGCCCGCCACTGGGTGGCCGTGCAGTGGGCCCGTCTGGGCGACGACGACTCCTCGCCTCCTCCCTTGTCGGGGACGGATGCTGTGGCCCTGCCCACTGCGGCTCAGCAGGGATCGAGCAACGACGCCAATTACTCGGGGGGACGCTGACATGAGCACCGTCACGGAGAACCCCACAAGAGGGCTCGTCGAGATCCACAACGTCCACAAGAGCTACGGCGGAGTCGAGGTGCTGCGCGGCATCGACCTCACGGTTCAGCCGGGCGAAGTCGTCGCCATCCTCGGGCCCAGCGGCTCTGGCAAGTCGACGCTCCTGCGCACCATCAACCACCTCGAGAGCGTCGACCGTGGCTCGGTCACGGTGGACGGACAACTCATCGGCTACGAACTGCGCCACGGCAAGCTCTACGAGCTGCGCGAGCGCGAGGTGCTGGAGCGCCGCACGGAGATCGGCATCGTCTTCCAGAACTTCAACCTGTTCCCGCACTTGACGGCGCTTGAGAACGTCACCGAGGCGCCGATCGCGCTCGGCCGGGTCTCGAAGGACGACGCCCGCGAGCTCGCGCTCGGCCTCCTCGACCGCGTCGGGCTCGCCGACAAGGCCGGGCACTACCCGCGCCAGCTGTCGGGTGGCCAGCAGCAGCGCGTCGCGATCGCCCGCGCGCTCGCTCTGAAGCCCAAGGTGATTCTCTTCGACGAGCCGACCAGCGCGCTCGACCCGGAGCTCGTCGGCGAGGTGCTCGACGTCATCCGCGACCTCGCGCAGCTCGGCACGACGCTCGTCATCGTCACCCACGAGGTCGGATTCGCCCGGGAGGTCGCCGATCGCGTCGTGTTCCTCGACGGCGGCCGCGTCATCGAGCAGGGGCCGCCGTCCGAGGTGCTTGTCAAGCCGAAGCATCCTCGCGTCCAGGACTTCCTCGCGAAGGTCCTGGCCTGACCCCCCGAGATCTCGCACATCGAGTCCTCACACCACCCGAAGAACCTCACCCGAGAAGAAGGAAGAATCACATGGCAGTCAGCAAGAAGCAGGGCATCGCGATCGGCGTCGGCGTCGTGGCGGTGGCCGCGATCACCGGCGGCATCGTCTGGGGCGTGAACCAGAACGCGCCGGCCGAGGCGGCAGCCCCGGCGCTCTCCGCGTCGTCGGCGAACGTCGCGACCGACGACATCCAGTGGGTCCGCCTCGATGAGCCCGTGGCAGAGGCGGTCGCCGCGCTCGAGGCCAGCGGCTTCGAGCCGATTGAGCCGGGCAAGCTCACGGTGGCCCACTCGGCGTACGTCCCGCCGCTGGGCTACATCCCCGAGGGGGAGACCGAGGCCGCCGGCACCGAGCCCAACATCGGCGCGCTGATCGCCGACGCGCTCGACCTCGAGTACAACCCGGTCGTGGTGGCGTGGGCGGACTGGCCCCTCGGCATCCAGTCTGGCAAGTACGACCTCATCACGTCGAACGTCACGGTCACCGAGGAGCGCAAGGAACTCTACGACTTCGCGAGCTACCGAGAGGACCTGCTCGGGTTCTACGTGAAGTCCGACAGCGACATCGAGAAGATCGAGGAGGCCGCCGACATCTCGGGCCTCAAGATCGCGGTGGGCTCGGGCACGAACCAAGAGCAGGTGCTGCTCGCCTGGAACGAGGAGCTCGAGGATGCCGGTGAGGAGCCGGCCGAGCTGCAGTACTTCGACGACAACGCCGCGACCGTGCTCGCCCTGCAGTCGGGCCGCATCGACGCCACCTTCGGCCCGAACGCCACCTCCGCGTGGTCCGCGCGTGAGACCGGCGACACCAAGCTGGTGGGCCTCGTGCCCGGCGGCTGGCCGCTGACGGCCAACATCGCCGCGGCGACGGCCAAGGGCAACGGCCTGATCGAGCCCGTCAACATCGCGCTCAACCACCTCATCGAGAACGGGCAGTACGACGAGGTCCTGGAGATCTGGGACCTGGAGTCTGAGCGCGTCGAGACGAGCGAGATCAACCCCGCAGGACTGCCCAAGTCCTGATCGCACGAATCCCGGCCGGGCCCGCTGAGAGCGGGCCCGGCCTCTTTCCCTCCGCGCACACTCAGGAGCCCCTCATGTCCCGCGTCCCCCTCTCCGTCCTCGACCTGTCGCCGTTCGGAGCGGGACAGAAGGCCGCCGACGGGCTGCGCGCCTCGATCGCGCTCGCCCGACACACCGAGCGGCTGGGCTACCACCGCTACTGGCTCGCCGAGCACCACTTCAATCCCGGCCTGTCGGGCTCCGCGCCGCACGTCCTGCTCGCGGCGATCGCCGCTGCGACCGAGCGCATCCGCATCGGCACGGCGGCGACCATCATCGGCAACTACTCGACCGTGCAAGTGGCCGAAGCCGCGGGCGTCGTGGCCGCGCTGCACCCGGGACGCTTCGACCTGGGAATCGGCCGCTCCGGCAATCGCAGCGCGGCGCAGAGTCCGCTGATCGAGGATCCGGCCGAGCAGCGGGTGGTGGACGGGCTGCTCCTGCCGCGGCCGCGGCCCTTCGCATTCGAGTCCGAGCGATTCCTCGTCCACGCGCGTCTGCTCGGGCGCACCGACGACGACGCCGACCGGTTCGAGCAGGACGTGGCCGACATCCTCGCCTTCATCGACGGAACCTACACCGCCCCGGAGAAGGTGGCGATCCACGCCACTCCCGCCGAGGGAGCCGACATGAGCGTCTGGATCCACGGCTCGACGGCCGGGCCGAGCGCCCGGCTCGCCGGCGAACTCGGGCTGCCGTTCGGCGCGAACTACCACGTCGCCCCCGCCTTCATCCTCGACGCCGTCGCCGAGTACCGCGCGTCGTTCCGTCCCGGTCGCATCGCAGCGCCCCATGTGATCGTGTCGGTGGACGTGGTCGTCGCAGATACGGATGCCGAAGCCCGCCGGCTCGCCGCGGGTTACGGTCGATGGGTGCACAGCATCCGCGCCGGACAAGGGGCCGTCCCGTTCCCGTCGCCGCTCGACGCCAGCGTCAACCCGCTCTCCCACGAAGAATTCGAGGTCGTGCGCGACCGCGTCGAGACGCAATTCGTCGGCTCGACCGACACCGTCGTCGAGCGGCTGGAGACGTTGCAGCGCGTCACGGACGCCGACGAGCTGCTGGTCACCACGATCACGCACGACCCCGATGACCGCGAGCACTCGTACGCCCTCCTCGCTGATGCGTGGGGGACCGGCGAGACGGGCGAGCGCGAGCCGCGGGCTGCCCCGGCGGGGGTGCTCGCGTGAGCGTGGGATCGGTCGCCGTGACCGGCGACGGGGCCGTGGCTTCGGCATCCGTCCCCGCTGACATCACCATCCGCCTGGTGCGCACCGAGGAGTACGAGCGCGCTGGCGAGGTGACGGCCGAGGCGTACCTGTCGAGCTACGGGGAGCTCTCCGATGAGTACGTCGCCTCGCTTCGTGACGTCGCGACCCGCGTGCGCGGCGGCGATGTGTGGGTGGCCGTCGAGCCGAGCGGCGAGATCCTCGGGACGGTGTGGATCGCGCGTCCGAACCGGCCGCTCGCGGAGGTCGCCCGACCCGGTGAGACGGACTTCCGGCAGCTTGCCGTGGCTTCTGCCGCCCGCGGCCGAGGCGTCGGTGAGGCGCTCACCCGCCACGTCATCGACCTCGCGCGCGAGCGGGGTTCGCACCGCGTCGTGATGAACAGCGGTCCGGGGATGACCGGTGCACACGCGCTCTACGCGAAGCTGGGCTTCACACGGCTGCCCGATCGTGAGGGTGCGTGGGAGGTGCAACCCGCCCGCTGGATCGAGCTGTACACGTTCGGCTACGACCTGGCACCCGAGCCCGCGGAGGCCTCGCCGGGCGAGCGAGCATGGAGGCTTGAGACCGTCCGCTGGGACGACCCGCGCGCTGAGGCCCTGCGCTCCGAGATGGACGGCGAGATCTCGCCCCGCTACGCGGATCGGCTGACGGACGCTGCACCCGCCGCCGAGGAGGCCCAGCGCGCGTTCGCAGTCGATCCCGGCACGATCGTCGCGACAGTGCTCGTCGTCGACGAGACGGGCACGGCGGTCGGTCACGCGGCGCTGCGGGATCTCGTCCACGACGGCACGCGCGACCTCGAGGTGAAGCGCGTGTTCGTGAAGCCGCGCGCACGCGGCACGGGCGCGAGCCGGGCACTGATGGGCGAGCTCGAGCGCATCGCGCAGGATCGCGGCGCGAGCCGCCTGATCCTTCAGACCGGTGACCGCCAGCACGACGCGGTGGTCCTCTACGAACGGATCGGGTACCGCCCGATCCCCATCTTCGAGCCCTACAGGGCGTTCGCCTTCTCGCAGTGCTTCGCGAAGGAGCTCGCGCCGCCGGTGTGAGGCGGGAGCCGTCGCTCACATCCGGGCGGTGGTTCGCGAGCCGCCCCGCAGGGGCGCCGCCGCTTCGGCGCGAGTGCCCGCCCGCCGGAACACAGGGTCTGCAGACACGACCAGGGCCACCGCCGAGCCCACCGAACACGTCACCAGCGCGGCATGCAAGGTCGCGGCGGTCGCCACACCAGAGGAGGTGAGCAGGATGCCGGTGGCCAGGGCCACCAGAAATGTCGCGGCCAGTCGCTGCGTGAGCTGGAGGAACGACGCGGCGACGCCGTGCAGCTCGGCCGGCGCAAACGAGAGGGTGGTGGCGCGCACCACCGGCTCGACGAGCCCGCCGCCGACGCCCAGCCCGATCTGCGCCGCGGCGGCGACGACGAACAGCACACCTCCCGGCAGGAGCGGCGCAGCCACCGCGAGTCCCGCGAAGAGCACTGCCTGCAGCCCGAGACCCAGCCCCACCGTCACCGATGACCCGAGACGCTCCACGACCCGCAGGCTGAATAGCGACCCGCCCAGCCGGGCCAGGGCGCCCGGCGCGAACACGAGCGCGATCACCAGCGCCGACAGCGCAGGTGACTGGAGGAAGTAGAGGGTCACTGCCGAACCCGCCGCCATGCCGCTGCCGAACCACAGCAGCGCGACGACGTTTCCCACGACGAACCCGCGTGACCGGACTAGCGGCGGGGAGAACAGCGGAAGTCGCCCGCGCCGCGCATAGCGGCGCTCCCATTGGAGGAGCACGAGCCCCAGCACCACCGCGGCGCCGGCGACCGCCAGCCCGGCCAGCCCGGAAAGACCGGGCTCCACGACGGGCAGCGTCAGCGCCACCACTACGAGGCACAGCAGCACGATGCCTGGCAGATCGAGCCAGACGCGCCCCGAGGTCGCCGCATGGGCGCGGGGCCCCGGCATCCCTCGCCATCCGAGCACGAATGCCGCGACCACCAGAGGCAACGGCGTCAGCAGCACGAGGCGCCACGCGGTGTCGGCCGGGAACAGCCCCAGCAGCGCGGCGGCGAGCACGGGGCCGAGGACGCCCGCGAGACCGCCGACCGCCGTGTAGGCGGCGAGGGCGCTCAGGCGCGACGTCCCGGTGAACAGGTCCTGGATGGCGCCGAGCACCTGCGCGCTGATGACGCCGGCGCCGAGGCCCTGCACGAACCGCGCACCGATCAGCACCGCAATCGTCGGCGCGACCACGGCGGCGACGCCGCCAACCAGGAAGGTCCCGAGACCCACGAGGAACAGCAGCCGGCGCCCGTACACATCGCCGAGCCGTCCCGATGGGATCAGCCCGAGCCCGAACGTCAGAGAGAACGAGGCCAGCAGCCACTGCACACCCGCCGTCGAGCCGCCCAGCGACGAACTGACGGCTGGCGCGGCGTACGTGATGACGACGGCATCGAACAGCGTTGCGAAGCCCGCCGCCAGACATGCCCAGAGCGCGGGCCGCGCGCGGGATCTCCGCGCGGAGCCCGCGCCCTGAATTGTCATGAACCCGCCGGAGTCAGACTGCGGCGAGCTCGGGCGTCCGCTGACCGAGCGGGTCGGCATCCGTCCACAGCGCCGTCGGGAACTCCCGCCGCAGCACCGGCGCGACCTCCAGCGCGAACCGCTCGAGGATCTCGAGCTGCTGTGCGATCGGCACCGTCGTGGGCAGGCTGATCGACTGCAGGTCGTGCCCGAGCCGGCCATGGAACCGGGCGATCTTGTCGATCACCTGCTGCGGCGTGCCGACGAGTGCTGGACCTTCGGCCACGGCGTGCTCGATGTCGCGGAACGGAGTGTTGTTTCCGGGCACGTTGGTGGCGGCGACGATCGCGTCGTACACCGGCCCGTACTGGGCGATGGCCTCTTGCGTCGTGTCGGCGATGAAGAGCGCCCCCGAACCGGCGGCGACGAACGCGCCCGCCGGATCGTGGCCGTGCCGCGCATACTCGGAGCGGTAGTGGTCGACGAGCACGCCATAGTTTTCGAGCGGTTGGATCGCGTTCGCGCTGAACAGCGGGTCGCCGAACTTCGCCGCGAGCCCCGCCGAGAAAAGGGTCGTCGCCGACCCGTGCCACACGCGGGGCGCGCCGGCGAACGGCCGCGGCAGCGTCGTCACGCCCGACAACGGCCGCGTGAACTCGGTGCCCGGCCAGGTGACGTCCTCCTCCCGCCAGAGCGTCCGCAGCAGCTCGTACTTCTCCGCTAGGAGCTCCCACTGGTCGTCGATGTCGAGCCCGAACAGCGGGAACTGAGCGACCTCATTACCCTTGCCGATCGTGATGTCGAGGCGGCCTCGTGAGAGCTGGTCGATGGTCGCGTAGTCCTCAGCGACGCGCACCGGGTCCAGCACCGAGAGCACGGTCACTCCGGAATTGAGACGGATGGTGCGAGTCCGGGCGGCGATCGCCCCGAGCAGCACCGTCGGCGATGAGGAGATGAAGTGGCCGGCATGGCGTTCGCCGATGGCCACAGCATCCAAGCCCAGCTCCTCGGCGCGGATCGCCTGCCGCAGGGTCTCGGCGAAGCGTTCGGACGGCGAGACCTGCCGCCCCGTGATGGGATCGGCGCGGTAGGGAACGATGTCGAGAAGCTGGAACCTCATGCGGCGACCCCCGGCGCGACGAGCTCGGCGCTCGAGATGACGCGGGCAAGCGGCTTCTTCTCGCCGGCCTCGATGCCGATCGGCAGGCGGTTGCCCTGCGGCGGCAGCGGGCACGTCGCGAAGTCGGTGTATGCGCAGGGCAGGTTGACGGCGCGGTTGAAGTCGATCGTGGTCCAGCCGTCGGCGTCCGGGGCGTCCACGGCCAGCGAACGGTTCGCTGCGTACGTGGTGATCCCGCTCGTCGCGTCGGTGAACAGGACGAGGAGGGAGCCGGGTGGCTTGCCCTCGAAGGCGGTCAGCGCGAATTCCTCGCCGCGCCACGAGAACTCCAGTACACCCGGGGCGTCGTACACATGAGTGAGCCCGTCGACCGCGGCGCCGACCTCGGTCGGCCGCGGGGCGTCGAACGGGAGGAAGCGGGCGGCGACCCGCCAGCGCGGGTTCGGCACGTATGTCGGGGTACCCGCGTACTCCGCGAGGAACGGGTGGTCGGCGCGACGCGGACGCAGAATGGTGTGCCCGCCGCGGATCGCGATCTCGACCGCGCCGGCGACGTCGCCGTCCGTGAAGGTGGGGGTGACGCTGCCCCGCTCGGCGATCGCGCCGAACGCGTGCGTGCCGGTGATCTTCTCGCCCTCGAGCGTCAGGCTCTCGCCCTCGGCGAGCTCGACGACCGCGCCGCCGCTGCCGAGACGCCAGGTGCCGGGAGCGCCGGGCAGCGTGATCGGGTCGGCACCGAGCCAGTGCAGGCCGGTGATCGCAAGAAAGCCGAGGGAGTCGGCGCGCCGCGTCTCATGCGTGCGGTGCCAGTCCTCCCACTCGCGTCCGAACTGGGCGCGGTCGATGTCGGTGTTGAGCGTGGTGGTCATGGGTCCTCCTCGGTGGATGATGGGGAACGATGCCGCGACCCTCGCGGTGTTCCCGGTCAGGCGGTTGCCGGCTCGGTGACGCGGGTCTTCGTGGCGGTGCTCGTGTCGGCGTGGAACGAGCGCACGGCGTGGTCGAGTGCGTCGACCGTGAGGGCGATCGAGTCGAGGTCGATGCGCTCGTCGTTGCCGTGGAACAGGCGGCGGAAGGTGCCGTAGTCCCAGCGTTCGCTGAGCACGCCGAAGCCGTAGGCCGGGATGCCGCGGCGACGGTAGAACCGGCCATCGGTGCCGCCCACCCCGAGCATGGGCAGGAGCTCCGCCGTCGGGTAGGCGCGGCGCACCGCGCTGCCGAGTGCGTCGAACAGGGGAGTGTCGATCGGCGAGGCCGTCGACTCGCCGAACCAGTCGCCCTCGATCTCGACGTGCTCGATGAGGTCGCCGAGCGCGTCCCGGATGAGCCCCTCGACGTCCTCGCGGGTGACATCGGGCAGGATCCGGATGTCGAGCTGCACGGTCGCAGTGCCCGGAATGACGTTGCCCTTCTCGCCGGCGCGCACGATGGTCGGCGAGATCGTCGTGTGCGTCGAGGCGTGCGCGAACCCGCCGAGGCTGCCGAGGTGTGGCAGGCCGTCGTAGAACCTCGCGGGGTCGGTCAGGGCGGTGCGGGTCGCGGGTTCGATGTCCAGTGCCTCGGCATACGCGCGCCATTGCGGCGTGATGACTGTCGTGCCGCGGTGCCGCGCAAGGCGGGTGACGGCCTCGGCCGCGATGACGGCGGCATTGCGGGATCCCCAGGGGGCCGAGCCGTGACCGGGCGCACCGGTCACGCGCAGCAGCCGTCCGGCGCCTCCCTTCTCACCGACCATGACGCCGAGGTGAGGCTGCGCGCCCGCGTGCGCGCCGCCGGACTCGGTCAGCACGTAGTCGGCGTCGATGAGGTCGAGACGGTGTTCAGTGAGCCAATCCACGCCGAAGCGGCTGCCGTTCTCCTCGTCGGCGACGGCGGCGAAAATGAGGTCGCCGCGTGGGCGGAAGCCACCCGTCGCGATGGCCCGGGTCACGACGGCGTACGCGGCGGTGAGGTTGAGCATGTCAATCGCGCCCCGGCCCCACAGCACGCCGTCGACGATCTCGCCCGCGAACGGGTCACGCGACCAGCCGCCCGGCTCGACCGGCACGACATCGGTGTGGCCGACGAGGGCGAGGGACGGCGCGGTCGGATCCGTGCCCTCGATGCGGATGATGAGCGACGCGCGGCCCGGATGCGGCTCCACCACGACGCCTTCGAGCCCGGACCCCTCGAAGAACCGCTGCAGCGTGCGCACCTGCAGGTGCTCGTGGCCCGAGTCGGGCGTGCCGTCGTTGACGGCCGCGTTGCGGATCAGCTCCTGCAGCAGCTCGGTCGTCTGCTGCGCCGGTGAGCCCTGGGCGCTCATGCCGCGGCCCCTTCCGCGAGCACCGGCGGCGACAGAGTCGACCCCGGGATCGCCTCGATCAGCCGTCGCGTGTACTCCTCGCGCGGCGCACTGAGCACCTGCGCGGTCTTGCCCTGCTCGACGACCCGGCCCTGTTGCATCACCGCCACGCGGTCGGAGATCTCGCGTACCACCGCGAGATCGTGGCTGATGAACAGGTACGACACCCCCGAGTCGCGCTGCACAGCTGCGAGCAGGTCGAGGATCTGCGCCTGCACAGAGACATCGAGCGCCGACACGGCCTCGTCGAGCACCACGAGGTCCGGACGCAGCGCGAGGGCGCGGGCGATCGCCACGCGCTGCCGCTGACCGCCTGAGAGCTCGGCCGGGCGCCGCGACGCGGCGCCTCCGGGCAGCGCCACCTGGTCGATCAGTTCGCGGACGCGGCGCGCACGCTCCGCCTTGTCGACGCCGTAGGCGCGCAGCGGCTCGTCGATCACCTCAGCGATCGTGAACCGCGGGTCGAGCGAGGCGAACGGGCTCTGATAGACGAGCTGGAACCGCCGGCGCAGGGCACGCAGCTCCTCGCGGCCCGCGGCGACCAAGTCCTCGCCGTCGAAACGGATGCTGCCCGCCGAGGGCTTCTCGAGGCGCAGCGCCAGTCGCGCCGTCGTGCTCTTGCCCGATCCCGACTCACCCACGATCGCAAGCGTCTCGCCGCTGTCCACGCGGAACGACACGTCGTCGACCGCGACGAGCTTCCCGCGTCCCGGAAGAGAGAATTCCTTGCGCAGACCCGTGACCTCGAGGAGCACCGGGGTCGCGTCATCCTGTTCCGTCCGGAGGGGTCGCTCGCTCACCTGAGCAGCATCGCCGCGCAGCCCGGGTGCCGCGGCGATGAGCGCGCGCGTGTAGGGATGTTGCGGGTCTTCGAGCACCTGGCGTGCCGGACCCGTCTCGACGATCTCGCCGTTCTGCATAACGATGATGCGGTCGGCGCGGTCTGCGGCGACGCCGAGGTCGTGTGTGATGAGCAGCACGGCGGTGCCGAGCGTCGACGCCAGGGTGTCGATGTGATCGAGGATCTGCTTCTGCACCGTGACGTCGAGGGCGCTGGTCGGCTCGTCCGCGATCACGAGCTGCGGCTCGGCCGCCAGTGCCGTCGCGATGAGCGCGCGCTGCTTCATGCCGCCCGAGAACTGGTGCGGGAACTGCCTGGCGCGGGCTTCGGGCTCACCGATCCCGGCGAGGCGCAGCAGCTCGACGGCCCGTGCGTCGGCGCCGCGGCGGGTGGCGAGCCCGTGGATGACGAGCGGCTCGCCCACCTGGCGTCCGACGCGCTTGACCGGGTTGAGGCTCGTCGTCGGATCCTGCGGGATGAGCCCGATCGCGCGGCCGCGCACCTCACGCCACGCCCGGCGCGAAAGGCCGGTCAGGTCGGTGCCGTCGAAGACGATCGAGCCGGCGTGGACCGAGGCGTTTGAGGCGAGCAGGTGGATCACGGCGTGCGCGGTCGTACTCTTGCCCGAGCCCGATTCGCCCACGATCGCCACGACCTCGCCGCGGTCGACGGTGAAACTCACGTCGCGGACGGCCGGGCGCGGCTGCCCGCCCAGCGTGTACGAGACCGACAGGTTCGAGACCTCCAGGAGCGCCGTCATCGGATACCTCCATTGCGCTCGAGGGCGCGCGAGATGCGGTTGGCCGACAGCACGACGGCGACGATCACGAGGCCCGGCAGCGTGGTGAGCCACCACGCCACGGCGAGGTAGTCGCGTCCGCCCGCCACGAGTGATCCCCACTCGGGTGTGGGCGGCGGCGCGCCGAAGCCGAGGAACGACAGCGACGAGATCGCGAGCACCATGACGCCGAACTCGAGGGCGGCCAGCGCCACGACCGGGCCGGACGCGTTGGGCAGCACGTGACGGCGCAGCACGGTGTACCAGCGCACGCCCGAGACGCGGGCGGCCTCGACGTAGACGGCGGTGGCGATCTGCAGCACCTCGGCGCGCATGACCCGGGAGAAGGATGCGATGCTCGCGAGTCCGACCGCGATCGCGACGTTGAGCGTGCCGAAGCCGAGCGCGGTGATGAGCGCCAGCGACAGGAGCAGGCTCGGGATCGCGAGCAGCACATCCATGAAGCGCATGATCGCGTCGTCCACGAACCCGCGGAGGAAGCCGGCGAGCAGGCCGAACAGCGACCCGACGGCGAGGCCGACGATGACGGCAACGGAGGTCGCGGCCAGCGACGTCGACGCCCCATAGACGACGCGGGCGTAGAGATCGCGACCGAGGTTGTCGGTCCCGAAGACGTGCTCGGGGCTCGGCGGAAGTAGCCGATCCTGGGGGATTCCCACGTTGGGATCCCAGGCGGTGAACCACGACGGCACCAGCGCCCACAGCGTCACAAGGGCGAGCACGAGGATCGACGCGACCAGGGTCGGCTGCTTCAGCAGCGCGACGATGGGCTTCAGCGCAGAGCGGCGGGTGGCGGCACCTGTTCGCTCTTCCTCGAGGGCCGCCGCGAGCGGGCCGCCCGACGAATCGGCGTCGGAATGAACGATCGACGCGACGAACGGGTCGTGCGGCTCCTGGGTGCGCGCGGGCGGGGAAAGCACGTTCTCGACGGTCATGACTGCTCCTGTCAGGCTGCGACGAACGCCGTGCGGGCGAGCGTGATGCGGCGGTCGATGAGGGGGTAGACGAGGTCGACGACGAGGTTCGCGATCACGAAGACGAGGGCGGCGAAGACGACCACGGTCTGCACGACGGGCACGTCGCGGTTGTTGACGGCGGTCACGACGAGGCGGCCGATGCCGAGGCGCGAGAACACCGTCTCAGTCACGACGGCACCCGAGAGCAGGCCCCCGATGAGCACGCCGACCATCGTGAGGGACGGAATCGCCGCGTTGCGGAACGCGTGGCCGAGCTGCACGCGGCGCTCACTCGCTCCCTTGGCGCGCACGATCTCGACGTACGGCTGGGCGAGGGTCGACCGCAGGCTCCGTGACAGCAGCTGCGCGATGAAGGCGCCCGAGGGGATCGCGATCGTGGCCGCGGGCAGCACGAGGCTTTCGAATCCTTCGTTGCCCATCGACGGGAAGAGCCGGAGGCGGAACGAGAAGGCCTGCAGCAGCAGAAGTCCGATCCAGAAGACCGGGATCGAGACGCCCAGCGGCGGCAGCGACGACAGCAAGTTGCGCAGCCACTGGGCGCGGGCGAGCGATGCCGCCAGCGCGAGGACGATGCCGAACACGACCGACAGCACGAATGCGAAGGCGGTGAGCGCGAGCGTCGGGGGCAGGGATTCCAGGAGGAGATCGGATGCCGGTCGCCCGGTCTGCGTCGACACCCCGAAGTCTCCGCTCAGCGCCTTGCCGAGGGCGACGAGGTACTGCTCGTACAACGGGCGGTCGAGCCCGAGCTCGCTGCGGAGCTGCGCCACGAGCTCGGGGTCGATGGCCTCCTGGTCGCCGCCGCCCGCGAACAGCGTCGCGGCGTCGCCCGGCAGGAGGTAGAGGATGAGGAACGAGATCGTGTACGCGGCCCACAGGACGATCACGCCCTGCCCGATCCTTCGGACGATGTATCGACCCCACATGTCTCGTCCCTCATCCCTTTCGTTGTGCCCGTGCGGGCTTACTCGGCGATCCAGGCGTCGTAGAAGTCCAGGCGGCTGGATGCCTCGAAGCCGAGACCCTGCACCTTCGACGCGGCCGTGATCGTGGTCGACAGCCGGTAGATCGGGATCGAGTAGCCGCCGGTGATCAGCAGCCCGGCAGCCTCGTCGACGACCTTCTGACGCTCGGCAGGGTCGATGATCGCCGCCTGCTCGTCGAGCAGCTCGTCGATTTCGGCGGGCTCGGTGCGCTTCGTGGCGTTGCTTGTGCCGCTCACTGAGAACACCGTGCGGAGCACGTCGGGATCGGCCCGTGTCAGGTTGCCGTACGAGAAGTCGTACGTGCCGTCGGCGTTCGCGGCGGTGACGTCGGCGATGCTCGCGAAGGTCAGCTGCAGGTCGACGCCGATCTGGCGCAGCTGCTGCTGCACGAGCTCGAGCACCTCCTTCGGAGACTGCCAGTAGGTGACGTGGAAGCTGAGCTTCTCGCCGTCCTTCTCGCGGATGCCGTCTTCGCCCTCGGTCCAGCCCGACTCCTCGAGCAGCTCGGCGGCGGCGTCCGGGTCGTACTCGAGCACGTCGCTCAGGTCGGTGAAGTAAGGGGTCGACGAGGCGAGCGGCGACACGGCCGGCAGGTCGTCGGGACCGAGCAGCGTCGCGGTGATCTGCTCGCGGTCGATGCCCTTCTGGATCGCGAGGCGCACGTTCTCGTCGGCGAGCTTCTCGGTCGACTGGTTCGCGTACAGGTTGTAGACCGAACCGGGGTTGGCGCGGTTGAGCGACCAGAAGTCGTCGCCCTCGAACAACACGGCGTCGGCCGTCGCGATGCCGGTGGTCGCGTCGATCTGCCCAGACTGCAGGCTGCCCGTACGGTTGCCCGACTCGGGAACGACCTTGTACGTGACGGTGTCGAGGTACGCCTCGCCGGTGTGGCCGGCGGTCGACGGGCCCCACTCGTACCCTTCGCGGCGCTCGAGCACGGCGCCCTCGTTCGGCGTGTAGCTCTGCACCGAGAACGGACCCGAGCCGATGTAGTCGCCGAGGCAGCGGTCGGCCTGGCTCACCGCGGCGGTCGCCGGCGACAGCAGGCCGAGGGTGAAGGTCGACGTGGCCTGCAGGAACTGCGCGTTCGGCTCGCTGAAGTTGACGGTCACTGTCTGGTCGTCGACCACGTCGATGCTCTCGAGGTCGGCGAGGTACGACGAGCCGAGCGTCGCCTTCGCCCCCAGCGCCTGGATCGCCTCGAAATTCGTCTTGACGGATGCTGCGTCGATCGGCTCGCCGTCGGCGTATGTGGGGCCCTCCTGGAGGGTGAACGTGAAGCTCGTCGCGTCGCCGTTCACCTCCCACTCGTCTGCCAGCCACGGCAGGATCTCGCCCGTCTCGGGGTCCTGGATCGTGAGCGAAGCGACGGTCTGCCGAGCGATCGCGATCGCGTCGTTGTTGCCCACCTGCTGCGGGTCGATGCACTGGCTGTCGACCGAGATCGCGAAGGTGAGGTTGCCGCCCGTGACAGGCTCCGCCTCGGCGGATGCGGTCGGGGCGGGGTCGCCGGCGCCGGTCGCGCACGCGGTCAGCGTGAGCGCGACGACGCCGATCGCCGCGAGCGCGGCGGTGCGGGTTCGGGTGAACGACATGGGTGTCTCCAGAAGCTGTGGCGGGAAGTCGCGGCGGGGGTGCCGGCTCGTGATCTCAGCGTGTCCGAACTGCGGGGCGGACCCCGAGGGCGCGTGTCACACGCCGTGAAGGTCGGTTGCGCGCGGTCACACGCCGTCACGCGGCGTCATGTAGGGCCCGGTCGTTGAGCGAGCGAGGTACGCGGTCGTTGAGCGAGCTCGCGAGTCGCAACGCAGCGACGAAACGCACGCACCCGGCGTAGTCGTCGGCTGAATACGCTTCGTCTTCGGCGCTAGAGCGGCCTTCGCTCGACGACCGGTGCTGGGGCAGGGTGGACGCCCGGAAAATGTGTGCGGCCAGTTACGGCGCGACGGGCACGGCGAGGTCGAGGCAGGCCGCGATGGCACCGGCGACCGCGTCGGTCTGCCGCAGCGACAGGGAGTTCGCCCCGGGCCGGGTGAACGCTCCCGCCTCGGTCTGCGACGTGAACGGCCCGATCGCGAAGAGGGTGTCGTGCGGCGAGCCGTCGGGTCGCAGCACGCGCCCATCCTCGCCGACGCGCACGCGGCCGAGCGAGCCGTCGTAATCCTCATCGGCGACCCGCAGCTCGCTGCCGTGCACGGTCGCGAGCTCACGCAGCGCGACATTCGTGCTGAGGGCCGCATCGGCAGCCGGAAGCCACGCGTCCACGAGCGCACCGGCGACCGTCTCGCCGGGAACGCGGGCGCTGGATGCGGCGAACCCGCGTTGCTCGACGGCGACCGTGAGTTCGGGTCCCAGGAAGCGCACCACCTCCGCATCGGCGAGGGCGAGCAGTTCCTCGAGCCGATGCGGCGGCGGTCCGCTCGCCAGGTAGCTGAAGAAGGTGTGCCAGCGGACCGGCAGCGTGTGTGCGCGCGTGCGCGCATTCCAGCGTTCCTTCGGGATCTCCGACAGCGCCATGAACGACAGCAGTGCCGCCATGAAGACGCCCTGGGAGGGGCTGCGCTCCTGGCTCGTGCGCAGCAGCAAGTCCTCCGTGATGTGGGCGCGCACCCTGCGGTGCACCTCGTCGGCGTCCGCGAACGTCGCGCGGGCGAAGGGGCGATCGAATGCCGCGACGTCGAACCGGTCCAGGGGATCGGGCACGACGGCGGCGATGGCGTCCCGAAGCGCCGGGTCGTCCCACGCGTGCGTCTGCAGCACTGACCGGAAGTCGTCCCAGGTGGTGGCCACCCGGTCCGGGTGCCCTGTGAAGAGCTCGCGGTAGTGCCCGTGCAGCAGCTCGCCGGCGATGAGCGGCCAGGCGTCGCGGTCGAAGTCCAGGGGCCGTGCCGCGCGCTGGAGGTCGGCGATCGCCTCCGGCGTGAGCACCTCGCGCAGCGGCGCGTCGCCCTGCAGCGTTGAGGTCACCTTGGAGCGGTACGGCACGCCGCGCCGTGAGCCGATGTGCAGCCGGGGCTCGCGTCCCGATGCCAGGTAGCGGAGGGCGCCGTCGCCGTCCCGGTCGAACCGGCCGCCGCGTCCCTGGGTGAGCAGCACCACGAGATCGACGGCCGCGAGGCCCATTCCGCGCACGATGACGTCGCCCTGCTCCGGCAGCACGGAGAGGTCCGCATCCGCGGTGAAGGCCGGGCCCACGTACACGAGTCCCTCGCGCAGCGCGGCCGCCGCAAGCGCTGCAGACGCCGGATCGGGCTCCCGCTCGGTGTGGCCGAGGCAGTAGGCCACAGCATCCGTCACGATCTCGCCTCCGCTTGCGAGCGAGACGGTGTGCCGCCCCGACGGCGCCGGCCGCACCGACGTCACCGTGTCCGCGTGCAGGCGGATCGTCACACCCCGTGGCGCGTTCGCCGCAGTGCGGCGGAAGAACCAGTCGAGGTAGTAACTGTGGAGGCGCCTCGTCGGGAAGCCCTCCGGCGCCAGGGCGCGTGCCTCGGCGGCCGACAGCTCGTCGAGGTCGACGTCAGGAAGGTCGCCCGCGCGCCAGAGCTCGAGCCACTCGCTGAGCGAGGGACCCGGATGCACCGGCCCGTCGATCGTGCAGCTGTCGTCGGTGAACACCGTGACGTCGCGCGTCATCGAGTTGAGTTTCAGCAGCGGCGACTGCGCGTGGCGCCAGATGCGGCCGGCACCGGGAGGGTGCGGGTCGACGAGGTCGATCTCGATCTGAGTGTGGTCGTCCGCGCGCGCCAGCACGCGTTCGAGGAGCATGATCGCCCGGGGGCCGGCTCCGACGAACAGGAGGCGCGCGCGATCGCTCATCGTGCAGCGAGAGCCGGTGCGGACTGTGCTCGAGCTGTTTGGGGCGCCGGGAGGCCGAGCAGGTCACGAAGCGTCGCGCCCTGCTCGTACGACTGGCGGTACGAACCTCGCTCCTGCAGCAGCGGCACGACGCGCTCGGCGAACTCGTCCAGGCCGTGGGGGGTCAGGTGGCCGACGATGGTGAAGCCGTCGGTCGCGCGCTCCTGCACATAACGATCGATCTCCGCCGCGATGTGGGCGGGCGTGCCGACGAAGGTGTGCTGAGCGGTGAGACGGATGACCAGCTCGCGGATGCTGAGACCCTCGGCCTCCGACAGCTCGCGGAGCTTCGCGATGCGTGCCCGCACCGCCGCGTGCCGGTTGGCCCAGCCGCGCGCTGTCTCGGATCCGGTGTCGGGGTCGACGTCGGGCAGCGGCCCATCGGGGTCGTATCCGCTCAGGTCGCGGCCCCACACCTGCTCGACGTACGTGAGCGCGACCTCGGGTCGCACCTGCTGCAGCGCGATCTCGCGCGAGCGCTCCCTGGCCTCCTTCTCGGTGTCGCCGATCGCGAAGGTCGCCGCCGGCAGGATCTTGAGCGAGTCCTCACCGCGGCCGTACCGGGCGAGCCGGCCCTTGACGTCGTCGTAGAACTCTCGCGCGTCCTCGAACTCCTGATGCAGCGAGAAGATGACCTCGGCGTGCTCGGCACCGAAGGTGCGGCCGTCGGCGGAGTCGCCGGCCTGCACGATGACGGGCCGCCCCTGCGGCGATCGGGGCACATCGAACAGCGCGTCGACATCGAACTGCGCGCCGCGGTGGCGCACGCGTGCGGGCACGCCGTCGTCGAGGAACACGCCGGTCGCGGCATCCGCCCGCACGCCGTCTTCAGGCCAGGAGTCCCAGAGCTCCTTGGCGAGCTGTGCGAACTCACGCGCCCGCTCGTAACGATCGGCGTGGTCGAGGTATCCGCCGCGGCGGAAGTTGGCGCCGTGGAAGGCGTCGGAGCTTGTCACCGCGTTCCAGCCGGCACGGCCGCCCGACAGGTGGTCGAGGGTCGCCAGCTGCCGCGCGAGCTCGTACGGCTCGTTGAACGTCGTGTTGAGCGTGCCGACGACCCCGACGTGCTGGGTGATCGCGGCGACCGCGGCGAGGATCGACAACGTGTTCGGGCGGCCCAGCACGTCGAGCTCGTGGATTCGGCCTTTGTGCTCGCGCAGGCGCAGTCCCTCGGCGAGGAAGACGTAGTCGAACAGCCCGCGCTCGGCGGTCGCGGCGAAGTGCTCGAACGACGCGAAGTCGATCTGGCTGCCCGCGGTCGGGTCGGTCCAGACGGTGGTGCTGTTGACGCCGGGGAAGTGGGCGGCGAGGTGGATCTGACGGATGCTGCGGCTCACAGCGCGACCTTCTCTCGGACGTAGCGGCTCTCGGGGCGGGCGAGGTCGAGGCGCGCACGCAGCGTGCCGGCGCCGTCGTCCTCGCGCAGCGTGCGGATGGACCGCAGCAGCGGCACGACCTTCTCGGCGATCGCCACGACGTCGGCGGGCTGGCGGGCGGGCCGCAGGCGCACCCCGTCGACACCGGCGGCGGCCAGTTCACGCACCGCGTCGGCGACGTCGCCGGCTGTGCCCACCACGATGCGCGCGTCGGAGGTGAGCGGCGCGCCGTCCCACTCGTCCAGGCGAGCCACGGCGCTCCCTGCTGCCGCCTCGGTGTCTTCGATCAGCACGACGAGGTCGGCGTAGACCCGCAGGCGTTCGTCGCCCGTGCGCAGATCGTCGGCCGCGGCATCCAGTTCCGCGCGGATGGCGTCCAGCTCGAAGCCGGGGCGGCCGCCTGCCTCGTGGGGCGTGGTGAAGACGAGGTCGGCATGCGCCGCGGCGAGCCGGTAGGGCACCGTCTGGTGCGCGAGGACCGTGAGCAGTGGCCGTCCCTGCGGCGACCGCGGCACGATCGATGCCCCGGTGACCGCGAAGAACTCGCCTTCGAACTCGATGTTGTGCACCCGGTCGGCGTCGAGGAAGCGGCCCGTCGCGGCATCCCGGATGATGGCGTCGTCCTGCCAGGAGTCCCACAGCCGCGACAGGATGTCGGCGAACTCACCGGCCTCGCGGAACGCCGCGAGGATCTCGGGGGAGTCCTCGACCCGGCCGGAGGCGGGGATCGCGTCCACGCCCGCGGCGCGGCGCCCGAAGTTCGCCCGCTCCGCGGCGGAAGCTCCCGCGACCAGGCGCACGCCGGCGCGGCCGCGGCTGGCGAAGTCGAGAGTCTGGATGCCCGTCGCGACATGGAACGGCTCGGTGTGCGCCGTCGTCACGGTCGGTACGAGACCGATCCGGCGTGTCAGCGGTGCGACGAAGGAAGCGATCAGGACGGCGTCGAGGCGGCCGCGGACACGGTCACGCCGCAGGCCCTCGAGCGGCTCGAAGCGGTCGGTCAGCGACAACGCGTCCTCGATCGTCGCCAGCGCGACTCCGCTGTCATCGGCGGTGCGCAGCAGATCGCGCCAGTAGGCAGGCGAGGTCAGCTCGTGGGGACGCGCGGTGGACTCGCGCCAGGCGGCGGGATGCCAGCCGGCGCGCTCGAAGGCGATGGCGATATGCACCTGTTCGGTCACGGTCCTTCTTTCCTCTCGCTCGGGTTCTGATGTTGATGCGCGGGCGTCAGCCCACGCGGGAGTGGTCGCCCAGCCGATGCCAGCGGCGGTTGTGATAGACCAGGGCACCGCCCCCGGTGGTGTTGGACTCCTCCCGGGCGATGTGCGCCTGCACCGCGTGTGCGGCGATGACCGTCGAGCCGCCGGCATCCATGCGACTGACCACGGCGCACCGCACCCACGCCCGCACCCCGCGGAAGACCGGCTCGCCGGTGGGCAGCGGCGCCCACGACTCGGAGTCGGCGAATCGGTCGACGCCGCTCGTCGCTCCCAGGCGTGCGAGGTCGATATCGTCGGCGTCCAGCAGATGCACGACCACGGAGTCGGCCGCGAGGATCGTCGGCGTCGACGACGAGATCGACGACACCGAGAACACCAGCAGGGGCGGATCGGCGCTGACCGACGACACGGACGACGCGGTGAGCGCGACCGGACCGCCGGGGCCGGTCGCCGTGATGACGGCGACGCCGCTGGGGTGCCCCCGGAAGAGCGTGCGGAACTCCGCCGGCGCGATCGCGCCGCGGATCGAACGCGTCGCGGGATGCTGGTCGGTCGCGGAAGCACTGGGGAGAGCGGTCATGGCACGACGGTAGGCGCGGCTCCCCGGCCAGGGCGGGGTCGGAGTGAAACACGAGGAAACGCGCCGTCATACGGCGGCGCATGAGGTCGTCGAAGGTGCTGATCCCGTCGCGATCGGCTTGCATGGGGGCATGTCGAGCATCGTCGTTCTTGTGGGAAACCCTCAGCCCTCGTCACGCACGCGCCTGGTGGCCGAGGAAGTCGCCGAGCGGATCGCCGCGCGATCCGGAGCTCAGGTGAGTGAGACGATCGACCTCGCCGACGTCGCACCGCTACTCTTCCGCTTCCCCGACGACACGATCGACGACCTACGGCGCCGGGTCACGGCGGCCGACCTCGTCGTCGTCGCAAGCCCGACCTACAAGGCGACGTACACGGGGCTGCTCAAGGCGTTCCTGGACCGCTTCGACGCGGGCGAACTGAACGGCGTGACGGCGGTTCCCCTGCTCACGATCGGCGCGCCGACCCACGCGCTCGCGGTCGAGCACAGCCTGCGCCCGCTGTTGGTCGAACTCGGAGCATCCACACCGACGCGGGGCATCGCATTTCCCGCTTCCGAGACCGACCGCCGCGCAGAGGCCATCCAGGGGTGGCTCGATACGGAATGGCCCGCGCTGGAGCGCGTGCTGGGCGCGGACGCCACCGTCGCACGGTGACGGCCGAGGGGCGGGGATGCGCAGGGCGGCGCGCGCGATGGGGCTGATCTCATGATGACGGATGCTGCGTCCCGCGCCGCGACGAACGCGACGCTAGATCTGCCGGCCTGCCCGCCACGGCTGGAGCAGACCTGGGCCGAGTCGTTCCCCGAGCTGTCCCGCCCCGTCACCCCGGTGCGGCCCCCCGACCCCCGGATTCTCGTGCTGGGAGCGGAGGTCGCGCGCGACCTCGACCTCGACCCGGCTTACCTCGGCTCCGCCGAAGGCCTGCGTTTTCTCACCGGCGAATCATTTCGTCACGACCGGCCGCCCGTCGCCCCGATGTACGCCGGGCACCAATGGGGCGTCTTCAAGCCGGTCCTGGGCGACGGGCGCGCCGCGCTTCTCGGGGAACGTCGCGACAGCCACGGTCGCCTCCGCGATGTGCACCTCAAGGGCATCGGGCCGACGCCGCTCTCGCGCATTGATGGGTACGCGGTCGTGGGCCCGATGCTGCGCGAATTCCTGATGGGCGAGGCCATGCAGGCCCTGGGAGTTCCCACGACTCGCATGCTCGCGGTGGTCGCCACGGGCAGACCCCGAGAACTCGACGGCTCCGCCCTGCCCGGAGCTGTTCTCGCGCGAACGGCATCCAGTCACGTGCGGTTCGGCTCGTTCGAGTACGTGCGCGCGCAGGGAGACATGGCGCTGCTGCGCCGCCTCGCCGACCACGTCATAGCTCGACACTATCCGCAGGCGGCCGAGGCGCGGCATCCGTATCGGGCCCTGCTCGAGGAGGTCGTCGGTGCGGTCGCCGCGCTCACAGCAGACTGGATGCGCCTCGGCTTCGTGCACGGCGTGCTCAGCACCGACAACGTGCTCGTGGCCGCCGAGACCGTCGACTACGGGCCCTGCGCCTTCCTGGACGCCTATGAGCCGGGCGCGCACTTCAGCTCGATCGACCGGTTCGGGCGCTACGCGTACGACCGGCAGCCGTCGATCATGCGGTGGAACCTGGAGCGGCTCGGCGATGCGATGTCGCCGCTCCTCGCGGATGAGACGGCAGCGGGGGAGGCGGTCGGGGCGGAGATCGTCGCCGAATTCGATGCGCAGTACCAGCGACGCTGGGCGGAGGCCTTCCGCACGAAGCTCGGCTTGGATGTGCGGGTTAGAACGGCCGACGCCGCCGCGCTCGTCCACGACGCGCTCAGTCTGCTCGCCGAGCACAGGGTGGACTTCACGGGATTCTGGCGGGATCTCGCGACGGCGGTGGAGCGCGATGACCGCGCGGTGCGGGAGCGATTCCTCGGGCCGGTTCCCGAGCTGGATGCCTGGCTGGTGCGGTGGCGTGCGCTCGCGCCCGATGCCGCGATGATGCGTGCGGTTAATCCTCGCTACATCGCCCGCAATCACATCGTCGAAGAGGCGCTGCAAGCGGCGAACGAGGGTGACTTGACGCCGTTCGGGCAGCTGCTCGAGCTGCTTCGCAACCCTTACACCGAGCGCCCGGGAAGTGAGTACCTGCGGTTCGCGCGGCCGGCCCCGACAGGGACCGCACCGCACCGCACGTTCTGCGGCACATGAAGAGGCTCGCCGCGCCCGTCGCTAGTCGGCCAGGTCATTCTCTGCGGCCAGCTCGCTTCATCAGTGCCTGCCGGCTCAGCTTCGTTCGAGCGCTCAGGGCGACCCAGCTCTGCCCGCGATCCCTAAGCCAGGACACGAGTTGATCACGTTCTTCTAACAACCGTGCCTCATCACGGTGGAGCCTCTCCAGGTTCCGGCTAAGAGCGCTCAAGCGATCAAGCCCTGCCCGTGCGTCGCCCAACCTTCGGTCCAGTCGGCGGTGTAGAGCGGCTCGTTGTTCTAACTCCCGCTGTTCCCGCTCAGCGCGATCCAGTGCCTCGAGTTCCCGCGCTTGCGCGGCTTCCCGCTTGGAATTCCGGCGCCCGCGAGCCATGTAACCAGGTTGTCAGGCGACCCCAGTGATCGCAAGGCATCGCGGACTGCCACTGAACAGTGCCTGCGTGCATCGCGGTTTGGTCCTGGTCGAGTGCGGGCTCGTCAGCTGTGCGGATTCGGATCGCAGCTCGCCGGGCGACTTGCTGTTCAGTCGGCGTGTGCTTCGAGCGAGGAAGCGGTACGGGGTGAGCGTGTGACCTCTCTTCGTTGACCGGCGAAAGCGAGAAGACTGGATGATGGCTGACTGGCACGCGATTATGGCTGCGCTGCAACACGATGCGGCGCGGGGTATCGGATGAGTGAACACACCGACGCAATCAGCCGACGACTCCACCGTCTATGTCCGATCGCACGGGTCGCGCGGAGGCGCCGTCGCGGACTACGAACCCTGCTTCATCGGCGCCACACACGGCCTTCCACCGACATCAGCCCGATCAGCGGTCGGGTGCGGTGAAGTGCCGGGACCCGTGGAGTACCGCAGCCCCGGAGCGCCAGCGGAGGGGCGAGGATACGCCGCGAAAGCCCGGCACGGCGCCGCGCGCGCCCGCTAGACTCTCGGCCTCGGTGGGCCGGTTTCCGGGTCTAGGCGACCGACGCCTTCCCGGGGCGATGGGTGCAGACGGCACAGGTTCCGTCGGCGACGAGTTTGTGGCCATCCAGGTTGCAGTCCCACGCCCGGCTGGGGATTGGCCGGGGACCGGCTTCAAACGCCGCTCTGGCGCGAGCGCACGCGCCGCACGGCTGTCGGGTGCCGCCCGGATGCTTCGCGCAGTGAGGGGAGGGCGCGTTATGCGTCACGTCACGGGAGTCGTCACCCGTCGCGTAGGCAGACGCTCTCTTCAAACTCTTCAACTGGCCTGTGCCTACGTTCATCGTCACGTCACGCGTAACGGCATCGGGTATCTCGGTGGAGTGTGCGGCCGCGCGCTGACGATCGCGGTAGGCCTTCTGGCGGCGTCGGGCGCCGTCGCGGTAGCGCTCGACCTCCTCGGCCGTCGACTGGTGGAGGTCCTCTGACCAGCCGGGAAGGATGTAGCCATCGTCGGTGCGGCGCCAGATGCCGGCGGCCTGGAGCTCATCGAAAGCGCTCTGGTCTTCGCCGTCGGGGTGCAGGTACTTGGTGTAGCGGGCCGGGATCGCACCGTCGGTTCCCTGTCCGTTGCACCACATCAACGCGCCGGCGAGGATGCGGAATGCCCGGTCGCTGAGGTTGTCGATGCGGATGCTCCCCAGCCACTCGGCGGGGAGACGTGCGTCGACCATGATGATCGCGCGCCGACGTCAGGACTCGACGCCGAAGACGCGCAAGAGGGCGGCGCGCGGGATCATCCGGCGAGGTCCCAGCTGCACCGTCGGGATCGTGCCGCGCTCGACGCCGGCCTTGATCGTGCGGTACTCGACGCCGACCAACGCGGCGGCGTCTTTGTATGTCAGCGCCAGCGAGTTCTCCGAACGGTTCATGATCTGTACCAGCCTCTCGTGAGCCACCTTTGACAGCGAGTGCCCACACCGTAGCACGCGGGTGAGCCATATGTGTCATGAATGCGGCATGTCGCACCTTGCTCACCATTTCGCGACCTGTCATGATGACGATCATGGTGAAGCTGGAGACCGCCGACGTGAGCCCGGAGCGCGTGGAGGTGGGCAACGGCGTGAGCGTCCCGCGTTCATGGACGGCGATCGTTCGAGACGAGCCTGGTGTCCCCGGCGCCATCCGTGTGCGGGTGGAGTTCGATCCGCGGCTCGCGCGGAGCGCCGCGGTGTCGGTGACGGTCGACCGCGCGGGAGAGGGTGACGAAGTCACCAGCCTCACCCTGCGAGAGGTGCGCGTGCAGGCCGCACTGCAGGCGACAGGCCTCCTAGTTTCCACAGTTGCCGACGGTTCCAAGGCACCCGTCACTGGTGCGGCGTACGTTAGGCGCATGCGGGAGCGGACGGGTAGATCAGCTGCCGAGAATGTGGTCGACGCGGCAGCGACGTATCGGCTTGCGGTGGCAGTCAACCTGCCGCCGCTGAAGACCGTGTCGGACTGCCTCGGCGTGAGTCAGAGCACTGCAACACGGTTGATGAACCGAGCGCGGGTCGACGGTTTGGCTGCTGGCATCCGTCTCCCGGATGCAGATGCGACCGGCCCCGTTGTCGGCCCGTCTCGAACCAGAGGGCCATCGATCAACTGAGGAGCGGCAGCATGGCACGGCGCGTCAACCACGAAGGGACTATCTCGGCTTACACGACGCCGTCAGGGGAGACGCGCTATCGGATCGCATACTGGGTCGCGCGTCCAGATGGGGAGATGGTCCGGCGGTTCCGTCGGGGGTTCGAGACCGAGCGTGCAGCGCGCGAGGAGGTCGCAGCGCTGCAGGTGGATATCCGGCGGGGTGTCCATGTCGAGGAGACGCGGGAGACGCTCAACTCCTACTCCACGAAGTACTTCGACGGACTTCGAGTGCGGCCTACGACGCTCGCCGGCTACCGGAAGCACTACCGCGTTCATGTCGAGCCGGCGGCGCTCGGGCGCACGCCGCTGAGCGAGATCACCAAGGATCAGTTGAACCGGTACTACCGCCAGTTGGAGCGCGACGGTAGGAGAGACCGGGGACACGTTGGCGAGCCCCTCGGTGCGGCAACTATCCGGCACATCCACGTGTTGGTGTCACAGATGCTGCAGCACGCGCTGGAAGACGGGCTGGTGCGGGTCAACGCCGCCAAGCGCGCCTCGCCGCCGACCAAGCTGGAGGCGGCGCCACCCGAGATGATGACCTGGTCAGCGGAGGACGCCCGACTGTTCCTCGATTGGTCGGAGTCGAGCGGCGACTACCTCTGGCTGGCGTGGCTCACGCTGCTGGGCACCGGTATGCGTCGGGGCGAGTTGCTCGGGTTGCGTTGGAAGGATGTGGACCTCGAGAACAACGTGATCACGATCGCCCGTGCGATGTCGTACGTGAAGGAGTCAGGCAAGAAGCCGGTCATCGATTTCCACGCTACTAAGAGCGGCCGCGTGCGGAATGTCGACATCGACGCGCGTCTGGCGACCACGCTTCGCTCAAAGCGCGACATGCTGCGCGCGGTGGCGCCGGAACTGGCGCGAGGCGAGCAGCTCATCTTCTGCAATCGATTCGGCCGGCCGCACAACCCGACCCAGTTCTCCCGCCAGTGGCGCGAGCGTATGGCCAAGGCCGCGGAGGCCCACCCGGATCTCGATGCCTTGCACCTGCATGAGCTGCGCCACACGCACGCCACTCTCCTGCTGCGTGCAGGAGTGCATCCCAAGATCGTCTCCGAGCGGCTCGGGCACGCCGACATACAGACGACGCTGAACACTTACTCGCACGCCGTTCGCACACTGCAACGCGGCGCCGCCGATCTGGTTGGGACGCTGCTGGCGCCGATCGGGAAACCGCCTACTGCAGACTCCGCGGATGGCTCGCACCTCGTAGGGCACTAGAGCGAGCTGATCGGGACTACCTCGCTGAAGAGCTGATGGTGTTCTCGCCCTGATGCCTTCGGGCGGAAAGCCGTTGGCGCGGACGGTGCGTTGTCGCTGATGAAGGCCACGGTTTCCAGGAGTGTCGCTCCCGTGCGTGCCAGCTTCGACAGGCCACCGCCGGTTGCCTGCCTCAGGCCGACCCAGTGGCATGAACCCGCCTTGATTGCTCTGACTTCGTCGGGGACGGTGAGTTGAGCGCGGTCGACCGTAATGAATACGTCGACGTCGCGCGTCGCGATCTCGCGAAGGAGCGGCACGTCTTTGGTCCCCTTGAGACCCTCGGTCATGTAATCGAGGAAATCATGGGTCTTGAAGACGGAGCGAAGCGGTTCTAAGACCTTGGGGCTGAGGCACTCATCTAGGTAAAACCGCATGCGTCACGCTGCCTCGAGGCCTTGCGCAAATCGGAGCGCCGACCGAGCCGCGTCCGGCGTGACGCTGGGGTAGTAGTCCCCGATGTCCTCCACCGGTACGGAACCGTCAGCGACTAGGTCCGCGACCGCATCGAACGGAACGCGTGTGCCCTCAATCGTCGGCCACCCGCCGAGTCTGGCAGGCTCGACCTCGAGGAATGGGGCAGGGCGTCGCAGGTCGGCGACGTGTTGTCCGGCGCGATTGGTGAACTCGCTCAGGACGTCCTCGAACGTGGCGAGAAGCGTCTGACCCGGATGCTTCACCGCGTCCATCGCGTTGTCTCCCTCTCGCCATAGGACGATCGAATCTCCGTCGCCGAACCATTTGTAGTCCGCGGGGTGGTCGAATGGTCCCCGCTCCTGAAGCGTGCGCAAGGCGCGGCGAATCTGTTGCAGAGGGAGTTCCTGCCGCAGTCGGGCGAAGGTTCGCAACGCGTAGATGTCTCGGAACGAGTACAGCAACGGGCGCCCGGACGACTTGATCTCCGGCACCAACACGTCGGTGCGGCGCCAGTATGCGAGCTGCGCGATCGTCGTGCCGCTCAACTTCGACGTCAACGGAATCGTAAACATCGCGCCCCACCCCCTCGAGCGAATTGTGTCAGTCGACTGCCTTATCTTCGCGGATTGCGCGGACCTCGGCGTGCCAGCGTCGTGCCGCGCACGTGGATCGGTGTTGTGATTGCCGCTTTACCCGACGACGCATCTCCGAAAGCGGGCAAGGGCGAGGCTTGTCGGGTCAGGCACGGCCGGGGCTTCGATGCGCCTTGAAGGCAGGGTTGAGCGACGGCGGGGGTGAGAACACCCCACTGAGGCAGTTAACTGTGCCAGTACGCGTGTCACGCAAGATCGGGCGAGGTCGCGATCCCAGTGTTTTCTAGGCAGAACAGTGGCGGAGGATGGGGGATTCGAACCCCCGAGGGCTTGCACCCAACACGCTTTCCAAGCGTGCGCCATAGGCCACTAGGCGAATCCTCCGGGAGGCCCCGGAGGGCCGCCGACCATCCTACCCTGCTCGGCTACCCTGCTCGAACCGGGGCGGTGCCGGCGTACACACTGCCGGGCCGGATCACGAGCGAACGCGGCGCAAGCAGCGCGAGAATCCGCCGCGAGGGCGGCACGGAAGCCAGCAGGGATGTGCGGACGGATGCTGCGGCATCGGCCGCCGCGTCTCCCATCCAGTACGAGCGGGTGCCGGCGCGCGAATAGCTGGCGCGCTCGATCGCGAGCAGGACGGTGTTCATCTCCGATGCGCCGACTCCGTGTTCGGCGACAAGCCGGCCGGCGAAGGCGCGAGGCGTCTCGCTGGCCGGCACCGGGATGCCCACGTCGATCGCGGCCTCCTGGACGGACTGCCACGCGGCGGCAGCATCACCGCCTCGGGCGGCGGCATCCTGCTGCCGGCGGCGCAGCTCGCGGATGAGGAACGGGAGTGCGAGCAGGACCACCATCGCCGCCACCACGCCGAGGATCGGCAACGGGTCGAGGGCGTCGTCGGCAGACGCGCCGGACGCGTTCTGCCGCTGCTCCTCGAGGTCGATCTGGGCCTGGTCGCCGCGCGCCGTCGGAGTGGGGGTCGACTGCGGAGTCGTCGCGCCGGGGTCGGTGGTCTGGCCGGGCAGCGTCAGCTCAGACGAGAAGGTGGTCGGAACGCCGAGCCCGGAGGTGGGTTCGAACGCGATCCAGCCGATGCCGTCGAAGAAGACTTCGGGCCAGGCGTGAAGCTGCGAGCTCGACACCGAGAAGACCGGCTGGTCGTCGATGCTGTCGGTGGTCGGGGTTCCGGGCAGATACCCGATAACGACGCGCGTCGGCATGTGTAGCGTTCGCGCCATGAGCGCGAACGCTCCCGCGAAGTGGATGCAGTACCCCTCGCGCACCTCGAGGAATCGCGCGACCGCCTCCGCCCCCGTGCCGTCGAACCCGTCCTCGACCGGCGCCTCGAGCGAGTACCGGAAGTCGGTGCCTCGGAACCAGCGTTGCAGCGCGGCGAGCTTGTCGTAATCGGAGGTGGCGTCAGCCGTGACCTGGAGGGCGAGCTCTCCGATGATGGGCGGGACGTCGGCCGGCAGCTCTGTCGTCTCCTCCCGCACCTGCGAACCCACCGACACTGCCGCTCGGACCTGCTCGAGCGACGGGCGCGGGAGGTTGTAGGCGACCTCGTAGGACTGGCCCTGGGTCGATCCAGCGGTCGTGGCGACCGTGTGGTTGTAAGGAACCGCGCCCCACCGGCCTGCACCGAGGCCTGTGATCCCCACGGCGGGGTAGGGCACTGGCGCCCACTGGGAATCCAAACGCACGACGTCGACCTTCGCCGTGTACTCGCTGATACGGACGTCCTCGCCGGACTCGACGACCCCGAACGCACGCTCGCTGTCGAGCGACACGGTCTGCGAACGATCGGACTCCCAGGCTTCGCCGTCCAGGCGGGTCACGGTCGTCACGCGCAGGTACGGCACCGACGGGGCGTTGGTGCGCAGCCGGAGCACCTCGGTCTCCTGCGGGCGCCGAAGGTCCTCGCCGAGCCGCAGCGTCGCGTCGATCCCCGGTCCGGGGCCGAGGCCCGCCCCCGCCCGCACACCGGGCTGCGGCAGCACGGGGGTCGCGACGACGGCCACGACGATCGCGATCGCGCCGATGCCGAGCGCGGTCGCCGGCACTCCGGCGGTGCGCTCCGCCTCCCGCTCGACCGGCTTCTCCCGAGAACGGGTCTCGGAGCGCAGCAGGAACAGGATCGTCACCGCGAGGAACACGAACCCGATGACGTCCACCTCGCTCGGCGCGGCGATCGCCGGGATGAGCGAGACCGCGACGATGCCGACGGAGGCGAGCAGCGGCATCCGTGCGGTCACGACGACGTGGTCGACGATGATCGTGAGGAGCCCCATCGACCCCACCACGACGAACGCCAGTGACACTGTCGGCTCGAGCGGAGCCGCGCCGACGGTGATCTCCTCCATCGCGGCCTCGACCAGCATCGGCACCGCCTGGAAGGTGTCGAGCGTGGGGATCGCCCACAGGATGGCGGTGTCGCGCAGGAAGATCAGGGTCATGAACACGACCCACACCGCGACCTCGATGAGGGTCACCGCGACGGCGGGGAGGCGGTAGAGGCGAGCGGTGTATCCTGCGGCGAGCACCATCGCCGACAGCACCAGGGCGGCGACGAGCCACCACCCGGGCTCGACGACCCGGACGACCGGCAGCAGTGCCGCCAGCAGAGCGGCGAGGATCGCGAACGTCAGTAGCCGCTCGCCGGTGCGGGCGCGGACCGGTCGGCCCGATTCAGCCGAAGACATGATGCACCCCCCGGCCGATCGCATTCGCCCACGCGAGACCCAGGTCGCGGTCGGGGCCGACAGCCGCCACGTGCCAGCCGTGATCAGCGGCGATGTCGAGCGCGTCGCCGATCGGTGCTGCGGAGAGCAGGAGGGGCAGCGTGCTGTGGTGCGAGACCGGGCCGATGGCCACCGCGTCTGCCGGGTCGAGCCGCCCGACGATGAGCACGATCGGACCCGTCGACGCCCCCGCGAACAGCCGTGACAGGCGCGGGAGCGCGTCTTCGCGGTGCGCGGTCACGGTCGCGAACTGCACCAGCATCGCGTCGACCTCGGTCATGTCGCCGCCGTCGATGCGGTCGACGAGCACGGTGCCCTCGGTGTCGAGCACCTCGACGGCGTATCCGTCGTGGACGAGCCGTGCGACCGCCGACACGCACGCCGAGATGCCGGCCTCGAACCCGGGGTCGGCTCCGGGTCCACGCAGCGCCTCGGGCGACCAGCGCAGCGCGGCACGGTCGATCACGACCGCGGCTTCGGGCGTGGACTCCTGCTCCTCCTGGCGCACCATGAGCTCGTCGCGGTGGGCGGTCGCGCGCCAGTGGATGCGCCGCATCGAGTCGCCCGGGGCGTACGGCCGGGCGACGAGGTTGTCGGCGCCCTGACCGAGCTGGTCGGTCGTGGTGTGCAGCATCCCGCCGGTGGCGCCCGCGTAGTCGACGAGCGGCGGCAGATCGATGACCGCCGGTGCCACGGTGACGGGCGTGCGCTGGCTGAACACGACGGTGCGCCGCGCGAGACCGAACGGATCGGACGAGCGCACGGTGAGCGGTCCGAGCGAGTGGACGCCACGCCGCGCGCCGGTGACCGAGTACACGAGGTCGATGCTGCGCGCGCCGCCGCGCTCGCCGCCGCGCAATCCCGAACCGAGCGCGGGGAAAGCGCCCTCGGCTTTGCCGCGCAGCCCCTTCGGCAGCGCGTCGCGCCATGTTCCCGGGGCGGTGGGCAGCGCCGTGCGCACTTCGACGCGCACCGACACGCGCGCTTCGCGTCCGACCGGGACGACGTCGGGAACGAGCGCTCGGCTGACCGCGTCGGAGCGGCGCCCGACGTACAGCGATGCGATGCTGGCGACCACGACCGCCAGCAGCAGGATGCCGAAGTACATCAGCTCCACGATGCTCGCCTCGTTCGCGACGATGAAGCACGTGATCGCGAGGACCAACGCTCCGGTGCCCCGGACTGTCAGCGGCCACACGCGTTTCATCGCTCTGTCACTGACGTGCGGCGATCGGCACCCGCACACTCGCGGCGATGCGCTCGAGGATCGTGGCGATCGCATCTGCGGCGCTCGACGCGCGGGCGCCGCCCGCTGCGCGGGTCGGGATGAGCCGGTGTGCGAACACCGGGGCGAGGAGCGCCGTGATGTCGTCGGGGATGACGAACGCGCGCCCGTCCAGCGCGGCCCACACCTTGGCCGCGCGCACCAATTGGAGCGTCGCGCGGGGGCTGGCACCCAGGCGCAGGTCGGTGTGCGTGCGGGTCGCCTGTGCCAGGGCGACGGCGTAGTCCTCGATGGCTGGCGCGACGTGCACCGCCCGCGCCCACGCGACGAGACCGGCGACCTCGTCCGCCGAGACGACCGGCGCGAGCTGGTCGAGCGGGTTCACCGTGTCGCGCTGGCGCAGCATGAGCGCCTCCGACCGCGCATCGGGGTAGCCCATCGAGATGCGCATCATGAACCGGTCACGTTGCGCCTCGGGGAGGGCGTATGTGCCCTCCATCTCGAGCGGGTTCTGCGTCGCGACGACCAGGAACGGCTCGGGCACGAAGTGCGTGCGCCCGTCGACGGTGACCTGGCGCTCCTCCATCGCCTCGAGCAGGGCCGATTGCGTCTTGGGGGAGGAGCGGTTGATCTCGTCGGCGATGACGATGTTGGCGAAGATCGCGCCGGGCTTGAACTCGAATTCGCGCTCGACCGGGTTGAATACGCTCACACCGGTCACGTCGCCGGGAAGCAGATCGGGCGTGAACTGGATGCGGCGGACCGTGGCATCCACGGAGGTTGCGAGTGCCCGCGCCAGCATGGTCTTGCCGACGCCGGGGACGTCCTCGATGAGGAGGTGCCCTTCCGCCAGGAAGCACACCAGGGCGCTGCGCACCGCGTCCGGCTTGCCGTCGATCACACTGCCGACCGCGTCCAGGATGGCATCGGTGACGCGGGCGAATCCCTCGGCCGTGAGGGCGCCGAGCACACCCGAGCCTCCTGATGCAGCATCCGTCATCGCGGTATCGACCATCGCGGGCTCCTGTTCCGCCCTCGAACGAGCGGGTCGGGGGTGGGCGCGGGCTCCCTCGCCCACGCGACCGATCCTAACCGCGCAGATATCGGTTCGGTATCGATGGTGCTGGGAGAACACTGGGATGCCGCGACCCGCCGTCCGCGGCTACACCGACACTCCCACCGCCATGAGCAGCACCGAGACGCCCATGCAGATCAGCTGCGCGCGGTCCAGTCGCCGATGAGCGCGGAGAACGAGGAGCGCCGACAGTGCGGCGTATGCGACAGCACCGCCGAGCAGGAGCACGGCGAGGAGCGGCCCGCCGCCGGCACCCCCGTGGGCGTGTGCCGTCGCGGCGGTCGTCGCGGCGGGCTGGGGGACCATGCCGACCTGCAATGCGGCCATCGCGACCAGCCCGAGCCCGGTGTGGACCGTCATCGGGCCTGGGGTCGACGCTTCGCTGCCGCCGGGCGACCGTCGGGGGCGCTGCCAGGCTGCGAGGGCCATCGCCGCGCCGAGGAGCACCGCCGCCCAGTACACCGGTGCCACCAGCCCGGTGAGCGCCGCGTCCAGCATCGCGATCAGCATGAGCGCCGACGCGACGGAGTCGGGCCATCGCGCCCGTCCGCGGTCGGCTGCCACACAGCAGGCGCCGATCGCGGCCGGGGCGATGGCCCAGGCGTGGAGCAGTTCGGTCACGGATCAACCGTGGTGGTGATGCGCGCCGTGCACGTGACCGTGCGCGTCGGGGTCATGCCCGTGCGTGCTCGAATCGTGCGCGTGCGCGCCAGCCGTCGGTCCGTAGCCGCCGGTCGCGCCGTGCACGTGCCCGGTCCCTGCCGAGCAGTGCGCGGACTCGGGGGCAGGCACGTTGAGCGTGGGGTTGCGCTCGAAGAAGTTGTACGGCTTCAGCGTGAACTTGGCGTAGTCCATGGGCATGACCGGCCAGTCCTCGTTGCGGGGGAAGTGTGTGAGTCCGAACGTGTGCCACAGCACGACGTCCTCGCCGATCAGCGGCTCGTCGCCGGCGATGAAGGCGGGGATGCCGCCGCCGCCCGGATGCTGGTTCACGAAGTCGCCCGCCGCATAGCGCTCGGCGGGGTCGTACTTGGTGACGAAGAGGTTCTTCGTGGCGAACGCGGCGCGCGAGGCGATCGAGGACTCGTCGTCGGCGAGCAGCACGGGGGTCTCGGTCGGGAACAGCACATACGAGGTCGGCTGGCCCATCGACGTGGTCTTGTCGGTCGAGGCGATCTGCCACACCCGGTTGCGGGCGCCGTCGGCGAGCCGGCCCGACTCCTTCTCCGACGCGATCGGCGTGACGCTCTTCGTGAAGGCGTTGCCGGCGGGGTTCGCGGGCGAGATCGGCACGCGCACCGCGTCGATCTCGTTGACCACGTTCGCGATACCGTCGACGGTCATGTCGAGCCGTGCCGAGAACAGGTGCTGGTGGTATGGCGCCCCGAGTCCTGGGGCCACCTCCGATGCGAAGGGGTACGGCGATCCGTCCTCGTTCAGACCCGGATAGGCGGACGTGAAGAGGATGCCCGTGAGCTTCGCCTCGCACTCGATCGTGCCGTCGAGGTAGAGGTACCAGAAGAACCCGTAGTCGTAGTTGCCGACGGTGGTGAAGAACGAGATCACGAGCCGCCGGGACCGGCGCACCTCGGACGCTCCGGTGAAGAGGTCGGTGTGCTTCCACAGCGACCCGAAGTCCTCCTCGTGCATGCACACGCCGTTGCGCACGGTGCGAGGCATCCCGAGTTCGTCCGCGAGGATCGCATCGACGTACGTGATGTCGCCGACGCAGTCGCAGCCGAGCTCGAGCTCGTTCGTGTAGCGGCCGAAGAGGTACTCGCCGGTGTCGAAGTAGTTCTGCCAGAACCGGTTCGGCTGCGGGTCGGCGTAGGGCACCACCATCTCGCTGATCGACCCGCGGTACATCACCGGGCGCCCGGCGAACGAGAGCTGACGCAGGATGAGGCCCTCGCGCGTGTCGAAGCCGATGCGGAAGTCCCACTCGCCCCACGTCACGTGCTCGTCGTCGACGCGGAAGCTCGACCCCTCGGGCTGGGTGATCACGATGGGCGTGAGTCCCTCGAGCGGCGCGCCCTGCAGCTCGGGGTCGTCGTAGTTGCCGCTCGTCTGCGGGATGTCGAACCCGGGGTTGTCGACGATCTTGATCACCGTCCGCGCGGCGACGTCGATGTATGCGGTCAGGCCGTCGACGGGGTGCGCCCACGGGTGATCCGCGGCGTGGAACTGCTGGAACGCGAACGTGCGCAGAATGCGGCGCCCGGCCTCGTCCTCGTACCCGTAGTTGCCGGCCGACAGCGGCACGAGAACGACATCGTCGGGCGCGAGACCGCGAGCGGCGAGGGCGGCGACCCACTCCTCACTCTCGTTCGCGATGACGCCGACCTCCTCGAACTCGGCGTCGAGGATCGGCAGCTGACCGGCGGTGCCGTCGAGCTCGACGCTCGACAGCACCACGCCGGTGGCGAGCGACACGACCAGGTCCAGCGACAGTGCGGTCTTCATGTCGAGCAGCTGCACACGCGCGCGGCGCTCCGGCAGGGCGCCGGTGCCGGCCTCCCACGCGAGCACCTCGGGCTTGGGTGCCTCCTCGAGCCCGACGTACGCGAACCGCGTGGCGTCGGTCGTGCTGTCGAGCCCGAGGACGATCGCGCGCACGGCCTGGATCTCGGCGGGCGTGAGCGAGGCGAGCGGATGCTGCGGCGCCGGCGGTGCGGCGAAGCCCGAAGCGGCGGCGACATCGGTGATGGTCATGGTTCTCCTTTGTTGCGGGTGTTGCGGGGATGGATCGGCGGCCGTCAGCCGGCGATCGAGTCGGTGAGCTTCGCGTAGGCGGCGGGGCGCCGGTTCTTGATCCACGCAGCCTGCGCGTAGCCGATGGCCGGCACGACCACCACGAGGCCCAGGAGGAACCAGCTGACGGTGCCGAACACCGGGTTGCCGTCCGCGTCGACGTCGCCGACCATGATCGGGAAGTAGGCGACGATGAGCGCCGCCGACAGCACGAGCCCGATGAATCCGAGGGCGGGCGCGACCACCGTGTTCCACACTCGGCCGTCCTTCTTCGTCTTGACGAAGTAGACCATCACGGCCACGGACGTCACCGCCATCAGGATCGCGATGGCGAGTGTCGCCACGCCGGCGAACCACGTGAACACCTGCAGGACGGGGTCGAGGCCGAGCACCGCGAACGCCGCGATCAAGACGACGGCGGTGGCCGTCTGGACGAGCGACGACACGTGCGGCGAGAGGTGCTTGGCGTGCACCGCGCCGAGCGTGTCGGGCAGCACGCCGGCGTTCGCCATCGAGTGCTGGTAGCGGGTGACGACGTTGTGGAACGACAGCACGCACGCGAACATCGCGGTGATGAGGAGGATGTTGACCGCGACCTCGCCGAACGGGCCGAGGTAGCGGGCCATCGTCGCGATGATGAACGTGCCGGGATCCTCGGCGATCTTGTCGATGACGCCGCTCGGGCCCCACGCCATGACGAGCCCCCACGAGGCGAGCGTGTAGAAGACGCCGATGCCGATGACCGCGGCGTAGGTGGCGCGCGGGATCGTGCGGTTCGGATCCTTCGCCTCGTCGCGGAAGATCGCCGTCGCCTCGAAGCCGATGAAGGCGGCGATCGCGAACATGAGCCCGACACCGGGGGAGCCGCTCGAGACGTTGGCCGGCTCGAACGGCGCGAGGCTGAGCCCCTCGGCACCTCCCGTCGCGACGACCACGACCACCATCGCGACCACGATCCCGACCTCGGCGACGAGGAGCACGCCGAGCACCTTGCTCGACAGGTCGATGTGGCGGTAGCCGAGCACGCCGACGACGGCGATGGTCGCCAGCGACATGAGCCACCACGGCAGGGCGGGACCGCCGAGGGACTGCAGCGTGACCGACAGGATGTAGCCGATGTAGCCGTACACCGACACCTGGATGGTCGTGTAGGTGAGCATCGCGATCCATGCGCTGGCGAGGCCGGTCGATCGGCCGAGGCCGTAGCCGACGTAGGTGAAGAAGGCGCCGGGCTTGGGCACATGGCGGGTCATCGTCGCCAGGCCCACCGAGAACAGCAGCAGGATCACCGCGCTGATCGCGTACAGCGCAGGGAAGCCGATCCCGTTGCCCAGCAGCATGCCCAGCGGCGCGGCGCCGCCGATCACGGTGAGCGGGGATGCGGCGGCGACCACCATGAAGACGATGGCGGTGACTCCGAGCGAGCCGGTGAGCGTCCGCTTGGCGGACGCCTCGACCCCCTTCGATTCGAGCTGGGTCATGGCGGGACCTCCGGACGGATGGGGAACGGGATGCTGCGAGCCTGGCTCCGGCGGATTGCACGGCCGCTTCACCCCTGTGAAACCTCGCGCACGCCGAGTGAGATCGGCGGGCAGACGTGTCTCATTCGGGCGACACACGGGCGAAACACGGGGGAAGCGGCGCGGCAACCGCGCGCGCGTATCGTCTGGCTCGCACCACCGGAGGCGACATGACCGCACTCGAGCGCGCGATCGCGCGACCCGACCCCGTCCACGACTTCGGAGCGCGTTCGCCGCTCGACGGACTCGACCGCCGCAGCGTCGGGTTCTTCGACGTGCTCGCGCAGTCCGTGGCGGCGGTCGCGCCCGCCGCCGCGGCGACCACCGTCGTGCTGCTCGTGGCAGGCATCTCGCCGTCGGCGACCGTGCTGTCCATCCTCCTGGCGGCGGTGCTCAGCCTTCTGGTCGCCCGGACGATCACTCAGTTCGCGCGCCGGCTCGCCGCGGCCGGCTCGACCTACACCTACACGGCGCGCGGCCTCGGCTCGGGCGCCGGCCTCGCATCCGGTGCCGCGATCCTCGTCGGCTACGGCGCCATCGCGATGTTCGCGCTGCTCGGCGGCGCGTACTACGTCACGTTCCTGCTCGAGTCCGTGTGGCCTGCGGCGGGCGGCCCCGGCACCCTCGCCGGCGTCCTGGCCGCCGAGTCCGCGTTCGTGGCCGTCGTGCTGGTGCGCGGCATCCGCATCTCATCGCGCATCGCGCTCCTCGTCGAGGTGCTCTCGGTCGCGCTGATCGCGGTGCTGCTGGTGGTGCTGCTGGTCCGGATCGGTCCGATCGACCCGTGGCGGGTGCTCGGCGTCGGGGACGCCGATCCAGCGGCGCTCGCCGCCGGGTCGGTCATCGCCCTCACCGCGTTCGTCGGGTTCGAGAGCGCCTCGACGCTCGGTGTCGAGGCGCGGGCGCCGCTGCGCAACGTCCCGCGCGCGATCGTGTGGACGGTGGTGCTGTCGGGCGGACTCTACGTGCTGGCGGCAGTGACCCAGGTCGCGGGATTCGATGCGCTCGGGGCGCCGCTCGGCGAAAGCGCCTCGCCGATCAACGAGCTCGCGGCGGCGTACGGGCTGGGCGGCTGGGGGGTCGTCGCCGACATCGGCATCGCGGCATCCTTCATCGCGTGCGCCATCGGGTCGACGACCGCCCTGACACGGGTGCTGTTCACGATGGGTCGTGACGGGGTGCTGCCGGCTCCGGCCGGTCGCGCCCATCCGCGCTTCGGGACGCCGATCGGGGCGGTGGCGCTGGCGTTCCCTGTCATCGCGGGAGTGCCGTTCCTGCTCCTCGTCTCAGGGCTCGACATCCGCGACGCGATGCACGTCACGATCGCCGTGGGCGGCGCCGGCTACATCGTCGCGTACACCCTGGTGTGCGTGGCGGCACCGGTATTCCTCCGCCGCATCGGCGAGCTGACTCTCGGGTCGACCGTCGCGGCGACGGTGTCGGCGGTCGTCCTCACCGGCGCCCTGGTCACATTCTTCGCGGTCGACGCCGCCGCGGGTGGCGTCGCGGTCTGGGTCGCGGCGGGGATCGCCGTGATCTCAGCGATCGCCGTGCTCGGTCGGCTTCGTCGCGGCCCGTCGTCTCTCGCCGGCATCGGCTCGTACGACGAACCTGTCGCGTCGCAGGTGCTGGGCGGCGTCGCCCGCGGGGAGCGAACCGGCGGTGGGTGAGCTGCCGGCGTCAGGCCCGACGCTGACGGCGCGCCAGCCGAAGGCGGTGCACAGCGCGCTGACGGTGCTCGAGGCGGTGGCGCACCTCGGTGCGGGTGCCACCGCGCGGGAGATCTCACTCGAGCTCGGCCTCCCGCGTGCGACCGCCTATCGTCTGCTCAACCTCCTCGTGCAGGACGAGTACCTCGTCCGCACCCCCGACCTCGCGGGGTTCGCCCTCGGGGCGAAGGTGGTGCAGCTCGCCGCCGTGGCGGCGGGACCCGCGCGCCTGACGTCGGCGGCTCGCGGCGTCGTGGCCGAGGCCCGCACGGCGCTGCGCGGCGGCGTGCACGTGGTGCTGTTCGTGGACGGCCGTGTCTCTGTGGTCGACGCCGACCCCGACTTCCCCTTCTCGGACGAGGTGCGTCTCGCCCGCGAGCCCGAGCGGTTCGCGCTCGGACGCCTGCTGCGGATCGAGCAGGGGAGAGGGGAGGACGCGGCGCGGCAGGACCTCGCCGATCTCGGCGCGACCCGCCAGCTCGGCGAGCTCGTTCCGGGGTACGGCTGCGTCGCGGTGCCGATCCGCGACGCCACGGGCAGCCTGGCGGGCGCGGTGGGATTCTCCGGTCCCCGCCATCGTGCCGACGACCCGTCTCAGGTGCTGTCGGTGCTGCAGCCTCTGGCCGTGCGCCTGGGTCCGCTGGTGGTGTGACGTCCGGTCTCCGCGCGACGGGTTAGACTTGACGCAGCTCTCCGCGAGGCGGCATCCAGGCCAACTCCCCCAGGACGGAAACGTAGCAAGGGTAACCAGGCTCTGCCGGGTTCGCGGAGAGTCTTAATTTTCCCGGGCGAAGGGGCCCTCCAGCACCGCCCACTGCAGCAGCATGATGGTCTTCGCGTCCTGGATCCGTCCGTCGCCGACCATGGTGTTCCGGTGGCACGCCTGGCCGCAGCATCCGTGCCGCCCATAGGCTGGTCGTGTGGCGCAGAGCATCTACATCACGTCGGCAGAGGGTCATTCGGGGAAGTCCACGGTCGCGCTCGGGGTGCTCGACGCGCTGAGTCACGCGACCCCGCGGGTGGGCGTGTTCCGGGCGATCGCGCGGTCGACCGTGGAGCGCGACTACGTGCTCGAGATGCTGCTCGACCACGACGGCGTCGACCTCCCGTACGACGACTGCATCGGCGTCACCTACGACGACGTGAGGCATGATCCGGATGCTGCGCTCGCGACGATCGTCGAGCGCTACAAGGCCGTCGAGGCCCAGTGCGACGCCGTCGTCATCGTCGGCAGCGACTACACCGATGTCGGCAGTCCCGCCGAGCTCGCCTACAACGCCCGCATCGCGGCGAACCTCGGGGCCCCGGTGCTGCTGGTGCTCGGCGGCCGCTCCGCGCAGAACCAGACGCAGCCCGAGCAGCTCGGCTCATCGCTCGCGCGCACTCCGGCCGAGATGGGGCAGATCGCCGATCTCGCGCTCGCCGAACTCGCACACGGCCGCGCGAAGCTGTTCGCCGTCGTGGCCAACCGCGCCGACGCGGAGCGCGCCGACGAGACGATCCGGGCCATCCGGCGGTCGATCCGGACGCACCTCGACGGCGCCGCTCCGCCCGCGCCGGTGCCGGCCTCCGGGCCGCAGGCCTCGGTTCCGGTCTGGGCGATCCCCGAGGACCGCTTCCTCGTCGCGCCGTCGATCCGCGGCATCATGCGCTCCGTCGACGGCGAGATGCTCGCCGGCGATCCCGGTCGTCTCACGCGCGAGGCGCTGGCGGTGGTGGTCGCGGGCATGTCGATGGTGAACGTGCTGCCGCGCCTGCTCGAGGGCGCCGTCGTCATCATCCCCGCAGATCGCTCCGAAGTGCTGCTGGCCACCCTGCTCGCCAACGCATCCGGCACCTTCCCGTCGATCTCCGGCATCGTGCTCAACGGCGGCTTCGAGCTTCCCGAGCCGGTGACGCGGCTGATCGACGGTCTCGGCTCGAGCGTGCCCATCATCACGACCGAGCTCGGCACCTACGAGACCGCGGTGCGCATCATGGGCACGCGCGGTCGCCTCGCCGCCGACTCCCAGCGCCGCTACGACACAGCGCTCGCCCTCTTCGAACAGAGCGTCGACACCGACGAGCTGCTGGTCGCGTTCGGCCTGGCGCGCGCAACGGTCGTCACGCCGCTCATGTTCGAGTTCCAGCTCATCGAGCGGGCGCGCGCCGAGCGCAAGCGCATCGTGCTGCCCGAGGGCGACGACGACCGGGTGCTCCGCGCCGCGGCGACGGTGCTCAAGCGCGGCATCGCCGACCTCGTGATCCTGGGCGAGCCGTTCGAGGTGCGTGCGCGAGCGATCGAGCTCGGCATCGACATCCAGGGCGCCGAGGTGCTCTCGCCCCTGGACGCGGTGCACGTGCACAAGTTCGCCGAGGAGTACGCGCGCCTGCGCGCCCACAAGGGCGTCACAGTGGGGCAGGCGGCCGACACCGTCACGGACGTCTCGTACTTCGGCACGATGATGGTGCACCTGGGTCTCGCCGACGGCATGGTGTCGGGCGCCGCGCACACCACGGCGCACACGATCCGCCCGGCGTTCGAGATCATCAAGACCAAGCCGGGCGTCTCGGTCGTGTCGAGCGTGTTCCTGATGGCCCTCGCCGACCGCGTGCTGGTCTACGGCGACTGCGCCGTCATCCCCGACCCGACGAGCGAGCAGCTCGCCGACATCGCGATCTCGTCGGCCGCGACCGCGGCGCAGTTCGGCATCGATCCGCGGGTTGCGATGCTGTCGTACTCGACGGGAGAGTCGGGATCGGGTGCCGATGTCGAGAAGGTGAGGGATGCGACCGCCCTCGTCCGCTCGCGGGCTCCGGAGCTGCTCGTGGAAGGGCCGATCCAGTACGACGCGGCGGCCGACGCCGCGGTGGCCGCGGCGAAGATGCCCGGGTCCGCGGTCGCGGGACGTGCGACGGTGTTCGTCTTCCCCGACCTCAACACCGGCAACAACACCTACAAGGCGGTGCAGCGCTCCGCGGGCGCCGTCGCGATCGGACCGGTGCTGCAGGGCCTCAACAAGCCGATCAACGACCTGTCGCGCGGCGCGCTGGTCGACGACATCGTCAACACGATCGCGATCACCGCGATCCAGGCACAGGAGGCCGGTCGCTGAGACGGCGACCGGAGGAAGAAGGGGAACGTCCGATGACACCGGTGCTCGTGATCAACAGCGGCTCGTCGTCGTTCAAGTACCAGCTCCTCGACATGGACACCGAGCGCACGCTCGCGTCCGGACTCGTCGAGCGCATCGGCGACCCGATCGGCATCGCCCGCCACACCGTGTACGCGACCGCTTCGACAGGCTCAGCGACCGGCGAAGTCACCGGCACGCCGACCTTCCTGGACGCGACACGCACGCGCGAGCTTCCGATCCCGGATCACACCGCGGGCTTCGGGGTGATGCTCGACGCGTTCGCCTCCGACGGGCCGTCGCTCGCCGAGACGCCCCCGGTCGCCGTGGGCCACCGCGTCGTGCACGGCGGCGCGCGCTTCTTCGAGCCGACGCTCATCACACCCCTCGTCGAGATCAACATCGACGAGCTGTCGGTGCTCGCCCCACTGCACAACCCCGCCAACCTCGCCGGGATCGTCGCCGCCAGGCACGCGTTCCCCGACGTACCGCATGTGGCGGTCTTCGACACCGCGTTCCATCAGACCCTGGCGCCTGCGGCGTATACGTACGCGATCGACGCGGAGGTCGCAGCATCCCATCGGATCCGCCGCTACGGCTTCCACGGCACGTCGCACAAGTTCGTGAGCGAAGCGGCCGCCGCCTTCGTCGGGCGTCCGCTCGCCGAGCTGAAGCAGATCGTGTTCCACCTCGGCAACGGGGCGTCGGTCACCGCGATCGACGGCGGCCGCTCGGTCGACACGTCGATGGGGTTCACGCCGCTCGAGGGGCTCGTGATGGGGACGCGCTCGGGCGACATCGATCCCGCCGTGCTGTTCCAGCTCGAGCGGCGCGCCGGCATGTCGGTGGACGACCTCGACGAGCTGCTCAACAAGCGCAGCGGTCTGCTAGGGCTCGCGGGCTCGAACGATCTGCGCGACATCCGCGCCGCCATCGAGCGCGGCGAGGAGCGCGCGATCCTGGCGTTCGAGGTGTACGTGCACCGGCTGCGCGCCTATGCCGGCGCCTACCTCGCGCAGCTGGGCGGCGCCGACGTCATCTCGTTCACGGCCGGGGTGGGCGAGAACGCGCCCCAGGTGCGGGCCGGAGCGCTCGAGACGCTCGGCTTCGCGGGCGTCGAGATCGATCCCGCGCGCAACGAGAGCGCCGAACGCGGCATCCGGATCATCTCGACGGATGCCTCGACCGTGACCGTGCTCGTCGTGCCCACCGACGAGGAGCTCGAGATCGCGCGTCAGACCCTGAGCGTCGCCAGGGATTGACCGTCACGGGGTGTCGACCGGACACCCGCCCGCATTACGCTTGCTGGACGGCCCGACGCCGTGCCGAGCATCCGTACCGCTCCCGTTCCCGGAGGTTCTGTGGCTGACGACGCCCTGCCCGATCTGGCCGCTTACGACGCCGTGCTGTTCGATCTGGACGGCGTGCTGACCCCCACCGCCGAAGTGCACATGCACGCGTGGCAGACGATGTTCGAGGAGCTCTTCGCGGCGTGGGACATCACCCCGCCGTACACGGAGCGCGATTACTTCGATCATCTCGACGGCAAGAAGCGGTACGACGGCGTGGCGAGCCTGCTGCGCTCGCGCGATGTCGAGGTGCCGTGGGGCCACCCGTCCGACCCGGTGACCGCCGACACCGTGTGCGGCATCGGCAACCGCAAGAACGCCGTCTTCGAGCGCGTGCTGCGTGCCGAGGGCATCGCTCCGTATCCGGGGTCGATGCGCCTGCTCGACGTGCTCGCGGAAGCCGGCACGCCCGTCGCGGTGGTGTCGAGCTCCAAGAACGCGGAGGAGGTGCTGGCGGCAGCCGGCATCCGGGATCGCTTCGCGGTCGTGATGGACGGCGTCATCGCCGAACGCGACCACCTCGCCTCGAAGCCTGCTCCGGACGTGTTCGTCGAGGCGGCGCGGATGCTGGGGGTCGACCCTGCACGCAGCGCCGCGGTCGAAGACGCCATCAGCGGCGTCCGCTCGGCGGCCGCCGGCGGCTTCGCGCTCGTGGTGGGCGTCGACCGGGGCGTCGGGGCGCAGGACCTCGTCGACGCGGGCGCCCACGTCGTGGTCACCGATCTGGAGGAGTTCGCACGATGATCGATCGCGACCGGTTCCCCATCGACCCGTGGCGGCTCGTCGAGACGTCGTTCGACCTCGCCGACACCGGCGTTACCGAGACGCTGTTCGCCGTGGGCAACGGCTATCTGGGTCTGCGCGGCAATCAGCCCGAAGGGCGTCACGCGCATGAGCACGGCACCTTCATCAACGGGTTCCACGAGACGTTCCCGATCCGCCACGCCGAGCAGGCGTACGGGTTCGCCGAGGTCGGCCAGACGATCATCAACGCTCCCGACGCGAAGGTGATGCGCGTCTACGTCGACGACGAGCCGCTGTCGCTCGACGTCGCCGACGTCCGCGAGTACGAGCGGACGCTCGACATGCGCGACGGCGTGCTGCGCCGCCACATCCTGTGGGTGACGCCGTCGGGCAAGGAGGTGCGGATCGAGTTCGAGCGACTGGTGTCGTTCGAAGAGAAGCACCTGGCCGTCATGACGGTTGACGTCACGGTGCTCAATGCCGACGCGCCCGTGACGGTGAGCTGCCAGATCCTCAACCGCCAGGACGGCGAGGACGTCTACGGCGGCACGCCCACGGCTCCGCGCAGGGCCGGCTTCGACCCGCGCAAGACCGAGAAGCTGCACGAGCGGGTGCTGCAGCCGCAGGAGTACTGGCAGGACAAGCTGCGCTCGGCCCTGTCGTACCGCGTCACCGACTCGGGCATGACGATCGCCGTCGTCGCCGACCACCTCGTCGAGACGGCGAACGAGTACACCTCGCGCACGCTCATCGAGCCCGACATCGCGAAGAACGTGTTCCGCGTGAACGCGAAGGCCGGCGTGCCGATCCGCGTCACGAAGCTCGTGAGCTACCACACCTCGCGCGGCGTGCCCGCGCGCGAGCTCGTCGACCGCTGCCGCCGCACCCTCGACCGCGCCCTGGGCGAGAGCGTCGACGCGATCCGCGCCCAGCAGCGCGAGTGGCTCGACGCGTTCTGGGAGCGCTCGGACGTGCGCATCGGCGGCCACGACGACCTGCAGCAGGCGACCCGCTGGTGCCTGTTCCAGCTCGCCCAGGCGTCAGCGCGCGCCGACGGGCAGGGCGTGCCCGCGAAGGGCATGACGGGCTCGGGGTACTCCGGACACTACTTCTGGGACACCGAGATCTACGTGCTGCCGTTCCTCGCCTACACGACGCCGCTCTGGGCGCGCAACGCGCTGCGCATGCGGTACCTGATGCTTCCCGCCGCGCGGCGCCGGGCCTTCCAGCTCAACGAGGCCGGTGCGCTCTTCCCGTGGCGCACGATCAACGGGGAAGAGGCATCCGCCTACTACGCCGCAGGCACTGCGCAGTACCACATCAACGCCGACGTCAGCTTCGCCCTCGCGAAGTACGTGCGTGCGACGGGTGACAACGAATTCCTCTTCCGCGAGGGCGTCGACATCGCCGTCGAGACGGCGCGCCTGTGGGCGACGCTCGGCTTCTGGCGTTCGAGCGACGGGGTGCTCGACGGCGAGGGCGACACGTTCCACATCCACGGCGTGACCGGCCCCGACGAGTACACGACCGTCGTCAACGACAACCTCTTCACGAACGTCATGGCGCGGTTCAACCTCCGCTTCGCCGCGCGCACCATCCGGGAGATGGCAGAGGCCGACGGCGAGGTCTACCGGCAGATGGTCGACCGCCTCGCCCTCGAGCCGGGCGAGCCCGAGGCGTGGGAGCGGGCCGCCGAGGCCATGCACATCCCGTTCAGCCCGACCCTCGGCATCCATCCGCAGGACCACGTGTTCCTCGAGCGCGAGATCTGGGACCTCGAGAACACGCCGCCCGACAAGCGGCCCCTGCTGCTGCACTTCCACCCGCTGGTGATCTACCGGTACCAGGTGCTCAAGCAGGCCGACGTCGTGCTCGCCCTGTTCCTGCAGGGCAATCACTTCTCCGACGAGGACAAGCTCGCCGACTTCGAGTACTACGACCCGCTGACCACGGGCGACTCGACGCTGTCGGCGGTCGTGCAGGCGATCCTCGCCGCCGAGGTCGGCTACCAGGACCTCGCGCTGGAGTACTTCCGGCAGTCGATCTTCGTCGACCTCGGAGACCTGCACCACAACGCCGCCGACGGTGTGCACGTGGCGTCGGCCGGTGGCGTGTGGACCGCGCTGGTCTCCGGGTTCGGCGGCATGCGCGATCACTTCGGCGAGCTGTCGTTCGACCCGCGGCTTCCCGCCTCGTGGCCGTCCCTCGAGTTCGTGCTGCACTGGCACGGCACGCGCCTCGTCGTCACAGTCACCCGTGGCGAACTCCGCGTGCGCGCGACAGAGGGCGACCCCGTCGGCTTCAGCGTGCGGGGGGTGGGCTACGTGGTCGGTGCGGGCGAGGAGGTCGTGGCACCGCTCGACGGGCAGGGACCGGTCATCCCGGGGCGGCCGTCGCTGCGCGAGCTCGGCGACGCGCGCCGCGAGGACGGCTCACTGCTGTCGGCCTCGGTGCCCACCGTCACCTCGACGATCCCGATCATCGTGGGCGCCGCCGACGTCGAGCACGGGGCAGACGCCTGACAGCAGAAGCCCTTGCCCGAATCGGACTGGCGGTTTGACAACTTCACGCCCTGCTTCGACAGTGGACACATGAGCGATGGAGTCAGGTGGATGCCGCGCGCCGACGCCGTGCCTCGGACCAGTGTGGCGGACGCGGTGCTGACCGACCTGCGGGAGGCGATCTCCTCCGGCGCGATCCCCGTCGGCACGCGGCTCCCTGCCGAGGCGGTGCTGTCGGAGCGGTACGGCGTCAGTCGACCCCTCGTGCGCGAAGCGCTGCGATCGCTGCAGGCGCTGGGGCTCACCCGCACCCGGACCGGTAGCGGCACGTACGTGATCGCCGACCGCCTCAACCCTTCGACGACGTTCGGCGACTTCTCGTCGCGCGACCTCGTCGAGGCACGCCCCCATGTCGAGGTCCCCGCCGCCGGCTTCGCGGCCGAGCGGCGCTCCGAGCAGCAGCGTGCCGAACTGGCGCGCCTGTGCGCCGAGATGGACGCCAGCGACGACCCCGACGAATGGGTGCGACTGGACTCCCGGTTCCACGCGCTGGTGGCCGAGGCATCCGGCAATGCGGTGTTCGCCAAGACCCTCGCCGATATCCGCGACGCGCTCACGCATCAGTCGCAGATCGTCAACCTCGTGGCTCAGCGACGCGAGGCCTCCAGCCGGGAGCATCGACGCATCGCCGAGGCGATCGCGGTGGGTTCGGCGATCGAGGCTCGCGAAGCGATGCGTGCGCACCTCAACGAGGTGGAGCGGGTGATCACGCCGCTGTCGGCGGGCGGGGCACCAGGCGCTGCAGACTGAGCGCCTCGTCGAGCTGGGCGTCGGTGAGCAGGCCTCGGCGGCGGACGACGTCCGGCACCGTGCGCCCCGTCACCAGTGCCTCGCGGGCGACCTCCGTCGTCGCCCGGTAGCCGAGGAGGGGATTGAGTGCGGTGGCCAGGCCGATCGAGTTCTCCACCCGCGCGGCCATCACCTCGGGGTGCGCCTCGATGCCCGCCACACATGCCGACGCGAGGGTGCGGCATGCGGCGGTCAGATGAGTGAAGCTCTGCGCCAGTGCGCGCACGATCACCGGTTCGAAGGCGTTGAGCTGCAGCTGCCCCGACTCGGCCGCGAGGGTCACGGCCAGATCATCGGCGATCACCGTGTAGGCGACCTGGCTCACCATCTCGGGGATCACCGGATTCACCTTGCCAGGCATGATGCTCGACCCCGCCTGCCGGGGCGGCAGCGTGATCTCGCCGAGCCCGGCGCGCGGGCCTGACGACAGCAGCCGCAGGTCGTTGCACGTCTTGGACAGCTTGATCGCGATGCGTTTGAGCACGCCTGACAGATGCACGAACGCGCCGGGATCCTGTGTCGCCTCGACCAGATCGTGCGCGGTGGTGAAGGGGCGGCCGGTGAGCTCGGCGAGGTGCGCGCACGCCGTCTCGGCGTAGCGAGGCGGCGCGTTGAGCCCTGTGCCGATCGCCGTGGCCCCGAGATTGATCTCGTAGAGCAGCGCCGCAGACTCGTCGAGTCGCGCGCGGTCCTCGCCGAGCATCACCGCGAACGCACGGAACTCCTGCCCGAGGGTCATCGGAACCGCGTCCTGCAGCTGCGTGCGGCCCATCTTGACCACGCCCTCGAACTCCTCGGCCTTCGCGGCGAACGCCTGTTCCAGCTCCACCATGGCGGCGCGCAACTCCGCGGCAGCCTCGACGAACGCGACGTCGGCAGCCGTCGGGTAGACGTCGTTGGTCGACTGGCTGAGGTTCACATGGTCGTTCGGGTGGACGCGCGCATAGTCCCCCTTGTCGCTGCCGAGGATCTCGAGCGCGCGGTTCGCGATGACCTCGTTCGCGTTCATGTTGGTCGACGTGCCCGCGCCGCCCTGGATGAGATCGACAATGAACTGGTCGTGGAGCGCGCCGGCACGCAGTTCGCGGCATGCCGTGGAGATCGCGGTCGCCCTGCGCTCGTCCAGCAGGCCGAGATCGAAGTTGGCCAGGGCGGCCGCCTCCTTGACGAAGGCGAGGCCGCGGACGAGGAACGGGTATCGCCCGACGGGCACACCGGTGATCGGGAAGTTCTCGCGAGCGCGTTCGGTGTGGACTCCCCAATACGCATCGGCGGGTACCTCCTTGTCGCCCAGAAGGTCGTGTTCGGTGCGGGTTGCGGGCATGTTCTCTCCTTCGAGTGGCCACCTGGCGGTCAATCTATCAGACAGATTCTGGGGATGTCTTGTTGATTTTCCGGGAATCGCCGTGCTTCAATGGCGAAGCTGTCTGACAGGCAGGCAGTCAGTTTCGCGGGCAGAGCGGCCTGCGACGCGAAAGGAGCAGGAGCGCATGGCGATGACGTCGACGAAGACGCAGACCGACCGGCCGACGGTCGTGCAAGATGAGGAAGCCGGATTCCACAAGGCGCTGCGCCCGCGCCAGATCCAGATGATCGCCATCGGGGGCGCCATCGGCACCGGGCTGTTCATGGGTGCCGGCGGCCGCCTGGCGATCGCCGGTCCGGCTCTCGTCCTCGTCTATGCGGTATGCGCGTTCTTCGCCTTCCTGGTGATGCGCGCCCTCGGCGAGCTCATCGTCCATCGCCCCACGACCGGCTCGTTCGTGTCGTACGCCCGGGAGTTCTACGGCGAGAAGATGGCGTACGCCGCGGGCTGGATGTACTGGCTCAACTGGGCCATGACGTCGGTCGCGGACGTGACCGCGGTCGCGCTCTACATGAATTTCTTCAAGCAGTACGTGCCGTGGCTGCAGCCGATCGACCAGTGGGTGTTCGCCCTCGTGGCCCTCGTCTTCGTTCTCGGCATGAACCTGCTCTCCGTCAAGGTGTTCGGTGAGCTGGAGTTCTGGTTCGCGCTGATCAAGGTGCTGGCGCTCGTCGCATTCCTCGCGGTGGGCGTCTTCTTCGTCGTGACGGGCACACCTGTGAACGGGCAGAGCCCGGGGCTGCACCTCATCGCCGACAACGGAGGCATGTTCCCCAACGGGCTCCTGCCGGCGCTCATCGTGGTGCAGGGCGTCGTGTTCGCCTACGCGTCGATCGAACTCGTGGGAACCGCCGCCGGCGAGACGGAGCACGCCCGGAAGGTGATGCCCCGTGCCATCCGCGCGGTGGTGTTCCGCCTGGCGGTGTTCTATGTCGGCTCCGTGCTCCTGTTCACTCTGCTGATGCCGTACACCGCCTACAAGGCAGGCGAGAGCCCGTTCGTGACGTTCTTCGGGTCGATCGGAGTTCAGGGCGCCGACGTCATCATGAACCTCGTCGTGCTCACGGCGGTGCTCTCCTCCCTCAACGCGGGTCTCTACTCGACCGGCCGCATCCTGCATTCCATGGCCGTCTCCGGATCCGCACCCGCCCCGCTGGCGCGCATGAACCGCGCCGGTGTGCCCTACGTGGGCATCGCCGTCACGGCGGTGGTCACCGCGATGGGTGTCGCGCTCAACGCGTTCGTCCCGTCCCAGGCGTTCGAGATCGCGCTCAACGTGTCGGCCCTCGGCATCATCAGCGCCTGGGCGGTGATCATCCTGTGCCAGCTGAAGCTGCAGTCGCTGGCTCGCAAGGGGACGATCGATCGGCCCGCGTTCCGCATGCCCGGGGCCCCCTACACGGGATACGTGACCCTCGGCTTCCTCGCGACGGTCATCGTGCTCATGGCACTGGACTACCCGATCGGCACCTCCACGGTCTCGTCGCTCGTGCTGATCGTGCCGGCGCTCATCGGAGGCTGGTTCCTTCTGCGCGATCGCATCCGGCGCCTCGCCGCCGAGCGGACCGGGACCCTCGCCGCCGTCCGGCTCCGAGAGCAGGCAGGCGCGACGCAGCAGCCGATCGCCGACGCGGGCGGCGCTCAGGACGGAGAACGGTGACGGGTGCGGCGAGCAGCGTCGTCGTCATCGCGACGGGCGGCACCATCGCCAGCCGCCGGGTCGGCGACGGAGCGAGCAGGCCGGTCGTCAGCGGCGGCGGCCTGCTCACCGGAATCGAACCGGGCGCGCCGGTACGAGTGGTCGACGTCATGGCGCAGGACTCGGCGACGCTGACGCTCGCGCACATGCAGCGCATCAGCGACGCGGTGGGGGAGGTGCTGGCCGATCCCGAGACGCGCGGGATCGTGGTGCTGCACGGCACCGACTCGCTGGAGGAGACGGCCCTCCTCCTCGCACTGCAGCACGGCGACGCCGACCGGCGCATCGTCGTCACCGGAGCCCAGTTCACCGCCGATCATCCCGATTCCGACGGACCGGCCAACATCGAGGCGGCCGTCCGGCTCGCCGCCGAGACATCGGCCGGCCAACTCCCGCGCCGGAACGACGGAGACGCCGTCGTGGTGCTCTTCGGCGGACGACAGCTGGCGCCCTGGGGCGCGTACAAGTTCAGCGCCGACAGCATGGATGCGTTCCGGTCGGCGGGGCCGGCAGGTGCGACGACTCCGAGAGAGACGGCTCGCGTCGATGGCGTCCGGATCGACATGGTGGCCCTCCCTCCAGGCGCCGACGCCCTTCACATCCGCGCAAGCGCTGCCGCCGGCGCCGACGGCATCGTGCTGCAGGCGCTCGGGTCGGGAAACTCCACGGCCGCCGTCGTCGCCGCCGTCCGCGAGTGCGTCGCCGACGGCATCCCCGTCGTGGTGTCCAGCCGGGTGCCGCAGGGCGCGCTGGCGCCCACCTATGGCGGCGGTGGCGGCGGCAGCGACCTCAGAGCCGCCGGCGCGGTGCACTCGACGACGCTGCGGCCGGGGCAGGCGCGGATCCTGCTCGCGGCACTCGTCGCGCGGCGCGCGACGAGTGCCGAGCTCTGGGCCGCGTTCGGCTGACCCTCGCCCGGGGTATCACGGTCGGACGTCGGATCCGCTCGGCGTCGGCGTCACGCTCGCGCGAAGAACTCCCTCTCGTGCTCCATCGACCGGGCGAAGGCCGCGTCCATCCGCGCGCGCTCGAGCGGCCCGGCCTCGAGCGCCGCGGCGTCCGCGATCTCGGTCGCGCGGGCGGTGGCCGCGGCGAACGCGGCGTCTCCGTACATCGCCAGCCAGTCGTCGTACGGGTGCGCGGCATGGCGCCGGGCGGCAAGACGGATGCCGAGGTCGGTGTACAGCCAGAAGCACGGCAGCAGCGCCGCCACGAGCTCGCCGTACGAGCGGGCCGACGCGTGCAGATGGTTCGTGTACGCGAGGTTCTGCGGCGCGGGGGCCACCGTCGCCGAGCCGAGGTGCGACTCGTGCAGCCGGCGCTCCTCGACGATCGACGATTCGGCCGCCCGCGCCCAGAACGTCTGCTCGTCCGGCGTGGGCGCGAGCGCGCTGGCCTTCGCGAGCACGCGGGAGTACTCGCCGAGGTAGATCGCGTCCTGCGCCAGGTAGCGCCGGAACGTCTCGCGCGACAGCGTGCCGTCGCCGAGCCCGCGCACGAACTCGAGGTCGTCCACGTCGGCGCGCACGGCGGCCGCGGCATCCCACACGCCTGTCGACCACGTCACCGCGGGGACGGATGCTGCGACCCGGTGCTCGTGGAAGTGGTCTACCGGACCGTTCCCCTCGCCGACCCGCAGCGCATCCGCGTGCGCCAGCGCTCCGGTGAGCCACGCCTTCGCGCGCTCCAGCGCGTCCGGCCACGATGAGCCTCCCGCGCGCAGCGTCGCCATCGCGGACGACAGCGAGCAGCCGGTGCCGTGGGTGTTGCGGGTCCCGACGCGCGCGCCCGCGACTTCGTGCACCGTGCCATCCGCTGCGACGATGGCGTCGGGGCAGTCAGCGCCCTCGAGGTGTCCGCCCTTCAGCAGCACCGTCGTGCCGGTCTCACGTGCGAGGGTCCGCGCGTCGTCGAGGGCCTGCGCCCACGTGGTCGCACGAGCCCGTCCGGCGAGGACGGCGAGTTCCGCGAGATTCGGCGTGATGAGATCGACCTCGCCGGCGAGCTCGCGCAGCGCCTCCTCGGCCGCGGGGTCCAGCAGCCGATCGCCGCTCGTTGCGACCATGACCGGGTCGAGCACGACGATCGGCGGGCGCACCCGGCCGAGCCATGCGCGCACGGTGCCGATGATCTCGTCGGACTGCAGCATCCCGATCTTCACCGCGTCGATCTCGACGTCGTCCGACACGGCGTCGAGCTGCGCGGCGAGGAACGCGGTCGGCGGGACGTGCACCTCGCGCACGCCGCGCGTGTTCTGCGCCACGAGCGCGGTGACCACGGCCATGCCGTAGCCGCCGAGCGCGCCGATCGATTTCAGGTCGGCCTGCACCCCCGCGCCGCCGGTCGGGTCGGTGCCCGCGATGCTGAGCACACGCGGGATCGCCGTCGCGCGAACCGCGGTCGGCGCGGACACAGCCCGGGTGTCGGTCATCACGCGACCCCCTCGAGGGAGGGGGCATCGGCGGCGTTGCGCAGCGCGCGCGCCGCAGCGGCGGGGTCGTTCGCCCCGCAGATCGCCGACACGACGGCGATTCCGGCCGCCCCGGCGTCGCGGAGCGCCGCGATGTCCGACTCAACCACGCCGCCGATCGCGACGCACGGCAAGTCCGTGCCCGCCGCGAAGGCAGCGAAGCCGTCCATGCCGAGCGCCGGCGGATGGTCGGGCTTCGTCGACGTCGGGCGGATCACGCCGACGCCGAGGTAGTCGATCGTGCCGTTGCGGGGCGCGGATGCCGCAGCCCGGTGCTCCGCGGAGTTCGCGGTCCAGCCGATCACGGCGTGCGCACCGAGCAGGCGCCGCGCGGTCTCGGGCGGCAGGTCGCCCTGGCCGAGGTGGACGCCGTCGACGCGGGCGCCGGCATCCCGCGCCGCCACGGCCACGTCGACACGGTCGTTGACGAGGAGGAGGCACCGGCGGTCGATGACCTCCGACAGCGCCGTCGCCTGCCGGATGAGTTCACGAGCGGTCACCGACTTCGCCCGCAGCTGCACGACGTCGACGCCCGCGCCCGCCGCGGCGTCGACCACCCCGAGCAGCCGGTCGAACGGCAGGCGGTCGTCGGTGACGAGGTGGAGGGCGAGGCGTGCCCCCTGCCCGGTCATCGGAGCGCCAGGGTGTCGCCGACGCGCGCGTCGAGCGCGGGAGGGTCCGCGGCCACAGCGTCGAGTGCGTCCAGGAACGCGACGGCGAACGAGCCCGGTCCCTCTGCGCGGGTGGCGGCGCGTTCCGAGGCGACCGCATAGAGGACGGATGCCGCGACCGCCGCCTCGAACGGAGCACATACGCCGACGAGCGCGGCCATCACCGCGCCGAGCGAGCAGCCGCCCCCGGTGACCCGGGTGAGGAGCGCGTCCCCGCCCGCGATCCGAACGACCCGCTCGCCGTCGGTGACGAGATCGACCGGTCCCGACACGGCCACCACGCCGCCGGTGCGCAGCGCCAGCGATCGCGCGGCGCCGGCCGCAGCATCCGTTCGATCCGTCGCGTCGACTCCGCGACCGCCGCCGCCCTCACCGGCGACGGCGAGGATCTCGGAGGCGTTGCCGCGGACGATGGCGGGACGGTGCTCGAGCAGTTCGGCGGCGAGGGCCGTGCGCACCGGGAGAACGCCGACGGCGACGGGGTCGAGCACCCACGGCGTGCCGGCACGCACCGCTTCGCGGGCGGCGTCGCGCTGCTCGGCGGTGGGCGTGCCGAGGTTCACGAGCACCCCGTCGGCGACACCGGCGAAGAGGCCGGCCTCGCCGGGGATGTCGCACATCGCGGGGGCGGCGCCGACCGCCAGGAGCGCGTTCGCGGTGTAGTTCGTCACGACCGCGTTCGTGATGCACTGCACCAGCGGCGAGGCCTGCCGCAGCGCCGTCAGCGCTGCGGCAGGGGAGAGGGCGGACAGGTGTGCTTCGGTGCGCGCGTTCATCGCGACATCCCTTCGCTCGCATGATCGAGATCAGGTTCGACGGGTGTGTTCTCAGCCCGCCGTGCGGGCACCCCGTGTCACTGCGGAGCAATCTAGCAGGCGATCTCGGCGGGGCGCCGCCGTGTGTCGGCGTCGTCCCGCGTGCGCCTCGTGGTTCGGGCACGGACCCTGTCGACGCGCGGTCGCGGTGCGATGCGCTGAGCCTGCCGAAGTGTCGGCGCCACGCCGTAGGCTGGGGGAGTGACCACCGCCCTGTACCGCCGCTACCGGCCCGAGTCGTTCGGCGAGATGATCGGGCAGTCGCAGGTCACCGAGCCGCTCATGACCGCGCTGCGCGGCGACCGGGTCGGTCATGCGTATCTGTTCTCGGGTCCTCGCGGGTGCGGAAAGACCACGTCCGCCCGCATTCTCGCGCGCTGCCTCAACTGCGCGAAGGGTCCGACCGACACGCCGTGCGGCACATGCGACAGCTGCGTCGAGCTCGGCCGCGGCGGCGGCGGTTCACTCGACGTCGTCGAGATCGACGCGGCGAGCCACAACGGTGTCGACGACGCCCGTGATCTGCGCGAGCGCGCGGTGTTCGCGCCGGCCCGCGACCGCTTCAAGATCTTCATCCTCGACGAGGCGCACATGGTCACCCCGCAGGGCTTCAACGCCCTGCTGAAGCTCGTCGAAGAGCCGCCCGACCACGTCAAGTTCATCTTCGCGACGACCGAGCCCGAGAAGGTCATCGGCACCATCCGCTCGCGCACGCACCACTACCCGTTCCGTCTCGTGCCCCCGGCGGCGATGCTCGAGTACGTCGAGCAGCTCTGCGCGCAGGAGGGCGTCGACGTCGAGCAGGGTGTGCTGCCGCTCGTCGTCCGCGCCGGCGGCGGGTCGCCCCGAGACACGCTGTCGCTGCTCGATCAGCTCATCGCCGGCTCCGAAGACGCGAAGGTCACCTACGCCCGTGCCGTCGCATTGCTCGGCTACACGCATGCCGAACTCCTCGACGAGGTGATCGACGCCTTCGCCGCGTCCGACGCGTCAGCGGCCTTCGCCGCCGTCGACCGCGTGGTGCAGACCGGGCAAGACCCGCGCCGCTTCGTCGACGACCTGCTCGAGCGTCTGCGCGACCTCATCGTCGTGTCGGCGACCGGCCAGGGCGCGGCGGCGGTGCTGCGCGGCGTCTCCGCCGACGACCTCGCGCGCATGCAGCGTCAGGCCGGCGCGTTCGGCCCATCGAGGCTGTCGCATATCGCCGACCTCGTCATCGCGACGCTCGACGACATGACCGGTGCCACGTCACCGCGCCTGCAGCTCGAGCTGATGGTCGCGCGCGTGCTGGCCCGTGGGGCAGGGGCCGCACCTGCGGCCGCGCCGGTCGCTGCCGCTGCGCCGGTCGCGGCACCCGCGGCGGCGCCGGTGGTGGCGCCCACCGCCGCTCCACCGGCGGGGAGTGCGACCGCGGCGCCCACGCCCGGTGCCGCGCCGGTTCCGGGCGCGCGACCCGCCGAGCCCGCGCCCGTGGCGGCACCTCCTGTTCCCTCCGGCCCCGTCACGCTCGATCGCCTGCAGCAGGCATGGCCGCAGGTGCTCTCGCAGCTCGAGAACGTGAGCCGCTCGTCCTGGATGCTCGCCTCCGGCGCCCGCACCGTGGCGCTCGACGACGACGTGCTCACGCTGGCGTTCGCGAGCCAGAGCGACGTCGCGAAGTTCAAGCAGCTCGCCGCCGGCAAGGGACCCAGCGAAGACCTGCGCCAGGCGATCCTGGCTGTGCTCGGCATCCGTGTGAAGTACATCGCCCGCCACGACCCCGCGGGCGCTTCAGGGGGCGGCGTCGGGCCAGCAGAGCCGGGCGGCGCAGGAGGAGCGGGAATGCCCGCGAGTTCTCCGACCGGTCCCGGGCGCGAGACTTCGCGCCAGGCCGGCGCTCCCGAGGCTCCGGCGGCGGCACGCACCACCGCCGCGGCGCCGAGCGCGTCGGGCCCCTCACAGGCTGCGGCGCCCCGTGCGTCGGCCCCGGCGGATCCGCGTGGGTCGGCCCCCGCTTCAGCGCGTGCGTCGGCCCCGGCCGCGCCCCGAGCGAACGCCCCGGCCTCGGCTCCCGCCTCCGCAGTCGCCGTGACCGACTGGGCGGTCGCGCCCATCCCGTCCGACGACGACGCCCCGCCGCCCGACCCGGGACCGGCCGCGTTCCCCGCCGAGACGCCCGCGCAGTTCGCGGTCGACGACGAGCCCGAAGACGCGGAGGCAGCGACCGCGCGGGTCGCGACGCTCGCGCCACCGCGCGAGGGCCAGGTCCTGCCGCGCACCGAGATCGCTCCGCCGTTCGAGCGCGACGACGACGATGACACGGACGACGCGGATGCTGTGCCGGACCTCCCGGTGCCGCCCACGGTCGCCCCGCCCCTGACCCCCGTGGTCACGACGCGCAGCGGCGGCGTCCAGCGCTACGGCGAGGCGGTGGTGCGCCAGGTGCTCGGCGCCACGTTCGTGCGCGAGGAGCCCTACGAGCCCCCGACGAGGTTCAGCTAGCCCATGTACGACGGCATCGTCCAAGACCTCATCGACGAATTCGGCCGCCTTCCCGGGATCGGGCCGAAGTCGGCCCAGCGCATCGCGTTCCACATCCTGCAGACGCCGAACTTCGATGTGTCGCACCTCGCCGAGCTCCTCAGCGAGGTGCGCGAGCGGGTGCGCTTCTGCGAGGTGTGCGGCAACGTCTCCGAGCAGGATCGCTGCTCCATCTGCCGGGACCCCCGTCGCAACCAGACGCTCATCTGCGTCGTGGAGGACGCGAAGGACGTGGCCGCCATCGAGCGCACGCGCGAATTCCGCGGGCTGTACCACGTCCTCGGCGGCGCGATCAGCCCGATCGCCGGCATCGGCCCCGACGACCTGCGCATCACGCAGCTCATGCAGCGACTCGCCGACGGCACGGTGCAGGAGGTCATCCTGGCCACCAACCCCAACCTCGAGGGCGAGGCGACGGCGACCTACCTGAGCCGCCTGCTGCACACCCTCGAGATCACGGTCACCCGCCTCGCCTCGGGCCTTCCGGTCGGCGGCGACCTCGAGTACGCCGACGAGGTCACCCTCGGCCGCGCGTTCGAGGGTCGACGCTCCGTCTGACTCCATCCGCGGGTGACTCGACGCCCTGGTCCGCCCAGGATGTCGGAAGTCCGTCGTAGATTGGCGGTCGGCCACCTCGCGCTCAGCGCCGGCGATCGCAGAACCTGAGACGATGACGACCGTCGGGCAGCGCCGCTGCTGGCCTACCACCCCACCGTTGGGAGATGCCCCATGAACCGCTCGCAGCGATTCGACACGCGCGCGTGGCTGCTGTTCGGCGCGATGGCGCTGCTGTGGGGAGTGCCCTACCTGTTCATCAGCGTGGCCGTGGAGTCCTACTCGCCGGCCGCGGTGGTGGCCGGCCGCACGCTCCTCGGCGCCCTCCTGCTGCTCCCGTTCGCGCTGCGTCAGAAGGCGCTGCGCCCCGCATTCGCGAAGATCGGCTGGGTGCTGCTGTTCGGCGGCATCGAGATGGCGGGGCCCTTCCTGCTGCTCGGCCATGCGGAGCAGACCCTGCCCTCCGGGCTCACCGGCCTGCTCGTCGCCACGGTGCCGCTGTTCGCCGCGCTGATCGCGTTCGGCGGGGGCGACCGCTCCGTGCTCAGCCCGGCGCGAGCGATCGGACTGTTCATCGGCTTCGCGGGGGTATTCGTGATCGTCGCCGGTCCTGGGCTCGCCGTCGAGGGCGGCGGCGGTCTGATCGCCGTCGGGGAAGTGCTGCTCGTCGCGCTCCTCTACGCGATCGCGCCGTTCGTCATCGCGACCAAGCTGCGGGATGTGCCCGCCCTCGGGTCCATCACGCTCGCCCTTTTCGCGGTCGGCATCTTCTACACGCCGATCGCCTTCCTGACCCAGCACCAGGTGCCGACCGTCGAGAGCACCGTCTCGCTCATCGCTCTCGCCGTGCTCTGCACGGCGCTCGCGTTCATCGTCTTCTTCGCACTGATCGCCCGTGTAGGTCCGGTGCGGGCGCCGCTGTTCACCTATGTCAACCCGGTCGTCGCGATCGTCCTGGGCACGATGATCCTGGGTGAGCCGCTGACCCCGGGCCTGTTGATCGGGTTCCCGCTGGTCATCCTGGGTTGCTGGCTCGCGGCCACCGGCGGCACCCTCCGCGCCCGCAAGCCCGAGGACGCCGACCTGCCGATCTCCACAGGGTGAGCGTCAGCGCAGCACCTCGACGAGCACGATCCACGACATCAACAGCGCGGCGACGATCGCGACGATCGATCCGACGGCGAACCACGCAAGACCGTGGGGCTGGCCGGCCGCGAGAAGTGCGCCGCCGATCAGATACGCGAGCGGCGCGAGGAAGCCCACCGCCGACTTGAGCCAGCGCATCCGGTTGGCGGGATGCCGGTTCTCGAAGATCCTGCGTGTCGCCTGCACCTGGAACACGCCGGCGCCGAGCGCGAAGACGATCATCGCGACCCCGTACGGCACCGGCCCGACAGCCGGAATCAGCCCGATCGCGCAGCCGACGAGCGCGACCACCAGCCCCGAGATGCCCGCGGCGAGGCGGGCGGTGAGCGACGACTCCTTGATGATGTCGCCGATGTTGACGCTCGCGGCGACGATCACGAGACCTGCGAGCGCCGCCGTCGCCCCGACCATGGCCACGTTGAACTCCGACCACGTCTCGATCTGCTCCATGCTCGGATGCTACTGGCGCCGCCGCCCGACACATGGCTGGGGTCGCATGAGCGCGTCCGTAAGATGGACCCTTGGGTGACAGGAGACCGCGGGACGCGGCATCCGTTCTCGCCCGTCCTCAGACAAACGCGTGGAGTTCGATGTGGCGCTGATCGTCCAGAAGTACGGCGGATCGTCGGTCGCTGATGCCGAGAGCATCAAGCGCGTCGCGAAGCGCATCGTCGACACTCGTCGTGCCGGTCACGACGTCGTCGTCGCGGTCAGCGCGATGGGCGACACGACCGACGAGCTTCTCGACCTCGCGGGTCAGGTCGCCCCGATTCCGGCGCCCCGCGAACTCGACATGCTGCTGTCGAGCGGCGAGCGCATCTCGATGGCGCTCCTCGCGATGGCGATCCACTCGATGGGCTTCGAGGCGCGCTCGTTCACCGGCAGCCAGGCCGGCATGATCACCACTGCCGACCACGGCTCGGCGCGGATCGTCGACGTGACGCCGATCCGCCTGCGCGAAGCCCTCGACGAGGGCGCGATCGTCATCGTCGCCGGCTTCCAGGGCTTCAACCGCGACACCCGCGACATCACGACGCTCGGCCGCGGCGGCTCCGACACCACGGCGGTGGCGCTGGCAGCCGCGCTCGAGGCTGACGTCTGCGAGATCTACAGCGACGTCGACGGCATCTTCACGGCCGACCCCCGCGTCGTGCCCAAGGCGAAGAAGCTGAATGTGGTCTCGGCGGAGGAGATGCTGGAGCTCGCCGCCAACGGCGCGAAGGTGCTGTACATCCGCGCCGTCGAATACGCACGCCGTCACCGCGTGCTCATCCACGCCCGCTCCACGTTCAGCTCGGGCGTGGGGACCTATGTGCTCGGCCCCGGGATGAACATTCCCGCGGGCGAAAAGGGAGAAGAGATGGAAGAGCCCATCGTCGCCGGCGTCGCCACCGACCTCGGCCAGGCCAAGATCACGATCATCGGCGTTCCCGACGTGCCCGGCAAGGCCGCCGAGATCTTCAAGGTCGTCGCGAAGTCCGGCGCCAACGTCGACATGATCGTGCAGAACGTGTCGGCAGCGACCACGGGCCGCACCGACATCTCGTTCACGCTCCCCAAGACCGATGCCGCGATCGCGCTGAAGGCGCTTGCCGCCGACCAGGCCGAGATCGGGTTCGAGAACCTGGTCCACGACGACCAGATCGGCAAGCTCTCGGTCGTCGGCGCGGGCATGCGCACGCACTCGGGCGTCTCGGCGACCCTCTTCGAGGCGCTGAGCGTCGCGGGCATCAACATCGAGATGATCTCGACCTCCGAGATCCGCATCTCGGTCGTGGTGCGCGGCGACGACCTCGCCGAGGCCGCCCGCGTCGTCCACACCGCCTACGGGTTGGACGGCGACATCGAGGCGACCGTCTACGCCGGCACCGGCCGCTGACCCACGTCTGACGGGTCGGATGCTGCGGCCCGCAGCATCCGTCTCCCAGATCAGGAGATCTGGCTGAGGCAGGAGGATTCCGCGCGAAACGTCCTGCGTCCGCCAGATCTCCTGATCTCGCCGACGGGCCGGCGAACGGCAGGAATCGCACGCACGCTGTCCGCCCGCATAGGTAACACCCGCGATCCTGTCCGGCCGTGGCCGGTAGAATCGCCCAAACCCCGCGCGATCGACGGTGCCCGCGCGTCCGCTCCACGCTGCTCCACGCGCGCTCCACGCTGAGGAACCACCATGACCCGCATCTCCGATTCAGGACTCTCCGTCGCCGTCGTCGGCGCCACCGGCCAGGTCGGGACGGTCATGCGCGAGATTCTCGCCGAGCGGAACTTCCCGATCCGTGAGCTGCGTCTGTTCGCGACGGCACGCTCGGCCGGCACCGCCGTCGAGTTCGGCGGCGAGACCGTGATCATCGAGGACGTCGCGACCGCCGACCCGTCTGGCATCGACGTCGCCCTGTTCTCCGCCGGCGCCACCGGCAGCCGCGCGCACGCACCCCGGTTCGCCGAGGCCGGCGCGATCGTGATCGACAACTCCAGCGCGTGGCGCATGGACCCCGAGGTGCCGCTCGTCGTCAGCGAGGTCAACCCTCACGCCATCGCGAACCCGCCCAAGGGCATCATCGCGAACCCCAACTGCACAACGATGGCCGCGATGCCGGTGCTGAAGCCGCTCGACGCCGAGGCCGGTCTCGAGCGCCTCATCGTCTCGACCTATCAGGCCGTGTCGGGCTCCGGGCTCGCCGGCGCGCAGGAGCTCCTCGGCCAGGTCGAGGGCGTCCTCGCGCAGGGCAACACGCTCGATCTCGTCCACGACGGCTCGGCGGTGGACTTCCCGCAGCCTGAGAAGTACGTCGCGCCGATCGCGTTCGACGTGATCCCGCTCGCCGGCAACCTCGTCGACGACGGCCTCAACGAGACCGACGAGGAGAAGAAGCTCCGCAACGAGAGCCGCAAGATCCTCGAGCTGCCCGGCCTCCGCGTCGCGGGCACGTGCGTCCGCGTGCCCGTCTTCACCGGCCACTCGCTGTCGATCCACGCGGAGTTCTCGCGTGACATCACGCCCGAGCGCGCGTACGAGATCCTCGCGTCGGCACCCGGCGTCGTCGTCGAAGAGGTCCCGACGCCGCTGCAGGCGGCCGGCAACGACCCGAGCTACGTCGGCCGCATCCGCGCCGACCAGTCGGCGCCCGAGGGCAAGGGCCTCGTGCTCTTCATCTCCAACGACAACCTCCGCAAGGGCGCGGCGCTCAACGCCGTCCAGATCGCGGAGGTCGTCGCCGCGAACCTCGGCGTCACCGCCTGACGCACGACTCGAGAGCGGACGGATGCTGCGGGCCGCAGCATCCGTCCGCTTGTCGTTTCGGCAAGAAACGCAGGACTTTCGGCGGGAGAGCCCGGGCAGGGTCAGGGGTGCTTTCGCGCGGAACTAGAATCGTCTGGTGACCGCAACGCCCGCTGAGAACCACGCCGACCACAACTCCCACGTCGAGACCGTCGACGTGCTGCTGATCGGCGGCGGGATCATGAGCGCCACGCTGGGCACGCTGCTGCAGGAGCTGCAGCCCGACCTGAAGATCGCCGTGTTCGAGCGACTGAGCGACGTCGCCTTGGAGAGTTCGAACGCCTGGAACAACGCCGGTACCGGCCACGCGGCCCTGTGCGAGCTGAACTACATGCCCGAGGGCAAGGACGGCTCGGTCGATCCCGCGAAGGCCATCTCGATCAACGAGCAGTTCCAGCAGAGCCGGCAGCTGTGGTCGTCGCTGGTCGAGGCCGGCGTGCTCGACGCTCCGTCGACGTTCATCAACTCCGCGCCGCACATGACGTTCGTGCGCGGCGAGAAGGATGTCGCCTACCTCAAGAAGCGCTACGAGGCCCTCAAGGACGAGCCCCTGTTCGCCGGCATCGAGTACAGCGAGGACTCCCGCGTCATCAACCAGTGGGCACCGCTGCTCATGCAGAAGCGCCGCAAGGGCGAGCCGTTCGCAGCCACGCGTGTTCCGGCCGGCACGGACGTCGACTTCGGCGCCCTCACCCGGCAGCTGGTCGACCGGCTGGCCGAGAACGGCGCCGACGTGCGCACCAACACCGAGGTCCGGGGGCTCAAGCGCCTCGCCGACGGCACGTGGAGCGTGAAGTACCGCCGCACGATCGGGCGCACCCCCGGTGAGATCCGGGTGAAGTTCGTCTTCGTGGGCGCCGGTGGCTGGGCGCTCAAGCTGCTGCAGCGCTCAGGCATCCCCGAGATCTCGGGCTACGGCGTGTTCCCCATCGGTGGGCAGTTCCTCAAGACGACGAACCCCGCCGTGGTGGCGCAGCACAAGGCCAAGGTGTACTCGCAAGCCTCTGTCGGCGCGCCGCCGATGTCGGTGCCGCACCTCGACACGCGCGTCGTCGACGGCGAGGCGTCGCTCCTGTTCGGCCCGTTCGCGACGTTCAGCCCGAAGTTCCTCAAGACCGGCTCGTGGTTCGACATCGTCGGCCAGGTGCGCCCTGGAAACCTCGGCCCGATGCTCAAGGTCGCGTGGGACAACCCGAGCCTCATCACGTACCTCGTCGGCGAGCTGCTGAAGAACCACAAGAAGAAGGTCGACAGCCTCCGCACCTTCATGCCCACCGCGAAGGACGAGGACTGGGAGATCATCCAGGCCGGTCAGCGCGCGCAGGTCATGAAGAAGGACCCCCAGAAGGGCGGCGTGCTGCAGTTCGGCACCGAGGTCGTCACCGGCGCAGACGGCACCATCGCCGGCCTGCTCGGCGCCTCGCCGGGCGCGTCGACCGCGGTCTCGATCATGCTGGGCCTTCTGAAGACCTGCTTCCCCGACCGCATCGAGGCATGGGAGCCGCGGCTGCGCGAGCTCATCCCGAGCTACGGCGAAACGCTGAACGCGCGTCCTGCGGTCGCGCGCCAGTCGCTCGACGAGACCGCCGAGACGCTGGCGCTCACCGCCTGATCCGCCGCGCGCGCTCGATCCTGGGCGTGCGGGACGTCCGCCCCTAGGGTGGGTGCATGTCGGTGTCACGGCGCGGGTGGCGTCGCTGGGGGATCGCCGCCGGGGTGCTTGTCGCGCTCGTCGTCGCGGGCGCAATCACGCTCGGCGTCGCAAGTGTCTCCGCTGCGCCCGCGGCGATCGCTGCGCGGGGGAGCGAGCGCCCGGCGGTCCTGAACGCGGTGGCGTCAGCATCCGTCGACGATTTCACGTTCGATTCGTTCCAGGCCGACTACTGGCTCGTCAGCGGGACGGGCGAGCGCAGCCGCCTGCTCACGACCGAGACGATCGTGGCACGCTTCCCCGAGGTCGACCAGAACAAGGGCATGGTGCGGGCGCTGCCCGTCGTCGACAGCGGCATCGACCTCGGCACCGTCGTCTACACGGTGACCGGCGCGGGCGGCGCGGCGATCCCGTGGTGGACCGAGCGCGACGGCGACTGGATCTACGTGCTCACCGGTGACGACTCCTTTGTGCATGGCGCGCAGACCTACGTCATCACGTACGAGATGAGCGACGTGGTATTGCGCTACGAAGACACCGCCGCCGACGAGTTCTTCTGGGACACCGTCGGCACCGATCATGCGCAGCCCTTCGACGTCGTGACCGCCGACGTGCATGTGGCGACGGATGCTGCGGCCGGCCTGATCGACGGGCGCGCGTTCTGCTACACCGGGCCGTACGGATCGACCGCGCAGTGCGCGATCGAACGTGCGCCGGAACCGGAGTCGCTCCCCGATGCCGTCCAGTCATGGGCGCGCGCCGTCGGCTCGACAGCGACGAGCGCAGTGATGTTCACGGCGGAGGATGAGGGGATCGGCCCGTACGAGAACGTGACGGTGGCACTGGGCTTCGAGCAGGGCACCTTCGCGGCACCGAGCCCGCCTCCGTCGCCTCCGTACCCGTGGTGGCTCTGGGTCCTCCCGGCGCTTGCGCTGCTGTCGGGCATCGGCGGCCTGGTGTTCGTTCTCGTGGTGAAGGCCGTCGCGCGCCGGAATCCCGACCGCTCGCCGGTGATCGTGCAGTACACGCCGCCCGACGACGAGTCGCTGACGCTGTCGGCCGGTGTGCTCGATATTCCGGAGCGGGCGCTGGCGGCACACGTCGTCGATCTCGCGGTGAAGGACGCCGTGGAGATCCGTGCCGCGGGGGACCGGAAGGACGCCGACGACTTCGAGGTCGTGCTGCGGGACACCGCCGGGCTCGACAGCGACGAGCGCCGCATCGTCGACACGCTGTTCGGACGCAAGGCTGAAGCCGGCGCTGACGTCGACCTCGGCGCGTTCGCCCGCAAGCCGCCGTCACGGGCCGTGACCTACGTGCGGCGAATCGACGAGTTCACGGTGCAGCGCGGATATCGCAGCAAGCTCCCGGACCGGATCACGCGTGTGCGCGGCTTCCTGCAGTTCGCCGGGCTGCCGCTGGCGATGCTCCTGATCTTCTTCGCCGACGGCGCGTTCATGGTGCTCGACCCGCTCGGATCCCTCGGGAACCTGATCTACTTCGCGGCGCTGGGCAGCGCCTTCTTCGCGTTCATCGGGCTGCCGTTCTTCTCCCTCCCGAAGTCGGTGCTGACGCTCGCCGGCGGCATGCACAAGACGTATCTGGAGGGCATCCGCGAGTACCTGCGGCTGGCCGAAGAGGACCGTCTGCGCGCCGCGCAGTCGCCGCAGACGGCCGACCTCGTGTCGGCGGGGCGCCGTCCGTACGGCGACGCGCCGGGCGCTCCCGGGGCGTCGGTCGTGAACCTCTACGAGCGGCTGCTGCCTTACGCGGTGCTGTTCGGCATGGAACGCGAATGGGTGAACGTCATCCGCGCGACGGGAGCGGTCGAGGTGGCATCCCAGCTCGCGCTGTTCGACGCGGTGACCTCGCGCTCGCTGTCCGACGCGTCGTCGTCGATCGGGCGCCTCGCCGCGACGCCGGTGTCGCGGCCCGGATCGTCGTCGAGCTCGTCCTCGAGTTCGAGCTGGTCGTCCTCGGGCGGATCGTCGGGCGGAGGTTTCTCGGGCGGTGGAGGCGGCGGGGGAGGCTTCGGCGGGCGCTGACGCACTGTGGGCGCGGCCGCGCCGGCACGAAGGGTGCGGCGGCCGTCACCGACTACGCTCGATCCGTGGCCAAGCTCTACTTCCGCTACGGGGCGATGAACTCCGGCAAGTCGACGTCGCTCCTGCAGGCCGCGTACAACTACGAGGAGCGCGGGCAGCACGTGCTGCTCGCGAAGCCCGCCATCGACACCAAGGGCGCCGACCAGATCGACAGCCGCCTCGGTGTGAAGCGCACCGTCGATTTCCTGGTCCGTCCGAACGACGACATCCGCGCGCTGTTCGCGGAGCACCGCGCCCGCGTCAAGGCCGAAGCGGCCGACACCCTCGTTCCCGAGTCCGACGAGCACGAGGTCGACGTCGCCTGCCTGCTGATCGACGAGGCGCAGTTCCTCACCCGCGAGCAGGTCGACGACCTGCTGCGCATCGTCGTGTTCGACGGCGTGCCGGTGCTCGCCTACGGCATCCGCACCGACTTCCAGACCCAGGCGTTCCCCGGTTCGGCGAGGCTGCTCGAGCTCGCCCACAGCCTCGAGGAGCTCAAGACGATCTGCCGCTGCGGTCGCAAGGCGCTGTTCAACGCCCGCCTCGTCGGCGGCCGGTTCGTCTTCGACGGGGATCAGGTCGCGATCGACGAGCTCACCGCCGACCGTGTCACGTACGAGTCGCTGTGCGCCGAGGACTACCTGCGCGCGTCGGGCGGCCGTCTGGAGTGACGGCTCCGGCGCGGCGGCCGCGGGTCAGACCGTCTCGGGAGCGCGTCTGCGCCGGCGGGGAAGCGGGACCAGCATCGACGTCGTGCGCTGGTACTCCCGGTAGGCCGGGTACTTCGAGGCGGAGATCGACTCGGTGAACACCGTGGAACCGATGAACAGGACCGTCAGCAGCGCTGCGCCGGCGATCGTCCAGTTCAGCCAGCTGCCGCCGTCGGCGACGAGCGCCGCCGCGCCGAGTGCGTAGAACGCCCACCACTGCGCCTGCTCGAAGAAGAAGTTCGGGTGCCGGCTGTGTGCGAAGAGCCCGGTCGTGACGAAGCCCGGTTCGAGCGTGCCGCCGGCGGACTTCTTGGCCTGGTGGAACGCCCACTGCTGCTGATCCGCGACGGTCTCGCCGACCAGGAACGCGGCGAACAGCACCGCGAACGCGGCATCCCATCCGGTGAACGGCACCGGATGCTGCCACGCGATGTATGCCGGAAGCGAGATGAGCACGAGCAGCGCGCTCTGGAAGAGCACGATGAAGAAGAGGTTGAACAGCTGGAACTGCCAGCGTGTCATTCGGCCGCGCAGGATGGCCCACCGATAGTCCTCCATGCCGGTGTAGCCGCCCTTGCGCGCGAAGTTGAAGGTGAGCCGTGCACCCCACGCCGTGACCAGGAGTGCCATCACGACGAGCCGTGACGCGTCGACGCCCGCGATCAGCGCGGCGGCGGCGAAGATCCAGACGTAGACCACGGGGACGATCGACCAGAGCCGATCGATCCAGGACGTCTCGTTCGTGACGAGCGAGGTGATCCAGCAGAACGCGGCCGCGACGCCCGCGACGATGAGGACGAGCAGGAGGGGGTCCATGGGGTCAGCGTAGTGGTCCGCGCGGACACGTGGAGTCACACGGGTTGTCTGTGGTCCGACCACAGGCTATCGTGGTCAGACCACACCGTGCCCTTCACTGAAGAGGGCGCCGGATCCGACATGGACGAGGAGATCCGTGGCAGGCACCCCGACTCCGCCCGCGCTCGCGCCCGCCCGCGCGTGGCGCGTCGTGCTCGAGAAGATCGAGACGGACCTGCTCGACGGCACCCTCAAGCCCGGAGACCGTCTCGCCCCCGAGCGTGAGCTCGCCGCCACTCTCGGTGTGGGGCGCTCCAGCGTCCGCGAGGCGCTGCGGGTGCTCGAGGTGATGGGGCTCATCCGCACGGGCACCGGGTCGGGGCCGACCTCCGGGGCCATCATCATCGCGACCCCACAGGGCGGCATGTCGGCGCTGCTGCGGCTGCAGGTCGCGGCACAGGGGTTCCCGTTCGACGACGTCGTCGCCACGCGGCTCGTGCTCGAGTCGGCCGTCGTCGACGCCCTCGCCGCCGACCCGGCGCGCTCGACGGCCCAGGCGCGCGAGGTACTCGACGCGATGGACGCCGACGACCTCACCGCGCCCGAATTCCTCGCCCTCGACGCCCAGCTGCACCTCGCCCTCGCCGAGGCCTCCGGCAACGTCGTCATCGCCGCGATGATGGCGGGCCTGCGCACCGCGATCGAGTCGTATGTGCAGGCGGGCGCGGCAGGCATCGCGGACTGGGATGCTGCCGCCGACCGCCTGCGCGATGAGCACCACGCGATCCTCGCGGCCGTCGACGCGGGCGACCCTGCGCTCGCCCGCACCCTCGTCCACGACCACATCGTCGGCTACTACGCAGCGGCGGGTCTCGCCCGCTCGACCGCCGCACGCACGCAGATCTGACCCATCGGAGAGGTATTCATGGTCACCCGCCAGTTCCCCAACCCCAAGGAGCTCCTCGAGCTCATGCAGTTCAAGAAGCCCGAGCTCGACGGCAAGAAGCGCCGCCTCGAGTCCGCGCTCACGATCTACGACCTGCGCGACATCGCGAAGCGCCGCACACCGAAGGCCGCCTTCGATTACACCGACGGCGCGGCCGAGGGCGAGCTGTCACTCTCACGCGCCCGTCAGGCGTTCGAGGACATCGAGTTCCACCCCGACGTGCTGCGTCCCGCCGAGAACGTCGACATGTCGACCGAGATCCTCGGCGGCCCGTCGGCGATGCCGTTCGGCATCGCACCGACCGGTTTCACGCGCCTCATGCAGACCGAGGGCGAGGTCGCCGGCGCCGGCGCGGCCGGGGCCGCCGGCATCCCGTTCACGCTCTCGACGCTCGGCACGACGTCGATCGAGGGCGTCAAGGCAGCGAACCCGAACGGGCGCAACTGGTTCCAGCTGTACGTCATGCGCGATCGCGAGATCTCGTACGCCCTGGCCCGTCGCGCCGCCGAGGCCGGCTTCGACACGCTGCAGTTCACGGTCGACACTCCGGTCGCGGGTGCGCGCCTGCGCGACAAGCGCAACGGCTTCTCGATCCCGCCGCAGCTGACGCTCGGCACCATCGTCAACGCGATCCCGCGCCCGTGGTGGTGGTACGACTTCCTCACCACGCCGAAGCTCGAGTTCGCGTCGCTGTCGACGACGGGCGGCACGGTGGGCGAGCTGCTCAACTCGGCCATGGACCCGACCATCAGCTACGACGACCTCGCGATCATCCGCGAGATCTGGCCGGGCAAGATCGTGATCAAGGGCGTGCAGAACGTCGCCGACTCGAAGCGCCTCATCGACGCGGGCGTCGACGGCATCATCCTGTCGAACCACGGCGGCCGTCAGCTCGACCGCGCCCCCATCCCGTTCCGCCTCCTCCCCGAGGTGGTGCGCGAGGTCGGCAAGGACGCCACGGTCATGGTCGACACCGGCATCATGAACGGCGCCGACATCGTCGCCTCCATCGCGCTCGGTGCCAAGTTCACGCTGATCGGCCGCGCGTACCTGTACGGCCTGATGGCCGGCGGACGCCAGGGCGTCGACCGCACCATCGCGATCCTGCGCAGCGAGATCGAGCGCACGATGAAGCTCCTGGGCGTCTCGTCCATCGCCGAGCTCGAGCCGCGCCACGTCACGCAGCTGCAGCGGCTGGTTCCGGTGGTGGTGTCCGCACCCGCTGCCGAGGCGGCCGTGTCGGCGCCGCGCCCGCGTGCCGCTCGTGCCACGACGGCGTCGAGCACCGCGAAGACGGATGCCGCAGCATCCCGTCCCGCAAAGGCCCCGGCCGCGAAGAGCACCGGGCCGCGCGCGAAGGCCTGATCACCGAGCTGCTCACCTGTCACGATGTGCCGCGGACCGCGGCAGATCGTGACAGGCGAGCACTCCGGTCGGCCCGAACATCGATGCTCACCTGTCACGAAGCGCCGCGACGAACGGCAGGCTGTGACAGGTGAACGGAGGCTGCGTTAGACGCGGACGGGAAGTGTGGGGATGAGCTGCTCGAGGTAGACGACCGTGTCCTCCCAGCCGTCGACGGCCTGGCAGCGCACACCCATCGCGAGGACAGGGTAGTCGTTGCCGTCGGAGTCGAGGCGGTCGCCGACGAACAGCATGTCGTCGAGGGAGATGCCGGTCTGCTCGGCCAGCTGGCGCATGCCGTAGGCCTTGTCGATGCCCCGCTCGGTGATGTCGACCGAGGTCGAGCCACCGGAGCGCACCTCGAGATCGGGCAACAGCGCCGCGACGGCGGCGCGCAGGGTGTTCTTCTTCTCGCCCGTGGGATCCCACGCCATCTTCGCCGCAACCGGAGCCTGCTGACCGAGCGCCGAGAAGGTGATCTGGGACCCGCGGTCCTCGAGGATGTCGCCCCACGTCTCGGACTCCCAGAGTCCGAGACGGCGCGCCTCGCCTTCCACGGCCGAGAGCGCGCGGGACTTCTGATCGTCCGTGAGTGAGCGCTTGTAGACCGTGACGACCTCGTCCTCGGCGAGCCGGTAGTACTGCGTGCCGCAGGTGGGGAGCAGGTGCAGACGTGCGAGAGCGTCTGCGGAGGCCTCGGGAAGACGGTCGACCACCTGCGTCGTGAACTGCGTGAGCTGGCCGCCGGAGATGATCGCCACCTCGACGCGCTCGGCCAGGGCGATCAGCAGCTCGCCCATGCGTGGGTCGATCTGGCTCTTGGAAGGGGCGAGCGTGTCGTCGAGATCGAACGCGACGAGAAGGGGCGGGGTGCTGTCGACCATGGTGTCCGTCCTTTCATGCGAAAGGCTCCGCCTTGCGGCGGAGCCTCTCTGCTGTCGGGGTGACAGGATTTGAACCTGCGGCCTCTTCGTCCCGAACGAAGCGCGCTACCAAGCTGCGCCACACCCCGTTTTGCAACCCTCCGAGTCTAACCGATCGTCAGGGGTGCTGCTGACCACGGCCGTCTCGAGGCGATGATCGCGGCGCCGAGGCTGATGAGCGCGATCGCGATGGCGGCCGGCATGCGGAGGGCAGCAGCATCCGTCCCGCTCGCGGCCAGCTCCGCGAGGCGTGGCTCGTCCGGAGCCGGCGGCGCTTCGGCAGCCGGGGTGGGCGCGGGCGTCGGTGCCGGCGGAGGCGGCGCGATCACGGCGACCTGCGAGGGCTCGCCGAATCGCTCGGTCCAGACGAAGTCGGCGCCGGTGTGGGCTGCCACGGCAGGGAGCTGATCGGCCGCACGAACGCTCCAGACGGCGGTGTAGTACCCCGGGCCTGTCATCTCCCACGCGGACGTGACGGTGTACGGCGCAGTCGGACCCTTGACAGTGTCGGTCGTGAGCTGGAGCGTGCCGACGATCGCCTCGTCGCCGGGAACAGCCGCACCGGCGACAGGCTCGGCGTCGGTGCGGTACACGACGGCACTCGCAGTCACCGGCAGGTAGGAGCCGTCGTCGGCACGCGGCCACGACCCGTCGTCGACGATGAAAGTGACCGCATCGACATACGGACCGCCGTGCGCCTCGTTCGCTGCGACCTGCGTCGAGATGGCGGGGGAGAACGGGGGGATGCGCGGGGAGGCGTCCGCCCCCGACACGTCGAACTGCACGCGCCCGGCGGGACCGGCCGTCTCCTGCCCGCCGGGCGTCGTGTAGTGACGCACCGCGGCGGCGAGGCCGGCATCGAAGCGGCCGGTCCCGCTCACGGAGTACGGGCGTCCCTCGGCAGGTGGGGCGGTGCGGAGGGCGTACGTCGAGCCGGATGAGGCGTTCTCGAGCGTCGGTGAGCCCGACTCCGCGAAGACCGCATTCGTCAGCGTGATGGTGCCGGTCGCCGGGTGGGTCGTGTCGACCCGGACCGTCCCGGAGCGGTGGTCCGCAGCATCCGTGGTGAAGACCAGGCCTCCGCTCGCCGTCGCCACACCCGGCACGGCGCGTGTGGCTTCGTCGTAGTACGCGACGGCACGCTCCTGGACGGCGCGGTCATGCTGTGGTGAGAGCGCCGACATCGTCCAGTGGATCGCCCCGGCGAGCGAGTCGCCGCGGTAGCCGAAGGCCTGAAGGGTCTCCTGCCGGTTCGCGATCGCCTTCACGGCCCACGCGACTGCGGCGGCCTGGACGGGGTCGTCCGTCTGGCCGTACGTCGTCACGAGGAGGTTGATCCCGGCGAGCTGCTGGGGTGAGAGGCCGGCGGCTGATCCGCTGATTCCGTGGTCGGTGCTCTGCCCGGTCGGGGCCGGCGCTCCCGGGGTGATGCAGTAGGTGTGAACGCCGCCGACCAGCATCGAGCCGTGCCAGCCGTAGGCGGAGATCGGCGCCCAGGTGCCGAACCCTGCGCCGCGCTCGGCGGCGTCGGCGCGGGACGGGTGGGCGATGTTCAGCGAGACGATGATCACGGAGAGGACGATGAGCAACAGGTACGCGGGCAGGCGCAAGACGCGCCCGCGGAGCACGAGCCGGATCCGAGTTGTGGGGGAGTCGACGGCGGGCATGCTCACTCCGCGTCCTCGAGGAGAGGCACGAACGGGGCGTGGCGGCCGAATCCGCGAGACGGGTGCGTGTCGCCACGATCGGCGTCGTCGGTCGCCACCGGGGCGAATGGTGCACAGGCGGCCGCGATCACGAGGGCGGTCAGCAGCGCGAGCAGTCTCAGGCGCACGGGCAACCCGATGCCGTGAACGGCCCTCGTGGTGACAAGTGTGTTCCGGAACAGGTCGTCGGCAGGTCGATGGGAACGGGGAGCAGCCATGCATCGAGGATCGGTGCCACGCGCCCGCCGGCGCGGGCCCGCAGCCGAAACTGTGCACGACCGATCGCCGAGAGCAGTTGGGGAGGAACCGTGCGCGGCCCGCCGGCGCTACGCCGTCGGAACGAGGGTGAGGAGCGAGGCCTCGGGGCGGCAGGCGAAGCGCACCGGGGCGTAGATCGAGTGGCCCAGGCCGGCGCTGACGTTGAGCGGCACCGACCGCCCGTCGTGCTTCCACGCGCTCAAGCCGCGGGCCTGACGCAGCGGGATGTCGCAGTTCGCGACGAGCGCGCCGAAGCCGGGGACGCGGACCTGCCCGCCGTGCGTGTGGCCTCCGAAGATCGCGTCGGCGCCCAGGTCGACGAAGTCGTCCAGCACTCGCCGATAAGGTGCGTGGGTCACGCCGATCGAGAGGTCGGCGGACTCCTCGGCACGGAGCGCGGCCAGGGGCTCGGGGAGCGCCTCGAGGCGGTCCCAGTGCCGATGGGCGTCGCTCACCCCGAAGGCGGCGATGCGCAGGCCCGCAGCATCCAGCGATCCGACCTTGTTGTTGAGGTCGACCCAGCCGAGTTCGCGGGTGAGGTAGTCGTCGAGGCCCTCGGTGTCGAGAGGTTCGGCGGTGTGCTTCACCTTCGAGGGACCGGTGAAGTAGCGGAACGGGTTGCGCGGCGAGGGCGCCGCGTGGTCGTTCGAGCCGTGGACGAACACGCCGGGCACATCGCGCAGCGGATCGAACGCGCGGCGCAGTCCCTCGAGGCCGTTGAAGTGGCCCAGGTTGTCGCCGGTGTTGACGACCAGGTCGGGCTGCAGCTCTGCGAGTGCGGCGATCCACTCCTGCTTGCGGTGCTGCCACGGGGCCATATGCGCGTCCGAGAGGTGGAGCACACGGATCGGCGGGGCCCCGGCCGGAAGCACGGGGACCTCATGGAAGCGGACCGTGAAGAGGTAGCGCTCGATGCCGACGCCCCAGATCGCCGCGCCCGCGCCGACCGCCCCCACCGTGCCGAGCACGGTGAGGGCGGTGCGAGCCGCGGGAGACGGCACTAGCCGTTGCCGCCGGTGCCGGGACCGCGGCCGCCGCCTGCGCCGCAGATCGCGGCGGAGTAGTCGACGGCGATCGATACGTTGCGGTTCACCACAGAGCCGGCCGCCGGGTTCGTCGCGCCCGACTTGGTCTGCGCGCCGAGACTCGCATCGACCGTGCAGGTGCCGTCGCCGACGTTGCCGAAGCCGGCGCTGCGCAGCGCCTTCTTCGCGTCTTCGAGGGTGCGACCCGACACGTCGGGCACGGTGACGCCCTCGCCGTTGCTGGGGTTGATCGTGACGGTGCTGCCGCCCGCGACCTTGCCCGGACCGGGGTTCTGTGCGGCCACCACGCCCGCCGGCTGGTCGGAGTCGACCGGGCCGCCGACCTCGACGGTGAAGCCCGCATCGGTCAGGATCTTGGTGGCCTCGTCGACCGACTTGCCGACGACGTTCGGCAGATCTGTGAGTACCTGCTTCGTGAGCTCCGAGTCGGGGGCTGCGAATCGGTCGCCACCGTATGCGTCGTTCGCGGCGCCCTGAACCGCCCTGGTGATCCGATATCGGATATCGGAGAGCTTGTTGCCGTTGTGCCACGTCTTGAAGATGTCGCCACCGCCATCGACGTTGCCTGCCCACGTCGCCGTGGCAACCTTGGTGCTCGAGGTTACGAGCCACGACTGGATCGACTCGTGCGTCCCCGTCTTGCCGATCAGAGGAACGCCATCACGCGGACTTCCGGCCGCACCGGTACCCCCGTTCATCACGCCCTGAAGCGCGTACGCGGCGGTGGCGGCGACTCGAGGCTCGATCACCTGGTTGCACGCGCGCTCCGGCTTGGGAAGCTCGTTGCCGTCGGCGTCAGTCACCCGGTCGATCACCTGCGGCTGGCAGTAGACACCGTTGTTGGCGACGGTCGCGTAGGCCTCGGCCATGGCCAGGGGCGACACCGCCGTGATTCCGATGACCGAGGTCAGCGTGGTCAGCTCGGCGGGCTTGTTGTTGAAGGTGTCGATGACGCCCATCCTGGTCGCAACATTGCCTATGTCGCAGAGATTGAGCTTCTCGGCCATGGCGAAGTAGCCGGTGTTGAGCGAGTCGCGTGTGAACTGCATCGGGTTGCCGACGTATCCGCGCTGCTTGTTGAAGTTGTTCACGACCGTGTTCGTGGTGTTGACCCAATCGGCGGTACAGGTCTTCATCCGCTTGAACACCCGCGTGGAGCCGTTGAGCGTCTCGTTGACCGAGTGACCCTTCTCTAGCCAGTCGATGAGCGTGAAGAGCTTGAAGGTCGATCCGGCATTGAAACCTCGCGAGTTGCCGAACGCCGTATCGCCCGCGTAGACCTGGGCCGAGTAGTTCCAGTCGTCGGCGTGCGCGGCGTCCTCGCTGAACTTGGTGTTCTGCGCCATCGCGAGAACGCGACCGGTGGTCGCTTCCACGCTCACCGTGGCCGAGCCGAAGCGGCCCGGCGTGTAGTCCGGGGAAGTTGGCATTTCGGCGCTGGTCGGCGCGTTCGCGGCCATCGCCTGCTCCGCCGGCATCTGCACCCGCGGGTCGAGCGTTGTGTAGACGTTGAGGCCGCCGCGCTGCAGCGTGTCCTGGCGATCCTCCCGGCTCTCGCCGAACGCGGGGTCGTTCAGGATGACGTACTTGACGTACTGGCAGAAGTAGGCGGCTCCGCCCGCGTTCGCGCAACCGGTCTTGGGCTCGACGATGCTTGGCGTGATCGGCCAGATCGCTGCCTCGACGTACTGTTCCCGGGTGATCTTGCCGTCGTCAAGCATGCGGTTCAGGACGTAGAGCTGACGAACCTTCGTCGAGGTGTAGCCGTCCGCTGCGGCGAACTTCTGCTCTTCGGTGATGTCGCCGGACGCCACGAGTGCATCGAGAGAGGCGAGGTTCGCCCCTTCATCGATGGCGCCGTCTGGCGCTTTGTTGAAGGTCGCGCCGTCCGAGCCGAAGATGGAGCCGCCCGCCCGGTCGATGCGGTAGCTGTTCGGGTTCTGCACCATGCCGGCGAGAGTCGCGGCCTGCGCCACCGTGAGGTTGGCTGCGGTGGTGTTGAAGTAACGGCGGGCGGCGGCTTCGATGCCGTACGTGATGCCGCCGAAGTTGGCAATGTTGAGATACCCGAGCAGGATGTCGTTCTTCGAGTACTTCTGCTCCAGAGAGATGGCGTAGCGCATCTCCTGCAGCTTGCGCGTGTAGCCCTCGGCACCCTCAGCCGTGGTCGCATCGCTCCAGCAGTTCAGGAGGGCCTGTTCGCGGCTGACTTTCACGACCGGGAGGCCGGTCGCCTCGTCGGTGACGATCTCGCCAGCCTCGTCCGTCTCGTACTCGGCTTCGGCGTTCTGCTCGCACTTCTGGATCAGCACGTTCTTCACATACTGCTGGCTGATCGACGACCCACCCTGTGTCTCGCTGGCTCCGCCGGCGTTGGACAGGAGCGCGCGCGTGGTGCCGATGAGGTCGATGCCGCCGTGCTGGTAGTAGCGCGGGTCTTCACTCGACAGAAGTGCGTCGTACATGACGGGATTGATCTGGTCGAAGTTGACCGGTGTGCGGTCCTGCTCGAGGAACTGCGTCATGAGCGACGGCTGCCCCGTGGCCGGATCGGTGTAGTAGAAGTTGCTCGGGAGCATGAGCTTGTCGATCTCGAGCGAGCTCGGGAGGTTGTCGAACATCGTGATCGCGCGCTCTGCCGCGGTGCTCGTGATCGCGACCGCGGGGGTGACGGTCGCCGCAATGAGGACACCGGCTGCGGCACTGAGGCCGACGAGCCCGGCGAGTCCGCCGAGCACACCGGTGGCCGTGCGTTTGGTATCAGGCATAGGGTTGATCGTAAGGGAGATACCTGGGCGATCCATCAGCGACGCTCAGCTGGCCGGGGTGTTTCCCAGCCTTCACCAGCCGTCCTTTCCGCACACTCGAGGAGTCGCGATGACGACGTGGGAGTACCTCACCACGCCCCTTCTGATCCACAACACCGCAGCGATCCTCAACAATTGGGGCAAGCAGGGCTGGGAGCTCGTGCAGATCGTGCAGGGTCCCGAGGGCGGCCTCGTCGCCTACTTCAAGCGCCCGTCCGGGGGTGGCCAGCAGAACGTGGGACTGGATGCCGCGGCCCAGGCCGCCAAGCAGTTCGAGGAGGCCTGAGCATGCGCGTCAGTGAGCGCCTCGCCGAACTCGGCATCGATCTTCCCGATGTCGTCCCGCCCGTCGCGGCGTACGTGCCCGCGAAGGCGCACGGCGACCTCGTCTACACCGCCGGCCAGCTGCCGATGATCTCGGGTGCTCTGCCCGCGACCGGCAAGGTCGGCGAGGGGCACGGACTCGTGCCTGCCTCAGACGCGAAGTCGTACGCGCGCCAGAGCGCCCTCAACGCCGTCGCGGCCGCGGCCGCAGCCGTCGGCGGCGTGGACCGCCTCACCGGCGTCCTCAAGGTCACCGGGTTCGTCGCCTCCGTTCCCGAATTCACCGGCCAGCCCGGTGTCATCAACGGCGCGAGCGAACTGCTCGGCGAGGTCTTCGGCGACGCCGGCAAGCACGCCCGCTCGGCCGTCGGCGTCCCGGTGCTGCCGCTGGACGCCCCCGTCGAAGTCGAGGTCGTCTTCTCGTACGCGTGATCGTCCTCGCCGCTCGTTGAGCGAGCGAAGCGAGTCGAAACGCCCCGGACTTTGCGCAAGGCCCGGGGCGTTTCGACTTCGGGCGCCTGAGCGCCCTTCGCTCAACGAGCGGGGGCTCTTGGTTACTTGACCTGTGCGGAGATCACCGACATGACGGCGGTGTCGGCGAGGGTCGTCGTGTCGCCGACCTCGCGACCCTCGGCGACGTCGCGCAGCAGTCGGCGCATGATCTTGCCGGAGCGGGTCTTGGGCAGCTCGCCCACGATGTAGACGTCGCGGGGGCGCGCGATCGGGCCGATCTGCTCGCCGACCCACAGGCGCAGGCTCTGCGCGAGGCCGTCGGGGGAGTGGGCCGACAGGTACGACTGCTTGATGATGACGAACGCGACGACGGCCTGGCCCGTGGTCTCGTCGGAGGCGCCGACGACCGCCGCCTCGGCGACGGCCTCGTTGCCGACCAGCGCCGACTCGATCTCGGTGGTCGACAGGCGATGGCCCGACACGTTCATCACGTCGTCGACGCGGCCGAGCAGCCACACGTCTCCGTCGTCGTCGAGGCGCGCGCCGTCGCCGGCGAAGTAGTAGCCCTGCCTCTCGAACTTCTCCCAGTAGGTCTCGACGAAGCGCTCCGGGTCGCCCCAGATGCCGCGGAGCATCGACGGCCACGGCTCGGTGATGACGAGGAGGCCGCCGTTGCCGTTGCCGACGTGCGTGCCGTCCTCGTCGACGACATCGATCGAGATGCCGGGAAGGGGCACCTGGGCCGAGCCGGGCTTGGTCTCGGTGACGCCAGGGAGAGCCGACACCATGATCGAACCGGTCTCGGTCTGCCACCACGTGTCGACGATCGGCGCGGTCTTGCCGCCGATGATCTTGCGGTACCACATCCACGCCTCGGGGTTGATGGGCTCGCCCACCGAGCCGAGGAGGCGGAGCGACGACAGATCGAACTGCTTCGGGATGGCGCGGCCGAGCTTCATGAACGAGCGGATCGCCGTCGGCGCGGTGTAGAGCACCGTCACGCCGTACTTCTGCACGATCTCCCACCAGCGCCCCGGGTGCGGCGCATCCGGCGTGCCCTCGTAGAGCACCTGCGTCGCGCCGTTGGCGAGCGGGCCGTACGTGACGTAGCTGTGGCCGGTGATCCACCCGATGTCGGCGGTGCACCAGTACACGTCGGTCTCGGGGTGCAGGTCGTGGACCACCTTGTTCGTGAACGCGGACTGTGTGAGGTAGCCGCCCGAGGTGTGGAGGATGCCCTTGGGCTTTCCGGTGGTGCCCGACGTGTAGAGGATGAACAGCGGGTTCTCGGCGGGGAAGGCCTGCGCCTCGTGTTCGGCGGACGCCGCGGGAACGACATCGTGCCACCACAGATCGCGACCCTCGGCCCAGTCGACCTCGTTCTCGCCGCGCTTGACGACGAGCACGTGCTCGACGGTCTCCTGCACGCCGGTGCCGCGGTCGCCCAGGGCGAGGTCCACGGCGGGCTTGAGCGGCGAGACCTTGCCCTTGCGGTAGCCGCCGTCGGCGGTGATGACGAGCTTGGCGCCGGCGTCGTCGATGCGGGCGCGCAGGCTGTCGGCCGAGAAGCCGCCGAACACGACGGAGTGGACGGCGCCGATGCGCGCGACAGCGAGCATCGAGGCCACGGCCTCGGGGATCATCGGCAGGTAGATCGCGACGCGGTCGCCTTGGCCGATGCCGAGACCCTCGAGCACGTTCGCGAGCCGCTTCACCTCGTCGGTGAGCTCGGCGTAGGTGACGCGGCGCTCGTCGCCGGGCTCGCCCTCCCACAGCAGCGCGACGCGGTCGCCGTTGCCTGCCTCGACGTGCCGGTCGAGGCAGTTGTACGCCACGTTGAGCTCGCCGTCGGCGAACCACTGCGCGAACGGCGGGTTCGACCAGTCGAGCACCTCTGTGAAGGGCTTGTGCCAGTGGAGGTCACGGGCCTGGTCGGCCCAGAAGCCGAGGCGGTCGGCCTTCGCCGCTTCATACAGCTCGGCGGTCGCGATCGCGTTGTCGGCGAACTCGGCCGTGGGCGCGAAGCGCCGGTCCTCGTTCAGCAGGTGGTCGATCTGGCTGCTGGCTTGCGTGACAGGGGTCTGTTCGCTCATGGGAGCGCGCTCCTTTGCGGGCTGGGTCGAGGCCGAGGGGTGTCGGCGAGTCTGCGAGGAAATGTACCCACCGCCGCCGGAACCGACTACCCCCGATAGTAGGGGGCGCCCTATACATCGATCCCGACCGATATATCAGTGAGAATCCTCTCCTTTTCGTTTTGTGAGGACCCTTACCTCGCATATGCTGACCGATGGCCGAACATCGATTCTGGCATTGCGGCACCCGACGTCACCCCCCGAATTCGGGGCCGCGCTTGGCGGCATCCCATTCCCCCCATGGGATGCCGCCTCTATTTATTGGGAGCGGTTTCGCGGCCGTGCGCGTGCGGCGGCTCCTCCCCAGCGGCCGTCTTGGCCGAGCTCTCCACCGATGACCTCGGTTCGCGGTAGGCGGCGACCGTATCTTCGTAGCGTCGGAGCATGTCCGCACCGTTCGTCGTCCGTCCCCGCTCCGGGGCAGTGGGCGCGCGCAGCGCGAGGGATCGATGGGATGCTGCGGCCCGACCCGGGTCCGTGGCGCCGACGGTGCCCGTGCCGCGGGCGGAGGCCGTTGCGCCGACCGGTGCGCCCGCTCCGACGGCGGAATCCGTCGGAGCATGGGTGCCGCGTCGGATCGACGCTGCCGAGGTCGCGCCGCCGGAACCGGTGAGGGGGCGCGTGCCCGCGCGGGCGTCTGCCGAGCGGCATCCGGTCCTCGCGCCGTTCGCGGCCTACCTCGACGATCCGCAGGTCACGGACCTGTTCGTCAACGGTGCGGCGGGACTGTTCGTGGATCGCGGCGCCGGAGTCCGACCGGCCCGCGAGTGGCGCGCCACGGCGGACGAGGTGCGCGATCTGGCCGTTGCAATCATCGGGCTCGGCGGCAGGCACATCGATGACGCATCACCGTGCGTCGACGTGCGTCTCGAGGGCGGCATCCGCGTGCACGCCGTCCTTCCGCCGATCGCACCGGAGGGCACGGTCCTGTCGATCCGCGTGCCGCGCCTCGGCGCGGCGACGCTCGACGACCTTCAGCAGACCGGCATGTTCGACCGGGCCGCGCGCCGCCGGCTGGACGAGGCGATCGCGCGTCGAACGAACCTGCTCGTCTCCGGCGCCGCCGGCGCCGGCAAGACGACGCTGCTCGCGGCACTCCTCGCTGCGGCGCCGGCGCACGAGCGGATCGTCACGATCGAGGACGTCGCGGAGCTGCGCGTCGCGCACCCGCACCACGTACGCCTCGAGGCGCGTCAGCCCAACATCGAGGGCAGCGGCGGGGTGGGGCTCGCACGACTGGTGAGAGAGGCGCTGCGGATGCGGCCCGACCGGCTGGTCGTCGGCGAGTGCCGCGGCGACGAGGTGCGCGAGCTGCTGTCGGCGCTGAACACCGGCCACGACGGCGGCGCCGGCACCGTGCACGCGAACGGACTGCACGACGTGCCGGCCCGGCTCGAGGCGCTCGGCGCACCCGCCGGACTCGACGACCGCGCGCTCGCTCGCCAGGCGGCCAGCGCGATCGGACTCGTCGTGCACGTGGAGCGGGGCGCGGACGGCTCGCGCCGCATCGCCGGGGCCGGTCGCCCGGTCGTCGATGGCGACGGGCGTCTCGCGATCGAGGAGGAGCGATGGGACTCTCGCTGACGCGGGGCGCGAGCGCAGGGAGCGTCCGGCGGCAGACCGGGGCTTCGTCGTCCTCCCGGGCGCCGGGATCGACCCGGAGCCGGGGGTCCCGGTTCCGGGAGTCGGCGCGGACCCCGGTATCGGCGGCCGACGTCGCCGAGACCGTGCTGCGGCTCGCGGTGCTGCTGCAGGCGGGGGTCGCGCCGGCTCGCGCGTGGGAGCATCTCGCCCGCGCCGGGGACCCGGCTGCTCAGCACGTCGCCACGGCGCTCGGGCGGGGGATGCCGCTGCCCGAGGCGGTCGCGACCGCGGGGGCGGGCGCCTGGCGCGAGGTCGGCGTCGCGTGCCAGGTCGCGCTGACCGTCGGCGCGCCGCTCGCCCAGTGCCTGCGCGGGCTCGCCGCCGCGCTGCGCGACGCGCAGGAAGCGGCCGACGACGTGCGGGTGGCCCTCGCCGAGCCCGCGGGAACGGCCCGGCTCATGGGCTGGCTTCCGCTCGTCGCGGTGGGACTGGGCGCAGCGCTGGGGTTCGACACGTTCGGCATTCTGTTCGCGAACCCGCTCGGTCTGGCCTGTCTCGCGGGCGGCGCGGTGCTCATCCTGGCCGCCCATCGTTGGACGAAGCGGCTCGTGCGCACGGCCGCGACGTCGGAGCATGCGCCGGGTTTGGATGCGGAATTGATCGCCATCGCGCTGAGCGGCGGAGTCTCCATCGATCGGGCGCGAACGGTCGTGCGCGAGGCGCGTCGAGTGGGGGCGCCCAGGGAGGGCGCCGGCAAGGATGCCGACGCCGCACCCGCCTCGGCGACCGCTGACGGTGCCGCACCGGGCGCAGAAGAGAAAGGAACCGGCGGATCGGACGACGTGGACGCCGTGCTCGCGCTGTCGCGGACAGCGGGCGTGCCCGCCGTCGAACTGCTGCGGGCTTCTGCCGCTCACGCCCGGCATCGCGCCCGTGTCGACGCCCGCCTGCGTGCCGCGCGCCTCTCGTCGCGACTGCTCCTTCCGCTGGGGGTGTGCACGCTGCCGGCCTTCCTCCTCCTCGGCGTCGCGCCCATGCTGCTCAGCGTCATGTCGACGGCGTCGGTCTCGCTGTGACGGACACTGCTCGCGACCCGCGCGCCCGCCACGCCGCGACCGCATCGGCCATCCCTTGCCCGCGCCCCAGACCGTGCCCGACACCACGAATCCATCGAACGGAGAACCCCATGTCCCTGTCCCCAACCGACCGAGTCGTGCCCCTTCTCACACGCCGCCGGGCCGAGCGCCTCTTCGCACCGCGCGAGGGCGACCGCACCTGGGCCGACGACACCGGAGCCGCGACGGCCGAGTATGCCATCGCGACGATGGCCGCCGTCGCCTTCGCCGGCCTGCTCGTCGTCATCATGCGGTCCGACGAGGTGCGCACCATCCTGACCGATCTCGTACGACGCGCGCTCACGGTGGCGTGATGCGCCCGCGGCTGGGCGACGACCGCGGTGCGGTCGTCGCCGAGTTCGCGGTCGCGCTCCCGGCTGTCGTCCTCGTGCTGGTCCTCGGCGTGGGAGCGCTCGCCGGGGCGTCGCGACAGGTGCGGCTGCAGGACGCAGTGGCGGATGCCGCGCGGCTGAGCGCACGCGGCGAGCCCGAGGAGCGCGTGCGCGAGGCCGTCGCCACGACGGTGGAGGAGGCATCCGTCGACCTCAGCTCCCGAGGGGATCTCGTGTGCGTGTCGGCCTCGGCGCCGGCGCTGTTCGGATTACGGGTCACCGCGTCCGGCTGCGCCCTGGCGGGCGGGCTGTGATCGTGTCGTGCGACGTCGTCGCTCCACCGGCGAGCGGGCCGGGCTGATGGCGGGGACAATGGCGGCGGTCGGGATCCTCTCGGCCGCAGCCGTGCTCGCGGTGGGGCTCGCGGGCGCCGGCGCTGCTGCGGTCGCGAGCCAGCGATTGGCCTCCGCGGCGGACGCCGGCGCGCTCGCCGCGGCGGACGCGGCATCCGGCGCGGTTCCCGGCGCTCCCTGCGAACGTGCTGCCGAGGTCGCGGGCACTTTCGGCGCCATCCTCGAGGCCTGCGAGCTCGACGAGCTGATCGCGACGGTCACCGTCTCTATCAGCCTCGGGCCGGTCCCCGCGCGGGCCTCCGCACGGGCGGGGCCGCCGCCGTGATCACGTCTCACAGCCCTTGCACCGAGAAGTGGCGTGTATGGTTTGCGTCGAAGAAAGGACGCCCCCGTTGGCAGAAGGCAAGAAGCTCGTCATCGTCGAGTCACCGACGAAGATGAAGTCGATCCAGGGGTACCTCGGCGATGGCTACGAGGTGCTCAGCTCGGTCGGGCACATCCGCGACCTGGCGGACAAGCGCGACATCCCGGCCGATAAGAAGCAGGCCTATGGGAAGTACTCGATCGACATCGACAACGGCTTCGACCCCTATTACGTCGAGAGCGAGCGCGGCAAGAAGACGGTCGCCGAGCTCAAGCGCGCGCTGAAGGGGGCGGACGAGCTGCTGCTCGCCACCGATGAAGACCGCGAGGGCGAAGCCATCGCGTGGCACCTGCTGCAGACGCTCAAGCCGAAGGTCCCCGTCAAGCGCATGGTGTTCCACGAGATCACCAAGGACGCCATCCAGGCCGCCGTCGGCAACACGCGTGAGCTCGACCTCGCGCTCGTCGACGCGCAGGAGACCCGCCGCATACTCGACCGCCTGTACGGCTGGGACGTCAGCCCCGTGCTCTGGTACAAGGTGCAGCAGGGCACGTCCGCCGGCCGTGTGCAGTCGGCGGCGACACGACTCGTCGTCGACCGCGAGCGCGAGCGCATGGCGTTCGTGTCGGCGTCCTACTGGGACATCGAAGCGCTCGCCGCACCGAACCGCCCGCAGGGGATCGACGAGTCGTTCTCGACCCGCCTCGCCCGCGTCGACGGCGCGGTGCTCGCCCGCGGCACCGACTTCGACGACCGCGGTGAGCTCAAGAAGGCGGTGCTCGTCCTCGACGAGGCGCAGGTGCGCGAACTCGCTGCCGCGATCGAGGCGGCGGCCGAGGCATCCGTCACCGCTCTCGAGTCCAAGCCCGGAACCCGCAGCCCCAAGCCCCCTTTCACGACCTCGACCCTCCAGCAGGAGGCCGGTCGCAAGCTCTCGATGAGCGCGAAGCACGCCATGGGCGTCGCACAGCGCCTCTACGAGAAGGGGTACATCACCTATATGCGCACCGACTCCACGGCGCTGTCGACGCAGGCCGTGCAGGCCGCGCGCGAGCAGGCCGTCGCGATGTACGGCGACAAGTCGGTGCCGCCGAACCCCCGCAGCTACCGCAACAACAGCAAGAACGCGCAGGAGGCGCACGAGGCCATCCGCCCGTCGGGCGAGACGTTCCGCACGCCGTCGGAAGTGTCGGGCCAGCTCGACCGCGACGAGCTGCGCCTGTACGACCTCATCTGGAAGCGCACGATGGCCAGCCAGATGTCGGACGCGAAGTACGAGACCACCACCGTGACCCTCGAGGTCTCGGCGGCCGGCCGCCGCGCCGAGTTCACGGCATCCGGAACCGTCTACACCTTCAAGGGCTTCCTCGAGGCCTACGAAGAGGGCCGGGACGAGAAGCGCGGCGACAGCGACAAGAGCGACGACCAGTCGCTGCCCGCGATGGCCGTGGGTGACGTGCTGCGCCTGCGCGACGTCGAGCCGAAGGGCCACGCGACCAGCCCGAAGCCCCGCTACACCGAAGCGAGCCTCGTCAAGGCGCTCGAGGAGAAGGGCATCGGTCGCCCCTCGACGTTCGCGAGCATCATCGACGTGATCCTGGGCCGCGGCTACGTCACCAAGCGCGGCCAGGCGCTCATCCCGAGCTGGCTCGCGTTCAGCGTGGTGAGGCTGCTCGAGCAGCACTTCGCCGACCTCGTCGACTACGACTTCACGGCCGCGCTCGAGGACGACCTCGACGCGATCGCCCGCGGCGAGCAGAAGCGCCAGGACTGGCTGCAGGACTTCTACTTCGGGGGAACCGACCACGTGGGCCTGCGCAACATCGTGGACAACCTCGGCGAGATCGACGCGCGCGCGCTCAACTCGACTCCGATCGGCGACGTCGCCACGCTGCGGTTCGGCAAGTACGGCCCGTACCTCGAGGTGCCTGACAAGGAGAAGCCGGAGGCCGAGCCCCGCCGCGTCAACATCCCCGAGGATCTCGCGCCCGACGAACTGACCCCGGCGCGCGCACAGGAGCTCATCGACGCCCCGGTGGCGGGCGACCGAGTGCTGGGGGAGAACCCCGCCAACGGCAAGCTCGTCGTCGTGAAGGACGGCCGCTTCGGCCCGTACGTGCAGGAGAACGACCCGCCCGCGGCGGAAGAGGTCGACGAGGAGACCGGCGAGGTCGTGGCCGTCGAGCCGGAGCCTGCGCCGAAGAAGCGCGGAGCGAAGAAGGAGGCCGCGCCGAAGCCGCGCACGGCCTCGCTCTTCAAGTCGATGTCGGTCGACACGATCGATCTCGACACGGCGCTGAAGCTCCTCGACCTCCCTCGCACGGTCGGCGTCGATCCGGAGACGGAATCCCCGATCACGGCCCAGAACGGCCGATACGGGCCCTACCTCAAGAAGGGCACCGATTCGCGCACGCTGCAGAGCGAGCAGCAGATCTTCGACATCACCCTCGATGAGGCGCTGGCGATCTACGCGCAGCCGAAGTACGGCGCCCGCGGCGCGTCGTCGGCGCTCAAGGAGTTCGAGGCCGACCCCACCAGCGGGAAGGCGATCAAACTGAAGGACGGCCGCTTCGGCCCGTACGTCACCGACGGAGAGACGAACGCGACCATCCCGCGCGGCGAGGACGCGATGGAGGTCACGTTCGAGCGCGCGGTGCAGCTGCTCGCCGACAAGCGTGCGAAGGGCCCGGCCAAGCGCCCGGCACGCCGCACGACGACGACGCGCAAGCCCGCGGCGAAGAAGTGACGGCGGCCGGCGACACCGCCCGTGGACTCTTCGTCACGTTCGAGGGCGGCGACGGCGTCGGAAAGACGACGCAGGCGGCGCTCCTCGACGCCTGGCTGACGGATGCCGGACGCACCGTCGTGCGCACGCGCGAGCCCGGCGGCACCGAAGTGGGCGTGCTCATCCGTGACATCGTCCTCCACCACCGCGGCGAGGTCGCCCCCCGCGCGGAGGCCCTGCTCTACGCCGCGGACCGGGCGCACCACATCGAGACGCTCGTCCGCCCCGCGCTCGCTCGTGGCGAGGTCGTCATCCAGGACCGCTACCTCGACTCGTCCGTCGCGTACCAGGGCGCCGGGCGCGTCCTCGGGCGCGACGAGGTGCGCGAGCTGTCGCTGTGGGCGACCGGAGGCCTGCTCCCGGACGTCACGGTGCTCCTCGACCTCGATCCCGCATCGGCCCGCTTGCGCCTCGACGCCGACGACAAGCCGTTCGACCGCCTCGAGGCCGAGCAGGAGCACTTCCACGCCCGGGTGCGGGAGGAGTTCCTCGCGCTCGCCGCCGCCGAGCCCGACCGCTTCCTCGTGCTGGATGCGGCGCGTCCGCCGGACGAGCTCGCCGCCGCGGTGCGGGCACGCGTGGAGCCGCTTCTCGCATGAGGCGAACGCTCGGCCTGCGCACAGCCGGTGTCCGACTCGGTGGCTAGGCTGGTCGGCATGGAGTCGGTCGCCGCTGTCGCTGGGGCGTCTCCCGCGGCGGACGACCAGGCGTTCCCCTGGGACGACGTGTGGGGGCAGCCTGACGCCGTCGCGGCGCTCAGGGAAGCAGCATCCGATCCCGCGTCGATGACCCACGCGTGGCTCATCACCGGGCCGCCCGGCTCCGGCCGGTCGACTCTCGCCCACGCCTTCGCGGCGGCGCTCATCGCCGAGCCCGGTGATGAGCGCACGATGCACCAGGTGCTCGCCGGCACCCACCCTGACCTCACGGCCCTGCGCACCGAGGGCGTCATCATCTCCATCAAGGACGCCCGGGCACTCGTCGAGCGGTCGTACTTCGCGCCCTCGCTCGGGCGGTACCGGGTCATCGTCATGGAAGACGCCGACCGCATGGCCGAGCGCACCTCGAACGTGCTGCTGAAGGCCCTCGAAGAGCCGCCCGAGCGCACCGTCTGGGTGCTGTGCGCGCCCAGCGACGCCGACCTGCTGCCGACGATCCGCTCGCGCGTGCGCACGCTGCGACTGCGAGAGCCCGACGTCGCCGACGTCGCCGACCTCATCGTTCGACGCAGCGGCGTCGACCCCGCGATCGCCGAGCAGTCCGCGCGGCACGCGCAGCGTCACATCGGCATGGCCCAGAGGCTCGCGACGGATGCTGCGGCCCGCACTCGCCGCGACGCCACGCTGCGCGGCGTGCTCGCGGTGCGCGGCGTGGGCGACGCGGTCGAGGTCGCCGGCGCGATCGTCGCCGCCGCCACCGACGACGCGAAGGCACTCACTGCGGAGCGCGACGAGGCCGAGCGCGCGGGGCTCCTGCGCACGCTCGGCATCGCCGAGGGCGGCGCGATCCCGCCCGCCGTGCGGTCGCAGCTCTCGGCCCTCGAAGACGAGCAGAAGCGCCGTGCCACGCGCAGCCTGCGCGACGGCATCGATCGCGTGCTCACCGACCTCGAGTCGATGTTCCGCGACGTGCTGCTGCTGCAGTTCGGGCGCGACACCGACCTCATCAACCGCGAGCTCGAGCCCGAGCTGCGCGCCCTCGCCACCGCGTGGACGCCCGAGCGAACGCTGACGGTCGTCGACCGCATCGGCGTCACGCGCGAGAACCTCGAACTCAACGCCGCGCCCGCACTGGCGCTCGAAAGCATGCTCGTCACCGTCGCGAGCGGAAGGATCCCGTGAACCCGACCCGACCCCGCCGACTTCGTCGCGCCTTCGCCGTCGTCGCCGGCCTGGTCGCAGCATCCGTGGTCCTGAGTGGCTGTCTGTCGGGGATGATCCCCGACGCGTCGCCCCGGCCGACGTCGAGCAAGGCGGCCGATACCGACGGCGTCGCCGAGAACCTGCTGCCCTATTACGAGCAGACGCTCGATTGGTCCGTCTGCAACGAGACGTTCGACTGCACCACGGTGACGGCGCCCCTGGACTGGACCGATCCGTCGAAGGGCGACATCGAGCTGTCGGTGATCCGCAGCCGCGCCGAGGGCACCACCGAGCCCATCGGATCCCTGCTGACCAACCCGGGCGGGCCGGGCGCGAGCGGCGTCGCCCTCATCCGGGACTCGGTGTCGTTCGCGGTCAGCGACCCCGTGCGGCAGCAGTTCGATGTCATCGGCTTCGATCCGCGCGGCGTGGGCGAGTCGACGTCGGTGACCTGCTACGACGCGGGCGACATGGACGCCTATCTCTACGACATCCCGGAGAACCCTCGGGGAACGGATGCCTGGACCGACGAGCTTCTCGAACGGCACCAGGACTTCGGCGCGGCCTGCGACGAGAACAGCGACGGCATCCTGCCGTACATCACGACGGAGAACGCCGCCCGTGACATCGATCTCATCCGAGCGGTGCTCGGCGATACGCAGCTGAACTACCTCGGCTATTCCTACGGCACCTTCCTCGGAGCGACCTACGCCAAGCTTTTCCCCGACAAGGTGGGGCGTCTCGTGCTCGACGGTGCGATCGACCCGTCGATCTCCGGGCTGGATGTCGGCATCACCCAGGGCGTCGGGTTCGAGTCGGCGTTGCGCGCGTACATGGCGGACTGCCTGACGGACGACGAGTGCCCCTTCCGCGGCACGGTCGACGAGGCCATGGCAGACCTGGGCGCGCTCCTGGCGAGCGTCGACCGGGACCCCATCCCGAACGCCGACGGCCGCATGCTCGGCGCGGACTCCCTGATGACCGCGATCGTCGCCGCCCTGTACTCCCAGGACAGCTGGGACTACCTCACGATGGCCCTCACCGACGTTCTGCAGGGCAATGCCGACGTCGCGTTCCAGCTCGCCGACTTCTACAACAACCGTCAGGACGGCGCGTACCTCGACAATCAGACCGAGGCCTTCCGCGCCTACAACTGCATGGACTACCCGGTCGATGCGACCGAGCAGGAGGAGGCCGACGCGACGGCGCTCCTCGAGGCCGAAGCGCCGACGGTGGCGCCGTACTGGCAGGGTCCCGACCCGTGCGAGGTCTGGCCGTATCCGCCCACCGGCGTGCGCGAGCCCATCACCGCCCAAGGCGCGGCGCCGATCGTCGTGGTCGGCACGACGAACGACCCCGCGACCCCCTACGAGTGGTCGGTGTCGCTGGCCGATCAGCTCTCATCCGGCGTCCTGGTGACGCGCGTCGGCGAGGGCCACACCGGCTACAACAAGGGCAACTCGTGCGTCGACTCCGCGATCGAGACCTACCTGCTCGACGGCACGCCCCCGGAGGACGGCCTGCGCTGCGAGTGAGCCGCCGATGACAGAAGGCGGATGCTGCGACCTCGGGTCGCGGCATCCGCCTTCCGTCATCCGGGGTGCGGGCGTCAGCGGCGCAGCACGCGGCGGGCGAGCGCATTGCCGAGGAACTGCACGAGCTGCACGATCACGATGATCACGAGCACCGCGGCCCAGGTCACGGCCGGGTTGAACTGCTTGAACCCGTACACGATCGCGAACTCGCCGAGTCCACCCGCCGCGACGGCACCGGCGATCGCAGTCATGTCGACGAGGGCGACGACGATGAACGTGTAGCCGAGGATGAGCGGGCCGAGCGCCTCGCGGGGGAGCAGGCGCAGGAGGATCCGCGAGCGGCTCGCGCCCGTGGCGCGGGCGGCCTCGATCACTCCCGGCCGGACCGTGAGCAGGTTCTGCTCGACGATGCGGCTGATCGCGAACAGTGACGCGATGGTGATCGCGAAGATCCCGAACTCGGGGCCGATGCCGGGGATGCCGAGGCTGCGGGCGATCGGCTGCACGGCGGCGAGGAGGATCACGAAGGGGATCGGCCGGAAGAAGTTCACGATGACGTTGATCGTGCCGAACAGGAACCGGTTGGGGAACAGGCTCCCGGGCCGGGTCGCGTACAGGGCGAGGCCGACGAAGAGTCCGGCGATGCCACCGAAGACGAGGCTCAGCGACACCACGTACAGCGTCTCGGCCGTTGCGGCCCACAGCTCCGGGAGAAGGTCGACGAGTCTATCCACGCGCGTCCTCCTCGATGAGCGCCGCGAACGCCGAGGCCGCGTCGATGGCCTGCTGCACCGCATCCGTCTCTCCGGTCAGGGCCAGAGTGAGATGCCCGAACACGCGGCCGCCGATGTCGTTGATGCCGCCGTGCACGAGCTCGAAGCGCACGCCGTGCGACGAGAGTGCCGCGAAGACGTCGGCCTGCGTGACGTCGCCGTCGCGGATCGTGAACGTCACGATGCGCCCGGGGTGCCGGTCGCGCAGGGTGCGCAGCTGGTCGCCGGCCGGGACGTCCTCGATGATGCTCGCGACGAACCGACGTGTGGCGGCGTGCTGCGGCGCCGACAGGACGTCGAACACAGCGCCGCTCTCGATGATGCGGCCGTTCTCCATCACGACGACGCGGTCGGCGAGCGTGCGGATGACGTCCATCTCGTGCGTGATGACGAGGATGGTCACGCCGAGCTCCTCGTTGATGCGCTTCAGGAGCGCGAGCACCTCCTGCGTCGTGTCGGGGTCGAGGGCGCTCGTCGCCTCGTCCGCCAGGAGGATGCGCGGGTTGGTCGCGAGGGCGCGGGCGATGCCCACACGCTGCTTCTGACCGCCCGACAGCTGCTCGGGATAGCTCTTCGCCTTGTCGGCGAGCCCGACGAAGCGCAGCAGTTCGTCGATGCGCGCGGCGATCTCGGCGCGCGGACGGCGGGCGACCTCGAGCGGATACGCGACGTTCTTCGCGACCGTGCGGGAGTCGAAGAGGTTGAATTGCTGGAAGATCATGCCGATGTCGCCCCGCAGTTCGCGCAGTTCGCGCTCGCGCAGGCGCGTGATGTCGCGGCCGTCGATCTCGACAGTGCCGGCGGTCGGCGTCTCCAGCGCGTTCACCAGCCGCAGCACGGTGCTCTTGCCGGCGCCGGAGTAGCCGATGATGCCGCACACCTCGCCGGCGGCGACGTCGAGCGACACGTCGTCGACCGCGGCGACGGGTGCGGCGTCCTTGGTGGGCGGCGGGAAGGTCTTTGTCACGCCGGTCAGGCGGATGAGGGTCATGGGTGCTCCTCAGCGGAACGCGCGTGTGCGGCCCGCGCGCACAAGGCGCCGACGGGCCGCACAGGCGAATGCCGCGGTGTGGCGGGCGTTAGGAGTTGGCGCGGATATCGTCCTCGACGTCGGTGAGCGACGTGACGAGCTCGTCCACCGGGGTCTTCACGAGCACCGCGGTGCCGCCCGACGCCTCGACGACGCCGTCCAGGACATCCTGCGTGTTCTGGTAGATCTCGACGAGCTTGAGGTAGGTCGGGTTGTCGGCGTCCTCAGCCTTGGCCGCGAAGATGTTGATGTACGGGAACGCGGTGGGATCAGTCGGGTCATCGGTGGCGATGGCGTCCTCGGGGGTGAGGCCCGCGTCGGCGAGGAAGTCGTTGTTCACGATCGCCGCGGCGACGTCGGGAAGCGAGGTCGCGGTGAACGCGGCGTCGAGCGCCTCGACCTTGACCTTCGACTCGGGCAGCACGTCGGCGACGGTCGAGAAGACCGAGCCGCCGTCCTTGAGCTCGATCAGACCCGCCGACTGCAGCACCAGAAGGCCGCGCGCCTGGTTCGACTCGTCGTTGGGGACGGCGACCGTGGAACCGTCGGGGATGTCGTCGGCGGACTCGTACTGCGACGAGTACAGGCCGAGCGGGTAGATCGCCGTGGCGCCGATCGGCTGCAGGTCGTCGTCGCTCTGCACGTTGTAGGTCGCGAGGTAGATGATGTGCTGGAACTGGTTGAGGTCCAGCTCGCCCGCCGAGAGGGCGGGGTTCGGCTGCGTGTACTCGCTGAAGTTGACGAGCTCGACCTCGATGCCCTCGTCCGCCGCGGCCTCCTTGTAAGTCTCCCAGTACGGGTCGCCGGAGTCGACGACGCCGATGCGGACGACCTCGTTCTCGTCGGAGGCGCCGGCGGCAGCATCCGTTCCGGTCCCGGCGCAGCCGGCGAGGAGGAGGGCGAGAGGAAGCGCGAGTGCCGCCGCTGCGGTGAGCTTCTTGGACGTGGACATGTGAGTGCTCCTGTGGATCGAGGCCCGTCTCGGGCTTGTGACCGCGCGCACGATCCACGGACCGCGCACGCTTCGTCGCGGACCGGGATCGAACCTACGTGGGCTCTCCGGGCATCCCGAAACCTGGCCGTAACACGTCGACACCGAGTCCGCCGCAGAGTGGGATCGGGTCCGGGACGGATGCCTTGCCCGCGGTGGTTCGCGAGCGCCCTCGAGACCCTGTAAGATCGTTGCTTGTGCGTCGCGCAAGCGAGGCCCGCCACCTTAGCTCAGTCGGCAGAGCGAATCACTCGTAATGATTAGGTCAAGGGTTCGATTCCCTTAGGTGGCTCAGAATCGGAACGGCCGCGGACAGCGGCCGTTTTCCGTATCCGAAGGACGGTGATGCGGTGTCTCAGGCGGTCGACGCGCTCGCCGAGATCTTCTCGTGGATCGGGTTCGGCGTGGGTGCGCTCCTCGCGGGCGTCGCCCTGATCATGTACCTCTTCGACGGCACCTGGCTGCCGGTGCGCGCCGTCGTCGAGAACGGCCCCGACGGCCGGCTCGTCCGCTGGTTCGACGAGGACGGCGGCGTCGGCGAGGCGCACCTCACGCACGAGCAGGATCACCACATCGGCGACGCCGACATGGCCGACATCTTCGTGCGCCGCGGGTCGCGGAATCGGATGCGGCTGACCCAGGGTTCTCCCGCCGTGCGCGCGGTCGCGCGCCTCGCGATCGGGATGCTCGCGCTCGGTGTGGTGGCGCTGGTCACGTCGCTCGTGATGCTCTTCGTGCGCGGCTGACCCCACCGCGCGACGGGCGCGCCAGACCCTACGCGACGGCCAGCATCCCGCCCGCGACGAGGGCGAGGCCGAGGCCTACCCACTGCACCGCCGCGACCCGTTCGCGCAGCACGATCGCCGCCAGCAGGATCGTGCCGGCGGGGTAGAGCGCGGTGAGCGCCGACACCACCGCGAGGTCGCCCGTGCGCAGCGCGAACAGCGCCAGAGCGTTCGCGGCGGCATCCGTGATTCCGCACGCGATCGCCAGCCACCATGCCTCACGCGTGGTCGCGATGACGCTCCCGACCCCCGTGGTCGCGTGCTCCAGGTCGGCGTGCCCGCTGGGCGTCGCGCCGAGCGGGAGCCCTGCGACGGCGAACACCGAGCGCGCACGCTCGCCGCGGTGCACGGCGGCCAGGGCGAGCGCACCGACGATCGCGCACGTGACCACCCCGCTCGTCGCGCGGCTCGTCACCAGCGGCACCAGTCCGCTGTCATCGGAGGTCTGATCGAGCACGACGAGGAACGCGCCGATCGCGAGGCCTGCCCCGACCGCCATGGCGAGGCCCCGGGCGCTCGGCCGGACGATCTTCTCGCCGGGGATGAAGCCCACCAGCACGACCGCGACGAGCGCCACGCCGAGTCCGGCGTACCCGATCGGTGCGAGCGCATCGCCGTTCACGAGCAGCCCCCACAGCATCGGCCCGACGGCGGAGACCACGGCGGTCAGCGGCGACAGGATGCTCATCGGGCCGATCGCGAGGCAGGCGTACAAGAGCGCGATCGCGACCACGCTGACCACGCCGCCGAGCACGCCCCACGCCACGTCGGGTGCCGTCCACGCTCCACTGAACAGCGGCTGCGCGACGAGCAGCGCCGCGAGTCCCGAGAGTGCGGCGACCGCCGTCACGACGATCGATCGCAGCCGCCGGGCGGCGAGGCCGCCCAGGAAGTCCGCGGAGCCGTACACGATGGCACCCACCAGGGCGATGACGGCGGAGAGCATCGCGACTCAGCATAGGAGTGTGCAGCAGCGAATCCCTCCGAGGACCGCATGTCAAGTGTCGAAGAGAAGTCAATTCGCTAGATAAGCTAGCGATATGACCTCGCCTCACCACGCGACCCGTCGCCCCTCGGGCTGGCTGCGGATCGGCATTCCCGCCCTCCTGGTCCTCATCTGGCTGACTGTCGGATCCATCGGCGGTCCGTACTTCGGCAAGGTCGACGAGGTGTCGAGCAACGACCGCTCCTCGTTCCTGCCCGAGAGCGCCGACGCCACCCAGGTCAACGAGCGGCTCGCGGACTTCCTCGGCGGCGACAGCATCCCCGCGGTGGTTGTCGTTACGGGCGACGGCGAACTGTCGGAGGACGACATCGCCGACGTGCAGACGCTCGCCGACGACATCGCCGAGGTCGAGGGCGTGCAGGAGGACGTGTCGCCGCCCATCCCATCCGACGACGGCGAGGCTGTGCAGATCTTCGTGCCGATCGACGCCGCGGGCGAGGTGGGGCCGACCGTCGAGGAGATCCGCTCGCTCGTCGCCGAGGACCTGCCATCCGGGCTCGAAGGCTGGGTCGCCGGCCCTGCCGGCTTCACCGCCGACCTGGTCGAAGGATTCCGCGGCATCGACGGCCTGCTGCTCGGCGTGGCGCTGATCGCCGTCTTCCTCATCCTCGTGATCGTCTACCGCTCGCCGCTGCTGCCGATCCTCGTTCTGCTCACCTCCGTCTTCGCTCTCTGCGTGGCGCTCCTCACGGTGTGGTGGCTCGCGTACGCGGGCATCGTGGTGCTCAACGGCCAGGTGCAGGGCATCCTCTTCATCCTCGTGATCGGCGCGGCCACCGACTACGCGCTGCTGTATGTCGCCCGCTTCCGGGAGTCCATCGCGAGCGGCATGAGGAAGTGGGATGCCACGACCGCGGCGTGGCGTGGATCGTTCGAGCCGATCCTGGCCTCCGGCGGCACGGTGATCGCCGGCCTCCTCTGCCTCCTGCTGTCGGACCTCGCGACCAACCGTGCGCTGGGGCCGATCGCGTCCATCGGCATCGCCTTCTCGATGCTGTCGGCGCTGACGTTCCTGCCGGCGCTGCTCGCCCTGTGCGGCCGCGCAGCGTTCTGGCCCTTCATCCCGAAGCAGCCGCTCGCGATGATCCCCGACGATCTCACTCAGCCGGTCAGGGGCTTCTGGCCGCGGCAGGCGCGCTTCGTCGCGCGGAACGCGCGCATCGTGTGGATCGCGTGCACCATCGTGCTGCTCGCCGGTGCCGTCGGCATCACACAGCTGAAGGCCGACGGCGTGCCCACGAGCGATCTCGTGCTCGGCGCGTCCGAGGCTCGCGACGGTCAGGACGTGCTCGCCGAGCATTTCCCGGCGGGCTCCGGCTCGCCCGTCTACGTCATCGCGCCCGAAGAGGACCTCGCCGACACCGCCGAGGTGCTGGCGGCATCCGACGGCGTCGATTCGGTGGCGGTCGCCTCGGAGGATTCGCCCACCGGACAGGCAGCGGTGGAGGTCGAGGACGGCGAGCCCGTGTTCACAGCCGTCGGCCCGCCGGGTACGCCCGTACCCGAGCCGACCGTCTCGGAGGGCGACGTGCTCGTGATCGGCACGCTCACGGATGCTGCCGACTCCGTCGCGGCGGAAGACACCGTGCGTGAGCTCCGCGCCGACCTCGACGATACGCTCGGCGCGGGGACCGCGATCGTCGGCGGCGAGACCGCGACCGACATCGACACCAACGACACGTCGATCCGTGATCGCACCGTCATCATCCCGGTGATCCTGGCGGTGATCCTCGTGATCCTGATGCTGTTGCTCCGGTCCCTGCTCGCGCCGGTGCTGCTCATCCTCACGGTCATCCTGTCCTTCGCGACGGCGCTCGGTGTGAGCGCGCTCGTCTTCAACGAGGTGTTCGGCTTCCCCGGAGCCGACCCTTCGGTCCCGCTGTTCGGGTTCGTGTTCCTCGTGGCGCTCGGCGTCGACTACAACATCTTCCTGATGTCGCGCGTGCGCGAGGAGTCGCTCGTCCACGGCACGAGACCGGGCATCCTCCGCGGCCTCGTCGCCACGGGCGGGGTGATCACGTCGGCCGGACTCGTGCTCGCCGCCACTTTCGCGGCGCTCGGCGTGATCCCGATCCTGTTCCTCGTGCAGATCGCGTTCATCGTGGCCTTCGGCGTGCTGCTCGACACGTTCATCGTGCGGTCGCTGCTGGTGCCGGCGCTCTCTTACGACATCGGCAAGGCGATCTGGTGGCCCTCGAAGCTGTGGCGGCGTGATACCGGCGCTGCGCCGGGCAGCAACTCCGCCTCGAACGCGCCGGCCCCGCCCGACACGCCCACTGCAGCAGCACCCACGGCGCAATCGGGCGGAGTTGCGGCTCACGACGAGCCGCTCCCGGTGGACATCGCCCCCGGGCTCGTCGCCGGCGACGGGCACCCCCTCACCCGGGAGGAGTACAGGCGTACTCTCGAACCATGAGCAAGGCGCTGTTCATCGTCGACGTCCAGAACGACTTCACCGAGGGAGGTGCGCTCGCCGTTGAGGGCGGGGACGCCGTCGCGCAGCGCATCTCGGAGTTCCTCGTCACGCACGCCGAGGAGTACGCCCTGATCGTCGCCTCGCGCGACTGGCACCACGCCGAAGGCGACAACGGCGGGCACTTCCACCCGGAGCCCGACTTCGTCGACACGTGGCCGGTCCACTGTGTCAGCGGCACCGAGGGCGCCGAGTACGACCCCGGCCTCGACACGACGGCGGTGACCCACCACGTCAAGAAGGGGCAGGGAAAGCCCGCGTACTCGCTGTTCGAAGGCACCACCGATGACGGCGTCACCGTCGCGCACCTCCTCGAGGAGCACGGCGTGGTCGACGTCGACATCGCCGGCATCGCCACCGACTACTGCGTGCGCGCGTCGGCCCTCGACGCCATCGAGCACGGCCGCCACGTCCGCATCCTCACCGACCTCATCGCCGGGGTCGCGGCCGAGTCCAGCGATGCCGCGCTCGCCGAGCTCGCGCACGCAGGCGCCGAACTGCGACCATCCGGGCTCGAGGGCGGTGACTGAGCGCGGGGCGCTGACCGCCGAGGGTGTCCGTGCGGCGCTCGAGAGCGCAGCATCCGTCGACGAACGCGCCAAGATCGAGCGGCGCATGACCGACCCGCGCACCCAGGTGATCGGCGTGCGCATGGGCACCGTGTTCGACATCGCGAAGGCGAATGCACGGATGCCGCTCGCCGAGGTCGACCGGCTGCTCGACTCCGACGGGTACGAGATGCGCATGGTGGCGGTGTCGATCCTCGACTTCCAGGCGCGAACGAAGGGCGTCGACCGTGCGGCGCTGTACGAGCTGTGGATGCGGCGGCTCGACCGCATGGACACGTGGGACTTCATCGACCGATCCGCACCGCGCGTGGTCGGGCTGTACCTGCTGGACCGCCGGCGCGACGTGCTGTTCGAGCTCGCGCGTTCCGACGACCGCTGGCATCGCCGCACGGCGATCACCGCGGCGTTCTCGATCATCCGTGCGGGCGACCTCGATGACCCTCTCGCGCTCTGCGAGATCCTCGCGGACGACCCGGAGCACCTGGTGCAGACGAACGTGGGCGTCGCGCTCCGTGAGATCGGGCGGGTCGACCCTGCCCGGCTGGAGGAGTTCGTCGCACGACGCGGCGACGACCTCAGTGCGCACGCGCGGCGCACGGCCCGCGTCGCCCTCGCCTGAGGCGGGCGACCCGCTACTGTCGGGTTCGTGACCGAGATCCGTCCCCTCGCCCCCGCCGACCGAGACGCCTGGCTTCCGCTCTGGCACGGCTACATCGAGTTCTACGAGTCCGAGGTGTCGGACGAGCAGACCGCCCTGACGTGGAACCGCCTCCTCGATCCGCAGTTCCCGATTCACGGGGCGGTCGCCACGGGTGACGGCGGCCGTGCCATCGGTTTCGTGCACTGGCTCACGCACGCTGCCACGTGGTCGGCGGCGCCGTACGTCTACCTCGAGGATCTCTTCGTCGCGCCTGACACCAGGGGTACCGGTGCCGGGCGCGCGCTCATCGCCCACGTGACCGACTGGGCACGGGAGCACGACGCGGCGAAGGTGTACTGGCTCACGCAGGAGACCAACGCCACCGCGCGGGCGCTCTACGACCGCGTCGCGACGCACACCGGGTTCGTTCACTACGAGATCGCGCTGGGGCGATGAGCGCCGCAGCCCCGACCGAGCGGAGCATCGGCGACCTCGTCGCCACGCTGCTGCTGATCGGATTCTCGGTCGGCGCCGCGGTGGTGCTCTTCTTCGTCTCGCTCGTGTGGGCGATCGGCAACCATGACAACACGGTCGCGATCGTGCTCGGCGGCTACCTGCCGCTGGCCCTCGCAGTGGTCGGCGCGGTCGCCGGCATCGTGGCGCTGTCGCGGAAGCATCGCGCGTTCTGGTACCCGCTGATCGCCCTCGTGCTCAGCATCGCCCTCTGGGTCGTCGCGGCCTCGATCGCCCGCTGAGCGCGCGGGATGGCGTGCCGGATCACGGTGTGGTGCCCCCACAGGGACTCGAACCCTGGACCCACGGATTAACCTGCTGCACTGAGTTTCCCCAGCCACCGTTTCCGGCTTGCAGTCTGGACTATATCTTCACCTTCGGCCGTGCCGGTCAGGTGCGCCGCGTGTAGTCTCTGAGGTTCCCTTGCGGTTACCTGCTGATTACCCAATCCCAGAGGATTGTCACTGCCGTCTCCGGCGAGTACCTCGGGCTCTCAGGGCGTCCCAGCATATAGCGGCGGTCATCCGACGCATTTCTGCGCCGGCGCTCCATTTATTGTGTTGAAGTCCGTTGCTCTAACCAACTGAGCTATAGGGGCGTCTCCACCCTAGCAACGCAACGCGGCTGCGCAGGACGTCGGTGCCCAGCTTTACGCTCAGCACGGGACCGGGAATCAGGGAAGGGCTGCCGACATGGGAAAACTCTGCGGCACGTGCCGACGATGGAAGCCGCTCGGCGAGTTCAATCGCAAGTCGTCGCGTCCGGATGGACTTCAAGAGGTTTGTCGCGAGTGTAACCGAGAGGCGTCCCGCGCCTACTACGCGCGCAATCGAGAACGCCATGTGCGAACCATCGTCGAGCGCACGGCCCAGCGCCGGATCGAATCGAAGGCGTTCCTTGTGCGGTATCTGCGGGGGCATTCCTGCGTCGACTGCGGAGCCGCGGATCTTCGCGTGCTCGACTTCGATCACAGGCCGGGGACTCAAAAGCGCAAAGACGTGATGGCGATGGTGAAGGAGGGCTTCAGCCTGGCGAAGATCGTGGAGGAGATCGCCAAATGCGATGTCAGGTGTCGCAACTGCCACGCGATCGCGACTCTCGAACGTTGCGGGCCGAACTGGCGGTCGGATGCGATGCGCCAGGCGGACTGCTAGCGCGAATCAGCCGTTGCGGTTCCCGTTGCCTTTGCCGCTGTTGCTTCCGGGGCCGTTGCCGTTGCCGTTGCCGTTGTTGTTGCCGGGACCGCTGTTGTCGCTCCCGCCCGAGCCGGTCTCGGCCGGCGGCACGTCCTCCGACGGGGCCTGCTCATCGGGCACAGTCACGGGTACCTCCTCGGCCGGAGCTTCCTCGGCCGGTGCGGGCGAATCCTGCTCCTCCACCACGGGTGACGTGGGTGCCGGCTCGGGCTCAGCCGACCAGACGTTCGACAGCCACAGGGTACCGAGAGCGAGCAAGACGGCGAGCAGCGCCGCGATGACGATCCCGATCACCAGCGCACGACGGGTCGGGCGGACCCGCTCGTCCTCGTCCGACGGCACGAGGGATGCACCGGTGTCCATCACCGTCGTGGCTCCCACAGCGGCGGCGGCCATGCGGGCGTCGCGGCGAAGGGCTCCGCTCCCGCTCCCGCCCGTGCCCTGTGGCGCCGGCGTCGGCAGCGCGGGGGAGAAGACCTGGGTAGGGGCGGTGACAGGCGTCGCAACGGGAGTCGCGACCGGAGCGGTCGACGGGTCGGCCTTCTCCCGCGCGAGGGTGTTCTCCATCGCGGCCAGGCGTGACGCGGCGGTGACGACCTCGAGCGCGGTGGGCCGGTCCGCGGGGCGGATCGCCGTCATCCCGCGCAGCAGCCCCTGCCACGACGGGTGGAGGGACTCCGGGATCTCGGGCGCCGCCGAAAGCCGCGCCATCACCGTGCCGATGCCCTCGGCCTCGCCGAACGGGCGTTCACCGGTCAGCGCCTCGATGAGGAGCAGGCCGAACGCATAGATGTCGGCGGGCGGCGAAGGCGCGACTCCTCGCGCCTGCTCCGGCGCGACGTATGCCATCGTGCCCACGATCACGCCCGGTGTCGTCACGCGGGCCGAATCCATCAGATAGGCGATGCCGAAGTCCGCCAGCTTCGCGCGCCACTCCCATCCGGGCCGCGGCGAAGACCACAGCAGCACGTTCGAGGGCTTGATGTCACGGTGCACGACCCCGTGATCGTGCGCGACGTGCAGCCCTTCGGCGATGTCGATCGCGATGGAGGCGACCACGCGGGGATCGACGGGTCCTCGTGCGATAAGGTCGCGCAGCGTGATGCCGTCGACGAGCTCCATGACCAGATAGCTCGTCTCATCCGTGCCGACGCGGGCATCGAAGACGGTGACGAGGGAGTGATGGCTGAGAGAGGCGAGCAGCGTCGTCTCCGACAGCGCGCGCTCGACGGATCCGATGGCGTCGGTGGGCTCACGGAAGACTTTCACTGCGACCGCACGCTGCAGATGCAGGTCGTCGGCGCGGTAGACGCGGGCCATGCCGCCCTCGCCGATGCGTTCGCGGAGCAGGTACCGATCGTCGAGGAGCTCGCCGGTGGAGAGCTCTCCGGACGCGAGCAGGTCAGTCACATGTCCTCCCACCCGATGCTCGTACCCCTCCGGCGCCGCACCGGGCCTGCATCTACGGTACGGACGATGCCCCTGGCGAACCGAGGGCTTGACGGGGCCCCGCCCACGTGCAAGCGCGTGCAACGAGGTCGCCGGCGCTCCCCACGGCGCCGGCGGCCTCGTCCCCCCGTGCAAGCCGGCCCAAGCCGGCTCTCGGTCACTGTGCCGGAGGCATCAGGACCGCGTCGATGAGGTACACCGTCGCATTGGCGGTCTGCACGCCGCCGCAGATCACGGTGGCGTCGTTCACCATCCACATGTCGCCCTCGCCGGTGACCTCGAGGTCGGCACCCTGCACTGTCGTGTGGGTGCCCGCGATGTCGGCCGGCTCGATCCGGCCCGGCACCACGTGGTACGTGAGGATCGACGTCAGCGTCGCGGTATCGGTCTTCAGCGACTCGAGGGTGGCGGGATCGAGCGCGGCGAACGCGTCGTCCACGGGCGCGAACACGGTGAACTCGTCGCCGTTCAGCGTGTCGACGAGGTCGACCTCGGGGTTGAGCTGTCCGCTCACCGCGGCGGTGAGCGTCGTGAGCATCGGATTGTTGGATGCTGCGACCGCGACCGGGTCCGCCGACATGCCCTCGATCGAGCCGTCGCCGTCCGGCACGGCCTCGGCGTAGGCGGCGCAGCCGGGGCCGACGAGGTCCGCGGCGGGATCGGCCGTCATCGGCTCCTCGCTAGTCTCCACGGAGGGTGTCGTGGGTTCTGCGGTCGTTCCACCCATCGAACAGGCGGAGAGCGCGAAGGTCGCGGCGACGGCGAGCATCAGCCCTGCCGACACGCGCTTCCGGGTGATGCGAGACATGTCTTCCTCCTCTACGCGGTCCTGGGACCGCGGTCTGTGTCCCCGGTGCGGGGAGCGTGCCGCGGGAGCGGCTACACGGACTGTTCGGAGGGGTCGCCCGTTCGGATTGCAGATCGGGCGGAACGGATGCTGCGGCCCGGTGCCGCAGCATCCGTTTCCGGTGTCCGCAATCCGAATGCGGAGTGGGCGCGAACAACCCTCGACGCACGAGGGGGACGCATGGAGCTCGTCATCATCGGTCTGCTGGGCGGACTCATCACGGGGATCTCGCCGTGCATCCTGCCGGTGCTGCCGGTCATCTTCCTCACCGGCGGAGCGCAGTCGGCGCGGATGGACGGGGACGCGAAGCCTGCGTCGCGCTGGCGCCCGTACCTCGTGATCGCGGGGCTGATCACGAGCTTCACGCTCGTGACGCTGCTCGGCTCGCTGCTGCTGGGTGCGCTCGGTCTGCCGCAGGACGTGCTCCGGTGGGCAGGCATCGCGGTGCTTGTGCTGATCGGCGTCGGCCTTCTCGTCCCGCGGTTCGAGCAGGTGCTCGAGAAGCCGTTCCAGAAGCTCGCGCGTCGCACCGAGGTGCAGAACCGGGGGAGCGGATACGGCGTCGGGCTCGCCCTCGGCACCGTGTTCGTGCCGTGCGCCGGACCGGTTCTCGCCGCGATCATCGTCGCGGGGTCGACGGGGCGGATCGACGCCGGCACGGTCGTGCTCACGGTCTCGTTCGCGGTCGGCGTCGCCGTGCCGCTGCTCTTTTTCGCGCTCGCGGGTCGCGGCCTCGTCGAACGCATCCGCGCGTTCCGCACGCGCGAGCGCGGGCTGCGCATCGCCGCAGGGATCGCGATGCTCGCGCTCGCCGTCGGTCTCGTGTTCAACGTTCCGCAGCTGCTGCAGCGGCTCGTGCCCGACTACACCGCGGGGATTCAGCGCGATCTGACCGACAGCCCCGACGCGCGGCGCGCGCTCGATCTCGGCGGCCTCGTCACCGACGAGAACAAGGACCTCGACCGGTGCACGAACGGCGCGGCAGAGCTCGAGTCGTGCGGAACCGCCCCGAGCATCCGTGGCATCGAGGCGTGGCTCAACACGCCGAACGGTGACGCGGTCGATCTGGACGACCTGAGAGGCGAGGTCGTGCTGATCGACTTCTGGGCGTACTCGTGCATCAACTGCCAACGAAGCATTCCACACGTCGTCGCGTGGGACGCCGCCTACCGCGATGCGGGTCTGCGCGTGATCGGCGTCCACTCGCCCGAGTACGCCTTCGAGAAGGACGCGGGCAACGTCGCGGCGGGTGCCCGAGACTTCGGGATCACCTATCCGGTCGCGCTCGACAACAGCCTCTCGACCTGGACGAACTACCGCAACCGCTACTGGCCGGCGCATTACCTGATCGACGCGGAGGGTACGGTGCGCCACATCGCGTTCGGCGAGGGGAACTACGCCGCGACCGAGAAGCTCATCCGTGAACTGCTCGCCGACGCCGACCCTGAGGTCGCGCTGCCCGACCCCACCGAGGTCGCCGACGAGACGCCCGACGCCGGCACCCGGACGCGTGAGACGTTCCTGGGCTCCTCCAAGGACGTGAATTACGGCGGCGACGGCGCCTATCGTGCGGGTGAGGGCGACTACGCCCTCCCGGCGGCACAGCCCGAAGACTCGTTCGCGCTGGACGGCTCATGGCGCATCGAGTCGCAGTACGCCACGCCGTCGGGCGACGACGGCGGCAGCATCCGTCTCCGCTTCCATGCCGAGGAGGTGCGCATGGTGCTCGCCGGCGAGGGGGAGGTGCGCGTGCGGCTCGACGATGGGCGCGAGACCACCGTGACCGCCTCGGGGACGCCTCGCTCGTACGCCGTCGCGGAGGATGCGGGCGACGGAGAACCCCACGTGCTCGCCGTCGAGGTGTCGCCGGGGGTCGAAGTTTACTCGTTCACGTTCGGCTGAGGCCACGGCGGGTCGGGGGGAGGTGCGTAAGGCATGCTGGTGGACATGGTGATCGACGGAATCGACGTGCCCGAAGACGGCACCGAACCCGTGGACCACATCGGGTCGCTGCTGCAGCGTGTCGCCGGTGGCGACCAGACAGCATTCGCCCGCGTGTACGACATGCTCTCGCCGCGCGTCTTCGGTCTGATCCTGCGCGTGCTCGTCGACCGGGCGCAGAGCGAGGAGGTGCTGCAGGAGGTCTTCCTCGAAGTGTGGCAATCCGCTGCGCGGTTCGCTCCGAACAGAGGTCAGGGAAGATCGTGGGTGCTCACGATCGCGCACCGCCGGGCGGTCGACCGGGTGAGGTCGTCGCAGGCGTCGAGTGATCGTGACGTGCGCGCAGGATTCCGGGACCTCGACGTCGCCCACGACGGGGTCTCCGAGCAGGCCGAGCTGCGCATCGAAGGCGAGAAGGTGGCGGCAGCGCTGTCGGCGCTCCCCGATGCGCAGCGGGAGGCGCTGACCCTCGCGTATTACGGGGGTTACAGTCAGAGCGAGATCGCAGCCCTGGTCGGGGCGCCTCTGGGGACGATCAAGACGAGGATGCGGGACGGCCTGTCCCGCCTGAGGGCAGAGATGGGGGTGACCGCGTGATGGACGAGAAGGAGTTCGCCGAGCTCGCCGCCGGCGCTGCCCTGAACGCGCTGTCGCCCGCCGACCGCGCAGCCTTCGACGCCGCCCGCCGGGAGCACCCCGAATGGGAGCACTGGATCGAGACGGATGCTGCCACCGCCGCGGCGCTCGCCGACACCGTCTCCGATGCCGTGCCTCCGCTGACGCTGCGCTCGACACTGCTGTCGCGCGTGGCGACGACCCCGCAGCTGCCGGCGATGGATGCCGCGGTGGCCGCCACCGCCGAGCCCGTGGACCGCTGGACGCCCGCCCCGGTGCCCGCCCCCGACCGATCCGGCGAACGTTCCGCGGTCGAACCGCCCCCGCCGACGGCCGTGATCCAGGCGGTGTCGCGGCGCCGCTGGACCCGCGGCATCCTGACGCTCGCCGCCTCGATGGTGCTGCTCGTCGCGCTGGGCCTCGGGGCCGTGCAGATCAACGAGTACATGAACCGTCCGGCCGAGGTGGTCGCGTTGCAGCAGATCGAGGATGCCCCGGATGCCCAGTCGGCGACCGTCGACATCGCCGACGGCGGCTCGGCGACGGCGCACTGGTCGGAGTCGGTCGGGAAGGTCGTGCTCGTTTCGCAGGGGCTGCCGCAGATCGCCGACGACGAGAGCTTCGAGCTCTGGTTCGTGCGCGAAGGAACCGCGGTTCCGGCCGGAGTGTTCGAGCCGACGGACGGGACGACCACGGCGCTGCTGGAGGGCGCGGTGGAGCCCGGCGACGTGATCGCGGTCACGGTCGAGCCCCAGGGCGGCTCGCCGACGGGGGAGCCGTCGAGCGACCCGATCGTGGCGATCCCGACCGCCTGACGCCCTGCGACGTCGCCGATCCCGGTAGCGTGAGGCCGTGGCATCCGCCCCCCAGAAGACCCAGACGACGCAGTCGACCCAGACCCTCGCGCACCTGCGCCGCGCGCGCGACCTCATGGACCGCGACTACGCGCAGCCGCTCGACGTGCCCACGATGGCGACCAAGGCTCTCATGTCGCCCGCGCACTTCTCGCGCGAGTTCAAGGCCGCGTACGGCGAGACCCCGTACGCGTACCTGATGACACGGCGCATCGAACGCGCCATGGCCCTGCTGCGCGAAGGCATGTCGGTGACGGATGCCTGCACCGCGGTCGGTGCGACCTCCCTGGGCTCGTTCAGCTCGACGTTCACCGAGATCGTCGGAGAGACGCCGAGCTCGTACCGTTCGCGGCCGCATGACGCCGCCGAGGCGATGCCGCTGTGCGTCGCGAAGATCCTCACGCGCCCGACCCGGTACGCCTGATCAACAACCGAGCAGGATCGGAGAAGCGCCCGTCGCGCCGCCGCCGTAGCGTGGCAGCCATGACGAACATCGCCCTGGCATACAGCCCCATCACCGTCGACGACGTCGACGCCGCCATCCCCTTCTACCGCGACGGACTCGGCCTCGAAGTCGTCAACGACGTCGCGTACGACGGTCACCGCTGGGTGAGCTTCGGGTTCCCCGGTCAGCCCGGACTGTCCCTCGTCGTGTCGGACCCGACCGCGGGCCGCTCGCCCGAGGACGGCGACGCGCTGCAGCGTCTCGTGGTGAAGGGCTCCGGCCCCGGACCCTATGTGTTCACCACCTCCGACCTCGACGCCACGTTCGAGAGGCTGCGCGCCTTCGGCGCCGAGGTGCTGCAGGAGCCCAAGGAGCAGGGCTGGGGTCCGCGCGACGCGGCATTCCGCGACCCGGCGGGCAACCACATCCGCATCAACCAGGTCTGAGCGGGTCGGGGTCATGTGCCTGCCGTGGGTGGCTGCGATGAGGCGCAGGTCCGAGCGCGAGCCCGAGCGCGAGCCTGTGCTCGCGGCGGCGAGTAGCCTGGACGGAATGAGCGATTCGTCCAGGGAGTTCCACAAGCCCGTCCGCCGGCCGGCCGAACTCTTCGACCGGGTGTTCGCCGCGGACGACCCGGCCGAGGTCTCCCGTGTCGCGCACACGACCGCGCACGCCCTGCTCGCCCGCGTGCGGGCCGACCCCGACGGTTCCGTCGTGGACCGGCTCGTCGCCTTCACCGACGAGCACGGCATCGACGACCTCGCCGAGCTGTGGTCGCGGTCGCCCGCGAAGACGCTTCCCGGCGCGCTGTGGCGGCTGTACCTCGTGCAGCTCATGATCCACGACGACCCGCGCACGGCCGCGCTCCTCTACGAGCGCGGCCGTGCCGAGCTCCCCTCCGCCGACGACGTGGTGGCCGGCGCACCGTCGCCGGCCGGGCCGGACGAGCTCGTCGCGTTGGTCGACACCATCCTGCGCGGACTCTTCGAGGGCGACTTCGCCGTCGCCCTCGATCGCGCGGCGGCCTTCTGCCGCGTGCAGGCGTCGGGCGCCACGCATGTCGCGGACGACTACGAGGCGACCGAGCCCGAGCGTGCCTCCGCGTTCACCACGCGTGCCCTGCGCCTCTCGGACTACGCCGCCGACCTCACGGCCTGCGCGGCTCTCTGGCGCCGCGACTCCCTCACCTGACATACCTCGGTCCCCGAGCCTCCGACCCGGCGGCGATTTTGGCGACTCGCCAGAATGCGCGGCGATCGCGCGGTACTTTGGCGACTCGCCAGAGTGTACTTTCGCGGCGGACGAAGGCAGGTTTTGGCGACTCGCCAGAATGTGAGGCGATCGCTCGGTCTTCTGGCGACTCGCCAGAATATGGTTTCGCGGCGACGGGGCGCGGGTTCTGGCGACTCGCCGGAATGCACGGCGATCGCTCGCGACTTCGGCGACTCGCCAAAATCGGCGCCGGGCATGAGAGTGCCGGGCCGCAGAACGCCTCTCGGCGCGGCGCCGCTCGAAGCGGCAAATTTTGGAGCCCGGGGTTACTGCGGCCCGGCCGATCCAGTGTAACCGAGTCCGCGGGCGTGGCATTCCCGAGCGCCTAAGCTCGGGGCATGGCCTTGCGTTTCGCGCTCGTGATCGAGCCCGCGGCATCCGATGATCCCCGTCCGGACTTCTCCGACTCGTTCCGCGTGATCGATCCGTCCGCCCCGGCGCTGAGCGTGGGCGAGCTGAGCACGCAGCGCGGCGACGGCATCTTCGAGTCGATCGGCGTCGTCGACGGCCACGCGCAGGAGACCGAGGCGCACCTCGAGCGACTCGCGCACTCCGCGCGGATCTGCGACCTCCCGGCCCCGAACCTCGAGCAGTGGCGTCAGGCCGTCGTCATCGCCGCCCAGCACGCGCCGAGCGAGGGCGAAGGCGTCATCAAGCTCATCCTCAGTCGTGGGGTCGAGCACGGCCCCGCGCCCACCGCATGGGTGACGGCGACGGCCGCCGCCGACAACTCGGCCGCGCGTGAGAAGGGCATCCGGGTCGTCACGCTCGACCGCGGGTACGGCATCGACACCCCGGCGCGGGCGCCGTGGCTGCTCCTCGGCGCCAAGACCCTCTCGTACGCCGTCAACATGGCCGCGATCCGCGAGGCGAAGGGCCGCGGCGCCGACGACGCGATCTTCGTGACGTCCGACGGCTTCGTGCTCGAGGCGCCCACGGCATCGCTGATCCTCCGCATCGACGGGCGCTTCGTCACGCCGGCGCCCAACGGCGGCATCCTCCACGGCACGACGCAGCTGAGCCTGTTCTCCCACCTCGAAGAGCACGGGCACGAGACACGCTACGAGGTCGTTCCTACGAGCGCATTGGGCGAAGCGGATGCCGCGTGGCTGGTGTCGAGCGTCCGGCTCGCGGCTCCGATCACGGCGATCGACGGCGTCGAGGTGCCCGTCGACGCGGAGCTCACCGCATCCTTCAATCGGTATCTGCTGAGCCCGCGCGACTGATCGCAACGACGAAGCCCCCCGCCGCGTGGCGAGGGGCATCGTTCCGAGCGGGTGCGATCAACCGAAGCGGCCCGAGACGTAGTCCTCGGTGGCCTGGACGGACGGCGTCGTGAAGATCGTCTTCGTCTCGTTGTACTCGATGAGCTTGCCGGGCTTGCCGGTGCCGGCGATGTTGAAGAACGCCGTCTTGTCGCTCACACGCGAGGCCTGCTGCATGTTGTGCGTGACGATGACGACCGTGTAGTCGTTCTTCAGCTCGCCGATCAGCTCCTCGATGGCGTACGTCGAGATCGGGTCGAGGGCTGAGCACGGCTCGTCCATCAGGATGACCTCGGGCGAGACGGCGATCGCGCGCGCGATGCACAGACGCTGCTGCTGACCGCCCGACAGGCCCGAGCCGGGCTTGTCGAGGCGGTCCTTGACCTCGTTCCAGAGGTTGGCGCCCTTCAGCGACTTCTCGACGAGCGCGTCGGAGTCCGACTTCGACATCTTCTTGTTGTTGAGCTTCACGCCCGCCAGCACGTTCTCCTTGATGGACATCGTCGGGAACGGGTTGGGGCGCTGGAAGACCATGCCGACCTGACGGCGCACGAGCACGGGGTCGACGTTGGCGCCGTAGAGGTTGTCGCCGTCGAGCAGCACCTCGCCCTCGACGCGCGCGCCGGGGATGACTTCGTGCATGCGGTTGAGGGTGCGCAGGAACGTCGACTTGCCGCAGCCCGAGGGGCCGATGAAAGCGGTGACGCTGCGCGGCTCGATGTCGAGCGAGACGCCCTCGACGGCCAGGAAGTCGCTGTAGTAGACGTTGAGGTCGTTGACTTCGATGCTCTTGGACATGATTCCTGTCAGTTCTTTCGGGTGTGGATGCTCAGCGGCCGAGCTTCGGCGAGAAGACCTTCGCGACGATGCGCGCGATCAGGTTGAGGAGCATCACGAGGACGATGAGGATGAACGCGGCGGCCCACGCGCGGTCGATGTAGGCCTGCGCGGGGATGCCCTGGTTCATGTACTGCGAGTACGCGAACACCGGGAGCGTCATCATGCGGCCCTCGAACAGGTTGTAGTTCATCGAGGTCGCGACGCCGGCGGTGAGGAGCAGCGGTGCGGTCTCGCCGATCACGCGGGAGATCGAGAGCATGACGCCCGTCGTGATGCCTGCGATCGAGGTGGGCAGCACGACCTTCGAGATCGTGCGCCACTTCGGCACGCCGAGCGCGTACGACGCCTCGCGCAGCTCGTTCGGTACGAGACGCAGCATCTCCTCGGTGGAGCGGACGACCACCGGGATCATCAGCACCGACAGGGCGATGGAGCCCATGATGCCCATGCGGATGCCGGGACCGAAGATCAGGGCGAAGACCGCGTACGCGAACAGACCGGCCACGATCGACGGGATGCCCGTCATGACGTCGACGAGGAAGGTGATGCCGCGGCTGAGGCGACCGCCGCGCCCGTACTCGACGAGGTAGATGGCGGTGAAGATGCCGATCGGGATCGAGATGACGGCCGCCGCGAGCGTGATCAGCACGGTGCCGACGATCGCGTGCAGCGCGCCGCCGCCCTCGCCGACGACGTTGCGCATCGAGGAGCTGAAGAACTCGGCGGACAGGCCCGCGACGCCGTTGACGACGACGGTGATGGCCACCGACACGAGCGGGACCATTGCGATGAGGAACGCGATCGTCACGACACCGGTCACGAGACGGTCGACGCCCTTGCGGCGGCCCTCGACGAGCGACGAGATGACTGTGACGAGCACCAGGTACAGCAAGCCGGCCACGACGGCCCAGCCGGCCAGGCTGAAGCCGTCGCCGGATCCCATGGCGACGATCGCGAACAGCATGGCGCTGGCCACGAGGCTGCCGATGAGGATGGCCCAGGGCGCCCAGACGGGCAGGTGGCCGCTGGTCAGGCGGGGCGTCTCGCGCACCGGTGCAGCCGTCTGCGGCGGCTGAGGAGGAGCGGTCGTCACGGTCATGTCAGTTCGCTCCCGAGAATTCCTTGCGGCGGCTGACGATCCATCGGGCGATGGCGTTGACCGCGAAGGTGACGATGAAGAGGATGAGGCCCGTCGCGATGAGGACGTTGATGTTGAGGCCGTAGGCCTCGGGGAACGTCAGCGCGATGTTGGCGGGGATCGTGCCCGGGTTCTCCGAGGTGAAGAGCTGGAAGGTGACCACGTTGGCGACCGAGAGCACCATGGCGACCGCCATGGTCTCGCCGAGCGCACGGCCGAGGCCGAGCATCGAGGCCGAGACGATGCCGCTGCGGCCGAAGGGGAACACGGCCATGCGGACCATCTCCCAGCGCGTCGCGCCGAGGGCGAGCGCCGCCTCCTCGTGGAGGACCGGCGTCTGGAGGAAGATCTCGCGGCAGATGGCGGTGATGATCGGGACGACCATGACAGCGAGGACGATCGCGGCGGTGAAGATCGTGCGGCCGGTGCTCGAGACGCTGCCGCTGAAGAGGGGGAACCAGCCCATGTTCGCGTTGAGCCAGGCGTACACCGGCTGGACGGCGGGGGCGAGCACGAGGATGCCCCACAGGCCGAAGACGACGGAGGGCACCGCGGCCAGCAGGTCGACGACATAGCCGAGGCTCTGCGCGAGGCGGCGCGGTGCGTAGTGCGAGATGAAGAGGGCGACCGACACCGCGAGCGGCACGGCCATCAGGAGCGCCAGGAACGACGCCCACACGGTGCCGAACGCGAGCGGCCACACGTACTCCCAGAAGTTCCCCGAGAGGATGCTGGCGGTCTCGCTGGTAGCCGTGAGGCCGGGGATCGACTGGATGATGAGGAAGATCGCGACGGCGGCGAGCGTGACGAGGATCATCACGCCGGCGCCGAGCGCGGTTCCCGAGAACCAGCGGTCGCCTGGCCGCTGCTTGACCTTGCCCGTCGCGGGGGCGGTCGTCGTGGTCATGGTGTCCTTCTGGATTCGGGTCTCAGGGTGACACCCGGCCCGGTCGTCGTGCGACCGGGCCGGGTATCGGGGTCTTACTCGACGACGATCAGGTCGATCGCGGCGTTGACCTGCTCGCGCAGCGCGTCCGAGATCGGCGCGTTGCCGGCGGAGGCGGCGGCAGCGTCCTGGCCCTCGGCGCTGGCCACGTACGTCAGGTAGCCCTTGACGATCGGCGCGACGGCCGCGTCGGCGTACTCCTGGCACGCGATCATGTAGCTGACGAGGACGATCGGGTACACACCCTCGGCATCCGAGGTGCGGTGCAGCTCGATCGCGAGGTCGCCCTCGCCACGGCCGTCCTCGAGGGGCGACTCGTCGACGATCGCGGCAGCGGCCTCGGGCGAGTACTCGACGAACTCGTCGCCCACCTGGATGGCGGCGGTCGACAGCCCCTCCTCGGCGGCGCGCGACGCGTCGGCGTAGCCGATGGTGCCGTTGCCGCCCGCGACGGCCGAGACGACACCCGAGGTGCCCTGCGCGGCCTCACCGCTGGAGAGCGGCCACACGCCGTCGGGCTCGTAGGTCCACACGTCACCGGCGGCCTGGAAGAGGTAGTCGGTGAAGTTCTCGGTGGTGCCCGAGTCGTCGGCGCGGTGCACCGGGGTCACGGCCAGGTCGGGGAGGGTCGCGTCGGGGTTGAGCGCGGCGATCGCCGGGTCGTTCCAGTTCGTGATGGTGCCGGCGAACAGGCCCGCGGCGGTGGCGGCGTCGAGGTTGAGCGAGTCCACGCCCTCGACGTTGAAGATGATCGCGATCGGCGAGATGTAGGTCGGGAGCTCGATGATGCCCGAGCCGTCGACGCACGAGTCGAACGGGCCGGCCTCGATCTCCTCGATCTTGAACGCACGGTCGGAGCCCGCGAACGGGAAGGCGCCCGCCTGGAAGGACTCGCGGCCCGCGCCCGAGCCGGACGGGTCGTAGTTGATCGTGACGTCGGGGTTGGCCGTCTGGAAGCCGGCGGTCCAGGCCTGAACCGCGACCTCCTGCGCCGACGAGCCGCCGCCCGAGATCTCGCCGGAGAGGTCCGACGCGGCCGTGGTCTCGTCGGTCGTGCCGCCGGGGGTCTCGTTCGAGGCGCAGCCGGCGAGAGCGAGAGCCGCGACTGCGGCGACAGCGCCCACCTGGGCGATGCGAGAGATCTTCACTGTGTGAATCCTTCACGTGTCAGGGAAACAGGCCGGAACGGCCTTCGGGTTCGAACCCGGTGCGGGGTTCGCTCTGAAACGTAGGCTCGGACTCTTAAGAGACTGCGCTGTGCGGGTGAACGGAAGGTGAACGGGATGCCGCCATCCATGCGTCGGCATTGACACACGGAGCCCTGGCACCCCCGGAATTCCGCGAAGCGGACCGCCGGTCGTTCACCAGCGGGCGCTAAGGTTCGTCGCATGAGCAAGACCACCAAAGCACAGCGCAAGGCGCTCGGCGCGATCGAAGACGCGGAGTCGGCAGCCAAGAAGGCCCGCCGCCTCGCGAAGACCCTCCCGGGCAAGAGCGCCAAGAAGCTGCGCGAGGTCGCGGCCGAGACCGTCGACGATGTCGACGTCTCGAAGAAGGCCATCCGCAAGAAGCCGCGCAAGGTCGCGAAGAAGGCGCACCGCGCCGAAGAGCGCGTGCGCAAGGCCACCCGCGCCGCCGTCGCGAAGGCCGAGAAGAAGGCGCGTCTGCGCGCACAGGCCGAGCGTGCCGCCGCCGAGGCCGCGAAGGCCGCGGCGGAAGCCCAGGCGCGTGCCGCCGAGGCCAAGGCGCTGAGGAAGGCGGCCGCGAAGGCAGAGCGCGCTGCCGCCCAGGCCGAGCAGGAGGCGCTCGAGGCCGATCGCGTGCTCGAGGCCGAGCTCACCTCCGCAGAGGCGGAGACGGATGCTGACGCCACCGCAGTGCCGGAGCCCGCGGCCGCGGCGACCGAGGTCGAGAATGCGCCCGCCGAGGCTCCCGTCGTCGCGGAAGCTCCCGCCGGAGAAGAAGTTCCGGCCGGAGAAGAGGCATCGGCGGCAGAAGAGGCCCCCGCCGCTCCGGCGCCGAAGCCCCGCGCACCCCGCACCACGACGCCCACCCGCGCGCCGCGTGCGAAGACGCCTGCGAGCAGGCCGACCGCTGCTGCCGCAGCATCCGTTCCCTCCGATCTGAACACGCTGACCGTGGCGCAGCTGCGCGAGCGCGCACGCGCCGGTGGCCGGACCGGGTACTCGCGGCTCACCAAGGCCGAGCTGATCACCCTGCTGTCCTGACGTGATCTCGATCGATTCGCCGCCGGCCGTGCCGGCACCGCTGAGTCGCTCCGACGCGGCACCGGAGCCGCGCACGCTGCTTGACATCCTCCGCGCCACGGTGGAGCGCACGCCCGAGGCATCTGCTCTCGACGACGGTTCGGGAGCGCTCAGCTATCGCGAGCTGATGGCGCGCGTCGCGCGCACCGCCGCGCTGCTGCACGAGGCGGGTGTCCGCCGGGGCGACCGCGTCGGGGTGCGGATGCCGTCGGGCTCGAAGGAGCTCTACATCTCGATCCTCGGGATCATCGCCGCGGGTGCGGCGTACGTCCCGGTCGACGCCGACGACTCCGACGAGCGGGCGCAGCTCGTGTTCGGGGAGGCGCACGTCCACGGCGTCATCGGCGACGGCGGCGCCTACGTCCCCGCGGCGGCCGCGGACGGGCAGGAGCCCGCGGCCTTGTTCGGCGGCGCGGCGCCGCATCCGAGCACGCACGCGATCGTCACGGTGCCGCCGCCGACGATCGACGACGACGCGTGGATCATCTTCACCTCGGGGTCGACGGGGGTTCCCAAAGGCGTGGCGGTGTCGCACCGCTCCGCCGCCGCATTCGTCGACGCCGAAGCGCGCCTCTTCCTCCAGGGCGCGCCGCTCGGGCCGGGCGACCGTGTGCTGGCGGGCCTGTCGGTCGCGTTCGATGCCTCCTGCGAGGAGATGTGGCTCGCGTGGCGGCACGGCGCGTGCCTCGTGCCGGCGCCGCGCTCGCTGGTGCGTTCGGGCGAGGACCTGGCGCCGTGGCTCATCCGCCAGGCGATCACCGTCGTCTCGACCGTGCCGACGCTCGCCGCGATGTGGCCGGCCGACGCGATCGAGAACGTGCGCCTGCTCATCTTCGGCGGCGAGGCCTGTCCGCCCGAACTCGTCGCGCGACTCGTCGCCGACGGCCGCGAGGTCTGGAACACGTACGGTCCGACCGAGGCCACCGTCGTCGCATGCGCGGCGCTCCTCGACGGCGAAGGCCCGGTGCGCATCGGCCTCCCGCTCGACGGCTGGGCGCTGGCCGTGGTCGACGGCGACGACCGGCAGGTAGAGCCCGGCGGTCTGGGCGAACTCATCATCGGCGGCGTGGGCCTGGCCCGTTACCTCGATCCGGTCAAAGACCTCGAGAAGTACGCGCCGATGCCGACCCTCGGCTGGGAGCGCGCCTACCGCTCCGGCGACCTCGTCCGCTACGAGCCGGAGGGGCTCCTCTTCCAGGGCCGTGCCGACGACCAGGTCAAGGTCGGCGGGCGTCGCATCGAGCTCGGCGAGGTCGAGAACGCATTGCAGGAGCTTCCCGGGGTGACCGCCGCGAGCGCGGCTGTGCGCACGAGCGACGCGGGAGTCCCCGTCCTCGTGGGTTATCTCGTGGTCGACGGTGAACTCGACCGTGCCGCAGCCCGCGCGCACCTGGCCGAGCGTCTCGCCGCCGGCGTGATGCCGCTGCTCGCCGTCGTGCCGGACCTCCCGGTGCGCACCTCGGGCAAGGTCGACCGCGCCGCACTGCCGTGGCCGCTGCCCGACCTCGACAGCCCGCGCGCCGATCTGAGCCCCGACGAGGCGTGGCTCGCCGACCAGTGGCAGGCGGTACTCGGACTTCCGGTGCCGGACCGCAAGGCCGACTTCTTCGACCTCGGCGGCGGCTCGCTCGCCGCCGCGCAGCTCGTCTCGCGCATCCGCGCGCGCGTCCCCGACTTCTCGGTCGCCGACATCTACGACGTGCCACGCCTCGGGGCGATGGCCAAGGCTCTCCAGCCGTTCCTCTCACGCGAGGAGGCGGGGGACTTCCGGATGCCGGAGCCCACGCCCCGCACCACGCAATGGGTGCAGTCGCTCCTGGGCGCTCCGCTGTTCATCCTCTCCGGCGTCCGATGGCTCCTCTATCTCCTGACCGCGGGGGCGATCCTGCAGCTGTTCCCCGGATTCGAGGCGCTGCCCTCGGCGCCGTGGTGGCTGCTCATCGTCGGCCTGGTGATCTTCGCGACGCCGTTCGGCCGCATGGCGATCGCCGCGGCATCTGCTCGACTGCTCCTCGCGGGGCTGCGTCCCGGCGACTATCCGCGCGGCGGATCGGTGCACCTCAGGCTCTGGCTCGCCGAGCAGATCTCCGACCAGGTCGACGCGGTGGGTCTGGCCGGCGCGCCGTGGGTGTCGTACTACGCGCGCGCCCTGGGCGCCCGCATCGGCACGGATGTCGACATGCATACGCTTCCGCCGATCACCGGGATGCTGAAGGTCGGCGATCGCGCGTCCATCGAGCCCGAGGTCGACCTCAGCGGCTACTGGATCGACGGCGACCTCGTGCGCATCGGCGAGGTGCGCATCGGCGCCGACGCCACCGTCGGCACGCGCAGCACCCTCGCGCCCGGCACGCGGATCGGCCAGCGCGCTGAGATCGCGCCGGGCTCTGCCGTCTTCGGCCGTGTGCGGGCGAACCAGTCGTGGGCGGGCTCACCCGCCGTGCGCGTCGGCGGCACGAGCGAGGGGTGGCCCACCGAGCGTCCGCACGCCGCGCGCCGGTGGCTGTGGGCCTACGCGGCCTCGGCCGTGGCCCTCGGCCTCCTCCCCATCGTGAGCTTCGCGGCGGGAGGGGTGGTGCTCGCGATCGGCATGCGCGGCGCCCCCGACCTCACGAGTGCCCTCGGCGCGGCGCTCGTCTGGCTCGTGCCCGCGGTGCTCGTGACCGGCCTCGTCTACGCCGGCGCGGTCGTGCTGGGCGTCCGCCTCGCCGCGATCGGGCTCCACGAGGGCACCCACGCCGTGCGCAGTCGCATCGGGTGGCAGGCGTGGTCCACCGAGCGCCTGCTCGACTCGGCCCGCACGGTCCTGTTCCCGCTCTACTCGAGCCTGTTCACCCCGGTCTGGCTGCGTCTGCTCGGGGCGAGGGTCGGACACGACGTCGAGGCATCCACCGTCCTCCTCATCCCGGCGATGACGCGCATCGAAGACGGTGCGTTCCTCGCGGACGACACGATGGTCGCGTCCTACGAGATGCGCGGCGGATGGCTGCGGCTCGGCGAGGTGCGCATCGGCAAGCGCGCGTTCCTCGGCAACTCCGGTATGGCGTCGCCCGGGCACACTGTGCCGAAGGACGGCCTCGTCGCGGTGCTCTCGGCCGCGCCTGTCAAGGCGAAGGCGGGCTCGTCGTGGCTCGGCTCGCCGGCCACGCGCCTGCGCCGGCAGCCGAACGAGAGCGATGCGAGCCGCACCTACGATCCGCCGACGTCGCTGCGCGTCGCACGGTCGCTGTGGGAGATCTGCCGGTTCATCCCCGTCGTCGTCACCTGCGCCCTCGGTCTCCTGGTGCTGTTCGCGCTGGCCGCTCTCGTCGAGACCGTCGGCCCGTGGATCACCCTGCTGCTGTCGGGCGTGGTGCTCCTGGCCGCGGGTGCGCTCGCCGCCGGCATCTCGACCGTCGCGAAGTGGCTGTTCGTCGGACCGATCCGCGCGGGGGAGCAGCCGCTGTGGTCGAGCTTCGTGTGGCGCACCGAGGTGTCGGACACGTTCACCGAGATGCTGGCGGCGCCCTGGTTCGCGCGGGCGGCCGCCGGTACACCGGCGCTCGCGGTGTGGCTGCGCAGCCTCGGCGCCCGCATCGGGCGGGGCGTGTGGTGCGAGAGCTATTGGCTGCCCGAGCCCGACCTCGTGACGCTCGGCGAGGCATCCACGGTGAACCGGGGGTGCGTCGTGCAGACGCACCTGTTCCATGATCGAATCATGAGCATGGACACCGTCGAACTCGAACCCGGTGCAACGCTCGGGCCCCACAGCGTGATCCTTCCTGCCGCCTCGATCGGCGCCCACGCGACCGTCGGACCCGCGTCGCTCGTGATGCGGGGCGAGAGCGTGCCGGTCGGCTCCCGCTGGAGCGGCAATCCGATCGGACCGTGGCGCGCGGTGAAGGTGCGCGCGTACCAGTCGACGTCGTGATCGGCCCGGATCCGTACACGCCGCGCAGCGGCGACGACTCTTTCGATGTCGTCTCGTACGACCTCGATCTGCGCTACCGCGTCCACACGAACCGGCTCGAGGGCACCGCGCTCGTCAACGCGGTCGCGACCCAGCGGACCCGCTCGGTGCGGCTCGACCTCATCGGCCTGCGCGCGTCACGGGTGCGGGTGGACGGCGACGCGCGGACGAAGTTCACACAGGATGCTGCGGGCCTGCGCGTCACGCCGCCGCAGGCGCTGGAGGTGGGCGAGGAGTTCTCCATCGAGGTGCGCTACGCGGGGGCGCCGCGGCCACGGCGCTCCCGGTGGGGCATGATCGGGTGGGAGGAGCTGGAGGACGGCGTGCTCGTCGCCTCGCAGCCCGTCGGCGCGCCGACGTGGTTCCCCTGCAACGACCGCCCCGACGATCGGGCCAGGTTCCGCATCGCGATCACGACCGATCCCGAGTACACGGTCGCCGCGACCGGCGTGCCGCATCCGCCCGTGCGCCTCGGCGGGCTCACACGCTGGGAGTTCGTGTCGGAGGTGCCGACGGCGACGTACCTCGCCGCCGTCCACATCGGTCCCTACCGCGAGAGCGCGCTCGGGCCGGTGCGGCTGATGGCTCCGGCGCCGCTGGTGACCGCCGCCCGGCGGTGGTTCTCGGACGTGCCGCGCATCCTCGACTGCTTCGAGGAGGCGTTCGGACCGTACCCGCAGGAGGGCTGCACCGTCGTCGTCACCGCCGATCCCCTGGAGATCCCCCTCGAGGCGCAGGGGCTCGTCGTGTTCGGCGCGAACCACTTCGAGCCCGACGCCGCGCGCCTGGTGCCCCACGAGATCGCCCACCAGTGGTTCGGCAACAGCGTCGGCGTCGAGCGGTGGCGCGACATCTGGCTGAACGAGGGCTTCGCCTGCTACGCGGAGTGGCTGTGGTCGGAGGCGTCCGGCGGCCCCGATATCGCGACCCTCGCCGACGAGCACCACGCGCGCCTCCAGGCGCTGCCGCAGGACCTCGTCATCTCGGACCCGGGCCCCGCGCTCATGTTCGACGACCGGGTCTACAAGCGCGGCGCGCTGACGCTCGAGGCGCTGCGCCGCAGGGTCGGCGCCGACGTGTTCGCGGACCTGCTGCACACGTGGGTGCGCGAGCACCGGCATGCGCTGGCCAGCACCGAGGCCTTCCGCGACTGCGTCGCGCGGGTCGCGGGCGCGGCGGCGGCCGCCCTGCTCCGGGACTGGCTCGACACCGCGGCGCTCCCGCCGCTGCCCGCGCGGCTGCCGCCACCCGCGGTCAAGCGGTGGGCGAGGCCCCCGGGCTCTCGCGACTGAGCACCGCCACGCTCACGAGGATGCCGGGCGGGCCGGGCACGTCCCACCCGGTGTAGACGTCGCCGTCGGGAACGGCCGCCGTCCATCCATCCGCCGCCGGCACGACGTCGACCGTCGCGGGCTCGACCCGCAGGCCCCGGCCGTCGGCCTTCAGCGTCGCCTCGACGCGGACCCAGTCCCTGACGGTGGCGTCACCGTCGCCGAGCACCCCCGTCATGCCTGCCGCGTCGCGGCGCGCGTCGAGCTCGGGCTCGGCGTCGATGCCGAGGGCCGCCGCGTCCCGGGTCGCCGCCACGGCCGCGATCGCGTACCCGCCCGCATACGTGACGCTCGCGACGAACGGGGCGCGGGCGACGACCACCGGGCCGTGCGGTCCGCCGCAGCGCGGGCACGGATTCTCGAGATCGGCGCCGGCGGGCAGCAGCTCCGCCAGCAGCCGCCATGCGTGATCGCGCCGGGGTGAGCCGGGCGGCACCGCGGCCCACGCGATGTCGACGATCGACGCGGCAGGCGCCATCACACCTTCGGCTCGTGGGTCTCGATCGTGACGATGCCCGAGCCCGGGTTCTCGACCGACAGGTGCACCACGGAGAACGCGGCGGGCTCCAGGGCCGACGCGCTGCCGAGATAGGAGCCCCGAAGCGTCCCGGTCGCCAGGGCGAGCTCGCTCAGGATGTCGGGAAGCACCGGCCCGTGGCTGCACAGCACGGCGGGCTTGCGTGCGCGCACCCGCTCGCCGATCACCGTGCGCGCATCGGACGTGCCGTCCTCCCACGCGTCCTGGCTGATGAGCTTGTTCGTGTCGATCTCGCGCCCGATAGCGGCTGACAGCGGCGCGACGGTCTTCACGCAGCGGGCGGCCGGACTCGACACGATCCGCCGGACGCCGAAGGCGCGGAGGGGGCCGACGATGGAGGCGGCCTGCCTGCGGCCGCGCGCGGCGAGGGGGCGCGCAGCATCCTTCCCCTTCCATTCCTCACGGGCGACCGCCTTGGCGTGCCGCAGCGCGACGATGGGGAACGTCCGCAGCACGCCCTCGTCGACGAGCCGGATGAAGTTCTCCAGGATCTCGGTGTCGACGGGGTAGCTGAGCCGCTTCAGCGCCTTCTTCGGCGAGACCCACTCGATCGCCGCGATCTCTTTGTTCGGCACGAACGCAGAACCGCGGATCGCGGCATCCGTCGCCTCTGCGGCCCAGTAATGGACGATCTTGATGCGCTTGCTCGGAAGGTGGTAGCGCGACACCCCGACGGGCACGCCGAGCGAGACGCGGATGCCGGTCTCTTCGTGGATCTCGCGCACCGCCGTCTCGGCGAGCATCTCGCCGGGGTCGACCTTGCCCTTGGGAAGGGTGACGTCCCGGTACTTCGTGCGGTGGATCAGGAGCACGCGCAGCTTGTCGTCGACGACACGCCAGACGACGCCCCCGGCCGCGTAGACGGCCGTCTCGGTCATCGCACCGCCCGCGCCCGCCGGCGGCGCTGCACATTGACCATCGTGCGGTCCTGCAGATCGAGGAGCGGCTTGCCCTCCTCGTCCGCGCTGTGCCTCACCCATTCCCCGTCGGGGCCGAGGTGCCACGAGCTCGTCGAGTCGCTCATCGACAGCGTGAAGAGGTCGTTGAGCTCCTTCACGTGGGCGGGCGCGACCACCCGCACCAGCGCCTCGACGCGGCGGTCGAGGTTGCGGTGCATCATGTCGGCGCTGCCGATGTACACGACGGGGTCGCCGTCGTTGTGGAAGGCGAAGATGCGCGAGTGCTCGAGGTAGCGGCCCAGGATCGAGCGCACCGTGATGTTCTCGCTCATGCCCGCGACACCCGGCTTGAGCGAGCAGATGCCGCGGACGCAGACCTCCACCTTCACCCCGGCCTGGCTCGCCCGGTACAGGGAGTCGATGATCTGCTCGTCGACCATCGAGTTGACCTTGATGCGAACGCTCGCGGGCTTTCCGGCCAGCGCGTTGCGGCGTTCTTTGTCGATGAGGCGGAGGAGGCCTTTGCGCAGGTGCAGCGGCGCGACGAGCAGGCGCTTGAACTTCTTCTCGATCGCGTAGCCGCTCAGCTCGTTGAACAGGCGCGTGAGGTCGCGGCCCACCTGGTCGTCGGCGGTGAAGAGGCCGAAGTCCTCGTAGATGCGGCTCGTCTTGGGGTTGTAGTTGCCCGTGCCGACGTGGCTGTAGCTGCGCAGCACCCCGTTCTCCTCGCGGATCACGAGGGCGAGCTTGCAGTGGGTCTTGAGGCCGACCAGGCCGTAGACGACGTGGACGCCGGCCTTCTCGAGCTTGCGCGCCCAGACGATGTTGTTCGCCTCGTCGAAGCGCGCCTTGATCTCGACGAGTGCGAGGACCTGCTTGCCCGCCTCGGCGGCGTCGATCAGCGCCTCGACGATGGGGCTGTCGCCCGACGTGCGGTACAGCGTCTGCTTGATGGCGAGGACGTGCGGATCCTTCGCGGCCTGCTCGAGGAACGCCTGCACGCTCGTCGCGAACGACTCGTAGGGGTGGTGCACGAGCACGTCTCCCTTGCGGATCGAGGCGAAGATGTCGGGTCGCTCGTTGTTGTCGCCCGGCTGGAACGCCAGCGCCGTCGTCGGCAGGTGCGCCTTGTAGTGCAGATCGGGACGGTCGATGCGCGACAGGTCGAACAGGCCGCGCAGGTCGAGCGGGCCGGGGAGCCGGTAGACCTCCTGCTGGGTGATGTCGAGCTCCTTGATGAGGAGGTCGAGCGTCACGTCGTCCATGTCGTCGGTGATCTCGAGGCGGATCGGCGGGCCGAAGCGGCGCCGCAGCAGCTCGGCCTCGAGCGCCTGGATGAGGTTCTCGGTCTCGTCCTCCTCGATCACGACGTCCTCGTTGCGGGTGAGGCGGAAGGCGTGGTGGTCCAGCACCTCCATGCCGGGGAAGAGGTCGTCGAGGTGGTTGGAGATGAGGTCTTCGAGCGGCAGGTAACGCACCGCGCCGTCGGCGGGCGGCAGCTCGACGAAGCGCGGGAGCATCGGCGGAACCTTGAGACGCGCGAACTCCTGGCGCCCGGTTCGGGCGCTGCGGATGCGGATCGCGAGGTTGAGCGAGAGGCCCGAGATGTACGGGAACGGGTGCGCCGGGTCGACCGCGAGCGGCATGAGCACCGGGAACACCTGCGCCTGGAAGTAGTCGTACAGCGCCTCGCGCTCGCTCCGGTCCAGCGACTCGTACGAGACGACCTGGATGCCGGCCGCCGCCATCGCCGGCTTGACGAGCGAGGTCCACGCCTCGGCGTGGCGCAGCTGCAGCTTGTGGGCGTCGGCGGAGATGTCGGCGAGCACGTCGGCGGGGGAGCGGCCCACGTTCGTCGGGAGCGCGAGGCCGGTGACGATGCGGCGCTTGAGGCCGGCGACGCGGACCATGAAGAACTCGTCGAGGTTGCTGGCGAAGATCGCCAGGAAGTTCGCCCGCTCGAGCGTGGGGAGGTTCGGATCCTCGGCGAGCTCGAGCACACGCTGGTTGAAGGCGAGCCAGCTCAGCTCGCGATCCAGGTAGCGGTGGTCGGGAAGCTGCGAGTCGAAGACCTCCGAGAGGTCGAAGTCGTCGTCGTCCGCATCGCCCAGGCCGGCGTCGAGCACCTCGGGTTCGATCATCCCTTCATCATTGCAGGGTGACGTGACGAGAGTGTGAACGAAGTGTCGCGCGCGTGAACGAGCGGAGTGCGCCCGACGGGCCCCGCCGGTCAGGCGTCGGTGCGCTCGCGGGAGGCGGGCTCGGGCTCGTCCTCGTAGACGTTGAAGCGGTAGCCCACGTTGCGCACGGTGCCGATGAGCTGCTCCATGTCGCCGAGCTTCGCGCGCAGGCGCCGCACGTGCACGTCGACCGTGCGCGTGCCGCCGAAGTAGTCGTAGCCCCACACCTCGCTGAGCAGCTGCTCGCGGGTGAAGACGCGCGAGGGGTGCGTCGCGAAGAAGTGGAGGAGCTGGAACTCCTTGTAGGTGAGGTCGAGCGGACGCCCGTGCACCTTGGCCGAGTACGACGACTCGTCGATCGTGATGCCCGAGGTCTGGATGCGCGTCGAGACCTGCTCGGCCGACTGGCGGCCGACGGCGAGGCGGATGCGGGCGTCCACCTCGGCGGGGCCGGCGGTGAAGAGGATGACGTCGTCGACGCCCCAGTCCGGCGACACGGCGGTCAGGCCGCCCTCGGTCACGATGAGCAGCAGGGGTGCGTCGAGGCCCGTGGTGTTGAGGATCTTGCACAGCGACTTCGCGCCGACGAGGTCGACGCGGGCGTCGACGAAGATGACGTCGGCGCTCGGCGCGTTGACGAGCTGAGCGGGTTCGGCGGGGATCAGGCGCACGCGGTGGCTCAGCAGTTCGAGCGAGGGCAGGACAGGGCCGCCTCCGTGTGTGGAACTGAGAACCAGGAGCTGTGCCAATGGATCGCCTTCCCGGCGCAGGGGGGTGCGCCGCGAACCCCAGTGTAGGGCGTGGGCGAGGGGCGCTCGATGCGCATGTCGTCCGCCGACACGCCGCCGCCCGCGTCGCGGCGGTGCGCCGCGCGGGTCCATGCGCGATGATGGGACGCGTGGCCGTGCCTGAACTCGCCCCTCGCCGCACCATCGGCGGCATCGTCGCCGTCTGGGTGCTGGCGGCGCTGATCGCGATCGTCGTCGGCGTGTTGGCGGCGCCAGAGTGGCGCGCCGCGTGGCTGGGCGTCGGATTGGGCGGATGCCTCATCGCGGGGTTCGCGATCCAGCTCTGGTCGGGTCGGTCGCAGGGATTCACCGAGCGCGTGGCGGCGAGTGTCCTGGGTGCTGCCCTCGTGATGGGCGTCATCAGCCTGGGGTTCGGTCTGGCCGCTCTCGTTCCCGGCTAGACTCCCTCATATGGATACCGTCGCGCTCGAACTGTTCTTCGTGGGCCTGCTCGGTCTGGCGTCTCTGGCGATCGTCTTCGTCTCCGCCGTCGTCGTCAAGAACCTCTACCGCGGCCAGCGCTGACAGGCCCGGTCGTGCTCGACATCCCGACCGACCTTCCGGCGGAGCTCGTCCCGCTGTCGTGGCTCATCGGAGTGTGGGAGGGCACCGGCGTCATCGACTACGGCGACCACACCTACACGGGCGAGTTCACGCACCGCGTCAGCTTCAGCCATGACGGCGGCGACTACCTGAACTACTCGGCCGACGCCTGGCTGCATGACGCCGACGATCCCGAGAAGCGCACCCGCCTGGTGGCCGAGCTCGGCTACTGGCGCCTCGCGCTGACGGCCACCGACGCCGATGCCGGCCCGGGTCTTCTTCCCGCGCTCGCCGCTCCGGTCGCCCGCACGACCGACGACATCGAGCAGCTGCGCAACGCCGACGGGGGCTTCGACCTCGAGGCGGCCCTCGTGCACGCCGACGGCGTCAGCGAGCTCTACCTCGGCCAGATCAAGGGCCCCCGGATCGACATCGCGACGGACGCCGTCGTGCGGCCCGCCGGCGCGAAGTCGTACGCGGCGGCGACGCGCATGTACGGGCTCGTCGACAACCACCTGCTGTGGGCGTGGGACATCGCGGCCCTCGGCTTCGAGCTCGGCGCGCACGCGTCCGCCCGCCTCGCCCGAGCGGAATGAACGGAAGTGCAGTGATGGCGACCCCGTTCGCTTCCCTACCCGGTGCCGTCGTCGACGACGGCGGTCTGCAGCACCTCGGCAACCCGCTCGTCGAGCAGCGCCGGCTCGCCGCGGGCGCGGCTCTCGTGTCCCGCGCCGACCGTGCCGTCATCGCGGTCCCGGGCGAAGACCGCCTCACCTGGCTCGACTCGCTCTCGTCGCAGGCCCTGACGCGTCTTGCCCCCGGCGTCGGCACCGAGTTCCTGATCCTCGACCCGCAAGGACACGTCGAGCACGCGGCATCCGTCCTCGATGACGGTGAGACCACCTGGCTCATCGCCGATCGCGCCGACGTCGAGGGACTGTTCGGCTGGCTGCGCAAGATGCGGTTCCGCCTGCGCGTCGACCCGCGCATCGCGGACGACGAGAATGCGGTGATCGGCGGCACGGCCGCGGCGCTCGAGCGCATCTCGCCCGCGACTCCCGCCGGGGTGCCCCTGGTGTGGCGTGACCCGTGGCCGTCGGTCACGCCGGGCGGTCACGCCTACGCGCCGGTCGACCCCCACCCGGGTGCGGATCGCGACTGGGCCGAGGCGATCGTCACGCGTGACGAGGAGCAGCGGATCGCGGATGCTGCGGCCCGGGGCGAGCTCGAACTCGCCGGTCTCGTGGCGGCCGACGCGCTGCGCGTCGCCGCGTGGCGCCCGCGATGGACCACGGACGTCGACGAGCGCGCGCTGCCGCACGAGCTGGACTGGCTGCGCACCGCGGTCCACCTCGATAAGGGCTGCTACCGCGGGCAGGAGACGATCGCCAAGGTGCACAACCTCGGGCACCCGCCGCGGCGCCTCGTCGCGCTGCAGCTGGACGGTTCCGGCAGCGTGCTCCCCGAACACGGTGCGGCCGTGCGCCTCGGCGACACCGAGGTCGGCATCGTGACCTCCGCGGCGCTGCACTACGAAGAAGGTCCGATCGCACTCGCGGTCGTCCGTCGCACGACCCCGGTCGACGCGGCGCTCACGGTCGACACCGCCGACGGCCCGGTCGCGGCGGCGCAGGAGGTCGTCGTGCCGCCGGATGCCGGCGCCACGGCGAACGTGCCGCGCATCACGCGCCTGTCGCGCCGCGCGGCGGCCCAGTAGAGGATCCGGCGGTGAGCGGCGACGGCGACACCGCCGCGATCACCCAGGTGGTGCCCACGGGCTGGCGCGCCCGGCTGGATCTGCGCCCGCAGCTGTCACGCGTGCGCGGCTCGGCGCTCGCGATCGTGCAGATCACGGTCGCGGCGACCGCCGCGTGGGCGTTCGCACACTACGTCCTCGGGCATCCGGCGCCGCTGCTCGCGGCCACCGTGACGATCACCAGCCTCGGCCTCGTGCGTGACGCGCGCCCCCGGCGCGTGCTCGAGACGGTCGTCGGGATGCTGGTCGGCATCCTCGTCGCCGAGGGCTTCGTGGTGCTCGTCGGCCCGGGGTGGTGGCAGCTGGCGCTTGCCCTCGGCGTGACCCTGCTGGTCGCCCGATTCCTCTCTCCGTACCCGCCGTTCGCGATCATGGCGGGCGTCCAGGCGTGCATCGTGATGTCGCTGCCGGCGACCGAGCCGTTCTCCCGGCTCATCGACGGCGCCGTGGGCGGCGTCGCCGCCCTCGCGGTGACCGCACTGATCCCGCGAAATCCCCGCCGGGAGGAGGCGCGCGACGGCCACGCCGTGTTCGCGGCGGCGGACGCCGCGGCACGCACGATCGTGCAGGCGCTGCGACGGGGCGATGCGCTGCGCGCCGCCCGGGGTCTCGAGAAGGCGCGGGCGATCGCCCCGCGCATCGACGAGTGGCGCGCCTCGCTGGACTCCGGCCTCGCCGTCGCCGCCTTCTCGCCGTGGCTGCGCCCGCAGCGCGCCGAGCTGCGCCGCCACCACGCGGTGCTGCAGGCGATGGACTTCGCCACCCGCAACCTCCGTGTCGTCGCGCGTCGCGCGGTCTACCTGTGCGACGACGGCCAGCGGCGTCCGGTCCCGGCCGAGGTGCTCGCCGAGCTCATGCGCGCCGCCGAGCTGGTGGGCGAGAGCCTCGACGACATCTCGCTGCAGCCCGCCGCCCGCGAAGCGGTGCGCGCGGTCGCCGTGCGGCTGGATCCGGCGCAGATCCTCCCGGACGGGTCGCAGGGCGAGCAGAACCTCATCACGGCGATGCGGCCGTTCGCGGTCGACCTCCTCACCGCGACCGGCATGCCGTCGGCCGAAGCGCGTGCCGTGCTGCCTCGCGTGTGACCGACCGAGCGGCGCGACTCAGCTCGGGGACACGGCATCCCACGGCACGGTGACCTCGCCGAGGCGCCACCGCGACCGTTCGAGGATCGGCCAGCCGGCGGCGGCCAGCGCCGACAGTGCCGTGCGCCATCGATGCACCGGACCGAAGGGGGACACACTCGCCGCCCGCTCCCACTCCGTGTCGAGGGCCGTGAGGAACATGTGCACCCGCTCCCCGGGGACGTTGCGGTGGATGAGGGCCTTCGGGAGCCGCTCCGCGGCGATGGACGGATGCTGCAGCCCCGCCAGTCGCAGCGACACCGTGAGGGTGCGCGGCGCGGCGTCGGGGCCGATCGCGGCCCACGTCGCGATGCGGCCGATCTCGTCGCACGTGCCCTCGACGAGAAGTCCGTCGGGTGCAAGGCGCGCGCACATCGTCGCCCACGCCGCTGCGACCTCCGACTCGTCGTACTGCCGCAGCACGTTGAACGCCCGGACGACCGCGGGTCGGCGCGCGCCCGGGACGGGTACCTCGAATCCGCCGCGCGCGAACGAGACGCGGGCGTCGGAGGCGAACGACGTGGCGCCGGCGCGCACCTGCTCGAGCTGAGCCCGCGCCCGCGAGACGCGCGCGGGATCGATCTCGAGGCCCAGCACCTCGACGTCGGGCCGTGCGCGGACCAGGCGCGCGTACAGCTCCAGCGCCGTCACGCCGCTCGCGCCGTAGCCGAGGTCGACCACGAGCGGGTCCGCCGCGCGGCGGAGCGCGGGGTGCCGCGCGATCCAGCGGTCCACGCGCCGCAGCCGATTGGTGCCGGTGGTGCCGCGCGTGATCTGCCCGACCGGTCCCCGCGCCATGCCTCCATGATGCCAGCCGTGCCGTCACAGCATCCGGGGGCGACACCCGGCGCGGATATCATGGGGCGCATGACCGCGCCCTACACGCTGATCCTCCTCCGACACGGCCAGAGCGAGTGGAACAAGACCAACCAGTTCACGGGCTGGGTCGACGTCCGCCTCACCGAGCAGGGCAAGGCCGAAGCCCAGCGCGGCGGCGAGCTGCTCGCCGAGTCCGGCATCCTCCCCGACGTGCTGCACACCTCGGTGCTCAGCCGCGCCATCCAGACCGCCGACATCGCGCTCGACGCCGCCGACCGCCTCTGGATCCCCGTGAAGCGCTCGTGGCGCCTGAACGAGCGCCACTACGGCGCCCTGCAGGGCAAAGACAAGGCGCAGACGCTCGCAGAATTCGGCGACGAGCAGTTCATGCTGTGGCGTCGCTCGTTCGATGTGCCGCCGCCCCCGCTTCCCGCCGACGACCCGTACAGCCAGGTCGGCGACCCGCGCTACGTGGGCATCGACGGCGAGGTTCCCGACACCGAGTCGCTCAAGATCGTCATCGACCGCATGCTGCCGTACTGGCACAGCGACATCGTCCCCGACCTCAAGGCCGGCAAGACCGTGCTCGTGACGGCGCACGGCAACTCGCTGCGCGGCCTCGTGAAGCACCTGGACGGCATCAGCGACGCCGACATCTCCGAGCTCAACATCCCCACGGGCATCCCGCTGGTCTACCGCCTCGACGAGAACCTGGAGCCCCTCGGCCCGGGCGAGTATCTCGACCCCGAGGCCGCCGCCGCCGGCGCCGCCGCGGTCGCGAACCAGGGCAAGGCCTGATCTCGCAGACGACGGAAGAGCGGATGCCTCCCCACGAGGCATCCGCTCTTCCTTTTCTTCGTCTTCGCAGCGGCAGCCCCCAGCTGCAGGCCGCGTGACGGGCTTTACAGAGACGGGGTGACGACGTCGATCGTGTCGGTGCTCGAGGTCCAGTCTCCGGTGGAGAGGTAGGCGACCTTCTTCGCCACCGACACCGCATGGTCGCCGAAGCGCTCGTGGTAGCGGCTGGCGAGCGTGGCGTCGACGGTGGCGGACGGATCGCCCTGCCAGCTGTCGCTGAGCACCTTCTCGAACACCGAGACGTGCAGCTCGTCGAGGTTGTCGTCGGCGTTACGGATCTCATCGATGAGGTCGCCGTCCTGCGTGCGCAGCAGCTCGGTGAGCTGGCGCGCGGCCTCGACATCGAGCTCGCCCATCTTGAGGAACGTGGACTTGAGGCCCTTGGGGATGGCCCGCTCGGGGAAGCGCATGCGGGTGAGCTGGGCGATGTGCTCGGCGATGTCGCCCATGCGCTCGAGCGATGCGCTCATGCGCAGTGCACTGACGACGATGCGGAGGTCGCGCGCGACCGGCTGCTGGCGGGCGAGGATCTCGATCGCGAGCTCGTCGAGCGCGACGGCCTTCTCGTCGATGACGGCGTCGGCCTCGATGACCTCCTCCGCGAGGGCCACGTCGCTCGTGCCGAACGCGCGCGTCGCCTTGTCGATGGCGATCGTGACGAGCTCGGCGATCTCGACGAGACGCCCCTGCACGTCCTCGAGGGACTGGTGGAAGACTTCGCGCATTCCGACGCACCTTTCATGGTCTGGGAGGGCTTGCGCCCGCGCCCGGCCGATTGTCGCCAGGGAAGGTTAACGGACGGTGCCCCCGTGGTGAACAGTACCCGGCATGGGCGCCCGGGGCTCCGTGACCGTCCGTCATCGCGTCGGGCGTGCCCCTACGCTGGTGGCATGGACACGACGCAGCTCGCGCTGCTCGCCCTCCTCGCGGGGATCATCATCGGCGGTTCGATCTCCGCCGTCGTCGTCGCGTCGATGCGGGCACGCGACCGTGCGCACGCGCAGACATCGGTCGAGATCCCGGACGGCGTGCGCGGAGTCCTCCACGGCATGGACGACCCGGCGGTCGTCGTCGACGCATCGTTCACCGTCCTCGCGGCATCTTCCGCGGCGGCGGCGTTCGAGCTGCTCGAGGGCGGCACACTGCCCACCGACGAGCTGCGCACTCTCGCGCGCCGCGTGCGCACCGGCGACGCGGAGTCCACCGAGTCGAGCGCCACCGAGACGATGCGACTGCGCCGCGGCGCCCCGCCGGCTGAGCCGCGCCTCGTGGCCGTGCGCGCGTCGCGCATCTCGCCCCGGCTCACCCTCCTCGTGCTGCGCGACATCTCGGAGCGCGAACGGGTGGAGGAGATGCGGCGCGACTTCGTGGCGAACACGAGCCACGAGCTGAAGACACCCGTCGGTGCCGTGAGTCTGCTCGCCGAGGCGATCGAGTCGGCCGCCGACGACCCGCCGCAGGTGCGGATCTTCGCGACGCGGCTGCAGGCCGAGGCGAACCGGCTCGCGCTGCTGACGTCGCGCATCATGAATCTGTCGCGGCTGCAGGCTGCGGACGAGCTCCCGCGGCAGGATGTGTCGATCGACGAGGTCGTCGCGTCCGCGCTCGATGCGCACGCGATCCAGGCGGACTCGGCCGGCGTCGAGGTGATGCGGGGTGGAGCGCGGGGACTGTACGTCCACGGCGACGCGCAGGTGCTGAGCGAAGCCGTCGGCAACCTCATCGCGAACGCGATCGCCTACTCACCGCGGGGCTCGAGCGTCGGCGTCGGCATCAAGGCAGTCGATCGCATCGTCGAGATCGCCGTGACCGATCGCGGCATCGGGATCGCCGAAGGGGAGCAGGACCGGGTCTTCGAGCGCTTCTACCGATCCGACCCCGCACGGGCACGCCGCACCGGTGGCAGCGGCCTGGGACTGTCGATCGTCAAGCATGCGGTGCAGCGCCACGGCGGCGAGGTGCGCCTGTGGTCGCGTCCCGGCCGCGGATCGACCTTCACCATCCGCCTGCCTCAGATCGACGCGCCCGCCCTCGAGCCGGCGCCCAAGCGCGGGCGCAAGAAGAAGCGGCCGGTCGCCGCTGACGTGCCGGCTGCCGAGGCCGCGTCCGTCGCAGCGCCTGCCCTGTCGGCGGTCGACCCCGCCCCGGCCCCGAAGAGCGCGCCGACAACGAAGCACACTCCCGCACGGGCCGCCAAGTCCGCCGCCTCACAGACTCCCGCCGGTCCTGCCGGCGGCAAGAACCCCGCATCCGTCGCGAATGGAGACCCCGCATGACCCGCGTCCTGATCGTCGAGGACGAGCCAGACCTCGCCGACCCGCTCGCTTACCTCCTTCGCCGCGAAGGCTACGAGGTCGAGATCGCCGAGGACGGCCCGACCGCCCTGACCGCCTTCCGCGAGCGCGGCGCCGACATCGTGCTGCTCGACCTCATGCTGCCCGGGATGCCGGGCACGGAGGTGTGCCGCCAGATCCGGATCAACTCCGCCGTTCCCATCATCATGCTCACCGCGAAGGACTCCGAGGTCGACATCGTGGTGGGCCTCGAGCTCGGCGCGGACGACTACGTCACCAAGCCGTACTCCGCCCGTGAGCTGCTCGCGCGCATGCGCGCGGTGCTGCGCCGGTTCTCGCAGATCGACGCCGACCTCGAGGATCGGGTGCTGGAGGGCGGCCGGGTCGTCCTCGACATCGACCGTCACACCGTCGCGGTCGAAGGCGGGGAGATCAACATGCCTCTCAAGGAATTCGAGCTGCTCGAGGTGCTCATGCGTAACGCCGGCCGCGTGCTCACGCGCGGCCAGCTCATCGACCGCGTGTGGGGGAGTGACTACTTCGGCGACACGAAGACGCTGGACGTCCACATCAAGCGCATCCGCTCCCGCATCGAGAAGAACCCGGGCTCGCCCGAGATGCTGGTGACCGTGCGCGGGCTCGGCTATCGCTTCGAGGGCTGACGCACCACAGACACGGAAGAGGGCGTCCCTTGGTGGGGCGCCCTCTTCCGTGTCTGTGCGAGCCCGCTCAGGGAGCGAGCGGCGCGAGGTAGTCCAGAGTGCCGTCCAGCACGGGCACGGAGGCCAGTGCGCCCTCGGAGTCGCCGGACTGGAAGAACGTGGTGACGTCGGTGCCGGGGAGGGCGTCGAGGTCCTCGACGAGCAGCGGCTCGTCCTCGTCGGAGCCGAGGCTCACGGTCGTGTTCGCCGGCACCCGCACGGTCAGGGTGGGGCCGCTCTCGCCGAACTCGATGTTCAGCGTGTGCGAGTCCTCGGTCTGGTTGATGAGGGCGGCGACGAAGTTGCCCTCGGAGCCGTCCTCGTTCGCGACGATCTGGGCGTTGCGCACCTCGATGGGGCCGGCCTCGTGGACGTTGGTGCCCTCCGCGGCCGAGTAGGGGATCGTGGTCGCCTGCGGCGAGATCATGCTGCACCCGGTCGTCGTGAGGACGAGTGCGCCCCCGATGGCCAGCGACGCGATGAGGCGGCGATTCACGGATCCTCCATAAGACGGATGACGGTTCTTCAGCATTCTAGGGGCTCGCGATGGACCGCGCGGAGCACCGCTTCGGCCGGAGGGCGGAGAACCTTAGCGTATTTCGCCTGTGGTATCCTGGAGGTTGCCGAAAGGACATAACTCCATGCTTTTTGAGGTTGGCGAGACGGTCGTCTACCCCCACCACGGGGCGGCTACGATCATCGAGGTCAAAGACCGGATCATCAAGGGCGAGACGAAGAAGTACCTGAAGCTCAACGTCACGCAGGGTGATCTCATCATCGAAGTCCCCGCAGAGAACGTCGACCTGGTCGGCGTCCGAGACGTCATCGGCAAGGAGGGCCTCGACAAGGTCTTCGAGGTGCTGCGTGCTCCCTTCACGGAGGAGCCGACCAACTGGTCGCGCCGCTACAAGGCGAACCTCGAGAAGCTCGCCTCCGGTGACGTCATCAAGGTCAGCGAGGTCGTGCGCGACCTCTGGCGCCGCGATCAGGACCGCGGCCTGTCGGCCGGAGAGAAGCGCATGCTCGCCAAGGCGAAGCAGATCCTGATCTCCGAGCTCGCCCTGGCCGAGAAGACCGACGAGGAGAAGGCGAGCGTCCTTCTCGACGAGGTCCTCGCGAGCTGAGACTCCTGGAACGGCGCCCTACGGGGCGCCGTTCTGCTGTGTGCGCCCGATTCCGCAGGGACCGGCCGTGCGCGGCGCCCCCCGGCGATCGCGATAGCGTGAACGGGTGAGCATCACTCCCGTGCCGCGCGTCGGCGTCATCGTCGTGGCCGCCGGATCCGGCACCCGCCTGGGGGCCGGAGAGCCGAAGGCATTCGTCGGCATCGACGGGAGCAGCATCCTGCGGCACGCCCTGGAGGGTGTGTTCGCCGCCCCGCTCTCGCAGGTCGTGATCGTCGCACCCGTCGGGCGCGAGGGCGACGCCCTGAGCGAGGCGCTGGCTACCGCGGGGGAGCGTCGCGACCTGGTGTCGGTGGTCGCGGGCGGCGACACCCGGCAGGCCTCGGTGGCCGCCGGTCTGGCGGCACTGTGGGCCGATGTCGAGGTCGTGCTGGTCCACGATGCGGCGCGCGCACTCACCCCGCCCGAGGTCTTCGAGCGCGTCATCGACGCGATCGACGGCGGCGCGGCAGGCGCGATCCCCGTGCTGCCGGTGATCGACACCATCAAGCGCGTGGCGGGCGACGAGGTCGTCGCCGCGGTCGATCGTGCCGAGCTCGCCGCCGCACAGACGCCACAGGGCTTCGGGCGAGATGTGCTCGACGCGGCATATGACGCCGCCGTCGAGGACTTCACGGACGACGCCGCCCTGGTCGCGGAGGCCGGGCATGCGGTCGTGGCCGTGCCGGGGCATCCGCTCGCCTTCAAGATCACCACCGCCGCAGACCTCGACCGTGCCCGCCACCTGATCGCCGAGCCCGTGCCACACGCCGCGGCGCACCTCGGCAGCGGTCCTGCGCTCCCGCGCGTCGGCGTCGGCACCGACGTCCACGCGTTCGGCGGCGCGGGCACGCTGTGGCTCGCGGGGCTCGAGTGGCCGGGCGAGGCCCCGCTGTCGGGACACTCCGACGGGGACGCCGTCGCCCACGCGATCGTCGACGCGCTGCTCGCCGCTGCGGGTCTCGGCGACATCGGCACGCACTTCGGCACCGAACACCCCGAGTACGCCGGCGCGCATGCCGACGCGTTCCTCACGCGCACCGTCGCGCTCCTCGGAGAAGCGGGCTGGCGCGTCGGCAACGTGTCGGTGCAGGTTCAGGCCAATCGTCCGCGCTTCGCCGCGCGCCGTACCGAAGCTGAGCGGGCGCTCTCGGCCGCGCTCGGCGGTGCGGCGGTGTCGGTGTCGGCGACGACCACCGATGGCCTCGGCTTCACCGGGCAGGGTGAGGGCGTGTCAGCTTTCGCGGTCGCCCTCGTCGTCCCGGCCTGACGGCCCTCGTCGCCTCGCCGTCCTCTCGCTTCACTTGCGCTCGTCAGAAGGAGCAATCGGCGCATGCAGCGCAAGTGAACTGATTCAGGAAGCGGGTCAGAGAGTGCGGGTCATGAAGACCGAGAACGGGTCGAGGGCGTAGTCCCCGAAGGGGCCGCAGTACACGAAGCCCTCGCTCTCGTAGAGGCGCTGGGCGGGGACGAAGTCCTCCGTGGTGCCGGTCTCGAGCCACAGGCTCGACATGCCCCGGTGCCGGGCGGCCTCGACGATGTGGCGCAGCAGCGCGCGGCCGACGCCGGCGCCGCGGAACCGGTCGTCCGCGCGCATCGACTTGATCTCGCCCCGGTCGGCGTCGAGTGCTTTCAGCGCGCCCACGCCCGCGAGCTCGCCGTCGATCCAGGCCGTCCAGACCGACAGGGACGGATGCCGCAGCGCATCGATGTCGAGGGCATGCACGCTCTCGGGAGGAGACGTGTCGTGCATCCCCTCGAGGTGGAGGGCGATGAGGCGCCGGGTGGCTTCGCCGGTCAGGTCGTCGGTGCGGATCTCGATGGTGCGCTGCATGTCGCGCCCAGTGTGCCAGGCGCCGGTTTCCACCGTGTTTCCCGCCGCCGGGGGCCTCACGCCTCGACGGCGTAGGGAGCGGGGTCGCGCGGGGCGCGGGACCCCCACGCGAGGAGCGCGAGCCCCGCGGCGAGGACGACGAGTCCGACGATCGCGAGCGCCGACAGCCGCTCGCCGAGCACGACGATGCCGAGCACACTCGCCGTCAGCGGTTCGCCGAGGGTGAGGGTCGCCGCCGCGGCCGCGGTGAGTCCGCTGAGCCCCCAGGTGAACAGCACGTACGCGATCGAGACGGTCGCGAGTCCCAGCCAGAGCGTCATCACCACGCCCGACGTCGTGCCGAGCCAGGCCACGTCGACGAAGGGCAGCGCGAACGCGCAGATCATCGCCGAGCTCGCACCCATGGCGCCGACGACGGTGAAGGGATCCCAGCCGTCGTCGAGCAGCCGACGCTGGGCGTTGGCGATCACCGCGAACGAGGCGCCCGCGCCGATGGATCCGAGCAGCCCCAGCGGATCCGTTCCGCCGCCCGCGCCCGCCGCGCCGCCCAAGCCGAGCAGCACCACACCGATCGTCGCGAGGGCGGTCGCGCCCATCCACGTGAGTGTCGGCATCCGACGTGTCAGCGCCCACTCCAGAAGACCCGCGAGGATCGGTGCGGAGCCGAGGGCGACGACAGTCCCGACCGCGACGCCATTGCGCTCGGTGCCGAGGAAGAACAGGGGCTGGTACAGCGCGAGGCACGCGCCCGTCAGGACCATGAGCAGGACGGGACGCAGGCCCCATCGCGGGCGGACCGTGCCCGCCGGCCGGTGCCGGGCGTGGCGCGCGGCGAGCGAGAAGGCGATGATCGCCAGACCGGTGCCGCCGATCACCATGCGCATCACGCCGATCGACAGGGGAGTGGTGCCGTCGGGGCCGAGCGCCTGCGAGGTGCCGGTCGTGCCGAACAGCAGCGCGGCGGCGAGGACGGCGAGCGCATGCACCCACTGTTTATACCCGAGTCGGCGCGCTCCGCCGGCATGCCCCTATCCGAATCGGTGCCTTCCGCCCGCGTGCCCCCACAGGTCTCTCAGGGGTCGCCGTGGTGCCCGCCGGTAGGCTGGTGCGGTGACGGTTCAGCTGTACGACACCAAGGCGCAGACCCTGCGCGATTTCGTGCCCCTCGACCCCGGAAACGTCACGATCTACGTATGCGGTCCGACGGTGCAGTCCGGTCCCCACATCGGGCACCTGCGCGGTGCGCTGAGCTTCGACATCCTGCGCCGCTGGCTCACCCACCGCTACGGCCGCGTCACCTTCGTGCGCAATGTCACCGACATCGACGACAAGGTGCTCGCGAACGCCACGGATGGCGAGCCCTGGTGGGCGCTCGCGTACCGCATGGAGCTCGAGTTCACCCGCGCGTACACCGCGATCGGCATCCTCCCGCCGACCTACGAGCCGCGGGCGACGGCGTCGATCCCGCAGATGCAGGAGCTCATCCAGCGGCTCGTCGAGGCGGGTCATGCCTATGCCGCGGCCCGGGACACGGATGCTGCGGGCGACGTCTACTTCGACGTCCGGTCGTGGTCCGACTACGGGTCGCTCACGAACCAGTCGATCGACGCGATGGAGCCGGCCGCGGACGCCGATCCGCGTGGCAAGCGCGACCCCCGCGACTTCGCCCTCTGGAAGGGCGCGAAAGCCGACGAGCCGGCATCGGCGACCTGGGCTTCGCCGTGGGGCGCGGGCCGCCCGGGCTGGCACATCGAGTGCTCCGCGATGGCGCGCCGCTACCTCGGCGCGGAGTTCGACATCCACGGTGGCGGGCTCGACCTGCGCTTCCCCCACCACGAGAACGAGCTGGCGCAGTCCACGGCGGCCGGCGACGGCTTCGCACGGTACTGGGTGCACAACGGCCTCGTGACCGTCGGCGCGCAGAAGATGTCGAAGTCGCTCTTCAACTTCGTCCTCGCCGAGGACCTGCTCCGCGAGCGCGACCCCCTCGTGGTGCGCTACGCGCTCGCCGCGGCGCACTACCGGTCCAGCCTCGACATCACCCCGTCGACGTTCGACGAGGCCGAGGCGGCGCTCGAGCGCATCCGCACCTTCCTCGAGCGCGCGATCCGGATGCTGCGCACCACGGAGGACGTACGAGTGGATGCTGCAGTCCCCGCCGCGTTCGCCGCAGCACTGGACGACGACCTCGGCGTGCCCCAGGCGCTCGCGGTGCTGCACGAGACCGTGCGTGACGGCAACTCCGCACTCGACGCGGGCGACCGCGACGCGGCGCTTCGGGCGTTCGCCGACGTCGCCGTCATGGCGGGCGTGCTCGGCATCGACCCCCTCGACCCGCACTGGCGGTCGACCGACGCCTCGGCCGAGGCATCCGCTCTCGACGCACTGGTCAAGACGATGATCGCCCAGCGCGCCGATGCGCGCGCGGCGAAGGACTGGGCGGCAGCCGACCGCATCCGCGACGCGATCGCGGCGGCCGGCATCGCCCTCGAAGACGGTCCCGACGGGACGCACTGGAGTGTCGCCGACTCTTCTCGCCCGGCGGAGAGCAACGGACGGGCCGCGGCCCGCATGAAGGAGAACTGATGGCCAAGCCAGGACGCCCCGGCGCCAGCAAGAGCAGCAAGAAGGGTCCCACCAAGGGCACCGGCGGAAAGAACAAGCGGTCCCTCGAGGGTCGCGGGCCCACACCCAAGGCGGAGGACCGCGCGTGGCACCCCGCCGGCAAGCGCAAGGCCGCCGCTGAGCGGTACGCGGCCGCCGGCGGCAAGGGCAAGCCGGGCCAGCCGGCTCCGCGCTCGTCGCGCCCCGCGAAGAAGGACGACGACACCGAGACGGTCACCGGCCGCAACTCGGTGCTCGAGGCGCTGCGCGCCAAGATCCCCGCGACCGCTTTCTACATCGCGCAGCGCGTCGAGATGGACGACCGCGTCAAGGAGATGCTGGCCATCGCCACGCACCGCGACATCCCCGTGCTCGAGGTGACCCGCCCCGAGCTCGACCGCATGGCCGGGTTCGACGGCGTGCACCAGGGTGTCGCGCTCAAGGTGCCGCCGTACGAGTACGGCCACCCGCAGGACCTGCTCGAGCAGGTCATCGACTCGGGGCAGACCCCGCTGTTCGTCGCGCTCGACGGCATCACCGACCCGCGCAACCTGGGCGCGATCCTCCGCTCCACCGCCGCCTTCGGCGGGCAGGCGGTCATCGTGCCGCAACGCCGCTCGGCCAGCGTCAACTCGGCCGCGTGGAAGACGAGTGCGGGCGCGGCCGCGCGCGTGCCGGTCGCCCTCGCCTCGAACCTCACCGCGATGCTCAAGGACTTCAAGAAGCAGGGCGTGTTCGTGCTCGGCCTCGATGGCGGCGGAGACGTCTCGCTTCCGGAGCTGGAGCTCGCCGACCGTCCCGTCGTGATCGTGGTGGGCTCTGAAGGCAAGGGCCTCTCGCGCCTGGTCACCGAGACCTGCGACCAGATCGTGTCGATCCCGATCTCGTCGGCCACCGAATCGCTCAACGCCGGGATCGCGGCATCCGTCGCCCTGTACCAGGTCTCGACGATCCGGGGCGCCGCCCGTCCCGCCTGAGTCCGCCCCATCTTGCAGAGCCGGCGCACGCCGGCGAGACCCTACGTCGAAAGGCAGCACATGGCACGCATCGCCGTCATCGGAGGCTCGGGATACGCCGGCCGTCACATCGTCGGCGAGGCGGTGAGCCGGGGGCACAGCGTCCTGTCGATCGCGCGGCGCATCCCCGCCGAGCGCCATGCCGGGGCGATGTACATCGAGGGGTCGCTCACCGATGTCCCCGATCTGCTCGCCCAGATCGAGGGCGTCGACGTCGTCGTCTCGGCGGTCGCTCCGCGCGGCGAGATGCAGGGCCTGGTGCGTCCGAACATCGCAGCGCTGGCGAGCCTTCTTCCCGACGGTGTGCGCCTCGGCGTGATCGGCGGCGCCGGCGGCAGCCTCGTGACGGAGGGCGGCGAGCGGGTCGTCGACCTGCCCTCCTTCTCCGAGGACTACAAGGCGGAGGCGCTCGAGGCGATCGGCGTCCTCGAGGACCTCAAGGAGGGTCCCGAGTCCCTGGACTGGTTCTATATCCACCCGGCCGGCGGCTTCGGGGCCTACAACCCGGGGGAGCGCACCGGCGAGTACCGCACCGGCGGCGACGTGATCGTCACCGACGCCGAGGGGGAGTCGTACATCTCCGGCGAGGACCTCGCCGTGGCTGTCGTCGACGAGATCGAGAACCCGCAGCACCCCCGCAAGCGGTTCACCGTCGGTTACTGACGCTCCAGGTCAGACCAGGTCGCGCCAGTCGATCTCGTCCTCCTCGTCGTCGATGACGGGGTTCGGCGACGTGATGACGGACAGCGACACGGTCTCGGTGGGCGGCCCCATCAGCGTCGCCTCGTCGCGGCGGTGTCGGAGCACGTTGTCGATGTAGCTCGTCAGCGACTCGGCGAGGGGCGCCGATTTGCCCTTGGCCTGCGACAGGTACCAGCGGTGCTCGAGCAGCTGGTGGAACACCTCGGCGGGCTCGAGCTTCGAGCGCAGGTCCCACGGGATCGCCTTGACGACCGGCTCGAAGACACGGGTCAGCCACTCGTGCGCGACCATCTCCTCGTCGTCTCCGAGACGGGAGATGCGCACGCGGAACTCGTCGAGGTCGTTGAGCAGGCGTCGCGCCTGGTTCTCCTCGACGTCGAGCCCCGTGAGGCGCAGCAGGCGCCGCTGATGGTGGCCGGAGTCGACGACCTTCGGCTGGATCGACACGCGAGTGCCGTCCGCCGTCGTCTGGATCGACATCTCGCCGATGTCGAACCCGAGGTCGTTCAGCCGCTGCACGCGTTCGGTGAGCCGGTACGCCTCGTCGGCGCGGAACGTCTCCTCGTCGGTGAGGGCGGCCCACAGCGAGTGGTACGACGACACGATGCCGTCCGCGATCGCGATCGCGTCGACGCCGCCCTCGAGGCGCCCGCCGGCTTCGAGGTCCATGATCTCGCCGGCGATGTTGGTGCGGGCGACGTCGAGGTCATGCGCACGCTGACCCGGCGTCAGGCCGCTCTCGTGCAGCTCTCCGGTCTCTGCGTCGACGAGGTAGGCGGCGAAGGCGCCCGCGTCGCGGCGGAACAGCGTATTCGACAGCGAGACGTCGCCCCAGAAGAAGCCCACGTTGTGGAGGCGCACCAGGAGCAGGGCGAGCGCATCCACGAGCCGGGTGGCCGTGTCGGGGCGCAGCACCTGCGTGAACAGGGCGCGGTAGGGGAGTGAGAACTTCAGGTGCGCGGTCACCAGAGCCGCGGGAAGCGCCTCGCCCGCAGCATCCGTCCTCCCGGCGATCACGGCGACGCGCTCGACGCACGGCACATCCAGGCGGGCGAGGTTGCCGAGCATGTCGTACTCGCGCTGTGCCATGGCCTGCGTGGTCTCTTTGATGGCGACCACGCGACCCGAGAGGTTGGCGAACCGCACCAGGTGGCGCGAGATGCCCTTCGGCAGGAAGACGATGTGGCTCGACGGCCAGTCGCCGAGCGGCGTCGACCACGGCAGCGTCAGCAGTCCCGGATCGACGCTCGAGGCGGTGATGCTCAGGGCGTCAGGCACATACCCTCCTGGGAAACGAGCGACGGCGCGGGGGGAAGATTCTCCCACCCGCGCCGTCGCGAACGAATCAGCGTTTACGCCGCGGCGATCGCCTTGTCGGTCAGGCGCTCGCCCGACTCGATGTCGAACACGTGGACGTGTCCGGGCACCGGCGCGAGCATGACCTTGTCGCCAGCGATCGGGTGACGGCGGCCGTCGACGCGGGCGACGATGTCGGTGCGCTTGCCGGCGACGTCGGCGTGACCGTAGAGGTAGCCGTCGGCGCCGAGCTCCTCGACGAGGTCGACGACGACCTCGAGGCCCTTGCCGTCGGCGGGAGCGACCTGGATGTCCTCCGGACGGACGCCGATGGTGACCTCGGAGCCGTGCGCCTTGCCGAGCGTGTCGGCCTCGACGCCCACGACCGTGTCACCGAACTGCACGCCGCCTTCCGCGATGTGGGCCGGGAAGAGGTTCATGGCCGGCGAGCCGATGAAGCCGGCGACGAACACGTTGTTCGGCTTCTCGTACAGGTCGCGCGGCGTGCCGACCTGCTGGAGGAGGCCGTCCTTGAGGACCGCGATGCGGTCGCCCATGGTGAGGGCCTCGGTCTGGTCATGCGTGACGTAGACCGTGGTGACGCCGAGGCGGCGCTGCAGCGACGCGATCTGGGTGCGGGTCTGGACGCGGAGCTTCGCGTCGAGGTTCGACAGCGGCTCGTCCATGAGGAAGACCTGGGGCTGGCGGACGATCGCGCGGCCCATCGCGACGCGCTGACGCTGACCGCCCGAGAGGGCCTTCGGCTTGCGGGTGAGGTACTGCTCGAGGTCGAGGAGCTTGGCGGCCTCGAGGACGCGCGCGGCGCGCTCCTCCTTGCCGACGCCGGCGATCTTGAGCGCGAAGCCCATGTTCTCGGCGACCGTCATGTGCGGGTACAGCGCGTAGTTCTGGAAGACCATCGCGATGTCGCGGTCCTTCGGGGGGACGTCGGTGACGTCGCGGTCGCCGATCAGGATGCGGCCCGAGTTGACCTCTTCGAGGCCGGCCAGCATGCGCAGCGACGTGGACTTTCCACAACCCGACGGGCCGACGAGAACGAGGAACTCCCCGTCACCGACCTCGAGGTTGAGCTTGTCCACAGCGGGGCGAGTGCCCCCGGGGTACAGACGAGTTGCGTTGTCAAACGTGACGGACGCCATGTTCTCTTCTCCTTCACCGGCAGGTACGTGCCGGACGATCCGTAGTGAGGAATGAGCGGGGGCTTTACCCGCACGCCCGCCATCGGGCGCAAGGAACAGTATGACACGGCGCGCGCGGAGCTTGCGTCTGGGCATTTCCCAGGGTGGCTGACTAGCATCGTGGACGGCCGCTTTCCCGCCTGGCCCCGCCGGATGACCGGCCCACTTTCGCCCCGAGAGGTTCCATGTCGAGCGACGAGTCACCGAACGCCGCGCCCAGCGAGCGCCGCGACGCCGTGCGTGAGAAGGCGCAGCAGGTGAAGGCGCGCCAGTCGCGAGCGCGCCTGATCCGACGGACGTCGCTCGTCGCCGTCGCGGTCGCGTTCGTGGCCGTCATCGCCGTCGTGGTGACCTGGACCGTCTCGTCGAGCGCGTCGAAGCCGACGATGAGCCCGGCGAAGGGCGTCGACGGCGGGTTCGTCGTGACCGACGTGACCGGAGCCGGCGTCGCCGACGACCCCGGCGTCGGCGGCCTCGTCGACGGCGAGGCGAGCACGGCCCCCGAGACCGAGCCGACCCCCACCGCGACACCGACGGAGGCGCCGGCGGTCGACATCCGCGTGTACGTGGACTACCTCTCGACGGGCTCGCGCGAGTTCCAGCTCGCGAACATGAAGCAGCTGTCCACGTGGGTCGACAACGGCGCCGCGACCCTGGCGTACTACCCGGTCGCCATGCTCACCGCGAAGTCGAACGGCACGAAGTACTCCCTCCGCGCCGCCGGCGCCGCCGCCTGCGTCGCCCAGCACGCGCCTGACTACTTCTTCGCGTTCAACGACGCGCTGCTGCGCCAGCAGCCGGAAGTCGACTCCGACGGACTCACCGATGATGAGCTGGCGACGCTCGCGCAGGCGACCGGGCTCGACAGCCCCAAGGTCGTGCGCGCGTGCATCGAGGACCAGTCGTACGCGTCGTGGGCGAAGTCGGCGACCGAGCAGGCGCTGAAGGAGCTCCCCGACACGGACGGCGTGGCCCTGACCGGCACCCCGATGGTGCTGGTCAACGGCACGCAGTACGTCGGCAAGCTCGACGACCCCAAGGAGTTCGCGCAGTTCGTCCTGACCGTGGCGAGCGACGCGTACTTCAAGGGCACGCCGACGCCCACGCCCACGCCTACGCCGTCCCCTTGACGGGTGCCACGCGCGAGCGCCGCTAGACTGGGCGCTCTGCCGACTTGGCGCAATTGGTAGCGCACCGTACTTGTAATACGGGGGTTACGGGTTCAAGTCCCGTAGTCGGCTCCAGCTTCCCGGGACTCGCCGCGGGGACCGCGCCCGGCGGCCCTCTCCAGCCCGATGGGCAGGAGAGGATGGATCGGGTGACCGCACGCCGCCTGCCCGTCTGGATCGGACTCGGCGGCGCGGCGCTCATCGGCGTCCTCACCGCTGTGCAGGCGCGGATCAACGGCCAGCTCGGCGTCCGGATCGGCGACGGGTTCGCCGCGGCCGTGATCTCGTTCGGCTCGGGTCTCATCGTGGTCGTCCTGCTGTCGGCGGCGATCCCGCAGGGGCGGCGCGGATTCGGCGCGCTGGTCACCGGGCTCAAGGCGCGCAGCATCCCTCTCTGGATGCTGTGCGGCGGGGTCGCCGGTGCGCTTTCGGTCGCCACCCAGTCGCTCGCGGTCGGCATCATCGGCGTGGCGTTGTTCACGGTGGGCGTGGTCGCGGGCCAGGCGGTGAGCGGCCTGCTGCTGGACCGCGCCGGAATCGGCCCGGCTGGGATCGTCGCGGTCACGCCCGCGCGCCTCGTCGGCGGAGCGCTCGCGGTGCTGGCCGCGGGCGTATCGCTCGCGGGCGGCGCGCATGCCCCGCCGGTGCTCCTCGTCCTGCCCTTCCTCGTCGGCGCCGGGATCGCGTGGCAGTCCGCGGTCAACGGCCGGCTGCGCCAGCGCGTCGGCACGCCGCTGACGGCGACCCTCGTGAACTTCATCGGCGGCACGGCGGTGCTCGGCGTCGCCGAGCTCATCCACACCGCGGTGGCCGGCCCGCCGACGTCCTTCCCGTCCGACCCGTGGCTGTACCTCGGTGGCGTGATCGGCGTGACGTACATCTTCCTCGCGGCCGCGCTCGTGCCCTACACCGGCGTACTGCTCCTCGGTCTCGGCACGGTCGTCGGCCAGGTCGTCACCTCGGTGCTGATCGACGCGATCTGGCCGACCGAGGAGGCGCCGACGCTCGGCGCCTCCCTCATCATGTCGACGCTCGCGATCCTGTCGGTGGTCGTCGCGGCCGTGCCGTGGAGACGGATGCCGCGCCGCGGCCACTGACGACGGCTCGCGGTCTCCGCACCCCGTGTCGCACCGCAGGGTGGCATGCTGAGACCGTGCCGAAGGGGTCACCGCCGCACCGCACCCTCCCGTCGCGCGCCCACGACGGCGCCCGGCCGGACGAGCCTGCGATGACAGGACCCGCGCTGACGCCGGACGACCTCGCGCACATCGACCACTTCCTGGAGCCGGCTGATCGGCTCCTCGCCCGACGCTACCCGGGCGATGACGTCACCCGGCAGCCCGTGCACACGGTCTATGTGCCCGCCGACCGGTACACCCCGGCGCTCACGGCCGAGTGGGGCGCTGCCGCGCTCGACGCGGTCGCCGCCCACGGTGGCATGGATGCCGTCGCGCGAGACCTCGGCGTGCCCGAGGAGTTCGCCGACGACGTCGCTGCCCTCGTCGCGGCGAAGCTCGCGTCGGAGCCGATCGAAGACCTCCGCCTCGACTTCGAGGACGGCTACGGCGATCGCGGCGACCAGGCCGAGGACGCGGACGTCCGTCGCGCGGCGGGGCGGCTGGTCGAGGCCGTCGCGGGCGGCGAGGCGCCACCCTTCTTCGGGATCCGCATCAAGGGATTGGAGCGGCCGACGCGCGGGCGCAGCATCCGTTCTCTCGATCTCTTCTTGGCGACGATGCTCGAAGCCGGCGATCTGCCGGACGGTCTCATGCTCACGCTGCCGAAGGTGACCACGGTGGCGCAGGTCGAGGCGATGGCGCGGCTGTGCGACCTCCTCGAGCAGCACCACGGGCTCGCCGCGGGACGGCTACGGTTCGAGCTGCAGGTCGAGACCCCGCAGATCGTGCTCGGCGCCGACGGGACCTCGCCGCTGCCCCGTGCGATCCACGCCGCCGAGGGCCGGGTGAGTGGGCTGCACTACGGCACCTACGACTACAGCGCCGCGCTCGGCATCGCCCCGGGGCACCAGTCGCTGGACCACCCGGCGGCGGACCACGCCAAGAACGTGATGCAGCTGGCGGCGGCGCAGACCGGCGTGCGGCTGTCGGATGGGTCGACGAACATCCTGCCGGTCGGCGATGCGGACGCCGTGCGCGCGGCCTGGCTCCTCAGCGCGCGGCTCACGCGTCGGTCGCTGGCGCGCGGGTTCTTCCAGGGCTGGGATCTGCACCCGGCGCAGCTCGTGCCGCGCTTCGTCGCCAACGTCCGCTTCTATCGCGAAGGATTCGCGCCGGCCGCCGCGCGCCTGCGCGCCTACGTCGATCGCGTGCCGGGCGGGGTGCTCGACGAGCCCGCGACCGCCCGCGCGCTCGCGGCGTTCCTGGTCCGCGGCGTCGCCTGCGCGGCGATCACCGAGCGCGACCTGACGCAGGGCGCGGGCCTCGACCTCGCGGCGCTCGCCGCGCTCGCGCATGCGACGCACGCCACCGAGGAGCGCGCATGAGCTACTACACGCCGCGGGGCGGACTCCCGCCGCAGACCGCACTCCTCACCGACCGGGCCATCGTGAAGCAGGCGTACACGTTCATCCCGAAGGGCGTGCTGCGCGACATCGTGACGAGCAACCTCCCCGGCTTCACGAACACGCGGTCCTGGATCCTCGCGCGCCCGATCCCGGGGTCCGCGACGACGTTCGCCCAGCTGATCGTCGAGATCGCGCCCGGTGGGGGCGCCACGACACCAGAGTCCGAGGGCGGCGTCGAGGGAGTGATCTTCGTCACGGCAGGCGCGCTCACGCTCACGCTCGGGGCGGAGCGCCACGTGCTCGAGCCGGGCGGGTACGCGTTCCTCGCACCGGGTGCGAGGTGGTCGCTCGCCAACGACGGCGACGGGCCGACGAGCTTCCACTGGATCCGCAAAGCGTACGAGCGGATCGACGGCGTGGCAGTGCCGACGTCGTTCGTGACGAGGGATCAGGACGTCGAACCGCGGGCCATGCCCGACACCGACGGCGCGTGGGCGACGACCCGCTTCGTCGATCCCGGCGATCTCTCGCACGACATGCACGTCAACATCGCGACCTTCCAGCCCGGCGGGTCGATCCCGTTCGCCGAGACGCACGTCATGGAGCACGGCCTCTACGTGCTGCAGGGCAAGGCGGTGTACCGGCTCAACGACGACTGGGTGGAGTGCGAGGCCGGCGACTACATGCTGCTCCGGGCCTTCTGCCCGCAGGCCTGCTACGCCGGCGGCCCCGAGCCCTTCCGCTACCTGCTGTACAAGGACGTCAACCGCCAGATCCGGCTCACCTGACACCCGCAACGAAGAGGCATCTGAATGGAGAAGGTGGTGGAATGGATGTCGGCGCGTCCGGCGGCCCTCACAGGCCTCGCCCGCAAGGGCAGGATCGCGCTCGGCTTCGACGCCGACCTGTCGGTGTTTCGCACCCGACGCCGGGTTCGTCGTCGACGTCGCCCGTCTGCACCACAAGATTCCCCTCTCGCCGTACGACGGCCGGGCCCTGTCGGGCGTCGTCCGCGAGACCTTCCTGCGGGGTGAACGGGTCGACTCCGCCGAGCCCCGCGGTCGCCTGCTGCGTCGAGACGCGGCCTGAGCGCCGACACCGGCCGCCCTCCGGCCGGGTGAGACGTGACGATACGGAAGAAGAGTGAGATGTCGGCAGATCCCTATGGCAGCGGCGCGGAAGTCCTGGAGGCAGAGGACGACCTGCGGTCGCTGATCACCACGCGTCCGGCGCGCCATCGCGCGGTGGACCCGTCGATCGCACGCTCGTGGCTGCTCGTTCCGGGTACCCGGCCCGCGTCGTTCGACGACATGGCGGCGTCGCGGGCAGACGCGGTCGTGCTCGACATCGAGGATGCCGTCGACCCGAGCAACAAGCCGCAGGCCCGGCAGGACGTCACCGACTGGCTCCGCGGCGGCGGTCGCGCGTGGGTGCGCGTCAACGACGCGCTCAGCCCGTTCTGGGCCGACGACCTCGCGGCCCTCGCGGGCATCCCGTCGCTCCTCGGCATCATGCTCGCCAAGACCGAGTCGGCCGACCAGGTGACGAGCTCGTTCGACCGCCTCGGCGGCAACGTGCCCGTGGTGGCGCTCGTCGAGTCGGCGCTGGGCATGGAGGACGCCGCCCACATCGCGCGCGCCCGCGGTGCCTTCCGCCTCGCGTTCGGCAGCGGCGACTTCCGCCGCGACACCGGCATGAGCGCGGATGCCGAGGCGATGGCCTACCCGCGTGCGCGCATGGTCGTCGCGAGCCGCGTGGGCAACCTGCCGGGCCCGATCGACGGCCCCACCGTGGGCAACAGCATGCCGACGCTGCGCGAGCACTCCGCGATCACGGTGTCGATGGGCATGACCGGAAAGCTCTGTCTCGCCGCCGAGCAGGCTCCCGTCATCAACGAGGTCATCTGCCCCACGCCGAGCGAGGTGCTGTGGGCCCTGGACTTCCTCGCCGACTTCGAGGGCCGTGGCCGCGTGGTCCGTGACGGCAGCGACTTGCCCCGGCTCGGCCGGGCGCAGAAGATCGAGAAGCTGGCGCTCGCGTTCGGGGTGCACCCCACCTCGTGACCGGCGCCGCAGAGCGACGAACCATCGAAGGGACGCACGACATGGCCGACCACACCCCGCAGACCAGCACGCAGCTTCAGGCCGGCGACGCGAACCCCGGCTTCGCGCTGCCCGACTCCACCGGCACGGTGGTGCGGCCCGAGGACTTCGCGGGCCGCCGCCTCGTCGTGTACTTCTACCCGGCCGCCTTCACGCCCGGCTGCACGACCGAGGCGTGCGATTTCCGCGACAACCTCGCGTCGCTGCAGGCGGCGGGGGTCGCCGTCGTCGGCGTCTCGCCCGACTCGGTCGAGCGTCTCGCCGAGTGGGCCGAGGCCGAGCAGCTGCAGTTCCCGCTCCTCTCGGACGAGGACCACGCCGTCGCCGAGGCGTGGGGTGTGTGGGGAACGAAGGTCGTGGGCGGCGAGGAGCGCGTCGGCCTCATCCGCTCGACCTTCGTGCTGGATGCCGAGGGCACGGTGCAGTCCGCCGAGTACCGGGTCGACCCCAACGGTCACGTCGACCGCCTCCGCGCCCAGCTCGCCGCCTGAGCCCACCGGACCTCGCGCGTCTTCCTGATCCGGGCGGCAGCCCGCAGCGCCGACGAGATCCTCGATGCGCTGAGCGCACGACTGGCCCACACTGAGCAACAGGAGATCGCGGTCGTCGCGGAGCAGCTGCGGCAGATCGCCCTCCTCCGACGGGAAGGGATCATCGGTTCATGAGCCAGATCACGACGCACGTGTTGGATGCTGCGCTCGGAGGCCCTGCGCGCGGCGTCGGCGTGGTGCTCACCGGAGACGACGGCATCGAGATCGCGTCCGGCGTCACCGACGAGGCGGGCCGGATCTCGGATCTCGGCCCGGAGCGCCTCGAGCCCGGCACATATGGGCTCACGTTCGCGACCGGAGAGTACTTCGCCCAGACGGGGCGCGCCACGTTCTACCCGGTCGTGTCGATCGACTTCGCCGTCGCCGACGGCGGCCAGCACTACCACGTGCCGCTGCTGCTCAGCCCGTTCGCGTACTCCACCTACCGGGGGAACTGACATGACCGAGCCTGGCATCGTGCTCGGCGCGAACCAGTACGGCAAGGCCGAGGTGCGGCTCGTCCGGGTCGACCGCGACGGCCTGCGGCACTCGATCACCGACCTCGCCGTGACGTCGCAGCTTCGTGGTGACTTCACGGCGGCCCACATCGAGGGCGACAACGCCCGCATCGTCGCCACCGACACGCAGAAGAACACGGTGTTCGCCTTCGCCCGCGACGGCGTCGGCGCGCCCGAGGAGTTCCTGCTGCGGCTGGGGCGCCATTTCACCGGCGAGTTCGCGTGGGTCACCGGCGGACGCTGGGAGGTCGAGCAGTACCCCTGGAGCCGCATCCCCGTGGACGGCAAGGGGCACGACCACTCGTTCGTGCGGGGCGGCACCGAGGTCCGCACGGCCGTGGTCACGTTCGTCGGCGCCGAGGCGACGGTCATCTCGGGGCTGCGCGACCTCGCGGTGCTGAAGTCGACGGGCTCGGAGTTCCGCGGGTTCGTGCGCGACCGCTACACGACGCTGGCTGAGACGGATGACCGCATCCTGGCGACCTCGGTGACGGCGAGGTGGCGCTATCGCAGCCTCGACATCGACTTCGACGAGGCGTTCGCCGACGTCCGGCGCCTGCTCCTCGAGGCGTTCGCCGAGACCCACTCGCTGGCCCTGCAGCAGACGCTCTACGAGATGGGCCGGCGCGTGCTCGAGGCGTTCGCCGAGATCGACGAGATCCGCTTCTCGATGCCGAACCTGCACCACTTCGCGGTCGACCTCACGCCGTTCGGGCTCGACAACCCCGACGAGGTGTTCTACGCCGCCGATCGCCCGTACGGACTGATCGAGGCGGCGGTGCTGCGCGAGGGCGTCACCGGGGACCACCCGGCGTGGAACGGGATCGCCGGCTTCTGCTGAGGCCGCGTCCCGGCCCGCGTGTCAGCCCTTCGGCATGCGGCTGACGAAGCGGGTGGCGTCGACGCCCTTGCGGCGCGTCGGACGCGAGCGCTTCGGCTTGCCGCCGACGTACAGCCAGCCGAGGAGCTCTTCGTTCTTCTTGAGGCCGTGGGCCTTCGCCACGACCTTCGACCGGGTGTTCTCGCCGGCGGTGCGCCAGAAGACGCCCCAGCCGGCCTCGTCGAGCACCAGGCTCAGGAGGTGCGCGACGCCGGAGGCGACGGCCTCCTGCTCCCACCGCGGCACCTTGTGCGTCTTGCTGTAGCTCGCCACCACCGCGATGATCAGCGGCGCGCGCATCGGCTTGGACGACGAGCCCTTATGACCTTCGGCCTTGTTGAGCGCCTTGCCCAGACGCCGGCGGTCGGCGCCGCGCAGCTCGATGAGCCGCCACGGGTGCAGCGACTTGTGGTCGGCGACGCGCCCGGCGGCGGCGACGAAGTCGAGGAGTTCCTCGTGCGTCGGCGCCTCATCGGTGACCTTCGACCACGACCGCCGTGCGAGCGCGGCGTCGAGTGCGCCGGACATCACGCCGCTCCCGCCTGGTCGTCGGGCGTGAACTGCAGCGAGATCGAGTTCATGCAGTAGCGGTCGCCGGTCGGCGTGCCGAAGCCGTCGGGGAACACGTGGCCCAGGTGCGAGCCGCAGTTCGCGCACCGCACCTCGGTGCGCACCATGCCGTGGCTGTCGTCCTCGATGAGCTCGACCGCCTCCGGGCGGATCGACTCGTAAAAGCTCGGCCAGCCGCAGTGGGAGTCGAACTTCGTGCCGCTCTGGAACAGCTCGGCACCGCAGGCCGCGCACGTGTAGAGGCCGGCGCGGCTCTCGTCGAGCAGCTCGCCCGTCCACGGCCGCTCGGTGCCCGCCTGGCGCAGGACGGCGTACTGGTCGGCGGTCAGGTCTTCGCGCCACTGGGCGTCGCTCTTGTCGACGGCGTAGGTCATGGTTCCTCCTCGGCCGCGCACGACGGCCACCCTCCATTCAACCCCAGCGGCCGGTGCGGTGGGGCGGGTCGCCGTCGGCTTCACCGTCGTCTCGCGGGAATGGACAGCGGCGCGGGTGCGGGAGGATGGCGGGGTGGTGAATCAGACGGGGGGAAAGGAGACCGACGCGGTCGTCGAGCGCTACGCCCGCTTCGCACGCGACGAGGCGCCCGGCCGTTCCGCGCTCTACGCCGAGTGGGCGGACGGGGTCGCCGCCGATCGGGAGCTCGCCGCGATCCTCGCGCGCATCCCCGCCACGCGGCGGCAGCCGCCGCTCGTGTTCGCGGTCACCCGCATGCTCGGTGCGCCCGAGAGTGCGTTCCCGGCCTGGGCGGCGTGGCTCGTCGAGCATGCCGACGAGGTCGTGGCCGAGGCATCCGTCCGCCGTCTGCAGACCAACGAGCCGCAGCGATGCGCGGCTCTGCTCCCCGCTCTCGCGACGATCAACGGCCCGATCGCGCTGCTCGAGCTCGGGGCGAGTGGCGGGCTGTGCCTGTACCCCGACCGCTATTCGTACCGCTACCGGGGGAGCGACGGCGTCGTGACGCTGGACCCCGGAGGCGGCGCCTCGACCGTCGTGCTGGAGTGCGACGTCACCGGCGAACCGCCGCTGCGGCTGCCGGAGGTCGTGTGGCGCGCCGGGATCGACCTCGAGCCGCTGGATGCCGCGGACGCGGGCGACCGGCGGTTCCTCACGAGCCTCGTATGGCCCGGGGAGAGCGGAAGGACGGAGCGGATCGCCGCCGCCCTCGACATCGCAGCCGTGGACCCGCCGCACCTGATCGCCGGCGACGCGTCCGACCCGGGGGTGCTGCGCGCCGCCGCCGCGCTCGCGCCCGCCGGCGCGACGCTCGTGGTCACGACGCCGGGCGTGCTGCCGCACATCCCGTGGACGGGTCGCGAGCGCCTTCTCGATACCGTGCGCACCCTCGACGCGGTGTGGGTCACCATCGACCCGCCGGCCCAGCACCACCGGTGGCATCCGCCCGTCGACGTCTCCTCGTGGGACGGCTTCGTGCTCGGCCGCGACGGCGCGGCGCTCGCCGCGGTGGACCCGCTCGGCTCGTTCGTGCACTGGCGCGCGTCGCGCACGGGAGGAACGGATGCCGCGGGCTAGCGTGGACGCGTGCCCTTGACCGATCGCGACCGTGCCATCCTCGACTTCGAGGCAGAGTGGCGCCGTCACGCGGGGGCCAAGGAGGAGGCGATCCGCTCCGATCTGGGGCTGTCGCCGGCGCGGTACTACCAGCTGCTCGGTCGCCTCATCGACACCACCGACGCGCAGGAGCACGACCCCATGCTCGTGAAGCGCCTGCGCCGGCTGCGTGAGGCGCGTCTGCACGAGCGCGCCGGGCGCGCCGCCGACGCACGCTGACCTCCCGCTCCGCGCCACGCGGGCGGGCCCGCGCGGGGCGCCCAGGGTTCGACGGGTAACATCGTCGGGTGCCGACCACCAGTTTCCCCCGGGATCGTTTCGACGATGTGCCGGAGACGGACCGCGTCGGCGCCCACCGGGCCGAGAACCCGCGCATGCGCGGCTGGGTCGTGCTGCTGTGGGCGGCGCTCGCCACGGTCGTGCTCATCGTCGTCGGCATCTTCGGCACCTTGCTGGCGTCGGGCCGCATCGAGCTGGTCCCCACGCCCACCCCGACCGTCGAGCCCGTCCCCCAGGTGACACCCGTGGTCGACGTGAACTACGACGTCATGATCCTCAACGCGACCCCCGAGCAGGGACTCGCGACGCAGATGAAGGATGTCGTCGTGGGTGCCGGCTGGGCCGACGACAAGGTGACCGCGGGCGAGGCGGGCTCGCAGGACTTCCCGACGACCACCGTGTTCTACGTGGATCCCGCCGACGAGGCGGCTGCCGCGGGCCTCGCCGGAGTCATCGGCGGCGCCGAGATCGAGCAGAGCGAGGCGTACCCCGCGACCACGGAGGGTGTGCCGCAGCTCACGGTCGTGATCGGCCTCGACCGCACCGCCGCGGGGCAGACGCCGGCGCCTACGCCCTGACACGCCGATCGCGTGTTTCGCGCCGGTAAATACTTGTATGCCTGCGTGTCAACAAGTGACGAAACGGCCGGGACCCGCGTTTTCGCCTGCATACGATGAAGCCCTGCACCGCCGGCAACAGGAGATTCGCATGACCCAGGGCACCGTCAAATGGTTCAACGCCGAGAAGGGATTCGGCTTCATCACCGTCGCCGACGGCCAGGACGTCTTCGTCCACTACTCGAACATCGACATGTCGGGCTTCCGCGTGCTGGAGGAGGGGCAGACCGTGGAGTTCACGGTCGGCTCCGGCCAGAAGGGGCCGCAGGCCGAGTCCGTGCGCGTCGTCTGAACGCCCGGCTCAGCGCCCGACGCTGAACCGACACCGGAGACGGGATGCCGAAAGGCGTCCCGTCTCCTTGCGTTTCAGCATCCGTCTCCGCGGCTTGCACTCGATAGGGTCGAGTGCCAGAATGATTTAGCACTCGCGTTTGTTGAGTGCTAATACCCAAAGCCAACGTTCCGGAGGGACGACACACACATGGCAAAGATCATCGCTTTCGACGAGGAGGCCCGTCGCGGCCTCGAGCGCGGCCTCAACATCCTGGCCGACGCCGTCAAGGTGACGCTCGGCCCGCGCGGTCGCAACGTCGTGCTCGAGAAGAAGTGGGGCGCCCCCACGATCACGAACGACGGTGTCTCCATCGCCAAGGAGATCGAGCTGGACGACCCGTACGAGAAGATCGGCGCGGAGCTCGTCAAGGAGGTCGCCAAGAAGACCGACGACGTCGCCGGTGACGGCACCACCACCGCCACGGTTCTCGCCCAGGCGCTCGTGCGCGAGGGCCTGCGCAACGTCGCGGCCGGCGCCGACCCCATCTCGCTCAAGAAGGGCATCGAGAAGGCTGTCGCGGCCATCACCGCCGAGCTGCTCGAGTCGGCCAAGGAGGTCGAGTCCAAGGACCAGATCGCCGCGACCGCGTCGATCTCGGCTGCTGACCCCGAGATCGGCCAGCTCATCGCCGAGGCCATCGACAAGGTGGGCAAGGAAGGCGTCGTCACCGTCGAGGAGTCGCAGACCTTCGGCACCGAGCTCGAGCTCACCGAGGGCATGCGCTTCGACAAGGGTTACATCAACCCCTACTTCGTCACGGACCCGGAGCGCCAGGAGGCCGTCTTCGAGGACCCGTACATCCTCATCGCGAACCAGAAGATCTCGAACATCAAGGACCTTCTGCCCGTCGTCGACAAGGTGATCCAGGACGGCAAGGAGCTCGTCATCATCGCCGAGGACGTCGAGGGCGAGGCTCTCGCGACGCTCGTGCTCAACAAGATCCGCGGCATCTTCAAGTCGGTCGCCGTCAAGGCCCCCGGCTTCGGCGACCGTCGCAAGGCGCAGCTGCAGGACATCGCGATCCTCACGGGCGGCCAGGTCATCACCGAGGAGGTCGGTCTCAAGCTCGAGAACGCCACCCTCGACCTGCTCGGCCGTGCGCGCAAGGTCATCGTCACCAAGGACGAGACCACGATCGTCGAGGGCGCCGGCGAGGCGTCGCAGATCGAGGGTCGCGTGACCCAGATCCGCCGCGAGATCGACAACACCGACAGCGACTACGACCGCGAGAAGCTCCAGGAGCGTCTCGCCAAGCTCGCCGGCGGCGTCGCCGTCATCAAGGCGGGCGCGGCCACCGAGGTCGAGCTCAAGGAGCGCAAGCACCGCATCGAGGACGCCGTCCGCAACGCGAAGGCGGCCGTCGAGGAGGGCATCGTCGCCGGTGGTGGCGTCGCGCTCATCCAGTCGGGCCGCAAGGCTCTCGACGGGCTCGAGCTCTCGGGTGACGAGGCGACCGGTGCCAACATCGTGCGCGTCGCGATCGAGGCTCCGCTGAAGCAGATCGCCCTCAACGCCGGTCTCGAGCCGGGCGTCGTCGCGAACAAGGTCTCGGAGCTCCCGCTCGGCCACGGCCTCAACGCCGCCACGGGCGAGTACGGTGACCTGTTCGCGCAGGGCATCATCGACCCCGCCAAGGTGACCCGTTCGGCGCTGCAGAACGCCGCGTCGATCGCCGGCCTCTTCCTCACGACCGAGGCCGTCGTCGCCGACAAGCCGGAGAAGGCCGCCGCTCCCGTCGGCGACCCGACCGGTGGCATGGACTTCTGATCCAGAGATCCACGACCGCGTAACGCGTTCACAGAACGGCCCCTCCTCGCGGAGGGGCCGTTCTGCGTTCCGCGGTGGGGGGCTCAGCGGAACAGGCTCGTGGTGGCGAGCTCCGTGTCGGCGTACTGACGGCCGGCGGCCGCGAGCGAGGCGTTGATGCTCGCCAGCGATTCCTCGACCTGACGCTGCGTCGCGCGCCACTGCTCGACGACCCCCGCGAACGCGGCCGAGGCCGATCCGGTCCACGAGGACTGCAGCTGGGTGAGCTGCGCGAGCATCGCGTTCGACTCGGCCTGCAGCCGGTCGATCGTCCCGCGCACCGTGGCGGTCGAGGTGAGGATGGTGTCGCTGTCGACGGTGAAGACGGCCATTCGGGGCTCCTGAATCAACGTGCGGCGGCCGGATGCCGAACCCGCGGTGAAGCCACGCTAGGCGTCCGACGCCGCGGGGTCGCAGCATCCGTCGTCAGTTGTGAACGATGCCGCAGCAACGGCGGCTGGGGAGGAGGCGCTCACTCGGAAGCGTCGGTGAGCCTCGCCATCGGCTGGGTCGCGAGATCGAGGTGCTCGGCGGCGTCACGGGCGTCGGCGAGCGGGAACGCCACGCGGAAGGTGGCACCGCCGCCGGGCGTGTCGACCACGTCGACGGATCCGTGCAGCGCCTCGACGATCGACGCCACGATCGACAGGCCGAGTCCCGACCCGCCCGTCTCGCGTGTGCGCGAGGTGTCGGCCCGCCAGAAGCGCTGGAAGATCTTGTCCTTGATCTGGTCGGGCACGCCCTCGCCGTGGTCGATCACCTCGATCCACCCCGAGCGAGTGCGCACGTCCACGCCGACACGCAGTTCGACGGGGGAGTCCTCCGACGAATAGCGCCGCGCGTTGCCGAGCAGGTTGGTGACGACCTGGCGGATGCGGTTCTCGTCGCCGAGCACTACCGGCGGGAGTCCATCGGCGGGAGGCTGCGGCTCCGCGTCGGGAAGGATCGTCGGGAGCGCCGTGCTGGCGGCGGCCCCCGCCGCGGGCACCGGCTTCGGGCGCCGTCGCAGCAGCGACAGCGTCGCGCCGGCGCGCGAGATCGCGGACGGCGTGTTGCCGCGGCGCTTGGTCTCGGGCGGGACGGATGCTTCGTCCGCCGGCGGGAGCGCGGGCTCGTCGATCGTGGTGTCGATGACGGTGACCGGGCGCATCGGCGAGGCGGCGCGTACGTCGAGGGCGGCGTCGCGGGCGATGGGCCGCAGGTCGACGGGGCCGATCACGACGTCGCGACGCTCGTCGAGACGGGCGAGCGCGAGGAGGTCCTCCACGAGGACCCCCATCCGGATCGCCTCCTTCTCGATGCGCTCCATGGACTGCGCCACGTCCTCGTCGCCGCGGATGGCACCCATGCGATACAGCTCGGCGTAGCCGCGGACGGTGACCAGCGGGGTGCGCAGCTCGTGGCTCGCGTCGCCGACGAACCGGCGCATCTGGCGAACCGTCGAGTCGCGCTGCGAGAGGGCCGCGTCGACGCGGTCGAGCATCGCGTTGATCGCGGTCTTGAGACGGCCGACCTCGGTCGTCGTCGGCTCGATGTCGGTCATGCGCAGGCTGAAGTCGCCGCCGGCGATGGCGTCGGCGGTGGACTCGACCTGGCCGAGGCTGCGGAACGTCAGGGTGACGAGGAACCGAGTGGCCACGGCGCCCGCGATCAGCACCACGAGGGCGAGGATCGAGTAGATGCCGATGTACTGCGCGATGGTGCGGTTGACTGGGGCCAGAGGGACCGCCACCATCTGGGGATAGAGGATGCCGGTGTCTTCGGACTGCTGGATCGACACCGTCGACAGGAACTCCGCTTCGCCGTCCTCCGAGGTCCGCTGGATGATGTTGCCGTCTTCGGTGACCGCGGTCTCGGCGGTGAGAGTGGACGGCACGTCGGGCGCCGGTCCACCGCGTCCGCCGGCGACCTCGAGGAGATTGTCCTCTGGCACGGCGGGGTCGTATACGGCGACGAAGTAGTCGACGCCGGCCGGATTCTCCTTCGGCGACACCTTGAGCCGGCCGTCCACCGACGAGAAGTCGAGAAGGGGTGCGCCCGCCTCGGTGCGCGCCACGGCGAGCAGCTGGGTCTCGACGCCGTCGATCAGTGAGTTGCGCAGGAACAGCGCCGTGCCGACGCCGGCGGCGATGAGCCCGATCCCGAGGAGCGCGACGGTGACCCCGGTGACCTTCGCGCGCAGACTCGTTCCGCGCCACCACCGGGTGATCGCGTCGGGCTTGTGCGCCAGATCGTCCCCCTCGCTCGCTCCCGCGTTATGCGGTCTTGCCGGCCTTCAGCATGTAGCCGAAGCCGCGCTTGGTCTGGATGAGCGGCTCGGACGAGTGCGGGTCGATCTTGCGGCGCAGGTAGGAGATGTAGCTCTCGACGATGCCGGCGTCGCCGTTGAAGTCGTACTCCCACACGTGGTCGAGGATCTGCGCCTTCGACAGCACGCGGTTGGGGTTGAGCATGAGGTAGCGCAGGAGCTTGAACTCGGTGGGGCTGAGATCGATCGACGCGTCACCCACCTGCACGTCGTGGGTGTCCTGGTCCATCGTGATCTCGCCCGCGCGGATCATCGACTCTTCGTCGGCCTGCATGGTGCGGCGCAGGATCGCCTGGATGCGGGCGACGATCTCGTCGAGGCTGAAGGGCTTGGTGACGTAGTCGTCGCCGCCGGCGTTGAGGCCGGTGATCTTGTCTTCGGTCTCGTCCTTCGCGGTGAGGAAGAGGATCGGAGCGGTGTAGCCGGCGCCGCGGAGGCGCTTGGTGACGCTGAACCCGTTCATGTCGGGCAGCATCACGTCGAGGATGATCAGGTCCGGCTCCTCCTCGAGCACCGCCGAGATCGTCTGGGCGCCGTTGGAGACGGCCCGTACCTGGAACCCGGCGAATCGCAGGCTCGTGATCAGCAGGTCGCGAATGTTCGGTTCGTCGTCCACGACGAGGATGCGCGGTGCGGTCATGCCCTCATTATGTCGGCGGAACCGATGCGGTGCCTGGATATCCGGCGACTCTGCCGGAATCCGTCACCCGCCGCCCTGGCGGATCTCGACGCAGCAGCGGCCCGCAGCGGGCGCGAGAACGGGCGTCCGCGCGTCGTCGGTCGCGGTCGCGAGCCCTCTCACGAGCTCGAGGTTCGCGCCGCAGATGAGGGCGGTGTGCCGGGTGGCGAGTGCGTGGAACGGGCAGTTCTCGAGCACGAGATCCACGGATGCCGCGTCCCCTGTGCCGCCCTGGGCGGCCGCGTCCTTCGCGCGGGGCGCGTAGCCGCACAGCGTGAGCGCCTCTTCGAGATCGGCGCATCCGGCACCGATCGCGGCTCCGGAGGCGAAGGCTTCCGCGTCGAGCGCGTCGCGCACCGGCACCCCGCGCTCGTCGGCCTTCTCCGCCGCGGCGGCGAGCAATTCGCCGGCAAGTTCGTAGTGCCGCTCCGGGATGGTGGCGGCGAGCTCGGCGTCGGCTGCGCGGTAGAGCTTCGCCGGGCGGCCGGCGCCGGGCCCGGTGCGACCCGAACGCCGTTCGTACGAGACCGTCAGGAGTCCGGCATCCGCCAATCGATCGAGGTTCACCGCTGCCGTGCTCCGCGGCATTCCGAGCGCGGCGGCCGCCTCGTCACGGCCGATCGGCCGCTCGGTCGCGAGGCGGTACAGCTCGCGGCGCTGCGGGTCGGCGAGTGCCGCGACCGCCTCGGCGCGGTTGGGGGTGAGGGTGCTCACGGCGCGAGTCTACCTCTAAAAGCAGGAACCTTGACAAAAGAATCGGAGCGATCTAGCGTCGGGGCCAGGCGAGCCGATCGCGCTCAACCGGAAGGAGTGGCGATGATGTCGTCCCCGGCGCACGCGACGGCGTTGCACGCTCTGTCCGACGAAGCCCCGATCGATCGCGACGCGGCGATGGTCGCGGTCGCCGACCTGCTCGCGGCACTCGGGTTCGATCCCGACGAGGGTGATCTGATCGAGACGCCGCGTCGCGTCGCGGACGCCTTCATCGAGATGATCACGCCGGAGCCGTTCGAGATGACGACGTTCGCGAACGAGGATGCGTACGACGAGCCGGTCGTGGTGCGCGGTATCCCGTTCGTATCGCTGTGCCGCCATCACCTCTTGACTTTTCGGGGTACAGCCACGGTCGGGTACGTCCCCGGCGAGCGGATCGTCGGCCTCTCGAAGCTCGCTCGCGTCGTCGCTCACCACGCTCGCGGGCTCCAGGTGCAGGAGGCTCTGACCGCGCAGATCGCGCGCACGCTCGAGACAGCGCTGGAGCCGCGGGGCGTCGCCGTCGTGGTCGAGGCCGAGCATCTGTGCATGTCGGCGCGGGGCGTGCGCACCGAGAGCGCCCTCACCACGACCACGGCGTTCCGGGGAGTGCTCGCCACCGACCTCGCGCTGCAGGCACGAGTCATCGGAGCGCGCCCCGTGTGATGCCCCGACAGAGACGAGAGGAGTCGCCATGAGCCACATGCTGATCATCGGGGGAGGCCTCGCCGGCGGAACAGCCGCCGAGGCACTGCGGGACGAGGGGTTCGAGGGCGACATCACCGTCGTCGCCGCCGAGGCGCATCCGCCCTACCAGCGGCCTCCGCTGTCGAAGGGGTATCTCGCGGGCGGCGAGGGGCTGGACGCCGTCATCCTGCACCCCGCCGAGTGGTATGACGAGCACGGCATCCGGCTCGTCACCGGTGTCGCGGTCACCTCGCTCGAGCCCGCCGCGCACGCGGTGGAGCTGGACGACGGCGAGCGCCTGACGTACGACGCGGTGCTGCTCGCCACGGGCGCCACGCCGCGCATGATCGCGCTCCCCGGACACGACCTGGCCGCAGTCTCGACGCTGCGGCGTCTCGACGACTCCGATGAGCTTGCCGCGCAGCTGCGCGAAGGTGGCAAGAGGCTCGTGGTGATCGGCGCGGGCTGGATCGGCATGGAGGTCGCCGCCACGGCCCGCGGCTTCGGCAACGAGGTCGCGATCCTCGAGCGCGATGCCGTGCCGCTGGCGATGGCGCTCGGCACCCAGATGGGGGAGGTGTTCCGGGGGCTCCACCTCGAGCACGGGGTCGACCTCCGCACGTCCGTCGGCGTGGAGCGGATCGTCGGCGACGACCGCGCCGATGGGGTCGTGGTCGACGGCGAGACGGTTCCCGCTGATCTCGTGCTCGTCGGCGTCGGAGCGTCGCCGAACACCGCGCTGGCCGAAGAGGCGGGGCTCGACATCCTGAACGGCGTCCTCACCGACGAGGCGCTGCGCACCAGCGCGCCCGACGTGTACGCGGCGGGTGACGTCGCGAACGCGTACCACCCCGTGGTGCAGCGGCATCTGCGCAACGAGCACTGGGCGAATGCGCTGAACGCGGGCAAGGTCGTGGCGAAGTCGATGCTCGGGAAGCCGGCATCCTTCGACGACATCCCGTACTTCTACACCGACCAGTACGACCTGGGCATGGAGCTCTCGGGGTACGCGCCGCTGATGGCGGATGCCGAGATCGTGGTGCGCGGCGACCTCGACGCGCGCGAGTTCATCGCCTTCTGGACCGACGACGGCCGTATCGTCGCCGGCATGAACGTCAATGTGTGGGACGTGAACGACAAGGTGCAGGACCTCATCCGCTCGGGAGCGCGGATCGATCCGGATCGGCTCCGCGACGTGGACGCGCCCCTGGAGGATCTGCTGCCGTGACGCTCGCTCCCGAGACCGCCTCGGCCCTCTCCGCCCCGGTGCTCGACCTGCCGGGTGGTGCGCTCGATCTTTCGCGGCACATCGCGGTCATGGCGATCGTGAACCGCACGCCCGACTCGTTCTACGACCGGGGCGCGACGTTCGCGCTCGACGCGGCCGTCGCCGCGGGGTTCGCCGCCGTCGAGGCCGGCGCCGAGATCGTGGACGTCGGCGGCGTGAAGTTCGCCCCGGGGCCGACCGTGCCGGTCGCCGAGGAGATCGCGCGCGTCGTGCCCGTCGTGCGCGAACTCGCACCCGTCGCGCGCGTGAGTGTCGACACGTTCCACCCCGATGTCGCGCGGGCGGCGATCGAGGCGGGCGCCGCGATCATCAACGACACGACGGGCCTGCACGATCCGGCGATGGCCGACGTGGTGGCGCACGGCGGCGCCGGGGTGGTCATCGCCCACAGTCTCGCGGCGCCGCGGACGCAGCATCCGCTCCCGTCCTATGACGACGTGATCGGCGACATCGCCGAGTTCCTGGTGGCGCGGCGCGAGCGGGCGCGGGAGCACGGCATCCCCGACACGCGCATCGTGCTCGATCCCGGGCACGACCTGAACAAGAACACGCGGCAGACCCTCGAGCTCACCCGACGGCTGGGCGAACTCGCCGGGCTCGGCGCCCCGTTGCTGGTGGCGCTGTCGAACAAGGACTTCGTGGGCGAGACGCTCGATCGCGAGAAGGGCGACCGCCTGCCCGGCTCGCTCGCCGCCGCCGTGTTCTGCGTCCTGAACGGCGCGCGCATCGTGCGTGCGCACAACGTGCGCGAGACGGTCGACGCGATGCGCATGGTGGAGGCGATCCTCGGCTGGCGGGATCCGGCGTACGAGCGGCACAACACCCGACCCGAGGGGAACGACTGATGCCCACCCGCGGCGAGCTCTTCGTCGCCTACGCGCTGCACGGCCGCGACGGCACGCGCGTGCGCATGAACTTCGTCTCGAGCGCCGACGGCGCGGTCACGCTCGGGGGCCAGAGCGGCGCGCTCGGCGGCGACACCGACCGCGAGCTCATGCAGGTGCTGCGCGCGATGGCGGACGTCGTGCTCGTCGGGGCCGGAACCGTGCGCGCCGAGGGCTACGGCGGGCTGAAGGTCGATCACGGCGACGTCGAGTGGCGCCGCGCCCGCGGGCTCGACGACCAGCCCGCGCTCGCCGTGGTCAGCGGCGGCCTGCACCTCGATCCGGCCGACGCGTTCCTCACCGACGCGGTGCGCAAGCCCGTGATCGTGACGACGGATGCTGCGGCCGCCGTCGCCGGTGGGCGCTTCGAATCGGCGGCCACGGTGATGGCCTGCGGCGAGGACGATGTCGACCTCGCGGCCATGCTGGATGGGTTCGCGCGGCGGGGCTGGACGCAGGTGCTCTGCGAGGGAGGCCCGCACCTCTTCGGTGCGCTGCTGGAGGCCGATCTCGTCGACGAGGTCTGCGTCACGCTGGCGCCCCGGTTCGTCGGGGGAGACGCCGGTCGGATCGTGCAGGGCGCGGCCGAGGCGGACCGCCGCTTCGAGCTCGCGGGTGTCGTGACCGACGACGAGGGCTTCGTGTTCCTCCGCTACGCCGCATCCTGACGCGGGCGGTGCGATCGCTCAGTCCAGGCACGCGCGGACGGCGCGCTCGATGACCGGCCGGATCTCAGCATCCGGGTCCACGGTCACCCGATGCAGCGCGAGCCCGTCGCTCGCCGCCATCAGCGTGCGGGCAGCATCCTCGGGCGAGCGCGCTCCGATCCGCGCGAGAAGGGCGATCGTCCACTCCACGAACAGCCGGCGCTGGGCCAGTAGCGGCCCGAGCAACTCGGGGTCGCCCGCGCCTTCGAGGAACAGCGCGTACCGTGCTCTCGTCCGCGACGCGCGTGGCCCCGTCTGCAGCGCGATCACCGCGCTGAGTGCCTCGACGAGCTGCTCGGGGGTCTCGATGAGCGGTGCCGCGGATCCGGACAGCTCGGCCCGCTCGGTCTCCGCGAGCCACGCGGTGACACCGCCGACAAGCGCATCGCGAGTACGGAACCAGTTCGATGTCGATCCCTTCGGCAGGCCCGCGCGATCGTCGACCCGGGCGTGCGTCAACGCCCGGATGCCCTGCTCGCCCACGAGCGCGAGCGCGGCGTCCAGTGCTCGATCGCGCGTGGATGCCATAGCTCGACAGTAGGTGAACGCTTCGAACTACAGAAGTAGTGACTTCGGCACTATGAACGTAGTATGGTCCGGATCATGACTGATGTCACCGAGCTCCGCTCGCGGACGGTCACCGCGAACGGACTGCGGATGCACGTGATCGAAGCCGGTGCGGGCGAGCCGGTGCTCTTCCTGCACGGCTTCCCGGAGAGCTCCCGCGAGTGGGCGAGGGTGATGGCGAGCCTGGCGGACAGGGCGCATGTCATCGCGCTGGATCTTCGCGGCGCGGGAAGCTCAGAGGCACCGCCGTCGGGTTACGACGCACCCACGGTCGTCCGCGACGTGATCGCCCTCCTCGACGAGTTGGGGATCGAGAGGGTGAACCTGGTGGCGCACGACTGGGGTGCGCTCGTCGGATTCGACCTGTGCCTCGCCCACCCCGATCGAGTGCGCCGATACGTCGCCATCGCCGTCCCGGCCCCGTACTTCGACATGACTCCCGCGCTCATCGCGGGGATGGCCAAGGCGATGCCCCACCTGTGGTTCCAATGGGTGATCGCCACCCCGGGAATCGGACCACGGCTACTCTCGGGCGGACGCCAGCGGCTCGCTCGCTGGCTGCTCCGCGGGTTCGAGCGACGGCCGATGGACGCCGCGGATGTCGAGGCGTACGTCACGACGCTGCGGGACCCTGCCCGGGCGCGCGCGGCCTCGAAGCTCTACCGCGGATTGATCCTGCCGGCCTTCATGAAGATCATGCGGGGTGCGTATCGCGGGCGGACACTGCACACCCCGACGCTGGTGCTGTTCGGCGCCGACGATGCGCTGCTGCCCAAGGACGCCATGGCGCTGAGGCCCGAAGACGCGCCGCACACGCGGGTCGAGTTCGTACCCGGCGGTGCGCACTACCTCGTCGATGACAATCCGGAGCAGGTCGCCCTGCGGGTGGCCGACTTCGTGCTGGCCTGAGCGCCCTGCCCGGGTACTGCAGGATCCGTCTGTTGCGGCTGCGCCGTCGGCGCGGGAGCCGCCGATCATCGTCCGTTGCGGCTTGGTGAAGTTCGTGAACCGCCCCTGTCGCTTCCGCAGGGCCTGTATTAGGTTTCTCGTGATCGCGCCCACGAGGACGCGTGCATCTCGGTGGGCACAGCCGCCCGCCAGAAAACGGGAGGGTTCTGTGCACATGCGCAAGACATCGACGGTTCGGCTTGCGGGAGGCGCGGTCATCACCGCCGCCGCCGTCGCGCTCGCCCTGGTCGGGTCCGGGGCCGCGTCGGCGGCACCGCCGACCGGGCCGAACAACGGCGGCAACACGCCGAACGGACCGACGATCGACATCCAGCTGCTGTCGTTCAACGACTTCCACGGCAACCTCGAGCCGCCGACCGGCTCGAGCGGCCGCCTCAACCTCCCGGGCGGTGGCACCACCGACGGCCTCACCCCTCCCGGGGTCGGCGGCGTCGAGTACCTCGCAACCCACCTGGCGCAGGCGCGCGAGGGTCACCGGTACTCGCTCACCGTCGCTGCCGGCGATCTCATCGGCGCCTCGCCGCTGCTCTCGGGCGCCTTCCACGACGAGCCGTCGATCGAGGCGCTGAACGCCCTCAAGCTCGACGTCTCGGCCGTCGGCAACCATGAGTTCGACGAGGGCTATGTCGAGCTGCAGCGCATGGCGGACGGCGGATGCCTGGACGACGGCGACGGCGCGGACAACCAGAACTCCTGCCCGGATGGCTCCTTCGACGGCGCCGACTTCGACTACCTCGCCGCGAACGTGGTGTACGAGGGCACGAACGACACGATCCTCCCCGCCTACGCGATCAAGAACATCAAGGGCGCCAAGATCGGCTTCATCGGCATGACGCTCGAGGAGACACCCGACATCGTGACGGCGTCGGGCGTCGCCGGTCTGGAATTCAAGGACGAGGTCGAGACGGCCAACGCGCTCGTCCCGGTGCTCAAGGCGAAGGGCGTGAACGCGATCGTCGTGCTGATCCACCAGGGCGGCACGCCTCCGTCGAGCGCTGCCTACAACGCGGCGTGCGGCAACGGCGCCGAGATCGCAGCGGACAGCCCGATCATCCCGATCGCGCAGAACCTCGACCCCGCGATCGACCTGATCGTTTCGGGGCACACGCACGCGCCGTACATCTGCAACATCAAGGACCCGGCGGGCCAGGATCGACTGGTCACATCCGCCTCCTCCTTCGGTCGCCTGTACACCGACACGAACCTCACGTACGACAAGCGCACGCAGGACATCGTGCGCACGTCGGTGATGAGTTCGAACATGCTGGTCACGCGCAACGTGCCCAAGGATCCGACGGAGACGGCACTGATCGCCAAGTACCAGGCGCTCGTCGCACCCATCGCGAGCGAGATCGTCGGCCAGATCTCCACGACCGTGACGAGGACCCAGAACGTCGCGGGAGAGTCCCCGCTGGGCGACCTGATCGCCGATGCGCAACTGGCTGATCCGAGCGTGGTCGGACCGTACTCCGCCCCCGTCATCGCCCTGATGAACCCGGGCGGGATCCGCGCGGATCTGCCCTTCTCGTCGCCCACATCGCCGTACGGCGAACCGGACGGCGCGATCACGTTCGCTGAAGCGTTCACCGTGCAGCCGTTCAACAACTACCTGGTCTCGCTCGACCTCACCGGCGCGCAGATCAAGCAGCTGCTGAACCAGCAGTGGAGCGGGGCGAACGCGGGCACGGCCCGAAAGATCCTTCAGGTGAGCGACGGCTTCTCGTACACCTATTCGGGCACCACGCTCGGGACCGTCACGCTCGACGGGCAGCCGCTCGTCGACACGACGACCTACCGTGTTGTGACGAACAACTTCCTCGCCGGCGGCGGGGATGGCTTCCCGACGTTCCTCGAGGCGGGGAACGTGTACTACGGCGGGCTCGACATCGATGCGTTCTCCGCATACCTGACGGCGAACAGCCCGTACACGCCGGGACCGCTCGACCGCATCATCGGGGCGCCGTAAACCCGAGCACACGGAAGCCCGGCGCTGGCCCAGCGCCGGGCTTCCGTCGTGCGGGAATCAGGCCGCGAGGGAGTGCGCGTCGAGGATCGTGTACGCGTAGCCCTGCTCGGCGAGGAACCGCTGGCGGTTCTGCGCGAAGTCCTGGTCGACGGTGTCGCGGGCGATGAGCGTGTAGAAGCTCGCGGTGTGGTTGGACTGCTTCGGCCGCAGCAGGCGTCCGAGGCGCTGTGCCTCCTCCTGGCGCGAACCGAACGACCCCGACACCTGGATCGCAACGGATGCCTCGGGCAGGTCGATCGAGAAGTTCGCGACCTTCGACACCACGAGCACCGAGATCTCGCCGACGCGGAACGCCTGGTACAGCTCCTCGCGCTCGTCGACCGGCGTCTGGCCGGTGATCTTGGGCGCGTTCAGCGCCTCGGAGAGCACGTCGATCTGGTCGAGGTACTGGCCGATGATCAGGATCCGCTCGCCCTCGTGCCGCTCGACGAGCTGGCGCACGACGCCGATCTTCGCCGGCGCCGTCGCTGCGAGGCGGTAGCGCTCGTCGTCGGCCGCCGCCGCGTACTCGAGCCGGTCGCCGGCGGGCAGGTCGACGCGGACCTCGTAGCAGACGGCGGGGGAGATGAAGCCCTGGGCCTCGATCTCCTTCCACGGCGCGTCGAACCGCTTGGGGCCGATGAGGCTGAACACGTCGCCCTCGCGGCCGTCCTCGCGCACGAGGGTGGCGGTGAGGCCGAGCCGGCGTCGTGCCTGCAGGTCGGCCGTCAGCTTGAAGACGGGCGCGGGGAGCAGGTGGACCTCGTCGTAGACGATGAGACCCCAGTCGAGCGCATCGAGCAGAGCGAGGTGCGCGTACTCTCCCTTCCGCTTCGCGGTGAGGATCTGGTACGTCGCGATCGTGACCGGCTTGATCTCCTTGGTCTGACCCGAGTATTCGCCGATCTCCTCAGGCGTGAGCGAGGTGCGCTTGAGGAGCTCGTCGCGCCACTGGCGGGCGCTCACGGTGTTCGTCACGAGGATGAGCGTCGTGGTCTTGGTGTCGGCCATCGCGGCCGCGCCCACGAGCGTCTTGCCCGCGCCACAGGGCAGCACCACGACGCCGGAACCGCCCTGCGTGAAGATGTCGACGGCCTGACGCTGGTACGGCCGCAGGTGCCAGCCGTCCTCGGCGAGGTCGATGGGGTGCGGGGTGCCCGGCGTGTAGCCCGCGAGGTCCTCGGCGGGCCAGCCGATCTTCAGCAGCTCCTGCTTGATCTGACCCCGCGCCCACGCGTCGATGACGTACGAGTCGGGGGAGGGGTGCCCGATCAGCAGCGGCTGGATGCGCTTGTTCTTCGACACCTCGGCGAGGACCGCAGCATCCGTCGATCGAAGGACCAACTCGCCGTCGCCGCCCTTCTCGACGCTGTTGCGCTCGATGACGAGGCGGCCGTACCGCCCCACCGTCTCGGCGATGTCGATCGACACCGACGGCGGCACGGGGAAGCGCGACCAGCGGTCGAGGGTCGCGAGCATGTCTTCAGCGTCGTGCCCCGCGGCGCGCGCGTTCCACAGTCCGAGCCGCGTGATGCGGTACGTGTGGATGTGCTCGGGCGCGCGCTCGAGCTCAGCGAAGATCGCGAGCTCGTGCCGCGCGCTCTCGGCATCGGGGTGCGCGACTTCGAGGAGCACAGTGCGGTCGCTCTGGACGATGAGGGGGCCGTCAGCCATAACGGACCAGTCTACCGGCGTGCAGAGGGAGGGTGGATGCTGCGGCCTCAGGCCGCGCGGACGCTCACGATGCTCGACACGGGCAGTGTGCGCTCGATGTCGGCGGCGCGGTCGCGGCCGCGCAGGCGGCCGCCGCCGAGGCCGGCGGCCTCGAGGGTGAACGAGCGTTCGGAGCCGTCCGGCATGCGCACGACCACCACGATCTCGGCACGGGCGCGCACCGCCTGCTCCAGCTCGCGCTCGAGCCAGCCGGAATCGCCGTCGGTGCCGTGCCCACCGCGCAGCGCCCCGATGAGGCGCGCGTACGCCTCCTGCGGGGTGGCGGTCGGCTCGGACGCCGTCGCCGTCGTCCGGCGGTGAATCGATTCGGGCACGCCGCGGGCGTCGAGGGCGATGACCGGGTAGCGCGCGTCGGCGAGGGTCCAGTAGACCGCGTCGCGGGCCACGCGCGACGAGAGCGCGTCGTCGCCTTCGAGCACGAGGAGCCCGAGCGGCCGCAGCGCCTGGTCGACGGTGATCGCGTCGAGAAGACCCGCGTCGGGGCTCTCGACGCGAGTGCGACCCGTGGCGTCGTCGGCGCGTACGCGCACCAGGCCGTGCCGGGCTGCCGTGCTCTCGATGAGGTACGCCAGCGGCTGCGGGATGCCGGTGAGCGACAGGCTGGCGAGGAACGCGCGGATCGACTCGGCCGTCTCGCCCTCGGTCATGCCGGCGCCGATCGACTCCGCCGTGAAGCGGTAGGTCGACGCCTGGGCGCGCGATTCCCGCAGCGCGATCGAGCGCAGACGCAGGTCGAGGGCGGGCGCGAGCGGGCCCGGCGCGATCGCGGTGAGATCGGCCTGCAGGTACACGCGGTCGATCTCGTGCGGGAGGTACGGCGCCATGCTCGCGGCATCCGCTCGCTCTCCCGCCCGAAGGGCCGCCGTCCAGGGGAACTCGGCAGGGGAGCGGTCGGAGGCGAACAGCCCCCAGTGCACGCCGATGCGATGGAGCCGCTCCGTTCGGGCGGGCCACTCGGGGTCGAGCGGGTACATGCCCGGCCAGGAGTCCGGTGTCAGGAAGCCGCGCGACGACGTGCGCAGCCCGCGAGGAAGGCTCGCCCGGAAACCCTCGGCGATCGCCTCCCACCGCTCCGCGGTCGGAGCCTTCAGCCACCGCTCGCCGGCGTCGGTGACAGCCCACTCGCGTTCGTGCGCGGTTGCGAGGCCGGCACCCGCCGCCGCGGCGAGCAGATCCTCGAGGTCGTCGGCGAACTCGAGGGCGCCGGCATCCATCAGCCGCCGACGATCCACGGCGCTCACCGGGCCCGCGCCGGTGCGCGCGAGCGGCGCGTGCGAGCAGAGGAGCAGGACGTCGGCGAGCGAGCCGGCCGTGGTGAACGCGCGCTCCGCGGCGGCGGCGGCGGCGCGGGCGTCGGCGGGGGCCGGCTCGACGGGTGCGGGCGGGGCGGCGAAGGCCTGCGGCGCGGCGGCGGCCGCGGCGGCCACCCGCTCGGCGACGGCGGCGTACGGCGTGCCGTCGGCGTCCGTGAGGACGAGGCGTGCGGGTTCGCCGTCGACGCCGGCGTCGCGGGAGGCGAGGGCGAAGAGGTCGTCCCGGTCGAGGCGCGTCAGCGCCCGGTCGACGGACCCGGGCTCGAGCAGGCCCTCGGCGGCGTCGAAGAAGTCGTGCCAGCCGGCCTGGGGTGAGACGCCGCGCGCGGCGAGCGTCGAGGCCAGCGCGGCGTCACCGAGCTCGGCGAGCCGCGTCGCCAGGGCGCGCGCGTCGGAGACCAACCGGGTCAGCCCCCTCGGTTCGCCCGGGCCCTCCGCACGAAGCTCATGATGAGGACCGCGAGCAGCAGCGCGAACGCGACGATGGGGGCGATGTACACCAGCACGCCGATGATCGGCCAGATGCCGGTGCTCATGTCGGCACCGGAGGCCGAGGCGATCATGATCGCGAAGAAGCTCACGATCGAGAGCACGAGCAGGCCCAGCGACATGAAGGCCAGGATGCGGTCGATGCGGCGGACGGGAACGTCGCCGGAGGGGTTGGTGCTCATCCGCACCAGCCTACTCGCTGGCGTCCTCGCCGCGGTCCCACGCGCGCGCTCAAGATCGCGGATGACGGATGCTGCGCCATGGGGTCCCTGCGGACACCGAGCCATTAGGCTGGGAGACGGGGTTGGAAGACCCCGCTTTTGTCATGCTCTGTTTCGCCCGCGGCACCTCGCGGGCGCCGATCCAGCGAGGTTTCGATGCCCACCGGCAAGGTCAGGTTCTACGACGAGGAGAAGGGGTTCGGTTTCATCTCCTCCGAAGACGGCCAGGACGTCTTCCTGCACGCCACTGCCCTTCCGCCCGGCACGCCCGCGCCCAAGGCGGGGACGCGCCTGGAGTACGGCATCGCCGACGGCAAGCGTGGTCCGCAGGCCCTCTCGGTGCGCGTGCTCGAGGCTCCGGTGAGCCTCGCCAAGCGCTCCCGCAAGCCCGCCGACGACATGGCGATCATCATCGAGGACCTCGTGAAGCTCCTGGACGGCATCGGCGGAGACCTCCGTCACGGCCGCTACCCGAGCGGCGCGCACGCCAAGAAGGTCGCCGCGGTCCTGCGCAAGGTCGCCGATGAACTCGACGCCTGATCCGACCGACCCTGTCGTCGACGTCGTCATCGACGGCGGCGCTCCTTCGGACGAATCCGTGACGGATGCTGCCGCCACCGCTTCGGACGAGGCACCGCCCGTCGAGGTCGAGTTCGAGGTCGAAGCCGAGCAAGCGACCGACGGCGCGCCCGTCGAGGGCGTCGACGAGGGTTCGGGGAGCGCGGAGACGGCCGACGTCGACGACGTCGAGGAGGTCGCAGAGGTCGTCGTGCCCGTCGATCCCGATCCGCAGCTGCTGGCGGCGCATGACCTGGCGCTCGCCGCGCTCCGTGAGATCACGCCCGAAGCCACGATCGGCGACCCCGCGGGCTACCGCGTCGAGGCCGACGGCGTCGTCTCGCTGCGCTTCGGGAATCGCCTCGCGGGCTACCCCGGCTGGTTCTGGACCGTCAGCCTCGCGCGCGTCGAAGACGCCGAGCCCACCGTGCTCGAGGTCGAGCTCCTTCCTGGTGACGGCGCGCTGCTCGCGCCCGACTGGGTGCCTTGGGCGGTGCGCCTCGCCGACTACCACGCCGCGCAGGCCGCCCTGGCGGAGGCCGCGCACGCCGACGAAGACGAGGATGACGACCACGAGGAGCTCGAGGACGTCGACGACCTCGATGCGTCCGACTTCGACGAGGACGGCTCGCCCATCCTCCACGCGGGGGACGTCGACGGCGTCGACATCGACGAGCTCGCCGATGCCGCGGCCGAGGACGACGACGAGGACTCTGACGAGGACGATGACGAGTCGGACCAGCACGATGACTCCGACGAGGACGACTTCGACGAGGATGACGACGAGGACGACTCCGACCAGGACGACTTCGACGACGACTCGGACGACGACTCTGACGAGGACGACGACTTCGAGGACTCCGAGGAAGACGACGACGAGGACGACTCCGACGACGACGAGGACGACTCCGACCCCGAAGGGGCCTGACCTCCTCCGGACATGACGAAAGGGTGGATCCCGCCGCCCGCAGCGCGGTGGGATCCACCCTTTCGCGTTCTCAGTGGCGCTCGACCGCGTGTTCGGCAGGCGCCGCCGGCCGTGCCGCCGCGTCAGCGACGTGGAAGCGAGCACTCAGCAGCACGTCGCCGCGGGATGACGGCCCCACGAGCAGCTCGAACTCGCCTGCTTCGACGAGGCGGCGGCCCGCAGCATCCACGATCGTGCACTCCGCGACGGGCAGCGAGAGCTCGACCGTCGCCGCCTCTCCGGGCTGCAGGTCGACGTGGCGGTAGGCCTTGAGCTCCTTGTCGGCCCAGCTGACCGAGGTGACGCTGTCGCGCACGTACACCTGGACGATCTCGTGCGCGGGCCGGTCGCCCGTGTTGCGCAGCTCGACGAGGGCGCGCACGGTGTCGTCCCGGCCCACCTCGGATTCGACGATGCGCAGGTCCGAGTACTCGACCGTCGTATATGACAGGCCCTCGCCGAACGCGAAGGCGGGGGTCTGCGTGAGGTCGGCGTAGCGGTCGCCGTGCTGGCCGCGGATCTGGTTGTAGTAGATCGGCAGCTGGCCGGCGTGGCGGGCGAACGAGAGCGGCAGGCGGCCGCTCGGCTCGATCAGGCCGAGGAGCAGCTCGGCCACGGCCTGGCCCCCGCGCATGCCGGGGTTCGCCGCCCACACCAGGGCCGCAGCATCCGTCACGCTCTTCGGGAGCACGTGCGGCTTCGACGCGAGCAGCACCACCACGAGGGGGGTGCCGGTCGCCGCCAGCGCCTCGAGCAGCGTGAGCTGCCCGCCCACGAGTTCGAGCGTCGCGGTCGAGCGGCCCTCGCCGACCAGCTCGATGCGATCGCCCACCACGGCGACGACATAGTCCGCGCCGTCGGCGGCGGCCACCGCCTCGGCGATGAGATCCGCGTCGGGTGCGCTCGGCACGACCACCTGCGGGCGGGGCTGCCCGTCGGGGAAGAACGCGCCCTCCGGGTCCTCTTCGAGGGTGAGGATGTCGGCGCCGCGCGCGTGGGTGATCTCCCAGTCCGCGGGGGAGTGGGCGCGCAGCCCGTCCAGTACCGTCGTGATCATCCCGCGCGGGTGGCCGTCGGGGATCCAGTCGACCTGGCCGGACGATCCGGCCCAGTCGCCCAGCTGCGTCTGCGCGTCGTCGGCGAGCGGGCCGACCACGGCGATGCGACGGGACACGGATGCTGCCGCCACCGCCCGTCCGGACGCATCCGCGGTGAGTCCGCCCGCGAGCGGCAGCGTGCCGTCATTGCGCAGCAGCACCAGCGAACGGCGCGCGACCTCGAGGTTGAGCGCTGTGTGGTCTGCGGAGCCGACGGCCGCGGCGATGCGCTCGCGGTCGGGCAGGCGCGGGTCCTCGAAGAGGCCGAACTCGAACTTGAGGAGCAGGATGCGCGTGACGGCGCGATCGAGCGCCTCTTCGGTCATGAGACCCTGCGCGAGCGCGTCCTGGGCGCCCTGGAAGAACCCGGGCGTCGTCATGATCATGTCGTTGCCCGCGAGCACGGCGGCCGCCGCGGCGTGGGCGTAGTCGGGCTGCACCTTCTGCTCCCACACCATGCGTCCGACGTTGTCCCAGTCGGTGATGAGGGTGCCGGTGTAGCCCCACTCGCCGCGCAGCACGTCGTTCAGCAGCCAGTCGTTGACCGTGATCGGCACCCCGTCCGTGGTCTGGTAGCCGAGCATGAAGGTGCGGCATCCTTCCTTCGCCACCCGCTCGAACGGCGGCAGGAACCACGAGCGAAGCTTGCGGCGCGAGATGTCGGCCTCGCTCGCGTCGCGCCCGCCCTGCGTCTCGGAGTACCCGGCGAAGTGCTTGGCCGTCGCGAGGATCGCGGTGGGGTCGTCGAGGCCGCCCCCCTGGTAGCCGCGCACCATCGCCGAGGCCAGCTCGCCGATGAGGAAGGGGTCCTCGCCGAACGTCTCGTCGACGCGGCCCCAGCGGAGGTCTCTCGTGATGCACAGCACGGGCGAGAAGGTCCAGTGGATGCCGGTCGCCGAGACCTCGACGGCGGTCGCACGGGCGACGCGCTCGGCGAGACCGGCGTCCCAGGTCGCGGCCATGCCGAGCTGGGTCGGGTAGATCGTGGCGCCCTCCCAGAAGGAGTGGCCGTGGATGCAGTCCTCGCCGACGAGCAGCGGGATCTGCAGCCGCGTGCCCAGCGTCAGCTCGCGAGCGCGCAGCACCTTCTCGGGCGACGCGTGCAGGATCGAGCCGGCGTGCATGCGCACCACCTGGTCCTCGAGGTCGTCGCGCGCGTCGAGCTGCAGCATCTGGCCGATCTTCTCCTCGACCGTCATGCGGCCGAGCAGGTCGGCGATGCGGTCGGCGACCGGAAGCGTGACGTCGAGGTAGGCCGGGCGCCCTTCGTCGTGATGAGGGGCGGCGGTCACGGGGTCTCCTGGGTGTTCGTGTTCGTGCGCACGACCGTGACGGTGTCGTTCACGTTCATGCCCTTCTTCTTCATGGCGCGGGCGCGCTCGCCGGCGGACCGCAGGCGCGGGTTGACGTACTCGTCGATGCCGAAGTTGATGAGCGACAGGGCCACGCCGATCGCGGCGATGCACAGCCCTGGAGGCAGGAACCACCACCACTGGCCCTGCCGGAACGCACCTTGCGCGCTCGCCCAGTTGAGGATCGTGCCCCAGTTGTACGTCGTCACCGGGATGATGCCGATGTACGACAGGGTCGTGAGGCCGATGATCGCCGCCGTCACGGTGCCCACGAAGCTCGCGGCGATGAGCGCCATGAGGTTCGGGAGCATCTCGACCGTGATGATCCGCCGCAGCGGTTCGCCGTTGGCCTTGGCGGCCTGCACGAAGTCGCGGCTGCGCAGCGACATCGTCTGGGCGCGCAGCACGCGCGCGCCCCACGCCCAGCCGATCAGGCCCAGCACTCCCGCGACGAGGATGAGGGGCGGGTCCTCGAACATCGACGCCACGATGATGATCAGCGGGATGCCGGGGATCACGAGGAAGACGTTCGTGAGAGCCGACAGGCCCTCGCTGCGCCACCCGCGCAGGTAGCCCGAGAGCACACCGACGATGATCGCGATGACCGTTGCGATGATCGCCGCGAGGAAGCCCACCACGATGACGCCGCGCGTGCCGTGGATGACCTGGCTCAGCACGTCCTCGCCGATGTGCGTCGTGCCCAGCCAGTGCTCCGCCGATGGCGGCTGGAAGCGCGCGGTGTTGTCGACCTTCGTGGGGGAGTACGGTGCGAGCACATCGGCGAAGATCGCGACGAGCACGAAGAACCCGAGGATCGACAGGCCGGTGATCGACTTCTTGTTGCGGAACATCGCGAACGCGGCGCCCAGCTTCGACCAGAAGCTCGGCTTCTTGGGCGCCTTGGCGGGGGCGGCGGGTGTGAGGACGGTGGCGGTCGCCGGCGTGCTCGCCGGACGCTGCGCCGTCGTGTCGTTTGCGATCGTGTTCATGCTCAGGCCTCCGTCTGGCGCGTGCGCGGGTCGAGGAACGCGTAGGCGACGTCCGCGAGGAGGTTCGCCAGGAGCACCGAGATCGTGATCACGAGGAACACCCCCTGCATGAGGGCGTAGTCCTTCGCGTTGGTGGCGTCGAGCAGGAGCTTGCCGACGCCGGGGTAGCTGAACACCACCTCCATCACGATCGTGCCGCCGACGATGAAGCCGAGCGCCAGTGCGAAGCTCTGGATCTGGGGGAGCACGGCGTTGCGCGCGGCATAGCGCCAGAGCACGCGGTCGTTCGGCATGCCCTTGGCCTGCGCGACGGTGACGTAGTCCTCGTCGAGCACCGTGAGCATCATGTTGCGCATGCCCAGCATCCAGCCGCCGAGGGAGGCGATCACGATCGTCGCGGCGGGAAGGAAGCCGTGGTGGATCACGTCGCCGATGAACTCCCACGACCACTCCGGCGAGACCCCCACGCCGTAGGCCTTGCCGATCGGGAACCACCCGAGCGCGACGGAGAACACCGAGATCGCCAGGAGGCCCAGCCAGAAGTAGGGGATCGTGCTGAAGAACGTGGTGATCGGGATGAGGACGTCGAGCCGGCTGCCGCGGCGCCAGCCGACGATCGCGCCCCCGATCGTGCCGACGGCGAATGCGATGAGGGTCGCGAAGCCCACGAGGGCGACGGTCCAGATCAGCGACTGGCCGACCACCTCGGTCACCGGCCGCATGCCGTGCAGCAGCGAGATGCCGAGGTCGCCGCGCAGGAGGTGCGCCCAGTAGTCGACGTACTGCTCCCAGAGCGAGGCGTCGGTGTCGAGACCGAGCAGGGCGCGCAGCGCGTCGGCCGCCTCGGGGCTGACGTTCCGGTTGCGCGCGAGGTACGCGTCGACCGCGTCGCCCTTCATCAGGCGCGGCAGGAAGAAGTTGATCGTGATGGCCGCCCACAGCGTGAACAGGTAGAACAGCGCGCGGTTGCCGAGGAAGCGCCACGGGATGCGCGCGCGGCCCTTGACGGCGCCGGTCGCGGTCGTGCCCGCCTCGATCGCATCGAAGTCCGGGGTCGGCACCTGGGGGGCGACGGCGCTCACTTCTCACCTCCGAGGATGCCGGCTGCGTGCGCGAAATAGGAGTCGGGATCGGGGGACGCCGCTCGCAGCTCTTGGGTGTACGGGTTCTGGGGGCGCAGGATGACGTCGTCCGCCGGACCGCGCTCGACGACGCGCCCCTGGTTGAGCACGAGGATCTCGTCGCTGAAGTGGCGGGCGGTGGCCAGGTCGTGCGTGATGTACAGCACGCCCAGGCCGTGTTCACGCTGCAGGTCTGCGAGCAGGTTGAGCACCCCCAGGCGGATCGAGACATCGAGCATCGAGACGGGCTCGTCGGCCACGAGCAGCTTCGGCCGGGATGCCAGGGCTCGGGCGATCGCGACGCGCTGGCGCTGGCCGCCCGATAGCTCGTGCGGCCGGCGGTCGATGACGGCGTCGGCGTCGAGGCGGACGCGGCCGAGCAGACGGCGCACCTCCTCGTCCAGCTGGTCCTTCGGCACGACCTTGTCGAGCTCGAGCGGCCGCTGGATGGCGTAGCGGATGGTGTGGTACGGGTTCAGCGACGCGAACGGGTCCTGGAAGACCATGCGCAGCTGCTGGCGGTAGGCGCGCAGTCCCTTGCCGCGACGGGGGATCGGCTGACCGTCGAGGCGGACCTCGCCGCTCGTCGGCGACTCGAGCTGCGTCAGGATCTTGGCGATGGTCGACTTGCCGCTGCCGGACTGGCCGACGAGGCCGATCGTCTGGCCCGAGCGGAGCGTGAAGCTCACGTCGTCGAGCGCCTTCATCTGGCCGGCGCCGCGCACGGAGTACACCTTGGTGACGGCGTCGAATTCGAGGACGGTCATCGGTGGACCACCCCTCTGGATCCGGTGAGTCTGGGGAACGAGGCCAGGAGCGTCCGCGTGTACTCGTCCTGCGGAGCGGTCCAGACCTGCTCGGCGGTGCCGAGCTCGACGATCTCCCCCTCGCGCATGATCGCGATCCGGTCGCTGATCTCCAGGAGCAGCGGCAGGTCGTGGGTGATGAAGATGACCGAGAAGCCGAACTCGTGGCGCAGGTGGGAGATCTGGCGGAGGATCTCGCGCTGCACGAGCACGTCGAGAGCGGTCGTCGGCTCGTCCATCACCATGAGCTGCGGTCGCAGGGCGAGCGCCATGGCGATCATGACGCGCTGGCGCATGCCGCCCGATAGCTCGTGCGGGTATGAGCGGTAGCGCTGCGAGCCGACCTTGACGATCTCGAGGAGTTCGACGACGGCTGCGCGACGCTGGCGGCGGGACATGTCGGGGCGGTGGACCTCGAAGACGTCCTCCAGCTGGGATCCGATCGTGGCGACCGGGTTCAGCGAGTTCATCGCTCCCTGGAAGACCATCGAGATCTTGTCCCAGCGGAACCGCCGCATCTCCTCGGCCTCGAGGGCGTTGATGTCGACGTCCTCGCCGTTCGCGTCGTGGAAGACGACCGAGCCGCTCGTGATCACGGCCGGGGGCTTGAGGAGGCGCTGGACGCCGTAGGCGAGGGTGGTCTTGCCGCACCCGCTCTCGCCGGCGAGCCCGAGGATCTCACCGCGCTGGAGTTCGAGGGTGACGTTCGTGACCGCCTTCACGGGGGGATCGACGTCGTAGACGATCGAGAAGTCGTGGACGGAGAGCAGCGAATCTCTCATCGGTGCTGGTTCGCTTTCGTGAGGGGTGACGTGCGGGCGGGGCGGATGCGTGCGCATCCGCCCCGCCGCGGTGTGTCATTCGGCGGGCTGCAGCTTGGTCAGGATCTGCACGATCGCCGGCTGCGTCGGGTCCGCCGAAGCGTACTGGTCGTCCTCCGACGGCCATCCGACGTAGTTGCGCGTGTTGAACTCGCCCAGGAGCGGGTGCGCGCCCAGCGGAATGACGGGGACGTTCTCGACGAACGCCTTCTCGATCACCGCGATGGCGGCGTCACGGTCGGCGTCCGACGATGCGTTCGCGTAGGTGTTCAGCGCCTCGGTGACGGCGGGGTCGTCGAAGCGTCCGAAGTTGAAGGCCGCCTTGCCGTCGACGATCCACTTCGGGTCCATCGCCGACGTGTACAGGCCGTACGCGTTGCCGGTGTCCTCGAGCCAGTGGATGATCGCCTGGAACGTGCCCTCCTGGCGTGCGGCATCCCAGCCGCCCCAGTCCGGCTGGTCGACCTTGACCTCGATGCCGAGGCCCTCCTTGAGCTCCTCGGCGATGAGCGCCTGCTCGGTGTTCCAGTCGCTCCAGCCCGCGGGGACCGAGATCGAGAACGTGACGGCCTCGCCGTCGGGGTCGACGAGGTTCTCGCCCTCCCAGGTGTAGCCGGCGTCCGTCAGGATCTGACGCGCCTTGTCGATGTCGACCTCGTAGTTCTGGCCGGCGTACTCGGGGATGATCTCGTCCTCGAGGAGCGACCCGAGACCGGTCACGCTCCAGATCGCCTCGCTCGCACCTTCACGCGCGATGTCGACGTAGGCCTGACGGTCGATCGTCCAGGCGAGCGCCTGACGCAGGGCCGGGTCGTCGAAGGGCTTGGTCTGCAGGTTCATGAACAGCGTGCCGGCACCCGCCGTGGGCGACGCCAGGAACTTGTTGTCGGGGTCGGCCGACAGGTAGCTGTCCTCGATCTGCGGGATGAACGCCTGCGCCCAGTCGGCCTCGCCGGTCGCGAGGGCGGTCGTCAGGGCCGCGTTGTCGCCGTACGAGACGTAGTGCAGCTCGGGCACCGCCAGCTCGCCGCCCCAGTAGTCGGGGTTCGCGGCGAGGGTGACCGACTCGGTCGTCCACGAGTCGAGCGTGTACGGACCGGTGCCGACGACCTGGCCTTCGCCGGTGACCGGGTCGGTGTTCGGGTCCTCGATGTCCTTCCAGATGTGCTCAGGCACGATCTGGAAGTGGAGCACGCGTGCCTGCTGGGTGTACTTCGAGCTGTTGAAGTCGATGGTGACGGTGTCGCCGTCGACGGCGACGCTCTTGAGATCGAGCGCGTTGGTGTCGTTGAGCTTGCCGTCGAGGACCTGGTTGTACGAGAAGGCGATGTCGTCGGCCGTGAAGTCCTCGCCATCGCTCCAGGTGACGCCGCTGCGCGCGACGGCGGTGAGCTGCGTGTAGTCGTCGTTCCACTCCACGGACTCGGCGAGCCAGGGGGTGGTGCCCAGGTCACCGGTCGGGTTGACCAGGGCGAGGGACTCGAAGATGACCTTGCCGTAGCCGTACTTCGAGGCCGACGAGTCGCCGAGGTAGGGGTTGTTCGACTCGGTGGTGATCGCGCCGTCGGGCTTGGCGATGGTGAGCGCCGCTCCGCCGGAGTCTTCGCCGCCGCTGCCGGCGCAGCCGGTGAGCACCAGCGCCGCGGCGACGCCGACGGCGGCGAGGGATGTTCTGAGCCTCATTGCTTCTCCTTGTGTGTGAGCACGACATCGTGTCTCCCGGGGGGATGACGACGGCGTCAGGGTGATTGCCGCATCAACTTACAATCAAGTAAGTAACTTCTGCAAGTATGGTGTCCCGGAGCGCACGGGCAGGCTGTGCGTAGACTCGCACGCGCCGGCGATGACGCATCCGAGACGCCGAAGAAGAAGGGGGCGTGCAACGATGACCGCACAGCGTCGCCAGCCGCGTTCGCGGCCCGAGACCCTCGCCCGCAGGCGCGACATCCTCGACGCCGCGGTCGAGATCTTCGGCAGCAAGGGGTTCGCCGGGGGCACGCTCCAGGAGATCGCCGACCAGGTCGGCATGACACACGCCGGGATCCTGCATCACTTCGGCTCGAAGGACCAGCTGCTGATCGAAGTCCTCCAGCACCGGGACGAGACCGACGTCGCAGATCTGGAGGAGCAGCACATCCCCGACGGCATGCCGCTGTTCCGCCACCTCGTCCGCACGGCGTTCGTCAACGCGCACCGCGCGGGCATCGTGCAGGCGTACGTGGTGCTCTCGGCCGAGTCGGTCACCGACGACCACCCAGGTCGCGACTTCTTCGAGAAGCGGTACAGGACGCTGCGATCGGAGGTCGCCCACGCCTTCGAGGTGGTGTGCGCCGAGCGCGGCATCACGGCGCCCGAGACGATCGCGAACGCGTCGACGAGCATCCTCGCTGTGATGGACGGGCTGCAGGTGCAGTGGCTGCTCGACCCCACCGCCGTCGACCTCGCACGCGCGTCGGAGTTCGCCATCGAGGCGCTCGTGTCGGCCGTGCTGTCGCCGACCCCGTCACCGCTCGCGGACGGGGCCGACGAAGAGGCTCAGCCCAGTCCTTCGACTGTGTAGTCGATGCAGCGGATGAGCTGACGCACGTCCTCCGGGTCGATCGACACGAACGTCGCGATGCGCAGCTGGTTGCGGCCGAGCTTGCGATACGGCTCGGTGTCGACGATGCCGTTGGCGCGGAGGCTCTTCGCCACGGCCGCAGCATCCACCGACTCGTCGAAGTCGATCGTGACGACGACGGGGGAGCGGTCCGCCGCGTCGGCCACGAACGGGGTCGCGAAGGTGGATGCCTCGGCCCAGTCGTACAGCGCCTGCGACGACTCGCGCGTGCGGCCGTCGGCCCACTGCAGGCCGCCCGACGAGAGGATCCAGTCGAGCTGCTTGTCGAGGAGGAACAGCGTCGCCAGCGCCGGCGTGTTGAGGGTCTGGTTGAGTCGCGAGTTGTCGAGCGCATTCTTCAGGCTCAGGAACTCGGGGATGTAGCGACCCGACGCCGCGACGCGCTCGATGCGCTCGATCGCGGCCGGCGACACGAGGGCGAACCACAGTCCGCCGTCCGAGCCGAGGTTCTTCTGCGGTGCGAAGTAGTACACATCGGCCTCGTGCACCGAGAAGTCGATGCCACCTGCGGCGCTGGTCGCGTCGATGACGGTCAGGGCGCCGTCGTCGCCGTGCACACGCGTGATCGGCGTCGCGACACCGGTCGAGGTCTCGTTGTGCGTCCATGCGTACACGTCGACACCCTCGACGGCCTCGGCGACGGTGCGGGTGCCCGGCTCGGCCTTGCGGACGTCGGGGGCCTCGAGCCACGGGGTCTTCGCCGCGGCGGCGAACTTGCCGCCGAACTCGCCGAACACGAGGTTCTGGCTGCGCTTCTCGATCAGGCCGAAGGCGGCGGCATCCCAGAATGCGGTCGACCCGCCGTTGCCGAGGATGACCTCGTATCCGTGCGGCAGGCGGAACAGCTGGCCGAGCTCGGCGCGCACCTGGCCGACGAGGTCCTTGACCGGCGCCTGGCGGTGCGAGGTCCCGAGCAGCGCCGATCCGGGGCCCGCGAGCGCTTCGATATGCGCGGGCGCGATCTTCGACGGGCCGCAGCCGAAGCGTCCGTCGGCGGGCAGGATCTCACGGGGCAGGAGGACGTGTGCCATGCGTCGATTCTAGAGACGCGCGCACCGCCGCCCCGCCCGCGTGACACGTCGTGACACCCGCGCCAGTGTGTTCCTCCGCAGCATCCACCTCTTCGACAGGTCAACCGGGCTTGCACAGGATGTAATCCGCCACCCGCACCTGCAGAACCCCGGTTGACCTGTCGAGCCTCCTCCACAGGGGGACGGACGGATGCTGCGCACGCGAGTTCTCGTGATCGTGCCGAGTACCGCGGTGCCTCACGTGGCGGAGCCGCGATCATTCGGGGATGACGGATCTCATGACAGAGTTGCAGGCACATGGGGGCGTCGCGCTCAGGTCGGCGCTCATGACGTCTGGGATCAGCGGCTACACGATCGAGTGCGCGATGGCCTCGGGCCTCGTCACCAGGCCACGGCGGGGGTGGGTGGCCATTCCGGACGCCGATCCCCACCTCATGGCAGCCGCACGTGCGGGCGTCGTGCTCACGTGCATCACGCGGGCGAAGCGCTTGGGGCTGTGGGTCCTCGCCGAGGACGGTCCGCACGTCGGTGCGCCGCCCAGCGCATCGCGGCTGAAGCTGAAGAACCAGAAGGCGACCGTGCACTGGGGTCGGCCGGTCGAGCCGCGAGTTCCGGGAACGCTGGAGGACAGCATCCTGAACACGCTCCTCATCGTCGCGCGATGCCAACCGCATGAGAGCGCGCTCGCCGTGTGGGAGTCCGCCCTCAACCTTCGACTCGTCGAGAAGGGGGAGCTCGCACGCCTGCCTTTGGTCGAGTCCGTGCGCCGGCTGCTGGAGGAGACGACTCCTTTCGCGGACTCCGGGCTCGAGTCGATCTTCCGCACGCGTCTGCGGTGGCTTTCGCTTCCGATCAGGTATCAGATCTGGATTCGGGGGCATCGAGCCGACTTCCTCATCGGCGACCGTCTGGTCGTGCAGATCGACGGAGGGCACCACGTCGGCGCGCAGCGCGCCGAGGACGTCGCCCACGACGCGGCGCTGATGCTTCTCGGCTACCACGTCATCCGAGTGACCTACGTCCAGGTGATCGAGCGCTGGCACGAAGTGCAGGACCTGGTGATGCGCGCAGTGGCGCAGGGCCTGGACCGGGAATCCTGAGTCTGCGCGAGGATGCCGGGTGTGGCGGCATCCGTCCCCCTGTTCGACAGGTCACCGGGCTTCCACAGGACGAGGGCGCGCCGGCGGATCATGCAGAACCCCGGTTGACCTGTTGAGCTGTGCGGAGTGGGAACGGGAGCGGACGGATGCTGCGGCCCCGCGTGACGCACGTGCTGCGGGCCTGCGCACCGCAGGTGCGGCGGCCATCCCGAATCGGCGCGATGCCGCGTCTGCGACCCACGAGTGGCCCGGCCTCGGCGTCGGGAGCAGAGGATAGGCTGTCCTCAGCCCCTTGAGACACCTGAGGACACCGCGATGACCGATCTGATCGACACCACTGAGATGTACCTGCGCACGATCCTCGAGCTCGAGGAGGAGAACATCGTGCCGCTGCGGGCGCGCATCTCGGAGCGTCTGGGTCACTCGGGCCCGACGGTGTCGCAGACGATCGGCCGCATGGAGCGCGACGGTCTCGTCGTCGTCTCCGAGGACCGCACCCTCGAGCTCACCGACGCCGGCCGGCAGAAGGCCGTCGACGTCATGCGCAAGCACCGGCTCGCCGAGCGCCTGCTGTCCGACGTCATCGGCCTGGACTGGGCCTACGTCCACGAAGAGGCGTGCCGCTGGGAGCACGTGATGAGCGAGCAGGTCGAGCGCCGCCTCGTCGAGCTCCTCGGCCACCCCACCGAGTCGCCCTACGGCAACCCGATCCCCGGTCTCGACCAGCTCGGCGACCTGCCGACCAAGGGCTTCGAGCAGGGCGTCGTGGGCCTGGTGCGCCGGCTCAACGACGCGGGCGAGCCGATCACCGGCACCGTGCGCCGCCTCGCCGAGCCCGCGCAGGTCGACCCCGAACTGCTGCAGCAGCTGAAGGGTGCGGGCGTCGTCCCGGGGGCCGTCGGCGACTACCGCTACAACGAGGGCTACGTGCTCGTGCAGATGCAGGGCAGCGACGAGGGACTGGAGCTCCCGGTCGAGATCGCGTCGCACATCTTCCTCGTCGACGACGTCCGCTGAGGTCGGCGCGTTCCGCTGAATGGGACGGACCCGACGCTGTTCCCGGGCGTCGAAAGCCGTTCGGCGACGCCCGGTCCGCCGCATTCCGCGAACTCCGCCGAGGCACTGTGCGGAGATTGCCAGGCGCGGAACGTGACATAAACGTGACCTTCGGGTAGCCTCGAACCGTCCACCAGGCCAGAAGCCCGCCGACAGGACCCCGCGTGGATTGCCTCAACGGCTCGTCGTCCACATGTGGTGAAGCCCGCACATCGTGCCCCGACATCGAGTGCTGACGAGCCAGGCGCCCCGGCGCAGAGGCGCCGGAGGACCAGTTTGGCTGAAGAGACCGAGTCGCACGCGAACGTGCCCGAGCACGCCACGGCGGACCAGAACCGTCGTGCGCGCAATCGGAAGACCCCCGTGCGACGCTCTCGCGCCGCCGCGCCCGCGAAGCCGACCACGGCCAGGGCGGAGACCCGTCCCGCCGCATCGCCGAGTTCGTCGACAAGAGACCGCGTGGTGAAGCCGCTGCGCAGTCTCGTGGTGCTGGCGATGGTGGGCGGTCTGGTCGCCACTGTCGCGATCCCGGCGTTCGCCGCCGGTGCCACCGCCGTGGCGGAGGATTCCAAGACGATCCAGCAGATGGCCGTCGACGACGCGCAGACGTTCGTCGCAGCATCCGACGCGAACGCCAGCGAGCTGTCGCGCGAGAGCTACGCGGCCACCACCGCGGAAGAGATCGAGAAGAAGAAGGCCGAAGAGGCCGCCGCCGAGCGTGCGCGCCAGATCGCGGCGGCTGCCGCATCGGCTGCGAAGTCGCGCTCCACGGTCCCCACGAACATCCAGCTCACGTCGCCCGGAACCGGCGAGGTGCGCTGGCCGATCCTCAACTTCACCAAGGGCCGCGGCCTCTGGGACTCGGGCTACCACCAGGGTGTCGACCTCCTGTCGTCGTGCGGCACGCCCATCTACGCGGCGGCGGCGGGCGTGGTCAAGGTCTCGCAGGAGAGCTACGGCGGCTACGGCGTCGGCATCTCGATCGACCACGTGATCGGCGGTCAGCAGGTCAACACGCTCTACGGTCACATGACGTACGGCAGCCGCCAGGTGTCGGTCGGCCAGTCGGTCTCGGCGGGCCAGCTCATCGGCCTCGTCGGCAGCACCGGCAGCTCGACTGCGTGCCACCTGCACTTCGAAGTCCACATCAACGGCTCGGTCGTCGACCCGTGGGCATGGCTGCAGGCCAACGCGGGCTGATACGCCCATCCTCTGCAATCGCAGAAGCGAACGGATGCCTCGGGTCGAGGCATCCGTTCGCTTTTTCGTTACCCGACACGCCACCGATCGTTCAATCGTCGCGCGCCTCGGGCGTGTCGCAGTGGGTTACCCTGGGACTCGACGCTGAGAGAGCGGAGGGAGCCGATGGGCTGCACACCACGCATCCGAACCATGGATGCGCTTGGACGCCTCGTCCTTCGGCATTGCACGAGCGGATGCCGCGGCACTGCCGTGGCGCCAAGGCGCTGTCTGTAGACAGCGCCTTTTTTCATGCCCCTGCGCCCTTGATCGTCGCGCAAGTCGAATAACCGAGAAGCCGTCCCGGCCATTCGAGAGGATGATCAATGCGCACTCTGGTGCTGAACGCGGGCTACGAGCCCCTCGCGGTCGTGTCGTTCAAGCGGGCGCTCGTGCTCGTGATGAACGAGAAGGCCACCGTGGTGGAACACACCGAAACCGATCCGGTATGGGGAACCCGACGATCGTACGAACGGCCGGCCGTGATCATCCTGACCCGCTACGTGCGGGTGCCGGGCGGTCGCCATGTGCCGGTGACCCGGCGGGGCGTGCTGCGTCGCGACAACCACCACTGCGCCTACTGCGGCAAGGCCGCGTCGACGATCGACCACGTGCTGCCGCGTTCGCGCGGCGGCGCCGACTCGTGGGAGAACCTCGTCGCGTGCTGCCTGCGCTGCAACAACATCAAGAGCGATCGCACGCCGCAGGAGATGCACTGGGAGCTGCGGTTCACGCCGCACCCGCCGCGCGGCGCGCAGTGGACGGTCCGCGGCACCGAGCGCACCGACCCACGGTGGGAGCCGTATCTCGCCCTCGCGGCGTGACGCCCCGGTCGTGTGCGGAGTGAGCGTCAGCGCTCGTCGAGCACGCGGAGCCAGCGGGTGAGGATCGGCTCGAGGGACGCGGCATCCGTCGTCCCGAGCTCGTCCAGGAGACGGCGCTCGTTCGCGAGATGCGCGGCGATGGCGCGGTCGATGAGGTCCCGGCCCTCCGGGGTGAGTCGCACCAGGCGCTTTCGGGCGTCGGATGCCTCGACCCGCCGCTGGACGAGCCCTCGGGCGGCGAGGCGGTCGACGCGCTTGGTGAGTCCGCCGGTGGTGACGAGGGTGTGGTCGGCGAGTTCGCCGGCGGCGCGCTCGAAGGGCTCGCCCGCGCGGCGGAGCGTGGCGAGCACGTCGAACTCGCCTTCGCTGAGGCCGAACTCGCCATAGACCGCGACGAGTCGATCGGTGAGTTCGAGCGCGACGAGGTGCAGGCGTCCGATGACTCCCTGGGGTGAGGGATCGAGGTCGGGGCGCTCGCGGCGCCACTCCTCTTGGATCTCGGCGACGCGATCGAGCGGTTCGTCGCGTAGGGGGCGGTCGTCAGCGGTCATGCGACCCATCTTATCTTCCTGGTAAGATAAAGTATCTTCCGTGGAAGATAAGCGATGGACGTGGATTCTGGTGACGGCGATCGCCCCGATCGCGTGGGGGAGCGGCTATGTCGTCACGCGCAGCCTGCTGCCGGCGGACTCCCCACTGTGGGGCGGCGTGCTGCGAGCGGTGCCGGCCGGGCTCATCGCTCTGCTCCTCGCGCGCCGTCTTCCGCGCGGGTCGTGGTGGTGGCGCTCTCTCGTGCTCGGCACGCTGAATGTGGGTGGCTTCTTCGTGCTCGTGTACGTCGCCGGGCAGCGGCTGCCGTCGAGCCTCGCCGCGACGCTGATGTCGGCCTCCGCTGCGTGCATGCTGCTGTTCGCGTGGCTGCTGCTGCATCGTCGGCCTCGACTGGCCGCCGTCGTGGGAGCGGCCGTGGGTCTCGTCGGCGTGGCGGTGACGCTGGGCTTCGATGCGGAGGGCGCCGATCCGTGGGGCGTCGCCGCATCGCTCGGCGCGATGGTGGCGTCGTCGATCGGGTTCGTGCTCACGGCGAGGTGGGGCTCGGGCGTCCCCGCGCTGTCGATGACGGCGTGGCAGCTCGTCGCCGGATCGATCGTGCTGCTTCCGGCGGCGCTGCTCGTCGAAGGGGCGCCGCCGGCGCTCACCGCGCCGTCGGCGCTCGGCTTCGCGTACCTCACGCTCATCGCCACGGCGCTCGCGTACGTCGCGTGGTTCGCGGGGCTGCGGCGCCTGTCGCCCGGGGTGGTCGGGGTGGTCGGACTGCTCAATCCGGTCACCGGCGTCGTGCTCGGCGTGGCCGTCGCGGGGGAGGCGTTCGGGGTGCCGCAGGTCGTCGGGGTCGGCCTCGTACTCGTCGGGATCGTGCTGGGTGCGGCTCCTGGGCGGCAGGCTCCGCGCCTGGGTGCAGCGCCGTGGGTCGTGCAGTCTCGAACATAACTGTCGGAACCCCGTACTACGCTCGTGCCCAGCGGTTGAATGAATAGAACATCTGTTCTAGCATGTGGGAATGAGGGCGATCGTGCAGCTCACGGCACAGCACGTGCACGAGGCCGTCGGCCAGGCGCCGACGGGCACGTCTTCTCGGGGTGCGTCGTCGATGGGTGCGTCGTCACCGGGCACCGTCGCGCAGCTGCGGGCTCAGGTCGAGCGCGTGCAGGGCCGTCGTCTCGATGCGCCGGTGCTTCCGGTGCATCCCGCACTCGCCTCGCTGCTTCCCGGGGGCGGTCTGCGTCCGGGGTCCGCCTACTCCCTGCCGCGGTCGACGTCGGTGCTGCTGGCGCTCTTGGCCCAGCCGTCGCAGGCAGGGTCGTGGTGCGGTGTGATCGGCATGCCGCGGCTCGGCGCCGAGGCGGCCGAGGGCCTGGGGGTCGATCTGTCGAGGCTCGTGCTCATCCCCGATCCGGGCGCACGCTGGCTCGCGGTGACCTCGACCGTCGCCGAGGTGCTGCCGGTGGTCGCGGTGCGCCCTTCGGGGCGGGCGGCCGACGGCGAGATCTCCCGCCTGGCGGCACGGCTGCGCGATCGCGGCGCAGTGCTGCTCGTGCAAGGGCCCTGGCCGCAGGCCGAGGCCGTGATCGAGGTGGGCGAGCCGACGTGGGAGGGTGTCGGTCGCGGACACGGGTACCTCTCCGGGCGGGAGGTGACGCTCACGTCGTCCAGTCGGCGCTGGCCACGGTCGCGACGCGCTCGCGTGATGCTTCCGGATGCTGCGGGGCACGTCTCCGCGGCACCCGAGCGCATGCGCCCCGTCGAGGCGCTGCCTGCGGAATCCGCGGAGTCCTTCCCGCAGCTGATCAGGGCGGTGGGGTGACATGCCGACGGGCACGCCGGTGCGGAGCCTCGTGCTGTGGTTCCCCGACTGGCCGGTCACGGCCCTCGAGCGGGAGGCGGGTGCGGCTGCGGCGGAGCCGGAGGACGAGGTCGGCGAGCGGCCGGGCGCCCGGCCGCCTGCGGCGCTGGGGAGGGTCGAGGCGAAGCCCCCGGTCGCCGTCGTGGAGCGCAACCTCGTGGTCGCGTGCTCGGCGTCCGCGCGCGCGGAGGGGGTTCGCCGCGGGCAGCGCCGGCGCGATGCCCAGGCGCGGTGCCCCGGGCTGACGCTGGTCACCGCGGACGCCGCCCGCGATCACCGCGCGTTCGCTCCGATCGTGTCGCTGATCGAAGAGAAGGCGCCCGGCGTGCAGCTGGTGCGGCCGGGGCTGTGCGCGCTGCGCGCCCGTGGTCCGGCGCGGTACTACGGCGGCGAGATCGAGGCCGCCCGCATGCTGATCGGCACCCTGCGCGACGCCGGGCTCGATGGGGTGCGGGTCGGCATCGCCGACGGCCCGTTCACCGCGGAGCAGGCGGCGCGGGGCGGCACGAGCGCCGCCGATCCGGTCTTCGCCGTGCCCGCGGGCGGTGCTGCAGGCTTCCTCGCACCGCTGTCGGTCTCGGTGCTCGACGCGTCCGCGATGCTCGGCGCCGGTGCGGCGGGTGCGAAAGAGGCGACGGATCTCGTGGGTCTGCTCGCCCGGCTGGGCGTGCAGACCCTCGGCGGGTTCGCCGAGATGCCGACCGATCGCGTGCGCGAGCGGTTCGGCGAACGGGGCGTCCGGCTCCACGCGCTCGCGGCGGGGCGCGACTCGCGACCGGTGCAGCCGCGGACGCCGCCGCCCGAGCTGCAGCGCGAGGTCGCGTTCGAGCCTCCTCTCGAGATCGCCGACCAGGTGGCGTTCGCCATGCGCGTCACCGCCGACGACTTCGTCACGGGTCTCGGCGCGGTGGACCTCGTCTGCACCGAGCTGCGGGTCGAACTCGTCGGAGACCGTGGGGAGCGCAGCGAGAGGGTGTGGCTGCATCCGGGCTCGTTCGACGCCGCGGCGGTGGTCGATCGGGTGCGGTGGCAACTCGCGGAAGACGTGGGGGCGGGCGACGCTGCCGGGGGTGGGCTCCGCAGCGGGGTCACGCTCGTGCGGATCTCGCCGGAGGCGGTGGATGCGGCATCCCATCACGCTCCCGCGCTGTTCGGCGGCGGACCCGAAGAGCGGGTGCATCACGCGCTGTCGCGTGTGCAGGCGATGCTCGGGCACCGCGGCGTGCTGACTCCCGCGATCGGCGGCGGGAGGTGGCTGGCCGAGCGCCAGGTGCTCGTGCCGTGGGGCGACAAGGACGAACGCGATCGAAAGGCGACCGGTGCCGGCGGCCTCGCGGCGCAGCGTGCGCGACCCTGGCCGGGCAGCCTGCCCGACCCGCTGCCCACGACGGTGTTCGCCGATCCGGTGCCGGTCGACGTGCGGGCACTCGGCGGAGAGCTCGTCGACGTCGATGAGCGGGGCAACGTGTCGGCCGTGCCCGCGCTCTTCATCGAAAGCGGTCGCCGGCGCGCGATCGAGGCGTGGGCGGGACCGTGGCCGGTGGTGGAGCGCGGATGGGATGCTGCGCGCTCGCGCCGTGCGCATCGGTTCCAGGTCGTCGACGCCGACGGGTCCGCGTGGCTGCTGGTGTGCGAGGGCGACGCCTGGACGGCGGAGGCGACCTATGACTAGGGGGCGGGGCTGATGGGCTTCAACAACCCGGGCGTGCCGTGGTCCGAGATGGAGCGCGTGCTGAGCGGTCGTCGCCGGCCCGATGCGCCGCCGGTCGGCGCCGACGGCGGCGACAGCCCCGCGTGGTCGCACAAGCGGGGGCCGTACGTCGCGCCCGAGATCGAGCGCCCGGCCGATGCGATCCCGTATGCCGAGCTGCACGCGCACTCGTCGTACTCGTTCCTCGACGGAGCCTCCTCGCCCGAGGAGCTCGCCGAAGAGGCGGAGCGGCTGGGGCTGCACGCCCTCGCCGTCACCGACCACGACGGGTTCTACGGCATCGTACGGTTCGCCGAGGCCGCCGAGGCGCTCCAGCTCAAGACGGTGTTCGGCGCCGAGCTGTCGCTCGAGCTGCCGAAGCCGCAGAACGGCGAGGCCGATCCGGTCGGGGCGCACCTGCTGGTGCTCGCCCGAGGCGAGGAGGGGTATCACCGGCTGGCGGGCGCGATCACCCACGCGCAGCTGCAGGGCGCCGAGAAGGGCCGGCCGGTCTACGACCTCGACGAACTCGCCGCGCAGGCGGCAGGGGAGTGGGCGGTGCTCACCGGATGCCGCAAGGGCGCCGTACGCCGCGCGCTCGCCGAGAGCTCCGACGCGGCGGCCGGCGAACTCGACCGCCTTGTGACGCTGTTCGGGAAGGACAACGTGCACGTCGAGCTCATCGACCACGGCAATCCGCTCGACACCCGCGACAACGACGTGCTCGTCGGGCTCGCGCGGGAGCGGGGCCTTCCGCTGCTCGCGACCAACAACGTCCACTACGCCGTGCCGAAGCGGCAGCTGCTCGCCGCGGCGGTCGCCGCCGTGCGCGCGAACCGCGGTCTCGACGAGCTCGATGGCTGGCTGCCCGCACACGCCGGTGCGCACCTGCGGTCGGGGGCCGAGATGGCGGAGCGGTTCGTGCGGTTCCCGGATGCCGTCGCCCGCACCGTGACGCTCGCCGACGAGCTCGCCTTCCCGTTGCGCAAGGCGAAGCCGGCGCTCCCGAAGCAGAAGGTTCCCGACGGGCATACGCCGATGTCGTGGCTGCGGCACCTGGTCTGGGAGGCGGTGCCGCGCAAGTACCCCGACCTCACGGAGGACGACCGGGCGCGCATCGAGAAGGAGCTCGGGGTCATCGAGATGAAGGACTTCCCGGGCTACTTCCTGATCGTCCACGGCATCGTCCAGTTCGCCCGGAGTCAGGGCATCCTCTGTCAGGGGCGCGGGTCCGCCGCCAACAGCGCCATCTGCTACCTGCTCGACATCACCGCCGTCGACGCGATCGCGTACGACCTGCCGTTCGAGCGGTTCCTGTCGAGCCTGCGTGAGGAGGAGCCCGACATCGACGTCGATTTCGACTCCGACCGCCGTGAAGAGGTCATCCAGTGGGTGTACCGGGAGTACGGGCGCGACCGCGCGGCACAGGTCGCGAACGTCATCCAGTACCGGCCCAAGAACGCCGTGCGCGACATGGCGAAGGCACTGGGCCATTCGCCGGGTCAGCAGGACGCCTGGTCGAAGCAGATCGAAGGCTGGGGAGCCCTCCTCGAGACCGGCGCCGGCCACGACATCCCCGACCAGGTGCTCGAGTTCGCCTCCGAGCTGCTCAAGGCGCCGCGGCACCTCGGCATCCACTCCGGGGGCATGGTGCTCACCGATCGTCCGGTGGGCGAGGTCGTGCCGATCGAGCACGCCCGCATGGAGAATCGCACGGTGATCCAGTGGGACAAGGATGATTCCGCCTGGATGGGCCTCGTGAAGTTCGACCTGCTGGGCCTTGGGATGCTGGCCGCCCTGCAGTACTGCTTCGACATGATCCGCACGTCGACGGGGGAGGACTGGGAGCTGTCGACCCTCCCGAAGGAGGAGAAGGCGGTCTACGACATGCTGTGCCGCGCCGACTCGATCGGGGTGTTCCAAGTCGAGTCGCGCGCGCAGATGGGGCTTCTCCCGCGCCTGCAGCCGCGCCGGTTCTACGACCTCGTGATCGAGATCGCGCTCATCCGTCCCGGGCCGATCCAGGGCGGTGCGGTGCATCCGTTCGTCAAGCGCAAGCTCGGGCAGGAGAAGGTGACCTACCCCCACCCCAAGCTGGTGCCGGTGCTCGAGCGCACGATGGGGATCCCGGTGTTCCAGGAGCAGCTCATGCAGATGGGCATGGCCGTCGGGGGGCTCACCGGTGAGGACGCCGACCTGCTGCGACGGGCCATGGGGTCCAAACGGGGGATCGAGCGCATCGACTCGTTGAAGAAGAAGCTGTACGCCGGGATGGCCGAGAACGATCTGGTGGGCGAAGAGGCCGACGCGATCTACGCCAAGATCCAGGCCTTCGCGAACTTCGGCTTCGCCGAGTCGCACTCGCTGTCGTTCGCGTTGCTCGTGTACGCCAGCTCGTGGATCAAGCTGCACTATCCGGCGGCGTTCCTCGCGGGGCTGCTGCGGGCGCAGCCGATGGGCTTCTACTCACCCGCGACGCTCGTGGGCGATGCGCGCCACCACGGCGTCGAGGTGCGCCGCCCCGACCTGCATCTCTCGGGCGTCGAGGCCGTGCTCGAAGCGGTCGACGGCGCTTCGACAGGCTCAGCGACCGAGGTCGAAGGGCCGACCGGCCTCGCCTCGTGCGCCGAGCGGAAGCAGCCGCCGGTCGGCACCTTCGACATCGACGCACCCGACGAATCCGCCGCCCACCGCCGCGACGGGAGGTTCGCGGTGCGGCTGGGGCTCGCCGGAGTGAAGGGGATCGGCGCGACCGTCGCGCAGCGCATCATCGCCGCGCGCGAGACGGGCGGGCTGTTCCGCGACCTCCGCGATCTCGTGCGGCGCACCAGCATCACCGCGGTGCAGGTCGAGGCGCTCGCCACGGCGGGGGCGTTCGAGTGTCTCGGGCTCAGCAGACGCGAGGCGATCTGGCTCGCCGGGGCGGCGGCGCAGGACCGCCCCGAGTTCCTGCCGGACTCGCTCATCGCGGTGCAGCCCCCACTGTTCGCCGATCCCACCAGCTACGAGCGCCTCGCCGCCGACCTATGGGCGACGGGCATCTCGACCGACGACCACCCGATCAGCCACTACCGCTCCGGGCTCGACGCGCGCGGCGTCCTGACGTCTCGCGAGCTGCGCAGCCACGAGGTCGGCCGCCGCGTCGAGGTCGCGGGCCTCGTGACCCACCGGCAGCGCCCGGCGACAGCATCCGGAATCACGTTCCTCAACCTCGAAGACGAACATGGTCTCGTCAACATCGTGTGCTCGCTCGGCGTCTGGAACCGCTACCGCCGCATCGTGCGCGACTCCCCGGCGCTCATCGCGCGGGGCATGCTCGAGCGCTCGGCGGAGGGCGTGACGAACCTCATCGCCGACGCGTTCGAAGACCTCCGCGTCGGCGTGCAGCATCGGGCGAGGGACTTCCGATGAGGGTGCCGGTCAGATCTCGTCTTCCCAGTCGACCTCGGTCGACGGGGCGGGGTCGACGGCCGCGATCGGATGCAGACGTCGTTGGATCGACTTCATCCGCTCGATCGCCGCCTCATCGACGAGCTCCTCATTGTCGTCGTGGGCGTCACGCGCGACCATCTGGCTCGCGGGACCGATGAGCACCGTCACCTCGCCCACCGATCCATCCCGCTCCCTCGTCGGAACCGTCACCGCCTCCGCCTCGCCGGCCTCGGCCAGTGCCTGGCCGCAGCCGAGCAGCGCGGCGGCGATGTCGTCCCCTGTCACGAACTCGCTTCCCGCGTAGCTGACCCTTTTCACGTGCCCTTTCTACTCGCAGACCCACGATCGCTCGCGGGGGTTGCAGCCTCCCGCCGAACGGAGTACACCCCGGACGAGCCGATCCGGCCGCCCAGGTGCACCGGGGAATCGCGCCGTCTACTCGACCAGCTTTCCGACGACCGACACTTCGCGCATGAGCGCGGCGATGTCGGCGGGGATCGGCGGGATCTGCTCCCGCACGACACCGGTCGAGGGGGACCACACGAGGTTGACCTGCAGCTCGGGATCGATGTCGGGGTAGTCGCTCCGGTTGTGGCATCCGCGGGTCTCTCGCCGCTCGAGCGCGGCTTCCAGCGTCGCCCGTGCGGCCAGTGCCGCCGACTTCAGGTCGAACGCGTGCGCGAGATCGTGGAAGCCCGCGATGTCGGGATGCACGCCGATGTCGGCCATCCGCGCCTCGATCGCGTCGAGCTCGGCGAGGCCGGCGAGAAGCCCCTGCTCGTCGCGCACGACGCCGGCGTGTTCGGTCATCGTGTCGCGGATCGCCCGCTGGAGCGCGCGGACGTTCTCGGTGCCGGATGCTGCGAGCAGGTCGTCGATCTCGGCGCGGGCGGTCGCGACGGCCGAGGCGGAGCGCGTCTGCGCGGGCAGCGCGGCCGAGTACGCGGCGGCGGCCTGCCCGACGATGCGGCCGAACACCAGAAGCTCGATGAGCGAGTTGCCGCCGAGGCGGTTGGCTCCGTGCAGCCCCGAGGACGCCTCGCCGATGGCGTAGAGCCCGGGCACGTCGGTCGAGTGGTCCGACGAGCGCACCCAGACCCCGCCCATCGAGTAGTGCGCCGTGGGTGCGATCTCGATCGGCTGCCGCGTGATGTCGAGCATCTGCAACTCGAGCATCGTCTGATAGACGCGGGGGAGGCGCGTCATGATCGTCTCGCGCGGGAGGTGCGAGACGTCGAGCCAGACGCCGCCGTTCGGGGTGCCGCGGCCCTCCTTGATCTCGGTGTAGCAGGCCAGGGCGACGCGGTCGCGGGTCGACAGTTCGAGGCGCTCGGGGTCGTACTTGTGCATGAAGCGCTCGCCGAGGCCGTTGCGCAGAATGCCGCCCTCGCCGCGCGCCGCCTCCGAGATGAGGGTGCCCGCCGCGCTCTCGGGCTCGATGATGCCGCTCGGGTGGAACTGCACGAGCTCCGGATCGCGCAGCCGCGCGCCAGCCTCCACCGCGAGGCGGAACGAATCGCCGGTGTTCTCGTCGCGCCGCGACGACGTGCGCCGCCAGATGCGGTTGTGCCCGCCGGCGGCGAGGATCACCGCGTCGGCGTGGATGAGATAGCGCGTGCCGTCTTCGAGGTCGAAACCGTAGGCACCGAACACCGCGCCGTGCTCGTTCACGAGGATGCGCGTCACATAGACGGTGTCGAGGATCGGCACCTGCAGCTGTGCGGCCCGATTGATCAGCGTGCGCTGGATCTCGAGACCCGTGTAGTCGCCTGCGAAGGCGGTGCGACGGTACGTGTGGGCGCCGAAGAAGCGCTGCGAGATGCGGCCGTCGTCCTCTCGCGCGAACGGCATGCCGTATCTCTCGAGGTCTTCGATCCCGCGCGCTGCGCCCGACGTGACGATCTCGACGGTGTGCGGGTTGGCGAGCAGGTAGCTCTCCTTCAGCGTGTCGGCCGCATGCTGCTGCCAGCTGTCGTCGGCGTCCATGGTGCCGAGTGCGGCGTTGATGCCGCCGGCGGCGAGCGAGGTGTGGGCGTCCGACTTCGGGCGCTTGCCCAGGGCGACGACGTCGACGCCGGCTTCGGCGAGTTCGATGGCCGCGCGAAGACCGGAACCGCCGGTGCCGATCACGAGGACGGTGGTGGAGAGCTGGCGTTCTGCAGGGATCACGTCAGACACGCTAGGCATTGCGCATCGATTACTCCAATGCATATTAATGCTCATGTCGATAGCAATAAGCTATTCGAATGAATCTCGAACAGCTGCGCGCGTTCGTCACCGTGGCCCAGTTGGGCAACTTCACCCGCGCCGCCGAGCATCTCCACCTCGCCCAGCCTTCGCTGAGCCGCCAGATCTCGACGCTCGAGCAGAGCCTCGGAGCGGAGCTGTTCCACCGCGCTCGCGCAGGCAGCACGCTGACCGTCGCGGGCGAGTCGCTGCTGCCTCTTGCCCGCCGGATGCTTGCTGACGCAGCATCCGTTCGCCGCGAACTGGACGAGCTGGCCGGTCTCCGGCGCGGGCGCGTCCGGCTCGGCGCCACGCCGACGCTCTGCATCAGCCTCGTCGCCGAAGTGCTGAGCGTGTTCCACGCCGCGCACCCCGGAATCGAGCTGCACATCACCGAGCGCGGGTCGCACGGTCTGCTCGACGATCTGGGCGGGGGCGAGCTCGACCTCGCGCTGATCACGACGTCGGACGCGGCATCCGCCGAGAGATTCACCGTCACGCCGCTGCTCGTCGAAGAGCTCGTCGTCATCTCCTCCAGCAGCGCACCGCCGCTCACCACACGGCGGAGTATCGGCCTCGACGACGTGGCCGCGCTGCCGCAGGTCGTCTTCAGCTCGACCTACGACCTGCGCGCCACGACCGATGCCGCGTTCGCGGCGGCGGGACTCACGCCGCACACGGTCATCGAAGGGGCCGAGATGGACGCGGTGCTGCGCTTCGTGGAGCGGGGGATCGGCGTCGCGATCGTGCCTGCGATGGTGCTCATCGAGCGCTCGGGCCTACGGTCGGTACGCCTTTCGGACCCGACCCTGACGCGCACCATCAGTGTCGCGCGCGTCACCGACATGGCTCCGACGACCGCCGTCGAGGTGATGCAGCAGACGATCGTGCGCACCGCCGCCGCGCTCGCCACAGGGCTGCAGGCGACCATGCGGCTCGCCTGATCGCAAGACCTGGATCGTGACGGATGCTGCGGGCCGCGGCATCCGTGATCCGTGCGGCCTGGCGGCAGACCGGGGACCGGAAACGTGCGTCGCGATCGGGTGTCGCTGGATGCTGTCCCCCGCAGCGTGGGCGCGATAGGGTGAGCCACGGGCGGCTCGCCGTGATCCTGGGAGATGATCACGCGGGCGTCCGGTCTGGGGATCTCTGGGGCTGGGCCGCTGATTTCCCCTGCGCTCCCCCCGCGCAAGGACGGTCCCTCGGACGTTGCAGCTAGAGCCTGTAGCGTCCGAGGGACCTCAGCCTGTCCCGCGAGCATCGCGCGCCCATTTGGGGGGAGGGCTCGGCACTGGGGATGCCTATGCGACGCTGCCGAAAGGTGTGGGACCTGGCCTGCTGCTACCCTAGCGGGTCAGCTCCCGCGCTCTCCGAGCCACGCGCGCACGAAGCCGGGCGATCTGCGCTCGGCGTCAGCGGTATTCGCCTTCGGCCGACTCGATGATCTGCCGCATGACCTCGATCGAGATCTGCTCGCGCTCGCCGTCGACCCACTCGTGGACGGTGAACGGGACGCCGAGACGCTCGAGGAGTTCCACCGTCTTCTCGAGCCGGGGCACGACCTGGATGTGGTCGTTGCCGAACAGCCCCGCGGTGTAGACGGGCTCGCCGCCGCGGATCGCGCGGCGCAGCTCGACGGTGGAGCGTCCCGTGATGCGGTACAGCGCCTTCAGCACCTCGCTGCCGAAGTCGGGGGTTCCGATGATGGTGAGCGAGAGCGCGTTGTCGGGCGTGGTCACCTCTCCATCACAGCACGTGGCGCCGCGATTGCGGTCGCTCCGTGGCGGCCGATAGGACGTTCGTCCCGAGTGGGCATTTCCTTGCCGGCGAGAATGTGATCGCTGAAGACCCATCCGGCACGGGACGGCCGAACGAGGTGAAGGTCATGAATGAGATCGGACTTGAAGAAGCGGCCGCGGAGGCGGAGCGAGCGCTGCCCTGGGAGCGTCCGGGCATCCTCGTCGGGTTGGACGGGTCGCAGGATTCTCTCGATGCGCTCCGATTCGCCCTGGACCTGGCGCCGAAAATGGATGTCCCTGTTCATGCGCTGGTCGTCTGGGACCCCGTGTCGAAGCTCAAGGACGATTACCTGAGCGACGAGGTGCTGTCACGGGACCAAGAGGATGCGAAGAAGGTCATCGCGGCGACTCGCCGGACGCTGTTCCCCGACGGGGAGCCGTCGTGGTTCACGTTCGGATCACAGCGCGGACACCCGGCCTTCGTACTTCTTGCGAACTCCGCCCACGCGGCGATGCTGGTGCTCGGACGTCGTGGTCACGGTGGCTTCCTTGGGCTGCTTCTCGGATCCGTGAGCGCGGTCTGCGTTCCGCATGCCCTCTGTCCCGTGGTCGTCGTGCCAGGTCATCGGATGTCGAGACCGGCGGCCGCCCCGGGCTCATAGCTGATGCGGGCGTTGAGATGCGATCCGCACGCCGAGTTCTTCGCCCCAGCCGCGTGCACGTTGGATCTCGCCGTCGACCAGCCTGCTGGCTCGGTCGACCAGGAAGCTCATCGGATCGGCCAGTCGCTCGCATCCTGCCTTCGTGAGCCGGCGGTCGATCGCCGCGGCGGCGGAGCCGGTGAAGATGCGTGGCATGTCGACGCGAGTGTCGAAAGCGGCGAATCGTCGGGCGGGGCTGGGCGTGTGAGCGAGCCACTCGCGGATACCGTGCTCACTCCAGTCGTCGTCGAGCTGCAGGTGCTTCTGCTCGTTGCGCGCCCAGGCGACGGCCTCGGCTCGTGACTCAGGGCGACTCAGACTGTGCGCATGCGTTGGTGCGCCGATGACGAGCGTGTCGATCTCGCCGGCCAGTTCGTCGACCCGGCCGATGGGAACGACTGTCACGGCGCAGTGTGGACGGATGCCGTCGGCGATCGCCTCCGCGATGCCGCGAGTGTTGCCGAACATCGACTCGTACACGATGGCGACGTGAGTGGTGCCGTCCACTGGAGTGTCCATTGTCGTCCCTTTCTCGGATGCGGATGTCGTGACGAGCGACGAGTCATCCCGTCTCCCGTGCTCCTAGGCGACCTGATCGCCGGCGCGATCATCGGGTCGAAGGTCCCGCCAGACGTGCCCTGCGCGACAGGACCTTCGACCCGCTGCCGCCGCATCGACCAGGCCTACCGTCTCGGAAAAGGCTGTACAGGCCGGACCGGAAAAGGAGTCACTGATGGAACGCATCGTTCTCGGCTACGACGGCAGCCCGGCATCCGTCTCGGCACTGTCTTGGGTGGCTGATCGGGCGGCTCGCGAGGTGGCGAAGGTCGGTGTGGTGAACGTCGTGTCGCAGTTCGTGTCGGATCGCCGCGCGGCGCTCGATCAGCTCTCGGATGCGGAGGCCTTTCTTCGAGAGCGGGCGCCGGGTGTCGGAGTCGAACTCCACCGCCTGGAGGGCGCGGTCACGGATGCGCTGACGGGGTTTGCGACGGAAGCGGATCTGCTCGTCATGGGGATCAACCCTGGGCATCCGATTCGCGCGGCCATCGCGGGCGCGATGCCCCTGCGGGTCAGCGCCCATTCTCACGTGCCGGTCGTCATGGTGCCCGCCGGGTGGGCGGATATCGGGGATCCGATCACCGTGGGCATCGCCGATGACGATTCCTCCGACGTCGCCCTCGCGTTCGCCGCGCGGGAGGCGGATGAGGTCGAAGCATCGATCCGGCTCGTGCATGCCTGGCTGATGCCGACTCCCGCGTTCTCGGGAGCGACCGCGCTCGTGGTGACCCCTGAGGATGTGGTGGCGGGGCACCGTGCGACGCTGGACGCCGCCGTCGATTGGATTGCGGAACGCTACCCCACGGTGAGTGTCGAAGGTGAGCTTGTGCGCGACAGCCGGCCGGCGGCGCTGCTGAGGTTCGCGCCGCGCAGTTCGATGCTCGTCATCGGCACGAATCACCGGGGTCTGCTGGCGGGCAGTCTGCTGGGCTCGGTCGCGGAGGGCGTGCTCTGGCAGGCGGAATGCCCGGTTGCCGTCGTGCCTCGGGACCGAGCGCTTCTCTCGAGGCTGACGGAGGGCTGACCCATGACTCGTATCGATCGCATCGGCCGCATCGCGTTGCTGGTCCTGCAGGCGTTCGTGGCTGTGACCGCCTGCGCCGGCGGGGTGGTCCTGATCCTCGGCAGCGTGAATCCGGGGTGGTCATCGTTGCTCGTGCCACCGCTCGACTATCTCGACGGCTCCCCGTTCACGTCCTACCTGGTGCCGGGGCTTCTCCTCCTCGTGCTCTTGGCCGGTGTCCACGCCGCCGCGTTCGTGGTCACGATCTCCGACTCCTCGTGGGACAACGCGGTTGCCGCCGCGGGAGGGTTCGCCTGTGTCATCTGGATCGGAGTGCAGATGGTGTTCATCCCGTTCAGCTTCCTCCAGGCGCTGTACTTCACGGTCGGGCTGGTCGAGCTGGGGGTGACCATGGTCCGCCTGGGGGTCCTCGAACCGGTCACGCGACTGCATCGAACGACGTTCGTATCACTGCGCGGACAGCGCTCATCCCACTCGCACGAATGAGTCTGCAGCAGACGGACACGCGATCTCTGCGACCTTCGACGTCTCACGAACAACTCAGTTCGGCCGGTCGCCGCGGTGCTCGAGTTCGAAGACCGCGGCCTGCGTGCGGCGCTCCAAGCCGAGCTTGCTCAGCAACGACGACACATAGTTCTTGACCGTCTTCTCTGCGATGCCGAGTTCGTCGCCGATCTGACGATTGGTGAGCCCGTCGGCGATCAGGCGAAGGATCTGCCGTTCGCGCAGTCCGAGGGAGCCCAGCCGAGGATCGGCGTCATCGCCGGCCCGCTGCCGGAGCTGTTCCGTCGCCCGTCGTACCACGGAGTCGTTCATCAGTGACCGTCCTCGGGCGACGGACCGGATCGCGTCGACCAGGCGTGGTCCGCCGACGTCTTTCAGGATGTAGCCCGCGGCGCCGGCGAGGACGGACGCGCTCACCGCGGAGTCGTCGTCGTACGCCGTCAGAATGAGACACGCGACGGTAGGCATGCGCGATCGGATGTCACGACAGAGATCGATCCCGTTGCCGTCGGGGAGGCGCACGTCGAGCACAGCGACATCCGGCATGGTCGCCTCGATGCGGCCGACGGCCTGTCGCACCGTGCTCGCTTCGCCCACGACCTGCAGATCCGACTGGGAGCGTACGAGGTCGGCAAGCCCGCGCCGCACGATCTCATGGTCGTCGACGAGGAACACGCTGATCATTGCATCTCTCCCCTCGGCGAGACGCTGTCGTGTACCGGAACCGTCCATCGGGCGGATGTCGCGCCGGAGACCGAGTCCACGGTGAATGCGCCGCCCCTGGCCGCCGCCCGTTCCGTGAGGTTCTGAAGGCCGCTTCGCCGTCCGGCGTCGGCCATCCCCACCCCGTCGTCTTCCACGAGAACGACCACGGAGTCCTCCACCAGGGCGACCTCCACCGAGATGTGGTCTGCCATGGAGTGACGCACCGCGTTGCTGAGGAGTTCGCGCACGACTCCGACCACCTCGTCGCTCAGTAGCCCTGTGATCGCGTGATCCACCGGACCGCTGAATCTGATCGCCGGTGGCCTTCGGCGGGCCGCGGACTGATCCGCCACCACGTCGATCACCCGATGGCGGAGCGAGCTCTCATCGCGATGCGAGAGGGCGAACACCACCGTACGGATCTGCGAGATCGCGTCATCGAGCTGGTCGATGGACTCGCTCAGCCTGTCGGCGTCCTGCCCGGGAGGCAGACCGCCGGCGACGGCCTGCAGCGTGAGTCCCGTGCCGAAGAGCTGCTGGATCACGTGGTCGTGCAGGTCTCGTGCGATGCGGCGCCGCTCGTCGGCGAGCAGTGAACGCTGCGCCTCTTCTCGGGCATGGGCGAGCTCCAGCGCGATCGTGGCTCGCGAAGCGACATCGGCGATGCTGTCGATCTCGGTCGTCGTGAATCGCGGTCGGTCCGGGGCTCGACCGGTGCACAGGACTCCCCAGAAACGCCCGCCGGTACGAAGGGGAGCGGCCACCACCGGCCCCGCGACACCGTCGACCATCACCCTTACCGGATCCGGTACCGGTGAGAGTGCCCGCGTGTGGGCGGTCGTGTTGCCGGCGGCGCCGAGCTCGCCGGCACAGGTCGACTCGGGATCGATGACCGCGCCGCGCAGCTCGGACTCGTCGCTCCCGCGTGCAGCAGCGACTTGGAGCTCGTGGCGGGCATCGTCCCTGAGCAGCACGACGACCTTGTCGACATCGGGCAGCTCGAAGATGCGACTGGCGATGAGATCGAACGCGGTCGTGGTGGAGGAAGACAACAGCGCCGCGGACAGTCCGGCGGCAGCGCTCATCCACCGCTCGCGTGTCCGCGCTTGGTCGAGCAGACGCGCGTTCTCGACGGCGAATCCCGCGGTGGTCGCCAGCGCTTCGACAAGACGCTCGTCCTCTTCGGTGAAGAGTCCGTCGCGACGGTTGGTGAGATAGAGGTTGCCGAAGACCTCTCCACGGACGCGCACGGGAACGCCGAGGAACGACTCCATGTGAGGGTGATGGTCGGGAAAGCCGGCCGCGCGGGCGTCCGCGGAGATGTTCGGGAGTCGGATCGGGCGGGGATCGGCGATGAGCGCCCCCAGCAGCCCGTGCCCCGTGGGCAGGTCTCCGATCTCGTCTGCTTCCTTCGGCGTGAGCCCGACGTAGATGAACTCCTCGAGCGCATCGCGCTCGGGCGCGATGACACCGAGTGCTCCGTATTGAGCGTCCACGAGCGTCGTCGCCGCCTGCGCGATCCGGCGCAACACCGACGGCAGATCGCTTTCCTCGACGACCGCTTGCGTGGCGTTGAGGAGCGCTCGCAGCCTTCCCTGAGTGGTGCGGACTCGCTCGGCCTGAACGACAAGGGTCGCGAGAGCCTCGTCGAGCTCGAGGCGCGGTCCATCCGGGAAAGACAACTGTTCCATCTCAGCCACGATCGCCCTCCCCTCGGCGCCGAGGCCACAGTACGACGTCGTCCTCCTCGTCACCAGGTCCACGGGACTTTCGGTCCTGCGCACGCATCGTCCGGGTGCTGTGATCTCGGTGAAGGAAGGAGTCCGTGATGTCCACCTCGACGCCGCCGGCTCTCGGCAGGCTCAGTCCCGACGAGTGCTGGATGCTCCTCGAGGGTGAGCAACTGGGCCGGCTGGGATTGCCCGACCGTGACAGGCCGCCGGAGATGCTCCCCATCAACTTCGTCGCCTTCGACGGTGCGGTGTACTTCCGCACCGCGTTCGACAACAAGCTGTTCCACATCACCAGCAATCCGATCGCGGCATTCGAAGCGGACGGTGATGACGGCGTGACCCGGTGGAGCGTCCTCATCCGCGGGACGGCGACGAGGGTGCGCGACGAAGCAGAGATCGAGCGCAGTGGGGTTCGGCGATTGGCGACCGGGTCGCCTCAGGAGAAGCCATACGTCGTCAAGCTCACCGCCGATATCGTGACCGGGCGGAGATTCCTCCGCGCCGACGCCACGGACGGATGACACCGGGTGACGAATCGATCCGCCCGATCATCCGACCGGGTGATCGGCGCGGCGGCTCTTGGACCAGCGGCTCATCGAGTCCGCACGCCGCGAGCTGTGCGCCGTCTCGACCGTTCCTGCGCTGGCCGCGGCCTGCGGGAGAGGCCCGCCCAGCGCGCGCAGCGCGTAGAGAATAGTGGCGAGGTCGACGAGTTCCTGAATGAGCGCACCAGCGACGGCGGGGATGAGGCCGGTCATCGCGACGAGCATCAGGCCGAGGCTGAGCCCGATGCCGATCCAGATCGCTGCGAGCGCTACCTGGAGCGTGTGCCGGCCGATCGAGATCGCGTCGACGATCTTCGCCAGGGAGTCCACGAGGATCACGACATCTGCGGCGTCTCCGGCTGCGGTCGCGCCCTTTGCGCCCATGGCGACTCCCACATCGGATGCGGCCAGCACCGGTGCGTCGTTGACGCCATCGCCGACCATCATCACGGGGCGCGGGCTCAGCTCGCGCGCCAACTGCACCTTGTCGGACGGAAGAATCTCCGCGTGGACTTCATCGATGCCCACCTGAAGCGCGATCGAGTCGGCCGTCGCGGATCCGTCGCCGGTGAGCATCGTGATTCGCTCGATGCCGTTCTGGCTGAGCCATGCGACGACCCGGGAGGATTCGGGCCGTGGGTCGTCGGCGAGGACGAGAGTACCCGCGAATCGCCCGTCTACGGCGACGTACGCTGCCGCCTCGCCAGGCGAAAGCACGGCGGCGATCGTGTCCGGCGCACGTGCGGCGATGAAGGAGGGCTTCCCGACTGCGACTCGCCGGCCGTCGAAGACAGCCTCGACGCCGTTCGTCGCCACTTCGGACGCATCATTCGACGTCAGGAGCTCGAGGCCGCGGTCCACAGCGGCTCGCCGAACGCTTTCGGCCAGGACATGGGACGAATACTGCTCCGCGGACGCAGCGAGTTGCAGCACTTCGGCGGCATCGAAGCCCTCCGCAGCATGGACGGCGACGAGATCCGGCCGCCCCTGCGTGAGCGTTCCGGTCTTGTCGAACGCGATCGCCCGCACACGTGCCAGTTGCTCGATGACGGCACCGCTCTTGATGATCACGCCCGCCTTCGCCGCCCGTGATAGTCCACCGAGGAACGCCACAGGCGCGGCGATGAGCAGGGGACACGGAGTGGCGAGGACCAGAACTTCGGCGAACCGTGTGGGGTCGCCCGAGATGGCCCACGCTGTTCCGGCCAGCACAAGGGAGACGGCGGTGAAGGGGATCGCGAAGCGATCGGCGAGGCGAACGACCGGCGCGCGGGACTCCTGCGCTCCGCGCACCAGGGCCACGATCTGCTGGTACTGGCTGTCGCCACTGAGACGCATCGCCTGAATCCGCACCGCACGCGTTCCGTTGATCGCCCCCGACAGCACCTCGCTTCCCGCCTCCCGGGTGACCGGCATGCTCTCGCCGGTGAGGGACGATTCGTCGAATGCTCCGTCGGCAGTGAGGAGGATCCCGTCGACCGGCACGATCTCCGAGGGACGCACCAGCAGGACATCGCCGACGACGACGTCGTCCACGGGAAGATCCGACACCTCGTCGGCGCCGCCCGGATCCGGGTGGATCACGTGCGCGATCCGTGGCGACCGGTCCAGCAACGCCGTCAAGTCGCGTCTCGCCCGCCGACCGGCGAAATCCTCCAGGGCTTCCCCGCCCGAGAGCATGAGCACCACGATCAGTGCGGCGATGTACTCGCCGACCGCGACTGCAGCGACCATCGCGACCACCGCGAGGATGTCGAGCCCGACGTGCCCGCGAAGCACATCTCGCACCATCCCGACGATCGTCCACGCGATGAACACTCCGACGTACGCGGTGGCCAGCCAACGAGCCGCGGTCGGCTCGCCGGAGAACTGCAGGATCAGCACCACGACGAGCACGGCCGCGGAGGCGGTGATCACGGGGTATCGCCGGATTGCGCGAATCAGCACCACGTCGTCAGCATCCCGTCTCCCAGCCTCATGTCCGGCGATCCGCACCAGCCCGGAGCGGTGCGATCCGAGCGGCTCGTCGAGCTCTGCAACGCGGTGCAGATCACTGCCCCTGCCACCAGGGCATCATCGGCCAGCCTCCGGGCATATACACGAAGACGCGGGAGACCGCGGCGGTGATGAGCCAGAGTCCGAAGCCCGCAGCGGTGATGATCCAGGCGATCATCTTGTGCTCCTCGAAGTCCGGCAGCAGTCGCCCGTCCTTGTCTCGTTGCACGCCTGCGAGCGTCAGGATCAGGTCGATGAGCCACCAGATGCCGAGCCCACCCAGCGTCAGCAGTTTGACGATCCCGGTTCCGATCTTTCCCAGATAGAAGCGGTCCACGCCGAGGAAGCCCAGCAACCAGGAGAACATCCACGTGGCGATGAAGGACTTCTCCGACAGCGGGGACGACGGTGTGCGACCGGTACTCATGGGGGCCTCTGGTGGGGCGGTGTCACTGGACATTTCAGCCTCCTTCCCCTCTCACGATGGGGGTGCAGCCGAAATGCGCCCAGGTCGAAAGTCCCACGGGCTCTCGGTCCCCTCCCACCGCAGGCCGTGTGAGTCCGCGCAGCTCGGGCAACCGGCACGCGGTCCAGTGCCTCGGGACCTTCGACCCATCGCCGTGGTCTCCGAGCGGCGTTGAGTGGACATGATCGGAAAGGTTGCGATGAACACGAACGAGGGCCGCTTCGCGGGCCGCACCATTGTCGTCACGGGCGCAGGATCGGGAATCGGACGCGCCACCGCTCATCGCATCTCCGCCGAGGGCGGCCGCGTCATCGCTGTCGACATCTCAGAGGAGCGCCTGCAGGCGCTCGTCGCCGACCTGGGCGCGGACGTCGCGTGCGTCACCGGCGACCTCTGCGACGACACCGTCATCATCGAGGTGATGGCGGCGGCGGGCGACCGCATCGACGGACTGGCGAACGTCGCGGGCATCATGGACGGGTTCGAGCCGTCCGCCGAGGTCACGGATGCCACGTGGGATCGCGTCATCGCGGTCAATGTGACCGCCATGATGAAACTGACCCGCGCAGTACTCGGACGGATGCTGCCTGCCGGCGCCGGATCCATCGTCAACGTCGGCTCGGAGGCGGGCCAGCGCGGCTCCGCCGCCGGTACGCCGTATACGACCTCCAAGCACGCGGTGAACGGATTCACCCTCAGTACGGCGTTCTTCTACACGCCGAAAGGAATCCGCTGCAATGCGGTCGCGCCGGGTCCGGTCGCCACCAACATCGAGGCGCCCTTCCACTCGGAGTGGGCTGGCCAGCGTCTCGGGCCCTTCTTTCAGACCAACATCCCGCCGATCGCGCAGCCGGAGCAGTTGGCTGCCGCGATCACCTGGCTGCTCAGCGACGACGCATCGAACGTCTCGGGCGCGATTCTTCCCGTTGACGGCGGTTGGGCGGCCGTGTGAGCCCTGGCATTGCCAGACCGTCTCCCGCTACCGCGACAGGAGGGCGAGGTCTCGGCGGAATGCGGTGGCGACCGCGGCGCGGTCGATGAACTCCGAGTCGACGTGGATGCCGCAAGACAGACGTCCCGCGTACGACACCGCCGCGACTCCGATTCGCACGTTGGCGGCGAGCACCGCGACGGGCCAGAGGTGCGTCATCGGGGCACCTGCCAACGCCAGCGGTTCCGCGGGACCGGGGACGTTGGTGACGAAGCCCCCCACGAGGTGCTGGTGTTTCGCCAGGCGATTCATGAGGTGCGCCCCCACTGGGCCCCGCATCAGCTCGAGGGTTCCCTGGGCTCGTGCGGCGATCTTCGCGGTCCTGGTCTGGGCGGCGATTCCCTCGAGCCGATCGTCCACCGACGCAGCAAGTGGCAGTCGAACGAGCATGACTCCCACGGCGTTCGCCTCGTTCCGGCGAGGCAGGGCGACCGGCACCGACACCGGCAGTTCAGGAGGCACCTCCTCGCCTGCCGCGATCAGTGCGGCGCGATAGCCGCCGGCAGCGGCCGCCAACAGGGAGTCGTTCACAGACGCGCCGCGCCGGTGCGCGTGAGCCGCGACGCCCACGAGGTCGACGTCCACGAACGACACGCCATGATGGGCGCTCCGAGGGCCGAGCAGCACGGTGTCGGGAATCCCGCGCGCCACGAGGGTAGCGATTGTGCGGCGCGTCGCAGACGTGGCGTGTGTCAGGAGGGCGCGAGTGCGGGCCTCGGACACCGTGGGCTGGTAGGCAAACGGCCGAGCGTGCTCCGTGGCGGGACCCGAATCGAGGAGCCGGCGAACGATATCGGCGGCCGCGATGCCGTCGGCAATGGCATGGTGAATGCGGAGGATGAACGCGGCGCCGTCGCTGCTCGTTCTTCGCGCGATGAGCAGCTCCCACAACGGTCGTTCCCGCGGCATCCGCTCCGTCATCAAACCACCGCATCGGCGCTCGAGGTCACCTTCAGCCAACGGCGCTTGGAGGCGGACGTGGTGGGTCAGGTCTGGATCTCGTGCTTCCCAACGGTGCCTTCGCCCGCCCACGGGCACCTGCCTCAACGCCGGAAGCTGGGAGATCTTCGGCGCGAGGTGAGAACGAAGCCCGATCATGTCGATCTCGCCGCGCGGCCCGACGAAGCCGCCTGGGGACAGCCGCCCAGCGGCGAGGAAGACGTTCACCTGGCCGGGTCGATCCAAGACCAGGTTCGCCTCGTCCACGGGCCGGAGCTTCGACGCGACTTTCGCTGACCCCCTCATCTCCGCCCGCCTGGCCTTCCCGTCGGGCCGGTCCGCTCGCCGAGGTCGCGCGTCACGTACGAACGACCAGAACCGGGCAGTGCGCGTGTGCGGCACACGCCCCACTCACGGAACCGAGGAGCAGCCCCGCGAAGCCGCCACGTCCGCGGTTGCCGACGACCAGCATCGCGGCGTCCCGGGATGCCTCGATGAGCGTCCGCGCGGCATTTCCCCGCCGGGCACCTGCCGTCAGCCATTCGGGCACCCCGGCGGGAAACAGCCGAAGAGCCTCGCCCTCGGCCAGCTTCCGCGCGTCGTTCTCGAAGTCGTCGTCGGATTCGCCGTAGAAGATGTACGCGTCTCCCCACATCGGGGTCGGGCTGCTCCAGGCGGCGAGAGCGTGGACGGGGAGTGCGAGCTTCGGGGCCATCTCCACCGCGTACTTCAGCGCGGCGCGGGAGGGCTCCGAACCGTCCACTCCGACGAGAATCCCCGGCGTCGCCCACGGAAGCGGCGCGGGGGAAGTGTCGACATCGGTCTGCGGTTCAGACATGCCGCCATCGTCTCGCCCGCGACCGTCACATGGCGGGTACAAAGTCCTTCGGCGACGCTCGGCGGGGCGCGAGAGCACCGGCGCCGTCGACGGGACCTTCGGCCCGCCACCGGACGAGCCGGCGGCGGAGTGTCGTCGCATGACCAACATCGTTTCGCTGGAACGAATCACCATGGCGGATCTGTCTCAGGTCGGCGGGAAGAACGCTTCGCTGGGTGAGATGATCTCGCAGCTGAGTGATGAGGGACTCCGTGTCCCGGGTGGATTCGCGACGACGGCGGATGCCTATCGTGCTTTCTTGAACGCCGGCGGTCTGGCCGGTCGCATCGGCGACGTCCTTTCGACTCTGGACGTCTCTGATGTCCACGCGCTCGCGCGTGCGGGCTCGACGATCCGACGCTGGATCGAGGAGCAGCCGCTGCCGCAGGACCTCGAGTCCGACATCCGTGCCGCGTTCGCTGATCTCGTCGCAGCGGATGCCGACGGTGCCGGTGCGACCTGGGCCGTGCGGTCGTCGGCGACGGCGGAGGACCTGCCGGATGCATCGTTCGCCGGGCAGCAGGAGACGTATCTTCACATCGCCGGCGTCGACAACGTCCTCGCCGCGATCCGTGAAGTCTTCGCGTCTCTGTACAACGACCGCGCCATTGCGTATCGGGTGCATCAGGGATTCGCCCACAGCGACGTGGCGCTGTCGGCGGCTGTGCAGCGGATGGTGCGCTCCGATGTCGGCTGCTCGGGCGTGATGTTCACGATCGACACCGAGTCCGGATTCGATCGGGCGGTCCTCATCACGAGTGCCTATGGCCTCGGTGAGGCGGTCGTCCAGGGTGAGGTGAGTCCCGACGAATTCACGGTGTACAAGCCGGGGTTGCGGGCGGGACGGCCCGCGATCCTGAGCCGGCACATCGGGGAGAAGGCCGTCGCCTTGCGATTCGCGTCTGGCCATGGGGTCGGGACGAGCACGGTCATGACCGAGGTGCCGGTGAGCGACCGCCGGGTGTTCAGCATCACTGACGGCGAAGTCCAGGAGCTTGCCCGTTGTGCGCTGATCATCGAAGCGCACTACGGGCGTCCGATGGACATCGAATGGGCCCGGGACGGTGTCGACGGGCGGCTGTACATCCTGCAGGCGCGGCCCGAGACCGTGGCCTCACGTGCCCGGGGTCATGCGGTCACGCGGTACGTCCTGCGCGAGCGCGGCCCGGTCCTGCTCCACGGCAGGGCGATCGGTCAGCGGATCGGTGCCGGGATGGTGCGTGTGGTGCGCTCGATCGCCGAGATGGACCAGGTGCGCGCGGGAGATGTCCTGGTCGCCGAGATGACCGATCCCGACTGGGAGCCGGTGATGAAAAGGGCATCCGCGATCGTGACGGACCGCGGTGGCCGCACGTGCCACGCGGCCATCATCGCGCGAGAGCTCGGAATCCCAGCCGTCGTGGGCACGGGAAACGCCACCAGCCGCCTCCCCGCCGACAGCGACGTGACGGTGTGCTGCGCCGAAGGAGACGATGGCCGTGTCTACGCCGGTCGGCTCGGCTTCAGTCAGGATGAGATTCCCATTGGACGGATGCCGCAGCCTCCGGTGCGACTGATGATGAACGTCGGCACGCCAGACCAGGCGTTCACGTTCGCCGCTCTGCCGAATCAGGGAGTCGGTCTCGCGCGGCTCGAGTTCATCGTGGGCCATCAGATCGGCATCCATCCCCGTGCGCTGCTCGAACTGGACGCGCTGCCAGATCACCTCCGGGCGGAGGTGACCGCCCGGATCGCCGCGTACCCGTCGCCCCGCGAGTTCTTCATCCGGCGGGTCGTGGAGGGAGTGGCCATGATCGCCGCGGCGTTTGACCCGGAACCGGTGATCGTGCGCACCAGCGACTTCAAGTCGAACGAGTACGCCCACCTCCTCGGCGGTGATCGCTACGAGCCGCGCGAAGAGAACCCGATGCTCGGCTGGCGCGGCGCGTCGCGCTACATCACGCCCGAGTTCCAGGAGTGCTTCGCCTGGGAGTGTGAGGCGTTGCGCTATGTGCGCGACGAGATGGGACTGACGAACCTCGAGATCATGGTGCCGTTCGTGCGGACCGTCGCCGAGGCGGAAGCCGTCGTCGCGGAGCTCGGCACGCATGGCCTCCAGCGCGGACGGAACGGCCTCCGAGTGCTGATGATGTGCGAGATCCCCTCGAACGCCATCCTCGCCGACCGATTCCTCGATCACTTCGACGGCTTCTCCATCGGGTCCAACGACATGACCCAGCTGGTGCTCGGCATCGACCGGGACTCGGACCTCGTCGCGGGGGAGTTCGACGAGCGTGACCCGGCCGTGCTGGAGGTGCTGCGGTGGGCGATCGACGCCTGCAACAGGCGCGGCAAGTACGTCGGCATCTGCGGCCAGGGACCCTCCGATCACCCGGACCTCGCCGACTGGTTGGTGGACCAGGGCATCCAGTCGATCTCGCTGAATCCCGACACCGTTGTGGAGACCTGGCTGCGACTCGCGGAGCGGATGGATGCCCCGTCCGGCGTGACCGCCGACCTCGCACCCGCGTGAGAGGCCGGGACGCGGCATCCGTCATCCGATCAGCGTGAGCGCGATGAAGGAGAAGATCACGACGTCGCTCAGGAAGTGGATCCACCACGCCCAGAAGAGTCCTCGGGTCTCGAGCATCGCCTTGCTGAGCAGCCAGCCCATGAAGATGGAGAGCGTCGCGCCGAGAAGGCCGCCGGGGATGCCGAAGTAGTGCGCGACTCCGAAGTAGACCGCCGCCAGCCACAGGGCGTGGCGGCCGCCGACGGCCGGCTCGAGGGTTGCGAGCATCGGCGCCCGATACGTCATCTCCTCGTTGAAGGCATTCAGCGCCGCGTAGATGAGGATGGACGGCGCCATGGGCAGCAGCGACGGCAGCGAGGACAGCTCCGGCCTCATCACCAGGAACTGAGCGATGGCGAGTGCGGAGGCGACGCCGAAGCCCCAGATCAGACCGAAGCGCCGCCACGAGTCGGGTTTGGGAAAGCCGAGCATGGGAACAGGGCGGATCGGTGCCGTCAGCCTGCCGGGTGTCAGGAAGAAGTCGGTCGGTCTCAATCCGATCGCCAGGAGCACGACGATCATGCCGAGAGTGACGGCGAACCTGCCCGTCTGCTCAGCCTGCATGCGCGTGTCGAAGGGGGTGGAGCCCAGCATCGACTGGAGCGCAGGGAGGTCGAAGCTGAACAGCCGCCCGGCCGCAGGAAGGAGGATGAGCGCGCCCGCGATGAGACTGTAGCGCCACAGGCGCCGCAGGCCACGCACGATCAACGCTGCGGTGAGAAGTGCGAGCACGATGCCGATCTGTGCGGGGAGCAGCCAAGGCGGAATCGCGCCGAACAACTCCTGGCTGCTGATCGCAGGCACGGCGCTGAGCGACAAGACCGCGATCCACGCGACGCCAGCGGCGGCGGACGCGCCGGCGGGGGTGTCCCAAGGGTGCGGATCTCTCGTGCCGATGTCGGCGTGCCGGCCATCGGTCGGTCCGGCCGCCGTCCCCTCCGCAGGCAAGGGGGTCACACCGCCAGCAGATCGAGCACGTGGTACGTCACGTACACCGGCCATACGAAGCCCTGGAAGATGCCGAGAAGGATGCCCCAGAACGACCCGTCGGATTGCGACACGAAGTAGATCGCGGCGCCGATGTATGCCAGGAGGAAGAACACGGCCGACTGGCCCGTGCTCTCCACGATCTGAGTGGTACGCCGGTTCTCCGTCATGCTCGCCCCCTCCGTTGCCAGCAGAATCGTCTCGGGAGCTGCGGCCGGTTGGGTCGAACGTCCCGTGGCGTGCCGATGCGGGCGGGCGGCCGAGTGCCTATGTGCGCCGCGGTCCGGCGCTGCATCTAGGGGATATCGACGGACTCGAGATGCTCCGGTACTCGCGCGGGCCAGCCCACCTCGTGACGGATTCTCGCCCGCAGGGTGTCAGCCGCAGTCGGCTCACCGTGTGTGACATAGACCGCGCGGGGCGAGACAGGGCAGGACTTCATCCACTCGATCAGATCGTTCGCGTCGGCGTGCGCCGACATCGAGTCGAGGTTGTGCACCTCCGCACGGATGGGGACGTCCCTCCCGAAGATGCGGAGCGTCCGCTCCCCTCGGACCAGTGCCGCTCCGCGTGTGCCGCCGGCCTGGAACCCGGTCAGCACGATGGCGTTGTCGCGGTGTGAGCCATACGCGGCCACGTGATGCAGGATCCGGCCGCCCGCGAGCATGCCGCTTGCCGAGATGATCACCATCGGACCGCCGCGCAGGTTGAGCAGCTTCGAGTCGTCGACACTGGCGACGACCTCGGGGAGTCGGTACATGCGGTCCAACTCATCGAGTTCGAGCCGGTGCTCCGAAGGGTGACGTCGATAGACGTCGACGGCGCTGGCCGCCATCGGGCTGTTGATGAAGATGGGCAGGTGCGGGATCGCTCCATGGTCTCGAAGTCGTGAGAGGTGCAGCAGCACGGTTTCCGTTCGACCCACCGCGAAGGCCGGAATAAGCACCACCCCACCGCGCGCGGCGACCCGTCGGATGATCTCGCCCAGGGCCCGTTCCGGATTCTCGGGATCGTGTCGCCGGTCTCCGTACGTCGACTCGGTCACGAGGACGTCGGCGGCCTCGAGTGGCGCGGGGGGCTGCATCAGCGGGTCGTCGGGCCGGCCGAGGTCGCCGGTGAAGTGGATCGTCCGATCGTGAATCCGCAACCGCACTTGCGCCGCACCCAGGATGTGGCCGGCCGGCACGAACTCCATCTCCATGCCATCGGCGACAACCGCGGCGGCACCGAACGAGACCGGCTGGAATCGTTCCAGCGCGGCCGACGCATCGGCGAGACTGTACAGCGGTTCGGGATCGGGATGCTTCGACCACTTGCCATTGGCCGCATGTCGCGCTTCCTCCTCGAGCAGGTGTGCACTGTCGGGCAACATGATGCGACACAACTCGGTGGTGCCCTCCGTGGCGTAGATGCGACCTCGGAAGCCGTCCCGCACCAGCGCCGGCAGGTACCCGGAATGGTCGAGGTGGGCGTGCGACACCACGACGGCATCAATCGTGCGAGGCGGAACCGGGAAGGGCGCACGATTGCGATCGCGCAGCACCTTGTATCCCTGAAACAGCCCGCAATCGACGAGCACGTGCCGTTCTCCGACGGTGATGAGGTACCGGGAACCGGTGACCGTGTCTGCGGCGCCCAGGAAGCGCAGGTGCGCGCGTTTCCCCGCACTCCGCGATGAGTGGTCGATCACGGATCATCCTCCTCGGGGTCCCTTCTCTGTCCGCTCGGAACGTTATGCGGTGGCCGACCTGCAGCCCAGGACGAAGGTCCCGACGTCCTGTCGCACGGCGCGGCCAGGGACCTTTCACGACGATCCCGCTGTGATCGACCGCTCGGGACCTTCGACCCTCCCGCTGCCTGACCGGCGGGCGAGGCTGGTGTCGTACCCATCCCGTGAGGAGAGACCCATGCGAACAGCAGTCGTCCGATCCTTCGGCGCACCTGCCGAAGTCGAAGAGCGCCCGATCCCGCAACCCGGCCCCGGCCAGGTGCTCGTTCGGCTGGAGGCCTGCGGGCTGTGCCACACCGACATCCATGCGATGCGCGGCGATTGGCCGGTCAAGCCCGGCTTGCCCCTCGTGCCCGGTCATGAGGGTGTCGGCATCGTCGAGCAGTTGGGTGACGGCGTCACCAGCCGCACCGTCGGGCAGCGCGTCGCGATGCCGTGGCTCGGCCACGCGTGCGGGGAGTGCCGCTACTGCATCGACGGGCGCGAGAACCTCTGCGAGCAGCAGTACAACAACGGCTACGCCGTCGACGGCGGCTACGCGGAGTACATGCTGGCAGACGCCAAGTACGCGGTGCCGGTACCGGACGGGGTGACCCCGTTGGATGCTGCTCCTCTGACATGTGCGGGAGTGACGACGTACGCGGCGATCAAGAACGCGAGGGTCGTTCCGGGGGAGACCGTCGCGGTCTTCGGCGTCGGCGGACTCGGGCACCTGGCCGTGCAGTACGCCCGGCTGGTGGGCGCGAAGGTCATCGCGGTGGACGTGACCGAGGAGAAGCTCGCGCTCGCGTCCGAGCTCGGCGCCGATCACGTCGTGAACGCGGGGACCACGGACCCCGCCGAGGCGATCCGTGACCTGGGGGGAGCAGACGTCGCGGTCGTCCTTGCGGTGGCGCCGGCCGTCTTCCGTCAGTCCTTCGAGGCGCTCAACCGCGGCGGCCGGCTCGTGCTGGTGTCGCTGCCCGCGGATGGCACCATCACGCTGCCCGTGTTCGACACGGTCCTCAAAGGCATCAGCGTGATCGGGTCCATCGTCGGCACCCGCCAGGACCTCGTCGAGGTCTTCGACCTCCACGCCGCCGGTCGCACCCGCGTGATCACTCAGACGCGCGATCTCGACCAGGTCAACGACTCCGTCGACGAGGTGCTCGCCGGCACCGTTCCCGCTCGGCTGGTGTTCACCTATCACACGGCGGACATCGTGCGGCCGACCGGCTGACCGCCAGACATGCCGATCTGGCTCACCTTCGCGGTCCTCGCCATCGGTTTCGCGCTCCTCGCGGCCTGGGCGTCACGGCGCCTTCTCGATTCCTCGGTGAGCTGGCTCCGCGCCGGGGCCACGGCGCTGATCGTCTTCCTCTTGGCGCTGCCGTTGGTGAGCTGGTCGTTGCGGGCTGCAGGCGTCGTCGAAGACGATCGCGTCGTCGCCGACACTCCCATTGCGCTGGCATTCTTCGCCCTCACGCTCGGCTGGCTCTTTGCCGCCGTCGTGGTGTGCGTCGTGACGCTGGAGTTCGCCTGGCCGTCCCGAAGCGGGCGCAACCCGGTCACCACGATCCGCGAGGCGTTCCGCCGGCGGGATCGAGCACGGCGTTACGCGCAGATCCTGTCGATCGCGTCGCGTCACGGGTTGGCTCTGTTCGGACGCCAGGACGCAGCATCCCACGATCTACCTGCCGCCATCGTCGCCGCGGCGAACGAGGCGGGAGTGACATTCATCAAGCTCGGACAGATGCTGTCCGCACGCGATGATGTTCTTCCCCGCGACCTCGTCGATGCCTTGGCCACCCTGCAGATGGATTCGACGCCCATCGCGTGGGAGGCGGCAGAGGAGGTGATCGGCACGGAACTGGGCGCGCCGATCGGCGACGTCTTCAGCGACATCGACACGGAGCCTCTGGCAGCGGCGTCGGTCGCCCAAGTGCACGCGGCACGTCTGAAGAGCGGTGAGGACGTCATCGTCAAGATCCAGCGGCCTCTCGCACGTCGACAGGTCGTCACGGATCTCGACATCCTTCACCGTCTTGCACTCGACATGGAACGCCGCACCGACTGGGCGAAGGAGTACGGTGCCGTTGCGCTCGTCGATGAGTTCGCGCGCACTCTCCGCGACGAGCTGGACTATCGCATCGAGCTCGACAACGTCGAGCTGCTGCGGACCGCAACGGCCCAGTCCTCGTCAGCGCTTCGCATTCCGACGTCCTTCGCGGCGCTCTCTACCGAGCGCATGCTCGTCCAAGAGCGCATATTCGGCACACCCTTCAGTCACCTTGAGCGCGCCGAGCTGGCCGAGGACGAGGCATCCTCGATCGCCGACGACATCGTCACCGCGGTGTTCGACCAGATCTTCGTCCGCGGTGTCTTCCATGCCGACCTGCACGCGGGAAACCTGATCCTCACCGATCCTCGGGGAGATGACGATTCGCACGACGTCGCGCTGGTGGACTTCGGCGCGATCGGAATCGTGGAGAAGAGCCTTCGCCGTCTGCTCCTGCCTCTTTTCGTCGCGATCGCGAACGAGGACGACGCCAGCGCGACGGCCCTGGTCCTGCTGATGTGCCAGTACGGAGAATCTCTGAACAAGGCGGCGCTCCAGCGGGACATCGGCGTCGTGATCACCAGAGTTCGCAACAGTCGCGCCAACGAGGACATCTTCCGACTGCTGGTGGATGTGCTGCGTCGGCACCGATTGGCCATCCCTCCCTCGCTGCTGCTCGTGCTTCGGACCCTCGGGTCACTCGACGGCACATTGAGGCTTCTGATGCCGGACTACGACCTGACCGCACGGGGCGTGGCGATCGGCGTGAACGCGGCGTCTCAGCAACTCTCCGTGCGAGAAGTGATCAGGAACGCGCAGGTGCAGGGCGTGCTGTTCGTCGAGAGGCTGCGGCGCCTCAGCACGAGGATGGAGAGCATCTCCCGCGAACTGGACGAGGGCACCCTCGCCGTGAGGGTCCGGATGTTCGACACGACCCGAGAGAGGTCTTGGATCGACGGGATCATCTCACGCGTCACCATCACGGTGGTCGGTGTCAGCCTGGTCATCGCCGGTGTGCTGCTCGGCGTGAGTGACAACGGACCCTTGCTGACGGATGACGTTCCGGCCTTCTCCTTCCTCGGCAGCGTGCTCGGGCTCGGAGGTCTCCTTCTGCTGCTGAGGAGCCTCGCGTGGTCTTTCCGAAGCCGTGCACATCGCTGACACCGTCCGCCTGTTCCGCCATTTCGCTCCCGCGGGCGAGCACGCGCGCGGATGCGGCTGACACGTCATTCGAGCGGCTTCAGAGTCCGATCGTCTCCCACACGAGGGCACCGGCGATCGCGATCACGGAACCGCCGACCGCAGCCCAGGCGGCGATGCGGCTCCATGCGGCCTTGAACGGCGACCGATGACCGGGGCCGAAGCCGGCGGCATCCCACCACGCAACGAACTCGTCGAATCGCATCGTGACGGGAACCGGGTGCGCGTGCGGTGCGGGCTCCGGCACCGGGCGACGAGTGCGCGCGCCCGGTTGCGGAGCAGACGTGCGGACTGGGGCCGGTCGGCTCGCGGCAGGTGCCGGCCGCGGAACCGATTCGAAGGATGCGGTGTCGCGCGGGTCGCGGGCGACTCGCACGAGGATGTCGCGGGCCTCTCGTGCTCTGTTGAACTCTCCCTCGAGGAACCTGAGCTCATCCGGAGCGGCACGCGGATGCCGGTCGGGATGCACCATCCGCGCGCGCCGGCGGAACGCTTGGCGGATCTCGTCGACTGTTGCGCCGCGCTGCAAACCGAGGCACCTTCGTGCTTCTTCGAGGGTCATCCGACTGCCCGCCGATAACGCTGGTACTCGTGGACCATCCGCTCTCGGCGCTCCTGCGCCGCGAGCGACGCCGCCTCGTCCAGCACTCCGCGCGTGATGCGCCGCCGCAGAATCCCGTAGACGACAACGCACCCCGTGGCCAGGGTGCCGAACGCCCACCCGACGACCTGGGCGACGAGCGGTATATCCACGACGAGGGAGACCACGGCAAGGATGAGGCAGGGCACGCCCAACAGGACCGCTGCTCGCGCCCAGTGGCGGATGAACCGATATGCCGGCGCGGTCGCCTTCCGCCAGCCGGGATTCGGCGTCCAATAGCGCCACCCCTTCGATGGTGGTGCCAAGCCCGCCCGGGGAGTCCAGCCCGGCGGGGGCTGCCAGAACAGGTTCTCACGCACCCACCAGTCGGCGGGCGTCGGCCATCCGACCGGCACCCGGAAGTCCACGGGAGTCTCCGGTAGTCGGACCCGTCGAGAGAAGATCCCCAACGTGGCGTCAACCCCCCTCTCGAGGACGAACTGGCCGCGGACGGGAGTGCCCGTGCGCTGCCACACAGTCTGGAGCGGCCATCCGCGTGAAGTAGGGTCGTTGGTCCTTGCGTGCGCGGCGGCGGTCTTGAGGACCAGCTCACGGGGCGACCGCCCGTTCAGGACGCCGAGTACCGAAGCAAACCGCGGAGACAGAAGCAACCGCGATGCCCCTGGAGGGACTCGAACACGACTGAGCATAATGCTCAATCCGACACAAAGGTGCGAGAACCGCGGAATTACGCGGATCTTCGAGGAGCGGGACGACATTCAGCGACCGCTGAAAGCAGGTTGCGGCAAACCGTTTGCGGTCAAAATGCGGGCAAGAATCCCCGGAATATCAGCGATCGCGGGCGCCCGAGGGGAGGGCTCGGCGAGCGTCGAAATCGGGCCGCAGGGCGACGCAAGCTAAGTGAGCACATTGCTAAACAGCGATAGGCGTATCGCGCTCTTGCTGAGCATTGTGCTCTTGGACAGGATCTGACGTCGGTCGCCTGGAGTGGGCGCCAAGCGCCAACGGTTACGGATCGAAGATGGGGGGCGGACACGGCAGGTTCCCAAGAGGCGGATCACAGCTTGAGGAACCTCGCGGCGCTGACACGGTGGAATGAGGTGTTCGTGACCTCCAACCGAAGATGGCCGGCGGAGCCTGCGCCGAATGAGTAAGAGCCGAGGCTCACCCACGTTCCGCCGTTGACCGCTTGATTGACGGACACCGTCGTGTCGCCACTCGCGTGATGCACGACGTAAGAGGCAGCTGTCGTCGAGGCCGAGTTGGCGGGGTACCAGACGAAGACTTCGTAGGAGCCGCTCGTGGGCAGGTCCGGAGTCCATCGAACAGAGCCTCCGGTCACACCGGGTGCGCTGTAGCGGGAGATCGTCTTCTCGAACCCGGGAAGCCCGCTGGAGATCCACCGTCCGAGTTCGAAGTAGCCCGGGTAGGGGGTATCGGCCGTGATGACCGTGGCGAGCGGATGGTCGACCTGCACACTCACGGAGGATGCGGTGCCGCCGCTCGGCGTCGCCGTCAGTGCATACGTCGTGTCGGGAGTGAGACCAAGGCCGGCGGTCGCCACCACCGTGATCTCCTGCTCGGATCGGGCGGAGACCGTGGGCGTCGCACTGGCCGACGCGAGGCTCCAACCGGACGGTGCCGCGAACGCGATCGCCTTGCTGAGAGACACGGGCCCACGGTTGAGTACAGCGACCGTGATCGTGGTTGATTCCCCAGGCTTGACCCGAGATGGACTTGCAGAGACGGCGGTCACGATGATCGGTTGCAGCACTTCAACCGACGTGGCGGTGAGCCCGGCGGAGCCGCCGGTCCATGTTGCCGCTCCCGAGATCTGTGCATTGCCGATCGTTGCGGCTGCGGAGGCCGTGACGTCGAATGTCCAGTCGATCGATCCACCCGCTGGCAGGGTCGTCGGCCCGGAAGCATTGGTCACGGTCCAGCCGGTGGGCACCGTGAGTCCTAGGGTGACGCCGGTGCGAGCCGTCGCGCTGGTCGAGCGGACCCGGGCCCGCACCTGGAATGTGTCGCCGGGCGTGGTGCTGCCGGGGGCGGCGATCTCTCCGGAGTAGGTCTGGCCTGCTGGGGTGACGGAGGTGATGGAGGGTGGGAGTCGGAGGGTTCGTTGGGGAGACGACGTGGTCGCCGTGTTCACCTGAAATGTGAACGAGTCCGTGAGGTTGGTGAGTGGAATCGTCCACTCGTACGGATAGGGCTTGGCGGGCGTGGTCTGGCTCGCCCCGCCGTTGATCGAAAACGTCATTGTTGCGGCATCCTGCGAATCCGTCTGCACGTAAGCATCCATACCGACGCGGTCCGGGCGGACGATGAGCAGTGCCTTGGTCATGCCGAGGGGACCTGACGGATCCGCGTCGTCGAGCGTGTAGCTCACTGCGGAGCGGTCGATGGCGGTAGGGGTCCAGTGCCAGGGTGCGGGTACCCCGGCGCCGCGGACGATGATCGATCGCAGGCCGCCGGCCGGGACGGTGATTGTGATCGCACCCGACGTCACTGTCGTCGGCGTGCGCGTCCCGCTCTCGTCGATGACTTCGGCGCTGTAGCTCCCGGACGCGCTGATGGCCGTCAGTGCCTCGTCGAACGAGATCGTCGTCGTCACCGAAGAAGCCGACATGTTCGCGAGCGCAACGTAGAAGTCGGTATCGCTGACGCCGGTGACCCAGTTGATCTGGGGGTCGTCGACCTCGATGATTCCTTCGGGAAGATGTGGCCACACGCCGGTCTCGCCGTAGAAGGTGCCGGGTTCCGCGCCGTAGAGCCGCACCCGGAAGTAGACGAATGTGCTCTCGAAGTAGCCGGGGAACGAGACCTCCCCGCCCGAGCGGACGTATGCCTCGGAGAGCAGGTAATCGATCGCGAGCTCGATCTGACCGGGGATGTGGTGGTAGTAGATCGCCGACAGGGCGGCCGGGCCGGTGAGCGCGTAGTCAGGCGCGCTCGGCCGGGCGATGTACTGCTTGTTGTAGTAGCCGGGGTAATTGGTGAAGCGGCCGACGACCATGTTCCTCGCCATGTCACGAAGGAACTCGTCCTCGGTGTGGTGCGCGAGGCGCAGCAGTGCCGGAGCCCACATGGGGTTGAGGACGTAGCCGCCTCCGCCATCGCTGGTGCTGTCGCCGAGCTTGAACGTGACGAGCTGCTCGAAGGTGAGGCCCGAGTTCGAGACCACCCACTTCGGCACAGTCTCGGTCGCCACGGTCGAGTGGGGATAGGAAGGGTCGGCTGCGGCGCCCCACGCATCGATGTGCTCGAGATTGGGTGCCCCGGGAGGCACCGAAATGGTGCCGCTCGGTACGGGACGGACCGTGGTCTGGGTGATGAACCGCTTGACTTCGGTGTAGGCCGCGTCGAGAAGGTCCTGCTCACCCGTCGCCTCGAAGAGCGCGAACATCTCGAGCCAGGTCTTCGAGTAATTGAAGGCGAATTGGAGTTCCGTCACGTTGGTGGTGTAAGGGGTGTCGATCTGATCACGCGCGTATCGCCGCGCGATGGTCGTTGCTTCGGCGAGGCGGGCGGGGTCCCCGCTCAACGCCCACGCCTGCATCGCAGTGCTCCACGGGCTGCGGTAGTCCGGCTGGTAGGCGGGTCGGGTCACGATGAGATCCTTCGCCGCTCGGTGGAGGCCACCGCTCTGCCCCTTCGTGAGTTGCCACATCGGAACGAGGACGCTCGCGTCATGGACGTAGCTGCCGAGTGCGTGCGTGTAGATGCTGGTGTCGCCGTAGATCGGTGAGCCTGGAACAGGGGTCGATCCGACGGCACGGCGCGAGATCTGATACTCCAGCATCGGCCGGGCGCGCTTGACGTAGAAGCTCAGATCGGCGGCGGTGCCGGTGAGGTAGAACGCCGAGAGCAGGGCTCCGGCGGTGGCGGCACGCACCGACAGGTTGTTCTCCAAGTCGATGAAGCCCTTCGCGCGGCTCCACCAGCCCGAGTATGACGGCACGTACGTGGCGCTGTCATCGCCTGCCGGGTCGATCGCAGCGAGCGACATCATGTTGTGGATCGCGGCGGTCAACGACGTGTCGTAGACGTTCTCGCGATATGCGCTCAACTGGTATTGATCCCGGCAGAGGGCGACGTACGTGTCGTACAGGCTGCCCGTTGCGGCGGCCACGCCGAACGCGTACGCGACCGACGTGTTGGCGGTCATGGCCGACCGCAGACCAGCCTGGGGCGCGTACACCACAGGCTGCACGCTGCCCGTGTCATTGCGCAGGCTCATCCCGAACGGCTGGCGGTCGCTGCCCAGAGCCCGGTCGTGCTCGAACGCCAGCACGTCACCCGGAATGTAGACGCCGACAGTGACCTGCTGACCGGAGATGGTGCGTTCGGTCAGCGCCATCGGCGCGAAGAGCTCCCAGGCGCCGAGCGATGTGGTGCTCTTGATCGTGCGAGCGTGCTGGAGCGCTCCGCACAGAACCTCGTCTACGTCGGACTCGTCGACGATCGGGTGCGACTGGTATCCGACGATGTAGTGCTGTGTGTGCAGCGCGGTCAGTTCGTACTGCACCTCGACGTAGTCGCCGTCGAGCACCCAGCGGGCCACGAGGGAGTAGTCGGCGCCGTCCGTCGAAGTCAATTCGACCACTGACGAAGAAACTTGGCTGATCGTCTGCATGGCGACCCAGTGTGGGGCAGCGGCTGCGTAGTAGTAGTCGGGCGATGCCGCCTCGGCGCTGGTGAGCACGACCCACTGCTCGTCGAACCGTTCGTCCGTGCCTGACACCGTCAGCCAGCCCGAGCCCGTCCAGGTCTCCAGATCCCGTACGTACGCGGCGCCGCCGTCCCATGTCGCCGAATAGAACGTGACGCGATGTCGCGGGCCTGTGAGCTGGGCGACCTGTTCGAAGGCCAGGTCAGGCTTCTCCAGCCGGCGAAGCGCATCGCTCGCGACGAACGGGTCATCCTCGGTGAGAGCACGAGCCGGCTGGCTGCTCCCACCGAGGACGTGCGGAAGAACGCCCGTGGCGATCATCATGCCGATCATGGTGCGGCGGGTGAAGTGCGGGCCGCCCGTACCGCGATGCTGAGCCTCATTGGTCATAATGTAGATTGAACATGCTTACTACAAGTTGTCAACCCTTACGACGTGTCTCGAATGCAAAATCTGGGCGATCGCGGGGGGCGTAGGTGCCCCCACGAGCGCCCGGGCTGTGCTTTCAGTGTCCGCTGAGCAGGGCAAGCGATGCGTGCATCCAGTGGTCGGCGAGCAGCCGATGACCCATCGGGGTGAGGTGGACGCCGTCGGTGGTGAGTGCATTCGTTCCGTACTTTCCGGCGTCGTCACTCAATAGCTCCTGCAGGGGGAGAAATCGCGCCCCGAACTCCGAGGCAAGTGCGCGGACCACGCCGCGCTTCGGGTTCAGATCGCTGAACCACGCCTGCTGGTCGTCGCTCACGGGGAGGAGGAACGGCTCGCAGAGGACGAGGGCGGGGCTTCCGCTGGCGACCGCTTGCGTGAGCAGCGTGCGGTAGGTGGCCTCGAAGTCGGTGACGTCAGTCGGGTCGTCGTCGCTGAAGCGGCGCCACACGTCGTTGATGCCGATCAAGATGCTGAGAACGTCGGGTGAGACGGCCTCGATATCGGGGAGCCAGCGCTCTCGAAGGTCGAGCGTCCGGTTGCCGGCGATTCCGGTGTTGATGATCGACCACGCCGGAGCGGCGGACTGCAATTGGTCGGCGATGAGTGCCACGTATCCGTGCCCTAGCGGGGGAGAGCTGTCGCGGCGACCGGAGTCGGTGATGCTGTCGCCAGTGAATACGAGGTTGTGTGCCATGAATCCATTCCTAATGTGATGAGCAGAACCACATTGTAGGTATAGAATGCAAGGAGAACTGGGCGCACCGCCCAGACAGTGATAGACAAGACCGACAATGCTCCGATGCATCACGCGGAGCTCCAGAGATCCGCAGGAGGTCGCATGGCAACGGTGGCTGCGAGCAAGGAAGCTGCGACCGGCACGCAGAGCGTCGAGCGGGCCCTGGCGGTGCTGTCCTCGTTCTCGCAGGAGCGACCGCAATTGCGCATCTCGGAGATTGTCGAGATGACGGGGTTGGGCCAGTCGACTGTCTCGCGCCTGGTTGGTGCGATGCTCGGACTTGGATTCATCAGCGTAGACGAACGATCCGGTCTGTACACGGCAGGGCCCCAAGTGGTCACGCTGGCGGCGGTGGCGCTCAACCAGTCGCCGGCCCATCAGGCCGGCCGGCAGGTGGCGCAGTCGCTCGCCTGCGAGCTTGGTCTCGGTGTGAATCTTGCGGAACGTCGCGGCACCAGGCTGTTCTACCTCGCACACTTCGAGGGGTCGGAGGCTCCCCGCTCCGCGACCATGATCGGTCAGGGCGGTCCGCTGCACGCGACGGGGCTGGGGAAGGCCCTGCTGTCCGATCTGCCGGATGCAGGTCTTCGAGAGCTGTTGGGGCCGGGGCCGTTGCCCGCCTATACGGTGAACACGATCACCGATGTGGCCAGCCTCTCAGCCGAGCTCACGACGGTGCGCACCCGAGGCTATGCGGTCGAGAATGAGGAGCTGGCGCTGAGACGCGCATGCGTGGCGGCGCCGATCCGCGACCGCTCGGGGTCAGTGGTCGCGGCGCTCTCGATATCGGGGCCCATGTCGGCAATTCGGCTCCCCGAGCGGGCAGAATCCCTCGCCATGCGCGCTATCGAACGCGCTGACCAGATCTCATCCGACCTGGGATTCATTGCATCACGTTCCTGATCGGGGTCGGTCGCTAGGGTGGAGTCGCTCTGCGAGATCCTGGCGAAGGAAGCTCACCGGAGACGTGATGCTCAGACCGGCGTCCACCGGCAAGACCGCTCCGGTGATGCCGCTCGCCGACGGCGACGCGAGGAACCCGATCGCCGCCGCAACTTCGTCGGTCGTCACTGCCGTACCGCGCGGGTAGCCTGCGCCGGCACCGGGCACTCGTCCGTCGTCGATCAGCCCCGGCGCGACAGCGTTCACGCGTATTCCTCGACTTGCCTGGTCAAGCGCAACCTGCCGAACGAGTGCGTCGACAGCCCCTTTCGACGCTGCATAGGCGGCGACACCGGGCGCAGCGAGCGTGGCGTTGACCGATGAGACCGCCACGATGCTGCCACCGGGTGGCATCTGCGTCACCGCGGCGCGAGTCACGTTGAAGAATGTCGCGAACGAACCGCGCATCGCCGCGTCAAGGTCAGCGTCGGTCGCATCCTCGATGCGCCCCACCGGCATCCGACCGGCGATGCACACCACTGCGTAAAGCGGGCCGACCAGATCGGTCGCCCGATCCACGACCTGCTCTGCAGCGCTTCCCAGGCTGAGATCTGCGGTGAGGTGCGTCGGCCCAGGCGACGGGGGAGTGTCGAGCGAAGTCTCGACGACCGCGAAGCCCATTCCAGTGAGTGTTGTGGTGACCGCCCGTCCGAGAGAGGACGTTGCGCCGGTGACCAACGCGCCGAGTGGCGTCATGATGTCACGGCGACCGACGAGCGGCCGATGCTGAGGCGATCGAGCACCGGCTCGAGGAGCGCGCGGCTGAAGGACGGGAGGGGCGTGGCGGGGGAGCGAACGGCCGCGCAGTCGATGATTCCGCGCGCCATGAGGACCTCCTTGTGCACGGCCCAGCCTAGGCCCGGCTGCAGGCCCCACACGATCAAGGGCATCAAGGCCGCGAATCCGTCCCTCGCGGCGTCGGTGCGACCCGCCTGCCAATCGTCGAACACCGGGACGAGAAGGTCGGTGAACTCGCACGCGGGCATCGTGCCGATCGCGCCGGATGCGAGTTCCTCGAGCATGAACTGTGCATTCTGCCCACCCAGCAACTGGACTCCGCCTCCGTGCAGGAGCCGCTCGAGCGTCTGGATCTTGGGGGCGGTGGGCGGCGCCTCTACCTTGATCGACCGGATCGCGTCGAAGGATGCGCATTGCGCGAGCGTCGCAACGTCCATCACGACCCCTGTCGCGCCCGGCGCATCCTGAATCATCACGTCCACTTCAACGGCCCGCGCATCCGCGGCGAGATCGCCGAAGAAGTCGACGATCTGCGCCGCAGAAGGCTTGATGAGATGCGGTGGCATGACCATGACGACGTCTGCTCCCCCTGACGCAGCCTCGGCCAGCCGCTCGCGCGCGGATGGGAGCGAGGTCGGTGTGATCCCGGCGATAACGGGTATGCCGTGGTCGCTGGCGACCGCAACCGTTTCGCCAAGGATCCGTTCCCTCTCCGTAGTGGAGAGAGCAAACGCCTCGCTGGCCAGCCCGAAGACAGCCAGGGCGGTCGCGCCAGCCGCGATTTCCCATTCGACCAGGCGTCGCAGGCTCACGTAGTCGACGCTTCCATCCTCATTGAAGGGGGTCGCGAGCACCGGTACGACGCCTGCTAGATGATGTGTGCTCATGTGGTCCTCCTCGACCCATATTCGGTTCATGACCGCCACAGGTTGCGAACGATCTCCATATTGTAGATACTCTAACCATAGTTCAGCATGAGAAGCTGACCTACGACAGCAACCAATGAAGGAGTTGTCCATGCCCAACAGCACAAGAGGGGCGCGACGCGCGCTTGCCGTTGCGCTCGTCGCGGGGGGAGCGTTCTCGCTGAGCGCATGTTCGCTCGTCGGCGCGCCGTCACCGCAGACATCTGAGGGAGGCGGCGAGGTGACGCTGGCGATCGTGCCCGACCCGACGGGAGCCAGCGACCTCTACCGTGAGCAGATGGACCGCTGCGAGGACGAGAACCCAGGCCTCAAGGTCAACATCATCGAGAACCCGGCGGACCAGCAGCTGAACGCGGTCGAGCTCATGTTCCAGCAGGGCGACGGTCCGGACGTCTTCCAGGCCCAGGGTCAGGCGGCTCTCGACCGGTTCTATCAGAAGGGATGGGTTGCCTCGCTCACGGACTACGCGGACGAGGACTTCATCGCCGCGTTCCCCGAAGGCACGTTGTCCGATCCGGTCCTGTCGGGTCTGTATCGCGATGATGAGCTGGTCAGCATTCCGCTGACGTGGGGCGGTTGGTCCTACGTGTCCGTCCTTCTGTATAACAAGGACGTCCTGTCGGCCTCGGGCTTCGATGGCCCGCCGGAGACCTGGAGCGATCTCGACGAGATCGCCCGCAAGGTCAGCGCGGACAACGCCGGCACGACTTACGGGTTCGCCCCCACGACGGGCACGGCGTCGGTAATCAACTACACGGTCCCCACGGGCGCGCCGGCGACGATCGTCACGAACGGGCTTGACTTGACGACCGGGGAGGCGAACGTTTCCGACGAAGACTTCGTCGGTTTCGTCGACACCCTGACCGCGATGCAGGCTGATGGCGTGCTCGAACCCGGCTGGGAGAGCTGGGACGGGACGAAGGGCTTCCAGGAAATGGCGGCCGGTCGTCTCGCGATGTACGTCACCGCACCCTGGCACGTCGCGCAGATCCGGCAACTGAACCCCGACCTCGACCTGGGTATCGCGGCGCCCCCGGTACCCGACTCCGGTCGTCAGGCGTACAACGCGCAGCTGTCGACGTTCAACCCGCATTGGAGCATGTCCAGCGAGAGCAAGAACCCCGATGGCGCGTGGCAGGTGATGTCCTGCCTCGGCTCGGAGGAGTTCCAGTCCGCGTACTACGAGAAGTTCGGCACCTTGACCGCGATCGAGAGCGCGTGGCGTGGCAAGACGACGGAAGATCAGACTGCCATCGTCGATATCGCAGATGAGACGGTGCGTTCCGCTCCGAATCCGGCGCTGCTGAGCGAGGGTGGGGCCGCGATCTTCAACGCGCTCGCGGGTCAGACGGGGCTCAACCCCGTGGCCGCTGCCGCTGCGGCCATCATCCAGAATCAGCCGTTCGGTCCGATCGCCGCCTCGCTGGACGACCAGATCAACACCGCTGTCGACCAGGTCGAGGGAGCTTCGCGCGACGACATCTCGTTCCCCGACTGGGATCCCCTCGAGAATTACGGCGGCTAGAACGTGGTGACAGGTTCCACCACTGCTGGGCGCCCGACCGTGTCGGTCGGGCGCCCAGCAGGACGGCGCTCACGACGGCGTCGACTCCCGTCCGGCAGCTGGCAGGGGTACCTGCTTCTGCTCCCCTTGGCGCTGCTGTTCGGCGGGTTCACCGTATGGCCGATCGTCGCGAGCTATGTCTATGCGTTCTTCGACTGGGACGGCATCGGTCCGCTCACCGACTGGGTCGGGCTCGGCAACTTCCAAGAGGTCCTTCAGGACCCCGCGTTCTGGAACGCGTTCTGGCATTCGCTGGCCTTCTCCGCCGCAGCTTTGTTCATCGAAGCTCCGCTTGCGCTCTTGCTGGCCATCCTCCTCGACAGCGCGTTCCTGCGCGGACGCAATGTCTACCGTCTCGCCTTCTTCCTGCCCGTCGTGGCGACGACAGCGGTCGTCGGGATCGTGATCGCGGTGCTGCTCGATCCCGCGAGCGGGGTCGTCAACCAGCTGCTCACGTCGCTCGGTCTGCCGCGGATCAACTTCCTCGGCTCTCCCTCCAGTGCACTCCCGACAGTCATCGCGGCCGATATCTGGAAGGGCTTCGGCATCACCCTCATCTATTGGCTCGCTGCGTTGCAGACGGTGCCACCCGAGCTGGGGGAGGCGGCGCGACTGGACGGCGCCAACGGGCGGCAGCAGCTGTTCTACGTCAAGCTTCCGGTCCTCGCACCGATGGCCATCGTGGTGCTGCTGCTGGTGTTCCAGCGCAGCCTGAACACGTTCGACATCGTGCAGGTGATGACGGAAGGCGGGCCTGTCTTCTCCACCGACGTCGTACCGACCTACATCTACCGCATCGCGTTCAACCCCGAGATCACCGCGTCCCGCTATGGCTTCGCCTCGGCTGCCGGCGTCGTGTTCGGGCTCCTCACCCTGATCATCGCGGCCGGCCAGGCGCTCACCGTCCGGCTCCGACGCAAGAGGGAATTGTCATGACCGCACTCCTGGATCGGCCGCAGACCTCGCCGGCATCGCCCACCCCTCCATCGGCACCACCGAAACGTCGATCGCGTCGACGGTGGCGCATTCAGCTGTGGCACGTGCTGTTGCTGCCGCTTGCGTTCGCCTGGGTGTATCCGTTCCTCTGGATGGTCTCCACGGGATTCAAGACCCAGAACGACATGTACCGCAACGGTGCCAGCCTCATCCCCGAAGAGTTCACGCTCGACAACTTCGTCCGAGCCTGGACCGTGGGGCGATTCGGCGAGTACACCTGGAACACGGTCGTCTTCTCGATCACCGTGGTCGTCCTGGTCGTGCTGGTCGCCGCCCCCGCAGGCTGGGCGCTGAGCCGCCCGACGCTCAAGGGACGCAAGGTGATCCTCATCGTGCTCGCCGTCTCGATGTTCATCCCGAGCGGGTACACCATCATCCCGACCTTCGTTCTGGTGAACTGGCTCGGACTGGGCAATGGACTGCTCGGAGCAGCACTCGCGCAGGCCGGGCCGTCGTTGGTCGTTCCCGTGCTGTTGTACGTCGGCTTCTTCTCCCAGATCCCGAAGGAACTGACTGAGGCAGCCCAGGTCGACGGAGCGGGTTACTTCCGCACCTTCTTCTCCGTCGTCCTGCCTCTGGCGAAGCCGGTCACGGGCACCGTTGTGCTGCTGAACTTCGTCTTCGCCTGGAACGCGTTCTTCATCCCGCTGATCTTCACGCTCGGCAATCCGATGCTGCGTACGCTGGGCGTCGGGATGTACGGGTTCTTCGGAACCAATACGTCCGATTGGACCGGGTTGGCCGCGGCGGCGACGATCAGCGTGCTTCCCGTGGTCGTAGTGTTCCTCTTCCTCCAGCGCTACTTCATCGAAGGAATCGCGGGTGCGGTTAAGAGCTGAGCCTGTGCGCGGCCCCGTGCTCCGGCAGGCGGAGTCGCCACGCTGGGACGCTCGCGGAGATCGCCTGCTCTGGGTCGACATGGGCGCCGGCGACTTGTACATGGGCCACTTCTCCGCCGGCGAGATCGCTGTCGAACGCAAAGTACACGTCGGAGGGTCGGTCGGGTTCGCAGCCCCCTTGCAGAACGACGGTGATGGGTGGATCTGCGCGAGGGAACGTGGCATCGTCCATGTTTCCGAGACCGGGCACGTGCGCGTGCTTCAGGAGGAGATCGCGGATGCCGGCACGCAGTTCAACGACGGGGCCTGCGACCTCAGCGGGACGCTGTGGGCAGGCACACAGAGCCACTCACGCGTCCCCGATGCAGCCCTCTTCACCGTGGAGTCAGATCTCGCCGTCCGCAAGCGCCTAGAGCAGGTCACCGTCTCCAACGGGCTCGGCTTCACTCCGGACGGCACTCGCATGTACTACATCGACACGCTGCCGCGCCGTGCCTTGGAGGTGTTCGATGTGGAGAATGGCGAACTGATCAATCGGCGTACGCTCGCGCGTGTCGAAGGCGGCAACCCGGACGGACTGGCGGTCGACAACGAGAACGGCGTGTGGGTCGCCGTCTGGGATGCCGGTGAAGTGCGCCACTTCGACGCCCAGGGGAGTCTCACACGTGTCGTCGAAGTTGCCGCCACGCGCCCGACGGCGGTGTGTCTGGCAGGGAACACGCTCGTCATCTCGACCGCACGGCTCGGCCTGGAACGACCGACCCCGCTGGATGGCGGATTCTTCGCGATCGACGTCGACGTCCCGGGCGCGCCCGCGCAGCCCTGGCGTGCCGATCCGCAGCAGCTGGCGCACCTGAGGAGCACCGATGCCGGTTGACGCGGGCCACGAGAGCCCAGCGATCCTCGCGCTCGGCGAGACGATGGCAGCCGTTGTGCCCTTCGCCGGTGAAACCGCCGCCACCGCGGTCGGCTTCGTGGTGGAGCCGGCCGGCGCCGAATCGAACGTCGCGTCCACTGCCGCGCAGCTGGGAGTACGGGCAGCCTGGGCCAGCCGAGTCGGTGACGACGCCTTCGGCGAACGTCTCCGGCGATCTGTGGCGGCGCGCAGTGTCGACGTCTCGCGGGTGATCACCGATCCCGCCCGCCCCACCGGTGTGATGGTGAAAGACCCGCAACCCCAGGGGTCGGCTGTGACCTACTATCGTCGCGGGTCTGCCGCCGCGGCCATGTCGATCTCAGACGCCGACGCCATGTTCGCCGGGGTGGGCGACAAGACCCTGGTCCACCTCTCGGGTGTGACTCCGGCGTTGTCCGCATCGTGCGCGGCCCTCGTCCAGTGGTTGTTGCAGTCTCACTCCTACGGCGGCCTGCGCAGCTTCGACGTGAACTTCCGGCCCCGGCTCTGGAGCGCTCGAGCCGCCGCTTCCGAGATGGCGCGCCTCGCGCGCGCAAGTGACATCTGCTTCGTCGGCCTCGACGAAGCAGAGCCGCTGTGGGGAACAGCGACGCCCGACGCCGTGCATCGGCTCCTCTCCGACGTGCCACAGCTCGTCGTCAAAGACGGCGCGCGCGGGGTGACCGTGTACGCCACAGGCCAGCGGCTCTTCGTGCCGTCGCTGCAGGTGGACGTGGTCGAGCCCGTCGGCGCCGGCGATGCATTCGCGGGCGGCTACCTTGCGGCAATTGTGAAGGGCGCCGATCCTCGCACTGCGGCGCGCGTCGGTCACCTCGCTGCGGCTCGGGTGCTTCTGACGTTCGCCGACGTCGTGGCGCAACCTCCGATCGAAGAGCTGTGGCACCTGTCAGTGCTGGCCGACGAGGAATGGGCCGAGTACGCGCAACGTCCCGCGTCGTTTGGAGAACGCGGTGATTGACCTCCGATCCGAACTCCGAGACAGCCCGTTGATGCTCATCCTTCGCGGGATCGAACCGGGCCGGGCGGTAGCGATCGCGCGCAGAGCGTGGACAGCGGGCGTCGGTCTCGTGGAAGTGCCCCTGCAGAGCGAGCAGGATGCCGAGGTGCTGGAGCTGCTCGTGCAGGCGGGCGCAGACCTCGGGCGGGCAGTCGGCGCGGGCACCGTCGTGACGACGGACATCGCAGCACGCGCACGCGACGCAGGCGCTCAATTCACCGTCGCCCCTGGCGTCGATCCCGACGTGGTCGAGGCCTCGCATCGGTGGGGCATGACGCATCTGCCGGGTGTGGGGTCGGGAACAGACATCCAACAGGCTGCACGGCTGGGATGCTCGATGGTAAAAGTCTTTCCGGCCGCGGCGCTCGGAGCCTCGTGGGTCCGCGCCATGCGCGGACCGTTCCCGGGCATCGGCATGGTGGCGACCGGCGGCATGTCGTCGCAGAACGCACGCGCCTTCCTCGACGCCGGCGCCGACGCCGTCGCCGTCGGCGCGGCGCTGGAGGACCCTGCAGAACTGGCGGCGCTCACCGACTTGCTCTCACCTCGATCTCGACCCGAAACAGGACGGAACATCCGATGAACCAGACCGACGAACTCAACCTGTATCCGCGGCTCGGCGTGCCGATCATCGTCGACCGGGTCGAGACCTTTCTGATCAGGCTGACATCGGACGGCGAGCCGACGCGGCGCGAACCGACTCTGCGCACCATCTTCGGCCGCGGCACTCTCTACTCCGATCTTGTGGAGACGCTCCTGGTGCGTATTCAGTCACGGGACGGGGCAGTGGGTTGGGGCGAGGCTCTGGCGCCGGTCGGAGCGCGGGCCGTAGCCGGCGCCATCAACGATGGCGTCGCTTCGCTGGTGATCGGACAGGACGCGGGGCGGATACGCGCCAACCTGGCGCGTATGCAGGAGTCGATGCGTGAACGAGGTCACCTCGGCGGTCTGTATGCGGACGCGATCGCCGCCATCGACATCGCACTGTGGGATCTCGTCGGCCAGACGCATGGACTGTCCGTCTCGGCCATGCTCGGAGGCGCCTTTCGCGAGCGGATTCCCACGTATGTCAGCAGCATCGCGGGAGAAGACGACGACGAGCGCGCCGGCACGATCAGTGCCCTCGCGGAGGAGGGAGCGCATAGCTTCAAGCTGCACCTCGGGCATGGGGTCGCAGCCGACCTGGCCTCGTTCGAGCGACTGTCCAGCGCGGCCCCCGGGTGCCGGTTCGCGGTCGACGTCCATGGCGTCTACACGCTGCCTGAGGCGCACTCGCTGGCAGCCGGTCTGGCTGACCGAGGAGCGTGGTTCCTCGAGTCGGCACTGCCCCCGGACGCGATGGATGATTTCGCGCGACTGTCCTCGCGCTCGTCGTTGCCGATTGCCGCCGGCGAGGCATTCCGGAACAGATTCGAGGTGGCATCCTGGCTGTCTCGTGATGCGCTCTCCATCTACCAGCCCGACACCGGACGCACGGGGATCACCGAAGCGGCGAACATCGCTGTCATGACGAGTGCATCAGGCCGCCAACTGATGCCTCACCATTCGATCGCTCTGGCACCCGCGCTGGCTGCGGGGATGCACGTCGCCGCGACGGCACAGCTGATGCCGGCCTTCGAGTACCAGATCGCCGCGGTGCGCAATGCGAACTCGCTCATCACCGCACCTCTTGATGTCTCGCCCGCTGAGGCCAACGTGCCGAACGGCCCTGGTCTCGGGATCGAGCTGCGCGAGGACGCGATCCGCGACATCGCGATCAGCGGCTGAGAAGCGATCACCCGCCGGTCGCGTACTCCACGGCATACATCTCGAACACATACAGGTCGCCGGCATCCACGTGCACCGAACCATCCGACTCGTGCCATTGCACGGCCGTGTCGTCGCTGAGTCGGGTGACGGCGATCGCCTGTGTGCCGGCCGGCGTCCGCACCTCGAAGGTGAGGGGGAGCGCCATGGCCGGTTCCTCTGTGCGGTACGCCAGCGCATTGACGACGATGCGTCGCCGATCCGGCTGAGCGAACATGGTCAGCCAGATATCGGGATGCCCAGCAGCCCGAAGACGGCGCTCGCCGCCCAGTAGATGCTCGACAAGCGCGATGAACGCCCGAGTCTCCACCTGAGATCCGCCCCGCTCGAGCGGTGCCACCGAATAGATCGACCGTCCAGCGCCGAAAGCGTGCGCCGTCACCGCCGCATCGTCGAGTTCTGTCCACGGCGGGGAGGAATGGATGCTCGCGAAGTCGTGACCGTGGAGGCTTCCCGACGAAGGGTAGGCGTAGGGCAGAGTGAGCGTCGCGTAGACGGTGGCGTCCGCATCAGCCGAAACTCGAGGCAGGCCCAATGCGGCGTCGGCGTATCCGCTGCCCACCCATCCAGGACGGAACCCGTGTCCGAGGTGATGTTCGGGAGCGACCTGCTCGGCCAGAATCGGGTCCCGCGGGGTCAGGTAGAAGCCGTCGCCGTTCTCGGTGCCCCGCAGCGTGACGCCGAACACATCCCCCAAGAGGAGATGGTCCGCGCCGCCGCTCTCAGTATCGATCAGCGAGGTGCGGCCGCTCGCGTAGACCGCCCCGCCCGCGGCGGCGAAGGAGCGAACGGCGTCGCGCTCCGCGGCATCCATCCGGACCACATCGGGCAGTACGAGAACTCGAAAGTCCGCGAGGTCGCCGAGCAGTGAGCTGCGGGTGAGGACGGTGAAGGGGATGTGGGCTCGCTGGAGAGCCGCTGATGCAGCCGTCACAGCGCGTAGATGGGGGAGATCGCTCTTGCGAGTGGGATCTTCGTGTGCTGCCGACAATGTCGTCGCCGCGGAGGCTCCGGAATCGGACGGAAGGACGCTCGCGTCATCCGAGTAATAGATGGCGACATCGGCAAGGGGCTCGCCGCCGAGCTGCGGCTCCCACCGCTGGATCTCGTCGAATACCCGTCCTACGCGTTCGTAAACTCCTGGGTTCACGCTGCCACGTGGGTCGATCGCGTCGATGAAGAGGAAGGCGCCGTTGTGCATGATGGTCGCGAGTGCCTCGGTCATCATCTGCTGTTCGCTCTTGAGTTCCACGTGGTTCGCGAGATCCGGCGTGCGGGTGGTCATGAATTCCGCCGGCTGCGTCCCGCCCAGATGCTGGAACAGCTTCGACACCACGAGCTGCTCGTCGCGGCCCCCATAGATGTCGCCGGCAGCGAAGCTGTCGAGGTTGCTGGCGTCGGTGCGCAGCCCGGCGTACCATCCGTGCGTGGCCGCGCCGAAGTTGTGCGTGAGCGCGATTGCGGGCCGCACCTCGCGGGCCACCGCGTAGAGCTCGGCGATGAACTCCTCGAGCCACCGCTCGCGAGCGGACTGGAATGCGGCCCACTCGGGAGACCGCCAGTCGATGTCTTGCGGGATGTCGACGCCGCGTTCGTCGCGATACCGGGCCTCGCACGAGGGGCAGATGCAGACGGCGTTCCAGAACGTCATATCGAGCCACAGCGCGTCGAAATCGTAGCGGGCGAGCAGAGCCGCGATCTGGGTACGTTCGTACTGACGGTAGTCGGGATTGCTCGGGCAGGCGGTGCCGTAGCGCGGGCCGTGCCAGGGCATGTCGGCGCCCACGCGTCGTGAGATGGGCACGACCGACCAGTCGGGGTGGTTCTCGATCGCCCAGTTGTCGAAGATCGTCGTGTGGTACGCGGCCGGCGCGATGCCGCGCTGGCGTAGCGCGTCGAGCATTTCTCCGACGAGATCGCGCTGCGCAGCGGCGGGGTGCACACCCCCCACGGGGGTGGGCCAGTAGCTCAGACCGAGGTGCGACTTGCAATAGAAGAGCACCCCGTCGACGTTCGCCTCCGCATACAGGTCGGCCAAGTCCGAGGGTTCATAGGCTGAGAGGAAGGATGGGTCCCAGTCGGGGATGTGCATGTCGAGCAGCATGCGGCGCCGGGTGCGTTCGTAGCGGGGTGAAGTCATTTCGCGTTCTCTCCTGGGCGGGGTAGTCCCTTGGTGTTGCCCGACTCGGACTGCTTCTCGCCGCTGTCGCTCTCACGGGTTGCGCCACGGAAAATCCGAAGCGACTGACCGAGGCCCTGCGCGAGCGCGGGCAGTCGAGAGGCGCCGAAGATGAGGATGATGACGGCCACGATGATGAGTGCATGCCATCCGTTGATGTTCTGCCACATGTCACTTGCCCAAATCGGTTGGGTTGAGCCGGCTGACCGGCTCTTCCGAGAGCTCGCTGTTGCCTGGACCGAAGTGCTTGAGAACGACGAGATCGTCGGTCGATGATCTATTCGTGATCGTCACCCCGCTGGAGAGTGCCGCTTCGGTGACGAAGAACTCGTCGCTGGAGAGTTGCCCGTAGCGGATGCTGGAGACCGCGCTCAGCTCGTGTTCGCCGACGGTTCCGTAACCCGAGACCGCGATGAGTCCGTGCGGATCCCGATCGTCGACGGTGACGGACGCTCCAGGAGCGACGGTGAGCTCCTTGGCGCTGAACGCGGGTGAGCGGTAGGTGATCCAGCGCTCGATGTACGTGCGGCCGCCGTCGCCGGCGCTGGCGGTCGTCTCGACCGGGGGAGTGAATCGGTGACTCCAGAACTCGGGATCGATGTTCTGGTCCCAGTCGATGAGTTCGACGACGAAATCGAGATCGCCGACGCGATCGGCGGGGACGTCCTTCCACAGCAGCTCGTCTGGCACCTCGCGGTTGTTCGACCACGACTCCGTCATCGCGAACACGTCGCAGGCTGCCTGCGGCTCGTAGGTGCAGACGCTCGCCGGGGCGTGGAGGATGCCGGCGGGAACGTCCCACCCCGTACCGAGCGTGATGCGGTACGCCCTCGATAGTTCGGTGATCCGGTTGTCGCCCCCGCGGAGGAACTGCTCGAGCCGGGAATGAACCTGCTCACGCGTTACCTCTGGGTGCAACCCGAAGAACGTGTACGGGAACTGGCCGCCGTGGTCGTTCATCTGCGGTGGGAAGTAGTAGGCCTCCGGTTTGCCCGGCTTGCCGACCAGGGCTGCGTGTTCGTCGCGATGGTGGATGTGGAACGGGAGCGGCCATTCGTTGTCGAAGAACTTTGCGTACATCGGCCATGTCCCGTGGGTTGCGAAGTGACCACCGACCGCGTCGGCCCGGAAGTGCGCGATGAACTCGTCGAACGGCAGCACCTTTCCGTCGGGGTCGACGACGAGGCTCAAGCCCTCGAACTCGTCGGTAAGAGGCCCGTTCTCAGCGCGGATGGCGCTCGCAAGCCAACGCTCATCGATGCCTCCGCGGTCCTTGCCGAGGGGGAAGGAGTCGTCGGGATGGAGTCGCAGTCGGCGGCCGGGGCTGCAGAAGGCCCGCGGCACCCATGTTGGAGCGAGCCTGAGCACGCCACGACCGTGCTCCATGGCGCGTTCGAAGGCTCCCTCGGATGTGGAAAGTCCGCTATACGGGCCAGCCTCGGTCATGGCGCTCCTTCGCGAAGTCAAGTATGCGATACGCGCTTCATGTATCTGTATCGCAGTATGAACATAGACAATCTACATTATGAGGATACGCATCACAAAGATGATCTCGACCGGTGGCTGCGCCGTTGCTGCCGCACGCCGCACGCCGTGGCTCGTTGGCGGGATGCAACCACGCAGCAGCTTGCGGCCCCTGCTCGCGCCGAGCAGCTGTGTGCTGAACCTCAACGCCCAAGCGTGACGAGCAGAATGGCACCACCATGCCGAGCAGCCGAGGCGGGTACGTGAGGACGTCGAGGTTCACGATGAGCGAGCTGTCGCTCGCGCTGGCGGGGGAGGCGTAGTCAACCCCCAACGAGCGCTGGGGACCCGGAGTCCTGAGTGAAACCGAGGTGCGAAAGCAGAAGCCGATGCCGGGCTACTCAGCGTCCGATCGACGGGCCTCCGGGCTGAGTCGGCCCCTGGTGCGGCGCCGCAGGATCAAATGGCCTGCCCGGGTTGTACGGGTCTACCGCCGGCGCCCGCCGGGGTTCCTGAATGCGGACTTCTGGAGCCAGACCCGAGTCGCGCGCGCGACTCATGAGGCGGGTCGCGGTGCTCTGGCTGATCTGGAGAGTGTCGGCGACGAGCTTGAGCGGCGGATAGCTGATTGCTGTCGCGACGCGATAGACGGAGATCGCGGCGTGGAGAGACTCCATGGGCTCGCGCTCCTCATGCGCCCGCACGCGACTGAGAAAATCGCGCACCGGTATGCGGTCGAGCTTGTCGTCATCCTCAGTGCCGACGTCGACGGTGACGACATCGAGAGCTGACCTCGTCATGATCCAGTGCGTTCGCACCTCGCGCAGCATCTGGCTGGTGATGTCGACGCCCTCCGCGTCGCGCTCGAGGGCAGCGAAGACGACGGCGGTGCGTCCGAGCCTGTCATCCCACTCCACGCGGACGGTGATCGTGCCAGGTACGTCCTGCTCACCCGACACGCGCGCGCGCCATGACTTCGGAAGCGTCACCCCACTGCCGAGATCGATGCGTTCGTCGCTGAAGTCGTACGCCTCGACGTCTGTCATGAAGCCCACTATTCCAGGTCGCCGACGATTTGCGAAGAAGACTGTCGATCTTGGCTCACGTGTGTGGTATCTTGCGACGAAGGGAGAGTGACACTGCTGGCTCACAGGAAGGCAGGACTATGAACCGGTCACAAGATTCTCTGGCACTGACGATGAAGGATGCCGCGAAGCTCGTCGGCGTCGACTACCGCACGATCAAGCGCGGCATCGAGAGCGGGACAATCCCCACGGTCCAGCTCGGCCCGCGCCGGATGATTCCCCGCGTGCCTCTGCTGCGAGTGTTCGGGATCAACGCTTGACGACCGATTGGCGGAATGAGGCGAAGGTGGTTGGTCCGCATAGCGCCGATCGGGAACCCGACGAAGTCTCGTGTTGTTCGGACTCCGTTGCGGGCGATGCGAGGCGGCGGGGCCGCCTTCGCGCAACTCGGCTCGCGCATGCCCATCGACGACTAGCCCCGGGATTCCACAGGTCGCTCGTCACAGTAATGGGCTCCTGACGAGTCTGGCCGTTCTCGGAGAAGGACTCCTCGTGAAGTTCGCCGCTCGTGACGAAGGTGCTGTCGAGCTTGAGGCGATCCAGCTATGCGCGGTGCACTGCGGTGAGGCGGTCAACCCGTGCGCGAATGGGCTGGTGGCTGCTGTCACTGCTTACGCAAACCATCGGATTTCTGCCGGGCGTCATCCCCGAGTGCGTGAGAGGGCGGATTGGGGCCAACGATCGCGGCTCTCGGTCCGATTCAGTGCGCCGAGTTCGCAGTCTGGTCCACCTGCCTCGGCGCTCTCCGTGCCCAGCGGATGCGCACTCTGCGTGCCCGTCCGTTCTGCTCCCGAGCTCTCCTGGCCGTCAGGCACGCGGTAGCCTGTGGCGCACAAACGCCGAGTCAGGAAGAGGTCCACGAGATGAGTCTGGACAGTGAAGACGCCGTTATGAAGAAGCTGGGCGTTGAGTCGCTCGACAACCTCACGGATGAGCAGATGTATGCCCTAGGGACAGAAATCCCAAACATGTCCGACGAAGTGCGCAAGAAACTCATCGACACCGTGCCCGGCCTGCAGAAATTCCTCGAGGAGGCGATGAACGCCGCCGAGCAGGTTTCATCGAGGTCGATCGATGCCCGCGGGGAAGAAGCGAAGCTCGTTCACGAGGCATACGCCGATGGGCGCCGGATATTGAAGGGGGAACTGAGCCGAGACGATCTCAGCGAAGAGCGGCGCGCTTATCTCATCGATGAGGCACTCAAGACGGCCGATAAGCAGGCTGAGTTCGCACGAGCGAATAGTGCTGCGGGTGAACGCACAGCCCAGGCTGTGGCAAACACGGGAACAAGGTACGCGCTCATCGGCGCTCTCACGGTCTTCGCTCTCGCCGGCGGAAAAGCGGTCTTCAGCAGGCTGCGTTAGGTGTTCGGCCGGGTGCGGCCGCTCGATTGATCCAACAAGCAGCAACCACGAGGTCCGCTCCGCGGCTCGTGTTCCGCCAGGAGTCACATTTGGTCGGCGCCCGTCGCTATGGTCTGGACTACAGCCGCGTCTGGGGCGGCCACCAGGAAGGCAGATTCATGGAGTGGTGGGAATGGCTCTTCGACGGTTTGGGGACGATGCTGCTCGGCCTGGTCCTCGGGGCAGCCGGCGGCACGGCCGTCACCTATAAGGTGATGCGCAAGAAGACGACGCAGCGTCAGAGAGCCGGTGACCGCGCGACGCAGATTCAGGCTGGCCGGGACGTCAAGGGCAACAAGCTGTGAGCCCTGGGGGTCAGACGCAGAAAGCCGGTCAGGGTGCGAACCAGTATCAGACTTCCTCCGGCGACATCGTCATTCACCAAGGCGTCAGCGAGGAACGTGTCCGAGCGATCATGCACGATGAAGCCGAACGCCTGAAGCAGGAGTTTGCCATCGAGGCTCGCGCGGTTATTGAGGAACGCCTCGAACAGCTGGACGATCGCGTGGTCCCAAGGCTTGCGACCCAGGGTGCTCTTGGTGCGTTCGGTGATCCCGCCTTCATCCGCTCGTATCGAAAAGCTCAAAACGGCGCCGCCGCAACTGAGCGGGAAGCGGACTATGACATGCTGGCCGCGCTCCTTGCTGATCGCGCTGAGGGCCTTCGAGACCGTCCACGCATGGTCGCGATCGACCGCGCGATGGAGATCGTTGACCAGATCGACGAGGGAGCCCTTCGCGCGCTCACAGCGGTCGAGGGCGTCCGACTCTGGACTCCAAACATTGCTTCGCTTGAGGAAGGTCTCGACGAACTTGAGCACCTCATGAGCGACCTCATTCCGGGCGATCTTCCAAGCGGCTCAGACTGGATCGAGCAGCTTGACATTCTCGACGCACTTAGGATCGGCACGTTCACCCTTCGCCCTTTCGACGAATACTTCCCCATGAAGATGAATGGTTACGTCGCACCAGGAGCACAGCGGTCCTCCGCAGCGCTGTTTGAAAACGACGGACACGACTTCACCGCGTGGGGTGTGCCCGTCATGGATCACGAACTTAAGCCCGGGTACGTTCGTATCGCCGCATCTTGCGATCGCTACGCACGGCTCAACATGGAGTTGGAAGGCCGCGCGCCGGAGTCGGTCGAAGCAGCGGTTGCTGAAGCGCAGGGGGATTTTGGGTTGGGTAGCTTGGATCAGGCGATAGTCCCCGAGTTCCTTCATCGAGTGAAATCTCGACCTACGCTTGCCGTGATCTCGTCGTGGTGGGATGCGATTCCAACTGGCCTGCAAATCACCGTTGTTGGACGTACGTTGGCGCGTGCCAATATGCATCGACTTGACCTGCTCGGACGGCTTCCGCAGCCTGAGCGTCGGGACAGCTGATCGATCCGCGGATCCCCCACGCGGGCGCGCCTGAGCTCGCATAGTTTCCATTTGCCGACGAAGCGCACGTCGGACGGCGTCGCGGATCGCACAGGCCGCCGCGCCGGTACCCCGCAGCCCACTGGCTTGGCGTCGCTGTCGGCTCAGGTGCCTCTTTGCGACGCCTCGGGACGCAACGTTCGGTCGACGGAGGTTGCAGAGGTGGAATCCTGATCTCCATCCAGTAGCCGAGCAAATGTTCGTGAATCAGGACACGATGCGTGTCGCCATAATCAACGCGAGCGTACAGTTTCGCCCGCCGACAGGCGGTCGTCTCCCTCGGAGCCGCCGCGACGTCACGACCTGAGCGGACTCTTGGATTTCAGGATCTTCACTGCGGAGTAGCCGTTGGCGTCGAGAAGCGGTCGAAGACGTGCTCGCTCCGACGCGAAGTGGTTTCCGGGCCCGACCCGAATCTTCACGATCGGCAGGTTGCTCGGTGACTCTTGGTAGTAGTCGGGATCGTGTTTGTACCAGTCGGTTGAGAACGGATCCGACTTCGCTCCGGTGATGCGGACGTGCGTGTACGAGCCCGCAGGGTTGGGATGTATCGCCGCTGGATTGTCGGGCTTAGTGACGGCGTAGCGGACCTCGCGCTCACGGAAGAAGTGCTTGTTCTTGATCGCCGCGACCGCGTCGACGTAAGCGCTGCTTCCACGGTCGCGAAAGATCATTCCAAAGTTGTCGCCGGCGTCGTGGCGCGCATCCATATATGCTCCCTCATCCTCGCCGTGCTGAATTTCCCAGATCGCTCGAGTTGCGAGCTCGAGTTGCTCGGGCTTGTTGTAGACCAGGTCGAGCCATCGGACGGGAATTCTTCGATGTACGGCCCACGAGGCGGAAGCGCGAGATGAGTGCCGACGACAGGGAGGTGGACACCGCGCGGGATCGCGACCGCAAAGCCCGTTGCCAGCGCATACTTCTGCCACTGCTCGGTGTCGTCGGGTTCAGGGCTGAAGCAGGTGACGAACGCGCTGCCGTGGTACAGATCGCCGCTAGCGCCCTCCAGCGACTCCTTCAACTCCTTGAAGTCGATCTCCGGGGCGGTGGTGTCGTAGTAATCCCAGCCCTTCCTCATCGCCTTGAAAGCCTGCTTGACGCGCTTGTTGCCAAGATTGAGTTCGGTTGCGTCGTTCAGTCCGGCGACGTCGGCGGCCCAGAGCTCGTGATTGGTGATGATCTTCTCGACCACGTCCTGCTTTGTGTAGTGCCAGACGAGGTCAGAGGTGCTCATCGGATCAAGATAACAAGTCGACTTCGACTCATCGAAGACATTCATGGCGTTCCAAATGGCGGCAAGCGCGGTGGCTCGGTTCTGCACGTGTCGGCGAGCGCGCAGGGCAACCTGGACGACGGTGCCGGAGTCGGTTCGCAGCAGGAACGCGGTCATCGGCTGTGGGCGTGGTTGCCGGTGCCCAGCCTCCGCCGCGCGAAATGGTTGAACTCGAACAACTGGCGCGTCGCGTCCTCGACGTCTGCCGCCTCCTTGCTCTAGATGACCGGCAACCAGGTGGCTATGGGCGGCGTGACCGCGGCGTCGTGTGGTTCAATCTGTCTTTGCACCTCGGCTCGCGAATCTATCTCGGGCGCGCGCGGCGTCGAGCCGAAGGTCTCGTAGGTCACCGCGTCAATAGACACGAGGCTGCCGGCAGTGCGGCGATGTCCGCACAGCGGCAGGCTCGAAGGGGCGTTCTCCACGGCACTGGCGCCAGCTCGAGGGTGGGGCGTTGCAGCTGCACCTCAGCTGATCGAGCTGCGAGGCGACATACTGGGCGAACCCTCATCGATTGAAAGGCCATCAGTGTCGAACTTTCTGACAGTCGTGAATGCAGAGATGGACGCTCGGGTTGCCGACGCCAGTCCATCGTTACCTAGGAGTCGAGTGTTCGACGCGCTGGCGAGCGAGGTCGTACTCAAGTACCAGGACCTATCGGCCGAGGAGGTTGAGGCCGGGCTGACTGATGGCGGGGGAGACGGTGGGATCGACGCCGCCTATGTATTCCTCAACCAGGAACTCGTAACCGAGGATCACGAGGTTCTCCAGAGTGGCTTCACTCCCGGCGCCGCGTATCGAGGCGCATCACTGTCACTGTGGATCGTCCAGGCGAAGGAAGAGAAGTCCTTCAAATCGGGGACACTGGTGACCGTTGCGGACGGCATTGGAGATCTGCTCGATCTCCAGAAGAGCCGCGCTGATCTGGAGAATGACGGCTATTCATCGATTGTGCTCGACCGGGTCTTCGAGTTCCGCAATGCGCTCGTGGCGTTGAGGCGGCACCACCCCGAAACAAGCGTCCACTTCGCGTACGTCACGCTGGGAGACGCCTCCAGTATCGCGAAAGCCGTGCAGTCGAAGACGAAGTCGCTGGCCAAGCTCGTCGAGAACGAACTGGAGATCGGCACTTTCACGTCGCAGATGATTGGAGCGGAGGAGATTTGGGACGCTCTGAAACAGACGCCGAACTATGGTTCGGAGCTTCGCGTCGTTGAGTCCTTCGCCCATGAGACGCAAGACGGCGAACGCAGCTACGTCTGCCTGGTTACCCTGAAGGACTACTTGGCCTTCGTCCGCGAAGAGGGTACCGGCGCGTACCGCGACTACCTTTTCGACGGGAACGTCCGGCATCACGAGGGCTCGAGCGCGAGCGTCAACAGGGAAATCAGCCAGGGCCTAGCAGACAGCGAGGCGCCCGAGTTCTGGTGGTTGAACAACGGAGTGACGGTCATCTGTTCCAAGGCATCGTCGCAGGGAAAGACATTCGCGTTGGACGATGTCCAGATCGTCAATGGCCTGCAAACCTCTCGGACGATCTTCGACTCACTCCGTGATGCGAAGGCTGATGATCCTGCGCTTGCGAGAAATGTGTTGGTGCGAATCATCGAATCGGACGATCCCGCGACTATCAACAGGGTGATCCGCGCAACGAACCGCCAAACACCCGTTCGTGAGGAAAGCCTTCGAGCGACTGACGAGGTGCAGCTGCTTATTGATCGGCACATGCTTACTGACGGGCTCTTCTACGACAGACGGCGCAACTACTACAAGAACATCGGCAAGCCTCGGGCCAAAATCGTCGGGGTGAGGGCTCTGACGCAGGCCATGCTCGCGGTCACCCTTGGGCGACCGGACGATGCGCGGGCGCGTCCCGGCGACTACCTTGGCGACGACAAACAGTATTCGATCGTGTTCAATCCACACGTAAAGGTTGAGATTTATCCCTGGGCGTTCCGTGCGCAGAAGTTGGTGGATGCTCTGCTTGTAGCGTCGGCAGGGATGACGACGAGCGAGAAGAACGACTCACGCTTCCTGGTTGCCGCCGACATCGTGCGACGCAAACTCGGATACTCGCCTTCTGCGGCTGAGCAGGTGCTAGCGCTCGGTGCTGTGGAAGAGGTCATCACGCCCGAGCAGGTCGCAGCGTCGCTTGGCGATCTTCGGAAAGCGTTCGCGAAAGAGATGAAGAAGACCGGGTCGGCTCGCGATCGGCTGGCCAAGAGCAAGCCATTCGCATCGAAGTTCCTCGGTCGAAGGAAATCGTCCAAGGCTCCGTGAGGGCGGTCTGCGACTTAGCCGCGGCTTGACTCGAATCTCCCACATAACTCGGGAGCCTCCACGCTGATGGTGGCAAGGATTCGCGGAGCGATTCCGCATCAGTATGGTGATTTAGTCCTGCGAGCGCGGATGCTCTCGGCATGTGCGACGTCGCCGAGGATAGGGTCTTACTCGTTGGCGGGCTGGACTACGACGACGGCAAACTCATAGCCGGATGCGGTTGCCAGATGACGCGCTGGAGGGCGGTGCTGACGATCGTCTTCGCGAGCGAGCTCGGAATCGAGGGCGCCGAGGACCGCCACCACGAGGTCTTCACGGTCGAAGGGTAGAGGACTGGCTCGCGGGCCCGCTCGCGGCCTCTACGCAGCGAGTGGGACGATACACCTCTGCGCCGGCGATCATTAGCAGCCCGATGATCAAAGAGGTGACGCAGACGGCGCCGACCCAGAACGGCGAGGAAGACCTCTCGACCGCATTGCTCGATCAACGATTCACCGCCTGAAGGTTCCGAACCGTCGATTCGAAAAGCGGCCGGTGATTGATCACGATCGCAATGCCGGTCGCGACCGCCAGTACTCCGAAGAACAGATTGGGCAGGGTCGTCCCGGGAACGATCTGATGACACTCGTCCTTCTCGCGAACGATTGCCTCGCGCGTTGACGGACGCTCCATCGCAATGGGTGGGTGGGTTCTACATCCCCATCCCACGCCCAGCGTGCGGCGCTCCAACCACCGGCCCTGTCGCCATCGCCGCCTCCCGGTTCCTCGCCGCGCGACGCACCTCTGCCTGGGCCGCGCGCACAGCATCCTGCATCGTCAACTCCGGAGTGCCGCGCTGCATCGACTCGGCGAGGCACTTGCGGGCCGCGGCATCCGTCCGCGCCACGACGATCGCGACGTTGTGCACCCGCCCGCGTGTGAGGCCTACGTAGAGCCCTGCGGCATCGACGTCCGGCCCGACCACCGAGGCATCGGCGGTGTCGCCCTGAACACCGTGCACGGTGGACGCGTAGGCGAGCTGCAGGTGCTCGCGGGCGTACTCGGTGGACACACGCGCTACCTCGCCGCTGTCGCTCACGGAGACAAGAGACAGGTACTCATCGCGGATGCCGCGCACGATCCACTGCGCGCGATTCTCGACTCCCATGAGCCGGTCGTTGCGGCGGGTCTGGACGGTGTCGCCGACGAGGATGCGCTGCTGCCCGATTCCCCACGCGGCGACGCGGACGTCGAGCTCACCCTGATCGACTCGCCGCTGCTGGATGGCGTCGTTAATGGCATCCGCCTCAGCATTCGTGCCAGACACGAGCGTCACCCTCTTGCCGCGTGCGTGCCAGTCGAAGTACGCGTCGATCATCCGCTCACGCGCCGCGCCGTGATGATCGACCCGGTGGACGTGACCCTGTTGGGCAAGCTCGCACGCAACCTCGAGCGCACGCTCGCGATCACTCGCATCCCGGAGCCGCAGCGTGAGCGCGGCGTAGTCGGGATCGCGGAACCGGTGCACCGTGTCGAGCTCGACCGCAGCGTTCGCGTGCCGGATCGCAGAGCCCATCGCGCCCGCATGTCCGACCGGCAACGCCTGATGGGTGTCACCCACGAACGCCAGCCCGACACCCTGCTCGATCGCGAGCTCGACGAGGACGTTCGCCGTCTGCAGGTCGACCATGCCGGCTTCGTCGACGACGATCCGATCGCGAGAACGCAACACGTACTGGGTTGGCCCGCCGTATACGGCGCCCGTGCTGGGATCGGCTTCTCCCACTCGAAGCCTGGTCCACACCTTCGCGCCGGCCTCGTCGGTGCCCCATCGGTAGCCGTGGTCCGAAAGCAGGGCATGAATACTGGATGCCGCAGCCCCGACCTCGCGAGACGCCACCGATGCCGCCTTCCGTGTGGGGGCAACAACGAGCAGCCGCCGCTGTTGCGACGTGAGCGCCGCGAACGCCGCGCGCAGCATCGTCGTCTTGCCGGTGCCGGCGGGGCCGGTCACCGTCACGAGCCCGTCCGTGCCGGCGATGGCGCACGCAGCAACGCCTTGCGACGCATCCAGTGCCGACAGATCCTCGTTCGGTGCGAAGCGGTGCAACTCGCCCGGCAGCAGGGAGCGCCCCGGTCGGGCGAGCACGTCCAAGCGGCCGGCGAGACGCACCTTGGCGCGTACCGTCTCGGTCGCCATGAACGCCTTGACATGCGCCGGCGGATCATCCGCGACGAGCCGATAAACGGAACGCGTGGCGCGCTCCGTGATCTCGGCGATCACGCCATCGAGCCGGTCGCGCTCGGCAACGACGCCCGTGCGTGAGAGCGCGCGGATTGCGCCCGCGCGGATGTCGAAGATGCTGAATCTCCCGCCGCATGAGGTGGACCGTTCGTCCCCATCGACGACTGCCTGTGCGGCGAGCAGATCCAGGTCGACGGCATGAGGATCGGTCGCAGCGACTTGAATGGGTGCGCGCGGGGTGACCAGGCTCGGATCGATCGCTGTGATCTCGTCGCGGACGCGGGTCTCCCATGACGCCTCATCGAGATCGGTCGGCTTGTTCGGACGCGACACCGCCCACGCGCGGCGATCGATCTGCTGCAGCACCTCCACGCTCGGCGCAGATCCTCCGTGCGTCGCCGACCACTCCGCGATCAGGCGCGCGCGGTTGCCTTCGATTTGCGCCGACCGACGCGAGACGGGCCGGACGGCGCCGGCGAGTTCGGCGATCTCGCCAGTCTCGTCGAGCGTGTATCCGTGCCGGGCGAGCGCGGCGATCCAGGCGGTATCGGTGCGGGCGGCGAGCTCGCCCTCGGCGTTGACGACGGTGTGCAGCTTCATCGCGACGCGCGAGTCGAGGTTCGACCACATGCCGTCCGCGCCGAGCACCTTGATGTTCAGCCAGAGGTGCCGGTGGATGTGCGGGTCGAGCGCGCGCGACCGCCGATGCTGCAGCTCGACAACCTCGATGCGGGTGAGCTCCTCGCGGATGAGCCCGCCGTGCCCGCGCCGCGCGTTGAGCTCCGTCTGCCACGTGAGCAGGATGCGTTCACGCAGCCGGTCCTGCAGCGCTTCGAACTCGACAGCGAGTTCGGGATGCAGCAGCGCGGCGATGCTGTACGACTTCGGGTGGTTGAGCGTTCCGTCGAGCAGCAGGTCGGCGTCGGGGCTCAGCCGCTGATGGCCGCGCTCTTCCCCGGTGATCGGGTCGTGTCCGGTGAGCCAGACGCGAAGGCCGCCGGCAGTGAGCTCGTCCGAGGTGATGATGCCGTTCGCCACGACGAACCGCGAGACGGTCGAATCGGAGGCGGCACTGTAGCCTTCGAGCGCGTTGACGCCGGGGGAGTGCTGCAGGTGAGCATCGCAGGTGCCCTCGAGCGCGTAGCCGATCGCCTGTCGGACCCCTCGGGATTCGGCACCTCGCTTCCATCGCTGGAGACCTCCTCGCATGCCGTCAGGATAGGGTCCGTTTTGCGGATTATCCAGGGATTTTCTGGGCGTGCGGGTATGTGTAGGGGAGTGCTGCTAAAGGGCGTCGCTCACCTATGGTGCCTGCGTGCATTGTCATCCTCTGCGCTCTTGGCGTGTGGAAACTGCTGGCCTTTCGGGTCTGAGGATGTCGGGCGCGTCGGAGCGGTTGGGAGTCGTACTCGCCTGCGGGAAGTCGGGCGGTCTCGGTGGGCGAAGTCGGTGAACAGTGAGCTCGGGCTCGATGCGGCTGGCGCGCGAGACGTGGAATCCTGGTGTGTAGGCCAAACGAGTTCGACGGGTATCGCGGTGGCCGCTAGGTTCATGTCATGCCAGAGCTCTATTCCGTCCACGACGTGTTCGGTGTCTCGCGCGGAATTCCGGCCAACTACGTGCGACGCGAGGAGGTGGATGCTGTCTTTTTGGACGCGCTGGCACAGAACAAGCACGTGGTCGTGCATGGCAGTTCAAAGCAGGGCAAGACGTCGCTGCGAAAGCAGATACTGCCCGATCCTGAGCGCATACTCGTGATCTGCCGCCGCGGGTGGAACCTTGGCGACCTACACACGGCCATCCTGAAGGCAGCCGGCTACGTCGTCGAGGGAACGACGACACGAACCACCGGCGGCGGTTTCAAGATCCGCGCGGAGGTCAAGGCTGGCATCAAGCTCCCGCTTGTCGGAGAACTAGGCGGCGGAGGCGGAACTGACATGGATCACCAGGAGGGTCTGACGGTTGAGGGGCGCAGTCTCGAGTTGGACCCGGCTGACGTCAATGACGTCATCGCTGGGCTTCAGGCGAATGGCGCCCCGAAATTCATCGTTCTCGATGACTTTCACTACTTGCCAGAGGACGCTCAGCAAGACTTCGCAGTCGCGCTGAAGGCGTTCCACGAGTCGTCGGACTTCACGTTCGTGATCGTCGGGGTATGGCTCGACGAGAATCGACTAACTCAGTTCAATGGAGACCTCGTCGGGCGGGTCATCTCAATAAACGTCGACAAGTGGGACTCGGAGCACCTTGCGCGAGTGATACACGGCGGCGGTGAGCTTCTTGGGATCGTGTTCGATGAGCGCTTCTCCTCAACTTTGGTCAGTCAAGCGTTGGAGAGCGTGTGGATAGTCCAAGAGACATGCAGACTCGCATGCATTGCGGACGAAGTGTTTGAGACCCAACAAGCCGAGCGGACCGTGACCGGAGATGTTGGCGCCCTGGTGAAGCAGGTGGTCGACAGCGATTCAGCGCGATTCAATGGGTTCCTGACAAGGTTCGCCGCGGGATTCGATGAAACCGAGATGGAGCTTCACAAGTGGCTTCTGTACGCGGTGATCAACGCCGAATCCGAGGTCCTGAGGGCCGGTCTCTCCTACGCGCAGGTGTGGCAAGAGATCGCAGACAGTCACCCTCAGGGGGAGCTGAGCGTTGATGGCCTCGACCAGGCGCTCCGATCGACAGCCGAGCTTCAAATAGTGCGTCTCGGTTTGAGTCCTTTGATCCTCGATTACGATCCGACTGCGAGGCGTCTTGCTGTGGTGGATAGAACCTTCCTGGTCTGGCTGCGTCACCAGATCAGAGATGAGCTCCTGGATCACATCAGCATCAGTTGATGGTTATTAGCCCGAGTGAGCGGAGAAGCACGCGATGACCAGCCCAACACCGGGACATCTCGACCCTGAGGCGGTCGAAGCGTACTTTCGCGTTGGCGTGCGAACCGCGTTTCCGCTTGTGGACGAGCCGCCTACGCGCCTAGTGATTGACCCTGCACGGGGAGAGCTTCAGCTCTTGACTGTCGCACGTGGCGGCGCGCCGGAGGTTTCGGCGTACGAGCGGATAACGCTGAACACTGTGCGGGTTGATGAGGACGACGGTGAGATGTACGAGCTGGTCATCGATGCGTCCGATATGCGCTACGAGGCGTACGTGCTGGTGGAGTCGATCGCAGATCAGCTCCGATCTGGCGCCTCATTTCGTCATGCGTTTTCGGAGTCGGTTCACTCCCTAAGAGAGTTGCTCTCCAGTCGAAAACGGTTGACTGACGAGGCTGTAGCTGGGCTCGTTGGGGAGCTGATCGTTCTCGGTCACCTCATTGACGCGGAGGGCGAGGACGCGGCCATCACGGCATGGATCGGTCCACTCGCGGAGGAGCATGACTTTGGCTTGCCGAAGTTCGATATGGAAGTGAAAACCACGCGCTCAGAGGGACGAATCCACATGATCGGCTCGGACACCCAGTTGGAGCCCGTTCCAGGCCGACCGCTCTACCTAATTTCCGTGCAGATCACGCGGGCAGGAGCCGCCGCTGAGGCATTCACCCTGCCTGCTCTTATCGCCGACGTGCGCTCCAAACTCCTCCGAACGCGCCGTACTTTCGACAGCGCTCTCGAGGGACTCGGCTGGCGAGACGGCGACGCGGACCTATATCTCACCCGGCTCCAGCTGCGCTCGCGCCCACGAGCATATGCAGTGGACAGCGACTTCCCGGCAATAACGTCACAGGCTCTGGACGCAGTCGTCCCGAACCGCGCGCACGTCGTAGGCATCGCGTACCGTGTCGACGTGACCCATTTGCCTCTGGCGACGGCACCCGCCCCAATGCATGACTTCTGCGAGGCGGGCGAGTGAACGCTGACCCGAATCCGACCCTAGAGACCGGAGTCCGAGAGTCGCTGAACGCGATGCGGGACACTGGTCCCGAGCCGCTGCTCGACTACGTCGAGTTCAAGCTTCGCCGCTCCGATGTCGCCGTAAGCGAGGACGACATCATCACGCTCACAACTGTGCCCCAGCTCAACGACCTCACTCGCCGGGCGATGCACCTGGCGCTTGCGACATGGGATGCGAAGTCGGGCACGGAGTGGGCGGATGGGACAGCCGAGTGGAGCGCGGATCGCCGCAAGAGAATTTACGAACTCCTCGAACTGTCGGATGGTGCGCGGAAGCAGCTGGATAAGGCGTTCCCGAGCGCGTCCAAGATGGACACGATGATCGTGGATCCCGAGAAGTGGGAGCCCTGGTTCGACGACAACCGCCGCGCTGGCCACGACTTCTACTGGCGCTCCTACCGCGGTGTGCTCGAAAGAAAGGGGTGGGACGCCGAAGCGATCGCCACGCTCGATCGGTCGACGAATGAGATCGTGAGCAGGCTTGCTGACCCGAGCGCGGAAGTGGGTTACCAGACCAAGGGCCTTGTCGTCGGGCACGTGCAAAGCGGAAAGACCGCTAACTTCACCGGGATTGTTGCCAAAGCGATCGATGCAGGCTATCGGCTAATCATCGTGCTCACTGGAACAATCGAACTGCTCCGCGCCCAGACACAGCGACGGCTCGACATGGAGCTAGTCGGTGAAGAGAACATCCTTGATGGCACTGACAGGACCGACCTAGAGTCGATCCGCGAAATCGACTACATCGGGACAAACGACTCCGACTGGCGTGACGGTAAGTTTCTCAGGCACGGCATCGACGTTCATTCGACGCCAGAGGTCCCTTCGATCAAGCGTCTTACCACTGTCGGCAAGGACTACCGCAAGCTTCGTCTAGGCCGGGATGTGCTCGACTTCCGCCGAACAGGCGAACTCCGAAATCCTGCCAAATCCGTGTTTGACTCCGAGAACATCCACTCTGTTGACGTCCGTCTCGCGGTCATGAAGAAGAACACAACGGCACTGCGCAATTTGCTACATGATCTCAGAAACATTCGTGCTGACGGACGAGAGATCCCTGTGCTTATCATCGACGATGAGGCCGATCAAGCTTCGGTGAACACCGCGAACCCTCGTTCGAAAAGCCTGCTCGCGGTGGACGCGAGGAAGCGCAGCACGATCAATAACTTGATCGCGGAGATGCTTGGCGTCATGCCTCGTGCGCAGTACGTCGGATATACCGCAACGCCATTCGCGAATGTATTCATTTCCCCGGACGATTCCGAGGACCTCTTCCCGAAGGACTTCCTCGTGAGTCTGGAGCCTTCACGCGAGTACATGGGCGGCCGAGATTTCCACGATCTCTTCGACGAGCTCGACGGCGAAGCCAAGGCGGACCCGGGCATCTCGAACGAAGCGGCATTTGTGAGAGCCCTGCGAGCGGACGGGGACGCTGATCCGCTCGCCGAGCGGGCAGAGATTCTGGCTGCACTGGACGCCTTTGTCTTGAGCGGTGCGATCAAGAAGTGGCGTGAGGCCCAAGACAGCAGATTCTCCTACCGACACCACACCATGCTGGTTCACGAGTCATCCCGCACAGTCGAGCATTCTCAGCTTGCCGCAACATTCCGCTCCGTGTGGACAGAAGCCTCCTACAGTAGTCCGGCGGGGCTCGCGAGACTCCGGTCGCTCTTTGAGGCTGACTTCCGACCCGTACATGACTCGCGCGAGGAATGGGCTGATCTACCTATCCCAGCTTCGTTCGATTCGCTTAAGCCGCACATCGGGGCCACAGTTGACGCCATCACGGTCGATTCAGATCCCGTCGTCATCGTCAACGGCACGAGTGACAGTGACTATAACCAGATGGACTTTCAGACGCGGCCCTACTGGCGAATCATGATCGGTGGTGCAAAGCTCAGCCGCGGCTTCACCGTCGAGGGCCTTACGGTCACCTACTACCGGCGACGGGCCACAGCCGCGGACACCATGATGCAGATGGGGCGCTGGTTTGGCTATCGGCCGGGATTCAAGGATCTTGTCCGCCTCTACATTGGGCGCGAGGTCGTGGACGGGCGCGGTAAGACCTACGACTTGTATGGTGCATTCACGTCGATCATTGAGGATGAGGAGGAGTTTCGGGCCCAGCTCCGCAAGTTCTCCGAGCTTACGGAGGACGGCAAGCCAGTCGTGCGCCCGATTCACGTACCGCCACTGGTTTTCCAACAGCTCCCGTGGCTCAAGCCGACCGGCGCGAACAAAATGTACAACGCCGAACTCCGCTTCGAAGGGGAGGGCGGCGTAGTCAAGGATTTCAACGCCCACGCCTATCGCGAGGACGGTTCCCGAAATCGCACGCACTTCTCCGCTGTGCAGGGCTGGCTTGAGCGCCTGTCCGCTCCGGTCGAGTTCACAGGTGTAAATCGCACTCGCTATAACGCCCGTACGACACTGCTAAGCACGGACGAGGTTCTAGAAGCGCTCACCAGATTCGAGCTCTTCTCACGTGACCAACTTCTTCCGACCATTCGAATGATCGAAAAGGCTCGTGAGGAAGGCACCTTGGTCGATTGGGCTCTAGTCGTCCCTTGGCTCGACACCAGCTACCATCGCGAGGTAAGCGGCACCGTAGTGTCGTTGGTGGAGCGGCGACGGAGACCAGACCGTCCCGGATTCCCAGGCAGCGAACGCCGGCACAGAGCCGCGCTCGAAGTGATCACGCAAAGTCCCACTCCTGACGCCCCCGCGGGTGACTCTGCGCTCGGATTGAGCTCCTCAACCCGGGGCGCTTTGCTGCTGACGTTCCCCATCGACCCGGAAGTACTTCCCGGAGAACGCAACGATGATGGCAGCGGACGAGCCGCAGCAGCGCGTGTGAAACGGGGGGCCTGGCCGAACCCGTTGACGTCGGAGAGCGTCGCCACCCTATTCTCGCTCGCCATGCCGTATAAGTCCGCGCCGCGCGGGCGTGTTGGATTTTCGGTACGTCGAGCAGACATGCCGAACGACGCAATTGTCGACGCGGACTAGCGTTCTGTTCGGGCTAATTCTGGACGTACGGCACTAACAATCTCCCCGACGACGCGCTCGAGATCCATATTGACTTCGTGCTCCCAGAAGCGCAGCGGTGTCCACCCATGCTCGATAAGAATCTCGTTAGTGTCGAGGTCCCTTAGGCGGTTGCTCGCTCGTTTGTCTGCCCAAAAGCTTGCGTTGCGTACGGGAGCCTGATAATGATCCGGGCATCCATGCCAGAAGCAACCATCGATAAAAACAGCAATCCTCAGCCGCGGAAACACGATGTCGGCCGTGCGTCGTATGCCCAGGATTGGCCGTGCGGACACCCGGTAGCGAAGGCCTAGAGCATGAAGGCGACGACGGATCGCCATCTCCGGAGCCGTGTCACGACCGCGGTTCGAGCGCATCGACGCCCGTGTGGCCGCAGTACTCGCCCACGATGCAATCGGCTCTGATTTGTTGGCATCCATCCACAACAGCTCCTTGCGTCAAGCGTAGGCGCTATGGCGTGCTCATCGGCGCAACTGGCGAGATTGCGAACGACGGGACAGCGGTGTCTGACCTGCGTTGACTGCTGAGGGCCGGGTGAGGCTCTGTGTGGACACAACAATCGTTGTGCTGGGTATCTGCTGTCTAAAGTGCTTCGATTCGACCGGATTGCCGAATCGGGTGCGCGACCCGTTCGTTCATTCCGCGCTCTTGTCTCGCAGGGCTCTTTCCTGGCGTGCGGTTTCTTCGCGAACTGCGGCAGTCAATAGCTGGTCCCATGATTGAAGTTCTGCCTTCTCTCGAGAGCCGAGGTAGGAACCTTCGAAATAACGTGAAAAGACGATCGCGAGGAGTGTCTTAACGAGCGGCGCGTCCTCGTTATCGGCGCCGTCGACCCCTGTGATGAGCGTACGGTAGGCGCTATTGAGCCAGATCGTGCGGTTCACGAGGTCGATATGCACCGGCGACTCAGTAGGGTCGATCCGCCATCGGATGTCGATTGGATCGACGTCGACGCCTTCGACTGACTCGTCGAAGGCCGCACGCATCGTGGCGCTCAAACCCCGACCAGGTCTCACTAGCTCGACGGGGCGCTTCTCGTACTTTCGACTATCGCGCCGACGAGCCTCCGCCGCGGCGAGGAACGAGCTAAGTGACGCCCCATCCGAAATCAGGCGCGCCCCGAGCAGCGCCGCCTTCGCGTCGGCGTCGAGCTCGAGGCCGGCTTTCTCAGGGTTGATCGTCACGTGCCGTTCGAGCGGCCCGTCGATATCCACAGCGATTCGGACGTACTCAAGCTCCGGACGGTCGATGGTGAGGGTGTTCCACCCGCCGATCTGCAGCAGTCGGTTGTTACGGTAGAAGTAGAAGCCTTGGGCGAGCCCGCCGGGGCGACCTCCAAGTCTGAACTCCGGTAGCCCGGCTTGCGCTGCCGGCCAGACATGCGCCTCTGCAACGCCCGCGACACCGTCGATCGAGAAGCTGATCTCGGCCGGGAATCGATCGTTGGGCAGCCGGTCGTACCCGAAAGGGTCCAAGGCGCTCACTGTCCGGGGAATACCTGACTCTCCGTAGAACTCGTCGAACACGTCGATGTTGATCGTGATCCGACCCGATGCGATGTGGCGGTGGAACACGGTCCCAAGATGTGTGCGAAGTGCCGCCACGCGTTGATCGAGCCACTGCGAACGATCCCGCTGGTCGTGGCTGCTTAGGAATGTCCGTGGACCCACCCACTCGACCACCGTGCCGTTGGGGAGCGGGAAGTCGACCCGGATTCCTTCAAGCACGCCGGTGACGTGGTCACGATCCAGATCTCCGATCAAGGTCGGGTCCGCCGCGCCGATCGTACGACCTGCGGCGAGCGCGCCGTACTTGCGCGTATAGACGTTCAGTGTGTCCGCCTGGCTCAGCGATGCAGCCTTGAGCCCCAGTCCGAAGTGCCCCTGGTCGCCCTCGCCGTACGCTCTCTTGCGCGCATACTCCATGGCGGAATCGATCTGGTCGCTGTCCATTCCGCGGCCGTCGTCGATCACCTGCAGGCCGGTGATGGCTCCGCTCGTCTCGAGGAACCGGATGAGGACCCGTGATGCCCCGGCATCAAGGCTGTTGTCGATAAGGTCCGCGATCGCGGTCTCGAAGGTGTGATGACGGCCGACAGCCTTCGCGATCGAGGGGTCCGGAGCCGCCTGGCGGAACCGCGTAACGTGCGTCGGCTCACCCATTAGATGTCCTCGAAGGTGTTCGGGTACAACCCGAGCTGCGTCCCGTTCTCCTTGACCGTACGTACGACCGAATCGGGGAAACCGTCCGACTTGCTGGCGTCGATATCGACTCGGATCTCCAGAGTGTCAGGCTCTGCACGCCGCAGGTGTTCCAGCAGCTCTTCGGCCAGTTGGACGGCCTGCGCACGCAAGTCGATGCCCGGCTTGAGCTCGATGGAGCCGCGATAACGAGCGTTCCTGACGACCGTCGGCTCCGGAGGGCGCGACACTCGGCCCGAACCGTCCGAACTCCCGGATCCCCGACTTGGACCAGCACCTCCAACCTCGGTGGGTGGCACCACGACACGACCGGCGTCCTCGACCTCTCGCGCCCGCTGAGCCACCGCGAGTCGTGGGCTCACCAGGAGCATCGAGTCCGAGATGGCCGCCGGCGCCGCGTCTTCGATCGGTACCCGTAGCCCCACGAAGTCACCAGTCGCTTCGTCATAGCCGTCGGCGAGAGCAAAACCGAGCTGCTCCCAGGCCGGGTCGGTCATCGCTCCTGCGATCGCGTCGAGCAGCACTCGCTTGTCGCGCAGGCGTGCCAGGTACGGGTATCGAACGTGATAGTCCCAGAGCTCGTCGACGCGGATCGAACCCGAGTTCCACCTGCTTCGCAGACTGTTCTGCAGCTCGACCCCGATGGACTGCATCGAGAAGTGCGTTATCACGGCGTCCGCCTTGTCGAAGCGGTCGCCGACGGTGAGGATTACCGATTCCGTGGCGCCGTCGGCCTTGATCTGCGACGTCGTCCACGGCGCTCCTGCATCGGGCTGCTGCGGATGGATGCCCCAGATCCATGTCTCGCGGATGCGTTGCTCGACCGTCTTGTTGAACGCCGTAATCCGCTGCGATGCCGTCTCGACCTGACCCTGCGTAAGATCGAGGATCTTGCGCTCGTTGTGGATTGCCTCCCACGCGAGGTACTGCCGCGACGCCTGTTCGAGATCGATCCAACGCGACTGATCCGGCGCGAGCACGACGACGGTGTTGACGCCGTGACGCTGCGCGTTTCCTCGGGTCGAGGCGATGCAGTGGGCAAACGCGTGGGCTTTGGAGTCGTAACTCTTACCATCGTGCGTGTGGGTGGGGCCAGCGATCACGAGGCGCACCTTGTCGGACTCGACTACTTCGCTGGAGTCCGACGGGGCATAGACGACATCGGCGAATATTGCGGGGTTCTTCGTCTGGCGCCCGAGACGATCGACGATGAAGCGTTCGACGTCTGCGGCCGAGTACGACTGCGCACGCTCGGCCACGGTGCGGTTGAGCGAGACCTGCAGATCGAACCAGTGGCGGTCGCCTTCGGCGTAGAGGTAGTTGGCGCGCTCGCCCAGAAGCTGCAGCGCGCTGCCGAAGTTCCCGATCGTGTCACCGGGCATGGCGACCCCGAGGAACATGCGCTTGCGTTCGATCCCCTTGTGACTCGAGCGCAGCGTTGCGGCGGATCCGATGAAAGTCGCGCGAGCGATCCGACGTGTCAGTGCTCGGTTACCGAAGAGCGGTTTCTCCTTGTCGATGTGGATCGCGGTACCGTTGGCGCCGTCGATGTCGCTCTCGACGACCGACTTCCATCGATCGCCATCGTCGAGGTATCCCGTGAGCTCGTCGCGCACGGCGGCCGAATCGAGCGGAATCGAGCCGGGCATGATGAGCGGCGAGTCGTCGCCCGCCGAGTGCAGCGCGTGGACGACCGCGCTCATAAGCCGCAGCACGCCTCGCGTGCGTTGGAACCTCTCGAGCGTCGACCAGTCGCCGTAGAGCCGGTCGAACAGCTCCGGATGGATCGGGTACGCGTCCCGGATGCGCGATTCGTACGCGGGCTCGCGAGTCTCGGCCGGGAGTTCGCCGACACTTCTGCGGTAGTACTCGACGAACGTCTTCGCAGTCGCATCAATCCGCCGGCGCGCCTCGGCACTTGGTTCCCGGAACAGCCGTCGCCGCACGATCTCGAACGACTCCGTGCTGCTCGCGGGTGTCCACGGCTGCGCGATGCGGGTTACGACGTTCTGTAACTTCTCGAGCGCGGCGCGACCGTGGGCACCGCCCACCTCGAGATCGGAGGCGACGGGAGCATCATCGTCGCGGCGGATGTCGGATGCCGGGATCGACACGAGCAACAGCGCCCCTGGCACCGACTTAACGGCTTCGGTGAGTTGCTGCGCGAACGAGAACTGCGTCTCGAACGTGCCTCCGACGAGCGAATCCTGCCCGTAAAGCCCGCGGGCGTACGCGACCCACTCGTCGATCAGGATCACCGAGGGCGAGTGGGCCGCGATCACGTTCCGGATCGCCGCGCCCGGATTGGTGCCCGTCCGGTCGGCTTCGGCGACCTGGGCGTACGCGGCTGCGCCGCCGAGCTGCCAAGCAATCTCGCCCCAGACGGTGCGGACCTCGGTCCCGTCGGGCTTCGTCCAGGATTGCCCCGGCGAGAGCTCATTGCCGACGATCGCAACCCGCTTCACGTCGCCCTGGATCACCGCGGGGTCGGTGCCGAGCTCGCGGATCACGTCCTGCGTGCTCTGCGGGAAGTCGGTGATCGACCTGCCGCTGAACAGGTGCCACACTGCAAGCATCGAGTGGGTCTTGCCGCCCCCGAACGCGGTCTGCAGATTGACGACCGGCGCGGCGTTCATATCGCCCGCGATGCGCTTAACTGCGATGCCGAGCAGGGCCTTAAGCCCCTCGGTCAGAAACGTGCGTTGGAAGAACTCGATGGGGTCGTTGTAGTCACTGGATGCCTCGGCGCCTGTTGCGACCTGATGAAGGTCCGCCGCGAATTCCGCGCGAGCGAAATCGTTGGCGGCGATATCAGGATGCGGCTGCAGCACCTCGCGCCAGGGTGCAAGCTCGGTCGACGAGAGGGCCGGCATGCCCGCACCTGCGCGCGTATCACGCCGCGTCTCTTCGGCATACGCGCGCCTCTGGACGTCGAGTCGAGAACGACGCACCTGATCGGCTGGCTTCGCAGCACCGATGGCACGCAGGAGGCGTTCTGCCGTGTCCAGCGCGCGGTAGGTGTCGTCGGCGCTGAAGGTCTTGAGGTTGTGCGACAGGTCATTGCGGACGGTCGCGAGTTCGCCTGCAAAGTTCTTCTCCGCACGGCTGAGCACGCCGTCGAACAGGTAGCCCAGTTCGCCGAACCGACCATTGATCATCTTGAGCTGGGCGGACGGGTCGAGTCGGGAGTAGTCCAATCCTCGTTTGCCTGCCGCCTCGTCTCGAACGCGAAGCAGAATTGTCCAGTCATGGCCAGCGGGCACGTGATCCGCGACGGTCCGCTCGATGAACGGGTCGAGCGCCTTAGCGACCTGCAGAAGTGCCTCGTCGATCCGTGTTCGGTTGGAGATCTCGGCCATTTAGGGCTCCAGGTTCTCGAAATCGAGCGTCGGCGTGGTCGACGTGACGGGGCGATCGATTGCGGATGCCGCCGTCGCACGAACCTCGGGCCAAGATGAGCCGAGCGTGTTGAACAGGATGCCGGCCTGGGGGAGCCCGCGCTTCTCGGAGATGGCGTAGAGCAGGTAGGCGAGCTCATGGGCTGCAGTCATGTCGATGCCGCGTTCCTCGGCGCCCGCGAGGATACGTCCGGCCGCGTCGAGACCAGAGTCCGACAGAGCGCGCGCCATGTGGAGCACGACCTCCCACAGCGAGATGCGGTCGTCACTGCGTGGGTCGTAATCGGTCGGAAGCTCATCCGGTGTGAAGAGCTTGACCTTGCCCCCGCCGCTCGAGATAACCCCCGATCGCGCGAGTCCCGCCACGGACGCGTTTTTCGCGCTCGCGAGCGTTTCGGCGTCCCCGTACTGAGAGACATCGAAGCCGTGTGTCTCGAACCAGGCGACGCACCATCGGGTGTCATCGTCGAAGTCGCCTTCCTGCTGCGAGAGCACCTCATCCAGCACCCCATTGATCGCGCGGAGCGCGTCGCGCACACTCATCGGTTCACCCGAGGGCTCGACCACACGTGCGTACTTGGAAAAGGTCGCCATTCCAGGTCCGATCGCGGCCTGAGCCATGTCGACCGGCGCGACGCTCCCCTGCTGCAGGTTACGCAGCGCTTCGGGAAGCGTGGACTTCAGCTCTGCAAGGAAACCGCGGCGATCGGTGATCGGCGCACCCTCGGGTCGAGGGCGAAGGGCAAGAACGATGGACGATGCGAGAGCGTTCGTGCCGATGCTGATCATGCGGCCAGCGCGCTCAGAGCGGACGGGCCACGTCGCGGTAATCATCCACCCTTCGGAAATCATTCCGCTGAGCAGCGTCTCCCAGCCCGTGGAGGCGAGCCCGTCCGTCTCCAGCTCCGCCTGTTTGAAGGCGTAGTAGACGGTGATCGGGTAGTTGTCACTCGCCCGGCGCCGCGCCTGAGAGAACACGTGACGGAAGCCGGACTCGAAGAAATCCTGCGCTCCGCTCTTTCCTCCGTGGCGATAGGGATTCGCAACGAGCTCCTCCGCCTTCGGAACCAGCATCGTGCTCAGGAGGTCGGGGTGAATCGAGCGCAGCGATCGACGGAGCCAAACATAGAAGAAGTCCGAGAGATCGGAGTATCCGATGTTGTCGTAATACGGCGGATCTGTCGACACGAGAAGCCCTGCGTAGTCTCGACTGGACGCGTCGGCCTGCGTTGCGATCGCCCCCGTCTGGGCCGGCGTCTTCTCGATCGCACGGGTGACAGCGCGAATCATGATGTCGAGGCCGCCGGACGATGCCGCGAAAGGGTTCCCTTCCGCGAAATCCCAGGCCATCGGAATCGCCTGACGCGCGAACACGTTCCGGAGGATCTCCATCTGTGGGTTGCTGGCCCAGGTCGTGATGGACGACGTGTAGTCGGTCAGACGCGAAACCACGAAGCCCAGGTAGGTGGCGACGGCGTCGGCGTAGGCTGAGGCATCCGTCCCTCCCTGTTCGAGGCGGCCACCCTCGGGCCGTTCGCCAGCGAGGGCATCTTGGAGGACCCGCTCTCGCGCCACGCCGACGAGATCGCTGAACGTCGTGAGTGCCGTCAGCTGTCGGTGCGTGAAGAGATCCGAGAACTGGGTAAGGCCGTAGGCAGGCGGGGAGAACCACCTAGGATTCTCCGCTAGTGCACCGCTCGGAACGTCGCTCGGCCGATCGACCAAAGAAGCCGACCGCTGGTCGTCATCCGGAGCGACGTAGATTCGCGCCCGAGTTCCCTCCGCAACGGTTGCGATGAGGTGAGCACCGAGGCGACCTGCTTCGCCCTCGGCGCGAATGTGCGCCACGGGCACCGCGCTCCCACATGACACGCATGTCGCGCCGCTCCTTCCAGAGACTGTGCCGTCTTCCGACTTCGAGGGCGCCTTCTTCGGATCACGGCCGATGCTGTAGTGCACGCGACCATCGACGACCGAGGGGACGACGTACGCCTCCTTGCCCTTTTTCTTGCCCAGCCACCACGATCGTACGAGCGGCATCTCGATCTCACACGCAGGGTTAGGGCAGGTGACGGTGCGGGTCCAGATCCAGGCGATGACGTTCGCGGTCGTGCCGTCGGGCAGCGTCGCCTTCGGGTAGAGGTGCCCGATGCGGCGTTCGGCCTCGCTGCGCATCCATTCGCCGTATAGGCGGACGTCCTCGGCCAGGCCTGTTGCCTTCGGCCACGCGTTGCGTGTGCCCTCGGCGCCCGGAAACACTGGCGCGCGTCCGGCGAACTTCGGCGGGATCTCGATCAGGGCCTTGTTGATGAGCACCGCGACGGGGTTGAGATCACTCGCGTGCGCCTCAAGACCGAGCCGCTGTGCCTCGAGCGGAATCGTCCCTCCGCCCGCGAACGGATCGAGGATCGCGGGCGGGTTGCCGTCGGTGGATGTGCGGATCTCGGCGCGCACCTGGTCGAACAGCTCCTCGTCGCCGAGGTTGTCCCAATCCACCATGCGCGTGATGAGATCGAACAGACGCTGGCGCTCGGCATCCACCCGGGCAGCGACATGTGCGTCGACGTCGCTCAGTCCAGCATCCTCCGCCTCGCTCCGGAACTCATCCGCACGCTCCGACGGATCGTCGACGAGCTGCGCAAAAAGTACCGCCCGGGCGGTCGCTAGCGGGCGTCGGGCCCACCACAGATGCAGCGTCGACGGGTGCCCGTGCCGGATCGACTTCTCACGCGCGGACTGCGCATTGATGGCCTCGAGCGGCAGCGCGACCTCGATCAACTTCTTCTTGGCCACAACACTCCCCATGGTGCCTCGACCCACCGCGGCATCGTCGTTCGACGCTCTCCGGCCAGAGTCGTCTCCTTTCTATCGCATGGAACCGACAGACCTCGTGCCGCCGGGCCACGTGCGCAAAACGGCGCCCCCAATGCCCGGGAGTGCGTTTAGGCTCGCAGCCATGACAGACCGCATCGACGTCGATGAGGCCGACCTGGGGGAAGGAACTGTCGTTCTCGCGCCTGATGCGTCGATCCTCGCCGCGATAGGACGAGGGCATACCCTCGCCTCCGCATTGGCCGATCTGATCGACAACAGCTTCGACGCCGGCGCCACCCGCGTCAGCATCCGCTTCGTGACCCAGAACGCCGTTGTCCGCTCGATTCGCATCCGCGACGACGGGTGCGGCATGACAATTGCGCAGCTCCAGCACGCCATGACCCTTGGAGGCGGGAGCGAGCATTCTGGCTCGGATCAAGGGCACTTCCGAGTAGGACTGAAGGCGGCCTCGCTGAGTCAGGCACGCATCCTGACTGTCTTCTCGACCACGGGGTTCTCACCCGCCGCGGGAATGCGGCTCGATCGAGCACAGTCGGGCCCCCAGATCCGTGCGCAGGTGATTGACGCCGGCGCGGCGGCGTCCGTGCTTCAGAAGCGCGGGCTCGACGCCGACTCAGGGACCGTCGTGGAATGGTCGGGCCTCGAGAGCGTTTCAGAGGCCTCGACCTATCACGCACGTCGGAACTGGTTCGAGGCGATGATCGTGCAGCTCCGCGACGAGCTCGGGCTGACCTTCCATAGGTTGATCGCCGACGAACGCATCCGGATCGAGATCGACGAACTTGACGAGAGCAGCAACGACTCCGGCGCGCCCCGTGTGGTGAAACCTATCGACCCGTTCGAGTTCGAGCGATGGGGCTCGACGGGCTATCCGAGGGCCCTCGATGCCGAGCTGGCCGGCGGCGGGCGGCTCACCTTGACGTGCTACATCCTCCCTCCTGCAGTGGAGGGGCCGCACGTCAAGATGCTTGGCCGGCCTCGGGTGGCTTGGCAGGGGCTCTTCGTCTATCGGAACGATCGCCTCCTGCACACCGGTGGATGGCTGCAGCTGCATCCCGATGGGGGCGTCGACACACAGCTCGCCCGAGCGGTGATCGAACTCACGTCGGACGTGCTGGACGCCGTGGCGATGAACGCTGAGAAACGCGGTGTCGTTCTCCGCCCGTCCGCGATGCAGGCGCTCGAGCATGCGCGAACCGACGGATTCTCGCTGAAGGCCTACTTCGACGATGCCCGAGAGGTCTGGCGAAGAGGGCAGCAGCGCGAGCTTCGTGCACAGCCGTTTGCAGCGGTGGGCGAGGGTGCGCCGAGCGGGCTTGAGTCCCTGGTGGAGAAGACGCTCGGCGTCCGCGACGACGCCCCCGCGATTTCGTTCGGCTGGGTCGAGCTCGCTCCGCGACAGCTGTACTCGTTTGAGCCCCTGACGGGGCTCGTGTGGCTGAACAGTCAGCATCGGGTCGAGCTCGAGGCGGATCCGCCCCGGCTGGAGCTCCTCAAGACGAGCATCTTCTTGTTGCTGGAGGCACACGCCGGCAAGGAGCGTCTTGCAGGCCACACACGGCAACGTCTCGATGTGGTGCACGCCGCGCTGGCATCGGTCGCGATTCGTGGTCATGTCGAAGACGTGAGTCGGGAATCGGGGCGGGGACCGCGTGAAGTCACGGCCCAGGATTTGCCCGACGATGATCCTGATCGAGGTCGCGCGGGCGATGACGACGAGCTCGTGCTCGTCGAGTCGATCTTCATCTCCGGGCGAGACCCCTACGAGCCGCTCGCAGACCCCGCCCTCGCCGACGTCCACATTGATGACGATGTTCTGAAGGATCTCCTTCGCCGGGCCAAGGACTTTCCGCTGCTCTCCGCGCATGAAGAAGTCGAGCTCGCACATGAGATCGAGGTCGGTGTCTTCGCCGCGGAGCGAATCGCATGGCTCGCACACGAGGACCGAGTCACGGCCAACGGCCTCGACCTGCAATGGCTGGCGCGGAACGGCGAGCGCGCCATCGATCGGATGGTGGGTTCTAATCTGCGCCTCGTTCTCCATATCGCGAAGGGTTATCAGAATCGGGGCCTCGAGCTCGCCGACCTGGTGCAGGAGGGAATCACAGGGTTGCTGCGTGCGGTCCAGAAGTTCGACAGATTCCACGGCACCAAGTTCTCGACGTACTCCACGTGGTGGATCCGGCAGGCCATCACCCGTGCACTTGCAGACCAGGGGCGAACCATCCGGTTCCCCGTCCATATCGCCGAGAAGCTCCCGGACCTTATCAAGGCATGGAAGGACACCTCGGGCATTTCGGCACAGCGGATCAACGACGTCGCAGAGGCGCTGGACGAAGCACCTGCGTCGGTTCGCGCAGTCATCAACAATCTCGATGCTCCGTACTCGCTTGACTGGCCAGTACTGATCGAAGCAGCGGACGGCGAAACCGAGTGGGTGTCGCTCGCCGACGAACTGGTTGATGCCAATGACCTCACACAGGAGGAGCACTTCGAGAGGGCGATGCTGCCACTCCAGGTCAAGTCCCTCCTCGACACACTCGGAGACCGAGAGGCCAACGTTATTCGATTGCGATTCGGGATCGATGGGGACGCTCCTCGTACCTTGGATGCTGTCGGCGAATCGATTGGCGTCACGCGTGAGCGCGCGCGTCAGATCGAGGCGAAGACACTCGACGCGCTGCGCGACTCCGAACTCGCGAAGTCACTCAGGGCATACCTGTGAGGCGCCCCCGCCCGCACCGCGGCCGATGTCGGAGGCCGCGGTGAGTATAGAAGTTATGTTCGCACTCTTGATCCCGGCCCCGATCTCGGACATGATGTCGCGTCGCAAGGAGCTGACAACGACTCGGCCGGCTAGGATTCTGTGACGTGCCCCGCAACATCCGCGTCCTCGATCTCTTCGCCGGCGCCGGAGGGCTGACCGCAGGCTTCCGCGAAGGATCGAATCGATTCACGAGCGTGGCCGCCGTTGAGATGGACATAGCGGCTGCTGCGTCATACGAGGCGACGTTCGGTCCCGGGATTGTCTTCGCCGGACGGATCGAAGAGTGGCTCGATACCCAACCCATGCCGGAGAACATTGATGTAGTAGTCGGTGGGCCACCATGCCAAGGCTTCTCGACTCTCGGCAAGCAAGACGAAGAGGATCTTCGGAACGGCCTCTGGCGTCACTACGCCGAGACGATCAAGCGAGTGAAGCCCAAGTACTTTGTCGTCGAGAACGTCGCCGCGTTCGAAAAGTCAAAGCAGTTCGACCAGTTCGTCGAAGCGACCGAACCCGGCGGATTTCTGGACGAGTACGCCTTCCAGCATCGTGTTCTGAACTCCGCCGACTTCGGCTCGCCGCAGGCGCGGAAACGCGCGGTACTGATCGGACACCTCCGCAAGTTGCCCTTCCCAGGGTTTCCCGAGGCGACGCACGCATCGCAACCATCAGACAGTCTTGCAAGGCATCGATGGGTGCAGGACGCGTTCCTCGGGATCCCCGGAGAGCCAGACCGCGATCACATTCTCGGCACGAAGTCGATCGAGTTCTCGGGCAAGCGACTTGCGGGTCCCTTCTCGACGCGGGAACTCCACTGGAGCCGGGATTACACAGACCTCTCGAAGAGACGGATGGAAGCGATTCCCGAAGGCGGAAATCGGTTCAACATCAAGGAAGCGGACCTTGCTCCCTGCTGGCGGAAGCACAAGACCGGTTCTGCGGACGTGATGGGTCGCCTGTACCCGGACCGTCCCTCTGTGACGATCCGCACCGAGTTCTTCAAGCCCGAAAAGGGCCGCTATCTGCATCCGACGAAGAACCGTGCAATCACGCATTATGAGGCAGCCGTATTGCAGGGGTTCCCCGCCGACCACCTCTTCGTGGGTTCGAGGACGGCGATCGCACGCCAGATCGGAAACGCTGTTCCCATCCCTCTGGGCGCCGCGATAGGTCGGCAGCTCGCCAGCGTTCTCTAGCGTTCTCCACCCAATTCGGCAGAGGGCGCTCACGGACGAGGCTGCACAGGTCTATATGCTGCTCGCATGGTGGGAAGGGATGAGTTCAGGTACTTCGTGGTCGAGGCACTGCGATCGCTAGGCGGGTCGGGCTCCGTGCTCGAGGTGACGAAGCGCGTATGGCAAATACACGAACATGATCTACGCGCGTCAGGCGACCTGTTCTATACCTGGCAGTATGACGTCCGCTGGGCGGCCCAATACCTTCGAAACAATGGCTACATGAAGGCCGTCGATGGTGACCGCCGAGCACCCTGGCAGCTGACTGAGCTCGGTCGGACTGCGGATCTCACCGAAATCGGTCTCAGCCCGAAGCTCAAGACGAAACACCAGCATCCCGGCCTGTGAGTGGCATCCGACCTGGATGATCGAACACCGCCTGTCGGCTCCGACAACCAGCGTCCCTAGCGCTCGGGCGCGCCGCAGTGCTCGTCGTCGAGCGGCTGCTAAGCGGAGCGCGCCAGCGCGGAGTCTGCAAGGAGTGAGCGGCGAGAACGGAGACGCGAACGATCGCTACACTCTCGGCGTCGGAGGGAGGCGCCCCTCCGTCACAACGCCAGTTGACGACGTCTTGCGTCATCCATCCACATGTCCACCGGCCGCATTGACGGCATCGCATCAGTGTCCGACACTGGCCCGATACTGACCCTGAATCCGGCACGAGCGGAGGTCGATATGGGCAGCATCACCCCATACGAATCGGCGAAGGGCCGGCGCTACCGCGTGCGCTATCGCAAGCCTGATCGCACCGAGGCGGAGAAGCGCGGCTTTACGACGATGCGCGAAGCGAAGCTCTACCTCTCCATGGTCACGGTGTCGAAGTCGAAGGGCGAGTACATCGACCCGTCCTCGTCGCGGGTTCCGGTGCGGATGTTCGCCGACAGCTGGCTGCGATCCAAGCAGCCGCCGATGTCGAAGCCGTCGTACTACATGACGCTCGAGCGGGCGTGGAAGAACCACGTCGCTCCGGTGTGGGCCGACCGAGAGATCTCGTCGATCCGGCGCTCGGAAGTCCAGGATTGGGTGTCCGACCTCGCGACGCAGAAGTCGCGCACGGTCGTTCTTCGAGCACTGGGAGTCCTCGCCGGCATCCTCGACGTCGCCATTGACGATCGCCGCCTCGCGAGCAATCCGGCCCGCCATGTGCGCAACCTTCCTCGGCACGGGCCGGGCAAGCGTCGCGTCTACCTCTCGCATGACCAGGTCGCGACGCTGGCGGCGTGCTCGGCGTATCCGACGCTCGTCCTGACGTTGGCGTACACCGGCCTCCGCTGGGGTGAGGCGACGGGACTGCGCGTGCGCAGCGTGAACCGCCTCCGCCGGCGCTTCGTCATCGAGGAGAACGCGGTGATGATCGCGTACGAGATCCATGTCGGCACGCCGAAGACGCACGAGAAGCGCTCGGTGCCGTACCCCGAGCGTCTCGCGCCGATGATCGAGCAGGCGTGCGCAGGCAAGGGGCCCGAAGGGCTGCTGTTCGGCGACGGGGTCAATCACATGCGCAACTCGGGCAGCAAGGGATGGTTCGCGAATGCGGCCCGGCGTGCGCAGGAGTTCGATCCATCGATCCCTCGACTCACTCCTCACGACCTCCGGCATACCGCCGCGTCGCTCGCGATCAGCTCGGGCGCGAACGTGAAGGCGGTGCAGCGGATGCTCGGTCATGCGTCGGCGGCGATGACGCTGGACACCTACGCTGATCTCTTCGACGACGATCTGGATGCCGTCGCGACGCGACTGAACGACCAGATGCCGCTCGTGGCGCTGCCCTCGGGTCCGCAGACCCGCTACGCCCGACCCCAGTGATCGCAGAGAGCAGATTGCTCAGTTTTTCGACAAGGCAGATTTCGCCCGAAACGCTCCATTTTGGCGCTCCCAGACGTCGCGCGCAGGCCGTTGAAGGCGTCTTTTTCGGCCTGCCGAAATTTTCAGAATGCGGGCAAAAAGCGGGCAAAAACGCCTCTTGTGTGGTCTGACCTCAGAAGAAACTCCTGGTCAGAGGCAAAAAGAGACTGTGCCCCTGGAGGGACTCGAACCCCCAACCGTTTCCTTAGGACGGAACTGCTCTTCCATTGAGCTACAGAGGCTGGCCTGACGAGTCTACCCAGCGACGACGACTCTGCCGTGTACCGTCGCGAGACCGATGCGGCGCGGGATACGGGCGCTCCCGGGCCCTGTCAACCCCCTGAGGCCCCGTGCCGCCCCGGAAAACAATGGGCTGATGGTCACTACGGAGCGCCCGGCGTTCGAATTCCTCGGCGACTGGAGCGGGCAGTTCATCGCGACCGCGATCCACAACGGGCACGACATCCGCGCGGATGTGGCGGCCGAACTGATCCTGCCTGACGAGGACCGGCTCCGGGAGGAAGACCCGCACACCGATGAGATCGGCGCACTCGTCCCGGCTCGCGTCGTGGTGCACCGCTCCCGCTTCGAGGTCGACCTGAACCGATCGCGCGAGAAGGCTGTCTACCGGTCGGCGGAGGAAGCATGGGGGCTGGAGGTCGTCCGTGATCCACCCCTCGACCCGGCCGTCGCCGCAGGATCTCTCGAGGTGTACGACGCCTTCTACAGCGAGCTCGGACGGCGGCTCGACGTGGTCGCCGAGCGCGGGCCGTTCGTGGTGTTCGACATCCACTCCTACAACCACCGGCGCGACGGCGCCGACGCTGCGGCGGCGCCCTGGGCCGAGAATCCCGAGGTGAACGTCGGCACGGGCTCGCTCAACCGAGACCGCTTCGGATCCGTGGCGGACGTCTTCATCGATTCGCTCGCTCGGGCCGGCACGTCGGCGGGGCCGCTCGATGTGCGCGAGAACGTCCGCTTTCGCGGGCAGCAGCTCGCCGCGTGGACGCACCGCCGCTACCCGGAGCGAGCCATCGTGCTCGCGCTGGAGTTCAAGAAGACCTTCATGGACGAGTGGACGGCTGAGACGGATCAAGCTCGGATCGACGAGCTTGCCCGGGCCGTAGCATCCACCATCCCGTCTCTCGAAGAGGCGCTTGTCGAGGTCGCGATACCGTGACCGCAGACGCGACGCATGCGCCCGACGCCGGCGGGCCCGAGACCGACGTGATCGAGACGGGCGCGTTCTCGGCTGCCGACCTGGCGGCCGACCATGCGATGGCATCGCTCGCGGGTTCGGTGCGGTTCCTCCTCGAGATGACACCGGTGAACGCGGACGACATCCGCGCGCGGTTCCTCGCCGACCCCGAGACCGACCCGGTCTTCGAGTACCGGACCCTGGACGTCGACCCCGATGTACTCGATGCCCAGGTGGCCGCCTTGCCGCTCGACGCCGTCACCGACACCACGCTGGCGGCGCTGCTGCGCAACCGGCAGCGCGAGATGACACTGCGGGTGGAGATGCTGCGCGCCCGGAACACGTCGGAGTTCCTGCAGCTGTCGGTCGCGCAGTACGGGCCGGTGCTGCCCGCGCTCGTGGACACCGCCGACGATCTGCTCAGCCGGCTTCCGCACGGGCGGCTGGAGCGCGACTCGGTGGGCGCTGAGGAGTTCCTCGCCGCGGCGAAGGCGGAGATCGCCCACTATCGGTCGATCGATCCGGATGCCCAGCTGCACGCCGAGATCCGCGACGACGTCTCGGGCGTGCTCGTCGAGGGCGACACGCTCCTCATCTCGCACAATGCGGCGGTGGCCGGCGCCCGCGTCAACGCCCTGCTCCAGCACGAGGTGGGCACGCACCTGGTGACGCACGTGAACGGCCTCGCACAGCCCATCCGCATGCTCGGCGCAGGGCTCGCCCACTACGACGAGACCCAGGAGGGTCTCGCGGTGCTCGCGGAGATCGCGTGCGGTGGGCTCACCGCGTCCCGGCTGCGCCAGCTCGCGGCCCGGGTCGTCGCCGTTCACGCCCTGTTGGGCGGGGCGACGTTCGTCGAGACCCACCGTCTGCTCACCGGTCACGGTCTGCCCGCCGGGAGCGCCTACAGCGTCGCCATGCGGGTCTATCGCGCCGGCGGCTTCACCAAGGACGCCATCTATCTGCGGGGCCTGCTGGCACTCCTGGAGCACGTGGCGCACGGCGGTGCCCTCGACCTCCTCTTCCTCGGGAAGTTCTCGCTCGAGGACCTGCCCCTCGTCCAGGAACTCGCGGAACGCGACCTCCTTGCGCCCGCCCGCATCACGCCGCGGTACCTGTCGGACCCCGAGTCCGCCGACCGGCTCCGCGCAGCCGCCCATGCCGACGATCTGGTCTCGCTGGTCAATGCGTAGGACCATGAAGCCCATCCCGGCGGGGCAGGCACAGACTCTGCCGCCCCACGTCCCGTCCATCCCCGAGGAGCCCAGATGAGAATCGGTTTCGTCGTCAACGACATCGCCACGGAGCAGCCCATCTACTCGACGACGCGCCTCGCGATGAGCGCCGTCGGACGCGGGCACGACGTGTACCTGATGGGTCTTCGGGATTTCGGCTACGAACCCGACGGATCGCTCTCGGCGATCACCGCGACTGCGACGGGCGGCAAGCGCTACCGGTCGCTCGACCGCTATCTGGACGACGTGCAGTCCGCGACGCGTGAGCGGACGGAGCTCGACGACTTCGACGTGCTGATGCTCCGCGCCGATCCCGCGGCCGAGGCAGGCGACAGCGCGTGGGCGAGCACGGCCGGGCTGGCGTTCGGACGGATGGCCGCGGAGGCCGGCGTCCTCGTCGTCAACGATCCGCGCTCTCTGGCGGACGCGATGTCGAAGGCGTACTTCCAGCAGTTTCCCGAGGTGGTGCGGCCGCGCACGCTGATCACGCGCGACGAGGAGCGCGTGCGGGAGTTCATCGACGAGCTCGGTGGGCGTGCCGTGCTCAAGCCACTGCAGGGTTCGGGCGGCTCGGGCGTGTTCCTCGTGGATCTGAAGCGGGAGCGCAACATCGCCCAGATCGTCGAGGCGATCGCCCGCGACGGGTACGTGGTGGCCCAGGAATATCTCCCCGCGGCCAAGGAGGGCGACGTACGGATGTTCGTCATGAACGGCCGCCCCCTCGAGGTCGACGGGGTCCACGCGGCGTTTCGTCGTCGGCCCGACGCGGAGGAAGTGCGATCCAACATGTCGGCAGGAGGCAAGGCTGAGGCGGTGAAGGTCACCGACGAGATGCGGCAGCTCGTGGACGCCGTACGCCCGAAGCTCCTCACCGACGGCATGTTCCTCGTCGGGCTCGACATCGCGGGCGACAGGCTGATGGAGGTCAATGTGTTCTCGCCCGGCGGCCTCGGCTCGTGCGCCGCGCTGTACGGAGTGGACTTCGCCTCGGCGGTCATCGAGGACCTCGAGCGCAAGACGGGCATGCGCGCGCACTACGGCGGCGAGCTGCTCAACGTCCAGCTCGCGACGGCATGACGGTCGCCAGGCAACACGAAGGCCCCGACATCCGATAACGGATGCCGGGGCCTCGAAGCGCTGCGGTCAGCCCTGGTTTCCCAGGGCGAAGCGGACAGAGCCGTCGTCCGCCCGCTCGGCATCGAGGACGCGGTCGTCGAGAGCGATCGCGGCGGTCTCGTCGAGGAAGACACGGGCGCCGCTCTCGATCACGACGGTGTCGTGGGGCCCGGGATCGGGCGCCACACTCAACTCGAATCCGGACGAGCCTCCCGCGTCTCGGATGCGTACACCCCCGTCTTCGGCGAGAGGCACTCGGGCGACGATCTCTTTGACGGCCTCGGCGGCGGTCTGGGTCAGCGTGAGCATGCTTTTCCTTTCCGTTTGCGGTTCCGGACCGGCCACGATTCCGAGATCCGCCGGCGGATGCAACCCCTACGCGCCGCAGAGCACGCATTCGGAGGGAGTTCCCACGTTCGGCCGACGCCCGCGAACAGGCACGAGCGGCGACCGGAACGCCGGATCATGGCCGACGGCCGCCGCCCCCGCCGATGCCGCCGCCCATCCCGCCGCCGGAGACGTTCACGCCCTCCGACACCGTGGCCGCCGTGACGCCGTTCACGGTGATCGTGTACGACCCGCCGTCGACGACCGTCGGCCCGCTGTAGAACACGGCGCTGAAGCTCTGATCGGCCTCGAAGCTCGCGATCACCGCGCCCGAGGCGTCCGTCACCGCCACGGTGTCACCCGCCGAACCGCTGGCGGTCGCCGCGACCCACGGCTGCGAGCCGGTGGGCGTGACCAGTACCGATCCGGCGACGAGCAGCTCGCCGCCATCGATCGCGATCTCGCCGTTGGCATCGAGCGCGCCCTGCCCGCCGGCCGAACTCGGCCCGCTGACGACGGTGGTGCCGCCGGTGATCGAGATCGTGCCGTTCGAGTCGAGGCCGTCGCCGACCGCCGCGACGCGCACACTGCCGCCCGAGATCGCGAGGGTCTCGCCCGTGTCCTGCTCGCCGGCGCCTCCGCCCATGCCGCCGCCCTGAGCGTCGGACGCGGTTCCGCTCGCAGCGTTGATGCCGTCGTCACTCGACGTGATGTCGATGGTCCCGCCCGAGATCGCGACATCCGTCGCTTCCAGGCCCTCGTACGACTCGGCGACGGTCACGGTGCCGTCGCGGATCTCGACGCGCTGCTCGGCGTGGATGCCGTCGTCCCCGGCCGACACCGTCACCGTGCAGCCGCCGATCCCGATCGATCCGTCGGAGTGCACGGCGTCGTCCACGGCCTCGATCGTGACGTCGCCGCCGTCGATCGCGACGACGACGCCCGCGGTGACGCCCTTGGGCGAATCGTCCGAGGTCGCGGCATCCGTCCCCGCGGTCAGCGAGACCGTGCCGCCCGTGATGACCGCGTCCGTCGCCGCGGCGATCGCATCGTCGCCGCTCGTGGCGGTCACGGTGCCGCCGGTGATCGCGACGAAGCCCTGGGTCGCGTCGTCGGCCTGATCGCTCTTGAGCGCGTCGCCTCCGGCGGTGAGCTCGAGCGTGCCGCCTTCGACGGTGAGCGAGTCCTTGCCCCGCAGCGCGTCGTCGACCGCGTCGACCGTGATCTCGGCCGACAGGATCACCAGGTCGTCGGTGCTCGTGATGCCGTCGTTGCCGTTGCCCGACACCGTCAACGCCCCCGTGCCCGAGATCGTGAGGTCGGCGTCGGCGTAGACGGCGGCGTTCGCGTCGGCGTCGTCGGCGTACGACGACGCGTCCGAGATGCTGTTGTCGCTGCCGGCCGCGAGCGAGATGGCGATGTCGTCCGCGCTGGTCACGGTGATGGCGGGGGAATCGGATGCTGCGATCTCGGCGTCGTCGAGGATCAGCACGACCTGCGCGTCCTCGGGAGCGGCGACCACCACCTGGCCGTCGAGTGAGCCGGACAGCCGGAACACGCCGGCCTCCGTGATGGTGACGGTGGAGCCGTCGACGGTCACCGCGTCGGAGTCGCTCGACGCGGTGCTGCCCGACAGCGTGATGTCCGCAGCATCCGTCTCGTTCCATTCGTCGTCCTGGACGACGGTGACGTCGGCGTTTGCGGCGAGCACGGCCGCGGCGCTGAGGTCGGAGTCGACGACCGCCGCCGTCTCGGTGGTCGAGGTGTCGGTGGTCGAGCTGGTCGTCGAGGCGGCGGTCTGCGTCGCGCAGCCGGCGAGCACGACCGCGGCGAGGGCCAGTGGCGTGGCAGCGAGGATCAGGCGGCGACGGTGCTCGACAGAGCGGTGGTGGGGCTTGCGGAGCATGATGCGTCCTCCTTGTGGGTGGCGGTGGTCGGGTGGCTCGCAGGCGCAGCGCGGTGCGACGGGTCGAACGGACCGCGCAGCAGCCGTGCCCAGCGGTTGCGGGGGAGTGCCGGGTGGAGCGCCGCGAGACCGGTGGCGTACTTGCTGACCGTCGCGGGCCGGTGACCGGCCCGCCAGAGTGCGCGATCGACGTCGGACGGGCGGGCGCCCGACTTCGTCTCGACGATCGCGAGGTCGGGAAGGGCGAAGCCGCGTCCGTCGGGTTCGATCCACTCGAGCGCGGTGTCGACGGTGGCGCGTCCGGCCCCGTCGACGGCGAGCAGGGTGGCACGCCGGTAGCGGGTCAGCAGCGTCGCGTCGAGCTCCTCGGCCCGCTCCGAGGCGACTCCGATCGTCGCGAACGCGTCGGCGACGTCGTCGCGCGCGTCGTCGGTGAGCCGGTCGCGGGCGCGCGGGTCGTACTCGTCGCGGTCCTTGACGGTCGTGCCTCGTGCGCCGCGCGTCTTGATCTCGAGGTACGACATACCGGCGTCGAGGTAGTTGCGCGTGCGTAGCTTGAAGCGCCGACGGCGGAGCTGGGCCGCCATCCGGAAGCTCAGCAGGTCGGGGGTGTCGAAGTACACCGACTCGTAGGCGAAATCGCGGGCGCCGTCCATCTCGAGCACGCGCGTGCCGGGGTCGAGCGTGCCGAGCAGGGGCTCGAGGCCTGCGCGCGGCACGACGTACTTCCTGTCGACGCGGGTGAGGAGGGATGCCTCGGCCACGAGCGCGTCGAGCGACACCGGGTCGAAGCGGTCGAAGGGCGTCATCGCGCCGCTCCCTCGAGGGTGGCAGCGCTCGCCGCGGGCACGCCGGCGGCGGTGCCGCGGCCGGCGACCGGACGCGCCGCTCCTCGCGGCACCCGATAGCGCACATCGACGAGCGTCGTGTCGTTGACGAGGTCGAGCTCCTGCACGGTGGTCGAGGCGACCATGCCGCCGAGGCGCTCCTCGAGCTCGGCCCGCAGCTCGTGCTCGTCGGCGACGGCGCGGTCGAGACGGACGACCTGGTGGCGCGATCGCGAGAGCAGCGCCGGGTGATCGGCGCCCCACAGCACGGCGAGGATCAGCGCGACGAGTGCGGCGACGGGCCACGGGTCGGTCTGGGGAAGGCCGGTCACGAGCCCGATCGCGAGCGCCGCGAAGTAGTACGCGACCTCGCGCTGCGAGATCTCGGACGAGCGCAGCCGGATGATCGACAGCACGCCGAACAGGCCGAGACCGAGCCCCAGAGCGACTTCGGCGGTGCCGAGCACGGCGGCGACGGACATCACCCCGACGTTCACCCCCAGGAACGCGACGACGAGGTCGCGGCGGTGGTGCCGGCGGTAGTAGAGGCCGAGGCTCAGCACGAGGGCGGCAGCCAGATCGATGCCGATGAGGATCAGTGCGCTGGTGGTCATGGGTTCCTCCCGATGGGGTGTTCGCTCTGATCCATTCGAGCCGCGGCCGCTATGGGGGTGCTATGACGGGCGTCAGGGCGGCTTACGAGTTCGGCCCGGGCCCGCTGAGTGCCGAAGACGAAGGATCGCTGCACGCCGTAGCTCGTCACGAACAGCACCGCCTCGGTCGCGATCTTGGCCACGACCAGCGGCACGCCGTAGCGCGTGAGCGCATCGAGCCACACGATGTTCGACGCCAGGAGGGCAACGGCCAGCACGGCGTAGCGAGCGGCTTGGCGCAGCATCCGTCCCCTCTGCTCCGCTCGGAAGACCACGCGACGGTTGACGGCGAAGTTCACCGAGGCGCTCACGACGCGCGCCGCCACGATCGACGGCACGAGCAGGCCGGTGAGCGCGGTGAGCGCGAGGAGCATGACGGTGTCGACGGCGAACGCCAGCAGCGACGACCCCGCGAACAGCACCAGGGGCAGCATGACGCGCAGGGAGTCCGCGACGGGCCGGAAGTGGCTGGACGCGTTGTCATCGAGGTAGACCGTCTCGATCGGCACCTCACGCGTCGCGACGCCGTCACGACGGCAGCGCAGCAGGACGTTCTGCTCGTACGCGAACCGCTCGCCCGGCTGTTCGCGCACCCACGCGAGCCGTTCCGAAGGGATGCCGCGCAGTCCGGTCTGCGTGTCGCTCAGCGCCCATCCCGCCGCGAGCCGGAAGACCCCGCGAGCCACGGCGTTGCCGGCGCGCGAGCGCAGCGGAACGTTCCCGGTGAACGCCCGGCAGCCCAGGATGAGCATCGGGACGCCGTCGGCCGCGTCCTCGCGGAGCGCGTCGGCGACGCGGAGGATGTCGCGCACGGTGTGCTGCCCGTCGGCATCGGCGGTGACGACGTCGCCGCCGGGGTGGGCCGACATCGCGTGGTCGAACCCGGTGCGCAGAGCCGCCGCCTTGCCGAGGTTCACGTCGTGGCGCAGCACCGTCGCGCCGAGCGCCGCGACCTGATCGAACGTCGCGGTGAAGGCTGGGCCGCTCCCGTCGTCGACGACGACCACCTCGACATCGGGGTCCGCGGCGAACAGGCCGGCGACGACCGGTTCGAGGCGCGACCCCGGCTCGAAGGCGGGGATGAGGACGATCACGGCGTCACTCCGCGGGGGAGGCGTCGGCGATGTAGAGGATGTCGCTCGTGCCGCGCTCGCCGCCGTTGGAGGGCGAGTTGATCACCTCGCCGTCGAAGTACATCGTCGACGAGCCGCCGCCGTCGAGGTTGTACGCGGTGGTCGCGCCGAGGGCGAGCATGATGTCGGCGAGCTCGCTGAGGGTGACGCCCTCGCTGTAGCCGGACTGGCGGCCGTCGACGACGACGAAGACGAGGTGGTTCTCGTCGATCACCCCGACGGCCGTTCGCGGCTGGTCGCCCTGGATGGAGTGGTTGCCGAAGTTGGTGTCGACCTCGACGTTTTCGATGCCGTCGACCACGGCGCCGTCTTCCACGATCGCAGGGCCGAAGCTCAGGGTGTTCCACGCACCGTCGGCGAGCAGTTCCTCCGCGGACGTCGTCGTCTCGTCGTACACCTCGACACGGCCATCGGTGTAGAACACGAGTCCTTCGCGGGCCGGCTCGTCGCGGAACACCACGCCGTTGCGGATCACGATGCCGGTGTCACGGAAGCCGTAGTAGTCGCCGTTGATCGCGAAGATCGCACCGTTGTCGGCGGCGATCTGGCTGGTGAGCTCGGTGATGTTCTCGCCGAACTGGTCCTTCGCGAAGGCGCTCGCGAGCGCGGTCGCGTCCGACAGCGTCACGTCGGCGACGTAGGAGGTCACGGTGTCGGAACCGGAGCCCTCGGTGACGGTGGAGATCGTGATCGACGTGGCGCCGTCCGAGTAGGAGGTGTCGGTGACCGTGGCGTCGGTCGCGGCATCCGTCGTCGAATCCGTCGTCGAGTCGACCGTCGAGTTCTGCGCCTCGTACTCCGACACGTCGGCGATCTCGACGTGCTCGACGAGGAAGCGGTCGGTCGCCCACACCGCGCCGGCGCCGCCCGAGAGCACGACGACGAGACCGGAGGCGATGACGGCGTTGCGCACCCGGCGCGTGCGGGTGCCGTTGTTCGCGCTGCTCTTCTTGTTCATGCCTCCATCGATATGCGTCGCACTTACGACGACCTTCGCCGTGCGCTATGAACCGCCTGGCGCGAGCGTGTGCGTTTCGCCAGACCGCAACGCGAGAGCGCAAGAACGGGGATTGTGGTGCGCAGGCGGCAAATTCTGTGATTCTTGTCATCGTGTCGGGGCGCAATGCACACGGGATCTGCGTCGCGGTCTGACATGGTGGAGGCGTCGCCGCGAGCGCCGAGAAAGGTCTCGCGGGCGCGCCGCAGCGCATGCTGCGACACCCGACCCAGAGGAACGCATGACCCGCATTGGCATCGTCGCCGAAGCGCCCGGAGAGACCCGGGTTGCCGCGACTCCGACCACCGTCCCGAAACTCATCGCTCTCGGCTACGAGGTCGTCGTCGAAGCCGGAGCAGGTGCCGGTTCGTCGTTCTCGGACGCGGCCTTCGCGCAGGCGGGCGCGACCATCGCCGACAGCTCCACGGCGTGGGCGTCGCCGATCGTGCTCAAGGTCAACGCGCCGACGCCGGCCGAGATCGACCGGCTCGCCGACGGCGCGACGATCGTCGCGACGCTGAGTCCGGCGCTGCGACCGGATCTGGTCGAGGCGCTCGCGACGAGGGGGATCACGGCGATCGCGCTGGACGCGGTGCCGCGCATCTCGCGCGCCCAGTCGATGGACGTGCTGAGCTCGATGGCCAACATCGCCGGCTACCGCGCGGTGGTCGAGGCGGCGCACGAGTTCGGGCGCTTCTTCACCGGCCAGGTGACGGCGGCCGGCAAGGTGCCGCCGGCGAAGGTGCTTGTCGCCGGCGCAGGCGTCGCTGGCCTTGCGGCGATCGGCGCGGCGTCGAGCCTCGGCGCGATCGTGCGGGCCACCGACCCGCGGCCGGAGGTCGCGGACCAGGTGGCATCGATCGGCGGCGAGTACCTCGAGGTCGTCGTCCCCGAGGAGGCGAAGCAGGTCTCGTCGGATGGCTACGCGAAGGCGACGAGCGAGGCCTACGACCGGCGCGCCGCTGAGATCTACTCGGAGCAGGCGGCCGACGTCGACATCATCATCACGACGGCGCTCATCCCTGGGCGCCCGGCCCCCCGCCTGATCACGGCGGCGGATGTGGCCTCGATGCGTTCGGGCAGCGTCATCGTCGACATGGCCGCGGGTCAGGGCGGCAACGTCGAGGGCTCGGTCGCGGGCGAGAAGATCGTGACCGACAACGGCGTCACGATCCTGGGCTACACGGATCTTCCCGGCCGGCTGCCGCAGCAGGCGTCGCAGCTGTTCGCCACCAACCTCGTCAACCTGCTGAAGCTCCTCACCCCCGGCAAGGACGGCGAACTCGCCCTCGACTTCGACGACGTCGTGCAGCGCACGGTCACCGTGGTGCAGGACGGTGCGGTCACCTGGCCCCCGCCGCCGGTGCAGGTCTCTGCGGCACCTGCGCCGACGACGCGGACGGATGCTGCGCCCGTAGGCGCGGCGGCCGGCACCGCCGCGAGGAAGCCGATGTCGACTGCCGCGCGCACCGGCCTCATCGTCGGGGGCATCGCGGCGCTCTTCGCGATCTGCGCGTTCGCGCCCCCGCCGCTGCCGCAGCACTTCCTGGTGCTGACGCTCGCGATCGTCGTCGGGTTCTACGTGATCGGCCACGTCGCGCACGCGCTGCACACCCCGCTGATGAGCGTCACCAACGCGATCTCGGGGATCATCGTGGTCGGCGCGATGGTGCAGATCACGGTGCCCGACCTGACGGTGCAGATCCTCGCCGCGGTCGCGGTGCTGCTCGCCTCCATCAACATCTTCGGCGGCTTCGCCGTGACGCGGCGCATGCTCGCGATGTTCCAGAAGGGTGAGACCCGATGATCGCGGTCGCCGGTCAGGTCGCGGGTGCCGCCTACATCGTCGCGGCGCTGCTGTTCATCCTCAGCCTCGCGGGGCTCAGCAAGCACGAGACCAGTCGCCGTGGCGTCGTGTTCGGCATCGTCGGCATGGCCATCGCGCTGGTCGCCACGGTGGTCTTGGTGGCGGCGGGGGCGTGGGGCCAGCCATCGGGCGCGCTCGGGCTGACTCTCCTCGTCGTCGCCGTGCTCGTCGGCGCCGCGATCGGGCTGTGGCGGGCGCGGATCGTCCAGATGACCGGGATGCCGGAGCTCATCGCGCTGCTGCACTCGTTCGTGGGTCTGGCCGCGGTGCTGGTCGGCTGGAACGGAGCGCTGTACGACACCGGCCTCACCGGGGCGCTCGCCGACATCCACCACGCCGAGGTCTTCATCGGCGTCTTCATCGGCGGCGTGACCTTCACCGGGTCGATCGTCGCGTTCCTCAAGCTGTCGGCGCGGATCTCGTCCAAGCCGCTCATGCTTCCCGGCAAGAACGCTCTGAACATCGGCGCGCTGGTCGCGTTCCTCGCCCTCACGGTCTGGTACGTGATCAGCCCGGAGCTATGGCTCCTCGTCGCCGTGACCCTGCTCGCTCTGGCCCTCGGCTGGCACCTGGTCGCCTCGATCGGCGGCGGTGACATGCCGGTCGTGGTGTCGATGCTCAACAGCTACTCGGGCTGGGCGGCCGCCGCGGCAGGCTTCCTGCTGAACAACGACCTGCTCATCGTCACCGGCGCGCTCGTCGGGTCGTCGGGTGCGTACCTGAGCTACATCATGTGCAAGGCGATGAACCGGTCATTCCTGTCGGTGATCGCGGGCGGCTTCGGCATCGAGGCGCCGCGCGCGAGCGACGAGGAGTACGGCGAGCACCGCGAGATCGACGCCGAGAGCGCCGCCGACATGCTCGCCGGCGCCTCGACCGTCGTCATCACGCCCGGCTACGGCATGGCCGTCGCGCAGGCGCAGCATGGCGTCGCCGACCTCGTGCAGAAGCTGCGCGAGCGCGGCGTCGACGTGAGGTTCGGCATCCACCCCGTCGCGGGACGCCTTCCCGGTCACATGAACGTGCTCCTCGCTGAAGCGAAGGTGCCCTACGACATCGTGCTCGAGATGGACGAGATCAACGACGACCTGTCGAGCGTCGACGTGGTGCTCGTCATCGGGGCGAACGACACCGTCAACCCGGCGGCCGCCGAGGACCCCGGCAGCCCGATCGCGGGCATGCCGGTGCTCCGCGTGTGGGAGGCCGAGAACGTGATCGTCTTCAAGCGTTCGATGGCGTCCGGATATGCGGGCGTGCAGAATCCGCTCTTCTACCGCGACAACGCACAGATGCTCTTCGGAGACGCGAAAGAGAAAGTCGACGAGATTCTCTTCCAGCTCTCACGCTCGTGACGTCGACGATGAATCGTCGATGAAAGGCCGCGAGGCGGCGTGCGTCAGTGCGCCGCCTCATAGGCTTCCAGGACGGATGCCGGAACCCGGCCCCGCTCGGAGACCTGATAGCCGTTCTGCTTCGCCCATTCGCGGACGCCGCTGTAATCCTGCTGTCCGCTGCGACGGCGCTTGCGCCCGGCAGAGGCGGCGCTGGACGACGCCCGGGCGGACGACACGGCGCGCGCCGCGCTGGTGTAACGCTCGAGAGCGCCGCGCAGCGCGGCGGCATTCTCGTCGGTGAGGTCGATCTCGTACGCGACGCCGTCGAGCGAGAACAGGACGGTCTCGCCTTCGCCGGCTTCCAAGAGGGTTCCGTCGATGTCATCGACGAGCTGGTGAACGATTCTGCGGGCCATGAGGGAACAATACGCCGAATTGTCGCCGCCGCCTATTGATGAATTCCGGATCGGTGGATAACCGCGGCGGAAGACTCGGGGCGAGGGAAAGAATTCGGGCGGCGGGAATTCGGACGTGACTGTCCGGGTTTCGCCGCGACGAGCGAGGAAATCCTGCCGTGTGCGCGGCGCCGCCGGTCAGGGGAGGATGCCGGCGCGACGTGCGGTGACGACCGCGGCGTGGCGGGTCGAGGCATCCAGTTTCGCCATCGCCGCCTGCAAGTACGACTTGACCGTGCCCTCTTTGAGGTCGAGGGTCGCCGCGATCTCGGCGTTGGTCGAGCCCAGCGCCGCGCACGCGAGCACGTCGATCTCGCGCGGCGACAGCCGCACGTCGAGCTGGACCGGCGGCTCGGACGCGTCGTGCGAGAGCGCGGCCAGCCGCTGCTCGAGGCGGTCGAGCCGGGCGCGCAGTGCGGGATCGTCGATGATCGCCGCGATGCTGCGCAGCTCGGCGTACGTCTCACGCAGCTCCTCGCGCGTCGCCGCCGGCATCGCGGCCGGGGTGGTGCGTGCAGGGGAGAGGGTCAGCCGCCGCTGCACCTCGTCGCGGATGCGCAGTTCGCTGGAGAGCTCCTCCGCGACGGCGAACGCCGGACGCGCGACGACGTCGCCGACCGGCGATTCGGCCCATGACCCGCAGTAGATGACGCCGCGAGCGCGCCCGCCCACCATCACGGGGACGGCGAACAGGGTCGCGATGCCCTCGCCGAGGACGGCGCGATCGTAGTCGTGCGTGATGCTGCGTGAAGAGCCGTAGTCGAGCGCGAGCCGCGGGCGCTTCTCGACGAGCGCGCGCCCGCCGAGGCCGCGGGAGGCCTCCACCACGAGACCCTCGAGGTTGCGGGTGCGGGCGCCGTGGATGGACGTGACGTGGATCGCCTCGCCGAGCGCGAGGCCGCCGAAGGCGACGGGGAAGCGGGTGCGGCGCACGAGCTCGGCCACGGCGTGGTCGAGCGCCTGTGCGTCGCCGGGATCGCCGCCGAGGCCGTCCACGACGATGCGGACCCCCGCGCCCATGTGGTCGGGGGCCGGTGCGCGATGTGGGAGGGACGCGCCCACGGCTACCTGCTTCCGGCTGACGGCGTCCTCGCCGCCCTTTTCGTAGCGTCGACCTTACCACTCGGGGGTCTCGCACCGGCGGTCGGCCCCGCTCCCGAGGGAGGATGGCGAGGCCCGGCGGCGAGCCGCGCGGGCCTCGCGGCCTGCAGGCGGCCTACACGCCCGCAGCCTCGATCGACCGCGCCCTCAGCCCGCCGTCGCCGCGTCACCTACGGCCGCCGTCGGCGCCGCCGGGATGCTCGGACCCTGTTCGAGGTCGATCAGGAACCGCTTCACCTCGGGCCGCCCGCCGTATTCGCCGAGCGAGCCGTCGGCGCGGACGACGCGGTGCACGGGAACCACGACGGAGAAGGGCGTCGTCGCGCACGCGGTGCCGACGGCGCGCGCGGCGCGCGGGATGCCGGCCGCGATCGCCACCTCCCCATAACTCGCCGTCTCGCCGTAGGGGATCTCGCATACCGCTTCGAGCGCCACGCGTGTGAAGCCGCGAACGAGCCGCCAGTCCAGCGGCAGGTCGAACTGCTCCCGGTCGCCGTCGAAGTACTCGTCGAGCTGCGTGATCGCGCTCGCGAAGACCTCGGCCGTGCCGGAGCCGGGGGTGGCAGCATCCGTGTCGTCGTCAGGGACAGGGAGGGCGCGCAGCTGGCGGGCCACGCGCTCGATGTCGGCGTGCAGGGGGCCCTCGAACGGATGCAGGGTCACGATGCCGTCGGCGGTCGTCACGATCAGGATGTCGCCGATGGGCGACGGGTGGACGCGGTAGCGGGGCGGATCCTCGGGGCTCATGCGACCATCCTGGCGCGGGCCGCGGACGCCGCGGCCGGTCGCCGAGGCGATCTGTGAAGAGTTCGCTCCGGATGCCGACGGGGGAGGAAGGGGCGTTCCGAACACGCTTTCCCGCGCTGTCCAATACCGCGAAACTCAGGTCCATTGCAAGAGCCGGACACGCGTCGCCTTTAGGGTGGCACGTGTGTGGCGAGCAGAACGCAGCGCCGTGTTGGGCTCAGGAGACGCCGAGCGCGGGTACGACGTGACCCCGGGTGATCTGGGTCTCGCCGAGCCCGACGTCACGGTCGTGCACGTCGCCGAGAGCGAGCGCGACCGGCTCCGGCTGCAGTCCGCCGCTCTGGGCGGCAGGTCGACCCTCCTGCACTTCGAGGACGGCCAGGACGCCGCGATCGAGATCACGAAGGCGCACCCCGGAAGCCTGCCGCAGTTCATCACCGGGCGCTCGACGCTGCTGTCGAATCTGTTCCGCGACGAGGTGGCGCTGCGCAACGCACGCCTCGCCGCGCAGAGCATCACCGCGAAGGACCAGGAGCTGCGCACCACCCGCGGCCTCGACACAGTGCGGCTCGCCGTCGGTCTCGCCACCTGGCGCGTCGCGGGGGTCACGTGGAGCGCGCCCGTGCTGCTCCGGCCGCTCGCGATCCGGCGCCACCACGGCGACTTCGAGCTCAAGCTCCACGGGACGTTCGTCGTCAACCCCGAGCTGATCCGTGCGATGCGCACGCACTTCGGCATCATGATCGATGCCGGCGGCCTCGCCGCTCTCGCGTACGAGGGCGGTGTCTTCAAGCCGCAGCCGGTGATCGACCACATCCGCGCGCTGACCGCCTCGATCGACAGCTACGCCGTGAAGCCCCGCCTTCTCGTGTCGACCTTCGCCGATGTCGGCGGCGACATGGCCCTGGACGCGTCCGATCTCGATCACCGGGTGCTGAACGCGCTCGCCGGTCACGTCGCCGACCGCGAATCGTTCACGATCCGCCGCGACGGACCGGTGCCGACGAGCCCCGACGACCGTGCCCCCGCGGCCGACATGCTGCTGCTGGACGCCGACTCCGAGCAGGAGCGGGTGCTCGCGCGCATCGCGGACGGTCAGTCCCTCATCGTCCACACCCTGCCCGGCACCGGCGGCACGCAGACCGTGATCAACGCCGTGGGCGCGCTCGTGCGCGACGGCAAGCGCGTGCTGGTGGTGAGCGCGCGCCGCTCGACGCTCGACGGCGTGCGGCATCGCCTCGCGGGCATTGGACTGCCGGGCCTCGCGGTCTCGCCCGACCGCCTGCAGCGCGACCTCATCCGCGCGATCGGCCGCAACGAGAAGGCCGAAGCGCCCAAGGTCTCCGACATCGACGACGCACTGGTGCGGTTGCGGGGCGTCCTCAGGGACTACCGCTCCGCCGTGACCGCGACGCACGCCGATTTCGGTGTGTCGGTGCTCGATATCCTCCGCGAGCTCGCCGAACTCGCCCAGCGGGGCGTCGCCCCCACGACCCAGGCGCGTTTCGACGCGGACGCGCTCGCGAGCCTCGCGACGACGCGGGAAGATGCCGCGGCCAAGCTCTCGGCGGCCGCCCGCCTCGGCGAGTTCCGTTTCGGACCCGACGACTCGCCCTGGTACGGCGTCACCTTCGCGACGGTGGAGGAGGCCCGCGGCGCTCACGCGCTCGCCGGCAAGCTGCATCGCAGCGATGTGCCCACCCTGCTGGAGCGCGGCTACGAGCTCATCGCCCAGACGCGCATGCGGCCGTTCCAGACCGTCGCCGAGCTCGGCGTGTACCTGCGTCTGCTGCGCGGCATCCGCGACTCGCTCGACAAGTTCAGCCTCACGGTCTTCGAGCGCCCGCTCGCCGAGCTCATCCAGGCGCACGCGCCGCGTCGCGACGCGCCGGAGATGAACGGCGCGAACCGGCGGCGCCTGCGCCGACTGTCGCGCGAGTACCTGCGCCCCGGCGTACACGTTCCCGACATGTACGAGGCGCTGGTGCGCATCCAGCAGCAGCGCACCGAGTGGCAGCGGTACGTCGACGTGGGCGTCACACCCGAAGTCCCCCTGGGTCTTGGCGACGTGCAGGTCGCCTGGCAGCGCGTCGAGGCCGAACTCGGCGAGCTCGATGCGGTGCTCGGCCGCACCGGCGCCGACCGGCTCGCGACGCTCCCGGTGAAGCAGCTCGTGCGCACGCTCGCCGGACTCGCCGCCGATTCCGACGTGTTCGACAACCTCAAAGAGCGGGCGACGCTGCGCTCCGAGCTCGCCGCGATGGGCCTTGAGCCCCTCCTGCTCGAGCTGTCGGTTCGGCACGTGCCCGAAGACCAGGTGGCGGCCGAGCTCGAGTACGCGTGGTGGCAGTCCGCCCTCGAGCTGCTGCTGCGCACCGACCGCGCCGTGCTCGGTGCGAACACGGCTGTCGTCGACCGTCTTGAGCGCGACTTCCGGCTCGTCGACGAAGCCCATGCTGCAGCATCCGGTCCCCTCCTGGCCGCCCATCTCGCGACCCAGTGGCGTATCGGGATCGTCGACCACCGCTCCGAGGCCGACGGGCTCAAGCAGGCGCTGAAGCGCGGCGCGATCACCCCGGCCGAGCTCGCGGCGGTGGCGCCCACCCTCTCACGCACCCTGGCGCCGGTGTGGCTGGCCTCGCCCTACGAGGTGCCCCGCATCCCCGAGGCGATCGCGTTCGACGTCGTCGTGGTGGCGGATGCTGCCGCCCTGTGTCTCGCCGAGGCCTCACCGGCGCTCCGCCGGGCGGGTCAGGTCGTGGCCTTCGGCGACCCGGTGACGCAGAAGCCGACGCCGTTCCGCGTCTCGGCGGGCTCCGCGATGTCGGCGGCCGTGCCGCCGCCGCAGGCGAGCGGAAACGGCGCGTCCACCGACGCCGCCGACGACGATGAGGTGCCGTTCGACAGCACCAGCGTGTTCGAGCGTCTCGCCGAGCTGCTGCCCGTCGAGACCCTCACCCGCAGCTACCGGGCCGGCGGCGAGGACCTCGCCGCGCTCGTGAACGACGCGTTCTACGGCGGCGAGCTCGTGTCCCTGCCGTGGGCGGGGTCGTACCTGGGGCGCGGCAGTCTCGCCGTCGACTACGTCGAGGGAGGCCACGGCACGCCCGACCCCATCACGGGCGCCGTCGAGAGCCCCGACTCCGAGGTCGCCCGCGTCGTGACGCTCGTCGTCGAGCACGCCGTCAACCGCGGCACCGAGTCGCTCATGGTGGTCACCGCGAGCGTGCGGCACGCCGAGCGCATCCGCGCGGCGGTCGAGGCCGCCTTCGCCGGACGCTCCGACGTCGCCGACTTCGTCTCGCGCGACACCGCCGAGCCGTTCGCCGTGCTCACCCTCGAGGAGTCGGTGGCCGAGAGCCGCGACCGCGTCATCTTCTCGCTCGGCTTCGGCCTCACCAAGCACGGCCGCGTGCTGAGCGACTTCGGCGACCTGTCGTCGCCCGACGGCGAGCGGCTGCTCACCGTCGGCATGACCCGCGCGCGGCGCTCGATGGTCATCGTGTCGTCGATCCGCCCGTCGGCCTTCGACGACGGGCGCCTCGAGTACGGCGCCGCGACGCTCATGTCGATCCTGGGCGGCATCGCCGCCCGCTCGCGCGAGGCGCGGCTCGAAGACCTCGCCGACCCGCTCACGCGCGCCCTGGCGCGGGAGCTCCGCCGCGCGGGGCTCTCGGTGGACGTGCACTACCGCGGCCTTCTGCCCCTCGTCGCGCAGTACGACGGCAAGGCGGTCGTGGTCGAGAGCGACCCCGAGACGATCGGCGAGTCGCTGCGCGAGTCGCTGCGGCTGCGCCCGCAGATCCTGCGGCGCCTCGGGTGGCACTACGTGCGCGTGCACTCGTTCGACCTGTACCGCGACCCCGCCGATGTCGCGCAGCGCATCGCCGCGATGCTGGGCGTGCCGCCCGACGCTCCCCGGGTCGACAACGAGACCCAGCCCCTCGATGTCATCGAGTGACCGGCAGCGGATCGAGCGCGTCAAGGGCTCCCGTCGCGCGAAGCTGACGCCCGCGCCCGGGACCACGGCCGAGCCGATCCCGGCTGATGACAAGACGACGGATGCCGCGTCCCCGACCGGCCGCGAGGGCCAGGGGAACGCGGCATCCGATGCAGCCGGTCCGAACGATGAGCGCCTGCGGCGCGACGTTCCGCCGCACTATTGAGGCTGCTCAGGAACGCGCGGTTGCCTGAGGCTGGTTCCCCTGCTTGTCGAGCAGGTCGCGGATCTGAACGAGCAGTTCCTGCTCGGTGGGAAGCTTCGGCTCTTCGTCGGCTGGGCTGACGCCGGCACGTGCCGCCGCGCGTTCCTTGATGTGGTTCATCGGGTAGACGAACACGAAGTAGACCACGACAGCGACGGCGAGGAAGTTGATGATCGCGCCGAGGATCATGCCGAACCCGAAGAACACCTCGTCGCCGTTGATGTTGGTGACGGTCCAGCCGACGGCATCCAGGCTGCTGGCGTTGAACACCAGCGCGATGAGGGGATTGATGAGCCCGTTGACGATGGCGTTGACGATCGCCGTGAACGCGGCGCCGATGACGACCGCGACCGCCAGGTCGATGACGTTGCCGCGGAGAATGAATTCCTTGAAGCCCTTGATCACGTGTACCCCCTGGGTGTGTCGTTCCGCGTCTGGGGCGCCGGAGGATCAGGCTCCGGACGACGCGGGCGAGGCTTTCGCCTCGGCCTTCGATGATGTCGAAGTCGACGAGGACGCGCCACCCGAGGCATCCGCTCCGCCGCTCGATCCCGAACCGGAGGACTTCGCGCCGGCGCGGGAGTCGGTGCGGTAGAAGCCGGAGCCGTTGAAGGTCACGCCGATCGAGCCGTATTCCTTGCGGAGCGGCCCGCCGCACTCCGGGCACTCGGTCAGGGTCGGGTCGGCGAAGGACTGCACGGCGTCGAAGCGGTGACCGCACTGTTTGCAGGCGTAGGCGTAGGTGGGCATGTTCTCTCGGTTTCGGCTGTCAGCGCCGCGTGGGCGCGAGGGTGATGGTGCGCGTGGGGGTCACGACGCCGGTGACGCGCTCGTCGAGTTCGTCGCTCGGCAGCTCGTCCACGAACTCCGAGTCGAAGACGACCGCGTAGACGGGAGGGCACCGCTCCATCGACCCGAGGGTCTTGTCGTAGAAGCCGCGTCCCCAGCCGAGACGCATCCCGGTGTGGTCGACGGCGGCTGCGGGGATCACGAGGAGGTCGACGTCGTTGACCGCGATCGGGCCGAGCACCTCACCGACGGGTTCGGGCAATCCGTACATGCCTTCGGCGATGTCGCCCTCGGGGGTGGCGACCGCCCAGTCGAGCAGGCCGTCGGCCCGTGTCACCGGAAGGAGGACGCGGATGCCGCGGGCCACGGCATCCGCCACGAAGGAGCGGGTGCCCGGCTCGGACGTGGTCGACAGGAAGCACGAGATCGAGCGGGCGCCGTGCTCGGCCACGAGGGCGTCGAGCTGGGCGTGGACACCCGCCTCGGCGGCCTCGCGTGCCTGCGGCGAGATGAGCTGGCGTCGCTCGCGGAGCTCGGCGCGCAGGGCGCGCTTCGCATCGGCGATGGCGTCGGACATGGTGTCGATTGTACGGCGCGGAGTATCGCACACCGTCCGCTCGGACGAGAAGGCCTGGTCGCCCCACCTAGACTCTCAGCATGGCGCATACCTCCATCAAGGCAGTCATCCCCGCTGCGGGCCTCGGCACCCGCTTCCTCCCCGCGACGAAGGCGATGCCGAAGGAGATGCTTCCCGTCGTCGACAAGCCGGCGATCCAGTACGTGGTCGAGGAGGCCGCGCAGGCCGGCATCGATGACATCCTCGTCATCATCGGGCGCAACAAGAACGCGATCTCGAACCACTTCGACTCGGTCCCCGAGCTGGAGGAGAAGCTGAAGGACAAGGGCGACACGGACCGGCTGCACCGCGTCCTCGAATCGAGCGACCTCGCCGACATCCACTTCGTGCGTCAGGGCGAGCCCAAGGGGCTCGGTCACGCGGTGCTGCGGGCGAAGGCCCACGTCGGCGACTCGTCGTTCGCCGTCATGCTCGGTGACGACCTCATCGACGAGCGCGACGAGCTGCTCACCATCATGATCGCGGAGCACGAGCGCACCGGAGCGGCGATCATCGCCCTCATGGAGGTCGACCCCGAGCACATCAACCTCTATGGCGTCGCTTCGGTGGAGTCCACCGACGGCAACGGCATCGTGAAGGTCAGCGGGCTCGTCGAGAAGCCCAAGGCCGAGGACGCACCGTCGAACCTGGCCGTGATCGGGCGCTATGTTCTCTCGCCGAACGTGTTCGAGATCCTCGAGCGCACCGAGCCGGGCAAGGGCGGCGAGATCCAGCTCACCGACGCGCTCCAGGAGCTCGCGGCGGACCCCGATGGTCCCGGCGTCTACGGCGTCGTTTTCCGTGGCCGTCGCTACGACACCGGCGATAGGGTGGACTACATCAAGGCCATCGTGCAGCTGGCGGCCGATCGCGAAGATCTCGGTCCCGCGCTGCGTCCCTGGTTCAAGGATTTCGCGGCGAACCTCTGACGCCGCCCGATCGAGGGAGTCTCGTGGATCTGTCGGCTCCCCGCAGGCACGGCTCGGTGGCGATCCGGCTCGTCCGTCAGCGCGACGCGCGCGTGCTGCAGAACGAGCTGCTCTCCAATCGCGGCTGGCTGCGCCCGTGGGAGGCGACGAGTCCCGACGGGCCGGTGTCGTTCGACATGCGCGTCGGCGTCCGGCGGCTTCTCCAGCAGTACCGCGACGGCGCCGGGGTGCCCTTCGTCATGGAGTCCGATGGTGAGGTCGCCGGCCAGCTGAACGTGTGGGGGATCGCGCGCGGCTCGCTGGCGTCGGCGACGATCGGGTACTGGGTGAGCGAGCGGTTCGCCGGGCGCGGCATCACGCCGACGGCGGTGGCGCTCGCGACCGACATCTGCTTCTCGGAGCTGCGCCTGCACCGTATGGAGATCTGCATCCGCCCCGAGAACCGCGCGAGCCTGCGCGTGGTCGAGAAGCTCGGCTTCCGCTACGAGGGGCTGCGTCGCCGTTTCATCCACATCGACGGCGATTGGCGCGATCACTACGCCTTCGCGCTCGTGCGCGAGGACGTGCCCGAGGGCGTGCTGCAGCGCTGGATCTCGGGTCGGGTGCCGCAGGATGCGGCCACCGTCCCGCCCGCGGACCGGATGCACGCATAGGTCGTCCGGTTGCCGATCCCGCCCCCCGGCGGCGGGTGGCCGCGCATCGCCGTGCCTGACCACGCCAGAAATCCGTCTTCCGTGACACGCGGACGGATGCGGGGGACACCGCCGTCCGGTCGCCTACCGTGGTGAGCATGGGCGGGCAGGTGTGGGGTGGGGGAGTCGTCGTTCTCGTCGCCGTGGCGCTGTGGCTGGTCTACCTGCTCCCGTCATGGCACAGCCGGCGCCAGTTCGATGCGGCGGAACGAAACGCCGTGCGCCTGAACCAGGCGCTCCGTGTACTCGCCGAGACGAGCGAGACCCCCGAAGAGGTGCGGCTCGAACTCAACGCCCGCACCGCGGCCGCGCAGCAGAAGCTCGCGAAGCGCGCCCTGGCCGAGCGCGAGCAGGCGGCGCTCGAGGGCGCCCGCGTCGACCTCGAGATCGCCAAGGCCGAGCGCGAGGCTGCCGAGGCGGCCGCGCGCATCGGCGTGGAGCGCGCCCGCATCGACCGTGTCGCCGCTGAAGCCGCCGCGCGTGTGGATCTGGAGCGCGCCCGTGCCGAGCGCGCAGAGGCAGCCGCCGCTGCCCGCTCCGACCTCGCCGCCCTCCGTTCCCTTCCGGCGGCGCGCCGTGCGCGCGCCCGGCGCCGGTTCCGGCTCGCAGCGACGTTCGTGGGCGTCATCGGTCTCGGCCTCGCGGCGTGGGGCGTGTACGAGACGATCACCTCCGGTGCGCAGACGTTGATGTGGGCGGGTGTGGGCCTCGTGGCAGCATCCGGTCTCATCCTTCGTCGCCTCTCCCGCGTCGCTGCGCGCGCCGTGTCGCGGGCAACGGATGCTGCGCCCCGCCGCATCGCGCAGGTGCAGGACGTGGCGCTCGAGCGCGAGCAGCGCAAGTGGGCGCCGCGCGACCTCCCGCGCCCGCTCACGGCATCGGCGGGTTCGCGTGCGGCCGCGGTGCTGGATGCCGAGGCCGCGCGTGCGGCGCTCCGGCAGGCCGCCCTCGAGGAGGCGATGGCGGCCCGTGCGACCGCGCAGCAGCCGCCCTCGATCGACGTCGCGCGGACCGCGCGCACGGCCTCCGCAGAGTCGGAATACGCCCGCATGGGGTACGTCGACGACGCCGAGATCGAGGCGCACGTGCGGCAGCTGCTGACCCGCCGCGCCGCCGGCGAGTAGGCCTCTCGAGGGGCTCCGTCGATTCGGAGCGACACTCGAACCGTGATAGTGTTTTCGAGGTTCACGGGCCTGTAGCGCAGTTGGTAGCGCGCCTCGTTCGCATCGAGGAGGTCAGGGGTTCGATTCCCCTCAGGTCCACCGAAAGAAGCCCCCCACGTTGTGGGGGGCTTCTGCTTTTCGGGGGTCTTACTCGGGCGGGTGGGGGTAGCGCAGGCCGCTGCCCCAGCCGATCTCCCAGCCGTCGGTGTCGTCGAAGTAGTCGGCCGACGACACGGGAAGCGCGTGCTGTGGTTCGACGGCCGCCACGAGCCCCGCGAACCACGCGGCGTAGGCGGGCGCGTCATTCGTCGCCCGGAGGCCGGGCAGGGCGCGGAGGATGAGGTCGGCGACCTCACCCGGCGTCGACATGGCGTCGACCCGGCCGCCGGCGAACTCGGTCTCGGCCCCGGACGTGTAGTGGATCCCCGCCGCCGGATCGGCCGCGTCGCCGAGCGCGACCCGCCAGTACATGCCCGACGGTGCGACCGAGGGCTTCACCCGCAGCCGGTGGTAGCCGCGGCGGTGCAGTTCGCGGGCGCCCTGGAGGATCCGCACCGAGGTGGCCATCACGAGCGCGGACGAGATCTCCTGGTGCGCCGTCGCGTCGTAGGCGACGAGGCGGACCTCCTCGACCGAGGTGGGCGTCGCTGCGATCGTGTCGATGGCGGCCGAGATCGCCTCTCGTCGCGGCCACGCGTACACCCCGGCGCTGATGAGCGGGAACGCGATGCTGCGCGCGCCGACCTCGTCGGCCACCTGAAGCGACCGCCGATAACTCGACTCGAGGAGGGCGCGGTCGCGCTGGCCGGCGCCGTGGTTCGGGCCCACCGTATGGACGACCCACTTCGCGGGGAGTCTGCCCCCGGTCGTCCACCCGGCGTCACCGGTGCCGAGTCCGTCCGGGAAGCGTTCGATGCACGCGCGCAGGATCTCGGGACCACCGGCCCGGTGGATCGCGCCGTCGACGCCGCCCCCGCCGCGCATCGCGTTGTTCGCGGCGTTGACGATCGCATCGGTGGTCTGGGCGGTGATGTCGCCGTGGACGGCGACGAGTGTGGTCATGCGTCCATCATGCGCCGGTGCCCGGCCCCGCGTCAGTCGGGGACGGCCTCGGCTGCGGCACGCGCGGCGATGGGGAGCGCGTCGACGATGCGCGCCACCGCCGCGTCGTCGTGCGCGGCCGACACGAACCAGGCCTCGAACACCGACGGCGGCAGCGAGACGCCCTCGGCGAGCATCGCGCGGAAGAACGGCGGGTAGCGGAACGCCTCCTGCGCCTTCACCGTGTCGTAGTCCGTCGGAGGCTCAGCCGCGAACTGGATCGAGAACAGGTTGCCCGAGCGCTGAACGACGTGCGTGACGCCCGCTTCGGAGAGAGCGGATGCTGCGGCCTCCGCGATCGTCTCCGCGGCGGCGTCGATGCGGGCGTAGGCGGCGGCGTCGAGGTGATCGAGCGTCGCGCGCCCGGCGGCGACCGCGAGCGGGTTCCCGCTCAGGGTGCCGGCCTGGTAAACCGGCCCGAGCGGCGCGAGCAGCTCCATGAGCGCGGCCGGCCCGCCGATCGCGGCGAGGGGGAGCCCGCCGCCGACGACCTTGCCGAATGTGATGAGGTCGGGTGAGAACGGCACCGGGTCGATGCCGTACCAGCCGGCAGGGCCGACGCGGAAGCCGGTCAGCACCTCGTCGAGGATGAGCAGCGCACCGTGCTCGTGGGCGATGTCGGCGAGGGCGGCGTTGAAGCCGTGCGCCGGCGGCACGATGCCCATGTTGGCGGGCGCCGCCTCGACGATGACGGCGGCGATGTCGTCGCCGCGGGCCTCGAACACCTCGCGCACCGCGTCGAGGTCGTTGTAGCCGATGACGAGGGTCTGCGCCGCGATCGGGGCGGGGACGCCCGCCGATCCCGGCATCGCCAGCGTGGCGACGCCCGAGCCCGCCTCGGCCAGCAGGCCGTCGGAGTGTCCGTGGTAGTGGCCCGCGAACTTCACGATGAGGTCGCGCCCGGTCGCGCCCCGCGCGAGGCGGATCGCCGTCATCGTGGCCTCGGTGCCCGTGGAGACGAGGCGCACCCGCTCGACCGGGTGCGTTTCGACAGGCTCACCGACCGAGGAGGGGCGGGAAACGCGAGCCGCGATCAGCTCGGCCAGCTCCGTCTCGCCCGGCGTGCTCGCGCCGAAGCCGAGACCGTGGGCCGCAGCATCCTGAACCGCCTTCACGACGGCGGGGTGGGCGTGCCCGAGGATCGCGGGACCCCACGAGCCGACCAGATCGACGTACTCGCGGCCCTCGACGTCGGTGACGTAGGGACCCGAGGCCGCGACGAAGAAGCGCGGCGTCTCGTGCACCGAGCCGAAGGCGCGCACCGGTGAGTTCACGCCACCCGGCATGGCCCCCCGCGCGCGGGCGAATTCCTGTGCGTTCGTCGTCATCGGATCCACTCCGCAAGCTCGAGAGCCCAATAGGTCAGCACGGCGTCGGCGCCGGCGCGGCGGATGCTCACCACCGACTCCTCGACCGCGCGGCGGCGATCGATCCAGCCGTGGGCGGCCGCCGCCTCGATCATGGCGTATTCGCCAGACACCTGGTACGCCCAGACGGGCACGGGGCTGGTCGCCGCGGCATCCGCCAGCACGTCGAGGTAGCTCATCGCGGGCTTCACCATCACGATGTCGGCGCCCTCGGCGATGTCGAGGTCGAGCTCGCGCGCCCCCTCGCGGCGGTTGGCGGGGTCCTGCTGGTACGTGCGGCGGTCGCCCTCGAGCGACGACTGCACCGCCTCGCGGAACGGCCCGTAGAACGCCGAGGCGTACTTCGCCGCATAGGCGAGGATCGGCGTGCTGCCGAACCCCGAGCCGTCGAGCGCGTCGCGCACGGCGGCGACCTGGCCGTCCATCATGCCCGAGAGGCCCAGCAGCTGCGAGCCGGACTCCGCCTGCGCCACGCCCATGTCGCGGTAGCGCTCCAGGGTGGCGTCGTTGTCGACGTAGCCGTTGGCGTCGAGCACGCCGCAGTGGCCGTGGTCGGTGAACTCGTCGAGGCAGAGGTCGGTCTGCACGACGAGCGCGTCGCCGGCCTCCGCGACCGCGATGCGGGTCGCGCGGTTGAGGATGCCGTCAGGATCCGTCGCGCCGGAGCCGACGGCGTCCTTGTGCTCGGGCACGCCGAACAGCATGATGCCGCCGATGCCGGCGGCCGCAGCATCCGTCACCGCCTTCTTCAGGCTCTCGGTCGAATGCTGCACGACACCCGGCATGGACGAGATGGGCACCGGCTCGCTCGAGCCCTCGCGCACGAACACCGGCAGGATCAGCTCGGCGGGGTGCAGGCGGGTCTCGGCGACGAGGCGCCGCATGGCGGGGGTCTGGCGGAGGCGGCGGGGGCGGTCGGCCGGGGTGTATCCGTACGTCACGGGCGTTCTCCCGTCAGGCCGGCGGCGCCGGCATCGAGCAGTTCACGGGCGACGGATGCTGCGACCTCGCGCGACGGATCGCCCTCGTCTTCGGGCCACACGGTGGCGTGCGACGCCGTGAGGATCGTCGTGCCGTCGAGGCTGTAGACGCTCGCCGAGAGGAGGAGGAGCCCGGCGTCGACGACGGCGCGCGCGCCGACGGGGGCGGAGCAGCCGGCCTCGAGGAGGGCGAGCACCTCGCGCTCCGCTTCGACGGCGGCGCGGGTCTCGGCGTGGTCGAGCCGATCGACGAGACCTTCCTCGCCGCGGCGCACCTCGACCGCGAGAGCACCCTGCCCGGGAGCGGTCGGCCACCGGTCGGGGTCGAGGAACTCGGTCACGACGTCGGTGCGACCGATGCGGGTGAGCCCGGCGGCGGCGAGGATGACGGCATCCAATTCCCCGCTCGTCACCTTGCCGAGGCGCGTGTCGACGTTGCCCCGGATGTCGACGACCTCGAGATCGGGGCGGCGGGCGCGCAGCTGCGCCATGCGGCGGGGGGAGCCGGTGCCGACGCGGGCACCGGCGGGGAGCTCGTCGAGCGTCAGTCCGTCGCGTGCGATGACGGCGTCGCGCGGATCTTCACGGGCGGGGATGGCCGCGACGACGAGCTGGTCGTGCGGGGCCGTGGGGAGATCCTTGAGCGAGTGGACGATGACATCGCACTCGTCGGCGAGCAGCGCGTCTCGGAGCGCTCCGGTGAAGAGTCCGGTGCCGCCGGCGCGTGAGAGCGGCTCGTTCGAGCGGTCGCCGTCGGTCGTGATCGTGACCAGCTCGGTCGTGACGCCGTACGCGTCGCCCAGGTCGTCGGCGACCATGCCGGTCTGCGTCAGCGCGAGCGTGCTGCCGCGCGTGCCGATCCGCAGGGTGGTCACGCCAGCACCTCGGCGATCTCGTCGAGGCCGATGCGGCGACCGGTGTAGAACGGCACCTCTTCGCGCACGTGGCGACGGGCCTCGGTCTGGCGGAGATCGCGCATGAGGTCGACGAGCTCGACGAGCTCCGGAGCCTCGAGCGCGAGGATCCACTCGTAGTCGCCGAGGGCGAAGCTCGCAACGGTGTTGCTCAGCACGGTGCGGTGCGCGGCGCCCTTTCGGCCGTGGTCGGCGAGCATCTGGCGGCGCTCGTCGTCGGGGAGGATGTACCAGTCGTACGAGCGCACGAACGGGTAGACCGTGAGCCACGACTCGGGATCCTTGTCGCGCATGAACGCGGGCAGGTGGCTGGCGGTGAACTCGGCGTCGCGGTGCACGCCCATCGCGTTCCACACCGGCATGAGGCTCGCGAGCGGTTCGCTGCGGCGCAGCGTGCGCAGGGCGGACTGCAGCACCTCGGGGGCGATGCCGACCCCGGTGAGCCAGATCATGATGTCGGCGTCGGCGCGCAGGCCCGACACGTCGTAGAACCCGCGGACGGTGACTCCGGATGCCTCGACCTCGGCGACCGCGGCGCTCAGGTCGCCGGCGGGGGCGGGCGCGGAGGCGTCGCGGCGGAAGACGGCCCACAGGGTGTAGCCGAGGGTTTCAGTGGGGGAGTTCGCCGCGACGTCGGTCATAGTCCTATCTTTTCACCCTGCGGGCCGCCTCCTGCCCGGAGCGGGCCTTCTCACCCTGCGGGCCGCCTCCTGCCCGGAGGGGCCGCTTCACCCCTCGCGACGCCAGGTCTCCGGCATCGACGAGAGCCGGTGCGGCAGCAGGCTCTGCTGCTCGAGACGTCAGCAGTCACGACGGAGACGGTGAAATCGGACCCGGCACACACTCGACGGCTCGACCACGCTCACGGGCACGGCGGCCCCCGCCGACGGCCGTCCGTCGGGTACCAGTGCTGTGCCCGCAGACAGCGGCACGTCGTCGACGGTGCGGTTGGCGTCCAGCAGAACCACCACCTCGTCCTGAGTGATCGGAGGCGCGATCTCTCTCACAGCCTTTTCTCGTCGCACGTCGATCCGGGCTTCGTCGCGGAGGACCATCGCATTCACGGCTTGCGCGGGGCCGCTGGCTTCGGCGGCAACGGAGTCCTCGCCCAGAAATGTTGATGTCTCGCCCGCCGAGAGGCTCGTCTCACGGCCGTTCACCGTCAGGCGAACGGTTCCCGTGAGGACGATGAAGAGCCGGTCGGTGCCGGGAAGCGCCGAGAACGGAGCGGCGTCGCGCAGGTCGGCGACGCTGAGCCGCCACGCCCCGCGGGGGTCGCGTGCCAGCTCCCGCGTGGTGCCGCGTCCGTTCGCCCACAGGGTACGAGGCTTCCCCTCCGGATCGATGATGACGTACCCCGGCATGAGTCACCCGGTGACGCCCGGCTCGATCAGCCGCGCGAGTTCATCGAGAAGACCGGACGCCTGCTCGAGCGGCCCATGCAGCTCCTGATCATCCTGATCAGGCTGCAGCGCACGTACCATCCCGGCGGCGTCGTCGAGCGCTGCGGGCATGTCCGGATCGAGCTGGCTGAGCAGCCGGGACACCGCCAGCGACTCGCAGGCCAGCACGATGCGGTACGAGGTCACGGCCCGCTCCAGCTGTGCAGCGCCCTGAGTGGCAAAGCTCGCGTCCTCCTCCGTGCCCCGCGAGAGCGCGATGGTCCCGAGGGAGGCCGGGGTGGCCGCGTTGCGGATCTCGGCGAGAGCCGCGGCCGCTGTGTACTCGAGCATCATCAGGCCCGAGGCGCCCGCCGGCCCCGTCGCGAGGAAAGGACGCAGTCCCGTGAAGACGGGCTCGTTCGTCAGACGCAGGAGGGCATGCACGTTGGTCGCGGATTGCGCGACGGCGAGCGCCGTACTGTCCAGGTCGATCGCAAGCTGCGCTTGGAAGAACGACCCGTGGTGGGTCACGATCCTCTCGGCCACGTCGAAGACGGGGTTCTCCTGGGCCGTGTTCACAAGTCGCAGCAGTTGCGCATCCAGCCTGGAAACGGCGGTGAGCAGTGCACCTTGCGTGAGCGGGTACACCCGAAGCCCGAAAGGATCCTGGATCCGAGCCGGCTCGCCGCTGGACCCCCGGAGGGCGCGAACCTCCGCCGACACGTCGTGCACGAAGGGCGCGGCGGAAGCGACCGCGGCGGCATCCGAGACCGCTGACGGGTTGGCTCGCAGCGCCGTCGCCGCAAGGGCGAACACCACCCGGCCCGCGCGGTCGAGGCGCCTCAGCTCGTCGCTGGCAAGAACGGCGCGGCCGATCGTGAGGGCGCTGCTGCTGAGAAACGGCAACGCGCTCTCCACGCCCCACCGTACGGGCGTCGCCGGGGCCGGCCCGCGCTCCCCGGCCATGATCAGCGCGAGTGCCGCGAGAGCGGCAAGATCCCCGGTGCCGATCGATCCGATCGACCCGATCTCCGGCAGCCGGGGGCGATCGAGGACCTCCGCGAGGGCGGGGACGATCGCCGGTTCGATGCCGGCACCGGCCCGAGTCAGTTGGGCGAGCCGGGTCGCGATCATCGCGCGCACGGTGCGTACGGGAAGCGGGGCCCCGGCGTCGGTCGCGTGACTGCGCACGAGTCGGATGCCGTGGTCTGACTCTTCGGTCACCGCGGTGTCGCGGTTGGCGCCGACGCCCGTCGAGCGTCCGTACGTGGGTGTGCGGGCGGCGATCTCTGCCGCGGCGGTCGCCGCTGCCTCGAGAGCTTCCGGCACGCCCGCGCCGATGACGAGACGTGCGCCGTCGGCGACGGCGACCAGATCGGCAAGGGCCACGGGCGTGGACGCCTCGATGGTCACGATCTCGAAGGAGGGGGAACTGCTCACGGACCACACTCTGGCAGAAAATCTCGCCCAGCTCTTCATTTCACGTAGTGGCATGTGTATTTTACTGTTTGGAAACACTTGGTGCCGGCTGAGGAAATACGCGGTTCCTATCGTCAGAGTTGACAACCCGAGAGGCTCCCGATGAGTGAACAGTCCACCCGCACCGTGGAACGCGCCCTGTCCTTGCTCGCGAACGTCTGCGAGAAGGGAAGCACCTCGCTCGCCGATGCGTCCCGCGCGGTCGAGCTCTCCCCGAGCACCGCTCTGCGCTTGCTTCGCACCCTCGAGGCGAGCGGATTCGTCCGCCGCGACGACGCGGGAAACTACCGTGCCGGGTCCCGTCTGATGCAGCTCGGCGCGCAGGCGCTCGGGCACGAGTCGATCATCGACGTGTGTCACGAGGAGATGGTCGGGCTCGAGGAAGCCACCGGCGAGTCCGTGTACCTGAGCGTGAATGGGCACGCCGAATCCGCGCTGTACATCAGCATCGTCGAGGGTTCTCATTCGGTGCGGCACGCGAACTGGGTCGGCAGGACCATCCCGCTCGACGGCTCGGCAGCCGGCCTGGCGCTGCGGGGTGAGACCCCCGATGCCGGATTCGTCGTCGTCGAACGGGGCATCGAGCGCGACGTCACGGCAATCGCGTCCCCGATCACCGCCGCCGGTCGCATCGTCGCTGCGCTCAGCATCCTCGTTCCCAGCTACCGCATGTCCGACGCCTCCGCTCAGCAATGCGGCGCCCTCCTGGCCGCAGCCGCCCGCCGTCTCTCGGCCGGGCTCACCGATGGAACCGTCCTTTAGGAGCAGCACATGATCCGTTTCGAGAGCGTCTCCAAGGTCTACGACGACGGCACCGTAGCCGTCGACAGCCTCGACTTCGAAGTCCCGACCGGCACTCTGCTCGCCTTGGTCGGACCGTCGGGATGCGGCAAGACCACTTCCCTGCGCATGATCAACCGGCTGATCGATCCGACCAGCGGCACCATCACCCTCGACGGCCTGGACGTGCTGAGCGTGGACCGGGTGAGCCTGCGACGGAAGATCGGCTACGTCATCCAACATGCTGGATTGTTCCCGCACCGGACGGTCGTCGACAACGTCGCGGCCCTGCCGCGGCTGCTCGGCGGCGACCGGCGGAAGACACGGTCGCGGGCGCTCGAGCTTCTCGAGGTCGTCGGCCTCGACGAGCGATTCGCGGACCGCTATCCCTGGCAGTTGTCGGGCGGACAGCAGCAGCGGGTCGGCGTCGCCCGTGCCCTCGCCACCGACCCCCCGTTCCTGCTGATGGACGAGCCATTCAGCGCCGTGGACCCGATCGTGAGGGCGCAGCTGCAAGACGAGTTCCTGCGACTGCAGGCCGAGATCGGCAAGACGATCGTGATGGTCACCCACGACATCGATGAGGCGCTCAAGCTCGGAGACCGAGTCGCAGTGCTGCGCACCGGCGGCATCCTGGCACAGTACGGCACACCGCTGGAACTGCTCACCGACCCCGTCGACACCTTCGTCTCGGACTTCGTCGGCAGTGCACGCGGATACCGCGCACTCGGCTTCGAGCGACTGACCGATGACGTACCCATCGCCGGTCACACTCCTGTCAGGCTCGGCGACAGCATCCAGGGCCGCGGCTGGACGGTCGTGGTCGACGATTCCGGACGCCCACTCGGCTGGGCGGACGGGGCCACCGCGACCAACGCGTCGACGGCGAACCTGCACCAGACGTCACGGTTCCTCCAGCGGTCGGCGACCGCGCGCGAACTTCTCGACGCGGCGCTGGCAAGCCCCGACGGCGCCGTCGGTCTCGTCGACGGTGACGGCGCATTCATCGGCGTCCTCAGCGCCGAAGGCGTCCTGCGTGCAACTCAGGGAGCAGCGGCGTGAACGTCGACTGGATCTGGGCCAACCTCGGGCAGATCGGCACACTGTTCGTCAACCACATTTGGCTGACGCTGATCCCGACCATCCTCGGCCTGATCATCGCCATCCCGCTCGGCTGGTGGGCGCACCGCTCTCGCCGCGGCGGCGTCGTCATCGTCGGCACCGCGGGGCTCCTCTACACGATCCCCTCACTGGCCCTGTTCATCCTCCTGCCGGCGCTGCTCGGCACGAGAATCCTCGATCCGCTCAACATCGTCATCGCCCTGACGGTGTACACCGTCGCGCTGCTCGTGCGTGTGGTGGCGGACGGGCTCGGCTCGGTGCCACACGACACGGTCGCGGCGGCCGAGGCGATGGGGTACCGGGGCTGGCAGCGTCTCCTCCTCGTCGAGATCCCCGTCGCGATCCCCGTCATCATCGCGGGGCTCCGGGTCGCGGTCGTCTCCAACGTCAGCATCGTGACGATGGCGGCGCTGATCGGAATCCCGCAGCTGGGCACCCTGTTCACCCAGGGATTCCAGCTCCGACTGTTCCTCCCCCTGATCCTCGGGATCCTGCTGTGCGTCCTGCTCGCGGTGGTATTCGATCAGGTCCTCATCTGGATCGGCCGGGTCAGCACCCCGTGGCGTCGGAAGGATGTGCTCGCATGACTCTTCTTGACTGGCTGCTCGACCCGGCGAACTGGACCGGTCCGAAAGGCATCCCGGTACAGATCGCGTACCACCTGCTCTATACCGCGATCTCCCTGCTGATCGCCTGCATCATCGCGATTCCGCTCGGGATCTACATCGGATACACGGGGAAGGGCGAAGTCCTGGTCGCAGGGGCCGCCAACGCACTGCGCGCCCTGCCCACGCTGGGTCTGCTGGTGCTGCTGTTCCTGGTGCTCGCGCCGGTGATCGCCGGACAGCTGGTGTTCGTCGTGCCGACGATCATCGTGCTGGTCCTGCTCGCCATCCCCTCGATCCTGACGGGCACCTATACCGGCATCCAATCCGCCGACGCGGCCGCCGTCGACGCGGCCCGTGGCATGGGGTACACCCGCCGGCAGATCCTCTGGCGCGTGCAGATGCCCTGCGCACTGCCCTTGCTGCTCTCCGGCGTCCGCGGCTCGACGCTGCAAGTCGTCTCGACTGCGACCGTCGCCGCCTACGTGGGGCTGCAGGGCCTCGGCCGCTACATCATCGACGGTCGCGCCCAGGCGGATTTCGCCGAGATGGCCGGCGGCGCCCTCCTGGTCGCGCTGCTCGCCCTCGCCCTCGAGCTGCTCTTCAGCGTGCTCGGCAGAGTGCTGGTCTCGCCGGGTCTCCGACGCTCCACACGCCGCCGCCGCCCGTCCTCCACCGATACCGCAACCGCCGCCCTCACCACCCTGACCGCGGCACGATGACCCGACCCGACCGGCCGGTCGTCCCCCCTCAAAACACGCACCCGGCACCACGCTTCGCCCCGAAAGGCACTGACATGCGAAAGTTCTCCCTCGCGGCCTTCTCCGCCGCCTCCGTCATCACCGCGCTCGCCCTGGCAGGCTGCGCCACCGGCGATCAAGCGCTCTCCGGCGGCGACGCCGGTGGGTCCGCCGGCGAAGAGATCATCATCGGCTCCGCCGATTTCACCGAGAGCCAGCTCATCGGCACGATCTACTCGCTCGCTCTGCAGGACGCGGGGGTGAAGGTGAAGGAGCAGTTCAACATCGGCAGCCGCGAGGTCTACATCGCCGCGCTCCAGGACGGGTCGATCGACCTCATCCCCGAGTATTCGGGAGCGCTCCTCAAGCACTTCGACGCCGAGTCGACGGCGACCACGAGCGAGGACGTCGTCGCCGAGCTCGCCGAGAAGCTGCCCGACGGCATCGAGATGTACGAGATCTCGGAGGCGCAGGACAAGGACATCCTCGCGGTCACCTCCGCGACCGCCGAGCAGTACGACCTCTCGACGATCTCCGACCTCGAGCCGATCGCGGGCGAGCTCGTCCTCGGCGGACCTGCCGAGTGGGAGACGCGGGTCAACGGTGTCGTGGGCCTGCGCGATGTCTACGGTCTCGAGTTCAAGGAGTTCCTGAGCCTCGACGCCGGTGGACCGCTCACCATGACATCGCTCCTGAACGGGCAGATCCAGGTTGCGGACGTGTTCAGCACCGACCCCGCGATCACCGCGAACGACCTGGTCGCGCTCGAGGACGACAAGTCGCTGTTCGCCGCTGAGAACGTCGTCCCGGTCATCAGTGCGGCGAAGTCGAGCGACACCGTCGAGGAGACCCTCAACGCCGTATCCGCAGCGCTGACGACCGAGGCCCTGATCGAGATGAACGGCAAAGCCGCAGACGGAACCAGCCTCAGCGAGATCGCCCGCGAGTGGCTCGACTCCGCCGGGCTCTGAGCCCCACGCCGCACACCCCCTGAGATCGACCAGCAACACGAAGGAACCCCATGTCCCGTCAGATCCGTGCCGCACGCGGCAACACCCTCGTCGCCAAGAGCTGGCAGACCGAGGCGGCGATGCGCATGCTCATGAACAACCTCGATCCTGAGGTGGCCGAGCACCCCGAGGACCTCGTCGTCTACGGCGGGACCGGCCGGGCCGCGCGCTCCTGGGAGGCGTACGACGCGATCGTGCGCACCCTCGAGTCGCTGGAGGACGACGAGACGCTGCTCGTGCAGTCCGGAAAGCCCGTGGGGGTCTTCCGGACGCACGAGTGGGCTCCGCGGGTGCTGATCGCGAACTCGAACCTCGTGGGCGACTGGGCGACCTGGCCGGAGTTCCGCCGGCTCGAGGCGCTCGGCCTGACGATGTACGGGCAGATGACGGCGGGGTCCTGGATCTACATCGGAACCCAGGGCATCCTGCAAGGCACGTACGAGACGTTCGCCGCCGTGGCGCGTTCGTTGGGACGCGACTCGCTCGCGGGCACCCTCACCCTCACCGGTGGCGCGGGGGGCATGGGCGGCGCGCAGCCCCTCGCCGTCACCATGAACGGCGGCGCGGTGTTGATCGTGGACGTCGACGAGTCCCGTCTCGCGCGCCGCGTCGAGCACGGCTACCTCGACGAGTACTCGACCGATCTCGACAACGCGATCGAGCGTGTGCTGGCCGCCAAGGGGGCCGGGGAGGCGCTGTCGGTCGGCATCGTCGGCAACGCGGCGACGGTCTTCGCCGATCTGCTCGCCCGCGGTGTCGCGATCGACATCGTCACCGACCAGACGAGCGCGCACGACCCGCTCGCCTACCTCCCCGAGGAGTACGGCTTCGACGAGTGGAAGGCCGCCGCCGCGGCCGACCCTGAGGGCTTCACCGAGCTCGCGCGGCGGAGCATGGCGAAGCAGGTCGCCGCAATGGTCGGATTCCAGGATGCCGGTGCCGCCGTCTTCGACTACGGCAACTCGATCCGCGCCGAGGCGCAGCTGGGCGGCTTCGACCGGGCGTTCGCCTTTCCCGGCTTCGTGCCCGCCTACATCCGTCCCCAGTTCGAGGAAGGCCGCGGGCCGTTTCGGTGGGCGGCCCTCTCGGGCGATCCCGCAGACATCGCCGCAACAGACCGAGCGATCCTCGAGCTCTTCCCCGAAGACACCGCGCTCGCGCGCTGGATCACCCAGGCTGCCGAGAAGGTCCACTTCGAAGGGCTTCCGGCGCGCATCTGCTGGCTCGGCTACAAGGAGCGCCATCTCGCCGGCCTCAAGTTCAACGAGATGGTCGCCTCGGGTGAGCTCTCGGCTCCCATCGCGATCGGTCGCGACCACCTCGATTCCGGATCGGTCGCGTCGCCCTACCGCGAGACCGAGGCCATGAAGGACGGATCCGACGCGATCGCCGACTGGCCGCTGCTGAACGCGCTCCTCAACACCGCCTCCGGCGCGAGCTGGGTGTCGCTGCACCATGGCGGTGGTGTCGGCATCGGGCGGTCGATCCACGCCGGCCAGGTGACGGTCGCCGACGGCACTCCCCTCGCGGCCCAGAAGCTCGAGCGCGTGCTCACCAACGACCCCGGGACCGGCGTCATGCGCCACGTCGACGCCGGCTACGAGCACGCGGCCGACGTCGCGCGCGAACGCGGTCTGCGGGTGCCGATGCAGGAGGGCGTGTGACCGGCTCCGGAGCGCTGACGCTGCTGCGCGAGATCGAGGACGTCGGGCGCGATCCGCGCCGCGGCGGATACTCCCGGCATGTCTTCGACGACGCCGAGCGCACCCTCCGCGACTGGTTCGTGGAGCGCGCGCTGCGCCTCGGGCTGGCGGTATCGCCCGATCGCAACGGCAACCTCTGGGCATGGTGGGGCGAGCCCGGCCCCGACGCGTTCGTCACCGGGAGCCACCTGGACTCCGTCCCCGGGGGTGGAGCGCACGACGGCCCGCTCGGGGTGGTCAGCGCCCTCGCGGCCGTCGAACAGCTCCAGGCGACGGGCTTCACGCCGACGAAGCCCTTCGCGATCGTCGTATTCGCCGAAGAGGAGGGCTCGCGATTCGGCATCGCCTGCCTTGGGTCGCGTCTGCTGTCGGGTGCGATCTCCGCCGATCGCGCCGCGGGACTGACGGATGCCCAGGGTCGCAGCTTCGGCGACGTCTCCCGCGATGCCGCGCTGCCGGAGTTCGGCCCCGACGCCGACGCGCTCGCCCGCATCGGCGTCTTCGTCGAGCTCCACGTCGAGCAGGGCAAAGGCCTCATCGACCTCGATGCGCCCGTCGCGGTGGGCTCCACCATCCTCGAGCACGGCCGCTGGCGCATCGATGTGCGCGGTCGGGGCAACCATGCCGGCACGACCGCGATCGGCGACCGCCGCGATCCCATGCTCCCCGCCGCGGCGGCGGTCCTCGCCGCGCGACAGGCGGCCGCGCGCCACCTCGGCTCGCGCGCGACGATCGGACGCCTCGAACCCGTGCCCGGCGGCACCAACGTCATCGCCTCGCGCGTCTCGGCATGGCTCGACGTGCGCGCCGACTCGGAGCAGGACACCCGCGACATCGTCGCCGAGGTCGCGGCCGCCGTCGCCGACGCCGCAGCCGACGAGGGCTGCGAGTCGGCCGTCGTCGAGGAGTCCTACAGCGGCGAAGTGAGGTTCGACCCTCAGCTGCGCGACCGTATCGCGGCGACGCTCGGGGGAGTGCCGACGCTGCCGACCGGCGCCGGCCACGACGCCGGCGTCCTCGCCGCCCACGTGCCGACCGCGATGCTCTTCGTGCGCAACCCGTCGGGCGTCTCGCACGCCCCCGACGAAGGGGCCGACGACGCGGCGATCGAGGCGGGGGTGGGTGCGCTCGTTCGCACGATCGAGGAGCTCGCATGAAGATCTGGGTCGACCGGCTCGTCCGATCGGGCGTCCTCGAGCGAGGGGTGCTGTTCGAGGCGGACGACCGGGGCACTGTCGTCGCGGAATCGACCTCGGACGGGTGCCCGCCCGACGTGCTCGCGCTCGACGCCGCAGCGCCCGGCTTCGCGAACGCGCATTCGCACGCCTTCCACCGGGCCCTGCGCGGACGCACGCACGAGTCGGGGTCGTTCTGGACCTGGCGCGAGCTCATGTACCGCGCCGCCGGCCGCCTCACGCCCGACGGCTACCGCACGTTCGCCACCGCCGTGTTCTCCGAGATGGTCGCCGCGGGGTGGACGACCGTGGGTGAGTTCCACTACGTCCATCACGCCCCGGACGGCACTGCCTACGCCGATCATGCGATGGAGATCGCCCTGGCCGACGCCGCGGCTGCTGCCGGCATCCGTCTCGTCTTGCTCGACACCGTCTATCTCGCCGGTGGCATCGGACGCCGACTCGCCCCCGAGCAGGTGCGCTTCGGGGACGCGAACGCTGCCGCGTGGCTCGACCGTTGGCACGCGCTGCGGGACGCACTCGCCGACCGGTCGCCGCTCGTGACGCTCGGCGCCGCGCTGCACTCCGTCCGCGCCGTTCCGCGGGACGCGCTCGGTGCCGTAGCGGCCGGGCTTCCGGCATCCGTCCCGCTTCACATCCACCTGTCGGAGCAGCCCGCCGAGAACGACGACTGCGTCGCCGCGCACGGCCTCACACCGACCGGACTGCTCGAAGCCGAGGGCGTGCTCTCGCCCCGCCTGTCGGTGGTCCACGCGACACATCTCACCGATGACGACATCCGGCTGCTGGGCGCAGCGAAGGTGACCGCGGTGTTCTGCCCGACGACGGAGGCCGATCTCGGCGACGGCATCGGGCCTGCGGTCGAACTGCGCGCGGCCGGTGCGCACCTCGCCGTGGGCTCGGATCAGAACGCTGTCGTCGACCCGCTTCTCGAGCTTCGCGGCCTCGAAGCCGGTGAGCGGCTGCGGTCGCTGCGTCGCGGGCGCATCGAGCCGTCCACGCTGTGGCGGATCGGGTCGGATGCGGGCTACGCGTCGCTCGGACTGCCCGCGCCGGCACGGATGGGCGGACCGCTGGACCTCGTCGAGCTGGATGACCGGTCGATCCGCACGGCGGGCGGCGAACTGGAGCAGCTGCCGCTCACGGCCACCGCTTCCGACGTCGTGCGCGTCGTCGTGGGCGGCAGGCTCGTCGTGCACGACGAGCATGCGATCGCCGAAGATCTGCGCCGGTCGATCGACACTCTCTTCGAGGAGGCCAGATGACAGCCCACCTGCTCACCGGCATCGCCGAGCTGACGACGAACGACCCGGAGCGCGACGGGCTGCTCGGACGCCTGCGGGATGCCGCCGTGGTGATCGACGGCGACACGATCGTGTGGGTCGGTGCCGCGGGCGCCGCGCCCGCGGCCGACGAGCGGACCGATCTCGGCGGGCGCGCGATGCTCCCCGGCTGGGTCGACTCGCACACCCACCTGATCTTCGCGGGCGATCGGTCGGAGGAGTTCGAGTACCGCATGGCGGGTCACCCGTACCGGGCCGGCGGCATCCGTACGACGGTCCGCGCGACGTCCGATGCGACCGACGACGATCTGCGCGCGGGGCTCGCAGCGCGACGGGAGGTCGCCCTGGCACATGGCACGACGTGGATGGAGATCAAGACCGGCTACGGCCTGGATGTCGAGCAGGAGACGCGACTCGCACGCCTGGCGGCCGAGGTCACGCCCGATGTGACGTTCCTCGGCGCGCACGTCGTCCCGCCCGGAATCGACGCCGGCGATTACGTCGCGATGGTGACCGGAGAGATGCTCGACGCCGTCCGTCCTCTCGTGGGCTGGATCGATGTCTTCTGCGAGCGGGGCGCCTTCGATGTCGCGCAGTCCCGGGCGGTGCTCGAGGCGGGCCGTGCCGCCGGTCTGGGGCTGCGGGTGCACGGCAACCAGCTCGGTGAGAGCGGCGGCGTCGCCCTCGCCGTCGAATTGGGCGCGGCATCCGTCGATCACTGCAACCACCTGTCGGTGGCAGACATCGAGGCGCTCGGCGCGTCGGACACCGTCGCCACGCTCCTGCCCGCCTGCGACCTGAGCACCCGCGAGCCGTTCCCGCCCGCGCGCGCGCTCATCGCGGCGGGTGCGACGATCGCCCTCGCGAGCAACGGCAACCCGGGGACGTCGAACACGACATCGATGGCGTTCTGCGTCGCGACGGCCGTGCTGCAGATGCGGCTCACGATCGAGGAGGCCGTGTGGGCGGCGACCGCGGGCGGCGCCCGTGCGCTGGGGCGCGAAGGTTCGATCGGCGCGATCATTCCCGGCCACCGCGCGGACCTGCACGTCATCGACGCGCCGTCGGTCTCGCATTTCGCGTACCGTCCCGGCATGGAGCTGACGACCGCGGTGTGGAAGAGCGGCCGACGCGTGCACACCGGCGGTCGGTAGCCCCGCGGCCGGTCAGTCAGCGGGAGAGGAGCTCAGCGGCGGTCCGCTCGGCGTGGGCGACGATCCCGGCCAGGCCGGACCCCGCAACCGTCTCGCCGACCACGACCACGTCGGAGGGGACGGATGCTGCGGCCGGCCGCACCCAGAACACGTGGGCCGCGTCGACCACGACCGGCAGCCGCACGCCGAGCAGCGTCTGCGCGTCGGCGACCGCTGCGGCGACCGGATCGGCCGGCGTCTCGTCGTAGGAGAGCCGGATCACGTGGCGCCCGCCGGCGGCTTCGCGGAGCCACCCCCACTTCGCGGTCGCGTGCGTGAGCGCGCGGGCCGCCACGGGGGCGCCCGCGGCCACGAGCAGTCCGGTGCCGCGGGGCGCAGCATCCAACTCGTCCTGCTCCACCAGGAGAGTCACGAGGTCGATGCGACGACCCGGCGCAGCGGGGGTGGCCACACCCGGGGCTGCGACGACCGCGGCGCCCTCGAGCGCGGCGAGGTCGTCGATGCGCGTGCCGAGACGGATGGCGCCGCCGAGGCGCTCGAGATCGTCGGCGAGGGCGGGCACGATGCGGTTGACACCGCCGCGGATCCCTGCGACCGCCGCACCCGGGGGAGCGGCGGCGCGCAGGCGCGCGACGGCTCCGCTGAGCGAACCCGCGCTCACGACAGCGTCCGCGAGCGCGGGATGAGCGCGCGCGACCGGGAGCTCGTCGGGGTGCTGCGAGTGCACCCCGTGAACGACGGGGGCGACGAGCCGGTCGAGCATCTCGGCGCCATGGCGCTCGCGCACGAGCGCGCCGAGGGTCGCGGGCACCTCGCCGACCGGTCGGGCGTCGAGGTCAGCCGCTCGCCCAGCGGCGGCGAGTCCCACGACGCGCACGACGTCGTCGGCCAGTGGATCGGCCGGGATGCCCAGCAACGCGGTCGCCGGCAGCGGCACCGCGTCGCCCGTCACGGGCTGCAGCCACGCGGGCCGTGGGGCGGGCGCGACGATGTCGCCGGCGAGACCGAGTTCGGCGAGCAGCGCCTCGACCGCACCGCCGCGCACGGCGAAGCTCTCGGCGCCGGCGTCGAGTGCGAGGCCGCCGAGGTCGAGCTGCGCGATGGTGCCGCCGAGGTGATCGGAGGCCTCGAACACCGTCACCGACGCCCCCGAGGCGGCGAGGCGGCGGGCGACGACGAGCCCCCCGACGCCACCGCCGACGACGGAGAAGTCAGCCATTCGCGTGCACGAACTCCACGATGCGCGTGAGCACGGTCGGGTCGGTGTCGGGCGGGACGCCGTGTCCGAGGTTCACGACGTGACCGCGGGCGGCGCGGCCCCGCTCGAGCACGGCGACGATGTGCGCCTCGAGGACCGGCCAGGGCGCGCGCAGGAGAGCCGGGTCGATGTTGCCCTGCACGGAGACGCCGGGTCCGAGCCGGCGCACGGCCTCGTCGAGCGGGAGGCGCCAGTCGACGCCGACCGTGTCGACGCCGACGTCGCGCATCGCGGCGAGCAGCTCGCCGGTGCCGACGCCGAAGTGCACGAGGGGCACGTCCAGGTGGCGCACGGCGTCGAGAGCGCGGGTCGAGAACGGCGCGACGTGGTTCGTGTAGTCGGCGAGGCTGAGCGATCCCGCCCACGAGTCGAAGAGCTGGCCGGCCGACGCGCCCGCCTCGATCTGCGCGGCGAGGAAGGCGCCCGTGATCTCGGCGCACCACGTCAGCAGCGCGGCCCAGGTCTCGGGATCGGAGTGCATGAGTGCGCGCGTCTTGAGCTGCTCCTTCGACGGGCCGCCCTCGACGAGATATGAGGCAAGTGTGTACGGGGCTCCGGCGAAGCCGATGAGCGGCGTCGTGCCGAGCTCGGCGACCGTGAGCGCGACCGCATCCCGGATGGGAGCGAGCGCCGCGGGGTCGAGCGGAGGCAGGGAGGCAACATCCGCCGCGGTCCGCACGGGGCTCTCGAGCACCGGACCGCGGCCCGCGACGATGCGCACGTCGACGCCCGACAGGCGCACCGGGATCACGATGTCGCTGAAGAAGATGCCCGCGTCGACGCCGTGCCGACGCACCGGCTGCAGCGTGATCTCGCTGGCGAGCTCCGGGTTCAGGCAGGCATCGAGCATGTCGGTGCCGACCCGCAGCTCGCGGTATTCGGGCAACGACCGACCCGCCTGACGCATGAACCAGACCGGCGTGCGAGCCGGCCGTTCGCCGCGATACGCGCGTATCAGCGCGGGGGGATCGTTTCTCTGAAGGACGGAAGGGTGAGAGTCATGCAACGACACACGTTAAGATTAGGTCTGTGCTCCTCTGTCTGACCGCGAACCATCGGAACGCGAGCCTCGACATCCTGGAGCGTCTCTCTGTGGGGGCGCCCACAGCGACGCGTGCCCTCGTGGACGACGAGATCTTCGTCTCCGGCGCCGTCGTGCTCGCCACCTGCAACCGGTTCGAGGCCTATCTCGACATCGACGAGCCGCTCACGGGCGGCGAGGCTGTCGCCGCCGAATCCGTCATCGAGGCGATGGCCGAGGCATCCGGCGTCGCGGTCGACCTGTTGCGCGCCTCGGTCGCGGTGCATCAGGGGGCGGATGCTGCGGCCCACCTCTTCGCGGTCACCAGCGGCCTCGAGTCGATGTCGGTCGGCGAAGACGAGATCTCGGGTCAGGTGCGTCGCGCTCTCGACGCCGCCCGCGCCGACGGCATGACCTCGAGCGAGCTGGAGCGTCTGTTCCAGAAGGCGACCCACACCAGCCGGGGCGTCCGCAACCGCACCCAGCTGCGGGGAGCGCACCGCTCGCTCGTGCGCCTCGCCCTCGAGCTGGCGTCGAGCCGCGTCGCCGAGTGGGCGGCCGCGAAGATCGTCGTCGTGGGCACCGGAAAGTATGCCGTCCGCACCGTCGAGGCGCTGCGCGCCCGCGGCGCCGGCGACATCCACGTCTTCTCCCCATCCGGTCGGGCCGAGGCGTTCGCCGCGCAGCACGGGCTGATCCCGGTATCGGACTTCCCGGCCGAGGTCGCCACGGCCGACGTCGTCATCACCTGCACCGCGGCCGCCGTCGTGCACGCCGACGCGTTCACGCCCGGGCACCGTGTGCTCGTGATCGACCTCGGGCTCCCGCGCAACGTCGATCCTGCCGTCGGCTCGGTCGAGGCGGTGGAGCTCCTCGACCTCGAGACCATCCGGCTGCACGCCCCGCTCGCCGAGTTCAGCGCGCATGCCGACGCGCGCGCGATCGTGGGCGACGCGGCCACCGAATTCCACGCCGACCGCGAGGCGGGCCCCGCGATCACCGCTCTGCGTGGTGACGTGCTGCGGATCGTCGATGACGAGATCGCCCGAGCCCGTGCACGCGGCGCCGGCGACGACGTCGAGGCCGCCCTGCGTCACCTCGCGGGCGTGCTGCTGCACCGTCCGTCGGTGCGCATCCGCGAGCTGGCGGTCGAGGGCCGCGTCGAGGAGGCCCGTGCCGCGCTCGAGCTGCTGCACGGCCTGTCGGTCGAGGCGCCCGGCGCCGCGGACGACGACCTCTGGGCCACCGCCTGATCTCTGCTTTCGGGCAGCCCGTCGGGGGCTGACCTGTGCCTTCCCGCCACCGTGGCGCGCAGCATCCGCTTCTCTGCCGATCCGGGAGAGGTCAGGCGAGCTCGTGCAGGAGGAAGGCGCCGAGGAAGCCGATCGTCGCCCACAAGCCGGTCAGAGCCTGCTGCTCGTCGAAGGCCTCGGGGATCATCGTGTTGCACACCATCGCGAGCAGGCCACCGGCGGCGATCGTGGTGATGAGGGCGATCAGGCTCGGCGACGCCGACTGGAAGGCGACGTAGCCCAGCACCGACGCGACGACGGTGATCAGCGCGATCCCGCTCCAGAGCAGCGCGATGTAGCGCCCGTTCGAGCCGCCGCGTTTGAGGGCGGCGGTCGAACCGAGCCCCTCGGGGAAGTTGCTGATGGCGATGGCCGCGACGATGGGGATGCTGATCCCGCCCTGCAGCACCGACAGGCCCATGACGATCGACTCCGGGATGCCGTCGATCAGCGCACCGACCGCGATCACGAGCCCTGCTCCGCTTACCGCCCCCGCCCCGGCGCGACGGGCGACGATGCTCGCCGAGACCGCGTCGCCGCCGGAGAACTCGGTGACCGAGGCGGTGTCGACCTGGGAGGAGACAGCCGCGGGCTGCTTGCTGCTTCGCGAGATCAGCTGGTCCGCGACGATGTAGAGGATCGCGCCGCCCAGGAACCCGATGGTCGTCGGGACCAATCCGCCGTCCTCGGCAGCCTCCTCGACGAGCTCGAACGCCAGCGTGGAGATCAGCACGCCCGCGCCGACGGCCATGATCCCGGCGACGACGCGCTGCGGGATCTCGACGAACCACGCGACCGCGGCCCCGACCAGCAGCGTGCCGCCGCCGATGAGGCCGCTCAGCGCTGCGAGCCAGAGTCCTTCCATGGCGCCAACCTAATGGTGGAGACAACGGATGCCTCGGCGAAACGCGTTCGCCGAGGCATCCGTTCTCGCGTGAAGGAGTTCAGACCGTGGCGGCCTCGCGGGCGCGCAGGTCCTTGCGGAGGATCTTGCCGGAGCTGGACTTCGGGATCGCCTCGATGAACCCGACACGGCGCACCTTCTTGTGCGGCGCGACGTGCTCGGCGACGAACGCCATCACCTCGTCCTCGGTGAGTCCGGAGTCGGGGGCGGCGACGATGAAGGCCTTCGGGATCTCCTGCTTGTCGTCGTCGAGCACGCCGATGACCGCAGCATCCATCACCTTCGGATGGCCGAGGAGAAGCGCCTCGAGCTCTGCGGGTGCGATCTGGTAGCCCTTGTACTTGATGAGCTCCTTGACCCGGTCGACGATCGAGAAGTAACCGCCCTCGTGGTACACCGCGATGTCGCCGGTGTGCAGGAAGCCCTCGTCGTCGAGTGTCTCGGCGGTCGCCTCCGGTTGGTTCAGATAGCCGAGCATGACGTTCGGTCCCTTGACCCACAGCTCGCCGGGCTTCGTGACGCCGTCGGGGCCGATCTCGGTGATCTCCTCGCCCGTCTCGGTGTCGATGATCTTGTTGAGCGTGTTGGGCAGCATGACGCCCACCGAGCTCACCGGGATGTCGTGGCGGCCTGTCGGCATCGCGTGCGAGACGGGGCTCAGCTCGCTCATGCCGTACCCCTGCATCATGCGGGCGTTGATGCGGCGGCCCGCGGTCTCGGCGGTCTCGCCGTCGAGCGGAGCGGCGCCGGAGAACACCGTGTGCACGCTCGAGATGTCGAACTGGTCGACGATCGGGTGCTTCGCCAGCGCCACGGCGATGGGCGGCGCGATGTACAGGTAGGTGCACTGGTACTTCTGGATGTTCGTGAGGAACTCGACCAGGTCGAACTTCGGCATGGTCACGAGGCTCGCTCGCTGACGCAGCGCGAGGTTGAGCAGCACGGTCATGCCGTAGATGTGGAAGAACGGCAGCACCGCGAGCACGCGATCGGTCTCGGCGAGGTCGAGCGCGACGCGGCACTGCGCGACGTTCGCCACGAGATTGCGGTGCGTGAGCATGACGCCCTTGGGGATGCCGGTCGTGCCCGACGAGTAGGGGAGCACCGCGACGTGCGTCGCGGGATCGAACGACACCTCGGGTGCGGGCGCGCCCTCGCCGAGCAGCGCCCGGAGGTTCGGGTGGCCGGAGGCGCCGTCGAGCACGATGACACGCTCGTGAGGGATGCCGACGGCCTCGGCGGCGGTCGACGCCTGGGGCAGGAGCGGACTCACGGTGACGAGCCAGGTCGCTCCGGCATCGCGCAGCTGCTTCTCGATCTCGCCGGCGGTGTACAGGGAGTTGACCGTCGTGACCGTGGCCCCGGCGCGCAGGATGCCGTGGAACACCGTCGCGAACGCGGGGACGTTGGGGCACAGCAGGCCGACCACCGTCTCGACCCCGACGCCGCGCGCGGCCAGTGCGCCCGCGAACAGGTCGATCTGTGCGCGCAGCGCGCCGTATGTGGTCTCGGCCCCGGTCGCGGGATCGATGAGCGCGATGCGCCCCAGATCCTCGTCGCTCAGGCTCGCGAACAGGTAGTCGTAGACGTCGAGTTCGGGGATCTCGATATCTGCTTCGGGACTGGTGAACACCGGATCTCCTTCGATCGGGCGGCATGACGGTCGTCGTCGGCGGGCCACCGGCCCGGCCGTGCGACCATCATGCCATCCGGATCGAGGAATGTGGTACGCGATTCCGCGAACCGTGGAACGCAGTGTCAGCGCGCAACGCGCCCGGCCATCCTCTCCGGTGGCCGGGCGCGTGCCGGTTCAGTGCGCGAGCACGGGCTGGCGGCCGCCGGCGGCCAGCCGTTCGGCGGCGAGTCCCTCGGCCGCCTCGAGCGGCGTGACGCCGCGCGACTCGGCCTCGTCGAAGATGCGGCGCACGGTGTCGCCGATCTGGCCGACGCGCTCCATGATCTCGGAGCGCGTGCCGAGGTGCTTCGCCTCGAGGTCGAGGTAGATGACCCCGCCCGCGTTGACGACGAAGTCGGGGGCGTAGAGGATGCCGCGACCGGCGAGGCGTGCGGCGCCGCTGTGGTCGGCGAGCGGGTTGTTCGCCGGGCCGCACACGGCCTTGGCGTCGAGGGCGTCGATGACCTCGTCCGTGAGGAGCCCGCCGATGCCGGCCGGCACGAACACGTCCGCGGGGATGAGGTGCTCCTCGCCCGGGGCGATCCACTCCGCGCCGAGTTCGGTGGCGAGGTCGCGCTTGGCGGGGTTGACGTCGGTCACGGTGAGGCGGGCGCCCTCGGCCGACAGGCGCACGGCGAGGCGGCTGCCCACCTGGCCGAGGCCCGAGATCGTGATGCGGCGGCCCTCGACGTCGGCCGTGCCCGCGACGCGCTCGAGCGTCGCGCGCAGCGACTCGTACACGCCGAGGCTCGTGGGGCCGGCGGGCTCGCCCGAGCCGCCGACGGCGTCGGGCAGGCCCACGACGTGCTCGGTGCGCTCGCTGACGACGAGCATGTCTTCGGTCGTCGAGCCGACGTCTTCGGCGGTGCGGTACAGGCCGTGCAGCGACTCGACCGCGTCGCCGAGGTCGAGGAACGCGGCGCGGCGACGGTCGGTGTCGAGCGTGGTGCCGGGAGGCACGGCGATGACGGACTTGCCACCGCCGGCGTCGAGACCGGCCGCGGCGTTCTTGAGGGTCATGGCGGCCGACAGTCGCAGCGCGTCGCCGAGGGCGTCGCTCCAGTGCGGGTACGTCCACAAGCGCGCGCCGCCGAGGGCGGAGCCGAGCACGGACGAGTGCAGCGCGACGGCGATGAACAGGCCGCTCCGGCGGCCGGTGATCACCTCCACCCGCTCGTGTGCGAAATCGGGCAGGGGCAGGGTGTGCGTCATCGCGGTTCTTCCTTCGGCGGGCCTCGTGGGCAGTGCGCTGCGGACGCCGCGGCGTTGCGGCATCCGTTCTCATTGCACACCGATTCGGCGAATTGTTCAACCGCTTCGGCGACGAGGGCGCAGAATGCGCGCTCTTCGGGGTGGGTTCTTCGCACGGCTCAGCAGTGTGTGAGCCGTCGGTAGCATCGACGAATGCCTGACGCCTACACCCACGGCCACCACGAGAGCGTCCTGCGATCGCACCGCTGGCGCACCGCCGAGAACTCCGCGGCCTACCTGCTGCCGCACCTCGGGCCCGGCGTGTCGATCCTGGATGTGGGCAGCGGCCCCGGCACGATCACCGCGGACCTCGCCGCCCGCGTCGCACCCGCTCGTGTGGTGGGGACGGATGCCTCGGCCGACGTCGTCGCGGGGGCCAGGGCCGACCACGCGGCGCCGAACCTCGCATTCGAGGTGGGCGACGCCTACGCACTGCCCTACGAGGACGGCGCCTTCGACGTCGTGCACGCGCACCAGGTGCTGCAGCATGTCGATCGTCCGGTCGACATGCTGCGCGAGCTCGGCCGCGTGGCCGGGCACGATGGACTCGTCGCGGCGCGCGACGTCGATTACGAGGGCGTGATCTGGTACCCGCTCATCCCGGCGCTCGACGAGTGGCTGGCGCTCTATCTCGCGACGCACCGCAGCGTCGCGGGCGAGCCCGCCGCCGGACGGCGCCTCAAGGCGTGGGCGCAGGAGGCGGGGCTCACCGACATCCGCGCGACCGCGTCGCTGTGGCTCTTCGAGGACGAGCCGGACCGCGCGTGGTGGGGCGGGATGTGGGCCGACCGCGTACTGCAGTCGGCGTTCGCCGACTCGGCGCGCGCCACGGGCGCCGACGACGTGCTGCTGCAGCGCATCTCGGACGGCTGGCGCGAGTGGGCCGCTGCCGACGACGGCTGGCTCCTCATGCCCCACGGCGAGATCCTCGCGCGCGGACCGCGTCGTTAGGCTGAGCCCGTGACCATCCCCGCCTCGCTTCCCGCCCGCAGCCGCCTCGTCCACGACGCGATCCGCGCCGCCGGCATCCCCGGCGACATCGTGGTGCTTCCGGATGCCGCCTCCACCGCGGTACTGGCCGCCGAAGCGCTGGGGGTCGAGGTCGGCGCGATCGCCAACAGCCTCGTCTTCTTCAGCGACGGCGCACCCCTCCTCGTGATGACGAGCGGCGCGCACCGCGTCGACACCGCGGCGCTCGCCGAGCGTCTGGGGCACGGCAAGATCCAGCGCGCGACGCCCGAGCAGGTGCGGGAGGCGACCGGCCAGGCCATCGGCGGAGTCGCTCCCACGGGGCATCCGGCTCCGCTGCGCACCATCGTCGACGAGGATCTCGCGGGCTACCCCGAGATCTGGGCCGCGGGCGGCACGCCGCACACCGTGTTCCCGATGACCTACGACGAGCTGGTGCGCCTCACCGGCGGCACCGTGATGAAGGTCGACTGACCGGGGCTCGATATCGCCGCGAGACCGCACGACAGCACGGTTACCCCGCCGACGTCGGTGCTGTCGTGCGGTCTCGTCGCGAACGCATGTCGGTCAAGCGTGGCGAGCGCGGCCGATGCGGCGCTCCAGCTCGGCGGCGGCCGCGGCCGCGGCCGCCGCGAAGTCGTCGGGGGTGCGCTCGCTCTCCTCGGGCCAGGTCACCGCGATCGCCGCGGCCGGCCAGCCGGCGTGGTCGCGGACGACCACGCCGATCGAGCGCAGCCCGAGCGTGACCTCGCCGTCCTCGGTGGCGAAGCCCCGCTCGCGCACCTCGCGGAGCAGCTCGCGCAGCTCGCCCGGGCGTCGCGGACCCCGGCCGGTGCGGTCGGCGAAGGATGCAGCATCCGGGAACAACGCCCGCACCTGCTCGCGGGGCAGCGCCGCGAGCATCGCACGGCCCGTGGCGGTGAGGTGCGACGGCAGACGCACCCCGACGTCCGTCACGAGCGCGGGCCGACGCTGCGCCCGCTCCTCGACGATGTAGAGCACATCGCGGCCGTGCATCACGGCCAGGTGCGCGCTTTCGCCGGTGCGGTCGACGAGGTCGGCGAGCACCGGGCGCCCGAGTCTCGCGAGGGGCTCCTGCCGGGAGTACCCGCCGGCCAGTTCGAACGCGGCGATGCCGAGACCCCAGCGGCGATCCTCGGGCAGGTGCACGACGAACTGGTGCTCCTGCAGCGCGGCGAGCAGGTGGTACACCGTCGAGCGCGGGATGCCCAGGGCGGTCGCGATCGTGCGCGCGGGTACCGGGCCTCGCTGGCGCGCGAGATACGTCAGGATCCGCAGCGTCTGGTCGGCCGCGGGGACCTGGGGCCTCAAGCTGTCTGGGATCACAGACAGAGGATGCCACGAGCCGCTGTCGGGCGCCACGGCCGGGGTGTGGAATCGGAGCATGACCGCCGTCACGCCCACCTCTGCCACCGACGTCGCCGTCGTCACCGTCGGCGCGGCTCCGCTGCGTCCCGACGAGGTCGTCGCCGTCGCTCGTCACGGCGCGCTGGTCGAGCTCGCCCCCGAGGCCCTCGCCCGCGTTGCGGCGACCCGCGCCCTGGTCGAGGGCCTCGCCGACGATCCCGAGCCGCACTACGGCATCTCGACCGGCTTCGGCGCGCTCGCCACCACCTTCATCGCCCCCGAGCGCCGCCTGCAGCTGCAGGCGAGCCTGATCCGCTCGCATGCCGCAGGTACCGGCGCCGAGGTCGAGCGCGAGGTCACCCGCGCGCTCATGCTGCTGCGCCTGCAGACGCTGGCGACCGGGCACACCGGCGTGCGCCTGGTCGTGGTCGAGACCTACGCAGCGATGCTCAATGCCGGCATCACGCCCATCGTGCGCGAGTACGGCTCGCTCGGCTGCTCCGGCGACCTCGCTCCGCTGTCGCACGTCGCGCTCGCCGCGATGGGCGAGGGGCGCGTGCGCACCGCGAGCGGCGAAGAGGTCGACGCGGCCGAGGCGCTGGCGGCAGCATCCGTCGCCCCACTCGTACTGCGCGAGAAAGAGGGCCTCGCGCTCATCAACGGCACCGACGGCATGCTCGGGATGCTGCTGCTCGCGCTCCACGACCTCTCGGTGCTGCTCGACACGGCGGACGTCGCCGCGGGCATGTCGGTCGAGTCGCAGCTGGGCACCGACGCGGTGTTCGCCGCCGACCTGCAGGCGCTCCGGCCGCAGGTGGGCCAGGCGGTCTCAGCCTCGAACCTGCGGGCGGTGCTCGCCGGCTCGGGGATCGTGGCGTCGCATCGCGACCCCGCCGTCTGCACGCGCGTGCAGGACGCGTACTCGCTGCGGTGCTCGCCACAGGTGCACGGCGCCGCGCGCGACACGGCCGAGCACGCTCTGCTCATCGCATCGCGGGAGCTCGCCGCGGCCGTGGACAACCCCGTCATCACCGACGACGGCCGCGTCGAGTCCAACGGCAACTTCCACGGCGCGCCGGTCGCGTACGTGCTCGACTTCCTCGCGATCGCGGTGGCCGACGTCGCCTCGATCTCGGAGCGCCGCACCGACCGCGCGCTCGACCGCGCGCGCAGCAACGGCCTGCCGCCGTTCCTCGCCGACGAAGTCGGCGTCGACTCGGGCTTCATGATCGCCCAGTACGCCGCGGCGGGGATCGTCTCCGAGCTCAAGCGACTCGCGGTGCCGGCATCCGTCGACTCGATCCCGTCGTCGGCGATGCAGGAGGACCACGTCTCGATGGGCTGGGCCGCCGCGCGCAAGCTCCGCCGTGCGATCGATGGGCTCTCGCGCGTGCTCGCGATCGAGGTGCTCACCGCTTCGCGCGCCATCGATCTGCGGGCGCCGCTCGAACCGGCAGCCGCCACGGGCGCGGTGCGCGACCTCGTGCGCACCGTTGCCGGCGGACCTGGACCCGACCGCTACCTGTCGCCCGAGATGGAGGCCGTGACCGTGCTCGTGCAGTCGGGCGCCGTCGCGGCGGCGGCAGGACTCGGCGGCGCGGCATCCACGATCTCCTCTTCTCGAGATCAGGAGATCTGACGCATGCAGGACGAAGCCACGCCGATGAACCTGTTTTCGCCAGATCTCCTGATCCGGCAAAGCCCCGACCACGCGAAGGAGCGTTGACATGACCACCTCGACGGAATCGATGACCGAAACGACCGCGCGCGGGGTCGGCGAAGGCGCCGTGCGCGCCCCGCGCGGCCCCGAGCGCACCGCCAAGAGCTGGGGCGCCGAGGCCGCCAAGCGCATGCTCATGAACAACCTCGACCCCGAGGTGGCCGAGCACCCCGAAGACCTCGTCGTCTACGGCGGCACCGGGCGCGCGGCCCGCAGCTGGGAGGCGTTCGACGCCATCGTCCGCACGCTCGACGAGCTCGAACCCGACGAGACTCTGCTCGTGCAGTCGGGCAAGCCCGTCGGCGTCTTCCGCACGCACGAGTGGGCGCCGCGCGTGCTCATCGCGAACTCGAACCTCGTGGGGGACTGGGCGACGTGGCCCGAGTTCCGCCGCCTCGAAGAGCTCGGCCTCACCATGTACGGCCAGATGACCGCGGGCTCGTGGATCTACATCGGCACGCAGGGCATCCTGCAGGGCACGTACGAGACGTTCGCCGCGGTCGCGCGCTCCCTCGCGGACAACAGCGGGACGGATGCTGCGACCGCGAGCCTCGCCGGAACCCTCACGCTCACCGGTGGCGCCGGTGGCATGGGCGGCGCGCAGCCGCTCGCCGTGACCCTCAACGGAGGAGCGGTGCTCATCGTCGACGTCGACGAGTCGCGCCTCGCCCGCCGCGTCGAGCACGGCTACCTCGACGAGTACACGACCGACCTGGACGCCGCCCTCGCGCGGGTCGTCACGGCGAAGGATGCCGGTGAGGCGCTCTCGGTCGGCGTCGTCGGCAACGCCGCCGAGGTGTTCGGCGACGTGCTGCTGCGTCACCGCGCCGGCGATCTCACGGTCGACATCGTCACCGACCAGACCAGCGCCCACGACCCGCTCGCGTACCTGCCGGTGGGCATCGCGTTCGAGGACTGGAAGGCCGAGGCCGCCCGTGATCCCGAAGGGTTCACGGCCCGCGCGCGCGGCTCGATGGCGAAGCACGTCGCGGCGATGGTGGGCTTCCAGGATGCCGGGGCCGAGGTCTTCGACTACGGCAATTCGATCCGTGCCGAGGCACAGCTCGGCGGCTTCGACCGCGCCTTCGCGTTCCCGGGTTTCGTGCCGGCGTACATCCGCCCGCAGTTCGCGGAGGGCCGCGGACCCTTCCGCTGGGTCGCGCTCTCGGGCGACCCCGAAGATATCCGCAAGACCGACGAGGCCGTCAAGGCCCTGTTCCCCGACAACGCCGGCCTCGTGCGCTGGCTCGACAAGGCCGGCGACGCCGTCCACTTCGAAGGCCTCCCCGCCCGCATCTGCTGGCTCGGCTACAAGGAGCGCCACCTCGCCGGACTGAAGTTCAACGAGATGGTCGCCTCCGGCGAGCTGTCGGGCCCCATCGTGATCGGCCGCGACCACCTCGACGCCGGCTCAGTCGCCTCGCCGTACCGCGAGACCGAGTCCATGGCCGACGGATCCGACGCGATCGCCGACTGGCCGCTCCTCAACGCCCTCCTCAACACCGCGTCGGGTGCCGCGTGGGTGTCGGTCCACCACGGCGGTGGCGTCGGCATCGGCCGCAGCATCCATGCCGGTCAGGTGACCGTGGCCGACGGCACGCCGCTGGCCGCCGAGAAGCTCGAGCGCGTGCTGACGAACGACCCGGGCACCGGCGTCATGCGCCACGTCGACGCCGGGTACGCCCGGGCGCGCGAGGTGGCGGTCGAGCGCGGCCTCAACGTTCCCATGCTCGGTGAGTGACGGACGGATGCTGTGACCGCGACGCTCATCACGAACATCGGCGAGCTGACGACCAACGCCGCCGCCGACGGCGATCCTCTGGGCACGCTGCACGACGCCGCGGTGCTGATCGTGGGCGACCGGATCGCCTGGGTCGGCCCCGCCTCCGCCGCGCATGCGGCCGCTGCCCTCCACCGCGAGAGTGCTTCTCGTGGACGAGAGAGAGGAAACGACCCCGCATCTCGTCCACCCGTTGAACCCTCGCGGGAGGAGGGGTTCGAGGTCGTCGACGCCGGGGGCCGTGCGGTCATCCCAGGGTTCGTCGACAGCCACACGCACCTCGTGTTCGGGGGCGAGCGCGCCGACGAGTTCGAGGCGCGCATGACCGGTACGCCGTATGCCGCAGGGGGCATACGGCGTACCGTCGCGGCGACCCGCGCTGCGAGCGACGACGAGCTGCGCGCGCGCCTGCGGGGCTTCGTCGCCGAGCTCCACGCGCAGGGCACGACGACGTTCGAGATCAAGACGGGGTACGGGCTCACGGTCGCCGACGAGGAGCGGCTCGCGCGCCTCGCCGCCGAGGTCACCCCCGAGGTCACGTTCCTCGGCGCTCACGTCGTGCCTGCCGAATACGGTGAGCGGCGCGAGGAGTACGTCGACCTCGTCTGCGACGCGATGCTGCACGCCTGCGCCCCGCACAGCAGGTGGATCGACGTGTTCTGCGAGCGCGGTGCCTTCACCCCCAAGGAGTCGCGGCGTATCCTCGCGGCGGGCGTCGCGCACGGGCTCGCGCCGCGCGTGCACGGCAACCAGCTCGGACCGGGCGAGGGTGCGCGTCTCGCGGTGGAGCTGGGCGCGGCATCCGTCGACCACTGCACGTATCTGACCGACGCCGATGTCGCGGCCCTCGCCGGCTCGTCGACCGTCGCGACGCTGCTGCCGGGCGTCGAGTTCTCGACCCGCCAGCCGTATCCCGACGCGCGGCGCCTGATCGACGCCGGCGTCACCGTCGCGCTCGCGAGCGACTGCAACCCGGGGTCGAGCTTCACGAGCTCGATGCCGCTCATGATCGCGCTCGCGGTGCGCGAGATGGGGATGACTCCCGCCGAGGCGGTGTGGGCGGCGACCGCCGGCGGCGCCCAGGCGCTGCGCCGCGATGACGTGGGTGCGCTCGCCCCGGGGATGCGCGCCGACCTCGTGATGCTCGACGCGCCGACCCGCGTGCACCTCGCGTACCGGCCCGGCGTGCCGCTCGTGCACACCGTGTGGACGGGCGGCGCAGCGGCCTGACCCTCATCGAACCCCGAGGCGCGGCATCCGTCATCGCTGTTCATCTGTCACGAAGTGCCGGTCGACCCGGCAGAACGTGACAGGTGAGCAGGACTCGCGCCCCGTGTCAGCGTGGGGTGTCGAACGTCCAGTTGTCGGGGTCGACGGCGCTGGCGACGTCCCAATCGTCCTGCGCCCAGATGAACGTGGCGACCGAGCATGTCGGCATGTGGTCGATGTCGTCGAGAGACAGGCTCGCCGCGAGGGAACTCATGCCGGGGTCATGTGCGACGACCATGACCGTCGCCGCGCGGGTCGCGGCAGCCGCCGCGAGCAGGGTCTTCGCCGGCGCGCCGTACAGCTCGGGGTCGAGCGAGACGGCGACGCCCAGCTCGGCCGCGAACGCCTCGGCGGTCGTCCGCGCCCGCACAGCGGTGCTCGACAGGATCACGTCGGGGCGGAACCCCGTGGCCGCGAGCCGCGCCGCCATGCGGGGCGCGTCGCGCATGCCGCGGTCGTTCAGCGGACGGTCGTGGTCGTCGAGGCCGGGGTTTCCCCAGTCGGACTTGGCGTGCCGCACCAACGCGAGACGGATCATGAGGTCACCTTTCCAGAGGCCTTGGCGGCGAGGAGTTCGAGCACGCACAGTGCCGCGAGGCGCACGGTGCGCCCTGATTGGGGCATCCCATCTCCCGTCTTCGGGCGGAGGCCACGCACCGGCGCGTGGCCACGAGGGATCGTGGGAAAGCGTCACGTGTCGACGTTACCGGGCGCTCACGCCGCGACGTAGACCCACGCGGAGCGCCCGCTCGCGAGCACCACCGCGCAGCGCCGGTAGAGCGCCACCTCGTACTCGTCGGCCGCGTCGAGCTCGTCCTCGGTCACGAGCAGCGCCCTGCCCACGACTTTGTCGAGCGGGTTCCCGGTCTCGCGCACGATCGGGTGCACCGTCAGGCCCGACAGGTCGACGACGCGGGTGTCCTCGATCTCGGCGTAGTCGACCGTGTACCCGGGCAGCGCGTCGGGCTCGCTCTCGAGCAGGCGCCCGAACGTGTCGAGCTGCACGTCGGCGTTCTGCAGCGTGCCGTAGCTGAAGAGGAACTGGGTGGGCTCGTCCGTCGACACGGCATCAGGCTAGCCCTCGCCGACGTCGATCGGCCGGGACTTCACGCACTCTTAACACTTGCTCGCCGCGGCGCGTCACCCCAGGAACGCGTGGGCGACGGAGAAGATCGCGAGGCCCGCCAGGGCGCCGACGATCGTGCCGTTGAGGCGGATGTACTGGAGGTCGCGGCCGACCATGAGCTCGATCTTCTCCGTCGTCTCGGCGGGGTCCCACCGCTCGACGGTGTCGGTGATAATCGAGGCGATGTCGTGGCGGTAACGGTCGACGAGGAAGACGGCGGCATCGGTGACCCAGGTGTCCACGCGGCGCTGGAGCGCAGCATCCGTCGTCAGACGCTCGCCGATCTCGACCAGCGCTTCGACGCCCCGCCGACGCAGCCCGCTCTCGGGGTCGGCGAGCGAGCGCAGCAGCCCCGTCTTCGCAGTCGTCCACGCTTCGCCGGCGAGCTCGCGCACGCGGGGGCTGTCGAACACGGCGAGCTTCGCGTCCTCGAAGCGCCCGATCGTCGCGGGGTCGTGCTGCAGGTTGCCGGCGAGGCGGCCGAGGTAGCCATCGATGGCGACACGGGCCGGATGCTGCGGATCGGCCTGCACCGCCGCGACGAACTTGACGGCCTCGTTGTAGACGGTGTCGTCGACGAACCGGTGCGCGACCGACGGCACCCACGCGGGCAGCCGGCGCGAGACGACGCCGGTGAATGCTGCCTTGTTGGCGGCGAGCCAGGCCGCGATGGTGTCGGCGGCGAGATCGACCGCGCCGTGGTGGGCTCCCGCGTCGATGATGCGCTCGAGCCATTCGCCCAGCGGCGGACCCCACTCCGGGGCGATGAGGTGTTCGCGAGCGAGTTCCTCGATGACGTCGCGCACATCGTCGTCGCTGAGCGCGCGCAGCACGCTTCCGGCCATCACGGATGCCTCGGCCGCGACCCGCTCGGCATGCGCGGGCGCACTCAGCCACTCGCCGAGGCGGGCGGCGATCGCGGTCTGGTCGAGCTTGGTGCGCACGACGTCGGCTCGCAGGAACTCGGTCTCGACGAACTCGCCGAGGGTGCGGCCGATCTCGTCCTTGCGGCTCGGGATGATCGCGGTGTGCGGGATCGGGATGCCGAGAGGATGCCGGAAGAGGGCCGTGACCGCGAACCAGTCGGCGAGCGCGCCGACCATGCCGCCCTCGGCGGCGGCGCGCACGTAGGCGAGCGCGGGGATCTCCTGCTGGAACGCGAACGAGAAGGCGAAGAGCACCGCCATGAAGACGAGTGCGCCGAGCGCGACGCCCTTCATCGTCCGCAGCGCCCGGCGGCGCTCCTGGTCGGCGGGGCTCAGGAGGTGAGGTCGGGTCAGTGTCATTGGTCAGTCCTCGAGCGGCCCGAGCCACGCTGTCGCGACGGTCGCGTGCGCGGACTCCGGGTCGGAGGGATGGAAGAGCCCGGCCAGCACGTCGCGGTACAGGCGGCTCAGCTCGCTGGCCGAGAAGTAGGAGGAACCGCCGGCGACGAGCACCGCCTCGTCGACGACCTGCTTCGCGGCCGTCACGGCCCGGTGCTTGAGGCCCGCGAGCAGCGAGAACCACAGCGGCCCGTGGTCGGCGAGGGCGTCGACGTCGCGGGCGAGCGCTTCGATCTGCGGCGGCAGGGCGTCGTAGGCGAGCGCCATGTCGGCGATGCGCCAACGGATGTCGGGATCCTCGCTGTACGCCTTGCCGGTGCGCTTCGAGGTGCGCTTGCCGGCGGCGGCGACCGCGACCTCGAGCGCGCGCCGGGCGATGCCGGTGTACACCGACGCCAGGAGGATCTCGAAGACGCTGAAGATGCCGAACACGAGCGGGTCGGGGTTCGGGCCCGGCGCGAGCCGCCGCACGATCCGGTCGGCCGGCGCCACCGCGTCGCGCAGCTCCGTCGTGCGCGACTGCGTGCCCCGCATGCCGAGGGTGTCCCAGTCGTCGCGCACGACGACACGGCCGGCCTGCACCTCCGAGCGCGGCACGAACGCGTAGACCATGCGCGGCGCGTCCTCCGACGAGGTGTCGAGTCCGTGGAGCCCCAGCTGCGTCCACACCGGCGCGAGCGACGTGAAGATCTTGGTGCCGGTGAACGAGTATCCGCCGTCGGGGAGGGGCGCAGCATCCGTCGCGCTCCCGAAGAGCACCAGATCGTTGCCCGCCTCGCTGATCCCGAACGCGAACACCTCGCCGGCCGCCGCGCCTTCCTGCACGAACCGCAGCGCATCGATGCCGCGGTCGGCGAGCACCTTCGCGACGCCCGTCCACACCAGGTGCATGTTGATCGCGAGGGCTGTTGCCGGAGCGGCTCCCGCCAGTCGCTGCTGGAGGACGGATGCCTCGGCGAGGCCCAGACCGGATCCGCCGAGCTCTTCCGGCACGAGGATCGCGAGGTAGCCGGCATCCTTCAGGTCGGCGAGGTCGTCGTCGGGGAAGGTGTTCTCGCGGTCGTGCACGGCCGCCCGGGCGCGGAAGCGCTCCAGCAGCTCGTCGGTCAGGATCTCACTCGATTCGAAGGACGCCACCACGCCATTCTTGCGCGATGATGTGCGCATGGCGACGCTCTCGGAGATGCTCCAGGCGCTCATCCCACCGACGCAGCGGCAGACCGCGGCGGAGGTGACCGAGGCGCTCGACCTCGGCTCCGGCGACCGCGCCGGCAAACGCAGCGGGTTCCTCATCATGCTGACGCTCGCGGGGATCATCGCGATCGCCGGCGTGCTGACCGACTCCACCGCGACCGTCATCGGCGCGATGATCATCGCGCCGCTCGGCACCCCGATCCTCGCGATCGGTCTCGGCATCGTCACCGGGCACCTCAGCCTGGTGGTGCGGTCGATCCTGTGGGTCCTGCTCGGGCTCGCGATCGTGATCGTGCTGGGCCTCGCGTTCTCGCTGTTCGTCGCGACGCCCGAGAGCCTCGAGACCAACTCGCAGGTGCTGGGCCGTACCTCGCCGAGCTTCATGGACCTCGTGGCGGCGCTCGCCACGGGCTTCGCGGGCGGCTTCGCAATGTGCCGGAGGGACCTGAGCGCCATCCTCCCCGGCGTCGCGATCGCGATCTCGCTCGTGCCGCCGCTCGGCGTCGTCGGCGTGTGCGCCGGTCAGGGGCTGTGGGGCGACGCGCTCGGCGCGTTGTGGCTGTTCCTCTCCAACGTCGTCGCCCTCGTGATCGCCGGCAGCATCGTCTTCACGCTGGCGGGGTACGCCCGCGATCCCGGCTCGTCGCATGTGGCGAACCGACGCCGGGCGTACACCATCGTGACGCTGCTCCTCGTCATCATCGCGCTCCCGCTCGCGGCGAACTCCATCGTCTCGGTCGCCCTGGCGCGCTGGTCGGTCGGCATCCAGGAGGCCGCAACGGACTGGCTCAGCGCCGACGAGGGCGCCCGGGTGTACGGCGTGGACTGGTCGGGCGCGACCGCCACGGTCGAAATCACGACCGACGATGGTGAGACCCCTCCGGTGGAGGACCTGCGAGAGTCGCTCGCGACCGTGCTGCCGTCGTTCGTCGGCGTGGTCATCGACGTCGGTCAGGGCATCGAGATCACGGTCCAGTAGGCGCCGGCCGCGGTCGTGGGCTCAGGCGAGTGCGGCGAACAGCGCCTTGATCGTCGCCTCCGGCCGGTCGCGGTGCGGGGAGTGGCCGGCGTCGGCGACCACCGAGACCGAGAAGTGCGGGTTCGGCGCGACGGCGGCCTCGGCCGGCTTGCCGCGGAAGATCGAGTACACCGCCGGGTCGGACGCGATGATGTGGGTCGGAACGGCGATGCGGAGCGCAGCATCCGTCACGTCCCACTCCGCATTCTGCGCGCTCGTCTGCTCCACGGCCCAACGGCTGGCCTGTTGCGCCGACAGGGCCTTCAGCTCGATGTCCTGCGGGTGCCAGTGCGGGTGCTCGGCGCGCACGGCCGCCTGCGACGGATCGTCGAACGACCGGGTCTGGCTGTCGCGCACGATGTCGCGATCGTGGTCGGTGAGCGCGATCGCGGGGTCGATGAGGACGAGACGGCGGGTCCACGACGGGTCGCCTGCGGCGGCGAGGACGGATGCTGCGCCCCCGAGCGAGTGACCGATCACGAGGTCCCACGATCCGTCGCCGTCAGGCCGGGTCGCCGAGACGTCCGCCGCGTAGGCGGCCAGCGTGTAGTCGAGCGTGCGCGGTGCGGTGCCGTGTCCGCGGAGGTCCACGGCATCCGTCCGCCATCCCGTCTCCGCGAGAGCGGTGCCGTAGCGCCACATCAGCGCTCCGTTCGAACCGAGACCGTGGATGAGGAGGGCGCGGTGGTCCGCAGCGGCGGCGCCCCACGACAGGCGGGGGAGGGTGACGGGCGTGGGCATGCGTTTCAGCCTAGGAGAGCGGCCCGGTGCGCCCGTGCACGCGGCAGGATGGGAGTGGAGGTTGGCATGATCTCGACGGAACTGGCGTTGGCGCTGCGCGAGGCAGGCCTCGTGTGGCACCCGCGTTCGGGTGACCGCTTCCAGCTCGACGAGCCGGAGTTCGAAGCCGACGTCTTCACCGTCAGCGAGATGACCATCGAGCCGCGGGAGTACCCGACCGGCCGCATCCTCGCGTTCAACGGCACGACCGAGTGGGCGCTGGATTCCGTCGCGCTCGAGGACGCGCTGTGGCTGCCGTACGAGCACCAGCTGCGCGAGCTCCTCCGGGGCGCCTTCCGGACGCTCCGGCGCCTGCCCGACAATCACGAGGTCGAGATCGTCGTCGGCGGCGAGCGGCGGGTGTTCGAGCACCCCGAGCCCGCCGACGCCTACGCCCTCGCCCTCCTGGAACTGCTGCGCCGCCTGGGGTGACGGGGCTCAGCCGATCGTCGTCACCGGCTCGGTGTCGGGGATCGGGCTCGCGCCGCGCACGCGCAGGTCGGGCAGGCCCCGCGCGAACACGATGGCGACGAGGAGTCCCAGTGCGCAGAACGCCGCCGCCGACGTGTACGCCGCCGTCACACCGCCCGGACCGTCGATGAGGATGCCGGCGACGGCCGAGCCGGCGGCGGCCCCGATGAGCTGGCCGGTGCCCACCCACCCGAACGCCTCGGCGGTGTCGCTGAACTTGACGCTCGCGGTCGTGACGGCCGACAGCACGGCGAGGGCCGGCGCGATGCCGATGCCGGCCAGGAACAGCGTGGCGCCGATCCACCACACGTTGACCCACAGCGCGGTGAGGGCGAGTCCGATGGCCACGACCGTCAGGCGCCGTGCCATCGCCCAGCGCCCCATCGGCAGGTGTCCGAAGGTGAGGCCGCCGGCGAGGCTGCCGATCGAGAAGACCGCAAGCACGAGTCCCGCCTCGAGTCCGCCGTGGTCGAACGTCGCCACGACGCTCGCCTCGACGGCCGCGAACGAGCCGATGAGAAGGAAGCCGATGACCGTCGCGAGGAGGATGGGCGGACGGGTGAGCACCTTTCCGAAGGACCGCTTGCTGCGCGGGATGCGGACGCGTCCGACCTCGGGGGAGAGGATGAACCAGGCGCCGCCCGCCACCAGGATCACCACGACCAGCATCAGGCCGACGACCGTGCCCGCCTGCGTCGCGACGAAGGTGATGAGCACCGGGGCGAGGATCCAGATGAACTCCTGCAGCGAGGCATCCAGCGAGTAGAGCGCGGTCAGCTGCGTCGAGTTGACCATCTTGGCGTAGATGGTGCGGACCGCCGCGACGATGGGCGGCGTCGCGGCACCCGCGATGAAGCCGAGGACGATGTAGACCGGGACGGGGGCGACGAGGAACGCGATGGCCGTGAGGGATGCTGCGGCCACGACGGTCGTGAGCGTCAGCACCCTGCGCATACCCCAGCGACCCATCCAGCGGCTGGTGACGGGGCCGGCGAGCGCCTGGCCGATCGACACCGCGGCGAGGACGACGCCCGCTGCACCGTAGGAGCCGGTGAGCCCCTCGATGTGCAGGAGGATCACGAGGCTGATCATCCCGTTGGGGAAGCGCGCGGTCAGCTGCGCCGCGATGATACGGGCCACCCCGGGGGTGCGCAGAAGTTCCCGGTAGCCGGCCACCAGACAACGTTACGGTACGCCCGGGGATGTCCTGGCACCGCCGCGTCCGCGGCCACGGCGCACGGCCGGGTGCGACACGCCCGCGACACGCCGGGCGGACTCTCCACAGGCGAATCCGATGTCGGAGGCCGTGACTAGGTTCGCGCCTGTGGACGGATGCGGCCGTGGCGTTCGAAAGCCCCGTGATCCCGGCCTTTTCCAGACCATTGCGGCTGTGGATGGATCCGTGGACAACCTGTGTTGTACATGGGGAGAACGGTGGAAAATCACACTGATGTAACTACTAGCCCTTGTGGTGCTATCGAATGTCGGCACCCATATGTAGTATTGGACTCCCGGTGGGGGGACTACCGGGAAAGAGCACCGGATGCCACCGGGGGAAGCACTGAGGAGACGGAATCGACATGGCGATCACGGTTTACACGAAGCCCGCGTGCGTGCAGTGCACGGCGACGTATCGAGCGCTCGACTCCAAGGGGATCGAGTACGAAATCCACGACCTCTCCGAGGACCCTGCGGCCCTCGAGCAGGTCAAGGCGCTGGGCTACCTCCAGGCGCCGGTCGTCATCACCGATGAGGACCACTGGTCGGGCTTCCGTCCCGACAAGATCGACGAGCTCGCCTCGCGTCTGGCCTGAAATGTCTGCTCTCGCGACGCCAGGCGTCGCGACGAGCGCGCCACTGCTGGTCTACTTCTCGAGTGTGTCGGGCAACACGGCACGTTTCATCGAGAAGCTCGGCGCGCGAGCAGTCCGGATCCCGCTTCATTCGACGGATCCGGCGCTCGTGGTCGACGAGCCGTACGTCCTCGTGACACCCACTTATGGCGGAGGCCAGGGAAGGGGCGTCGAGAAGGGCGCCGTTCCGAAGCAGGTCATCCGGTTCCTCAACGACGAGCGCAACCGCAGCCTCATCCGCGGGGTCATCTCCGCAGGGAACACCAACTTCGGCGAGCACTTCTGCATCGCCGGCGACATCATCAGCCGTAAGTGTCACGTGCCGCACTTGTACCGGCTAGAGGTATTCGGCACGCCTGAAGATGTGGAACGCGTGAACGCGGGATTGGAACGATGGTGGGAACTCTGACGCAGACCGACTTCAAGACACAGGCACGCTTCGAGGGCATGGACTACCACGCCCTCAACGCGATGCTCAACCTCTACGACGCCGACGGCAAGATCCAGTTCGACGCCGACAAGCGTGCGGCGCGGGAGTACTTCCTGCAGCACGTGAACCAGAACACGGTGTTCTTCCACTCCCTCAAGGAGCGTCTCGACTACCTGGTCGAGAAGGAGTACTACGAGGGCGCCGTGCTCGACAAGTACTCGTTCGAGTACATCCAGAAGCTCAACGACCTCGCGTACTCGAAGAAGTTCCGCTTCGAGACGTTCCTCGGGGCGTTCAAGTACTACACCAGCTACACGCTGAAGACCTTCGACGGCAAGCGCTACCTCGAGCGCTTCGAGGACCGCGTCGTCATGACCGCGCTCGCGCTGGCCGACGGCGACGAGAAGCTCGCCACCGCCCTGGTGGAAGAGATCATCTCAGGCCGTTTCCAGCCCGCGACCCCCACGTTCCTCAACGCCGGCAAGGCGCAGCGCGGCGAGCTCGTTTCGTGCTTCCTGCTCCGCATCGAAGACAACATGGAGTCGATCGCCCGCGGCATCAACTCCGCCCTGCAGCTGTCCAAGCGCGGCGGCGGCGTGGCGCTGCTCCTGTCGAACATCCGTGAGTCGGGTGCGCCGATCAAGCAGATCGAGAACCAGTCCTCCGGCATCATCCCCGTGATGAAGCTCCTCGAAGACTCCTTCTCGTACGCCAACCAGCTCGGCGCGCGTCAGGGCGCCGGTGCGGTGTACCTCAACGCGCACCACCCCGACATCATGCGGTTCCTCGACACGAAGCGTGAGAACGCCGACGAGAAGATCCGCATCAAGACGCTCTCGCTGGGCGTCGTCGTCCCCGACATCACGTTCGAGCTGGCCAAGAACGGCGAGGACATGTACCTCTTCTCCCCGTACGACGTCGAGCGTGTCTACGGCGTGCCGTTCGGCGACATCTCGGTCACCGAGAAGTACCGCGAGATGGTCGACGACCCGCGCATCAAGAAGACGAAGATCAACGCGCGCGAGTTCTTCCAGACCCTCGCGGAGATCCAGTTCGAGTCGGGCTACCCGTACATCATGTTCGAGGACACGGTGAACAAGGCCAACCCGATCAAGGGCCGGATCAACATGTCCAACCTGTGCTCCGAGATCCTGCAGGTCAACACGCCCACCACGTTCAACGAGGACCTGTCGTACGACCAGATCGGCAAGGACATCTCGTGCAACCTGGGCTCGCTCAACATCGCCCTGGCGATGGACGGCGGCGACCTCGCGAAGACGGTGGACACGAGCATCCGTGCCCTCACCGCGGTGAGCGACCAGAGCCACATCCGCTCGGTCCGCTCGATCGAGGACGGCAACGACCGCTCGCACGCGATCGGCCTCGGGCAGATGAACCTGCACGGCTACCTCGCCCGCGAGCACGTCTACTACGGGTCGGAAGAGGGTGTCGACTTCACGAACATCTACTTCTACTCGGTGCTGTTCCACGCGCTCACCGCGTCGAACAAGATCGCGATCGAGCGGGGCGAGACCTTCGACGGGTTCGCCGACTCGACGTACGCGTCGGGCGAGTTCTTCGACAAGTACATCGAGCAGGAGTGGGTGCCCGCGACGGCCAAGGTCGCCGAGATGTTCGCCGGCCACCACATCCCGACGCAGGACGACTGGCGCGCGCTGAAGGCCTCGATCCAGCAGCACGGCATCTACAACCAGAACCTGCAGGCGGTGCCGCCGACCGGCTCGATCTCGTACATCAACAACTCGACGTCGTCGATCCACCCGATCGCGGCGAAGATCGAGATCCGCAAGGAAGGCAAGCTCGGCCGCGTCTACTACCCGGCGGCGTTCATGACGAACGACAACCTGGAGTACTACCAGGACGCGTACGAGATCGGCTACGAGAAGGTCATCGACACGTACGCCGCCGCCACCCAGCACGTCGATCAGGGGCTGTCGCTCACGCTGTTCTTCAAGGACACCGCGACCACGCGCGACATCAACAAGGCCCAGATCTACGCCTGGCGCAAGGGCATCAAGACGATCTACTACATCCGCCTCCGCCAGATGGCGCTGGAGGGCACCGACATGAGCGAGTGCGTCAGCTGCACGCTGTGACCCCCGGTCGTTGAGCGAGCTTGCGAGACGAAACGTTTTCGGAGAAGAAGGAAAGATGAGCGAGAAGCTCCAGCTCCTGGACCACGTCCAGGCCATCAACTGGAACCGCATCCAGGACGATAAGGATCTCGAGGTGTGGAACCGCCTCGTGAACAACTTCTGGCTGCCCGAGAAGGTGCCGCTGTCGAACGACATCCAGTCGTGGAACACGCTCACCCCTGAGGAGCAGACCCTCACGATGCGCGTGTTCACGGGGCTCACGCTCCTCGACACGATCCAGGGCACGGTGGGCGCGGTGTCGCTCATCCCCGACGCGATCACGCCGCATGAAGAGGCCGTCTACACGAACATCGCGTTCATGGAGTCGGTGCACGCGAAGTCGTACTCGTCGATCTTCTCGACGCTGTGCTCGACGAAAGAGATCGACGAGGCATTCCGCTGGTCGGTCGAGAACCCGAACCTTCAGAAGAAGGCTCAGATCGTCATGGAGTACTACCGCGGCGACGAGCCCCTCAAGCGCAAGGTCGCCTCGACCCTGCTGGAGTCGTTCCTGTTCTACTCGGGCTTCTACCTGCCGATGCACTGGTCATCGCGGGCGAAGCTCACCAACACGGCCGACCTCATCCGCCTGATCATCCGCGACGAGGCCGTGCACGGGTACTACATCGGCTACAAGTTCCAGCGCGGACTCGAGACGGTCGACCAGGCCAAGCGCGACGAGATCAAGGACTACACCTTCTCGCTGCTCTACGAGCTCTACGACAACGAGGTGCAGTACACGCAGGACCTCTACGACGGCGTCGGCCTCACCGAGGACGTCAAGAAGTTCCTGCACTACAACGCCAACAAGGCCCTCATGAACCTCGGCTACGAGGCGATGTTCCCCTCGACCGTCACCGACGTGAACCCGGCGATCCTGTCGGCCCTGTCGCCTAATGCCGACGAGAACCACGACTTCTTCTCGGGGTCGGGATCGTCGTACGTGATCGGCAAGGCCGAGGCCACCGAGGACGAGGACTGGGACTTCTAGAAGTTCCAGATCACGCCTCGCCTATATTGGGCGGCTGAGAGGCCCGGACCCGCAGGATTCTGCGGGTCCGGGCCTCTTTTCGTGCCTTCTCACACCAGACCCGGTAGCGACAGCGAACGCTCACCCGCCCGCACAATCGCGGCACGAAGCGTGGCGGACTCGAGATGAGAACCGCCGCGACGCCGGCCGCGCGCCGCTATGGCGTCCACCACGGCCGCAGCGGAAGGTCGGCATCGTCGCTGCTCCCCCGGGAGTTGACGGCCAGAACGTGGTGCAGCTCGATCCCGCCCGATTCGAAGGCGAGCCGGGATCCGGCCATGTAGAGGCCCCACACCTTTGCGGCAGGCAGTCCGATCTCGGCGACCGCTTCGTCCCAGTGCTCGACGAGGTTCGCGCACCAGTCACGGAGCGTCAGGGCGTAGTGGGGGCGCAGGTTCTCCTCGTGCAGCACTTCGAGCCCGGCATCCTGTGCCTCGGTGATGATGCGACCCGAACCGGTCAGCTCGCCGTCCGGGAAGACGTAGCGGTCGATGAACCCCCGCGCCGCGGGCTCGGTCTTGTTGTCACTGCGGGTGATGCAGTGGTTGAGCAGCAGGCCTCCCGGGCGTATCCGCGAGCGCAGGAAGCGGAAGTACGCCGGGTAGTTGCGCACCCCGATGTGCTCGAGCAGCCCGATCGACGACACCGCGTCGAAACCGGTCTCGGCGATGTCACGGTAGTCGCCGTACCGCACCTCAGCGTGCTCCAGCCCTTCGTCGGCGATAGCGCGCTGCGCCCACCCGGCCTGCTCGTGCGACAGCGTCACTCCGAGGGCGTGGACGCCCCGACGAGCGGCGTAGTGCACCATGCCGCCCCAGCCGCAGCCGACGTCGAGCAGCCTGTCGCCCGGCTTCAGCCGCAGCTTCTCGAACACGAGCCGGTATTTGTTCTCCTGTGCCTCCTCCAGCGACGCGTCGAGGTGCGGATAGCACGCGCACGTGTAGGTCATCGACGGGCCGAGCACCCACTCGTAGAAGATGTTCGAGACGTCGTAGTGGTGGTGGATCGCCTCGGCATCGCGCGACTTGCTGTGCCGCAGGCCATCGGCGATGCGCCTCCAGCGCGGGGGCACCTCCTGCGGCGGCGGCGCGACCGGGCGCAGATGCTCCACGCCGATCGAGCGGACGATCCGGGCCATGAGCCGCGGCGATGGTCGCGTGAACTCGAGGCTCTCGAGCGTCTTGAGCAGCTCGTACGGGTCGCCGGGGTGCACGCCTCGGATGTCGAGATCGCCGGCGATGTAGGCACGCGCGAGCCCGAGATCGCCGAACCCGGTGATGAGATAGGTCGTGCCGCGGGGTGTCTTCAGGTCAAGGGCGAACGGCGCGTCCGAAGGTCCGGCCGTGCTGCCGTCATACGCGGTGAAGCGCAGCGGCAGCCGGCCCGCCGTGAAGATCTCGAGCACCTCGGCGAGCGAGAGCTTGCCGGAGTCCGCGTCGCCCGTGCCGTCCGCGTCGCCATCGGCCGCGGCATCCGTCCGTTCCTCGGATGTGGTCATCGTCGTTGCACAGCCTTCTGATAGAGGTCGAGCAGTCGCCCGTCGGGGTCGTACCGCCTTTTCACCGCTCGATAGTCGGCCCCGCCGTAGAGCGAGTCGAACTCCTCCCGCGAATAAAACACGTCGGAGTACAGCGATTTGTGCCCGTCGAGCTCGCCCACCTTCCGCTCGATCAGCCGGTTCGTCTCGCCTTCGGTGACGCCGACCGGCACGGTCGACCATAAGCCGACGTTGACGTAGGTCTCGGCTGGATGCAGCGGGTAGAGCGGCCACGCGTCTTCGTCGCGCAATCGCAGCGGACAGAGCCAGATGGGCGTGATCGGCACGTTCCCGAGGAACCAGTCGACGAATTCGGCGCACCGGGCGATCGGCACTTCGATGTCCTGGATCACGCGCTCGCGTGCGGGGCGCCCGCGCATCTTCTCCAGGCGATCCCCGATGTCGAATCGGCGTTCCAGCCGCATGAGCCTGCTGTACGTGGCGCTGCTGAGGTAGCGTCGGGGCCACACGCGACGGACGAGTGGATGCTGCGCCCCGAACGCCGCCGAGCACCAGAACCAGTCGGTGTCCCACCGCCAGAGGTAGTTGTGGATGATGAGTCGGTCAGCCCTCGCGGCGTCGTCGTGCTGCATGGACCGGTAGTAGATGTGTCGGCCGGTATAGTCGCTGACCGGACCGGGCGCGGAGCTCTGGGTCCCGACACACAGGTAGCTCTCGTCGGCGCTGAACACCACGCCGTCGAGATAGTCCACCGGCACGTCGTCCAGCCGACGCGTTGCGACGATGCGGTCCATTGCCGCCATCAGATCGTCGATCGTGTGAAAGCGCACGTGCCGAAGGGCCACGAACGGCTGAACCGTCTCGAGTTCGATGCGCAGTCGCACCGCGTAGCCGAGAGTGCCGTACGAATTGGGGAACGCCCGGTACAGGTCGGCGTGCTCGCTCGGGGATGCCGTGATCACCTTCCCCGCACCGGAGAGGATATCCATCTCGAGCACCGACTCATGCGGCAGCCCGCTTCGGAACGACGTCGACTCGATGCCCAGGCCCGTGACCGCGCCGCCGAGCGTGATCGTCTTCAGTTGCGGCACGACGAGGGGTGCCAGCCCGTGAGGCAGCGTCGCGGTGACGAGATCCTCGTAGGTGCACATGCCCGCGACGTCCGCCGTGCGACCCTCAGGATCGACGCGGATGACTCCCGTCAACCCCGACGTGTCCAGGCCGGGGGCGGCAGTTGCCGAACGCGAGCGGAACAGGTTCGAGGTGCGCTTGGCGAGCCGGACCTGCGCGTCCGGCGGCAGCGCCCAGTAGCTCTCGAGCAGCCGCCGCACGCCGGCGGCGTGCGCGGTGCGGGCGTCGGTCGCGGGTGCGGACACGACCCCACGCTAGTCTGCGGCGGGTTTCAGGTGATGGATCCCGCTCGCTGCAGGTCTGGTCTCACAGCGCGCAAGCGGAGCCGCGCTCGGACGCACCCCCGGGGGTGGTCGCGTTCTATCGCGATCGGACCTCAGTTTCGATCGATCTCATCAGAGCGTGGTGACGTCGCACCTGCTCTTGGCCTCGATACACGGTTCGCTCTCCTTCGTACTCGCTGGAGACCCACCCGGTGTAGCCATAGGTGATGAGAGTTTCGATGATCTCGGACCACGGCACCTGGGCGTCGACGAGGTTCTCGTCGATGTCGAGGAACTTCGCCTGGATGAATCCGACGTCAGGGAGAACATCGATCAGGTCGTTCAGCGGTACGGCGAGCGGCTTCATCCAGCCGTCCTTGTGGGCGTCGGCGCTGATTCCGGGCTGGACACGGACGGGAGATGAGTTCCTGCAGCGAATCAGTGAATTGGTTGTGCGCCGCAGCACATGACTGGCTTCAGATGGACTCACCAACCGAACGGCCTCTCTCAACAACTGGAAGGCGTCATCGGTGCCGCTCCCTCGCAGCCGAGAACCTTGCTCGCCCCGGCAGCCCTCGCTCGATGGGTCGATAGCGGCAGTCCCCTCGGACACGCCGCAGTGCTTCAGCGGAACCCGGCAGCCTTCGCCTGACTGTGAGCAACCACCTCGGCGTTCAGCAGCGAGGAGGGGCTGCTACTCCTTGCGAACTCACGCAGCCCATACTTCCCTGCGCGCGCCGACTCAGCCGAGTGTGCAGAACGCTCTTGAGGTCGCCCGATCGTAGCCGCGTGGCGTGGTCGGCGAAGACCTCCTCGGGAGTACGGGCAATTGATCGCTCCACATTCAGGACCCGATCGTCGCCGCGGCGACGGTCGCGAACCGGTGGTCGTCGGCGGGGGCGCCGCCCCCGACGCCGATCGCGCCGATGAGGTGGCCGTCACGGTGAACCGGCACCCCTCCGGCGATGAACAGCAGCGGTCGGTCGAGCGCCGTCTGCAGGGAGTGGAATGGTCCGTCGGGCTTCACCGCGTCGACGACGTCCGCAGTGGCGGCGTCGAGCTGAAGGGCCGTGTAAGCCTTGCGGATGCTGGTTTCCCCGGAGATCAGCACCGCGTTGTCGTCGCGACGGAAGGCGAGGAGGTGGCCTCCGGCGTCGAGGACGGTGACGCTGACGGTTGCGCCGGCCCGTTCGGCGGCGTCCCGGGCGGCGGCGATGAGGCGGTCGGCGTCGGCGGTCGTGAGCTTGCTGATGGTGGTGGTCATGGGGATTCTCCTTCTCGATCGGTGTTGGATAGTGGTCGGCTCAACGGGCGGGGGAGTCTGCGGTCGCGTTCTCCGACGTATTCGCGCCGGTCGACGAGCCCTCCGCAACGCCAGCGGCTGCAGCATCCGTTCGCGTACTGCGTCCGGCTGCGGCCGCGATGATCATGACGACGAGGGCGGCGACGGTGATGACGGCGCCGATCCAGATGGGGGAGGTGTAGCCGAGGCCCGCGGCGATGCCGACGCCGCCTGCCCATGCGCCGATGGCGTTGCCGACGTTGAACGCGCCGATGTTCGCGCCCGAGGCGAGGGTGGGAGCTTGGCCGGCGTAGATCATGATGCGGCTCTGCAGACCGGGCACGGTGCCGAATCCGAATCCGCCCATCAGGAACAGGGCGATGATGGTGGCGGCCTGGGATCCCGCGGACAGCGCAAAGAGGGCGAGGATCACCACGAGTGCCGCGATGAAGCCGATCAGGGTGGCGTCGATGGAGCGATCGGCGAGCTTGCCGCCGAGCCAGTTGCCGACCACGAGGCCGGCGCCGAACAGGACGAGCAGCCAGGGCACCGCGGTGGTGGGGAACCCGGTGACCTCCGTCAGGGTGTAGGCGATGTAGGTGAACGCGCCGAACATGCCCCCATAGGCGAGGACGGTCACGAGGAGCGAGAGCCACACCTGGCCGGAGCGGAACGCTCGCAGTTCGCCGCGGATGCTGATCCGCTCTTCCGGGCTGTGAAGGGTCGGCACGAGGGCGGCGATGCCGATGAACGCGAGGACGCCGATCGCGGAGATCGCCCAGAACGTCGAGCGCCAACCGAGCTGCTGGCCGAGGAACGTTCCGAACGGGACGCCGAGCACGTTGGCGGCGGTGAGTCCGGTGAACATGATCGCGATGGCGCCGGCCTTCTTGTCCGGGGCCACCATGCTTGCGGCGACGACGGAGCCGATCCCGAAGAACGCGCCGTGGCACAGAGCGGCGAGGATGCGGCCGATCATCGCGAGGCTGTAGTCCTCGGCGATCGCGGTGAGCACGTTCCCCAGGATGAACAGCACGATCAGGCCGAGCAGGACGGGCTTGCGGGGCAGTCGGGTGGTTGCCGCGGTGAGCACCAACGCCCCGACGACCACCGCGAGGGCGTAGCCGGAGATCAGCCATCCGGCGGCTGCTTCGGAGACGCCGAAATCGGCGGCGACCTCGGGCAGCAAGCCCATGATGACGAACTCGGTCAACCCGATGCCGAAAGCGCCGATAGCCAGCGCCACGAGACCCAAAGGCATGACAATCTCCTCGTGAGACGGTAAGGTAGTTGCAAGCGCGGGATAATGCACAAGCAAGGAAGATCATTGCACACGCAAATACACCGCGCAAGCAACTATTTATTCAGGAGTGTCACATGGGCATCGGCGACGACGCTGTTGAGGTGCGAGCGCAAGGGTGGCGCACGCTCGCGGCGCTGCACGGACTGATCGAGTCGGAACTGGAGCGCGGCCTCGCGGCGGTCGAACTGTCCGTGGTGGAGTTCACGGTCCTCGACGCGCTCAGTCGGCAGGACGGCTGGCACATGCGGATGCAGCAGCTCGCGCGTGCTGCAGCGCTCAGCCCCAGCGCCACCACGCGTCTGGTCACCCGCCTCGAAGACAGGGGGCTGCTCACGCGCATCCTGTGCGCCGACGACCGCCGCGGCATCTATACCGAGCTCACTCCCAGCGGGCGCGCACTCTATGACCGGGCGCTGCCTGTGCACGACGAGGCCCTCGAGCGTGCGCTCACTGACGCCGCCGACCGGCCAGAGCTCGCTCCCGTCGTGGACGCGCTCCATGGCGTCGCGCTGCCAGCGCTGTCGGCGGCGGGTGCGTGAGGCGAGACGCAGCTTTCGCGCTGAGCTGGTAAACCTCGCCCGGGACTCGTGCCGCGTTCCCCCGGGAACGCTCACCGCGGGATGTATGAGGACACGCGGTCTGCCGTGACGCCCTGTCGACGTCGCCCTTGTCGGCGCCGACCGTCAATCTCGCGATCGCCGTCGCCGGCAGCGGGCGCACGTGGCCCGCTATCGGATGACGGCCAATTCTTGACGGCCTCGGTGGCGCCCGCTAAAGTCGTGCCAAGACGTTTTGGCAAATCGTATTGGCATCGCGTCCGACCGGAGTCTGCACCCCTCCTGTACATCAATGAATGGAGTCGAAGTGATGAAGCTTCGCATGTCGGCGGACGCGCGTTTCCGCCGGGGACTGGTTGCGGCGGCCGCCGTGACCACCGCAGCCATCGCACTGAGCGGGTGCGGCGCCGGAGGCGGTGGTGGCGAACCCGCCGCTGACGCCGGTGCGCTCACCGTCGTGGTCGAGGGTGGCGGAAAGGCTGAACTGCAGCCGATCGCCGACCTGTACAAGGATGAGACCGGGACGGAGGTCACCCTCGTGGAGCTTCCGTACGCGGGGCTCTACGATCGGATCACGTCCGAACTGCAGGCAGGAAAGCCCTCCTTCGACATCGCCGCGCTGGACGCGATCTGGCTTCCCGCCTTCGCGCCGGGGCTGGCGCCGCTGGACGACCTGTTCACCGACGACGTCGAGTCCGACCTGTTCGGCGGCCTGGTGAGCGAGTCGCAGGTGGATGGCACGTTCGTCGGCATGCCGGTCTGGACGAACTCCGAGATTCTCTTCTACCGCACCGACCTCTTCGAGGACCCGAAGAATATGGCCGACTTCGAAGCGAAGTACGGCTATCCCTTGACCGCGCCGACCACGTGGGAGCAATACCGCGATATCGCGGAGTTCTTCACCCGCGACACTGACGGCGACGGTGCGATCGATCTGTACGGCACCGATGTGAAGGGTGCCGTCGAGACGGAGTGGCTGGCCACGGTGTCGCAGGCCGGTGAAGAGAACATGGTGCTCGACACCGACACTGGCGAGGTGACGATCGACGACGCCGCGCACAAGGAAGCGCTCGATTACTACGTCAGCCTGCTCCCGTACGCTCCGTCCGGCGCCGCGCAGCTGGACTGGGCGGGAGCGCAGAACCTCTTCTACCAGGGCAAGCTCGCGATGATGCGATTCTGGGGTCATGCCTACCGGCAGACGCCGGAGGATTCCGCCGTGAAGGACGCCATCGGCGTCGCGCCGATGATCGGCGGCCCCGGTGGCGTGGCGGGAGTGCCCGGCGCGTGGTACCTGTCTGTTCCCGCGTCGGGAGCCAAGCAGGAGGCGGCGAAGGACTTCATCGCGTTCGCGTATGAGCACAATGACCTCGCCGCCGATACCTCGTTGGGTCTGGTCGCCCGCAAGAGCGCGTTCGAGAGCAAGGAGGGCGAGGCCGGCTTCGAGAACTATCCCGCCTTGGTGATGACGCTGGAGGCGTCGCAGTCGCTGCCTCGGCCCGCGACCCCGCAGTGGCAGGAGATCGTCGACTCCGTGCTCGTTCCGATGATCCAGAAGGCCGTCGAGCCGGGAGCGGACACCGCGCAGCTCCTGTCGGACGCCAAGTCCCAGATCGAGTCGATCGTCCAGTAGACGATCCCTTCAGAAGGCATTCCGTGGAGACTCTCGCTCCTTCAACCCGCGGTGGGGCGGCCCCGGCCGTCCCCCCGCGGGCCGCGCACCCCGGCGCACCCCCGCGCCAGGGCTCACGCCCGCACCCGCGCAAGCACCGCAGCAAGGACAGCGGCGACCGCCGATTCGCGCTCCTGCTCATGGCGCCGGCCGCCCTGTTCCTCGCAGGTTTCGTGCTGTGGCCCCTCATCCGATTCATCTACGACAGCTTCTTCGAGATCTCCCCGTTCGCCGGTGCGCCGCGGACGTTCGTCGGCTTCGCGAACTACGCCACGGCGTTCGCGTCGGAGGCGTTCCAGTCGGCATCCGTCCGCACGGTCGTGTACACCGTGTTCGTGGTGACTGCCGAGTTCATCCTCGGTCTCGCCGTGGCGCTGCTGTTCACCGCCCTCGGCCGACGCTCGGCCGTGTTCCGCACCGTGTTCATGTACCCGCTGATGATCGCACCGGTGGTCGCCGGTCTGCTGTGGCGATTCCTGCTCATCGACAACTTCGGCATCGTCAACCAGCTGCTCTACGAGGCGCACATCCTCTCCAGCCCTGACCAGATCCAGTGGCTGAGCGACCCGAACATCGCACTGTTCTCGGTCGCGCTGCCCGACATCTGGCTGACCACCTCGTTCATCACACTCGTCCTGTTCGCCGGACTGCAGAACATCCCCGGCGATGTGATCGAAGCTGCCCGCATCGACGGCGCCCGGTACCCGCGGATCCTGTTCAGCATCATCATCCCGCTGCTGCGACCCGTGATCGCGGTCGCGCTGATCGTGCGCGGAATCGACGCGGCCCGGGCATTCGACATCATCCTCATCCAGACCGATGGCGGCCCTCAGGGCAGCACCACCACGCTCAGCCTTCTCATCTACCGCACCATGACCCGGTTCGGGGATCCGGGGCTGGCCAGCGCCATGGGAACGGTCTATCTCATCGTCATGCTGGCCGTGGCCATCGCCGCGATCATGCTGATCTGGCGTCCAGGAAGCAGTACACGATGAATCCGCTCGAAACCCGAGGCAAGAGCCGCATCCTGCTGTGGGTGCTGCTCGCCGCCGCCATCATCCTGTACGGGTTCCCGTTCCTCTACCTGCTGCTGACGTCGTTCAAGCCCCCGCTGGACGCGATCGCCGTGCCGCCATCGGTGTGGCCCGAGACGTGGACCCTCGATAACTACGTACCCGCGCTCACCCGCGAGGGAGTGCCGGCCGCGCTCATCAACAGCGTGGTCACCGCGGTCATCTCGACCGTGCTGTCGCTGGTGCTCGCCGTGCCCGCCGCCTACGCGATCACTCGGTTTCGCACCCCCAGCGGACGCGTGTTCATCGTGGCGGCGCTGGTCACGCGGATGGTGCCGACCATCGCCGTGGGGGCGCCCCTCATCGAGGTGATGCGCAACCTCGGATTGACCGACACCTCTTTCGGGCTCGCGCTCGCGCACACCACGATCTCGCTTCCCCTCTCCATCTGGCTCATGGCGAGCTTCTTCGAGGCCGTCCCGGACGAGTTGAGCGAAGCGGCCGAGGTCGACGGCTGCAACCGGCTCCAGGCGATGTGGCGGGTCGTGCTGCCCGTGGTGTCGGGCGGCCTCGCGGTGACCGCGATCTTCGCGTTCCTCGCGTCGTGGAACGAGTTCCTGTTCGCGCTCCTGCTCACCTCCGTCAGGGCGCAGACCACCCCGGTCGTGATCGCCAACTTCCAGAGCCAGTTCGGCCTGGACTGGGGAGGGATGACGGCGCTGGCGGCGGTGTACTCGATCCCCGTCATCCTGCTCACGCTCCTCCTCCAGCGGCAGATCGTCGCCGGGCTCACCCTCGGCGCGGTCAAGGGCTGAGAAGTCGGGACACGATTGGACATCAATGTCGAGTGACAACACTTACGACGTGACGGCGTGGCCTCACGGCGATCCCCACCAGGACATCGGCGAGGTGATCAACAGCATCATCGCGGACGTCAAGGCCCGCCAATCAGCGCCCGACATCGGGGACGGGGGGAAGCCGGGCGCCGTGATCCACATCCCGCCCGGGGACTACCGACTTCGCACCCAGGTGCTGATCGACGTCAGCTTCCTGCGGATCGAAGGCGCGGGGCACGGCTTCACCTCGTCCAGCATCCGGTTCAACGTCCCCGAAGGCGAATGGCCGGGGCTGCATGAGCTGTGGCCCGGAGGCAGCCGCATCCTCGTCGACATCGCTGCCGCAGACGCACAGGACGAATCCGCCGGCGCCGCATTCCTGGTGGCACGCAGCGGAAGCCCGAGAATCAGCTCAGTCGAGTTCGCAGGCTTCTGCATCGACGGGCTGCATTTCGTCGGCGACCAACCGGGAGAGAACCCGGAGAACTCGTACGCCAACGGGAAGACGGGCATCCATGTCAGGGATGCCAACGACTCATTCCGGATCACAGGCATGGGGTTCGTCTACCTCGAGCATGCGTTGACGATCCATAAGGCGGACGCACTCTCGATCCACGACAACTTCATCGCGGAATGCGGTTCGTGCATCGAACTGCGCAGCTGGGGCCAGGCGTCGAAGATCACCGACAACCTCATCGGGGCCGGCCCCCATGGTCACTCGATCTACGCCGAGAGCCACGGCGGGCTTCTGATCACCGCGAACAACGTCTTTCCGCGCGGCGCGAGCAGCGTGCACCTTCACGGTGTCACCCGATCGAGCGTGACCAACAACCGCCTCCACTCGTTCTACCCGGGGATGATGGTCCTCGCCGCGAACAGTTCTGAGAATCTGGTGGGCTCGAACCACTTCCTCCGCGATCACGAGCCCTGGACGCCATTCCTCGCGGTGGACAACGGGCTGGACGACCTCTTCGGGCTCCTGGCGATCAACGGCAGCGACAACTCGATCATCGGCAATCACTTCTCCGAGGTCATCGACGCCGAGAGCGTCCGGCCGGCAGGCGTAGCCCCTGTGATCATCCGGCTGGTGGCCGGCCGCGACAACTACATCGCGAGCAACCACGTGGTGGGGCTGGACGTCGCCACCTCATCGAGCGACTCGTGCTTCGAGGCACAGGTCGACGCCTTGCTCGCGACTCACGCCTCGCGACGCCTCGCCGTGACCGCGGTCCTGGTCGATCCCACGGCCACCGGGAACACCATCCTCGATTCGGGTCGCGATGACGAGGTCGTCGTCGATCTCGCGGCGAACGCATTCCGGCCGACCCCAGCGATCGGAGCCGGCGTCCGCGCCGAGTCCACCCCGCTGCCCGCTGGCGTAGTGGCGCTGGGGGACCGTCGCGTGGACCGTCGTTGACCGAAAGGTGGTACGAACGTGAGAGAGCAACGATGACGGAGAGCCGAGTGACAGAGAAGACCGCTGGCATCCGGGACGTCGCGGCACACGCGGGCGTCTCACAGACCACCGTTTCCCACGTGCTCAACGCCACACCGCATACGCGGGTCAGCGAAGACACCGCAGCGCGCGTCCGCGCTGCCGCTGAGGAGCTGGGCTACCGACCGAACCGCCTCGCTCGCGGGCTGCGGACGCAGGCGTCGGACATGATCGGCCTGGTCACCGAGGAGATCGCGACCACCCCCCACGCCGGTCGCATCATCCTCGGTGCTCAGGAAGAGGCCAGCCGGCGAAACCTCACCCTCGCCATCATCAACTCCGTGCTGAATCCGGCGCCGGAGGTGGACGCGGCCCAGATCCAGGCCTTCCTCGACCGGCAGGTCGACGGCATCATCTACGCCACGGTGTATCACGACGTGATCGTCGCCCCGGAGAATCTGCGGTCCCGGCCCGCCGCGCTGATCGGTGCACGAGATTCCGCGGGGGCCATCCCCGCAGTGCTGCCGGACGAACGTGCGGGCGCCGCCGCGGTCGTGGAGATGCTCGCGCGCGCGGGGCATCGGCGGATCGCATTCGCCGCGAGCGCCGAGGACGTCCCCGCCACGCGAGGACGCCTCCTCGGCTACCTCGACGGGATGTACGCGGCAGGTCTGCCGACCGATGACCTCGTGGTCGCGGGCCCCGCGGACGCGCGCGGCGGGTACCGTGCCAGCCAGGAGCTGCTCGACCGGGCTCCCACCGCGGTGTTCTGCTACAACGACCGAATGGCCGTCGGCGCGTACCGGGCAGCCGGCGAGCGCGGACTCGTCATCCCCGCCGACCTCTCCATCGTCGGCTTCGACGACCAGGCGCCGATACCCGACAGTCTGTTCCCGACGCTGACCACGGTCTCCCTCCCGCACTACGAGATGGGGGCCTGGGCCGTATCCACCCTCGCCGATCTCATTCACGGCAAAGAAGAGCAGACCCTGCTCACCGAGCATCCGACCGTGTTGGCCTGTCCCGTGGTGGAGCGCGAGTCGGTCGCCCCGCCGCGACCGGAGCGCCCCGCGTAGACCGCCAGCCCGCCCACGACTCTGCCGCTCCCCGTCGAGTGGCGACATCGACCGACGACATCGTCGCACCACGTGGAGGGGTTCGAATCGCGCCCCGCAGACTCCGCTTTCGAGCCCCTCCACCTCTGCGGGCGGCACGCCGCGAGAGTTGCGCCGCGCCGCCCGTCGGCCGCCTACTTCCTCACGGTGACCGTGAGCGGAGCGCTGGATGTCGCCCCCGCCGCGTTGATGAACTCCACTCGGTACGTGTGCTTGCCCAGTGACGCCCCTTCGACAGTGGTCGTCGCCGACTGCGGGCCCGGCGTCGCCGCGACGAGGCTGCCCTCGGCGATCACGGTGCTCCCTTCGTAGAAGCGGTACGACGTCGCGTTCGTGCCCCACCACATGTTGGCGGTGAGCGTGAATCGGCCGTCGCCGTCGGTGTTGTCGTGCGAGAGCACGGGCTTGCCCGGATTGGCCTGGGTGACCTTCACGGTCACCGAGGTCGTGGCAGCGACCCCCTTCGTGTTCACCAGCTCGCCCGTGTACACGTAGACGCCGTTGGGCTTTCCGGTGATCGGAACCTTCGCCTGCTGCGCGGCGGTGCCTCCGTACGCGAGCGGAACCGTCGCGACCAGCGCTCCGTTCTCGAACAGCCGGAAGGACGAGCCGTTCTGCCCGTGGTACAGATTCATCGTGACGTTGTAGTCGCCGTCGGCAAGACCGGTGTCCCAGCCGTTGTCGTGCGACAGCGTGCCTCGAGCGGGCGCGGCGGTCGCCCCGTCCGGGACCGTCACCGGCGCCGACCACTCCGACTTCTCGCTCTCGCCGGCCGTGTTCACCGCAGTGGCGGCGAACCGCACGGTCGAGCCGGGGATCAGGTCACTCACGGTATACGTGGCGGACGGCGTCGTCGCGATCGGCTCGGCAACGCCGTCCTGATAGACGCGGTACTCGGTCACCGGCGCACCGCCGTCGTCGGTCGGAGGCGTCCACGAGACCTCGACTCCTTCGCCGCCGGCGGTGGCGATGACGGATGCCGGGGCCGCAGGTGCTGCGACGGGCTCGGGTTGCTGCCACATGGTGGGCGTGATCGGCGTGACGGTGATCCGCTCGATCGTTGCTTCGCCTCCCTCCGACCACGCGGTGATCGCGTCGGCACCCGCGTCGGGGAAGACCTGGTCGGTGATCGTGAGCAGCCCGTCATCGGCGAACAGCTCCACCGAGGCGCGGTCGAGGTAGACCTCGAAGGCGACGGTGCCGTCGGCGCCGAGATCCAGCGGCGCATCCTCGATCGACGCGAACGCCGGGTGGAACGCGGTGTTCCCCGAGTCGCGCCGGTCGACGAAGAGGCGTCCTGCCTCGGCGTCGTACCCGATGAGGGTGCCCGAGTCCTCGTCGCCGAAGACGCGCACGCCCGCCCGATCCGCGTCACCGGGACGGAGCACGACCTCCAGCTTGACGACGTCGCCCGCGAGACCGAGGTCGGTCTCGCCGGCCACAGCGACCGAGGTGAGCGACGTCGCCTCCGTCGTCTGGAGCTGGCCGGCCAGCTGCGGCACCACGCGCTGCGTCAGGCGCGGCCCGGCCGGTGTCGAGACGAGCGTCACCTCGCGGGGCAGCGACATGCTGCTGCGCCACGCGCTTGTCGGGATGTCGTTGGCATAATCCCAGTTGTTCATCCAGCCCTGCATGATCCGCGACCCCGACGGTGTGCCGAAGTACGACACGGCCGCGTAGTAGTCGCGGCCCCAGTCGAGCCAGTCGTAGCTCTCCAGCCGGGTCGGGGCCGCGGCATCTGCCATCATCACCTGATCGAGCAGGATGTGACCCCAGCCGAAGCGGTTGTTGTCGATCACCCGGATCGAGGCCTCACGCCCTTCGAACTCCTTGACGTTCCAGCTCGCCCAGTCGAGGGTCTCGCTGTCGGCGCCGGTGGCAGTGCGGACGATCTCTCCGTCGACGACCAGATTGACGGATGTCTCGTCCGAACGTGGCTTCGCGGGCGCATCGCCGACCACCACATGGTCGAACGTCAGGTGGCCCCAGCCGCCGGTGGCTTCGTCTCGGATGCGCAGCTGGGCGTTCTGCCCGCGGTACTCCGCGACATCCCACGAACGCCAGTTGAGCTGCCCGGCCTCCGGGCCGGTCTGCGTGCGCACCACGGCACCGTCGACCACGAGTTCGGCCTGGAGCGACCCGTCCGTGCGCTTGCCGCCGCCGATGAGGAACGAGACGTGGTCTCCGTCGAGCGCGAAGGCCGGCGAGGTGTACGTGCCCACGTTGTCGTCGCCGCGCGGACCGCCCTCCCACGTGTTCAGGCGCTTGGCGCCGAGGTAGTAATCACCGCCGGCGGTCGACGGGTTGCGCCACGGCTCGGTCGCGAAGTCGCCGGTGATCTCCCAGCCGGCGTCGGCGAGGATCTGTCCGTCGGGCAGCTCGAAGTCGAACACGGTGGCACCGGCGGGCGGCTCGTTGCTCAGCTGCGCGCCGGAGACGTGCGGATGCCGCCCCCCGCCGACGAGGAAGTTGATGTAGTCGCTCTCGACGGTGAACGCGGGTGACTCCAACGTGCCCACCGGCCAGTCGCCGTCGTTGAACCCGTTGACGAGCCCCGCGCCGATGTAGCCGGCCACCGGGTTCTGTCCCGGCAGCGCCCCCGTCGCAGGCGTCGGCCCCCACGGCCCCTCCCTCCAGTTGCCGGGCTCATTGGCGACCGTCCAGCCGTTGTACGTGCCGTCGTCGAAGCCCGCGAACACCTCGCCCGCCGGCAGGGCCTGCGGGCCTTCCGTGGTCTCGCTCGTGAACGTGACGCCGTCGAAGTCGCCGACGAAGTACTGGCCGCCGCTGCCTCCGGCCACCGCGCCGGGGTTGAGGTTCACCACCATCACCCACCGCGTGTCGTCGGGATCGCCGTCGACGGGCAGCTCGAACAGATCGGGGCACTCCCAGATGCCGCCGGTCGAGTTCGCGGGGCCGAAGTCGGAGAGATGCTCCCACGACTTCAAGTCCTGGCTCTTGTACAGGACGACCTTGTGGTCGAGCGCTTCGACGGCGGTCATCACCCAGTAGCTGCCGGCCGGGCCGTCGTACCAGAACACCTTCGGGTCGCGGAAGTTCGCCGAGTCCCGGTCGACGACGGGGTTCCCGTCGTACTTCGTCCACGTGTAACCGCCGTCGGTGCTGTACGCCAGCGACTGCGCCTGCTTGCCCGCGCGAGTGGGGTGAGCCGGCTCGTAGGCGCTCGTGTAGATCGCCACGAGCGGTGCCCGGGTCCCGTCGCCGAAACCGGAGGTGTTGTCTTCGTCGACGACCACGGATCCCGAGAAGATGCTCTCGATGGGACGGCCGTCGTCGTCGAACGTCTGCGGGATGGCCAGGGGCTGCTCCTCCCAGTGGAGCAGATCGTCCGAGGTCGCGTGGCCCCAGCTCATGTTGCCCCAGCGAGTCCCCTGCGGATTGTGCTGGAAGTAGAGGTGGTACGTGCCGTCGACGTACACCATGCCGTTCGGGTCGTTCATCCAGTTCTGTTCGGGCGTGAAGTGGACAGCGGGGCGGTGGGGCTCAGCGCCGACCGCGATCTCCTCCGCGCCGGCGGGCGGCAACCCCACCAGCGCGGCCGCGATCATCCCCGCGGCCAGCCCCGCGGCCGCGACGGCGCGAGGCCGCGAAGCCCTCGGGGTCCGCGACACGCCAGGTAGTGACATCCATCGTGCTCTCACCATCAGCTGTTCGCCCTCCTTGGCGATCTCAGAGTCTCTTCGACTCGCCTGACATCGATGTCAGATCATCAGGGCGAGATGCTATGGCTTGTCCGCTGGACAAAGCAACGACGAGCTCCGTCGCGTCGTCAGCTTCGGCGTGGCGCCTGCCTAACGGCTCGAAGCGTCGGGCAGCTGCGACGGGGGAGGGATCTCGCCGCTTCCGCGGGGGACGAAGCTCGTCGGCACGACGTGGTGGAGGGGTGGGGAGGAGTCGCCTTCCAGCCGCTCGAAGATGCGCGCCACGGCGATACGCCCGATCTCCTGCGGGTCCTGTGCGATCACGGTGATGCCAGGGTCGAGGAGGTCGGCCAGCGGCACATCATCGAAGCCGACCAGCGCGACCGAGTGCTCCGCTCCCGCTTCGCGCAGCGCGTGGATCGCGCCGATGGTGATGAGGTTCTGGGCGCTGAACACCGCCGTCGGCGGCTGATCCGACTCGAGGAGCGCCCTGAGTGCTCGGTGTGCGGCGTCGGCATCTCGCAGGCCGGCGATGACCGGGGTCTGTGCGGTGGGGATCCCGGCGTCCCTGGCGGCGTCCAGGAATCCCCGCTCGCGCTCGGCAGCCGTGGGAATCTCGCGGCGATCGGCGAGCAGGGCGATTCGGCGGTGGCCGTGGGAGATGAGCCACTCGGTCCCCGCCCGCGCAGCGGCTCGATTGTCGCTGGTGACAGAATCCGCCTCCGTACCGGCGGGCTCGCGGTCGACGTAGACGACGGGGATACCGCGATCCTGCAGCTGTGCGACATAGTTCTGCCGGCGCCCGGCGGTGGTCAGGATCAGGCCGTCCACTCGGCGCTGCAGGAAGGCGGTCACTGCACGCTCCTCCCGGTCCGCGTCGTCGTCGAGGCTGGAAGCGAAGACGGCTACCCCGCGCTCCGTCGCGGCATCCTCGACGGCCCGGTGGATCGCTCCGGCGAACGGGTTGTCGACGCTCGAGATGAGGAGGCCGAGCGTGCGTGTGCGTCCGTCCGTGCGTCGGAGGCTGCCGGCCTGGAGGTCGACGTGGTAGTCCAGCGCGCGGACCGCGTCCCACACGCGCTGTGCCGTCCCGGGCGCGACATTCGGCTCGTCGTTGACCACTCTGGAGACCGTCTTGGTGCCGACGCCCGCCAGTGCGGCGACCTGCTTCATCGTGGCGCGCGGCTTCTGGCCCCGAGCCGGGTTAGCGATTGACATCGGTGTCACAGTCCCATCACGAAATTGAAGATTCCAGTTGACCCTAGCCGAGCGCTGCGATACAAACGCTTCTGACATCGTTGTCAGTCCTGGCAACGTCGGCCGAGAGGAACTCAATGAAGAACCACATGCACAAGGGACGCACCGCACTGTTCGCAGCGTTCGCCATGTCAGCCGCGGCAGCGCTGACGCTCACCGGCTGCGCCGGCACGAGCGGCGCAAACCCGACCGAGGGCGGCTCCGACGAGATCGGCGTCTCTCTCATCGTCAAGACGAACTCGAACCCCTTCTTCATCGCGATGCAGGACGGCGCGAAGGTCGCAGCCGAGGAGAACGGCGTCAACCTCACTCTTGCCGCGGGCAAGGAGGACGGCGACGAAGACACCCAGATCCAGGCGATCGAGGCCGCCATCTCGAAGGGCGACGCCGGCATCCTGATCACCCCGAACGGTCCGGCGGTGCTCGATGCGATCGAGAAGGCACGCGATGCCGGTCTCTTCGTGATCGCGCTGGACACCGTGCCCGATCCCGCGGACGCCGTCGACATCACCTTCGCCACCGACAACTACCTGGCCGGTCAGTACATCGGTCAGTGGACGGCTACCACCCTCGCCGGCGGCGAGGCGGTCATCGGCCTCATCGACCTGTTCGACGACAAGGCCGTGACTGTCGACTACAACCGCGACCAGGGCTTTCTCGACGGCATGGGCATCGAGCTCAACGATCCGGAGGTGAACGGCGACGAGGAGCCGACCGGCTCGTACACGGGCGGCCAGGGCGGCAGCTACACCATCGTCGGCAACGAGGCGTCGCAGGGTGCCGAAGACGGTGGACGCACCGCGATGGAGAACCTCCTCGCCAAGAACCCCGACATCAACGTCGTCTACACGATCAACGAGCCCGCCGCCTACGGTGCATACCAGGCGCTGGAGGCCGCCGGCATGAGTGGCGACGACGTGCTGATCGTGTCCGTCGACGGCGGATGCGCCGGTGTCGGCCAGGTCGCTGACGGCATCATCGACGCCACGAGCCAGCAGTACCCGGTGAAGATGGCGGAACTCGGCGTCGAAGCGATCGTCGAGCTGGTCGAGACCGGCGAAGCCCCGGAGACCAGTGAAGGCCTCGACTTCTTCAACACGGGCGTCGCACTCGTCACCGATCAGCCCGCCGAGGGCGTCGAGTCGATCGACACCACCGAGGCCGCAGAGATCTGCTGGGGCACGAAGTAATCCGATCCATGACGGATGCTGCGACCGTCACCCCTGCGACGGTCGCAACATCCTCCCCACCCCCACGGAAGTGACACTGTGACCCAGCCAGCTCCGCCCACCTCCACCCTCGACCTCGCGGCCGAATTCCTCGACCGTCGCACCCCGCTCGACCGCATCCGCGGCGTGCTGCACAAGTACCCGGCGATCAGCCCCGCGATCGTGCTCGTGATCGCGATCATCGTCTTCGGCAGCGTGAACCCGCGGTTCTTCGCGCCGGCGAATCTCTCGCTGGTGCTCGACCAGGTGTCGGTCGTCGGCACCGTAGCCATCGCCCAGACCCTGATCATCCTCACTGCGGGGATCGACCTCTCGGTCGGTGCCGCGATGATCCTGTCCTCCATGGTGATGGCGCAGACCGCGTTCCACAACGGGTTCCCGGCGCCCCTCGCGCTGTTCGCCGGCCTCGTGGCGGCTCTCGCGACCGGAGCCCTGAACGGCTTCCTCGTCACTCGGGTGAAGCTTCCCCCGTTCATCGCGACACTCGGCACGCTCAATGTCTTCGTGGCACTGACGCTTCTTTACAGCGGTGGGCAGACGGTTCGCAAGGCCGAGATGCCCGAGCTGCTGACGTGGACCGCGACCCCCATCCCGATCGGCGACGTGCGCCTGACCGTCGGGGTGATCATCATGCTCGTGCTCTATGTGCTGATCGCCTACGTCCTCGGCCGCACCGCGTGGGGACGTCACGTCTACGCCGTCGGTGACGATGCCGAGGCCGCACGCCTCGCCGGCATCTCGACGAGCCGCGTGCTGATGGGCGTCTACATCGCGGCAGGCGCCGTCCTCGCCGTCGCGGCCTGGATCCAGATCGGCAGGTCGGGTGCCGCGAGCCCGAATGCAGGCGCCGACCTCAACCTCGACTCGATCACCGCCGTCGTGATCGGTGGGACGTCCCTGTTCGGCGGCCGCGGTGTCATCTGGGGCACCCTGCTCGGTGCGATCATCGTCGGCGTCTTCCGCAACGGCCTCTTCCTCGCCGGCGTCGACGGCCTCTATCAGACCCTCGCGATCGGCATCCTCGTCATCGTGGCCGTCGCGGTGGACCAGTGGATCAGGAAGGTACGCAAGTGAGCCTCATCGAAGACGCCGTGGAGCCCACCCCGACACCCCAAGGTGTCCCGGTGCTCGAGGCCAAGCGACTCGTCAAGACCTTCGGCCGGGTCGTCGGACTCGACGGGGTGAGCCTGCAGCTGTTCCCTGGCGAGGTCCTCGCCGTCATCGGCGACAACGGCGCCGGCAAGTCGACGCTCATCAAGTGCCTGACCGGCGCCTACGTCCCCGACGAGGGTGAACTGCGGCTCGACGGTGAACTGGTGCACTTCAAGCGCCCGCAGGACGCCCGTGCCGCAGGCATCGAGACCGTGTATCAGAACCTGGCGGTTTCACCGGCGCTCGACGTGGCCGCGAACCTCTTCCTCGGGCGGGAGCGGCGCAAGCCCGGACTGGCCGGAACGGTCTTCCGTGCGCTGGACAAGACCGGCATGCGCAAGGAAGCACGCGAGCAGGTGCAGAAGCTCGGGATCTCGACCCTTCAGGACGTGACCGTCGCGGTCGAGAACCTGTCTGGGGGGCAGCGCCAAGCCGTGGCGGTCGCACGCGCCGCCGCGTTCGGTTCGAAGGTCGTCATCCTCGACGAACCGACCGCGGCGCTCGGCGTACGCGAGTCCAACCAGGTCCTGGAGCTGATCCAGCGACTGCGCGAGCACAACGTGCCGGTCATCCTGATCTCGCACAACATGCCGCACGTCTTCCAGGTCGCCGACCGGATCCACGTGCAGCGACTCGGCAAGCGCGCTGCGACGATCACTCCGCAGTCGCATTCGATGACGGACGCCGTCGCCATCATGACCGGAGCCGCACAGGCCTGAGACCTCGCTCGGCCGGGGAGCGACCCAGCCCCGGCCGAGCAGAGCAGGAGGGAGAGACGACATGGAGCAGATCGTGCTCTACGCCGAGTTCACGGCACGACCCGGCGCCCGCGCCGAGGTCGAGGGACTGATCCGCGGATACGCGGAAGCCGTACGCCAGGAGTCCGGAAACGTCGTGTTCGACGTCTACACACGCGCTGAGGCGGAGGACCGGTTCGTCGTCTTCGAGGTGTACCGCGATCAGACGGCGTTCGATGCCCACATCGGCGCCGACAAGGGTGCGGCATTCAACGGCGTGCTCGGCCCTCTCATCGTCGGGGGCGCGAGCGAGCTCAGCTTCCTTCGCCCGCTCGAGGCACGGCGTTGATCGACGCGACGACCACCGACGTCGACGTGCTGGTCATCGGTGAGTCCCTGGTCGACATCACGACCGCCGGAGAAGAGGCGGTCGAGATGCCGGGGGGTGGCCCCGCGAACGTGGCGCTCGGGCTCGGCCGTCAGGGCATCGCGGTGGCCCTGCTCACCAGGCTGGGCACCGACCCACGGGGGAGTGCGATCACCCGGCACCTCGAACGGTCCGGTGTGTGGGTGCTGGCCGAGTCGTTCGGCGCAGGCCCGACGTCGACGGCCCACGCCCATATCCTCGACGATGGCTCGGCGCGCTACGAGTTCAGCATCGACTGGACCGCGTCGCGAGAGCGTCTCCCGGTGAGACCGCGCACCATCCACGCGGGATCCGTCGCAGCCTTCCTCCCGCCCGGCGATGAGGTCGTCCTGGAGCAGATCGACCGGCTCGCCCCCGAGATCGTGACGTTCGATCCGAACATCCGCCCGGCTCTCGTCGGCGATCTCGATCGAGCGCGAGTGAGGTTCGAGGAGTTCGCACGCCGGTCCACCGTGCTGAAGCTCTCGGACGAAGACGCCGGCTTCCTGTACCCGGGACTCGACGAAACCGGCGTACTGACGACGATCGGGCGCCTCGGCCCGCGGCTCGTCGCCATCACGCGCGGGGCGCGAGGCGCCGTCCTCGCCGCAGAGGGAAGGGTGGTGGAGGTACCTGGTCGCCGTGTCGTCGTCGCTGACACGATCGGCGCCGGAGATACCTTCATGGCATCCCTCGTGGCTGACTACCCGGCGCTGCACGACGGTGACCTCACGGAGCAGACGCTGCGGGACCTCGCGGTGCGAGCCGTGGATGCCGCCGCGATCACCGTCAGCCGGCCGGGCGCCGACCTCCCTTGGGCCGTAGAGCTCTCCGTGGCTTCCTGATCCCCGCCGGGCCTCGAGAGAACGCCCGGTCCTCGGATGAGCGCCCTCGCGGCCGTCGAGCGGGGGCGCTCGTTGCGTTCGCACTGAGGCCAAGACATTCGGTGGTTAACCGCTTGACCATCGGTCACTACGCCGGATAAGCTCTGCGTAACCGATTAACCAGAGTAGGTGACGATGAGCCAGCGAGGGTTCTATCAGCCGGAAGGCGCGTGGGTCGGGGATGTCATCCCCTGGCAGGAGGAGGGGGTGTTCCACCTCTTCTACCTCTACGAGTCGCGGCGCACGCCGAAAGAGGGCATGCCGTGGCATCGGGTGGCGACCGACGACCTGACCGAGTTCCGGGGTGAGCAGGTGGCTCTGGCCTCGGGTGGGCACGAGGCATCCGACTTCAACGTCTACACCGGAAGCATCGTGCGCGCCGAAGACGGGACGCACCACGTCTTCTACACCGGGCAGAACCCCGACGTGCGGGGTCAGGACGGACGACCCCTGCAACTGGTGATGCATGCAACCAGCACAGACGGGATGCGCTCCTGGCAGCGGCATCCGGGCGACACGTTCGGCGCGACCGCCGGCTACGAGACGGGGGACTGGCGGGACCCGTTCGTGTTCTGGGACGAGCAGGCGAGCGTCTGGCGGATGCTGATCACCGCGCGTCACGCCACCGGCCCCTCGCGCCGACGCGGTGTCATCGCGCAATGCACGTCCCATGACCTCTCGACCTGGGAACCCGCCGAGCCGTTCTGGAACCCGAGAAGGTACCTCGCTCACGAATGCCCCGAGGTCTTCCAGTGGGGTGACTGGTGGTACCTCGTGTACTCGGAGTTCAGCCACGCCTTCACCACCCGCTACCGGATGGCGCGCAGCCTGGACGGGCCCTGGCTGGTACCCGAACACGACACGATCGACGGCCGCGCATACTATGCCGCGAAATCCGCGGCACGTGGCGACCGCCGCTTCTTCTTCGGGTGGATCGCCTCCCGCGAAGGCGGCGCCGACGACGGTGCATGGCAATGGGCGGGGACGATGTCCGTGCTCGAGGCCGAGCAGCGTCGGGACGGCACGCTCGCCTTCCATCCCCCCACTGAGTTGAGGGAGACTTTCTCGGAGCCCGGGCACGGCATCCCGACAGGCACCGTGCTGGCCGCGCCAGAGGGCTACGTCGACGCGCTGACGGCGGTCGATGCCCCGTCCGCGTTCCGCCTGCGCGCCCGCTTCGACATCGACGACGCCACGACCGAGTGCGGAGTGCTGCTGCGTGCCGGCGTCGACGGTGACGAGGGGTATGTGCTTCGCCTCGAGCCTTCGCGCGGCCGCCTCGTCTTCGATCGTTGGCCCCGGCGAGCGACCGGAACGGAGCAGTGGCAGATCTCGGGCGATGTCCCGTTCGCGATCGAACTGGAACGCCCGTGCCGCCTCCCGGCAGGTGAGCACGTCCTGGACGTCATCGTCGACGGCGACCTCTGCGTGGCGACGCTCGACGACGCAACGGTGCTGAGCACCCGCCTCTACGACCACCGGACCGGTCGACTGGGCGCGTTCGTCGGCGAAGGCACCGCCACTCTCCTCGAATTCTCGGTGCTGTCGCGCGCCGAGACCGAAAGGGATGAGCACCTCGACGCGGACGCGCTCGCGGTCACGCGCTGACACTCCGACACCCGCACCACCCCTTGCAGTACCCGATCAAAGGAGATTCCCACGATGACAACCATCACGCGCGGGGCGGCGATGATCGCCGCGGCCGCGGCAACCGCCCTCATCCTCACCGGCTGCTCCGGAACCTCCGGCGCCTCCGACCCCACCGACGTCGACCCGGACGGCGAGGTCGTGCCCCGGGAGATCTCGTGGCTGCTGTCTCGGCCGGCCGATGGCGGCGTCATCACGGCCATGGAGCAGATCGCCGACGAGTACGCCGAAGACCACCCCGGATTCGGACTCAACCTCATCACGACGCCCGATCGGCCCTCGTACATCCAGAAGTACGAGACTCTCGCGGCTGCCAACAAGCTGCCGGAGCTGTTCGACACCGACGCCACACCGTTCGCACGCAAGCTCGCCGAGCAGGGGCGGATGGTGGACGTGGACGCCCTCCTGGAGGATCTCGGCCTCGCCGACGACTACCGTGAGGCGGCGCTGAACTACCAGCGCTTCGACGACGGCTCGCTGTACATGGTGCCGTTCGAGTTCCAGCTCGAGTACTTCTGGTACAACGCCGAGCTGCTGGATCGGGCCGGCGTCTCGGTGCCCGCGACGCTCGACGACTTCCCGGCGATGTGCGAAGCGCTCCGCGCGAAGGGCATCACCCCGATCGCTCTGGACGGGCAGGACCAGTGGCCGCTCGAGCGGTACATGGCCTACTACCCGTTCCGCCTGGCGGGGCCCGAGTACGTCCAGCAGCTCAAGACGGGGGACGCCTCGTTCGCCGACCCGGCCGGTCGTGCCGCCGCCGAGTGGCTCTCCTCGCTCGGCCGGGCCGGCTGCTTCCAGGAGGGCTTCTCGTCGACGGGCTACGCCGACGCGCAGGCGCTGTTCACCTCGGGGAAGGCGGCGGTGTACAACATCGGCACGTGGGAGCTGAGCAACCTCGCGACCGACTCGCTGGACGAGGGCGTGCGCGACACGGTCGACTACTTCACCCTTCCGACCATCGATGGCGCCGTGACCGACGACAACGAGTATGTGACGCCCTCGGGCATCGGCATGGCGGTGAACTCCCAGACGTACGACCCGCTGGTGCGCGACTTCCTCGCCTTCGCGCTCGAGCGGTACCCCGAGGTGTATGCGGCCACCGGTGCCCTGTCTCCGACCACGACCGCAGCGACGACCGTCCCCGACAACGCGACGCCGTTGTACACCCGTGCGATCGAGCAGGCCGACAGCGTCGGCCCACGCATCGCGATGCCATGGGACACCCAGCTCGACCCGGCGACGAACACCCGCCTGCAGCAGGAGCTGACGCTGCTGGTGCAGGGTGACATCACACCGGACGAGTTCATCGCGACGATGGACGCGACATTGGCGGAGAACGCTGATGGCTGAATCCATCGCGCTCGGGTCGGCCGCGACGCAGTCGCGGCCGACCCGGAGGCGGTCGCGCTCGCTCTCGGCTTCGATGCTGCCGAGGCGATCCACGCTGTCCGTGCTCGTGTTCCTCGTTCCGCCGCTCCTGCTCTACGGCGTCGCGGTGCTGCTTCCGATCATTCAGTCGTTGTTCCTCAGCGTGTTCCGCTGGGACGGCATCACCGACATGGTCTTCGTGGGCGTCGACAACTACGTCAAGATGTTCACCCGCGACGACGTCTTCTGGACGGCGTTCGGCAACGCGCTCGGCTACCTCGCGATCTGCCTCATCCTCCAGCTGGGCGGCGCGCTCATCGTTGCGAGCCTTCTCACGGCGCTGCCACGCGCGCGTGAACTGGTGAAGACGATGTATCTCCTGCCGGCGATCATCTCGACTGTCGCGATCGCTTTCCTCTTCCAGCGGATCTACTCGCTCGAACCCGTGGGCCTGCTCAATCAGGTGCTGGCGTGGGTCGGACTGGAGAACTTCCAGACCGCATGGCTGTCGAACGTGCAGACCGTGCTGGCCGCGGTGTCCATCCCCGAGGGATGGCGGTTCACCGGCCTCTACATGCTGATCATCTACGCGGCGCTGCTCGCGGTCCCGCGTGAGCTGGAGGAGGCGGCGCGACTGGATGGCGCCTCGTGGTGGCAGGTGTTCTGGCGGATCCGCTTCCCGTACATCCGCCCCGTGTGGATCACCACGACGATCATGGCCACCACCTTCGCGCTGCGCGGCTTCGACATCCCCTACCTGCTGACCAACGGAGGACCGGGTCAGGCATCCGAGCTGCTCACGACCTACATGTACAAGACCGCCTTCGTGCACACCGACTACGGATACGCCAGCGCGATCTCGGTGTTCATCGTGGTCGAATGCCTGGTCGCCGTCGGCATCATCTTCCTCCTCCTTCGCCGAAGGGACGACTCATGACCGCTTCCATGCTCCATGCGCCCGCTCCGCCGGCGCCGCCCAGGCCGACCCCCGCGCCGATTCGGCGTCGACCCTCGCAGTCGCCGCGACTGCGGCTGCAGCGGACCCTGCTCACCGTGACGATCGTGCTCATCGTCATCGTGCAGGTCTATCCGCTCCTCTGGCTGTTCGTGACCAGCTTCCGGACAGCGGCCGACTTCGCCGCGGGGAATCCGTTCGCGCTCCCTCAGTCGTTCACCCTCGACAACTACGCCCGTGCGTTCGGGACGGGCAACCTGTGGATGAACATCCTCAACAGCCTGATCGTCACGCTGGGCGCCAGCGCCCTCATCGTCATCGCAGGAATGATGGCGGCATATGCGCTGGAGGTGCTGGGCTTCCGCTTCAGCAGCTCAGTGAGGGCGCTACTGCTGCTGGGCATCATCGTGCCGGTGCAGATCGCCCTGGTGCCGCTGTTCATCGACTACTCGCAGGTCGGCCTGCTCGACACCCACATGTCGATGATCATCCCTCTCGCGGCGTTCTCGCTCCCGATGGCGGTGTACCTGTTCTCGTCGTTCTACAAGTACATTCCGCGAGAGACCTATGAGGCGGCATCCCTCGACGGCGCCGGCCCCTACCGGATCTTCGCGCGCATCACCTTGCCGCTGTCGGTGAACACCATCGTCACCGTGGTGCTCGTGAACAGCATCTTCATCTGGAACGATTTCATCTTCGCGAACACCTTCGTGCTCTCCGACGGATTGAAGACGATCCCGCTCGGTCTGCAAAACTACATCGGAGCGATGGGGAACACCGACTGGACTGCGACGTTCGCTGCGGTCTGCGTCACCGTGACTCCGTTGCTGCTCGTGTTCCTGGTCTTGAACAAGGCGATGATCTACGGACTCGAGAGCGGAGCGACGAAGGGGTGAGGATGCCCGATCACGGCAGGGCCGGGTCCGCGGTGACGATGCGCGATGTCGCCAAGGCGGCAGGGGTCTCGGTGGCCACCGTGTCGCACGTCGTCAACGACAAACCCGGCGCGCGGATCGGCGACGACGCCCGTCGGCGCGTCCAGGAAGCCGTGGCCGCGCTCGGTTACCGGCCGAACGCGTTGGCGAAGACGCTCTCTCAGGGGACCTCCCGGTTCATCGGTCTCGTGTCGGACGCGATCGCGACCACCCCGTTCGCCGGCCAGATCATCCACGGTGCGCAGAACGAGGCGTGGCGGCATGGCTACGTCCTCCTCGTCGCGGACACGGACGGGAATCGCGCCGCCGAGGACGAAGCGATCGCCATGATGCTCGAGCACCAGGTCCACGGCGTGCTCTACTCCAGCTGGTATCACCACGAGATCACCGTGCCCCAGGCGCTGCAGCAGACCGACACCGTGCTTGTCGACTGCTTCGCGACGGGCAGCGACCTTCCCGCGGTGGTTCCCGACGAGGAACAGGGCGGACGCGTCGCCACCGAGGAACTGATCGCCGCCGGTCATCGCCGCATCGCATTCATCAATACCACGACCCCTTCACCCGCCCAGACCGGCCGGCTGGCCGGGTACCGTGCCGCATTGGAGGCAGCCGGGCTGCCGTACGACCCCGCGTTGGCGCTCTTCGCCGCTCCTGAACAGGAGGGCGGGTACGCGGCGACCGGGTCGGTCGTCGCCGCACAGGTCACGGCGGTGTTCTGCCACAACGACCGGGTCGCGATGGGCCTGTACGACGGCCTCCGGGAGCGCGGGCTCCGGATCCCGGATGACATCGCCATCATGGGATTCGACAACCAGGACGTCATCGCCGCACACCTGCGCCCGCCGCTGTCGACGGTGGCGCTGCCGCACTATGAGCTCGGTGCCACCGCAGTGCGTGTCCTCCTCGGACTCGAGAAGGCGGACGGCGCGGGACCCTACCTCGTGACCTGCCCGCCGGTGCTGCGACAGTCCGTCTAGCGCTCGGCGGCACGCGCCGAGCGATGCAGGCGCACCCACACGGGGGATCGAGCGGCACCGGTCGCCGCAGCCGTGGAGTCCGACCGTCAGCAGGACGATGACGTCACGCGAATTGTGCCTGGTCGAAACGGCTCCGAAACAGGGGATGGCCAGCATGGAGACATGGAACCCCTGTCAGACAGCTGGACAGCGCCGCCCGCCGGTGGCCGCGTCGGTGCGGTGGACTACGTGCTGCGCGACCTCAGTGAGGCCATCGCCGCGGGCATCGCGCGCGTGGGGGATCGGCTGCCGTCCGAACAGGCGCTCGCTGCGCGGTACGGGGTCTCGCGGGCGGTAGTCCGTGAGGTGCTTCGCATCCTGGAGACGCGGGGGCTGACGGTGACGAGAACCGGGCGGGGCACCTTCGTCACCGCCACGGAACCGGCCGGCGACATGCGATTCGGCAGCTACTCGGCCGGGCACCTCATGGAGGCGCGCCCTCACATCGAGGTGGCGGCGGCGGCGCTTGCTGCGGTGCGTCGCAGCGAGGATCAGGTTACGGCGTTGCAGGAGCTGCAGGAGCAGATGGAGGCGGAGGAGGACCCCCAGCGGTGGGTCGATCTCGACGCGCGGCTTCATGCGGCGATCGCATCCGCGTCTGGGAACCCTGTGTTCGCCGACGTCCTGGAGAGCATCCGGTTGGCCCTCACGCAGCAGTCCAGTGTCATCAACCTCACGCCCGGCCGCCGTCGCCACAGCGACGCCGAGCACCGGGCGATCATCGCCGCGATCGCGCGTGGATCGGTGGAAGAGGCAGAGGACAGCATGGGCTACCACCTCGACCAGGTGAAGGAGGTTCTGCTCAGCATCACGATGCTCGACGAGCGGCGCTGACGGAGTCGCCCCTTGCCGAGTGGTCCCCTCGTGCACCACCCTTCGAAAGGCACATGTCATGACCGACAACCACCCCGTCGCCAAGATGGATCCCGAAGACGCTCTCGAGAACGATCGCGAGCTGACGGGTGACCGCGCCGAAGCCGTCCAGGACTTCTCCAGTGAGGACGCCGGCTACCACAAGGCCCTGCGGCCCCGCCAGATCCAGATGATCGCGATCGGCGGCGCCATCGGCACCGGCCTGTTCATGGGCGCCGGCGGTCGCCTCGCATCCAGCGGTCCCGCCCTGATCCTGGTCTACGCCGTCTGCGGCTTCTTCGCCTTCCTCATCCTCCGCGCCCTCGGCGAGCTGGTCCTGCATCGGCCGTCGTCCGGGTCGTTCGTCTCGTACGCGCGGGAGTTCTATGGGGAGAAGCTCGCCTTCGGGGCGGGCTGGATGTACTTCCTCAATTGGGCGATGACCTCGATCGTCGATGTCACCGCCGCGGCTCTGTACGTGAACTTCTGGGCCCAGTACTGGGAACCTCTGCAGCAGATCCCGCAATGGGTGATCGCGCTGGTCGCGCTGGTCGTGGTGCTGTCCCTGAACCTCGTGAGCGTCAAGCTGTTCGGCGAGATGGAGTTCTGGTTCGCGCTCATCAAGGTCGCCGCGCTCGTGATCTTCCTCATCGTGGGCACGTGCTTCATCATCTTCAACGGGTCGACCGACGTCGGCCCGACCGGTTTCACCGTGATCGCCGAGAACGGCGGTCTGTTCCCGATGGGATTCATCGCGCCTCTCCTTGCGATCACCGGGGTGGTGTTCGCCTACGCGGGCATCGAGCTGATCGGGACCGCTGCCGGCGAGACGGCGAATCCCGCGAAGGTGATGCCGAAGGCGATCAACACCGTCGTGCTGCGGATCGCGATCTTCTACGTCGGATCGATCCTGCTGCTGTCATTGCTGTTGCCGTTCGACGTGTACCAGGCGGGCCAGTCGCCGTTCGTGACGTTCTTCTCCCACATCGGGTCGCCCGAAGCCGGAGCGATCGCGGGATCGGTGATGAACTTCGTCGTCCTCACGGCCGCGCTGTCGAGCCTGAACGCGGGCCTGTACTCCACCGGCCGCATCCTGCGGTCCATGTCGGTCAACGGCTCCGCGCCGGCCTTCACCGCCGCCATGAGCAAGAACGGCGTGCCCTACGGCGGCATCCTGCTCACCGCGGTGATCACGCTCGCCGGCGTCGGCATCAACGCGCTGTGGCCGTCGCAGGCGTTCGAGATCGTCCTCGAGATCTCCGCGCTCGGGATCATCGGCGGCTGGGCGACCATCATCCTCTGTCAGCTGAAGCTGCAGCGGTGGGCGAAGCAGGGGAAGGTCGTCCGTCCTGCGTTCCGGCTCTTCGGGGCGCCGTTCACGTCCTACCTGACGCTGGCGTTCCTCGCGTTCGTGCTCGTCACCATGGCGTTCTCGGAAACCGGGCGCTGGGTGCTCGCGTCCCTGGTCGTGCTGATCCCCGCTCTCATCGTCGGGTGGTTCGCCGCACGCGGCAAGATCCAGGCCGCCGCCCGCGCTCGCGACGGCTACACCGGCACCCACCCCGTCATCGCCACGCGACCTGCCGAGGATGCCCTGCGACGGCGCGACTGAGCAGCTGAAGGGAGGACGGATGCTGCGGGCCGCAGCAACCGTCCTCCTCTTCCGTCCTGCGACCGACGTCAGCCGCGCAGCGGCGCGGTGGACGACCGGACCACCAGCGTGGTGGACAGCTCGGCGCGGGCCGCGGGATGCGGGTGGCGTCCGGCGCGCACGCGGACGATCACGTCGACGGCGGCGCTGCCCATCTGCGCGAGCGGCTGGCGGATGGTCGTGAGCGGCGGGTCGATCCAGGATGAGTGGGGGAGATCGTCGAAGCCGATCACCGACATGTCGTCGGGGATGCGCAAGTCCGCCTCGCGGAGCGCGCGGATGGCGCCGAGCGCGCTGTCGTCGCTCGCGGCGAAGATCGCCGTCGGGCGGGATCCGCGGGTGAGGAGGATCCGCGTGGCGTCGTAGCCCTGATCGATCCCGTAGTGGGTGCGGATGATGAGGTCGTCGTCCACGGGAACGCCCGCCTGCTGCAGCGCCGCCTGGAATCCGGCGAGCCGGGCGATGCCGTTGTCCTGATCCAGAGGACCGGTGATCGTCGCGATGCGGCGGTGGCCCAGTTCGAGGAGATGCTGTGCGGCGTCGAACGCGCCCTGGAAGTTCGTCGCCGCGATCGAGAAGGTCCCCTCGGGCATCCGGTGCAGCGGGTCGACGACGACCAGGGGGATGCCGGCCTCCGCCAGCTGCTGCCGCGCCTCGGGACTCGGTACCGCGACGACGCTCAACAGTCCGTCGGAGCCGCGTTCCAGCGCGTGCATAACCCACTCGTCGCAATCCTCAGGGTCGGGTTCGACGGCGAGGACGAGGTCCTTGCCGTGCGCCTTCGCCGCCTCGGCGGCGCCTCGGACGACGGCCTCCGACCACGCCTGGTCGAGGTTGACGACCCGCATGTCGAGGAATCCGGTCGCCATCCTCGGCCGCATCCGGATCTCGTAGCCGTGGCGCTCGAGGACCGCGGCGACGCGGTCTCGCGTGGCGCGCGACACGTCGGGCCGGGAATTGAGCACCTTCGACACCGTCGGGATGGACACTTTCGCCTCGGCCGCGACCTGGGCGAGTGGGACTGCCATTGTTCCTCCGGATCAACTTTCCGAAAATGCTAGCGCCAAACGCGAGCGATCGCTGACCGACTTTACAGCTCTCGCTGGACTTGCGCCGTCCTGTCGCCCTATAGTCTCACTCCGAGGCACGAAATTTCGAGCTATCGTATCGAAAACACACGAAGGAGTGAGCATGCAAGGGATGCGAGTCACGGCGATCACGGCGATGGCGTTGGGTGCGGCCCTGGTCCTGTCCGGATGCGGCCGCAGCGCGGACGGCACCGCCGAGGGTTCGTCGGTCGCCCCTGCGGGAGAGGGCAAGGCCTCGGGCGCCGTGGAGATCTGGACGGCCGGCGGGCACGCCGACAACCTGGAGAAGCTCACCGCGGACTGGGTGGAGGCCAACCCGGACGTCAGCATCAAGATCACGGACGTGCCCTGGGACCAGGTGATCACGAAGGCGCAGACCGCGACGGCCGCCGGCAAGGGCCCGGACATCATCATGACCGGCTCCGACCAGACCGCGACCGTGATCGGAATGGGCGCGTTCGACGCCGTGCCGGACGGCGTCTACGACACCGACGACTTCTACCCGGCCGCCGTGGACTCGGTGACCGGCGAGACGGACCTGTACGCGATGCCGTGGTACGTCGAGACCCGTTTCCTCTTCTACCGCGCGGACATCGCGGCCGAGCTCGGCCTGTCGGCGCCCACGACGTGGGAGGAGACGCAGGCGATGTCGGCGGCCTTCGCGTCGCGTCCTGGAGGAACCTTCGGCTTCAGCCTGCCCAAGCCCACCGAGCAGCCGGCGCAGGTCATCGTGCCGTTCGACGCCCAGGCCGGTGGTTCGATGACTGACGGCGACGCGTGGACGATCGACACCCCCGAGTTCGTCGAGGCACTCGACTACTACGGCGGCTACTTCCAGCGCGGCGAGGCGCCGATGGGCGACACCGACGCGACATTCGAGAACGGCGGGACGCCGATGTTCATCTCAGGCCCCTGGATGCTCGACATCTACGAGGAGGAGATCGAGAAGGGCACCGCGCCCGAGGGCTTCACGATGGACTCCGTCGGCTACACCGTCTCGCCGACCGGCCCCGGCGGCAACAACGACCAGTACATCGGCGGCGGCAACCTCGGCGTGTTCTCGGCGTCCGACAACAAATCGGCGGCATGGTCGCTGCTGTCGTGGATGAGCGAGCAGGAGCAGCAGGAGGCCTGGTACGACCTGCAGGGGGAGCTTCCGGCCAACATCGCGGCCGGGGACTACGCGCCGATCCAGGACAACCCGGTGACCAAGACGCTGACCGAGCAGCTGCAGAACACGGTCGCCACGCCGAACTACCCGGCGTGGTCGCAGATCTCGGACCTCATCAGCAAGTACTCCGAGCAGGTCGCTCGCGGTGAGATCACGAGTGCCGATGCGGCGAAGGAGATCCAGACGCAGGCCGATGAGATCGGCTTCGGGTGGTGACAACCGTTCCGGCGCGGCTGGGGAAGGTCTCTTCCCTGGCCGCGCAGCGGCGGCGCTCCGCCGCGATCGCCTGGGTCTTCGTCGCGCCCTTCGTCCTGACGTTTGGGGTGTTCGGGCTCATCCCGCTCGTCAGCTCGCTGGCGATGGCGTTCACCGACCTGCGGGCGCGGGACATCCGCAACCCGTTCAACGTCAACTTCGTCGGGTTCGAGAACTTCGTCGCGGTGCTGACCGACCCGTCGTTCCAGCGCGCGCTGTTCAACACGCTGATGTTCGTCGTGATCGGCGTGCCGGCGACGCTGTTCATCGCCCTCGTGCTGGCGGTGATGCTCAACTCGGTGAGCCGCAAGGTCGCCACGTTCTTCCGTGTGGGCTATTACACGCCGGTGATCACGACGATCGTCGCCGTGGCCGTCGTGTGGCGCATCATGTACCAGGACACGGGCGCCATCAACGCGATCCTCGGCTGGTTCGGGATCACGGGGCCCAACTGGCTGAGCGATCCGAACACCGCGCTCCTGGCGATCACCATCATGGCGATCTGGCGCAACATCGGCGCTTCGATGGTGATCTTCCTCGCGGGTCTGCAGGGGATCCCCGCCGACGTCAACGAGGCCGCGTCGATCGATGGCGCCAACGCCGTGCAGAAGTTCTTCCGCATCACCATCCCGATGATGATGCCGACGATCCTGCTGAACACGATCCTGGTGACCACCGGCTACATGCAGTTCTTCGACGAGCCGTTCGTCATGACCAACGGCGGCCCGCTGGAGTCGACCACGTCCATCGCGCTCCAGGTCTACAACCAGTTCAAGTACGGCAACTACTCGGTCGGCGCCGCCGGGGCGTACGTGCTGTTCGCGCTCGTCGGCATTCTCGCGCTCATCCAGTTCCGCTTCTTCCGTCAGAGGACCTGACATGACGACAACCCTTCAGAGACCCGCCGAGACCGAGGTCGAGACCGCGTCGACGCGGTCACCGCGCAAAACGATCCGGTGGGGCAACCTCGCTGTGCTGGTCGCTCTGTCGATCGGCCTCGCCGCCACAGTCCTGCCGTTCGTCTGGATGGTGCTCGGCGCCTTCAAGACGAAGGCGGAGATCATGGCACGTCCGGTCACGTGGTGGCCGCAGCATCCGACTCTCGATAACTTCCGGGCGTGGCTGTTCGAGTTCGACATCCTCCGGCCGTTCTTCAACTCGGTGTTCCTCGCGGCCGTGACCGTCGCCACGACGCTGCTGTTCTCGTCGATGGTGGGCTGGGCACTGGCGAAGATGAGCTTCCGCGGCAAGAACGTGATCATCGTCGTCGTGCTGGCGACGCTGTTCGTGCCCGGCATCGTCACGCTGATCCCGCAGTTCGTCCTGGTGGCGAACCTCGGCATGGTCAACACCTACTGGGGGCTGATCCTGCCGGGCATGGTGGGCGCGTTCGGCGTGTTCCTGATGCGGCAGTTCATGCTGGAGATCCCCGACTCACTCCTCGACGCAGCACGGATCGACGGTGCGGGGGAGTTCCGCACGTTCTTCCAGATCGTGCTGCCACTGTGCAAGGCACCGCTGGCGACCCTCGCGATCTTCACGTTCATGGGGTCGTGGAACAGCTTCCTGTGGCCGCTGATCATCTCGCAAGACGACTCGATGTACACCCTGCCGGTGTCGCTCGCGCTCTTCTCGGCGGAGGCCGGCGGGCACGGCTCCGACTACGGGCTGCAGATGGCGGGGTCATTCCTCATCATCATCCCGGTGCTGATCCTGTTCATCGCGATGCAGCGCCACTTCATCCAGGGGATCGCCCTGACGGGGATCAAGTGACCCCGATCCCGACACCTCCGCAAGAAAGGAATCAGCATTCATGAGCAGTGTCATCGCCGCACCCGAGGGGTTCATCTGGGGAGCGGCCACCGCCGGTCACCAGATCGAGGGCGGCAACGTCAACACCGGACACTGGGAGAACGAGTACGCCACGGGCACTCAGATCCCGGAGCCTTCGGGTGACGCCTGCGATTCGTACCACCGCTATCCCGAGGACATCGCGCTGCTGGCCGACGCCGGGCTCACCGCGTATCGGTTCTCGCTGGAGTGGTCGCGCATCGAGCCCGAGGAGGGCGTGGTCTCGCGGGCGCAGCTCGCGCACTACCGCCGCATGATCGACACGTGCCGCGACCACGGCGTGCAGCCGATCGTGACGCTCCACCACTTCACCTTCCCGCGCTGGTGGGATCACTCGGGCGGCTGGTATGCCGAAGAGAGCACGGACCGGTTCCGTCGCTTCACCGAGATCGCGGCGTCGATCCTCGACGACGTGGACCTCGTGGTCACGATCAACGAGCCGAACATGATGGTCAACCAGACCGAGGCGCGCATCGACACCGAGAACGGCGTCAACTTCCCCGGTCCGTCGCCGTTCGTCGCCCAGGCCATCGCCGACGCGCACCACGCCTCGACCGAGGTGCTGCGCGGGGTCGGCGGCATCCGCTCGGGCTGGACGGTGGCGAACCAGGTGTTCCAGGCGGTGCCCGGATGGGAGAAGCAGCGCGACGAGTGGCAGTACTGGCGCGAGGACTTCTTCCTCGAGCAATCGCGGAACGACGATTTCATCGGCGTGCAGTCGTACCTGCGGACGATCATCGGTCCGACGGACGACGAGCTGGGCTACGGCCCGCAGCCGTGGCCCGAGGGCACCGAGCGCACGCTCACGGGCTGGGAGTACTACCCCGAGGCGCTCGGCCACGCGCTGCGCCACACCCGCGAGGTCACGGGCGGCATCCCGATGATCGTCACCGAGAACGGCATGGCGACGTCCGACGACGCCCGGCGCATCGACTACACGACGGGTGCGCTGGCAGGCATGGCCGCGGCGATGGCCGACGGGTGCGACGTGCGCGGGTACCTGCACTGGTCGCTGCTCGACAACTACGAGTGGGGGTCGTTCCGGCCGACCTTCGGGCTGATCGCCGTCGACCACGAGACGTTCGCCCGCACCCCGAAGCCGAGCCTCGGCTGGCTGGGCGGCCTGGCACGACGGAACGAGATCCCCGCCACGGCTCACGCCGAGCTGCGGTCGGTCTGAGCGGATTCGGACGGACGGAAGGGGAGGGCGGATGCTGCGGGCCGCGGCATCCGTCCTCCCCTTCGTATCCGAAACCGACCCGGATCTGCCCTTCGCTCGACCGGGCGTCGGCACATCGGGGAACGCGCGTCGAAACACGTCGGAACTCGCGTAATAGATTCCCCAGGGGCGTGTCTCTTCAGTGGGGGATGCGCCGGAGCCCCGGTCCGGCACCCCGGCCGTGGGTCCCGAGCTCGCGGCTACCGGGGGCGCCGGCATTCTCGCGTCGGCCCCCCGGTCAACCCCGGCGTCATGCGCCCGGGTTCCGCAGCGCCTTGAGCGCCGTGAGCCACTCCTTGCTCGCATCGTGCAACTCAGACCGCGCCTGTTCGGCGGCTGTGTCCTGGCGATCCAGTTCTGCACGAGCGGTCTCGATGCTCCTGCCGAGTTCGGGTACGCGTCGGGCCGCCGCCCTCAGCTCGCGGGAGCCGAGCAGTTCGCGGGCGGACTCGGCGCGAGCGCGCCGGGCCTCCTCGCCTCGCTCGAGGGCTTCGGGCAGTGTGGCGACGCCGTCGGTCAGCACGTCGAGCAGCGCGGTCACGGCCGCGTCGTCGGCGACGCGATCCTCGCGCGGGGTCGCGTCTGCCTTCGGGCGCCGTCGGGGCTTGGATGGGGGCTTGGGCTTGGACGTGGGGGTCATGATGCCGCCTCTTTCAGATGCCGATGACGTTGAGGACGTCCCACGGCGGGGGAACGGGCGCGCCGTTGAGGAACACGATGCCGGTCGAGATGTTGCCGAGGACCGAGGCCCCCGAGAGGAAGAGGTCCGCGGTGGGCTCCCTGCCGCCCCAGAACCGGTTCTGCGCGACGGTGCCGGTCTCGGCGCGCAGGCGGAGGGCGGTTGTGCCGAACTCCCGGTTGCCGCGCACGTGGTTCGAGGTGACGATCGCGTCGCCGCGCAGCCCGATGATCATCGCGGGCGGCGCGTCGCCGGCCCCGCCGGCGACGATGTTCCCGTCGACGGTCACGAGCGGGGCGACGATGCGGGCCGATCCGACGGCCGCCGCGGCGGCGACGCCGAAGACCAACGAGCCGAGACCAGTCACGATGCCGCCCGCCTTCGTGAGGCCGAAGTCGAGGTCGCGCTCGTCGGCGCTGCCGACGAGCAGCCCGATGAAGCGGCCCCCGTTGGGATCGAAGTCGGGATCCACCGGGTAGCGGCGCGACGCGTTGCCTTCGATCTGGGATCGGGCGAAGCCGCGCACGGCGATGCCGATCTCGCCCCGGCCGCCGTCTGCCGGACCCACGCGCTCCACGGTGTTCCCCGCGACGCGTGACTCCGCGGCGGCGACGACATCGATGCCGACAGACTCGCCGCCCATGCTGCGTGCCGTGCCGACCCCGCGTACGGTGTTCGACTCGACGGTGGCGCGCGCGGCGTTGACGACGCGGATCGCGAAGACCCCGACCGCCTCGTCGGTGTCGCGGGAGCCGACGTCGATGACGGTGTTCCCCGAGACGGTGGCGAGCTCGACGGCGGCCTTCTCGTCGACCACGATGCCGTGCTGGGCGAGCTCGACGCGGTTGCGCGTCACCTCGAGCGTCTGCACGGAGGCGTAGTCGACGATGCCGTGACCGCCCACCCCGCGGACGCGGTTGCCGTCGATGCGCACGACGTCGCGCACCAGCTCGCCCGCGGGTGTCGGCACGATCGCGATGCCGTCGGTGCGGGCCGGCTGCTCGGAGCGCGGTGCACCGACCTGGTTGCCGGTGATCGCGAAGCCGCCCTCCGAGACCGAGATGCCCGTGCCGCCCACGATCACGGTGTTGTCGGCGATCGTGACGGAGCTGCCGGGGATGACGGTGCTCGGGGAGACGAATCCGGTGGTCACGATCCCGCCCTCGCGCGCCCGGACGACGGTGTTGTCGGCGACGCGGTTCGCGAGCAGGAATGCGGTCGTGCCGTCGAGCCGCATCCCGAAGTCGCGGCCGACGACGATGTTGTCGGTCGCCGCGAATTCGGCGACGAGCAGCACGCGGCGGCGGTCGTCCGCCCCGACGCCCGCGTGGCCGATGCCCGTCGGCGCGGCCACGATGTTGTCGCGCAGAGTCGTGAGCAAGGCGGTCCCGGCCAATGCGATGGCGGCCCGCGAGGGTCCTTCCTGCGCGAGCACGAGAGCCGTCACGCGCTGCACCGTCGCGGCGACCGTCGTGTCGAGCACCACCGCGGAGTCGTTCGCCGCGAGCACCGCGAGGTCTTCGATCGTGACGAACCGGCTCTTGGTGACGACGAACCCGTCCGAGGCGGACGCGACGACGATGGACCCGACGCCCTGGCCGCGGATGCGCAGCGACGCCGCGCCGTCGACCCGCACCGGTTCCCGGAGGGGATACAGCCCGATCGCGAGGCAGACCGTGCCGCCACCGGCGGCGATGACCTTGTCGACCGCGTCCTGGATGGTGAGCTCGCCACTGACGTGCGACACCGGCGTCACGCACACGGTGCACTCGCAGCCGCAGTCGTCGCAGCCGCCTTCGCCGGGCGTCGGCCACTTCGGGCGGCAGTCGGTGACGCTCCCGGAGGTGAGGATGCCGAGTCGCACATAGTGGTGATGGATGCCGAGCGGCGGCGCCGCGTCGAGCAGCGGGTCTACGCCGGGGGCGTCGCCTGAGGCGTCGGCCGCGCGTGCGGGCACGATCCAGTGATCGCCGGTGCGGAACGCCCCACCGGCGGAGGAGAACCCGACGACGAGCCCGTGCTCGAGCACGATCCGATCCGCCGCGGCGGCCGGGACGGGGATCGCGCCGGTCGCCGCGGCCTGGTCGAGGTCGACGACCGTGCCGCCCGCCGTGTTCTTGACGACGCCCACCTGGTCCCAGCGGCGCACGCGGAGGTGGCGCTCGGCGGCTTCGTCGATCGACAGCTGCAGGTCGGCGGGCAGCGCGGCCCCGGCGAAGGCGATCGTGCCGTCGGCGTCGTCCACCTCGATCCGGCGCAGCTCGCCGGGCTCGCCGCGCAGCTCCCGATGGTCGTCGACGATCTCGACCCAGTCCCCGTCGTGGAAGCCGAGCACGTCGTCCCGGCCCAACGACGCCGGACGCACCGCGGCGCCGGCGTCCAGCACCTCGACGACGGCGCTCGCGACGGATCCGTTGTCGCGGGACCACTTGAACGACGCCGTCCCCGGCTCGCCCGGATCGTGGATCTCGATCCGGTACGTCTGGTGCTCGAGCCCGCGATAGCCGCCGGTCGGCGGCAGTTCGCACGGGTCGTCGTCGACGACCGAGATCGCCTGGACGGTCAGTCGGGCGCCGGAGGGCGCGGTGAACGCGGTCCACCCCGCGATGTCGTCGTCGGGAGCCCCGCAGGTCGTACCGGCCGGTACAGCGACGTGCTTGACCTGCCACACCGTCTGCGCGCGCGCCGTGGTGTCGACGCCGATCGCCGGCTCGATCAGCGCCGGATCCTCGAGGTGCGTGACCTCGCGCGGCCACACGTCGAGGTAGACGAGGTGCGTGCCGTCGGCGGGGAGGTCCGGCGGATCGGGCAGGTACGGCTGCCCCGCGTACGTCACGGTGTCGGGCCCCACGGGTTCGGCGAGGATCGGGTCGAAGGTGTCGTCGGGCTGGGCGCCGTGGTTCTCGGCGAGCAGGCCGTCGACGTACATCCGGCCTCGGCCGATCGCGAGATCCCCGCCCGCGAGCGCGAGCCTGAAGGCGTCCGGCGTCACCTTCGACACCGCTGCCGTGCCCTGGATGCCCGCCTGCGGGCCGGGGCCGTCGAGGTCGGCGACGTTGGCGCGCAGCCGCCGTTCGAGGATGGCGACGAGCTCGTTCCAGTCGCCGTCGAGCAGCAGGCGACCTTGCTGCAGCACGACGCCGGAGTGATCCATGCGTGCGTCGAACCGCACGCCGCTGAGGTCAGCACCCATCAGTTCGTCCCCTTCCCGGATTCATGTCGCGAAGACGCGGTCGGCCGCGAGGCCGAACCGCAGGTACTCGTCGAGGCGGATGCGCAGGTTCGCCTCGCGCTGCGGCGCGTAGAGGCGGTGCGTCACACCCATCTCGCCCTCGTCGTCGGCGCCGAGGCGGACGCGATCGTGCGTTCCTTCGTGCAGCCGCAGGTAGTCGTGGTCGCCGTACCGCATCGAACCGAATCTCGCGCGCGACGCGCGCTGCACCGCGAGCGGGTCGTCGGGCCGCGGAGCGCACTGGAACCGACGCCCCGTGCGCGACCCGTCCGGCACGAACGAATACCGCACGCAGCCCTGCTGCTTGCGCTCGGCGTGCACCGGGTGGGGCCGGGCATCCCCTTCGGCCGTCGCCGCGAGCAGGAGCGAGTTCGAGGCATCCAATCGGAGGCAACGGATGCTGCCCACCACCGTGGACGCGACGATGTCGAGGTCGCCGGCGGCCGCGGTGCCGTCGCCCGCCTCCCAGTCGGCGACGGCCGCCACCGTGCGCGGCGACGCGCCGTCGCGGCCCGTGACGGCCACGCCCCTGCGCGACGACGCGTCGACGACGGAGTCGACGATCTCGATCGACGCGCCCTCGACGGCGACGATCGGACCCACGACGCTGCGCTCGATCCGGACGCAGGCGAAAGGGTCGAGCACGATCAGACTCGCTCGAGTGGGCGTGGACGGTTCCCCGGCCGTCGTGCGGGTGATTCCCGGCACGAGCGTCGTGTCGCGGATCACGATCGTGCGGCGCTCGCGGTCGGGCGGGTCGACCTCGTCCAGCACGACGGGGGCGCCCGAGACGAGGAGGCCGTCGAGGACGACCGTGCTCTTCGCGGCCATGTCGAGCCTCAGCGGCGACGAGAGCTCGAGCGAGGGGCGTGCGCCGGCGTCGGCGGCGAGACACACCGCCGTGTCATCACCGGCCGTCGGGTCGGGCGTGAGCGACGTGATCGTGACGCTCTGCGCGTAGCGGTCGGAGTCGACGACGAGGACGGTGCCGGCCTCCTGCGTGAGGTCGAGTTCGGCCTGCAGGGATCCACCCGCCGAGACCGTGCGGCGGGGGAGGGGGAGCGGATCGTCGCCGCGGCGGCGGTTGCCCGCGCCGACGGGGACCGCCATGCCGATCGAGAAGGTCGCGAGCACCTGTTCGTCGGCGGCGAGGGCGTCGCCGAACCAGACGCGGCCGAGCGCGGGGTCGATGTGCACGTCCCCCGCATCCGGCTCATGCGCCCACGCGCCGCCGCCGCCCGGCACGTCGGCGAGATCGGCGAACCGCACCACCGCGAGCGGGATCGCCGCTGGATCGCCGCCACCCGTCTGCCGTTCGAGCAGGATCGATCGGCGCGCGCGGGACAGCGTCGGCCCGTAGACGGAGGGCGCATGGTCGGCGGCCCACCGGACGGTGAGCGGCTGCGGCACGTCGGGCGGCTCCGCGAGGTGCGCGATGTCGGTCTCGATCCGCGGCTGGCTGAACAGCCGCGTGTCGGCGCCGAGAGGATCGAACCGGAACCGGCGCCCATCGGCCGAGGGGTCGGGGGTGAGCGGCGAACGCTCCATGAGCACCGGCTGCGTCCGCCACAGGAAGATCGGCACCTTCACGATGCCGTAGCGCCCCCGTCGCTCGCGCCAGGTCGAGTCGAGGGGACGGGTGTGCGCCGTGTGGGCGAGGTCGTCGAACGCGGCGCCCTGCTGCACCACGTGGTGGAGGGCCTCGTGGTCGCGCAGGCCCGCACTCGTCGCCGCGTGCGGACGCACGTGGTTCATGTACTGCGTCGTGGCCACGCGTTCGAACGACTCGTACACGCGGGCCGGCCAGCCGGTGACGTCGCGCGCGAGCTGCTCGATCACCGCCGCGGTGCCTTTGCGGCGGCGATAGGCGACCGTGTTGGCGACCTCGGCACGCGGCGAGACCACCTCGGGAACCACGCCGTGGATCGGCCGGTAGCCGACGACACCGCCGACGTACGGCGTCGCCCACGGGGCGGCCGTCTCGACGAACTGGTCGTCGTACAGCTGCGCCAGCTCCTCCGCGAGCACCTCCAGCTGGTCGCCGAAGACGTCGAGGAGCTCGGCGAGCACGCCGCCCGCTTCGCCGTCGCGAAGGCGGTACACCGCCGGCAGCAGCTGCCAGAGGTGCGAGGCGGCCGTTCCGGCCTCGGGCTCGGTCATGGCATCTCCTGAAGGGGCGGGAACGGGACGGGCGAGAGCGCGAGCAGCTCGGCGCCGAGAGGATCGGGCACCGCGAGTGCAGCGGACGCCGCGACCAGGCGCTTGGCGAGACCCGGCGCGGTGCCGCGGTGGAACTGGTCGAGGTCGACACCGACGACGCCGACGACGGATGCCGCGACCGCGACGATCTCGGAGGCGTGAACGGGATCGCCCGGCGCGCGGGCGGACGCACCGAACGTGTCGCGCAGGGTTCGCTCGAGCGACGCGAGCACCTTCCCGCGCTCGCGATCAGGATCGGTGTCGACTTTGAGGGCGATCCGGAAGTCCACCGGCCGGACGGGCACGACGGCCACCTTCACGAGCGGGTCGCCCCAGCGCACGAGTTCGCGCTCGAGCCGCTCGACGATCTGGGCGGGGGGCGCGGCGCCCGCAGCATCCGTCACCGTCACCACGATGAGTGGTCCGCCCTGCGCCGGCAGCACGTCGGCGCGGGCCTTGCCGATGCCCGAGAACGCCAGTGAGAAGTCGGCGTAGTCGAGGAGCGACACGGTACGCCCGAGCGTGCGCACGGGGATCGGGATGGCGCGCCGCGCCTCGCCCTCGGACTCGGGTTCGACACCGCCGACGGCGGGCGCGGGGTTCGTCACGCCCTTGAGCCCGAGGGGCCGGTCGAGGGCGATGCCCAGCTGGTCCTTGCGCACATTGCCCGCGGCGCCGACGCCCTTGCGGTGGCGGGCGCGCACGTTCGTCGAGCCCGTCGACGGCCGAGCGCCGTGCGTCCCGTCGCCGAACACCACGCTGAGGCCGCCGTCCGGGTCGTCGCGGGTCTCGTACACGCGATCGTTCGCACCGGCCGTGGCCGTGGTGGGCACCTCGGTCCAGCGCACGTCGTCGACGCGCACCTCGAGGGTCGACGCGGTGCCTCGCGGCGTCTCGGCACGCACGAAGGTGAGCGGCGTCTGCTGCACGCGGTAGGCGGCGAAGGGCACCCGGGCGTCGCCCGAGCCGAGAAGCTGCGTCACGGTCTCGCCGTGCGTCGCGCGGGCGGCGTTGCCGAAGACGACGGCGGATGCGCGCTTCGGCGCGATCGTGGGCGCGGCGGCGAGCGTGAGCAGGGTCCGGCCGCCGGCGACGGCGTCGGCGGATTGGACCACGACCGGCTCGCTGACCGCCGTGCCGGCAGCATCCGTCCCCGACAGGATCACGGTGCGTCCCGCGACCATCTCACTCGCGTCCCCGTCGACGAGGAGCGTCGTGCCCGAGATCGCGGACGTCACCGGGACACCGGCCAGCGCGAGCCGCTCCGGGACGGCGAGCACGGTCACCTCCCGCGGCGAGACATCGACGCCCAGCGCCGGGCCCGTCAGCGTGAGTTCGGTCGTGCGTCCCGAGACGCCCCAGATCGCACGGGACGCCTCCCGCACGGACGCGACGCGGAAGCGGCCGTTCGTCGCGGCGGCGTCGAGGACGAGCCACGACCCGATCGGGATCCCGGGGTGGGCGCCGTCGAGGAAGGTCGAGGTCGTGTCGCCCGACGACGTCGCCGCGACGAAGTCGCCGTCGCTGTCGGGATTCAGGTACGACGGCGGGTCGGCCTCGGGGTCGGCGAGCACCCACACGGGCGCGTTGTGGGCGAAGACGGCGAACCGGCGGCGGAACACGAACACCCGCAGGTCGCCGATCGGAAGCGAGGGGGGCATGGTGGACGCGACCCCGCCCGTCCACGTGACGTGCGTCACCCCCTCCTTCTCCACGACCTCGACGGAATCGAGGGTGCGAAGGTCCCACTCCGTGCCGAGTTCCGGCCCCGTGAACAGGAGGGCGTCGCCGCGCGCGAGCCCCAGCGTGGTGCCTTCGAACCACGCCTCGCTCGGCGCCGCGACCTGCGGGAAGGGGAGGGTCGGCACGACGGGGAGTGCATTCCACTCGGGTCGCGCTTCGATCTGCTCGACGGTCTCGAACGTCTGCGGCTGCTCGTCGGGTCCGGGCACGCTCTGCACCCGCAGCCCGACGGGCAGCGACAGCGCGGTGGGCACGGCGGGCGGCGCGATCCCGGGATCCTTCATCGACTCAGGCAGGGGCGCCGGCGGCTTCTCGAGCGAGAACGCCAGAGTCGCCTCCGCGGCGGCACCGCGCCCCAGGCGATAGGCGACGAGACCGCCGAGCTCCTGCAGCGACGTGCGCTCGGTCGCGGTGCCGAGGTACGCCTCATTCGCGAGGCGCTCCGTGTAGAAGGTGAGGATGTCGGCGGTCACGGCGAACGCGTCGAGCAGCGCGATCGTGACGTCGTCGGCGTCCCGCGTGCGCAGACCCCGCAACGCCGGCCGCGCCTCGTGCGGCTGCGGCGCGTCGGTGGCCGGCGGGATCGGCTGGGTCGGCGGGCTGGTGTCGCGCGAGAGCCCCGCGATCATGGCCGAGAGGAAGTCCCCGTGCGTGCCCGACCGGTATCGGATGGACCGGAGCCCAGGACGGTTGGCGACCGGCAGCGGCGGCGCCGCGGCCGCCCGGCACGCGGCGCAGCCGCACGCGGAGTGGTGCGTGCTCATGATCCGCCTCCGTACGTCAGCGCGAGCACCCCGCGCTCGGGGAAGTCGGGATCGTCGTCGAGCCGCGCGATCTCGAGGCGCCCCATCGGGAGGATGCCCGACTCGATGCCGCTCGACCAGGGCTCGTGCTGCCGTTGGAAGCTCAGGACCTCGACGGAGTCCACCCCGGGCACCGCGTGTGCGGCGGCGAGGATCGCCGAGAGGTAGACCGGTCTGCCGAACGTGAGGCGGTCGGGGTGGAACAGCCCCACGCGCGCGTCGGGCAGGTCGGCATCGGACAGCGCGGCCCGCAGCTCGCGCGCGACCGCCGAACGACGGTGGCCGCGCTCGACGCATACGAACAGCGAGACGTCGAGCGGCACGAACGTCGGGCCGTCCACCTCGAGGTCATAGCCGGCCATCCGGTAGCGCTCGAGCTGCGCGCGCAGGGCGCCCTCGAACCCGGCGTCGACGGGCCGGCCGCCGCGGCGATCCGCGGTGACGAACACGGTGTGCCACGATCCGGTCCAGCGGAACGTCGCCTCGGCCTTCTCGACACCGGGATGCAGCTGCGCCTTGGCCGCGTAGTCGGAGGTCGTCACGGCCCGCTCCTGGATCGACAGGGTCGCCGGGGCATCTCGTCGGATCTCGTCCCCGGTCTCGGCATCGACGCCCCCGAACGCCGCCAGCGGGTTGATCACGCCGACGAGGTCGGTCCCGGCGCCCACGAGGTACGCGAGGCTCTCGCGCCCGATGTTGCCCGCGGCGCCGTTGCCGACGCGGTAGGTCGCTCGGAACGCGGTCCCCTCCGGCGGCCGGGCGCCGTGCTCGTCGTCGCCGAAGCGCAGCAGCACGGTGCCGTCGTGCTCCTGCTCGACGACGAACGCGTGGTGCTCGCCGTCGCTCGCGATGAGGTCGGGGCTCGGGTGCCAGTCGTGCGCGGCACCGCTGGGCTCCTCGCCCGTGAGCGTGATGGCCGGCGTCGCGGATCGCGGGTCTCCGGCGCGGACCGCGGAGGCCGAACCCCACTCCTCGAGCACCTCGAGCGTGTTGTCGGCGACGTTCGTGCGCAGCAGCCACGCGCGCCCGCCGAAGCTCAGGGAGTGCAGCGTCCCTGATCCCTGCACGACGGCCTCGTCGCCGATCTGCGCGATGCCGGCGGCGGCGAAGAGGGCCTGCAGCTCGTCCTTGGAGGCGCTGCCCTGCAGTTCCGCCTCCAGCGCGGGGGTGAGCGGAGCCGTCGCGAGCACCTCGCGATCACGGACGACGGTGCGCGTGAGCGGGAGCTGCTTCAGGGACGGGCGGTATCGGGCGGGAACGCGCTCGCCGTCGTCGTCGCAGTCGGCGGCCGCGCGCACGAGTCGCGACACCGGCACCGTTCCGAGGGGCTCGCCGTCTCCACCATCGCCGGCGACGGTCGCCCCGTGGTCGGCGAGCACGATGTTGCCCCATGCAGCCGCGGTCTCGATCCCGTCGACCGCGATGCACAGCGCGGCGGGGAGGGCGTCCTCCTCGTGCCAGCGGATCTCGGTGACGTCCTCCTCGCCGCCGTCGAAGAGGGTGCCGGAGGGATCCTTCGCCGTCCGCACCTCGAGCAGTCGCACCGCGAAGCGGCGGCCGGGGTCGGCATCCGCCGCGATCCGCGTCGAGGGGGAGACGGTCTCGGCGAGCACGAGCACCTCGCCCGCGCGCAGCTTCGGGTGGGCGCCACGCAGGGTGGCCGACGTCGTGCCCGGCTTCAGGGTGGCGTCGAGGCGCCCCCAGGTCCAGAAGCGCAGTTCGGTGAGATCGTCGTCGAGAAGTGCGTGGTGCACGGTCTGGAACTCGACGGGCCGTGCGTCGATGACCCGCCCGTAGTCGCGGGTGGCTTCCTCGAGACGCTGGTCGTCGACCCCGGGCACGCGCGTCAGCAGCCGCGTGCCCGCCGCGAGCGGGACGTCGACGGCGCCCTCGCCCACGAGAACTCGCGCCCACACCCGGGCGCTCGCACCGTCGTGCACGCGGTAGTCGACGAGGCGCGCGTGGCGGCGCAGCGAGATGCGGCTGCGAGCGGTGCCGAGATACGCCTCGGTGGCCACCGCGTCCTGCCGGTACGACAGCTCGTCGGCGGCGTACGCGAGCAGTTCGACGAGCATGACGCCGATATCGGCCGACGACCGCTCCGTCCATCCTGGTGCGAGCAGCGCCATCCGCTCGAGCATGACCCGGCGGAAGCCCTGGTAGTCCTTCGCGAGGTAGTCGATCGGCGGCGGGTGGTGCACGCCCGCCGGGCATGTGCACGGCTGGAGGCAGTCGAGGTCGCTGGGGCACTCGACCTTGAAGGAGAAGGGCACGGCGGCCAGCAGCGGGTCGAAGCCGGTGGGCGGCTCGACGGTGCCGGGCGTGCGCACACGCAGCGTGTAGAGGGAGAAGTCGCCCCACCGCGCCGTGCGTACGACGAGCAACGTCGCCGGATCGTCGTAGCCGTCGATGAAGGCGAGCTCGCCGCCCCCGAGGTCGGTCCCGGCCCTCGCCCACTCGACGCCGACGGGGCGGATGCGCTCGCCGCCCTCGATCGCGATCCACGTGCGGTCGAGGCCCGCCGGCACCGGCAGCAGCAGGCGCACGATGAGCGTTCGCTGGCGCAGCGCGTGGACGGGTTCGTCGTGGTCGCGCACCTCGAGGAACTCGATGCCGTTGCTGAGGCCCGCGAGCTTCACCGCCATGAGCCGGCGCTGGTCGCCGCACGTGTAGCAGGTCATGCCGACACCCCCGGCGGCGTGCGGAACGTCTGCACCTCGTGCGATCCGGTCGCGCGTACGACGTACGTGATCGTCGCGACGAGGGCTGCGTCCTGGGCTTCGACCTCGACCGACTCGATCGCGATGACGTCGGCCAGTTCGCGCTCGAGGGACGCCTGGATGAGGAACTGGGATGCTGCGGCCGCCTCCGGTCCGCCGGGTGCGAACACCTGCGCGAGCAGGCCTGCGCCGAACTCCGGCCGCATGACGCGCTCGCCGGGAGACGTGAGCAGCACCTGCTCGATGAGGTCGCGCACGTGCTCGTCACGCCCGGTCGTCGCCGTGCGGCCGGTGCCGTCGACGGCCCAGGGGAAGTCGAGGGTGCCGCTCATGACGCCACCACCCTCGGCTGCACGGCGCCGGGAATCAGCGGCGCACCGGTCGCAACGGTGATCGACGACCCGGTCGCCACGGCGACCGGCATGCCGCCCGCCAGCACGCGTATGGCCCCGGCGACCCACTGCCCGCTGACGTCGAACGGGCCCGACGACGTCGAGAGCGAGCATCCTGCGATCGCGTACTGCGTCGCCAGCGTCACGACGGGCGCGCCGGCGACGAGCACCCGCGGGAAAGGCGACACGGCCGTCGCCACCCCGCCGTGCGCGCACAGCACGGATGAGGCCTGAGTGAGCACGGGTCCCGGCATCCTTCCTTCCTTCCTCCTACGTCACCGTGAGGGCGCCCGCGTTGATGCTGACGGTCGGACCGACCATCGAGATCACGGCCCCCTTGCCGTTGCTGATCGTGATGCCGACGTCGCTGACCGAGATCATCGCGCCGGTCGTCGTCTTGATGAGGATGCCGCCGCTCGGTCCGGGCGTGTCGCTGATGGTGATCGAATTGCTCAGCAGCGTCTGGAAGGTCAGCCCCGACACCCCGGGCGGCACGATGCGCGCCGCAGCCGGCACATCGGCGGGGGAGTAGAACCCGCCGACCCACACCGGGTAGTCGGGATCGCCGCCCTCGAACTCGACCCACACGCCCGCCCCGATGGCGGGGACGGTGAAGACGCCGGTCTGCGTGCCCGTGACCGGCAGGCACGGCATCGCCCACGAGCTCGGCGGTATGCCGATCGACGGGACGAGCACCTGGATGCGCCCCATCTGCATCGGATCGATGTTGTTGACGCACGTGCCCCGGTATTTGCCGAACAGCTTCTTGGTGGCGACGGCGGTCTCTGTGTCGCTCATACGGGCACCTCCGGGACGGTGGACAGAAGGGCGTTGCGGGCCAGGGTGAACGACTGCGTGTAGCTGCCGCGGGCGATCTTGTGGGTCACGCTGCTGACGTAGTAGAGACCGTTGAAGGCCTCGCCGGCACCGCGCACCCCGACGAGCCCCCGCGACCTGAGCACTCCGCCGTAGCGGGCCACGTCGAGCTGGCCCGTGCCGGTGACCATGTCGTCGTGCTGCCCCGCGTACGCGATGCCCTTCATGATCGCGGCGGGGGCGCTCAGCTTGGCGGTGCCCGCGAGGAACGTGAGCTTCGGGGGCAGCGGAGGCACGACGCCCAGCATCGGCCGCAGCGGATTGATGTCGGGGATGGGGATCGGGATCGGCGCCTTGCTCCACGGCTCGTGCACGGTCACGACCGGCAGCTCCTTCGCCTCTTTGTCGACCGTGAAGTTCAGCCCGGTGACGTTGTCGTGCGGGCCGTCGAGGCCGCCGTCGAGCGCGCGCTGCGGGATTCCGATGCGCACCTCCGGTCCCCAGTACGCCTTGCTCACACCCGGCACCGGTCCGGGATCGATGTAGAAGACGTACCCCGCCTCGTGCGCGAGGTTCTTGAGGTACGCGTAGTCGCTGCCCTGGTGGCGGGGGATCTTCTCGGTGGGGATCGGCGGGTCTTCGACGAGCGCCGGGATGACCAGTGGAGCGACGCCGAGCGCCGCGTACTTGGCGATGACGGCGAGCGCGCGCACCGCGACCGGCATCGCGGGATACGGGATGCCGTCGAGCTCGAAGATGTCCATGACCGCCGTGAGGTCCTTGCCTCTGACGCGCAGCGTTGCGGTCGTCCCGTCGGTCCTGAACTCGTGGTCGGTCATCACTCCGTCGGCGAGCACCTCCGTCGTCCCGCCGATGGTCACGGCGAGCACGATCCGCAAGAGCGGGATCGAGACGCCCCCGGTGAGGAGGAACAGGGTGGACAGCGGCGACTTCTTGGGCACGTCGAAGACGAGCTCGAACCCGCTCTGGGTATCGCCCGAGCCGCTCTCGATCGTCACCTCGCGCAGTGCGTCGACGAGCGCCTGCGGAGCCGGCACGGCGATCGCCGGCCCCGCGTAGAGGTGCAGCCGCACCGGCTGCGGCGGCAGCTCAGCCATCGGCCCCCCTCATGTCGACGGGCAGTGTCACGCGCACCACGTGCCCGGGCGGGCCGGCCATGCCGGTGGGGTCGATGACGCCGTTGGCGTCGGCGAGGCGCCACCACAGCTCCGGGTCGCCGTAGTGCCGCGCCGCGAGGAGGTCGCGCCGGTCGCCCTCGACGCAGCGCACCTCGTACAGGGCGCTGAAGCGCTCGGGCTTCGGCACGAGCCGGCGCCGCAGGAACGCGACGGGCACGGGCTCGACGCCAGGCACTGCCTCCGGCATGTGGTGGGCGATGCCGACGTCGGCGTACCGGCTCGTGGGCGGCAGGGTGTTCTGCGGCACGACGCCGGCGGAGAGCAGCTGCTGCAGCGGATCGACCATGTCAGGTCTCCGTCACACCCAGCGTGGACAGCGGCGCGGAGCCGGCCTTCTTGGCGAGCGTCTCGCGGGAGCGGAGGTGCGCCATGAACAGCTGACCGCCGCGGTGCTCGAACCCGAGGTCATCGACGGTGAGCACCCTCATCCCGAGCGACACCGTCGCGCGGATCGGGTTGAGCTGGGCGTCGAAGGCGTCCTCCGTGATCGAGAGGTCGGTGATGCGCACCGGCACGACGCGGTTCGGCCCCCATACGAAGAGCAGCAGAGGGGTCTCGATGGCGAGCACCTCGAGCGCGCCGCCGCGGGCGATGGAGTCGTTGCCCTGCAGAGCGTCGCTGGTGGGCTGCACGAGCAGCTCGAGAGCTGCGAGCTCAGGATGGATGCCGGCCTCGGCCGCCGTCCGGTTCTGATCGGGGTGCTCGAGCCGGTCCGTCGCGTCGATCTCGGCCTCGACCTTGATGGTCTCGGCCGCGGCGCCCTTGATGCGCAGCGCCTGGGATTTGTCTCCGCCCGACTCGCCTGCTGCCTGCACCTGCATCGTGCGGCTGAGCGACTCGGGGTTGTACTGCAGCGCGATGGTGCGCAGCGTCCGCCCGCTCTTGACATCGACCTGCACGAGGCCGCCCTTGATGAGCCGGGGTGAAGTCATGGCCGCGTCCTCACTTCGGCAGGTTCTTCTCGAGGAAGTCGGAGGTGGCCGGGCGGAGCGCCTTCAGCACGGACGGACTCGTGATGTACAGCGAGTAGGCCTCGGCGAACGCCTCGCCCGGAGCGCTTCCGCCGTAGCCCGTGACCGCGGAGCCGTCCTTCGCGACGGCCCGCCCGAACGCGGACTGCGTGAGCTTGGTCGCGGGGGCATCCGTGAAGTTCCCCTTGGACTTCACGACCGAGCCCCCGGTCATGCTCCGCGCCGTGAGCAGACCGGGCTCGGCGTCAGCGGCCGCCTTCTCCTTGGCCCGCACGTCGGCGAGCTCGTCGCCCTCCAGCCCCGAGTACGTGTAGCCGCCCTTGCCGTCGGGATAGCGGCGGATGAGATCCTTGATCCCCTCCTCCGCCTTGGCCACGCCGATCTCGGCGCCGCGGATCGCGACCACATCGAGCGCGTGGCCGATCTCGTGCACGATGGCCCGCACCGCGTCGGTGCTCGCGGCGGCGCCCTCGGTGAAGCGGCCCTGGTCGGCGCCGAATGCGCTCGCGTCCATCGTGATGGTGTGGCTCAGGCGGTCGTACTTCCCGCGTTCGTTCGGATTCGACGCGTTCACCGTTCCGACGACGAAGGCGAGCCCCGAGACCTTCGCGAGGTGCGCCGCAGGGATCTGCGCGACGGCCCCGCGCAACGCCGCGAGCTGCGCGCCGCTGAAGGAGTGGCGCAGCTTCGCGGCGGTCATCGCCTGTGCGACGGGGTCGGGCGGCGGTGGCTGGTCGGGCGCCGTGGCCGCCGGGGCCTGGGTCCCGACGGGGGGCTTGTCCTTCCCCAGCTGTTCGACGATGACGCGCGCGGCCGCCCCCGCGCCCTGCGGCACGTGCCGTGTGAACCGGTACAGGCCGTCGATGCCGCCGTACGGCGACAGGTCGAGGGCGAGGGTGATCGTCGTGTTCTCCCCGAGCACGACATCGGCGAGACCGCCCTGGGTCGTCGTGAGCGTCGCGGCGACGTTGCGCAGACCTGGCTGGTCGACGCTCGCGGCCGACGGGTCGACGCTGAGGCCGGTGCTCGGTGGCATCGGCACTGTGGTCTTCGCGACGCTCTTGCCGAACTTGTCGGCCAGTCCCGGGACGGTCACGAACGCCGTCACGACCGTGATGCGTTTGCGATCCGCCTCCGGAAGGCCGTTCAGGGTCGTCGCCGGCGTGACAGGAGCCTTCGGCTGGCGGCGCACGATCGCCGGGGCGCCGGCACGGTGCTGAGCGACGTGGGCGAGCTCGTGCGAGAGCCTCCTGCGGCCCGCCTCTGTCCCGCGCTCCTCGAGGCCGGGCGCGAAGGCGATGCGCCGGCCCACCGTGAGTGCCTCCGCACCCGCGCGCTCGGCGGTGTCGGCGGCGGCCGCATCCGTGTGCACCCGTACATCACCCGCGTCGACTCCGGCCGGCGCCGCCGTGCGCTCCGCGGCGTCGAGCGCGCGCCCCTCCCCGTCGAGCCGCACGTCGAGCTCGGCCGGGGCGGGCGACGCATGCGCGGGCACTGCCGCGAACGACCAGCCCGAGAGGGGGAGGGCGGGGGCCATGGATGCCTCGGCGAATCGTTCCGCCGTGCGCTCGGCGGGCGCGTCCGCACGCCCGACCGCGTGCACCCCGCTCGGGCGATCCGCCGCGGTTGCAGGGGCGTGGACGTGCGCGAGACTCACGGCACACCCCCGCCCGCCAGACGCAGCTCCGGCACGGGCACGGTGCGCAGGTGCCGGCGATAGTCGTCGGGAGTCGTCGGCGCGTACCCGCGGACCGCGAGCAGCACGCCGCTGCGGGGGTTGACGCAGACCGCGAGTCCGCGCGCGGCGTAGACGCGCTCGCCGCCGGGAATCGTCAGCGGGCCGAACTCGACGTCGAACGTGGCGTCGGGTTCGCCGAGCTCGGGGATGCCGAGGAACCCGCCGTCGTCGCCGAGGGGCATGACGCCCTCGACGAGGGCGACCCGGCCGTCGCGGACCCATGCCCGCAGGCCGTCCGTGAACCGCCGCGTCGCCAGGGGGATCCACGACGTCACCGCCGGTGGCTCACCCAGCAGCCCGTCGAACGTCGGCGCGGCGTCGACATCGATGCCGAGGGTCTGCGCGGCATCGGCGGGCAGGCCCGTCCACTCCGACACGTCGGCCGCGTCGAGGAACCGCGTCAGGGGATCGGTCATGGCCGCCTCCCCCCGGGCGCGGCGCCGATGCGGTCGACCTTGCCGAGGAAGTACGCGGTCCACACGTTGGCGGCGCCGACGACGTCGACGAGGCGCTGCGCCTCGGTGATCGAGGTGTAGGCGCCCGGCGGGCTGACGGTGATCGGGGGCAGCGCCGCCCACGACTTCCCCTCGACCAGTTCACGCGTCGGCCGGTGCGCGAGCAGGCGGCGACCGCTCTTCGACCAGACGACGTCCGTGAGGAGGCTGTCGACACCCTCCATGAGGGTGTTCCACTCCCGCTCCGACTTCTCCTTCAGCTTCCCCGCGTACCGCCGGTAGTCCGTGTGCACGAGAGTGTGCCCGTACTCGTGGATGAGCGTCTGGAACATGTCCCACCGCGCGGCGCGGTCTTCGTCGACGTCGCCGGTCTGGAACATGTCGACGTAGATCTGCCCTCCGACCTGCGCTCCGCCCCAATTGCGGTCGATGTAGATGAGCTTGTCGGCCGTGGTCTGGGGATCGTCCTCCCACTTCTCGCTGACGCCGTCGACCACCGCCGCCTGGGCGACGTCCTCGAGCGCCTGCGCCTCGTCGTTGCGCTTGTCGCCGATCGTCTCGGGCCGCGCGTCGCACTCGGCGTTGATGGCGTCGAACGCGGCGTTCGACCGGAAGTAGTAGCGGATCTGCTGCAGCGCCCACTCGACGCGGTCGGCGGGGTCGGCGGCCTTGACCGCGGTGGTCTGACGGTGGTTCCAGGAGAAGAGGGTCTGCGGCTTGCCGTCGCCGCCGAAGGTCAGCTCGGGCCGCGCACCCGGGTTGTAGAAGGCGCCGAAGACGTCGTCCGTCGCGTCCTTCGCCGGCTTCGCCATGCGCTCGATCTCGGACGGCTTCGCCGCCGTGCCCGCGGCGCGGGCGCTCTCGTAAGCCTTCTCGATCTTCACGGCGAGTGCCGCCGCGACGAGCGTGCGGTACTTGCCGCCGGGCGCGAACATCGCCTTGCGCTCGGCCTCCTCCTTCGCCTTCGCCTCGGCTTCGGCCTTCTCGCGTGCAGCCTCCTCCTTGCGTCGCGCGGCCTCTTCCTTGCGGCGCTCGGCGGCCGACTTCTTCGGCTTGGAAGACCCCGTCGTCGGCGCAGGGGTCGGAGGTGTCGCGGGATCCGGGGGAGTGGCGGGAGGTTTCGGCTTCACCGGGCGAGGCGGGGTCAGCGCTTCGCGTGCCGCCTTCGCCTCGTCGCCGGTCACGGGCGACGTGCCGGCGAGCGCATCGTCGGCCGAGGCCGGCAGATCACGGTGCAGCGTGTCGGCGATGAACAGGTCGAGTGCGCGCACGCGGTGCTGGAGCTTGCGCTCCTTCTTCGCCAGCCGACGACGCTCGGCGTCGTCAGTCGCGGCGACGCGTTCGCGGGTGACGCCTTCGAGCTCGCGCTGCCACCGCGGACGCGTCGTGCGCAGCACGTGGTCGCGCGCCTTCGTGCGATCCGAAGGAGAGAGCCGCGCGACGACGGATGCCGGATCCTCGCCGTAGTAGTCCTCCTCGAACCGCGCGTCGAACCGGGCTCCGTCGAAGGCGAACGACGGCGATCCCGCGGGGACCTCGGGGCCGACCACCTCGAGGGTCCCCCCGGAGAGGGCCTTGCCTCCGCCCGCGAAGCGCCGGGCGACGAAGTCGTCGAAGCGATCCTGTTGTGCGCCGTGGAGGTTGTCGTTGAGAGATGCGTAGCGCTTCGCCGGTTCGCGGAACACCACCAGCAGCTCGTCGGGCGTCGCGAGTTCGACGAGTTCGAGGATGGCGTCCTCGTCGTCGTCGAGGGTGGGGCCGTCGATCATCTCGTCGATGAGCAGACCCATCTGCTGCCCTGTGAGCTCCCACCCCGGGCTGCCCGCCGCGAACTTGCGCACGACGGCGCGGGCCTTGTTGTCGGCGTCGTACGAGCCGTCGTGCGATCCGGCCTTCGTGATCGCCTTCACGTACGCCAGGAGCTCGGCGTCGCTCCACGTCCCCTCGGCGCCGAAGAAGACCGCGAGGTCCTGCCAGAAGCTGCGCCGCTGCACGCGGGCCGGCGCACCGGTCGACCGCGGGGCGGCGCCTCCGCGCTGCTGCACGACGTGGGCGAGCTCGTGGGCGATGAGGTGACGCCCCGCCGGGCTCGACGGGTCGAAGCGACCCGATCCGAACACGATGTGCTCGCCGACGGTGAACGCCGTCGCATCCACGCCGGCGGCGGCGCTCGCCGCCTGCGGGTCGTCGTGCAGCCGCACCGACGAGAAGTCGTAGCCGAAGCGCGCCTCCATCGAGTGCCGGAGGCCCGGCTCCAGAGCCCGGCCGCCGCCTCGGGTCGCAGCATCCACCCCCGTCGTGTCGACCTCCTCCGCAGACCGTGCCTCATTCGTCGACGCCGGTGCGCGCTGCACCTCCTCGCGCTTCTTCTGCTCCTCCGCCTTCACGGCGTCCTCGGGCTTCTTCTGCGGCGCGGACTCGGTGGTGCCGAGCGGCGGGACCAGTGGGAACGGGAGTCCCGGCACCTGACCGGCCGGTGCGAACCTCGAACGAGCCACGATCGACGCGATCGCGGCGTCGCTGAGCTCTTTGTCCTGCTGGGCCTGAACGCTCTTCATGACCGGGTCGCTCTTCAGCCGAGCGATGTCGGCGGCGATCGCCGCCTTCTTCTTGTCGGCCGCGCTCTGTCGCTTCTTGCCGCCCTTCGGAAGCTGTTCCGTGTAGCCGAGCGTCAGTCCCAGCCCGATATCGCTGAAGCCCACGCCGCCGCCCCCGGGGCGCGGGTCACTCGCGAGCAGCCCGGGGACGCCCTCCGCCCTGACGCCGACGCTGAGACCCGGCGGCACGACATCCTTCACCCCCGGGATCGAGCCGAGCGGCAGCGGAACGTCCTTGCCCGCGAGCGCGAGGCCGCTCGCGGCGGCGGCGGAGAGGACCGGGCTCTCCTCGATGACCTCGCGGACCTTCTTGCCGCTGGGCAGCTCGGTCTCGGTGGCCGCCTCCACCGCCTTGCCGACGCCCTCCTTGTAGGCCTCCCCTTGGGGTCGCGGCTTGTCTTCGAGCTTCTTCGGCTGGTCCTCGTCTCGGTGGACGGATGCCTCGGCCGGCACGCTCGCGAACGACCAGCCGGTCACGCTGCCGCCGCGGGCGACGACATCGGCGGCCCGGTCGGCCTGGCGCTCGGTCGCGTCATGTCGGTGCGACACGCGCCGGGGCGGCGCCGCGTCCGTGCCCTTCGCCGGGGGAGCGGGAGTCCTGCTCATCACGACGCCCCCTCGCGGATCTGCGCGCGGGTCGACGCCCACGTGTCGCGCGCCACCTGCGCGGCGAGGGTGTCGAGATCTGTCGCCGGGCGTGCGCGGCGCGGCGCGGCGGCCCAGTGGGGCGGGTCGTCGCCGCGCCGGTCGGCGGTCGCCAGTTGGCTCAGCCGCTCCGCGACGAGCGGTCCGATGCCCTCGGCGAACTCCGCCGGGACGCCTCGGAGCACCAGGCGCTCGATGTCGATGTCGATGCGGGTCATCTCGCACCGCCTCGGAGCGCCGCGGTCTCTGCGGCCGTGAGGGCGCGCTCGGACTTCGCCGCCTCGCGTGTCGCGGCGCGCAGCAGGTGCTCGGGGCCGACGGCCACGCCCTCGTCGGCGGCCGCGAAGGCGGCGGACAGCGCGATCTGCCGGATGGCGCCGCCACTCAGCTGGATGCGGGCGAGCGCCGCCGGCTCGACGTCCTCGAGCGGCGTGGCCTCCGGGAACACGCGCCGCCAGATCTCGCCGCGTGAGGCTTCGTCGGGGAAGGGGAACTGCACGACGAACCTGATGCGGCGCAGGAACGCGCGGTCGACGTTGCCGCGCAGGTTCGTCGTCAGGATCGCGAGGCCGCGATAGGACTCCATGCGCTGCAGCAGGTAGGCGACCTCGAGGTTCGCGTAGCGGTCGTGGCTGTCCTTGACGTCGCTGCGCTTGCCGAACAGCGCATCGGCCTCGTCGAAGAGCAGCACGGCGCCGGACGCTTCGGCCGCGTCGAACACCGTCGAGAGGTGCTTCTCGGTCTCGCCGATGTACTTGCTCACCAGCGCCGAGAGGTCGATGCGGTAGAGATCGAGTCCGAGCGAGCCGGCGAGCACCTCGGCCGCCATCGTCTTGCCCGTGCCGCTCTCACCCGCGAAGAGCGCGGTGACGCCGAGCCCACGGTCCGAGCGACTGGCGAACCCCCAGTCGTCGAGCACGGTCGCACGGTGGCGCACGTGCCGCTCGATCTCGCGCAGCAGCTCGCGCTGCCCCTCGGGGAGCACGAGGTCCTCCCACGTCGCCCGCGGTTCGATCCGCTGGGCGAGCGCACCGAAGCCCGTGCGCGAGCGCTCGCGCACGAGACGGCGCAGGGTCGCGACATCTCCGTCGGGGAGGGCGAGCCATTCCGCTGCGATCGCGGCGACGACTCCGGCGGGCAGCCGGAAGTGCTGCGAGAGCTCCCGCTCCGCGACGACGACCGCGTCGGCGACGGCTGACGGTTCCAGGGCTGCGCGCCACAGCGCCGCCTCCTCGACCGCGGTGGGCAGGGGCACGGTGCGTGCGAGCGTGACGCGGCCGGCGACGCCGCCGGGGCCGTCGGTGACGACGACCTCGGCCTCCAGCAGCGCCAGGAGTCTCGGATCGTCCGTGGCGATGAGGCGGCCGTCGAGGACCGCCTCGCGGTCGAGCACCGCAGCGGTGTCGGCCGCGTCGCGCTCCGCTGCCGCGGCATCGCGCACGGCGAGCACGCCGCCTCCGAGCGCCGCCGCCAGCCGGGCGACGACGCCCGTGCGGGTGTCCCCATCCGCTCCGTCCAGTCGCACGAGCACCCGGCCGTCGACCGCGCGCACCGCCGCGGCGAGCTCGTCGGCCAGGGCGGTCTGTGCCGCGGTGAGCCCGCCCGGCAGAGGATCGGCGACGAGCCCGTCGAGGTGGCCGGGCCCGAGGCCGGTGAGCCGGTGGAGCACGGCTTCGTCGATGCGGAGGGGGCGCAGCGCCAGGATGTCGCCGGGACCGAGCCTGACGAGCCGCCGGCGGCGCAGCGGCCGATCGGGTGACAGCGCGTCCCAGTGCGCGTCCGGCAGAACGGCGAGCGCGAGCCCGAAGGTCGGCGACGGCGTCCCGCCCTGCGCTGCCGCGACGGCCGCCGCGGCCTGCGCGTCGAGTTCCACGGCCGCCGTGAGCATGAGGACGTCGCACTCGAACGCCGACAGTCCCAGCCGGCGGCCGAGGTCGGCGACCGGCGAGTCGTCAGCGTTCGTGCGCGGCGCGTCTTCACCGCGCAGCAGCGCTGCGATGCGCGCGAGCTCCGACACGAGCCGGTCCCGCGGCGCATCACGCAGCGGGCTCGGCTCGTCGAACGCGGCGGGGGTGCTCATGGGACCGTGATCCTCTGCACCGGATCGAACGCGGGAGGATCGGGTGGGATCTTCGGGCTCAGGAGGATGAGCCGGCTCTCGGCCCCGTCGACGGCGAGGCGCACCCACTGCGGTCCGCCGGGGACGTCGCCGTACTCGAACACGAGCGTGTCGGTGGTGGTTCCGTGCGGCTCGGCGAGCGCGAGATCGCCGCCGAGGGCGAGCGTCGCGCGCTGCCCGGGATGGACGTCGGGCGACACCTCGATCGTCGCGGTGACGTGGCCGGTCGCACCGTCGCGAACAGCGCCCGTCGCGCCGCCGAAGCGGATGACCGGGGCGAGGAGCATCGCCGCGGTGTTGGTCTCGCGGGGCGTCGTCGCGGTCGGCGGCGTGAGCGAGACCCGCACGGTCCAGACGCCCGCGGGCCACGCGGCATCGGCCCCGGGACTCGGAGGGAGCGGAACCTCCACGACGTCGCGACGCGTGTTGGCTCCCACCGACACGATGATCGGGTCGGTGAGCGTCGGGTGCGAGAAGCGCACCTCCACCCCCGTCCCGTCCAGGTGGGCGCCCTCGACGCGCACGCTCTCGCCGAGGGTCGCTGCCGGCTGCGGCGACGGCGGGACGACGCGGAACACCGTCGGCACGGGCGGCAGCAGGTCGGGGTGCACGAAGGCGCCGGGCTCTCTGCCGCCGTTCGCCGCCGGGTCGCCGCGGGTGAGCACCGGCGGTGCGCTGCGCACGGGCTTGGTCGCTTCGATCAGCACCACCGTCACCAGATAGCCCACGCTCGGCCGGTAGTTCGCCTGGATGGCCGACCACAGCCGCGACATCTCCTCCGAGTCGATCGGCTCGGTGGTCACCGTGATCTCCGCCGCCTGATCGGCGAGGTCCGCGGCCGCGAGCGCCTGGTACGCGGGCGGCAGGATGCTCCCGCTCACGACACCGGCCTGCAGCGCCGTCCGGATCGACGGGCGATCGAGGACCGGCTGGTCGTGGAGGATCGACATCGCGTACCCGAGCAGGATCTCGGCCTCGAAGTCCGCCGTCCCGTAGGCGGTGAGGAGGTAGTGCAGGTCGAGCGCCAGCGGCGGGTTCGCCGTACGGGTGCCTGCGGAGTCGAAGCCCGGCAGACCCGCGTTACGCCAGCCGGCGTTGGGGCTCACGCGGTACAGGAACAGGTTGAGACTCGGCTCGGTGTCGGGCTCGTTGAGCTTGATCGCGTCGGGGGCCAGCGCGGTCACCTTCACCGTTCCCACGGCGGGGCCAGCCTGCACGATGCCGTTGTCGAGCAGGTTGCGCAGCACCGCGCTCACACCGCCGATCGCAAGGGGGCCGCTCATCGTGGCCTGCCCGCGAGGTAATCGTGCAGCGACCGCTCCGGGTCGCGCGCCGGGCGCGCGCCGCGGGCGGGGGCGGGCGGCGCGACGGTGGCGCGCACCTCGATGCGGCCGATCGTGACGTGCACGACATCCGGCTCGGACGAGGGGACGGATGCCTCGTCCCGCTCGCTCGTGCCAACCGCCGGCGCCGTGACGGCCGGCGGTCGCGCCCGCCGTGGTGGCGTCGCCTCGACGCGCGGGGCGGCGGGCGAGATGGGCAGCGTGGGCGGATGCGCGACGCGCGGGGCGGCAGGGGAGAGAGCCGGCGTGGGCGGATGCGCGACGGCGGGACCGTCCGGCTGCACGGCGGCAGACGCCTCGAGGGCGGTCGGAGTCGGAGCAAGCGTCACGGCCGCGGACTCGGCACGCGGCGCGTCCCTGCCGTGATCGCGTCGGTCCGCAGGCGCAGCCGTCATCCGGTCGCCCTCGGCACGAGCGAGGTCGGCGCGCCCGACCGATGCCGGGGTATCGGCCGGGCGCTCCACGTCGCGCAGGGCCGCCGGTGGCGGCGCTCCCGGAGGCGTCGCCACCGGCGCGGGGGACGCAGCATCCGTCGATCCGTCCACCGGTTCGAAACGTGACGGCAGGCGCGGCTCTGCGGCCGCCGGGGCTCCGCCCGCGCGAGCGGCGAGCCGTGCGAGGTAGCCGCTCATGCTCCCTCCCGCACGATCTCGAGGTAGGCGGCGCGGCGCTGCTCCGAGAGCGCGAGCACCTCGGCCTCGGTCCAGCCGTAGGCCCGCGCGAGGGCGTCGACATCGCGCAGCACGCGCTGGACGCGCGACTCGACCTCGCGCCAGACGAAGGCGATCGGGTCGACGTCGGCGTCGACGTCGGCGCTGCATTCCGGGCATTCGAGACGGACCGTGACCTCGGCGAGCGGGTCCGCGTCGGCGAGCGTGGCCTCGATGCGCTCGACCACGTCGGCCGGCGCGTCGGCCGTGCCTTCGCCACCCGGGCCCGTCACAGCGCAGCACCGCGCGAAGAGGGCGGCTGCAGCATCCGTTCGTCCGGCGACCTCCGCGAGATCGCCCGCCGTCGGAACCCGCCAGTGCACCCGCCAGATGCCTCCATCCGTCGGCACCGTCAGTTCTCCCGAGGTCGCCTCGCCGCTCACGCCGCGCAGGGAGTCGGCATCGAGGGCGAACTCGACGATCGACGCGCACGACGGGCACGTCACGACCGCTTCGAGGCTCGGGCTCGCGAGCACGGTGTGGAAGCCGAGGGTGGCGGCGTGCAGGCGTCCGAGGGGCGCATCCCGCAGCGCCGCGGGGTCTTCGCCGACCGCCGCGGCGACCCGCAGCGCGCGCAGGATCGGCGCCTCGCCCTGCGCCGCGTCGGCGAGGTCGAGGATCGTCTGCGCCCGCACCGGAGAGGCTGCGGCGGCGGCCACCGTCGGCTCCTAGGGTTCGGCGAAGACGGGTTCGGACGGCTCGACGACCGTGTAGTCGCGCTCCCAGCCCTCGTTCTCGAGCTTGAGCGTCTGGATGGCGACGGCATTGGCGTTGGCGTCGAGGTCGGGGAGCGCCTGATACTCCGAGACCCACGCCCGGAACACCTTGTACGCGATCACGAGCTGGCCCGCCTCGTTGTAGAGCTCGACGATGAGGTCCTTGCGGAAGTCCTTGAGCGACACCTCCGCGCCGAGCCCCGACCCGAAGTTCCACACCTTGTTCGCCCACTGCTCGAACTCGACGTCGTGCGTGACGCCCCGCTCCAGCGTGATCGCCTCGAATTTCACCCGGCCGGGCGACTTGCGCGAGGTGGACGGGTCGCCGCCCTCGCGGTGCTCGACGACCTCCGTGGTGCGCTTGAGGCCGCTCACCTTGCTGACGCCCGCGACGTACTTGCCGTCCCACTTCACGCGGAACTTGAAGTTCTTGTACGGGTCGAACCTGCTGGCGTTGACGCTGAACTGTGCCATGTCCCGATTCCTTCGGCTCAGACGGCGCTCGCGCCGGCAATCTGCTGCAGTCGGATGACGACGAACTCCGCGGGCTTGAGCGGCGCGAACCCGACGTGGATGTTGACGATGCCCCGGTCGATGTCGGACTGCGTGGTCGTCTCCTTGTCGCACTTGACGAAGTACGCGTCGCGCGGGGTGCTGCCCTGGAAGGCGCCCTGCCGGAAGAGGTCGTTCATGAACGTGCCGACGTTGAGGCGGATCTGCGCCCACAGCGGCTCGTCGTTGGGCTCGAACACGACCCACTGCGTGCCGCGGAAGAGCGACTCCTCGATGAAGAGCGCCGTGCGCCGCACCGGGATGTACTTCCACTCGTTGGCGAGCGAATCCGCGCCCTTCAGCGTGCGCGCTCCCCAGACGACGCGGCCGGCACCGGCGAATGCGCGCAGGCTGTTGATGCCGAGCGGGTTCAGCTGCCCGATCTCGCCGTCGCTCAGCGGGACGGAGAGCTCGGGCACGCCGTTGAGTGTGGCCTCGAGACCGGCCGGGGCCTTCCACACGCCGCGGGTGGCATCGGTGCGCGCGAGCACACCGGCCACCGCGCCCGACGCTCCGAACGTCTCGAGCTGGTTGTCGCGGAGCGGGTTGGTCTGGCGCAGCCGCGGAAAGTACACCGCAGCGTTGGCGCTCACCGTTCCGAGCGCCGCGAGGCCGGACTTCGCGTCACCCACCGTGTCCCACGTCGGCGGCGCGTCGATCACGTAGAACGCGCGCCGCGCCTCTGCGTACATCGCCGCCTCGGTGACGACATCGGCCTCGACCTCCCCGCCCGGGCCATCGGGCGAGACCCCCTGATACGGAGGGATGACGAGGAGGTTGAAGATGTCGGCATCCTCGAGCGCGTACATCCCCGACTTGGCGCCGAGCGACCCCTTCACATCGGCCGCGACGAGGTCGTCGCCGTCGTCCCCGCCGGCGAGCCGCTGGCTCGCCTCCTGTGAGGGATCACCCGGCGTCGGGGTGATGTCGTCCCAGATCGTCTTGCCCGCCGCCGGTGTGCCGGTGTGCACCTTGGGACGGCTGCTTTCGGGCACTGTCCCGGCCGTGCGGACGAGGACGGACTCGTTCTCGAGCACCCGCGACAGCAGCCGCGGATGGTCGGCGGGCGTGAGGACGACGTTGCGGTGCGCCTCGATGACGCCCGTCGCGCCGTCGCGCACCGTGAGGTTGAACAGCGTGTCGGGTTCGTCGCCGAAGGCGGGGTCCTCGGGACGCGTGTCGTGGTCGATGCGCACGCGCAGGCCGTCGCCCCACAGCCCGACGTCCACCGCCTCCAGCGTGAGGAGGTCCGCACCGGTGTCGAGGGCGAGGTCGACCGAGGACGACGCGGGATCGTCGGCGTCGGAGGCCGCGTCGTTCACGACGCGGACGATGACGGCCGTGCCGCCGCCGTTGAGGAAGAAGTCGCGGACGGAGAAGCCGAGCCTGCTGAGCTTCCAGAGTCCGCCGAACACACGCTCGAACTCGCCGAAATTAGTCACCACGACGGGTCTGTCGACCGGTCCGCGGGGCGCTCGCCCCACGAAGGCGGTGACCGACGTGGAGACACCGACGATTGTCCGGACCCCGCTGGCCACCTCCTCGATGTACACGCCGGGATAGGTCAGTTGGGACGGCATGGCTGTCTCCAGGGAGGATGCATCGATCTTGGGGCCCCGGCGGCGGTACCCGAAGCCGGCGGGAGGGAGGCGACCCCACCCAGGTGGTGTCGTCGGCGTGGCCTCGACGGCCACGGTGCGAAATGCAAGGACCTCGATTCGAGAGTCAATCCCTCGCGGTGAGGGCTGTCAAGAGCCCGGCGTGCACGGACGATTTCCCGCGGAACAGGTGACACGGAGCGTGCGCGTTCCTACAGTTGAGTCACTGCGCCGAGGCTGTGGGAGTCCGGTGTCCACGACGCGTGCGGTGGAAGGGAGTTGCCGTGGACAACGACGTGGATTCGACCGCGGATCCCGCCCCCGCGCACGCCGCCGCACACGCGGCGCCGGCGGTGACCCGCGGGACGCTCGTGTGGTTCGGCCTCGGCTTCGTGCTGCTGTCGTTCTTCGCCGCCTTCCTCGGATCGTGGCTCGCACGCTCGGTCGACACGGCGACGCCCGCGCCGGCCCCTGAGCCGTCGGCGTCGGCCACGGTGTCGCCGGAGTACGAGGATGTCCTCGCCGAGATCCTGCCCGCCGGTTCGGCGGTGCGCGCGGGCTCCGGAGCGCCCGAGGAGGGCAAGGGCTACGACGGCGACGTCTACATCGACATCCTCACCGCCGACGTGTACCTCTTCCAGGACGGCGCATGGACGGTCGCGGGCAACATCCGCGAGGCGGCGGCGGAGAACCTCACGGGCGAGCAGGGACCGGCGGGCGCCCAGGGCGCCCAGGGCGAGCAGGGCGAGCAGGGCGAGCAGGGCGAGCAGGGTGAGCAAGGTGCTCAAGGCCCGACCGGTGCGCCCGGTGCGCCGGGAACCCAGGTGGTGCTCGGCACGTCGGCGCCCGACGACGACACGTGCACCGCCGACGGCGACGTGTTCATCGACACCGCGGCGGTGCAGTTCTACGAGTGCAGCGACGGCGTGTGGGTGCTGTTCGGACCGACGACCGAGCCAGAGCCGACCCCGGACGCGGGCGAGTAGACGCGAGCGCCCGTCAGCCGCGGGTGGATGCCGTCACGGTGAACTTGGCGTTGCGCGCGACCTGGCGCGTCGGGCCGACCGTGCGCTCCAGCGCGGGCCTGTAGCGCAACCCGGAGTTCCACACCGCCCAGAGTTCGCCGCCGGGTCGCAGGACGCGGGCGGCCTCGGCGAACATCCGCGGCGCGATGCCCTCGTGCACCGCGGAGCCCGAGTGGAATGGCGGGTTCAACGCGATGAAGGTCGCGCTCGCGTCCGGCTGTGCGCCCAGCATGTCGTCGCGGACCACCTCGACACGCTCCGCGACGCCGTTCGCCGCGGCGGTCGCGCGTGCGGACGCGACGGCGGCTGCCGACTGGTCGCACGCGAGCACGCGGAGCGACGGATGCCGCAGGGTCAGCGCCGTCGCGACCACACCGGTCCCGCACGCGAAGTCGATCGCCGTGCCGTCGTCGAGCGGGGGCAGATGCTCCAGCAGGAACCGCGTGCCGATGTCGATCGACGCCCCCGCGAACGCGCCGCCGTAGGCGCAGACCACGATCCCGTCGTGGGTCGCCCGGCTCGGCACGGGGTCGCCGCCGTGGTGGGGTTCGCGGGCGACGAGCACGCGGGACTTCTGGCGGGCATGCGTGACGTCGAGCCGGGCGAAGCTCTCACGCAGCACGTCGTTCATCGCGAGCGTCATGTGCTTCACACGACCGCCCGCGAACACGACGACGTCGGGCGCCGCGTGCGCCGCGATCAGTCCCACGATGTCGCGGAGCGCGTCGAGCGAGCGGGGCAGCCGCAGCAGCACGACGCGCGCGCCGCGCACCAGCTCGGACGCCAGCGGCAGCGAGGCGAAGGCGTCGCCGAGTCCGAAGCGGCCGGCGTTCGCCGCGAGAGCGCGCTCGCCGGTGAGCGGGTCCTGATGGACACGGATGCCCAGGCCGCCGTCCGCGGCAGCGGTCAGCGTCAGCGCGCCGTAGGCGTCTCCGATCACCACGAGTCCGCCGTCTTCCGCGCCCGCCCGAGCGGACGCGGACGCGTCGAGGAGCAGCCGGTCCGCAGCATCCGTCGCCACGAGGTCAGGGGCCTCGACGTCGGGCCACCGGCGGAGGCCGTCGAGCGAGAAGGTCACCGTCCCACGGTAGCCGGGTGGGCGGCGTCCGGTTCTCGGAACGGCGGCGAATGCGTGCCCTCCCGCGGCGGCGGGACTAGCATTCAACGGTGCCAGACCGTGCGTTCAGTCCCGTCATCTCGCTGCTGACCGTGGCCGCCGTGTGGGATGCGCACCTCGGCGCGCAGCTGCGCGACCTCGGGCTGACGACCCGCAAGTACGGACTGCTCGCCCACATCGAGGCGACGCCGGGCATCTCGTTCAGTGAGCTCGCGCGGCGCTCGCAGATCACGGTGCAGTCCGCGCACACTGCCGTGCAGACGCTCGTCGCGGACGGGCTCGTCGCGGATGCGACAAAGCACGCGGGAGCGGCCTCCGACCTGCGCGTGACCGAGCGGGGGAGCGAGGTGCTGCAGGCGGCCGAGCAGCGGCTTGCGGCCCTCGATGCCGGACTCGCCTCGGGCGCTCCGGCGCTCGCGACGGCGCTGGAGGGATTGCACGAGCGGCCGTTCGGGCTCGCATCCGAGTAGGCCCCGACCACAGCGGCCAGCAAACCTTCAGAAAGTCTGAAGCACTTTCAGTTAGGCTGAAGGTGTGTTCCGCAACCCGCATACCCTGTTCCGCGCGCTCGCGATCCTCGAGGCGATCTCGTGGACGCTCCTCATCACCGGTCTCATCCTCCGCGCCACCACCGACTGGGCGCTCGGCGTCACGATCGGCGGCGGGATCCACGGCTTCATCTTCCTGTCGTACGGCGCGACCGTGATCCTCGTCGCCCTCAACAACCGCTGGCGCGTCGGGCCCACCGTGCTCGCACTCGCGAGCGCCGTCATCCCGTACGCCACGATCCCCGCCGAGCTGTGGCTCCAGCGCAGCGGCCGCCTCGCCGGCACGTGGCGGCTAGAGGCCACCGACGACCCGCGCGACGCCACCTGGTACGACCGGCTCATGCGCTGGTTCCTGCGGCGGCCCTGGGTGCTGGGCGCGCTGATCGCCCTCGCGGTCGTGCTGCTGTTCGTCGTGCTCCTCATCCTCGGCCCGCCCGGCGGGCGCGACTGACGGCATCCGTTCCCGGCCGCCTCGCTCCTGTGAGCGAGGCGGCCGAGCCGCATGTCGGTGTTACGGGTGGCGGATGCCGCGGCTCAGCGCCACGCCGGCAGCTGCTGGAGCGTCCAGGTGTTGCCGTCGGGGTCGTCGAACGTCACGAAACGACCCCAGTCCTGCTCGTCGACGCCCTGGGCGTCGACATCGAGCGCGCGCAGATGGGCGAGCGCCTCGTCGGCATCGGGCACCACGACCTGGATGGTGTTCTGCTGGCCGGGTTCGAGGGTGTTGCCGAGTCCGGTGCCGAAGGCGATGGAGCAGGCCGAGCCGGGCGGGGTCATCTGCACGAAGCGGAGCCCTTCGACGGGTGTCTGGTCGTGATCGGCGTGGAAGCCGATCCGCTCGTAGAACTCCTTCGAACGGTCCACGTCTGACACCGGCACATGGATGAGCTCGATCTTCCAGTCCATCGTGTTCCCTCTCGTCTGGTGAAGCGGGGTGTCCCCTGGTCGAAGACGTTACGCCCGGGGTGCGACATCCGCCGGTGGGGAATACCTGCGGATCACTCGGGTTGAACTTGACAATGCCTGTGTCAAGTTCGAAACTTGACACTCCTCCACTCAAGTTTCAGGAGATGGAATGCCCGAAGACTTCACCCCCCAGGCCGGCGACGACGCGAGCTCGTTCGACGAGTTCCTGGCGCGCTACCTCGCGGGCGAGCGCGCCCGCGCCGAGCGCTCGATCGACCTCAGCCGGTACCTCGGCGCCCGTACGCAGGAGCTGCTGCAGCGCGCCGGCAAGTACGCATTGGAGCGCGGCCAGCACGAGCTCGACGCCCTCCACGTGCTGCGGATCCTCGTGACCGAGGCCCCGGCGCGCGACGCCGTCCAGCGCATCGGCGCGGACGCCGACGCGATCGCCCGCGCCACCGAGGAGCGCCTTCCCGCCGCCACGGCGGCCGCCGACGTCGACGGGGCGCTGGTGACCTCGTCCGTGCAGCGGGCGCTGTTCCACGCGTTCCAGGTGGCCCGATCGTCGGGCTCGACGTACGTCGACCCCGAGCACCTGTTCTTCGCCCTCGTGCTCGCGCAGGACACGCCCGCCGGCCAAGTGCTGGCGCGCGCCGGTGTGACGGCCGAGGCGCTCATGCAGGGCGCCCGCGAGACGGTGACGCCGGGCGAGACCACTCAGGCCGACGCGCGGCCTGAGGGCGCAGCATCCGACACCCCCCTACTCGACACGTACGGCACCGACCTGACGGCGCGCGCCGTGGCCGGCGAACTCGACCCGGTGATCGGGCGGGCCGACGAGATCGAGCAGACGATCGAGATCCTCAGCCGCCGCACGAAGAACAACCCGGTGCTCGTCGGTGAGGCCGGCGTCGGAAAGACCGCGATCGTCGAAGGACTCGCCCAGGCGATCGTCGACGGCTCCGTGCCCGAGCAGCTGCTCGGCAAGCGCGTGATCGCCCTCGACCTGCCCGCGATGCTCGCCGGCACCCGCTACCGCGGCGACTTCGAGGAGCGCCTGACCAAGACGATGGACGAGATCGCCGCGCACAGGGGCGAGCTCATCGTGTTCATCGACGAGGTGCACACGGTCGTCGGCGCGGGCGGCGCCGGTGACGGCGGCATGGACGCGGGCAACATCCTGAAGCCCCGCCTCGCCCGCGGGGAACTGCACCTCGTGGGTGCGACGACACTGAAGGAGTACCGCGTCATCGAGAAGGATCCCGCGCTCGAACGCCGGTTCCAGCCGGTGCGCGTGGGCGAGCCCACGATCGAGGACGCCGTGCTCATCCTGCGCGGCCTCAAGCCCGCGTACGAGGAGCACCACGGCATCGTCTACACCGATGAGGCCCTCCGCGCCGCTGTCGAGCTCAGCGACCGGTACCTGACCGAGCGCGTGCTGCCCGACAAGGCGATCGACCTGATCGACCAGGCCGGTGCGCGGCTGCGGCTGCGGCTGGGGTCGAAGGTGGATGTGAGCGGGCTCATCGAGCGCCTCGCGACCCTCGAGGCCGACAAGAACGCCGCGGTGTCGGCCGAGCACTACGAAGAGGCATCGCAGATCCGCGACCAGATCGCCGAGGTGCAGGACCGCCTCGAGCGGGCCACCGCCGCGGGCGCCGCGGTGCGCACCGAGGCCATCGTCGACGAGCCCGAGATCGCGGCGGTGATCAGCCGGGCCACCGGGATCCCGGTGAACCGCCTCACCGAGACCGAGCGCGAGCGCCTCGCGTCGCTCGAGGACGAACTGCACGACCGCGTGATCGGGCAGGACGACGCCGTGACCGCCGTCGCCAAGGCCGTGCGCCGCAATCGCACGGGCATGGGCGACGCGCATCGCCCGGTGGGGTCGTTCCTCTTCCTCGGCCCGACCGGTGTCGGCAAGACGGAGCTGGCGAAGGCCCTCGCGGGATCGCTCTTCGACGACGACACGGCGGTGATCCGCTTCGACATGAGCGAGTTCGGCGAGCGGCACACCGTGTCGCGCCTCGTCGGCGCCCCTCCCGGATACGTCGGCTACGACGAGGCCGGGCAGCTCACCGAGCGTGTGCGGCGCAACCCGTACTCGATCGTGCTCTTCGATGAGATCGAGAAGGCGCACCCCGACGTGTTCAACCTGCTGCTGCAGGTGCTCGACGACGGTCGCCTCACCGACGGCCAGGGCCGCACGGTCGACTTCCGCAACACGGTGGTCGTGATGACCTCGAACCTCGGCTCGGAGTTCCTCGCGTCGCGCGGTGGCGCGATCGGCTTCCTCGCCGACGGGGGAGGGGCCACCGGCTTCGGTTCGGAGAAGGACCTGCAGGACCGCGTCTTCGGCAAGCTGCGCGAGGCGATGCGGCCTGAGTTCCTCAACCGCATCGACGAGATCGTGCTGTTCCGCAAGCTCGAGAAGCCGCAGCTGCAGAGCATCGTGCGACTGCTGCTGGGCGCGTCCGACGCGCGGCTCGCGAAGCGCGAGGTGTCGCTGGTCGTGACCGACTCCGCGGTGGCCTGGCTCGCCGACAACGGCTACGAACCCGAGTACGGCGCCCGGCCGCTGCGCCGCCTCATCCAGCGCGAGGTGGACGACCGCATCGCCGACCTGTTCGTCACGGGTGCGCTCGCCGACGGCGGGACGGTGACCGTGGATGCTGCGGCCGACGCGCTGTCCGTGGTGGCGGGTTCGCCCTTCGCCGTGGCTGCCTGATCGAGTCTCGACCCTGCTCACCTGTCACGATCTGGCGGTCACGCCGGCGCTTCGTGACAGGTGAGAGGCAAGGGCGCCGTGCTCCGTGCACGGCGCCCTTCGCATGGCGTCAGGACGGCAGCATCCGTTTCAATGTGCGCGCGTTGCGCACCGCGTTGCCGCCCCCGTCGTTGTTGAAGTAGGCGTGCACCTCGTGGCCGTCGCGCTCCCATTCACGGATGCGCTCAGACCACAAGCCGAGGTCGTCGTCGGAGTACGAGCCGCCGTAGAGATGCTCGGGGTCGGGGCCGTGCAGACGCACGTAGACGAGCGGCGCCGTGGCGCGCAGGATGCACGGCAGGTGGGCGCCGCTCATGATGCAGTAAGCCGCGCCGTGGCGCTCGAGGATCGAGAAGACGGCCTCGTCGGTCCATGACGGATGCCGGAACTCGATGGCCGGCCGCGTCCAGTCCGGCAGTGCGGACAGGAAGTAGTCGAGCCGGGCGTCGTCGCGCTCCAGGCCCGGATGCAGCTGGACGATAAGAGGTCCACGGCGCCCGCGGAGCTCGTGGAGTCCGCGGGTCACGCGCGCGATCCACACCTCCGGCTCGAGCAGCCGCCGAGCGTGGGTCAGACCGCGGGGGGCCTTCACCGCCATCTCGAAGCCTTCCGGCAGGCGCTCGCGCCAGGCGGCGAAGCGCGCATCCGCGGGCCAGCGGTAGAAGCTGCCGTTGAGCTCGACGACGTCGAACTCAGCGAGGTATTCATCCAGCCAGCGGCTCTGCGGGCCGTGGTAGAGCACGCCTCGCCAGTGCGGGTAGACCCATCCGGATGTTCCGATGCGCGCCATCGCTCCACCGTGGTCGACGAGGCGCGGCCGGGGCGAAGGGGTTCCGCGGGGGCGAGGTACGCGTTAGCCCACGGCGACGTGCGCGTGTCGTCGGGCGCTGACAGAGTGGGTGCATGACCCGCATCGGTGCGATCTTCAACCCGTACACGCACACCCCCGAGGAGTTCCGCGCCGCGGTGCTCGCCGCTGAATCGGAGGGACTGCCCGAGCTGTGGATCTGGGAGGACTGCTTCCGGCAGTCCGCCTTCGCGACCGTGGGAGCGGCGCTCGCATGGACCGAAGCGCTGCGGATCGGCATCGGCATCGCGCCCATGCCGCTGCGCAATGTCGCCGCGACCGCGATGGAGATCGCCACGGTCGAGAGACTCTTCCCCGGCCGGCTGCTGCCGGGGGTCGGCCACGGCGTGCTCGACTGGATGGGGCAGGTCGGCGCGCGTGTCGCCTCGCCGCTCACTCTGATGCGCGAGTACGTGCCGGCGTTACGAGGCCTCCTCGCCGGCGACGAGCTGAGTGTCGACGGCCGGTACGTCACGCTCCGCGACGTGCGCCTGAACGACCCGCCGGTGACGCCGCCCGTGGTGTACACGGCAGCTGAAGGCCCGAAGACGCTGCGGCTGAGCGGTGAGGTCGCCGACGGTACGGTCCTCGACAGCGGGCACACCGCGGGTGAGTACGCCATCGCGACCGCCGCCATCCGCGAGGCCCGTGCCGCAGCCGGGCGGGGCGACGGCCACGACATCGTCGCGTATGTCGTGACCGCCTTCGGTGCGGATGCCGAAGCCCGCGCCCTCGCGGATGTCGGCGACAAGCCCGAACCAGAGGAGCGTGCACTGTGGGGCGACCCCGCGGAGGTCGCCGCAGGCGCGCAGCGCTTCTTCGACGCCGGCGTCGACGACCTGGTGCTGCTGCCCTCGTCGCGCGGCGACATCGCCGAGTTCTACCGGGCGGCCGCTGAGGTGTCCCGTATCGTCCGTGGGAGTACCGCATGACGGCGGCGCTCTCGATCGGGGTCGCGGCCGCAGCAGGCACGGAGGTCGCCGCGCGCGTCGCCGCGGCCGCCGAGGCCGCAGGGATGCACGCACTCTGGGTGAACGACACCCCGGGGCACGACGCGCTGGAGGCACTCGGCGCCGCCGCGGCTGAGACGGAGCGGCTGGTCCTCGCCACGGGAGTGCTGCCCATCGACCGGCGCACACCCGACGAGATCATCGGAGGTGCCGCGAGACTTCCCGCCGATCGCCTCGTTCTCGGAATCGGTTCGGGGCAGATCCGTGCCGGGGCGGTGGACAGCGTGACGGATGCTGCCGCCGCCCTCCGCTCGCGCACCGAGGCTCGTGTCGTGGTCGGCGCGCTCGGCCCGAAGATGAGGCGCGCGGGGGCCACGGAGTCCGACGGACTGCTGCTCAGCTGGCTCACGCCCGAGATCGCAGCCGACCAGGCTCGGCACGCCCACGAGCTCGCGAGCACGGCGCACGTCGCGCTGTACGTACGGACGGCGGCCGACCCGGCCGCGACCGCCGTGCTCGACGAGGAGGCGCGGCGCTACGCCGGGTACCCCGCCTACGCGGCGAATTTCGCGCGGCTGGGTATCGAGGCGGCGAATACGGTCATCCGCCCCGCAGTGCTCCGTGACCGGATCGCCGCCTATCGTGCCGCCGCCGACGAGGTGGTCCTGCGGGCCATCACCGCCTCGGGAAGCCTCGCTGAACACCTCCGCTTCATCGACGCCGTCGCCGAGGCCAGCGCGTGACGGCCGCACGACCGGTCGCGGTGGTCGCCGGCGCCTCGGGTTTCGTCGGCGAGGCGCTGGTGCGCTCGTTCACCGAAGAGGGATATGACGTGCGCACCATCGGCCGGTCAGACGCCGACGCGACGTGGGACGACGGCAGCAGCATCCGTGCCCTCGTCGAGGGTGCCGCGGTGCTCGTGAACCTCGCCGGCAAGTCGGTCAACTGCCGTTACACCGACGCGAACCGCGACGAGATCCTGCGATCGCGCGTCGAGACGACGAGGATCCTGCGTGAGGCGGTGACGGATGCCACGACCCCGCCCCCGGTGTGGCTCAACGCGAGCACCGGCACCATCTACCGCTACGCGATGGACCGGCCGCAGACCGAGATCGACGGCGAACTCGGTGAAGGCTTCTCCGTCGATGTCGCACGGAGCTGGGAAGACGAGTTCTTCGCCGGCGACCTGCCCGCGACGCGTCGGGTCGCGCTGCGAATGGCCATCGTCGTCGGCGACGGCCCCGCCACGCGCACGCTGCTCCGGCTTGCGCGACTCGGTCTCGGCGGCCCGCAGTACGACGGGTGGTGGTGGGCGCACCGCCGCTACCGCGGAATCGGTGCGCATCCCACCGGGAACGGGCGGCCGTCCTGGCATCGATCGGCCGGGCGGCAGCGATTCAGCTGGATCCACCTCGACGATGTCGTCGGCGCGGTGCACTTCGCGCGCGACCGACACGAGATCGCCGGGCCCGTGAACCTCGCCGCTCCGGTGCCGAGCGACAACCGCACGCTGATGGCGACGCTGCGACGCGTCGTCGGGCAGCCGATCGGGCTTCCCGCCTACCGCTTCATGCTCGAGCCGGCGATGGCGGTGCTGCGCACCGAACCCGAGCTCGTGCTCAAGAGCCGGTGGGTCTCTCCGCACGTGCTGCTGTCGTCCGGGTACGAGTTCGTGCACACCGATCTCGAATCCGCGCTGCGGACGGTCGCGCGCTGAGATCGGGCGTATCGCACGTCGTCGCGCCGTCGCGGCGCGAACCTCTCGGCAAGCCCGCGACACGTGTCGGGGGCCGGTGCCAGAATGCCGGTGTGCTGCTGAACGAGCTGGTGACCGCGACGGGAGAGGTGGCGGCGACGTCGTCGCGATTGGCCAAGATTGCCGTGCTCGCGGCGCTGCTGCGCGGGCTCGAGCCTGACGAGATCGCTCCTGCTATCGGGTTGCTCACCGCCAACCCGCGGCAGGGGCGACTCGGGGTCGGCTGGCGGAGTCTCATAGGCCTCGAGGTCACGCACGCGGACGAACCGACGCTGACCTTGCTCGATGTCGACGCATCGCTGAGCCGCCTGGCCGCGGCCGACGGCGCCGGCTCGGTGGTCGCTCGAAGAGCCGAGCTCGACGCGCTCGCGGCCGCCGCCACCGCGGCGGAGTGGGATTTCCTCGCGCGGGTCATGATCGGCGAACTGCGCACCGGCGCCCTCGAGGGCGTGCTCCTCGACGCCATCGCGAAGGGCTCCGAGCGGGAGGCGTCCGTCGTCCGCCGGGCGGCGATGCTGTCGGGTGACCTCGGCGCGACGGCGTGGGTCGCGCTCACGGGCACGCCCGACGAACTCGCCGCAGTGGGACTCGAGGTGGGGCGCGGCGTGCTGCCGATGCTCGCCGCGACGGCGGGCTCGACCGCAGAGGCGCTCGAGACGCTCGGGGTGGCAGCATCCGTCGAATTCAAGCTCGATGGTGCGCGCATCCAGGTGCATCGCGACGGCGACGACGTGCGCGTCTTCACGCGGAGCCTCGCCGACATCACGCACCGCGTGCCGGAGCTGGTCGAGGCAGTGCGGGCCCTGCCTGCCGAGCGGGTGATCCTCGACGGCGAGACGCTCTCGCTCGACGAGGACGGCGGCCCGCGGCCGTTTCAAGACACCATGTCGCGATTCGGGTCGATGGGCGACGATGCCGCGGCGACAGTGCTGCGGCCGTGGTTCTTCGACATCCTGCATCTCGACGGCCGCGACCTGATCGACGAGCCGCTCTCCACGCGGCTCGAGCTGCTCGACCGTGCCGTCGGCGACGCGCGCATGCCGGGCGTCGTCACCGACGACCCCGCTGAGGCCGAGGAGTTCTCGCGCCAGGCGCTCGCGGCGGGGCACGAAGGCGTGATGGTGAAGGCACTGGACGCGCGCTACGCCGCAGGGCGACGCGGCAAGAGCTGGCTCAAGGTCAAGCCGGTGCTCACGTACGACCTCGTCGTGCTCGCCGTGGAATGGGGATCGGGCCGCCGTACCGGGCAGCTGTCGAACCTGCATCTGGGCGCGCGCGACCCCGAGGGCGCCTTCGGCGAGCCGGGCGGATTCGTGATGGTGGGCAAGACGTTCAAAGGACTCACCGACGCGACGCTGCGGTGGCAGACCGAGCACTTCCCGACCATCGAGACGCACCGCTCGTCGTACGCCGTGCACGTGCGCGCTGAGACCGTGGTCGAGATCGCGATCGACGGCGTGCAGCGGTCGTCTCGGTATCCCGGCGGGGTTGCGCTGCGCTTCGCGCGCGTGAAGGGGTATCGCCCTGACAAGCGCCCGGACGAAGCCGACACGATCGAGTCGCTGCGCGCTCTGCTCAGGAGTTGATCAGCGGTTCCCTCGCGGTATAGGTATGTAGACCGTTTCACCCCTAACATGACGCTCGGGACCGAGTCCGGCAAGGAAGCCGTGACCGGTGGGGAGAAATGGGGATCGATCCATGATGCGATCGAGTGCTTTTCGCGCGCTCGCCGCAGCCGGGGTCGCCCTCCTGCTCGTTGCAGGTGGGGCTTCAGCGGCTGTGGCGGACCAGATCATCGTCGACGGAGACGGCGTCGTGCCGATCGCGGGGCCAGACGGCCAAGCCGCGAATATCGGCGCCGCCTGTACCGACACAAGCAGGACCTTCACTGTCCTGCTCGCCGCCCGTGGCAACGGCGGCGATCAGAACCGGTTCGCCGACGGCGGCGAGGTCACGGTGTCGTTCACATCGGCCGAGCAGGGCATGACGGTGTCGATGCCTGACACCAGCCTGGACGTTGACGACACCTGGTCTGTGAACAGGCAGAACCGCATCGGGACGGACACGGTCGCCGTACAGGTGACACTGCCGGCGAAGACCGAGGCTGGACAGGGGAAAGTACATTTCGCCTACTCCGGCGAGAAGTTCGGCAGCACGACGCAGAAGGTCGAGGGCAACTCTTCGGTGACGGTCAACTGGACGGCCGGCGTCACCTGCGTCAGCGTGACGGACAAGATTGCGCCGATTCTTGATCTTCCCGAGAACATGACCGTCGAGGCCACCAGTGCAGCAGGGGCCGTGGTGACGTACGAGGCGACGGCGACCGACGAGACCGCACCCGCGGCACCGCTCGTCACCTGCCAGCCGGCGTCGGGTGCGACGTTCCCGCTCGGTACGACCACAGTGTCGTGCGAGGCGACGGATGCGGCAGGAAACAAGAGCACGGGGACGTTCGATGTCCTCGTGCAGGACACGACGGATCCCGTTGTCGAGGATCTGCCGGATGTCGTCCGCGAGGCGACCGGCCCCACGACAGGTGTCACGTGGGCGAGCCCGACGGTGACGGAGGCAGTAACCTCCGGGCTCGTCGCTGCCTGCAGCCCGGAGTCCGGCACCGGCTTCGAGGTGGGCATCACGACTGTCACGTGCTCCGCGACTGATGCGGCGGGCAACACCGGATCGTCCACGTTCAGCGTGGAGATCACCGACAAGACGCCGCCCGAAATCACGTGGACCGCAGGGCCCGTCAACGGTGGGCACTACGTGTTCGGCGAGGTCATCCCGCAGCCGAGCTGCACGGCATTCGACCTGGTCGACGGCGAAGTCGCTTGCCTGGTCTCGGGGTTCAGCACGGCGGTCGGCACGCACGAACTGACGGCGACCGCGACGGACACTCGGGATAACGTCTCGACCACCGAACCCGGCGAGTACACCTACACGGTCGACCCGTGGACGTCGAAAGGGTTCTTCCAGCCGGTCGACATGGGCGGCGTGCTCAATACGGTGAAGGCGGGGTCGACGGTGCCGCTCAAGTTCGAGTTGTTCGCTGGATCGTCCGAGCTCACGAACGTCTCGGCGGTGAAGGGATTCACCGTGAAGGGCATCGTGTGCCCGGCTGCGTCCACTCCGGCGGACGACATCGAGCTCGTGACCACCGGTCAGACCGTGCTCCGATACGACACGACGGCCGGCCAGTTCATCCAGAACTGGCAGACGCCGAAGTCCGGTGCAGGCAGCTGTTACCGCGTCACCATGCTGGCGGCTGACAGCTACACAACCATCACCGCCGACTTCAAGCTGAAGTAGACCCGCTTCCAGCAGGCAGGGGCCCGGATCTCCGCGATCCGGGCCCTTCGTCTTCATCGAACGGCCGCGTAGCGGTGCTCGGGGCGTCCGGTCGACCCATAGCGAAGTCGCACCTCGACCTGCCCTCTCGAGGCCAGCGCGGCGAGATGGCGCTGCGCCGTTGCGCGCGAGATCCCGACGCGCTCGGCGACTTCCGCCGCCGATGCCTCGCCATCGCCGAGTCCCTCGAGGATCACCTGCTCGGTCGCGGTGCGCGACACCGATGTCGCATCCGCAGAGGCGTGCAGGATCGTCAGGGCGCGGTCGATCTGCTCCTGCTCGAGCGGGCGGTCGGTGGTGAGGAGGTTGCGCATGCGCGCGTAGCGGTCGAGGCGCTCGGCGAGGATGCGGGCGTCGAACGGCTTCGTCAGGTAGGCGAGGGCACCGGCGCGGAGCGCGCGACGCACGGTCGCAGCATCCGTCGCCGCCGACAGCACGAACGCGTCGACGTCGACCGCGGCGACGAACTCGACGCCGTCGCCGTCGGGGAGGAACGCGTCGACGAGCAGCAGGTCGGGGGCGTGGGTGCGCACGGCCTGCCGCGCGACACCGAGCGAGTGCACGGAGTCCAGCGCGGTGAATCCGGCGCGGGATGCGACGACGTCGCGGTGCAGTCCGGCTACGCGGAAGTCGTCGTCCACGACCAGCACGCGGATGGGTTGGGTCATGCGTTCTCCTCTCGAGGCTGTACGGTGTCGCGGCGCAGCGCGCCGGGAAGTCGGGCCCCGAACACCGCCCCCGCGCCGTCGCCGCCCGCGTCGATCAACCAGACATCGCCGCCGTGCCGACGGGCGAGATCGCGGCACAGCGGCAGACCGAAGCCGTGCCCGTGCACCTCATCGCTGCTGGCCGGGTCGTCTTCGCGAGAGCCGGCGCGCCCGAACGGGTCGCTCCCGATCGGTTGGATGCCGCCACCCGAATCGGCGACGGTGACGACGAGTTCGTCACCGTCGCCGAGCAGCGCGACCTCGACCCAGCGGGGCTCGAACCCTGCGACCGCGGCGGTGACCGCGTTGCCCACGAGGTTGCCGAGGATCGCCGCGACGTCCTCCGGGAGTGCGACCTCGCTGAGCAGCAGGGTGTCCTCGGAGACCCGTAGCGTCACCCCGCGTTCTCGGGCGGCCGCGCCCGTCGCGCCGACGAGCGACTGGAGGAACGCATCCGGCACGCGCTCGAGCCCGGCGACCGCGAAGTCGACCGCGCCGCGCTCGGTGAGATCGGCGAGGAACGCGCGTGCTTCGTCGACGCGGTCGGCGTCGATCAGCCCCGAGGCGACGTGCAGGCGGTTCGCGAACTCGTGCCGCTGCACGCGCAGCGCCTCGGTCATCGCGCGCACGGTCTCGAGCCGCCCGGCGAGGGCCTCGACGTCGGTGCGGTCGCGCACCACGACGATCTCGCCCAGTGCGCGGTGGTCGCGGCGCACCGGGCGGGTGTCGAGGTAGAGCACGCGGTCGCCGACGACGGCCTCCGCCGCAGTCGCGCCCTCGCGCACGGCGCGTACCACGTCGTCCGGCAGCGCCAGTGCGTCGAACCGGCGGCCGACGGGATCATCGAGGCGCAGCATCCGCTCCGCCGCCTCGTTGCAGACGCGGATGACACCGTCGGGATCCAGTGCGACCACCCCGTCGCCCACGCCCTCGAGCACCGCGGCCTGGTTCTGCACGAGCGCCATGAGCTCCTCTGGCTGGAGCCCGAGCGTCAGGCGCTCGAAGCGCCGCCGCACCAGCAGGGTCGCGAACGCTGCCAGCGCCACGGCACCGAGGGCCGCGGCGGCGATCGTCGTGAGGAGCGCGGGGAGGTCGTCGAAGACGCTCGCGCGCTCGAAGCCGACGCTGACCTCTCCGACCGCGGCGCCGCCGTCCTCGGTGTAGATGGGCACCTTCGCGCGCGCGGACTCGCCGAGCGTGCCGACCTCCCAGTCGATCACCTCGTTTCCGTCGAGCACCTCGGCGAAAGGCGTCGAGACGACCTGGCCGAGCAGGTCATCATTCGGGTGGGCGAGACGGATGCCGTGATCATCGGTGATGACGACGAACAGCGCGTCCGTCCGCTCGGCGACGTCGGTGGCGATCTGCTGCAGGGGACCGTCACGGAGGTCCGCAGCATCCGGAGTTCCCGGGTCCGCTGAGAACGCGGCGACCGCGGACTTCACGTCGGGGTCCTCGGCGACGGTGCGGGCGATGTTGAGGGCTGCCGTCTCAGACTCGGCCCGCAGCTGACGCACGCCGAGCCATCCGAAGACGAGTGCGCACACGGCGACGACGGCGGTGACTGTCGCCAGCTGCACGAGCAGCAGACGTGTCGCGAATCGCATGCCACCTCCTGGGACGGCCGCGCATGAGCAGAATGCGCAGAACACACGCTACGCGCACAACGTGAGGGAATGCGACTTACCGCGCGGTCGCGCCCGGCTCCCGCCTAACCTCGCTCGAACGCACCGCGACCGGTGTGAGACCTGATGCACCTTACGACGAAGGAGTCGACATGAACGCGGCAGCACCGTTCCTCCTCCAGGCCGCCGCGGCCGAGGACACCTACGCGACGGCCTTCGTCCCTCCTGAGTGGGTGCTGGTCGCCCTCGGATTCACGATGGTGCTCGTCTTCATGGCGCTCATCATGACGCGGCGACTCACCCCGATGGTCGCGCTCATCATCGTGCCCACCGTGTTCGGGCTGTTCGCCGGCGCGGGACTCGGCCTCGGTGACATGATCATCGACGCCATCGGCAGCATGGCCCCCACGGCGGCCCTGCTCATGTTCGCGATCATGTACTTCGGCATCATGATCGACGTCGGGCTGTTCGACCCGCTCATCCGCGCGATCACCCGGCTGCTCGGCGACGACCCGGCGAAGGTCGTGCTCGGAACGGCGATCCTCGCCGGCGCGGTGTCGCTCGACGGCGACGGGTCGACGACCTTCATCATCACGACGTCGGCGATGCTGCCGATCTACCTTCGCCTGGGCATGAGCCCTGTCGTGCTCACGTGCGTCGCCGGCCTCATGAACGGCACGCTCAACATCGTGCCGTGGGGCGGACCGACAGTGCGCGCGGCGACGGCGCTCGGACTGCAGCCCACCGACATCTTCGTGCCGATGCTGCCGTCGCTCGCGGCCGGCCTCGTGATCGCGCTGACCTTCGCGTGGTTCCTCGGTCTCTCGGAGCGCAAGCGCATCGGCAGCGTCGACACCTCGCGTCTCGGCGACGGCGGCTCGCCGGCCGGCCCCCGCATCTTCCGCGGCTCCGACTTGAAGCCGGGCGCCCGTGCCACGCTGCGCACCGGAAACATCGTGACCCTCGCGGGCGGCCGCGGCGGCGTCCCCGCCGCGACGGCGGTCGTCGACCGGGAAGACACGGCGATGGCCGACACCATGCTCGACCCCAACCGCGCGACGCTGCGGCCGAAGCTGATCTGGTTCAACCTGGCTCTCACGCTCGCGGTCATGGTGCTGCTGGTGCTCGACGTCTTCCCGCTCGCGTACGTCTTCATGGTCGGCGCCGCGATCGCGCTGGTGGTCAACTTCCCGAAGCTCAAGGGCCAGGCGGACGAGATCGTCGCGCACGCACCGAGCATCGTCGGTGTCGTGTCGATGGTCCTCGCGGCCGGTGTGCTGGTCGGCGTCCTGAACGGCACCGGCATGGTCGACGCCATGGCCACGTGGATCACGACAGTGATCCCCGCCTCCCTCGGTCCGTTCCTCGCCGTGATCACCGGCATCCTCTCCATCCCGTTCACGTTCTTCATGTCGAACGACGCGTTCTACTACGGCATCCTCCCGGTGCTCGCGCAGAGCGCCGAGCACTTCGGCATCGCCCCGGTCGAGATGGCGCGGGCCTCGATCACCGGCCAGCCGGTGCACCTGCAGAGCCCGCTCGTGCCGGCGATCCTGCTGCTGGTGTCGCTCGCGAGCGTCAACCTCGGCGACCACCACAAGAAGGTGCTGTGGCGTGCCACGATCGTGTCGCTCGCGATGCTGGCGGTCGGTGTGCTGGTGGGTGCGATCCCGCTCATGGCCTGAGCCGCGCGCTCTGGGTCGCTCCACACCCAGCCCGCAACGACGGGCTCGTAGGATTTCGCCATGACCAAGGGACCCGCCCCCGACGCCTCGTACGAGAACCGCAGCTTCGGGGCGCCCGGTGCGGAGCGGACGGTCGTCCTGCTCCGCTCGGGGGTCTCGACCCTGACGGATCCTCGCCCGGATGTCACCGCACGGCGCGACGCGAGGATCGTCGCGGTGGGGCTCACCGTCGACGACATCGACGATCCCGCGGCATACCGCGGGGCGACCCCGGCGGAGGCGACCGCGAGCGTCATCGCGCGGTTCATCGCGGAGGAGGCGCACGGGCGTCCGATCGGACTCGTGGGAGTGGGCGAGGCCGGCGAGCTCGCGATCATGATCGCGGCGCATCTCGGCGACGGCGTCGATCGGCTGGCACTGGTCGCCGTTCCCCGGCCCGAGTCCGAGCTCGGCGCGAGCGAGGTCGCCGAGCTCCTCGAGCGCATCGCGGCCAAGACGCTCCTCATGAACGGCCAGGCCGATCCGACCGCCGCGTCGGGCGCGGCCAGCTGGTTCAAGGATCACCTGGCATCGGCGCGGGTCGAGATGGTGCCGAAGACGGACGACCTCGAGGCGCGGCTGATCCTCGCCGACGTCTGGGAGCGCGTGCTGTCGCATGTCGCGCCCGGCACGGCGCGATGACCCGGATCGTCGTGCTCACCGGGGCCGGCATCTCGGCCGAGAGCGGTGTGCCCACGTTCCGCGGCGCTGACGGCCTCTGGGAGGGGCACGTCATCGACGACGTCGCGACGCCGGAGGGGTTCGACCGCGACCCCGATCTCGTTCAGGCGTTCTATGATGCGCGACGCCGGGCGGTGGCATCCGTCGTCCCGAATGCCGCCCATCGCGCGCTCGCCCGCCTCGAAGGGGCGATCGGCGACGACCTGCTCGTCGTCACGCAGAACGTCGATGACCTGCACGAGCGTGCCGGCAGCCGCAACCTCGTGCACATGCACGGCGAGCTGCGACGCGCGCTCTGCCTCGCATGCGGATCCCGGCCCGATTGGGACGCCGACCTCATCGACCGCCCCGCGTGCCCGGAATGCGGAGAACGGATGCTGCGCCCTGACGTGGTCTGGTTCGGTGAGATGCCGTACGAGCTCGACCGCATCGAGCAGGCGGTCGTCGCGTGCGACGTGTTCGTCTCGATCGGCACGTCGGGGGCGGTGTACCCGGCGGCGGGCTACGTCGCGCTCGCGTCCGCCTTCGGGGCGCGCACGGTGGAGCTCAACCTCGAGCCCAGCGACCCCGCCGTCCCCTTCGACGACGCGCGGGCCGGTCTCGCGAGCGAGCTCGTGCCGGCCTGGGTGGAGGAGACGATCGCGCAGCGCGCCCGGCGCGGATGACACACGAAGGCGCCGGGCGGATGCTGCCGCCCGGCGCCTTCGGTCGTGACTCGTCCGCTACGTCCGGACGCCGCCCGACCGCAGCCGCGACAGCGCGTCCACGGTCGCTGCGAGGATCAGGACGCCACCGGTGACGAGCAAGTTGATGCCCGCCGGAAGGTTCAGCAGGCCTAGGCCGTTGGTGATCGTGGCGATCACCAACGCGCCGATCGCGGCGTGCATGAGGCGACCCTTGCCGCCGAACAGGCTGACGCCGCCGACGACCGCCGCGGCCACGCCCGACAGCACGATGTCGCGGCCGACGGTGGCGTCCACCGAGCCCACCCGCGACACGCTCAGCAGCGCCGACGCCACCGCGAGGCTCGAACAGATCACGAACGCCCACCACTTGATCCAGCGGACCTTGATGCCGGCGCGACGCGCGGCTTCGGCGTTTCCGCCGATCGCGTAGATGTAGCGGCCGAACTTCGTGCGGTCGAGCACGAACGTGCCGATCCACAGGATGGTCAGGACGATGGGCACCACGAGAGGCACGCCCGAGACCTCGACGACGGACTGGCCGCGGTCCTGGTTGAGCACGTACACCACCGTGCCTCCGATGATTGCGATGACCGCGAGCTTGATGAAGAGGAGCGAGATCGTACGGTTCGGCACGCCCGCACGCCGCCGCCGCGCGCGGTCCCAGAACGCCGTCCCGGCCGAGATGGCGAGGATCACGCCCAGCAGCAGCCAGCCGGCCCATGTGGGGAGGTTCGCACGCTGCAACGCGATGAGCTCGGGAACTTCGATCCGGTAGAGACCACCGGCTCCGATGATGGTCAGTGCGAGGCCCTGGAAGCCCAGGAAGAGACCCAGCGTGACCACGAATGAGGGGATGCCGATCCGGGCGACGAAGAAACCGATGAGCGCGCCGGTGAGGAAGCCGAAACCGAAGCCGATGAGCAGAGCGAGCGGCCAAGGCAGTCCCCACACCGTGTAGAGCACGACGAACAACGCCATGCCGACACCGCCGGTGACGCCGGCCGAGAGGTCGATCTCACCGAGCAGGAGCACGAACACGAGAGCCATACCCAGCACGACGAGCGTGGCGGCCTGGTTGAGGAGGTTCGCGAAGTTCCGCTCGGTGAGGAAGAAGTCGCTCAGCAGCGAGAACAGGATGCCGAGGACGATGAGTCCGCCGACCGCGGGCAGGGCGCCCATGTCGCCGCTGCGCACACGCTGCCACCACGCCGCTGCCTGGTCGCGGAGACCCCCTTCGACACCGCTTCCGATCAGGTCGCTGGCCACGGGATCGGGCGCTGCCTGCGTCCGGGTCGTCGCGTTGCCGGTCATTGCGCGCCTCCTTCGGTGCGAATCGTCTCAGTGTTCAGGATCGAGATTCCGCCGAGCGTCTTCGTGCCGGTGATGTAGCCGACGACGTCGTCGCGGTTCGTGTCCTTCGTGTCGATCTGCGCAACCATCTGGCCCAGGTAGAGGACCGCGATGTCGTCGGCGACCTCGAACACGTCCGCCAGGTTGTGGCTGATGAGGATCACGGCGACGCCCTGCTCGGAGAGCCGCTTCACGAGGTTCAACACCTGCTCAGTCTGTGCAACGCCCAGGGCCGCGGTCGGCTCGTCGAGGATCACCACGCGTGCCTTCTTCAGTACCGCACGGGCGATCGCCACGGTCTGCCGCTGTCCGCCGGAGAGGGAGGATACCTTCTGCCGCACCGAGCGGACGGTGCGTACCGAGAGCGACCGAAGGGTGTCGGACGCCTCCTTCTCCATGCGCCCCTCGTCGAAGGTGCCGTACGCGGTCTCTTCGCGCCCGAGGAACATGTTCTGCACGATGTCGAGGTTGTCGGCCAGGGCGAGATCCTGGTAAACGACCTCGATGCCGAGGGACGAGGCGTCACGCGGCGCGTGAAGGTCGCGGTGCACGCCGTCTATGCGCACTTCGCCTTCGTCGTACGGCTGTACGCCGGCGAGGCCTTTGATGAGCGTGGACTTGCCGGCGCCGTTATCGCCGACGAGGGCCGTGACCCGCCCCGGATGGACTTTGAGGTCGACGCCCTTGAGGACGCTGACCGGGCCGAACGATTTCTTGACGCCGATCAGTTCGATGATCGGCTGCGTCGCCGTGAGGGTATCTGACATGCTCGCTTCCTTGAGATCTGCCGTTGTCATCGTCGCACCGGGGGCGCCGCGCCGTAAGACGCGACGCCCCTTGGCGGTGACGACTGAGTTACTCGGTCACTCCGTACTGCTCGCATGCGGCCAGCACATCGGCGGTGCAGACCTCGTCGTACGCCGTCTGGCCCGACGCAATGACGTCCTTGACCTGTTCCGGGCCGACGAGGATGGGCGTCGACTGGAAGAACGGTGTGCCGTCCTCGAGTTCCGCATCGGCCTCCGGCGTCTCGCCGTTCAGCAGCGCCACCGCGAGGTCGACAGCCTGCGTTGCGAGCTCTTCGATCGGCTTCCACACGGTCGCTGTCTGCCAGCCGAGGAGGACGTTCTGAAGGCCGGCGACATCGGCGTCCTGTCCGGAGACGGCCACACCGGTCAGGTTGTTGTCCTGGAGGACCTTGATCACACCGGCGGCGTTCGTGTCGTTGGCGACCCACACGCCGTCGACGACGCCGTTCAGGCTGGTCAGCGCCTGCTCGAAGTTGGTCTGCGACTGAGCGCCGTCCCACACCCCGGGAGGCTCTGCGGCGGGCGTGATTCCAGCCGCCTCCATGACCTCCACCGCGCCCTCCTTGAACATACCGGCGTTGTTGTCCGTCGGGTCGCCACCCATGTAGACGACCGTGGCGGTGGCGGGGTCCTTGCCCGCGGCCTCGAGTCCGTTCAGCACCGTCTGACCCTGCAGCCGGCCGACCTCGACGTTGTCGAACGACACGTAGTAGTCGGACCCCTCGAAAGAGCGGTCGTACGCGATGACCGGGATGCCTTCCGCCGTCGCCCTCTCGGCGACCGCTACGGCCGCCCCGTTGATGTCGACGAGCATCATGACGCCGCAGCCCTGCGTGAGCTGCTGGTCCGCAATGGTCGCGAACGCTTCGACATCGTCCTGGGCGTTCTGGATGTCAGCCTCGAAGCCGGCGGCCTCGAGCCCTTCCTGCAGGTACCGGCGGTCGAGGTTCTCCCAGCGGGCCGAGGACGCCGCGTCGGGGAGGATCACGCACGCCCGCGTGCTTTCGGCGTCACCGCCGTCTTCGGTGGATCCACCACCGCCGCCGGCACAGCCGGCCAGCATCACCGCGGCGGCGCCCGTGAGGGCGCCCACGGCGAGGATCGAAGACTTCTTCATCATTCGCCTTTCGTCGTTGAAGCGAGCGAGTCCCAGGATCGTCCCTGGTGTTCATCGCGCTGAAGCGATCATCGATGACAGCGATTCTTATCGTCAAGTCTTGAACATAACGCTTTGGCAACGCCGAGAGAGATGCGCCAGGGGTGGTGCCGCTTCCGCGTCTGAGAGAACGCTTACCATGCAGAGTGCTCGAAAATCATCCCCAGACCGGTCAATTCGCCAAGGGAATGCTCGGTGTCATCCTGGACCTCGCCTGGGAGCGTTCGCCAAGTGAACCCAGGGGAAGTCCGACGTGCGTTCAGGCGCGACCGGTCGCCGCGCGGGTGCGGCGTGAGAGGGAATCGACGATCACCGCGAGCACGAGCACGACGCCGGTGACCATGAACTGCACCGAGGAGTCGAGGTTGAGAAGCGTCAGGCCCGACGAGATCGACTGGATCACGACGATGCCGACGAGTGCCGAGAACGCGGACCCGCGTCCGCCGAACAGGCTGGTGCCGCCGATGACGGCGGCCGCGATCGCGTTGAGGTTCACGTCGCCGGTGCCCGAGCTCTGGTTCGCCGAGGCGAGCCGCGCAGCGGCGAGGATGCCGCCCACGGCGGCGAGGGTGGAGCACATCGCGAAGACCGACAGGTAGATCCGGTCCACGCGGATCCCCGCACGTCTCGCGGCCTCGACCGATCCGCCGACCGCGTAGACCGCACGCCCCCAGCGGGTGCGGGTGAGGGCGAAGTTCATCGCGACCACGAGTCCGAGGAAGAACAGGAACATCACGCCGACGCCCCGGTGCAGGTTCAGGTACCACGTGGCGACGAGCAGGAACGCGAGCATGACACCGCTGCGGACGGCGATCTCGGCATAGCTCTGACTCACGAGGTTCGCCGCTGCGCGTCGCCGCGCCCGCCGGACCAGCGACCACGCGAAGGCGGCCACCGCGAGCACCGCCACGACGTAGGACGCCCACGCCGGCAGGAACATCTGCTGCGCGAACTGCACGAGCCACGAGTCGAACGGGATCGCGATCGATCCGGTCTCGCCCAGCACCCACAGCTGCAGCCCGAGGAACCCGAGCAGGCCCGCGAGCGTGATGACGAAGCTCGGAAGACCGAAACGCGTGTAGAGGTAGCCGTAGAGCAGACCGACCAGGCAGCCGATCGCGATCCCCGCGATGAGGGAGAGGACGAGGTTCCACTGCAGCTGCACGAAGGTCACGGCCAGCACCGCCGCGGCGAGGCCCGACACCGACCCGACCGAGAGGTCGATCTCGCCGACGAGCAGCACGAGCACGACGCCGAGGGCGATGGTGCCGATCGCGGCGCACTGCATCGTGAGGTTGACGAGGTTCTCGCTCGAGAGGAACACCGGGTTCAGCAGCTGGAAGACGGTCCAGATGACGGCGATCCCGAGCACGACAGGCAGAGCGCCCAGGTCACCGCCGCGCACCCGCGCCACGAACGCCTCGAGGGCGTGACGGATGCCACTGCCGCTCAGCAGCCGTTCCTCCGCGGCGGTCTCCGCGAGGCGCTCGTCGCCGTGGCGGCTCATCGGGTCCCGTCCCCGCGGGGACGAGAGGTGCGGCGCGACCCTGCGCGGGGCATGCGGATGACCGTTCCGCCCGCGGTGTGCTCGTCGAGCGGCGGCTCGTCGGGCGGCGGGCCGACGGGCGACGGAGGGTTCGCAGCATCCGTCCGCTCCGATGCGCGCCGCGCAGCCGAGTGATCGACCGCGCCCGTGATGGCGGCGATGAGGGTCTCGCTCGTGACGTCGGCGACGTTGTACACGCCGTTGTTGCGGCCGAGGCGCAGCACGACGACACGGTCGGCGACGGCCATGACATCGGCCATGTTGTGGCTGATGAGGATCACGCCGTGGCCGCGTTCGCGCAGCCGCTCGATGAGGTTCAGCACCTCGGCGGTCTGCGCGACCCCCAGCGCCGCGGTCGGCTCGTCGAGGATCACCACGCGGGGCTCGCCGATGAGCGATCGCGCGATCGCGACGGTCTGGCGCTGGCCCCCGGAGAGCGAGGCGACCGGCACGCGCACCGACGGGATCTTCGCCGACAGCTCGCGCAGCAGCGTCCAGGTGCGCTGCTCCATGTCGACCTCGTCGAGCGTCGCACCGTCGCGCAGCTCGCGACCGAGCCACAGGTTGGCGACGACGTCGAGGTTGTCGCACAGGGCGAGGTCCTGGAAGATCGTCTCGATGCCGAGCTCCTGCGCGTCGGCGGGCGTGTCGATGCCGACGGGCTCGCCGTCGAACTCGATGGACCCGCTGTCGGGCGGATGCACGCCCGCGAGCACCTTGACGAGTGTGGACTTGCCGGCGCCGTTGTCGCCGACGAGGGCGACCACCTCGCCCTCGTTGACCCAGAAGTCGACGTCGGTGAGCGCCTTGACGGCGCCGAAGCGCTTGCCGATGCCGCGCATCGTCAGCACGCGTTCGCGCGGGCGTCCCGCCCGCGGGTGCGTCATCGACATCCTCGCCTCGTCCTCATCGATCCCCAGCCGACCCCTGTCAGAGTCAGGACCCTACCCGATGCCCGCCGCTTCGCACGCATCCGCGTACGCCGGGGTGCAGATGTCGTCGACGGTCCAGAACCCGTCGGCGACGACGGTGTCCATGATGTCGTCGATCGTCACGGCGACCGGATCCAAGAGCGTGGCCGGCGTGCCCTGGATCTCGAGCGGGGCCGTGACCTCCTCGCCGTGCAGCAGCTTGACCGCGACCTCGGCCGCGAGCTCGGCCTGCGGCTTGATCGCCTTGTAGACGGTCATGTACTGGTCGCCCGTCAGGATGCGCTGGATCGCCGAGAGCTCGGCGTCCTGGCCCGTCACGATCGGCAGGGGATCGACATTCGCGACCCGCAGCGCCGCGATCGCGCCGCCCGCCGTCGCGTCGTTCGCCGCGTAGACGCCCGCGATGGCGCCGCCGTGCTGAGCGATCTGGCCCGACACCCACTCCTGCGCCTTCTCGGGGTTCCAGCCGGGCGTGTCGTACTCGGCGAGCACCCGCAGGCCGCTGTCGTCGATGATGCTGTGCGCGCCCTGCTTGAACAGTGCGGCGTTGCTGTCGGTGGGGGAGCCGTTGACCATCAGGATGCCGCTGCCCTCGTCCTCCGCCTGCACGCCCTCCACGAACGCGGTGGCCTGCAGCACGCCGACCTTCTCGTTGTCGAACGAGATGTAGTACGCCAGGTCGCCGCCGGCGATGAGGCGGTCGTACGAGATGACGGGCACGCCTTTCGCGTTCGCGGCGCTCACGATGCTGACGGCGGCGTTCGCGTCGACGGGGTCGAGCACGAGCACGCCGGCACCGGCCGTCAGGGCGGACTCCGCCTGTTGCTGTTGTTTCGCGGCGTCCTGATCGGCGTTGGCGTAGAGGACGTCGTAGTCGCCGAGCTCCGCGACGCGGGCCTCGAACATCGGGCGGTCGAACGTCTCGTAGCGCGCGGTCTTCGCGTCGGGCAGCAGCAGCGCGATCGTGTCGTCGGAGGGGGTCCCGCCCGGCGCCGGCGCGCCGGAGCAGGCCGGCAGCATCGCTGCCGCGAGGAGGAGACCGGATGCTGCCGCCACCGCGCGACGCCCGTTCGGGCGCCGTCGCGGCCGATCCAGTCGCGTACGGGGCATCGGACGAGCCTATGCGGTGATGGGCAGCGACGGTGCAGTCGGAAGCTGGGCGTCGACCGTGACGTGGTCGAGGGCGATCGCGATGGCGCCGCGCGTCTCGGCCCACTCGCCGAAAGAAGCGCCCACGATCTCGGGCAGGCCGTCGGCGGACGGGAGCGCGGTGCGCTCGAGCGAGTGACGCATGGGTGCCATGAGGATCTCGCCGGCCTGGCCGAGTTCGCCGCCCACGACGATGAGCTCGGGGTCGAAGAGGTTGCACAGGCTCGCGGCGGCGATTCCGATGTGGCGGCCGGCGTCGGCGATCACACGGCGTGCCGCGCCGTCGCCGGCTTCGGCGGCGTGCAGCAGGTCGCCGAGGCGGTGCATGCCCTCGCTCGGCGGGAAGAGCGACAGCAGCGCGGGTCCGCCGGCGTAGGTCTCGAGGCATCCGCGATTGCTGCAGCGGCAGATGGGGCCGTTCTCGTCGAGCGTCACGTGGCCGATCTGCCCGGCCTTGCCGTTGACGCCGCGGAACAGGTCCCCGTTCACGATGAGCCCGGCGCTGATGGTGTGCCCGACGCGGATGAAGACCGACGACGCGGCGGAGCGTCCGTTGCCCTCGCGGGCCTCGGCCAGCCCGCCGAGGTTCGCCTCGCTGTCGACGTGCACGGGGCGGCCGATGCGGATCGCGAGGCTCTCGGCGACGTCGACGTTCTCCCAGCCCCGCAGCAGCCCCGGGGTCGAGACCATGCCGGTGCGGGGATCGATGGGCGCGGGAAGTGCGAGCCCCACGCCGAGCAGGTCGGAGATGGACCCGCCGAGGGACTCCATCATGTCGCCGAGCAGCAGCGCGAGGCGGTCGAGCTCGGAGTCGTGGCGGTGGTCGAGGGGGAGCGGCAGCGAGGACTGCGTCACGATGGTGCGCGCGGTGTCGGCGATCGCGATGTGGAGCTGCCGAGAGCTGTAGTGCACGCCCGCGACGAGGCCGAGGCGGCGGGCGAGCGACACGAGGGTCGCGCGACGGCCGCTGCTCGTCGTGAACGACGTGTGCAGGAGGCCGGACGCCGTCAGCTCTTTGACGATGTTCGAGACCGTGGCGGGTGAGAGGCCGGTGCTGCCGGCGAGCTCGATCTGAGTGAGCCGGCCGTGGCGCTTCAGCGACTCGATGACGCGCGCGCGATTGGCCTCGCGGAGCGAGGTCTGCGAGCCCGGGGGGGCTTGACGGCGTGCCACAGGTCACACTGTATCCCACAGCCGATTTCCCAGGTCGGCTATGGGTTCACGGAAAGTCAGCGCCGATCGGCGGCGAGGCGGATGAGGACGATGTTGCCCGACTCGTCGACCTCGGCGACGCCCGGGTGTGCTTTCACGAACTCCGAGAAGCTCTTGTGGCCGAGGGCCTTCTCGCTGAACGACGGGTCGAGTCGCTTGATGAGGCTCTTCACCGCCGAGGCGTGCTGCCATTCCACGCCTTCCTTGTCGCTCTCCAGGCGCAGCGCGCGCTCGAGGAGCGACTCGGTCGGGTCGACCGCGGCCTTCCTGGCGCGCCGACTGCCGGACGCACGCGGGGGCTCAGCGTCCTTCTTCCCCGACGACGGAGCCGCGACACCCGGGAGTGCGTCGTACGAGTCGAACTGGTCGCACGCCGCGGCGAGGGACTTGGCGGTGGAGCCCGCCACGCCGACGCCGACGACGAAGCGCCCGAGGCGACGGCACCGCTGCGCGAGGGGCACGTAATCCGAGTCGCCGGCGACGATCACGACGTGCGTCAGGTCGGGGAGGCGGAACATGTCTTCGACGGCGTCCACCGCCAGGCGGATGTCGGCGCCGTTCTTCGCGTACGCCGCGGCGGGGAAGAGCTGCACGAGATCGACGGCGCGGGCCACCAGCTGCGACCGGTACTCGGCGTTCACGGGCGCCGACCAGTCCGCGTACGCCCGGGTGAGCACCAGCGTGCCGAACGACGTCGCGTAGTCGATGATGGCGCCGACGTCGATCGTCGCGGCGGCGAGGCGCTCGGCGATCTCGGGGTTCGCAGCATCCGTCGCGATCTTCTGGCGGTCGCGGGAGTAGGAGTTCTTGCCGTGGACGCGGTCGTACCACGACATCACGATGTTGTCGAAGTCCAGGTACACCGCGACGCGCGGGCTCAGCAGGTCGGGCATGTCACTCCTCACCGGGGTAGCGGACGCCGACGAGATCGCGGATCTCGTCGAGGGTGGCCATGATCGCGACGGACTCGTCGATCGGCAGGACGTCCGAGTCGGTGCGGCCTTCGGCGAGGTACCGCTCGGCGGCGAGCGCCTGGTACTGCATGCCACGGCCCTCGATGTCGGAGCGGAACTCCTCGCGCACCGCGCCGTCAGGGCCGACGAGGCGGAACGACGTGGCCGAGTACCAGACGCTGTCGATGTCGATGCGGGCTTCGGTGCCGATGATCGTCGCGGTGTTGGGGCCGGCGCCGCGAGAAGCGGAGAGGGAGGTCGACAGGGCGCCAGAGGCGTGCGTCATGATCGTCGCGACCTCCGTGTCGGATCCCGCGTCGCCGATGCGGGCCGCCGCGGCGATGGAGAGCGGCTCGCCGAGGATGTCCCACGCGAAGGACACGGGGTAGATCCCGAGGTCGAGGAGGGCGCCACCGCCGAGCTCCAGCGCGTTGATCCGGTGTTCGGGATCGGAGGGCAGGCGCTGCGTGTGGTCGGCGGTGACGGCACGGACCTCGCCGAGGGCGCCCGCCTCCACGAGTTCGCGGATGCGCACCATGTGGGGAAGGTACCGCGTCCACATCGCCTCCATGGCGAGGAGACCGCGCTCCGCCGCCGCGTCGCGCACCGCCGCGGCCTCTGCGGCGTTGAGGGTGAACGCCTTCTCGACCAGCACGTGCTTGCCCGCCTCGAGTGCCAGCAGAGCGTTCGCCGCGTGCATCGGGTGCGGTGTCGCGATGTAGACGATGTCGACGTCGGGATCGGCGACGAGCTCCTCGTACGAGCCGTGGGCGTGCGGGATCCCGAAGTCGGCGGCGAACGCCTCGGCGGTCTCGCGGCGCCGCGAACCCACGGCGGCGACGTCGAGCCCCGCGGTGCGCAGGTCGGTGGTGAAGGCTCGGGCGATGCCGCCCGGTCCGAGGATCCCCCAGCGGGGGGAGGAGGGCGAAGTCATGAACACGAGGCTAGCGGCGCGATACCGCCGGCGCCCGGACGACTAGCGGGCGAGGCTCTCCGCGAGGTCTGCGCGGTCGGCGGTGAGGGCGAGCTGGTCCAGAGCACGGGCCAGGTCGTCGACGAGGTCGCGGGCGTCCTCGAGGCCGATCGACAGGCGCACCGTGGTCGGGCCGATGTGCGCCTCGGAGAGCTGCGTCGGCGACATGTGACTGTGCGTCATCGACGACGGGTGCGCGACGAGGCTGCGCGCGTCGCCGATGTTCGCGACCAAGCGGATCACCTGCAGGCGTGAGATGAACTCCTCGACCAGCCGGAAGTCCGCCTCGGGGTCGCCCGTCGCGGGGAGGTCGAACGCGAACACCGAGCTCACCCCGTGAGGGAGGTACGCCTCGGCCTGCGCATGCCACGGGCTCGACTCCAGGCCGGGGTGGTGCACGCGCGAGACGGCCGGGTGGGACTCGAGGAACCGGGCGACCGTGAGCGCGCTCGCGGTGTGGCGCTCCATGCGCAGGTCGAGCGTCTCGAGGCCCTGCAGCAGCTGGAAGGCGTTGAAGGCCGAGAGCGACGGGCCGAGGTCGTGGACGTACTTGGTCTTGACGAGCGCGATGTATGGGGACCCGGTCTCGCCGAAGCGCTCGACGAGGCTGCCGTCCGGCACACGCGGGTACGTCTGCGTCAGCTGCGGCCAGCGCGCGGGCTGAGCGGTGAAGTCGAAGGTGCCGAGGTCGACGACAACGCCGCCGAGGGACGTGCCGTGGCCGCCGAGGAACTTGGTGGCGGAGTGCACGACGATATCGGCGCCGAAGTCCTTCGCGCGCTGCAGATACGGCGTCGCGACGGTGTTGTCGATCACCAGGGGCACGCCGGCCTCCTTGGCGACGGCGGCGACGGCACCGAGGTCGAGCACCTGCGCGATCGGGTTCGAGATCGACTCGGCGAAGAGTGCCCGCGTGGTCGGACGCACGGCGGCGCGCCACGCGTCGAGGTCGTCCTGGTCGACGAACGTCACCTCGATGCCCCAGTCGGCGAAGGTGTCCTGCAGCAGGTCGACGGTGCCCCCGTACAGCTGCCGGGCGGCGACGATGTGCTCGCCCTGCTTCGCGAGAGCCAGCAGAGCCACGGCCACGGCCGCCTGGCCCGATGCCACACCCGCTGCGGCGATGCCGCCCTCGAGCTCGGCGACGCGGCGTTCGAACACGAGCACCGTCGGGTTCGCCGCGCGGCTGTAGATGTTGCCGTCCTTGCGCAGCGCGAAGAGGTCGCGTGCCTCGGCGAGCGAGCGGAACTCGAACCCGTTCGACTGGTGGATGGACGGGATGGCGGTGTTCTCCGCGATGCCGGAGTCGAACCCGGCCTGCACCTGCGCCGTCGCGAACGAGCGAGGGGCGGCAGGACGAGTCTGTTCAGGCATGCCCACCATTGTCGAGCCGAGGCGCCCGCGGCGGTGTTTCGTGTGTCGAACTGTTGCGCCGGCGGCCCTGAGCCGCCCAGGAGCCGATAGCGCGCGGGCACGCGAGAATGGGTCGGGTGGCGCAGCTGATCACCCCTGCAGAACTCGACGACCTCCTCCGGTCGGCCCCGGTGCGCGTGCTCGACGTGCGCTACCGGCTCGACCGCCCGGACGGCACGGCAGAGCACCTCGAGGGCCATGTGCCGGGCGCCGTGTACGTCGACATGGAGACCGAACTCTCGCAGCACGGCCGGGCCGACGAGGGGCGGCATCCGCTCCCGCCGCTCGGGGCGCTGCAGGCGGCCGCGCGCCGCTGGGGCATCGACGACGGCGACACCGTGGTCGTGTACGACGACGATCGCGCCCTCGGCGCCTCCCGCGCCTGGTGGCTGCTGACCCGCTCCGGCATCGCCGACGTGCGCATCCTCGACGGGGGCCTCGGCGCCTGGACCGCGGCGGGTCTGCCACTCGAGTCCGGACCCGTCACCCCCGCACCGGGCGCCGTGACGCTCGCCCCCATCGCCGAGCCCGTGCTCTCGATCGACGAGGCCGCCGCGCTCGCCGCGTCGGGCGTGCTCATCGATGTGCGCGCCGCCGAGCGCTACCGCGGCGAGGTCGAGCCGATCGACCCGATCGCGGGCCACATCCCCGGCGCCGTGAACCTCCCGACCGGTGCGTACATGGACGGCGACCGATTCCGGGATGCTGCGACCCTGCGCGCTCTGTTCGCCACGGTCGGCGTCGGCGACGGTGTGACCGCGGCGGCGTACTGCGGATCGGGCGTCACCGCCGCGCAGGCGGTCTTCGCGGCAGAGCGCGCCGGGCTCGAGCTGACGATCTACCCCGGCTCGTGGAGCCAGTGGTCGAACACGCCCGGCAGGCCGGTCGCGACCGGCTCGGCGCCTGCGGAGGTCACCGGCTCGGTGTGACGGGCGCGGTCACCGGCCCGACCGGGTCACGGGACGAGCGTGATCTTGCCTGCCACGCCCGACTCGAGCGCGCGATGCGCGTCGGCGGCGTCGGCGAGCGCGAACGACGGGCCGAGCTCGACCGAGAAGCGCCCCGCGGCGATGAGCGCGAGCACGACCGGCACGGCCTCGGTGCGCCACACCTGCTGCTGCGCGGTGAGAGGCTCGGGCGAGCCGCCCGAGAAGGCGCGAATGCCGAGGGTCGCAGCATCCCGCCCCCGTACAAGCGTCGCGATGCGCTGACGGTCGGCGACCAGCTCGAGCGAGGTGTCGAGGGCCTCGTCGGTGCCGGCGGCGTCGATGGCGACGGTCACGCCCTGGGGAGCGACCGCGCGCACGCGATCGGCGAGCCCCGCACCATAGGCGACCGGGATCGCGCCGAGCTCGCGGACGCGGTCGAAGCGGCCCTCGGACGACGTCGCGACGACGGTCGCGCCCCACAGCACGGCGAACTGGATGAGTGCCTGGCCGACCGCGCCCGACCCGGCGTGCACGAGCACGGTGTCGCCGTGGCCCACCGCGAGCGAGCGGAGCGCCTGATACGCCGTGCCCACCGGGATGCCGAGCGCGGCGCCCTCGGCCGCGCTCACCCCGGGCGGCCGCGGGAACACGTGGGAGGCGGGCACCGTGAGGTCGGTCGCGTACGCACCGATGGTGCTCGCGAAGACGACGGGATCGCCGACGCGGAAGCCGTCGACGCCTTCGCCGACGCCGGTCACGACCCCTGCGCCGTCTGCGCCGACGCGTCGCGGGTCGGTGATCTCGGCCGACGGCCGCCGGCCCGAGCGGAGCTTGGCGTCGATCGGATTGACGCCGGCCGCCGTGACGCGGATCGCGAGCTGACCGGCAGCGGGTACCGGCTCGGGGACGGGGATCTCGTGAAGGACCTCGGGGTCCCCGAACTCGGTGTACGCGATCGCAGTGGTCATGACGGGGGCAACTCCTGTCGTCGAGGCGGCTATTCCCTCAAGGCTTTCTGGATCCGCTGCAGCGATACGGGCTCGGCCGTGCCGAGGGACTGCGCGAACAGGCTCACACGGTACTCCTCGAGGAGCCACCGGGCGTGGGCGAGCGGACCCGGGGCGTCATCAGCGGGCGGGATGACGCCACCCGCCTCGGCGAACACGGTGGCGGCCCGCTCGAACTCGGTCATGCGCTGACGATCGCGGCCGGGGTTGTCGGTGAGGGTGCGCACGCGGTCGAGCGCGCCGCGCAGGTACCGCGGCAGCTGGGCGAGCCGCGCGATGCCGGTGCGCGAGACGAAGCCGGGGAACACCAGGCCGGCGAGCTGGCCCTTCACATCGTTGAGCGCGCCGAGCAGCGTCAGCGAGTTCGCGCCGCGCATCGCGCGCTCCACGTCGCGGGCGGCGGTGAGGATGCGGGCGGTCAGCGACACGGTCTGGAACAGCTCGTCGACCACCACGGCCGAGAGCGCGTCGCGCACCGCCTCGAAGCCGGCGCGCGTGCGCACCGCGGCGTCGGGAGCGGTGCGCGCGATGACGGCATCCGCCACCGCCACGCGGCCGTCCTCGATGAGCGCCTTCGCGGACGGATACGGGGATGCTGCGAGCGCGAGCTTCTCGGCGGACGTCAGGTGTTCGAGCACATACGCCGAGGGCGATGCGACCGACAGCAGCACGAGTCGCCGAACGCCGGCCTTCGTCGCGCGGGCCGCTGCCTCCGGCGTGGTCTCGATGCGCAGCGCGACCGAGGCGCCCTCGTCGACGATCGCGGGGTAGCCGCGCACGACACCGCCCGCGACCTTCGTGTCGACGACGTCCGGCAGGTCGCCGAACGTCCAGTCGGTGAGTCCGGTGCGCTCGGCGAACGTCGACTCGGGCTGCTGCGCGGTGCCGGGCGTGCTGCCGGGGCGGGGCGCGGGACCCTTCCCCGGGCGGGGGCCGCGTCCGCTCGCGGGGGCGGGTGCCGTGAGCGAACGGGACACGGACGCCCGCGCCCGGTCGGCGAGCCGCGCCTGCAGCCCGGCGAGATCGCGGTCGGAGCCGACAGCGCGCCCGCGCTCGTCGACGGCGCGGAACGAGACCTGCAGGTGACCGGGCACCCGCTCCATCTCGAAGTCGGCGGCGGTGACCGGCTGGCCGGCGACGCGCTGGATGCGCGTCGCCAGGGCGTCGCGGAGCGGCATCGGCGGCAGGCCGTCGTGGGCTTCCGGGCCGTGACCGGCGAGGTCGGCGGCGAAGGTCGCCGCCCAGTCCGCGGCGGGCACCACGTGCCGGCGGATCGCCTTCGGGAGCGACCGGAGCAGCGCCGTGATGAGCTCGTCGCGCATCCCCGGCACCTGCCAGTCGAAGCCGTCCGGCCGGAGCTGGGCGAGGAGCGCCAGCGGCACGACGGCCGTCACGCCGTCGTCGGCCGCGCCCGGTTCGAACCGGTAGGCGAGCGAGAGCACCTGGTCGCCCTGCGTCCAGCGCGCGGGGAAGTCGCGCTCGTCGCCGCGCGACGCCTCGTCGACGAGGTCGGCCTCGGTCATGTCGAGCAGGCGCGGCGTGCGGGCCGAGGCATCCTTCCACCAGGCCTCGAAGGAGCGCGCGTCGAAGACGTCCCGCGGGATGCGGGCGTCGTAGAAGCGGAAGACCGCCTCGTCGCCGACGAGGATGTCGCGGCGGCGCTCGCGCTCCTCGATCTTCTCGAGGCGTCGCCGCAGCTCGAGGTTGCGGCGCTCGAACGCCGTGAGCTTCTTGTCGAGATGCGACGAGTCCCACTCGCCCTCCACCAGCGCGTGGCGCAGGAAGAGCTCGCGCGCGAACGGCCGGTCGAACCGGGCGAGCTGCACCCGGCGCTTCGGCACGATCTCGAGCCCGAACAGCGTGACCTTCTCGTAGGCGGACGCTGCTCCCGACGCCTTCGACCAATGCGGCTCGCTGAGCGACCGCTTGGCGAGGTCGCCCGCGAGCGGTTCGGCCCAGGCCGGGTCGATCGCCGCGACGGTGCGCGCGAACAGGCGGCTGGTCTCGACGACCTCGGCGGCCATGACGGCGGTCGGCCGCTTCTTCTTGAGTCCGGAGCCCGGGAAGATCGCGAAACGCGTGCCGCGCGAGCCGAGGTACTCGGCGCCGCGACGCTGATCGGCGCGGTCGGAACCGGGGCGGCCGCGCGTCGCGGTGCTCGTGGTGCGGTCATCGATGATGCCGAGGTGCGAGAGCAGCCCCGACAGGATCGCCTTGTGGAGTTCGTCGGGGTCGGCAGTGCCCGGCGCCGCTTTGCGCGGGGCGTTCACGAGCGCGCTGAGCTGACGGTGCACGTCGGCCCATTCGCGCACCCGCACGTAGTTGAGGTGCTCGGCACGGCACAGGCGCCGGAACGCGCTCGAGCCGAGCTCGGCCTGCTTCTCCTGCAGGTGGTTCCAGAGGTTCAGCAGGCTGAGGAAGTCGCTGGACGGGTCGGTGAACCGCGCGTGCAGGCGGTCGGCCTCTTCGCGGCGGTCTTCGGGGCGCTCGCGCACATCCTGGATCGACATCCCCGCGACGATCGCGAGCACGTCGCGCAGCACGCCGGTGCGACGGGCTTCGACGAGCATGCGGGCGAACCGCGGGTCGATCGGCAGCCGCGAGATCTCGCGGCCGAGGTCGGTGAGTGTCGGATGGTCGCGCCCGATGCGGACCGCCCCGAGCTCGACGAGAAGGTCGAGTGCCGCCTTCACACCGCGCGAATCCGGCGGGGTGAGGAACGGGAACGACGAGATGTCCCCGAAGCCCAGCGACAGCATCTGCAGGATGACCGAGGCCAGACTGGTGCGCAGGATCTCGGGCTCGGTGAACTCGGGCCGGGTGTCGAAGTCATCCTCGGCGTACAGCCGGATCGCGATGCCGTCGCTCGTGCGGCCGGCGCGGCCCGACCGCTGCTGCGCAGAGGCCTGCGACACCGCCTCGATCGGCAGGCGCTGCACCTTGCTGCGGTTGCTGTAGCGCGAGATGCGCGCCGTGCCGGTGTCGACGACGTACCGGATCCCCGGCACCGTGAGGCTGGTCTCGGCGACGTTCGTCGCGAGGATGACACGGCGACGGATGCCGGGCACCTGCGACCGCTCGAACACCCGGTGCTGCTCGGCCGCGGAGAGGCGCCCGTAGAGGGGGAGCACCTCGGTGGGCGCGGCATCTTTCGCGTACATGCCGCGGACGGCGTCCGCGGCGTCGCGGATCTCGGCCTCACCCGGGAGGAACACGAGCACGTCGCCGGCGGATTCGCGGTCGAGCTCGCGGAGGGCGGCGGTGATGCCGTCGACGTCGTCGGACTCGTCCTCGCCCTTCGCGGGCCGCGCCGGCGGGCGGTAGCGGATCTCGACCGGATACGTGCGACCCGACACCTCGATGATGGGTGCCGGCGTGCCGTCGGGCTTCGCGAAGTGCTTCGCGAAGCTCTCCGGGTCGATCGTCGCGCTCGTGATGACGACCTTGAGATCGGGGCGCTTGGGCAGGATCCGTCGCAGATACCCGAGGAGGAAGTCGACGTTGAGTGAGCGCTCATGGGCCTCGTCGACGATGACCATGTCGTACCGGCGCAGGAGCCGATCGCGATGGATCTCGTTGAGGAGGATCCCGTCCGTCATCAGCGCGATGCGCGTGTCGTCCGACACCTTGTCGGTGAAGCGGACCTTGTAGCCGACGGTCGAGCCCAGCGGCACCTGCAGCTCCTCCGCGATGCGCTCGGCGATCGTGCGTGCTGCGATCCGGCGCGGCTGGGTGTGCGCGATGCGCGTGCGTCCGAGCTCGAGCGCGATCTTCGGCAGCTGCGTCGTCTTGCCCGAACCGGTGGCGCCCGCGACGATGACCACCTGGTGGGCTCGGATGGCGCGCGCGATCTCATCGCGCGCGGCGCTGACGGGGAGCTCCGGCGGAAACGAGATGACGGGTTCGGGCGCGGACATAGCCTTCGATCGTATCCCGTCCGGGTGGTCGCCGGGCGATCCCCACCCGGGCTGTACGTCGTCCCGGGGACCGCCGGCAGCAACCTCCCGAAAACGACGATGAACTTCCGGCTCACACGACTGGCAGGCTCTTTGAGACCACGATGAACCTCCGACTCACACGACTGGCAGGCCTCGTTGAAACACGATGAACTTCCGGCTCACACGACTGGCAGGCCCACGTTGAAACACGATGAACTATCGGCTCACGTGCCTGTAGGTCGTCCTCCGAACCACGACGACCTTCCGGCTCACATGAATCGGGACCCGGGTCGTAGCGGCCGCCATCCGCTGTGGGTTGAGCGCCCGACCGCACGTTGCAGGACCGGTCGCAGTATCCCTGCACGTACGTCGGAGGTCCTCCGAAGCGCGCCAGTTGAGGTTCTGGGCCCGTGTGAGCCGAAAGTTCACTGGCTATTCGTCGCCGTGGTGTCGTGTGAGCCGGAAGTTCATCGAGTTGAAAGGGAGATGTTCACCTCCCGCGCAGGGCGATCACCGGGTTCGCGGGTTCTTCGATTGCTCGTGGCGCAGGTGACGGCGGGAGACTCCTCCCCGGCGCAGCCGACCGGGATCCCTTCCACAGAACAACCACGCGTCGAGGATCTTCGGCCGCGGCGACCATAACGTCGATGCGTGGACCCCTTCGAAGCTCTGGCCGAACCCGTGCGGCGCCGCCTCATCGAGATCCTCGCCAGTGGGGAGCACACTTCCGGTCAGCTGGCAGATGTGGTGGGAGTCGAGTTCCGCATCAGCCGAACCGCAGTATCCAAGCACTTGCGACTGCTGCGCAAAGCGGGGTACGTCGACGTGCGCGCGGAGGAGAAATGGCGGTGGTACCGCCTCGACCGCAGGGGCTTCGAGAGCCTCGAGGCTTCCGTGGCAGACCTACGGTCGAAACTGAACCGGGCGATCGGATGGAATCCCGATACAGGCCAGAAGTACGACCCGCTCGCAGTTCTGCCTTCCTACCCGCCGGTTCCATTTCGCGGACCGGGAAAGCCGCCCCGGCGTGGCCGAAGGGGTATGCAGCGCACGTTCCAGACCTGCGGAAGCCCCGATGACATCGCACCGCTGCGCGTGCCGATCGAGATCACGTATTCGCCACCTCACGCGCAGGACGACCCCGCGGTCGAGTTCGACTTCTAGGCTGGGAACCATGACAGTCCCCAGCGTGACCCTCAACGACGGCAACACGATTCCTCAGCTCGGCTACGGCGTCTTCAAGGTGCCGCCGGCCGACACCGAGCGGGCCGTCGCCGAGGCGCTGGAGGTCGGCTACCGCCACATCGACACCGCCGCCATCTACGGCAACGAAGAGGGCGTGGGCGCGGCCATCGCGGCGAGCGGCATCGCGCGCGACGAGCTGTACATCACCACCAAGCTCTGGAACGACCGCCACGACGGCGACGAGCCGAACGCCGCGATCGCCGAGAGCCTCGCCAAGCTCGGGCTCGAGCAGGTCGACCTGTACCTGGTGCATTGGCCGACACCCGCGCACGACAACTACCTGCACGCGTGGGAGAAGCTCATCGAGCTGCGCGGCGCGGGTCTCACGCGCAGCATCGGCGTCTCGAACCACCTGGTGGCGCACCTCGACAAGATCGTGTCGGCCACGGGAGTCATGCCGGCCGTGAACCAGATCGAACTTCACCCCGCCCACCAGCAGCGCGACATCACCGACTGGGCGGCCGCCCACGACGTGAAGATCGAGTCGTGGGGTCCGCTCGGCCAGGGCAAGTACGACCTGTTCGGCGCCGCGCCGGTCGCCGCGGCGGCCAAGGCGCACGGCAAGACGCCGGCCCAGGCGGTGCTGCGCTGGCACCTGCAGAAGGGCTTCATCGTCTTCCCGAAGTCGGTGCGTCGCGAGCGGCTCGAGGAGAACCTCGACGTCTTCGACTTCGAACTCACCGCCGACGAGATCGCCGCCATCGACGCGATGGAGCCGGGCGACGGCACGGGTCGCGTCAGCGCGCACCCCGACGAGGTCAACTGACCGCCCACGAGCGGCGGGAGCGGATGCCGTGAACCCTCGTCTCGCGGAAGCGACGAGCCCGTACCTGAGAGCCCACGCGGGCAATCCGGTCGCGTGGTTTCCGTGGGGCGAGGAGGCGTTCGCCGAGGCGCGGCGCCGCGACGTGCCCGTGATGGTGTCGATCGGCTACTCGACGTGCCACTGGTGCCACGTGATGGCCCGGGAGTCGTTCGAAGACGAGACGACGGCGGCCGAACTCGATGCCGGGTTCGTGTCGATCAAGGTCGACCGCGAGGAGCATCCTGAGGTCGACGCCGCCTACATGGCGGCGGCTTCGGCGTTCACGTCGAGCCTCGGCTGGCCGCTCACCGTGTTCGCGACGCCCGAGGGGCGGCCGTTCTACGCCGGCACGTACTTCCCGCCGCAGCCCCGTGTGGGCATGCCCGCGTTCCGGCAGGTGCTCGCCGCCGTCCACGAGGCCTGGACCGGGCGGCGCGATCAGATCGACGAGACGGCGGATGCTGTCGCCCGGGCCCTCGCGGAGGTCCGCGACTCCTCGCCCGCCTCGGAGGCGACGACGCCGTCCGCCGCCGACCTGGTCGATGCGGCCCACGCGCTCTCGGACCGGGAGGATCCGCGTCACGGCGGGTTCGGCGACCCCGCCGCGGGCGCCCCGAAGTTCCCCGTCGCGACGGCGCTGCGCTTCCTGCAGACGCGGGTCGTCCGCGAGCAGGCGGCCGAGGCATCCGTGGTCGCCGACCGTGCGCTCACGGCGATGGCCGCGTCGCCGCTCCGCGACGCCGCGGAGGGCGGATTCTTCCGGTACGCGACCCGACCCGACTGGACGGTGCCGCACTACGAGCGCATGCTGACCGACAACGCGCAGCTGCTCGACGTCGCGATGGACGCGGTTCCGTCCCGCGAAGACGTGGCTCGCGGCATCGCGGGTTTCCTGCGGGACGTGCTGCAGCAGCCCGGCGGCGGCTTCGGCGCCGCACAGGACTCGGAGTCGTGGATCGACGGCGTTCGCAGCGAGGGCGGCTATTACGCACGGGATGCCGCGGACCGGGCCGGTCTCGCGCCTCCGGCCGTCGACGGCAAGGTGGTGAGCGGCTGGAACGGCCTCGCGATCGGCGCACTCGCGCGCGCGGGCGCGCGGCTGGCAGAGGCATCCTGGATCGAGGCGGCCCGGTGGGCGGCCGACGCCGTGCTCGACGTCAACCTCACCGCGGACGGACGCCTGCTGCGCGCCTCGCTCGACGAGGTGGCGTCGCGGGCCCATGCGACGCTCGCGGACCACGGGCAACTCGCCGCGGGCCTCCTCGCCCTCGCCGTCGCCACCGGCGAGGTCGCCTACGCCGTGCGGGCCAGAGACCTCGTCGACGCCTGCGTCGGCGCCGACGGCCGGGTCGCGGTTCCGGGCGGGGGAGACCCGGTGCTGTCGCAGCAGGGGATCGGAGCACCGGACGCCGCCTCCGACGCCGACGAGCCGTCTGGCGCTGCGTCGGTCGCGGAGGCGGCCGCGGCACTCTGGGTGCTGGGCGCGGGTGACACCTACCGGGTGACCGCCGAGCGTCTGGTCTCCGCCCACGCTCCCGCCGCCCTTGCGCAGCCGCTCGCGTACGGCGCGCTCCTGCGGGTCGCCGCGGGCATCGCCGAACCTCCGCGGCAGGTCGTGGTCGTCACGGACGACGCCCGAGGCGCGCTCGCGACGGCGGCGCGCAGCATCCGTGCCGATGTCGTGAGCATCGTGTCGCCGGAACAGGCGCTCACGTGGGCCGAGGCGGGGTTCGAGCTGTTCGCCGAGAAGGGGCAGCGCGACGGGCGCCCCACCGCCTACGACTGCCGCGACTTCGCGTGCCGGCTCCCCGTCACCGACGCCGCCGACCTGACGGCGTGAGGCGCGGTCACACCCAGCTGTTCAGCCACATGTGCAGGTGCCAGAAGTCGTAGGGCACCGTCATCGCGGAGATGATCGGGTACCAGAACGCCGACAGTGCAAGCGCGACGGCGAGGAACACGAGCACGAGCCGCTGGCCCGTGAGCCGGCGGTAGGAGTCCGCCGATGGCGGTCCGGCGATGTCTTTCAGGGCGAACGTCAGCGCGAGCAGCATGAACGGCAGGACGAGCACCGTGTAGAACTGGAAGATCGTGCGCTGGGGGAGGAACAGCCACGGCACGTAGGTGACCGCGATCCCGGTGAGCACGAGCGCGTAGCGCCAGTCGCGCACGACGACGAAGCGGTAGGCGAGGTACAGCACGGCCGCGACGCCGGCGTACCAGATCAGCGGATTCGGCATCGTCGAGATGACGTCGACGCAGCCGCTCGGGGCGGTGCAGCCGTTCACGCCCAACGCGTCGTGGTGGTAGTAGACGCCCGTGGGGCGCCACAGCAGCGGCCACTGCCACGCCGGGCTCGCGTAGGAATGCCCGGACATGATCCCCGCCGTCGACGTGTACATGGCGACGTGATACAGCCACAGGCTCTCGAGGGCATTGCCGCCCGCCTGGCGGTCGTACCCGCGTTCGGTGACGAGCCAGCCGGTCCAGGACGCGAGATACACCGCCAGAGCGACCGGGACGAACAGCGTGAAGGTCGCGAGGCCCTGGCGCACGGCATCCGTCGGCCAGAAGAGGACGCCCGCCCGGCGCCGGGCGAGCGCGTCCGTCACCACGAGATAGACCCCGAGGCCGGCGAGCACCCATGCGCCCGACCACTTCACGGCGCTCGCGGCGCCGAGGGCGGCGCCCGCCGCGATGACCCACGGCCGGTTCCAGAGCACCGGGCCCCACTGCACCTGCTTCACGCCCGGCGCCGCGTCGCCGTCGTAGCGGGCGGCGACGGTCTCGGCGATGCGCGTCATGGTGCGCTCGCGGTCGCGCAGCACGAAGAGGAAGGCGAGCAGCACGAAGAACGTCAGCGACGTGTCGAGGAGCGCGATGCGGCTCATCGAGATCGCGAGCCCGTCGACGGCCATGAGCAGGCCCGCGACGACGGCGAACGTGGTCGAGCGGGTGAGGCGCTTCGCGATGAGCATGAGCACGAGTACGCATGCGACGCCGAGCAGCGCCGTCGTGATGCGCCAGCCCCAGCCGGACTCGGGGCCGAGCACCGCCATGCCGAGCGCGATGATCCACTTGCCGAGGGGTGGGTGCACGACGAACGACGGGTCGTTGGTGAAGACGTCCACGTCGCCCGAGAGGAAGCTGTCGTTGGCGCCGGAGGGCCAGGATGCCTCGTACCCGAGGTTGAGCAGTGTCCAGGCGTCCTTGACGTAGTAGGTCTCGTCGAACTGGTTCATCAGGTCGTGCGCGGCGGCGAGGTTCCACAGACGCAGGACCGCCGCGATGACCAGAACGATCGCGGGACCGAGCCATCCATACAGTCGCCGAGCGCGCGCGTCCTCGCTCAGCCGGCGGGCGAAGCGGTCGTAGAGGCTCGGTCGTGCCGGGGGGAGCGGCGCGGCAGGCTGGCCGGCCTCGAGCCGCGGGGCATCCGTCACCCGGTCAAGTTTAGGCTGAGGGCGTGATCATCCTCGCGGCGACCCCGATCGGCAATCTGGGAGATGCCTCGAAGCGTCTCGTCGAGGCGCTCGAGGAGGCGACCGTCGTCGCCGCCGAAGACACTCGCACGACGCAGCGGCTGCTGGCCGCCCTCGGCATCGCGAACCGCCCGCGCCTCATCGCGCTGCACGACCACAACGAGAAGGAGCGGGCGCCCGAGCTCGTGGAGCTCGCGCGCGAGCAGGACGTGCTCGTGCTGAGCGACGCCGGCATGCCGACCGTGAGCGACCCCGGCTACGGTCTCGTCGCGGCGGCCGCCGCGGCCGGCGTCGACGTGACGGCGATTCCCGGTCCGAGCGCCGTCGTGACCGCGCTCGCCGTGTCGGGACTGCCGACCGACCGTTTCACGTTCGAGGGCTTCGTCCCGCGCAAGGCGGGGGAGCGAGCTGCGACGTTCCGCGCACTCGGCTCCGAGCCGCGCACCATGGTGTTCTTCGAGGCGCCGTCGCGCGTCGCGGCGACGCTCGCCGACATGGCCGCCGGGTTCGGCGCGGATCGTCGTGGCGCCGTGTGCCGAGAGCTGACGAAGCTCCACGAAGAGGTGGCGCGTGGCACACTCGCCGAACTCGCCGCCTGGGCCGAGCCCGGCGTCCGGGGCGAGCTCGTCATCGTCGTCGAGGGGGCGCCTGCACGCGGTGTCGCCTTCCCCGACGCCGTCACGCAGGTGCTCGAGCTGGTCCGCAGCGGCACGCGTCTGAAGGAGGCCGCGGCCGAAGTGTCCGGCCTCACCGGACACTCCAGCCGCGAGCTCTATCAGGCCGCGCTCTCCGTCCGCGGGTAGCGCCTTCGCCCCGCCGTCACTTCCGCACGGTGACCGCGAGGTCCTTGCTCGTGGTCGCGCCGGCGTCGTTCGCGAAGACGACACGGTAGGTGTGCGTGCCGCGCGTGGCGGTCGTGACGGAGAACGTTGCGCGCTGCGCGCCAGGCGTCGACGCGACGAGCGCGCCCTCGCCCATGAGGGTGTCGCCCTCGTAGAAGCGGTAGGTCGTCGCATTCGTGCCCCACCACAGGTCGGCGGTCAGCGTGTAGGTGCCGTCGCCGTCCTTGTTGTCGTGGCTCAGCACGGGCGTGCCCGGCGCGGCGTCGGCCACGGTGACCGTCACCGGCACCAGGGCGGTCGCGCCCCGCGAGTTCACGAGCTCGCCGGTGTAGACATAGACGCCGTTCCTCCTGCCCGTCACCGGGATCTCGGCCGACTGCTCGCCGACGCCGCCGTACGCGAGCGCCAGCGTGGCGATGCGCTCGCCGTTCTCGAACACCCGCAGCTTCGTGCCGTTCTCGCCCCACCACAGGTTCATTCGCACGGTGTACGAACCGTCCTTCAGGCCCGTGTCCCAGCCGTTGTCGTGCGACAGGATGCCGCGGCCCGGTGCCTTCGCGGCGGTGTCGAGCACGACGAGCCCGTCGACGGCGTCGGCGAGCGCGATCGCCGCGCCGTCGACGGCGGCGCCGGACGGAGCATCCGCCGACAGCACGATGTGCGCCCGCTCGATCGCCGCTTGCAGCGCCGCCGCGGTCGTCGCCGTGTACGCCGACCCGTCGATCCCCTCGGCCGCGGCGAGGTCCGCGGCGAGGGTGGAGGTGTCGACGCCGGTCGGTGCGGCCCGCACCAGCTCGAGGTCGTCGATGGTGCCCCACGCTCCGCCGTTGAGCGACGCGGTGACGGTGACCGTCACGCTGTCGCCGGCTGCCACGTCGATCGGCGCCGTCGTCGGCATCGACCAGGTACGCCAGCCGTCCATCGAGAAGGGGACGGATGCCTCGGCCGACCCGCTCGAGACGCTCAGGCGCACGCTGCTCGCGGCGTCCTCTCCGTCGCCCTGCAGTGCGCCGCGCACGACGTACGACCCGACGGGGACGGCGTCCACTCGCTGCGTCAACGTGAAGGAGAAGGGTCCCGAGGCCCAGAAGTGCGCGGACCGCGCGCCGGAGTGCGGGTCGTCCCATGCGCCGATCGTGAGCGCTGTACCGGTCTTCGTCCACGCGCTGTTGTCACCCTCGAACCCGGGGCTGCGCAGCAGGTTCTTCTGCGAGACGACGACCGTGGCGGTCGCCGCGAGACCCGCCGAGGTCGTGCCCCCGATCGCGTAGGTACCGGGGCCGTCGATCCATGTCGCCGCGTCGGACCACGTGACCGGCTGCGTCTCGGACGAGCCGTCGTTGTACGACACCGTGACGGTCGACGGCAGGGTGACGGCATCCCCCTCGGTGACGCCGAGCTCGACGGGGGCCACCGCGGTGACCTCGCGCGGCGCGACGGCGCCGGTGCGGGCGTACGCGAACACGCTGAGCGACTCCAGCGGCGTGCCGTCGTGCGCGAAGAGCGCCTGGTTGTCCCACGCGGAGCCGCCGTACCACCGGCCCGCGTCGTCCGGGTCGTACTCGCCGGCGTAGCTCGAGGCCCAGCCCGAGCCGTGCGCCTCCCACAGCGCCTTGTTCGCATCGAGCGCCGAGGGCGGGCCGACCGGCAGCCAGGCGGGCTCCCAGTAGAAGACGCCGATTCCCGCGGCGCCGACGTTCGCGACCGCCTGGATGACATCGCGCACCGCCGTCGCCTGCCCCTGCACACTCACCGGGTACTGCGTGGCCTCCGAAGGGAGGTCGATGACGTTGCCGTGGCCGTCGCCGTCCTCGAGCGTGTACGCCCACGAGGTCTCGGCGACCATGACCTTCTTGCCGTACACATCGGCGACGTTCTTCAGCACGGAAGTGAGGTTTCCGAGCGACCCGTGCCAGTACGGGTAGTAGCTCGACGCGAACACGTCGTAGTCGACTCCGCGGGAGGCGAGGTTCGCGGCGTACCCGGCGAAGCGCCCGCTCGTCTCGGGGTTCGTGAAGTGCACCGCGACGAGGGCGCCGGGGAAGACCGCCCGCACCGCCGCAGAGCCGGCGGAGAAGATCTGCGCCATGCCGTCCCAGCCGCTGACGCCCGCCACCGCATTGTTCGTCTCGTTGCCGACCTGCACCATCTGCACGTCGACGCCCGCGGCCTCGAGCTCCTCGAGCGCCTGCGTCGTGAAGTCGGTCACCGCGACGGCTTTCTGCGCCACCGTCATCGACGCCCACGCCTTCGGCGCCTGCTGCTTCGCGGGGTCGGCCCAGAAGTCGGAGTAGTGGAAGTCGACGAGGACGCCGAGTCCGGCATCCGTCGCCCGCTTGCCGATCGCGACGGCGTGCGCCACGTCGTTGTCGCCGCCGCCGTAGCCGTTGCCGGCCGCGTCGAACGGGTCGTTCCACACCCGCACGCGGACGTCGGTGACTCCGGCGTCGGCGAGCACGTCGAACAGGTCGGCGGGCTGCCCGGCAGCGTCGCGGAACACGACACCGGATTCCTCGAGCGCGATCGCCGACGACACGTCGACCCCGCTGATGAAGTCCGCGGGAAGATTCTCGACCTTCGGCACGGTGATGCCGGCTTCGACCGGCCCGTCGTCTGCGGCGGCGGGTGCCGACGCGACGCCGGTGATGGCCAAAGCGAGGGATGCTGCGACCGCCGCGAGGCGCGCGGGTCTGGGGTGGTGAGACACGGTGTTCTCCGATCGACGTTGATCTTCGGGGAGGGCTGGGGATCAGCCCTTGACGGACCCCGCGGTGAGGCCGCCGACGATGTAGCGCTGCAGCGACAGGAACAGGACGAGCACGGGGATCGCGGCGATCACGGCACCCGCCGCGAACAGACCCCAGTTGGAGGCGAGCTGGTTCGAGACCCACTGGTACATGCCGACCGCGAGGGTCCAGTTCTCCTCCGAGACGAGGACGATCTTGGCGATGATGTAGTCGCCGAACGCCGCGATGAAGGCGAGGAGGGCGACCACCGCGAGGATGGGCGTGACCAGCGGGAAGATGAGGCGCCAGAAGATCTGCGCGTGGGAGGCGCCGTCGATCTTGGCGGACTCGTCGATCTCGATCGGCACGGTGTTGAAGAAGCCGTACATGAGGAACGTGTTCACGCCGAGCGCGCCGCCGAGGTACACGCAGATGAGCGCGATCTTGGAGTTGAGGCCGAGCGCCGGCACGACTTCGCCGAGCCCCAGCAGCATCAGGAAGATCGCGACGAACGCGAGAGCCTGCGGGAACATCTGGATGATGAGGAGGCCGGTGAGACCCGCGCGGCGGCCCGAGAACCGGAAGCGCGAGAACGCGTATGCTGCTGCGGCGCCCATGAGCACGGCGCCCACCGACGCGATGCCGCCGATCAGGAGGGTGTTGCCGGCCCAGATCCAGAAGCTCGTCCCCCCGAGCGCCGCGTAGTTCGACAGGTCGATGACGCTGAACAGCGCGTTGCTGGCGGCGAGCGTGCCGTTCGGGTTGAGCGACGCCGACAGCACGTACACCAGCGGGAAGATCGCGTAGAAGACCACGACGACGGCGAGCAGGTACTTCCAGCCGACGTCGAGCAGCCAGCGCCGCCGGCGTGCCGAGCGGCGGTCGCTCGGCACGCCGGGAGTGCGGATGGTCGATCCCGCGGCGACATCGGTGGCGGTGGACATCACTGGAACTCCTCGAGCTTGCGGGTCTGGCGGAACGCGATCGCCGAGATGCCCCCGACGACGGCGAACACGAGGATCGACAGGGCGCTGGCGAGGCCGTAGTCCGCTGCGCCGCCCGACACCCCGGAGATGTCGTAGATGGCGGAGATCAGGATGTCGGTGGCGCCGAGCGCGTACGGGGCGCCGGGGATCGCCGGCCCGCCGTTGTTGAACATGTAGATGACGGTGAAGTTGTTGAAGCTGAACGCGAACGACGAGATCAGCAGCGGTGCGGTGGCCACGAGCACCAGCGGCAGGATGATCGAGCGCAGCTGGCGCGAACGGCCCGCGCCGTCGAGCGATGCCGCCTCGAGCGTGTCCTGCGGGAGGGCCTGCAGCGCCCCGGTGCACACCAGGAAGTAGTACGGGTACGTGAGCCACAGGTTCACCCACACGACCGCGGCGCGTGCGAGCCACGGATCGCCGAGCCAGTTGATGTTCGCGCCGAAGAAGAAGAGGTCGTTGATCACGCCGAACTCGGCATTGAACATGCCGCGGAACAGCAGCGCCGACATGAACGCCGGGAAGGCGTACGGGAGGATGTACAACGTCCTGAGGAACCGCCGGCCCTTCAGTCGCGCGTCGTTGTAGATCAGCGCGAGCAGGAGGCCGAGTGCGAACGGCAGGACGACCGACAGCGTCGCGAACACGAACGTCCAGACCGTGACCGACAGCAGCGTCTGCGCGAGCGCCGGGTCGGTGAACAGGCGGAAGAAATTCTCGAAGCCGACATTGACATACCAGCCGGTGGGGAGGGCCGAGCCGTCCTCGGCGACGAACGAACCCTTGTCGTTCGCGGTGTACACGGTGCCCGTCGTGGAGTCGGTGATCGTCTGGGACGCAGCATCCCACACCAGAGTCGACTCGTAGACGGCGCCCGAAGAGCCGTCGCGCGTGCGGATCGAGCCGTCGTTGGGGTCCTCGGACACGGGCACCCGCAGGCCCGCGATCTGCTCCTGCAGGGCGGCGTCGGTGATGACGGTGGCGCGGGGCACGACGTCCCAGCCGGAGACCTCCGACGGAGCGCCGGTGCTGCCGACCTCGGCGTCACGAGCCTCTTCGAGGGGCTGCTCGGCGGAGCCGACGAGAACGTCGCCGTTCTCGTCCACGATCGCGAAGCCGAGCCCGCCTGCGCGCTCGACGACCGAGAGCGCGTAGGTGGGGGAATCCTCGATGCGGCGCTCGCCCTGGATGAGCGCGGCCTCGACCGCCTGCTCCTGGGTGCCGGCGTGGCCGGTGCCGTAGTTCGTGAACGCGATGTACGCGGTGTAGCCGAAGATGAAGACCTGGAAGACGAGCAGGAACACCAGACCCGGCAGCAGGTACTTCAGCGGCAGCGCCCGCCGGGTGAAGTAGACGATGTCGGCGGCGAGAAGCAGCACGAGCGTCGCCGAGAACACGACCCACGACTCGACGCGGAAGGCGCTCAGCAGGGTCATCACGCCGAAGGCGTTGACAAGGGCCATCAGGGCGAGCTTCGCGAGGAAGCCCCCGCCGGGGCCGCGCCAGCGGCGGGCGTGCGATTCGCGCGGCGGCGTCTGCGCCGGCGCCGGGGGGATGGTGGGTGCGTCCACCGTCATGCGTCTGCTCCTGTCACGGGGCCTCATCGCCGGGCGTGAGGGGGATCGACGGGTCGATCCGGGGAAGAGGGTGGGATCCGGGAGGCGGGGAGAGGCACTCGCCCGCCTCCCGGAGCAGGTCGGCCACCAGTCGGTGACCGGGTTCAGGCGGCCGCGATCACCCCTCGACCGCGGTCTGGACGTCCTGGACCATCGTGTTCCACGTCGACACGGGGTCGGCGCCGCTGATGATCTGCGACTGCGCCGCGTTCCACAGGTCCCAGACCGAGCCCATCTCGGGGATGCTCGGCATCGGGACGCCGTTCTGGGCCGACGCGAGGAAGCCCGCGATGATCGGGTCGGACGAGACCTCGGTCGCCAGCGTCGACCACGCCGGGATGCGCGGGTCGGCCTCGTAGAGGGCGCGCTGCGCCTCTTCGGTGCCGAGGTAGTTGACGAGGAACTCCTGCGCGAGCAGCGCGTTCTTCGACTGCGAGCTGAGGTAGAAGCCCTGCACGCCCACGAACGGCGCCGCCGTCTCGCCGCCGGCCGACGGGATCGGGTTCACGGCGATGTTCGCGACGTCGGTGTAGGCGCTGATCGCCCACGGGCCCTGGATCGTGTAGGGCGCCTGGCCGCTGTTGAACAGCTCGTTGTTGATGTCGTAGTCGACGGTCGTCGAGATGCAGCCGGTGCCGGCGGTGCCGTTCGCGCCGAGCCACGTCGCGAAGGCCTCTCCCGCGGCGCCGCCCATGCCGACGTCCGTCGTGTACGAGCCCGACGCGTCCTGCACGAACACCGGGGCGCCGAACGACGTCTGGAAGCCGTACATCGTGTAGCCGTCGCCGGTCTCGCCTGCGGTGTTGATGACGAACGGACGCTCGGCGCCGGACGCCACGCCCTTCTGGATCATCTCGTCCCACGTCGCGGGAGCCTCGGCGCCGACGAGGTCGACGTTCTGCACGAGTGCGATGGTCTCGAGCGAGTAGGGGAGGGCGTACAGCTGGCCGTCGTAGGTCATGGCCTCGAGGGCGACGCTCTCGAACTCCGACGCCTTGTCGCCGAGGTCGATCGTGTCGACGACACCGGCGGCGAGTGCGCCGAGCCAGTCGTGCGCGCCGACGGTGATGTCGGGGCCCTCGCCGGTCGGCACCTGCGCGATGAAGTCGTTGCGGAGGTCCTCGAAGTTCTTCTTGACGATCTTGACGGTGGCGCCGGTCTCCTCTTCGAAGGCCTTCGCGGCGTCCTTGACCGCCGTCTGACGCTCCTCGTCGGTCCAGACGACGAGCTCGGCGCTGCTGTCCGCGGCCTCGTCGCCGCTGTCGGACGAGCCTCCGCCGGCGCAGCCGGCGAGGACGACCGCTGCCGTGAGCGCCAGCGCTCCGAGTGCGATCTGCTTTCGCATGGTTTCCCTTTCGGTGATGTGGTGTTGCAGGGTTCGGTGGGTCAGGGGGTGCGCGCGATGCGCACGACGGCGACGCCGCCCGCGGGCACGAGGAAGTCGCCGTCGATGACCGCGCCGGTGAGGAGCTCGACACCGGATGCCGCGAACGGGGCATCGTCGTCGCGGTGGTTGACCGCGATCGCGTAGTCCGCGTCGTCGCCGCGCCGCACGACGACCTCGAGGCCTGCGGGGTGACCCGAGGGGGCGACGCCGGCGTCGGCGTACACGTCCGTCATGAAGGTGCCGAGGCTCGCAGCATCCAATCGGGTGCTGATGTACCAGCCGTGCCCGGTGCCGTGCGCATGACGCGTGACCGCCGCGTTGCCGGCGCCCGGGCCGTCGAGGTAGGTCGCCTTTACCTCCGCGCCGTGCAGGACGAGGTCCTCCTGCCACGCGTCGGCGTGGAGGGTGGCCGATGCCGAACCCGACCACCGCACCGCGTGACGGGCGCCCTCGCGCAGCGGCAGGAACTCCTCGACGGTGACGCCGAGCGCATCGCGCAGCGGCGCGCCGAAGCCGCCTGGATGCACGGCGTCGTTCTCGTCGACGACGGCCGAGAAGAACGACACCACCAGCGTGCCGCCGTCCTCGACGTAGCGGGTGAGGTTCGCGGCGTCCGCGGCGCTCAGCAGGTACTGCGCGGGGGCGAGCACGAGCTTGTACCCGGAGAGGTCCTGGCCGGGGAGGGCGAAGTCGACCGTGATGCCGTCGCGCCAGAGCCGCTCGTAGAACGCGCGGATCTGCTCGGCGTGCGACACGTCGACCGACGGGCGCCACTCGAGGTCCTGCGCCCAGAACGACTCGAAGTCCCACAGGATCGCGACGTCGGCGGCGACGCGCGAACCGCGCACCTCGTCGAGGCGCCCGAGCGCGTCGCCGAGCTCGACGACCTCCCGCCACACGCGGGAGGAGGTGCCGGCGTGCGGGATCATCGCCGAGTGGAACTTCTCGGCGCCGGAGCGTGAGGCGCGCCACTGGAAGAAGAGGATGGCGTCGGCGCCCCGCGCGAGGTGGGTCAGCGAGTTGCGAGCCATCTCGCCCGGACGCTTCGCCACGTTGCGCGGCTGCCAGTTGACGGCCGACGTGGAGTGCTCCATGAGGATCCACGGCGCGCCGCCGCCGACCGAGCGGGAGAGGTCCGCGGCGATCGCCAGTCCGATCTCGCCCTCGCAGTCGGCCGCCCACAGGTAGTGGTCGTCCGACACGATGTCGACCTCGCGGGCCCATGCCCAGAGATCGGTGGTCCAGCTCTGGTTCGCCATGAAGTTCGTGGTGATCGGCTGCGACGCGTGGGCGCGGATCGCATCGCGCTCGGCGATGAAGCAGGCGCGCAGCTGGTGGTCGGTGAAGCGCGCGAAGTCGAGGCGCTGCGCCGGGTTGACGACCGACGGCGCCGCGGCCGGGGCTCCGATGTGCTCCCACTCGCCGTAGCGCTGGCCCCAGAACGTCGTGCCCCACGCCGCGTTGAGGGCGTCGAGCGTGCCGTACTTCTCGCGCAGCCAGTCGCGGAAGGCACGCACCGACTGCGCGGAGTAATCCTCGCCGACGGGCACGCCGTACTCGTTGTGCACGTGCCACATCACGACGGCGGGGTGCGAGCCGTAGCGCTCGGCGAGCGCGGAGGCGATGCGCACGATCGCCTCGCGGTAGGCGGTCGACGCGTGCGAGGCCATGCCGCGTGCACCGAAGCCCATCGTGACGCCGTCGCGCGAGACGACGCGGGCGTCGGGGTGGTTCGCAAAGAACCATGCCGGGGGAGACGCGGTGGGCGTGCCGAGGTCGGCCGAGATGCCGTTCTCGTGCAGCAGGTCCAGCAGCTCGTCGAGCCACGCGAAGTCGAAGACGCCTTCGCTCGTCTCGAGGAGGGCCCACGCGAAGATGCCGACGCTGACCAGGTTGACGCCGGCCTCGCGCATGAGCCCGACGTCCTCGCGCCACACCTCTCGCGGCCACTGCTCGGGGGTGTAGTCGCCTCCGTAGGCGATGCCCCGGATCTCGGGCCAGCGGTCGGGCGAGGTCATGGACGCTCCATCGGGTCGGTGCAGGGGTCGTGCTGCAGTGCGGGACGGTCACGTCGGTGGCTGTGACCGGTCACAGTCTTACCTGGACGGATGCTTCGGCGCAGGCTCCGCTCGGGAACCGTTACGGAACTGTGACCGGTCACAGTCCGCACCGTGTCGTCGCACGTTCCGGGCCATGGCGGGGGTAGAGTCGCTCGTCGTGGAGGAGACGACGTCCGTGCGGCGCAAACCGACGATCCGCGACGTCGCTGCGGCCGCGGGCGTGTCGCGCGGCACCGTGTCGCGGGTGATCAACGGCGGGCACTGGGTGTCGCCCGACGCCCGGGTGGCCGTCGAAGAGGCGATCCGGCGCACCGGCTACACCGCGAACCATGCGGCGCGCAGCCTCGCCACCGGGCGTGCGGGCTCGCTCGCGTTCCTGCTGACCGAGCCGCAGCACCTGCTCTTCCAGGACCCGACGTTCGCGCTCCTCCTGCGCGGTGCCGCTGAGGCCCTCGCCCAGCGGGCGATGACGCTGGTGCTGCTCGTCGCGGGCACGCCGGCGGAGCGCGCCAACGTCGCCCACTTCGTGAGCGCCGGCCACGTCGACGGCGTCCTGCTCATCTCGTCCCACGAATCCGATCCGCTGGTCGACGAACTGCTCGAAGCCGGCGTGCCCACGGTGTGCTGCGGCATCCCGCTCGGTCATGAAGCCCAGGTGCCGACGGTCTCGGTGGACGAGATCGGCTCGGCCCGCGAGATGACCCGCTACCTCCGTGGGCGCGGGCACCGGCGCATCGCGATGATCGCCGGACCCCACGACACGCCGGGCGGCAAGTTCCGGCTCGTCGGCTTTCAGGAGGAGATGGGCGACGACTTCGACCCGGCCCTCGTCGAGGAGGGGGATTACAGCCAGGAGTCCGGCGCCGTCGCGATGGCGCGTCTGCTCGAGCGCACCCGCGACATCGACGCCGTCTTCGCCGCCAGCGACATGATGGCCGCCGGAGCGATCGCGACCCTGCGCAAGGCGGGCCTGCGCGTCCCCGAAGACATCGCGGTGGCCGGATTCGACGACTCCGGTCTCGCCGCCACGCATGAGCCCGCGCTCACCACGATGCGTCAGCCCTGGGAGCGCCTGAGCACCGAGATGGTGTCGACGCTGCTCGAGGCGATCGGCGGCGCGCACCCCGCGCCGATCACCCTCCCGACGACGCTGGTGATCCGCGAGAGCGCCTGACCCGACACGCCCGAGTGTTACGTTCGTGCACCCCGGAAGGTCCGGACGGCGGCGTCCGGTCACAGCGGCGGCCGGGGCGTCCGCGCTGACTAGACTCGTCGGGTGACTTCCGGCCCCTCGTCCTTCTACATCACGACGCCGATCTACTATCCGAGCGACGTGCCCCACATCGGCCACGGCTACACCACCGTGGCGGTCGACACCCTCGCGCGCTGGCACCGCCAGGCGGGCGACGACACCTGGATGCTGACGGGCACCGACGAGCACGGCCAGAAGATGATGCGTGCCGCGTCGGCGAACGGCGTGACGCCGCAGGAGTGGGTCGACAAGCTCGTCACCGAGGCGTGGTTCCCCCTGCTGAAGACGCTCGACGTCGCCAACGACGACTTCATCCGCACGACGCAGCAGCGCCACGAGGAGCGCGTCCAGCAGTTCGTGCAGGCGATCTACGACCGCGGCTACATCTACGCCGGCGAGTACGAGGCGCTGTACTGCGTGGGCTGCGAGGAGTTCAAGCCCGAGTCCGAGATCGTCGACGGAACCGGCGCGTTCGAGGGCCTCAAGGTCTGCGTGATCCACTCGAAGCCCCTCGAGCTGCTGCAGGAGAAGAACTACTTCTTCAAGCTCAGCGAGTTCCAGGACAAGCTGTTGGAGCTCTACTCGAGCGTCCCCGACTTCGTGCGCCCCGAGTCGGCGCGCAACGAGGTCGTGTCGTTCGTGAAGAACGGACTCAAGGACCTGTCGATCTCGCGCTCGGCGTTCGACTGGGGCATCCCGCTCCCGTGGGACGAGTCGCACGTCATCTACGTGTGGGTCGACGCGCTCCTCAACTACGCCACGGCCATCGGCTACGGCGAGGACCCCGAGGAGTTCGCGCGCCGCTGGCCGGCGTACCACATCGTCGGAAAAGACATCCTGCGCTTCCACGCGGTCATCTGGCCGGCGATGCTGATGGCCGCCGGGCTCGAGGTGCCGCGCGGCGTCTTCGCGCACGGCTGGCTGCTCGTCGGCGGCGAGAAGATGTCGAAGTCGAAGCTCACCGGCATCGCGCCGACCGAGATCACCGACGTGTTCGGCTCGGACGCCTACCGCTTCTACTTCCTGTCGGCGATCGCGTTCGGCCAGGACGGCTCGTTCTCCTGGGAGGACCTCTCGGCCCGCTACCAGGCCGAGCTCGCGAACGGCTTCGGCAACCTCGCGTCGCGCACCACGGCGATGATCGAGCGGTACTACGAGGGCGTCGTGCCCCCGGCGGGCGCCTACACCGAGGCCGACCTGCACATTCAGCAGACGGTGGCGGATGCTGCCGCCCACGCCGACGCCGCGATCGAGCGGTTCCGCATCGACGAGGCGATCCATGCGATCTGGACGATCGTCGACGCGCTGAACCTGTACATCACCGAGAACGAGCCATGGGCGCTCGCCAAGGACGACGCCCAGCGCGGACGCCTCGGCACGGTGCTCTACACCGCCGCCGAGGGCCTGCGCGCCCTCGCGGTGCTGCTGTCGCCGGTGATGCCGGTCTCGACCGAGAAGCTGTGGATCGCGCTCGGCGCGGCCGAGTCGATCGGCCGACTGCAGGACCAGCCGATCCGCGAGGCAGGGGCCTGGGGCGTGCTGAAGCCGGGGTCCTCGGTGAACGGCCTCGCGCCGCTGTTCCCGCGCGTCGAGCAGTCGGTCTGATGGCGACACCCCCGGTTCCGTATCCCGACGCGGGTTCCGACCCGTCGCAGTACGTGCGCATCCGAGAGAAGGGGTCGCGCGACGTCACGTACCCGGCGGCCCCCGAGCCGCTCGCGGTGCCGGTGTACGACAACCACGCCCACCTCGAGATCGAGGACGGCGTCGGCCTGTCGCTCGACGAGCAGCTCTCTCGTGCGGGTTCCGTCGGGGTGGTCGGCGTGGTGCAGGCCGGTGGCGACATCGACTCGAGCCGGTGGTCGGCGTGGGCGGCGGCATCCCATCCCCGCGTGCTGGCGGCGGTCGCCATCCACCCGAACGAGGCACCCGCGTACAAGGCGGCCGGCCGCCTCGACGAGGCCATCGCGGTGATCGACGAGCTGGCCGCGCAGCCGCGCGTGCGAGCGATCGGCGAGACCGGGCTGGACTTCTTCCGCACCGACGAGGACGGCCGGCCCGCGCAGTTCGAGAGCTTCGAGGCCCACATCGCCCTGGCGAAGACGCACGGCATCGCGATGCAGATCCACGATCGCGACGCGCACGAGGCTGTGCTCGAGACTCTCGAGCGCGTCGGCGCCCCCGAGCGCACGGTGTTCCACTGCTTCTCGGGCGACGCCGACATGGCCCGCATCGCGGGCGAGCGCGGGTACTACCTCTCGTTCGCCGGCAACGTGACGTTCAACAACGCGCAGAACCTCCGCGACGCGCTCGCGGTGATCCCGCGCGAGCGGATCCTGGTCGAGACGGATGCCCCGTTCCTCACGCCGACGCCGCACCGCGGTCGCCCCAACGCGCCGTACCTGATTCCCGTGACAGTGCGATACATGGCGGCCGAGCTGGGCGTCGATGTCGACGAGCTGTGCGCGCAGATCGCGGCGAACACTCTCGAGGTCTACGGGGCGTTCGAGGACTGAGCTGACGCGGGAGGCTGCGGTGGACGACGAGCTGTGGGACCTCACGGATGCTGCGGGCGCACGCATCGGCCGGACCCACCGCCGTGGCGATCCCACGTTCCCCGAGGGGCTCTTCCATATCGTGGCGTCGGTGTGCGTGGTGCGCGGCGACGGGCTCGTGCTGCTGACCCGGCGGGCGGAGGCCAAGGACTGGGGTCTCACGTGGGAGTTCCCGGCCGGCAGCGCCCTGACGGGGGAGACGAGCGGGCAGGCGGCCGTGCGCGAGCTGCAGGAGGAGACCGGCGTGCGGGTCCTCACCTCGGACCTGCGGCTGGTCGGCCGCCTCCCCGAGCGGACCGCGCTGTTCGACTTCTACGTCGCGCGGGTGGCGGGCGACCCGATCCTCGCACTCGACCCCGACGAGGTGTGCGAGAGCGCGTGGGTGCCGCTCGCGGAGGCGATGCGTCGCGGCGCGGCCGGCGAGATGGCGGGCCCGTGGACGCCGCGGCTCGAGCAGCTCGGCGTACGCCTGGGCGCACTCGTCCGGGCGTAACGACGCGTCCTGAGCCGCAGCATCCATCCGTCCGTCTTGCCGAAGCCGGGGATCCCCGCCGAAACCGGGGGCGCCGTCCCCGGTCTCGGCGGGAATCCCTTGTCTCGACGAATCGCGTACGGGCGTGCGACCGGCGCCGCGCGGAGGTACGGTCAGTCGATGAGGGGCTTGCCGCCGGCGCCGGGCTCGTCCTCGCCGGCGACGTCTGCCGCCTCATCCGCGTCGAGCACGGGCTTCGCGGCCGCGATGTGCGAGATCGAGCGCCACACCAGCAGCAGCGTGATGAGCGAGCCGGCGAAGGCGAACCACCAGGGCGCGGTCAGGCCGAAGAGCTGGGCGAGGATACCGCCGATGAACTGCCCGACCACGAGGCCGCCGAAGACGCCGACCATGTTCACCGAGGCGATCCGCCCCTGCAGCTCCATGGGGACGAGGCGCTGGCGCACGGTCGTCGAGATCGTGCCCCACACGAACGCGTAGAGGCCGAAGCCGAACATGATGACGAAGGCCACCGCGGGTGACGTGGTGAGCGCGAACGAGAGGTGCATGAGGACCTCCAGCGACAGGCAGACCCGCATGAGCGTCGAGAACGACACGTGCTTCTCGAGCCGGCCGAAGCTGAAGACCGCGATGATGCCGCCGAGCGCTGCCGCCGTCGTGAGGGCGCCGTAGCCGACGGGCCCCATGCCCAGGTGCTCGGTGGCGTAGAGCACGAGCACACCCCAGGGGGCCGCCCACGTGACGTTGAAGACCAGGATGATGATGACGAGCGTGCGCACCGGTGGGTTGTGACGCAGCCACTGCAGTCCCTCGCGGATGGCGTGGGCCTTCGTGCCGCGGCCGGAGTCCGGATGTTCGGGCACCGGCGTGCGCGCGATCCGGGAGATGAGCAGCACCGCCAGCGCCACGCACAGCACCTGCAGCACGAACGGCCAGAACGACCCCACTGCGAACAGGAAGGCGCCGAGCGGCGGCCCGGCGAGCTGGTTGGCGACGAGGTAGCCGGCCTGCATGCGGGCGTTGCCGATGCCGAGGTCGGCGGGCCTCACGAGCATCGGCAGCAGCGTGCTGCCGGCCGAGTCGGCGAAGACCTCGGCGGTGCCGTAGAGGAACGCCACGGCCAGAACCAGCCACACGGTGGCCTGCCCCGTGACGAGGAACGCCACGAGCACCGCCACGATCACCGCCCGCAGGCCGTTGGCGAGCATCACCAGCCGGCGCCGGTCGTGGTGGTCGGCGACGGCACCGGCGAGGAGTCCGAAGAGGAGCCACGGCAGGAACTGCATCATGGCGCCGGCGGCGACGAGGACCGGTGACGACGTGAGCGAGGCGATCAGCAGCGGCGCGGCGGCGAGCGCGATGCCGTCGCCGAGGTTGCTCGTCCACGACGACGCGAGCAGCCACCGGAAGTCGGTCCCGAGGCGACGTGGTGCGATCAGTTCCCCGAGCGAAGGCATCCCGCCATCCTACGAGCGGGCGCCGGACCGGCGACACCCGAGGGACGAGACCCCCGGGGTTCACCCGGCGTCTCGTCCGCTCACTGTCGTCTCACCGGGCGGTCGGCGCGACCTTCGGGTGGACGAACAGCGTCTCGGTCTGCTCGATGTCCATGCCCTTGGTCTCGGGCACGCGCCAGGCCACGTAGATGAACGACAGCGCCGCGAACACGGCGTACATGCCGTACGTGAGGGGCAGCGACCAGGCCGACATCGCCGGGAACGAGATCGTGATGAGGAAATTGGCGATCCACTGCGCACCGGCGGCGACGCCGAGCGCCTTGCCGCGGATGCGGCTCGGGAAGATCTCGCCGAGGAGCACCCACACCAGCGGACCCCACGACGCGCCGAACCCGACGACGAACACGTTCGCGGCGATGAGCGCGATGGGGCCCCAGGGTGCAGGCAGCACGACGGCGCCCTCGGCGTCTGTCGTCGAGAACAGGAACGAGATGGCCATGAGCCCGAGCGACAGCGTCATCATGACGGATCCGGTGAGGAGGATCGGCTTCCGGCCCACGCGGTCCACCAGGAAGATCGCGATCAGGGTGACGAGCACGTTCGTGATCGAGGTCACGACGCTGATCGTGAAGGAGTCGCTCTCGTCGAACCCGACGGACTGCCAGAGGCTCGTCGAGTAGTAGAAGATCACGTTGATGCCGACGAACTGCTGGAACACCGACAGGATGATGCCGACCCAGACGATGCGCTGAAGCCCGAGCACCGGTCCACGGATCGAGACGCCGGCGTTCTTGCGGTCGGTCTCGATGGCGTTCTGCAGCTCGCGGATCGTCTGGTCGAGGTCGGCGGGCGGCATCAGGCGCGCGAAGATCTCGCGGGCCTCGTCGACGCGGCCCTTCGACAGCAGATAACGCGGCGACTCGGGCACCGTGAACGACAGGATGCCGTAGACCGCCGACGGGATCACGCCCACGAGGAACATCCACCGCCACGCCTCGAGTCCGAGCCACAGCACGCTGTCGGCGCCGCCTGCGGCATTGGCCAGCAGCGCGTCCGAGAGGAGCGCCGCGAAGATGCCGATCGTGATCGCGAGCTGCTGCAGCGAGGCGAGTCCGCCGCGGATCTGGCGCGGAGCGATCTCGGCGATGTAGGCCGGCGCGACGACAGAGGCGATGCCGATGCCCAGGCCGCCGACGACGCGCCAGAGGGCGAGGTCCCACGCCGAGAAGGCGAGGCCGGCGCCGATCGAGCTGACGAAGAACATGATGGCGCCGAGGAACATGACCCGCAGGCGTCCCCACCGGTCGGACAGGTTGCCGGCGATGATCGCGCCGACCGCGCAGCCGAGCAGCGCGATCGCGACGACGAATCCCGTGATGACGTCGTTGAGCGCGAAGTCCTTCGAGATCGAGTCGACGGCGCCGTTGATGACCGACGAGTCGAACCCGAAGAGGAATCCGCCGACCGCGGCCGCGACCGAGAGCCCGATCGCTCGTCGCCCATAGGGACTGCGGAGGGAGAACGCGTCTGCGGGGATCGAGCCGGTCGAATTCATGCTGGTCACGCTAGCGTTCGGGTCGCCGCCGCGGCAGGGGGCGCGCGGGGCCGGACGGGCGACCGCGACGACCATCGGTACAGTGGGGCGCATGCCCGTGACACTCCTCGGTGCGGCCGAGATCCGCGCGCTGGCCGCCGAACTCGACGTGACTCCGACCAAGAAGCTCGGGCAGAACTTCGTCGTCGACGCCAACACCGTCCGCAAGATCGTGCACGTCGCCGAGGTGCAGCCGGGCGATCGCGTCGTCGAGGTGGGACCGGGTCTGGGGTCGCTCACCCTCGCGATCCTCGAGACCGGGGCATCCGTCACCGCCGTCGAGATCGACCACCGCCTGGCGGAGCGCCTGCCCGCCACGGCGGCCGCCCACGGCGTTCCGGACGGCGCGCTCACGGTCGTCGACGCCGACGCGCTGCGCGTCACCGAGCTGCCCGGCGACCCGACGGTGCTCGTCGCGAACCTGCCCTACAACGTGAGCGTGCCCGTGCTGCTGCACTTCCTCGAGCACTTCCCGGCGCTCGACCGCGGCGTCGTGATGGTCCAGGCCGAGGTGGGCGAGCGCCTTGCCGCGCCGCCCGGGTCGAAGGTCTACGGCGCGCCGAGCGTCAAGGCCGCGTGGTACGGACCGTGGCGCCTCGCCGGCACCGTGTCGCGTCAGGTGTTCTGGCCGGTCCCGAACGTCGACAGTGTGCTCGTCGGCTTCCACCGGGCCGCCGAGCCCCGCGGCGACGAGGAGCTGCGCAAGCGGACGTTCGCGATCGTGGATGCCGCGTTCCAGCAGCGGCGCAAGATGCTCCGGCAGGCGACGGCCGGGGTGCTGGGCGGCACGGCGGCCGCAGCATCCGTGGTCCTGGAGAGCGCGGGGGTCGCACCCACCGCTCGCGGCGAGGACCTCTCGATCGACGACTACGTGCGCATCGCGGAGGCCGTGGGACGCGTCCGCGAAAGCTGAAATTCAGCGGATCTTCACCGTGCCGTCGGCTGGCGCACGAAACATGCCGGTAACATTCCATCGTCCGTCGTCCCGGTTCCAGGGCACCTCGCCTCGCGGCGGACCGGAGTGACCCGACATGCGCACCGCCGAGTATCCGGCCCCTGAACGCATCCTGCTGCACCTGAGCGACACGCACCTGCGCGCCCCGGCGACGCCGCGCCTGTTCGATTCCGTCGACGCGGCCGCCCACCTCGCCGCGACCATCGGCGTCATCGAGTCGAGCGGCATCCGCCCCGACGCGATCGTCGTCACCGGCGACCTCGCCGACCTCGGCGAGCCCGGCGCATACGCCGCGCTGCGCGCGCTCGTCGAACCGTTCGCCGAGCGCATCGGCACGCGTGTGCTGTGGGTCATGGGCAACCACGATGAGCGCGGGGCGTTCCGCGCGGGGCTGTACGACGAGGTCTCCGACGCGCGTCCCGTCGACCGGGTCGACGAGCTCGACGGACTCCGCGTGATCACGCTCGACACGAGTGTGCCCGGCCACCACCACGGCGAGCTGCGCGACGAGCAGCTCTCGTGGCTGGCCGCCGAGCTCGCGACGCCGGCGCCCCTCGGCACGATCCTGGCGATGCACCACCCACCCGTGCCGAGCGTGCTGCCGCTCGCGGCGAGCGTCGAGCTGCGCGACCAGCGTCGGCTGGCCGCGGTGCTGCGCGGCACCGACGTGCGGGCGATCATCGCCGGGCACCTGCACTACTCGACGTTCGCGACGTTCGCCGGGATTCCCGTGTCGGTGGCGTCCTCGACCTGCTACGCCCAGGACCTCACCGTGCCCGTCGGCGGCACGCGTCCGCAGGACGGCGCGCAGGCGTTCAACCTCGTGCACGTGTACGACGACACCGTCGTGCATTCGGTGGTGCCGGTCGACGCGCCCCGCACGCTCGAGCACATCGATGCCGAAGAGGCGCAGCGCCGGCTCCTTTCGGCCGGCATCGCGCCCCTCAGCGGCGTGCGGAAGGATGCGCCGACCGAGCCGATCGCCGTGCTGCGCTGAGCTCGTCGCGCTCCCAGGGCGCCCGGACCGGGAACATGCGCTCCAGAGCGCCGCGGATGGCGCGCACCCGGAGCTCCTCCGGCACCTCGGAATCTCCGCCGTCGTTGAGACAGAACATGTCCACGTCGCAGCGCTCCTCGAGACGCTCCATGCGCCGCAGTCCCGCCGCGAGCGTCGTCTGGACATAGCGGACACGCGGGGCGCGCGTGACGACGGCCCGCCCCGTGAGCTGCGCGTAGTAGTGATAGAGGCTGTTGGTCACCGAGATGTCGGTCGCGGAGCGGAAGCGGGATGCCGCGGTCCGGGCGAAGTCGTCGGGGAACGCCTGCTCCAGCTCGGCCATCACGCTCCGCCGCAGCGGTGCCGCGCAGTGCTCGAGGTCGCGCACGATGGTGCGACCGAACCGCTCCTTGAGCAGTGCGCGGTTGACCCTCAGACCGTTGTCGTGACCACTGCGATGGAGGGCGGGGTCGCCGGCTCCGATGCGCACCCCGCACTCCACGAACTTCGTGACCCCGCCGGGGGTGAAGAACATCTCGGGCTCGACCGCCCGCCCGAAGAACATGTCGTCGTTCGAGTAGAGGAAGTGCTCCGCGATGCCCGGGATGCGGTGCAGTTGCGCCTCGACCGCGTGCGAGTTGTGCGTCGGCAGCACCGACGGATCGGCGAAGAACTCCTCGCTGCGCACGATCGTCACCTTCGGATGATCGAGCAGCCACGCGGGCGCGGGGGAGTCCGTGGCGATGTAGATGCGACGCACCCACGGCGCGTACATGTGGACGCTGCGCAGCGCGTAGCGCAGCTCGTCGACGTGGCGGTAGCGCGCCGGGCCGTCGTCGCCGTCGCCGACGACGTACTCCGCGAGCTGCGCCGCGCGCTGACGCTGGAAGTCGCTCGACGATCCGTCGACCCACGAGAACACGATGTCGACGTCGTCGGCGACCTCGAGCGGGTGCAGGTCGAACATGCCGGCGATGGTGCGCCAGGTGCGTCCGTGGCGCTCGACGGTCGTGTAGGCGATGTCGTTCGCCGGCGTTCGACGGCGCAGCAGCGCGTTGTCCCGCGGAGCCTCGACGACCTCGGCGCCGAAGCTCCAGAACTCCACGTGGACACCGAGCGCCGCACCGTAGCGGAGGGCGCCCGAGCCGGTGACGCGCGGACGGTAGAGGCGCACGGCCGCGGGAGCGTCGGCGACGGGCGGCGCGTCGCACGCGAGGATCGGTGCGCGGCCCTTGGCCTTCAGGTACAGCGGCTCGCGCGTGCAGACGGCGGCGAGGGCGGCCTGCGCGGCCTCGCGATCGCGGACGTCGACGACGAGGGCGGGCACCCGCAGGTCGTGGCGCACCAGGAGCGTTTCGACGCCCGCCTCGGTGAGGGCATCGGCCACGAGCAGCAGATCTGCCTCGCGGGCCTGGTGCGGCGCGACGTCGTCGTGGACGAGATGAAGGATGCCGCGATCGACGACCACGTCGCCTCGCTCGATGAGCACGCTCCACGGGTCCGTCGCGCGCGGCAGTGCGGACAGCAGGGTCATGCGGTCCTCCTTTCGTCCGTCGGGGGGTGCTCGGATGTGAGCGTTCCCCGGTGTGGCCACGATAGGGAGCGTCCGTTACGACGACGTTTCGGACGTAGACCCTTGACACGGGGGGCGCCGATGTGCCTTGGCACTCCTCCTGCGCGCAATGGCCGACCTCGCTAGCCTGGACCGGTGACCGAAGACGCGCGCTACCTGTCCCGTGGAGGAGACCTCCACCGCCCCTACACCGCCGCCGCCGACCGTTACAGCGGCGCGGACTACCGCCGGGTCGGCACCTCCGGGCTGACGCTTCCGCCCGTGTCGCTCGGACTCTGGTGGAACTTCGGCGACAACATCCCGTTCGACAACCAGCGGGCGCTGCTGCGCCACGCCTTCGACCGCGGGATCACCCACTTCGACCTGGCGAACAACTACGGTCCGCCCTACGGCACCGCCGAGACGAACTTCGGCCGCATGATGCGCGAGGACTTCGCGCCGTACCGCGACGAGCTCATCCTCTCGTCCAAGGCCGGCTACGACATGTGGCACGGCCCGTACGGCAACGGCGGCTCGCGCAAGTACCTGATCTCGAGCGCCGAGCAGTCACTGAAGCGGATGGGTGTGGACTACGTCGACATCTTCTACTCGCACCGCGTCGACCCCGACGTCCCGATCGAAGAGACCGTGGGAGCGCTCGACACCCTGGTGCGCCAGGGCAAGGCCCTCTACGTCGGCATCTCGTCCTACAGCGCCGAGCGCACGGCGGTGGCAGCATCCGTCGCCCGCTCGCTCGGCACGCCGCTGGTGATCCACCAGCCGGCCTACTCGATCCTGAACCGCTGGGTCGAGGACGGCCTGACCGGAGTGCTGAAGCAGGAGGGGATGGGCGCGATCGCGTTCACGCCGCTGGCGCAGGGGCTGCTCACCGACAAGTACCTGGGCGACGGCTCGGCCGAGCGGGCGCAGCAGCGCGGGTCGCTGCCGAACGGCTCGCTGAGCGAGAGGGGCCTGTCGACGCTGCGGTCGCTCGACGTCATCGCGAAGGAGCGCGGGCAGACCCTCGCCCAGATGTCGATCCAGTGGGTGCTGCGGGACCCCGTGGTGGCCTCCGCGCTCATCGGCGCGTCGCGCCCGGCGCAGCTCGATGAGAACCTCAAGGCGCTCGAGGGTCCGGCCTTCACCGTCGAGGAGGAGGAGCGGATCGACGCCCTGTCGGACGGCATCGACGTGGACCTCTGGGCGGAATCGGCGAACCGGTGAGTCAGGCCCTCGCCGCCGAGGGCGTCCGCGTGCGGGCGCCGGGCAAGCTCAACCTCTTCTTCGAGGTCGGCGGCGTGCACGACGACGGTTACCACGACGTCGCGTCGGCGTACCAGGCGGTGTCTCTGTACGAGGACGTGTGGGCCTCGCCCTCCGACGAGTTCACGGTCGCCGTCTCGGGGACCGTCGACGTGTCCGGAGTTCCGGCCGACGACCGCAATCTCGCGGTGCGCGCGGCCCGGCTCGTCGCCCAGCGCATCGGTCACACGGGCGGCGTGCACCTCGACATCGTGAAGCACGTGCCGGTCGCGGGGGGCATGGGCGGTGGATCGGCGGATGCTGCGGCCGCCCTCGTAGCCTGCGATGCGCTCTGGGGGGCCGAGCTCGGCACGGCCGAGCTGCACAAGCTCGCCTCCCGGCTCGGTGCCGACGTGCCCTTCGCGCTGATGGGCGGTACGGCAGTCGGCACCGGGCGCGGCGACCAGCTGAGCCCTGCGCTCGCGAAGGGACGCTTCGACTGGGTCGTGGTGCCGTCGGACGCGGGCTTGTCGACCCCCGAGGTCTACACGCATCTCGATGAGCTGCGCGCCCGGCCCGACATCGTCTCGGGCGCTCGCGTGCCCGCGGTCGCGCCCGGCGTGCTCCAGGCGCTGCGGGCCGCCGACCCGATCGCGCTCGCCGAGCACACGCGCAACGACCTGCAGATCGCGGCGCTCTCGCTGCGCCCCGAGCTGCGTGACGTGCTCGAGCTCGGCGAGGAGTCCGGCGCGCTGGCGGGGATGGTGTCGGGGTCAGGGCCGACGCTGGCGTTCCTGACGGTCGACCCCGAGTCGGCGCTCGAACTGCAGATCACGCTGTCGGCAGCCGGGTACGAGGCGCTCCACGTGCACGGACCGGTCGCCGGCGCGCGCGTGGTCACCTGACGCGGCTCGTCTGCCGGCCGCACATCACCCTGAGCCCCTCGGGGGCGTAGAGAGGAAGATCAGATGAGCACGCGCGAAACGACCTACGGGCGCGTCGGCGAGACCGAGCGCGCCGCGTTCCGCGCCGGGCCTGTCGACGGCGAATCCGCGGCGCGTCTCGCCGCGAGCGGACTGGAGTACCAGCGCCTCGCCGTCGACAGCGACGAGTACGCCGGCTGGCTGCAGTCCGTCGCGCGCGGATTCCAGGACGGCGAGCGCACCGCGGAGCAGATCACGGCGTCGCGCGAGCGCAGCGGCTACCGGCGGCTCACGGGCGTCTTCGACCCGCAGTCGCCGATGGACGCGCCGGTGGCCACCATCGCGTCGTGGCTCGGCGAGCTCACGGTGCCCGGCGAGGCGATGATCCCGTCGTGCGCCATCTCGGCGGTCACCGTCGCGCCGACGCACCGGCGCAAGGGCGTCGCGCGGGCGATGCTCGAGGGAGAGCTGCGCGCGGCGCACGCGGCCGGCATCCCGATGGCGATGCTCACGGTCAGCGAGTCGCCGCTCTACGGGCGCTACGGGTTCGCGCCCGCCGCGGCCGGCGCGTCGTGGCGGATCGAGACGAAGCGCGCCGGATGGATCGGCCCACAGCCCGCCGGGCGCATCGACTTCATCAGCCGTGAGCGCGTGCGCGAGCTCATGCCGGCCCTGCACGAGCGGGTGCGGCACCGCCGGGCAGGTGAGATCGACGTCCCGGGCAGTCACTGGGACGGGTTCGCCGGGACCAATCCGGCGGCCGAGAAGACCGCCGAGAAGCGGGCGGTGCAGTACACCGACGCCGACGGCGAGGTGCGCGGTGCAGTGGTGTACGCGGTGCGCGAGAACCACGACGACTTCACCAAGGCGACGGTCGCCGTCCACTACCTGCTGACCGAGACGGATGATGCGTACGCGGCGCTGTGGCGGTTCCTGCTCGAGCTCGACCTCGTCGCCGAAGTGCACGCGGGCGAGCTGTCGGTCGACGAGCCGCTGCTGTGGATGATCGCCGACCAGCGCGCTGTCAAGATCAGCGTGCGCGACCACCAGTACGTGCGGATCCTCGACGTCGTCGCGGCCCTCGAGACGCGCCGCTACGGCGGCCCGGGCACGCTGGTGCTCGACGTGTCCGACCCGCTCGGCATCGCGGCGGGCCGCTACCTCCTCGAGGTCGACGAGTCCGGCGCCGGGCGTGTGCGCAGCCTCGGCGACGAGGTGGTCGACGGCGTGTCGGTGACCCTCGGCGTGGCGGAGCTGTCGGCCACATACCTCGGCGGCGTCTCCCTCGCGACCTTGGCTGCCGCAGGGCGCGTGACGGTGACGGATGCCGCGGCCGAGGCATCCGAGAACGCCCTCGCCATGGCGACCCGCGTGCTGGGCTGGCACACGGCGCCGGGCCTGAGCATCTGGTACTGAGCGGTCCGGCCGCCGCAGGGGAGGGAACCGGATGAAACACGAAGGCCGGGTGCTTTAGGCTAGCCTTACCTGTCTGTTCCCGAGGGGTTCCCCATGCCTTCACGCCTCCCGTCTTCCGCGCGCCTGCGCGCGTTCCTCGTCGCACCGGTCCTGCTCGCGGGTCTCGCCCTCGCCGGCTGCGCCGGCGGCGGAGCCGGTGACGACGCGGCCGCCGATCCGGACGCCCTGGTCGTCTACAACGCCCAGCACGAGCAGCTCACCGAGGAGTGGGCCGACGCGTTCACGGCCGAGACGGGCATCGAGGTCGTGCTCCGCAACGGCGACGACAGCGAGCTGGCCAATCAGCTCGTGCAGGAGGGGACGGCGTCCAAGGCCGACGTGTTCCTCACCGAGAACTCGCCGGCGATGTCGCTCGTCGAGGATGCCGGCCTTTTCGCCCCGATGGACGAGTCGACGCTGGCGCTGGTGCCGGAGCAGTTCCGTCCGGCGTCCGGCCTCTGGACGGGGATCGCGGCACGCTCGACCGTGCTGGTCTACAACCCCGAGCTGATCTCGGAGAGCGAGCTCCCGGCATCCCTTCTCGACCTCGCCGACCCCGAGTGGAAGGGCAAGTGGGGCGCAGCGCCCGCGAAGGCCGACTTCCAGGCGATCGTGTCGGCCGTGCTCGCGACCCAGGGTGAGGACGGCGCTCGCGACTGGCTCGAGGGCATGGCCGAGAACGCGGTCGAGTACCGCAACAACATCGTCACGATGAAGGCGGTCAACGCCGGCGAGGTGCCGGTGGGCATCATCTACCACTACTACTGGTTCCGCGATCAGGATGCCGCCGCCGAAGACAGCGCGAACACCACGCTGCACTATTTCGGCAACCAGGACCCCGGCGCTTTCGTCAGCGTCTCGGGCGGCGGCGTGCTGGAGAACGCGCCCCACGCCGACGAGGCGCAGCAGTTCCTCGCGTTCATCGCGGGCGAGCAGGGGCAGAAGATCCTCGGCGAGGGGTACAGCTTCGAGTATCCGGTCGCCTCCGACGTGGCGGCCAAGGCCGAGCTGCCCCCGCTCGCGGAGCTCGACGCGCCGGTGATCGACCCGTCGACCCTCAACGGGCCGGCGGTCATCGAACTCATGACGGAAGCCGGACTCCTCTGACCCAGCTCCAGACGCGAACACCCGCGCGCGGGACGAACGAGAGGCGCCCGCCCGCCGGGCTCGTCGTCGTCGTCGCGGTGCTCGCGCTCGGCGCGCTGATCCCGATCGGGTACGTCGTCCAGGCGGCGTTCGCGATGGGGTGGGACGAACTGTCGGCCCTCGTCTTCCGGCCGAAGGTCGCCGAGCTGCTGGTCAACACCGTGCTGCTGGTGGTGATCGGCGTACCCGCGACCGTGGTCCTCGGTGTGGGCGGCGCATGGCTGGTCGAGCGCACGACGCTCCCCGGTCGCGGGGTCTTCAAGGTCGCACTTGCCGCACCGCTCGCGATTCCGGCGTTCGTCGCGAGCTACGGCTGGGCGAGCGCCATCCCGTCCATGAACGGGCTGTGGGCGGCCGTGCTGGTCGCGACGCTGGCGTACTTCCCGCTCGTGTACCTGCCCGCTCTCGCCGCGATCAGAGGTCTCGACCCGGCGCTCGAGGAATCCGCCCGCTCGCTCGGAATGGGCTCGTGGGCGGTGTTCTTCCGGGTCGTCGCGCCGCAGCTGCGACTGGCGGTGCTCGGCGGGGCGCTCGTGGTCGCGCTCCACCTGCTGGCCGAGTACGGCGCGTTCGCCTTCGTGCGCTTCGACACGTTCACCACGGCCATCGTCGTCGCCTACCAGAGCATGTTCGCCGGACCCAACGCGGCCGCACTCGGCCTCGTGCTCGCGGTGCTGTGCCTGATCCTCCTGGGCGCCGAGTCGGCCGCCCGCGGCCGCGCCCACTACGCCCGCGTCGGCGGCGGTTCGCCGCATCCGGCTGAGGTCCTCCGGCTCGGGAGGCTCACCGTGCCGGCGCTGGCGATGATCGCCGCCGTGCTGACGGGCGCGCTCGTGGTGCCGTTGACGAGCGTGGTCCGGTGGCTCACGAGGGCGGATGCTGCGGCCTTCGGCGACGTCGGCATCGCGGCGCTCCAGACGCTGGGCCTGGCGCTCGCGGGCGCGCTCTGCACGATCGCCGTCGCCCTGCCGTTCGCGTGGCTCGCGGTGCGCTACCCGAGCCGGCTGTCGCGGCTCCTCGAAGGTGCCGCGTACCTCGCCAGCAGCCTCCCGGCGATCATCGTCGCGCTCGCGTTCGTGGCTGTCACGCTCGCCTTCGCGCCGTCGCTCTATCAGACGGCGTTCACGGTGGTCGCCGCCTACGTGGTGATCTTCCTGCCGCGGGCGCTCGTGCCGCTGCGCGCCGGCCTCGCGCAGGTGCCCGAGTCGCTCGAGGAGGCCGCGCGCGCTCTCGCGGTGTCGCCCGCCGCCGCTCGGCTCCGGGTCACCGTGCCGCTGCTGCTCCCCGCGATCGGCGCGGGTGCGGCCCTCGTCGCCCTCGGCGCGGCGAACGAGCTGACCGCGACGCTGCTGCTCGCCCCGACCGGCACCTCGACGGTCGCGACGAGCTTCTGGTCTGCAGCATCCGCTCTCGACTATCCGACCGCCGCACCGTACGCGGTGCTGCTGGTGCTCCTGTCGGTGCCGGCGGTCGCCCTCATGTTCACGCACGCGACGGGGAGGACCCTCAGATGACTCTTCGGCTGGAGGGCGTGTCGAAGGCGTACGGCGGCACCGAGGTGCTGCGCGACGTGTCGCTCGAGGTTCCCCGCGGCACGCGCCTGGCGCTCGTCGGCGCCTCGGGAAGCGGCAAGACGACTCTGTTGCGCCTGGTCGCGGGGTTCGTCGACCCCGACGCCGGGGTGATCAGGCTGGGTGATCGCGAGCTGTCGGGGGACGGCAGGACGGTTCCCACCCACCGGCGCGGCATCGGCTACGTCGCGCAGGACGGCGCACTGTTCCCGCACCTCTCGGTGGCCCGCAACATCGCGTTCGGGCTCCCGCGCGGACCCGGCCGTGCCGACCGGGTGCGCGAACTGCTCGAGCTGGCGTCCCTGCATCCGGATCTCGCCGCCCGCATGCCGCACGAGCTGTCGGGCGGTCAGCAGCAGCGGGTCGCTCTGGCTCGCGCGCTCGCCCAGAATCCCGGGGTGATCCTGCTCGACGAGCCGTTCAGCGCGCTCGACACGGGCCTTCGGTCGGCGACGCGCGACGCGGTGGTCGACGTGCTGGAGCGCAGCGGCGTCACCGCGGTGCTCGTGACGCACGATCAGCACGAGGCCCTGTCGTTCGGCCACCAGGTCGGCGTTCTCGTCGGCGGTCGTCTCGTGCAGTCCGGCGACCCGATGGCGGTGTACGACGCGCCGATCGATGCGAGCGTCGCGCTGTTCCTCGGCGACGCGCTCGTGGTTCCGGCGCGCGCGGACGCGGACGGCGTCGAGTGCGGGTTCGGCCGACTGGCCGTGCGGCACGACCTGTCCGGCGGAGCGTCGCGCGTGCGGGCGATGGTGCGCCCGGCGCAGGTTCGCGTGGCCGCCGCCGCGCACGGGGCGGCGGCCACGCTGGCTCCGGTGGCCAACGGCACCGTCGTCGCGCTGCGTCCCGCCGGGTCGACCGCCGACCTGCGGCTCCGCGTCGGCACCGGGGAGTTCGAGGCCGAGTTCATGTACCGGGTGCCCCAGCACCGTGCGGCGGCGTTCGCGCCCGGGACGGCCGTGCGCGTGATCGTCGAGGGCGGCGTCGTGCTCTACGCCGCGTCGGGCGACGCCGCCGTGACGGGGAGCGTCGTCACGCGCGGCGCAGCCGCACGCTGAGCGGCGCAGCGGCGCGGCGAACCCGCGCCCACCCGGCTGCGGCACGGGCGCTCCCGCCGACATAGAGTCGGTGCGCGACCACGCCGACCACGAACGACAGCAGCGTCCCGAACCAGGGCGCGCTCTGCTCGAACGGCGGGTACACCTGCCAGTGCGTGAGGTAGACGAACAGCGACGCCCCGGCCACGGTCACCACCAGCGGCACCGCGAGGCGGGGGAGCGGGATCGCCCTGATCCACACGAGGGCGAGGATCCCGCCCGCGACGACCGCCTCGCGCCACGGCTCGCCGAAGAACCCGAACGTCGCCGCGACGGCGACCACGGAGACCAGGATCCTCCTCGCGGTGGTGTCCGCGCGCGCCACGAGCCATCCGAGCGCGACGAGCCAAAGGATGACCGGGGCGGAGTACCGCTCCACGTACTCGGCGCTGGGTCCGGCGATCGCGAAGCGGGCCGCGAGAGCGACCGCGAGCACGACGAGCGCGAACCCGAACGGCGCCCGACGCTCGATCCGCTCGACGCGGCGCACGGTGAAGAGCGCGGCCGCACCGGCGAACGACCAGAGCATCGCTTCGAGGAACCAGAACTGCCACTGCTCGTTCCACCGACCGTCGCCGGGGACGAGGTTGTTCACGAGCGCGACGGTCGTCGGCGCGTACTGGCCGGTGACCAGCGCCACCGCGCCCACCCACAGCACCGCCGGTACCGCCAGCTGGGCGGCGCTGCGCCCCAGGCGCCGCAGGCGTGCAGCGCCCGCGATGGGCGCCAGCTGGAATCTGGCCAGGTTGTAGCCCGCGACGGCGAGGAGCAGATGCGCCCCGCCCTTCAGGGCGAGGAGGTCGGCGTGGGTCGCGACGATGAGGAAGATCGCCGCCGCCCGCAGCACGACCGGCGTTTCGAGGCGTGTCCACGCGAGCCGGCGACGCCAGGGGCGCACGGCCGTTGCCGTCGCACCACGCGCGGACGCGGCATCCGGCTCCGCTGTCGGGACAGGCGTCTGCGAGGGCGATGCCGCCAGTTCACGCGGGGTGCGCGTCGGCCAGTCCCGGGGGAGGGCGCCGAGCATGTCCTCGAGGCGCAGCGAGACCTCGACGTAGCTCAGGGAGTCGCCGCCGAGCCCGGCGAACGAGTCGTCGAGGCCCGCATCGGGCTCGCCGAGCAGCGTCGCGTACAGGTCGCGCACGGTCTCGGCGGTGACGGTGGCCGCAGCAGCGCGGCCCGCCGCTGCCCTGGTCGCGGTGCGGTCGTGCACGTCGGCGAAGCGCACCAGCGCCGCGTAGTCGCGCTTGCCGTTGGACGTGCGGGGGAACTCGGTCACCGCGTACGCACCGATCATCCGCGCCGGCACCCCCGTGAGGGCGGCGGCGCGCTCGCGCGCACGGGCGGCCGCGCGTTCGGACGTCGCGAACACCAGCAGCCGTTCGTCGGCGCTCGCCGCGCGCACCTCGATCCCCTCGTCGGCGAGGAGGTGCTCGACGCGGTCGAGGTCGAGACGCAGGCCGAACACCTTCACGAAGCGGTTCAACCGGCCGACGATCTCGTACAGCCCGTCGGTGCGCAGGCGGGCCACGTCGCCGGTGCGGAGCTCGGCCACGGTGCGCCCGAGCGCGAAGTCCTCGGGCGAGTGGGCGTAGCCCATCATGACGTTCGGTCCCTCGTACACCAGTTCGCCCGACTCGGCACCGTCGACGGCGTCGATCCGGAACGCGCCGCCGGGGATGGGACGACCGATGGCGCCGGCATGTGTCATCGCGAGGTCGGGTGGGAGGTACGCCATGCGCGCCGTCGCCTCGGTCTGCCCGTACATCACGAACAGCTCGAACCCACGCTCGCGCCCGAGATGTGCGAAGCGCCGCACCGCGTCGGGAGTCATACGCCCGCCCGCCTGGGTGAGGTAGCGAAGCGACGGCAGGTCGCCTCCGTCGAAGCCTCGCGCCTCGAGCAGCTCGAACGTGTAGGGGACACCGGCGAACGAGGTGACGCCGTGCGTGCGTGCCCGGTTCCAGAACTCCTCGTCGGCGACGGAGCGCTCGGTGAGCAGCAGGCTCGCTCCGGTCAGCAGGTGACTGTTGACCACCGACAGCCCGTAGCAGTACTGCAGCGGCAGCGTGGTCGCGGCGCGTTCAGCCGGGCTCAGCCGGAGGTACTCGGCGATCGCCGCCGCGTTGCTGCGGACGTTCTCGGCCGAGAGCCGCACGAGCTTCGGCGAGCCGGTGGAGCCCGACGTGCTCGAGAGGACGGCGAGGTCGGGGTGGAACTCGTGACGGCTCCCGGGGCGGCGTTCGTCCAGCGTCCAGCCGGCCGTCCCGTCGTGCGCGACGACGTCGGGGTCGAACCGCGCGATCAGCGACGCACGATGCGCGAGGGCGGCCTCGTCCTCGTCGCGGGAGACCAAGAGCACCGGGTGTCCGCCCTCGAGCGCGGCGAGGTAGGTGACGATCGGCTCGACGGCGTTGCCCGCGGCGATCATCACGAGACGGCGCACGTCGCCGAGCTCGTCCCTGCGCCGTCTTACCCGATCGCGCAGTTCTGCGTAGTCGATCCGCGTGCCGTCGGCGATCAGCGCCGTGTGGTCGGGGTCTCCTCCGAGGAGGGACAGGCCGAGGGCGGGCGCCGTCGCGGTCATAGAGGCGGGGGCTTTCTCCTGACGCGCCGGCGCGAGGGGAGTCGCCGGCGCTGCTGCAAGGTATGCCTAGCCTAACCTGTCCGGTTGCCGACGCCCGAACTGTGACGCCCGATGGCACCCGCTCAGCGACCGCGCAGCGCCGCGAAGAAGCCGCGCCGCGGCGCGGGCTCGTGTCCCTGGCACCGTTGCGTCTGCGGCACGCCGGCGAGCGCCTGCTCGACGTGCTGGCCGCATCCTGCCCAGGTGGCCTTGCCGCACGTGGTGCACGTGATTCTGCTGCACATTGATGTCGTTCCTTTCGATTCGGATGATCCCGCGACCGGCGTCAGGCCAGCGCGAGGAAGAGCTTCTCGAGCTCGTCGGCAGTCAGGCCCTCGGCCTCTGCGGCGCCGTCGGGGTCGGCGACGCAGTCCCGCATCGCCGCCGACACGATGGCGAAGCCCGCGCGATCCAGCGCACTGGTGACGGCGGCAAGCTGCGTGACGACGTCGCGGCAGGAGGCATCCGACTCCACCGCCGCGATGACGCCGGCCAGCTGGCCGTGCGCGCGCTTCAGCCGATTGGCGATCCGCTTCCGGGTGGCGGCCTGCTCTTCGGGGGTGCCGGTGATCATCATGCGGGAGCTCCTTCGCGGGTGAGGATCCGATCGATGCGGGCACCGTACCAGTGCTCGAGCGTCTGGATGCCGCCCGACAGCGACGCCGAGTCGAACCCGTTGTTCGCGAGGATGCGGTGGGCGATGTTCGAGCGGACGCCTGCCGCGCACAGCACGCGCACCGGCCGGCCGTCGGCGGCGTCGCGCACCTCGTCGAGCCGCTGGCGCAGCTGGGTATGCGGAATGTTCAGCGAACCAGGGATGTGTCCGGTCGCGAACTCGGTCGCCGACCGGACGTCGAGCACGAGCGCGTCGGCGCGGACGTCTTCGAGATCGGCTGCGTGCCACAGTCTCAGGCGTCCCGCGAGCACGTTCTCCGCGACCATGCCGACGAGGTTGACGGCGTCCTTGGCCTGCCCGTACGGGGGCGCGTAGCTGAGGTCGAGATCGATGAGATCGGTTGCCGCGAGCCCGGCGCGCATCGCGGTGGCGATGACGTCGATCCGCTTGTCGACCCCGTCCGCGCCGACGGCCTGGGCGCCCAGGAGGCGCCCGTCCTCGGCGCCGATGTGGACGACGAGGTGCAGTGCGGTGGCCCCGGGGAAGTAGCCGGCGTGCTGGTTCGGGTGCAGGTGGAGCGTGCGGTAGGGGATGCCGGCGGCGTCGAGGGCCGCGCGGTTCGCGCCCGTGAGCCCGGCGGTCAGCGCACCCACGCGCACGATCGCGGTGCCGAACGAAGCCGGGATCCGGCGCGCATCGGCGATGCCGAAGATGTCGTCGGCCACAAGGCGGCCAGCGCGATTCGCCGGGCCGGCGAGGGCGACGGGCGCGACCGCGCCGGTCACGGCGGTGGGGCTCGTGGTGGCATCGCCCGCGGCCCACACGCCGGGGGCGGAGGTGCGACCGCGCTCGTCGACGAGGATGGCGCCGCGTGCGGTCTCCAGGCCCGCGTCCCGCGCGAACCCGGTGTCAGGGGCGACGCCCACCGACAGCACGATGAGATCGGCGGCGACCGTCGTGCCGTCGTCGAGGTGCACGGTGTCTGCGTCAGCGCGGCTCTCGATGCGGGTGGCGGCGACCCCGTCGTGGACACGGATGCCGAGCCCGGCCAGTTCGCCGCGCACCAGGGTCGCGAGCTCCCGCTCGAGGGGCGGCAGCACATGGTCGGCGCGTTCGACGAGGTCGACCTCCAGGCCGGCCGCGCGGAGCGCCTCCGCCGCCTCCATGCCGATGAACCCCGCACCCAGCACCACGGCGCGGCGATCGCCGCCGGTGACGCGCTCGCGCAAGGTGACGGCATCCGGCACTGTGCGCAGCGTGTGCACGCGAGGCGAGTCGATGCCGGGGATCGGCGGGCGCACGGGCGCGGCACCCGGCGCGAGCACGAGCGCGTCGTACGACAGCGTCACGAGGCCTTCCGGCGACTGCGCGGTGACGGTGCGTGCGTCGGGGTCCAGCGAGAGCACCTCGTGGCGCGTGCGCACGTCGAGGTTGAGCGCCGCGCGCAGCGACGCGGGGGTGTGGAGGAGGAGCGAGGACGCCTTCTCGATCTCGCCGCTGACGTGGTACGGCAGGCCGCAGTTGGCGAACGACACCTCCTCGCCGCGTTCGAGCACGACGATCTCGGCCGATTCGTCGTGACGGCGCGCGCGTGCCGCCGCGCTCATCCCGGCGGCGACTCCACCGACGATCACAATCCGCATGGCATCTCCTCTCGATACCCCAGGGGGTATAAATCCGATGACGCAAAGATACCCCAGGGGGTATCAAAAGCGAAATCGTCAGGAGCGGTCCTGGCCGGTCGCCTAGCCTTGAGGGGACATGGCACATCTTCTGGGGGCCGAGGCCCTGCACCTGGAGTTCCCGACCAAGGTCGTCTTCGACCGGGTGTCGCTCGGCATCGACGAGGGCGACCGCATCGGCGTCGTCGGTCGCAACGGCGACGGCAAGTCGAGCCTGCTGGCGATGCTCGCCGGCAGGCTCCAGCCCGACGGCGGGCGTGTCACCGTCCGCGGCGGCGTGCGGGTCGGCGTGCTCGACCAGGCCGACACCCTCGACGACGCCCTCACGATCCGTGCAGCCGTCGTGGGCGACCGTCCCGATCACGAGTGGGCGGGCGACGCGCGCACGCGCGACGTGATCGCGGGCCTCCTCGGCGACCTCGCGTGGGACGGTCCCGTCGCAGGTCTTTCCGGCGGCCAGCGCCGACGGGTGTCGCTCGCGGCCCTGCTCGTGGGCGATCACGATGTGCTCTTCCTCGACGAGCCCACGAACCACCTCGACGTCGAGGCGATCGCGTGGCTCGCCGAGCACATCAAGCGCCGGTGGCCGGCGAACCAGGGCGGGCTCCTCGTCGTCACGCACGACCGGTGGTTCCTCGACGAGGTGTGCAACACCACGTGGGAGGTGCACGACCGCATCGTCGAGCCGTTCGAGGGCGGCTACGCGGCGTACATCCTGCAGCGCGTCGAGCGCGACCGGCAGACGGCCGTCATCGAGCAGCGCCGTCAGAACCTCGCCCGCAAGGAGCTCGCGTGGCTGCGCCGCGGTGCGCCCGCGCGCACGTCGAAGCCGAAGTTCCGCATCGACGCCGCGAACGTCCTCATCGCCGACGTGCCCGAGATCCGCAACGCCACCGAGCTGCGCTCGCTCGCGGTCTCGCGCCTGGGCAAGGACGTCGTCGACCTGCTCGACGCGTCGGTGTCGTACGACGGGCGCGAGGTGCTGCATCCCGTGGAATGGCGCATCGCGCCGGGCGAGCGCACCGGCATCCTCGGCGTCAACGGCGCCGGCAAGTCGACCCTGCTCGGCCTCGTCGCGGGCGACGTCGAGCCCACCGGCGGACGCGTGAAGCGCGGCAAGACCGTCAAGGTCGCCACGCTCACGCAGCGCCTCGACGAGCTCGAGGAGCACCTCGGCGACCCGGTGCGCGTCGTCATCTCGCGGCTGCGGACGACCTACACGTTCGGCAGCGGCTCCAAGGCGCAGGAGCTCACCCCCGGTCAGCTGCTGGAGAGCATGGGGTTCCAGAGCGCGCAGCTCTCGACGCCCGTCAAGGACCTCTCGGGTGGCCAGAAGCGCCGCCTGCAGCTGCTGCTCATCCTCCTCGAGCAGCCCAACGTGCTCATCCTCGACGAGCCGACGAACGACCTCGACACCGACATGCTCGCCGCGATCGAGGACCTCCTCGACTCGTGGCCCGGCACCCTCCTCGTCGTGTCGCACGACCGGTACTTCATAGAGCGCGTGACGGACCAGCAGTACGCGATCCTCGGTGGCCACCTTCGCCACCTCCCCGGCGGCGTCGACGAGTACCTGCGCCTGCGCGAGCGCGAGAAGTCGGCTGGGCCCACGACGACGTCGAAGGCGACCGATGCTGCGGCCGCAGCATCCGTTCCCTCCACCACGCCGTCCCTCTCGGGGCAGGAGCTGCGCGCCGCGCAGAAGGAGGTCGCGTCGCTGGAGCGCCGCCTCGAGAAGCTCGAGACCCAGATCGGCGCCGCGAAGACGGCGCTCGCCGACCACGACCAGTCGGACTACGTCGGCCTCGGCGCCGAGATGGCCCGCATCGGCGAGCTCGAGAAGGAGCGCGACGGCGTCGAGGAGCGCTGGTTCGAGCTCACCGAGCAGATCGGCTGACCCGGGATCAGTCGGCGGCGTCGAAGCCGAGGCTGAGCTTGCGCAGCAGGGCGGCGAGCCGGTCGCGGTCGCCGCGCGACAGTCCCTCGAGCAGGAGCGCCTCGGCGTCGACGAGACGCGTGATCGCGGCATCCACCCGGATCTTCCCCTCGTCGGTGAGGGTGACCAGGATGCTGCGGCCGTCGTCCGGATCGGATTCCCGGCGCACCAGTCGGCGGCCGACGAGCCGGTCGATGCGGTTCGTCATCGTGCCGCTCGAGACAAGGGTCTGCTGCAGCAGCTGCTTCGGGCTCAGTTGGAACGGTTCGCCCGCCCGACGCAGCGCCGACAGCACATCCCACTCCCACGGCTCGAGCTCGCTGCGCTTGAACGCGTCGCGGCGGGCCCGGTCGAGGTGCCGCGACAGCCGGTCCACGCGCGACAGCACGCCGAGGGGTGAGAAGTCGAGGTCGGGGCGCTGGGTGGTCCACGCCTCGACGATGCGGTCCACCTCGTCGCTCTGCGCCGTCATGCCCCCATTATCCCGAGCGGATGATCCCGCACGCGGACAGGCGCGCACGGGGCATCTGGCAGACTTGACGGGCGCGCCCGGCACCCGGGAGCGCCGCGGTCCGCCGTGGTGTAATGGCAGCACGACAGCCTTTGGAGCTGTGAGGTCTAGGTTCGAGTCCTGGCGGCGGAGCATGACCGACACGACCCGCGACAGCGCACTGGCCGTCATCGTCCTGGCCGCAGGGCAGGGCACCCGCATGAAGTCCTCGGTGCCCAAGGTGCTGCACCGCATCGGCGGGCGCCCGCTCGTCGGGCACGTGCTCGACACCGCGATCGCGCTCCAGCCCGAGCGCGTCGTCGTGGTCGTCCGCCACGAGCGCGACCTCGTCGCCGACGCGGTGGTGGAGGCCGTGCCGGGCGTGGTCGTCGTCGACCAGGACGAGATCCCCGGCACCGGCCGCGCGGTGGAGGTGGCGCTCGACGCCCTCGGCGACTTCGCGGGCGACGTGCTGGTGCTGAGCGGCGACGTGCCGCTCCTCGAGGCTGACACCCTGGCGGCGCTCGTGCGGACGCACCGCGACCGCGCCGTGGCCGCGACCGTGCTCAGCGCGGCGCTCGACGACGCCACAGGCTACGGCCGCGTGATCCGCGACGCCGACGGCGCCGTGTCGCGCATCGTCGAGCAGAAGGACGCCACCGCGGACGAGGCCTCCGTCACCGAGATCAACGCGGGGGTGTACGTCTTCCAGATCCAGGCGCTGCGCGCCGAGCTGGCGCTCGTCGGCACCGCGAACGCGCAGGGCGAGAAGTATCTGACGGACGTCGTCGCGCTGCTGCGCGGCGACGGCCTCCTCGTAGCGGCGCAGACGGCTCCGGATGCCGCCGCCGCCCTCGGCGTCAACGACCGCGTGCAGCTCGCCGAGGCGGCTCGCGTGCTCAACGCGCGCACCGTGCGGCGCTGGCAGCTCGAGGGTGTCACGGTCATCGACCCCGCGACGACGTGGATCGACGTCGACGCGAAGCTCGCGCCCGACGTCACGGTACTGCCGAACACGCACATCCTGCGCGCGACCGTCATCGCACGCGGTGCGGTCGTCGGCCCCGACACGAGCCTCGTCACTTGCGAAGTGGGGGAGGACGCCACCGTCACCCGCACCGACGCGACGCTCGCCGTGATCGGCGCGAAGGCCACCGTGGGTCCCTTCGCGTACCTGCGGCCGGGCACGTACCTCGGCGACAAGGGCAAGATCGGCACCTTCGTCGAGACCAAGAACTCGACGATCGGCGAGGCCAGCAAGGTGCCGCACCTGTCGTACATCGGCGACACCACGATCGGCAAGCACGTCAACCTCGGCGCCGGCGCGATCACCGCGAACTACGACGACCTGGCGAAGCATCGCACCGAGATCGGCGACGAGGTGCACTCCGGCTCGCACAACGTCTTCGTGGCGCCCGTTAGGATCGGAGACGGCGCGAAGACCGGGGCCGGGGCGGTCATCCGCAAGGATGTGCCCGCCGGTGCCCTCGCTCTCAGCGTCGCCCCTCAGCGCAACGTCGAGGGGTGGGTCGAGAAGAACAGGCCGGGTACCGGAGCGGCGGATGTCGCCGCCAGGGCCCGCAGCGCACAGAAGGCGGACGATGGCGCGCAAGAAGAAGACCGTTGAGCTCGACCGGGCGAACGACATCGCCCCGGGACTCGTCGCAAAGACGAAGAAGCGCCTCGTGGTCGCACGAGGAAGCTCGCATCCCGAGCTCGCGGCCGAGGTCGCTGCGCAGCTGAGCACGGAGCTCGTGCCGACCGAGTACCGCACGTTCGCGTCGGGCGAGATCCTGACGCGTTTCGAGGTCTCGATCCGCGGCTGCGACCTGTTCCTCATCCAGAGCTTCGGCCCGCCGGTCAACGAGTGGATGATGGAGACCCTCATCATGCTCGACGCCGCCAAGCGCGCGTCGGCCAAGAGGATCACCGTCGTCGCTCCGTACTTCCCGTACTCCCGGCAAGACAAGAAGGGACGCGGCCGCGAGCCGATCAGCGCCCGCCTCGTCGCCGACCTCTTCAAGACCGCGGGTGCGGACCGCGTCATGAGCGTCGACCTGCACGCCGCGCAGATCCAGGGCTTCTTCGACGGCCCCGTCGACCACCTCTTCGCCAAGCCGGTGCTGCTCGAGTACTTCGAGAACACGCTCAGCGCCGAGGATCGTGAGCGCCTCACCGTCGTCTCGCCCGACACCGGCCGTGTGCGCGTCGCCGACCAGTGGTCCGACAGCCTGGGTGCGCCGCTCGCGATCATCCACAAGCGGCGCGACCCGAACGTCGCGAACCAGGTCACCGTCAACGAGATCGTCGGCGCCGTCGACGGGCGTGTCTGCCTCCTGGTCGACGACATGATCGACACGGGTGGCACCATCGTCAAGGCCGCCGAGGCGCTCAAGGCGAACGGCGCCGTCAAGGTCATCGTCGCGGCGACCCACGCGATCTTCAGCGATCCTGCGGCCCAGCGCCTGCAGAGCCCGGCGGTCGACGAGGTCGTCGTGACCGACACGGTGCCGATCCCCGCCGAGAAGCGCTTCTCGACGCTTACGATTCTGCCTATCGCACCCCTGCTCGCACGTGCGATCCACGAAGTGTTCGAGGACGGCTCCGTCACCAGCATGTTCGACGGGGCAGCCTGACGCCGGCAGCGGGTCGATGCACCGGTCCGCGGCGGCGACGGAAGGACTGAGCAAGATGTCGCAGCCGCTGGACTCCGCACCGTTGACCGAGGCGCGGCTGACGGTCGCGCGCCCCTGGGCGATCCCCGCCGACGACGTGCTGGCGCACCTCGAGGCGGACGCCGGGGGTCTGCGCACCGCTGAGGCGGTGGAACGGCTCGAGCTCGCCGGCCCGAACCGGCTGCCCGAACCCGCGCGGAAGCCGGGCTGGCTGCGGTTCCTGGCGCACTTCAACGACACCCTGATCTACATCCTGCTGGGCGCCGCCGTCATCAAGGCGCTCATGGGCGACTGGCTCGACTTCTGGGTGATCATGGTGGTCGCCATCATCAACGCGGTCATCGGCTACGTGCAGGAGGGGCGGGCCGAGAAGGCGCTCGCGGGGATCCGCGGGATGCTGTCGGCCGACGCCAGCGCGCGGCGCGACGGCGGCTGGGTCACGGTGCCGGCCGCCGATCTCGTACCCGGCGATGTGGTGCGGCTCATGCCCGGTGACAAGGTCCCGGCCGACCTGCGACTGCTGCAGGCGCACCAGTTGCGCATCGACGAGGCCGCGCTCACCGGGGAATCGGTGCCGTCTTCCAAGACGACCGATCCGGTCGCCGTAGAAGCGGGCGTGGGCGACCGCGGATCGATGGCGTTCTCGGGCACGATCGTGAGCGCCGGGCAGGGCCGGGGCGTCGTCACCGCGACCGGGCCGACGACCGAGCTCGGTCGCATCCAGAGCCTCGCCGACGAGGCCGACGCGCTGGCCACGCCGCTCACCCGCCAGCTCGACGGCTTCGGCCGCGTGCTCACCGTCGTGATCCTCGGCATGGCCGCGATCATGCTGATGATCGGCCGCTTCCTGCACGGGATGCCGTTCGACGAGCTGATCTCGGCCGCCATCGGCTTCGCCGTCGCCGCGATCCCCGAGGGGCTGCCGGCACTCGTGACGATCACGCTCGCCATCGGCGTGCAGCAGATGGCCCGCCACAACGCGATCACGCGCAAGCTCCCCGCGGTCGAGGCCCTGGGCTCGGTCACGACGGTGTGCTCCGACAAGACGGGCACGCTCACCCGCAACGAGATGACGGTGCGCCACATCGTCACCCCGCTCGCGACCTACGACGTCACCGGGCTCGGCTACGCACCGGAGGGCGCGATCGTGCCGGTAGGCGGTGTGGAGACGGATGCTGCGCCCCGGGGCGATCTGGCCGCCATCCTCGCGATCGCGACGCTGTGCAACGACGCGCACATCGTGCAGGGCGACGACGGCACGTGGAGCCTCGTCGGGGAGCCCACCGAGGGGGCCCTCAAGGCCGTCGCGATCAAGGGCGGGGTCGGCAGCGCCGGCGGGCGCCGGGTCGCCGTCATCCCCTTCGACTCCGCCAACAAGCTCATGGCGACGCTCAACGAGGGCGCGCGCTCCGGGGGAGAGGCCGGCGAGGTGTCCCGGGCGATCCTCGTCAAAGGTGCTCCGGATCGCCTGCTCGAGCGTTCGCTGACGCAGCGCGGCGCCGACGGGTCGGAGCCGCTCGACCTCGCCCGCTGGGACGCGGCCGTCGCCGCGCTCAGCGGACAGGGCCTGCGGGTCCTGGCGGCGGCGCGCAAGCCGGTGCGTCCGACGACCGAGGAGTTCGCACTCGACGATGTGGTCGACCTCGAGTTCATCGGCCTGTGGGGGATCGTGGATCCGCCTCGGCCCGAGGCGATCGAGGCCATCGCCGACTGCCACACCGCCGGCATCCGCGTGAAGATGATCACCGGCGACCATGCCGGCACCGCCCTGGCGATCGCCCACGAGATGGGGCTCGCGGGCGCCGACGCCGAGGTGCTCACGGGTGCCGAGCTCGAGGCGCTCAGCCAGGAGCAGCTGCGCGAGGTGGTGCGCGACGTCGACGTGTACGCGCGCACCAGCCCCGAGCACAAGATCCGCATCGTGCGCGCGCTGCAGTCGCACGGTGAGGTCGTCGCGATGACCGGGGACGGCGTCAACGACGCCCCGGCTCTCACCCGCGCCGACGTCGGCATCGCGATGGGCATCAAGGGCACGGAGGCGACGAAGGAAGCGGCGGAGTTCGTGCTCGCCGACGACAACTTCGCGACGATCCGCAGCGCGATCGCCGAGGGCCGGCGCATCTACGACAACCTGCGCAAGTCGATCGTCTTCCTGCTGCCGACGAACGGCGCGCAGTCCCTCGTGATCCTGGTCGCGGTCGTGTTCGGCCTGGCGCTGCCGCTCACCAGCGTGCAGGTCCTGTGGGTGAACATGGTCACCGCCGTCACGCTCTCGCTCGCCCTCGCGTACGAGCCCGCCGAGCGCGGCATCATGGGGCGTCCGCCTCGCGCGACCGGCGGGCCGATCATCAACCGCGGCGAGCTCGGCTTCATCCTCATCGTCTCGCTGCTCATCGGCGGCGCGGCGATGGGGGTCTTCTACGGTGTGGCGGCGACCGGGGCCGACATCGAGGTGGCGCGCACCGAGGCGGTTCTCATGCTCGCGTTCGGGCAGCTCGCGTTCCTCTTCAACTGCCGGTTCCTGACCCGCTCGAGCCTGACGATCGACGTGCTGCGGGGCAACCGCGTGGTGTGGTGGTCGGCGATCGCGCTCGTGGTGCTGCAGCTGATCTACACCTACGTGCCGTTCATGAACGTGCTGTTCGAGTCGCGACCGCTGTCCGCGGCATCCTGGATCCTCCCGATCGTGGTGTCGATCGGCATCTTCCTCGCCGTGGAGGTGCTGAAGGCGGTGCTTCGTGCGCGGCGGGTCTCATCGCGCTCTGCGGCGTCGCTCAAAGGCGGCTCATAGGCGGGCTTGAAAGGATCCGATCCGACGCAGAATCCGCGTCGACGCCCACGAGCCCGACCCGAGCCAGGAGGACCATCATGATCCGCACCGCACTCGCTTCCCGCCCCGTCCGCGCCGGCGCGGCCCTGACCGCCGTCGCCGGCATCGCCCTTCTCGCCGGCTGCGCGCCCACCGCCTCCGAGGCCGAGGAGCCGACCACGACGGACACCGGATCGTCGTCGAGCGACACGGGCTCGACCGACACCGGCTCGACGGGCACCGACACCGGCACCGGCTCGTACGCCGACGGCACCTACACGGCCGAGGGCTCGTATGCGACGCCCGAGTCGGTCGAGACCATCAGCGTCACCGTGACCCTCGAGAACGACGTCATCACCGCCGTCGAGGTGACCGGCGACCCGCAGAAGCGCGAGTCGGAGCAGTACCAGGGGCAGTTCATCGGCGGCATCGCGGACGTCGTCGTCGGGGAGGACATCGACGACATTCAGGTCAGCCGGGTCGCCGGGTCCTCGCTCACCAGCAACGGCTTCAACGAGGCCATTCAGGCGATCAAGTCCGAAGCGGCGAGCTAGCCTGTGACCCCGGTGCCGGCGTCGTGGCGCTTCGACGCCATCGGCACGACGTGGGAGATCGTCACCGAACGACCGGTGCCCGGGGCGGTGCGGCGCGAGGTGACGGCGAGGATCGACGCGTTCGACCGGGCGTGGTCGCGGTTCCGTGACGACTCCGACGTGACAGCTCTGGCGCGCACCGGGGGATCGATCCCGGCCCCCGAGGACGCCGTACCCATGCTCGACGCCCTCGCCGGGGTGTCGGACGCGACCGGGGGAGCGGTGAACCCGCTCGTCGGCGCCTCGCTCGACGCGCTCGGCTATGACGCGAGGTACTCGTTCCACGACGCCGACCCGGTCGCCGCCCCCGTCGATTGGCGCGAGCGGCTCACCTGGCAGGGCGGACGCCTCGCGCTCACCGAACCCGCGATGGTCGACGTCGGCGCACTCGGCAAGGGCCGTCTGGTCGACCTCGTGCTCGGCATCCTGTCGTTCACCGAGTCGGGGGACCTCACCGTCGACGCCGGCGGCGACCTCGCCGTGCGAGGGCGTCCGCAGCGCATCGGGCTGGAGCATCCGTTCGATTCGCACCGCGCGGTCGGCGTCTGGGAGGTGACGGATGCGGCGCTCTGCGCGTCGGCGATCAACCGGCGCGCGTGGCCGTCGGCGGCGGGCGCGACGCTGCATCACGTGCTCGACGCGCGCACCGGGCAGCCTGTCAGGACGATCGCCGCGACGTGGGCGATGGCGCCGGACGCGATGACGGCCGACGCGATCGCGACCGCCCTGTTCTTCGACGGCGGCCCGCGCCTCGCCCACGACTGGGGCGTGGAGTGGGTGCGCATGACCACGGACGGCCGCGTCGAGTGGTCGCGCGGCTGCCGCGCCGACCTGTTCGTGCGAACGACCGCCGGACCCGGAACCGCGCCGGTTTCGCGACCGAATAGCCTAGAACGGTGACCGAGCCCCTCCCCGGACACGTCGTCGGCGTCTCCCGCGACGACGCGCATCGCTTCAGCAAACCGGCGCGCGACAGCATCACCCTGATCGCCGGGATCGGCGTCGAGGGCGACAGCCACGCCGGCGTCACCGTGCAGCACCTCTCGCGCATCAGGCGGGACCCGACGACGCCCAACCTCCGGCAGGTGCACCTCATCCACGCGGAGCTGTTCGCCGAGGTGGCGGCGCGCGGGCACGTGGTGACACCGGGCGCGCTGGGAGAGAACATCACGACGGCCGGCATCGATCTGCTCGACCTCGCACGCGGCACACGGATCGAGCTCGGCGAGGACGCGGTGATCGAGATCACCGGGCTCCGCAACCCCTGCGCGCAGATCAACGGACTCTCGGAAGGGCTCATGAAAGAACTGGTCCACGTCGACGACAGGGGCGCCACCGTGCGCCTGGCAGGCGTCATGTCCGTCGTGCTCACGGGTGGAGTCGTCCGCCCGGGCGACAGCATCCGTGTCCTCCCGCCTGCGGGTCGCTTCGAGCCCCTCCAGCCGGTGTGACGCGCATGGGATCGCTCACCGCCCTCTGGAACCGCGTCTTCGCGGTGCTCGGCCGCATGTCGATGTACCGTCTCGCCTATTTCGCGCTCGCCGCGCTCGCCGTCGTGGCGGTGCTGCTGTCGTTCTTCGGACTCGTCGGGCCGGACCCGTTGCAGCTGATCGCGACGCTCCTCGTGCTCTCGGCCGTGTGCGTGGGGGTGGATGCTGCCGCCCAGCGCGTGCTGAACCTTCCCTGGCGCCTCGAATCCTCGCTCATCACGGCGCACATCCTGCTGTTCGTGCTCCGGCCGACGTACGAGCTGGTTCCCCTCGTCGGGATCGCGATCGCCGCCGCCGTCGCCTCGCTGTCGAAGTACGTGCTGGCGTGGCGCGGGCGTCACATCTTCAACCCCGCGGCGGTCGGCGCGACGGTCCTGACCCTGCTCAGCCTCGCGTGGCCCGACCTCGGTTCGTCGTCGTGGTGGGTGGGCACCCCCGCGCTCGCGGCGCCGGTGATCCTGCTGGGCCTCGCCGTGCTCGTGCGCACAGAGAAGGTGCGGGTGATCCTGGTGTTCCTCGTGGTCGCGGTGGCGGTCGCCGTCGTCCGCACCTCGGTGCAGTACCAGGAGGCGGGCCTCGAGATCGAGGCGCTCGACCTCCTGTGGCCGGTGCTCTGGTCGTCGCCATTCCTCTTCCTCGGGGCGTTCATGCTCTCCGAGCCCCTGACTCTCCCGCCGCGCCGGTGGCAGCAGTTCGTGGTCGCGGGCGTCGTGGGCGTGCTGGCGGGGTGGCCGATCGCGATCGGCGACATCACCCTCGGGCAGGAGCGCGCGCTCCTCATCGGCAACCTGGTCGCCTTCGCATTCGCCGTCCGCACCGCGGTGCGGCTCACGCTGGTCGCGCGCTCCGAGCCGACTCCGACCGTCCAGGAGCTCACCTTCCGCGTGCACGACCGGCTCGCGTTCCTGCCCGGCCAGTACCTCGAGCTCGAGGTGCCCCACCGCCACCCTGACGCGCGCGGCACACGCCGCGAGTTCAGCATCGCGTCGGCGCCCGCCGACCTGCCGTTCGTGAAGGTGGCCTTCAAGGAGGGAAAGACTCCGCAGGCACTGAGCTCGTACAAGAAGGCCCTCGCACTGGTGGAGCCGGGCGACGAGCTCGCGATCACCGGCGTGTGGGGCGATTTCCTGCTTCCCAAGCGCGACGCGGCACCGATCCTGATGGTCGCGGCCGGCATCGGCGTGACGCCGTTCGTGTCACAGCTCGGCCAGGCGACCGCGAAGGGCGTCGACCGCGACGTGGTCCTGGTCTACGTCGCGTCGGACTCCTCGGAGCTGGCGTACCGCGACGAGATCGAGGCATCCGGTGCCCGCGTCGTCGTCTTCACGCGCGACCGGCCCGCCGACCTCCCCGCCCACTGGGTGTGGGCGCAGGGCGTGCGCCTCGACGCCGACGGCCTCGTGCGCATGGTCCCCGACATCGCCTCGCGCCACGCGTACATCTCCGGCCCGGCGGGTCTGATCGCCGAGCTCGCCCCCGCGCTCGAGAAGGCCCGCTCGATCACGACCGACGCCTTCAGCGGCTACTGACCCGGCACTCGCTCAGCCGGCGTCGGAATCCCGCGAGAGTGCAGCTGGCGGACGAGAGGGCGGTTGGTTCCCTACCTCTCGGCGACCAGCTGCACCTTCGCGGGGAGCGGGCCTCGTCAGGAGGCCACCGGGTCCGCGGGCCGAGCTGGGAGGCGCACCTCGAAGGTCGTGTCGCCGGGTTCGCTGGTGACACGGATGCTGCCGCCGTGGGCATCCACGATGGCCCGGGCGATCGAGAGGCCGAGGCCGGTGCCGCCGGTCTGACGGGCACGCGAGCGGTCGGCGCGGGAGAAGCGCTCGAACAGCTCGCCCTTGAGGGACGGATCGACGCCGGGGCCGTCGTCGTGCACGCGGAGGATGGCATCGCTGCCGTTGCGCGAGACGCTGACGGTCACCGTCGTACCGGCCGGCGTGTGCGTGCGGGCGTTCGCGAGCAGGTTCGCCGCGACCTGGTGCAGGCGCCCGGTGTCGCCGGCGATGAGGACGGGCTCGTCGCCCACCTCGAGCACCCACTCGTGGTCGGGTCCGGTCGGCGTGACATCGCCGACGGCGTCGATCGCGAGACGCGTGAGGTCGACGGTGCCGTAGACGAGCTCCTGGCCTTCGTCGAGGCGCGCGAGCAGCAGGAGGTCCTCGACGAGCGAGGTCATGCGCAGCGACTGCGCCTGGATGCGCTCCAGCGACGCCTCGGTCGTCTCCAGGGCCGTGCTCTGACCGCGGCTGAGCGCCGTGAGCGACAGCTCGGAGTACCCGCGGATCGACGCGAGCGGCGTTCTCAGCTCGTGGCTGGCGTCGGCGACGAAGCTGCGCATGCGCTCCTCGTTGCGCTGGCGCGCGGAGAGCGACTCGTCCACATGGTCGAGCAGCGTGTTGAGGGCGGCGCCCACGCGGCCGACCTCCGTGCGCGGATCGGCCTCGCGCGCGGGGACGCGCTCGGAGATCGACACCTCGCCCTGGTCGAGCTGCAGCGCCGACACGCGCGCCGCGGTGTCGGCGACCGCGCGCAGGGGGGCGAGGCCCCTGCGGATCGTCCACGCGGTGGCGACGGCGAGGAGGAGCAGACCGCCCGCCGTGAGGAGACCGATGGTCGTCAGCATCCGTCCGATCGTCGATGCCACGTCGTCGCGCGAGAGGCCCACCACGACGATGGACGACGGACCGACGCGTTCGCCCTCGACCCGGAACGTGCCGACGCCGTCCACCGTCACCACGAGCGGACCCTCCTCGGGGATGCTCTCGATGAGCTGCTCGATCTGGGCGTCGGTGAGGGCGACCACGGAGCTGTCGTCGTCGATGTACGCGGCGGAGGGCGGTTCCGGCGACGTCTCCACCACCAGCAGCGTGCCCGGGGGCAGCGGCTGCTCGGCGAGGATCTCCTCCGCCGTCATGCCGGCCATGACGTAGCTGTGCACGCCGTTCGCCGTCCGCGCGACCTGCGACTTCAGGTCCCTCGCGAGTCCGTCTTCGAGGACGGTGCCCAGGATGGCGCTGGTCGCGACGCCGACGAGCACCATGATCAGCGACGTGATGCTCACGACCGTCACGATGAGCCGGCGCTGCAGCGTCCACGGCGCGCGGCGGGGGAGCGTTTCGTGCGGGTCCTCGGCGGCGGACACCGTCCCCGCGCCCTCGCCAGACGGCGCGGGCGCGCTCTCTGCGGGGTCGGGGCGCGCGGGCTCTGCCTCGACCGGCGCGGTCGCGCCGGCCGAGGCATCCGTTCCCGTCCCCGTCGTGGGTTTCTTCCCGTCGGACGTCACTGCGGCGCCTTGATCATGTACCCGACGCCGCGCACGGTGTGGATGAGGGGATCGTTGCCGGCGTCGATCTTCTTGCGGAGATACGAGATGTAGAGCTCGACGACGCTCGAGCGGCCGCCGAAGTCGTAGTTCCAGACGCGGTCGAGGATCTGCGCCTTCGAGACCACGCGGCGCTGGTTGCGCATGAGGTAGCGGAGCAGCTCGAACTCGGTGGCGGTCAGCTCGATCTCGGCGCCCGCGCGCTCGACCTCGTGGCTGTCCTCGTTGAGGGTGAGGTCGCCGACGCGGAGGATCGGCTCGGCCCCCGCGGCGTGCGCGGTGCCGGCGCGGCGCATGAGCCCGCGAAGCCGCGCCACGACCTCTTCGAGGCTGAAGGGCTTGGTGACGTAGTCATCGCCGCCGGCGGTCAGCCCCGCGACCCGGTCGGTCACGGCGTCCTTCGCGGTGAGGAACAGCACCGGCACATCGTCGCCGGACTGCCGCAGCCGCTGCAGCACGGCCATGCCGTCCAGGTCGGGCATCATGATGTCGAGCACCATGGCGTCGGGCTCGAACTCGCGCGCCGACTGGAGCGCCTCGAAGCCGGAGCCCGCGGTGCGCACCTCCCATCCCTCCATGCGCAGCGCCATCGACAGCAGGTCGGTGAGCATCTGCTCGTCGTCGACCACGAGGACGCGGAGGTTCGAGCCGTCGGGACGCAGGAGGGCCGGGGCGGGGTTGGTCATGCGTCCCATTGTGAGGCCCTTCCTATGCGATTCCTATGGAGCCCGCTATGCGCCGGCTGTGAGTCGCCCTTCTCGCGGTCATAAGCGACTCATAGCCGGCGCTGGAGATGCGCATCACGCCGGTCCGTAGCGTCCTGTCGACGGCGGCACTCGCCCGCCAAGAGGAGATCCATGTACATGACCTATCTGCGGCGGGAGCTGGCCGGCCGCAAGAAGCAGACGATCATCGTGGCCGCCGGCCTCGCGATCGCGATCGCGCTCGTGATGATCGTGAACTCCCTCGCCGCCGGTGTGAGCGCCGCGCAGGCGAAGGCGCTGGAGTCCGTGTACGGAGTCGGCACCGACCTCACGGTCACCGGGGCACAGGCGGAACCCGGCCAGGGCGGCGGCGCGCGCTTCGACTTCGGCGAGGACGGCGGATCGACGAATGACGACGGCACGACCGAGCTGAGCCAGTCGCGGCTCATGACCGACTTCATGCGCGGCACGCTCGACGCGGCGACCGTCGACACGGTCGCCGGAGTAGAGGGCGTCTCGGCCGCATCCGGCGCGCTGAGCCTGACGAACTCCACGTTCTCCGGGGAGCTGCCGCAGCGTCCGGACGACTCGACCGACTCCGGCACCGCGCAGGGCCAGCCCCCGCAGCAGGGCGAGGGCGGTGGAGGCGGCAGCTTCGGCGGCGGGTCGTTCGACGTCGACTCGTTCACGGCTCTCGGAATCGACCCGTCGGCGGACGCCGTCGGCCCGCTGTCGGCCGTGGAGGTCTCCGACGGCCGAGGTCTCGAGACGAACGACGCGGGCGCGTACGTCGCCGTGCTCGACGCGACCTACGCCTCGACGGCGGAGCTCGCGGTGGGCGACACCATCGACGTCGGCGGCCAGGACTTCGAGGTCGTCGGAATCGTCGCATCGACCTCGGACGAGGCCGACACGGCCTCCAATGTATACATCCCGCTGGATGTCGCGCAGGAGCTCTCCGGCGCCGGCGACGTCGTCTCCACGGTGTACGTGCAAGCCGAGTCTGCCGACGCCATCGCCTCGGTGCAGGCGGCGCTGCAGGAAGAGCTGCCCGATGCCACGGTGAGCTCGCAGGCGGACCTCGCCTCGAGCGTGTCGGGCTCGCTCTCGAGCGCCTCATCGCTCATCACCAACCTGGGCACGTGGCTCTCGATCATCGTGCTGGCCGTCGCGCTGGTGCTCGCGGTGCTGTTCACGATCTCCGGCGTCTCGCGTCGTACCCGTGAGTTCGGCACGCTCAAGGCCATCGGCTGGTCGAACGGCCGCGTGGTCGGCCAGGTCGCCGGCGAGTCGGTCGTGCAGGGCGCGATCGGCGGTGTGGTGGGGCTCGTCATCGGCCTCGGCGGCATCCTCACGATCAACCTCATCTCGCCGACGATCTCGACCGCGCCGACGGCGCAGACCTTCGGCCCCGCCGGCGAGGGCGGGCCGATGGGCGGTGGTGGCGGTGCGTTCGCCGACGCCATGCCGTCCGCGGGCACCGACATCGTGCTCTCGGCCCCGATCACCCTGTGGGTGGTGGTCGCTGCGGTCGGCATCGCGGTGCTCGGCGGCCTGGTCGCCGGCGCGTTCGGCGGCTGGCGCGCGGCTCGGCTGAGCCCCGCCGAGGCGCTCCGATCGGTCGGCTGAGGCCTCTCATGTCCGACATCACCCCCACTGAGCCCGAAGCCACCTCACCGACGGGAGAGCACGTCATGACCATGATCGACACCGAGCCGCAATCGACGGGGGATGCTGCGCCCCCGGCGCAGTACCGCCTCGAGGGCGTCACCCGCACCTACGCGCAGAAGGGCCGGGTGGTGAAGGCGCTCGCGGGGGTCGACCTCACCGTCGACGCGGGCGACTTCGTCACCATCCAGGGACCGACCGGCGGCGGCAAGTCGACGCTCCTGCAGTTGCTGGGCGCGCTCGACCGACCCACGACCGGATCCGTGCATCTCGGCGAGATCGACATCGCGACCGCGAACAACCGTGAGCTCGGCCGCATCCGCGCGCACGAGATCGGGTTCGTGTTCCAGGGCTTCAACCTCATTCCGACGCTCACCGCGCACGAGAACGTCGATATGGCGCTCGAGCCGCTGGGGCTGTCGAAGGAAGAACGCAGCGCGCGCGTCACCGAGGCGCTCACGCACGTCGGCCTCGCCGAGCGCGCCGACCACCGTCCCGGCGAGCTGTCGGGCGGTCAGCAGCAGCGCGTCGCGATCGCCCGCGCGATCGTCAAGCGCCCGCGCGTGCTCCTCGCCGACGAGCCCACCGGCAACCTCGACGAGAGCATGCGCGACGAGATCCTTGCCGTGCTCCAGGCGCTCAACGACGAGGGGCTCACGCTCGTCGTCGTGACGCACGACTCGGCCGTCGCGCGACGCGCCCGCCGCCGCCTGCGCCTCGACAAGGGCACGGTGCGCGACATCACGCGCTGATCGGTCTCACCGCCGATCAGCCCGCCGAGCGGGCATGGGCCGCGATGCGATCGAACACCGCGTCGCGGCCCTCGTCGATCTCCTGGGCCTCGGGGTGTGCGTCGTAATACGCGAGGATGCGGCGTGCGCCCTCGTCGAACGTCACCGTGGTGCGGAACTCGGGGACGAGCTGCGTCACCTTCGACACGTCGAACACCATCGAGTGGGACTTGTCGCCGATGAGGCCCGGACCGAGCTCGGGATCGAATGCGGCGATGGTGTCGGACGCCACGTGCACCAAGTCGGGGGAGGCGACGCCCGCGGCGTCGGCCAGCCAGCCGTAGATCTGATTCCACGTGGGCGCGTGCGTACCGGTGATCGTGAAGGCTTCGCCGATCGCGGCCGGGTTGCCCAGCAGACCCGTGAAGGCGACCGCGAAGTCGTCGGCGTGCGTGATCGTCCACAGGCTCGTGCCATCGCCGTGGACGATCACCGGGCGCCCCGCGCGCATGCGGGCGATGTCGTTCCAGTGGCCCATGGTGGGCAGCAGCCGTTCGTCGTAGGTGTGCGACGGACGGATGATCGTGACCGGCAGACCGCGTTCGCGGTGGGCGGCGACAAGCACGTCTTCGCAGGCGATCTTGTCGCGCGAGTACTGCCAGAACGGGTTGCGCAGGGGCGTGGACTCCGTCACGGGAAGGCGGCGCGGCGGCTTCTCGTACGCCGACGCCGAGCTGATGAAGACGTACTGGCCGGTGCGGCCTTCGAAGAGATCGAGGTCGCTCGCGACGTGCTCGGGCGTGAAAGCGAGGAACTCCGCGACCACGTCGAACCGACGGTCGCCGATCGCGGCCCCGACGGCAGCGGGGTCGCGGATGTCGGCCTCGATGAGCTCCACCTCCGGCGGGAGCGGGCGCCGGGCGCTGCCGCGGTTCAGGACCGCGACGTCGTGCCCCCGTGCGACGGAGCGGCGTACGCACGCCGCGCTGATGGTTCCGGTACCGCCGATGTAGAGGATGCTCGTCACCCTCGCGAGCCTACGCCCGTCCGCCGGCGTGCCGCGGCGTGGCGTCGCTGACGGCGGGGGACCCTGGCCGATGTCGGCGATGCCCCCTAGCGTGGCCGTCATGAGCAACGACGACCTCAGCGCCGGTTCCGTCGGCACCGTCATCCGTCCGGGCGATTCCGAATGGGAATCCGCCCGCCGCTTCCACTCCGGCATCGGCTCGCCCGCCGCCGTTATCCGCGCCGCCACCGTCGACGACGTGCGCGGCGCACTCCGCTATGCCTCGGCCGAGAGGCTCGATATCATGATCCGCTGCGGTGGCCACAGCGCCTGGGGCGGCGTGCCCGGCGGCCTCACGCTTGACATCTCCGCCCTCGACGACATCGAGGTCGAGGGCACGCGGGTGCGCGTCGGCGGGGGCGCGCACTGGGGCTCGGTCGCCCACGCCCTCGCCGAGCGCGGGCTGGGCATCAGCTCGGGCGACACCGCGTCGGTCGGCGTCGGCGGCCTCACCCTGGGCGGCGGCATCGGCTGGATGGTGCGCGCGTGGGGCCTCGCGTCCGACCAGCTCGTGGGCGCGCAGCTCGTCACGGCGCGCGGCGACGTGGTGGAGGCGACGGACGCCTCGCACCCAGAGCTGCTGTGGGCCCTCCGCGGCGGCGGCGGAAACTTCGGCGTCGTGACCCGGTTCGACTTCGAGGCCCATCGGCTCGACGGCGTTGTGCACGCGGTGTACGGGGTCGACGGTGACGCCCGCCCGATCATCCACGTGCTGCGCGAGATGATGGCCGATGCTCCGCGCGACCTCACCATCACGTACATGGACGTGCCCCCGATGGACCCGAACGCGCCGGCGGGCGCCTCGATCACGGCGGTCTGGATCGGCACCGACGAAGACGCGGCGCGGCGCGCACTGGCGCCGCTGGCGGGCGCACCCGGGATCACCGAACGGGAGTTCGGAGTGCAGGAATACCCCGACGTGCTGCTCGAAGCCCCCGAGTTCGACCCCGAGCAGCCGATGCCCGGGTTCATCGGCGGCAACACGCTGCTGCCGGTGCTCGATGACGACGCGATCGAGCGGCTCGTGTCGTTCCGCGAGCAGCACCCGGCATCCGTCGCCTTCCTGCGCTCACTGGGCGGGGCGTACGGCGACGTCTCGCAGGAGGACTCGGCGTTCCCCGCGCGCGACGCGACGTGGTTCGCGATGGCCGGCGCGTTCGACGTCCCGGGCATGCTCGATGACGCGATGCGGGCGCAGGTCGTCGAAGAGTGGGATGCCATCGAGGCGAAGGGCTCGGGCGTGTACGGCAACTTCACCGTCTCGACCGAGGCGTCGTTCGCCGAGCGGATGTACCCGCCGGCGACCATGGCCCGCCTCGCGGCCGTCAAGCGCGAGTGGGACCCCGGCAACGTGTTCTGCCGCAACCACAACGTCAAGCCCGGTCCGGACGGCCACGCCGGCTGATCCCGAGCCGATCCCGCGGGACAACGACGTGGGCTGAGACGCCGAGGGCGGATCCCCGTGATGGGGATCCGCCCTCAGACGCTCGCTCGAAACGTCAGTGGGTGTCTTCGGCTTCGATCTCGGTGCGGTCGCCCGACCACAGGGTGTGGAAGGTGCCGTCCTTGTCGATGCGCTTGTACGTGTGGGCGCCGAAGAAGTCGCGCTGGCCCTGGATGAGGGCGGCGGGCAGGCGCTCGGCACGCAGGCCGTCGTAGTACGACAGCGACGACGAGAACGCGGGGGCGGGGATGCCGGCGCCCGCGGCGGCCGACACGATCCGGCGCCACGCGCCCTGGGCGCGGCCGAGGGCCTCGACGAAGTACGGCGCGGTGAGCAGCACGGGCAGCTCGGGCTGGGCGTCGTAGGCGTCGGCGATGCGGTTGAGGAACTGGGCGCGGATGATGCAGCCGGCACGCCAGATCTTCGACACGGCGCCGAGGTCGATGGTCCAGTCGTACTCGGCGGCGCCGGCGCGGATCTCGTCGAAGCCCTGCGAGTACGCGACGATCTTCGACGCGTAGAGGGCCAGGCGCACGTCCTCGATGAACGCGTCGGCGTCGTCGACCTTCAGGCCCTCCTCGGGGCCGGGGAGGTCGCGCGAGACCTCGCGCTGCTCGGGGTGCGACGACAGCGAACGGGCGAAGGTGGCCTCGGCGATGCCCGAGACGGGCACACCGAGCGACAGCGCGGTCTGCACGGTCCAGGCGCCGGTGCCCTTGGCGCCGGCCTGGTCGAGGATGACGTCCACGAGCGGCTGCCCGGTGGCGGCGTCGACCTGGCGGAGCACCTCGGCGGTGATCTCGATGAGGTACGACTCGAGCTCGCCGCCGTTCCACTCGGCGAAGACCTCGGCGATCTCGGCCGGGCTCTTGCCGGTGCCGCGGCGGATCAGGTCGTACGCCTCGGCGATGAGCTGCATGTCGGCGTACTCGATGCCGTTGTGCACCATCTTCACGAAGTGGCCGGCGCCGTCGTGGCCGACGTGCGTGACGCACGGCTCGCCCTCGGCGACCGCGGCGATGGACTTGAGGATCGGGCCGAGGGTGACCCACGACTCGTCAGAGCCGCCGGGCATGATCGAGGGGCCGTTGAGCGCGCCCTCCTCGCCGCCGGAGATGCCGGCGCCGACGAAGTTGATGCCGGTCTCGCGGACGGCCTTCTCGCGGCGGATGGTGTCGGTGAACAGCGCGTTGCCGCCGTCGACGATGATGTCGCCCGGCTCGAACACCTCGACCAGCGAGTCGATGACGGCGTCGGTGGGGCGGCCGGCCTTGACCATGATGATCGCGGCGCGCGGCTTCTGCAGCGACGCGGCGAACTCCTCGTACGAGAACGCCGGCACGAACTCGGCCTCCGGGTGCGCGGCGGTCAGCTCGTCGGTCTTGGAGCGGCTGCGGTTGTACACCGCGACGGTGTTACCCTCACGCGAGGCGAGGTTGCGGGCGAGGTTCGATCCCATCACCGCAAGGCCCACCACGCCGATGTTCGCCGTCGCGACGGCGGCGACGCCCTCCAGGCCCTCGGGCTCCGGGGTCGGACGGGCGACGTCCTCGGGTGCCGGTGCGGCCTCGTGCGCCTGCGTCGCCTCGTCAGGCGCCTGGTCCTGATCCGTCGAGATCTTGGTCTGGCTCGGGTTGCCCGTCGCTGAAGGATTGTGGGAAGACACACGCACTCCTGGGGTTAAGTCGTCTTTTCAGCCTAAAGTCTGGCGCGTCCGTGTTACACGGCATGGCCGAGTGCTCACGCGGCGCTGCGGTCGGTTGTGAGCGGGTCCGGGTGTCGCGGCTCGCGGCTGACGTGACGAGCCTAGCCCGGGAGGGTTGTCGGTCTCGGCCGAGCGTCACGAACCTTCGAGGCGCAGTGCCGACGCGACGAGCGCCGCCTGGTCCTCGGGGGCCAGCGCGATGTCGACGTCGATCGCCTGCTCGTCGGGCCCGGGCGCCTCGAGCGTGGCGAACTGCGAGTCGAGCAGCGCAGGGGGCATGAAGTGCCCCTGTCGCCGCATCATGCGGTCGCGCACGACCGCGGCGTCTCCCGTGAAGTTGACGAACGTGACGTTGTCGCGGCGGAGGATGTCGCGATAGCTGCGTTTGAGTGCCGAGCAGGTGACGATCCCAGGCTCGCCCGCCGCGCGGCGCTCGTCGATCCACGCCGCGACGAGCTCGAGCCACGGGATCCGGTCTTCGTCGGTCAGCGCGTGACCGCGCCGCATCTTGTCGACGTTGGCGGCCGGGTGGAGGTCGTCGCCCTCCTGGAACGGCCACCCCAGCCGGCCGGAGAGCATGGCCCCCACGGTGGACTTGCCGGTGCCGGACGGGCCCATCAGCACCAGGATCGGCGGGGTCGACAGCATCCGTGTCCCGTTCTGCCGGCTCATACGAACACTCCGATGATGAGCACGCCGATCAGGCCGACCACCGAGATGAGGCACTCGAGAACCGTCCAGCTCTTGAGCGTCTGAGGGATGCTGAGACCGAAGTACTCCTTGATGAGCCAGAAGCCCGCGTCGTTGACATGGGAGAGGAAGACCGATCCCGAGCCGATCGCGAGTACCAGCAGTGCCGACATCGCCGGGTCGAGGCCCTCGGTGAGAGGCTGCAGGATGCCGGCCGCGGTGATCGTCGCGACGGTGGCGGAGCCGGTCGCGACGCGGATGACGGCAGCGACCAGCCATGCGAGGAAGAGGATCGACAGTCCCGACTCGGCGATGAGGTTCGCGATCACGTCGCCGATGCCGGTGTCGACGAGCACCTGCTTGAACCCGCCGCCCGCGCCGACGATGAGCAGGATGCCGGCGATCGGGCCGAGCGACGAACCCACCGACTTCGCGATCTCGGCGCGGTCGAACCCGGCGCCGCCGCCGAGCACGAAGAAGCCGACGATCACGGCGATGAGGAGGGCGATCGCGGGCGTGCCGAGGAAGTCGATGACGGCCTTGGCGGGTGCGGTCGAGCCCGGGGCGACGATGTCGGCGATCGCGCGGGCGAGCATGAGCACGACCGGCAGGAGGATGCTCACGAGCGTGGCGGCGAACGACGGACGCCGCGTCTGCTGCTCGCCCTCGTCCTCGGCGGTGACGAACAGGTCGGGCACGGGAACGCGCACCCACCGCGCGGCGAGACCCGAGAACAGGGGACCCGCGACGATCACGGCGGGGATGGCGACCAGCACGCCGAGCGCGAGGGTGAGGCCGAGGTTGGCGCCCAGGATGTCGATCGCCGCGAGCGGACCGGGATGCGGCGGCACGAGCCCGTGCATCGCGGACAGACCCGCGAGCGTGGGGATCGCGATCTTCATCAGCGGCAGGCCCGAGCGGCGTGCGACCAGGATGATGACCGGCACGAGCAGGACGAGGCCGACCTCGAAGAACATCGGCAGGCCGATGATCGCGCCGATGAAGCCCATGATCCAGGGGAGGGTGCGGGGCGTGGCGCGGGCGACGAGGGTGTCGACGATGCGGTCGGCGCCGCCGGAGTCCGCCAGCAGCTTGCCGTAGATCGCGCCCAGGGCGATGAGGATGCCGACGCCGCCCATCGTCGCGCCGAAGCCCGTTGTGAAGCTGACGATCGTCTTGCCGGGCTCGAAGCCGGCGATGATGCCGGTCGCGATGGCACCCATCATCAGGGCCAGGAAGGGGTGCACCTTCAGCCAGGTGATCAGCACCACGATGATCGCTATGCCGATGACGGCGGCGGTGAGCAGCTGCCACGGCGGGCCGACGGGTGTCACTTCGGCGGCGGGGGCCGCCGGGAGCGAGAGAAGTCCGGTGATATCCATGAGCGTCCTTGATCGAAACGGGGTCAGTCTTTGACCCGAGGATGCTGTTTAGTCTGACGTGATCACCGTTGACTGTCAATATGTACGACTTAAAAACTGACTGGTGCGTGAATGTCGGATGAAACGGGTGCGGTGCGGCACAATCGGACCATGGCCGACACGCCGCACGGCAGCCCTGTTCACGACGCCCTCGTCGAGCGGCTCGGCGCCGCGATCGTGCACGGCGAGCATCCCGCCGGATCGCGCCTGCTGACCACCGAGCTGGCCGAAGCCTCGGGTGCCTCCCGCTCCGCGGCGCGCGAAGCGGTGAGAGTCCTCGAATCACTCGGGTTGGTGCAGGTGCGACGCAAGGCGGGTATCGAGGTGCTGCCGGTGGAGCACTGGAACGTCTACGCCCCCGAGATCATCGCGTGGCGGCTCGACGGGCCCGGGCGCGCTCGGCAGCTGCATGAGTTGAGCGAGCTGCGTGGCGCGGTCGAGCCGCTCGCTGCCCGTCTGGCGGCGGCCAACGCGACCGATGCCCAGCGCCAGGCGCTCGTGGCCGCCGCGCTGGGCATGGCGCGTCACGACCAGCAGGCGGCGGAGGCCGAGTACCTCGACGCCGACGTGCGGTTCCACCGCACGCTGCTCAGCGCGTCCGGAAACCCGATGCTCGGGGTGCTGGGCGGAGTCGTCCAGGCGGTGCTCGAGGGTCGTACGCGCCACGCGCTCATGCCGCATGAGGCGAACCCCGACGCGGTGCGCTGGCATCGCGATGTCGCGTTCGCGGTCGCGAGCGGGGAAGCGGATGCGGCGTTCGAGGCGATGACGCGGATCGTCAGCGAATCCGATGCCGCGATGGATGAGGCCGTCGGAGAGGACCTCGCCGAGGTGCCGGGGGAGCGGTAGCGCTCCAGACCCGGGCGGGGGCTCTCAGTCCTTGCGGTAGCCCTGGCGGCCGAGGCTCCAGAACGCGAGCACCGTGCCCAGGGCGCCGACGGCGGCCATGGCGCCGATGAGCCAGAGAAGAGCGTGGCTAGCGAAGCCGTAGTCCATGGGGTCCTCCGTGGGAGCGGGAAGCAGGTGCGTTCCTCATCGTAGCGGGGGCGCTGGTAGACTCTTGTCCGAACTTCGGCGAGGGATGCCTCGCGCCCGTCGGTCTCGGCGAGCTGCGGCATCCGTGATCGACGCGGTGATGCCGGCCCCCGGGCTTTCCTCACGCGTGCGCGTTCGAGTCGAAGACATCCCCAATACCCGGGCCCGCCACCGCGCAGGCCGATTCGGAACGGCTTCGCGCCGCCGCAGACAAGGGCCCCGTGCCCGCAAGGAGAACACCATGTCGACCGAGCCCGACACCAAGGTCCAGGCCGAGGTCCGCGAGAACTTCGGCAAGGGCTTCGCCCGCCGCCTCCGCGCCGCCGGCAAGATCCCCGCCGTCATCTACGGCCACGGCACCGACCCGGTGCACGTCGCCCTGCCCGGCCACCAGGTCTCACTCCTCATCCGCCGCGCCAACGCGGTGCTCGAGCTCGACCTCGACGGCACCTCGCAGCTCACGCTCGTCAAGGACGTCCAGAAGGACCCGGTGCACCAGATCATCGAGCACATCGACCTCCTCGTGGTGAAGAAGGGCGAGAAGATCCAGGTCGACGTCCCCGTCGTCGTCCTGGGCGAGCCCGTCGCCGGCACCATCGTCAACCTCGATGCCACGTCGGTTGCGCTCGAGGTCGAGGCCACCCACATCCCCGAGCACATCGAGGTCGACGTCGAGGGCCTCGAGGAGGGCACCCACATCACCGCCGCCGAGCTCAAGCTCCCGAAGGGCGCGACGCTGGCCGCCGAGCCCGAGCTGCTCGTCGTCGCCATCGCCGTCCCCGCTGCGGCGATCGCCGCAGAGGAGGAGATCGCCGAGGCCGACGCCGAGATCGCCGCCGAGCAGTCGGAGGAGGCCGCGGAGGCCGCCGCCGAGTAATCGGACGCCGAGCGATCGGATCGCTGTGCGGCGAGGGGGTGCGGATTCCGCACCCCCTCGCTGCGCTTCACGAGGGGGTCTGCGCCGCCGCCGCGGTGTGGGCTCGGGCAGGATGGATGACATGGCAGACACGTGGCTGATCGTGGGACTCGGCAACCCCGGCCCGCGCTACGAGCTCACGCGGCACAACGTGGGGCAGCTCGTCGTCGACGAGCTCGCCGGCCGCCGCAGCGAATCGTTCAAGGCGCACAAGGCGAACGCTCGTGTCGTCGAGACGTGGCTGCGTCCCGGCGGGCCGAAGCTCATCCTCGCCAAGCCCAACACCTTCATGAACGTCTCGGGCGGCCCGGTCGCCGGGCTTGCGAAGTTCTACGGCATCGACGCCGACCACGTCGTGGTCGTGCACGACGAGCTCGACATCCCGTTCGACACGATCAAGCTCAAGATCGGCGGCGGCCACGGGGGCCACAACGGCGTGCGGGACGTCGCGAAGGCCCTCGACACCCCGGAGTTCCCGCGCGTCCGCGTGGGCATCGGGCGTCCTCCCGGTCGCCAGGACGCGGCGGACTGGGTGCTCGACCCGTTCGGCGCCACCGAGCGCAAGAACCTCCCGATCCTCCTCGGCGACGCCGCGGACGCGGTCGAGCAGCTCGTCGCCGAGGGTCTGCTCGCCACCCAGCAGAAGCATCACGCGCCCCGCGTCTGAGGCCTCACGCGAGGGCAACCTGGGCCTTCCCGCATCCTCACCCGAGGTCGAGAGCCGAGATGCGGACCGATCGCGCCGTTTCCGCTCCGCACCCCGGCTCACGTCCTCGAATGAGGAGCGGGAGGGACGGATGCTGCGACCCGGCCGCCGCGCGGGTCAGCCGCCGATGCCGGTCCCGGCGGCGAGGCCCGCGGTGAGCAAGCCCTGCACGACGGCGCCGAAGGCGATCGGGCCGAGCGCGGCGATGACGACGGCGGCGATCCCGGCGCCGCGGCCGCGCGACGTGACGATCGCCACGATGCCCTGGATGAGCGCCCATACGCCGAGCGCGGTGCCGACCCAGAACGAGACCTCGCCGAGCAGCACCCAATCGCGCACGGGTGTCAGCACGCCCCAGTCGAAATCCCCGGTGAACGCCCGCGAGGAGATCTCGCGGCCGGCGCCCAGCCCGATGTTGAAGCTCGCGATCGCGCCGACGAGGCTCGCACCGACCGTCGCCACGAGCGCGAGGACGAGGGCTGTCATCCCGAGCACGCCGCTGCGCTTCGCGGGTGCAGCCGCACCATACGCCGCACCGCCGACGGCGGCCGGGACCACGGGATAGCCCGCGGGCGGCGCGTATCCGGGCGGGGGCGCGTACGCACCGGCCGGGGGAGCGGACCACCCCGGCGGGATGCCCGCCGCGGCGCCCGGATGCCCCGGCGCGGGACCCTCGCTCGTCGGTGTCCCGAACGGCGCCGCCGAGGGCGGTGCCCACGCCGCAGGTGGGGCGGGCGGGTTCTGGGGCGCGGGGGATGCGTCGGGCCGGCTCACAGCCTCATCCTAGGAGCCCGTTCCCACCCGAGCCCGACCTGACGGTCGGCGGCGAAGCTCGCTGTCGGTCCTGCGTCGTAGACTCGTGCGGTGACAGTTCCCGGGATCGTGCGCGCCCTCGAACAGGCTGAGCCTTTCCGGGACGCGCTGGCCGCGGCATCCATCGATGCCGATTTCTCGCTCGTCGAAGGACTCGACGCTCCGCTCCTCGCCGCTCTGCTCGATCGGCGGCGCGCCGCCGGCAAGCCGCCCATCGTGCTGGTCGTCGCGCCGACCGGGCGCCGGGCCGAGTCGCTCGGTCCCGCGCTGGGGGCCCTCCTGCCGGGCGCCGAGGTGTTGCACTTCCCGGCGTGGGAGACACTGCCGCACGAGCGCCTGAGCCCGAGCGCCGAGACGGTCGGCGCGCGACTCGACATCCTCACCCGCATCGCCCGCTGGGACGCCGCCGCCCCGCTCGTCATCACGGCGTCCGTCCGCGGCGCGATCCAGCCCCTGGCCGCGGGTCTCACCGAGGTCGACCCGATCGAGCTCGTCGTGGGCGGCCGGGGCCACGACCTCGGCGACGTGTCGACACGCCTCGTCGACCTCGCGTACCACCGCGTCGACATGGTGTCGCGGCGTGGCGAGTTCGCTGTGCGCGGCGGCATCCTCGACGTCTTCCCGCCCACCGCGCCGCACCCGTACCGTGTCGAGTTCTTCGGCGACGAGGTCGACGAGATGCGCGCGTTCTCGGTCGCCGACCAGCGCTCGCTGCCGGGAGAGGTGCGCGAGGTCACCCTCCTGCCGAGCCGCGAGCTGCTGCTGACGGATGCGGTGCGCGCCCGCGCCCGCCAGCTCAAGGACGAATTCCCCGGACTCGCGGGCATGCTCGAGAAGATGTCCGCGGGCATCCCGGTGGAGGGCATGGAGTCGCTGCTGCCGGCCGTCGTCGACGGCCTCGTCACGCTCGTCGACTACCTGCCCGAAGGGGCGGCGGTCGCGCTGGTCGACCCCGAGCGCGCCGTGACGCGCGCGATCACGCTGGGTGAGACCAACCGCGAGTTCCTCGACGCCGCATGGAGCGCGGCGACCGCCGGTGCGAGCACGCCGATCGACCTGGGTGCGGGCGACTTCCTGACCCTGCCCCAGCTGCGTGAGGCGGCCCGTGACCGCAGCGGCGTCTGGTGGACGCTGAGCGCCTTCGACTCCGGACACGCGGATGCCGCGGCCGAGGGCCTCATCGACGACGACATCGACGTCGCGCTCGAGGCCGCTGCCGCGATCCGCGTGCCGGGTTCTGCGGTGCCGTCCTTCCAAGGCAACGTCGAGGGCGCGACCGCGCATGTCGGGGAGCTGCTCGCGGACGGCTGGCGCGTCGTGGTCGCGGCGTCCGGTGCCGGTCTCGTGGAACGCGCGCGCGACGTCCTCGCCGAGCGAGGCATCGCGGCGCGGAAGGTCGACGAGGTGATGCACGCGCCGGAGCCCGGCATCGCGCACGTCGTGCTCAGCGGGCTGGAGCGCGGGTTCGAGGCGCCCGACGCCAAGCTCGCGGTGCTCACCGAGTCGGAGTTCTACGGCCGCACGATCGGCGGCGACACGCGCGTCGTCAAGAAGCTCGCGTCGCGCCGGAAGGCGGTCGTCGACCCGCTCAAGCTCGTTGCGGGCGACTACGTCGTGCACGCGACGCACGGCATCGGCAAGTTCGTCGAGCTGCAGCAGCGCGAGGTCTCCAGCGGCGGCCGCAACGCGGTCAAGAGCATGCGCGAGTACCTCGTGCTGGAGTACGCGCCGTCCAAGCGCGGCTACCCCGGCGACAAGCTGTTCGTGCCCACCGACCAGCTCGACCTGCTGTCGCGGTACGTCGGCGGCGAGGCGCCCAGCCTGTCGAAGATGGGCGGCAGCGACTGGGCGCAGGCCAAGAGCAAGGCGCGCCGCGCGGTGCGCGACATCGCCGTCGAGCTCGTCAAGCTCTACTCCGCGCGGATGGCGGCCAAGGGGCACGCGTTCGGACCCGACACGCCGTGGCAGCGCGAGCTCGAGGAGGCGTTCCCGTTCGCCGAGACGCCCGACCAGCTGCAGACGATCGACGAGATCAAGGCCGACATGGAGAAGCCGATCCCGATGGATCGGCTCCTGTCCGGCGACGTCGGGTTCGGCAAGACCGAGGTGGCTGTCCGCGCCGCATTCAAGGCGATCCAGGACGGCAAGCAGGTCGCGATGCTCGTGCCGACGACGCTGCTGGTCAAGCAGCACCTCGAGACGTTCACCGAGCGCTTCGCCGGCTTCCCGGTCAAGGTCAAGGCGCTCTCTCGGTTCCAGACCGACAAGCAGGCGCGCGAGATCGTCGACGGCCTCGCCGACGGCACCGTCGACATGGTGATCGGGACCCACCGCATCCTCACCGAGAAGGTGCTCTTCAAGGATCTCGGCCTCATGATCATCGACGAGGAGCAGCGCTTCGGCGTCGAGCACAAGGATCAGCTCAAGAAGCTCAAGACGAACGTCGACATCCTGGCGATGAGCGCGACGCCCATCCCGCGCACCCTCGAGATGGCCGTCACCGGCATCCGCGAGATGTCGACGCTGCAGACGCCGCCCGAAGACAGGCATCCGATCCTGTCCTACGTCGGCCCCCGCAACGACAAGCAGATCGCCGCGGCGATCCGCCGCGAGCTGCTGCGCGAGGGGCAGATCTTCTTCGTGCACAACCGCGTGCAGTCGATCCAGCGCGTCGCGGCCGAGCTCTCGGAGCTCGTGCCCGAGGCCCGCATCGCCGTCGCGCACGGCCAGATGGGGGAGCACGCGCTCGAGGAGGTCGTCGACGCGTTCTGGGAGCGGCGCTTCGACGTGCTCGTGTGCACGACGATCGTCGAGACCGGCCTCGACATCTCCAACGCCAACACGATCATCATCGACCGTGCCGACAAGTACGGGCTGAGTCAGCTGCACCAGTTGCGCGGGCGCGTCGGCCGTGCGCGCGAGCGCGCCTATGCGTACTTCCTCTACGACGACATGAAGCCGCTCAGCGAGACGGCCGCCGACCGGCTCGAGACGATCGCCGTCAACAACGACCTCGGATCGGGCATGCAGGTGGCGCTCAAGGACCTCGAGATCCGCGGCGCCGGCAATCTCCTCGGCGCCGAGCAGGCCGGCCACATCGCCGGAGTCGGCTTCGACCTGTACCTCCGCATGATCGGCGAGGCGGTCGCGACCTTCCGCGGCGAAGAGACCGAGGGGCCTACCGAGCTCCGGCTCGAGCTGCCCGTCCAGGCACGCATCCCGGAGTCGTACATCGACAGCGAGCGGCTGCGCCTCGAGGCGTACCAGAAGCTCTCGGCCGCGGCATCCGTCACGGCGCACGACGACGCGATCGATCTCGTCATCGAGGAGCTCACCGACCGCTACGGCGAGCCGCCGTCGGAGGTCGAAGGGCTGCTCGCGGTCGCCCGCCTGCGGCGCCGCGCCGGCCAGGCCGGTCTCGCGGACGTCGTCGCGATGGGTCCGAACCTGCGGGTCGCCCCGGCGAACCTGCCGGACTCGATGCGCGTGCGCCTGCAGCGCCTGCACCCCAAGGCGAAGCTCGTCGCCGGGGGAGAGGCGATGGTCGTGCCGCTGCCATCGGCCGGCGGCGAGCCGCTCGGCGATGACGAGCTCATCACGTGGGTGGCGCAGCTCATCGACCAGCTGTGGCCCGAGAAGAAGCCGGATGCCGCGGCCCAGGCCGCAGCGGGCGCCTGAGGCGTCCCCCGGCGTCCCCGCCCACACTCCTGCATCGTTGAGATCAGGAGAGGTGGAGCGATGCGCGGGGGCGGCGCTCCTTCACACTACCTACGGCCGGCGGCGTCGCCCGGACGTATGACGGCGCTACGCTGGCCCCATCCACGACGGCGGAAGGCACCAACGATGCGGTTCGAGCACCTCGGGGCACAGCCCCGGATCCATCCGGACGCGGTCGTCGCGGCGACCGCGGTGATCAGCGGGGACGTCGAGATCGGCGCCGACTGCCAGATCCTCCACGGCGCCGTCATCACGGCGGAAGGCGGCGCCATCACCCTCGGCGCGAACGTCATCGTGATGGAGAACGCGCTCATCCGCGCCACCGCGACGAACCCGGTGCACATCGCCGACCACGTGCTCGTCGGCCCGATGGCGAGCATCTCGGGCGCGGTCGTCGAGGAGGAGGTCTTCCTCGCGACCGGCACGCGCGTCTTCAACGGTGCGCACATCGGCGCGCGCAGCGAGGTGCGCATCAACGCGGTCGTGCACCTGCGCACGACGCTCCCCGCAGAGTCGACCGTGCCGATCGGCTGGGTCGCCGTGGGCGACCCAGTGCAGATCCTGCCACCCGACCGCCACGAAGAGATCTGGGCCGCGCAGCGCGAGCTCGACTTCCCGGGTTACGTCTTCGGCCTCGACCGGGAGACGCCCGACCTCATGGTGCAGCTCACCGAGCGCTACGGACGCAGCCTCGCGCGCCACGCCGCCGACCGCCCGGTGGACTGACGTCCGCCCGCGCGGACGACGAGGAGGACGGATGCTGCGGGCCGCAGCATCCCTCAATCTCCGGCGTCAGTCCCAGGCGAGGCCGCAATCGCGGCAGCAGAACTCGAGGTGGTCGACCCAGCCGTCGTCGAGATGGCCCCGACGCTCCCACTCGATCCGGAACCACCGCGGTTCGTTCGCCCGCACATCGAGCGAGCCGCACCAGGGACAGACTTCGGCGACGACGTTCCGTGCCATGGGCGCCACGGTACGCCGGGTTCTCGGCGATCCCGGTTGCGACGCGCGGCGGCGTCCGGGTCAGCCGGTGTTCTGCAGACCGGCGGCGACGCCCGACACCGACAGCAGCAGCAGGCGCTGAAGATCGGGGTCGACCGGGGCGCCTTCAGGGGCTTCGCGCAGCGCCCGCAACGCGCGCAGCTGGAGGAGCGACAGGGCGTCGACATAGGGGCTGCGCATCTTGACGGCCCGCTGCAGCACCGGCTTGTTGCCGAGCAGCTCGGTGCCGCCGGTGATGCGGATCACCCAGTCGCGCGTGAGGTGCATTTCGTCGCGCACGAGCGTCGCGAGGTCGTCGCGGTCTCCGAGCTCGAGGTAGTGCAGGGCGATTCGGTCGTCGGTCTTGGCGAGGCTCATGGCGACGTTGTCGATGAGCGTACGGAAGAGCGGCCACTCCTGGTACGCCTGCTGCAGCAGCGCCTCGTCGCCGACGGCTTCGAGCGCCGTGCCCAGGCCGAACCAGCCCGCGAGGTTGATGCGGGCCTGGGTCCACGCGAACACCCACGGGATCGCGCGCAGGTCTTCGAGGGACTCGACCGACAGGCCGCGGCGCGCCGGACGCGAGCCGAGGGCCAGGAGGCCGATCTCCTCCATCGGCGTCACCCGGGCGAACCACGGCGCGAAGCCGGGAGCCTTCACGAGCGAGAAGAAGCGTTCGCGGGATGCCGCGTCCATGGTCGCGGCGACGTCGGCGTACCGGTCGGCCGCCGCGCGGTTGCGCTCCTCGTTCGAGGGCGACGAGGCGAGCAGGATCGCCGCGGCGACCTGGTCGATGTGGCGCATCGCGATGGCGGGGTCGCCGTAGCGGGCGAAGATGACCTCGCCCTGCTCGGTGAGCTTGAAGCGGCCGTCGACCGAGTGCGGCGGCTGCGCCATGATCGCCGAGTTCGCGGGCCCGCCACCGCGGCCGAGCGCGCCGCCGCGGCCGTGGAAGAGCGTGAGCTCGATGCCGTTCTCTTCGGCCCAGGCCGCGATCTTCGCCTGTGCCTCGTACAGCGCGAGGTTGGCGGCGACGGGGCCGACGTCCTTCGAGGAGTCCGAGTAGCCGAGCATGACCTCGAGACGTCGACCGGTGGCCTCCAGGCGCGCGGCGAACTCGGGGTGCTCGACGATCTCGGCGAGGATGCGGGGCGCGGCCTGCAGGTCGGCGAACGTCTCGAACAGCGGGATGACGTCGAGCACCGGGGGTGTGCCGTCGGGCCCGACCGCGTACGCGGCGAGCTTGTGCACGTTCGCAAGGTCGTCGGCCGACTGCGTGAACGACACGATGTAGCGGCCGGCGGCGCGCGGGCCGTAGCGCTCCTGCAGGAACCCGACCGTGCGCACGACGTCGAGCACCTCTTCGGCGAGCTCGCTGCGCGGCGCGCCCGACTCGAGCTCGGCGAGCACCTTGGCGTGCACGGCCGAGTGCTGGCGCACCTCGAGCTCGGTGAGGTGGAAGCCGTAGGTCTCGACCTGCCACAGCAGCTGCTGCAGGTGGCCGTAGGCCTGGCGCGGTGCGCCGGCCTGCACGAGCGAGTCCTGCACGACGCGCAGATCGGCGATCAGGTGCTCGGGGTCGCGGTAGGCCAGGTCGGCGTCACGCGCGCGCGTCGCCTCGATCTTGCGCGCGATCAGCAGCAGGATGCGCCGGTGCGGCTCGTCGGGGCTGCGCTTGGCGATGTCCTTGGCGGCGTCCTCGTCGGCGGCCTTGAGGCGCCGCCACAGCGCGAGCAGGGCATCGCTCGGCGGCGTGGTCGAGGCATCGAGCGTCATCGTGCGCCCGATGCGGCTGGTCGTGCGCTCCAGGCCGATCAGGACGTGCTCGCTGGCGATCGCGGAGGCCTTGCGGGTGACGGATGCCGTCACGAAGGGGTTACCGTCACGGTCGCCGCCGACCCACGAGCCGACGCGCACGAACGGGCGCACGACGGGGGCGCGGCCGCCGGCGGCGGGGCCCTGCAGGGCGTCGTCGACGCGGCGGTACACGTGGGGGACCGCCGTGTAGAGCGTGTCGTCGAACACGGCCATCACGGCGCGCACCTCGTCGGTCGGAGCCGGCTTCTCGGGCCGCAGCGGCGCGGTGCGCCAGAGGGTGTCGATCTCCTCGAGCATCCGCCGCTCGGCGCGGCGCTCGTCGGCGCCGCCGCGCAGCGACGCGTCGTGCTCTTCGAGGAGGGTGGCGAGACGGCGGATGCTCGTCGAGACCGCCCGGCGGCGCGCTTCGGTCGGGTGCGCGGTGAAGACGGGGTGGAACCGCATGCTCTGCAGGCGCTCCAACGCGGTGTCGTCGCCGACCTCGGCGGCCAGGCGCACGAAGGCGGCGGCGACCGAGTCGGTCGCCTGCTCGCGGTCGGGGCGTCCGTCGCGCTCGCGCAGGACGCGCACGCGCTGGTGCTCCTCGGCGAGGTTCACGAGATGGAAGTAGGCGGTGAACGCCCGGGCGACCTCGTCGGCGCGGGCGATCGTGAAGGAGTCGGCGATGGCGGCGGCGCGGGCGAAGGCCTCGGGCGTCTCGTCGGTGTACGCCTGGATCGTGGCGGTGCGCAGGCGCTCCACATCCTCGTACAGTCCCGGCGATCCGCTCTCCCTGAGCACCTGACCGAGGAGCGTCCCGAGCATGCGGACGTCGCCGCGCATCTGCTCGGGGATCGCCTGCTCCGCCTCGTACCGCCCGACGAGATCGATCGCTTCGGTGTGGGTGAGTTCACGCATCTGTCCAGGCTAACGGCGCGGTGTTTCCCCGAAGTGACGGTCGACGTTGTGTGACGATCGGGCGAAGGAGTCGCTCGGCAGCGCCGGCGATCTGCTCGCTACACTGGCCCCTGGAGCGCCGGGAAGTCTGGTCGGCACGTCCTCGTCGACCCGCGATCCCCTCACGGAGGCCAGATGTCGCTTCTCCGCTCCGCCCGCTTCCCGGCGATCATCCTGTTGATCGCGGCCGGTCTCGGCCTGTTCGTCGCCAACTCGGCGTGGGGACCCGCCGTCGACCACGCGATGCACACGTACCTCGGCATCCCGGGCGTGTTCGAGCTCAGCCTCTCGCACTGGATCAAGGACGGGCTCCTCGCCGTCTTCTTCTTCGTCGTGGCCGTGGAGCTGCAGTACGAGCTCACGTCCGGTCAGCTCAACTCGGCGCGCAAGGCCCTGCAGCCCGCGATCGCCGCGGCCGGTGGCGTCGTGGTGCCGATCGCCATCTACGCCGTCACGGCGTGGGGATCGGACGCCACCGCGGGCTGGCCGATCCCGACGGCGACCGACATCGCCTTCGCGCTCGGCGTGCTCGCGGTCTTCGGCCGCGGCCTGCCGTCCGCACTCCGGGTGTTCCTGCTCGCGCTCGCGATCCTCGACGACATCGTCGGCATCGTGTTCATCGCGGTGCTCTTCACCACCGGGGTGAACGTCGCGGCGCTCGCCGGGGCCGCGGTCGCGGTGGTGGCCTTCGGCATCCTGAGCCGGCAGCTCGACACGCGCGCCCGCGTGCCGATCGCCGTCGTGCTGGTGCTGCTGGCGATCACGACGTGGGTGCTGGTCTATCTCTCGGGCGTGCACGCGACGATCGCGGGTGTCGCGCTCGGGCTCGCGATGGCGCAGCGGCCGGCGCTGCGCGCACGGCACGAGCTCGAGCCGTGGGTGAACGTCATCGTGCTCCCGGTCTTCGCCTTCTCGGCGGCGCTCGTGCCGATCCCGGCGGTGCCGCTGTCGCAGCTGTCGCCCGCCTTCTGGGGCGTGCTGGTCGCGCTGCCGGTCGGCAAGGTCGTCGGCATCTCGTTGCTCGGGTGGATCTCGCTGCGCATCGGACGTCAGGGGGGTGCGCCGCCGCTCGCGTTCGGGGACCTGCTCGCCGCCGGCGCCCTCGGCGGTATCGGGTTCACCGTCTCGCTGCTGCTGTCCGAGCTCGCGTTCTCCGATGCGGCCGCCCTCCGCGACCAGGCGACTCTCGGTGTGCTCGCAGGTTCCGTGATTTCGCTCCTGCTGGCCGGAGGGCTCGTATCGTGGCGGGCATGGCACTATCGACGCCGGACGGCGGCAGCATCCGTGACGACGTGAACGGCGCTAGTCCGCCCGGAGCCCCCGACCCGCTCCGGGAGGCCGCCGACGTCATGCACGCAGTGCGCGACCGATGCGTGTGGACGCAGCAGATCGACCACCGTGCCCTGGTGCCCTACCTCGTGGAGGAGAGCGCCGAGCTGATCGACGCCGTCGAGGACGGCTCGCGCGACGAACTCCGCGAAGAGCTCGGCGACCTGCTGTGGCAGGTGCTGTTCCACTCCGAGATCGCGTCGCGCGACGAGGACGACCCCTTCGACATCGATGACGTCGCACGCGGCCTGACCGACAAGATGGTGCGGCGGCATCCCCATGTCTTCGGGGACGCGGTCGCGACGACGCCCGAGGAGGTGCTCGTCCACTGGAACGCCGCGAAGGCGGCCGAGAAGCACCAGCGCCGCTCGGTCCTCGACGGCGTGAGCGAGCGGATGCCGAGCCTCGCCCTCGCCCAGAAGCTCCTGTCGAAGGCCACCCAGGTCGGCCTCGAACCCGCGAGAGTCCAGCTCCTGGACGAAAGTGCGGTTGGTTCCCCACCTCTCGGCGACCAGCTGCACTCTCGCGGGACTGGCGCGGACCGACCCGCGACGGAGGCCGAGCTCGGTGACGCGCTCCTCGGACTCGTCGCCGCTGCCCGGGCGAACGGGTGGGACGCGGAGCGCGCGCTGCGCGAGCGCTTGCGCCGGCTCGAGCGCGACATCCGCGCCGCGGAAGGGAACCCGGCGGACCTGGAAGGATAGGTGCGTGGCATCCGTCAATCCGCCGCGCGGCATGCGCGACTTCCTCCCCGCTGAAAAGGCCCGTCGCGAGAGCGTGCTCGCCGTCATCCGCGAGCGCTACCGCGCGCACGGGTTCGACGAGATCGAGACTCCGGTCATGGAGGAGTACTCGCGGCTGCACGCGGGCATCGGCGGCGACAACGAGAAGCTCGCCTACAACGTGCTCAAGCGCGGTCTCGACGCCGAGGCGATCCGCGCCGCGGCCGACGACCCCGCAGGGCTCACCGATCTGGGGCTGCGGTACGACCTCACCGTGCCCCTCGCCCGCTTCTATGCGACCAACCGCGGCCAGCTGCCGGCGGTGTTCCGCGCGATCCAGATCGCACCGGTCTGGCGCGCCGAGCGTCCGCAGAAGGGCCGCTACCGCCAGTTCCTGCAGTGCGACATCGACATCATCGGCGATGGGTCGGCCCGCGCCGAGGCGGAGCTCGTCGTCGCGACGCTCGACACCGCCGACGCCCTCGGGCTCGAGGGCGCGAGCGTCCGCATCAACGATCGGCGAGCGCTCGACTGGATGCTCGACAGCTTCGGCTTCACCACCGACGAGCGCCCGGGCGTCCTCATCACGATCGACAAGCTCGACAAGATCGGCCCCGACGGCATCGTCGCGGAACTGCGGGAGCGGGGTGCGACCCGCGCCGCCGTCGACGCGTTCGACGCGTTCCTGCGCCGCCCGATGACCCTCGAGTACAACCCGTACGGCGAGCGGCAGATCCGCAAGGCGCTGCCCGAGGGCGCCCCCGACGAGGTCGTCGCGCACCTCGTCGGCATCGGGGCGGCCGTGGCAGCCGCCCGTGGCTCGCAGACCGAGCTCGAGGGCGACATCCCGCTCGTGTTCGACCCGTTCCTGGTGCGCGGCATGGGCTACTACACCGGCACGATCTTCGAGCTCGCGCACCCCTCGGTCGACTACTCGCTCGGCGGCGGCGGCCGCTACGACGGCATGATCGGCCGCTTCCTCGGGCAGGACGCTCCCGCCGTCGGGTTCTCGATCGGCTTCGAGCGCATCGTCGACCTGGTGGCGGAGCGGACGGATGCTGCGCCCCCGGCCGTCGTCCTCGTCCACGACCGGGACGTCGCCGAGGCCGACCTCCTCGCGCTCAAGGCCGCGCTCGTGCGGCAGGGCTCGCGCGTGCGCCTGGAGCAGCGGACCAAGAACCTCAAGGCGCTCCTCGAGCGCGCAGCATCCGACGGCTACACCGCCTTCGCGACGGTGTCCGCCGGCACGACGGCCGACGCCCTCGAGGTCAAGCCTCTCGCCTGATCCCGCCCCACCGTCGTCTCGCCGCCGCCGTGAGACGACAGTCGGCGGCGGCACGCGAGGAATCAGCGCGAGGCGGCGCGGCGCAGGCGCAGGGCCCGGTACGCCACCCCGACCGCGACGACGATCACGCCGGCCACGACGGACTGCCACGGGAGCGTCACGGCCAGGACGAGGCATCCGATCCCGCCGATCACCTGCAGCGCGACCGGGTAGCGTCGCGCGTCGCCGCGCTGGCGGAAGGCGGCGACGTTCGCGACGAAGTAGTACAGCAGCACGCCGAACGACGAGAAGCCGATCGCGCCGCCGAGATCGACGAGCGCCACGAGCAGCACGACGATGACGGCCGCCGCGAGCTCGGCGCGGTGCGGCACATGCCAGCGCGGGTGCACGGCGTCGAAGAATCGGGGCAGGTCGCGCTCGCGCGACATCGCGAAGGCCGTGCGGCTCACCCCGGCGATCAGCGCGAGCAGCGCACCGAGCGAGGCCGCCGCGGCGCCGACGCGCACGACCACGTCGATCCACGCCCAGCCCGACTGCGCCGCCGCATCGGCGACGGGCTCGGTCGACGAGGCGACGGTGTCGGGGCCGAGCGCGCTCAGCACCGCGATGGCGACGACGGCGTACACCGCGAGGGCGACGGCGAACGCGATCACGATCGCGCGCGGGATCACGCGCCGCGGGTCGCGCACCTCCTCGCCCATCGTGGCGATGCGCGCGTACCCGGCGAACGCGAAGAACAGCAGCCCGGCGGACTGCAGGATGCCGTAGCCGCCGCCCGCCCACAGTGTCTCGGACGTGAACCCGTCCGGTGCCGAGCCCGCCGAGAAGGCGGCCGTGAGAGCTGCGGCGAGCGCGCCGAGCGAGATCACGACGATCACCCGCGCGGCACCGGCGGTGCGGGTGACGCCGAACCAGTTGACAGCGGTCAGCAGGACGACGGCCGCGATCGCGACGGGTCGTTCCCATCCCGCGGGGGCGGCGTACGCGGCGAACGTGAGGGCCATCGCGGCGCAGCTCGCGATCTTGCCGATGACGAAGCCCCAGCCTGCGACGAACCCCCACCAGGGGCCGAGTTCCGCGCGTCCGTAGGCGTACGTTCCACCCGACGTGGGGTAGGCGGCGGCCAGCTGCGCCGACGAGGTCGCATTGCCGAACGCCACGATGGCGGCGATCGCGAGGCCGATGAGCAGGCCCGTGCCCGCAGCATCCGCTGCCGGTGCCCACACCGCGAAGACGCCCGCGCCGATCATCGAGCCGAGCCCGATGAAGACGGCGTCGCCGAGTCCGAGGCGCCGCTGGAGCGCGGGGGAGGTCACGGGCGAACTCTAGCCTGCGGCGCGGAACGGGCGGATTCGGGGTTTCCGCCCGGCGCCTGCGCCCGCCAGGATGGGGCGATGACGCTGCAGATCCACACCGTGCTCGCGCCGATGGGCCCCGCCACCGCGATCGAACTCACCGACGAGCAGGTCGCCGAGCTCGGCGGCGGCAAGAGGGCCGCCGTCGTGGTCAAGATCGGTGGGCGCACCGCGCGGGTGCGCCTCGGCGTGATGGGCGGGCGCAACCTCATCGGCTTCTCGAAGGCCGTGCGTGCCGAGCTCGGCGTCGAGATCGGCGACGAGGTCGATGCCACGATCGAGCTCGACACCGCCGAACGCGAGGTGGAGGTTCCCGACGACCTCGCCGCGGCGCTCGAGGCCGCCGGCTCACGGGCCGCGTTCGACGCGCTGACGTTCACCCGCCGCAAGGAGCTGGCTCGCGGCGTGAGCGACGCCAAGCGCCCCGAGACCCGCGAGCGCCGCGTCGCCGCCGCGGTGGACGAGGTGTCCGGCGCGTCCTGACGTCGGACGCGGCGGCTCGCGAGGAGTGCGCCGTGTCGACGTCGCATTCTGGCGACTCGCCAGAAGTGCGCGGTGTCGACGGCAGATCCTGGCGACTCGCCGAAACGTCCAATGCGGCCGCCGCGGCATCTTCTTGGCGACTCGCCAGGAGTCGCCGTTGTGAGCCCGGTTCATGGCGAGTCGCCAAGAAGCTCAGCGCGTGCGGCGCCGCACCCGGCGCGTCATCCGGGTGACCTCATCCGTTCATACGGATGAGGTGGCATGAGAGCCATGTCGTCGACACGGGGCGCGTTGCGCTGTTCGGTCGTCATCGGCGCTGCCGGAACCGCGCTGGGGGCGGGGCTCGTTCTGCTCGGCGGTCGAGCCGTGCTGAAGCGCCAGGCGGCGGTCGCGCGGCGCCGGATCGGCAAGCCGCTCGGCGAGGAGGCACTCGACGCCGACCGCGTGTGGGCGCGCCGCTTCGACGGTCCGCCGGTCGAGCTCGTCGTGCTGGGCGATTCGATCGCGGCCGGGCTCGGAGCAGAGCGGCGCAAGGACACCCTCGGCGGCCGCCTGGCGAAGGGGCTCGCGCGCGCCGAGCGCCGGCCCGTGCGTCTGCGCACGGCGGCCATCGTCGGTTCGGAGTCGTCGGTGCTCGCCGCGCAGGTCGACGCGCTGCCCGCCGCTTATCGCCCCGACGCCGCCGTCATCGTGGTGGGCGGCAACGACATCACGCACCGCGTGCCGGTGTCGACATCGATCGGCCACCTCGAGGAGGCGATCGTGCGGCTGCGGGCGCGCGGCGCCGTCGTCGTGGTGGGCACCTGCCCCGACCTCGGGGCGCTCCGTCCGGTGCCGCAGCCGCTGCGCGCACTCGGCTCTCGCCTGTCGCGCCAGCTCGCCGATGCGCAGGCCGGCGCCGCCGCCCGCACCGGCGCGCGCGCCGTGTCGCTCGGCCGGGCCGTCGGGCCGTTCTTCGTCACCCAGCCCGACGAGATGTTCAGCCTCGACCGGTTCCACCCCAGCGCGCTGGGCTACCGACGCACCGCTGAGGCGCTGCTGCCCGCGCTCGTGGCCGAGCTCGCCGCCGCGCGGGAGGACGCCGTCAGCCCGCGCTGACCGACGCGCCCCATTCCGCGACGCGCGCGGCGCTCTCGTCGTCCGACAGGTCGTCCACGCCCGTCATGATCGGCCGCCGGCGAGGACGACGCGGAGGCGCCGCTCGGCGACATCGCGGCCGAGCTCGGCTCCGCGAATCGGGCGCACCTGGCCAACGGCTTCCGTGCGGTGCTCGGGGTTCACGGCCACGGACGACCGCGCGGACCTGTGAGGCGGGCCGCTACGCGCCGGCCGCCGAAGCCGTGGTCACCCGCTTCTTCTCACGCACGTAGACCTCGCGGCGCACGCGCGCGACGACGTCCCCCGAGGCATCCGTGATGTCGGTCTCGAACCACTCGCGCACCTTCGCGCCTCCGCGTGCGCGCTCGCGGAGGTCCTCCGCCTTCTCCCGTGGGACCGCGAAGTGTGCGGTGAGCACGCCGCGACCGGGCTTCAGGAACTCGATCTCGCCGCGGGTGTCCCACACGACGTAGTCGCGGCCGAGCTGGTGCATCACCAGCATGAAGTAGTAGGGGTCCGTCATCGCCGACATCGAGCCGCCGAACGCCGTCTTCACGTAGTTGCGGGTGAAGACGTTGACGTGCAGCTCGACCGTGGCACTCGTCCAGTCGTCGGCGAACCTCCGCACGCGGATGCCGCTGAACAGGTTGGGGATCCACAGGCTCATGCCGACGGCGAGGCGTCGAGGGGTCACGCGCATGGGCCTCAGCATGGCCGCTATGGCCCCGCGGGTCGCATTCGCTTGGTCGATCTCGACAAACCGGCCATAGAGTTGTTCTAGTTGTCATAGAATAAATGTGTGTTGGTGAGGATCGATCCCGAGAGCGATGCGCCGCTATTCGCGCAGATCGCCGCATCGGTGCGAGCGGATGCCGCGGCAGGCCGTGTGCAGCCGGGTGACAGGCTCCCCGCCGCCCGCGAGATCGCTGCCGCGCTCGGCGTCAACGTCCACACGGTGCTGCACGCCTACCAGGACCTCCGCGACGAGGGGCTCGTCGAGCTCCGCCGCGGGCGGGGCGCGGTCATCACTGCGCAGGCGGCGACCCTCGAGGCCCTCCATCACGACATCCACGACCTCGTCGCGCGGGCGCGCGCGGCGGGGCTCCCGTCCGACGCACTCGCCGCTCTCGTGAAGGAGATCGCCGCCCATGACGAACGCCACCACCACTGACCGCTCCGACCGGGTCGTCCGCCGCTTCGTGCTCGTCGCGGTGTGGCTGCCCGTCCTGCTCGTCGCCGTCGGCGTCGCCGTGCAGCTCGCGCTGCTTCCCCAGGTGCCGTCGACCGTCGCGGTGCACTGGACTGCAGCGGGGGAGGCCGACCGATTCGCCCCCGCGTGGACGCAGCCGCTGATGACCGCGGTGTTCGGGCTCGGCATCCCGCTCCTCATCGCGCTGACCAGCCTGCCGGGGCTGCGCCGCGGAGAGCGGGGTGCCACGTACCGTCTCATGGGCGCCACGGCGGCGGCGACGTCGGCGTTGACGACGGTCGCGTTCACCGTGAGCTTCGTGATGCAGGCGGGACTCGATGGCGCGGGCGACGCGCCCACCGTCTGGGTCGCGCTCGCGGCTGCGGTCGCGGCCGCCGCGCTGGTGGGCGTGGGTGCGTGGTACCTGCAGCCCCACCAGCAGGCAGCACACGACACCCGGGCGCCGGCGACGCCGCTCGCGCTCGCCGCGGGCGAGCGCGCGGTGTGGGTGCGGGCGGCCGCGATGACCCTCGGGGGAGCGATCGCCATCGTCGTCGCCGTGCTCTCGGTGGCCGTCGCGGCCGTCGCCAGCTGGGTGACCGACGCGGAGCCGCTCCTGGCCTGGCTCCTCACCGGGATCGCGCTGCTGCTCCTCGTGTTCGCGGCGACGACGCTCGCCTTCCACGTGCGCGTGGACGACACCGGTCTGCACGTCGACTCCGTGCTCGGCGTCCCGCGGTTCCACGTGCCGCTCACCGACGTGGTCTCGGCTGCGCGCGTCGAGGTGAACCCGATGGGGGAGTTCGGCGGCTGGGGCCTCCGTCTCAGCACCGGGCGCCGTTTCGGGGTCGTGCTGCGCACGGGCGAGGCCATCGAGGTGCTCCGCCGCAGCGGCAAGCGGTTCGTCGTGACCGTCGACGACGCCGGCACCGGGGCGGCGCTTCTCGAGGCGCTCGTCGAGCGGTCCGCTGTCAGGTCTTGACGCCCGGTGGCGGTCGAGGATTGGCTGTGGGCATGGCCGATCCCACTGGCGACACCTGGCCCACTCCGCAGAAGTGGCAGCGAGTCGACGCGTACCTCACCGAACTGCTGGTCGGACACGATCCGGGACTCGACCAGGCGGTCGCCGACCAGAACGACGCGGGGCTGCCGGCCATCGAGGTCGCGCCGGTCAACGGCAAGTTCCTCCACCTGCTCACGCGGATGTCGGGGGCGCGCCGCGTCCTCGAGATCGGCACGCTCGGCGCCTATTCCACGATCTGGCTCGCTCGTGGCGTGCCCGATGACGGCCACGTCGTGACCATCGAAGCCGAGCCGCGCAACGCCGACCTCGCGCGCGCGAACCTCGATCGCGCCGGCGTGGGCGACAAGGTCGAGATCAAGGTCGGGCGCGCCGCCGACGTGCTGCCCACCCTGGACGGCGGGGCGCCGTTCGACCTGGTCTTCATCGACGCCGACAAAGAGTCCAACACGATCTACATCGACTGGGCCGCCCGACTCGGCCGCCCGGGAACGGTGGTGATGGTCGACAACACCGTCCGTGGCGGCGAGGTCGCGAACCCCGCGACCGAGAATCCCCAGATCATCGGCGTACAGCGCGGGCTCGAGATGCTCGGCCGCGACCCGCGGTTCGACGCGACCGCCATCCAGACGCTCGACGCCAAGGGCTACGACGGGATCGCGATCGCGCTCGTCGTATGACGCAAACCTCTGGCCGCGGCATCCGTCATCACTAGACTCGTGGGCGGACCGACGACGCTCCGACGAACCACCCTCCACCAAGCAAGGAGACCCCCTGTGGCACAGATCGAGGCTGTAGGCGCCCGCGAGATCCTCGACTCGCGCGGAAACCCGACCGTCGAGGTGGAGGTGCTGCTCGACGACGGGATCGTCCAGCGCGCTGCCGTCCCCTCCGGCGCGTCGACCGGCGCTTTCGAGGCGTACGAGCTGCGCGACGGCGACAAGAGCCGCTACGGCGGCAAGGGCGTGCTGAAGGCGGTTGCGGCCGTCATCGACGAGCTGGGCCCCGCGATCGAGGGCGTCGAGGCGAGCGAGCAGCGTCTCGTCGACGAGATCCTCATCGCCACCGACGGCACCGAGAACAAGTCGCGCACCGGCGCGAACGCCATCCTCGGCGTCTCGCTCGCGGTCGCCAAGGCGGCCGCCGACTCGGCCGACCTGCCGCTGTTCCGCTACCTGGGCGGCCCCAACGCGCACGTCCTGCCCGTGCCGCTGTTCAACGTCATCAACGGCGGCGAGCACGCCGACAACGGCATCGACTTCCAGGAGTACTTCCTCGCCCCGATCGGCGCCGACACGTACGCCGAGTCGCTGCGCTGGGGCACCGAGGTCTACCACGTCCTCAAGGGCGAGCTGAAGGCGGCCGGCTTCTCGACCGGACTCGGCGACGAGGGCGGCTTCGCGCCCGACCTCCCCAGCAACCGCGAGGGCCTCGACTTCCTCATCAAGGCGATCGAGAAGGCCGGGTTCACCCCGGGCAAGGACATCGGCGTCGGCCTCGACGTCGCGGCGACCGAGTTCTTCAAGGACGGCGTGTACACGGTCGAGGGCAAGGCCTGGTCGGCCGAGCAGCTGACCGACTACTACGCCGACCTGGTGGCGAACTACCCCGTCGTCACGATCGAGGACGCCCTCGCCGAGGACGACTGGGACGCCTGGAAGGACCTCACCGACAAGATCGGCAAGAAGGTCCAGCTCGTCGGCGACGACCTGTTCGTCACGAACCCCGAGCGCCTGCAGCGCGGCATCGACCTGGGCGTCGGCAACGCGCTGCTGGTCAAGGTGAACCAGATCGGCACGCTGTCCGAGACGCTCGACGCGATCGCCCTCGCCACCCAGAACGGCTACCGCTCGATGCTGTCGCACCGCTCGGGCGAGACCGAGGACACCACCATCGCCGACCTCGCGGTGGCCGTCAACGCGGGTCAGATCAAGACCGGCGCGCCCGCCCGCAGCGAGCGCGTCGCGAAATACAATCAGCTTCTGCGCATCGAAGAGGAGCTCGGCGAGGCCGCGGTGTTCGCGGGCCGCGGAGCCTTCCCCCGTTTCAAGGGCTGATGCGCTGACGAAGTTCTGAGACGAGAGGGGGAGTCGTGGTCAAGACGGCTCCCCCTTCTCGTACCCCGGGGACGGGCGCCGGCGCCGGTGCGCCCCGTCGCCGCCCCGTGAGCGCACGACGCCCGGTCGACGTGCGGGCGTGGCTCGGCGGCATCCGTCTCTCCGGCTTCATGGTGATCATGATGGGCCTGGTCGTGCTCGCGGCCTTCGTGCTCGTGCCGACGATCGGCACCTACGTCGACCAGCGCCAGCAGGTGGCCGCGCTGGAGGCGGCCGTGCAGCTCAGCCAAGACGAGGTCGCCGAGCTCGAGTCGCAGCGCGACCGCTGGCAGGACCCCGCCTACATCACCACGCAGGCTCGTGAACGGCTGTACTACGTGAAGCCCGGCGAGGTCGTGTACCTCGTCGATGACGATCTTCCGCCCGAACTCGCGCCGCAGGAGCAGGAGCCGGTGAGCGACGAGCTCCAGGCCGCCGACGCGGACTGGATGTCGAAGCTCGTGCGCTCGGTCACCGAGGCCGGGCTCGCGCAGACCGTGGCGCCCGTGACCGTGGGCGTGCCCGACCCCGAACCCTCGCCCACCCCCACGCCGTGAGCGATGCCGGCCGCCGGGACGACGGCGGCGCGTACGCCCGGCGCGCGGCCCAGGAGCGTCCCAGGTGGCGCCGGTAATCTGAGCCCGACCAAGGAGCACCTCTGTGACGACCCCGCCGTACCCCCCTGTCAGCGACGCCGACCTGGCCGTGCTCCGCGAACAGCTCGGTCGTCCCGCGCGCGGCGTCGTCGGCATCGCCGCACGCTGCGTGTGCGGCAACCCCACCGTGGTCGCGACGTCGCCGAGGCTCCCCGACGGCACGCCGTTCCCGACGTTCTACTACCTCACGCACCCCGCCGCGACGGCGGCGATGTCGGTGCTCGAAGCCGACCACGCGATGCGCGGTCTCCAGGATGAGCTCGCCGCCGACGAGGAGGTCGCCGCCGCCTACCAGCGCGCGCACGAGGCCTATCTGCGCGACCGCACCGAGTTCGGCGAGGTCGACGAGATCGCGGGCATCTCCGCCGGCGGCATGCCGACGCGGGTGAAGTGCCTGCACGCGCTCGCCGGTCACGCGTTGGCCGCAGGCCCGGGCGTCAACCCGATCGGCGACCGCGCGCTGGCGATGTCGTCGTGGTCGCCGGAGCGCTGCGTGTGCGCGCAGCCGGGATCGGGCGGATGATCCGGCGCCTCGTCGCCGGGGTCGCCGCGGCCGCCGTCGCGATGACCCTCGTCGCGGCCGCTCCCGCGGCGGCGCAGGCCGCCCCCGCGGGAGATCCGGTGCGCGACGCCGAGTACTGGCTGACCGACTACGGCGTCGAGAAAGCGTGGGAGACCACGCGCGGCGCCGGGGTGAAGATCGCGGTCATCGACACCGGGATCGGTCGCGGACCCGTCGAGTTCGACGGCGCGGTCGCCGGGGGGACGGATGTCTCGGGGGCCGGCTCGTCCGACGGGCGCACGCCCGTCGGCGCCGTCGACAAGGATCACGGCAGCTGGGTCGCCTCCCTCGCCGCGGGCCGGGGCACCGGCCCCGGCACCGGCATGGTCGGCGTCGCGCCCGAGGCGCAGCTGCTGTCGGTGTCGGTCGCATTCGGGTCGTCTGCGCAGCGCCCGTTCTCCGACCAGATCGCCGACGCGATCCGCTGGTCGGTCGACAACGGCGCGGACGTCATCAACATGTCGCTCACGACGAACGTGCCGGACTGGCCCGAGAGCTGGGACGACGCCTTCCTGTACGCCTTCGAGCACGACGTGGTCATCGTGGTGGCCGCGGGCAACCGGGGGAGCGGGACCACGCGCGTCGGCGCTCCCGCGACGATCCCGGGCGTGCTGACGGTGGGCGGCGTCGACCGCTCCGGCAAGGCCAGCGTCGACGCGTCGACGCAGGGCATCACCATCGGCGTCTCGGCGCCGAGTGAGGAGCTCGTCGGCGTCTCGGCCGACTCGACCCTGGTCTCGTGGGACGGCACGAGCGGCGCGGCTCCCATCGTCGCCGGCATCGCGGCCCTCGTGAGGGCGGCGCACCCCGAGCTCGACGCGAACAACGTCATCAACCGCATCATCAAGACCGCCCGCCCCGCGGCGGGCGCGACGGACGTGCCGGATCTGCTCTACGGCTATGGACTGGTGGATGCTGCGGCCGCCGTCTCGTCGAGCATCCCGAGCGTCACCGCGAACCCGATGGGCAGCCTCGCGGACTGGGTGCGCCTGTATCGTCGCGCGCCGGTCGCGCCGATGCCCGAGGAGCCGGCCGCGCCCGTGGAGGTTCCGCCGCTGCCGGACACCGAGCCGATGACCCGCGCGGCATCGCCTCTCCTTCCCGATCGGGACACGGTCATCTACGGCACCCTCCCGCTCCTGCTCGTCACGGCGACGGCTATACTGGTGGCGCTCGGCGTCACCGCTGCTGTCCGACGCATCCGATTGGCGTCCCGCGCGCCGAGCCGCTGACACAGGAGGAGTACTCCAAACCGTGACCAACACCGTGCCCAAGATCCTCATCGTCGGTGGCGGATACGCAGGCTTCTACACGGCCTGGAAGCTCGAGAAGCATCTGCGCAAGGGCGAGGCGGACGTGACCATCGTCGACCCGCTGCCCTACATGACGTACCAGCCGTTCCTCCCCGAGGTCGCCGCCGGCTCGATCGAGGCCCGCCACTCGGTCGTGGCACTGCGCCGTCACCTCAAGAAGACGAACGTCGTGGCCGCCAAGGTGACCGGCATCAACCACGCGAACAAGGTGGCCACGATCACGCCGATCGCGGGCGAGCCGTACGAGCTCGCCTACGACCAGATCGTGGTGACCGCGGGCGCCGTCTCGCGCACCTTCCCGATCCCCGGCATCGCCGACAACGCGATCGGCCTGAAGACGATCGAAGAAGCCGTCGCGATCCGCGACAAGCTGATGTCGAACTTCGACAAGGCGTCGACGTTGCCCGCGGGTCCCGAGCGCGACCGCCTGCTCACCGTCGTCGTGGTCGGCGGCGGCTTCGCCGGCATCGAGGTGTTCGCCGAGCTGCGCTCGCTCGCCTCCTCGCTGGTCAAGAGCTACCCGCAGCTCACGTTCGACGACACGCACTTCCACCTCATCGAGGCGATGGGCCGCATCATGCCCGAGGTCTCGCTGAAGACGAGCGAGTGGGTGCTGAAGAACCTCGCAAAGCGGGGCGCCTCGGTGCACCTCGACACGCAGGTCACCGGCGCCGTCGGCGGCAACATCGAGCTGTCGACCGGCGAGACCATCCCGAGCGACCTCATCATCTGGACCGCCGGTGTCATGGCGAACCCCACGGTGGTGCGCGGCGGTGACCTCCCCGTCGAGGAGCGCGGCCGCATCCGCACCCGCGCCGACCTTCGTGTCGGCACCGAGGACGAGGTCGTCGAGGGCGCCTGGGCCGCCGGCGACGTGTCGGCCGTGCCCGACCTCACCGGTGGCGGCGTGGGCGGCTACTGCGTGCCCAACGCCCAGCACGCGGTGCGTCAGGCGAAGCTCCTCGCGAAGAACCTGGTCGCGGTGCTCCGCGGCGAGGTGCCGCGCGAGTACATCCACAAGAACCTGGGTGCGGTCGCGGGCCTCGGCCTCTGGGTCGGCGTGTTCCAGTCGGGAAACATCGCCCTCAAGGGCTGGATCGCGTGGCTCGCCCACCGCGGCTACCACGGCCTGGCGATGCCGTCGTGGGAGCGCAAGTGGCGTGTGCTGTGGGGCTGGTGGAACAACTTCTGGCTCGGCCGCGACATGGTGAACCTGTCGACGGTGCAGAACCCGCGTTACGTGTTCGAAGAGTTCGCCGCGCGCCCGCGGCCGCCGCAGCCGGTCGAGGCGCCCGCCGAGAAGGCTGCTCCGGCGGTCGCGCCCGCCAAGAAGGCTCCGGCGCGCAAGGCTCCGGCGAAGCCCGCGGCCGACGCCGAGAAGGTCGCCGCGAACTGACGTCGTACGCCGGATGCCGCAGGCCCGTCTGAGAAGATGAGCCTGCGGCATTCGCGTTCCCGGCGGCACGCGACCCGCCCCCGTAGCCCAACGGCAGAGGCAGGCGACTTAAACTCGCTCCAGTGTGGGTTCGAATCCCACCGGGGGTACTCCCGCAGCGTCGGGTGCGAATCGCCGTCCACAGCCGGTCATCGGTACCGCTCCCGCCGTTCTAGGCTGGGGCGATGCGCACGCACCCGGAGCGAGCCGTATGAGTCTCGATCTGCTGTCCACGTCCGCGGCGACGAAGCCGTGGGATCACCCCGCGTCCTACTGGGCCGCCATGAGTCGGGCCCTGGCGGACGCGAGCGGCCCGGTCGCCGCGATCAACGCCGAAGCGCTGCGGTACAACGCCCTCGACCTCGTCGTGCGCGCCGGCGGCGTGCCGATCCGCATCGCCAGCAAATCGGTCCGCGTGCGCGAGGTTCTCGACGCCGTCCTGGCGCTGCCCGGCTACCAGGGCATCCTGGCGTTCACGCTTCCCGAGGCGCTGTGGCTGGCGCAGACGATGGACGACATCGTCCTCGGCTACCCGACGGCCGACCGCGCCGCGATCGCGGCGCTGGCCGCCGACGAGACCGCGGCGTCGCGCATCACCCTGATGGTCGACGACCTGACCCAGCTCGACCTCGTCGACGCCGTCGCCGCACCCGGCGCGCGACCCGAGATCCGCGTGGCCATCGACGCCGACGCCTCGTGGCGGGCACCCGGCTTGGGCCACATCGGCGTGCTCCGCTCTCCGGTGCACGAGGCGGCCGAGGTGGCCGCGCTCGCGCGTTCGATCGCTGCCCGCCCCGGTTTCCGCCTGGTGGGCCTCATGATGTACGAGGCCCAGATCGCGGGCCAGGGTGACGCGACCGGGTCGGGCGACTCCGTCATCCGCTGGATGCAGCGCCGCTCCGCGGCCGAGCTTCTCGACCGCCGTGGCGCCATCGTGGCGTCGCTGCGCGACATCGCCCCGCTCGAGTTCGTGAACGGCGGCGGGACCGGATCCCTCGAGCTCACGGCATCCGATCAGGCCGTCACCGAGGTCACTGCCGGCAGCGGTCTGCTCGCCGGCCACCTCTTCGACGGCTACCGCGCCTTCGACCCCGCGCCCGCCGCTGCGTTCGCGCTGGAGGTCGTGCGCAGGCCCGCCCCCGACGTGGCGACGGTGCTGGGCGGCGGATGGATCGCCTCCGGGCCTGCGCTCGAGTCGCGCCAACCCCGTGCCGTGTGGCCCGCCGGGCTGCGCATGGCTCCCCGCGAGGGAGCCGGTGAGGTGCAGACGCCGCTGCGCGGCGACGCGGCCCGCGACCTGCGGGTGGGTGACCGCGTCTGGTTCCGCCACTCGAAGAGCGGCGAACTCGCCGAGCGCGTCGATCGCTACCACCTGGTGGACGGCGACGCCCGCGTGGGGGAGGTGGCGACCTACCGCGGCGAAGGCAAGGCGTTCCTGTGACCCGTCCCGGAGCCGCGTGGCGCAACTGGGCGCGCACCGAGTCGGTGCGCCCGCAGCGCATCGAGTTCCCCCGCACCGTCGCTGCGGTGCAGCGCGCGGTCGTCGCGGCGGCGGCGCAGCACATGCCGATCAAGGCGGTCGGCGCCGGGCACAGCTTCACCGGCATCGCGGTCGCGCCCGGCGCGCTTCTGGAGCTGCGTGACCTCAGCGGGGTCGTTTCGGTCGATGTCGACCGCGCTCGGGCGACGCTGCTCGCGGGGACCCGCCTGCACGAGATCCCGGCCCTCCTCGCCCCGTACGGGCTCGCGATGGAGAACCTCGGCGACATCGACCGCCAGTCCATCGCAGGCGCGATCTCCACGGGCACGCACGGCACGGGGGAGCGGTTCACGGGCATCGCGGGCCAGGTCGTCGGCGCGACGCTGGTGACCGCGTCCGGCGAGCTCTTCACCGTGAGTGAGGATGAGCACCCCGAGCTGGTTCCGGCGGTCGCGCTCGGGCTCGGGGCCTTCGGCATCCTCGTCGAGGTCACGCTGCAGTGCGTGCCGGCGTTCGTCCTGCACGCGGTCGAGCAGTCCGAGGATCTCGATGAGGTCCTCGGCGCGCTGGACGAACGCGCGGCGGCGGCCGACCACTTCGAGTTCTACTGGTTCCCGCACACCGACCGTGGCATGACGAAGACCAACACGCGGCTTCCCGAGAGCGCGCCGCGGCATCCGCTTCCCAGAGTCGGCAAGTGGATCGACGACAGGCTCATCGGCACCGGGGCGCACCAGGTCGCGTGTGCGGCCGGCGCGGCGATCCCGGCGCTCGTGCCCCCGATCAACCGCCTGTCGGCGAGGATCTGGGGCAATCGGGAGTTCACGGATGCCTCGGCCCGCGTCTTCGCGACGGACCGGTCGGTGCGGTTCCGCGAGATGGAGTACGCGGTGCCGGTCGAGAACCTGCGGCCCGCCTTCGAGGCGATGCGCGCACTCATCGACGACCGGGGCTGGCGGATCGGGTTCCCCGTCGAGGTGAGGGTCGCGGCCGCTGACGACCGCTGGCTGTCGACGGCGTACGGCCGCGACTCCGGGTACATCGCGGTGCACCGGTATTGGCGCGAGGACCCGTCGGAGTACTTCGAGGCGGTCGAGGAGATCATGCTCGGGTTCGACGGTCGTCCGCACTGGGGCAAGATGCACACGCTCGGCGCCGACGCCCTGAGGTCGCGCTACCCCCGCTTCGACGACTTCGTCGCCCTGCGCGACCGACTCGACCCGGAGCGGCTCTTCCGCAACCCGTACCTCGATCGCGTGCTCGGTGGGTAACGGCTGAGAGTCGGGGAATACCCCACATGCGACGGGGTTTCGCGTCGGTAGGATGAGGGCACTACCGAACGGAGCCTCGGCAATGGAATGGCTGATCCCAGTCCTCATCGTGGTGGCGCTCGTCGTCATCGTCGGCATCTATCTCTGGGCGACCTACAACTCCCTCGTCCAGCTGAACGTGCGGGTGGATGAGGCGTGGAGCGACATCACGGTGCAGCTCAAGCGTCGGGCCGATCTGCTGCCGAACCTCATCGAGGCCGTGAAGGGCTACGCCGCGCACGAGAAGGCCGTGTTCGAGAACGTGACGAGGGCGCGGGCCGAGACGCTGTCGGCGTCGGGGCCGGCTGAGGCCGGTGTCGCCGAGGGGCACCTGCAGCAGGCGCTGAAGTCGCTGTTCGCTGTCGCCGAGGCCTACCCGCAGCTGCAGGCGAGCCAGAACTTCCTGCAGCTGCAGCAGTCGATCGTCGACACCGAAGACAAGATCCAGGCCTCGCGCCGGTTCTACAACGGCGGCGTGCGCGAGCTCAACACGAAGATCAAGGTCTTCCCGAACAACCTGTTCGCCCGCAACCTCGGCTTCCACGAGCGCGAGTTCTTCGAGGTCATCGACGGCGCGGCGATCTCGGAGCCACCGCGCGTGCAGTTCTGACCCTCCTGTGACGTGACCCGTGTCGTGAGCCGGCGGTAGCGTCGGGGAATGGTCCACCGGCTGACCCGCGAGCAGGCGCGCCGCATCGCGGTGCGCGGGCAGCTGCTGGCGGCGGAGCGGCCCGCGGGCATCGTCGAGACGATCGACGCGCTCACGATCGTCAACATCGAGCCCACCGCGGCCGTCGCTCCGAGCGCCGATCTCATCCTGTGGAGCCGGCTCGGGTGGCCCTATCAGCCGGCCGACCTCGTGCGTCTCGTCGAGAAGGATCGCGCGGTGTTCGAGTGGGGCGGCTTCTACCGCGCCACGACCGACCTCGCCCTGCTCATCCCCGAGATGCGGCGCCGGCCCGAGTCGGTGCAGGCGCGGGAATGGCTGGCCGCCAACGACGTCTTCCGTCGCGAAGTGCTGGCGCGGTTGCGCGCCGAGGGCCCGCTGCGGGCCGCAGATATCCCCGATGCGGCGCAGGTGTCGTGGCGGTCGTCGGGATGGACGAACAACCGCAACTCGATCCAGCTCCTCGAGATGCTCGTGCTGTGCGGCGATGCCGCTGTCTCGTCACGGGATGCTGGCGGCCGTCTGTTCGACATCGCCGAACGGGTGTACCCCTCCGACGTGCCCCAGCTGTCGGACGAGGAGGCCGGGCGCGAGCGCGCCGAGCGCCGGCTCGCGTCGCTGGGGATCGCGAGGGTGAAGAGCGTGGCACAGCCTTTCGAGCCGATCGACGTCGGCGAGATCGGGGAGGAGGCGATCGTCGACGGTGTCGACGGTGTGTGGCGCGTCGATCCCGGCGCACCGGCCGCCGCCGACGGCTTCGTCGGGCGCACGGCGCTGCTGTCGCCCTTCGACCGCCTCGTCTTCGATCGGCGCCGGCTCGAGGAGCTGTTCGGCTACGAGTACCTGCTCGAGATGTACAAGCCCGCGGCGAAGCGCCGGTGGGGGTACTTCGCGCTGCCGATCCTGCACGGCGACCGCTTCGTCGGCAAGCTCGACGCCAAGGCCGATCGCAAGGCGGGCCTGCTCCGCGTGCACGCCGTCCACGAGGATGAGCCGTTCACGGACGAGGTCAGGGAGTCGGTGGATGCCGAGATCCAGGACCTCGCCCGCTGGCTCGGGCTCGAGGTGGCCGGCCCGGCCGCCTGACCCGGCGGGCGGGCGGTCAGCCCGCCAGCTCCGCGACGTCGAGGTCGCGCGTATCGGCCCCGGGCTCGTCGTCGGCCAGCGGCACGGGCTCCGCCGGACCCGCGTCGTGACGCGCGGCCTCGGGCATGACCCGTGCGAGGTCGTCGGTGGCATCGCCCCAGCGGGAGATCGAGATCGACTCGAGGCTCTGCCAGGCGGCGGCGAGCCGGAGTTCGTCGGCGAGCCGTGGCGCGGCGTCAGCGGGTCTGCCGTGCTCCCACCACGCCGATTGGACGAGCAGCCGGGAGGCGGCGCGATCGGCCTTGAGATCGACGCGGCCGACGATGTCGTCGCCGATGAGCACCGGCAGCGAGTAGTAGCCGTACCGCCGTCGCGGCGCCGGGGTGTAGATCTCGATGCGGTACTCGAAGTCGAAGAGCCGCTCGGCGCGGTCACGGAACCACACGACCGGATCGAACGGCGTCAGGACCGCGGCGGCGTCGACCTTGCGGGGCACGGCGGCATCGGCGTGCAGCCATGCCTTCGCCGGGCGCCCGGCGGTGCTCCACCCTTCGACCGTCACAGGATGCAGTTCGCCCGTGTCGACGAGGTCGCCGAGAGCGGTCGTCACAGCCTTGCGGTCGGCGATGCGCCAGTAGTCGGCGATGTCGGCGGCGGTCGCGACCCCGTACGCGCGCGACGCGCGCCGGACGAGCTCGCGCACGGCGTCGTCGCGGGGGACCGGTGCGTCCAGCACCTGCCGCGGGATCACCTGCTCGGCGAGCCCGTATCGCCGTTCGAAGCCGCGGCGCCCCGCAATCGCCACCTCGCCGAACATCCACAGGTACTCGAGGGCCCGCTTGACGACGTCCCAGTCCCACCACGGACCGCGAGCGCTCTCCTTGGCGTCGTGCTCGATCTGCGCCGGGCGCAGGGGCCCGCGCTCGGCGAGCTCGGCGCGCACCCAGTCGACGATGTCGCGGTTCGCGTGGAACCAGCCGCCCGGCTTGCTCCCGTACTTCGCACGCATCGCCTGCATGCGGAAGTCGAACAGTCCCCAGTCGTCGGCGGGGATGAACGCAGCCACGTGCGCCCAGTACTCGACGTACGGGGGACGCCGCGCGAACAGCAGGCGGTCGAGCGCAGCGGTGTCGTAGGCGCCGACCCGCGAGAACAGCGGCATGTAGTGGGAGCGGGCGAAGACGTTGACCGAGTCGATCTGCAGCGTCGCCATGCGCGCCAGCGCGCCGTTCAGCTGCCGGGTGCCGGCGGCGGAGGGGCGGGACCGCCCGAAACCCTGGGCGGCGAGGGCCACGCGACGCGCCTCTGCGGCGCTGAGGGAGGACTTCACGCGCGTCAGCGTAGCCCGAGGCTCCGACATCGCGCCGCCCGCCGTTCATGACCGGTACGGAATGCGACCCGCCTAGACTGGGCCAATGAGCGGCTCCGACGAAAAGCCCCGCGGCTCCCTCTTCGACGCCGTCCGCGACCGCAGCCGGATCGTCTCGACCGAGACGTCCGCCGCGGTGCCGCGTGGCCTCCGTGTCGCGACCGCCTACTCGTGGCGGCTGATCGTCGTCGCCGCGGCGATCGGGGTCGGCGTGTGGCTCGTGATCCAGCTGAAGCTGCTGGTCATCCCGCTCCTGATCGCGATCCTCATCACCGCTCTGCTGTGGCCCGCATTCACCTGGATGCTGCGGCGCCGCGTGCCCCGTTGGCTGGCCATCGTCATCTCCGTCGTAGGCACCATCGCGATCGTCACGGGGCTCCTCTGGCTCGTCGTGTGGCAGATCATGCGGCAGTGGGATTCGGTGCAGGCGAGCACGGTCGCTGCGGTCGAGCAGTTCCGGCAGTACCTCATCGACGGCCCGCTGCACCTGAGCGAGGAGCAGATCGACGACCTGCTCGACCAGGGATGGGCCTTCCTGCAGGAGCAGGCCGAACTGCTCTGGTCCGGGGCGCTGGCCATCGGCTCCACGATCGGGCACGTCGTCACCGGCGCGGTGCTCGCGTTCTTCATCCTGCTGTGCCTGCTCGCCGACGGCGCGGGCATCTGGCGCTGGACCCTGCGTCTGTTCCCCAAGAAGGCCCGTCCCGCCGCCGACGGCGCCGGCCGCGCCGGGTGGGTCACCGTCGTCAACTACGCGCGCACGCAGTTGCTGGTCGCGACCATCGACGCCGTCGGCATCGGTCTCGGCGCCGCCCTGCTCGGGGTGCCGCTCGCGATCCCCGTCGCCGTGCTCGTCTTCCTGGGTGCGTTCGTCCCGATCGTCGGTGCCGTCGTCACCGGCACCGTCGCGGTCTTCCTCGCGCTCGTCTACAACGGTCCGTGGATCGCGCTGTGGATGCTCGTGGTCGTCCTCGGCGTGCAGCAGCTCGAAGGACACGTGCTCCAGCCGCTCCTCATGGGCTCGGCCGTCAAGGTCCACCCGCTCGCGGTGGTGCTCGTGGTCGCCGGCGGCGCCATGATCGCCGGCATCCCGGGCGCCCTCTTCGCCGTGCCGCTCGCCGCGTTCGTGAACGTCGTCGCGGTGTACCTTGCCGAACGCGCATGGGAGACCGGCGCCAGACCCACCGGGGACCTCATCTGGAGTACCGTTCCCCGGCCGAGGAGAGTCCGTTCGTGACCACCGCCATGTCATCCGCCGACCAGGCTTCCGAGACCGAGACCGAGACCGAGACCGCCCCGGCGTCGCTTGCGTCGGCCGTGCCGACGCTCGCCGACTTCGAGGATGCCGCGGCCACGCTCGAGGGCGTCATCGCCCACACGCCCCTCGACGTCTCGCAGCACCTGTCGGACGTCCTCGGGGTGCCGGTGCACCTCAAGCTCGAGAATCTGCAGCGCACCGGGTCGTTCAAGATCCGCGGTGCGACCTACCGCCTCTCGCGACTGACCGCCGAGGAGCGCGCGCGCGGCGTCGTGGCGGCCTCCGCCGGCAACCACGCCCAGGGCGTGGCGCTCGCGGCGAAGGCGCTCGGCATCCACGCGACGATCTTCATGCCCCTCGGGGTGCCGGTGCCGAAGCTCCTCGCCACCCGCGGGTACGGCGCGGACGTCGTGCTGGAGGGCGCCACGGTCGAGACGCCGCTGCGCCTCGCGGCGGAGTTCGCCGAGCGCACGGGAGCCGTCTTCATCCACCCGTTCGACCACCACGACATCATCGCCGGTCAGGGCACCCTGGGCCTCGAGCTCATGGACGAGCTGCCCGACCTCGACACGGTCGTCCTCGGCATCGGCGGGGGCGGACTCGTCGCCGGTGTCGCGGCGGCTGTCAAGGCGCGCGCCGCGGCAGAGGGCCGTACGGTGCGCGTCATCGGCGTGCAGGCCGCGAACTCGGCGGCGTATCCGCCCTCGCTCGAGGCGGGGCATCCGCTCGAGATCCGGACCTCGCCGACGATCGCGGACGGCATCGCGGTCGCCCGGCCGGGAGACCTGCCCTTCGAGATGATCCGCGACCTCGTCGACGAGGTCGTGACGGTGACCGAGGACGACATCGCCCGCGCCCTGCTCGTGCTGCTCGAGCGCGCCAAGCAGGTCGTGGAGCCGGCGGGCGCCGTCGGCGTTGCGGCGATCCTGGCCGGGAAGATCGTCGCGACCGGCCCGACCGTGACGGTTCTCTCGGGCGGCAACATCGACCCGCTGCTGCTGCAGCGCGTCGTCGCGCACGGGCTCGCGGCTTCCGGCCGGTACATGACGCTGCGCATCCCGCTGCCGGATCGTCCCGGCCAGCTCGCGCGCGTGTCGGAACTGCTGGCCATCGCCGGCGCGAACGTGATCGAGGTGCTGCACACCCGGCACGGGCAGGGGATCCAGATCAGCGAGGTGATCCTGCAGCTGAGTGTCGAGACGCGCGGCGAGGAGCACCGCGCTCACGTCATCTCGGTGCTCGAGGATGCGGGCTACGCGCCCACGGTCGTTCCGGACTAGCGAGGCAGTGCCCGGCGGCCTCAGGGGAGTCCCTGAGGCCGCTCCGGGTCACTGACCGTTGTAGGTCTCGACCTTGACGATCTCGACGGCGATCTCGCGGCCGTTGGGGGCGGTGTACGAGGTCTTCTCGCCCTCCTTGCGGCCGAGGATCGCCACGCCCAGGGGCGAGGCCTCGCTGTAGACGTCGAGCTCGGAGCCGACGGCGATCTCGCGGTTGCCGAGCAGGAAGACCTCTTCGCCGCCCGCCACGATCGCGGTGATGACGGTGCCGGGTTCGACGACCCCGCTGCTCTCGGGCGCCTCGCTGACGGTCGCGGTCTTGAGCAGGTGCTGGAGCGTGCGGATGCGCGCCTCCTGCTTGCCCTGCTCGTCCTTGGCAGCGTGGTAGCCGCCGTTCTCCTTGAGGTCGCCTTCTTCGCGCGCGGCCTCGATGCGCTTGGCGATCTCCTCGCGGCCGGTGGTCGAGAGGTGCTCGAGCTCGGCGGCCAGGCGATCGTAGGCGTCCTGGGTGAGGAAGGTCACGGGGGCGTCGGTGGACACGGCTGACTCCTTCGTTGGGCCCGCTGCCGACCGGAGCGGTGCGGGCATAAACCGAACGCCCCGGCTCACGGCCGGGGCGCGATTGTGCTGATGTCCCGCCAGACTACGTCACGGCGCCTGTGGGGACAAACTCACCCGGGCAGCACCCAGCACGAATTCACGAAGCCGGTGGTGGCGAGCGCGGTCGTCGGGATCGACTCGCGGAAGGCGCGGGCATGGAGCTCGGATGCCGGGAGCTCGACCACCCGCCAGCCCACCACACCGTGCTCCTGGTCCTGCGCCTCGATCGCGCACGCGACCGCGGCGCCGGGCGGACTGCTGATCTGGAATCCCAGCATCACGGAGTGCTCGTCGACCACCTCGAACGACGTCGTGTCGGAGTCGACGGAGTCGAGGGAGCCCTGCACCGTGAACCAGCCGAACAGCGCCACGAGGCCGACGGCGACCACGATGGCGACACCGATGATCCAGCCGCGCGCGGGGGAGCGGCGACGGCCGTAGCGCTCGTCGAGCATGTCCTGCGTGGTCACGCCGCTCCTTCGGGCTCGTCGGGTCGGATCGGAAGATTAGGCTGGAACTCCAGGCTATGCGCTCGCGCGCAGCCCCGACGACACCGCCCGCCCCGCGGGCAGAGCGAGGACCCCATGCAGCACGCGATCGCCGGGATCCTTCCCACCGCGACGACTCCGACGCCGACTCCGACGCCCGCGGTCGACCCGAACCTCGTGAGCCCCGGAGTGGTCGGATTCCTCTTCACCGCGCTCATCGCGATCGCCGTGATCTTCCTGGTGTGGGACATGATGCGCCGCATCCGCCGCGGCCGCGTGCGGGCCGACATCCAGGAGCAGCTGGACGCCGAGGAGCAGGCCGCGCGAGCGACCGAGGCGACGGATGTCGACGACCAGCGCATCGACGCGGCTGACGACGACGACCGCGGTGAGAAGCCCAAGGCCTGAGCCTCTCGAGCGTGACGGTGACGGATGCTGCGGGCCGCGGCATCCGTCACCACCATCAGCCAGGCAGCCCCAGCGACGGGGAGTACGGCTGCAGCGCGATGATGAGGCACGCCGTCCAGTGGCAGAGGAACGCCAGCACGGTGCACACGTGGAAGATCTCGTGGAAGCCGAAGTGCCCCGGCCAGGGGTTCGGGCGTTTGAGCGCGTACACGACCGCGCCGCCCGTGTAGAGCAGGCCTCCGATGGCGATGAGGACCATCATGGCGGCGCTGGCCTGGAACAGCGGCACGATGTACATGACGGCCGCCCAGCCCAGCAGCAGATAGAGCGCGACATAGAGCCAGCGCGGCGCGTTGATCCAGAAGACGCGGAACAGGATGCCCAGCAGCGCGCCGCTCCAGACGAGGATCAGCAGCAGGGCGCCCTGCTCTGGCGGCAGCGCCAGCACTGCGACAGGGGTGTAGGTGCCCGCGATCAGCAGCAGGATGTTCGCGTGGTCGATGCGCTTGAGGATCGCCTTGGTCTTCGGCTTCCAGTTGAACCGGTGGTACAGCGCGGAATTGCCGAACAGGAGCAGTGAGGTGGCCATGAACACGGCCGATGCCCATTTCGCCGGCGCACCCTCCGCGAGCACGATGAGCACGATGCCGGCCGCGATCGCGATGGGGAAGGTCGCCGCGTGGATCCAGCCGCGCCAGGTCGGCTTGAGGTCGGGCGTCGCCGCGTCGACCGCCGCGGCGTCCATCAGCGGCAGCACGGGGACCTCGGGGGCCCGGGGGAGACTGCGACGGCGGCTCATGTCCTAAGCGTAGAGGGGGTCGCATGCCGGTGAGGGAACATGCTCAGTCCCACGGAAAGTGGTACCGAGTCCCGCGCTAGGGGCGTGGTCGCGCGCGGGGTAGCGTAGGCGTGTGGCGCGCGGCGAGACGAACGAGGGCAGAGGTCCCCTCTATCGGCTCTACATCAATCGCCTGCGCCGCCGCCTGGATCCGGCATCCGTCCCGCGACACCTCGCGATGATGATCGACGGCAACCGCCGGTGGGCCAAGCAGCTCGGATACGACTCCGCCGCGCACGGCCACCGCGCGGGCGCAGCCAAGATGAAGGAGTTCCTCCGCTGGTGCGACGACGTGGGCATCCGCGTCGTGTCGCTGTACCTGCTGTCGAACGACAATCTGCGCAAACGCGATTCGCGCGAGCTGTCGGACCTCATCGAGATCATCGCCGAGCTCGCCGACGAGCTCTCGCACGAGCGCGACTGGCGCGTGAAGCACGTGGGCCGCGCCGACGCGCTGCCGGAGGACCTCAGGCGCGTGCTCGCGGACGTCGAGGCCCGCACGAAGGGCAACGCGGGGATGCACGTCAACCTCGCCGTCGGCTACGGCGGCCGGGGCGAGATCGTGGACGCCGTGCGCAGCATCATCGCCCAGCACGACGAGCGCGGGGGCTCGCTCGAGGAGCTCGCCGCGAGCCTCACACCCGAGCAGATCGGCGAGCATCTGTACACGGGCGGGCAGCCCGACCCGGACCTCGTCATCCGCACGTCGGGGGAGCAGCGGCTGAGCGACTTCCTGCTGTGGCAATCGGCCCACTCGGAGTTCTATTTCGTCGAGGCGCTCGGCCCGGATCTGCGCGAGGTGGACTTTCTCCGCGCCATCCGCGACTTCGCCTCGCGCGACCGCCGGTACGGCGGTTAGCCGGCCTTTCGCAGCGTTGCTCGCCCCTCTGCCAGAATGATCCGCGTGACGGATCTGGATTCATATCTGGCGTCGTTCGATGGGGAACCGGGGTATCTGGACTGGGCGGCGTTCGGGCCGCTCTCGCCGGCGGTCCGCAGCGAGGCGCAGGGCGACACCGAGCTGCTGGGCTCGGGCCGCCGCACGAGCATCGAGCTCGTCGCCGACCACGCGCGTGAGGCCCGCGAACTCGTCGCGGAGCTGATCGGCACGGACGCATCGCACGTCGCGCTGCAGCCGTCCACCACCTACGGCCTGATGCACGCGATCTACGGACTGGCGGGCGGGCTCATGCTCGGCCGCGGAGAGTTCCCGAGTCTCACCGTCGCGGCCACGCGCGCGTCGGAGGCATTCGGCTCGCTGCAGCTGCAGTGGGTCGAGCCCGCCGACGGCTTCATGACTCCCGACGCGATCCGCTCCGCGCTCTCCGACGAAACCCGCGCCATCGCGGTCAGCCTCGTCGACTTCCGCACCGGCTACCGCGCCGACCTGTCGGCGATCCGCGAGGTGATCGGCGATCGCCTGCTCATCGTCGACGCCATCCAGGGCTTCGGGATGGTCGAGGCCGACTACCTCGCCGCCGACGTCGTGTGCGGGCACGGGTACAAGTGGCTGCGCGCCGGCCGGGGGACCGGCTTCGCGTGGTTCGGCGAGCGTGCGCTCGAGCGCATCGCGCCCGTGCTCTCGGGCTTCGCCGGCGTCGACGGCGACTTGCCGGTCGACGCGGTGCCGGCGCCGGCCGCATCGGCGCAGGCGTTCTCGGTCTCGGGGATCGACACCCTCGCCGCGGCGCGCCTCGCGACGGCGCTGCGCGAGATCGTCGACGTGGGCGTCGCCGACATCGAGTCGCTGCTGGCCGCACGGGCGGCCGACGTCATGTTCTTCGCGGACCGCTACGAAGTTCCGGTGGTCACGCCGCGCGAACCCGAGCGCCGCGCGGGCATCGTGACGCTCGAGCCCGCCGCGCAGGATGCCGCGCCGCTCGCCGCCTCGCTCGCGAACCACGGCCTCACCGTCACCACCAGGGCCGGGCGCATCCGAGTCGCACCTCACGTCGGCACCGGTGCCGACACGCTGCGTCTGTTCGGCGACGCGCTCGCCGCCTTCTCGTCGGCACGGGTCTGGTGATCGAGCTGCTGCGGGTGCAGCATCCGTTCATCAACACGTAACGAGATTCTTGCGTGTCGGGCGCGTCCGAGGTCCGTGTCGGCCGTAGCGTGAGCGCATCGGGCAAGGAGCCCGGTCGAGTCGGCCTCAGGATCGCGACTCGTGACTCCGGTCGACTCGTGACTGCCGGGTGAACCACCCGGGGCGGGAGTGGGTTGTGACCACACGAGCACCACACGAGCAGCGCAGTCAGGACCTCGAGCAGGTCGCAGCATCCGATGAGGACCTGCGCACCTATGTACTCGACACGTCGGTGCTGCTCAGCGATCCGCGGGCGTTCTTCCGCTTCGCCGAGCACAGCGTCGTGATCCCCGTCGTGGTGATCACGGAGCTCGAAGGCAAGCGGCACGATCCCGAGATCGGCTACTTCGCCCGGCAGGCGCTGCGCCACCTCGACGAGTTGCGCGTCGAGCACGGACGCCTCGACTTCCCCGTCCCGGTCGGCGAGGGCGGCACGCTCCGCGTCGAGCTGAACAACACCGACGCGACGGTGCTGCCGTCAGGCATGCGGCTCGGCGACAACGACAGCCGCATCCTCGCGATCGCGATGAACCTCGCCCGGGACGGGCAGGAGGTCACCGTCGTCTCGAAGGACCTGCCGATGCGGGTCAAGGCGGCGTCGCTCGGCATCACCGCGGAGGAGTACCTCGCCGAGCAGGCGGTCGACTCCGGCTGGACCGGCATCTCCGAGATCGACGTGTCGGGCGACGACATCAGCGACCTGTACGAGAGCGAGGTCGCCTCGAGCGAGGACGTGCAGGGGCTGCCCGTGAACACCGGGCTCATCATCCACTCGGAGCGGGGCTCGGCGCTGGGTCGCGTCGTGGGCGACGGCGAATACCGGCTGGTCCGCGGGGACCGGGAGGTGTTCGGCCTCCACGGTCGCTCGGCCGAGCAGCGCATCGCGATCGACCTGCTCCTCGATCCCGAGGTGGGCATCGTGTCGCTCGGCGGCCGCGCCGGCACCGGAAAGTCGGCGCTCGCCCTGTGCGCCGCGCTGGAGGCGGTGCTCGAACGGCAGCAGCAGCGCAAGATCATCGTGTTCCGGCCGCTGTTCGCCGTCGGCGGCCAGGAGCTCGGGTATCTGCCGGGAGACCAGCAGGAGAAGATGAACCCCTGGGGCCAGGCGGTGTTCGACACGCTCGGCTCGGTGGTCTCGACCAACGTCCTCGACGAGGTGGTCGAACGGGGACTGCTCGAGGTGCTGCCGCTCACGCACATCCGCGGCCGGTCGCTGCACGACGCGTTCGTGATCGTCGACGAGGCGCAGTCGCTGGAGCGCAACGTGCTGCTGACAGTGCTCAGTCGCATCGGGCAGAACTCGCGGGTCGTGCTCACCCACGATGTCGGCCAGCGCGACAATCTGCGGGTCGGTCGGCACGACGGTGTCGCGTCGGTCATCGAGACGCTCAAGGGTCACTCGCTGTTCGGCCACGTGACGCTCGTGAGGTCGGAGCGTTCGGCGATCGCCGCCCTCGTCACCGACCTCCTGGAGGCCGGAGAGCTCGCCTGAGCGGCACCGGAGTGCGCTGACGACGCAGCGGGTCGGGATGCTGCAGCCCGGCCCGCTGCGCCGCGTCACCATGAGGAAAGTCTCATCGCTCACGGCGCATGCAGCTCGATCGGTCTGTCACCATGGATGAGGGGAAACGATTCCGCGCACACGGAAGGCAGGCGAGACGTGGACGCACGCATGGGGCTCGTGATCGGCGGCATGACCGCTGTCGCGGCGAGCGTCGCTGTCGTGACCGCTGTCGCTCTCGCGAATACCGCGGCCCTGGCGGACTCGCCGGGTACGACCGTCGCCTCAGAGCGCGTCGTCGTCCCTGCCGCGGCATCCCCGTCCGCGACGCCGCAGTCCATGCCTGCGGCGACCTCCGACTCCCTCGTCCCCTCGGCCGAGCCGGAAGTCGTCCAGGCGCCTGCACCTGTCGAGGTCGTGCCGTCCGAATCGACCGGCGCGCGCGGGTACACGGCGCCCTCGACCCCCGAAGTGGTCGCGCCCACCGCCCCGGAGGCGTCCGCCGACGTCGACGCCGCCATCGCTGCCGCCCAGGCGGCAGGAAGCTGGGACTCGCTGCGCAGTTGGGCGGCTGCGCAGGGCTGGTCGAGCGGTCGCCTTGACGCCCTGATCGCGCGTCTCGAGCGCGAGACCGCCGGCCAGAACAAGCAATCCGACTCGAGCAGCTCCCTCGAGTCGAGCGGTGCGGACACCCAGCGTCAGGGCATCGTTCAGGCGCCCGCGTCGGCACCTGCCCAGCGTCACGTGAACGTCCAGGCTCCTGTGGAGGAGCACAAGCAGTCCGGTCAGCGATCGACCGCCCCCCAGCGTCCCGCTCACGCGGGCTCGAACGTCGGACACGGCAACGGAGCCGGAAACGGCGAGAAGAAAGACCAGTCGCGCAATTCCCCAGACAAGCGCGACTGACAACGGTCGGATCCCCCAGTCCGGCCTTTCACAGCCCCCGGTGTCCCCCAGCACCGGGGGCTTCTTCCTGCCTTTGGCACACCACGGGATGGGGCGCCCCGAAGGGTTCACTCCCAGCGGTAGCCGGCGCCGCGAACCGTGACGATGTGATCGGCACCGAGTTTGCCGCGCAGGTACCGCACATACACGTCGACCACGTTCGAGCCGGGATCGAAGTCGAGGCCCCACACGCGACTGAGGAGCTGCTCGCGGCTGAGCACACGGCCCGGGTTGCGCAGGAACTGCTCGGCGAGGGAGAACTCGCGCGCCGACAGATCGACCTCGCGACCGCCGACGGTGGCGCGGCGCGCGAGGATGTCGAGCATCACGTCGCCGTGCGAGATCGAGACGCCCGCCTGCGGCACGCTCTCGCGCAGGCGTGAACGCACGCGGGCGAGGAGCTCCTCGAACGTGAACGGCTTGGGCACGTAGTCGTTGGCTCCGGCATCCAGTCCGGTGACGGTGTCGCGCGTGCTGGATCGTGCGGTGAGCATGATGACGGGCACCGCAGAGCCGCGGGCCCGCAGCTCGCGCAGCACCTCGAAGCCGTCCATCGTCGGCAGGCCGACGTCGAGCAGCACGAGGTCCGCATCGCCACGCAGCGCCGACTCCAACCCTTCGGCGCCGTCCTCGAAGACCAGCGTCTCGTAGCCGGCAGCCTCGAGGCCACGACTCACGAACGCGGCGATGCGCGGTTCGTCCTCGACGATGAGGATCCTGGTCATCCGGCGGCCTCCCGTTGCAGCACGTCTCCGGCACGCACCGGTGCCGGCAGTTCGGCCTCCGTCGGAGGCAGGTGAATGGTGAACGTGGCCCCGCCGCCCGGCGTATCGGTGACCACGCAGTGCCCGCCGTGGCCCTTCGCGATCGCGTCGACGATGGCGAGGCCGAGGCCCGACCCGCCGACCGAGCGTTTCACATGGGCCCGGTCGAACCGGCGGAAGATACGGGCCCGCGCACCGGGCGGGATGCCAGGACCGTGGTCGCGCACCCACAGCCGGGAGCCGTCGTCGGAGTGGGCACTGCCGATCTCGATGGGGCTGCCTTCGGGTGTGTATTTTGCGGCGTTGTCGGCGAGCTGCAGCCACGCCTGCAGAAGGCGGTCCTGGTCGCCAATCGTGGTGCTTTCGGCACGCGCCTGGATCGCCCAGTCGTGCCCGGGGATGACGGCGACGAGTTCGCCCACTCGCGCCGTGAGCGCCGCGAGGTCGACCACATCGCGCGTGTACGAGTCGGCTTCCGCGGTGGCGAGCAGGTCGATGTCTTCGACGAGGCGCGTCAGCCGGTCGAGTTCGGCGATGCCGATGTCGCGGGCGGACGCCACGTCCGCAGCATCCTTCGGGTTCATCAGCTCGAGGTGGCCGCGCACGATAGTGATCGGCGTCTTCAGCTCGTGACGCACGTCGTCGAGCAGCTGTCGCTGCCCGTCGACGGAGTCCTCGATGCGGTCGAGCATGGAGTTCACAGTGCGCGACAGGTCGGCGATGTCGTCGTTGCCCTGCGGCTCGAGCCGGTGCGACAGATCCGTGATCGAGATGGCATCGGCGGTTTCGCGGAGACGGCGGATCGGCGACAGCAGCCGGCCGGTGACGAACCAGCCGACGACCCCGATGGCGATCAGCACCGCGACCGCGGCGATCACGTACGTCGTCATGGCGAATGTGACGGGCTGCAGCTCCGCGCCGAGGTCGACAGCGCGGATGTACAGGCCCTGCCGTGGGTCCCCGTCCATCCGCACCGGAATCGCGATGTAGCGCAGCGGTCCCTGGTCGGTCACGGCCGTGCCCCACTTGGTGTCGCCCCCTGCGGTCTCGGCCACGACTCGATCGATGAGCTGCGTGTTCTTCGAGATGTCGTTCCCCGAAAGGGTCGTGGGCACCCATCGCGGCGCGCCGTCGATCAGGGCCAGCGACCCTTCATTCCGTGCCGGCACCAGCCGCGCAACCACGGCCTTCAGGTACTCGTCGACACTCTGGAACTCGTTCTTGTCGAGGTCCTCGGTCGCCGCTGACGCGCCGCCCGGTGCGTCGACGGTGGTGGCGCCGGCGACGGATTCCAGCACCTTGATCTGATTCTTCAGGCGCTCGTCGATGCTGTTGAGCGCCTGCTCGCGCTGCACGAGGAACGTCACGCTGCCCACGATCGCCAAACCGATGCAGGCGACAGCGAGGATCGCGGCGAGGATCCTGACGCGCGCGGGAACCGGGCGGGGCGTGCGTGCCATGACCCGATTATCCCGCCGACGCACGGCTTGCGGCATGGGGCGGGCGGATCAGCCCGGGTGCGTCATCGAGAGAAGGTCGAGCTTCTCGTCGAGCTGCTCGAGAGTGAGCTCGCCGCGCTCCACGTAGCCGAGGTCGATCACGGCCTCGCGCACCGTGATGCCCTTCGCGACGGAGTGCTTGGCGATCTTGGCGGCGGCCTCGTAGCCGATGAGCTTGTTGAGCGGCGTGACGATCGACGGCGACATGCCGGCGTACGCGGCGGCGCGCTCGACGTTCGCCTCGAGGCCGTCGATGGTCTTGTCGGCGAGCACGCGCGATGTGTTCGCGAGCAGCTCGATCGACTCGAGAACGGCGCTGCCCATGATCGGGATGGCGACGTTGAGCTCGAAGGCGCCGGACGCGCCGGCCCATGCGACGGTCGCATCATTGCCGATGACGCGGGCGCACACCATGAGCGTCGCCTCGGGGATCACCGGGTTGACCTTGCCGGGCATGATCGACGATCCGGGCTGCAGGTCGGGGATGTGCAGCTCGCCGAGACCGGTGTTCGGGCCCGAGCCCATCCAGCGGAGGTCGTTGTTGATCTTGGTCAGCGACACCGCGATGGTGCGGAGGGCGCCGGATGCCTCGACCAGGCCGTCGCGGTTGGCCTGGGCCTCGAAGTGGTCCTTGGCCTCGGTGATCGGCAGTTCGGTGTCGGACACGATGAGCTCGATGACGCGCTGCGGGAAGCCGAGCGGCGTGTTGATGCCGGTTCCGACGGCGGTGCCGCCCAGCGGGACCTCCGCGACGCGGGGGAGGACGGCCTGCACGCGCTCGATGCCGAGGCGGATCTGGCGGGCGTAACCGCCGAACTCCTGGCCGAGGGTGACGGGCGTCGCGTCCATGAGGTGGGTGCGACCCGACTTCACGACCGCCTTCCACAGATCCGCCTTGGCCTCGAGGGCGACGGCCAGGTGGTCGAGCGCGGGGATCAGGTCGTCGATGAGCTCCTGCGTCACCGCGATGTGCACGGAGGTGGGGAACACATCGTTCGACGACTGCGAGGCGTTGACGTGGTCGTTCGGGTGCACGGTCGCGCCGAGCGCCCGCGTGGCGAGGGTCGCGAGGACCTCGTTCATGTTCATGTTCGACGACGTGCCGCTGCCGGTCTGGTACACGTCGATCGGGAACTGGTCGGCGTAATCGCCGGCGATGATGCGGTCGGCCGCGCCCGCGATGGCGTCGGCGATGGCTCCATCGAGGGTGCCGAGCTCCTTGTTCGCGAGGGCAGCGGCCTTCTTGATGCGCGCGAGAGCGACGATCTGGGCGGGCTCCAGCCGGTCGCCCGAGATCGGGAAGTTCTCCACCGCGCGCTGCGTCTGCGCGGCGTAGAGCGCGTTCTTGGGCACGCGCACTTCGCCCATGGTGTCGTGCTCGATGCGGTACTCGATGTCGGTCACGTCGTTGTTCCTCACGTGTCGGTACTGGGGTGTCGGGGAGTGGGGTTGCTCAGTCGGCGTCGGTGATCCCGACCACGACGTCGGGCACCGCAGTGCCTTCGCCGAGGCGGTAGTTGGCGCCGACGATCGCGAGCCGCCCTTCCGCGACGGCGGAGCTGATGAGCTCGGACGAGTTCAGCAGTTCGCCCACGGTGTCGCGAAGGTGCTCGCGGCCCACCTCTTCGGCGTCGATCTCGTCGGGGTACACGCCGTCCACGGCGGACGCCCGCTGGACGCGGCGCACCGCGGGGACGATCGGCGAGATCAGCCGCCAGATGTGCGGGGGGAGCGGATCGGCGTCGGGGCTGGTGCTGTCGATCGCCGCGCGGACGGCGCCGCACGCGTCGTGGCCCAGCACGACGATGAGGGGCACTTCGAGCACCGCGACGGCGTACTCGAGGCTGCCGACGACCGAATCGGAGACGACCTGCCCGGCGTTGCGCACGACGAACAGGTCGCCGAGGCCCTTGTCGAAGATGATCTCCGCCGCCAAGCGCGAGTCCGCACAGCCGAAGAGCGCCGCACGGGGTCGCTGCCCTCCCGCGAGTTCATGCCGGGTGTCGACGTCCTGCCGGGGGTGCCGGGGTTCGCCGGCGACGAAGCGCGCGTTGCCGCGCTGCATCTCCCGCCAGGCCTTCGCGGGTGTGGGCTGGTCGGTCACTCGGCCTCCTCGCGCAGTGCGGTGATCTGTTCCGTGACGGAGCGGGCCGTCTCTTCCAGGGCATCCTCGCCCGCGGCGCCGTAGATGAGCACGGTGTCGGCGCCGGCGTCCGTGGCGAGCGCGACCGAGATGTTCCCGGTGCGGTCGGGGTCGAGCTCGTAACGCTCCCACGTGATCCCGTCGATCGTGACGGTGTCCTGAGGGGCGGAGCCCGAAAGCACGCGGGCCTCCCACGCCTCGTCGGCATCGAACCCCTGCGCGACGCGCAGGAATCCGCGCTCGTTCTCGTCGGCAGGGGCGTAGACGACGGTGAACGCGCGCACCCCTCCGTTGCCCTCGATGCCGGCGCGGTTGACGATCCAGGCGTCGGACATCTCCGGCGCGATGACGGTGCGTCCCTCGGAGGCTGCGACGCCCTCGGCGGCGCTGGGGACATCGATCGCGTCGCGCGGCGGCGGCGTGCCGCGGGGCACAGCGGCGATGATCACGATGACGACCGCGAGCGTGGCGAGCAGCGCCGCGATGAGATTGCGGACGTTCTGGCTCGAGCGGTAGACCCGCGACGACTCGGCCTTGCGGTCGGCGGTCTCCTGCGGCGTCTCGGGTCGGCCGAGTTCGGCGACGATGCGCGGCTCGCGTGACATCAGAGTGCCTCGCCCTGTGCGCGATCAGCGGAAGCGCGGGCGGCCTCGAGTCGGCGCTTGGCGCCGAGCAGCCACTCCTCGCAGCGGGCGGCGAGGGCTTCGCCGCGCTCCCACAGGGCGAGGGAGTGCTCGAGGGTCGGGGCGCCCTGCTCGAGTTCGGCGACGACGCGGACGAGTTCATCGCGCGCCTGTTCGAACGAGAGGGTCGCGACGTCCGCGAGGGCGCCGCTCGTCTCAGTCATGCGTACAGTCTATTCGGGTGCGGGGCCTGCCCACGCCCCGCCCTGTTCGGGTGCGGGGCCTTGCCCCACGCCCCGCACTACTCGGGTGCGAGGCCCGCCCCGCTCCCCGCCCGGTTCGGCTCGGCGACGTCGCCCGCCGCGGTGACGCCCCACCCGTCGCCCTCGGCGACCTCCCCGTCGGAGCGGGCGGCGAACGATCCGCGCCCCACGGTGACGACGATCGGGGTGGCGGCCGGAGCCTGCGCCGCGTCGCGCACGATGACGCCGTCGGCGAGGTGCGCGATGGCGTAGCCGCGGGCGAGCGTCGACGCGGGGGAGAGAGCGCGCAGCGTCGCCCGGAGCTCGGCCGTGCGCTGCTCCTGGACCCGCAGCGACCGGTCGATCCTGTCGCGCCCGCGCGCGGCGAGCAGTTCCACCTCGTGGGCGCGTGTGGTGAGGAGTGTCTCGGGGGCGCGCAGCACCGGGCGCGAGCGCAGCTGCTCGAGCTGGGCGATGTCGTGCGAGATGCGCTGCGTGAGCCGCGTGTTCATGCGGGCGCGCAGCTGCCCGACCAGCGCGCGCTGCTCGGCGACGTCGGGTACGACGCGCTTCGCCGCGTCGGTCGGGGTCGACGCCCGCAGGTCGGCGACGTCGTCGAGGAGCGGATGGTCGTTCTCATGGCCGATGGCGCTGACGACGGGAGTGGATGCCGCGGCCACCGCGCGGACGAGCCGCTCATCGCTGAAGCCCAGCAGGGTCTGCGGGTCGCCGCCGCCGCGGGCGATGATGATGACGTCCACGTCGGGTGCGGCATCCAGCGCCTTCAACGCGGCGATCGTCTCAGGAACGCACCGGTCGCCCTGTACGGCGGCGTACTTGGTCTGGAACCGCACCTGCGGCCAGCGCAGCTCGGCGTTGCGGTGGACGTCGTTCTCGGCGTCCGAGTTCTCCCCGGTGATGAGGCCGATCAGGCGCGGCAGGAAGGGGAGCGTCTTCTTGCGAGACGGATCGAAGAGCCCTTCGGAACGCAGCTGCACGCGCAGGCGCTCCAGCTTCTCGAGCTGATCCCCGAGCCCGACATGACGCATCGCGGAGACTCCGAAGCTGAAGTCGCCGTTCTTGACGAAGTAGTCGGCCTTGACGCAGGCGATGACGTGGTCGCCCACCTTGAGGTCGCCGGGCAGCCGATCGCGCGTCGAGGACCAGATCCGGAACGAGATCGTGGCATCGGTCACCAGGTCTTTCAGGCGGCCGAACACGTTGCCGCCCCGCTGGTTCCACCCGGTGATCTCGCCCTCGACCCACACGGAGCCCCACGTCTGTACGAACCCGCGGATGGTGTCGTTCAGCCGCGCCACGGACGTCGGCGCCTGCGCCGTCGAGTCGCGCGGCGGCACCGAGTCGGGCGGCGGCGGCTCGCCGGGGACGGCGGCAGGCTGGAAACTCGTCATGCGGTCCTTTCGTGCCCGGGCGGGGCTTCCCGTCGGAGGCCCCGCTCAGGACCCCGCCCGTAGAATCGACGGGTGAGCATCAGCACCCCGGGACAGACCCGACCGAGTCAGGCCCCTGTGAGCATGCCCGTCCCGCGGATCCCGCGGCGGCGTGAACCGCTCAAGGATATCGCCGGGGTCGGACAGAAGCGGGTACTCCTGGCATCGCCGCGCGGCTACTGCGCGGGTGTCGACCGCGCCGTCATCGCCGTCGAGAAGGCGCTCGAGCGCTTCGGCGCGCCGGTGTACGTGCGCAAGCAGATCGTGCACAACATCCACGTCGTGACCGAGCTCGAGAAGCAGGGAGCGATCTTCGTCGAAGAGGTCGACGAGGTTCCCGCCGGGGCCCACGTCGTGTTCAGCGCTCACGGGGTGTCGCCCGCGGTCGTGAACGCGGCATCCGATCGGGGTCTGCGTGCCATCGACGCGACCTGCCCTCTCGTCACGAAGGTGCACCGCGAGGCCGTCCGCTTCGCACGCGACGACTTCGAGATCCTGCTGATCGGCCACGAGGGGCACGAAGAGGTCGAGGGCACGGCGGGTGAGGCGCCCGACCACGTCACCATCGTCAACTCGCCTGAGGAAGCCGACACCATCGAGGTGCGCGATCCGTCGAAGGTCGTCTGGCTGTCGCAGACGACGCTGTCGGTCGACGAGACGATGGAGACGGTGCGCCGCCTGCGTGTGCGCTTCCCGGAACTGCAGGATCCGCCGTCGGACGACATCTGCTACGCGACCCAGAACCGCCAGGTCGCCATCAAGAAGGTCGCGAAGGACGCCGATCTCGTGATCGTCGTCGGGTCGGCGAACTCCTCGAACAGCGTGCGGCTCGTCGAGGTCGCGCTCGAGTACGGCGCCAAGGCGGCGTACCGCGTGGACTACGCGGACGAGATCGAGCAGGCGTGGCTCGACGGGGTTGAGACCGTCGGAGTCACCAGCGGCGCATCGGTGCCGGAGGTGCTCGTCCAGCAGGTGCTCGAGGACCTCGCCGCGGCCGGCTACGGCGAGGTGGAAGAGGTGCGCACCGCGGAGGAGGACCTGATGTTCTCGCTCCCGAAGGAGCTGCGACAGGACCTCGCGGGCAAGCGCGACGACCGCGCCCTGGGTGGCCGGAGTCGCTCATGAGCGACGTCGCGAACACCGAACCCGATCCGCGCTCGCGTCCCCGCCCCCAGTACGGCGAGTACGCGACGCCCGAGGAGCAGCGCGCGCGCATCCAGGAGCCGGCCCCGTGGCAGCGGGAACCGGCCGCGCCGATCATGACGGATGCGCCGGTCGACGGCATCCCATCCGCTCCCGTCGTCGCCGAGAAGCGTCAGCACCCGATCGACCGCATCATCACGTTCGCGCTGCTCGCGTACGGCCTGGTCAACGTGATCGCGTCGATCCCGGCCTTCCTCGACTACGGCGCCTACGCCGAAACGATGCTCGGGGTGATGGGCGTCGACGCGCAGCTCTCGGACCCTGCCGCCGGGGAGCCGTGGGCGATCGCGGCCGTCATCGTCCTCGCCGTCGGCTGGTGCGTCACGACGGCGCTGTCGGTCTGGAACATGCGCCGCTCGCGGGTGTCGTGGTGGATCCCGCTGGCGGGCGGCGTCGTCTTCTCGATGACGGCCGGCGCGCTGATGGTCGCTCCGCTGATGAACGACCCCGCCGTCTGGCAGGCGCTCCTCGACAGCACGCGGCTCTGAGTTCGAGCGGCTCGCGGCGTTCGTCCCGTGCGGTCCCGGCGCGCCGGGTCCATACTCACAGGTGACGGCGCGGGCGCGCCGCGGATTCACGTGAACCCGCGGGTGGTGTGTCTCGTGTCTCCTGCGGGAGGTGATGGATGCCGCACGACAGCGTGGAGCGTCGAGACAGCGCCGCCGGACGCGATGCCGCGCGCCTGGCTGCTCTGTTCGACGCACACGCGGCGCCGGTGTGGCGCTATGTCGTGCATCTCACCGGCGATCGCGCCGGTGCCGACGACATCGTGCAGGAGACGCTGCTGCGGGCGTGGCGAACGCCCAAGATCCTCGCGCAGGATCCCGCGACCACGCGCTCGTGGATGTTCACGGTGGCGCGCCACCTCGTGATCGACGAGGCGCGCAGCGCGCGGCGCCGCCGCGAGATCGACGTCGCGGAGGTCCCCGAGCGCAGCGCGCCGGATGCCACCGACGCGCTGTTCGAGGCGATCCTCGTCGAGGAGGCGCTGGCGGCGCTCTCGATGGACCATCGCGCCGTCGTCGTGCGCGCGTACTACCGCGGCCTCTCGGTCGCCGAGATGGCCGACGAGCTCGACATCCCGGAGGGCACCGTCAAGTCACGCCTCCACTACGGGCTGCGCGCCCTCCGGCTCACCCTGCAGGAGAAGGGGGTGACGCGATGACCACGGATCACGCCCGCTTCGCCGACTGGGATGCCGCGTACGTCGTGCGCGCGCTGAGCGTGGACGATCGGCGTCGGTACGAGGCGCACCTCGACGGTTGTCCGGTGTGCCGCGACGCCATCGCCGACCTCGCACCGACGATGGGCCTGCTCGCGCGCGTCGCGCCCGAGCGCGCCGAGGCGCTCCTCGATCCGTCCGACCAGGGCGGCCCCGACCCTGCGGCGCGGGAGCGTATGGTCGTCCGCGGCACGCGCGACTCCCGCCGGCGCCGCGTGATCGCGTGGGGGAGTGGCCTCGCGGCCGCGGCAGCGGTCGCCGTCGTGGTCGCCTTCGCCGTGACGACGGCGGTCACCCCTGCGAGCGGTCCCGAGGAGGTCGTGGCGCTGCAGGCCGTGACCGATGTGCCGCTGACCGCGAAGGTCGAGCTCACCGACGTCGCGTGGGGCACGCGCATCGCGATGACCTGCCACTACCCGCCCAGCCGTGATCCGTACACGGCCGACCAGGAGTGGCCCTACGTACTGGTGGTCACCTCGACCGACGGCACGACCAGCGAGCTGTCGTCCTGGCGCGCCGGCCCGGGGACGACGGCTCACCTCGACGCCGGCACGGCCCTCGACCGCGACGACATCGCCTCGATCGAGGTGCGCGCCGTCTCCGACGGCCGCGTGCTGCTGCGCGGCGAGCCGGCGGCGTCGCCGGGGGAGTGAGCGCTGGGCGCGGGGCCGTGGCTAGGATGAGCGGATGCCTCGCCTGGTCGCCGTCTGCGCCGTCCGACAACTGCGTCCCGACTCCGGGCCGGTCGGTGTGACCGCGATCGACAAGGGACCGATCGAAGGATCGGTGCGGGTCGGGCCGTACGGCGTGCGCGGCGACGTACAGGCGAGCCGCAAGCACCACGGCGGCTTCGACAAGGCGCTCTACGCGTACGCCGCGGAAGACGCCGCGTTCTGGGAGTCCGAGCTCGGTCGGGAGCTTCCACCCGGCTGGTTCGGCGAGAACCTGCGGGTCGAGGGGATCGACGTCAACGACGCGCTCATCGGCGAGCGGTGGCGGATCGGCGACCGTGTCGAGGTCGAGGTCACGATGCCGCGCACCCCCTGCCAGACGTTCGCGCGATGGGTCGGCGGCGACGACGCGCGCGGGTGGGTCAAGCGGTTCTCGAGCGAGCGCCGCCTCGGCCCTTACCTGCGGGTCGTGCAGGGCGGCCGCGTGCAGGCCGGCGACGAGATCGTCGTCGTCCATCGCCCCGAGGGCGCACCCGGTCTTCTCGACCGCTATACCGACCCCGAGTAGACGAAAGCCCCGGCGCCGGGCCGCGAGGCCGGTGCCGAGGCATCCGTCGAATCTGCTGCTCAGGCCGCGAGGCTCTTGCCGGCGGAGCCGAGCTGCTGCGTGGCCTCCACCACACGGGCGGCCATCGCCGACTCCGCGATCTTGCCCCACGCGCGCGGGTCGTAGGCCTTCTTGTTGCCCACCTCGCCGTCGACCTTCAGGACGCCGTCGTAGTTCTTGAACATGAAGCCGGCGACGGAGCGCGTGAACGCGTACTGCGTGTCGGTGTCGATGTTCATCTTCACGACACCGTTCGCGACCGCGAGGGCGATCTCCTCGTCGGTCGAGCCGCTGCCGCCGTGGAAGACGAGGTCGAGGGGCTTCGGGCCGGTGCCGAACTTGGACGCGATGCCCTCCTGGATCTCGCCGAGGAGCTCGGGGCGGAGCTTGACGTTGCCCGGCTTGTAGACGCCGTGGACGTTGCCGAAGGTGAGGGCCGAGATGTAGCGGCCGTTCTCGCCGAGGCCGAGGGCCTCGACGGCCTTGGTCACGTCGGCGACCGTCGTGTAGAGCGCCTCGTTGGATCCCTCGTGCTGCACGCCGTCCTCTTCGCCGCCGACGACGCCGATCTCGACCTCGAGGATCGCGTTGATGTTCTTGAGGCGGGGCAGGAGTTCCTTCGCGATCTCGATGTTCTCGTCGAGGGGCACGGCCGAGCCGTCCCACATGTGGGACTGGAAGATCGGGTTGCGGCCGGCCTTGACCTCTTCCTCCGACGCCTCGATGAGCGGCAGCACGAAGTCGGCGAGCGCGGGCTTGGGGCAGTGGTCGGTGTGGAGCGCGACCGTGATCGGGTAGCTCTTGGCGACCTCGGTGGCGAACTTCGCGAAGGCGAGAGCACCGGTGGCGCGAGCCTTGACGGTGTGGCCGGCGAAGTAGTCGGCGCCACCCGTCGTCACCTGGATGATGCCGTCGGAACCGGCCTCGGTGAGGCCCTGCAGCACGGCGTTGATCGACTGCGAGCTGGCGACGTTGATGGCGGGATACGCGAAGCCACCGGCCTTCGCGCGGTCCAGCATGTCGGCGTACTGCTCGGGGGTGGCGACGGGCATGAGTGCTCCCTTTGATCGAGTGGGGTTCACCGCAAACTCTACCCAAGCGCTGGACGAGGGAACGGATGCCGCGGCCCGGCCTCGCTCGGGAAACCCGCGTCCCTGCACTATCGGAAAGAAACGCGATTCCTTCGCTTGCCGTTGCGTGAAATTCCCGTGAATCGGGCGGGATGCTGGCATAGGCTGACCGCATGGTGAGCCTGACCGCGGATATGAGTCCCCTCCACCCCGACCGCAACCTCGCACTCGAACTCGTGCGTGCGACTGAAGCGGCGGCGATCCGGGCGGTGCCGTTCATCGGCCGCGGCGCCAAGGAAGCGGCCGACGGGGCCGCCGTCGACGCGATGCGCGCGTTCTTCACCACCGTCAACTTCGACGGGACCATCGTCATCGGCGAGGGCGAGAAAGACGAAGCGCCCATGCTCTACAACGGCGAACGCGTCGGCAACGGCCGCGGCCCGCAGGCCGACGTCGCGGTCGACCCGATCGACGGCACGTCGCTGACCGCAGCCGGCCGGAACAACGCGCTGTCGGTGATCGCCGTCTCCGACCACGGGACGATGCTCGACGCCTCCAGCGTCTTCTACATGGACAAGCTCGTCACCGGCCCCGCCGGCGTGGGCGTCGTCGACATCCGCCTCCCGATCGGCGAGAACATCCGCCGGCTCGCCAAGGCGCTGGACAAGCCCGTGGACGAGCTCGTCGTCTCGGTGCTGCACCGTCCGCGGCACGAGCGCCTCATCGAGGAGATCCGCGAGGCCGGCGCCGGCACGCGCCTGATGAGCGACGGCGACGTCGCCGGCGGCATCAACGCCGCGCGCCACAATGCCCGCACCGACATGTGCGTCGGCATCGGCGGCAGCCCCGAGGGCATCGTCACCGCGTGTGCGATCAAGGCGCTCGGCGGCCACATCCAGGGCCGCCTGTGGCCACGCGATGACGACGAGAAGCAGCGCGGCATCGACGCGGGTCTCAATCTCGACGGATACGTTTACGAGGCCGATGATCTCGTGAAGGGCAACAACACGATCTTCGTCGCCACCGGCGTCACCGACGGCGCGCTCGTCGCCGGGGTCCGACGTGAGGGCGGGTATGTCTACACCGAGAGCGTCGTGCTCCGCGGGGCGTCGGGCACGCTGCGCCGGATCTCGTCCGAGCATCTCGTCTCGAAGTGGCTCTGACCCGTCTGGCTCGGGTGCGTCGCGCACGCGACACGTGATGCTGCCGTGACCCTTTCGTGACCGCCGCGACGGGGAACTCTGGCAGAATCTTGTGTGGTGTCGATGGAGACACGTTCGTGTTTCCTACTCGAGGAGTTGACGATGTCTGCGCACTCAGCCGATCCGTCGTCGCCCCAGACGGGCGCGCAGGCGGTGGTCGCCAACGCGATCGATCCGGCCCGCCGGCCTGACGTGCTGCTGCGCGTCCGCCGTGACGAAGGTCACGAGATCAGTGCGTGGTGGATGATCGGCGCGTTCGTCGGGGTCTCCGCCGCGGTCATCGTGCTGCTGAGCTTCGTTCCCGGCGGCGCCTGAGCCTCACTCGCTCGGCGACGCGATGCGCGCGCGCACCTCGCCGAGCTCCGCGGTGGCGGCGAGCGGCGTCGCCTCGGCGTCGCTGCCGGCACCCGCAGCGGTGGCCTCTTCCAGTCCGGGAAGCGTCTCATCGAGCAGCTCCGGCGCCGTCAGGCGACGCGGGCTCTTCTCGATCGGCGCGGGCTCGTTCACCGCGTCGAGCTTGGTGGCGTCGATGCCGGGGAACTTGCGCGCGCTGACCAGCACGCGTGTCTCGAGCGAGCCCGCGAACCGGTTGTAGCTGTCGACCGTGCGCTCGATCGCCCGGCGCAGGTCGTCGGCGTGCGACGCCAGCGACCCGAGCCGCTCGTAGAGCTGGTTGCCGAGGTCGAAGAGGGCGCGGGCCTCTTGGGAGACGTCCTGCTGGGTCCACGTGTACGCGACGGTCTTGAGCACGGCCCAGAGGTTCACCGGCGACGCGAGCGCGACGCGCTTGCCGAAGGCGTAGTCGAGAAGCGAGGGGTCTTCTTCGAGGGCGGCCGCGAGCAGCGACTCACTCGGCACGAAGCAGACCACGAACTCGGGGCTCGACGACAGTCCGGCCCAGTACGTCTTGCGGGCGAGAGCGTCGACGTGCGCCCGCATCGCCTTGACGTGCTTGTCGAGCAGGCTCCGCCGCCGGGCCGCCTCGGCGCCCTGCGCGGTCAGCGGGATCGCGCTCGCCTCGAGGAACGCGTCGAGCGGCACCTTGGCATCGACGGCGATCGCCTTGTCGCCGGGGAGGCGGATGACCATGTCGGGGCGACCGGCGCCCGCGTCGGAGGTGATCGAAGCCTGCAGGTCGAAATCGACGTGACGCGTGAGCCCGGCGGCCTCGACGACACGGCGCAGCTGGGTCTCGCCCCACACGCCTCGGGTGCTGCCCGAGCGCAGGGCGCTCGCCAGCGACTCCGTGGTCGCGCGCAGCGCCTCGTCGGACTCGTGGGCGCGTCGCAGCTGCTCCGCGAGCGTGCCGAACTGCAGATGGCGGTCGCGCTCGAGATCGTCGACCTTGGTGTGCATCGCCGCCAGCGTCTCCTGCACGGGGGCGAGCGCGCGCAGCACCGACTGCTCGCGCCGCTCGCGCTCCTCGCGCGCGGCCTGGTCGTGGCGCGCCTGGCTCGCGAGCTCGCGGTAGAGCAGCTGCTGGTGCTCGAGCTGCGCCTGCACGCCCTGCCGCGCGGCCTCCGACCCCGCGAGCCGCGCGGTGAGGTCGGCCTGCTCGCGCGCGGCCCGCGCCGCACCACGGGCCAGACCCGCCGCCCAGCCCGCCACCGCACCGACGAGGAGACAGACGATTGCCACCACACTGATCACGACTGCGTCCATGGCTCCAGGGTGCCCGATGCCTCGGACATCGCCGCGGCGGCGGGCCGCAGCATCCGGTGTCCGCGTTATGCGACGGCGAACGAGACCGCAGGGGCGTCGGCGACCGCGATCTGCGACACCCGCACGCCGACCGCCTCGGTGAGGCCCTCGATGTCGTCGGCGCCGACACGCCGTGCCGCGTCGATCATGACGTGTGCGCACGCCATCGCGTCGGCCGTGGCGTTGTGGTGCGGGAAGTCGGCGAAGCCGGCTTCGGCGGCGACGAAGGGGAGCCGGTAGGACTCGAGCCGGTAGACCCGGCGCGCGACCTGCAGGCTGCAGGCGTAGCGGTACGGCGGGCACTCGTCACCGGTCGCGTCGCACGCCCGCTTGAGCACGGCCATGTCGAAGCCGGCGTTGTGGGCGACGAGGACGTCGGAACCGGCGAAGGCGACGATGTCGGCGAGCTGGCGACTCCACGGCGCCGCGTCGGCGACGTCGTCGGGGGTGATGCCGTGGATGCGCACGTTGAGCTCGAAGAACACGTCGTGCCCGGCCGGCGGACGGATCAGCCAACCCGTCCTGTCGACGATCTCGCCGCCCCGCACCCGCACGAGTCCGACCGCGCAGGCCGAGGCGTTGCTGGAGTTCGCCGTCTCGAAGTCGATAGCGGTGAAGTCCAGAGGCACACCCCCAGACTCACCCCAGCGCGCCTGCGCGGACGGAAGGCGCGCCGAGCGCCCCCGGTCGTCATAGGGTCGGAGCATGGCCAGTCGCGAAGAGATGTCGCTGTCGTTCGGGGCCGCCGCGGGCGCGTACGAGTCGGGCCGGCCGGACTATCCGCGCGAGGCCGTGGACTGGATGCTCGCACCGGTGCGCGAGCAGGGCCGCGCGGTCCGCGTCGCCGACGTCGGCGCAGGCACGGGCAAGCTCACCCGCACGATCGTCGAGGCGGGGGCGGAGGTCGTCGCCATCGACCCCGACGCCGACATGCTCTCAGCGCTCCGCGAGCACGTCCACGGCGTGCCCACCTTCGTGGGGACGGCGGAGCGGATGCCGCTTCCCGACGCCTCCGTCGACGCGGTGCTGCTCGGCCAGGCGTGGCACTGGGTCGACCCGGTCACCGCCTCCGCCGAGGCCGGTCGGACTCTCCGTCAAGGTGGCGTGCTCGGGCTGGTCTGGAACATCCGGGATGACTCCGATCCTTGGGTGGCGCGCCTCACCGGGGCGATGCACGGCAGTCACGCCGAGGAGATGCTCGCCGGCGAGGGCCCCCGTGCGGCGGATCCTTTCGACGGGCTCGAACACCGGGCGTGGACGTGGACCCGCTCCCTCACACGGGCGGCGCTGCTCGACATGGTCGCCTCGCGCAGCTATGTCATCACCGCCTCCGAGGTCGACAGAGCGGCGATCCTCGCGGCCGTGAGCGCACTGTTCGACGAGCGCAGCCTCACCGAGGCCACCGGCGTCGAGGTCGTCGACCTCCCGTACGTGACGCACGCATATCGCGCCATCCGCCGCTGAACGCTCCGGCGGGCTACGCGCGGACGGCACCCACGACGTGCCACGGCCCGCTGACTTCGCGGTAGCGCGGCTCCAACCCGCGCCCGGTCAGCACGGCGATCATCGCGTCGGGCACGTGGGCGTATGCACGATACGGGTTGCCGGTCAGGGTGTACCACGCGTTGATCGCGCGTGCCGAGAACCGGGCGAACAGCGTGCGCGGCGGGTGGCTGAACACGACGGCCTGCTTGGCGCGGCCGGCGGCCGCGCCCAGCAGTCGCTCGTAGTCGGGATAGCAGCACACCACCCGATGCAGCACCACGATGTCGGCGCGTTCGACGGCCTCGGGCGTGCTCGCGAGGTCGACCCCCAGCATCCGTGTCACCCGGTCGCGCAAGCCGGCCTCGTCGAGCAGCCGCGCGGCCTCGGGTTCGTAGGCGGTGGACAGCTCGACGTTCGTGGTGTGGGAAGCGCCGCGCTGGAGCGCCTCGAGCTGTATCTCGCCGATCCCGCCGCCGATCTCCAGCAGCGAGGCACCCGCCAGGCCGATCGAGTCCGCGAACTCGAGCACGAGCGCCGCGCTCGGCGTGAGACCGTCGCGTCGATACCGGTGCGCGAGCCGCCGGGCGAACCGGGCATTGAACTCCCGGTCGTAGCCTTCCGGCACGTGCGGTGCACAGCACTCGTCCACGCGCTCAGTATCGCCCCCGGCGTCGGGGCGGGCAACGCCGCCATCTAGACTGGATGCCCGTGGCTCTCACCATCGGAATCGTCGGTCTCCCGAACGTCGGCAAGTCGACCCTCTTCAACGCCCTGACCAAGAACCAGGTTCTCGCGGCGAACTACCCGTTCGCGACGATCGAGCCCAACATCGGCGTGGTCAACCTGCCCGACCCGCGGCTCGACAAGCTGGCCGAGATCTTCCACTCCGAGCGGATCCTGCCCGCCGCGGTGTCGTTCGTCGACATCGCCGGCATCGTGCGCGGCGCGAGCGAGGGCGAGGGCCTCGGCAACAAGTTCCTCGCGAACATCCGCGAGGCCGACGCCATCGCCCAGGTCGTGCGCGGCTTCGACGACGACGACGTGGTGCACGTCGACGGCGCGGTCAACCCGCAGGGCGACATGGAGACGATCAACGCCGAGCTGCAGCTCGCCGATCTCGAGACCCTCGAGAAGGCGATCACGCGGTACGAGAAGGAGGTCAAGGGCAAGAAGCTCGACCCGTCCGTGCTCGCTGCGGCGGTCGAGGCGAAGGACGCCCTCGAGCGCGGCGTGCTGCTGTCGGCCTCGGGCATCGACCTCTCGCCGATCAAGGAACTGGGCCTCTTGACCGCGAAGCCGTTCATCTTCGTCTTCAACGTCGATGAGGCGGTGTTGACGGATGCTGCGAAGAAGGCGTCGCTCGAGGCTCTGGTCGCTCCGGCCAAGGCGGTCTTCCTCGACGCGAAGATCGAGTCCGAGCTGATCGACCTCGACCCGGAGGACGCGGCGGAGCTGCTCGCGTCGACGGGCCAGGACGAGTCGGGTCTGGACCAGCTCGCACGCATCGGGTTCGACACGCTGGGGCTGCAGACGTACCTCACGGCCGGCCCCAAGGAGGCCCGCGCCTGGACGATCGGCAAGGGCTGGAAGGCCCCGCAGGCCGCCGGCGTGATCCACACCGACTTCGAGAAGGGCTTCATCAAGGCAGAGGTCATCTCATTCGACGACCTCGTCGAGACCGGATCGGTGGTGGAGGCCCGCTCGAAGGGCAAGGCCCGCCTCGAGGGCAAGGACTACGTCATGCAGGACGGCGACGTCGTCGAGTTCCGCTTCAACGTCTGACGACTGCTCCCCGGAAAGGCTTCCCATGACCGACACCACGCAGATCTTCGAGCCCGACGGACGCGCGATCCCCTACATCGTCGAGGGCGACGGGCCCATCGGCCTGGTGCTGATCGCCGAACCCGGGCAGGACGCCCTGGGCGTCGTGGGGCACTACCTCGCCGAGGAGGCGGGGTTCCACATCATCCGCGTCGGCTACCGCACCAACGTCGACGCCTCGACGACCGCCGATCAGGCCGATGACGTCGTCGCCGTCATCGACGAGCTGGGCCTGGCGCGCACCTGGGTCGGCGGGCACGGCCGCGGCGGCACGGTCGCGCGGGCGCTGGTCGCCGCGCACCCGGAGCGCGTCAACGGGCTGCTGCTGCTGGGCGTGGAGGACGAGGACATCGCGCTGGCTCCGGTGATCCCGGTGCTGATCGTGCAGGGCGCCGACGACGAGGTGACCCCGCCCGCCAACGGCGAGCGCCTGCAGTCGACGGCGCCCGAGCGGGCGAGCGTCAAGACACTCGACGGGGCGGGCCATCTGTTCCCGCTCACGCACCCGGTCGAGACCGCGGTCATCGTCGAGGAGTACCTCGACTGGGACTGAGTCCGGGCCGGGGCCGTCCACCCGCTACGCGATCCCGGCGAACTCCGCCAGGCGCGCGCGTCCCGGGCCGATGTTCTCCTTGAACCGCGCCGCGGCCGCGAGCACGGCCGGGTCGTCAGCCCGCTCCGGAGGGACGCGCGCCGGATTCAGCGAGGTCGTGTTCGACCACGCGCGCAGGTCGGCCTCCCTCGACATCGCGAGCGACGCGTCGCCGCCGATCGTCTGCATCCTCGCCCAGTCCGCAGGGGTGTCGGAGTACGGCGACGGGCGGCAGACGCGGTTCTTCTCGGCGTCGTCGTCTCGCGTCGCCTCGACATAGCCGGTGAGCGCCGCGCCGTAACAGGGGAAGCCGACCCGGACCGGCTGCAGGATGATCGCCTCCGGCGTCCAGATCGGCGTGAGCCCCGGGTACTTCAGCCCCTCGGCGGCGCAGTGCACGACGATCGCGTCGGCGGGTACGTGCACGTCGCCGTCGGCGAACGACAGCCGCCCCCGGCCGACGGACTGCACGTGCCCGCGGCGGATGACGTCGTCGATCGTGCGGACGAGGTCGAGCTCCCACGCGGCGAGGGTCGGCGTCTTCGCCATCGTCGGGGTGACCGCGGGATCGAAGCGCAGCATGATCCCGGCGTCCTCCATGCGGAGGAAGGCATCGTCGGCATCGGATGCTGCGGCCGCAGCGGCCATCGTGTCCGCGGCCATTCCGAGGAAGATCGCCGGATCGGGCTGCACGACGGCGCGGTTGAGCAGCCACGGGTCGCGAGGGCGCACCCACGTGATCGCGTGCGGTGCGACGCCGTTCTGCAGCAGCCACACGCACGTGTCGGTCGCGGTCTTGCCCGCACCCACGATGACGTAATGACCAGGCGCCTCCGGGATGCGGACGAGCTCGTTCACCGCCACTACATGGGCGCCATCCTCGATGGCGAACGGCGGGGGCGTGAGCAGCGGGATGTCGGGCGACAGGTATCGCGCGTCCACCACGCGGGCACGCGGTGCGTGGAACCGCGCGCCGCTCAGCAGCGATACGAACCGGCGGTCGCCCAGATACTCGCAGCGCCCGTGGAAGGCGACGCGGCCCGACCGGACGAGCCGAGCGAGCACGCGGGCGTAGTACTCCGACACCTCCGCGGCACTCGCGCGCTCGTGAAGCCCTCGCTCGGGGCCGTCGTCCTGCAGCCGTCCGCCGCCGAGCAGCGTCGAGGCGACGCCGTAGAAGGCCGACGCCTGATGCAGCCGCACGAATCCGTACGCGTCGAGCCAATGGCCCCCGGCGCCGTGGCGGCGTTCGACGATGGCGACCGACACGTCGTCGGCGGCTGTGGTGAGGGCGTCCGCGAACGCCATCCCCATCGCCCCCGCCCCGACGACGACGTAGTCGACGTCGACGATCGCCTCCATGCGCTCATCAGAGCAGTGCGCGTGCCGCTCGTCAATGCCCCTTACGACACGGAGACCGTCGACGGCAAGAGGACGCGCGGAGGGCTCGCCCGCGTCCACAATGGTCGCGTGGGCGAGAACGAAGAACCCCAGGGCGGTGGCGCGCCGATCGCTGCGGCGCCCGAGGAGCCGCTTCCGCACCCCGATCCCCACCGTGCGACCGTCCTGGTGATCGGCGTGGTGGCCACCGTCCTGTTCGTTGTGCTCCGCTTCGCCGTGGGCCTGGGCGGACACGACCCCCTTCCCGTCGACGTGTGGTGGGACGACGTCATGCTCGCCGGGCTGAGCGACGTGGGCGTGGTGATGGCCTGGGTGCCTGCGATCGTCGGCGGCGTGATCGGCGCCCCCGTCGTCGGGCTCCTCATCATCGTGATCTTCCTCTGGCGGCGACGACGGTGGGAGGCTGCGACCCTCGCGGTCGCCATCGTCACGGTGACCGCGATCGGCGCCCCGATGGCCGCCATCATCGCGCGGGTGCGGCCGTCGGAGTCGCTCGCCGAGAGCGTCGACACCTCGTTCCCATCGGGTCACACTGCCGTGGCGACGACCATCGCCGTGACACTGGGACTGCTGCTGCGTCGCTGGTACGTGTGGACGCTCGGGGTGGTCTGGGTCGTCTACATGATGTGGAGCCGCACCTACCTCCACGCCCACTGGGCGAGCGACGTGCTCGCGGGTCTGCTGGAGGGCATCGCGGTGGCCTGCCTGGTGTGGAGTGCGATGCAGGCCTACCGCGTCCGGAGGGCGATGTCGTCGCGGGCGTCCTCCGCGGAGCCGGACGCCTGAGTACGGTTCTCGCGCGGATTTCAACCCCCAATCCTGCGGGAATCCGCGGCGATACGCTTCGCGAATGACCACTGCGAAGAACGCGGCGCGGGCAGCGACGGAGTCGCCCGCATTCCGGACCATCGCCCGCATCGGCTATGTCGTGCTGGGCGTCGTGCACATCGTCATCGGCTTCATCGCCATCTCGGTCGCCACCGGCGGCGGAGGAGAGGCCGATCAGGGCGGCGCCATGGAGGCGATCCGCAGCACGCCTCTCGGGGTGTTCCTGCTCTGGGCGATCGTCGTCGGGCTCGCGGCGCTCGCTGTGTGGCAGGTGGCGCAGGCGTTCCTGGAGCGGAACCCGGACACGAAGAAGAAGTGGGGCTACCGCGTGAAGTACATCGGCACCGCCGTCGTGTACCTCGCGATCGCGTTCACAGCGCTCGTCTACGCGCTCGGTGGCAGCTCCGACTCGTCGCAGTCGTCGCAGACCTTCAGCGCGCAGCTCATGAGCACTCCCGGCGGCATCTTCCTCCTGGTGCTGGTCGGGCTCATCATCTTCGCCATCGGCGCGGCCTTCGTCGTCCGGGGGTTCACGCGCGCGTTCGAGAAGCACCTCGATCTGCCGACGGGGGTCGCACGCAAGGGGATCGTGACGTTCGGCGTGGTCGGCTACGTCGCGAAGGGCATCGCCGTGGCGGTTGCGGGCGCGCTGTTCGTCGTGGCGGCCGTCGCCCACGATCCGCAGACAGCCGGCGGGTTGGATGCTGCGCTCCACACGCTCGCCGGTCTGCCCTTCGGACCTGCGATCCTCTGGGTGGTCGCCGTGGGCCTGATCATCTACGGCGTCTTCTGCTTCGCCCGCGCGCGGTACGCGCGGATGTGAAGACGAGGCTCCGGCGCCTCGGGGCTACTCGGCCACGAGCTCCGCAGCGGAGCGGAATGCGGGGTCGCGCGGTGCCGCAGCATCCAATGCCGTCGTCGCCGCGCGGCGCCCCTCCTCGATGAGTCGCGGCACGTCGGTCATCCGCCACTGCGCCATGCCCTCCATCTCGGGCTGGATCAGCACGACCGACGGGTCGGCGACGAGATCCGCGGTGCGGGTGACGGTGCGCATCATGCGCACGTTCTCCCACTTCGCGTGCAGCCGCACCACGATCACGCGCGTGGCGCCGAGGGCGCGCGCCGCGGCGACCGGGACGTTGTCGATCATGCCGCCGTCCGCGAGCAGCGCATCGCCGCGGCGGACCGGAGGGAGGAGTCCGGGCACCGCGACCGTCGCGCGGAGGGCGGCGCTCAACGGACCCTCGTCGAGGATGATCCCTCGCCGCGTGCGCAGATCGGTGGCGTAGGCGGCGAATCGGCGGGGCAGGTGCTCGATGTGCGGATCCTCGCCGAGGGTGCGCGCAACGGCATCGACGATCGCGGTGGTGTCGAGCAGACCCCAGCGCGGAGTCAGCGACCAGCGCGCGATCGCGCTCCAGCGGAACGTGCGTGCGGCGCGCTCGATGGCGTGCGGCTCCAGACCCGCGGCGTAGGCGGCGGCGACCAGGGCGCCCGAGCTCGTGCCGGTTGCGATGCCGGGACGGATGCCTCGCTCGGCCAGCACCTGCAGAACGCCGACGTGGGCGGCGCCGAATGCACCACCGCCTCCGAGTACGAGCCCCAGCTCAGGGTCGTCGATCATTCGTCCTCCGCTCGTCCCGCCCGGGCGACGGTAGCATCCGGCAGGTGGGGAACAACTGTGCATGGGGTCGACGCCAGGGGTGATTGACGCGTCACCCGCCACTTGGGATCCTGGGCGGGATCACGGATCGGCACTGGGGCGAGAGGTGACAGCTATGGCGATGTCGACACGGGCGACGGCGGCGAAGGCGGCGGTGGACGTCGTCGCGTCCTACTTCTCGCGCATGCAGGTCGTCGCGTCCGACCCGGAGGCGCTGGTCTTCACCTTCGGCAACCCGCACGAGATGGCTCTGCCCGGACTGCCGGCCGCCATCCGGCTGCACGCGGAGCCCCAGTCCGTCGACTGGTACGCGTACAAGAGCAGTGAGCGATCGGCGCAGGAGGTCGTGGCCGCTGCCCTGTCCGGCGAGCTGGGACTCGATTTCGACCCTGACGACATCGCCATGACGCAGGGCGCCTTCGGCGCGATGTCGCTCGCGTTCGCACTGCTGGCCGACGCGGGCGATGAGGTCGTGATCCCGGTGCCCGGGTGGTTCTGCTATCCGCCGATGCTGCGCGCCGCGGACCTCGTCCCGGTCGGCGTGGAGCTCGCCCCGGGGACGTTCGACCTCGATATCGACGCGATCGCGCGCGCGATCACTCCTCGCACGAGGATCGTCGTCGTCAACTCACCCGCCAACCCGACCGGTCGCGTCTATCCGCGGTCGACGTGGGAGGCGCTCGCCGCAGTGCTCGACGAGGCATCGCGCGCGCAGGGCCGCCGCATCTGGCTGCTGTCGGATGAGCCGTACCGCCGCATCCGCTTCGATGGCGTCGAATTCACGAGCCCCGCCGCGTTCTACCCGTGGACGGTGATCGACTACAGCTACGGCAAGGTGCTGCTCGCGCCTGGCGCGCGGCTCGGTTATCTCGCACTGTCGCCGCTCATCCCGGCAGTGGAACGGGAGGAGCTGCGCGCCGCACTCTTCCCCCTGGGCCTCGCCATCGGCTGGGGCTTCCCCGACGCGGTCATGCAGTACTCGGTGCCCGAGCTCGAGCACCTCTCGATCGACATGGCAGAGTTGGCGCGCAAGCGCGATCGCATGTACGGCGCGCTCACGGATGCCGGCTACGAGCTCACCCGGCCGGAGGGCACCTTCTACCTGTGGGGCAAGGCGCCGGGCGGCGACGCCCAGGCGTTCTGCGACGCGCTCGAGGAGCGGGGCGTGTACGTGATGCCGGGCTCCCTGTTCGAGCAGCCGCATCACTTCCGGATCTCGCTGACGGCGACCATGACCACGATCGACCGGGCGATCCCGCATCTCGTCGAGGTCGCCGTGGAAGGCGCCAAGACCGAGTGACCGATGCTGCGACGCCGGCCTTCAGGTCACGGCCGAGCCTGCGCCGTCGGCGGGGCAGACTCGAGCAGCGACCGGGCGAGCAGCGTGGCTCCGGCCACCGCAGCCGGCATCGTCGCGACCGCGCCGAGCGGGACCAGGAAGCACAGCTGCGTCGCGACACCGAATCCCAGGACGCGGGCGCGACGGTGGCGCAGCAGCTCCTTGCGCGCGCGCCTCGTCAGCCCGCGTGCGGTGAGCGCGCGTGAGCTCAGCTCGTCGGCGAGCAGCCACCCCGTGAAGAGCACCGCGAAGACGGTGCTCACCACCCCGCCGACGACCGGGACCAGGCCGATCAGCGCGGCCACGAGTGCGATGCCGACACCGCGGGCGATGAGCGAAAGGCCGTCCGCGACGGTGCGCCAGAATCCGTAGCCGGCCTCGAACGCCGGGACGCCGGCATCCGTCTCCACCGCCTTCCAGATCCGCTCGTAGAAGGGCTCGCCCACCAGCAGCGTCAGCGCGGTGAACGTGACGGCCACCAGCACGAGGGCAGCGCCGAGGAGCGCTGTGCCGACCGCGATGCGGAAGACGGTGGCCCACACGCCCGGCCATGCGTCGGCGAACGGCGTCATCGCCTCGGTGAGCGCCGGGAGGGAGGCGCTCAGTGCGACGAGCCCGCCGAGGATCAGCAGACCGACGATCGCGGCGGGCACGAGGCCGAGAGCCATGAGACCCGGCCGGCGTCGCCATTGCGTGAAGCCGCGGCCGAGCAGACCGACCCCTCCGATGAACTCCCGCATCCGATCACCCTAGGACGCCCTCGGCGGCGGGTCGCGCACGCAGATCGCGCGCCGGGCGTCAAACCCCTCTGCGCGGCGTCCTGCGGCGAGCATCTCTGGTGCTGACCAGCGTCCTCAGGTGGCGGAGATCGCGGTCCCCGAGATCAACGCGAGAACGTCCTCGAGGAAGCTCGCGACGACGCGGGCGTCGTCCGGGGGCAGTTCCGACGCGAGGCTGCGCAGCTGCGTCGTGAGCGGGTCGAAGTGGTCCGGGCCGATGTTCCGGTCGAACGATCGGATGACCTTCTTGCGCCGGTCGTACGCGTGAGCTTCGACGACGACGAGTCCGCGTGCGACGAGGCGGTCGATGAGGGCGGTGCCCGAAGCGGGAGAGAGGTGCAGGGCCTTCACGATCATGGAAGGCGTGACCTCCTCGGAGTCGACACGCTCGAGCAGATAGCGCATGGCTGCGCGGTCCGTCTCGTTCATGCCGGTCTGCTGCTCGCGCCGCCGGGCGAGCCTCGCCTCGGCGAGCCGCAGTTGCTCGAGAATGCCCGCCACGTCGGGTCGACGCCCCTCGGTTGGTGCTGCCGACGGCGCAGCGCTCTCTGTCACGAGTGATCTCCCTCGTCCGTCCCGCCAGACGATGAGGTGGAGGGATGGGTTTCATTCGACCACAAAACTCTCGGAAGCGAAATACTCAGCGGGCGAAGGTTAGTTTCTTGAACATCCCGCTAGGCGAACACCGGGGCGAACCGCGCAGCGCGGTGGAGCGGCATCCGCTAGCACGTCGATCCTGCGCCCGCAACGACGTGGGCGGTTCGCCGACCGCCGCGCAGGCTGGGGTGCATGGTCTTCCTCGGCTACCACGCCTCACACGAACAGCTCCCGCCGTCGCGCCTGCTGGCCGCCGTGCAGGAGGCGGAACGCTCCGGCTTCGACGGTGCGATGTGCTCCGACCACTTCGCTCCGTGGGGTCTTGCGCAAGGCGAATCGGCGCACGCGTGGAGCTGGCTCGGCGCGGCGATGGCGACCACCGCCCTTCCGATGGGTGTGGTCAGTGCGCCCGGTCAGCGGTATCACCCGGCGATCTCGGCTCAGGCGATGGCGACGCTCGGGGAGATGTTCCCGGGACGGTTCTGGTGCGCGCTCGGCAGCGGTGAGGCCCTCAATGAGCATGTGACGGGCGACGCCTGGCCGCCGAAGCCGCAGCGCGAGGATCGCCTCTTGGAGGTCGTCGACGTCATCCGCCGTCTGCACGCCGGCGAACGTGTCGACCACGACGGGCTCGTCAGGGTGCACGACGCCCGCATCTGGTCGCGCCCCGCCGATCCACCGCGGCTCCGAGCCGCTGCGGCATCGGAGCCCACGGCCGCGTGGGCGGCCTCTTGGGCTGACGGCCTCATCACGGTGGGGCACGACGCGGATCAGATCCGCGCGATCATCGCCGCATACCGGGATGCCGGCGGCCGCGGCCGGTGCGCGGTGCAGGTGCACGTGAGCCTGGCCGACTCGGACGCCGAGGCCCGTCGCATCGCCGCCGATCAGTGGCGCCATGCGACCGTGCCCGCGGAGCTCATGTGGGATCTCATGCAACCCGAGGATTTCGACCGCCTCGCCGACCTCAGCGATGTCGACGCACTCGAGCACGGCGTGCTCATCTCGTCCGACGAGGAGAAGGCGGCCGAGCGCCTGGCCGCCCTCGTGGTGGCCGGGGCCGACGAGCTGTTCCTCCACGGGGTCGGCCAGGACCAGGACGACTTCCTCGCCCGCTCGCGCGGCGGCCTGCTCGACGCGGTGAGGGCGCGCGCATGACGCGCGCGCCTGATCCCGCACCGCCCGCCCACGCGTGATCTCGACCGGGTGTCGGGGCCCGGTGGCAGGATGGGGCCATGCCTGAGTCGCCGGAGGTCGAGGCTCTCGCGCGGTTCCTCGCTGACGAGGCATCCGGTCGAGAGATCCGCGGAGTCGATGTGCTCGAATTCCGCACCGTCAAGACGCGTGCCGCACCCCCGGCGACCATCACCGGGCGCACGATCACCGGCTCGCGGCGCCACGGCAAGCATGTGGAGCTCGTGCTCGATGAGTCGAGCCTCGTGGTATCACTCGGTCGTCATGGATGGATGCGGTGGCTCGGCGCCGCGCCGGATGCTGATCCCGCGGAGCTCGCCGCAGATGCGCCGCCGGCGCTTGCCACCTTCGTCCTCTCGGGGGACCGCGGCCTGGAGGTGACGGACGCCGGCAGCTGGGTGTCGCTCGGGCTCTTCGTCGTCGGCGACGCTGGAGAGGTGCCCGCGATCGCGAAGCTCGGGCCCGATCCCGCCGACCCCGCCTTCACGCGCGACCAGTTCGACGCCGCGCTGGGCAGGCGCCGCAAGCAGATCAAGGCGATCCTGCAGGAGCAGGAATCGCTCGCGGGTATCGGCAACGCCTACTCCGACGAGATCCTGCACCTCGCGAAGATGTCTCCGGTGACCCACGCAGCATCGCTCGACGAGGGCGAGGCAGACAGGCTGTTCGAGGCGACCCTGATGACCGTCCGCGGGGCGATCGATGCCCGGATCGGGGTGCCCATCGACCAGCTCAAAGCCCACAAGGTGGCCGCGATGCGCGTCCACGGGCGCACCGGCGATGCCTGCCCGGTGTGCAATGACACCATCCGCGACCTGACGTTCTCAGGAACGTCTGCGCAGTACTGCCCGACCTGCCAGAACGGGGGAGTGCCGCTCTGAGCGACGGCCGGTCCGCAGGCTTCGGCGGCCGAGGACGCCGTTCCCATAGGTAGCATGGTCGCTATGACGACTTCGCAGCAGCCCGCCCCGATCACCCTCGCTCCCGTCCCCGACGAGAAGAACCTCCTCACCGTGGTCGAGTCCGCCGGTTCGTGCTGCGGCGGCGGCAGCTGCAGCATCGACTGACCTGACGCTCGGCTCACACCTCGACGCGCCGGCGATGACCGACGAACAGCTTCACATCACCCCGCGGGTCGGCCGCATCCTCATGTCGGAGGAGGCGATCTACGGACTGATCCTCGTGTCGGGCATGATCGTCGTCTCTGCGAAGGGCACCTCGTGGGAGGCTCTGGTCACCGTCGCCGTCACGGTGATCGTGTTCTTCGCCGCTCACGTCTTCGCCGGCACGCTCGGTCGCCTGGCCGCCACCGATGGTCAGGCCGGACTGCGCGCCAGCCTCCGTGCGTCTGCGCGCCAATCGGGTGGCATGCTGCTCGCGTCTGTGCCGCCGCTCATCATCCTGCTGCTCGGGGCGACGCGCGTCGTCGAAGACACCACCGCGCTCTGGATCGCTCTCATCGCCAACACGGTCATGCTCGGCGCGCTGGGCTGGATCGCCGTCGCGCGCTGGAGCACACACTGGGTTCCGCGCATCCTCAGCGCCCTCATCACCGCCGCTTTCGGCGGAGTGCTCATCCTCTTGAAGGCCGTCATCCACCACTGACGTCGCCGCGCGCGGCCTGTGCCGGCGCGAGCAGCGCCGCGACCAGCTCGGGGCTGAGACCCGGCACGTCGTCGACGGGCACGGCCAGGGCCAGCAGTGCACGACTGAAGTAGTTGCGCACGGCAGCGGCGAGCGTGATGTCGACGATCTGTCGATCGGTGAACCCGAGGTCGCGCAGACGCTGGGTGTCGGCGTCGGTCATGGTGGCGGCATCCGTCGAGAGCTTCTCGGCGTAGGCGACCACTGCCAGGTCTGTCTCGTCGAGGTCGGCGTCCGCGCCCTCGCGCGCGAGTCGGGCGAGCTGGTCCTCATCGAGGATGCCGGCCCGCAGGCTCTTGCGGCCGTGGGCGAGGAGGCAGTGGTCCGAGCCGATCGCGCGCGCGGCACCGAGTGTGGCGAGCTCGTAGTTGCGCAGGCCGATCGAGGGCACGATGGTCCGGATCAGCGCCTCGAACGCCTGGTGGGCCTCGGGGTTGATCGCCATCGCACGCGTGTGACCGAAGACGAAGCCGTCTCCGCGGAGGTCCCCGTCGTACATCTCGGCGACATGGCCGGTCGCGCCGTCGAGGTCCGGAGTGCTGACGATCATGGTGCTGCCTTCCCATCGGGTCTCGGGCGCATCCAGAATCGCGGAAGCCCCACCCCTTGTCGAGGGGTGGGGCTTCCGTGTGATACCTCGGTCAGTGGCCGGCGGGCGCGCCCATCGGCGCATCGGCAGGCTTGCGGATGAGGAACGCGCCGACCAGCAGCGGGAGCGAGAGGATCGCAGCGGTGAGGAACGCGGCGTGCGTCCCGGCGGCGCCCGCCGCAACCTCGTCCGCACCCGACGCTGTGGCGCCGGCCGACGCCGAAGCCATCACGCCGAACATGAGCGCGATGCCGGCGGCGCCGGCGACCTGCTGGGCGGTGCCGACGACCGCCGAGCCGTACGAGTAGAACTTCGGCTGGAGCGATGCGAGGGAAGCGGTGAAGAGGGGCGTGAAGGACAGCGCGAGACCGAGGGACAGGATCGTCTGCGTCACGGCGACGAGCCACACCGGGGTCTCGGTGCCGAACGTCGTGTAGAACCACAGCATCGCGCTCGTGATCACGGCGCCGGGCACGAGCAGCACGGTCGTGCCCCAGCGGTCGTAGATGCGACCGATGACCGGACCGGCGAGACCCATGGCGAGGGCGCCGGGCAGCACGACGAGACCGGTCGTGAGCGGGTCCACGCCGAGAACGTCCTGCAGGTAGAGCGGCACGACCGTGATCGCGCCGAAGAACGCCATCGACATGATCACCATCTGTCCCATCGACAGGGAGAAGTTGGCGCTGCGGAAGACCCGCAGGTCGAGCAGCGCGTCGTCCTTGCGCTGGAGCACGACCTGGCGCCAGCCGAACAGGCCGAGCGCCACGACGCCGACGGCGAGCGAGACGATGAGCGTCGTGGTCGAGGCGGCGGCCGCAGCCGCGGCATCCGCCCCGCCGCCGTGCCCGCCGGCACCGAGCTGGCTCAGGCCGAAGACGAGACCGCCGAAGCCGAGCGCCGACAAGATGACCGAGAGCACGTCGATGGGGGCGTGGGTCGTCTCGCCGAGGTTGTGGATCCAGCGCGCGCCGACGACGAGTGCCACGATCGCGATCGGCAGGACGATGCCGAAGATCCAGCGCCACTCGAAGTTGTTGAGGATCGCGCCCGCGAGGGTCGGCCCGATCGCAGGAGCGAGCGAGATCACGATGCTGACGCGCCCCATCATGCGACCGCGGATGGCGGCGGGAACCACGGTCATGAGCGTCGTCATGAGCAGCGGCATCATGATCGCGGTCCCGGACGCCTGCACGACGCGTGCGACGAGCAGCATCGGGAACCCGGGCGACAGGAATGCGATGAGGGTTCCGGCCGAGAAGAGGCTCATCGCGGCGACGAACATCGTGCGCGTCGTGAAGCGGCGCAGCAGGAAGCCGGTGATCGGGATGATCACGGCCATCGTCAGCATGAATGCGGTCGTCAGCCACTGCGCGGCGAGCGCGGTGATCCCGAGATCGGTGATGAGGTGCGGGATCGCGACGCCCATCGTCGTCTCGTTGAGGATGGCGACGAACGCCGCGGCGAGCAGCAGCCAGATGACGCGGCTCTCTTCGGGGCGCAGCTTCGGCGCCGCACCGGCGGCGCTGCTCGGAACAGCGGGGATGCTGCCGGTTCCGGGTGTCGTTTCGATGGCGGCCATGGGTCTCCTCGAGGCTCGGATGGACAGCGATGTGCCACCCGAGGATGGCAAGCCCTCAAGATAACCACAGGTTCCGACATCCCATTCCCGCTCCGGGGGATGGGATGTCGGCGATCAGGCGATCCGCCGGGTCAGCTGTCCGAGCGCCCGGGCTCCGCGTCGTCCCACTTCTCGGAGCCGATCGCGTCGGTCGGCTCGGCCTCGGGCTCGCGCTCCTCGAGGTTCTTCGGAAGCGGGTTCACGATCTCCTCGTGCGGGATCGCCTTCAGGGCGTCGATCTCTTCGCGGAGTTCCGCGAGGTCGCTGCCGTCGTGTTCGGGCCGGTCCGGAGTCGAGGTCATGGCTCGAGCCTAGCGTCGGCGGCGCTCATTAGGCTGGCTACGTGAGCATGCGCGGCGGTGGAGGCGGGGGAGGGCACCCGGGCTTCCGGCCGGTAGACACCGAGGCGCAACGGCGCGCCAACGCCGAAGCGCCCGAGATCCCGAATCTGGGTCGGCGCGTCGTCGCGCTCTTCCGGCCGTACAAGTGGTCGATCCTCATCACAGGCGTGCTCGTCGTCGCGGGCGCCGGCATCGCGGTCATCCCGCCGCTGCTCGTGCAGCGCGTGTTCGACGACGCGCTGTTCCCCGTCGACGGCTCGCCGCCCGACCTCCCGCTGCTGTTCAAGCTCGTGCTCGCGATGATCGCGCTCTTCCTGCTGTCGGCGGCGGTGGGCGTCGTGCAGACATGGCTCACCTCGACGGTCGGCAACCGGGTCACCGGCGACCTGCGGGTGAAGCTGTTCGACCACCTGCAGTCGATGGAGCTCGGCTTCTTCACGCGCACCAAGACCGGCGTCATCCAATCGCGACTCCAGAACGACGTGGGCGGCGTCTCGGGTGTGCTCACGAACACCGTGACCAGCATCCTCGGCAACACCGTCACGGTCGTCGCCTCGCTCGTCGCGATGATCCTCATCGACTGGCGGCTGACGATCATCGCCGTCGTGCTCATGCCGTTCCTCATCCTGGTGCAGCGCCGGGTCGGCCAGGTCCGGGCCCGGATCGCCGGCGAGACCCAGGAGTCGCTCTCGGAGCTGACCGCCATCACGCAGGAGACCCTGAGCGTCTCGGGCATCCTGCTGTCGAAGTCGTTCAACCGTCAGCGCACCGAGTCGACGCGGTACGCCGACGAGAACGTGAACCAGGTGCGCCTGCAGGTGCGGCGTGCGATGAGCGGCCAGGGCTTCTTCGCCGTGGTCCAGGTGATCATGGCGAGCGTGCCCGCGATCATCTACCTCGTGTCGGGCTACCTCATCGGCGGCGGCACCGACGCCATCACGGCGGGCACGATCGTCGCGTTCACCACGGTGCAGGCGCGACTCCTCATGCCCCTCATGGGGCTCATGCGCGTCTCGCTCGACCTCCAGACGTCGTCGGCGCTGTTCGCCCGCATCTTCGAGTACCTCGATCTCGTGCCGGCCATCCGCGACGCCCCCGACGCCATTGACGTCGCCGACGCCCCCGGGCCGATCGGGCGCATCGAGTTCCGCGATGTGGAGTTCCGATATCCGGATGCCGCAGCCGACGCCCGCGCGACGCTCCAGGGCGTCTCGTTCACGGCCGAGCCCGGCCAGCACGTCGCGTTCGTCGGGCCGTCCGGCGCGGGCAAGACGACCGTGCTGTACCTGACGCCGCGCCTGTACGAGGCATCCGGCGGCTCCGTCCTGTTCGCCGGTGAAGACGTCCGGCGCCTCACGCAGGAGTCGATCATCGACAACGTGGGCATCGTGTCGCAGGAGACGTACCTCTTTCATGCCACGATCCGCGAGAACCTGCGGTACGCGAAGCCGGAGGCGACCGATGCCGAGGTCGAGGCCGCCTGCCGCGCGGCGAACATCCATCACGTGATCGAGCGCTTCGAGAAGGGCTACGACACTGTCGTGGGCGAGCGCGGGTACCGGCTGTCGGGCGGGGAGAAGCAGCGCATCGCGATCGCGCGGGTGCTCCTGAAAGACCCGCCGGTGCTGCTTCTCGACGAGGCGACGTCGGCGCTCGACACCGTCTCGGAGCGGGTCGTGCAGGAGGCGCTGGATGCCGCGGCGCGCGGCCGCACGACGCTGTCGATCGCGCACCGCCTGTCGACGGTGATCGCGGCCGACGTCATCCATGTGGTCGAGGCCGGGCGCATCGTCGAGTCGGGCACGCACGCCTCGCTCCTGGCCCAGGGCGGGCTGTACGCCGAGCTCGCGGCGCAGCAGCTCGCGACCACCAGGATCCTCGAGGCCGAGGACTCCGAGCCCCCCGCCGACCACCCCGATCGCCGGGCGGACACCGCGCCCGACGCGCCGGTGGTCACCCCGGAAGAGGTGCTCGCCGCCGGTCGCGGCAGCGTCGGCGATCCGGAGTGGCGGGAGGACTGAGCTCCCGCACCCCGCGGCGCGTCGTCCTCACCAGAGACGTGCGGCAGCGAGTGCCGTGGCGGCCGGGTCCGACAGCACGGCCCCGTCGCTGCGCGACCACAGGGTGCGCGCGAATTCGCCGAGCTCGCGCCGGTAGGCGTCGTCGACGTGATCGCGGGCGAGGTCGACGAGCGGCGGCAGGTCCATCGCGAGGATGAGACGGACACGGGATGCTGCGGCCCGCGGCTGGCCCGCCGCATCCAGCACCGCGATGCCCCCGGTGAGCGCTTCGAGGTAATCGCGGAGCACGGGGAGCTCGCCCTTGTGCTGGGTGATCGAGGAGCCGTCCGCGCGCTCGCGCCATTCCACGACGACGTCGGGGATGACATCGAACGCGCGGGCGCGTGTGTACATCTGCTGCGCGACGATCTGGTCCTCGTACGCCTTGCCTTCGGGGAACCGCAGGCCGGTGCGCCGCCACAGGTCGGTGCGGCTCACCTTCGACCACGCGACGATGTTGCCGGATGCCTCGGGGTGCTGCTCGAGGGTGGTGCCGACACGCGCAGGGGCTGTCGCCGCCGCGACCCACGGCTGCACGCTGCCGGCTTCGTATCCGCCGGCGCTGTCGGGGCGCAGCCGCACGTAGGCGCCGAGCGCGAAATCGCTGCCGCTGGCGGCCACCGTGCCCACGAGGCGTTCGAGCGCGGTCGGCGTGAGCCGGTCGTCGGCGTCGAGGAAGCCGACGAACGGGGTGCGGACGAGGTCGAGCGCGGAGTTGCGCGCCGCGCCGAGCCCGCTCCGCTCGCGATGATGCACGACCTGGAACCGCCCGTCCGCCGCCGCCGCCGCGTCGAACAGTGCACCGGTCTCGTCGGTCGAGGCGTCGTCGACGAGGATCGCGACCCAGTCGTCGCGCGTCTGCGCGCGCAGGGAGTCGATCGCCTCGGTGGCATAGAGGGCCACGTCGTAGCCAGGGACGATGACGGTCACGGCGGGGGGCACGTCCCGATCCTACGGTCGCTCGGAAGGTCCGGGATCCGCCCGCAGCAGGTGTGACGTCGCGTCTCGCCCGCGCCTCAGCGCCCCGCTTCGGACACCGCCGAGACGGATGCCTCGACCGCGTCGGCGACCGCATCCAGCGGCGCGTTCAGCCAGCGAGGGAAGGTGAAGCGCACCGCGGTCTGCGCGAGGGCCGGGGCGATGCCCATCGCGAGCAGCACATGCGAGGGCTCGTCGCTGCCCGCCGCGCACGCCGAGCCACTGGACGACACGATGCCGCGCCGTTCGAGCTCGAGGAGCACGGCCTCGCCGCTCGTGCCGGCGAACGTGAAGCTCGCCGTGCCGGCGAGGCGGTGCACCGGGTCGCCGGTCAGCCGTGCCGACGGCACACGCTCGAGCACACGGGCGATGAAGCGGTCGCGGATGGCCGACACGCGAGCGGATGCCTCGACCCGCTCGGCTTCGGCGAGCTCCAGGGCCGTGGCGAAGCCGACGGCGCCCGCCACGTCTTCGGTGCCGCTGCGGCGGCCGCGCTCCTGCCCGCCGCCGTGCAGCAGCGGCTCGAGGGGGATCCGGCCGCGGACGCCGAGCACGCCGGTGCCCTTGGGGGCGCCGAGCTTGTGTCCGGCGAGCGAGATCGCGTCGTACCCGAGCTCGTCGGCCGACAGCGACAGCCACCCTGCGGCCTGCACGCCGTCGAGGTGGAGCGGGATCCGCCGTTCGCGGGCGACGGAGGCCAGGGCCGCGGCATCCTGAACCGTCCCGACCTCGTTGTTCGCGTAGCCGATGCTCACGAGCACGGTGTCGTCGCGAAGGCCCCGGGCGACGTCATCCGTCGACACGCGTGCGTGCTCGTCGACGTGCACGCGCGTCGTGGCGAACCCGTGCACACGCTCCAGGTAATCGACGGACTCGAGCACCGACTCGTGCTCGATTGGCGTGGTCACGACGTGCGCGCGACGGTCCTCGCGGCGCAGCGCCCCGGCGATCGCGATGCCCTTGATCGCGAGGTTGTTCGCCTCGGTGCCGCCGGAGGTGAACACGATGTCGCCGGCGCGGAGGCCGAGAACGCGGGCCACGCGTGCGCGGGCGTCGGCGAGGGCGTCGGCCGCCGCCTCACCCACGGTGTGGTGGCTCGATGCGTTGCCGTACCAGCGGGTGAGATACGGCATCATCGCCTCGAGCACCTCGGGTCGCACCGGCGTGGTCGCCGCGTTGTCGAGGTAGAGCATGCTCATGGGGGTGCTCCCGGGGAGGGTCAGGCGGCGTCGATCCGCACGTCGAGCCCGAGATCGAGTGCGCGTGCCGAGTGCGTGAGCGCGCCGACCGAGATGACGTCGACGCCGGTCTCGGCGATCGCGCGCACGGTGTCGAGGTTGACCCCGCCCGACGCCTCGACCGTCGCGCGGCCCGCCACCTGTGCCACGCCCGTGCGGAGGTCGTCGAGCGAGAAGTTGTCGAGCATGATCGTGCCGATGCCTGCCGCGAGCACGGGCTCGATCTGCTCGAGCCGGTCGACCTCGACCTCGATGTGCGTCGTGTGGGGGAGGAGGTCCTTGGCGGCGACGAGCGCAGCCGTGGGCGAGACGCCCTTCTGCGCGAGCACCGCGAGGTGGTTGTCCTTCGCCATGACGGCGTCCGACAGCGACTGGCGGTGGTTGCGGCCGCCGCCGTCGCGCACGGCCTTGCGCTCGAAGGCGCGGAGGCCGGGGGTGGTCTTGCGCGTGTCGGCGATGCGCGCGCCGGTGTGGGCGACCTCGGCCACGTACGTGCCGGTGAGCGTCGCGATCCCCGACATCCGCTGCACGAAGTTGAGGCCGATCCGCTCGGCCGTGAGCACCCCGCGCGCCGGGCCCGTCACGACCGCGAGCACGGCGCCGGGCTCGAACCACTCGCCGTCCTCGACGACGAGCTCGACCTCGATGGTGGGGTCGGTGAGCCGGAATGCCGCCTCGAAGACCTCGCCACCCGAGAACACGCCCCGCTCGCGCGCGACGAGGTCCGCGCGGGCGACGGCGTTCTCGGGGATCAGCGCCTCGCTGGTGAGGTCGCCCCACGGCGCGTCCTCTTCGAGGGCGGCGGCCACGGCACGGTCGATCACGGCGCGGGTCAGCATGCGACGGGCTCCTTCGAGAGGTCAGCGGCGTGGGCGCGCGCAGCGGTGGCGCCCCGCGCCGTGGCGAGCAGGGCGGGCGCTTCCGCGGGCGTGCCGTCCGACCGGAAGTGCGCGCCGACCGACTCCCGCCGAGCGCGGGCGGCCGCGACGAGGTGCTCGGCCACGAGCAGCAGGTTCTCATCCTCGAAGTCGTGCTCGGTCACGGGGGTGCGCTGCTGCGCGCGCCAGACCGCGACGACGGATGCCGCGTGCTCGAGACCCGCTTCATCCCGCACGAGTCCCGCGTCATCCCAGAGCAGCTCCTGCAGCGCCGGCCGCGAGAACGCCGGCGCCTCGACGCCCACCGCGGGCCCTGGCATCCCGATGCTCTGCTGCTCACCTGTCACGACTTGCCTCGCGGAACGGCGCTTCGCGACAGGTGAGCGGTGGTCTCTGTCGGCGGGGGAGACGGGAGTCGCGAAGGCGGGCCAGGATCCGGATGTCGCGTCCCCGGCGATGACGTCACCCGCACGCGCGCCGAACACGGCGCCCTCGAGCAGCGAGTTCGAGGCCAGGCGGTTGGCACCATGGACTCCGGTGCGCGCGACCTCGCCCACGGCGTACAGCCCGGGGAGGGTGGTGCGGCCGAACAGGTCGGTGCGGACGCCGCCCATCAGGTAGTGCGCGGCCGGCGTCACGGGGATCGGCTCGCGCGCCCAGTCCAGGCCCCGCTCGCGCACGGCGCGGTCGATCGTCGGGAAGCGGCGGGCGAGGAACGCCGCGCGCTCGGCGGCGTCCTCCGAGTGGATGTGCGTCGCGTCGAGGAAGACGGGCCGCCCGTCCTGAAGTTCCATCTGCCGGGCGATCGCGCGGGCAACCACGTCGCGGGGAGCCAGCTCGCCGTCGGGGTGCGCATCGAACGCGAACCGGCGCCCGACCTCGTCGATCAGCGTGGCGCCCTCGCCTCGCACCGCCTCCGACACGAGGAACGCGTCGCCGGTGCCGATGATCGTCGGGTGGAACTGGAAGAACTCGAGGTCGCGCACCTCTGCACCGGCGCGGATGGCTGCGGCGATGCCGTCGCCGGTGGCCACCTCGGGGTTGGTGGAGTGCGCGTACAGCTCGCCCGCGCCGCCCGTTGCGAGCACGACCGCGTCGGCGGTGATGATCTCGCGGCGGCCGGCGGCAGCATCCGTCTCCCCGATGAGCAGCTCGACACCCGTGACGCGACCGTCCGTCAGCTGCAGACCCGCGAGGAACGCGTGCTCGATCACGGCGACGTCGCTCGCGCGCAGGCGGGCGACGAGCGCCTTCTCGATCGCCGTGCCGGTGGCGTCGCCGCCGGCGTGGAGGATGCGCGGGTACGAGTGCGCGGCCTCGAGGCCCTTCACGAAGCCGCCGGAGTCGTCGCGGTCGAACGCGACGCCGAGGGCGATGAGCTCGCGGATGCGTACGGGACCTTCCTCGACGAGCACCCGGACCGCCTCTGGGTCGCCGAGTCCCGCGCCGGCGACCAGCGTGTCGCGCACGTGGTCGTCGGCACTGTCCTCGTCGAACATCACGCCGGCGATGCCGCCCTGCGCGTAGCGGGTGTTGGCGTGCTCGAGCACGTCCTTCGTGACGAGCGTCACACGGCAGCCGTGCTCGACGGCGTGCAGCGCCGTGAGCAGCCCCGCGATGCCCGAGCCGACCACGATGGCGCTGGTCATGAGGCGTTCTCCCACGCGGCCGCGGGCGCTGCCGGAGGCTTGGCCGCCAGCATCCGCTCCAGGGCCACACGAGCCGGCGCCGCGACCGCGTCCGGCACGGTGATGCGGTTGCGGACTTCGCCCGCCACGAGCCCCTCGAGCACCCAGGCGAGGTAGCCGGGGTGGATGCGGTACATCGTCGAGCAGGGGCAGACGACCGGGTCGAGGCAGAAGATCGTGTGCTGCGGGTGGTCGGCAGCGAGGCGCTGCACCAGGTTCACCTCGGTGCCGATGGCGAACGTGGTGGGTTCGGACGCGGCCTCGATCGCCTTGCGGATGTAGTCCGTCGAGCCCGCCTCGTCGGCGGCGTCGACGACCTCCATCGGGCATTCGGGGTGCACGATCACCCGCACGCCCGGGTGCTCGGCGCGGGCCTTGTCGATCTGGTCGACCGAGAAGCGGCGGTGCACCGAGCAGAACCCGTGCCACAGGATGACGCGGGCATCGGCGAGCGTGCCGGCGTCGGAGCCGCCGAGCGGCTTGCGCGGATTCCACATCGGCATCTGCTCGAGCGGCACGCCCATCGCCTTCGCGGTGTTGCGGCCGAGGTGCTGGTCGGGGAAGAACAGCACGCGGCGCCCGCGCTGGAACGCCCACTCCAGCACCGTCCGCGCGTTGGACGACGTGCACACGATGCCGCCGTGGCGTCCGACGAAGCCCTTGATCGCGGCAGAGGAGTTCATATACGTCACGGGGATGACGGGCACCAGGCCCTCAGCATCCGTCTCGTCCATGTCGCCGTAGATCTCGGCGAGCTGCTCCCAGCACTCCTCGACCTGGTCGATGTCGGCCATGTCGGCCATCGAGCAGCCGGCGGCGAGGTTCGGGAGGATCACGGCCTGCTCGGGACGCGACAGCAGGTCCGCGGTCTCGGCCATGAAATGCACACCGCAGAACACGATGGCTTCCGCGTCGGGGTGCTCGAGGGCCGCGTTCGCGAGCTGGAACGAGTCGCCGACGTAGTCGGCGTGCACGACGACCTCTTCGCGCTGATAGAAGTGCCCGAGCACGACGACGCGGTCGCCCAGCGTCGCCTTCGCGGCGCGGATGCGCTCGTCGAGCTCGGCCTCGGAGGCCTCGCGATACTCGCGGGGCAGCTCGCCCTGGCGCGGTGAGCCCGTGGGGATCACGTCGCCCATCGACGAGCCGGGACCGTATCCGGGGCGCGTGTCGAAGTCCCACGGCCCGGCGGCGAGATCGGTGTTGCAGGTCTCGCCCTGCAGCACACCCGCGACGATCGCCTGGATCTCGTGGTCGACCGAGGGGTCGAGCTCGGGCCGGGGGTGGAGGGTGATGTTCACGGCAGGCATGTCGGGTGCTCCGTTCGGTGGGTCAGTGGCGGGCGTCGAGCGGGCCGCGGTCGGCGAGCTCGACGTCCTGGTTGTAGCGGTAGAGCCGCGCGGGGCGGTGGCTTCCGGTGCGGAAGCGGTCGGTGGGGATGAGGGTGCCGGAGTTCTCGACCTGCCTGCGGAAGTTCGCCGGGTCGAGGCGCCGAGCGAGGATCGCCTCGTACACCTCGCGCAGGTCGGCGAGGGTGAACTCGTCGGCGAGGAGCCCGTGGGCGATGCGGCTGTAGCCGACCTTGTTGCGCAGGCGCCAGAGTGCGTAGTCGACGATCTCGTTGTGGTCGAAGGCGAGCTCGGGGAGTGCTGCCGCATCGAACCACTGCACGTTCTCGACCGTGGCGTCGGTGATCTCGTCGGCGCGCAGGAGCGCCCAGTACACGATCGAGACGACACGGGTCGGGGAGCGGTCGACGGCCCCGAATGCGTACAGCTGCTCGAGATAGCTCGGTGCCAGCCCGGTCGTCTCTGCGAGGGTGCGGGATGCCGCGGCATCCAGTCCTTCCGTCACGTCGAGCCATCCGCCAGGAAGCGCCCACTGGCCCTCGTGCGGATCGCGCGTGCGGCGCACGAGCGGGAGCACGACCTGGACGGCGTCGCTGCCGGGGAGTCGCCGGAGCGTGAAGATCACCGTCGACACCGCGACGCGGATCGTGTCGGTGTCGGCGGCTGCGCCGGGGGAGTGGGTGTCGGATGCTGTTCTGGTCATAGTGACTCTAACTGTCGGGTTCGATCATAGTGTCACTCTGACCAGAAGCCAAACCCCCGCTGTAACAGGGTGGGTTGGCCGGGCGAGAGCGCGGCGCGTCGTCCGGGTGCGTTCACAGGCACGGTGCGTACTCTGGCGGAGCGTGGAATGGCCGACCGGAGGGCACGGGAATGATCGTCGTCGACGTCATCATCGTGCTGCTCCTCGTCCTCGCGCTGGTGGCGGGACTCCGCCGCGGTTTCTTCGCGAGCATCGGCACCCTTGCGGGCCTCGCGGCCGGAGCCTTCGCGGCATCGTGGCTGGCGCCTCTCGTCAGCAGTGTGGTGCCCTCGCCCGCATGGCGCACGGTCGCAGTGATCGCGACCGTCGTCGGACTCCTCTTCGCGGGCGGTGCCCTGGGCGCCTGGATCGGGTCCCTGCTGCGATCCGGCGCCGATCGACTCAAGCTCCGCTGGGTGGAGCGCTTCCTCGGCGGCGTGGCGGCCGTCATCGCCGGGGGACTGGCCCTCGCACTCGTCGCGCCCCCGCTCGTGGCCGCGGGCATCCCCGGCATCTCGGCGGCGGTCGGCTCGTCGTACATCGTCAATGGCATCAAGACAGCGGTCCCGCCACCCGTCGAGGCGGCGATGGCGGAGCTCCGATCGGCGTTTCTCGACGAGGGCATCCCGCGCCTCGGCGAGCTTCTCGGCCCCTCGAGTGTGACGCCGACCCAGCCGCCTGTCGCCCTCGACGATCCTGAGCTTGCGGCGGCTGCGGCGTCCGTCGCCCGCGTCTCGGGCACCGCTTACGCGTGCGGGCGGGGCGCGACCGGATCCGGATTCGTCATCGCGGCCGACCGAGTGGTGACGAACGCCCACGTGGTGGCGGGAGTCGACCTCCCGCTGGTCGAACTGCCCGGCCGGCCGGCACGCGAAGGGCGCATCGTCTACTTCGACCCCGTCGACGACCTCGCCGTGATCGCCGTGGATGACCTCGGCGCGAGCCCGCTGCGGCGCGCATCGACGTTGACGGCAGGCAGCTCCGCGGCCGTGCAGGGCTATCCCCTCGGCGGGCCGTTCACGATGACCGCCGCCTCCGTGCGCTCGACAGGTACGGCGATGATCCCCGACATCTATGACGAAACGTCCACCCCGCGCGAGATCTACTCGCTGCAAGCCGTCGTGCGCCCAGGTAACTCGGGCGGTCCGCTGCTGACCGGCGGCGGGGAAGTCGCCGGTGTCGTGTTCGCGCGCGCCGAGAACGACGAGGACCTCGGTTACGCGATGACGATGAAGGAGCTCGAGCCCGTCGCCGAGCTCGCCGGCGCCGCGACCGATCGTGTGTCGACGGGCGACTGCGTCGGCTGACGGCACCGACCGGTATGCTTGCTGCGCAAGTCAATATCGGCCCATCACCCGGGCGGGAGAGCCTCGGCAGCGCGATCGCCGAGCACCGAAGGAGCAAGCCTCCCCGCCAATCTCTCAGGTACGCGTACCGTTCGGGCAGGCCGACTCTGGAAAGCGATCCTCGCGCAGCGAGTATCCGCCGACGGTGAAAGCCCGCTCCTCGCGGGTGAAGCTCTCAGGTCCATGACAGAGGGGGAGTTCACAGGCGCCGTCCGGCGTCTGCCCGTCCGCGACCGGGAGAACTCGATGACAGAACTCCGTACGACTGCTCTGCACGACCGCCACGAGGCGCTCGGCGCCTCCTTCACCGACTTCGGCGGCTGGCTCATGCCGGTGCGCTACAGCTCCGACCTCGCCGAGCACCACGCCGTGCGCAGCGGCGCCGGCCTCTTCGACATCTCGCATATGGCCGAGTTCCTCATCACCGGCCCCGACGCGTCGGCCTTCCTCGACTACGCGCTCGCCGGCGCGATCTCGCCGATGCGCGTCGGCAAGGCGAAGTACTCGCTCGTGCTCGCCGAGTCCGGCGGCATCGTCGACGACGTCATCGTCTACCGCATGGCCGACGACCGCTTCCTCGTGATCGCGAACGCCGGGAACCGGGATGCCGTCGCCACGGCGTTCGCCGAGCGCATCGGCGGCTTCGAGACCGTGCTCGAGGACCAGACGGACGACACGTCGCTCGTCGCCGTGCAGGGTCCTGCGGCGCGCGAGATCGTCGAGGCGACGGCGGGCATCGCCGGCGTCGCCCCCGCGTTCGCCGACCTCGGGTACTACGCGTGGTCGGCCGGAGCGTTCGACGGCGAGCCCCTGTTCATCGCCCGCACGGGCTACACCGGCGAGGACGGCTTCGAGTTGCTCGTGCCGAACCACGTCGCCGCGGCCCTGTGGGACGCCCTTCTCGCCGCGGGGGAGCCGCGCGGTCTCGTGCCCGCCGGTCTCGCCGCACGGGACACGCTGCGCCTCGAGGCCGGGATGCCGCTGTACGGCCACGAACTGTCGCTCGACATCGTCCCCGCGCAGGCAGGGCTCGGCCGCGTCGTGGCGGCCGGCAAGGACGACTTCGTCGGCAAGGCGGGGCTCGGCGCGGTGGTCGCATCCGACGCCCCGGTGCTCGTGGGCCTCACCGGTGAGGGCCGCCGCGCCGGCCGTGCCGGCTATGCCGTGTTCGACGGCGCCGACGCTGCGGCGCCGGTCGGCGAGGTCACGAGCGGCGCGCTCAGCCCGACCCTGGGGCATCCCATCGCCATGGCGTTCGTCTCGCCTGCCGCAAGCGCCCCCGGAACCGAGCTCTTCATCGACGTGCGGGGTACCCGCATCCCCGCCACCGTGACCGACCTGCCCTTCTACCGGAGGAACAAATGACCGATCTCACCGCCCTCAAGTACACCGCCGAGCACGAGTGGGTCGCCCTCGACGGTGACGTCGCCACTGTCGGCATCACCTCGTACGCCGCCGACAAGCTCGGTGACGTCGTGTTCGTCGAGCTGCCCGCGGTGGGAAGCTCGGTGACTGCGGCCACCGTCGTCGGCGAGATCGAGTCCACGAAGTCGGTCGGCGAGCTCTACGCGCCGCTCACCGGCGAGGTCGTCGAGGTCAACGACGCCGTGGTCGACGACCCGTCGCTCGTGAACGCCGACCCGTTCGGCGCCGGCTGGCTCGTCAAGATCACGGTCGACCCGGCCGCCGTGGCCGATCTCCTCGACCGCGATGCGTACATCTCGCTCACGGGCGGCGCCGAATGACGGGTCTGTTCGCCGATCGTCACATCGGGACGGATGCTGCGGCCCAGCGCACGATGCTCGACGCGCTGGGCTACGACAGCGTCGACGCGCTCGTGGAGGCGGCGGTCCCGGCATCCATCCATGCCAAGCCTCGTTCCACGAGCGACATCCCGCCCGCCGCGACCGAGGCTGAGGCGCTCGCCGAGCTGCGCGTGCTGGCGTCGCAGAACCGCTCGGCGCGGCCGATGATCGGACTGGGTTACTACGACACGCTCACGCCGTCGGTGATCGCCCGCAACGTGCTCGAGAACCCGTCCTGGTACACGGCGTACACGCCGTACCAGCCCGAGATCTCGCAGGGGCGCCTGGAGGCGCTCATCAACTTCCAGACGATGGTGACCGACCTCACCGGGCTCGCTACCGCGAACGCGTCGATGCTCGACGAGGCGACCGCCGTCGTCGAGGGCATGCTGGTGGCCCGGCGCGCCTCGAAGTCGGCGTCGAACGTGTTCGTGGTCGACGCCGACGCGCTTCCGCAGACGAAGGCGCTGCTCGCGCACCGCGCGGCCGCCGTCGGAATCTCGCTCGTCGAACTCGACCTCGCGCGGGGTGCAGTGCTTCCCGACGAGTTGTTCGGAGTGCTCGTGCAGTACCCGGGCGCATCGGGAAACGTCTGGGATCCGTCCGGCGTCGTCGACGCCGCGCACGTCGCGGGCGCGCTCGTCGTGGCGGCCGCCGACCTCCTCGCGCTCACGCTGCTGCGCTCGCCGGGGTCGTTCGGGGCCGACGTCGCGGTGGGCACGACGCAGCGCTTCGGGGTCCCGCTCGGCTTCGGCGGCCCGCACGCCGGGTACATGGCGGTGCGCCAGGGCCTCGAGCGGCAGCTCCCGGGGCGCCTCGTCGGCGTCTCTCAGGATGCCGCGGGCCACCCCGCCTACCGCCTCGCCCTCCAGACGCGCGAGCAGCACATCCGCCGCGAGAAGGCCACGTCGAACATCTGCACGTCGCAGGTGCTGCTGGCGGTGATGGCATCGATGTACGCGGTCTACCACGGACCGGACGGCCTCCGCGCGATCGCGACCGACGTCGCGAAGAAGGCCGAGGCGCTCGCCGCCCGCCTGCGCTCGTACGGTCTGTCGCTGCGCTCGGACTCGTTCTTCGACACGCTGCGGGTGGCGACCCCCGGTTCGTCGCGCCGTGTCATCGAGCGCGCCCGCTCGCGGGGATTCCAGTTGTTCTGGGCCGACGACGCGACCGTCGGCGTCTCGGTCGACGAGACGACGACGGCGGATGACCTCGCTGCCGTCGCGTGGGCCTTCGGACTGCCCGAGAACGAGTTCCTCGGCGCGGGCGAGCAGGGTGAGCGCGTGCTTGCATTCACGGATGCTGCGCCCCTGGCGGGCGTGCCGTCCGGACTGCACCGAGCCTCGGAGTTCCTCACGCACCCGGTGTTCAACTCGCACCGGTCCGAGACGGCGATGATGCGCTACCTCAAGCAGCTGTCCGACCGCGACTACGCGCTGGACCGCGGCATGATCCCGCTGGGCTCGTGCACGATGAAGCTCAACGCGGCCACCGAGATGGCCGCCGTGTCCTGGCCGGAGTTCTCGCGCGTGCACCCGTTCGCGCCAGAGGACGACGTGCACGGCTACCTCGCGATGATCGAGCAGCTCGAGGTGTGGCTCGCCGAGGTCACCGGGTACGACGCGGTGTCGCTGCAGCCCAACGCGGGCTCGCAGGGCGAGCTCGCGGGCCTCATGGCGATCCGCGGCTACCACCGTGCCAACGGCGACCTCGCCCGCACGGTGTGCCTCATCCCGTCGTCGGCGCACGGCACCAACGCGGCATCCGCCGTGCTCGCGGGCATGCGCGTCGTCGTGGTCGCCTGCGACGAGGCCGGCAACGTCGACCTCGACGACCTGCGCGCCAAGATCGCGGCGCACGCCGGCGAGCTCGCGGCGCTGATGATCACGTATCCCTCGACCCATGGCGTGTACGAGCACGACGTGCTCGACATCACCCAGGCCGTGCACGACGCCGGTGGCCAGGTGTACGTCGACGGCGCGAACCTCAACGCGCTCCTCGGCTACGCGCGCTTCGGCGACCTCGGTGGCGACGTCTCTCACCTGAACCTCCACAAGACGTTCGCGATCCCGCACGGCGGTGGCGGCCCCGGCGTCGGCCCCGTGGCGGCGAAGGCGCACCTCGCGCCCTACCTCCCGTCGCACCCGCTGTCGCAGCGCAAGGACCACGCGGGCGGCGTGTTCGACGGCGGACCCATCTCGGCCGCACCGCACGGATCGGCCGGAATCCTGCCGATCTCGTGGGCGTACGTGCGCATGATGGGCGCCGAGGGGCTGCGGTCGGCCACCGCCGCCGCGGTGCTCGCCGCGAACTACATCGCGGTGCGCCTGCGGGACCACTACCCGGTGCTGTACACCGGCGAGGACGGACTCGTCGCCCACGAGTGCATCCTCGACCTGCGTCCGCTGAAGGAGGCGACGGGCGTCTCGGTCGACGACGTCGCCAAGCGCCTCATCGACTACGGCTTCCACGCCCCGACGATGTCGTTCCCGGTCGCGGGCACGCTCATGGTCGAGCCGACGGAGTCCGAGGACCTCTCCGAGATCGAGCGCTTCATCGAGGCCATGATCGCGATCAAGGCCGAAGCCGACCGCGTCGCCGCGGGGGAGTGGCCCGCGGCCGACAATCCGCTTGCGAACGCCCCGCACACCGCCGAGTCCGTGATCGCGGGCTCGTGGGAGCACCCCTACTCGCGCGCGCTCGCCGTGTACCCGGTGCACACCCTGGTGCGCACGAAGTACTGGCCGCCGGTCCGCCGCATCGATCAGGCCTACGGCGACCGTAACCTCGTGTGCGCCTGCCCGCCCATCGAGGCCTTCGCCTGACGCACCTCTGAGCGACGGGGTGCCGCACCCCGCGGCATCCCGTCGGTCTGTCGTCGGCGCGGGTCGGCGTCGGCGTCGGGCTCGCCCGACCCGCCGACCGCGTTCGTGCCTTGGCTCCCGCCCCAGATCCGCGAGAGTGCAACTGGTCGACGAGGGGTAGGGAAGCAACCAGCACCTCGGCGACCAGCTGCACTCTCGCGGTGTCAGCGGACCCGACCCTCGGACGATGAGCCGATCAGGTGAGGCGCGTGCGCGGCCAGCAGGCGCTGGAGCGAGTGGAGGTGCGCGGTCTGTTCGGGTGCTGTCGCCCGCAGACCTGCCCCGGCGAGGATGTCGCGCAAGGGCGTCACCGTGGTCGCATCCGTCCATCCCCAGTGAGCGACGGCGCGGAGGTGGGTTCGCAGTCTTCTGTCGCGGAGGGTCTGACGGCGCAACACGTCACGGGCGTCGCCGTAGCGTCCGTCGTACTTGAGGTCGCCGTCGGCTTCGCCGCCGAGCTTGACGTGGGTCCAGACGAAGTCGGCACGATCCTCCTTTCCCGACGAACGGAACACGACCTGGAGTTCGGGCGCGGGAAAGCCGAGCCACTCGATCACCGCGCGGCTGACGGCTTCGATGGCGGTCTCGGACAAAGCTGTCGCGCGCGCGAGGGGCCAGCGTGCGGCATCGCGACCGCGGCTGCTGATGCGCGCTTCGTTGATGAGCGTCAGAGCGTCCGCGGAGGAGCCGGGTGCAAGTCTCAGCGCCGCGTCCGCGGCAGCAAGTCCGATCGCCGGGTGCCGAAGACGGGCGAGATCCACGGCGGTGTCTTCCGGACTGGTCATCGCGAGTCCACCGATCTTGAGGATCGTCCGGTCATCGCTCGACCGGTGCGTGCGGACGCCAGCGACGAGCCTCGAGGAGCGCGCCGTCGGCACGAGCACATGCACGTCACCCGGATCGCCGAAGATCGGGAGCCCCAGGAGTGCCGCGGCGGACTCCAGGCAGAAGATCGCGTCGGGGTAGGCGAGCGCTGCGGAGTAGACGCGTGCGAGATACCTTTCCCACGGCGGCAACGACTTCCACAGAGCGGCAGAGGCGTAGACGCCATGACGGACCTTGACGAGCTCCCCCTTGGACACGCCCCGTTCCGGATGGGGTGCGTCGGAGTGGCGCAGCAACGCCAACGGACTCGGCTTGATGGGTCGCGCGACAGTGACCAGCGGCATCCGTCCACCATCCTCGAGGAGCTCCGATGCAGTGCCGTGGGCCCGGCTTTCTGTGGACCTCACGCCTCTTGAAGCCGCTGTGGAGGAGGCGCCGGCGAGTCCAGTCCGATCGGGTTCCCTGCCGCATCTCCGCCCCCGATAGGGCGAGAGTGCAACGGGTGGACGAGAGGTAGGGAAGCAACCAGCATCTCGGCGACCAGCTGCACTCTCGCTGATGGCCCGGCGCGGCCGCGCGGCAGGGCAGTCAACGGTGGGCGCAGGTCGCGCCTTCGGCTACGCGGGGCGGAGGGCGAGGACGGGGCGGACGATAGGGCGAGCGGACTCGACGGATGCCGCGGCCCTGGGCGCCCGCGACCCGTCAGGCCGCGGGGGCGGGGGTCGGGGGCGGGGTGGGCGTGGGAGTCGGCGTGGGGATGGGGGCGAAGACGCCGGGCCACAGGGCGGCCGCCAAGGGATAGCCGACGAACGCGACGATGTCGAGCAGCGTGTGCGCGATGACGAGGGGCATGACGCGACCCCACCGGCGGTAGCACCAGCCGAAGACCACGCCCATCACGACGTTGCCGACGATCGCGCCGATGCCCTGGTAGGCGTGGTAGGCGCCGCGCAGGCCCGCCGAGGTCAGGATGATGGCCCAGTCGTTCCAGCCGAACCGGCGCAACCGGTCGAACAGGTAGCCGATGAAGATGACCTCCTCGGTGAGGCTGGCGCGCAGGGCAGACAGCACCAGCAGGGGGACTGTCCACCACGCCGCGTCGAGGGGGGATGCGACCACGGCTACGGTGACACCCAGCGCGCGGCCCGCGGCATAGAGCGCCAGACCCGGCACACCGATGACGGCGGCGAGAAGGATGCCGCGGCCGAGGTCTCCGCCGAACCTCGAGAAGTCCAGTCCGATGCGGCGCAGCGCGTTGCTCCCGGGCTCCCAGAGAAGGTAGACGACGAGCGCCACCAGGGCCAGCGCGAAGAAGACCGCGAGCACCTGGTAGACGACATCCCAGACCGCCTGCGCGTCCCGCGAAGGGTTCACTTGGGTCTGCTGCTGGCCGAGCGGAACGGGTGCGAGGAGCTTGCGCACGAGCGACAGCACCGAGTACAGAGCCGACTGGCCGACCGTGATCGCGAGGACGATCCAGACCTCCCACGTGAGGCGTCGGCGGTCGTACGGCGCCAGGGGGGAAAGAGTAGTGGAATCCCTCTGGTCTGTGGGCCGGTTCGGCGGGGTCATCTTGTCAGATTGTCACACTCAGCGTCGATTGAGTTAAGGCTCTGTAACGTTTTCGCCGATCGTTTTGACCATCTCACCACCGGTGCTTATCGTTTTCCCATCCGCGCGCAGGTCCGGCTTCCGGCTGGATTCGCGCGCATTACCCTGCACAGAGGAGACACAAGTGTCTGACAAGACGACGTGGCGCATGCGCGCACTCGGAGTCGCGGCGGGCGTCGGCGTGACCGCACTGGTCCTCGCCGGCTGCTCGACGACCCCGCCGGAGGCGGAGGAGCCCACGGCCACCGACACCGCAGTGACGGTTGCCGAAACGAACGAGTTCACGGGCACGAACTCGAACAGCGACAACGGCAACCTCGACATCAACGGCAAGATCGACTACCTCACCAAGTCGACCTTCTACTACGTCAGCGACAGCTACGAGGTCGTTCCGGACGAGTCGTTCGGCACGATGGAGGTCGTCAGCGAAGACCCCCTCCAGGTCAAGTACACGCTCAACGACGGCCTGGTGTGGTCGGACGGCGAGCCCATCACGACTGACGACCTGGTGTTCGGCTGGGCCGCCACCTCGGGCGTCTTCGACGACGCGACGCTCGACCCCGAGACGGGCGAGCCCACCAGCGGCACCAAGTACTTCGCGTACGCGGGCAGCACCGAGGGCCTCAAGACCTCGACGATCACCGAGGTCGCCGACGACAAGCTCTCGCTCGTCCTCGAGTACGACGAGCCCTTCGTCGACTGGAACATCCAGGACCTCATGGACCAGCCGGTCCACGTCGTCGCTGAGAAGGCGGGCGTCGACCAGGCCGAGCTCGTCGACACGATCCTGACCAGCCCCCGCGGCGACGCCGCGGCCCCGGCTCCGGTCAACGAGACGCTCAAGGCCGCGGCCGACTTCTGGAACTCGGGCTTCGACATGACGTCGCTGCCGGACGACCCGTCGCTGTACCTGTCGAGCGGTCCGTGGATCATCGACTCCTACGAGCCCACGCAGTCGATGACGCTGAAGCTCAACGACAAGTACACCGGTGACCTCAAGCCGCAGTTCTCCGAGATGGTCATCCGCTTCATCGGTGACGCTCAGGCGCAGGTCACGGCCCTCCAGAACGGCGAGGTCGACATCATCGCCCCGCAGGCGAGCGGCGACACCCTCACCGCGCTCCAGGGCATCGACGGCGTGGAGGTCCTCCAGGGCGACGCGCTGAACTACGACCACCTCGACCTGACGTTCGCCGGCCCGTTCGCCGAGCAGAACGTGCGTGAGGCGTTCCTCAAGACGATCCCGCGTCAGCAGCTCGTCGACACGCTGATCAAGCCGGTCAACCCCGAGGCCGAGGTCCTCAACTCGCAGCTGTTCATCCCGGCGCAGGCTCCGTACGAGGACGCCGTCGCCAGCAACGGCTCCGACGCGTACGCCGAGGTCGACATCGAGGGCGCCAAGGAGCTCCTCGCCGGTGCGACCCCGACGATCCGCCTCATGTACAACATCAACAACCCGAACCGCGTTGCGGCGTTCGAGGCCATCCAGGCTTCGGCGGCTGAGGCCGGCTTCGTGATCGAGGATGTGGGCCGCGAGGACTGGAGCGCCCAGCTCGGTTCCGACATCTACGACGCAGTCATCTTCGGGTGGATCTCGCCCGGTGTCGGCAACGGCACCATCCCGCAGATCTTCGCGAGCTTCGGTGGCAGCAACTTCAACAAGTACGCCAACGACCGTGTCGACGAGATCGCCCGTGAGATCCCGACGACGCTCGACCTCGACACGATCGACGAGCTGACGATCGAGGCGGACGGCGAGCTGTTCGCGGACGCCTACGGTCTGCCGCTCTTCCAGGGCCCCGGCCTCGAGGCGCACGCCGACAACATCGAGGGCATCACCTTCATGGGCAACCAGACCGGTGTGTTCTGGAACTTCTGGGAGTGGACGGTCGCCGAGTAATTCGGTGACTCACTGAAACACCACGCCATGGGGCGTCGGGTGCTTGCAGCCCGGCGCCCCGTGCGTGTGTCTTCCCGTCCACAGCCGGCGAACCCGACGCCCGGCCTCTGCTGCCGTCGTCGCGTGCCTGCTACCTTTTCTGCATGAAGGGCCAGCCCAGTGCTTAGCTTCGTTCTGCGGCGCATCGGGGTCTCGATCCTGATCCTCATCGCCGCATCCTTCCTGATGTACACCCTCGTGGCTCTGGCAAGAGACCCACTCGAGGACCTGTACGCCTCCAACAGCCCGAACCGCGATGCGCTGATCGCACAGCGCATCGCGTGGCTGAACCTCGACCAGCCCATCCCCGTCCGCTGGTTCAACTGGCTCCTCGGTGCCGCACGGTGTGTGATCCCGTTCGGCGGCTGCGACCTCGGAGTCACCATCCAGAACCAGCCGGTGACGATCGTCCTCGCCCGCGCCATGGGCGCGACCCTCCAGCTCGTCACGGCATCGACGATCCTCGCCATCGTCCTCGGTGTCCTCGTCGGCATCGTCTCGGCCCTGCGCCAGTACAGCGCGATCGACTACTCGTTCACGTTCGCCAGCTTCCTCTTCTACTCGCTGCCCTCGTTCGTCATGGGTGTTCTGCTCAAGGTGTTCGTTGCCCTCGGGTTCAACGACTGGCTCGACAGTCCGGTGTTCACGTGGCCGTGGATCATCGCGTTGAGTCTGATCTCCGGCATCTTCTGGCAGGCGATCATCGGCGGTCCCAGGCAGCGTCGCCTGATCGTCTTCGCCGCCTCGGTGGTGACCACCGGAGCGATGCTGTACGGCATGAGCGTGACGGCGTGGTTCCTCAATCCGTCTCTCGGCCCGATCCTCACGCCGCTGCTCATCGCCGCGTTCGCCGCCGGCATGGTGCTCATCATCGCCGGCCCGCGCGCCCGGTATGCGTGGCGCACCGCGGGCGTGACGACCGTCGTCCTCATCGCCGCGTACTTCGTGCTGCAGCCCTTCCTCAAGTCGTTCAACGGCTGGGGAGTGTTCGCGCTCTTCGTCGCCGCTGCACTGGTCGGCGCCGCGGCGGGGTGGTTCCTCGGCGAGTACGACAAGGGTCAGGCGATCCGCATCGGCGTGCTCGCGGGTGTGCTCGGCATGGGCGTGATCGTCCTCGACCAGTTCATGCAGAACTGGAACTCCTATGTCAACAACCCGAAGGTGAACGGGCGTCCGATCGCGACCATCGGCTCGCAGACGCCCAACCTGCAGGGCGACTGGTGGATCCAGAGCATCGACACGTTCACCCACCTGCTGCTGCCGACCATCAGCCTCATGCTGATCTCTTTCGCGGCGTACACGCGCTACGCGCGCGGCGGCATGCTCGAGACGCTGAACCAGGACTACATCCGCACCGCGCGCGCGAAGGGTCTTCCCGAGCGCACGGTCGTGGTGCGCCACGCGTTCCGCAACTCGCTCATCCCGATCACGACGATCGTGGCGGCGGACGTGGGCGCCCTCATCGGTGGTGCGATCATCACCGAGCGCATCTTCGCGTTCAGCGGCATGGGCGCCCTCTTCAACCAGGGCCTGCAGCACGCCGACCCGAACCCGGTGATGGCCTACTTCGTGGTCATCGCGATCTTCGCCATCACGTTCAACTTCCTCGCCGATCTCGCGTACTCGGCGATCGACCCGAGAGTGAGGGTCAAGTAATGTCGATCCCCATCGATCCGGCCCTCGAGCCGCCCACCGCGCCGTCCGACGGCGGAGTGCACGTCCAGACCGCTGACGAGCGCGGTGTCAGCCAGGGGCGTCTGACGTTCCGTCGCTTCCTCGCCCACAAGCCCGCGGTCGTCAGTGCGATCCTGTTCATCCTGGTCGTCGGGTTCGCGGTCTCGGCGACGGGCATCGGCCCGATCCCTGGGTGGTGGATCTGGAACTACGAGCAGCTCCTGCCCATCACGAACGGCGGCAAGCCGACCCTGACGCTCTGGCCCTTCTCGCTCGGCGAGCACCCGTTCGGCCAGAACACGGTGGGCAAGGACTACTTCGCGATGACCATGCGCGGCCTCGTGAACTCGTCCTACATCATGTTCGTGATCGGCATCATCGGCGCGATCATCGGCATCGTGGTCGGCGCCCTCGCGGGGTACTACCGCGGCTGGGTCGACTCGGTGCTGATGCGGATCACCGACGTCGTGATCGTGATCCCCGTCATCGTCATCGGGGCGGTCGTCGGTTCCGCGGTCGGCGGTCTCGGGCCCGTGCTGCTGGCGCTGTTCCTCGGTTTCGTCGCATGGACGGGCATCGCCCGCCTCGTGCGTGCCGAGTTCCTGACGCTGCGTGAGCGGGAGTTCGTCGAGGCGGCTCGCGTCGCCGGAGCATCGGACGCGCGCATCATCTTCAAGCACATCCTGCCCAACGCGATCGGCGTGGTCATCGTGGCGACGACGCTGCTCATCGCGGCGGCCGTCATCCTCGAGACGTCGCTGTCGTTCCTCGGCTACGGCGTCCGCTCGCCCGACGTGTCGCTGGGTCTCCTGATCTCCGCCAACGAGTCGGCGTTCCAGACCCGCCCGTGGCTGTTCTGGTGGCCCGCGGTGTTCATCGTGGTGCTCTCGCTCCTGGTCAACTTCGTCGGCGACGGCCTGCGCGACGCCTTCGACCCGCGTCAGAAGCGCGTCATCTTCCGCAAGGTGAAGGAGCTCCCGGAGGACGCGGTCATCGTGGCCGGCACGACGGCCGACGTGCCCGAGGGCGCGCTCGTCACCGCGGGCGGTGCGGCGGTCGTCGAGGGCGTCACGAGCGATCGTCCGGACGACGTCCTGGACGACGAGATCGCGCCCGACCCGGATCGTCGCGGATGATGCGCCGCAGGCTCTCAGCCGGTGGCGACGATCAGCGCGACCGACACCGCAGCGAGCACGATCGACGCGACGAGGAACGGGACGTGCCAGTGGCGCTTGACCGGCGTCTCGTCGGCCACGCCGAGCTCCACCTGACCGGCATCGAGGCGGCGGCGCCACGTCTCTCGTACCACGAGAGCCGCGTTGCCCGAGTCGGTGCCCATGCGGTCGCTCGGGCGGGCGTGGCCACCGGCGGCGCTCGCCTCGCGGCGGGCCTTGGCGTTCCCCATCATCGTGGTGAAGAAGCCGGGCGCCGGCGCCGACCAGGCCGTGAAGCTGCCGGACGGCGTGTGCAGCGTCAGGGCGCGCGCCGTGTCGACGTGCACGAGGGCCTCCCAGGGCACCTCGACGTCGTGGCTCACGTTCTCGATGCGCACACCGTGATCCGACACGACCACGCTGGGGCGCCACAGCGCCATCCAGCCCAGGAGGGCGGCCAGCGGGGCGGCGGCGTATACCCACGTCAGCCGCGGGTCCGCGCTCCATACGGCGGTGATGACTGCGAGCGCCGCAAGACTCCAGACGATGACGGCAGCAATGCGGTTGAAGCGGGAGTCGATGTGGATCGCACGGTCGGTCACCTCCTCATTCTCTCAATCGATCCCACAAGGACCATGAAATGAACGCGTCCCCCACTCCCGTCTCCACCGGCAGTCCGCTGCTGGAAGTGAGCGGTCTGTCCGTGGACTTCGCCGTCGACAACTACTGGGTGCCGGCAGCGAAGAAGCTGAACTACTCGGTCGAGTCGGGCAAGGCCCTCGCGATCGTCGGCGAGTCCGGCTCGGGCAAGAGCGCGAGCTCCATGGCGATGCTCGGACTCCTGCCGTCGAACGCCCGCGTGACCGGCAGCGTCAAGCTCGGCGGCCGCGAGATCCTCGGCCTCCGCAAGGACGACCTGCGTCGCGTCCGCGGCCGCGAGATCGCGGTGATCTTCCAGGAGCCGATGACGGCGCTGAACCCCGTGTTCACGGTGGGCTTCCAGATCATCGAGACGCTGCGCGTCCATCAGGGCATGACGCCGAGCGCGGCGCGCACGCGCGCTCTCGAGCTGCTCGACATGGTGGAGCTTCCCGATCCGCTCAAGGCGTTCAACTCATACCCGCACCAGTTGTCGGGCGGTCAGCGTCAGCGCGCCATGATCGCGCAGTCGATCTCGTGCGACCCCCAGCTGCTCATCGCCGACGAGCCGACCACGGCGCTTGACGTGACGGTGCAGGCCGAGATCCTCGACCTCATGCGCGATCTCCGGCACCGCCTCGACTCGGCGATCCTGATCATCACGCACGACATGGGCGTGGTGGCCGACATCGCCGACGACATCGTGGTGATGCGCAAGGGCGAGATCGTCGAGCGCGGCACGGTCGACGCGGTGTTCAACCGCCCAACGCACCCGTATACGCAGCAGCTCCTCGCGGCGGTGCCGCGCATCGGCGATGCGCAGGGCGAGTCGATCGACACGACGGCGGCCCTCGCCGGCGACACCTCGGTGATCCGCCTGGCCGATGTCGCCGCCCGCGCGGACGAGGAGCGCCGCAAGGGTCTGGGCGCCCCGGTGCTCGACTTCACCGACGTCGCGATCGACTATCCGAAGAAGGGACGCGTGCCCGCGTTCCGCGCGGTGGAGCACGCGAACTTCACCATCTACCCGGGTGAGGTCACGGGCCTCGTGGGCGAGTCCGGCTCGGGCAAGACCACAGTCGGCCGCGCCGCCATCGGCCTCCTGCCGATCGCGGACGGCAAGGCCGAGGTCGTCGGCTACGACATCTCGAAGGCCGACCGGCGCCTCCTGCACAAGGTGCACAAGGATGTCGGCATCGTCTTCCAGGACCCGTCGTCGTCGCTGAATCCGCGTCTGCCCATCGGTCAGTCCATCGGCGAGCCGATGCTCCTGGCGGGCATCGCGAAGGGCCGTGGGCTCGACGTGAAGGTGCAGGAGCTGCTGGATGCCGTCGAGCTGCCGCGCTCGTACCGCAACCGCTATCCGCACGAGCTGTCGGGCGGTCAGAAGCAGCGTGTCGGCATCGCGCGCGCCCTGTCGCTGCAGCCCAAGCTGCTGATCGCGGATGAGCCGACCTCGGCGCTGGACGTGTCGGTGCAGGCCACCGTCCTGCAGCTGCTGCGTCAGCTGCAGGCCGACATGGGCTTCGCATGCCTCTTCATCAGCCACGACCTCGCGGTCGTCGACTCGCTGGCCGACCGCATCATCGTGATGCACCACGGCAAGATCGTCGAGCAGGGCGCGACGGGCCAGATCCTGCGCGCGCCCAAGGAGGACTACACGCGTCGTCTCATCGCCGCCATCCCGGTGCCCGACCCCGAGGAGCAGCGCGTGCGCCGCGAGGCGCGTGCGGCCCTGCTCGAAGCGGGGCTGGAGGGCTGATCCGCCGCCGAAAGGCGATACACAGCAGCGCCCAATAGAATGGGGATGCCGGCATTCCGGCATCCCCATTCTCTTTCAAGGATTCCCTCATGGCGCGCGCCCTCCGTCCGGACCTCCGCAACGTGGCTATCGTCGCTCACGTCGACCACGGCAAGACCACCCTCGTCGATGCGATGCTCCGCCAGACCGGCTCGTTCGGCGAGCACGCTCACGTCGAGGAGCGCGCGATGGACTCGAACGACCTCGAGCGCGAAAAGGGCATCACGATCCTCGCGAAGAACACCGCGATCACGTACAACGGTGCCCACACCGATGTTCCCGTCACGATCAACGTCATCGACACCCCCGGCCACGCCGACTTCGGCGGCGAGGTCGAGCGCGGCCTGTCCATGGTCGACGGCGTCGTCCTGCTCGTCGACGCGAGCGAGGGCCCGCTCCCGCAGACGCGTTTCGTGCTCCGCAAGGCGCTCGAGGCGAAGCTGCCCGTGATCCTCCTGGTCAACAAGACCGACCGCCCCGACGCACGCATCGCCGAGGTCGAGGAAGAGGCGCACGACCTGCTCCTCGGCCTCGCTTCCGACCTCCACGAGGACGTGCCCGACCTCGACATCGACGCGCTGCTCGACGTCCCCGTCGTGTACGCCAGCGGACGCGCGGGCGCAGCATCCCGTACCCGTCCCGCCAACGGCGATCTGCCCGACAACGCTGACCTCGAGCCGCTGTTCGAGGCGATCCTCGAGCACGTGCCGGCACCGGCATACGACGACGAGGCGCCGCTGCAGGCCTGGGTCACGAACCTCGACTCCAGCCCGTTCCTGGGTCGCCTCGCCCTGCTGCGCGTCTTCAACGGCACGCTCAAGAAGGGCCAGACGGTCGCGTGGGTGCGCCACGACGGCTCGCATTCCAACGCCCGCATCACCGAGCTGCTGAAGACCCGCGCCCTGGAGCGCTACCCGGCCGAAGAGGCCGGTCCCGGCGACATCGTCGCCATCGCCGGCATCGAGGAGATCACGATCGGCGAGACGATCGCCGACCCGGAAGACGTGCGCCCGCTCCCCGCGATCACGGTCGACGATCCCGCGATCTCGATGACGATCGGCACGAACACGTCGCCGCTCGTCGGCAAGGTCAAGGGCCACAAGGTCACCGCGCGCATGGTGAAGGACCGCCTCGACCGCGAGCTCATCGGCAACGTGTCGCTCAAGGTCGTCGACATCGGACGCCCCGACGCGTGGGAGGTCCAGGGCCGCGGCGAGCTCGCGCTCGCGATCCTCGTCGAGAACATGCGTCGCGAGGGCTTCGAGCTCACCGTCGGCAAGCCCCAGGTCGTCACGCGCAAGGGCGAGGACGGCAAGGTCAAGGAGCCCTTCGAGCACCTGACGATCGATGCCCCGGAGGAGTACCTCGGCGCGATCACGCAGCTGATGGCCTCGCGCAAGGGCCGCATGGAGACGATGGTCAATCACGGCACCGGCTGGGTGCGCATGGAGTTCATCGTGCCCTCGCGCGGCCTCATCGGCTTCCGCACCGAGTTCCTCTCGATGACGCGCGGCACCGGTATCGCCAACGCGATCTCGCACGGCTACGACGACTGGGCGGGCCACATCGTCGCCCGCCAGAACGGCTCGATCGTGGCCGACCGCGCGGGTGTCGTCACCCCGTTCGCCATGATCGCGCTGCAGGAGCGCATGAGCTTCTTCGTGCAACCCACCGAAGAGGTCTACGAGGGCATGGTCGTCGGCGAGAACTCGCGCGCCGACGACATGGACGTGAACATCACCAAGGAGAAGAAGCTCACGAACATGCGGTCCTCGACGGCGGACGCGTTCGAGTCGATGACCCCGCCGCGCCTGCTCTCGCTCGAGGAGAGCCTCGAGTTCGCCCGTGACGACGAATGCGTCGAGGTGACCCCCGAGAAGGTGCGCATCCGCAAGGTGATCCTCGACGCCACCGAGCGCGGCCGCGCCGCCTCGCGCCTCAAGCGCCAGGACGCCAACGCGTGATTCTGGAACGGATGCCGCGCCCCCTGCGCCCTTCGCAGGGCACGGGGTCGCGGCATCCGTCGTATCGGAAGAGGCCACCGACCGCCGCGCGGCCCGGCGTCGGATGTCGGGGCCGTCAGTAGCATGACGAGGTGACCCTCGACCCGCACTTCGACGATGCGCACAGCGCCGGCGAAGGCCGCAGGGCCGTGCGCGAAGGACTCGGGGTCGCGCTGGCGACCAGCGCGTACGGCATCTCTTTCGGCGCTCTCGCGGTCGCCGCCGGGCTCGACGTCTGGCAGACCTGCGTGCTGAGTCTCGTGATGTTCACCGGCGGGTCGCAGTTCGCGTTCGTCGGCATCGTGGGCGCCGGGGGACTGGCCGCTGTCCCTGCCGCGATCGCCTCGGCCGCCCTCCTCGGGGTGCGCAACGTCGCCTATGGCATCCGCATGTCGCCGGTGATCGGCGCCGGGTTCTGGCGCCGCGCGGCCGCGGCGCAGTTCACGATCGACGAATCGACGGCCGTCTCGCTCGCGCAGCGGTCACCGCATGCGCGCACGCTGGGCTTCTGGGTGACGGGCATCGGCATCTACGTCGGGTGGAACATCTCGACCCTCGCGGGCGCCCTGCTCGGAGACGTGCTCGGCGACGTCCGCGCGTACGGGCTCGACGCCGCGGCCGCCGCGGCGTTCCTCGCTCTGCTGTGGCCGCGTCTGCGGGCACGACAGCCCATCGTAGTGGGCGTGGCCGCCGCGGTCGTCGCGACGGTGCTGACGCCGGTCCTTATGCCGGGGCTGCCGGTCATCATCGCCGCGCTCGTCGCCATCGTCGTCGGCTGGACGAACTGGCTCGGCGAGGACGAGCGGGTGGAGGCCGAGCCCGACGACGTCGCCGAGAGGGAGGGGCTGCCGTGACGATGTGGACCGCCATCCTCGTGGCCTCGATCATCTGCGTCGCGCTCAAGACCGTGGGCTACCTCATCCCGTCGAAGTGGGTCGAGGCACCGACCCCGATGCGCATCGCGGACCTCCTCACGGTCGCGCTGCTCGCCGCCCTCGTCGCCGTGCAGACCCTCAGCGCGGGGCAGGCGGTGGTGGTCGACGCGCGGGTTCCCGCGGTGCTCGTCGCCGCGGGCCTGCTGATGGTGCGCGCACCGTTCCTCGTCGTGGTGATCGCCGCGGCGCTCGTGGCCGCCCTCCTGCGACTGTGGGGCTGGGCGGCGTAGCCCGGGCGATCTCGGCAGAGGGGTGGGCGAGGAGCGTCCAGGCGCCGCTCGGTACCATCGAGGCATGCGCCCTTCCGTTCCCGCCCGCATCGGCAGCTGGATCATCGCCCTGCTGGTGGGACTCGTCTACGGGGTCGCCGGTACGGTCGCCCACGCGTACGCGATCGGCTGGTTCCCGCTGGGCCTGATCCTCGCTCTGATCGGCTCGGGCGCGCTGCTCCTCGCCGTGAGGCTTCTCACCTCCGACCGCTGGGCGACCCTCGCGACCGGCATCGGGATGATGGTCTCGACCCTCGTGTTCTCGGGGAGCGGCCCCGGCGGCTCCGTGGTCGTGCCCCAGTCGGAACTCGGCGTCGTGTGGACCATCGCCGTGCCGATCCTCGTGGCGCTGGCGGTGGCCTGGCCCGATCGCATCCCCCGAACGGAGTGAGCGCGTCGCACGGCGGTCGGCCATCGGAGGTCGCGGCTAGACTGAGGGCGTGACGTACGTGATCGCCCTTCCCTGTGTGGACGTCAAGGACCGCGCCTGCATCGACGAGTGTCCCGTGGACTGCATCTACGAGGGCGACCGGTCGCTGTACATCCACCCCGACGAGTGCGTGGACTGCGGCGCTTGCGAGCCGGTCTGCCCCGTCGAGGCGATCTACTACGAAGACGACCTGCCCGACGAGTGGCAGGACTACTACAAGGCCAACGTCGAGTTCTTCGACGACATCGGCTCCCCGGGCGGTGCCGCCAAGGTCGGCGTCATCCACAAGGACCACCCGATCATCGAGGCGCTCCCGCCGCAGGAACACTGACGTGGGGGTCGCCGACCTCGCCGACTACCCCTGGGATGCCGTCGCGCCGTACGCCGCGCGCGCACGCTCCCACCCTGACGGGCTCGTCGACCTGTCGATCGGCTCGCCCGTCGACGCCACGCCCGCGGTCGTCGCCGAGGCGCTCCGCGCCGCGACCGACGCCCACGCGTACCCGCAGACCGTCGGCACCCCGAGTCTGCGCGCGGCCATCGCGAGCTGGTACGACCGGCGCCGTGGTGTTCCGGGGCTGACTCCCGACAACGTGCTCCCGACCGTGGGGTCGAAGGAGCTCGTCGCGCTCCTCCCGCTGCTGCTGGGCCTCGGGCCCGGCGACGTCGTCGTGCATCCCCGTGCCGCTTATCCGACCTACGAGGTCGGGGCGCGCCTGGTGGGCGCCACGCCCGTCGCCGCCGACGATCCCGCGGAGTGGCCCGAGGGCACGCGCCTCGTCTGGGTCAACTCCCCGGGCAATCCCGACGGCCGCGTGCTCGACGTCGACGCGCTGCGCGCCGCGGTCGGACGCGCCCGAGGGCTCGGCGCCGTGCTGGCGTCCGACGAGTGCTACGCGGAGCTGGGATGGGATGCCCCGTGGGACACCGCGCCGGTGCCCTCGGCGCTCGATCCCCGCGTCACCGGAGGCGACCTCACCGGCGTCCTCTCGGTCTACTCGCTGAGCAAGCAGTCGAACCTCGCGGGCTACCGCGCCGCGTTCCTCGCCGGCGATCCCGCCGTTATCGCGCGCCTGCTGACGGCGCGCAAGCACCTCGGCCTCATGCTCCCGCTTCCGGTCCAGGCGGCGATGACCGCCGCGCTCGAAGACGACGTCCATGTCGCCGCCCAGAAGGAGCTGTACCGCCGCCGCCGCGAGGTGCTGCGCCCCGCCGTCGAGGCCGCGGGATTCCGCATCGACTCCAGTGAGGCCGGTCTGTACCTGTGGGCGACCGAGGGGCGCGACGCGTGGGAGAGCCTGGGCCGCTTGGCCGATCTCGGGATCCTTGCGGGCCCCGGTCACTTCTACGGCGCGCACTTCCCGCAGCACATCCGGCTGTCGCTCACCGCGACCGACGAGCGCATCGCGGCGGGGGCCGAACGGCTGCGCGCGGCATCAGACATCTCGATCTGAGGATTCCTCTATCGGATGCTGCGGCCCTTTGGCTGTGTCAACAGTAGGCGCGGCGGCGCACTAGGCTGTAAGAACGCGGCGACGCGGCATCCCCCGTCCCGCCCCTCCGTTCTGCTGCTGCCCTCTCCCGGGCGCCGCACAGGACTGGACGACACCCCCGGTACGACCAGAAATCGCGAGGAGGCGCCGTGAGCGACGCGGGCACCCAGCAGGAGAAGGCCACCCTCACGATCGGTGGCAGCACCGCCGAGTTCCCGCTCCTGCGGGGCACGGACGGCACACCGAGCGTGGACCTCTCCACCCTCACCCGCCAGACCGGCTACACGGCTCTCGACTACGGTTTCGTGAACACCGCGGCGACCAAGTCCGCGATCACGTACATCGACGGCGACCAGGGAGTGCTGCGCTACCGCGGTTATCCGATCGAGCAGCTCGCGAAGAACAGCACCTACCTCGAGGTCGCGTGGCTCCTCATCTACGGCGAGCTGCCGAGTGCCGACCAGCTGGCTGAATTCGACGAGAAGATCCGCCGGCACACGTTGCTGCACGAAGATCTCAAGCGCTTCTTCTCGGCGCTGCCGCACACCGCGCACCCGATGTCGGTGCTGTCGTCGGCCGTCTCGGCGCTCTCGACGTACTACGAGCACCAGTCCGACCCCAACAACCCCGAGCACGTCGAGCTGAACACGATCCGCATGCTCGCGAAGCTGCCGGTGATCGCGGCGTACGCGCACAAGAAGAGCATCGGCCAGGCATTCCTGTACCCCGACAACTCGCTCGGGTTCGTCGACAACTTCCTCAAGCTCAACTTCGGCGTGCTGTCGGAGGTCTATCAGGTGGATCCCGTCATGTCGCGGGCCCTCGAGCGCCTGCTCATCCTCCACGAGGATCACGAGCAGAACGCGTCCACCTCGACCGTCCGCCTGGTGGGCTCGACCGGCGCGAACCAGTTCTCGTCGATCTCGGCCGGCATCAATGCGCTCTACGGCCCGCTGCACGGCGGCGCGAACGAGGCCGTGCTCGACATGCTGGCGCGCATCCGCGACTCCGGCGAGAGCGTGCAGCGTTTCGTCGAGCGGGTCAAGAACAAGGAAGACGGCGTGAAGCTCATGGGCTTCGGGCACCGCGTCTACAAGAACTACGACCCGCGCGCGAAGCTCGTCAAGGAGTCGGCCGACGAGGTTCTGTCGGCCCTCGGCGTGAGCGACCCGCTGCTCGACCTCGCGAAGGAGCTGGAAGAGATCGCCCTCAACGACGCGTACTTCCAGGACCGCCGCCTGTACCCGAACGTCGACTTCTACACCGGCGTGATCTACAAGGCGATGGGCTTCCCGACCCGTATGTTCACGGTGCTCTTCGCCATCGGGCGCCTGCCCGGCTGGCTCGCGCAGTGGCGTGAGGCCGCCAGCGACCCGCAGACCAAGATCGGCCGCCCGCAGCAGCTGTACATCGGCGCCGAAGAGCGCAACTACCCCGGTCTGTCCTGACTCTGCCGGAATGACGGATGCCGCGCCCCCCGAGTGGGAGCGCGGCATCGTCGTGTTGCGGAGGGCTGTGCCTGCGCGGGTGAGTCAGCCGACCTCCGCCAGGGCCGCCTCGTCGGCGTCCTCCAGCGACCGCGGGGTCGCAGCATCCGTCCGCCCCCGAGGGCGCACGGTGAGCACGAGGATCGCAGCCGCGACCGCCCCGGCGGCGAGCGTCAGCCAGGCGACCGCGTAGCCGTCGAGCGCGGGGGTGGCACCTGGCTCGACCGCACCGAACACGACGGCCGTCGTGAAGGCGGAGCCGACGGCCGACCCGATGGTGCGCAGGTTGGCGTTGACGCCGGTCGCGATGCCGGTGCGGTCGGCCGGCACGCTCTCGACGATGATGCTCGCGGTCGACGCGTAGGCGAGTCCGATGCCGAGCCCGAACACGCCGCCCGCGATGGCGAGGGAGACGAGCGTCTCGTGGTCGAACACCGCGAACACGACGCCGCCCGCCATGAGCAGCGCGCCGAGCGCCATCATGAGCCGCAGCGGGATGACGCGGGCGATCGCGCCCGTCGCGAAGCCGACGCTCGACATGCCGATGAGGAGGGGGAGAAGTGCCAGGCCGGCGGTCTGCACGCCGAGGCCCAGACCCCATCCCGAGCTCGCGGGCGTCTCGAGGAACTGGGGGAGGTAGCCCCAGAAACCGAACGCGGCGGCTCCGATGAGGAGCGCGGCGGCGTTCACGGGCCAGATCGCCCGCGAGGCCATCAGGCGGAGGTCGACGAGCGGCTCCGACGAGCGGAGCTCGGACACCACCCACGCGACCATGAGCATCACGGCGGCGGCGAACAGCGCGAGCGCGAGCGGGGAGGTCCAGCCCCAGCGCGCCCCGGAGCTGAGTGGCACGAGCAGTGCGATGAGCCACCCCGACAGGAGAACGGCCGAGAGCACGTTCACACGGCCGACCGCACGCAGACCCGCCGGCGGGACGAGCATCATCGTGAGCACGATGCCCGCAACGGCGGCGACGAACGGGACCGCGAAGATCCCGTGCCAGCCGAGCAGCTCCGCGAGCGGACCTGCGAGCACGCTTCCTGCCGCACCGCCGATGCCGATGATCGCGCTGGTGGCGCCGATGGCGCCGGTGAGCTGGTGGCGGGGCATGACATCGCGGAGCAGGCCGAACGCCAGCGGGAAGAGCGCCCCGCCGACGCCCTGCAGCACGCGGGCGAGGATGAGCACCTCGAGGTTCGGCGCGAACGATGCGACCACGTCGCCGATCGCGACGACGGCGAGCACCGCGAGGAAGGTGTTGCGCCGGCCGCGGAGGTCGCCGATGCGCCCGAGGAGCGGAGTGGCGACAGCCGCGGCGATGAGCCAGGACGTGTTGGTCCAGGATGCGGCATCCGCCGTCACGCCGAAGTCCGCGGCGATGAGGGGGATGACGGGGATGACGAGATTCTGCAGAAGCGCGAGTGAGGCGACGCTGAGCGCGATCGCCGCGAACGCAGCGCGGGGTGTGAAAGGGACGGTGGGCATCGACGGGCCTTCCGATGGGTGCGGATCCGATGAATGCGGGATAAAGTGGAGGGAGGTCTCCGAACGGAGGATGCCTCCGCTTTGAAGATTAGCGGAGGGGCCCTCCGTTTTGCAACCACGGGTTTCGCCGTCGCCGCAGGGCACGGCTCGGGTACATGAGGAAGGTTCGGTCATGGCGGTCGTCGAGCGGGTGTCTGCACTGGATGCACGTCGGCCGCAACGCGCCGATGCCGCGCGGAACTTCGACGCGCTCGTCGCCGCCGGCCGAGAGGCATTCGCGGAGGAGGGATCCACAGCCTCCCTCGAGGACATCGCGCGCCGCGCGGGTGTCGGGATCGGGACGCTGTACCGCAACTTCCCCACCCGCGACGACCTCATCGAGACGCTCTACCTGGGGGAGGTCGACGCGCTGGCGCGCGCCGCGGACGAGGTCTCCGATCTCGAGCCGTGGGACGCGCTGCGCGCGTGGCTCGACCGGTTCGTCACCTACGTCGGGACCAAGCACGCGCTCCTCGATGGGCTGAACCGGCGCTCACCCGTGCTGGCGGAGTGTCGCACGATCATGCTTTCGGCGGGGGAGCCCCTGCTCGAGCGGGCGCAGGCGTCAGGCGACGTCGACCCCGACATCTCCATCGGCGACGTGGTCAAGCTGGTATCGGGAGTGGCTGCCGTCGCCTCGTTCGACGACGAGGTGCAGCGCCAGCGCGTACTCAATCTGGCGATCAACGCGATCCGCCGCTGATCCGGGCGCCACGGACTCACGGGCGCGAGCGCGTCGGTGAAACGACGAGACCGCCCCGGCGTCGGTGACGGAGCGGCCTCGGTGAGCAGGGCTCAGGCGTGGAGAGCCTCGTTGAGCGTGACGCCCACGCCCGCGCGGCGCACGGCCTCGACCGCTCCGGTGAGCGAGTTCCGGCGGAAGAGCAGTCCGGCGCTGCCGGACAGGTCGGCGCCCTTCGCGGTGGGAAGCGCGCCGTCGGCTCGACGGGGCTCGTCCGCGAGGACGATCTTGGTGCCGGCGGTGACGTAGAGCCCGGCCTCGACGATGCAGTCGTCGCCGAGCGAGATGCCGATGCCGGCGTTCGCGCCGAGCAGGGTCCGCGCGCCGACCGACACCTTGTGGGTGCCGCCGCCCGAGAGCGTGCCCATGATCGAGGCGCCGCCGCCGATGTCGCTGCCGTCGCCTACGACCACGCCCTGCGAGATGCGACCTTCGACCATGCTCTGGCCGAGGGTGCCGGCGTTGAAGTTCACGAAGCCTTCGTGCATGACGGTGGTACCGGGTGACAGGTACGCCCCCAGCCGCACGCGGGACGCGTCGGCGATGCGGACGCCGGCAGGGGTGACGTAGTCGAGCAGGCGCGGGAACTTGTCGAGCCCCTGCACCTGGATGCCCTCGCGTGCGAGGAAAGGGCGCAGGCGCGTGAGCGCGTCAGGATGAATAGGCCCCGCGTTGGTCCAGGCCACGTTCGGGAGATGCGCGAAGATCCCGTCGAGGTTCACCTCGTTGGGGCGCACGAGCAGGTGCGACAGCGCATGCAGGCGCAGGTAGGCGTCCGGCGTCGAGGTCGGAGCGGCATCGAGGTCGGCCTCGATCGCCACAACGTCCACGGTGACGGCCCGGCGTGCGTCGGCGACCGCGAGGCGGTCGAGTTCGTCCGGCGGCATCTGAGGGTCGTACCCCAGCGGGATGCGTCCGGCAGCGGGGGAGGGGAACCACGTGTCGAGCACGGTTCCGTCTTCGGCGGTCGTGGCGAGGCCGACGCCCCACACCCATCGTTCTTCGGTCATGTCTTCCACGCTAGCGCGAGGGCACGGCCGAGGAACCGCGTGTTTCCGCGGTTTTGAGCGGGCGACACGCCCGGGGGGTGGCGTGGATTCGACGGTGGGGTGGGTTGGGCGTAGAGTTGTTGTTGTTCGCCCCAAAGGGTAGAGCAGATGGCCGGAAGGTCTGGCTCCCCTCAAGTAGCGGACGATCTCCATCACTCTTGGTCTGCTTGTCGGGTCGCTCCGCTTGCGGGGGTGGTGGGGGCCTTGTTCGGAGGGGTCTGGTCGGTTTGACCGGGTGGCTTCGGCGAGGTAGGATTGTGAAGTTGCCCAGCCGGGGCGCGGGTCGTGGGATTCGTTGCGGGTTGGTGCGTCCGATCTTTGAGAACTCAACAGCGTGCACTTGTCAAATGCCAATTTTTTTCTCTGTCGACCATTTTTTGGTTGGTGGGGGTCTTTTTTGGATCAATTCATGGATGTCAGTTTGATATTCGTTTTTGGTCATGGTTGAACTCGCTGCTGTCTCATCGTTTTCCCGGTGGGTGGTGGCATCATTTTTTTATGGAGAGTTTGATCCTGGCTCAGGATGAACGCTGGCGGCGTGCTTAACACATGCAAGTCGAACGGTGAAGCCAAGCTTGCTTGGTGGATCAGTGGCGAACGGGTGAGTAACACGTGAGCAACCTGCCCTGGACTCTGGGATAAGCGCTGGAAACGGCGTCTAATACTGGATATGAGCTCTCATCGCATGGTGGGGGTTGGAAAGATTTTTTGGTCTGGGATGGGCTCGCGGCCTATCAGCTTGTTGGTGAGGTAATGGCTCACCAAGGCGTCGACGGGTAGCCGGCCTGAGAGGGTGACCGGCCACACTGGGACTGAGACACGGCCCAGACTCCTACGGGAGGCAGCAGTGGGGAATATTGCACAATGGGCGGAAGCCTGATGCAGCAACGCCGCGTGAGGGATGACGGCCTTCGGGTTGTAAACCTCTTTTAGCAAGGAAGAAGCTTTTGTGACGGTACTTGCAGAAAAAGCGCCGGCTAACTACGTGCCAGCAGCCGCGGTAATACGTAGGGCGCAAGCGTTATCCGGAATTATTGGGCGTAAAGAGCTCGTAGGCGGTTTGTCGCGTCTGCTGTGAAATCCCGAGGCTCAACCTCGGGCCTGCAGTGGGTACGGGCAGACTAGAGTGCGGTAGGGGAGATTGGAATTCCTGGTGTAGCGGTGGAATGCGCAGATATCAGGAGGAACACCGATGGCGAAGGCAGATCTCTGGGCCGTAACTGACGCTGAGGAGCGAAAGGGTGGGGAGCAAACAGGCTTAGATACCCTGGTAGTCCACCCCGTAAACGTTGGGAACTAGTTGTGGGGTCCTTTCCACGGATTCCGTGACGCAGCTAACGCATTAAGTTCCCCGCCTGGGGAGTACGGCCGCAAGGCTAAAACTCAAAGGAATTGACGGGGACCCGCACAAGCGGCGGAGCATGCGGATTAATTCGATGCAACGCGAAGAACCTTACCAAGGCTTGACATACACGAGAACATCCCAGAAATGGGGGACTCTTTGGACACTCGTGAACAGGTGGTGCATGGTTGTCGTCAGCTCGTGTCGTGAGATGTTGGGTTAAGTCCCGCAACGAGCGCAACCCTCGTTCTATGTTGCCAGCACGTAATGGTGGGAACTCATGGGATACTGCCGGGGTCAACTCGGAGGAAGGTGGGGATGACGTCAAATCATCATGCCCCTTATGTCTTGGGCTTCACGCATGCTACAATGGCCGGTACAAAGGGCTGCAATACCGTGAGGTGGAGCGAATCCCAAAAAGCCGGTCCCAGTTCGGATTGAGGTCTGCAACTCGACCTCATGAAGTCGGAGTCGCTAGTAATCGCAGATCAGCAACGCTGCGGTGAATACGTTCCCGGGTCTTGTACACACCGCCCGTCAAGTCATGAAAGTCGGTAACACCTGAAGCCGGTGGCCCAACCCTTGTGGAGGGAGCCGTCGAAGGTGGGATCGGTAATTAGGACTAAGTCGTAACAAGGTAGCCGTACCGGAAGGTGCGGCTGGATCACCTCCTTTCTAAGGAGCACCTCAGTCTTTCGGGGCTGTAGGAACCTCAGCAGAGCGAATGTCTCTGCGGGGGCTCGTGGGTGGAACATTTGACATGGCATCAGCGCGGCTGATTCTCATTAGTACGCCGGTTCTTCGGAGCCGGTTGGAGGGTGGGGGTTGGGGAGCGGGGTGCCTGCACGCTGTTGGGTCCTGAGGGACCGGACGCCGCATGTCGCCTCTTTTGGGGGTGGGTGCGGGTGACTGACTCTCTGGGCTTTTTCTGCTGCCGGCTTTTGTTGGTGGGTGGGGGAAGTGCCGCCCGTACTTTGAGAACTACACAGTGGACGCGAGCATCTTTGCAAGATGACCCTTTGGGGTTGTTTTGTGTTGATGATCTTAAAGATCATTAGTCAATTTCTGTCGCACATCCTTTTGGGGTGTGTGGCTGAGTTTTGATTCTCATGTTTTCAAGTCTTTAAGAGCAAACGGTGGATGCCTTGGCATCTGGAGCCGAAGAAGGACGTAGCAATCTGCGATAAGCCTCGGGGAACTGATAAGCAAGTTTTGATCCGAGGGTGTCCGAATGGGGAAACCCCGCTGGGCGGCGTGCTGACCCAGTGACTCCCGCCTGAATATATAGGGCGGGTAGAGGGAACGTGGGGAAGTGAAACATCTCAGTACCCACAGGAAGAGAAAACAACCGTGATTCCGTGAGTAGTGGCGAGCGAAATCGGATGAGGCTAAACCGAGTGCGTGTGATATCCGGCAGGAGTTGCGCATTCGGGGTTGCGGGACTTTCCATACCATTCTGCCGAGTGGTGGACGTGATGCGTCGATATAGATGAACGGTCTTGAAAGGCCGGCCAGAGTGGGTGCCAGCCCCGTAATCGAAATGTCGGACGCAGCGTGGAGAGTATCCCAAGTAGCACGGGGCCCGAGAAATCCCGTGTGAATCTGTCAGGACCACCTGATAAGCCTAAATACTCCCAGATGACCGATAGCGGACAAGTACCGTGAGGGAAAGGTGAAAAGTACCCCGGGAGGGGAGTGAAATAGTACCTGAAACCGTTTGCTTACAAACCGTTGGAGCACCCCTGGTAGGTGTGACAGCGTGCCTTTTGAAGAATGAGCCTGCGAGTTAGCGATATGTGGCGAGGTTAACCCGGGTGGGGTAGCCGTAGCGAAAGCGAGTCTGAATAGGGCGATTTTAGTCGCATGTCCTAGACCCGAAGCGAAGTGATCTATCCATGGCCAGGCTGAAGCGACGGTAAGACGTCGTGGAGGGCCGAACCCACTTAGGTTGAAAACTGAGGGGATGAGCTGTGGATAGGGGTGAAAGGCCAATCAAACTTCGTGATAGCTGGTTCTCTCCGAAATGCATTTAGGTGCAGCGTTGCGTGTTTCTTGCCGGAGGTAGAGCTACTGGATGGCCGATGGGCCCTACAAGGTTACTGACGTCAGCCAAACTCCGAATGCCGGTAAGTGAGAGCGCAGCAGTGAGACTGTGGGGGATAAGCTTCATAGTCGAGAGGGAAACAACCCAGACCACCATCTAAGGTCCCTAAGCGCGTGCTAAGTGGGAAAGGATGTGGAGTTGCTTAGACAACCAGGAGGTTGGCTTAGAAGCAGCCACCCTTGAAAGAGTGCGTAATAGCTCACTGGTCAAGTGATTCCGCGCCGACAATGTAACGGGGCTCAAGCACGCCACCGAAGTTGTGGCATTGACATTATTGGTAGGCCTTCGTGGTCCAGCCGTGTTGATGGGTAGGAGAGCGTCGTGTGGCGAGTGAAGCGGCGGGGTGACCCAGCCGTGGACGCTACACGAGTGAGAATGCAGGCATGAGTAGCGAAAGACGTGTGAGAAACACGTCCTCCGAAAGACCAAGGGTTCCAGGGTCAAGCTAATCTTCCCTGGGTAAGTCGGGACCTAAGGCGAGGCCGACAGGCGTAGTCGATGGACAACGGGTTGATATTCCCGTACCGGCGAAGAACCGCCCCAATCAATCCAGTAGTGCTAAGTATCTGAATCCCCATGACCGGATCCTTCGGGTGATGGCGTGGGGCCTAGCGTACGACCCCATGCTGGTGCGGTTAGCGTATTAACAGGTGTGACGCAGGAAGGTAGCCCATCCCGGGCGATGGTTGTCCCGGGGCAAGTGCGTAGGCCGAGTCATAGGCAAATCCGTGACTCATACAGGCTGAGACACGATGCGGATGAAAAGTGGGTGATCCTATGCTGCCGAGAAAAGCATCGACGCGAGGTTCTAGCCGCCCGTACCCCAAACCGACTCAGGTGGTCAGGTAGAGAATACCGAGGAGATCGAGAGAATCGTGGTTAAGGAACTCGGCAAAATGCCCCCGTAACTTCGGGAGAAGGGGGGCCATCCACTTATACCACCTTGCGTGGAAAAGGGTGTGGTGGCCGCAGAGACTAGTGGGTAGCGACTGTTTACTAAAAACACAGGTCCGTGCCAAGTCGCAAGACGATGTATAGGACTGACGCCTGCCCGGTGCTGGAAGGTTAAGAGGACGGGTTAGCCGCAAGGCGAAGCTCAGAATTTAAGCCCCAGTAAACGGCGGTGGTAACTATAACCATCCTAAGGTAGCGAAATTCCTTGTCGGGTAAGTTCCGACCTGCACGAATGGCGTAACGACTTCCCAACTGTCTCAACCGCGAACTCGGCGAAATTGCAATACGAGTAAAGATGCTCGTTACGCGCAGCAGGACGGAAAGACCCCGTGACCTTTACTACAGCTTGGTATTGGTGTTCGGTGTGGCTTGTGTAGGATAGGTGGGAGACTGTGAAACCATGACGCCAGTTATGGTGGAGTCGTTGTTGAAATACCACTCTGGTCACTCTGGATGTCTAACTTCGAACCGTAATCCGGTTCAGGGACAGTGCCTGGTGGGTAGTTTAACTGGGGCGGTTGCCTCCCAAAAAGTAACGGAGGCGCCCAAAGGTTCCCTCAACCTGGTTGGCAATCAGGTGGCGAGTGTAAGTGCACAAGGGAGCTTGACTGTGAGACTGACAGGTCGAGCAGGGACGAAAGTCGGGACTAGTGATCCGGCAGTGGCTTGTGGAAGCGCTGTCGCTCAACGGATAAAAGGTACCTCGGGGATAACAGGCTGATCTTGCCCAAGAGTCCATATCGACGGCATGGTTTGGCACCTCGATGTCGGCTCGTCGCATCCTGGGGCTGGAGTAGGTCCCAAGGGTTGGGCTGTTCGCCCATTAAAGCGGTACGCGAGCTGGGTTTAGAACGTCGTGAGACAGTTCGGTCCCTATCCGCTGCGCGCGTAGGAAGTTTGAGAGGATCTGACCCTAGTACGAGAGGACCGGGTTGGACGAACCTCTGGTGTGCCAGTTGTACTGCCAAGTGCACCGCTGGTTAGCTACGTTCGGGATGGATAACCGCTGAAAGCATCTAAGCGGGAAGCCGGCCTCAAGATGAGACTTCCATACCCTTCGGGGTGAGAGGCTCCCAGCCAGACTACTGGGTTGATAGGCCAGATGTGGAAGCACGGCAACGTGTGCAGCTGACTGGTACTAATAAGCCGATGACTTGATAACATTCCCCCACCCCCGGGTGGGTTGGTTGCTCGCGTCCACTGAGTGGTTCCCGATGTACGGTCGGGATACCGCAACTGAACACAGAACTTTTCACGTTGTGAACACCTGAAACATCGACAGAGTTTCGGCGGCCATAGCGAGAGGGAAACGCCCGGTCCCATTCCGAACCCGGAAGCTAAGCCTCTCAGCGCCGATGGTACTGCAGGGGGGACCCTGTGGGAGAGTAGGACACCGCCGGACACCCATTCACGAAATGGCCACCCACAGACGGGTGGCCATTTCGCGTTAACCACCCCATACCCCGCTCGGTAGACTCGAGGGATGCCGGCGCTCGACCTGACTCTTCCCTCTGACGAACTCACTCGCATCATCTGCGACATTCCGAGCGTCTCCGGCGAAGAGAAGGCCCTCGCCGACGCCATCTTCGACGAGATCTCCGCCCGTGACCACCTCGACGTGTACCGCGACGGCGACACGATCGTCGCCCGCACCCACCTGGGTCGGGCGCAGCGTGTCGTCATCGCCGGCCACATCGACACGGTTCCCATCAACGGCAACGTGCCGACGAAGGACATCGAGCTCGAGGGGGCGCCCTACATCTGGGGCCGTGGCACCGTCGACATGAAGGCGGGCGTCGCGGTGCAGCTGAAGCTCGCCGCCGAACTCGCAGCTCCCCGGGTCGACATCACCTGGATGTGGTACGACCACGAGGAGGTCGACGCGGACCTCAACGGTCTCACCCGCCTCGCGCGCACCCGGCCGGACCTGTTCGCCGGCGACTTCGCGATCCTCGGGGAGCCGTCCAACGGCGAGGTCGAAGGCGGCTGCAACGGCAACCTGCGTGCGATCGTCCGCACGAACGGCGTGCGAGCGCACAGCGCCCGAGCGTGGATCGGCGAGAACGCGATCCACAAGGCTGCTCCCATCCTCGAACGACTCCACGCCTATGTCCCGCGCGACGTCGCGGTCGAGGGCCTCGTCTACCGTGAGGGCCTCAATGCCGTGCGCATCAACGGTGGCGTGGCCGGCAACGTGATCCCCGATCTGTGCGAGGTGGAAGTCAACTATCGCTTCGCCCCGAGCCGCGATGTCGCCGAGGCCGAGAGTCACGTCCGCGACGTGTTCGCCGGCTTCGAGGTGGATGTCGTCGACGCCGCAGCCGGCGCGCGACCCGGGCTGGACGCGCCGCTCGCTCAGGAGTTCCTGGCGGCCGTCGGCGCCGAGCCCCGGCCGAAGTACGGCTGGACCGACGTCGCACGCTTCAGCGCGCTGGGCGTGCCCGCGGTGAACTACGGCCCCGGCGACCCGCACCTGGCCCACCACGACGAGGAGCGGGTGCCGATCTCCCAGATCGAAGCGGTCGAGCGGGGTCTGCGCGCGTGGCTGGCGAGCAGCTGATCCTGCCGCCGGTGACGCGCCCGTCGGCCGCGCGGACCGCCTTGCGCGTGGCGGCGATCTACGTCGCCGCCCGGATCGTCACCACGCTGTTCCTCTTCGCCGCGACCGAGCTCTCGGGCTTCACGTCGCGGATGGGCGCGGATGCCCGCCTCGGCGACACCGTCGTCGCGTGGGACGGCATGTGGTACTGGACGGTCGCCGCATCGGGCTACCCGAGCAGGCTGCCCCTCACCGACTCCGGGCAGGTCGCGGAGAACGCGTGGGCGTTCCTCCCGCTCTACCCGTGGCTCGCGCAGGCGGTGTCGACGCCTTTCGGCCTCTGGCAGATCGGTGCCCTCATCGTCTCGCTCGTCGCCGGGTACGGGGCATCCGTCGCCCTCTACTATCTGCTGCGGATGCGGCTGGACGAATCCGCGACGCTCTGGGCGGTGGCGTTCTTCGCCAGCGGGCCCCTCGCGGCGCTCTTCCACGTCGGATACGCAGAGGCGCTCAACCTGTTCTGGCTGTTCTGCGCCCTGCTGGCCGTCGCACGCCGGCGGTATGTGTGGCTGTACGCCCTGATCCCCCTGATGGCGTTCACGCGTCCCGGCGTGCTGGCGTTCGCGCTTTTCCTCGCACTCTTCGGCATCTGGCGCTGGTTCACCCGCGCGCGCGAACCGCTGCGGGCACCGGAGATCGCGCACATCATCGCCGCGGGCCTGCTCGCTGCGGTCGCGGGGTTCGCGTGGCAGTTCATCGCCGGATGGGTGACGGGGAACCCGGATGCATATCTCGTCACGGAGATGGCCTGGCGGCGCAACTGGATCCTCGGTGACGCGACGTTCACGCCCTTCGAGCCCTTCCTCGCGGGAATCTCGTACTGGTTCGAGACCATGTGGCACCTCCCGCTCGTGCTCGGGTACGCCCTCGTGGCCGGGGGACTGCTCCTCGTCGCGGTCGCGCTGATCGCGCTGCCGCAGGTGCGACGGCTCGGCATCGAGATCCGCCTGTGGAGTGCCAGCTACCTCGTCTACCTCCTGCTGGTGTTCTTCCCGCAGTCGAGCATCTTCCGGCTGCTGGTGCCGTTGTCACCGCTGTGGGGCGCGTTCGCGGTTCCGCGCTCGCGGGCGTGGCGTGTCGGCGTGCTCGTCGCGTGCCTCCTCGGTCAGTGGTGGTGGATCTACAACATGTATGCGCTCGGCAGCACGAACTGGCAGGTCCCGTGACGCCGGATGACGGATGCCGCTTTCCCCAGGCGTGCCCGGGGCGTCGGCCCTCACGATAAACTCGACGTGCAGACCATCGATGAAAAGGAGCCGCAATGGCAGCCATGAAGCCGAGAACCGGAGACGGGCCGATGGAGGCCGTGAAGGAGGGTCGACTGATCATCGTGCGCGTGCCGCTCGAGGGAGGCGGTCGCCTCGTCGTCTCGGTGAACGACGCTGAGGCCAAGGAGCTCTACGACGTCCTGGGGGGCGTCGTCAACGCCGCGTAGTCGCTCGTTGCGCGAACGGCCGGTCCGAGCGGACCGGCCGTTCGCGTTCAAGACTCAGGACGTGGCGACGGTGGTGAGCTGCAGCAGACCCTCGCCCGTGATCGACAGAGCGCCGATCACCGCGGGGGAGGCCTGCGTCTCCTGGATGAGCGAGCGGTAAGCCGTCGTGACCGGGTCGCGGCGCACCGGATCGGCGACCGCGCCACCGGAGAGCACGCGGGGGACGAGCACCGTCCCGCCGGCGCGCACGAGGCGGAGGCCGTGCTCGACGTACTCGATGACGCCCTCGGGGTCGGCGTCGACGAGCACGATGTCATAGGACGCCTCGTTCATGCGCGGCAGCACCTCGGAGGCGCGGCCCGTGATGAAGCGGGCACGGGCCGGAGGGATCCGGGCCTCGGCGAAGGCCTGACGGGCGGCGCCGAGGTGCTCGGGCTCCTTGTCGATGGTGGTGAGGGTCGCGCGGGGGGAGCCGTGCAGCAGCCACAGTCCCGAGACCCCCGCCCCGGTGCCGATCTCGACGATGTTGAGCGCCTGCGACACCGCGGCGATGACCGCGCACTGGGCGCCGATCGCCGGGCTGATCGGCGCGGCGCCGAGCTCGAGCGCATGCGCGCGGGCACGCGCGATGTGCTCCGGCTCGCTCGTCGCCTCGTCGACGAACCGCTGGTTCGCGTTCTGCTCTCCCATCGGAATCCTCCGCCCGCCAGCCTACGCGGCCGCGCGGCGCTGGCCGCACAGGCACGGCGGTAATCTGAAGGCATGATCTTCGGCCTCACGATCGAGAAGCTCCTGCTGATCGGACTCGTCGCGGCACTCATCCTCGGACCCGAGCGGCTGCCCCGCTACGCGGAGGCCCTTGCGGGGCTGACCAAGCGGGCAAGGGCATGGGTGACGACCGCACGGACGCGCGTGCGGGACGAGATGGGCGAGGATTTCGACGACGTCGACTGGCGCACGCTCGACCCGCGTCAGTACGACCCGCGGCGCATCATCCGTGAGGCTCTGCTCGACGACGCTCCGGTCGCGAGCATCGCCGCGACCCAGGCGCCGTCCGCCCCCGTGCCCCCGACAACGCCGGTGCGGACGCCGTACCGGGTCCCGATCGACGGCCCGACGCCTTACGACAGCGAAGCGACCTGACCCCGCCGGGGTCAGCGCGGGCGGAACGGGAGCGAACGCCCCGACAGCCCGCGCGGAGTCTGTGCCAGCGTCTCGGCGAGGTCGGCGATGGCGCGGGCCGCGAGATCGTCGGGGTGTGCGATGACCGCCGGCGTGCCGGCATCCGCGTCGGTCCGCAACGTCGGGCTGAGCGGCACCGAAGCCAGCAGGGGGACCTCGGCGTCGGGCTGTGACAGCGACTCGGCGACCGCGGCGCCGCCGCCGGCGCCGAACACGTCGATGGTCGTGCCGTCGGGAAGGGTCATGGCGGCCATGTTCTCGACCACGCCGATGACGCGCTGCCCGGTCTGACGCGCGACGACGCCGCTGCGTACCGCGACGTCGGCGGCCGCGGCCTGCGGAGTCGTCACGACGAGCACTTCGGCGTTGGGCAGCAGCTGCCCGACCGAGATCGCGACGTCGCCGGTGCCGGGCGGCATGTCGAGCAGGAGCACGTCGAGGTCGCCGAAGTACACGTCCGTGAGGAACTGCTGCACCGTGCGGTGCAGCATCGGCCCGCGCCACGCCACGGCGCCGACCGGCGCGTCGCCCTCGGCACGGCGCAGGAACATGCCGATCGAGATCACTTTCACGCCGTGCGCGACCGGCGGGAGCATGAGATCGTCGACGCGCGTCGGCTGGGGCACGGTGCCGTCGGCCGCGACGAGCCCCAGCTGGCCGGGGATCGAGAACCCGTGCACGTCGGCGTCGATGAGCCCGATGGCGAGCCCGCGTGCGGCGAGCGCCGCGGCGAGGTTCGCGGTCACCGTCGACTTGCCGACGCCGCCTTTGCCGCTCGTGACGGCGATGACACGCGTGAGCGTGCCGGGACCGAAGGGCATCTCGCGGGGCCGCCCGCCGCGCAGCCGCTCCGTGAGTGCGTGCCGCTCGGCAGGAGTCATGACGCCCACCTCGAGCGCGACATCCGTGATCCCCGGAACGGATGCTGCGGCCGCGCGCACGTCGGACGCGATCCGGTCCGCCGCGGGGCACCCCACGATGGTCAGGGCGATCGCGACGTGCGCGATGTCGCCGTCCACGGAGACCTCGCGGACCATGTCGAGCTCGCCGATCGGGCGCCGCAGCTCAGGGTCGGAGACGGCACCGACGGCGGCGCGGACGGCGTCGGCGGAGACCGGGCTCATCGTGCAGCGCCGTCTTCGACCTCGGGCGTGCTCTCGAGCTTCTCGAGCATCGCGCGCAACTCGGTGCGCAGGACGTCGCGCGTCAGCACCTGGTCGGCGAAGTCGTTGACGGCCATCCGCAGGGCGACGACCTCTCGGGCGAGGAACTCGGTGTCGGCGAGGTTGCGCTCCGCGCGCTGCCGGTCCTGCTCGATCTGCACGCGGTCACGGTCGTCCTGCCGGTTCTGTGCCAGCAGGATGAGGGGCGCGGCATACGACGCCTGCAGCGACAGGATCAGAGTCAGCAGTGTGAAGTTGGTCGCCGCCGGGTCGAACTGGAGCTGCGGCGGCATGAAGATGTTCCACGTCAGCCATACGGCGACGAAGATCGTCATCCCGATCAGGAAGCCCGACGTGCCCATCGCACGGGCGAACGCCTCGGAGAACCGGCCGAAACGGTCGCTGGAGGGCTGCGGGGAGCGCTGCAGCATGCCCGAGCGGCCACGGGGCGCGTCGAGTGACGGCTGGCGGGTGTTGCGTGCCATCAGCGCCTCCGGCCTGCGCCGGACGGCTTGCCCAGGGTGGACGTACTGGCTGTCGTGGTCGGGACGGGTGCCGGGCGTTCATCCTCCTCGGCATCGTGCGATCTCCAGTCCTCGGGGAGGAGATAGTCGAGCACGTCGTCGACGCTGACCGCGCCGACCAGTCGATGGGCGGGATCGACGACGGGGAGCGAGACGAGGTTGTACGAGGCGAGCAGTCGCGCAACCTCGGCGGCCGAGGCGGTCGCCGGCACCGGGTCGAGCGTGTCGTCGATGATCGCACCCAGGCGTTCGTGCGGCGGATACCTCAGCATCCGCTGGAAGTGCACGGTTCCGAGAAGACGGCCGGTGGGCGTCTCGTACGGAGGGAGGGTCACGAAGACCGCGGCGGCGAGTGCGGGGTGAAGCTCGTGACGGCGGATGAGTGCGAGGGCCTCGGCGATCGTCGCGTCGGCGGAGAGCACGATGGGCTCACTGGTCATGAGGCCGCCGGCGGTGTCGGGGCCGTACTTGAGGAGGGCGCGGACGTCCTCGGCCTCTTCGGGCTCCATGAGCTCGAGGAGCTCCTCGCGCTGGTCTTCCGGGAGCTGTCCGAGCACGTCGGCGGCATCGTCGGGCTCCATGGCGTCGAGGATGTCGGCGGCGCGCTCGTCGTCCAGCGCCTCGAGGATGTGGACCTGCTCCTCTTCGGGCATCTCTTCGAGGGCGTCGGCGAGGCGGTCGTCGGGGAGCTCCTCCACGACCTCGAGCAGTCGCTCCTCGGGGAGGTCGAGCAGCGTGTTCGCGAGGTCGGCGGGACGCAGCTCGGAGTAGGTCGCCACCAGCTGCTCGGCGGACTGCGCCTCGCCGGGCACCTGGCTCTCCCGCACGGCGTCCCAGTTGGCGAACGTCGTCGGTCCTTTGGCGAACGGGGAGGCGCTGGTCTTCGGCTTTCGCAGGAACAGCTGGCCGACGTCCCACTCGCCGAGGCGGTTGCGCTCGATGGCGACGTCCTCGATCACCGCGGTGCCGGAGCCGTCGGCGAAGAACACCTTGCGGCCGAGCAGCTCGGCCATGACCCGCACCTCGCCACCGCGCTGCTGGAAGCGGCGGACGTTGATGAGGCCGGTGGTGATGACCTGGCCGGTCGCGATGGAGGTGACGCGGCCGATCGACACGAAGACATTGCGTCGGCCGGGAATCTCGACCATGAGACCGACCACGCGGGGCGGATCGTCTTTGCGGTAGATGACGACGACGTCGCGGACCTTGCCGAGACGGTCGCCGGCGGGGTCGAAGACCGAGCACCCGGAAAGGCGCGCGACGAAAACCCTCTGCGTGCTCACACGTCCCAGCGTAGTCCGCGTGCCGTGGGAGGATGGGGAGATGACCATGATGGGAGGGCGCTCTCCGCAGAGTTCCGACGCGGTCGGACCGACCGTGGCGAGCTTCCCGACGTACGAGGCGGCGCAGAAGGCGGTGTCGTCCCTCATCGCGGCCGACATCCCGGCGCGCGACATCGCGATCGTGGGGCAGGGCCTCCGCTCGATCGAGCGCATCACCGGCCGCCTGGGCTACGCGTCGGCCGCGCGGTCCGGCGCGGTGAACGGACTCCTCCTCGGCCTCCTCTTCTCGGCGATCCTCGTGATCGGCTCGCCGTCCGTGCCGATCCAGGCATTCGTCGGCGTCCTCTTCGTCGGCATCGCGATCGGCATGCTGCTGAGCATCGTGGCGTACTCGTTCGTGCGTCGCCGCCGCGACTACGCCTCGGTGATGCAGGTCGTGGCGGACCACTACGAGGTGACCGTCACCGACAACAGCGTCGGCCGCGCGCGTCAGGTGCTCGGCCCGCAGGCCGTGGTCGCACCGGCGGTTCCGGTCACCCCGGCGTCGGGCGTGGGCTCTGGTCCGGCGCCGCTGCCCTCTGAGCCGCCCAAGTACGGCGAGCGTGTCGCACCCATGACCGACGCCGAGGTCCCGGCCGACAATGAAGCCTCTGCCGCGCCCGACATCCCGGCGGCGCCCGCGCAGCCCGCAGGCGCCGGGTCCGCGGCCGAGCAGGACGCCGTCCCCGCGAACGCCGAGTCGGCGACCGACGGAGGCGACGGAGCGTCCAACGCCCCGCGCGCCGACGACAGCGAGCGCGCATGAGCGCAGACGGGGATTCCTCGCGGATCGCCGTCGCGCTCCCGAACGGGAGCGCCGAGGTATCGGCCGACGTCGTCATGCCCTCGTCGGCATGGGCCTTCGCCGCGGTGGCACACGGCGCAGGCACGGGGTATCGGCATCCGTTCCTCGCCGGCTTCTCAGACGCGCTCGCGCAACAGGGCGTCGCCACGCTTCGCTTCAACTTCCCGTACGTCGAGGCGGGTCGACGGATGCCGGGACCCGCGGCGCACGCGATCGCGACGTGGGCGGCGGTCCATGCCGAGCTGGTCGAGCGCGCGGCGGGCGCACCGGTGTTCGCGATGGGCAAGTCGTACGGCGGGCGCATGGCGTCGATGGCCGCCGCGGAGGGGGCGATCGACCCGGCCGGCCTGGTGTACCTCGGCTATCCGCTTCACCCCCCGGGCAGCCCCGACAAGGCCCGCACCGCTCACCTGCCCGACGTGCCGCAGCCCCAGCTCTTCGTCGAAGGCACCAAAGACCCCTTCATCGAGCCCCACGCGCAGCTGGAGGAGGCCGTCGCGTCGTGCCGGGTCGCCGAAATCGCCTGGATCGACGGCGGGGGGCACTCGTTCGAGGTCAAAGGACGCAAGCGCCCGGCGGCCGAGATCGCGGCCGAGCTCGCGCCGCCGGTCGCGGGGTGGCTGCGTCGGGCTCATTCCGGGGCGGGACCGACGTAGCGCCCACGCGGTCGCAGGCGCATCGGCCGTTCGTCGTACTCGTCGACCGCGTGCGAGATCCAGCCTGCGATACGGCCGATCGCGAAGATCACTGCCCCGGCGTCGTCGGACATGTCCGCCCACAGCGTGAGCGCGGCCAGCGCCAGATCGAGATTCGGCAGCGCGCCGGCGCGGCGCCCCACCTCGGCGGCGACCGCGTCGACCGCGGCGAGCACGTCCGCGCTGTCGGGTGCCTGCCGCAGCATGTCGAGGAGCACCGCCGCCCGCATGTCGCCGCCGGCATACAGGGGCTGGCCGAATCCGGGGATGCCTCGACCACCGTCGCGCACAGCGCGCGAGATCGCGGTCGTCGGCGCTTCACCGTCGCGCACGGCCCGGAGCAGGTGTGCGGCCGCGCGGCTCGCGGTGCCGTGCAGCGGCGCGTCGAAGGCGCCGAGCGCTGCGGTGACGACGGCGTACCCCGACGCGCGCGCCGAGCCGGCCACGCGCGCCGCGAGCGTCGAGACGGCGAGATCGTGGTCGATGACGAGCACCAGCGCCGCGTCAATGAGCCGGGATCCGCCCGGCCGATCCCGCGCGGCGAGTGCGTGCCACAGCGTCTCTGCGACGCCGGCGGGTTCGAGGGTGCCGGCGAGCGCGGCGGGCAGACCCGTCACGAGCCGAGCACCGACCCGCACGAGCTGTGACGGGTCCGGGTCGTCGCGCAGGGGATCCGTGGCGGCGAGGGCCGTCACGGCCACGAGCAGACGATCGAGGGGGGCGGCGGCCTCACCCAGCGCGTCGATGGTGCGCCGGGCGACCGCCAGGTCGGAGGGAGCCGGGATGCGCAGCGACGGCACGTCCCACAGCCAGATCACGACCTCCTCGAACGATGAGTCGCGCGCGAGCTGCTCCGCCGACCGCTCGCGATAGTGCAGCTCATCGTCGTCGATGTGGGCGAGCTTCGTGTCGAGCACCATGAGCGGGGTGCCCGGAGCAGAGGACCCGGGCACGGCGCTGGGGGAGCGCCGGCGCCGGCGCGCGAACGCCTCGACTTCCAGCGGGTCGAAGGACGAACCCGCCGCGTCGCGCTCCCTCGTCAGCAGTCCTCGTGACACGTAGGCGTACAGCGACTCCGGCTTGACGCCGAGGCGAGCGGCCGTCTCTGCCGCGGTCAGTCGGGGAAGGTCTCCCATGAGGTTGATCCGATCAAGATTGACGAAAGCGTGATCAAGTTCCGACACTGACTGTAGCGGGAACGACCGCCCGGGGCGGCCGACGTCCCGCGATCCCCGAGCAAGGAGCCGACATGACCACGACGACACGCACCACACAGATCGCCGCGCCGCGGGGCCTCGCCGGCGTGATCGTCGCCGATACCGCCGTGAGCGACGTCCGCGGAGCGGAAGGGTTCTATCAGTACCGTGACCGATCGGCGATCGAGCTGGCCGAGACGGTGAGCTTCGAGGACGCCTGGCAGCTGCTCGTGACGGGTGAGACCGCGACGGATGCCTCGCGCCCGGCGTTCGCCGCCCGCATCGCCGAAGCCACCATCGTGCGGAAGGCCGACCTCGACGTCGTCGTCGACGCGGTGTCGTCGGCGACGCCGGACGTGCTGGCCGGGCTCGCGGCCGCCTGGCCGCTGCTCGGCGCGCGGCGCAGCATCCGTCCGCTCTACGATCTCGACGAGGACGAGCGTCTCGCCGACGCGATCGCACTGGCGGCGGCGACGCCGGCGCTCGTCGGTGCGCTGTGGCGGCGCGACCGCGGCGACGGCGGCCTGACCGTGCTGAAGGACCGCGGCGTCGTCGCGAACTACCTCCGCCAGGTCACCGGCGTGGTCCCGGACGAGGCGACCGAGAGCGCGCTGACCGCGTATCTCATCGCCGTCATGGACCACGGCTTCAACGCCTCCACCTTCACCGCGCGGGTCATCGCCTCGACGGGGGCGGATGCTGCGGCCTGCCTCGTCGGTGCCCTCGGCGCTCTGACAGGACCCCTGCACGGCGGGGCGCCGTCGCGAGCTCTCGACGGTCTCGACGCCGTCGGCTCCGCGGATCGCATCGAGCCGTGGATCCGCGGCGAGCTCGCTTCCGGGCGGCGACTGATGGGGTTCGGCCATGCCGTGTACCGCACCGCCGATCCACGCGCCGAGCTGATGAAGCGGGTCGCCGAGCGCACGGGCGGGCCGCGCGTCGAGCTCGCGCTGCGGTTCCAGGAGAGCGCCGAGCGGCTGCTCGCGGAGGCGAAGCCAGGCCGCGAGCTGCACGCGAACGTCGAGTTCTGGGCCGCGCTCGTGATGGAGCAGTGCGGGATCCCGCGCTCGATGTTCACGCCGACGTTCGCCGTCGCCCGCACGATCGGGTGGACCGCGCACATCCTCGAACAGGCGCGCGACCCGAAGATCATCCGCCCGTCGGCGCGGTATGTGGGGCCATCGGTCCGCGTGGCGGCGGCGTGAGCGCGGTCACCGCCCGGCGGCGTACCCCTGCATCCCGCGCGGGTTCGCCGCACCCCACAGCACGCCGGTGGCCGCATCGCGTCCGACGGCCGACACGCGGCCGAGCGCCCAGTCACCCGCGCGCGTGACGCGGTGTCCGCGGCGCTCGAGCCCCTCGATCACCGCGTCGCCGAGCCGGTTCTCGACCACGGCGCCTGCGGGCGTCCAGGTGCGCGGCCAGAACGATTCGGGCATCGACGTCGTGTGCAGCGCGGGGGCATCGATCGCCTGCTGCGGCGTATACCCGCCGACGATGATGCGCAGCAGCGCCAGCAGCTGCCACTGGTCCTGCTGGTCGCCGCCGGGGGAGCCGATCGCGAACTCGGGCGCGCCGTCACGCAGCACCAGCGTGGGCGTGAGCGTGGTGCGCGGGCGCCTGCCCGGGACGAGGGAGGACGGATGCCCCGGCTCCAGCCACGTCATCTGCAGGCGGGTGCCGAGGCAGAAACCGAGAGCGGGGATGGTCGGCGACGACTGCAGCCAGCCGCCCGACGGTGTCGCCGAGACAATGTTTCCCCACCGGTCGATGACGTCGAGGTGGCAGGTGTCGCCCTTCGTCTCGCCGGTCTTCGCGACGGTGGGTTCACCGGTGCCGACGGCAGGCGCATCGTACGTCGTGCGCAGCGGCGGGCGGAACGGCGTGCGCCCGGGCAGAGAGCCTGGGCGGAACTCTGCCGAGGCCTGCGACGTGATCAGCGACCGCCGCTCATCGAGGTAGGCGGCGGACAGCAAGGCGTCGAGGTCGACATCGTCGTCGCCGAACCACGCGTCGCGGTCGGCGTACGCCAGCTTCTGCGCTTCGAGGATCGTGTGCGCGCCAGCCTCCTGCGACGGATCGAGCAGATCGTCGGCGAGCGGTTCGAGCAGGCCCAGCGTCTGCAGCAGTGCCGGCCCCTGCGTCCACGCACCCGCCTTCGCGATCGTGCGGCCGCGGAACTCCCGGGTGACGGCGGGTTCATACCCCGCGTCGAAGCCGGCGAAGTCATCCGCGGTGATGACCGCCGCGTGCGCACCGCCACCGGAGTGCCGGTGCGGCTGCGACAGGAACGCGGATGCTTCGTGCGCGACGATCCCCGTCTTCCATTCGCGCCGCGCGGCGTCGATGCGGGCGGCGCGGCCGACCGGCCCGTCGTCGCGCACGGTGCACGACGCATGCACGAGCGAATCGAGCACGGCCGCGTACGCCGGGTTGCGCATGATCCGCCCGGCGACCGGAACCTCGCCGTCGGGCAGCCACAGGTCGGCCGATGTCGCCCAGTCGTCGCGGAAGAGCTCGGCGACGCGGGCGATCGTGGCGGCGGCGCCGGCCACGAGCGGGTGCCCGTCGCGCGCGTAGCCGATGGCGTACGCGAGGACGTCGGCGAGCTCCCACGTGCCGTGGTCGCGCAGCAGGAGGAGCCACGCGTCGACCGCGCCGGGCACCGCGGCCGCGAGGCCGCCGGCGCCCGGGGCGAGGTCGAGACCCTGATCCCGGTGGTGCTCGATCGTGGCGCCCGCAGGCGCGGGCCCCTGGCCCATCAGCACGGTCGGGGTCGCAGCATCCGTCTCCTGGAAGATGGCGACGAGGTCGCCGCCGGGTCCGTTGAGGTGGGGTTCGACGACGTGCAGCACGAAGGCCGCGGCGACCGAGGCGTCGAAGGCGTTGCCGCCGCGCTCGAGCACGGCCTGAGCCGTCGCGGTCGCGATCCAGTGGGTGGACGCGGCCATGCCGAACGTGCCGGTCAGCGTCGGGCGCGTCGTGAAGGACGCCGGTGCGGTGTATTTCGACACGCTCAAGAGCCGATGAGAGCGTCAGCGGCCGCCGCGGGCCATCCAGGCCTCGACCTCGTCGGCGGTGCGCGGGATCGCGGCCGAGAGGTTCACGGGTCCGTCGGCGGTCATGAGGATGTCGTCCTCGATGCGCACGCCGATGCCGCGATACTCCTCGGGGACGGTGATGTCGTCGATCTGGAAGTACAGGCCCGGTTCGATCGTGAAGACCATGCCGGCTTCCAGGACGCCGTCGTAGTACATGTCGCGACGCGCCTGCGCGCAGTCGTGCACGTCGATGCCGAGGTGGTGGCTCGTGCCGTGGACCATGTAGCGGCGGTGGTGGCCCCCTGCGTCGGCGTCGAGGGCTTCCTCTGCGGTGACCGGCAGCAGCCCCCACTCGGCCACGCGCGTCGCGATGACCTGCATCGCCGCCTCATGGATCGAGCGGAACTTCACGCCCGGCTTCGCCACCGCGAACGCGGCGTCCGCCGCCTCGCGCACGGTCTCGTAGACCTTGCGCTGCACGTCGCTGAAACGGCCGCTGACCGGCAGCGTGCGCGTGATGTCGGCGGTGTAGAGGCTGTCGACCTCGACGCCCGCGTCGATGAGGATCAGGTCGCCCGGCACGACCGCGCCGTCGTTGCGTGTCCAGTGCAGGTAGCAGGCGTGAGGACCGGATGCCGCGATCGTGTCGTAGCCGACCGCGTTGCCGTCGCTGCGAGCGCGCTGGTGGAACACGCCCTCCACGACGCGCTCGCCGCGCGGGTGGTCGACGATCGCGGGCAGGTTCGCGACGATGTCGTCGAAGCCGGCGGCCGTGACCTGGACGGCGAGCTCCATCTGGCCGATCTCGTACGCGTCCTTCACGAGGCGCAGTTCCGACACGAACCGCGTGAGGTCGTCGTCCTCGTCGAGCACGACATCCCCGTCACCGGCTTCGAAGTCGTCGATGTGCGCCGTCGCGAGGCCGAGATCGGACGCGACGCCGGCGAGCGCGGGCCGCGGGCCGATCCAGAACTCACCGATCGAGGCATCCGAGTAGAACTCGCTCGTCGTGCGATCGGCGCGCTCGCGGAAGTAGAGCGTGACGTCGTGGCCGCCGGCGGAGCGGGGCTCGAACACGAGCACCGCGCCGGGCTCGGCGTCGGACGCCCAGCCTGTCAGGTGTGAGAAGGCGGAGTGCGCGCGGAACGGATAGTCGGTGTCGTTGCTGCGCTGCTGGAGCTCGCCGGCGGGGATCACGAGGCGCTTGCCGGGGAAGGCCGCTGACACCGCATCGCGGCGCGCGGCGGTGAACGCAGCCTGCGCGCGAGCCGGGGGAGTCGACTCAGGGCGCTCGGCCCAGCCGGTCGAGATCGTGTCGAGGAAGCCCTGGCCGTAAGGCTGTCGGCGGTTCGTGCTGGTCGAGGTCGGGGTCGAGGTCTCGGTGGTGCTCGTGGCGCCGGGGGACTGCTCGCTGGCTGCGCTGCTCATGCCTCCCAGTCTCGCACGGGCGTAGGAGCGCGGACAGTTCAGCCGGCCGGGTCGTACTGGACGATGAGCGGTCGATGGTCCGAGCCGGAACCGTCGAGCGAGCGCAGCACCAGAGAGCCGGTCGCCCGCCATTGCTGGGTCGCCATCACGTGGTCGATCGGGGCGCCGAGGATGGCCGGCATCTCGGCCGACCAGGTGCCCAGCGCGGCGTTGCCCGTCTCCGCGGCGGCGTCGCTGCAGTGGCCGAGCGTGGCGCCGTCGAGCCCGAGCCCTGACATGTGGTCGACCGTCGCGTTGAAGTCGCCGGCCATGATCACGTTGCCGTCGCCGCATTGATCGGCCAGCCACTGCAGGTCGTCCCGCCAGTTCTGCATGTAGCTCGGGCGCGGCGCGACGGCGTGGACGGCGACGACGGTGGGTCCCTCGCCGGAGACGGGCATCGCGACGGCGCTCGGCACGGTCGAGGTGTTGCTGCTGCCGTCGAGCGAGGACTCGATCACGGCGTAGTCGCCGAGCTCGGGCGAGATCAGGAGTGTCGTGGAGCCGGCATCCCATTCCGTCGACGGGTCCGAGGCGTGGTGCGCCCACATGCGGTGGCCCAGGTCGCGCATCGCGATGGCGACGCTCTCGCCAGTCTCGATGGTCGTCTCGGGGAGCGCGACGATGTCGGCGTCCATCGCGACCGCGATCTTGGCGATCGTCTCGGGCGGCGTCGCCGGCCCGGCGGTGTTCCACGTCATCACGCGGATGGACGCGTCGGTCTTGGCGGGCAGCGGGTCGCTGCCCAGGCCCCCGCGGGATGACAGCACCGCGATGTTCGCGACGGTCGCGAGCCCCGCGACCACCGCGAGCGAGAACGCGAACGCGCGGATGGGGCGGGCGATCGCCAGGAGGAGGGCCAGCAGCGCCGCGGCGGCGAGCGCGAGCGCGAGGATGCCTCGGAAAGAGACGATCTGGGCGATGGGAAAGAAGCGCTCGACGCGGAAGAAGCCGGGGAACGTCAGCACCGCCGCAGCGATCGCGCACAGCACGGTGATGAGGATCCCGAGCAGGCGAAGCACGTCGGCGACTCTATGCGAGCAGGCTGTGAGATCCGTCAGCGGACCGGGCGTGCCGCGTGGTACCGCCGCGCTACGCTCGGAGGATGCCCAGACTGCAGCGGTTCGAAGGACCGAGCGACCTGCATCTGCACTCGGCGAACTCCGACGGCACGCAGCCTCCCGCCGAGGTGATGGCGTCGGCGCACCGGCACGGCGTCCGCACCGCCGCCCTCACGGACCACGACACCACCTCGGGCTGGGCCGAGGCGGCCGAGGCTGCGACCTCCCTCGGCATGACCTTCGTGCCGGGGATGGAGCTGTCGGCGCGGCACGAGTGGCGCAGCGTCCACGTGCTGGCGTACCTTCCCGACCCCGACGAGCCGGCGTTGCGCGCCGAGACCGCGCGCATCCGCTCGTCGCGGCTGGATCGCGCGCGGCTGATGGCCGACCGCATCGCACGCGACTACGACCTGGTGTGGGACGACATCCTCGAGCAGACCTCCGACGGCGCGACCGTCGGCCGCCCGCACATCGCCGACGCGCTGGTGGCGCGGGGGCTGGTCCGCGATCGGGCCGAGGCGTTCGCCGGCATCCTGAGCCCCCGCGGCGACTACTACGTGGCGCTCTACGCGCCGGACCCGGTCACCGCGGTGGGACTCGTCACGGGCGCGGGGGGAGTGCCGGTCATCGCGCATCCCGCCGGGCGCGCGGGCCTGCTTCCGATGCGACTGATGGAACGGATGCTGGACGCCGGCCTCGCCGGCTTCGAACTGGGTCATCGCGAGAACCGCGACCCGGCGCTCACGACCCTGCGGGACCTGTGCCGCGAACGCGACCTCGTCGTGACCGGCTCCAGCGACTACCACGGCCTGGGCAAGCCGAACCAGCCGGGTGAGAACACCACGACCGACGAGATGGTGTCGCGCATCATCGCCCTGGCGAGCGGAAGCGCCCCCGTCTACCCGTGAGGGTGGACGAGGGCGCTCCGTGACCGCGGACTCCGCGGGTCAGATCATGACGGTCGGCGAGTTGCCGATCAGCTCAGGGCCTTGGCCTTCAGCGCGTCGTACTCGGCCTGCGTGATCGTGCCGGCGTCGAGCAGGCCCTTCGCCTTCGCGATCTCTTCGGCCGGGCTGGCGCCGGAGCCCGCGACGGACTTGATGTACGCGTCCTGCGCGCTCTGCAGCTCGGAGGCCTCCTTCGCGCTGCGCTTGGCCATGCCGTTTCCGCGCGCGATCAGGTAGACGAGCAGCGTCAGGAAGGGCACGAAGATCAGGAAGATGATCCAGACGGCCTTCCACCAGCCGTTCAGCTTGTGGTCGCGGAACAGGTCGGCGATCACGGCGAACAGCGCGAACAGGTACGCCATGAAGAAGAAGATCCAGAGGAACCACCAGATGATGTCCCAGAAGGATCCCCAGAAACCCTGGTACTCGTAGCCGGTGGTGACGGCCTCGATGATACGCATCGTGTGCCTTTCGTGAATGCGAGGTACCGGCGCCCAGTGCGCCGCCTGCGCTCACCATAGCGCTGTCGCGGCGCCGTATGACGGCGCCGCGACAGAAGAGGACGGATTCAGGCGCCGACGGTGGCGCCGCCCGCGGGAGCCGACCCGCCGCCGCTGCCCCCGCGGCGACGGCGACGACGCCGCGGAGCGGGCTTGCCGTCGTGGTGCTCCTTGCCCCCGCCGTCGTGGGTGCCGCCGCCGTCCGTGGAGCGATCGCCGTCGGTGCTCGCCGCGGCGCCGTGCCCCTGCACGGCGGCGGTGCCGTTCCCGTCCGCGGTCTCGAAGGTGGAGCCCACCCGCTCGGACGAGCCCGACCGGCGACGGCGACGCCGGCTTCGCGGAGCCTGTCCGTTCGTCTCGGCCTCGGCCGCAGCATCCGCCGCCCTCTCGGGCTGGACGCGGATGGCCTGGGTCTTCGGTGCCGTCACGATACGGCCCTTCGTGCCCGCGGGGATGTCGAGGTCGGAGAACAGGTGCGGGCTCGACGAGTAGGTCTCGACGGGCTCGGGCTGGCCGAACTCGAGGGCGCGGTTGATGAGGGCCCACTTGTGCAGGTCCTCCCAGTCGACGAACGTGACCGCGATGCCGGTCTTGCCGGCGCGGCCGGTGCGGCCGGCGCGGTGCAGGTACGTCTTCTCGTCGTCGGGGATCGTGTGGTTGATGACGTGGGTGACGTCGTCGACGTCGATGCCGCGCGCGGCGACGTCGGTCGCGATGAGGACGTCCTTCTTGCCGGCCTTGAACCCGGCCATCGAGCGCTCGCGCGACTCCTGGCTCATGTCGCCGTGGACGGCGCCCGCGTTGAAGCCGCGGTCGTTCAGCTCGTCGACCAGCTTCTGCGCGGCGCGCTTGGTGCGAGTGAAGATCACGGTCTTGCCGCGAGCCTCGGCCTGCAGGATGCGGGCGATGACTTCTTCCTTGTCGAGCGAGTGCGCCCGGTACACGAGATGACGGATGTTCGCCTGCGTGAGGCCCTCGTCGGGGTCGGTCGCCCGGATGTGGATCGGGTTCGACATGAACCGGCGGGCGAGCGCGACGATCGGGCCGGGCATGGTCGCCGAGAAGAGCTGGGTGTGCCGGATCGCCGGGACCTTGGAGAAGATCTTCTCGATGTCGGGGAGGAACCCGAGGTCGAGCATCTTGTCGGCCTCGTCGAGCACGACCTCGGTCGCGTTCGACAGGTCGAGCAGGCGCTGGTTGTTGAGGTCGATGAGGCGGCCCGGCGTGCCGACGACGATCTGCGCGCCGGCCTTGAGCTGGTCGATCTGGCCCTCGTACGCCTTGCCGCCGTAGATGGCGACGACGCTCGTCGAGCGGTTCGAGGTCAGCATGTCCATGTCTTCGTAGACCTGCACGGCGAGCTCGCGCGTGGGGACCACGATGAGTGCCTTGACACCGGGGGCGGGATCCTGTCCAAGACGCTGGACCACGGGGATGCCGAAGCCGAACGTCTTGCCGGTGCCGGTCTTGGCCTGGCCGATGATGTCCTGGCCTGGAAGGCCGAGGGGGATGGTCTGCTCCTGGATGGGGAACGCGTCGACGATCCCCTTCGCGGAGAGCGCGTCGACGATGTCCTGATCAACGCCGAGTTCGGCGAAGGTCGTCACGATATGTGCCTGTCCGGCAGTGGGATGCTGCCTGGGTTCATGCCCGGGCGCGTGATCCGGCCTCTTCTGAGGTCGCCGCGCGGGCGGAAAAGCGATCCACGCCCTTCTTTCCCACAGGCGCGGGCGCCCCGATCCGACGCCGGGGCCGACACCCACGATACCGGAGGACCCCGGTGCGAGCATGGAGGCGGCGTCCCCTCGTAGGCTTTCGTGCATGGTGAAGTGGTTCTGGCAGCGTCGCGACACGGGACGCAAGCTGCAGCTGCGCTCGCGTGATGAGCTGAGCGGAGGCAATCGTGTCGACTTCGAGGAGCTCGCTCCCGACATCGACACCTTCCTCGGTCAGGCCGCGTACCTGCAGCTCGGCTTCTTCGAGACGCTCACCGAGCTGATCCAGTCGATCCCGGAGCTCGGTGAGAAGGAGGCGGTCTCGCGCGCGGCCGGGGCGGCACTCACCAAGCACGAGGCACTCGTCGCGCTGATCCGCGAGCGCGGCGACGATCCGACCGAGATCATGCGGCCGTTCCGCGAGCCGCTGGACGCGTTCCGCGCGGCCACGCACGGCGTGCGCCCGCAGGAGACGATGCTGTCGGTGCACATCACGGCCGGCATGCTCGACGACTTCTACCTCGCCCTGTCGGCGAGCTATGGCGAGACCGGCGACCGCGTCGCGCGCATCCTGCAGGCCGACGACGATCGCCAGGCCATCGTCGAACTGATCTCCCAGGCCATCGCGAGCGACCCCGAGTGGAAGTCGCTGCTGGCCCTCTGGGGGCGCCGCCTGGTCGGCGACACCCTGCTCATCGCGCGGGCCGCGCTGCGGCCGACCGACCTCGGACCGGCGGCCGAACAGAAGGTCGAGCCGGTCTTCACCGAGCTCATGGCCGCGCACTCGCGACGTATGGATGCCATGGGCCTGGCCGCCTGACACGCACGGGACGGATGCTGCGGTCGCGGGGGACGGATGCTGCCGCCGCGCGTCGCCGCCGGCACCCGCGGTGGGCGCAGCCGAGCCGGATCAGCCGATGCCGAGGCGGGCCTTCTCGCGCGCGTCGTGCGAGACGCGGGCACGCGAGATGAGGGTGATCGCCGGGTAGGTGACCACCATCGGGACGATCAGCGCCGCGAGCCACGGCCACGGGGTGTCGATGCCCACGCCGAGCCACGTCAGGATCGACCACGCCGCACCGGCCGACACGGCGCCGATCATCGGCGCGAGGACGACTCCGCGCGTCAGACGCTGGTGCAGCTGGAAGTGGATGCCGATGCCGACGACCGCGCCGACGATGAACGCGATGAGGATCTGCATGGGTCCGGTTCCGCTCAGGCGACGAAGCCGACGCGGCGCGACTCCTCGGAGCCGAGCTCGACGTAGGCCAGGCCCGCGGTCGGGACGATGTACGAGTTGCCCTTCGCGTCGGCGAACGTCACGTGCGTGGCGCCGGCGTCGAGGGCGGCGGCGATGGACTTCTTGACGTCGGCAGCGGGCTCGTTCGTCTCGAAGTTGAGCTCGCGGCCGGTGTTCGCGATGCCGATGCGGATCTCCACGTGACTGTCCTCCTGCGCGGGGTGATGGTTTCCTGCCGGATGGCTGAGGGCTCCTGCTGGCTGAATGCCTGAGGCCTCCCCGGACGCATGGCAACTCTACGACACCGCGCCGGGGCATCCGCCCGTCTCCGGAACGCTCTGGGCGAACGGCCGATGTCGCCCCTTCGCGCTAGCGTCGAAGGGTGACTTCGGGCAGGGCAGACCACGCGGCGTACCGCCTCGACGCGCCGCAGCAGGCCGTGCAGGAACTGCCGTCGGACGCATCGGGCGTGGTGGTGGGCGCGCCGGGCACCGGAAAGACCGAGACGCTGATCGCGCGCGTCGCCGCGCTGACCGACGGCGGCATCGATCCCGATTCGATCCTGGTGCTCACGCCGTCGCGGCAGACCGCGACGACCCTGCGCGACCGGCTCGGCCTTGCGGTGCGCGTGGCGACGACGGGGCCGCTCGCCCGGTCGGTCGCCTCGTACGCATTCCAGATCGTGCGGGCGCACGCCGTCGCCGCGGATGCCGATCCGCCGCAGCTTCTCACCGGCGGCGACGAGGACCAGATCATCCGCGACCTCCTCGAAGGCGACGATGAAGACGAAGCGTCCGGTGCGGTGCGCTGGCCGGACTGGCTCGGCCCGACGATCCGGGGCACCGCCGGATTCCGCACCGAGGTGCGCGCATTCCTCGCGGAGTGCACGACGCTCGGCATCGAGCCGCGGCGCCTCCGCGAACTGGGTGAGCGTCACGAGCTGCCGGCATGGGTCGCGCTGTCGTCCTTCTTCGGCGAGTACCTGCAGGTGCGTGACGGCATGCGCGGCGCCCACCGGGATGCCGCGGGCCTGGTCCGCGAGGCCGTCGGCCTCGTCCGCGCCGCCCCGGCGGGAAGCCCGGCCATCGATCGCGTGCGTGTCGTCCTGGTCGACGACGCGCAGGAGCTGACGCTCGGCGGGGTCGAGCTCCTCGAGGCCGTGCGCGCCCGGGGCGCGGCTGTACTCGCCTTCGGGGATCCCGACGTCGGGTCGGGGTCGTTCCGCGGCGCGACGCCGGAGAACTTCGCCCGGCTGGCCGCGTCGCTCGGCGCGGTGCACGTGCTGTCCGTCGGGCATCGCGGCACCGCGTGGCAGCGCGAGCTCGTGGGCCGCGTCACAGAGCGGATCGGTGCGGTCGGCGTGGTGGCGCATCGCGGGGCGGCCTCGGGTGCCGAGGCCGACGACTCCGTGCGGGTGCTGACGCTGCGCTCGGCGGCCGAGGAGTACGACGCGATCGCGCGCGTGCTGCGCGAGCGGCATGTGCACGACGGCGTTCCGTGGCGCGCCTGCGCCGTGATCGCGCACGACACGCGCCAGGTCGCCGCGCTCGAGGCCGAGCTGTCGGCGCGCGAAGTGCCGGCGCGCTCGAGCGGGCCCGGGCGCGCGCTGGGCGCGGTGCGGCCGGTCGCCGACCTGCTGCGGCTCGTCGAGCTCGCCTCGCGCGACGAGTGGACGTTCGACGAGGTCTCTGCGGCCCTCGTCGGCACCTACGGACGCCTCGACGTCATCGAGCTCCGCCGGCTGAGGTCGGCGCTGCGCCACGCCGAGTTGCGGCGGGTCTTCACGAGCGGAGCACAGGACGCCGACAGCGTCCCGGGTGCGCAGAGCGGCGAGGTCGCCGAACGCTCCGGTCGCGACCTCGTGCTCTCGGCGATGCGCCGGCCTCTGGAGTTCGACCTGCTCGACACGCGCGAGGCCCGGCGTGCGGCGTCACTGGCGCGCACGCTCGCGGTGCTGCGCGACGACCTCGACCGCGGGGCGACGGCGCACGAGCTGCTCTGGACCGCGTGGGACCGCAGCGGTCTCGAGCGCGCGTGGGGCGAGCTCGCGCGTGCCAACGGTCCGCTGGCCGAGCAGGCGAACCGCGACCTCGACGCCCTCGTGGCGCTGTTCCAGGCGGCCAAGCGCTTCGTCGAACGGTCTCTCGACGCCGATCCGCGCGTGTTCGTGCGTTCGATCCTCGACAGCGGTGTGGCCGAGGACCGCCTCGAGGCGCCGACGCGCGACGACAGCGTGCGCATCATGACCCCGGCCGGCGCCCTCGGACTCGAGTTCGACACCGTCGTCGTGGCGGGCCTGCAGGACGCTGTCTGGCCCAACACCCGGTTGCGCGGCAGCCTCCTCGACACGTGGCGCCTGACGGATGCCGCGACCCGCGCCGACGGCGAGACGCTCGGTGCGTTCGACCGCCGCCGCGCAGCGATGCACGACGAGCTGCGCCTTCTCGCGCGGGCACTGTCGCGCGCGACCGCCCAGGTGATCGTCACGGCCGTCGACGACGACGACACCGGTCCGAGCGTCTTCTTCGAACTGCTGCCCGATCCTGAGCCCTTCGAACTCGATCACCCGGTGTCGCTGCGCGGGCTCGTCGCGCGGCATCGGCGCACCCTCACCGCCGCGGGTCCACGTTCGGTCCCCGCGACGGGCTCCCTCGCCGCGCCGGCGGCGCGCGCAGCCGAGCAGCTCGCGCTGCTGGCCGACGCCGCGGTGCCCGGGGCCTCGCCGCGCGAGTGGTACGGCGTCGCGGCGCCGACATCGACCGGGCCGCTGCGCGATCTCGCCCGGGAGGACGTGCGGGTCTCGCCCTCGCGCCTGCACGCCCTGGAGGAATGCGAGCTCAACTGGGTGATCGCCGATCTCGGCGGCGATCCGGGCGGCACCACCGCCGGCCTCGGCACGATCATCCACGCGGCCCTCGAGCACGCTGCGGGTCACGACGAGGCGGCGCTCTGGGCCGAGGTCGAGTCGCGGTGGGGAGAGCTGACGTTCGAGGCGGAGTGGCGCGATCGCGCCGAGCAGACCCGGGCACGCGATCTGGTGCGGCGCCTGCACCTGTACTTGCGCCGCTTCGACGACGCCGGAGGCACCCTCATCGGCGCCGAACCGCACTTCGAGGTCGTGATCCCCCTGGAGGACGACACCGCGACCGGCGGGGCGCCGGCCGGCCCCGACCTCGACCCCGATGCCGAGGCGACGAAGCACCGCGTGATCCTGTCGGGGTATATCGACCGTGTCGAGCTGACCCCGGAGGGAACCGTCGTCATCATGGACCTCAAGACCGGCAAGCGCGAGCCGCAGACCGACGCCAAGGTGCTCGACAACCCGCAGCTGGGTGCATACCAGCTCGCCTTCGAGTCGGGAGCGATCCCCGAGGCGAACGGCCATGCGCCCGGCGGGGCGAAGCTCCTCGTGCTGCGGCCGACGGCGACGAAGTCCGACTACGTCACGCCGTGGCAGCCGCCGTTCGACGACGAGCGGCGCGACGCGTTCGTCGACCGCATCCGCACGGCCGTCGCGGTCATGCGCGGCGTGAGCTTCACCGCGCCGTACGAGGAGCACTGCCGCGATGAGCACTCCTACGGGCTCTGCCGGATCCACACCGTGGGCGCGGTGAGCGCCTCGTGACCATCGTTCAGCCCGTGGACACGCAGGCCGTGGCCCCGACCCCGATCCTGTCGGCGCGCGTGATCGCGTCCGCGCTCGGGCAGTTCCCGCCGACCGACGAGCAGGTCGCCGTCATCGAGGCGCCGCTGGCACCGGCGCTCGTCGTCGCCGGCGCCGGCAGCGGCAAGACCGAGACGATGGCGGCCCGTGTGGTGTGGCTGGTCGCGAACGGCATCGTCCGCCGCGACGAGGTGCTCGGCCTCACGTTCACACGCAAAGCCGCCGGCGAGCTCGCGGAGCGCATCCAGATGCGACTCGCGCGCCTGGCCGAGTTCGAGCGGCGCGGCCTGCTGCCGGCGCTGACGTCGCTCGCGGAGGAGGGACGGCTCGACGTGTTCGGGGAGCTCGAGCGATCCGGCGTCGACGGCGCGCGGGCGGCCGCCGAACGTCACCGGCTGCTCGATGCGCTCGCGCGACGCATCGACGCCATCGCGCAGGACTCCGTCGACGATGCGCTCCTGCACCGGCCGAGTGTGGCGACCTACAACAGCTTCGCCGACCAGATCGTGCGCGAGCACGCCCTGCGGATCGGACGGGATGCCGAGGCCGCCGTCCTGTCGGAGTCCGCGGCGTGGCTCCTCATGCGTCGCGTCGTGTTCGCGTCCGACGACCCGCGGCTGGAGCAGCGCGGCGAGGCCGTGCGCACGATCGTCGACGCGGCCCTGCGGATCGCGCGCGACGGCGTCGACAACCTCGTCGACTTCGATGCGCTCGCCGCGTTCCCCGAGCGCTTCGGCACCGTGCGCGAGCTGCCGTCGACCAATCGACGCACCACGGTCTACGCCGATGTCGCCGACGCTGCGGACAGGGTCGACGCTCTCGCGCTGCTGGCCGACCTCGCGCGCGAGTACGGCGCCGAGAAGCTCCGCCTCGGAGTCATCGACTTCTCCGACCAGGTCGCCGGCGCGCTGGAGGTGGTCGCGAGCCACCGCGCGGTCGCCGACGAACTGCGCGACCGCTACCGCGTCGTGCTGCTCGACGAGTACCAGGACACGTCCGTCGTCCAGACCGACCTGCTGGCCGCCCTCTTCGCCGGCACCGGTGTGATGGCGGTCGGCGATCCGCATCAGGCGATCTACGGCTGGCGCGGCGCGAGCGCGGGCAACCTCGGCGGCTTCGCGGCGGCCTTCGCGCCCGGCGCGGCATGCGCGGAGTATTCACTTCTCACAAGCTGGCGCAACAGCGCCTCCGTGCTGACGGCGGCGAATGCCGTGCTCGCACCGCTGGCGGCGTCCGCCTCGGTCGCGGTCGGCGAGCTGCAGCCGCGGCCGGAGGCCCCAGCAGGCGTGGTCGAGCTCGGCTTCGATGCCGACCTCGACACCGAGGCCGACCGCGTTGCGGAGTGGTTCGCGCGCGTCCGTGCCGAGCGCGCCGACGGCGGTCGTTCCACCACCGGGGCGATCCTCTTCCGTAGCAAGAAGCACATGGTCCGTTTCGGCGACGCGCTCGGACGCCGCGGCATCCCGCACCGCATCCTCGGACTCGGCGGCCTGCTCTCGACGCCTGAGGTGGTGGACGTCGTCTGCACGCTGCGAGTCATCAGTGATCCCTCGGCGGGCTCGGCGCTCATCCGTCTGCTGTCGGGACCGCGATGGGCGATCGGCCTGCCCGACCTGCGCGAGCTCGCGGCGCTGTCCCGCCGCCTCGCCCGCCACGACACCGCTCTGCAGCCCCTCGCGCCCGAGGTCGTCGAGCGCATCCGGGGGAGCGCGGGCGACGACGACGGCTCACTCGTCGACGCGCTCGACTTCGTGCTGCGCCAGAAGCCTGACCATGGCTGGCTGGAGGGCTTCACGCCCGGGGCGCGCGAGCGGCTGCGGGACGCGGCATCCGTCTTCGCGGGACTCCGTCAGGCGAGCGGGATGCCGATCCCGGAGCTGGTGCGGCTCATCGAACTGGAGCTGCGGCTCGACATCGAGCTCGCCGCGAACGAGTCGCGAGGTCCCGCGCGCATCGCATCGGCGCAGCTGCGGGCGTTCGTCGACGAGGTGCACGCCTTCCTCGCCGCCGACGAGACCGGGTCGCTGTCGAGCCTGCTCGCGTGGCTCGACCACGCCGAGCAGCTCGACGAGTTCGCGCCGCGTACCGAGCCGCCCGAGGACGACGTCGTGCAGCTGCTGACGATCCACGGGTCGAAGGGCCTCGAGTGGGACGCCGTCGCCGTCGTGCGCCTCGTCAAGGACGAGCTGCCGAGCGCACCGCGCGACACGAAGGCGTGGCTCGGGTTCGGCGTTCTGCCGTACGCGTTCCGCGGCGACTCCGCCTGGCTGCCCGCGCTCGGCTGGCAGTCCGCGACCACCCAGCAGGAGCTCAAGGAGGCGATCGAGACGTTCGTCGAGGCGAACCGCGCCCGGCAGCTCGAAGAAGACCGCCGCCTGGCGTACGTCGCGGTCACGCGCGCCCGCGACCATCTGCTGCTGACCGGGGCGACGTGGTCGGGCACCAAGCGCCCCCGCGCGCGCAGCACGTTCTTCACCGAGATCGCCGAGGCGCTGGACGTCGCGCTGCCCGACGACGAGCCCGGCGACGACCCGTATCAGGGCGAGCGGCGTGTGCTGCAGTGGCCGATCGATCCGCTGGGCGCCCGCCGAGCGGCCGTCACCGGCGCGGCGGCGACCGTCGAGGCAGCGCTCGACGCCCCACGGGGCGAGGTCGATCCCCAGGCCGCGCTGCTGCTCGCCGAGCGCGATGCGCGCCGCGCGCGCCCGGTGCACACGGCGCCGACCCGCATCGCGGCGTCCCGCTACAAGGAGTACGTCGCCGACCTCGAGGGCACGCTCGCCGGCATCGCACGGCCGATGCCCGAGCGCCCCTTCCGGCAGACGCGCCTCGGCACGCTCTTCCACGCCTGGGTCGAGCAGCGCTCCGGGCGTTCCGGCCTCGGCGGCTCGCTCGACGACGCGCTGTGGGAGACGGACGAAGACGTGCCGGGCACGGAGGCATCCGTCGAGGATGCCGCCGCGCTCGCGGCGCTGCGCGAGCGCTTCCTCGCGTCGGAGTGGGCACCGCTGCAGCCGATCGAGGTCGAGACCGAGATCGACTTCACCACCATCGGCCCCGATGGCCTGCCGCACATCGTCATCTGCAAGCTCGACGCCGTGTACCGGCGCGAGGACCGCGGCGGACGCATCGAGATCGTCGACTGGAAGACCGGCGTCGCGCCGCGCACATCCGCCGAGAAGGACGAGCGGATGCTCCAGCTCGAGCTCTATCGCCAGGCCTATCATTCGAAGCACGGCGTACCGCTCGACGAGATCGACGTCGCGCTCTACTACGTGGCGGAGGACGTCATCCTGCGCAGCTGAGATCGCCCGGCCCCGAAAGGGTCAGCCGTCGCGGTGCCGTCAGTCGGCGAGCCAGCGGCGCAGAGCCGCCTCGGACGCACGCTCGGCCTCGGCCGCGGCATCCAGCCCGCCCTCGTCCTCGCGTGAGGGTGCGGCGCCCTGCGTCGTCGCGCCTGGCAGCGTGATGGGCGCGGTGGAGAGGTCGTCGTCCGGGTGCCGCACGGGAAGTGCCACCGCCGCCGGGTCGAGGTCGACGGGCCGGAACGCGGCGAGGTCCTCGGCGGAGATCTCCTGCGTGTCGAAGGACTCCGGCGCGGCGGAGACCGGTCCGGTATCCCGCCGGGTGTCCTCCTCGTCCGCGACCCACTGCGCCAGCTCTTCGGGGTCGTACGCGTCGGTCTGCATCGACGTGTCGATCGTCGGTGCGCCCGCTCCGGGCGTGCGCTCGAGGAGGGCGATCGCGTCGTCGACGTCGAGCGCGGCCGCCGCCAGGATGTCGTCGCCCGCCACGCCCGCGGCGAGCGACTCGAGCAGCTCCACGGCGTCGGCGACGATGTCGTCGCGGTCGGCGTCGTGGCCGTGCACGAGCCACTTCGCGAATTCGAGCTCGGCGTACAGGCGGGAACGCTCGCGCGCTCGCGCATCGGGGGCGCGGCCGCTGCCGGCGACGTAGGCGGCGTAGACGTCTTCGGCGGCGTCGGGGGCGGACGCGAGCCATTGCAGGTCGGTCGCCGGGTCGCCGATCGACAGTCCGTGCCACTCGAGCAATCCGGTCACGGTCGGGACGCCGTCGAGGTCCTCGAACAGGAACGAGGCGGCTCCGGCACCGCCGAGCACGACCGCCGACTCGAAGCGCCACAGTTCGTCGGCGTCGACGGCGCGGTGCCACCGCTCCGCCAGGCTCACCGGCAGCCGCCGGGTCGCGACAGCACGTTCGATCAGGCGGGTGACGTCGGCACGAACCTGCTGCGGGGTGCGCGCGGGCAGACCCTCGCCTTTGACGATCGAGTGCGGCAGCGCGTGGAGCGCCGCCAGCGCCGCACCCAGCGAAGTCGCTGCGCCGCGTCCGGGCGGAAGGTGGGCCGCGTCGACGCGATACCCGGGAAGGAAGTCCACGACGACCACCCGCGTGTCGCCGAGGCCCGCCTCGCCGAGCAGCTCGGGAGCGCGGAAGGGGAGGAGACCTCGCACACCCGGGGTGAGCGCGCGCAGCGCGCGCACCTCCGCGGCGAGCTCGGGGGCGGACGATGGGTCGGCAGGCACCCGCACGACCACACGGCGCCCGTCGTCGAGGTCGGCGACCGCTGCGTCGTAGCGGCCGGTCGCTCCCTCGGTGAGAGCGCCGACTCCGACGACGCCGACCCGCGGGAGAGCCGACGTGACCGACGCGGCTAGAGTGAGGGGTGAGCGTGCCATGTGCCCAGGGTAGGTCGGTCGCGCTCGTCCGTCCCCGCGCCACGCCCGGCCCTGAACGACGAAGCGGAGCATGTTCGATGACGGCGCCCGACAGCACGAGCCTGAATCCGCTGGCGCAGCCCGGGCTCGACCGCGCGGCGGATGAGCGGCTGATTCCCGATCTGCTCGGGACGGCGAAGACGGATGCTGCCTCCCGCGTCCTCGTCATCGTCGGCGACTCCGCGCCGCTGACCACACCCGACGCGCTGCTCTGGCTCGCGCCATCGGAGGTTCCCGGCGGAGCCGAGTGGGCGTTTCTCGGACGCGACGACGACGGGGTCGCGCTGCTCGCCGCCGTGTTCGCGTCCCAGGACGAGGAGCTGTTCGTCGCACCGGCGGGCTGGGCGGGTCTGCGCACCATCGGAGCGCTGCTGTCGCCGCGTGATGCGGGCGCGTTCGTGGAGGCGCTCAGTCTCGGGCGCTGGTTGATCGACGCCCCGTTCTGCCCGGCGTGCGGCACGCTGACAGTCCTGGGCGATGCCGGCTGGTCGCGCCGCTGCCCGAACTGCGGGCGGCAGCACTTCCCGCGCACCGACCCGGCGGTGATCGTCGCCATCACGAGCGCCCACGACGCCGACCTGCTGCTTCTCGGCTCGAACGCGTTGTGGGGCGCCGACCGGTTCTCGTGCTTCGCCGGGTTCGTCGAAGCCGGCGAGTCGCTCGAGGCGGCCGTGCGCCGGGAGGTCGCCGAAGAGTCCGGTGTCGATGTGGCCACGGTGACGTATCGCGGGTCTCAGGCATGGCCGTATCCCCGCTCGCTCATGGTCGGATATCTCGCCGAGTCCCGCGACGACGCGGCGGCGCGTGCCGACGGCGAAGAGATCGCGGCGATCCGCTGGTTCACGCGTGACGAGATCGGCCAGGCGCTCGCCGGCGAGGGTGATGTCGTGCTGCCGGGGCGGGCGTCCATCGCGCACCGGCTCATCGCCGACTGGTACGCGGAGCGCGCGTGAGCGCCGGCGCCCTGGCCGGGCTGGACGAGCATCAGCTCGAGGCGGCGACCGCATTGCGCGGACCCGTGGCAGTGCTGGCCGGTGCCGGCACGGGCAAGACCCGCGTCATCACGCATCGCATCGCGCACGGCGTCGACACCGGCGCGTACTCGCCCGGACGCGTCATGGCGGTCACCTTCACCACCAAGGCCGCCGGCGAGATGCGCGGTCGCCTGCGCGCGATGGGCGTGGGCGGAGTGTCGGCCCGTACCTTCCACGCGGCCGCCCTCGCACAGCTCAACTTCTTCTGGCCGACCCTCGCGGGCGACACCGCACCGGGGATCATCGACAACAAGGTGCGCATGCTCGCCCATGCCGCCGACGGCATCGGGCTCGCGCCCGACGTGGCGACCCTGCGCGACGTCGCATCTGAGATCGAGTGGCGGAAGGTCTCGATGTTGAGCGTCGACGCTTACGCCGCGGCCCGTCCGAACGGCGTGGGTCGCCTCGGGGTCGACCGCGTGATCGCGCTGCAGCACGCGTATGAGAAGCTCAAGGACGAGCGCCGCCAGCTCGACTTCGAAGACGTGCTGCTCGCCTGCGCAGGCATGCTCGAGGCCGAGCCCCAGGTCGCCAAGGCCGTGCGCGAGCAGTACCGCCATTTCACCGTCGACGAGTTCCAGGACGTGTCGCCGCTGCAGAACCGCCTGCTCGAGCTGTGGCTGGGCGACCGCCGCGACCTGTGCGTCGTCGGCGACGCGAGCCAGACCATCTACTCCTTCGCGGGTGCCGACGCCGCATACCTCCTCGACTTCCCGTCGCGGTACGAGGGCGCTCGCGTCGTGCGCCTCGAGACGAACTATCGATCGGATGCCCCGATCCTGGCGGTCGCGAACGAACTGATGCGCGGGCGCCCCGGCGCGCTGCACCTCTCCGCCGCCGCCGGCCACGACTCCGCGTCGGCCCCGGTCCCCACGGTCACCGCCTTCGAGGACGACCGGGACGAGGCCCGCGCCGTCGCCGCGCGGATCGCCGCCCACATCGCCGACGGCGCGGACCCGGGCCACATCGCGGTGCTCTACCGCGCGCACGCGCAATCGGCCGAGCTCGTCGCCGCGCTCTCCGACGCGGGGATCGCGACGACGGTGCTCGGCGGCCGCCGCTTCTTCGACATGCCCGAGGTGCGGCAGGCGGTGATGGAGCTTCGCGCGGCCTCGGTGGCCCCGATCGAGAGCGGCTTCGTCGATACCGTGCGCGACATCCTGCGCTCGCGGGGTCTGACAGACGAGCCGCCGGAGGCGGGCGGAGCCCTCCGCGACGCCTGGGAGGCGCGCGCCGCGCTGCTGCGCCTCGCGCAGGAGGCTCCCGCTGGCACGACCCTCCGCGCCTTCGCGGACGAGCTCACCGCGCGCGCCAAGGCCCACGACGAGCCCGCGATGCGCACCGTGACGCTCGCGACGCTGCATGCGGCCAAGGGCCTGGAGTGGGAGCACGTGCACCTGGTCGGCGTCGCGGAGGGATTGCTCCCCATCTCGTTCGCGACCACGTTCGAGCAGGTCGACGAGGAACGGCGCCTGGCGTATGTCGGCATCACGCGGGCCGGGCGAACGCTGTCGCTGTCGTGGGCGCGCGGCGTCCGGGAGCGACAGCCGTCACGGTTTCTGCGAGAGATCGGCAACGGCACTCTGCGTGCGGGCGGTGCGACCGCACGTGCCGGTGCAGCGAGCCGGCGCGGAGGATCACCGAGCGGGTCCGGCCGGCCGAGGGGTGCCGCGCGCGCTCCGCGATGAGCCGCCCTGCCACGATCCCCGCCTCCCACAGCACCGAGGGCTCGCTCGCCACGGCGCGCCCCAGCAGCTGAGCCGCGACCACCGGCCACGACGGGTCGCTGTCGCGGCGGTGGGCGGCAACGCAGGCGAGGCACGCGCTCCGGCCCGGTTCGACGAACGGGCCCACTTCTGCGCCTGAACCGGTGAGCACCACCGGCACATGGTCGACGTCGGCGCTCATGAGAGCCGCGGCCGAGCCGGGAGCCACCACACGATGCACGATGAAGACGACGGCGGCAGCATCCGTTGCGATGCTTCCGACGGCATCGAAGCGGTGCGCGGTTTCGACGTCGAGCCCCTCGGCGGACAGTCCCGCGGCGACGGTGTCGCGATGCTCGTCGGGCACGTCCTGGGCGCACTGGACCAGGACGCGGGGGCGGGGCGGGGCATCCGTCATCAGAGCCCTGCGGATGCGCGAGAGGAACCGCGCCGCCGCCCTGGCGTCGGGTGCGCCGAGCGCCTGCGCGAACGGCACCGCCGCGCCGTCGGGGATGCCGCGCTCGAGCTCGCGCAGCAGCCGCTGCTGCCACGGCTGGGGGTCGTCGAGCACGGCGACCGGCTCGGCGCCGAACTGGATCGTCGAGTCGGTCCGCCACACCGGGGGATACGAGGGGTCGAGTCGCAGCATGCGCCGATCCTGTCGCACCCGCCGGGCGCACGGCCGGTATCCACAGGCCGAGATCGCGAATCGCCGGATCCTGCGGACCTGGGGAGGAACCGACGAGCCGGCCCCGCCGGCCGCCTACACGGGCCGGTGGTCGTCCGGCGCGCCGCTCTCACCCTCGTCGCCCGCACCGTCGGACTCGGACGGGGGATCGGATGCCTCGTCCGCGGCCGCTCCGCCGGGCTCCTCGCCGGCGAGGAGGCGTGCCAGAGCGTCGTCCATCTCGTCGCGCACCGGCTCGTCGCCGCGCGCGCGGGCCTCCAGGCGGGCGACGAGTGACGCGGGATCGTCGATATCGGACGCGTTCGGCATGAGGTCGGGGTAGTCCCACAGGGCGTCGCGCGCGGCCGGGCCGACGGCCTCCGTCACGGCGCGCCACATCGCGGCGGCTTCGCGCATACGGCGCGGGCGGATCTCGAGGCCGACGAGGGAGCCGAGCGCGCGCTCGGCCGGACCGCCGACGGCGCGGCGGCGGCGCACGGCCTCCGAGATGCGCTGCGCCGAGGGGAGCCGCGACGTCGCGTCCTCCGTGACGACCTCGACCCAGCCCTCGACGGTGGCCAGCAGGTTCTCGAGGCGTGCGAGCGCCGCGTCCTGCGCCTCAGAGCGGGCGGGCAGAAGCGCGCCGCTCTCGATCGCCCGGCGGAGCTCCTCGGGCTCGGACGGGTCGAAGCGGGTGGCGAGGTCTTCGAGGGCCTCGGTGTCGACGTGCACGCCGCGGGCGAAGTCGGTGACCTGCGAGATGACGTGCAGGCGCAGCCAGCGCGCGTGCCGGAACAGGCGCGCGTGCGCGAGCTCGCGCGTGGCGACGTACAGGGCGAGCTGGTCCTCGGGCACCTCGAGATCGCGGCCGAAGTCCGCGAAGTTCTGCGGGAGGATCGCGGCCTGCCCGTCGGGCATCAGCGGGATGCCGACGTCGCCGCCGCTCACGACCTCTTTCGACAGGTTGCCGACGACCTGGCCGAGCTGCGACGCGAACAGCGACCCGCCGACCGTGCGCATGAGGCGCCCTGCGCCCTGCACCAGTCCCTGCATGTCTTCGGGCGCCTGCTCGCTCAGCGCCGTCGTGAGGGCGTCTGCGATGCTCGTCGCGACCGGTGCCGCGAGCTCCTGCCACACCGGCAGCGTCGCCTCGACCCACGCGCCGCGCGTGAGCGTCGCCGGGGGAGCGGACAGCTCCGAGATGGTGGTCGCCTCGCTCAGCCACAGCGTCGCGAGGGCGAACGCCTGGTCGAGGTCGGTGCGCTGGCCGGCCGTGACACCGAGGCCCTCCTGGTTCGCGATGTGCAGCGCCTGGCGTTCGGCCATGTCCCACGAGATGCCGGTCTCGTCTGCGCCCTCGAACGCTCCCTGCAGCTGGCGCATGACCGCCTGCATCATGGCGGGGTCGATGTTCATGCCCGATAGTCGCGAGAGCTGCTCGGGGTCGAAGTCGCCCGCCGCGCCGCCGAACAGCTGGCGGATGAGCTCCTGGAAGTCGTCCTCGGGGCTGGGGTCGCCCCCGCCAGTGACGTCGTCTGCCACTTCAGCCGCCTTTCAGCCGGTCGATGAGGTTGCGTTCTACGCTAGTCGCAGCATCCGTCGCACTCCCCGGCAGGGACCCCTTACGCCTTACGCCGGTCGCGAACGACCAGGCGCATCAACGACAAGGCACGGAAGAGAGGTCCCGCGTGGCCCTGTTCGACGAGAACACGACGATCGAGCCCGCACCGCGGCCGCGGATGTCCCGCCGCACGCTGGTGGGTGTGTGGGCGCTCGCCGTCGCGATGGTGGTGCTGCTCGTCATCACGTTCCTGCCGACGTCGTACGTGATCCAGCGCCCCGGGCCCGTCTACAACACCCTCGGCAGCGCTCAGAACGCCGACGGCGAGGAAGTGCCGCTGATCTCGGTCGAGGGCGCGGAGACCTACCCGACCGACGGATCCCTCGACCTGCTCACCGTGCAGGTGCAGGGCAACCGCGAGCACACCCCCTCGTGGTTCGAGCTCGCGATGGCGTGGTTCGATCCGAGCCGGGCCGTCATGCCGATCGACGCGATCTTCCCCGAGGACCAGACCACCGAGGAGCGCAACGAGGAGAGCGCCCAGATGATGGTGGACTCGCAGCACGAGGCGACCGCCGCAGCGCTCACAGAGCTCGGCTACGACGTCGGCGCGACCCTGGCGGTGTTCTCGGTCATCGACGACGCCGCCGCCGCCGGGATTCTCGAGCAGGGCGATCTGATCCTGGAGGCGAACGGCGAGGAACTCACGGATGTCGCCACCCTGCGCTCGGTCATCAACGAGGGGGAGGGAGCTCCCGTCGAACTGCTCATCGAGCGCGACGGCGAGCAGCAGACCGTCGAGGTCACCCCGAAGGAGACCACGAACGACGACGGCGAGACGAGCTGGATGCTGGGCGTCAGCCTCACGACCGACTACGACTTCCCGATCGACGTCACCATCCAGCTCAACAACGTCGGCGGCCCGAGTGCGGGCATGATGTTCGCGCTCGGGATCATCGACACGCTGACTCCGGGTGAGCTCAACGGCGGCCAGCAGGTCGCGGGCACGGGCACGATCACCGCGGACGGCGAGGTCGGGCCGATCGGCGGCATCCGCCAGAAGATGTGGGGCGCGCTGGATGCCGGGGCCCAGTGGTTCCTCGCGCCCGAAGCGAACTGCGATGAGGTCGTGGGCCACATCCCCGGCGATCTGCGCGTGTTCTCGGTCGAGGACCTCGACGATGCGCTGGCCGTGCTGGACGCAGTGAGCGAGGGCGGCGACCTCGATTCGCTCCCGACCTGCACGGTGCAGTGAGGCGGATCGTGCCCGAAACGTTGCGAGTTTCTTAGAGTTCGCCCAGGGAGGACAAGGCGGGCGCCGAGAATCGCGCGCCTAGGATGGGAACGTGACCACGACCTCCGCGCCGACCCCGGCCACACCCTCTCGCACCCGACGCGTCATCGCCATCACCCTCGCGGTCATCGCCGCGCTCGTCGTGGCGTTCTTCATCTTCGCCAGCCTCTACGCGGACTGGCTCTGGTACGACCAGCTCGGGTTCTCGGAGGTGCTGCTGACCCAGTGGATCGCGCGCATCGTGATGTTCGTGGTCGGCTTCCTGGGCATGGCGGTGCCCGTGTGGCTCTCCATCCAGCTCGCGTACCGGCTGCGCCCCGTCTACGCGCGGCTCAGCTCCCAGCTCGACCGGTACCAGGAGGTCGTCGAGCCGCTGCGCCGCCTGGCGATGTGGGGCATCCCGATCTTCTTCGGCTTCTTCGCCGGCTTCGCCGCCTCGGCCCAGTGGGAGACCACGTGGCTGTGGTTCAACGGCGTCGCCACCGACACGACCGACCCCGAGTTCGGGCTCGACACCGGCTTCTACATGTTCGCGATGCCGTTCTGGAGCTCGCTCGTCGGCTTCGCGTCGGCCGTGCTGCTGATCTGCCTGCTCGTCACGGCGCTGGTGTCGTACCTCTACGGCTCGGTGCGCATCGGCCAGCGTGAGCTGCGCATCTCCAAGTCGGCGCGCATCCAGCTCGCGGTCATCGCGGGCCTCTACCTGCTGGTGCAGGGCGCAAGCCTGTGGCTCGACCGGTACAAGACGCTCGTCGAGCCCGGCGATCGCATCACCGGCCCCGGCTACACCGGGGTGAATGCGATCATCCCCGGCCAGACGATCCTCGCGTTCGCGGCCGTCATCGTCGCGATCCTCTTCTTCGTGACCGCGATCATCGGTCGCTGGCGCTACCCGCTCATCGCGACCGCCCTGCTCGTGGTGTCAGCGATCGTCGTCGGCGTCGGCTACCCGTGGGTCGTCAACACGTTCCAGGTGCAGCCGAACCGGTTCGCGCTGGAAGAGGAGTACTACCAGCGCAACGTCGACATGACGCACGAGGCTTACGGCGTCGACGGTCTCGAGCAGCAGGACTTCACCGCCGTGACGGACGTCGAGGCCGGCCAGTTGCGCGACGACGCGGCCACGACCGCCCAGGTGCGCATCATGGACCCGGCGATCATCTCGCCGAACGTTCGCCAGCTCGAGCAGTACCGCTCCTACTACCAGTTCGCCGACCCCCTCGACGTCGACCGCTATGACATCGACGGCGTCTCGCAGGACACCGTGGTCTCGGTTCGTGAGTTGAACCTCGCCCAGCTGGGCAACGCTGCGGACTGGCAGAACTCCGCGGTCGTGTACACGCACGGGTACGGACTCGTAGCGGCCAAGGGCAACGACCGCACGAACGAGGGCGACCCGGTCTTCCTCGAGCGCGGCATCCCCGCCGCCGGATTCCTCTCCAACGAGGAGGACTTCCAGCCGCGCGTGTACTTCGGCGAGTACTCACCCACGTACTCGATCGTCGGTGCCCCTGAGGGGGCCGACCCGGTGGAGCTCGATTACCCGTCCGGCGAGGACGGATCGGGCGAGACGAAGACGACCTTCGACGGCGACGGCGGACCGAGCCTCGGAAATGTCTTCAACCGCCTGATCTACGCGCTGAAGTTCCAAGCCGAGCAGATCCTGTTCTCGGACTACGTCAACGAGGATTCCCAGATCCTCTACGACCGCAACCCGCGCGAGCGAGTGCAGAAGGTGGCGCCGTACCTGACGCTCGACAACGACGCCTATCCGAGCGTCGTCGACGGCCGCATCGTGTGGATCATCGACGGCTACACGCTGAGTGCGAACTACCCTTACTCGTCAACGGTGAGCCTCACGTCCGCCATCTCGGACTCGTCGAACCCGGCGCCGCGCTTCGCGCTGGACGACATCAACTACATCCGCAACTCGGTCAAGGCGACGGTCGATGCCTACGACGGTTCGGTCACGCTCTACGCGTGGGACGAGACCGATCCGGTCCTTGCGTCGTGGCAGAAGGTGTACCCGTCGACGATCAAGCCGATCAGCGAGATGTCGGGTGACCTGATGGCCCACGTGCGTTACCCCACCGATCTGTTCAAGGTGCAGCGCACGATCCTCGGCGTTTACCACGTCGACGACGCGCGGTCGTTCTATCAGAGCGATAACAGGTGGCAGACGCCGAACGACCCGCAGGTCGACACGCAGCTGCAGCCGCCTTACTACCTGACGATGCAGATGCCGGGGCAGGAGGCGCCGACGTACTCGATGTTCACCTCGTTCATCCCGTCGTCCACGACAGGCAACGCACGCAACGTGCTGATGGGCTACCTCGCCGTCGACTCGAACGCGGGCGGCGAAGAGGGGGTGAAGGCCGAGGACTACGGGAAGCTGCGAATGCTCGTGATCGACTCGGACACGACGGTGCCCGGCCCCGGTCAGGTGCAGAACACGTTCGACGCCGAGCCGAGCGTCTCGTCGTTCGTGAACATCCTGCAGCAGGGCCAGTCCGAGGTGCTCAACGGCAATCTGCTCACGCTTCCCGTCGGCGGCGGTCTGCTGTACGTCCAGCCGGTGTTCGTGCAGTCCTCGGGCGGCACGAAGCTTCCGAAGCTCCAGAAGGTGCTCGTCGCGTTCGGTGATGAGGTGGCGTTCGAGGACACGCTCAACGAGGCGCTCGACGTGATCTTCGGCGGCGACTCGGGCGCCGATGCCGGCGACACGGATGTCGAGCCGACACCTGGGGCGACGCCGCAGCCGACGCCCGAGCCGACCCAGCCCGCCGAGCCGACGGAGCCCGCCCCGCCTGCCGACGCGTACGAGGCCGCGCTGCAGGACGCCCAGCAGGCCATGATCGACCGGCAGACGGCGCTCGAAGCCGGAGACTGGGCCGCGTACGGCGAGGCCGATGAGCGGCTCACCGCGGCGGTCGAGACGCTCATTGAGCTCGGCGGCGGCCAGTAAGCAGTACGCGAAGAAGGCCGGTCCCGCTCGGGACCGGCCTTCGGCGTTCCCGGGTCAGGCCGTGAGGATCGCGTACCAGATGAGCAGCAGCGTGACCGCGAAGCCCGTGAACTGGTTGAGCCAGAGGAACCGACGCCAGCCGGTCGTCGCGGCGGCCGCATCCGCGTCGGTGATCGAGCGGTAGGGCCACACGGTCACCAGGTACGGCAGCACGAGCAGGGCCGCGATCGGCCCCGGCCACGTGGTCGCGAGCATCGCGACGCCGGCGGCCGTGTAGCAGGCGAGGGCGAAGCGGACCGTCCATCTCGCTCCGCGCGCGGTGGCGATCGACGCGATACCCGCTTCGCGGTCGGCGACGACGTCCTGCACCGCTCCGAACGCGTGCGAGGCCACGCCCCACAGCGCGAAGGCGCCGATGAGTGCCCCGAGCGGCGGTGTCCAGGTCGCGCCCGCCAGCACGAGACCGTAGACGGCAGGCGAGAAGAAGTGGATGCTGCTGGTCACGGAGTCGAGGAACGGCCGCTCCTTCAGCCGCAGCGGCGGCGCGCTGTAGAAGACGACGAAGAACAGGCTCGCGGCGAGCACGAGCCAGGAGACGACGGACCCGACCACCAGGAGATAGGCGACGAACGGCACGCACAGCAGTGCGGAGGCCCACAGCGTCACACGGTGCATCCGACGGTCGAGCACGGCCCCGTGGGCGCCGCCCTTGCGCGGGTTGCGCAGATCGGACTCGTAGTCGAACACGTCGTTGATGCCGTACATCGCGAGGTTGTACGGCACGAGGAAGAACAGCGTGCCGATCACCAGGGTCAGGTCCACTTCGCGAACGGTCAGGACGTATGCGGCTGCGAACGGGTAGGCGGTGTTGATCCAGCTGACCGGCCGCGAGGCGATCAGCAGCTGGCGCGCGACGGCGCCGGCCCGCAGGGGTGGGGCGGAGGTCACGCCGTCGCCTCCTCGTGACGAGCCCGCGACGGCGTGAGCAGTGTGAAGACGGCGGGCACGAGGAACGCCGCGCACACCGGGTAGGCGAAGTCCTCGATCGGCGCGAGACCGATCCGCACCCCCGAGATCAGCGTCTCCGGGTACGTGAACAGCCCTGCGGCGATCATCACGTTGTCGAAGACGGCGGTCAGCGCGATCAGGACGCCGGCAGCGATGACGGATGCTGTCATCCTGGGTCCGAAGCCGGGTCGACGCACCGTCAGCAGCACGACGATCGCCGTGATCACCACGAACGGCACGACGATGAGCGCGTACGTCATCGTGCCGCCTCCGAACGGCCACGCGCAGCATCCGTCGTCCGGCGGCGTGCCATCAGGCGCATCGCCGCGGACCATGCGACGAGCGCCAGGTAGCTCAGGAACGCCAGGAACACCGGCTCCTCGAGGGGGAGGTGCGGCGCGAGATCGACGCCCAGCAGCAGGGTGCTGTCGCCCTTCACGAAGACCCCGGTGGCGATGCCGACGGCGTCCCACGCGAGGAAGAACGCCGTGCCGATGCCCACCGCGAGCGCCGTGCCCCCGGGCGACTGCCACGCGGCGAGGCGCCAGCGCCGGTCGATCAGCAGAATGCCTGCGGCGGCGGCGAGGATGGCGGCGAGGTAGAGCCCTGGCACCGTCACACCCTCGCCGGTTCCGCGAGGGGACCGGGGGAGCGGTCCCCTCGCAGACGCTTGACGACGAGCTCCGCCGAGATGAGGCACATCGGCAGGCCGATGCCCGGGAGCGTGGAGGCCCCGACGTACGACAGGCCCTCGACTTCGCGCGAGGTGTTCCGTGGGCGGAAGACCGCGCTCTGCCCGAGCGTGTGGGCGAGGCCGAGCGCGTTCCCGCGCCACGCGCCGAGGTCGTCGGCGAAGTCGCCGGGGGCGACGGTGCGTCGCACCACGATGCGCTGCTTCAGATCCGGGATGCCGCACCACTGGGCGACCTGGGCGATCACCCGGTCGGCCGCGGTCTCGATCGCCGGGTCGCCATCGCCGTCGGTGCCTCCGTGACCCAGCCGGGGATCTGCGGGCACGGGGACGAGCACGAAGAGATTCTCGTGATCCGGGGGCGCGACGCTCGGGTCCGTGGCGCTGGGACGGCAGATGTAGAGCGACGCCGGGTCGGGGATCCGCGGGCGGGTGCCGAAGATGTCGGTGAAGTTCTCGCGCCAGTTCCGTGCGAAGAGCAGCGTGTGATGGGCGAGCTGCGGCAGCCGGCCCTCGACGCCCAGCATCACGAGAAGTGCGCCGGGGCTGGGCGTGCGCGAGCGCCACCACTCCTCGGGGTAGGTCTGGTCGGCGCGCGGGAGCAGCCGCGTCTCGGTGTGGTGCAGGTCCGCACCCGACACGACGAGGTCGGCGGGCACGCGGTGGCCGCCGGCGAGCTCCACGCCGGTCGCGACCCCCGCTTCGGTCGTGATCGCGGCGACCCGCGCCCCCGTTTCGATCGCGACTCCGGATGCCTCGGCCAGGCGCACGATCGCCTGCACGAGCTCGGTGAACCCGCCGCGCGGGTAGAGCACGCGATCGCCCAGGTCGAGGTGGCTCATGAGGTGGTAGAGGCTCGGCACGCCGTACGGAGATCCACCCAGGAAGACCGCGGGGTACTCGAGGATCTGCCGCAGCCTCGGGTCGGTGAACCGCCGCTCGACGTGGCGGGCGAGGCTGCGGGTGAGGAGGGGGGCGAGGCGGGGCATCCGTCGCAGCAATGCCGGGTCCCTGAGGCCGGCGGTGGTCTCGTACGTGTCGTAGAGGAAGCGTGTGACGGCGAGGTCGTACGCGTCGGCGGCGGAGTCGAGGTAGGCCTCGAGGCGGGCGCCGGCGCCGGGTTCGACGCTCTCGAACAGCGCGGCGGCCTCGGTGCGTCCGGACCGCACGTCGAGGGGGGACAGCCCGGTCGACGGATCCGAGTAGACGCGATATGCCGGGTCGAGGGGCACGAGGTCGAGTTCGCGCTCCGCGGTCGTTCCGAGGAGCCGGAAGAAATGATCGAAGACCTCGGGCATGAGGTACCAGCTGGGGCCGGTGTCGAAGCGGAACCCGCCCTGCTCCCAGGACCCGGCGCGCCCGCCGAGTTCGTCGCGCGCCTCGAAGAGCGTCGTGTCCCAGCCCTCGGTCGCCAGCAGGGCCGCCGCGCCCAGCCCGCCGACGCCGCCGCCGATGACGACCGCGCGGCGCGGTCCGTCGACGAGGGTCATGCGCGCACCTCCCGCGGGGCGAAGCCGAGCAGCGCGCGCGCCGCGAGACGCGCCTTCACGGCGTCGGGCACCCGCACCCTCTCCTCGCCCCCGTCGCACGCGCGCAGACGCACGGCCAGCTCCGCGAAGAGGTCGTGCGCGGCGGTCACCGCGCGCCGGCAGTCGGCCGGAAGCGCCGGGATCGCGCTTGCCGCCACGGCGAGGTCCCGGTCGATGCGATCCAGCACGGCAGCGCGCTCGCCGCCGGCGGTCGACAGGCCGAGGTAGTCGCGGCCGAGCACCGTCTCGTCGTGACGGAGATCGCGCAGGAAGTTCACGTCCTGGAAGGCAGCCCCGAGACGGCGAGCCCCGTCGACGAGCTCAGGAGAGGGTGAGACCGGATGCTGCGCCCCCGCGTTGACGAAAACCTGCAGGCACATCAGGCCGACGACCTCGGCCGAGCCGTAGACGTATGCGTCGTGCGAAGCGGCATCGTGGCGGAGTGTGTCGAGGTCGGTCCGCATCGACGTGAAGAACGGACGCACGAGATCCTCGCCGATGCCGCACGCACGAGCGGTGCCCGCGAACGCGTGCACCACGAGGTTGGAGCTGAAGCCGCGCTCGATCGCCGACAGGGTCTCGTGCTCGAGTTGGTCGAGGATCTCGCCCGCGACCTCCGACGACAGTCCGGCCTCCTCGGCGGGGCCGTCGACGATCTCGTCCGCGATCCGCACCAGGGCGTACACGTTCCGCACGTGCGGCCGCGGGCGCGGGCCGAGCAGCCGGCACGCGAGCCCGAACGAGGTCGAGTAGCGCGCGATCACGGTGGCCGCGGCATCCGCTGCCGCCTGGTCGTAGAGCGCGAGGCCGGTGGGGGACGCGGCGCGCACGGTGCTCATGGGATCCGCCCTTCGATGCCGTCGGCGAGAGTGCGCAGAAGGGCCCCGGCGCGATCGGGGAGTGCAGGGTCGTGCGAGGCCTCCCGCACCGCCGCCAGCGTGTCCTCGACGAGCCGCACCAGGCGCTCCCGGGCGCCGGTCTTCTCCAGCATGACTTGCGCCTCGCGGACCGCGACGGGACCGGTGCGCGCAAGGGCGAGCGCTTCGTCGACGCGGGGCGCGGCGCCGGACTCGCGGGCGAGCGCGACGAGCGGGGTGCGCTTGTTCTCGCGGAGGTCCGGTCCGGTGTCGCGGCCCGTCTGCGACGTGGTCCCGAACGCACCGATGAGGTCATCGACCAGCTGGAACGCGAGTCCGAGCCGCCCGCCGGCTTCGCCGAGCACACGCAGCGCGTCGCCGTCGGCGCCGCCGAGCAGCGCGCCCGCCTGCAGCGGCGCGCGGAACGTGTAGACCGCGGTCTTGTTGAACGCCGTGTCGAGTGTGGAGGTGCGGGACGGATGCCGCGCCGCGACGCTGTTCTCCACGTCGGCGAGTTCGCCGGCCGCGGAGATCAGGACCGCGTCGTCGAGCAGCGTCAGCAGACGATCCCGGGTGGCGGCGTCGGTGTGGGCCATCGCGACAAGACGGAAGGCCTCGTGGAGCAGGATGTCGCCGGCGAGGATCGCCGCGGCGTCGCCCACCAAGGCCGCGCCGTCGGTGTCGGCGCCCTCGTCCTGCGCCCGTCGCCGGAATTCTCCGCCGATGTTGGGCACCCCGCGCCGCATCGTGTCGTGGTCGATCACATCGTCGTGCACGACGAACGCGGTGTGCAGCAGCTCGAAGGCCGCCGCGACCGAGAGGGCGGCCGACGCGTTGGCGTCGTCGGTGCGGAACGCGTCGAAGGAGGCTGTGACCAGCGCGGGACGCAGGCGCTTGCCGCCCTGCGCCGCCCGGGTGATCGCTTCGCCCAGTGCGCCGAAAGCCGGTCCCAGTTCGGCGGCGCGCTCACGGATGCGCGCGAGTGCGCCGTCGATCGCGATCCGGAGATCGGGGTCGGCCGCCGCGGGGATCATGACGCGCGTCTCTCGCGCGACGGCGTCTCGAACAGGTGCAGCTGCTGGGCCTGGAGCACGAGCCACGGGCTGAACGCCCACGGCGTCGCTTCAAGCGAGACGGCGAGCGCCTCGGGCTCGACCCACCGCGCATCGACGACCTCGAGCGGGTTGAGCACGGGCTCGTCGTCGGTGTAGGCCGTGTACACCGGGCACACCTCGTGCTCGACGATGCCGTTCGCGTCGGTGGCGCGGTACCGGAACAGGGGGAGGGCTACGCTCAGTTCACTCAGCGTCAGCCCGAGTTCGAAGTCCGCGTGACGGCGGACCGCCGAGAGCACGGGCTCAGCGGGACGGGGGTGCCCGCAGAACGAGTTGGTCCAGACGCCAGGCCACGTGCGCTTCGTGAGGGCCCGGCGGGTGATGAGCACCTGCCCATCGCCGTTGAGCACGTGGCAGGAGAATGCGAGGTGCAGGGCGGTGTCGGGACCGTGCACGCTGGATTTCGGTGCCGTGCCGATGGCGCGGCCGTCATCGTCCAGCAGGACGACGTGGTCGGTGTCGGGCATCCGATCACTCCTCTCAGATTGCTAGTTAAACTAGCAATACGTCTTGTGCGATGCTACAACGGGTCGGAGGGAAACGTCCACGATGTCCGAACGCTGGTTGCCACAGACGGATCACGAGCACGCGGTGATGCGCGTGCTGCAGTCCATCCGTGCCGTCAGCGATGCCATGGAGCGCATGCACAGCGGCATGAAGGGCGACATGGACATGAACGCGTCCGATGTCGCGGCGCTTCGTCTGCTCATCATCCGCGAGCGGCAGGGGCGCTCGGTCAGTCCGCGCGACATCGCGCGCCATCTGCGCATCTCGACCGCGTCTACCACGAAGCTGCTCGACCGGCTGGTCGAATCCGGGCACGCCGAGAGGCGGCCGCACCCGAGCGACGGGCGGGGACGCGTGGTCGTGCTCACGGAGGGGGCGCGCAGCGCGTTCTTCCGCGTCTTCGGCGATCGCCTGCGGGCGATGAGGTCCGTCGCGATGGAGTACGACGAGGCCGAACTCGCGGTGATCGCGCGCTTCCTCGACGACCTGTGCGGCGCCATGGACCCGGAGGACTGAACACACGAGCCAACGGGGAATGCAGAAGAGGGCGGCCCTTTCGGGACGCCCTCTTCTGTGTCTTCTGTTGCGGGGACAGGATTTGAACCTGCGACCTCTGGGTTATGAGCCCAGCGAGCTACCGAGCTGCTCCACCCCGCGGCACAAGGAATAGCCTAGCACGGGCTTTGGGGTGGTCGTGACACAGGCCGGTCGGCTTGCCCCGATCGCACGCCGCGGGCAAGGATGAACGCATGTCCACCGCGCGTGACACCGACCCGCAGGACGATCGCGTCGACGGTCGCGACGAGACGCCGGAGGAGCGCGCCGACCGCAACTGGAACGAGGTGCTGCAGGAAGTGCGCGTCCTGCAGACCGGCACGCAGATCCTGACCGGCTTCCTGCTCGCCCTGGCCTTCCAGCCGGCGTTCGGCGACCTGACCGATTCCCAGCAGGCGTTCTATCTGGGGCTCGTCGTCCTTTCGGCGCTCAGCTCGATCATCGCGCTCGCTCCCGTGGCGCTTCATCGGGCACTGTTCCAGCAGCGGGCCAAAGCCGAGGTCGTCCGCTTCGGGCACTTCGCGCTCGTCACCGCGCTCGCGACCGTCGCCGTGCTCCTCGTCGGCGTGGTGGGGTTCGTGTTCGACGTCGTGCTCGGCGGGTCCGCGTTCTGGTGGGCGCTCATTCCGCTCGGCCTGCTCCTCTGCGTGCTGTGGCTGGTCGTGCCCGCGATCCTCCGCGCGCGCCGCCGGACGAATGGAGCACGACGATGACCGACACGCTGCCCATCGCGGTGGCTCAGTTCGCCCCGACGGCCGACACCGCGGTGAACCTCGAGTCCATCACGCAGCTCGTGGCCACGGCATCCGTCCGCGGAGCCCGCATCGTGGTGTTCCCCGAGTACTCGAGCTACTTCGTCGACCCGTTCGACGAGTCGCTCGCCGAGAACGCGCAGGAGCTGGACGGCCCGTTCGTCGAGGCGCTGACACGTCTCGCCGCACAGCACGACGTGACGATCGTCGCGGGGCTGCTGGAGCGCGCGAGCGACGGCGAGCGCGTGCGCAACACGGCGGTCGCGGTCGACGCGACGGGTCTGATCGCGCACTACCGCAAGCTGCACCTGTACGACGCGTTCGGGCAGCGGGAGTCGGACTGGGTCGAGCCGGGCGACGCGCAGGAGCCGCAGACATTCGAGCTCGGAGGGCTGCGGTTCGGACTGATGACCTGTTACGACCTGCGGTTCCCGGAGGTCGGGCGGCTGCTCGTCGACGCTGGCGCCGATGTGTTCGTCGTGCCGGCGGAATGGGTGCGCGGGCCGCTCAAAGAGCACCACTGGCGCACGCTGCTGCACGCCCGCGCGATCGAGAACACGGTGTTCGTGGCCGCGGCCGATCACCCGCCGCCCCTCGGCGTGGGCAACTCGCTCGTCGTCGACCCGCAGGGCGTCGAGCTCGCCGCCGTCGGAACGTCGACGGACGTCGCGGTCGCTCACCTCGACGTCGGCGCGATCGAGCGTGTGCGCCGCGTCAATCCGTCGCTGAGGCTCCGGCGTTTCGGCGTCGGGCCGCGATGACCCGCGCTCTCACCCGAGACGGGCGAGGCGCAACGCCGCGTCCTCGAGCACCTCGACACGCTTGCACGCCGCGAAACGCACGAGCGTCGCGTACTGCGCACGCCGGTCCGGCGTCGCGAAGGCCGTGAGGGGGATGGCGACGACCCCGGCCCGCTCGGGAAGGGCCCGGCAGAACGCCCCAGCGTCCGTCGCGCCCAACGGTGCGGCGTCGACGACCGTGAAATACGAGCCGGCGGGGGTCGACACATCGAAGCCGGCGGCGCGCAGCCCGGCGCCGAGCAGGTCGCGCTTCGCCCGCAGGGTGTCGGCGATGCCGCGGAAGAAGTCGTCACCGAGGCGGAGCCCGATCGCCATCGCGGGCTGGAACGGGCTGCCGTTGACGTACGTGAGGAACTGCTTGACCGCCAGCACCGCATCCACGAGTGGGGCGGGGCCCGAGATCCAGCCGATCTTCCAACCGGTCGTCGAGAAGGTCTTCCCGCCCGACGAGATGGTGAGCGTGCGGTCCCAGGCGCCGGGGAGGGTGGCGATCGGCGCATGCGGCGCGTCGAACACGAGATGCTCATACACCTCGTCGGTCACGATCACGGCGTCGTGGTGCTCGGCGAGGCGAACGATCTCCTCGTGCACGTCGGCGGTGAAGACCGCACCCGTCGGGTTGTGCGGGTCGTTCACGAGGATGATGCGGGTGCGGTCGCCCACCGCGGCGCGCAGCTCGTCGAGGTCCGGCTGGAAGTCCGGCCACCGCAGCGGCACCGTCACGAGTCGCGCGCCGGCGAGCGCGACGACCGCCGCATACGAGTCGTAGTACGGCTCGAAGACGACGACTTCGTCGTCGGGGTCGTCGATCAGCGCGAGGAGCGCCGCGGCGAGCGCCTCGGTCGCGCCCGCGGTCACGAGCACCTCGCGCGCGGGATCCAGGTTCACGCCGTAGAACCGCTCCTGATGCTCGGCCACGGCGGAGAGGAGATCAGGGATGCCGCGACCCGGCGGGTACTGGTTCACGCCGTTCGCGATGGCCGAGCGGGCGGCGTCCAGCACCTCGGCGGGGCCGTCCTCATCGGGGAAGCCCTGCCCGAGATTGATCGCGCCGGTTCTCGCCGCGAGGGCCGACATCTCGGCGAAGATGGTGGGGTGGATCGACCCGTCGGAACCGACGAGTCCGGCGCCCGCGGCTGTGCGGCGCCATGCTCCGGGGATCTGTCGCATCGCTTCACCGTAATACCGGGCGGGCTCATCCCCGTTGCATAGGCGAGTCCCATTCGCGACATAAGAAACGCACAGCATCGGTGGGCACAGTGGTGAGTGCTTGGCAGAAGGAGCAACCATGAGCGACATCCAGGGCGACCGCCCGGAAGACCAGACCCCCGCCGTCCCCTCGCAGTCGGCCGCGGATGCCGCCGCGCAGGCGCCCGCCCAGCCCGAGACCCCGGCCCCCGCCGCTGCCGCGCCGGAAGCCGTCGAGCCTGCGCAGCCCGCCGCGCCCGCTCAGCCCGCGACGCCCGCAACCCCGGCCGCCTCCGCTGCCGCGCTGCCCCCGGTTCCGCCGGCCGCCCCGGCTGCACAGCCCGCGGCCTCGGCGCAGCCGACGGCGCCGACGCAGCCCGTGCCACCCGCCGGCTACCCGGTCGGCGGGCATGCGTACGCACGTCCGCAGGGCTACGCCGGTCAGCCCGCGCCCTATCCCCATTCCTACGCGGGTCAGCCCGGACCGGGTGCCCCCGGTGCCGCGTTCGGAGTGAACCCTGCGGATGCCCAGCCGACACTGCCGATCGCCGGCTCGACCGGTGCGGTGCCGACCGCGACCAAGGCGCCCAAGAAGTCCTCGGGTGCGGGCAAGGTCGTCGGCCTCATCGTCGCCGCCGCCATCGTCGGCGGGGCCGCAGGCCTCGGCGGCGCGTACGCCGGCGTCACCTGGTTCGCCCCCGTGAGCGCCTCGCCCGCCGCCGGGCCGAGCACGGTCACCGTCAACGACACCGACTCGGTCAACCAGACCACCGCGATCGCGGCGAAGGTCGTGCCGAGCGTCGTCACGATCGAGGCGACCGGCTCGTCGGGCGCCGGCACCGGTTCGGGGGTCGTGCTCACGGAGGACGGCTACGTCGTCACGAACACCCACGTCGTGACCCTGGACGGCGCGACAGGGGACGCGGCGATCCGCGTGACCACCTCGGACGGCCGCGTCTACGACGCCGAAGTCGTCGGCACCGATCCGACGTACGACCTCGCCGTCATCAAACTGCAGGACGCCGAGGACCTCACCCCGATCGAGATCGCAGACTCGAGCAAGCTCAACGTCGGCGACACGACGGTCGCGGTCGGCGCGCCGCTGGGCCTCGCGAACTCCGTCACGGAAGGCATCGTGAGCGCGCTCAACCGCTCGATCTCGATCGCATCGTCGGCGGCGCCGGACAGCGGCGACGGCGAGGAGGAGGACCAGCAGGACCAGAACAGCCAGGAGGGCCCGTTCCGGTTCGACTTCGGTCAGGGCGACCAGCAGTCGACGGCCACCGAGAGCATCTCGATCTCGGTGATCCAGACCGACGCGGCCATCAACCCGGGCAACTCCGGCGGCGCGCTGGTCGACTCCGACGGCAAGCTGATCGGCATCAACGTCGCCATCGCGACCGCCGGCGGCTCGTCGTCCGACGGCTCGGGCTCGATCGGCGTCGGCTTCTCCATCCCGTCCGACATCGTCCAGCGCATCACCGACGAGATCATCGAGAACGGCGAGGCGACGCACGGTCTGCTCGGCGCCAACGTGCAGGCCGCAGCATCCGTCGAGGGCTCCACCATCACGGGCGCCTACATCGCCGGCGTGACCGACGGCGGCGCAGCGGCGGCCGCGGGCTTGCAGGAGGGCGACATCGTCACCGCATTCAACGGCGTGCCCGTCACCGACGCGACCGACCTCACCGCGCAGGTGCGCGCCGCGGCGGCCGGCAGCGACGCCGAGGTCACGTTCGTGCGCGACGGCAAGACGCAGACCGTCGAGGTCACACTCGGGTCGCTCCAGTAATCCACACCGTCAAGGACGCCATTCCGCGAGTGTGCAGGCCCGCCGCGCGGGCTCGCAGGTAGGCTCGCGGAATGGCGTCCTTCTCGTTCGGCGCGGGGAATGCCCGGAAGATCGCGACGATCCCGCTCTACGCCGCCGGACGCCTCCTGACTCTCCTGGTGCCGCGCTCCCGCGACGAGTGGGTGATCGGCTCTGCGGTCGGCATCGGCGACGGGGCTCTGGCGCTCTGGGAGGTGGCGGCCGCCGACGGACGCAGTCCCGTCTGGCTGGTCGCGTCGAAGCGGGAGGCGACGGATGCTGCGGCCCGCGGCATCCGTGTCGTTCCGAAGCGCTCCCTGCACGGGCTCTGGCGCACCGCGCGCGCTCGTGTGGTCGTCGTCACGCACGGGTTCGGCGACGTCAACCGCTACGCCGTGTCGGGTGCGTTCGTCGTGCAGCTGTGGCACGGCATCCCGCTCAAGCGGATCGGCGTCGACTCGCCCGAGACGCTGCGGGTTCCCGGCGCCGTCGCCGCCACTCCCGCCGCCGGCGCCGTGCGGGCGCTGCTGCGCACGATGTACCGCGGCGCCGCACGCCGCATCCGGGTGCTGCCGGCCGCTTCGCATCTTGTGCGCGGCCGTCTCGAGTCCGCCTTCGCGCTTCCCGATGCGAGCGTGCCGGTGACCGGCGAGCCTCGCGTCGACGTGCTCTCCCGCGGCACCGCCAACGATCGCCGTGTCGGCGCGCGTGCAGCGATCGGGCGCGCGGTGCCGCGCGTGGAGCCGTCGAGCCGTTACGTGCTCTACGCGCCCACATGGCGCGACGGTGCGGGCGACCCCGCGGTGCCGACCGCCGAGGAGTGGTCGCAGATCGTCGAGGTGCTGAGGCGCCATGATGCGACGCTCCTGGTCCGGTCGCACCCGCTCGGAGCCGGCGACTACGTCCCGCCGTTCCCGACCGACCGCGTGCACTCGCTCGGCAGCGACCTCGTCGCGGATGTGACGCCCCTGCTGCCCGGTCTCGACGCCCTCGTCACCGACTACTCGTCCCTCGCGTTCGACGCCTCGCTGGTCCCGCTGCCCACGCTGTTCCTCGCGCCCGACGTCGAGGAGTATGCGCGCACGCGCGGCTTCTACGGCACGTACGCCGACGTGGCGGGCGACGACTGGGCGGTCGACTGGACCCAGGCGGCGGCGCAGCTGGAGGCGGTACTCGGGTCCGAGGACGAGCGCGCGCGCCGCATCGAACGGGCGATCGCGCTCGACGCGCGGGTGCACGCGTTCCGGGACGGGCGCAACGCCGAGAGGGTGTACCGTGCGATTCTGGCCGGAACCGTCCACGACGGCCCGAGGGAAGGAACCGGATGACCGACGCGCGCTTCACGACGGAGCCGAGCCCGGCTCTCGTGCTCTCGGGCGAGGGGGAACGACCCGATTCCGTCGAGATCGTCGGCGCCCGCGCCCGCGTGGCCGCCCGCCTCACCGGTCGGGGCAAGACGTGGACGGCGACGCTGCCGCTGCGTGCCGCGCGCTGGGGCGGTACCGAGCTTCCGCTGCCCGCGGGGTCGTACGAGGTGCGGATCACCGCTGCTTCGGACCGCAGCATCCGTGTCCCCGAACCCGTTCCGCTCACGCAGCTGGGCACGCTCCGCGCAAGCCTCGAGGGGTGGACGCTGCGCGTCGGGCCGCCGATCGACCCCGCCTACGACTCGGGCGAAGGGCAGGACGCCCTCGAGCGCCGCTACGCGACCCGGCCGGCCACGGGGTTCGAGAACGCGGTGTTCTTCGAGAGCTTCTACGGCCGCAACGCCAGCTGCAACCCGCTCGCGATCGACCGGGAACTCGCGCGCCGCGCGCCCGGCGTGACGCGCTACTGGAGCGTGGTCGACCTGTCGGTCGCCGTGCCGGAGGGCGCGATCCCGGTGGTCGAGGGGAGTCCCGAGTGGTGGCGCGCCCGCGGCGCCGCACGGCTGCTCGTGGTCAACGACTGGCTGCGCCGCCGGTTCTCGCGCCGCAAGGGCCAGGTCGTCCTGCAGACCTGGCACGGCACACCCCTCAAGCGCCTCGCACTCCACCGGCCCGGGTTCGACCCGCGCCGCACGGCGGCGGTGGTGCGCGAGTCGCTGCGGTGGAACATCCTGCTGGCGCAGAATCCCTACGCCGCACGCATCCTGGGCAAGGCGTACGCCTTCCTCACGCGCCCGATCTGGGTCGAGGGGTATCCGCGCAACGACGTGCTGACCATGGGCGACGGCGCGGCGACGCGCGCCGCGCTCGGGATCCGTCCCGGGGAACGGGTGCTGCTCTACGCGCCGACGTGGCGCGACGACCGCGACCAGATCGTCGACTTCGTCGATCCGGTCTCGCTCGCCGCGGCCACCGATGCGGTGGTGCTGGTCCGCGGCCACTCGCGCACGCTGCTGCCGGGACGCGACGCCGAAGGCCCGCGCGTGATCGACGTCACGGGCTTCCCCGACACATCCCTGCTGCTGCTCGTCGCCGACGCGCTCATCACCGACTACTCGTCCGTCATGTTCGACTACTCGGTGACGGGCAAGCCGATGTACTTCCTCGTGCCCGACATGGAGCACTACCGCGGCGAGCTGCGCGGGTTCTACTTCGATCTGGCCGCGCACGCGCCGGGGCCCATGGTGCGCACGCAGGACGAGCTGGTCGCAGCGCTCGCCGCCGATGACACGGAGACCTACGCCGGCCGCTACGCGCAGTGGCGTGACAAGTTCAACGCCCGCGACGACGGACACGCCGCCGAACGGGTCGTCGCCCGCATCCTGGACCAGGGCTTCATCGACGTGTGACGCGCTGACGGCTCCGGCCGTCAGGGCAGAGGCGTGTTGCGGCTCCCGAGACGCGACGTGTCGACCGTGTCGTGCGCGCCACCGACCACGCCGAGGAGGAACCCCCAGCCCCAGGCGAGGTGCATCGACGGCAGCACGGCCGCGGTCCACAGCTTGTCGCGCCAGCCCCGCCCTCCGCCGGGGCCGAGGGCCACGGCGACGATGAGGAGTGCGTACGCGATGATGGGGAGGTAGACGACGGATGCCGCCACCGACCACCACCCCTGCAGCACGCCGGTGAGCTGCAGCACGCCGACGACGATCCCGAGCAGGATCGTCAGCACGAGCGCAGGCGGGGCGAAGAAGCGGAGGGAGTTGCCGCGCCCGAACCGGCGGACGAGCTCACCGCGCCACCGCCCTGTCGCGGAGAACTGGCGCACCAGGCGCGTCCAGCTCTCCCGCGGCCAGTACGTCACGGCGAGCGTCGGGTCGAACCAGACGCGATACCCGGCGCGGCGGATGCGCAGGTTCAGCTCCCAGTCCTCGCCGCGGCGGATGCTCTCATCGAACAGCCCCACCTCTTCGAGCACCTCTCGCCGCATGACGCCGAGGTAGGCCGACTCCGCCTCGCCCTCTTGCGTGCCGCCGTGATAGGCGCCGCCGCCGAGGCCGATGGGCGAGTTGTAGGCGCGGGCGACGGCCCGCTGGAACGGGGTGCGGCCGTCGGCGCGCATGACGCCGCCGACGTTCGCCGCACGCACGCGGTCGAGGGTCGCCAGCGCGCGTCGTGCGTACGTCGCGTCGAGCTCGGAGTGCGCGTCCACGCGCACGACGGTGGGGTGGCGGGCGGCGCGGATCGCGAGATTCAGGCCGATGGGGATGTCGGCGCCGGGGTTGTCGACCAGCACGATGCGGTCGTCGCGGGCGGCGAGCTCGGCGGCCAGCGCGCTCGTGCCGTCCGTCGACGGCCCGAGCGCCAGGATCAGCTCGGTGGGGCCCGGGACGTCCTGAGCGAGCACGGTCTCGACCGCGCGGCCGAGATAGTCGTGCTCATTGAGCACCGGCATGACGAAGCTCACGCCGGCGTCGGGAGGAGGGACCGGAGCGTCCCTGCGCCCGTGTTGCTCGACATGCACGCGTCGATCATGTCATGGGTGCCCTGGGTAGGCTGGATGCGTGGGTCTGGTCTCGGATGGAAAGAAGGCGGTCGCGCTCGTCCGCAAGGCGGTGCGCAATCGTTCGGCCGTGATCGACGTGCGGCGCACGCTCGCCGCTCGCCCTCCGCACCCGCCGTTCCAGTACCGGGTGGCCGTCTACTTCGCCGACGGCGCCGTCAACATGTACCAGATGCGGCAGTGGTACAAGCCGCTCGCCGACCTCGCCAAGACCTGGCCCGTCGTGGTGCTGAGCCGTGCGGCGACGGGCGCCGAAGCACTGCTGTCCGACGGGGCGCTTCCGGTGGCGTTCGTGCCGACGGTGCGCGATCTCGAGCGCTTCATCGCCAAGCAGGACATCCGGGTCGTGCTGTACGTGAATCAGAACACGCGCAATTTCCAGATGTTCCGGTACGGCCGCCGCTGGCATGTGTTCATCAACCATGGCGAGTCCGACAAGATGTACATGACCACGAACCAGTACAAGGCGTACGACTACGCGATGATCGCGGGCGACGCCGCGCGCGAGCGGCTCTCGCGAGTGCTGTGGGACTACGACATCGAGCGGCGCACGATCGAGATCGGCCGTCCCCAGGCGGACCACTACTCGGGCACCCTGCCCTACACGCCCGACGAGCGCACGGTGGTGCTCTATGCGCCGACGTGGGAGGGCGACCGCCCGTCCGCCCACTACGGATCGATCGCCACCCACGGCGAGGCGCTCGTGACCGCGCTGCTGTCCACGGGCCGCCACCGCGTGATCTATCGCCCTCATCCGCGCTCGGGCGTCGTGAACCACGATTACGGCGCCGCCAACAAGCGCATCATCTCGGCGCTCGCCGCGGCGAACGCGTCGGATCCCACGGCTCAGCACGTCTTCGACGACGGGCCCGAGCTGGGCTGGCAGCTCGCCGCCGCCGACGTCGCCATCGTCGACATCTCGGCGATGGTCTACGACCGGCTTGCGGCCGACAAGCCGCTCATGATCACGCGCCCGGCCGACCCCGCCGCCGCGATCGACACGCACGGCTACCTGTCGGCGTGCGAGTGGCTCGCCGCGGCGGACGCCCCCGACATCGTCGCCCACACCGAGCGGGTGCTCGGGGACCCCGAGGCGGTCGCCCGGCTCGAGGAGTGGGTCGCGCACTACTTCGGCGACACCGCCCCGGGCGCGGCGACGGCGCGCTTCCAGGGGGCGGTGCAGCGCCTCATGGACGACTGGGACACCTGGTACGCCCGGTCGGTCGCCGACACCGAGGACGACGAGCCGGAGGACGAAGCAGAACTCGACGACGAGGGCTGAGCCACCGCGCGGCGGGAGCACAGGCGCGGCTCACGCCACCGGAGCCGGACGCTCGACGAGCCGCGCGATCGCACGCAGCGGGATCGCCACCCACGTCGGCCGGTTGCGGGCCTCGTATATCGCCTCGTACACAGCCTTGTCGAGCTCGAGGGCGGCGAGGAGCGGATGCCGGGGATCGAGCCCGCCGGCAGACACCGCGTACCCCTCCACGAAGGCCCTGCGGGCGTCGCGCGCCCAGGAGCGCACCGCGTCGGCGGAGCGATCGGGATCGTCGAGGCGGAGCGAGCCCGCGACGTAGTCGAACGAGCGGAGCATTCCCGCGACATCCCTGAGCGCCAGATCGGGTTGCGTGCGCTCCGCCATCGGGCGGAGCGGCTCACCCTCGAAGTCGACCATGATCCAGCCCCGGTCGGGGGAGTGCAGCACCTGCCCGAGGTGGAAGTCGCCGTGGATCCGCTGCAGCGGCGGCCACGGCACGTCGAGGGCGCGGCGGTACACCTCGGCCGCGGCATCCCGCTGACCGGCGATGTCGGGGACCTCCGCCATCGCGATCGCGAACCGCCGCTCCCACGTCGCGGCCGTCGCCTCGCGATCGGCAGCGGTCGCTGCACGGGTCGGGAAGCACTCGGCGAGGGCGAGATGAACCTCCGCCGTCGCGGTGCCGAGGGCGCGCGCCCCATCGCGGAAGTCGTCGCCTTTGGCAGCGGCCTGGAGCGCGACGCGCCACGCGTCCTCGACGCCCGGCAGGAACTCCTGCGCGCAGGCGAGGGATCCGTGCACGGTGCCGTGGGCGGTGGCGAGGTCGGGCCAGGTGCCTTCGATCGAGCCGACCGGGCGCGGCACATGCGGCGATCCGGCTCCGGCAAGCGCCTCCTGCAGTTCGATGTCGGGGTTGAGGCCCGCGTGCAGCTGGCGATAGACCTTGCAGATCACCGGGGCGCCGTCGCCCTCGTAGATGAGGGACGTGTTCGACTGCTCTCCGCTGATCACCCGTGACGTGGCTCGTGCGGGAGCGCCGCCGGTCGAGGCAGCCCGCCCGATCGCGGTCGTCTGCGGACCGTGGGCGGTGCCGCCGAGCGAGATCAGGCTCAGCAGCGCCTGTGCATAGGCGGGATCGAACGGCCCATCGATGAAGGTCGTCCCCGGCACCGGACTGCCGATGACGTGGTCGGGGTCGGCGTCCACGGTCTCGGTCGCGCGTTCGACGACCGGGATCTGGTACAGCACGGCGGGCAAGGCCCCCTCGTCCGCGACGAGGAAAGTACGGATTCGCGCCCCCGCGTCTGCGTCGTCGTGGTCGCCTGACCCTGCGTTCAGATCCCACCACGAGAGCAGCCGCAGGCTGGGCGGGCGCCCTTTCGCGGCGTACCACCGCTGCCGCGGCATCCACGCCGCAAGGCACGCCAACGTGCTGTCCATACCTGTGAGCGTATGCCCGCGATCGTACGTGTGTCGAGAACACGCTGTAAGCGCTTGCAATCAGGCGGGAGGAATCGCGCTCTCCTTGTCCTCGCCCAACTCCTGCGACTGCACGATCTCGATGACCGGGGCTACTGGGACGACGATCGATTCGACCGCCTCTCCGCCGCCCCCGGCGAGGTCGCCCAGGCCGAGTCCGCCGAGGTCGACGGTTGCGGCATCCGTCAATCGCTCCGCCTGCGTCTCGGCACGCGTCGGCTCGGAGGGCAGCCCTGCCCACTCGACGGGCTCGTCGGGAAGCTTGCTGAACAGACCCATATCGCCATTGTCACCCCGCCGCGCGCCGAAGGGACCACATCAGGAGTGCTTGCTCTTCTCTGTCGGAGCTTCGAGCGCGTCCGGCGTTCGCCGGATCACGCGCGCGGTGATGCGGCGCGCACCGGACGCCCCGCGGGTCACCCCGCCGACGACGGCCTCCCCGGCGCGGCGGATGCTTCGTCCGGCGAGCCGTTCGATCCGGTCGGCGCCCGGGCGCGGTTCGAGCTCGGGGGGCAGCAGGAGCGGAGGTGCCCCGAAGGCGCGTCGGGAGCCGGTGAGCACGCGGCGCCCCAGGATGTTGTTGCCGGCGCCGCCGATCGCTGCGCCGATGCCGAACGGCAGGGCCTTGCCGATCCAGGACGCGCCGCCCCGCGCGGCGAACTGGCGGATGAACGTCGTCTTCAGTCGGTCCACGAGTGGCCCGACCGCGGCCCGGGGGAGCGACTTCGTGATCAGCTCGCCCCAGTAGCCGGAACGGGACGGACCTCGCCCCGCGGCCTGTCCGGCGAGCTGCGCGACGAGGTCGACGCCTTCCTTGCCGAGCATGAGGGTGAGCACGAGCGCCCGTGCTCGGTCGGGATCCGACACCGGGATGCCGTGCACCTCGGTGACCGACTGTGCGAAGAGCGTCGTCGCCTCGAGGAATGCCACCGTCTCCACGCCGCTGAGCGCCAGCGTCACGCCCGTTCCGATCCCGGGAACGACGGCGGTCGCGCCGACCGCGGCCCCGCCGGTGGTCACCGCAGCGAGATAGCGCCGTTCCAGGATGCGGACGATGTCGGCGGGGGAGGAGTCCGGATGACGCAGACGGATGCTGCGCAGATGCGCGAGCACGACGGGCCGCTGGATCGCGAGCACGCGGTCGAGCGCACGGATCGTGAAGGGATGCTCGTCGGACCCTGCGGGCGGCAGTCCTCCCTGCCATGGCGCGTCGCCGGGCAGCGAGTGGATCTGGTGAACCTTGTCGGTCATCGCGCCGAGTCTATGCGCCCGAGTCTGAGCACAGGCTCGGGGTTGACAGCGTCGGCGTGATCGGTCAGACGAAGAGGTTGGCGCGCTCGAGGTCCTCGGCGAAGTCCACCTCGACGGCGTACAGGTCCGAGATGTCGAGCGGCTCGAGCAGGACGCCGTCCTCGGCGATCGCGAGCTCGAGGCCGCGCTCGAAGTAGTCCTGGTCGTCGACGCGCGTCAGGTGGCGCATGAACGCCTTCTTGTCGCGGCTCGAGATGTAGTTGATGCCCACGGCCTCGCCGATGCCGCCCTTGACGGTCTTCGAGAGCTCGTCGATGAAGCCCTCCGAGGTCACCGTGTACTTGACCTCTTCATCGCTCACCTTGGACGTGTTGACGGTGACGAACGACTGGTCGCGCTCGATGAGCTCGATGGCGCGGCCGAGCACACGCGGGTCGAAGACGACATCGCCGTTCATCCAGAGGACGCCGCCCTTGCCCGTCTTCGACAGGGCGCGCAGCAGGCTCTTGGAGGTGTTGGTCTGGTCATAACGGTCGTTGTAGACGTAGTCGACGTCGGGGAAGGCCTCGACGATGGTCTCGGCACGGTAGCCGACGACAGTGGTGATCTTGGCCTCGCGGCCGAAGGCGGCACGGATGTTGTCGTGCTGCTGCTGCATGATGCTGCGGCCGTCGCCGAGCTCCGTGAGGGGCTTGGGCAGGCTGCGGCCGAGACGCGAGCCCATTCCGGCTGCGAGGATGACGGTCTGAAGGGTCAAAATCTGCTCCTGAAGTGCGTGATTCACTGCCGGTTCACCGGCGGGACACCCCTTCGTGCCTCGACCATGGTAGCGATGAGGCCTGGGAAGGCGCATAATGAGCGGCTCCCGTTGCAGAGTTGTGACATAACGTGAATGCCGCGACGCGGCGAGACGAACCGCCTCGCCATCAGGCCCACTTGATACGTTGGTTAAGTGACAGCCTCCCTCCCGGTGCCGAATGACATCGATCCGGAAGAGCCGGACCGTCACTCCAGCGCGCGCGTCGTACGCCTCGCCGACACGGTCTCACCGGCTCCCGAGAAGCCCCGCCGCACGCCGCGCAAGAAACGTACGCCGGCCGCATCCAAGGCGACGTCGGCGCCCGTCCCGGATCCGGGGCCTCCGCCTCCGCTCCCGAGCGATCTCGAACTCGCGGCCAGTGCCGCCGCGCGCATCGTCGTGCCGCCGCGCCCGCCGCTTCCCGGCTCCGACGACGCCGCGCCGACGGATGCTGCGGAGCCGACTCCGATCGAAGACTCTGCGCCCGCCGACGACGAGGCGGCGACCCTCGACGCCGCGGTCGCGCCCCTGGCCGCGGCCGATTCCGACGCCGTGGTCGCAGCCGAGCCGGCGATCGAGCCGGAGCCTGAGATCGAGCCCGAACCCGCTCCCGAGCCTGAGCTGCTCAGCGAGCCCGATTTCGGCGCCGAGAACGCGACTCTTGCCGAAACCGTGGCGGTGGTCGATGCTGAGCCCGTGGTCGAGTCCGCGCCCGTGGCCGAGCCCGCGGAGGTGGTCGAGCCCACGCCCGCGGTCGCGCCCTCCGCTGCGTCCGCCGAACCCGTGCCCGTGCCTTGCTCCGCCCTGGAGCCTGCGACGACCCTCGACCCCGAGGCTCTGGCCGCGGCCGTCTCCCCGGATGCCGCCGCATCGGCGGTCGCCGGATCAGGCAACGCCCTCGTGCTGCGCGGTGTCACCAAACGCTTCGGGAGCACGCACGCCGTCGACGGCATCGACCTCACGATCCCGGCCGGCACGTTCTACGGCCTCGTCGGCCCGAACGGCGCCGGCAAGACGACCACGCTCTCGATGATCGCGGGGCTGCTCGAGCCGGATCGCGGCACCATCCATGTCGGAGGAGTGGATGCTGCCGCCAAGCCGCTCGCGGCCAAGAAGCTCATGGGCGTCCTGCCCGATCGGCTTCGCACGTTCGACCGTCTCACGGGCCGTCAGCTCCTCTATTACTACGGTGTGCTGCGCAAGCTCCCGCCCGCGATCGTCGAGAGCCGCACCGCCGACCTCGCGCGCGCGTTCGATCTCGAGGACGCGCTGGGCCGCAGCGTCTCGGACTACTCGGCGGGCATGCTCAAGAAGGTCATGCTCGCGGGAGCGCTCATCCACTCACCGCGACTTCTTGTGCTCGACGAGCCGTTCGAAGCGGTCGATCCCGTCTCGAGCGCGATCATCCTCGACATCCTCTCCACCTATGTCGCGCACGGCGGCACGGTGATCCTCTCCAGCCACGGTATGGACCTGGTCGAGCGCGTCTGCACGCGCGTCGCGGTCATCGTGGCCGGCCAGGTGCTCGCGGAGGGCACCGTCGACGAGGTGCGCGGCGAGCTGACGCTCGAGCAGCGCTTCGTCGAACTGGCCGGAGGGCTCAGCGACGTGGAGGGCCTCGAGTGGCTGCACACATTCTCCGACTGAGGCTCGCGCTGCTGCTCGGCACCTTCCGTGGTCACTCGGGACACGTCGCGCGCGTGGTCAGCGGCCTCGTGATCCTCGTCGCCGCCACCGCGGCGGCCTGCTGGGCGCTGCTGACGCTGCGGGACGCCTCCACCGAGGAAGCTCTCGCGGTCACCGTGCTGGGCGGATCCGCCGTGACCCTCGGCTTCGCGCTCGCGCCGCTGTTCGGCTCCGTCGAAGATCCCCTGGATCCGCGGCGCTTCGCCCTCTTCGGTCTTCCGAGGGGCAGGCTCGCCCTCGTGCTCGCGGTCGCGGGCTTCCTCAGCGTGCCGATCCTCGTGCTGCTCGCCGTCGCGGTGTGCTCGGCGATCGTCTGGGAGGCCCATGGCGTGCCGGTGATCGTGGGGATCGCGAGCGTCGTGCTCGGGGTGCTGACGTGCGTCCTGCTGGCGCGCGTATGCACGGCCGTGGCCTCGCTGTTCCTGCGCGAGCGGCGCTCGCGCGAGCTCTCCGGCGTGTTCGTTCTCGTGGTGCTCGTGGTCGTGGTCCCGGTCGGCGTCTTCCTCGCCTCGCTGGAGTGGGAGGGGAGCGTGCCCCCTCAGCTGCTCGAGGCCGTGGACTGGCTCGCGCTCACCCCGTTCGGAGCCGCGTGGGCGCTGCCCGGCATGGTGGTCACGGGCGGCGACGCGTGGCTCGCGGCGCTGGTCGCGATCGGCACCGTGGTCGTGCTGGGCATGCTCTGGGCGTGGACCGTGAAACGACTGCTCACCACGACCGAGCGTCCGGGAACCGGCCGTGAGCGCGGCGGCCTGGGCTGGTTCGGCGTCGCGCCCGGCACACCCGGCGGGGCGATCGCGGCGCGCAGCCTCGTCTACTGGTTCGGCGACCGGCGCTACGTGGTGAACGGCCTCGTGATCCCCTTCGCCGCCGCGATCACGGTAGTGCCCCTCCTCATCGCGGGGGTTCCGCCGGAGCTCGTCGCGCTCGTGCCCGTGCCGTTCGCGGCGCTCTTCCTCGGCTGGCTGCCGCACGACGACCTCGCCTACGACTCCACGGCTGTCTGGATGCACATCGCCAGCGGCGTGCGCGGCGTCTCCGACCGGCTCGGCCGGCTCGTGCCGGTACTGCTGGTGGGCGTGCCGCTCCTCGCCCTCGCGATCCCCGTGGCGACCCTGCTCCACGGGCGCTGGGCGGTGCTGCCGGCGCTCACCGGCGTGTGCGCTGCGCTGTTCCTCTCGGGCCTCGGGCTCTCCAGCATCTCGTCGGCGGTCGCACCCTACGCGGTCTCGCGCCCGGGCGAGAGCCCGTTCCAGCAGCCGCAGCGCACCAGCGCGAGCGGCGCGATCGCACAGGGCAGCGTCATGGCCGGCGCGCTCGTGGTGTCGGCGCCGGTGCTGTGGTGCGGCTGGCTCGCCCTGCAGGGAGACACGGATGCTGCGAACACCGCGCTGTGGGGCGGCCTCGCGATCGGGCTCGGCGTGCTCGTCGTCGGGGTCGGCATCGGAGCCATCGCCTTCGAGCGTCGCGGCGGTCGTCTCATGGAGTTCGCCGAGTCCACCTGACTCCGGCCGGCCGACCCCATGCCGGCGCGCCCCGACTACACTGGCAGACCATGAGCACCCCGCTGGACAGCCCCGACCAGGGCGGCATCGCGACCCTCGATCGCGAGCTCGAAGAGCTCCTCAAAGAAGAGAACATCGAGCCGGGTGACCACGAGCGCTTCTCCCATTACGTGAAGAAGGACAAGATCCTCGAGTCCGCCATCACCGGCAAGCCGGTGCGCGCGCTGTGCGGCAAGAAGTGGACGCCCGGCCGCGACCCGGAGAAGTTCCCCGTGTGCCCCACCTGCAAAGAGATCTACGAATCGCTCCAGGGCTGATCACTCGGCGTCGGTGTAGACGGTCGGGATCGCCGGGTCGGAGCGGCTGAGCGCGAGTGCGCGCACCGGAAGCTCCTCGCGCACGCGCCCGTGGTGGGCCCGCGCGGCTTCGACCCCCTCGGGTCCTTCATGCGCGGCATCCGGTTCGCCGTCGATGACCAGCGGCACCTGCAATGCGCGGGAGTCGGGGTGCGCCGACGCGGACTCCAAGGCCTCGAAGCCGTCCGACACGACGATGAGCTCGCTCATCGCGGTGCCCGCGTCGAGTGTGCGGAAGGCCGCCTTGCGGCCGCCCTTCGACGCCTTGTCTGTCGACGCCTTCGCCACGCCGACCCAGCCGCCGTCCGAATCCTGTCGGGCCACGAGCTTGTACACCATGCCGGCGGTCGGTGTGCCGGACCCCGTGACCACGGACGTGCCCACGCCGTACGCGTCGACGGGGGATGCCGCGAGCGCGGCGATCGCATACTCATCGAGGTCGCTCGTCACGGTGATGCGCGTGCCTGTGGCGCCCAGCTCGTCGAGTTGGGCACGCACCTCAGCCGCCACCGTCGGCAGGTCTCCGGAGTCGATGCGGACCCCGCCGAGCCCGGTTCCGGCCACACGGATCGCCGTCTCCACGCCCTGACGGATGTCATAGGTGTCCACGAGCAGAGTCGTCTCGATGCCGAGGGCCTCGATCTGCGCGCGGAACGCGTCTTCCTCGGTGTCGTGCAGCAGCGTCCACGCGTGCGCGGCGGTCCCCATCGTCGGGATGCCCCAGCGACGGCCGGCTTCCAGGTTCGACGTGGCGCTGAACCCGGTGATGTACGCGGCGCGCGCCGCCGCGACGGCGGACGACTCACCCGCCCGCCGCGAGCCCATCTCCGCGAGCGGACGGTCTCCGGCGGCGATGCTCATGCGGGCGGCGGCGGTCGCGATGGCGGAGTCATGGTTGAGCACGCTCAGCGCGAGAGTCTCGAGCACGACCGCTTCGGCGAACGTCCCCTCGACGGTGAGGATGGGGGAGCCCGGGAAGTACAGCTCCCCCTCGCGGTAGCCGGTCACCGAGCCGGTGAACTTGTAACCCTCCAGGAAGTCGAGGGTCGCAGCATCCACCACCTTCTCGTCGCGGAGGAATCGCAGCTCCTCATCGGCGAAGCGGAAGTCGCGGATCAGCGACAGCAGCCGGCCGGTTCCCCCCACGACGCCGAACCGACGCGCGCCGGGGAGGCGCCGGCCGAACAGCTCGAACACGCATCGGCGGTGGGCGGTGCCGTCGCGGAGCGCGGCGTCGACCATCGTGAGTTCGTAGCGGTCCGTCAGCAGGGCGGTCGAGGCGGCCATGCGGGTCAGCCTAGCTTTCCGGACGCGGGGGTTCTCCTCGACGGCTCGCTCTGCGCGCCGGTGGGTTCGCCGCGCCCCTGGCGACCCGCTGGCGTAGGGTGGATTCTCGTGAACGACGCGCCGATCGGAATCTTCGACTCCGGGGTCGGCGGGCTCACCGTCGCGCGGGCCGTCTCGGCGCTGCTGCCGCGCGAGTCCATCCTCTACATCGGCGACACCGCGCGCTCGCCGTACGGGCCCAAGCCGATCGCCGACGTCCGCCGCTACGCGCTCGAGGTGCTCGACGATCTCGTGGCCCAGGGTGTGAAGATGCTCGTGATCGCGTGCAACACGGCGTCCTCGGCGATGCTGCGCGACGCACGCGAGCGCTACGACGTCCCGGTGGTCGAGGTCATCAACCCCGCGGTGCGCACGGCGATGTCGACGACGCGCAACGGGCGCGTCGGCGTCATCGGCACGGCCGGCACCATCGGCTCCGGTGCGTACCAGGACATGCTCGGGGTCAACGAGCGTCTCACCGTCTTCGCACAGGCCTGCCCGCGCTTCGTCGAGTTCGTCGAGGCCGGAGTGACCGGCTCGCCCGAAGTGCTCGCGGTCGCGGAGGAGTACCTCGCGCCGCTGCGCGCCGCCGAGGTCGACACGCTCGTACTCGGCTGTACGCACTATCCGTTCCTCGAGGGTGCGATCAGCTACGTCATGGGGCCCGACGTCAGTCTCGTGTCCAGCGACACCGAGACCGCGAAGGACGTCTACCGTCAGCTGGTCTCGCGCGATCTGCTCGCGGGGCCGGATGCCGAGCCCCGCCATGTCTACGAGGCCACCGGCGCCTCCGCCGACGAGTTCCTGCGTCTCGCGCACCGGCTCATGGGCCGCGAGGTCACCTCCGTGCGCCTCGTGCAGACCGGCGCCATCGATCTGCCCACCGCCTCGAACCCTGCCCGGCGCCTCGGCTGAGGCATCCGTCCCCCTCCGGAGGAGAACCGAATGACCGACATCACCCGTGCCGACGGCCGTTCCGTCGACCAGCTGCGGCCCATCACGATCGAGCGGGGCTGGTCGAGTCAGGCCGAGGGGTCCGCCCTCATCTCCTTCGGGAACACGAAGGTGCTGTGCACGGCGTCGTTCACGAACGGCGTGCCGCGCTGGCTGACCGGCAAGGGCAAGGGGTGGATCACCGCCGAGTACGCGATGCTGCCGCGCGCCACAAACGAGCGCAACGACCGCGAGAGCGTCAAGGGCAAGATCGGCGGCCGCACGCATGAGATCTCGCGCCTCATCGGCCGGGCGCTCCGCGCCGTCGTCGACACCAAAGCGCTGGGCGAGAACACCATCGTGATCGACTGCGACGTGCTGCAGGCCGACGGCGGCACGCGCACCGCGGCGATCACCGGCGCCTACGTCGCGCTCGCGGACGCGATCGAGTGGGGCCGCGGCAAGAAGTTCATCGGCCAGAAGTCACAGGTGCTGTTCGACTCGGTGGCGGCCGTCTCGGTCGGCATCATCGACGGCGAGCCCATGCTCGACCTCGCGTACGTCGAGGACGTGCGCGCCGAGACCGACATGAACGTCGTCGTCACCGGACGCGGCCTGTTCGTGGAAGTGCAGGGCACCGCCGAAGGAGCGCCGTTCGACAAGCGCGAGCTCGACGCCCTCCTCGAGCTCGGCGTGAACGGCTGCGCCGACCTGCGCACGCACCAGCTCGCGGCCCTGCAGCCCGCGGGGGAGTGACGGATGCCCCAGATCGTCCTCGCGACCCACAACCCGCACAAGGTCGAGGAGTTCCAGGCGATCGTCGCCGCGACGCGCCCCGACTTCGAGGTCGTCGGGTACGACGGGCCCGAGCCGATCGAGGACGGCGTCACGTTCGCAGAGAACGCGCTCATCAAGGCGCGCGCCGCCGCTGAGCACACCGGGCTGCCCGCCCTCGCCGACGATTCCGGCGTCTGCGTCGACGTGCTCGGCGGGTCGCCCGGTGTCTTCTCGGCTTACTGGGCCGGACACGCGAAGGATGCCTCGGCCAACCTGAACCTGCTGCTCGACCAGCTCTCCGACATCGGCGACCCGCACCGCACCGCGCAGTTCGTCTCGACGATCGCGCTCGTGGTGCCGGTGGCCGAGGGGGAGAACGTCGAGCACGTGGTGGAGGGGATCTGGCCCGGGCGGCTCGCGACGGTCCCCTCGGGCGCCGGCGGCTTCGGCTACGACCCGATCTTCGTGCCCGACGGGCAGGTGACCGGCGCCGAGCGGACGGTCGGCGAGTGGACGGCGGACGAGAAGAACGCGGCATCCCATCGCTCGCGTGCGTTCGTCGCGCTCGCGACGCTTCTCGCCGACCTCTGACGCGGGGGCTCAGCGCCGTTCCACGACGGGCAGTTCCAGCACCTGTGGACCGGTGGGGTCGGAATGCAGCGAGAAGCCGGCCCGCCCGCTGGAGCGGTAGAGCGCGGGGAACGCGCCGGTCAGCGGGTTCCGGGGGGAGAGCTGGCGGCCGGCGACATGGAGCCGCAGTTCGTCGCCGGCGCGGAAGAACGTCGCCGACGGGGCGAAGTCGATCTCGACCTCCGTGGCGGTGGTGCGCGCGTCGAGCCGGCGAAGCCCCGTCGTGACGAGATCGCGACCGAACCCGTACGAGCCCTCGAACGGGACGAAGCGCCCGCCACTCCATTTCGAGAGGCCGACGAAGATCGAGACCGGGCCGGCGACCGCGGCGCTCACCCGCAGCCGCACGCGCGCCTCGCCGGTGACCTCCGTGTCGTCCGTGAACACCCACGAGAACCGCGCGGCACGACGTCTTCCTGCCACCCGGACGGAACCGGCGGCCACCGCCGGCGACGGCGACAGGCGACCTGCGCCGGCGAGGTGGAGCCGCAGCGGCCGCGCCGCGGGCGGCCAGCGCTCCTCATCCCGGACGGCGTGCACGAGGTCGCCGCGCTCACGCACCTCCAACCGCACTCGGGGCAGCGCGACGGGGGCATCCTTCAGGTGCGTGTCGAGGAAGGCGCACTGCACCGCCCTGGCCTCTTCGCCGTAGAACGCCGCCCATTTGCCGGTGCGGTGGGTGTAGAGGTGACGGTCGGGCGACCCGGCCAGGGCGAAGGCGCGGAAGCTGCCGCGTGAGTGGAGGTTGGCGTCGGAGAAGCTGCCGCAGACGAGCATCGGCGTCTCGATCCCTCCCAGGTCCGGCGCCAGCGAGCGCCACCACGCATCGTCGTCCTGACGCGCCGCCGCCTGTCTGCCCAGATCCGGCGACATTCGCGCACCTCGGCGGACGAGGGCCGTCCACAGCCGCGAGAATCCGATCTCGCGAACCCCGCCGGGATAGAAGAAGTCGCGATACGCGTCGGTGAAGCCCTCCCACGGAACGATCGCACGCAGATGCGGCGGGCGCAGCGCGGCGGCCTTGTACTGCGAGATCGCCAGGTACGACACCCCGAGCATCGCGACCCCGCCGTCGCACCATTCCTGGGCGGCGATCCACTCGATCGCGTCGTAGACGTCCTCCGCCTCGGCGTCGCTCATCAGCGAACCCTCGCCGTCCGAACGGCCGGCACCGCGCAGGTCGAGGTTGACCACGGCGTACCCCTGCGGCACCCACCACGCCGGATCCGGTGCCTCCCAGCTGGTCTCATCCGAGATGTGCACGGCCGCGGTCTGGCGCAGGATGCGGAACTGGGGATTGATCCGGTATCCGCGGCCCGCGCGCCGCGGAAGCGCGTCTTTGCCGTACGGGTGCGCGCAGAGGATCGCCGGCACGGTGCCTGCCACCGGCAGGTACACGTTCGCCCGCAGGAGTGTGCCGTCGCGCATCGCGACTTCGACATCGCGCCGGATCTGCACGTCGGCGCCGATCGGCGCGACGACGACCGGCGGACGCACCGCCCGCGCCACGCGCTGGCGGGCGTAGGCGAACGCGCCGGGGCGGCGCCAGGGGCGATCGCTGCCAACGGCACGGTCCTTCACGGCGCGACGCTATCAGCCCGAGCCGACGGAGGCTCGTCACCACCAGCCGACAGTGAGAATCACACTCATTCCCGACTGGGCGAAGAGGCTCTTCCGAGCGCGGTGCCGGGCTTAGCCTGGGCTCATGCACGACCACGCGCCGACCGGGATCCGAGGCGCCGGCAACCGCCGGCTGCTCGCCATCTCGCTCGCGATCACCTCCACCGTCATGGTGGTGCAGATCGCCGGCGCGGTGCTGTCGGGATCCCTCGCGCTGCTCGCCGACGCGGCGCATATGTTCACGGATGCCGCGGCCCTCGTGATCGCCCTCATCGCGAGCACCGTCGCGGCCAGGCCCGCGAACGACCGCCGCACCTTCGGGTATCAGCGGGCCGAGGTCTTCGGTGCGTTGATCAACGGCGTCATCCTCATCGCGCTGTCGGCATGGGTGGCGGTCGAAGGCATCTCGCGCCTGCTGAATCCGGGAGAGACCGAAGTCGCGGGCGGGCTCATGCTCGTCGTCGCGATCGTCGGACTCGTGGCCAACGGCGTCGCGATGTGGCTGCTGAGTTCAGCGCAGCGCCACAGCATCAACGTGCGCGGCGCCTATCTCGAGGTGCTGGGCGATCTCATCGGCTCAGCGGCGGTGATCGTGGCCGCGATCGTGATCGTCACCACGGGGTGGTACCAGGCGGACGCGATCGCGTCGCTGTTCATCGCGGCGATGATCATCCCGCGGGCGGTCGGCCTGCTGCGCGAGGTCGTGTCGGTGCTGGCGGAGTCGGCACCCCAGGGCACGCACGTGAAGGAGATCCGCGAGCACATCCTCACGACGCCCGGGGTCGTCGACGTGCACGACGTGCACGTGTGGCAGCTCACGCGCGGTGCGCCGGTATTCACCGCGCACGTCGTGGTCGACGGCGCGGCGCTCGCAAACGGCCGGGCGGCGGGCATCCTGAGCACCCTGCAGACCTGCCTGTCGGAGCACTTCGACGTGGAGCACTCCACGTTTCAGCTCGAGCCCGCCGGACACGTCGAGCACGAAGCCCACGCCTAGCGCGGCGTCAGTCTTCCCGACGCACCTCGGCCGGGGACTTGTCGGGGCGCAGCCCTCGCCAGCGGGGGTGGCGCAGGATGCCGCCCGGCGTGAACTCGCCGTACTCGACCTCGCCGACGAGCTCCGGCCGAACCCAGAGCGCGTCGCGCGCGTCGAGCGCCGGCACACCGACCAGGGGGTTCTCGTCGGTGCGCAGGGGCGTCAGCTTCTTCAGCAGCGCGGCGAGCATGGAGTCGCTGAAGCCGCTGCCCACGCGGCCGGCGTACAGCAGCCCCCCGTTTCCGGGGATGCCGAGCAGGAGCGAGCCGAAGGTGCTGCTGCGCCCGCCCTTGCCGGGGCGGATGCCCGCGATCACGACCTCCTGGGTGCGCGTGTTCTTCACCTTGAGCCAGGACTCCGACCGTGTGCCTCGCAGGTAGCGCGAGGCGGGATCCTTGACCACGATCCCTTCCAGTCGCAGCTGCACGCTCGTGTCGAGCGCCGCATCGACATCGTCGAAGACCGGCGGCACGGTGATCGCATCGACGGATGCTGCGGCCACCGCTTCCAGCACATCACGGCGTTCACTCAGGGGCAGGCCGGTGAGGTCGTCGCCGTCGCGGGAGAGCGCGTCGAACAGGTAGTAGCGCACGGGCGTCCGCCGCGCCACGCGGGCGATGTCGCCGGCGTGCTCGAGGTTCATCCGCGTCTGCAGGAGCGGGAAGCTGGGCCGGCCGTCGGGCTCGAGCGCCACGAGCTCGCCGTCGACGACGCAGGACTGTGCGCCGAGCCCCGCGTCGACCGCGGTCAGCTCGGGGTAGCGATGCGTGATCTCGTTGCCGCTGCGGGCGAAGAGGCGCAGGCGCTCACCGTCCCACGCGCCGACCGCGCGGATTCCGTCCCACTTCATCTCGACCCACGCCGGCTCGCCCCAGCGCCGCGCGTCCCGGCGGGCGCGCGCCGGGTCGGCCGAGGTCGCCAGCATCGGCCGCAGCGCCTCGAGGCTCGGCAGGGAGTGCGCCGCCGGCGCCGCGGCCCTCTCGAAAACAGGAGATCTGACGGAGGCAGGATGCTCTGGCTCGGAAACTCCTGTCTCTGCCAGATCTCCTGCTTCGAGAGAATTCGGATGCGGCTCCTCAGCCCCGTCGCGCGCTCCGCGCCGACCTCGTCCGCCTCGGGCGCCTGCTCCGCGGGGCTCATCGGCCTGCGGGGTGGGCTCGACGACCATGCCTTCCGGCTGCGGGCGGCCCGCAGCATCCGTTTTCATGCGATGCAGGAGCCAGCTGGATTTCTCGCCCTCGCCAGCCGTGCGGATGAGTGCAAGGCGCACGCGCCCGAGCGGCCCGCCGGGCCGGCCCTCGAGCGTCGCGATGACCTCGTCGTCGCGCCACTTCTCCAGCTCGTAGCGGCCGTCGTCCCAGATGGTCACGGTGCCGCCGCCGTACTCGCCCGCGGGGATCGTGCCCTCGAAGGTGGCGTACTCCATGGGATGGTCCTCGGTCATGATCGCGAGGTTGTTGCGCTTGTACGAGTGGGGAACGCCCCGTGGCACGGCCCAGCTCACCAGCACGCCGTCGTGCTCGAGGCGGAAGTCCCAGTGGAGAGCCGTCGCATGGTGCTCTTGAATCACGAACCGGGGCAGTTCGCCGTGGGGCGTGGCGCCCAGGGGGTTCGCCGGCACCGGCTCGGGGGTGCGGTCGGCGCTGCGCTTGGAGATGTACGCCGACAGCGGGCCGGACTCTGCGTCTCGACCGCCTGAGTGGAAACCGAGTGCGGCCATCGGATCGCCCATGGTCTCGACGCGGTCGAGCACCTCGGTGAACTCGAGGTGGCGCAGCGCCGGATCGTCGAGCTCGTCCCACGTGCGCGGCGCGGCGACCGTCGGATGTGGACGACCGCGCAACGAGTAGGGCGCGATCGTCGTCTTCGCTCCGTTGTTCTGGCTCCAGTCGATGAGCACCTTGCCGTGTCGCTCGGCCTTCTTCATGCTGCTGACCACGAGATCCTTGTGGTCGGCCTCGATCGCGCGCGCGAGCTCGTTCGCGAGCGCCGACGCCTGCTCGGTCGACTGCGCCGGCGGCAGCGCCGCGTAGAGGTGGATCCCTTTGCTGCCGCTGGTGACCGGGTAGGGCTCCAGTCCCATGTCGAGCAGGATCTCGCGCGCCCAGCCGGCCACCACCGCGCACTCGGCGAGGCCCGCACCCGGACCCGGGTCGAGATCGAGCACCAGCCGGTCGGCGGGGCCGCGCCCGCCTCGCGCGTCGAAGCGCCACTGCGGCACGTGCAGTTCGAGGCTCGCGACCTGCGCGAGATAGACGAGCGTCGGCACGTCGCCGACGAGGGGATACTCCTTGGTTCCGGTGGAATGGGGGATCGGCATCCGCCGCACCCACGAAGGCGCCCCCCGCTCGAGGTCCTTCGCGAAGAAGACCATGCCAGGGTCGTCCTCCGTGCCGACACCGTCGGGCCAGCGCTTGCGGGTGACCGGACGCCCGACCACATGGGGGATCAGCACGTCGGCGATGCGCGAGTAGTAGTCGATGACCTCGCCCTTGGTGGTGCCCGTCTCGGGGTAGAGCACCTTCTCGAGGTTCGTGATGCGCAGGCGTCGGCCGCTGATGCGCACCAGCTGCTCGTCGCCCGCCATGGGCTCAGAGTATCGGCGCCGCGGCGCGCAAGGGGTGGCCGCGTGTCGGCGCCCTGGTGTTCACTGGTGGGGTGAGAGCGATCTGGAAGGGTGCACTGACGTTCGGGCTCGTCAACGTGCCGGTGAAGGTGTACTCGGCGACCGAAGACCACGACGTCTCGCTGCATCAGGTGCACAACAAAGACGGCGGGCGCATCCGCTATCAGAGGATCTGCGAGATCGACGGTGAGGTCGTCCCGTACTCCGATATCGACAAGGCCTACGACGACGGCGAGAAGACGGTCGTCCTGACCAAGGAGGACCTCGAGTCGCTCCCGGCGGAGCGCAGTCGTGAGATCGATGTCGTGGAGTTCGTGCCGAGTGAGCAGATCGATCTGCTCACCCTCGACCGCGCGTACTACCTCGAACCCGACTCGAGCTCACCGAAGGCCTACGTCCTGCTGCGCAAGACGCTCGAGCAGACCGACCGCACAGCGATCGTGCGCTTCTCCCTGCGGCAGAAGACCCGGCTCGCGGCGCTGCGGGTGCGCGACGACGTGCTGGTGCTGCAGACACTGCTGTGGTCCGACGAGGTGCGAGAGGCCGCGTTCCCTTCGCTGGACGAGACCGTGCGCATCTCGGCGAAGGAGCTCGAACTGTCGGCGTCGCTGGTCGAGAGCTTCTCGAGCGACTTCGATCCGGAGGAGTTCAAAGACGAGTACCAGGAGGAGCTGCGAACCCTCATCGAGGCGAAGCTGGAGAAGGGCGACGCGCTCGACACCTCTGAGACCTTCGGCGAGCAGGAGGAAGAGGAGGCCGGCGGCGAGGTCATCGACCTGATGGCCGCCCTCCGCGCCAGCGTCGAGAAGTCCCGTGCCGCGCGTGAAGGCGGCTCGAAGGCGGCATCGACGAAGACGGATGCTGCCGCCCCGGCGAAGACCGAGGCCAAGGCATCCACCCAGAAGCCCGCCGCGAAGAAGAAGAAGGCGTCCTGATCGACTGAATGCTTCTCGGCTCAGGCCTTGGGCGCGTCGCCGTGCTCAGGTCCGCGTTCGAACACCTCGGGATCGAGCACGAGCGCCTCGGCCTCGTTGTGGTCGGTGACGACGTCCTCGCCGGCCGCCGCGGCCTTCTTGGCCTTGCTGCGCTCGCGGAGATAGTGCCACAGCGTCACCACGGCGGTGCCGCCCACCGCGGCGAGCAGGATCAGGTCGATGTAGTTCTCGACGAACTCCGCGACGGGCGGGATGAAGCCGATGGCGTAGCCGAACATCGTGAGGCCGAAGCCCCACAAGACGGCGCCCAGGAAGTTGTAGAGCGTGTACTTCCACTTGTTCATGTGGCCGACGCCGGCCGCGACGGGCGCGAACGTGCGGACAATCGGGACGAAGCGGGCGAGGATGATCGTCAGGCCGCCGAAGCGCTCGAAGAACGCGTTGGTGCGCTCGACGTTCTTGACGCTGAACACCCCGGATTCCTTCTTCTCGAAGACCGCCGGACCGCCCTTGTGGCCGATGTAGTAGCCGACTTCGCCGCCGATGAACGCGGCGAGCCCGATGAGGAGCGCCACCCACCAGACGCTGAGTCCGAACACGCCGTGCGGGGCGTACGACTGGGGGTGAGACAGCAGTCCTGAGATGACGAGCAGCGTGTCGCCCGGCAGCAGGAAGCCGACGAGCAGGCCGGTCTCGGCGAACACGATGAAGCACACCACGACGAGGGCCCAGGGGCCGGCCCATCCGATGATCGCGGCGGGATCCAGCCAAGGGATCAGGGCGGTGGGAACAGCATGCACGATGGTCGTCCCGTCGTCAGTCGGCGGAGGATGCGAGAACTCGCGTGCGGAAGGTGGGACTTGAACCCACACGCCCGGAGGCACAGGAACCTAAATCCTGCGTGTCTGCCAATTTCACCACTCCCGCGAGGCTCTCAGTCTACTGACGCGACGGAGGGCCGGCTGTGGGGCTGACCCCCGTCCCGACCGGGCGATCAGCGGCGGATGCCGAACAGGAAGTAGCTCGCGGGGCCGATCCAGTTCACGAGGATCGCGGGGATCCACGCGACCTTGGGTCCGCGGACTTCGTCGGCGTCGCGGTGCGCCAGATCCCAGAACGCGAGGAACGCGAACACGACCTGCACGATGCCGACCACGCCGAGTCCCGCCTTCGCCGCCGGGGTCATCTCCGTCTTCGTCATCATCGTCCCTTTCGTCGGTGACTCCATCCTGCCGCTCGGGCGCGTGCCGCGCATCTGTGGATAACTTTCGGCTGGCTCCGCGGCGAATTGGGAGGATGCTGACGTGACCTCCCCCGCCGCCCCCGTCGCGACCGTCGTGGCGGAGCGCGTGCGCGAGCGTCTCCGGGCAGAGCGCTCCGATCCGACCCGCGATCCTGAGTTCGCGGCGCAGATCGCACGCGCCGAGGTGCGCCGTCACAACGACTTCGCGCTGGCGCGCGGACTCGCGCCTGTCGACGACGAGACCGCGTGCGTGCGAGAGGTGCTGGCCGCGGTGTCCGGCTTCGGGCCGCTGCAGGCGTATCTCGATGATCCGACGGTCGAGGAGGTGTGGATCAACGCCCCCGACCGCATCTTCGTGGCCCGCGGGGGAGTGCCCGAGCGCACGCCGCTCATGCTCACCGATACCGCGGTGCGCGATCTGGTGGAACGGATGCTGCAGTCCAGCGGCCGTCGGGTCGACCTGAGTCAGCCCTTCGTCGATGCATCGCTCCCGGACGGCAGCCGGCTTCACGTCGTCATCCCCGACATCACGCGCCGTCACTGGGCGGTCAACATCCGCAAGTTCCTTCCGGCGTACCGCGATCTCGGGAGACTGGTCGCCGCGGGCTCCATCGCTCCGGAGGCCGCGACGCTGCTGCGCGACGCGATGATCGCGGGGCAGTCGGTGCTGGTCTCGGGGGCCACGCACGCCGGTAAGACGACGGTGCTCGGCGCGCTCATCGCGGCGTGCCCGCCCGAACACCGGATCGTGACGGTGGAGGAGACCTTCGAACTCGCCGTCGCGGCGTCCGATCTCGTCGCCTTGCAGGGCCGGCAGCCGAGCCTCGAGGGCACCGGCGAGGTGACCCTCCGCCGTCTGGTGAAGGAGGCGCTGCGCATGCGCCCCGATCGCCTCGTCGTCGGCGAGGTGCGCGATGCCGAAGCGCTCGACCTGCTGCTTGCGCTCAACACCGGCGTCCCCGGCGCGGCGACCATCCACGCCAACTCTGCACGCGAGGCGCTCGGCAAGCTGGCGGCGCTCCCGCTGCTGGCGGGACGCAACATCGACTCGAGCTTCGTGCAGCCGGCGGTGGCGGCATCCGTCCATCTCGTCGCGCATTGCGAGCGCGACGCGAGCGGAGCGCGGCGGGTCGTCGAGATCGTCGCGCCGACCGGCGTCGCAGACGGCGTCATCACCGCGCACACCCTGTACCGGGCGGTCGCCGCGTGACCTTCGTCTGGGGCGCGGTGCTCGCCGCCGGACTCCTGTTGACACTATCGCCGTGGCTCTGGCCCGGGGGGTCACGCCCCCGCACCGCTGCGACGCGGCGCGGGCGGGTCGCGCGCCTGCTCGAAGACGCGGGCATGGCGCGGGTGTCGGTGCCGTCGATCGTCGTGGCCGCCGGTGTGAGCGGCGCGATGGCGGCGGCGGTGGCCTGGCTCATCGCTCCGGTCGCGGCCCTCGCGCTCGTCGCCGCCGTCGCCGGTGCGCTCGCGCCGTTCACCTGGCTGCGGGCGCGCCGTTCCCAGCTGCTGCGCACGCGGCGCGCACTCTGGCCGGACGTCTGCGATCTGCTCATCGCCTCCGTGCGCGCCGGGATGTCGCTGCCCGATGCTGTGGCGAGTCTCGCCGACTCCGCACCCGCCGAGCTGCGACCGGCGTTCGCGGCCTTCGCCCGCGACATGGCGGCGTCGGGGCACTTCGACTCGAGCATCCAGCGGCTGAAGACCACCCTGGCCGACCCGGTCGCCGACCGCATCGTCGAGACGCTGCGCATGGCGAGACAGGTCGGCGGCACGGAACTCACAACGGTGCTGCGTGCCCTCGCCTCGTCGGTGCGCGCGGATGCTGCGCTGCGGGCCGAGGTCGAGTCGCGTCAGTCGTGGATCCGCGGCGCGGCGGTGCTGGGCGTGATCGCGCCGTGGGTGATCCTCGCGATGCTTGCGATGCGTCCGGAGGGAGCCCGCGCTTACGGCAGCCCGGGCGGTATCGCGCTCATCCTCGTCGGCGCGGCGGTGTCGCTCGTCGCATACCGGCTCATGATCCGGCTCGGCCGTCTTCGCGAGCCGCGGCGGTGGTTCGGGTGATCGGGTTCGCGCTCGGCGACGTCGCCTACGCCGTCGTTCTCGGCACCGCGCTGGGTGTCGGGGTCTGTCTGCTGATCTCGCTCGCGCCACGGTGGGGCGCCCCCAGCCTGGCACGGCGGATCGCGCCCTACATCCGAGATGTCACCGACCCACGCGGCCTCGACGTGGCCGCGCCGGCGGGCGGGAGCTCGCCGTTCGCGCTGTCGGCGTTCGCGCATCGGCGCCTCGCGCGGTTCGCCGGTGGCGACGCGGTGCTCACCCGGCGCCTGCATCAGGCGGCGTGGACGATCGACGCGGCGCGCTTCCGCGGGCGACAGCTCGCGTGGGCGATCGCGGGCCTCGCGATCGGCGGCGGCGTTGTGGTCGGCCTCGTGCTCGTCGGCCGCGGATCGCCCGTTCTCGGGCTGTTGCCCCCGGTCGCCGCCGTTGCGGCAGCATTTGCGTACGACGCATGGCTCACGCGCGCGGCGCGGACGCGAGCCGCACGCATCGAGGAGGAGCTGCCGACGGTGCTCGAGTTCCTCGCGCTGTGCCTGTCGGCAGGCGAGGGGATCCTCGACTCGCTGCGGCGCGTCAGCGACGTCGGTGCGGGAGAGCTCACCGCCGAGCTGCGCGGCGTCGTGGTCGCGGTCGGCACCGGCTCGCCGCTGTCGGAGTCGCTCACGCGCCTCGCCGCAGGTCTTGAGATTCCTGCCCTCACCCGCGCGATCGATCAGCTGGTGGCGGCCATCGAGCGCGGCGCCCCGCTCGCACACGTGCTGCAGGCGCAGGCGATCGACGCACGCGAGGACGCCAAACGCACGCTCATCGAGCGCGCGGGACGCAAAGAGATCTACATGCTCTTCCCGCTCGTGTTCTTGATCCTGCCGCTCAGCGTGCTGTTCGCGGTGTTCCCGGGGATCTTCATGCTTCGACTCGGACTCGGCTGACGGCCGGAAGGAGAAATGATGAAAGCACGGATGCTGCGCCTCACGGCTCGACTTCACGCGGCGGCGCGCGACCTCGCCGACGACGACCGGGGAGACGTACCGGGGTGGGTCCTCATCACACTCATGACCGCGGGCTTGGTGGTCGTGATCTGGGCGATGGCCGGCCCGGCTCTCGCCGACCTGTTCGAGCAGGCGATCAGCCGCGTCTCCGGACTCTGACGCCGTGCGCGTCGTCCTCGCCCGCGCGACGTCGGGCGTGCGCGCCCGACTCCTCGCGGACCTCCGCGACGACGCCGGGGCGAGTCCGGTGGAGTTCGTCCTCGTCGGCACACTGCTCACCTTCCTGACGCTGGGAGTGCTCCAATTCGGGCTCGCGGTGTACGTCCGCAACGTCGTCCACGATGCCGCCGTCGAGGGCGCGTACCACGCGGCGCTCGCCGACACGACGCTCGCCGAGGGCGCCCAGCGCACGCGTGACATCGTGGGCCGTACGATCGGCGCCGAGTACGCGACCGACGTCATCGTTCACGAGACGGCGGCGCTCGGCCAGCAGACGGTCGAAGTGCGCGTTCAGGCGACGCTGCCGCTGGTGGGACTGCTCGGCACACCTCGCGGGCTGGAGGTGACGGCGCATGCCCCCGTGGAATCGTTCGACTGACACTCCGACCGCCGGCCTGCTCGGCGACGACCGCGGCTCCGCGGCGCTCGAGTTCATCCTCGTCGGCCTGCTCCTGCTGGTTCCCCTCGTCTACCTGGTCGTCGCACTCGGCATGGTCCAGGGGCAGGGCCTCGGTGCCGAGGCCGCGGCGCGCCATGTCGCACGTGCCGTGTCGACGGCGAGCGACGTCGACGACGCGCGCGCCCGCGCGGACGCCGTGCTGGCGTCCGTGACGGAGGAATACGCACTCGATGACGTCGTCCTCTCCATCGAGTGCGTGCCATCGGGCGCCGCGTGTCCGCGAGCCGGTGCCACCCTCCAGGTGAGCGTTCGCACGGCCGTCACGCTGCCGCTCGTGCCGCCGGTGCTCGGACTCGACCGCGTCGCCGCGGTCCCGATCGAGGCGTCGGCGGCGCACAAGGTCTCGCGGTTCTGGAGCGAACGGTGATCGCGCACGTGCGTCGCACGCTCGCCGCGCGCTTCGAGGCGCGCGAGGCGGACGACGAGGGGAGCGTCCTCATCCTCACCCTTGGATACGCCGTCCTCGCGATCGCCGTGATCCTGGTCTGCACCGCCGCGACGAGCCTGTATCTCGCGCAGAAGCAGCTCGATGCGGTCGCGGATGCCGCAGCCCTGGCGGCCGCGGACGGCTTCGACCTGTCGGTGGTCGGCGGTGAGCCCGTCGCGACGCTCACCGACGCGGGCGTGCGTCGGGAGGCGGAGGCCATGATGGGCGCCGTCGGTCCTGACGCGCGTCTGGTTGCGGCGTCGACCCCCGACGGTGTCTCTGCGCGGGTGACGGTTGCGGGGGAGTGGCATCCGCCCGTCGTCACGATGTTCGTTCCCGAAGGCGTCGCTCTCGAGGCGACCGCCACAAGCCGGACCGCTCTACGCTGACGCGCGGGCGTCAGGCCTCGGTGGCCGCGGCGCGTGCGGCGAGCGCCACCGCCTCCATCCGCGAGTGCACACCGAGCCTGCCGAGCAGGTTCTGCATGTGGGCGCCGATGGGTCCTCAACAGATGGATGCTGCGGCCCATGCGGGCGCAGATCACCCCAGTGACGCGCAGCGCGCGCGTGGGCTAGAGTTGCGCGCAGTCGGTGCCGGCTCACGCACCGCACCCTGGACCGGAGGGAGGAAGAACGATGGCTGTCTTCGTCATGCCTCGCATCCGCAATCCCTTCCGCGAGGTCGCCCCAACACGTTGATCCGTCGGCGGCCTCCAGTCCTGGAGTGTCCCACCGATGTCATCCGAACGCCTCGACGCGACCGCATCCGTTCTCTCGCCGGAACTCGAACCCGGCCCCGATCAGCGCTGGTCCACGTGGCCGGCCTCTCCGCCCACCCAACGCGGCCCGCTGCCGCATCCGGACTGGGTCGTCACCGCGTCCGGCGCGTTCGACACCGAGCTGGGCGTCGTCAAGACCGGCAAGGAAGCCGACGTGCACCTCATAGAGCGCGCAGTGCCCGGCGCCGCCGGCGTGCTCCTCGCAGCCAAGCGCTACCGCAACGCGCACCACAGCGATTTCCACCGCTCGGGCAGCTACGAAGAGGGCCGCACGATGCGCAACACCCGCGACGCGCGCGCCGTCAACCGCAAGTCGGCGTACGGACGGTCGGTGGCCGCGGGGCATTGGGCCGCCAGCGAGTTCGACGCGCTGTGCCGCGCGTGGCGCGCCGGGGTTCCCGTGCCGTACCCCGTGCAGGTGAGCGACACCGAGGTGCTCATGGAGTTCGTCGGCGACGGACGCGTCGCCGCGCCGCGCCTGGCGCAGAGCCGCCTGCACGGCGACCAGCTGCGGGACGCCTTCGATCAGGTCGTCGGCATCCTCGAGGCGTTCGCGCACGCGGGGTTCGCGCACGGCGACCTCTCGCCGTACAACCTGCTCGACCACGACGGCCGCGTCGTCGTCATCGATCTGCCGCAGATCGTGGACGTCGCTGCGAACCCGCAGGGGCTCGACTTCCTCTACCGGGACGTCGTCAACGTCTCGACTTGGTTCACCCGGCGGGGTCTCGACAACGATCCCGAGGACGTGTTCGCCCACCTCGTAGCGATGCTCTGGTGATGCACGCCGACCCGCGGCGAACGCCAGAGACCCCGGCGCACGTGCGCCGGGGTCTCTGTACTCAGGGTTAGCGGACGCCCTTGGCCGGGGTCGCCTCGAACGCCTTCTCGATCTCCTGTGTGAAGGTGTTGCCCTCGGCGTCCCTCGCGGTGACGCGGAGGTCGACCCAGCCGCCCTTGTCGGGCACCGGGATCTCGGCCGCGTAGCCGCTGACCCACGCACGCGACGCCGCGAAGATGTACCCGTCGCCCTCGACCGCGCCGGTCGGGGCATCCGTCTTCGCGCTCTTCATCGTGACCGGCACCCACCCGCCACCCGCGGTGCGGGCTTCGAGCGTCGCGTCGGTGATCGCGCCGGCCGGAGCGGTGCCGGCGACATGACCGAGCTCGAGACCGAGCGGGATCGGCGAGCCCTTGCGGCGGCCTTCGCCGACACGGTTCTCGTCGTTCACGTCGACGTCGTAGTACGCCTGGATCATCGGCAGCAGTCGGTAGTCCCAGTCGCCGAGCTTGCCCGTCGCGCGGAAGGTCCAGTCGCTGACCGTCTTCGTCGACCCGGCGAGGTGTGAGCCGTCGTGCGTCGCAGCGCTGACCACCCGCCAGTCGTGCTCGCCGTCGGGCAGGTCGAAGACATTCGCGCCCTGGTGCTCCTTCTGGGCGAACAGTTCGCCGTCGATGTAGATGTCGGTCAGCTGCTGCACCGTGGAGGGTTCCATCCAGGTGTCGAAAGCGCCGGTGTGCTCGCCGTCGCCGCCATCCGCCCAGCTCGGGATGTTGATCTGGGCGTAGTCCGACGCGAGGTACGGCACCCAGTAGCCCGTGCCGACGTACGGCCGCACGATGCCGCCGTAGTAGTCGGCCTCGGTGCGCTCGCCGCGGTCGTAGGTGCGCTTGACATCGCGCATCTCCCAGCCGACCGAGGTGATGAATGCCCCCTGGTACCAGCGCAGCCCGTCGGTGTTCACCCACTCCTCGCGCTCGATGCCCCTCTGGGTGCGCAGCGGGAAGCCGCTGCCGTACTCCGCGCCCGGCACGAAGTCGTACCGGAACTCGCCGATCTCCTCCGTCTGCCCGATGTATCGCGTGTCGATGCGGGCGAGGTCCTCGGCGCTGTGCCGGTAGGCCAGGTCGGCCGGGATCTCGCCCTCGCCGAAGTGGGCGATGTCGTAGGTGACCTCGGAGGTCGGCTCGCCGACCGCCGAGAGCGTGACCTTCTTGTGGCCGCCGAGTTGCGCCAGCAGCTCACGCCCCTCCACGCCGCTGACGGCCGCGACCGGGATCGAGACGCTCGTCGTGTAGTCCTCCGATCCGACCCATTCGCTGAGCTCGCCGTCGCCGTCGTTGACGACGATCAGCAGCTTCGCTCCCGCCGCGGCCGCGTTCGCGGTGCGAGCGGATGCTGAGACCTCCGCCGACCGGGTGACCACCGCGATCTTGTCCTTGACATTCGCGGCGGCGAACTCCTCGACGCTGCCCTTTCCGGCGTCCACGGCGGCCGCTTTGAACGAGCCGTCGAGGAACGTCGAGCCGATCTGCACGATCAGGTCGAGCGGAGTCTTGCCCGCCGAGACGGTCAGCATCGGCGTCTGCAGCCGCCAGCGGGTCGCCCAGGAGAACTCGGCGTCGTCGACCTTCATCGGCTGCGCCCACATCTCGTCGGTCCACACCGGCATCATCGCGCTCGCCGCGAAGTCGTCGACGATCACGTCCATTCGGCGGAAGACCTGGTCGAGCCCTTTCTGGCCGACGTCGACCGTGACCTGCTCTGTGGTGCGTGCGTCGAGGGCGACCGTACGGTCCTGGTCGAGCTCGAGAGTCGGCTCGCCGACGAGCACGCTGGCGATCGTGTCGGGCGTGCGGTTCAGCTCCATGAACGACATCACCGTGTACTCGCCCTTCAGGAGACGCAGCGTGGTCTCGCCCTCGACGAGCACCGGCTCTGCCCACTGTGTCGCCGGGTCCCACAAGAACGCGTAGGTCGTCGTGGGGTCGCCGTCGAAGTCCGTCGCGGTGAGCGTGAGGTCGTACCGTTCGGCCTCGGCGATTGTTCCGAGTGCGGTGCGGGTGACCGGCTCGCCGTCGACAGACGCCACGAGCATGCCCGACAGCTGGGTGCCGGCCGGGACCTTTGCCGGATCCACCGTCAGCGTGGCCGACCGGCTCTCGCCCGCGGGGATGGTCAGCGTGTCGACGTCCATGGTGAGCGCGTCGAACGCGATGCCCGCCGCCAGCGGCCCCGGCTCGCCTCCGCCGGCTCCTGGCGTGGTGTCGCCGAGGTTCGCCGAGAGGGCGACGGTGATCTCGGCATCCGTGCGGTTCGTGTATTCGACCGTCCGCTGGACCGGAGTCGGGGCCTCGCCCCACATCAACATGCCGAAGTCGCCCGAACCGGCGGCGATCACCGGCGCGTCGAGCGCAGCCGCGACGTTCACCACGCCCGTGCCGCCCTGGTAGGCGGTATAGCCGACGTCGGTCGTGGTGCTCGCGATCGCGGCCTTCAGCTGCTCCTTCGTGTAGCCGGGGTAGGCGCTCAGCAGGATCGCGGCCTCGCCCGCCACGTGCGGCGTCGCCATCGACGTGCCGCTCATGGCGATGTAGGCGCCGTCGCCGCCGCTGTCGGCGGAGCGTGCGGCAGTGACGTCGTTGCCGGGGCCGGTGACGTCGGGCTTGAGCGCGCCCGAGCGTGCGAGCGGGCCCTGGCTCGTGAACCACGACAGTGCGCCGGACGGGTCGTCGACCGAGCCGACGGTGAGTGCCTGCTCCGCCGAGCCGGGTGCGCCGATCGTCTCGGGGGCGCCGGCGTTGCCGGCCGCGACGACGAAGAGTGCCCCGGTCTCCTTCGAGATCCGGTTGAGCGACTCGGCCATGAGGTCCGTGCCGTCGGAGGCCTGCGTCGAGCCGAGGCTCATCGAGACGATCGGGGCGTTCTGGCCCGCCCACTCCATCGCGTCGATGATCCACGAGTCCTGGCCCCAGCCGTCGGCGCCGAGCACCTTGCCGACGAGCAGCTGGGCGCCGTGGGCGACGCCGCGGTGCGTGCCGCCGCTGGCCGCGCCGGTCCCGGCGATGGTCGAGGCCACGTGCGTGCCGTGACCGTTCGGGTCGCTGTCGACCTCCTCGCCGGGCACGAAGCTCTTCGAGTCGGCGAGCACGTGGCCCTGCAGGTCGGGGTGGGTGTCGTCGTAGCCGGTGTCGAGCACGGCGACGGTGACCCCTTCGCCGGTATGACCCTGGGCCCACGCCTCGGGGGCGTCGATGTAGGGCACGCTCGAGTCGAGGGTCGCGCGCACCTTGCCGTCGAGGTGGATCGCCTCGATGCCACCGCCGAGCGAGGGCGTCGCCGAGAAGCTCCGGGCGGTCGGGGCAGTGAGCGACTGCCAGGCGGACGCCGCGTCGCTGTGGCCGAGCGTGGCCGCGGCACCGCCGATGCTCTCGAGAGGTGTCTGCACCTCGAGACCGGGGACCGGCGCCGAGAAGGACCGCGCGGCTGCGGCGTCCTGCTGCACGATGACCGGCGTCGCATCGACGGTCGCGTCGTCGTAGCCGTACCCGATGAGCAGCGACACGTTGAAGAGGTCCGCGTCGAGCGCGCCCGATGCGAGGTACGGCAGTGCACTGTCGGGAACGACGTGGAGGTCGCCCGACGCCTCGTACGTGCGGGCGCCGGCGCCCTCGACGGCGGTATCGATCGAGACGGCGTGGGTGCCGTCTCTCAGGTCGGTGACGGTGACGCGGTCGCCGGTGATGAGGGTGACGGAGTGGGAACTGCGGGCGGTCGCCCGCGAGGTGGGGGAGTCGTCTGGGGCGGAGGTGGCGGCCGCCGGCAGAGTGGTGAGGCCGATGCCTGCGATGCCGATCGCGAGGCCGCTTGTGGCGGCGACGATCGGACGGAGGCGAGGGCCGAAGGGCTTGGGTCGTGACATTGCGCGAGCCTCTCGGTGTGGGGATCCGTGTACCCCCACCTTCCTGTGCGCAGTGCATAAAGTGGATGGCGGAGAAATGCCATGGCATGCATCCGCCAACGTGGGCGGGTCACGATGGACGACATGGAGAAGGTCGCCGTGCTCGATGCGCTCGGTCTCGATGAGGCCCACACCGCGGTCTACCGCTGCGTGCTGCAGCAGCCGTCCGCCTCGACGGCCGAGATCGCGTCGGCGCTCAGCATGTCGCTGCCGCGCACACGACCGATCGTCGCCGAGCTCGAGCGGCTCGGCCTGCTCGCGCGTCAGGCGGCACGCAGCGACCGGTACGTGGCGTCCCCACCGTCGATCTCGCTGCGCCCCCTGCTGCTCGAGCGCGAACGGGGACTCACCCGCGCGCACGAGGCGCTGGTCGAGCTGAGCGATCTGTACCGGCGTTCCGCCGAGCAGCGCAGCGTCGCGGACGTGGTGGACGTCGTCATCGGCGACGACGCCGTGCGCCAGCGCGTCGCGCAGCTGCAGGCCGCGTCCGTCGAGCAGGTGCGCGTGCTCGTGCTGCACGAGGTCGCGCTGCTCAGCGGCGAGGAGAACATCGAGGAAGACCGCGCGCTCGCCCGCGGCGTGCGCTACCGCGTGATCGTCGAGAACGCGGTGCTCGAGCGTCCAGGCTTCCTTGCCGCGGCGCGCGAAATGGCCCAGATCGGCGAGGAGATCCGGGTGCTGCCCACGCTGCCCACGCGCATGTTCATCGCGGACGACCAGATGGCACTGCTGCCCATGCACTCGCAGGGCGAGGACGAAGGCTTCGGCGCCCTGCTCATCCACCCGAGCGGCCTGCTCGATCTCGTCACCTCGATCTTCGAGGAGTACTGGCGGACGGCCGCAGAGTTCCTGCCGATCGCCGCCGTGCCGACCTCCGACGACGTGGACGGCGATCTGCTCCGTCTGCTTCTGCTGGGGGTGACGGATGCTGCGGCCGCCGCGCAGCTCGGCATCTCACTGCGCACCGTCCAGCGTCGTGTCGCCGAGCTGATGGAGACGGCCGGCGTGACGACCCGCATGCAGCTGGGTGCGGAGGCCGTTCGACGGAACTGGGTCTGACGCGCCGGCTACCAGCCGTAGGCGTTGAACCATTCGCGGCGACGCCGGGTCTCCGCATCCGTCTCGTCCGCGTCCGACCTGTCATGCGCCACGAGCCTGCCGTCGTCGAGCGGGATGAACCGCAGGCACACCGGGCACAGCGCGCGGCCGTCGGGGAAGCCGTCGGCCAGTCTCACGGCGGGCTCGCCCGGCTCGTCCGATCCAGGGCAGTGCGCGGGATCGGCGCCGGCGTCCGCCCACATGATCGTGCGGTGGCGGTGCAGACCGGCGTGCCCGAGGGGGCGCGTGCAGCGCCTGCCGCCGCTGCGGCTGCGGCAGAACTGCATGACCCCGCTCACGGACGGCCCCGCGGCACATAGCGGGGCACCCACCGCACGAAGGCGACTGCGCCGACGAGGCCGACTGCGCCCATGATCCCGGTGGCGACGGAGAGGGAGGCGACGGCGGCGATGCCCGACACCAGCAGCGGTGCGACCGCCCCGCCGGCGTCGGTGAGCGTGCGCCACGACCCGAGGAACGGCGCCGGGTCCGCCTTCGGCGCCACGTCGGCTCCGAGGGTGAGGAGGATGCCGCTCGACAGGCCGTTGCCGACGCCCAGCACCGCGGCGAACATCGCGAACCACATCGCCGCCTGCGGAAGGTCGTGCGTCAATGCGAGCGCGACGAAGCCCGCGCCCATCAGGATCATGGCCGGCAGCGCTGCCCACAGTCGACCGAAGCGGTCCATGACCTGCCCGCTCGCGTAGAAGAGCGCGAAGTCGATCGCCCCCGAGATGCCGACGACGAGGGCGATCGTCTGCGCGTCGAGGCCGATCGACACACCCCAGAGCGGCAGCACGACCTGGCGCGCGGAACGGACGGCGGAGAGGGATGCTGCGGCCAGGCCGAGCGTCGAGAGCACGCGGCGGTGCCGCCACATGGTGCGGATCACGCCGGTGCCCGGCCCCGATCCCGAGCCGTCGGCCGCCGGGCGGCTGCGGTGGACGGGGATGGAGCCCGTGACCGGCTCGCCCGTATCCTCCGTGTCGACCGCGTCCTCGCGCGACGTCGAAGACGTCGGCGCGAAGAACTGCCGCTCGGGGTCGGGGCCGAGGAGAACGAGCAGCACCGTGGCCACGAGGCATCCGCCGAAGAACCAGATCGCGGCGTGCTCGTCACCGAACAGTGCGAGGAGGCCGGCGGCGACGAACGGTCCGACGAACATCCCGAGGCGGAACGTTCCGCCGAGCAGCGACAGCGCGCGGGCGCGGAACGACAGCGGCACGCGCGTCGTCATGAACGAGTGGCGGGCGAGGCCGAAGGCCGCGGCGCAGAAGCCGATGAGGAACACCGCGATCGCGAAGATGCCGAGGGACGGCGCGAGCGCCATGCCCACCACGCCTCCGAGCGAGATGACGCCCGCGATCGCCATCGTCACGCGCTCGCCGATGCGGGCGACCGCCCAGCCGGCCGGGATGTTGCCGCAGAGCTGGCCCACGACGAGCGCCGAGGCGACGAGCGCGGCGGTGGCGACATCCGCTCCGAGCTGCGCGGCGATGACGGGGATCAGCGGGATGACGGCGCCCTCACCGAGCGCGAACAGCACGGTGGGGCCGTAGACCATCGGGCCGAACCGCCACAGCACGTCACGAGCGGTGGGGGAGCCTGTGTGATCGGTCATCGCTTCCACGTTAGTCTGGAGTGTCATGCTCGACTTCGATCCCTCCGCCGATATCCAGGCCCTGCGTTCCACGTTCGCCGACATCAAGGCCGTGGTCGACGTCGAGGCACTCAACGCCGACATCGCCCGCCTCAGTGAGGAAGCCGGCGCTCCCAATCTCTGGGATGACGTCGAGAAGGCGCAGAAGGTCACCAGCGCCCTGAGCCACCGACAGGCCGAGCTCAAGCGCATCACCGACGTCGAGCAGCGCCTCGACGATCTCGATGTGCTCGTCGAGCTCGCCAACGAGATGGACGACGAGGACTCCGCCGAAGAGGCGCGTCACGAGATCGCGGAGCTGGAGGACATCGTCAGCCAGCTCGAGGTGCAGACGCTCCTCGACGGCGAGTACGACGAGCGCTCGGCCGTCGTCACGATCCGCTCGGGCGCGGGCGGCGACGACGCCACCGACTTCGCCGAGATGCTGCTGCGCATGTACCTGCGCTGGGCCGAGCGCCACAAGTATCCGGTGAAGGTCATGGACACCTCCTACGCGGAGGGCGCCGGCATCAAATCCGCGACGTTCGAGATCGACGCTCCCTACGCCTACGGCACGCTTTCGGTCGAGGCGGGCACCCATCGCCTGGCGCGCATCAGCCCGTTCGGCTCGGCCGACAAGCGCCAGACCTCGTTCGCCGCGGTCGAGGTCATCCCGGTGATGGAGGAGGCCGTCGAGGTCGACATCCCCGAGAACGACCTGCGCGTCGACGTCTTCCGCTCGTCGGGCCCCGGCGGCCAGTCCGTCAACACGACGGACTCCGCCGTGCGCCTCACGCACATCCCGACCGGCATCGTCGTGTCGATGCAGAACGAGAAGTCGCAGATCCAGAACCGTGCGGCCGCCATGCGTGTGCTCCAGACCCGCCTGCTCCTACTCAAGCGCGAGGAAGAGGCGGCGAAGAAGAAGGAGCTCGCCGGCACGATCACCGCGAGCTGGGGCGACCAGATGCGCTCGTACTTCCTCTACGGCCAGCAGCTCGTCAAGGACCTCCGCACCGGCCACGAGGTGGGCAACCCCGCGATCGTCTTCGACGGCGACCTCGACGGCTTCATCTCGGCGGGCATCCGCTGGCGCAAGCGCAAGGACGACGACGACTGATTCGGACGGCACTCGGCGAACCGATGCGCAAACGTCGAGTGTCGCTGGACTGTGCCCCGGGGCCTCCGCATAGGCTCGTTAGGCCATGATCCGGTTCGAGAACGTCACGAAGCGCTTTCGCGGCACTTCCAAACCCGCCCTGAGCGATGTCGATTTCGAGGTGCTGCGCGGGGAATTCGTCTTCCTCGTCGGCGCGTCGGGATCCGGCAAGTCCTCCTGCCTGCGCCTGATCCTCCGAGAGGAGACGCCGTCCGAAGGGCGAGTCGTCGTCCTCGGCCGCGACCTGCGCACGCTGTCGAACCGCAAGGTGCCGTATTTCCGTCGGCACGTCGGCGCGGTGTTCCAGGATTTCCGGCTGCTGCCGACCAAGACCGTGTTCCAGAACGTCGCGTTCACGCTGCAGGTCATCGGATCGTCGCGCGGATTCATCCAGCAGGCGGTGCCTGAAGTGCTCGCCCTCGTCGGCCTCGCCGGCAAGGAGAAGCGATTCCCGCACGAGCTGTCGGGCGGTGAGCAGCAGCGCGTCGCGATCGCCCGCGCGCTCGTGAATCGTCCCCAGATCCTGCTTGCCGACGAGCCCACCGGAAACCTCGACCCCGCGACATCCATCGACATCATGCAGCTGCTCGCGCGCATCAACGCCGGTGGCACCACCGTCGTGATGGCCACGCACGAGGCCGGCTTCGTCGACCAGATGCAGCGGCGCGTCATCGAGCTGCGTCACGGCGAGATCATCCGCGACGAGCGTCACGGCGGCTACGGCGACCGGTCGAGCCTGCCGAGCCTGGCTCCCGAGCCGGAGCGGGGTGCCGCAGCGGTCGCCGCCCTCACCGCGGTGCTCGAGGTGCAGCGCGAGGCCGCCATCGCGGCCGCCGCGGGCCTCGACCCGACAGCGGTGCAGGACGACGACGACGAACTCGTCGGACTGGACACGGATGCTGCGTCCCCGGCCGCGTCGCCTTCCGCCGGCGTCGCCGCCGCTGCGGCAGCTGCGGCAGCGGCGGTCGCCGTCACCGCCGCGGAGGCACAGCAGGCGGAGGGGCTCGCACAGGCGCTCGAGGAGCCCGTCGCCGAAGCCGCGCCCGAGGCATCCGCTCCCGCAAAGCCGACCCACACGCAGCCGATTCCGCTCGTCGACGCCGTCGAGCTGCAGGTCGAGGAGCTCGGTCTCGCAGACCGCCTCGGGTTGGACGACCCGAACCGCGACGACGAAGTGGGGCCCACCTCATGAGGTTCGGTCTCATCATGTCGGAGGCCTTCACGGGCCTCAGGCGCAACGTCTCGATGGTCGTGTCGGTGGTGCTCGTCACGTTCGTGTCGCTGACGTTCGTCGGCGCCGCGATCTTGATGCAGATGCAGATCGGCACGATGCGCGACTTCTGGGTCGAGCGTGCGCAGGTCGCCGTGTACATGTGCACGAGCATCTCGACGCCGGCGACGTGCTCGAACGGTGAGGCGTCGCCGGAGCAGGTCGAGGAGGTGCGCGCCAAGCTCGAAGGCAGTGCGCTCGCGCCACTCATCCGGGATCTGACGTTCCTCGACCATCAGGCCGCTTACGATGAGCTTCTGCAGATCGCCGGCGAAGAGAACGCGAGCCTCATCACGCCTGAGCAGGTGAACGAGACGTTCCGCATCACGCTGGTCGATCCGGAGCAGTCCGACGTCATCATCGAGGCGTTCAGCGGCATGCAGGGGGTCGAGCTGGTCAAGGACCAGATGCAGTACCTCGACCCGCTGTTCTCGGCGCTCACCATCGCCACCTACATCGCCGTCGGGATCGCGGTGCTGATGCTCATCGCCGCGGTGCTGCTGATCGCCACCACGATCCGGCTCTCGGCCTTCGCGCGAAGACGGGAACTGGGCATCATGCGCCTGGTCGGGGCATCCAACCGCTTCATCCAGACGCCGTTCATCCTCGAGGGCGTGATCGCGGCGCTGCTCGGATCGCTCCTCGCCAGCGCGGCCGTGATCGCGGGCGTGCACTTCGGCGTCAACAACTATCTGCGCAACCGGGTCGACTTCGTCACCACCTGGGTCGGCATGGCCGATGCGTGGATCGTGGTGCCCGTCCTGATCCTCGTCGGGGTGGTCCTCGCGGCCCTGTCGGCGAGCTTCGCGATCCGGAGATGGCTGCGCGCGTGATCGCCGGCCCCGCCGCAGGGGTAGACTGACAGGCTGCCGTCCGCCCTTCGACAGGTTCAGGGACCAGCAGACCGGCATCAGCGAGGAGACATCATGCCCAGGGAACGCGGGGAGAAGGTCGTGGCGACCAATCGTCGCGCGCGCCACGAGTACGCGATCGAGAAGACGTACGAGGCCGGCCTCGTGCTGACCGGCACCGAGGTGAAGTCGCTGCGCGAAGGCCGCGCGAACCTCTCGGACGGCTACGCGTACATCGACAACGGCGAGGCGTACCTCGACGCGGTGCACATCCCGGAGTACTCGCAGGGCCATTGGACGAACCACTCGTCGAAGCGCACGCGCAAGCTGCTCCTCCACAAGGAGGAGATCGTCAAGCTCTCGCACGCCATCTCGGCGGGCGGCTACACGCTGATCCCGCTGAAGCTCTACTTCTCGGACGGTCGTGCCAAGGTCGAGATCGCCGTCGCGAAGGGCAAGCGCGAGTTCGAGAAGCGCCAGACGATCCGCGAGCGCGAAGACAAGCGCGAGGCCGAGCGCGCGATGCGCTCCCGCAACCGTCTCGGCGAGTGACCTCGGGCGCTACGGCACGAGCGGCTCGGCAGCATCGGCCGCGTCATGCGCGGCACGGTCGCTGAACGCGGTCTTGGGGACGAAGAACAGGAGCACCGCGGCCGCCAGCGCGGTCACGCCGCACACCACCCACACGGTGATGTTGCCCGAGAAGGATCCCGCCGTGCCCTCGGCTGCTGCGCCCGTCGCCCCGTGCAGCAGCGCGATGCCGAAGATGCACGACGCGATCGCGCCACCGACGGTCTTGACCGAGTTCGTGAGGCCGGTCGCGACACCCGTCTGGGTCGGAGGAGCGGCGGATGCTGCCGCCGCGGGCAGCGCCGCGACCAGGGCTCCCGAGCCCAGGCCGACGACGACCATGTTCACGATGACCTGCGTGTAGCTGTCGTGGAACGGCAGGAACATCAGGAATCCGATGCCGACGAGCGTCGCCGCGCCGATGAGCGTGAGTCGCGGTGCGGTCAGTCGCGCGATCAGCGGGAACAGCAGGGCCCCCGTGATCATCGCGATGAGGTAGACGCCGATGATGAGCGAGGTCTGGAAGCCGGTCGTACCCAGGCCGTAGCCGTACACCGACGGGTCGGTGCGGGCGAAGGTCGACAGCGGCGCCTGCGCGCCGAGCACGCTCACGCCGAACAGGCCCGCGGTGAGGAACACCGGGCCGAGGGCAGGGGAGCGGAACATCCGCACGTCGATGAGAGGGTCGTCGTGGCGCAGCTCCCAGAGCACGAACGGCACCACGAGCAGCACGCCGAGCGCCGTGACGAGCCACGCGACGGGATCGGCCGGGCCGTTGAGGCGCAGCAGGCTGAGGCCGCCGGTGAAGGCGACGAGCGCGAGCGAGATGAGCACAAGGCCGACGTTGTCGAGGCGGCCGCCGGTCGGCTCAGGCGACTCCTGCACCCCGAACAGGATCACGAAGAAGCAGGCGACCACGAGCAGTGCCGGCACCAGAAGAACGATCCACAGCGGCAGGCTGTCGATCAGCATGCCGCCCACGAGAGCACCCGCGATTGCACCGGTCTCGAGCGCCGCCACCAGGAAGCCGGCGGCACGCGCCGTGATCGTCGCCCGGCCCTCCATGCGGCGCGACCGTGACCAGATCAGGGCGATCTCGAGTGGCAGCCACACGACGTAGAACCCCTGGATGGCCCACGCCGCAAGGAAGACGCCGAACGAATCGGTGAACGGCAGGACGAGGGACGCCGCGGCGGTGATCGCCGTCGAGATCACCAGCATCCGCTTGTGCCCGACCATGTCGCCGAGCTTCGCGAAGGCCGGGACGACGAGCGCCGACAGCATGAGCTGCGTGCCCTCGAGCCAGTTCACGTCGGCGTCGTGCACCCCGAGGTGGCGGGCGATGTCGGTGAGCATCGGCGTGTAGAAGCCCTGGAGCACGCCGCTCGTGAACTCCACGAACGCGAGGAAGCCGACGACTCCCGCGAGCGCGCCGATCGTGACGCGTGAGGACACGGCGCTGCGCGTCATCGGTGCTCCTTCGCTCGGGCCCAGACCCGGTCACTGCTTCGCCGGGGTCCCCGAGCATGCTCGAGGGCAGGTGCGAATCACTCTAAGCGCTGCAGGAGGGTGCGATGGAACAGTTCGCCCCGCTCCAGCGCCGAGATCTCGACGCGCTCGTCGACCCCGTGGATCGACGCGCGCTGCGCCTTGCTCATCTCGAGCGGTGCGAAGCGGTAGACCGCCGGCGAGAAGCGGTGGAAGTGCCGCGAGTCGGTGGCCGCCATCATCACGTACGGCACGGTCGCGGCGTCCGGGTGCGATGTCTTCACGGCCTCGGCGATGAGCGCGAACTGGGCATTCCGGGTCGACGACTCCGGCGACGGTCCGTCGCCCTCGAGAACCTCGACCTTCACGTGCCGGTCGGCGACCCGCTTGCGGACGCGCTTCACGGTGCTCTCCACCGACTCGCCCAGCGCGATGCGCAGGTTGAGGGTCGCGGACGCCCGCGAGGGCAGGACATTCGCGGCGGTGCCACCGGATTGCATGGTGGCGGCGACGGTTGTGCGCACGAGCGCCGCAGGTTCGCCGCCCATCGCCGTGAACACGCGTGCGGTGAGCCAAGGAGTCCGTGACAGCAGGCGATACAGAGCGCGAGGGATGCCGTCGGCGCGCGTCGCGAAGAGCTCGAGCATGCGCGTGACCGCTGCCGGTGTGCGGGCGGGGAACGTCTCGGGCGACAGTCGCTCGAGCGCGCGCGCGATGCGCCGGACGGCGGTGCGGGCCGGGGGAGCCGACGCGTGCCCTCCCTCGCCGCGGGCGCTCAGGCGGAGCGTCAGCACGCCTTTCTCGCCGACGCCGACCATCGCGGCGCTTCCGCGGACGAAGGGCAGGGGTGCGTCGACGACCGCGCCGCCTTCGTCGAGCACGAGCCACGGCTCGACGCCGCGATCGTTGAGCGTCTCGGCGATGCGGCGCGCCGCTCCGCCGAAGGTCTCCTCGTCGCCGCCGAACGACAGGTACACGTCGCGGGCGGGGGTGAAGCCCGTCGCGAGCAGGTTCTCGACGGCGTCCATCACCACGACGAGCGGTCCCTTGTCGTCGAGTGCGCCGCGGCCGTACACCCAGCCGCTCTCGACGCGCCCCTCGAACGGCGGATGGGTCCACGCGTCGCTCTCGTCGACGGGCACGACATCGAAATGCGCCATCAGCACCATCGGCTGAGCGGCATCACGCCCACGCCACCGGTACAGGATCCCCAGTTCGCCGATGCGCTCGCGTTCGAGGTGCGCATGGACGAGCGGGTAGAGCTCGACCAGGAGGTCGGCGAAGGCATCGAACGGCCCCTGTCCACGCTCGGCACGCTCGGCCGAGACGGTAGGCAGCTGGATCATGCGCGCCAGGCGGTCGGCGATGCCCTCTCGGACGGCGGGGGCGACGGCGGCACCCGTGGACGTGGGTTCGCCGCTCATCGGGCGGCGAACCGGGCCTCGACGGCCGACGAGATCACGATGTCCTCCGGTTGCAGCTGCACCGCGGGGCCGCCGCCGGAGTCCGAGGCGAACGACGCCTTCGCCATCAGCATGCGCGGCGCCGGCGCCATCTCGGGAGAGGCCGGCTGCGTGAGCAGCCCGACATCGGCGAGCTCGACGGGCGTGACGTTCCCCAGGCCCAGCGCCGCGGCGTAGGCCGTGGCGCGGATGACGGCCACCCCTACCGCCTCGGTCGCGACCTCCCGCTCCACCGAGGCTCTCGTCTCGGGCGTGAGCTTCCATTCGATCCAGCCGAGCTGCACGCCCTCGCGCTCGGCGACCTCGCCGGCCCACCACGACAGCACGGCGAAATCGGTGAATGTGACCGAGAAGTCGACGGTGGCGTAGTGGACCGGTGCGAGGCGCTTGCCCTCGTTGTTCCAGGGTCGCTCCGACCACACCGACACGCGCTGGCTCGTCCATTCGGCGACGGTGCCCGCCGACTTCCGCGAGGCGAGGTCGTCGCGCACCGGCTCAGTGAGCGCCGCCATGCGCTCGACCACGGCGCCGCGCTCGGGTCCTTCTGCGCGGATGGTCATGTGCGCGATCGCGCGCTCGGGGGCGATGCGGGTCTCGTGCTCCCCGCGGACGGTGATGACGACGTCGCTCATGCTCAGACCCTAACCCGTCGCCCGGCCGTCAATCCGGGAAGATCTGCCCCACCGGCAGCCGCTTCTCCGCCTGGAACGCATCCTCAGTCCGCCCGTACGCCCAGTACGCCGACAGTGACAGATCCGCACGCGCGACGCCGCGCGCGAGCAGGAGCGGCCGCAGCGCCTTCATCGCGCCACGCTCACCGTGCGCGAACACCTGCACGCGGCCGGCCGGCCAGGCCGCAGCATCCACCGTCTCGACGAGGCGGGTTCCGGGGGCGTCGTGGTCCTCGTCGACCCACTGCACGACCGCGCCCGACGGCACCTCCACACGGTGCGCGGGCGAACGCGTCTCGATGATCGTCGTGACCGGGGTCCCCGCGGGCAGCGCCTCGAGCGCCGACCAGATCGCCGGGATCGCCGATTCGTCACCGATCAGCACGTGGTGGTCCGCGGTGAGGTCGGGGGAGTATCCGGCACCGGGCGACGACATGGTGAGCCGGTCGCCCGGCTTCGCGTTCGCGGCCCAGGGTCCCGCGACACCTGTGTCGCCGTGCACCACGAAGTCGATGTCGATCGTGCCCGCGGCCGCGTCCACTCGCCGGATCGTGTACGTGCGGATCGTCGGCAGCTCGTCGAACGGCACCGTCTCACGGAGCGCCGCGAGGTCGTACGGAGGCTCGAGCGTGCTGCCGGCCGGCGGGAAGTACAGCTTGGCGTACTTGTCGGTCTCGGGCCGGTCGGCGAAGTCGGCGAACTCCTCTCCCGCGAGCGTCACGCGCACGAGGTCGGCCGATAGCCAGGTGCTCCCGGTCACGAACAGGGTGGTCTGCGGGCGCGCTGCACGAGGTGAGGTCACCCTTACATGGTAGGCAACGGATGCCGCGTCCCCGGCCGGTGTGCCATACGCTCGCCCGACGCGCACCCGGGTCACTGGCGCAACGAGGAGACGCTGCATCGACTCGCGTTCCTCGCCGAGGGCCGGGCTGAGCGCCGCACCGCGCTGAGCACTGCCGAGCGCGAGATGTCGGTCGAGTCAAGGTCCGCCTGGAATGGCGGGGACGCAGCATCCGTTGTATCCTGATGTGCTCGGGTGCAATCCACCCGAGGGTGACAACTCCACAGTGTGACAGCGGCCCTTCGCGAGAAGGACACCTCGAAAGAGGCCATGGGGATGATCGGTTTCGACATCGCCTGTGAATCTGCGAGAAGCGGGCCGAGGATGCAGGGTTATCTCGTGAACGCTCCCTGCAAACCAATAACTGCCGAAAAGAAGCAGTCCGACTTCGCCCTCGCTGCCTGAGCAGCGAGCCCGAGTCCGTCAATCCGTGACTGATCCCGTCACGGGTATTGGCGTCATCTAGGGATCTTGCTGCGTGACGTCGCCTGAGCGTCACGCGGGACTCTTATCAGGATGGGCTTGTCGACTTAGGTGTCTGTGACAAAGGTCGGAGCCGATGAAAACGCTCGCACAGACTGCGCCCGGAGAAACCGCAGTATCCCAGCGATGGACGGGGGTTCGATTCCCCCCATCTCCACGAACCGCTGTCACCACAGAGTCGGAGCCCCGCTCCCCGCGAGAAATCGCGAGGACCGGGGCTCTGCTGTCACTGCCTGTTGGGTGGGAACGGATGCCGCGTCCTTCGCAGGTCGCGGCATCCGTCGTCCGTCCATCCGGGCAGGTCCCTCAGGCCCCCGAGATCCAGACGGTCGTCTCGCCCGGCAACTCGGTCCCCTCGAAGTGCTGACTCGAGAGCGACCTTGCGCCGCCCTCCGGCAGCTCGTACGGCTCCTCACCGAAGTTGGTGAAGACCGTCCACCCGTTCGGGCGGCGGAATCCCAGGACGTCGTCGCGCCCGGTCTCGATCCAGTCCAGGGACTCGCCGGTCTGCAGCAGCCGGCGCAGCGCCAGCGCCTGTCGGTACAGTGCGAGCGTCGACCTCGGGTCGCCGTCCTCGACCGACACCGCGCACTCCGCGAACCACGACGGCTGCGGCAGGTGCGACCCGCCGTCACCGAAGCCGAACGAAGATCCTTCCGTCGACCACGGCAGCGGAACGCGGCATCCGTCTCGTCCGATGTCCTCACCGGGGCTGCGGAAGAAGGTCGGGTCCTGGCGCTCGGAGTCGGGGATCGACGCGACCTCGTGCAGGCCGAGCTCCTCGCCCTGGTACACGTATGCCGAGCCCGGCAGCCCGAGAACGAACAGGGTCGCGGCGCGGGCCCGCCGCAGCCCGCGCTCGCGATCGAGCACCGGCGTGGTGCCGCCCGAGAGCAGCCACTCGTTGCCGTGCTTGCGGGTCGGGCGGCCCTTCTCGTCGCGCTCGGCGTCGGGCAGGCCGTACCGTGTGGCGTGGCGCACGACGTCGTGGTTGGACAGCACCCACGTCGTCGACGAGCCCGACTTGCCGGCGAGCGCGAGGTTGTCGCCGACGATCCGGCGGAACTGCGCCGCGTCGAAGTCGGCCTCGAGCAGGTCGAAGTTGAACGCTTGGCCGAGGCTCTCGGCCCGCGCGTACAGCGGGATGCGCGACGGCTCGACCCACGCCTCGGCGACGGCGGTGCGCGGGGGATCGTACGAGTCGAACACCTCGCGCCACTCGGAGTACACCTCGTGCACGTCGTCCCGGTCGATCATCGGGTGGTTGCCGTCACGGGGCATGGCGTCGAGCTCGGCCTGCGAGGGGAGCGGGTCGACGAAATCCTTCGTGAGCATGTGCGCCACGTCGATGCGGAAGCCGTCGACGCCCCGGTCCGACCAGAAGCGCAGCGTCTTGACGAAGTCGGCGCGCACTTCGGGGTTCGACCAGTCGAGGTCGGGCTGCTCCACCGCGAAGTTGTGGAAGTACCACTGGCCGTCGGCGACGCGTTCCCACGCCGACCCGCCGAAGACCGACACCCAGTCCGCGGGCGGCTGTGAGCCGTCGGGCCCGCTGCCGTCGCGGAAGATGTACCGCGCGCGAGCCGCGGAGCCTGGGCCCGCCGCCAGCGCCTCCTGGAACCAGGCGTGCTGATCGGACGTGTGGTTCGGCACGATGTCGACGACCACCTTGATGCCCTCGCGGTGCAGTGCCGCGAGCATCTCGTCGAAGTCGTCGAGGGTGCCGAGGCGCGGGTCGACGTTGCGGTAGTCCGCGACGTCGTACCCTCCGTCCGCCAGGGCGGACGGGTAGAACGGGCTCAGCCAGACCGCGTCGACGCCGAGCGCCTTCAGATACGGCACACGTGAGGTCACGCCTCGGATGTCGCCGATGCCATCGCCGTCGGCATCCGCGAAGCTCCGCGGATACACCTGGTAGACCACGGCCTGCCGCCACCAGGCAGGCAGTTCGAGGTCGTTGAGCTTGTTGGTCAGGGGTGCGGAGTGCACAGTCGTCACGGGGACGCGTTTCCTTTCGAGGTGGTTCTTTTCGGTGGAGGAATGGGATGCCGCGGGCCTCAGCCCTTCACGGCTCCCTGGGTGACGCCTTCCACGACCCATCGCTGGGTGAAGAGGTAGACGATGATCGCCGGTGCCATCGCCATGAGGTACGAGGCGAACGACACGTTGTAGTTGTTGCTGAACTGCGTCTGGAAGATGTTCTGCACCACCGGCAGCGTCTGCAGCGCCGGGTCGGAGATGATCAGCGACGGCATCATGAAGTCGTTCCACGAGGCGAGGAAGGCGAAGATGCCGACCGTGGCGCTCATCGGCGCGAGGAGCGGGAAGATGAGCCGCCAGAACGTCTGGTTGGTACTCGCGCCGTCGATCCGCGCGCTCTCCTCCAGCTCGTGGGGGATCGATCGCAGGAAGGCGGTGAACAGCAAGATGCTGAAGCTCAGCCCGAACATGATCTTGAGGATGATCACGCCGGCGGGGTTGTCGAGTCCGGTGAGACCCGTCAGCTGGATCTGCGGCAGGGCCACCACCGGGAACGGCAGGAACAGCGCCGCGAGCAGGTAGTAGAACGAGTAGCGGAAGAGCTTCCGGTCCCAGTTGCGGGAGATCGCGAAGGCCGCGAGCGCCGCAAGCACGATGGTGCCGGCGACGGTGAAGACGGTGATCAGCAGCGAGACCGTGAAGGCCCGCGGGAAGTTCGTCAGCTCCCACGCCGCCGTGAATCCCTCGATGCTCCACGGAGTGGGCCAGGTGAAGGCGTTGCCGTCGACGGCCTGCGACTGGGTCTTGAACGCCATCGTGACGGTGACGTACAGCGGCACCAGCACCGTGAGCGTGCAGAGGGCGAGCACGATCGTGCCCGGCCAGTTGACCCGCTCCATGGCGAAGCGCGAGCGTGCAGGCCTGAGCGCGTTGTCACCGGCGAGCACGCGCTCGGCGGTCATGTCCTCGACAGCGAGGGCGGGCTGGGTGGTCATCAGAACACGTTCCTTCCGCGAGTGAGACGGAGTTGGAGCAGGGCGAGGGTGAGCGCGATGAGGAAGAAGATCGTCGCGTTCGCCATCTGGTAGGCGTAGTCGCCGCCAGAGAATCCGGTGAAGATCGTCATGGCGATGGAGCGGGTAGCGGTACCGGGCCCGCCGTTGGTGAGGCCGACGATGATGTCGTAGGCGTTGAGATAGTCCTTGAAGCCGATGATCACGTTGATCACCACGTAGCCCGAGACGAGCGGCAGTGTGATGCGCGTCAGCTGTTGCAGCTTGCCCGCACCGTCGATGTCGGCCGCCTCGTACACTTCGCCGGGGATCGACAGGAGGCCGGCGATGTAGATCAGGAGCGTTCCGGGGATCGCCTGCCATGCGGTGACGATCGCGATCGCGACCCAGGCGAGGTCGGGGTTGGCGAGGATGCTCTCGCTCATCCATCCCACGCCCCAGAGCTGTCCCAGCGCCGGCACGGAGTTGGAGAAGAGGAAGTTGAAGACGTACGCGATGATGATGCCCGAGATCACCATCGGGATCACGAAGATCGTTCGCAGCCCCGTCTTCAGGCGTACCCGGGACACCAGGCCCACGGCCAGCAAGAAGGCGAGCACGTTGACCACGATCACCACGACGAAGGCCAGCCAGAAGGTGAAGAGGTAGCTCTGCAGGATCGCGGGGTCGGTGAAGACGGCGATGTAGTTGATGAGCCCGACGAACTCCCAGTCGCCGAACCCGATGGAGTTGGTGAAGCTGAAGAAGATGCCGATGACCGCGGGGATCGTGATCGCCAGCGTGAACAGGATCAGTGCGGGCAGAAGGTAGAGGTAGTAGACCCCGTCTACCCGTCGGCGCGTCTGCGGCATCGTCGCCGCGCCGGTGCGCCGGCCCGTCTTCGGCGCCGTGACGGCGGCCGTGGTGGTTGCCATGAGTGCGTTTCCTCTCGTATCGCGCTATTGGCGCAGCGCCAGTCGGGCCCAGTCGGCGTCGAGCCTCGCGAGCGTGCGCTCGGGGTCTTCGCCGGTCACGATGCCCTGCATGTAGTTGTCGGTGGGGATGGTCAGCGGGATCGCCTTCGAGGCGCCCTGGTAGAACTTCGCGGAGTCGTAGTACTCCTTCATGCCGAGGATGCGCTCGTCGGTGACGGGAGCCGCGTCTGTCGTGGTGCCATACCCCAGGAACGCGGCGTTGTACTCGTCCATCACGTCCTTCTGGAAGAGGTAGCTCAGGAAGTCGCGCGCCCCCTCTTTCTGATCCGACGCCTCGGGGATCCAGGCAGCCAGGTCGATGTTGACCCGCACCTTGTTGTCATCGGGGTCGTCGGTCATCGGCAGCGGGAACGTGCCGAGGTCGAGGTCGGGGTTCGTCTTGTCGATCTCGCCGAACGCCCACGGCCCCTGCAGGTACATCGCCGCTTCTTCCTTGGCGAAGGCGAGATTGCCGTCGCCGTAGCCTCGGCTGGCGGCATCCGGATTCGTGTAGTCCTCCGTGAGCTCGACCATGCGGTCGACCGGGTCGGCCATCGTCTTCTGGAACGACACCGGCGAGCTCGGGCCGACCTCGGTGCCGAGCTCGTTCATCTCGTCGTAGAAGGCGGCGACGTCGACCTCGCCGCCGACGGTGTAGTCGAACCAGCCCTGGCCGACGGTCCACGGGTCCTTGAAAGTGGCGTAGAACGGCGTGATGTCTGCCGCCTTGAGCGCCTCGCACACCTGGATGAGCTCGTCCCACGTGGTCGGCACCTCGAGCCCCTGCTCTTCGAAGATGCGCTTGTTGTAGATGACGGATGCCGCCATCACGGAGTACGGCAGCACGCTGGTGCGTCCGGGGTAGGTCGCGTACTGGTCGACGAGATCCTGCACCTCGGGGAGGATGCGGTCGGCCTCGGGCATGTCGCTCAGGTCGCTGAGCGCGCCGCGCTCCATGAAGCGCGCCATCTCCATGTTGTAGTTGAGCAGCCCGAGGTCGGGCGGGTTTCCGCGGAGGAAGCCGGCCTGCAGGTTCGACGAGGTGTCGAAGACGACCTCGACCTCGTCCTGGCTGGCGTTGTACTCCTTGATGAGTTCGCGGAAGTAAGGGATCGCCTCGGGCTTGCTGAGGTGGAATCTCACCTCGGCGGGCCCGGACGACGCGCCGGCGCACGCGACGAGCGAGCTCCCGACGATCAGGAGGGAGGCGGCCGCTGCGCAGGCGCGGCGGGTGACGGATGCTGCAGGCACGACGTTGTCCTTTTCCGTGGAGCGTGAGGTGACACGTTGCTTCGGGTATTAGATTTAGCACCCAAATCAACTCGTTGTCCACCATAATGACGGAGGAACCCGCGAGAGGCAAGGGGCTTGATGTCACAATCGCTGCCGACCCCCACGGCACTGCGCCGAGCGAGCCTCGACGCCGTACTCAGGTTCGCCTGGGATGCCGAGGCGTTCACTGCGTCGGATGTGCTCGATGTGGTGGGCCTGACGAGGACGACGGCGATCGACGTCATCGACGAGCTCGTCGCTCGGAGGATGCTGGCCGAACTACCGAATGCACGTGCGGCGGGCGACTACCGCAAGGGACGGCCGGCGCGCCGGTTCGGGTTCCGGCCCGATGCCGGATTCCTGATCGGGGTCGACGCGGGGCAGTCGCGCCTCACCGCCACCGTGGCGGACCTGCGCGGCGAGAACCGCGCGGTGCGCCATCTCCTGCTCGACCCGACGATGGACGCGCCGGACGTTCGCCGTGAGGCGGCGTCGCGCGTGGTCGACGAGACCCTCGCCGAGGCCCAGCTCACGCGCGCTGACGTCGTGGCGGTGGTCGTCGGCGTGCCCGCGCCCGTCGACCGGAACGGGATCTCGCCGCCGCACCGCGACGACTTCTGGCGCCGGATGAACCCGGACTTCGCCGAGCTCTTCGGCGCGTGGGCGCCGATCGTGCGGGTCGAGAACGACGCGTCGCTCGCCGCGGTGGCGGAGCGGGCCGTCGGTGCAGCGGTCGGGTACGACGACTTCGTGACGCTTCTCGCGGGCGACCGGCTCGGTGCCGGCGTGTGGACCGATGGGCGGCTGCTGCGCGGTGCGCATGGCGGGGCGGCTGAGACGGTCGCCTTCGACCACGTCCGCGGGGTGGACGGGGCGTGGGGCCTCGGCCATCGAGCGGCGGCGCTTGCTCGGCGAGCACTGGCGGATGGTTCGTTGCCGGCCACCAGTGGGCTTCGCGGGCTCGACGCTGCCGAGGTGGACGGAAAGACCGTGCTCTCGCTGGCTGCGGCTGGTGACGAGGGCGCACGCGAGATCGCGGGTCAGGTGGGGCAGACGCTGGCGATCGTCGCCGGTGTGTTCGGCAGCCTCTTCGACTCGCGCCTCATCGTCGTCTCGGGCGCCGTGGCAGCGGGTGCGGGCCCGGTGATCTCGGCCGCGCTGGACGCGCTTCCCGAGGAGCTCGACCTCCCGGCGCCGGAGATCGTCGCTTCGACGCTGGGCGCCGACATCGTGTCGGTCGGCGCTGTGCGCGCTGCGGTCGAGGCGGCGCGCACGGGCCTTCTCGATCTGCCCCGGTTCGTCGTGGCCGGTTGAGCCGCTCTCAGCGGCCCACGGCGGCCGCGGTGTCTACGCCTACGTCGAGGACAGTGAGGGGAACAGGATCGGGCTGAACTCCCCGGTGTGAGCCGGCGGTGGGCGTCACGAGCGTCCATCGGGTCAGCGCTCCGGGCGCGCCCTGAGAGGATTGTCTGATGACCGCAACACTCGTGGCGCGCGGCGTGGCCGGCGGATACGGCCACCGCACGCTGTTCGACGCGCTCGACCTGACCGTCGCCCCGGGTGATGTCGTGGGCGTCGTCGGCGCGAACGGCGCCGGCAAGTCCACGCTCCTGCGCCTCCTCGCCGGCATCGGCGAGCCGCAGGCCGGCACGATCAGCCTTTCACCCGCCGACGCGTTCGTCGGCTGGCTGCCCCAGGAGCACGAACGCGTCGCGGGCGAGACGGTCGCCGGGTACATCGCACGTCGCACGGGGTGCGCACAGGCGACGAGGGACATGGATGCTGCGGCCGCCGCACTCGGCGACGCCACGCTCGCTCCGCTCGGTGCCGACCCCGCCGACGCGTACTCGACCGCGCTCGATCGTTGGCTCGCGAGCGGCGCCGCCGACCTCGAGGACCGGATGCCGGCCGTGCTCGCCGACCTGGGGCTCGACCTGGGCGGTGCGCCCGCCGACGAGGTGAGGATGACCGCGCTGTCGGGCGGCCAGGCCGCCCGCGTCGGGCTCGCGGCGCTCCTGCTCTCGCGGTTCGACGTGGTGCTGCTCGACGAACCCACCAACGACCTCGATCTCGATGGCCTCGATCGGCTCGAGACCTTCGTGCGCGGCATCCGTGGCGGTGTTGTGCTGGTCAGCCACGACCGCGAGTTCCTCGCTCGCTGCGTGACCCGTGTGCTCGAACTCGACCTCGCGCAGCACTCGAACCGCGTCTACGGCGGCGGGTACGACGCGTACCTCGAGGAACGCGCGACACTTCGCCGGCACGCGCGGGAGAAGTACGACGAGTTCGCGGAGAAGAAGGCCGACCTGGTGGCGCGGGCGCGCACGCAGCGGGAATGGTCGAGCCAGGGCGTGCGCAACGCGATGAAGAAGTCGCCCGACAACGACAAGATCCGGCGCAAGGCCAACACCGAGTCGAGCGAGAAGCAGGCGCAGAAGGTGCGGCAGATGGAGAGCCGCATCGCGCGGCTGGAGGAGGTCGAGGAACCGCGCAAGGAGTGGCAGCTCGAGTTCACGATCGGCGCGGCGCCGCGGTCGAGCACCGTCGTCTCGACGCTCAGCTCCGCCGTGTTCGAACAGGGATCGTTCACGCTCGGACCGGTGTCGCTGCAGGTCAACGCGGGGGAGCGGATCGGCATCACGGGGCACAACGGCGCCGGCAAGTCCACGCTGCTGCGCGCACTGCTCGGCCGCCTGGCACCGACCGCGGGCACAGCGGGCGTCGGGGCCAACGTCGAGATCGGCGAGATCGATCAGGCTCGTTCGCTGCTCGTAGGATCGCAGGCGCTCGCCTCCGCGTTCGGTGACCTCGTCCCCTCGATGGAGTCCGGCGAGGTGCGCACCCTTCTCGCCAAGTTCGGCCTCAAGGCCGATCACGTGAGCCGACCAGTCGACGAGCTGTCGCCGGGCGAGCGTACCCGGGCCGCCCTCGCCTTGCTGCAGGCGCGTGGGGTGAACGTGCTGGTGCTCGACGAGCCGACCAACCACCTCGATCTTCCGGCGATCGAGCAGCTCGAGCAGGCACTCGAGTCCTATCGGGGGACGCTTCTGCTGGTGACCCACGATCGGCGGATGCTCGACGCCGTGCAGCTCGACCGTCACTGGCGCGTCGACGCGGGGCGCGTCACCGAGCTGTAGCCTCGCGAAACCGGGGGACGCCTAGCGTCCCTGACGCTTCTTGTACGGCTTCGGCTGACCCTTCACGATCGGCGCGCGTCCCTTGCCCTTGGAGGCCTTGGCCTTGCCGCCCGAGGGGGCCTTCGGCTTCGCGGCCGGGGCCGGGGCTTCGGTGATCCGCGTCCTGGCCTCTTCCAGCAGCAGCACGCCTGCCGGGGTGAGGGACCAGTTCGGCTTGCTGCGCGTGAAGAGCGGGTGCCCGACCTCGGTTTCGAGCTTGTCGATCGTGGAGTAGAGCGACGCCAGCGGCACGCCGAGCGCGTCCGCCGCACGTGGCACGTGCATTCCCTCGTCGACGATGGCGACGAACCGCTGCAGTTCGCTGATCTTCACAGGCACCCTTCCGCTTGCCGAGGCACCCGTCAAGTTTGCCCCACAGGTCGGTCGACGGCGCGTCGAAGCGATCGGTGGCGCGTCGTCCAAGACACTGACGGGATGCCCCTCTTCGATCACCTCGGCATCACCGTCGAAGACCTGCCCCGCGCCGCCGCGCAGTTCGACCCCGTGCTCACCGCACTCGGAATGGAGCGCACCGACGGCGACACCGGGGTCGCGTGGTACGTCGAGGACGAGACCGAGCTGATCCTCTTCCCCGCGCGGGATCCCGGGACCAGCCCCCATCGACACGGAACTGTCGGCTGGCAGCACCTGGCGTTCGCGGTGGACTCGCGCGAAGAGGTCGATCGGCTCCACGCCATCGCGCTCGCCGCGGGATGGAGCATGGTGCGCGCGCCCAAGCCGTACCCGCGGTTCAACGAGCGCTATTACGCGTCGTTCGTCGAGGACGACAACGGCATCCGCATCGAGTTCATGTACAACCCTCCGCAGCCACAAGGCGGCTGAGCTCTCCGACTTTCCGCGGATCTGTCACAGATCGCTGTCGTGTCCGGTCTCAGCTGGAAACGCCAAAGCAGGCTTACGCTGAGCGCGGCGATGGGAGCGGCGGACGCACGATGGGGGAGACCACGCAGCGCATGAACGATCATGACGACATCGCGCTCGCGGTCGCGGTCTTCGACGAGCACCGGCGGCGCATCTTCGGCATCGCGTATCGGATGCTCGGCACCGTTGCCGATGCGGAAGACATCGTGCAGGAGACCTGGATCCGCTGGCAGAACGCCGACCGCTCCGACATCCGGGAACCGGGAGCGTTCCTCGCGACGGTCGCGACACGGCTCTCGATCAACGCCACGCAGACGGCGCACGCGCGCCGCGAGACGTACATCGGGCCGTGGCTGCCCGAGCCGGTGAACACCGACGCCGACCCCGCGCTCGGTGCGGAGCGCGGTGAGGCCCTGCAGTACGCGATCCTGTTGATGCTCGAGAAGCTGACGCCCACCGAACGTGCCGCGTACATCCTCCGCGAAGCGCTCGACTACCCGTACGAGCAGATCGCCGACATCGTCGGAGCCACCGTCCCGAGCGCTCGCCAGCTCGTCAGCCGCGCCCGCAAGCACCTGGAGTCGGCACGCAAGGCGGAGGTGGTCGCCGCTGAGCAGCGACGGCTGCTCGAGGCGTTCCTCGTCGCCGCGCAGAAGGGCGACGTGAGCGATCTCGAGCGGCTGTTCGCCGAGGACGTCGTGAGCTACACCGACGGCAACGGGGTCAAGCTCGCCGCCCGCATCCCGGTCGCCGGCCGAAGTCGCGTCGCCGAGTTCGTGGCCGCGTTCTCCAGCCACTTCTGGACGGGCAAGCAGATCGACTGGGTCGAGGTCAACGGCCAACCCGCGGCCACCCTCTCGGAGGACGGTGAGGTCACGACCCTCGTCACGATCACGGCTGCGGAAGACGGCATCCGTCGCCTGCTCTGGGTCATGAGCCCCGACAAGCTCGGACACGTCGCCCAGGTCGGGGCGTGACCAGGCGACCCGGCGCCCGGCTATGCTGCTCTGCGCGGAACTCGACCGCGAGCGCTGCGCACCACGAACGTGTCGTTCGTGGGCTGGTCGCCGCTGCGGCGGCAGGTGATTCCCGCGTGCTGGAACGGATGCTGCACCCCGAGGTCGTCCTGACAGTCGATGGTGGCGGGGTCGTGGCAGCGCCGCCCCGGGCTCTGGAGGGCGCGTCGATCGTCGGGGAGTACCTCGGCGAGATGCTGATCGCGGCAGTCGAGTCGCTGCGGGTGGAGTCGGTGAACGGCCTGCCGGGCGTCGTTCTGTGTCGAGCAGGACACGTGACAGGGGTGTTCAGCGTCCGTGTTCGTGGCCGGCTGATTCTCGAGGCGTGGCTCGTCCTCAACCCGGAGAAGCTGACGCACTGGAACAGCTGACGCCAGGCTGTCACACATCCGGCGTCGACCCGGTCATAGCTGGTGAGCGCCGCCCCACGCGCTCCTCGAACGAAAGGCACATCATGGCAAAGATCGTCGTCATCGGAGGCTCCGGGCTCATCGGATCGAAAGTCGTCGCGAAGCTCACCGCGCACGGCCACGAGGCCGTTCCGGCCTCTCCGAACTCGGGCGTCAACACGATCACCGGCGAGGGCCTCGCCGACGCGCTGAAGGGGGCGGACGTCGTGGTCGACGTCTCGAACTCGCCGTCGTTCGCGCCGGCGGACGTGATGGAGTTCTTCACGACGTCGACGCGGAACCTCATCGCCGGTGCGCGCGAAGAAGGCGTCGGGCACTTCGTCGCGCTCACCGTGGTGGGCACGAACCGTCCGAATGCGATCTCGTACTTCGCCGCGAAGACCGCTCAGGAGGAGTTGATCCGCGATTCGGGCATCCCGTACTCGATTCTTCACGCGACGCAGTTCTTCGAGTTCATCACGGGCATCGCGCAAGTGTCGGGGAACGGCGACGCGATCCACCTGCCGGGCAACCTCGTGCAGCCGATCGCCGCGGAGGACGTCGCGACCGCCGTCGCGCGCACGGCCGCGGGCGCCCCGCTGAACGCCGACGTCGAGATCGCCGGTCCCGAGGTCATGGGACTGGATGAGATGGTGCGCCGTGGGCTGACGTTCCGCGGCGATGCACGCGAGGTCGTCACCGACCCCGAGGCGCCCTATTTCGGCGCGCTCATGGAAGAGCGCACGCTCATGCCCGTGACCGGGGTGCAGGTGTTCGAGACGACGTTGGAGGAATGGCTGCCGGCGAACCCTCCCCGCAGCTGATCGGCGGATGTGGAGGGGTCCGTGCGCCCCGAGGGCGCGCGGACCCCTCCGCGCGCGGTACGCCGGTCACGCAGTCATGGCGGCCTGGATCCGTCGGTCGAGCTCCTCCAGCTCGCCGAGCGCATCCGTCGCGGCCCACACCCGATCGCGCTTGCGGCCGGTGATCTCAGTCAGGATGCCGGCATCCACGAGCCGGTCAATGGCCGCGTACGCGGCGGTGGTCGATCCGGAAGCGGCGACCATCTCCTCCGCCGCCATCACGGGGTTGTCGAAGAGCGCGTCGATGATCCGATCGGCCGCGGGGCTCTTGCGCCCCGTCAACTGACGCCTCCATTCGTCGGGCAGTGCGCGCAGCTCATCCATCGACGCCCTGCTCTCTACGGCGGCGGCCTGCGCCGACCGGCAGACGATCCCGATCACCGGCACGGGATCGCCCTCGCGATATGACGTCAGCGCCGCAAAGTACTCCTCCCGCACGGCGAGAATGCCACTGGCGAGCGGGATCACGACGTTGCGGGCAACCCCCCGCCGCCGCAGGATCGCGCTGATCAGCGCTCGGCCGATGCGCCCGTTGCCGTCGGTGAACGGGTGGATCGACTCGAACTGCGCGTGTGCGATCGACGCATGGACGACGGCCGGCACGTCGTCGCGGGCCGCCCACGCGAGGAGGTCTTCGAGAAGAAGCGGGACGAGCTCGGGTGGCGGGGGGACGAACAGCGCGCCCCGAGGACTGTGGCTGCTTCCGCCGATCCAGTTCTGCATGTCGCGCAGTCGTCCGGCGTAGTGTGACTCGGCGGGATCGTCGGTCATGAGCACGCGGTGAGCCGCGAGCAGATCTTCGAGTCGGATGGTGCCGCCCTCACCCGCTCGCTGCACCATGCGATGCAGAGCAGCGGAGGCCGCCACCATGCTCACGGCGCTGGTGTTGGCGCGGCTGCCGGCCAGTGCGCGTGCATAATCCCCGACGCTCGCCGAGACGCGCTCGATCTTCGACGACGCCGCCGACTCGGTCCGCAGGAGAAACCGGCCCAGGGCGTGCGACTGTGCGCGAGCCTCGGCGTCGGTCGTCGCGATCTCGATGACGGCGCGCTCGGTCTCGGCGAGGAAGCCGGGTGGCGCCTCGAACGTGAGATCCGCGATGCGGGGCGGGATCGATGCATCGATGTGACGCAGCATCCGATCGTCACGGCTGCCGCCCCGCACCGACTGGCGCCATTCGCGCCGGTCGGTGCCGTGTGCCGGCCATTTGGCGCCCGACGGCAAGGAGGGGGATTCAGAGCTCACTATTCCAGTTTACTGGCACAAAGCGGAACAAGGACGGCGCTGTTCCAGAACCCCGTCTTCGATCGCGACGTATCCGCCGGGGAATGCGGGAGCACCCGCCGCGGCTGTATTCGGGTGGTCGCACATCCCGCGGCCCGGATCCACCAAGGAGCACTACCGTGCGCGCACTCATCCACTCTGCATTCGGCGACCCGAGCGAGGTCCTCGAGGTCGCGGAGCGACCGCTGCCCGAGCCGAGTCCTGGGCAGGTGCGGGTGCGGACGCTGTTCTCGCCCATCCACAACCACGACCTCTGGACCATCCGCGGCACCTACGGCTACAAGCCCGAGCTGCCGGCGGCATCCGGCACCGAGGCTGTGGGCGTCGTTGACGCTGTCGGCGAGGGCGTCGACACGCTGAAGGTCGGGCAGCGTGTGGCCACCGGCGGAACGTTCGGCGTGTGGAGCGAGTACTTCGTCGCGAAGGCTGCGGGGCTCGTGCCCGTGCCGGACGCGGTGAGCGACGAGACAGCCGCTCAGCTGATCTCGATGCCGTTCAGTGCCCTGAGCCTGCTCGACTTCCTCGACGTGCACCCGGGCGACTGGATCGTGCAGAACACCGCCAACGGCGCGGTCGGCAGGCTCGTCGCCCAGTTCGCCGCGGCGCGCGGCGTGCACGTTCTCGGCCTGGTGCGCCGCGATGCCGGCGTCGAAGAGCTGGCCGCACTCGGCATCCGTGGTGTCGTGTCGACCGAGTCGGCCGACTGGCGTGAGCGCGCCGCGGAGATCCTCGGCGGGAACGCGCCGCGCGCGGCCGTGGACTCCGTCGGCGGTGAGGCGGCCGGCGACCTGCTGTCGCTGCTCGGCGAGGGCGGCACCCTCGTGTCGTTCGGATCGATGGGCTCGAGCACACTGCAGCTGTCGGCCGGCGACCTCATCTTCAAGCAGGCGACCGTGAAGGGCTTCTGGGGCAGCAAGGTCAGTCAGACGATGGATGCTGCGACCCGCGGTGCGCTGTTCGCCGAACTGGTGCAGCGTATCGGCTCGGGCGCGGTGGCGCTGCCGGTGGATGCGGTGTTCCCCTTCGAGCAGGCGCGCGAGGCCGCGGCAGCGAGCGCCGTGCCCGGGCGGGACGGCAAGGTGCTGCTGCGCTTCTGAGGGCTCGCGGGGAGGTCGCGCCGATCACGGCGCGGCCTCCCGGGGCCTTCCGATCACCACTTATTCGATCGGCGGACGCGGGCGCCGCGGCGCGCGCGCCACGGGCGGCGGCGGCACCTCCTTCGCGGCGATGATCGCACCGCGCGGGATGCGCTCGACACCGCGTTTGCCGTCGACCACGACAGAATCGGCATCTGTGCTCAGGAGTTCGCCGAGGGCGTCCGTCGCCTGGCCCGTGGGCAGGATGTAGCGCACGACCACCCGATGGCCAGGCGCAGGCAGGTTCACCATTGGCCGGGCGCGTAGTCCTTGAGGAAGACGCCGAACAGGTCCTCGCCCGCTTCGCCGCGCACGATCGGGTCGTAGACGCGGGCGGCACCGTCGACGAGGTCCAGCGGAGCGTGGAAGCCCTCTTCGGCGAGCCGCACCTTCGTCGGATGCGGGCGCTCGTCGGTGATCCAGCCGGTGTCGACGCTCGTCATGAGGATGCGGTCGGTCTCGAACAGCTCGCGCGCGCTCGTGCGCGTCAGCATGTTGACCGCGGCCTTGGCCATGTTGGTGTGCGGATGCCCCGGCCCCTTGTATCCGCGATTGAACACGCCTTCCATCGCGCTGACGTTGACCACGTACGTGCGGCGCGCGGGACTCGAGGCCAGCGACGCGCGCAGCTTCGAGACGAGGAGGAACGGTGCCGTCGTGTTCGCGAGCTGCACCTCGAGCATCTCGAGAGGGTCGACCTCCTCGACGCTCTGCACCCACGAGTTGGTGTGGTCGAGGTCGGGGATCAGACCGCCGGCATCGATCGCGGTGCCGGCGGCGAGGCGCTCGAGCGAACTGGAACCCGCCGCCATGGCCTGTTCGGTCAGCTCGTCGGCACGCGCGGCGGCCGCGGCGAGGATGGGGTGGGCGGTGACCGAGCGCTCCAGCGCCTGCGGGTGACGGTCGTTGGTGTGGCCGAACGTGACGAGCTCGGGAAGTGGGCCGTCGGGCAGCGGGGCGAGCTCGGCGTCGACGAGCGGCTGGTACGCGCCGGGCGAGCGCCGGACGGTCTGGGTCGCGTTGTTGATCAGGATGTCGAGCGGACCGGCGGCCGCGACATCCTCCGCCAGCCCGATCACCTGGGCGGGATCGCGCAGGTCGATGCCGACGACCTTGAGGCGGCCGATCCACTCGGGCGCGTCGGGCAGGCTGCTGAAACGGCGCACGGCGTCGCGGGGGAAGCGCGTCGTGATCGTGGTGTGCGCACCGTCGCGCAGGAGGCGCAGCGCGATGTACATGCCGATCTTGGCGCGACCGCCGGTCAGCAGCGCGCGCCTGCCGGTGAGGTCGGTGCGCGCGTTGCGCTTCGCGTGGCTCATCGCCGCGCACGTCGGGCAGAGCTGGTGGTAGAAGGCGTCGACGATCGTGTACGGCTGCTTGCAGATGTAGCAGGCGCGCGGCTTGAGAAGCGTGCCCGCGGTGGGTGCGGTCGTGGATGAGCTGATCGGGATGCCGCGGGTCTCGTCGTCGATCCGGTCGGGCGCTCCGGTGGCCGTGGCGGCGACGACGGCGCGGTCGGCGGAGGCGATCGCCTCGCGGATCTCGCGGCGCCGCACCTTCTTGACGGCTTTGAACATCGCGGCGGTGGCGCGGCGGACGGCCACGTAATCGGGGTGCGACTCGTCGACACCCGGCATGATCGCGAGCACCCGCAGGGTGGTCGCCAGATCGTCCGGGTCGATGCCGCTCGGCGGCAGGTCGGAGGGCGCGGGGGAATCGGGAAGCACACGTGATTCTACGCCGGGCCGGTTTGGCTGTTCCTGTTAGCGTGCCTTCGTGAGCACCTCGAACCCGGCACCGACGTCGACGCGCAGCATCCGTGTGTCGGCCGCGGTCATCCTGAACGACCGTGACGAGCTCCTGCTGGTGCGGAAGGCGGGGACGACGGCGTTCATGCAGCCGGGTGGCAAACCCGAACCCGGCGAGACGCCGGCCGAGACGCTGAGCCGCGAGCTCTTCGAGGAGCTGGGGCTCTCGGTCGAGCCCGATCAGCTGGATTCGCGGGGCCTGTTCACGGCCGCCGCGGCGAACGAGCCGGGTTTCCTCGTGGTGGCTGACGTGTTCGTGGCCGACATCGGCGATCAGGTGCCGGTGACCGACGCGGAGATCGAAGAGCTGCGGTGGGTCTCGCGCGCCGATGCACAGAGTCTGGAGATCGCCCCGCTCGCGCGGGAGAACTTCCTGCCGGGCTGATCCGGCTCAGCCGGCAGTGACCGTGTGGATCTCGGACTCGAACGACGAGCCGTTGAGGTCGAGGTAGAGGCGCCGCTCGGTGACCGAGACGGTCATCGTGTTGCGGCGTTCGAGCGCGGCGGTGGCCGAGTCGAAGAAGCCGGCGTCGAAGCTGTGGAGCTTCACCTCGTCGGCGCGGTGGATCTTCTTGCCCGCCCACGGCGCGGCCACCTTCACGGGATCGCGGTGCGTGTACACGGCGACGCGGGCACCGGCAAGCCCGCCCGTGTGCAGGCGTGCAGCATCCGGTGCTCCCACTTCGATCCAGGCGACGAGCGCGCCGGTGAGATCACGCACGAGCACCGCGGGGTCGTCGGTCGCGGAGATGCCCTCGCTGAACGCGATGCCCTCCTCGTACTCGAGCGCGTAAGCGAGCACGCGCGTCAGCATGAACGCGTCGGTCTCGGACGGATGCCGCGCCACGCGCACGGAGAGCTCCTCGTAGACGCTCCGATCGACGTCGGCCAGCTGGATATCGAAGGTGTACATCGTCACGCCGATCGCCATGGGAATCGAGCCTACGACGCCTGTCTTGAATGCGGTCCCGCGCGCGAGGACAATGTGGCCTGTCATCGCGGCGAACGCACGGTCTCACTGGGAGGAGGCCACCCATGGCGCGTTCGGATGGAGCCGGCGGCGGGGCATCCGAAACCCTGCCACGTGGCTACACCGACGCCACGGAGCAGTTCGTCGCGATGAACGAGGTTCTCCTCGCACTCGGGCGATCGGCCTCCGATCCCGATGCGGCTCTCGACACGATCGTCGAGAGCGCGCGCAGGCTCTGCCGGTCGGACGCCGCGCAGGTCTATCTCGTCGACGGGGACTACTTCGCGTTGTCGTCGTGGGTCGGGGTGTCGGACGAGATGGTGACTTACATCGCCGCGCACCCCCTCCGGATCGACCGCGCCAGCCTCGTCGGACGAGTCGCCACGGACCGGGAGTCCCAGCAGATCGACGACGTCCTGGCCGATGCCGAGTACGGGCGCCAGGACGCGCAGAAGGTCGGTCACTATCGCAGCGTCATCTCCGCACCGATGCTGCTCGATGACGAGGTCGTCGGCGTCATCTCCCTGTGGCGCACCGAGGTCGCGCCGTTCGACGAGCACGCGCGCACTGCCCTCGAGGCCTTCGCCACGCAGGCGGCCGTCGTCGTGCGGCAGGTGCACCTGGTGCGCGCCCTCGAGGACCGCAGCGCCGAACTCGCACGCAAGGTCGATCAGCTCGAAGCGCTCAGCGAGGTCGGCGAGGCGGTGAGCTCGAGTCTCGTGCTCGACGAGGTGCTCAGCACGATCATCATGAACGCCGTGCGATTCGCCGGCTGCGACGGCGGCTCCATCATGGAGTACGTCGAGCACGAGCGTGCGTTCACGGTCCGGAGCGCCTACGCGAGCGATCGCCTCCTCGAGCGGCTGCGCACCATCAAGGTCGACCTCGACACCACCCTGGTGGGCCGCGCGGCCCAGGAGAGGCATCCGATCGCGGTTCCCGACCTCGATGAGGTGGAGCTCGACACCCATCTCCGGCTGCTGCACGAAGACGGCTGGCGCTCGATGGTCGCGGTGCCCGTGCTGCGGGGCGACCGGATCGTCGGCGCGCTCGTGGTGCGCCGGCGTACGCCCGGAGACTTCTCTGCCGACACCATCGACTTCCTCGAGAACTTCGCGGGCCAGTCGGCGCTCGCAGTGTGGAACGCGCAGCTGTTCCGCGAGCTCGAGACGAAGTCCGCCGAGCTCGAGGTCGTGAGCCGCCACAAGTCGGAGTTCCTCGCGAGCATGTCGCACGAGCTGCGCACACCGCTCAACGCCGTGATCGGATTCTCGGAGGTGCTCCTCGAGCGCATGTTCGGCGAGCTCAACGACCGGCAGGACGAGTATCTGCGCGACATCCTCGGATCCGGCCGCCACCTGCTGCAGCTGCTCAACGACATCCTCGACCTGTCCAAGGTGGAGGCCGGGCGCATGGAACTCGAGCCTTCGACATTCTCGCTGCGGTCCGCCCTCGAGTACGGCGCGTCGATGGTGCGCGAGCGGGCAGCGAGGCACAGCATCCGTCTCTCCATCGACGTCGAAGACGAGCTCGACACCGTCGAATCCGACGAGCTGCGCGTGAAGCAGGTGCTTGTGAACCTCTTGAGCAACGCCGTGAAGTTCACGCCCGACGGCGGCAGCATCACGGTGACCGCGCGCGCAAGCGAGCACGAGATCGCGGTGGCGGTGGCCGACACGGGCATCGGCATCGCGCCCGCGGACCAGGAGCGCATCTTCGAGTCGTTCCAGCAGGGCCGACGCGGGCTGCAGAGCGAGGAGGGCACGGGCCTCGGCCTCACGCTGTGCCGGCGGATCGTGGCGATCCTCGGCGGATCGATGTGGCTCGAGAGCGAGGTCGGCGTCGGCAGCACCTTCGGGTTCACGATCCCGCGTCGTGCGCCGCTCGCGACGCCTGCGACGGACGACGAGACGGGGCGGCAGACGGTCGTGGTCGTGGAGGATGACCGCGCCTCGCTCGACCTCATCTCCGCGTATCTCGACGGATTCGCGGTCGATGTCGTCATCGCGCGCGACGGCGACGAGGGGCTGTCGGCGATCCGACGACACATTCCGGCCGCCGTACTGCTCGACATCCGTCTGCCGCGGACCGACGGCTGGGAAGTGCTGCGGCGCGTGCGAACGGATCCTGCCACCGTCGCGGTGCCCGTCATCGTGGTGTCGATCGTGGACGAGCGGGCGCGGGGCCTCGCGATGGGCGCGTCGGCCTACCTCGTCAAGCCCGTCCACCGCGACGCGCTGGTCGGCGCGCTGCGCGAGGTCGGAGCGCTCACCGGTGCCGTCGCGGCGGCTCCGCGAGGAGGGGAGGCGCCGTGAACGGCGGCCGCCGGGTGCTCGTGGTCGAGGACAACCCGCTCAACCTCAAGCTCGTGCGCGACGTGCTCACGGCGTCGGGCTACGAGGTGCTGCCCGCGGTCACGGGCGAAGAGGCCGTCACGCTCGCGGCCACGTGCGAGCCCGATCTCGTGCTCATGGATCTGCAGCTGCCCGACTTCGACGGGTACGAGGCGCTGCGCCGGCTGCGGGAGGATCCGGCGCTGCAGGCCGTGCCGGTCGTCGCGGTCACCGCGTTCGCGATGCGCGAGGACCATGAGCGGGCCAACGCGTCCGGGTTCGACGGCTACCTCGAGAAGCCGATCAGCATCCGCGACCTGCCGGGTCAGGTGGCCGCGTTCATCGGCAGGGGACACGCCGATGCCCGATGAGCCGATCGTCGTGCTCGCCGTCGACGACCTCGAGCAGAACCTGCGGCTGCTCGATGCGGTGCTGAGCCCGCGCGGCTTCAGCGTCGTCACCGCGTCGTCGGGCGAGGAGGCTCTCGAGCAGCTCGCGCGGCATGACGTCGACCTCGTGCTGCTCGACATCATGATGCCCGGCATCGACGGGTACGAGGTCTGCCGTCGCATCCGCAGCGTCCCGCAGTGGCGGTTCCTGCCTGTCGTGATGATCACGGCGAGCGGGGATCAGGAGAAGCGGCACGCGCTAGAAGCCGGCGCCGACGACTTCGTGAGCAAGCCGTTCGATCAGGCCGAGCTGGTCGCGCGCGTCGCGTCGCTTGCGCGCCTGAAGCGCTACCACGACACGATCGAGCGCCAAGCCGCTGAGCTCGCGCGCTGGAACGTCGAGCTCGAAGCCCGCGTCGCGAGCCAGGTCGACGAGCTCGAGAGAGTGAACCGGCTGCGGCGATTCCTGTCGCGGCAGGTCGTCGAGGTCGTGCTCGACAACGGCGACGAGACGGTGCTGGCCAGTCACCGGCGAGACATCGTGGTGGTGTTCTGCGACCTCCGGGGCTTCACCCCCTTCGCCGAGTCGAGCGAGCCCGAAGAGGTCATGGGCGTGCTGTCGGAATACCACGCGGTGCTCGGCGAGCTCATCGATCGCTACGAGGGCACGCTCGAGCGCTTCACCGGCGACGGCGTCATGGTGTTCTTCAACGACCCGCTGCCGCTCGACGAGCCCGCTCGTCGAGCGATCGAGATGTCGATCGAGATCCGCGACCGGGTGGGCGATCTCACCGCGCAGTGGCATCGGCGGGCGATCGACCTCGGCATCGGGATCGGCGTCGCGCAGGGCTACGCGACGCTCGGCCGCATCGGCTTCGAAGGGCGCTTCGACTACGCCGCCATCGGCAGCGTCACCAATCTCGCCGCACGCCTCTGCGCCGCGGCCGCCGCGGGGCAGATCCTCGTCGCGCAGCGCGCGTTCACCGCCGTCGAAGAACACATCGCCGCGAATCCGGTGGGGGAGATCGACGTGCGCGGATTCAGCCGGGCCGTCCGTGCGTACGCCGTGGACGGCATCCGTGATCCCGAGAATCGAGCCGCACCATGACCGTCACACACACCGCGCCGCCGGCGACGCTCTCGTCCCTCACCGACGCCGAACGCGATCAGCGCTTCGATCGCCTGCAGGAAGGGATGCCGCGGGTCTGGGAGGCCATGCAGCACAACGTCGAAGGCGAGTCCGTCGTCGTCTTGCCGTCGCTCACCGTCGGGAGCCGTGCGACCTCGGCGGCGATGGTGCAGGCGTACGAGGAGCGCTTCCTGTTCCTCCTCCTGCTGCTGCGCCAGCCCCTGCTGCGGATGACCTACGTCACGTCGCAGCCCATCGACCCGCGCATCGTCGAGTACTACCTCGCGCTCCTGCCGGGGGTGATCCCGAGCCATGCGCTCGCGCGGCTGACCCTGATCTCGGTGGGCGACGGCACCCACCGCACGCTGAGCGAGAAGGTGCTGGAGCGTCCGCGGGTGCTGGCCCGCATCGCCCGCAGCATCCCGGATCGCGAGCGATGCCACCTCATTCCGTACAACACGACCGAGCGCGAGCGAGACCTGGCGTTGACACTCGGCATCCCGATGTACGGCGCGGACCACCGGCTCGCCCCGCTCGGCACCAAGACGGGCTGCCGGCGACTCTTCCGTGACGTCGGCGTGCAGCACCCGCTCGGCGTCGAGGACCTGCGCAGCCGCGACGATGCCGTGCGGGCGATCGAGACGGTGCTGGACGAGAAGCCCACGGTGCGGCAGATGATCTTCAAGCTCGACGAGGGCGTGTCGGGCTCGGGAAACGCGCTCGTCGAGCTCGCCGGGGTCGGCGAGCTCGACGGCGTCGCCCGAAGGGCCGCCATCGTCCGGAGCCTCGAAACGATGCAGCCCGAGGTCGAGACGCTGACCCCCGCCGACATGCTCGACGCGCTGGCCTCCCGCCACGGGATCGTTGAAGAGCGCATCGTCGGCGAAGAGATCCTGAGCCCCAGCGTGCAGCTCAGGGTGCTGCCCGATCGCACGATCGAGCTGCTTTCGACGCACGACCAGCTGCTCGGCGGTCCGAGCGGACAGAGCTACCTGGGGTGCGTGTTCCCCGCGGACCCCGCATACTCGCGCCTCATCAGCGAGCCGGCGCTGGCGGTCGCCCGGCGCCTCGCAGAGCTGGGCGTACGGGGGCGCTTCGCGCTGGACTTCGTGGTCGTGAGGGATGCCGCGGGCGAATGGTCGTCGTGGGCGATCGAGCTGAATCTCCGCAAGGGCGGGACGACGCACCCGTTCCTGACACTGCAGTTCCTCACCGACGGCCGCTACGACGGGGACGAAGGAGCGTTCGTCACGCCGGAGGGCGTGCACAAGCACCTCGTCGCGACGGATCATCTCGAGGGCGACGACCTCAGGGCCCTCTCGGTGGGAGATCTCTTCGACGCCGTGGCGCGCCACCACCTCCACTTCGACCGCTCGCGGCAGGAGGGCATCGTGTTCCACATGATCAGCTCGATCACCGAACAGGGGCGCCTGGGCATGACGGCGGTCGGCGACACGCCCGAGCGCGCGATGGAGCTCTACGAGCGCAGCGGCCGGATGCTCCTCGAGGAGGCCGCGCGGGCGCGCGCGGAGCAGGCCCTGCCGGGGTGACCCACGCCGGCAGGCGGAATCAGCTGGGGGGCCACTCGATCAGCAGGAGGCCCTGCTTCGTGTCGGCCACCTTCACCTGGCCGGACGAGAAGAGGTACGTCATGCCGTAGCCGTCGGCGTCGGTCGCGATCGCGGTGTCGGCGCTCTCGGTGATGTAGACGCCGGCGGAGTCCTCTTCACGCACCCAGCCCTGGGCCTCGAGCTCCTCCTGCAGATCGGCGGCCTGGTCATCGGCGAGCGGTGCCCAGCCGAACATCTGTCCGTGGTCGCCGGCGGGACCCTCGAAGTCCGCCCACATGCACTGCAGGCCGTCCTCGATTTCGGTGCTGCCGATGTACAGCGGCGACGCCTGAGAGCTCCACCCGAGGCTCTCGAAGTTCGCCACGACCGACTCTCCGATGATGGTGATGCAGGTCGGGTCCTCGGTCGAGGCCGGCGCGGACTCGGGCGTCGTCGAGGGCTCGGGTGCGGCCGCGGTGGGCGTCTGCGCATTGCCCGTCTCTTCGGGTGCGGCCTCGGGCGTGCCGGCGCAGGCCGACAGGAGGACGGCGGAGAGGGCGAGGGCGGCTGCGGCGCCGAGGATGCGGGTGGCAGGCATCAGAGAGTCTCCGTGGGGGATGGGAGGCGGTCGGTGTCAGGCGGTGCGGGATCAGGCTGAGTGGAGCAGGCCGAGATAGGCCGAGTGGAGCACGCGGTTGGTCGCGAGCGAGGAGCGCTCCGAGAGCGAGTCGTTGCCGTCGAACGACGTGAACTTGCCGCCGGCCTCGGTCACGATCGGCACGAGCGCGGCGACGTCGTACTCCTTGACGCCGAACTCGGCGACGAATTCGAGACGCCCCTCGGCCAGGAGCATGTACGGCCACGCGTCGCCGTAGCCGCGATCACGCCACACCGACGAGGTCAGGCGCTCCAGCGCGTCGAGCTTGCCGGCGTCGCGCCACTGCGCGATGCTCTGGAAGCTCACGCTCGAGTCGGCGATCGCATCCACTGTCGACACCGTGAGTCGCTTCGCCTGGCCCGTGGGCGTGTTGGTCCAGGCACCGAGTCCGGTCGCCGCCCACCAGCGCCGGCCGATCGCGGGCTGGCTCGCCACGCCGACGCGCGGCACGCCGTCGATCGTGAGGGCGATGAGGGTCGTCCACATCGGGATGCCCTTGAGGTAGTTCGCGGTTCCGTCGATCGGGTCGATGATCCACTGCCGCGCCGAATCGCCCGTGACGCCGTACTCCTCGCCGAACACGCCGTCGCCCGGGCGCTCGGTCTCCAGAAGGTCGCGCAGGGCGCGCTCCGTGGCCAGATCGGCCTCGGTGACGTGGCTCGCGTCGGCCTTCAGCCGCACATCGAGATCCGCTGCATCGAAGCGCGACATGGAGGCCGCGTCCGCCGCGTCCGCCAGCCGCAGAGCGAGATCGAGATCGGCCCGGAGATCTCCCTCGAACGGCGTGTCGAACGTCGAAACGGGGGAGGGGGAGGTCACGGGATCAAGGATAGCCGGGGCGTTCCCGCCTCGATTTCACGAGACGCGATCGTGATGCTAATGTTGATCCTCGTTCGCCTCGTTTGTGAACAACGCACCTCTAGCTCAATCGGCAGAGCAACTGACTCTTAATCAGTGGGTTCTGGGTTCGAGTCCCAGGGGGTGCACCAGTAGAAGGAGCCGCCTCCCGCAGAATCATGCGGGAGGCGGCTCCTTTTTGTTCTCCTGCGCCCCCCGAAAGCACCGGATCAGGGATCAGTTCGTCCGTGAAACGACCGCGAATGCTCGTCTTGCCTGTTGTTTCAATACTGCTGACAGTTTGCCTTACGGTGTACTACCGGGTGGTACGTGAGTTTCGCGGACACCGCGCATAGAGGCTCCATGACAGCTACTGCTACGACGGCCGCACCGTCGACCATCACGACACGCAGCGGCTGAACGGACTGGTCCGTCTCGAGCATCGCGAGCCGCTCGGCCACGAGCGACGGGTCACGGAAGCCGCGAGGGTGAGGCAGGAACACGAGTGCATCGTATTGGGCTGGCCGCGGACCGCGCATGTACACGGAATGAGCCAAGCCAATGGCCGATCTGAGAGCGGTAGGTATGGTGACGACATGGCCAGCGCCGAGACCCTTGCACGCAGCCCGCTGCTCGCTGTTCATCGAGGCGGGGGATTGCTACTACTGGTAGGTCTCCTTGTTGCCAGTCTTGCGTCGTGCGCAAGCGAGAGCCCATCTCCGCAACCCGGGTACCCCGGGACTCCGACTGCCTCTGGTGTGTCTCTAACGGTGAGCGGAGACGCCGCCTCCATTGTGGAGGCATGGTCGCAGCCGGACATTCTCATCCTGACCACTCACGGATCGGGCAGTTGCCCTTGGATCCCGGAGCTCGGCGAGGTGGATGATGAGACCCGGACCGTGTTTGTGACCATCAGTGCCCCGGGAGCAGAGGGCGAGTGTACGGCGGATGACGCTGCACGGACGTTTGAACTCCCGACCACTCGTGACCTCGACGGTTTCACCGTCGAGGTCACGAGTCAGCAGGACCAGTGACTACGGGATCACGTTCAGCGCCCAACCTGCGACGAACACATCGTTGATGACGCTGAACAGGACCACCGAGCTGCAGAGACGACCACCCGCGTCGCCAGAGCAGGTGGTCGTTCCGTTGCTGATACCGCTGATGAAGCCTGCGGCGTAGATGTTGCCCGAGTTCGTGTTGTAGGCAGGCCCTCCGCTGTCTCCTTGGCCGGCCGACGGCGTGCCGCTGACCTGACTGGTGACGGTGATGTTGTCGTAGCAACCGTACGGAGCGCCATAACAAGCAGTGACATTGATGTTGGTCACAGTGTTGCCGCAGATCGTTCCCGACCTACTGCCCGAGTAGCACACGTACGCCCCGACCGGGGTGCTGGCAGCGCCCTTGATGGCGTAGACCCCCGAACCTGCGACAGTGTTGTCGCCGATGAAGATGCCCGGGACGAGCGCGCCCGCTCCACCGCCTGTCCAGGAAGCGAGGTCAGGCCTGTAACCGGGCCCCGGCGGCATCATCTGCCCTTGTGCCTGGCCGATGAAGTGGCCAAGGGTGGAGTTGTAGTACCACTGTGTGCCGATTGCAGCGGTCGTGCTGCAATGCTCTGCCGACGCCATCCCCGGCGTGCTCGATGAGGGCTGCGTTACTCGGAAGCCCGTCGTGCAGGCAGTGCTGCCGTTGTGCATGTAAGCGCCGGAGTAACGCTGACCGGGAGAGATAGACGGCTCGTGGTTACGGAGCGTAGGGGTCAGTGCCGCACCGTACTCGACCGCCACAGGGATGCCGACGTCGGGAATAGCAGGAGCTGCCCTGAGCATCTGCGATGAGTCCTCCAGTACGAGATCGATGCGCGACCCGTCAAGCGCGGGTGCGGCCATCACAACGGAGTGACCAGAGGGTAGGCGGCCGTCCTCCCCTCCGATTACTTCGCGAATGATCCCGCGCATACTGGCGGCGTCGTACCTCGCAGCGCGATACGCGACCTGGTGGGCGATGCCATGCTTCTCGAGGACTGAGACAACCGCCTGCGCCGGTGCCGTCGCGTACAGCAGTGTCGTCTGCGTCACCGGGTCCCATTCGGTGCCAGCGATGCCGAGCTCAGGATTCTCGAGTTCCATCGTGATGAGCGCATCGGAGACGCCCGGCGGCACCGATGCCGGGGTCTGGAACTCCGGGTCGGGTGCGTCGGTGCGTAGCTCGGCCGGCACGTCCGCAGGGTCGATGGGCGCTAGGAAGCTCGGCAACGACGGCTCGACCCTGTCCTCTGTTGGTGCAGCGTTGGCCCCCGCGGCCGACAGGGCGGTCAGGCACCCTGCGATCGTCAGGGCGGCGATGGTCAGGCGGGACATCTTCATCTATTCCTCTTCCCTCGTTGCAGCGCCGTCGGGCTCACCCATAAACGGCCTTGGTCGTCCGTTACGCGGGACGTCGCGCGTATTGGTGTCAGCGTCAGGCGGCAACGTCCTGAAGCTGCGGGTCCGCGATGAACGCACAGCCGACGATCTCGCCGTCGGACGCGCCAAACTGCCTCACCTTTCGGGGCGAACGGGCGAGGTGGCGGTGGCATTGCGCCCGAAGCGTCTCGTAGCTCGCATATCCGCAACGTGCCGAGATCGTTGGGAGCGGGGTGTTCGGCTCCAGCGCGGCAGTAACCACGAATTGCGCGAGGCGCCGGCGCGCAAGACGTTCAGCCACGCTGCCACCCCCTTCGAAGGCCCGCGCCAGGTGACGGCGCGACACGTGAAGGCGCCGCGCAAACCAGGCGTGATCGGCGTGTGGCTCGGTGAAGTGTTCCTCGATGAGCCTTAGGCAACGTTTGCGCAGGGGTGCCAGAGATTCGTGCTCCACAGACCGTCATGTCCGAACGCACCAGGTCGGTTCCGGATTCGTTCGAAGTACCTCACGCGGTTCCGGAGATGGAACTGAATCCCCAGTGCGGACATTCCGGGGTAGAAGCCGCCACCGTGGGCGGCAGAGAGGAAGAACATGACAGTTCTCAAACGGACACCAAGGCAGCAGCGTGGTCGATGGCAGAGAATCGCGGTTCTCGCCGCGGCCGCCGGAATCGTACTGAGCCTCGGCGTGGCCGCGCCGGCTTCTGCGGCCATCCGGACCGGCACACTGGGGTGCGGCTCGAATTACGGGTGGCTCACCGCCACCGCGTACGTGTACTCCTCGCACGTGCCGCCCGGAAGCCAGACGAAGTTCGTGTCGACCACAGGTGGCACCTACACCCTCGTCGCAACGTACACCAACGGCCAGCCTAAGCCGGGTGGGGGAGCGTGGGGCGTCGAAGGGACGACAAGCGCGTCCGGAACCCCCTCCTGCAAGTCCTACGGATGAATCTCGTGGCCGGTCGCGCGCGACCGGCCACGAGCCCGGCAAGAATTCACACCCACCAGGAGCCACGATGAACGACCGTCCTTCATTTCCGCAGCGGTCGACGACGATCGCCTGTATCGCCGCGCTGTGCGCCATGGTCACGAGTTGCGCGCCGACCCCAGCCGCTAATCCCACCCCAACGCCGACTCCGGCAGCAACGTCCTCATCGCAGATATCGGATCAGCTGTGGGAGCAGGTGGCGGCGAAGTACCCGGATGCGGAACGGCCAAGCGTCACCATGGTGCGATACGTGGATCGTTTCGAGTGGGCAGGCGTCATCGCCGACTGCATGGCAGAGTCCGGGTTCGAGGCGGAAGCGCAGCCGAACGGGATGCTCGCCGTCAATCAGGACGACGCGCAGGGAATGGCCAGCGATGTCGCCCAATGGTCCTGCATGGTGAGGTACCCGCTGGAGGAGAAATACACGCGCCCGTTCGATGACGCGCAGCTGAAAGCGCTCTACGAGTACCAGACCACGACCCTGACGTCATGCCTGCAGGAGGCCGGGGTGGAGGTGTCCGCCGCCCCCAGCCTGGAGGTCTTCGAGCAGACATGGCAGACAGCCGAGCAGTGGTCGCCCTACCTGGACGTCGCCGACTCGGGTCTGTTGATGGATCAGATCTATGAGCTCGCGACGACATGCCCAGAGCTGCCTGAACACGTGTACGACCTGGGATAGACCTCGACCACACGCGCCACAATCCGCCGACCGTGAGGTAGCCGGAGACGGAACCCCTAGCCGGGTGCCGGACATACAGAACGAATCCCCCAAGGAGGAGTTCTGTGTCAAAGCGCACTCTGGCGGCCGTGTCCGCCATATTCATCGCCCTGTCCATGTTCAGCTCGACGACTGCGGTCGCCGCGGAGCCCGAGGCGCCATCCGCTTGCACGGTCGGCGGCGTCGCCGTGCCCGAAGGCCAGCCGGTGCCGGAGGAGATCCCGACGGTCATCTCCTGCTTCGATAGCGTGGTCGAGGCCGAGCAATTCATCGAAGACGGAGCTCCGGGCGACATCGAGCAGCTCCTCGAAACGGGACCTGCCGCCCGTGGCGCGGCGGTCGCGGCGAGCACCGTCACGATCGGGAAGGTCTGGACCGGCACCTCACGTTCCGGTTCGGTCCTCATCCATTGGGGCACGGGAAGCGGATGCTACGGCGTGACCTACGGCTTCCCGACCTTAGCCAGCGGATGGAACAACAACATCCTGTCCGCCGAGGGGTATAGCAACTGCTGGGCCTCGCACTACGACACCACCAGCTACGGCGGCGACGTCCTGACGTGCGCGCCGTACTGCGCCACGCTCGGCTTCATGGCGTCACGCAGCTCATCGATCGTCTACCGGCCAGTAGGCACGTTCGGCTGATAGCGGTGCAGGGTGCAGCGCCGAGCTCTCCATACGCCCGGGAGCGGAAGCTGAATTGCCAAGCCATGGGTGTTGGTGGATGGAGTCCCATTCGACATCGATATGGAACCTGCACCAGCCTCCCGGACATATCGAGGTGCGGAATCTTCCGCCTGAACGGAGCAAGGGTGTCCGAGCAGATAAAAAGAACGAAGTGGCGAGGCCTCATCCTCGGTGCAGCAGTTGTAGCAACCTTGGTGGGCGTACCCGCGGCCGCACACGCCGTGGACTACACGTACTTCAACGGCCAGCTGCCTATGTCGACCTGGAAGTGGAGCGGCCATCAGAACATGACGGGCGCGAAAGCGTACGGGGTCAACTACGCCCAGCCGATGTATCTCCAGAACGACGGCTTCGCCCAGGTGCAGGGGTACGAGTACATCTTCACCAGCCACAGTCGGACCTTCACGGTGAGCAAATGCACTTGGTACAGCCCACTTGCGCAACCCGGCACCACCGCACTTCAGGTCTGCAAGTACACCAACTAGGAGAGGCGCACCAATGAAGATGAACAAGAAACTCGGCATCGTAATCGCAGCCGCCTCGACGACACTAGTGGCGGCTCTCACCGTGACAGCGATCTCGTCCGCGGCAGGAGCATCAGAGAGGCCGGACTTCACGACCCTGCACACTGCCCAGAAATCGGTTGCGACGGCGGTGGACGAGCTACCGGACGTGCTGCTTGCCAGCGGCAACGCCGGTGATCTGCAGACGGACACGTCGCGCCACTTGGGGCGGTCAGATGCGGCCGGTTATTGGTCCGTACTCCACGCTGACGGCCGCCTGTGCCTCATCGTGGCGCCTACAGCGGACGACGTCATCGTCGGCTCTTGTAGTTCAGAAGACGCTTTTGTGAAGCACGGCTTGGTCCTGTCCGTTCAGGATCCGGCCGATCCCGCGAAGTCGTTCGCGGCGTTCCTGCTTCCCGCTGCTGCGACCCGGGCCGATGTCCCCACAGGCTTCGAAAAGATCGGAACCTCTGTACTCGAACGTCGGGATGCCAACGGTGGGGTCCCGGAAACAACGATCGGGGTGGGCGAATCGGCAGTTCAGCTACGGGGTGTCGAAAAGGTCGGGAGATGAAGAATGTCGACACCCCACGCGAGGGCAGCGCTGGTGGTCGCCACGTCACTCGCGTCGCCATCGCGGTTGTCCTCGGACTCGTCATCAGCAGCATCGTCGCCACGCCGGCGAATGCGGCATGGGTCGCCTGGCATCAGGCTCTCGTCGCGGCCAACATCTGGAAGTGGAGTGGGCACCACACCAGCACTGGCGCGTACGTAGAAGCGCAGAACACCTCCGCCGAGGTATATGCGATCAAGAGCGAGTCCTCGACGATCTACGGAGGACACAACTACATCTCTTTGACTTGGTCTTCTTCGTATGCATCAGTTGCATGCAGACATGGCAAAGAGGTTAAGGTGCTGCTCTACTGCGCTTCGAATAGGTAGAGCCTGGTCGAGCCGGGGCCGGTGGCCACTGTGGTGGCCACCGGCCTACTGGGCCTCGGACCAGAGAAAGTCGCCCAACGGCATCCATCCGTCTGCCTCAGGCGCCCTATCGCCCATCGCGAATGATCCCCCGTCGGTTGTCACAACGATTGGTGACTGTGTCCCACACGCGACTTCCGCACTGGCGGGGCCGTCTATGACGAGGCACATCGTTTCCGGGTCGCTCTTGGATCGCGCAGCGTAGAAGGTCGTCTCGTCAAGCGATCCGAGAGTCGCCGCCGGCGTTGCGTCGACGGCCTCGAGCACGCTCTCGTCCAGGGTTGACGGGAGAGTTTCACCCGAACTGTCGACATGCGATTCCAGGTCTGCCCACGGAGACGTTGAGCATCCAGACAGGCTCACGGCCGCCAGCAGAAGTGAGGCGGTTGCCAGCGCCGTCCTGTGCATACCCATGGGCCGACCATACCAAGTGATGGCCCGTTGGATGTGAGGTGTCCGGGGGCTCCTGTTGGTGAGAAGGATGCTGGTACTGGGCGACATCGGGAACTCCCTTGGAGCTTAGGAAGGCCGCGAATCGGTCTTCACTCAGTCATGTCCAGTGAACGAGAATGGTTCCGTATTCGATGTCTATCTCCCGTCGCTCGTGGGGACGCTCGCGGTCCTGCACCGACGGTGGGGTCGCAGGTTGCGCCGGGCAGCCGATGCCACACTCGTCGCACCCCTCGTCCCCTAGCTTGCGGACGTGGCCGAAGCCGAGCAGTTCAATGGGCCGCAGCTCGTCGAACGTCTACGGCCCGGCGGGCACGTTCGGCTGATAGGGGTGCAGGTGCAGTACTGAGCACTCGATGCGCCCGGGGACCACAGCGGCTTCGCCATTCTCGGTGACACAGGTTGTGAACTCTTCGGGCGCATCGCCCGGCGCGGGTGTTGGGTTCAAGGCGTCCTGCTCGGCGAACGCACCGGACTGCCACATCTGCTCGCAGACGGCTTCGGCGTCCTCGATAGGGACCACACCGTCCGGCGCGGCGATACTGACCGCAGCTCCAGGCAGCGACCCATCTGCCGCGCGGTGAGGACTGTCGAGACAGTGCACGACGAGGGTCTCGCTGATAGGTCGGTTCTCGAGGAGGACGACACCAGCCACTGCGGTGCCAGCCACGAGGAGTGCACCCGCGCCGATTGACAACCGGCCCCACAGCGTCTGCCACCACTTCGGGCGCGACAGATCGCTCCGCATCTTCTCGATGAGGAGGTCCTGGACCGCGTCGTGGTGCGGCATCCGGCCGTTGTCGGTGCTCATGCGTCCGCTTCCTTTGCAGGGGGAGCATAGTGGCGCAGGGTGGTCCGCAGCCGCGCCTTGACACGGGACAGCCGTGACTTGACGGTCCCTTCCGGGATCCCGAGTGCCAGCGCCGTGTCTTTCACAGGCAGTTCCTGGACCACGCTCAGCAGGAGGATGCTCGCATCCCGCGGGTTCAACCGCTGCAACACGGTTCGGATGTCCTCGGAGATTCGGACCGTGTCCAGTGCCCTGGCCACGTCGTCGGCGTGATCGGGTGTCGGACCGTCGTGGGGGATGCGGCCGAGCAACCTGCTGTACCGGCGGGTCGTGCGCAGCTGGTTCTTCGCCACAAAGGAGGTGACGGTGAGGAGCCAGGGGAGGATCGAATCGTCGACAATTCTGACCTTGTCGCGTTTGCGCCACAGCTCGAAGAACACGGTCGCCGCCACTTCTTCGGCATCCCAGGGTTTCTGCACGAGCACCAGTGCGACCCGGTAGACGGGTGCGGCATGCCGGTCGTGGAGTTGGCGGTACGCGCGTTCATCGCCGCGAGCGAGCCTGAACAGCAGCTCGCCGTCGCCGGCGCTCTCCCGCTCACCCTGACTCGACACGACGAAACCCCATCCGAACGTCCTTGCGGCTCGTCTCCGAGCCGTTGCTGCCCCACTCCATTCTGCGTGGTGGGAATGAGCGCTTCGGACATGCGCGGGGGAGCTGGGGAGAGTGAACCGCAACTCGTATCCAGCATCTTCTCCACCGTTCATCGGGTGTTAGTACTGCAGTCCGCCGACCTCCGGGTACAGTCCGGGAGCTTCCCGCGGGCACTCGGCTTGGATCTCCATGAGCACGTCATGGTTGTTGCCGGCGGCTTCCCACGCGTCGGCGATCGGGTCCCACGCGAACCCCGTTGCGTAGTAGTCGCTGAGCCAGGTTGCCAGCGATGGTGGGTCGCTCACCTCATACCCGAGCGACTCAACACACGGCGCAACGGTGGACGTGAAGAACTCGTACTGCGCGATCGCCTGCTTTTCGGGGAGCTTCTCGTTCCGTCGGACGTCGTACGGGTACTTCGCCTCGCACACGTAGGCGGCAACGTTCAGCAGTGGCCCCTGCTCCGGGGGCACGTCGGCATACCGAACGGCGCCGCCAGAGTAGACAGAGGCAGCGAACCCCTCCTCGGCGAGGCAGTTCACCTGGGCCTCGGGCCACTCTTCGATGGGCACGATGCGGACGATTTCCACGTCCGGCGGGTCGGTAATGCCTGAGCCTTCCGCGCGGGACTTGAGCATGGCCCGGTAGAGCGTCATCCACTGGTCGGATGTGGTGGTCCAGTCTTTCGCCGCATCGATCGTTTCCGACGGTTCCGGCGCGGTCGGGGAGCACGCGGCGACGGCCGTGGCGGTGAGAGTGCACACCGCCGCGGCCGCCGCGAGTTTCGCTATCCAGCGCACGTGGCTCCGGAGGGGCAGTACACGTACGCGGACTTCGAGGAGAAGAGTCCGGGAGTGGTCATGATCGTGGTGTGCGATCCCGCCGAGATGGCCTGGTTCCAGCTGAGCGGCCCCGCGATACTGCTGATCTTGGTCACCCCGTCGACGTAGTAGATCTGTGTCGACGTCGCGTTCGACGACATCTGAAGCCGGTTGTTCGTGCCGGCGTAATGCGGCTTCGACCAGCTCTCTGCGAACGCCGGCGACGCGACGAGCGACAGCCCCGCTCCCAAGACCACTGCGGTGACAGCCGCCACCAGTTTCTGCTTTCGTGTGCGCATCTTCACTCCTTGAACCCCAGATGGAACGCTGACCCTGCCGTCCCGACATCAGGGAGGCGTGTGAAGCTTCGCGGATCAGCGGCTTCGCGTCACTCCACAATCTGGGACATGGTTGCGGCCTGGCCCTCTGATCGCCCATGGCCCGGCTGGCGGATCGGTTAGGTTGACGCAATGACGAGGGCGGTAGACGGGCGCGGCGGTCTCACCCCGGGTAGGTCCCGTGACCGCGGCTGACCGGGGCAGGGGGCGCTGGCCGTGGGTTCTCCTGGGAGCGGCCGCGCTTGTCGGTGTTGGTGCGGCGGCAGGTTGGGCGGTCACGACCGTGCTCACACCGGCGGAGGACGTGCTCGAGTCGACGCCGTACACGTACGTCTCGGTGGAGCCCGGTGAGGTCGGGGCGAGTATCCAGCTGAACACTGTGGCCGAATGGACTCCCGTGCCTGTGGGAGCGAACCGGGCATCCGGGGTGGTCACCGGGGTCACCGTGGCGGCCGGAGACGAGGTCGTGCAGGGGTCGACGCTGTACTCCGTGGACTTGAAGCCGGTCGTCGTCGCCCAGGGCGACGTTCCCGCGTTCCGTGCGATCGGGCAGGACGCCGAGGGCGCCGATGTTGCCCAGCTGCAGACGATGCTCGTGGCGCGCGGGTTCTACACCGGGACGGTGGACGGCAAGGCCAAGGCGGGCACGATCCGTGCCATCAAGGCGTGGCAGAAGAGCTTGGGGGTGCCGCAGACCGGGACCGTCGACGCCGGCGACGTCATCTACGTGCCGACGCTGCCTACCCGGGTCGCCCTCGACGAGGAGCTGATCTTCCGTGGCGCGACGCTGACCGGCGGTGAGGAGGCCGTGCAGGGGCTGCCGGCCGCGCCAGCGTTCGAGGTGCCGGTCACCGAAGCGCAGGCCACGATGATGCCGGCAGGCACCCGCGTGCAAATCTCGTCCCCCGAGGGGAGCGAGTGGGCGGGGTTCGTGGTGGAGCAGAAGCCGGAACCCGACACCGGGAATGTCATCGTCGCGCTTTCGGGGGACGGTGGCGCGGTGATCTGCGCCGATCAGTGCGGCCAGGTGCCGGTCTCCGGCGAGGCGATCCTCAAGTCTCGGATCGTGACGCAGGAGACGGTCGCCGGTCTCGTGGTGCCGTCCGCCGCGCTCGTCACCGGCGCGGACGGGCAGGTCGCGGTCATCGACGAGGACGGTGGGCGGGTGCCGGTCACCGTGGTCGCCGCCGCCAAGGGCATGAGCGTCGTTGAAGGTGTCGGCGACGGCACTCGTGTCCGCATCCCCGGCGAGGGAACCTGACCTTGCTGCACGCCCACGACCTGTCCTTCTCGTACGGGCACGGCACCGCACCGGTCATCGACCGCTGGTCGGCGGAGTTCCCCGAGGGCACCACGACCGCTCTGACCGGACCATCCGGGCGCGGCAAATCGACGCTGCTGTACCTGCTCGGGCTGATGCTGCAGCCGACCGCAGGGGAGATCCTCATCGACGGCACACCGGTGTCCACCGTGAAGGATGCCGCGAAAGCACGCCTGCGCGCGGACCGGTTCGGGTTCGTGTTCCAGGACGCCGCACTCGATCAAACCAGAACCGTCATCGACAACGTCACCGAGACCGCGCTGTACCGCGGTGCCCGCCGGGACATCGCCGCCCGCCGCGGGAAGGAGCTCCTCGACCGGTTCGGTGTGGATGTCCCCGCCGACCGCAAGCCCGGTCAGGTGTCCGGCGGTCAGGCGCAGCGGATTGCGTTGTGCCGGGCCCTGCTCAGCGAACCCCGCATCCTGCTGGCCGATGAGCCCACCGGGAATCTCGACCCCGCCACAACCGCCGTGGTCGTGGACGCGTTGCAGGAGCACGCGGCCGCGGGAGCCGCGGTCATCATCGTCACCCACTCACCCGACGTCGCGGTCGCCTGCGACCGGAGGATCGAACTGTGACCGCCCGGCCCACGGCGGTGGTGCGGGAAGCGTGGGCATCCGCGCTGTCGCAACCCGTCGCATCCGTGGTCACCATGCTCGTGGTGGTCGGGATGGTGCTCACCGTCATGCTCACCACCGGCCGCACCGTCGGCGCGGAGCAGCGGGTGCTCGGTTCCATCGACGATGCTGGGACCCGCACCATCCAAGTGCGTGCCGAAACCGGTGCGGGCCTCACCAGCGACGTCCTCAATCGGATCGCGACGATCGAAGGCATCGAGTGGGCTGCCGCGTTCTCCTCTGCCGTGGACGCCACCAACGCTGCGGTACCGGACGGAACCAGGGTCCCCGTCCGTCTCGCATACGGCACGCATCTCAGCCGGCTCGGCATCCCCGCCACCTCACCACTGCCCGGCGACCTCGCCTACGCCTCACCACAAGCCCTCGAGCAGCTCGGCCTCCCTGACATCGCCGGGTCCATCACTACGACTACCGGCAGCAACTACGCCATGGCCGGCGCCATCACCACCCCCGACTTCCTCACCGGCTTCGAACCCGTGGTCCTCGCCCCGCAACCAGACGCCGCAGGCGACGAGACCGTCAACGTGCTCCTCGTCATCGCCGACCGCCCCGACCTTGTCACGCCCGTCTCCAACGCGGTGTTCTCCGTCCTCGCCGTCGATGACCCCTCCAAGATCTCCGTGCAGACGTCCCAGGCACTCGCCGACCTCCGGGCGATCGTGCAAACCCAGCTCGGGACCTTCTCCCGCGGACTGGTCCTCGTCACCCTCGCGGTCACCGGTGTCCTCGTCGCCGTCATCCTGTACGCACTCGTCATGATGCGCCGCAAAGACTTCGGCCGCCGCCGCGCCCTCGGCGCCACCCGCGGCCTCATCATCGGACTCCTACTCACACAGACACTCCTCCTCGCCATCGTCGGGGTAGCCGCCGGCCTCGCTGCATCCGCAATCGCGCTGGCCGCGACAGGCGACCCCTTCCCGGGAGTCGAGTTCACCGGGGCCCTCGCGATCCTCACCCTCACCACCGCCGCGGTCGCGTCCCTGCTACCCGCCGCGGTCGCAAGCACACGAGAACCGATCCGGGAACTGCGGGTGCCGTAGCCGAACGTGCCGTCCCGCCTACGGGGCCGAAGAGAGGTAGCTGACCATGAGTTCGATCGCCGACCAGCTCGCCAAGAAGTCCAGTCACACGACCGGTGTGAAGCAGGTTCGTCTGCGACTGGTCTACATCGACTTCTGGTCCGCGGTGAAGCTGTCCTTCCTCGCCGCCATCGCCATCGCTGTCGTCACCTTCGTCGGGTTCGTGCTGCTCTACCTCGTCGTGCGGGCAACGAACGTCATCGCTGAAATCGACGGCGTCATGGCGGGATTCTCCGACGGCAGCATCGTGCTGTCACAGTTCCTGGGACTGCCGCAGGTGCTCTCCTTCGCCGCGGTCGTCGCCATCCTGAATCTCGTCGTCTTCACTGTCCTCGGCGCGATCCTCGCCGGCATCTACAACCTCGCCGTCAAGGTCACAGGCGGGCTCCTGGTCGGCTTCACCTCGAGCACACATGTCTAGGGCGCGCGGGGCCAATCCGCGGCGAGTCACCCACCGTAGGGTTGAGCGCATGGAGTCTCAGGCCGTTCGCCGACGTGAGAACGTTTCCGTGGGACTGATGATCGCGGCAACGCTTCTCGCTGCGGGAACGATCGCGCTGATCTGGCTTGTGGCAGTCCCGTTTGGCCCGATTGTGTGCCCAGCGATCGATCCGGCGCCACGCCACTGCCAACAGGGCCATCGGGTAGATAACGCGACTATCGCCACCGTGGCGGTAGCCGGCGTCTACGTCGTGACGATGCTCTTCGCGCTTGTCGGTTCGCTCCGGCGCCGTTCCGTCGTCATCGCCGGCGTGACCGTCCTCGCGGTAAGCCCGATCGCGGCGTACTTGTTCGTCGCCTGGATGGGGTGACGACCCGCAGCGAGGCGTCGGCCCGACCTGATGCGGCTGTGCCCCGGGACCTTTATAGGTCCCGGGGCACCGTGCATCTGGCTGGTCCTACGGGATGTACGAGAGGCCCCAGTTCCCGCCGCTGCCAATGGCTGCGACTACAGGCGCGAACAGTGCGACGGGACTGCAGTTGCGGGTCGCCGTGCCGGGGTCGCCGGTGCACGTCTGAGATCCTCCGACGATGCCGCTGATCACGCCCGACGCCATCGCCTTGCCGGCGACCATCTGGTACACCGGGCCGCCGCTGTCGCCGTTGCCGGCGGCTTCGATGCTCGACCGCTGACTGGTCCAAGTGATGCCCGCGTAGCACTGTGTGACGGAGTAGCAGATTGTCAGTCCGGTGAAGAGGACCTCGTTGCTGCACACGTTCCCAGACCGAGACCCGGTGTAGCAGACATCGGTGCCGACGGCGGGGTAGTTCCCACCGCGGACGAACTCACCCGTTGAGATGTCGGTGTAGTTGCCCGTGTAGATGGCAGGGATCATCTTCGACAGGCGCCCGCCCGTCCACAGCGCAGTGTCCGAATTGAACCCAGCCGTCGAAAGGAATCCCTGGAAATCGCCGATGTGATTCTGGGTAACGTTGTTGGTACGCGAGTACTGCCAGGCGGTGTAGGTCTTGTCCCTTCCGCAGTGCTCCGCTGATAGCATGCCGGGCGCCGAGGTGGTGAGGTTACCGATCTTGAACCCCGTCGAGCAGCTCCAGTAATCGCCTCCCGTCGCGTCTACGTTGGTACGCATGATGTTCCCGCCGAGCCAGTATTCAGACGCGCCGGATGCGTTTCTCGTGGCCGGCTGAACATCGGGCGCTTCCTCGACGACCAGGTCGATGCTGGTCCCCAGTGCTGACGACAGGCGACTCTCCGAGAACGCGCTCACGCCACCTTCGGCGCTCTCCAGTCCGACGGTGATCGAACTGCCGTCCTTCGCCGGGATCGCGGTGACGATGCGGTCGCCGCCTGCGAGCTGCCCACCGCTTTCCACGATCGAGTTCATGACTGCGTCGATGGATGCTTTCGAGTTGACTGCCTCGACGAGCTTCACCTTCTGCTCTGGCAGGTATTTGGCCAGAATGGGCTCCCAGTACGTCTCGCTCTCCGTGGAGTAGACGATGAGCGTCTCGGCCTTGGCGTCCCATTCGTACGTGTTGACCGCAGCTCCGAGACCGGCCATCTCCATGTTCCAGATGCCGTTGGAGGTGCTCTCTGACATCTCACCGTGAACAGGCTTGCTCTCGGACAGAGTGATTCCCTTGGGCAGGGGGCCGTCCCACGGGATGAGACCGATGGGGTCCTCGCCCTGTAATGGTGCGGCGTACGCAGGGGCTGCCAGGGTCGAGATACAGAGGGCCGCCACCCCCGCAATGAGGGCTACTCGTCGTTGGGTGCGATTCACCGATGACTCCATTCGTTGTGAGTGCCGCGAGCCCAAGCGATGAGACTCGCTGCCTCTTCCCGACAATGCCCGAGCGGTCGACGCCGACAAAGGCCCGGCAGTACAGGAAATGTGCCAGGTTGGGAGGCAGCGGAAGGTCACTGCGCATAAGACAGGAGTGACCGATCACGATCAGCCCAAGAACCTCGTTCGCACCGACGTCGAGTTCGACGCGCTCCCGGATGACACCGTCCTCACCGCCATCGAGATCATCGACCCGACCATCCCGCACTGGCGCCGCCGAACCATCTGGCGGAAGTTCGGCCGCGAGTGGGTCAACCTCGACCCGAGTGACCGCGACAACGGTGCGACCACGAAGCCCGGCGGGTACCTTGCGAACCTGCTCACCGGCTTTGGCAGACGCGGGACCACACCCGGCGTCGCACTCGTCCTTGGCGACGGCGACGAGATCGCGCACACCAGTCTCGACCAGCTCGCTCGGGGCGCAGTCATCGCCATCACCCGGCAGGGCAAGCTGGACACGCTGTTCACCGCCGACGGCGGTGGGAAGTTCACCGAGATGGACCCGGCCGACCCGTTCGACGGAGAGTTCCCGTTCACTGCCAACCAGGTGCACGCCTTCGGCGGGGACCTCCGGGTCCTCTACCGGCCCGGCGATGAGGAGCGCCCCTGACCGACGCTCACGTAGATGGAACCGACGCACCTCAGCCGGACATCCTGTGGTGTGGCAGAAGCCGAGTTGCCACGGCCGGATTGGAGGCCCACCAATGAGCAATCAGCTCGCAACCAGCCCCAGAACGACGCGGCGCGTCCCGTGGGGAATCCTCATCACGGCAACCCTCTTCACGGCCGCAACCATCGCCATCATCTGGCTGGCTGCCGTGCCATGGGGGCCGCTGGTCTGCCCTGCGATCTACCCGGTGCCGAAGTACTGCATTCCCGATTACCGCACGGGCGTCGCGGCGATCGCCAGCATCGTGGTCGCCCTCATCTACGCCGCCACCGTCGTCGCCGCGTGCGCCGGCGACCGCTGGCGCCTTGCCGCCAAGATCGGAACCGGGATCCTCGTCGCCGCACCGATCGTGACCTACCTCTGCGTGGCGTTCATCCCGGGCTTCGCGTTCGTCATCTAGCACTCGACGTCGCCCGTGACCTGAGCCTCGGGCACGTCCGTGACCATGGATAGGGTGAGCAACATGCTCAACCCCTTGCCGCGCGGAGTCGTCTGCACCCTGGCCCTGCTCACCGGCGGACTGCTTCTTGCCGGATGCGCCGGGGCGAGCGAGCCTGAGGCAACGGAGACCACCGAGATCCGCGGTGCCCTGACAGTTCCGACCGTGCATGAGGTGGTCGGTAACACCATCGTCGTCGAACCCACGTGCGAGTCGGCGCCGGGCTACGACGACGTTCGCAAGGGCGGTCAGGTCGCCGTCCTCGACCCGGAGGGGACGATCGTGGCGATCGGCGAACTGGGGGAGGGAAAGCCCGGCACTGGCAACGACTGCACGTTCCCGTTCGTCGTTCCCGACGTCCCACTGGGCGAGAAGTTCTACTCGATCGACGTGGGCAACGAGTTCCGCGGCATCCACACCATTCCCGAGGACAAGCTGGGCGTCTACCAGACTCTCTCGATCGGCTGATTACGTTGGATTTAGATGAGCGGGGTCAAGATCGAACCTTAGCCACGTCGACGCCCTCCGCGACGCGTTCCCGGCTCATATCGAGGTCACCACGAACGAGGGGACAGCCCACGCGGTGGTTGTGCGGTAACCGCTAGTAGCGGATCGCTTATTTCTGGTTCTGGAAATAAGCGCTAATATGGCTCGATGTATTAGCGGTTTTGAGGAGGAGAAATGCCGCAGTCAGGACTCAGCGGGCTGGAAGGCCAGCTTGCCGTATCTTGGCCTGCCGTCGACACCCAGACCGTCGCGTGGGCGACGAACCCCGACCAGCGCAACGCCGCCGGGCGGCGGCCGTCGCAGAAGGATCGGATGCTCACCGAGATCACGGTGGAGATCCCGCACCACATCGCAGCCGCACCGTTGCCGCTGAGCCAAGAGGCAGCCCGAGCCAGCGAAGAGGCCGCGCACTCGATCGCCCTCCTTGACGGTCGCGCAGTCAGCCTGAGCGGACTCAGCGACCTTCTCGTCCGAAGTGAGACCGTCGCGTCCTCCAAGGTCGAGCACATCTACGCCGACGTCACCGACATCGCCCGCGCGTCCATCGGCGCCGACGCGGGGGAGCAGGCGCGGCGGACCGTCGCGGCCGCCACAGCGATGCAGTCGCTTGTCCACAAGGGTGTCACCAACGATTCGATCCTCGCCGCACACGCCGAGCTGATGGACGGGGACCTGCTCGAAGGAGACTGGGCCGGGAGGTACCGCCAGCAGCAGAACTGGATCGGCGGCAGCGACTTCAGCCCCGCCGCCGCCATCCACATCCCACCGCCGGCAGCTCTCGTCCAAGGGCTCATGGACGACCTGGTCGCGTTCGCCGGGCGCACCGACATCAGCGCGATCGCACAGTCCGCTCTCGCGCACGCACAGTTCGAAGCCATCCACCCGTTCACCGACGGCAACGGCCGCGTCGGCCGCGCCATCATCGGCTCCATCCTCCGCACCCGCGGCATCACCCGCAGCGCCACCGTCCCCATCGCTGCCGTCATGCTCGCCGACGTGGACACCTACTTCGAACGGCTCACGGCCTGCCGAGATGGTGACGCACAGGGCATGATCGTCTACCTCTCCGAGTCAGCTACCACCGCATCGGACGCTGCGATGGTGTCCGCAGACCGGCTGGCGGCGCTCCCTGTCGAATGGGCGGACAAGGTCAAGCCCCGCAAGGGGTCTTCAGCGGGGAAACTCCTGGATGCACTGCTGCAGACACCGATCCTGGATGCGGAGAAGGCAGCCCGGATCACCGGCGCCGTCCCCAACCGGACGTACGACGCACTTGCTCAGCTAGTCGACGCCGGCGTGCTCACTGAGCTCACGGGCCACACCCGCAACCGTGTCTGGCTCGCGCAGGATGTGATGGACGAGCTACCTGAGCTCGAGGACCGCATCGGGCGCCGCGCCGTACCGTCGAGCAAATGGCGCTAGCTCTGGTCCTCGACTGGAAAAGCAGACCTCGCAACGGGGGCAGGGCTCCGGAGCGACGTCCCCCGGGTTGCCCCGGGGCCTCGCGTTCGTCGGAGGACACCGTGCTCTGTAAGGGACCGTCAGTTCTGCTCGTGATAGGTCCATCCGCTTTCACGCCGCCACCGCATGATGAAGCCAGTGCCGCCATCCATCCAGAGGTCGGCGAGGCCGCCGGGCGGGGCGAAGACGCCATCCGTGAACCAGCTCGGCGAAGTGGGAAGCAGATTGCCCCACCGACCCGCTGTTGCGACGAGGAGGTACAGGTGCCGGCGTTGCGAACCGAGAACTTGAGCCTCACGCTCCAGCTGCGCCAGGTGGTGGACCGGGCGCTCCCCAGTCGCGAGATACCTTGATAGTCGCTCGAGATACGGAACGTCGCCTGAGTCAAGCGCAGCAGCGTTCCACGAGGTGAGCCGAAAGCCCGCTCTGCTTGGGTCATCGACCGGCGCGCCGAACTGGATGCCGGGGAACACCTCCTGAATCGCGGCCGTGGCGTCCGCGCTGATGGCTCCGGCTGTTGCTTCTCTTCGCACCCGCTCGACGGCAGTGCGCCAGCGTTCGCCCACGTCTCGCGCTCCACGCCCCTTGGTGAGGGGCGGTTCCCATCCGCGTTCGAGATGCACTGGGAACGAGAGAGAGGGAGGCTCATCACCGTTCAGCTCGGCCATCAGGTTTGCCGCGCGAGGCAGCGCGGCCTGATAGCTCCAATCGAGCGTCGAGAGGATTTCGACCGGCTGGGGAGCGGCGTCGGCCGGGGAGAGGAGGAGATCGACCAGACCATCACCGGCTCCCTTCACGTCCCGCCGCTGCGGTACGAGGCCGGTGAGGAACCAGAGGTTCATCGCGGCACGAAGGTCATCGCTCGGAGCCGTCTGAAACTCGGGTGACTCCCACCACGCGGACTCCGGCACGGGTAACCCCGCGACGGCTTCGGAGATCGACGGCCCGCGCTCGCACCATCCCTCGGTCAGTAGCCTCATGGACTGACCGTACTGGATCAGTGGCCGGTGCTCAGTGAACGGGTGTGTTCCTCGGATGACCGATCGATGGACGCCGGGGACCCTTACCATTCACCCGCCGTCCTGGCGAGGAACTCCTCTCGCGTGCACGACTCGACGCCGAGCTCCGCAGCTTTGGCGCGTACCGCGTTGTCGTTCGAGACGACCACCCAGGTCGGTCCCCAGAGAAGCGCGGCTGCCTCATCCATGCCGTCGAGCGCGCACGCGACGAGCATTGGGTCGGCGGCGCCTTTGTTCGCGTAGAGGTTCACCAGCCTGGTGTCGTTGGCCGGGACTGTAGCCATCACGGTTCGGAGATGCGTCAGGACATTCGCGGTGGTCGGGTACTCGACGTCCCTAAACGTCGCGGCGTCGGGATACCCGTCTGCCTCGTGGATGATCTCGGAGGGGAGTGCGCAGCGTTCGTGAAAGAACGTGCTCGCGCGCTGTGCCCGGGTGAGGTGCGAGAGGGCGTTGTTGTCGAGCAGGTACAGCTCTTCGTTCATCGGAGTGCCGCCTTCAGGTCGCCGAGGTCGCCGGGGGAGAGGCGGTTCAGGCAAACGACGCGGCAGAACTCCCGCTCCGAGAGCCGCCGTTCGTCGACGGCGCGGAGCATCCGCGCGGTGAGCGCTCGTCCGCTGTACTTCCGGATCGCGTTGACGGGCTTCGGCTGGCTGCGCGGCCCAGGCTTCGGACGGCCCCTGAACTCGGTCTCGAGTTCGCCGAGATACTCAACGGCGCCCTCGACGCTCAGCATGCCGAGCCGCATGCCGCGGACCACCATGGCGCTCGGGGTGACCTTGAAGGCGTCTGCCGCGCTCTTCACCGCATCGAGGCCGTCGAGGGTGATGTCCTGGAGTTCGGTTGCGGGCATGAGGATCTCGCCGACGATGTCGTGCTCGCGACCGGCGTCTGGCGCGGCGCTGTTCGCGTCATACGTGACAGGTGCGAAGATGCCGCGTGCGACGAGCACGGCCATAAGCATCAGGGTAAAGATCTGTCGTCCTGGTGGTTCCTGGAAGTCGCCGTGGTCTCCGCCGGTGAGGAAGACGTATGGAACCTTCGAGTCCCGAACCGTCATACCGCTGAAGTGCACGCCGTCGAGGACTTGGGGCATGTAGCCGCGCACGCTGCGAGACACTAGGACTTGGTTCGCTTCGAGGCGCTCGATGAGCATCTCGAGCGCGATCTCCTTCGTCCTTGCGCGACGGATCGCGTCGAGATCAAGCCCAAGGGCCGCGACGAGCTTCCCCGCATCCTCGTGCACGGCCCCGCCGGGCCGGCGCAGGAGCCCGACGACCTTGTTCTTCACGAGCGACGGGTCGTGCTTCTTCGCGAGCGACTGCTTGCGGAGGAGGTCCTTGATGATGAGCTCGACGTCGCGGAGCTTGATCGTGGTCCTCGTGTTGACGGTGAACGTGTCCGGGGCGACCCCCTGCAGCAGCTTCTCCGTCTTCGCGCGGACCTGCGCCTGCACGAGCGCGTGCGGGGCGAAGAACAGCGGGTGCGGCACCTCGGCCTTCCGGGCGAGCTCCACGAGCTCCAAGTAATGGATCACGTCCCGCTCGAGCGCGTGCTGATACGGCGCCCGGCCATTCACGACAGAGTTCTCGAGCAGTTCCTTGAAGACAGCTCGGTCGATCGTGACACGCTCTCCGTTGATCAGCACGTCCACCGCCACGCCCTGCTTTCGCCTCCGCTCGCCCCTCCGGCGAAACTGACTGACCAGCCGCGTGTTCACGGCCTCTGGCTCGGACGGTACCGGTGCCGCTGCGGCACCCATGCGATCCACGCCGGGATCGATTTGAACCTGGGCAGGACAAAGCGCTTGATTAGGGGCGCGCCAAGTGATCCCCTCCGATCGGGCATCCCATATCGGACTGGCGACTTGCTTCTCTGTTCGAGATTGTCCGGGGTGACCGGCAAGCTGAAATGCGACCATCGTGCAGGTCGAAACGGCGCTTCCCTGCATCGACACACCTGTGTTGAGGTCGACCCGCATTCATCCCTGTGCCGGCAGGGCGAGTTCCGAGTGAGTCTCGGGCTGCGTCTCGACGCGCCCGCTGCGGATTTCGCACTGAGCGAAAGAATGTCACGCGGAGCCGAGTGCATCGATCAGTCCATAACGCGCCATAGAGGCGGCGAGTGTGCGGTCATTGCCGTCGATAGGCTTTCGGCGTTCAACGATGGGGAGCAGCTATGGGGTTCAAGGTCCGCAAGTCGATCAAGATCGCGCCGGGTGTGCGTCTGAACGTGTCGAGCAAGAGCATCGGCATGTCCGCGGGCGTGCGTGGGGCGAGGGTGAGCGTCAACAGCAGCGGACGGGTGACACGCACTGTCGGGATCGCGGGAACCGGCATCTCCCACTCCACCAGCACCCGTGTCGGCGGGGGCCGCGCGAGCGCACGGCCTGCGCCGCAGCAGCCGCCGAAGATGGTGAAGCCGCCCAAGCCGAAGAAGGTGAAGCCCAGCCTGACGGCACCGGCGTGGGAGAAGCAACTGTTCAAGCAGTTGGAGGGCACGCCCGACGCGGCCGCCATCCACGCGGTTGGGCAGGCACACCCTCAGGCGGTGCCGACGGTGACGATGGTCGAAGTGCTACGTGTGTCAGCGCCGAACAGGGATACCGACCGCACGCGCGCCCTGCTCGGCTGGCTGTTCGACACCGGGTACGACCCGGCCGCCGACACGTTCATCGGCAAGTACGTCGAGACGTCGGACCTGACGGTCCCGATCGCGACGGGCATCGTCGCGCAGATGCCGTGGGACCGGCAGGCTCTCGGACTGCTCCTGGCCGAGCTCGAGCAGGAGGCCGGCAATCACCCCCGTGCGATCGGCATTGTCGAGCAGCTGGAGCCCACGACCGTGGCCGCCGTATCGCTCGCAGAGCTGTACTCCGAGGAGGAGCGATGGCCGGAGGTCGTGGACCTGACGAACGGGCTCACGAACGAGGACGAGGCGGCGACATTCCTCCTCATCCAGCGGGGCACGGCGCTGCGGGAACAGGGGTACTTCGAGGCAGCGCGCGAGGCGCTGAAGGAGGCGCTGCGGATCCGGTCACGGCCCGCCGAGCTTCGTCACCTCGCGCTCGTCGCGCGCGGCCACACGTACTTCGCCGAGGGTAAGAAGGCGATGGCTCGCAAGGACTACGAGCGGGTTCTCGCCGAAGATGCCGGCTACCCGGGATTGCAGGAGATGCTCAGCGCGGCAGGCGCGTGAGTGGTGTTTCCTGGCGCGTGGTTGCCTCACTGCAGGCACGTGCGTCGTCGTCCACGAAACCGGCCACTAATCGGGCGCACCCCAGCCAGCGGCCCCCAAGATCGCGCGAATCTGTCCGCGTAACTCCCCGTATCTACCCGTATGTCGCAATGACGATTGGCGCCCACGTCCGCGAAAATACGCGGAATTCTGCGTCGAGACGTTGAGCGGACGGCAACTGACTCTTAATCAGTGGGTTCTGGGTTCGAGTCCCAGGGGGTGCACCACCGAGAAGGGCGGTCCGAAAGGACCGCGCTTCTGCTGTTTCCGGCGGCTCAGGCGGCGTCGCCCACGAGCACAGCGGCAGCCTCGTCCGCAGCATCCGCTTCGCGCTCGTCGATGCGGGCGAGCGCGCGCCGGCCGAACAGGACCGTGGCGGTGGCGAGGAGGACGGATGCTGCGGCGAAGAGATACGGAACCGTCGGCCCGTACAGGTGCCACAGGAGCGCGGCGAGCGGGGGAGCGGCGGCGCCGCCGAGGAACCGGACCGCCGAGTACGACGACGACGCGACGGAGCGGGGGAGATCGGTCGCCTCCATCACCGACTCGGTGAGCACGGTGTTCATCACGCCGAGAAGCAGCCCGCCTACGATGATCGCGGCGACCAGGGCCGCGGCATCGTCGACGAGGATTCCGGCGATGACCAGGTCGATCGCAAGCAGCGGGAGGGTCAGCAGCATCACGGTCGTGCGTGCCATGAAGCGCAGCAGCAGCGGCGCCACCCAGACGCTGGTGATCGCGAGGGCGACGCCCCAGCCGAAGAACGTGAAGCCGATGCCCATGGCGCCGAAACCGAGCGGGAACGGCGAGAACGCGAGCAGCACGAAGAACCCGATGTTGTAGAACAGTGCCGCGACGGCGAGCACGGCGAGCGACGGGATGCGCAACGCCGTGAAGGGCGCCGACAGGGGCACCGGCACGGGCTTCTCGCTCGGCCCGCGAAGGAGCACGAGCACGGCGACGAATGCGATCGCCATGAGCACCACGACGCCGAAGAACGGCCCGCGCCAGCTGATCTCGCCGAGCACGCCTCCCAGGAGCGGACCGACCGCGATGCCGAGGCCCAGTGCGGCCTCGTAGAGCACGATCGCCGCCCCGCTGCCGCCGGACGCGGCGCCGACGATCGTCGCGAGCGCGGTCGAGATGAAGAGCGCGTTGCCGAGGCCCCAGCCGGCGCGGAAGCCGGTGATCGCGTCGACGCTGCCGCTCAGCGAGCAGAGGAGTGCGAACACCACGATGAGCGCGAGGCCGATCAGCAGGGTCGCCTTCGCGCCGATGCGGCTCGAGATCCAGCTCGTGACGAGCATCGCGAGCCCGGTGACCAGCAGGTAGCTCGTGAAGAGGAGTTCGGTCTGCACCGGGCTCGCCTGCAGCGACTCGGCGATGGCGGGGAGGATCGGGTCGACGAGCCCGATGCCCATGAACGCGACGACGCACGCGAAAGCGACCGCCCACACCTGCGCGGGCTGGCGCCACACCGATCCGGTGCTGCCGTGCGCGCTCATCGGACGGCCTCCGTCGTCTCGGGGGCCGAGGCGGTGCGCGTGTGGTCGAGCTTGCGCGTGAGGACGGATGCTGTTGTCCGCAGCGCATCCCACTCCTCGGGTTCCAGGTCCTCGAAGTGCGGGGCGAGTGCCGCCGTCAGCTGCAGCATCCACGTCTGGAGGGCATCGAGGCCGAGCGGGGTGACCTCGACGACGGTCGCGCGCGAGTCGGCGGCATCCGTCGTCTTCACCACCAGTCCGTGATCCGCCATCTGGCCGACCAGCCGTGTCATGCCGGGCTGGGTCACGCGGCTGAGACGGGCGAGCTCGCCGACGCGCAGCGCACCGTGGTCGCGCAGGATCGTGAGCGTCCGCCACTGGGCGGCGGGGGTCTCGTTGGCAGTCTCGAGCGCCGCGACGCGGGTCAGCGCGTGGGCGGCGACGATGAGGGTCTCGATGTCCTGATCGTGGGTCACGGAGAAAGCATACCGCTGATATATACCAAGGGTATGAAAAGGATGGATGCCACGTCCCATCGTCCCGATTCGGTAACGACGGCGGGGGAAGGGCCCTGCCCACTTGACCTCGACGGCTTCCGTTTCCTAGATTGCAAGAACCTGAATCGGATCTCATGTTTGAGATCGAAGCACCGGTTCACGCACCAGATCCTTCCAATGGGGAAAGGCACGCACATGCGGGTTACGAAGAAGTTGCTCCTGGGCTCCGTGGTCGTCACGGCAGCGCTCGCCCTGGCGGCCTGCGCGCCGACCACCGAGACGCCCTCCGGCGAGGCGACCGACGGCGGACTGTCCGAGGTCACCGTCGGCATCGTCACGAGTGAGTCCGGGCCGCTCGCCGGCTACGGCAAGCAGTATCTCGACGCGTTCAAGGCAGGGCTCGACTACGCCACCGACGGCACCGGTGAGATCGACGGCACGACGATCGACGTGGAGTACCGCGACGACGCCGGCGACCCCGACAAGGCCGTCACCGCCGTCAAGGAGCTCATCGGCTCGGGCGTCAACATCATCGCCGGCACCGCCTCGTCGGGCGTGGCGCTGGCCGTCGCCGAGCAGGCCGAGCAGAACAAGGTGCTCTACATCTCGGGTCCTGCCGCCGCGGACGCGATCACGGGCATCAACGACTACACGTTCCGCTCCGGACGGCAGAGCGCGCAGGACGTCGCGACCGCGGGCACGTTCCTCGACGACCTCGAGGGCAAGACCGTGACGGTGTTCGCGCAGGACAACGCGTTCGGCCAGGGCAACGTCGCAGCGGTCGACGCGATCCTCGGCGGCCAGGGTGCGACGGTGAACTCCGTGCTCGTCGCGGAGGATGCGACCGAGTTCACTCCGTTCGCGCAGCAGGTGCTCGCCGGTGCTCCCGACCTCGTGTTCGTGGCCTGGGCCGGCGCGACTTCGGGTGCGATGTGGCAGGCCATGAGCCAGCAGGGAGTGCTCGACGAGATCCCCGTCGTGACCGGTCTCGGCGACGCGGCGACGTTCGGCGCCTACGGCGAGGCCTCCGAGAAGATCAACTTCCTGAACCACTACTTCCCCGAGGCTCCCGACAACGACGTCAACACGGCGATGGTCGAGGCGATCGAAGAGGCCGGCGGCGCGCCCGACCTGTTCAGCCCGGACGGCTTCAACGCGGCGATCATGATCGTCCACGCGATCCAGGAGGGCCAGGGAGACGTCGACGCCATGGTCTCGGCGCTCGAGGGTTTCGAGTTCGAGGGCCCGAAGGGCACCATGACGGTGCGCGCGGGCGACCACGCCCTCATCCAGGAGATGTACCAGGTGAAGCTCGTCGCCGACGGCGGCACCTTCGTGCCCGAACTCGTCGACACGGTCTCGGCCGACGACGTCGCTCCCGCCGAAGCCGAGTGATCCGGGGTTTCGCGCAACCATGAGCACCACTGTCCCGTCCGCGCCCGTCGCGGAGACCGCACGCCGCGGCTCTCCGCTGAAGATCGAAGGCCTCGGCCTGCGGATCGGCGGCGCGACGATCCTCAAGGACGTCGAGCTCGACGTCGCCGCCGGCTCCCTCGTGGGTGTCATCGGTCCGAACGGCGCCGGCAAGACCACGCTCTTCAACGTGATCTCGGGCCTCATGAAGCCCACCGCCGGTCGCGTCGTGCTGGACGACCGCGACATCACGACGGCGTCGGTGCCGGCGCGGGCGCGGGCGGGACTGGGGCGCACCTTCCAGACCTCGAGCCTCTTCCCCAAGCTGTCGGTGCTCGAGAACGTGCGCCTGGCGGCCCAGGTGTCGCTCGGCGGCTCGGGCTCGCTCCTGCACTTCCCGCGGCGGACGGATGCTGCGACCCGGCTCGCGCTGGAGAAGCTCGAGGCCGTCGGGCTCAGCCACAAGCGCGACGCGCTCGCGGGTGACATCTCGCACGGCGACAAGCGCAAGCTCGAGATCGCGGTGCTGCTGGCGGCCGAGGCGAGCATCGTGCTGCTCGACGAGCCCATGGCGGGCGTCGCCTCCGGCGACGTCCCCGGGCTCGTGGCGAACATCCGCGAGATGCAGCGTGAGAAGGGCTGCACGCTGCTGATGGTCGAGCACCACATCGACGTGCTCATGGGGCTGGTCGACAAAGTCGCGGTCATGTACTTCGGGACGATCATCGCCTACGACACTCCGCAGCGGATCATGGAGAACCCGCTGGTGCAGAGCGCATACCTCGGCACGGGATCCGCGGGGGAGGCAGCATGAACGGTACTTTCGTCGCCGGGGGCGGCGCCCCCGAGACCCCCGCTCCGATCCTCACCGTCCGCAATCTCCGCTGCACGATCGCGGGCCAGCAGGTCGTGGAGGACGTCTCGTTCGACGTGCCCGCCACCGGCATCACCGCGGTGCTCGGCCGCAACGGCGTCGGCAAGACGTCGTCGCTCCGCGGCATCCTCGGGCTCATCTCGCGGCGCGGCGAGGTGATGCTCGCGGGCGAGCGCATCGACGGCCTGCCTACACACCGCATCGTGCGACGGGGCGTCGGGTACGTGCCGGAGGACCGGGAGGTCTTCTCGAAGCTCACCGTCGCCGAGAACCTCGCGCTGGCCGAACGCCAGCGCAACCCGCGCCGCGAGTTCGTCGCGGAGCTCTTCCCCGACCTGGTCGCCCGTCGCGACCAGCCGGCCGGCACTCTTTCGGGGGGTCAGCAGCAGATGGTCTCGGTCGCTCGCGCTCTCCTCAACGACAACCGGCTGCTCCTCGTCGACGAGCCGACGAAGGGCCTCGCGCCGAAGATCGTGACCGAGGTCGCCGACGCACTGCAGGAGGCGTCCAAGACCGTCCCCATCCTCCTCGTCGAGCAGAACCTCGAGGTCGTACGCCGTCTCGCGGACGACGCCGTCGTCATCGCCGGCGGCCGCGTCGCGCACGTCGGCAAGGCCCGCGACATCCTCGACGACGAAGACCTCACCCGCCGCCTCCTCGGCGTCCACGTGGAGCAGGCCGCATGAGTACGTTGATCCTCACCCTTATCACCGGCGTCGGTCTGGGCGCGCTCTACTTCCTCGTCGCCAGTGGGCTGAGCCTCATCTACGGCCTCATGCACGTGCTCAACTTCGCGCACGGTGCATTCCTCACGCTGAGCGCGTTCATGGGCTGGATGGTCGCGCAGGCGCTCGGCACCGAGTCCTGGGGATCTTTCTTGCTCTCGGTGCTCGTCGGTGCGGGCGTGGGCGCCGTGTTCGCGACCCTCACCGAACTCGTCCTGATCCGGCCGCTGTACGAGCGACACATCGAGCAGGTGCTGGTGACGGTCGGTCTGTCGTTCGCCGCCGTCGCGTTGTTCGAGGGGATCTGGGGCACCGACCCCATCCACATCGGCGGCCCTCCGTGGCTCAAGCAGACCACCGAAGTCCTCGGCGCCCGCATCCCCAACACGTACTGGGTCCTGATGATCGCGGCGGTCCTCGTGCTCGCGGCCCTCGTGCTGTTCCTGCAGAAGACGCGTTACGGCATGATCATCCGGGCCGGCGTCGAGAACCGCTCGATGGTGACCGCGCTCGGCATCGACGTGCGGCGCTCGTTCACGCTCGTCTTCGCCATCGGCGGCGCGGCGGCCGGAATCGGGGGCGTGCTGGCGATGCACTACTCCACCTTCGTGTCGGCGCACCTCGGGCAGACCCTGCTCATCTTCGCGTTCATCGTCACCGTGGTCGGCGGCCTCGGCTCGCTCACCGGTGCCGCCGTGGCATCCGTGCTCGTCGCGGTGCTGCAGCAGTTCGCGAACTTCTACCTCGGCGGCACCGGTGACTTCATCGTCGTGATCCTGCTGGCCCTCGTGCTGCTGGTGCGCCCGACCGGACTCCTGGGGAGGAAGGCATGACCCTTCGACAGGCTCAGGGGCCGGGAGAGGCCTCGGGGCGCAGCATCCGTCCGTTCATTCCCGCCGGGGTCGGTGTCGTGCTCGTCGCGTTCATGGCGATGCTGCCGCTGCTCAACCTCTCGCTGCCGGGCATCCTGCCCACGCCGACCTACCTGCCAGGCACGCTCGCGCTGCTGTCGCTGTGCATGGTGTTCGCCGCGCTCGCGCTGTCGTACAACCTGCTGCTCGGATCCGGCGGCATGCTCTCGTTCGGGCACGCCCTGTACTTCGGTGCCGGCGCGTACGGACTCGGCATCGCCCTCGAGCACTTCGGCGTGCCGCTGTGGCCGGGCGTGTTCATCGCGCTGGTCGGCGGCATGGTGATCGCGCTCGTGACGGGTGCCGTGTCGATGCGGGTCTCGGGGATCCCGTTCGCGATGGTGACGCTGGCGTTCGCGCAGGCCGGATCGGTGCTCGTGCGGCGCAACTCGCAGGTCACCGGCGGCGAGGAGGGGCTCAGCCTCAACACGGTGCAGGTGCCCGACTTCCTCATCGGGGTCGTGAACACGCGCAACCTGTACTGGTTCACGCTGGTCGTGCTCGTGGTGGTGTATCTCGTGGTGCTGTGGGTCGACACCTCCCGTCTGGGGCACCTCGCCCGCGCGACGCGCGAGAACGAGCAGCGCGTGCGGGTGCTCGGCCTCTCGCCGTACCGCGTGCGACTGATCGTGTTCGTCATCGCCGCCGGGCTCGCCAGCCTCGCCGGCGTGGCGTACATGCTGCTGCAGTCGGGCACCGTGCCGCGGTCGGTCTCGGCCGACCTCACGATCACCGTCCTGGTGATGGTGGTGCTGGGTGGCGTCGGCTTCCGCTGGGGTGCCATCGTGGGCGGTGTGCTCTACACGCTGCTCGATCAGCGGCTCACCGTTCTGGCCGGCTCCGAGGCCATCGCCGGGCTGCCCGACGTCCTGCGGATTCCGCTGTCGGAGCCGCTGTTCCTCCTCGGCGTGCTGTTCATCGTCGTGGTGATGTTCCTCCCCGGCGGCATCGCGGGCACGATCGATGCGGCCGTCCGCCGGCGCCGCGGCGAGAAGGTGCGCGGGTCGCTCCGGCAGCTCGACGACGCCGAGCAGGCGCCCGAGACCGCCGACGCGCCGGCAGAGGTGCGCGCATGAGCTGGACCGCCGACTCCGACATCGACGACGGGCCTCACACGCTCGGCCGGTGGATCGTCGACCGCGCGACGCGCTCGCCCGAGCGCGTCGCCATCGACGACCGCGGCGTGACGACCGACTACGCGACGCTCGCGGCCCGCGCCACCGAGCTCGCAGACGCACTGCGGCAGGCGGGCTACGGGCCCGGTGACCGCATCGCGACGGTGTCGGGGAACTCGACCGACCACGTCGTGGCGTTCTTCGCATGCGCGATCGCGGGGATCGCCTTCGTGCCGCTGTCGTGGCGGCTCACACCCCGCGAGCTCGCCGACGTGCTCTCCCGCTCCGCTCCGGCGCTGGTGCTGATCGAGGATGAGCACGCGGCGCTCGCCGGCGAGGCGCTGCGCGTCGCTCCCGTGGCCCCGCCCGTCGGCATGCTCGGAACGACCGGGATCGAGGCATCCGTCCCTCGCTCCGCGCAGCCGCGCACGCGCCGGCCGGTGCACGACGACGACCCCCTGCTCGTGATCTTCACGTCGGGCAGCGAGGCGACGCCGAAAGGCGTCGTGCTGACGCACGCGAACTGCTTCTGGAACAACCTCGCGCTCTCGCAGGCGCTGCCGCTCACCCAGGACGACGTCGTTCTCGCGATGCTCCCGCAGTTCCACGTGGCGGCGTGGAACTGCCAGCCGCTGCTCGCGTGGTGGGTCGGCGCGACGGTCGTGCTCGAGCGCTCGTTCCAGCCGGCGCGCGTGCTGCAGCTCATCGCCGACCGGAAGGTCACCGCGATGATGGGCGTGCCGACGCAGTACGCGCTACTGGCGGGTGATCGCGAGTGGACCATGACGGATGCTGCCTCCCTGCGCCTCGCGCTGGTCGGCGGTGCGACGATGCCGGTGTCGCTGCAGGAGGCGTGGACGGCTCGGGGCATCCCGCTGACGCAGGGCTACGGGCTCACCGAGGCGGCGCCGAACGTGCTGCACCTGCCCGCGGCAGAGGCCGCTGGGGCGCCGGGCGCTGTCGGCCGGCCGTACCCGCATGTGGCGGTGCGGATCGTCGACCCGGCGTCGGGGCTCCCGCTCGAGGGCGAGGCCACCGGCGAGCTGTGGGTGCGGGGTCCGAGCGTCTTCGCCGGCTACCTGGGCGACGACGACGCGACCGCCCGGGCGATGAGCGGCGACTGGCTGCGTACCGGCGATCTGGTGTCGCGCGACGCGTCGGGCGTGTACCGGATCGTCGATCGACTGAAGGACATCTTCATCTCGGGGGGTGAGAACGTCGCTCCTGCGGAGGTCGAGTACGCGCTGTGCCTGCACCCGCTCGTGGAGGCGGCCGCGGTGGTGGGTGTCCCCGACGCGGTGTGGGGCGAGCGGGGAGTCGCATTCGTCGTGCCGGTGCCCGGGGCCCGACTGTCGGTCGATGAGGTGCTCGCACACGCACGTCGCAACCTCGCGGCGTTCAAGATCCCGGTCCATGTCGAGTTCGTCGACACGCTGCCGCGCTCGACGATCGAGAAGCTCGCACGATCGCGTCTCCGTGAGGAGGCCAGGTTGCGGGTCGAACCACGCCAGGAGCAGGAAGATCGTGCTGGGGAGCCCGCGCACGGAGTCGTGCACGGTCGTACGAAGGGGGAATCCCGATGAGCATGTCCGACGAACTCGTCGACCGGGAAGAGGAGCTGGTGTCGTCCGCCACCGGACGCCCGCTCACGAAGCGGGGCGAGGCGACCCGACGTCGCCTGCTCGAGGCGGCAGAGCTCGTGTTCGCCGAGCAGGGCTACCACGAGGCTTCCATCGTCAAGATCACCGAGCGCGCCGGCATCGGACTCGGCACGTTCTACCTCTACTTCGACAGCAAGCAGGCGGTCTTCGAGGCGCTCGTGCTCGACCTCAACCGCCGGGTGCGCCACTCCATGTCGGAGGCGATGGAGGGGGCCTCCGGTCGCCTGGAGGCGGAGCGCGCGGGCTTCGCCGGGTTCTTCCGGTTCACGGCAGAGCATCCGGCGCTGTACCGCGTGGTGCGCGAAGCGGAGTTCGTCTCACCCGAGGTGCTGCGCATGCACTACACGCGCATCGTCGAGGGCTACGAGGCGGGGCTCCGGGCCGCCCAGACCGCCGGCGACGTCGACCCGCTCCTGGACCCGGCTGTCGCCGCCTGGGCGCTGATGGGCATGGGTGAGCTGATCGGCATGCGGTTCCTGCTGTGGGAGCGCGACGCCGACGGCAAGCCGCCCGCACAGCTCGACCCGGCGGTGTTCGCCGGGATGACCCGGTTCATCGACAACGCCCTCGCGCCGCGAGCCGGCGGGAAGGACGCCTGATGGCAGAGCAGGATCTCACGGGCAAGCGCGCGCTGATCACCGGTGGCGCGAGCGGCATCGGCCTCGCGTGCGCGCACGAATTCGCGTCGCGCGGCGCGCACGTCGTCATCGCGGACCTGAACGCGGATGCCGCGACGGATGCTGCCGCCGCCGTCGGCGGTGAGCCCTGGGTCGTCGACCTCGCCGACACCGCCGCCCTCGACGACCTGACCCTGGACGTCGACATCCTCGTGAACAACGCGGGCATCCAGCGCGTGTCGCCGATCACGGACTTCGACCCCGAGGCCTTCCGGCTCATCGTGCGGCTCATGCTCGAGTCGCCGTTCCTGCTCATCCGTGCGGCGCTGCCGGCGATGTACGAGCGGGGCTGGGGACGCGTCGTCAACATCTCGAGCGCGCATGGCCTGCGCGCGAGCGCCTTCAAGTCGGCGTACGTCTCGGCCAAGCACGGACTCGAGGGGCTGTCGAAGGTGACCGCCCTCGAAGGAGCACCGCACGGGGTGACGAGCAACTGCATCAACCCGGCCTACGTGCGCACCCCGCTCGTCGAGAAGCAGATCGCTGACCAGGCCAAGGTGCACGGGATCCCCGAGAGCGAGGTCGTCGAGAAGATCATGCTCACGGAGAGCGCCGTGAAGCGGCTCGTCGAGGCCGACGAGGTCGCCTCTCTGGCGGGATGGCTCGTGTCGGACAAGTCCGGAATGGTCACCGGCGCCTCGTACACGATGGACGGCGGATGGACGGCGCGGTGAGTCACGAGTATCGGACGATCGACGTTCCCGTCGACGGCGGCGCGCTGCGCGCGGGCGTGTGGGAGCCGGCGGATGCGGGTCCCGAGACGCCGACCGTGCTGCTGGTGCACGGGGTCACAGCCTCGCACCTGGCCTGGCCGTTCGTCGTGCACCGTCTGCCGGGAGTGCGCGTCGTCGCTCCCGATCTGCGGGGACGCGGGCGCAGCAACGGCATCGAAGGGGCGGCGGGGATGGCCGCCCACGCCGCCGACCTCGCGGCGCTGCTGGACGCGCTCGGCATCGACCGCACGGTGGTCGTCGGGCACTCGATGGGCGGGTTCGTGTGCGTCGTCTTCGCGCACCGGTATCCCGAACGCGTCTCTCGGCTGCTGCTCGTCGACGGTGGGCTGCCGCTCGACGTCCCCGCCGGGCTCACCACCGACGAGCTCGTCGCCGGAATCCTCGGCCCGACCGCCGCGCGCCTCTCGATGAGGTTCGCGGGAACCGGGGAGTACCTCGACTTCTGGCGGCAGCATCCGGCCTTCACCGGAGCATGGACCCCCGAGCTGGAGCGCTATCTCGCCTACGACCTCGTCGACGACGGCGCGGGAGCGTTCCGCCCGGCGACGAGCTACGCCACGACCGCAGACGACACCGTCGACATGAACACGGGCACGGCCCTGCCGGCGGCGCTGGCCGGGCTGCAGCATCCGACCCGCCTGATCACCGTGCCGCGCGGCCTGCAGAACGAGCCGCCCGGCCTCTATGCCCCCGAGCACCTCGAGCGGCTGCTGGGGGACTACCCGGGCGTGGAGCACGAGCGGGTCGACGGCTTCAACCACTACACGATCGTCATGTCGCCCGCGGGTGCCGATGTGGTGTCGGCCGCGGTCCGCGAGGAGCTCTCTGCGGTTCCGACCCGGTGATGCTCACCTGTCACGGTGTGTCGCCTCGCGCGGCACTCCGTGACAGGTGAGCGAAGGACGCCCTCGAGGTCCCAAGGGTCGGGGCGGTCAGCGGGAGGCGGCGATGCGGGTCGTGAGCTGATGCGCGTGCGCGAGCAGCGTGCGGCCGAGCTCAGGGAGGCGGTCGGGGCCGAAGCGGAACTCGACGCCGGTGAGGCTCAGCGCCCACTGCGGGTGACCCTCGCGGGTGAAGACGGCGGCCCCGATGCCGTACGAGCCCTCGACGATGAGGCCGGGGTTCACGGCGTAGCCGCGCTCCTGGGTGTCGCGCAGGCGCATGCGCAGCCGCTGCTCGCTGTGCGACGCGCCCCAGCGAGCCGAGAGCTCGGGATGGCGCTCGAAGTAGGCGTCCACATCGTGGGGCGGCAGGAACGACAGGATCGCGAGGCCTGCTGACGCGACGCCGAGAGGAAACCGCACGCCCTCCGAGAGCACGAACGAGCGGATCGGGAAGCTGCCCTCCTCGCGCAGCAGGCACACGGTCTCGTCGCCTCGGCGCACCGAGAGGAACGCGCTCTCTTCGGTGCGGACGGCCAGCGAGCGCACGATGTCGCGCGCGACGGCGGTGATGTCGTATCGGGATGCTGCGACCGTGCCCATCAGGAAGAGCTCGGGTCCTGGCATCCAACGCCCGGTGCGCTCGTCCTGATCGACGAGCCCCTCGTGGCGCAGGGCCGTGAGGAGACGGTGCGTCGTCGGGCGGGTGAGGTCGGCGCGGCGGGCGAGTTCGGCCACCGGCATGCCTCCGTCGCCCCCCGACGTCACCAGGCGCAGGAGCTGGGCCGCGCGCGCGATCGACTGGGCTCCGGGAACGCTGCGATGGGAGGGGCTGTCCACAATATGGACGCTACGACGCCGGGTGGCCACATGGCAAGCGGGAAGGTGGTGCGGCCGACCGCGGAGTCGCAGGATGGTCACCGAGCGACCGGATTGCAAAGGAGCAGAATGATCGACAAGACCTGGGGATCGGCGGCCGAGGCCGTCGCCGACATCCCCGACGGGGCGTCCCTCGCGGTGGGAGGGTTCGGGCTCTCCGGCAACCCCATCGCACTCATCGAGGCGCTGCTCGCGCAGGGCACGAGCGACCTCAGCATCGTCAGCAACAACTGCGGCGTCGACGACTGGGGACTCGGCATCCTGCTGAATGCGAAGCGCATCCGGAAGATGACCTCCTCCTACGTCGGCGAGAACAAGGAGTTCGAGCGGCAGTTCCTCTCCGGCGAGCTCGAGCTCGAACTGACGCCGCAGGGCACGCTCGCCGAGAAGCTCCGCGCAGGCGGCTCGGGCATCGCCGCGTTCTACACGCAGACCGGTGTGGGCACGCAGGTGGCCGAGGGCGGGCTGCCGCGCCGCTACGCCGCCGACGGCAGCATCGCGGTGGCGTCCCCCGTCAAGGACGTCCGCAGCTTCGACGTCTCGGGCAGTTCGCGCGACTACGTGCTGGAAGAGGCCATCGTCACCGACTTCGCCCTCGTCCACGCGCTCAAGGGCGACCGCCACGGCAACCTCGTCTTCAACAAGGCGGCGCGCAACTTCAACCCGCTCGCCGCGATGGCGGGCCGCGTCTGCATCGCCCAGGTCGAGGAGCTCGTGGAACCGGGCGAACTCGAGGCCGACAGCATCCACCTCCCCGGCATCTACGTGCACCGCATCGTGGAAGTCGGATCCGACATCGAGAAGCGCATCGAACGGCGCACGGTCTCGGTCGCACAGGCCGCCGCGCGCGAGATGCCGGAAGGAGCCTGACATGCCGCTCACCCGCAACGAGATGGCCGCCCGCGCGGCCGAGGAGCTCGCCGACGGCGCATACGTCAACCTGGGCATCGGCCTGCCGACCCTCGTGCCGAACTTCGTGCCCGACGGCGTCACCGTCGTGCTGCAGTCCGAGAACGGCATCCTCGGGGTCGGACCGTACCCGACCGAGGAGAACGTCGACCCGGATCTCATCAACGCCGGCAAGGAGACGGTGACCACGCTGCCGGGAGCGGCGTTCTTCGACTCGGCGACGAGCTTCGGGATGATCCGCGGCGGCAAGATCGACGCCGCGATCCTCGGGGCGATGCAGGTGTCGGCGGCCGGCGACCTCGCGAACTGGATGATCCCGGGGAAGATGGTCAAGGGCCCCGGCGGCGCGATGGACCTCGTTCACGGCGCCGCGAAGGTCATCGTCCTCATGGAGCACGTTGCCAAGGACGGCTCGGCGAAGATCGTGAACGAATGCTCGCTGCCCCTCACCGGACGCGGAGTCGTCGACCGCATCATCACGGACCTTGCGGTCATCGACGTGACCGAGACCGGACTCGTGCTGGTCGAGACGGCCCCCGGCGTCACCGTGGAAGAGGTCATCGCGGCCACCGAACCGGAGCTGACGGTCGCCGTCGGAGAGAGAATCGAAGCATGAACCACGACGACGTCGTCATCGTCGCCGCTGCGCGCACACCGCAGGGGCGACTGAAGGGCCAGCTGGCGCCGCTCACCGCGGTGCAGCTGGGCAGCGCCGCGATCAAGGGCGCGCTCGAGCAGGGCGGCATCCCCGCCGATGCGGTCGATGCGGTCCTCGTCGGCCAGGTGCTCGCAGCAGGGAGCGGCCAGAACCCCGCGCGTCAGGCGGCGGTGGGCGCCGGCATCGGGTGGGACGTCCACTCCGGGTCCGTGAACAAGGTGTGCCTCTCCGGGCTCACCGCCATCATCGACGGCGCGCGCATGCTCGCCGTGGGAGACGCCACCGTCGTCGTCGCCGCCGGCATGGAGTCGATGACCCGCGCCCCGCACCTGCTGATGGGCTCGCGAGACGGCTGGGCGTACGGCTCGATCGAGGTCCTTGATCACATGGCGTTCGACGGGCTGACCGACGCGTACGACCGCGAGAGCATGGGGGCGTCGACGGAGCGGCACAACGAACGCCTCGAGGTGACGCGAGCGGCGCAGGATGCTGTGGCAGCGAGGTCGCATCAGCGTGCGGCCGCCGCGCAGGCCGCGGGTGTCTTCGACGCGGAGATCGTGCCGGTCGAGATCCCGCAGCGCAAGGGCGACCCGGTCGTCGTCACGAAGGACGAGGGCGTCCGGCCCGAGACCACTGTCGAGACTCTCGCGGGTCTGCGTCCCGCCTTCGCATCGAGCGGGTCGATCACGGCGGGCAACTCGTCGCAGATCTCGGACGGCGCGTCGGCGGTCGTGCTGACCACGCGCTCGCACGCCGACGAGAACGGCTGGAACGTGCTCGCGGTCGTCGGCGCCTCGGGCCAGGTCGCCGGCCCCGACAATTCGCTGCACTCGCAGCCCGCGCGCGCGATCGAGAAGGCGCTCGCCAAGCAGGGGATCGCCGCGAGCGACCTCGACATCGTCGAGATCAACGAGGCGTTCGGAGCGGTCGTCGTTCGGTCGCAGGCCGAGCTCGGCCTCTCGGACGACGTGGTGAACCCGCACGGCGGCGGGATCGCGATCGGGCACCCGATCGGCGCATCCGGCAACCGTCTCGTCGTCCACGCGGTGCACGAACTCGTGCGCCGCGGTGGCGGCACGGCGGCGGTGGCGCTGTGCGGCGGCGGCGGTCAGGGCGACGCACTCATCCTCACGCGCTGATCCCTGAAGACGGAGGCACACGAAGCGCCACGAGCCCACTCGCGTCTCGTGGCGCTTCGGCGTTCGTCAGGAGTCGATGCGGCGCCTGAGGAGCTTCTTCTCACGGCCGTGGATGGGGGAGTCGTTCGCGATGAGCTCGCCGCGCGACGCGCGGCGGACGTCGACGATCGCGCCGATCGCGAGCGCCAAGGAGATGCCCCAGCTGAGCCATGCGAGTGCCATGCGCCACGTGAACGGCTCGTTCTCGCGGAGCCCCCTCAGCAGCGTCAGCCCGCCCGTGATCGCGGTGAGCAGGCCGGTGCCGAAGAGGTACTTGCGCATGGGGCCACGTTAGCGCGGCGCACACAGACGCCGCGCCCCTTGACATGGCGTCTTCCGGTGCGTCAAGGGGACTCGGCGGGATCGGCCGCGCTGTTAGCCTGAGCGTGCCGAGTCCACGAAACCGTCAGGAGACCGCGTGACAGAGCCCACCGCCCCCGCCGCCGAACTCGTCGTCGTCGCCAACCGCCTGCCCGTCGACCGGGTCGTCGACGCCGCGGACGGGTCTGAGTGGCGCCGTTCGCCCGGAGGGCTGGTGACGGCCCTCGAGCCGGTGATGCGACGCGCCGACGGCGCGTGGGTCGGCTGGCCCGGCCAGCCCGACATCGACGTCGAGCCCTTCGAGTTCGAGGGCACCCACCTCGTGCCCGTCGCGCTGAGCGCTGAAGAGGTCGAGCTCTACTACGAGGGCATGTCGAACGACACCTTCTGGCCGCTGTACCACGACGTCATCGCGGCGCCCAGATATCGCCGCGTGTGGTGGGACGCGTACGTGAAGGTCAACCGCCGCTTCGCCGAGGCGGCCGCCGGCGTTGCCGCACAGGGCGGCACGGTGTGGGTGCAGGACTATCAGCTGCAGCTCGTCCCCCAGATGCTGCGCGAGGCGCGACCCGACCTCACGATCGGGTACTTCCACCACATTCCCTTCCCGGCATACGGGCTCTATTCCCAGCTGCCCTGGCGTCGCCAGGTGCTCGAGGGACTTCTCGGCGCCGACGTCATCGGCTTCCAGCGGGTGGCCGATGCGGGGAACTTCGCCCGCGCCGTGCGCCGGCAGCTGCGCTACCAGACGAAGGCGAGTGGCATCACGGTCCCCGAGGCGGACGGCTCGACGCGCAACGCGCTCGCCAAGGCGTTCCCCATCTCGATCGACACCGGTTCGTACATCGAGCTCGCCGCCCGCCCCGACATCCAGGCGCGCGCGGCGGAGATCCGCGAGAGCTTGGGCAACCCGAAGAAGATCCTGCTGGGCGTCGACCGGCTCGATTACACGAAGGGCATCCGCCACCGCCTGAAGGCGTTCGGCGAGCTCCTCGAGGATGGGCGCATCGACGTCGAGGACGTCACCCTCGTGCAGGTCGCGAGTCCCAGTCGCGAACGCGTCGAGGCCTATATGCAGCTGCGCGACGAGATCGAGCTCACCGTCGGGCGCATCAACGGCGACCACGACACGATGGGGCACACCGCGATCCGCTACCTCCACCAGGCGTATCCGCGCGACGAGATGGTCGCGCTGTTCCGCGCCGCCGACGTCATGCTCGTCACCGCCCTCCGCGACGGCATGAACCTCGTGGCGAAAGAGTACGTGGCGACGCGCACCGACAACCGCGGCGTCCTGGTCCTGAGCGAGTTCGCCGGCGCCGCCGACGAGCTCCCGAGCGCGATCCGCATCAACCCTCACGACATCCACGGGATGAAGGAGGCCATCATGCGCGCGATCGAGATGCCGCCCGCCGAGCAGGGCCGCCGCATGCGCGCGCTGCGCAAGAAGGTCGTCGAGAACGACGTCGCCAGCTGGTCGCGGTCGTTCCTCGAGGCCCTCGAGGCCGCCCGTGAAGCCAAGCGCGCGAAGAAGACAGGCGCATGACGGCCGCGGCCGACGCGATCGCCCGGCTCGCAGCATCCGATCGTCTTCTCGTCGCCCTCGATTTCGACGGCACGCTGTCGCCCCTCGAGGACGAGCCGATGGACGCACGGATGCTGCCCGCCGCCCGCGACGCGGTGGACGCGCTGGTCGCGACGCCTGACACGATCGTCGCGTTCGTGTCAGGGCGCAGCCTGGTCGACCTGCGTGTCATCGCCGAGCACGACGACTCGTCGAGAGAGCTGCTCGCAGGATCGCACGGCGCGGAGTTCTGGATCCCCGGCGAGGGCATCGCGAGCCACGGCGAGGACGAGGCCGACATCGCGCTGCGCGACGCGCTGCGAGGTCACGCGGAGGATGCGACCGCGCACCTCGACGGCGTCTGGATCGAGCCCAAGACCTTCGGATTCGGCGTTCACACGCGACGGGCGACCGCGGCGGCCGCGGCGGAGGCGAACCGCCTCGTCGACGAGATCGTCGCCGCGGAGGCGCCGCACTGGCGTCGGCGCACCGGCCACAACATCGTCGAGTTCGCGTTCCGGCACGAGGGCAAGGACTCCGCGATCGCCGAGCTGCGTGAGCGCGTCGGAGCATCGGCCGTGCTGTTCGCCGGCGACGACGTCACCGACGAGGACGCCCTGGCGAGCCTCGGCGAGGAGGATCTCGGCGTGCGCGTGGGGGAGGGGCAGACGTCCGCCACCGTGCGTGTCGCCGACATCGCGGCTCTCGCGGCGCTGCTGCAGCAGCTCGCCGAGACGCGTTCGCGGAGCCGCGCGTAGGTTCGAGGGGCCGCCGCCGTCACTCGGGGCGAGCGAGTCGCCGTGCGGGAATACACTGAACCAATGGCCCAGCCCGATTCGCTCGCTGACAACTCCATCGACATCAAGCCCCGCAGTCGCGTCGTCACCGACGGCATCGAAGCCACGACGTCCCGCGGCATGCTCCGTGCCGTCGGCATGGGCGACGCGGACTGGGACAAGCCGCAGATCGGCATCGCGTCGAGCTGGAACGAGATCACCCCCTGCAACCTGAGCCTCGACCGGCTCGCGCAGGGCGCCAAGGAGGGCGTGCACGCCGGCGGCGGCTACCCGCTGCAGTTCGGCACCATCTCCGTCTCGGACGGCATCTCCATGGGCCACGAGGGCATGCACTTCTCGCTGGTCTCGCGCGAGGTCATCGCCGACTCGGTGGAGACCGTCATCATGGCGGAGCGCCTGGACGGCTCGGTGCTCCTCGCCGGCTGTGACAAGTCGATCCCGGGCATGCTCATGGCCTCGGCCCGCCTCGACCTGTCGAGCGTCTTCCTCTACGCCGGCTCGATCGCGCCCGGGTGGGTCAAGCTCTCGGACGGCACCGAGAAGGACGTAACCATCATCGACTCGTTCGAGGCCGTGGGCGCGTGCCTCGCGGGCAAGATGAGCGAGGCCGACCTCAAGCGCATCGAGTGCGCGATCGCCCCGGGCGAGGGCGCGTGCGGCGGCATGTACACCGCCAACACCATGGCGTCCGTGGCCGAGGCGCTGGGGCTCAGCCTGCCGGGCTCGGCGGCGCCGCCCTCGGCTGACCGCCGCCGCGACTACTTCGCGCACCGCTCGGGCGAGGCGGTCGTCAACCTGCTGCGTCAGGGCATCACGACGCGCGACATCCTCACCAAGGAGGCGTTCGAGAACGCGATCGCCCTCGCGATGGCGCTCGGCGGCTCGACCAATGTGGTGCTGCACCTTCTCGCGATCGCCCGCGAGGCCGACGTCGACCTGAGCCTGCACGACTTCAACCGCATCGGCGACAAGGTGCCGCACGTGGCCGACATGAAGCCGTTCGGCAAGTACGTCATGAACGACGTCGATCGCCACGGCGGCATCCCGGTGATCATGAAGGCGATGCTCGACGAGGGACTCCTGCACGGCGACGCCCTCACCGTCACCGGCAAGACGCTCGCCGAGAACCTCGCCGATCTGAACCCCGACCCCGTGGACGGCACGGTCATCCACTCCTTCGACGACCCGATCCACGCCAAGGGCGGCATCACGATCCTGCACGGCTCGATCGCGCCCGAGGGTGCGGTCGTCAAGTCGGCCGGGTTCGACGCCGACGTCTTCGAAGGCCCTGCCCGCGTGTTCGAGCGTGAGCGCGCCGCGATGGACGCACTCGAGGCCGGCGAGATCGCCGCGGGCGACGTCGTCGTCATCAGGTACGAGGGCCCCAAGGGCGGACCGGGCATGCGCGAGATGCTCGCCATCACCGCCGCCATCAAGGGCGCTGGGCTCGGAAAAGATGTACTACTCTTGACGGACGGCAGATTCTCAGGCGGCACAACCGGCCTGTGCATCGGCCACATAGCACCCGAAGCGGTGGACGCAGGTCCCATCGCCTTCGTGCGCGATGGTGATCTGATACGGGTCGATATCGCGGCTCGCACTCTCGACCTACTCGTCGACGAGGCTGAGCTTGACTCCCGCCGGTCTGGCTGGGAGCCGCTTCCCCCGCGCTATACCCGTGGCGTCCTTGCCAAGTACTCCCGACTCGTGCGCTCCGCTGCGGAGGGCGCGACCACCGGTTGAGCCTGGCTTCCGACATCCCCTCCGACCCACTTCAGAGGAAGACACCCATGTCAGCCGACACCGCCGCGGCCGTTCCCCGGCCGCCAGCCCGCACCGCCTCGACGCCCGTGCTCACGGGCGCGGAAGCGGTCGTCCGTTCGCTCGACCTGCTCGGGGTGACCGACGTCTTCGGTCTTCCCGGCGGGGCGATCATGCCCGTCTACGACCCGCTCATGGACGACGAGTCCGTCCGCCACATCCTCGTCCGCCACGAGCAGGGCGCCGGCCACGCCGCCGAGGGCTACGCGGCGGCATCCGGTCGCGTCGGCGTCGCACTCGCGACGTCGGGACCCGGCGCCACGAACCTCGTCACGGCGATCGCCGACGCGTACATGGACTCCGTGCCGATCGTGTGCATCACCGGCCAGGTCTTCTCCACCCTCATGGGGACCGACGCGTTCCAGGAGGCCGACATCGTGGGCATCACGATGCCGATCACCAAGCACTCGTTCCTGGTGAAGCGCGCGGAGGACATTCCCGGCGCGATCGCCGCTGCGTTCGAGATCGCGTCGACCGGTCGCCCCGGCCCCGTCCTTGTCGACATCACCAAGGATGCGCAGCAGGCCGAGGTGCCCTTCGTGTGGCCGCCGAGCATCGACCTTCCGGGCTACCGGCCGGTGACCAAGGCGCACGGCAAGCAGATCCAGGCCGCGGCGCAGCTCATCGCCGACGCCAAGAAGCCCGTGCTCTACGTCGGCGGCGGTGTGGTGCGCGCCCGCGCCTCGGAGGAGCTCCGCTCGCTCGCCGAGACCACCGGCGCTCCGCTGGTGACCACCCTCATGGCGCGCGGGGCGTTCCCCGACTCGCACCCGCAGCACCTGGGCATGCCGGGCATGCACGGCACGGTGCCGGCGGTGCTTGCGCTGCAGGAAGCCGACCTCATCGTCGCCCTCGGCGCGCGCTTCGACGATCGCGTGACCGGCAAGGCCGCGCTGTTCGCGCCGAACGCGAAGGTCGTGCACGTCGACATCGACCCCGCGGAGATCTCGAAGATCCGCACCGCGGACGTGCCGATCGTGGGCGACCTCAAGGACGTGCTGGTCGACCTCGACGTCGCGTTCCGCGCGGTCAGCGGCGGCACCGCGCCCGACATCACCGAGTGGTGGTCGTTCCTCGACGGTCTGCGCGACGAGTTCCCCCTGGGCTACACGCAGCCCACTGACGGGCTCATGGCGCCGCAGTACGTGATCCAGCGCATCGGCGAGCTCACCGGCCCCGAGGGCGTCTACGCCGCGGGCGTCGGCCAGCACCAGATGTGGGCGGCGCAGTTCATCAAGTACGAGCGCCCGAACGCCTGGCTCAACTCCGGCGGTGCGGGCACGATGGGCTACTCGGTCCCCGCGGCGATGGGCGCCAAGGTCGCCGAGCCCGACCGCGTCGTGTGGGCGATCGATGGCGACGGCTGCTTCCAGATGACCAATCAGGAGCTCGCGACCTGCGCGATCAACAACATCCCGATCAAGGTCGCGATCATCAACAACTCCTCGCTGGGCATGGTGCGCCAGTGGCAGACGCTGTTCTACGACGGCCGCCACTCGCACACCGACCTCAACACCGGCCACGGCACGGTGCGCATCCCCGACTTCGTGAAGCTGGCGGAGGCTTACGGCTGCCTCGCGATCCGCGTCGAGAAGGAAGAGGACGTGGATGCTGCGATCCAGACGGCGCTCGAGACGAACGACCGTCCCGTGGTCATCGACTTCGTGGTGAGCGCAGACGCGATGGTGTGGCCGATGGTGCCGCAGGGCGTGAGCAACAGCTTCGTCCAGTACGCGCGGGACCACTCGCCCGCTTTCGACGAGCAGGAGGACTGAGACATGACGAGTCACGTGCTGAGCCTCCTCGTGGAGGACAAGCCCGGTCTGCTGACGCGCGTCGCGGGACTGTTCGCCCGGCGCGGCTTCAACATCGAGTCGCTCGCGGTGGGCGTCACCGAGGTGCCCGGCCTCTCGCGCATCACGGTCGTCGTGGACGTCGACGAGCTGCCCCTCGAGCAGGTCACCAAGCAGCTCAACAAGCTCATCAACGTCATCAAGATCGTCGAGCTCGACCCCGCGGCATCCGTCCAGCGCGAGCACATGCTCGTGAAGGTACGCGCCGACAATCAGACCCGTTCGAACGTGCTCGAGGTCGTGAACCTGTTCCGCGGCCAGATCGTCGACTACGCGCCGGACGCGCTCGTGGTCGAGGTCACCGGCGACAAGGGCAAGGTCGACGCGTTCCTGCGCGCGCTCGAGCCCTTCGGCATCAAGGAGCTGGCGCAGTCGGGCCTCGTGGCCATCGGCCGCGGCGGCAAGAGCATCACCGAGCGCGTGCTGCGCGGCTGAGTCCCCAGCATCCACTACTTCCAGAACCGATCAATCAAGGAGAAACACGAAGATGGCTGAGATCTTCTACGACGCCGATGCCGATCTGAGCATCATCCAGGGCAAGAAGGTGGCGATCGTGGGCTACGGCTCGCAGGGTCACGCGCACGCCCAGAACCTTCGCGACTCGGGTGTCGAGGTCGTCATCGCGCTCAAGGACGGCTCGAAGTCGATCGAGAAGGCGCAGGACGAGGGCTTCGAGGTCAAGTCCGTCGCCGACGCGGCCGAGTGGGCGGACGTCATCATGATCCTCGCGCCGGACCAGCACCAGCGCGGGATCTACAACGACAGCATCAAGGACAAGCTGACCCCCGGCAAGACGCTCGCGTTCGCGCACGGCTTCAACATCCGCTTCGGCTACATCGACGCGCCCGAGGGCGTCGACGTCATCCTCGTGGCGCCGAAGGCCCCGGGCCACACGGTGCGTCGCGAGTACGTCGCGGGCCGCGGCATCCCCGACATCATCGCCGTCGAGCGTGACGCGACGGGCAACGCCTGGGCGACCGCCCTGTCGTACGCGAAGGCGATCGGCGGCACGCGCGCCGGCGTCATCAAGACGACCTTCACCGAGGAGACCGAGACCGACCTCTTCGGCGAGCAGGCCGTCCTCTGCGGTGGCGTGTCGCAGCTCGTCCAGTACGGCTTCGAGACCCTGACCGAAGCGGGCTACCAGCCGCAGATCGCCTACTTCGAGGTGCTGCACGAGCTGAAGCTCATCGTCGACCTCATGTGGGAGGGCGGCATCGCCAAGCAGCGCTGGTCGGTCTCCGACACGGCCGAGTACGGCGACTACGTCTCTGGCCCGCGCGTCATCGACCCGCACGTCAAGGAGAACATGCAGGCCGTGCTCGCCGACATCCAGTCGGGCGCGTTCGCCAAGCGCTTCATCGACGATCAGGACAACGGCGCCGTCGAGTTCCTCGCGCTCCGCGAGAAGGCCGCCGCCCACCCGATCGAGTCGGTCGGCAAGGACCTGCGCTCGCTCTTCGCGTGGAAGCAGCAGGACGCGGACTACGTCGAGGGAAGCGCCGCGCGCTGATCCTCGTTTCACCCGAAGGCCCGGTTCCCGCTCGCGGGGCCGGGCCTTCGGCGTTGCGGGGCACCGAAGGCGTTGACGCGGGGAGACATCGGATGTCTGTGTCAGGATAGGAGCCACACACAGACGGAAGGCGAGTGGGGCGAGGATGCGACAGCAGTGGTTCGACGAGGCGCGGTTCGGGATGTTCGTGCACTTCGGCCTGTACAGCGGTGCGGCACGGCACGAGTGGGTGCAGAACTACGAGTTCCTGACCGACGACGACTACCGGCAGTACTTCGAGAACTTCGACCCCGATCTGTTCGACGCACGCGCTCTGGCGCGCCGCGCGAAGGAGACCGGCATGGGCTACGTCGTCCTCACGACGAAGCACCACGACGGCTTCGCCCTCTGGGACACCGCGGTGAGCGACTTCAACGCGGTCGCGGCGTGCGGACGGGACCTCGTGCGGGAGTACGTCGATGCGCTCCGTGCCGAGGGACTGCGGGTCGGCCTCTACCACTCGCTGATCGACTGGCATCACCCCGATTTCACGGTGGACGGGAACCACCCGCGCCGCGCCGACGAGGATGTCACGGCGCTCAACGAGGGCCGCGAGATGGCGCGCTACCGCGAGTTCCTGCACGCCCAGGTGCGCGAGCTGCTGACCGGCTACGGGCAGATCGACTACCTGTTCTTCGACTTCACCTACCCCGAGGCGACGGGCGGGCTCGCCGGAAAGGGCCCGGAGGACTGGGACGCTGAGAGGCTTCTGGCGATGTGCCGCGAGCTGCAGCCCGAGATGCTCGTCAACGACCGGCTGGGCATCCCCGGCGACTTCGTCACCCCTGAGCAGTACCAGCCGACATCGCCGCTGATGCTCGATGGCGAGCCGCAGGTGTGGGAGGCCTGCCAGACGATGAACGGCTCGTGGGGCTACCACCGCGACAACACCGAGCAGAAGCCCGCGTCCCTTCTCGTGCAGATGCTCGCGGACTCGGTGTCGATGGACGGCAACATGCTGCTCAACATCGGCCCTGACGGGCGCGGCGCGATCGCGCCTCGGGATGAGCGCATTCTGGCGGAGATCGGCGAGTGGATGCGGCTGCACCGCGGTGCGATCGTCGGCGCGGGCCATGCGGGCTTCGCGCCACCTCGTGAGGGCGTCTACACACGCCGGGGGCGCAAGCTCTATCTGCACCTGCTGTCGTGGCCGCTCGGCTTCGTGCACCTGCCCGGGCTCGCCGGCAAGGTGACCTACGCGCGGCTGCTCGACGACGGCTCGTGGCTGCGCACGACGGCCGCCGATCCGACGCAGAAGGCGGTCAACATGACGCCGGCGGGGGAGGCGGAGGGGACGCTCACGGTGCACCTCCCGGTGCGGCGCCCCGACGTGCTCGTCCCCGTCGTCGAGCTGACGCTCGCCGCCGACTGAGGTGGCTCAGGCGGTGGGCAGCTCGAGGTTGTCGAGTGCCCACCGCGCGGCGCCGTGCAGGATGGCGTCGGCGCCCGTCTGCGCCGCCTCGATGCGCAGCTGCTGGGTCGCCAGCGGGTGGCATGCCTCGTAGACGCGGCTGCGGACTGCCGCGATGAACGGCTCCGACGCGCTCATGCTGCCGGTCAGGAACACCGCGTGGGGATTGAAGAAGTTCACCACGCCTGAGAGCGCCTGACCGAGGTGGGTGCCTGCGGTGCGGACGATGGTGGTCGCCTCCGGCTCGGCGTCGCGCGCGAGGGCCAGGACGTCCGCAGTGGTCTCGACATCCGTCCGTCCGCGCGCCCGCATCTGCCGCACGAGACTCGCGCCGCTGGCCACCGTCTCGAGGCAGCCGGTATTGCCGCAGGAGCACGGGATGTCGCCGCTGCCGTCGATACGGGTGTGCGTGATGTCGCCTGCCGCGCCGGTGGCGCCGCGGTGGATGTGGCCGTCGACGATGATGCCGCTGCCGATGGCTGTGCCGGCCTTGACGGTGATGCTGTGACCGTTCGCGCCGAACTGCGCGCGGTGCTCGCCGAGAGCGGCGAGGTTCGCGTCGTTGTCGACGGCGACGGGGACGCCGTAGCGCCCCCGCACGTACTCCGCGACGCGGAAGCCGGGCCAGCCCGGCATGCGCGACGGCTGCGTGACGGTGCCCCGGTCGATGTCGACGGGACCGGGGAGGCTGATGCCCATGGCGTGGATCGCGGTGTCTCGTGCGAGCTCATCGAAGACATCGCACACCGCGTCGAGCGTCGTCTCGGGCCCGTCGGCGAGCACGACCGGGATGGATCGCGTCTCGCGCAGCTCGCCGCTGAGCGAGTGCGCGCCGACGCGGGCGTGGCCGCCGCCGAGGTCGACCGTCAGCACGATGCCCGAGCCCTCGTCGATGCCGAGCAGCCGGGGGCGCCGGCCGCCGCGCGAGGTGCCGTCGCCGCGCTCGGTCACGAGCCCGGCGTCGATCAGCGTCTGCACCCTGAGGCTGACGGTCGACGGCGCGAGGCCGAGCGCTGCCGCGAGCTCGCTGCGTGAGCTCGCCCGACCACGCGCGATCAGATCGATGATCCGCCGGGACAGGTCCTCGTCGGCGGAAGAGCGGTCGGTGTCGGGGGTCATGGTCCCTTTCGCGGGTGATTGCCGGGTCGTGTTTCCGAGTCGTGACGAAGTATCACACGCCGATAAACATCCGATGTTCGAGTTGCGTCACCGATCGAAACCTGAGAAGGTGACTTGCGACACAAGAGTACAAGGTTGCTTCGAGAATCGAAATAACCTGAACTGAACTGGCTGCCATAGGAGGCATTCGATGAAGAAGTTGCGCGTCGGCGCGGTGGCCGCGGCCACCGGCGTAGCGGTGGTCCTGACGGGATGTGCGAGCGGTTCCGGTGGCGAGAGCTCCACCGATGGCAAGCCCACGATCGTCGTCGACATGTGGGCGGGCAGTGAGGACGACACCACGGCGCTGGAGAAGCAGGTCGCGATCGCACAAGAGGAGAACCCCGATGTGACGATCAAGCTGCAGACCGCGCCGTGGAACGACTTCTTCACGAAGCTCACCACCAACATGGCCAGCGGCAACATGGCGTGCGTCACGGGCATGAGCGGCGCGCAGCTCGGCGGGTTCACCGACGGATTCCGCGAGCTGACGGCGGACGACCTCGAGACGGCGGGTCTCGACTTCGCCGACTTCAACCCGGGCGCCGAGGGCATCCTGAGCTTCGAGGGCGGCCTGTACGGCGTTCCCTTCGACGTCGCGACGATGCTCGTCTACTACAACCAGGACATGCTGACGGCGTCCGGCGCGCCCACGCCCGAGATCGGCTGGACCTTCGACGACTTCGAGGACATCGCCACGGCGGCGACCGCCGACGGAAAGTACGGCTTCGGCATGGGCATGGGCGGCTACCAGTGGATGTCGATGCCCATCGCGCTGTCGGGCAAGCAGCCGGCGTCCGAGGACGGCACGCTCCACATCGACGATCCCGACTTCGTCGAGGCGGCCTCGTGGTACTCGGGTCTCGTCACCGATCTCGGCGTCGCGTCGCCGGTCGCGTCGGCTTCGGACACGGGCTGGGGCGAGAACCAGTACACCGGCGGCAACGCCGCCATGGCGGTCGACGGCACGTGGAACGCCGTGAGCTACCTCAACAACGAGTCCGGCTTCGCCGCCGGCATGGCGCCGCTCCCGGCGGGAGACCACGGCAACTCCGGACCGATCCTCGGGTCGGGCTACGGCATCTCGAAGACCTGCGACAACCCCGAGGCGGCGCTCAAGGTCATGGGGTCGCTGCTCGGCAAGGACGCGCAGGACTACATCGCTTCGTCGGGCCGCTCGTACCCGGCGCGCACCGCGTCGCAGCCGCTGTACTTCGACTCGATCGACGAGGAGTACCGCGAGCAGGTCCAGACGGTCTTCGAGTCCGCGTTCGCCACCACTGTGCCCCTGTACATGACGAAGAACTGGGAGAAGCTCGACAGCTACATCCAGCCGAACCTCGTCAGCGTCTACAACGGCCAGATGGAGATGTCGGACCTGCTGGAGAGCGCACAGGCGCAGTTCGGCAACTGACCCGGGTTCGATGTCGAACCCTCGCACGTGAGCAAGAGAGCAGAGCAATGACGACCACGACGACGATACGTCGCGGGTCGCTCGCCAGGGCCGAGGCCCGCCAGGCGCTGGGCTTCGCAAGCCCGGCCCTGGTGGGGCTCGCCCTGTTCACGATCGTGCCCGTCGGGCTCTCGATCGTGATGAGCGTCTACGACTGGCCGACGTTCGGCGACCGCACCTTCAACGGGGTCGAGAACTACGCCAAGCTGTTCACCAGCAGCCCGGACTTCTGGCCGGCGCTGCGCAACTCCGCGGTGTACACGCTGCTGTACGTGCCGCTCAGCATCGCCCTCTCGCTCGCGCTCGCGATCGGGCTCGGGCCGCGCATCCGCGGCCGGGGGGCCCTCCGCGTGCTCTTCTTCATCCCGGTCGTCGTGCCCATGGTGGCCAACGTCCTGGTATGGAAGATGATGCTCCAGCCGCAGGGCCTGTTCAACGGACTGGCGCAGAGCTGGTTCGGGATCACCCTGCCGAACTTCCTCGCCGATCCCTCGTGGGCGATGGTCATGGTGGTCGCCATGAGCGTGTGGCAGGGGCTCGGCTACAACATGCTGATCTTCTCGGCGGCGCTCGAGCAGCTTCCCGAGAGCGTGCTCGAGGCGGCCAGCATCGACGGCGCCCGGGGCTTCCGCCTCATCTGGAGTGTCATGATCCCGATGATCTCGCCCTCGATCTTCTTCGCGACGATCATGACGATGATCACCGCGCTGCAGGTCTTCGCGCAGCCTCAGCTGCTCACCGGCGGCGGTCCCGGCAACGCGACGAAGCCGCTCGTCATGTTCATCTGGGAGCAGGGCTTCACGTTCGGCGACCTGGGGCTCGCGGCGGCCGCGGCGTGGATCCTGTTCGCGATCATCATCGTCATCACCGGCATGCAGTTCGCCGCGCAGCGGAAGTGGGTGCACTATGAGCACTGACACCGAGACCGAGACCGACAAGGAAGCGTCGGCCATCGAACAGACGCTGCTGATGACCTCGGAGGACGAGTTCGTCGAGGAGCCGCCCGCGCGCCGCCGCACGGCGGCACGCACGCCCGGCGAGCGCATCCGGCTGGTGCTCGCGCACCTCTGCGTCTACCTCGCGGCGCTCATCTTCGTCGCACCGCTCGTCTACGCCTTCTTCTCGGCGCTCAAGCCCAATGAAGAGATGTTCTCGATGCCGCCGACGCTCGTCGGCTCGCAGATCAAGTGGAGCAACTTCGCCGAGGTCTTCGCCTACGGGCCGTTCCTCACCTACATCGGCAACTCGCTGTTCGTCGCGGTGGCCGGCACACTTGTGGTGCTCATCGTCTCGACGACGGCGGGCTACGCGTTCGGCCGCCTGCGCTGGAAGGGCCGTGACGCGGTGTTCGTGCTGTTCCTGGCCACCCTGATGGTGCCGGCCGAGGTGCTCGTCATCCCGATGTTCCAGGTCATGCAGTGGTTCGGGTGGGTCAACACCTACCAGGCGCTCATCTTCCCGTTCGCCTTCACCGCGTTCGGCACGTTCCTCATGCGCCAGTTCTTCCGCGGTATCCCGTTCGAACTCGAGGAGGCGGGGCGCGTCGACGGCTCCGGTCCCGTGCGCACGTTCCTGCAGATCATCCTCCCGTTGTCGAAGTCGGCGGTGGCGGTGCTGGCGGTGTTCACGTTCCTCTCGTTCTGGAACAGCTACCTCTGGCCGCTCATCGTGACCGTCGACTACGCGACGCTGGGCACGCTTCCCGTGGGTCTCGCGAGCTTCTCGGGCCTGACCGGCACGCGCTGGGACCTGCAGATGGCGGCGGCGATCATCTCGATGATCCCCACCACGATCCTCGTGATCGTGCTGCAGAAGCACCTCGTGAAGGGCATCGCGATGGCCGGGCTGGGCGGCCGATGAGCGGGTGCGCACAGGCCCTCGCCGTCGTCGCCGGCATCGACATCGGGGGCACCAAGACCGCCGGCGCGCTCGTCGCCGCGGACGGCACGGTGCTGGCGCGGGCGACGTGCGACACCCCGGCTCGCACCGGCGGCGCCGCCATGGCCGAGACCGCGGCGCTCCTCGTCGAGGAGCTCGCCGACACGGCGGGCGTGCGTCCCGACGCGGTCGGGGTCGGCGCCGCCGGGGTCGTCGATCCGCGCAGCGGCGCGATCCGGGCGGCGTCGGACATGTTCGTCGACTGGGCCGGCTTTCCGCTCGGCGAGCGGCTCGGCGAGCGTCTCGCCATCGAGGTGCGCGTCGAGAACGACGTCAACGCGTTCCTCCTCGGCGAGGCCGCCTGGGGCTCGGGGCGCGGGAGCGACGTGCTGGGCGTGATGCTCGGGACCGGCGTCGGGGGTGCTCTCGTGCTCGACGGCAGCCTCCGCCACGGTCCGCACGGAGCGGCCGGCGAGATCGGTCACACCCCGGGGTACAGCGAGCTGGTCTGCACGTGCGGCCGCACCGGACACCTCGAGACCCTGGCGTCGGGCACCTCGATCGCCCGGCGCTATGCCGCCGCGACCCGCGGCGACGTCGCATCGGCGCGTGTCGTCGCCGACCGGGCGCGCGCCGGCGACGACGTCGCCAAGGCCGTGTTCCGCGACGCCGGACGCGCGGTCGCCCTCGCGTGCATCTCCGCCGCGACCCTCGTCGACGTGCCGCTCGCAGTGGTCGGCGGCGGGGTCGCCTCCGCGTGGGATCTCCTCGCGCCGGCGGTCGACGCCACCCTCCTCACGGATCCACCCGTGTCGGGTGCTCCGTTGCGCATCGTTCCCGGGACGCTCCGCGGTGACGCGGTGGTGCTGGGCGCTGCGGCGCTGGTCGCAGCATCCGATCGTTCCTTCCCCTCCCCGCAGTTCTCAGAAGGTGAGCTCCTCCGTGACGTCGCGTCCTGACCACGACCAGATCTGGAAGGGGCCGCTGCGCCCGCTCCACCCGGCGGGCCTCGCGCGGCCGCGCGTCGGGATCGGCGGCATCTCGATCGAGTCGAGCACGTTCTCGCCGCACATCTCCGGCGAGGACGCGTTCACGATCCGCACCGGCGACGAGCTGCTCGCGTACTATCCGTTCCTCGCCGAGGGGGAGGAGCTGAGGGATGCTGCGGAGTGGGTGCCGCTGACGCACGGGCGCTCCCTTCCCGGCGGAGCGGTCGCCCCGGAGACGTACGTGCGCATGAAGCAGGCGATCGTCGACGGGATCCGTGCCGAGGGTCCGTTCGACGCGTTCTTCTTCGACATTCACGGGGCGATGAGCGTCGTCGGCATGGATGACGCCGAGGGGGACCTTGCGACCGCGGTGCGCGAAGCCCTCGGTCCCGACACGCTGGTGTCGGCGTCGATGGACCTGCACGGCAACGTGTCGGACGCGCTCTTCGACGCCGTCGACCTCCTCACCTGCTACCGGATGGCGCCGCACGAAGACTGGATGAACACGAAGCAGCGCGCGGTGCACAACCTGCTCGAGCGGCTGCGCGGTGACGCGGGCGCCGACCCGGATGCGCGGCGCCCGTACAAGGCGTGGGTGCGCGTGCCGGTGCTGCTGCCCGGCGAGATGACGAGCACGCGCCTCGAGCCGGCGAAGGGGCTGTATGGCACCATCCCGGAGGTCGAGGAGCTCGAGGGCGTCGTCGACGCCGCGGTGTGGGTGGGCTACGCGTGGGCGGACGAGCCCCGCTGCCACGCCACCGTCATCGTGGCCGGCGACGATCCGGCCGTGATCGCCCGGGAGGCGGAGCGGCTCGGGCAGCGCTACTGGGACGCCCGCGCCGACTTCGTGTTCGTGGGCCCGACGGCGAGCCTCGACGAGGCGCTCGACGAGGCGCTGGCGGACGACGCGCCGCGCCCTTACGTGATCTCCGATTCGGGGGACAACCCGACGGCCGGTGGCGCCGGAGACGTCTCGTGGACGCTCGGTCGCCTGCTCGAGCGCGGCGACCTCGAGGATGCGTCGCGCACGGTGCTCGCAGCATCCGTGTTCGATCCGGAGGCGGTGCGCGCCGCCGAGGCGGCGGGAGTCGGCGCCACCGTGACGGTGCACGTCGGCGGACGGGTCGACCCCGGACCGCGCGGTCCGGTCGAGCTCACGGGCGAGGTGTTCTCGATCACCGACGGCGATCCGGTCGCGGGAACACAGGTCGTGCTGCGCCGAGGCGCGGTGCACGCGATCGTGACCGAGCGGCGCAAGCCCTTCCACCACCTCGACGACTTCCGGATGCTGGGGCTCGACCCTGAGACGGCCGATGTCGTCATCGTGAAGATCGGGTACCTCGAGCCCGAGCTGTACGACCTCGCCGCGGGATGGACGCTCGCCCTCACCCCGGGCGGCGTCGACCAGGACCTGCTGCGTCTCGGCCACTCGCGCCTGGGGCCCGGCACCTACCCGTTCGCCACGACCGACGACGAGCCCGACCTCACGGCGCTCGTCACCCGACGCCGCGGCACGGAGGCACGCGCATGAACTTCGAGACCCGCACCGGACCCGACCTCGGCGCAGATGCGCCGGAGTACCCCGAGACGTCGGTGCCCGACTGGTACCGCGACGCGAAACTGGGTTTCTTCGTGCACTGGGGCCTGTACTCGGTGCCCGCGTGGGCGCCGGCGCATCCTCCCGGGGGCGTGCCCACTGAGGACGCCTACGCCCACCACCAGTACGCCGAGTGGTACGCGAACACGGTGCGCATCGCGGGGAGCCCGACGTGGGAGCGCCATCAGGAGCTGTACGGCACCGGCACGAGCTACGAGGACCTCGCGGAGCACTGGGATGCCGGGGCGTTCGACGCGGATGCCTTCGTCGGCGCGCTCGTCGACGCGGGGGCCCGCTACGTCGTCCCGACGACCAAGCACCACGACGGCTTCTGCCTCTGGGACACCGCGACCACGACGTTCAACGCGGCGCGTCGCGGTCCGCGCCGCGACCTGATCGCCGAGCTCCATGATGCGACCCGCCGAGCAGATGCGCGCTTCGGCGTCTACTTCTCGGGCGCCCTGGACTGGCACGTGAGCGACTACCCGCCGATCGAGTCCGACACGGACCTCTTCCGGTTCCGGCGCGCCGACGACTGGTTTTCGCGCTACGCGGCGGCGCAGCTCGATGAACTCGTCGAGCGATTCCACCCAGACCTGCTCTGGAACGACATCGAGTGGCCGGACGGCGGAAAGGGGCGGGAGGACTACGCGGTCGCCGCACTCCTGCGCCGCTACCTCGCCGCCGTGCCCCATGGCGCCGTGAACGACCGCTGGGGCGTACCCCGGCACGGTTTCCTCACGCGCGAATACACCCACGTCGCCGAGATCGTCGCCGAGCCGTGGGAGTCGACGCGCGGGCTGGGGTACTCCTTCGGGTACAACCAGGCGGAGGATGCGGGCCACTCGCTGTCGGGCGCCGCGCTCATCCGTCTCCTCGCGGACGTCGTGAGCAAGAACGGCAACCTCCTGATCAACGTCGGCCCCCGCGCCGACGGCTCTATCCCCGAGCTGCAGCACCGCGCCATGCGCGAGCTGGGTGCGTGGCTGCGCCGCGACGGCGACGTGATCTACGGCACCCGCCCGTGGGTGCGTGCGTTCGAGGAGACCGGGGCGCCGCGCGCCTACACGTCGGGCGACGGGGTCGTGAACGTGATCGCGCTCGACCCCGCTGCCGGCGACCTCGAGCTGCCCGAGGAACTCTCCGATCGGCCGGCGCGCTGGGCGGACGGGACCGAGGCGCTGCTCGAGCGTGCGGCCGGCGGCCCCGTGCGCGTGGGTGTGCCCGATGCCCTCCGCTCTGAGCCGGCGGTCGCGCTGCGGGTCGCACTGTGACGGCGACGGTCGTCGAGATCGCCGTGCAGGACGCCGCGGGCGCCCGTGCGGCGATCGCGGCCGGGGCCGACCGGCTCGAGCTCTGCCAGGCGCTTGTCGTCGGCGGTCTCACGCCGTCGATCGGTACGATCGAGGCCGTCTGTGACGCGGTCGGCGCCGAGAAGGTGAACGTGCTGGTGCGTCCGCGTGGTGGCGGATTCGTCTACGACGCCGACGAGGTCGCGGTCGTCACAGCGGACATCCGCGCCTGCGTCGCGCGCGGGGTCGGCGGCGTCGTGGTCGGCGCGCTCGATACGAGCGGCCGCGCGGACCGCGAGGCGCTTCGCCGGTGGACGGATGCCGCGGGCCCGGCCGCGCTCGTCTTCCACCGTGCGATCGACGCATCGCCGCGCAGTGCTGAGGTGTTCGAGGCACTGCTCATCGACGGCGTCGACCGCGTGCTGACCTCGGGCGGGGCGGCGCGCAGCATCCGGGGCATCGATCGCCTCGAAGCGTACGCCCGACTCGCGGGGCCGGCGCTCGAGGTCACGGCGGGCGGCGGCGTGGCGCCGGTCGACATCCCTCACCTGGTGCACGCCGGCGTGGGCGCCGTGCACCTGTCAGCGCGCCGGCGCGCCGGGCTCGACGCCTCGGCCGGGCCTGGTGGAGGAACGGACGGGCACGACGTGACCGATCCGGCGATCGTGGCGGAGGCGGTGGCCGCCGCTCGCGCCTGATCGCCGCGGAACGTGGTGGAGTCCCGGGACCAGGAAGCCGTTGCTGTCCGTGTCGTATCACCGCACCGCGACCGCGACTCACATCACACAGCCTCGCCAACCCGGGCGAGCATGAGGAAAGGAACGGCCATGGACGGGAGCACCCTGACCTTCACGGCCGACCGGCTCGATCGCGAGCGGGCGGCCGCCCTGGATCGCGAGAACGAGATTCTCCGCAGCATCGCCGACCGCGGCGCGACGGTCACGCCTGAGAGCCCGGCGTCACGCGTCTCAGCAGGCCTCGGCTTGTGGTTCCGCAACCTCTTCACGAGGCCGCGGCAGCTGCGATTCTCTTGAATCCGTCGAGACCCGCCGCCCGGGAGCGCGGCGGGTCTCGCCATGTCTGCGGCAGGGCGCGCGCCACGGCTAGGCTCACGACATGCTTGCACCGCGCCGCGTCGAGATCGCCGTCCAAGACCCCGCCGGAGCCCGCGCCGCGATCGCCGCGGGAGCTGCTCGCCTCGAGCTGTGCCAGGCCCTGGACGTCGGCGGTCTGACGCCGTCGCTCGCGACGCTCGAGGCCGTGCTGGCCGCCGTCGACCCCGCGACCGTGAACGTGCTCGTCCGCCCGCGCGGCGGTGGGTTCGTCTACGACGCCGACGAGATCGGCCTCGTGTCGGCCGACATCCGCGCCTGCGTCGATCGCGGCGCGGGTGGCGTGGTGGTCGGCGCACTGACGCCCGCGGGCGGTCTCGATGTCGAGACGCTCCGCAGATGGCGGGATGCTGCGGGCCCGGCGACCCTCGTATTCCACCGCGCCGTCGACGCCGCCGCCGACCCGTCGGCCGTCTTCGATGCGCTGGTGGCCGAAGGCGTCGACCGTGTGCTCACCTCGGGCGGAGCGCCGCGCTCGATCGACGGCCTCGCGACGTTGGCGGCCTTCGCCGAGCGTTCGGGCGACGTCGAGGTGATGGCAGGCGGCGGCGTACAGCCGGCCGACATCCCGGCGCTGTTCGCAGCCGGGGTCGACGCGGTGCACCTGTCCGCGCGGTCGCGCGCGGGCCACGATGCGCCGTCCGGCCCGGGTGGCGGCTCGGCCGGGCATGATGTCACCGATCCCGCGCTCGTGGCGGAGGCCGTCGCCGCCGCAGGCTGAGGCAACCGTCCCGCAGCCGTACACCGGATGATCGCCGGGGCGCCTGCGCCGGTTCACCTCGCCGGGTCACGGTCGCCTCGTGCGCGCCACGAACCGTGTGACCACATTCCTTGCGGCCTCCGTTCTCCTCTTCGGGATCGCGGCCTCGATGGGCGGCCACGCCGGTGCGGCGGAGGGACGCCGGGAGGTGGCGTCGACGGGCACCGTGACGATCGACGAGGTGTCGCCTGCGGGAGTTCGAGGGCGCGCTTCCGGATTCTTCGAGCTCGCGAATCCCGGAGATCGCCCGGTCGACCTCACCGGGTACGCGGTCTTCCGCTGCGACGAAGAGGGGCTGCGCACCCGCCCGACGGATCCCGAGGCGGACCTCGCCGGCATCACCCTCGCCGCGGGGGAGCGACGCGCGTTCCCCACCCCGCGCCTGGCGGAGCGCGGGTACGGCCTCATCGTCATCGCGCCGTCGGGCGCGACGGCCGACGCGGTGGCGGTCTACACGGATGACCCGGGGCCGACGACGTCGGAGTGCGCAGGGGGCGTCGAGCTTCCCGTGACCACGGCCGCCGCTCTCGGGGAGAGCTGGCAGCGCGCCGGGTCGTCCTCGGACGCGCGATGGGTGCGCGCCGTCGCGACACCGGGCGAGGCGAACCGCCTCGCGGAGGTCTCCGATGCGCGAGTGCGGGTGTCGGAGATCGCGGCGGCGGGTCCGGCCGGGCACGGCGACGACTTCGTCGAGCTCGTGAACGACGGCACAACCGACGTGGACCTCGCGGGCTGGCGGCTGTATCGCTGCACGGCGAGCGGGACCGCGCCGACGGAGGCGCTCCAGCACGTTTTCGGAGCGGACGCCGCGCTGGTGCCGGGCGAGCGGATGATCATCGGCGGTCCCGCCTTCACGGAAGAGCCTGACGTCCGCGTCGACACCTCACTCGCGGACACCGCGTACGGCGCCCTCCTCATCACGGCGGACGGGCGCCGGGTCGACGGGGTCGGAGTGTCATCGTGGGAGGACACCGCCTGCCAGACGGGACGCGACAAGCTGCCCTCGACGCTGGACTACCGCACCGGGCAGAGCTGGCAGCGGCAGGTCGACGGCGGCTTCGCGGTAGCGGGTCGCACTCCGGGCGAACCGAACGCGGTGGACTCGGTCGCGGTCGCCGCATCCGTTGCGGGGGCGTTCGCCTACGGCGACCGGCCGGGTGTCGCGGTGAGCGAGATCGCGACGGACCCGGAGATCGAAGGGATGCCGCGACGCAACTTCGTCGAGCTCGCGAACTTCGGCGCGCGCCAGGTCGACATCTCGGGGTGGACGCTGGTGGCGTGCGGCGCCGATGGCTTCCGCGGGTTCGACGACCTCGCGGTGGTGGCGCCGGGCACGGTACTCGGTCCCGACGACACCTGGACCGCCGCGCTCGCGGGCACACCTGCCGCCGAGAGTGCCGATGCCGCCTACGACGACCCGCTCGAGCTTGCGGGCGCAGGCGTGTGGGTGGCGGACGCCGACGGACGCCGCGTCGACAGCGTCGGTGTCTATCACCGCAACGAGATGGACAGCAGCGTGGATCGCGAGAGCCCGTGCACGAAGGGGCTCGCGCTGTCGACGTTCGCCGTCGACCGGGTGCGGGGCGAGACGCTGCAGCGCGCCGCGTTCACCGGCGACGACGCGAGCGACTTCGTGCCCGCCGCCGCGACCCCCGGCGTGCTCGCCGGTCCCCGCGCGGTATCCGCGGACGACATCGTCGGGCGCGCGCTCGACCGGGCCCGATCGGTCGCGGTCGATTCCGCGATCGGCCAGGCGGCAGCATCCGCAGCCCGTCCGGGGGGCAGGGAGGGTGCGCCGGTGGAGGTGATCGCGGCGCATGCCGGGTCTTCACTCTCGCCCCTCACGGGTCGCACCGCACCGGGCGAGTGGGAGGTCTCGGCAGCGGAGCTGAGCGCGCGCGACGATGCGTACGACCTGCCCTATGTGCGGATGCGCGTCCGCCTCCCCGCCGACGGCGGCACGGTCTCGTGGAGCGGGCGCACGGTCGGTCGCGCCGAGGTGCGTCTCTCGGTATGGGCTCCGGCGTCCGGAACGGGTCGGCAGGCGGGATGGCGCACGCTCGACGACGCCACGGGCGGGACGACGGCGACGGATGCTGCCGCCACCGCAGCCGTGAGGCTCGAGGGCGTCGTGCGCGAGGAGGAGGTCGTCGACGGCGCGGCCGACCTGCTGGTGCAGGTCGTCCCACGTGGGGAGTCGACCGCCGCGTACGCGGACGGACTCGCCGACCCCGCGGACTACGACCTCGCCCTCGGCCACCTCACCGACACGCAGTACTACTCCGAGGCGTACCCCGAGGTGTATGCGGGCGAGGTGGCGTGGCTGGCCGCGAACGCCGACGCGCGCAAGCTCGCGTTCGTCACGCACACGGGCGACCTCATCCAGAACTGGGTCGATCCCGGTCAGACGGAGGAGCGTGCGCGCCGCGAGTACGACGTCGCGTCGCGGCTGCAGGGCGCGCTGGATGCGAACGGCATCGCCAACAGCGTGCTTCCGGGCAACCATGACAACAAGCGCGGGGTGAGCAACGACCTGTTCAACGAGTACTTCGGTCCCGAGCGGTACCGGGACCAGCCGTGGTTCGGCGGATCAGTCACGCCCGACGACAACAGCGCGAACTGGTCGGCGTTCGAGGCGGGCGGCGCGCGGTTCGTGATGATCTCGCTGCCCTACGCGTACGGCGAGCGCGAGATCGCGTGGGCCGAAGACGTCGTCGCCTCTCATCGGGACGCGAACATCGTCATCTCGACGCACGAGCACCTCACGCCGGCGACCGCCGAGGGCGACGCGGAGCGTTCGACCACGTCGCGGTGGGTGTCGCACGGCGATCTGCTGTGGGAACGGGTCGTGGCGCCGAACCGCAACGTCGTGCTCGTGCTGTCGGGGCACTTCCACGGCCTCGGCGCGATCGTCACCGAGAACGCCGGAGGCATCCCCGGGCACACCGTCCTCGAGGCGCTCGCGGACTACCAGGAGTTCCGCACGCCGACGGGGGAGCGGGCCACGGGGTTCCAGCGACTGCTCCAGGTCGATCTCGCCGCCGGCGTGCTGGCGGTCGACACCTTCTCGGTGCCGCTCGGTGCAACCGCCAGCCATCCGTACGACTACTCGCAGTTCCTTCCCGACGACGGCGACGCGGCGACCCCGTCGAACGAACGGCCGTGGCGGATCCTTGCGCAGGGCCTGCAGCACCGCTACACCGAGAAGGACGACGCGTTCGCCGTGCCGCTGGCGCTGCAGTACGCCAAGGCAGTGGAGACGGATGCCGTCACCCTCGCCCACGAGTGAGGTATCAGGGCACGCGGGCGCGGCCTCGGCAGCATGAGGGGTCGCACGCCCCGCATTCCACCCAGAGCAGAGGAGCCGTCATGAACGTCGAACCGTGGAGCACTGTCGGACCGGGGTCATCGGCAGCGATCGTCCCCGGCATCCAATACCTTCTGCGAGCGCACGGCCAGGCCGTGCCCGTCACCGGGATGTACGACCCCGCGACCACCGCGGCGGTCACCGCCGTCCAGACCGCCCAGGGCGTGCCGGCCGACGGCATCGTCGGACCTGTGACCTGGCCGAAGCTCGTCATCGCGGTGCAGCAGGGGTCGACCGGCGACGCGGTGCGGGCCGTGCAGCAGTTCGGACTCGTGCGATCGCCCGGGGAAGACCCACTGGTCGTGGACGGGAGCTTCGGCCCGATCACGAAGGAGCGGGTCGAGTTCTTCCAGGAGTCGTGGGGCCTCACCATCGACGGCATCGCCGGTCGGGAGACCTGGTCGTTCTTCAGCACGTTCCTGCCGGGCGACCGGCCGTGGCCACTGGTGAAGCAGGGGTCGACGCAGGCCACGAACTGGCGCGTCCTCGCCGCGCAGCACCTGCTGCGCGCGCACGGTGCGACGATCGCCGCCGACGGCGCGTTCGGCCCGTTGAGCGGCCAGGCAGTGAAGACCTTCCAGCAGACGCTCCGCGCGGTAGAGATCTCGACGACGCTCGGGCAGCTCGACTGGCCGAGCCTCATCATCACCGTGAAGCAGGGCGACGGACCCGCGGCACCGAAGGGCGAGGCCGTGCGTGCCGTGCAGACGCTCCTGGCCGGGCTCGTCGTCGACGGCGACTTCGGTCCGGCGACCGACGCCGCCGTCCGTGAGTTCCAGCAGCTGTTCGCCCCGCCGGTCGACGGCATCGTGGGTCCGGTCACCTGGCACTCCCTGATGCTGCGGAAGTTCGAGTGAGCGCCGCGGGCCCGGGTGACGTGCCCTCTGCGGGTGGCGCCCGGGCCGGCGCGGCCCCGGCACTACGCTGAGAACGTGACGACCGGACGCGACGACGACGCCCTCACCTGGGACGGCGACGACGACCCCACGCTCGACCGCGGCGAGACCGGCGAGCCTGACGAGGAGCCCGAGACCCCGGCGGCGTCGACGCCCGCCGAGCTGCCGAAGGGATTCACCGCCGTCGGCAAGGGCAGCGACGCGCTGGCCTCCGCGGATGCGCCGCAGTCCGCAGCATCCGATGCGAGCACCGCACCCGAGACGTCCGTCGACGAGCGCCGGCCGATGGGCAACGGCGCGCTGATCGCGTTCGGCGTGCTCGGCGGCGTGTACGCCCTCTATGCGATCGGCTGGCTCATCGGGGGCCTGCGCCTGCAGGGCAGGGCGCAGTACCTCGTGCTCGACGTCATGTACCAGGGAAGCCTGTGGCTCGCGGTGCTGGCACCGCTCCTGTGGTTCGCCACCACTCTGCTGCTGACCCGCGTCTCGCGCACGTGGGTGCGCTTCGCATGGCTCGGCGCGGGAGTCGTGCTGCTGCTGCCCTGGCCGTTCGTGATGATCGGGGCGATCGGACAATGAGCGACGAGACGATGGATGCTGCGACCCCGGCCGCGAAGCGCGGCAAGACGCCCACCTGGCTCGTGGCCGCGATCTCGGGTGTCACCGGGCTGTTCTACGCCTACGCCGTCTGGAACGCCATCGGCAATCTCGTGGCGACCCTCGGCGTGTTCGGCGACGCCGGCCTGACGCTCAACGCTCTCGGGTGGTTCATCTGGATCTTCGCCGCGGTCTTCCCCCTGCTGGTGTGGGGTGGAGCGTTCGCCATCGGGTACCGCCGTGCGCCCCACGAGCTGCTCCTCGTGATGCTCACGGGCCTCGCGGTGGTGGCCGTCTTCTGGCTGAACGTCGTCGCGTACACGACGCTCAACTCCGCATCGTTCCTGGGCTGAGCCTGCCGGCAGCCGTCACACGGTCGGGCGCGCAGCCGCGCGCGCGGTAGGCTGGCACAGGCCTCGCCCCCCGACGGCGTGCGGCGCGGCATCCGGTTCTGCTCCGCGCGTTCGCGCACCGCCCCACTAAGGAACACCCGTGCCGAAGCCTGTCGTCCTGATCGCCGAAGAGCTCTCTCCCGCAACGATCGATGCCCTGGGTCCCGACTTCGACGTGCGCAATGTCGACGGCACCGACCGTCCCGCGCTGCTGGAGGCCCTCGCCGACGCCAACGCGGTGCTGATCCGCTCGGCGACGAAGATCGACGCCGAGGCGATCGCCGCGGCGCCCGTCCTCAAAGTCGTCGCCCGCGCCGGCGTCGGCCTCGACAATGTCGACATCAAGACCGCCACCACAGCCGGCGTCATGGTCGTGAACGCGCCGACCTCGAACATCATCTCGGCGGCCGAGCTCACCGTCGGCCACATCCTCAGCCTCGCGCGCCGCATCCCGGCCGCGCACGCGTCGCTCGCTGGCGGCGCGTGGAAGCGCAGCTCGTACACCGGCACCGAGCTCTTCGAGAAGACGGTCGGCATCATCGGCCTCGGCCGCATCGGCGCCCTGATCACCGCTCGCCTGCAGGCGTTCGACGTCCGCGTGATCGCGTACGACCCCTACGTCACGAGCGCCCGCGCGCAGCAGCTCGGCGTGCAGCTGGTCACGCTCGACGAGCTGCTCGAGCAGAGCGACTTCGTCACCATCCACATGCCGAAGACCCCCGAGACCACGGGCATGATCGGCGCCGAGCAGTTCAAGATCATGAAGCCCACCGCGTTCGTCGTGAACGTCGCCCGCGGTGGTCTCATCGACGAGGAGGCGCTGCACGCCGCACTCACCGCGGGCGAGATCGCCGGCGCGGGTCTCGACGTCTTCACGTCCGAGCCCCCTGCCGAGGGCGGCACCGCGGCGGCCCTCCTCGACCTCCCGAACGTGGTCGTCACGCCGCACCTCGGCGCCTCGACCGAAGAGGCGCAGGAGAAGGCCGGCGTCTCGGTCGCGAAGTCGGTGCGCCTCGCGCTCGGCGGCGAGCTCGTTCCTGACGCCGTGAACGTCGCCGGCGGTGTGATCGACCCGTATGTGCGCCCCGGCATCCCGCTCGTCGAGAAGCTCGGCCAGATCTTCTCCGCGCTCGCGCGGTCGCCGCTCACGAGCCTCGATGTCGAGGTGCACGGCGAGCTGCAGGCGTACGACGTCAGCGTGCTCAAGCTCGCCGCGCTCAAGGGCGTCTTCACGAACATCGTCAGCGAGAGCGTGTCGTACGTGAACGCGCCGCTGCTCGCGGAGCAGCGGGGCGTCGAGGTGCGCCTGCTCGTCGACGACGACAGCCCCGAGTACCGCAACGTCATCACGCTGCGCGGCGCCCTGTCGGACGGCTCGCAGCTCGCGATCTCGGGCACGCTCACCGGCCCGAAGCAGGTCGAGAAGCTGGTCGGCATCAACGACTACGCGATCGAGCTGCCGATCGAGACCAACCATGTCGTCATGCTCTACACCGATCGCCCCGGCATCGTCGCCATCTACGGCCAGAAGTTCGGCGAGGCGGGCATCAACATCGCCGGCATGCAGATCGCGCGCGAGACCGCCGGCGGCCAGGCCCTGTCGGTGCTCACCGTCGATTCGCCGGTGCCCGACGCCCTGCTCGACGAGGTGAGCACCGCGATCCAGGCCGATCTCTTCCGCCAGATCGAGATCACCGAGTCCTGATTCCGCGACGGATGCTGCGCCCCTGAGCCCCCGCAGCGGGCCGGGTTGCAGCATCCGTCGTCTTCATCCGCCGGTGATCGGCTGGTCGGGCAGAATCGGCGAGGCGGCTCAGCTGCGCGCGGCGCGCTCGACCAGAGCGATCAGCGCGTCGAGCGCCTCACCGCGGGGGACCGGGCCGGGGATCGACCCGCCCGACAGCGCGTTGTTGAAGTAGAGGCCGTCGCTCACGAGCATCACCAGGTCGAGCGCCGTCGCGTCCTTGGTGTGGGGCTCGAGCACGGCCGCCCAGTCGTCGCGGATGTGCCGCAGCGCATCGCTGGCGGTCGCATCTCCGCCTTGTGCGAGGCGTGAGGTCGCGAGGATCGCGCGGTCGATCGGGTCGTTCGCCATGACCGACGTGTGCAGGAAGTAGGCGATCGGCCCCTCTGGTGCTGCGGCCATCAGGTCGACGTCCTCCTGCACGAGTATGCGGAGCCGCTCGATCAGTGCCGCCTCAAGCGCCTCCTTCGTGCCGAAGTGGTAGAGCAGGCCGCCCTTCGACACGCCCGCGGCCTTCGCGGTGGCGTCCATCGTGGCCGCGCGCTCGCCCTCTTCGATGAGGATCTGCTCGAAGGCGTCGAGCACCTTCTCGCGGGCCAGGGGAGGGCGACTCATGGCCTCGATGGTATCGACGGGCGTTCGGGCATTCTGTTACTATACCGGCTGGACGGTATAGAAATGATGATGACCCTCACTCAAGAACTCTCGCTCGCCGACGCCCAGAGCCGGAAGGTCGGCTGGCGCGGCTGGGCGGCACTCGTCGTGCTCATGCTGCCGGTGCTGCTCGTGTCGGTCGACAACACGGTGCTGAGCTTCGCGCTGCCGTCGATCGCCCTCGAACTGGGCCCGTCGAGCGCTCAGCAGCTGTGGATCATCGACGCGTACCCGCTCGTGCTGGCGGGTCTGCTCGTCACGATGGGTACGCTCGGCGACCGGTTCGGACGGAGACGGATGCTGCTCATCGGCGCGACCGGCTTCGCTGCCGTCTCGGTGCTCGCGGCCTTCGCGCCGAGCGCCGCGTGGCTCATCGCCGCCCGCGCCGCGATGGGCGTGTTCGGCGCGATGCTCATGCCCTCGACGCTGTCGCTGCTGCGCAGCATCTTCACCGACCGCGACCAGCGTCGCCTGGCGATCGCCGTGTGGGCGTCCATGTTCTCCGCTGGTGCGGCGCTCGGCCCGATCGTCGGCGGACTGCTGCTCGAGCACTTCTCGTGGGGCTCGGTGTTCCTCCTGTCGGTGCCTGTCCTGATCCCGCTTCTGGTGCTCGCGCCGCTGCTCGTGCCCGAGAGCCGCGACCCGAAGCCCGGCCGCATCGATCCGCTCAGCATCGCGCTGTCGATGGCGACGATGATCCCGATCGTCTACGGCATCAAGGAGCTCGCCGTGCACGGGTTCGCGGTCGCCGCGTGGCTGCCGATGCTCGTCGGTCTCGGCTTCGGCGTGCTGTTCGTCCGCCGCCAGCTGCGCGCGAAGACCCCCATGCTCGACATGCGGCTGTTCGGCCTGGGCACCTTCAGCGGTGCCCTGCTCGTGAACCTGCTGAGCGTCATCGCGCTCGTCGGCTTCCTGTTCTTCGTCGCTCAGCACCTGCAGCTCATCGTCGGGCTGTCGCCGATGCAGGCGGGGCTGGCACTCGTCCCCGGACTTGCGATGATGATCCTGGCCGGCCTCGCGGTCGTGCCGATCTCGAAGAAGTGGCCTGCCCGCGTGGTGGTGCCGACAGCGCTCGTGTTCTCGGTCGCGGGCTACGTCGCGGTGGCCTTCGCGACCGGTCCCGACAGCGTGGGCACGCTCGTCGCCGCCTTCGTCTCGCTCGGGATCGGCATCGGCGCGGCCGAGACCGTGTCGAACGAGCTGGTCCTCTCGAGCGCACCGCCGGCGAAGGCGGGTGCTGCGAGCGCCGTCTCCGAGACGGCGTACGAGCTCGGTGCGGTGCTCGGCACGACCGTGCTGGGCGGCATCCTGACGGCTCTCTACCGCTCGAATCTGGTCGTGCCGGACGGTGTGACGGATGCTGCGGCGGCAGCCGCGTCCGAGACCCTGGCGGGCGCGGTCCACGCAGCCGACCAGATCGGTGGAGCGACCGGCGAGGCGCTGTTCGAGGCGGCGGCGACCGCATTCGACGCAGGGGTGACGGTCACGGCGCTCATCGGGGCGGCCCTCGTGGTCGTCGCGGGGGTCATCGCGGCCACTACCCTGGGAGGGTCCCGCCAGAAGTCGTAGGAGCACCATGTCGCGTGTCGTGAAGCTGGCCGTCATCCCGGGTGACGGCATCGGTCCGGAGGTCATCGCCGAAGCGGAGAAGGTGCTCGACGCCGCAACCGCGGGCAGCGGCATCCGATTCGAGAAGACGCGGTACTCGCTGGGCGCCGGGCGCTTCCTCGAGACCGGCGACACGCTGACCGACGAAGACCTCGAGGCGATCAGGGACCACGATGCGATCCTGCTCGGCGCCGTCGGGGGAGTGCCGGGCGACCCGCGGCTGAAGAACGCGAACATCGAACGCGGGCTGCTGCTGAAGCTGCGCTTCGAGCTCGACCACTACGTCAACCTGCGTCCCTCGAAGCTGTACCCGGGCGTTCCCGGCCCGCTCGCAGAGCCGGGTGACATCGATTTCGTCGTCGTGCGCGAGGGCACGGAGGGGCCGTACGTCGGCAATGGTGGCTCGATCCGCACGGGCACGCCGCACGAGGTCGCGAACGAGACATCGGTGAACACCGCCTTCGGCGTGGAGCGCGTCGTGCGCTACGCGTTCGACCTGGCGGAGCGCCGCTCGAAGCGCGTGACTCTCGTGCACAAGACGAACGTGCTCGTGCACGCCGGCGGCATCTACAAGCGTCTGGTCGACGAGGTGGCGCGGGAGCACCCCGACGTCGCCGTAGACTATCTCCACGTCGACGCGGCCACCATCTTCCTGGTCACGAACCCGGGCCGGTTCGACGTGATCGTCACCGACAACCTCTTCGGCGACATCCTGACCGACCTGGCCGGCGCCGTCACCGGTGGCATCGGCCTCGCCGCCTCGGGCAACATCAACCCCGACGGCGCGTTCCCCTCGATGTTCGAGCCCGTGCACGGATCGGCGCCCGACATCGCAGGACAGCAGAAGGCCGATCCCACGGCCGCGATCCTCTCCGTCTCGCTGCTGCTCGATCACCTCGGGCTCACCGACGAGGCACAGCGCGTCACCACGGCTGTCGAGGACGACATCGCGACCCGGAGCACGGCATCCCGTACGACGGCGCAGATCGGCGACGCCATCGCCGCACGACTCCAGGCGTAACCTGGAACCGGCAAGCGCCGTCCACTCTCGCGGCTCGACCGCACGAAAGCACAGGCTCGTCATGACCCTCATCGACTCCGATCCCGACACCGGACTCGCGCCTCTCGAGTTCACCGTCAACCGCAACCTCCAGGCGAAGACTGCCCAGCAGCGCGAGGAGATCCTCGCGAATCCCGGCTTCGGCACCAGCTTCACCGACCACATGGTCGACATCTGCTGGTCCGTGAACGGCGGGTGGCACCGTCCGCGCGTCCAGCCGTACGGCCCGCTGTCGCTCGACCCCGCCGCTGCGGTCCTGCATTACGGCCAGGAGATCTTCGAGGGCATCAAGGCGTACCGCCACGCGGACGGCTCGATCCACACGTTCCGTCCCGACCAGAACGGCCGTCGCCTGCAGCGCTCCGCGCGCCGCCTGGCGCTCCCTGAACTGCCGGTCTCGTACTTCATCCAGTCGCTGCGCGAGCTCGTCGCCGTCGACGGCGCCTGGGTGCCGTCCGGTGACGACCAGAGCCTGTACCTGCGCCCGTTCATGTTCGCCAAAGAGGCGTTCCTGGGCGTGCGTCCCGCGCACAAGGTCGGCTACTACGTGATCGCCTCGCCCGCCGGCGCCTACTTCAAGGGCGGCGTCCAGCCGGTGTCGATCTGGCTGAGCGAGGACTACGCGCGGGCCGGCAAGGGCGGCACGGGTGCGGCCAAGACCGGCGGCAACTACGCGGCGAGCCTGCTGCCGCAGTCCGAGGCGTATGAGAACGAGTGCGATCAGGTCGTGTTCCTCGACCAGGATCGCAACGTCGAGGAGCTCGGCGGCATGAACGTCGTGTTCGTCTACAAGGACGGCACAATCGTCACCCCGCAGTCGGACTCGATCCTCGAGGGCATCACGCGCGACTCGATCCTGCAGCTCGCGGCCGACCGCGGCCACAAGGTCGAGGGACGTGCCGTGTCGTTCGACGAGTGGCGTCAGGGCGTCGCCTCCGGCGACATCGTCGAGGTGTTCGCGTGCGGCACCGCGGCGGTGGTGACCCCCATCGGCGTGCTCAAGGGCAAGGACTTCCTCGACGAGCAGCCGACCGGTTCGCTCGCGCTGTCGCTGCGCGAGGAGCTCACCGACATCCAGTACGGCCGCCGTGAGGACAAGCACGGCTGGCTCCTGCGCCTCGACGCCTGACCGGCTCACACCGCGACTTCTGGAGCGGACGGATGCTGCGGCATCCGTCCGCTTCGTCGCCGGCGGCGCGCGCACACCGGGCCGGCGTCGGCGCCACTCGCTAGGCTGAGCGGGTGAGGATCGCGCGCTTCAGCCACAACGACGCCATCAGATTCGGGATCGTCGACGAGGGCGAGCTGGTCGTCCTTGCGGGCGACCCGATGTTCGCCGGCTACGAGACCACGGGGGAGCGCGTGCCGCTCGCCGACGTCGCGCTGCTGGCGCCGGTGATCCCCCGGTCGAAGATCGTGGCGGTCGGCCGCAACTACCGCGACCACGCCGCTGAGCTGGGCAACGACGTGCCGACGTCGCCGATGCTGTTCTTCAAGCCGAACACCTCGGTGATCGGCCCCGGTGACGCCGTGGTGCTGCCGAAGGGGTCCGACTTCATCAGCTTCGAGGGCGAACTCGCCGCCGTCATCGGGCGCATCGCCAAGAACGTCTCGGCAGATGACGCGCTCGACTACGTCTTCGGCTACACGATCGCCAACGACCTCACGGCGCGCGACTGGCAGCGCTCCGACGGCCAGTGGGCACGTGCCAAGGGCTTCGACACGTCGTGCCCACTGGGCCCCGCGATCGAGACCGACTTCGACGTCAACGGCCCCGCCGTCATCACCACGCGGCTCAACGGCGAGGTCCGCCAGCAGGGGCCGATCAGCGACATGATCTTCTCGCTCGCCGACGTCATCGCCTTCGCGTCGGCAGCCTTCACGCTGCTCCCGGGCGACGTCATCCTCACGGGCACCCCCGCCGGGGTCGGTCAGATCAGCGCGGGCGACACCGTCGAGGTCGAGATCACCGGGCTCGGGACGCTGCGCAATCCGGCTCGCGATGCCTGAGACCGGCTCCTCGTCGGCGGTCGACCTCGCGCCGACCGCTGACGAGATCGCCCGCGTCCAGCGGCGCACCGTCTGGGTGCTGTCGGGCGGGCAGGTGCTCGGCGGGCTCGCGTTCGGTGCGACGCTGTCGCTCGGCGCCGTGCTGGCGGCCGAACTGTCGGGCCAAGACGCCTTGTCGGGACTGGCGGCTGCGGCCGTCACCTTCGGCACCGCGCTGACCGCGGTGCCGCTTGCGGCGATCGCGCGCCGTCGAGGCCGCCGGCAGTCGCTCACCACGGGCATGGCCGTCGCCCTCGTCGGCGTCGCCCTCGTCATCCTCGCCGTCGCACTGCGATCGTTCCCGGTACTGCTGGCCGGCTTCCTCATCATCGGTGCGGGGCAGGCTGCGAACCTGCAGTCCCGCTTCGCCGCGGCGGACCTGGCGACCGACGCGTCGCGCGGACGCGACCTGTCGATCGTCGTGTGGGCCACCACCGTCGGCGCCGTCCTCGGCCCGAACCTCACCGGACCCGGCGAGCTGATCGGCGGGGCGATCGGGATGCCGCCGCTGACGGGCGCGTATCTGTTCACGGTCGTCGCGCAGGGGCTCGCCATCGTCCTGTACCTGGTCGCGATGCGGCCCGATCCACTGCTGCTCGCGCAGCGCGTCGTGGCTTCCGCGAGGGCGGGCAGCCGCGCGATCGCGAAAGCCGATAGGCCCGTGGCCGCGCGCTACGCGATCTTCGCGGTGGCGGCCGCCCACGGCACGATGGTGTCGGTCATGGCGATGACGCCCGTGCACCTGACGCACCTGACGCACGACGCGTCGGAGGCGGCGACGCTGTCGATCATCGGCCTCACGATCAGCCTGCACATCGCCGGCATGTACGTGCTCTCACCGGTCTTCGGCATCCTCGCCGACAAGGTGGGGCGCGTTCCGACGATCCTCGTCGGACAGGCGCTGCTCGCGGCAGCGCTGCTGACGGCGTCCTTCGGTCAAGCGTCGACCACGGCGGTGACGGTCGCCCTCATCCTCCTCGGGCTGGGCTGGAGCGCCACCACGGTCGCCGGGTCCACGTTGCTCACCGAGTCCTCGTCGGAGGACTTGCGCACCCGCCGTCAGGGGTTCAGCGACTTCACGATGAGCGTCGTCGGCGGCGTCGGCGCGATCGCGGCCGGCGCGCTGCTCGGCTGGATCGGCTATGGCGGACTCGCCCTCGTCGTCCTTGTGCTCGTCGCCGCCTCGGTGCTGCTGTCGCCCCTCGGTTGGCGCGCGTCGGCCGGCTCGGTGAAGAGGTCCGCGCCCAGCGCGTGACCGTCAGTGGCCCAGTGCCGCGAGCGCGAGGTCGACGTCGCCCTGGTCGTTGAAGAGGTGGAACGCCACGCGCGCGCGTCCCGACCGACCCGATGCGGTGATCTCTGCGGCGGTGAGCCGCGCGAGGTCGCGCCCCTCGGGGTCGTCCCACGTGACGATCGCGGACGCGCGCTCGGGCTGTGAGAGACCGAGCCCGGCACGGAATGTTGCGGCCAGCCCGGTGGCGTGCGTGTAGAGCTCTTCGGGGTCCAGCGAGGCGAACAGCTCGAGCGCGGGTGCGGCGCCGACGAACGCCTGCCACGCCGGCGACACATCGAAGCGGCGGGCGTCGGAGGCGAGCTCGACCTCCGAGCCGTAGCACGAGGACCACGGGGCGTCGCCGGCGTACCAGCCCGCGTTGAGCGGCGTCATTCGGGCCGCCAGCCGGTCCGACACGGTGAGGAACGACACGCCCCGCGGCGCGCACAGCCACTTGTACGCATGGCACACGACGGCATCGAAGACGGATGCCTCGACCCGCAGCCATCCGACGGCTTGGGTCGCGTCGCACAGCGTGAGCGCGTCGTGCGCTGCGGCCGCCGCCACGATGGCCGCAGCATCCGCCACCTCGCCCGTCGCCGACTGCACGACGGAGAACGCGACGAGCGCCGTGGTCGGACGCACGTGCGCCGCCAGGTCGGCGAGCGGCGCCGTGCGCACGACGAGCCCGCGGCCGGAGTGGACGAACGGCAGCACGAGCGACGAGAACTCGCCCTCGGGAACCAGCACCTCGGCGCCGTGAGAGAGCGCGGAAGCCACCATCCCCGCGGCGACCGAGGTCTGCGAGCCGATCGCGACCCGCTCTGCGCCGACTCCGACGAGCGACGCGAACAGCGCCCGCGAGCGTTCCACTGCCGCACAGTACGCCGCGAGGTCGGGGCGCCCGGCCGCGGAGGCGTCGAGGTCGGCCAGCATCGCGCGACGGGTGGCGCGGCTCGGCAGGCCCACCGTGCACGCCGCGAGGTAGTCACGGCCGCCGGTGAACTCGCGCCGGGCGGCCTCGAGAGCGGAGGAAGGGGCGATCGCAGGCATGCATCCAGGGTGGACGGTCGCGATTGCTCATGTCTACGACAGGTGTTCCATGCTGGACATAACCGTCGCTTATGATTCAGTCATGAGCGATGCGTGGGACGACGACCCGGGCTTCGACGCGCGGGAACTCCGTGTCGTGAAGGCGATCGCCGACGAAGGGTCCATCACAGGCGCCGCGCGCGCCCTCGGGTACAGCCAGCCCGCGGTGAGCCAGCAGCTCAAGCGGCTCGAGCAGCGCCTCGGGGTGGCGATCGTCGAGCGTGTCGGTCGGAGCGTCCGCCTCACCGACGCGGGCCGCATCCTCGCGCGGCACGCCACGGCGGTGACGACGGCATTGGATGCTGCCGCCGGCGAGCTCGCCGAGCTCCGCGGCCTGCGCTCCGCGCGCGTGCGTCTCGTCGGCTTCCCCTCCGCCTCACCCACGATCGTGCCGAGGCTTCTCGCGGACCTCGCGCAGCGGCATCCGGGAATCTCCCTCACTTACGTCGAAGCCGAGCCGCCCGAGGCCGTCGAGGCGGTGCGCGAGGATCGCACCGACATCGCCCTGACCTTCAGCTACCCCGGCGACCGCGACGACCCGCACGGCTCGAGCGCCCGTGGGCTGGCGGTTCATACGGTCGGCGCCGACGAGCTGCTCGCGGTGCTGCCCACCGGGCACCCCGCCGCGACCGCCGACATCATCGACGTCGCGACCCTCGCCGACGACGACTGGATCGCCGGCTGTCCGCGCTGCCGCGGCCATCTGCTCGAACTGTGCGGGCGCGCCGGGTTCGCGCCCCGTATCGCGTTCGAGACCGACAACTTCGTGGCGGTCGAGGGGCTCGTCGCGCAGGGGATCGGCGTGGCGACGCTGCCCCGGATGGCGGTCGAGTCGTTCCCGCAGCTGCCGGGGGTCGCGGTAGTGCCGTTGCCGGCGGGGGAGCAGCGCCGCATCCACACCGTGACGGCGCGCGGCGCGGACCGCGTTCCCGCGGTGCGCGCGACGCTGGACGCGCTAGCGCGGCTCATCGCGGGGCCTTCCTACCAGCCCGGCGGGGCAGCATCCCGCAACTAGACTTGGGGGCGATGTCTTCTTCGCCTGATCCTCGCACCACCACCGCCACCGGCACCGACGTCCGCGTCCGCTTCTGCCCCTCGCCGACCGGTCTTCCGCACGTCGGACTCATCCGCACGGTGCTGTTCAACTGGGCGTACGCGCGTCACACCGGCGGCAAGCTGGTGTTCCGCATCGAAGACACCGACGCGGCGCGCGACAGCGAGGAGAGCTACCACCAGCTGCTCGACGCCCTGCGCTGGCTCAGGATCGACTGGGACGAGGGCGTGGAGGTCGGCGGTCCGCACACCCCCTACCGGCAGTCGCAGCGCCACCACATCTACCGCGAGGTGCTCGACAAGCTCGTCGCCTCCGGTGCCGTGTACGAGAGCTACTCGACGCCCGAAGAGATCGATGCCCGCAACGAGGCCAACGGCCGCGCGAAGCAGCTCGGGTACGACAACTTCGACCGCGACCTGACCGCCGAGCAGAAGGCCGCGTTCCGCGGTGAGGGTCGCGAGCCTGCGTGGCGCCTCCGCGTTCCCGACGAGGACCTCACCTACGTCGACCTCATCCGCGGCGAGGTGACCTTCCCGGCGGGCTCTTTCCCCGACTTCGTGCTGGTGCGCGCGGGCGGCGTGCCGCTGTACCCGTTCGTGAACCCCGTCGACGACGCGCTGATGGGCATCACACACGTCATTCGCGGTGAGGACCTCATGCCCTCGACCGCCCGCCAGCTGGCGCTGTACAGCGCGCTGGTCGATGCCGGCGTCACGACGTTCATCCCGCGCTTCGCGCACATGCCGCTCGTGCTGGGCGAGGAGGGCAACAAGAAGCTCTCCAAGCGCGACCCGAAGGCCGACCTCTTCCTGCAGCGCGACAAGGGCTTCATCCACGAGGGCCTGCTCAACTACCTCGCGCTCCTCGGCTGGTCGATCGGCCCCGACCGCGACGTCTTCTCGCTCGAGGAGCTCGTGGCGGCGTTCGACATCGTCGACGTCAACCCGAACCCGGCGCGCTTCGACCAGAAGAAGGCCGAGTCGATCAACGGTGACCACATCCGGATGCTGCGGCCCGGCGACTTCGCCGCCCGTCTGGTGCCGTATCTGGCCGCTGCCGGAGTGGTCGACGAGGATCCCACCCCGGCGCAGCAGGCCATGCTCGTCGCGGCCGCACCGCTCGTGCAGGAGCGCATGCAGCTGCTCGGAGACGCGCCGGGACTGCTCGGCTTCCTGTTCTCCGACACGGTCGCTTACCAGGACGACGCCCTCGCGTCGCTGCCTGCGAACACGAACGAGGTGCTGGTCGCATCGGTCGGCGCGCTCGAGCTGGTGCCCGACACCGAGTTCACCGCCGCCGCCGTCCAGGACGCCCTCGCCGCTGCGCTCATCTCGCCGGTGGAGGAGGGCGGACTCGGCCTCAAGCCCCGCGTCGCCTATGGCCCGCTCCGCGTCGCGCTGAGCGGCCGCCGCGTGTCGCCGCCGCTCTTCGAGTCGATGGAGCTGCTCGGCAAGTCCGAGTCGATCCGCCGACTCAGAGCACTGCTCGACGCGCGCGGGTGACGGCTCGGTTTGGAGCACGTGCCGGCGTCGCGTAGACTCATTCCTCGGCACGGCTTCGGCTGACAGCCTTGGGGTATGGTGTAATTGGCAACACGGCTGATTCTGGTTCAGTTGTTCTTGGTTCGAGTCCAGGTACCCCAGCAGTAGTTTTCGCAGGATTCCGCAGCAGGATCCACCCTCGTTTCGAGGCGTCTCGATCCGTCTGATCGGTGCGGGACCAGAAACAGGACCAAGTACGCGTGTGCGCCTCTGCGCGCGGGATTGGTGTCCGGGTTCCCACGCTCCGGATACACGCTGTACGGGTCGCCACGGACGACACCGGCGCACCTCACGTGCAGGCTCTCGCAGGGCCACGGGAGGCCGCCTGCCTCCTCCCCGCGAAGACGGGTCGGCCGATGAGCGTGGTAACGACGAACGGTTGCTGCGTAGCGTCGTCGACGACAACACCGCGGGGCTGACAGCTCCGCTGCGAGAGTGTCCGGCTATGCGGACTCGGTTGGATTCTGTGGATCATCGCCGGGCGCGCGCGACGGGATATCGGTTGGTTTCAGCGAGCGCAGGCGCTCCTTGGCACGGGGCTGTAGCGGGGCTGGAGGCACGGGTCTCTCCACGTGCCAGTCCTCCGCTCTGGCCTCCGCCCACCGCTTGTCTCGAGCAGCACGCCGTTGGTCCGGCGCCTGGTCATTCGGCTGATCGGATCCGCTGGTCATCTTGTGACCGTACGCCGTCCGCATGTGCACGCTCTCAGGAAGCGGGGTCGCCACCTGTGTAGGTCGGCGATCGCCGTGGACGTTCTCGCCTGTGGCTGGCCCTACGACTGCGGCGTACGCTCGATGCATGGAACCGCCGAACGTGTGCAAGGCCAGATTCGACGAGGTGGTTACCGGCGGCCATCGCCGCGTCACTGTCGGCGTTGAAATCCGCGACCGGGAGTCCGACGGATCGATCCCCACCGCCGCGTGGTTCCGCGGCGAGGAATACCGTCTCGACATCGAGAATGAGGCGGGCGTTGCAGTCTATGTGAGACGCCTCTAGATCATTGCACCGCACCCCCGGACACCAGTCGGACCCCCGGGTGCAGGACCGGTGCAAGCGGCCATGAGTGCTGGGATGCTACGACCCCTCGGCGCCTGTCGGCCCGAGGGGCCGCGGTGCGGAGGAACGGCGGGATCGTCCCCATTTGGGATCCCGGCTCCCCGTTACGCCTGCCGGCATCCCCAGGGGGCCGGTGGCAGGAACGACCCTACTCCGCGCAGCAAACATCCGCACCATGAGCTCTCGCAGCGATAGCGTGCGCCGGGCCCGTCCGCGATCAGTGCCAGGTGTACAACCGCAAGCGAAACCCGCAAGCGCTACGGCTCCAGCACGGGGCAACCGTATCGACGGTCAGTCGGCGGTTGCGGTTCGCCGCAGCCAACGGGGCGACCAAGTTCCCACCCACGTCGAAGCACGGCGTGTACGATCACCACGAGGGCACCCGGACCCAGCGCCCGCTCATTCCGATGCGAACGGCGGGAACCGATGTCCATGACAGCCGGCTACGAACGACCGCGCGATGCCTTCTCGCTGGCAGCTGCCGCACTCGCCGCCGGGGGAAGCGATGATCTCTGCTCCCCGCTGCGAGCGGCCGTCGCGATGCCTGGCGCCGTGGTCTCCACCCTGGGCCCGCCGATGGGTTCGCAGACGGTGTGCGCCAGCTCCAGGCTCGGCGCCCGGATCGACGAGATCCAGATCGACCTCGGCGAGGGTCCCTCGTGGGAGGCGCTTCGTACCCGGCACCCGGTCGCGGCAGCCGATCTGCGAGCCAACGGCGGGGCGCGCTGGCCAGGAGCCTGGGCGGCACTCCGAGAGCTGGAGGTGACGTCGCTATACGCCTTCCCCCTCTTCGTCGGGAAACTGAGCATCGGGTCGATCGCGCTCTACTCGGCGGCCGTGCGCGAGCTGTCCGGCGACGACCTGGCAGGCATGAGCCGGCTCGCCGCGATCGTTTCGGGCACTCTCCTGCGCCGGGGGTTGGATCGTCTCGACGTCGAGGGCGCTGAGGCGTCAGACGAGCCTTACTCGCGCCGGGAGGTGCACCAGGCGACGGGCATGATCGCGGCCAGAAGCGAGATCGACGTGGACGACGCCCTCATGCTCTTACAGGGCCACGCGTACGCGACGGGCCGCCCCGTCCGCGACGTCGCTGCGGACGTGATCGCCCGCGTTCTCGACCTCGGCCTGTGACAGGACAGCGCTTAGGATGACGACATGACGGCGCCGACCCGCGAGCTTCAGCTGCTGGGAACCTTCGTCGCCCTGGCAGACTCCCTTGTCGACGACTTCGAGGTCGTCGACCTCCTCCAGCGACTCGTCGACGAGTGCATCTCGCTCTTCGATGCCGCGGCAGCCGGCATCCTCCTGCTCGGTCCGTCGGATGAGCTCGAAGTGATCGTCTCGACGAGCGAGCGGAGCGAACTCGTGGAGCTCATGCAGCTGAAGGTGGGGTCGGGTCCATGCGTTGAGGCGGCGACGACCGGCGAGGTGGTCTCCGTCGGCGACATCGACGCGATCGCTGACCGCTGGCCGGCTTTCGCGGCCGATGCCCGCGCCTCCGGATTCTTGTCGATTCACGCGATTCCGTTGCGATTGCGCGACTCGACCCTCGGATCGCTGAACCTCCTCCGGGATGAGCCGGGCGCGCTCAATGCAGCCGATGCTGCCGCGGCCCGGGCGCTGGCAGACATCGCAACCATCAGCATCCTGCAGCAGCGGCTGGTCGAGGAGTCCGAACTCGCGCAGGCGCAGCTCCAGCGGGCGCTGGACAGCCGGGTGGTGATCGAGCAGGCCAAGGGGTATCTCGCTCAGCGCCAGAACATCGACATGGATGAGGCGTTCGCGCGGATCCGGGGTCACGCCCGCTCGACGCAGGCTCGAATCGGCGTCATCGCCGCCGATATCATCGCCGGGCGACTGCTCCTCTGACCGCGCCCGCGCACCGCCCGCTCGCTGTGATCCGGCTATAGGGTCTGCCGCTGCTGGAGCAGCGGACACTCGAAGGGGTCGCGTTCGCCGAGCCCGACCCTGTTGATATAGCGGACGACGATTCCGTACGACTGCCAGAGACCCGTCTCGGTGTACGCAACGCCGTGCTCCCCGCAGTAAGCGCGGATTGTCGCCGACGCCCGGCGGAGGTGCGGTCGGGGCATCGACGGAAACAGGTGATGCTCGATCTGGTAGTTGAGCCCTCCCATGACCGTGTCCAGCAACCGAGTTCCTCGAATGTTCCGGCTCATCAGAACCTGACGACGGAGGAAGTCCACCTTCTGGTCGGCCGGGACGAGTGGCATTCCCTTATGATTCGGTGCGAACACCATACCCATGTACACGCCGAACACTCCGAGTTGAACTCCGAGGAAGGCGAACGCGATCCCTGGCGACAGCACCCAGAACGCCAGCACGACGAACCCGACGATCCGGACGGAGAGAAAGGCGATCTCGATCGGACGGCGACGCAGCGGTTCCCGTGAGAACACGCGACGCACGCTCGATGCGTGCAGCGAGAGACCTTCCAGCAGCAAGATCGGGAAGAACAGCACCCCCTGGTGTGCGATGAGCCAGCGCAATGGTCCGCTGCGGCTGGCGCGCCGACGGTCCGCCTGCTCCGGCGTGAACGCGATGACGGGGAGTTCGATGTCGGGATCGCTGCCGATCTTGTTCGGGTTCGCGTGATGTCGCGTGTGCTTGTGCTGCCACCACCCGTAGCTCATTCCGACGAGCAGATTTCCGATCACGAGCGTGGTCCAGTCGTTCCACCGCCCGGAGCGGAAGATCTGCCGGTGGGCGGCGTCGTGTCCCAGCATGGCAACCTGCGTGAGAACGACGGCCAGCACGGCCGCCGTCACCAGCTGCCACCACGTGTCGCCGATGAGGATGAAGCCGGTGAGCACGACCGCGATCGCGAGCGGGGCCGCGACGAGCTTCGTCCAGTAATAGCCGTAACGGCGCCGCATGAGGCCGCTTCGGTTCACCATCTGCGACAGTTCGGTGTAGCGATTCGACGCCTTCGGCGTCGCCGACCGCACGGGCGGTGCGATCGATCCGGAAGGAGAGACGGCCATCTTGTGCTCCTGTCATGTGAAGCGCGCATAGATCGTGTCGCATCAATGACGAAGTCTGGGCCATCTGTTCTCAGAGTATCCCTGAGACGCGTTGCCCTCGCGGGGTCAGGGTGAACGCACAGGAAGGCGACATGCGGCGGGATCGCTGACGCCGGGGGGGGAGCAGCTGGGAGACGCTGGATCGCCGCGGCCGCACCCGTCGCGGCCGGCGACGCGCGCGACGTTCGCGGAACCTGTGAGGCGCACATGCTGGGGGCGTACCGTCAGGTCATGGAGACGCAGACACGAACGAGCGGTGCAAACGCCGCGACGCTGGGCCTGGGATCGGTGCTGGTGGGCTCGTTGCCTGTAGCGCTGATGACTGAGGATGCTCCCGATCGTTACACAGTTGAGGCGGTATTCAGTCGCCGTCCCGAGCGGGAAGAGGTGACAGCGATCCTGGGCGAAGAGACTCGAGACCGTCTCACGAAGTCGGGGTACCCGACCGTCGAAGTAACGGTCTCCGATCGCCGCTTGGAGATCGCGAACACGAACCTGGAAGAGCTGCGGGACGGGCTGGCGAGTGTGCTCGCTAATCGGCTCGCCGAGATCAGCGCGGTCGTTCGCACGACGCGGGAGACGGCTGCTGCCCGGTTCGCCGATGCGGCCGCCAGCGAACACGAACGCGCGACGGCGGTGACAGCACTGGCGGCATCGGTGGCGTTCAGGACCACGGAAAGCACGCAAGCGCATCCGCATACGGTCATGAATCTCGTCGCTGACGACGGCCGAATCCACGCCTGAACCGACCCCGTGCGCGTCAGCGCGCCTTCCCGCTCGCTGTTGACACAACCGAACCGAAAGGGGGAGTCATGCCCGTGTGGTGGGAAGAGCTGGTCCATGCGGTGACGGGGCGTGTCCGGCGTCATGATGACCTGCCAGACCTGCGGCAGTTGTCGTCGCGCTCGGTCGCATTGGAGCGGACGCACTACCTCGTGGACGATCGCGAGCGTCAGGGGCGTGAGCGTCGCGCCTACGTCCTTCGGCGCGAGCCTGACAACGGGCGCGGATCGGTCAACATCGCCGTGTTCTCCAACGGGCGCGGTGTCGGCTATCTGCCGACGGATGTGGCGGAGGAGATGCGGCCGTTCCTCGACCGGATCGGAGGCGCCGCAATCGTCAACGGTGTCGGGGTGAAGACCGGAAGCATCCGACTGTGGGTCGATCTGCCCACGCGGAGCGCGCTCCACGGATTTGTCGGAGCGGAGGCGGCGGACATGAGGGACACCGGCGAACGAATGGGGACAGCGCGAGGGAGCGAATCGGGCCGGCAAAGGTTCGCTCGCTTCAGTCGAGGGGAGCAATGAGGCCGAACCCGCTGGCCGCGACGACCGCCTCAGTTCGAAGTCGGGACCTGTCCGACGCCACCGTGGACTGGACCCCACCGAGACTCGTCGGCCGTTCCGGTGGGACTGTGTTCGTGGTCATGTCTGCCTCCTTCGTCAGACCACACGATGCGGTGTCGAAGATTTCGTGAACGGGTCGAAAGTCTCGTCGCTATCGGCCGTGGCGTGGTGGTCCCGAGTGGAGGTTCGGGCCTGCGCGAAGCAGTGGCTCTGATCAACCGGGCCGGCTGGGTGTGTCGGCGTCGGCGGCAGGCCACGATATGAGCGTGCGCCATGTCGCAGGATCGGGTTCGTCGCTCGGATCGCTCAGGTAGCTCTCCCACATGACACCGCCCGGCGTTCGGCCCGTCGCAGCGAAGAACTGCTCGATGACGGCGTACGTCTGCGCCATGGTGTCGTAAGGGCCGAGGTGGATGGCCTCGACCACCTCACCACCAGGCAACGTTCCCGGCGCGACTTCGCCGTCCGGGGTCACCGGCGTGGTGACGGGGAACCCTGCCTCGACGTCCACGGTCGCGCCCGGCATCCCGTAGTACTTGCCGAACGGTGGTCCTGCGGGATGGAGCCCCTGCGCACCGAGGACCCGCATCGTCTCGGAGAAGGCGTGCGAGAAGAACTCGGACAATCCCTCCATCGGCACCGTATTGCGGATGCCTGCGGTAAGCGTGGCGGTCCGGTTCACAACTTCGACGTCGGCGGTCATTCCAACTCCTCGGCAAATCGATGCGGACCTATCCACTCGCCGATGTCGTCGTGCTGAGCCCGGTCCTGCGCGATCAGCCTGCGGCGAGCACGCTGTCGACGCTGGGTCATTGGTCCCGTCGGTCGGCGGGGCGCCGGGCCGTGAATGCCGGCCACTCGAGGAGGGCGGGGCCGCAACGAGCACGGGACCTTTGGCACGCCCGGCGACGTGCAGCGCGCGAGATCGTAGGCCTATGAGCGATACGACCACGACTGCTGCCCTTTCCGGCCCGCGCCGCCGGCGCAGTCGCGCGACGAGGGCACTGGGGTATGCGATCGCCGTCATTGTGAACTCGGTGCTGATCTACCTGGTGAATGTCGCCCCAGGTTGGGAATCGGTGCCGTTCCTGAGCGCGGGCACGGCCCAGGTCGTGCCCCTCTTCAACGCGGCGCTTGCCGTCGGGATCGCAGGAAACAGCGTCAACATCGTTGTCGATCGCCGATGGATGCGAGCCGTCACCGAGATCTTCTCTTCGTGCGTGTCGTTCGTGTTCATCGTCGCCACGTGGCGTGTCTTCCCGTTCACGTTCGATGCTGCCTTGATCGACTGGACTCTGGTCACGCGAGTGGTGCTGGTCTTCGCGGCTGTCGGCTGCGTCATCAGCGTCATCGTGCAGTTCGTGGCACTGGCAGTCGAGGTGCGCCGGTCGTGGGCGTCGCGACGAGACGCGGCGGGGGCGTAGGGTCCCATGCCCGCATGCGCGGATAGCGAGGTCCGCACGCCCCTCCGTGCGGGGGCGGTGATCGCAGGAGGGGCGACGATCGCGGGATGCCTCGCCGCATCAGCCGCGCTCGGGATCGCGTTGCCTCGTGCGGCGGGAGCAGGTGCGGCGGCGCTGTCCGCACTCGTGGGTGTGGTCTCGGCGATCCTCCTGCTCGGGGTGGCGGCGTGGCTTCTCATCCGAGCGACGCGACGGTGGGGGAGGCTCGTCCTGCTGCCGTGGATTGCCATCGTGCTCGTCGCCGTGTACGCGCTGTCGATCGCGTTCGCCGCGGTGTATCCCCGGCATCCCCAGGCGGGTGAAGTACCGAGTGGGGCGGTGCCGGTGTCGATGACAGCGTCCGACGGCGTGGAGTTGGCGGGCTGGTATCTGCCCACGCAGAACGGCGCGGCGGTCGTCCTTCGCCACGGCGCGGGCTCGCGGACGGCCGATGCCGTCCTGCAGGCGCGCGCGCTTCACGACGAGGGCTACGGCGTGCTCGCGACGGACGCCCGTGGACACGGGGCCAGCGGCGGTCAGGGCATGGATCTCGGCTGGTACGGCGAGGTCGACACGCGGGCCGCGGTTGACTTCCTGGGGAGCCGCGCGGATGTGGATCCGGAGCGCATCGCTGTGGTCGGGCTCTCGATGGGCGGTGAGGAGGCGATCGGCGCCGCGGGGGTGGACGAGCGGATCTGCGCCGTTGTGGCGGAAGGCGCGACAGGACGGACCGCGGCGGACAAGGCCTGGCTGGTGGAGGAGTACGGCGTCGCGGGAGCGGTGCAGAGTGCGCTCGACGTCGTGACATACGGCGTGATCGACATGCTGACGCCCGCCGTACCGCCCGCCACCCTCGCCGACTCGATCGATGCCGCCCCCGACACGTCGTTCCTGCTTATTGCGGCAGGCGAGGTGCGTGACGAGCAGCTCGTGGCTGAACGGCTCGAGCAGATCGCCCCCGGCCGCGTATCGGTGTGGGTAGCAGAAGGCGCCGATCACTCTCAGGCGATCCGAAGCGCCCCCGAGCAGTGGAGGTCCAGAGTCGCCGGCTTCCTCGCCTCGTCGCTCCACGTCTGTGAATCGCGGCCGTCCTCGGCCGCGTGAGTTGGAGAAGGGATTGGGATCATGAGGAACACCGACGACCCAACGGCTCTGGGTGCGCGGGAACGCGCTCCGAGCGACACTGCGGCCGAGACAGGCGCCGCACGGCGAACGTGGGCGGTGGTGGCATCCGTCATCATCGCGGCTCTTGTCACGCTCACCAGCCTGCTCGGGCTCTTCGCGCCGGGGCCGTATGAACGGGAGACGGAGAACTGGAAGCTACAGGCCTGGGGACAGGATGTCGGAAATATCCTCGCTGCGGTTGTGCTGGTGACGAGCGCGGTGGGATCGTGGCGCGGCGCGGTCCGCGCGCGGCAGCTGTGGATCGGCACGCTGTTCTACTTCCTCTACGCCTTTGCCGTGTATGCCTTCGCGGTTCACTTCAGCCGGCTGTTCGCGGCGTACGTGGCCGTGCTGGGTCTCGTGTTCTGGACGCTCGTCGCGGCTCTCTCTGGCCGGCCTCGCCCTCTTGCATCCCCTGCAGGCCGCGCTCGGACGTTCGCGGCATGTGTTCTCATCGGGACGGGCGCTCTGTTCGCCTTGCTCTGGCTCAGCGAGTTGGTTCCCGCGACGGTGTCCGGTGAGCCGCCACGCAGTCTCGAGGCCGCGGGCTTGGCGACGAACCCGATCTATGTCATCGACCTCGCCGTCGTCCTGCCCGGGATGATCGTCGTCGGCGTGGCGGCCCTGCGAGGGCTCGAGCAGGCGACCGCTTTCGTGCTGCCGGTACTCATGTTCTCCGTGCTCATGGGCTCGAGCATCATCGCCGCCACTGGCTTCATGCTGGTGAGCGGTGACACGAGCGGGCTGATTCCGCTCATAGCGGTGACCGTGGTCGTGGGGCTGAGCGTGTGGGCAGCCGTCAGTTGGGCACAACAGATGAAGATGGTGGATCTGTCTTCAGGCTGACCGTGGGACCTTCGGCCCGGTCGCCTTGTTCTCTGTCGGCGATGCTCCCGTCATGACCTCCTCGACTATGGGCGCCCGCCAAGCCTCCCCGCGCACGGGTACGGTCCCGACGATCATCGGCATCGTGCTGATCATCATCGGAGTGCTCTTCGCAGGCGGCGGCGGCGCCATTCTCATCCCAGGGACAGTTGTCCGGGGCATCGAACGGATCCAGGACAAGGACGGCTTTCTTGCCGCCGGATCGTTGGCCCTCTCCACCGACGGATACGCGCTCTCCTCCCCGGCGGGGGACCCCCTGGAGTTGCCCGGCGGCACACCCGCTGTACCGTTCGAATTCGTGACTCTGCGCGTGACAGTGACGTCGACCGACAAGCCGGTGTTCATGGGGATCGGTGCTCAGCGCGACATCGACCGCTACCTCGGGGGCGTCGAGCATAGCGAGGTCGAGGGACTCAACACGTTCTCTTCCTCCGCGGAGTATCGGCATGTTGACGGCGGTGCCCCGACGCTCCCCCCAGGCGAATTGGACATCTGGGTCGCTGAAGCCACAGGGTCGGCGCCTCAGGAGATGCAATGGTCGCTGACTCCCGGCGAGTGGGGCATGGTCGTCATGAACGCCGACGGCGGGGCCGGCGTTGACGTCGAGATGAACATCGCTGCGCGAAGTGGTCTCATCGCCCCCGCCGCGAACTTCCTCACAGTGCTCGGATGGACACTCTTCTTGTTGGGCGTGGCGGCTGTCATCGCCGGTGGGGTGCTCCTCGGCGTGGGGCAGAGCGGACTTCGCACCCCGCGATGAAGCGAGCCGGACGACGACGCGTACGTCGTCGGATCGGCTACGTACGAGTTCAACTGGCTCAAGGACGCCAGGAGGTTCGTGGAGCGCAACCAGGCCGAGCTTGCGACGCATCCGGTCTGGCTGTTCATCGCCTGGATGCCGGCCATCCGCGGCATCATGCCGAGTGGCGACTTCCGTGAATGGGAGGCGATCGACGCGTGGGGCATGTCGATCGCCGATGCTCTCCGGGCCGCGAGGGCGCATGCGTAGCCACGTCCCTACCGGCCAGCCGTCACGCTGCACACCGTGACGAGCGCGCCAAACGATTGCGCGTCCGTCGCATTCGACAATCGTGTGGACATCCGCTGCTGCCCGGCGCTGCTCCGCACGCCGCGACGCGCTGAACGAGGAAGCTCGGATTCGGCGTGATCGAGTCGGCCAGCTTTCCTGTGGAACGCTACGAAAGTCCCGTTGCGTCCGGCCAGCTGGAGCGCGCCCGCGACCGGGGCCACGGCCTGACAGAGCAACTGGCCAGGTGATCGCGGCGGTGCCCGCTCGCGAGTCGCGGGCGAGCTCATGTCGAGCCGAGAGCCGCCAGCCGTGCCATGACCGGTCAGTCTTCTGGAACGGATGCCTCAGCCCGCGGCGTCCGCGATCACCGTGGCGGCGGCATCCCGTCCCAGCGCGAAGTACGCAGGGTTGTCGTCGCTGTGAGCCAGCAGCATGAGCACGACGGCGGCGGCCCACGCGCGTGCGCGCACCCAGGTGCCGGCGTCGTAGTGCAAGCCTGTCGCCGCGATGAACGCGTCGCGCCCCGCCGTGTCGAACGCGAGCCACGCGACGGCGAGGTCGTACGCAGGGTCACCGGCGGTGACGTCTCCGAAGTCGATGATCCCGGCGAGGGCGCCGTCGTGTGCGACCAGATTGCCCGGGTGGAGGTCGCCGTGGATCCACAGCGGGGTTCGATCCCACGCCGGGGCGACCAGGCCCGCCTGCCACAGCGCGTGCACGACGTCCGCTGAGGAGGCATCGAGCACGCCGGCGGCGCGCAGCGTCCGCAGCCGGTCCTCGACGGTGCCTGTGCGGGAGGCGAGTGGGACTCCACGGAAGGGGTTGACCGGGTGGGCGGCCGGGGCCTCGGTGTGCAGCGCGATCAGCGCGCGCGCGAGGGTGGGGGCCCACGCGCCGCGCTCGGAGGGTGACTGATCGAGCGCGGTGACCCCGTCGATCCATGGCACGAGCGACCAGGCCCAGGGGTAGCCGGCACCCGCGACGCCGTCGACGACGGGCGCGGGCACCCGTACGCCGAGAGGTTCGAGTCGGTCGGCGATGCCCGGGAGCACCGACTGCTCGTGCAGCAGGAGCGGCGCGGCGACCGCCCGGCGGGGCAGTCGCACGGCGTACTGATCGCCCAATCGCCACACCTCGCTGTCCCACCCCTCGGCGACCTTCTCGAGCGGCAGTTCGGTCGCTCCGGGAATCGCGGCGGCCTGACCGGCGAGCAGAGCACGGATGAGGTGCGCGTCGATCGTGACCTCGGCGGCGGGCTTGTCGGGCACTGTCCGAAGATACCCTGTTGTGATCATGTGGGAACATGTTGTATTGTGTGGGAATCCAACGGAGGTTGTCCCACATGTACGCGACGGAGCGCCACGAGCAGATCGAGCTCCTGCTGTCTGAACGCAGCCGGGTGAGCGTCGTCGAGCTCGCCGATCGGTTCGACGTCACCACCGAGACCATCCGCCGCGACCTCGACCACCTCGAGTCGGCGGGAGCACTGCGCCGCGTGCACGGGGGAGCAGTCAGCCGGGAGCGCGCCAGCACGCGAGAGCCTTCGCTCGCCGAGCGCCTCGAGCACCACGGCGGCGCCAAGGCCGCCATCGGCCTGAGGGCTCTCGATGCCCTCGGCGCCGACTTCGCCGGGTCGGTCTTCCTCGACGCAGGCACGACCACTGCGGCCGTCGCCTCGGCGCTCGTTCCGCGCCTCTCCAGCGCGCGGATCGAGGTCGTCACGCACTCGCTGGCGCTCGGCAACTCGCTCGCCGGCGTTCCCGGCGCCTCGCTCTCGCTGGTCGGCGGGCGGGTGCGCGGCCTCACCGCCGCGGCCGTCGGCGCCGACACCGTCCGCGCGATCGGCGCCCTGCGTCCCGACGTCGCTTTCATCGGCACCAACGGCGTCTCGGCGAGGTTCGGCCTCAGCACGCCCGACCCCGACGAGGCCGCGGTCAAGCGCGCGATCGTCGCGTCGGCGCGGCGCGTGGTCGTCGTGGCCGACGCCGAGAAACTCGGCGCGGAGCTGCTCGTCGGCTTCGCGCCGCTGGCCGACATCGACGTGCTGGTGACGGATGCCGCACCCGACGCAGAGCTCGCGTCCGCCCTCGCGGACGCCGACGTGGAGGTCTGGCTCGCATGATCGTGACGCTCACCGCCAATCCGTCCCTCGACCGCACGGTGATGCTCCCCGCACCGCTGCAGATCGGCGATGTGCAGAGCGCGGCTTCCACGCGCGAGGACGCGGGCGGCAAGGGCATCAACGTCGCCCGCGCGATCACGGCGGCCGGCGAGGACTGCGCAGCGGTGCTGCCGCTCGCACCGGGTGATCCGTTCGACGCCGCGCTGCGCGCGGCCGAGGTCGACGCGCGTCGAGTGCCGATCCGGGGGAACGTCCGCGCGAACATCGCGATCACCGACCCTGCCGGCGTCACGACGAAGCTGAACCTGCCGGGCGCCGAGCTGTCGACGGACGAGGTCTCCGCGGTCGTCGACGCGGTGGTCGCAGCATCCGTCGACGCCCGTTGGCTGGTGCTGGCGGGCTCGCTGCCTCCCGGCGTCGCCGATGACTTCTACGTGCAGGTGATCGCCGCCGTGCGCGCGGCGCACGGCGCCGACGCGCCGCTCATCGCCGTCGACACGTCCGGCCCCGCGCTGGCTGCGGTCGTCGCCGCCGGCGCGGCCGACCTCATCAAGCCGAACGACGATGAGCTCGCCGAGCTCGTGGGCGTGGCCATCGACGGCACGGACCCGCAGTCGGTGCTCCACGTCGCCCGGGCGCTCGTCCCCACCAAGGTGCGCGCCGCACTCGTCACGCTCGGTTCGCGCGGCGCGCTGCTCGTCGACGCCGACGGTGCCTGGGCAGCCACTCCGCCGCCGATCCAGGTGGTGAGCACCGTCGGAGCAGGCGACAGTTCGCTCGCCGGCTATGTGCTCGCCGCGACACGCGGTGCCGACCAGGGCGAGCGGCTGCGCCAGGCCGTCCGCTACGGCGCTGCCGCAGCATCCCTTCCCGGCACGAAAGCGCCGACTCCCGCAGACCTTCCCACCGGCGACGTGCCCGTCACGCGTCTCGCCTAACACCCACCCACCCCACGACCGCAGGAGGTCACCGTGTCCGACACCATCACCCCAGGCCTGGTGAGCCTCGACGTCCCACTGGGCGCCGACAAGGCCGCCGTCATCCGGTCCCTCGCCGCACGCGTGGTCGCGCAGGGTCGCGCGACCGACGCCGAAGCGCTCTACGCCGACGCGTGGGCGCGTGAGGAGAAGGACGAGACCGGGCTTCCCGGCGGCATCGCGATCCCGCACGCCAAGAGCGCCGCGGTCACGACGCCGTCTCTCGCCTTCGCACGCCTGACGCCCGGGGTCGACTTCGGCGCGCCGGACGGCGCCGCCGACCTCGTGTTCCTCATCGCCGCGCCGGCGGACGCCGCCGAGGCGCACCTCGCGGTGCTCTCGAAGCTCGCACGGAGCCTCATGCAGGAGGACTTCACCTCGGGTCTGCGTGCCGCGAAGTCCGACGACGACGTGGTCGCGATCGTGCAGGCGGCGATCGGCGAGCGGGAGGCCGCGGCCACCGAGGCCGCAACCCCGGCTGCCGCGGCCGCGCCGGCTGACGCCGGACTGGACGTCGACGGGCGGCCCGCCCGCGTGGTCGCGGTGACCTCGTGCGCGACCGGCATCGCGCACACGTTCATGGCGGCCGACGCACTCACCGCCGCAGGCAAGAAGGCCGGGATCGACCTGGTGGTCGAGCCTCAGGGCTCAAGCGGGTACCAGGCGCTTCCCGCCGACGTCATCCGCAACGCCGACGCCGTCATCTTCGCGACCGACGTCGACGTGCGGGAGCAGCAGCGGTTCGCCGGCAAGCCCGTCGTGCGCTCGGGCGTCAAGCGGGGTATCGAGCAGCCCGACCAGCTCATCGCGGAGGCCGTGGCCGCGGCGAACGACCCGGCCGCCACCCGCGTGGGCGGCGAGGCGACCGCCGCGACGGCGGCTCCGGCCGAGACCCTGTCGTGGGGCGCGCGCATCCAGCGCATCCTCCTCACCGGCGTCAGCTACATGATCCCGTTCGTCGCGGGCGGCGGTCTGCTGATCGCCCTCGGCTTCCTCATCGGCGGCGTGAACGTCGGCGACGAGGCGTTCAGCGTCATCGTCGACAACGCCCTGTGGGCGCTCCCGGCGGGCGGACTCGCGCAGTACCTGGGCTCCGTGCTGTTCGTGATCGGCGTGACCTCGATGGGCTTCCTGGTCTCGGCGCTGGCGGGCTACATCGCGTTCGCGATCGCCGATCGCCCCGGCATCGCGCCGGGATTCGTCGCGGGCGCCGTCGCTGTGATCATGAACGCCGGCTTCATCGGCGGCATCATCGGCGGTCTGCTCGCGGGCTTCGTGGCCTGGTGGATCGGTCGGCTCAACGCCCCGCGCTGGCTGCGGGGCCTGATGCCGGTCGTGATCATCCCGCTCGCGGCGTCGATCGTCGCGTCGGGGCTCATGATCCTGTTCCTGGGCCGCCCGATCGCGACGCTCATGGAGGGTCTGAACGCGTGGCTGACAGGTCTCGCGGCGACCGACGCGATCATCCTCGTGGGCGTCATCCTCGGCCTCATGATGTGCTTCGACCTCGGTGGACCGGTGAACAAGGTCGCTTATGCATTCGCGGTCGCGGGCCTCGCGTCCGCCTCGGCGGAGAACACGACGCCGTACCTGATCATGGCCGCTGTCATGGCCGCCGGCATGGTGCCGCCGCTCGCCATGGCGCTCGCGTCGACCGTGCTCGCGCGCAACATGTTCCCGCCGGTCGAGCGCGAGAACGGCAAGGCGGCGTGGCTGCTCGGTGCGGCGTTCATCAGCGAGGGTGCGATCCCGTTCGCGGCCGCCGACCCGCTGCGCGTCATCCCCTCGATGATGCTGGGCGGTGCCGTCACCGGCGCGCTGAGCATGGCGTTCGCCGTCGAGTCCCTCGCGCCCCACGGCGGCATCTTCGTCCTCTTCGCGATCAACCCGATCTGGGGCTTCCTCATCGCCCTCGCGGCCGGAACGGTCGTCTCGGCGCTCACGGTGATCGCACTCAAGAAGTGGATCGCCCCGAAGGAGCTCGCCGAGGCCGAAGCGCGCGTGCCCGTGGCGGCCTGAGGCCGTCGTCCGCCAGAATCGGAATCGTCGACCGCCGAGGTCCGACACAGACAGGAGAGAACCATGGCAGAACGTCAGGCCACCATCGCCAGCAGCTCGGGACTCCACGCCCGCCCCGCAAAGCTCTTCGTGCAGGCCGTGCAGGCGCAGCCCGTCCCGGTCACGATCGCCGTCGAGGGCGGTGCCGACCTCAACGCCGGCAGCATCCTGTCGCTGATGGGCCTCGGCGCCTCGCAGGGGACCGTTGTGACCCTCAAGGCCGACGGCGACGGCGCCGAAGAGGCGCTCGACACCCTGGTCGCGCTGCTCGAGACGGACCTCGACGCGCAGTAACGGAACAGATGCGTGCGGTCGCAGACCGCACACGAGCGACGGATGCCGCGGGTCGAAGCTGCTGCGGCATCCGTCGTCCGCGTTCTGCGGGCTCTCCGGCGCCCGCGATCAGATGTCGGTGCTGTCTCCGGGGTTCAGCACCACGAGCTCCCCGCCGTCCTGCTCGGCGGCCCAGCCCAGGCGCGCGCGCCCCATGTCGCGGCCGGCGACCGACAGCGTCATGTCGTGCGTGCCGAACACGCGCCGCGGCGCGACGGCGAGCACGAAGTCCATCGCCTCGCCGATCTTGAGCCACGGGGCGCCGACCGGCGATGCCAGCAGCTTCACCGCACGGCCCTTCGGCACGGCGTAGGAGTCACCGGGGTAGTAGAACTCGTCGTTCACGAGCACCCCGACGTTGTCGACGACCGGGATCGACTCATGGATCACCGCGTGCCGGCCGCCGAAGAACTCGAGGCGGAACGGCTCGACCTCGACGACGTCGCCGGGGCGGACGATGGTGATGTTGAAGCCCGCGGCGGCCTTGGACACGCCCTCCGGGGCGAAGATCGGTGTTCCCGGGAACGTCCCGAGGATGCGGTCCAGGTGGTCGGGCGTCCAGTGGTCGGCGTGCTCGTGCGTGATGACGATCGCGACGACGCCCTCGAGCTCGCCCAGCGGAGCGGTGAACGAGCCCGGATCGATGATCAGCGTGCGGCCGCTGTCGACGAGGGTCAGGGTGGCGTGCTCGAACTTCGTGACTCGCATGCGTCGAGTCAAGCGTTCCGGCGTCGCCGAGGCAAGCGAACAGCGGCGGCGCGCCGATACCCGTGTCGATTTGGAGAGGGCATGAGGCCCGTGGCATAATCGAACGGTTGCCTGAACGGCCCCATCGTATAGCGGCCTAGTACGCCGCCCTCTCACGGCGGTAACGCGGGTTCGAATCCCGCTGGGGTCACCAGTCAGGCAACAACGTCGCAATCTCGGTTGCGGCGCGCTGTACGGCCCCATCGTATAGCGGCCTAGTACGCCGCCCTCTCACGGCGGTAACGCGGGTTCGAATCCCGCTGGGGTCACACACGCGACAGAGCCCCCGAGTCCTTCAGGACCCGGGGGCTCTTCGTCGTTCTGCCGCTGGTAGGCGCGGAAGTGCTCAGCGGGCGATGCCGGCGTAAGGCGCGACGATCATGTGGACGATCCGGGGGTGCGGTCGGCGTCGCCCGGCGACGTGCGCGGGGTCGCAGCATCCGTCCGTCCACGCCGACGAGTGCGGACGAGCCGAACGACGCCCCAGACGATCAAGGCGGCGACGGCGGCCACGGCGAGCCAGGGAAGGAGGAACCCGAGCGCCACGACGATGCCGTTCAACGTCGCGACGAGGCCGTTCCAGCCCGCGGCGAGGCCGTCGCCGAACCCGGCGGGGTCGGCGGTCACGGGCTCGACGTCGGGCACGACCGTCACCGACAGCGTCGACATGGCGACCAGGTCGTCGAGCATCTCGAGCTGCTGCTGATAGGACTCCAGCGTGGCCTGGCGCTCCGACAGTGCCGCTTCTGCGGCGATGAGATCTGCGACGCTCCCGGCCTGGGCCATGAGCTCGGTGAGGCGGTCCACGGACGCCTGCGCAGCGTCGATGCGGGCTTCGAGGTCCACGGTCTGCTCGGTGACATCCTGACGGGACAGGCTGGTCGCCGTCACCTCGCCGACATCGTCGAGCTCGTCGACGATGCTCTGCAGCTGGTCGGCGGGAACGCGGACCGTGATCCACGCGCCGTCGGTCGGATACGGGTAGGGCATGGTGTCGTAGACGATGCCGCCCTCGGAGGGGCTGACCGGGTACACGACGCCGTCGCTGCCGACGCTCATCGATTCGACGTAGCCGCCGTGCGCGACCGCAGAGTTCGCGATGGCGCGCGCGGCCGCGTCGACCTCGTCGGCGGTGACCGTCGCCGAGGCGGTGGTGATGATGTCGCGGTCCGCGGCCTCGGCGCCCGTGGCAGTATCGCCGGCGGCTGCGTCGGGCGCAACCGTGAGCGGCGCGGATTCGCGCGAGTCGGCGCCCGACGAGTCGCTGGATGAGCCGGCCCCGGAGTCTGCGGGCGCGACCGGCGCGACAGCGGACTGCTCGCTCGCACCGCCCGACGTGCCGACCAGCGATCCCACCGACGGCGCGATCACGGCGGCCACGGCGATCACCGCCGCGGCGGCGCCGCCGGCGATCCAGAAGCGGCCTCGACGCGTGCGTCGAGCGGATTGACGGGTGCGCTCGCGCGCGATGTCGGCGAACAGCGCCTCCTCGATCTCGTCGATTCGCTCGGTGCTGAGTTCGGGCAGGGATTCCGGGGTCTCGGGGACCGGGGGCTGCGTGCTCATGTGCTCTCCTTCACAACGGTCCGCAGACGGGTGCGGATGCGGGAGAGACGGTTGCGGACGACCCCGTGGGCGACGCCCAGCTCATCGGCGGCCGCCTGATAGGCGTAGCCCTCGGTCGCGCACAGCCGGAAGATCGCGCGATCGAGCTCGCCCAGCCCCGCGACCTCGTTGAGGATCGCCTCGGCGAGCCGATCGTCGATCACCTGCTGCTCGACGTCGACCGTCGAAGGCAGCGTCTCGTCGGCGGCCGCCCCGGTGTGCTCGCGGTCGCGCCGCTGACGGCGGATCCGGTTCGCGCACTGGAACCGGCAGATCGTCGCGAGCCAGGGCAGCAGCGAATCGCCGGCGAGGTCGAGGCCGGGGAGCTTGCGCCAGGCGACGAGGAACGTCTCCTGCGTGACCTCCTCGGCGTCCGCCGGATTGCCGACCAGTCCGTGCGCCAGCCAGTACACCGGCCGCACGTACGCCCGGTACAAGGTGCGGAAGGCGTGCTCGCTCCCGCCCGCAGCCAGCACCACGAGCTCGGCGTCGCCCGGCAGGTCCTCGCCTGTCATCCCCATCCTCCGAATTGTCTCTCACCGTGTCAGTGTCCGCACCGGCCGGATCGTCTCACGGGCGACGGCCGGACCGTGCCGAGCCTGTATCCTGTTGCGAGCGAGAGGGAGTATCCCGACTCGCGCATCCGTCATCACGGGTCCCGACAGAGCGACCCCGGGTGCGCGCCGCAGGCCGATCGCCGGCGGGGGAGAGACTTTCGGATTCCACCGACCCCTCCTACGTCCCCTTCGAAAGGCCCTCCATGGACCTCGAACTCCCGCTGTGGTTCGAAATCGGATCGCTCGTGATCCTCACCCTGATCCTGATCGCGGATCTGCTGCTCATCCTGAAGCGGCCCCACATCCCCTCGACGCGTGAGTCGACGCTGTGGGTCGTGTTCTACGTGACCCTCGCGCTCATCTTCGCGGGAATCATGTGGATCGTCGCCGGGCCCGAGTACGCCGGCCAATTCGTCGCCGGCTGGCTCACCGAGTACAGCCTGTCGATCGACAACCTCTTCGTCTTCGTGCTGATCATGTCGCAGTTCGCGGTTCCGCGGCGCTATCAGCAGGAGGTGCTGATGGTGGGCATCATCATCGCCCTCGTGCTGCGCGGCATCTTCATCCTGGTCGGCGCCGCGGTGATCGAGCAGTTCAGCTGGGTGTTCTACATCTTCGGCGCGTTCCTGGTGTGGACCGCGTGGCGCCAGGCGTTCCCCGGTGGCGACCACGACGACGACGTCAAGCAGGAGGCGTTCGTCGTACGCATGCTCCGACGCACGATCGACATCAGCGACCACTACGACGGCGCCAAGATCCGCACCGTCGTGGACGGCAAGAAGATGTGGACGCCGATGATCATCGTCTTCGCGGCGATCGGCGTCACCGACCTGCTCTTCGCGATCGACTCCATCCCCGCGATCTTCGGCATCACGCAGAGCGCGTTCATCGTCTTCACGGCGAACATCTTCGCCCTCATGGGCCTGCGCCAGCTCTACTTCCTGCTCGGCGACCTGCTGGATCGCCTTCGCTACCTGCACTACGGCATCGCGTTCATCCTCGCGTTCATCGGCCTGAAGCTCGTCTTCCACGCCATGCACGTGAACGAGCTCCCGTTCATCAACAACGGCGAGCCGATCGAGTGGGCCCCGGAGATCTCCACGTGGATGTCGCTCGGCGTCATCGTGATCTCGATGGCGGTGGCGACCGTCGCGAGCCTCATCGCCTCGGCGCGCGACAAGAAGATGCCGACCGCGGATGCTGCGGCCGCCGTCGTGGCAGACGAGAAGGGCACGCCTCCCACGGTCGATCACCCCCGTTCGGACGAGGGTCGCTGATCCCGATCCCCTGAGCGTCCTCGGGTCGCCGGCAGTCGCCGGCGACCCGACGCGTCGTGTCGAGCCGCTCTCGGGCGGCCACGGCGACGGGAGATGACGGTGCCGGCGCGGGCGGCGGTTTCGGCGGTGGTAGCCTGGGCACGTGCGGATCGCTCGCCTTCTCCTTAGCGGCCGCGACGAGTCCTAGTCCCAGGCCTCCCTCGTCGCGGAGTTTCGTCGCGGGCCCCACCCCATGCGGGCGCAGTCCCATAGAGGAGAACGACTAGCAATGAGCACGACCGATGCATCCGGCATTCCCGACCGTCCCCGGACCCTCGCCGAGAAGGTGTGGGACGACCACGTCGTCGTCCGCGGCCAAGACGGCCAGCCGGACCTGATCTACATCGACCTGCACCTGGTGCACGAGGTCACGAGCCCTCAGGCCTTCGACGGTCTGCGCGCCGAGGGCCGTCCGGTGCGGCGCCTCGACCTGACGATCGCGACCGAGGACCACAACACCCCGACGCTCGACATCGACAAGCCGATCGCCGACCTCACCAGCCGCACGCAGATCGAGACCCTTCGCCGCAACGCCGCCGAGTTCGGTGTGCGCCTGCACTCGCTCGGCGACAAGGAGCAGGGCATCGTCCACGTGGTGGGGCCGCAGCTCGGCCTCACGATGCCGGGCATCACTGTGGTGTGCGGCGACTCGCACACCTCGACTCACGGCGCCTTCGGCGCGATGGCCTTCGGCATCGGCACCAGCGAGGTCGAGCACGTGCTCGCGACGCAGACCCTGCCGCTGAAGCCCTTCAAGACGATGGCCATCACGGTCGAAGGTGAGCTGAAGCCCGGCGTCACCGCCAAGGACATCGTGCTGGCGATCATCGCCAAGATCGGTGCGAACGGCGGGCAGGGCTACGTCCTCGAGTTCCGCGGCAGCGCGATCCGGTCCCTCTCGATGGAGGGCCGCATGACGATCTGCAACATGTCGATCGAGGCCGGCGCCCGCGCCGGCATGGTCGCGCCCGACGAGACCACCTTCGCGTACGTGCAAGGCCGCGCGCATGCGCCGACCGGACAGGATTGGGAGGACGCCGTCGCTTACTGGCGGACGCTTCCCAGCGACGAGGGCGCCGTCTACGACGCCGAGGTGTTCCTCGACGCCGCCGAGCTCGAGCCGTTCGTGACGTGGGGCACCAACCCGGGTCAGGGCGTGTCGCTGAGCGCGTCCGTCCCGTCCCCCGACGACTTCGCCGACCCCAACGAGCGAGCTGCCGCCGAGCGCGCGCTCGAGTACATGGATCTCGTGCCGGGCACTCCGCTCAAGGAGGTGCCCGTCGACGCCGTGTTCATGGGTTCGTGCACGAACAGCCGCATCGAGGACCTCCGCGCATTCGCGTCCGTCATCGAGGGCCGCAAGAAGGCCGACGGCGTACGCGTCATGGTCGTCCCGGGCTCAGCTCGGGTGCGCCTCGAGGCCGAGGCCGAGGGCCTCGACAAGGTCTTCGAGGAGTTCGGCGCCGAATGGCGTTTCGCGGGCTGCTCGATGTGCCTCGGCATGAACCCCGATCAGCTCGCGCCGGGGGAGCGCTGCGCCTCCACGAGCAACCGCAACTTCGAAGGCCGCCAGGGCAAGGGCGGACGCACGCACCTGGTCTCGCCGCTCGTCGCCGCGGCCACCGCCGTCATGGGCCGCCTCGCGAGCCCGGGCGATCTTCCCGCGCCCGTCGGGGCCGCAGCTGAGGGCACGGAGGTCTGAGATGGAGAAGTTCACGACGCACACCGGTATCGCCGCGCCGCTGAAGCGCTCCGCCGTCGACACCGACCAGATCATCCCGGCCGTCTACCTGAAGCGCGTCACCAAGACGGGCTTCGAGGATGCGCTGTTCGCCAGCTGGCGCCAGGACCCCGAGTTCGTGCTCAACCAGCCGGCGTACGCGGGCGCGAGCATCCTCGTCGCGGGCCCGGACTTCGGCACCGGCTCGAGCCGCGAGCACGCGGTATGGGCACTGCGCGACTTCGGGTTCAAGGTCGTGCTGAGCCCACGCTTCGCCGACATCTTCCGCGGGAACGCGGGCAAGCAGGGCCTGGTCGCAGGAGTGATCTCCGAAGCGGACCTCGAGGCCGCGTGGGCCGCCATCGAGGCGGATCCAGGCGTCTCGATGACGGTCGATCTCGAGGCCCGAACGGCGCGCATCGGCGCGCTGGAGCTCCCTTTCGAGATCGACGATTACACTAGGTGGCGGCTTCTCGAAGGGCTCGATGACATCGGGCTCACACTGCGCGACGCAGACAAGATCGCGCAGTTCGAGGCTCGCCGAGAGGCGTGGCGGCCGCGGACACTTCCCGTTCCGTAAGCCGGGCCGGGCGCCCAGAACCCGGGCGCCCGACCGTCGCAAGCCCCCTCTGCACACCAAGTGAGGACCACCGGATGAAGCCGCTCCTGAACGTCGCCGCCGGCGAAAGCACCACTGCCGAAGCGGGAGAGCAGGAACTGACCGGTGAAGTCCTGGCGATCCGTGGCGGGCGACCGCTGACCGGTCGCGTCGAGGTCAAGGGCGCCAAGAACCTCGTCACCAAGGCGATGGTGGCGGCTCTCCTCGGCGAGACGGCCAGCACGCTGCGCGACGTCCCCGACATCAGCGACGTCCAGGTGGTCCGCTCCCTCCTCGAGGTCCACGGCGTGCGCGTCGTCGACGGCGAGGAAGAGGGCACGATCCACCTCGACCCGAGCGGAGCCGTGGCGGCGCACTTCGAGGAGATCGACGCGCACGCCGGGGCATCCCGCATCCCGATCCTGTTCTGCGGGCCGCTGCTGCACCTGCTCGGCGAGGCGCTCATCCCCGACCTCGGCGGCTGCCGCATCGGCGACCGCCCGATCAACTTCCACATGGACGCGCTGCGTGCCTTCGGCGCCGTCGTCGACAAGAGCTACGAGGGCATCCGGATCACCGCGCCCAACGGGCTCCACGGCGCGAACATCGAGCTGCCGTACCCGAGCGTGGGTGCGACCGAGCAGGTGCTCCTGACCGCGGTGCGGGCGAAGGGCGTGACGGAGCTGCGCAACGCCGCCATCGAGCCCGAGATCATGGACCTCATCGCAGTGCTCCAGAAGATGGGTGCGATCATCTCCTACGAGCCGAACCGCGTCATCTTCATCGAGGGGGTCGACTCGCTGCGCGGCTACGATCACCGGGCGATCTTCGACCGCAACGAGGCCGCCTCGTGGGCGTGCGCCGCGCTGGCCACCGACGGCGACATCTTCGTCGGCGGAGCGCGCCAGCAGGAGATGCTGACCTTCCTCAACGTGTTCCGCAAGGCCGGCGGCTGGTTCGACGTCCGCGAGGACGGCATTCAGTTCCGCCGCGGCGGGGCGCTGAAGCCCGTCGTCGTCGAGACCGACGTGCACCCCGGCTTCATGACCGACTGGCAGCAGCCGCTCATCGTCGCCCTCACGCAGGCCGAGGGGGAGTCGACCGTGCACGAGACGGTATACGAGAACCGGCTCGGCTTCACCGAGGCGCTCAACCTCATGGGCGCCGACATCGTCGTGCACCGTGACGGCATCGACGCACCCGGCCGGCGCGTTCCCCGCCGGGCCCTCGAGCAGGCTGCCGTGATCAACGGCCCCACGCCGCTGCACGGCGCCGACGTCGTCGTCCCCGACCTGCGTGGCGGGTACAGCTACGTGATCGCGGCGCTGGCCGCCGAGGGGGAGTCGGTCGTCCGCAACGTCGGGATCATCCGTCGCGGTTACGAGAAGTTCTTCGCGAAGCTCGACCAGCTCGGCGCCGACTTCGACGTCATCGGATAGCCCGGTGGCCACCGATCGTCCGCGCGCCTCGGCGGAGAAGACACGACCGAGCGTCTTCTGGCCCCTGGCCGGGCTCCTCGTGCCGCTCCTGAGCCTGCTCTTCAAGCTCGAGATCGAGGATGGCCGAAAGCTCCCACGCGACGGCGCCTACGTGCTCGCGCCGAACCACATGAGCGAGATCGACCCGCTGGTCGTAGCCCTCGCCGTGTGGCGACTGGGTCGGGCGCCCCGGTTCATGGCGAAGGAGAGCCTGTTCCGGGTGCCGGTGCTCGGCTGGGTGCTGCGCGCCACCGGCATGGTGCCGGTCGCACGCGCGACGTCGGCAGCCGCGGCACGGGCGACCCTCGAGGCATCCGAGACGCTCGTGCAGCACGGGCGGGGTGTGATCGTCTACCCGGAGGGCTCGCTGACTCGCGAGCCCGACCTCTGGCCCATGCGCGGCAAGACCGGCGCGGTCCGTCTGGCGCTGGCCGGCGGCATCCCGGTCATCCCGATGGCGCAGTGGGGCGCCCAGCAGGTGCTCCCGCGCTACGGCAAGCTCAAGCTCTGGCCGCTGCGCCGCCGCGTGCGCGTGATCGTCGGCGATCCGGTCGATCTCTCGGCGTTCGCCGGGTCCGCGACATCGCAGACCGCCCTCGTCGAGGCGACGGACGCGGTGATGGCCGACATCTCGGGCCTGCTCTCGCAGCTGCGCGGCGAGCCCGCTCCCGCCCAGCGGTGGAACCCGGCCGATCACGGCCAGAAGGAGACGGGGCGCCTTGAGCCGTAGGCAGGATGCTGCGCGCCCGCGCGTCGCCGTCGTCGGCGCGGGAAGCTGGGGCACGACGTTCGGCAAGATCCTCGCCGACGGCGGGGCGCACGTCACCATGTGGGCGCGTCGCCCGGAACTCGCGAGCGAGATCCAGGAGGGCAAGCGCAACAGCGAGTACCTCCCCGGGATCAACCTGCCGCGCGACATGCACGCGACCCACCACCTCTCGGAGGCGCTCGAGGGCGCTGAGCAGATCTACCTGTCGATCCCGAGTCAGGCGGTGCGTCAGAACCTCAAAGCAGTCCGGCCGCTGATCTCGCAGAGCGACGCCCCCATCGTGTCGCTCATGAAGGGGGTCGAGCGGCGCACGGGCCTGCGCATGAGCCAGGTTATCGAGCAGGAGCTGCACTGCGACCCCGCGCGCATCGCGGTGGCGTCCGGTCCCAACCTCGCCCTCGAGATCGCGCGCGAGCAGCCCACGGCGGCCGTCATCTCGTCGACGAGCCAGGAGACCGCCGAGGCGGTGGCGCGCCGTGCGCGCAACTCGTACTTCCGCACGTTCGTCAACACCGACGTGATCGGCACCGAGTTCGGCGGCGTGCTCAAGAACCTCATCGCCGTGGCGATCGGCATCGTCGATGGTGTCGGCTACGGCGAGAACACGAAGGCGTCGATCATCACGCGCGGCCTCGTCGAGATGACGGACTTCGCCGTCGCGTTCGGGGCGCAGCACGAGACCCTGCAGGGTCTCGCCGGGCTCGGCGACCTCATCGCGACGTGCCAGTCGCCGCTCAGCCGCAACAACACCGCCGGGCGACTGCTCGGACAGGGCTACCGCTTCGACGACGTCGTCAAGCAGATGAACCAGACGGCGGAGGGGCTCGCATCCGTTGCGCCCATCCTCCAGCTGGCGCGGGAGGTGGGCGTCCAGATGCCCATCGTCGAGCAGGTGAAGATGGTGCTGGACGGCACCATGAACCCGCGCGACATCGCGCCGCATCTCACGACCGATGATGACACCCCCCAGGGCGAGAGGACGACGAATGGACAAGCCGGCGGTGGCGGTGCTCTTTGGCGGTCGATCCAGCGAGCACTCGATCAGTTCCGCAACGGCGGGCGGGGTGCTACGGGCGATCGACCGTGACAGCTATCGCGTGATCCCGGTGGGGATCACGCGAGACGGCGTGTTCGTCCTCGAGGACGACGACCCCGGCAAGTTCGCGCTCGACGCCGAGCGGCTGCCTGAGGTCGTCGACAACGGCACCCGCATCCTGTGGCCCGAGGTGGGCGAGCGAGAGCTCCGTGTGCGCCGCGCCGACGGCACGATCGACGACCTGGGCGCCCTCGATGTCGTGCTGCCGATCCTGCACGGGGTGCACGGCGAGGACGGCACCATCCAGGGCTTCTTCGACACGCTCGAGATCCCGTACGCGGGCGGCGGTGTGCTCGATTCGGCGCTGTGCATGGACAAGCACTTCATGAAGATCGTGCTGCAGGCCGCCGGCGTACCGGTATCGCCCTGGGTCACGGTGACCGAGGAACGCTGGGAGCGCGACCCGGAGGGAGTGCGAGCGGATGCTGCGGCCCTCGGTGAGCCCTCCTTCGTGAAGCCTGCGCGCGCGGGATCGAGCGTCGGCGTCTCGAAGGTCCACGACGCGTCTGAGCTCGACGCGGCACTCGCACTGGCGTTCGCCGAGGACGACAAGGTGCTCATCGAGTCGGCGATCGTCGGTCGCGAGGTCGAGGTCGCGATCCTCGAGGGACGCGGCGGCGCCGCCCCGAGGGCATCACTGCCCGGCGAGATCGTGCTCACGACGCGCGAGTTCTACGACTTCGAGGGCAAGTACCTGGGCGGCGAGGGTGCCGAGGTGGTCTGCCCCGCCGATCTGGCCGACAGCGAGATCGCGGCGATCCAGGAGCTCGGCGTCCGTGCCTTCCAGGCCGTCGACGGCAAGGGCCTCGCGCGGGTCGACTTCTTCCTCGCCGCCGACGGGCTGTACGTCAACGAGCTCAACACGATGCCCGGGTTCACGCCGATCTCGATGTTCCCGAAATGCTGGATCGCGTCGGGCATGTCGTACCCCGAGCTGATCACGGAGCTCATCGACACGGCGCTGGAGCGTGCGGGCGCGGTCGAGCGGGTGAAGGCGGCGCACTGACCCCGGCTCGCGAGCCTCAGGGCGCGGGCGTCGCCTCGCCCCGATCGAGGCACTGACCGTCGACCGGGAGCACGCTCACGATCGGCGACAGCGCGTCGAGCACGTCGCGGCTGGACACGCCGTCGCCGTTCTCGTCGGCGGTCGTGTCGAGGTAGATCTCCACCGCAGGGGTGCGGCCGAACGTGGTCACACGGAAGCGCGGCGCATCGGAGTCGTCGATGATCCAGTCGACGCCCGCGACATCCTGGCAGGGGAGCGTGGTCGGCCCCGGCGGCTCCACGCCGCACGTCAGCAGAACCTTCGAGTCGCCGGGTTCGCCCCACGCGCCGGTCGCCTGTGCGTCGGTCCACAGCCGTGCCTGGCCGCTCACCGTTCCCGGAAGGTTCGAGGTGACCTCCGCGCACAACGGGTCGTTCGCCGCCTCCGCGGGATCGAGGTCGACCGTCGTGGTGCACCCCGTCAGCCCGACAGCGGCCACCAACGTGAGGCCGAACGCAGCCAGGGAGGGGAGAGCACGCACCATTCCAGGCTAACCCGGCGGCACGGTCCGCATCGTCCGCACCGGTAGCGTGGACGCGTGGTCGACGAGCGCATGGATCCGACGGTGGGCGAGCTCAGCGAGGGGCGCATCCTGCGCCGGATCCTCGAGCGGCTGGGCGAGTCGAACGCCCTCGTCGGGCCGGGCGACGACGCGGCGGTGATCGCCGCCGCGGACGGCCGGGTGGTGGCGACCGTCGACACGTTGGTCCACGGCCCCGACTTCCGCCTCGCGTGGTCGAGCGCCTTCGACCTCGGGTACAAGGCGGCGGCCGTGAACCTCGCGGACGTGGCGGCGATGGGCGCCACGCCCACGGCCCTGCTCGTCGCCCTCGCGATGCCCGATGCGACGCGGCTCTCGTTCGTCACCGGGATCGCCGACGGCCTGCGCGCCGCCTGCCGCGACCTTGCGCCCGGCTGCCGCGTCGAGGGCGGCGACCTCACCGTCTCCGACACGCTCACGATCGCCGTCACCGCGCTGGGCGCGCTGGCCGGCCGCGATCCCGTGCTGCGCTCGGGCGCCGAACCCGGCGACCTGGTAGCGGTGGCCGGCGAGCTGGGACGAGCGGCGCGGGGGCTCGGAATCCTCTTCGAGCGATTCACGGATGCCGCGGGCCACCCGATTCCCATCGACGAGAGTCATCTCGACCCGGCGGAGCTCTCCGATCTCGTGGCGCAGCTGCGTCCTTCTCCACCCGTGTGGCTGGGACCCGAGGCGGCCGACGCGGGTGCCACGGCGATGATGGACGTTTCGGACGGCCTCGTGCTCGACGCATCGCGCATGGCCGCAGCATCCGACGTCACGATCGCTCTTGAGTCGGCGGCGCTCGGATCCGATGTCGCATCCGCCCTTGCGGGCGGCGAGGATCATGCGCTGCTCGCGACCTTCCCAGCGGACCGGCCACTTCCGCACGGGTTCGTCCGCGTGGGGATGGTCCAGCCGCGCGGTGACGACGCGGTGCTCGTCGACGGCCGGCCCCACGACGGTCGGGGCGGCTGGGACCCCTACCGCGACTGGGACGCCGGCACGGGCTGATCCGCCCGATCCTCCGACCGCGCCGTCCATCACTCGGCCGTGGTCGCCCACCACATCGCCGTGTCGCCATAGCGCTTCGAGCGCGTCGCGACGAGCCCATCGGGCAGGCTCGGTTCCGGAGAACGCGACGCGCGTTCGATCACGACGTCCGCTCCGACCGAGAGAAGCGGGACGAGCAGCGCGAGGGTCGATGACAGTTCCGTCTCGCCGACGTCGTACGGCGGGTCGAGGAAGACCAGGTCGAACGGCCCCCGCGCCGATCGCAGGAACGCGTCGGCTGACGAGCGGTGCACGCGGATCGCGGCGTCCGTCCCCACGGCCTTGGCCACGCGGCTCGCGTTGCGCTGCACGATGGTCGCTGCGCGCGGCGACTTCTCGACGAGGTCCGCGGATGCCGCGCCCCGGCTCACCGCCTCGAGGCCGAGGGCGCCCGAGCCGGCGTAGAGGTCGAGCACGGCGGTGCCGCGCAGGGCGTCCGCGGACTCCAGCGCGCCGAACAGGGACTCGCGCACGCGATCGCTTGTGGGCCGGGTGCCGGCGTCCGGTACATCGAGATTGAGCGAGCCCGCACGGCCGGCGATGATGCGCGTCACTCTCCCACGATATCGGCCCGCCTCGGTACGGCCCGATCGCCGCCACCCCTATGATCGCGGGTGGGGGAGCCCGGAATCGATGGGGGTCGAGATGAATCGCAGCGGCATCATGGTTTCATCGGCGGTGGCCGCGTTCGTCGCGGCCGTATTCGTGTTCGCGGGTTGCGCGAGCGGCGGGGGGTCTCCGACGACCTCGCCGACGACATCGGCATCGCCCTCGGAGTCTCCGAGCCCGTCGCCGACACCGACACCCACCGAGTCCGCATCGGTCACGCTGCCGACGGACTGCAACAACCTCGCGACTCCCGCGACGTGGCAGGCCGCGGTCGGCGACATGACGCTGCAGAGCAACGGCGAGGGCTTCGTACGGCCGGCTCCCACGGGTGCCGTCCTCGCGCTGGGCTGCGACTGGATCGTCGGCGATGCCACCGGGATGCTGCTGCTCGTCAGCACCGCGACCCCGGAGGCCGTCAGCGCCGCGGTCGGAGATCTTCCGGCGCAGGGCTACACATGCCAGGTGTCGGACGACTTCGGCGCCGACTTCTGTGTGCTGCCCGGACAGGGGACCGACACCGAGGAGATGATCGTCGCCCGCGACGGGGTGTGGATCTACCTCTCCACGGTGAACCGCAACGGGCGCGCTTTCCTCTCGGAGATCGTGGAGTCCATTTTCGGCTAGCGCACGCGACGTCGCCGGTCGCTCCTAGACTCGTGGCGTGGCCCCCTTCACCCTCGACTCGAGCCTCGGCGGCGCGATCGGCGGAAAGACCGCGGCGGCCCTCGAGCGCGCGTTCGGCATGACCACGGTCGGCGACCTGCTCGTCCACTATCCCCGCCGCTATGCCCGCCACGGCGAGCTGACCCCGATCTCGACGTTGCCGCTCGGCGAGCCGGTGACGATCGTCGCCGAGGTGCGCCGCGTCAGCGAACGACGCATGAAGAACCGCAACGGCTCGCTGCTCGAGGTCGTGATCAGCGACGGCAATGGCGAGATGTCGCTGACCTTCTTCAACCAGTCGTGGCGGGTGCGCGACCTGCAGCCCGGCAGGCAGGGCATTTTCGCGGGCAAGGTGGGCATCTACAAGGGCGTACAGCAGCTCGCCCACCCGGACTACGAGCTCTTCGAAGATGCCGACACGGCACGGATGAAGGTGCAGGCCAACGCCAACCTGCCGATCCCGATCTATCCGGCCACCAGCACGGTCGCCAGCTGGCAGATACAGAAGACCGTGGAGCTCGTCCTCGACGGTCTCGGCGATGTCCCGGAGCCGCTCACCGAGGAGCTTCGCGCACGCCACGGCCTCATCACGGCCCGGAGCGCGATCGAGCGCATCCACCGCCCCGACGATTTCGACCAGATCGAGCCGGCGCGCGCGACGCTGCGCATGCAGGAGGCCTTCGTCCTCCAGGTCGCGCTCCTGCAGCAGCGGCAGTTCGTGCGCGCGCTCTCGGCCACCAGACGCGCGCCCGGAGCCCTTCTCGAGCGGTTCGACGCGGCGCTGCCGTTCCCGCGGACGCCCGACCAGATCACGGTCGGCGACGACGTCGCGCGCGACCTCATGGGCGACTGGCCCATGAACCGCCTCGTTCAGGGCGAGGTCGGCTCGGGCAAGACGCTGGTCGCGTTGCGTGCGATGCTCCAGGTCGCCCAGTCCGGCGGTCAGTCCGCCCTCATCGCGCCGACCGAAGTCCTTGCGGCGCAGCACGTGCGGTCGATCGCACGGATGCTGGGCCCGAAGCTCGCCCCCGAGCTCATGCCCACGCTCCTCACCGGGCAGCTCCCCGCAGCCGAGCGCCGGAAGGCCGCACTGCGCGCCGCGTCGGGGCAGGCCCTCATCGTCGTCGGCACCCACGCGCTCTTGAGCGAGAGCACGACCTTCGCCGACCTCGGCCTCGTGGTGGTCGACGAGCAGCACCGCTTCGGCGTCGAGCAGCGGGAGTCGCTGCGCGCCAAGGGTTCCTCGCCGCACGCTCTGGTGCTGACCGCGACGCCCATCCCGCGCACGGTGGCGATGACCGTCTTCGGCGACCTCGACGTCTCGACGATCCGCACGATGCCGGCCGGCCGCGCGGGCATCGAGACCTACGTCGCGCCGCTGGCCGAGCGTTCGAGCTGGTTCGCGCGCGTCTGGGAGCGCATCGCCGAAGAGGTCGCCCAGGGGCGTCAGGCGTTCGTGGTCTGCGCCGCCATCGACGCGGAGAAGCGCACCAAGGACGACACCGCCGATGAGCCCGCCGGCGACACCGGCGGCGAGGCGACCCGCACCCGCTGGGGCGTCGTGCAGGTCGCCGACCTGCTGTCGCGGCATCCGTCATTCGAGAACATCCGGGTCGAGATCCTGCACGGCAAGATGCCGTCTGATGAGAAGGACGCCGTCATGCAGGCCTTCGCCCGCGGGGACGTCGACGTGCTCGTGGCGACCACCGTGGTCGAGGTGGGCGTCGACGTCCCGAACGCGTCGACGATGGCGATCCTCGAGGCCGACCGGTTCGGTGTGTCGCAGCTGCACCAGCTGCGCGGACGCGTCGGTCGTGGCGGGATCCCCGGTCTGTGCCTGCTGGTGACCGAGGCGCCGCTCGGAACGCCCGCGCGCGAGCGCGTGGACGCCGTGGCCTCCACCCTCGACGGATTCGCGCTGGCGGAGGTCGACCTCGAGCTCCGCGGCGAGGGCGACGTGCTCGGCGACGCGCAGTCCGGGGCGCGGTCGTCGCTTCGACTGCTGCGCGTCGTGAAGGACGCCGACATCATCTCCGAGGCGCGGGTGGCGGCCGAGCAGCTGCTCGCCGACGACCCGGCGCTGCTGCGGCATCCCGGGCTCGCGGCCGCCCTCGAGCGCAGCGTCGGAATGGCCGAGCGCGCGGCCCTCGCCAAGAACTGACGGCGTCGGAGGGCCTTCGGACAGCCCACTAGGCTGGATCGCATGAGCAGCCGGATCGCCGTCGTCCCGGGATCGTTCGATCCGCCGACCCTCGGTCATCTGGACGTGATCCACCGTGCCGCCTCGCTGTACGACCAGCTCCATGTGCTGGTCGTGCACAACCCCGGCAAAGAGGCGATGCTGCCCATCGCGCAGCGCCAGTCGCTCCTGGAGCAGTCGATCGCCGAGGCCGAGATCGAGGGCGATGTGATCGTCGCGTCGTGGAGCATGGGTCTGCTGGTGGACTACGCGACGGATGTCGGCGCCGGCGTGCTGGTGAAGGGCATCCGCTCGCAGGTCGATGTGGCGTACGAGACGCCGATGGCGATCGTGAACCGCCACCTCGCTCACGTCGAGACGGTATTCCTGCTGCCAGACCCTGCCCACGCGCTCGTCTCGAGCTCGCTGGTGCGTCAGGTCGCGTCGCTGGGGGGCGATGTCTCCCCGTTCGTCCCGCCCGCCGTGGCGCGGTTCCTCGACACCGGCGCGCGCGGCATCTGACCGGAAACCGCGGCTAGGCTGGAGTCGTGGTCAGAAAGCATGTGACGGGACCGTTCGTCCTCCCGGTCCGCGACATCGCCCACCGCTCGGGAGAGATGCGCGAGCATACCCTCGAGGTCCCGGCCCCGGAGAAGTGGGGCGAGGGTCTCGTCGCCGTCGCCGAGGGGGAGCCCCTCGTCCTGGACGTGCGACTCGAGTCGGTGCACGAGGGCATTCTTGTCTCCGGAGAGGTCGACACCGAGTACACCGGCATCTGCAGTCGGTGCCTCATCGACATCGCCGAAGGGCTCAAAGTCGAGTTTCAGGAGCTTTTCGCGTATCCTGGGGAGGAAGAAACTGACTTCGAGGTTCAAGACGACCACGTGGATCTTGAAACTCTGGTCAGGGAAGCGGTCGTCCTGTCGCTTCCTTTTCAGCCGGTGTGCCAGCCGGATTGCCCCGGACTCGATCCGATCACGGGCGAGCGACTGGCCGAGAACGCCGGAACGCCGCAGAGCGAGCCTCTCGATCCACGATGGGCCGCGCTCCAGGACTTCACCACGAGCCACGACGACGAAGCACCGCGCCCCCGCGGTTGACAGCGGCGTCGAGAACACAGAAGAGAGCTAGCCATGGCAGGTAACCCCCCGAAGCGGAAGGTCTCCCGCTCCAACACTCGCTCGCGTCGCGCGCAGTGGAAGGCCGAGGCCCCCACGCTCGTCAAGACCGTCGAGAACGGCAAGACCGTCTACAGCCGCCCGCACCAGGCGAAGGTCGTCACCGACTCGCAGGGCACCGAGCTGTTCCTCGAGTACAAGGGCCGCAAGGTCGCCGACGTCTGATCGTCGCGCACGGTCTGACGTGACAGACGTCGCAGCGGAGCGCACCACGCTCTCAGACCTCACACAGAAGCTCGGAGTCGATATCGACCCCGAGCTTCTGTCGCTGGCGCTGACGCATCGCTCGTGGGCGTACGAGAACGGACAGGTTCCGCACAACGAGCGCCTCGAGTTCCTCGGCGACTCCGTGCTCGGCCTCGCCGTGACGGTTCGTCTGTTCACCGGTCATCCGGAGCTCGAAGAGGGAGCCCTCGCGAAGCGGCGCGCCAGCGTCGTCTCGACGGTGGCCCTCGCCGAGATCGCCCGGGGCATCGGACTCGGTGCGCACCTCAAACTCGGCCGCGGGGAGATCCTCACCGGCGGACGCGACAAGGACTCGATCCTCGCCGACACCATGGAGGCGATCTTCGGAGCGGCATACCTGTCGGCGGGATCGGATGCCGCGACCGGCCTGGTGCTGCGACTCGTCGAGCCCCTCCTCGCCGACCCCGAACGCTACGGGGCGGCGATGGACCCGAAGACGGCGCTGCAGGAACTGGCCGCGCACGCCGGTCTGCTGCCTCCCGCCTATGAGGTGACCTCGACCGGACCCGACCACGACCGGCGCTTCACGGCGACCGTCACAGTGGGCGAACTGACGGCGGAGGGCGGAGGCACCAGCAAGAAGCACGCCGAGATGGCCGCCGCGCTCACGGCCTGGCGCGCGCTCAGCGGGCGTGCCTGAGCTTCCCGAGGTCGAGGTCGTCCGCGCCGGCCTCGCCCCCGCTGTCACCGGCGCCCTCGTCATCGGCGTCACCGTCCTCGACGAGCGTGCGTTGACGCGACACGCCGGTGGTGCTGCCGACTTCGAGGCGCGCCTGACCGGACGCGTCGTGAGCGCGGCCGCCCGGCGCGGCAAGTTCCTGTGGCTCCCGCTGCGGTCGGGCTCCGACGGCACGCCGTCCGATGAGGCGGTGATCGGTCACCTCGGCATGAGCGGGCAGATGCTCCTGCGCGCGTCAGGAGCGGCGCCCGAGCGGCATGAGCGGGTGCGCATCGACCTGGCGCATCCGGTGCACGGTGAGCTCTCCGTCGTCTTCGCCGATCAGCGCACCTTCGGCTCGCTCGCGATCGACGACCTGATCGCCACGGCCGACGGTGCACCCGGCGGTCACGGGTGGGACGAGGCATCCGTGCCCGCGCAAGTGGCGCACATCGCGCGGGACCCGCTCGATCCGGCGTTCTCTGATGCGGGCTTGCGTCGTGCGCTCGCCCGCAAGGACTCGGCGATCAAGCGCGTGCTGCTCGATCAGACGGTCGTCAGCGGTGTGGGCAACATCTACGCGGACGAGTCGCTGTGGGCCGCGCGGATCCACCCCGAGACATCCGCTCGCGCCCTGTCGACCCGGGCGGTGAACCGCCTGCTCGGCGAGGTGCGCCACGTGCTCGACAAGGCGCTGGCCGAAGGCGGCACGAGCTTCGACGCACAGTACGTGAACGTCAACGGCCAGGCCGGCTACTTCGCGCACTCCCTCAACGCGTACGGCCGCACCGGGGAGCCGTGCCCCCGATGCGGCCGTCCGATCGTGCGCGTGTCGTTCACGAATCGCTCGAGTCACTTCTGCGCGCACTGCCAGCGGGTGCCGCGCTCGGGTGTGGACGGACCGAGCGCGGCACACGTCTGAGTGGTCTCCGGCGTGCCCGGAGATCAGAGTTCGAGAACCTTCTTCCACGCCCCGGCGTACGAGGCCGGCACGAAGCCGATGGCTTCGTTGATGTCGAGCATGTGCCGGTTCTCCTCGGCATTGAACGTCGAGACGCGCGGCGACTCCGGCACGAGGTCGTGCCAGCGCAGCAGGTTCGCGCACTTGACGATCGTGCCGAGGCGGTGACCGCGGTGCTCCTTGACGACCAGCGTGCCGTACTGCTGTGTCGCGCCGGAACGCTCCTCGCCGATCACGAGCTCGTTGTACGCGGCGACCCGGCCCGTCGGCACATGGAGCACGGCCGCCACCGAGACGGTGAGCCCCTGTGCCTTCAAACGGGCATCGCGTCGCTCGACCCGGGCGGCGTCCCAGTGCTGCTCGTCGATGACGAGGCCACCGGCCGGCACGTCGGTCGACATGCGCGACAGCGCGTAGGCGAAGCCGTCGACGTACTCCGGCGGCGTCGGAGACGTCCACTGGATCGGCCGGTACTCGTCGCCCGCGACGGCGACGGCCTCCGCGAGCATCCGCGTCACGAGGGCGAAGTCGCCCGTCAGGTCGAAAACGCTGTTGCGCTCCACCTGCTCGAGCGTGAAGCCGCTCGCCAGCTGGAACTTCGTCTGCGCGTCCTCGGCAGGGATCGCCCCCCAGCCCGTGGAGGGCTGAAGGCGCGGGCCGGCAGCATCCGGTCGATGAAGCGTCCATGTCTGGATCGTGGCGAGTCCGCGCTCGCGCGCCTCGCGCTCGACCTCGGCGAGCAGCAGCTCCTCGAGACCACGACCGCGGTGCGGTGGATCGACCATGAGGTCGAACTCGACGGTACTGACGTCCGCCTCATTCGAGATCATGAGCTTCACCGCCCCGAGCACCTCGTCGCCGCGGAGCGCAGCGAACCCGAGCTGGGTCCAGTCGGTCTGGTCCTGCCAGAACCCGAGCATCTCGTCAGGCTCCTCGCGCAGGTAGTCGTGTCCGGCGTCCTCGAGGCAGACCGCGTTGGCGATCCGCACCATCTCGAGGAACACGCGGGCGTCGGCGGCATCCGCCGTCTCAGGGACGGCGATGCGCTGGACGGTCACGACGGTGGTTTCGGCCAGGTCAGTCATCGAGCACCTTCTTCCATGCACCCTCGTACGCGATCGGTGCGAAGCCGATCGCCTCGTTGATGTCGAGCATGGGCCGGTTCTCCTCTGCGTTGTAGGTGATGACGCGCGCCGATTCCGGCGCGATCCCGCGCCAGGACAGGAGTCCGGCGCACTTCACGAGCGTTCCGAGTTTGTGGCCGCGGTGCTCTTTGAGGACGAGCGTGTCCTCCTGATGGGATGCCTCGGTGCGGTCCTTGCCGATCACCAGCTCGTTGAATGCGCACAGCTCACCGGTCTCGATGTGCTGGGCGGCCGTGACCTGGATGGTGCGCCCCGATGACGTGTACCGCGCGTCGTGCTCGGCGATCCGCGCGGCATCCCACGTCTCTTCGTCGAACTCGAGCGCGGCAGCGGGTGCGTCGGTCGACATGCGGGACTTCATCCACGCGTAGCCGGCGACGTACTCGTCGGGGGTCGGTGCGGACCACTGGACGAGGCGATAGGCAGGCGATGCGGCCCGCGCCTCGGCGAGAAGCCGCTCGACGCCGTCGAACGAGCCGGTGAGGTCGAAGGCGCTGTTGCGCTCGACCTGCTCGAGCGTGTACCCGTGCCGGAGATAGAACCGCGCGACGTGATCCTCGGGGATCTCGCCGAAGCCCGTCGGAGGAGCGAGCTGCGGGCCCGGCGCGGCGGGGTGCTCGGCCCACGACTGCAGCACCGTGCGCCCGTGCGCGCGCGCCGTGCGCTCGACGAGTTCGTATGCCGCAGAGCCTATGCCGCGACCCCACGACTCGCGGAGCAGCTCGATGAGCCAGAACGCGGCGGTCGAACCCTCTTCGTGGGGGATGTCGATGCCGATGCGGCCGATGATGGCGCCGTCGTCGACGATCACCCAGCTGAGGCGGGTCTCGTACTCCGAGGGCTGATAGTGCGGAAGCAGTTCGTCGGCGGTGATCCGGTGGTCGTCGTGCCCCGAGATCTCGCGGTAGATGAGGTTGCGCACGCGCACCATCTCGACGAAGTCGGCGGCGTCGGGTGCGTCGATGGAGGCGGGTACGACGAGGGGGCGGAACTCCAGCCCCGTGATGGTGGTCATGTCGGTGCGTCCTTGCGGTGTCGATGGGTGTGGTTCAGGGGTGGGGTCCGCCGCCCGGGTGCGGGCGGCGGACCCGGTGGCCGTCACGGCCGGGGTGCGAGGCTGGCCTCGCGGAGGTAGGCGCGTTCGCGCGCTGTGTTGGCCTCCTGGTGCCGGTACGCCTGGGCGTGCCGGCGGCGGTCGTCCGCGAGCCGCGGGGCGCGGGTGCTCCACAGCAGCAGCCACAGGCCCAGCTGGAGGGCGAGGCGGTCCAGGAGCGAAGTCCGGGTGTCGCGGCTCGGGAGCCGCAGCGTATCGGGAAGGCCCGAGGGGCGCTGCGGCGCAAGGAGAGTGTTCATGATTGCTCTTTCCAGATGAAGTGTCGCCTCGGGCAGGCGCCGGGAGGCGGGGATGCCGTGCCGCAGCACGACGGGACGAGATCGCAGGGGGAGCGCGCTCAGCACCACGAAGCGGGTGCGGCGCAACAGACGGTTCACGCCCGGAAACGGGCAGACTCGTCCCCTGCGGGGATCAGATGGCGGCGGGGAAGCGGCCGCTCAGCACAGCGCCGAAGGAGACGGTCCCCGACGCGACGGCACGAATCGCTCCGCCATCACGGGCGGCGATTCCGGTTGGAGTCATCAGCATCATCGGGGGACCTCCTTTCTCGACTTCAGACGCAGAGAGTGACGTTAGCGGGTGCGGGATACCCGCGTCAAGCTTTCTTGCAGATTCGGTGATCTCATGGCGTGTCGCCGGATCCGCGCGCCACGGCCGGTCTTCCGAGCGCGTGTGCTGCGCTCCGGTAGCGTAGGCGGGTAAACGGCCGGGGTGGAAGGCGTATCCATGCACCTGAAGAGCGTGACGCTCAAAGGGTTCAAGTCGTTCGCCCAGCCGACGACGTTCGCCCTCGAACCCGGCGTGACATGCATCGTCGGTCCGAACGGCTCCGGCAAGTCCAACGTCGTCGACGCGCTCGCGTGGGTGATGGGGGAGCAGGGGGCCAAGACCCTCCGCGGCGGCAAGATGGAGGACGTCATCTTCGCCGGCACTGCGACGCGCGGGCCGCTCGGGCGCGCCGAGGTCCAGCTCACGATCGATAACAGCGACGGCGCACTGCCGATCGAGTACTCCGAGGTGACGATCAGCCGGACGCTGTTCCGCAACGGCTCGAGCGAGTACGCGATCAACGGGGAGTCGTGCCGCCTGCTCGATGTACAGGAGCTGTTGAGCGATTCCGGCCTGGGTCGCGAGATGCACGTGATCGTCGGCCAGGGGCGTCTCGACAGCGTCCTGCAGGCGACGCCGGAGGATCGCCGAGGATTCATCGAAGAGGCGGCCGGCATCCTCAAGCACCGCCGTCGCAAGGAGAAGACCCTCCGAAAGCTCGACGCGATGGAGGCGAACCTCACGCGTCTCAGCGACCTGGCCGGCGAACTGCGCCGGCAGCTGAAGCCGCTGGGCCGTCAGGCGGAGATCGCCCGCGAGGCGGCGACCATCGCGGCGGTCGTGCGCGATGCGAAGGCCCGCCTCTTCGCCGACGAGATCGTCGGCCTGCGTGCCGAGCTCGCCTCCCACGCGCAGAGCGAGCAGGAACGGCACGCCGAGCGCATGGTGCTGCAGGAGCGTCTCGACAACGCCCGCGTGCGCATCGAGCAGCTCGAGGGCGCCCAGCGCTCCGAGAGCGTGGATCGCGCCCGCCGCGTCGCGTTCGGGCTCGAGCGGGTGCAGGAACGGCTGCGGGGGCTCTACGCTCTGGCGGGCCAGCGGCTCGCACTCCTCGGCGACGCGGAGGACGAGGACCGCATCGAGCTGACTACGGTCTCGCAGGCGATGATCGACGAGGCTCGCGCAGAGATCGACGACGTCTCGGATGGACTGGGTGCCGCACAGGACGCCGCCGCCGAAGCGGCGCGCGGCGTCGTGCGCGCCCGCGCCGAGCTCGACGCCCTCGACGTCGACATCGCCGCGCAGAGCGCGCTGGTCTCCGAGCATGACATGCGCATCACCGCTTTGCGCGGCACCGCCGAGGCCGCAGCCTCCGCCCTCGCCGCCGTGCAGGCCGCTGTCGAACGCCAGCAGAAGGCGCTGGACGCCGCGCTCGCGCGCCGCGCGGAGGCCGAAGAGATCCTCGCCGGCGTCGACCCCGACCTCGTCCCCGAGGAGTCTTCAGCCGATCATGCCGCGGCCTACGAGCGCGCGCAGCGCGATGCCGCCGAGACCGAGTCCTCGGTCTCCTCGCTCCGGGAGCGCCTGCACGCTGCGGAGCGCGAACGCGAGGCTCTGACCGCGCAGACGGCCGCGCTGAGCCGGGCGCTCGATGTGAAGAACGGCGCGTCGACGCTGATCTCGGAGGGACGCGACGGCGTCCGGGGCCTCGTCGGCGACGCGGTGCAGGTGAAGCCTGGATTCGAGGCCGCGATCGCCGCGGTGCTCGGACCCATCGCCGAGGGCGTGCTCGTCGAAGACCGCGACAGCGCGTTCGCCGTGGCCGACGCCGCGCGCGACGCCGAAGCGGGTGTCGTCGACATCGTGATCGCCTCGGCCGGCATGATGCACCCGTTGTTTCCCGCGATGCCTGGCGTGGTGCCGGCCCGCGAGGTCGTCACGGCTCCCGAGGGCGTGCTCGGCCTGCTGTCGTACGTCGTCGTCGCCGACGACCTCGCCACGGCACGCGAAGCCGGCCCCACGCTGGCGAACGCCGAGCTCGGCGGTCCCCTCACGCTCGTCACACGCCGCGGCGAGGTGTACACCGAGTACTCCCTCCGTGCGGGTGCGGGATCATCGCGGTCGCGGCTGGAGCTCGCGGCGGAACGGGATGCTGCCGCCGAGCGTCGCGACGAGATCGCCGTCGTGGCGGACTCGCTGCGCCAAGCGCTGTCCGACGCGACCCGTGAGCTCGAGTCGGCTCGCCTGCGCACCAAGACCACGCTCGCGACCCTCCGTGAGCATGACGCGGCGCTGGCCGCCCACGCCGAGCAGGTGAACCGGGCGATGGTGCGGCACGAGGCCGCGGTCGCCGAGTGCGAGCGGCTCGCCGCCGGGCTTGCCCAGGCCGCCGCAGCCGTCGAGGAGGCCGAGGGATCGGCGCGATCCGCCGAGGACCAGCTCACGTCTGCGCTCGAGGCTCCCCGCCCGATCCTCGACGCCTCCGCACGCGAGGGCATGCTCGCCGCGCTCGAGGAGGCGCGCGACCTCGAGATGCGCTCCCGTCTCGACGTCGAGACGCTCCGGGAGCGCATCCGGGCGGCGGAAGCGCGTGTCGTCGGGCTCGAACGCCAGCGCGAGCGCGAGCGCGATGCCGCGGCCGAGGCGGCGCGCCGCGCCGTCGTCCGCCGCGCGCAGCGGGAGATCGCGGCCGGCGTCGCCGGTCAGCTGCCCGCCGTGATCGACTCCGTCGACCGCTCGCTGGCGCAGGCCCGCGCCGACCTCGCGGCCGCGGAGTCCGAGCGCACCGCTGTCACCGCCGAGCTCGCCGAGCTGCGGACGCAGGAGAACGCGGTCCGGGAGCGGCTCGCCGGGCTCACCGAGAGCGTCCACAGCCTGGAGCTCCAGATCCACGAGAAGCGTCTCCACGTGACCGGACTGCTGGAGCGGGTGCAGTCCGAGCTCGGGCTCGACGAAAACATTCTCGTTTCGGAATATGGGCCGGATCAGCCTGTTCCGTTGGATCCGATGGCGGGACCCGCGCCTGAGGACAGCGGTGACGCCGGGGCGGCAGCATCCGTCGCATATGATCGCCCGCAGCAGCGCAGACGTCTGCAGGAAGCCGAACGCAAGCTGGCGCAGCTCGGCCGGGTGAACCCGCTCGCTCTCGAGGAATTCGAGGCGCTTGAGCAGCGTCACAAGTTCATGACCGAGCAGCTCGCCGATCTCACGCAGACCCGCAGGGACCTGCTCACGATCATCGAGGAGCTCGACGAGCGCATGCAGACGATCTTCCTGGCGGCGTTCGAGGATACGAAGGTCGCGTTCGGGGAGGTGTTCCCGATCCTGTTCCCGGGCGGCACGGGCTCGATCGCGTTGACGGACCCCGACTCACCGCTCACCACCGGCATCGACGTGGCGGTGCGGCCGGTCGGGAAGAAGATCGAGCGGCTCTCGCTGCTGTCGGGCGGGGAGCGCTCGCTTGCGGCGGTGGCCCTGCTGACCGCGATCTTCAAGGCGCGCCCCAGCCCCTTCTACATCCTCGACGAGGTCGAAGCCGCTCTCGACGACGCCAACCTGGGACGCCTGCTCGGCGTCTTCGAGCAGCTGCGCGCCTCGAGCCAGCTCATCGTGATCACGCATCAGAAGCGCACGATGGAGATCGCCGACGCGCTGTACGGGGTGTCGATGCGGCAGGACGGCGTCTCGGCCGTCGTCGGTCAGCGCATCGCCGAACGCGTCGCCTCCTGACCCGCCCCTAGGCTTAGAGGCATGGCAGAGAGCTCCTGGTCGCTCGGACGCGCGCTGCGCGGAATGTTCGTCAAGCCCACGATCGACGAGACGACGTGGGACGACCTGGAGACGGCGCTGCTCACCGCAGACTTCGGGCCGGACATCACCGAGCGCATCGTCGACGAACTGCGGGAGAAGGTGGAGCGCTACCGCACCACCGACCCCCGGGACCTGCAGCGCATGCTGAAGGAGACGCTCGAGGAGCACTTCGCGAAGTTCGACACGACGCTCCGCCTCACCGAGCGCCCGGCGGTCGTGCTGGTCGTCGGCGTCAACGGCGTCGGCAAGACCACGACGATCGGCAAGTTCGCGAAGTTCCTCCAGCGGTACGGCCGCTCGGTCGTCGTCGGCGCGGCCGACACGTTCCGCGCCGCGGCCGTCGACCAGCTCGCGACCTGGGCGGAGCGCGGCGGGGCGACGATCGTCCGGCCGCAGCAGGAAGGCCAGGATCCGGCATCCGTCGCCTTCCAGACCATCGAGTACGCGAAGAACACCGGCACCGAGATCGTGCTCGTCGACACCGCAGGACGCCTGCACACCAAGGGCGGCCTCATGGACGAGCTCACCAAGATCCGTCGCGTCATCGAGAAGCAGGCGCCCATCAGCGAGGTGCTGCTCGTGCTCGACGCCACGACCGGACAGAACGGCGTGATGCAGGCGCAGGCGTTCCTCGAGCACGCCGGCGTCACCGGCCTCGTCCTCACGAAGCTCGACGGTTCGGCCAAGGGCGGGTTCGTCCTCGCCGTGCAGGAGCGCACCGGGATCCCGGTGAAGCTGCTGGGCCAGGGCGAGGGCATCGGAGACCTCACGGGCTTCACTCCGCACGTGTTCGCGGCGTCGCTCGTCGACTGAACACGCCGCCGGATCCGACCGAATCCGCGCCATGCCGTGTTCGGGCTATCGCCGACGCCCGCGTTGCGGTTTCATGGGGTCATGGCGATCGAGCACGACTACTTCGGACTCCTCGAATCGGGGCCTGACGGATCGATCTTCTGGTCGGAGAACGTCGAACTGGGAGACCAGTCCGTCACGGTGGACCTCACGGCCCCCGACCAGGACGACGTGTCGGAAGCAGCCCTCGATGTGGCCGCCGCGCTCATCTCGTCGATCGAGGACATCGACCGCAGCGCCCGCAACGCGATGGTCAACGAGCTGAGCGATCGCACCAGCGAGGTGACCGAGTACATCCTGCAGCAGCAGGAGGCTCTCGGCGAGGCCCTCGAAGACACGCTCGTCGACATCTCGGGCGACGTGCACATCGACGTGATCCGCTCGCTGCAGCTGATGAGCATGACGATCCTCGCCGACGAGCACGGGGGCTCCGACCCCTTCGCCGTGCTCGAGTACGCGCTCGATCCCGACGCCACCGACGACGTGCTGCTGGTGAACCTCGACTCCGACGGCGGCGTGCTGTCGGTGACGAGCGCCGACTAGCACCCGGAGGGCTCAGACCGCCTGCGCGAACCCGCGCTCGACGTGCACGTCCTCGGCGATGTGCGCGAGGTGCGGCGGGATCTCGCGCCCCTTCGAGATCATCGACTGCGCCCACAGGCGCCCGGCGCGGTACGACGAGCGCACGAGCGGGCCCGCGAGCACACCGAGGAACCCGATCCGCTCCGCCTCCTCCTTGAACTCGACGAACTCCTGCGGCTTCACCCAGCGCGCGACCGGCAGGTGGCGCGGCGAGGGGCGCAGGTACTGCGTGATGGTGATGATGTCGGTGCCCGCCCCGTGCAGGTCCTCGAGCGCCTGCACGACCTCCTCGGGCTCCTCGCCCATGCCGAGGATGAGGTTCGACTTGGTGATGAGGCCGGCGTCGCGCGCCTGGGTCAGCACGTCGAGCGAGCGCTCGTATCGGAACGCCGGACGGATCCGCTTGAAGATGCGGGGCACCGTCTCCACATTGTGCGCGAAGACTTCCGGGCGGCTGTCGAAGACCTCATCGAGCAGCGCGGGGTCTCCGTTGAAGTCGGTCGCGAGGATTTCGACGCCCGTGTTCGGATTCGCCGCGTGGATCGCGCGGACCGTCTCGGCGTGCAGCCACGCTCCGCCGTCGGGCAGGTCGTCGCGGGCGACGCCCGTGATGGTGGCGTACCGGAGGTTCATGCGCACGACGCTCTCGGCGACGCGCCGGGGCTCGTCGGTGTCGTAGTCGGCGGGCTTGCCGGTGTCGATCTGGCAGAAGTCGCAGCGGCGCGTGCACTGCGAGCCGCCGATGAGGAACGTCGCCTCGCGGTCCTCCCAGCACTCGTAGATGTTGGGGCAGCCGGCCTCCTGGCAGACCGTGTGCAGTTCCTCGGTCTTCACGAGCGAGTGCAGCGCCTGGTACTCCGGCCCCATCTTGGCCCGGGTCTTGATCCACTCGGGCTTGCGCTCGATCGGCGTCTGCGCGTTGCGGACCTCGAGCCTCAGCAGCTTGCGGCCGTCGGGGGCGGAGGACGGCGCGGATGCTGCACCCGGCGTGCTGCAGGCGCTCATGCCGGCACCCCCGCGAAGTCGAGAGCGAAGATCCGCGAGACGGTGTCGACCACGTCGCTCGGCGAGATGTCGGCTCCGGCGATCTCGCTCATCGTCGTGACGCCGGCATCCGTGATCCCGCACGGGATGATGCCGCGGAATCCCGCGAGGGTGTTGTCGCAGTTCAGTGCGAAGCCGTGCATCGTGACGCCGCGCTGCACGCGCACGCCGATGGCCGCGACCTTGTCCTCGCCGAGCGGGCGGCGCACCCACACGCCGCTGCGGCCCTCGACGCGATAGCCGTCGATGTCGAACTCGTGCAGCGCGTCGATCAGCAGCTGCTCGAGGCGGCGCACGTGCGCGACCACATCCACGGGCTCGGCGAGGCGGACGATCGGGTAGCCGACCAGCTGACCGGGGCCGTGCCAGGTGATCTTGCCGCCGCGGTCGACGTCGACCACAGGCGTGCCGTCGGTCGGCCGCTCGTGGCGCGCGGTGCGGGCCCCTGCGGTGTACACCGGCTCATGCTCCATCAGCAGGAGCGTGTCGGCGCGGGTCCCGGCGACGACATCGGCGTGGATGCTGCGCTGCAGCGCCCATCCGTCGAGGTACGGCACGCAGTCGGGGGAGAGGCCGACCGTCTGGATGTCGAGCATCGTGCTCCTTCGCAGGATTCGCTTGTGGCGATTGATGGATTGCGTCCAACAATACATCGAGCGAGAACGAGTCCGGTCAGCCGTGGTGCCCCCGGGCCACACGCGGGAGGCGGCCAATAGGGTGGGCTTCATGTCCACCGAACCGCGCGCGGGACGGCCCAAGGCGTCGTCGCGCGAGACGATCGCCGAGGCGGCCTGCGAGCTGTTCCTCGAGCAGGGGTACGAGCAGACGTCGATCGTCGACATCGCCCGACGCTCGGGGGTCAGCCGGTCGAGCTTCTTCAACTACTTCTCGTCGAAGTCCGACGTGCTCTGGGCAGGACTCGACGGGCGGCTGGCGGCGTTCGAGCAGCGTCTCGAAGTGGACGACGGAATGGATGCTGCGACCGCCGTCCGCTCGGCAACGCTGGCCATCGCCGACTCCTTCGCACCCGACAGCCTCGCCCTCGGCATCGTGAATGCGACCGCGATGGGCCTCGAGGCGGAATACGAGCGCGACGCCGCGCTGCGACGGGCGCGCGTGGCGCGGGCGGTCGCCGCCCGCCTTCTGCACGGCGGAGCCGACCGCGTGCGCGCCGACGTGGCGGGAGCGGCGTGGGGCGGTGCGGTCCTGGCCGCCATCGAAGCGTGGGCCCACGACGGCGCCGGGCGCACGTCACTCGCGCGATTCCTCTCGCTCGCCGCCGACGCGGCAGAGCCGGTGTCGTCCCTGCCCCTGGTGGGAGAAGTCGCACAGCTCCGCGTCGTCGTGCAGGCCTCCGCCTTCGAGCAGACCCTCGCCTTCTATCGCGACGTGGTCGGGATGCCCCAGGCCGAGGCCTACGAAGCCGACGGTGGCGCGCGCGTCGCGATCCTCGCCGCGGGGCGCGCGACGCTCGAGATCGCCAATCCCGCACAAGTGGAGTTCATCGACCGCGTCGAGACCGACGGCGACGCCCCGAGTGACCGGATCCGTCTGGGGCTCGAGGTCGCCGACACGGCGGCGGCGGTGTCGCGGCTGTCGGACGCGGGCGCCGAGGTCGAGGCATCCGCTCGCGAAACGCCCTGGCGCTCGATCAACGCCCGCCTGCGCGGCCCCGCCGGATTGCAGCTCACGCTCTTCCAGGAGCTCGGCCCTGCGGACTGACCATTCCGCACGATCCTCTGGCAGCCGCCTCCGAGACGGTGCACGATGGTGCCCAGCGCACATCGTCGTGGGAGGTCACCGTGGAAACGGCATCCGCACTCGCCATGCATTGCTCCGTCGCCCTGATCGGTGCGACGGGTTCGGGAAAGACGATGCTGGCGGAGGCGATGCTGCACCGCGCGGGCTCGATTTCGCGGCGGGGTTCGATCGAGCAGGGCACGACCGTGTGCGATCACGAACCCGAGGCGATCGCGCGCCACACGACGCTCGGACTGACGCCCGCATGGCTGTCCTGGCGTGCCGATGATGCGGACGTCGGCCTCACACTCCTGGACACCCCGGGACACCCCGACTTCGTCGGCGCCGTGGACGCGGCGCTCGCGGTGGCCGATGTGGCGGTGCTCGTGATCAGCGCGATCGACGGGGTGACAGCCGGCGCCCGCGCCGCGTGGTCTGCTGCCGAGGCGGCCGGTGTCGCGCGGGTCGTCGTCGTGACCCAGGAGGACCGCGCGCGTGCGTCGTTCCGCGTCGTGCTCGATCAGCTTCGCGGAGAGTTCGGCGACGGCATCTGGGCGCTCGAACTGCCGGTGGGGGAGGCGCAGTCCTTTCAGGGGGTCGCCGACGTGCTGACTGAGCAGGCCGTCCTCTACGATGCCGACGGCGGTCACCACGAGGAGCCCGTGCCCGCCGACCTCGCCGAGGAGGAGCACCGCCTGCACCAGGCGGTCACCGAGGAGATCGTCTCCCGCGACGACGAACAGCTCGAGGCGTACCTCGAGGGGCACGAGCCGCCGGCGGCCGAACTCGGGCGCACCCTCGCTCGCACGGTCGCCGCGGGAGAGGGCGTGCCCGTCGTCGTGTGCTCCGCCACGACCGGAACCGGCGTCGACCGTGTTCTCGATCTCCTGTGCGAGCTCGCGCCGGCCGTGTCCGGCCGTGACAGCAGCATCGTCCTCGGCGTGGACCCAGACGGCGGGGGAGGCAGCGAGCACCACGTGGCGCCCGACCCCGGGGGCGACAAGCTGGTTCACGTGTTCCGTACGGTCGCCGACCCGTTCGTGGGTCAGATCGCGATGCTGAAGGTGCTCTCGGGTGTCCTGCGGCCAGGAGACCGCCTGCGCAACGCGACGACCGGCGTCGAGGAGCGGATGCCGGGACTGTTCCGACTGCGGGGTGCCGATCACCTGCCGGTGGACGCGTTGCGGGCCGGCGAGATCGGCGCCGTCGCCAAGCTGGCCGGCACGCCGTCCGGCTCGCTGCTGTGGAGTCGGGCGCAGACGAACGCCCGTCCAGCGAGGCTGCCTTCCCGGCCGCCCGTCTTCGCGATGAGTCTGCAGCCTGTGTCGCAGTCGGACGACACGAAGCTCACCACGGCGCTGGGCCGCCTCGTCGCCGAGGACCCCACGCTCGTCGTCGATCGGGCGGGCCCCGACACGATCCTGCGCGGCCTGGGCGACACGCACGTGGCGGTCGCCGTCGAGCGCCTCGCTCGGGTGCTCGGCGTGCACGTCACGACGGGCCCCGCACCGGTCGCCTACCGCGAGACGATCGCGCACGGCGCGGCCGCAGAGGGAAAGCTCAAGAAGCAGTCGGGCGGACACGGGCAGTTCGCCGTCGTCATGCTGCGGGTCGCTCCGCTTCCCGCGGGTGGAGGCTTCGAGTTCGTCGACTCCGTCGTCGGCGGTGCCGTGCCGCGCTCGTACATCCCAGCCGTAGAGAAGGGGGTGCGCGACGCCCTCGCTGCCGGGGGGACGCTCGGGCATCCGGTGGTCGACGTTCGCGTCGAGCTGTACGACGGCAAGTCGCACTCGGTCGACTCGTCGGAGATGGCCTTCCGCACGGCCGCGGCGATGGGGGTCAAGACCGCGCTGGCGCAAGCAGGAGCGGTGCTGCTCGAACCGGTCTCCACCGTCGTTGTGATCGTGCCGGCCGCGGGTCAGGGGCAGGTGCTGACAGATCTGTCGGGAAGACGCGGCCGTGTGGTCGGGACGGAGACCGACGCGGATGGGCGCACCCGCGTCATCGCGACCGTCCCTGATGCGGAGCTCGCACGGTACGTCCTCGACCTGCGTGCACTCACCGGTGGCCAGGCGGAGCTGACGCTCACCCCTTACGGCTACGAGCGGGCGCCGGAGGGTGCCCGGGCGTGAAGCCGAGGCGATGGCCCACGGCGAAGCACGCTACGCGCTCGACGCTAGAATCGGGGGATCATGGCGACTTTCGGCACCCTCTCCGACCGGCTCACCGAGACCTTCCGCAACCTCCGCACCAAGGGCAAGCTCACGCCCGCGGACGTCGACGGCACGGTCCGCGAGATCCGGCGCGCCCTGCTCGACGCCGACGTGGCGCTGCCCGTCGTCAAGGAGTTCACCGCCAAGGTGCGCGAGCGCGCCCTCGGCGACGAGGTCAACAAGGCGCTGAACCCGGCGCAGCAGGTCGTGCAGATCGTCAACGAGGAGCTCATCGCGATCCTCGGCGGCGAGCAGCGCCGGCTGCAGTTCGCGAAGAACCCGCCGACCGTCATCATGCTCGCGGGCCTCCAGGGCTCCGGCAAGACCACGTTCGCCGGCAAGCTCGCGAAGATGCTCGAGAAGGACGGCCACACGCCCCTGCTCATCGCCGCCGACCTCCAGCGCCCCAACGCCGTCAACCAGCTGCAGGTCGTCGCCGAGCGCGCCGGTGCCGCGATCTACGCGCCCGAGCCGGGCAACGGCATCGGGGACCCGGTCAAGGTCGCGAGGGACGGCGTCGAGGTCGCCCGCCGCCAGCAGCACGACATCGTCATCATCGACACCGCCGGCCGTCTCGGCGTCGACGCCGAGCTCATGAAGCAGGCCGCCGACATCCGCACGGCGACGGACCCCGACGAGGTGCTGTTCGTCATCGACGCGATGATCGGACAGGATGCCGTCAACACGGCGAAGGCGTTCCAGGACGGCGTCGACTTCACCGGCGTGGTGCTCTCGAAGCTCGACGGCGACGCGCGCGGCGGTGCCGCGCTCTCCGTGGCGTCCGTGACCGGGCGCCCGATCATCTTCGCGTCGACGGGTGAGGGTCTCGACGACCTCGAGGCGTTCCACCCCGACCGCATGGCGTCGCGCATCCTCGACCTCGGTGACATCCTCACCCTCATCGAGCAGGCGCAGCAGGCGTTCGACGAGGCCGAGGCGCTGAAGGTCGCCGAGAAGCTCGCGACCGAGCAGTTCACGCTCGAGGACTTCCTCGAGCAGATGCAGCAGATGCGCAAGATGGGCTCGATGAAGAAGATGCTCGGGATGCTCCCGGGCATGGGCCAGATGAAGGACCAGCTCGACAACTTCGACGAGCGGGAGATCGACCGCACCGAGGCGATCATCCGCTCCATGACTCCGGCCGAGCGCCGCAACACGAAGCTGCTCAATGGCTCGCGCCGCCTGCGCATCGCGCGCGGCTCGGGCATGACCGTGACCGACGTCAACCAGCTTGTGCAGCGTTTCGACCAGGCCGCGAAGATGATGAAGACCGTCGCCCGCGGCGGCGTGCCCAACATCCCCGGCATGGGCCCGATCCCGGGCGCGGGGCGTCCGGGCGCGTCGGCGAAGCGCGGCAAGCAGCAGAAGGCCAAGGGTTCGCGTTCGGGCAACCCGGCCAAGCGCGCCGCCGAGAACGCCGGCATCGCGGCTCAGGCCGCAGAGGCACCGACGGGTTCCGGCTTCGGGCTCGGCGGTGGCGCGAAGGGCGCGCCGACCGAGGCCGACCTCGCCGAGCTGCAGAAGATGCTCGGCCGCGGCTGACGTCGGGATTCACGGATGCTGCGCGCCGCAGCATCCGTCTCCATCACGCGTCCGCGCGGGATCAGTGGCCGAGCGCGGCGAGGTGCTCGCGCAGGGTCGGACCCGAGCGGAACTCGCCGACGAGGTGGCGCACGACCTCGCGGAGGTCGCCGTCGGACGCGTCGGCGACCGCGAGCTGGCGCGAGTAGCTGGCCCCGTCGGTGAGGATCGTCTGGATTCCCGCGAGCTCCCGGGCGCATCTGAGATCGACGGCGATGTCGCCGATCTCGTCCAGAGTCTCGCGCAGGTGGTCGATGACTGGGCGCTGCGTGCCGAGGTGGTCGACGACCACGCGGGCGTCGAGACCGTAGCGGGCCGCGCGCCACTTGTTCTCGCGGAGGAACCAGGGCTGGATCGTCTCGAGCGGCAGGCCTTCGTCGAGGCGGCGCGAGAAGTGCTCGACGAGCACCTGCACGAGCGCCGCGATGGCCGCCAGCTCCGGCAGGGTCGACATCCCGTCGCACGCGCGCACTTCGATGGTGCCCCAGCGGGGTGCGGGGCGGATGTCCCACCGCACCTCGGTGGCGTCCTCCATGACACCCGTGCTGACCATGTCCTTCAGGTAGCCCTCGAACTCGTCCCAGCTCTTGAGCGGCCACGGAAGCCCGGCGGTGGGCAGCTGCTGGAAGACCAGGGCGCGGTTCGAGGCGTATCCCGTGCGCTCGCCTGCCCAGAACGGGCTGGAGGCCGACAGTGCTTGCAGGTGCGGGAGATACACGGCGAGGGCGTTGATGATCGGGAACACCTTGCGGACGTCTTCGACGCCGACGTGCACGTGGATTCCCCAGATCATCATGTTGCGGCCCCACCATTGGGTGCGCTCGATGAGCTTGTGGTAGCGAGTCTTGTCGGTGACGCTCTGGTCGTACCACTGCGCGAACGGGTGACTGCCGGCGCAGAGCAGGTCGATGCCGTGCGGGTCGGTGAACGTGCGCACTTTCGCGATCGCGTCGGCGATGTCGTCGGTGGCCGCGGCCACGGTGTCGCCGACCCCGCTCGTGACCTCGACGGTGTTCGTCAGCAGTTCGCCGGTCACGGTGTAGCGCTCGAGGGCGGAGTCCTCTTCGAGGGCGGCGAGCAGCTCGGGGCCGCGCGGGATGAGGTCTCCTGTCGCGGCGTCGGCGAGCATCAGCTCCCATTCCAGGCCGACGGACGATCGGGCGGATGTCGCGAAGGGCACCGTCATGGGCACAGTCTGACACGATGACCCGCCGGGCCCGCTCGGTTCACGGCACAGGAAGACATCTGGCGGGCGGGGTGTTCGCGGGGGCTCCTGCGTTCTGGCGGGCGGGGTGTTCGCGGGGGGCTCCTGCGTTCTGGCGGGCGGGGTGTTCGCGGGAGCTCCTGCGTTCTGGCGGGCGGGGTGTTCGCGGGAGCTCCTGCGATATGGAAGAATTGTGGGCTGGATCACCCGCTCGACCCTCTATCCAGCGCGGAGATCCTCCTTCAGAGCTTCCGCCGGGTGTGCACCCCACTCTCCAGGCGACCGGTTCAATCACTTTCCACACATTCAGGAGAATCGTGGCTGTCAAGATTCGTCTCAAGCGCCTCGGCAAGATCCGTGCGCCCTACTACCGCATCGTCGTGGCCGACTCGCGCACCAAGCGCGACGGTCGTGTCATCGAGGAGATCGGCAAGTACCACCCCACCGAGGAGCCCTCGTTCATCGAGGTCGACTCGGAGCGCGCGCAGTACTGGCTGTCGGTCGGCGCCCAGCCGACCGAGCAGGTGCTCGCCATCCTCAAGCTGACCGGCGACTGGGGTCAGTTCAAGGGCGACAAGAACGCGGTCTCGACCGTGAAGACCCGCGAGGACAAGACCGCATACGAGGTCGACGCCTCGAAGAAGTCGGTCATCAAGCCGAAGGCTGAGAAGAAGGCCGAGGAGCCCGCTGAGGCTCCCGCCGACGAGGCGACCGACGCGGCCGACGAGGCCGCCGAGTCCGCCGAGTAATCCGTTGCTCGCCGCCGCGCTCGAACACGTCGTCAAGGGGATCGTCGATCACCCGGACGACGTCCGCATCGACTCGTCCACCTCGCCGCGAGGCGACGTGCTCGAGGTGCACGTCCACCCCGACGACCGGGGTCGCGTGATCGGGCGCGGCGGCCGCACGGCCAAAGCCCTGCGCACCCTCATCGCTGCCCTCGCCGACGGCCGCCGCGTGCGCGTCGACGTCGCGGACGACTGAGGTGTCCGCCGGCGACACCACGGGATCGGGCGCTGACGCCCGCAAGCCCGTGAACGCAATTCCGCCCGCGGGCAAGACGCAGCTCCGGGTCGGCCGCCTCGTGAAGGCGCACGGCCTGAAGGGCGCGATCAAGCTCGAGCTGTACACCGACGACCCCGAGGGCCGTTTCGTCCCCGGTGCGACGTTCACCCTCCAGGTGCCCGAGTCGTCGCCGTGGCACGGCAAGCCGCTCACGGTGCGCGAGTTCAAGTGGATGAACAGCCACCCGGTGGCCTTCTTCGAGGGCGTCGATGACCGCGACGCCGCCGAGGGGCTCATCCGCGCGATCCTCTGGGTCGACGAGGACATCCAGGCCTCGCCCGCCGAGGAGGATGCCTGGTTCGATCACCAGCTCGTCGGGCTGGACGTCGTGCGCGACGGTCAGACCGTCGGCAAGGTCGCACGTGTCGATCACTTCCCCTCGCAGGACCTTCTCATCGTGAAGGTGCGGGACGAAGAGATCCTCGTCCCGTTCGTCAAGGCGATCGTGCCTGAGGTCGACATCGCGGGCGGACGCGTCATCGTGACGCCGCCGGCAGGACTCTTCGAAGAGATCCCCGACGAGGCCGACGAGGCGCAGTCGGACTCCGCGGCCGACCCTGACGACTCCACCGACTGACGACTCTTCACTACGGGCTCCCGGTGAGCGTGCGGCAGATGTGATCTGGGGGAAACACGGCGGGAAACGCGCCGGAATCTCCATCCGGGACCATCGAAGGCATGGTCGAAGTCCGCACCGTGTGCTCCTACTGCGGCGTCGGCTGCGGTATCTCGGTGACGACCGCGGACGGGGGAGCGGGGAATCCTCTCGCCATCGCGAAGGTGGCGGGCGACCGCGCGCACCCCACGAACGCCGGCCGACTGTGCACCAAGGGCGCGACCCACGCCGAGCTCATGCAGGCTCCGGGTCGCATGACGTCCGCCCACGTGCGGGCCTCTCGCGGCGAGCCGGCGGCGCCGGTACCGGTCGCTGATGCGGTGACGGATGCTGCCGCCCGCCTCCGCGCGATCCTCGACGAGCACGGACCCGATGCGATCGCGCTGTACGTGTCGGGGCAGATGAGCATGGAGGCGCAGTACCTCTCGAACAAGCTCGTCAAGGGGTACCTGCGCGGGATCCACATCGAGTCGAACTCGCGGCTGTGCATGGCGTCGGCCGGAACCGGCTACAAGCAGTCTCTTGGAGCCGACGGCCCGCCCGGGTCGTACGAGGATTTCGACCGCGCCGACCTGTTCTTCGTGATCGGCTCGAACACGGCCGACTGCCACCCGATCCTGTTCCTGCGCATGGCCGACCGTCTGAAGCAGGGCGCGAAGCTCATCGTCGTCGATCCGCGTCGCACGACCACCGCCGAGCGCGCCGACCTGTTCCTGCAGATCCAGCCCGGCACAGATCTCGCGCTCCTGAACGGTCTCCTCCACCTGCTGGTGGAGGCCCGCGACATCGACGAGGAGTTCATCGCCGCTCACACCGAGGGCTGGGAGCACATGGCCGAGCTCCTCGCCGAGTACCCGCCGGCGCACGTCGCAGAGCTCACCGGACTCGCCGAAGACGACATCCGCACCGCCGCCCGCTGGATCGGCGAGGCCGGCGAGTGGATGACGCTGTGGACGATGGGCCTCAATCAGTCCACGCACGGCACATGGTCGACGAACGCCATCTGCAACCTGCACCTCGCGACCGGCGCGATCTGCAGGCCCGGCAGCGGTCCGTTCTCGCTCACCGGCCAGCCGAACGCGATGGGCGGGCGCGAGATGGGGTACATGGGCCCCGGGCTTCCCGGACAGCGCGCCGTGTTCAGTGCACCGGACCGCGCGTTCGCGGAGGAGATCTGGGACCTCGAACCCGGCGCGATCCGCGCGGAGTCGGGCTCGGGCACGATCGACATGTTCCGCCGCGCGGCGGATGGCGAGATCAAGGCCGTCTGGATCATCTGCAGCAACCCGGTCGCCTCCGTCGCCAACCGCAAGACGGTGATCGAGGCGCTCGAGACCGCCGAGCTCGTCATCGCGCAGGACGTCTACACCGAGACCGCCACCACCGCGTACGCCGACATCCTGCTGCCGGCCACGCTGTGGGTGGAAGCCGACGGCGTCATGGTCAACAGCGACCGCACCCTGACGCTCGTGCGCGACGTCGTCCCCGCCCCCGGCGAAGCGCAGCCGGACTGGCTGACGATCTGCCAGATCGCCCGGGCCATGGGCTTCGACGGGTTCGACTTCGCCTCGAGCGCCGAGGTGTTCGACGAGATCCGCCGCTTCTGGAACCCGCAGACCGGCTGGGACCTGCGGGGGGTGACCTACGAACGCCTGCGCGAGACGCCGGTGCAGTGGCCCGCGCCTCCGGACGACGCTCAGACGCGGCATCCGATCCGGTACATCAATGACGGGGTGAGCCAGTCGCTGCACGTCGAGGACGACGGCACGGTGCCCCGCCTCGCCTTCGCGACGCCCTCACGGCGCGCCCAGTTCCTCGCGCGACCGCACGTCGCCCCGGCGGAGCTGCCGGACGACGACTACCCCTGGGTCCTCAACACCGGGCGGCTGCCGCACCACTGGCACACGCTCACGAAGACCGGCCGGGTCGCCAAGCTCGCGAAGCTGCACCCCGGCCCGTTCGTGGAAGTGCACCCGTCCGATGCGGAGAGGCTCGGGATCGCGGAAGGCGACCAGGTCGAGGTCGCGTCGCGCCGCGGGCGGTTCGTCGTGCCCGCGGTGCTCACCGACCGCGTGCAGCCCGGCGGACTGTTCGCGCCCTTCCACTGGAACGATGAGCACGGCGAATACGTCACCGTCAATGCCGTGACCAGCGACGCGGTCGACCCCCTGTCGTCGCAGCCCGAGTTCAAATTCGCCGCGGTCACGCTTCGCCGGGTCGGCCCGGCCGTCGGGGGACCGGGATCGTCGACCTTGTCCGCCGACCAGGCACTGGCGAGCGCCGGCGTCGCCCTCGCGCCGCCGGAGCTGAACGATCTCGAGGGCGCCTACCTCGCGGGATTCCTCTCGACGGTGCGGTCGGTGGTCCTGGCGCCCGGCGAGGTGCCGGTACTGCCGGCCGAGGCGCCTCTCGGCGCGCTCGCGCGCGCATGGTTCGACGGCGTGCTCGCGGGGGCGTTCTCGCGCACGTCCGTCGGGATGGCCACGGCCGAGGCCCTGGACGAGGTCGTGGTGCTGTGGGGCTCGCAGACGGGCAACGCCGAGCAGTTCGCCACGGCGGCGACCGCGGCGCTCGGTGCCCGCGGCATCCCCGCGCGTGCTCGGAGCATGGCGGAACTGCGCGCCACGGACCTGACAGCGGTGAAACGCCTGCTCGTGGTCACCTCCACGTTCGGCGACGGCGGGCCGCCCGACAACGCGGCCGCCCTCTGGCACGAGCTCAACGCCGATGGCGCGCCGGAGCTGTCGGGGCTCCGCTACGCGGTTCTCGCGCTCGGCGATTCGAACTACGACGACTTCTGCGGCCACGGCCGCCGGTTCGACACGCGTCTGGGTGAGCTCGGCGCGACGGCGCTCCTCGACCGGGTCGACCTCGAGCCCGACGCCGACGAACCGCGCGAGGCGTGGCTGGCCCAGATCCTCGACACGCTGGCCGCGGAGGGGACGACGGGTGCGGCATCCGTCTCCGTGCAGGCGCCGCCGGCGAAGCGGCTGTTCAGCCGGGGCAACCCGGTGCAGGCGCCCCTCGTACGCAACGAGCTGCTGAGCGGGCCGGGGTCGCAGAAGGAGGTGCGGCGCTTCGCGTTCGACCTCTCGGACTCGGGCGCGACGTACGAGGCCGGCGACTCGCTCGGCGTCGTCTGCGCCAACGCGCCGTCCGTCGTCGCGGAGTGGCTCGACGCGACCGGCATCGCCCCGCTGGAGATCGTGGAGATCGACGGCGAGGAGCGCACCTTCGCCGACGCCCTGCGGACACGGCTCGACATCACGAAGACCCCCGTAGACCTGGTGCGCTTCATCGCGGAGCGCAGCGGCGACAGCATGCTCACCGGGCTCCTGCGCCGTGAGAACAAGGGCCGTCTCGAGCAGTTCCTGTGGAGCCAGCAGGCGGTCGACCTCGTGCGCGATTTCCCGGTGCGGGCCACCGCGTCCGACTGGGCCCGCGTGCTGAAGCGCCTGCAGCCCCGCCAGTACTCGATCTCATCGAGCCCCAAGGCCGACCCCGACACGGTGGAGCTCACCGTCTCGGTGGTGCGATTCGAGACCGACTCCGGACGCGCGCGCGGCGGCGTGTGCTCGACGTTCCTCGCGGATGGCGACGCGCCGGCGGCGCCCGTTTACCTGCAGCGCTCGCCCGCGTTCCGCCCGCCGGCGGCCGGCGACACGCCGATGATCATGATCGGTCCCGGCACGGGGATCGCGCCGTTCCGCGCGTTCCTGCACGACCGCCGCGCCGACGGCCACACCGGCCGCAACTGGCTGTTCTTCGGCGAGCAGCACGCAGCGAGCGACTTCTACTACCGCGACGAACTCGATGAGATGCGCGAGGACGGGTTCCTCACGCGCCTCGACGTCGCGTTCTCGCGCGACCAGCGGCAGAAGATCTACGTGCAGGACCGCATGGTCGAGCACGGCGCGCACCTGTGGCGCTGGCTCCAGGACGACGGCGCGCACGTGTACGTGTGCGGCGACGCGATGCGCATGGCAAAGGACGTCGACGCGACCCTCGTCGCGATCGCGCAGCAGCACGGCAAGCTCTCCGAGGAGGCCGCCGCCGAGTACGTGCGAGGCCTCGCCGCCGACGAGCGCTACGTCCGCGACGTCTACTGAGCTCAGCCCTCGCCGACGCTGCGTGAGATCCGGCTCTTCCTTGCGTCCTCGACCGACTGTCGCTTCGCGACCGCCCTCACCCCCCGCTCGTTCGCCACAGATGTACGCCGATCAGCGACGGTCGCGTGCATCTGTGACGGACGAACTCCATCTACGACGATGCCGGCGGACACGCAGAAGAGCGGATGCCTCGGGGTCGAGGCATCCGCTCTCCGTCAGAGCAGGTGCGGTCAGATGCGCTGCTTCGCGAGCGACTTCCGCGGGATCACGTACACGAACACCGTGAGCAGCAGGAGCCCGACGTACGCGGCGACGAAGCCGTAGAACGCTGCCTGGTAGCCGCCCGTGGCGAGCTGGGACGCGTTGAGCACCTGCGGCACGAGGAACCCGCCGTAGGCGCCGATCGCCGAGATCAGCCCGAGCGCCGCGGCCGCCTTGCGGATCATCTTCGTGGCGTCCGGCGTGCCGGGCTCGTAGCCCCGCGCCTGCGAGCGGGCGGCGAAGATGCTCGGGATCATGCGGTAGGTCGAGCCGTTGCCCATTCCGGTGGCCGCGAACAGCACGAGGAAGCACCCGAGGAACACCACGAAGTTGTGCATCGGCAGCGTCCAGACGAGCGCCAGCGCGCCGAGAGCCATGACCGAGAAGGCGCCGACGGTGACGCGTGCGCCGCCGAACCGATCGGCGAGCTTGCCGCCGTACGGGCGTGCGAGCGAGCCGACGAGCGCGCCGAGGAAGGCCAGCGAGACGGCCGCCTGTCCGACCTGGATCGTCGAGAACTCGGGGAACTGGTCGGCGATGAGCTTCGGGAAGACGCTCGCGAATCCGATGAACGAGCCGAAGGTGCCGATGTAGAGCACCGCCATGATCCACAGGTGAGGTTCGCGCAGCGCCGCGGCGGAGCTGCCGAAGTCCGCCTTGGCCGACGACAGGTTGTCCATGTAGCGCCATGCGCCCCACATCGCGACGAGGATGAGCGGGATCCACATCCAGCCGGCGAGCGAGATGTTGAGGGTCGCGCCGGCACCGATGGTCACCGCGATCGGCACGGCGAACTGCGCGACCGACGTGCCGAGGTTGCCGCCGGCGGCGTTCAGTCCGAGGGCCCAGCCCTTCTCCTTCTGCGGGAAGAAGTAGGTGATGTTGGCCATCGAGCTCGCGAAGTTGCCGCCGCCGACCCCGCCGAGGGCGGCGACGAGCAGCAGCACGCCGAACGGGGTCTCGGGGTTCGCGACGACGATGCCGAGGAGCACCGCCGGGATGAGCAGCAGGCCCGCCGACACGATCGTCCAGTTGCGGCCGCCGAAGATCGCGACCATGAACGTGTACGGGAAGCGCAGCGTGGCGCCGACGAGGCTCGGCAGCGAGATGAGCCAGAACGACTCCGAGCTGGTGAGCTGGAATCCTGCGGCCGGCAGCATCACGACGACGATGCTCCAGAGCTGCCAGATGATGAACCCGAGGAACTCGGCGAAGATGGACCAGCCGAGGTTGCGGCGGGCGATCGCGCGGCCCGAAGCCGCCCAGAATGTCGGGTTCTCGGCGTTCCAGCCGTCGATCCAGCGGCCGGGGCGATGGGTGAGGGTGACCGGCGTGTCGGCCGGGGCGATGGTGCGGGATGGAGCAGCGGTATCCGTCATCGACGGTGTATCGGTCGTGGTCATGGCGCCTCCCTGAGGTGAGCGGACACTTGGGGGTGAGTGTGTCTCCACGTTAGGGACGCGGTGTTTCGGCCCGTCTGCCCACCCGGTTACCTCTCCGTCACTTCTCGATCACGGATGCCGCGGGCCGAGGTGGACGCGCCGTCACACGTCGGAAACACGCGGGGCTTCTACACTCGAAGGCATGCGCGTCGACATCGTCACGATCTTCCCGACGTTCTTCGACGTGCTCGGCGTCTCGCTGATCGGGAAGGCGCGGGATCGCGGCATCCTCGACATGCATGTCCACGATCTGCGGGACTGGACCCACGATCGCCACCGCACCGTCGACGACACCCCCTACGGAGGCGGCGCGGGCATGGTCATGAAGCCCGAGCCCTGGGGTGAGGCGCTCGACGAGATGCTGAGCGACGACGCCGTGCTGCTGGTGCCGTCGCCCGCCGGCGAGCTGTTCTCGCAGCCGATGGCCCGCGAGCTCGCCGATGAGAAGCACCTCGTGTTCGCCTGCGGGCGCTACGAGGGCATCGACCAGCGCGTCGTGGACCACTACTCGGCGCGCGGGCGCGTGCGGCTGGTGAGCCTCGGCGACTACGTGCTCAACGGGGGAGAGGTCGCCGCGATGGCGGTGATCGAGGCGGTGTCGCGGCTGATCCCCGGTGTCGTCGGAAACCCCGAGAGCCTCGTCGAGGAGTCGCACGAGCTGGGTCTGCTCGAGTACCCGAGCTACACGAAGCCCGCCGACTGGCGCGGGCACGAAGTGCCGCCGGTGCTGCTCAGCGGCAACCACGGTGCGATCGCCGCGTGGCGGCACGAGCAGAGCCTGGAGCGCACCCGGGCGCACCGGCCCGACCTGCTGCAGGAGCCGGATCCGGCGGCCTGAACGCGGACGGATGCCGCGCGCCCGTCGCACGATGCCTCGCGCGGTGTGAGACGGTGTCATCCTTCTCGGGGGGTCAGGCGGGGTCGATGACGTTGAGCCGGTAGCCGCGCTTGACCACGGTCTTCACGAGGTCGGGCACGCCCAGCGACTCGCGGAGCCGCGCCACGGCCATCTCCACGGCGTGCGTGTTCTCGCCCGATCGCGGAAGCGCCGCCTGCAGGCGAGGCCGCGACACGACCCCGCCGTGAGCGTCGAACAGCGCCGCGATGATGTCGGTGGCGCTGCGCGACAGCGGGATGTGGCGGCCGTCGAGCACGATGCCCGTGCTGCGCAGCTCGAGACGCCCCGCCGAGGTCGGCAGCGACGCCGCGCCGCCCCCGCCGTAGTGCGTGACGACGGCCCGCACGAGTGAGCCGAGGCGCCCGCGCTCGGCGATGAGCGGCCGAAGGCCCGCATCCTGCAGCGGGCCGGCGGTGATCGGTCCGACCGCCGCCATGAGCAGGCGTCCTTCCGCCTCGCGATCGACGATGTCGTCGAGCACGCCCTCGTTCCGCCCCGCGGCGATCCACTCCGCCGCGCCCGGAGCGGACGTGAACAGCACCGCGTCGACCTCGCCCTGCGCCGCCGCGACGACGGAGCGCGAGACCGCGGCAGGGTCGGGGGGAGGACCCCACCGGTACACGGTGAGGCTCACCACGTCGGCGCCCGCGCCCTCGAACAGCTCGTCGAGGCCGTCGGCCCCCGAGCCGTGGTGCTGGACCGCCACGCGCTTGCCCGCGACGCCTTCGGCGAGGAGGAACTCGCCCAGCTCCGCGGAGGTCTCCGACTCCGCCACCCAGTCGGCCGTGAGGCCGGCCTGCTGGATCGCTCCCCGCGCCTTCGGCCCCCGCGCGACGATCTGGGCGCGGGAGAGCGCGGCGTGGAGGTCGTCGAGCAATCCGGCTTCGTCGGCGGCCTCCATCCAGCCGCGGAAGCCCACGCCGGTCGTGGCGACGACGACGTCAGGCTGCTGCTCGATGAGTTCGCGCGTCGCCGCGATCAGGGCGTCGTCGTCGATGTGGGGCACGATCGTCAGCGCGGGGGCGTGGCGCACCTGCGCGCCGTGACGCTCGAGCGCTGCGGCGAGCTCGGACGAGCGGCGATCGACGGCGATGACGATCGTGCAGCCGTCGAGAGCGGCCGAGAGGGTGGGGCGTGGGGTGGAGCTCAAAGGACGATGTCACCTGCCAGTTGGGGGTCGGGAAGCAGCAGCCCGGCGCGAGCGACCTCGCCGACCACGATGACCGCGGGGTTGCGCACACCGGCGAGGCCCGCGTCGACCACGACCGACCCTAGAGTACTGCGGGTGGTGCGCTGATCGCGGTGGTGGCCGCGCTCGACGATCGCGACGGGTCGGTCGGCCGGCACCCCGGCGTGCAGGGCGTCCGAGACGATGCGGGGCAGAGCGCCGACGCCCATGAGGATGACCGTCGTCACGGAGTCGTCGCGGAGAGCGGCGAGCGTGGCCTCGGTCACTTCCGAGGGGCCGTTCATGATGTGCACCGCTCCCGCGACACCGCGATGGGTGATCGGGATGCCGGCCGCCTGGGGCACCGCGACAGCGCTGGAGATTCCGGGAACGACGTCGACCGGGATGCCGGCGGCCAGGCAGGCGGCGACCTCTTCGCCGCCGCGGCCGAACACGAAGGGGTCGCCGCCCTTGAGACGCACCACGCGCTTGCCGGCGCGGGCGCGGGCGACGAGGATCTCGTTGATCTCGTCCTGCGGCACCGGGTGGTGGCCGGGGAGCTTGCCGACGTCGATGATTTCGACGTCCGGGCCGACGTGGTCGCGGATGTCGGTCGGACCGAGACGGTCCATCACGACGACCTCCGCCCTCGTCAGGAGGCGCCACGCCCGCAGCGTGAGCAGGTCGATGGGCCCGGGACCGCCGCCGATGAGGTCGACGCGCCCGATAGGCTGGTTCGCCCGCCCGGTCATCGTTCGCCCTCCCAGCGGACCAGGACGTGGCCGTCGTCGATCGCCACGGGCCAGACGTGGAGGCTCTTCGGCTCCTTGCCCTGTGTGTCGAGGCAGACGCCGGTGCGCAGATCGAAGACCTGCTTGTACATCGGCGAGGCGACCGTGGGGACGTCCTGGCGGGTGCCGACGATGCCGCGCGAGATGACGTGCGCGCGGCTGTAGGGATCGAGGTTCGAGACGGCGTGGACGCGGCCCGCCGAGCCGTCGGGGCCGTGGAGCAGGAACAGCGCGATCTGCGTGCCGCCCAGGAGGGCGGCACGGCCTCGTTCGACCTCGAGGTCGTCGAGCGCGCACACGCGCACCCAGCCGTCGGGGGCGGTGTACTCGGCCGTCTGCGGGTCGACGAGGGTCATCGGCGCACCTCCAGGGTCGTTCCGGCGATGAGCACGCGCGAGTCGGCGCGCTCGTCCTCGGTGGCGGGTCGGGGCTGGCCCCGCTCGGCCGTGTAGGCCAGCGAGGGGTCGGGCGTGGTCGGGGCGTTGACGAACGACGCGAACCGGCGGAGCTTCTCGGGGTCTTCGAGAGTCGCCTTCCACTCGTCCTCGTACGAGTCGAGGTGGGCGGCCATCGCGGCGTCGAGGTCGGCGCAGATGCCCAGGCTGTCTTCGAAGATCACTTCGCGCAGACCCTCGATGCCGCCGTCGAGGTCCTCGAACCACGGTGCGGTCCGCTGCAGCCGGTCGGCCGTGAAGATGTAGTACATCAGGAAGCGGTCGATCGCCGTGAGCAGCTCGTCGTCGCTGAGGCCCTCGGCGAGGAGCACCGCGTGGCGAGGCGTGAACCCGCCGTTGCCGCCGACGTACATGTTCCAGCCGGCCTCGGTGGCGATCACTCCGACGTCCTTGCCCCGCGCCTCCGCGCACTCGCGTGCGCAGCCCGAGACGCCGAGCTTGATCTTGTGCGGTGAGCGCAGACCGCGATAGCGCAGCTCGAGCTGCACCGCCATGCCGACCGAGTCCTGCACGCCGTAGCGGCACCACGTGGAGCCGACGCACGATTTCACCGTGCGCAGCGACTTGCCGTACGCGTGACCCGACTCGAAGCCGGCGTCCACGAGCTGCTTCCAGATCTCGGGCAGCTGCTCGAGGCGGGCGCCGAACATGTCGATGCGCTGGCCGCCGGTGATCTTCGTGTACAGGCCGAAGTCCTTCGCGACCCGGCCGATCACGAGCAGTCCTTCGGGCGTGATCTCGCCGCCGGGGATGCGGGGGACGACCGAGTAGCTGCCATCCTTCTGGAGGTTCGCCATCACGTGGTCGTTGGTGTCCTGCAGTGTGGCGTTCTCGCCCTCGAGCACGTGGCGGCGCACGAGCGTCGACAGGATGCTGGCGAGGGCCGGCTTGCAGATGTCGCAGCCGCGGCCGTTTCCGAAGCGCTCGATGACGGCGCTGAAGGTCTCAAGGCCCGACACGCGGACCGCGTCGAACAGCTGACGACGGGACATGTCGAAGTGCTCGCAGATCGCGTTGCTGAGCGCCGCACCGGACTTGGCGAGCTCGGTGCCGACGATCTTCTTGACCATCATCACGCACGAGCCGCACGCGGCACCGGCCTTCGTGCAGGACTTGACGGCCGCGACATCCGTGCAGCCCTCTTCGTGGACGGCGGTGCGGATCGCCCCGGCGGTGACGCTGTTGCAGGAGCACACGAGCGCCTCGTCGGGGAGGTCGCCGGTCGGCGCGGCGACGCCGCCCTCGGGCATGAGGTAGGCCGCCGGGTCGCCGCCCAGCGCGCCGCCGACGAGCGGCCGGAGCGAGCCGTATGCCGAAGCGTCGCCGACGAGGATGCCGCCGAGCAGCGTCTTCGCGTCGTCCGAGAGCACGAGCTTCTTGTAGACGCCGGCCACCGGGTCGGCATAGGTGATGTCGAGTGCGCCGGGGGTCTCGGCGAACGCGTCGCCGAAGCTGGCCACATCGACGCCCGACAGCTTGAGCTTGGTCGACAGGTCGTAACCGGGGAAGGATGCCTCGCCCCCGAGGAGACGCGTGGCCGCAACCTCCGCCATGGCGTATCCGGGGGCGACGAGGCCGACGCACATTCCGTCGAAGTTCGCGACCTCGCCGATCGCCAGCACGCGGGGGTCGGAGGTCTGGCAGCCGGCGTCGATCAGCACACCGCCGCGAGGGTGGACGTCGAGGCCGGCGCTGCGCGCCAGCTCGTCGCGCGGTCGCACGCCGACGGTGAACACCACGACGTCGGTGCGCGCGTACGTGCCGTCGCGGAACTCGAGACCGGTGACTTGTCCCGACCGGTCGGGGTCCAGACGCGTGGTGACGGCTTCCGTCTTCACCGCGATGCCGCGCGACTCGATGAGGCGCCGCAGTGCGTTGCCCGCGGGCAGATCCAGCTGCGCCGACATCAGCCGGTCGGAGGACTGCACCACGGTGCAGTCGACGTCGAGGCCCTGCAGCGCGCCCGCGGCCTCGAGGCCGAGGAGACCGCCGCCGATGACCGTGCCCACGAGCGGACGCCCGAGTTCCGCTGAACGCTGCTGGACGAACTGCTCGAGCTTCTCGACGTCGTCGAGCGTGCGGTAGACGAAGCAGCCTTCGAGGCCGAACCCGTCGACCGAGAGCTTCGCGGCGTACGAGCCCGTCGCGAGGATGAGCCGGTCGTACGCCACGCTCGTGCCGCTGCGGGTCGTGACGCGGCGCGCAGTGCGGTCGATGCGGGTGACGGCCTCGCCACGCAGGAACCGCACGCGCTCGTCGTCGAGCACCGCGCGCTCGAGTTCGAGGTCTTCCGGCGACGCGCCGGCGAAGAAGCCGGTCAGCCCCACCCGGTCATAGGGGTGGCGTTCCTCCTCGCCGATGAGCGTGATGCGCCACTCCTCGCCGGCCCGGCTGAGCAGGCTCTCCACGAAGCGGTGCGCGACCATGCCCGCGCCGACGATCACCACGTGGGTGCCGAGGGCAGGGGCGTCGTTCATGTCGTCACGGTACGCGGGTGATGTTGCGTCAGCGTCAGCGTCGTGTTTCCGGCTGTTGACACGGTCGCGGTGGGCCATGGCTCCTCCTCGGGGCGGACGACTCGGTGATGCTGACGCTACGAGCGCGGTGTTTCACGCCCCGACCGCCGGTGGTTACCCCGAGCGAACGTTTCGATCACACCGCCGGCGGCAGGGAAGTGAGAAGAACGGGACGGATGCTGCGCCCCTGCCGCATGCGCGGAGCACGCCCGTGCGGGCCCATGCCCTTGCCGTGTGGTCTGAAGGGGAGGATTCTCTGCTGCATGGGGAACCTCGCTTCGCGCGAGCTCCAGCTGATCCGCTCTCAGTTCGCGTTCCCGCTCCGCGACCGCACCGTGACGAACAACGCGGCGAGCACGCAGCCACCGCTCGCCGTGTTCGAGCTGCTGCGCGATCTGTCGGAGACCTACGAGAACGTCCACCGCGGGCAGTCCGACGCCTCGATCCGCACCACCGAGATGTTCGAGGCATCCTTCGACACCATCGCGACGTGGATCAACGCGCCGTCGCGGAACACCCTCTCGATGCACCGCAGCACGACCGAGGCGATCAACGCGGCGATGTACTCGCTGATGGCCGACTTCCGCGACGGCGACAACGTCGTCACGACGCTGATGGAGCACAACTCGAACTACGTGCCGTGGCACGCGCTGTGCCGTGAGATCCTGCCGCGGTTCGGCCGCCGGGTGGAGTGCCGGCTCGCACGGTTCGACCACGGGACCGGGGAGCTCGACCTCGAGCACCTGGCGAGCCTTGTCGATGCGCGCACGAAGCTCGTGTGCTGCACGGGCGGGTCGAACTTCCTCGGGACGAAGCCGCCGCTGGACGCGGTGCGCGCGATCGCCGACGCGGGCGGGTACTCCCAGCCGGACGGCCGCCGTGGTGCCCTGCTCCTCGTCGATGCCGCCCAGCGGTTCGCGAGCGGCCGCGTGGATGTGCAGGCGATGGACGCCGACTTCGTCGCGTTCTCGTTCCACAAGCTGCTGGCGCCCTTCGGGGTGGGAGTCCTCCACGCGAAAGAGACCCTGCGCGAGAGCCTTCCGCCGTTCCTGTACGGCGGCGACATGATCGCCGAGGGCCGGGTCTTCCCGGACCGCGTGGAGTACAACGAGCTGCCGTGGAAGTTCTCCGCGGGCACTCCCAACATCCTCGGCGTCATCGCGTCGGCGCAGACGCTCCGCCTCCTGGTCGACATGGTCGGCGCGGATCCGGAACGCGCATGGTTCCGCACGGACGACTCGCTGAGCTCGTCGGCCGTCGACGCCGCGATGGGGATCGTCGCCGAGCACGTGGCATCCCTCACCCAGCGCGCCATGGAAGGGCTCGCGGACGTCGGCGGCCTCCACGTCTACGGAGTGCCACGGGGGAGGGAGCGGACGCCGCTCGTGGCGTTCAACGTCGACGGGCACTCGCCGTTCGACATCGCCCGGGCGCTCAACACCCAGGGCGTCGAGTCGCGGGCCGGGTGCCACTGTGCGACGCTCGCGCACCACGATCTCGGCATCGACCCGCCCGCGAGCTGCCGGGTGAGCTTCGCTGTCTACAACACCTCCGAAGACGTCGATCGCGTGGTCGATGCCGTCCGGCAGGCCGTCGACACCCCGGAGCGGTTCATCGCCGCCGCCACGCTCAGGGACGCCCCGCGTCCGGTCGAGGACATCGCCGGGCGGGTCTGAGCTCCGCGGCTCGGCCACCCCGCTCCGATAAGGTGTACCGACCCGACGGCGAGGAGGAGATTCGTGCACACCTGGCCGGGATCGGCATATCCGCTCGGAGCGACGTTCGACGGGAGCGGAACGAACTTCGCATTGTTCAGCGAGGGAGCCGAGCGTGTCGAACTCTGCCTGTTCGGCGAGCGCGGCGCCGAGACCCGCCTCGATCTGGTGGAGGTCGACGCGTTCGTGTGGCACACGTACGTGCCGAACATCCAGCCCGGGCAGCGGTACGGCTACCGCGTGCACGGCCCGTACGACCCCGCGAACGGTCTGCGCTTCAACCCCGCCAAGCTCCTCCTGGACCCCTATGCGAAGGCGGTCGAAGGCGCGGTCACGTGGGGCCAGCCCGTGTACGGGTACACCTTCGGCGACCCTGACTCGCGCAATGACGAGGACTCCGCCGCCGACATGATCAAGGGCGTCGTCGTCAATCCGTTCTTCGATTGGGCGGGCGACCGCCGCCCCGGGACGCCGTACTCCGAGACGCTCATCTACGAGGCGCACGTGCGCGGGCTCACCGAGCGGCATCCGGCGATCCCGGACGACATGCGGGGCACCTACAGCGCCGTCGCGCACCCCGCGATCATCGAGCACCTGACGAAGCTCGGCGTCACGGCGATCGAGCTCATGCCGGTGCACCAGTTCGTCGACGACGCAGTGCTGCAGGACAAGGGTCTCTCGAACTACTGGGGCTACAACTCCATCTCGTACTTCGCGCCGCACAACCGCTACGCCGCGACCGGCGACCGCGGCCAGCAGGTGCAGGAGTTCAAGGGGATGGTGCGCGCACTCCACGCCGCGGGCATCGAGGTGATCCTCGACGTCGTCTACAACCACACCGCCGAGGGCAACCACCTCGGGCCCACGCTCTCGATGCGGGGCATCGACAACGCCGCGTACTACAAGCTCGACGACGACAAGCGCTACTACACCGACTACACCGGCACCGGCAACAGCCTCAATGTGCGCAACCCCCACTCGCTGCAGCTCATCATGGACTCCCTGCGCTACTGGGTGCTCGAGATGCACGTCGACGGGTTCCGGTTCGACCTCGCCTCGGCCCTCGCGCGCGAGTTCTACGACGTCGACCGGCTCTCGACCTTCTTCGAGCTCGTTCAGCAGGACCCGGTCGTGTCGCAGGTCAAGCTGATCGCCGAGCCGTGGGACGTCGGTCCCGGCGGGTACCAGGTCGGCAACTTCCCGCCCCAGTGGACCGAGTGGAACGGCAAGTACCGCGACACCGTCCGCGACTTCTGGCGCGGCGAGCCGCAGGCGCTGGGCGAGTTCGCGTCACGCCTCACCGGGTCGAGCGACCTGTACGAGCACTCCGGGCGCCGGCCCGTAGCATCCGTCAATTTCGTCACGGCCCACGACGGGTTCACGCTGCGCGATCTCGTGTCGTACAACGAGAAGCACAACGAGGCCAATGGCGAGGACGGGCGTGACGGCGCCGACGACAACCGCTCCGACAACTTCGGCGTCGAGGGGCCGACCGACGACCCCGCCGTGCTGACGATGCGCGCCCGTCAGCAGCGAAACTTCATCGCGACGCTCATGCTCAGTCAGGGAGTGCCGATGCTGCTGCACGGCGACGAGCTCGGCCGCACCCAGCAGGGGAACAACAACGGCTACGCGCAGGACAACGAGATCACCTGGATCGATTGGGATGCTGCGGACCGCCCGCTGCTCGAATTCACGGCAGCGATGAGCCGGCTGCGACGCGACCATCCGACGTTCCGCCGCCGGCGCTTCTTCGAGGGTCGCCCGGTGCGGCGTGACGTCGGCGTTCCGATCCAGGACATCGCCTGGCTGCGCCCCGACGGGACGCTCATGCAGCCCGATGACTGGGAGTCCGGCTTCGGCCGCGCCGTCGGCGTGTTCCTCAATGGTCAGGGCATCCGCGAGAAGGACCGGCGAGGCGAACCGATCCGGGATCGACACTTCATCGTCCTCTTCAACGCCGGCGACGACGTCATCGACTTCCGGATCCCGGTGGTCGAGTTCAGCCCCGACTGGGAGGTCGTCATCGACACGGCGGGGGAGCGGGCCGACTCGGCGCTCATCAAGCCCGGCGACACGCTCGGGCTGGCCGCGAAGTCGCTCGTCGTGCTGAGCGAGCACCCGCGGGTCGAGCGCGAGGTCGATCACTCGGTGGCGGCGTCGCTCGCGGCTGTCGCCGCCGCCGCGACACCTGCGCACGCACCCCGCGCGGAGCTGCGCACCTGAGCCGTCCGGTCAGGTGCGCAGCGAAGTCAGGCGACGCCGAGCCAGGAGCGGTCGGTGAGGACGATCGGGCCGGCCTCGGTGATCGCGACGGTGTGCTCGGAGTGCGCGCCGCGCGAGCCGTCGGTCGAGCGCAGCGTCCAGCCGTCGGGGTCGGTGACGAGCTCGTCGGTCGTCTGGAGGAACCAGGGCTCGAGTGCGAGCACCAGGCCCGCGCGAAGCGGGTAGCCGCGGCCGGCCTTGCCGTCATTCGCGACGTGCGGATCGCCGTGCATCTCACGGCCCACGCCGTGACCGCCGAAGTCGGTGTTGATCGAGTAGCCGTCGGCGTGTGCGACCGCGGCGATGGAGGCGGAGATGTCGCCGATGCGGTTGCCCACGGTCGCCGCGCCGATGGCGGCCGCCAGCGCGCGCTCGGTCGTGTCGATGAGTGCGAGGTCCTCGTCGCGCGGGGTGCCCACGACGAACGAGACCGCGGAGTCCGCGACCCAGCCGTCGACCGCCACGGCGAAGTCGAGCGAGATGAGGTCGCCGTCGCGCAGGGCGTAGTCGAAGGGGAGCCCGTGCAGGACCGCATCGTTCACGGAGGTGCAGATGACCTTCCCGAAGGGACGGGCGCCGAACGACGGGTGGTAGTCGATGTAGCACGACTCCGCCCCGGCGCGGCGGATGAGATCGTGCGCGCGACGGTCGATCGCGAGGAGGTTCGTGCCCACCTTGGTCTCGTCGCGCAGCGTCGCGAGGGTCTCGGCGACGAATCGCCCGGCGGGCTTCATCGCCTCGATCTCGGCAGGCGTGCGCAACTCGATCATGTGGTGGATCCTCTCGTTCCCCTCCATTCTGTCTGACCCGTCGGCGCGGGGCTGTGAGGATGCCCCGCGGCACGCGGAAGCGGACCATCGTGGTCGCCCACGGGCGTACCATCGGTGGCATGTGGCTGCGTCGCGCATTCTTCGGCTGGCTGATCCCGGCCGCCTTCCTGCTGCCGCTGTGGCTCCTCGTCGGATGGGCCGTGTTCAACGCCGGCGGGTGGGCGTTCCTCTGGGTGCTCTTCCTCGCCATCCCGGGCGTGTTCCTCTGGCAGCTCCTGCTCACGCTGCTGGTGCGAGCCCGCGGTACGGTGCGGGCGCACCGTGCCGTCTCCTGGTGGGATGTGCTCGGATTCACGGTGTGGCACGGACTCGTGATCTCGCTCGGCTTCTTCGACGAAGCGTGGTGGGCGCCCGTGATGGTCGTCGCGATCCTCACCGGCGTGGGCCTCTTCTGGCTCGAGCTGTGGCAGCTGTGGAGCGAGGCGCGGCCCTCGCGGTTCGTGCTGCACACCTCCGAGGGGGTGGCGTACATCCCTGCGCAGACGGACGCGCCGGAGGCCGCTGCGCGCGAGGTCATCGTCATCACGGAGAGACAGGCTCCGCCCGCGAGCTGACGCGGTTTGGCCGGGTGCGGCATCCATGGCAGAATGGATCTTTGTGCCCTGACCGGTTCTGCCTCAGGGGAACCAGCTGGCCGGCGTCACGCCGGAGGCCTGCGGCACGCTCAGTCCTTTACCATCCTTCCCGCGGTCGACCTGTGGCGGCCGCAGAGAGAGACGATCATGCAGATCCTCGACGCCGTCGACGCGGCTTCGCTCCGTTCCGACATCCCCGCGTTCAACGCCGGCGACACCGTGAAGGTGCACGTCAACATCACCGAGGGCAACCGCTCGCGTATCCAGGTCTTCCAGGGCGTCGTCATCGGCCGCTCCGGCGACGGCGTGCGCGAGACCTTCACGGTCCGCAAGATCAGCTTCCAGGTCGGCGTCGAGCGCACCTTCCCGGTGCACTCCCCGGTCATCGACCACATCGAGGTCGTGACCCGCGGTGACGTGCGTCGCGCGAAGCTGTACTACCTGCGCAACCTCCGTGGCAAGAAGGCCAAGATCAAGGAGAAGCGCGAGAGCAACTGACGCTCCTCCCGCAGCGTTCTCACGAAGCCCCGGACCCGCGAGGTCCGGGGCTTCGTCGTACTCCGGAAGGGCCGGAGTGTGCGACCCTTGAAGGCGGGGTGGCTGCGACCGTCGGCACCCGTGAAGGAACTCATGACGACCGAGAAGTCGGCTCCGGCCGAGCCGGCGCCCGGGGCCGAGCCCGCCGCGGCCATTCAGCCGCGTCGTCGGGGCTGGCTGGTGTTCCTGCGCGACGTGGTCGTGATCATCCTGATCGCGGTGCTGGTCTCCCTCGTCGTCAAGACGTTCCTGGTTCGGTCGTTCTACATCCCGTCGGGATCGATGGAGGACACCCTCCACGTCAAGGACCGCATCCTCGTCGACGAGATCACGCCGCGGTTCGGCAGCTACGAGCGCGGCGACATCGTCGTCTTCCAGGATCCCGGCGGCTGGCTTCCCCCCAGCACCGAGCCCCCGCGCCCGCCGGTCGTCGAGGGCGTGGAGTGGGTGCTGTCGCTCGTCGGGCTGGCCGCGCCCGACAGCGACGACCACCTCGTCAAGCGCATCATCGGCCTCCCCGGTGACCACGTCGTGTGCTGCAACGCCATCGGCCAGATCACCGTCAACGACGTGCCGATCGACGAGACCGCCTATCTCAAGCTCCCCGGGGGCGAGACCGCGGCCTCGGGCGATCCCTTCGACGTCACCGTCCCCGCGGGAAGCCTCTGGGTGCTCGGAGACAACCGCTATCGCTCGAAGGACTCGCGGTACAACACCGATCAGCCCGGCAAGGGCTTCGTCCCGATCGACAACCTCGTCGGACGCGCGTTCCTCGTGACGTGGCCGCTGGACCGGTTCGGGCTCCTCGACTTCCATCACGACGTGTTCGCCGGGGTTCCCGACGCGGAGCTGGAGGGCGGCGGGCAGTGACCGTCGCCGAGCCCCGCCTCACGCTCGAGCGCCGTCTCCTGCGGGAGCACACGCTCGTCATCGCGTGCGACGAGGTGGGGCGAGGGGCGCTGGCCGGGCCCGTCGCGGTCGGCGCAGCGGTCGTGGACGCCCCGAGATCGCGCAAGCGGATCCCGCAGGGGCTGCGGGACTCGAAGCTCGTCCCTGAGCTCAAGCGCGCCGATGTCGCCGCACGCGCCGCGTCATGGGTCGCCGCGAGCGCCGTCGGGTGGGCGAGCTCCGAGGAGATCGACGAGATCGGCATCATGCGCGCCCTCGGCCTCGCGTCGATCCGGGCGATCGCCGACCTGCGGGCGCACGGCGTCGTGCCGGAGAACGCCATCGTCATCCTCGACGGCAACTACGACTACATCCGGCCTGCCGGCGAGTGGGGACTCACGGTGCGGCCGGTGATCAAGGCCGACCGCGACTGCGCGTCGGCGGCGGCGGCATCCGTCATCGCGAAGGTCGCGCGCGACCGCCTCATGACCGAACTCCACGACGAGCTGCCCGCGTACAACTGGGCTCGCAACAAGGGCTACGCCAGTCCCGACCATCGCGAGGCGATCCGCACGCACGGGATCAGCCGGCACCATCGGGCGTCCTGGTCGATCGCGGAGGCGCCGACGCTCTTCTGAGCGTTCGCCACACGCGCACGGGGGTCGCCGGGGCCGCGCGCGCCCATAGGATGGATGCACCATGGATGACGAGGTCTTCGAAGACTACGACCGCGAGCTCGAGCTCGCTCTGTACCGCGAGTACCGCGATGTCGTCTCGCAGTTCCAGTACGTGATCGAGACGGAGCGGCGCTTCTACCTCGCGAACGAGGTCAACGTCGTGCGCCGCGACACCGAGCACGATTTCTACTTCGAGATCTCGATGTCCGATGTCTGGGTCTGGGACATCTACCGCGCCGACCGCTTCGTGAAGGCGGTGCGGGTGCTGACGTTCAAGGACGTCAACGTCGAAGAGCTCTCGCGCCGCGATTTCCACCTCCCCGAAGAGCTCTCGCTCGACACCTGAGCAGGCGCGACGCCTCCTCCCCAGACCGCCTGTTCCGGGACGATGACCGAGTTCTGAACGGATGCCGCGCCCCCGCGTCCGCGCGGAGGCCCCCGCGCGCGACGATGCCGGAATGGCAGATAAAGACGTCCTGGGGCGCGCGGGCGAGGAACGCGCCGCCCGGTACTTCGAGGCGCAGGGTTTCACCGTCCTCGCCCGCAACTGGCGATGCCGGGACGGCGAGATCGATCTGGTGGTCGCCGACCGGGCCGCGGTCGTCGTCGTCGAGGTCAAGACCCGCCGGGGCGAGCGCTTCGGACACCCGTTCGAGGCGATCGACGCCCGCAAGCGCGGCAGACTCTGGCGGCTGTCGATCGCGTGGGCGAGCGCCCACCGCGAGCAGCTGCAAGGGCGCCGGCTCCGCATCGATGCCGTCGGCATCGTCGGCCCCGACCCGAGCACGGCCCGCCTGGAGCACCTCGTCGACGTGGAGGTGCCGTGAACGTTGCGCGCACCTGGGCGGTCGCCCTCGTCGGCGCCGAGGGCGAGTGCGTCGAGGTCGAGGCGGACCTCTCGAACCAGCAGCCGGACTTCCGCATCATCGGGCTTCCCGACAAAGCGCTCGGCGAGTCGGTCCAGCGCGTGCACAACGCCTGTGCCAACAGCGGCACACCGCTCACGAGGCGACGCCTCACCGTGAACCTGTCGCCCGCGAGCCTGCCCAAACAGGGATCCGGATTCGACGTCGCCATCGCGGTCGCTTCCCTCGCGACCGAGACCTCCATGGACTCGGCGTCTCTGGCGTCCGCGGTCCACATCGGCGAGCTGGGCCTCGACGGTCGCCTCCGGCCTGTGCCGGGGATCCTTCCGGCGGTGGTCGCGGCGCGGCGGGCGGGGCATCGACGGGTCGTCGTGCCGCATGCGAACGGTCCTGAGGCGTCGCTCGTCGAGGGCATCGAGGTGCTCGCCGCGGTCAACCTCGCGCAGGTGATCGCGTGGCATGGCGGCGAGGTCGAGGTCGCCGATGTCGATCCGGTGGGACTGCCGGACGATGAGGATGCCCCCCAACCCGCACTCGATCTCGCGGAGGTGATCGGACAGCGCGATGCCGTCGAGGCGCTCGTCGTCGCCGCCGCCGGCGGGCACCATCTGCTGATGTGCGGGCCGCCGGGGGCGGGGAAGACGATGCTCGCCCGGCGCCTGCCCGGCATCCTTCCCGAGCTCGACGACCGCGCGGCGCTGGCGGCGGCATCGATCCGCAGCCTCGCCGGTTCCCGGGTCGTCGAACTGTCGCGGACTCCGCCCTTCGTCGCGCCGCATCACAGCGCGAGCGTGGCCGCCCTGGTGGGCGGCGGCACACGCGTGGTGCGGCCTGGGGCGATCGCGCGCGCGAGCGAGGGCGTGCTCTTCCTCGACGAGGCCGGCGAGTTCGCCGCCAGCGCGCTCGATGCGCTGAGGCAGCCGCTCGAGTCCGGCTCCATCACGATCGACCGCGCCGGCGCTCACGCGCAGTTTCCGGCGCGGTTCCAGCTCGTGCTCGCCACGAACCCCTGTCCGTGCGGCGACTACGGCATCCGGGGCGGCACCTGCACGTGCCCACCGGCGGCGATCCGCCGCTACCTCGGCCGGTTGTCAGGGCCGCTCCTGGACCGCATGGACATCGAGTTGACGCTCACCCGCGTCGCGGTCGCCCAGCGCGGCGCCGGGCCGACGATCTCGACCGCGGCTGCGAAGGCACGTGTCGCCGAGGCGCGGGAACGCGCGCGCCACCGCCTCGCCGGGACCCCGTGGACAGTGAACGCCGACGTACCCGGCACCTGGCTGCGCGAGGGACCGGCGGCGCCGTCCCCGGTCGTCCGACGCCCGCTCGACGCCGCCCTCCACCGCGGCGCGCTCACGCTGCGCGGGTACGACAGGGTGCTGCGGGTCGCATGGTCGCTGGCCGACATCGAGGGGCGCGGCCAGCTCGGGGCGGAGCACGTCGGCCGCGCGCTCTACCTGAAGAAGGGGATCGCGCTGTGATCGCGTTCGACCTGAGCGCCGATGCGGCGCGCCGCGCGTTGGCGCCCGCGGGGGTCGACCATGACCCGGAAGCGGCGCAGGAACGGTACGCCACAGCAGTCTGGTGTCAGCTCATCGAACCGGGGGACTCGGTCGCGGGGCGCCTCATCGCCGTCCGCGGTCCGGTCGCGAGCCTCGAAGCGGTCGTGGCCGGTGGCGATCTGGCCGAACTCTTGCCCAAGGAGGCGGCCGAGGGGCGCAAGCGGTGGCTGCCGCGACTGTCTGCGGGCGCCGTCGCCGACTCCCTGGCGACGGCGGCGGCACGCGGAGTCAGGCTGGTGACGCGGGCGGATCCCGAGTGGCCGACGCAGCTGGACGACCTCGGCATGCATGCGCCGCTGTGCCTGTGGGTGCGGGGCGATGCCGCGGCGCTGCCGAGGCTCCAGGCATCCGTCGCCATCGTCGGGGCCCGGGCGGCGTCCCAATACGGAGATCACGTGGCGCGGGAGCTCGCGGCCGAACTGGCCGGCAGCGGCATCGCCGTCGTATCCGGCGGCGCCTACGGGATCGACGGGTCCGCGCACCGAGCGGCGCTTCTGGCGGGCGGCCTCACCGTCGCACTGCTCGCGGGCGGCGCGGACCGCGCGTATCCGGTGGGTCACACCCAGCTGATCGACGACGTCGCGCGACGGGGTGTCGTCGTGAGCGAGGTGGCGTGCGGCTCCGCGCCGACGAAGTGGCGGTTCCTGCAGCGCAATCGGCTGATCGCCGCGCTGTCGGCGGCCACCGTCGTCGTCGAGGCGGGGTGGCGCAGCGGGTCGCTCAACACCGCCGGGCACGCGGCCGCGTTGTCGCGCCCGCTCGGCGCCGTGCCCGGCCAGATCACGTCGGCGACATCGGCGGGCACGCACCGGCTCATCCGCGAGTACGGCGCGCAGTGCATCACCAGCGCCGACGATGTTCGAGAGCTGCTGGGCATGGCTGCGGGGATGGATGCCGCCACCGCCGCGCGCGGTACCTACATCGGGGACGCCACCCGGGTGAAGGACGCCATGAGCACCCGCGTCTGGAGGGACGCCCGCGAGATCGCGCGACGGGCGGGCATGGCAGCCGATGCCGTGGAGGGCATTCTCGGTCTGCTGGCGCTCGATGGAGTGGTCGAATCCGGCCTCGAGGGCTGGCGGCTGTCTCGGATCGGAGGGTGAGGGGCCGGCGGCGAGGCGGCGCACGGTGCGTCGCACGGCGGTAGGACGCGTCGCCTGGCCCATGCTGGAGGCATGGACATCCCCGAGGGAGCCGCAGCGTATCTGCGACATCTCGCGGAAGTGCGCCGCCTGTCGCCGGCCACGGTGAGGGCGTACCGTTCCGACCTCGAGGGACTGGCGGCCGCCTGCGGCGACGTCGAACTCACGGCCGTCGACCTCGAGCACCTTCGAGACTGGCTGTGGCACGCCGTCCAGCGCGGCGACAGCCGCGCCACGATCGCGCGCCGCACGGCGGCCGTCCGGGGCTTCTTCGCGTGGGCGACCGAGACCGGTGCGATCCCCGCAGACCCGAGCCTTCGCCTGGTCGCCCCGAAGCGTGGGAAGACGCTGCCCAAGGTCGCCACTGCCGACACGCTGAGCGGGATGCTCGATGCCCTGGCGGCGGCGGCCGCGGACGGCGATCCCGTCGCGCTGCGTGACCATGCGATGCTCGAGCTGCTGTACGGGGCGGCCGTGCGCGTCTCCGAGCTGTGCGGGCTCGACGTCGACGACCTGGATCACGACCGCCGCACGGCTCGGGTACTGGGTAAGGGATCGAAAGAGCGGGTCGTGCCGTTCGGGCTCCCGGCGCTGCGCGCGATCGACGCCTACGTCGTGCGAGGCCGGCCGGTGCTCCTCGCCCGGCGAGCGGACGGCCCGCCGAATCCCGCGCTCTTCCTCGGTGCCCGGGGCGGGCGTATCGGGCCGCGCGCCGTGTACGACCTCGTGTCGCGCCGGCTGGGCCCCGAGCTCGGCGCCCAGGTGGGTCCGCACGCGCTGCGCCACTCGGCCGCGACCCATCTCCTCGACGGCGGCGCCGACCTCCGCACCGTCCAGGAGATGCTCGGCCACGCGAGCCTCGGCACGACGCAGATCTACACGCACGTCTCCAGCGAGCGGCTGACGGCGTCGTACCGTCTTGCGCACCCACGCGCCTGAGCCCGTCAGCAGCAGGGGAGCAGCACTGCGCGCGGCACCCCGCCCAGGAGGACGAGCGGATTGATGTAGACACCGTCGAGTCGGACCCCGAAGTGCACCGTCTCCGCCTCGGCATGGCCGCCGGCAGACACCGTTCCCAAGGTCGTGCCCACGTCGACCGGTGTCCCGGCGCTGAGAGGGGAGTCCACCGGCTCGAGCGTCGAGACGAGACCGTCGCCGTGGTCCACGGTGATCACGCCGCGCCCCGCGACATGACCCGAGAACGCGACCACGCCGCCCGCGGGGGCGCGGACGTCGCCGTCGTCGACCGGCAGGAGGTCGATACCGCGATGTCCTGGCCCATACTCGTGCGGCGGTGCGACGAATGGGTGAATCAGGCGGAACGGGTGCACAGGCCATCGCCAGTCCCGCGCGAGCGACACGGTTCCGCCGTCGGGGCCCGGCTCAGTGACCTGCGCGTGCGCCGCCGCAGGCGACAGCGCGACGAGGACACCCACGGCGACGACGGCCGCGAGGTGCGCGGGTGACCGGCGAGATCGGAGATGCGGGATCGGTGCCGGCTTCGACATGGCAACACCCTGCCCCGCCTGAAGGAGGTGTGGATCGAAGCGACGGATTCCCGTGGACAAGCGTCGCCATCGGCAGGCGGGGGAGGAGGAGCGGCCCGGCGGCTGCTGATACACTGGGTGCGCACTCCGCATGTCGGGGTGACTCCGCGTGCCCACAGCGCCGCAAGCCCCGAGTCTGACGAAGGGTGCGGCGCGGCATCCATTCCCACCGGTCCCGGCGATCGCTTTCGAGCGAGCGCGGGGCGGGATTGAGCCGGGCACCAGGCCACGCCGGCCACGAGCCGGCGCGAGAACAACCGCAACAGGCGCGCATGCGCCGGAACAGGAGAACGGCCATGGCCGTCGTCACCATTCGCCAGCTGCTCGACAGCGGCGTCCACTTCGGACACCAGACCCGCCGGTGGAACCCGAAGGTCAAGCGCTTCATCCTCACGGAGCGCAGCGGCATCCACATCATCGACCTGCAGCAGTCGCTGACGTACATCGACAAGGCGTACGAGTTCGTCAAGGAGACCGTCGCGCACGGCGGCACCATCCTTTTCGTCGGCACCAAGAAGCAGGCGCAGGAAGTCATCGCCGAGCAGGCGACCCGCGTCGGCCAGCCCTACGTCAACCAGCGCTGGCTGGGTGGCCTGCTGACCAACTTCTCGACCGTGTCGAAGCGTCTTGCCCGAATGAAGGAGCTCGAGGAGCTCGACTTCGAGGACCCGGCCGCGAGCGGCTTCACCAAGAAGGAGCTGCTCCTCAAGAAGCGCGAGCTCGACAAGCTCCACAAGTCGCTCGGCGGCATTCGCAACCTCCAGAAGACCCCGTCGGCCATCTGGGTCGTCGACGCCAAGCGCGAGCACCTCGCGATCGACGAGGCGTCGAAGCTCGGCATCCCGGTGATCGGCATCCTCGACACCAACGCCGACCCGGACGAGTTCCAGTACCCGATCCCCGGCAACGACGACGCGATCCGCTCGGTGGGCCTGCTCACCCGCATCATCGCCGACGCCGCCGCGGAGGGCCTCATCCAGCGCCACCAGCCCACCGACGAGACCGCTGACGCGGAGCCCCTCGCCGACTGGGAGCGCGAGCTGCTCGAGCAGGGTGCCCCCGTCGTGACCGACGTCGCCGAGGTCGAGACCGTCGCGACCGAGTCGGCCGCCGACGAGGCCGGTGCCGAGGCGGCTGAGGTCGCCGAGGTCGCCGAGGCCGAGGCGACCCCCGCCGAGTAAGGCTCACACATACTCCGCCCCGGCGGGATCGCCCTGATCGAACGGTCCGGACGGTCCCGCCGAGGCATCCACGAGAATTCACACAATCAAGGAGCCGCCACCCATGGCAAACTTCACGATCGCCGACATCAAGGCGCTGCGCGAGCAGCTCGGCACGGGCATGGTCGACACCAAGAAGGCGCTCGAGGAGGCCGACGGCGACCTCGAGAAGGCCGTTGAGATCCTGCGCCTCAAGGGCGCGAAGGGCAACGCCAAGCGCGCCGACCGCTCCACGAGCGAGGGCCTGGTCGCGGCCAAGGAGGTCGACGGCCAGGTCACGATCATCGAGCTCAACACCGAGACCGACTTCGTCGCCAAGAACGACCGCTTCATCGCCCTCGCGGAGAAGGTGCTCGACGCCGCCGCGGCAGCGCACGCCGACTCAGCCGAGGCCGCCCTCGCCGCTCCGGCCGGCAGCCAGACGGTCGCCGAGCTCATCTCGGACGAGGCCGCGATCATCGGCGAGAAGGTCGAGCTGCGTCGCGTGAACACGCTCTCGGGCGACAAGTTCGAGATCTACCTCCACAAGACCAGCAAGGACCTGCCGCCGCAGGTCGGTGTCGTCCTCGCCTACTCGGGCGACGACGCCGAGACGGCTCGCAGCCTCGCCCAGCACATCTCGTTCGCGAACCCGTCGTACCTGTCGCGCGACGAGGTGCCCGAGGCCGAGGTCGAGAAGGAGCGCGAGATCGTCACCGAGATCTCCCGCAACGAGGGCAAGCCCGAGGCCGCCCTTCCGAAGATCGTCGAGGGTCGCGTCAACGCGTTCTTCAAGCAGGTCTCGCTCCTCGACCAGGACTACGCGAAGGACAACAAGCAGTCGGTCGCGCAGGTCGCGAAGGACGCCGGTCTGACCCTGACGGGCTTCGCCCGCTACAAGGTCGGCGCCTGACCTTCTGAGAAGGCCCGCATCGGCAATCCGATGCGGGCCTTTTCTCATGCCCTTCGGTAGTTTGTCGTAGACGAGAGGACCACAGTGATCAACGAGAACACCGGGCGCCGCCGCGTCCTTCTGAAGCTGTCCGGCGAAGCGTTCGGCGGAGGCCAGCTGGGTGTGAACCCTGACGTGGTCAGCCAGATCGCCCAGGAGATCGCGGCAGCGGTCGACCGTGTGGAGATCGCGGTGGTCGTCGGCGGCGGCAACTTCTTCCGCGGCGCCGAGCTGAGCCAGCGCGGCATGGATCGCGGCCGGGCCGACTACATGGGCATGCTCGGCACCGTCATGAACGCCCTCGCCCTTCAGGACTTCCTCGAGCAGGCCGGTGCCGCCACGCGCGTGCAGTCGGCGATCTCGATGACGCAGGTCGCCGAGCCGTACATCCCGCGCCGTGCGGAGCGCCATATGGAGAAGGGCCGCGTGGTCATCTTCGGCGCCGGCGCCGGGCTCCCGTACTTCTCCACCGACACCGTCGCCGCGCAGCGTGCGCTCGAGATCGACGCGCAGGAGGTTCTGGTTGCGAAGAACGGGGTCGACGGCGTGTACACCGCGGATCCGAAGAAGGATGCCTCGGCCACGCTGATCGATCGCATCACCTACCTCGACGCGCTCCAGCGCGGTCTCAAGGTCGTCGACTCGACCGCCTTCAGCCTCTGCATGGACAACCGCATGGACATGCGCGTGTTCGGCATGGAGCCCGCGGGCAACGTGACGAAGGCTCTCCTGGGCGAGACCATCGGCACGCTGGTCACGGCGTGACCGGCCCCGCGTCGATAGACTTGACCAGCCCCATCTACGCGAAGGAGACACTGTGATCGCGGACGTCTTGGCCGATGCCGGAGTGCGCATGGACCGCGCCGTCGAGGCAGCGAAGGAGGACTTCGCCACGGTGCGCACCGGGCGCGCGAACCCGCAGCTGTTCCAGAAGGTCCTCGTCGACTACTACGGCAGCCCGACGCCGCTCGCACAGCTCGCGTCGATCAACAACCCCGAAGCGCGCACGCTCCTCATCACGCCGTACGACAAGTCGGCGCTGAAGGCGATCGAGCAGGCGATCCGCGACATCCCGAACCTCGGTGTCAACCCGACCAACGACGGCAACCTCGTACGCGTCACGATGCCCGAGCTCACCGAGGAGCGCCGCAAGGAGTACGTGAAGCTCACGCGCACCAAGGGCGAGGACGCCAAGGTCCACGTGCGCGGCATCCGCCGTAAGGCGAAGGACGACATCGACGCGCTGAAGGGCGAGGTCGGCGAGGACGAGCTCGCTCGCGGCGAGAAGGAGCTCGACGCGCTCACGCGCGCGCACGTCGACGCGATCGACGAGGCGCTCAAGCGCAAAGAGGCCGAGCTCCTCGAGGTCTGAGGTCTGCCCATGACGGACGCATCCGACCCGCCGCGGAGCGACGAACCCGCCTCCCCGCAGACGCGGCGCCAGGCGGGTGAGGCTCGGCGTGCCGCCGAGCCTCACGAGGCCGGCCCCGCCCGGCAGTCGCACCTGCGTGCGGCGCGCAGCGAGCTGGAGGGCCACGTCGCCCAGGCGCGCGCGGACTTCGAGGAGGCGAACGAGCGCATCAAGGAGCGCACGGGTCGCGATCTCATCGTCGCGATCCTCATCGGACTCGCGATCGGTTCCGTCCTGCTCGGGTCGCTGCTGTTTGTGAAGTGGGCGTTCGTTCCGTTCGCGCTGGCTGCCGCCCTGCTCGCGATCTTCGAGTTCTCGCGGGCTCTGATCGCGAGCGGCCGCAGGGTCGATCTGGTCCCGCAGCTGATCGCCGGTGCGGTGGTGATGCTGTCGGCGTACTTCGTCGACTCGTGGCTGCACTGGGTTCTTCTGTTCGTCGCACTGGCATTCGTCGTGGTGTGGCGACTGGTCGGACAGATGGCGTCCCATGACGCCCGCACGTACAGTCTGGTCCTCGGCGACGTGCTCATCGCGACGTTCCTCCAGCTCTACGTCGCCTTCCTCGGCAGCCTCACCCTCGTGCTGCTCGCGAAGGACGGCGGGGAGTGGTGGGTCCTGTCGTTCATCATCGTCGCCGTCGCGGTCGACACGGGCGCTTACGCGGCGGGCATCACTCTGGGCAAGCACCCCATGGCGCCCCGCATCAGCCCGAAGAAGACGTGGGAGGGCTTCGCGGGTGCTGCGGCCGCCGCGATCCTCGCCGGCGTTCTCGTCGGGCTCTTCATGCTCGGCCTCGAGTGGTGGATGGGCGCCGTGTTCGGCATCCTGATCCTTGCCACGGCCACCGTGGGCGATCTGGGAGAATCGATGATCAAGCGCGATCTCGGGATCAAGGACATGAGCTCGTGGCTGCCCGGTCATGGCGGCGTGCTGGATCGACTGGACTCGATCCTGCTGTCGGTCGTCGCCGCGCTGACCCTCTACTACCTCTTCACTCCGTTGGTGGCATCATGACGGCATCGCAGGCGACCGCCCGAGCGTCCTTCCCCGAAGCGCGAGGACGCGAGAAGGGGTACGACAAGCAGCCCGTCGACGATTTCCTCGCGCGGGCACGCTCGTCGTTCGAGGGCGGGACGGACGCCCTCACGTCGGCCGACATCCGGCAGGTGGCGTTCCCGCTCGTGCGGCACGGCTACGCGATCGCGTCCGTGGATGCGGCTCTCGGCCGCATCGAGGACGCCTTCGCCGCTCGCGAGCGCTCGTCGGCGGTGGCGGCGACGGGCGCCAAGGCATGGGTCGGCCACACTCGCGAGCTCGCACAGGAGGTCCTGGATCGTCTCTCCCGGCCTGCGAAGGGTCGTTTCGACCGCGTGTCGCCGCTGCGCTACGGCTATCGCATCGCGGAGGTCGATCTCGTCACCGACAAGCTCGCCCGGTTCCTCGAGACCGGCGACTCGGTCACCGTCGAGCAGGTTCGCGCTGTCGCGTTCCGCATGCAGCGCGGAGGGTACCGCGAGACGCAGGTCGACGCCGTGCTCGATGCCGTCGTCGAGGTGATGCTCGCCGTCAAGTGAGACGCGCGGGTCCGTGGATGGCACGTCCTCCCGCCGGTATGCGAGAATCGGGACACTGTGACTTCTGGAAACGAGCTGTATCCGACCAGACGCGCCCGACGTCACGAGGTGGCGGCGCGGTCTGCGAGGCCGGTCGCCGTGACGGGATCCATTCCGTCGGCGCCCTCCGCACCCGCCCCCAAGCCGGCTCCGCGCTGGTCGCGCAGGCGTGGTGTGGTCGGCGCGTTCGCCGCCTTCGCGGTGCTCGGCTTCGTCGTCGCCTACATCGGTCCGACCGGACTCGCACTGGCGCAGGCGACCCCCGAGGACGAGTCTCAGGTCTCGCTCTACGCCAGCGGGCTCGGTGACGTCCAGTCCCGCGCCGGCGACGAGACCGCGGTCGATCCGGAGCCTGCCGCGCTCGATCGCGGCAACTACACGGTCTACGTGAAGCCGAAGCCCACCCCGACCGTCCAGGCCTCGACGTCGACGTCATCGGGCGGATGGCGTCCTCCGTTCGTGACGCCCGACCCGGGCAGCGCGCAGGCGATCGCCTACGACATGGTGCTGGCTCGGGGCTGGGGCGACGACCAGTTCGCCTGCCTCGTCGCGCTCTGGAAGAAGGAGTCCGGCTGGCGCGTCAACGCGTACAACGCCAGCAGCGGCGCATACGGGATCCCGCAGGCGCTGCCGGGCAGCAAGATGGCCACCGCCGGTGCCGACTGGGAGACGAACCCCGCGACGCAGATCACGTGGGGCCTCGGCTACATCGGTGGCCGCTACGGCACGCCGTGCGGTGCGTGGGACCACTCGCAGCGCACAGGCTGGTACTGACCCGTGCCGCGGTCGAACCGCCGCCGTCACGACTCGAGCGGCGACGACTCATTCGAGCGCCTGCTCGCCGGCTGGAAGCGCACCGAAGTGCGTCGTGGTATCGAATGGACGGTGCAGCCGGTCTCCGCGGCACAGGCGCAGAAGCCGTACACATGCCCCGGATGCGGTCGTCAGATCGACATCGGGGTCGCGCATCTCGTGGCGTGGCGCGCGGATGGGGTGCTGGGCGACGCGGCAGACCTCGCCGCACGCCGGCATTGGCATCAGCACTGCTGGAAGGTGGCCTGACATGGAGATCCGCGGACCGATGCAGCTGCCGGCGCGACGGGAGGACATCGAGCTCGAGACGCTCGACGGGCTGACCCTCGTCGGCGAGCTCGCCTTGCCGGAGACCCGTGACCCGGTCGCGACGCTCGTGACGCTGCATCCGCTGCCCACCGCCGGTGGATTCATGGACTCGCACATCCTCCGCAAGGCCGCGGGCCGCCTGCCCGCACTCGCCGACCTCGCGGTGCTGCGGTTCAACACGCGAGGCACCACGTCGCCGCGTGGCACCAGCGAAGGCTCCTTCGACGGTGGCCGCGCCGAGGCGTTCGACGTCGCGGCGGCAATGGACTTCGTACGCGAGCGCGGCCTCCCGCGGCCGTGGTTCGTGGGCTGGTCGTTCGGGACGGAGCTCGCCCTCAAGTACGGTCGCGACCACGGCGTCGAAGGCGCCGTGCTCCTGTCGCCGCCGCTGCACCGGGCGACAGACGAAGAGGTTGCGGCGTGGGCGGGCGATGAGCGCCGTCTGGTCGTCCTCGTCCCGGAATTCGACGACTACCTCCGACCGGATGCCGCGATCCAGCGCTTCTCGAGCGTGCCGGAGGCCGTCCTGATCCCGGTCGAGGGGGGCAAGCACCTGTGGGTGGGGGAGAACCAGACCCGCCGCGTGCTGACCGAGATCGTGGCGGCCGTCAACCCCGACGCTCTTCCGCTGCCGCTGGAGTGGCACGGATCCGCCGTGCAGGGCTGAGCGTCACCGTTCGTTCTGGCGCGGGATCACGACCTGGCGGTAGATGATCAGGATGCTGGCCGCCACCGGGATCGCGACCAGTGCGCCCAGCAGGCCCAGCAGCGAGCCGCCGGCGAGGGCCGCGATCACGACCACGGCCCCGGGGACCGCCACCGCGCGTCCCATGATGCGCGGCGAGATCACGTACGCCTCGATCTGCATGTAGATCAGGTAGTAGATCGCGGCGATCAGTGCCGTGGTGGGGGAACCCACCACGAGGCACGTGAACACGATGATGATGGAGCCGGTGAGCGTTCCCACGAGAGGGATCAGCGAGAAGAAGAAGGCGATCACCGCGAGCACCGCGGGAAACGGCGCCTTGATGATCGTGAGGAAGATCGCGCTCAGCACGCCGTTGATGAGACCGAGCGTGACCTGGCCGATGACGTAATAGCCGACGGAGTCGGTGATCTGCTCGCCGAGATCCATGAACCGTGCACGCTTGGATGCCGGCACCAGCTGGTAGACGGCGCGCTTCAGGTTCGGTGTCGAGGCGGTGAAGTAGATGGTGAGGATCAGCACGATGAAGGCGCCGGCGAACCCGGCGATGAGGGCGCCGATGATCGCGATGATGCTGCCCCCGACCTCGGAGCCGATCGCGCCGACATCGAGCGAGGCGTACCAGTCTTCGATGTAGCCCCACACCTCGTCGACGTTGAGCGCGGGGAAGACCGCGTGCAGCCAGTCCTGGATGGCACCCACGGGATCGTCGAACTCGCCCTTCTCGGCGAGATCCTGGATCGTCGCGACGAGCTGGCCGATCTGCTGGACGATGATCGGCACGATCATGAGGATGATGCCGGCGAAGACCGCGAGCACGCCCAGGATCGTGATGAGCACTGCCGCCCAGCGCGGCAGTTTGCGCCGCTCGAGCCACGCGACGATCGGGTCGAGGCCGAGAGACAGGAACAGGGCGGTGCCGACGTACAGCAGGATCGTCTGGAGGTTCTGGATGCTTCCGATGAGGAGCAGCCCGAGGCCGACACCCAGCGTCGCGAGCAGCGCTGTGCGGAACGGGTTGTGCAGCTTCATCGAGTTCCTCCTCGGATCGACGTGGCGTCGATGCATCGTTCGCCCAGGATACGCATCGGCGACGTCCAGCCTCGGGAATGGAGCCTCCCACGCGCCTCCCAGGTCGTGTTCGCTAGTCTGAACTGTCGAATCGAAGGGACGCGCCGTGTCCGCGCGCCCCGGGAAAGGTGTTCTTCGTGCGCTTCGTGTGGGCCGTGGCGGCGTTCGTGCTCGCTACCGTGATGATCGGTGCGGGCATCGCCCAGCGGACGATCTTCCAGGGACCCAAGACCGAGACCACGGCGATCTCGGTCGAAGAGCAGACTCCGTATCTCCTCATCGACGGCGCCGTGCTCAACCAGATGCCCGGCACGCAGACGCTGCGCGCCCAGACCGAAGGCGACATCTTCGCCTCCTACGGCCGCACGGCCGACCTGGAGGCATGGCTCTCCGACTCCACGTACACCCACGTCACTCTGGACGACGAAGGCGCACTGGAGACGGCGGTCGTCGAACCCGAGGTCGATGCGACCGTCGATCCCACCGCGGAAGCGCCGGCAGATGACGCCGCACCAGATGACGCCACCGCGGAAGCGCCGGCCGACGACGCAGCGGATGACGCCACCGCAGAGGCCGCCGCCGAGACCGCAGGTCGCAGCCCGGTCGGATCCGACCTGTGGCTCGACGAGTACCAGCAGACCGATCTCCTGATCGCGCCGCTGCAGCTTCCCGAGGGCATGAGCGTGCTCGTCGCCGCCGACGGCACCGCCCCCGCTCCGAGCACGGTGACGGTGTCCTGGCCGCTGCAGACCTCGACGCCGTGGGCGGGTCCGCTCATCGTCGGCGGCGGCATCCTGATGGCCGTCGGTGTGTTCCTGTACATCCTGGGTATCCGCCATGTGCGCCGCAAGCGCGGTCCGCGCCGCAAGGGCCTCCCGCTGCCGGTCACCGAGCCGATCGACATCGCGATCGACCACGACGACGACAAGGGCGTGATCAGCAGCTCTACGTCGACGCGCCGGGCCGTCGCCGCCGGCGGGCGCCGCGCGTTCGCCGTGGTGCCGGTGGTGGCCGTCTCGGCGCTGCTGTTCTCGGGCTGTTCGGCCGACGCGTGGCCGCAGCTCGGCTCCTCGCCGACCCCGTCGCCCACCGCGACCGTCATCGCACCCGACGGCCAGCAGGCACCGGCCGTGACGAAGGCGCAAGCTGAGCGGATCCTCACCCGCATCGCCTCGACGGTGGCAGACGCTGACGCGGCGATGGACGGAGACCTCGCCGACACCCGCCTCGAGGGTGCGGCGCTCGCGGCGCGCGACACGAACTACAAGCTCCGCGCGGCAGTCGCCGACTACCCCGCGCCGGCGCCGATCCTGGCCAAGCCGCTCGAGATCATCCTGCCGCAGGCCTACGACGGCTGGCCGCGTTCGGTCATCGCCGTCGCGGACGATGACGAATCGAAGACGTCGAGCATCATGGTGCTGACCCAGCAGGATCAGTGGTCCGACTACAAGCTGTCATACGTCGGAAGCCTCGAGGCCTCGACCTCGCTTCCCGACCTCGCGCCTGCCTACATCGGCGCGCCGCAGGTCGAGCCGGACTCGCCGTTCCTTCTCCTGCCGCCGAACGAGGTCGCCGCCGCATATGCCGACGTCGTCAACAAGGGTGAGGAGAGCGATTACTACGACCTCTTCGAGGCCGACGGCGACCAGCTCCGAGCCAGTATCGCGGCCGACCGCCAGCGCCGACTCGAAGAATTCAACAAGACCGCCTCGTCGACCGGAAGCCTGGAGTTCAGCTCAGCAGCCGGTGTCCAGGCGCCGTTCGCCCTGCAGACGGTCGAGAGCGGCGCGATCGTCGCGGTGAACATCAACGAGATCGACACCGTGAAGCCCACCAACGCGGATGCCGTGATCAAGGTCGACGGCAATCAGACGGTGAAGACGCTGGCCGGCGTCGACCAGTCGCAGACCGGCTTCGCGACCACGTTCAGTGACCAGGTGTTCTTCTACGTGCCGGGTCCCGGATCGAACGAGAAGATCCGTCTGCTCGGTTACTCGTCCGACATCCTCGATGCGAAGATTCTGTAGTGACCGATCCCACTCTGGGCGCCTCGCTTCGCGGTGCCGTCGACCTGTCCTCCCTCCGCAACCGTCCGGCGCCCGCCGCTCCGGGTGAGGAAGAGCCGGCCGGCGCCGGCGTGGCCGTCCCGTCGCTCGTCCTCGACGTCACCGACGAGACGTTCCCTCAAGTGCTCGAGCTGTCTCGCACGGTTCCTGTGGTCGTCGACCTCTGGGCTGAGTGGTGCGGACCCTGCAAGCAGCTGAGTCCGATCCTCGAGAAGGTCGTGGTCGAGCTCGGCGGACGCGTCGTGCTGGCCAAGGTCGACGTCGATGCGAACCCCCAGCTGTCGCAGGCGTTCCGCGCGCAGTCCATTCCGATGGTCGTCGCGCTGGTGGCGGGCCAGCCGGTGCCGATGTTCACCGGCGCCGTGCCCGAACAGCAGGTGCGCGAGGTGTTCGCCCAGCTCCTGCAGCTGGCGGCCCAGAACGGCGTGACCGGCTCCGCCGCCGTCGACGGTGATGCCCCCCAGGAGGAGCCGGCCGAGCCGCCGCTTCCGCCGCTCCACGCTGAGGCGTTCGCGGCCATCGAAGAAGGCGACTACGCCCGTGCGATCACGGCGTACGAGAAGGCCCTTGCCGAGAACCCCCGCGACGCCGAGGCCCGCGCCGGTCTGGGCCAGGTGCGCTTGCTCGACCGCGTGCAGGGCGTCGATCTGCAGGCGGCGCGTGCGGCCGCAGCATCCGCTCCTCAGGATGTCGCCGCGCAGTTCACCGTCGCCGATCTCGACCTCGCGGGCGGGCACGTCGAGGACGCCTACGGGCGCCTGCTGGACCTGTTCGCCCAGCTTCCCGCGGACGAGCGCACCCCGGTGCGCGAGCGGCTTCTTGAGCTGTTCGCTCTCGTCGGCGATGCCGACCCCCGCGTCATCGCGGCCCGCGGCCGCCTCGCTTCGCTGCTGTTCTGAGCGACCCGCACAGCGGACGGCGGCACGGCCGTCTCGTGAACGAGGGCTCCGGGTGCACCTGGAGCCCTCGTTCACGTCTGACGACGTTCAGCCGTGCGTCGGCGAGGGGATGTGCGCGTCCGTCCGATGGCGCAGCCACAGCACGCCGAGCGGCGGCAGCACGAGCGACGCGCGCCCTCCGGCCCCCGCATGGACGACGCCGAGGTTGCCGACGCCCGACCCGCCATACACCTGAGCGTCCGTGTTGAGGATCTCGTCCCAGACGCCCGTCTCGGGCAGGTCGAGCTCGTAAGACGAGATCGGGTTCCCGGAGAAGTTCGCGGCGACGACGATCGTGTTTCCGTGCCAGTCCCGTCGCGCGAACGCGATCACGTTCGGGTTCCACTTTGGGGCGCCCAGTCGCGTGAACGCCGCTCCGTCGCTGTCGCGCGCCCAGAGTGCGGACTCCTGACGGTAGACGCGGTTGAGCGCCCCGACGAACTGCTGGAGCTGTGCGTGCGTGGGCTGATCGAGCAGCCACCAGTCGAGCGAACGGCCCTCCGACCACTCCGAGAGCTGCCCGAACTCCTGGCCCATGAACAGCAGCTGCTTGCCCGGGTGCCCCCACATGTAGGCGAGGAACGCGCGCATGTTCGCGAGCTTCTGCCAGTGGTCGCCGGGCATACGGGAGAAGAGGCTGCCCTTTCCGTGGACGACTTCGTCGTGGCTGATCGGCAGCACATAGTTCTCGCTGAACGCGTAGACGAAGGAGAACGACAGCTCGCCTTCGTGATGCGAGCGATAGATCGGATCGCGCTTGATGTACTGGAGCGAGTCGTTCATCCAGCCCATGTTCCACTTGAACCCGAACCCGAGGCCGGCCTGGTTCGTCGGGGCCGTGACCCCGGGGAAGCTCGTGGACTCCTCGGCGATCATCGCGATGCCGGGGTAGCGCTTGTACGCGGTCGCGTTGACCTCCTGCAGGAAGCGGATCGCCTCGAGGTTCTCGCGTCCGCCGTGCACGTTCGGCGCCCACTCCCCGTCCTCGCGGGAGTAATCGAGGTACAGCATCGATGCCACGGCGTCCACGCGGAGACCGTCGACGTGGAACTCCTCGAACCAGTACAGCGCGTTCGCGACGAGGAAGTTGCGCACTTCGTTGCGACCGTAGTCGAAGATGTACGTGCCCCAATCGCGATGCTCGCCACGCCGGGGGTCGGCATGCTCGTACAGCGGCTCGCCGTCGAAGCGGGCGAGGGCGAACGAGTCCTTCGGGAAGTGCCCCGGAACCCAGTCCATGATGACGCCGATGCCGGCCTGGTGGAGCCGGTCGATGAGGTACCGGAGGTCGTCGGGGTGTCCGAAGCGACTGGTCGGGGCGTAGTACCCGGTGACCTGATACCCCCACGACCCGCCGAACGGATGCTCGGCGAGGGGCAGGAACTCGACGTGCGTGAAACCCTGAGCGCTCACGTAGTCGATGATCTGGTCGGCGGCGTCGCGGTACGACAGGCCCTGACGCCACGAGCCGAGATGCAGCTCGTACACCGACATCGGCCGCGACACGGGGGTGGACTTGGCGCGCTCCGCGAGCCAGGCGGCATCCCCCCACGAGTACGAGGAACGCACGACCACGGATGCCGTCGCCGGCGGCACCTCGGCGAACCGGGCCATCGGGTCCGCCTTGAGCACCCAGTCTCCGTTGCGCCCGCGGAGCTCGAACTTGTAGGCCGTGCCCTGGCCGAGGCCGGGGATGAAGAGCTCCCACACGCCGGTCGCGCCCATCGAGCGCATCGCATGGCCCTGACCGTCCCAGCCGTTGAAGTCGCCCACCACGCGCACGGCGCGGGCGTTGGGCGCCCACACCGTGAATGCGGTGCCCATCGAGCCATCGTGCTCGCGTTCGTGTGCGCCCAGCACACGCCACAGCTCCTCGTGGCGCCCCTCGCCGATCAGGTGGAGGTCGAGCTCGCCGATCGTGGGGGAGTGGCGGTACGGGTCGTCCGCGGTGAAGTCCGGACCGTCGGGGTAGGTGGTCAGCAGCTCGTACCGGGTCAGGCCTCCGGCGCGCGTGCCCTCCCAGATCCCCCCGCGCACGTGCTCGAGCGGCACCCGCGTGCCGTCGGCGAAGACGGCGGTGACGCTGCGCGCGAGCGGTCGCCGGGCGCGCACGATCCAGGTCGCGGTGCCCTCGGCATCCGTGTCGGGATGGATGCCGAGCACGGCGTGGGGATCGTGGTGCGAGCCCGTCGCGACGGCATCGAGGATCTGGTCGGCGGGCGTCATCGGGACTCCTTCACATGGAGGATGTGGACGGGCTCGGTGAACGCGTCGAGCATCACGTAGTTGTGATCCGACCATGTCCACCGCGCACCGGTGACGAGGTCCTCGACCTCGTACGGCGTACCCGGCTCGACGCCCCACACGCGGGTGTCGAGGTGCACCATCGTCTGACGCACGGAGTGGGGATCGGTGTTGACGACCACGATGATCGTGTCGCTGCGGCCGTCGGGCGACAGTGCGGCGTCGAGATGCTTGGCGTACACCAGGATCGCGTCGTCGTCGCTCCAGTGGACGCTGAGGTTGCGGAGCTGCCGCAGCGCCGCATGCGTGCGCCGGATCTCGTTCAGGCGGGTCAGGAACGGGGCGAGGGAATCGCCTCGCTCGATCGCGCCGGCCCAGTCACGGAACTTGTACTCGTACTTCTCGTTGTCGATGTTCTCTTCGGAACCGGGCCGAGCCACGTTCTCGAACAACTCGTATCCGGCGTACACGCCGTAGGTCGGGGCCGCCGTCGCGGCGATCGCCGCCCGGATGACATACGCCGGCCGACCCCCGAACTGCAGGAACTCGGTGAGGATGTCGTGGGTGTTGACGAAGAGGTTCGGCCGCATGAAGTCCGCGGTGTCATGCGCCACCGACGAGAGGAACTCCTCCAGTTCGCGCTTGGTGTTGCGCCACGTGAAGTACGAGTAGCTCTGCTGGAACCCGACAGCCGCGAGACTCTGCATGACGGCCGGTCGAGTGAACGCCTCCGAGAGGAAGATCGCGTCGGGATGCTCGGCGTTCACGGTCGTGATGAGCCACTCCCAGAACTGCAGAGGCTTGGTGTGCGGGTTGTCGACGCGGAAGATCTTGACACCCTGCGAGATCCAGTGGCGGACCACCCGAAGCACTTCGGCGTAGATTCCCGCCGGATCGATGTCGAAGTTGATCGGGTAGATGTCCTGGTATTTCTTCGGCGGGTTCTCCGCGTAGGCGATAGAGCCGTCGGGAAGTGTCGTGAACCACTCCGGGTGCTCCGTCACCCAGGGGTGATCGGGCGATGCCTGGAGGGCGAGATCGAGGGCGACCTCGAGGCCGTGTCGCTGTGCGGCACGGACGAACGCACGGAAGTCGGCGGGCGAGCCGAGCTCGGGATGGATGGCGTCGTGCCCCCCTTCCGGTGCTCCGATCGCATACGGCGATCCGGGATCGCCGGGGCCCGCGTCCAGTGTGTTGTTGCGACCCTTCCGGTTCGTCACTCCGATCGGATGGATGGGCGGCAGATAGGCGACGTCGAACCCCATCTCCGCAACCGCGGGCAGGCGCTTGGCGGCCGTGCGGAACGTTCCGCTCTTGACCGTGCCGTCCTTGAGTCGGCGGGCGCCCTCGGAGCGCGGGAAGAACTCGTACCATGCCCCGACGCCGGCTCGCTCGCGTTCGACGAGCAGTTCCATGTCGTCGCCGACTGTCACGAGCGACATCAGCGGTCGCTGCCGGAAGTATCGAGCAATCGCCGGATCCTCGACGATCGACAGCGCCGCGGCGTCGTCGACCTGGGCGTCGCGGAGAGAAGCGGCGGCGTCGGCGAGCGCCTGGCGCTCGGCTGCGGGACGGCCCCTCTCGGCAGCGGCCCGCTCGAACAGGCGGGCGCCCATCTCGCGCATGAGAGGGGCATCCACTCCTGCTGCGATCTTGAGTGACGCGGCGTGCTCCCACGTGGCGAAGTCATCGCCGAACGACTCGAAGCGGAAGCGCCAGATGCCCTGCTCGAGCAGCGCCACCTCGGTGCGCCACCGGTCCAGGCCGTCCTCGAGAGGCTCCAGGCGATGCAGCGATTCGTCGCCCGAGGGCGAGACCAGCCGCACCTGCACGCCGATGCGGTCGTGCCCTTCCCGGAACGACGTCACGCCGAACGGCACGACCTCTCCGACGAACGCCTTGGGCCGGTAATCACCCCACGGAACGGCGGGTGAGGGCTGGGCGAGCGGGATGCGCCGCGCTGCGGTGTCGGCCTCCGCCTGCCAGGCGCGGACCTTGCGGACAGGGAGGGCCGAGGCGCTCCGCCACGGACGGGAGCGCACGGAGCGCGTCTTCGTGACCACGACTCGAACCTATCGCGCGTCCGACCGGGATGACAGCGACGTCCCGCGGTGCCGCCATTTCATCGGCGGCTCCGGGTCACTCGGCACGGAAGAGACGCATCGAGGTGCCGGCGAGGGAGACGGTGTCTCCGGGGGCGAAGGACTCCGCGGTCGCGGACGGCGTCTCGTCGGCGCTCGACCAGAGCGAGACGAAGCGCGTCACGCCCTCCACGTCGGGAAGCGTGACCTCGATCGGCCGCTCGGTGCCGTGCACCATGAGCAGCACCCGGTTGAAGCCCTCGAACTCGGGCGTGGATGCGGCCACGTACTGCAGCGTGCGATGGGACGGATCGGTCCACCGCTCGATCGACATGGTCTCGCCGTGCTCGTCGTACCACTCCATGACGGACGCCGAGGGCGTGCGTTCACCCAGCCGCGCGAAGCGGCTGGGTCGCAGCGCCGGGTTCTCACGACGCAGGCGCAGCAGGTGGCGCACGTGGGCGTACAGATCCTGCTGCCACGGCGCGTGCTCCCACGACAGCCACGTCAGGACCGAGTCGTGGCAGTACGCGTTGTTGTTTCCGCGCTGCGTGCGGGCGAATTCGTCACCGGCGGTCAGCATGGGCACACCCGCCGACAGGAGCAGCGTGCCCAGGAGGTTGCGCATGGCCTTGCGCCGCGTCGCGAGGATGCGCTCGTCGTCGGTCGGGCCCTCTGCGCCGTGGTTGAACGAGCGGTTGGTGTCGGCTCCGTCGCGGTTCTGCTCGCCGTTGCCGAGGTTGTGCTTGACGTCGTACGACACCAGATCGCGCAGCGTGAAACCGTCGTGGGCGGTCACGAAGTTGACGCTCGCGAGCGGACCGCGGGCGTCGGCGAAGGTGTTCGCGGATCCCGCGAGGCGGTTCGCGAAGCCGCCGATGCCGACCGGCGAGGTCGACGCGCGACGTGCGTAGTCCACGTCGCTCAGCCAGAAGTTGCGGACGCGATCGCGATAGCGGTCGTTCCACTCGCTCCAGCCGTCGCCGAAGTTGCCCGTCTGCCACCCGCCCATGCCGACGTCCCACGGCTCCGCGATCATCTTCACGCCCGCGAGCGCGGGATCGTCGAGAATGGCACGCAGCAGGGGGTGCTCGGGTGTGAACACGTGCCCCGCGTCCCGTCCGAGCGTCGCGGCGAGGTCGAACCGGAAGCCGTCGATCTGCACGTCGTTCGCCCAGTAGCGCAGGGAATCCAGCACCAGGCGGGCCGCAGCATCCGTCGACGTGTCCACCGCGTTGCCGCAGCCCGTGACGTCGATATACGCGCCGTCCTCCTGCTGGCGGTAGTAGGCGCGGTTGTCGATGCCGCGCAGGCTCGAGCGCGGACCGCCGATGCCCTCCTCGGCCGTGTGGTTGTAGACGACGTCGAGGATGACCTCGAGCCCGGCCTCGTGCAGCAGCTTCACCATGCCCTTGAACTCACGCAGGACCGCCTCGGGACCCTGCCGACGGGCCTCCTCGGTCGCGTACGCGGCATGCGGGGTGAAGAAGTTCAGCGAGTTGTAACCCCAGTAGTTGGCGAGTCCGTGCTGGAGCAGACGCGGTTCGGTCGTGAACGCATGCACCGGCAGCAGCTCGATGCTCGTGACGCCGAGATCGAGGAAATGCCGCACCATCGCCGGGTGGGCGAGGCCCGCGTAGGTGCCGCGAAGGGCGCCGGGGACATCGGGATGCCGCTTCGACATGCCCTTCAGATGGCCCTCGTAGAGCACCGTCCGGTCCATCGGGATGGCGGGCTTGGCGACGCCGCCCCAGTCGAACGATCCCTCGACGACCGCCGAGCGCCAGCCGTCGTACCCGGTGCGGACGAGTCCCCGTGAGTAGGGCTCGAGCAGGAGCGTTCCGCGGTTGAAGGTGTTGCCCGGGCCGTGCGGCCCGTCGACGCGGATGGCGTAGCGCGTGCCGGGGCGCAGAAGCGGCGTCGTGATCTCCCACACGCCGCCGCCGATGGCGACGAGCGGCTCGGTGGCGGTGATCCAGTCGAGGTCTGTGTCGTCGAACACGACGAGGTCGATCGCGTCCGCCGAGTCGGACCACACGCGCAGGCGTGCCTGCCCGTCGAGGAGCACGACCCCCAGTCCGTCGAGTGCGGGGTCGAGCAGACCCGCGTCAGGGGGCGAGATGACGGAGACCGGGCTGATCATGCGGACTACCATAACCATGGTCCGAGTCGACGGTGTTACGGCACCGGGTCCCACCGGACACGGATCTCGGATGCCGCAGCCCGCCGCTTCCGATCGCGCAGGAGGCGGACCGGTCATGAGTGATGCACGGATCTATCTCGATCACGCCGCGACAGCGCCGCTGCGCCCCGAGGCACGTGACGCGTGGATCGACGCCGCGTCGGCGGTGGGCAACGCCTCATCGATCCACGGGGCGGGCCAGCATGCGCGCCGGGTGCTCGAGGAGGCGCGCGAGCGCCTCGCCGCGGTGGTCGACGCCGACCCGATCGAAGTCGTGTTCACGTCGGGCGGCACCGAGGCCGTGAACCTCGCCGTGAAGGGCCTGTGGTGGGCACGGCGACCGGACGCCGATGCCGTGGTGCTGCCGGACGGCGAACACCACGCGACCCTCGACGCGGTCGGATGGCTCGACGCGCAGGGCGCGCTCGTGCGGCACGTCGGCATCGACGGCCGTGCCCGCATCCGGGTGGACGACTTCGCCGCCGCCCTGCCCGGTGCCGCGCTGGCCACTGCGCTCGTCGCGAACAACGAAGCCGGCACCGTGAACGACGCGGCCGCGCTGGCGGCGTCCGCCGCTGGGGCCGGCGTGCCGCTTCACCTGGACGCGGTCGCGGCCTTCGGCCACGTGCCGGTGTCGTTCCGCGACTGGCGGGGCGATGCCCGCGGCCGCGCGGGTCTCGCAGCGATGAGCATCTCGGCGCACAAGATCGGCGGGCCGACCGGCGTGGGCGCGCTCGTGGTCGCGCGCGGCGCCGAGCTCACCGCGCTCCTGCACGGCGGTGGTCAGCAGCGGCGCCTGCGCGCCGGTACACAGGACGTGCCCGGGGCGGTCGCCTTCGCGGTCGCCGCAGAGCTCGCGGTGGCGGAGCGCGCGACCGAGGCGGAACGACTCACTGCCCTGCGGGAGCGGCTGGTGCGCGGTATCCGCAGCTCCATCCCCGGTGCCGAACTCCTCGGAGACCCGATCGACCGCGTCCCCGGCAACGCACACCTGCTGTTCCCGGGGGCATCGGGCGAGACGCTGCTGTTCCTCCTCGACATGGCCGGCATCCAGGTCTCCACCGGGTCGGCGTGCCAGGCGGGCGTGCCCGAGCCGTCGCACGTCGTGCTGGCGACGGGGCGGACGGATGCCGAAGCCCGCCAGGTTCTGCGGTTCACGCTCGGTCGCACCACGGCCGACTCCGACGTCGACGCCGTGCTCGCAGTGCTTTCCGATGTCGTCGAGCGCGCGAGGGTTGCATCCGGGCCACGGTCAGGCAGGGGTTCGTAGACTGGACCCATGAGGATCCTTGCGGCCATGAGCGGTGGAGTGGACTCCGCCGTCGCGGCCGCCCGGGCCGTCGAGGCGGGCCACGACGTCGTCGGCGTCCACCTGGCGCTCTCGCGAGCGGGTGGCACGTTGCGCACGGGCAGCCGCGGCTGCTGCACCATCGAGGACGCCATGGACGCGCGGCGAGCCGCCGACCGGCTCGGCATCCCGTTCTACGTGTGGGACTTCTCCGAGCGGTTCCGCGACGACGTCATCGAGGACTTCGTGGCCGAGTACCGTGCGGGCCGCACCCCGAACCCCTGCATGCGGTGCAACGAGAAGATCAAGTTCGCCGCGCTCCTGGAGCGCGCGCTCGAGCTCGGCTTCGACGCGGTGTGCACCGGGCACTACGCGACGCTCGTCGACGGGCCGGAGGGCCTCGAGCTGCACCGGGCGTCGGATGCGGCGAAGGACCAGTCCTATGTGCTCGGCGTCCTGAACGCCGAACAGCTTGCGCACACGTATTTCCCGCTCGGTTCGACGCCGTCCAAGGCGCTCGTGCGCGCCGAAGCCGAGGAGCGCGGCCTGACCGTCGCGCACAAGCCGGACAGCCACGACATCTGCTTCATCCCCGACGGCGACACGCGCGGCTGGCTCGCCGAGAAGGTCGGCGCCGAACGCGGCGACATCGTCGACCGGACCGGCGCTGTGGTGGGCGCGCACGACGGCGCCCACGCCTTCACCGTCGGACAGCGCCGCGGCCTGCAGCTCGGCGTTCCGGCCCCCGACGGCAAGCCCCGGTTCGTGCTCGAGGTGCGGCCCGTGTCCAACACCGTCGTCGTGGGCCCGAAAGAGGCACTCGCCACCGCGGAGATCGCGGGGGAGCGGTACTCGTGGGCCGGGCGCCCGCAGCCGGCGGGCCCGTTCGCCTGCCACGTGCAGATCCGCGCGCACGCCGAGCCCGTCCCGGCGGCCGCGACGCTCGCCGACGGCGTGCTGACGGTCGTCCCGGCGGAGCCGTTCGACGGAGTCGCACCGGGCCAGACGGCCGTGCTCTACGACGGCACGCGCGTGATCGGGCAGTTCACGATCGATCGCACGGTCTCGGCGGTTCCGATCGACGCGTAATCGGCGGACGGATGCTGCGCCGGCGGGTGCCGCGGACGCCCCGACGCCCTGGTGGTGTCGGACGCCGCTCCTAGACTGGTGCGGTGACGGAAGACTTCGGTACGACAGCCTCCGCGCCGCTCGATGCGGCGGACGCCCTTCCCGCCGACGCCGGTCTGGAGGCCTCGCGCACCGAAGCGCAGGAGTTGACGGATCGCATCATCGACGCCCGCGACGCGTACTACGGGCGCAACGCCGAACTCGTCGACGACGCGACCTACGACGGGTGGATGCATCGGCTCGAAGAGCTCGAGCGTCTCCACCCCGAACTCCAGGGCCAGGACTCGCCCACGCAGACCGTCGGCGCCGCCGAGAGCTCGATGTTCGCGCCGGTCGAGCACGCCGAGCGCATGCTGAGCCTCGACAACGTCTTCAGCCTCGATGAGCTGCGCGACTGGTGCGTCAAGACCGAGTCGGCGGCCGGCCGCAAGGTCCGGTGGCTCACGGAGCTCAAGATCGACGGACTCGCGATCAGCCTGCGGTACGAGCGTGGCGTGCTGACGTCCGCGGCGACGCGCGGCGACGGTCGCACCGGCGAGGACGTCACGATCAACGCGGTCCGCGTCGCGGGCATCCCGCAGCGGCTCGAGGGCACCGGGCACCCCGACCTCGTCGAGGTGCGTGGAGAGGTGTTCATCCCGGTGGCGGCGTTCGAAGCGCTCAACGCACTGCAGGCCGACATGCGCGGTCGGGCCGTCGAAGAGACGCGCGCCCGCAGCCGGGCCTTCGACGAGGCCAAGGCGCGACTGAGCGCGGAGCGGCGGTTCCCGTCGTTCGCCAACCCGCGGAACGCGGCCTCGGGCGGCCTCCGTCAGCAGCTCGACAAGAAGGACGGCCTCGAGCGGGAGGCGGGCCATGCCCGGCTCGATTCCCTCCGCCTGTTCGTCCACGGAATCGGCGCGTGGCGCAATCCGCCCGTGGCGTCGCAGAGCGAGACCTACGGGCTGCTCGCAGAATGGGGCCTCCCCGCCAGCCCCTACTTCCGCACGGCGGACGACATCGAGGGCGTGCTGGAGTTCGTCGCCCACTACGGCGAGCACCGCCACGACGTCGAGCACGAGATCGACGGCGTCGTCGTCAAGGTCGACGAGCTCGCGCTCCACGACGAGCTCGGCGCGACGAGCAGAGCCCCGCGCTGGGCGATCGCGTACAAGTACCCGCCTGAACAGGTGAACACGAAGCTCCTCGACATCGTCGTCTCGGTGGGGCGCACGGGTCGCGCCACGCCGTTCGCCGTGATGGCTCCCGCGCGCGTCGCCGGATCGGTGGTCCGTCAGGCGACGCTGCACAACCAGGACGTCGTTCGCGCGAAGGGTGTGCTGATCGGCGACACGGTCGTGCTCCGCAAGGCGGGCGATGTGATCCCCGAGATCCTGGGTCCGGTGGTCGAACTCCGCGACGGCACCGAGCGCGAGTTCGTCATGCCCGCTGACTGCCCCGAGTGCGGCTTCCCGCTCGCGCCGGCGAAGGAAGGCGACATCGACCTCCGCTGCCCGAACACGCGAGCGTGCCCGGCGCAGGTGCGCGGTCGCGTCGAGCACATCGGCTCGCGCGGTGCCCTCGACATCGAGGCGCTGGGCGAGGTCACAGCGGCCGCCCTCACGCAGCCGTCCGTGCCCGAGGTGCCGCCGCTCGAGACCGAGGCGAGGCTCTTCGAACTCACGGTCGATCAGCTCGTGCCGATCGAGGTCGTCGTGCGCGACGCCGAGACCGGGGAGCCCCGAATCGACGAGAAGACGGGCGAGGTCGTGCGTCGGGCGCCGTTCCGGCGCAACCCCACGCCGGCGGAGAAGAAGGCGGGGATCACCGAGGCGCAGCCCTCCGCACAGGCGCTCACGCTGATCGATCAGCTGGAGCGCGCGAAGCGCAAGGAGCTGTGGCGGTTCCTGGTGGCCCTCAACATCCGCCATGTCGGCCCGGTGGCGGCGCGAGCGCTTGCTCAGTGGTTCGGCTCGGTCGAGGCGATCCATGGAGCGTCGCGCGACGACCTCGCCGCGGTCGAGGGCGTCGGCGGCATCATCGCCGACTCGCTCCGGGAGTGGTTCGAGGTGGACTGGCACCGCGAGATCGTCGATCGTTGGGCCGCCGCCGGCGCTCAGCTCGCCACCCCCGGACACCCCGGACCGGGCGCCGCGCTCAGCACCGGGGGCGTGCTCGACGGCCTCACCGTCGTCGCGACCGGCTCCCTCGACGGCTACAGCCGCGAAGGCGCGCAGGAGGCGATCCTCAAGGCCGGCGGCAAGGCGGCTTCGAGTGTGTCGAAGAAGACCGACTTCGTCGCGGCGGGGCCGGGTGCCGGTTCGAAGCTCGCGAAGGCTGAGGAGCTCGGGATCCGCATCCTCGACGCTGCCCAGTTCCACATCCTGGTCACCCAGGGTCCCGAGGCGCTCGACGCCCTCGTTCCCGACGCGGGTTGACCCGTGCCCCGCGGAAGCGGTGCACGGATGGTGGAGCTCCTGGGATGATGACCGCATGACGCAGTGGCTCTACCGCATCGTCCCCGCGCGGCCCGAGATGGTCGTCGACGCCACGCCCGACGAGCAGCGCATCGTCGGCGCCCACTTCGATTACCTCGTCGATCTCCGCGACCGCGGCACCTTGATCCTCGCCGGGCGCACCCAGGAGGCCCAGGGCACGTTCGGCATCACCATCTTCGAGGCCGACGACGAGGCGGCCGCTCGTGCGGTCATGGATGCCGACCCCGCGGTCGCGGCAGGGGTGTTCGTCGCGTCGCTGCACCCCTACCGCATCGCGGTGGCGCGGGACGGGCTCGACGACTGAGTCGTCAGGCTCCGGTGTTCAGCGCGAGAAGGCGGTCGCGCACCTGGCGGCGCAGCACCTTGCCGATCAGGGACTTCGGCAGCTCGTCGACGACGTAGAGGCGCCGAGGAACCTTGTACGGCGTGAGGATGCCGCGGGCGAACTCGCGGACGGCTTCGACGTCGATCTCCTGACCCGGAGACACGACGATCGCCGCGACGACCTCCTCCCCGGAATGCTCGCTCGGCAGCCCGACGACAGCAGCATCATCGACCTGCGGGTGCTGGCGGAGTGCGTTCTCGACCTCCGTCGGGGCGACATTGAATCCACCCGTGATGATGAGCTCCTTGATCCGATCGACGATGCGGACGAACCCGGCGTCGTCGATCGTGACGATGTCGCCGGTGCGGAACCACCCCTCGGTGAAGACCGCCTCGGTCTCCTCGGGCTTGCCGTAGTAGCCGCCGAAGACCTGCGGTCCGCGCACGACGAGTTCGCCACGCTCACCCGCCGGCACGTCGTGCGTGGGGTCGTCGGGATCGACGACGCGGCACTCCGTGCCGGGCAGGGGCAGGCCGACGGTGCCCGGGACGCGGTTGTCGGCGACCGGGTTCGCCATCAGCACCGGCGAGCACTCGCTGAGCCCGTAGCCCTCGACGAGGAACCCGCCAGAGGCGGCCTCGAAGGGCACCACGAGCTCGTGCGGGAGCGCCATGGCGCCCGAGATCGCGACCTCGGTGCCCGCAAGCGACACGCCCTTCTCGCGTGCCGCCTTGAGGAGGCGGTCGGCGATCGGCGGGACGAGCGGGAGGAATGTGGCCGGGTGCTTCTTCGTGACGTCCAGCACCATGTCGGGGTCGAACCGCGGAAAGAGCACCAGGCGCGCGCCCATCGACATGGCGAAGGTCAGGCACAGTGTGAGCCCGTAGGCGTGGAACATCGGCAGCACGGCGTAGACGACGCATCCGTCTCCGCGCACGATCGACGGCACCCACGCGCGTGCCTGCGCCGCGTTCGAGAGCAGGTTGCGATGCGTGAGTGACGCACCCTTCGGGGTGCCGGTCGTGCCGCTCGTGTACTGGATGAGCGCGAGGTCGTCGGTGTCCGGGCGCGGGTGCGACGCAGGCAGGGGCGACGACCTGACGATCTGCTCCCACGTCACCGTTCCGGAGACGCGCTCGGAGAGCGCCTCGCGCGCCTCGCGGGCCTTCGCGACGGGGAGCTTGAGGGCGAGGCGGGTGCTGAACGGCATCGCCTTGATAACGTCGACCGAGATGAGGTTCGTCACCGCGAGGTCGGCGGGGAAGGCCTGCACCGTCGAGACGACCTTGGTCCACACGATCGCGTGCTTTGCGCCGTGATCCTCGAACTGCTTGCGAAGCTCGCGCGGCGTGTACAGCGGGTTGTGCTCGATCACGACGGCGCCCAGTCGCAGGATCGCATAGAACGCGACGATGTGCTGCGGGCAGTTCGGCAGCACGATCGCGACGGGGTCGCCTGCCTTCACACCGAGGTCGCGCAGCCCAGCCGCCGCGCGCTCGATCTGCTCCTGCAGCGAACGGTACGACGTCTCGCGTCCGAAGAACTGCAGTGCCGCGGCATCCGGGTAATCGCCTGCCGACGCGTCGACGATGTCGACGAGGGAGCCGGTCACGGGGGTGAGGTCCTCCGGGACGCCTTCGGCGTAACTGGCGATCCAGGGGCGAGGCGGGTCGTAGGTCGTCACGGCCACAGCCTACGCCGGGCATGCCACGGGCCAGCGGTGCGGCCCCGGTAGTCTTGTCTGGTGTCTGAAATCACCCCCGATCTCGTGCGCCATCTCGGTGTGCTCGCCCGGATCCAGCTAAGCGACGGAGAGGTCGAGCGCCTCACCGGCCAGCTCGACGCGATCGTCGACAACATCGCCAAGGTCTCCGAGGTCGCCACGCCTGACGTCCCCGCCACCAGCCACCCGATCGCCCTCGAGAACGTGTTCCGCTCGGACGTTCCCGGTGATCTGCTGACGCCCGCGCAGGTGCTGCAGAACGCCCCGGATTCCGCGGACGGGCGGTTCCGCGTGACGGCCATCCTCGGCGAAGAGCAGTAAGGGACCCCGACGTGACCGATCTCACGAAGCTGAGCGCCGCCGCGCTCGCAGACAAGCTCTCCGCCGGCGAGGTGTCGAGCGTGGAGGCCACGCAGGCCCACCTCGACCGCATCGCCGCGGTGGATGCCGACGTGCACGCCTTCCTCCACGTCAGCGAGCATGCGCTCGACGTGGCCGCCGACATCGACCGCCGCCGCGCGGCCGGCGAAGACCTGGGTCCCCTCGCCGGGGTGCCCCTCGCGATCAAGGACGTGCTGGTCACGACCGACATGCCGTCGACCAGTGGCTCGAAGATCCTCGAGGGCTACATGTCGCCGTACGACGCGACCGTGGTCGCGCGCTCGCGCGCCGCGGGTCTGGTGCCACTCGGCAAGACCAACATGGACGAGTTCGCGATGGGCTCGTCGACCGAGCACTCGGCCTACGGTCCGACCCGGAACCCGTGGGACCTCTCCCGCATCCCCGGCGGCTCGGGCGGCGGTTCGGCCGCCGCGGTCGCCGCGTTCGAGGCGCCGCTGGCCCTCGGCTCCGACACCGGCGGCTCGATCCGCCAGCCGGCGCACGTCACCGGAACGGTCGGTATCAAGCCGACCTACGGCGGCGTGAGCCGCTACGGCGCGATCGCTCTCGCATCGAGCCTCGACCAGGTCGGCCCCGTGACCCGTACGGTGCTCGACGCCGGGCTCCTCCACGACATCATCGGCGGGCACGACCCGCACGACTCCACGTCGCTCGCCCACGAGTGGCCGTCGTTCGCCGGCGCCGCCCGCGAGGGGGCGACCGGCGAGGTGCTCCGGGGTCTCAAGGTGGGCGTCATCCGCGAGCTCCCCGACAGCGGCTTCCAGGCCGGTGTGTCGGAGTCGTTCCGCGCGGCGCTGGCCGCGATGGAGGCGCAAGGCGCCGAGATCGTCGAGATCAGCGCACCGCACTTCGAGTACGGCGTCGCCGCCTACTACCTGATCCTCCCGGCTGAGGCGTCCAGCAATCTCGCCAAGTTCGACTCGGTCCGCTTCGGCCTGCGCGTCGATGTCCCCGGCGGCACCGTCGAGGACGTCATGGCCAAGACCCGCGACGCCGGCTTCGGCGACGAGGTGAAGCGCCGCATCATCCTCGGCACCTACGCGCTGTCGGCGGGCTACTACGACGCCTACTACGGTTCGGCCCAGAAGGTGCGCACGCTCATCCAGCGCGACTTCGCGGACGCGTTCTCGCAGGTGGATGTCATCGCGACACCCTCGGCACCGACCACCGCGTTCAAGCTCGGAGAGAAGATCGACGACCCGCTGCAGATGTACCTCAATGACGTGACGACGATCCCGGCGAACCTCGCCGGCGTGCCGGGGATCTCGATCCCGTCGGGTCTGGCGTCGGAGGACGGCCTGCCCGTCGGCATCCAGTTCCTCGCCCCCGCGCACGAGGACGCGCGTCTGTACCGCGTCGGTGCGGCGCTGGAGTCCCTGCTCGTCGACTCGTGGGGCGGCCCGCTCCTCGACAGGGCGCCGGCCCTCGGTGCGAACGGAGGTGCCCGCTGATGGCGAAGGACAAGCTGATGGACTTCGACAAGGCGCTCGAGCTCTACGAGCCGGTGCTCGGCTTCGAGGTGCACGTCGAGCTCAACACCGAGACCAAGATGTTCTCGGCGGCGGCGAACCCCGCGAACTCCGCGAACCACGGCGCCGAGGCGAACACGCTCGTCGCGCCGGTCGACATGGGCCTGCCGGGTGCGTTGCCCGTCGTGAACGAGACCGCGGTCCGCTACTCGATCAGTCTGGGCCTCGCGCTCGGCTGCTCGATCGCGCCGTCGAGCCGGTTCGCGCGGAAGAACTACTTCTACCCCGACCTCGGCAAGAACTATCAGATCTCGCAATACGACGAGCCCATCGCGTTCGAGGGCTCGGTCGACATCGAGCTGACCGACGGTGAGATCGTCACCGTGCCGATCGAGCGCGCGCACATGGAAGAGGATGCCGGCAAGCTCACTCACGTCGGCGGCTCGACCGGACGCATCCAGGGCGCCGAGTACTCGCTGGTCGACTACAACCGCGCGGGCGTCCCGCTCGTCGAGATCGTCACCAAGCCGATCTTCGGCGCCGAGCACCGCGCGCCGGAGATCGCGAAGGCGTACGTCGCGACGATCCGCGACATCGTGATCGCGCTCGGCATCTCGGAGGCGCGCATGGAGCGCGGCAACCTCCGCTGCGACGCCAATGTGTCGCTGCGCCCGCGCGGCCAGGAGAAGCTCGGCACGCGCACCGAGACGAAGAACGTCAACTCGATGCGCTCGGTCGAGCGTGCGGTACGTTACGAGATCCAGCGCCAGGCGGCGATCCTCGCCGCCGGCGGGACGATCACGCAGGAGACGCGTCACTGGCACGAGGACACCGGCACCACGTCCCCTGGTCGCCCCAAGTCGGACGCCGACGACTACCGCTACTTCCCGGAGCCGGACCTGCTGCCGGTGGCGCCGTCCCTCGAGCTGATCGAGCAGCTCCGCGCCGCGCTGCCTGAGCCGCCTGCGGCTCGCCGGCGTCGCCTCAAGGCCGACTGGGGCTTCGCAGACATCGACTTCCAGGGCGTCGTGAACGCGGGACTGCTCGCCGAGGTCGAAGCCACGATCGCTGCCGGCACGTCGCCCGCCTCGGCGCGCAAGTGGTGGACGGGCGAGCTCCTGCGCATCGCGAACGCCGAGGGTCGCGAACCGGCCGAGCTGGCGACCCCCGCGGACGTGGCCGCGCTGCAGGCGCTCGTCGACGCCGGGACCCTGACCGACAAGCTCGCGCGCCAGGTCCTCGAGGGCATGATCGCTGGGGAGGGTACGCCTCAGGAGATCGTCGACGCCCGTGGGCTCGCGGTCGTCTCGGACGACGGTGCGCTCATCGCAGCGATCGACGAGGCGCTGGCCGCACAGCCCGACGTGCTCGAGAAGATCCGCGACGGCAAGGTGCAGGCCGCGGGCGCGGTCATCGGTGCGGTCATGAAGGCGATGAAGGGCCAGGCGGATGCCGCACGCGTGCGCGAGCTCGTGCTCGAGCGCGCCGGCTCGACAGGCGCCTGAGCGGACGACGCGGGCGACCGCTCGAACTCGACGAGAGGGCGGATCCCGACCGGGATCCGCCCTCTCGTGACGATGTCCGCGGTTGCTGAGAGGATCGACGCATGGGGCGTGGTGACGGAACCGGCCGGGTCGTCTCCCCGGCGGATGCCGACGACACCGGCGCCGGCATCCTGCATGTCGACATGGACGCGTTCTACGCGTCGGTAGAACAGCTCGACGACCCCTCGCTGCGCGGCAAGGCGATCATCATCGGCGCGCCCGAGAGCCGCTCCGTCGTCTCGAGCGCATCGTACGAGGCCCGTCGCTTCGGAGTGCGCTCGGCGATGCCGGTCAGCCAGGCGCTGCGACTGTGCCCGCATGCGATCATCGTCCTCCCGCACTTCGATCGGTATCTCGAGATGTCGTCCCAGGTCATGCGCATCTTCCGCGACGTGACGCCGCTCGTCGAGCCGCTGTCGATCGACGAGGCGTTCCTCGACGTCCGCGGAGCGCGGCGGCTCTGGGGGAGTCCCGGAGAGATCGCACGGATGCTGCGCCGCCGCGTCCTCGACGAGACCGGCCTCACCTGCAGCGTCGGCGTCGCCGCGACGAAGCACGTCGCGAAGATGGCCTCGACCTTGAGCAAGCCCGACGGCCTCCTGATCGTCGCAGAGGCAGACACCGCCGCGTTCCTCGCCCCACGGTCGGTGCGCGCGCTGTGGGGCGTCGGACCCAAGACCTCCGAGGCGCTCGAGGCACGCGGCATCCGCACCATCGCCGACGTGATCGACACGCCCCGCGAACTGCTCGATCGCGCTCTCGGCTCCGCAATGGGCGACCGCATCTGGCACCTGGCTCGCGGGATCGACGCGCGCGAGGTCGACACGGGTCGCGTGGAGAAGAGCGTTGGGCACGAAGAGACCTTCCACGAAGACATCGACGACACCGCGATCCTGCGATCCGAGCTGCGGCGCCTCGCCGACCGGGTCGGCGCGAGACTGCGCAGCAGCGGGTGGGAGGCGTCCACCGTCGCGATCAAGGTGCGGTATGCGGACTTCACCACCATCTCGCGCTCGCAGACGCTCCCCGAGCCGACCGCGGTCGGGCAGCGCATCGGCGACGCCGCCCACGAGCTGTTCGCGTCGGTGGATCGCGCCCTGCCCGTGCGGCTCATCGGCGTCCGGGCGGAGAAGCTGCGCCCTGCCGGCGCGGCGATGCCGACGCTGTGGGACGACGACGAGGGATGGCGACGGATCGAGGACGCGCTGGACGGCGCGACCGCGAAGTTCGGACGCGGAGCGGTCACCCGCGCGACCCTGCTCGGCACCCGCGGCGGCGGCACTCTTCCCTCGAGCCCGCCGGCGCCACGACTCGACCAGGGCTGACTCCAGACATCAGGCGCATCGTGGGTTGCCGGTGTTCGCCCGTGCGCTGTGCCAGCGGCGCGGCGCCGGGTACGTTGGACGCATGCCCAACATCGCACTCGAACTCGGCAAGCAGTCCGCCTCCCTCGGCGTGAAGAGCGCATACGGCGAGCAGCAGGATGTCGACGGCGTCCGCATCATCCCCGTGGCGCTGACGTGGTCAGGCTTCGGCGGGGGCTCGGACGAGGCCGGCAACGGCGGTGGCGGCGGAGGCGGCTGGGCCATCCCGGTCGGCGCATACATCCGGCAGGGCGACGGGCTGCGGTTCGAGCCGAACATCGTCGCGCTCCTGACGGTCGCGATTCCGTTCGTCTTCTTCGCCGGTCGCGCGCTCAGCCGTGTCATCCGCGCCCTCAAGAAGTAACCCGGACGCCGTCGGCAACTCGCTCCGTATCGCGGTCGACCAGATCATCTCGGCGATCGCGCAGGTCGCGGCCTCGAATCCGGTCGTCCTCATCGACGGACGCAGCGGTGCCGGCAAGACGTCGCTGGCGCGCACTCTGGTCGCACGATGGCCGCTGCGCGGCCGGGTGCAGCTCGTGGCGCTCGATTCGATCTACCCGGGCTGGGACGGCCTGGACGACGGCGTCGCGCTCGCGAAGGACCTGATCCTCACCCCGCACGCCAAAGGGCTCGTGGGGGTGTGGCAGCGGTGGGACTGGACCGTCGGCGAGCCCGCCGAGGCGCACGCCATCGACCCGTCCCTGCCGCTCATCGTCGAGGGCTCGGGAGTCCTCACGCCCACGACGGCGCGCCTCGCCGACGTCCGCGTCTGGCTCGAGTCGCCACCGGCGTCGCGCAAGCAGCGGGCGCTGGCCCGTGACGGCGAGACGTACCGGCCTCACTGGGAACGGTGGGCTCGCCAAGAGCACCGGCACGTCACTCGTGATGATCCGATGAACCTCGCGACCCTCGTGATCCCCGTGCCGTGAGCGCGGATCAGTCCCCGCGGTCGAGAGCCGTCACGAGGCCGTCGAGCCGGTAACCGATCCAGTCGTAGACGCCGAAGCGCGGATCGTCGTGCTCGTGGTCGTCCTCTTCGACAACGCCCAGTCGCGTCGCCAGCACCAGACGGACCGCGGCGAGGGTGCGCAGCCACGCCTGCGCCGTCTGGGGATCGAGCCTGATCTCGACCTCTTCCCGCAGCGCCGGGTCGTCGGGGTCTTCGGAGATCTGAGCCGCTTCCTGGAGAGACGCCAGCACGAGGCCCGCGTCCGACTCCCGTCGACCGAGCAGGTCGGCCTGCGTCAGCGCGCGGAACTCCCGCGCCGCCTCCTCGTCGTCCGCGTACGCCGAGGGCACCAACCGGGCGATCGCCGGGTCGCCTTCGTCGGGCGCGGACTCGCGCAGCAACTCGGCGAACTGACCGACGAGCCCCGCGAGGTGCGCCGCCTCGAGGCGGGCGACCTCGAGCACGACGATCCGGTCGCTCATCGGGGCTCCTGCCTCACGGTCGCCCACAGGCCGTAGTCGTGCATCGCCTGGGCATGCATCTCCATCTGCTCGCGGGGGCCTTGCGAGACCACGGCGTGGCCGTCGTTGTGCACGGCGAGCATGAGCCGTTCCGCGTCGGCCCGCATGAGGCCGAAGTACTCGCGGAAGACGTGGGTGACGTAGCTCATGAGGTTGACGGGGTCGTCCCAGACGACCGTCTGCCAGGGGCGCGCGGGATCGACGTGCTCAGCGAGGTCGATGTCCTCCTCGACCGATGGCGTGGCGAGCGGGGCCATCATGCCCACCCCAGCTCGTGCAGGCGCTTGTCGTCGATTCCGTAGAAGTGAGCGATCTCGTGCACCAGCGTCGTGTGCACCTCGTCCCGCAGTTCATCCTCGTCGTCGCACACCGCCAGATGCGGTTCGCGGTACACGATGATGCGATCGGGCAGCTCCCCGATCCCGTAGCGTTCCCGCTCGGTGAGCGCCCAGCCGTCGTAGAGTCCCAGCAGATCGAGGCTGCCGTCCTCCGGTCGGTCCTCGACGACGAACACGACGTTGTCGAGGCCCTCGACCATGTCGTCGGGGAGGGCGTCCAGCTCGTCGATCACGAGCGTCTCGAAGGTCGCGGCATCCATCTCCATCATGATGCCCCGCTTCTACGCGAATGGGGCGCGTAAGACGCGCCCCATTCGATCGATTTGGGGTGAGTAACGGGACTTGAACCCGCGACCCCCTGGACCACAACCAGGTGCTCTACCAACTGAGCTATACCCACCATGTCTCCCGCTCGCGCGGGCAACCAGACGATTCTCTCACACCTCCGGAGCAAACGACGACACGACGGCGGCAGCAGCTGCGCGCGCGCCGTCGCTCGTGGGTCCGGGCTCCGGAACGAACACCGCCTGGCGGTAGTACGCGAGTTCGCGGATCGACTCGAGGATGTCGGCCAGGGCGCGGTGACCGCCGTCCTTCGCGGGGGCGTGGATGTACGCGCGCGGGTACCAGCGGCGTGAGAGCTCCTTGATGCTGGACACGTCGACGTTGCGGTAGTGCAGCCAGCGGTCGACGCGTGGCATGTACTTCGCAAGGAACATGCGGTCGGTGCCGATGGTGTTCCCGGCGAGGGGAGCCTTGCCCTCGAGCGGGACGAACCGCTGGATGTACTCCAGCACCTGGAACTCGGCGTCCGCCAGGCTCACGCCCTGCGGGATCTCGTCGAGGAGCCCGGAAGTGCGATGCATGTTGGTGACGAACTCGTTCATGTTCGCCAGTGCCGAGTCGTCGGGCTTGATCACGACGGAGAACCCGGGATCGAGCGTGCGCAGCTCGAAGTCGGTGACCACCACAGCGATCTCCACCAACTCGTCCACGCCGAGGTCGAGCCCGGTCATCTCACAGTCGATCCACACCAGACGGTCGTTCTCGGATGCACCCACCATGTGCTCCATCCTTATCGCAAGTCCAGACATCCCACGGGCCTGGACTCGGGTTCCGACTCCCACGCCGGACCCGTTCGCCCCTCCGGGAGGATTCGAACCCCCGACCTGGCGGGTAGAAACCGCTCGCTCTGTCCCCTGAGCTACGGAGGGAAGGGTTCTTCCACACTACCGGGTCGCACCACGCCGTCGCGGACGCTGGCGGATGACCGGATCTCGGCGTAGCGTCAGCACCGGAGGCATCGAAAGGAGTTCACCGATGAGCACCACGGAGACGCACCACCCTCTCTGGGTCGCCTACGGAGCATCCGGCGTCGCCGGAAGCATCCGCAAGGACGACGACGGCTACACGGTCACCATGGCCGGTGCGAGCGAAGCAACGGGCACGTATCCGACGATGGAGATCGCGAAGAGCGCGCTCCACGCACACATGACGCCGGGCAGCGACTGGCCCATGTTCCGCGAGCACTGATTCGCGCGGCCCGCCGGCTTCGGGCGGTCATGGGGCAGCGCGCGTCACGCCGATCGTTCGGCGGCGGCGCGCGCCTGCGTCCGGCGCGTATCCAGCAGGGGCAGTGCGATGTGCACCAGCGGGCCGATGAGGACGGCGAAGAGAACCGTGCCGATGCCGACCGTGCCACCGAGCAGCCAGCCCACCAGCAGCACCGAGACCTCGACGAGCGCGCGGCACACCCAGATCGGCCAGCCGAGGCGGGCGTTCATGCCCGTCATGAGCCCGTCGCGCGGACCCGGGCCGAAGTGCGCGCCGATGTAGAGCCCGGACGCGACGGCCACGAGGACGATGCCGCCGAGGAGCGTCGCGAGCTGGGGGGCGAACCCCGACACGGGCGGAACGACGCCGAGCACGATCTGCATGCTCGTTCCGACCAGCAGGATGTTGGCGATCGTTCCGACGCCCGGCTTCTGGCGGAGCGGGATCCACAGCAGCAGCACGAAGAAGCCGACGATGTTGGTGATCCAGCCGATGCCGATCCCCGTGCGCACTGACAGTCCCTGGGCGAACACGGTCCAGGGGTCGACGCCCAGTCCAGCTTCGACGGTGAGCGCGCAACCGGCTCCGTAGAGGAAGAGACCGACGAGCAGTTGGACGATTCGGCGTGGCATGAGGTCCATCCAATCTCATGATTGGATCGTTGCCTGCAGTCCAATACAGGTAGGCTGGCCTCATGGACTCCCGCATGTCCGCGCGTGCCCTCGCCGCCGCACTCGGTGGCTGGCGTACGCGTGAGCCCGCATACGAGGCGCTTGCCGACGGCATCCGTCTGCTCTGTCTGGACAATCGGCTCGCGCCGCGGACCGCACTGCCGGCTGAGCGAGAGCTCGCCGCCGCGCTGCATGTGAGTCGCAGCACCGTCGCCGCGGCCTATCGGAGCCTTCGCGAGACCAGCCACATCGCGAGCCTGCGCGGATCGGGCAGCGTCACGCTGCCGCTCGGGCGCCGGGATCCGGGCCGCGCCGACGTCGCCGACGGGATGATCGACCTTCAGCAGGCCAGTCCGCCCGCCTGGCCGGGACTGGCGGGGATCATGGCCGAGACTGCCGGCGTCGCATCTGCGCTGGTGTCGCGCGTGGGGTACGACGTGCTCGGTCGCATCGATCTGCGCGAAGCGATCGCCGATCGCTACACCGAACGGGGGATTCCGACGCGTCCGGACGAGGTGCTCGTCACGACCGGCGCGCAGAGCGCGATCCACCTCGTGTCGACGGTGCTCATCGGGCGAGGAGACCGCGTACTCGTGGAAACGCCCACCTATCCGCACGCGGCGGACGCGCTGCGTCGCGCGGGTGCCCGCCTGGTGGGGGTGCCGGTGACCACCGAGGACGGCTGGGATCTGGATCGGGCTGAGCAGGCGTTCGCCCGAACCCTCCCCGTGATGGCCTACCTGATGCCCGACTTCCAGAACCCGACGGGCCGGAGCATGAGTGTCGAGGCGCGTCAGACGATGCTCGCGGCGGGGGAGCGATCGGGAGCGGTGCTGGTCCTCGACGAGACGACGGCGGATCTCGACATCGACCGTGGATCGCTCGCGCCCGGTTTCGGGGCGTCCGAGCCGGGCACGATCGTACGCATCGGCTCGCTCGGAAAGACGGTCTGGGGCGGGCTGAGGCTCGGGTGGGTGCGCGCCGATGGCGACCTCATCCGTCGGCTCGTCGCGGCGCGGCCGGCGCACGATCTCGGCACGCCCGAGTTCGAGCAGGCGATCGCCACCCGCCTCCTCTCGCAGTTCGACGACGTCGTCGCGCAGCGCTCGGACCTGCTGCGATCCGGTCGCGACGCGCTGGTGCGGGCTCTGGGCCAGCGGCTGCCCTCCTGGCACCTGCCCGACGTGCACGGCGGGGTCTCTCTGTGGATCGAGCTCGGCGCCCCCCTCAGCTCGGCACTGGTCATCGAGGCGCGATCGCGCGGCGTGCTGCTGAGCGCCGGGCCCCGGTTCTCCGTCGACGGCGGGCATGAGCGTCACCTCCGGGTGCCTTTCACCGCGCCGCCCGAGGAGATGGTGCGCGCTGCGGATGTGCTCGCGGACGCCTGGGCGTCGGTGCGGGCCGGGGCGCCGTCGACGATCGTCGAGCAGGTCGGCGCGGTCATCTGAGGTCCACCGCGGTTCCTCGGGCGCGTCGCGTGGGTCAGCGGGCGAACACCAGGCACTCGACCGCGTCGTCGGCGCTCCAGAAGTCGCCCAGATCGCGGAACGCATGGGCGGTGGGGTTGTAGCGCCGCGCACGGAAGCGGATACCGCCCGCCTGGGCGACTTCCTGCAGATGACCGATCACGCGCCCACCCGGCTCGAGCACCCGCCAGAGGGACGGCGCCGCGGCCACGAGTCGCATGCGGGTCCGTGGTGAGAGAAGCGGGGTCCGAGAGGTGCGTGTTTCGACGACAGCTGACATGTTGCCTCCTTCACCATCGAACATAGCTACGGGTTCTGACATTCCGGTTTTCGAGATCTCCCGGCGTTTCCTCCCCAACCTCGTGGGCGTCGCTGCTGTCCACAGATCCGTCCCCCGGGACGGTCCGAGGATTTCCGCAGAGCGAAGCTTGGTCCACTGCCGGCGTCCTCGGGCACGGGGCGCCGGCAGGACCGAGGACAGTCCTCGGATCGACAGAGAGGATGAGAGATGAGCGACACAGGCGACACGATCACGATCACCGGCAACGTCGCGACACCGCCGGAGCTGAAGCAGACGCCGGCCGGAGTCGCGATCACCACGTTCCGGGTGGCGAGCGGTCAGCGACGGTACAGCCGAGAGGCTGGGGGATGGACCGATGCGGGGACGAACTGGTACACCGTCTCGGTGTTCCGCACGTTGGCGGAGCACGCCCATCGATCGCTCCAGAAGGGTGATCGCGTGATCCTCACCGGTCGTCTGCGGTTGCGCGAGTGGGACAACGGCACCCGTCGCGGCACGGCGATCGAGATCGACGCCGACGCCATCGGCCACGATCTGCGATGGGGAACGACGACATTCGAGAAGGATTCCCGGACCGCGACGATCGACACGTCGCAGAATTGGGCGACGGCGCCCGCCGGCGACGAGTGGGCGGCCCCCGGAGTCGAGGGAGCGCACCAGGCCGGAGAGGGGGAAGAGACCATGAAGCCCATGCTCCTGGCCGTCGGATCGCGTGCCGGCTCCGCAGGCGACGATGTGGAGACGCCCTTCTGACGCGTTCAGCGTGCGCGGGGCCGGCGGCCCTAAACTCTCCCCGTGGCCCGAGACCTCCCGCCCCGCGCTCGCTTCGATATCCGTTCGCCGCGCGCCCCGCGGGTGATCGCCGCCGTGCTGGTCGTCGGGGCGCTGACGGCCTGCAGCCCTGGCGAACCGGAGCCGACCCCGACGCCCACCGCCACGACGTCCGACGGTGCGCCGAGCCCGAGCACTACGCCGACCGCACCGGCCGCGCCCACGCTCGTGCCCGACGGCACAGCGGAGGACAACCTCCCGCTGTTCGCGTCGGTCACTGCGGCGGTCTGGGCGACGGATGCCCGGGTGACCGGGCGAGCGTACGTCGATGCGCTCACGGCGGCAGGGTTCGACAAGGCCGCGATGCAGGTCACCGAGGACATGTCGACCGTGGGCAATCCCGCCGAGAGCATCCAATTCTCGGTGCGCTGGAACGACCAGTGCCTCATCGGCCAGGTCGGTCCCGCGACGGGAGATCCCGTCACGGTCGTGGTCCCGGTGCTCGCCGAGGGGAACTGCCTCGTCGGGCAGACCCGCCCCATCGACTGGTGAACCGGTCCGCAGGGCGCGCGGTGGCTGATGCGCGTCGCGCTCACGCCGCTCGCCGCGTCGCCCGGTAGGCTGGGACGCTGACGTCTGAAGTCCAAGGAGAGCAGAAACCCGCATGGCAGAGTACATCTACTCGATGGTCCGCGCCCGTAAGGCCGTCGGCGAGAAGCTGATCCTCGACGACGTCACGATGGCGTTCCTCCCGGGCGCGAAGATCGGCATGGTCGGCCCGAACGGCGCCGGAAAGTCGACGATCCTCAAGATCATGGCCGGCCTCGACACTCCGTCGAACGGCGAGGCGAAGCTCAGCCCAGGCTTCACGGTCGGCATCCTCATGCAGGAGCCGGAGCTGGACGAGACCAAGACGGTGCTCGAGAACATCCAGGACGGCATCGCCATCAAGGCCAAGGTCGACCGGTTCAACGAGATCTCGGGTCTCATGGCCGACCCCGACGCCGACTTCGACGCGCTGCTCGCGGAGATGGGCGTCCTCCAGGAGGAGATCGACGCCGCCGATGCCTGGGACCTCGACTCCCAGCTCGAGCAGGCGATGGATGCCTTGCGCACCCCGCCGGGGGACGCGGAGATCGGCCCGCTCTCGGGTGGTGAGAAGCGCCGCGTCGCCCTCACGAAGCTCCTGCTGCAGAAGCCCGACCTGCTGCTCCTCGATGAGCCCACCAACCACCTCGACGCGGAGAGCGTGCTCTGGCTCGAGCAGCACCTGCAGAAGTACCCCGGCGCCGTGATCGCCATCACGCACGACCGATACTTCCTCGACAACGTGGCAGAGTGGATCGCCGAGGTCGACCGCGGGCGCCTCATCGGCTACGAGGGCAACTACTCGACCTACCTCGAGAAGAAGGCGGAGCGTCTGGCCATCCAGGGCAAGAAGGACGCCAAGCTCGCCAAGCGCCTCGCCGAGGAACTGGACTGGGTCCGCTCGAACCAGAAGGGGCGCCAGGCCAAGTCGAAGGCTCGCCTCGCCCGTTACGAGGAGATGGCGGCTGAGGCCGATCGCACCCGGAAGCTCGATTTCGAAGAGATCACCATCCCGCCGGGGCCGCGCCTGGGCAGCGTCGTGATCGAGGCGAAGAAGCTGCAGAAGGGCTTCGACGGCCGCTCGCTGATCGACGGGCTCAGCTTCACGCTTCCGCCGAACGGCATCGTCGGCGTGATCGGCCCGAACGGTGTGGGCAAGACCACGCTCTTCAAGACGATCGTCGGCCTCGAATCCCTCGACGGCGGCGATCTCAAGATCGGCGAGACGGTCAAGATCAGCTACGTCGACCAGTCGCGCGCGAACATCGACCCGCAGAAGAGCCTGTGGGAGGTCGTCTCGGACGGGCTCGACATCATCACGGTCGGCAAGACCGAGATCCCCTCCCGCGCGTACGTGTCGAAGTTCGGCTTCAAGGGCCCCGACCAGCAGAAGAAGGCCGGCGTGCTCTCGGGCGGTGAGCGCAACCGCCTCAACCTGGCGCTGACACTCAAGGAGGGCGGCAACCTGCTGCTCCTCGACGAGCCGACCAACGACCTCGATGTCGAGACGCTCCAATCGCTGGAGAACGCGCTGCTCGAGTTCCCCGGCTGCGCCGTGGTCATCACGCACGACCGCTGGTTCCTCGACCGCATCGCGACCCACATCCTCGCCTACGAGGGCACCGAGGAGAACCCCGACCAGTGGTATTGGTTCGAGGGCAACTTCGAGGCGTACGAGGCGAACAAGATCGAGCGGCTCGGGGCGGAGGCGGCCCGCCCGCACCGCACCGCGTACCGCAAGCTCACGCGTGACTGACACCGGCGATGCGGCGGTCGCAGCCACCGGAGGCGACCGCCGCCTGCACATCCCCGTCCACCTGAGATGGGGCGACCTCGACGCGTTCAACCACGTGAACAACACGTCGATGCTGAAGCTCCTCGAAGAGGCGCGTGTGCGGGCGTTCTGGTTGCCCGAGCCCGGCGAGGACGCGCCCGCGACCGCCGTGCTCGACTCGAGCATCTTCAGCGGCATGCTGACGCTCATCGCCCGGCAGGAGATCGAGTACCTGGCCCCGGTGCCGTACCAGCGGCATCCGCTCGACGTGCAGATGTGGTTCGGCAAGCTGGGCGGCTCGAGCATCGAGGTCTGCTATGAGGTCTACAGCCCGGTCGAAACGGGCGACGCGGGGCAGACGCTCTACGCACGCGCCACCACGGTGATCGTGAAGGTGGATGCCGAGACCGGGCGCCCGCTCCGCCTCACACGCGAAGAGCGTGAGGCGTGGGGCCCGTACGTCGGTGAGCCGATCTCCTACTCGCACCGGCGTTGACGCGCCCCACCGGCACCGACTCAGCCGTCGAGGTTTCCGGCCCCGGGGACGCGGACCATGATCTCCTGCGCGACACTGGCCATCAGCGTGCCGTCGGCGGCGTAGATCCGTCCTGACGCGAGGCCGCGGCCACCGCGGGCGCTCGGCGATTCCTGGACGTACAGCATCCACTCGTCGACCCGTCCGAAGCGATGCCACCACATCGCATGGTCGAGGCTCGCGACCTTCAGCCCCGGCGTCGCCCAGGAGACGCCGTGCGCGCGCAGGATGGACTCCTGGATCGTCAGGTCGCTGAGGTACGCGAGCGCTGCCCGGTGGACCGCGGGGTCGTCGGGGATCGGCCGTCGGATGCGCATCCAGACCGCCTGACGCGGCGACTGCTCGGCGTCGGCCGTGACGTAGATCGGCGCTGGGATGTGGCGCAGATCCACCGGTCGGTCGGTGAAGAGCCGCTTCGACATCGGATGCAGGCCGCTGAGGTGGGACTCGATGTCGGGGAGCTCATCCGGCGCGGGGATTCCTTCCGGCATCGGCTCCTGGTGATCGAGCCCGGGATCCTCGTCCTGGAAGGACGCGATCATCGAGAAGATCGGGACCCCCTCCTGAAACGCCTGCGTCCGCCGCGTCGAGAAGGACCGCCCGTCGTGGATACGGTCCACAGCGAACGTGATCCCCTTCGCCGAATCTCCCGGGCGCAGGAAGTACCCGTGCATCGAGTGCACGATCCGCTCTTCCGGGATCGTCCGCGACGCGGCGACGATGGACTGCGCCAGCACCTGGCCGCCGTACACGCGGCCGAGCGGCATCGACTGCGATGCGCCGGTGAAGATGTCTTCCGTGGTGCGCGCGTCAGACGCGCTCAGATCGATGACCGACAGCATCGACGCGACCGGATCCTTCTCGGGCGCGCTCTCTGCGGTCGGCTCGGCATCCACGGGTGCTCCTCTCCGGGGCGGCGGCCGCCCGTAGGTCCGCTTGGTAGCTTAGAGGGCGATGTCACCGCGCCTGTTGCTCGCCGATCCCGAGTCCGCCGCCGACGCCCTCACCTTCGCGGGTCGGGCTGCGCGCTTCACTGTCGAAGGCGTCCGCCTGCAGGCGTCCGGCGGGGTTCTGGCGATGACCGCCGCGCCGCTGGCGCCCCGGGGCTTCGGCGATCCGACCCCCACCGTCCTCGCGCTGCGCTCACTCGGCGCGGATCCCGAACTCGTATGCGACCTCGTCGTCGAGGCATCCGCCCTTTCCGCCACGACCGACGATCCGCGAGCCCTCATGCTCCCCGAGACCGCTCTCTCGCCCGCGTGGGCCGGCATCACCCCACCACGCAGCGGCTGGGACGCGCGGCCGGGCATCGAGGCCGCGACGCTCGCGGCGAAGGCGCAGGGCGGGATCGCGCGCGTCGCCGACACCGTGCCGACGGATGCCGGTGAGGACGTCGTGCGCACCGTCCGCGCAGCCGTGTGGGGCGCACCCGACGAGGACTTGGGCGGCCTCCCTCTGGGCGTCGCGTTCGCGGCACTGAGCCTCGGGTTCATCAGCGGTGGTGAGACCGCCCGGGTGTTCGCAAGCGGTCCGTGGACACGTGTGAGCCTCACTCGCGGCCATGTGCTGGTGCGCGGGCCGGTGGCCACCGGCCTCACCCCGGTGCGGCGGACGGGCTCGGCGAGCTGACGCGAGCCCCCGTTCATACCGCCGCGGCAGCCGCGCGACCGGCGACGCGCCCCGAGAAGAGGCATCCGCCCACGAACGTGCCCTCGAGAGCACGATAGCCGTGGACGCCGCCCCCGCCGAAGCCGCTCGCCTCGCCCGCCGCGTACAGGCCCGGGACGGGCTCGCCGCCGGCGCCGAGGGCGCGGGCCGACAGGTCGGTCTCGATGCCACCGAGGGACTTGCGGGTGAGCACGTGCAGCTTCACTGCGATGAGAGGACCCGACTTCGGGTCAAGGATCCGGTGCGGGCTCGCGGTGCGGATCAGCCGGTCGCCGCGGAACGCGCGCGCAGAGCGCAGCATGGCGATCTGGGCGTCCTTGGTGAAGTCGTTGTCGATCTCGCGGTCGCGGGCTTCGACCTCGGTCCGCACGCGGTCGCCGTCGAGCACGTCACCGCCGGGAAGCGCCTGCATGCCTGCGATGAGGTCGTCGAGGCTGTCGCGCACGACGAAGTCGGCGCCGCGATCCATGAAGGCCTGCACGGGACCGGCGGCGCCCTTGCCTAGTCGGGACTTCGCGAGGAGCCTGACGTCCTTGCCGGTGAGGTCGGGGTTCTGCTCGCTGCCCGAGAGGGTGAACTCCTTCTCGATGATCTTCTGCGACAGCACGAACCACGAGTGGTCGTGGCCGGTCGAGCGCAGGTGTGCGAGTGTGCCGAGCGTGTCGAAGCCGGGGAAGAGCGGCACCGGCAGACGGTTGCCGGTCGCGTCGAGCCAGACCGACGAGGGGCCGGGGAGGATGCGGATGCCGTGATCCGGCCAGATCGGATCCCAGTTCTGGATGCCCTCGACGTAGTGCCACATGCGGTCGCCGTTAATTAGCCGTGCGCCGGCCGCCGCTGAGACCGGCTGCATGGAGCCGTCCACGTATGCGGGAACTCCGGTCACCATCGTCGCCGGGGGAGTGCCGAGGCGCTCGGGCCACCACTGGCGCACGAGGTCGTGGTTGCCGCCGATGCCACCCGATGACACGATCGTCGCGGCCGCCGTGACGGTGAAGGTGTCGACGGCCTCACGCGAGCTCGCGACACCCCGCGCCGCGCCGGAAGGCGCCAGCACATCGCCGGCCGCGCCGGTGACGACGCCGCCGTCGACGGTCAGCGACGTGACCCGGTGGCGGGGCAGGACCGTCACGCGGCCGTCAGCCTCGCCGGCCTCGACCGCCGCCTGGAACGGCGCGACGATCCCCGGCCCGGTTCCCCACGTGATGTGGAAGCGCGGCACGGAGTTGCCCGGCCCCGTCGCGGTGTAGCCGCCCCGCTCCGCCCACCCGACGATCGGGAAGAACCCGACGCCCTTCTCGCGCAGCCACGCGCGCTTCTCCTCGTGCGCGAACTGCAGGTAGGCCTCCGCCCATCGGCGCGGCCACAGGTCTTCGTCGCGGTCGAACCCGGCGTTGCCGAACCAATCCTGGCGGGCCAGCTCGAGCGAGTCGTGAATGCCCAGCCGGCGCTGCTCGGGCGAATCGATGAAGAAGAGACCGCCGAACGACCACCACGCCTGGCCGCCGAGGTTCGACCGCGGCTCCTGGTCGACGATCGTCACGCGCTTGCCCGCGGCGACCGCCTCGGCGGTGGCCACGAGACCCGCGAGTCCCCATCCGATGACCAGGATGTCGGTGTGGTGGGAGGGCATGTCGACTCCTTCGTCGGCAGGGGATGAAGCCGAGTCGGCGACTCAGCGCGCGGGGTCGGCGTCCGCCGGGGGCGCCGCGATGACGGGGAAGGATGCTGCCGCCCGGGGTCCGGCAGCGGGTCCGATGCCCGAGGGCTCGAACGTGTTCACCATGGCATATGCGGCGCGCTGGAGGTAATCCCAGAGGGTCGCCTCGTGGAGCGGCGGCAGGTGGAGCTCGTCGACGGCGACCCGCATATGCGCGAGCCAGCGGTCGCGGGCGTCGGGATCCACGTGGAACGCCGCGTGGCGCATTCGCAGCCGAGGGTGGCCGCGTTCCTGACTGTACGTCGTCGGACCGCCCCAATACTGCTCGAGGAAGAGCGTGAGCCGCTCCTGCGCCGGTCCGAGGTCCTCCTCGGGATACATGGGACGGAGCACCTCATCCTCGGCGACGCCGCGGTAGAACACGTCGACGAGCCGCACGAACGTGTCGTGACCGCCGACCTCGTCGTAGAAGCTCAGGGGGGTGGCCGGGTCGCTCATGGGGTTCCTCCGCTGGTCGTGCCGGATTCGTCGCCCTCGGGCGCAGTCGGCGGCTTCTTGGGGGTGCGCTTCGGCTTCCACACCGCACGCTCGGGCGTGGCGGGGACCGGCGTGGGCTTGGTCTTGGGCGGGTTCGCGCCGCGCACCCGCTGGGCGCCCTCGAGGCCGCTCGGCATGACCGCGGTGAGCGCCGGGAGCGTGATTCCCATCTCGTCGATCGTGTGCTTGAGGCGCATCCGCAGCTCGCGGGCGACGTCGTCCTTCGCGTTCGCGCGCGTCTTCATGACGAGACGGATGACGAGCGCATCGCCTGAGATGGACTCGAGGCCCCATACCTCGGGCTGCTCGAGGATGCGCGTGCGCCACTTCGGGTCCTTCGCGAGCGCCTTGGCGGTGTCGAGCATCGCCTTCTCGACCTCGCCGATGTCGGAATCCGTCGCCACCGAGAGATCGAGGATGACCCGCGACCAGCCCTGCGACAGGTTGCCGATGCGGGTGATCTCGCCGTTGCGGACGTACCAGAGGGTTCCGTTGACATCGCGCACGTGCGTCACCCGGACGCTCACGTACTCGACGATGCCGGTCGCCAGGCCGAGGTCGACGACGTCGCCGATCCCCACCTGATCCTCCGCGACGATGAAGATGCCGTTGAGCACGTCCTTGACGATGTTCTGCGCGCCGAAGCCGAGGCCTGCGCCGATGGCCGCGGTGAGGAGCGTGAGCGAGCCGAGCGCGGTCGGCGCGAGCACGTTGATGATCAGCAGCAGAGCGATGATCACAACGGTCACGTTGACGATGTTGCTGAGGATCGACCCGAGGGTGCGCGTGCGCTGGACGAGTCGCACCGATGCGAGCGGCGACCGCTCGAGGGCCTGAGTGTCGTCGACGTTCGCCTTGTTCTTGGCGCCGTTGACGATGCGGCCGACGACACGGTGGATCACGAATCGCAGGATCCACACCACGAGCACCGCGCCGACGATGATGCCGGCGACGGTGAGGAGATTCCAGCCTGCCCGGACGAAGAACTCGCCGACCCCCTGCCAGAATTCAACGTCTGCGATGGTCGGCTCGTCGGAAGGCGTGGTGTCGAAGGGGACGCTCATCATCGTCACGATCCTAACGAGGTCGGGGCACGCTCGGCCTGGACGCCATTCAGATTGCGGACCACCCGTCACCGTCGGAGGGCAGCGGCGCTGAAGCGTCGACGAGCCGATGACGGTGGGCGAGGATCACGGCATGCACGCGGTCGCGCGCTCCGATCTTCGCGAGCACGCGTCCGACGTGGGTCTTGACCGTCGACTCGCTCAGGTACAGGTGGTGCGCGATCTCGGCGTTGTTCATCCCCTGGGCGATCGCGACGAACACCTCGCGTTCGCGGTCGGTGAGCTCCGTCGTCGGGTCGTCGGACGACGAGGGATGGGGCGCGGCCGGCGGTGCCGCGTGGAGCCGGTCGATGAGGCGCCGCGTGACCGAGGGCGCCAGCACGGCGTCGCCGCGATGGACGGCGCGGATCGCGGCGGTCAGCTCGGAGCGCTGCGCATCCTTGAGGAGGAATCCGCTCGCCCCCGCGTCGAGCGCGCCCACCGCATACTCGTCGAGGTCGAAGGTGGTGAGGACGAGGACACGCGTCGCCGGGTACGCGGCGACGATCGACCGGGTGGCGGCGATGCCGTCGGTGCGCGGCATCCGTATGTCCATGAGGACGACATCCGGGGCGTGCGCGGCGACGGCACGCACGGCCTCGTCGCCGTCGGCCGCTTCGCCGACGACCGAGACGTCCGCCTCGGCCTCGAGAACGAGGCGGAAGCCGAGCCGGATCAGCTCCTGGTCGTCGACCAGCAGCACGCGGATGGGTGGCGTCATCGTGGGTTCTCCTCCTGTTCGGCCTTCGCGCTCGCGTGCGCCGGCAGGGGCAGCGCGGCCCGCACCGCCCATCGCCTGCCCTCGACCGCTCCGGCCTCGAGCGTCCCTCCCACGTGCGCCGCGCGCTCGCGGAGCCCGGGGAGGCCGAACCCGGCGCGTGCCGGAGGTTCAGCAGCATCCGTCCGCGGGCGCACCCCGTCGTTGACGATGCCGAGCTCGACGGCTTCCGCCCGAACGGCGATCCGCACGTCGATCGCGGTGGCCAGTGGCGCGTGCCGCATCGCGTTGGTGAGCGACTCCTGCACGATGCGCGCCACCGCGAACCGCACCTCGGCAGGCACGTCGTCGAGACGGCCCTCCACGTGCAGCACGACCGGGAACCCCGCCCGCTGCGCGGACTCGACCGCGTCGGCGACGGACGCCGACTCGATCGGCGCGAGGGGCGCATCGGAGGAGAGGTCGGGATCGCGCAGCACGCCGAGCATCGCGCGCATCTCGGTGAGCGCCCCGCGCGCCGTGCCGGCGATCTGCGCGGTGGCGATGCGGGCCCGCGCGGCGTCGTGCGTCGCTGTCGCCCCCTCGGCGAGGGCCACGATGACGGTCAGGTTGTGCGAGACGATGTCGTGCATCTCGCGCGCGATGCGCGTGCGCTCGGCGGCAGCGCCCAGTCGCGCCTGCTGGTCCCGCTCGACGAGCAGCTGGCGCGAGCGGTCGATGAGCGCCTCAAGATAGCGGCGGCGGTTGCCGACGTTGATCCCGATCAGCGCGCCGATCAGGAGCGCGATCGTGCCCGACACGAGCGAGGTGAGGACATAGTTCCAGGTCGCGGGCGCCGCCAGGCCTGCCACGGCCGCGTAGACCGCCATCGCCGCGGTCGTCGCGGCGAAGACGATCCAGCAGGCGCGCACGGAGCGGTACACCGCGACTGCGTAGATCGCCAGGGCGGGGACGAGGTGGGAGGCCGGGACGAGGCTCGGGGGCAGGATCACCAGCGGCAGCGCGGCCAGGGCGAAGACGAGGAGGGGCCGCGAGCGCCGGAGCAGCAGGGCGACGCACGCACCGACGACCACGACGATCGCGAACACCGTCTGTGGAAGCGTTGGGGGAATCGGGTACTCGGAGCGGATCGCCGCGGTGGGCGCCGACAGGAGGAAGGCGACCACCGCCACGATCACGTCGGCGAATCGCGGATGCCGTGCCCAGAAGCGCCGGAGGACGCCGGGTGGTCTCGGCAGCAGGAGGCCGTCGTCGGCGCCGGGAGCGGCACCGACGACGGCCTGGCTGGCGGATCGCGGCATTCGGTCGACTCTACGCGTCGCGGCTGCGCAGCACCGCCCAGCCCCCCACGAGCGGCACGAGACCCCACGCGGCCAGCGTGAGGAGCGGCACGGTGAGGTCCTGAGCGCCCGGAGCGGTCACCGCGGACGCGGCATTCATCGGGAGATACTCGGCGAGGTCGGCGATCCAGCTCCAGCTCTCGCCGAACATCGCGAAGAGGCTGAACACGATGGGCAGCACGAACAGCACGCCGACGGTCACGGCGATGGCTCCGGCGCCGTTGCGCAGGATGAACCCGAACCCGAGGCCGATGAGGGTGAAGACCACCATCGACAGCACGCCCAGCGCGAGCGGGACGACGGACTGCGCCGGTTCCGACCAGTCGATCCCCTCCGCGAGGAACGGGGCGGTCGCCGCGATCGCGAGCGCGTAGGTCACCACGGTCGTCAGCGCGATGAGCACGCTCACCACGACCGCCTTCGCCACCACCACCGCGCCGCGGAGCGGCTCGGCTGTCAGGGTGGAGCGGATCATGCCCGTCGAGTACTCGCCGGTGATGACGATCGCGCCGAGGATGCCGGCGACGAGCATCGTGAACTGCGTCGGCGAGAGGATCGCGCTGACGGCGGGGAACCCACCGCCGAACTGGGCGGACGCCGACGCGATCATCATCGAGATGCCGATCGACAGCAGGGCGGTGATCCCCAGCGACCACCAGGTCGAGCGGAGCGTCGTGAGCTTGATCCACTCGCTGTGGAGAAGGTGGGCGAAGCTCAGTCGGTAGGGCGAGGCGGAGCGAAGGCCGGCGTCGGCACGCGTGGCGGGGGCGAGGGCGGTCATGCGATCTCCTTGGAGGTGTACTCGACAGCGTCGCCGGTGAGGGCGAGATAGGCGTCTTCCAGCGATCCGGTGCGGGAGGTGAGCTCATGGACGGGGATGCCGAGCGAGGCGGCGAGGTCGCCGATCGTTGCGGCGGTGACGCCCGAGATCTCGGCGACGCCGGGAGACGACGCGGTGACGGCGACGTCCGGGCCCGCGAGGGCGGCGACGAGCTCCGACAGGCGGGGCGAGCGCACGACGACGTTGTTCGTCGTCCAGGCCTGGACGAGCTCCGACAGCTCGGCGTCCGCGAGGACCTGGCCGCGACCGAGCACGATCACGTGGTCGGCGGTCTGCGCCATCTCGCTCATGAGGTGGCTGGAGAGGAGCACGGTGCGCCCCTCGGCAGCGAGATGCCGCACGCACTGGCGCACCCACCTCACGCCCTCGGGGTCGAGACCGTTCACCGGCTCGTCCAGGATGAGGGTGCGCGGGTCGCCGAGCAGAGCCGCGGCGATGCCGAGCCGCTGGCCCATGCCGAGCGAGAACTTGCCCGCCCGCTTGCCCGCGACCGACTGGATGCCGGTGAGCTCGATCACCTCGTCGACGCGCGACCGACCGATGCCGTGGGTCGCGGCCATCGCGCGCAGGTGGCTGCGTGCCGAGCGACCGGTGTGCACGGCCTTCGCATCGAGCAGGACGCCGACCTCGGTCAGCGGGGAGCGCAGGTGCGCGTAGTTCTGGCCGGCGACGGTCACCGTGCCGGACGTCGGCCGGTCGAGGCCGACGATCATCCGCATGGTGGTCGACTTGCCGGCGCCGTTCGGACCGAGGAACCCGGTGACCTTCCCCGGCTGCACGGTGAACGACACGTTGGACACCGCGGTCTTGTCTCCGAAGCGCTTCGTGAGCTGTTCTGCAACGATCATGCCCACCACGCTATGAGTCGGCTGTGCCCGTGCGCGTCAGCCCTCGGGATGAACAATGGGCGACGGAGTGGTACCACGGTGCCGAAGACGCCGGATGCCTCGATCCAGGCAGGGTCGAGGCATCCGGTCGATCCGTGACGGGTTACTGGGCGTCGCGGTCCTGCACCAAGAGTGCGCGCTCGACGCCGGCGAGGTTCTCGGCGACGAGGCGCCGCAGGGCCGGAGCCGCGTCGGCGTTCGCTTCGAGCCATGAGCGCGTCGCGTCGCGCAGGGCGACATCGGCAAGCGGGGCCGGGTAGAGGCCCACGATCAGGTACTGCGCGATCTGGTACGTGCGCGAGTTCCAGATCGGCAGCAGCGACTCGAAGTAGCGCGCGACGAAGCCGTCGAGCAGACGGCGCCCGGCCGGGTGCACGAATCCGAGCGCGGCGGCGCGGACGATCGTGTTCGGCTGGTCGTCGCTGTCGACGAGTGACGACCAGGCCGCCGCCTTCGCCTCGGCCGACGGCAGCGCCGCCTTGGCCTGTGCGGCGAATTCGCCGCCCTTCGCGGTGTTGTCGGCCTCGAGGGCCTCGTCGATGTCGGCCGCCGTGACGACACCGCCCGCGGCGAGCGACACGAGCAGCTGCCACGAGAGGTCGGTGTCGATGGCGAGGCCGTCGAAGGCCACCTCGCCGTCGCGCACCTGACGGACCTTCTCCCACTGGCCGGGGGTCGCCGCGGCCGACGCGAACGCGGTGACGAACTGCAGCTGGCTGTCGCTTCCGGCCTGGGCGCCCTCGGCGAGCCCCCACAGCGCGTCGGCGACCTTGGCGCGCGTGACATCGCGCTTCTCGGGCGCGACGTACGAGTTCGCGGCGAGCTGCAGCTGTGCGAGGGTCGTGCGGACCGTGGTCGACTCCGTCTCGTCGCCGATGTTGCGCAGCACCAGGTCCACGTAGTCGGAAGCGGATGCCTCGGCATCGCGCGTCTGATCCCACGCGGCGCCCCACACCAGCGAGCGGGCGAGCGGGTCGCTGATCTTGCCGAGGTGGTCGATCGCGGTCTCGAGCGACCGGTCGTCGAGGCGGATCTTCGCGTACGCGAGGTCTTCGTCGTTCAGGAGCACGAGTGCCGGGCGCTTCAGTCCCTTGAGCTCGGGCACCTCGGTGAGGTCGCCGTCGACGTCGAGCTCTACGTGGTGCACGCGCACGAGCTCGTCGCCGTCGAGCTCGTAGAAGCCGACGCCGAGGCGGTGCGGACGGATCGTCGGGTAGTCGGCCGGTGCCGTCTGCACGATGGCGAATCGCGTGATGGTGCCATCGACGTCGGTGACGATCTCAGGCGACAGCGTGTTGACGCCCGCGGTCTCGAGCCACTTCTTCGACCACGTCGACAGCTCACGGCCGCTGGTGGCCTCGAGCTCGGCGAGCAGGTCACCCACCTCGGTGTTGGACCACTCGTGCTTCTTGAAGTACGCGGCGACGCCGGCGAAGAACGCCTCGATACCCACCCACGCGGCGAGCTGCTTGAGCACCGATCCGCCCTTGGCGTACGTGATGCCGTCGAAGTTGACCTGCACGTCCTCGAGGTCGTTGATCTGTGCGACGACCGGGTGCGTCGAAGGGAGCTGGTCCTGGCGGTACGCCCAGGTCTTCTCCATCGCGTTGAACGTGGTCCACGCCTCGGTCCATTCGGTGGCCTCGGCGGTGGCGATCGTCGACGCCCACTCGGCGAACGACTCGTTGAGCCACAGGTCGTTCCACCACTTCATGGTGACGAGGTCGCCGAACCACATGTGGGCGAGCTCGTGCAGGATCGTGACGACCCGGCGCTCCTTGACGGCGTCCGTCACCTTCGAGCGGAAGACGTAGGTCTCGGTGAAGGTGACCGCGCCCGCGTTCTCCATAGCTCCCGCGTTGAACTCGGGGACGAAGAGCTGGTCGTACTTGGCGAACGGGTAGGCGTAGTCGAACTTCTCCTCGAAGTACGAGAAGCCCTGGCGCGTCTTGTCGAAGATGTAGTCGGCGTCGAGGAACTGCCAGAGGCTCTTGCGGCCGTAGACGCCGAGCGGGATGACGCGACCCGACGCGCTGGTCAGCTCCGAGAAGGTCGCCTCGTAGGGACCCGCGATGAGCGCCGTGATGTACGACGAGATGCGCGGCGTGGCGTCGAACGTCCAGGTGGCGGTGCCGTCGCCGTGCTTCTTCGGCTCGGGGGTGGGGGAGTTCGAGACGACCTTCCATGGCTCGGGAGCCGTGACCGTGAACGCGAACGTCGCCTTGAGGTCCGGCTGCTCGAACACCGCGAACACGCGGCGCGAGTCGGGCACCTCGAACTGCGAGTACAGGTACACCTCGCCGTCGACCGGGTCGACGAAGCGATGCAGACCCTCGCCGGTGTTCGTGTACAGGCAGTCCGCGTCGATCACGAGCTCGTTGTCGGCGGCCAGGTCGTCGAGCGCGACGCGCGAGTCGGCGAACGCCGTCGCGGGGTCGATCGAGCGGCCGTTGAGGGTGATCTCGCGCACGTCGCGCGCGATCAGGTCGATGAACGTCGCGGCACCGGGCGTCGCGGTGAAGCGGACGACGGAGCGGGATCCGAAGACCTCGGCGCCCTTCGTCAGGTCGAGCGCGATCTCGTACGACTGCGTGTCGACGATCGCGCGGCGCTCCTGCGCCTCGATGCGGGTGAGGTTCTCTCCAGGCACTGCTGTGGCTCCCATGGGTGAGGATGACGGAGGTGGTCGATCGGCTCGTCGCGCGAGCGCTCGATCCGGAGGCCGTCACCAGCGCTGCTGGCACCGATGACAACCGTTCAACCCTATGTGCTGAGGCTGCCGGATTGTCGTCTGACATGGCTGCGGGCGTGCTCCAGCGCCGCCGGGAGGTCGGCGAACAGGTGGTTCTGGTGCCGGAGCGAGTCGAGCACGCCGACGGTCCGGAAGAGCTCCTCGTGCCCGGGCTGAACGCCCTTGATGAGCACGGTGACGCCTCGACGCTCCAGTGTCTGCACGATCTCGGTGAGCACGCGCGCACCTGTCGCGTCCACGAGTTCGAGCCGGGACATGCGCAGGATCACCACTGAGATGCCGGTGAGTCCGGTCACCGCGTCGAACACCCGGTCTGCCGCCGCGAAGAAGAGCGGGCCGTCCAGGCGCACGATCGCGATGTGCACGTCCTCCGGCGCGGGGGCCCCCGAGGGCTGCTCTCGGTGGACCGACGTCGCGCGGGAGAGGTTGCGCAGCGCGAAGAAGCCCGCGCAGGCGACCCCGATCACGACGGCGACGATCAGGTCGAACGACACCGTCACGACCGCGGTGAGGATGAACGCGAGGGCGTCCGACCGCGTGGAGCGCAGGATCGAGCGCACGGTCGCGGTGTGGACCATGCGCACCGCGGTGAGCATCAGCACGCCGGCGAGCGCCGCCAGCGGGATCGCGCTCACCGGACCCGCAGCGATCAGGACGAACCCGAGGAGCACGGCGGCGTGCACCATGGCCGCCAGCCGCGAGCGTCCGCCCGAGCGCACGTTCACCGCCGTCCTGGCGATCGCGCCGGTGGCAGGCATGCCGGCGAACAGCCCGGAGCCGATCGAGGCGATGCCTTGACCGACCAGCTCGCGATCGGGGTCGTAGCTGCCGGTGTCAGCGAGCGAGGCGGCGACGCGCGCCGACAGCAGAGACTCGATGGCGGCCAGCGCGGCCACCGTCACCGCGGGGAGCACGAGATGCCCGAGCTCGGCCGGATCGAGAGTCGGCAGCGCAGGTGCGGGCAGCGTCGAGGGGAGGGGACCGATCACCGCGAGGGGATCGGGCACCACTGCCGCCAGCACCGTGACCACGCCGATCCCGATCAGCGATCCGGGGATCGCGGGATGGATGCGCGGAGCGAAGAGCATGCAGGCGACCACCGCGGCCGCGGCGCCGAGTGCCCACGGCACATAAACCCAGTCGGCGTGCGCGATCGCCTGTGTCGCGGCCACGACCGCGTTCGAGCTGTGTTCGCCCGCGGGGCTGAGGGTCGGCGAGACGAGCAGCGGCACCTGCTGCAGGAAGATGATCACGGCGATGCCGAGGGTGAATCCCTCGATGACCGGCCACGGGATGAACGACACTGCGCGGCCGAGACGCAGCAGCCCCGCGACGAGCACGAGGACGCCCGCGAGCAGGCTGACCGTCGCGACCGCCCCCGGCCCCTGCGACGCGACAATGGGCACCAGGACGACGACCATCGCGCCGGTCGGCCCCGACACCTGCACCTGCGATCCGCCGAAGACGGCCGCGAGCACCCCCGCGACGATGGCGGTCACGAGCCCTGCTTCCGCGGTCAGCCCCGAGCTGACCCCGAATCCCAGGGCGAGCGGGAGGGCCACGATGCCGACCGTGACGCCGGCGACGAGGTCGCCGCGCCACGTCCGGCGCAGTCCGCGGTAGTCCTCGGAGGAGGGGAGCAGACTTCGCGCGTACGCGGCCGCACGCCCCGTTCGGCTCGCGCGGGACGCGGCATCCGTCCTGCTCATCGCGAAGGGAGGGCCGGGAGCGCGTGCGCGTCGGCGAGGAGGTCGCGATCAGACGACAGGACGTCCAGCAGCAGGGCGCGTGCCACCGCGAGCAGCTCAGCCACCTTGGGGTCGGCGAGCCGGTAGTACACATGGCTCGCGCGCCGCTCGGATGCCACCAGGCGGTGCCGGCGCAGCACCGCGAGGTGCTGGGAGAGATGGGATGCCTCGAGTCCGGTCTCGGCCTGGAGTTCGGCCACGCTGAGCTCTTCGGAGGCCGAGAGGAGCTCGAGCATGCGGATCCGGAACGGATGCGAAAGGCCCTTGAAGAGTCCGGCCTTGACTTCGTACAGCGGTCGCTGCGCTCGTGTTAGTGGCATGATCAAATCATCATATCGCCGGATCCGGCGGCGGCGCGGTGTCAGGATGGAGGGGTGACCTCTCCCGAGCAGCACGTCGTCCCGTTCGCCTCTCCCGCCGTCGCGTCCGGCGCCCCGTACGTCGAGGAGCCCGTCGCGTACGACGGCCTCCTCCTCGCGGGCTTCGGCGGTCCCGAGGGGCAGGACGACGTCATCCCGTTCCTCCGCAACGTCACGCGCGGCCGCGGCATCCCGGACGAGCGCCTCGAAGAGGTTGCCCACCACTACCGTCACTTCGGCGGCGTGAGCCCGATCAACGCACAGAACCGCGCACTGAAGGCCGCCCTCGAGGCTGAGCTCGCCCGACGAGGTGTCGAGCTGCCGGTGTACTGGGGGAACCGCAACTGGGCGCCCTACCTCGCCGAGGCGGTGACGGATGCCGCAGCCGCCGGTCACACGAACCTCCTTGCTCTCGCGACCAGCGCGTACTCGTCCTTCTCGAGCTGCCGCCAGTACCGCGAGGACTTCGCGCGCGTGCTCACCGAGACGGAACTTCAGGATCGCGTCACGATCGACAAGGTGCGCCAGTTCTTCGACCACCCCGGTTTCGTGCAGCCCTTCGTCGACGGCGTGCGCGACGCGGTGGCGGGCTTCCTCGCCGACGGGATCGCACCCGAGGCCGTGCGGGTGCTGTTCTCGACCCACAGCATTCCGACGGCGGATGCCGAGCGCTCCGGCCCGCGCGAGGGCGACGAGCTGCACCGCGATCTGGGTGAGGGCGGCGCCTACGCCGCGCAGCACCTCGCCGTCGCCGAGGTCGTCATGGCGACCGTCGCCGTGGAGGTCTCCGGTGCCGACCGCGTCGCGTGGGACCTCGTCTACCAGTCGCGTTCCGGCCCGCCCACGCAGCCGTGGCTCGAACCCGACATCAACGACGCCATCGCGGAGCTTCCCGGCGCCGGCGTCGAGGCCGTCGCGATCGTGCCGGTCGGCTTCATGAGCGACCACATGGAGGTCCTGTGGGACCTCGACACGGAGGCGATGGATGCCGCGGCCGAGGTGGGCATCCGCGCGGTGCGCACGCCGACGCCCGGGGTCGACCCGGTCTTCGTCTCGGGGCTCGTCGACCTGGTCGAGGAGCGGCTTAACGGCACGCCCGCGGGGGAGCGGCCGCACGCGACCGATCTCGGACCGTGGTTCGACGTCTGCCGGCCCGCCTGCTGCGAGAACGTGCGCGCCGGCTTCAAGCCTGCTGCCGCCGGCATCGCCCCGTGAACCCGCGACCGGTCTGAATCGACGCGCGCCGCGGGCGCAGCATCCGTCCTCCTCCGTCCGTCACCCCCTCTCTAGGATTGAGCCCATGCGCATCCACATCGCGACCGACCACGCCGGCCTCGAGTTCTCGACGCAGCTGCAGCACCACCTCGCGGCCGCCGGTCACGAGGTCGTCGACCACGGCCCGATCGAGTACGACCCGCTCGACGACTACCCTGCGTTCTGCATCCGTGCCGCACAGGCGGTCGTGCGCGACCAGGCCGCCGGCATCGACGCGCTCGGCGTCGTGTTCGGAGGCTCGGGCAACGGCGAGCAGATCGCCGCGAACAAGGTCGTGGGTGTCCGCGCCGCCCTCGCCTGGAGCATCGCCACGGCGGAGCTCGCCCGCGAGCACAACGACGCCAACGTCATCGCGATCGGCGCACGCCAGCACACGTTCGACGAGGCGGCGACCTTCATCGACCGCTTCATCGCCACGCCGTTCTCGGGCGAGGAGCGCCACGCCCGGCGCATCGCGCAGCTCGCCGCCTACGAGGAGAACGGCACCCTCGAGCCCGACCCGCGTGCCACCGCCGGGCATCCCGACGTCCTCGCCGCCGACGACAGCTCGTTCGACCCCGAAGCCGGCTGAGCCGTGCCCGAGGGACATTCCGTCCATCGCATCGCTCGCCAGTTCGACCGCAACTTCGTCGGCCGTGCTGTCGCCGCGTCGAGCCCGCAGGGCCGCTTCGTCGAAGGCGCGGAGATCCTGAGCGGGCGCATCGCGACCTCGGTGCGGGCCGTCGGCAAGCAGATGTTCCTCGAGTTCGACGACGACCTCTGGCTGCGGGTGCACCTGGGCATGTACGGCGCCTGGGATTTCGCGGGCGAGATCCTCGTGGATCCGACCATCGCGTCGGCCAACGGGCGAATGGGCCAGACGAACCAGCGCGGCACCGACCTCGACGATCCGATCCTCGACAGCGCGGGGGAGAACTCGCTGACCTCGATCGGCGCGCCGCGCCGCACGCGCGTGCACGTGCGCATGTCGGAGCAGACCACCGGGCTCGCCGCCGAGGGCGACGAATGGCCGCCGCCCGTCGTGGGCCAGGTGCGCCTGCGCCTGCTCACGGACGTGACGTGCGCCGACCTGCGCGGCCCGACCGCCTGCGAGCTCCAGACGCCCGACGAGGTCGCCGCGACCATCGCCAAGCTGGGCCCCGACCCGCTCGTCGACGACGTCGCCGAGGGCGAAGAGCGGTTCACCTCGGTCGTGCGCCGCAAGCCGACCTCCATCGGCCTGCTGCTCATGGACCAGAACGTCGTCAGCGGCATCGGCAACGTGTACCGCGCCGAACTGCTGTTCCGGGCACGTCAGAACCCGCACACTCCGGGACGAGACGTCCCCGAGGAGGTCGTGCGGGACCTCTGGCGGGACTGGGTGAGGCTCCTCGCGATCGGCGTCGAGACCGGCCAGATGATGACGATGGACGACCTCGACCCCGAGGCGTACCGGGCGGCGATGGCGAGCCGCGACGACCGCCACTGGGTCTACCATCGCGCGGGTCTGCCGTGCCGGGTATGCGGCACGTCGATCGTGGTCGAGGAAGCCGCGGGCCGCAAGCTCTACTGGTGTCCGTCCTGCCAGGCCTGAGCGCGGCCGGGGAGCTGGCGCGCGAATAGGCTGGGCGCATGCGCCAGAACCCGAGCTTCGCGATGTCGGATGTCGGCGAGATCCGCCGGCTCATCGAGCAGAATCCCTGGGTGACGATCGTCTCGTCGACGGAGTCCGGATTGGTCGCCTCGCACTACGCCGTGCTGCTCGACGCCGACAGCGAGGATCTCACGATCGTGGGCCACGTCGGCAAGCCCGACGACCTCATCCACGGCCTCGGGGAGCACGAGCTGCTCGTGGTCGTGCAGGGCCCGCACGGGTACATCTCGCCCGGCTGGTACGGCGACGTCCAGAGTGTCCCCACCTGGAACTTCGTGTCGGCGCACCTCACCGGCACCCCCGAGCTGCTGACGCCCGAGGAGAATCTCGAGGTGCTCGAGCGTCTCGTCGCGCGCTTCGAGAGCGGCTTGCCGCAACCCCGCCTGATGTGGGAGCCGCCGAACGACCCGGAGTTCGTGCGGCGGCTCGAGAAGGGCACCGTGGGCTTCCGGCTCACGCCGACGAAGGTCGTCGGCAAGCGCAAGCTGAGCCAGAACAAGCCCGACGAGACGGTCGAGACCGTGATCGTGGAGCTCGAGTCCGGCGCGAGCCCGTACGCCGACCCGCGGCTGCCGGCGGAGATGCGCCGCGACCTCGACACCCGCAAGGCCGCCCGGTGACGGCGGCCCGCGGCGAAGCCCTCGACGTCATCGCGAACGCGCGTCTGACCGGGGCCGACCGCACCGATCCGTTCGGCGCCGACGCGGTGGATGTGCACCTGGCCGAGGGGCTCGTCGTCGACATCGCGCCCGCAGGGGCGTTGCCGCGCGGCGGGCGCGTGCTGGATGCCGACGGCGCCTGGCTGATCCCGGGCCTCTGGGACCACCACGTGCACACGGTGCAGTGGGCGCTCTCCGCCCAGCGGGTGGCGCTCGGAGAGGCATCGTCTGCAGCGCACGCGGCGGCGCTCATGGGCGCCGCGGAGGCGCTCTCCGATGGGCGGCGTGTGGGCAGCGGCTTCCGCGACGCGTTCTGGGCCGACACGCTCGACCTCGCGCTGCTCGATGCGGCGACGGGCGAGGTCCCCACGTATCTCATCAACGCCGATGTGCACAGTGTGTGGCTCAACTCGGCTGCGCTCCGCCGCGAGGGGTTCGAGCCGGACGGGTCCGGTCTCCTCCGTGAGGAGCCCGCGTTCGAGATCTCGCGTCGGCTCAACGCCGTCGACGCGTCGGTGTCCGACCCGCTCGTCGCGCGGATGGCGCAGGATGCCGCCTCCCGCGGTGTCGTCGGGCTCGTCGATCTCGACATGTCGTGGAACGAGGACGCGTGGTCCCGGCGGCTGGCCGCCGGGTTCGACGCGCTGAGGGTCTCGTTCGGGATCTACCCCCAGTTCCTCGACCGGGCGATCGCCGACGGGCTCCAGACCGGAGACGCCGCCCGGGGCGCAGCATCCGATCTGGTCCGTGTCGGCCCTCTCAAGGTGATCACCGACGGTTCGCTCGGCACCCGCACCGCCGCGTGCTCCCACGCGTATCCGGATGACCCGCACAACCACGGCATGATCACGGTCGATCTCGCGACGCTCGTCGATCTCATGACGCGCGCCACGGCCGCGGGGATCGCGTCGGCGATACACGCGATCGGCGACGTCGCGAACTCGCACGCGCTCGATGCCTTCGCGGCGACGGGGGCATGGGGGACGATCGAGCATGCGCAGCTCGTCGCGCACGCCGACATCCCGCGGTTCGCGCGGCTGGGGGTCGGCGCGAGCGTCCAGCCCGAGCACGCGCTCGACGACCGCGACCTGACCGACACGGTGTGGGCGGGCCAGACGGCGCAGCCCTACCCGTTGCGCGCCCTCGCCGACACGGGCGCGAACCTGCTGTTCGGCTCCGATGCGCCGGTCTCGCCGCTCGATCCGTGGGCGGCGATGTCGGCCGCGGTGTTCCGCACGCACGGAGGCCGCGATCCGTGGCAGCCGGCGCAGCGCGTCGACGCTGCGACGGCGCTGGCTGCCTCGACGCGGGGCGGCTCCGCCGAGCCCGCGCGCATCGATCCAGGGGACATCGCCGACCTCGCCATCTGCGAGCACGACCCCCTGGCCGTCGACGAGCCGACGCTGCGCGGCATGCGGATCGCGGCGACGCTGCTGGGCGGACGCCTCACCCACGTGGCGTGAGCCGCCGCCGGTGCGGGGGTCTGCCCCCGTACCCCTTCGGGAGCACATCGGATGCCGCGGCACCGGCGCCGCCCTGAAGCTGGGAGCATGAGTTCCGAGGGAGACACCGATGACCGCCACCACTGAATCTGCTCCCCTCCAGCCAGTAGCGTCGCGCGCCGCCTCCGGCTTCTGGGGGTCCTACGGACAGTCGTGGGTGCGCACCCCAGGCAGCGCGCTGTACCTGCTCGCGGTCTTCGTGCTCGCGATGATCTCGGTGAGCCTGCTCGCCTCCCTGTTCTGGACAGGCGTCGGGCTGCTGATCCTCGTGATCGGGCTGCCGCTCATCGTGCTCACGCTGCTGATCGCGCGAGGCTTCGGCGTCGCGGACAGGTTCCTCCTGCTGCTGACCGGACAGCCCGAGATCGCCGAGCCCGAGTGGAACCGCGACAAGCCCGACACGACGGGCTTCTGGATGACGCTGACCCGCCCCATCCGCAACGCGCACTACTGGCTGTACCTCGTGCACGGCATGATCGTGAACCCGATCATCAGCACCATCTCGTTCACCCTCACGGTGGTGTGGCTGAGCGTCGGCCTCGGCGGTCTCACGTACTGGTTCTGGGGACTCTTCCTCCCTCGCAGCTGGGACGCCGACGGCTCCGGCGGGGAATGGGGGCACTACGTCGCCGACGTGATGCCGTGGCTCTTCGGCGGCTGGTCGAGCTGGGCCGTCGAGGTCACGCTCTACCTGATCGCCGGCATCCTCTTCGCGTTCACGATGCCGTGGGTGCTCGGCGGACTCGCGCGCGGCCACCACGCCGTCGCGAAGGGCATGCTCGGCCGGTGGGAGTCGGACGAGCTCGCCGCCGAGGTGCGCGCTGAAGCTGCCGCGCGCGGCGCCGCGGTGCACGCCGAGGACGTCGCCCTCCGCCGCCTCGAGCGCGACATCCACGACGGCCCGCAGCAGCGCCTGGTTCGGCTGCAGATGGACCTCGCCGCGCTGGAGCGCCGGGCCGAATCAGGAGACACGGATGCTGCCGCCGACCTCGCGCGCGAGGCACGAGGTCATGCGAAGGCGGCGCTGGACGAACTGCGCGCGCTGTCGAGCGGCGTCGCCCCGCCGCTCCTGCAGGACCGCGGACTCGCAGCCGCCCTGGACGCCGTCGCGACCGCGTCGCCGCTGTGGGTGCAGGTCGACGTCGACCCCGCGATCGACCGCGCCGTCAGCCAGGAGGTCGCCCGCACCGTCTACTTCGTCGTCGCCGAGCTGATGACGAACGTGGTCAAGCACTCCGGAGCCTCCGGGGTGACGCTGCGAGCCTCGTTGCGACGCAACGCGGCCGGGGCACCTACGCACCTCGACGTGTGGGTCGTGGACAACGGCCGCGGCGGCGCGGTCATCACGTCCGGCCACGGGCTCGAGGGCCTGCACGAGCGGGTCGCCGGCCTGCGCGGCGTGCTCGTCGTGACGAGCCCGGTGGGTGGACCGACCTCGGTCGGGGCGCACATCCCGCTGACGGTCCTGCCATGACCGATGCCTATCCTGGGGGGATGGTCGCCCCGCCCGACTCCGCGCCCCTGCGCGTCGTCCTGTTCGAGGACTCCGTCCTGCTGCGCGAGGGCCTCGTCCGGCTGTTCGACGAGGCCGGGTATATCGCCGCCGGCGCCTGGGGCGACGCCGAGGACGTCGTGGCCCGCGTCCGCGAGGCACGGGCCGATGTCGCGATCCTCGACGTCCGTCTGCCTCCCGCCTTCCGTGACGAGGGCATCCGCGCGGCGCTGGCCCTGCGCGCGGCCGTTCCGACCGTCGGCATCCTGGTGCTCAGCCAGTACGTCGAGGGCGTCTACGCGAAGGAGCTCCTCGCCGGCGGCGAGGGCGGCGTCGGCTACCTCCTGAAGGATCGCGTCACCTCCCTCGACGAATTCACGGATGCCGTCCGCCGCGTGCGCGAGCGCGGGACGGTGCTCGATCCGCTCGTGGTGCAGGGCCTCCTCTCGGCGAGGCCCGATCCGCTCGCGACGCTCACGCCGCGCGAGAAGGATGTGCTGACGCTCATGGCCGAGGGGCGCAGCAACGCGAGCATCGCGCAGCGGCTGTTCATCGGCGTCGGAGCGGTGGAGAAGAACATCAGCGCGATCTTCGCGAAGCTCGGTCTCGAGGAGTCGGGTACCGAGCACCGCCGGGTCCTTGCGGTGCTCGCCTTTCTGCAGCATCCGTGACATGACGAAAGCCCCCGGAGAACCGGGGGCTTTCGTCATGACGTTCCGGTCACTCGGCGAGGTGCGCGAAGAGGAACCAGCGGTCCTTCTCGAGCGACTCCTTGATGCCGATCGCGATGTCCTGGCTCGTGAGGTCGAACTCGTCGAGTCCGTCGATCGCGGCCTGGGTGTCGGCGATGACCGTGTCCATGTCGGAGATCACGGTGCGGATCAGGGCGTCCCACTGCGTGAAGCCGGCGGGCACGGCGCTCGACGTCTTCTGGGCGACGGTGCCGACGCGGGCGTCGATCGGCAGTCCGAGGGCCACGATGCGCTCGGCGGCCTGATCGGCGCCTGCCTGTGCGTGGAGGACCACGGAGTCGAGCAGCTCGTGGATCGCGATGAAGTTCGCGCCGCGCACGTTCCAGTGCGCCTGCTTTCCGTTCACGGCCAGGGCCTGCAGGCCGAGGACGAGCGGGGTGAGGAACTGCGCCGTCGCGGCGGCGACGTCGGGGTTCGCTGCGGTTGCGGGGGTGGTCTGGGTGTTCGTCATGTCTCTCGTCTCCATCGTTCGGCCTCCAGTGACTGCAACGCTACTCACGAGGAGTCATTCCGCAAGCAAGAGAAGGCTGGGCTAAACCGGGGAATCCGTGCCGTCGGTGCGGGCCAGCCATGCGACAGCGGCTAACGTCGATGCGTGCCTTCCGCCGATCACGACCTCGGACCGCAGCATCTGGGCGCTCCCGCCCAGACCGTGACCCGCGAGCCTCGCGACCGCTCGCCCGAACACGCCGAGCCCTCGCGGTTCATCCCGCACGTGCAGGGACTGCGTGCCATCGCCGTCCTGGCCGTGGTGCTCTACCACTTCTGGCCCGGTCGGCTCACCGGCGGCTACATCGGCGTCGACATCTTCTTCGTGATCTCGGGCTTCCTCATCACGGCGCACCTCATGCGCGAGCTCACCGCGACCGGCACAGTCAGGCTCGGCCAGTTCTGGGCGCGCCGCGCACGACGCCTCCTCCCGGCATCCCTGCTCGTTCTGCTCTTCTGCGCGGTCGTCGTGATGTCGCCGTATCTCATGCCGACGTCGGCCCTGCCGAACGAGGTTCGCGAGATCCTCGCGTCGACGTTCTACGTCGAGAACTGGTACCTGGCGCTCAACTCCGCCGACTACCTCAACCACTCCGGTTCGCCCACCACGGTGCAGCATTACTGGTCGCTGTCGCTGGAAGAGCAGTTCTACGTGATGTGGCCGCTCATCATGCTGCTGGCCGCATGGATCGGCGTGAGGTTCTTCCGCGGCGCGCGGCGGCGCGCGATCATCGGGGCGCTCGGCATCGTGACCGTGGTCTCGTTCGTGTTCTGCGTCGTGTTCACAATCACGAACCCGGCGCCCGCCTACTTCGTGACGTTCGGCCGCATGTGGCAGTTCGGCGTCGGCGCTCTCATCGCGCTGGTCCCCATGCTGCGGGTGAGAAACGCGATCGGCAGCTTCGTGCTCGGCTGGGGCGGCATCCTGCTGCTCCTGTACGTCGCGTTCACGTTCGACGGGCAGACGCCGTTCCCCGGCTACATGGCGGCGCTGCCGACGCTGGGAGCGGCAGCGGTCATCGCGGCGTCGAACACCGAGCGGTGGTGGTACCCGACCCGCATCCTCGCGATCCGCCCGGCGCAGTTCGTCGGCGACATCTCCTACTCGCTGTACCTCTGGCATTGGCCGCTGATCATCATCGCGCCGTCGGTCCCATTCTGGGGCCTGACGATCTACCACCGCGTCGCGCTCCTCGTGCTGTGCTTCGTGCTCGCCTGGCTCACGAAGCGGTTCGTCGAAGACCCGGCCCGCGGCTGGAAGGTGCTCACCTCGCGCCCTGCGCGTGTGACGCTGTGGTCGTCGCTCGCCGCGATGGTCGTGGTGGGGCTCGTGGCCGCTTCCGCGTGGTTCGTCAACGCGCCGCTCTACAACCAGGGGACGCGCGACATCGCCGAGTTGCAGCAGGACCCGCCGGAGTGCTTCGGCGCGGCTTCCGTCCTCGACGAATCGTGCGCCGGCGCCGACTTCGGCGGCACGATCCTGCCGGCACCGGGGTTCGCCGGCATCGACCGGCCCGAGAACCCCGACTGCTTCGTACAGCTCACCGACTCGCGCCCCGTCTCGTGCACCTTCGGCTCCGACGATCCCGACGCCCCGCGCGTCGCGCTCATCGGTGACAGTCACGCCTACCAGCTGCTGTCGACGTTCCAGCGGATGGCCGACGAGAACGGCTGGCAGCTCGTGACCTGGTTCAAGGGCGCCTGCCCCTGGAACACGACGCCGCTGTCGACGCCGGGGGCGTTCGGCGCCGCCTGCACCGAGTGGCGCGACCGCGCGCAGAACGCGATCGACGACGCCGACCTCGACGCCGTCTTCACCGCCGCGATCGCCACGACCCCGTACTCGTCGTCGGGGTACGACTCATCGTACGACGCCGCCGTCGCCGGCTACCGCGATGCGTGGAGCACGGTCACCGATCGCGGCATCCCGGTCGTCACCGTCGTCGACAACCCGGTGTGGGAGACCGACCCGAACAAGTGCCTGCGCACTCGCGACGCGTCGGAGTGCGACGGCGCCCGGTCGGACGTGCTGGTGGAGGACGATCCGCTGCGGGCCGCAGCATCCGGTGCCGACTCCGTCACGCTGCTCGACTTCACCGACGTGTTCTGCGGCGCCGAGACGTGTGCGCCCGTCGTGGGCGGGGCGAACATCTACCGCGACCAGGACCACCTGACGGTCACCTTCGCCGACACGCTCGCCCCCTGGTACACCGAGGCCATCGAGGCGGCGCTGGCCAATAGGGTCGGACCATGACAGTCGCATCCGGAGCATCGGTCCTCGTCGCAGCAGGCAGGACGCCCTCGCTCGACCCGACGTCGTTCATCGCCGCCGGTGCACGCGTCGTCGGGGGAGTGACCCTCGGCCCCGGCGCGAGCGTCTGGTACAACGCGGTGCTCCGTGCCGACGGCGACACGATCACAGTGGGAGCCAACAGCAACCTGCAGGACAACGTCTCGGTCCACGTCGATGCGGGAAGCCCCGTCGTCATCGGCGACAACGTGTCGGTCGGCCACAACGCCGTCGTGCACGGCTGCACGATCGGCGACGGCTCGCTCATCGGAATGGGCGCGGTCGTGCTCAACGGCGCGAAGATCGGATCCGGATGCCTCGTCGCCGGCGGTGCGGTCGTGCTCGAGGGTTCCGACATCCCGGACGGCTCACTGGTCGCAGGCGTGCCCGCGAAAGTGCGCCGCGAGCTCAGCGACGAAGAGCGCGCGGGGCTGCTGCGCAACGCCGAGCACTACCTGGCGCACATCGAGGAGCACCGCGACGCGGCGCCCCTCACCTGACGGCTCGTCAGTCCTTCGGACGCGCGGTCGGGTGGTGCTTGCCGCGGTGCACCTCGTACAGGCGCACGTGGCCCGGCCAGGCAGGGTCGTTCTCGATCGGCAGATCGTCCATGAAGTGACGGATGACGTGGGCCAGCTGACCCGGGTGACTGAAGTTGATCGCGTGGGCGGCGCCCTCGAGCATCACGACCAGCACGTGACTGTCGGTCTGGCTGGCGATCTCGTCGACGCGGTGCGCGTGGGGGAGGAGCGGGTCGCGCTGGCCCAGCACGACCAGCGTGGGGATGCGCATCTCGAGCAGCCGCTGCAGTGACGGGTACTGGGTGAGCGAGCGGAACATCCGCATCGTGCTCGGCACGCCGAACCGCACATAGTCGGGCACGGCGACGCGCGCCATCTTCACCGGCTCGCGTGGCGCATCCTGTGAGAGCTGCTTGATGGCACGGCGCAGCGGCTGGTTGAAGAGCCCGCCCGCCGGGGAGACCAGCACCGCACGGTCGATGCGCTCCGGGAAGCGATGCGCGAACTCGATGATGACGGGGCAGCCCATCGAGTTGCCCACGAGCGTCGCCTTCTCGACGCCGCGGTCGTCGAAGAAGTCGACCGCGGCGCGCGCGAGATCGGGGATGTCGAGCATGTCCCGACGCTTGCCGCTGCGCCCGAACCCGGGAAGGTCGGGGACGTACGTGTGGAACTCGTCGGCGAGCCGCTCCGCCGTCGGCAGGAGGTAGCGGCCCGAGAGTCCGAATCCGTGCACGTGCGCCATGACGCGCTCGTCCTTGGTCGGATTCGGCGACTCGCGGTAGAAGACGTCCACGCCGTCGATGCGCGTCCACTTCTCGGCGAGTGCCGACGCGGGTCGCCGCGGGAGCTTGCGCTCGCCCGGCTCGGGGATCGGCTTACGGCTGCTCATGGCGGCTCCTGGAGGGCATGGAACAGTTCCACCCTCAGTCTGCCGCGACAGAGCGATCGGGGAACAGTAGGGCGCGCAGGAGCGCGTCGTGCGATCTGAACGAAACCGCGCTTGCGGAGGCGCCCTGGGCTCAGACGAACCGCACCCAGTTGGCCCCGCCGCCCGTCTCGATCCGCTGGAGCAGCTCGAGACGATCCTCGTCCACCGCGTAGAGAGCGACGTGGGTCGAGCGCTCGCCCGCCGCGACCAAGTAGGCGCCGTCGGGACTGATCGCGAAGCCGCGCGGCTGGGCCTCGGTCACCGTGAAGCTCGCCGCTGCCGACACCGACCCATCGGCCGACACGGATGCCGCGCCCAGGGTGCTCTCCGTGCGTTCCGTCGCCCACAGCCATCGGCCGCCGGCGCCGAAGTGCAGGTCTGCGCCCCAGATGAGGTGCTCTGCCCGCGGATCGGCGCCGAACCGGCTGTGCGTGAGCCCCTTCGACGGATCGAACACGGATGCTGCGCCCGCGAGCTCGAGCGTTCCATCAGCGGTGTCACGGGCGAAGTGAAGGACTTCGCCCGAGAACTCCGTCAGGACGTACACCGCGTCCTGCGCCTCGTTGAGCACGAGGTGGCGAGGACCGCTGCCCTGTGGCGCGGCGACCGTTGCCGGCTCGAGCGGCTGCAGTGAGAAGTCGTCGCCGATGGCGTACTGCGCCACCAGGTCGGCGCCGAGCGAGACGAAGTACGCGAACCGGCCGTCGGCGCTCGGCAGCACCGAGTGCAGGTTGGGGAACTCGATCCGCGACACCGGCTCGCCGACGACCCCGTCGGTCACCGGTGCGACGATCCCGTATCCCCCGCCGTACGACACCCCGAGAAGGCCGGAGCCGTCGCGCGTGAGCGCCAGGTAGTTCATGCCGCCGCCGACCAGATCCGCGCGGGAGACCTCAGAAAGCCGGCCCGTCGCGCGATCGAGCCGGAGCGTCACGATCCCGGCAGGTTCACCCTTGACGCCGGCGTAGACGAGGTCGCGCCCCGCATCCACCGCGAAGGTGGAGCATCCGTTCAGTCCTTCCGTCACCGCGAGCCGTTCAAGTGAACCGTCCGAGAGTCGGAACGTGCTGATGCTGCCATCTCCGGCATTGGCCACGAGTACGAGAAGCGATTCGGTCACCCCTCGATCGTAGGCGTGGCGATGCGTCGGCTCTCAGACATGAAGGAAGCCCCGAATCATCGGAGATTTCCTCTATGGAGGGGATGACGGGAATCGAACCCGCACCATCAGTTTGGAAGACTGAGGCTCTACCATTGAGCTACATCCCCGTGCGCCCGCGGACGGGCACCGACCAATCCTATTACATCGCGAAGGTCTTCCCGTTCCGACCCGCCCTCAGACGCGCGGCCGAGCGAAGGGCCGGTCATGGAACGCACGGGCAGGCAGGTCGTCGAGGCGCTCGTCGCCACACTCAACGCGGGCGAAGTCGCGGGCATGGACGACGTGTTCCACGCCGATGCCGTCATCGAATGGCCCCAGTCGGGGGAGCGCATCGTCGGCGCCGAGAACCGGCGCGCGATCTACGGCGCGTTCCCGCAGCTTCCTGCGATCTCGCCGCGGCGCCTCACCGGTGACGGCGATCTGTGGGTGCTCGAGGCTGATCTCGACTACGGCGACGGCGATCCGTACCAGACGGTCTTCGTCTTCGAGCTGCGCGACGGACTCATCGCCAGGGAGACCGCGTACTGGACGAAGCCGTTCCCGGCGCCCGAGTGGCGGGCGGGCTGGGTCGAGCAGATATAGGGCGGCGCAGGAACGTCTCTGGCAGGTCGGCTAGACTTCTCGGGGCCGAAAGGCGCACGCACGCGTGCGAACCCGCCCGGGGCGTAGCTCAGCTTGGTAGAGCGCCCGCTTTGGGAGCGGGAGGCCGCAGGTTCAAATCCTGTCGCCCCGACATTCGGAATTCCGAACCCAGACCTTCAACCGCCGCGGCCTCGCGCGGTCCGATAGAGGAGAAGTACAGGCATGGTGAACAGCACCGTCGAGAAGCTCAGCCCGACCCGGGTGAAGCTGCACATCACGGTCAGCCCCGACGAGCTCAAGCCGTCGATCAAGCACGCGTACGAGCACATCGCGCAGGACGTGCAGATCCCCGGCTTCCGCAAGGGCAAGGTGCCCGCGCCGATCATCGACCAGCGCATCGGCCGTGTCGCGGTGCTCGAGCACGCCGTCAGCGAAGGCCTCGACACCTTCTACCGCGAGGCCGCCGCCGCTCACGAGCTGCGTGTGCTCGGCCGCCCGTCTGCCGAGGTCACCGAGTGGCCGAACGAGAAGGACTTCTCGGGTGACCTCGAGGTCACCGTCGAGGTCGACGTGCGCCCCGAGTTCGACCTGCCGTCCTTCGAGGGCACGACCGTCGAGGTCGACGCCGTCGAGGTCGACGAGGCCGCGATCGACGAGGAGCTCGACCGCCTCCGCGGCCGCTTCGGCACGCTCGTGACGGTCGACCGTCCGGCCGCCGGCGGCGACTTCGTCGAGCTGGACCTCGTGGCCGCCATCGACGGGGCCGAGATCGACCGCGCCGAAGGCGTCTCCTACGAGGTCGGCTCGGGCGAGCTGCTCGAGGGCATCGACGAGGCCATCGACTCGCTCACCGCCGGTGAGGACACCACGTTCCGCTCGAAGCTCGTCGGCGGCGACCACGCCGGCGAGGAGGCCGAGGTCTCGGTGACCGTCAAGGCCGTCAAGGAGCGCGAGCTGCCCGAGGCCGACGATGACTTCGCTCAGATCGCCAGCGAGTTCGACACCATCGCCGAGCTGCGCGACAGCCTGAAGGAGCGCGTCGGCCAGCAGGGCGCGTTCACGCAGGGCTCCGCCGCGCGCGACAAGCTCATCGAGACGCTCCTCGAGCAGGTCGAGATCCCCGTGCCGCCGCAGCTCATCGAGGACGAGGTGCACAACCACCTCGAGGGCGAGGGCCGTCTCGAGGACGACGTCCACCGCGCCGAGGTCGCCGAGGCCAGCGAGAAGCAGTTCAAGACCCAGATGCTGCTCGACAAGATCGCCGAGACCGTCAACGTCCAGGTCTCGCAGGACGAGCTCACGCAGTACCTGGTGCAGTCGGCGGCGCAGTACGGCATGGCTCCGCAGGACTTCGTGAACGCCCTGCAGGAGGGCAACCAGCTTCCCGCCATCATCGGCGAGGTCGCCCGCAACAAGGCCCTCGCGGTCGCCCTCGGCAAGGTCAACGTCGTCGACACGAACGGCAAGCCCGTCGACCTCAGCGGCTTCGTCGCGACGGAGGACGAGGAAGAGGTCGTTGCGGAGGCGGAGGAGATCGCGGATGCCGCGGCCGACGCCGACGCCGTGATCGAGGCCGAAGAGGCCGAGGCTGCGGAGAAGCCCGCCAAGAAGGCTCCCGCGCGCAAGCCCGCAGCGAAGAAGGCCGCCGCCGAGGGTGAGCCCGCTGCCGAGAAGGCTCCGGCCAAGAAGCCGGCCGCCAAGAAGGCTCCGGCCAAGAAGGCCGCCGACGCCAAGTGACGCTCGTCTCGGTCGACTGACCGACTGATGGAAGAGGACGGATGCCGCGGCATCCGTCCTCTTCTGTCATGCGTCCGCTCTGCCCAGGGCGAACACGGGCGGGTCGTTCGCGGGGCGCCGGTAGATTCGATGGCGACCCAAGGAAACAGGAGTACACATGGCCGAACCACTTGTCGCGACCAGCGTCTTCGACCGGCTGCTGAAGGACCGCATCATCTGGCTGGGGTCGGAGGTGCGTGACGACAACGCCAACGAGATCTGCGCGAAGATCCTGCTTCTCGCCGCCGAGGACTCCGAGAAGGACATCTACCTCTACATCAACTCACCGGGTGGCTCGATCACGGCCGGCATGGCGATCTACGACACCATGCAGTTCGTGCCCAACGACATCGTCACCGTCGGCATCGGCATGGCGGCCTCGATGGGCCAGCTGCTGCTGACCGCGGGCACCAAGGGCAAGCGCTACATCACGCCCAACGCCCGCGTGCTCCTTCACCAGCCGCACGGCGGCTTCGGTGGCACCGCGAGCGACATCCAGACGCAGGCGCAACTCATCCTCGACATGAAGAAGCGTCTCGCCGAGATCACGGCGAAGCAGACCGGCAAGACCGTCGAGCAGATCAACGCCGACGGCGACCGCGACCGCTGGTTCGGTGCCGAGGAGGCGCTCGAGTACGGCTTCGTCGACCACATCCGCGAATCCGCGACCGACGTCATCGGCGGCGGCGGCACCGCCACCGACAGCTGAGCCCGAAGGCGAAAGAGAGAGAACCCGGAATGCAGACCCCCACCTTCGGAGCGGCAGCGCCCCAGGCGCTCCAGATGCCCGGCAGCCGCTACATCCTGCCGCAGTTCGAGGAGCGCACGGCCTACGGCTACAAGCGCCAGGACCCGTACAACAAGCTGTTCGAGGACCGCGTCATCTTCCTGGGCGTCCAGGTCGACGATGCGTCGGCAGACGACGTCATGGCCCAGCTGCTCGTGCTCGAGTCGCAGGACCCCGACCGCGACATCATCATGTACATCAACTCGCCCGGCGGCTCGTTCACGGCGATGACGGCGATCTACGACACCATGCAGTACGTGTCGCCGCAGATCCAGACGGTCGTGCTCGGCCAGGCCGCATCGGCCGCCGCCGTGCTGCTGGCTGCCGGCGCGCCCGGCAAGCGCCTCGCGCTGCCGAACGCGCGCATCCTGATCCACCAGCCCGCCGTCGGCGAGGCCGGACACGGTCAGGCGTCCGACATTGAGATCCAGGCGGCCGAGATCCTGCGCATGCGGACGTGGCTCGAGGAGACGCTCGCGAAGCACTCGAACAAGACGCAGGCCGAGGTCAACAAGGACATCGACCGTGACAAGATCCTCTCCGCGGAGGAGGCGGTCACCTACGGCCTCGTCGACCAGGTGCTCACCACGCGCAAGCGGGGTCAGCAGGCTCTGACGAAGTAGGCCTTCCGCACCCCGTGGGCACAGATGAGCGCCCCGCCGCCCGGCCAGCCGGGTGGCGGGGCGCTTGCGTGCGGGGCGCGGGTTCTCTGTCCGCGAACTCCGTGTCGTCCACAACGTGCGTCGCAATGCCCGCGCATGTCGGCGTCAGCTATTAGGCTCGGAGGACAGCTGGGGGGCTTGCCCCCGACGTACGAGGAGGAGCGGCATGGCACGCATCGGTGAGAGCGCCGACTTGTTCAAGTGCTCCTTCTGCGGCAAGAGCCAGAAGCAGGTGCAGCAGTTGATCGCCGGCCCCGGCGTCTACATCTGTGACGAGTGCGTCGAACTGTGCAACGAGATCATCGAAGAGCGCATGGCCGAGTCGTCGTCCGGCGTCGTCGCCGACTTCGATCTGCCGAAGCCCCGCGAGATCTTCGCCTTCCTCGAGGAGTACGTCGTCGGGCAGACCGACGCCAAGCGCGCGCTCTCGGTCGCCGTGTACAACCACTACAAGCGAGTGCGCGCGCACGGAACGATCCAGTCGGCCGAACAGCGCGCCGACGAGATCGAGATCGCCAAGAGCAACATCCTGCTCCTCGGCCCGACGGGCTGCGGCAAGACCTACCTGGCGCAGACGCTCGCAAAGCGACTCAACGTGCCGTTCGCCGTCGCCGACGCCACGGCGCTGACAGAGGCCGGCTACGTCGGCGAAGACGTCGAGAACATCCTCCTCAAGCTGCTGCAGGCGGCCGACTTCGACACGAAGCGCGCCGAGACCGGCATCATCTACATCGACGAGGTCGACAAGATCGCGCGCAAGGCCGAGAACCCGTCGATCACACGCGACGTCTCGGGGGAGGGCGTGCAGCAGGCGCTGCTGAAGATCCTCGAGGGCACCGTCGCCTCGGTTCCTCCGCAGGGCGGCCGCAAGCACCCCCATCAGGAGTTCATCCAGATCGACACGACGAACGTGCTGTTCATCGTGGCGGGCGCGTTCGCCGGTCTGGAAGACATCATCTCCTCGCGCGTCGGCAAGCACGGCGTCGGCTTCGGCGCCTCGCTGCACCGCAAAGACGAAGACCTCAACCTCTTCGGCGACGTGCAGCCGGAAGACCTGCACAAGTTCGGCCTGATCCCCGAGTTCATCGGCCGTCTCCCGGTCGTCGCCTCGGTCTCGCCGCTCGACCGCGAGGCGCTCATGGAGATCCTCACCGAGCCGAAGAACGCGCTGGTGAAGCAATACCACCGGATGTTCGAGCTCGACGGCGTCGCGCTCGAGTTCGACCGTGAGGCGCTCGAGGCGATCGCCGACCTCGCGGTGGCACGCAAGACCGGTGCGCGCGGCCTTCGCGCGATCCTCGAGGACGTCCTCGGCCCGATCATGTTCGAGATCCCCTCGACCGACGACGTCGACAAGGTCATCGTCACGCGAGCGGCCGTCGACGAGGGCGCGCCCCCGACGCTCGTGCTTCGGGAGAAGCGCAAGAGCGCCTGATCCGGGTTCCACCGCCGCGGGAGCTCAGGCGTGAGCGACGTCGTCCCCGATCTCGAGGGTTTCTGCGGTGTCGTCAGCGCCCGGCGCGGCGACCAGGTGCTCGGCGATTGGGCGGTCGGTCTTGCCGACCGCACATCGGGTGCGCCGAACACCTCCGAGACGCGCTTCGGACTGGCGAGCGGCACGAAGACCTTCACAGCCCTCACGACGCTCTCCCTCATCGGCGACGGCGTCCTGCGTCTCGACACCCGCGCGCGAGAGCTCCTCGAGCGCGACCTGCCGCTGATCGCCGACGATGTCACCATCGACCACCTGTTGAGCCACACCTCCGGCATCGGGGACTACCTCGACGAAGAGATCGACGCGCTGGCGCCCCTGAGCGTGCCCGTGCAGCAGCTCGACTCCACGCCCGCCTACCTGCCGACGCTGGAGGGGTTCCCGACGAAGTTCCCGGCGGGGGAGCGGTTCTCGTACTGCAACGGGGGCTACGTCGTGCTCGCGGTCATCGCCGAACGCGTGGCGGGCATCCCGTTCGCCGACCTGGTGCGGGCACGCGTCTTCGAGCCGGCGGGCATGGGCGCTTCCGGCTTCCCGCGCTCCGACCGGCTTCCGCCCGGTACCGCAACCGGCTACAAGGAGGACGGCCGCACCAACGTGTTCGAGCTCCCGGTCGTCGGGTCGGGGGACGGAGGAGCGCACTCCACCGTCGGCGACCTGCACCGCTTCTGGCGGGCGCTCCTGAACGGCCGCATCGTCGATCCCTCGCTGGTGGCACTGCTCACCGAGCGTGTCACCGACGACGCCGGAGACGGACTCGGCTACGGCCGAGGGGTGTGGCTCGATGACGATGACCTCATCATCGTGGGTGGCGACCACGGCGTCGTGGCGGCCAGCCGGCATCACCCGCCGACCGCGACCACGGTCACCGGTCTCGCGAACGTCGAGGTGCCGACCTTCGCCCGCGTCCGCGAGCTGATGCGCGCGGTCAAGAGGAACCGTGTCGTAGCCGCCGAGTAGTTTTCGGGCCATGCCCACGGTCCTTCCCTTCTCGATCCACGTGCCCGAGGCCGACCTCGCCGATCTGCGGGAGCGTCTCGTCCGGTTCCGACCGCTCCCGGACTCACCACGGCGGCCGACCTCGGGCATGAGCGCGCAGTACCTCGGGGAACTCGTCGAGACCTGGCGCGCATGGGATTGGCGCGCACGTGAGGAGTGGCTGAACACCCACCCGCAGTTCCTCGCCGACATCGGCGACACCACGGTCCACTTCGCGCATCTTCGCTCGGCGCGCGCCGACGCCCCGGCGCTTCTCGTGATGCACGGCTGGCCGCACACCTTCGCGCTGCAGCTCGACTTCGCCGATCTGCTGCCCGACTTCCACGTGGTCGTGCCGAGCTTCCCCGGCTTCGGGTACTCGACTCCCTATGCCGACGGCCCGATGACAGAGACCCGGTTGGCCGCAACGATGCATGCCCTCATGACCGAGATACTCGGCTACACCGCCTACCTCACCTACGGCGAGGACGTCTCCGCGAACGTCAACGATCTGATCGCGGGATCGCACCCGGAGGCGGTAGCGGGAGTCGTGGTCACCCACTCGCACTTCCCGTCGATCGCGGAACGTCCCGGGCTCACCGCTCCCGACGAGGTCGCCTTCTTTGCGCGCCTCGATCGGTGGGGAGGTGCCAACGGCGCGTACGGGCACGTGCAGGCGACGCGCCCCGATACGCTCGCAGCCGCCCTGAACGACTCGCCGGCAGGGCTGCTCGCGTGGCTGGCGGAGAAGCTCGTGGAGTGGAGCGACACGCCCGAAGGCGACCCGGAGGCCGTCGAGCGCAGGATCTCGCGGGACCGCATCCTGACCGAAGCCATGATCTACTGGACGACCCAGAGCATCGGCACATCGTTCCGCCCGTACTACGAGGGCGCCGACCAACCCGGCGAGATGCCGCAGGTCGAGGTTCCCGCATCCGTCCATATTCAGCGTCATGAAGGCGACTACCCCGAATCGCTTGCTCGACGGTTCTACCTCGACCTGCGTGTGTTCGAGCGACTCGACGAGGGCGGGCACTTCGCGATCGCCGAAGTGCCCGCCGTCATGGCCGAGCGGGTGCGCGCGTTCGCGCGCGAGATCGACCTGCTGTGAGGATCGGTTAGTCCGCCAAGCCGCGCCGCGCCAGGAGGGGCTCGATCTCGGCGTCCCGCCCGCGGAAGTCGCGGTAGGCCTCGAGCGGATCCTTCGATCCGCCCACGCCGAGCAGCCTCGCGCGGAACCGGTCGCCATTCTCGCGGCGCAACCCGCCGTTCTCGCGGAACCACTCCACCGTATCGGCGTCGAGTACCTCGCTCCAGATGTACGAGTAGTACCCGGCGCTGTAGCCGCCCGAGAACACGTGGGCGAAGTACGTCGACGAATACCGGGGGGGAACGACCGGGCTGTCGAGGCCGATGTCGGCGAGAGCCCGCGCCTCGAAGTCCGCGACATCGATGTCTGCCGCGGCGGCGTCCACCGACAGGGAGTGCCATGCCTGGTCGAGCCATGCCGCAGCGAGGTACTCGCTCGTCGCGAAGCCCTGGTTGAAAGCCTCTGACGCGTGGAGCTTCTCGACGATCTCGGCGGGGAGCGGCTCGTCGGTGTCGATGTGGCGGGCGTACGACGCGAGGATCTCGGGCCAGTAGATCCACATCTCGTTGACCTGGCTCGGGAACTCGACGAAATCGCGGTAGACGTTGGTGCCCGCGAAGTGCGGATACGTGACCGTCGCGAACAGGCCGTGCAGGGCGTGGCCGAACTCGTGGAACAGCGTGGTCACCTCGTCGAGACTGAGCAGCGTCGGGCGTCCCTCGGCCGGCTTCGGGACGTTGAGGTTGTTGACCACGATCGGCTGGGTGCCGCGCAAACCCGACTGGAGCACGATCGAATTCATCCACGCGCCCCCGCGCTTCGTGTCGCGTGTGTAGAGGTCGAGGATGTAGAGCCCGAGAGCCGACCCGTCCGGGTTGTGGATCTCGAAGACGCGTGTGTCGGGGTGGTAGCCGCCGAGATCGGGGCGCTCGGTGAACGTGATGCCGTACAGGTCCGTCGCGGCGCGGAACACGCCGTTCTGGAGCACCCGCTCAGCTTCGAACCAAGGCCGGAGCGCAGAGCGGTCGAGATCGTACTCGGCGGCCCGCACCTTCTCGGTGTAGAACGCCCAGTCGTGTGCCTTCAGAGCGAAGGGCGCGGGACCGGCGTCGACGATGGCCTGCAGCTTCGCCTGCTCGCGACGGGCGTTCCGTGCCGCCGGAGTGGCGAGCTGGCGCAGCAGGTCGTGGACAGCCGCAGGCGAGCCGGCGGTCTCGTCGGACGTGATGTACGCGGCGTGCGAGTCGTAGCCGAGCAGGGCGGCCCGCTCGGCACGCAGGCGCACGATCTCGAGCAGCGTCGCACGGTTGTCGTTGTCGTTGCCGCGCGATCCACGGGAGCGGGATGCCGCGAGCAGGCGAGCACGCGACTCCCGATCGGTCAGGCTCGCCAGGTAGGGGTGGCCGGTGAACAGGGTGAGGGAGACGACCCACTTGCCCTCCAGCCCGCGATCCGCGGCGGCCCGCGCGGCCGCGGAGAGCTCGCCCTCCGCGAGCCCATCGAGCTCGGAGGCATCGTCGAACACGACGGCCAGGTCGTTGGTGTCGGCGAGGAGGTTCTTCTCGAACTGCGTCGTCAGGGTGGAGAGTCGCTGGTTGAGCTCCGTGAGGCGCTTCTTCGCCTCATCGTCGAGCCCGGCGCCGGCATGGGCCATCTCGGTGTGGTGGCGCTCCACGAGGTAGCGCTGCTCGGGTGTCAGGCCGAGCTCGTCGAGCTGATCGTGGATCGTCTTGATGCGCCAGAACAGCGCGGAGTCCAGCTGGATCGAATCCTGGTGCGCCGACATGAGCGGCGCCAGCTGCTCTTCGATCTCCTGGATCTCGGGTGTCGCGTCGGCCGAAGACACCGTGTAGAACGTCCGCGCGATGTCGCCCAGGAGTCGTCCGCTCTCTTCCAGCGGCACCAGGGTGTTCTCGAAAGTCGGCATCGATCGCACGCGCGTGATCGCCGACACCTCTCGCGTGTGATCCGCGAACGCCTGCTCGAACGCCGGCAGATAGTGCTCGGGGCGAATGGCCGCATACTCGGGAAGCCCGTACGGCAGCGTGCTGGGGGACAGGAGCGGGTTGTCGTTCGGCATGGCGTCCAGCCTAGTCACGCGGCGGGGCATGCCGAGAGACGTTTGCAAAGACATGATTGCAAAGTGCGCGTTGCAAAGAACTTCTTGCAAAGAATGCTTTGCATCGCTAATCTCGAGTCATGGCAGAGAACGAGACACCGCAGACGGACGACGCAGCCGCCCGTACGGAGGAGCGCCACAACCAGGACCGCGTCCTGGACTCCGGCGCCCTCCGGGCCCTGGCGCACCCGCTCCGCGTGAAGATCTACGACATCCTCAGCCAGTACGGTCCGCAGACGGCGAGCTCGCTCGCGGAGCGCCTGGGGGAGTCCAGCGGCTCGACGAGCTACCACCTTCGCGCTCTCGCCAAGCAGGACCTCATCCGCGAAGCCGAGGACCGCGGCACCGGCCGTGAGCGCTGGTGGGAGCGCCCCGTCGGGGGCGTGTCGTTCGCCAACCCCGACGCGATGGCGACGCCCGCGGGCCGGGCCGCGACGCAGGTCGTGATGAACGAGTTCCTGCGCAACCGCAACGACCAGCTGCTCGACTTCGTCAACCGGGGGATCGGCGGCGAGGACGCGATGTGGCAGGAGGGCACGCTGATATCCACCGCCACCGCTCGCCTCACGCCCGAGCAGAGCAAAGACCTGGCGCTGAAGATCATGGCGCTCATCGACGAGACCGTCGACAACTATCGCAATCAGACCGGCGAGAACGTCCGCCCCGTCACCATCCGGGCCGACCTCTTCCCGCTCCCGCAAATAGGAGGACAGTCATGACCGCCATCACGGCAGACGAACTCGCGGCACGTGGGTTCCGGGCATCCGCCACCCGATTCGACCGCGCGCTGCTGCGCGCCGCATCCGCCCTCGACGCGTACGTCGTCGCACGCGTCGAGAAGCGAGACGACGCCCAGGAGCGTCGCGCACTGAGCGCGCAGGCCGCCGCGAGCGGCGCTCGGCGCGAAGCCGAGGCGCGCGCCGCGATGGGGATGCTGCCGCGATGAGCGAAAGCGTCGACACGGCGCAGCGGGCCGGATCGCCGGTCGGGCGGGCACGCAGGGTCCCGCTCGGCCGCGATTTCGGCAAGCTGTGGACCGCGGCCGCCTTCAGCAACCTGGCCGACGGCCTCGGGCGGGTGGCGGTGCCGCTCATCGCCACCACGCTCACCCGCGATCCGCTCGCGATCGCGGCGATCGGGGCGCTGGCGTTCCTGCCCTGGCTCGTCTTCGGCCTGCCCACGGGCATGATCGTCGACCGCTTCGACCGCCGATGGATCATGGCGATCGCGAACGGCATCCGCGGCCTCGCGGCCGTCGGACTGGCCCTCCTCACCGTCACGGGGGCGCTCGACATCTGGTGGCTGTTCGCCGGCGTTCTGGTGTTCGGCCTCGGTGAGACCTTGTTCGACAACGCGACCAACGCGATCGTCCCGAGCGTGGTGAAGCGCCCTGCCCTCGACCGCGCGAACGGCTGGCTCCAGGCCGCTCAGATCACCATCGACAGCTTCATCTCGTCGCCGATCGGCGGTGTGCTGTTCGCGATCTCCCTCGCGCTCCCGCTCTGGGTGGGCGCAGCCGGCTACCTCATCCCGATCGTGCTCGCGGTGATGCTTCCGCTGTCCGCGGCCCGTCCCCTCCACGATGTGCACGCCACATCGGTGCGGGCCGAGGCGGCAGTGGCCGCCGGTGACCCGCTGGCCGCTTCCGAGGAAGCAGCCGAGAAGACCGCGGAGACGGATGCTGCGACCGCGGCGCGTCCGAACGTCTCGGCGGGTGACGCCTTCGCGTACCTCTGGAACCACCGGTTCCTGCGCTCGATGGTGATCTTCACCTCGATCGTCGGGTCGGCGTTCGCGTTCGCCCAGGCGCCCGTGTACCTGTACTTCCTCGACGTGCAGCACGTGCCCGCCGCAGCCATCGGCGTGGTCACCGCCGGAATCGGGCTCGGCGCGCTCGGCGGATCGCTGGTGGCACCCTCGCTCGTCGCGACCTTCGGCCGTGGCCCGGTGATGCTCGCGGCGAACGTCGTCGCGGCGCTCAGCCTCGCCGCGGTGTGGGCGGCACCCGAGGCGATCACGGGGACGATCGCCTACGGCCTCATGGCCGCCGCCGTGTCGGTGTGGAACGTGCCGTGGGGCGCGCTGCGTCAGACGATCGTGCCCGGCCACATGTTCGGCCGCGTGCTGGGGATCAGCCGCACCTTCACGTGGGGCATCTTCCCGTTCGCGACGCTCCTGGGCGGATGGGTCGCCCGCATCGACCTGCGACTGCCGTTCCTCATCGCCGCAGGTCTGACGCTCGTCGCGACCCTGTTCGCTGTGCGGCTGCTCCTCTCGGCGTCGCAGCACGACGCGCCGGAGGAATGAGCCCGAGTCTTACGCGAAGCCGTCGTCCGGATCGTGCCGGACGACGGCTTCGCCGTCGGCGTCCAGCGACACGATGACCCCCGTGTCGAGCTCGGCGATCGGCTTCCCCTCCAGCCACGTGAGCGTCCAGCGCGGACGCGGCTGACCGAGCTGGTCGCCGGGGATCGTCTCGTCGACGGAACGGATGCCACGCACCAGCGCGGCGGGGACGGCCTTGGGCGGTTCGTCTCCCGAGGTCCAGCGTGTTCCGAGCTGCATGTCAGACCTCCTGAGGAGCGAGTTCCACGCTGTCGATGACGAGCTCGCTCCACCCGTCGAGGAGTTCCAGCTTCTCGATGCGACCGACAGCCCGCAGGTCGCCCTCCGCGAGCCGCAGGTTCGCGATCGTGTGATCTTCGGCACGAATGGTGAGCGATGCCACCGGGGTCTTCTGCGAGGCCTTCGCCTCGGTCTTCGCGCGGCGGATGCCGATCAGCGCCGCACTCACCGCCGCGAGAACGGCGGGGTCGCCCCACTCCTGCTCCGGCGCGACCGGCCAGTCCGCCGTGTGCACCGATCCGTCGTTGAACCACGACCAGGCTTCTTCCGTCGCGAACGCGAGCACCGGAGCCAGAAGCCGCAGCAGTGCCGACATCGCCAGACGCAGCGCGAGTGCGGCGGAAGCCTGCCCCGCGTCGGTCTGGTTGTAGGCACGCTCCTTGACGAGCTCGAGGTAGTCGTCGCAGAACGTCCAGAAGAACGACTCGGTCACCTCGAGAGCACGCGCGTGGTCGTAGTTGTCGAGAGCCTTCGTGGCCTCGCGCACCACGCCGTGCAGGGTGGCGAGCATCGACGCGTCGAGCGCGTGGGTCACCTCGGCGCCCTCGGGCACCGGGAACGACAGCACGAACTTGGCAGCGTTGAGCACCTTGATCGCGAGGCGACGGCCGATCTTCACCTGCGTGGGGTTCTGCGGGTCGAACGCCGCGTCGGTGCCGAGACGGCTCGAGGCGGCCCAATACCGCACCGCGTCCGAGCCGTGCTGCGCGAGGATGTCGGCGGGCGTGACGACGTTGCCCTTCGACTTCGACATCTTCTTGCGGTCGGGGTCCACGATGAAGCCGGAGATGGCTGCATCCGTCCACGGCGCACGATCGTCCTCGAGGGCGCTGCGCAGCAGCGTCGAGAACAGCCACGTGCGGATGATGTCCTGGCCCTGCGGGCGCAGGTCGAACGGGGCGACGAGGTCCCAGAGTTCCGGGTCGCGCTCCCAGCCGCCCGCGAGCTGCGGGGTCAGCGACGAGGTCGCCCAGGTGTCGAAGATGTCGTTCTCACCCTCGAAGCCGCCGGGCACGCCGCGCTGGTCGGCCGTGTAGCCGGCGGGGACGTCGATGGACGGGTCGATCGGCAGCGAGGCGTGGTCGGGCGTGAGCACGCGGTCGTAGTCCCGCTCGCCGTTCTCGTCGAGCGCGTACCAGACGGGGATCGGCACGCCGAAGAAGCGCTGGCGCGAGACGAGCCAGTCGCCGGTGAGGCCGTTGGTCCAGTTCTCGAAGCGCACCCGCATGAAGTCGGGGTGCCACGACATGTCCTTGCCGAGCGCGATGAGCTTGTCGCGCAGCGCCTCGTCGCGCGCGCCGTTGCGGATGTACCACTGGCGCGTCGAGACGATCTCCATCGGACGATCGCCCTTCTCGTAGAACTTCACGACGTGCGTGAAGGGCTTCGGGTCGCCGATCAGCTCGCCGGATTCCTGCAGCAGTTCCACGACGCGCTTCTTGGCGCTGAACACCGTCTTGCCCGCGAGCTCCGCGTACGCCGCCTTGCCGGCATCCGTCTCGATCGCCTGCGGGGCATCAGCCAGCACGCGTCCGTCGAGACCCAGGATCGTGCGGTTGGGCAGCTGCAGCTCACGCCACCACACGACGTCGGTGACGTCGCCGAAGGTGCAGATCATCGCGACGCCCGAGCCCTTGTCGGGCTGGGCCAGCGGGTGCGCGAGCACCGGCACCTCGACGTCGAAGAGCGGCGTGCGCACCGTGGTGCCGAAGAGGGGCTGGTAGCGCTCGTCGTCGGGGTGGGCGACCAGCGCCACGCACGCGGGCAGCAGCTCGGGGCGCGTCGTCTCGATGTGCACGTCGCCCGCGCCATCGGTGCGGTGGAACGCCACGCGGTGGTACGCGGCGGGCTGGTCGCGCTCCTCGAGCTCGGCCTGCGCGATCGCGGTGCGGAAGTCGATGTCCCACATCGTCGGCGCGAGGTCCTGGTACGCCTCGCCGCGCTCGAGGTTCCGCAGGAACGCGCGCTGGCTGGTGCGGATCGTGTCGTCGGAGATGGTGCGGTAGGTCTGGGTCCAGTCGACACTGAGCCCCAGCTGGCGGAAGAGCGCCTCGAAGTGCTTCTCGTCCTCGACGGTGAGCTTCTCGCAGAGCTCGATGAAGTTGCGACGGCTGACCGGCACCTGGTCTGCGGCGCGGCTGGACTTGTTGTCGCCGCCCTCGAACGGCGGGGTGAAGTCGGCGTCGTACGGCAGCGACGGGTCGCAGCGCACGCCGTAGTAGTTCTGCACGCGGCGCTCGGTGGGAAGGCCGTTGTCGTCCCAGCCCATCGGATAGAACACCGTCTTGCCGCGCATGCGCTCGTAGCGCACCTTGAGGTCGGTGTGCGTGAACGAGAAGACGTGCCCGATGTGCAGGCTCCCCGACGCGGTGGGCGGGGGAGTGTCGACCGAGTACACGCCCTCACGGCCGACCTCGACGGCGCGGGCGCGGTCGAACAGATACGTGCCCTGACCGGACCACGCGGCGTCCCACTTCTCTTCGAGTCCCTCGAGCGCGGGCTTGTCCGGGATCTGACCCTGTGCGGGGCGGGCGTCGGTCATGGCGTCTCCTCGAGGCGATATGTGCGGCACTGTGTGAGCGTGCCTGAGTGTGGGATGTCGCTCGATTCTACCCGGGTGCGATGCACCCGGATCGCGGGACGGATGCTGCGGGCCGCAGCATCCGTCCCCCGATCACGCGGTCGCGGTCGCGGTGGCGGGTTCGGTCGCGAGCTCCGGTTCGACGGCGCGGCGTGATGCGAACCACGCGGAGACGAGCGTGATGACGGACATGATCGCGAGGATGACGCCGGGGTGCCACCACGCGAAGCCCGTCGCCACGCCGAGCTCGAACGTCAGGTAGGGCACGAACCCGCTGATCGTCGCGGCCAGGGCATAGGCGAGCGACAGCGCCGAGTAGCGGAATCGGTCCGGGAAGAGGTCGTTCATGAGGCCACCGAGTGCGGCCCACGCCATCGTCGGCAGGATGCCGCCCACGAGCATGGTCGCCACGAGGATCGGGAAGCTCGCGAACTGGAGCAGGAAGTACATCGGGAACGTGATGAGGAGGGTGCCCAGCGCGCCCCACACCACGACGTTCGCGGAGCCGACCCGGCTCGCCCAGGCGCCGAACAGCGGGATGGTGACGAGCTGCAGCAGGCCGCCGATCGTGGTCGCGATGAGCAGGTCCTGGAAGCTGAAGCCGAGCTGCTCCACGCCGTAGTTGACCGTGTAGGTGTTCATCAGCGAGTACGACCCGATGCCGAGCAGAGCCGCGCCGATGGCGATCGCCATGGCTCCGGGGCGCCTCGCGAACATCGTGAGGAACGGGACGCGGTCACGGCGCCCCTCGGCGACGATGCGCTCGAACACCGGCGTCTCGGTGATCGACCACCGCAGGTACAACGACACGAGCAGGAGCGGGACCGCGAGGAGGAACGGGATGCGCCATCCCCACGCGGCGATCTGCTCGGCAGGCAGGACGGCCGTCAGCACGATGAACACGGTGGCGGAGAGGATCGAGCCCACGGGGGAGCCGAGCTGGGGGACCGCAGCGTAGAAGGCGCGCTTGACCGGTCCGGAGTTCTCGGTCGCGATGAGGATCGAGCCGCCCCACTCGCCGCCGAGCGACAGGCCCTGCACGATGCGGAGGAGGATCAGCAGGATCGCTCCGAGCCACCCCGCCTGGGCATAGGTGGGAAGAACGCCGATGAGGCCGGTCGCGACGCCCATGATGGCGACGGTCCACAGGAGCGTTGCGCGCCGGCCGAGCCGGTCGCCCATGTAGCCGAAGATCACGGCGCCGATCGGGCGGACGACGAACGCGAGGGCGATGGTGAGGAACGCCGCGCTGGTCGCGCCGAACTCACCCAGCGGGTCGAAGAAGAGCGGCCCGACGAAGAACGCCGAGAAGTACGCGAACAGGTAGAAGTCGAAGGATTCGAGGGAGGTGCCCACCATCGAGGCCCACGCCACGCGGCGGGTGGGGGCGGATTCGAGGGCGAGCGCGGTGTCGGGTGCTGCTGCGGTCACGGGAGTCGATCTTGGCACGAGTCCAGAAACCCCCGCGGTCGTCTCCGCATTCCCCCTTGCACTCCCACGGTAGAATCGTGGGACCAGCGCGGATCCGGCCATCACCGGGGAGCTCTCGGAAGAACAGGACGCCACGCACGCGGCGTTCCCACTAGAACCGAGCGGGGCAGGCCCGTCACAGCCGCAGTGAAAGCGGGCGGTCGCCTCGGCGCCGTCAATGCAGGGTGGTACCGCGGTACGTCTGGTCACGGATCCAGGCAGTGTCGTCCCCGCAGGAAGCACACGAGCGAGCACCTGCGAGAGAAGATGACCTACCCCCGCCCCTCCGCCTTCGGGCCCGCGGCCGACACCGCGCCGGCCCCCGTCGTTCCGAGCCCCCGCTTCCCCGAGATCGAGCAGGAGACGCTCGCGTTCTGGGAGGCCGACCGCACGTTCCGTGCGTCGATCGATCAGCGCGAGGGCGCCGAGGAGTGGGTGTTCTACGACGGCCCGCCCTTCGCGAACGGCCTCCCGCACTACGGTCACCTCCTCACCGGCTACGCGAAGGACGTCTTCCCGCGCTTCCAGACGATGCGCGGCAAGAAGGTCGACCGCGTCTTCGGCTGGGACACGCACGGCCTTCCCGCCGAGCTCGAGGCCATGAAGCAGCTTGGCATCACCGAGAAGAGCGAGATCGAGGCGATGGGCATCGCCACGTTCAACGCGAAGTCGCGGGAGTCGGTGCTGGCCTACACGCGTGAGTGGGAGGACTACGTCACGCGTCAGGCGCGGTGGGTCGACTTCGAGCGCGGCTACAAGACGCTCGACCTCACGTACATGGAATCCGTGCTGTGGGCGTTCAAGACGATCCACGACAAGGGTCTCGCGTACGAGGGTCACCGCGTGCTGCCGTACTGCTGGCGCGACGAGACGCCGCTGTCGGCGCACGAGCTGCGCATGGACGACGACGTCTACAAGATGCGCCAGGACCCTTCGGTCACCGTCACATTCCCGCTGGTGGGCGCCAAGGCAGAGGCGCTCGGTCTCACCGCGGTACGCGCCCTCGCGTGGACGACCACCCCGTGGACCCTGCCGACCAACCTCGCCCTCGCCGTCGGCCCCGACATCCGCTACGTCGTGGTGCCGGGCGGGCCGAACGGCGCCGCGGACGTGCACCGCGACGACGAGCATGCGGAAGCCGAGTCGCACCGCTACCTCCTCGCCGAGGAGCTGCTCGCCGGCTACGCCAAGGACCTCGGCTACGCCTCCGCTGAGGCCGCGCGTGAGGCCGTCGAACAGACGATCGTCGGCTCCGAGCTCGAGGACGTCGCCTACGACCGCCTGTTCGACTATTACGCGGATGCCTCGATCTGGCGCACGCAGAACGCCTGGCGCATCCTCGTCGACGACTACGTCACGACCGGCGACGGCACCGGCATCGTCCACCAGGCTCCGGCCTTCGGTGAGGACGACCAGCGGGTGACCGAGGCCGCGGGCATCCCGCTCATCATGAGCCTCGACGACGGCGGGCGCTTCCTCCCGCAGGTGACGGACGTCGCCGGCGAGCTCTGGATGGATGCGAACCGTCCGCTCATCCGCCTGCTGAAACAGGACGGGCGCCTCCTGCGGGAGGCGAGCTACGAGCACTCGTACCCGCACTGCTGGCGTTGCCGGAACCCCCTCATCTACCGCGCCGTCTCGAGCTGGTTCGTGCGCGTCACCGACATCAAGGACCGCATGCTCGCGGGCAACGAGCAGATCACCTGGGTGCCCGAGAACGTCAAGCACGGCCAGTTCGGCAAGTGGCTCGAGGGCGCGCGCGACTGGTCGATCAGCCGCAACCGCTACTGGGGCTCGCCGATCCCGGTGTGGAAGAGCGACGACCCGGAGCACCCCCGTGTCGACGTCTACGGCTCCCTCGAGGAGCTCGAGCGCGACTTCGGGCGCCTTCCCCGCAACGCGGAGGGCGAGGTCGACCTCCACCGCCCGTACATCGACGACCTCACCCGCCCGAACCCGGACGACCCGACGGGCAAGAGCACGATGCGCCGCATCGAGGACGTCTTCGACGTGTGGTTCGACTCGGGCTCGATGCCGTACGCGCAGGTGCACTACCCGTTCGAGAACCAGCAGTGGTTCGACGAGCACTCGCCGGCGGACTTCATCGTCGAGTACATCGGGCAGACGCGCGGCTGGTTCTACGTCATGCACGTGCTCTCGACGGCGCTGTTCGATCGCCCCGCCTTCACCGGGGTGTCGTGCCACGGCATCGTTCTGGGCAGCGACGGCTTGAAGATGTCCAAGTCGCTGCGCAATTACCCCGACGTCAGCGAGGTCTTCGACCGCGACGGATCAGATGCGATGCGCTGGTTCCTGATGTCGAGCTCGGTGCTGCGCGGCGGCAACCTCATCGTCACCGAGGAGGGCATCCGCGCGGGCGTCCGCGAGTTCCTGCTGCCGGTCTGGAACGCGTGGTACTTCTTCGCGACCTACGCCAACGCCGCAGGCGGCGCCGGTGGCGAGGGCTACCAGGCGTCGTGGCGCACCGACTCGACCGACGTGCTCGACCGCTACATCCTGGCGCTCACGGGCGACCTGGTGCGCGACGTGGCCGCCGACCTCGAGGCGCTCGACTCGACGCTGGCGGCGGCGAAGCTGCGTGACTTCGCGGAGGCGCTGACCAACTGGTACATCCGCCGTTCACGCGACCGGTTCTGGGTCGGCGTGTCCGAGGATCCGAAGAGCCGCGAGGCCTTCGACACGCTGTACACGGTGCTCGAGACCCTCACCCGCGTGTCAGCGCCCCTCATCCCGCTGGTCTCCGAGAAGGTCTGGCAGGGCCTCACCGGCGGACGCAGCGTCCACCTCCAGGACTGGCCCGACGCCGACGCCTTCCCGGCTGCCGACGACATCCGCGCCGCGATGGACGCCGTCCGCGAGGCATCCAGCGTGGCCAACGCGCTGCGCAAGAAGGAGGGCCGTCGCGTGCGCCTGCCGCTTCCCACCCTGACGGTGGCGGTTCCGGATGCTGCGTCCCTCGCGCAGTTCGAGGGCATCCTGCGCGACGAGCTCAACGTGAAGTCGGTCGAGCTCATCGAACTGGGCGACGACGTCTCGGAGCGCTACGGCATCAGCAAGCGCCTCACCGTGAACGCGCGCGCCGCGGGACCGCGCCTGGGCAAGCAGGTCCAGCATGTGATCGCGGGCGCCAAGGCGGGCGTGTGGGAGCAGCGCGACGGTGTCGTGGTCGTCGACGGCCTCGCCCTGGAGCCGGGGGAGTACGATCTCACGCTCGAGGCAGGCGGCGTCGCCGAGGGCACGGCGATCTCGCTCCTGGCAGGCGAAGGCTTCGTGCTGCTCGACACCACCACGACGCCTGAGCTCGAGGCGGAGGGCCTGGCTCGTGACGTGATCCGCGCCGTCCAGGACACCCGCAAATCCGCCGGTTTCGACGTCAGCGACCGCATCCGCCTCGGCCTCCTCTTCGATGACGACGCCGACGGCGAGGCCGTCGCCGCCGCCTTCGACGTCGCCGATGTGGCGGGCGAGACGCTCGCCCTCGCACACACCGTGCGGACCCGAGCGGCCGAGCTCGCAGCATCCGGTGATTCCGAGACCGCAATCGAATACGAGGCGGTGGTCGACGCGGGAACCTATGCCAACCGCGGAGCCTTCACCGTCTCGGTCGGCAGGACGGGAGTCCAGGCATGAGCGATCGCGACCGGCAGCGCGCCGACGCCGTCTACGAGGCACTCCTCGAGCGCCAGGGGGAGCGGTGGGTGCAGCCCCGCGTGGAGCGCACGAAGCGGGTGCTCGAGCTGCTGGACGACCCGCAGAAGACGTACCGCGTCGTCCATGTGACGGGCACCAACGGGAAGACGTCGACCAGCCGCATGATCGAGAGCCTCGTGCGCGCGCACGGGCTGCGCACCGGCCTGTTCACCAGTCCCCACCTCGAGCGGTTCACCGAGCGGATCATGGTCGACGGCGAGCCGATCGACGATGCCGCGGTCGCCGACGCGTGGGACGAGATCGCACCCGTCGTCGATCTGGTCGACGCCGAACTCGCCGCGAGCGACGATGCCGCTCTCACGTTCTTCGAGCTGCTCACGGTGCTCGCGTTCGTCGCCTTCGCCGACGCGCCGATCGACGTGCTCGTGCTCGAGGTCGGCATGGGCGGGTCGTGGGACTCCACGAACACCGCCGACGGCGACGTGGCGGTGTTCGCCCCGATCGACCTCGACCACGCGGACCGTCTCGGCGACACGATCGCCGAGATCGCGAGCGTCAAGGCGGGCATCATCAAGGACGGGGCCGCGGTCGTCTCGGCACGGCAGGATGCCGCCGCCGAGGCGGTGCTCCGCGACGCCGCCGCCGCGCGGGGCGCCTCGATCGCCTTCGAGGGCGCCGAGTTCGCGCTCGCCGAGCAGCGACTCGCCGTCGGCGGACAGCAGATCACCGTGCGCGGCCTCGCCGGCACGTATGAAGGCGAGTACCTGCCGCTCTACGGGGCGCACCAGGGCTTCAACGCGGCTCTCGCGATCGCCGCGGTCGAGTCGCTCGTGGGCGGTGCATCCCAGCCGATCGCCGGAGACGTGCTGGCGGACGGCCTTGGCGGGGTGACCTCGCCCGGACGCCTCCAGCTCGTCGGCGCCGCGCCGACCGTGCTCGTCGACGCGGCCCACAACCCGCACGGCGCCCGAGCCCTCGTGACCGCCCTGCGGGAGGCGTTCGACTTCGACGAGTGGGGCGTCGTGCTCGGAGTGCTCTCCGACAAGGACGCCGCCGGGATCGTCGCGGAGCTCGCCCCCGTGGCGGCGCACGTGTTCGCCACCGCTCCCGACTCCGATCGCGCGGAGGACGCGGACGCGATCGCCGACCTCGCCGAGGCGCACGATCTGCGGGTCTCCGTGCACCGCGACCTCGCCGACGCCGCGGAGGCGGCGCGCGCGTGGGCCGCAGCATCCGATCGGCGCGCCGTCGTGATCGCGGGATCGGTCGTGCTCGCGGGCGAGGCCCTCGCCCTCGCGGCCGACGAGGACTGGAAGGCGGGGTGAAACGCGTGACCGACGCGAAGCCGCCGAAGCCCCGTCGCCCGCGCGGTGCGGCGGAGTCGCTGGCCACGATCGTGCTCGGCTTCGAGTCGATCGTCGTCTTCCTCGGGGGCCTCGTCGTATACGGGCTCAAGGCGCTGCCCGCCTCGATCGCGCCGTGGTGGGGCATCGTCGCCGGCGCCGTGGTGGCGCTGCTGATGATCCTCACGACTCGCGTGGTGCGCTACCGCTGGGGGATCGTGCTCGGCTGGGCGCTGCAGGCGATCGTCCTGCTCGGCGCATTCCTCGTACCCGCGCTCGCGGTCGTCGCGCTCATTTTCGGCGGCATGTACGGGTATGCGACGATCAAGGGGGCCGCTCTCGACCGGCGCAACGCGCGCCTCGCAGCCCAATCTCCCGAAGAGCACTGACTCCTCCCCACGCCTGATCCGTAACGAAAGGTCCCGCATGCCCATCGAAGAGACCCTCGTCCTCGTCAAGCCCGACGGTGTCGCCCGCGGCCTCACCGGCGCGATCCTCGCCCGCATCGAGGCGAAGGGATACGCCCTCGTCGACATCCGCCTCGTGGAGCCCGACCGCGAGACCCTCGAGCGCCACTACGCGGAGCACGAGGGCAAGCCGTTCTACGAACCGCTGCTCGAGTTCATGATGTCGGGCCCGTCGGTCGCGATCCGTCTCGCCGGCAACCGCGTGATCGAGGGGTTCCGCTCGCTCGCGGGCACGACCGACCCCACGACCGCCGCCCCGGGAACGGTCCGAGGCGACTACGGCCGCGACTGGGGTCTGAAGGTGCAGCAGAACCTGGTGCACGGCTCCGACAGCCCCGAGTCCGCCGCGCGCGAACTCGAGATCTGGTTCGGCTGAGCGCTCCGTCGGCTGACCTCGGGAACGTCCGTCGGGCCGATCCCGAGGTCAGCCGAACAGTGTCTGCCAGATGTTGACGACCGCGTTCATCTCGAGCTGCGCCAGCAGCAGGATGATCGCGTAGCTGACGATCGCCGCCAGCGGCACCCAGACCATCAGGCGGTCGGCCACGTCACGGACCCGATCGGATGCCGGGACCAACCCGGCCCGGAGCATGTGCAACGTCACCGCGTAGAAGGTCGGAATCGTGACGGCCCACGTCACCATGCACCACGGGCACAGCGTGTGCAGGTTCGGTGCGTAGATGCTCTGGCTGATGAGCCAGATCACGAAACCGAACGCGAACGCGATGCCGGCCCAGAAGCACCACCAGAACCAGCGGGCGAAGCGGGCGCGAGCCAGGATCGCCATGCCGACGACGATGGGCGCAGCCCATCCCGTGAGGCCGAGGATCGGGTTGGGGAAGCCGAACACGCTGCCCTGCCATGAATCGAGGTTCGCGCTGCACTGCACCAGCACGCTCAGATCGCACGACGCGATCGCGTCGGGGTTCGCCAGCTTCTCGATCTTCTCGACCGTGAGCGAGAAGGCCGCCCACCACCCGATCACGCCCGCGATCACGAGCCATACGGCGAGTCCGGACGGCCGGGTGTGGGTCTGCTGCTCGGGCATGCCTCGGATTATGGCACCGAGATCTGCACGGATGCCGCACCCCCGCGCCGTGGCAAATCGCCGATGCGCGGCGTGGGGAAGGCGCGGTCACGGGGCGAATGGGCATTCTGGCGGGGGAAGTGCGATAATGGGGGTCGATGACTCACGGCCGCGCCGTGGCGATCATCACCAGAAGACTTCAGGGCGACGAATGCCCTTGGCAGCGCGAGCATCCGCCTAGCGCCGGACGACCGCTGCAGACCGAGTGAGTTCGCGGCAACGCCCCGTCCAATGGGGCATGGGCGGCGCTGCACGAGATTTCGCCGGGCGACGCGCGGTGTCGCCCCGCTAGGAGTACGCCAGTGATGGCTGATGGAACCGATGCAGAATTCACCCCTCAGACCGAACAGGACGCAGCGCTGACGCCCGCGGGCGACGAAGCGACGCCCGCGGATCACGCGGATTCGCCGGTCGAGGAGCCGCAGGAGGCCGCCGAGGCCTCCGCGCACGCTGAGGAGAGCCCGGCCGAGGGCGCCGTCGAGGCCCCCTCGGCAGCCACCACGGCAGAGGCCCCGGCGCAACCCGGCGCCGAGGCGACTCCCGAGCCCGCCGAAGAGGCCGCCCCGGCCGAAGCGTCGCCCGAGGCCCCTGCAGAGCCCGAGGCCCCTGCAGAGCCCGAGGCCCCTGCAGAGCCCGAGGCCCCTGCAGAGCCCGAGGCCGTGACCGCGGTGACCCTGGGGCTGCTGCCCGAGGTCTTCGTGTCGGCGGTGTCGACGCAGCTGATGTTCTACGCGCCCGAGATCACGCCGCTTCCCGCGCGCCCGGGCCGCCCACAGCCGGAGGCGGAGCCCGAGGCCGCGGCGCCGTCCACCACCTCGCGCCGCCGCAGCCGTCGCCGCGGCGAAGGCCGGGACGAGGCATCCGCTCCGTCCGAGCCGTCGCAGCCCCGTCAGCGTGCCGTCGAGCTCATCACCGAGCCGCAGCGCATCAAGGGCTCGACCCGGCTCGAGGCCAAGAAGCAGCGCCGCCGCGATGGTCGCGAGGCCGGCCGCCGCCGTGCGGTGGTGACCGAGGCGGAGTTCCTCGCCCGTCGTGAGGCTGTCGACCGCGACATGATCGTGCGCTCGCGCAACGGCCGCATCCAGATCGCGGTGCTCGAAGACAACGTGCTCGTCGAGCACTACGTCGCCCGCAACCAGGACGCGTCGCTCATCGGCAACGTCTACCTCGGCCGCGTCCAGAACGTCCTGCCGAGCATGGAGGCCGCCTTCGTCGACATCGGCCGGGGCCGCAACGCGGTGCTGTACTCGGGCGAGGTCGATTGGGACGTCGTCGAGACCGGCAACCAGCCCCGGCGGATCGAGCTCGCCCTCAAGACCGGTGACCGCGTGCTCGTTCAGGTCACGAAGGATCCGGTCGGGCACAAGGGCGCGCGCCTCACAAGCCAGATCTCGCTCCCCGGTCGATACCTCGTATACGTGCCGGGCGGCAACATGAACGGCATCTCGCGCAAGCTTCCCGACACCGAGCGCGCCCGCCTCAAGAAGATCCTCAAGGAGGTGCTGCCCGAGTCGTCCGGCGTCATCGTCCGCACGGCCGCCGAAGGCGCCACCGAGGACCAGCTGACGCGCGATGTGCAGCGCCTCACGAATCAGTGGGAGCACATCTCGAAGCAGATCGAGACCATCCAGGCGCCCGCGCTGCTGCACTCGGAGCCCGACCTCCTGGTCAAGATCGTCCGCGACGTGTTCAACGAGGACTTCTCGAAGATGCTCATCCAGGGCGACGACGCGCATCACACGATCTCGAAGTACCTCGAGTCCGTCGCGCCCGACCTCCTCGAGCGCGTCGAGCGCTACGAAGGCGAGCACGACCCGTTCGACGTCTTCCGCGTCACCGAGCAGATCGAGAAGGCCCTCGACCGCAAGGTGTGGCTGCCCTCGGGCGGCTCGCTGGTCATCGACCGCACCGAGGCGATGACCGTGGTCGACGTCAACACCGGGAAGTTCGTCGGCTCGGGCGGCAACCTCGAAGAGACCGTCACGAAGAACAATCTCGAGGCCGCCGAGGAGATCGTCCGCCAGCTGCGCCTGCGCGACATCGGGGGCATCATCGTCGTCGACTTCATCGACATGGTGCTCGAGTCGAACCGCGACCTCGTGCTGCGGCGTCTCGTCGAATGCCTGAGCCGCGACCGGACGAAGCACCAGGTCGCCGAGGTCACCTCGCTCGGTCTGGTCCAGATGACACGCAAGAAGCTCGGACTGGGCCTCTTGGAGACCTTCAGCGAGGCCTGCGAGGTCTGCGCGGGTCGCGGCTTGATCGTGCACCACGACCCGGTCGTCAAGCACCGGGTGCCCGCCGCCGGCGGCGCGCCCTCGTCCGGTCGCCGCCCGCGCGGCGGCACCCCGGCGCCCGCGACCGGGAGCGGCTCGAACGGCACGCACGTGATCACAGAGGGTGTGAAGTCGGCGCTCGCGCAGATCGCGGCATCCACCATCCACCACAGCGAAGATGCGCCGCACGTCGAGCCGGAGCCCACCGTCGAGCAGGCTCCCGTCGAGCGTCCGAAGAAGCCGCGCAAGAAGCGGCAGGATTCCGGCGCCAAGAACGCGAAGAAGGAGACCCGCACCGAGAAGGATCTCCTCCTCGACTCGGTGCTGAACGCCCTACCCGAGCCCAAGGCGCCGGGACAGGGTCGGTCCCGTCGTCGCGTGACCACCGCGGCGCTCACGGGCACCCCGGTGCCCCACACGCCCTCGGAGGACTGAGCGTGCTGCGCCGCCCCGGCTCCGGCCCGGGCGGCGCAGTCTCTGTCGGCTGCCGCGCTCACGCGGGTGAGCCACGCCATCCGCGCGTTCGAAGGGCCGGGCCGCGCGCCCGATGTGCTCGAGCTGTAGTCGGCTCCTGAATCAGTGGCGGTCGCGACCTCGCACCCGGAGTCCGGAGGCGATGAGTCGCCGCACCAGCTCGTGCCCGCTCACGTGGAGGGCGCCGGCGGCGACCAGGCGCGCGTGCGCCTCTTCGGGGACGTCGTAGTGATCGAGGTCGAATCCGCGCGCGGGGATGCCGTTCGCGGCGGCGAACGCGTGAAGCTCCTCGAGATCGGTGTCGGTCACCAGGTGCGCCCACAGCCGACCGTGCGCCGGCCAGAGAGGATCGTCGATCAGGATCGCCACGTGCAGATCCTACGCACTGGTGGCGCGACACGGCCCGGCGCGCTTTCGCGGAGCGTTCCGGCATCTGGTAAAGTAGACCCTTGGTGCGTCGAGATATCCGCACCAAGTCTTGGTTGACGTCCCCGAGTGCGTGCGCGCGCTCCCAGAAGAAACAGGTGTGAAGTGGTTTACGCAGTTGTGCGCGCCGGCGGCCGGCAGGAGAAGGTCGAGGTCGGCACGATCGTCGTCCTCGACCGCCAGGCGGCGAAGATCGGCGACAAGATCGAGCTCCCCGCGGTGCTCTTCGTCGACGGTGACACCGTCACGACCGATGCCGACAAGCTCGCGAAGGTCACCGTGACCGCCGAGGTGCTCGGTGAGGAGCGCGGCCCGAAGATCGTGATCCAGAAGTTCAAGAACAAGACCGGCTACAAGAAGCGCCAGGGGCACCGTCAGGACCTCACGCGCGTCAAGGTCACCGGCATCAAGTAAGCCACAGGAGACGCAGAGATGGCACACAAAAAGGGCGCAAGCTCCACCCGCAACGGTCGTGACTCCAACGCTCAGCGCCTCGGCGTGAAGCGTTTCGGCGGCCAGGCCGTCAACGCCGGCGAGATCCTCGTCCGCCAGCGTGGCACGCACTTCCACCCCGGCGCCAACGTCGGCCGCGGTGGCGACGACACGCTGTTCGCGCTGGCCGCGGGCGCTGTCGAGTTCGGCCACAAGGGCGGCCGCAAGGTCGTCAACGTCGTGGCGGTCGCGGAGTAATCCAGCGAGTCGCACGGACTTCCGGAAGGGGCGGGCTTCGGCTCGCCCCTTCCCTTTATCCCTCTCCCGGCACGCCGGGAGACCTGAAGACCTGAGGGGGACCGCATGGTCACGTTCGTCGATCGGGTGACGCTTCACCTGCGCGCCGGCAAGGGTGGCAACGGCTGCGTGTCGGTCAAGCGCGAGAAGTTCAAGCCGCTCGCCGGACCCGACGGCGGCAACGGCGGTCACGGCGGCGACGTCGTGCTCGTCGCCGACCCGCAGGTCACGACGCTGCTGTCGTACCACCACTCGCCGCACCGCTCCAGCGGCAACGGCGGCTTCGGCATGGGCGATCACCGGTCGGGCGCAGCGGGCGAGCCGCTCGAGCTGCCCGTCCCCGTCGGCACCGTCGTGAAGGACGCCTCGGGCGAGGTCCTCGTCGACATGATCGAGCCGGGCATGCGCTTCGTCGCCGCCCCCGGTGGTCTCGGCGGGCTCGGCAACGCCGCCCTCGCGAACCCCAAGCGCAAGGCGCCGGGCTTCGCGCTGCTCGGCACACCCGGCTGGGAGGGCGACGTCCTCCTCGAGCTGAAGACCGTCGCCGACGTCGCGCTCGTCGGCTTCCCCTCGGCGGGCAAGTCGAGCCTCATCGCCGCGATCTCCGCCGCGCGACCCAAGATCGCCGAGTACCCGTTCACCACGCTCCACCCGAACCTCGGCGTCGTTCAGGCGGGGGAGCAGCGCTTCACCGTCGCCGACGTGCCCGGCCTCATCGAGGGCGCGAGCGAGGGCAAGGGCCTGGGTCTGGAGTTCCTCCGCCACGTCGAGCGCTGCACGGCACTGGTCCACGTCCTCGACTGCGCGACGCTCGAGCCGGGCCGTGACCCGCTCAGCGACCTCGACGTCATCCTCGCCGAGCTCGCCGCCTACCCCGTGCCCGACGGGCAGCTCCCGCTGCTCGAGCGTCCCCAGCTGGTGGCGCTCAACAAGGTCGACGTCCCGGAGGCGAAGGATCTCGCCGACCTCGTGCGTCCCGATCTCGAGGCGCGCGGCTTCCGGGTGTTCGAGATCTCGACCGTGAGTCACGAAGGACTCCGGCAGCTCACGTTCGCGCTGGGCGACATCGTCGCGAAGCACCGCTCCGAGCAGGCTGCCGCGCCCGCACCAGAGCGCATCGTCATCCGGCCGAAGGGCTCGGAGAAGGAGTTCTCGGTCCGCGTCGAAGGTGGCACCTACGGCAACATCTACCGCATCCTGGGCGACAAGCCGCTCAAGTGGGTGCAGCAGACCGACTTCCAGAACGAGGAGGCCGTCGGGTACCTCGGCGACCGTCTCGAGAAGCTCGGCGTCGAGGACGAGCTGTTCCGCGCGGGTGCCACGCCCGGCGCCACCGTCGTCATCGGCGAGGGTGACGGCATCGTCTTCGACTGGGAGCCCTCGATCGCTTCCCACGCCGAGCTGATGACCGCGCCCCGCGGAACCGACCCGCGCCTCCTGCGCGACAACCGCCGCACGACGTCGGAGCGTCGCGAGCGGTATCACGACATGATGGACGCCAAGGCCGAGGCACGCGCCGAGCTGGAGGCGGAGCGGATCGCCGAGCGCTACCGCGTCGGGGAGGACGACGAGTGAGCGCGCGGGAGCGCAGCGACCTCCCGTTCGCCCGCCGCGTCGTCGTCAAAGTCGGGTCCTCTTCGATCAGCGGCGACAACGCCCACAAGATCAAGCCGATCGTCGATGCCCTCGCCGCCGCCCACGGACGCGGCACCGAGGTCGTGCTCGTCTCCTCCGGCGCCATCGCGACGGGGATGCCCTACCTGCTCCTCGACGAGCGCCCGAGCGACCTCGCGACACAGCAGGCCGCGGCGGCGGTCGGCCAGAACGTGCTCATCTACCGGTATCAGGAGTCGCTGCGGCCGTTCCGCATCGTCGCCGGCCAGGTGCTCCTGACCGCGGGCGACCTCGAGAACGCGACGCACCGCTCCAACGCGCGCCGCGCCATGGAGCGGCTCCTGGGCCTGCGCATCCTCCCGATCGTCAACGAGAACGACACCGTCGCGACGCACGAGATCCGCTTCGGTGACAACGACCGGCTCGCCGCCCTCGTCGCTCAGCTGATCGGGGCGGACGCCCTCGTACTGCTGAGCGACATCGAGTGCCTGTACACGCGTCCGCCGGACGAGCCAGGCGCGCTGCCGATCCCGCGTGTCATGTACGGCGAGGACCTGCACGGCTTCGAGTTCGGCTCGGTCGTGGTCAACAGCGTCGGCACCGGGGGAGCGGCCACCAAGGTCTCGGCCGCGCGGCTGGCCGCGGCATCCGGAATCGGGGTGCTCGTCACGAGCGCGGACCTCGTCGGCGAAGCGCTGTCCGGCGAAGAGATCGGCACGTGGTTCCAGCCCAACCCCGAGCCCACGGCGCCCGCCGCGACGGGTCCGGTGCGCACCGCGGTCGATACACTGGGCGGATGACCACCACCGCCACGACGGCACGCGAACGGATGCTGCTCGCCAAGGACGCTGCGCGCAGCATCGGCCTCCTCGGCGATGACGCGAAGCGCGAAGCGCTCCTCGCGATCGCGGACGCCATCGAGGCCGCGACACCGGAGATCGTGGCGGCCAACGCGGATGACCTCCGTCGCGGTACCGAGAGCGGACTCTCGACCGCGCTGCAGGACCGCCTGCGCCTCGACGAGCCGCGGGTCGCATCCCTCGCCGCGGCGGTGCGCGAGATCGCAGCCCTGCCTGATCCGGTCGGCCGGGTCCTCGACGAGAGGACGCTGGCGAACGGCGTATCGCTCACCAAGGTCGCCGTCCCGTTCGGTGTGGTGGGCTCCATCTACGAAGCTCGGCCCAATGTCACCGTCGACATCGCCGCCCTCGCCCTCCGCTCGGGCAACGCTGTCGTCCTCCGGGGCGGGACGGCCGCCGAGCACACCAACGCGGCCCTGGTGCGCGCGATGCGGGGCGCACTGGTCGAGCGGGGCATCGACCCGGAGGCCATCCAGACCGTGGACGAGTTCGGCCGCGAGGGAGCCCGCGAACTGATGCACGCACGCGGCATCGTCGATGTGCTCGTTCCCCGCGGCAGCGCGCAGCTGATCGAGACGGTGGTGACCGAGTCCTCGGTCCCCGTCATCGAGACCGGCGCGGGCGTCGTGCACATCGTCCTCGACGAGACCGCACCCCTCGACTGGGCCCGCGACATCGTGGTCAACGCCAAGACCCAGCGGCCGAGCGTGTGCAACGCGGTCGAGACCGTCCTGGTGCACCGCGGCGCCGCCGACCGCCTCGTCGGTCCCGTCGTGGCCGCCTTGCAACAGAGCGGCGTCACGGTCCACGGCGACCAGACCGTCGAGCGTCTCGCGGCGGGCGTCACCCCCGCGACCGACGAGGACTGGGCGACCGAGTACTTGAGCCTCGACCTCGCGATGCGCGTCGTCGACGACCTGGACGACGCGCTCGAGCACATCCGCCGATACTCGACCCACCACACCGAGTCGATCGTGACCCAGGATGCCGCCAACGAGGCCCGATTCCTCGCCGAGGTGGATTCGGCCGTGGTGATGGCCAACACGTCGACGCGGTTCACCGACGGCGGTGAGTTCGGCTTCGGCGCCGAGGTCGGCATCTCCACGCAGAAACTGCACGCCCGTGGCCCCATGGGACTCGCTGAGCTCACGAGTTCGAAGTGGCTCGCGCGGGGTGCCGGGCAGGTCCGCGCGTAACGGAATAGACTTGAGCAGTCCTGCGCCCCAGAGGCGAACCCGAACGGAGCCCGAATGACAATCGCCACGATCATCGCCTTTGCCGCCGAAGAGTCGGAGCACCACGGCAACGTCGCCCTCGAGACCGTCGGGTACGGGATCACCGCGATCGTGGTCTTCGCCGCTCTGGCGATCGTGACGCTCTCGTACCGCAATGTGGCCAACCGCCACTCGCACAAGGCCGAGGCGTATGCCAAGGCTCACGCGAACGACGTTCAGCGAGCGGGGCACGGCCACTGAGGCGGCTGAATGTCCTTGGCGACAGCCCCGAGAGTCGGGGTCATGGGCGGCACGTTCGACCCGATCCATCATGGGCACCTGGTCGCCGCCAGCGAGGTGGCACAGTGGTTCGACCTCGATGAGGTCGTCTTCGTGCCGACCGGCGAGCCCTGGCAGAAGGCAGACGTCTCGCCGAGCGAGCATCGCTATCTCATGACCGTCATCGCCACAGCATCCAATCCCCGATTCACGGTCAGCCGCGTCGACATCGACCGCGATGGGCCCACCTACACCATCGACACGCTCCGCGATCTGAAGGCCCAGCGGCCGGACGCGGAGCTGTTCTTCATCACCGGTGCCGACGCCATAGCGCAAATTCTCAGTTGGAGGGACCATGATGAGTTGTGGGACCTCGCCCACTTCGTCGCGGTGTCCAGGCCGGGTCATGTTCTGAACACCGACGGTCTGCCCAGCGACGACGTCAGCCAGCTCGAGATCCCCGCCCTCGCGATCTCATCGACGGATTGCCGTGACCGAGTTCAGCGAGGACACCCCGTGTGGTACCTCGTACCCGACGGGGTCGTCCAATACATTGCGAAGCACCATCTCTACCGGAGCAAGGAATGAGTACACCCGAGCACCCGGCGACGCCAGCCCTCACACGTAAGCAGATCCGCGAACTGCGGAACACGGGATCGACTCCCGTCATCACCGCGACCCCCGCCGCCGACGAGGCCCCCGAGTCTCCCGCCGAGGCCGTCGCGGCGCCCCCGGTCGATGCCGCGGCGTCGACTCCGCCGGTGGCGGCCTCCGCGCCGTTCCCGCGCCCGTCCGAGCCCACCGCCGTGGCCCCGGCGCCGGTTCCCGACTCCGCCGTCGACCTGGGCGTGTCTCCGCTCACGCGGCGCCAGGCGCGCCAGCAGGAGCGCATTCGCACCGCGTCGGTGCCTGTGATCACGCCGGAGGTCGTCGCTGCGCACGCCGCCGCCACCGGCGGAGGCGCCCCGACCTTCGCGTTCCCCGTCGCTCCGCCTCCCGTGGCGCCGTTCGACGAGCCCGCGCCCTCGCTCTTCACGCCCGCTCAGGACGACACGCAGGTGTCGACCGACAGCGGCGTGCACGCCCTGTTCGGCATCCCGCGCGAGACCGAGACCACGCCGGCCCCCGTGCCGAGCTGGCAGCAGGCCGCGCCCGCGGCACCGATCGCGGTTCCCGCTTTCGCGGCGCAGCCATCGGCGCCCGAGGTCGAGGACCACTCGTTCGACGATGTGCTGGAGGCTGCTGAGGACGACGAAGCCGACGATCCGGTCGCCGCGCCCAAGGCGGTCAACCCGCTCCTCGGCGCCAGCCTGCTCGACGAGGCACCGGTCGCGGGCCAGCCCGCGGCTGTCGACTTCCCGCCCTCGTTCGACCAGCTCCTGACGCGCACCACCGGCGCGATCGCGATCCCCAACGCGCTCATCGTGTCGCAGGCGCCCGAAGTCGCTCCGCTGGTGGCGCCGGTGACGGCGACCGGCGAGGTCATCGTCACCGGCACGTTCAACCTGCCGGAGGGGCTCGGCTCGACCGGCCACGCGAAGGGCACCGCCGACGGCAAGGAGATCGATGCGACGCTGGTCGACGGCGAGCTGCCGTCGCACTCGTCGCCGACGCCGATCGCCGCCAGCGCGGCCGTCAGCACTGCGAAGGCGCCCGGCGACGTCATCAAGCCGCCAGTGCCCGAGAAGGGCGGCAAGCTCATGATGTCTCTCGCGATCACCGCGGGCGTGCTGGCCCTCGCCCTTGTGGGCGTTCTGATCCTCGCCTTCGTGACGGGAGTCTTCTGATGGTGGCGAGTGCGCAGTCCCACGACATGCTCCAGATCGCTGCGGCCGCGGCCGACGCGAAGGGTGGCGAGGATCTCGTCGCCCTCGACGTTTCGGAGCCGCTTCCGCTCGTCGACATCTTCCTCCTGGTCACCGGGCGCAGCGAGCGCAACGTGGCGGCGATCGCCGACGAGATCGAGGACAAGCTGCTCGAAGCGGGCCACAAGCGCCTGCGTCGCGAAGGCCGTGAGGAGTCGCGGTGGATCCTCATCGACTTCGGCGACCTGGTGGTGCACGTGTTCCACGAGCAGGAGCGTGTCTACTACGGCCTCGAGAGGCTGTGGAAGGACTGCCCCGTGGTTCCGATCACGCTGCCCGCGCGAGCGACCGTCGAGGAGTGATCCTGGTACGGAGCACCCCTCGGAGTGTTGTAAGCTAGACGAGTTGCCCCGCGAGAGCGGGAACAACGTCCGGGCCTGTGGCGCAGCTGGTAGCGCACCTGCATGGCATGCAGGGGGTCAGGGGTTCGAGTCCCCTCAGGTCCACCGAAAAGGCCGCCCGATGAGGGCGGCCTTTTGCTGTGCCCGACCGCCGCGGCACCCGGCGTCACCCGTGCAGACGCGGATCCTCGGTGGGATCGGTGTAGGGAGGCGGGCAGCCCTGTTCGACCGCCTCCGCGCGAAGCTCGAGGTGCCACGCCTCGTTCCCATAGGTCTGGCAGAGCCCGTAGGCGGCACCATGGTCGGCCAGCCACTCCACCGCGTCGTACGACCCCACGTCCACCGCATCGCCCGCGACGTGCGCCGACGTCGTGGAGGATGCCACCCAGCGCGCGGCCTCATCCGCTGAGCCGTACTGCTCGACCGCCTCCTGGACGAGGCGGTCCTGGTACTCGGCCGAGCGCCAGCCGCTGTTCACCCGGATCACGATGTCGCCGGCCGCCGCGTCGTGCGCCGCGCGCTGCAGCGCATCGAGCAGCCCGGGCGACAGTCGTGCCACCCCGGGGTACCCCTCGTCGAACGCGGTCGCGCCGTCGGGGAGGAGTCCGTCCTCCGCCGTGACCATTCCGTCGCCCTCGGCCGGCACCCCGGCGGGCGACCGGCCGATGGTGTCCGCGCGCGGGATCGCCGCCGAAGCCGATCGGTACACGGCCACCCCGACGATCACGATGGCGACGATGATGAGGGTCATGAGGGCGAGCCGGAGCACGCGCCGGGATCTCGACGGGGCGGTTGCTGTGGGGATCATGCCACCAGTCGACACACGCGCGTGTTGCGAGGGCGTATCGGCTTTCGGATACGCGGACGATATGCGCCGGCTCGTAGCATCGAGGTCATGCGCGTGCTGGTGGTCGAGGACGAGCCCCTCATGGCGGCGGCGATCCGCGACGGACTGCGCCTCGACGCGATCGCGGCCGACATCGCCGGCGACGGCGATACCGCCCTGGAGCTGCTGAGCATCAACGCCTACGACATCGCCGTGCTCGATCGCGACATCCCCGGCCCCTCGGGCGACGAGGTCGCCGCGCACATCGTACGCTCGGGAAGCGACATCCCGATCCTGATGCTCACCGCGGCGGACCGCATCGACGACAAGGCGACCGGATTCGAGCTGGGCGCCGACGACTACCTGACGAAGCCGTTCGACCTGCAGGAGCTCGTGCTGCGGCTGCGGGCGCTGGATCGCCGTCGTGCGCACAGGCGGCCGCCGGTGCGGCACCTCGCGGGGCTACGGCTGGACCCGTTCCGCCGCGAGGTGTACCGCGACGACCGCTACGTCGCGCTGACGCGCAAGCAGTTCGCCGTCCTCGAGGTGCTCATGAGCGCGGAGGGCGGCGTCGTGAGCGCCGAGGAGCTGCTGCAGCGGGCGTGGGACGAGAACGCCGATCCGTTCACCAACGCAGTGCGCATCACGGTCTCGGCGCTGCGCAAGCGGCTGGGCGAGCCGTGGGCGATCGCCACCGTAGCGGGTGTCGGATACCGGATCGACACCGGGGACGGCCTCGGCCGTGACTAGGGCGCCCGGCATCAGCGTACGGCTCAAGCTCACCCTCAGCTACGCCGGCTTCCTCGTGGTGGCGGGCACGCTCCTGCTCGCCGTGGTGTGGCTGTTCCTCCTCAGGTATGTGCCGGACGGGCAGATCACCGTTCCCGGACCCTTCGTCCCGAACCGCGCGGACCTCATCCGCGCGTTCACACCGGCCGTCTCCTGGGCGCTGCTCTTCCTCCTGGTGTTCGGCCTGCTCGGCGGCTGGATCCTCGCGGGACGGATGTTGGCGCCGCTGGCGCGGATCACCGAGGCAACGCGCCGCGCCACGAGCGGATCGCTGTCGCACCGGATCGCGCTCCCGGGCCGCCAGGACGAGTTCCGCGAGCTCGCGGACAGCTTCGACGCGATGCTGGCGCGCCTCGAAGCTCACGTCGTCGAGCAGCGGCGCTTCGCTGCCAACGCCTCGCACGAGCTGCGGACACCCCTGGCGATCACGCAGACGCTGCTCGACGTCGCCCGAAGGGATCCCGACCGCGACGTCGACGAGCTCATCGAACGCCTGCGCGCCGTCAACGCGCGCGCGATCGACCTCACCGAGGCGCTGCTGGTGCTGAGCCGCGCGGAGCAGGGGTCGTTCACCCCTGAGCCGGTCGACCTGTCCCTCGTCGCCGAGCAAGCGGCCGAGACCCTGATGCCTCTGGCCGAGGCCCGAGGTGTGACCGTCCGCACAAGCGGCGACATCGCCTGGACCACCGGCTCGGACGCCCTTCTGCTCCAGCTGGCGTCGAACCTGCTGCACAACGCCATCGTCCACAACATCCCCGCGCACGGCACCGTCGACGTGGTCACGTCCGCAGACGGCGCCACGGTGGCGCTCGTCGTCGAGAACACCGGCGCGGTGATCAGCCCCGAGCGCGTGGCGACGCTGACCGAGCCGTTCCAGCGCGGGAGCGAGCGCGCCCGCACCGGCGACCACGCCGGCGTGGGGCTGGGCCTGGCGATCGTCCGCAGCATCACGGACGCCCACGCCGGGGCTCTCGTTCTCGCAGCGAGGGCGGAAGGGGGCCTGCGCGTCACGGTGCGGCTGGGGGCGCAGCATCCGTGATCCCGACCATTGCGCGGGTGCGACACGTCGACAAGGGTGGAACGCATGAGCGCAGTGACCCCGTTCCTCTGGTTCGACGACGCCGCTGAGGAGGCCGTCACGTTCTACACCGGCCTGATACCCGACTCCGAGCTCGTGACGATCGACCGGTACCCCGACGAAGTGCCGGGCATGGGCGGGAAGGTCATGCACGTGCATTTCCGGCTCGGCGGCCGCGACTACTACGGGATGGATGCCGGCCCGCAGTTCCCGTTCACGGAGGCCGTCTCGCTCTACGTCGCGTGTCGCAACCAGGCGGAGGTCGACCGCTACTGGGACGCCCTGACGGCGGACGGCGGTCAGGAGCAGCCCTGCGGCTGGCTCAAGGACCGCTGGGGGCTGTCGTGGCAGATCATCCCCGACCGGCTCGTGGAGCTGATCCGGCACCCCGACCCCGATGTCGCCCACCGCGCCGTGCAGGCGATGCTCAGGATGCGGCGCATCGACCTCGCGGCTCTCGAGGCGGCCGTGGCGGACGGATGAGACGCGAACCCCGGTGGGCGGCGGTCGGATGCCTCGTCCTGGCGCTGACCGCGGCATCCGGGTGCAGCGCCCCGGCGACGCGGCCGGCGCCCTCGTCGCAGGCGCCCACGATCGGCCCGAGCACGGCCGGCCCGGCGGCTCAGACCTGGTGGCGGGCCGGCGAGGTCACCGGCACGCTCGCCTCGGAACTCGTGGCCCCGTGGTCGGTCGTGCCCCTCGAGGCCGGGGGAGCACTCATCTCTGAACGCGGAGACGGCAGGGTGCTCGAGCTCACCGCGGACGGCGAGGTCCGGACGGTCGGCGTGATCGAAGGCGTGGTGTCGGGCGGCGAATCCGGCCTCCACGGACTCGCCATCCGCGGGACCGACGACGCACCCATGCTCTACGCGTACTTCGGCGCGGCCGACGACAATCGCGTGGCACGGATGCCGCTGATCGGCGAGCCGGGATCCTTCGCGCTGGGCGCGCCTGAGGTGATCATCGAGGGCATCGCGCGGGCGAGCACGCACGACGGCGGCCGTCTCGCCTTCGGACCGGACGGGTACCTGTACGTCACGACGGGGGACGCGCAGCAGCGCGATGCCGCGCAGGACCCCGACGCCCTCAACGGGAAGATCCTGCGCGTGACCGCCGACGGCGATCCCGCCCCCGGCAATCCGTGGGACACCCGCGTGTGGTCGATGGGGCATCGGAACGTTCAGGGGATCGCGTGGACGGCCGACGGCACGATGTGGGCGAGCGAGTTCGGTCAGAACGCGTGGGACGAGCTCAACCGCATCGAACCGGGGGCGAACTACGGCTGGCCCGTGGTCGAGGGGATCGCCGGGCGCGACGGGTTCACCGATCCGGTGGCCCAGTGGCCGACGAGCGACGCGAGCCCCAGCGGCATCGCCGCCCGCGGCGACACGGTGTTCATGGCGGGGCTCCGCGGCGAACGGCTGTGGCAGATCGACACCGACGCGGGCGAGATGCGCGGCGAACCCGTCGCCGCGTTCGTCGGTGAGCACGGGCGACTGCGAGACGCGGTCACGCTGCGCGACGGGTCGCTGTGGCTGCTGACCAGCAACACTGACGGCCGCGGCTCGCCGCGGGCGGTCGACGATGTGCTGCTCCGGGTGGAGCTCGTCCCCGTGCCGTGACCGCGCGTCCGCGCCGCCGCGGCACGCTACGGTGAGACCGTGACCTCGCAGCCCCGCTGTCCGCATTGTCGCCACTTCGTCTACCTGGACACGCTGCAGTGTCCGAACTGCGAAGCCGAGATCGGCTACCACATCCCGACCCGTGAGTTCTTCGGAGTCCGCCATGGCCAGGCCGTCATCGACGGCGAGACCTGGTACACCTGCTCGAACCGCGAGTGGGCGTGCAACTGGCTGGTGTGGGAGAACGCGCCGGCCGGCCGCTGCTTCTCGTGCCGGCTCACGCGGCGCCGCCCCGCGGCCGACGACACAGTAGCCCTCGAGAAGCTGGCCAAGACCGAAGAGGCGAAGCGCCGGCTGCTCCTGCAGCTCGCCGACCTCGGCCTGCCGATCGTCGGGTGGGACGTCGAGAAGGGCGGGCTCGGCTTCGACCTGATCTCGAGCCTCTCCGACGGCAAGCCGGTCACCATCGGGCACGCCAACGGCATCATCACGATCGACCTGGCGGAGAGTCTCGACGACCGGCGGGAGACGCTGCGGGTCCGGCTCGGCGAGCCGTACCGCACGATCCTCGGGCACCTGCGCCACGAGGTCGGGCACTACTACCAGAACGTCCTGCTCGCCGATGACGAGCTCTGGGCACGGTGCCGCGAGCTCTTCGGCGACGAACGCACCAGCTACCGGGACGCACTCAAGCGTCACTACACGTTCGGCGCGCCTTCGAACTGGCACGAGGCGTTCATCTCGGAGTACGCGACCATGCACCCCTGGGAGGACTTCGCCGAGACGTTCGCCCATTACCTCCACATCACCGGAACGCTGCAGACCGCCGCGGTCATCGGCATCCATCTCGACGCGACGGTGACCAACCTCCGCGACACGGATGTCGTGCCACTCGAGTCGTACGAGAACGAGCCGATTCAGCGCCTCCTCACCGACTGGGAGTGGTTGTCGCAGGCGTTCAACCGCATCAACCGGTCGATGGGCTTCGGCGACCTGTACCCGTTCACGATCGTCACGCCGGTAAGACACAAGCTCGCATTCGTCCACGACATCGTGACGCGTGCGCCGCTCAGCCCGGGTGAGCAGTACACGCTGGCCATGGCGGGAGCCGGAGCAAGGGAGACCGAGACGTCATGACGTCGTTCGCGCGGGGGCAGCGGGTGATCGGTGCGGCGACGCACTACGTGGAGAACCAGCCGCCCTGGCGCGTCGACCTCGACGAGTACACGCTCAACGTCCCGCTCGGCGCGGCGGTCCGCGCGTTCGGAGCGGAATGGGCCGAGGACGGACTCCGCGAGGCCGGCGTGCTCGTCGGATCGGGATCGTTCCAGCGTGACGCGCATCTCGCGAACGTGCACACGCCCGTCGCGCACGCCCACGACCGCTGGGGATATCGCCTCGACGAGGTCGAGTACGACCCGTCGTATCACCGCGTGATCGCGGACGCCGTCGCGCGCGGGGCGCACACCTCCGCATGGGCGGACCCCCGCCCGGGGGCGCACGTCGGCCGGGCGGCGATGTTCATGCTGTTCGCGCAGGTGGAGCCCGGGCACGCGTGCCCGGTGTCGATGACGCACGCCGCCGTAGCCTCGATCGAAGGATCCCCGTGGGTGGCGGAGGAGTGGATCCCACGCATGTACTCCCGCGACTACGACCCCCGGCTCATCGTCGACGGCGGCAAGGGCAGCGCCCTCATCGGTATGGCGATGACCGAGAAGCAGGGCGGCTCCGACGTCCGCGCGGGCACGACGCTCGGCGAGGCGATGGGTGGGCACGCCTACCAGCTCACCGGCCACAAGTGGTTCTGCTCCGCGCCGATGTCGGACGGATTCCTCGTGCTCGCCCACACGCGCAGCGGGGGCGTCGACGAGGGCCTCACGTGCGTGTTCGTGCCCCGGATGCTCCCGCACGACATGCGCAACGTGTTCCGCATCCAGCGACTGAAGGACAAGCTCGGCAACCGCTCGAACGCGTCGGCGGAGGTCGAGTTCGACGGCACCGTCGGCTTCCTCGTCGGCGAGCCCGGCCGCGGCGTGCGCGCGATCATCGAGATGGTGCAGCGCACGCGTCTCGACTGCGTCCTGGGCACGGCCGCGGGCATGAGGCAGTCGGTCGCCGAGGCAGTGTGGCACGCGCGCGGTCGCGAGGCGTTCGGTGCACTCCTGGTCGACCAGCCCGCGATGACCGGCGTGCTCGCCGACCTCGCCCTCGAGTACGAGGCGGCGATGCTCACCGGCCTGCGCCTCGCGCAGCTCTTCGAGGCCGAGGCATCCGATCGCGATATCGCCCTCCGCCGTCTCGCCACACCGGTGTCGAAGTACTGGGTGTGCAAGCGGGGTCCCCACCACGCGTACGAGGCGCTCGAGTGCCTCGGCGGCAACGGCTACACCGAGACCTTCCCGCTCGCCCGGCGCTACCGTGAGCAGCCCGTCATGGCGATCTGGGAGGGCTCGGGCAACGTCATCGCCCTCGACGTGCTGCGCGCGCTCACCCGCGACCGCGCGTCGGGTGAGGCCTTCGCCGACGAGCTCGCGACCACGGCCGGCGTCTCGGCGGTGCTCGACCGGCACGTGGAGCGCACCCTCTCCCTCCTGCAGCGCCTCGTGGCCGATCCGGACGAGGCTTCGGCTCAGGCCCGCCGCCTCAGTGAGGACCTCGCCCTGGCGTTCCAGGCGTCCCTCATGCTCCGTCACGCGCCGGGGCTCGACGCCGATACGTTCATCACGGCCCGGCTGGGCGAGGATCGCGGCGCACAGTACGGCGTGCTGCCTTCGGGGACGGATGCCGCGGCCATCGTCGGCCGCCACTGACCGCCACCGCGCTTAGGCTGTCTGAGTGACTGCGGCGCGACGTTCCCTCCTGTTCGCCGCGGTCGTCGCAGCCGCGGCGATCGCCTCTGCGTCGTGCGCGGCGACCCCCACCGCGAAGCCGTCGCCGACCTCGTCACCGTCGGCCGCGGCGACCCCGACGCCCGCCGCCGCGGGGCTCACGCCGGCTGAGCAGGCCGTCTCCGCGATGACGCTGCGGGAGCGCGCGGCGAGCGTCGTGATGGGCCACATTCCGACGACGGATGCTGCGGCCCTGCGCTCGTACATGGAGTCCACCGATGCCGGCGGCTTCATTCTGATGGGCGCGAACATCCCCGCCGACGAGGCGGCGCTCGAGGAGCTCACCGCCGCGCTCACGGTCGACCCGGCACAGCCGCCGCTGATCGCCATCGACCAGGAGGGCGGCGACGTGTCCCGGCTGCCGTGGGACGACTTCCCGTCCCCACTCGACCTGCAGCAGGCCGATGCCGCCACCGTGGAGGCCGCGTACGCCGGCCGCGGGGCGCTCGTCCGCCAGGCCGGCATCCCCGTGAACTTCGGCATCGTCGCGGACGTCACCGCCGACCCGAACTCGTTCATCCATCGCCGGATCCTCGGCACGACGCCCGACACGGCCGCCGGGCACGTGGCGGCGGCGGTCGGCGGCGAGAGGGGGAACGTGTTCTCGACGCTCAAGCACTTCCCGGGCCACGGGGCGGCGCCCGGGGACTCCCACTCGTCGGTCCCGTCGACGCCGATGCCGCTCGACCAGTGGCGCACCACCGACGCGCTGCCGTTCCAGGCGGGGGTCGACGCGGGCGCCGAGCTGCTCATGTTCGGTCACCTGGCGTACACCGCCGTCGACCCTGCGCCCGCGAGCCTCTCACCGGAGTGGCACCGCATCGCGCGCGAAGAGCTCGGCTTCGACGGCGTCACCATCACAGACGATCTCGGCATGCTGGAGGGCTCGGGCCTGCCCGAGTACGCCGACCCTGTCGCGAACGCCGTCGACGCCCTCGCGGCCGGCAACGACATGGTGCTGACCGTGGTGTATTCGACACCCGAGACGGCGCCGCAGATCGTCGACGGCATCGTCAGCGCGGTGGAGTCGGGCGCGGTGCCCGCGGAACGACTGGAGGAGGCGGCGACCCGCGTGATGGAGCTGCGCCTGGCCGTCGCCGAGGCCGGAGACGGCGAGCTCCCGTGCACGACGTGCGCGGATCCTGCCGAGTGAGTCAGCCGCCGGCGATCTCGATGAGCCGGGCGCGGACGACCTGTCCGCGCTCGGCGAAGCCGCGCTGCTCGCGCACGTAGGCGGCCTTGCCCTCGGCGGTCTCTATCCGGACGGCGTCGTAGCCCCACTCCGCGAGGTCGTACGGCGACGCGCGCATGTCGAGCACGCGGATGTCACGCGCCAACTCGAAGGCATCGAGCAGGACTTCGCCCGGCACGAGCGGCCCGAGCTTGACCGCCCACTTGTACAGGTCCATGCCGGCGTGGAGGCAGCCGGGCTGCTCCAACTCGGCCTGACTCTCGCGAGTGGGCGTGTCCCGGTTGCGAGGAACGGCAGCTGGCGTGAAGAACCGGAATGCGTCGAAGTGCGTGCAGCGGAGGTCGTGGGCCTCGACCACCGCGTCGGTCGCGTCCTGCGCCAGCCGGAGCGGAACGGGATGGCGGTGCTCCGGCTTCCGGTACACCATGGCCCACTCGTGAAGGCCGAAGCACCCGAAACCGGCAGCACGGCCGGCGGTGGCTCGGAGGATCCGCGCGACGTTCGTGACGAGCGCGCCCCGCTCGGCACGGAAGCCTTCGCCATCGACGGCGATCGCGCCGGGCACCCTGCCCGGCCGGTACCAGCGCCATTCGGCGCGGGCGTCGGTGGCCGCATCCGCCAGCTCCACCCCAGCGCCCGGATGCCAGCGGTGCAGCACCGCCGGCTTGTACGAGTAGTACGTGAAGAGGAAATCCTCGACGGGGTGCGTCTCGCGGCGCGCGGCTCGCGCGCGATGCGCCGCCGTGAGGGCTCGGGCGCGCTCCTCGTGGGCGGACTCACGCTCGCGCCAGACACCGCCGGCCAGAACCTGGGCTTCAGGAGGCGCGATCGTCACCGTTCGAGGATACGCGGGGCGCCGCCGCACTCTGGGCAAGAATCAGGACTCGACGGGTTCGATGAGCTCCGGCGAGTTGTTGCGCACGTTGCCCACCGCCGTCGACACCTCATAGTCGGCAAGGGTGTCGGCGAGGGCCGGGGCCGCGTCGATGGCCGCGTCGAGCACATCGCGCACGTTGTCGGTCGTGGGGTCGAGCCACGCGTCGGCGTGGTCGGGGTCGAGGAAGAGGGGCATGCGGTCGTGGATCGAGCCGAGGTGCCCGATCGAGTCACGGGTGAGGATCGTGAAGCTCAGCAGCCACCGCTCGGGGTCATCCTCGCCCTTCGTCTTGTCGCGCCACCATTCGTACAATCCGGCGAGGAACAGCGGCTCGCCGTCGGCGGGGTGGATGTAGTGAGGGATCTTCGTGCCGTCGACGTTCTTCCACTCGTAGTACCCCGACACGGGCACCACGGCGCGCCGCTTTTCGAGCGCGCTGCGGAACATCGGCTTGTCTTCGAGCTCTTCCGCCCGCGCATTGAACGCGCGCGCACCGATCTTGGTGTCTTTCGCCCACGACGGGATGAGGCCCCAGCGGGCCGCCTCGAGCCGGCGCGTCGGCGGCTCGGTCTTCGCCGAGTCGAGCACGATGGCGGCGCTGCTGGTGGGAGCCACGTTGTAGGACGGCTCGGGAAGGTCGTCGCCCTCGACATCGACGCGCAGCACCCCGACGAGGTCGGAGCCGGCACTGGCCACTACGAAGCGTCCGCACATGCGGCCAGCCTACGCGGGGGCGCGGACACCGGTGCAGGCGGGATCGGTCAGGCTTCGAGCGCGCCGGCGGCACCGAGGACGCCGACATCCTCCAGCCGCTCCAAGAGCCCCGCTCCGTCGCTGTCGCTCACCCACGGCACCTCGGCGGCCGCGTGGTCGTTGACCGCCGTGCGCCCGCCCGCGAGCACCGCCTCCGCGGGGGAGAGGCGTCGGATCGCGACGGCCACCACTCGAGACGGGTGCTCGTCCGTGAAGGTCGTGTAGATCGCGTCGTCGTGCTGGCCGTCGTCGCCGATCAGCAGCCACCGCACGTGCGGGAACTCCTCGGCGAGGCGGCGCAGGTTGGACAGCTTGTGCGCTCTGCCGCTGCGGAACCAGCGATCGTGGGTGGGGCCCCAGTCGGTGAGCAGGAGCGCACCCGGCGGGAAGACGTGGCGGCTGAGGAACCGGATCAGCGTCGGCGCGATGTTCCATGCGCCGGTGGAGAGGTAGATGAGCGGGGCGCCGGGGTTCTCGCGCACGACGCGCTCCATGAGAACCGCCATGCCGGGCACCGGCTGGCGTGCGTGCTCGTTCACCACGAACGAGTTCCAGGCGGCGAGGAGAGGGCGAGGGATGGCCGTGACCATCACGGTGTCGTCGACGTCCGAGACGATCCCGAACCGCACGTCCGGTGCGACGATGTACGCCCGCGTCTCGACCGGCGAGCCGCCTTCCACCGACATCGTGAAGGTCTGCCAGCCGGGCTCGAGGTCCGCGGGGAGCCGGGTGTCGATCACTCCGCCCCGGTCGGCGACCACCTCGTGGTCGACGCCCGCGACCGTCACGGTGACCTGCGCGTAGCCGATGGGAACGGCCGCGAAGCTGCGCCAGCCGCGCACGCCGGCGTATTCGCCCGAGGTCGTCTCCTTGACCGGCGGGACGATCATCACCCGGCCGAGGACGCGCACCCAGTCAGGGCCGCCGTAGCCGGGGAACGGAGCGACGGTGGGCGTCTGGCCGCGGCGTCGCGCACGCCGTTCGCGCCACGAGTGGAACCGGTACTCCAGGCGCGCGAACCACAGGACCTTTGCGCGCACATTCTGGGGATCGGTGTGGGGCACCCCTTCAGTCTTTCACGTCCGCCACCGACGACTCGTCCGGGCCCTCGTGCTCCAGGTGCTTGCGCTCGGCGCGCTCGATGATCTTCTTGCTCACGAACACGAGCACCAGGAACAGCACGATGACGCCTACGAAGATGTAGCCGGCGTAGTGCAGCTGGTCGGCGAGCTCGCGGTAGGTGCCTGCCGCGACGGCGGCGACCGAGATGTAGAGCGTCGACCAGATCACGCACGCCGGGATCGTCCAGGCGAGGAACCGGCGGTAGGGGTAGCCGCTCATCCCGACGGTGAGCGGAACGAGCGAGTGGAGCACCGGGAGGAAGCGCGAGATGAAGATGGCCGGGCCGCCGCGTCGGCGCAGGTACCGCTCCGAGCGTGCCCAGTTCTCCTCGCCGATGCGCCGGCCCAGCCTCGAGTGCTGGATGTGCGGGCCGAGGTAGCGTCCGAGCCAGAAGCCGATGCTCTCGCCGATGAGGGCGCCGATGACCACCGCGATCCCGAGGATCACACCCTCGAGCACAGACGAGACCGCGGTTCCGGCGACGATCACGATCGTGTCGCCGGGCACCACCAGTCCGATCAGCACGCTGGTCTCGAGCATGATCGCGAAGCCGGCGAGAAGCGTCCTGACGATGGGGTCGACGCTCTGGACGGCGTCGAGCAGCCACGTCAGGAACTCGTTCACGCCATGAGCCTAGAGGTCCGCGGTCCCCTCTAACCTGGGAAGATGACGGAGCCCCTCGCCGCCGCGGACGTCGCGCACTGGGTGGATCCGGCATTCGTCTTCGCCGCCGTCTTCCAGAGCGAGCCGCACTGCTTCTGGCTCGATGCCGGACCCGACGCGCGCGAAGGGTGGAGCTGGATCGGCGCGGGGACTCCCGACGACCCGGCGCGCGTGAAGATGACGGCGTGCATCGCCGCATCGCGGCCCGACGGAGGGAGCCCGTTCCGAGGCGGCTGGGTCGGCTGGACGGGGTACGACGATGCCGCCGCGCGCGCGGGGGCGCCCGCGTACGGCGAGGCCGATGGCGTCCCGCCGGACCTCTGGCTGCGTGTCGACCGCTTCGTCGCGTTCGACCACGCGCGGCGTCTCGTCCGCGTGTACGCGCCTGCCGATGAGCTTCACGCGCTCGTCACCGCGGCCGCCGCGGCGACCGCCCCGCCCGCGCACCCCTCACCCGCCGAAGCTCTCGGCGCCGCGCACGCTCGCCACCGCCCGGACGAGTACGCCGCGCTCATCGAAAGCTGTCGCGGAGCGATCCGCGAGGGCGACGCGTACCAGCTGTGCTTGACGACGCGCTTCGAGGTCGAGGCATCCGTCGATCCTGTCGAGGTCTATGCCCGCCTGCGCGCGGCGACGCCCGCACACCACGGGGGATTCGTGCGGTCGGGCGGCATCGCTCTGCTCAGCGCGAGCCCGGAGCAGTTCCTGCACGTCGACCACGGCTCGGACGGCGGCGCGGTCGTGCGCACGCGGCCGATCAAGGGCACCCGGCCGCGCGGCACGGACCCGACCGCCGATGCCGCCCTGGCGGCCGAGCTGCGCGCGAGCGAGAAGGAGCGCGCCGAGAACGTGATGATCGTCGATCTCATGCGCAACGACCTCTCGCGCGTGTGCGCGGATGGCACCGTGGGCGTCGATGCCCTGCTCGAGGTCGAGTCGTATCCCGCGGTGCACCAGCTGGTGAGCACGGTGTCAGGCCGGCTCGCCGCCGGAACGACCGTCGACGACCTGCTGGCGGCGACCTTTCCCGCGGGCTCGATGACGGGCGCGCCGAAGCTCTCGGCGATGACGATCCTCCACGGCCTCGAACGCGCACCGCGCGGCGTCTTCTCCGGCTGCTTCGGATGGGTCGGCGATGACGGCGCGCTCGATCTCGCGATGGTGATCCGCTCGATCGTCGTCCGCCCCGACAGCGCGTACGTGGGCGCGGGGGGCGGGATCACGTGGCGATCGGATGCCGCGGCCGAGGTCGCCGAGGTGGGCATCAAGGCCCGCGGGCCCCTCGCCGCGCTGGGCGCCGCACTGCCGCCGGGCTGGTGAACCGCCCGTTCCGCTAACCTGGAAGACGCGCTTCGCGCGCTGCGCGCGCTTTCCGGCTTCCATGATTGGCACTTTCCACGTGAGTCAGACCGAAACCCCCGACACCTCTGCGCCCACAGAGGGCTACGACGCCTACTCGATCCAGCAGAAGTGGCAGGCGCGCTGGGCCGAGGCCGACCCGTTCCGCGCCGGCGGCGCCGACGACACGCGCCCTCGAAAGTACGTGCTCGGCATGTTCCCGTACCCTTCCGGCGACCTCCACATGGGCCACGCCGAGAGCTACGCGTACGTCGACATCGTGGCGCGGTTCTGGCGCCACCGCGGCTACAACGTCCTGAACCCGATCGGGTGGGACTCGTTCGGCCTGCCCGCCGAGAACGCGGCGATCCAGCGCGGGGCCGACCCGCGCGAGTGGACGTACGCGAACATCGAGCAGCACAAGAAGAGCTTCCGCGAGTACGGCTCGTCGTACGACTGGAGCCGCATCCTCCACACGAGCGACCCGGAGTACTACCACTGGAACCAGTGGCTGTTCCAGCGTCTCTACGAGCGCGGCCTGGCCTACCGCAAGGAGAGCCCGGTCAACTGGTGCCCCGTCGACCAGACGGTGCTCGCGAACGAGCAGGTCATCGACGGACACTGCGAGCGCTGCGGCGCCGAGGTGATCAAGAAGAAGCTCACGCAGTGGTACTTCAAGATCACCGAGTACGCCGACCGGCTGCTCGACGACCTCAACCAGCTCGAGGGCTTCTGGCCGCAGAAGGTCATCCGCATGCAGCGGAACTGGATCGGCCGCTCGGTGGGCGCCGACATCGACTTCGAGATCGAGGGCCGGGACGAGAAGGTCACCGTGTTCTCGACTCGTCCCGACACGCTGCACGGCGCGACCTTCATGGTCGTCGCGCCCGACAGCGACCTGGCCGCGGAGCTCGCCGCCGGCTCGTCGGCCGACGTGCGCATGCGCTTCCAGGACTACCTCGAGAGCGTGCAGCGCGAGACCGAGATCGAGCGTCAGAGCACCGACCGCCCGAAGACGGGCGTGTTCCTCGACCGGTTCGCGATCAACCCCGTCAACGGCGAGCGCCTGCCCATCTGGGCCGCGGACTACGTGCTGGCCGACTACGGGCACGGCGCCGTCATGGCGGTGCCCGCGCACGACCAGCGCGACCTCGACTTCGCGCGCGCCTTCGACCTGCCCGTCAAGGTCGTCGTCGACACCACAGCCCCGATCACCGGTGCGATCCCCGTCATCGAGCTCGACGAGGAGGGGGTGCCGATCGATCCCGGCCCCGTCGAGACCCTGGCCGACCTCGATCCCGCGACCACCGGCATCGCGCTGACCGGAGACGGCCGTGTCATCAACTCCGGCTCGCTCGACGGCCTGTCCAAGCGCAACGCGATCGCGCGCATCATCGAGCAGCTCGAGGCCGCCGGCACCGGGCGCGCGGCGAAGTCGTACCGCCTGCGCGACTGGCTCATCTCGCGCCAGCGGTTCTGGGGCACGCCGATCCCGATGATCCACACCGAGGACGGCCGCATCGTGCCCGTCCCGGAGGACCAGCTGCCGCTGCGTCTGCCCGACGCGCACGGTCTCGATCTCGCGCCCAAGGGCACGTCGCCACTGGGCGGCGCGACCGAGTGGATGAAGACGACCGACCCCGAGACGGGCGAGCCGGCCCAGCGCGACGCCGACACGATGGACACGTTCGTCGACAGCTCGTGGTACTTCCTGCGGTTCCTGGCGCCGAACGACCCGAACGAGGCGTTCCCGTCGCGCGAGGCCGACCGCTGGGCGCCCGTCGACTCGTACATCGGCGGTGTGGAGCACGCGATCCTGCACCTGCTCTACGCGCGCTTCATCACGAAGGTCCTCTTCGACATGGGGCTCATCGACTTCACGGAGCCGTTCTCGAGCCTGATCAACCAGGGCATGGTGCTCCTCGACGGCTCGAAGATGTCGAAGTCGAAGGGCAACCTCGTCGAGTTCGCGTCGAGCATGATCGACCCCGGCGCCGACGCGGTGCGCACCGCCATCGCGTTCGCGGGCCCGGTCGAGGACGACATCAACTGGGAGGACGTGTCGACCACCGGCGCCCAGAAGTTCCTCGCGCGCGCCTGGCGCGTCGCGACGGACGTCGCGAGCGACCCCGATGTGGTGTGGGCCGAGGGCGACGCGTCGCTGCGCCGCGTGACGCACCGCCTCCTCGCGGACGCACCGGGGCTGGTCGAGCAGACGAAGTTCAATGTGGTCGTCGCCCGCCTCATGGAGCTGGTCAACGCGACGCGCAAGGTGATCGACACGGGCGCGGGCCCCGCCGACCCCGCCGTGCGCGAATCCGCCGAAGCCACCGCGATGATCCTCGATCTGTTCGCTCCGCACCTCGCGGAGGAGATGTGGGAGGTTCTCGGGTACGACGGCTTCGTCGGCCTGGTGCCGTGGCGCAACGCCGACCCGACCCTCCTCGTCGAGGAGAGCGTGACGGCGGTCGTGCAGATCGACGGCAAGGTGCGCGGCACTCTGCGGGTGCCTGCGCGCATCGACGCCGCCGAGCTCGAGCGCCTCGCCCGCGCCGACGAGAAGGTCGTCCGCTCGCTCGCGGGCCGCGAGATCACGCGCGTGGTCGTCCGCCCGCCGAAAGTCGTGAGCTTCAGCACGCACTGACCCTCCTCCACAGGAAGTCCGGGTCCCGGGGGTATGCACATCCTCGGGACCCGCCGCATCTGCGGCGCCACGCACCTCCTAGCGTGGGGTGGTGACAGCCGGCGACCGCTCCGATGGCACATCGGCCGAGCCACCGGCCGCGCGCCGCCGTCTCGGGATCGGCGCCGTCGTCGTACTCGTGATCGCCGCGCTCGCGATCACCGTCGGCATCGGCATCCTCCGCGGTGCGGTGGCCCCGGTCGATGAGGTCGTCGTCGACCAGACGCCCGCGGCAACGCCGACGTCGGCGGGCGAGCTGTACGTCCACGTCTCCGGTGCGGTGCAGACGCCCGGCCTCTACGTGCTTCCCGCCGGCTCGCGCGTCGTCGACGCCGTCGCGGCCGCGGGCGGCTTCGCCGGCGACGCCGACCGTGACGCTGTCAACCTGGCCCGCACCCTCGACGACGGCGAGCAGCTGCCCGTCCCACGCGAGGGCGAGGTGCCGCCCGCGGCGGCGGCCGGCACCGGCTCCGCGTCGTCCCGCGACGGGCGCGTGGACCTCAACACGGCCGACGCGACACTGCTCGAGACCCTTCCGCGCATCGGACCCGCGCTGGCGGAGCGGATCATCACGTGGCGCGACGACAACGGCGGGTTCACGAGCATCGAGGACCTCCTCGCCGTCCCCGGAATCGGTGACAAGATGCTCGAGTCCCTTCGCGACCTCGTGACGGTGTGACGTGCGACGCCGACGCGGCCTGCGGCTGGTCCCCGTGGCCGGGACGTGCTGGGCCGTCGCCGCCACAGCGATCCTCGCGCCCGCGGCGGCGCCCTGGATCGCCCTGACGCTGTGGGCGCTCGTGATCTCCCTGACCGTCGTCGCGCGGGCCGTGAGCCGGTCCGCAGGCCCTCCGTCGCGGCGCACCACCTCACGGACCCGATTCCGGATGCCCCGGCACGCGGTGCGCCCCACGCTCGTGGTCGTGGTGCTCGCGGGCGCGGTCGCGGCGGCCGCGGCGTCTCACGTCGCCCTGGCGCAGCCGGCACGGACCGCGGTCGCCGATCTCGCCCTCGACGGCGGCCGGGCCGTCGCCGTCCGTGCCGACGTCGTCGGCAAGATCGAGCGTCGCGCCGACGGGGCGCTCGCGTTCGATGCCCGGGCGGCGCGGGTCTCGATCGGCAGCGAGAGTCACACGGCGGATGTGGAGATCACCGTGCGCGTCTCATCCGCCGAGGTCGACAGCCCGTGGCTGCTGGACGTCGGCGCGACCGTCGTCGCCCACGGCACCGCGAAGCCCGGACGGCCGGGGGAGCGGGCGGTGCTCGAGCTCTGGGCCTCGCGCGGTGTCGAGGTCCTGAACCCGCCGGCCGGCGCTGCCGCGGGCGCCGGCGACTTGCGCCGCGGCCTCGTCGCGGCGGTCGAGGGTCTGCCCGGCGACGGCGCGGGGCTCGTCCCCGGTCTCGCAGTCGGCGACACGTCGGTCGTGTCGCCGTCGCTCGACGCGGCGATGAAGGAATCCTCGCTCTCGCACCTCACCGCCGTGTCAGGTGCCAACTGTGCGCTCGTCGTCGGCATCGCGTTCGCCCTCGCCGCGGCGCTCGGCGCCTCGCGAGGCCTCCGGGTCGGCGTCGGACTGGCGGTGCTCGGGGGCTTCGTGCTGCTCGTCACGCCCGAGCCGAGCGTCGTGCGCGCCGCGGCGATGGCAGCGATCGCGATGCTCGCCGTGCTGCTCGGTCGCGCCGGCGCCGGGATGGCGCTCCTGTCGTTCGCCGTGGCCCTGCTGCTCGTCCTCGACCCGTGGCTCGCGGCCTCGCTCGGGTTCGCACTGTCGGTCGTCGCGACGGGATCGCTGCTGCTGTGGGTGCGTCCGCTCGCCGCCGGCCTCGGCCGGATCCTGCCGCGGCCGCTGGCTCTCGCCCTCGCGGTGCCGCTCGCCGCCCAGCTCGCGTGCGGGCCGCTCCTGATCCTCATCGAGCCGACCGTGCCCGTGTACGGTGTGCTCGCGAACCTCCTTGCGGGCCCCGCCGCACCGGCCGCGACCGTGCTCGGACTCGCGGCCTGTCTCAGTGCGCCGCTGCCGTGGCTGCAATCGGGTCTCGCGGCGCTCGCCTGGCTGCCGGCGTCGTGGATCGCGGGGACCGCGACCACCGCTGCCGCGCTCCCCGCGAACGCGCTGCCCTGGCTCGAGGGCGTGCCGGGCACGCTGGCCCTCGCCGGGGTCGGGGTGTCGATCGGGTGCGCGATCGCCCTCGACCGCGGCGGATCCCGGGCGCGGCGCCTCACACGCGGCGTGTCGGTCGCCGTCGTCGCCGTGCTGGTGGGCGCAGGCTTCGGCACGGCGGCCCTGACCACGGTCGCCGGCCGGTGGACCCTGCCCACCGACTGGTCGGTGCTGGCGTGCGACGTTGGTCAGGGCGACGCCGTCCTGCTGCGGTCGGAGGGTGCCGTCGCGCTGATCGACACCGGGCCCGACCCCGAACCGCTCGCTTCCTGTCTCACCCGTGCGGGGCTCGACCGGATCGACCTGCTCGTCCTCACCCACTTCGACCTCGACCACGTCGGCGGGCTCGACGCGGTTCGCGGACGTGTCGGAACGGTGCTGCACGGGCCCGGCGACGCTTCGGCGCAGACGGCGATCGCCTCGTTGACGGCGCAGGGAGCACGGGCCACGGAGGCGGCCGTGGGGCTCACCGGCTCACTCGGGGGCGCGCGATGGCGGGTGCTGTGGCCGAAGCCCGGCAGCCGCGCCTTCGAGCCGGGCAACGACGCCAGCGTCGTCCTCGATATGCGGGGCGGGGGCATCCCGCCGATGCTGCTCCTCGGCGACTTGTCGGCCTCCCCGCAGCGGGCGCTGACGGCATCCGGCGTGCTGGACCCGCCGTACGTGATCGTCAAGACCGCGCACCACGGCAGCGCCGACCAGGATGCGGGGCTCTACATCGCCGCACGACCGTCGATCGCTCTCGTCACGGTCGGCGCCGACAACGACTACGGGCATCCGCGCGACGAGGCCCTCGCGATCCTGGATGAGGTCGGCGCGCGGATCGTGCGCACCGACCGCGACGGCGCGATCGCCCTGTGGTCGGACGCGGGCACAGTGTCGCTGTGGCGCGACCGCGGCGGGTGAAGGCGAACGACCGCCGTCGGTGGTCGTCGGTAGGCTGGGGGAATGGCTTCCCCCGCACGCCGAGCACCCGCGAAGGCCGCGCGCAGCGCCATTCCCCAGCTCTCGTGGCGGGCGCCGCAGCCGGCGCCGATCGTGCTCGTCTCCGGACCGGAGGAGGTCTGCGCCGAGCGGGCGATCGCCGGCGTACGCGACTACCTCCGCGCCGAGGACCCGACGCTCGAGGTGTCCGACATCCGTGCCGACGACTACGCCGCCGGGACGCTCTTGGGCGTCACGTCGCCGTCGCTGTTCGGCGAGCCGCGGCTGGTCCGCGTGAGCGGCGTCGAGAAGTGCTCCGACACGTTCCTCGCGGAGGCCGTGGCCTATCTCGCCGCCCCGCAGGACGGCGCGACCGTCGTGCTCCGCCACACCGGTGCGAGCGTGCGCGGCAAGAAGCTGCTCGATGCGATCCGCGCCGGCGAGGGGTCGGGCGTCGAGATCGCGTGCCCCGCCGTCAAGCGCGACTCCGACCGCTTCGACTTCGCCGCGGGGGAGTTCCAGGCGGCCAAGAAGCGCATCGTCCCCACGGCGCTGCGCGCGCTCGTCTCCGCCTTCGCGGACGACCTCACCGAACTCGCCGCGGCGTGCCAGCAGCTCATCGCCGACGTCCCCGGCGACGTCACCGATGACGTCGTCGAGCGGTATTACGGCGGCCGCGTCGAGACGTCGGCCTTCACGGTCGCCGACACGGCGATCGCGGGGCGCTACGGTGAAGCGCTCATCGCGCTGCGCCACGCGCTGGCGTCCGGCGCCGACCCGGTGCCTCTGGTCGCCGCGGTCGCGATGAAGCTGCGCACGATGGCGCGCGTCGCGGGCAATCGCGAGCCGGCCGCGGCCCTGGCGTCACGCCTCGGCATGAAGGACTGGCAGGTCGACCGCGCCCGCCGTGATCTGGTCGGCTGGAACGAGGAGAGCCTGGGCCGCGCGATCCAGGCGACGGCACGGGCGGACGCCGAGGTCAAGGGCGGCTCGCGCGACGCGGTCTTCGCCCTCGAGCGCATGATCACGGTGATCGCCACGCGCGCGCCGTACGGCGCCTGACACGTCGCCCTCAACCCCATGCGAAAGGCCCGCCCCTCGCGGGACGGGCCTTCGCGCGACGCGGGGTCGCGGAGCGTTTCAGAGGCTCAGAGAGCGGCGACCTGCTTGGCGATGGCCGACTTGCGGTTCGCCGCCTGGTTCTTGTGGATGACGCCCTTGCTGACGGCCTTGTCGAGCTTCTTGGTCGCCGTGCCCAGCGCCTTCTCGGCAGCAGCCTTGTCGCCGGCCGCGATCGCCTCGCGGGTGCGACGGACGTGCGTCTTCAGCTCGCTCTTGACGGCCTTGTTGCGCTCGCGCGCCTTCTCGTTGGTCTTGTTGCGCTTGATCTGCGACTTGATGTTCGCCACGTGTCGACGTTCTTTCGTTCGAAGGTGAATCGGATTGATGTGCCGGTCAGCGAGAGAGGGGCGCTTCGCGGCGGTCGTGAGGGCGAACCCACACGCAAGCCAAACAAGGATTCTATCAGGTGAACCGATGGGCCCTGGACACGCGCCGGCGTGCACGGCGTGGCCCTCCCATGATGCATGATCTACGCGTGGGTGCGCGCGTCGCTGGGGACGCGCGCTCACTGACGAAGGAGTCCGCCGTGCCGCAGCATCCGTCCGTCGATCTCTCACCGTTCCCGCCGGGCTTCCGGTGGTCGGCGGCGACCGCGGCGTTCCAGGTGGAGGGCTCGCGCGCCGTGGACGGACGCGGTCGGTCGATCTGGGACGACTTCGTCGGCACTCCCGGCGCGGTGCGCGACGGGGCGACGGCGGACCCCGGCCCCGACAGCTACCGCCGGCACCGCGAGGACGTGGCGCTGCTCGCCCGGCTCGGGGTCGATCGCTACCGCTTCTCGATCTCGTGGGTGCGCGTGCAGCCCGAACCCGGCGGTCCGGTCCTGCAAGCCGGCCTCGACTACTACCGGCGCCTCGCCGACGACCTGCGCGACGCGGGCGTCACCCCCTTCGCGACGCTGTATCACTGGGACCTCCCGAGCGTCCTCGAAGAGCGCGGCGGCTGGCTCGACCGCGACACCGCGCTGCGCTTCGGCGAGTACGCCGAGATCGTCGCGCAGGCGCTGGGCGACAGCATCCGTCACTGGTACACCCTCAACGAGCCCGTCTCGACCTCGCTCCAGGGCTATGCCGTCGGCACCCTGGCGCCGGGCAGACAGCTCCTCTTCGGCGCCCTGCCGACCGTTCACCACCAGCTGCTCGCGCACGGCCTCGCGCTGCGAACGCTCCGCGCCGCCGGCGCCGAGGAGGTGGGGATCGTCAACAACCACACGCTCGTCCTGCCGGCAGGGGAGACGGATGCCGACCTCGGCGCCGCAGCGGTGTACGACCTGCTCCACAACCGGGTCTTCGCCGACCCCGTGCTCACGGGCGCCTACCCCGACCTCGAACGGTTCGGCATCCCGCCGATGCCGGTCGAGGACGGCGATCTCGAGCTGATCTCGGCGCCCGGAGACTTCTACGGCATCAACTTCTACAACCCGACGACCGTGGCCGCCGCGCCCCAGGGCAGCCCGGTGCCGTTCGAGATCGTGCTCACTCCCGGCGCGCCCGTCACCGGTTTCGGGTCGGAGTGGCCGATCGTGCCGACGGCGCTCACCGGCCTCCTTCTGGACTTCCGGGAGCGCTACGGCGACCGCCTGCCCCCGCTCGTGATCGGCGAGAACGGCGCGTCGTTCCCCGAGCCCGACCAGGTCGCGGGCCCCGTCGCCGATGCGGACCGGATCTCGTACCTCGCGGGCCACATCGACGCGGTCGGTGCGGCGGCGCGCGCCGGTGTCGACGTGCGCGAGTACACGGTGTGGTCCCTCCTGGACAACTTCGAATGGGCCGACGGCTGGTCCCAGCGGTTCGGGCTCGTCCACGTCGACTTCGACACGGCCGCTCGCACGCCCAAGGCGTCGTTCGACTGGTACCGCACCCTCATCGCGGAGGCACGCGCGTGACCGCCCAGCGGGGCGCCAAGGTCGGCGCGGGCTGGTTCACCCTCTTCACGCTCGCGTGGCTCGCGCTGTGGACGGTGCAGCTGACGCCGCTGCAGCTGCTCATCCCGCTGCAGCTGAACACTCCCGACGACGCGGACGGGTGGGTGTCGGGAGTCGTGTCGTCGGGCCTCGTGCTCGCGATCGGCGGCATGGCCGGGGTGATCGCGGCCCCGGTCGCCGGCGGACTGTCCGACCGCACGGGAGGCAGGATGGGACGCCGGCGCCCCTGGGCGCTCGGGGGAGTGTGGCTCGCCACCGCGTCCCTCGCCGCGATCGCCCTCGCGTCCGGTCCGTGGGGCGTGGGGCTCGCCTGGGTGGGCGTCTCGGTCGGCATCGCCGTGGCCTCCGCCGCCTTCACCGCGCTCATCGCCGATCAGCTCACGACGCAGCGGGGCGCAGCATCCGCCGCCGTCTCTTCGTCTCAGGCACTCGGGATCGTCGTGGGTGTCGGCGTCATCGTGCTGCTCGAACTCGGCGTCGTGGTCGGCTACCTCGTGCTCGCCGGCTTCCTCGCGGTGGTCGGCACCGCTGCGGCGCTCCTCCTGCCCGACCCGCCGGCGCGCGCCGAGGTGGCGGTCGCGCGCGAGGTGCGCACGCTCGGCGAGCGGCTCGCAGCCCTTCGCGACCGCGACTTCGCGTGGCTGCTCGCGGGACGCCTCACGGTGAACGTCGGCAACGCGCTCGGCACCGGGCTGCTGCTGTTCTTCTTGCTCTACGGGCTGCACCGCGATCCCGCGACGGCGGAGGACGAGCTGCTCCTGCTGATCCTCGTGTACACGCTGTTCGTCGTCGTGTCCTCGATCGCGTCGGGGTGGATCTCGGACCGCACCGGACGACGCATCCCCTTCGTCGTGTGGTCGGCAGTCGTCCAGGGGCTCGCGTCGATCCTCCTCGTGGTGGCGCCGTCACTCACGACCGCGATGATCGCGGCCGCGCTCCTCGGCGTCGGCTACGGCGCGTATATGTCGGTGGGCCTCGCGCTCGGCACGGACCTGCTGCCGCATCCGGAGGACCACGCGCGCGACCTCGGCTTCGTGAACGTGTCCGCGAGCCTCGGCCAGCTGATCGGCCCGCTCCTCGGCGCGGGCCTGGTCGCGCTCGTGGGGGGCTTCTGGCTGCTGTTCCTCGTCGGGGGCGTCCTGTCGATCGCGGGCGGCTTCATGACCTACGCGATCCGCAGCCGCGAGCGCGCGTCCTCAGCGGTGTGACGCCTCCAGCGTCGTGAGGGCGACCTCGAGGAGCGCGTCGAACACGCGCGGCCGCATCACCGTCACGTGATGTGTCGTCCGCGGCACGACGATCAGCTCGGCGTGCTGGGCGACCCGCATGAACAGCTTCTCGTTCACGCGAAGCTGGTCCCACTGCCCGTTGACGAACCACAGCGGCACCTCGATGCGGTGCAGGGCGGCGAGCAGATCGAGCACCGAGAGGCTGCGCAATGCGACGTCCTGCGCGTCCAGTGCGTAGCCGCCGGCGCCGAAGTCGGCGCGGGTCTCGTCGGGGAGGATGCGATCGAGCATGCGGTCGGTCAGCCACATCCCGCGATCCGGCAACGAGTCGAACCCGCGGGCGAGCACCCGGTAGGTCGCGAGCCCCACCCCGCGAGGGATCGCGGTGCAGGATGCCGCGATGAATCCCGCGACGGGCGGCGGTTCCTCCGCCCCCGCGTACTCGATGCACAGCAGGCCGCCCATGGAGTGCCCCGACAGCAGCACAGGGCCTCGCTCCGCGGCGCCGCGCACCGCCGAGTCGATCGTCGCGAACGCCCCCTCGAGCGTGAAGTCCTCGGTCATCCGCGAGCCGTGGCCGGGCAGGTCGACGGCGGTGACGGGGTTGCCGCGGTTCGTCAGGTACTCGACCTGCGCGCGCCACATCGTCGCGGACGTCCGGATGCCGTGCACGAGCACGACCTGGACGACCATGACGCCAGGGTAGCGGCGCGTGCCCGCTTAGCATGGCGGCATGCCCGAGATCGCCTCGCACATCGCGCGCATGCCCGGTTCCGGCGTGCGCCACATCCTCGAGCGCGCGCTGCGCCGCCCCGGCACGATCATCCTCGCGGTGGGCGAGCCGGGTGAGGTCGCGGGAGAGCGGATCCGGGATGCTGCGTCCCGGGCGTGGCACGACGGCGCGATCCGGTACACGCCCAACGGCGGCATCCCGGCCCTGCGCGAAGCGATCCGCGACAAGCTCGCGCGCCAGAACGCCCTCGACGTCGACCTCGAGCAGATCTGGGTGACGGTCGGCGCGACCCAGGCGCTGCATCTCGCGATGGCGCTCACGCTGTCGGAGGGCGACGAGGTGCTCGTGCCCGACCCCGGCTACACCACCTTCACGATGAACGCCCACCTCCTGCAGGCGACGCCGGTGCCCTACGCGCTGCGTCCCGAGCGCGCCTTCCAGCCGGAGCTCGGCGAGCTCGAGGCGCTGGTCACGCCGCGCACGCGCGCGATCATCGTCAACACGCCCTCCAACCCGCTGGGCTCGACGTTCGACCGGGCGACGCTGGAGGCGCTCATCGCTCTGGCACGCCGGCACGATCTGTGGCTCATCAGCGACGAGGTGTACGAGCGCTTCACCTGGGGCGAGCCGCACGTGAGCCCCGCGACGCTCGATACCGACGGCCGCGTGCTGTCGGTGTTCTCGATGTCGAAGACGTACGCGATGACCGGAGCCCGGGTGGGCTGGCTCATCACCCCTCCGGGGTGGCGGCAGACGATGCTGCGCGTCCAGGAATCGGTGGTCAGCTGCGTCGACGAGCCGTCGCAGCGGGCGGCCGCCGAGGCGCTCACCGGCGACCAGCGCGCGGTCGCGCACAGCGCGGCGCATTACCGCGACAACCTCGCCGCGGCGACGGCACTCCTCGACGCCCAGGGTCTGCGTTACCTCGACCCGACCGGCGCCTTCTACCTCTGGATCGACGTGTCGCACGTGTCCGCAGGCGACGTCGTGGCGTGGTGCGAGCGGTTCCTCGACGAGGAGGGCGTGGCCGTGGCTCCGGGGAGCGCCTTCGGCGCTTCGGGCGAGGGCTGGATCCGCGTGTGCGTGGCCAGCGACCGCGGCGAGCTGCTCGAAGGGCTCGGCCGCATCCCCGCACCTGCCTGACCCCGGCGCCTTCGCCGGGGCTCGTCGAGCGGCGCGCACCCGTACAATCGTCTGGACATGTCACCGCGCGCCCTGAAGCCCCTCGAGCCCTCTGCCACGCCGCCCGAGCTGATCCGCAACTTCTGCATCATCGCCCACATCGACCACGGCAAGTCGACGTTGGCCGACCGGATGCTGCAGATCACCGGCGTCGTCGCCGACCGCGACATGCGCGCGCAGTACCTCGACCGCATGGACATCGAGCGCGAGCGCGGCATCACGATCAAGTCGCAGGCCGTGCGCATGCCTTGGGCGACCGCCGACCAGACCTTCGCGCTCAACATGATCGACACCCCCGGTCACGTGGACTTCACGTACGAGGTCTCACGTTCGCTCGCCGCCTGCGAGGGGGCGATCCTCCTGGTCGACGCCGCGCAGGGTATCGAGGCGCAGACCCTCGCGAACCTCTATCTCGCGCTCGAGAACGACCTGCACATCATCCCCGTGCTCAACAAGATCGATCTGCCGGCGGCCGACCCCGAGAAGTACGCCGCGGAGCTTGCCGGCCTCATCGGCGGCTCGCCCGACGACGTGCTGCGCGTGAGCGGCAAGACCGGCATGGGCGTCGAGACCCTTCTCGACCGCATCGTCGAGCAGATCCCGGCGCCGAAGGGGAACCCGGACGCCCCGGCCCGCGCCATGATCTTCGACTCGGTGTACGACTCCTACCGCGGCGTGGTGACCTACGTCCGCATGGTCGACGGCAAGCTGGAGCCGCGCGAGCGCATCCAGATGATGTCGACCAAGGCGACCCACGATCTCCTCGAGATCGGCGTGTCGAGCCCTGAGCCGGTGCCCACGAAGGGACTCGGCGTCGGCGAGGTGGGCTACCTCATCACCGGCGTGAAGGACGTTCGCCAGTCCAAGGTCGGCGATACGATCACCAATCAGCGCAAGCCCGCGACCGAGCCGCTCGCCGGCTACACCGACCCCAAGCCCATGGTCTTCTCGGGGATCTACCCGATCGACCAGAGCGACTACGCCGACCTTCGCGAGGCGCTCGACAAGCTCAAGCTGTCGGACGCGTCGCTGCAGTACGAGCCCGAGACCTCGGTGGCGCTCGGCTTCGGCTTCCGCTGCGGGTTCCTGGGCCTCTTGCACCTCGAGATCATCACCGAGCGTCTCTCGCGCGAGTTCGACCTGGATCTCATCACGACGGCGCCCTCGGTGACCTACGAGGTCACGACCGACACCGGCGAGACCGTCGTCGTCACCAACCCGAGCGAGTACCCCGACGGCCGTGTCGCCGAGGTGTCCGAGCCGGTGGTGAAGGTGGGCATCCTGCTGCCCAAGGACTATGTCGGCACCGTGATGGAACTCTGCCAGTCCCGCCGCGGATCGCTCCTGGGCATGGACTACCTCAGCGAGGACCGCGTCGAGCTGCGCTACCACATGCCCCTCGGCGAGATCGTGTTCGACTTCTTCGACCAGCTGAAGTCCAAGACCCAGGGCTACGCGAGCCTCGACTACGAGCCCGCCGGGTCGCAGACCGCCGACCTCGTGAAGGTCGACATCCTGCTGCAGGGAGACAAGGTCGACGCGTTCAGCTCGATCGTGCACCGCGAGAAGGCCTACGCCTACGGCACGATGATGACCGAGCGCCTGCGAAAGCTCATCCCGCGCCAGCAGTTCGAGGTGCCGATCCAGGCCGCCATCGGTGCCCGCATCATCGCGCGCGAGAACATCCGGGCGATGCGCAAGGACGTCCTGGCGAAGTGCTACGGCGGCGACATCTCGCGCAAGCGCAAGCTCCTCGAGAAGCAGAAGGAGGGCAAGAAGCGCATGAAGATGGTCGGTCGCGTCGAGGTCCCCCAGGAGGCGTTCATCGCCGCGCTCTCAGGGGACGTCGAGGGTCCTGCCAAGAAGTGACCCGACTCGCGAAGTAGGCTGGAATCCATGCGTCGAGGAACCTTCCGGGACGACACCGTCGACTATGCCGCTGTCGGGGCGACCCAGGCGCCGGATCTGATGCAGTACCCGCCGGAGCGCAGCATCCCGGCGGAGCAGTCCTGGCGCATCGGCAGCGGCGAGGCCCGCTTCCGTGCCGCGAGCGAGGCGCTCATGTCGTGGACGGCGCAGCGCGGTGCGGGGCTCGAGCTCACCGACGTGCGTCCCGCGTCCGGCCCCATGTACTCGGGTGTGAGTTTCGACGCCGAAGGCCACCCGGTCGCGCCGAGTCGATCGGAGGCCGAGCAGCGGTTCGATGCCGACGGCACCCCCTTCGTCGGCCCCGGCACCACGATCCGCGTCAACGGCCGCATCAAGGGGCTGCGCGCCGATGCGGAGCTCCGCGTCATCTTCGCGGTGGAGGAGCCTCGCCGCGTGGGCTTCGCGCTGGGCACCGTGAGCGACTCGGTCGTGAGCGGCGAGGAGTCGTTCATGCTCGACTGGTACGACAACGACGAGGTCTGGTTCACTGTCCGCGCGTTCGACGCGCCGCGCGCGGTGCTCTACCGGATGCTTCCCGGCCTCACGAGGCGCCGTCGGCGCGAACTGTTCACGCGCTACCTGCGCGCGATCTCGCCGCTGTACACGACCCCCGCGTGAGGCGCTGATGGGCTCCGCTCTTCCGCTCGGCGAGCCCGTTCCCTCGGACGGCTCGCTGCCTTCGGGCACGCGCATCGATCCGGCCACCGACTTCAGCGTGTATCTGCACGTCCCGTTCTGCCGCGTCCGCTGCGGCTACTGCGACTTCAACACCTACACGTCGTCCGAGCTCCGTGGCGCCCGCCAGGACGAGTACGCCGACACGCTGCTGCGCGAGCTCGCGCTGGCCGCACCCGTGCTCGAACGCGCCGGGGGCATCCGTCCCGCGTCGACGGTGTTCTTCGGCGGCGGCACGCCCACGCTCCTGCCGCCGGGCGACCTCGGGCGCATGCTGGCAGGTGTCCGTGACACGTTCGGCATCGCCGAGGGCGCCGAGATCACGGTCGAGGCCAACCCCGACACGGTCACCCCCGCGGTCGCGGCCGAGCTCGCAGCATCCGGTGTCACGCGTCTCTCGGTCGGCATGCAGTCGGCGGTCCCGCACGTCCTCGCCGCGCTCGATCGCACCCACGACCCCGACAACGTACGCACTGCGGTCGCGGCGGCGCGTGGCGCCGGACTCGACGTGAGCGTCGACCTGATCTACGGCGCCCCGGGCGAGTCGCTGGACGACTGGCGCACATCGCTCGAGGCCGCGGTGGCACTCGAACCCGATCACGTCTCGGCGTACGCGCTCATCATCGAGGACGGCACGAAGCTCGCGCGTCAGATACGCCGAGGAGAGGTCGCCGCGCCCGACGACGATCTGCAGGCCGATATGTACGAACTGGCCGACGACACGCTCGCTGCCGCCGGGTTCGAATGGTACGAGGTGTCGAACTGGGCGCGCGGGGACGCGCACCGCTCGCGACACAATCTCGCGTACTGGGTCGGGGCGGACTGGTGGGGGTTCGGCCCCGGCGCGCACAGCCATGTCGCGGGCGTGCGGTTCTGGAACGTCAAGCATCCCGCGGCGTACGCGCAGCGGCTCGCGGCGGGTGAGTCGCCGGCTGCAGGACGCGAGATCCCGGATGCTGCGGCCCTCACCCTCGAGGCCGTGCTGCTGCGCACGCGCATCCGCGAGGGGCTGCCCGTCGAGGAGCTCCTCGGCGAGGGCCGTCACGCGGTCGCCGCGCTCATCGCGGACGGTCTCATCGAGGGGCACGCCGCCCTGCGGGGGAGGGTCGTGCTCACGCGCCGTGGCCGCCTCCTCGCCGACGCCGTGGTCCGCGCCCTCACCGACTGAGGCCGGCCGCACGCGCGCCCGGCCGCGACGGCAACCCGACCTGCGTCGCTCGACGATGCGGACAGAGGCATCGGATAGAATTGGCACTCCAGTCATGCGAGTGCCAGCTGCGGCGTGAGGAGGCGGGATGGTCAGCGAGCGAGGACTGCAGGTACTGCGCGCGATCGTTCAGGACTACGTCGACACGCGCGAGCCTGTCGGCAGCAAGGCGATCGTCGAGCGCCACGCGTTCGGCGTGTCCGCGGCGACGATCCGCAACGATATGGCGCTGCTCGAGGACGAAGAGCTCATCGTGGCGCCGCACACCTCGTCGGGGCGGGTGCCGACCGACAAGGGCTATCGCGTCTTCGTCGATCACCTCGCCGAGCTGCGACCACTCTCGCCGGCTCAGCGCGCCGCCATCGCGACGTTCCTCGACGGCTCGGGCGATCTCGACGATGTGCTCGTGCGCACCGTCCGGGCGCTCACCCAGCTGACCGGCCAGGTCGCCATCGTGCAGTATCCCTCGTTCGCCCGCGCGACCATCACCCACGTGGAGCTGGTGCAGCTGGGTGGCGGACGCATGCTGGTGATCCTCGTGACCGACACCGGCCGCGTATCGCAGCGCCTCACCTTCGTCGGCGAGGACTTCGACGACTCCGACCTCGCGCACATCCGCGCCCGACTCGGCACCCTTCTGGTCGGCCGCCCCGTGCGCGAGGGGCTGCAGCGCATCGCGGACCGGCTCGAGGATCCCGACGCGCAGGCTCCGGCGCACGAGCGCGCGACCGACGAGATCGTCCGCGCCGTCGCGGAGGAACTCGAGGAGTTCCGCCAGGACAGGCTCGTGATGGCCGGCAGCGCCAATCTCGCCCGCCGCGAGTCCGACTTCCGCGGCAGCATCTACCCGCTCCTCGAGGCGATCGAGGAGCAGGTGACCCTGCTGCGGCTGATGGGCGAGATGGTCGCCGACGAACACGGCCTCTCGGCGAGCATCGGCCGCGAGAACGAGGCGTTCGGCCTGGCCGAGGCATCCGTCGTCGCCAGCGACTACGACGCGACGGGCTCGCTCGCCCGTGTCGGCGTGCTCGGCCCGACGCGCATGGACTACCCCACGAACCTCGCGACGGTCCGAGCCGTCGCGCGCTATCTCACGCGCATGCTCGAGCAGGACGACAGCTCCCGCTGACGCACGCGTGCACCCACGATCCCGCGGCATCGCCGCGGCAGGAAGGCGAATGTGGCTGACCACTACGAGGTCCTCGGCGTCTCACGCGACGCCACCACCGACGAGATCAAGAAGGCGTACCGCAAGCTGGCCCGACAGCTGCACCCGGACGTGAACCCGGGCGAGGAGGCGTCCGAGCGCTTCAAGCTCGTGACCCACGCCTACGACGTGCTGAGCGATCCCGAGCAGCGTGCCCGCTACGACATGGGTGGCGGCGACTCGCCCTTCGGCGGCGGCGCGGGCGGCTTCGGCGGGTTCAACGACATCTTCGAGACGTTCTTCGGCGCCGCGGGCGGCTCGCGCGGCGGGCGTCCGCGGTCGCGCCGCGAACGCGGCCAGGACGCGCTCGTGCGCGTCACGCTCGAGCTCGGCGATGTCGTGTTCGGCACGCATCGCGACATCGAGGTCGACACCGCCGTGGTGTGCGAGACCTGTGAGGGATCGTGCTGCCAGCCGGGCACGAGCCCGGTCACGTGCGACATCTGCCACGGCACCGGCAACGTCCAGCTCCAGGTGCGGAGCCTTCTCGGCAACGTCGTCACGACGCAGCCGTGCAACGTCTGCCAGGGCTACGGCACGACGATCCCGTACCCGTGCGCCACGTGCCAGGGTCAGGGCCGGGTGCGCGCACGCCGCACCGTGTCGCTCGACATCCCCGCCGGCGTCGAGACCGGACTGCGCCTGCAGCTTCCCGGCTCGGGCGAGGTCGGCCCGGCGGGCGGCCCCAACGGCGATCTGTACATCGAGGTCACGGTGCAGCCCCACGAGGTCTTCAGCCGCGACGGCGACGACCTGCTCGCGACGCTCGAGGTGTCGATGCCCGACGCCATCCTCGGCACGACGACGACGATCCAGTCGCTCGACGGCCCCGTCGACCTCGAGGTGCGGGCGGGCGTGCAGGCCGGCGACATCCTGACGATCAAGGGCCGCGGCATCACGCCGCTGCGCGGCTCGCAGCGCGGCGACCTCAAGGTCGGCGTGCACGTGGTCACGCCCACGCGCCTCGATCACAAGGAACGCGCCCTCATCGAGGAGTTCGCCAAGCGCACCAAGGCGCCCTCGCCCAAGCTCGCGGAGTTCCACCAGGGTCTGTTCGCCAAGCTCCGCGACCGCTTCCGGAACGTCTGACCCGTGGCCCTGCACTTCCTCCTCGACCCGCCCGTCGACGCCGTTCCCGGTGAGACGGTGACGCTCAGCGGCACCGAGGCGCACCACGCCGCGACCGTGCGGCGCGTGCGGGTCGGCGAGGAGGTCACGGTCGGCGACGGCCGGGGCGTCTGGCTCACTGGGAGCGTCGAGTCGGTCGCGCCGCGCGAGGTCGTCGTACGCATCGACGGACGGACGGATGCTGCGCCCCCGCGCCCCCGCATCGTGCTGGTGCAGGCGCTGGCCAAGGGGGACCGCGACGAGCTCGCCGTCCAAGCGGCGACCGAGCTCGGCGTCGACGAGATCGTGCCGTGGCAGGCCGCCCGCAGCGTCTCGCGTTGGGACGCGGCGAAGGCGGCGAAGGGCAGGGCGCGCTGGGCGACCATCGTCCGCGAAGCCGCGAAGCAGGCGCACCGCACGTGGGTGCCCGAGGTGGCGGAGCTGACCACGACCGCGGCGCTCGCGCGCCGGGCGGCAGCATCCGTCGTCCTGATTCTGGAGCCGACGGCGTCCGAGCGGCTCAGCGCTCTCAGCGTGGACCCGGGTGAGGACCGCGACATCGTGCTGGTCGTCGGACCCGAGGGCGGCATCGCCCCGGAGGAGCTCGACGCCCTCGGAGCCGCGGGCGCGCGGCTCGTGCGTCTCGGCGAGACCGTGCTGCGCACCTCTACGGCCGGTCCCGCGGCGCTGGCCGTCGTCAGCACCGCCCTCGGCCGTTGGTGAGCCTGGCGGCGGGGCGGCGGGCCGCAGCCGTCCCCGCGCGCACCCCCGTCGGTAGACTTGCGACATGAGTGAACCGTCGATCTTCACGCGCATCCTGGACGGCGAGATCCCGTCCGAGATCATCGCAGAGACCGAGAACGCATTCGCCATCCGCGACATCGCCCCGAAAGCACCCGTGCACCTCCTGGTGATCCCCAAGACCGGGGAGTACCGCAACGTCGTCGAGCTCGCCGCCGGCGACCCGGACCTCATGGCGGAGCTCGTGGGCCTCGCGAACACGGTGGCCGCCGAGCACTCCGACGGGGATTTCCGCCTCGTCTTCAACACCGGCCCCCACGCGGGCCAGACCATCTTCCACGTTCACGCCCACGTGCTCGCGGGAGGCCTCGAAGAGAAGAGTCTCGGTGCCTGATCAACCTTCCCATGAGACCGTGAGCGACCACGTCGAGGTCGACGGCGTCGCGATGGTGCAGCTGCTCGGTCCGCAGGACCGCCTGTTGCGGGTCGTCGAGAAGGAGCATCCGGGTGTCGACGTGCACGTGCGCGGCAACGAGATCACCCTCACGGGCGAGGCGCCTGACGTCGCGGCGGCGCGGACGCTGGTCGACGAGCTCGTCGCGATGACGAGATCGGGCCAGTCGCTCGGCGAAGACGACGTCGCCTCGTCGAATCGCATCCTGCGCAGCGAGGGCGGACCCCGCCCGTCGGAGGTGCTGGGAGAGGCGATCCTCTCGTCGCGCGGCAAGGTCATCCGCCCGAAGACCCTCGGCCAGAAGGCGTATGTCGACGCGATCGAGGAGAACACGATCGTGTTCGGCATCGGCCCCGCCGGCACCGGCAAGACGTACCTCGCGATGGCGAAGGCCGTCCAGGCGCTGCAGCGCAAGGAGGTCAGCCGCATCATCCTGACGCGGCCGGCGGTCGAGGCGGGGGAGCGGCTCGGCTTCCTCCCCGGCACGCTCACCGACAAGATCGACCCCTACCTGCGGCCGCTGTACGACGCGCTCAACGAGATGATGGACCCGGAGCTCGTCCCCAAGCTCATGGCGACCGGCACGATCGAGGTCGCTCCGCTGGCGTACATGCGCGGCCGCACCCTGAACGACTCGTTCGTCGTGCTGGACGAGGCGCAGAACACCACGCCCGAGCAGATGAAGATGTTCCTCACACGCCTCGGCTTCGGCACGCGCATGGTGGTCACCGGCGACATCACGCAGATCGACCTGCCGCAGGGCGCGTCGGGCCTGCGGCTCGTGACCCGGGTACTCGGCGACATCGACGACATCCACTTCTCGTACCTGACGAGCGACGACGTGGTGCGGCACACCCTCGTCGGCCGCATCGTCGACGCCTACAGCGAGTACGACGAGCGCCGGATCGCCGCGCGGCGCGAGCGGGACGAGGCATCCGAGTTCGCCAACCGCGCCGAGCGCCGCGCCGCCACCGTGCGCGGCGGCGGCCCCCGTGACCACCTTCCGAAGCGAGGACGCCCATGACCATCGAGATCGGCAACGAATCGGGGATCGCCGTCGACGAGACGGTCCTGCTGCGCCTCATGGAGCACAACCTCGCAGAGCTGCACGTCAGCCCCGACGCCGACGTGGCGATCCTCCTCGTCGACGAAGGCGCGATGGAGGCATTGCACGTCCAGTGGATGGACGAGCCCGGCCCGACGGACGTGCTGAGCTTCCCCATGGACGAGCTGCGCCCGGGCACCGAGGACGCCCCGACGCCGGCGGGGCTCCTGGGCGACATCGTGCTGTGCCCGCAAGTCGCCGAGGCGCAGGCGGTCGCCGCCAAGCACTCGACCCTCGACGAGCTCATCCTCCTCACCACGCACGGCCTGCTGCATCTCCTCGGCTTCGACCACGCCGAGCCGGAGGAGGAGCGGGAGATGTTCGGACTGCAGCGCGAGCTCATCACCTCGTTCCAGGCGTCCGAACGCCGACGACCTCGCGCATGACCGCCGCCCTCCTCCTCGTCGCCGCGGCGCTCCTGCTCGCTTTCGGCGCCCTCATGGTCGCGATCGACGCGGCGCTCAGCGTGACCTCCCGCGCAGACCTCGCCGAGCTCGGAGCCGGCGGTCGCAACGCGGCGTCGCTGCGCAAGATCGCCGCCGACCCCGATGCGCACGCCAACGCCGTGATCTTCATTCGGGTGCTCGCCGAGACGACCGCCGCGGTGCTCGTGACCGTCGCGTTCGTGGACCTCTTCAACAGCATCTGGTGGGCCATGCTCGCCGCCGCCGTGCTCATGACCGGCATCTCGTACGTCGTCGTGGGAGCGAGCCCCCGCACGGTGGGCCGGCTCCACGCGAAGGGCCTGCTGCGCGGCGCCGCCCCCGTCATCCGCGGGGTGCGCATCATCCTCGGGCCGCTCGCCCACGGCCTCGTCGCCCTCGGTACGCGCATCACTCCGGGGGCCTCCCGCGGATCGTCGTTCGCGTCCGAGGAGCAGCTGCTCAGCATCATCGACGAGGCAGCCGAGAACGAGCTCATCGAGGAGGACGATCGCGAGCTGATCCACTCGGTGTTCGACTTCACCGACACGTTCGTGCGCGCCGTGATGGTGCCGCGCACCGACATGGTGACGGTGGATGCCTCCACCTCGACGCGTGAAGCGATGAGGATCTTCCTCGAGAAGGGCGTCTCGCGCGTGCCGATCGTCGACGACGACGCCGACGACGTCGTCGGCGTGCTGTACCTCAAGGACCTCGTGCAGTTCGGCTTCCTCGACGAGACCGGCTGGCGGGACGCCCCGATCAGCCGCATCGCGCGCCCCGCGGTGTTCGTGCCCGAGTCGATGAAGGCCGAGACTCTGCTCCAGCAGATGAAGCGCGACGCCGTGCACGTGTGCCTCGTCGTCGACGAGTACGGCGGGGTCTCGGGCCTCGTGACACTGGAGGACCTCATCGAGGAACTCGTCGGCGACATCTCGGACGAGTACGACCCGCGCGGCGAAGAGGTCACGGAGCTCGAGCCCGGCCACTACCGCGTGAGCGCCCGCCTCGGCCTCGACGAGGTCGGAGACCTGTTCGGCCTCGAGCTCGAGGATGAGGACGTCGACTCCATCGGCGGACTCCTCGGCAAGGCCCTCGGCCGCGTCCCGCAGCCGGGCGCGACCGCCGAGTACGCCGGCCTCGTGCTCACCGGCGGAGCCTCCCGCGGGCGCGGGCGCGGCATCTCGACGGTGTTCGTCGAGCGCGGCGACCCCGCAGCGGACGTCGGGCGTTCGCCACGCACCGGCGAGATCCGCATCGTGAGCCCCCGCACCGGCGAGATCCGGCTGCCTCGGAAGGAAGAGACGTCATGACCGAGCACGAGCCCACGCCGGGAGCCGAGCCCGGCTCCGCGCCCTCCCAGGTCCCGGAGCCCGTCGAAGGGCGCTCCGGCTTCGTCACGTTCGTCGGCCGGCCGAACGTCGGCAAATCGACCCTGACCAACGCACTCGTCGGCGAGAAGGTCGCGATCACGAGCGACAAGCCGCAGACGACGCGCCGCGCGATCCGCGGCATCCTGAACCGCCCCGGCGGCCAGCTCGTGATCGTCGACACCCCGGGACTCCACAAGCCCCGGACGCTCCTCGGGCAGCGCCTCAACGACCTCGTCGAACAGGTGCTCGGCGATGTCGACGTCATCGGCTTCTGCGTGCCCGCGACCGAGAAGGTGGGCCCCGGCGACCGCCGCATCGCCGAGTCGCTCAACGGCTACGGGCGTGCAAAGAAGGTCGCGATCGTGACCAAGACCGATGCCGCCACCCGCGAGCAGATCACCGAGAGGCTCATCGAGGTCGACCAGCTCCGGGACGACTGGGCCGCTGTCATCCCGCTGTCCGCCTTCACGCGCGACCAGCTCGACGTGCTGAGCGACGAGCTGCTCACCCTCATGCCGGAAGGACCCGCGCTGTACCCCGAGGGCGTCGTCACCGACGAGTCGACCGAGGACCGCATCGCCGAGATCATCCGCGAGGCCGCCCTCGACGGCGTGCGCGACGAGCTGCCGCACTCGATCGCAGTGGTCGTGCAGGACGTGACGCCTCGCGAGGACTCCGACCTCACCGACATCTACGCCGACATCGTCGTCGAGCGCGACAGCCAGAAGGGCATCATCATCGGGCACAAGGGCTCCCGGCTGCGCGACGTCGGCGCCCGCGCCCGCGCGCAGATCGAACCCCTCGTGGGCACCAAGGTGTTCCTCAAGCTGCACGTGCGCATCGCCAAGGAATGGCAGCGCGACCCCAAGCAGCTCGGTCGCCTGGGATTCTGACGCGGCTCAGCCGTCGATCTCGGTGATCGCCGAGCGGATGACGACCGTGTCGGCGCCGTACTCCGCGTTCGCGGCCTCCTGCAAGCTCCCGTCGTCCCACACCACGTCCACCCACAGCCAGCCGTCCTGCGCACCCGAGCCGAGGTACGCGTCGCCCAGCCTGTCGGGCAGCTCGTCCTGGATGGCCGCGAGCGTCGCCTCGTCGCCCGCGCCGGGCTGCCCGCCCGTGGGATCCTCCGGCCGGATGGGGTCGTACAGCGCGAGGAGGATCGGCGGCCGGCTCGAGGTGAACGTCTCGCCGTCGTAAGTGCCGCGGACGGCATAGGCGCCCCACGTGACGTCTCCCGAGGACTCGGCGCCCTCGATCCCGTCCCACGTCCAGCCTTCCAGCGGGACGCCGGAGCACTGCGGGGGATACGACTCCGCCACCGCACCCAGGCACAGCTCCACCACGCCTGCGGTGTCGAGCACCGTGCCGGTGGCGACGACCTCGCCGTCGGGAGGGACCGGGGTCAACGCCCCCAACGATGCCGGCGCGGGCGTCACGGCGGGATTCGCGCTCGCGCACGCGGCGGCGGCGAGCAGGACGACGATGGCGGTGGCCGCGATGCCGAGCCAGCGACGGAGACCTCTCATATCCCGATGGTGTCGCATCGACCCCGATCGTCTCAGACACCTCGTGCCGCAGCATCCGTTCGTCATCTGTGCGCTCTCCGCCCGAAACGGGGTGTAGCCTGATGACATGCGCTTCGGCGGGCTTCTCCTTCTTAGCCGCCGCGACGAGACCTCGTTCTAGGGCCTTCCTCGTCGCGGAGCTTTGTGTTGGCCCGCATCATCAGGCACTGAGCCGCCCCGATCGGGCTGAGGCTCGGACCACACGAGAGAAGCGACGACATCATGGAGAACACCCAGAAGCCCTCGGGCATGCCGACCCACAAGTATCGGCCGTTCCACGAGCAGATCACCGTGCATCTGCCCGACCGCACCTGGCCCGACCAGCGCATCACGACCGCCCCTCGCTGGTGCGCCGTCGACCTGCGCGACGGCAATCAGGCGCTCATCGACCCGATGAGCCCCGAGCGCAAGCGCATCATGTTCGACCTGCTCGTGAAGATGGGCTACAAGGAGATCGAAGTCGGCTTCCCCTCGGCGAGCCAGACCGACTTCGACTTCGTGCGTCAGCTGATCGAAGAGGACCTCATCCCGGACGACGTCACGATCCAGGTGCTGACGCAGGCCCGTGAGCACCTCATCGAGCGCACCTACGAGTCGATCGCGGGCGCGAAGCAGGCGATCGTGCACCTGTACAACTCGACGAGCACGTTGCAGCGCGAGGTGGTCTTCCGCACCGACGAGCAGGGCATCATCGACATCGCCCTCGAGGGCGCGCGCCTGTGCCGCGAGTTCGAGAAGCGCATCCCCGAGACCAAGGTCTTCTACGAGTATTCGCCCGAGAGCTACACCGGCACCGAGCTCGAGTTCGCGCTGAACGTGTGCAACCAGGTCATCGAGATCTTCGAGCCGACCCCCGAGCGCAAGGTCATCATCAACCTGCCCGCCACTGTCGAGATGGCGACGCCGAACGTGTACGCCGACTCCATCGAGTGGATGAGCCGTCGCCTGGCCCACCGCGAGAACGTCATCCTCTCGCTGCACCCCCACAACGACCGCGGCACGGCGATCGCCGCGGCCGAGCTCGGCTACATGGCCGGTGCCGACCGCATCGAGGGCTGCCTGTTCGGCAACGGCGAGCGGACGGGCAACGTCGACCTGGTGGCCCTGGGGATCAACCTCTTCACGCAGGGCATCGACCCGCAGATCGACTTCAGCGACATCGACCAGGTCAAGCGCACGGTCGAGTACTGCAACCAGCTGCCGGTGCACGAGCGCAGCCCGTGGGCGGGCGACCTGGTGTTCACCGCATTCAGCGGCTCGCATCAGGACGCCATCAAGAAGGGCTTCGAGGCGATGGAGGCCCGCGCCGCAGCCGACGGCGTCACGGTCGACGAGATCGACTGGGCCGTGCCGTACCTGCCCATCGACCCGAAGGACCTGGGTCGCTCGTACGAGGCGGTCATCCGCGTCAACTCGCAGTCGGGCAAGGGCGGTGTCGCGTACCTGCTGAAGACCGACCACTCGCTGGATCTGCCGCGCAAGCTGCAGATCGACTTCTCGGGCGTCGTGCAGGCAAAGACCGACGCCGAGGGCGGCGAGGTGACGAGCGACCAGATCTGGAAGATCTTCACCGACGAGTACCTGCCGTCTGAGGTCGCCGACGAGCGGTGGGGTCGCTTCGAACTGCTGGCCACCAGCACCCGCAGCGACCTGTCGGGCGACGTCGCGCTCGACATCACCCTGCGCGACGGCGACGACCGCTTCGAGGCATCCGGTCGCGGCAACGGCCCGGTGGCCGCATTCCTCGAGATCATCCGCGCACAGGGATTCGACGTGACGCTCTACGACTACGTCGAGCACGCCCTGAGCGCAGGCGGCGACGCGCAGGCGGCCGCCTACATCGAACTCCAGGTCGATGGCGAGCGCCTCTGGGGTGTCGGCATCGACTCGGACATCTCGACCGCATCGCTCAAAGCGATCGTGTCGGGCGTCAACCGCGCCATCCGCACGCGGCAGCGCTCCGGAGCCCTCGCGGGCGTCTGAACGCGAACCGTCGACGGGTGTGCGCGGCTGATCCCGCGCGCACCCGTCGGTGTTCACCGCCGCCGGTCGTTGAGCGACACTTCGGCTCGCTGGCGCTCGCTCAGTGCGGGTCTCCGCGAGTCGAAACGGAACGCCTCAGGGCTTGACGATCGGGATCGTCGACGTCTCCACGGCGACCTTGCGCCGGTAGAGCGCGCGCTGCTCCGGCAGTGAGATGTCGAAGATGACCGCGAGCAGGCGGATCACCGTCGTCACACCGACGCCGATCACCGCCGCCACGACCACGCTCGCGCCGAGCTGCTCGAAGATCGCGAGGACGAGGCATCCGATGCCCGCCGCTGCCGCGTACAGCGAGCTGACGTGCAGGATCGCCACCGGCAGCCCCATGATCACGTCGCGGAGGATGCCGCCGCCGACGGCCGCGCAGACACCGACGAACACGGCGGGCACGAGCGGAAGACCGAGCACGAGCGCCTTGCTCGTGCCGAACGCGCCGAACAGGCCGATGACGAGGGCGTCCAAGCCGACGATGACGGCGTTGAGTCGCTGGAAGAGGCCGGCCAGCAGCATCCCGAACAGGGCAGCGCCGGCAGCGGTGAGCAGGTACCAGTTGCTCTGCAGGGTGGTCGGCGCGACGTTGAGAAGCAGGTCGCGGATGAGACCGCCGCCCATGCCCATGACGATGCCGATGATCGCGACTCCGAGCAGGTCGAGCCGGCGTTCGCCGCGGAAGCCGGAGGCGAACAGGGCGCCTTGGATGCCGCCCAGACCCACGGCGATGAGATCCGCCCACAGGGGGATCACGAAGACCGACGCGTTCACCCCTCCATTGTCGACGGGGGATCAGGGGATGTGGGCGCGCACCGCCGTCAGGAATCCGTCGAGGTCGTCGGTCCACAGCCGCACCGCTTCGATGCGGTCGCGACCCTGCGGAAGTCTCACGTCGAGCGGGTGCTCGAGGCGGATGAGCACGTTCGTCTCGCCGGCGATGCGCGCGGCGAACGTGCGGCCCCCCGGTTCGTCCACGACGGCGGGCGCCTTCTCGACCCGGTGGGGGGAGCGCTCGACGGATTCCACGACGTCCCACGGCAGATCGAGATCGAGCTCTGCGCCCTGTCGCACGCGGATGCCGGCCGGCCCGACCGCGTGGGGTCGGGTGAGGTAGCCGAACAGGAGGCCGAGCATCCACGTCACGCCCCAGATGCCGAGGAGGAGGAGCGGGATGCGCACCCAGACCCAGCGGTGGACGATGAGATCCACGATGGGGATCTCGATCGCCGACAGCACGATGAAGATCACCAGCAGGGTCAGCACGGGGGAGTGGTAGCGGAACGCACTGGCACCCGCGGGGACCCGCGGGCGGCGGAAGACGAAGCGGTAGATGCTCTGGTAGACGCCGAGCTCCATGATCCACGCGCGCCGGGCGAACGTGACCAGCTTCGCCCGCCACGCGGGCGGTGCGGGTACGTCGGGCGTGGGTTCCGGTCGGGGCTGACGTCCGCGTGGCGTGTCGACGGCGCTCACGACGGGTCGCCCTCGTGCGTGCGCGCCTCGTGCTCGGCGATGAGCCGGTTCAGGCGGTCGAGGACGTGCGTCAGTCCCCGCAGAGTCGCCTGCGCCGTGGCCTCGTCGAGGCCGTCGATGAGCTGCGCGCCGAGTTCGGTGTGCTCGGCGTCCATGACGTGCATGGCCTCCTCACCGCGTGGCGTCAGGGTGACGAGCACCGCCCGGCGATCATGCGGGTGCGGCGCGCGGCGCGCGAAGCCGGTGGCCTCGAGCCCGTCGACGAGGGTGGTGACGTTGCGCGGCGTGACCCCGAGCGCGGCCGCAAGCTCGGCCTGGGTGCGCGGGCCCTCGTGGAAGACGAGCCACAGCACGTGGGTGCGGGCGGGGGTGAGGCCCCGGCGGTCGAGCTCGCGCTCCTGATCGGCCCCCAGCACGCCGGACAGCGCGAGCAGCGTGTCGAGAATCTGAGTACCGGACATAGTGAATATACTACACGACACCGTCACCCTGCCGGCAGTGATGCAGGAGTGCCACCGGCCGGCGCGGCGTCACCCGCGGCGCCGCGCCGCCCGATCGCACGGGAGCACAGGGATAATTGACGCGTGCCCACCTACCGCGATGAAGTCGTGGTCCTGCGCACCCACAAGCTGGGGGAGGCCGACAGGATCGTCACGATGCTCAGCCGCCGCCACGGCAAGCTGCGCGCCGTCGCCAAGGGCGTGCGTCGCACGTCGTCGCGCTTCGGCGCCCGCCTCGAGCCGTTCATGGTCGCGGACGTGCAGTTGTACCAGGGCCGATCGCTCGACATCGTGCAACAGGCCGAATCCCTCGGCTCGTACGGCGCCGAGATCGTGGCCCACTACGACCGGTACACCTCCGCGCATGCGATGGTCGAGGCGGCCGACCGGCTCAACGAGGCCGAGGCGACTCCCCAGCAGTACCTGCTCCTCGTCGGAGGGCTGCGTGCCCTGTCGCGCGGCGAGCATGCCGCGCGCAGCGTGCTGGATTCCTACCTGCTCCGTGCGATGGCGCTGTCGGGCTGGGCGCCCGGTCTCGGCGAGTGCGCGCTGTGCGGGCGCCGCGGCCCCCACGACGCCTTCGTCGCCCAGCAGGGCGGCATCGTCTGCCGTGACTGCGCTCCGACCGGCGCCGCCCGCGTCGACGCCGCCACCGTGTCGCTCCTGCAGTCGCTGATGGCGGGGGAATGGGACGTGGTGGATGCTGCGTCCCCGGGGTCTACGGCAGCCGCGTCGGGTCTCATCGCCGCCTACGCGCAGTGGCACCTCGAGCGCGGCATCCGTTCGCTCTCCCACGTCTCGGCAGCCCCGCAGGAAGGCCCCAGGTGACTCCGAAGCCCTACACGCACCGCGACGCGGTGCCGTACCGCCCGCTCGACTGGACCGGGGTCTACCCCCCGGAGTACCCCCGCGGCGCCGTGCCGAACCACGTCGCGATCGTCATGGACGGCAACGGCCGCTGGGCGAACCGCCGGGGTCTCACCCGCATCGAGGGGCACAAGGCGGGGGAGGCGGCGCTGCTCGATGTCGTCGCCGGCGCGATCCAGGCCGGTGTGAAGCACCTCTCCGTCTATGCCTTCTCGACCGAGAACTGGTCGCGCTCACCCGACGAGGTCCGCTTCCTCATGGGCTACAACCGCGATGTGCTGCACCGGCGCCGCGACCAGCTCAACGAGTGGGGCGTGCGCATCCAGTGGGCCGGCCGCAAGCCGCGGCTGTGGGGGAGCGTCATCAAGGAGCTCCAGTTCGCCGAGCAGCTCACCACCGGCAACGACGTGCTGACGCTGACGATGTGCGTGAACTACGGCGGCCGCATCGAACTCGTCGACGCGATGCGCTCGATCGCCGACGACGTCGCCGCGGGGCGGCTCAAGCCGTCGGCCGTGTCGGAGAAGCTCATCCAGCGCCGGCTGTACCGGCCCGACATGCCGGATGTCGATCTGTTCCTCCGGTCGAGCGGCGAGCAGCGCACGTCGAACTTCCTGCTGTGGGAGTCCGCGTATGCGGAGTTCGTGTTCCTCGACACGCTGTGGCCCGACTTCACGCGCGAAGACCTGTGGCACGGCATCGACACGTACCTCGGTCGTGATCGCCGGTTCGGCGGCGCCGTGGACGCCCCCGACGCCTCGACGTCCTGAACCGCACCCGCGGCCGGCGGGGTATCCAGCGAGCGTTCGCGCCCTCATCATTGACGTGAGCCGCGCATGCGGCCGGTCAGGAGGCGCATCATGGCGCTGTCAGGGCCCCGGGTGGGCCTCACCGCGATCCTGAGCCTTGTCGTCGTCCTCGCCCTCGCGGGATGCGGGACGACCGTGACCGCGGAGGAGGCGGGACGCACCACGACGGCGAGCCCGTCACCGCCCGCGGAGGAGACGAACGAGGGCGCCCCCGACGGCGAGACCGACCGCGACGCCGACGACCCGCGGCAGATCGACTCCGACGGCGGCGAGGATCCCGCCCAGGACCGCGTCCGCACGGGCCCCGTCGCCCAGTACGGGGGTCCCGCCTACGGCGATCAGGGCACGGCCGAAGTCCTGGAGGCCGGGCTCTGGTGCAAGACGATCGCAGTGTTCTGGGGCGGCACCGAGCCCATACCCGAGGGGGTCGGCTTCACGTTCGAGAACGCCGTGCCCGATCGGCCCGGCCTCCAGGTGGATGGCGGCGTCTGCGGCACCCGCGGTGCGGATCGCTCGTGCCTCGGCATGCTGGTCCGGGCGAACGAGTCCGGCATCTTCTGCAGTCTCCTCCTGCGCCCCGGCAGCGAGTTCCAGGACGGCACCGCGATCACGTTCCGCGGCACGCTCGAGTGCCCGACCGCCGAGATCTGCGACCAGGTCGCGGCGCGCGAGGTCGCACCGGGCCCGCCGATCATCGTCAACGACCCGGAGCCGTCCGCCGAACAGGAGCAGCCGCAGCAGCAGGAAGAGGAGCAACCGGACGAGGAGCAGCCGACCGAGTCGCCCGATACAGGACAGTCGCCGCCGCCAGGGGAGGAGAGCGGATGACCGATCGCCCGGCGATCACGCCTTCCGAGCCGTCGGCGCCCGAGCATGAGACGCCGCCGCGCGTCGAGCCGCGCCCGATCGAGCCCGGCCTGGGCTTCGAGAAGTGGATGGGCTTCCTCTCCTCGTTCGTGGCTCCGCTCACGCTGGTCACCGCCCTGCTCTTCTACTTCGGCTACGTCTCGACCCGAGAGTTCTTCCGGTACTTCGGGGTCGACGTCGACATCATCGGCCTGAGCTCGCAGGAGTTCGTGATGCGCAGTCCCGGCGCGCTCTTCATCCCGGTCATGGTGCTCACCCTGCTCGCGGCCGCTGCCATCCTCGGTCATCGCGCCCTCCGCAAGTGGCTGCTCGCGCAGCAGCGCCCGGCGCAGCGCCGGGTGATCGGCATCCTCGCGTGGACGGGGATCGGCTTCATCCTCGCCGGCCTCGTCCTGGCCTTCCTCGTGCCGTTCCTCCCGGGCTGGACGTACGGGCAGCTCCTCACCCCGCTGTTCCTCGCGATCGGCGCCGGGCTCGCCGCCTACGCCTCCGCCACGGTGCGCGCGCTCGACCCCTCGAGCGGCGGGCGCGGCGTCGTCGTCCTGCTCGTGCTCGTGATGATCGCCGGCACGTTCTGGTCGACCGCGACCATCGCGCAGTGGTGGGGGCTCGGGCAAGCGCGCTCCCTCGCCGCCGACCTGACGACGCTTCCCGCCGTCGTGCTCGACACGCGCGAGCGGCTCTACCCGGGCAACGACGACATCACGTTCCAGCAACTCGGGGACGAGGCATCCGTCGAAGATCCTGCCGCCGCGCCGCAGACGTTCGGGTACCGCTACTTCGGCCTTCGACTGCTCGCACAGGGCGGCGGACGCCTGTACCTCGTGCCCGATTCGTGGTCGCCGGATGCCTCGACCCTGGTCGTGCCGTACGACGACGTCCGGGTGCGGTTCCGCTTCGTGCCCGACGCCGACCCGCCGACTCCCTGAGGATCCGCACCGCGCCGACGCATTCGACGGAATAGATGCGCGGACACGCGCGGTTGTCCTGAGCATGACGGACGCCATCAAGATCGACGTGTGGAGCGACATCGCCTGCCCCTGGTGCTACATCGGCAAGCGGAATCTCGAGAACGGGCTGGCCGCGGCATCCGCGGACGACGACGCCCCCGCCGTGGAGGTGACGTACCACTCCTTCGAGCTGTCGCCCGATACGCCCGTCGACTTCGAAGGCGATGAGCTCGACTTCCTCGCGAAGCACAAGGGCATGCCGCGCGCCCAGGTGCAGCAGATGCTCGAGCGCGTGACCGGTGTCGCCGCCGACGCGGGCCTCGAGTACCGCTTCGACCTCCTCAAGCACACCAACACCGTGAAGGCTCACGAGCTCCTGCACTTCGCGAAGGAGCAGGGGCGACAGCTCGAGCTCGCGGAGCGCCTGATGTCCGCGTACTTCAGCGAGGGGCGCCACCTCGGTCGCGAGGACGAGCTCGTCGACCTGGCGACGGACGCCGGACTCGACGCCGACGCCGCGCGCGAGGCCCTGCAGAGCGGCCGCTACCTCGACGCGGTGCGCGCCGACCAGGCGCAGGCCGCGGCCTACGGCATCAACGGGGTGCCCTTCTTCGTGATCGACGGCAAGTACGGCGTATCGGGGGCGCAGCCCGCCGAGGCCTTCGCGCAGATCGTGCGGCAGGTGTGGTCCGAGCACCGCGAACCCGCCGACGTCGACGCCTGAGACCTGAACGAGAACAGGCCCGTCGCGAGGAATCGCGGCGGGCCCAGGTGTCTGTGGGATCAGCGGGGCAGGTTCGCCTCGATGACCTCGACGATCGCCGGGTCGTCGGGCTTGACGTTCGGACGGAAGCGATGGATGTCGCCTCCCGGCGTCAGCACGAACTTCTCGAAGTTCCAGACGATCGGGCCCTTCTTGCCCTCGGCATCGCGCGACTTCTTCAGTGCCTTGTACACCGGGGCGGCGCCCGGGCCGTTCACCTTGACCTTGTCGAAGACCGGGAACGTCACCCCCCACGTGACGGAGCAGTACTCGAGGATCTCGTCCATCGACCCCGGCTCCTGGCCCATGAACTGATTGCACGGGAAGCCCAGGACCGTGAAGCCACGGTCGGCGTAGGCACGCTGCAGCTGCTCGAGCTGCTCGTACTGCGGGGTCAGGCCGCACTTCGAGGCGACATTGACCACGAGGACAACCTGGTCACCGTAATCAGAGAGGGTGGCGGTGCCGCCGTCGGCGGTGTCGAAGGGGATCTCGCGCAGGTCGGTGAGCGTGGCCTCGGTCATCGTCCCAGGCTAAGCCCTCTGCACAGGGGAGCGGCCGTTCAGCCAAGGAACGGATTCCTGTAAGAGAATGGAAGGCGTGACGACTGCCCTCGCCCCCGCGCCGACGCTGCGCATCGGGCCCATCGAACTCGACGCCCCCGTGGTGCTCGCGCCGATGGCGGGCATCACCAACACGGCTTTCCGACGCCTCTGCCGCGAATACGGAGCGGGTCTCTACGTCAGCGAGATGATCACGACGCGCGCTCTCGTGGAGCGCAACGCCACGACGATGCGCCTGATCACGCACCACGAATCCGAGACGCCGCGCTCGATCCAGCTGTACGGCGTCGACCCGGCGACGACCGAGGCGGCCGTACGCCTCCTCGTCGAGGAGGATCGCGCCGATCACATCGATCTGAATTTCGGATGCCCCGTCCCCAAGGTCACCCGCAAGGGCGGCGGAGCGGCACTCCCGTGGAAGCTCGGTCTGTTCCGCGACATCGTGACGCGCGCGGCCCGCGCTGCCGGCGACATCCCGCTCACCGTCAAGATGCGCAAGGGCATCGATGCCGACCATCTCACCTTCCTCGATGCGGGCCGTATCGCCGAGGATGCCGGCGTCGCCGCGGTCGCGCTGCACGCGCGCACCGCCTCCGAGTTCTACTCGGGCGAGGCGGACTGGTCGGCGATCGCCGCGCTCAAAGAGGCCGTCACCAGCGTTCCGGTGCTCGGCAACGGCGACATCTGGTCGGCCGACGACGCCGTGCGCATGATGGCCGAGACCGGCTGCGACGGCGTCGTCGTCGGACGCGGATGCCTCGGGCGCCCGTGGCTGTTCGGCGACCTCGCCCGCGCGCTCGGCGGGCCCGGTGCCGCACCGGCCGAGCCCGTCGACGCGACCCTCGGCTTCGTCTCCCGCGCGTTCCGCCGTCATGCGGAGCTGCTCGTGGAGTTCTTCGAGGACGAGGACCGCGGCTGCCGCGACATCCGCAAGCACGTCGCCTGGTACTTCAAGGGCTACCCGGTGGGCGGTGAGCTCCGCGCGAGCCTTGCCACCGCATCGAGCCTCGCCGAGATCGACGATCTCCTCGCCACCCTCGACGCCGACGCCCCCTATCCGGGCGCGGCGGCCGAAGGCCAGCGCGGTCGTGCCGGCACCCCGAAGCGCCCCGCATTGCCCGACCGCTGGCTGGAATCCCGCGAGCTCAGTGCCGAGGCATCCACCGCCATCGCCGAAGCGGAACTCGACCACAGTGGCGGGTGACCTGGCCGGCGCATCGGAGCGCCCGGTGGGGTACGACGATGCCGACGCCGCCCGCTTCCACGCCGAACGCCACCGATCGCAGCGCGACGACTTCGCGCGCGACCGCGCCCGCGTGCTGCACTCGGCCGCCCTGCGCCGCCTGGCCGCCAAGACCCAGGTGCTGAGCCCCGCAAGCCCCGCGGACTTCGCTCGGAACCGCCTGACCCACTCCCTCGAGGTCGCCCAGGTCGGCCGCGAGCTGGCGACCGCACTCGACCTCGCTGCCGACGTCGTCGATACCGCCTGCCTCAGCCATGACCTCGGGCACCCGCCGTTCGGCCACAACGGCGAACGGGCGCTCAACGAATGGGCCGAGGACTTCGGCGGGTTCGAGGGCAACGCGCAGACCCTGCGCATCCTCACGCGGCTCGAGCCCAAGGTCATCGACGCCGACGGGCACAGCTTCGGGCTGAATCTCACCCGGGCGAGCCTCGACGCCGCCTGCAAGTACCCCTGGACGGCCGACCACCCATTGCCCGACCCCGGCGGCCGGCTCAAGTTCGGCGTCTACCCCGAGGACGAAGACGTGTTCCGCTGGGTCCGCGCCGGTGCGCCCGGGCGGCTGCGCTGCATCGAGGCCGAGGTCATGGACCTCTCCGACGACATCGCCTACTCGGTCCACGACTTCGAGGACGCGATCGTCAACGGCTACCTGGACCCGGCCCGCCTGGTCGACCCGCGAGAGCACGAATGGCTCCTCACCGCGATCCAGTCCTGGGTCGGGTTCGACTTCGCCCGCGACGAGCTCGAAGACGCGCTGTTCCGGCTCACCCGCATGCCCGAGTGGATCGATTCCTTCGACGGCACGCGAGCGGCGCTGGCACGGCTCAAGAACCTCACCTCCGACCTCATCGGCCGCTTCGCCAGGGCCGCCACCACCGCGACACGCGAGGCGTATCCGACCTCCGTGCTGACGCGCTATCGCGGGCACCTCGTGGTGCCCCGCATCGTCGAGGCAGAGATGGCGGTGCTCAAGGGCATCATCGGCGCTGCGGTCGTCTCGATCGAAGGACGCAAGGACCTCTACAAGGAACAGCGTCGCGTCCTCAAGCGCCTCGCCACGGCCCTGTGGGAGCACCCCGAGTCGCTCGATCCGCTCCACGCAGAGGACTTCGCCGGCGCCCAGACGGATGCCGCGCGCCGCCGTGTCGTCGTCGACCAGGTCGCCAGCCTCACCGACCAGCTGGCGATCGCGTGGCACACCTCGCTCGTCGGGCCGGTGGATGCCGCATCCGTCGGCGTGTGGGCACCGGGCGGGCGCCCCATGGACACGGCCTCCCGCGCCTTCCGCGCCTCCGAGGCGCGCTGATGGCGGGGCGCATCCGCCAGGCGGACGTGGACGAGGTCAAGGCGCGCACGAACATCGCCGACATCATCGGGGAGCGGGTCGCCCTCAAGTCCGCGGGCGTGGGCTCGATGAAGGGCCTGTGCCCGTTCCACGACGAGCGCAGCCCGAGCTTCAACGTGCGCCCGCAGGCCGGCTTCTACCACTGCTTCGGCTGCGGCGAGTCCGGCGATGTCTACTCGTTCCTGCGCGCGATGGACCACGTGACCTTCACGGAGGCCGTCGAGCGGCTCGCCGGCCGCATCGGCTACGCGCTGCACTACGAGGACGGCGGCGCCGCTCCGGAGCACACCGGCCGTGCCCGCCTGTACGCCGCGAACGCGGCGGCCGCGGAGTTCTTCCGCGCGCAGCTCATGACGCCCGAGGCCGACATCGCGCGGCGCTTCCTCGGCCAGCGTGGCTTCGACGCCGGCGCCGCTGCCCATTTCGGCGTCGGATTCGCCCCGAAGGGCTGGGAGGGCATGACCCATGCGCTCCGCGCCAAGGGTTTCACCGACGAGGAGCTGTCGTCCGCCGGACTCGTGTCGCAGGGGCAGCGCGGGGTCTACGACCGCTTCCGCGGACGCGTGGTCTGGCCGATCCGCGATGTGACAGGGCAGGTGATCGGCTTCGGGGCGCGGAAGCTCTTCGACGACGACAACGGTCCCAAGTACCTGAACACGCCCGAGACGACGATCTACAAGAAGGCGCAGGTGCTCTACGGGCTCGACCTCGCCAAGCGCGAGGTCTCCCGGCAGCACCAGGTCGTCGTGGTCGAGGGCTACACCGACGTCATGGCGTGCCACCTCGCAGGGATCACGACCGCGATCGCGACGTGCGGCACGGCGTTCGGCTCCGACCACATCACGGTGCTCCGGCGTGTGATGGGCGACGACTCGACCGCCGGCGAGGTCGTCTTCACCTTCGACCCGGATGCCGCGGGGCAGAAGGCGGCGCTGCGCGCCTTCGCCGATGCCAAGCGATTCAACGCGCAGACGTACGTCGCCACCGGCCCCGAGGGCCTCGATCCGTGCGACCTGCGCCTCGCCCGCGGCGACGGCGCCGTCCGGGCGCTCCTCGAGACGAAGGTGCCCATGGTCGAGTTCGTGCTCGACCAGCGCATCTCGGGCTACGACCTGCGCAGCGTCGAAGGGCGCGTCGGCGCGCTTCGGACGGCGGCCCCGGTCGTCGCGGAGCTTCGCGACCCGCTCCTGCAGCCGGAGTATGTCCGCGTGCTCGCTCGGCGACTCGGCATGGACACCGAGGATGTCCGCCGTGAGGTCGAGCGCGCGGGCCGGAGCAACGGGGGCGGGCGGCGCGACACCGCGCCCAGCACCGCCGAGCCGGCGGAGCCGCCCCTCGACGACGGTGCCCTGCGCGTCACGCTCGCGACCCTACCGCGCACGCCCGACGTCGGGATCGAGCGCGGCGCGTTGATGGGCGTGCTGCAGTTCGGGCACCGCATGGACCCGTCGCTCGTCGCGCGCGCGCTCGACCTGCCCTTCCGGCATCCGGCTCTCGACGCCGTGCGCGTCGCCGTGCGCGACGCTCCGGGCATGCAGCGTCCGGGGTGGGCGGTTGATGCCGTCGCCACCGTCCGCGAGCCCTACCGGTCGCTCGCGGCCGAGCTGCTCGCCGCCGACTTCCCCGCTCTGAGCGACGACGAGGCGGTCTCTTCGGCGAGCGACCTCGCCCGCCGCCTGGTGATGCGCGGATTCGACCGTGAGAAGGCGGAGCTGCTCGGCGCGATCCAGCGGGTGCCCGCGGACTCGGAAGAGGGCCGGACGATCCGGCTGCGCCTGCGCGAGCTCGATGCCCAGCGGCAGGCGCTGGCCGACGAGGGATCCTGATCGGGTCCCGTCGGCTGGCGTCGGCGCCGGTCAGCAGGCAGGATGAGGACATGGCTCGCCGACGAGATGCGGATGTCGCGATCGACTGCTCCGATCTGTCGATCGCCCGATCCGGCCGCGGGGGCCCCGCCCAGCGTGTGGTCGACGGCGTGTCGTTCCGGCTGCCGCACGGCGGCATCCTCGCGGTGATGGGGCCGACCGGCTCCGGCAAGTCCTCGCTCGCGGCGGTGTTGGCGGGCGCGGACGAACCTGGCCTCGCCGTCGTGGGGGGCCGCGGTCTCGTCGAAGGCGTCCCGGTGCGACGTCCCGGTCGCGCCCATCGCTACCTCACGTACTACGCCGGCTATGTCCCGCAGTCCGCCGGCGCGCACCTGCCGGCGCGCCTCACCGTCGCCGAGGTGATCGGAGAGCCGATCACAAGTCGCGACCGTCGCGTCAGTCCGCGCGCACTCGCGGTGCGCGTGGCATCGCTCCTCGACGAGTTGATGCTGCCCCTCGGCGCCGCGGCGAAATACCCGTACGAGCTCAGCGCCGGCATGCGCCAGCGCGTGGCGCTGGCCAGGGCGCTGGTGCTCCAGCCCCGCGTGCTGATCGCAGACGAGCCCTTCGCCAACATGGACGTCGAGGTGCGCAAGGCGGCACGTGAGGCGGTGCTCCGCCGGCGGCACGAGCTCGACATGGCCGCCCTCGTCGTGACCAACGAGCCGGAGGTCGTGCGCGAGCTCGACGCGGACGTCCTCGTCCTGCGGGCAGGCCACGCCGTCGCCTTCGGACACGGCACGCAGGATCTGCTGTGGACGCCGGATGGCCAGGCTGATCGACGCGTCGTCAACTCCTGAGGAGCCTCCGTGGTCATGAGCACGGGTTGAGCTTTGCTAGTATGGTCTGGTTGCCCGCACGAGAGTGCGGAACATTCCTCCATAGCTCAATTGGCAGAGCAATCGGCTGTTAACCGATAGGTTCTTGGTTCGAGTCCAAGTGGGGGAGCGAAAGCCTCGGGGCTCCACCCCCGAGGCTTTCTTCGTCTCCGGGGACCACATCGAGGAGTGCACATGGCGGCTCGAGCGAAGCCTTCGCCGCGTCTCGCCGTCGCGGGCGGCGTCCCCGCCCCGGCGCCCATCTACCGTTCCGTGGCGCTCCTGCTCACGCTGGGAGTGTTCGGCGTCACCGTTCTGTGGGTCGGGCTCGTCGTCCTCGTCGGCGGCGAACCGTGGATGTTCCCGATCTCCGCGCCGGCGCCGTGGCTCTTCCTCGCGCTCGTCCCGTCCGTCGTCGCGATCCTGCTCGCCGTCCGCGGCATTGCGCTGTGGTCGCTCGCCTTCTCCCTGGTGAGCGTATGGCTCGTTCCGACAGGCATCGCGACGATCGCGGTCGTGCTCGTCGCGCTGTGGACCGTGCGCGGCATCCGCAGTCAGTGGGCGGCCCACGATCTCGACTCCGTGATCGCCACGGCTGCAGCGCACGGGCTTCCCGTTCTGGTCGTGCAGAACGTGGCGGGCAAGGCGCGGGCGCGCAAGACCACCGACACGACGCAGGTGCAGGTGCGCGACATCGACACCGGCGAGCTCTCGACGGCCCGGGTCTGGGGCCCGATGAGCACGGGGACCACCTTTGTGCGCCAGGGGATGAACGTCATCGCACAGGCACCGCCCGGAGCCGACGCGGAGCTCCGCCGCTGGGTCGAACGCCAGAACCGCCGGAGCGCTCCGACCCCGGCTTGACCACGGCCGTAGCCGTGGGCCGGATCGTATGGACGACCCGGCCCGCGGCTCGGGCGACGCGAGTTCAGAGCGTCGTCAGCAGCTGCTGCATCTCGGCGATCTCGGCCGTCTGGTCGTCGATCACGCGCTGGGCGAGAGCGAGCACGTCCGCGTCCTGCCCGTTGGCGAGGGCCGCCTGCGTCATCTCGACGGCACCCTCGTGGTGCACGATCATCTGCTCGAGGAAGAGGCGGCTCGCCTCGGACCCGTCGGCTTCGCGCAGCGCAGTCATGTCGGCCTCCGACATCATCCCGTCGCCGTGGTCCATGCCTCTCGAGGCGTCGGGGTCGTGAGGGACACCCCAGTCGTCGAGCCAGCCTTCCATGAGCTCGATCTCCGGCCCCTGGGCGGCCTTGATCCGCTCCGCCAGCTCGACGACGCGGGGATCCACCCCTTCCTTCGCGAGGACCGCGTCGGACATCTCGATCGCCTGCTCATGGTGGGGGATCATCATGACGACGAACATCTGGTCAGCCATGACGACGGATGACGCCGAGCTCGAGGGCCTCTGCGACCCGTGGTCCATCCCGGGCATCGAACCCGGCCCGGCGGCCCCGTTCGCACACCCGGCCAGCCCGAGGGCGACGGCGAGGGGGAGGAGGGCGACGAGTGCGCGCGTGCGGTGGTGGTTCATTTCTTCTTCTCTCTGTCGTTGGGGTGGCGGTGAAGCGCCCGACCAGGCGGGCGCTGGACCGCTCACGTCCGGCTGACGGAGAGAACAGTGAGAGAGGGTGGATGCTGCGGCGCACCGTCGACGGGCACGCCGACGGTGGCGGCGCTCCAGAACAGCTCGCGCCGCCCGAGCAACCACGACGAGCCGGACGGTGCGACGAACAGTGCAGCGAGGAGGAGCGCGAGGACGCAGACCACCGTCCAGACGCTGGGATGGGAAGGCTCCGCCGGCGTGATGGCGCTCTCGGTCATCGAGCCCTGGTGCTCGTGATGCTGCGCCGTGCCGGACTCGACCGACGCCACGGTCATCGACGATCCGTGCGCGGCATGCGATCCCGGCGAAACGAGCACGTGCATGCCGAGAAGCCCCAGTACGATCACCGCGATCATGACAGCGTGCACACCGAGCCCGACGCGCGTCGAGCGGGGTTCGCGCTGCAGCGGCGGCATCCGTGCACCTCCTCGACGTCGGGACGCCTGTCAGCGTCTCGACGAGTCTACCGCGATACCCCCCGAGGGTATAGCGGTAATCAGCGCCCGCTCAGGCGTCGAGGTCGTCGACGCCCGGGGTCCAGGAGCTGCCCGGCCGGCCCCAGCCGCGCTTGCGCGCGATCTTCTGCACGGTCTTCCAGTCACCGTCGTCCAGGCGGTCGACGTAGAGGATGCCGTCGAGGTGGTCGAACTCGTGCTGCATGATGCGCGCGCGCCAGCCGTCGACCTGGATGCGGACGGGCTCGCCCGCGAGGTCCGTGCCGGTCACCAGCACCTCGTCGGATCGACGCAGCGCGAAGCGCTCGCCGGGGAACGACAGGCAGCCCTCCGACTCCTCGTCGGGGTCGGGTGCACCGGGCTCGAGGGGCTTCATCCACAGCACGGGGTTGATGATGACGCCGCGCCAGGGCTCGCCGTCGTCGTCGGCGTAGGTGTACGTGTAGATGCGCAGCGGCACACCCACCTGCGGGGCCGCGAGACCCACGCCGGGCGCGGCATCCATCGTCTCGAACATGTCGGCGACCAGCGTGCGGATCTCGTCGGTGATCTCTTCAACGACGGACGCGGGGGAGTGCAGGACGGGATCGCCCATGATGCGAATCGGGAGAACAGCCACGCCCTTGAGCCTATCGACAGGCACCTGCGGCTAGTGTCGATACGTGGTGTGGACTGCGGTGGAACTCGAGGACATCGGCGATCAGCTGGTCGGCGTGTTCCAGAACCCGAACATCCTCATCGGCATTCCCCTGGCACTCCTCGGCGCCGTGTTCATGTCGTTCGGCGCACAGTACCAGCACCGCGGCGTGACGAAGGTCGAGCGTCTCTACGGCTCCCAGACCAACGGCGGGCTGGGCGCGAACCACCTGCTGAAGCTCCTCGCACGACCGTCGTGGGTGATCGGCACCGTCATGCTGGGGCTCGCCATCGTGTGCCAGCTGTGGGCACTCGCCTTCGCCCCGCTCATCGTGGTTCAGCCCCTCGGAGCGATCGCCCTCGTGATCACGACGCTGCTGAACGCCCAGATCAGCGGGCACAAGCCGACGAAGCGCTCCCTCATCGCGATCGCGGCGTGCGTGGGCGGTATCTTCGTCTTCGTCACGATCGCGGCGCTCTTCGCGACAGAGAAGCCGGTGTCGAACGGACAGCTCATCACGATCCTGGTGCTGCTCGGTGTCGTCACCGTCGTCTTCGCGGGTCTGTGGATCTGGTTGCGCTCGCGCATGGGGGCGCTGTTCTACATCATCGCCGCGGGAGTCATCTACGGCTTCGTCGCGACCCTCGCCAAGGTGGTGATCGTTCGCATCCAGGCGAGCGACTTCAACTGGCTCACCTTCACGTGCCTCGCCGCTCTCATCGCGGGAGCCATCGTCGGCGCGTACTTCGTGCAGAACGCGTACGCCTCCGGGCCGCCCGACCTCGTCGTCGCGGGCCTCACCGTCATCGACCCCATCGTCGCCATCTTCATCGGCCTGACGGTGCTGCAAGAGGCCGCCGGCGCGCCGCTCTGGGTCTACATCACCTTCGCGGTGGTCGGCGCCGTCGCGGTGTGGGGCGTGTTCCAGCTCGCCAGGCACCATCCCCAGGTGCTCAGCGAGAGCCAGGAGCTCCCGATCCAGCGGGGCAGCAGCGGACGGGAGCCGGATGCCGCGCACCCGCACACCGCGTCCATCAAGGTGACCGAGGCCGTCGCCAAGGTGTGGCCCGAGCCGCCAGTGAAGGACCCCGCCGACGGGTCCGAAGGCAGGACGGGCAGGTAGGCTCGTCAGCGCGCGCCACGCGCAGGGGGCGGTGGCCAAGCTGGTCAAGGCAGCGGGCTCATAACCCGACGATCGTGGGTTCAAGTCCCACCCGCCCTACGGATCGAGGTCCGTCGCAACCCCGCGGTTGCGACGGACCTCTCCTCGTCCCGGCCTTTGATCACGGACGGATGAGAAATTCGTTCATACCCCTAACTTTCGGAGGGGGACCCCGTGACGCGCGACTCGATTTGGCTGTAGCGTCAGCCACATCAACTGTCCCCTGGCTCCTGATGGAGGCGAACAATGAAGTTCCTGCAGAGGCTCGGCAGGTCGATCATGCTCCCGGTGGCTGTGCTGCCGGTGGCTGCGATCCTGTCCGGCATCGGTTTCTGGATCAGCAACGGCGGAAAGAGCCCCAACCTCGTATCGATCTTCCTCGACGCGGCGGGCGGCTCGCTCCTCGGCAACATCGCCCTGCTGTTCGCGGTCGGCGTCTCGATCGGAATGGCGAACAAGCCGGACGGCACCTCCGCGCTCGCGGGTCTCGTCTCGTGGCTCGTCGTCACGACGCTGCTCAAGCCCGAGACCGTGCTGCTGTTCACCGGCGTCGACAACGTCAACGAGGTGGACCCCGCCTTCCTGCGCGTCCAGAACGTCTTCGTCGGCATCGTCTGCGGCCTGATCGGAGCGTTCTGCTACAACCGGTTCAAGGACACGAAGCTCCCTGACGCGCTGTCCTTCTTCTCGGGCAAGCGGTCGGTCGCGATCGTGACGGCCGGCATCTCGCTGGTGCTCGCGATCATCCTGTTCTTCGTGTGGCCGTTCGTGTACACCGGGCTCGTCGGGTTCGGCGAGTGGATCGTGACGCTCGGCGCGTTCGGCACCGGCATCTACGGCTTCCTCAACCGCCTCCTGATCCCGGTGGGCCTGCACCACGCCCTGAACTCGGTGTTCTGGTTCGACGTCGCCGGCATCAACGACCTGAACAACTTCCTGGACGGCACCGGCACGTACGGTGTCACGGGTCAGTACATGACCGGGTTCTTCCCGATCATGATGTTCGGCCTGCCGGGCGCGGCCCTCGCGATGTACCTGACGGCCAAGACGACGCGCAAGAAGCTCGCATACGGCATCCTGCTCGGTGGTGCGATCTCGTCGTTCTTCGTCGGAGTCACCGAACCGCTCGAGTTCGCGTTCATGTTCCTGGCGCCGGTGCTGTACCTGGTCCACGCGGTCTTCACGGGCATCTCGATGGCGATCAGCCAGATCCTGCCGGTGCGCATGGGCTTCGGCTTCTCCGGTGGCTTCGTCGACCTGGTCCTCGGCTGGATGAACCCGATGGCGCAGAACCCGTGGCTGATCCCCGTCATGGGCGTCTTCTGGTTCTTCATCTACTTCGCGGTGTTCTACTTCTTCATCAAGCGGTTCAACCTGAAGACGCCGGGGCGCGAGGACGACGACATCCTCGGCGAAGGCACCGAGTACGACACCCACGCTGCCGACGACAAGTACCTCGTGACCGGCGGCCGCTTCATCGAGGCGCTCGGAGGCAAATCCAACATCCTCGAACTGGAGAATTGCGCCACGCGGCTGCGCATGGAGATCGACGACCCGAGCAAGGTCGACGAGACCGCGCTCAAGCGGGCCGGTGCGGCCGGCACGATGAAGCCGGGCGGCAAGTCGGTGCAGGTGATCTACGGCACCAACGTGCAGTTCGTGAAGGACGCGATGGAGCAGATCATGTCGGGGCAGGCCGAGGCGCCGACGCCCGCCGCACCGGAGCCGGCCATCGCGCCGGCGGCGACCGGCACGGCGGTCCTGACCGACACCCCGCCGGCGACGGCCGTCCGGCTCCGCCAGCCGCTCGAGGGCAAGGTGGTGCCGCTGTCGGAGGTTCCGGACCCCACGTTCGCGCAGGGGATCATGGGCCCGGGCATCGCGATCGAACCGACCGGCGACACGGTCGTCGCGCCGGCCGACGGCACGATCGGCGCCACGTTCGACAGCAGCCACGCGGTAGCGCTCGTCCTCGACGACGGCACCGAGCTGCTCATCCATGTCGGCATCGACACGGTCGGCATGAAGGGCGACGGCTTCGACACTCTCGTCGAGAAGGGCCAGAAGGTCACGGCGGGCACGCCGCTCCTGCGCTTCGACCTCGCGAGGATCCGGGCCGCCGGCCACCCCTCGATCACCCCGGTGATCGTGCTCAACAACGAGAACGCCACCGTCACCTTCGAGTGACGCCCGCCTCCCGGCCACGATGAACGGGACGGATGCCTCGGGGCCGAGGCATCCGTCCCGCTCTCACATCGCGTTGCCGATGTACGAGTACTTGACGAAGACCTCGGGGGCGAGCCCCGCCTCTTCGAGGACGCCCTGCACGGCGCTCAGCATGTAGCTGGAGTCCCAGCCCATGTAGAGCGAGTGCTCGTCGTCGAGGCGGTCCCACTGGCCGTTCCAAGACTGCGCCGTGTAGACCGGGCCGCCACGGCGCGCGCTGTATGCGACGACCGACTCGCGGGAGTCCGCCCAGAGCCGCTTGAAGATGCGATTGAAGAGGTACTTGACGTCGGGCACCTCCCAGTGCTCGCCGCAGTACTCGACGTACGCCCACTCCCGGTGCCAGCCCGGCGGCCATCCGCGGCGCCGAACGGCGTCGAGGATCGGGGTCAGGCCGTCGTCGTCGATCGCGGGACCACCCGGACGCTTCCAGACCTGGACGAACCGATCGGTGAGCCGCATCGATCGCTCGGCGATCGCCGCCGTGCCCCACGAGGGCAGGTCCGCGAGCTCGGCCGTGGTCGCCACGGCGCTGCGGGCATAGAGCGCCCGCTTCTCGGGGAACGACCGGTCGAAGGCGCGGAGAGCGAGATCCTCTTCGAGGACGGTGAGGTTTCCGATCGTGTTCGCGAGGGCACGATGGCTGTTCTGCTCATCGTCGCTGTACGACGCCCACTCGCGGATGCCGTCGCCCGACCATCCGTCGCCGGGGGCGAGCGGGAAGATGTGCTCGACGTCGAGGCCGCCGACGCCGTCGACCCCCGAGATGCGGCCGAGGACATAGGCCGCGTGCGGGAGCTCGGAGTATTTGAGGGCCACGGCGATGCGCTCGTCGGACGGCGTGATGCGCGAGATCGCCGTGACGAGCGCTTCCGCTCCCTCTTCGCGCGCGCGGCACAGCCGCGCGACCAGACGGTCGACGCCGGTGCCGACGACGGCGCGCCGCACGAGCAGCGACTGCACCATCTCGAGCGTGTCGATCAGCTCGTCGCGGCCGAGCGAGCCCTGCTCGAAGTCGCGGTACGCCCGCATCACGAGCGGGTACATGCCGGTGCCGAACGTGCCGAGGTAGGCGAGGTGACGCGCGATCTCGGCATCCGGGGCCTCGCTCGGCCGGAGGAGGATGCGGTACACGCGGGAGAGCTCGCGCCACTCGTCGGCGTGACGCACCAGGTCGTCGAAGTCGAGCCGCGGGAACTCATGACGGAACGCGTCGTACACACCGCGACCGCCGACGACGGTGACCTCGCGCCCGGTCCGCATGACGAGATACTGCCGCCAGAACTCCGCGATCGAATCGCCGGTGTTCTGCTCGATCGCCTGCCAGTACTCGGCCTCGATCTCGAGCTGCTCGGAGTGGTTGAGTCCCATCAGCACGTAGTTGTGGATGAGCTCGTGGTCGCGCAGCGGCTCGCCGGTCGAGTTCAGGCTCTCGAAGATCTGCTGCGCGTTGGCGCCGGTGCCGAGCGTGATCGCGACGTGCTCGAGCTTCTGGAGCCCCCGCCAGATGTGCGGCGCCTCGTCGAGGCTGATCTGGCTGCGGAAGAACGCGTAGTTGTCGTCGAACCGCGAGTCGCGGTGCTCGCCCTGCGCGAGGGGGAGGTCGAGCACGACGCGTTCGAACACCGACGCCCACGCCCGGTGCGGACGCAGCTTCGTGCGCGCGGCGTCGTGCGAGTGCACGAGCACGCGCTGGAGCTGATCGGCGAGGTCGGGATCCGCTTCGCGCACGGTGTGGTGCAGGGCCGCGACGAGCAGCATGAGCGTCGTGGTCCGCTGCTGGCCGTCGATCAGCACGAGTTCGGCGTCGGAGCCCTCGCCGCTCGCGGAGGAGAGGATGGAGCCGATGAAGTGCATCCGGTGATCGTCAAGATCCGCGACTGCGCGGATGTCGGAGAGGAGCTGCTCGCACCCGCCGATGTCCCACCGGTACTGCCGCTGATACACGGGGACGACGATCGTCCAGTCCGCGGCGGAGAGCCAGCCGATGGTGTTGACAGCAGTGGCATCGACGTTCGTGGCAGTGACCATGGCCCGTCCAGTCTAGGCCGGGCGCCTCGCCGCGGAGCGGGCGCACGACGCCGCCGGTTATTCACGGCGCCGTCTCCGGAGCCCCTCAGACCCCCGAGGTAGGCTTACCTAAGTTGAGCCTGTTAAAACGTGCTGGCTCACTGACCGAAAGGCATGATTCGTCATGGGTTACATCAAGTCCGCCGCTCTCGACGAGACCGGCTTCGTGGTGCTCGACTCCTACGGTGAGGAGGTCGACCCGCAGGAGTGGCTCTCGATCGAGTACGTCGACTGGAAGTCGTCCGGCGACACCCGCTTCGCGCCGCTCGCGTCCGCCAAGGGCGAGATCGAGTGCAACGGGTTCTGGAACCACACGCCCCCGCGCACCGACAAGGACGGCGTCTGGATCCCCGAGCAGACCGAGAAGGCGCCGACCCTGACCCGTCGCGCGCAGGAGCCGGGTGCCAACGTCGGCCGCTGCCGCATCATCGAGCTGCAGCCGAACACGTACGCCGACGCGCTGTACAACCTCCACCAGGACGACAACAACCGCCTCAACCCCGACGGCACCGGGTGGGTCGTGCGCGGCTTCTTCAACCTCACCGACGACAAGACCAGCTACTTCGTGCTGCGTGAGAACCGCACCGACCCGAGCATCGAGTACCGCGTCGCGCTTCCCGCCGGTGCCCAGCTCATCGTCGACACGCAGCGCCTGTGGCACGCCGTGCACCACGACGGCACCGAGCCGCGGTACTGCCTCATCACGTCGTGGGAGTCCGGCCCCGAACTCGACGCCTACATGGAGAAGTACAACGCGGTGCCGACGGCGCCGCAGTTCGAGGTCGCGCAGGAGGTGCTCGACGCCGGTCAGGCCGAGCAGGCCCGCCGCGACGCCGCGCGCGCCGCGTACTACGCCGCGAAGGGCAAGGCCGAGGTCCAGGCCATGAGCGAGGCCTGAGCACCGCCCAGCTGATCGGAGAGGGCCCGGGAATCACAGTCTTGTGATTTTCGGGCCCTCTCGGCGATAATGGCGGCAGCACAACCGAACAGCACGTCATGACACCGTCACAGGTCGTAGGGGAAGACGCACCTGACGAACGGAGAGATCATGGCGACACAAAAGGCGCGTGGGGTGATCTTCATTCACTCCGCGCCACGGGCGTTGTGCCCCCACCTCGAGTGGGCAGTCGGGCGGGCCCTCGGCCGCGCCGTCAGCTTCGACTGGGCGGATCAGCCGGTGCTCACCGGCAGCCGGCGCTCCGAGTTCTACTGGGAGGGCGCCGCCGGGACTGGCTCCGCGCTGGCGACGGCGATCCGCGGCTGGGAGCACCTGCGCTTCGAGGTCACCGAGGATCCCACCCCGCGCAGCGACGGCGGTCGTTGGCTGCACACGCCGGGACTCGGCATCCATTACGCCCAGACCGACACTGCGGGCAACGTCGTGATCGGCGAGGACCGCATCCGCTACGCGATGGAGATCGCCGGTGGCGACGCATTCGAGCTGCAGCGCGAGCTCGACGTCGCGCTGGGCGCCGCGTGGGACGAGGAGCTCGAGCCGTTCCGGCACGCGAGCGACGACGCCCCGGTGGTCTGGCTGCACAAGGTCGGCTGAACAATCCCACAGACGCAGGCGGCGCGAGGCGCCACTACCGAGGCTCGGAGGCCATGAATCCCGGGTCGCGGGACCGCGAACCGCCGCCTGACACGACAGACGCCCCCGGTCGGCTTCACCGGGGGCGTCTTCGTATCGTCAGACCGAGCGGAAGGCGACGACGGCGTTGTGGCCGCCGAAGCCGAACGAGTTGCTGATCGCGAGCTGGTCGCCGTCGCCGAGGGCGATGGGCGCGTCTGAGATGCGCAGCGGGATGTCGGGGTCCTGCGTGGTGACGTTGATGGTGGGCGGCGCCTGACGCTCGCGCAAGGCGAGCAGCGTGAAGATCGCCTCGAGCGCGCCGGTGCCGCCCAGCAGGTGACCGGTCGCGCCCTTCGTCGCCGAGACGGGGATCTCGTGGACGCGGTCGCCGAAGACGCTCAGGAGCGCTTTGTACTCGGCGATGTCGCCGGTCGGGGTCGACGTGGCGTGCGCATTGATGTGCGTGACCTCGTCGGGCGTGGCGCCGGCCTGCTCGAGCGCCAGGCGGACGGCGCGCGACGCGCCGAGTCCCTCGGGCTCGGGAGCCGTGATGTGGTACGAGTCAGCAGTCACGCCGCCGCCCACGATCTCGCCGTAGATCTTGGCGCCACGCGCCTTGGCGTGCTCCTCGGTCTCGAGGACCAGGGCGGCCGCGCCCTCGCCCATGACGAAGCCGTCACGGTCGACGCTGTACGGCCGTGACGCCGTCTCGGGGGAGTCGTTGCGCTTGGACAGCGCCTGCATGGCGGCGAACGCGGCGATCGTGAGCGGGTGGATGACCGCCTCGGCGCCGCCCGCGATGACGACGTCGGCGCGACCCTCGCGAAGGCTCTCGAAGGCGTTGACGAGCGACTCGGTGCTCGACGCGCACGCCGACGCGACCGTGCGCGCGTAGGCGCGGGCGTTCAGGTGCATCGAGACGGCCGCGGCGGGGGCGTTCGGCATGAGCATCGGGACGCTCATGGGCATGACCCGGCGCGGACCCTTGGTCTTGAGCGTGTCCCAGCCCGCGAGGGTCGTCTGCAGACCCCCGATGCCGGTCGCGAAGTCCACGGCGAACCGCTCCGGTTCGACCTCCGGCTTGCCCGCGTCCTCCCATGCCTCGAACGCGGCCACGAGCGCGAACTGCGCCGACGGGTCGAGGCGGTTGGCGACGGGGCGCTCCAGCACGGTGTCGGGCCGGACGAGCGCCTCGGCGGCGAAGGTGACGGGGAGCTGGAACTCCTGCACCCAGTCCTGCTCGATGCTGTGCGTGCCGGACGCGCCGCTCAGCAGCGCCGACCAGCTCTCGGGCGCGGTGCCGCCGATGGGGGTCGACGCGCCGATGCCGGTGACGACGATACGGGGTGTGCTCATGGATCAGAGTCCTCGCGTGCTGGCCGGTGGGGGCCGCGGCCCCCACCGGGATGGTCCTACGCCTGGTTCGACGTGATGAAGGTGACGGCGTCGCCGACGGTCTTGAGGTTCTTGACCTCGTCGTCCGGGATGGTGACGCCGAACTTCTCCTCGGCGTTGACGACGATCGTCATCATCGAGATCGAGTCGATGTCCAGGTCGTCGGTGAACGACTTCTCGAGCGCGACCTCGTCGGCCGAGATACCGGTCTCGTCGGTGATGAGCTCCGCGAGTCCCGCGAGGACCTCGTCGTTGGTGAATGCCATGGGATTCTCCTGTTTGTTAGGGGTAGGCGTGCCCGAGCGGGCCGGGAATCAGTCTAGGGTCGCGGTTCGCCGCGTCAGGGAAGGACGACCACCTGCGCGCCGAAAACCAGTCCGGCGCCGAAGCCGATCTGGAGCGCGAGTCCGCCGCTGAGCTCCGGGTGCTCCTCGAGCAGACGGTGCGCGGCCAGCGGGATGGAGGCGGCCGAGGTGTTCCCGGTGGTCTCGATGTCGCGGCCGATCAGTACGGTGTCGGGGAGGCCGAGCTGCTTCGCGAACTCGTCGATGATGCGCATGTTCGCCTGGTGGGGGACGAACGCGGCGAGATCGGATGCCTCGACCCCCGCGGCCTCGAGTGCCTGGCGCGCGACCTTCACCATCTCCCAGACAGCCCAGCGGAAGACGGTGGGGCCCTCCTGGCGAAGCGTCGGCCACGGCGCGACGCCGTCGCGGAACTCGTTCAGGGTGTGGTTCATGCCGACGGCGTCGGACTTCGAGCCGTCGGAGCCCCAGACAGTGGGACCGATGCCCGGAGTGTCGCTCGGGCCGATCACGACCGCTCCCGCGCCGTCGCCGAGCAGGAACGAGATGCTGCGATCGGCGGGATCGACGATATCGCTGAGCTTCTCCGCTCCGATCACCACGGCGTAGTGTGCCGCACCGGCCCGGATGAGCGCGTCGGCCTGGGCCACGCCGTAGGCGAAGCCCGCGCACGCGGCGTTGACGTCGTACGCGGCGGCGGGGTTCGCGCCGACGCGGTCGGCGACGATCGCCGAGACCGACGGGCTCTGCTTCGGGTTGCTGATCGTCGCCACGATGACGGCGTCCACCTGCGACGCGTCCACCCCGGAGCGCTCGATCGCCTCGCGGGCGGCGTCCGTCGCGAGGTCGATGGCGTCGGTCTCGGGCACCGCACGCGTGCGGGTCACGATGCCGGTGCGCTGGCGGATCCATTCGTCGCTGGAGTCGATCGGGCCGATGAGATCCTCGTTGGGAACCGCGATCTCGCCGCGTGCGGCGCCGAACGAATAGATGCGCGTGTGGGCGGCACCGGTGGGCTGGATGAGGCTGCGGGTCATGCGGGGTACTCCGGTCAGGCGTCGGCGGCCACCAGCGCGGTGGCGGCCTCCAGGTCGGTGGGCGTTTTGACGGCGACGGCGGGGACTCCGCGGAGCGCTCGCTTCGCGAGCCCGACGAGCGTGCCCGCGGGGGACAGCTCCACGATGCCGGAAACACCGGCGTCCGCGAAAGACGCCATGCAGAGGTCCCAGCGCACCGGCGACGCGACCTGAGCGACGAGGAGGTCGACGAACCCCTGACCCGACGTCACCGTGGAGCCGTCGCGGTTGGTCCACAGCGTCACCCCGGGGTCCGAGACGTCGTGATCGGTCGCGGCGGCACGCAGGGCCTCGACCGCCGGCGCCATGTAGCGCGTGTGGAAGGCGCCCGCGACCTGCAGCGGGACCACGCGGGTGCCGGCGACCGGCGCGGCCGCGAGGGCCTGGAGGGCGTCGAGCGCGCCGGCGACGACGAGCTGCCCGCCGCCGTTGTAGTTCGCGGGAGAGAGGCCGAGCTCTTCGAGGCGGGCGAGGACGGATGCTTCGTCCCCGCCGATCACGGCGCTCATGCCGGTCTCGGCCGCCGCTGCGGCCTCCGCCATCGCGCGGCCGCGGATGCCGACGAGCGTGAGCGCCGACTCTTCGGAAAGGACACCCGCCGCGGCGGCGGCGGCGAACTCGCCGACGGAGTGCCCGGCGACGCCGGTGATGTGCTCACGGTCAGGCAGCGCGTTCCACGACAGCAGGCTGGCCGCGACGATGAGCGGCTGCGCCACCTGGGTGTCGCGGATCTGGTCGGCGTCCCATTCGGTGCCGGCCGCGACGAGGTCGACGCCGGACCACTCGGAGTACCGAGCGAGGCGGTCCGCCGCGCCGTCCGATTCGAGCCAGGGAGTCAGGAAGCCGGGGGACTGGGAGCCCTGCCCGGGGAAGACCGCGATTCTCACCGTTCCATCCTGTCAAGGATCAGAAAGGTCGTTCTGGCGACACCGTCACAAGAATCACGCGCTGCTTTGTGCGGAGCCCACACTGACAGGGGGATCAAGCCGGGTTGCGCCGTGCGGGCGGACGGCGACGCGAGGCATCCGTCCCGATCGATCCGAGGATCAGCGCCGTTTGCAGGATCAGCGCCTCACGGGGACCGGTGGCGTCCCAGCCGATGACCTCCGACACGCGCTTCAGGCGGTAGCGCACCGTGTTCGGGTGCACGAACAGCTCGCGGGCGGTGGCCTCGAGCGAACGGCCGTTGTCGAGGTAGGCCCACAGCGTCGACACGAGGTCGGCGCTGTGCGACTGGAGCGGTCGGTAGATCCTCTCGACCAGCGTGAGCTTGGCGAGAGGATCCCCGGCGAGGGCGCGCTCGGGGAGGAGGTCGTCGGCCTCCACCGGCCGGGGCGCGTGGCGCCAGGCGCGCGCGACGGCGAACCCGGCGAGCGCGGCGCGGGCGCTCTGGCTGGCGTCGACGAGTGCCGGCACCGTCGGGCCGAGCACCAGGTACCCCCCACCGAATCCCGGCTCGAGGCGACGCGCGATCTCGCCGAAGGGAAGGTCGGTCACCGCGTCGTCGGCGACGGCCGACGGCTCGGCACGCCCGACCACCAGCACGAGACGAGAGCCCTGTACGCCGATCAGCACGTCGACGCCGAGCTTGCGAGCCGTACGCCGGAGCTGATCGACGTCGAACTGCGGGGGAGTCGTGCCGACGAGCACCGCGACCTCACCGTGACCGTGCCAGCCGAGCGCTGCGATGCGGCTGGGCAGCTCCTCGTCGGCCTCGCCCGTGAGGATAGAGTCGACGACGAGCGCCTCGAGGCGTGCGTCCCAGAGGCCCCGTGCCTCGGCGGCGCGGGCGTACACGTCCGCCGCGGCGAAGGCCACCTCGCGCGAGTACAGCAGGATCGCCTCGCGCAGGTGCTCGCCCTTGCCTGCCACACGTTCCTCGGTCACCTCGACCGTGACGCGGATGAGCTGCAGCGTCTGCTGCAGGCTGACGCTGCGGAGAAGCTCGCGCGGAGCCGCGGCGAAGATGTCGGATGCGATCCACGGCGTGGAGCCGGGTTCGTCGTACCACGAGATGAACGACGTGATGCCGGCCTGAGCCACCAGCCCGACAGCGGAGCGTCGGGCCGGCGGCATCTCGGCATACCAGGGCAGCGTCTCTTCGAGGCGCTTGATGGTGACGGTCGCGAGATCACCCGAGATGCGTCGCAGCCAGGCGAGCGTCTCGACCTTGTCCATCACCTCGGTGGACTTGCCCATTCGCAGGTCAGCTCTCGCCGCCCGCGTTCCCGCTCGTACCGGCGGTCACGTCATGCAGGCGGTACTTCTGGATGGCCTGGGCGGCGAGGCTGCGGTCGACCGCACCCTCTTCGGCCAGAGCCTGCAGCGTGCGGACCGCGACCGACGGGCCGTCGATCTTGAAGAAGCGACGGGCCGCGGCGCGCGTGTCGGAGAAGCCGAAGCCGTCCGCACCGAGCGTCGCGAAGCGGTTCGGCACCCACGGACGGATCTGGTCCTGCACCGCGTGCATGAAGTCGCTGACCGCGACCACGGGGCCGGCGGCGTCCTTCAGCTTCTCGGTCAGATAGGCGGTGTGCGGCTCCTCCTCAGGGTGGAGGAAGTTGTGCTCGTCGGCAGCGAGGCCGTCGCGGCGCAGCTCGCTCCACGAGGTGACCGACCAGACGTCGGCCTGCACACCCCAGTCGTCGCGCAGCAGCTGCTGCGCCTCGAGCGCCCACGGAACGCCCACGCCCGACGCCAGGAGCTGGGCCTTGGGGCCGTCGCCCTCGGCGGTCGAGACGCGGTGGAGGCCGCGCACGATGCCGTCGACGTCCACGCCCTCGGGCTCGGCCGGCTGCACCAGCGGCTCGTTGTACACCGTGAGGTAGTACATGACGTTCGGGTCCGGGTGGTTCCCGCCGTACATGCGCTCGATGCCCGAGCGGACGATGTGCGCGATCTCGTAGCCGTAGGCGGGGTCGTACGACAGGGTCGCCGGGTTGGTCGACGCCAGCAGCAGCGAGTGGCCGTCGGCGTGCTGGAGGCCCTCACCGGTCAGCGTGGTGCGTCCGGCGGTGGCGCCGATGATGAAGCCGCGTGCCATCTGGTCGCCGGCCGCCCACTGCGCGTCGCCGGTGCGCTGGAAGCCGAACATCGAGTAGAAGACGTAGACCGGGATGAGCGGCTCGCCGTGCGTGGCGTACGAGGTGCCCGCTGCGGTGAATGCGGCGACGGCGCCGGCCTCGTTGATGCCGACGTGGACGATCTGGCCCTGCGGGCTCTCCTTGTAGGCCAGGAGCAGCTCGCGGTCGACCGACGTGTAGTTCTGGCCGTGCGGGTTGTAGATCTTCGCCGAGGGGAAGAAGGCGTCCATGCCGAACGTGCGCGCCTCGTCGGGGATGATCGGGACGATGCGGTGGCCGAAGTCCTTCGCGCGGAGGAGGTCCTTGAGCAGGCGGACGAACGCCATCGTCGTGGCGATCTCCTGCGTGCCGGACCCCTTCTTCGGGAGCGCGTACGCCTCGTCGCCGGGCAGCTGCAGGCCGACGTGGTGCGAACGGCGCTCCGGGAGGAAGCCGCCCAGGTCGCGGCGGCGCTCCAGCATGTACTGGATCGTCTCGTCGTTCGGACCCGGGTTGTAGTACGGCGGCAGGTAGGGGTTCTCTTCGAGCTGCGCGTCCGAGACCGGGATCCGCATCGAGTCGCGGAAGTACTTGAGGTCCTGGAGCGTCATCTTCTTCATCTGGTGGGTCGCATTGCGGCCCTCGAAGTGATGCCCGAGGCCGTAGCCCTTGATCGTCTTGGCGAGGATCACGGTGGGCTGGCCCTTGTGCTCGGTCGCGGCTTTGTAGGCGCCGTAGACCTTGCGGTAGTCCAGGCCGCCGCGGCGGAGCTTGCCCCAGATGTCGTCGTCGGACCAGTCCTTCACGAGAGCGGCCGTGCGCTCGTCGCGCCCGAAGAAGTGCTCGCGGATGAACGCGCCGTCCTCGGCACGGTAGGTCTGGAAGTCACCGTCCGGCGTGGTGTTCATGAGGTGGACGAGGGCACCGTCGGTATCCTTCGCGAGCAGCTCGTCCCAGCCCGAGCCCCAGACCACCTTGATGACGTTCCAGCCGGCCCCGCGGAAGAAGCTCTCGAGCTCCTGGATGATCTTGCCGTTGCCGCGCACCGGGCCGTCGAGTCGCTGCAGGTTGCAGTTGACGACGAACGTGAGGTTGTCGAGGCCCTCGTTCGCCGCGACCTGCAGCTGACCGCGGCTCTCGACCTCGTCCATCTCGCCGTCGCCGAGGAACGCCCACACGCGCGAGTTCGAGAGATCCTTGATCCCGCGGTTGGTCAGGTACTTGTTCGACATCGCCTGGTAGATGGCGTTGATCGGGCCGAGGCCCATCGACACCGTCGGGAACTGCCAGTACTCGGGCATGAGGCGCGGGTGCGGGTACGACGGCAGCGCGTTCGGCGCCTTCGACTTCTCCTGGCGGAAGCCGTCGAGCTGCTCGGAGCTCAGGCGCCCCTCGAGGAACGAGCGGGCGTAGATGCCGGGGGAGGCGTGGCCCTGGATGAAGATCTGGTCGCCGCCGGTCGGGTCGTCGAGGCCGCGGAAGAAGTGGTTGAAGCCGACCTCGTACAGCGACGCCGAGGAGGCGTACGTCGAGATGTGGCCGCCGACGCCGATGCCGGGCCGCTGCGCGCGGTGCACGGTGATGGCGGCGTTCCAGCGGATCCATCGGCGGTACCGGCGCTCGAGCTCCTCATCGCCGGGGAACTCGGGCTCGTTCTCGGGGGCGATCGTGTTGATGTAGTCCGTCGTGGGAACCTGCGGAACGTTCAGCTGCAGTTCGTGGGAGGTCTGCAGCAGGCTCAGCATGATCTCGCGGCCACGTCCGTGGCCCTTCGCCTGCACGAGCTGCTGGAGGGACTCCTGCCACTCGGAGGTCTCATCGGGATCGCTGTCGAGGGGTTCCTGCGAGTACGGATCCTGATCGTTGACAGTCACAGAAGACCTTTCGTCGTCTGGCAGATCGTGCCAGGTAATCGCTACGGGAGCGGCGCGGGCGTTGTCTGCCCTGCACAAACGCACCGACTGCCAGCCTAGCGAGTTCGAGACGCTCCGGACGCACCTCGTAGACTGGCCGCGAGGGCCTTTAGCTCAGCTGGTAGAGCGCCACGTTTACACCGTGGATGTCGTCGGTTCGATCCCGGCAGGGCCCACTCGGAAGGTGTCGATGAAGACGATGTTCCGTCGACCAGCGCCGCCGCCTGCACGAGGCGCAGGGGTCGGGGGCGGGGCGACCTCGGTCGTCCGCACAAGGTCGGTGATAGGCGTCCCTGTGAGGGACGAGATGATCGAGAGGTCGTCGATGTCGAATGAGATCTCTCCGTTCACACGGCGCGACCAGTAGGCGCGGCTCGTGCCGTCGATGAGTTCGGCGATCTTGTAGACGGGAATCCGGACCCGGGCGAGCGCTGCTCGTACTTCAGCAGCCACACGTGCACGGTTTCCGCCGGAGTCCCCAGCGGGTGTCGGAATGTGTTGGATTGCCATACGGTCACCGTATCGGTTATTCGCTCTCATGTCATCCTTTGAGCGGCGTTTTTACCCGCTGATACATGGGATTCACTCGCTCAGCGAGAAAAGAACTCGGTGCGTGTCGTTCGGCGTTTGCTCGCTCAGCGTGCAAACTGTCTCGCATGAAGTTCAATCTGAGCGTCGCCGACGCAGTCCGAGCCGAGATGGCTCGCCAGCGCATCACGCAGGCAGAGCTGGCGAAAGCACTCCACCTGTCACAGCCGGCCGTCGCGCGCCGCCTCTCGGGTGAGGTCCCTTTCGACCTCGCCGAGCTGGACGCGACCGCCCGGCTCCTCAAGATCCGCGCCTCTCGGCTCGTCGCCGAGGCTGAGCGTGCCCGCGCCGGGGGCGTGCGCTGATGCCGCGCCGGTCGCTGATCCGCCTCGCCGTCGTGGGCGCGGTCGTGGTCTCCCTCGTGTTCGCCGCGATCATCGGCGCGTTGATCCGTTCGTACCAGCTCGGCCGGTTCGACGGGGTCTCGCTCCTTGGTGTGCTCGCTGCGCTCGTGATCATCTACGGCGGGTACCGCCTCGCGGTGAAGCAGGCGACCCGATGAGCGGCGAGCAGAACATCGCGCAGATCGAGGACTACCTCGGGCCGGTCCGCGCCGAGTCGACGTCGGCGATGACGCCGCGCCTCGCGCCGGTCGCGCAGGCTGGCATCCCGACCGCGATGCTCCGCGAGGACGTCGTCCGTCACGTGCTCTGGCAGTACGGGCTCGCGGGTGCCGAGGAGCCGGGTCATTTCACGGGTGCGCTGATGCAGGCGTTCCAGCGTGCCGACGAGGGCAACTTCCGAATCCTGCGTGAGGCGTACCCGGTGCTCGGGTTCTGGATGTACGCGCTCCGCTTCTCGAACGAGGGTCACGCTCTCGCGCTCCGTGCGCTCCGTCAGATGGGCGTCCGCCCGTGATCCGTCGTCGTCCCCGCGTCCGGGGAACGCACCTCTCCGCGCGCCGTCCGCTGTCGACGCGTCGCGCCGTCGGTCTGCACGACGTCATCGAGTACGCGCCGCAGTCGCGGACGTGGATCGCTCACGTCGCGGCCGTCGCGCTGGTCCTGGCCGGGCTCGTCGAGCTGGCGGTCGGGCTGGCGGTGATCGCGTGATCGTCGTCATGGGGTTCGACACGTCGCTGTCGACGACCGGTGTCTCCCGGGTCGACCTCGAGCGTGACGCCGAGGGTGTCCTGCAGGCGGTCGAGTGGTTCACGGCTCGCGCGATCGTGAAGGGTCCGGCGCCGACGTCGGTCGCCAGGGAGAACCGTCGCCTCGTGCAGATGATCTCGCGCACTCTCGCTCACGTGCCGCGTCGGGTCGACCTCTCGGTGATCGAGGGTCCGGCGACTCGGGCGAAGCACTCGGGGAAGGCCGACGAGCGGTCGGGTCTCCGGTGGATGCTCATCAATCAGCTTTGCGCCCGCGGTCCTGTGGTCATCGTCGACCCGCAGACGCGCGCGGTGCTCGCGTGGGGCAAGGGGATGCCTCGACGCAAGAAGGGCGAGACGTCCGATCAGGCGAAGGCTCCGGTCCTGGCGGCGGTGCGGGCGATGGTCCCCGCTGCGCGGATCGCGGATCACAACGTCGCCGATGCGGTGGCTCTCACTTACGCCGGGGCGCACGCGCTCGGCATGCCGGCCGACTACACGGCCGCTCAGGTTTCGGCGCACGAGAACGTCTCGTGGCCGGAGATGGGCGGGCTCGTGCCCGTCCGGAAGGGATGAGGGGATTCATCATGGCTGTTACTTTCAGCGGTCAGCGTCCGTCGGAGGAGCTGAACGGGCTCGAGGATCTGCACGACGCGTTCATGAAGGCGGACGCCGAGGACGTGATCGCGGTCGTCGTGGTTCGTCGGGCGAAGCGGGTCCTCCCGGACGACAAGGATGGGTATCCGGTCGTGCGGTTCGCGCGTATCGAGCCGGTCGCGGCGGAGGACGTCGAGGCGGCGCAGGCCATCCTCGAGCGGGCGTACTCGGCGCGTACGGGTGCGGAGACCCTCGACCTCGGGGACGCCGACTGATGGCGCGCGGGATCTTCAAGGGTCGCCCGTCGCCTGCGGTGCAGACCGACCGTCTCCGGATCCTGGCGCAGTACGGGATGTCGGCGCGGGAGATCTTCGAGGAGCGTCGCGAGGTGCAGCTCCGTGCTCGCGCGGCGGCGGCGAAGGCGGCGCAGTCATGACGCCGACGACGGATGCTCCGAAGTACCTCCTCGGGATGCCGGAGGCGGACTACTTCTCGCACTCGGCGCTGTCGGCGTCGCAGATGAAGCTGATCCTCCACTCGCCGAAGCATTTCCAGCTCGCGCCTCGCGTCGAGAAGCGGGTCTACGAGATGGGTCACGCGATCCATGCGCGGATCTTTGGCGTCGGTCAGGAGGCGGTGCAGATCCCGTCGCACCTCCTGACGGTGCGTGCCGATGGTGTGGTCGCGATCTCGAAGCAGGAGGCGAAGGACTGGGTCGCGAAGCAGAAGGCGGAGGGTAAGACGCCGCTCAAGCCTGCCGAGTACCGGAAGGTCGTCGACGCGTCGGATGCCGTGCTCAAGCATCCGACCGCGGGACCGCTGCTCGCGAAGGCTGGGCACCGTGAGGTGTCGATGTTCGGCACCGACCCGGAGACCGGCGTCCGCCTGCGGGGTCGTGCCGACGCGGTCACGGAGGACGGGGAGATCCTCGACCTCAAGTGGCTGCGGGACATCAGCCTCCGGGCGATCATCCGCGACGTGAACTCGTACTCGTACGACCTGTCGATGGAGAACTACCGGTTCCTGTACGAGCTGACGACCGGGACGGTCGCGCAGCCGGCGGTGCTGATCTGCGTCGAGAAGGAGCCGCCGTACGACGTGCGCGTGGTCCGCCTGACGGAGGAGTGGCAGGACGGCGGCTGGCGCAAGATGCGCGAGGCGATCCGGATGTTCGCAGAGTGCACGACGTCGGGTGTGTGGCCGGGCGTCGGCGACGAGGGGATCCTCGATCTCCCCGCGCCGTCGTGGTACGCGGCCGAGAACGAGCGCGCCGAGCTCGAGCTGGTGGGTGCCTGATGGGTGACGTCATCGAGAAGGCACCGGTCGCGGGTCTGCCGACGTCGACGAACCGGGAGGACTGGTCGGAGGAGGAGCGCGCCGTTATCGAGGCGGCGGGGCTCGTGTTCATCCATCAGTACGGGGAGAGCAAGGGCGCGCGCGTCCTCGCTCCTCGGCCGGTGATCGCGCGGTTCTTCCACACGTGCGAGCGGACCGGGCTCGACCCGCTGGCACGGCAGATCTACTGCATCGGCCGTGCGGGTCGGGACGGGATCGAGTGGTCGATCCAGACCGGTATCGACGGGTTCCGTGTCATCGCGGAGCGGTCGAAGCTCTACGCCGGGCAGGACGACCCGGAGTGGCTGACGGAGTCGGGCGAGTGGGTGCAGGCGTTCGTGAAGGCGAAGCACGGGGCGCACCCGCTCGCCGCTCGGGTCCGCGTCTACCGGCACGACTGGGATCGGCCGATGACCGGGATCGCGACGTGGGACGAGTACGTGCAGACGAAACGCGACGGGTCGCCGACCTCGATGTGGGAGCAGCGCGGACCGGGTCAGCTCGCGAAGTGCGCGGAGTCGCTCGCGATGCGGAAGGCATTCCCGCAGGATCTGTCGGGTCTGTACACGGACGACGAGATGCGCGGCGGGATCTCGGGCGAGGTGCTCGAGGTGCAGGAGTCGGGGAACGCTCCGGCCGGTGCACGGTCTCGCGTGGCACAACTCGCGCCCGTTCCCGAGCCGCAGGCGCCGGTCGTCGACGAGCCGGAGACGGTCGTCGTCGCCGAGATCGACGAGCCGGAGGTCTACGACGAGCCGGACCCCGACGACCCGGTCGTCGGCGAGGACGTCTCCGGCTGGGCTGTCGCGCCGATCCCCGGATCGGAGGCGACGTCGTGAGCGGCTTCACTGCGTCGAACGGGATCCCCGTCACGCTGACGGCCGACGGACGACTCATCGTCGAGAACGCGGACCACACGTACCCGGCGACGGTTGCGGCCGGTGAGCACGTCGACGCGCTGCGCGAGTTCTTCCGGGACGAGCGCGACGCGAACCTCGGCCGGTGGCGGTGGCCGGCAAACCCGGAGTGGCTGGTCAAGTACATCGGCGAGCACATGGTCGTCGTCGTGCACGAGACCGAGTTCTGGCAGAGCGTCGGCAGGCAGGGGACGTTCAACCAGTTCCACTTCCGCGACGCGCGCAACCACGGCGACGTGCTCAGCGACAAGGCGGCGGCGTACAAGCGGGCGGCGTGGGCGTTCTTCGAGGCGCATCCCGAGCACTGTCCGAAGCCGTGGACCGAGGCGAAGCTCGGCGAGGTCTGGGTCGTCGCTGCGGAGCGCGATGGGATCGGGGAGATCGCGGCCGTCAAGGTCGCATCGGGTCATTTCGACATCCTCGACGGCCGCGACGGCGGATACATCCGGCCGCAGGACGTGACGTCGGGCCGGCGGATCTGGCCGGAGGTCGCCGAGTCATGAGCACCACGGATCAGGCTCCGCTCGTGCGCGACCGCCACGGCGCGATCCTCGGCGTCGACTGGCGCCGTGTCCCCGGGATGGCGGCGGCTGGCGTCGTCGTCCCGGGGGCGGTCCCCGTGTCGGCGGTCGAGCCGGGCGACGTCGTGCAGGTGCGCGGTCTGCGCGGCACCGTGCAGGCGAAGCCGCGCGAGTCGCTGTTCCCCGGGGTGATGCACTTCACGGTGCAGACCGCCGGCGGCGCGGAGGTCGTGCACGAGATGCACCGTGACGACCTCGTGCACGTCGTCGAGGCGGGGGCGTTCGGATGAGCGAGCAGCAGGAGGTCGACGTCGTCGAGGTGGCGACGTGGCCGAACGGTGAGGTCGTCGACGCGGCATCCGTCGAGGCGTTCGCGGAGGAGTCTCGGCTCGTCGCGGCGGCGCTGTTCGAGGACGACCAGATCCGCACTCCCGACTGGGTGATCACGGAGCTGGCGCTCGTCTCCCGGCATGCGTCGCGGATGGTGAAGGTCATCATGAACGCCGAGACGCTCAAGCGTCAGGCGGCGACGAAGCTCGCGCGGGCGAAGGCTCAGGCGCGGCTCGATCACGCGAAGCTCCCGAGCACGCAGCAGACGGCGCAGATCGTCCTCGCGACGGTCGAGGAGCAGGACGAGTACGACGTCGCGGTCGCGGCGTTCGAGTACGCGCGTCGGATCGGGAATCTCCTGTCCGACTACACGGGCCGCGTGCAGTCCATCGGGAAGCAAGTCGAGCTGACGTACAGCACGACGCCGGGGACGAAGCGGGGGCCGTTCTGATGGGCGTCGCCTACGCGCCGAGCGCGATCCGGTTCATCTACTGCTCGCACCGTCACGACGAGGGCGAGCCATGCAACGAGGGGTGCGTGCACAGCGCGCACTGCGACGGATTCGAGGAGAGGAGGCCGTCATGACGAAGCCGACCGACGAGGTGCGTCAGGGCACGTACCGCCGTGAGCAGTGGCGGTGCATCCGCTGCGGGAAGAACAGCATCACGTACCAGCACCGGCAGGCCGACGGCATGGGCGGGTCGCGCACGGTCCCGACGTTCGTCGACGGCGTCGCCGCGTGCCTCTGGTGCAACGAGGGATTCGAGCACGCCGGGCAGACCGAGGCGCTCGCCTACGGCTGGAAGGTCCGCCGCTGGATCTCCGACGCCGGCGCGGTGCCGGTGTTCAACAGGCCGCTCCGACTCTGGGCGCAGCTCACGGCAGACGGCGGCGTGCGGATCCTGCAGACGCGGGACGCACATCAGGCAATGCGCCGGGCTTACGGGTCCGAGTGGGACCGGTGGGTCGACGAGCTCGAGCGGCGCTCAGGCGGACCGCTCCCCGGGCTGAGTGGAAGGACGGCGACGCGATGAGCGTCAAGGTAAGTAGCTGGGTCTGGCACGGCGAGGAGACGGCGGGGCTCGCGGGTAACGCGATGATCCTCCTCCTGGCGCTGGCCGACGTCGCGGACGACAACGGCCGGTGCCGGTACCTCGCCGACGATGACGACCTGACGTACGAGTCGCTCGCGGATAAGGCTCGGGTCTCGCGGTCGACGCTGATCCGGTTGATCTCGGGTCTGCGGGATGCGGGTCTCATCGAGCAGGCGAAGGGCGTCAAGGGGAAGCCGAACGAGTTCCGGGTCCTCGTTCCGTGGTCTCAGAAATCCGGTGTCAATCTGACACCGAACGAAAATGAGGTGTCATCCGGCGAAGATTCGGTGTCAAACGCGACCGGATTCGGTGTCAAACCCGACGAGCACACCTCTCTTATACGTATAGACGTAAGTGACGTAGATACGTCGAACGTCGCAAGCGACGACGACGACGAAATCGGTCGTCTGTGTGATCTCCTCGCCGAGCTCGTGCGAGCGAATGGTCACAAGGTCGAGACTGTCGGTCTCCGGTGGCGGCAGTCCTGCGACCGGCTGATCCGGATCGACGGGTACACGGTCGAGCAGATCGAGTGGATGATCCGGTGGGCCACGGCCGACGAGTTCTGGTCGGCGAACATCCGCTCGATGTCGACGCTCCGGGAGAAGTTCTCGCAGCTCGTGGCGAACGCGAAGAGGGACGCCGCGAAGCGTCAGCGGACCGCACCGGCTGCGCGTGCCGCGTCGGTCGTCGACATCGGGCGCCGCCTCGACCAGACCGCGGGGCGTGCGTCGTGATGTCGTACAGCGAGGTCGCGACTCTGCTCGCGCGGATCCAGCTCGTCGACGGGCGTCGTGTCGACGAGGAGGTGATCCGCGAGTGGCACCTGTACATCGGGCACCTGTCGTATGGGGTCGCCGACGAGGCGCTCACCCTGCACCGGTCGGAGTCTCCCCGGTGGATCTACCCGGCCGACATCATCTCGGCGGCTGAGCGGATCGTCGCGGCCGTCGCGGATCCTCGGGACGCGTTCGGGAACGCGCTCGGCGCGGACGTGCGGGCTCTCGCGGCTCAGCGTCGGCTCGAGGTGCGCGGGCTCCTGGCGATCGGAGCGGGCTCGTGAGCGACGTCATGTACGACGAGGTCCCGCCGGCGGATCCGTACGCCGAGGGTCCGTCCCCGTCGACGGTCGCCGAGCGGTACGTGATCGGGGCGATGCTCGCCGACCCGCGCATGGTCCGGCCGGTGCAGGAGGAGGGTCTGATCCCTCGCGATTTCGCCGACGGGCGGCTCGGGGACATCTACGCCGGGATCGTCCGGCTCGCGGCCGAGGGGAAGGAGATCGACTACGTCACGGTCTGGCAGCACCTCGACGGGTGGAACGTCCGCAACGTCGATCTGACGGATCTCTCGCGGTGGGTCGACGAGGCGCACGCGCCGCGCTCAGCGCCGTTCCACGCCGGGATCGTCCGAGACGCCGCAGTCGCTCGGAGACTGCGTGAGATCGGCCGCTCGCTCGCCGAGAGCACGGAGCCCGCGCTCGCGCTGACGACCGGGCTCGAGGCGCTCAAGGATCTCCGGGACCGGGAGAGCGTGTCGATGTCGCGCGGCGTGAAGTGGCTCGGCGAGGTGCTCGACGTTCCAGAGGACGAGGACTCGTACGAGTGGGTCGTCCCGGACCTCATCGAGAAGCGCGACCGGCTCCTCCTGACGGGCACGGAGGGCGGCGGCAAGTCGACGTTCCTCCGGCAGATCGCGGTCCTGTCGTCGGCGGGGATCCACCCGTTCAGCTTCTACCCGATGCCGCCCGTAAAGGTGCTCGTCGTCGACGTCGAGAACAGCGAGCGGCAGTGGCGGCGCGCGGTCCGCACGATGGCCGACAACGCGCGACTGCGGGGATCAGCCGACCCTCGGTCGCAGATCGCGCTCGAGTGCATCGAGAAGCAGCTCGACATCACCCGCGCCGGGGATCTCGGGAAGATCCACGAGTTCATCGACGAGGCCGAGCCGGACGTGCTCCTGATCGGGCCGCTGTACAAGCTCGTTCCTCGCGCGATCAAGGACGACGACGACGCGGCGCCCGTGCTGGCCGCGCTGGACAACCTGCGGGAGCGGAACGTCGCGCTCCTGATCGAGGCGCACGCCGGGCACACGACGTCGGGGAAGGGCGGCGAGCGGGACCTCCGTCCGCGTGGCTCGTCGGCTCTCCTCGGCTGGCCGGAGTTCGGGTTCGGTCTGCGGAAAGAGGCCGAGAACCACGGGCGGAAGGTGACGAGCCTCGTCCGCTGGCGAGGAGACCGAGAGCTGCGCGCGTGGCCGACGAAGCTCGCGCAGGGCCAGCTCTGGCCGTGGGAAAAGACGCTGTGAACGAGGGGGAACCGATGGCAAAGCCGATCGACGGGGACGCGGTTCTCGCGTTCTGCGCGGAGCGAATCGAGCGGATGAAGAACCCGCTCACGAAGGCGATTTACGCGGGGCTCGCCGATCGCATCAAGAGGGGGCAGTTCGACATGAATCAGGAGCAGAGCAATGGCTGAGGCACGCATCGACCGGGAGGAGCGGGCGCAGGAGCTTCTCATCGACGCGAGCGCGTACGACCTGACACAGCCAGCGACGGCGGCTCGGCTGATCGCCGCGGCGCAGGCGCACGCGACGCTCGCGCTCGTCGAGCAGCAGAGGATCGCGAACCTCATCGCGCTCGGCATGTACAAGAACGCGGACGGATCGCGCCTCGCACAGCACGCAGTCGCCACGGCGACAGGGCTCTCGTCGGTCGCCCTGCGGGAAGACATCCGAGAGGGGCTCGGGCTGTGAGCATCGAAGAGGAGCAGATCATCACCCTCGCGACCGTCGAGGTCGCCGAGGACTATCGAGTGCTGCTGACCGTGACGGATCTCGACACGCCGTTCACGCACTCGCAGACCGAGGCTCTGATCGCTGAGCTGCAGGACGCTCTCGACGACGCGCGCCGGATGCTCGAGGAGGACTATCCGATCCTCGATCCGGACACCGTCGCCGAGGTGCGCGCGTCGCACGGGTTCGACGTCGCGCCGATCTGCCGGGAGTGCCAGGAGCGGAAGCACACCGCGTGCACGGGTATCGCGCTCCTCGACGGCTCGAACCCGGCGCACCCGAACCTTCTCCTCGAGCTGCCGTGCGGCTGCTCCCGGGTCGACCACGTCGTGATTGGAGCGGACGCATGAGCGACTGGCCTGCAGGTCTCACCGTGGCGCCCATCGGCGAGTGGCCGGGCGTCCTCACTCCTGAGCGTCAGCGAACGCGGTCGCCGTTCTCGGCGTCGTGGTCCGATACCCTCGGGCTGCTGCGCCGGGAGCTCGCGCACCTCCTCGCGAAGGACGCCGAGCTGCTCGTCGCGGTCCGCCCGGAGGACTTCCGCCTCGACGGCCGTCCCCGCGCGAACGCGAAGCAGGAGCACCCGGGAGTGATCCTCTCGTTCGACTCCTCGGTCGGGCATCTCTCGTACCCGTGCGACACGTTCTCCACGTGGCAGGCGAACCTCCGCGCTGTTGCGCTGTCGCTCGAGTCGCTGCGCCGCGTCGACCGCTACGGCGTGACGAAGCGCGGCGAGCAGTATCGAGGGTTCCTCGCCATCGAGGCTCCCGCATCGGCGCCGACCGCGTTCGAGTCGGCGGATGCCGCGAAGTCGTGGATCTACTCGCTGATCGAGCCGCACTTCATCGCGGGCGGGATGCTCGACGTGCCCGCGGCCGTGCGCCGGGCGAAGCGGATCGCGCACCCGGACATCGTCGGCGGTGACGCGCAGGTGTTCGCGCGGGTCATGCAGGCCGAGGCCGTTCTCCGTGGGGAGGGCGTGCTGTGAGGTGGTCAGAGGAGCAGCTCGTCGAGCTGATGCACGACATCATCGATGCCGACCAGCTCGGCATCGCTATGTGGGTCATCGACCACGTCGGCGTCGATGACGCGGCGTGGGACGACCTGGCACTCACGGTCGCGTCGATGGCGGCGACGGCTTTCGAGCGGGTCACGCGCGCCGAGCTGGGCGACGACGAGGAGATCGTCTGGTCGCCGGTTCACCACGACGACGTCGAGCAGGTGGTCCGCGACGCCGGTCAGCTCATCACCATGCAGATGAACGAGGACGCCCCGGGGCAGCTCGGGATCCTCGCGGCCGTCCGCTCGCGTGACGAGGTCGAGGAGTTCGTCGGCGCGCTGTGCATCATCGCGGCCGGCGCGATGCGTGCCGAGGCCGTCCTGCCTGCAGGGGGTCGGTCGTGAGCGTCGCAGTGGTCGAGGAGACCGAGCTGAAGTGCGGCCGGTGCGAGCGTCCGATGCGCGCGCACGGGACGTCGCTCGAGCAGTTCCCCGGCACGGTCATGCACCACTCGCGTGGGCTCTGCCACACCTGCAGCGAGAAGCCGCACGAGATCGGGTTCCGGATCGGCGACGACCCGGCCGTCCCGATCCGGTCACTCCTGCGCCCGTCGACGTTCCAGGTGTTCGAGCGTCAGGCGAAGCGGTCGGGGACGACGGTCGGCGAGATGCTGTCGCGTCTCGCGGATGCCGCCGTGGTCCGCCCGCCTGCGCCCGCTGTGAGCGCTCCGGAACCCGTCGAGGCACCCGCGGACCCCGAGCCGATTCCATCGCCGCAGAAGCCGACCCGCGCCCGCAAGGCATCGGTACAGCTGACCGACGAGCAGCGGCTCGAGGTCGTGCGTCTCCGCTCCAAGGAGAACCTCACGCATCAGCAGATCGCGGACACGTTCGGCGTGCACTACCAGACGGTCCGGAACATCCTCCGCGATGCGCGCACTCGAGGGGAGGTCATCGCGTGATCCCGATCCTGACTGTGCGTCAGCCGTGGGCGTGGGCGCTGATCCACGGCGGGAAGGACGTCGAGAACCGCTCGCGGTCGCTCGGTCACTACCGCGGGCCGGTGCTCATCCACGCGGCTAAGGCGTTCGACGAGGAGGCGCGCGACCGTGCATCCTGGCCGGCGCTCCGCGACGCTCTCGCGCTCCGGCAGGACGCGCACTCGCAGCTCCCGCTCGGTGTGATCCTCGGCGTCGCCGACCTCACCGACGTGCACGACGACGACGAGGGCAAGCCGTGCTCGCCGTGGGCCGAGTGGCTCGAGCATCACCACGTGTTCGCGAACCCGCGCGCGCTCGACGAGCCGATCCCGTACCGAGGGAACCTCGGCCTCCGGAAGACGTCGTTCGACATCGCGGGGAAGTGGCTCGTCGAGACGACCGACCGCTGCACGTGCGGGCAGTCGGGCGTCGGCGGGCCGCACGAGCCGGGGTGCGGGCTCGAGCCGGTCGCACTCCTCCTCGATAGGACGACGTCGTGAGCGCGGCGGCACCTGCACCGGTCGTGTTCACCGCGACCCACTGGCACGGGACGTGCCCGCTCGGGTTCGACACGATCCGGCCGGGCGACGTCGTGCAGTACGACGACGGAGCGCTCGTGCACCGGGCGTGCTGGAAGCGCGAGGAGCCGCGCCCGGTCTGCCCGACGTGCTTCATGCAGATCGCGCTGAACGGCGCATGCGGATGTGAGGAAGAGGACTCATGACGACCCCGATCGGATACCAGCAGCCGACCGTCCCGTGGAACGGGCTCACGGTGACGGACCTCTTCTGCGGCGCCGGCGGCTCGTCGTCGGGACTCGTGGAGGCGGGCTACCGCGTGATGATGGCGGCGAATCACTGGGCGCTCGCGATCGAGTCGCATCAGGTGAATCACCCGGAGACGGATCACTCGCAGGCCGACATCTCGCAGGTCGACCCGCGGTACTTCCCGCGCACCGACGTGCTGTGGGCGTCTCCGGAGTGCACGAACCACTCGATCGCAAAGGGCGTGAAGCGGCAGCGTGCGCTGAACGAGGCGCTGTTCGAGCTCGACGGCACCCGCCCGCTCGACGACGCCGCGGCGAACCGCTCGCGGGCGACGATGTGGGACGTCCCTCGGTTCGCCGAGGTGCATCAGTACCGGGCGATCATCATCGAGAACGTCGTCGACGCGTACCGGTGGATCATGTTCCCGGCGTGGCTGCAGGCGATGGAGCTCCTCGGATACCGGCACGAGATCGTGTGGCTGAACAGCATGCACGCGCAGCAGGGCGGGCTCCCCGCGCCGCAGTCCCGCGACCGCATGTACATCGTGTTCTGGCGCAAGGAGCAGAAGGGCCGGCCGAACCTCGAGCGGTGGACGCGCCCGCTCGCGATGTGCGCCGAGCATGGGGAGGTCCGCGCGACGCAGTCGTTCAAGAAGTCGGAGCGCTGGGGCCGCTACCGGGCGCAGTACGTGTACCGGTGCCCGAAGTGCGGGATCGCGATCGAGCCGGCATGGCTCCCTGCGCTGTCCATCATCGACTGGGCGCTCCCGGCGCAGCGCATCGGCGACCGCTCGAAGCCTCTCGCTGACAAGACGCGCGAGCGGATCCGGAAGGGGATCGAGCGGCACTGGTCGCCGCTGGTCGTCAAAGCCGCGGGGAACACGTACGACTCGGCATCCGGGAAGCCGGGCAACTACCTGCGGGTCTCCGAGCTCGTCGAGGTGCTCCCGACGCAGTCCACGTCGGCCGAGCACGGTCTCGCGATCCCGCCGCTCATCGTGAACAACGTCAGCGGTGCGGATGCCTCACGGACGACGCTCGTCGACGAGGTGCTCCCGTCGCTCGTCGCCGGCGGCACGCACGCGTCGCTGCTCGTCCCGGTCGAAGGTCGCGAGGGGAAGGTCGCGGCATCCGCGCTCGACCCGATGCGGACGCAGTCGACCCGCGCCGAGACTGCGCTCGTCGTCCCGCTCCGCAATCACGGCGTCGCGAAGCCGGTCACGGACCCGATCGACACGGTCAGCGCCGAGGGCAACCATCACGCGCTACTCATGCGGAACAACGAGGGCGGCGCCGAGATGTCGACGCCGGTCGTCGAGCCGATGCGGGCGCTCACGACGCACGGGCATCAGTCGCTCATCGCCCCGTCGGCGCCGGTCTCGCTCGACGTCGACGACGCCGGATTCCGGATGCTCGAGCCGCACGAGATCCAGGCCGGGATGGGGTTCGCTCGCGACTATCTGCTGCTCGGGTCGAAGCGCGACAAGGTCAAGCAGGCCGGGAACGCCGTCACTCCGCCCGCAGCTCGTGATCTCGGATTCTCGGTCGCTGAGTTCCTGACCGGCGCGGCGGTGCCCGCGTGAACGGGGAGATCACGGCAGAGGAGATCTCGGCGCAGGAGTGGAAGCGCTGGATCGGCCGCTTCACCTGGCATCTCGACCAGGCGCCGGGGCTGCTCGAGGCGATGCGCGAGTCGGCATCCGGGATCCGCGCCGTCGTGTACGACCGGGACCGGGTCGACTCGTCCCGCGAGGGCGTGCCGCTCCCGTTCCGCGAGGAGGTCGTCGACGACGCCGACGGGCTCTGGCGCGAGCTCGTCGAGTACGGCCGGGCTGTCGCTTCCCGGATCGGCGGCGGACCCGCGGCTCTCGACGCGCTCTGGACGCGCGGTGCGGCCGGCGGGCTCCGCTCCGGCACGGATCCCGAGACCGCCCGACTGCAGGCGTACGAGATCGTCGTGTGGCTCGTCGAGCACGTCGCCGACGTCGCGCAGCACTCAGACCTCGACGACCTCGAGGGGTCGCTGTTCGCCGAGATCCGGCGCCTGCGTGGCCGGTACACCTCCGACCGGGTGAAGCCGCGAGCCGTCCGGGCGTGCACGCTCTGCGGCGCACCGTCGGTCGCGGTCGAGTGGCTCTCCCTCACGGAGGAGGTCGCGGAGTGCGGGTACTGCGGGCACTCCGAGCACCGCTCGACGTCGAACCCGCCGAGGTCGGAGCCGTGCGCCGAGGCCGCGCACTCCTCGTGCGAGTCGCTGCTCTGCAGGTGCGACTGCCACGACGACCGCACGACGTCGCTCTACTCGGTGGGCGTGCCGGTGCACATCCTGCGGGCGAGGGGGTCGACGTGGGTCTGACGTATCGGGAGGCCGGGGCGCGGGTGCGCCGGTCGATCCGCACGATCAAGCGGTGGCGGCGCGGCGGGATGCCGATGGGGTGGGAGACCCGCGACGGACAGCGGATGCGCGTCGTCGACGAGACGGTGCTCCTCGGATGGTTCCGGGAGCGACTCAGGGCAGATCCGGCGCATCAGTACCGGATGAGGAAGCAACGAGAAGGGATTCAGGGATGAGCGAGAACGAAGGCAAGACGGTGGTAGAGGTCGCCCGCGCGGCTCGGGCGAAGGTGGACGCACGGTGCGCCCTGCCTCGCCTCGGCGTGTCGATGCACCGGGAGATGGATCGCGACGTCCTGGCGCTGCAGGAGGCTCGGGCCGCGTTCGACGCCCTGATCGCTGAGCACGAGACTTGGGCAGACCAGGTGCGCTTGCTCCGCGCGGACGAGGCGGAACTGCACCGAATCCGCAACGCCGCCCCTCCCACCGACGACGAGCGCGAGGCGCTGGATCGGCTGTCTCAGTGGGTTGCGATGGTGACCAACCCTCTCCCGGGACTGCGCGATCACCACGAGGACTGCCGTGTGGTGGTTGCCATGCTCCGCCGACAGGGACCGATCACCGACGCACAGTTGCTCGCTGCGCTGAACGCATACGACCCACGATTCGCGACCGACAACCTTGACGACTATGCCGAGGAACACCAGGCGGACATGCGCGCCGCTCTCGAAGCCGCAAGGGACGCATCATGACCGTTCTGTACGTCACGCATCGCGACGAGGAGACCGGCATCGTCGCCGCGATCACGGACGACCCGTGCTCGTGCGGCTGGGCCGAGACGGTGCTGCACATCCACCCGGACGGCCGCGTGATGCGCGGGTGCCCGTCCTGCGAGACCGAGACCGAAGAGGAGTCGACCGATGTCGAGCAGTGAACGAGCAGAGCGTCAGAGACGCGCGGACGCCGAGGGGAAGCCGGGGCGCATCGTCGACCTCGGCGCGATCATCCGGGCTCACATCGAGCAGCTCGAGGCGCAGAGGGGGAAGCCGTCGCCGCTCGACGCGCTGATCCCGCCGCGAGAGGAGACGCGCGATGCGTGACTGGGATCAGATCGAGAAGCACCTCGGCACGGTGCATCGTCGTGTCGGAGTCCGACTACGCCGTGATGCGCGACTACGCGAGAGCGCAGCTCACACGACCGACGGGGGTCGACATCCAGACCGTGACCGGGATCCCGGTCGTCACGGCGCCGGACTGGACGTGCGACGAGTTCGCGGTCGCGTGGCTCCGACTCCGCGTGCACCTCGAGCGGCCGTTCCGTCGCCTCTTGCGGTGGGACGCGGGGCGCTGGCTCTACTTCCGTCGTCTCGAGGTCGCGAACGGCTGGCACGACATCCGGTGCCGCCTCGGGTTCGGGCACGACTGCGTCTATGACGACCCGACCGATCCGGACTACCCGGGGTTCACGGCGGGGATCTGCTACAAGCGGGGGCTACACCGCGGGCGGCGGTGGGCACGCCCGGGGACGAAGCTGGCCGACGAGGGGGAGTGGTGAGCCCGCGGCACTGCGCCGGCTGCGGTCAGCCGATCGGCGAGGCCGATTTCGTCGAGACCGTCGACGGGTTCGTGGTGCACGAGGGATGCAAGCCGTGAGCGCGCCGATCGGGGCTGTCGTGAAGCTGTACATCGACTCGCGCCAGCAGCTCGAGGTCGGCGACGTCGTCGAAACCGAGGCGGGGCGCCGGTACGACGTGCTCACGGTGCGAGTGCAAGAGCGCGGCAAGCATCGCGGCCGTCAGCACTTCTCGGCGCGCGTAATGGCTCCTGACGAGCCGCCGCGCGAGCGCACGCAGCGGATCCGGTGGTACCGCCGATGAGCAACGGACCGATCTCGCAGTGGTGGAAGTCGCACGCTCCGGTGCGGGTGTCGACGACGGACGCGGCTCGGGTCTGCGCGTCGGGCGGTCCGGCCGGCGAGGGGCGCTCATACTGCGGCCGGAGCAAGGCGAAGCGCGTCGACCCGCGGAAGGAGCCGCAAGCCGTGACGTGCTCCGACTGCATCGCGGCGGCACGAGCAGACGCGGCGGCGCGCTCGTGAACGTCGGCGAGGTGTTCGGACCGCTCCCGGTCTCGTGGGATGGCGAGCCGGTCGACTGGGGGCTGTGGGAGCCGTCGATCCCGCTGATCATCTGCGACCGCTCCCCGCGTCGCCGGGTGTGGGAGTCGATCTGCGCCGGCTGCGGCCGGTCGTCGATCGCGGCTCCGATGTGCTGGGGGAAGCGCCGCGGCATCCGGGATCTCGTCGCGTTCCGCTGCACGGGGTGCGGGCACGACTCCGTCCTCGACCGCCGCACCGGGGAGGCGTGGGAGCTCGGCCCGGAGGACTACGGGCTCGCCGGATCGAACCCGCCGCGCAGGTGATATCACCTCGGGCTCTTTGACGAGCGAGTGCTGTCACTCCCTAGGTTGATCATTGCGATCAGTGTCTCGGGGGAGTCCACAGAATCGCACTCCCGGCCGGTCGGCTGATGCCGCGTCCTCCCTTCCCTTCAGGACGCCGTCGTGCCGACCGGCCGCACACTTCCCGAGGGGGTGCCGATGGGCGTCAGAACGAACACGCGCCGTCAGCACACGCAGCGGAAAGACTTCCGCGCCGAGTGCGAGAGCGAGATCCAGCCGGACGGCTCGGTCGGGCGCCCGTGCTGGATCTGCGACCTCCCCATCGACTACGCGGCGGCGTACGACGACTACGGGAACGACGACCGGTTTCAGGAGGACCACTTCTGGCCGGTCTCGACGCATCCGCACCTGCAGGAGGACCCGGAGAACAAGCGGCCGTCACACGCCGGCTGTAACCGGGAGCGAGGGAACGGCGCACCGGTCGTCGACCTCGGCATCCCGTCGCGCCAGTGGGCGTGACCGACACAGAGCTTCCCGGCGCCATCGCACGGGTTGGGTAACACCGCATCAACCGCCGAGGAGGCGTCATGTCCGACATCAACGCGACCGCACCGGTCCCCACGCTGGGCCGCATCGTTCACTACACGCTCTCCGAGGACGACGCCGCGCGCATCAACAAGCGCCGCGACGACGCGGTCGAGACCGCGCACCGGAACAAGCTCAACCCCGAGGCGACCGGCAAGCAGGTGCACATCGGGAACCGCGTCAACGCGGGCGAGGTGTACCCGATGGTCATCGTCCGCGTGTGGGGCACGACCCCGACGTCGTCGGTCAACGGGCAGGTGCTGCTCGACGGGAACGACACGCTCTGGGTGACGTCGGTCTCGGTCGGCGACGGTGAGCGCCGCTTCCAGTGGCCGGCGCGCGCATGACCGCCTCGGTGGGTGCCGTCACGGTCACGCTCTCGCTCGCCGTGGGCGCGGCTCCGGCGCAGGAGGTCGGCTCCGTCGAGGTCCCCGTCGCCGCGCGCGTCGAGGGCTCAGCACCGGGAGAGCTGCGCGCCGTGCTCGAGGTCGCTCCGGACGCGTTCGGTGCCGCCATCGCGGGGGCGCTGCGCGGCATCGCTGACCGCTTCGATCCCGCGATGCCCGACCCTGAGCCGGTCGACCTCGCGGGGGATCTCGCGCCCGGCGCGGTCCTGCTGCGCTGTGCGGAGCCGGGATGCGGCGCGACGATGGCCGGCTGGCCGGGGGAGACCATCGAGCACGCCGACGGCGGGGCGCACGTGTGGTCCTCGACGTACGGTGCGGGCGCGTGACCGTGAACCGGTTCGCAGCGCTCGGCCTCCTCGCCGAGGCGCTCGACGGGAAGCTCATCGCCGTGGTGACGCAGGAGCGCGCCGAGGTCGTGCCGACGCTCGACGGCGTCCTGCAGTCGGCCGCGACGTTCGTCGGAGAGGACGAGGGGGTCGACGCACTCGACCTCCGCGTCGTCCGGCGTAACGGGCTCGAGGCGATCCGCACGCAGAACGGCGGGACGATCCTCTTCCTGTCGGCGGGGGAGACCCGCCTCCGGCTGTCGCGGATCCGGCTCGACGCCGTGTACCTGCAGCGATACGCGCACGTCCACCCGGACGCGCTCACCCGCCTGACGGTCGAAGGCACGGAGGTAGTGCACGCATGAGCGAGGGTCTGAGCGCATCCCGCCTCTCACTGCAGGGGGAACGCACGAAGGCGACGAACGACCTCGCCGCGACGGATGCCGAGATCGCCTCACTCGATGAGCGGCGCAGCATGCTGCAGTCCCGCCGGGACTTCCTGCAGGGGAAGGTCGACCAGCTCACCGAGGGGATCAACGCACTCCGCGCCGTCGAACGCGGGGGGACGGAGACAGAGGAGCCGAGCGTCCCCGACGCGGAGCCAGTCGGGGAGGAGACCGCCGATGTCGCCTGACTACCAGCACGACGGACTCCGGCACGCATGGGTGCACCCGGAGACCGGGACGACCATCGCCTGCGAAGACATGCCGCTCGAGCTCGCGCCGCAGATCCAGCCGCAGAGCATGATCCGCCCCGACGCGATCCGCTGAAAAATCCAGCCACCCGGCCACGGGGGCGGACCACCACCGGGGGACGAGTCCTCTCCCCCCGGGCATGTCGCGCGGTTCCCGTCACTCCGAGGAGGTGCGATGGCGTCTCGACAGTGCCTGGTGGCGGTGAATCGCACGATCCGGGCCGCGGGGCTTGAGGAGGACGGTGTTCACGCTGCGCTCATCGACATGGCGCGGAATCTCGCGCGTCGGGTGGACAAGGTCGGCGCTGAGGATGCGCCGCTGAACCTCCTCCGGCTGTACGACTCGGCGTTGACGAAGCTCGAGCGTGCGGCGGCTCCGAAGCCGGTTCCGAGATCGGGTCGAGGTGGGGGCGAGAGCGAGGCGAGCGAGTCGGTCGAGCCGACGTCGCCGCCGTCGCTCGCGATCGTGGAGGAGAAGCCTCTTGACCGTATCCGTCGACGAAAGGCCGAGGCCGCAGCTCGCGCGACTGGATGAGCCGGAGATCTACACCGAGACGGTGTACGCCGACGCGAAGCGGTACGGGAAGCACGTCGGGATCACGGAGCCGCGTCTCCGCACTCAGCCTCTCCGGCCGCTGACGCCGGAGACGTCACACGGGTACTCGGTGATCGAGTTCGCGCTCGAGGTGCTCGGGGTGCGGCTGTACCCGTGGCAGAAGGCGCTGCTGATCCGGGCGCTCGAGCTGAACGAGGACGGGACCTACCGGTTCCGGAAGGTGTTCGTCCTCGTCGGTCGGCAGAACGGGAAGACGACGCTCCTCACGGTGCTGGCGCTGTGGTGGCTGTTCGTCGACGCTGACTCGTTCCCGGAGCATCTGCCGGCGAAGGACTTCCTGATCCTCGGCACGGCGCAGAACCTCGACATCGCCGAGGATGCATGGAACGGTGCGCTCAAGCGGTGCGACCCGAACCCGGACGAGGACGACGAGGAGTACGTCGTCGCGGATCTGGCGGCCGAGACGCGGAAGCCGGTCAAGACGAACGGCAAGAAGTCGCTGCGGCTCCGCAACAACGCGAAGTACGAGCCGCGCGCCGCGTCGCGCATGGGCGGTCGAGGCAAGTCGGCCGCGCGCGTCGTGATGGACGAGATGCGCGAGCAGCAGACGTGGGACATCTGGGGCTCGGTGTCGAAGACGAAGAACGCGATCTTCAACTCCCAGCTCTGGGGGATCTCGTCGGCGGGCGACGCGAAGTCGGTCGTCCTGGCGACGCTGCGCGATGGCGCGATCAAGACGATCCGCGAGTACGAGCAGTACGTCGAGACGGGCCTGCAGACCCTCGAGGAGTTCGCGAACACGCACGACGTCGCGACCGCTCTGTTCGAGTGGTCGGCAACGCCGGGGCGCCCCCTGATGGACATCGAGGGGATCCTGCAGGCAAACCCGTCGGTCGGCTACAAGCCGATGTTCTTCGACTCGATCTGGTCGGACCTTCTCGGCGACGAGCCGGAGGCGACGAAGCGGACCGAGATCCTCTGCGACTGGGTCGTCTCCCGCGCGGAGCCGTTCCTGCAGGGCGAGGGCTGGGCGGACTCCGCAGACGGTCCCGTGCTCGACGACGACGACAACGTGATCGAGTTCGGCTCGACCATCGCCGACTCGTCTCGGATGACGATGGGCATCGACGTGTACTCGTCGGCGCGCACGACGTCGAGCGTGATCGGCGTCGCTGGCTACCGCGCCGACGGCCGTCGACACCTCGAGCTGATCGCGCAGCGCACGGGCATGTCCTGGGTCGTGAAGTACGCGATCGCTGTCCGGGAGAAGACGGGCATCAATCAGGTGGCTCTGCAGACGAAGGGATGCGCCGCGGCGGATCTCGTCGAGCCGCTCAAGGAGGCCGGGTTCGACATCGTGTCGATCTCCGGGTCGATCTTGCTCACCTCGGCCGACCGGCTGCGGAAGCGGATCGCGGCCGACCAGATCCGGCACCGGTCGCAGGGTCCGCTGAACCTCGCCATCGCGAACGGCACGGCGAAGGATCTCGCCGGGATGCCGGTCTGGGATCGGTTCGGCGCACCTGTCGACATCTCGCCGGCCGTCGCTGTCACGAACGCGCTCGTCGCGCTCGAGGCGTTCGTCCCCGCAGAGAAGCCGCCGCCTCCCGCGCCGCCGCCGCAGGCCGCGTCGGTCGCGCGCACCGACTACTCCGTCGCCGAGGACGTGAACCTCGCGACCGCTGCATTCTGAACGGAGGACAGATGTCCGAGATCGGCTACCAGTCCGGGGGACTCTCCTCGTGGGGGACCATCGCCGCCGAGGCGAACGAGACGAACCCGGACCTTCTGTGGCCGAAGTCGCTCGAGGTCTACGACCGGATGGCGAACGAGGATCCGCAGGTGGGCTCGGTGCTCCGTGCGGTGACGCTCCCGATCCTCCGGACCACGTGGATGATCGACGGGACCGGATGCCGGCCGAACGTCGTCGAGCACGTCGCGGCGGACCTCGGTCTCCCCGAGAAGGGGAAGGACCCGGTCGCGCCGCTGCGGATGAAGGGCCGGTTCTCGTGGACTGATCACCTGCGTCTCGCGCTCCTCGAGCTGCGCTACGGTCACTCGCCGTTCGAGCAGGTGTACCGCGTCGAGGGGAACCTCAACCGACTGCACAAGCTCGCGTGGCGTCCGCCCCGCTCGATCTCCGACATCGAGGTCGCCCGCGACGGCGGGCTCGTCGCGCTCAAGCAGTACGGCATCGGCGGGCAGACGACAGTCCGGATCCCGGTCGACAGGCTCGTGATGTACGTCAACGAGCGCGAGGGTGCCAACTGGACCGGGCGCTCGCTCCTGCGGCAGGCGTACAAGATGTGGCTCCTCAAGGATCGGGTGCTGCGCGCGCAGGCGCTGACCATCGAGCGGAACGGTCTCGGCGTCCCGGTGTACACCGGTGCCGAGGTCCCCGAGGGCGTGACCGGCACGGACCGCGAGGCGTGGGAGAAGTCGGAGCAGGAGGCCGGACTCAAGCTCGCGAAGGACTTCAAGGCCGGCGAGGCGGCGGGCGCATCGCTCCCGCACGGCGCGACCCTGCAGCTCCTCGGCGTGTCCGGGAAGCTCCCCGACACGGACGCTCCAATCAGGTACTACGACGAGCAGATCGCGCGCGCGGTCCTGGCGCACTTCCTGAACCTCGGCACCGAGACGGGCTCGTGGGCGCTCGGCTCGACGTTCGCGAATTTCTTCACCGAGTCGCTGAACGCCGTCGCGCAGCACATCGCCGACGTCACTCAGCAGCACGTGATCGAGGATCTCGTCGATCTGAACTACGGGCCGAATGAGCGCGCGCCGCGTCTCGTCCCCGCTCCCATCGGCGCCGAGCACCCGGTCACGGCCGAGGCGATCAAGGCGCTGATCGACTGCGGCGCGCTGTCGAAGGACCCCGGGCTCGAGGCGCACCTGCGCGAGCTGTGGGGACTCCCCTCGCTCGCGGCAGAGCTGGCCGCGAAGGGCGTCCCGGTCGAGGCCGCGCGCGAGGCGGCAAGGTTCGCGGCCGAGACCGCACAGAAGGTCTATCTCGCGGCAGACGCGCCGCCGCTCACCCGCCGCGAGGCGCGCGATCTCCTCCGCGACGCGGGGATGACGCTCGACCCCGCATCCGACAACCCGGCCGAGGAGGCAGCAGCATGACGAAGCGCGACAGTCGGTACTGGGGGAAGCTCCCCGTCCCCGAGTCGAAGGCCGAGTTCTTCAACGCCGTAACGACCCCGGCGCCGACCGGCGACGGCTCGATCGCGACGATTCGCCTGTACGGGCCGATCGACTCGTGGGGTGGGTTCTGGGGCGTATCGGCTAAGGACATGGGGACCGTTCTCGACGCACTCCCGGACTCGGTCGACCAGATCATCCTCCGGATCAATTCGCCGGGCGGCGAGGTGTTCGAGGGCGTGTCGATCCTGAACATGCTCCGGGCGCACAAGGCGACGGTGACGGCCGTCGTCGACGGGCTCGCCGCGTCGGCGGCATCCGTCATCGCGTCGGGCGCCGACGAGACCGTGATGTCTCCCGGCACGCAGATGATGATTCACTCACCGTCTGTCATCGCCTGGGGGAATGCGACGTACCTCCGGAAGCAGGCCGAGGTGCTCGACACGATCGAGCGGTCGCTGATCGACATCTACACAGCGAAGGCGGGGGAGAAGGACTGGGCGCAGCTCCTCGCCGACGAGACCTGGCTCACCGCGAAGGAAGCGGTCGACATCGGCCTCGTCGACCGCGAGGCCGTCATCCCCGACGCGGGCGAGCCGTCGACGGTCGGCGCCGACGACGAGACGCTCCTGATCCCCGACGAGGACGAGCCGACCAACTCGGCCGCGCGCCTCGTCATCATCGCGTCCGCAGCACCCACTGCGCGCGCGGTCTCCAAGCTCCCGAGCTCGACCGGGCCGGGTGAACCCCACCGAAAGGACGAAGCTGTGGCTTACAGCGACCTCAAGGCTGGACTCGCGAAGCGGCTCGGTGTGACCGATGCCGACGCCTCGGACGAGACGCTGCTGAGCGCTCTCGACGAGACGCTCGAGGAGCAGGCCGACACAACCGCGACGGCACCCGCCGGCGCACCGACCGACGCTCTCCCGAAGGGCGCCGTCGTCGTCGACGAGGCGACCCTCGCGGATCTGCGTCGCGACGCTGCTCTCGGCGCTCAGGCGCGCGCAGAGCAGGACCAGACGCGCCGCGAGCGCATCGTCGACGCCGCAGTCGCCGACGGGCGGATCACCGCTGCGTCGCGCGATCTGTGGATCGAGAACCTCTCCGAGAGCGAGCAGCGGGCGACCGCGATCCTCGAGGGGATGCCGAAGAACAAGATCCCCGTCGAGGAGATCGGCAACGCGGGCGACCCGGTCGACACGGCCGAGGCGTCCACGTACTCGTCGGTCTACCCGACGGCTGAGAAGGCAGGAGCCTGATCATGGCCAAGTCGTACCTTCCCCTCTTCCGTCCCGGCGACAAGGTCACGTTCAACGTGACGACCGCCGTCACCGCAGGCCAGGTCGTCGAGGTCGGCACGGCCGACCGCTCGATCGCGCCCGCCGCCGCCGCCTCGGCGAAGGTGGTCGGCGTCGTCGGTCACGACGCCGGTATCGGCGACAAGGCGACCGTCGAGGTCGGCAAGCCGGTGCACCTCCTCAAGGCGTCGGGTGCCATCACCCGCGGTCAGCGGCTCGAGACGGCTGCGGCCGGCGCGGTCCGCACCCTCGCGGCGGGTACCGCCGTGTACATCGCTCTCACGTCCGCCGCCGACGGTGCCTCCGTCGAGGCTCTGCAGATCTGACAAGGAGATCCGACAGATGCTCACCTATCCCCTGACGCCGAGCCAGATCTCGGCCGCGAGCGCGACGGAGATCATCGCGTTCCTCAAGTCGCCGACGCTGATCGCGCGTCGTCTCGGCGAGATCCTCAACGCGCAGCAGTTCCTCGGGTACTTCCTCCTCTCGGGGCGGTACGACATCCAGGGCGGCTCGATCGCGGTCCCCGCGTCCGAGATCATCCGCACCGACCGCCGGTCGGAGACGGTCGCGCCCGGCGCCGAGTACAAGCTGACGGCGATCGACGAGGGCGTGTACGAGGTGTACACGGCCGCGAAGGACGGCATCGCGACGGAGGTCACCGACGAGTCGGTCGGTCGTCGTCTGCGTGCGCCGCTCGACGACGCGATGCTGTTCCTGCAGACCGAGCTGGTGTTCTCGGCGAACGAGCTCGCGCTCGGCGTCATCGACTCGGCCGTGACGCAGTCGCTCGCGGCTGGCGGTGTCTGGTCGAACGGGAAGCAGATCTTCCGCGACGCACTGCGTGTGCAGGCGGCGGCGCGGAAGCTGAAGCTCGGGTTCAACCTCGACACCGTCGTCATGAACGGCGAGCAGTACGCGGAGGTTCTCCCCGAGCTGCTCGACGTCCTCCCGAAGGACAGCGACGTCGCGCTGACCGGCTCGTTCCCGACGATCTCGGGCATCACGTGGGTTGCGTCGGACGACGACGAGTTCACCGACCCGCTGTTCCTCGACCGTCGTCGCCTCGGCGGCATCGCTCGCGAGAACATCCCCTCGCCGGAGTACCGTCCCGTCGGCGGCGACACGGGCGTCGAGGTCGCCTCGTTCCGTGAGCGGAAGGACGCGACGATCCTGCAGGCTCGCAACCCGCACGTGCCGCTCGTGGTGAACCCGCAGGCGGCGTGGCGTCTGACCGGAACGGCGGCGTGATCATGACTCACGTCGTCATCCGGAACGCCGCGAAGGTGTCCATCGGAGGTGCCGCCGGGAACAAGGTCGCGTCTCTCCTGCGCCGTGGGGACATCGTCCCCGAGGGCGTGTCGGAGGAGCAGCTCGCCGACCTCGTGAAGCGCGGCTTCATCGAGGAGGTCGAGACCGGCGAGTCCGAGTCCGACGAGGACTCCGACTCGGGCAGCGCGCCCGCCTCCGGCGAGGAGCCGTACAAGGGCGTCACGATCCCGGAGCTGAACGCCGAGATCGAGAAGCGGAACGCCGACCGCGCGGAGGCCGACAAGATCGTCCCCGCCGCTCCCGGCAACCGCGCCGAGATCGTCGCCGCGCTCGTCGCGGACGACGCCAAGCAGTCCTGATCCGCTCGGATCGGACATAGATCGACCGGCTCCCGACTGCTCTTGCAGCGTCGGGGGCCGGTCGCTCCATCCAGGCGCGCAAACGCTGTGCGCCTCGCTCGCGCGTCGAAATGCGCGGGTGGCTGTCGGACTGCTGGATGGGGTCTGCGTCGCTCCTAGGGGGCGTGAGGCGCGGCGCAGACCCGATCTCGCAGGATCGACGAATTCGACCTCCCCGATATGGCGATGACCAAACGGGGGTGTCGTCGCTCTACGGGGCGTACAGCCTGTCCTACGGGCATGACATTTTGCACGCTCAGAGAGCAGGGGGTCGCTCATGGCGATTGTGTTCGCGGATATCGTCGGCGTCGGGCCGAACCAGATCCCGGGGATCACGGAGTTCAAAGCGCGGCGGATCCTGCAGATCGCGCGCACGTTCGTGCCATGCCTCGACTCCCTCACGGGGGAGGAGAAGGCGAACGCGATCGCGATCCTGCAGGCGGCGGCGCTCGAGCTTCCCGAGCCTGGGTCGCGGCGTGTGCGGTCGCAGTCGCGGAACGGAACCTCACGGTCGCTCGATGCGTACGAGTCGGCGTTCACCCTCGAGGACCGCGCCGCGCTCCGTGCGCTCTGCGGCTCGGCGCCCGCGACGCCGACGCCGGTCGGGAGCTTCCCGGAGGAGCGTCCGCTGTCGGGCGTGTGGCCGGAGAGGTATCCGACGTGAGCTGGGGCGATCCGTTCTGGTGGCCGCACAAGGTGCTGATCCGTCCGCTCCTCGCCGGCGGCGGGATGGGCCCGCGGCTCGCGACGTCGACGACCGAGGCCGACGCGGAGGTCGACGACTCGCAGCGGATGATCCGCGATGCCGACTCGGTGCAGGTGATGTCGTCGGCGCGGGTGACCGTCCCGCTCGACACGGTCGCGCCGCTCGGATCCGAGGTCACGCTGTGGCCGGGTCGCGCCGGCGTCGAGCGCACGGCGGCCGTCATCGCGACGGCGTATCAGGACAACGGCGACGGGCTCGGGTCTCAGCTCGTGCTGTCGCTCGAGTGAGGAGGGCGAGATGAAGCTCTATCCGATCCGGGATCCCATCGCCGAGGCGGCGGCGGCTGGTCTGCGCGAGGGCGCACGCGAGGTCACGCGAGACGCGAAGCGGCGGGTCCCCGTCGACGACGCCGAGCTCCGCAACTCGGGCGGGTACTCGCAGAACGAGCTTGAGGCGATCGTGCGCTTCACCGCACCGCACGCGTGGCTACAGCACGAGAAAGAGGAGTACCAGCACCCGAACGGGGGCGAAGCTCACTACCTCGAGAACGCCGCCATCGAGTACCCGCTCGCGGAGCCGGTCGCCAATCACGTGAAGGCGAGGCTCGGCGGTGGATGACGCTCAGCTCACGCGGACGATCTGCGAGATCCTCGGCGGCATCCCGGGGTGGGAGTGGTGGCCGGATCCCGAGTCGCCGCCGTACCCGAAGGACTCGACCGCGATCTGGTACGGGCCGATCCAGGACGGACCCGACCGCGCGATCGGCGTCCGCGTCTACGGGCCGATCTCCGACACCGACCTTCTCGTACGCCGTGTGCAGCTCCGAAGCCGCGGCCGACAGCGCTTGATCGACGACGCCGACCGGATGGCGGGGATCGCGTTCACGGTGCTGCACGAACTCTCCCGGGTGGGAGGGATCAGCGACATCCGTCGCATCTCAGGTGGGCCTCTCGGGGCCGACAGCAAGGGCCGTGAGGAGCGGTCCGACAACTACCAGATAATCCTCGACAACCCGGAGGCAATCCAATGAACAAGGTCATCCTCCCCGCCGGCACGACGCTCGGAAAGAGCTTCGAGTACGGCGTGGACGTCAACCTCGGCACGTACGCCGACCCGCTGTGGCAGTCGATCCGTCGTCTGCTCGGCTACCAGCCGACCGACACGCCGACCACGCAGGACGCGCAGACCTACGACGACCAGGGCGCACCGAACAACGACGTCACCGGATGGGGCTGGGGTCTGGCGTTCAACGTGCAGGTGCACCGGTTCCTCAACACCGGTCTGTTCCTGCCGGAGGTTGAGTACCTCCTCGACCGCACCCGCCCGCACTCGGTCGGCGAGCTCGCGGTCGCGGACGTCCGCTGGTATCACAAGCCTGCGGAGGGCACGCCGAACCCGAACGACGCGGGCCGCGGTCTTGCGACCGTCGCCAAGACCCGTCAGAACATCGGTCCCGGTGGCGAGATCGAGATGTTCGGCTTCTCGCTCTCGGGCAAGGGTGCATACGAGGAGATCGCGAACCCGTTCACGGGCTGGTCCGCGACGGCTCCGAAGGTCTCGGCCGTGATTGAGGTCGCGGCGGGGGACGGCGAGCTGATCACCATCGTGGGCGAGGGTCTGCTCGACGCGACCGGCGTCACCATCGGCGGGACGTCCGTCGAGTTCGTGCCGGTCAACGGTGCGACGGTCATCGCGCAGATGCCGACCGGCGACGCTGGCGACGTGGCGATCATCGTCACCACGCCGGGCGGTCCGTCCCCGGCGTTCACCTACACGCGCGGGGCCTGACCGTGAGCGCTGTCGACTTCACGGAGTGGGCGGCGCCGGATCTCGTGTTCCGCAACCTCGGGGCAGACGCCGAGGGCCGCGGGGGGCGCACGTTCAGCGTGCGTCCCCCGTCGGTCGGGGACTCGGCGAAGGTGCTCGCTCTCGCGGCGCGCGGCGAGGTGAACCTCGGCGTCGTCCCGAAGGGGACACGGCTCCCGGCCGAGATGCTCGAGGTCATCGAGTCCATCGGTCCCGACGCGCACCCGGCGCTCGGCGCGACGTTCTACGAGATGCGCGACGCCGGGATCTCGGCCGCGACCATCGACCGGGCCGCGTACTACGCGATCTTCTACTGGGCCCGCGGCAAGGAGTACGCCGACAACCTCGCGACCCTGCTGTGGGCAGAGCGCGAGCCGGTCGCGGACGCTCCCGCAGGCGGTGGTGAGACGCGCCCAAAAGGCTAGAGACCCTCGCGGACTGGGCTCCCTACGGCATCGGGGAGCCGGTCGAGTTCGACGAGGACGGGGTCCCGATCTATGCCGACTACCGCCCGGTCCCGCAGGAGCTGCTCGCGCCGCCGACGCCGGTCGCTGACGTCGAGTCGACGCCGCCGCCGGAGATCGACACGTCGTGGCTCGGCATCCTCACGAATTGGCGGCTCGTCGTCGCCGATCTGCTCGACCACGGGATCGACCTGTGGGACCCGGCTGTCCGGGCTCGTCCGTGGCCGGGCATCCGGACGCTGATCTTCACGCTGCTCGAGGCCGGGTCTGATTCCCGGCTGCGGAAGGCGCTCATCATCCGGAGGTGATTCTTCATGGCGTATCGCGCTGGCGAGGTCGAGGTTCTGCTGACCGTCGACGACAAGGACGCGGCGCGGGCTGAGAAGGACATCAAGGCGCGCGGTGAGCGGATCGAGAAGAACCCGATCACCAAGAAGGTCGACGCCGACACGAAGGACGCCGTCGCGGGCATGGACCGCGTCGAGGAGTCCGCGAAGCGGCTCGTCTCCGAGCGCGCCGTGCTCAAGCTCGACGCCGACATCGAGTCCGCCGAGAAGCGGCTCGAGTCGACGAAGAACCGGCTCGAGGATCTGTCGCTCCGCGCCGAGGGCGGGCTGAACGTCGACGCCGATGTGCGTCGCGCCGAGGCTCAGATCCGCCGCCTCGAGGGGACGCTGAGCGGGCTCCGGTCGGCGCGGACTCAGGTCGAGATCGACGCCGATACATCGGCCGCTGAGAACGCGCTCGACGACCTGGCGGACGACGCCGAGAACGCGGGCGACGACGGCGGCAAGCGGTCCGGTAAGGCACTCGTGACCGGCATCGTCGCGGGCCTCGCGTCGATCCCCATCGTGGGCGCGATCGCGAAGGTCGGAGAGACCATCGCCGACAACCTCGTGTCTGAGTTCCAGTCGGCGCTGCAGGTCGAGGTCCGGCAGGACCGACTGCAGGCGCTGACCGGCATCGACGAGGCGTCGGCGTCCCGGTTCGCGCGCGCGGCCGGCGAGGCGTACGCGAACAACTTCGGCGAGTCCATCGAGTCGAACATGAACACGACGCGGCTCGCCCTGCAGTTCCGGATCATCGACCCGGACGCGACCGCGCGCGACACGCAGCGGGTCGTCGAGAATCTCGGCGGGATCGCGGACGTGCTCGAGGAGGACGTCTCACGGGCGGCGACGACGGTCACGACGCTACTCAAGACCGGCATGGCGGCATCGGCCGATGAGGCGTTCGACATCCTCGCGACCGGCGCCCGTGAGGGTGTGAACCGGTCGGAGGACATGCTCGACACCTTCACTGAGTACCCGTCCGTCCTGCAGCGGCTCGGGATCTCCGGCAAGGAGATGCTCGGCCTCATCAACCAGGGGCTGACGGCCGGGGCGCGGAACAGCGACATCGCAGCCGACGCGCTGAAGGAGTTCCAGATCCGCGCGACCGACGCGTCGGAGCTGTCGGCGCAGGGGTTCGAGATGCTCGGCCTCAACGCCGAGGAGATGACGGCACGCATCGCCGCCGGCGGGGAGTCCGCCCGCGAGGGTCTCGACGTCGTCCTCGACCGGCTGCGGTCGATGGAGGACCCCGTCGCACGGAACGCCGCCGCCGTCGCGCTGTTCGGCACGCAGGCCGAGGATCTCGGCGAGGCGCTGTTCGCGATGGATCTCTCGACGGCCGTCGACGAGCTGAACGGTGTCGAGGGCGCAGCGCGTCGCATGTTCGACACGCTCGCGGACAACGACTCGAACCGGATCGAGCGGGCTCAGCGGAACATCGAGGTCGCGGCGGACGGCATCAAGGGTGCTCTCGCGTCGGCGTTCGCGGATCCTCTCGGGGAGGCTGCGGACTGGATCTCCCAGAACCGGGGGCCAGTCCTGCAGTTCTTCCTCGATCTCGCGAACGGGGCTCTCGATTTCGGAGAGGCCGTCGTCGAGTCGCTCGCTACCGGGACCGAGGGGGTCGGCGATTTCGTCGCCGGTCCGCTCGCCGATCTCACGAAGGGGCTCGCCGGGTTCGTCGGGTTCTTCGACAAGGAGGCCGGCGAAGGGCTCGACCAGGCGGTTGAGCAGATGCGCGGGTTCGATGACACCGCGCAGTCGGCGGCGGACACCATGCGTACCGAGATGGGGAACGCGCTCGACATCGCGCGGGAGAAGCTGAACCAGTTCGGCGAGCCTGCGGTCGCGATGGGGTTCCTGAACGACGCAAGCCTGCGTCTCGCGGACGCTGTCGCCGGGGTCGGGTACGCGGCCGACGGGTCGCGGATCGGGCTCGAGGGGATTGACCTCGCGAACATCCGCGCGTCTGAGTCGGGGCGTCTCCTTGAGGATCAGGTGCGCTCGGCGGTCGCCGCTCTCGGCGACGAGATCTCGGCGGCGTCGGCGGCGGGCGAATCGCAGGAGGAGCTCGCGGGCCGGTACAACACGGCGACGTCGGCGCTCGTCTCGCAGCTCACGCAGATGGGCCTCACCGAGGACCAGGCGCGCGCGCTCATCGACACCGTCCTGCAGACCCCGGAGTCCGCGACGACGGAGTTCTCGTCGAACGCGCAGGCCGAGCAGGGCAAGGTGCAGTCTCTCGCAGATCGGATCATCACCCTCCCGGACGGGACGGTGACGATCGACGCGGACACGGGTCCGGCGCGAGCGGGTCTCGAGGGCTTCATCATGGGCGCGAACGGCCGGCGCATCAATGTGTACGTCGATGCGGTCGGGGGCCGCACCTATCAGGTGCAGGGGAGCAACGTTCGATTCAACGCTCAGGGCGGCGTCCTCGAGTTCATGGCGAACGGCGGCATCCCCGGGCTGACGCCGATGTCGTCGCTCGCGGACATCGTCCCCGCGAACACATGGCGCGTGGTCGGTGATCGCGGGGACGTCCCCGAGCTGTACGCGCCGCTCGATGGCTCGGCGCGCTCCTGGGCGCTGATCCTCGAGGCGATCCGGCGGATGCCGGGCGGTCCCGAGGGGCTCGCCGGAGCCGCCGCGCCGACCGGTCCTGGGCCGTCAGGCATGCCGCCGATTCAAGTCATCCACAACGGCGACAACTACGCGTACGACCCGCGGGACATCGAGCGTGAGCAGCGGCTCGGGCTCACCCGTGCGCTCGACGCTCTGCCGCCGAGCTAGGGGGTTCCCACATGCCGATCGTTTTCGCCGCTCCCGGCGCGTCGCCCGACGACATCGCCGGCATCCGTCGTCCCCGGCGGATGACGTGGACGGGGTTCGACGGTTCGGTGTGGCCGCTCACCCGGCCGCAGGCCGAGAATCCTCGGCTTGCGCCGGGTGTGCAGGGCCTGCACATGCCGCGCATGGACGTGCAGAAATCGTCGAGCCCGCTCGTCGCGGGCGTCGAGCTGATGGGCTACTCGCTCCCCGAGCGGGAGGTGTACTGGCCGCTGCTGTTCCGCGCGTCGACGATCGACGAGTGGGAGGCGGATCACGCCGCGTTCTTCGATTCGTTCCATCCGGTCGAGACCGGCGTGTGGACGGTCGGCGAGGGACGCGCCGCGCGGACCCTCCCGCTGACCGGACGATTCGACGGGGCGTACTCGTTCGCGAACGATCCCTTCATCACCGGATGGGCGAAGATCGGAATCACCCTCGAGGCTCCTCGGCCGCTGTGGCGGGGGCGTCCGGTGGCGCAGGAGTTCGGCGCCGACGAGGGACAGGACTTCATCCCGCCGACCGGCGCTCCCGACTTCTATGTCTCACCATCGGCGACGTTCCAGTCGGCCGAGATCTCGAACCCTGGCAACGAGCCCGCATATCTCGTGTGGACGGTGCAGGGTCCCGCGTCGGAGGTGCAGCTCGGCGTCGGCGGCGCGATCATCGAGGTTCCGTTCCCGATCCCAGAGGGCTCGACGCTCATCATCGACACGGATCCGGCCGGGCAGTACGCGACCCTCGACGGGATCGACGTCACCCGCGAGCTCGGGTTCCAGATGTTCGCGCCGGTTCCCGCTCGGGGCACGTCGCCGCTGGTCATCTCCGCGGCTGGCGCGGGCCGGGTGCGCGCGGAGCTGGTGCCGCTGTATTGGAGGGCGTTCTAGTGGTCCGCCGTCGGTTCATCGTGTCGCAGTTCCTCGACGCGGAGAACGGGTTCATCCGCCAGGTCGCGCCCGCCAAGACGCAGGCGACGCTCCGATGGAACGCCGCCTCGTCGGCGTATCTCACCCTTCCGGACAACCACGCGATCATCCCGACTCTCGCGGGCGAGGAGGGCGTGCGCTGCGCCGTGTGGATGGTTACCATCGACGGCGGCACGCTCACGAAGCGGCGGCTCCTGCGCGGCCGTGTCGGCACGCTCGCCGGCGAGGACGCACCGTACGGGGCCGTCCGGGTCCCGGTCGTCGACGACTGGGGGGATCTCGCGACGCTCCTCGGCTGGCAGGTGCCGGGCTCCGCTATCGGGTCGCAGAGCGGCGCGGAGTATGCGCGATACACGGGCACGTCTGAGGACAACGCGAAGGCGGCAATCGCCGCGAACGTCGCGCGCCTCGGGCGTCCGTGGGATGTCGCGCCGTCGCTCGGCCGGGGGAACCCGGACACGGCTCCGCTCGAGCTGCGGATGCACACGCTCGGCGAGTCGGTGGTCGAGCCGCTCATCGCGGACCGACTGCAGCTCACCCTCGAGCACGACGATCTGACGGGCCGCTCGCTCGTCGACGTCCGCGAGGGCGAGGTGTTCCCGCGTCCGATCACTCCGCAGTCCGGCGTGCTGTCGCGCTGGTCGTGGGTCAAGCAACCCCCGACCGCGACGCGCGCCGTCGTCGGCGGACGTGGCGAAGGCACGGCGCGGCAGTTCGCGCTCGTCGTCGACACGGCTCTTGAGGCGGAGCTCGGCGTTGCGCTCGAGATCTACGTCGACGCGCGCAACGCCGAGGAGGGCGCGGACCTGGCGCCGTACGGGTGGGCCGAGCTGGCGAAGCATCGCGGGAAGGCCGGCCTGACGGCGACGCTCCGCGAGACGTCATGGTTCCGGTTCGCCGACGGCTACGAGCTGGGCGACAAGGTCCGCGTACAGGTCGGTGCGCTCGACGTCGAGGACGTCATCTCTCAGGTCGACATCACGCACGACACGAACGGCGGGTTCGTCGTCGTGCCGAAGGTCGGGCTCGCAACCGAGGACCCGACAGAGCGTCTCGTCGGATTCGTGAAGAACGTCGCGACCGCCGTCCGCGGTCTGGAAAAGAGGTAACCGTGACCATCGTCTCGAAGGGCTATGAGGGGACCGTCAACTACGCCGACTGGGCGCTGCTGACGAGCCATCTCGGCGCGCAGTACTCGGTCTTCGGCGCGGACTCGTTCGGAGTCTCGTTCGGCGCGGCCGACCGTGAGGTGATCGTCGCGCCCGGTCGCGCCGCGGGTCAGGGCATCCTCGACACCTCCGATGCTCCGGTGTCGCTGGTCGGCGCGAGCGTGGGATCTGGTTCGCGGTGGGACCTGATCGCGCTGCGGCGCGACTGGACCACATCGGAGACCGTGCCGGTGCTCATCCAGGGAGCAGCGACGAAGGCGATCCCCGCGACACGTGAGGACGAGCCCGGGTCGACCGACGACCAGCCGCTCGCGCTCGTGCGATTTGCGGCCGGGCAGACCGCGCCGCAGGAGGTCGTCGACCTCCGCTGCTGGCACGGTGACGGGGGAGTGGCGGCGAAGGATCTCCTCGTCCGGGACTTCTTGACTCGCATCGGCACGCGCGTGTGGATCCAGGGCATCACGTGGGTTCTCGGGTTCAACTCGCTCGGACTCCCGACATGGGTCCCTGACTCGGTGTACGTCGGCTCGACCGCACCGCCCTACGCCGAGAATCTGCTCTGGGTGAAGCCGTAATGGCTTTCGTCGACAAGGCGACCGGCCAGGCCGGCGCGCTGCGGATCGACTTCGACGGGACGACGGTCCGCTTCTACGTCTACGGCGGCTACTCGACGACCAACTCCGGCGGGCTCGGGTGGAGCGGCGTTGTGAACGGTGCCGCTGTCGGCGGCTCTCAGCCGTGGTCGACCGGCTCGAAGCCTGCGCCCGGCCTCCTCTTCGGCGCGTGGACGGCGAACTACGGCACACAGACCGTTTCGTTCACCCTGAACGCGACCGGCACGAGCGGCCTCGGCGGACCGACGACGCTCACGATGACGATCACCCGTGAAGCGCCGCCGCCGCCCGCGACGCCACCCGCCGCGCCACACAGCCTCACGGTCAGCAACATCACACTGACGTCGTTCGCGGTGTCATACAGCCGGGGCGCGAACAACGGTGCGGCGATCGACCAGGACCACGCCGAGTGGTCGCGCGTCTCGGACGGTGTCGTGGTGTGGGATGACGCACCTTTCGGCGTCGGCCCGGCCGGCAACCCGAACGGACTTTCGTCACCCGCTGGCGTCGGCCTCGCGCTGACCCCTGGCGTCGAATACCGCGTGCGCGTGAGATCTCACAACAGCGCTGGCTGGGGGCCATTCTCCGGCTACGTCACTGCGCGCACCCTGTCCGGCATCCGCGCAGGCAAAGCCGGAGCGTTCCCCGTCGCCGAGCTGCGCGCCGGCAAGAGCAACGCGTTCAGCATCCCAACGATCAGCGTCGGCAAGTCCGGTTCGTTCGGTCCTCCCACCTGATCTCGCACGCGTCCGTCACGGGCGCGTCGCGTCGCGGCCTCTCGCCTCGGCGCGCCTCCGCATCACCTCGAGCCTCGGCATCCCGCCGGGGCTCTCGTCATGAAGGGCCCTACCCATGACCGACCAGAAGAACACGAACCCCGTCCCCGACGAGATCTCGCCGGACGACGAGGAGTGGCAGCTCGAGGGCGACGACTCCCTCGGCGACGCCAAGAACCCGACCCGCAACGACGACCCCGAGGAGGTGCCCTCGTGAGCGCGCAGAGCGACTACTACTCCGGCGGGATCAACACCAACGGCGGGCAGTTCGGAGCGCCGCGTGACGGCGGCAAGCGGCAGCACCGCGGCCAGGACATCTCGCACTCGACGAAGCCGGGCACAGTCCCGGTCCCCGCGCTGCACGCCGGCCGCGTTGTCGGCAAGCTCGCGCCGTCGAAGACCCACGGCTTCGGCTACGGGATCATCGTCCGCTCCGTCCTCGACGGGATGGAGTTCGACTTCACCTACGCACACGGACCGTGGGCGTCGCAGCAGGTCGTCGGCGAGTGGATCCCACAGGGGAAGATCATCCTCCACGAGGGCAACTCCGGCGCGACGTCGGGCTCGTGCGTGCACATCGAGCAGCAGCGCGTCGGGGGCGGCTTCCTCGATCCGCTCCCGGAGATCAAGCGCGTTGCGGCCGGTCGCCTCACTGAGGCTGCTCCGGCACCCGCGCCCGCTCCGGCTCCGGCTCCGGCCGTGACGGATGCCGGGGGATCGGTGGCCGGCGTGCTCGGGCCGAACCCGTTCGGCATCCCATACACGGGCGGTCTGCAGAAGGTCGCGAACCTCTACCTCCCGCATGGTGGGTTCGGCAAGACGGCGCTCGATCAGAACTTCGGGCCGACGTCGATGCACGGGTTCTCGCAGTTCCTGCGCCGGAAGTACGGGTACGTCGGCAACGACGTGCTCGGGCCGGTCATGTGGGCGGCGATCGCGCGGTGGCTCCGCGAGACGAAGCGGTACAGCGGGAACGACGTCCCCGGTCCCGTGATGCGTGCGGCGCTGAGCAAGGCCGACACCGAGAACTGGGCCGCTCTGTGAACGAGTCGGAGGCCCGGCGCGCCCGCCAGACGGAGGCGCGCCGGGCCTTCGGCCTGCACCCCACCCGGTCGTGGTGGCGCGGGCCGTGGCCTCCGACGATCCTGCTCCTCACCGGGATGGGCTTCCTCGCGTGGGAGCTGTCATGGGCGCTCCCGCTCCTCGGGGGGCGCTGATGCCGGACTGGACACAGATCGTTCCCGACGTGACACTCCTGCAGGCGGTGCTCTGGTTCGTCGCGGTCGCGCTGCTGATCGGCATCGCGATCAAGCTGTGGCCGTTCATCAAGAACGCTGTGGCGATCGTCGACGCGCTCGTGCAGCTGCCCGCCCTGCTCAAGCAGGTCGCCGCGATGAAGGACCAGGTCGCGTCGATCCACCACGAGACACACAAGAACGACGGGTCGTCCATCAAGGACGCCGTCGACCGGGTCGAGAAGACCACCGAACGCCTCGAGGAGGGCGTCGTCGGTCTGCATGGTCGCGTCGATGACGTCGACCGTCAGCTGACCGCTCTGGCGCGCGAAGACGAGTCGATATGGGAAGCGCTCGACCGCACCGACCCCGAAGCAGACCTCGAGGACTGACCCTCACACAACCCGAAAGGCCTCACACATCATGAAGATCTCACTTCGCGCGAAGCTCGCGCTCTCGAACCTCGCCTCCGCGCTCTGGTGGAAGGACGCCGGCCTCCGCGCCCTGTACTCCGCCGTCGCGATCGCGCTCCCGTACCTCGCCGCAACGCAGCTCGTCGCCGAGGTGTCGTGGCTCACCGTCATCTCGGCCGGCGCGCTCGGCGCTGTCGCCTCCCTCGCGACGTCCGTCGCCGGCCTGCCCGAGGTCGAGGGCGTGGACCTGCCGTGGTGGCTCGCCGCAGTCGAGCGTGTCGTGAAGACGTTCGGACAGGCCCTCGCTGCCGGTCTGCTCGGCGCCGTCCTCCTGACTGACGTCGAGTGGGGCGTTGTCCTGCAGGCATCTGCTCTCGCCGCTCTCGTGTCCCTGCTGCGACTGATTCTGGCGACCCTCCCGAACGACCCGACTCCTCCCATCGCCGCGATCTACGCCGAGGGCGACGACGAGGTGCACGACGTCTCCTCCCTGCCTCCCGAGCCGAAGCACCTCGGCGCCCACAACGTCTGACCGTCCTCCCCCGAAAGGAGCCGAGATGGCCGTCCAGGATTACTTCGACTCGCTCATCGCCTACAACCCCGACAACGAGGAGCTGGTCGCGGGCGCCGCGTTCCAGGTGTACGCCGTCGACGACGCCTCGTACTCGACGCCGCTGCCGCTCACCGACCCTGTGTCGGGAGCCGCAATCACCACCCTGCAGTCGAGCAACATCGGTGTGCTGCCCGACTTCCGTGTGGCCGGCGAGCCGCAGCAGGTGATCCTGAAGTCGGGCGCGTTCGTGACCAAGCTCACGTCGCGTCTCGGCGTGTTCAAGGATGCCGGGTTCGACCCCGACGAGATCGCCCTCGCGATCGCTGCAGCTCCCGCCGCCGAGGCTGCGCGTGATGCGGCTCTCGCAGCGCAGGCCGCGGCCGAGGCGGTCGGGACGACCAACGACACCGTCATGACCACGGTCGCCGCCGACGAGGACTCCGCATTCGCAGGGCACCTTAGAGGCACGATTGATGCGGGTGTGGTTGCAGGGACCTCCGAGCTGAACGCTGCGAGCTTTGGGGCGGTCGCGGACAGCGACGGCACCAACGGCAGCGGCACCGACAACCGTTCCGCGATCCAGAATGCACTGAACACAGCGGCGTCGCTCGGGATCAAGGCCGTTCGTATCAGCGCGCCGGAGGACGCGGGCAAGTTCTTCCGCGTGCTGGTGCCGAGCACCACCACCGAGGGCAGCACAGGCGGCGTCGCGATCAAGATCCCCGCGGGGGTCGAGCTGCGCCTGTCGCCGGGCGTGAAGTTCTGGGGCGAGCGAGACGGATCGGGCACGAGCCTCCGCGTGCTGTTCCTCGCCGAGCGTGCGCACGGCGCGGGCATCCTCGGGAAGCTGCACGTCCGCGGGTCGATGTCGTCGCTCGCGACGAACAACGGCATCTGCGGCTTCCGCGACTACCGCTCGAAGGGATTCACCCTCAATGGCGGCGTCGACATGGACGGCGTCTCCGAGACGATCTCGGTCGTCGCGAACGAGTCGAGCAGCACCGACACCACCGAGGACTTCCGGATCATCGGAGACAGCAAGGTCGGCCCGAACCTCACCGCCGGTCCCCACTTGTTCGGCGTGCACCGCCGCACTCGGATCGAGGGGCGGCTGGAAGTCCTCGGCACCCTGCGGTACGACGCGTTCCAGCTCGAGGCGGTGATCGCTGGCCCGTATCTCGAAGCGAGCGAGGACTTCTACTGCCGCGAGCTCGTCGTGCAGTCCAGCGCCTACCGTGGTGTGTTCATCAACCCCCACAACCGGCGCTTCACGTTCGACAAGGTGTACGTCCGCAAGCCCGGGCGACTGCCTGACGGGACGATCGTCGGATACGACCAGGGCACCCCGACGCGGGTCGTGACGAACGCGTGCCTCACGGTGTCGTCGTCGGATGGCAAGTTCGGTGAGCTGGACCTTGATGGTGGCCTCGCGATCGACTCGACCATCCAGCCGGCGATCTCGGGCGGGTGGAGCACGGGCGGGTACGCGATCGCGCTGCTCAACGCGATCGACGTGCAGTTCACCGGGCGGGTGTCGTTCGGCACCAACGACACGAGCGACGTCTACGTGGACACCTCAGACAGCGGGTGGAGCGCTCGCACCGTCGAGGCGCGATTCCGCGATGCGGCGCGCGTGCCGACCGTGACACGCGGGAATGCGACGTATGCGCCGGCCGTCGTCACCGAGCGGTCGCCGAGCAAGTTCCCCGCCAACGCGCCCATGATCAACACCATCCGGGGCTGGAACATCGCAGGCCCTGACGGCGCGCTGAATCCGCGCCTCACGGCCACCGACACCACGGCCACGGTCGAGGCCGGGGGTTTGGTCGCGCCGTCCCGCTACCGGATCACGGCCACAACGAACTCGTTCGGCGGGCTGAGTATCCCGCTCAGCCGGGAGGTTGCGCTCGCCAAGGGTGGGGTTGCTCATCTGCTGATGCTGGCGAAGGCTGACGCGCCGGCGAACCTTTTCTCGTGGGCGATCGCGGGACTCACGAACCGGCGGATCGGGATCAACGAGTTCCACAGCGCGCGGGACTACCAGGCTGGTCAGCAGCGGTGGATTCACTCGATCGCCGCGTACGACGCGGCCGACGCGTTCAACAACCCGCCGACGCTGCGGCTCTGGCACAACTACGGTGCTGCGGCATCGGGGCTGGATCTGACGTTCGAGGGGATCTGGCTGTTCGTCGCGCCGTACGCCGACGTGCGCCCGACGTTCGATTTCAGCCACCCGTTGCTGTCGACCGCGGCCCCGACCCAGGGGCAGTGGGCGAAGGGGCAGACTGTCGAGCAGGGGTCGCCGGCCGCGTCGGGAAACCTCGGGTGGATCTGCACCGCCGGCGGCACGCCGGGAACGTGGAAGAGCTACGGCACGATTGCCGCTTAGGCAGCGGTGGTGACGCGCGACGGCGACTGTCGTTTCGCGTCACCACCGACTATCGCCGGGGCGGCAGCCGCCGCGGCGAGACACAGGATCATCACGGGGTTCGACGGGTTCGGTTCGGCTATCACCTTGCAGATGATGACTGCGATCGTCGCCCACAGTTCGGGGTGGTACTCCGGATTGCGTGCGGCTGGTCGGAGTAGACGCACGATCCAGATCACATAAAGCGCCAAACCGATGACACCGACCGTCGACAGCATCATGAAGAGGAAGCTCGACGGTCGGCTGCTTCCGAGGCCGACGCCGAGGAAGTAAGTGTCGCCGAGGATATCGAGAGAGAAGACGTTGGACGCGTCGCGGTTGGACCCGGAACTCGATCCCAGCTTGCCGGCGACGAAGTCGCTCACGTACGCGATGATCCGCGGCGAGATGAGGATGAGCGGCACGGCGGCGAGGCACCCGGCGACGGCCGCGAGCGGCGGCACCTTCCCTCCCATGACCAGGAACCGGGCCCCGTAGACCAGGGCTACGACGATGCCCAGCGCCACGAGCCCAGCGATCGCGGTCCCGGAGAACGAGAAGTACGCAGCCGCCGCGTTGGCGACAATCGCCGCCCCGACCAGTAGCCGGCGCTTCTTCACTCGCAGGAATAGGAACACGAAGAACGCCAGCGCCGCGACGGAGAACGTCGCAAGATAGGACGGCTCCGCGAAGATCCCTCGCAGCCGCTGCGCACCTCCGTAGTAGCTATCGAACGTCTCGGCAGTCGTGGGACGGAAGAATGCCTGCGGGAAGAACACGCCGAGATAGGTCGCCGCGAGTGCCCACACGCTAAGCACGGTTCCGATCCCGAACCCGAGGGCGAGGAAGTGCGGGCGTTTCGGCGGGTTGTTCGCGATGTACAGGATCACCGCGACGGACAACACGAAGTATCCGGCCTGCGCCAGGTTGGAGATGCTGAATTCGAGCGCACCCGGTGCCATCACCTGATCGTCGATCCCGCCCCGTGGGACGAGGACAGGCGTGCCCTCGAAAATGACGGGCAGCGTGACCGCCGACAGAACGAACACGGCAGTGACGAACAGTGAGAAACCGGCGTAGCGGAGGCGCTTCCCGCTGAGCGCGTCACCGATGCACCAGATCAGTGCGGGCACGGCGGCGATAAAGAACGGGGATACGTCGTTCCCGCCGAAGATGAGGCCGCTCGTCTGAACGAATGGCATCGTGGCGGCGAGCAGCCACGGAATCCACGCACGCCGAAAGAGCACGACGGCGGTCAGGGCGAGGAAGATCAGTCCGAGAGGTGTGGCGCTCATAGATCACCGCAGCGCGAGTGCGTCATTTGTCCGACCCTCGCGACAGTCGAACGAGTTCGACGATCGCACCAACGAGGGCTCCAAGGGCGATCCCGCCAAGGATGATCACCCACCCTTGCCACATGTCGAAGAGGCCGTTCATGCCGATGACCGTGGCTACCGCGATGCCGACTAGCGCGGCCCATTTGAGGACCGTGCTCCGGTCGATCGTCGGGGACATGCGCTCAGGCTATCTGACCTGATCGCCTGACAATTCCCCGTGACGCCGAGTACGACCGGGTATCTTCCAACGCCTGACCTGCACCTATAGACCTCAGTTAACCCCGGACGCCCCGCGTCTCACCTTCGGGTGGGATGCGGGGCGTTTCCTGCGTTACGGGGGCGAACGGGCAGCGACCCCCGGGACGGGGGAGGGGTAGTCCCGAAGGTCGCTGCTTGGGCCACCCTAAGCGCCGGGTCTCGCCGGTGCTCGCCGTGTGACGGCGTTACGCCAGACGACGGTGTCGATCGCACCGCCGACGCCGTCCCATGTGACGATGACGACCCGATCGTTCCACGCCTTCGCGAACGCGGCGATGCGTTCGGCGGGTCGGTCGCGCCAAGAGATCCACGCCCAGACCGCCGGCTTCGACTGCCCGCGCGGAACCCACTCGAGCGGCTGAGGACCGTACGCACTCGATGGAAGCGTCGTCGGCGGTGGCGATGCCTCCGCGATCCTGCGGTCGTTCATCGCGTCGTAGCGCGCCTCGTATCGGCGATTCTTGGTCATGTCTGGCCGGGATCCTTCCTCCGGCCGAGGACTTCAGGCTACGCCGAAGGCACGACGTCATGCACTGTCGACGACGCCGCCGACGCCGAGCACTGCGATGTCGCAGTGGTGGCACCACCATGCGCGGCCTCGGGGCGTGGTGCGGGTGCCGCAGTTCGGGCAGTCGGGATCCGTCGCGGGCAGGTCGAGCGAGAGCGCTTCGAGCGCGTTCCGCATCCGCGTCTCGCTGACGACGTGATCCGGATCCCACGCGACGAACCTCCCGTGCTGCGTCGACGTCCGAAGCTTCATCCCTGCCGCGTTCACCGCCCGTCGCAGCTCGCGACGGAACGTGACAAGCTCGCCCGGCACCTCGTCGAGGGGCATGTGCACCGCGCCCTCGTCGCGGATCCGGGCGACCCACATGTCGTAGGCCGGCGTCACGTTCACGTCGACAGGTTAGACCCTCCTCCCAGGACCACGCCTGGGAGGAGGGTCTTTCCTGCGTTGTGGCAGCGCGCTCTCTCCGAAGAGGTATCCGACCGTGACTCCCAAAGCACGGCTTGCGGTGCGCAACTGCCACGCGCTCCACCCGCGTTCGCCCCGGAGCCGGCGAGCCAGTCCTGACTGGCCGACTCCGAGCTGCGCTCCGAGATCCGCCTGGGTCACGTGCTGATCCCACATCAGCGCGCGCACCCTCTGCCCGATCTCGGCGTCGACCTCGCGCTCTGCGCGTTCCCTGGCCGACATGGTGGAGGGTCTCTCTCGCTACGCCGCTGAGCCCTGGGGGGAGGCGTGACGGCCGGAGTGTTGCGGGATCTCGCGAGGCTGCAGCGCGCGGATCCCCTCACGCTGCCTGCGTTCGCTCACCCTCGTGTAGATCTGCGTCGTCGACAGCGACTCGTGCATCATCAGCTCCTGCACGACACGGATGTCGACGTCGGCCTCGACCAGATCGGTGCCGAATGCGTGCCGGAGGCTGTGGGGGGTCAGCTCCGGGTCGGTGATACCTGCCCGCTTCTTGGCTTTCGTGATGAGGTTCGTCACCGCGGCCGGCTTGATGTGCCCGGTCTGTCCCTTCCTAGCGGGGAACCAGTAGTCGTCCTTCGGCATCGTCTCGGCGAGCTCGGCGATCACCGGGTGCAGCGGCAGGGACCGGATCTTGCCACCCTTCCCGACGGTGCGAATCCGGTGCGCGAGAAGGTCGATGTCGCGACCGTGCACGGGTGCGATCGACGAGACCCGGAACCCCTGGTAATACCCGAGCAGGATCATCGCGCGCGTCTTCCGGTAGGCGCCGCTAAGCAGCATCGCATCCACCTGTTCAGGGGAGAACGGGCGCGGCTCACCTTTGGGCACCTGCACGCTCGCGAGCCGAGCGGCCGGGTCGTCGTCCCGGAACCCCTCCTCGAGCGCGAACCTGAAGTAGGCGACGAGAGCCTGCCGACACGTGCGGCGGCTTCCCGCTTTGAGACCCTGCCGGCCGACGAACAGGCGGAGGTCGAGGGTCGTCACCTCGAACAGGGTCTTACCTGTCGTCGCGCGGAGCGTTGTCAGGATGCTGTGTCGGTTGCGGATGGTGTTGTCGGCGAGGTTCTTTCCTCTCTGGTAGGCGGCGAACAGATCCAGGCTGTGGATATCTGGCATGGAAGCGGTGCTTTCAGGGCGCGACGAATAGCGCCGTTCGAAGGGGACGACGCTACCCATGGTGGGAACCGCCGAGCATGACACCGCGAGGAAATGGGAGGGAGATTGGGAGCATCCAAGCTGCAACACCCTCGGCGTGGCGCGGCCTGTTTACCGCGTCAGCGATATATTGACGCCCCACGAGCGTCGATGAGAAATCGAACATGCTCTCGTGGCATATCTACGAAACCGCGGGTCTCATCAGCGCGAAGCTGAGGACGCGATCTCGCGGCGAGAGCGGATGGCTTCGGCGGCTGCTTCGAACCACGCGAGCATGTCGTCAGCGGGCACGCGGTACTCGTCGAGCGAGACCTCGTCGTTGTCGCTGATGAAGAGACTCGGGAGCGACGTCGAGTACGCGAACCCCGGGCCGGGGCGCTCGGTGTCCATCACGACGCCGCGGCTACCGGGGAAGTCGCCGCCGTGCTGGTGGTCGAACGGGGTGACGGTCGTCGCGATAGTCATCGTCCCGCTCCGACCGCGTAGAGGTGACGGGGAGCCGGCGCGGCGACCTCGGGACGGGCGTCGACGTCGTTAGCCTCGTGCGCGGGAGTCGCCTCGAAGAGGGGCGTAACGGGCGCCAACCGTCCTGATTCCACCGTGGATGTCGTCGGTTCGATCCCGGCAGGGCCCACCGAAGTCGTTCAGGGCCGCTCTGCCCGCGCATACCCGTCGCCGTGCTGATCGCCGTCGTCGCGCTGGTGCGAGACGACATACGGCAGCGCGAACTCCTGGTACCCCCTCTGCGCCGCTCGCGCCGTCGATGCCCCACGGTAGGTTGGTGACGTGAACGCCAGCCCCGCAGACCAGCGCCGCCTCGTCGAGGTCGCCCAGCTCGACGCCCGCATCCGCCAGGCCGACAACGCCCGCAAGAACCCGCCCCAGGCGGCTCGCGTGCAGGAGCTGCTGGGCCGGCGTCAGGAGCTCTCGCAAGAGCTGGCGACGCGCCTGGGCACTCGGGACGATCTGCGTACCGAGCTGTCGCGCATCGAGTCCGATGTCGCCGTCGTCGACGCGCGCGCGGCACGTGACGCGGGCCGCCTCGCCGCCTCGACGAACTCGAAGGAGGCCCAGGGACTCGAGAGCGAGCTGGGCGCGCTCGCGCGCCGCAAGAGCGACCTCGAAGACGCGGAGCTCGCCGTCATGGAGCGCCTGGAGCTCGCCGACGCCGCCGTCGCCGAGCAGGAGGCCCTCATCGCGGCGATCAACGCCGAAGGCGCTGAGCTGAGCGCCGAAGGCAAGCGTGCCGTCGCCGAGGCGACGGCCGCGTTCGATGGAGCCACCCGTGACCGCGCGGCCATCGCGGGCGGCGTTCCCGCCGACCTGCTCGCCCTCTACGACCGCCTCGCGGTCCGCAGCGCCGGCGCCGCGTTCCTGCGCCGTCGCACGTGCGAGGGCTGTCACATGGTGCTCGCCGGCACCGACCTGCAGGTGCTCCGCCAGGCAGGCGAGAACGACGTCGTGACGTGCCCCGAGTGCGGCTGCATCCTCGTGCGCGACGACGAATCCGGGCTGTGACCGCGGCCCGGCAGTGCCGTGGCGGGCGTGGCTGACGCCCCCGGCTGGATCGTCCTCGGACGGACCGCGCACGGTGCCGCCGCCATCCTTCTCGACGCGAACGCCGACGAGGTCGACCGCGACGAGGTCGACGATGCCGCACTGTCGTCGTGGATCTCGGACGCGGAGGCCCGATGGGCGCCGCGATGGGTATGGCATGACACGCCGCAGTGGTACGCCGCACTGCTCGCCGACGGGGTCCGCGTCGCCCGGTGCCACGACCTGCGCCTCTGCCACGCGATCCTGCGCGACTCCGCGCTGGTCGCCGGGACGGCGGCAGTCCGGCGGGCACGGGAATGGGACGCTGGACCGCACATCGACCCCGAGGACACCGCGCCCACGCTGTTCGAGCTGGACGCCGTCACGCGAGGCTCCGGTCCGCCCGCCGACGTCGCCGCGGCGCTCGCCGAGTTCGCTCGTCAGCGGGACGCGGTCGCAGGCAGCACCGAGCCCGGTCGCCTGCGGCTGCTGACGGCCGCGGAGTCGGCAGGCGCGCTCGTGGCCGCCGAGCTGCGCGCGGCAGGGCTCCCGTGGGACGCCGAGGCACATGACCGGATCCTCGTCGAGACGCTCGGGGAGCGCCGCCCCGGCGGCGCGCAGCCCGTGAAGCTGGCGGCGGCGGCGGAGCGGGTCCGGGCCGCGCTCGGCGATCCGTCCGCGAGCCTCGACTCGCAGCCGAAGCTGCTCCGCTCTCTCCACCGCGTCGGAGTGCTGGTCGAGTCCACCAGCCGGTGGGAGCTCGCCGAGCAGCGGCATCCCGTCATCGAGCCGCTCCTCGAGTACAAGAAGCTGTCGCGACTGCTGTCGACGAACGGCTGGACGTGGCTGTCGGAGTGGGTGGCCGATGGCCGGTTCCGCCCGGTCTACGTTCCAGGCGGCGTGGTCACGGGGCGCTGGGCGTCGTCCGGCGGGGGAGCGCTGCAGCTGCCTCGTCAGCTCCGCGAGGCGGTCCGCGCCGACCCGGGGTGGCGGCTCGTCGTCGCCGACGTCGCGCAGCTCGAGCCGCGTGTGCTCGCGGCGATGTCGGGCGACACCGCCCTCGCCGCGGCAGCACGCGGCCGCGACCTCTACACGGGGATCGTCGACAGCGGCGCGGTGGCCACCCGGCAGGAGGCGAAGATCGCGATGCTCGGCGCGATGTACGGCGCCACGACGGGCGAGTCAGGGCGGCTGGTACCGCGCCTGCGACGCGCGTACCCGCGGGCGATGGGGCTCGTCGACGACGCGGCGCGCACCGGCGAGGACGGCGGCGTCGTCTCCACGTGGCTCGGCCGCACGTCGCCCGCCCCGTCGCCGGAGTGGTCGGCCGCGCAGTCGCGCGCGACCGAGGCGGAGGCATCCGGAGCCGAGGAGAACCGCGCCCGGCGCTGGGCGCGCGATCGCGGACGCTTCACCCGCAACTTCGTCGTGCAGGGCACCGCCGCCGAGTGGGCGCTCGCGTGGCTCGCCGATCTGCGCGGGCGCCTCGCCGCGCTCGCGCCGGTGGCTCCCGAGCGCGGGGCGCCGCGTTCGGGGCCGGCCTTCGCCCGCCGACCGCATCTCGCCTTCTTCCTCCACGACGAGGTGATCGTGCACACCCCGGAGGAGCATGCGGATGCTGCGGCCGAGGCGATCGCGGAAGCCGCGGCCAGCGCGGGGCGCCTCCTGTTCGGCGGCTTCCCGCTCGACTTCCGGCTCGACGTGCGCATCGCCGAGACGGCCCTCAAGGACTGACCGCGCGGCTGCACCCGGCAGCCGGCGATAAACTGGCCGTTGCGAATGGGTCGGCTGGACGGTCGCGTCGCGGACGGTTCGCCGCCCCGCGCCGAGGAACGTCCGGGCTCCACAGGGCAGGGCGGTGGGTAACACCCACCCGGAGCGATCCGCGAGACAGTGCCACAGAGAGCAGACCGCCCGGCTTCGGCCGGGTAAGGGTGAAAGGGTGGTGTAAGAGACCACCGGGGTCGTGGTGACACGACCCGCACGGTAAACCTCGCCCGGAGCAAGGCCAGACAGGGGATGACGACGCGGCCCGCCGAGTCCCCGGGTAGGCCGCTGGAGCGGCACGGCAACGTGTCGCCGAGAGAGATGACCGTCCACGGGGCTCACGCCCCCGGACAGAACCCGGCGTACAGGCCGGCCCATTCGCCCTCTCCGCCGCGCCACCGGGCGCCGAGGCACCACGCCGCGAAGCGCGGGCCGGGCGCGTCAGCCCCGCGAGAGCGCGGCGGCGCCGATGATCCCCGCGTTGTTGCGATGCACCGCCGGCACGATCGGCGTCTTGAGGTCGAGCAGGTGCAGGAACTTGTCCGAATGCTTCGACACGCCCCCGCCGACGACGAACAGGTCGGGGCTGAACAGGAACTCGATGTGGCTGTAGTACCACTGCAGCCGTTTCGCCCACTGCTCCCACGACAGGTGATGGCGCTCCATCGCGGAGTACGCGGCGTAGGCCTCCGCGTCCTTCCCGTGCCGCGCGCGCTGCACGTGACCGAGCTCCGAGTTCGGCACCAGCACGCCGTTGTACAGCAGCGCCGAGCCGATCCCGGTGCCCAGCGTGGTGAGGATCGTGAGCCCGGGCTTGTCCTTCGCGGCGCCGTAGCGGACCTCCGCGACGCCCGCGACGTCCGCATCGTTCGCGAAGTGGATCTCGCGGCCCAGGCCATCCTCGAAGAACTTCTCGGCGGCGAAGTCGATCCACTCCTCCGACACGTTCGCCGCCGACAGCGTGAAGCCGTTCTTCACGATCGCGGGGAATGCCACGCCGAGCGGCACCGACGGGTCGTCGGCGACGCCGAGAGTCGAGAGCACCTCGGTGACCGCGGCCAGCACGTCCGGCGGGTGCGCCCCGGCCGGAGTCGCGACCTTCACCCGATCGCTGACGAGTTCGCCCTTATCGAGATCGACGATCCCCGCCTTGATGCCGGTGCCGCCGATGTCCACGCCGACGGCGCGTGCCGCGTCAGATGCCATGTCGACAGCCTATCGACGCCGACGCCGTCGCCGAGGCGGGCGTCAGTAGGATCGAGCTGAGGGCGACCAGCCCGCGATGCGAGGAGGGTGCACGATGACGAGCGGCAGCGAGAAGTACTGGTACAACCTCAAGACCGGCGAGGTCGAGAAGGGCTTCGAATCGCCCGCGCCCGACCGTGCCGGCCCCTTCGACACTCCCGAGGAGGCGGCCAAGGCTCCCGAGGTGATCAAGGAGCGCTCGCGGGCATGGGCCGCGGAGGAAGCGCGTGAGGACTCGTGGGGCGCCGACACGGTGTCCGGCGATGGCGGCGACGACCAGTAGTCTGGCTTTCACCGCGGTCGTATTGACACCTCGGGCGATCCGGCACCGGAGAGGACGCGATGGACAAGCAGCGTGACTTCGTTCTGAGGACCATCGAAGAACGAGGCGTGAAGTTCGTACGGCTGTGGTTCACAGACGTGATCGGCACGCTGAAGTCCGTCGCCATCGCCCCCGCCGAGGTCGAGGGTGCCTTCAGCGAGGGCCTCGGATTCGACGGCTCCGCGATCGAGGGTCTGACGCGCTCGTACGAGTCGGACCTGCTGGCGCACCCCGACCCGACCACGTTCCAGACCCTGCCCTGGCGCGGCGAGATCGACCCGACCGCGCGCATGTTCTGCGACATCACCACGCCCGACGGGCAGCCGGCCGTCGCCGACCCGCGCCACGTCCTCAAGCGGACGCTCGCGAAGGCCGCCGACGCGGGGTTCACGTTCTACACGCACCCCGAGATCGAGTTCTACCTGCTGAAGTCCTCGTCGTTCGGCACCGAGGGTCCCGAACCGGTCGACTCGGCCGGCTACTTCGACAACGTCCCCGGCGGCACCGCCCACGACTTCCGCCGCCGGTCGGTGCGCATGCTCGAAGACCTCGGCATCTCGGTGGAGTTCAGCCACCACGAGGGCGGCCCGGGTCAGAACGAGATCGACCTGCGCTACGCGGACGCCCTCACCACCGCCGACAACATCATGACGTTCCGCACGGTCATCAAAGAGGTCGCGATCGAGCAGGGCGTCTACGCGACGTTCATGCCGAAGCCGATGACCGGCAAGCCCGGCAGCGGCATGCACACGCACATGTCGCTGTTCGAGGGCGACGTCAACGCGTTCTACGAAGAGGGCGCGCAGTACCAGCTCTCGAAGGTCGGCCGTCAGTTCATCGCCGGCCTGCTGCGCCACGCGAACGAGATCTCCGCCGTGACGAACCAGTTCGTCAACTCGTACAAGCGGCTCTGGGGCGGCGATGAGGCGCCCAGCTTCATCTGCTGGGGCCACAACAACCGCTCGGCGCTCGTGCGCGTGCCGCTGTACAAGCCCAGCAAGGGCCAGTCGTCCCGAGTCGAGTACCGTGCCCTCGACTCGGCCGCCAACCCCTACCTGGCGTACGCGCTGATGCTGGCCGCGGGCCTCAAGGGCATCGAGAGCGAGTACGAGCTCCCGCCGGAGGCGGAGGACAACGTCTGGTCGCTGACGGATGCTGAGCGCCGGGCTCTGGGCTACGCCCCGCTGCCCGCAAGCCTCGACCATGCGCTGGAGTTCATGGAGGAGTCCGAGCTCGTCGCCGAGACGCTGGGGGAGCAGGTCTTCAACCACGTGCTCCTCAACAAGCGCCGCGAGTGGCAGGAGTACCGCTCCCAGGTCACGCCGTTCGAGCTCAAGAGCAACATCGAGCTGCTCTGAGACCGGCTGACGCATGTCTGCGAGCGACCGGCTGGGTTCCCTCACCCCGCTCGCCCGCCTGGGCTTCAGCCGCCTGACCGACGCCGAGGCGCTGCTCGACGAGCTCTCCGCTCTCCTCGACGCGCCCCGTCAGGCACTCCTCGCGGGAGCCGTCGACGCGGCCGATCCCGATGAGGCGCTGCACGCCCTGGCGCGTCTCGCGCGGCGGGACGCCGCACCCGTGCGCCGCGCCGGCGAACGGCCCGCCGCCTGGCGCGCTCTGTGGGCGCTGCTCGGCGCGTCCACCGGCTTCGGCGAGTTCTTCTTCCGGCACCCCGCAGAGGTCGACCATCTCGCCGACGCGGGGGAGCAGCTGCCCACGCCGGAGGAGCTGCGCTCGGAGCTGCTGGCGTCGATCGACGCCGTCGACGGGTTCGCCGCGGACGGCGGCGAGAGCGCCTGGGTCGCCCTGCGCGTGCGCTACCGCCGGATGCTCGCGCGGATCGCCGCGTACGACCTCCTGAGCCCGGCACCGGTCGACGAGGTGGCCGCCGTATCGGCGCGGCTCGCGGATGCCGCGGGCGCGGCGCTGGAGGCATCCCTCGCGGTCGCCCGCACCCGCGTGTCGGGAGGTGCGGTCGGAGCGGGGCTGTTCCCGCACGAACAGGTGGCGCGCACGAAGCTCGCGATCATCGGCATGGGCAAGACCGGCGCCCGCGAGCTCAACTACGTCAGCGACGTGGATGTCATCTTCGTGGGAGGCGGCGACGACGACGCCGTCGAAGAGCTCGGAGAGAGCCGCATCGTCGACATCGCGACCAGGCTGGCGGTCCAGACGATGCGCGGCATCTCCGGCGTCGAGATCGAGCCTCCGCTGTGGGAGGTCGACGCCAACCTGCGCCCCGAAGGCAAACAGGGTGCGCTGGTGCGCACGCTCGATTCGCACCTGGCGTACTACGACCGCTGGGCGAAGAGCTGGGAATTCCAGGCGCTGCTGAAAGCGCGGCCCATCGCCGGTGACGAGGGACTCGCACAGGCGTACATCGAGGCCGTCCAGCCGAAGGTGTGGACGAGCGCCGCTCGCGAGAACTTCGTCGACAGCGTGCAGCGCATGCGCGAGCGCGTCACTGAGCACATCCCGCCCGCAGACGTGCCGTATCAGCTCAAGCTCGGTCCTGGCGGCATCCGTGACATCGAGTTCACCGTCCAGCTCCTGCAGCTCGTGCACGGCCTCTCGGACGACCGCATCCGGCAGCGGGGCACTCTCGAAGCGCTGGATGCGCTCGTCGCCGAGGGATACATCGGCCGGGCCGAGGCGTCCGCCTTCTCTCGGGACTACCGCGTCCTGAGGCTCCTCGAGCACCGCGTGCAGCTGCGTCAGCTGCGCCGTACGCATCTCATGCCCTCGCGTCCGGAGGAGCTCCGCGTCCTCGCGCGCGCGACGGGCCTCGCCGACACCGGCGACGGGATCTGGCAGCTGTGGGAGTCTGTCAAGCGCGAGGTGCGCGACATCCATGTCCGGCTCTTCTACCGGCCGCTGCTGTCGGCAGTGGCGGCGCTGCCGGCCGATGAGCGCGTGCTGTCGACGGCGCAGGCCCACGACCGGCTCGCGGCCATCGGCTTCGCCGACCCCGCCGGAGCCCTGCGCCACATCGCCGCGCTCACCACCGGCCTGAGTCGCAAGGCGACGATCCAGCGGCATCTGATGCCGGTCATGATCCGCTGGTTCGCCGACGGCGTCGATCCGGACTACGGCCTGCTGGCCTTCCGCCGGCTCAGCGAGCGGCTGGGCGACACGCACTGGTTCCTGCGCATGCTGCGGGACTCATCCGGCGCCGCGGAGAGCCTCTCCCACGTGCTCTCGGGCTCCCGCTACGTGGGGGAGCTCATCGAGTGGATCCCCGAGTCCGCCGCGTGGCTGGACGACCCCGAACTGCTGCGCCCCCGGTCGGGCCGGGCGCTGCAGCAGGAGGCCCGAGCGATCCAGACCCGCCACAGCACGGTGCTCGATGCGATGCGCGCGGTGCGGGCGCTGCGGCGCCGCGAGCAGCTGCGCATCGCGATGGGCGCGATTCTCGGGAGCGTCACGATCGAGGAGGTCGCGGACGCGCTCACGACCATCACAGAGGTCACGATCCAGGCCACCCTGCGCGCCGTGCGGCGTGAAGTGGTGCCCGCCGAGGACGCCGCCCTCGACTTCTCGGTCATCGCGATGGGACGCTTCGGCGGCGCAGAGCTCGGTTTCGGCTCCGACGCGGACGTCATGTACGTCTACCGCCCGAACGGGGTCGACCCCCAGCGCGCCCACCAGCTCGCCCTGAAGCTGGTCGCCGCCCTGCGCACCCACTCCGAGGACCACCGCGTCCCGCTCGAGCTCGACGCCGACCTGCGCCCCGAAGGCCGCAACGGCCCGCTCGCACGCTCGCTCGAGGCGTACGAGGAGTATTACCGCCGTTGGGCGCTGTCCTGGGAAGCGCAAGCGCTGCTGCGGGCCCGCGGCGTCGCCGGTAGCGTCAAGCTCATCGGCGACTTCATGACTCTCGCCGATCGCGTGCGGTATCCCTCGACCGTCGACCTCGCAGCGACACGCGAGATCAAGCGCATCAAGGCCCGCGTCGAGAGCGAGCGGCTGCCGCAGGGCGTCGACCCGTCGCGGCACCTCAAGCTCGGTCCCGGGTCGCTCAGCGACGTCGAGTGGCTCGTGCAGCTCCTGCAGCTGCAGCACGCCCACGCCGTACCCGAGATGCGGACGACGTCCACGCTGGGGGCGCTCCGCGCCGCCGAGAGCGCCGGACTCATCCCCGCGAGCGCCGCGGACCGCCTCGCTGAGGCCTGGCGCCTCGCGAGCCGTCTGCGCTCGGCCAACACGCTGCTGTCGGGCCAGACCAGCGACGTGCTTCCGGTCGACCGCAAGAAGCTCGACGGCATCGGCCGGCTCCTCGAGTACCCGCCGCGATCGGCGACGCAGGTCGAGGAGGACTACCTCGGGACCACTCGCCGCGCGCGTCGCGTGTTCGAGAAGCTCTTCTACGGCTGAACCGGATGCTGCGGCCCGCCGCCGCTCACACGCTCGGGCAGCGCGGGATCCCGTCGATGCGGTCGCCCTCCAGCGGGCTTCCGGTGACGGCGGCCACGACGCGGACCGCGCGATCCCAGTAGCGGGCGTAGTGGTTCGGGTCGGCGTTCACCTGCGTGCGGTGCGCGACGAGGGTCGGCTCCAGAGCCGCGCGGTCGGGGACGCGTTCCGCCATGGCCTGGTAGAACACCGTCGCGGCCGTGTACGGATCGAGGCGCGCTTCCCGCGTGCCCCAGGAGTCCTGCTGCTGGAACAGACCGATCGAGGTGGTGCGTGAGCCGTCGGGGTTGGTGACGCCGCTCGTCTCCCAGTCGCCGTAGTCGATGTTGCGCAGCGACGATTCGCCCATCGCCGTCATCACCGCGATCGTCTGGTCCCGCGCATCGAATCCGAGGTCCCTGCCCGCGGCGAGGATCGTGCAGGCGTTCGTGAGCTGCTCGAACCGGTACCCCGCGACGGCGGGCTCGATGATCGGCGGCGGGACAGGTCCGCGATCGTCCGGGGCGAGTGCGAGGTCGTCCGCCCACGAGATGCGGAAGCTCCCCGCGAGGACCCCGGCACCCATCAGGAAGGCGGCGAAGAGGATCACCGGCACGGCGATCGCCAGCGCGACGCCCGTACGCCCTCCACGCCGACGGGCGTGTCGATGCTGCGACCGACGCCTGCGCGCCGCCGGCGACCGGCGCGTGGAGCGCCGTCGTGTCGTCGCGCTGGTGCGGGTGGGCATGGTCTTCGCCTTCTGTCGGAGCGGGCGCGGATTCGCTCGTTCAGCCTAGGCCGCGCCTCGGGCCGCAGCATCCGACTCCCAGCGAACACAGAAGCGGGCCCCGGTCTCCCGGGGCCCGCCTGCGGTGCTGGAACGTCAGACGCCGAAGTACAGCTCGTACTCGAACGGGTGCGGACGCGCGTTCAGCGGCTGGATCTCGTTCTCGATCTTGTACTCGATCCACGTCTCGATCAGCTCGGGCGTGAACACGCCGCCCTTGAGCAGGAACTCGTGGTCGGCACGCAGCGCCTCGAGCGAGTCGAGCAGCGAGTTCGGCACCTGGGGGATGTTCTTCGCCTCCTCGGGGGGAAGCTCGTACAGGTCCTTGTCGACCGGCTCGTGCGGCTCGATGCGGTTCTGGATGCCGTCGAGGCCCGCCATCAGCTGGGCGGCGAAGGCGAGGTACGGGTTGCCCGAGGCGTCCGGGGCGCGGAACTCGATGCGCTTGGCCTTCGGGTTCGAGCCCGTGATCGGGATGCGGATGGCCGCCGAACGGTTACCGGCCGAGTACACCAGGTTGACCGGCGCCTCGTAGCCCTTGACGAGGCGCTTGTACGAGTTGAGCGTCGGGTTGGTGAACGCGAGGAGCGCCGGCGCGTGCGCCAGGATGCCGCCGATGTACCAGCGGGCGACGTCGGAGAGCTGAGCGTAGCCCTTCTCGTCGTAGAACAGGGGCTTGCCGTCGAGCCACAGCGACTGGTGCGTGTGCATGCCCGAGCCGTTGTCGCCGAAGAGCGGCTTGGGCATGAAGGTCGCGACCTTGCCCCACTCGTTCGCCACGTTCTTGACGATGTACTTGAACTTCAGGATGTCGTCTGCCGCGTGGACCATGGTGTCGAAGCGGTAGTTGATCTCCTGCTGGCCGCCGGTTCCCACCTCGTGGTGGGCGCGCTCGAGGTGCAGACCCGACTCGATCAGGCGCAGGCTGATGTCGTCGCGCAGGTCGGCCGTCTTGTCGACCGGCGAGACCGGGAAGTAGCCGCCCTTGAAGGGGGTCTTGTTGGCGAGGTTGCCGCCCTCTTCGGCGCGGCCGGTGTTCCACGCGCCCTCTTCGGAGTCGACCGAGTAGAAGCTCGAGTTCTGCTTCACCTCGTAGCGGACGTCGTCGAAGATGTAGAACTCGGCCTCGGGCGCGAAGAACGCGGTGTCGGCGATACCGGTCGACGCCAGGTACTTCTCGGCCTTCTTGGCGACCTGGCGGGGGTCCTTCGAGTAGATCTCGCCGTTGCGCGGGTTGTAGATGTCGAAGACCATGACGAGCGTCTTGGCCTCGCGGAACGGGTCGAGGTAGCCCGTCGAGACGTCCGGGATCAGCTGCATGTCCGATTCGTGGATGTTCGCGAAGCCCCGGATGGAGGAGCCGTCGAACAGCTGGCCGACCGTGAAGAACTCTTCGTCGACGGTGGAGGCCGGGATGTTGAAGTGCTGCTGCACGCCAGGAAGATCCGTGAAACGGATGTCGAGGAACTTGACGTCCTCGTCCTTGATGAACTTCAGCACCTCGGATGAATCTTTGAACATGAAGACTCCAGAGGTAGGGCATTCGGATGCGCCCGTACGGGCCGGGCACTTTGGCAAGGTACCCGCAGGGCATTGCCCTCCAGTATCACCTGTGTTTCAGGGATGTTACGGCGACCTGGGTACGCTGGGGAAGTGACGCAGAGCACCCAGGACTATCCCGGCGAACGCCTCGGACTGCCCCGCGAGGGCACCGGATCCATCGGCCGTCTGGGCCGCCGCGTCGGTGCTCTCTTTCTCGATTACGGTGCCGCGTACCTCATCTCGGGGTTCTTCGGATGGGATCCGCTCGCGATCCTGGCGATCTTCGCTGCCATCCAGATCGTGTTCCTGCCCACCCTCCAGGGGAGCCCCGGCCATCGCATCTTCGGCCTGCGGCTCGTGCGCCTGGACGGCGCGTGGGTGGGCCTGTGGCGCCCCGTCCTCCGGACCGCGCTCCTGATCCTCGCGATCCCGGCGGTCATCTGGGACGCCGACCAGCGGGGCCTCCATGACAAGGCCGCGGGCACGGTGCTCATCCGCTCCTGAGACGACGAACCCGGCCGGCGTCTCCGCCGACCGGGTTCGGGTGCTCTTGCTCAGCGCGGTCGCGGCGCGCGGACCTTCGTGGGGTCGATGCCCTTCGGGATAGGCAGCGAGGTGAGCGACTGCGAGACCGACTCGATGCGCTTGATGACCGCGGACATCGTGGCGCGGTCGATCTTCGTGGGCAGCGCCTTGATGGTGGGCGCGAGCTTCGAGATCGGCGTCTCACCCTCGCCATGACCGACATACAGGACGGTGAGGGGAACACCCGCGGCCACGCGCTGGACCTTGGAGCGCTCATCGTTCACGAGGCGGGTGAGACGGCCCCGGGCGCCCTCGCCCACGATCACGACGCCGCCGCGACCGATCGCGCGGTAGACGGCCTCCTGCGTCTTGGGGTTGATGCCCACCGGCATCTCGCTGGCCTGCCACTTGCGGCCGAGCGACGTCGAGAGGACGTGGCCGGTGGCCCCTGGCATCCCGTCGATCTTCTTGTACATCGCGCGGGTCGACAGCCGGGTCATCGTCATCATCGACGCGAGGACACCCAGCATGAGACCGGTGACGCCCCACAGGATGACGCTCCAGACGGCGACCGGCGGAATGAGGAACCCGATGCCCACACCCACGGCGATGCCGAGGACGACGAGGCCGATCAGCAGGAACGGCAGCCAGCGGAACTCCTTCTGGGTGAAGGTGTAGAGGGTACGGATCTGGGAGAAGAATCCCGGGCCCTTTTCGGGGGCGGAACTGCGCGCGGCCATACCCTCCAGCGTACCTTTTCGCGCGCTCCTGCTCGGCTCCTCCACAGTCGAGGGCGGACGCCATCCGTCCACAGACGCCACCGGGGCGCGGCGACGACGGGGCGCGCCGCCGGAGACTGGCGTCATGACGACCGCCGATGGCTCGCTCCGCAGCCCGTACCGCGCCATCCGGGCGGTGCGGGCGCGGGATGACGGACCGTGGCCGGGCACTCTGGTCCGCACCGCCGAGGGCGACAGGTGGGTGCTCGTCGACGCCGCTGTCCTCGGCCCGGATTGGCGGGGATGGGATGCCCCACCCGACGGCCATGTGCTGGCTCCCGTCGACATCGTGCGTCGCGTCGACGGACACGACGTGGTGCTGCCGGTGTGCGCCGAGCGCCTCGAGGACTTCGTGCGCCGTCGAGCGGCGCGGATGCCGCTCAGCCTCGGTGAGGCCGTCACGCTCGGCGTGAGCGTGCTGCGCGGCTGCGTCCAGATCGCGCGCGAGCCCGACGCCGCGGGCGACTGGTGGCTCGACGACGCCGGCAGGCCGGTGCTGGCGACGGATGCCGCGTCCCGGCGCGCCTTCGAGGCGTCGGCGGCCGTGCTCGAGCAGGTGGGCGTCGACGCGTCCGCGCAGCGCACGTGGCAGACCGCGCTGCGCGCCGTCACCGCACAGCGCATCTCGGTCCACGAGCTCGAGGCGGCCGAGGAGGCGCTGTTCGCGGTCGCCGAGGCGGAGCCGCTCAGCACGGTCAGCCTGAGCCCGCGGAGCGCCACCCAGGGCGTCGCCCGCACGCATGAGGAGACACGCCGCGCGCTCGACGTGCCGCACGAACCTGCTCCGCGGTCGATGTGGCACACGCTCGTCGCTGGCGTGGACGACGACCTCGCCGACACCGTGTCGCGCGCGACGACGGCGGTGTGGCGGCGGCTGCGACGTACGCAGGAGCCTCCCCAGACCCGATCCCGTCGTGCGCCGTGGCTCGTCGGCGGAGCCATCGCGGTCGCCGTCTTCGCGGGCGGTGCGCTGTGGCCGACCGCGAGCGGCGTCGCAACCGATGACGCAGCGGGCGCGACGCCGACGGCGAAGCCGGGGCCCACAGCATCCATTCCGGCGGGTGCCGAGACGCCCGAGAGCGGGGCGGCGGCGGGGGAGCCGGCCGACCTGGCTCGCATCACGGGCGAGCTGCTCGACGCCCGGATCGCCTGCGCGGGGGACGCCGCCTGCCTCGCGACCGTGGTCGTGGATGCGGCGCCGTTGACCGGTGGCGCGGTCGACAGACGCGCCACCGGACGCACGGTGACGCTCCTCGACGATTTCGGCGACATCGCGGTGCTCCGGGTCGACGCGAGCGACGCGTCCACCCCGTCGCAGATGGTCGTGATCCTGCGCAGAGACGAGAAATGGCTGCTGCGCGACGTCTCCGACGTCGCGCAGCAGCCCTAGGAGCGGGAGCCGCCCCTGATCAGATGCCCAGGTTGCCCTCGAACGCGGCGGCCTCGAGACGCGTCTTCACGGCGCCGAGGAAGCGCGCGGCGTCCGCACCGTCGATCACGCGGTGGTCGTACGACAGCGCGAGGTACACGTACGAGCGCACCGAGATCGCGTCCTTGCCGTCGACCGTCACGACGCCAGGACGCTTGACGACCACGCCGGTCCCGAGGATCGCGGTCTGCGGCAGGAACACGACGGGGGTGTCGAACAGCGCGCCGCGCGAACCGGTGTTGGTCAGCGTGAACGTGCCGCCGGCGAGCTCGTCGGGCTTCAGCTTGTTGTCGCGCGTGCGCGCGGCGAGGTCGGCGATCTCGTGCGCGATCTGGGCGAGGTTCTTGCTCGCCGCATCACGCAGCACCGGGGTCAGCAGGCCCCGCTCCGTGTCGACCGCGATGGAGAGGTTCTCGGTCGCCGGGTAGACGATCTGGTCGCCGTCCACGGTCGAGTTGACGACGGGGTACGCCTGGAGCGCCTCAGCGGCGGCCAACGCGAAGAACGGCAGGAACGACAGCTTGTCCCCCGTCTTGGCGAGGAAGTCGTTCTTCACCTTGTCGCGGAATGTCGCGAGCTTCGTGACGTCGACCTCGACCACCGTGGTGAGCTGCGCGGTCGACTGCATCGACTCCACGGCACGCGAGGCGAGCACCTTGCGCAGACGCGACATCGGCTGGGTGGTGCCGCGCAGCGGCGACACCTCGAGCGGCGCGGGTGCGGCCGCAGCGGGGGGAGCGGCGGGCGCCGACGAGGCGGCCTCCGCGGCCTTGAGCACGTCCTCCTTGCGGATGCGACCGCCGACGCCCGTTCCCTTCACGGAACCGAGGTCGACGCCCTGCTGCTGAGCGAGACGCCGCACCAGGGGCGTGACGTAGGTGATCCCGTCCTCCTCCGCGACCAGCGCCGCGGCGGCCGGGGCAGGCGCGGCGGCCGGGGCAGGCGCGGCGGCCGGGGCAGGCGCGGCGGCCGGGGCAGGCGCGGCAGTGGGCGCAGGAGCTGCAGCCGCCGGAGCCGGCTCCGCCGCTGGAGCGGGCGCAGCGGCCGGAGCGGGCGCAGCGGCCGGAGCGGGCGCAGCGGCCGGAGCCTCAGCGGGTGCGGGCGCCGCGGCCGGAGCCTCAGCGGGCGCGGGCGCCGCGGCGGGCGCCGCACCGGCCTCGCCGATGCGGGCGAGCGGCGAGCCGACGGCGACGGTCTCGTCCTCGGCGACCAGGATCTCGGTGAGCACACCGGCGAACGGCGACGGGATCTCGGTGTCGACCTTGTCGGTCGAGATCTCGAGGAGCGGCTCGTCCACGGCGACCTCGTCGCCGATCTGCTTGAGCCAGCGGGTGACGGTGCCCTCGGTGACGCTCTCGCCGAGCTCGGGAAGGACGACGTCCTTGCCGCCGCCTGCGGGCGCGGCCGGCTGCTCGGCGGCGGGCGCCGGGGCAGCCTCGGCCGGGGCGGCCTCGGCCGGGGCGGCGGGGGCCTCTGCGGCCGGAGCTTCGGCGGGCGCGGCAGGCGCGGCCTCGGCGGCCGCGGCCTCGGGGACCGGAGCGGCAGCGGGGGCGCCCGAGCCGTCACCGATCTTCGCCAGCACGGCGCCGACCTCGACGGTCTCGTCCTCCTGCACGAGGATCTCCTCGATCACGCCGCTGACCGGCGAGGGGATCTCCGTGTCCACCTTGTCCGTGGAGATCTCGAGCAGGCCCTCGTCCGCCTGGACCGTGTCGCCGACGTTCTTGAGCCAGCGGGTGACCGTTCCCTCGGTCACGCTCTCGCCGAGAGCGGGGAGGACCACGGATGTGCTCATGAGGATGTCTCCTTCTGAAGAAATATCGGATCTAGCTTAGTGATGGGGCGCGGCCCGAAGGGTCACAGGGCGTGCAGCGGCTTGCCTGCGAGGGCGAGGAAAGCCTCGCCGAGCGCTTCGGACTGTGTCGGGTGCGCGTGGATGAACGGCGCGATGTCTTCGGGGTGGGCTTCCCAGCCCACGACGAGCTGCCCCTCGGTGATGAGCTCGCCGACGCGGTCGCCGATGAGGTGGACGCCGAGCACCGGCCCCTCCTTCACGCGGACCACCTTGACGATCCCGCTCGTGCCGAGGATCTCGCTCTTGCCGTTGCCTGCGAGGTTGTACTCGTACGCCACGATGCCGTCCGCACCGTGCGCGTCGGCCGCCTGCGCCTCGGTGAGGCCCACGGACGCGACCTCCGGGTGGCTGTACGTGACCTTGGGGATGTGGACGTCAGGGATGACGACGGGCGAGAGCCCGGAGATCTCCTCGGCGACGAAGATGCCCTGCTGGAACCCGCGGTGCGCGAGCTGGAGACCCGGAACGATGTCGCCGACCGCCCACACGTGGTCGACGCCGGTGCGCAGCCGCTCGTCGGTGATGACGAAACCGCGATCGATCGTCACGCCCGCCTCCTCGTAGCCGAGGCCCGCGGTCGCCGGTCCGCGCCCGACGGCGACGAGCAGGTGGTCGGCTGTGAAGGTCTTGCCGTCCTCGAGCGTCACGGTCACCGCATCCGCCGTCTGCGATGCACTCTGGAACCGCACGCCGAGGGAGTACTGGATGCCGCGGCGCCGGAACGCGCGCTCCAGGCCCTTGCTCAGCGCCAGATCCTCGTTGGGCACGAGGTGGTCGAGCGCCTCGACGATGGTCACCTCGGCGCCGAACGAACGCCACACGCTGGCGAACTCGACGCCGATGACGCCGCCCCCGAGGATCACGACGCTGCCCGGGATCTCGTCGAGCTCGAGTGCGTGCTCACTGGTGAGGATGCGGCCGCCGATCTCGAGCCCCGGCAGCGTCCGGCTGTACGAGCCGGTGGCCAGCACGACGTCGGTGCCACGGTAGAGGTCGTCTCCGACGCGGACGGCCGGGCCCGCCTCGAGGCGTCCTTCCCCGTTCACGACGGTGATTCCGCGAGCCTTGACCAGACCCTCGAGTCCCTTGTACTTCTTCGCCACGATGCCCTCGCGGTACGCGCGCACGCCCGCCGGGTCGACGCCCTCGAAGGTCGCGCGGATGCCGATGGCCGCAGCATCCCGTGCCGTGTCGGCCACCTCGGCCGTGTGCAGGAGGGCCTTCGTCGGGATGCAGCCGCGGTGCAGGCACGTCCCGCCCACCTTGTCCCTCTCCACGAGGGCGACGGTCTTGCCGAGTTCCGCAGCGCGGAGCGCGGCCGCATAGCCGCCGCTTCCGCCGCCGAGAACGACGAGATCGAAGGAGTGGTCGGTCATCGTGCCTCCTCATCGAGGTCAGTCATGACGAAGCGGATCAGGCTGCGCACGGTAGCGGCAGTCGGTCCCTTGTCGGTGATGCCGTACGGCGCGCCCTTGTGGGTCCCGCTGCCGGCGATGTCGAGATGCACCCAGGGGATTCGGGGTGCATCGGTTTCGCCGGCGCTGCGGCCGACGAAGTGACGCAGGAAGAGTCCTGCGAAGAGCGAGCCACCCGCGGGGTCGCCGATCTTGGCGTTCTGCAGGTCGGCGATGGGGGAGTCGAGCTCCTCCACCATGTGGGCGGGGAGCGGCAGTTGCCACGCGGGCTCGCCGGTCTCGGCGGCCGCGGCGAGATAGGCGGCCACGGCGTCGTCGTCGCCCATCACGCCGGTGTGGCGCGTGCCGAGGGCGATGAGGATCGCACCGGTGAGGGTGGCGACGTCCACGATCACGTCGGGGTTCTCGCGACTGGCGGCGACGAGGCCGTCGGCGAGCACGAGGCGTCCCTCGGCGTCGGTGTTGAGGACCTCGACCGTGGTGCCGTCGAGCAGGCGCAGCACGTCGCCGGGGCGCGTGGCGCGGCCGGACGGCATGTTGTCGGCGACACAGAGCCACGCCGTCACCTTGACGGGAGCGCCCACGGATGCCACGGCCCGCAGCACGCCGAGCACCGTGGCGGCGCCGGCCATGTCGTACTTCATCCCCACCATCGAGGCGGCGGGCTTCAGCGACAGGCCGCCGGTGTCGAAGGTGATGCCCTTGCCCACCAGCGCGACGTGCCTGGCGGCACCTTCTGGCGCGTACTCGAGACGGATGAGGCGCGGCGGCCGATCCGAGCCCTGCCCCACGCCGAGGATCCCGCCGAAGCCCTGCTCGCGCAGCGCCTCCTCGTCGAGCACCTCGACGGTGACGGGCAGGTCCGCGACGGACTCGGTGGCACGCGCGGCGACATCGGCCGGTCCGAGCCATTCCGCCGGGGTGTTGACGAGATCCTTGACGAGGGCGACGGATGCCGCGGTCTCGACGATCAGCTTCAGCGCCGCGTCGTCCGGCTCGGCGGTGCCGTGGACGACCACGCGCTGTGCGCGGGGCTTCGGCGCCTCCGTCTTGTACCCCTCGAAGCGATAGCCGCCGAGCGCGGCACCTTCCGCCGCGGCGGTCCACAGCGAAGGTTCGGCGAACGGCGCGGCCACGGCCACGGCCTCGAATCCCGTGATAGCGCGGATCGCCCCACCGACCGCATCGCGCAGGGCCGCGGCATCCGGAGCCGAACCGGTCCCCACGACGGCCAGCGGAAGGTTCGTCGCCTCCGGCGCGTACACGCGGACCCAGGCGCCGGCGGCACCGGTGAAACCCACCCCCGACAGCGCCTCACGCAGGCCCGGCCAGTCGGAGAGATCCGGGGATCCCTCGGCGTCGAGCGGGGGGAGCGCGAGGAGGAGAAGGTCGGCGTCGGACTCTCGGACGGGTGCAGTGCGGTACTCGAGGTCGGGGAACGACATGGTCTCCATCCTAGGGACGACGGCTGTTCGCTCTGAGCGCGACCGTCACGACCCGACCCCCGCGGTCGGCTCGTAGCATGGGTGCATGCCTTTTCCCGGCCCGCTGTTCGAGCGTGCGGCGTCAGCGCCGCCCGTGCCGCGCGGGCTGCCGCTGGTGATCGCCCTGACCGGGTTCACCGATGCCGGCAGCGCCGTGAGCCGTGTGATCGACTACTTCCGCGACGATCTCTCGCCCTCGCCGCTCGCCGTGTTCTCCAACGACACGCTGCTCGACTACCGGGCACGCCGCCCGATCGTGTCGTTCGAGAAGGACCATCTCACCGACTACCGTCCGTCACGTCTGGAGCTCTCGTTCGCCCACGACGCCCTCGGGCAGCCGTTCCTGCTGCTGGCAGGCTACGAACCGGACTTCGCGTGGGACGCCTTCACCGAGGCGGTCCTCGAATTCACCGAGCTGTACGGCGTGTCGACGGTGACGTGGGTCCACGCGATCCCGATGCCCGTTCCGCACACGCGGCCGATCGGCACGACGGTCAGCGGAACGCGGTCGGAGCTCACCGAAGCGCACTCGGTGTGGCAGCCCCACACGCAGGTGCCGGCCACGGCGGGTCACCTCCTCGAATACCGCCTCGCCGCGGCGGGCGTGCGCGTCGCCGGCTTCGTGCTGCTGATCCCGCACTATCTCGGCGACACCGAGTACCCCGCCGCCGCTCTGGCAGCGCTCGACAGCCTCACCGTCGCGACCGGACTCGTGTTCGCGGGCGACGAGCTGCGCGAGGAGAACCGCGAGTACCTCGAGAAGGTCACCGAGCAGATCGAGGGCAGTGACGAGCTCGCGCGCATGGTGCAGGGCCTCGAAGAGCGCTACGACGCGTACATGGCGGGATCCACGCTGGCGACCCCGATGATCCACACCGGCGACCTGCCCAGTGCCGACGAGCTGGCGGCGGAACTCGAGCGCTTCCTGGCGACGCGTCCCGCGGAGGACGACAAGCGCGGCTCCTGATCGCACCACCCGCGCGTCGGCGGAATTCCGCGCCCGAGCGGGGTGTTGACATCAGCAGATGGAGGTGCGCCGATCCCGGCAGGGCGATGCTGGCGGCGCACGGCAAGTATGAGATACTAGACGCTCTGACCCGTTGTCAACCGTCTTCGTGGGGCATCTCCTCGAAGATGTGGACTTGACAAGGGTCTTACTAGTGTCCGAAACCGACCGGAGAGGCGCACGGCGCTTCGACCGGTGAAAGGCGAAACGTGACTCCAGGCACGAACACCAAGGCTCGCTCGGCCGCGAAGGACACCGAGACGGACGAGACGAAGACGGCGGCCGCCAAGAAGGCTCCCGCAGCCAAGGGCGCCGCCAAGACCAAGGCCGCACCGAAGACCGCGTCAAAGCGCGCGAAGAAGTCGGACGACGAGTTCGAGGACGACGTCGAGGAGCTCGACGACGACGTCGAACTCGAGGACGACAGCGACGACGCCGACGGCGACGCAGCAGACGCCGGCGAGCCGGCCAAGGGTGCGAAGGCCTCCGGTGAGGACGCCAACGCCACCGAGGACGAGGAGGAAGAGGAGGAGAGCACCAAGCCGGCGTTCACCGAGCCTCTCCCCACCGGCGCGATCGTCATCTCGTCGAGCGATGAGGACGACGTCCCCGTCTACTCGACCCAGATCACGGGCGCGACCGCCGACCCGGTCAAGGACTACCTCAAGCAGATCGGCAAGGTGCCGCTCCTGAACGCGGCCGAAGAGGTCGAGCTCGCGATGCGCATCGAGGCGGGTCTGTTCGCCGAAGAGAAGCTGTCGCACATGTCGGCGGCCGAGAAGACCTCGCAGTTGGGGCTCGACCTGCAGTGGGTCGCCCGCGACGGTCAGCGCGCGAAGAGCCACCTCCTCGGCGCCAACCTGCGCCTCGTGGTCTCGCTCGCCAAGCGCTACACCGGCCGCGGCATGCAGTTCCTGGATCTCATCCAGGAGGGCAACCTCGGTCTCATCCGCGCGGTGGAGAAGTTCGACTACACCAAGGGCTTCAAGTTCTCGACGTACGCGACGTGGTGGATCCGTCAGGCCATCACCCGCGCCATGGCCGACCAGGCGCGCACCATCCGCATCCCCGTGCACATGGTCGAGGTCATCAACAAGCTCGCGCGCGTCCAGCGCCAGATGCTGCAGGACCTCGGTCGCGAACCCACGCCCGAGGAGCTCAGCCGCGAGCTCGACATGACCCCCGAGAAGGTCATCGAGGTGCAGAAGTACGGCCGCGAGCCGATCTCGCTGCACACGCCGCTCGGTGAGGACGGCGACAGCGAGTTCGGTGACCTGATCGAGGACACCGAGGCCGTGGTCCCCGCCGACGCCGTTGGCTTCACGATGCTGCAGCGTCAGCTCGAGTCGCTCCTCGACTCGCTCTCCGAGCGGGAGGCAGGTGTGATCCGCATGCGCTTCGGCCTCGGCGACGGCCAGCCGAAGACCCTCGACCAGATCGGCGACACGTTCGGCGTCACGCGCGAGCGGATCCGTCAGATCGAGTCCAAGACGATGGCGAAGCTGCGGCACCCGTCGCGTTCGCAGTCGCTGCGGGACTACCTCGAGTGACCGAGGCCAACGCCGGCAAGGCGCTCACCGTCCAGGTCGAGGGCTCCTCGTTCGCCCGCATCCCGATCCGCACGCGGGTCGTCATGCCGGGCGACGACCTCGACTCGTTCGTGAAGGAGTACGCGGCGGACGTCGTCCGCGAGGGCGACCTGCTCTTCGTCACAGAGAAGATCGTGGCGATCACGCAGGGCCGTTCGTACCTCGTGGAGGACATCAAGCCCCGCAAGCTCGCGCTCTTCCTCTCGAAGTACGTCACCCGCACGCCGTACGGCATCGGACTCGGCATGCCCGAGACGATGGAGATGGCCCTCCGCGAGTGCGGCACGATCCGCATCCTGTTCGCGGCCGCCGTCTCGGCCGTGACCAAGCTGTTCGGCCGCAAGGGCGACTTCTACCGCATCGCCGGCGACAAGGCCCGGGCGATCGACGGACCGACGTCGGGCACGATCCCGCCGTACAACAAGGCCGTCGTGCTCGGACCCGAGCGCCCGCGCGAAGTCGCGACGCATCTCAAGGCGCTGCTCGGCGGCGTGCCCGAGGTGGCGGTGGTCGACATCAATGACCTGGGCGGAAACATCCTCGGCTCGACGCTCGACAAGGCGGGGGAGAAGCGCCTCGTCTCGATCCTCAAGGACAACCCGCTCGGTCAGGGCCACCAGTCGACGCCGCTCGGCATCGTCCGGACGATCTGAACCCTCCGACGCAGAAAGGCGCGGCATCCTTCGCGGATGCCGCGCCTTTCGCGTAGGCGGGGGCGTCGTTTCAGAACCCGATCGCCTCGCGGTAGCGGGGCTTGTGGCCGGTGCGGATGCCGGTGACGCTCGGCTTGTTCTCGTACACGCCGGCGCCCCAGTTGCCTTCGACGAGCACCGGGCCGTCCGGAGAGACCACGATGTCCCAGCCGACGTACTGGATCTGGGGCACGACCCGCGCGACCTGGTCGACGAACGCCTTGACCTCGTCGACCATCGGCAGCTGGAAGTCGGCGATGACGAACCCGCTGTCCGGGTGCTTCTCGTGAACGTGGGCGTGGGAGTCGTAGCCCGGGCCGACCGAATGGCCGTTCTCGTCGAGCATCGTGTAGAAGCCGCCGAAGGTCATCTGATCGCTCACGGCGCCGCGGCCGAACTTCTGCGCCATCGCCAGGATGTGGGTCTTCTCGCCGTCGAAGAACGCGGTGACGCGCGTGGTGTTCACGGTTCCGGGGCACACCGCCGCGAGGTCGGCGTGCTGGCGGATGACCTCCTCGATGAGCAGCTCGCCGCGCGAGAGCAGACCGCGGTGGAAGTCGTCCCAATCGGAGATGTCCGCCGCGTGGTAACGGTGCACACCCGTGCCCGCCTGGCCCACCGGCTCCTTCGTGACGATCGTCCCGTGCTTCTCGGCGAAGGCGCGCACCGCGTCGGCGTTGCCTTCCTCGACGACCATCCAGTCGCGGCGCAGAAAGTCGCTGAAAGTGCGGTCGAACTCGACCTTGTCCTGGAACTGGCCACGGTAGGCAGGGTCGTCGTACTTCTGCGACAGCTCGTTCGAGACCGGGTGGGTCATGTAGGTCGCGCGCTCGGCGCGGCTGAGGATCGCGAAGTCGTAGTCGACGTAGTCCTGGAAGCCGACCTGCTTGAACCCGGCCGACCAGAGCATGTCGACGACGACGGCGGGGGTCCACTTGCCGTGCGCGTGCGCGGTCTCTTTCGCGCGCTCCAGCACGGAGCCGACATCGATGCGACGGACACGCCAGGCGAGGTAGCGAAGGCGGTTCGAGAGGGCGAGGCCCTGAGAAGACATGCGTGCTCCGGGTTCGGTTCGGGGACCCCGATAGTCTAGAGGCGTGAGTTCCGCGATCCCTGGGCACGACCACGTCGCGCCGGGATCAGGCCCCCGCAGCGCTCCGGTCGCACGCATCTCGCAGGCCGCGCTGACCTCGAACGCCCGGACCGCGTGGGAACGCGGCATCCGTTCCTACGATCCTTCGCTGCTCGACGCGGACGCGTACGGTCACGGCGAGGCGCTCGTGCGCGCCGTGCTCGCGGCAGAGGGACTCGAGCCGCGGAATGCCAGCCCGAGCAGCCCGCGGGACGGGCATCCGGTGCTGCTGTCTCCTGCCGACTTCTTCGGACTGCCGGATGCCGAGCATCCTGCCGTGCCCGCCCTGCGGCTCACGGGCACCGTTCTCTCGGTGAAGGACCTTCGCGCGGGCGAGGGCGTGTCGTACGGTTACGCGTACCGGGCGTCCGCCGACACCCGCGTCGCGCTCGTCACGGGAGGCTACGCACAGGGCATCGTGCGCGCACTCGGTGGCGCGGTCGACGTGGCGATCGCGGGCGAGCGGCATCCTGTCGTGGGGCGCGTCGCGATGGACGTGTGCGTGATGGACATCACGGATGCCGCGGTCCGGCGCGGCGAGGAGGTCCTGTTCCTCGGCGACCCGGCGCAAGACGAGCCGTCTCTCGACGAGTGGGTGCGCGCGACGGGACTGACCGCCGGGGAGCTCGTCACCATGGTCGGGCTCCGCGCCATCCGCCAGGAGGCACGGTGACCGCGCGCCTGAACGTCGACCTCGGTGCCCTCGCGGCCAACATCTCGCGCGTGCGCGACACGGTGTCTCCCGCCGCCCTGATGCTCGTGGTCAAGGACGACGCCTACGGCCACGGACTGGAGCCCGTCGTTCGGGCCGCCTCCGCCGCCGGGGTTACCTGGTTCGGCGCCTTCGATGTGCGGACGGGCTGCGCGGTGCGCGAGGCCGTGGGCGACGACGCCCGCATCTTCGCCTGGATCGCCGCGTCACGCGACGACCTCGACGCCGCCGTCGCTGCGCGGATCGACCTGGGCGTCGGCGACGCCGACCTGCTGGAGGAGCTCGCGGAGGCCGCCCGCGCGGACGGCGCAGCGATGCGCGTGCACCTCAAGATCGACACCGGCCTGCACCGCAACGGCGTGCGGCCCGAGCAGTGGCCGGCGTTCGTGTCGCGCGCGGCGGCGCTCCAGGCGGAGGGCGTGATCGACGTGGTCGGGGTCTGGAGCCACATCGCGGAGGCGTCGGACGCCGAGGACGACGACGCCCGCGGCGTGTACGAGTGGGCGCTGGAGCAGGCCGCGGCCGTCAGCCTCCGCCCGGTCATGCGCCATCTGGCCGCTAGCGCCGCCTCTTTCGCGCGCCCGGAGTTCCGCTACGACATGGTTCGGGTCGGAGCCTTCTGCTACGGCATCCGCTCAGCGGGCGGCCCCTCCGCCGACGACCTCGGCCTCACGCCGATCGGAACGCTCGAGGCTGACGTCATCGATGTCGGCGAGGAAGCCGTTCGGATCGGCCTCGGGGCACTCGACGGGATCCCTTCGTCGCTGCGTGCGCGCGCGACGGTCGGCACGCCCGCCGGGAGCCGGCAGCTCGTCGCCGTGGGGGACTCCGACTTGCTGGTCGCTGCCTGGCCGGGAGCAGTTGCCGGGGACACTGTCACGATCTACGGTCCCGGCGCCGCGGGGGAAGTCAGCGCGACGGATCTCGCCGAGCTCATCGGCACGATCGGCGAAGAGATCGCGCTGCGCGTTTCACCACTTGTGGAACGCAGATACACCCGCCGCTGAGAGCGACGGGTGCGAGTCTGCCGAGCCGGGCGCCTACTCGGCGAGGCGAGCGGTCTCGTCGTGCCAAGAGGTCGCGATGGCGCGGAGCTTCTCTTCGTACTTGCGACCGTGGTGGGCGCAGAAGAGGAGTTCGCTGCCGTTGACCTCGGCCGCGATGTACGCCTGTGCGCCGCACGAATCGCAGCGATCCATGGCGGTGAGGCGGTGCTCGAGGACGGCGCCGGTCTCGGTCGGTGTCGATAGCGTGTTCATCTCGGTGCCTCCTCGTACTGGTAGAACTCTCTGGCGGTCATGAAATACAACCACGCCCATGTTTCGAGAATGCCGCGAATTGACGACATTTCGCTGAGCGCGTACCCTTCCCGGCCCTGAAGCGTGTCTGTGCGGGGCTGTCGGGTGCCCCGATTACGATGGGAGATTGTGACCGCCGAGTACTCCGCCCATCATCTCCAGGTGCTCGAAGGGCTCGAAGCGGTCCGCAAGCGCCCCGGCATGTACATCGGCTCGACCGACTCGCGCGGCCTCATGCACTGCCTGTGGGAGATCATCGACAACTCCGTCGATGAAGCCCTCGCCGGCCACGGCTCGCGCATCGACATCGTCCTCCACGCCGACGGCAGCGTCGAGGTGCGAGACCGCGCCCGCGGCATCCCCGTCGACATCGAGCCGCGCACGGGGCTGTCGGGCGTCGAGGTCGTCTTCACGAAGCTCCACGCCGGCGGCAAGTTCGGCGGCGGCTCGTACGCCGCGTCCGGCGGTCTGCATGGCGTCGGGGCATCCGTCGTCAACGCGCTCTCGGAGCGCCTCGACGTCGAGGTCGACCGCGGCGGCAAGACGTGGGCGATGTCGTTCCACCGGGGCGAGCCCGGCGTCTTCTCGAACGGCAGCCCCGACTCGGCGTTCACGCCCTTCGAGGACCGCAGCGAACTGCGCGTCGCGGGCCGCGCCGCGAAAGGCGTCACCGGCACCCGCATCAGGTACTGGGCCGACCGGCAGATCTTCACGAAGGACGCCGCGTTCAACCTGCAGGAGCTCGAGCAGCGCGCCCGCCAGACCGCGTTCCTGGTCCCGGGCCTCGAGATCGTCATCCGCGACGAGCGCCCCGGCACCGAGTCGGGCGAGCCCGTCGAGACGAGCTACCGGTTCGACGGCGGCATCTCGGAGTTCGCCGACTTCCTCGCGCCCGACTCCGGTGTCACCGACACGTGGCGTCTGAGCGGCGAGGGGAAGTTCACCGAGACCGTACCGGTGCTGCAGCCTTCGGGAGCGATGGTCCCGACCGAGGTCGAGCGCGAGTGCCACGTCGACATCGCAGTCAGGTGGGGTACCGGCTACGAGACGGTGTCGCGCTCGTTCGTCAACATCATCGCCACTCCCAAGGGCGGCACCCACCAGCAGGGGTTCGAGCAGGGCCTCATGAAGGTGCTGCGCGACCAGGTCGCGCAGAACGCGCGTCGCCTCAAGGTCGGAAACGACAAGCTCGAGAAGGACGACATCCTCGCCGGGCTCACGGCCGTGCTGACGGTGCGTCTTCCCGAGCCGCAGTTCGAGGGCCAGACCAAGGAGGTCCTCGGCACCCCGGCGGTCCGCCAGATCGTGTCGAACGTCGTCACCCGCGAGCTCACCGCGCGGTTCACCTCGCCGAAGCGCGACGACAAGGCGCAGACGTCGCTGCTGCTCGACAAGGTGGTCTCCGAGATGAAGGCGCGCATCTCCGCGCGCACGCACAAAGAGACCCAGCGCCGCAAGAACGCCCTGGAATCCTCGTCGCTGCCGGCGAAGCTCGCCGACTGCCGGTCGAACGACGTCGCCGAGTCCGAGCTGTTCATCGTCGAGGGCGATTCGGCGCTCGGAACAGCCAAACTCGCTCGCAACAGCGAGTTCCAGGCGCTGCTGCCGATCCGCGGCAAGATCCTCAACGTCCAGAAGGCGTCGATCAGCGACATGCTGTCGAACGCCGAGTGCGCCGCCATCATCCAGGTGATCGGAGCCGGCTCCGGCCGCTCGTTCGACCTCGACACCGCTCGTTACGGCAAGATCATCCTGATGAGCGACGCCGATGTCGACGGCGCCCACATCCGCACGCTGCTGCTGACGCTGTTCTTCCGCTACATGCGGCCGCTGATCGACGAGGGTCGCGTCTACGCCGCCGTCCCGCCGCTGCATCGGGTCGTCGTGATGAACCCGGGGTCGAAGCCGAACGAGACCATCTACACGTACTCCGAGGCAGAGCTCCACGGACTCCTCACGAAGCTCACCAAGGCGGGCAAACGCTGGCAGGAACCCGTTCAGCGTTACAAGGGTCTCGGCGAGATGGACGCGGACCAGCTGGCGACGACCACCATGGACCGCAGTGGCCGCACCCTCCGACGCGTGCGCATGCAGGATGCCGAGGCCGCGGCATCCGTCTTCGAACTGCTCATGGGCAACGATGTGGCGCCTCGCAAGGAGTTCATCATCGACTCCAGCGACCGGCTGGTGCGCGAGCGCATCGACGCCTGACCGCCGACCTGCGAGTTCGCCCCGCCGCGACGGCGAGGCGAACCGGTCAGGGAACTCAGCGGATGCCGGTGCCGACGGCGCCGATGACGCCGTCGAGAGCCGTGCCCGACGCGTCGCGCTTCGCGCCCGCGGCGGGCAGCGCGCGGGTAGCGCCGTCGGAGCCGATGGCGCGCGGGTCGGTGCCCACCCAGGCGATCGTGAGCGCGTCCTCGCCGCGCAGGAAGCGCTGAGCGCGGACGCCGCCGGTCGCGCGGCCCTTGGCGGGGAACTCACTGAACAGCGACACCTTGGCGCTGCCGGCGTCGGTGCCGGCCAGCGCCGTGGTCGAACCGGCGATCGTCACCACCACGGCGTCGAACTCCGACGGCCCGACGACGTCGAACGCGATGACCTGTGCGCCGTCGGTGAGACGGATGCCCGCCATGCCCCCCGCCGAGCGGCCCTGCGGACGCACCGACGAGGCATCGAAGCGCAGCAGCTGCGCGTCGCTCGCCACGAACACCAGTTCGGCGCCATCCGAGGCGAGTGCCGCACCGACGACCCTGTCGCCGTCCTTCAGGGCGATGATCTCGATATCGTGCTTGTTCGCGATCTCGCTGGCGGCCACGCGCTTGACGATGCCCTGCGCGGTGCCGATCGCGATCGGCGGGGCGTCGGTGAGCGGCACGAGCGCGACGATGTGCTCGCCGCCACTGAGACCCAGGTACTGGTCACCACGCGTGCCGGCCGCCAGCTGGACCGAGTTGGCGGGAACGGAGGGCAGGTCGACGGGGGAGAAGCGCACCAGTCGGCCGAGGTTGGTCACGGCGCCGAGGTCGCCGCGCGTGGTGGCGTCCACCGCCGAGCGGACGGCGTCGTGCTTCGAGCGTCGTGCCGGGGCGACGATGCCTCCGCCGGGCGCGTCGGCCACGAGCTCGGCGCGCACCATGCGCCCGGTGGCGGACAGGAAGACGCGGCACGGCGCATCCGCGATCTGCAGGTCGGCGGTCGCCGCAGCCGCACGCGAGCGGGGTTGGACCGGGCCGCCGTTGAGCAGGAGCGTGCGCCGGGGGGTGCCGAACGCCTCGGCGGCGGCATCCAGTTCGTGCGCCACCTGCGCGCGCAGCAGCACGTCGCTGCCGAGCAGCTCCTCGAGCTGCGCGATCTCCTTCTTGAGGTTGTCGCGCTCGGTCTCGAGCTCGATGCGCGAGAACTTCGTGAGGCGACGCAGTCGCAGCTCGAGGATGTACTCGGACTGCGCCTCGGACAGGTCGAACACGCTCATCAGGCGTGTGCGGGCCTGCTCGCTGTCGTCGGACGTGCGGATGACCTGGATGACCTCGTCGATGTCGAGGATCGCGATGAGCAGGCCCTCGACGAGGTGCAGGCGTTCCTTGCGGCGCTCCAGGCGGTAGCGGCTGCGGCGTGTGACCACGCTGATGCGGTGGTCGAGGTACACGCGCAGGAGCTCGCGCAGGCCCAGGGTCTGCGGCTGCCCGTCGACGAGGGCGACGTTGTTGATGCTGAACGAGTCCTCGAGCGGCGTCAGCCGGTAGAGGTGCTCGAGCACCGCCTGCGGGTCGAAGCCGGTCTTGATGCCGATGACCAGGCGCAGGCCATGGTGACGGTCGGTCAGGTCGGTGACGTCGGCGATGCCCTGCAGCTTCTTCGCGTTTACGGCGTCCTTGATCTTCTCGATCACGCGCTCGGGACCGACGAGGTACGGCAGCTCGGTCACGATGAGCCCGGTGCGGCGCGGGCCGAGCGATTCGATCGACACCTTCGCGCGCGTGCGGAAGCTGCCGCGGCCGTTCGTGTAGGCGTCCTTGATGCCGTCGAGACCCACGATGATGCCGCCGCCGGGAAGGTCCGGGCCGGGCACGAACTCCATGAGCTCGTCGACCGTCGCCTCGGGGTTCTCGAGCAGATGGGTCGCCGCGCCGACGACCTCGATGAGGTTGTGCGGCGCCATGTTGGTCGCCATGCCGACCGCGATGCCGGTCGTGCCGTTCACGAGCAGGTTGGGGAAGGCGGCCGGCAGCACCTCGGGCTGCTGGAACTGACCGTCGTAGTTGGGGATGAAGTCGACGACGTCCTCGTCGAGGTTCTCCGTCAGCGCCAGCGCGGGCGGCGCGAGCCGCGCCTCGGTGTACCGGGGGGCGGCGGGACCGTCGTCGAGCGAGCCGAAGTTGCCGTGCCCGTCGACGAGGGGCACGCGCAGTGAGAACGGCTGTGCAAGACGGACGAGGGCGTCGTAGATGGGGGCGTCACCGTGGGGGTGCAGCTTTCCCATCACCTCGCCGACGACGCGCGCGCTCTTGACGTGGCCGCGGTCGGGCCGCAGGCCCATGTCGGCCATCTGGAAGAGGATGCGCCGCTGCACCGGCTTGAGCCCGTCGCGCGCGTCGGGAAGTGCGCGCGAGTAGATGACCGAGTACGCGTACTCCAGGAACGACGTCTGCATCTCCGAAGAGACGTCGACGTCCTCGATGCGTCCGTGGTCAGCGGGGGAGGAATCGGTGCGGGAAGCGGGCATGTGTCGATGAAGCCTCGGGTGACGGCGGGGAGCGAGGGGGCGCGGCCGCGTGTGCGAGACTGGCCCCGATGACCCTCAGCCTACCCGTGGACCCGCCCCGCGCCCGGAGCCTCACCCGTGTCGTGACCGAGATGTCGGCGGCGCTGGACGGCGGCTCGGAGTGGTTCGCCCCGGCACGCAGCGGCATCGTCTGGGTGCTCGACGGGCTCGGCGTCTCCAACCTCTCCGCCCGAGCCGGACACGCCCGCTTCCTCAGCGAGGCTCGGACGAAGAAGGATGTCGCGCGCACGGTGTTCCCGTCGACCACCGCCGCCGCGCTGACCAGTCTTCTCACTGGCACGCTGCCGGGGGAGCACGGCATCGTCGGGTATCGGGCCCGCGTGCCCGGCACCGACGACGTGATCAATCTGCTCCGCGGCTGGGACACCGACGGCCTCCCGCTGGAGTTCCAGCGCGCCGCCCCGCTGTCCGCGACGCTCGGCAGACCGTTCTTCGCCGTCTCGCGAAACGAGTACGCGGGCACCGGCTTCACGGCGGCCACCCTCGGCGACGCCGAGTTCCACGGCGCCGACGACCTCGACGAGCGCGTGAGCCTCGCCGCCGACCTGGCGGCGCAGCATCCGGGTTCCCTCATCTATCTCTACGCCCCCGATCTCGACGCGATCGGTCACAAGCGCGGCTGGGAGTCGGACGAATGGGTCGCCGGGCTGGAGAGGGTGGATGCTGCGGCCCGCATGCTCTCGACATCTCTCGACCGCGGCACCGGCGTCGTGGTGACGTCCGACCACGGCATGATCGACGTGCCGCGGCATCGCCATCTTCTTCTGGAGGCGGGCGACGACCTTCTGGACGGCGTCCGGCTCATCGGCGGCGAGCCGCGGATGCTCCACCTGTACGCGGAGCCGGGTGCGGCGGATGCGGTGCTCGCGCGGTGGCGCGAGGCCGAGGCATCCCGTTCGTGGGTCTTCTCCCGCGCCGAGCTCGAGGCGTCGGGCCTGGTGGGCCGCGTCGACCCCGACGTGCATGCGCGCCTCGGCGACGTGGTCGTCGCGGCGCGCGCGGGCATCGCGTACTACGACGACCGGCTCGCCGACAAGGCGCCGCAGAAGATGATCGGCCAGCACGGCTCGCTGACCGACGAGGAGCGGATCGTCCCGCTCATCCGGCTCGGCGCGTTCGCCGGAGCCTGAGGGGTCAGTCGTCGGAGCGCGCGCCGAACACGATCTCGTCCCACGACGGCATCGACGTGCGTCCCTTGCGACGTCCTGCCTCGGCGACCGCGGCCGGAGTCGGCGCCTGATAGTCGGATGCGGGCGGCTCGTCTTCGGACGACGACTCTTCGTAGCCCGGCTCCAGCGCGTCGAAGAGCGCGACGGGCGCGGGCGAGCGGGGAGCCGACGCGACCTCTTCGGCACCCGGGAGCGGCTCGCGCTGACCGCGACGACGACGCAGCGCCTCGAGCAGGTCGGCGGTCTCGGCCGAGGTCACCACGGCGGGCTCGCTGGCGCGCTTGATGGCGGCCTCCTGGACCGCGGGGGCTGCGGGGCCCGGGATCTCGGGCGACTCGATGTCCGCGTCGGGGAGGCGGCGCGGGCCGAACGCCCCGCTGTCGAAGCGGGAGTCATCCTTCGGGGCGACCGCGTCGAGGGCGCGCAACCGGGGGATCAGCCCCTCGGGAAGCGACCCCTGACGAGAGAGCTGGATGGCGTCGGCGTTCAGCGGCGACAGCGTGCTGCGTCGGGGATCGAACCCCCAGCGGGCGTCGTGGCCGATGTCGTTCGAGGTGAACTCCAGCTTGACGGTCCAGCCGGTCGGCTCCTTCCAGCTGGTCCAGCGTTCGCCGATCGCACCCGCCTCGGTGAGCTTGGCGCGCACCGCCGAGCCGAAGGTCGTCTGCCCGTCACCCTCGAAGTCGCCCCCGAGCAGCACGGGGACGGCCAGCGCCTGGCCGACGATGTGCTCGCGCTCGGCCAGCACAGGCCCTTCGAACCGCACGATGTCTTCTACACGGGCGCCGAGGAGCTCGGCCACCTCGCGCGCGGAAAGGCCTGAGCGGATGTGGGCCTGGATCTCGCGGGGGCTGGGGCGCGGGGTCTGCGCGTCGGCCTCGCGGTCACGACGCGCCTTGCGCAACTCGCCGCGCAGCACGTCGTCCACGTCGAGCGTGAATCTCTCGCCGGACTCCGTCGCCAGGATGAGCTTGTCGTCCTCGGTTCCGATGACCTTGAGCTGTTCCATGCGGACGCTCCCTGCTTCTCGTGCCGGCTCTTGGCTGCGCTGGTCCGGCGGACTTCACGGCTTCAGAGCCCGCCTGTCCGCCCCATCGTGTCATAGGGCACCACGAGGGCCGGGAATATCCCGCGCGTGCCGCGAGTTTCACGCGAACGCACGGTCAGGACGGCGCCCGATCGCATTTGCGAAAAGGGGAATGGTCGTGCAAACTATCGCCGCCCGCAAGGGCGAGCGCAACCGCGAATACCCGGAAGTTGAGATCTTCACGCATGGCCACCGATTACGACGCCCCCCGCAAGACCGAGGACGACAGCGAGTCGATCGAGGCGCTCAAGGAGCGCGTTCCCGACAAGCTCTCGGGCTCGGTCGATGTGGAGGACGCCGACAACCCGTCGGGCTTCGAGCTGCCCGGCGCCGACCTGTCGGACCTCGAGCTCGACGTCGTCGTTCTCCCCGCACAGGAGGACGAGTTCACCTGTTCGAACTGCTTCCTCGTGAAGCACCGCTCGCAGCTCGATCACGAGACCGCCGACGGCCCTATCTGTACTGAGTGCGCCGCGTGATCTGAGCCCGCCGCACAGCGGCGGCCAGCCGGTCCGGCGTCCGCGAGGAGATGACCCACGCGGTCGTCGGATCATCGGCATCCGTCACGGCGAATACGACGACTCCGTCGATCCCGCCCCGGATGAGATGCCACGAACGCGGGTCGAGTCCCGCACCGCGCGCGTGGCGCGCATCGTCTCCGAGGTGAACCTCCCCGTCACCGAGGAACTCGACGCCGATGTGCGCGCGTCCCGCTCGCAGCTCGCCGTCCCGGACCTCGACGACAGGCGCCGCCAGGATCAGCAATGCGATCAGCAGGATGCCGACGACGGCGCCCACGACGAGCGCGACCGTCGTGTCGATCGGCGTGACGACGAGCGCCGCCATCGGCGCGGCCATCCCTGCCGCGACCAGGATCCACAGTGAAGGGGCGAGCCGCTCGCGATAGCCGTCGGCACGGCCGGTCCGGGCACCGGCGTGAGGCGTTGAGTTCTGCATTACCCTCGTTGGGTGACTGAAACGGTGGACGTCCCCATTATCGCCCCCGACGTCCCGGTGTACGCGCACCCGGGGGACGCCGGAGCCGACCTCGTCGCCGCCGAGGCGGTGCGTCTCGAACCCGGTGAGCGCGCCCTCGTCGGCACCGGCGTGCGAATCGCACTGCCCGCAGGCCACGTCGCGTTCGTGGTGCCGCGCAGCGGCCTGGCCGCCAAGCACGGGATCACGGTCGTCAACGCGCCGGGCACCATCGACGCCGGCTACCGCGGCGAGATCAAGGTGATCCTGCTGAACACCGATGCGACGAAGGCGCACGACATCGCCGTCGGCGACCGCATCGCCCAGCTCATCGTGATGCCGGTCCCGCGTGCCGTATTCATCCCCGTGGAAACCCTGCCCGACAGCGTGCGCGGCGAGGGCGGCTTCGGGTCCACGGGCTATCACGGGGGCGCGGCGGAGCCGCCGACGAGCGACGGCGAGTTCTCGCGGGGGGCTCCCCGCGACCAAGACGAAAAGGATGGAGTCCTCGCATGACCGATCCCTCATCCGTCGACGGCCTGCGCAAGGTCGCACCCGACGACCGCGCCACCACCGGCCCGTTCGACGAGTCCGAGGCCAACCCGGTCCGCCCGTACATCGACCTCGGCGGGATCAAGATCCTGCCCCGCGAGGGCTTGAACCTGCGACTCGAGGTCGAGGAGCAGACCAAGCGCATCGTGGCCGTCGGTCTGGACTACGCCGGCTCGACCCTCCAGGTGCAGCCTTTCGCGGCGCCGCGCTCAGCGGGGCTCTGGGAGGAGACGCGCGAGCAGATCCGCCAGCAGATCCGTCAGCAGGGCGGCCGCGTCGAGGAGCGGGAGGGACCGCTGGGTCCTGAGCTCCTCGCCGAGGTCCCCGTCATCGCCGGGCCCGACGGCGCGGCCGGGAAGCGCCTCGCGCGCTTCGTCGGTGTCGACGGACCCCGCTGGTTCCTGCGCGGCGTCATCGGCGGCGCCGCGACGGCCGATGTCGAGGCGGCGGCGTCCGTCGAGGACCTCTTCCGGTCGATCGTGGTCGTCCGCGGCGGCTCGCCGATGCCACCCCGCGACCTCATCCCGCTGAAGATGCCGGCCACGCCGGGCTCGGCGTGAGCGACTCCTCGCGCCCCGATGACGCGGCGGCCGAGCCCGCCGCGAACTCTCCCGCCGGCGACACGGACGGGACCACACAGGCCGCGCCCTCGGCCTCCGAGGTGCTCGGTGCCGCGTTGGGCGGCGCCGCGCGCCGCGCCGGACTCGACCCGGCCGAGGGCAAGAGCACGGGTCACGTCGTGTGGGCCGCGATGGGCGGCTGGCGCGGCATCCTCGAGTCCGTCCTTCCGGGCGTCGTGTTCCTCGTCGCGTGGACGGCGACGTATAACCCCGACCCGGATGTCCGCTCCGGCAACCTTCTGCTGAGCCTCGGGCTCTCGGTCGGCCTCGCCGCCGTCTTCACCGTCGTCCGCCTCATTCAGCGGCAATCCGCAAGCGCCGCCATCGGCGGCCTGATCGCGGCGGCCGCGGCGGCGGGCCTGTCGCTGTGGACCGGCAGGGGAGAGGACAGCTTCATCCCTGGCTTCCTCACCAACACGCTGTACGGCACCGCGTTCCTCGTCTCGGCGCTCGTCGGGTGGCCGCTCATCGGCCTGGCCGTCGGCTTCCTCATGGGGGAGGGCACGGCGTGGCGCGCCGACAAGCGCAAGCGGCGCGTCTTCTTCTGGCTGTCGATCGCGTGGGCGGGGCTGTTCGCGCTCCGCCTGCTCGTGCAGGTGCCGCTCTACTTCGCGGGCGACGTCGCAGCGCTCGGCACCGTGAAGCTGATCATGGGGCTGCCGCTGTTCGCGCCCATGGTCGCGGTCACATGGCTCGCCGTGCGCGCGCTCTATCCGCGCGCGCCGAAGTGATACATTTATCTCGACATCAAGATAAATTTCCTCCGAACCGTTAGGGCGACCTCACTAGCCGAGGGCTTCGGTGCGGGGGAAGATGGGGATGCCGGACTCCGGCACGATCCCCGCCGCCGACGAAGGAGACAGACGTGTCCACGGTTGACAGCTTCGGTGCGAAGAGCACCCTGACGGTCGGCAGCACCGACTACGAGATCTTCCGCATCGACACGGTCGCGGGCTACGAGAAGCTCCCGTTCAGCCTCAAGGTGCTGCTCGAGAACCTGCTGCGCACCGAGGACGGCGCGAACGTCACCAAGGAGCAGATCGAGGCTCTCGGATCGTGGGATGCCGCGGCCGAGCCGAACACCGAGATCCAGTTCACGCCGGCTCGCGTCGTGATGCAGGACTTCACCGGCGTTCCCTGCATCGTCGACCTCGCCACCATGCGCGAGGCGGTCGCCGCACTGGGTGGCGACGCCACCAAGATCAACCCGCTCTCTCCGGCCGAGATGGTCATCGACCACTCCGTCATCGCGGACCTCTTCGGCACCGAGAACGCCCTCGAGCGCAACGTCGAGATCGAGTACGAGCGCAACGGCGAGCGGTACCAGTTCCTGCGCTGGGGCCAGACGGCGTTCAACGACTTCAAGGTCGTCCCGCCGGGCACCGGCATCGTCCACCAGGTCAACATCGAGCACCTCGCGAAGGTCATCTACGACCGCACCGTCGGCGGCGTGCTCCGCGCCTACCCCGACACCTGCGTGGGCACGGACTCGCACACCACCATGGTCAACGGGCTCGGTGTGCTGGGCTGGGGCGTCGGCGGTATCGAGGCCGAGGCGGCCATGCTCGGCCAGCCTGTCTCGATGCTCATCCCCAAGGTCGTGGGCTTCAAGCTCTCCGGCGCGATCCCGACCGGCGTCACCGCGACCGACGTCGTGCTGACCATCACCGACATGCTGCGCAAGCACGGCGTGGTCGGCAAGTTCGTCGAGTTCTACGGCGAGGGCGTGGCATCGGTCCCGCTCGCGAACCGGGCGACCATCGGCAACATGAGCCCGGAGTTCGGCTCGACCGCCGCGATGTTCCCGATCGACAGCGTGACCATCGACTACCTGCGCCTCACTGGTCGTGACGAGCAGCAGCTCGCGCTGGTCGAGGCGTACGCCAAGGAGCAGACGCTCTGGCACGACGCCACGCGGGAGCCGGTGTTCAGCGAGTACATGGAGCTGGACCTCTCAACGGTGGTCCCCTCGATCGCCGGGCCCAAGCGCCCGCAGGACCGCATCGTCCTCTCGCAGGCGAAGCAGCAGTTCGAGAGCGACCTCACCAACTACGCCGAGATCGACCACGATCTCGTCGATCTCGAGGGCTCGGAGTCGTTCCCGGCGTCCGACCCGCCCGGGAACTCGCCGGAGGACGAGTACAGCCTCCACGAGCATCACCACCACAGCCACGCGCCGGCGACGGCTTCGAAGCCCACCCCGGTGACCCTCGAGGGTGGCGAGAAGTTCGTGCTCGACCACGGTGCCGTGACGATCGCCGCGATCACGTCGTGCACCAACACGTCGAACCCGTCGGTCATGCTCGCCGCCGGCCTCCTCGCCCGCAACGCGGTCAGGAAGGGCCTCAAGGCCAAGCCGTGGGTGAAGACCACCCTCGCACCCGGCTCGAAGGTCGTCACCGACTACTACGAGAAGGCTGGTCTCACCAAGGACCTCGAAGACCTGGGCTTCTTCACCGTCGGCTACGGATGCACCACGTGCATCGGCAACTCCGGTCCCCTCATCGAGGAGGTCTCCGCGGCGATCAACGAGAACGATCTCGCGGTCACCGCGGTGCTGTCGGGGAACCGCAACTTCGAGGGGCGCATCAACCCCGATGTGAAGATGAACTACCTCGCGAGCCCGCCCCTCGTGATCGCGTACTCGCTCGCCGGTTCGATGAACTTCGACTTCGAGGTCGACGCCCTCGGCACCGACCAGGACGGCAACGACGTGTTCCTGCGCGACATCTGGCCGGACTCGGCCGAGGTGCAGGCCACGATCGACTCGTCGATCAACAAGGAGATGTTCACCCACCAGTACGCGAGCGTCTTCGAGGGCGACGAGCGGTGGCGGACCCTCCCGACGCCGACCGGCGACGTGTTCGAGTGGGACGAGGCCTCGACGTACGTGCGCAAGCCCCCGTACTTCGACGGCATGACGATGGAGCTGACTCCGGTCGGCGATATCTCGGGTGCGCGTGTCCTGGCGACGCTGCTGGACTCGGTCACGACCGACCACATCAGCCCTGCCGGCAACATCAAGGCCGACAGCCCGGCCGGTCAGTACCTGGCCGCCCACGGCGTGGACCGTAAGGACTTCAACTCTTACGGCTCGCGCCGTGGCAACCACGAGGTGATGATCCGCGGCACGTTCGCGAACATCCGCCTGAAGAACCAGCTCGTCCGCGAGGTCAACGACGGCGCCGAGGTCGAGGGTGGATTCACGCGCGACTTCACGCAGGCCGGCGGACCCCAGTCCTTCATCTACGACGCCAGCCAGAACTACCAGGCGGCCGGCACCCCGCTCGTGATCTTCGGCGGCAAGGAGTACGGCTCCGGCTCGTCGCGCGACTGGGCGGCGAAGGGCACGAGCCTGCTGGGCGTGAAGGCGGTCATCACCGAGAGCTTCGAGCGCATCCACCGCTCGAACCTCATCGGCATGGGCGTCGTCCCGCTGCAGTTCCCGGCCGGCGAGAGCTGGAAGTCGCTGGGCCTCGACGGCACCGAGATCGTTTCGATCTCGGGTCTCGAGCAGCTCAACGAGGGCGTCACGCCGAAGACGGTGCGCGTTACCGCCGAGCCGAGCGAGTTCTCGCCCGAGGGCAAGCAGACGGTCGAGTTCGACGCGGTCGTCCGCATCGACACGCCCGGTGAGGCCGACTACTACCGCAACGGCGGCATCCTGCAGTACGTGCTGCGTTCGCTGGTCTGACAGCTGATTCACGGGGACCGGATGCTGCGGCATCCGGTCCCCCCTTCATGCCCGGGTAGACTTGCAGAGCCCTTCCGGGGCTGGAAAGGAGCGGGGATGTCGCTGCTGTCGTCCATCACCGGACCCCGCGACCTCGACGCACTGAGCCTCGATCAGCTCGATCAGCTCGCGGAAGAGATCCGCGGATTCCTCGTCGAGAACGTCGCACGCACAGGCGGCCACCTGGGCCCCAACCTCGGTGTCGTCGAACTGACGATCGCGCTGCACCGCGTGTTCGACTCGCCGAACGATCCCATGATCTTCGACACCGGGCACCAGTCGTACGTGCACAAGCTCCTCACCGGGCGTCAGGACTTCACCAAGCTGCGCGCACGCGAAGGGCTCGCCGGCTACCCGCAGCGGTCCGAGAGCCCGCACGACGTCGTCGAGTCGTCCCACGCCTCGAGCTCGCTGAGCTGGGCGGACGGCGTCTCGCGAGCTCTGACCCGCACCGGCCGCAAGGATCGGCACGTGATCGCCGTCGTCGGCGACGGCGCGCTCACCGGCGGCATGACGTGGGAGGCGCTCAACAACATCTCCGACGACAACGACCGCAACCTCGTCATCGTCGTCAACGACAACGGGCGCTCGTACGCCCCGACCATCGGCGGGATGGCGCGCTACCTCAACCGTGTCCGCACGGCGGATTCCTACCGCAACCTTCACCGCGGCTCCGACACGCTCTTCCGCAAGCTCGGCCCCGCCGCCCGCGCCGTGTACCGCGGCGTGCGCGGCGGCACGCACGGGTTCCTGTCGCGCTTCACGAACAACGCCGCGCTGTACTCGAACCTCGACATCAAGTACCTCGGACCGGTGGACGGCCACGACCTGCCGACGCTCATCGAGACGCTCGAGCTCGCCAAGGAGTACGGCGCGCCCGTCATCGTCCACGCGATCACCGAGAAGGGCCGGGGCTATGCGCCCGCCCTCGAGGACGAGGCCGACCAGTTCCACGCCGTGGGCAAGATCGACCCGATCACGGGAGAGTCCCTCGGCTCGGCCGGCGGCACCGCGTGGACCGACGTCTTCGCCGACGAGCTCGTGCACGTGGGCGAGCAGCGCGACGACATCATCGCCATGACCGCGGCCATGCTGCGCCCCACCGGGCTCCTGCCGTTCGCGCAGCGCTTCCCCGACCGCGTCTACGACGTCGGCATCGCGGAGCAGCACGCCGTCGCCTCCGCGGCGGGCCTGTCGTTCGGCGGCCTGCACCCGGTCGTCGCGATCTACGCGACGTTCATGAACCGCGCGTTCGATCAGGTGCTGATGGATGTCGCGCTCCACCGCGCCGGCGTCACCTTCGTGCTCGATCGCGCCGGCGTGACAGGCCCCGACGGCCCGAGCCACCACGGCATCTGGGACCTCGCGATGCTGCAGATCGTGCCGCACATCCGCATCGCCGTGCCGCGCGACGAGACGCGCCTCCGCGAGGAGCTGCACGAGGCCGTGGCCGTCGACGACGCGCCCACCGTCATCCGCTTCCCGAAGGGCGGCGTGAGCCCCGAGATCCCTGCGCTGGAGCGCCTCGAGGACGGCGTGGACGTCCTCGTGCGCTCCGACGCCCAGGATGTGCTGCTCGTCGGCATCGGCCCGATGGCGCACATCGCCGTCGACGTCGCCGAGCGCCTGCGTGCGCAGGGCATCGGCGCCACCGTCGTCGACCCGCGGTGGGTCGTGCCGGTGCAGCCGTCGATCGTCGAGCTCGCAGCATCCCATCGCCTGGTCATCACGATCGAGGACGGCATCCGTGTCGGCGGCATCGGCACACGCGTGCGCCAGGTGCTGCGCGAGGCGGGCGTCGACACGGCGGTCGACGAGCTGGGCGTGCCCGACGAGTTCATCGACCACGCGAGCCGCGAGCAGATCCTCGAGGACGCCGGCCTCACCCCGGCGAAGATCGCTCAAGATGTCGTCGCGCAGGTGCTCGGCACGCGCATCCCCGTCGCGCGGGGCGCGGAGACCCGCGAGATCCCGGTGATCCCGACGCTGTCGCGCGAAGAGCGCCGCTAGACCTGCGGCCTCGCGACGCACCCACGGCGAAAGGGCGCATCCTCAGCTGAGAATGCGCCCTTTCGGTGTTCGCGCGTCAGCCGGCGATGCCCTTGATCACCGGGTGGTGGAAGGTGTCGCCGAAGACGCGCTCGGACGCGCCCTCGCGGTCGAGATACGGCGATGCGCCACCGTCGATGAACGGCCAGCCCGCGCCGAGGATGAGGCAGAGGTCGATGTCCTCGACCTCGGGGACGACACCCTCGTCGAGCATGATCCTGATCTCCTGTGCGAGCCCGTCCTGAACGCGCCGCAGGATGTCGTCGGCAGAAGCCGGCGACGAGCCCACGGCGGGCTTCAGCACCTTCTCCGCGGCCTTGGTCCAGCCGGTCACGCGGCCGCCCTTGTCCTTCTCGACGACCTCGGGGAGCTCAGCGAGCGCGTGGAAGTTCTCGTTCGCGTAGAACCGCTCGGGGAAGGCGCGCACCATGGTGTCCTGCACGTGCGCGGCGACCTTCCAGCCGACCAGGTCGATGAGCTGGAACGGCCCCATCGGCAGACCGAGGGGGGCGAACGCCTTCTCGACGTCGGCGACCGGCGTGCCCTCGTACACGGCACGCGCCGCCTCGCCCATGACCTTCGCCAGCAGACGATTCACGACGAATCCTGGCGCGTCGGCGGTGAGGACCGCGTTCTTGCCGAGGTTCTTCGCGACGACGAACGCCGTCGAGAGCGCGGCCTGGGATGTCTGCGGCGTCTTCACGATCTCGATGAGCGGCATCACCGCGACCGGGTTGAAGAAGTGGAAACCGACGAGACGCTCGGGGTGGGCGAGCTTCGCGCCGATCTCCTCGACCGACAGCGACGAGGTGTTGGTGGCGAGGATCGCGTCCTCGGCGATGATCTGCTCGATCTCGCCGAACACCTGCTGCTTGACGCCGACCTCTTCGAAGACGGCCTCGATGACGAAGTCACAGTCCGCGTACAGGCTCTTGTCGGTCGTGCCCGTGACGAGCGCGCGCAGCTTGTTCGCGGAGTCGCCGTCGAGGCGCCCCTTCGCCTCGAGCTTGCCGATCTCGTCGTGGATGTACGCCACACCCTTGTCGACACGCGCCTGGTCGAGGTCGGTGATGAGCACCGGCACCTGCAGCTTCCGCACGAACAGCAGCGCGAACTGACTCGCCATGAGGCCTGCGCCGATGATGCCGACCTTGGTCACCTTCTTCGCGAGCTCCTTGTCGGGAGCGCCGACCGGACGCTTGGCGCGCTTCTGCACCAGATCGAAGGCATACATGGATGCCGCGAACTGGTCGCCCGTGACGAGCTCGGCGAGAGCCTCGTCCTCACGCGCGAAGCCCTCGGCCCTCGAGCCGTTGCGCGCCTTGTCGAGCAGGTCCAGCGCCACATACGGCGACTTCGGCACGGTGCCGATCTTCGACTCGAGCATGCCGCGCGCCATCTTGATGGCGATCGGCCACTTGGTGAGACGCTCGATCTTGCCCGGCTCGTTCTTGCGGTCGACCTTGATCTTTCCGCCGAGGACGCCGTCGGCCCAGGCCAGCGAGTCCTCGAGGTAGTTCGCGGCGGGGAAGATCGCGTCGACGATGCCGTAATCGAACGCCTGCTGCGGCTTGAGCATGCGGTTCTGCTTCAGCGGGTTCGAGATCACGACCTCGAGCGCGTTCTCGATGCCGATGAGGTTCGGCAGCAGGTACGCGCCGCCCCAGCCGGGGATGATGCCGAGGAATACCTCGGGCAGCGCGATCGCGGCGGCCGAGGCATCCACCGTCCGGTACGTGCTGTTCAGCGCGATCTCGAGCCCGCCGCCGAGCGCGAGCCCGTTCACGAAGGCGAACGTGGGAACTCCCAGATCGGAGAGCTTTCCGAACACCTTGTGGCCGAGCTGGGCCACCATGCGCGCGTTGTCCTTCGAGCCGACCTTGCTGATGTCGCTGAGGTCGGCGCCGGCGGCGAGGATGTACTGCTTGCCGGTGATGCCGACCGCCTGGATCTCACCGGCGGCCGCGCGCGCCTTCAGCGCGTCCAGCGTCTCGCCGAGCTGGAACATCGTCGCGGGACCCAGCGTGTTCGGGCGCGTGTGGTCGCGGCCGTTGTCGAGCGTGACGAGAGCAAGCACCTTGCCGGAGGCGAGACGGATGTCGCGCACCCGCGAGTGCGTGATCACCTCGCCCTCCGTCACGGCGAGGATGGGGGAGAAGTCGATGTCGTCGTAGTTCGTCATTCGTCGATGCCTCAGCGCTTCTTCTTGCCGTCGAAGTGGGGGTTCTCCCAGATGACCGAGCCGCCCTGGCCGAGGCCGACACACATCGCGGTCAGGCCGTAACGCACGTCGGGGCGCTCGGCGAACTGGGCCGCGAGCTGGATCATGAGCCGCACGCCGGAGGCGGCGAGCGGGTGGCCGAGCGCGATGGCGCCGCCCCACTGGTTGACCCGGGGGTCGTCGTCGGCGATGCCGAAGTGGTCGAGCAGCGAGATCACCTGGATGGCGAACGCCTCGTTCAGCTCGAACAGGCCGATGTCGTCGATGGCGAGGCCGGCCTTCTTCAGCGCCTTCTCGGTCGACGGGATCGGGCCGATGCCCATGATCTCCGGCTGCACGCCGGCGAAGGCGAACGAGACGAGCTTCATCTTGGGCTTCAGGCCGAGCTCCTTGACGGCGCCGCCGCCGGCGAGCAGCGACATCGTCGCGCCGTCGGTGAGGGGCGACGAGGTGCCCGCGGACACCCGACCGTGCGGGCGGAAGGGCGTCTTCAGACCGGCGAGGTCTTCCATCGTGGTCTGCGGTCGGCGGCCCTCGTCCTCGGTGGCGAGGCCCCAGGAGCCGTCGGCGTCCTTGGTGGCGACCGAGACGAGGTCGGGCTGGATCTTCCCGGCGTCGTACGCCGCCTGCGCCTTGTGCTGGCTCAGCATGCCGTAGCGGTCCGAACGCTCCTTGGTGAGGTGCGGGAACCGGTCGAAGATGCGCTCGGCGGTCACGCCCATGTTGAGCGCGCCGGGGTCGACCATCTTCTCCGCCACGAAACGCGGGTTCGGGTCGGCGTTGCCGCCGATCGGGTGGTGGCCCATGTGCTCGACCCCGCCCGCGAGGGCGAGGTCGTACATGCCGACGCCGATGGACCCTGCCATCGTCGTGACGCTCGTCATCGCGCCCGCGCACATGCGGTCGATCGCGAAGCCCGGAACCGTCTGGGGGAGCCCGGAGAGGATCGCGACGCTGCGGCCGAGGGTCAGCCCCTGGTCACCGGTCTGGCTGGTCGCGGCGATGGCGACGTCGTCGATGCGGTCCTTGGGAACGCCGGGGTTGCGCTCCATGAGCCCGATCGTCGCCTTGACGGCCAGGTCGTCCGCGCGGGTGTTCCAGTACATGCCTTTCTCGCCGGCGCGCCCGAACGGGGTGCGCATTCCATCGACGAAGAAGACGTCCGAAATCTCGGCCACTCTGCCTCCAAAAGTAGGGATGTCGCCAGCCTAGGAGGGCGCATGGAGCGGTCGGAATCGGGTGGGGGAAACCTACGAAGCCGGTTCCGACGCTTCCGACACGGCTTGCACGGATCCCACAAAGGCATCGGCGATCAGCTGTGCGGTCTGCGCAATCTGCCAGGATCGGGCGCCCAGCGCCGACAGCGCTTCGCCGACGGATTCTGCGGTCAGCGGCTGCGGGGGATTCCAGGCGACGCGTCGCAGCGACTCGGGCGTGAGGAGGTTCTCGGTCGGCATGCGCAGCTCCTCGGCCCGCTGCTCGACGACGGGGCGAGCCGCCTTCAGACGGGCGTCGGCCTCGGGGTTGCGATCGGCCCACGCCCGCGGCGGCGGCAGCGTGTCGCCGCCGGTCGCACGTTCCATCGGGAGCTGCGTGACGGCACGTCCGCTCTCGATCGCCGCCCACCAGCGGTCCAGCTGCGACCGGCTCGCGCGGCCGGTGAAGTCCTTGACCGCGGCGAGGGCGCTCTTCGTCTTGGGGTCCGCCAGCACCGCGGCGACCAGAGCGCGGTCGGGGACGAGGCGCCCGGGGGCGACGTCCTCCTCCCTCGCGTACTCCTCGCGGGCGGTCCAGAGCTCGCGGGCGACGGCCAGCGCCTTGCGGCCGCGCACGGTGTGCAGGCCCGACAGGCGGCGCCACGGCTCTTCCCGGGGAGGCTTGGGCTCGCGTTCGAGCACGGCGCGGAACTCCTCCGCCGCGAACTCGGTCTTGCCCTGCTCCTCGAGCTCGGCGACCAGCTTGTCGCGGACGTCGACGAGGTGCTCGACGTCGAGTGCGGCGTATTCGAGCCACGACTGCGGGAGAGGCCGCGTCGACCAGTCCGACGCGGAGTGCGCCTTGGCGAGGGTGATGCCCAGCGTGTCCTCGACGACGGCGCCAAGGCCCACCCGCTCATGACCGAGGAGGCGCGCGGCGAGCTCGGTGTCGAAGATCGAGGCCGGCTCGAGCCCGATCTCGCGCAAGGACGGCAGGTCCTGGCTCGCGGCATGCAGCACCCACTCCTCGGCGCCGATCGCATCCTCGAGCGCGCTGAAGTCTCCGATCGGCGGGGGATCGAAGAGGAACACGCCCGCACCGCGCCGGTAGACCTGCACCAGATAGGCCCGCTGCGAGTAGCGGAATCCTGAGGCGCGCTCGACGTCGACGGCGACGGGGCCCTCCCCGTCTGCCAGGCGCCGCGCGGCTTCTCCGACGCGTGCGACCTCGTCGATCACGTCGTATTCAGCCACGTGGCGACCTGTGCGAACCGAGCATCGCGATCCCTTCCGAGCCGGGCGGGAGACCCGCCAGCATGCATACCAACTCCGCCCATGCTTCCACGTGCGGAGCGATCGCGCCCTCCGGAGACCATGAAGCCCGCAGTTCGATCTGCGCTCCGTCGCCCTCCGCGGCCAGCGCGCCGAACCCCTTGGAGAGGGTCTTCGTCGCGGTTCCGGATGCCGAGTGGAAGGCGGCGCGTCGTGACTCGAGCGCATCGGTGAGCCAGGTCCACGCGACGTCCGCGAGGAGCGGATCGACCCCGATCTCGGGCTCGAGCGGAGCCTGCGCGAAGCACACGATCCGCCATGGACCGTTCCAGGGCGCGGGCTCCTCCGGATCGTGCAGCAGGACCAGCCGGCCCGTGCCGTAGGGGGAGTCGGTGGCGTCAGGCTCGGGACGCACGTCGCCCGCGATCGCAAAGGCGTTCGGTGCGAGGCCCTGCGGGGCGGCGATCTCGCGGACCGTGAGGTCGTCGCGGAAGGAGATCGCACGCACCGCCTCGGCGGCCTGCTCGAAAGAGCCCGGTGCCGCCGGGGGACGCTGGTCAGTCACGCGGACAGACTAGGCTGATGCCTCGATGGTCGCCTCCAGGCGCGCCGCATGGGACGGCGCACGCAGTTACCCGGGAGGGCCGAAGGCTCTCGCTCCTCGTCGCAGGCGCAGGACGCCCGCCCTCGTCGCCGGGGTGAAGGCCGCGCTCACGGTGCTGAGCGTGGCGCTGGCCGCTGTGCTCGGCGCTCTCACGGCGAGCTCCGTGGTGATGGCCCGAAAAGTCGTCACCCCCGCCCGCCGACAGGCCGACACCCGCATCCTCGCGCTCGACACCGCCGCGCAGACGATCACCCTGTCGCGCACGGCCGACACGGAGCTCCCCGGTCGCTACGGGCTGTTCACGTCGGGCACGTCCGATTACATCAAGCTCGGCTCGGTGCTCTCGGAGGACGCCTCGAGCGTCAAGCGCAAGCTCCTCACGCACATCCCGGCGGATGCGAGCCTCGCCCCCGAGGCGGCGTTCAGCGGGTGGTACTACGACCATCCCGAGCAACTGCACCTGCCGTTCACGCCGGAGCTCATCGGCTCCACCGTCGGCCCGTGCCCGGCATGGCAGTTCGCTGCCGGAGACGGCGACACCTGGGTCATCCAGGTGCACGGGCGCGGCACCACCCGGGCGGAGTGCCTTCGGGCGGTGCCCGTGTTCCATGCCCTCGGCATCACGTCGCTCGTCGTGTCGTACCGCAACGACGGCGAGGCGCCCCGCAGCCGGAACGGCACCTACGCGCTGGGCGCCACCGAGTGGCGCGACGTCGACGCGGCCGTCGGATTCGCGCGGCGGCGCGGAGCGCGCCGGATCATCGTCATGGGCTGGTCGATGGGCGGCGCGATCGCGCTGCAGCTCGCGCTCAACTCGGCGCACGGCGATGTCATCGCCGGGCTCGTCCTCGAATCGCCCGTCGTCGACTGGCGCATCGTGCTCGACTACCAGGCCCGGGCGGAGCGCGTGCCCGGCGCGGTCAGCCGTCTCGCGATCGAGGCGCTGCAAGCCGAGTGGGCCTCGCCTCTCACCCGCACCGGCGCCGCGATCCGTCTCGACCAGCTGGACGTCGTCGCACGGGCCGCGGAGCTCAGGCATCCGATCCTCATCCTCCACAGCGACGACGACGGATTCGTCCCGTCGGACGCCTCGCACGACCTCGTCGCCGCGCGTCCGGACCTCGTGGAGATGCAGGTGTTCGAGGTCGCACGCCACACGAAGCTGTGGAACTACGACCAGGAGCGCTGGAGCGCCAGCATCGGCACGTGGCTCGCCGCGCACGGGATCATCGCCGACTGATGGCTCCCGGGAGGATCACACGGCAGACTTGGCGTGCACTTGACGCTGGGCGCGCAGCAGCATCCCGGTCATCCCGGAGATGCGCAAGGGCGACACCACCCGCGTGAGACCCAGCGTCTGCGGGAAGTCGCCCGGCACCGCCAGCACCTCGGCGACCGTGAGGCCGGTGAGGCCCTGCGCGAGGATGCTCGCGAACCCACGGGTCGTCGGAGCCTCGGGCGGGGCCGTCGCATGCATCGCAACGGTGCCGTCGGCATCGACGTCGACGACGATGAACACCGGCGACTGGCACTCGACCACCCGCTCGTACAGCTCGGGGTGCCCCTCGTACTCCGCAGGCACCGGCGGCAGCTCGTAGGAATACTCCAGCAGGAGCTGCAGCCGGTCCGGCTCGGGCAGCTCGAGGAACTCGTCGCGGATCTCGGCGAGACGGTAAGGCAGGACGGCTTCAGTCATCTCCGCCATTTTCCCACGTGATGGATGCTGCGGCTCAGCGCTGCGGCGCCTCGCCGGGCTCGGCACCCGCCACGATCGGCACACGCACAGCGCTGCCCCACTCGGTCCACGACCCGTCGTAGTTGCGGACGTCCTCGAAGCCGAGGAGGTGCTTGAGCACGAACCACGTATGGCTCGACCGCTCGCCGATACGGCAGTAGGCGACGATCGCGTCGCCGTCGTCGAGCCCGACCTCGCCGCGGTAGATCGCGTCCAGCTCGGCGCGGGGCTTGAAGCCGCCGTCCTCGGCGACGGCGCGCGCCCACGGCACGCTCTGCGCCGAGGGGATGTGCCCGCCGCGCAGCGCGCCTTCCTCGGGGTACGCGGGGGCCGACGTGCGCGACCCGTCGTACTCCTCGGGGGAGCGCACGTCGATGAGCGGCCCCTGGCCGAGGTGCGCGAGCACGTCGTCCTTGTACGCGCGCAGCACGGAGTCGTCGCGCTCGATCACCGGGTAGTCGGTCGGCGCCGGAGTCGAGGCCTCCGTCGTAATCGGCCGCCCCTCGGCGATCCACTTGTCACGACCGCCGTCGAGGAGGCGGACGTCCTCGTGACCGAACAGCGAGAACACCCACAGCGCGTACGCGGCCCACCAGTTGTTCTTGTCGCCGTAGATCACGACGGTGTCGTCGCGGGAGATGCCCTTGCGGCCGAGGAGCTCGGCGAAGCCCGCGCCGTCGATGTAGTCGCGCACGACGGGGTCGTTGAGCTCGGTGTGCCAGTCCACCTTGACGGCACCGGGGATATGGCCGGTCTCGTACAGCAGCACGTCCTCGTCGGACTCGACGACGACCAGCCCCGGCTCGCCCAGGTGCGCCTGCAGCCAGTCGCCCGTCACGAGCCGCCCGGGCTCGGAGTACTCGGCGAACTTCTGGGACGAGGTGTCGGTCGCGACGGTCATGGCGTCTCCTGGATTCGGGGGCGAGGTCGAGCGGCTGTCATGCGGTGCCAAGCGAGGGCAGGCGCACGCGGCTGACGGTTAGGGTTGAACCGTCGTCTTCCACCCTAGATTCCCGGGCGGGGCACCACAGCCCCTCCGTAAGACACCGACACAGGATCCGCATGACCGTCTCCGCCACCCGCACCGGCGTCGTCCACCTCGTGGAGCGCGCTCCGCAGCTCGCCGGCGCCGAGATGGTCGCCGCGCTGGTCCCGCCGCCCCAGTTCGCCGACGCGACGTTCGACACATACCGCGCCGACCCGGCCTATCCGTCGCAGCAGGAGGCGAAGGATCTGCTCCAGGCGTTCTGCGGCGCCGCGGCGCCCGCCAAGGGCGGGCTATTCCGCCGCTCGAAGCGCCCGGAGCTCAAACCCGGCGTCTACCTCGACGGCGGCTTCGGCGTCGGCAAGACCCACCTGCTCGCCTCCGTGTACCACGCGATGCCGGCACGCCGGAAGTACTTCGGCTCCTTCATCGAGTACACGGCGCTGGTCGGCGCACTCGGCTACCAGAACACCGTCGAGCTGTTCCGCGGCGCGGATCTGCTCTGCATCGACGAGTTCGAACTCGACGACCCGGGCGACACCATGGTCATGACGCGTCTTCTCGGCGAACTCGTGAACTCCGGAACACGGCTGGCCGCGACATCCAACACCCCTCCCAACGCCCTCGGCGAGGGACGCTTCGCGGCGCAGGACTTCCTCCGCGAGATCCACGCGATGGCCTCGAGCTTCCAGACGATCCGCATCGACGGCACCGACTTCCGCCACCGGGCGGTCGACGGGCATGCCGTTGTGCTCGAGGAGCCGCAGTACGAGGCTGCGATCGCGGATGCCGCGGCCACAGGACTCGCGTCGGACGACACGTTCGACGCCCTCGTCGGGCACCTCGCCCACGTGCACCCGTCCCGCTACATCCGCCTCATCGAGGATCTGGCGGTGGTGGGACTTCGCGACGTGGAGCCGTTCTCGGATCAGTCGGCCGCACTGCGTTTCGTCGCCTTCATCGACCGCGTCTACGACGCGCAGCTGCCCATCCGTGCGACGGGCACGTCGCTGGACCTCGTCTTCCCCGAAGAGATGCTGGCGGGCGGCTACCGCAAGAAGTACCTCCGCGCCATCTCGCGCCTGGTGGCCTCGACGCTCGCGTGACGACGAGCCGGCGTGGCCGCCGATTCGCGGCGCGCCCTCGGCCCGCCGAAACACGATGTTTACGTGCGCACACCTCGCGTAACGAACGGGAAACACGGGTCGTCCCGCTCCGGAAACGGAGCGTCGACACACTGAGTGGACCCGACGCTATACCTGCGTCCCCGCAGAGAGGTTCTCCATAGAGATGGATCAAGGCAACACCGCATTCATGCTCATATGCGCAGCGCTCGTGCTGCTGATGACTCCCGGACTCGCTTTCTTCTACGGCGGTCTCGTCAAGGCGAAGAGCGTCATCAGCATGATGATGCTGAGCTTCGGCGCCCTGGGCCTCGTCGGCGTGCTCTGGGTTCTGTACGGCTATGCGATCGCGTTCCCCAGTGCTGAAGGACTCGTCGCGCCGTGGGCGATCGATTGGTCGGCCATCGGCCTGCAGAGCTTGCTCGAGACGCCCGAGGGCGCCGCCTACCCGCCGCTCGCGTTCGTCGCGTTCCAGGCGACGTTCGCAATCATCACCGTCGCGCTGGTCTCGGGTGCCATCGCCGACCGCGCCAAGTTCGGGTCCTGGATGATCTTCGCCGCCATCTGGGCGACGATCGTGTACTTCCCGGTCGCGAGCTGGGTGTTCAACTTCGGCCTCGCCGAGGACGGCAGCTTCGCGTACGGGGGCTGGATCACCTACGGCATGCAGGAGTGGTTCGGCGTCGGCGCTATCGACTTCGCCGGTGGCACGGCCGTTCACATCAACGCAGGTGCTGCGGCGCTCGCGCTCGCGCTGGTGCTGGGCAAGCGCGTCGGCTTCCAGAAGGGCGTCCACGTCCCGCACAACCCGCCGTTCGTGCTGCTCGGTGCCGGCCTGCTGTGGTTCGGCTGGTTCGGCTTCAACGCCGGCTCGGAACTCGCCGCCGACGGCACCGCCGCACTCGCGTTCGTCAACACCATCGCCGCTCCCGCCGCAGCCCTGCTGGCCTGGCTCGTCGTCGAGAAGTTCAAGGACGGCAAGCCGACCTCTGTCGGCGCCGCCTCGGGCGCGGTGGCCGGTCTCGTCGCGATCACCCCGGCCTGCGCCTCGCTCGACCCCATCTGGGCGATCGTGCTCGGCCTCATCGCCGGCGCCGTGTGCGCCCTCGCGATCGAGCTCAAGTACAAGTGGGGCTTCGACGACTCGCTGGACGTTGTGGGCATCCACCTCGTCGGTGGTCTGATCGGTACGCTCTACCTCGGCTTCTTCGCGTCGACCACCGGTCTCTTCTGGACCGGTAACGGGACGCAGCTGCTGGTGCAGGCCATCGCCGCCTTCGCCGTCCTGATCTACTCGTTCGTCCTGGCCTACGCCATCGGCTGGGTCATCCAGAAGACGATCGGCTTCCGCGTGAAGAACGAGGACGAGGTCGCCGGCATCGACACCGTCGTCCACGGCGAGGAGGGCTACGTGCTCGAGGGCACTCGCGCCTGACACACGGCATCTGCTCCGAAGGGGCGTCGCGGTCTTCCCCCCAACCGCGGTGCCCCTTCGGCGTTCCTGGCGCCGACCCCCGGCGATCCTAGGATGGCGACTGTGACACAGCGAAGCGGGCTGCGCGGCATCCTGAACAGCATTCTCCGGCCCCGCCGAACCACGGGCCCCTCCTTCGACAATGCGCCCGAGGACGGCCGCAGCGGGCCGACGGCCACCGGGGAGGTGGCGCCGCCCGGCAGAGGAGCGCTGCGGATCACCTACGCCCCCGATCACGACGGCGATCCCGATGCGGGCGAGATCGTCTGGACGTGGGTGCCGTACGAGGAGAACGACGGGCGCGGCAAGGATCGCCCGCTCCTCGTGATCGCGCGCCAGAGCGCCGAGCGGGTGTATGCCGTCCGCCTCACGAGCAAGTCCCACGACGGCGACCGCGACTTCCTCGCCCTGGGCACGGGGGAGTGGGACTCGCAGGGCCGACCCTCGTGGCTCGACATCGACCAGCTCTACAGCGTGCATCGCGACGGCATGCGGCGCGAGGCATCCGCTCTCGACCTGGAACGGTTCGTGCGCGTTGCCGACGCCCTCCACCGCCGCTACGGCTGGGAGGTCGGCAACTGAGCCAAGAAGGCCCGATCACTTTCGTGACCGGGCCTTCGGTGATGGTGGGCGATACCAGACTCGAACTGATGACCTCTTCCGTGTGAAGGAAGCGCGCTACCAACTGCGCCAATCGCCCGTTCCCCGAGGGGGACGAGTAACAACCTTACCGGATGCGGGAGCGTGCCTCGAACCACATCGACGTGACACGCGCGGGGTGCACTCGGTTTTGCAGGACGCCCAGGATCGGTTAGAGTCTTTCAAGTGCCCGGGTGAACAAGCCGGGAACGAAATGCGGATGTAGCGCAGTTGGTAGCGCATCACCTTGCCAAGGTGAGGGTCGCGAGTTCGAGTCTCGTCATCCGCTCGAGTGCAGGGATCCCTTCCAGGGATCACGGCACGTGGGGTCAAACCACACGCGGTGGCGTGGCCGAGCGGCTAGGCACCGGCCTGCAAAGCCGTTTACACGGGTTCGAATCCCGTCGCCACCTCCACTCGAACTGAATAGCCCTTCACGGGCGCGATTGGCGCAGCGGTAGCGCGCTTCCCTGACACGGAAGAGGTCACTGGTTCGATCCCAGTATCGCGCACCACCTGAAACCCCCGCCTCGGCGGGGGTTTTCGCATTCTGGTGCACGTCAGCGGATGTGCTCCGAGGGATACACCTCCCTGATCCTCTCCTGGAAGAACCTCCCGGCGCTGTCGGCCTCGCGGAGTGCGCGGTGGACCGACGGCGGCACCGCGAAGTAGCGATACACGTCGCCCGACGTGAACTCGAGTTCGAGAACGGCGGTGTCGGCGTCGTACCCCGCCGACGCGATCGCAGCGGAATCGATACGGTGTCGTCGCACGGCTTCAGGCTACGCCGCGCCGCAATCACGCGTTCAGCTCGGCGAGGACCCTCGGATAGACATCGATGTGGGCGCGCGCCCCGAGGAAGACGTCGGCGTGACCGTATCCGCGGAGCAGGGTGAGCGAGTGACGACCGGGCTGATGCCGTTCGAGGTAAGCGTAGGTCTGCTTCTGGCTCTCCGGCAGGAACGCACGATTCTCCGCACCTGCGAACAGCGCGAACCTCGCCTGCGTCTGCGGCGCCGCCGCCGTGATCCTGGCGGGCAGACCGCCCTTCGCCCGGATCGGTACGATCTGCCCGGCACGGTCGGAGGCGGCGAGCTGCGCGTAGAAGCTCATCGGCACGCGGCCGAACTCCGTCGCGACCCAGTCGTGGGTCGCGGCATCCAGATTCGCGTGCCGCCAGAGTGCGGGGTGCCCCGACCCGAGCGCGAAGCTCGCCATGTTGCAGCTCGCGTTGCCGCATTCGGCGTGCCACATGCGCACGGCGTTGCGGGTCACGCGGGGGAGCACCCCCTCCGGTCCGTCGCGCCAGGGGACGTCGACGAACGACTGCGTGCGCTGTACGAGCGGTCGCAGCGCGTGCAGCTTCACGCGCGCGAACGGGGGCATCACCGGATGCAGCGATACGCCGTTCGACACGATCACGTCCACCTCGGGAAGGAGCCCGCTCACCGCGGCCATGCTGAGGGCCGTCGACCCCTGACAGTGCGCCACGGCCCTCAGCGAAGATGCACCCGTCTGTGCGAGCACGTGGCGGACGGCGACAGGGATGTCGAGGAGCGCGACGTCGTCGAGCGTCCAGGGCCGCGGGTCGAGGTCGGTCGAGCCCCGCCAGTTGAGCATCCACACGTCCCAGCCGTCGTCGAGGAGCACATCGACGAGCGTTCGTGCGACAGGTGGTCGGAACGACTCCGCCCGCATCGCCACGCCGTGCAGCAGGAGCACCGGCCCCTTCGTGGGTTCGGTGTCGGTGCGCACCCGGATCAGCGTGATCGTGACGCCGTCGCCGGCGTCGAGGAAGTAGACCTCGTCATGGTGACGCCATCGTGCCGCGGCCCTCACGATCCCTCCTCCCGCGGCGCCGCCGACGACGACGCCGGGGCGGCGTCCGGCGGGGGCGGCCCGGGGCGCAGGTAGACGTCCTTCATCGAACCGGCGAAGAAGGCGCCGAACCGGGCGATGGAGCTGAGCGGACCCGAACCCGACCCGCGGAACGTCGTCAGCTGACGCGCGAAGTCGAGCGGGAGGATCCGCAGGATGCCGGCGCCGACCACGTCGGCGGGGGCATCCTGAGCGCCGTTCTCTCCGGGCGGGACATGCCCGAGCATGAGCGTGATGTAGAGCGTCGAGGTGTCGGTCCACATGTCGAAACCGCGATCGTTGCGCACGATCTTGTAGCCGTACATCGTGAGCGGCTGACCCGACATGTCGCTGAACCAGAGCCGGTAGCGCATCTCGCGGGTGAGGGCGGAATCGGCGGCCACGAAGAGGTTCGCCCACCCGCGCTGCACGGGCAGGGTTCCGCCGAGCAGGTCGCAGTCGACGTAGCCCTCGGCGGTCGCGGTGTGGTCGTCGCCGGCCACGAAGCGCTCCACATCGGGTGCGGTGATCGTGAGTCGGAACATGAAGCGCTGGGCGAGCTGGCGCCCGAGCTCCCAGCCCGCGAGAGGATCCGTCTCGCCGAGTGCGAGATGCCCCTTCATCTTCTCGGTGAACTCCATGCCGCGGCCTGCGACGGGATCAGCAGGCGTCTCGATGACGATCGCCGGGGCGGACTCCGTCGCCCTGCGCCGCCGCTTGGGCTTCGGCTTCTCGAGCACGTGCTCGACGGCGCGATCGGCCATCGCCGCGATCGTGAGCGACGGGTTGGGGCCGACGGGCCCCGGAACCGCCGAGCCGTCGACGACGAAGAGTCCGGGGTGGCCGAACGACTCGTTCCAGCTGTCGACCACTCCCTCCTGCGGCGCACGCCCCATCGGGGTGCCGCCCAGCGGATGCACCGTGACGACGCGCTTCGTCCACCAGAGCGGGTTGTCACGGAACGTGCCGCCCAGCGCCTCGGTGATGCCCCGCATCGTCTCGCGCATGGCGTCGAAGTACGCCTTGCTCGTGGCGGTGGTCCACTCCACCTCGATCTCGCCGTCGACCAGCGTGATCCGCCCGTCCGGGGTGTCCCGGCCCATGCCGAGCAGCGGGAGCGAGCTCGAGGTGAGCCGGCCCTGCCCGACGAGCTTGGCCACCTCGGCCGAGATCGTGGACTCGTTCTTGTTCGTCAGCCGATGGGCGACGATCTGAGAGACGACGCTCGCCGCGCGCCGCATCGACGCGGTGACCTGAGCGGTCTCGACGAGCCAGCTGGTGAACTCGGGGAAGCCGGCCTCCTGCACGTAGTAGCCGCGCCCCTGGCCCTCCTCGTCCAATCCGTCGGGCCTGCGGATGGCCGTCGTGATCACCGGGCCGTAGGCCGGGTCGATCATGCGCGTATGCCCCGCCTCGGTCGTCGACTGCGCACCGAAGCAGAAGGTCAGCAGGTCGCCGTTGCCGCTGAAGCGGGTGCCCAGGGCGCGTCCGAGTGCGGGCAGGGCCACGCGGTTGCGCAGCAGCAGCGCGGTCGTGCCGAAGGTGCCGGCGCCGAGGAACAGCTGGTCGCACGTGATGCGCAGGTGCGTCCGCTCGTGACGGCCGCTCGCATCGGGGTCGCCGTAGCGCACGTAGCGCACCTCATACCCGCCGCCGTCGAGCGGCGTGACACCGGTCACCTCGCACAGCGTGCGCAAGTCGGCGCCGTGGGCGGCCGCCGCGGACAGGTAGTTGTGGTCGAGCGTGTTCTTCGAGCCTTCGTTGCAGCCGATGTCGCACTCGCCGCACAGGCGGCACGTGAGCCGTGTCGCGTTGTGGAGGTTTCCGTACGACGGCAGGTCGACGACCTGCTTCGGGATCGCCTCGGCTCCCGGCCGCGAGGAGAACGACACCGCGAGCGGGGGAGAGAAGGCCTGCAGCCCCAGCGTGTCGGCGGCGTCGCGCAAGGCGCGCGCCTTGGGGAGGTCGGGGTAGGGGTTCGGCACCGGTGTCATCATCGCCTCGACCGCGTCGTAGTGTCGGTCCAGGTCGCCCCGGCCGATCGGCCAGTGCTCGTAGCCGCCGCCCGGCAACGGAGAATCGTGCACGAACCAGCGCTCGTCCTTGCGCAGCAGCACGTTGGCGTAGATGAGCGAGCCGCCGCCGAGCCCTGCCGACACGATGCCTTCGAGCTTGCGGAACGACCGCACGTCGAACAGGCCCAGCAGTTCGTCCTTCGGCTCCCAGAACGCCCTGCTCATCTCGTACGGATTGCGCGCGAAGCTTCCCGGCGGGTACGCGCGACCGCGCTCGAGCAGTACTACGGAGCGGCCCGCCTCAGCGAGACGGTAGGCGCTGACGGATGCCCCGAATCCGGAACCCACGACGACCGCGTCGACGTGCTCTGCAGCCGGCATCTCACGCCACCTCCCGGCGGAAAGCGGCGTACCTCGGGTCGTTCTCGTGTTGCGTACGGATCATCGACTCCCTCTCTGCGGGGCTCGGCGACACACTCGGTGGAGACGGTCGTACACCGGAGGAGTCCCGCGCGCCGCAGAAGATACGTCGCCCCGGAACCACCCCCTCGGCACTCAAACTAGTGATCCCGCCGGCGACGCCGCAACGGATGCCGCACCTCTCTGCAGAGCCGCGCAGCACGTCGTCCGGAACATCTGCGCGTCGCATGTACGAAGGATGGCCCGTGCATGCTCTCTTCACTATGATTCGGGCAGATCCACGGACCTGCCCTCCCGCGTTAACCGCCGGCTACGAGGAGACCAACGGTGCTCAGACGCTTCTATGCACGGATCAACCGCACGAGGCCGTGGTATCGGCTTCCGTTCCTGCTCGGTCTGTTCAACCTCATAGCGCTGCGTGAGCAGCTGCGAGAGGACAACCTCGTCGACACCCGCACGCCTGGCGGCGCGAGCCGGACGCCGGGCGTGACGCCTGCCACGGCCGGCGACGAGCGCCGGCGGTTCCGCACCGCGGACGGCTCGTACAACGATCTGGGCGACCCCGACATGGGTCGCGCCGGCACACGGTTCGCGCGCAACGTGCCGCTGGCGCACGCGTGGCCAGCCGAAGGCGACGAACTGATGACGCCCAACCCACGCGAGATCAGCCGCACGCTGATGCGGCGCGAGACGTTCACTCCGGCGACGTCGATCAACCTCCTCGCCGCCGCGTGGATCCAGTTCCAGACGCACGACTGGTTCGCGCACGGCCGGGAGCCCGTCGACGTCCTCGAGATCGACATCGAAGACGGCGACGACTGGTTCGAGAAGCCCATGAGGATTCCGCGCACCAAGGTCGACAACACCCGCACCGACGCGGACCGCGACCTGCCGCCGACGTTCCTCAACAGCAACTCGCACTGGTGGGACGCGTCGTCGATCTACGGCAGCACCCCCGAGCGGCGCGAGCAGGTGCGAAGTCACGTGGACGGCAAGCTCGTACTCAAGGACGGGAACCTGCCTCTCGACCCGGCGACGGGCGTCGCGCTCACCGGCTTCAGCGAGAACTGGTGGGTGGGCCTCGGCCTGCTGCACACCCTCTTCACCCTCGAGCACAACGCGATCTGCGATCGGCTGAAGAAGGACTATCCGGGGATGACCGAGGACGAGCTCTTCGGCACCGCCCAGCTGGTCGTCTCGGCACTCCTCGCCAAGATCCACACGGTGGAATGGACGCCCGCGATCATCGCGCACCCGGTCCTCAAGGTCGCCATGCGCGCCAATTGGTGGGGACTCGCCGAGGAGAAGCTCCACCGCATGTTCGGGCGCCTGAGCAGGAGCGAGGTCATCAGCGGCATCCCGGGGTCCGCGTTCGACCACCACGGGTCGCCGTACCAGCTGACCGAGGAGTTCGCGGCGGTTTACCGTCTGCACCCACTCCTGCCCGACACGCTCGAGGTCCACTCGCTCGACGACGGCACGCTCGTGGACAGCATGGACTTCCCGGAGATCATCCTCCTCAACGCGCACCGCGTGCTCACCTCTGGCGCGAAGGTCCAAGACCTCTGGTACTCGTTCGGGGTGCAGCATCCGGGTGCCGTGCAGCTGCACAACTTCCCGCGCTGGATGCAGGACATCACCCTGCCCGACGGGCTGCGCCTCGACCTCGCAGCCCTCGACGTCATGCGCGACCGCGAGCGCGGCGTGCCGCGGTACAACGAGTTCCGGCGCCAGCTGCATCTGAAGCCCGCCGCGACGTTCGACGAGCTCACCGACAACCCGACGTGGGCCCGGGAGCTCGAGGCGATGTACGGCGACGTCGAGAAGGTGGATCTGCAGGTCGGCATGCACGCCGAGACGCCGCCGCCGGGATTCGGCTTCAGCGACACCGCCTTCCGCGTGTTCATCCTGATGGCCAGCCGGCGTCTCAAGAGCGACCGGTTCATCACCGACTGCTACACCGAGGAGTACTACACGAAGACCGGGATGCAGTGGATCGCCGACAACACGATGGCCTCGGTGCTCCTTCGCCACTACCCGCAGCTGGCGCCGTCGCTCGACGGGGTCAAGAACGCGTTCGCGCCGTGGAACGTCGTGGGCCCCGATGCCGCGCGCTCCACCACGACGGCATCGGCCGCGGCGAGCGCCGCGGGACAGGGAGGAGCATCATGACGGTCACCGAGGCGGACCGCGAAGCGCGGTTCACCCTGATCCGCACGTACTGGGACGTGCTCATGGCTGCGGACATGGTGGCGTTCCGCAGGCTCCTCGCCCCGGACGCCGTCATCCACTATCCCGGCCAGAACCACATGTCCGGCGACTACACGACCACCGACGACATCGTCGGGCTCTACACCCGGCTGACGCAGTTCATCAAGGACGGCATGTTCGTGGGGGAGGTCCTCGACATCACCGCCGGTGAGACCTTCACCACCGTCATCCTGAAATACGAGATCCGGATGCCGATCAAGACGCTCCACGGGCGCGCGACGGGGATCTTCATCCTGGACGAGAACCATCTCATCAAGGAGTACTGGCTCCACGAGTGGAACCAGCAGATGATCAACTGGGTCTTCCGCTCGTCGCGCTGGTTCGGCTGGACGATGAAGCTGCTTCCCCAGAAGCTGAAGAAGACGACCTGACGATGGCGAAGTCGACGCACAAGCAGAAGCCGCTCCCGCCCGGAAGATTCGGGCTGCCCTGGCTGGGCGAGACCCTCTCGATCCTGCGAAACAACCATGGGTTCTACCAGGACCGCATCGAGAAGTACGGACCGATCTTCAAGACGCGGCTCTTCGGCAACAGTTTCGTGGTCTTCTCCGGACACGAGGCGTTCCACACCTTCGCGATCGACGAGCGGATCGTGCGGGGCGACGCGGACCCGATCTCGGCGGAGCAGATCTTCATGAACTCGCTCGCCCTGATCGACGGCGTGGAGCACCACACCCGCAAGGCGGTCATGCTGCGGGCCGTCGGCTTCCGGTCGGCCATCGCGTCCTACCTGCCGACGATGCAGGAGCTGCTCGAGCAGACGATCGACCCGTGGCTCACCAGCGGCACGGGCGGCGACGTCCGGGCCGAGCTGCAGCGTTTCGCCGCGCGGCTCACCGGCGCCCTCTACACCGGCGACCGCAGCGAGGAGCATGCGGCCGAACTCGACCGCCACCTCGCGAACATGCGCGATGCCTTCATGACGCTGCCCGTGCCGATCCCCGGGACGAAGTACGGCAAGGCGATCGCGGGCCGCAAACGCATGGACGAGATCATCGGCGAAGCGCTCGAGAGACATCAGCAGGGCGGCTACGACGACATCGTGTCTCGCATGATCGACGCTGCCCACGACGCCGACCTGCCCGTCGACGCACTGCGCGGTGACATCCGCCACCTGATCTTCGCCGGACAGGGTGGCTACTTCGTCCCGCTCACGCTCACCACGATGATCGTCGGCCAGCACCCCGACATCATGGAGCGCGCCCGCGCGGAGGTGCTCGCCGTCTCTCCCGACGGGCCCATCACGATGGGGCAGATCGAGCGGATGGAGTACCTCGAGCAGATCTCGAAGGAGGTGCGTCGCTACTTCGCCATGAACTCGGCGACGTTCTTCGGCCGCGTCCAGGCCGATATGGAGGTGGGCGGCTACCGCATCCCCCAGGGCTGGGGGGCGATGGGCGGCATCCACATCAACATGCGCAACCCCGATGTCTTCCCCGACCCCGACCGCTTCGACCCCGACCGCTTCGAGCCGAAGCGGGAGGCCGCGCTCCCACCGGGAAGCTACGTACCGCACGGGGACGGCCAGAGCACGCACCACCGGTGCCCGGGCGAGAACATCGTGACGGTGGCCGTGAAGGTGTACCTCACGCTGCTGCTGCGCAAGGCCGAGTGGTCCATCCCCGAGCAGGACCTCACCCTCACCAACGAGCTGTTCCCGCTGCCGGCGAGCGGACTGCGCGTGGACTTCCGGCAGCATGTCCCGATCGCGCACTGAGGTCACGGACGTCACGCAGGAGCGGGGCTTCAAGAAGCTCATGCACCTGACGCGGCTGATGGTGCTCGGCGACCGCCAGCCCCTCACCCGGACTCCGGCCGACCACGGGCTGGCCTTCGAGGAGGTCGCCTTCGCGGCGACCGACGGCGTGCCGCTCGAGGGATGGTTCGTCCCGTCCGGCGCGCAGAAGGGCCCCGTGGTCGTGTTCGTGCACGGCTGGCTGTGGAACCGCACCGGAAACGCCGCGGGGCGCGTGCCGTTCACCGACCGTGATGTCGACTTCCTGCCTGCGACGAAGGCGCTCCACGACGCCGGATACCACGTGCTGCTGTTCGACCTGTCCAACCACGGCCAGAGCGGCAGGCGACCCCCGCTCACGATGGGGCGATGGGAGGCGCGCGACTTCAACGGCGCGGTGGGGTTCCTGCGAACCCGATCCGACGTCGACGCCGCCCGCATCGGCGCGCTCGGCACCTCGGCAGGCGCGAACACGGTCATGTACGCGATCCCCGACGGGCCGCCCGTCAAGGCGCTCCTGGCCGTTCAGCCGACCCGTCTGCCGGTGTTCAACCGCAACTTCGCGCGCGACGTGCTGGGTCCGCTCGGCCCGGCTGAGGCGGCCAGCACGGATCTCGTCTACGTGCTGCTGCGCGCCCCGCTGCCGAGCCGTCACGATCCCGGGGTGCCGGCACGCGCGCTCGGCGACACCGTCGTGCAGTACGTGCAGGGCACCGGCGATCCGTGGGGTGAGATGGGCGTCGTCGAGGAGTTCTCGTCGGTCACGCCCCACTCGCTCGGGGTCGTCCGCTACCCGTCGACGGGACGCTACGAGGGGTACCAGTACGTGAGCAACGAGGTCGACGACGTCGTCGGCTTCTTCACGGCGCACCTCTGACGAGCGGGAGCGGGCGGCCGCAGCATCCGTTCGCGGCCACCCGATCACCGGGTCAGGGGTGCCAGAGCCCGTCGTGGGCGGCCTGGCGCGTGTACTGGCGCGGGTCGAAGAAGCGGTCGTAGTACTCGAGCTCGAGGTGGGAGAACTGCAGCCACATGCCCGGCGTATAGAACGCGTCCACGTGGGCGGGGAACCGGCCGTAGGTGTCCCAGATGTAGTTGCAGATCTCCTTGGTGTACGCGATCTCCTCGGGGCCGAATCGCGTGCCCTTCTCGAGGAAGGCGCGCGCGTCGTCGGAGTTGCGGTAGGGGCTCGAGAAGACCTTCTCGTTGCCGTAGGCCGGTCCGGTGGCGCTGTACTTGGACTCCACCACCCGGTCCACTGCTTCGTCCATCGACGACACATACGGGGGAGTGAGGCCCTCGAGGATCCCGTCGATCCCGACGGGGTTCGGCTGCGACGCGGGCACCGGCGGCCACTTGTGGTGCTTCTTCGGCTCCTGGAGCCGGAAGCCGAGCCCGTGCCAGCCCTTCGCGTCATCCTGCTGCCAGATGTACGGCGGGAACACCGACCCGTGGATCCAGCCCCCGAGACCCATCGCCTGGCCGAGGAGCATCAGGTTCTGGAAGTAGAAGAACGCCTCGTAATCGGTGCGCAGCGTGTTGCCGAAGCCGAGGGGCGCCTGGCTCGCCTTGTTGAGGTAGCCGCTGCGCACGCGGTCGAGCCCGCCGATCGGGTGGTACGGGATCTTCGGCCCGATCCCGAGGCCGCTGCCGATCTTGGCGATCCACTCGACGGCGTTCTTCGGGTGGAACGTGCGCCAGTCGTCCAGGAAGAGCGGTCGCATGCCGCCCGGCTCGGTGAGGAGGATGAGGATCGCGTTGATGTACTGCCACGTGCAGTCGACGACGGGGAAGAAGACCGTCGTGCCCGGGGTGTTGGAGGCCTGGTTGTTCCATCCGAGGTAGTAGGGCCACTCTCGCGGGAAGTCGAGGCGACGGTCGGACACCCGCACGAGGCATTCGTCGGCGGCGCCGATCCAGTCGGCCTCCGTCCAGTCGCCCCACTTCGGCGGGAGGTCCTTCAGCAGCTCGAGCGCGCGCTCGCCGCGGGGGCTGCGCAGCAGGAAGATGCCGTCGTCGTTGATCATGAAGAAGTGCGTGGCCTGCGCGTTGTCGGCGCTGCTGCCGGTGCGGGCCATGATGTTGAGGAACGGCGTGCCGAGCTCGTTGAGCCCGTTGTTCTCGACGAGCGGCCCGTCGTGGGTCGTGATGCCGGTGATCCCCGTCACGCACGTGATGAGGATCGCCTCCTCGAGCTTGCTCAGCGGCGCGGGTGCGTTGTGGCTCTCGTGGCTGAGCGGGCCGGCGTTCACCGAGAAGCCCCGGGGGATGCGCCTCGTGCGCCGTTCGGTGAGCGCCGACAGGAACGGGTACGCCGCGAGATCGGCGAGGGCCGGGTGCACGGCAGTCGCCGTGGCGTCGGTGGCCGGGGACGGGTCGATCGATGTCATGGCGCTCTCCTCGTTCTCGTATCAGTTGTGCCGGTCGAGCCGGGCGGTGATCACGGGATAGACGTCGCGCGCGGCATCCTTCCCGATGAAGCAGTCCATGTGGGCGTACCCGGGGATGACGTCCCGCGTGTAGTACTCGTCGCCGTTGCGTCGGCGGAGCACGTCGTAGGTGATCTCGCTGCCCTCGGGGACGAACAGGCGGTTGTCGGCCCCGTGCAGGAAGGCGATCGGCAGCGCCAGTCCCGACACGTCGTCGAGGTAGTCGTGCTCGCCGTCGGCGCTCACGGCATGGTCCTCCCGGAGGATCTTGGTGATGTGACGCAGCGTCGTCATGTTCGCGACGCCGAACGCCTCCTCGAGATGGTCGTGCGTCGCCTCGTTCAGCTGCGCATGGTCGTACACCTCGCCGTACATGAACATCACCCGGCGGCAGAAGGGGCGGTCGCAGGGCTCGTCCCCGGCGGGGTAGAGCGCGAGCGCCTTGTCGTACAGCGTCTCGCCCCACGAGGGATCGTCGTCGAACTCGGTGGTGAGGGTGTCGAAGCCCAGTGCCTGCAGGATGTTCCCGGCGTAGATGCCGGCGCGCAGCTCGTTGAGCGTGCCGCCGCGCGGGTGGAGGGTCACCTGCGAGGCCACCGCCGACCGCACACCCGGGAGGCCGAGCCCGAGCGCCATCAGCATCGTGAGCGACCCGACGCAGTGCGCCACGATCTGCACCGACTCCGCTCCCGACAGCTCGCGCACCTTCGCGACCGCGGCCGGGTAGTCGTATCGGGCGATGTCGTCGAGGGTGAACTGCGTGCCGCCGGACGGCAGAGCCGGGCTCGCGCGGTAGTCGAGCACCCACACGTCGTAGCCGTGCTCGTAGAGGTACTCGGGGAAGTTCGTGTCGGTCGTGTCGATCGTGTAGGCGAACGCCGACGTGCCGAACCCGGGTGTCAGGATGACCGGCCCCTTGGTCCCGCCCTCGAACCGCGTGAGCCTCAGCGTCACCCCGTCTTCGGTGGGGAACTCATGGATCGTCGGCTCGCCGCAGCGCAGTGGCCGTCGAACGCGTTCCTCCGAGTCATCCATCGCCGTCGAAGCGGTCTGGTGCTCGCTCATCTCGACCCCCCAGCGTCAGCCGTACGGAGAGCGTCGCGGCGAGGCGGGACGGGCCCACGGGCGACGACGGAGTCAGCATATTGCCCGGCATGCGCTCTCGTCACGAACTTCAGGAGCCGCATCGGGCACCCCTGATACCCGGCGTCCGAGAACCACTGGCTAGACTCGTCGCGTGGAACTCGTCTGGTCGACCGCCGCAACGGCAGTGCAGGCCGACACGCGAACGCTCGGCGCCTGAGCGGGCGGGGCGCGTCGTGCGCCCGAAGCTGAGTAGCCTTGAATCCGAGCCATTCCCAGGAGAGTTTCCGTGACTGACGCTGTGCCCTATCCCGCCGACGGCTTCGCCCTGTTCCCCGACCGCTCCGTGGTCGCGCTTCGCGTCAACGGCGAGCTGAAAGATCTCGCGACGGTGGTGGAGGAGACGGATGCTGTGGAGCCCGTCACCATCGACAGCCCCGACGGTCTGGCGATCCTGCGTCACTCCACGGCGCACGTCCTGGCCCAGGCCGTCCAGCGCATCAACCCGCAGGCCAACCTCGGCATCGGTCCGCCCATCACCGACGGCTTCTATTACGACTTCGGCGTGGAGCAGCCCTTCACCCCCGAGGACCTCAAGGCCATCGACAAGGAGATGGCGCGCATCATCCGTGAGGGCCAGCGCTTCGTCCGCCGCGTCGTGAGCGACGAGGAGGCGCGCGTCGAGCTCGTCGACGAGCCGTTCAAGCTCGAGCTCATCGGCCTGAAGGGCGGCGGAGCGGAGAAGACCGAGGGCGCCTCGGTCGAGGTCGGCGCCGGCGAGCTCACGATCTACGACAACGTCGACCGCGACGGCCAGACGGTCTGGAAGGACCTCTGCCGCGGGCCGCACCTTCCGAACACCCGCATGATCGGCAACGGCTGGGCGCTGCAGCGCATCGCCGGTGCCTACTGGCGCGGCAGCGAGAAGAACCCGCAGCTCCAGCGCATCTACGGGACCGCATGGCCGACCAAAGACGAGCTGCGCGCCTACCAGACCCGCCTCGAGGAGGCCGCCAAGCGCGACCATCGCAAGCTCGGCAAGGACCTCGACCTGTTCTCCTTCCCCGACGAGATCGGCTCGGGCCTGTCGGTGTGGCACCCGCGCGGCGGCATCGTCCGCGGCGAGATGGAGCAGCACGCGCGTCGCCGCCACATCGCGGGCGGCTACACCTACGTGTACACGCCGCACATCTCGAAGGAGGACCTGTTCCTCACCTCGAACCACCTCGTCACGTACAAGGAGGGCATGTTCCCGCCCATCGTGATGGACGAGGAGCGCGACGAGCACGGCGAGATCGTCAAGCACGGCCAGGACTACTACCTGAAGCCGATGAACTGCCCGATGCACATCCTGATCTACAAGGAGCGCGCGCGCAGCTACCGCGACCTGCCGATGCGGATCGCCGAGAACGGCACGGTGTACCGCAACGAGCTCTCGGGCGCACTGCACGGCCTCACCCGCGTGCGCGGCTTCACGCAGGACGACTCGCACCTCTTCGTCACGCCCGAGCAGCTGGAGGAAGAGGCGACCCGCGTCCTCGAGTTCGTCATCTCGATGCTGCGCGACTTCGGCCTCGACGACTTCGAGCTCGAGCTGTCGATGCGCGACGACGAGAAGGACAAGTGGATCGGCTCGGACGAGTTCTGGGACTACTCCACCAACGCCCTGCGCAACGTCGCGGTCGCGAGCGGCCTGAAGCTCACCGAGGTGCCCGGCGAGGCCGCGTTCTACGGCCCGAAGATCGACCTCAAGACCCGTGACGCGATCGGCCGCACCTGGCAGCTGTCGACCGTCCAGGTCGACCCGAACCTTCCCGAGCGCTTCGAGCTCGAGTACACGGACCGCGACGGCCAGAAGAAGCGGCCGATCATGATCCACCGCGCGCTGTTCGGCTCGATCGAGCGCTTCTTCGCGATCCTGCTCGAGCACTACGCGGGCGCGTTCCCGGTGTGGCTGTCGCCCGTCCAGGTGGTCGGGATCCCGGTCGCCGAGGACTTCGCGGACTACCTCGGCGAGGTCATCGACCAGCTGAAGGCCGAGGGCGTGCGGGCCGAGCTCGACCACTCCGACGACCGCATGCAGAAGAAGATCCGCACGCACACCACGCAGAAGGTCCCGCTGCAGCTCATCGCGGGCGCGCAGGACCAGGCCGCCGGTACCGTGTCGTTCCGCTTCCGCGACGGCTCGCAGGAGAACGGCGTGCCGATCGCCGACGCGGTGCGGCGGGTCCGCAACGCGATCGGCTCGCACGCGCTGGTCAACACGGCGGAGGACTTCTCTTGACTCCCGTCGACGAGGCCGGGTCGGGCACTCCGGAGACGGATGCTGCAGACCCGGCGCTCGTCGACGCGGCGACGCTGGCGGGGGTCCCCGACGAGTTCCAGCGTCTCTGGACGCCGCACCGCATGGCGTACATCCAGGCCGGACCCGAGGTGCTGCGCAAGGAGTGCCCGTTCTGCGAGGCGCCGCGCAAGTCCGACGAGGACGGCCTCATCGTCTTCCGCGGCCGAACCGCGTATGCGCTGCTGAACCTCTTCCCGTACAACTCCGGACACCTGCTCGTGTGCCCGTACCGCCACATCGCGACCTACGACCAGGCGACCGACGAAGAGGTCTCCGAGATCGGGCTGCTCACCCAGCAGGGCATGCGGGTGCTCCGCCAGGTCTCGCGCTGCGACGGCTTCAACATCGGCATGAACCAGGGTCATGTCGCCGGCGCGGGCGTCGACGAGCACCTGCACCAGCACATCGTGCCGCGGTGGGGTTCCGACGCGAACTTCTTTCCGATCATCGCGAAGACGAAGGCTCTGCCGCAGCTGCTCGGCGACGTGCGCCGCGCGATCTCCGACGCCTGGCGCGCATGACCTGAGGGAGACGGACGCTGCGGCCCGCAGCATCCGTCTTCTTTCATCCGTCAGCGCACCTGGGTGACCTCGAACTGCAGGCGCGGGTTCGCGTAGGCGTCCTGCGACTCGACGAGCTGCAGCTCGCGCTCACCCGAGGAGTGGGTGCGCTCGAGGAGGTCGTAGACGCTCGACGTCGTGCGGGCGAGCGCGTCGGCGGCATCGCCCGTGCGGCGGTAGTGCGCCGTGAAGAGCGCCGCCGTGACGTCGCCCGAGCCGTTGGCCTTCATCGGGATGTGCGGGGTCTGAACGATCCACGCGCCGTCGTCGGTGACCGCGAGCATCTCGATCGTGCCCTCGGCGCGATCGGGGCGCTCGACGCTCGTCACGAGCACGGTGCTCGGACCCATGGCGCGGGCGGCGTCGGCCGACGCGAGCGTCGAGTCGAGGTCCGACGGGTCGGTCTCGGTGAGGAAGCCCAGCTCGAACTGGTTGGGCGTGATGATGTCGGCGGCGGGCACCACGCGGTCGCGCAGCAGCACCGGGATCGCGGGGGCCACGAAGCAGCCCGACTTCGCGTTGCCCATCACGGGGTCGCACGCGTAGATCGCGGCGGAGTTGGCCTGCTTGACACGCGCGACCGTGTCGAGGATGACGTCCGCGATGCCGTCACCGCCCTGATAGCCCGAGAGCACCACGTCGATCTGCGGGAAGACACCCCGGTCCTCGATGCCGGCGACGACGTCGCGGACGTCGTCGGGGCTGATCATCGGGCCGCGCCACGCGCCGTAGCCGGTGTGGTTCGAGAAGTTCACGGTGTACACCGGCATGACCTCGACGCCGATGCGCTGCAGCGGGAAGACGGCGGCGGAGTTGCCGACGTGGCCGTAGGCGACCGCGGACTGGATCGAGAGGATCTTCACCGCTCGATCATGCCACTTCGCGCGCGACGAGCCGTCCACCGGCCGCAGCCACGGCCGCCGCCACATCGACCGCGAGCCGTTCGGCGTCGGCGTCGTCGAGGTCGTGAACCGTGAGGCGCAGGCGGCGCGAGGGCCCGCCGTCGCCGAGGACGAAGTCGTCGCCCGCGCGCGCCAGCCAGCCGCGCCGCATGAGCTGCTCCGACACCGCTCTCGCGGGGACCGGGAGCGGAATCCACAGGTTCAGCCCGTCCCCGGCGTCCGCCGGCACGCCCTGGGCGGTCAGCCGCTCGATGAAGGCGGCGTTGCGCGCAGCATAGTGCGCACCGGCGCGTTCGATCGCGGCCATGGTCGCGGCATCCGTCACCAGTGCCAGGGTGAGCCGCTGCAGCAGGTGGCTCACCCAGGTGGTGCCGGGGGTGAGGCGCATCGCGAGCCGCTCGGCCGTCTCGGGGTCGGATGCCGTGACCGCGAGGCACATGTCGGGTCCGAGGAACTTCGACACCGACCGCACGAGCGCCCAGCGGCGATGCGCGGGGGCGATGAGGGAGTGGAACGGCCGCCGCGAGAGGAGCGAGAAGTGGTCGTCCTCGATGACGAGCACGTACGGGTGATCGCTGAGCACCGCCCGAAGCTCTCCGGCGCGGCGCGCGGACAGGCTCGCTCCGGTCGGGTTCTGGGCGCGGGGCGTGTGGACGACCGCGCGGACCCCCTGGTCGAGGGCGGCACGCAGTCCTTCGACCGTCATGCCCTCGTCGTCGACCGGCACGGGCACAGGGCGGTAGCCGCCGATCCGCACCGTGTGGATGCTGGTGAGGAAGCAGGGGTCCTCGAGCGCGACGGCGTCGTCGCGCGTGAGCGCCTGAGCGAGCAGCCGCTCGACGGCATCCGCGGCGCCACTCGTGATCGTGAGGCGCATGTCCGCGTCGGCAGGAGCGAGCCCGTCGCGCATCCACTCGTGCGCCCAGCGCTCGAGGCCGGGATCGATCACCGGTTCGCCGTAGAGGACGGGCCGCCCGGCGATCGCCGCGAGCGCGCCGGAGAGGTCGGGGATCAGCTCGGGGTCGGGGTTGCCGGTGCCGACGTCGCGCAGCACGCTGCCGGCCGCGAAGCCCTCCTGGGCGACGGGGGAGAGGTCGGCGACGCGCGTGCCGCCCCGGCCCCGCGTGACGATCACGCCCGCCTGCGTGAGCTGGCGATACGCGGCGACCACGGTGTTGCGGTTCACGCCGAGATCGTCGGCGAGGGAGCGCACGGGCGGCAGGATGTCGCCGGGATGCAGATCGCCGCGCTCGATGCGCGCCCGCAGACTGTCGGCGATCTCGGAGGCGGATCGGCCGCTGATGTCGAGATCCATGCCCGCCCTTCCGTGAAGTCCTGCCCCGCCGAGTGCGGGGCTCAGCCCATGCTATCTTTTGGCCTAGGCCAATACCCGCATTGTCCTCACCCGTTGCGCGTCCGCGCTCAGAACGAAGGGAAAGCTCGTGACCATTGCCGACACGGGAACGGACCGCGTCAAGCGCGGCCTCGCCGAGATGCTGAAGGGCGGCGTCATCATGGACGTCGTCACGCCCGACCAGGCGAAGATCGCCGAGGATGCCGGCGCCGTGGCCGTCATGGCCCTCGAGCGCGTCCCCGCCGACATCCGCGCGCAGGGCGGCGTGTCGCGCATGAGCGACCCCGACATGATCGACGGCATCATCGAGGCCGTCTCGATCCCGGTGATGGCGAAGGCGCGCATCGGCCATTTCGTCGAGGCGCAGGTGCTGCAGGAGCTCGGCGTCGACTACATCGACGAGTCCGAGGTGCTCTCGCCCGCCGACTACGTCAACCACATCGACAAGTGGAACTTCACCGTGCCGTTCGTCTGCGGCGCGACCAACCTGGGCGAGGCGCTGCGCCGCATCAACGAGGGCGCGGCGATGATCCGCTCCAAGGGCGAGGCGGGCACCGGCGACGTGTCGGAGGCCACCAAGCACATCCGCAAGATCACGAGCGAGATCAACGTGCTGCGCTCGATGACCAAGGACGAGCTCTACGTCGCCGCGAAGGAGCTGCAGGCGCCGTACGACCTCGTCGCCGAGATCGCCGAGACCGGCAAGCTCCCGGTCGTGCTCTTCGTCGCCGGCGGTGTGGCCACCCCCGCGGATGCCGCGATGATGATGCAGATGGGCGCCGACGGCGTGTTCGTCGGCTCCGGCATCTTCAAGTCGGGCAACCCCGCCGAGCGGGCCGCGGCCATCGTCAAGGCGACGACCTTCTACGACGACCCCAAGGTCATCGCCGACGTGTCGCGCGGCCTCGGCGAGGCCATGGTCGGCATCAACGTCGCCGATCTGCCCGCGCCGCACCGCCTCGCCGAGCGCGGCTGGTGACGACACCGCCACGCGTCGGCGTCCTGGCGCTGCAGGGTGACGTCCGTGAGCACGTGCGCGTGCTCACGGACCTCGGCGCCGAGGTGACGACGGTCCGCCGCCCGGAGGAGCTCGCCGAGGTGGACGGGCTCGTGCTCCCGGGCGGCGAATCCAGTGTCATCGACAAGCTCTCCCGCGCCTTCGGCATGCGCGAACCCGTGCGCGACGCGATCGCGGCGGGGATGCCGGTGTACGGGACGTGCGCCGGCCTCATCCTCCTCGCCGACCGCATCACCGACGGCATCGAGGGGCAGCAGACCTTCGGCGGCCTCGACGTCACGGTTCGCCGCAACGCGTTCGGCAGCCAGGTGGACTCGTTCGAGGTCGACCTCGACATCCCGGCGCTCGGCGCGCCGCCCGTCCATGCGGTGTTCATCCGTGCGCCGCTCGTCGAAAAGTCGGGCGAAGGTGTCGAACGGCTCGCGACCCTCGACGACGGCCGCGTCGTCGCCGTGCGGCAGGGCGCGCTCCTGGGCACCTCGTTCCATCCCGAGGTCACCGGCGAGCACCGCTTCCACGCACTGTTCCTCGACATGGTCCGCGAGCGGGTGCGGTGACGGGGCAGACGCCATGCGTCGGGGTAGATTCTGGATCATGACGATCAACGACTGGTGGCGCGAGCACCCCGAGGAGCGCTACTGGATGATCGCCCCGTCGCGCGGCATCGTCGGCGACGCCCTCTCGGCGCCGAAGGCCCAGGACGAGCGCCGGTTCGAGTGGTCCCATGAGCTCGTCGGCTTCACCGAGCCCGGCGACACGCTGTTCGTGTGGGACCGGACCCTGCCGGTGCCCGGCATCGCCGCGTGGGGCCGCGTGCTCGGCCCGCTCGGCGAGGAGACCCGGGACCGCCGCGGCGACGAACTGCCCCACTGGCGCATGCCGATCAGCGACACACTGCGGCTCGCGTCGCCGATCACCCTGCCGAGCCTTCGCCGCGTGGGCAGCGAGATCGTCACCGTGCGCGACCGCGTGGAAGGGCTCACCGAGGGCCCCGTCTACTTCCCCTTCATCGGCTCGGCCGAGACGCTCGCCCCCGCGCCCGCGTACCTCACGAAGGTGCCGCGCGACCTCGTCGCGCTGCTGTCGTCGCGGTTCGGCTTCGAGTTCGCGCTGTAGCGCGGGGATAAACTAGTCCGTCGGGCGAGGCGTTCACACGCCCGCACCCGACGAGCGTGAATTCAGGAGGACCATGTCCGGGCATTCCAAGTGGGCGACGACCAAGCACAAGAAGGCCGTCATCGACGCGCGCCGTGCGAAGTCGTGGGCCAAGCTCATCAAGAACATCGAAGTGGCCGCCAAGCTCGGCGGACCCGACCTGCAGGGCAACCCGACCCTGTTCGACGCCGTGCTCAAGGCGAAGAAGACGTCCGTCCCGAAAGACAACATCGACCGCGCGATCAAGCGCGGAGCCGGCATCGGCGGCGAGTCGGTCGAGTACGCCTCGATCATGTACGAGGGGTACGGCCCCAACGGCGTGGCCCTCATGATCGAGTGTCTGACCGACAACAAGAACCGTGCCGCGGCCGAGGTGCGCACCGCGCTCACCCGCAACGGCGGCACGCTCGCCGACCCGGGCAGCGTCGCGTACAACTTCACCCGCAAGGGCGTCATCGTCGTCGCAGGCGAGGGCACCAGCGAGGACGACGTGATGCTCGCCGTGCTCGAGGCCGGGGCCGAAGAGGTCGAGCCGCACGCGCAGGGCTTCGAGGTCATCACCGAGGCGACCGACCTCGTGACCGTCCGCTCCGCCCTGCAGGACGCGGGCATCGAGTACGAGTCGGCGGACGTCGAGTTCGTCCCGAACCTCAAGGTCGAGGTCGACGCAGACACGGCGCGCAAGGTCTTCCGCCTCATCGACGCCCTCGAAGACAGCGACGACGTCCAGAACGTCTACAGCAACTTCGACCTCACCGCCGAGGTGCAGGCCGAGCTCGAGAACGACGAGGACTGACGGCATGAACGGATGCTGCGGCCCGGCGCGCGCCTGGCCGCAGCATCCGTCCTCCTCGCTTAGCGTGGGGGAGTGGCATCCTCCCGCGGTCGACTGCGCGTGCTCGGAATCGATCCGGGCCTGACGCGCTGCGGTGTCGGCGTCGTCGACGTCGCCCCCGACCGATCCGCCGTGCTGGTCCACGTGGGAGTCGTGCGGTCCGAGCCCGGGGCCCCGATCGAGGAGCGGCTCGCGGTGATCGCCGCCGGGCTGCGCGCCGTGCTGGACGCCCACGAGCCCGACGTCGTCGCGGTGGAGCGCGTCTTCGCCCAGCACAACCGTGCGACGGTGATGGGGACCGCGCAGGCGAGCGGCATCGCCCTGCTCGTCGCCGGCGAGCGGGGCCTGGCTGCGGCCACCCACACCCCGTCCGAGGTCAAAGCCGCCATCACCGGGTACGGCAACGCCGACAAGCGGCAGGTGCAGACGATGGTGGCGCGCGTACTCCGCCTCGACGAGCTGCCGAAGCCGGCCGACGCGGCGGACGCCCTCGCCCTGGCGCTGTGCCACGCGTGGCGCGGCGCGCCCGCCCAGGCCACGGCATCCGGTCCGCTCACTCCGGCTCAGCGCGCCTGGGCCGACGCGGAGCGACTCGCCCGACGATGATCCCGCGCGTCGCCGTGCGTGTCGCTCGAACAAACGTCCGAACCGCCCCGTAGGCTCGACGCATGATCTCCTCAGTCCGCGGCACGGCCGTGCATGTCGATGCGGATGCGGTCGTCGTCGAGGTCGGGGGAGTCGGTCTCCACGTCGCCGTGACGCCGCAGATCGCACGCACCACGCACCCGGGCGACACCGTCACCCTCCACACCTCGCTGATCGTCCGCGAAGACGCGCTGTCGCTGTTCGGCTTCGCGTCACGCGAGGAGCTGGTCGTCTTCGGCCAGCTGCTCGGCGTCACCGGCGTCGGCCCCAAGTCGGCGCTGGGCGTGCTCGCGACGCTGACCGTCCCGCAGATCGCCGATGCCGTCTCCGCCGACGACGACGCCCCGTTCCGCCGCGTCTCGGGCATCGGCCCGAAGACGGCGAAGCTCATCGTGGTGCAGCTCGCGGGCAAGATCGCGGTGACGCGCCCCTCCGGGTCCGGGGGAGCGGATGCCGCACCCTCGGCCGCGATCCCGGCACAGGTCGTGCAGGCCCTGGTCGGCCTCGGCTGGTCCGAGCGGGTGGCGGTCGAAGCCGTCGAGAACGTGGCGGCCGACGCGCCCGAGTCCGATCGATCGTCGGTGCCGGCGCTGCTGCGCCTCACACTCACAACCCTCGGCCCCGCCCGGAAGGAGACCGTGAGTGGCTGACGTGCGCGAAGCCGAAGAGCCCGTCGACGAGTCCGAGCTCGCGATCGAGGGTGCGCTGCGCCCGACGTCACTGGCGGAGTTCGTCGGCCAGCAGAAGGTGCGCGGTCAGATGCAGCTGCTGCTCGACGCGGCCCGCATCCAGCAGCGGCCTGCCGATCACATCCTGCTCTCCGGGCCCCCGGGACTCGGCAAGACCACGCTCGCGATGATCGTCGCCTATGAGAGCGGGCGCCCGTTGCGGCTGTCCAGCGGCCCCGCGATCCAGCACGCCGGCGACCTCGCCGCGCTGCTGTCGAGCCTCACCCCCGGCGAGGTCCTGTTCATCGACGAGGTGCACCGCATGGCGCGTTCCGCCGAAGAGATGCTCTACCTCGCGATGGAGGACTTCCGCATCGACATCATGGTGGGCAAGGGCGCCGGCGCGACGAGCATCCCGCTCGACCTGTCGCCGTTCACCCTGGTCGGCGCAACGACCCGGTCCGGTCTGCTGCCCAACCCGCTGCGCGATCGCTTCGGCTTCACCGCCCACCTCGAGTACTACGAGCCCGAAGAGCTCGAGCGGGTGATTGAGCGCTCCGCCGTGATGCTCGGGGTGTCGCTGCCGCCCGCCGCCCGCGCCGAGATCGCACGACGCTCGCGGGGCACGCCCCGCATCGCGAACCGGCTGTTGCGGCGCGTGCGCGACTACCTCGTCGTCCACGGCCGCACCGGAGCCGACATCGCGGCGGTCGACGCGGCGCTCGACCTCTACGACGTCGACCGGATCGGGCTCGATCGGCTCGACCGCGCGGTGCTCGACATGCTGGTGAGGCGGTTCCGCGGCGGCCCGGTGGGCCTCAGCACACTCGCCGTCGCGGTCGGCGAGGAGCCCGACACCATCGAGTCGGTCGTCGAGCCGTACCTCGTGCGCATCGGCTTCATGGGGCGCACGCCGCGCGGACGCATCGCGATGCCCGAGGCGTACGCCCACCTGGGCGTGCCGGTCGCCGACTCGGTGCTGGGAATCGATGTCCTATAATCGCTGGAGGTTTACACCCACCCCCTCCTGCAAGGCAGCGCCGCCCTTCGGCGCGTGCCTCACCTGAAAGGTGCTTCCCGCTCCATGGACTTCGCTGCCTTCCTGAGCAACTACGGCCTCATCATCCTGCTGGTCGTGCTCCTCGTCTTCATGTTCTGGAGCTCCCGCCGCCGTATGCAGAAGCAGAAGGCGGAGCAGGAGCAGAAGGCGCGTCAGACGGTGCCCGGCTCGGAGGTTCTCCTTCAGGGCGGCCTGTACGGCACGATCGTCTCCTACGACGCCGACAACCTCGACCAGCCCGCCATCGTCGAGCTGGCGCCCGGCGTCGAGATCAAGGTCCACAGCCAGGCCATCCTGCGCGTCGTCAACCCGGGCGAGCACTCGGTCACCGAGGACGAGTACCTCGCCGCCGAAGAGAGCCACGCCGAGTATGCCGAGGGCGTCGCGAACGGCGACATCACCTCGATCAGCGACGACCAGGGCACCGCTGCGGGCAAGGACAAGACCGACCCCGACACCGAGGCCGGCACCAAGTCGCAGGGCTGACGCCCTCCGTTCGCCCGTTCGGGCTCTCAAGAAAGCAAAGACGTGGCGACATCCACCCCCGTCCGGCATGCATGGCGCGCGCTGACCGGACTCCTCGCGATCACGGCGCTCCTGTTCGGCATCAACGCGCTCGGCGTGTACGTGTTCGGGCAGAGCTCGTGGACCCCCGCGCTCGCGCTCGACCTCCAGGGCGGCACGCAGATCGTCCTCGAGGCGCAGACCGAGGACGGCGCCGACCCGTCGGCCGAGCAGATGCAGCAGGCCGTGACGATCATCCGTCAGCGCGTCGACGCCTCGGGTGTCGGCGAGGCCGAGGTCACCACGCAGGCCGGTAACCAGATCGTCGTGCAGATCCCGGGACAGGCCGACGGGGAGACCCGCAACCGCATCGAGGCATCCGCGCAGCTCCAGCTGCGCGCCGTGCTCTACACGGGCGCGCCGGCCAACACCTTCGTCGGCGAGGACGGGAACGAGACGCCGTACCCCACGCCCGACCCGACGCTCCAGGCGACCCCGACGACCGCGCCGACCAACGGCAGCGACCCGGCGTGGATCACGCCGGCGCTCCAGGCCGAGTTCCTCGCCTACGACTGCGCCGACCCGGCGAACGACCCCGCCAACGCCCCCGCCGACGAGCCGCTCATCACCTGTGACGCCGACGGCACGGTGAAGTACATCCTCGGCCCCGTCGAGCTCGACGGCTCGTCCATCGACGACGCGACCTTCGGCGTACAGCAGAACAACGGCCTGTGGGCGGTCAATCTGGCGTTCGACGCCGAGGGAACCCAGACCTTCGGTGAGATCAGCCAGCGCCTGTTCGGCGCGCAGCCTCCGCTGAACCAGTTCGCATTCGTACTCGACGGCTACGTGCTGTCCGCGCCGTCGATGAACGCCCAGATCCTCGACGGAAGGCCGAGCATCACGGGCAGCTTCACGCAGGAGACCGCCAAGGTGCTGGCCGACCAGCTGAAGTACGGCGCGCTGCCGCTCAGCTTCACCGTCGAGAGCTCCAACTCGATCTCCGCCACGCTCGGTTCGCAGCAGCTGCAGATCGGCCTCATCGCGGGTCTCATCGGTCTGCTCCTGGTCGCGATCTACTCGCTCATCGTGTATCGCGCGCTGGGGTTCATCATCATCGCCTCGCTCGCGGTGATGGCGGTGCTGACCTACGTCACGCTCTGCATCCTCGCGTGGCGCATGGGCTTCCGCCTGTCGCTCGCCGGTGTCGCGGGTCTGATCGTGACGATCGGCTTCACGGCCGACTCGTTCATCGTCTACTTCGAACGCATCCGAGACGAGCTGCGCGACGGCAAGTCGATCACCGCCGCCGTCGAGGACGGCTGGGGCCGCGCGAAGCGCACGATCTACATCTCGAAGTCGATCAACATCCTCGCCGCCGTGGTGCTGTACATCCTCGCGGACTCGACGGTGAAGGGCTTCGCGTTCACGCTCGGGCTCACGACCGCCATCGACGTCCTGATCTTCATCCTGTTCACGCACCCGGTGCTCCAGCTCCTGGCACGCACGCGCTTCTTCGGGTCGGGGCATCCGCTGTCCGGACTCGACCCCACCGCGCTGGGCGCCGTCTATCGCGGCCGCGCGCAGTTCCGCGAGCCGGTGCTCGCGACCGGCGCCGCGGGTCGCCGCACCGCCAAGGCACGCGGTGAGGCCGCGCGTCGCCAGACCATCGCCGAGCGCAAGCAGGCCGAGCTGGCCGCCGCCGACAGCACGAAACCCGGCACGACCGCCAAGGAGGGAGACGACTGATGCGCTCCATGAGCCAGTTCGGCAACGACCTCTACACGGGCAAGACGTCGTTCCCCTTCGTCAGCCGTCGCCGCCTGTGGTTCCTCATCGCAGCGATCCTCGTCCTCGGATCGGCCCTGGTGCCGCTGTTTCGCCCCATCCAGTTCTCGATCGAGTTCACGGGCGGCTCGCAGTTCACGGTGAGCGGTGTGACCGCGCCAGTCGACCAGTCGCTCGCGACCGACGCCGTTCACTCGGTGGTCCCGGAAGCCACGACGAAGGTCGTCACGATCGGCGAGGACGCGGTGCGCGTCCAGACCGACCAGATGACGGATGCCGAGAGCCGTGAGGTCTCGGCCGCCCTCGCCGAGGCGTACGACGTGCCCGAGAGCGAAGTCAGCTACGCGTTCATCGGTCCCAGCTGGGGAGCGGACGTCACACGCCAGTCCCTCTGGGGTCTCGCGATCTTCCTGGCGCTGACAGCGATCATCCTGGCGCTGTACTTCCGCACCTGGAAGATGTCCCTCTCGGCGATCATCGGCCTCGTGGACGTGCTCATCATCACGATCGGCATCTACGCGCTGTTCGGCTTCGAGATCTCGCCCGCTGCCGTCATCGGCTTCCTGACGATCCTCTCGTATGCGTTGTACGACACCACGGTCGTCTTCGACAAGATCAGGGAGAACACCAGCGAGGACGGCGAGGTGTCGGGGCGCACGTTCGGCGAGTCGGTGAACCTCGCGGTGAACCAGACGCTCGTGCGCTCGATCAACACGACCGTCGTCGCGATCCTGCCGACCGGCGCGATCCTGTTCATCGGCCTCGTGTGGGCCGGCGCGCAGACACTCACCGATCTGTCGCTGTCGATCTTCGTCGGAACGATCGTGGCCGCGTACTCGACGATCTTCGTCGCGGCGCCGCTCTACTCGCTCCTGCGCGAGAACGAGCCGGCCATCAAGTCGCGTGATGCGCGTGTCGTGGCGGCACGCGAGCTGGCGGGCACCCCGGCCTGAGCGTCCGTCGCGCGGGCGTAGGATTGTGAGGTCCAGCGGAGGGGAGGGGATCGAGTGACCGAGACCGTCCCTGCCGCGCAATCCTCCTCGCTGCGGCGCCTGGTCCCTCGGATCTTCTCGAGGTCAGCCCGCCGCGACGACGTCGAGCAGCTCCTTCGGACGGTGCGCACGCACCATCCCAAGGGCGACCTGTCGATCGTCGAGCGCGCCTACTCGGTCGCCGAGACCGCGCACACCGGGCAGCTGCGCCAGAGCGGCGAGCCGTACATCACGCACCCGCTCGCGGTGGCGCAGATCCTCGCGGATCTGGGACTCGGGCCTCGCGCGATCGCGGCGGCGCTCCTCCACGACACCGTGGAGGACACCGACTACTCACTCGAGATGCTCACGAGCGAGTTCGGCGACGAGGTCGCCATGCTCGTGGACGGCGTGACCAAGCTCGACAAGGTCAAGTACGGCGAGAGCGCGCAGGCCGAGACGGTCCGCAAGATGATCGTCGCGATGTCGCGCGACATCCGCGTCCTGCTCATCAAGCTCGCCGACCGCCTGCACAACGCCCGCACGTGGGGTTTCGTCCCGCCGGAGAAATCGCGCAAGAAGGCGACCGAGACGCTCGAGATCTACGCGCCGCTCGCACACCGTCTCGGCATCCAGGCGATCAAGTCCGAACTCGAGGATCTGTCGTTCGCTGTGCTGCACCCGAAGCTGTACGCCGAGATCGACAGTCTCGTCAAGCAGCGCACGCCCCAGCGCGAGCAGTACGTGCAGAACGTCATCGACGCGGTCGACAGCGACCTGCGGGAGCTCCGCATCCGCGGCAGGGTGATGGGGCGGCCCAAGCAGCTCTACTCCGTCTACCAGAAGATGGTCGTCCGCGGCCGCGAGTTCGACGACATCTACGACCTCATCGGCATCCGCGTGCTCGTGGGCAGCGTGCGCGACTGCTACGCCGTCCTCGGCGCGATCCACGCTCGGTGGACGCCGCTGCCCGGGCGCTTCAAGGACTACATCGCGACCCCGAAGTTCAACCTCTACCAGTCGCTGCACACGACGGTGATCGGCCCGGGCGGCCGCACCGTCGAGATCCAGATCCGCACGCACGAGATGCACCAGCAGGCCGAGTACGGCGTGGCGGCCCACTGGAAGTACAAAGAGCAGATGAACGGCGGCAAGACGGACTCCAAGTCCGTCGACACCGACATGGCGTGGCTCGCCCACATCTCCGACTGGCAGGCCGAGACCGCGGACCCTGGCGAATTCCTCGACTCGCTCCGGTTCGAGATCGGCGCCAAAGAGGTCTACGTCTTCACCCCGAAGGGCCGCGTCATCGGCCTTCCCTCGGGAGCGACGCCCGTCGATTTCGCGTACGCCGTGCACACCGAGGTCGGCCACCGCACGATGGGCGCCAAGGTCAACGGACGGCTCGTACCGCTCGAGTCCGAGCTCAAGAGCGGCGATGTCGTCGAGGTGTTCACCTCGAAGAACCCCGACGCCGGCCCGAGCCAGGACTGGCTCGGTTTCGTGCGCAGCACGAGGGCCCGCAACAAGATCCGCGGCTGGTTCACCAAGGAGCGCCGCGAAGAGGCGATCGAGCAGGGCAAGGAGTCGATCGCCCGCGCGATGCGCCGGCAGAATCTGCCGCTGCAGCGCCTGATGAGCCAGGATTCGTTCACCGAGGTCGCCCACCAGCTCCGTTACGAGGACGTCTCGGCGCTGTATGCCGCCGTCGGCGAGGGGCACGTCTCGACCCAGTCGGTCCTCGAGAAGGTCACCGCGCTCGTCGCAGCCAACGACACGACCACCGGCCCGATCGACCTGCCGGTCGTCGGCCGGGCCCGCGCGCCGCGCAACGGCGATTCCGGCATCCTGGTGCGCGGCGCCCCCGACATCCTCGTCAAGCTCGCGAAGTGCTGCACCCCGGTGCCGGGCGACCAGATCGTCGGGTTCGTCACGCGCGGCAGCGGCGTCTCGGTGCACCGCGCCGACTGCACGAACGTGAAGTCGCTCATGGAGGACCCGGAGCGCCTCATCGAGGTCGAGTGGGCGCCCACGACGAAGAGCGTCTTTCTGGTCCAGATCCAGGTCGAGGCGCTCGACCGCTCCGGCCTGCTGAGCGACGTCACGCGCGTGCTCAGCGAGCACCACGTCAACATCCTGTCGGCGACGGTCTCGACCTCCAACGACCGCCTGGCGCTCAGCCGCTTCGTCTTCGAGATGGGCGACATCGTCCACCTCGACCGTGTGCTCAACGCCGTGCGGCGCATCGACGCCGTCTACGACGTCTACCGCGTCACGTCGTCCTGACGCCCGGCGACGATCGCCCGGAGACACGCGAGCGCCGAGCGCTTGTGGGGGAGCGCCCCCGCCTCGAGCCGCGCGATCGCCCGGTCCGCAGCATCCGTGTCGACGTCCGCGAGGAGGCCTGCCGCCGCCATGTGCTCGGCGTCGCCTACGCGTGCGAGATCGGCGAGCGTGCGCTCGGGAGTCGTCACGAGCACGCCGCCGACGACCTGGAGGTCGTCGGGAGGCACCTGCAGGTCGCGGTACACCACGCGGCGGTCCGGCCGGACGTGCAGGCGTCGCGGAACCGCGCGCTGCACGGTGTGCCGCGAGGGCGGCACCGGCAGGCCGCCGTGCACCCACGCCGCAGACAGGTGAGTCGCCGCGAGCGTGTCGCCCAGGGTCTCGGTGAGCGAACCCGCGCGCAGCGCCGCCGTCTCGACGGCGTCGGCCGGGATGTAAGCGTCGCCGAGGGCGACGAGGTCGCCATCGAGGCACGCGGCCGTGAGCTCGGCGCGCGAGAGACGTTCATCGGCGAAATAGAGGAAGGGCGATCCCACGGGGGCAGTCTGCCGCACTCCAGACAGTGCACGGATGCTGCGGCCCGCCCACTGTGGAGAACCCGGCCGCCGCAGATGCGACGACCGGGTTCGACACTGCTCAGGCGCGGCCGATCAGCCGCCGAGCGCCTTGAGCCAGGTGCGACGGGCTTCGAGGGCGTCGGTCGCGTTCGCGATCGCCTTCTTGTCGCCCGACTTCTTCGCGGCCTCGAGCTCGTCCTCGAGCTTCTGGATCGCGTCGTTCAGCTGGCGCGTCATGTCGTTCGCGCGCGCCTTCTGCTCGGGGTCGTTGCGCTTCCAGTCGGCGTCCTCGCGCGAGCGCAGGGCGTTCTCCACACGACGCAGCTCGTCGTCGAGCGACCGCTCGGTGTCGCGCGGGAAGATGCGGCCGATCTCCTCCCAGCGGCGCTGGATGCCGGTGAGGACCGAGCGGGCCTTCGCGATGTCGCGCTCGTCGCCGACCGCCTTCGCCTCCTCGAGCAGTGCGCGCTTGAGGTCGATCTTCTCGCGCGAGGCTTCGGCATCCGCCGCCTCGCGCTCGATCCGCGCACCGTAGAGGGCGTCGCCGGCGGCCTTGAACCGGGCCCACAGGGCGTCGTCGACCTTCTTGCCGGCGCGTCCCGCGGTCTTCCACTGATCGAGCAGCTCGCGGTACGCGGGGATGCCGTCCTCGCCCTTGGGGGCGAGGGCCTCGGCCTTCTCGACCAGGCGCGTCTTGCGGTCGCGGACGCCCTTGTGGGCTTCGTCGAGCTCGGCGTAGAACGCGCGGCGGTGCTTGTCGACGGTGGCGCGCGCGTCGCGGAATCGCTTCCAGAGCTGCTGGGCCGTCGACTTCGGCAGGCGCGGGCCGTTCTGCTGCTGCGACTGCCACTGGTCGAACAACGCGTTGAGGTCGGCCGTGGCCTGCTTCCACTGGACGGTGCGGGGGTCGCGTGCCGCCAGCGCCTCGGCCTTCTCGACCAGCTGGGTGCGCGCCTTGACCGCGTCGTCGACGGCTTCGCGCGCCGCGACGGCCTCGGTCGCGGACTCGGCGGCGAGCGTCTCGGTGAGAGCGGCGACGCGGGCCACGAGGCTCGCGAGGTCGCCGACGGCGGCCGCTCCGTCGAGCTTTCCGTTGATGGTGCGCGCGGTCGAGCGCAGATCGGACGCGGATGCGCCGCCGCGACGATGGCGCACCTCGAGGAGCGTCACCTCGCTCGCAAGGTCGTTGTACTTGCGCTCGAAGTAGGCGAGCGCCTCCTCGGCGGAACCGTCGGGGTACTGACCGACCACGCGCCAGCCGTCGGCCTCGCGGACCGAAACGGTGCCGTCCTCGTCGACGCGGCCCCACGGCTCGTCGGCGGAGGGCGCGGCCTCGACGACGACGTCCACGACCTCCACCGCGACGACGTCGCCGTCTTCGACGACCTCGGCGACGCCGATCACCTCGGCGGCGACGACCTCGGAATCCTCGACGACTTCCACGACGTCGATCTCGACGACGTCGACCTCCACGTCCGCGGCGTCGGATCCTCCCGAGGCGCCCTCGTCCGGCGTCTGCTCGGACGCCGCGTCACCGGCGGGGCCGTCCTCCGCGGGCTCGGCCGATTCGGCCTCTGCGGTGTCGTCCACGGCGGTCGCGGCATCCGCGTCCGTCGTGTCATCGGCAGGGGCGGCGGCGTCGTCGGCGACGGCCGCGGTCTCGTTGTCGTCGGCCCCGGTGGTCTCGGGGGCGTCGGTCTCGGGCTGGAAGTCTGCTGCGGCAGTCACGGGTTGCACCTCATCGCGGCTCGCGCCGTCTGTAGGGAGTAGGACGGCTCACAGCCTAGTACGGCGGATGCCTCGCCAGAGGTGCTGTTCCGGCGCGAGAGGCCGGATGTCAGGGCGTCGGCGTGGGCGTCGCGCTCGGATCCGGCGTCGTCGTCGCCGACGGCGTCGGCTGCGGCGTCGCGGTCGGGGTCGGTGTCGACGACGGCGACGGCTCGGGCGCGCCGGGGCCGGCCACGAAGTACAGCGTCTGCGCGCCGATCAGACCGAGCACGAGCACGCCGCCGACGATGCCGGCGATCAGGTTGTCTCGCGTGCGACGGTGCGCCTGGCTTTCGTGGAACTGACGTCGCGCCTCGTACAGCCGCGTGCGCTCCCGCGCAGCGCGCGCGTCGCGGTCTTTGCCACCGGTCGCCACGTGACCTCCCCGTTCCGTTCGTGTCAGGCTCGTCCGCCTGGTGCCAGGCAGCGCCCGGGCGGGTTGATCCTACGGGCCCGCACCCCGCCCGCCAAACCACGACGGATCCCGTGTCGCCGGCCCGGGATAGCCTGGTGTGGTGACCGGTCCTGCTGCGCTCTTCCAGGGGCTGACGCCTCTCGCCGTGCGCATGCGACCGACATCGCTGGACGAGGTCGCCGGGCAATCGCACCTGCTGCGTGCGGGCTCGCCGCTGGTGACACTCGCCAATCCGGATGCCGCGGCCCGTGCTGCGACGTCAGTGATCTTGTGGGGCCCTCCCGGCACGGGCAAGACGACGCTCGCGCAGGCGATCGCCCGCTCGTCCGGGCGTCGGTTCGTCGAACTCTCGGCGGTGACCGCCGGCGTGCGCGACGTGCGCGAGGTCATGCAGGAGGCATTGACCCAGCGCGATCTCTACGGCCAGTCCACGATCCTCTTCCTCGACGAGATCCACCGCTTCACGAAGGCCCAGCAGGACGCCCTGCTGCCCGGCGTCGAGAACGGCTGGGTCGTGCTCATCGCGGCGACGACGGAGAATCCGTCGTTCTCGGTGATCTCGCCGCTCCTGTCCCGATCACTGCTGCTGACGCTCAAGCCGCTCACCGACGACGACCTCGGCATGCTCCTCGACCGTGCCGTGTCCGACGCCCGTGGGCTGTCGGGCAGCGTCGTGCTCGGCGACGAGGCGCGCGCCGCCCTCGTGCGACTCGCCTCGGGAGATGCGCGGCGAGCTCTCACCGCACTCGAAGCCGCAGCATCCCTCGCCCTTCCCGAAGATGAGGACGACGACGACGCGGCGATCCCCGAGATCTCGGCCGATAACGTCTCACAGGCGGTCGATCGGGCGCTGCTGCGCTATGACCGCCAGGGCGACGAGCACTACGACGTCATCAGCGCGTTCATCAAGTCGATCCGCGGCTCGGACGTGGACGCCGCGATCCACTACCTCGCCCGCATGATCGAGGCAGGCGAGGACCCGCGCTTCATCGCGCGGCGCCTGATCATCTCGGCCGCGGAAGACATCGGCCTGGCCGATCCGCAGGCGCTCCCGATCGCCGTGGCCGCGGCCGATGCGGTGCAGTTCATCGGCATGCCCGAAGGCCGCATCCCGCTCGCGGAGGCGACCGCCTACCTCGCGACCACAGCGAAGTCGAATGCCGCCTACCTGGCGATCGACGCGGCGATCGCCGACGTGCGCGCGGGCGGCTTCGGCCGCGTGCCGATCCACCTGCGCGACGCGCACTATCCGGGGGCCAGGCGCCTGGGTCACGGCAAGGGGTACGTGTACCCCCACGACGCCGAGATCGGCATCGCCCCGCAGCAGTACCTGCCAGACGAACTGCGCGGCCGGCGGTACTACGAGCCCAAGGCGCTCGGCGCCGAGCGCGACGTCCAGGCCCGACTCGAGAAGATCAGGCGCATCCTCGACGGCGGCTGACCGCGACCGTTGACGCGCATATCCCTCCGAGGTAGATTGATATCCCTCAGAGGGATATCAATCCCCGTCACGCCGGGGGGTGCCCATGCAGTTCGTGATCCTCGGCCTGCTGCTCGACGGGCCGCTGTCGCTCTACGACCTGCAGAAGCGGTTCGCCGCCGGCATATCGCTGTTCTACAGCGCCAGCTCCGGCAGCATTCAGCGCGCCTTGCAGCATCTCGTGGACGACGGTTCCGTGATCGTCGCCGATGCCGACCGCAACCGCCGCGGCCGCAAGGTGCACCGGATCACCGACCAGGGGCGCGAACGCTGGCGCGCGTGGATGCGGGCTCCGATCCCCGCAGGAACGGATGCGGAGACCATCGTGCTCGCGAAGGTCTATCTGCTCGGCCGGCTCGGCGCACGGGAGGACCGCAAGGACGCGATCCGCAGCATCCGCGAGCACGTCGAAGCTTCGCGCGGGGTGCTGGAACTGCTGGCGACTCAGGTGGATGCGCAGGCGGCCCACCTCGACGATGCGTCGCGGCGGATCTTCGCGTTCCAGCGCGCGACCCTCGATTACGGGCTGCGCTCGCACGCCCTGATGAGCGAGTGGATCGAGGAAGTGCAGGAGCGGGGATGAGCGAGAAGCAGCAGGCGGCCCGGGTGCGCGCGCTGTACGGTGCGGCTACGGCCGTCACGCTCCTGGTGGCCGTCGTCTTCGCGACCGTCGGCGACGGGGTCGAAGTCGCCGAGGCGACAGGACTGCGCGCCGTGGTGATCGAGGGCGGCCACACGCTGGTGTGGGTGCTGCTGACGATCGCGTTCGCGATCGCCGCCGTGCGGGCGCGGTGGAGCCGGCTGTCGAATGGGGTGGCGATCGCCGCGGGGGTCTCGTACGCCGTCTTCCTCATCGCCGTGTTCCTGTGGAGGTAGCGTCGGTGACTCTCGCTCCTGTCGCCGCCACCGTCGCGTGCCTCGTGCTCGGCGCCCTCGCCGTGCTGCAGATCTGCGTCGCGGCCGGCGCGCCATGGGGGCGGTTCGTCTGGGGCGGGGCGCATCGCGTACTGCCCCGGCGGCTGCGCATCGCCAGCGCGGCCTCCGTCCTGCTCTACGCCGGCTTCGCCGCACTGCTGCTCAGCCGCGCAGGAATCCTGCCCGGCGGTGACAGCCTTCTCATCCGCATCCTGACGTGGCTGCTCGTCGCGTACTTCGCCTTCGGGATCGTCATGAACGCGATCTCGCGCAGTCGCGCCGAGCGCCTCACGATGACCCCGGTGTGCGTGGTGCTCGGCGCCGCGACGCTGGTCATCGCCCTCTCATGAAGGCCCCGCCGCGCGTCTGGTAGACTTGAGCGGCTCGAAACGCAGTTTTCGGGCATCCCCTTTCTTCCTGACCTACCTTCCGGCATGCCCCGGCGTGCAGTCCGGACAGGGCGAAGACAGGGCGATACGTCCGCGAGCCGTGAAGCACACGGCCGCGTCATCGAAAGGAATACTTCGTGGCAACGAAGTCCCAGGACCGCCGCAAGGTCCGTCTCTCCCGCGCTCTCGGCGTGGCCCTCACCCCGAAGGCAGCCAAGTACCTCGAGAAGCGTCCCTACGCGCCCGGCGAGCACGGTCGTACCAAGCGCAAGCAGGACAGCGACTTCGCCGTCCGTCTCCGCGAGAAGCAGCGCCTGCGCGAGCAGTACGGCATCCGCGAGAAGCAGATGCGCAACACGTTCAACGAGGCCCGCCGCACCCAGGGCCTGACGGGTGAGAACCTCGTCGAGCTCCTCGAGATGCGTCTGGACGCCCTCGTGCTCCGCGCCGGCTTCGCCCGCACCACCGCACAGGCGCGTCAGCTCGTCGTGCACCGCCACATCCTCGTGGACGGCCAGCTCGTCGACCGCCCGTCGTTCCGTGTGAAGCCGGGTCAGCTCATCCACGTCAAGGCCAAGAGCGAGGCCCTCGAGCCTTTCCAGGTCGCAGCGCTCGGCGGTCACGCCGAGGTCCTGCCGCCCGTTCCGGGCTACCTCGAGGTCGAGCTCGACAAGCTCCAGGCCCGTCTCGTGCGTCGCCCCAAGCGCGCCGAGGTCCCCGTGGTCGGCGACGTCCAGCTCGTCGTCGAGTATTACGCCGCGCGGTAAACTCAGCGAACACGCGAAGGGCGTCGGGGTCACCCGACGCCCTTCGTCGTTTCCCCTTACGATGGAGGGATGCCGCGCCCCGCGGCCCGCGAGGAAGTGGTGACATGAAGAACCTGGTGTGGTTCCTGCTCGGCATCGCCGGAGGATTCGTCGCGGCGCACTTCATGAACAAAGACCCGCGCGGTCACGAGATCCTCGCCGATGTCGACGCGCGCATCACCGAGTTCACCGACCGCATCGGCGACGCCTACCGCGAGCAGGAGGCCCGTTTCGCCGGCATCGTCGACGACGTGCGGGATGCCGCTGCCGAAGTCGCCGGCACCGCCAAGGCCGCAGCATCCAACGCCGCCGACGCCGTCGCGGACGCCGCCAAGAGCGCGGCCGACACGCTCGGCGACTGACAGACGCACACCGCTCACCGGCAGCGCCGGGGAGTCGGCGTGCCCCGACACGCATTCGCACGCACACGCAAGGACCCGCATGAAGACCGCCGAGATCGCACAGCGCTTCCTCGATTACTTCGAGAAGAACGGCCACACCATCGTCCCCTCGGCATCGCTGGTGACCGACGACCCGGCGCTGCTGTTCACGGTGGCCGGCATGGTGCCCTTCATCCCGTACCTGTCGGGCGACGTGCCCGCGCCGTATCCGCGCGCGGCCGACAACCAGAAGTGCATCCGCACCAACGACATCGAAGAGGTCGGCAAGACGCCGCGCCACGGCACCTTCTTCCAGATGCTCGGCAACTGGTCGTTCGGCGACTACTTCAAGGAAGGCGCGATCCGCTACGCGTGGGATCTGCTGACCAGCCCCGAGTCCGAGGGTGGTCTCGGCTTCGACCAGAAGGACCTGTGGGTCACGGTCTACGAAGAGGACGACGAGGCGCACGACCTCTGGCTGAAGCTGACCGACCTGCCCGAGGAGCGCATCCAGCGCCTCGGCAAGGACACCAACTACTGGAGCACCGGTCTTCCCGGCCCCGCCGGCCCCTGCTCGGAGATCTTCTTCGACCGAGGACCTGCGTACGGCATCGACGGCGGTCCCGCGACCGACGACGATCGCTACGTCGAGATCTGGAACCTCGTATTCATGCAGTACGAGATCACGAACGTGCGCTCGAAGTACGACTTCGACATCGTCGGCGAGCTGCCGAACAAGAACATTGACACCGGCATGGGCCTGGAGCGCATCGCGTTCATCAAGCAGGGCGTCGACAACATGTACGAGACCGACCAGGTGCGCCCGGTGCTCGACAAGGCGGTCGAGCTCTCGGGCCGCACGTACGGCGCCAACCACGACGACGATGTGCGTTTCCGCGTCGTCGCGGACCACGTGCGCTCGTCGCTCATGCTCATGTCGGACGGCGTCACGCCCTCCAACGACGGCCGCGGCTACATCCTGCGCCGCCTCATGCGCCGTGTGATCCGCTCGATGCGCCTGCTCGGCGTCGACGGGCCGACGTTCGAGGTGCTGTTCACGGCCTCGCGCGACGCCATGAAGGACGCCTACCCGGTCGTCCAGACCGACTGGGCCCGTATCTCGCAGTACGCCCTCGCGGAGGAGGCGACGTTCCTGCGCACCCTCGCGGCGGGGGAGTCGATCCTCGACGAGTCGCTCACCGAGACCAAGGCCGCGGGCGGCACGACGCTGACCGGCGCCGAGGCGTTCCTGCTGCACGACACGTACGGGTTCCCGATCGACCTGACGCTCGAGATCGCCGAAGAGGCGGGGCTCAGCGTCGACCGCGCCGCGTTCGACGGCCTCATGCAGGAGCAGCGCGCACGTGCCAAGGCCGACGCGCGGGCACGTAAGCGCCAGCTCGCCGACACCAGCGTGTACCGCGATCTGCGGGCGCAGGGTGAGACCGTCTTCACCGGCTACACCGACCTCGAGGCGGAGTCGCAGGTGCTCGGCATCCTCGTCGACGGTGTCTCGGTCGACCGCGCGAGCGTCGGCCAGATCGCCGAGGTGATCCTCGCCGAGACCGCGCTGTACGCCGAGTCCGGCGGCCAGGTCGCCGACAAGGGCGTCATCGTCGGCCCGGGCTACGAGCTCGAGGTGCTCGACGTGCAGAAGCCGGTGCCGGGGCTCATCAGCCACACCGTCGAGGTGTCGACGGGCGAGGTGGGTGTCGGTCAGGCCGCGACGACGGTGGTGGATGCCGCGAACCGCCGCGCCGCCCGTCAGGCGCACTCCGCGACGCACCTGGTGCACGCCGCGCTCCGCGACACGCTCGGCAAGACCGCCACGCAGGCCGGGTCGCTCAACCGCGCCGGCTACATGCGCTTCGACTTCTCGTGGGGCCAGTCGCTGTCGGACGAGACCAAGACCGAGATCGAGGAGATCGCCAACAACGCGGTGCGCGACAACCTCGAGGTGACCACGCGCGTGCTGCCGCTCGACGAGGCGCGCTCGCTCGGCGCGATGGCGCTGTTCGGCGAGAAGTACGGCGACACCGTGCGCATGGTCGACATCGGCGGCCCCTGGTCGCGCGAGCTCTGCGCCGGCACGCACGTCTCCACCAGCGCTGAGATCGGGCTCATCAACCTCGTCGGCGAGTCCTCGGTGGGCGCGTCGAACCGCCGCGTCGAGGCGCTGGTCGGTCTCGACGCCTTCCGCTCGCTGGCGGCTGAGCGTGCCCTCGTGTCGCAGCTGACGACCTCACTCAAGGCGCCGCGCGAGCAGCTGCCCGCGCGCATCGCGGAGCTGCAGGCGAGCCTCAAGGCCGCAGAGAAGAAGATCGCCGCGTTCGAGGCCAAGGCCCTCGGCGACCGCCTCCCCGCCCTCGCCGCGACGGCCACCCGGGTCGGCGACACGGTCGTCGTGGCCGAATCGCTCGGCAGCGCCGCATCCGCCGACGACGTCCGCTCGCTGGCGCTGCAGGTGCGCGAGCGCCTCGGCTCCGAGGCCGCGGTCGTCGCGCTCGGCGCGGTCGTGAACGACCGTCCGGTCGTGATCGTCGCCACCAACGACGCGGCCCGCGCCGCGGGCGCCAAGGCGGGCGTCCTCGCGAAGGGCGCCGCCGGCGTGCTCGGCGGCGGTGGCGGTGGCCGCGACGACGTCGCGCAGGGCGGAGGAACGGATGCCGCAGCCCTGCCCGCGGCGCTGACCGCGGTGAAGGACGCGCTCGGCGCGTGAGCGGCTTCCGGCGCGGCACGCGGCTCGGCATCGATGTGGGCAAGGCCCGGGTCGGGGTCGCCACGTGCGACCCCGACGGCCTGCTCGCCACACCGGTCGAGACCGTGACGCGCGACGACGCGTCGGTGACGCGCATCGTGGCGCTCTCGGACGAGTACTCGGCGGTCGAGCTGTACGTCGGGCTGCCGCTGAACATGCGCGGCGAGGACACCGCGTCGACCCAGGACGCCCGGGACTTCGCCGCGGCCCTGGCGGCGGCGTCCGGGCTCCCGGTGCGCCTCGTCGACGAGCGTCTCTCCACCGTCTCGGCACACGCGGCGCTGCGCAGTTCGGGCAGAACCCAGCGTTCGTCGCGTAACATCGTGGACCAGGTCGCCGCGGTCGTCCTGCTTCAGCAAGCGCTCGACGTCGAGAAGAACACCGGACGACCTCCCGGAACCCCCGTCCCCCAGGAGCCCGCCTGATGCCCGACTCATCGCCCGACGGCGAAGCCGTTCCCCAGTCGCGCCGCGCCGCCCGCGAGGCCGCCGCGCGACAGGCGGCGACGGGGGAGACGCCGACGACGCCCGCCGCTGCTGCCGCGCCGGGGCCGGGAGCGGCGAACGCGCCCGCAGCCCCTGCGGCCACCTGGGATTCGCTCATCACCGGGTCCACGCCGATCGTAGAGAGCGTTCCCACCGCGCCCGCTGCGGATGCCGACACGCCGCAGGCCGAGACCCCGGGAAGCGGATTCCAGCCCGTGCCGCTTCGCGCTCCCCGCCCGACGCGCACCGATGTCGACTCCACCCCCGAGAACGACCCATGGCTGTTCTCGGGAGACACCGCGCCCGCGATGCCCTACAGTCGGGGCAACACCGGCGCGACCGCGACGGTGGCCGCCAGCGCGACTCGTACGGCGACGCTGACCGAGATGCCGGAGCAGAGCAAGGGGCGTCCGACGACGCCCACGCTCGACGATCTCTTCAGCGGCTCCTCGTCCACGGAGGACATCGGATACGTGCCCCCGGCCCCGAACAAGAAGCGCCGGCGCATCGGCGGCTGGATCGCCCTCGGTGTCGTGCTGCTGATCCTCGGCGGGATCGCCGCCGGCGGCCTCTACGTGTGGAACACGTACGAAGACAAGATCCGCGAGGTCATGGGCTGGGAAGAGCCCAAGGACTACGAAGCCGGCCTTGCGACCGGCGAAGCGTTCGTCACGATCGCGCAGGGCGACACCGGTTCTCCGATCTCGCAGTCGCTCTACGACGCGGGCGTGACGAAGACGCCCGATGCCTTCTACGACTACCTCATCACGAGCGGGCAGAACCCCACATTCCAGCCGGGCGTCTACCGGCTGCAGACGAAGATGACCAGCGAGGCTGCTCTGGCCATGCTCCTGGATCCCGCCAACAAGCAGGAGTTCACCGCCCAGATCCCCGAGGGCTTCACCGTCGAGGGGACGCTGCAGCGCGTCTCCGAGGGCACGGGCATCCCGCTCGAGGAGCTCACTGCCGCCGCGGCCGACTCGGCTGCCTACGGTGTCACCGCCGATCCGGCGATCGTCGCGGCGGGCGGGCAGCCGCTCGAAGGCTGGCTGTTCCCGGCGACCTACACGTTCGACCCGAGCGTCACAGCGCAGTCGGCCATCCAGACGCTCGTGGATCGCACGAAGCAGTCGCTCGACGCGGCCGGTGTGCCGGAGGAGCGGCGCCAGGAGATCCTCACGACGGCCTCGATCATCCAGCGCGAGGCGCGCTACGAGGCCGACATGCAGAAGGTCTCGCGAGTCATCCAGAACCGTCTCAACCCGAGCAATCAGGAGACGTTCGGCTTGCTGCAGATGGACTCGACGGCCCAGTACGGGTACGGCGAGATGCACGACGGCACCGTGAGCTCGTCAGCCGAGGCTCTCGCCGACGACAACCCCTGGAACACCTACGTGCACGCCGGGTTGCCGGTCGGGCCGATCGCCAACCCCGGCGACGTGGCGATCGACGCCGCGATGCACCCCGCCGACGGCGACTGGCTGTACTTCGTGACCGTCAACCTCCACACCGGTGAGACCACATTCACCAGCAACCTCGCCGACCACAACCGCGCCGTCGCACAGTGGCAGCAGTGGTGTCGCGACACCGCGGACTCGGGGTGCTGAGCCCCTCCGCGTCGCGTCTGGAGGTCTGGGGCGACCCGATCGCACACAGCCGTTCACCGCAACTGCATGCCGCGGCGTACGAGGTGCTCGGGTTCGACTGGACCTACGGGCGCCGCCAGGTGAACGAGGCGACATTCGGGAGCGAGCTCGCCGGGCTGGACGACATCTGGCGCGGCCTGTCGCTCACCATGCCGCTCAAGGGCGTCGCCTTCGCGGCGGCCTCGTCGCTCGACCGCCGGGCGGAGTTGACCGGCGCCGTCAATACGCTGCTGCTGGATCCCGCGGGCGCACGCGGTTTCAACACCGACGTCGGCGGGATCGTCCGCTCACTCGCCGACGACGGCGTCACGCACGTGCCGCGGGCGCGCATCGTCGGCGCCGGCGCCACCGCGACCTCGGCGATGGTCGCCCTGTCCGAGCTCGGCGCGCGCGACGTCGATGTGGTCGCCCGCCGCCCCGAAGCAGTCGTGCCGCTCGCCGCCCTCGGCGACCGGATCGGCATCACGGTGACGACGATGTCGTTCGCAGCATCCGTCCACGACCAGGTTCCGCTCACGATCGCGACCCTTCCCGGTGACGCGCCGGTCCCGGATGCCGCGGCCGACGCCCTCGCCCGCTCCGGCGGATTCCTCCTCGACGTCGTCTACGGCCACTGGCCGACGGCGCTGTCGGCGGGGTGGGAGCGCGTCGGCGGAACCGCGCGGTCGGGACTCGGGATGCTGCTGCACCAGGCTCTCCTGCAGATCCGCATCTTCCAGCACGGCGACGCCGACACACCGCTCGATCGCGAGACGGAGGCGCTGGAGACGATGCGTCGCGTGCTCGAGGAGCCCGCGACGGCGTAACGGCCTCCCGGGGCATGGGAGACTGGACCAATGCTCCGCGTGCTCACGGCCGGCGAATCGCACGGCCCCGAACTCGTCGCCGTCATGGAGGGCCTGCCTGCGGGCGTCCCCGTCTCCCGCGCCGCGATCCAGGCCGACCTCGCGCGCCGCAAGCTCGGCTATGGCCGCGGTTCGCGCATGAAATTCGAGGAGGACGAGCTCACGATCTCGTCCGGCGTCGTGCACGGCACGACCCTCGGCAGCCCGATCGCGCTGCGCATCGGCAACACCGAATGGCCGAAGTGGGTCGAGGTCATGAGCGCCGAGCCCGTGGATCTCACCGAGAAGTCCCGCGGCCGCGGTGCGGCGCTCACCCGTCCCCGCCCGGGCCACGCCGACCTCGTCGGCATGCAGAAGTACGGCTTCGACGAGGCCCGTCCGATCCTCGAGCGCGCGAGCGCCCGCGAGACGGCCGCCCGCGTCGCCCTCGGCGCGCTCGCACGCGCCTTCCTCGCCGAGCTCGGCATCCGTCTCGTCAGCCACACCCTGTCGATCGGACCCGTGCAGGTCCCCGAGGGCTCGGCGCTCCCCACGCCCGACGACGTCGACACGCTCGACGCCGACCCGCTGCGCTGCTTCGACCCCGCCACGAGTGCGGCGATGGTCGCCGAGGTCGACGACGCCCGCAAGGACGGCGACACGCTGGGCGGCATCGTCGAGGTGCTCGCCTACGGACTGCCGCCCGGGCTCGGCTCGCACGTGCACTGGGACCGCCGCCTCGACGCGAAACTCGCGCAGGCGCTCATGAGCATCCAGGCGATCAAGGGCGTCGAGGTCGGCGACGGCTTCGAGACCACGCGCCGGCGCGGCTCCGCCGCCCACGACGAGCTGTTCGTCGCCGGCGACGGGATCACGCGCTCGAGCGACAAGGCGGGCGGCACCGAGGGCGGCATGTCGACCGGCACCGTGCTGCGCGTGCGCGCCGGCATGAAGCCGATCGCGACCGTGCCGAAGGCCCTCCGCACGGTCGACGTCGCGACCGGCGACGCCGCGTCCGCGCACCACCAGCGCTCCGACGTCTGCGCCGTTCCCGCTGCGGGTGTCGTGGCCGAGGCCATGGTGGCGGTCGTGCTCGCCGACGTCGTGCTCGAGAAGTTCGGCGGCGACAGCGTCGCCGAGACCCGCCGCAACCTGGAGGGCTACCTCGCGGCGATCCCCGACGCGCTGCGCAGTGCGGCGGAGAGCGACTCCGGTCTCGCCGACCATGACCTCGCCCTCTGACGCCGTCGTGCTCATCGGTCCCATGGGGGCCGGCAAGACGAGCATCGGCAAGAAGGTCGCGCGCGCGCTCGACCTGCCGTTCTTCGACACGGACGCCGCGGTCGTCCGCGACCACGGACCGATCGATCAGCTGTTCGTCGAACGCGGCGAAGCGCATTTCCGCGCCGCGGAGCGCGCCGCCGTGGTCGAGGGGCTCGCCACCGGCGGCGTCGTCTCGCTGGGCGGCGGGGCCGTGCTGAACCCTGAGACGCGCGCCGACCTCGCCGGTCATCGCGTCGTGCTGCTCACCGTCTCGCCGCGGGTCGTCGCGGGCCGTGTCCGCGACTCGAATCGGCCGCTGCTGCAGGGCGGCGAAGATGCGATCGAGCGATGGACGGCGATCTTCGAAGAGCGCCGGCCCATCTATGAGGAACTCGCCGACATCACCTTCGACACCTCCACCGGTCCGGTGCAGGACGTCGTCGATGCGCTGGTCGCCTGGGTGCGCGGCGGCGTCGTCGATCCGCCGGCTTCCGCCGGCCACGAGCACAAGGAGCACACGGCATGCGACGTACTGAGCGAGCGGAGCGAGTCGAAGTGACCGATGCCACGACCATCACCGTGAGCGGAGATGCGAGCTACGGCATCACCGTGGGACGCGGCATCCTGTCGTCCGTCGGCGAGGCGCTTCCGCCCGCCGCCCGCAAGGTGCTCGTGATCCACCCGCCGACCCTCGCGACCGAGGCGGAGCGCCTCCGCGCGCAGCTCATGGCCGACCGCGAGGTGCTGCTCGCCGAGATCCCCGACGCCGAGGCGGGCAAGCGCATCGAGGTCGCCGCGTTCTGCTGGCAGGTCATGGGCAAGGCGGACTTCACCCGCACCGACGCCGTCGTCGGCTTCGGCGGGGGAGCGGTGACAGACCTCGCCGGCTTCGTGGCCGCGACGTGGCTGCGCGGCGTCGAGGTCGTGCAGGTGCCGACGACGGTGCTGGGCATGGTCGACGCCGCCGTCGGCGGCAAGACCGGGGTCAACACCGCCGAGGGCAAGAACCTCGTCGGCGCGTTCTGGGCCCCGCGTGCCGTGATCTGCGACCTCGACCTGCTCGACACGCTGTCGCGCAACGAGCGCGTCGCAGGATACGCCGAGGTCGTCAAGGCCGGCTTCATCTGGGCACCTGAGATCCTCGACCTGATCGAGGCCGATCCCGAGAACGCCGTCGACCCGCAGAGCGCGGCGTTCCGCCGCACCATCGAGCTCGCCATCGGGATGAAGGCGCGCGTCGTGGGGGAGGACCTCCGCGAGGCGGGCCTCCGCGAGATCCTGAACTACGGGCACACCCTCGGGCACGCCATCGAGCACGCCGAGCGCTACCGCTGGCGCCACGGCGCCGCGATCTCGGTGGGCATGGTGTTCGCCGCCGAGCTCTCGCGCCTCGCGGGCCGGCTTCCGGATGCCGCCGCCCAGCGCCACCGCGAGATCCTCGAGACGCTCGGCCTGCCGACGAGCTACCGCCCCGGCGCGTGGCCGCAGCTGCTGTCGACGATGCAGCGCGACAAGAAGAGCCGCGGCGGAATGCTGCGATTCATCGTGCTCGACGACATCGCCAAGCCCACCGTGCTGCAGGCACCCGACGAGTCACTCCTGTTCGCGGCGTACCAGGAGGTCGCCGGGTGAGCACCGTGGCCGTGCGCCGCATCCGCTCAGACGAGTGGGCGGCGGTGCGCGAGCTGCGGCTCGAGTCGACGAGCGATCCCGACGCGAACATCGCCTTCCTCGAGACGCCGGAGCAGGTCGCGGCCCGTCCCGAGCAGTTCTGGCGCGACCGCGCCGAACTCGCCGCCGAGAGCGAGACCGCCGCGCAGTTCGTGGCGCTGGTCGACGACGTCTGGGTGGGAAGCCTCTCCGTGCTCGTCCGTGCGACCGGTCAGACCGATCACCTGGGCCGCTTCGTCGACGACCGCCGTGCGGATGTCGTCGGGGTCTACGTCAACCCCGCGCATCGCGGAACGGGGGCGATCGACCTCCTGCTCGCCGCCGCCGCGGAGTGGGTGAGCGCCCTCGGGCTCACCCGGCTCAGCCTCGACGTGCACCGGGAGAACCTCCGCGCCCAGGCGGCGTATCGAAGGGCCGGGTTCACGCCGACGGGTGAGACGTTCACGAGCGTGATCGGCCCGGAGATCGTGATGGCACGCCCGTTGCCGTGAACGCGACGACCCCGCCCCGCACAGCGGGACGGGGTCTGGCGATGACCGCGCTCGTCAGACAGCCGGCGCGAGCTCTTCCCGCTTCTCGGACTGCAGTCCGAGCTCTGCCGTCGGAATGCTCTTCGACTCGCGTGCCGTGAGGGCGCTCACCGTCGCGATGAGCGAGATGACCGCGGTGAAGACGCTGATGACAACCCAGCCGCCCTCCTGCACGCCGCCGAGCGCCGTGACGATGGACGGCGCGAAGCCCGCCATGAGGAATCCGAGCTGCGTGCCGATCGCCATGCCCGAGAACCGCACGCGCGTGCTGAACATCTCGCCGTAGAACGAGGGCCACACGGCGTTGGCGGCCGCGTACCCGCACGAGAACGTGAGCACGGCGAGCAAGAACGTCACGAACTCGTTCCCCGCGCCCATCGACAGCATGTAGAAGGGCATGAAGACCGCCGACGACAGCGCGCCGTAGATGAACACCGGCTTGCGGCCGATGCGGTCCGCGAGTGCGCCGAACAGCGGCTGCGTGCCGAGGGCGACGAAGTTCGCGACGACCACCAGCCAGAGTGTGATCGCGGCGTTGAGTCCCACCTCCACGCCGTAGGCGATGGCGAGATTGCCGAACACCGTGGAGACCGCGGCGATGAACGCGCAGCAGATCACCCGGAGCACGTCACGCCAGTGGTCCCGCAGGAGCGGAATGAGGGGCATCCGTGCGATGCGTCCGTCCGCCTTCGCCTGCTCGAATTCGGGGGTCTCATGCAGCGTCCGCCGGATGAAGAAGGCGACGAGAACCACGATCGCGCTCAGCCAGAACGGCACGCGCCAGCCCCACGTGTACTTGATCTCGTCGGGGAGTGCCACGACCGGGATGAAGATGAGCGCGGCGAGGATCTGGCCGCCCTGCGTGCCCGTGAGCGTCCACGAGGTGAAGAACGATCTGCGGTCGTCCGGTGCGTGTTCGAGCGTGAGCGAGGAAGCGCCGGCCTGCTCGCCCGCTGCCGAGAGGCCCTGCATGAGGCGGCACAGGACGAGGAGCGCCGGAGCGGCCCAGCCGATCTGCTCGTACCCGGGAAGGCACCCGATCGTGAAGGTCGAGATGCCCATGAGCAGCAGCGTGAACATGAGCACCTTCTGACGACCGATCCGATCGCCGAAGTGCCCGAGGATGACCGCGCCGACGGGTCGCGCGATGTAGGCGAAGCCGAATGTCGCGAACGACATCACGAGTGCCGCCTGGTTGTCGGAGGGGAAGAAGACGGTGGGGAAGATGAGCGCGGCGGCGGAGCCGAACAGGAAGAAGTCGTAGTACTCGACGGCGCTGCCCATGAAGCTGGCGACAGCCGCCTTCACGGGGGTCTTCCGCGTCGTTGCGGTGGATGTCATCGGTCGTCCTTCTCTGGTGAGTGTCATGCCGGAACGTGGTCCGGCGCAACAAGGTCGTGGAAATGGCGGGTCATGCGGGCAGGGTCGGGCTCGTGGCCCGTGATCAGGCGGAAGGCGTCGACGGCCTGGTGGACCGCCATCCGACCGCCGTCGAGCGTCGCGCACCCGGCATCTCGGGCGGCGCGCAGGAGCGCGGTGTCGAGGGGCCGGTAGACGATGTCGGCGACCCACATCTCCCGTCGCAGCAGCTCGGGGGCGAACGGCGTGCCCGGGTGCTCCTTCATGCCGGTGGGCGTGCAGTGCACGAGTCCGGACGCCGACGCGAGCAGACTCGGGAGCTCGTCCGTAGTGGCGTGCCCGACCTCGACGCCGTGGCGTCGGGCGAGGTCGTCCGCGAGCTCCTCGGCGCGCTCGGCGTCGATGTCGACGACCGTCAGGTGCCTCGTCCCCACCCGGAGCAGGGCGTCGGCGACCGCCGAGCCTGCGCCGCCCGCGCCGAGCAGGGTGACGTCGTCGACGGCCGCGCCCGGCAGACCTGTGCGGAAGGCGGTCTCGAACCCGGTCGTGTCGGTGTTGTAGCCGGCGAGTCCGTCTTCGGTGAAGAGCACCGTGTTCACGGAGCCGAGAGCATGGGCGAGCGGGTCGATCCGGTCGAGGTATTCGACGACGAGGCGCTTGCAGGGGTGCGTGACGTTGAGGGCGTCGAAGCCGAGCCGGCGCGCCCACGCCAGGATGTCGGGCAGCTGATCGGGAGCGAGGCCGAGCTCGGTGAGATCGATCGTGCGGTAGACGTAGTCGATGCCGAGAGAGCGGGCTTCGGCCATGTGCAGCGCCGGCGTGAGCGAAGGGGTCACGCCCGTGCCCACGAGCCCGACGAGAAACGGCGAGGTCTGGTCCATGGCACTCCTTCGTCCGACCGGTACGTCAATGTACTAACTGGTACGTTCAGAGAAAACCACGACAGATCGTCGATGTCAAGCACGAAAGGATGCCGCGACCACCGGCCGGCGCCCCACAACGGCTCGCCCGACCGAGCGGAGCCACGCCGAAGGCGCCCGCTATCGCGGGGTGTTCGTGAGCCAGCCGACGACGACGTCGCCGATGAGGGATCGCAGGTGGCGGCGGCGATCGGGGTCGGTGAACGACACGTCGAAGAGGTAGCCGAACGTGTACTGATTGGCGATCTGGAACACGCAGTAGGCGCTGATGACGAGGTGGACGTCGATCGCGTCGACGTCGGCGCGGAAGGCGCCCGTGTCGCGTCCTCGCTCGAGGATCTCGTCGAGGAGGGTCTTGGCGGGCTGGGCGAGCGTGCGGAGCGAGTCGATCCGCCGGATGAATTCGCCGCGGTGGATGTTCTCGATGGCCACGAGCCGGATGAAGGCGTCGTGCGTCACATGGTGGTCGAACGTGAGCTCGGCCAGCTGGCGGATCGCCGCGACGGGATCCGTGTGGTCGACGTCGATCGCCCGCTCGGCTTCCCGGATGCCCTGATACGCGTTCTCGAGCACCGCGAGGTAGAGCTGCTCCTTGCCGCCGAAGTAGTAGTAGATCATCCGCTTCGTCGTGCGCGTGCGCTCGGCGATGTCGTCGACGCGGGCACCGGAATACCCTTCCTCGGCGAACACCTCGGTGGCGACCGCGAGGAGTTCTGCTCGCGTCCGCTCCGCGTCGCGCGATACGGGAGGCACGATCGTCAGAATAGTCGGCGCTGCTCGAGCCGCCGGCGAGGCAGGGGGTGCGTCACAATGTACCAACTGGTACATTGTGACGCCATGAGGACCTCCATCGCGACGGTGTGCATGAGCGGAACCCTCGTCGAGAAGCTCCACGCGGCAGCCGCGGCGGGTTTCGACGGCGTCGAGATCTTCGAGCCCGACCTCGTGTCGGCGCCGGAGAGCCCCGAGGAGATCCGCGCGCTCGCGGGGCGCCTCGGGCTGACGCTGGACCTCTACCAGCCGATGCGCGACGTCGAGGGCGTCGACGAGGAGGCATTCCAGGACGTCCTGCGGCGCGCGAAGGCGAAGTTCTCCCTCATGCGGCGGATGGACATCGACGTCGTGCTGTGCTGCAGCAACGTCGCGACCGCCACGATCGACGACGACGCGGTGTCGGCATCCCAGCTGCGCCGGCTCGGCGATCTCGCGCAGGAGTACGGCGTGCGGATCGCCTTCGAGGCGCTGGCCTGGGGGAAGTACGTCGACGACTACCGCCGCGCATGGCGGATCGTGCAGCTCGCGGACCATCCCGCGGTCGGCGTCTGCCTCGATTCGTTCCACATCTTGTCGCGGGGCCACGATCCGCGAGCGATCGAAGACATCCCCGGCGACCGCATCTTCTTCCTGCAGCTCGCCGATGCGCCCGCGCTCTCGATGGACGTCCTCTCGTGGAGCCGCCACCACCGGCTCTTTCCCGGCGAGGGGAGCTTCGATCTCACACGTTTCCTCACCCATGTCGTGCGCGCAGGCTACGACGGCCCGGTCTCGCTCGAGGTGTTCAACGACACCTTCCGGCAGGTCGACGTGCGAGGGACCGCTGTCCACGCGCGCCGGTCTCTGCGCTGGCTCGAGGACGCCGTCGCCCGGGAGTTCGGGCCCGCCGCGCCCGCCGGCTTCGAGACGCTCGCCGACAGCGGGACGCCGCTCGGGTTCGACTTCGTCGAGATCAGGGCCGAGGACACCTCGAGCATCGAGGCGCTCCTCGCGACAGTCGGGTTCACTCCGCGCGGCAAGCACCGCACGAAGCCCGTGACGCTGTGGACGGCCGGCGACGCCCGCGTCGTGCTCAACGAGCAGCACGCCCGCGACCTCGATCCGCACATCGCGGCGGTCGGGCTCGACGTTCCGGATGCCGCCGCGCTCACCGCACGCGCCGCCGAGCTGGGAACGCCGTTCGCTTACCGACGCACGTACGCGGGGGAGCAGCTGCTCGACGGCGCGACCGCACCCGACGGCACCGAGGTCTTCTGGTCGTCGCGCGGCACCGGCGTCGAACCGGAGTGGGCCGCCGAGTTCGAGCACGGCGAACCTCTGCGGGAGAGCCCCATCATCGCCGTCGATCACGTGAGCCTCGGCCAGCCGTGGCAGGTCGTCGACGAGGCGATCCTGTTCTTCTCCTCGGTGCTCCAGCTCCCGACCGCGAGCTCGACCGAGGTGGCGAGCCCGCAGGGCCTCGTGCAGAGCCGTGTCATCCAGTCGCCGGACGGCGCGATCCGCATCCCGCTCAACGTGTCGCCGCCGATCCTGTCGGGCCGCCCCGGGGCCTCGCCCCAGCACGTCGCCTTCGCGTGCGACGACATCGTCGCGCTCGCGCGTGCCGCGCGGGCGAAGGGGCTCCGGCCGCTCGCGATCCCGCGCAACTACTACGAGGACCTCGCGGCGCGGTTCGACCTCGACGACGACTTCCTCACGACCCTCCGGGAGCTCGACCTCGTCTTCGATCGCGACGCGCAGGGCGAGTACCTGCATTTCTACACCGCGACGGTCGGCGATCTGTTCTGCGAGTTCGTCGAGCGCCGCGGCCGGTACGACGGGTACGGCGCCGGGAACGCGCCCGTCAGGCTCTCGGCGCAGCGAGCCGGCGACGCGCGCGCTGATATCGTGCGAGCATGACCGCCCCTCGTCGCCTGCTGCTCGTCAACGGCCCCAACCTGAACCTCCTGGGCACCCGCGAGCCTGAGATCTACGGCACCGCGACGCTGGCGGACGTCGTGCGCCTGGCGACGGATGCTGCCGCCCGGCGCGGCTTCGAGGTGCGGGCCGTGCAGAGCAATCACGAGGGAGTCCTCCTCGACGCGATCCACGACGCCCGTCAGGACTGCGCCGGCATCGTCATCAACCCCGGCGGCCTGACACACACGTCCGTCGTGCTCCGTGACGCGCTCTCGGGCGTCGGACTGCCGGTGGCCGAGGTGCACATCTCGGACGTGATGGCGCGCGAGGACTTCCGTCACCACTCCTATGTCGCCGACGTCGCCGTCGTCCATGTGATCGGCGAGGGCGTCCCCGGGTACGAGACGGCTGTCGCGCGCCTCATCGACATCATCACCGGGCAAGCCGAGGGCTGACGAATCGGCCGGGGACCAGGCATCCCGTAGAATCGAACGTCGGCAGGTCCGACCCCTGAGCTGGTTCACGGGGGAGCGTCCGCCTCCACGCACTTCAACGAAACGGATTCGTACCCCATGGCTTCCACCGCAGACATCAAGAACGGCGTCGTCCTCAGCATCGACGGCCAGCTCTGGAACGTCATCGAGTTCCAGCACGTCAAGCCGGGCAAGGGCGGGGCCTTCGTCCGCACGAAGCTGAAGAACGTCGTCTCGGGCAAGGTCGTCGACCGCACCTACAACGCCGGCGCGAAGATCGACATCGAGAACGTCGACCGCCGCGACTTCACGTACCTGTACAACGACGGCGACAACTTCGTGTTCATGGACGTCGAGGACTACGACCAGATCAACGTCGGCGCCGCCACCGTCGGCGACGCGGCGCACTTCCTGCTCGAGAACCAGCAGGTGCAGATCGCGCTCAACAACGGCAACCCGCTCTACGTCGAGCTGCCGGCATCCGTCGTCCTCGAGATCACCTACACCGAGCCGGGCCTCCAGGGCGACCGCTCGTCGGCGGGCACCAAGGCCGCCACCGTCGAGACCGGCTACGAGATCCAGGTTCCGCTCTTCGTCGAGACCGGCACCAAGGTCAAGGTCGACACGCGCACGGGCGACTACCTCGGCCGCGTCAACTGACGCCCGGGGCAGCTGACCGATGAGTGCCCGTACGAAGGCGCGCAAGCGCGCGCTCGACATCCTGTTCCAGGCGGACGTGCGCGGCGACGAGCCCGCGACGGTTCTGGCGGCCGAGGCCAAGCGTGCGGCGGGCGAGCCGGCGCGTCAGGCCTCGTGGCTGTACGCGCGCGAGATCGTCGACGGCGTGATCGACAACCAGGACGCCATCGACGAGCAGATCACGACGTTCGCGAAGGACTGGACGCTCGCCCGTATGCCCGCGGTCGACCGTGCGGTGCTGCGCATCGGCACGTGGGAGATCCTCTTCAACGACGAGGTCCCCACCGCGGTCGCGATCGACGAGGCGGTCGAGCTGGTCAAGGAGTTCTCGTCCGACGAGTCGGGGCCCTTCGTCCACGGCGTCCTCGCCCGCATCGCCCGCGCGAGCTGACGACGAGCGGGCGCCCGTCCGGGTGTCGGCGGGAGCGGGCAGGATGGATCCCGTGACCCCGCCGTCCGCCGGACCCCCTCCGCTCGTCGACCCGGGGCACATCCGCCGGTTCGCCGACAGCGGCACGTACGAGCGCGGTGTCGGGTACTTCGCCGACGGCGCCGTCGAACGCGTCGAATGGGACCCGCTCACCTCCGTCATCGAGGCGGTCGTCGCCGGCAGCGGCGGACGCGCGTACCGCTGTCGCGTGCGACTCGACCCGCAGCGCGTCGATCACCCCATCGCGGCGACCTCCTGCACGTGCCCCGTGCAGTTCGACTGCAAGCACACGGTCGCGACTCTGCTCGCGAGCAACCGGCTCGCCGCCGCCACGCCCGCGACAGACCACCGCTCCTCGTGGCGCGACGTCTTCACACCGGCCGCGCCGGCGGAGCGCGCCCGGACGCCGCTCGCCCTCGGCGTCGAGCTCCGGCAGCGGATCCGGCGCGGAGCATCGACGTGGGCGCCCGCTCGCGTCGAGTCCGCGACACCGCGCGGTCTGCACCAGTACGGAGCCGACGTCCTCGTGGGCCTGCGCCCCCTCGAACGTTCGGCCCGTTCGGACGCCTGGATCAAGGGCGGCGTCTCGTGGGACGCGCTGCGGCGGCCCACCACCGCCTACGACCCCGCGCAGGCGCGCTGGTTCGCGGAGCTGCACAGCATCGGCCGTGACGTCCGCTCGTTCGGCGCCTTCTCCGATGTCTCGGAGTGGCTGACGCTCGACGACATCGAGTCGAGCCTGCTCTGGCCGCACCTCGCAGCCGCGGCGGATCGCGGCATCCCGTTCGTCCCGACCAAACGCACCGCGACCGTCGCCCTGGCGTCCTCGGCGACCGTCTCGGTGGGCGCGCATCGCACCGGTCGTGGGCTCGAGATCGTGCCCCTCGTCACGATCGACGGCGAGCGAGCGGATGCCGCGTCCCTCCGCCCCGTCGGACGCACCGGCGTGTACCGCTTCACGGTCGAGCGCGAGCGCATCGACCTCGTGCTCGCCGCCGTCGTCCTGCCCGACCCGGTTCCCGCGCTCCTCACGGCGCGCGAGGTCGTCGTCGTCCCAGGCGCTGAGGCCGAGGAGTTCGTCCGCGATCATCTGCCCCGGATCGCCCGCCGGGTCGAGGTCGACGCCCCCGGACTCGACCTCGCCCCGCCGCCGCGGCCGCAGCTCGTCGTGCTCGTGCACTTCGAGCCGAATCACCGTCTCGTGTACACGCTGTCGTGGCGCTACGGCGACGGTGACCTCCTGGGACTCGACTCGACCGGCGAGGACCGTGATGCGGCGGGGGAGTCGGCCATCCGCGGTCGCGTCGAGTCGCTGTGGCGCGACCACGCCCCCGTCGACTTCGCCTCCGCCGACACGCTGTCGGGCCTCGACGCCGCCGAGTTCGCGTCGCGGCTGCTGCCCCTTCTCGAAGCCGACACCGACGTGAGCGTCGAGATCTCGGGGGAGCGCCCGCAGTACCGCGAGCTCGCCGGCGATCCGCGCATCGACATCACCACGGTCGAGACGAACGATCCGGACTGGTTCGACCTCGGCGTCGTCGTGACGATCGACGGCCGCCGCATCCCGTTCGGCACGCTCTTCACCGCGCTGTCGCGCGGCCGTAAGAAGATCCTCCTGAGCGACGGCGCCTACTTCACGCTGTCGCATCCGTCGCTGCAGCGCCTGCGCGACCTGATCGACGAAGCCGGAGAGCTCGACGAGTGGGAGACGGGGCCCCGCATCAGCCGCTACCAGACAGCGCTCTGGGCAGACTTCGAGGACCTCGCCGACGAGGCGCAGCCCGCGGTGTCGTGGCGCGCGACCGTCGAAGCCCTGCGCGACGCCGACGGCGTGCCGTCCGCCCCGTTGCCGTCGGCGCTCCACGCGGACCTCAGGCCCTACCAGCGCGTCGGCTACGACTGGCTCGCCTTCCTGTGGCAGCACCGCCTCGGCGGCATCCTCGCCGACGACATGGGTCTCGGCAAGACGCTGCAGCTGCTCGCGCTCGTCGCCCACGCGCGCGAGCACGGCGAGGGGCGGCCGTTCCTCGTGGTGGCGCCGACCTCGGTGCTGTCGACGTGGCGGAGCGAAGCGGCCCGGTTCACGCCCGATCTGCGGGTCGCCGTGATCGACGCGACGCGCGCGAAGCGCGGAACGACGGTGACGGATGCTGCGGCCACGGCCGACATCGTCGTCACGTCGTATACGCTGCTGCGCCTCGACGAGCGCGAGTTCGGTGCCGTGGCCTGGGCGGGCCTGATCCTCGACGAGGCGCAGTTCGTGAAGAACAGCCAGACCAAGGCCTACCGGGCGGCGCGCGACCTGTCGGCGGACGTGGTGTTCGCCGTCACCGGCACGCCCCTCGAGAACAGCCTCACCGAATTGTGGGCGCTGCTGTCGCTGACGGCGCCCGGGCTGTTCGCCTCGAGCCGGAGATTCCGCGAGGAGTACGTCGGCCCGATCGAGAAGGGCAAGGTGCCCGACAACCGGGAGGGCGGGGCGTACCGCGCCGGCCGTCTCGCGCGGCTGCGACGCCGCATCCGCCCACTGGTGCTGCGGCGCACCAAGGAGCTGGTGGCAGCCGACCTGCCTGCCAAGCAGGAGCAGGAAGTGCGCATCGAGCTGGGTGCCGCACATCGCGCCCTGTACGACACCGTGCTGCAGCGCGAGCGGCAGAAGGTGCTGGGACTCCTCGACGACCTCGACCGCAACCGGTTCATCGTGTTCCGCTCACTCACGTTGCTGCGCATGCTGAGCCTGGCCCCGGAGCTCGTCGACCCCGCGCACGCGAGCATCGCTCCCAGCAAGCTCGCCGCACTCTTCGAGCAGCTCGACGAGTCGCTGGCCGAGGGGCACCGCGCGCTCGTGTTCAGCCAGTTCACGTCATTCCTGGGTCTGGTCGCGAAGCAGCTCGAGCCACGCGGCATCCCTTACGCGTACCTCGACGGATCGACGCGCGACCGCGATGCCGCCGTCGCCGCCTTCCGCGGGGGAGAGGCACCCGTGTTCCTGGTCAGCCTCAAGGCCGGCGGGTTCGGCCTGACGCTGACCGAGGCGGACTACGTGTTCCTGCTCGACCCGTGGTGGAACCCCGCCGCGGAAGCGCAGGCGGTCGACCGCGCGCACCGCATCGGTCAGCACCGCAGCGTGATGGTCTACCGCCTCATCGCGAACGGCACGATCGAGGAGAAGGTCATGGCGCTGCAGCAGCGCAAAGCGCGGCTCTTCCGTTCGGTGATGGACGACGACGCGCTGTTCGGGCAGGCGCTCACCGCCGACGACATCCGTGGGCTGTTCGAGGAGTGACGCCCCGTCCCGGTCGAGCGAATCGGGTTTTGCACGGCGGGCGGGCCGGTCCACCCGCCGGGCCTCGCCTAGACTCGTCTGGTTCGACAGGAGGGCAACCCCATGCGCATCACGGGCCTCGGCCACGCCGGAATGTTCATCGAGACGGCGGGAGGAAGCATCCTCTGCGACCCGGTGATCGGGCCGACCTTCTTCGGGTCGTGGTTCCCGTTCCCCGACAACCGTGCGCTCGACTGGGAGAGGTACGGCAAGGCCGACTTCCTGTACATCTCCCACCGGCACCGCGACCACTTCGACCCGGCGCTCATGCACAAGCACGTGCCGAAGAGCATCAAGGTGCTGCTGCCGGACTACCCGACCGACGACCTCGAGCAGGATCTGCGGGGGCTCGGGTACGACAACATCGTCTACACGCAGGCCGGCGTGCCGCTGGAGTTCGGCGACCTCAAGATCATGGTGACGCCGCTGCGCGCCCCCAGCGACGGACCGATCGGCGACTCGTCGCTGAGCGTCGACGACGGCACCGCGAGCATCCTGAACCAGAACGACTCGCACCCGCTCGACCTCGAGAAGCTGATGTCATTCTCGAAGCCCGAGGCGTACTTCACACAGGTGTCGGGCGCGATCTGGTGGCCGATGGTCTACGACCTGCCCCAGGACGCCAAGCAGAATTTCGCGAAGCTCAAGCGCGACGCGCAGAACAAGCGCGCCATGTACTACATCGAGAAGGTCGACGCCGAACACGTCTTCCCGATGGCGGGACCGCCGATGTTCCTCCGCGAAGAGCTCTTCAAGTTCAACGGCTACGGCATCGACGACGACTCGATCTTCACCGATCAGCGCCAGTTCCTCGCGCACATGGCGCAGCTGCGTCCCGAGCAGAAGGGCTACGAGTTCGTGCCTGGCACGGTCGTGGAGCTGAACGGCGGCGAGATCGCGGTGACGCAGACGCTCTACACCCAGGCCGAGATCGACCGCATCTTCGACGACAAGTGGGCGTACCTCGCCGAGCAGCGCGACTCGCGCCAGGACGAGGTGCGCGCCGAGGAGGCGACCCGCGCCGCCGTGCTGCCGCCCGACGAGATGCTCGCTGCGATCAAGGAGTGGTGGGAGCCGCTGCTGCGCCGCGCCCGCACCATCCGAAACGGCGTGGGCGGCGTCGTGCGCTTCCGCATCGGCGAGCTCGACATGGTCGTGGACTTCCCGAAGGCCAAGGTGCGCGAGTACGCCGACGGCGACGAGTGCATCTACTGGTACACGATCCCCGCGGACCTCGTCTCGACCAACATCGCCGACCACGAGATCGACTGGTCGAACTCGATCTTCCTCTCGATGCAGTTCGAGGTCGGCCGCAGCGGCAAGTTCAACGAGTTCCTCACGACCTTCCTCAAGTGCCTGTCGCGCGACCGCATCGAGTACGTCGAGAACTGGTACGCCGAGCAGACCGACCAGACCGAGGACGCCCAGCTCGGCGACTGGATCGTTCAGCGCCGCTGCCCGCATCTGCGTGCCGACCTCACGAAGACCGGGAAGATCGAGGACGGCGTCCTCACGTGCTCGCTGCACGACTGGAAGTGGGACCTCGCGAGCGGGAAGTGCCTCACGAGCCAGGGGCACCCGATCCGGGCGTCTCAGGTCGAGGACGACCTGTACCGCGCGGCGACGACCCCCGCGGCCTGACGACCACGGAACGCCCGCTTGTTGTGGATCATCCACAACAAGCCGGCGTTCCGTGGTCGGGTGCTCTGTAGGGTCGACGCTGATCTGCGCCGCTTCGTATCATCTTGCGGCCCCTGCGAGTCCTGATCACCGTGCCCGCGATCGCGGGCGATCAGAACCGAAGGAATCACGCCATGACCACCGTTCCCGTCCACGGCGCCGGCGGCGTCGTCCCCGCGTCCACCGGTCGCCCTGCCCCGCTCACCACCCTGCTCGCGTGGGAGACGCGCGCCGAGGCCGCGGTGAAGGCCTCGCTGCAGCGCTGGAGCATCCCCGCGCTGCGGGTCTCGCTCGGCGCCGTCTTCCTCGTCTTCGGCGCCCTGAAGTTCTTCCCCGGCGTGAGCCCGGTCGAGGAGCTCGTCAGCCGCACGTGGGAGAAGCTCACCCTCGGACTCGTCAGCGGTCACGTCGCACTCGTGGCCACCGCGGTGATCGAGGTCGCCGCGGGTGCGCTGCTCATCGCCGGCGGCGCCTTCGCCCGCATCGGCCTCGCGGTGCTCGCGCTCGCGTTCGTCGGCATCCTGTCACCGGTCGTGCTGCTGCCGGCCGAGGTGTTCGGTCCGGTCGGTCCGACGCTCACCGGTCAGTACATCTTCAAGAACGCGGTGCTGATCGCAGCGGCGCTCGTCGTGGCGTCCCGCGTGCTGCGCGGACCCGTGCGCCGCTGACCGGCGGCGCACGACACGGCGAAGGCCGGACCCGGTTCGGGTCCGGCCTTCGCCGTGTCGTAGACTGGACGACGATCACAGCAACCTTTAACACCGTCCCGTGAGGCGGAGAAGGGAGCGGCGGATGAGCACGCGCACCGTGCTGCACGAGGCCGACATCGCCCGGGCCCTGACTCGGATCTCCCACGAGATCCTGGAGTCCAACAAGGGCCCTGAAGGACTGGTCCTCCTCGGCATCCCCACTCGCGGCGTCACCCTCGCCCACCGCGTCGGCGCGCTCGTCGCCCAGTTCGGCGGCGCCCCCGTCCCGGTCGGATCGCTCGACGTCACGATGTACCGCGACGACCTGCACCGCAATCCGACCCGCGCGCCGCAGCCGACGCAGATCCCGGCCGGCGGCATCGACGGCAAGGTCGTCGTCCTCGTGGATGACGTGCTCTTCTCGGGTCGCAGCATCCGCGCCGCTCTCGACGCCCTGCAGGACATCGGCCGTCCCGCCGCCGTGCGGCTGGCGACGCTGGTCGACCGCGGGCACCGCGAGCTGCCCATCCGGCCGGACTTCGTCGGCAAGAACCTGCCGAGCGCCCGCGACGAGCGCGTGAACGTGCGCCTCGCCGAGACCGACGGCGTCGAGGAGGTGACGATCGAGTCATGAGGCACCTGCTCGATACCCAGACCCTCTCCCGCGAGGACGCGCTGCGCATCCTCGACGTCGCGGAGGACATGGCCGACACGCAGCAGCGCGAGGTCAAGAAGCTCCCGACGCTGCGCGGCAAGACGGTCGTCAACCTCTTCTTCGAGGACTCCACGCGCACCCGCATCTCGTTCGAGGCGGCCGCGAAGCGGCTCTCGGCCGACGTCATCAACTTCTCCGCAAAGGGCTCGAGCGTCTCGAAGGGCGAGTCCCTGCAGGACACCGCGCAGACGCTCGAGGCGATGGGCGCGGATGCCGTCGTCATCCGCCACGGCGCGTCCGGTGCTCCGAGAACCCTGGCCACCAGCGGCTGGATCAGCGCGGGCGTCGTCAACGCCGGCGATGGGACGCACGAACACCCGACCCAGGCGCTGCTCGACGCGTTCACGATCCGCAAGCGCCGGTTCGCCGGCGACAGCCGCGGTCGTGACCTCGCCGGCGTCAAGGTCACGATCGTCGGCGACGTGCTGCACTCACGGGTCGCACGCTCGAACGTGTGGCTGCTGAACACCCTCGGCGCGCGCGTGACGCTGGTGTCGCCGCCCACGCTCGTGCCCCAGGACATGACGAACTGGCCGGTCGACGTGCGGTACGGCCTCGACGAGGCGATCGCCGAGGGCCCCGACGCACTGATGATGCTGCGCATCCAGCTGGAGCGGATGAACGCGGCGTATTTCCCCACTGAACGGGAGTATTCACGCCGCTGGGGCCTGGACGCCCGCCGACTTCAGGCACTCGGAGCGGATAGCATTGTCATGCACCCCGGACCCATGAACCGGGGCCTGGAGATCTCCGCAGAGGCCGCTGACTCGCCGCGCTCGACCGTCCTCGAGCAGGTGACCAACGGTGTCTCGGTGCGCATGGCCGCGCTGTACCTGCTGCTGGCGGGCGCGGAGCGCACCCCGGCCGAGAACCCGACGGCGGCGGACGCCCCGGACGCCACAGAGAAGGAGAACACCCGATGAGCGAGACCCTTCTCTTCCGCGGCGCACTGGTCGAAGGATCCACGGCCGCCGACGTCCTCGTCGCAGACGGCATCATCGCCGCCATCGGCACGGGCGTCAGCCGCGCCGGCGCGACCGAGATCGACGTCGACGGACTCGTGCTGCTGCCCGGCCTGGTCGACCTCCACACGCACCTGCGCGAGCCCGGGTACGAGGCATCCGAGACCATCCTCACCGGATCGCGCGCCGCCGCGGCCGGCGGGTACACCGCCGTGTTCGCGATGCCCAACACGTCCCCGGTCGCCGACACCGCGGGCGTCGTCGAGCAGGAGCTCGCCCTGGGCGAGGCCGCCGGCTACGTCACCGTGCAGCCGATCGGCGCCGTCACGGTGGGCCAGAAGGGCGAGCGTCTCGCCGAGCTCGGCGCCATGGCCGACTCGCGCGCCCGGGTCCGCGTGTTCAGCGACGACGGCTTCTGCGTGTGGGATCCGCTCATCATGCGGCGAGCGCTCGAGTACGTGAAGGCGTTCGACGGCGTCATCGCGCAGCACGCACAGGACCCGCGCCTCACCGAGGGCGCGCAGATGAACGAGGGCGCCGTGTCGGCCGAGCTCGGTCTCGCCGGCTGGCCCGCGGTCGCCGAGGAGTCGATCATCGCCCGCGACGTTCTCCTCGCCGAGCACGTCGGCTCGCGCCTGCATGTCTGCCACCTCTCCACTGCGGGATCGGTCGAGATCATCCGGTGGGCCAAGCGCCGCGGCGTGAACGTCACCGCGGAGGTCACGCCGCACCACCTGCTCCTCACCGACGAGCTGGTGCGAGACTACGACGCCCGCTTCAAGGTCAACCCGCCGCTGCGCCGCGAGGAGGACGTGCTCGCCGTGCGCGAGGGCCTCGCCGACGGCACGATCGACATCGTCGCCACAGACCACGCGCCGCACCCCACGGAGGCGAAGGCGTGCGAGTGGCACGCGGCCGCCAACGGCATGGTCGGACTCGAGAGCGCCCTGCGGGTCGTGCAGCAGTCGATGATCGACACCGGCCTCATCACGTGGGGCGACGTCGCGCGGGTGATGTCGCGCGAGCCCGCCCGCATCGGGCGCCTCGCCGGCCACGGCACCCCTCTCACGGAGGGCCAGCCGGCATCCCTCGCGTTCTACGATCCGTCACCGCGCCGCACCTTCACGACCGACGACCTGCGCGGCCGCAGCGTGAACTCGCCGTATCTCGGCCGCGAACTCCCGGGTGACGTCCGCTGGACGCTGCACCAGGGCACCGTCACGGTCGCCGACGGCACGCTCCTCGACACGCCGGGAGCGCACGCATGACCCGCGAGGGCGCGCTCGGCGTGATCGTCGCGGTCACGATCGCGCTCCTCGGGGTGCTGGTGTGGGCCTGGTGGCGACGAACCCGGCGCGACGCGGCACTGGTCGCGCCCGTCGGCGAGATCCCCGCCGGGGCGGCGACGCTCTCGGCGTTCCCGACGCTCTACGTCGCGACCACGCGCCACGGCGACCCGCTCGAGCGGCTCGCCATCGGCGGCCTCGCCTTCCGCTCGCGCTCGGACGTGACGGTCACCGACGCCGGGCTCGCACTCGACCTGACGGGCAAGCCGCGGGTGTTCCTCGCGGCCGACCGGATCGAGGACGTCGCGCAGGCGACGGTGGCGATCGACCGCGTGGTCGAGCCCGACGGCCTCGTGCGCCTCGCGTGGCGCCTCGACGACGGCACCGTCGTCGACTCCTATCTCCGACCCCAGGATGCCTCGGCCCGCGCCCTCGCGGACGCCGTGGCCGGCATCCTTCCCCCGACCCAGACGGGAACCGACGCATGACCTCCCTGTTCCAGACCGACCCGGCCGTCCTCGTGCTCGAGGACGGGACCCGCCACGTCGGACGCGCCTACGGCGCCCTCGGCACCACCATCGGCGAAGTCGTCTTCGCCACCGGCATGACCGGCTACCAGGAGACGCTGACCGATCCGTCGTACGCGGGCCAGATCGTGCTGCAGACGGCACCGCACATCGGCAACACCGGCATGAACGACGAGGACCCCGAGTCCCGGCGCATCTGGGTGTCGGGCTACATCGTTCGCGATCCCTCGCGCGTGGTCTCGAACTGGCGCGCCGACGAGTCACTCGACGACGCGCTCGTGAACGACGGGGTGGTCGGCATCAGCGGCATCGACACGCGCGCGGTCACGCGCCACATCCGCTCGGCCGGCAGCATGCGCGGCGCGATCTTCTCGGGCGAGGCCGCACGGATCGACCCCGAGGAGCAGCTGCGCCTCGTGCGCGAGGCGCCCGAGATGGCGGGCCAGAACCTCTCGGCCCGGGTCTCGGTGGCCGCCGCGGAGATCACGCCGGCCCTGGGCGAGCGCATCGGCAACCTCGCGGTGCTCGACCTGGGCGTGAAGCAGGCGACGGTCGACAACCTCGCCGCCCGCGGCTTCGAGGTGCACGTGCTCCCGCAGGACGTCACCATCGACGGCATCCGCGCGATCGACCCGGTCGCGGTGTTCTACTCGAACGGCCCCGGCGATCCCGCCGCATCGGGCGCCCACGTCGAGCTGCTGCGCGGCGTCCTCGACGCGGGCCTGCCCTTCTTCGGCATCTGCTTCGGCAACCAGCTGCTGGGCCGCGCCCTCGGCCTCGGCACGTACAAGCTGCCGTTCGGCCACCGCGGCATCAACCAGCCCGTGCTCGACAAGGCCACGGGCCGCGTCGAGATCACCGCGCACAACCACGGCTTCGCGGTCGACGCACCCGTCGAGGGCTCGTTCGACAGCCCGAACGGCTACGGCAAGGTCGAGGTCAGCCACGTCGGCCTGAACGACCAGGTCGTCGAAGGCCTGCGGGCGCTCGACATCCCGGCGTTCTCGGTGCAATACCACCCCGAGGCGGCTGCCGGCCCCCACGACGCCAACTACCTGTTCGACCGGTTCCGCGACCTGGTCGTCGCCCACCACTCCACGAAGGACGCGAAGTAATGCCCAAGCGCGACGACATCAACTCCGTCCTGGTCATCGGCTCCGGCCCGATCGTCATCGGTCAGGCGTGCGAGTTCGACTACTCGGGCACCCAGGCCTGCCGCGTGCTCCGCGAGGAGGGCGTACGCGTCATCCTCGTGAACTCGAACCCGGCGACGATCATGACCGACCCGGACTTCGCCGACGCGACCTACATCGAGCCCATCAACTGGCGCGTGATCGAGACGATCATCGCGAAGGAGAAGCCCGACGCGATCCTGCCGACGCTCGGCGGTCAGACAGCCCTCAACGCGGCGATCGACCTGCACAAGCACGGCATCCTCGAGAAGTACGGCGTCGAGCTCATCGGCGCCGACTTCGAGGCGATCAACAAGGGCGAGGACCGCCAGATCTTCAAGGAGCTCGTGCTCGCAGCGGGCGCCGATGTCGCGGCATCCGTCATCTGCCACACCATGGACGAACTGCTCGCCGGCGCCGAGAAGCTGGGCTACCCGCTCGTCGTGCGCCCGTCGTTCACGATGGGCGGCCTCGGCTCCGGCTTCGCGTACGACGAGGAGGACCTGCGCCGCATCGGCGGCGCGGGCCTGCACGACTCGCCGACGAACGAGGTGCTGCTCGAGGAGTCCATCCTCGGGTGGAAGGAGTACGAGCTCGAGCTCATGCGCGACACCGCCGACAACACGGTCGTCGTCTGCTCGATCGAGAACGTCGACCCGGTCGGCGTGCACACCGGCGACTCCATCACGGTCGCCCCGGCGCTCACCCTCACCGACCGCGAGTACCAGAAGCTGCGCGACATCGGGATCGACATCATCCGCGCCGTCGGCGTCGACACCGGCGGCTGCAACATCCAGTTCGCGGTCGACCCGACCAACGGGCGCATCATCGTCATCGAGATGAACCCGCGCGTGTCGCGCTCGTCGGCGCTCGCGTCGAAGGCCACCGGCTTCCCGATCGCGAAGATCGCCGCGAAGCTCGCCATCGGCTACCGCCTCGACGAGATCCCCAACGACATCACCAAGGTGACGCCGGCGAGCTTCGAGCCGACGCTCGACTACGTCGTCGTCAAGGTGCCGCGCTTCAACTTCGAGAAGTTCCCGGCCGCCGACACCACCCTCACCACCACCATGAAGTCCGTGGGCGAGGCGATGGCGATCGGCCGCAACTACGCGACCGCGCTGCAGAAGGCGCTGCGCTCGCTCGAGAAGCGCGGCTCGAGCTTCCACTGGGGCGACGAGCCCCGTTCGGTGGAGGAGCTCCTCGAGATCGCGAAGACCCCGACCGACGGCCGCATCGTCGTGCTGCAGCAGGCGCTTCGCAAGGGCGCCACGGTCGAGCAGGCGTTCGAGGCCACCAAGATCGACCCGTGGTTCCTCGACCAGATCGTCCTCATCAACGAGGTCGCCGACTTCGTCGCCACGGCGGGGGAGCTGGATGCCGCCACCCTGCGCATCGCGAAGGAGCACGGCTTCAGCGACGCCCAGGTGGCGCAGCTGCGCGGTGACAGCGAGACGCAGGTGCGCGGCATCCGTCACGGTCTCGGCATCCGTCCCGTCTACAAGACGGTCGACACGTGCGCAGGGGAGTTCCCGGCGCTGACGCCCTACCACTACTCGAGCTACGACGTCGAGACCGAGGTCACGCCGTCGGAGCGCACGAAGGTCGTCATCATCGGCTCGGGCCCGAACCGCATCGGACAGGGCGTCGAGTTCGACTACTCGTGCGTGCACGCGTCGTTCGCGCTGTCGGACGCGGGCTACGAGACGGTCATGGTCAACTGCAACCCCGAGACCGTGTCGACCGACTACGACACGTCCGACCGCCTGTACTTCGAGCCGCTGACCCTCGAGGACGTCCTCGAGGTGCTGCACGCGGAGGCGCAGTCGGGGAAGATCCTCGGCGTCATCTGCCAGCTCGGCGGCCAGACGCCGCTCGCGCTCGCCAAGGGCATCGAGGAGGCCGGGTACACGATCCTGGGCACCAAGCCCGCGGCGATCGACCTCGCCGAGGAGCGCGAGCTCTTCTCGCGGCTGCTCGACGACGCCGGTCTCGTCGCGCCGCGCAACGGCACCGCGATCGACGTCGAGGGCGCCGTCGCGGTCGCCGAAGAGATCGGCTACCCGGTGCTGGTCCGCCCGAGCTTCGTGCTCGGCGGCCGGGGCATGGAGATCGTGTACTCGACCGAGGCGCTGCGCGACTACTTCGTACGCGTCGCGGGCGAGGCGATCATCGGCCCGGGACTCCCGCTGCTGGTCGACCGCTTCCTCGACGACGCCATCGAGCTCGACGTGGACGCGCTGTACGACGGCGACGAGCTCTACATCGGCGGCGTCATGGAGCACCTCGAGGAGGCCGGCATCCACTCCGGTGACTCGTCGTGCACGCTGCCGCCGGTGAGCCTCGGCCGCACCGACATCGACCGCGTGCGCGAGGCGACGCGCGCCATCGCCGAGGGCGTGGGCGTACGGGGCCTGCTCAACGTGCAGTTCGCGATCTCGGCCGGCGTGCTCTACGTCATCGAGGCGAACCCCCGCGCGAGCCGCACGGTGCCGTTCGTGTCGAAGGCGCTCGGCATCCCGCTCGCGAAGGCGGCCTCGCGGATCATGGCCGGCGCCACGATCGCCGAACTGAAGGCCGAAGGGCTGCTGCCCGAGCAGGACGGCTCGCGCGTGCCGCTCGACGCCCCCGTCGCCGTCAAGGAGGCGGTGCTGCCCTTCAAGCGGTTCCGCACGCGCGACGGCCAGACCGTCGACTCGGTGCTCGGTCCCGAGATGCGCTCGACCGGCGAGGTCATGGGCATCGACCGGGACTTCCCGACCGCGTTCGCGAAGTCGCAGGAGGCCGCGTACGGCGGCATGCCGCAGTCGGGCACCGTGTTCATCTCGGTCGCCGATGCCGACAAGCGCGCCGTGATCCTCCCGGCCCACCGCCTGCAGGAGCTCGGCTTCGACCTCGTCGCGACCGAGGGCACCGCCGAGATCCTCTCGCGCAACGGCATCGACGTGCGCGTCGTGGGCAAGTACTCCGAGACGCAGGGCTCGGGGGACACCAACATCGTCGACCTCATCAACGCCGGCGAGATCGACATCGTCGTGAACACGCCGTCCGGCGGCGCCACCCGCGCCGACGGCTACGAGATCCGCGCCGCGGCCGTCGCCGGCGACAAGGCGCTGTTCACCACGATGGCGGTCCTGGGTGCCGCGGTGAGCGCGCTGCCGGTGCTGCGCAACGGCTTCGACGTCAAGAGCCTGCAGGAGTACGCGGCCGACCGGGTGGGCGCATGACCTCATTCGGTGAGCGCATCCGCGCGGGGATGGCGACGCACGGCCAGCTGTGCGTCGGCATCGATCCGCACGCCCATCTCCTCGCGGAGTGGGGATTGGATGCCTCGGCCGCGGGTGCGCGCGAGTTCGGCCTGCGCGTGGTCGAGGCGGCCTCCGGCCGGGTCGCCGTCGTCAAGCCGCAGGTCTCGTTCTTCGAGGTGTACGGGTCCGCGGGCTTCGCCGCCCTGGAAGACGTGCTGGCGGCGGCCCGCGACGCCGGCCTCCTCGTGATCGCCGACGCCAAGCGGGGCGACATCGGCACCACGATGGATGCGTACGCGCAGGCCTGGCTCACGCCCGGCTCGTCGCTCGAAGCCGATGCGCTCACCGTCAGCCCCTTCCTCGGCGTCGGCGCGCTCGACGGCACGTTCGAGCTCGCGCTGCGCCACGGCAAGGGCGTGTTCGTGCTCGCCGCGACGAGCAACCCCGAGGCGCTCGGGCTGCAGCGCGCACACCACGCGGACGGCGACACGGTCTCGGCCGGGATCGTGCGCGAGGTCTCGGAACGCAACGCGCGCACCACTACCGACGGCGAGTGGGGGAGCCTCGGCTTCGTCATCGGCGGCACCGTGGACTGGAGAGATGCGGGCCTCCAGGAGTTCTCTCCGGTGGCGCCGATCCTCGGCCCGGGCTTCGGCCACCAGGGCGCGGAACCGCATCATCTCGGTGAGCGCTTCGGCGTCCTGCAGGAAGCGGTGGTAGCGTCTGAGAGCCGCAGCATCCTGGCTGCCGGACCCGACCGGCTCGCCGCGCGCATCTCGGAGCGCGCCCTTCTCTACCGTGGTGATTGAAATGCCCGATTCGCGAACCCTGCCTGATGGGGCTCCGCCCCACGCCCCCGGCGCGCAGGCGCGACCATTTCAGGAAACCCCTGATGAGGCCCCGCCCCACGCCCCCGGCACGCAGGGGAGGCCCCCTGAGGTCGACCGTGTCGCCGCCTCTCGTCGCGCCGTCGCCGCCCGTCGTGAACGCGCCGCCCTCAAGAAGGACGTCGCGATGCGGGTGATCACGCCGCAGGAGCTGCTGCGCCGTGCCCTCGCCGAGCCCACGTCACCGGCCGGCGCGATGCGCGTGCCCGAGTTCCTCACCGCGATCCCCGCGATCGGCGAGGGCAAGCGGGACCGCATCCTGCAGGACCTCGAGATCTCGCCGGTCAAGCGTCTGGGCGGCCTCGGCTCGCGCCAGCGGGAGGACCTTCGCAACTTCCTCGACACGCGGTGGCCCGAGGCCGAGCCCCGCGCCGGCCGGAGCCGCCTCGTCGTGCTCGCCGGTCCCACCGCGGTGGGCAAGGGCACCGTCGCCGCGCACATCAAGGAGCACCACCCCGAGATCCTGCTGTCGGTGTCGGCGACGACGCGCGCGCCGCGGCCGGGCGAGGTCGACGGCGAGCACTACTTCTTCGTCGACGACGCCGAGTTCGACCGCATGGTCCGGGACGGCGAGCTGCTCGAGCACGCCACCGTCCACAACGCGTACCGCTACGGCACTCCGCGTGGTCCGATCGAGAAGGCCCTCGCCGAAGGGCGCACGGTGCTCCTCGAGATCGACCTGCAGGGCGCCCGCCAGGTGCGGGACGCCGACCCGTCGGCGACGCTCGTGTTCCTGCTGCCGCCCAGCTGGGATGAGCTCGTGCAGCGTCTCGTCGGCCGCGGCACCGAAGACGCCGCCGAGCGCGCCCGGCGCCTGCGCACCGCGAAGACCGAACTCGCCTCGCAGGGCGAGTTCGACTACCGCGTCGTGAACGACGACGTCGCCCGCGCGGCGGACGAGGTCGCCCGCCTCGCGCGCTGACGCCGTCCCGTCACGTAGAATGGTGGGATGCCTCGGCACCCCGAGGCTCCGCAGACTCTCTTTTCCATCCGATCCAGGAGGTTTCGCCATGGCCGGAACGAACCAGGGCATCATCGAGCCCCCCATCGACAGCCTGCTCGAGAAGGTCGACTCGAAGTACCAGCTCGTGATCTTCGCGTCCAAGCGAGCGCGTCAGATCAACGACTACTACTCCGACCTCCACGAGGGCAACCTGTTCGACAACGTGGGTCCGCTCGTCGACTCGACCGTCGAGGACAAGCCGCTCACCATCGCGATGCACGAGATCCACGAGGACAAGCTGCGCCTTCGTCGCGCGGAGTAATCCGACACAGCCTCGATGCCCCCGAGGACGGCCCTGTCCGTCCTCGGGGGCATACTGGTGTCCGCCCCCTCGGCGGCCGGACGCCTCGACGACCGGAGCCACGACAACTGGAGTACCGATGACCGACCTGCGTCTGTTCACGTCCGAATCCGTCACCGAGGGCCACCCCGACAAGATCTGCGACCAGATCTCGGATTCGATCCTCGACGCGATCCTGGACGCCGACCCGAACGGGCGCGTGGCGGTCGAGACCCTCGTCACCACCGGTCTCGTCCATGTCGCCGGCGAGGTGTCGACCTCGGCGTACGTCGAGATCCCGGCGATCGTCCGCGACGTCGTCAACCGCATCGGCTACACCTCGAGCGAGACCGGCTTCGATGGCGACTCCTGCGGCGTGAGCGTCTCGATCGGCGCGCAGTCCTCCGACATCGCCGCGGGCGTCGACAAGGCGTTCGAGCGCCGTGAGGACGGCTCCGAGGACCCGCACGATCTGCAGGGCGCGGGCGATCAGGGCATCATGTTCGGCTACGCGACGACCGAGACGCCGCAGCTCATGCCGATGGCCGCGTGGACGGCGCACCGCATGGCCGAGCGCCTCGCGGAGGTGCGACGCTCGGGCGAACTGCCGTTCCTGCGCCCCGACGGCAAGACCCAGGTCACCCTCGGGTACGACGGTGCGACGCCGAAGACCGTCGAGTCCGTCGTTCTCTCGACACAGCACCACCCCGACATCTCGCAGAAGGCGCTGCGCGCGGCCGTCCGCGCCGAGGTCATCGACCCGGTGCTCGAGGCGACCGGACTCGAGCTGCCCGACGTGAACTTCTACATCAACCCGGCCGGGCCGTTCGTCATCGGCGGCCCCAAGGGCGACGCCGGCCTCACCGGCCGCAAGATCATCATCGACACGTACGGCGGGGCGTCGCGCCACGGCGGCGGCGCGTTCAGCGGCAAGGACCCGTCGAAGGTCGACCGCTCGGCCGCGTACGCGATGCGCTGGGTGGCGAAGAACGCCGTCGCCGCAGGGCTGGCCGACCGCCTCGAGGTGCAGGTCGCGTACGCGATCGGCAAGGCCAAGCCCGTCGGGCTCTACGTCGAGACGTTCGGCACGGGGCGCGTGGCCGACGACGTGATCACCCAGGCGATCCTCGACGTGTTCGACCTGCGCCCGAAGGCGATCATCGACCAGCTCGATCTGCTCCGGCCCATCTACGCGCAGACCGCGGCATACGGCCACTTCGGCCGCGAGCTGCCCGACTTCACGTGGGAGCGCACCGACCGCGCCGACGCGCTGCGCGCGGCAGCCGGGCTCTGACGCCGGCCGCGTGACCGCGGTGCACGACGACGAACCCGACCTGGGCGATCGGCCGCGGCGCTCCCACCGCGTCGCGCGCGTGCTGATCGACTCACCACTGCCGCAGCTCGACCGTCTCTTCGACTACGAGATCCCGACAGAGCTCGCCGCCGACGCCGTGCCCGGTGTGCGCGTGCGTGTGCCCCTGCGCAGCGCCGGGCGGGTGGTCGACGCGCTCCTCGTCGAAGTGGGGGAGCCGGATGCCTCGGACCGCCCGCTCTCGCAGCTGGAGGCGGTCGTGTCGCCGGTGCCGGTGCTGACGCCGCCGCTCTACGCGCTGGCGCGGCGCGCCGCCGACCGTGCCGCGGGATCGGCGGGCGACATCCTTCGTCTCGCGATCCCGAAGCGCATGGTGCGCGCCGAGAAGGCGTGGCTCGCGGCCGACCCCCCGGAGCGGCCGGTGATCGACGATCCGGATCGCGCGTGGGCCGACGGCGTGCTCGGCGTGTACCCCGGGCTCGCCGAGGCGCTCGACAGTGGCGAACGTCTCGCGCTGGACGCACCGCCTGTGCCCGCGACCCTCGACGACGGCACCGTCGTCGGGTCGTGGGCGATCCTCCTCGCCGCCGCCGCCACGCACACGCTGGCTTCGGGGCGGAGCGCCGTGATCGCCGTGCCCGACCACCGCGACCGCGCCCAGCTCGAAGCGGCGCTGGCGACCCGCATCCCCGCCGACGCCCTCGTCCGCGACGACGCGAAGCAGAGCGGCCCGACCCGGTACACCGCGTTCCTGCGCACCCTCGCCGAGGCGCCGTGCGTCGTGATCGGCAACCGCTCCACGGTGTACGCGCCGGTGTCCGAGCTCGGACTGGTCGCGCTGTGGGACGACGGCGACCCGCTGCTGGGCGAGCCCCTCAGCCCCGGCGTGCACGCCCGCGACGCCGCGCTGCTCCGGCAGGAGCTGCACGGCGGATCCCTCGTCTTCGCGGGGCACACCCGCACCACCGACGTCGAGCGTCTCGTCGCCGTCGGCTGGGTGCGCGATCTCCCCGCAGCGCGTCGTGTGAGCCCGCGGGTGGTGCTGAGCGCGAACCGCGAGGGGGAGTCGCGCGCCGCCCGCGTGCCGTCGTCGGCGTTCGCCGCCGCACGCGAGGCGCTCACCGAAGGTCCGGTGCTGGTCCAGGTGGCGCGCCCCGGGTACGCCCCCGTGCTCGTGTGTGCGAAATGCCGGCACCCCGCGCGCTGCGCGCACTGCGGCGGCCCGCTCCATGCCGCCCGACAGGGCGCCGTGCCGACGTGCACGTGGTGCGGTCGCGCCGCGAACGCGTGGGCGTGCCCCGAGTGCCGCTCGACCATGCTGCGGATGGCCTCGTCCGGCAGCGAGCGCACCGCCGACGAACTCGGACGCGCATTCCCGGGCACGCGCGTGATCGTCGCCGACGGCGATCATCCGGTCGCCGAGGTCGACGCGCGCCCGGCGCTCGTGGTGGCGACGCGCGGCGCCGAGCCGCTCGCGGCCGGGGGCTTCCGCGCGGTGATCCTGCTGGACGGGGATCGGATGCTGATGGCCGACGACCTGCGCATCGGCGAATCGTGTCTGCGCTGGTGGTCGAATGCGGCGGCCCTCGCGGCGCCCGGGGCCCCCGTGCACCTCGTCGGCGTCGGGGGAGAGGTCGCCCGCGCGCTCGCAACGTGGACGCAGGCCGCCTACGCCCGTGCCGAGCTGGCCGACCGCGCCCCGCTGCGCATGCCGCCGACCGTCCGCGTGGCCTCCGTCGACGGACCCCGCCGAGCGGTCGACACCGCGATCGCCGAACTGCGCACCGCCGTCCCCGAACTCGATGCGGACGCCGTCCTCGGTCCGATCGCGCACGACGAGTCGGTGCGTGCGCTGGTGCGGTTCGACTACGGCCTCGGCGCCCGCGTGACCGAGAGTCTGCGCGCGTCGGTCGTCGGCCACGCGGTGAAGGGACGCCGCCCGGCGAAGGGTCGCACACCCGGACCCGCCCATACACTGAAGGTTCGGGTCGACGTTCCCGACCTCGATCTCTGACCCTCGACTTCCGGGAGAGTCATGCGTCTCGTCTTCGCCGGCACACCCGCGCCGGCTGTGCCGTCGCTGCGCCGGCTTGCGGCATCCGCTCATGACATCGCCGCGGTCGTCACCCGCCAGGACGCCCCGCTCGGGCGCAAGCGGGTGCTGACGCCGTCGCCCGTCGCGGCAGCCGCCGAGGAGCTCGGACTCCCGGTGATCCGCGCCGACCGTCTCGATGCGGCGGTCTCGGCCGAGATCGCGGCCCTCGAGCCCGACCTCGGCGTGATCGTCGCCTACGGCGGACTCGTGCGCGAGCCGCTGCTGTCGACGCCGGCCCACGGCTGGATCAACCTGCACTTCTCGCTGCTGCCGCGCTGGCGCGGCGCCGCCCCGGTGCAGCACGCGCTCATCGCCGGCGACGCACGCACCGGGGCGAGCGTGTTCCAGCTCGTGCCCGAGCTCGACGCGGGCGACGTGTTCGGAGAGCTCGCGGTCGAGATCCCCGCGAACGCCACTGCCGGCGACCTCCTCGCCTCGCTCTCCGACGAAGGCGCCGGACTGCTGTGCGACGTGGTCGACGCGATCGCCGCCGGCACGGCGGTCGCGCGCGCCCAGCAGGGTGAGACCACCTACGCGTCGAAGCTCGGCGACGAGGACGGCCGCATCCGCTGGGACGAACCCGCCCACGTCGTGCTGGGCCGCATCCGCGGCGTCACGCCCGAGCCCGGTGCGCACACCACGATCGACCGCGCCCGCTTCAAGGTGCTCGCCGCCGCCCCCGCTCCCGGCGACGCCCCCTCGCTCGCGCCGGGGGCGCTCGCCCTGCATGGCAAGCAGGTGATCGCCGGCACGGCCTCCTCGCCGATCGTCCTCCAGACGGTGCAGCCCGCCGGCAAAGGCGCGATGCGTGCCGCCGACTGGTGGCGAGGACTCCGCGAGACGACCCTGGTGGCGGGATCGTGAGCCGCACGGTCGCGGCGCGCCGCGTCGCCTACGACACGCTGCGGGCCGTCCACGAGTCGGACGCGTACGCCAACCTGCTGCTGCCGACGGCGATCTCCCGCGCCGGGCTGACCACCGCCGACGCCGCGCTCGCGACCGAGCTCACGTACGGCACGCTCCGGCGCCAGGGCACGTACGACGCGGTGATCGCGATCGCCGCCGACCGCCCGGTCTCCGAGATCGATCCCGCCGTGCTCGACGCGCTGCGGCTGGGCGTGCACCAGCTCCTGTCGACGCGGGTCGCCTCCCATGCCGCGGTGAACGAGTCCGTCGAGCTCGCCCGCGGGGCGGGCGGACGCGGCGCCGCGGGGTTCGCCAACGCCGTGCTGCGACGGGTCTCGCGTGACACCCCCGGCGACTGGATGACTCACGTCGCCGCGAGCGCGCGCTCCGACGACGAGCAGCTCGGCCTGTTGTTCTCCCACCCCGTGTGGGTGGTGCGCGCCTTCCGGCGGGCGCTGGCGGCGGAAGGCCGCGTCGAAGAGCTCGAGGCGCTCCTCACCGCCGACAACGCCTCGCCCCGCGTCACGATGGCGGCCCTGCCCGACCTCGCGGGCGTCCCCGACGACGCGCGCCGTACGCCGTTCTCGCCGATCGGCTTCCGCCTGGGCGGTGGTGACCCCGATTCGCTGGTGCGCACCTCGCGCGGCCGCCTCCGCGTCCAGGACGAGGGCTCGCAGCTCGCCGCCCTGGCACTCACCCGCGCGCTGCCGATCGCCGAGGGCGAGCGCTGGCTCGACCTGTGCGCCGGCCCCGGCGGCAAGACCGCCGTGCTCGCCGCCGAGGCGCGGGTGGGCGGGGCCGTGCTCGAGGCCAACGAGATCTCGCCGGCGCGCGCCGGGCTCGTCCGTCAGGCTCTCGCAGGCGTCCCGCTCGAGGTGCCGGTGTCGGAGGAGGACGGCCGCGTCCGCGCGCAGGAGGCGCCCGAGACGTACGACCGTATCCTCGTCGACGCTCCGTGCACCGGGCTCGGCGCGCTGCGCCGGCGTCCCGAGGCGCGCTGGCGCAAGGCGCCCAGCGATGTGCCGGCGCTCACCGAGCTGCAGCGGGAGCTTCTCACCGAGGCGGTGGGCGCCCTCAAGCCCGGCGGCGTGGTGGCGTACGTGACGTGCTCGCCGCACCTCGCCGAGACGTCGGGCGTCGTCGCTGACATCCGCCGCGAGTGGGGTGCGGCGCTCGAGGAGATCTCCGCCCGGGATGTCATCACGTCACTGTCGGACGCCGACCCCGGCCTGCCGCCGCAAGCCGACGGCAGCGGCCGCGCGCAGCTGTGGCCGCACCGTCACAACACCGACGCGATGTCGATCTCGCTGCTGCGGCGCGTCTGAGCTGCCGAATCGGGCGGGGCCGCAGCATCCTTCCCCGCTCGCGAGCTCATTCCCGCAGACGGATGCCGTGGGGCATCTGCTCGAACTCGACCCGCAGCGCGACCAGCGCGGCGCTGTGGGCGCGCGCGAGGTCTCGGGCGTCGACGATGACCTCGGCGCCCTCTGGCAGAGCCTCGGCGATCTCTCGGAGCACCGCGACGACACGCTCGGTGCCGGCGAGCCCGAGCTCGCCCGCCAGGCGCAGCACGCGCCCCTGGTCGGTGTCCTCGACCGTGAACGCGGGCACCGCGACGCTCTCGTGCGACTCGAGCAGGTGCATGCCGAACCGCTCGCCGAGCGTCTCGAGGAGGGCGATGGCGCGCACCGAGTTGCCGTGCTCGTCCAACCGGGGACTGAAGGCCGCGATGCCGAACTGCGACGGGGCGACGGCGAGAAGACCGCCGCTCACGCCGCTCTTCGCCGGCAGGCCGACGCGCAGCAGCCATTCGCCGGAGTAGTCGTACATTCCGCAGCTCGCCATGATCGACAGCACGTCGCGGGCCACCGCCTCGGAGACGACCCGCTCGCCGGTGACGGGGTTGAGCCCGCCGAACGCGAGGGTGGCCGACATGACCGCGAGGTCGCGCACCGTCACGAGCAGCGAGCACTGCCGGAAGTACGTCTCGACGGCGATCTCGACCGAACCCTCGATGACCCCGTGCGAGCGCAGCAGGTGCGCCAGCGCGCGGTTGCGATCGCCGGTCGCCGACTCCGAGGCGTACACCTGCTCGTCGACCCACAGCGACCGCCCGGCGAACGCGGAGAGTCCCTCGACGATACGCGTCATGCGGTCGTCGACGCCGTCGCCCGGGATGAGGGCGGAGGTCGCGATCGCCCCGGCGTTGACCATCGGGTTCGCCGGCCGCCCGGTGCCGGGTTCGAGGCTGATCGCATTGAACGGCTCGCCGCTCGGCTCGACGCCGACCTTCCGCAGCACCGCGTCACGGCCACGGTCCGCGAGGGCCAGCGCGAGCACGAACGGCTTCGAGATCGACTGGATCGTGAACTCGTGCGTGACGTCGCCGACGGCGCGAACCCGTCCGCGTGGGCCGACGACCGCGAGCGCGAGCCTTTCGGGATCCGCGGCGGCGAGTTCGGGGATGTAGCCCGCCGGCGCGCCGCCGTCGAGCGGGCGGATGTCTTCGAGGACGTCGTGCAGCAGCGCCGTGATCGGATCCACGGCTCGACCATAATGGACGCGTGCCACCGATCGACGACACCGCCCGCCAGACCGGCATCCGCATCAACCCCAGCATCCTGGCCGCCGACTTCGTCAACATGCAGTCGGAACTCGCACGCATCGCGTCGGCGGACTTCGTCCACGTCGACGTCATGGACAACCACTTCGTGCCCAACCTGACGTTCGGCCCGCAGATGGTCGAGCGCATCCAGGCGACGAGCCCCGTGCCCCTCGACGTGCACCTCATGATCACGAATCCTGATCGCTGGGCACCCGGCTACGCCGAGCTCGGGGCGGCGTCTGTCACCTTCCACCTCGAAGCCGCGAAGGAGCCGGTGGCACTCGCGCGCCGCCTCCGCGACATCGGGGCGCGCGCCGGCGTGGCGGTCAAGCCCGCGACCCCCGTGGAGGGCCTGTTCGACCTCCTCGACGACTTCGACCAGATCCTCGTGATGACCGTCGAGCCTGGCTTCGGCGGCCAGTCGTTCATGCCCGAGACCTTGCCGAAGCTCAGCCGCCTGGCCGACGAGGCCCGCCGTCGCGGATCGTCGGTCTGGCTGCAGGTCGACGGCGGCATCGGCGAGTCGACCATCCTGCAGGCCGCCGAGGCCGGCGCCGACACGTTCGTCGCCGGCTCCGCCGTGTTCGGCGCGAGCGACCCCGCGAACGCCATCGCGGGCCTGCGCGCCACCGCCGCCGAGCACCACGGGCACTGAGCCTCTCGTCACGCGGCGCCGAGGCATCCGTTCGGTTCGATACCCTGGCATGGTGAAGACGTTCGACACGCTGTACGCCGAGCTCGCCGCGAAAGCGGTTGAGCGCCCCGAGGGATCGGGAACCGTCGCGCAGCTGGACGCGGGCGTCCACGCGATCGGCAAGAAGATCGTGGAGGAGGCCGCCGAGGTCTGGATGGCGGCGGAGTACGAATCGACGGATGCCGCAGCCGAGGAGATCTCGCAGCTGCTGTACCACCTGCAGGTGCTGATGCTCGCGAAGGGGCTGAGCCTCGAGGACGTCTACCGACATCTCTGAGCGCGCGCTGCCACCCGTCCTCGAACCCGAAAGCCCCTCTGCCATGCTGCGAATCGCCGTGCCGAACAAGGGCTCGCTCGCCGAGACCGCCTCCGAGATGCTCCACGAGGCGGGCTACATCGGTCGTCGCGACCCCAAGGACCTCCACGTCATCGACCCCCAGAACGAGGTCGAGTTCTTCTACCTCCGTCCGAAAGACATCGCCACGTACGTCGGCTCGGGCGCACTCGACGTCGGCATCACCGGCCGCGATCTGCTGCTGGACGCCCGCATGCCGGGCGCGCGCGAGATCGAGGCGCTCGGCTTCGGCGACTCCACGTTCCGCTTCGCGGGCCCACCCGGCCGCTTCACGTCCGTGCAGGACCTCAACGGATCGCGCGTCGCGACCGCCTATCCGGGCCTGGTCGACGCGTTCCTCGACGAGCACGGCGTGGCCGTCGACCTGGTGCCGCTCGACGGCGCCGTGGAATCGGCCGTGCGCCTGGGAGTGGCGGATGCCGTCGCCGACGTCGTGTCGACCGGCACGACGCTGCGCCAGGCGGGCCTGGAGATCTTCGGCCCCGTGCTGCTGCAGTCCGAGGCCGTGCTGATCACCTCGCCGACCCAGGCGGAGGGCACCGACACGCTGCTGCGGCGCCTGCGCGGCGTCATGGTCGCCCGACGCTACGTCATGGTGGACTACGACCTGCCCGCCGACCTCGTCGACGACGCGGTCAAGATCGCTCCGGGCATCGAGTCGCCGACGATCGCGCCGCTGCGCGACCCGGCGTGGGTCGCGGTGCGCGTGATGGTCGCCCGCAAGGGCGTGAACCAGGTCATGGACGCGCTGTACGCGATCGGCGCCCGCGCGATCCTCGTGACCGCGATCCACAACGCGAGACTCTGATGAGCCTGGTCTGCCGCGTCATCCCGTGCCTCGACGTCGCCGCCGGCCGCGTCGTCAAGGGCGTGAACTTCCAGAACCTGCGCGACATGGGCGACCCGGTCGAGCTCGCGCGGGAGTACTTCCGCCAGGGCGCTGACGAGATCACCTTCCTCGACGTCACCGCGACGGTCGACGAACGCTCGACGACGTACGACGTCGTCCGGCGCACGGCCGAAGAGGTCTTCATCCCGCTCACGGTGGGCGGGGGAGTGCGCTCGGCCGACGACGTCGCCCGGCTGCTGTCGGTGGGCGCCGACAAGATCGGCGTGAACTCCGCCGCGATCGCGCGTCCGCCCCTGCTGGACGAGATCGCGGACCGCTTCGGGGCACAGGTGCTCGTGCTGTCGCTCGACGTCAAGCGTTCGCCCGCGACCGACTCCGGCTTCGTCGTCACCACGCACGGCGGCCGCACCGAGACGACCCTTGATGCGCTCGAATGGGCGCGCGAGGCGATCGAACGCGGCGCGGGGGAGCTCCTCGTGAACTCCATCGACGCCGACGGCACCAAGCAGGGCTTCGATCTCGAGCTCGTCTCCCTGATGCGCGAGGTGGCCAGCGTGCCCGTGATCGCGTCGGGCGGCGCGGGCCGTGCCGAGGATTTCGGCCCCGCGATCGAGGCCGGCGCGGACGCCGTGCTCGCCGCATCCGTCTTCCACTCCGGCCAGCTCACGGTCGGCGACGTGAAGGCCGCCATGCGGGCCCAGGGCATCGCCGTGCGGGAGGTGACGGTATGACCGAGACGCTCGACGAGCGCATCGCGCGCGTCACCTTCAACAGCGACGGCCTCGTCGCCGCCGTCATCCAGCAATGGGACACGCGCGAGGTCCTGATGCTCGGATGGATGGATGCCGAGGCCCTCCGCCGCACGCTCACGGAGGGCCGCGTCACGTTCTGGTCGCGCTCGCGGCAGGAGTACTGGCGCAAGGGCGACACCTCCGGCCACATCCAGCTCGTGCGCGGAGCGAGCCTCGACTGCGACGGCGACACGATCCTCGTCGAGGTCGATCAGATCGGCGCCGCCTGCCACACCGGCACCCGCACGTGCTTCGACGGGCGCGATCTCGGCGCCGTCCGCGGCCCGGAGCCGGTCGCGTGATCCGCAGGGCGCGACTGCTCTCCGTCGTCGTCATCGTGCTGTGCGGCGCGCTCGGCGTGATCTCGTCGACGCAGACCTGGCTCACGGTGGAACTCCAGGACGCCGCCCAGCACGTCCTCGATGTGCCGGGCGCCTCGGCGGTGCCGGTGCTGGCGCCGCTGAGCCTCGCCGTGCTCGCGCTCGGCGCCGCGCTGTCGATCGTCGGGCTGGTGCTGCGCTATGTCTTCGGCGTGCTGGCGTTCTTCGTCGGTGCCGTGCTCGCCTGGCTGACCGCCCGCGTCGTGTTCGAGCATCCGGTCTCCGCCGTCGCGTCGGTCGTCACCGAGTCGACGGGCATCGCGGGCGAGGAGTCGGTCGCGAAGCTCGTCGCCTCGATCGATGCGACCGCATGGCCCGCGGTCACCCTGGTGGTGTGGGCGGTGCTCATCGCGGCGGGCGTCTTCGTGCTCGCCACGGCGCACTCCTGGTCGCGCACGGGCCGGCGCTACCGCACCGACGAGGCGGCGAAGGCCCCTTCTGCCTCCGGATCACCCGCGCGCGCCGGCGACGGCTCACGCCCCCACGACGCCGCCGGATCGCGCGCCATCGACGACTGGGACGACCTGTCGCGTGGCGAGGATCCGACCGCCTGACCGCTAGACTGGCGGCATCCCGCCCAGGTTCCACGAGGAGATATCCATGAGCAACAACATCGGCGACCCCGGCCACGGACACTCGCCCGCAGCCTGGACGGCCGTCGTGATCATGCTCATCGCGGTCTCGATCGGCACCTTCTTCTTCTTCCTCGACATGCCGATCTTCGTGTGGGCGTCGGCGGTCCTCCTGGTGATCGGCCTTCTCGTCGGCTGGATCATGAAGCGCGCCGGCTACGGCGTCGGCGGCTCCAAGGTCGCGGCGAAAGAGCACTGAGCATGCTCGCCGACCTCACGGCCGGCGCGGTGGAGGATGCCGAGGCACGCGCCTCGGTGCGTCCCCTGGCACAGGTGGAGTCCGCTGCTCTCGCGCAGCGTCCCGCTCTCGACGTCCTCGCCTCGCTCGCTCCTTCCGACCGCGTGAAGATCATCGCCGAGGTCAAGCGCGCGAGCCCGTCGCGCGGCGACCTCGCCACCATCCCCGATCCGGCCCTCCAGGCCCGTCGCTACGAAGAGGGCGGCGCGTCGGCGATCTCGGTCCTCACGGAGGGACGCAAGTTCAAGGGCAGCCTCGCCGACCTCGAGGCGGTGAAGGCCGCGGTGTCTCTCCCCGTGCTGCGGAAGGACTTCATCGCGACCGAGTACCAGCTGCTCGAGGCCCGTGCGGCTGGTGCCGACCTGGCGCTCCTGATCGTCGCCGCGCTCGAGCAGGACGTGCTCGCCCGCCTCTACGCGTTCACGCGCGAGCTGGGCATGACGGCCCTCGTCGAGACCCACTCCGCCGACGAGGTCGACCGCGCCGTCGACCTCGGGGCGCAGCTCATCGGGGTCAACGCCCGCGATCTGTCGACCTTCCAGCTCGACCGCGACCTCTTCGGCCGACTCGCCGAGCGCATCCCGGCCGGGGCGATCAAGATCGCCGAGTCGGCCGTGCTCGCACCCGAGGACGTCGCCCACTACCGTCGTGACGGCGCGGACGTCGTGCTCGTGGGCGAGGCCCTCGTCACGAACGATCCCGTGTCCACCCTGCGCGCATTCCTGGAGGCAGGCGCATGAGTCTTCGTGAGGCTCCCGGGCCCCTGTTCGGCGAGTTCGGCGGGCGATACATGCCCGAGTCCCTCATCGCCGCGATCGACGAGCTGACGACGGAGTACGAGGCCGCGAAGGCCGATCCGGCGTTCCAGGCCGAGTTCGTGCGGCTGCTGCACTCGTACGCCGGTCGCCCGTCGCCGATCACCGAGGTCGCCCGGTTCGCCGAACACGCCGGCGGGGCACGCGTCTTCCTCAAGCGCGAGGACCTCAACCACACCGGCTCGCACAAGATCAACAACGTGCTCGGCCAGGCGCTGCTCACGAAGCGCCTCGGCAAGACGCGCGTCATCGCCGAGACCGGCGCCGGCCAGCACGGCGTCGCGACGGCCACTGCCGCAGCGCTCTTCGGCTTCGAGTGCACGATCTACATGGGCGAGGTCGACACCGAGCGCCAGGCGCTCAACGTCGCCCGCATGCGCCTGCTCGGCGCCGAGGTGATCCCCGTCACGACCGGCTCGCGCACTCTCAAGGATGCGATCAACGACGCCTACCGCGACTGGGTCGCGAGCGTCGAGACGACGAACTACATCTTCGGCACCGCGGCGGGTCCGCACCCGTTCCCCGCGATGGTCCGCGACTTCCAGAAGGTCATCTCCGAAGAGGCGCGCGCACAGCTCCTCGACGAGGCCGGTCGCCTGCCGGACGCCGTCCTCGCGTGCGTCGGCGGCGGCTCGAACGCCATCGGCATGTTCGACGCGTTCCTCGACGACGACGGCGTCAAGCTCTACGGCGTCGAAGCCGCCGGTGACGGCGTGGACACGCCGCGTCACGCCGCCTCGATCGAGCGCGGACGCCCCGGCGTGCTGCACGGCGCGAAGACCTTCGTGCTGCAGGACGAGGACGGCCAGACCATCGAGTCGCACTCGATCTCGGCTGGCCTCGACTACCCGGGCGTCGGCCCCGAGCACGCGTGGCTCGCATCGATCGGCCGCGCCGAGTACATCCCCGCGACCGACGACGAGGCGATGCAGGCGCTGCGCCTGCTCTCCGAGACCGAGGGCATCATCCCGGCGATCGAATCGGCCCACGCCCTCGCCGGGGCGCTGCGCATCGGCCGCGAACTCGGACCGGACGCCATCCTCGCGGTGTGCCTGTCGGGCCGCGGCGACAAGGACATGGACACCGCCGCGCGGTACTTCGACCTGTACGACAAGGGCACGGATGCCGCGGCCGCCGCCTCCGCGCCGCACGACGACGCCGCCCACGGCGAAGGGGAGAAGCTATGACCTCGCGCGTCGCCGCCGCGATCGACGCCGCTCGCGCGGAGGGTCGCGGTGCGTTCGTCGGCTATCTCCCGCTGGGTTTCCCCGACCTGAAGGCGAGCATCGACGCCGCCGTCGCACTGGCTGAGAACGGCGCCGACATCCTCGAGCTCGGCCCGCCGTACTCCGACCCGGTGATGGACGGCACGGTCATCCAGGAGGCGACGCAGGCGGCTCTGGCCGGCGGTTTCCGACTGCGCGACACATTCACGGCCGTGCGCGAGATCACGCGTCGCGTCGACATCCCCGTGCTCGTCATGACGTACTGGAACCCGGTGCTCCAGTACGGCGTCGACCGCTACGCCGACGACCTGCTCGCCGCCGGGGGAGCAGGGCTCATCACGCCCGACATCACGCCCGAGGCGGCACCCGAGTGGATCGCCGCCAGCGAGCGCACCGGCCTCGACCGCGTGTTCCTCGCCGCGCCGACCTCCACCGACGAGCGTCTCGAGCTCATCGCCCGGAACTCCACCGGCTTCGTCTACACGGTCTCGACCATGGGCATCACGGGCGAGCGCGCGCAGTTGGATGCTGCGGCCCGCACGCTCGTCGCCCGCCTGCGCGAGCACGGGGTCGAGCACGCGTGCGTCGGCATCGGCATCTCGAACGCCGAGCAGGTCGCAGGTGTGCTCGAGTACGCCGACGGCGCGATCGTCGGCACCGCGCTCGTGCGCGCGCTGCGCGACGGCGGCCTCGACGGTCTCGCCGAGACCGCGCGCAGCCTCGCCGCGGGCACCGCCCGCGGCGCGAACTAGACTTCTGAGGTCGGCGGCCACCGCCGCGACCCCCAGCACGGATCCAGCAAGGACACGGTTCTCCCATGATCAACGCCGCCGCGAGCGTCGTCGCCAGCATCCCGAGCCCGTCGATCAGCTACTTCGACATCGGCCCCCTGCGGATCCACATCTACGCGCTGTGCATCATCACGGGCATCATCGTCGCGGTGCTGTGGACCAACGCCCGCCTCACCAAGCGCGGCGCCGAGCCGTGGGTCGTCATCGACATCGCCCTCCTCGCCGTGCCGCTCGCGATCATCACGGCGCGCATCTACCACGTGCTCACGCATTGGAACTTCTACTTCGGCGAGGGCGCGAACCCCTGGTCGGCGCTGTTCATCTGGGAGGGGGGCATCGCCATCTACGGCGCGCTCATCGGCGGCGCCGTCGGTGCGTGGCTCGGCTGCCGGTGGACCGGCATCCGCTTCTGGACGTTCGCCGACGCCCTGGCCCCCGGTCTCCTCCTCGCGCAGGCGATCGGCCGTCTCGGCAACTGGTTCAACCAGGAGCTGTTCGGCCTGCCCACCGACGTGCCGTGGGGCCTGGAGATCGATTACCCGAACCCGGCGTGGCCGATAGGCCTGCCCGAGGGCACGCTCTTCCACCCGACGTTCCTGTACGAGGTCATCTGGAACACGCTCGGCGTGCTCTTCCTCGTGTGGGTGGGGCGCCGCTTCACCCTGCAGTGGGGACGCCTCTTCGGCCTGTACCTCGTCTGGTACAGCGCCGGCCGCATCGTGTGGGAATCGATCCGCATCGACCCGAGCGACATCTTCCTGGGCCTGCGCACCAACGTCTGGGCGGCCATCTTCGGCGTCGTGATCGGTCTCGCCATCTTCTTCGTGCAGAAGCGCCGTCACCCCGGCCTCGAGCCGTCGCCCTATGTGTCCGGCCGCGAGTGGAAGGCCGGACAGGCTGTACAATCGCAGGACACCGACGACTTCGTCGACGTCAGCGAACCCCCGACGTCCGAGGCCGAAGGGGCCAGCGCCACAAGCACTCCTGCCAACAAGTAACGCTGCTCTCCCCCCGAAGAGCGCGCCCAGGGCCGACGTCGTCCCATCTTGACTATCAACGTGAGGACGGTAGGTATGGCTTCGAGCCCCCGTTCCGTCGCCTCTGCGGAGGCGAACTTCCCCGCTTCGTCCGGCCGCGCCGGATTCCCTCAGAAGCAGGGGATGTACAACCCTGCCTTCGAGAAGGACGCCTGCGGCCTGGCCATGGTGGCCACGCTCCGGGGTGAGGCCGGCCACGACATCATCGATCTGGCCCTCACCGCCCTGCGCAACCTCGAGCACCGCGGTGCCATCGGCTCCGACGCCGGCACCGGCGACGGCGCGGGCATCCTGACGCAGATGCCCGACGCGTTCCTGCGCGCCGTGGCCGGCTTCGACCTTCCGCCCGTGGGGGAGTACGCCGCAGGCCTCGTGTTCCTGCCGCGCGACGCCGAGGCCCGCGAGACCCAGAAGAGCGGGATCGAGCGGATCGCAGCATCCGAGGGTCTGACAGTTCTCGGGTGGCGCGACGTCCCGACCTCCGACGAGAACCTGGGCAAGCTGGCCTTCGAGGCGCGCCCGGTCTTCGAGCAGCTCTTCATCTCGCACCCCGCGTCGGGCGAGCGCGCCGCGCTGTCGGGCATCGCCCTCGACCGCCGCGCGTACCGACTGCGGGCTCGCGCGCGGACCGAGCTCGACGCGTACTTCGTCTCGCTGTCGTCGCGCACGCTCGGCTACAAGGGCATGGTCACGACGCTCCAGCTCGAGCCGTTCTACCCCGACCTGCAGGACGAGCGCTTCGCCTCCGAGCTCGCGGTCGTGCACTCGCGCTACTCGACCAACACGTTCCCGTCGTGGCCTCTCGCGCAGCCGCTGCGCATGCTCGCGCACAACGGCGAGATCAACACCGTCAACGGCAATCGCAACTGGATGCGCGCGCGCCAGTCGCAGCTCGAGTCCGAGCTGCTGGGCGACATCCAGCCGCTGCTGCCGATCTGCACCACCGGCGCCAGCGACTCGGCCTCGTTCGACGAGGTGCTCGAGCTCCTCACGCTCACGGGCCGGAGCCTCCCGCACGCCATCATGATGATGGTCCCCGAGGCCTACGAGAAGCAGGCCGACATCGACCCGAAGCTGCGGGCGTTCTACGAGTTCCACTCGATGCAGATGGAGCCGTGGGACGGCCCCGCCGCGCTGATCTTCACCGACGGCACGCTCGTCGGCGCCACGCTCGACCGCAACGGTCTGCGCCCCGGTCGCTGGACCGAGACCACCGACGGCCTCATCGTGATCGGCAGCGAGACCGGTGTGCTCGACTTCGAGCCCGAGCGCATCAAGCGCCGCGGCCGCCTGCGCCCCGGCCGCATGTTCCTCGTCGACACGGCCGAGCGCCGCATCATCGAGGACGACGAGATCAAGGCCCAGCTCGCAGACCAGGAGCCGTGGCAGGAGTGGCTCGACGCGGGCCGCGTGCGCCTCGCCGACCTCCCGGAGCGCGAGCACATCGTGCACCCCATCGCCTCGATCACCCGGCGTCAGCGCACGTTCGGCTACACCGAGGAAGAGGTCAAGATCCTCCTCACGCCGATGGGCCAGACCGGCGCCGAGCCGCTCGGCGCGATGGGCTCCGACACGCCCGTCGCCGTCCTGAGCGAGCGCCCGCGCCTGCTGTTCGACTACTTCACGCAGCAGTTCGCGCAGGTGACCAACCCGCCGCTGGACTCCATCCGCGAAGAGGTCGTCACGTCGCTCGGCCTGGGTCTCGGCCCCGAGCGCAACCTCCTCGAGTGGGGACCCGAGCACACGCGCGTCGTGACGCTCGACTTCCCGGTGATCGACAACGACGAGCTCGCGAAGATCCAGCACATCGACACGGCGCTCCCGGGTCGCACGTCGGTCACGATCCGCGGCCTGTACCGCGTCGAGGCCGGCCACAAGGGCATGAAGAAGCGCCTCGAGCAGATGTGCCAGGAGGTCGACCAGGCGATCGAGGACGGCGCCGAGTTCATCGTGCTGTCGGACCGCGACTCCAACAAGGACCTCGCGCCGATCCCGTCGCTGCTCATGCTCGCGGCCGTGCACCACCACCTCATCCGCAAGCAGACCCGCATGAAGTGCGGTCTCGTGGTCGAGGCCGGCGACGTGCGCGAGGTGCACCACATCGCGACGCTCATCGGGTACGGGGCATCCGCCGTCAATCCGTACCTGGCGATGGAGACCGTCGAGTATCTGGTGCGCGCCGGCTTCATCACCGGCATCGCGCCCGAGAAGGCCGTCAAGAACCTGATCTATGCGCTCGGCAAGGGCGTGCTCAAGATCATGTCGAAGATGGGCATCTCGACGGTGTCGTCGTACGCGGGCGCGCAGGTGTTCGAGGCCGTGGGCCTGTCGCAGGACTTCGTCGACACCTACTTCACCGGCACCGAGTCGAAGCTCGGGGGCGTCGGACTCGACGTCATCGCCGCCGAGAACGCCGCCCGGCACGCGTACGCGTACCCGGAGGATGCCGCGGTCCGGGCGCACGAGCGGCTCTGGACGGGTGGCGAATACCAGTGGCGCCGCGACGGGTCGCCGCACCTGTTCAACCCCGACACGGTGTTCCGCCTGCAGCACTCGACGCGCACGCGCCGTTACGACATCTTCCGCGAGTACACGAAGCTCGTCGACGACCAGGCGAACGAGCTGAAGACGCTGCGCGGCCTGTTCGCGCTCAAGACCGAGGGCCGCACGCCCGTGCCGATCGACGAGGTCGAGTCGGTCGCGTCGATCGTCAAGCGCTTCTCGACGGGCGCCATGAGCTACGGCTCGATCTCGCGCGAGGCCCACGAGACGCTCGCCATCGCGATGAACCGCATCGGCGGCAAGTCGAACACGGGTGAGGGCGGTGAGGACGTCGACCGCCTGCTCGACCCCGAGCGGCGCAGCTCCATCAAGCAGGTCGCATCGGGCCGCTTCGGTGTCACGAGCCTGTACCTGACCGAGGCCGACGACATCCAGATCAAGCTCGCGCAGGGCGCCAAGCCCGGCGAGGGCGGTCAGCTGCCGCCGACCAAGGTGTACCCGTGGGTCGCGCGCACGCGTCACGCCACCGCCGGCGTGGGCCTCATCTCGCCGCCGCCGCACCACGACATCTACTCGATCGAAGACCTCAAGCAGCTGATCTTCGACCTCAAGCGCGCCAACCCCGGTGCGCGGGTGCACGTGAAGCTCGTGAGCCAGTCGGGCATCGGCGCAGTCGCCGCCGGCACCGCCAAGGCGCTGGCCGACGTCATCCTGGTGTCGGGCCACGACGGCGGCACCGGCGCGAGCCCCCTGAACTCGCTGAAGCATGCGGGCACCCCGTGGGAGCTCGGACTCGCCGAGACGCAGCAGACGCTCATGCTCAACGGCATGCGCGACCGCGTCGTCGTGCAGGTCGACGGCCAGCTCAAGACCGGCCGCGACGTCATCATCGGCGCGCTGCTGGGCGCAGAGGAATTCGGCTTCGCCACGGCGCCGCTCGTGGTCTCGGGCTGCATCATGATGCGGGTCTGCCACCTCGACACGTGCCCCGTGGGCGTCGCGACGCAGAACCCGGTCCTGCGGGAGCGCTTCAACGGAAAGCCCGAGTTCGTCGTGAACTTCATGGAGTTCATCGCCGAAGAGGTGCGCGAGTACCTCGCGGCGCTCGGCCTCCGCTCGCTCGACGAGGCGATCGGCCGCAGCGACCTGCTCGACGTCGACGGGGCGGTCTCGCACTGGAAGGCGAACGGCCTGGACCTCGGCCCGGTGCTCGACGGTCCGGTCTTCGCCGAGGACGAGCCGCGCCGCAACACCACCGCGCAGCTGCACGAGCTCGACGAGCACTTCGACGTCGGCCTCATCGAGCGCGCGCAGGACGTCATCGCGAACGGCGGCGAGGTCACGATCGATCTGCCGATCCGCAACACCGAGCGCGCCGTCGGGACGCTCCTGGGTCACCACGTGACCCGGGCACGGGGCGAGAACGGCCTGCGGTCGGGGAGCATCGTCGTCAACCTCACGGGTTCGGCGGGCCAGTCCTTCGGCGCGTTCATGCCCGCGGGCATCACGCTGCGCCTCGAGGGCGACTCCAACGACTACGTCGGCAAGGGCCTCTCGGGCGGGCAGATCGTCGTCCGCCCGCCGCGCGGCGCCACGTTCGACGCGTCGAAGAACGTCATCGCGGGCAACGTGATCGGCTACGGCGCGACGCTCGGGACCATGTTCCTGCGCGGCGTCGTGGGCGAGCGCTTCTTCGTCCGCAACTCCGGCGCCACCGCGGTGGTCGAGGGCGTGGGCGACCACGCGCTCGAGTACATGACCGGCGGTCTCGCGGTCATCCTCGGTGCGACCGGGCGCAACCTCGGCGCGGGCATGTCGGGCGGTACCGCCTACGTGTACAGGCTCGACCGCAAGCTCGTGAACCGCGAGGCGCTCGCGTCCGGCGAGCTCGAGCTCGGCGAGCTGGGTTCCGGCGACGCCGAGATCCTCCGCGACCTGCTCGAACAGCACGTCGCCGAAACCGAATCGACTCTCGCCCAGGCTCTCCTCGACGACTTCGAGGCCGAGCTGGCGAACTTCGTCCGGGTCCTGCCGCGCGACTACGCCGCGGTGCTGCAGACCCGCCAGGAGGCTGTCGCCGAGGGGCTCGACCCCGACGGCGACGTCGTCTGGAACCGCATCCTGGAGGTGACGGGTGGCTGACCCGAAGGGCTTTCTGAAGGTCACCGAGCGCGAGCTGCCCCCGCGGCGGCCGGTGCCGGTGCGCATCATGGACTGGAAAGAGGTCTATGAGCCGGGCGACGCGGCGGTGCTGCGCCGGCAGGCCGGGCGCTGCATGGACTGCGGTGTGCCGTTCTGCCATAAGGGCTGCCCGCTCGGCAACCTGATCCCGGAGTGGAACGACCTGACGTGGCGCGGCGAGGGCCGCGCCGCCAGCGAGCGTCTGCACGCGACGAACAACTTCCCGGAGTTCACCGGGCGGCTGTGCCCCGCGCCGTGCGAGAGCTCCTGCGTGCTCGGCATCAACCAGCCGGCCGTGACGATCAAGCAGGTCGAGGTCTCCATCGTCGACGAGGCGTTCGCGAACGGCTGGATCGAGCCGGAGCCCCCGGGACGCCTCACCGGCAAGACGGTCGCCGTCGTCGGCTCGGGGCCCGCCGGCCTCGCGGCCGCGCAGCAGCTCACGCGCGCCGGCCACACGGTCGCCGTGTTCGAGCGCGACGACCGCATCGGCGGCCTCCTGCGCTACGGCATCCCGGACTTCAAGATGGAGAAGAAGCACCTCGAGTCGCGTCTGCGCCAGATGCAGGACGAGGGCACCCGCTTCCGCGCAGGGGTGGAGATCGGCAAGGACATCTCCTGGGCCGACCTCCGCGCGCGGTACGACGCGGTCGTCATCGCCACCGGCGCCACCGTGCCGCGCGAGCTCGCGATCCCCGGACGCGATCTCGCCGGCGTGCACTTCGCGATGGAGTACCTCGTCGAGTCGAACAAGGCCGTCGCGGGCGACGCGGTGGCCAACCAGATCACGGCCGAGGGCAAGCACGTCGTCGTCATCGGCGGCGGCGACACCGGTGCCGACTGCATCGGCACGGCGCACCGTCACGGTGCGCTGAGCGTGACCAACCTCGCGATCGGCCGCCGCCCTCCGGGCGAGCGTCCCGAGCACCAGCCATGGCCGATGGACGCCACGGTGTTCGAAGTGCAGTCCGCGCACGAAGAGGGCGGCGAGCGTGCCTACCTCGCCTCGACCGTCGAGTTCCTCGGAAACGACGCCGGAGAGGTGCGTGCCCTGCGCGTCGCCGAGACCGAGTTCGTCGACGGCCGCCGTGTGCCCAAGAGCGGCACCGAGCGCGAGATCCCCGCCGATCTCGTGCTGATCGCGATGGGTTTCACCGGCCCGGAGCGGGCTCTGCTCGAGGACCAGCTCGGCGCCCGCTTCACCGAGCGGGGGAACGTCCGCCGCGAGGACGACTACCAGACGACCGCCCCGGGCGTGTTCGTGGCCGGCGACGCCGGCCGCGGCCAGTCGCTCATCGTGTGGGCGATCGCCGAAGGACGCGCCGCCGCAGCCAGCGTCGACCGTTTCCTCATGGGTGAGACCCAGCTGCCCGCTCCGGTCCGCCCCACCGATGTCGCCATCGGCCTGCAGCCCGCGTAGGCTGGCCGAGGCACTCGCCACCTTCAACCCACCCGGAGAAAACCACGGATGAGACGCGCCAAGATCGTCGCCACCCTGGGGCCCGCCACGTCGTCGTATGAGATGGTCCGCGCGATCATCGATGCCGGCGTCGACGTCGCCCGCTTCAATCTGAGCCACGGGGACTATTCGGTCCACGACAACAACTTCGCCAACGTGCGCAAGGCCGCCGACGACGCCGGACGGGCGGTCGCGATCCTCGTCGACCTCCAGGGTCCGAAGATCCGTCTCGGCAAATTCGAGAACGGACCGCACGAGCTGGCGGTCGGCGACATCTTCAAGATCACCACCGAAGACATCCTCGGCACCAAAGAGATCGTGGGCACGACGTTCAAGGGCCTCCCGAACGACGTCAAGCCCGGTGACTTCCTCCTCATCGACGACGGCAAGGTCCGCGTCGAGGTCGTCGAGACCGACGGCACCGTGGTCACCACCAAGGTGATCGTCGCGGGCCCGGTCTCGAACAACAAGGGCATCAACCTGCCCGGCGTCGCGGTCAACGTCCCCGCGCTGTCCGAGAAGGACGAGGCCGACCTCCGCTGGGGTCTGCGCGCCGGGGCCGACATCATCGCCCTGTCGTTCGTGCGCGACGCGAAGGACGTGCAGCGCGTGCACGTCATCATGGCGGAGGAGGGGCGCCACGTGCCCGTCATCGCCAAGATCGAGAAGCCGCAGGCCGTCGACAACCTCGAGGAGATCATCGACGCGTTCGACGGCATCATGGTCGCCCGCGGCGACCTCGGCGTCGAGCTGCCCCTCGAAGCGGTGCCGATCGTGCAGAAGCGCGCGGTCGAGCTCTGCCGCCGCATGGCGAAGCCCGTCATCGTCGCGACGCAGATGCTCGAGTCGATGATCGAGAACCCGGTGCCGACGCGCGCCGAGACGAGCGACGTCGCCAATGCCGTCCTCGACGGCGCGGACGCGGTCATGCTCTCGGGCGAGACCAGCGTCGGCAAGTACCCGGTCGTGGTCGTCGAGACCATGGCGCGCATCGTGGACTCGACCGAGGAGCACGGCCTGGACCGCATCCAGCCGCTCACGACCAAGCCCCGCACGCAGGGTGGCGCGATCACGCTGGCGGCCATGGAGGTCGCCGAGTTCGTCGACGCCAAGTTCCTCTGCATCTTCACGGAGTCGGGCGACACCGCGCGCCGCATGTCTCGGCTGCGCCCCCGCATCCCCATGATCGGGTTCGCCCCCGAGCCGGCGATCCGTCGCCGCATGGCCCTCACCTGGGGCGTGCAGTCGACGCTGGTCGAGCACGTCGCGCACACCGACCTGATGTTCATCCAGGTCGACGACTACCTGCTGTCGAACGAGCTCGCGAAGGTCGGCGACAAGGTCGTCGTGATCTCGGGATCCCCTCCCGGAATCATCGGCTCCACGAACGACATCCGCATCCACAAGGTGGGCGACGCGGTGCACGGCAAGGCGCCGATCTACAAGACACGGGACTGACATGTCCCTCATCCGTACGGCTGCGACCACTACTGTGGTCGCAGCCGTACGGCTTTTTCGAGAAAGGTGTGACGCCGATGTTCTTCGGTGACTTCTGGTGGTTCCTGCTGTGGAGCTTCTACTTCATCGCGTACCTGTACGTGGTGATCGTGATCATCACGGACCTGTTCCGCGATGACGACCTCAACGGCTGGCTCAAGGCGCTGTGGATCATCGCCCTCGTCTTCGTGCCGTTCCTCACTGCCCTGATCTACATCATCGCCCGCGGAAAGGGCATGGCCACGCGAGCACAGGCCGCGCGCGGGGGAGTGGTGGCCGAGTCGGACGACTACCGTCCGTCTGCGTCGTCGAGTCCCGCAGAGGACATCGCACAGGCGAAGGCGCTCCTCGACGCCGGAGCGATCTCGCAGGGCGAGTTCGACGCCCTCAAGAGCAAGGCGCTCGGCAACCAGTACTTCGGCGCTTAGCCCATGCACAGCGCAAGAGCGGATGCCTCGAATTCGAGGCATCCGCTCTTGCGCTGTGTATCGGTGTGTCGGCGTCAGCTGATCTTCTTGCGGTAGATCGCCATCGACGCGATGTACGCGACGACGAGGATGCCGACCAGCCATGCCATGGCGACCCAGATGTCGGTGCCGACCGGGTCGCCGGCGAACAGCGCCCGCATCGAGTCGACGATCGAGGTCACCGGCTGGTTCTCGGCGAACCACTGCACCGGGCCCGGCATGCTCTCGGTCGGGACGAACGCCGAGCTGATGAACGGCAGGAAGATGAGCGGGTACGAGAACGCGCTCGCTCCGTCCACCGTCTTCGCGGTGAGGCCCGGGATCACCGCGAGCCATGTGAGCGCGAGCGTGAACAGCACCAGCATGCCGATCACCCCCATCCAGGCCCCGAAGCTCGCGCCGGTGCGGAACCCCATCAGCAGAGCCACGCCGATGACGAGGGCCAGCGAGACGAGGATCGAGACGAGCGACGTCAGCACGTGCGCCCACAGCACTCCCGACCGCGCGATCGGCAGCGACTGGAACCGCTCGAAGATGCCGCTCTGCATGTCCAGGAACAGCCGGTACGCGGTGTAGGCGATGCCCGACGCGATCGTGATGAGCAGGATCCCGGGGAGCATGTAGTCGATGTACGACCCCTTCGCCCCGCCGGTGTCGATCGCCCCGCTGAACACATAGACGAACAGCAGCATCAGCGCGATCGGGGTGACCGCCGTGGTGATGATGGTGTCGGGGCTGCGGAGGATGTGCCGCAGCGACCGGCTGGTGAGAACGGCGGTGTCGCCGATGATGTGCGTGGTCATCGTCCTTCCTTCCGTGTCGTGGCGGGGCCCTTTCGCCCGGAGGCGTCGGCGGCGTCGCCGGGTTCTGCGGTCTGCTCCTCGCCGGTGAGGGCGAAGAAGACGTCCTCGAGGCTCGGCTGCTTCTCGACGTACTCCACCTCCGCCGGCGGCAGGAGCTTCTTGAGCTCCTCGAGGGTCCCGTCGACGATGATCCGGCCCTTGTGGAGGATCGCGATGCGGTCGGCGAGCTGCTCCGCCTCTTCGAGGTACTGCGTGGTCAGCAGCACGGTCGTGCCGCCCCGCGCCAGCTCCCGGACGGCGTCCCAGACCTCGAGGCGCGCCGCGGGGTCGAGGCCGGTCGTGGGCTCGTCGAGGAAGATCACCGGCGGGTCGCCGATGAGGCTCATCGCGATGTCGAGCCGACGCCGCATGCCGCCGGAGTACGTCGACACCTTGCGGGAGCCGGCATCCGTCAGCGAGAAGCGGTCGAGGAGGGCGTCGGCGATCCCACCCGGATCGGGCAGGTGGCGCAGCCGCGAGATGAGCACGAGGTTCTCGCGCCCGCTCAGCACCTCGTCCACCGCGGCGAACTGGCCGGTGAGGCTGATCGTCTGGCGCACCTTCTGGGCCTGGGCGGTGACGTCGAACCCCGCGATCGCGGCGGTGCCGGCATCCGGCTTCAGCAGCGTCGAAAGGATGCGGACGACCGTGGTCTTGCCCGCGCCGTTCGAGCCGAGCAGCGCGAAGATGCTGCCCCGTGCCACGTCGAAGTCGACGCCGCGCAGCACATGCAGGTCCTTATAGGACTTCTCGAGCCCCTGGACCTGGATGGCGGTGTCGGTGGTCATTTCTGGTCTCCTCGTTCTGCGTCGTCGATCGCCTTGTTGAGGCGGGCGCGCTCCTTGTCGATCCACTGCTTGCCGGAGTAGGCGGCGGTGAACTCCTCGGCGAACGCCGAGGCGTCCTCGCCGACGATGTCGCGCACGGGGGTGCCGTCGGCTGCCGCGCGCTCCCAGAGATCGGCGGAGTCGCCGAGCATCTGCATCATCGTGACGCCGTCGGTCATTCCGCCGACGGTCATGAAGTACCGGTCCAGCGCCTTGGCGGCGCCGCGGTAGGGCTCGGGCAGCGCTTCGATGCGCGCCTTGTACTGGCGGTACTGCTTCTTCTGCTCGAGCGAGCCGGTGACGACTTCGTACCACTTGGCGGCCATGATCAGTCCTCTTCCTGGGGGTTGGCGGTGCTGTCTGCGTGTTCGCGGTGGAGCTGTTCGATGCGTTCTGCGAGGAAGCTCCAGGTCCTCCAGAACTCCGCGAGCTGCTCGCGGCCCTGCGCGTTGAGGGAGTACACCTTGCGCGGCGGCCCCTTCTCCGACGGGACCTTCTCGACGTCGACGAGGCCGCGCTGCTCGACCCTGACCAGCAGGGCGTAGACCGTGCCCTCGGCGATGTCGGAGAAGCCCTGGTCCCGCAGCCACGAGGTGATCTCGTACCCGTAGGCGGGACGGCCGGAGAGGATCGCGAGCACGATTCCCTCGAGCGTGCCCTTGAGCATCTCGGTCTCCTGCTTGCCCATGGCGCACCTCCTTCTGACTACTCAGTGTTGTTGACTACCAGTAGAAAGTAACACTAGGTACCAGTACTTAGCAACACCGAATACCAAAATTCTTCGGGGGAGCGGAGAACGAGAAGAGCGGATGCCTCGAATCGAGGCATCCGCTCTGAGAGAAGTCGGGGAGTGCCGGTGGTGGGAGTCGAACCCACACGCCCTTGCGGGCAACCGAGTTTGAGTCGGTCGCGTCTGCCATTCCGCCACACCGGCCCGCGCGCCGTGCCGCGCGTCCGCGTTTGACGATACCGTAGGATTCAATGGTGACTGAGCAGGAGCAGACCGCCGCATCGACGGCATCCACCCCCCGCCGCGTCGTGGTCGCCGAAGACGAGTCGCTCATCCGGCTCGACATCGTCGAGATCCTCCGCGACAACGGATTCGACGTCGTCGGAGAAGCCGGAGACGGAGAGACCGCGGTGGCCCTGGCCACCGAGCTGCGTCCCGACCTCGTGATCATGGACGTCAAGATGCCGCAGCTGGACGGCATCTCGGCCGCCGAGAAGCTCAGCAAGAACCACATCGCCCCGGTCGTGCTGCTGACCGCCTTCAGCCAGAAGGAGCTCGTCGAGCGTGCGAGCGAGGCCGGCGCTCTCGCGTACGTCGTGAAGCCCTTCACCCCGAACGACCTGCTGCCCGCCATCGAGATCGCACTGGCGCGCTACGAGCAGATCATCACGCTCGAGGCCGAGGTCGCCGACATGGTCGAGCGCTTCGAGACCCGCAAGCTGGTCGACCGCGCGAAGGGTCTCCTCAACGAGAAGATGGGCCTCAGCGAGCCCGAGGCGTTCCGCTGGATCCAGAAGGCGTCGATGGACCGCCGGCTCACCATGCAGGACGTCGCGAAGGCGATCATCGAGCAGTTGGCGCCCAAGAAGGGCTGACCGTTTCGACAAGCGCAACGACCCACGTCGGAAGCGGATGCCTCGTCACGAGGCATCCGCTTCTCTCATTCCCGCCCGGATTCAGACGGGCGGCAGGTCCTTGATGTGGTTCGTGATGCGCACGGTCGAGCACCGGCGGCCGTCCTCGTCGGTGACGACGATCTCGTGGACCGCGAGCGTGCGACCGAGGTGCACGGGCGTGCAGACGCCCGTGACGATGCCCGTCGTCGCGGAGCGCGTGTGCGTGGCGTTGATGTCGACGCCGACCGCGAGGCGGCCGGGGCCCGCGTAGAGGTTCGCCGCCATCGAGCCCAGTGATTCGCCCAGCACGACGTACGCGCCGCCGTGCAGCAGCCCCACCGGCTGGGTGTTGCCCTCGACCGGCATCGTGGCCACGGCGCGCTCGACGGAGAACTCGGTGAAGACGATGCCCATCTTCTCGGCGAGGGCGCCCATGCCGCGATTCGCCGCCCACGCGAGGCCGTCGACGGGGGAGGGGGAGTGCTCGGGCATGCGTCGCCTTCGGGGGTGCGGGGCGGGAGATCGGGTGTCGCCGGCCCTGACTAGGCTTGCAGGGTGACGGACTCCGCAAAGCCTACCCTTCTCGTCGTCGACGGCCATTCGCTGGCATATCGGGCCTTCTACGCCCTTCCCGTCGACAACTTCTCGACGAAGGACGGCCAGCACACGAACGGGATCTACGGGTTCCTCGCGATGCTGATCAACCTGATCAAGGCGGAGAAGCCGACGCACCTCGCGGTGGCTTTCGACACCTCGCGGCAGTCCTTCCGCACCCGCGAGTACACCGAGTACAAGGCCAACCGCTCCGAGACGCCGTCCGAGTTCAAGGGGCAGATCCCGCTCCTGCAGGACTGCCTCGCGGCGATGAGCATCCAGGTGCTCCAGCAGGAAGACATCGAGGCCGACGACATCCTCGCGACGCTCGCCACGCAGGGCGCGTCGCAGGGGTTCCGGGTGCTCGTGTGCTCGGGCGACCGCGACACGATCCAGCTGGTGAACGATGACATCACGCTCCTGTATCCGAACGTGCAGGGGGTCTCGCAGCTCAAGCGGTACGACCGCGACGCCGTCATCGAGCGCTACGGCGTGCCGCCCGAGCAGTACCCCGACATCGCGGCGCTCGTGGGCGAGACGAGCGACAACCTGCCCGGCGTCCCGAAGGTCGGCGAGAAGACCGCCGTGAAGTGGCTCACTCAGTTCGGCTCGCTCGATGCGCTGCTCGAGGGCGCCGACTCGATCAAGGGCGTCGTCGGGGGCAACCTGCGCGAACACATCGAGGACGTCCGTCGCAACCGACGGCTCAATCGCCTCCTGACCGACGTCGACCTGCCGCTCGGCCCCGACGACCTCGAGGTGCAGCCGATGGACGCGCAGGCGGTGCGCGACATCTTCTCCCGCCTCGAGTTCAAGACCCTCATCCCACGCGTGGCGGAGCTCGCCGGCATCGAGCAGCAGATGGCCGCGGTCACGTCGGCGGCCGCCGAGCTCGCACCCGTCGCCAAGGAGCTCGCGCCCGCGGAATTCGCCGCGTGGCTCGAGGGCGCGACCGGTGAGCTCGGCGTGACGATCACGGTCGAGGGCGGCCTCCCGGCGCGCATCGGCGTCGCCACGAAAGATGCGGCGGCCGAGGCCTCGTGGACCACCGAACTGGCGACGGCCATCGGGCCGTGGATCACCTCCGACGCCCCCAAGGTCCTCGCGGACGCGAAGCCGCAGGTGAAGGCCCTGCGACGGGCCGGCCTGCGCCTCGGCGGACTCGCGTTCGACGTGATCCTCGCCGGGTGGCTCTTGCGCCCGAGCTTCCCCGACAAGACGCTGGCCGATCTCGTCGACCGCTACCTCGACGAGAAGCTGCCCGAGTCCGACCCGACGCAGCTCGTGCCCGAGACCGAGGGCGCGACGACGGGTCAGCTGTCGTGGTACCTGATGCGCGTCGTGACCGCCGTCCGCGCCGAGCTCCCCGAGAGCGTGGGCGCCGTCCTCACCGACATCGAGCTGCCGACACTGCACACCCTCGCCGACATGGAGCTCGCGGGCGTCGCCGTGTCTCACGCGACGCTGTCGCAGTTCTCCGGCGAGCTCGGCGCCCGCGCCGACGCACTCGCGCAGGAGGCGTACGCCGCGATCGGCCGTGAGGTGAACCTCGGCTCGCCGAAGCAGCTGCAGGAGGTGCTCTTCGAAGAGCTGCAGCTGCCGAAGACGCGCAAGACCAAGACCGGCTACTCGACGGATGCCGCGGTCCTCGCCGATCTGCAGGAGACGAACCCTCATCCGTTCCTCGACCTGCTGCTCCAGCACCGCGAGGCGACGAAGCTGCGGCAGATCATCGAGTCGCTCGACAGCGCCATCGGCGGCGACCGCACGAGCGGCGCCGACGGCCGCATCCACACCACCTACGTGCAGACCGGAAGCCAGACCGGCCGACTCTCGAGCACCGACCCGAACCTGCAGAACATCCCGATCCGCACAGAGGAGAGCCGCCGCATCCGCTCGGCCTTCACCGTCGGCGAGGGCTACGAGACGCTGCTCACCGCCGACTACTCGCAGATCGAGATGCGCATCATGGCGCATCTCTCCGAGGATCCGGGCCTCATCGAGGCCTTCAACTCCGGAGAAGACACGCACCGCTTCGTCGGCTCACGCGTCTTCGGCGTCGCCCCGGAAGACGTGACCGCGGCGATGCGCACGAAGGTCAAGGCGATGTCGTACGGCCTCGTCTACGGGCTCTCGGCGTTCGGCCTGTCGAAGCAGCTGCGCATCGAGCAGTCCGAGGCGAAGCAGCTCATGATGGAGTACTTCGCGCGCTTCGGTGCGGTGCGCGACTACCTGCGCTCGTCGGTCGAGCAGGCGCGGATCGACGGCTACACCGAGACGATCTTCGGCCGGCGGCGCCCGTTCCCCGACCTCGCCAGCCCTAACCGGGTTCTGCGTGAGAACGCCGAGCGAGCCGCCCTCAACGCGCCGATCCAGGGCAGTGCGGCCGACATCATGAAGATCGCCCTCTTCCACATCCACGACGACTTCGCCGCGCAGCAACTGGGGTCGCGCGTGCTGCTGCAGATCCACGACGAGCTCGTGATCGAAGTGGCGCCGGGAGAGTGGGATGCCGCCGAGCACATCGTGCGCACCCGCATGGGCGATGCCGCACAGCTGTCGGTGCCCCTCGACGTGCAGATCGGTCGCGGTGACAACTGGGACGTCGCCGGCCACTGATCGGCGTACGCCCGAACGGCACCTTCGGCACCGGGATCCTTGTTTGTCGGCACCGCGTCCCATGCCTAGGCTCGGTGCTATGACAGACGAAACCCGCACGCCCACGCAGATCGACAAGATCGCTGATGCGTGGGTCGACACCCTCGCCGAACTCGAGCCGACGCTCGCGACCTACATTGGTCGTTCCGAGTACAACGACCGGTTCGGCGACTACAGTCCGGCCGGCCAGGAGCGGCTGGTCGAGGAGGGCCGCAAGACACTCGCCGCGCTCGACGCCGCGACCGCCGACGACGACGTCGACGTCGTGACGAAGGAGGATCTCTCTCGCGAGATCCAGCTGGAGATCGACCTGCACGACGCCAAGTGGCACCTTCGCGATCTCAACGTCATCGCCTCGCACGCGCAGAACATCCGGTCCGCTTTCGACCTCATGCCCACCGCGACGAGCGACGACTGGTCCGTCATCGCGAAGCGTCTCGGCGCCGTCTCAGGCGCGGTCGGCGGCTACATGGAGACGCTCCGCGAGGGCATCTCGCAGGGCGTGGTGCCGGCTCGCCGGCAGGTCACCGAGGTGGCGACGCAGGTCGCCCGCTACACCGCCGACGGCGGCTTCTTCGCGACGTTCGCTGCCGAGGCCGCCCCCGACGAAGGCCAGCTCCCCGCCTCCCTCGCCCGCGACCTCGCCGACAACGCGAACGCCGCGCGCGTCGCCTACGACGAGCTCGCCGCGTTCCTCTCGAATGAGCTCGCCCCCGTCGCCCTCGAGAAGGACGCCGTCGGCCGCGAGCTGTACGCGTTGCACTCGCGGCGCTTCCTGGGCGCAACGATCGACCTCGACGAGACCTACGAGTGGGGCGTCGAGGAGCTTGCGCGCATGGTCGCCGAGCAGGAGGCGATCGCGAACGAGATCAAAGCCGGCGCCTCGGTCGAGGAGGCGGTCGCGTTCCTCGAGCAGGACACGAAACGCAAGCTGTACGGCACCGACGCGCTGCAGAAGTGGATGCAGGAGACCAGCGACCGCGCCGTCGCCGAGCTCGGCAAGACGCACTTCGACATCGCAGAGCCGATCCGCAAGCTCGAGTGCATGATCGCGCCCACCAAGGAAGGCGGGATCTACTACACGGGACCGACCGACGACTTCTCGCGTCCCGGCCGCATGTGGTGGTCGGTGCCCGAGGGCGTCGAGGACTTCGACACCTGGCGCGAGCTCACGACCGTCTACCACGAGGGGGTCCCCGGCCACCACCTCCAGATCGCGCAGGCCGTGTACAACCGCGCACAGCTGAACACGTACCGCCGCCTCCTCGGCGGTACGTCGGGTCACGCCGAGGGGTGGGCGCTCTACGCCGAGCGCCTGATGGAGCAGCTGGGCTACCTGTCCGACCCCGCCGACCGGCTGGGCATGCTCGACGGCCAGCGCATGCGCGCCGCCCGCGTCGTGCTCGACATCGGCGTGCACCTCGAGAAGCCGCGTCCCGACGGTCAGGGCGCGTGGGACGCCGACTTCGCACTCGAGTTCATGCTGCGCAACGTCAACATGCCCGACGAGTTCGTGAAGTTCGAGGTCAACCGCTACCTCGGCTGGCCGGGCCAGGCGCCGTCGTACAAGGTCGGCCAGCGCATCTGGGAGCAGCTGCGCGACGAGGTCGCCGAGCGCGAGGGCGACGCGTTCTCGATCAAGCAGTTCCACAAGCGCGCACTCGACCTCGGTGGTGTCGGCCTCGACACCCTGCGGTCCGCGCTCACGCGCTGATCAATCGCCGAGGTCGTGGCGCAACAGCGCCACGACCTCGGCGTCCGTCGTCTGCCGGAAGTCGTCGTAGAACTGGCCCACGGCCCAGAAGTCGGCTTCACGATAGGGGCACACGAAGGCATCGACGGCGTCGGCCGGCGGTTCCCACTGCTCCGGCGCGACGGGCACGGCCAGCACGACCTGCTCGGGGTCGCGGGCGCGCAGCGCCCGGCACGCGGCGATGGCGGTCGCGCCGGTCGCGACGCCGTCATCGACCACGATGGCCGTGCGCCCCGACAGCTCCACGGACGCCGAGCCGAAGGCATCCGTCCGCCGTGCCAGCTCGTCGCGCTCCGCCGCCTCGACGCGCTCGAGATCTTCCGGCGACATGCCCGCCCACCGCATCGCGCCCGGCGTGACGATGCGCACGCCCTCCGCGATCGCACCGACCGCGTACTCCTTGTGGCCCGACGCGCCCAGCTTGCGCACGACGACCGCGTCGAGCTCGAGCCCGAGCGCTTCGGCGACCGCCGCGGCCACGACGACGCCGCCTCTCGGAATGCCGAGGACCACGGCATCCGTTCCCCGCCATCGTTCGAGCTCTGCGGCGAGCTCGCGCCCGGCGGACCGGCGATCCGCGAACGGGATCATGCCTCCACGCTACGCTCGCGTGGCGTGGCCGTCTCGGGAATGCCGTCGCTGCGCCACCGGTTCATGCAGATGCATAGAAGGAGACGCACATGACCTCTGTCGACCCCTCGACGATCGAACTCGGACTCGACACCTTCGGCGACGTGACGCGCGACGCCTCCGGCGAGCTGATCAGCGGCGCCCAGACCATCCGCAACGTCGTCGAACAGGCGGTGCTGGCCGACCGGGTCGGCCTGTCGTTCTTCGGGGTGGGGGAGCACCACCGCCGCGAGTTCGCGGTGTCGAGCCCCGAGATCGTGCTCGCCGCCGCAGCGGCGCGCACGGAGCGCATCCACCTCGGAACCGCGGTGACGGTGCTCTCGAGCGACGATCCCGTGCGCGTCTTCGAGCGGTTCTCGACCCTCGACGCGGTCTCGAACGGGCGCGCCGAAGTCATCCTCGGCCGCGGGTCCTTCATCGAGTCGTTCCCCCTGTTCGGGTATGACCTGCGCGACTACGAGGCGCTGTTCGACGAGAAGCTCGATCTCTTCTCGCAGCTGCTGACCGAGAAGCCCGTCACCTGGAGCGGGACGCTCCGTGCGTCCCTCGACGAGGCCGACGTGTTCCCGAAGACCGAGAACGGTCTACGAGCCTGGGTCGGCGTAGGCGGCACACCCGAGTCGGCGGTGCGCGCAGCGCGATACGGCTACGGGCTCATGCTCGCGATCATCGGCGGGCCCGCCGGGCGATTCGCGCCGTTCGCCGAGCTGTACCGTCGCTCGCTCGACACGTTCGAGCAGCCGCAGTTGCCGGTCGGGGTGCACTCGCCGGGACATGTCGCCGAGACCGACCAGCAGGCCTGGGATGAGGCGTACGGGGGCTTCGAGGCGATGAACAACTCGATCGGCCGCGAGCGCGGCTGGCCGACCTACAACCGGCTCCGCTTCCAGCACGACGTCGGACCCGAGGGCGCGCTGTATGTCGGCTCGCCTGAGACGGTCGCCCGCAAGATCGCCGCGACCGCGCAGACGCTGGGTGCCTCCCGCTTCGACATGAAGTTCTCGACCGGCACGCTCTCGCACGAGAAGATGATGCGCTCGATCGAGCTGTTCGGCACCGACGTGGCCCCTCGCGTGCGCGACATGCTGTCGTGAGACCCGCGACGGCTGCAGCATCCGTAGCATGACGCTATGACGGATGCCGCCACCCGCGCGTCGTCGACGCTCTCGGAGCGTCTCGACCGCCTGCCCTTCACCCGCAAGCACCTGCGCGTGCTGACCGGCTCGGGGATCGGGTGGGCGCTGGACGCGATGGACGTCGGGCTCATCTCGTTCATCATCGCGGCGCTGGCGGCGCAGTGGAGTCTCACCCCGACCGAGGCGAGCTGGATCGCCTCGGTCGGCTTCGTCGGCATGGCGATCGGCGCGAGCGTCGGCGGCCTGCTCGCCGATCGGTTCGGACGCCGCCAGGTGTTCGCCCTGACACTCCTCGTGTACGGGCTCGCGACCGGTGCGAGCGCGCTCGTCGGCGGGCTCGCGGTGCTCCTCGTGCTGAGGTTCCTCGTGGGTCTGGGACTGGGCGCCGAACTGCCGGTCGCGAGCACCTACGTGAGCGAGTTCGCTCCCGCGCGCATGCGGGGGCGTCTGATCGTGATCCTCGAGGCCTTCTGGGCCGTCGGCTGGACCCTCGCGGCGCTCATCGGGTACTTCGTGATCCCGGCCTCCGAGGACGGCTGGCGCTGGGCGTTCGCGCTGGGCGCGATCCCCGCACTGTACGCGCTCATCGTGCGCTGGGGCCTGCCCGAGTCGGCGCGCTGGCTCGAGCGACGGGGGCGGTTCAGCCAGGCGGAGTCCGTCGTGCGCTCGTTCGAAGACGCCGCCCGTGTACCCGCGGCGCCCGCCGCCGGGCGGCACACGGCGCCGCCGGCCGCCGCGACGTCGCTGGGGCAGCGGCTCGGCACGCTGTGGTCGGCCGAGTTCCGCGTCCGCACCGCGTGCCTGTGGCTGGTGTGGTTCTGCGTCAACTTCTCGTACTACGGCGCGTTCATCTGGATCCCCTCGATCCTCGTCGCCCAGGGGTACGACCTCGTGCGGTCCTTCGGCTTCACCCTGATCATCACGCTGGCGCAGCTGCCCGGGTACGCGGTGGCGGCCTGGCTCATCGAGGTGTGGGGGCGCCGCGCGACGCTCTCGGTCTTCCTCCTCGGCTCGGCGGTGTCGGCGATCTTCTTCGGCACAGCGTCCGGCCCCGGCGGGATCATCGCCGCCGGCATGGCGCTCTCGTTCTTCAACCTGGGCGCCTGGGGTGCGCTGTATGCCGTGACTCCCGAGATGTACCCGACGTCTCTGCGCGCCACCGGCTCGGGCTGGGCGGCGGGAGTGGGGCGCATCGCGTCGATCGTGGCACCCCTGGTCGTGCCGGCGCTCCTCGTCGCCGGCGGCGCGCCCGTGCTGTTCGTCGTGTTCGCGGCCTTCTTCGCCGTCGCCGCGGCCGCCGCGTGGGGACTCGTCGATCGCCGGGGTGTCGCCCTCGACGACCGCTGAGCGGTGGCCGGACGCCCTGCGCACCGGTCGTAGGCTTGAGCTCGTGGCATCCGTTCGATACGTCGCGATCGGCGACTCCTTCACCGAGGGCGTGGGCGACGAGCTCCCCGACGGACACGTGCGCGGCTGGGCCGACCTCGTCGCGCAGGGGTGGGCGAACGCCACCGGTGAGGGCGTCGAGTACGCGAATCTCGCGATCCGCGGAAAGCTCGTGTGGCCGATCGTCGAGCAGCAGCTCGAGCCGGCGCTCGCTCTGAAGCCGACGCACCTGTCTTTCAACGGCGGTGGCAACGACATGCTGCGCCCGCGCACGAGCGTCGCACACGTGCTCGCGGCGTTCGAGACGGTGCTGCGCCGCTGTGACGAGGAGGGCGTCCGGCTCATCGTGCTCTCTGGGGCGAATCCGACGGCGCAGCTGCCGCTGAAGCGGGTGATCCAGCGACGCGGCGACCTGCTGTCGTACGCCGTCGAGGCGCGTCTGGCCGCCCGCACCGACGTGGTGCAGGCCTACAACTGGTTCGACGAGGAGCTGGCGACGCCGCCGTACTGGTCGGAGGACCGCCTGCACATGAACTCCCGCGGACACCACCGCGTCGCTGCCCGCGTGCTCAGCGCACTCGGCGTCGAGCCGGTGCCGGAGTGGTGGTCGCAGCCGCCTCTTCCGCCGATGGGACCGCGCGGCGCGGCGTACTATCGCGAGCACGTCGGCCCGTGGGTGAGGCGTCGCCTCACGGGCACGTCATCGGGCGACGGCCGCGAGCCGAAGTTCGGTCAGTGGAGCGAGATCGCCCCGACGGCCCGCTGAGCGGCCGTCACCGCCGACTCACGCGGCGCCGCCGGTGACCGCATAGGTCAGCTCGGCGAACGCGCCCGCCTGTCGTACGGCCCTCAGCTCGAGCCGATCGGCTCCCAGGCTGCGGGGGAGGAGCGGCTTGCCCGACGGCAGCGTGGCGGGAGCGATCGACACGCGGATCTCGTTCAGAAGTCCCGCATCGGCGAATTGACCCGCAAGGTCGCCACCGCCGACGATCCACACGTCGCGGTCGCCCGCCGCGTCGCGGATCTGCGGCCACGCTTCGCGGACGTCGCCGGAGGCGAAGCGGATGTCGACGCCGGGCACGACCGGCTGGTCCTTGCTCGTGAACACCCAGGTGGGACGGTCACCGTAGTACGACGGCCACTTCTCTGGATGGGCGAGCAGATCTTCGTGCTCGAGCACCCATCGGTACGTCGACGAGCCTTGCACGAGCACGCCGATGCCCGAGAGGAAGCGCTGGAAGTCCTCGTCGCCACCCTCGCCGCCCGGAGCGGCGAACAGCCATTCCAGAGAGTCGTGGTCGTCGGCGAGGAAGCCGTTGAGCGTGGTGGCGGTGTAGAAGACGACGCGGGGCATGCGGTCACGGTAGCGCGCACTTCGGACAAAGTCTTGACGGGTTATTCAACCAAGTAGTACTGTACTGATCAGTTGAATACAGGAGGCGAGATGACCGACGCACTGAGCCGCACGTTCGCGGCACTCGCCGACCCGACGCGTCGCGCGATGCTCGCGCGGCTGAGCGAAGGCGAGGCGACGGTGGGGGAGCTTGCCGCGCCGTTCGACATGACGTTCGCCGCCGTGTCGAAGCACCTGCGCGTCCTCGAGGGAGCGGGGCTCGTCACCCGGGGCCGCAACGCCCAATACCGCCCCGCCCGGCTCGACGCGCGACCCCTGGCGGCGGCATCCGACTGGATCGGCGGTTACGCGCAGTTCTGGGAAGACAGCCTCGGCGCCCTTGATCAGTACCTCCACGCCCTGCAGCAGCTCGGGGCGCCCCGCACCACACCGACCGGCGGCCCCGCCGCACCCACCGAGAAGGAGAACGACCATGACTGAGTACTTCACCATCACGCGCACCCTGCAGGCTCCCCGTGAGCTGGTGTTCGAGGCCCTGACGAAGCCCGAGCATTTCGCCGTGTGGTTCGGCACCGCGGCCGTCGAGGTGCCGCAGGACAGCCTCACGATGGATGTGCGGCCAGGGGGTGCGTTCCGCGCCGTCATGCTGCTGCCCGACGGCAACCGAATCGATTGGGCGGGCGAGTACAAGGCCGTCGAGCCGCCGTCGCACCTCGCGATGACGCTGACCGACCAGCCCGGCGACGACGAGGGGCTTCCCGTGCTGTTCGACCTCGAGGATTCCGGCGACGGCACCGTGCTCACGATCCGTCAGGACCGCAGCGACTTCACCGACGAGCAGGTGGCCGCGACGATCGCCGGCTACAACTCGTTCATCGATGACATCGAGCGCGTGCTGGAGAGCCTCCGGACCGCCTGAACGCCGTCACAGAGCGCCCGGGCGGCGCAGCGCACTCATCGCGAGAACGCTGCCCGCCCGGGCGCTTTGACGCGCGTCGGCGCCCTCCAGCGCCGCCACGATGAATCCCGCGGCGAACGCGTCGCCCGCACCGGTCGAGTCGAGCACGTCGTCCACCTTCTCGACCGGCACCTCGCTCGTCCGGCCGTCCGCGGTGACCAGCACGGGTTCGGCGCCGCGCTTGACCACGTACACCGCGAAGGGTCCGACGCCGAGCGCGGCCGCCGTCCGCGCCTCGTCCTCGTTGGCGAACACGACGTGCGGCCTCAGCTCGGCGAGCACGCGTCGCAGCCCTTCACCGCCGAGCGCGCGCATCGTCGCCACGCTCGACAGGTCGAGACTCACCCGGGCGCCCTGCGCAGCGGCCCGGGTCGCAGCATCCGTCACCGCCTGCGCGGAGCGCGCCGACGCGAAGCCGTACAGCGGCGCGTGCACCCAGTCGGCGCCGGCGAGCCACGCCGGATCGATGTCGTCGAGCTCGGCTGCCGCGCCCCGATCGGTGATCATGGTGCGCTCGCCCACGGCGTCGACGAGCACCACGATCGAGCCGGTGCGGCCGCGCCGCTGCACCTTCGCGTCGACGCCGGCGGCCTCGAGCTCTCCGACGAGCGCGCGGGCGAGGGTGTCGTCGCCGACACGGCCGATGAAGCGGGACGGATGCTGCGCCGCCGCCGCTACCGCCACGTTCGCGGCGCTTCCGCCCCGCGTGAGGCGCACCTCCGCAGGGTTGTCGGTGCCACGCTCCAGCGCCGCGCCGCGGAGGACGATGAGGTCGGCCACGAGGTCGCCGATCACGACGAGCATCAGGCGTCGCCGGCGAGAGCCTGGGCGATGCGCGCGCCGAGGTCGACGTTGCCGCGGTACACGGCGACGTTCACGTCGAGACTGCGTCCGCCCGTCTCGCGCTGGAAGAAGTCGAGCAGGAACGGCGTCGTGTCGTGCCCCGAGACTCCCGCGGCGTCGGCCGCAGCGAGCGCCCGCGCGAGCACGTCATCGTGCAGTGCAGGGTCGAGCTGGCGATCCGCGGCCACGGGATTCGCGACGAGCAGCGTCGACGAGATCCCCAGGGCATCGCGGGTGCGGGCGATCGCGGCGATCTCCGCGGGGGAGTCCACCGAGTACTCGACGTCGTGGCCGGAGTCGCCGACGTAGAACCCGGGGTAGTCGGTGGTGCGGTAGCCGACCACGGTGAGGTTCAAGGTCTCGAGGCGCTCGAGGGTCAGCGCGATGTCGAGGATCGACTTGACGCCCGCGCTCACCACCACGAGCGGGAGTCCGGCGAGGGTCGGCAGATCGGCGGACTCGTCGAAGGTCTGCGCGGCACCTCGATGCACACCGCCGAGTCCACCGGTGGAGAAGACCCGCACGCCCGCTCGCGCCGCGAGGTGCGCCGTGGCCGCGACGGTGGTGCCCGCGCTGAGCCGTTTGACCACCGCGACGGGCACGTCGCGCACGCTCGCCTTCACGACGCCGTCCGTCGTCGAGAGGCGCTCGATCTCGTCGGGCGACAGGCCCACGACGGGTCGGCCCCCCACGATGCCGATCGTCGCGGGCACGACTCCCAGCGCGCGCACGCGGGCCTCCGCTTCGAGCGCGACCGCGACGTTCCGCGGTCGGGGCAGGCCGTGCGTGAAGATCGTGGACTCCAGCGCGAGCACGGGATCGCCCGCGGCGATGGCTTCGCGCACCTCCGGGGCGATGACGAGGGGATCGGACACGGGCATCCTTTCGATCCGAGCACCTCATCCGGCCCGGATAGGGACACAGTATCGAGCGGATGCTGCCGCCCCGCCCGACGCGCGGGCTCGAGCCGTGCGCTGCCGGCGCTCAGCGGCGCGGGCGACGCGGCGCCCTGGGCGGGTCCATCCCCAGGCGGATGCGCGTGCGTTTGCGCTCGATGACGATGAACGCGCTGCCGAGCGCCCACAGCGGCACCTGCATGAGGAACGCCAGGCGGAACGCGTCGAGGTTGTACGTCGCGGGCGTGCCGGCGCCCTGCAGGTCGAGCGCCAGGCCGATGAGCAGGATCGCGACCAGCGCCGCGAGGAACCCGCCGGCGTTCGTCACCCCCGTCGCGGTGCTGAGGCGGTGCGAGGGGTTGTGCGTGCGGGCGTGGTCGAAGGCGATCATCGACGCGGGTCCGCCGGTCGCGAGGGCGACGGCGAGCGCGATCAGCAGCCACAGGGGTGCGGGGCCGGGGTAGGCGATCACGGCGAGCCACGCGACCGCCTGCACGGCGACGGTCGGCAGCACGAGCGCCCGTGACCGCAGGTGCGGATTGCGCCGCGACAGCTCACCCATGATCGGGCCGAGCGCCATGCCCACGACGACGTACAGCGACATGACAGACGCGGCTCCGGCCGTGCTGAGGCCCTCTCCGGCGGTGAGGAACGGCATGCCCCACAGCAGCACGAACGCGGTTCCCGCGAACGGCGTCGTGAAGTGCGACCAGAACGCGAGCCGCGTCCCTGGATGCGCCCACGCCGCGCGGATGCCGACGCCGGTGTCGACCGAAGAGGTCACGACGCGGATCGCGCCGGTGTCGGTGTCGACCGACACGTCCTCGTCGCGGTCTGCCGGGTGGTTGCGGATCAAGAGGAACACGAGGATGGCGAACAGCACGCCGAGTCCGGCGATGCTGCCGAAGGTGATCGACCAGGACGTGGCGTGCAGCAGCGCCGCGAGGGGGATCAGGGCGACGAGCTGGCCGGCCTGTCCGACGATCCCGGTGAGCTGCACCATGATCGGACCGCGCTGCGCGGGGAACCACGTCGCGATGAGTCGCAGCACGCCCGGGAAGATCGCCGCGTCGCCGGCGCCGAGCAGCATGCGGGCGAGGATCGCGACGCCGACGCTGGGGGAGACCGCCATGGTGAGCTGCCCCACCGCCATCAGCAGCATCCCGACCGTCATGATCGGCCGTGCACCGTAACGGTCGAGCAGCACGCCGATCGGGATCTGCATGCCGCCGTACACCGCGAGCTGCACCACCGCGAAGAGCGACAGCGTGGCAGCGTCGGCGTCGAACCGTGCCGCCGCGTCGACGCCCACCGCACTCAACGACGAGCGGTTCGTGATCGCGAGGACGTATCCGGCGACGCCCACCGTCCAGATCACCCAGGCGTATGCTCCCGGCCCCGTCGCGCGGGGGCGGGACAGGCTGGGCACCATTCCACAGTAGTCACCGCGACGGATGCCTCGGCCTGCGGCATCCTCTCCTCCACACAATGGAGCCGCCGCGAGCTGCTCACATGTTGACGCGAGCGGTCTTCGCGCATCCGTGCGACACAGCAGACTCGCGGGATGCACCAGGTGATCGGATCCATCTCAGCCCGTTCCAGCGAGGGCCTGCAGTTCGCTCCCGCAGATCCCGACATGCGCGTCGCCACCCTGGCGCACCTGCTGAGTCTGCTCGACCAGCTGCCGGACTTCGACGGCGCCCGCTCCGCCGACGAGGCCGCGCTGTTCGACGCCGACGACGTCGTGAGTCATGGCGAGGCTTTCATCCTCATCGTCCCGTTGATCGAAGCCTGCCTCGAAAGCGTCGACCTCGCACCGGCTCTCGCTGCACAGCTGGCGTTCCTCTCGATGTTCCCGTCGGTTCCCGAGACGATCGCCATGCAGGTGGGTTTCGGCAGGAGCATCGGAGAGGAACAGATCCGCGACATCGCCCGGTTGTTCTCTCGGGCAGCGCGTCGCGGCGTGACCGTCGACGACTATGTGGCCGAACTCGACGTCGCAGGCGAACTGCCGCGCGGCAAGCTCGTCCGGCTCTTCCATGGTGAGACGCGACGGATCCCGGATCCGGACCGAATGACCCGGGGTGTCGCACTGCTGCGAAGTGTTCTCGCGCTCGTGCCCGACACTGCGCGGCCGCCGTTGCTGTGCGCCATCGCCTGGTTGCAGTGGGCACGCGGCAAGCGCGCGGTCGCGATGGCATACGTGGCCGAGGCACAGAGGATCGACGCGACACACATCCTCGCCTACGGCCTCAGCTGGCTCATCACCACGAAGACACCGCGATGGACCATGTCAAGCCCCTCCCGCGACGATGGCCAGACCGGCAACGTATGAGCGGGACGGCATGTCCCACGACAGGGGAGGGCCCATCGCCGTGCCCCGGAAAGGACACCTCGCATGAGTATCGGAGCAGGCATCGCCCTCTTCGCCATCGGAGCGATCCTCGCGTTCGCGGTGAACGTGGAGGTCGAGTGGGTGAATCTTGACATGATCGGCTACATCCTGATGGGTGCCGGAGCCCTCATCTTCCTGGTCGGGATCGTTCTGCTGGCGCGCCGCCGCCGGTCGGAGTCCGTCACGCGGACCGCGGTCGACCCGAACGTCAACGAGCAGGTCACGCGCCGGAGCTCGAGCTCGACGGACGACGCCGCCGGACTCTGAAGGACCCTGCGACCGCGGGAGCTGCGGCTCTCGCGGTCGTAGTTCAGTTGTCCCTGGGCGTGGAGCTGATCGTCGCGGAGAAGCCGCCGACCCCGCGCATCTCGATCGGGGCGCCGAGCGCCGTGGCATGGTCACCCCGGAGCGACTCCCAGCGGTCTCGCGACATCACGAAGCGGTTGTGCAGCACCGCAACGCCCTCGCGGGCGACATGGAACGCACCGTCGGGCTCGTAGCCCACTCGGCGTGACACGGCGTTCGACGGGCCGTTGTCGACGAAAGCGCCCGACGTCGCCTCACGGGCACCGAGACCCTCGAATGCGAGGTGCAGCGCGAGCATCCGCATGCGGGTGCCGATCCCGCGTCCCTGATGAGCGCGGCCCAGCCACGAGCCGGTGGTGACGCGGCCCAGCACCGGCCACTCGTTCGCCGTGAGCCCCTGAACGCCGGCCGGGATGCCATCGTGCAGAACGGCGAACTCGAGCGCGAACGCGTCGGGGGAGACGCGGCTGCGGATGCCCCACTGGTACGTCAGGACCCTCCGCGCGACTTCCTCCGCCGTGCCGCGCGACCACGGGTGTTCGAACGGCATGACCTCGGGATCATGGATGCCTCGACCCGCCAGTTCCGCCAGATGCACCAGCACTTCGTCGTCGATCCAGCGCAGTTCGAGGTCGCCCGCCTTCACCGACACAGCGGAGGCGGGCCAGAGGCGGGCGAGCGCGTCGGTGTGCGGCATCCCGGAAGTCTGCCAGACGCGGCGATCGCGGGGTAGAGTGACCGCGCGCCCACTTTCAATGGGCGACTGCCCATTTGGAGGATCGATGCCTACCGGACGCGCACTCGACGATGCCCGCGGGCTCTTGCTGGAGGCGGGCCGTCGCATTCTCGCCGAGGACGGGGCGCGCGCGCTGACGAGCCGGTCGGTGACCGAGGCGTCCGGTGTCGCGAAAGGCGTCCTGCATCGCCACTTCGAGGACTTCGATGCCTACATCGCGGCGCTCGTTGTGGGTGAGGTCGTCCGCATCCGTGAGATCGAGCCGCGCGCGGCGGATTCCGCGTCGGCGGCAGTCGCGGACGTGATCGAGCAGGTGTTCACCCCGACGATGCTCGGGCTCGTGAGCCTGGCGATCGGCCGCGACGGCGTGCGACGCAGAGTGAGCGACGGCTCTTGTGGCATTCCGCTGCTCGGCGATGCGACGACGGCGGTCGCCGACGTCTTGGCCGCCGGGGGTGAGGTGGGGTGGATCCGGAGGGACGCCGATGTCCCGGTTCTGGCATTGGCCCTCACCGGAAGTGCTTATCTGCTGTCTGCCGGCGGGGCGGGCGCCCTTCCGGATCAGGACACGGTGGAGGAGTTCGTCCAGTCGATCCTCGCGGCGTCCCTCTGACCCGTGGGGAGCGGCATTTCTGTCATTCGCGTTCCACTGGCAGCCACAGCTCACAGGTCGCGGTGCTGAAGTCCTCAGCGCGGTCGAGCACCGCCACGATCGACGGTCCCGGCCGCAGCCGCCAGGGGTTCGACGGGAACCAGTCGCTCGCCGTCGCCGCCCAGGTCGACTGGAGCGCGGCGGGGTAGGGACCTTGCGTGCGGAACACCGCCCACGTGCCGGCCGGAACCGCGATCACGTCAAGATCGTCGGGAACTGACGCGTCCTCACCGACTGCGACGCCGTGGAGATAGGTCAGCTCGCTGCCCTCCGTGTAGTCGGGGTCGACGTCGGCGCTCACCTGAAGGAGTCCGGCCGGCTCGATGCTGCTCAGCTCCTTCAGCCTTTCGTGCTCGCTCACGGGCAGTGCGGCGATATGCGCCTGGATGTGCGGATTGACGCCCTCGTGGATGAGGGGCACTCTCGCGGCGTGGCCGGCGAGCTGGAATGCCGGTCGGTCGGTGATGCGGGTGTCCAAGGGTGTGTTCCCTTCTACGGTCAGGCGGAACCTGAGCTGTGGTTGCGAGCGAAGGGGACCACCATCGCGGCGCACGTCAGCAGGACTGACGCCGTGCACCGTCCGGAACGCACGACTGAAAGCCTCCGTCGAGCCGTAGCCATGACGCACGGCGATCTCGAGCAGCACTCCGTCCCCGAGCAGGTCGGCGGCGGCAACCGTCATCCGGCGACGTCGGACGTACTCGGACAACGGCATACCCGCGAGCGACGAGAACATCCGACGCACGTGATATTCGGTCGTGCCCACGTTTACCGCGACAGAGGCAAGGTCGACGTCGTCCGACAGGTCGAGCTCGACGAGCTCGATGACCCGGTTGAGAATCGCGATCACGGTTCCTCCTTCGACATCGAGTCTCGTCGGCCGCGAACGCGCGCACCCGACTATCGCGGTTCGAATCGATCGTGCCGTACGAATGTCAGAAGGGCGGGTCCTCCGGTGGTTCCGCAATCTGGTCGAGAAGCGCACGAACCCGTTCGCGCAGACCCGCGAATGGGTCCGTCGTGCGATGCCCACTCGGGAACTCAACCTCGATACTCCCGTCCTCTCGCCTCTGATATCGGAGCAGCGTGGTGTCTTTGACGGCGTGGTCGGGGTCGCACAGGGGATCGAGGTTCGCGATGTCGGTTTGGCCGCGTCCGGGGCCGTGATAAGCGCAGTGGTGATCGATGTCACCATCGATCGCGAGGCGGTCGCAGCCGTCTCGCGCGCAGGTGCCGTGCACCAAGACCAGCCACTCGCGTTGCGCGCGAGTGGCTTTGCGGGCTCGCCGCTCCATGTCCAGGATGACGCCGGTGACAGGGTCGGTGATCACCCTCGTGAATGCGCCGGCATCCAGCAGCATTTGCCGGGCCGTGGCATCGTCGATCGGCCCGACGCCGGGAATCAGGCAGTCGCTGTTCAGATCCAGGCCAGCCATCGGCGTGCCCGCACGCGCGTCCCGCACGCTCGCCCGCGCCTCAGGGGCGAGCCGGTCGAGCGGAACGGTCACCAGCACCTTCGCCTTCACCCGGTTGACGTCGCGGCCGCGCAGCACGTCGGCGAACAGGTCGGCACGGATCTGGCCTGTCGTGCGACCGTCGCGCTGCTCCGCGGTCATCTGCTTCGCCGTGAGCGAGAGTTCACGATCGAACGCGTGTGCGCGATCTGTCGTGACCATCGCGTACACCCATGACATGCCATCGGCGACGTCCTCGACGTACACCGTGCGACGAGCGAAGGCAGCGGCATGCCTCTGGGTTCGCGTGGACGCGGTCAGTCGGTCGGCGACCAGGCGAGCCTGGCGGCGAGTGCCTGCGACGGTGGACGCCCGTGCGACATCGCGCATCAGCTCATCAAAGCCGCCGATGACATCGGGAACACCTCCGAAGAGGGGCAACTGGGCAAGCACGGCTTTCACGTGTGCGATCGATATGAGCCCATCGCGCGCCGCCTGCCACACGTGGGGGAGTTCGGCGCGCGCCTGCTGTGCCACCGCCGCAGACGACCGCACTTCACCCTCGGTCAGCCGCAGCCGCGAAGACGCCTCCAGAACCGCACACCGCTCTGCGAGCGCCGCATCCCCACCGAGAGGTGGTCCTTGTCGGGCCAGGCGCGGATCGAAGTCCACGTTCACATAGAGCTCGGCGTGGGCGCGCGCAAAGTCAAGCACGTCAGCGAGATACTCGCCCTGCCGGGCCGCGCGGCGATTCATCTCGAACTGCGCTGACTCGGCATCCCAGAACATCTCTCTGAGAACGAACTCGTCACCGACGCGTTCGAGGGTAGGCGAGACGGGTTCCATGGATCCATGGTAGTAGATTTCTTCGATTATTAGCAAGTGAATCATCGACTATTTCCGAACGCACTATCCACATTGATCCCGGATTCGGATCCCAGGCGAGCCGATTCTCATCGCCGACCCCGTGCACTCAGGTCGGGAACTCCGGCCATGAACCACGGGCACCAGGTGGACGTCTTGCTATGGTCGATGGTCACATCGTGAGCACGTAACCGCGTCCAGGAAGGCGGCTGTGGATGCCGGAGCCGATTGCGACAAGGCGAGCGAGGCGCAGGCTGCTGTCTTGGATTCCCATCTCGAGACCGCCCGGCCAGTGCCGATCAGGAGGCGTCCGACGGCATGTCGGTGTTCACCGAATCTGGAGTGGACTACCTCACCCGGGAGGGCACGCTTCGCATGCGCGTGGGGTCGGGATCGCTTCCCAGTTCGGAGCTAGGACTCGACGCCAATGGGGCGCGGAGCTTCGAACCGATCGTTCCCATTGAGGCCGTCGCGATCGCACCCGATGGCTCGTTTCACATCGACCTGGTCCGATCCTCGGCCGTCCACAGCGACCGCACGCTGCGGGAGTAGTCACCGATGAGTGGGCTCGTTCGGCGCCACATAAGGGAGGTCGAGGGGAGAGGCCGATTCGCATCAGACGCGAAGATGTCGTGTTCGAGCTGACATAATGTGCATTATCGGCGCGAAGCCGAACCACCTGATCGAGCCCCTTCTGTGGGCCGCTCTCCGGAAGGGGCGCCTGGAAGGGGTCCCCCAGAGAAGTCCGAATTCACACGTCGGCCGGCGCCCGCATCCTCCGACACGACGCGATCCGACGAAGATCCGACGAAGTCAACCGGATGACTTTCCCTGCTCGTGTGACACCGCTGTCGTTCAGACGATCCAGTCGCCGTCCCGCATGAGCACCCGGCCGGCCAGCTCGTTCGATTCGCGCCACGCCTGGATCCGCGTCGGCCGCAGCACCAAGAACACATACCCGGCAAGCCCGCGCGGGTCCCAGTCGGCCTGTGCCGCGTACGCCTCGCCGAGCGGCGCGTCGTCGTCCACGCCCGCAGACCGCTCGAGCACGACATCGATCATCGCCACGTCGCGAGTCGGGCCGACAGCGAGGCGCGCGACCCCGGACGCGCTGATGTTGCGGGCGGTCACCGATCGGTCCTCCAACGCGATGACGATCCGGTCGCCGATCCAGGCGAGCGACAAGGGCACGAGGTGCGGCGCCGCCGCCGGCGAGGCGGTCGCCACCCACACGTCGGCCGCCGGAGACGTCAGCGCCGAGTGCAGATCCGCCTTGCGGGTTGCGCGGTCACGGGGTTCAGGCATCCGCTACTCCTTTGGTTGGGCGCGTGCCAGTCTGTCACCCGACGCCGCGCGATTCGCTCCCCAGAGAACGATTTCCTAGGCTCGAGGCATGCTGGAGTCGCTCACCGGGTTCGTCGTGGTGGGCGTGGCGATCCTCGTGGGCTGGATCCTCGGGCGCATCGACCTCCTCGGCGAGCACGCGCGGCCCGTGCTCGCACGCCTCACGTTCTTCGTGCTCTCGCCGTTCCTGCTGTTCGTCGTCCTGGCGCAGGCCGACGTCCAGACCCTCTTCTCGGCGCTGTTGCCGGTGTCGGCCATCGCCGCGGTGGCGGTGATCCTCGTCTACGCGCTGGTCGCACGCCTCATCTGGAGGCGCTCCGCCGGCGAGACCGTGATCGGCGCCCTCAGCGCGGGTCAGGTCAACTCGAACAACATCGGCATCCCGCTGTCGCTGTATCTGCTCGGCAGCGCGGCGTATCCCGCGCCGGTGATTCTCATGCAGCTGCTGGTGTTCACCCCCATCACGATGGCGATCCTGGATGCTGTCACCACCGCCCGCGCATCGCTCTGGCGCGCCGTGGCCCGGGTCGCGACCAACCCGATCGTGGTCGGCTCGGTGCTCGGCACGCTCGTCTCGGTGCTGGGAATCGAACTCCCGCCCATCGTGATGGAGCCGGCGATGCTCATCGCGAACGCGTGCGTGCCGATCCTCCTGATCGCGTACGGCATCTCCCTGCACGGGCAGCGCGTCCTGGGCGCGTCGGGTCGCCGGCGCGACATCGTCCTCGCCACGACGCTGAAGCTCGTCGCCATGCCAGTGATCGCCTGGGCGGTCGCCGAGTTCGTGTTCGGCCTCTCGGCGCACGACGTGCTCATCGTCACTGTGCTCGCCGCCCTGCCCACGGCTCAGAACGTCTTCAACTACTCGCAGCGCTACGACGTCGGCGAGACGATCTCCCGCGACACCGTGTTCCTCACGACGATCGGCTGCGTCCCCGTGCTGATCCTCGTCACGCTGCTGCTGGGCTGACGCGGGTCACGCGGTCATGGCCGCACGATCTCGTGCAGCATGCCCAGCACGAGCCGCACCTGCTCCCCCTCGCGCAGCACCGTGAACAGCGTATGGGTGCAGGAACGGCAGCGGACGATCGCCGCGGTCTCGTCGAGTTCGACGACCGCCTCGGCGACGGGCGAAGCGTCGCCGCATCCGCCGCACACGCCGACCAGCGCGGTGACGTCCGCGCCGAACACGTCCCACAGCATCCCCGCTGCCGCATTGCCGTCGACGACGCTCGCGGCGTTCTCAGCACGCATCATGCACCTCCGAACCGTTCGGTCCTGATCCGGGCAGGCTCATGCCCCAACCCGACGAGCGCGTCGGCGACGTGTTCGACGAACCCCGTGGGTCCGCACACGTACACGATCGGCTCGTGGCCGGGCTCCCACGTGGCCGCGCGCAGCGCCTCGTCGTCGACTCGTCCGACGGATCCCGGCCAGCCGTCGGGCGCCGCGCGGGTGTACCGCCAGGTGAGCCCCACTCCCCCGCCTCCGGTCAGCTGCGCGAGCTCATCGCGATATATCGCGTCCTCCGCGGTGCGGACGGAGTAGAGCAGGCGGACGGATGCTGCCGCCCCGGCATCCGTCGCGGCCCGCACCATCGCCATCAGGGGCACGATTCCCGACCCGCCGGCGATCAGCTGCACGGGCGCCGCTCCCCCGGGCCGCCAGACGAAATAGCCGCCGAGCGGACCCTTGACCTCGAGCTCATCGCCGGGGAGCACGTCTTCGACGAGGTACGGCGAGACCTCGCCGTCAGGAATCTCGTCGATCGCGAGCTCGATGGTGTCCGCGGGGCCGTAGGAGCCGAGCGAGTACGAGCGCACCGCCTGGTAGCCGTCCTCGGCCGTCAGCCGGATGTCGACGTGCTGGCCGGCGTCGTTGCCCGGCCAGCCCGGAACCTGTAGTCGCAGGATGCGCGCCGACGGCGACGCAGGCACGGCCTCGACGACCCGCCCGGGCCGCCAGCCCCCGACGGTCACCAATACCGCTCCTCGGTCCAGGGGTCGCCGTGCATGTTGTACCCGTTCTGCTCCCAGAAGCCGGGCTCGTCGTCCTGCATGAGGGTGAGTCCGCGCACCCATTTCGCGCTCTTCCAGAAGTACAGGTGAGGAATCAGCAGGCGCGCCGGTCCACCGTGCTCGGGGTCGAGTGGTTCGCCCTCGAATTCGAAGGCGACCCACGCCTGGCCTCCGAGCAGATCCTCCATCGGCACGTTGGTCGTGTAACCGCCGTAGGAGTGGGCCATCGCGTACTCGGCGTCGGTCTCGACCGTCTCGAGCAGGGTGTCGAGCGACACGCCACGCCACGACGTCCCGAGCTTGGACCACCGCGTCACGCAGTGGATGTCGGTGTGCACGTCTTCGATGGGCAGCGCCATGAACTCGTCCCACGTCCACGACACCGCGTCGCCGCCCTCGGTGCGGATGCCGAATCGCCAGTCGTCCTGCTCGATCCGCGGCGTCGGTCCAGCCGACAGCACCGGGAAGTCCTCCGTCAGGTACTGCCCGGGCGGGAGCCGCGGATCGCTCTCGCGGCGACGCGCTCCGAACCCTCTCGACACGACGGCCATCGAAACCTCCTCTTGCACGCCGCCTGGAGGCGCGCACGTCGCGGGTACGGACACGCACACGCTAGCGCGGCACGGCCCCTCGAAGCGATGGGCATCGGGCAACACACGTTGTCGGTCGCGTGCATGTTCGATCTGGGGTCTAAGCTTTAGCCGCACCACGTACAGGGAATTCTCAGAAAGGCCCCTCATGTCCACTGCATCCGAAGCCGAGAAGTCGGCCGTCAACGGAATCCGCACGGCGCTGGGCGTCGGCGGTGTCCTCGCTGTCATCGTCGGCATCCTGATCCTGGTCTGGCCGGGCAAGACCGCCGCGGTGATCACGGCGATCATCGCGATCTACGCGATCGCCGCCGGACTCGTCTACGCCGGTCTCGGGATCTTCTCGAAGACCAAGGGCGGCTGGGCCCGCGTCGGCCACATCGCGCTCGGCATCCTGTTCATCATCGCCGGCGTGGTGGCGCTGTTCAACCTCGGCCAGACGACGGCGTGGCTCGCGCTGTTCCTCGGCATCCTCATCGGAATCATGTGGATCGTCGAAGGCATCGTGGCGCTGTCGACGCTCGGTGACGCCGCGTCGAAGGGCTGGTCGATCTTCTTCGCCATCCTGAGCATCATCGCCGGTATCGTCGTGCTGTTCGCACCGGTGTGGGGCGTCGCGATCCTCTGGTGGATCCTCGGCATCGCGCTCGTCGTGCTCGGCATCATCAACATCGTGCGCGCCTTCACCTTCAAGGGCGACCTCTGATCCGCACCTGAAGAAGAGTCGGCCCCGGGAGCGAATGCTTCCGGGGCCGACTCATGTCTGCCGTCCGATCAGCCGACGGGAAGGTGCCGGCTCCACCAGTCGAGCACCGCGTCGAAGCGCTGGACGCGGTGGCGCGGCTGACCGGCGCGCGTGAGCTCGTGGTTCTCGCCGGGGAACACCAGCAGCTCGGCCTCGGTGCCCTGGCGCTTGAGCGCCGCGTAGTAGCGCGTCGCCTGCTCGAGCGGGCAGCGGAAGTCGAGCTCGGAGTGCATCACGAGCGTCGGGGTCCTCACCTGGCCGACGACGGCCATCGGGCTCTGGCGCGCGATGTCTTCGGCCGAGACGCCGACGTACTCGTCGCCGAAGAACGAGCCGATGTCGCTCGTGCCCTGGAAGGAGAGCGGCTCGAGGAAGCCGCGCTCCACGATCGCGCCGGCGAACCGGTGGTCGTGCGCGATGACCCATGCCGTGAGGTAGCCGCCGTACGACCCGCCCTGCACGCCGACCCGGTCTGGGTCCAGGCGGGCGTCGTCTGCGATCGCGCCCTCGAGGAAGTCGATGACGTCGGCGAAGTCGACCGTGCCCATCTGCTGACGGATGCTGCGCCCATGCGCCCGCCCGTACCCCGCTGAGCCGCGCGGATTCGAGTAGACCACCGCGTAGCCCGCGTCGACGAGCACCTGCGTCTCGTCGAAGAGGTGCACGCCGTACGAGGCGAAGGGACCGCCATGGATCTGCAGGATGACCGGGAACGGGCCCTCGCCCTCCGGCGTCGCGACCCACCCGTGCACCGGGTAGCCGTCGCGGCCCGTGACCGTGAGCTCGCGAGGAAGGACGATCCCGGATGCCGCGGCCCGGGCCCCGAACGAGGTGAGGGTCCGCGCGGTACCGTCCTCGATGAGGACGAGCTCGCCGAATGAGTCGGGCCGGGACACCGAGGCCACGACGCGACCGCCGCCGGTCGCGTGGCCGCCGACCTCGACATCTCCGCCGAGGAGCTCGGTGACCGCACCGTCGCGCGCGACGCGCAGCAGCCGCACGCGACCGCGCGCGGCGTCCTGCACGACGAACCCGTCGCCGTCCGCGCGCAGGTGTCCTTCGCCGAGGTTCAGCTCGTCGGCGTCGGTGATGCGGCGGGCGCTGCCGCCCTCCACGAGCCACAGGCCGACGCCGGGGGCGATGAAGTCGACGCCGTCGCCGACCTCGTGCGCGAGGAGGGCGATCGTGCCGTCGGGAGCGGCGACCGCCTCGTAGACCGCGATGCCCGCATCGGTGCCGAGCACCTCACGCTGCCCGGAGCCGTCGACCGCCACGGCGACGATGCGGTCGCGCAGGTCTCGGCGGTCCGACTCGATCTCGTCGGGCACGGTGAGGACCTCGCGCCCGTCCGCGGTGAAGACGACCCCGCCGTGCGATGCCGTTCCCTCGGTGAGCTGGCGTGCGTCGGCGGCGACGAGCGTCTTCTTGGGCGGCGCCTCGTCGTCGGGGCGCACCGCTGCGGCCGGCTCGTAGAACGGCTCCGCGTCGACCTCGGGCACGGCGATCACGAAGACGTGGGCCGGGCGGTCGCCGATGTAGCCGAGGCCGTTCGCGTGCCAGCGCACACCGGTGATGTGCCGCGGCGCCTCGGCCGCAGCATCCAATCCCTCCACGCTGCCGTAGCGCCCCTTCTCGGGCACGCGGGCGATGAACGCGATGGTCGCGCCGTCGGGCGACCAGGCGAAGTCCTCGACACCCAGCACCGCGTCGGTCGCCTGCACCGGCTCGCCGCCGGCCGCGGCGACGACATGCACCTGCGGCTTGCCCTTGGCGTCGCCGCGCACGAATGCGATGCGGGTGTCGTCGGGTGAGAGCTTGGGTGCGCCGTCGGCGGTGCCGCGGGTGAGGCGGCGCGGCGCGGCGTCGGGGAGGTCGACGCGCCACACCTGGCCGACGCCGCGATTGGCCGTGAGATCGGGGCGCGAGGTCGCGAAGACGGCGAACGAGCCGTCGGCGGCGATCTCGGGGCGCCCGACCGAGACGAGGGTCTCGATGTCGTTCGCCTTCATCGGGTCACTCCGCGCCGAACGACGAGACGTCGCCCACCAGGCGGGTGTTGTCGGCCGGCACCGGGTCGAGCGCCGCCTGCGCGACCTCGGCGGCGAACTCCGACACGTTGTAGAGCTTGCCCGCGTCCTCGCGGCGCGCGGCGATCGCGCCCGGGTTGGCCCGCTCGAGCAGCGTGGCGGTGATCGTGCCCTCGATCATGTCGCCCGACACGACGACGAACTCGACGCCGCGCTCGGTGAGCGCGGGGATGCGCTCGCGAAGGGCGTCCTCGCCCGCGCGCTTCGACAGCGCGACCGGCTCGTACTCCGGCATCGTCGGGGTGGTGCGGATGAAGTGCGCCTGGTGGCTCGTGACGAAGACGACGCGCGAGCCCTCGCCGAGGATCGGGAGCGCGGTCTCGAGCACGTTCACCTGCGCATCGCGGTTGAGAAGGAGCGCATAGTCCTCGGCCATGCCGGACTCCATGCCGCCCGACGCGTTGAGGACGAGGATGTCGAGCGAGCCGAACGTGCGCGCGACCTCATCGAACATCGCCTGCACCGATGCGGGGTCGGTGAGGTCGGCGCCGACCACGAGCACCTGGACGCCCAGCTCGCGCAGCTCGGTGGCGAGCTTCTCGGCGCGCGGAGCCTTGTTGCGGTAGTTGATGACGACGTTCGCTCCGGCCTGCGCGAGGTAGCGGGCCGTGTCGGCGCCGATGCCGCGGGACGAGCCCGTCACGAGTGCGGTCTTGCCGCTCAGCGAGCTCTCGGGAAGCGGGTTCAGAGTCTGAGTCACGTGTAGACCCTACCTGCTAGGTTCGAGCTGAGGAGGCGCACCGTGGAGCTCATCGAGGTCGTCGAACAGTGGGCATGGATCGGCTGGCTGGTGCTGATCCTGGTGTTCCTCGTGATCGAGATGCTGACTCTCGACTTCACGTTCCTGATGCTCAGCATCGGCGGTCTCGCCGGCCTGGTGACCGACCTCCTCGGCGCGCCGATCTGGCTCCAGGTGATCATCGCCGCCGGCGTCGCCGCCGCCCTCGTGCTCCTGCTCCGGCCACCGCTGCTGAGACGCCTTCGCCGCGGCGAAGACCCGACGCCGTCGAACGTCGACGCCCTCATCGGCCTGGGCGGCACCGTCGTCTCGTCGGTCGGTGCGCACGGCGGCCAGGTCAAGCTCGCCAACGGCGACATCTGGACCGCGCGCACCGAGTCCGGCGACCTTCAGCCGGGCATGCGCGTGCGCGTCAGCCGCATCGAGGGCGCGACCGCGGTGGTGCGCTCCGACTCCCCCGAACTCCTTGCCCCCGCACCGGAGGACCCGCTCGCATGAACGACTTCACCTCGGCCATCCCGACGGCGATCGGGTGGATCCTCGCGATCGCGGTCTTCATCTTCGTGCTGGTCGTCATCTTCCGGTCCATCCGGATCATTCCTCAGGCGACCGCGGGGATCGTCGAGCGCCTCGGGCGGTATCACAAGACGCTCAGCCCCGGCCTGAACCTCCTGGTGCCCTTCATCGACCGGCTGCGGCCGCTCATGGACATGCGCGAGCAGGTCGTCTCGTTCCCGCCGCAGCCGGTGATCACCGAGGACAACCTCGTCGTGTCCATCGACACGGTCGTGTACTTCCAGGTCACCGACGCGCGCGCGGCGACGTATGAGATCGCCAATTACCTCAGCGCCGTGGAGCAGCTGACCACCACCACGCTCCGCAACGTCGTCGGCGGCCTGAACCTCGAAGAGGCGCTCACGAGCCGCGACGAGATCAACGGCCAGCTGCGCGTCGTCCTCGACGAGGCGACCGGCAAGTGGGGCCTGCGCGTCTCCCGCGTCGAGCTGAAGGCGATCGATCCGCCGCACTCGATCCAGGACTCGATGGAGAAGCAGATGCGCGCCGAGCGCGAGCGTCGCGCCACGATCCTCACCGCCGAGGGCTCGAAGCAGTCGCAGATCCTCGAGGCCGAGGGCCGCCGGCAGGCCGAGATCCTCAAGGCCGAGGGTGACAAGCAGGCGGCTGTGCTGCGGGCACAGGGCGAGGCCGAGGCGATCCAGACGGTCTTCGACGCGATCCACTCGGGCAACCCCGACGACAAGCTGCTGGCCTACCAGTACCTGCAGACCCTGCCGAAGATCGCCGACAGCGCCTCGAGCAAGCTCTGGATCATCCCCAGCGAGTTCACCGAGGCGCTCAAGGGCCTGACGGGCTCCTTCGCGGGCGTGATGGCGGATGCTGCGGCAAAGGGTCGCACGCCCGCGGCAGGCGGCATCACCACCGGCGGCGCCTCATCGAGCGGCCCGGTCACCGGCGGGCCCGCGATCGGCGGTCCGCCTCCCGCGGTCACCCCGCCCACCCCGTGACCCACCCCTGGTTCGAGGGCGCCGCGACACCCCGCGTGCTCGCACACCGCGGTCTCGTCACGCCCGACGCCGAGCGCAGCGGCATCGTCGAGAACTCCTTCGCCGCCGTCGCCGCCGCGCACTCGGCGGGTGCGCACTACGTCGAGTCGGACTGCCACCGCACCGCCGACGGCGTCGTGGTGCTGTTCCACGACGACGACCTGTCGCGCGTGACCGGCGATCCCCGCAAGATCGCCGACGTGACCGTGCGCGAGCTCGAGCACCTCATGGCCGCGCGGGGCGGCCTCATCACGCTCGCGCAGGCCCTGTCGTCGTTTCCCACCGTGAGGTTCAACCTCGACGTGAAGGCGACGGATGCCGCGTCCGCCGTCGGCACCGCGATCGCCCCGTTCGCCGACCGGGTGCTGCTGACGAGCTTCTCCGACGAACGACGGCGCGCTGCACTGATCGCTGCTCAGGTCGTGAGCGAGGCATCGGGACGCCGCATCCGTCCCGCGACATCAGGGGGTCGCAGCACCATCGCGCGCGTGCTGGCGGCGGTGGCGGCGCGCTCGGATCGCCTGGTCGCGCGGGCTCTCGCCGGCGTGGACGCGCTTCAGGTGCCGGAGCGGCAGGGCCGCCTACGGATCGTCACGCCCCGGCTCATCGCGGCCGCGCACCGGCACGGCGTCGAGGTGCACGTGTGGACCGTCAACGCCCCCGACGACATGGTCCGCCTGGTCGAGATGGGCGTCGACGGCCTCGTCACCGACCGCGCCGACGTCGCGCTCGCCGCGCTCCGCTAGCACCCGACGGTGGCCGGTCCCACCCTCCGCTGTGCATCCACTGTGAAAGGTCGATGAACAGGGCCCCTTCGGATGATCCGCTCAGGTCACTTCGTTATACCTGTACAGCGACGAGAGGACCACAAAATGGCAGACCGCAGCCTGCGCGGCATCCGACTCGGCGCCCAGAGCCTACAGAGCGAAGAGGGCGTCGTGTTCCATGAGCGCGCACAGCACATCTACTCGTGCACGTCGTGTGGACGTGACACGACTTTGACCTTCGCGGCCGACGCCGAGGTTCCGCCCGCCTGGGAGTGCCGCACGTGCGGTGCCGAGGCGCTGCTGCGGGTGGGCGACGGCACCGCGACCGTCGACCACTCCGGTGACAAGACGCCTCGCAGCCACTGGGACATGCTCCTCGAGCGCCGCAGCATCCCCGAGCTCGAAGAGCTGCTCGAGGAGCGCCTCGCGTACGTCCGCGCCCGCCGCGGCGCCGGCGAGGCCGTGACGGTGGACAAGCTCAGCGCCTGACCCGCGCTCCGCGCGACGCCGGCCCTACGGGGCCGGCGTTTTCGCGTTCCCGCGCGAGCGACGGCGCACCGCGATCCCGAGCCCGGCGAGCACGATGACGCTTCCCCACGCCACGAGCGCGTTCACCCACGGCCCGATGATGACGGCCGGTGTCAGGCCGGTCCGCAGCGGCACGTCGGTGAGCATGTGGCCCGGTTCGTCGGCCGGAAGCCCGTCGATGGTGGACCCGTCGGGCGCGATCACCTGACTCGTGCCCACCGTCGAGAGGTTGACGACGGAGCGCCCGGTCTCGATCGCACGCAATCGGGCGACGGCGAGCTGCTGCAGGTTCTCGTCGGTGCCCCGGAAGTCGGCGTTGTTGGTCTGGAAGAGGTAGATCTCCGCACCGTCGCGCGCGCCTTCCCAGATCAGTGCGTCGTAGATGACGTCGAAGCAGATCGCGAGACCGGCGATCGTGCCGTCGATGTCGAACACCGGCGGGGTGGTGCCGGGCGTGTAATCCCGGCCGATCATGCCGATCAGGTCAGGTGCGATCGACGCGTAGAACTCCCGGTCGGGCACGTACTCGCCGAACGGCACCGGGTTGCGCTTGTCGTAGGTCTGCTCGATGCCGGCGCCCTCGCGCCAGAGGAACGACATGTTGAAGTACTCGTCGCCCCGCTTGTCGATGCGGTTGGCGACGAGCGGTGCGCCCACCTGCCGCGCCACACGATCGAGGGCGGCCGCGACGACCGGCGACGCGTCGGGGTCGACGTCGACGCTCCCTTCGGGCCACAGCACCACATCGACGCCCTCCGCGCCGAACAGCGGCTTCGTGGCCTCGTACTGGGACGCGAGGATGTCTCCCGGCTCCCGCGCGTCGAAGTAGCCGGCGGGGCCGTTGCCCTGCACGCTCGCGACGCGCATCGTGCCCGAGGGCGTCGTCGCCCACGCCGGGACGAGAAGAAGGGCCGTCGCGAGGAGGACGAGCACCCCGACCGGGAGAAGCGGACGGATGCTGCTCCCCCGCGCGCGTCGCGGAGCCCGGACGAGCTCCACCGATGCGGCGACGAGCGCGACGATCAGGAACGTGAGTCCGGCGGTTCCCGTCCACGAGACCACCTCGGCGAACGGTCCGTTCACCTGTGACGTTCCGACCCGCCCCCAGGGAAAGCCGCCATACGGGAAACCGCCGATCACCGCCTCTTTCGCGGTCCACAGCCCTGCGACGAGCGCCGAGGTGAGCAGGATCCGACCCCGACGCGGCACCACCACGGGCACCCACCGGTATGCCAGCGAGATCAGCACCGCGCCGCCCGCGACGAACAGCGCCTCCAGCAGGGAGAGCGCGAGCCACGGAAGCGGCCCGACCCACTCGGCGGTGAAGTCGACGTTGAGCAGATAGAAGGCGAGACCGTAGGCGAGCCCGGTGAGGAAGGCGCTGCCGATCCTGCGCCCGATGAGCGTCACGAGCGCCAGCGCGACCGACACGAAAGCCATCGGCCACCACGCCACCGAGGGGAAGGCCAGGTCGAACAGCACTCCGGCCAGGACTGAGAGCGGAACCGCCGCCCAGAGCGGCAGGATCGGGCGAGCTGGCACGGATTCAGCCTAGGCGAGCAGAGCGGCGTTCCCTCGCCGCGTCGGCGCCGCTAGACGCCGGAGTACGCGACGATGCCGCGGCGCACAGCATCCAACGCCTTACGGGCTGTGCCCGCGATCGGCTGGTCGGCGACGATCGACAGCTGGTCGAGCAGGTCGATCGTCTGCTTCGACCAGCGCACGAAGTCGCCGGCCGCCATGTCGGCCTCGATCAGCACGCGGTCGAGCATGCCGCCGCGCGCCCACGTGTGCATCGCCTGCGCGAGGCCGGCCGCGACCCGCTCGGTGCCGGGGAGCCGGTGCGCTTGCTCGAGGTCGTCGAGCTCCTGCCAGAGCGTGAGCGTCGCCTCGAACGCCGGCCGGAACGCGCCGCGCGGCAGTCCCCGCTCACCCGGGCCGCCGTCGTCCCGCCTCGGCTCGTACACGAGCGAGCAGGCGAGCGCGGCGAGGGACGCGGCATCCAGGTCCGTCCAGATGCCGCGGCGCAGCGCCTCGGCGACGAGGAGGTCACGCTCGCCGTAGATGCGGCGCATCGTACGACCCGCGGGCGTCAGCGTCGTCGAGCCGTCGTCCTGGATCGAGACGTACTCGAGCGCGCCCAGCACATCGACGACGCGGTCGAAGATGCGGGCGACCGTGCCGGTGCGGGTCTCGATCTGCCGCCGCAGCTTGTCGACGTCGCGCTTGAGCTTCCAGTACCTCTCGGCCCACCGGGCGTGGTGCTCGCGATCGGGGCATTGGTGGCACGCGTGGCGCTGCATCTGCGTGCGCAGACTCGCGATGTGGCGCAGCCGTTCGTCGCGGGTGCGCCGCGAGGCGTTCGCGTCCTTGCGGTTCAGCTTCTCGACGTCGCTCAGCTCACGACGGATGCGCGAGTACTCGGCGAAGTCGCCGCGATCGCACGACATCGCCTTCGCGTAGCCGGCGAGCGACTCCTCCTGCTCCTTGACCTGCCGGGCGAGCCCCACGACCGCGCGGTCGGCCTGGAACTGGGCGAACGACGACTCGAGGATCTCGCGCGCCTTGGCCCGGCCGAACTGGTCGATGAGGTTGACCGCCATGTTGTACGTCGGCCGGAAGCTCGAGTTGAGCGGGTACGTGCGCCGAGAGGCGAGGGCGGCGACGGCCTGCGGGTCGAGACCCTCGGTCCACTGGATGACCGCGTGCCCCTCGACGTCGATGCCGCGCCGGCCGGCACGCCCGGTGAGCTGGGTGTACTCCCCCGACGTGATGGCGACACGGGCTTCGCCGTTGAACTTCTCGAGCTTCTCGAGCACCACGGTGCGCGCGGGCATGTTGATGCCGAGAGCGAGGGTCTCGGTGGCGAACACGACCTTGACCAGCTTGCGCTGGAACAGCTCTTCGACGACCTCTTTGAACGCCGGCAGCAGGCCGGCGTGATGCGAGGCCACACCGCGCTCGAGGTTCTCGCGCCACTCCCAGAAGCCCAGCACGGCGAGGTCCTCTTCGAGGAGGGTGCGCGTGCGCTCCTCGATCACGGCACGGATCTCGTGGCGTTCCTCCTGCGAGGTGAGCCGCACGCCCGCGCGGCGCACCTGCTGCACCGCGGCGTCGCAGCCCGCGCGACTGAAGATGAAGAAGATCGCCGGAAGCAGGTTGGCCCGCGACAGCAGCTCGACGACATCGGGGCGGTCGAGACGTTCGATCCGCTGCACGTTCGCCGACCGCACGGGTCGTTTGCCCCCGCGGTTCGGACGGCGACCGGATGCCTCGTACCCCGCCTGCCGCGCACTGTTCGACGCCTGCACCCGATGGTTGCGCTCGAAGTTCTGGCCCTTGAAGGAGCGGATGCGCATGAGCTCCTGGTTGACCTGTGCGGTCGCGATGCCGGCGCGGTCGTCGAAGAGCGGCAGCAGGTCACCGCGCACGAGCACGTGCTGCTCGAGGGGCACCGGGCGGGTCTCCGACACGATGACCTCTACCGCAGGTTCACCCCCCTTGGCGCCTCCGCCGCGCACGGTGTCGAGCCAGTCGCCGAACTCCTCGGCGTTCGAGACGGTGGCCGACAGCGAGATCAGCCGCACGCTGGGTGCGAGGTGGATGATGACCTCCTCCCACACGGCGCCGCGGAAGCGGTCGGCGAGGTAATGCACCTCGTCCATGACCACATACCGGAGGCCCCGCAGCGCCGGCGAGTCGGCGTACAGCATGTTGCGCAGCACCTCGGTCGTCATCACGACGATGCGCGCGTTGCCGTTGATGTTGGTGTCGCCGGTGAGAAGGCCCACCTCGCCCTCGCCGTAGACGTCCTGCAGCTCGCGGAACTTCTGGTTCGAGAGCGCCTTCATCGGCGTGGTGTAGAACGCCTTGTCGCCTGGTTCGCGCATCGCCAGGTGCACCGCGAACTCGCCGACGATCGTCTTGCCCGCCCCGGTGGGCGCGGCGACCAGGACGCTCCGGCCCTCCTCGAGGGCGCGGCATCCTTCGATCTGGAACGGATCGAGCGTGAACCGCTGGGAGGCGGCGAACGCGGCCGTGATCGGGTGGGTCCGATCGAGGCGTGCCGACGCTGTCGCCCGGGCGTAGCGGTCGGCGGGAGCGGACTCGCTCACGACACCTCAGGCGGCAGAAGGCCGGCCGCGCGGTCCCGTTTGGCCTTGCGACGGTCGAACAGCATCGAGAGACCGACGGCGGCGAAATAGAGCACGCACAGGATGCCCGCGAGCAGCAGCATCGACGTGACGTCGGCCGCGGGCGTCGCGGCGGCCGCGAACACGGTGATCACGATGATGGCGACACGCCAGCCCTTGAGGATGCCGCGCCCCGAGACGACGCCGGCCAGGTTCAGCGCCACCAGGAACACCGGCGTCACGAACGAGACGCCGATCACCAGAAGCAGCTTGAAGACGAAGTCGTAGTAGGTGGCGTAGTCGTAGAACTGCGCGACGCCCTGGTCGTTCGGCACGAAGTTCGCCATGAGCACGACCATGTGGGGCATGATCAGCCAGCCGACGTACAGTCCCGCGACGAACAGCGGGATCGCCGCGGCGAGGAAGCCGACGGTGTAGCTGATCTCTTTGCGCGTGAGCCCGGGCATGATGAACGCCCAGATCTGCCAGAGCCAGATGGGCGCCGAGATCAGCACGCCGATCGCGAACGCGATCCGCATGTGCAGGTCGAAACCGCTGGAGACCGTCGTGAAGTTGAGCGCGATGTACTGGTCGCCCCGCTCGGTCGCGATCTGCACGATCGGCTGCGCCAGCAGGTCGATGACCCAGCCGCTGATGATGAACGCGACGACCATGCCGACCACCAGGCCGGCCGCGGCGATGAAGAATCGCCGACGCAGCTCGCGCAGATGCCCGCCGAGGGACATGCGCTTGTCGCGCCGAGGCTGCTCAGGCTCCTCGATGCGCGGTGGATCCGTGGTGACCACGGTGGGTCAGGATGACGGGTCTGCGGTGCTGCTCGAGCTCGCGGGGGTGTCGGCCTTGGGGGTCTCGGACGCCACGTTCTCGGCCTTCGGCTTCGCCGTGGAGTCGTCCTCCTTCATCGCCTTCATCTCTCCCTTGAAGACCCGGGCGGACTGACCGAGGCTCTTGGCCAGAGCCGGCAGTTTCGCAGCCCCGAAAAGGAGCAGGATCACCGCGAGGATGATCAGAAGGTGCGGCCATCCGAATGCGCCCATGCGGAATCTCCTTGTCGGTGCGGGATGTGCGAACAGTCTAACCTGACGACGAGGGCCCGGAACGGCCGTCACCGGTATTGCGCCAACCCCGCTTCGGCCCAATCGGCCACGGCACGGCGGGCTGCCGGGGGCTCGAGCACCTCGACCAGACCGCCCCGGCGTGCCGCGAGGCGGCGGAGGCTGAGTTCGTCGGCGACGCGCATGGTCGCGACCGTCAGGCCGTCGGAGGTCTCTAGCGACGCGCGGTCGAGGTAGTCGCCCAAGAGCGGCGCGACGTCCTCCGCGAAGCGGATGCGCGCGACCACGTCGCCCGCGTCGGTGTCGAACCAGTCCGGTGCCTGCTCGCCGGCGTGCGTGCTCGGGATGCCGGTGAGCTCGAGGTCGCTCACGCGGTCGAGATGGAACGTGCGCATCGCCTCGCGAAGGTGGCACCACCCCTGCAGGTACCACTGCCCGCTCGCGATGTGGACCTTCACCGGGTCGACCGTGCGCGTCGTGGGCGCCGCATCCGGCGCCTTGTACGTGAACGACACGGCGACGCCGCGCCGAAGCGCATCGGACACGAGGTCGCGCACGACGTCGACGGGCTCCGTGGCCAGGATCACCTCGGCCGGGATGCCGGACGCGCCCCGGGCGAGCTTCGCGAGCAGACCCGCGTAGAGCGCGGTGTCGCCGACACCGGGGATCGACCGCGCCAGCTGCAGGCCCGCGAGCAGCGCCGCCGCCTCGCGGGCCGTGAGCTTGGGGGCGCGCTCCAGGCCCACCGAGTTGGTGATGACGATGAGGTCGCGCTCGTCGAGCAGGTCCCAGTCGATGTCGAACAGATCGTTCGCCATCTGCCAGTAGCCGCGGTCACCGGGAAGGCCGATCACGGTGAGCTTCTCCACCATCGATCGCATCTGCTCGGGCGAGACGTCGAACTCGTCGGCCGCCTCGGCCAGCGAGACCTCGCCCTTGCCGATCAGATAGGGAACCAGCTGGAGCATGAGGGCCGCGCGATCGGTCGCGACGAGCTGGCGCCGGACGCTCATGAGATCCCCCCGTGGAGGTCGCGGGTCGCCGCGAGCCGCTCGATGACGCGATCGCGCAGATCGGCCGGCTCGACGACCCGCACCTCGGGACCATAGGAGGCGAGCTCGTCGGCGAAGATGTGCGCGTCGACGTACGGCACGCGGATCCCCTGCTCGGCCGGCTGCGCTCGCCGCGCGAGGCGCAGTGCCGCCTCGGTGCCGGGGTTCACCTCGAGCAGCGCCGAATTGCGCGCGGCGACCTCGTCGAGGCCGGCCAGAGCGCGCTCGCCCGCTCCCTCACGCAGCGCCGGGTCGAAGGACGCGCGGGTGACGGCGACCGGCCCGACGATACGCGCGAGCAGGAATGTGCGGTCCGCCTGGACGTCGAGGTCGATGCCGAACACGTGCCACCGCCCCTCGTACTCGACGAGCGCAAGGGGCTGCACGCGTCGGGTGCGGGGTGCGGCTTCGCCCGGCTTGAGGTACGGGAAGGTCACGACGCGGCTCGACTCGATCGCCTGCTGCAGCGCCGGGAACGCGGGATCGCGGAGGCTCAGGCGCGGTGAGAACCCGATGATGGGCTCGTCGACGAGATCGCCCAGAGCACGGATCTTGCGCAGGCCGCTGCGGGCGTCGTCCGACAGGGAGCTTTCGCTCCACACTCCGCCGGCGAGGGTCAGCAGCGCCAGTTCGGCCGGCGTGAACTCGATGTCCTCCGGAAGCTCGTACTCGGCGCTCGGGACCCGGTACCGCGCCTCGCGAAGGTCGTCGGGGTCGGCCCAGTCGCCGATCGTCTCGATCGGCACGCCGAGCCCGCGCAACGATTCCTTGTCGCGCTCGAACATCTTCTCGAGCGCGTCCTTCGACGCGCCGGCCTCGCTCTGCTCGCGGTAGCCCGCGACCGAGGTCAGGATGGTGTCCTTGGTGAGACCCTGATCCGTCGCGATGAGCGCCACCACGAGGTTCACCAGGCGCTCCTCGGGCGGGATCTTCGCGGCGGGAGTGGCAGGCACCCGCCTATCCTATGGCCGCCCGCGTCAGGGTCGCCGGACCTCGGGCTACTCCGCCGCCACCGCGTCGAGACCCAGGATGTCGATCACGAAGACCAGGGTCGAACCGGCCGGGATGCCGCCCTGCGCCTGGTCGCCGTAGCCCTGGTCGGGCGGCACGACGACGAGCACCTGAGAACCGACGGTCTGACCCTCGAGCGCCTGCGCGAAGCCCGGGACCACGCCGTCGAGCGTGAGCGATGCGGGCTCGCCGTCCCACGTCGTGTCGAAGGTCTCGTCTGCCCCCCAGACGACGCCGGTGTAGTGGACGCGCACCGGCTGCTCGCCGGTGACCTCCTCGCCGTCCCCCTTCTTGAGCGTCTGGATCGTCAGCTCGCTCGGCGCCGCGCCGTCGGGGATGATGAGGCCCGGGCGTCCGTCGGGCGCACGCACGACGCTCGGCAGCCCGAAGCCGCTGTTGAACTGGTTCTGGCCGTCGGCGGCCGCGAGGTACACCTTGCGGAGGTCGATGACGGCGACGAGGGCGTCTCCGTCATCGAGGCCCGCCTGCTCGGCGACGCCGTCGCCGAGGTCGTCGGGCGACAGCGCGATGGCCACGCGGGATCCTTCGGTGGCGCAGTGCAGTGCATCCTCGAAGCCGGGGAAGTTGGCGAACTGCGCGACCGAGCCGACCCGCGACAGGTCGCCGTCGTACGGCGTCGCGGCGAGCAGCTCACCGGTCGTGCCGCTGAACAGTGCGACGTCCAGCACGAGGGGCTGGTTGACGGAGGTGATGGCGGTGCCCTCACCCGTCACGACGTCCTGGTAGGCGAGCTCCGGGGCCTTCACCGGCGTGTACAGGTCGACTTCGGGCTCGTCTTCGACATCGCCGGTGACGGTGATGAGGTCCATCACGTCGGGGTTCGACACGTCGGGACGCGAGCAGTCGGAGGTGGACGAGCCGGGCAGCGAGCATCCGGCCAGGCCGACGGTCACCAGTCCCAGGACAACCAGGGCAGCGGGGATCTTGCGCACCGGGCTAGTTTAGGCGGACTCGTCGGGCGCGCCGGACCGTCCGGCCGCCCGGCGTGCGCCCTCGGCCGCGCGCTCGGCCTCACGGACCCGCTTGCGCAGGTTCTTGTCGGTGATCTGCCGGTCGCCGACGGCGCCCGGGGTCCACAGCTCCACGTCCTCGTCGCCGTAGCTCGACTTCGACGCGCGGCGCTTGACCTCGGGCGGGATCGCGCCCGGAGCGAGCCGGCGTGCCCACACCAGGAAGCCGGTGTGCGCGACCATGCGATGATCGGGGCGCACCGCGAGGCCCTCGACGTGCCAGCCGCGCACCATGGTCTCGTTGGCGTCGGGCTCGGTGAAGAGCCCCGTGCCGCGGATGTACTCCGCGACACGGCTCAGCTGGGTCGCGGTCGCGACGTAGCAGACGACGACTCCGCCGGGCGTGAGCGCCTCGGCCACCGCGTCGATGCACTCCCAGGGCGCGAGCATGTCGAGCACGACACGATCGACGGATGCCTCGGCCACCGTGTCGTTCAGCTCCTCGGCGAGGTCGCCCACGACCACGTCCCAGTTCGCCGGGACATGCCCCGTGAAGGTCTCGACGTTCGCCCGTGCGACCGCGGCGAAGTCGTCCCGGCGCTCGAAGGAGACGAGCCGCCCTTCGCTGCCGATCGCGCGGAGCAGCCACAGCGACAGCGCCCCCGAGCCCACGCCGGCCTCGACGACCGTGGCGCCGGGGAAGATGTCGGCCTCCGCAAGGATCTGCGCGGCGTCCTTCGGGTACACGATCGCCGCTCCACGCGGCATCGACATCACGAAGTCGCGCAGCAGCGGGCGCAGCGCCAGGTACTCGTGCCCGCCGCTGTTCGCGACGACGGACCCGTCGGGCTGCCCGACGAGCTGCGAGTGCCGCAGCACGCCGTGATGGGTGTGCAGCTCGCCGCCCTCACGCAGCGTGATGGTGTGGAGGCGACCCTTGGGACCGGTGAGCTGCACGCGGTCGCCGAGGCGGAAGGGGCCGCTCGGGCGCGCGCCCGCGGTTTCCAGGTTGTCGTCGGTCATCGGGCGGTCTCCTCGGCGGGGTGGGGGGCGTGGACGCGGGCGCGGTGCGCCGCGTGGAACTCGGCGACGTCGGCGGCGGTGCGTCCTTCGAGGCTCTCCCAGATCGTGTGGGCGCCGGCGCCGGTGAGCGACACCATGAGCGGCACGCCGATGACCGACGCGCCCGAGGCGACCGCCGAGCGCAGCCCGTTGGGCGAGTCCTCGATGGCGACGGTCTCGTCGGGCGCGACGCCGAGCGCCTCGCACGCCTGCAGGTACGGGTCGGGGAAGGGCTTCGGGCGGGTGACGTCGTCGCCCGCGACGACGACGTCGAAGGCGTCGAAGTCGATGAGATCGACGACGGTCTGCGCCATGCGGCGCATCGACATCGTCACGAGCCCGGTCTTGATGCCGGCCTCGCGCAGGCTCGCGAGCAGCTCGCGGGCGCCGGGCCGGAACGGCACGCCGGTCGCCGACAGCTGGCGCATGACGTCGTCGGTGAGGTGGTCGATGATCGCGTCGGTGTTCATGCGCACACCCGTGCCCTGCAGGATGCGAGCCGAGTCCTCGAGTCCGAGGCCGACCAGGCCGAGGGCCTGCTCATGGGACCACGTCCCTCCGAAGCTCTCGATGAGAGGCGTCTCCGCCGCCATCCAGTACGGCTCGGTGTCGACGAGGGTGCCGTCCATGTCCCACAGGACGGCGGCGAGTCGGGGCGCATTCACCGTGCAATCCTACCGAGGGGGCTCCGGCCCTCCCCTGGGGCGGGGGCCTATCCTGGAAGGAACCCGCAGCCGATGCGGGCGAAGGGGGTCTCGTGGACGGACTGGGTCGTCGTGTTCTCGTCGCAGCGTTCGACGGCTGGAACGACGCGGGCGAAGCCGCGTCGTCCGCGATCACGCAGCTGCGCGAAGGCGGCTCGTACGAGACGGTGTTCTCGGTCGATCCCGAGCTGTACTTCGACTACCAGTACACGCGTCCGCACATCGGCGCGGACGGCGACGGAAGCCGCACCCTGCGCTGGCCCGAGGCCACGCTCCTGCGCCCCGCGCAGGCGACCCGGGGGACGCAGCTGTGGCTGCTCACCGGCGTCGAGCCCGCCCGCGCCTGGCAGGCGTTCTCGTCGGAGTTCATCGACGTCGCGCTCCGCGAAGACATCACGGGGTTCGTCGCGATCGGCTCGATGATGTCGGACGTGCCGCACACCCGGCCGATCTCGGTCTTCTCCGGCAGCGACAACGAAAACCTGCGGACGGCGCTCGAGCTCGAGCGCAGCACCTACGAGGGCCCGGTCGGCATCCTCAGCGTGCTGGGCGACGCCGCCGAGCGCGCAGGCATCCCGACGGCGAGCCTGTGGGCGAGCGTGCCGCACTACGTCGCGGGTCACACGCCCTCGCCCAAGGCGACGCTGGCGCTCCTCGACCGGCTCGAAGACATCACCGGCGCTCCCGTCCCGCGCGGCGACCTCGCCACGGAGGCGGCGGCGTGGGAGGCCTCCATCGACGCGGCCGCGGCCGACGACGAGGAGATGACCGAGTACATCCACCAGCTCGAGCGCACCCGCGACACGTGGGACTCCCCCGAGGCTTCGGGCGACGCGATCGCGCAGGAGTTCGAGCGGTACCTGCGCCGTACGGACGGCAAGCCGGGCGACGGGCCGAGCAAGCCCGGCCGCGACGACCCGCGCCGCTGAGCGCCCGTCGACAGGCTCAGCCACCCGCCGGGCGCATTGCGGACCGGCCGCGGGTCCTACGGGTTGATGACGCCCATGCTGAGCAGCACCAGCAGCAGTGACCCCAGCGCCACGCGGTAGACCACGAACGGCAGGAAGCTGTGCTTGGAGATCCAGTTCATGAAGAACGCGATCACTCCGAGGGCGACGATGAACGCGACGGCGGTCGCCACCGCGGTCTCGCCGAGGGTGAACACCCCGGGCTCGTCGAGGCTCTTGAACAGCTGGAAGAAGCCGCTGCCGAAGACGGCGGGGATCGCGAGCAGGAACGCATAGCGGGCGGCGGCCGCCCGCTCGTAGCCCATGAAGAGGCCGGCGGTGATGGTTCCGCCTGAGCGCGACACGCCCGGGATGAGCGCGAGCGACTGCGCGAAGCCGTAGATCACGCCGTGGCCGATCGTGATGTCCTGCAGCTTGCGCTTCTTGGCGCCGACGTGGTCGGCGATGCCGAGCAGCACGCCGAAGAAGATCAGCATGCCGGCGGTGATCCAGAGCGACCGCAGCACCGTCTCGATCTGGTCCTGGAACAGCAGGCCGAGCACCACGATGGGGATCGACCCGACGATGATGAGCCAGCCGAGCTTCGCGTCGGGGTCGCCCGGCGGGATGCGACCGAACAGCGCCCGGAACCAGTGCCCGATGATGCGCACGATGTCGCGCCAGAAGAAGACCACGACGGCAGCCTCGGTGCCGATCTGGGTGATCGCGGTGAAGGCCGCGCCCGGATCCTCGGCCGACGGCAGGAACTCACCGAGGATGCGCAGGTGCGCGCTCGACGAGATCGGGAGGAACTCGGTCAGTCCCTGGACGAAGCCGAGGATGATCGCTTCGAGAAGCATGGGCGCCTTTCAGCCGTGCCATGACGGATGCCGCGGGGCGCGGCATCCGCTCGGTTCTCAGTAGGTGCGGAGCAGATCGGTGAGGACGGACTGGCCGAACACGAGCGCGTCGATCGGGACGCGCTCGTCGACGCCGTGGAACATGCCCGTGAAGTCGAGGTCGGACGGCAGGCGCAGCGGAGCGAAGCCGTAGCCGGCGATGCCGAGGGTGGCCAGCGCCTTGTTGTCGGTGCCGCCGCCCATGAGGTACGGCACGACGGGCGCGCCCGGGTCGTGGCGGCCCAGCGCCGCGACCATCGCGTCGACGAGGTCGCCCGAGAAGGGGACCTCGAGGCCGATGTCCTGGTGGACGACTTCGACCTCAACGTCGTCGCCCACGATGCGGCGGATGTCGGCCAGGGCGGCTTCCTCGGTGCCGGGGAGCGCCCGCACGTCGATGAGCGCCTCGGCCCGGTCGGGGATGACGTTGTGCTTGTACCCGGCCACGAGACCGGTGGGATTGGTCGTCGTCCGCAGCGTGGAGCGGAGGAATCCGGATGCTGCGCCCGTGGCCGCCGCGACGGCGTCGGGGTCGGCGGCGCCCTGGCCGGTGAGCGCGGCGAGCCGCTCGCTCATCTCGCGCGAGGTGTCGGTGAGGGTCACCGGCCAGGCGGTGCGGCCGAGCGCCGCGACGGCCTCGGCGAGCCGCGTCACGGCGTTGTCGTCGTGCAGCTTGGAGCCGTGCGCGGCGCGTCCGCGCGCGACGAGACGGATCCAGATGAGTGCCTTCTCCCCCACCTGCAGGAGGTACGCGTGGCGGTCGCCGATCGGGATCGAGTACCCGCCGACCTCGCTGATCGCCTCGGTGGCGCCCGCGAACCACTCCGGACGGTCGCGGACCACCAGCGCGGACCCCTCGACACCGCCGTTCTCCTCGTCGGCGAAGAACGTCAGGACCAGGTCGCGCTCGGGCTGCTCGCCGGCGCGCAGGATGTCGGCGACCGACGTCAGGATCATGGCGTCCATGTCCTTCATGTCGACCGCGCCGCGGCCCCACAGCATCCCGTCTTTCACCACGCCCTCGAACGGGTCGACGCTCCAGTCCTCGGCGATGGCCGGGACGACGTCGAGGTGGCCGTGCAGCACGAGCGCGGGCTTGTCGCGCTTGCGGCCCGGAACGCGTGCCATGACGTTCGTACGGCGCGGGAGCGGCTCGTAGAACTCGGGCGTCACGCCGAGCGTCTCGAGGTACGCGCCGACGTACTCCGCGGCCTCCCGCTCTCCGGCGGCGCGGCCGCCGCCGTGGTTCGTCGTGTCGAAGCGGATGAGATCCCGCGCGAGCGCGGCGACTTCGGGCAGTTCGGCATCGGATGAGGGCACGCGTTCCAACCTAGCCGTCACTGGTTTCCCGTCCGTTTCCGAATGCCGTGGTCGACCCGCGAGAACTCGCAACGAAGAAGGCCCCCTTTCGGGGGCCTTCTTCACTGTGCGCGAGGGGGGACTTGAACCCCCACGCCCTATACGGGCACTAGCACCTCAAGCTAGCGCGTCTACCTATTCCGCCACCCGCGCAGGTGGTTTTCGGTTTCGCAACCGAGGAATGACATTACCACGTCACCGGAGGTTCAACGAATCGACGGACGCCCGGGCGCGTCATCCCATCGAAACCCCGAACAACAGGCCCAGGACGTAGGTCACGGCGGCGGCGCCGAAGCCGATCGCGAGCTGACGCAGGGCGCGCTTGAGCGGCGGAGCGCCGGACAGCAGGCCGACAGCGGCACCGGTCGACATCAGCGCGATACCGACCAGCACGAGGGCAACGACGACGGCGGTGAGGCCGGACAGGCCCAACATCCAGGGCAGCACGGGGATGATCGCGCCGGACGCGAAGAACAGGAAGCTCGACAGCGCCGCAGCCCAGGCGCTTCCCACGACCTCCCCGTGGTCGGCGACCGAGATCGGGCCGGTGTCGGCGCGTCCCTGACCGAGCGCGTGTGCGGCTTCGACGACGCGGCGGGCGCGCGCTGATGCCTCAGCCTCGGGCATCCCCCGGGTCCGGTAGACCAGTGCCAGCTCGTTGGCGTCGATGTCGAGGTGCGGGATCGCACCGTCGGCGTAGTCGCTCGGCTCGGTGGCCGCCAGGAGTTCGCGTTGCGAGCGGACCGACACGAACTCGCCGGCCCCCATCGACAACGCGCCCGCGAGCAGGCCCGCGATGCCGCTGAAGAGGACGAACTGGCTCGAGACGCCGGTTGCGCCGATGCCCATGACGAGCGCGAGGTTCGAGACGAGGCCGTCGTTCGCACCGAAGACCGCGGCACGGAACGTGCCCGACAGGCGACGGCGTCCGCGGGCGGCGAGCCCGCGCACGACTTCGTGGTGGATCCGCTCGTCGGCCGCCATCGTCGGGGTCGCGAAGGGCTCGTCGTCGTAGGGCGAGCGGGCCTCGGCGTTCTGGGCGAGGGCGAGCACGAAGATCGAGCCGAAACGCGTGGCCATCCAGCCGAGCATGCGCGTGCGGACGTCGGCCTGCGGAAGTCGCGCGGGCTCGCTTCGAAGCAGCTGCAGCCAGTGGGCCTCGTGGCGCCCCTCGGCCTCCGCGAGGGCCAGAAGGATCTCGCGCTCCTCCCCCGTGCGCCGTCCGGCGAGCTCGCGGTACACGTGCGCCTCCGCGCGCTCGTTCACGAGGTACTGCGCCCAGCGGCGTCGATCGCGGTCGGTCGGTGCGGCGGGCGTGCTCACTCGGGCCTCCAGTCAGGGGTGCGGGACCCGTCAACGCTAGCCACCGCCGCGAGCCGGGAAGCGCGAAAACCAAGGATTGCCAGCATTTCGGGTTTCCGAACCTCACCGGCCTTCTGGCGGCAGCAGGAGCCTCCGCCGGCTCGTGTCAGGAGCGCACGCGCTTGCGCAGGACGTCGATGCGGGACTGCAGCTGCGTGACCGTCGCGTGCGACACGGCGGGGCCGCCGCAGATGCGCCGCAGCTCGGCGTGCACGAGGCCGTGCGCCTCGCCCGTCTGGCGGGCGTAGAGGCCGACGAGGCTGTTGAGCAGCTGGCGCTGCTCTTTGAGCGTGCGGTGCAGCGCCTGGGGCAGCGCGGGCTCCTCCTCGGGCGCCGTCGACTCCTGTGCCTCGCGGGCGCTCCGGTGTCGCGACTGCCGCGAGACCCGCGACATGAGCACGTCGTGCACCTGGTCGGGTTCGAGCAGGCCCGGGATCCCGAGGAACTCCTCCTCCTCGGGAGTGCCCGGCACGGCGAGCTGGCCGAACTCCTGGCCGTCGAAGAGCACACGGTCGAAGTGGGCGAGCGAGCCGAGGGCCTGGTAGGAGAACTCCTCCTCGAGCGCATCGGACGCCTTGTCCTCACGCTCTGCCGCGTTCATCAGGTCTTCTTCGGCGTTCCACTCGTCCTCGCCGTCGGAGTCGCGGTCGAGCGCGTGGTCGCGCTGCCGCTCCATCTCGTTGGCGAGGGCGAGCAGCTGCGGCACGTTCGGCAGGAACACGCTCGCGGTTTCGCCGCGGCGGCGGGCGCGCACGAAGCGTCCGATGGCCTGGGCGAAGAACAGCGGCGTCGACGCGCTCGTCGCGTACACGCCGACAGCGAGGCGCGGCACGTCCACACCCTCTGACACCATGCGCACCGCCACCATCCAGCGGGTCGTCGCCTTCGAGAACTCCTCGATGCGGCTCGAGGCCTCCGCCTCGTCCGACAGCACGACGGTCGGGGCCTCGCCGCTGATGTCGTGCAGGATCGCGGCGTAGGCGCGCGCAGCGGTCTGGTCCGTCGCGATCACCAGGCCGCCGGCATCCGGAACATGCTCTCGCACCTCGGTGAGCCGACGGTCGGCCGACCGCAGGACGGCGGGGATCCAGTCGCCTTCGGGGTCGAGCGCGGTACGCCACGCCTGCGAGGTGATGTCCTTCGTGTTGTCCTGGCCGAGCTGCGCCTCCATCTCCTCGCCGGTCTTGGTGCGCCAGCGCATCTGGCCGGCGTAGACCATGAAGAGCACCGGGCGCACGACGCCGTCCTCGAGTGCACGACGGTAGCCGTAGGCGTAATCGGTGCGGGAGACACGGATGCCCTTGGCATCCGGGTGGTACTCGACGAACGGGATGGGCGCCGTGTCGCTGCGGAACGGCGTTCCGCTGAGCAGCAGCCGGCGGGTCGCCCGCGCATACGCCTCGCGGAGCGCGTCACCCCAGCTGAGCGCGTCGCCGCCGTGGTGCACCTCGTCGAGGATCACCAGCGTGCGCGCATCCATCGTCAGTCGCTGATGGACGGATGCCTTGACCGCGACCTGCGCGTAGGTGACGGCGACGCCGTGGTACTGGCGCGCGGGCGCGAAGTGGCGGTTGCTGAACGCCGGGTCGAGGCGGATGCCCACCCGCGCGGCCGCGTCGGCCCACTGCGTCTTGAGGTGCTCGGTCGGAGCGACGACGACGATGCGGTTGACGACCCGGCGCCGCAGCAGCTCGCTGGCGAGGCGGAGGGCGAACGTCGTCTTGCCGGCGCCCGGGGTCGCCGCGGCGAGGAAGTCGCGGGGTCCGCCGCCGGGGCCGTCGGGGCCGTCCAGCCCGAAGTAGAGGTCGAGCGCCTCGGCCTGCCACGCGCGCAGGCGCTGGGCGGTTCCCCACGGCGCGCGCTGCGGGTAGGTCGGCGACAGGTGCTCGGCAGCGAAGCTGCCGATGTGCGGCTCGGCGCCGTGCGGGCCGGTGGCGAGCCGGCCTGCGGACGACTCGGTGAGGAGGCTTTCGGGTGGGGCGGGCCGCGATTCGATCGTGGTTTCGTCCGTCACCGATCACACCTCCCCCGTAGACAACGAGTCACCACGATAGACGACCCGCACGACATCGGCGGGCCGAGGCGTCGCCGGGTTGCGGCATCCGGTGATGTCCCTCGCCGCGATAGCCTGACTGTCGGTCACGAGCCGACGAAGGGAAAGACGGATGTCCACGAGAGAAGATCCCCGCAGCCCCTACGTCGCGAACGCCGGGCCGCACCCCTGGCGCCGCTACGTCGCGATCGGCGACTCCTTCACGGAGGGTGTGGGCGACCCGGAGCCGTCCGCGCCGAACGGGTTCCGCGGGTGGGCCGACCGCGTCGCCGAGGTGCTCTCGGAGCAGGTCGACGACTTCGCCTACGCGAACCTCGCGATCCGCGGGCGCCTCATCGGCCAGATCGTCGACGAGCAGGTGGCGCCGGCCATCGCGCTCAAGCCCGACCTCGTGACCTTCTCGGCCGGCGGCAACGACGTCATCCGTCCCAGCGGCGACCCCGACCACGTCGCCCAGCTCTTCGAGGACGCCGTCGTGCGACTCTCACGCGACGGCGCGACCGTGGTCGTGTTCACCGGCATCGACACGGCATTCACCCCGGTGTTCCGCGGCATACGCGGCAAGGTCGCCATCTACAACGAGAACATCCGGGCGATCGCCGACAAGTACGACTGCATCGTCGCCGACCAGTGGGCGCTCAAGGAGGTGCAGGACATGCGCTTCTTCGACGACGACCGCCTGCACTACAACGCGCTCGGCCACCACGAAGTCGCACGCATGGTGCTGCGCGCGCTGAACGTGCCGAACGAGCTGCAGCCGATGCAGCCCGACCCGCTTCCCCTGCGCACCTGGCGCCAGGCCCGCGCCGTCGACATCGTGTGGGCACGCGAATACCTCGTGCCGTGGGTGCTGCGCCGCGTGCGCCACCAGTCCTCCGGCGACCACGTCACGGCCAAGCGGCCCGACCCGCTGCCGGTGATCACGATCGCCCCGGGAACGGATGCTTCGGCACAGCGCGGCGAGGAGGTCTGACGTGGCGACGCACCTCGTGACCGGCGCGGGCTCCGGAATCGGCGCCGCGCTGACCGAGCGGCTCGTCGCGCGCGGCGACGACCTCTGGCTCCTCGTGCGGGACGCCGGCCGCGCCGCGCAGCTGCGCGAGCGCTTCCCCGGCGCGCAGACGCTCGTCGGCGACCTCGCCGACCCTGCCCGCCTGTCGTGGGCGTTCAGCCATCAGAGCGTGCCGCCGCAGCTCGATTCGCTCATCCACGTGGCGGGCGTCGTGGAGCTCGGCGCGATCGGCGAGACGCCGGTCGCGACGTGGCAGCACCAGCTCAACGTCAACGCCGTCGCGCCGGCGGAGCTCACCCGCCTGATGCTTCCGGCCCTGCGCACCGCGCGCGGACGCGTCGTCTTCGTGAACTCCGGCGCCGGCCTGCGCGTGAGCCCCGAATGGGGGTCCTACGGTGCGAGCAAGTTCGCCGTGCGGGCCGTCGCCGACGCCCTCCGCGAGGAGGAGCGGGCGAACGGCGTGCGCGTGACGACGGTGTACCCCGGCCGGACGGCGACGCCGATGCAGGAGAAGGTGCACCAGCAGGAGGGCGCGGACTACGACGCGTCGCAGTGGATCGATCCGGCATCGGTCGCCACCGCGATCCTGGCGGCCCTCGACCTGCCCCGCGACGCGGACCTCACCGAGATGATGGTCCGCCCCGGCGCCTGACGCCCGATCGATCGTTCCCGGGGATCAGCGCGCCCGCAGCTCCCACAGTGCGACGGCGCTCGCCGCGGCGACGTTGAGCGAGTCGACGCCGCCCGCCATGGGGATCGTGACGACGGTGTCGGCCGCCTCGAGCGCCCGGCGCGACAGCCCGTCGCCCTCGGCGCCGAGCATGAGCGCGACCCGCTCCGGGCGGCGTGCGCTGTAGTCGGCGAGCGAGACGGCCTCGTCCGACAGGGCGAGCGCCGCGAGTTCGAAGCCCGCGTCGCGCAGCACCCCGCGCGCCTCGCCCCACTCGGGCAGCCGCGTCCACGGCACCTGGAACACCGTGCCCATGCTCACCCGCACGCTGCGCCGGTAGAGCGGGTCGGCGCACCTCGGACTGATCAGCACCGCGTCGGCCCCGAGACCGGCCGCAGCGCGGAAGATCGCCCCCACGTTGGTGTGGTCGACGATGTCCTCGAGCACGACGACGAGCCCCGCGTCCGCGACGACCTCGGCGACGGGCGGGAGCTCGGGCCGGTGCATCGACGCCAGCGCACCGCGGTGCACGGCGTACCCGGTCAGGGACTCGGCGATCTCCGGGGTGACGACGTACGTCGGGACCGCAGCATCCGTCACCAATTCCTCGATGTCGGGGAGCCACTTGTCCTGCACGAGGACCGATCGAGGGCGATGGCCGGCGGCGATCGCGCGTCCGATGACCTTCGCCGACTCGGCGATGTACAGGCCGCCCTCGGGCTCGATCACGCGCCGCAGGGCGACATCGGTGAGATCGCGGTAATCCGTGAGCCGCTCGTCGGAGGCGTCGGTGATCTGGATCGCGTGCATCGCGTCCCATCGTCGCACGGCGCTCAGGCCGGAGTGCCGACCGCCGTCCAGGCGCGCGCCGTCACCGTGAAGGCCCCGTCGCCGAGCTCGTCGCGCAGCGCCGCCTCGAGGCGTGCGGCGTCCTGCCCCTCGAGTGTGGCGATGTAGCGGCCGGCCGGCCCGACGCCCAGGAGGAACGGGTCCCACCAGTCCGCGAAGTCACGGAACGAGACGGTGCATTCGACCACCGTCTGCGCGACGTCGGCGAGGCCCGCGCGCCGGAAGATGTCGACGAGCTGGCCAGGGGCGGCGCCACTGAGCCCGGCCTCGCCACGCACCCCGTCGTCGAGTCGGCGCGCCACGCGCCAGAAAGTGGAGAGCGGTCCGCCGTCGCCCGCGTGGTCCCACACGCACGCCGAGACGCGGCCGCCCGGCGCGGTCACACGGCCCATCTGCGTCACTCCGCGCACCGGGTCCGACATGAAGTGAACGACGAGCTGGGCGAGCGTCGCTCCGAACTCCCGGTCGGCGAACGGCAGGTGCTCGGCCTCTGCGACCCGGACGTCCACGCCGGGACACAGCTCCTCGGTCGCTTCGACGAATGCCGGTTCCGGGTCCGCGGCGCTGACCGCCGCAGGTCCGCGACGTTCCACGAGCTCGAGCGTCAGCATCCCGGGTCCGCAGCCGACGTCGAGGACCCGAGCGTCCGCGGCGACGCCCTCGAGGCCGACGGTCGCGAACTCGAACGCCAGCGGGGTCGAGAAGCGGCCCATGAAGCGCGCATACGCTTCCGCGCTGACACCACCGAAGCTGCCCACGGGGTCATCCTGGCACGCCTGACTGCGCCGTAACATCCCTGAAAACCACGGGGCCTACACTCGACGCGAAGGGGGTGCGCCGTGACGACGATCGCGACCGGAATGGACGCCCGGACGACGGATGCAGTGGCCCAGGCCATCGCCACACTCTCGGGCCGACGCATCGCCGTGCTGACGGGTGCGGGCGTCTCGACCGACTCGGGCATCCCCGACTATCGCGGCGCGGGCGCCCCGGTGCGAACCCCGATGACCGTCGAGCAGTTCCTCTCGAGCGATGCGTCGCGGCGCCGCTACTGGGTGGGAAGCCACTTGGGGTGGCGCGCGTTCGCGTCGGCCGAACCGAACCCGGGGCACCGCGCCCTCGCGGACCTCGAGGCGCGCGGCCTTGCGACCGGGGTCGTCACCCAGAACGTCGACGGGCTTCATGTGCGCGCCGGCAGCCGCCGCGTCGTGGAGCTGCACGGGACGATGCGCCGCATCTTCTGCACCCAGTGCGGCCAGGTCTTCGACCGTCGCGACCTCGCGCGGCGCGTCGAGGACGACAACCCGTGGATCCGCGTGCCCGAGAACGTCGCGCTCGGCCCCGATGGCGATGTGCTCCCCGAGAGCACGGAGGGCTTCACGATCCCGGACTGCAGCGTGTGCGGCGGGATGCTCAAGCCCGACGTCGTGTTCTTCGGCGAGTTCATCCCCGCCGAGAAGTTCCGCGAGGCCGAGCAGCTCGTGCACACGAGCGAAGCACTCATCGTGGCGGGGTCGTCGCTCGTGGTGAACTCCGGCATCCGGCTGCTCGAGCGGGCGCGCCGCCGCCGCCTGCCCGTCGTGATCGTGAATCGCGGCGTGACGCGTGCCGACGCCCGCGCGACGGTCAAGATCGACGCCGGCACCAGCGAGGTGCTGCGGGCGCTCGCCGACGGACTTCCGGCCCTCGCCTGAGCGGCTGACGTCCAGGAGGCGCGGGTAGGGTCGAGAGCATGACCGCGCTCACCCTGATCCGCCACGGCGAGACCGATTGGAACCGCGACCGGCGCATCCAGGGTACGACCGACATCCCCCTCAACGACACCGGACGCGCGCAGGCGCGAGCCACGGCGCAGGCGCTGCGCGAGCGCCTCGACGTCGCCGTGCCCGTGACGATCGTGTCGAGCGACCTCGCCCGCGCCCGCGAGACGGCGGAGATCATCGCCGACGAGCTCGGTCTCGCCGCCCCCCGCACGTACGCCGGGCTGCGCGAGCGCGCGTACGGCGAGGCCGAGGGTATCGGCATCGAGGAGTTCCGCACCCGCTGGGGCGACTGGTACACGGCGGAGGTACCCGGGGCCGAGCCGTGGGCCGATGTGCGCGGCCGCGCCATCGCGGCCCTCGGCGGCGTCGTGCGCGAGCACCGCCGCGCGACCGCCCCCGCCGCGGCCTCGCTCATCGTCGTGAGCCACGGCGCGCTCATCCGCGAGGTGATGCGCCACGCGACCGCCGGCGAGCTGCCGCTCGAGGGCGAGCGCCTCGCCAACGGCGCCACGCACGACTTCGTCTACGAGCGCGATCACCTGCGGCTCGTGACCTACGCGGGCCTGGTGGCCTAGGCTCGGCGCCATGGCCGCACCCGCCACCGTCGACGAGTACATCGCGGGGTTCCCGCCCGAGGTCGCCGAGCGACTCACCCGGGTCCGCACGGAGATCGTCGACGCCGTCACCGCAGCCTCCGGGACGAGGCCGGACGAGAAGGTGCGCTACGGCATCGCGGCCGTCATGCTCGGCGGGCGATACGCGCTCCACTTCGCGGGCTGGAAGAAGCACATCGGGCTCTACCCCGTGCCGACGCTGCCCGAGCCGCTGGAGGCGGAGATCGCGCCCTACCGCGCTGAGAAGGACTCCGTCGTCTTCCCCCACGCGAAGGACGTTCCGTACGCGCTCATCGGCCGCGTCGCGCGCGAGATCGCGGACGAGCGGGTGCGCCACTCGGCGGGCTGAAGCGCCGGCCGGGTTCCGCTCAGCCGTCCGCTCGCGCCAGCACGCCGCGCGCGTGGCGCAGCACCGGCTCGTCGACCATCCGTCCTTCGAACGAGAACACGCCGCGCTCGCCGTCGGCGGCCGCGAGCACGGCGCGCGCCCACGCCACGGTCTTCTCGTCGGGGCGGTAGGCGGCGCGGATGGCGGCCACCTGGCTCGGGTGGATGCAGGCGGTGGCACGGAAACCGGATGCCGCGGCATCCGCCGCCTCGATCGCCAGTCTCTTCGCGTCCTCGATGTCGAGGTGCACGGCGTCGATCGCGGCCTTGCCGCGCGCACCGGCGGCCAGCAGCACGCGGGACCGCGCATAGCGCGCGATGTCGCGGTAGCGGCCGTTCGGCTTGCGGCTCGAGGTGCCGCCGATGCTCGCGACGAGGTCTTCCGCGCCCCACATCAGCGCGACGACGTTGTCGAGGGCGGCGATGCGGTCGGCCTGCGCGACGCCCTTCGCCGTCTCGCACAGCGCGACCACCTCGAAGCGGGCGTCGATGCGACGGATGCGCTTGGGCGAGTCGGACTTCGCGACCATGATGCGCCGGTAGTCCGTCTGCGACAGCGTCGCGAGGTCGGCGGTGAACGCGTCGGTCTCGGGCGAGTTCACGCGCACGATGACCCGCGCCGGGTCGAGTTCGGACTCGATGAGGTGCCCGCGCGCCGCCGTCTTGTCGGCGGGTGCCACCGCGTCCTCGAGGTCGAGGATCACCGCGTCGGCGCGATCGAACGCCTTCGCGTACCGCTCGGGGCGGTCGGCCGGGCAGAACAGCAGCGCGGGGCCGAGGTCGAAGCTCACGACGTCTCCTCCGGGGTCTCCGGCGCGCACCACATGAGCGCGGTCCGTGTGGCGAGCGCGACGACATCGCCGTGCTGGTTGCGGCCGGTGTGGCGCAGGGTCACGATCCCCTGACCAGGGCGCGACGCCGAGAGGCGCTTGTCGAGCACCTCGGTCTCGGTGTACAGCGTGTCGCCGTGGAACAGCGGCGCCGGGAACGAGACGTCGGTGAGACCGAGCTGGGCGACGAGCGTGCCCTGCGTGATCTGCGAGACGGAGGCCCCGACCATCGTGGCGAGCGTCCACATCGAGTTCATGAGGCGCTGGCCGAACGGCTGCGACCCGGAGAACGCGGCATCCAGGTGCAGCGCCTGCGTGTTCATCGTGATCGACGAGAACAGCACGTTGTCGGCCTCGGTCGCCGTGCGGCCGGGGCGGTGCAGGTACCGCCCGCCGACCTCGAGCTCGTCGTAGTACAGTCCGCGCTGCACGATCTCGCGCACGTCGGCCACAGCCGCGTTCTCGGAGGCGTCGGGAGTCACGTCTGTCACGCTACCCTCACGCCACGCCGAGCGCCCGCGCGATCACCAGGAGCTGCACCTCGTTCGTGCCCTCGCCGATCTCGAGGATCTTCGAGTCGCGGTAGTGCCGCGCGACGGGGTACTCGTTCATGAAGCCGTTGCCGCCGAAGATCTGGGTCGCGTCGCGGGCGTTGTCCATGGCGGCGTCGCTCGCGGTGAGCTTCGCCATGGCCGCCTGCGTCTTGAAGGGCTTGCCGGCGTCCCGCAGGCGCGCCGCGTGGTGCCACGCGAGCCGCGCGACGTGCACGCGCTGCTGCATGCGGGCCAGGAGGAACTGGATCCCCTGCCGCGTCGACAGCGCGTCGCCGAACACCGTCCGCTTCTTGGCGTAGTCGACGGCGGCGTCGAGGCATCCCTCGGCCGCTCCCGTGGCGAGCGCGGCGATCGCGATGCGTCCCTCATCGAGGATGTGGAGGAAGTTCGCGAACCCGCGCCCCTCGGTGCCGAGCAGGTTGCCCGCGGGCACGCGCACATCCTGGAAGGTGAGCGGGTGCGTGTCGGAGGCGCGCCAGCCGACCTTGTCGTAGCCGGGTTCGACGGTGAAGCCGGGCGTCCCGTGGGGCACGACGATGGTCGAGATCTCCTTGCGCCCGTCGGTCTCACCCGTCACTGCGGTGACAGTGACGAAGCGCGTGATGTCGGTGCCCGAGTTGGTGATGAACTGCTTCGAGCCGTTGATGACCCACTCGTCGCCGTCCCGGCGCGCGGTGGTGCGGGTGGCCCCGGCATCCGATCCCGCCTCCGGCTCGGTGAGCCCGAACGCGGCGAGCGCGGTGCCGGCCAGCAGGTCGGGCAGGAGCTCCTGCTTCTGCTCCTCGGTCCCGAAGCGGAACACCGGCATCGCGCCGAGGCTGACGCCCGCCTCCAGCGTGATCGCGAGCGACTGGTCGACGCGGCCGAGCGCCTCGATGGCGAGGCACAGCGCGAAGTAGTCGCCGCCCTGCCCGCCGTACTCCTCGGGGAACGGCAGGCCGAACAGCCCCAGCTCCCCCATCTGCGCGACGACGTGCATCGGCAGGGTGTGCGTGCGGTCGGCCTCGTACGAGACGGGCGCGACGACCTCGTCGGCGAACTGGCGCACCAGCGCGGCGAGCTCGCGCTCGTCGCCCGAGAGGTCGTAGGTGTCGTAGCTGTCCATTGCTGCTCCTCGGGTGTCAGGAGGTCGGCGCGGGCGCCTCGTGGGCGTCCACGGTGGAGTCGTCGGGAGAATCGGATGCTGCGGCCGCCGCGTCGGCGAGCGAGACGTGCGCGAGCACCTGGTCGCGGCGCACCTGCTCGCCGACGGCGACGTCGACCCGCACGACGCCGTCGTGCGGGGCGAGGACAGGGTGCTCCATCTTCATCGCCTCGATGGTGACGATGCGGTCGCCCGCGGTGACGGGCGCGCCGTCGGTCACGTGCACGGCGACGACCGCCCCCGGCATCGGGGCGCGGAGTTCCGGATCGGATGCCGCGACCTCGCGTTGGCGGGCGGCCAGGCGCCGCTCCATCGCGGCGCGGCGGGTGAGCGGGCGGAGGCGATGCGTCGCGCCGTCGGCGTGCACCCAGACCCAGCCGTCGGCGTCGACCGCCATCCGCGCCGGTGAGGCGGTGATCGAGGTGGCCGGTGTGGCCGCGGAGGGCGCGCCGAGGCGTCCGGAAGCGCCCCCTCCGCCAGGCGTGGTCGCGTGCACGACACCGGATTCGTCGAGCATCTGCACCACCGCCGGCACGGCGGGCGCGCCCGCGCGCCACCCCTCGAGCTCGCGCCAGACCGCACCGCTGCGTACGGGGCGCCGGGCACCGATGCGGCGCGAGTCCAGCGACGCGGCGGCCCGCAGCACGGCCGGCCTCGGCTCCCCCGCCGCGTACGGCGGCATGCGATCGATGAGTCCGGTGTCCATGTCCCCGGTCTGCACGCCGTCCTCGGCGAGGAGGGCGCGAAGGAAGCCGATGTTGGTGTCGATCCCGAGAACCACCGTCTCGGCGAGCGCGCCGTCCAGACGCGCGAGCGCCTCCGCGCGATCCGCGCCGTGCGCGATGACCTTCGCGATCATCGGGTCGTAGTCCGCGGTCACGACGCTCGCGGTCTCGACGGCCGAATCGGTGCGCACGCCGGCGGCGGCCCGCCACGCCAGCACCTCCCCCGTCGCGGGCAGGAACCCGCGCTCGGGCGACTCCGCGTACACCCGCGCCTCGATCGCGTGGCCGTCCAGGCGCACGTCGTGCTGCGAGAACGCGAGCGGCTCCCCCGCGGCGATCCGCAACTGCTGTTCGACGAGGTCGAAGCCGGTCACGAGCTCCGTGACCGGGTGCTCCACCTGGAGGCGGGTGTTCATCTCGATGAAGAAGAACTCGTCCGGCCGAGCGGCCGCGACGAGGAACTCGACCGTGCCGGCACCGCGGTAGTCCACGGACGCCGCCGCCGCGCACGCGGCCGCGCCCAGGCGCGCGCGGGTGTCGGCGTCGACCGCCGGCGACGGTGCCTCCTCGATCACCTTCTGGTGCCGGCGCTGGAGCGTGCACTCGCGCTCGCCGAGGTGCACCACGGTGCCGTGCGCGTCGGCGAGCACCTGCACCTCGATGTGACGCGGCCGCTCGATGAGTCGCTCGAGCAGGAGGGTGTCGTCGCCGAACGCCGCCGCGGCGATGCGGCGTGCCGTCGCGAGGGCGTCCGGCAGCTCCGCGGCCGAGCGCACCACCTGCATGCCCTTGCCGCCGCCGCCGGCCGACGGCTTCACCAGGAAGGGGAAGCCGGTGCTCTCCGCGGACGCGGAGATCTCAGCATCCGTCATTCCGGCCGCACTGAAGCCGGGCACCGTCGGCACGCCGTACGACGAGACGTGCTCCTTCGCACGGATCTTGTCTCCCATCACCTCGAGGGCGCGCTCGCCGGGGCCGATGAAGACGATGCCCGCCTCCGCGCAGGCGCGGGCGAAGGCGACGTTCTCCGAGAGGAAGCCGTAGCCCGGGTGCACCGCTTGCGCGCCGGCGCCGACGGCGGCGGCGACGACGGCGTCGATGTCGAGGTACGACTGCGCGGCCGAGGCGGGCCCGATGCGCACCGCCTCGTCGGCCTCGCGGACGTGCGGCGCGTCGGCGTCCGCGTCGCTGTAGACCGCGATCGAGCGGATGCCGAGGCGCCGGAGCGTGCGGATCACCCGGCGGGCGATCTCACCGCGGTTGGCGACGAGGACGGTGTCGAACCCTTCGGCGGGATCGGGCAGAGGCATGTCGTCTCGCTTCGCTCGCTCAATGACCGGGGGCATGCTTCGCACTCCTCCCCCTCACATCCGGAAGACGCCGAAGCGCGGTTCGGGCAGAGGGGTGCGCGAGACGACGTCGAGCGCGAGGCCGAGGAGGTCGCGGGTGTCGAGCGGATCGACGACGCCGTCGTCCCACAGGCGGGCCGTCGCGTAGTACGGGTCGCCCTGCTCCTCGTACCGCGCGCGGATCGGGGCCTCGAACGCCGACTGGTCGTCGGCCGACCATTCCTCGCCGCGCGCCTCGAGCTGGTCGCGCTTGACGGTGGAGAGCACCGACGCCGCCTGGTTGCCGCCCATGACGGAGATGCGACTCGCCGGCCACGTCCACAGGAACCGCGGCGAGTACGCGCGACCGCACATCGAGTAGTTGCCGGCGCCGAACGACCCGCCGATGACGACGGTGAGCTTCGGCACGCGCGTGGTGGCGACGGCGGTGACCATCTTGGCCCCGTCCTTCGCGATGCCGCCGGCCTCGGCATCGCGTCCGACCATGAAGCCCGAGATGTTCTGCAGGAAAACCAGCGGCACCCCGCGCTGGTCGCACAGCTCGATGAAGTGGGCGCCCTTCTGAGCAGACTCGCTGAACAGCACGCCGTTGTTGGCGATGATGCCGACCGGGTGCCCGTGGATGCGCGCGAACCCGGTGACGAGCGTGTCGCCGTACTCGCGCTTGAACTCGTGCAGCTCGCTGCCGTCGACCAGGCGCGCGATCACCTCGCGGACGTCGTAGGGCTGGTTGACGTCGACCGGCACGACTCCGTACAGATCGGATGCCGGGACCACGGGGGCGACGACCGGCACGACATCCCACGCGGGCTCGGCAGGCGCGGGCAGGGTCGCGACGATGTCCCGCACGATCTCGAGGGCGTGCTCGTCGTCCTCCGCGAGGTGGTCGACGACGCCCGAGCGCCGGGCGTGCAGCTCTCCCCCGCCGAGCTCCTCGGCCGTGACGACCTCGCCGATCGCCGCCTTGACCAGGGGCGGGCCGCCGAGGAAGATCGTGCCCTGGTTCCTGACGATCACCGTTTCATCGCTCATGGCCGGCACGTAGGCGCCGCCCGCGGTGCAGGAGCCGAGCACCGCCGCGATCTGCGGGATACCCGCGGCGGAGAGACGCGCCTGGTTGAAGAAGATGCGGCCGAAGTGGTCGCGGTCGGGGAAGACCTCGTCCTGCATCGGCAGGAAGGCGCCGCCCGAATCGACGAGGTAGACGCAGGGCAGACGGTTCTCGAGGGCGATCTCCTGCGCCCGCAGGTGCTTCTTGACGGTCAGCGGGTAGTACGTCCCGCCTTTGACCGTCGCGTCGTTGCACACCACCATCACGTGGCGGCCGTGCACCAGTCCGATCCCCGCGATCACGCCCGCGGCGGGAGCGTCGCCGTCGTAGAGACCCTCGGCGGCGAGGGGCGCGACCTCGAGGAACGGGCTCCCCTCGTCGAGCAGGCGCGTGACCCGGTCGCGCGGCAGCAGCTTGCCGCGGGCGACATGCCGTTCGCGCGACGCGGCCGGTCCGCCGACGGATGCTGCGGCGAGCCGTTCGCGCAGCCTCTCGGCCAGTTCCCGCTGGGCGTCGCGCGAGCGCGCGAAGGCCTCGTCGTGCACTGCGGCGGTGCTCAGCACGCTCATCCGGATCTCCCGCGCATCTTCCTCGACGTCACGATCGGATCACGTCCGTTGTCTGGACGCGATCGGATTGGTTAGTGTTCACTAACTGAGGTTCAGGTTAGCGAGCCTTAACTGGATTTACAAGCGGAGCATCAGATGACGAACGGTGTCACCGACCGCGATCGTGCGAAGGCCGACCGCCACGCGGCGATCCTCCACGAGGCGGCCGCCCTCTTCGCCGAGCGCGGCTTCAGCGGTGTCAGCCTCGAAGACATCGGCGGAGCGGTCGGGGTCAGCGGCCCCGCCCTCTACCGTCACTTCGCCAACAAGCAGGCGCTGCTCGGCGCCATCCTCGTCGAGGTGAGCGAGCGACTCCTCGCGGGGGGCCGCGCGGTGCTGGCGACCCACCAGGATGCGGACGAGCAGCTGGACGCGATCATCGCCTTCCACGTGGAGTTCGCGCTGCGCGACGCCGACGTCATCCGCGTGCAGGACCGCGACCTCGCGAGCCTCAGCGACGACGACCGCCACACGGTGAGGCGCCTGCAGCGCGAGTACGTGGAGGTGTGGATCGGCATCCTCTCCACCGTCCATCCCGAGCGCGACGCCGACGACCTCCGCGTGCGTGCGCACGCATGCTTCGGTCTCATCAACTCGACCCCCCACACCGTGCGGGCCTCGCGGTCACGTCCCGGGGAGCGCGATGTGCGCGGCATCCTCCGCACGATGGCCCGCGCATCGCTGACCGCGTGACCCGGGCGAGGGCCTAGTCTGGACGGACCATGACGGGGCATGGCCTGCAGGACGACGCCGGGGCGGGGCGCGTCGACGGCACCGATACGTCCGGTGACTCCTCTGCGCCCGCACCGGTCGACGCGAGCTCGCGTCGGGACTTCCTCAAGCTCGGCGGGATGGCCGCCGCCGGCCTCGTCGTGGGCGGTGCGGTGGGCGCCGCCGCCGGCGCGTCCATCGGCCGCACGATCGGCTACCGCGAAGGATCGGTCGACTTCGGCGCAGTACCACCGCGATCCGAGCCCGGCTTCGACCACGTCGTCGTCCTCATGGGCGAGAACCGCTCGTTCGACAACCTCCTGGGCTGGCTGTACACGCCCGAGAACCTGCCCGACGGCGCCACGTTCGACGGGCTCGCGTTCGGCGACTACGCCAACACCGCCCCCTCCGGCGAGCGCGTCGCGGTCCACGCCTACTCAGGCCCCACCGACGACGTGATGGCGCGGCCGGACCCGGATCCCGGCGAGGAGTTCCCGCACGTCAACACCCAGCTGTTCGGCGTCGTCGACCCGCGGGTCAACGCGGCGAGCCAGGTGGGCGACATGAGCGCACCGTTCAACGCCCCGCCGCCCGGCACCGCGCCGACGATGGAGGGATTCCTCCACGACTACTGGAACAACATCACGCGGCTGCGCCACGGCAAGGAGCCGACGATCGACGAGGCGTCGCACATCATGGGCGGCTTCTCCCCCGAGCAGCTTCCGGTGCTGTCGACCCTGGCGAAGGGCTTCGCGGTCTTCGACGCGTGGTTCGCCGCGGTGCCGTCGCAGACCTACTGCAACCGGTCGTTCTTCCATGCCTCGACATCCCACGGCTTCGTCACGAACAAGCACGGCGGCGGCTACGACAAGTGGCTCGACGCGGCGCCGACACCCACGATCTTCAACCGACTGGAAGAGGCCGGCATCCCGTGGAAGGTCTACTTCGACGAGATGCAGCTGGTGTCGCTCACCGGCATCCTGCATGCGCCGGTGCTGGAGAAGTACTGGCGAACCGGGCGCTTCGGGCACATGACGGAGTTCTTCGACGACGCGAAGGCGGGCACGCTCCCGGCCTATGCGTTCATCGAGCCGCGGCTGGTGTACAACCACAACGACTTCCACCCGCCGTTCGGCGCGCTCCGCGAGAGCGCGGTCGACGGCTCGGTGGTGGCGGACTCGGCCGTGTCGGACGTGCGCGCCGGCGAGAAGCTCGTGGCCGACGTCTACGACGCGATCAAGTCGAGTGCGACGCCGGACGGCTCGAACGCGATGAACACACTGCTGCTCATCACGTTCGACGAGCACGGCGGGACGTACGACCACGTGCCGCCGCCGGCGGCGACACCGCCCGTCGCCGACGACGAGCCGGGCGAGATGGGGTTCGCGTTCGACCGCCTCGGTGTGCGCGTGCCGGCGATCGCGGTGTCGGCGTACACCCGCGCCGGCACCATCGTGCACGACGAGATGCATCACGCGGCGGTGGCCGCGACGCTCGCGCGTCTGCACGGGCTGCGTCCGCTGACCCGGCGCGACGCCGAGGCGCGCGACCTGTTCTCGGTCGTGAACCTCGACACGCCCCGCGATCCGGCGACGTGGCCCGTGGTGCACCCGATGTACGTGCCGCCCAACCCCGCCGAGGACGAACTGACCGACCTCAAGGACGGCCCGCACCGGAACAAGCCGCTCAGCCCGCCCGGCCGCGGCCTGCTGGGGCTGCTGCTCGCCCGGTACGCGGCCGCCGGCTCGACGGAGCCCGAGACTTACGCCGAGGCGTACGACGTGCTGCAGAAGCACGGTCTCGGGCTGTTCTACCCGAAGAAGGACTGACCGGCCGGCCCCGAAGGTGCCGGCCGATCAGCGGCCTCTCAGCGCAGCAGCATCGCCCGTCCGGGCTCGCGGAGGATGTCCGCCACGTCCACGAGGAACCGCGACCCCTGCTCGCCGTCGACCAGGCGGTGGTCGAACGACAGCGCGAGCGTCATGACGTCGCGCAGCGCGATCTCGCCGCGGTGCTCCCACGGCTGGCGCCGCACCGCGCCGAGCGCGAGGATGCCCGCCTCCCCGGGATTGATGATCGGCGTCCCGGCGTCCACGCCGAACACGCCGACGTTCGTGATCGAGAACGTGCCGCCCATCATGTCGGCCGGCGACGTCTTGCCCGCGCGCGCGGTCTCGGCGAGCCCGCGGATGGCGTCGGCCAGCTCGACCAGCGTCAGCTCCTGGGCGTCGCGGATGTTCGGCACCACGAGCCCGCGCCCGGTCGCCGCCGCGATGCCGAGGTTGACGTAGTGGTGCTCGACGATCTCGCCTGCGGCGTCGTCCCACTTCGAGTTGAGGCCCGGGTGGCGACCCAGCGCCAGGCACACGGCCTTCGCGGCGACGGCCATGATCCCGATCCTGTGCTCCTGCAGGTCGCGGTCGCCCTTCAGCGAGGCGATGAGCTCGCTCGTCGCCGTGACGTCGACGGTCAGGAACGTCGTGACGTGCGGCGCGGTGAAAGCGCTGCGCACCATCGCATCGGCCGTCATGCGCCGCACCCCGCGAATGGGCGTGCGCGTCGCGCGCTCCCCCGCCGCGGCCGGCATCGGCATCTCGAACGTCTCGGCCGGCTCGGCCGCCGCAGGTGCGCCCGCCGTCGCACCCACGCGGGTCGCGTACGCCTCGACGTCGGCTCGGGTGATGACGCCCGACGCCCCGCTCGCCTCGACGAGCGCGAGGTCGATGCCCAGCTGCTTCGCGAACAGCCGCACCGGCGGCGTCGAGCGCGGGCGCTCGACGGGACGCTCCACGACGTCCGCGAGGTGGATCGCGTCGTGCGGCGCCGCCTCGAGGACGGCGGTATCGGATGCTGCGGCCACCGCGCCCGCGACACGCGCGCGGCGCTGCGGGCGCCCGGCCCCCTTCGGCGCGGCGCCGTAGCCCACGAGGTTGGGCTCGGACTTCGCCGGCTCTGCGGGGACGCTCTGGACGGCCTCGGGGGCGGAAGCCTGGGCCTGCGTCGAGGGCGCCGGGGGCGCAGCATCCGTGTCCCCGATGTCGAAGGAGATCAGCACCGAGCCGACCGCGACGATGTCGCCCGCTTCGGCGTGGAGCGCCGTGATGGTGCCGGCATACGGCGACGGCAGCTCGACGACGGCCTTCGCGGTCTCGACCTCGGCGATCGTCTGGTTGAGCTTCACCGTGTCGCCGACGGCGACGAGCCACTGCACGAGCTCGGCCTCGGGAAGGCCCTCACCGAGGTCGGGGAGTGTGAAGTCCTGCGTCATGAATCCAGCACCCCGCTCAGGCTGTTGGGCCGGTCCATCACGCGGTCGACGGCGTCGAGGATCCGGTCGAGGTCGGGCAGGTGGTGCTTCTCGAGCTTGGCGGGCGGGTAGGGGATGTCGTGCCCGGTGACGCGCTGCGGCGCCGCCTCGAGATAGTTGAAGCAGCGCTCCGTGACGCTCGCGATGAGCTCGGCGCCGACGCCCGCCTCGCGCGCGGCCTCGTGGGTGACGACGACCCGGCCGGTCTTGCGCACCGACGCGGTGACCGTGCGGTAGTCCACGGGCGAGATCGAGCGGAGGTCGATGACCTCGATCGAGACGCCGTCGTCCTCGGCGGCGGTCGCGGCATCCAGCGCCGTCAGCACCTGCGAGCCGTAGGTGAGCAGCGTCACGTCGCTGCCCTCTCGAGCCACGCGGGCGAGCCCCATCGGCGGGGCGTCCGCGAGCTGGACGTCGAGATCGACCTCGCCCTTGGTGTGGTACAGCCGCTTCGGCTCGAAGTAGACCACCGGGTCGTCGGACGCGATCGCCTGCCGCAGCATGACGTACGCGTCCTGCGGGTTCGACACCGCGATCACGCGCAGACCCGACGTGTGGACGAAGTACGCCTCAGGCGACTCCGAGTGGTGCTCCGCGGCGCCGACGCCACCCGCCCACGGGATGCGGATCGTGATCGGCATCTTCACGTTGCCGCGCGTGCGGTAGTGGAGCTTGGCGACCTGGCACACGATCTGGTCGAACGCGGGGTACACGAAGCCGTCGAACTGGATCTCGACGACGGGCCGGTAGCCGCGGAACGCGAGCCCGACCGCCGTGCCCATGATGCCGGCCTCCGCGAGCGGGGTGTCGATCACACGCTGCGCGCCGAACTGGTCCAGCAGACCGTCGGTGATGCGGAACACGCCGCCGAGCTTGCCGATGTCCTCGCCCATCACGAGGACCTTGTCGTCGTCCGCCATCGCGCGGCGGAGTCCTTCGTTGATGGCCTTCGCCATCGTCAGCTGCGCCATCGTCACACCCCCTCGGCCGTCGGGGCGAACCCGTCGAGGTAGGCGCCGAACCACTCGCGCTGCTCGGCGAGGCCCGAGTGGGGCTCGGCGTAGACATTGTCGAGCACGGTCAGCGGGTCGCGGGTCCGGGCGGTCATCGCCGCCTCGCGCACGGACGCCGCAAGGGCGTCGGCGTCCGCCTCGACGCTCGCCACGAAAGCGTCGTCGAACTCGCCGCGCGATCGCAGCAGCGCCTCGACGCGTGCGATCGGGTCACGGCGGCGCCACTTCTCGACCTCTTCCTTGTCGCGGTAGCGGGTCGGGTCGTCGGAGGTGGTGTGAGGACCCATGCGGTAGGTGACCGCCTCGATGAAGGCGGGGCCGTTGCCGCGACGCGCGTTGTCGAGCGCCCAGCGCATCGCCGCGAAGCACGCCAGCACGTCGTTGCCGTCGACGCGCATGCTCGGGATGCCGAAGCCCGGCGCGCGCCCGGCGATCGGGAACTTCGCCTGCACCGTGACGGGCTCCGAGATCGCCCACTGGTTGTTGGTGCACACGAACACCACGGGAGCACGGAAGGACGAGGCGAACACCATCGCCTCGTTGACGTCGCCCTGGCTGGACGCGCCGTCGCCGAAGTAGGCGACCGACACCTGGTCGGTGCCGTCGCGCTGCACGCCCATCGCGTAGCCGACCGCATGCAGCGCCTGCGCGCCGATGATGATCTGCTGCGTAGCGGTGTTGATGTCGTAAGGGTTGTAGGTCGAGTGCTCCTCGCCGCGCCACGCGAGCACGAAGTCCGCGGGCTTGCCGCCGCGAGCGTAGACCACGCCGGTCTCGCGGTAACTCGGGAAGGCGAAGTCGTCGGCGCGCAGGGCGCGAGCGGTGCCGATCTGGGTCGCCTCCTGGCCCTGGCACGGCGGCCACAGGCCCAGCTGACCCTGCCGCTGCAGGGCGACGCCCTCGGTGTCGATGCGCCGCAGGAGCACCATGTCGCGGTACAGGCCGCGCAGTGTCGCGGCGTCGACGTCGGCCACCCAGCGATCGAGCTCGGGGTCGGCGATGCGCTCGCCGTCGGGGGTCAGCAGTCGCGCGACATCCTCGATGTCGGTGGCGAGATCCGCTGTGGGTGTCAGGGTGTGCGTCATCGTCATCACTCCTCTTGCCGGCCCCCTCGTGAGGGACCGCTTGGCGTGCGCCGGCCTCTTCGTCGACTGTTTCAACGGTACGTCTGCGTCGCACCTCGCTCAAGCATTCGAAGACTTCTTGAGCATGTTGACAACTCAAGCACAGGAATGCCGTGCTAACGTTGCGCACTATGAGTGCACTCGATCACGTCGACCTGGAGCTGCTCGCAGCGCTCTCCGCCGACCCGCGCGCGACCGTCGTCGCACTCGCCGAACGACTCGGCCTCTCGCGCAACACCGTCCAGGCGCGCATGTCGCGGCTGGAGAAGGCGGGCGTCTTCCTGTCGTACGAGCGAGCCATCTCGTCCGCCTCCCTCGGGTTCCCGATCGAGGCCTTCATCAGCGTCATCGTTCGGCAGGCGGACCTGCCCCGCATCGCCGTCGAACTCGCCCGCGTCCCCGAGGTCGTTCAGGCCCATGGACTGTCGGGTCAGGTCGATCTGCTGGTGCGGGTCGCATGCCGCGACACCCAGCACCTCTTCGACACCGACGCCCGCATCCTCGCGATCGAGGGCGTCGAGCGCACCGAGACCTCGCTCGTCATGGGCGAGGTCATCGCCCACCGCGTGACACCACTTATGGAGCTGGCACGGCGGGAGTCGTAACCTCCTGCCCCTTGGGCTTGGCCGTCGACGATGCGTCCGCGCGCACGAGCACCACGCCCGCGAGGATCAGCGCTCCGCCGACGAACTGGATGGGCGCGGGCACCTCGGCGAGGAAGATCCACGCGAACATGAGGGCGAACAGCACCTCCGAGAGCCCGACGAACGACGCCACACGCGAGCCGATGCGCGGCACCGCCATCACGCCCAGCGCGTAGCCGAGCGTCGTCGCGATCGCGGCGACCCAGAGAAGCGGCATCCACCACGGCACGGCCACGCCCGCGAGCACCACGTCGACCGCCGGCGCCTGGAAGGGCATGATGCCGGTGAGGCACAGGACCCCCATCACGATCGCACCGGTCAGCAGGCCGCTCGCGGCCAGCGCGAGCGGAGGCAGGTCGTCGCCGGCTCGCTCCGAGATCACGAAGTAGGCGCACACGCACACGGCCGCGGCGAGGGCGAGCAGCGTTCCGATCAGGTCGAACGAGGCACCCGAGATGTCGACGACGAGCACGAGGCCCACCATCGCGACCGCGGAGCCCCACAGCACGAGCGCCGACGGCGCTTTGCGCGTGCGCACCCACACCGCCGCCACGAGCATGACCGGCGCGAGGTACTGGATCAGCAGAGCCACGGCCACCGGCATCCGCTGCATGGCCGAGAAGAAGAAGAGCTGGCAGCCGAGCACCGGCATCAGGCCGAAGCCGACGATGAGCCGCCAGTGCCGCGTGAGGAACCCACGCTGTCGCCTCATCGCCAGGAACAGCGCCGGCGAGAGCACCAGACCCGCGATCCCCATGCGCACGAGCAGCGCGGCACCCAGTGACCAGCCGGCCTCGAGGAGCGGCTTCACGAAGGGCCCGCTCGACGAGAACGCCAGGGCCGATGCGACGCCCATGATCAGTCCGGAGGTGCGCATCCGCGCGCTGGACGCGAAGGCGCTGCCCGGGGCGATCATGGAGAGGGACGCGGTCGAGGCGGTCATGGGCGGCATCCGACTGTCAGGAGTGAAGAGTGCTTACACTGGTGACAGTAGCGGACCGGAATGTCAGGAGTCAACGTGGTTTTCATTCATGACACGGAGCAGAATCTGCGCGCCGCGTCGTACCTCGTCAACACCATGGCCGGATTCGACGGCGAAGACACTCTGGCGACGCTCTCGGACTTCGAGGACTACCTCCGGGTCAACCCCTATACCGGCACCATCCGCCGCGACGACGCCGAGCTGGCAGCCGTCCGCGCCGTCCGCCCGCGACTGCGCCAGCTGTGGGAGGTCGACCGCGAGGGCGCCGTCCCGCTGGTGAACGAGATGCTCCGCGACGGGCACGCGCTCCCCCGCCTCGTGATCCACGACGACTTCGACTGGCACATCCACGCCACCAGCGACGACGCGCCGCTCGCGACCCGCATTCTGGTGGAGGCGGCGCTGGCGTTCGTGGACGTGATCCGCGCCGACGAGTACGACCGGGTGCGCGTGTGCGCCGCCGACGACTGCGACGGGGTGTACGTCGACTTCTCGAAGAACGGCTCCAAGCGCTACTGCGACACCGGCAACTGCGGCAACCGCATGAACGTCAACGCGTATCGGCGTCGGAAGGCGCGAGAAACCGCGTGATCGCGTCGGCGGCGGCCGCCGGCGTCTCGTAGTGGATGAGGTGCCCGACGTCGGGGATCTCCACCAGCTCCGCGGCGGGGAACATCGTCGCGAGCTTCCGTTCGGCCTCGATCGGAGTGATGTCGTCCCTCACGGCGGCGACCAGCAGCGCCGGCTGCGCGATCCGAGGAGCGAACGCGCGCACGTCGTTCGACACGGACGCGACGAACGCGTCGCGCAGCACGTCACGGTCCGCGAAGCGCGAGAAGTAGGTGTCGTGCTGATCGTGCACGAATCGACGGATGCCGGAATCCTTGGTCTTCGCCATCGAGACGCTCATGACCCGCACGATGAGGCCGTTGCGCAGCAGCGCCTCGCCCAGACTCTTCGGGAGCTTCGCGCCGGCCCAGTAGTAGAACACCGCGAGCCGAGTGAGGATGCCCCGCGGGCCCTCGAGCGCGGGCGCGCCGATCGGGTTCACGAGGATCACCCGGGGCGTCTCGAGGCCGCCCGCGACGGCGGCTGAGACCACGATGGAGCCGAACGAGTGGCCGAGGATCACCGCGGCGGGGGCGACCGCCGCGGCGAACGCACGCAGCCAGTCGGCGTAGAGGTCGAGGTCGTGCGTGCGCCCGGGGACGGGCGCTGTCTCGCCGAAGCCGGGAAGGTCGGGCGAGATGACCCGCACGCTCGGCAGGTGCGCGACGACGGGCTCGAGCCCATGGTGCTCACCGCGGAAGCCGTGCACCGCGACGATGGTCGTGTGCGCGTCGGCGGGCCCGTATACCCAGTACGCGGTCGTGCCGCCGAGCACATCGACCTCGCGCCGCTCGACGGGGATCTCGTCGAGGAGCGGAGCGTACGGGTTCGGCGTAGTCACCCGTCGAGTCTACGAGGCGTTCCCCGGGGCTCGGCTGTGCGCGGAGCGCCTCCGGTCCGATGTCGGAGGCGACGCATACCGTGAACGGCATGAGTCACCCGCATCCCGAACAGCTTCCGCTGTGGGATGTGCCGGACTGGGTGCGCATGGTCGGCGTGTTCGACCTCGAGACCACCGGTATCGACGTCACCGCCGACCGCATCGTGACGGCGCACGTGGGCCTTCTCGATGCCGCCGGCCGCGTCATCCGTGCCCGCGACTGGCTCGCCGACCCCGGCGTCGAGATCCCCGAGGGCGCGAGTGCGATCCACGGCATCTCGACGGAGCACGCACGGGCGAACGGCCGGCCCGCCGCCGAGGTCGTGGGGGAAGTCGTCGCGGCCGTGCGCGCACTTCTGGACGCCGGCATCCCGGTGGTCGCGTACAACGCGCCGTTCGACTTCTCGCTGCTGAAGTACGAGTCGCTGCGGCACGGCGTCACGCCGATCGAGAACCCGTCGCCCGTCATCGATCCCCTCGTGGTCGACAAGGCGTACGACCGGTGGCGCAAGGGCAAACGCACCCTCGAAGTGGTCGCGGCCCACTACGCCGTTCGGCTGGACGCCGCGCACGAGGCGTCGGCCGACGCGGTCGCGGCCGGCCGCGTCGCCCAGGCGCTCGCCGAGCGCTTCGCGCCGTGGCTGCCCGAGACCGTGCACGAGCTGCACACGCGCCAGATCGGCTGGGCCCGGGCGCAGGCCGAGAGCCTCACCGAGTACTTCATCCGCATCGGGCGGATCGACCCCGACGACCGTCTCGACGGGCGCTGGCCGATCCGCTGACGGGCGTCCCCACTCGTCCCGGAAACGCAGAAGGCCCCGCCGAAGCGGGGCCTTCCGGGCGGCTGCTTACTTGGAGCCGCCGAAGTTCTTGAAGCGCTGGTTGAACTTCTCGACACGACCGGCCGAGTCCATGATGCGCTGCTTGCCCGTGTAGAAAGGGTGCGAGGCCGACGAGATCTCGACGTCGATGACGGGGTACTCGACGCCGTCGAGCTCGATCGTCTTGTCGCTGGTCACCGTCGAGCGGGTGAGGAAGGTCTCGCCCGAGCCGAGGTCACGGAACACGACGGCCTGGTAGTCCGGGTGGAGGTCAGTCTTCATGATGGTCCTTTGAGGATGGTGCCCTGGATTTTGCCAGGGCGGTCAAAGTCTGCGGTGCGAATGCACCAAAGAGAAATTCTACCAGTCTCCGGCGCGGACGCCGAACCGACCGGCTCGCGGCTCAGTGCGCGGCGCGCGCGGCGTAGCGGCCACCCTCTTCGCTGAGGCGGATCGGAACGCCGAAGGTGTCGGTCAGGGCCTCGGCGGTGAGGGTCTCGCGGATGGGACCGGCCGCCACCGCCTGCCCGTCGCGAAGCAGCAGCACGTGCGTGAATCCGATGGGGATCTCTTCGACGTGGTGGGTGACCATGATCATCGCCGGCGTCGTGGGCGCCTGCGCGTAGCCGCCCAGCAGGATGAGGAGCTCTTCGCGGGCACCCAGGTCCAGGCTGGCCGTCGGCTCGTCGAGGAGCAGCAGTTCGGGGTCGGTCATCACGGCGCGGGCGATCTGGACGCGCTTCTGCTCGCCGTCGCTGAGCGTGCCGAACGTGCGGTCGGCGAGATGGTCGAGCTTCCACTCCGCGAGCACGCGCAGCGCGCGCCGCTCGTCGATGTCTTCGTAGTCCTCGCGCCAGCGGCCGAGCACCGAGTACGCCGCCGTCAGGACGACGTTGAGCACGGTCTCCTCCGGCGGCACGCGACGCGCCATCGCCGAGGAGGCGAACCCGATCCGGGGCCGCAGTTCGAAGACGTCGGTGCGGCCGAGGCGCTCACCGAGGACGCTCACGACACCCGACGTGGGGTGCAGCAGCGTGTCGGCCATCTGCAGCACGGTCGTCTTGCCGGCGCCGTTGGGCCCGAGCACCACCCAGCGCTGGTCGTCGTTGATGGTCCAGTTCAGGTGATCGACGATGTTCCGGGCGTTTCGGCGGACGACGACGTCGGAGAACTCGAGCACCTGGGGCATGCTGACAGCCTATCGGCCGCCGGCGACCACCTCCGCGTACAGGGCGGCCGTCTGATCGGCGATGCGCTGCCAGCTGAAGTCCTCGGTCGCGCGCTTGCGACCGGCGACGCCGTACTCGCGCGCGCGGTCCGGATCGCTCACGACCTCGGTCAGCACCCGGGCGAGATCCGACACGTACTGCTCGGGGTCGGTCGGGGTGCCCGTGCCGTCCTGCACCTGCTCGATCGGCACCAGACGGCCGGTGACGCCGTCGACGACGACCTCGGGGATGCCGCCGGTCGCCGTCCCGACGACGGCGGCGCCGCACGCCATGGCCTCGAGGTTCACGATGCCGAGCGGCTCGTAGACCGACGGGCAGACGAAGGTCGTCGCCGCACTCAGGATGGTGCACAGCTCGTGCCGCGACAGCATCCGATCCAGCCACACCACGCCCTCGCGGGTCTCCTGCAGACCGCGGACGAGCCCCTCGACCTCCGCCATGATCTGCGGTGTGTCGGGTGCACCGGCGGCGAGGATCACCTGCACGTCGGCGGGAAGGCGCTCTGCGGCGCGGAGGAAGTAGGGCAGGCCCTTCTGCCGCGTGATGCGTCCGACGAAGACGACCGACGGCTTCGCCGGGTCGATCCCGAGCTCCGCCAGGAGCGCCGGATCCTCGACGGGGTGCCACGCCTCGACGTCGATGCCGTTGTAGATCACCCGCACACGGTCGGGGTCGAGCGACGGGTAGCTGCGGAGGATGTCCTCCCGCATGCCGTTGCTCACCGCGACGATGGCCGCGGCGCTCTCGTACGCCGACTTCTCGATCCAGCTCGAGACCGCGTACCCGCCGCCGAGCTGCTCGGCCTTCCACGGCCGCAGCGGCTCGAGGCTGTGGGCCGTCACGATGTGCGGGATCCCGTGCAGCAGCGACGCGAGGTGCCCGGCGAAGTTGGCGTACCAGGTGTGGCTGTGCACGACGTCGGCGCCGGCGACATCGGTCACGATCTCGAGATCCGTGCCGAGCGTCTGCACCGCGGCGTTCGCGGCGGACAGCTCCGCGGGCACGCCGTACGACGCGGTGCCCTCCTCGTCGCGGGAGGCGCCGAACGCGCGCACCCGGACATCGATGCTCGAGCGGAGCGCCTTGACGAGCTCCGTCACGTGGACACCGGCGCCGCCGTAGATCTCCGGCGGGTACTCCTTGGTGACGATGTCGACTCGCATGTGTCGAACGCTAGTACACGGGCCGGAACGCGTCATAGTGTGGGTCGCATGCCAGCTGCACCCAAGGTCTTCGGAATCATCCTCGCCGGCGGCGAAGGGAAGCGGCTGATGCCGTTGACCGCGGATCGCGCCAAGCCCGCCGTCCCTTTCGGGGGGCAGTACCGGCTCATCGACTTCGCCATCTCGAACCTGATCAACTCAGGTCTCAGGCAGATCGTGGTGCTGACGCAGTACAAGTCCCACAGCCTCGACCGCCACATCTCGCAGACCTGGCGGATGTCGGCGCTCCTGGACTCCTACGTCACCTCGGTCCCCGCGCAGCAGCGCCTCGGCAAGCGCTGGTTCTCGGGATCGGCGGACGCGATCCTGCAGAGCCTCAACCTCATCAACGACGAGCAGCCCGACATCGTCGTCGTGATCGGCGCCGACCACGTCTACCGCATGGACTTCCGGCAGATGCTCTCCGCCCACATCGAATCGGGCGCTCGGGCGACGGTCGCCGGCATCCGTCAGCCGATCTCGCTCGCGAACCAGTTCGGCGTCATCGACGTCGACTCCGAGGACCCGGTGCGCATCCGCGAGTTCCTCGAGAAGCCGCAGAACGCCGTCGGCCTGACCGATGCGCCCGACCAGGTGCTCGCCTCGATGGGCAACTACATCTTCGACACCGACGCGCTCATCGAGGCCGTCGAGTCCGACGGGGAGCTCCCGACGTCGAACCACGACATGGGCGGCGACATCATCCCCTACTTCGTCGACCGCGGCGAGGCGGGCGTCTACGACATGAACCGCAACGACGTGCCGGGGTCGACCGACCGCGACCGTTACTACTGGCGCGACGTGGGAACCATCGACTCGTTCTTCGACGCGCACCGCGATCTCATCTCGACGCTGCCGGTGTTCAACCTGTACAACATGGACTGGCCGATCCACTCGCAGTCGGTCAACTCCCCGCCGGCGAAGTTCGTGCGCGATTCGGTCGGCCGCATCGGCAACGCGATCGACTCGATCGTGTCGCTCGGTTCGGTGCTGTCGGGCACGCATCTCGAGCGCAGCGTGGTGGGCCCGTGGACGCTGGCCGGCGGCGGGTCGACGATCACCGACTCGGTGCTGTTCGACCACGTGCAGGTCGGCGCGGGCGCCCGCGTGCACCGCGCGATCCTCGACAAGAACGTGGTCCTCGAAGACGGCGCGACCGTGGGCGTCGACCGCGACAAGGACCTCGCGCGCGGCTTCACGATCACCGACAGCGGCATCACCGTCGTCGGCAAGGGGTTCCGCGTCGAGCGCTGACACACGGCGGGGGCGGCATCCGGCTCCCGCTAGCGTGGGAGCATGCCTGTCGCCCCCGCCCGCTTCCTCGTCGTGCTCGACGCCGACTCCACGCTGATCCGCAACGAGGTCATCGAGCTGATCGCCGACGAGGCCGGACGCGGCGCCGAGGTCGCCGCGGCGACCGAGGCCGCGATGCGCGGCGAGGTCGACTTCGCGACGAGCCTGCGCTCGCGTGTCGAGGCGCTCGAGGGCGTGCCGGTGACCGCGTTCGCGCGCGTGCTCGCGCGCATCGAGCCGACGCCGGGCGTGCGTGAGCTGGTCGCGGCCGTGCACGAGCGCGGCGGCGCCGTCGGCGTGGTGTCGGGCGGGTTCCACGAGATCCTCGACACCGTCGCCCCCGACCTCGGCGTGGACGTGTGGCGTGCCAACCGGCTCGCGACGAGCGACGGCGTGCTGAGCGGCACCGTCGACGGCGGGATCGTGGATGCTGCGGGCAAAGCCGCCGCCCTCCGGGAATGGGCCGATGAGCGCGGCGTGCCCCTCAGCCGAACGCTGGCGATCGGCGACGGCGCGAACGACCTCGAGATGATGGCCGTCGCCGGGCTCGGCGTCGCCTTCAACGCGAAGCCCGCGGTGCGCGAGCGCGCCGACCTGGTCGTCGGCCCGGTCGACCTCGCCGAGGTCATCCCGCTGCTGCCGTAGAGGGCTCCCCCGCTCCGCGCACGGGGTGTTCCGATGTCGGGCGCCGTCGATAGCGTCGGAGCATGCACATCATCCTCGTTCCCGGGCTGTGGCTCGACGCGTCGTCCTGGCGCGACGTCGACCCCGCTCTCGAGTCCGCCGGCCATCGCACGCACGCGCTCACCATGCCGGGCGTCGGCGCGCCCGGCACCGAATCCGCCGGCATCGGCATCGCGGACTGGGTGGCGACGACCGTCGCCCAGATCGACCGTCTCGACGGGCCGGTCGTGCTCGTCGGGCACTCCGGCGGCGGCAACGTCGTCTATGGCGCCGTGGATGCCCGACCCGACCGGGTCGCGCACGTCGTGTTCCTCGACACGTTCCCGCCCGGCGACGGCGGCTCGATCTCCGAGTTCCCCGTCGTCGACGGCGTGATCCCCTTCCCCGGGTGGGACTTCTTCGACGATTCCGACGTCGCCGATCTCGATCCGCAGACGCGGGCGGATGCCGCGGCCCGGGCGAAGTCGGTGCCGGCCAAGGTACCGACCGATCCGATCCGGCTCACCGACGAGAAGCGGCGCACGGTGCCGGCGACGATGATCACCGGAACGGTGCCGGCGGCGCAGGTCCGCGAGATCATCGCGGCGGCGCCGCCGTGGGCGGCCGAGCTCGCGGCGCTCGAGCACCTCGACATCATCGAGCTCGGTGCACCCGGAGACCCCACCGGCCACTGGCCGCAGTTCTCGCGGCCTGGCGCCGTCGCCGAGGCGATCCTCCAGGCGATCGGCTGAACGCCGACAGGCTCAGCGGCCGGACCGGTCGCTGAGCCTGTCGGAGCGGGCTGAGCCTGTCGAAACGGACGGCCGCGGGGTCAGTGCCCCATGCCGAGGCCGCCGTCGACGGGGATCACAGCGCCGGAGATGTAGGCCGCGTCGTCCGACGAGATCCACGTCACGACACCCGCCACCTCGGCGGGGGAAGCGAAGCGCCCGGCGGGGATGCTCTTCTTGTACTCGGCCTGCGTCTCGTCCGAGAGCTCAGCCGTCATGTCGGTCTCGATGAAGCCGGGCGCCACGACGTTCGCCGTGATGCCACGGGCGCCGAGCTCACGGGTGAGCGAGCGGGCGAATCCGACCAGCGCACTCTTGGAGGCGGCGTAGTTGATCTGGCCTGCCGAGCCGTAGAGCCCGACCACGCTCGAGATCAGCACGACGCGGCCCCAACGGGCGCGCAGCATCCCCTTGGAGGCGCGCTTGACGACGCGGAACGCACCGCCGAGGTTGGTCGAGACGACGCTGTCGAAGTCGTCCTCGGTCATGCGCAGCAGGAGGGTGTCCTTCGTGATGCCGGCGTTCGCGACGACGATCTCGACCGGGCCCAGGGTGTTCTCGACCTCGGTGAACGCGGCGTCGACGGCGGCAGCATCCGTCACGTCCGCTCGCACGGTGAGAGTGCCCTCGGGGCCTTCGCCGGAGCGTGCGGTGACGGCGACCCTGTACCCCTCGGCGACGAAGCGCTCCGCGATGGCGCGGCCGATGCCGCGGTTTCCGCCGGTGACGAGGACGACGCGATCGGTGGACATGGTGGCACTCCCGGGGTTGTGGCGGATCCGCACCAGCCTACCGGCGCGGTCCCGTCGGGCCCGCCTGTTTGACACCCCCGCCACGCCGCTGGGACTCTGGTCCGAGACACCGAAGAAAGGCCTCGCCGTGAGCGACAACACCTCGCAGAACCCCGCCCCGGAGCCCGGCGCATACCCGCCGGTTCCGCCCGCTCCGTCGGCGGATCAGCCCGCCCAGCCGGCCGCCGGCGCGTATCCGCCGCCCGCTCAGGGCGCCTATCCCCCGCCGGCCTACGGCGCCCCCGCGGCCCCCGCGTACGGCAGCGCTCCCGCGTACGGCGCGGCCCCGGCGTACGGCGCCGCACCCGGCTACGGGTACGGCGCGCCGGCGAAGACCAACACCCTCGCGATCGTGTCGCTCATCGCATCGATCTCGAGCTTCGTGATCCTCCCGTTCATCGGCTCGATCGTGGGCGTCATCACCGGCCACATGTCGCTGAACCAGCTCAAGACGAGCGGTGAGCAGGGGCGCGGCATGGCGCTCGCCGGCACCATCGTCGGGTGGGTCGGACTCGGGCTCTCGATCCTCGGCATCATCGCGGCGATCGCGTTCTTCGCCTTCTTCGCCTCGATGTACCAGCAGTACGGCACATACTCCTGAGCCGCTCCGCCCCGGGACCCGTTCCCGGGGCGATCCGGCGGCGCAACCGGCGTACCCTGGAAGTACCGTGAAGAGTTCCAGCCACGCCCCGTCGGCGACATCCCTGCCGCGTTCACCGCGCGACGAGATCGACGCGCGTTCGACCCGGTATCTCGTCACGATGGGCATCCGCGTCGTGTGCTTCATCCTCATGGTCGTCATCACGCCGTACGGCTGGTACACCTGGGTCTTTGGCGCGGCGGCGATCTTCCTCCCCTACATCGCGGTCGTCTCCGCGAACGTCGGGCAGGAGGCACGGCGCAACCGTCGCGAGGACCCGGAGCCTGCGCTTCCCGCCGCTGCGTCGGTCTCGGCCGCGACCGACACCCGGGTGATCCGCATCGAGGAGACCCGCGCGCTCCCGGCCGACGAGAAGCGCACGGACGAGAAGCGACCGGGAACCGACGACGAGGCGGATCCCACCGTATGAGCGACGCCGGACCCGACCAGGTCGCCGACGCGGTCTGCTCGCGCGCAGGATGCCGCGCCACGGCGAGCTGGCGCATCGATTGGCGCAATCCTCGCATCCACTCGGAGGATCGCCGCAAGACGTGGGTCGCGTGCGACGAGCACGTGGGGTATCTCCGAGAGTTCCTGGCTGCGCGCGACTTCCCGGTGACCGTCGCCCCGCTCACCTCGACGGAGGCCGCACGATGAGCCCCCGCGCCGTCAGCATGCAGAACCTGCCGCGCGCGGGCCGATGGGCGATCTACATCGCCCTCGCCGCGGTCTTCGCCATCGCGTGCGCCTTCCTGTCGAACTGGCAGTTCACGCGCAACCAGGAGCGCTCGGGGCAACTCGCGCTCGTCGCCGAGAACTACGACGCCACGCCGGTGCCCCTGGCCGACCTCATCCCCGCCGACGGCGAGTTCTCGCCGGAGGACGAATGGCACCCGGTAATCCTCACCGGGACGTACCTCGCTGGCGAGCAGCTCCTGGTGCGCAACCGCCCCCACGGCGGCACCTCGGCCTTCGAGGTGCTCGTGCCCTTCCGCCTCGACGACGGCCGCGTGCTGCTCGTCGACCGCGGCTGGGTCCCCCCGGGCCAGGATCAGCCCGTTCCCGACGCGGTCCCCGCGCCCCCGACCGGCGAGGCGACCGTGATCGTGCGGCTGCGACCGGGAGAGGCCCTGCCGTCGTCAGGCCGCTCGGCGCCCGAGGGTCAGGTGCCCACGATCAACCTCGGTCTCGTCGCCGACACGCTCTCCCCCGCCGCGGGCGACGCCCTCGAGCAGAGCGCCTACGGCGTCATGATGTCGGAGGACCCGGCGCCGGCGACCGCGCCGACGGCCCTCGAGCCGCCCTCGGAAGACCCCGGACCCCACCTCTCGTACGCGATCCAGTGGATCCTGTTCGCCGTGATGGGGTTCGTCTTCATCGGCTACGTCATCCGCACCGAGCGCCGTCATCGCCGCGAGGACGCCGAGGATGCGCGCTCGGAGGACGGCGGAACGGATGCTGCCACCCCTGCGCCGCCGGCACCGCGCCGTCGCCGCGATCGCGACGCCGAGGACGAAGACGCGCTGCTCGACGCCGCCGGCCGCTGACACGCCGTCGGAACCCGCCTACGCGAGCGAGACGGGTTTCGATACGCCGCGGCTGAAGCCGCGGTTACTCAACCACCGTACTTCTTGGTCACGCAAGCGTGACCAAGTCGGCGTAGTCGCGGCCCCAGATGTCTTCGACGCCGTCGGGGAGGATGAGCACGCGCTCGGGGTTGAGAGCCTCGACGGCCCCCTCGTCGTGCGACACGAGCACGACGGCGCCCTCGTAGTGCGCGAGCGCGCCGAGGATCTCTTCGCGGGAGGCAGGGTCGAGGTTGTTGGTGGGCTCGTCGAGCAGCAGCATGTTCGCCGACGACACGACGAGTGTCGCGAGCGACAGTCGCGTCTTCTCGCCGCCGGAGAGGACGCCGGCGGGCTTCAGCACGTCGTCACCGGTGAACAGGAACGAGCCGAGCACCTTGCGCGCCTCGGTCGCCGTGATGTTCGGCGCCGCCGACATCATGTTGTCGAGCACCGAGCGCGAGACGTCGAGGTTCTCGTGCTCCTGCGCGTAGTAGCCGATCTTGAGGCCGTGGCCAGGCTCGAGCTGCCCTGTGTCGGGCTGGTCGACGCCGGCGAGGATGCGCAGCAGGGTGGTCTTTCCGGCACCGTTCAGGCCGAGGATCACGACCTTGGAACCGCGGTCGATCGCGAGGTCCACGTCGGTGAAGATCTCGAGCGAGCCGTACGACTTCGACAGGCCTGACGCCATGAGCGGCGTCTTGCCGCAGGGTGCGGGCTTCGGGAAGCGCAGCTTCGCGACGCGCTCCTCCTGGCGCACCTCGTCCAGGCCTGCCAGCATCTTCTCGGCGCGCGCCACCATCTGGTGCGCGGCGGCCGCCTTGGAGGCTTTGGCGCCGAACCGGGCCGCCTGCTGCTGCAGCACGGTGGCCTTCTTCTCGACGTTCGCGCGCTCCTTCTTGCGGCGCTCCTCGTCGGCCACCCGCTGGCGCAGGTAGTTCTTCCAGTTCATGTTGTAGACGTCGATGACCTGGCGGTTCGCGTCGAGATAGAAGACGCGGTTCACGGTCTCGCCGACGAGCTCGACGTCGTGCGAGATGACGATGAGCCCGCCCTTGTAGCCCTTGAGGAACTCGCGCAGCCACACGACGCTGTCGGCGTCGAGGTGGTTGGTGGGCTCGTCGAGGATCATCGTCTGCGCATCCGAGAAGAGGATGCGCGCGAGCTCGATGCGTCGGCGCTGACCGCCCGAGAGGGTCTTGAGCGGCTGGTCGAGGATGCGGTCCGGCAGCGACAGGTTGTGCGCGATCGACGCCGCCTCAGCCTCGGCTGCATAGCCGCCGAGCGCCTCGAAGCGCTCGGTGAGGTTCGCGTACTTGCGCATCGCCTTCGCGGCGACCGCCTCGTCGGCATCGCCCATCGCGAGGGATGCCTCGTGCATGCCGATCGCGAGCGTGCCGAGCCCGCGGGCGTCGAGGATCCGCGTGCGCGCCAGCATCTCGGGGTCCCCCGACCGCGGGTCCTGGGGCAGGTACCCCAGCTCGCCGGAGCGCTCGACCTTGCCGTCGGCAGGGATGAGGTCGCCCGCGAGCACCTTGGTCAGCGTCGTCTTGCCGGCGCCGTTGCGGCCGACGAGACCGATCTTGTCGCCGTCCGACACGCGGAAGGAGACGTCTGACATGAGCACGCGGGCGCCCACGCGGATCTCGAGGTCGTGCACGGCGAGCACAGCGGAAGTCCGATCCGTCGATGGAGATGGGGAGGTGGCCGAACGGCCAGCCTCCCAGTATACGGCCCGGTCTCCTGCGACCACTCCCGCGGAACGATGACGCGGCGGATTCGCACTCTGGGAAACGGCTGGGTAAGGTTGGCCTTACCTAGCCGTTGCTAAGGGCATCCTTACCTAACACTTCCTCGGAGGATTCCGTGCGTCTCAACCGTCCTGCCGCCGCCACCACGATGCTCGCCGTCGCTGCGATCACCCTCGCCGGTTGCGCGAGCGCGGCCGCCGACAACACCGACGACACCGCAGCCGCCGCTTCGTCGGGCGCCGGCTTCCCCGTCACGATCGAGCACGCCTACGGCGAGACCGTCATCGAGTCCCAGCCCGAGCGTGTGGCGACCGTCGCCTGGTCCAACCAGGAGGTGCCGATCGCCCTCGGCGTCGTGCCGGTCGGCATGGCCGAGGTCACGTGGGGCGACGACGACGGCGATGGCGTGCTGCCGTGGGTCGAGGACGCGCTCGAGGAGCTCGGCGCCGAGACGCCCGTGCTCTTCGACGAGACCGATGGCATCGACTTCGAGGCGGTCGCCGACACGCAGCCCGATGTCATCCTCGCCGCGTACTCCGGCCTCACGCAGGAGGAGTACGACACGCTGTCGAAGATCGCCCCGGTCGTCGCCTACCCCGAGGTCGCGTGGGGCACCTCCTACGAGGACATGATCCGCCTCAACTCGCAGGCCCTCGGCCTCGCGGCGGAGGGCGACGCCCTCATCGAGGAGCTGCACGGCGAGGTCGACGCGGCGCTCGCCGACTACCCCGAGCTCGCCGACTCGAAGGTGCTCTTCTCGTACATCGACCCGTCGGACTTCAGCCAGGTGGGCTTCTACACGAGCCTCGACACCCGCCCCGGGTTCCTCGAGGGCCTCGGCTTCCCGGTGCCGGCCGTCGTCGAGGAGGAGTCGGACGGCGTCCAGTTCTACACCTCGGTGAGCGCGGAGCAGGCCGACCGCTTCGCCGACGTCGACGTGTTCGTCACCTACGGCGACGCCAGCGGCTCGATCATCGCGCAGCTGCAGGCCGACCCGCTGCTGTCGCAGATCCCCGCGATCGCCGAGGGCCGCATCGCGATCCTCGAGGAGTCGACTCCGCTTGCGGCGTCCGCCAACCCCTCGCCGCTGTCGATCGGCTGGGGCGTGGACCAGTACTTCGCGCTGCTCAACGACGCCCTCGCCGACTGACGGAGTCCAGGAGCTGGATCGGGTGACTGTCACCGAGACGCGTATGCCGCTGCCGGATGCCGCAACCCTGCGGCGTCCGGCGGCGGTGCGGCTGGCGTGGCTCGCGGTGTCTTTCGCGGTGCTCGCCGCACTGTGCGTCGCGAGCGTCGCGTTCGGCGTGCGCGACGTGGCGCTGAGCGACATCCTCGCCGGCCTCGGCGGCGATACCGGCGGAGTCGCGCAAGCGGCCGTGGTGCAGCGGGTGCCGCGCACCGTGCTCGCGATCCTCGTCGGGGCGTCGCTGGCGATGTCGGGCGCGGCGATGCAGGCGGTCACCCGCAATCCCCTGGCAGACCCCGGCATCCTCGGGATCTCGGGCGGCGCCGCGCTCGCAGTCGTCATCGGCATCGCGTTCTTCGGGATGTCGGACCCGTACGCCTTCATCGCCGCCTCGATCATCGGCGCGGGCGGTGCGGCGGTGTTCGTCTACACGGTCGGCTCCCTCGGTCGTGGTGGTGCGACCCCGTTGAAACTCGCGCTCGCCGGCGCGGCGACCTCGGCTGCGTTCATGTCGCTCGTGAGCGCGGTGCTCCTCCCCCGCGTCGACCTGCTCGAGACCTTCCGGTTCTGGCAGATCGGCGGCGTCGGCGGCGCGACCTGGGATCGCATCGCCACGATCCTCCCGATCCTGGCGGTGGGCGCCGTGATCACCCTCGTGTGCGCGCGCGGCATGAACTCGCTCGCACTAGGCGACGACGTCGCGACCGGCCTCGGCGAGCACGTCTTGCGCACGCGGCTCATCGCGTCGGCGGGCGCCGTGATCCTGTGCGGGGCGGCGGTGGCGATCGCCGGCCCCATCGCCTTCGTGGGTCTGATCATCCCGCACCTGTGCCGCCTGCTGGTCGGCACCGACCACCGATGGCTGCTCCCGTTCTCCGCGGTCGCGGGGGCGGTGCTGCTCGTCGCGGCGGACATCGTCGGGCGCCTCATCGCGCGCCCGGACGAGATCGAGGTCGGCATCCTCACCGCGCTCATCGGCGCCCCGTTCTTCATCTGGATCGTCCGCAGGCAGAAGGTGCGCGAACTGTGAGCGCCGCCACCGTCCTCCGTCCCACGGCGCAGACCGTCGTCGCCGGACGACGGCGCCGCAGCCGTCGACGCACCGTCGTGACCATCGCCCTCGCCGTCGGCGTGGTGCTGGTCTTCGTCGCGTCGCTCATGATCGGGCAGACGTTCTACGGCGTCGACGAGGTCGTCCGCGTCATCCTCGGCGAGACGGTGCCCGGCGCCTCGTTCACCGTCGGCGAGCTGCGCCTTCCACGCGCGGTGCTCGCCATCCTGGCCGGATTCGCGTTCGGCATCGCGGGCGTGACCTTCCAGACGATGCTGCGAAACCCGCTCGCGTCGCCCGACATCATCGGCATCACCGCCGGTGCGAGTGCGGCGGCGGTGTTCGGCATCGTCATCCTGTCGCTCAGCGAGACCGCCGTATCCGTCCTCGCCGTCGTGGGCGGCCTCGCGACCGCGCTCGCCATCTACCTGCTCTCGAACAAGGGCGGCTTCGCCGGGACACGGCTGATCCTCATCGGCATCGGCGTCGCCGCCATGCTCGACGCGGCGGTCACCTACGTGCTGTCGAAGGCCCCGGCGTACGATCTGCAGGCCGCGATGCGCTGGCTCACCGGCAGCCTCAACGGCGCGACGTGGTCCACCGTGCTCCCGCTCGCGATCGCGAGCGTCGTGCTCGTGCCGGCGCTGCTGGCGAAGGGTCGCGACCTGGATGTCATGCGCCTCGGCGACGACGCGGCTGCGAGTCTCGGCATCCGTCTGCCGGGCACCCGCGTGATCGTGATCGTCGCGGCCGTCGCCCTGCTGGCCTTCGCGACGGCGGCCACCGGACCGATCGCGTTCGTCGCGTTCATGGCCGGCCCCATCGCGGCGCGCATCGTCGGGCCCGGCGGCTCGCTGCTGCTGCCGTCGGCTCTCGTCGGCGCACTTCTGGTGCAGCTGTCCGACCTCCTCGGTCAGTTCGCGTTCGACAGCCGATACCCGGTCGGAGTCGTCACCGGCGTGCTCGGTGCCCCGTTCCTCATCTACCTCCTCATCAGGACGAACCGCTCCGGAGGCTCGCTATGACCGAATCCCACAGACTGTCGGCGCGGGGCCTGACGCTGTCGTACGGCGATCGCACCATCGTCGAGGGCCTCGACCTCGTCATCCCGCCCGGCCGCATCACTGCGATCGTGGGAGCCAACGGATGCGGCAAGTCCACCCTCCTGCGCGCGCTCGCGCGTCTCATCTCGCCGCGTGAGGGCCAGGTGATCCTCGACGGCAAGGCGCTGCACGGACGCTCGACGAAGGAGATCGCGCGCACGCTCGGACTTCTCCCCCAGAGCCCCATCGCGCCGGAGGGCATCGCCGTCGCCGATCTCGTCGGCCGCGGACGCCACCCGCATCAGAAGCTGCTGGCGCGCTGGAGCTCGCACGACTACGAGGTCGTCGCGCAGGCCCTCGCCTCGACCGGCATCGAGGAGCTGGCCGACCGGTCGGTCGACGAGCTGTCGGGCGGGCAGCGCCAGCGGGCGTGGATCGCGATGGCGCTCGCGCAGGAGACGGACATCCTGCTGCTCGACGAGCCGACCACCTTCCTCGACGTCGCGCACCAGGTCGAGGTGCTCGACCTCCTCACCGACCTCAACCGCGACCGCGGCACCACGATCGTGATGGTGCTGCACGACATGAACCTCGCTGCGCGTTACGCCGACCACCTCTTCGCGCTGCGGTCCGGCCGCGTCGTCGCGAGCGGTGCCCCCGGCGACGTCATGACCGGCGAGCTCATCCGCGAGGTCTTCGACCTCGACGCGCTCGTCGTGCCCGACCCCGTGTCGGGCTCTCCCATCGTCCTTCCCCGCGGCCGGCACCACGTGTCGCCCCAGGGTCCCGTCGCCGCGGCTCCGCTCGCGGCGACCCCCACCCCCCAGCCGACAGGAGCCTGAAGATGACCGATGCCGACGTGCCCTCCCGCTTCTTCCGTGCGCACGTCACGGCGATCGCCGACGTGACGCCCAGCTTCCGCCGCTTCACCTTCGGCGGCGACGACCTCGCCGACTACGGCGACCCGGGGCTCGACCAGCGCATCAAGATCGTGTTCCCCACGCGCACGCTCGGCCTCGATGCGATGCCTCTCGGCGACGACTGGTACACGCAGTGGCGCGATTTGCCCGAAGAGCAGCGCCTGCCGTTCCGCACGTACACCACGCGCTACGTCCGCAACCACCTCAGCGAGGTCGACGTCGACATGGTCGCGCACGACGTGATCGGGCCCGCCTCCGACTGGATCGATCGCGCCCAGGTGGGCGACGAGGTGCTCATCTTCGCGCCGACCACGGCCCACAGCGGCGTCAGCTTCGGCATCGACTTCGTGCCGCCGGCCCGCGTCGACTCGATCCTGCTCGCCGGTGACGAGACCGCCGCGCCCGCGATCGCCGCGATCCTCGAGCAGCTCCCCCGCGACGCCAGCGGAGTGGTCGCGGTCGAGCTGCCGCACGCCGACGATGCCGCCTACTTCCCGCAGCACCCCGGGTTCGAGTACTGCATCGGGGCACGCGCGGACGGCGAGCGTCACGCGCACCTCGTGGAGTCGGTGACGGATGCTGCGGCCCGCCTGGTGCCTGCGGGCGCCGGCGCGGACGTCGAGGAGGTCGACATCGACACCGACATCCTCTGGGAGGTGCCGCGTACAGCCAAGGGCGGTGCGGCGCTGAAGAGCGCCCGCGTCTACGCATGGCTCGCCGGCGAGGCCGGCGCGATCAAGGCCCTGCGCCGCCACCTCGTGGCCGAGCGCGGCGTGGACCGTCGCGCCGTCGCGTTCATGGGCTACTGGCGCCTCGGACGAGCCGAGAACTGACGCGCTCCGGCAGCTTCAGGCCCGTCGTGGCGCCTCATGCGCATGGCCGAGCCGGAGGCCCGGCACCAGCGCGCCGAGCGCGAGCACGACGGCGATCGCGAAGACGGCCGGGAAGCCGGCATCCGTCCCCACCAGCGCGGTGAAGACGAGACCCATCACCGCGATCGACGACGCCGAGCCGACGGCGTCCGAGATCGACAGCGCCGACGAGTTGAATCCCTGATTCTGCGGCGTCGAGTACGCCAGGGTCAGCACGGTCAGGCGCGGGTACATGAGCCCCATGCCGCCGCCCGCGAGGCCCCACCCGGCGATGAGGACCGCCGCCGGCAGACCGAGGAACGCCGTCGCGGCAGCGATCAGCAGCGCGGTCACGAGGAGCGCGGTGCCGACGAGGGTGATGCGGGTGTTCCCCATGCGATCGCCGACGCGCCCCTGCACGTCGGCGGCAACCGCCCACGCCAGCGCGGCGGCCGTGAGCCCGAGTCCTGCCCACGTCGGCGAGAAGCCGTAGCCGTCGATCAGCAGGTACGGCACGTAGATCTCGGCGCCGAACAGGGCGCCCGCGATGAGTCCGCGCATCAGCACGACGCTCGGCAGGCCTCTCGCGGCGACGAGCGTGGCGCGTGGCAGCAGCGGTCGCGACGCCAGCCCGATGACGACGACGGATGCTGCCACCGCCGCCCACGCCCACGCACCGAGCTCGCCCGCCAGGCTGAGCCCGAGGGCGCCGACGGCCACCGCGACCGCGCACGCGAGGCGCGGTGCGATGCGCTCGGTCGCGGGCTCGTCGGTGTGCAGTGCAAGCCCGTGCAGACGTGCCACCACGAGGACGAACGCGACGACCGTCAGCGCCGCCACGCCGAGGAACACCCACCGCCAGTGCAGGAACTCCGTCACCGCGCCGGCGAGGAAGGGGCCGATGAGCGACGGCACGACCCACGCCGCCGAGAACGCGGCGAAGACGCGGCCGTGCAACGCTGCGGGGTACACCCGGGCCACGACGACGTAGAGGGCCACGGTCTGCCCGCCGGTGCCGAGACCCTGCACCAGCCGGCCGGCGACGAGGACCGGCATGGTGAGGGCGAGGCCGGCGATGAGCAGCCCGACGACGAAGAGCACGACCGCAGTGGTGAGCGGGGCGAGCACTCCGCCGCGATCGCACCAGGCGCCCACCGCCACCATGCCGATGACGCTCGTCGCCAGCGTTCCGGCGAACGCCACGGCGTAGAGGCGCTCACCCTCGAGGTCGGCGCTGACCACCGGCATCACCGTGGTGACGGCGAGCGACTGCATCGCCGCCAGGAAGATCAGCGCGACGGCGCCGACGGTCACCCAGAGGAACCGCGCGCCCCAGATGCCGGAGGCTTCTGCGTCGACGGCGGCCGGAGAGGTCATCCGGCCAGGCTAACCCCTTCGGCGGACGGACCGGGGCCGAGCGGCCGACGTGCGGTCAGCCGCGGGCCAGCACCCCGATCCGCTGCACCGCTTCGCGAAGCAGGTCGGGATCGCAGCCGAAGTTGATGCGCACGTACCCCTTGCCCTCGGTGCCGAAGAGAGGCCCATGGTGCAGGGCGACCTTCGCCTCACGGAGCACCTTCACGGCGGGATTGTCACCCCAGCCGTACGCCGAGAGATCGACCCACGCGAGGAAGCCGGCGTCGGGGGGCAGGTACCGCGCCTGCGGCACATGCTCCGCGAGCAGCTCGGCCAGGAGGAGCCGGTTGGCGTCGAGGGCTGCCAGCAGGCTCTCGAGCCACTCGTCGCTCTCGGCCGAGTACGCGGCGACGTTCGAGAGCGCCCCGAACAGACCCGTGCGCCACTCCACCTCCCACGGCAGGGCGCGGAGCTGCTTCGCCTGGACGTCGCCGCCGCCGACCATGACGGCGCACTTGAGACCGGCCAGGTTGAACGTCTTGCTCGCGCTCGTCACGGCGTAGCCGACGCGCCGCGCGGAATCGGATGCGGCGAGGAACGGCGTGAACGGCTTCTGCGCGTAAGTCAGGGGGCCGTGGATTTCATCGCTGATCACGGTCGCGCCGAAGCCCTCCGCGATGTCGGCCAGTGCCGCCAGCGTCTCGGGTGCGTGCACCGTGCCGGTCGGATTGTGGGGGTTGCACAGCAGCACGGCCCGCGCGCCGCCCGCGAGAGCGGCCTCGACGCCGAGCAGGTCGATCACCCACCCGGTGTCGCCGGCGACCAGCGGAACGCGCTCGACGACGCCGCCCGCCTCCTCCACGGTGTCGTAGAACGGCGGGTACACCGGCGGCATGACCACGACACGGTCACCGGGCTCGATGACGCGACGCAGGATCTCGACCACGCCCATCATCACGTCGCCGGTCCAGAACACATGGGACGGGTCGACGTTCCAGCCCCAGCGCCGCTCGGCGAAGCCCACGAAGGCCTCGCGCACGCCGGGCTCCGGCGGGGTGTAGCCGGTGTCGCCGAGCTGCACGGCACGCGTCAGCACCTCGGTGATGGCCGGGGCGAGGGCGTAGTCCGTCTCGGCGACGAAGAACGGCAGCACCTCTGCGCCGTACTTGCGCCACTTCGTGCTCGTGCGCTGACGCAGCTCGTCGATGGGCAGGGCTCGGAGGGGGGTGACGGTGACGCTCACCCGAAAAGCGTAACGAGCACGGGCGGACCGCCGCCGTTGTGCGTCCTCGTATGAAGCCTCAGATCGCGAAGCCGAGCGCGCGCATCATGTCGCGCCCGTCGTCGGTGATCCGCTCGGGGCCCCACGGCGGCATCCACACCCAGTTGATGCGGAACCGCTCGACGATGTCGTCGAGCGCCTGGGCCGTCTGCTCCTCGAGCACGTCGGTGAGCGGGCAGCCGGCCGACGTGAGGGTCATGTGGATGACCAGCGCGTCGTTCTCGTCGTCCCACGCGAGATCGTAGATGAGGCCGAGGTCGACGACGTTGATGCCCAGTTCGGGGTCCATCACGTCTTTGAGAGCCTCGGTCACCTCGTCGTACTTCTCGGGGGTGAGCGTCGCCGTCATAAGATCGATCCTACGCTTCGCTGCCGACGGGGGCCTCGGCCGGCTCCACTTCGCCCGCGGGCAGGAAGCGGTCGTAGCCCTCGTCCTCGAGGCGGTCGGCCAGCTCCGGACCGCCCTCCTCGACGATGCGCCCGTTCACCATGACGTGCACGAAATCAGGAGCGATGTAGCGCAGGATCCGGGTGTAGTGCGTGATCAGCAGCACACCGAGGTCCGTCTCGGCCTTGGCGCGGTTGACGCCCTCCGACACGATCTTCAGTGCGTCGACATCGAGGCCGGAGTCGGTCTCGTCGAGCACGGCGATCTGCGGCTTGAGCAGCTCGAGCTGGAGGATCTCGTGGCGCTTCTTCTCGCCGCCCGAGAAGCCCTCGTTGACGTTGCGCGACGCGAACTTCGGGTCCATGCGCAGGTTCTTCATCGACGCCTTGACGTCCTTCGTCCACGTGCGGATCGAGGGCGCCTCGCCGTCGATCGCCGTCTTCGCGGTGCGCAGGAAGTTGGTGACGGTCACGCCCGGGATCTCGACCGGGTACTGCATCGCCAGGAACAGTCCCGCGCGCGCACGCTCGTCGACCGACATCGCGAGGACGTCCTCGCCGTCGAGCGAGATCGAGCCGCTCGTGACGGTGTACTTGGGGTGTCCGGCGATCGTGTAGGCGAGCGTCGACTTGCCGGAGCCGTTGGGGCCCATGATCGCGTGGGTCTCGCCCTTGCGGATCGTGAGGCTCACGCCGTTGAGGATCGGCGTGGTGCCGGCATCCGTCTCGACCGTCACGTGGAGGTCGCGGATCTCGAGAACAGACATTCTTCAGTACCTTCTTCAGTTCACTTCGAGCTTGACGGTCGCGTCGATGAGCACGTCATCGCCGTCGACGGTGACCGCGAAGACCGGGACCGGCTCGTACGCGGGGAGATTGAGGGGCTTGCCGGTGCGCAGCGAGAACGCCGAACCGTGGGCCCAGCACTCGAGCGATTCGCCGTCGACGAAGCCCTCCGACAGCGAGATGTCGCCGTGGGTGCAGACGTCGCCGATCGCGTGGACCTCGCCGTTGGAGTCGAGCACGAGGGCGATCGCGACGCCGTCCACCTCGACGCGGCGGGCCTCGTCCTGGACGAGGTCGCTGAGGGCGCACACGCGCTGAGCGGTCACAGGCCGGCCTCCTTGGCGAGTTCTTCCTCGATCGCGGCGAACAGCTCCGCCTCGAGGTCTTCGACACCGATCTTCTGCACGATCTCGGCGAGGAAGCCGAGCACGACGAGGCGTCGCGCTTCGTCCTCGGTGATGCCGCGGGCCTGCAGATAGAACAGCTGCTCGTCGTCGAATCGCCCGGTGGCGCTCGCGTGGCCCGCGCCGCGGATGTCGCCCGTCTCGATCTCGAGGTTGGGGATCGACTCGGCGCGCGCGCCCTCGGTGAGGACGAGGTTGCGGTTGGCCTCGTAGGAGTCGGTGCCCACGGCATCCGCCCCGATGAGGACGTCGCCGATCCAGACGGTGCGCGCCGCGGCGCCCTGCAGGGCGCTCTTGTACAGCACGTCTCCGGAGGTCTCGGCGCCCTTATGGTGCAGGTACACCTGGCTCTCGAGGTGCTGCCCCGAGTCGGAGTAGCTGAGGCCGTAGAGCTCGGCGCGTGAGCCGGTGCCCGCGAGCTCGACGCTCGGGTTGACGCGCACGACGCCGCCGCCGAAGCTCACGACGACGTGGCGCAGGGTCGCGTCGCGCTCGACACGGGCCTGGTGCGACGCCACATGCACGGCGTCGTCGTCCCAGCGCTGGACGGTCACCAGCTCGAGGTGGGCGCCGTCGCGGACGATGATCTCGATGTTCTGCGCGTGGTGCGCGGTGCCGGTGTGGTGGAAGACCACCGTCGCGTGAGAGTTCGCCTGCGCCTCGACCACGACGTGGGCGTGCGCCAGGCCGCCGGTGCCCTTCAGCGACACGACGATCGGCTCGGAGAACTCCGCGCCGGCCGGGATGCGCAGCAGCGGCGCCTCGGACTCCTGCTTCCACGCGATCGCGCTGGGCAGGTCCTCAGGCTGGAAGATCTCCCCACGGGGAGCGCTGCCGACGTCGAGGCGATCCTGGACGAGCGCCTCGGGTCCGGCGACGTCGACCTCCATGACGCCGTGGGGTCCGGCCTCATCGGTGAACAACGGCTTCAGCTGGGCGATCGGCGTGTGCTTCCAGTTGACCTCGCGGCCCGTCGGCGCCTCGAAGGCGTTCGGGTCGAACGACCAGGGTCGCTCGGAGCGGGTCTGGACGGGCACGAAAGCACCGGCGCCATCGGTGTGGCCCTTCGCGCCGGGAACGGTGGGGGCCTCGGTGGTGGGGCTCATCTAGCCGACGGATCCTTCCATGCCCATCTCGATGAGCTTGTTGAGTTCGAGCGCGTACTCCATGGGCAGCTCACGGGCGATCGGCTCGATGAAGCCGCGCACGATCATGGCCATGGCCTCGTCTTCGGGCATGCCGCGGCTCATCAGGTAGAAGAGCTGCTCCTCGCTGACCTTCGAGACCGTGGCCTCGTGGCCGAGCTGCACGTCGTCGACGCGGATGTCGATCGCGGGGTACGTGTCGGAGCGCGAGATCGTGTCGACCAGGAGCGCGTCGCAGCGCACCGTGTTCGCCGAGTGGTGTGCGTTCGCATCGACGCGCACCTCGCCGCGATAGCCGGCGCGGCCGCCGCCCCGGGCGATCGACTTCGAGACGATCGACGACTGGGTGTACGGCGCCATGTGGATCATCTTGGCGCCGGCGTCCTGGTGCTGACCGGGACCCGCGAAGGCGACCGACAGGGTCTCGCCCTTGGCGTGCTCGCCCATCAGGAAGATCGACGGGTACTTCATCGTGACCTTGGACCCGATGTTGCCGTCGATCCACTCCATCGTCGCGCCCTCGTGCGCCACGGCGCGCTTGGTGACGAGGTTGTAGACGTTGTTCGACCAGTTCTGGATCGTCGTGTAGCGCACGCGGGCGTTCTTCTTCACGATGATCTCGACGACGGCCGAGTGCAGCGAGTCGCTCTTGTAGATCGGGGCCGTGCAGCCCTCGATGTAGTGCACGTACGAGCCCTCGTCCGCGATGATCAGGGTCCGCTCGAACTGGCCCATGTTCTCGGTGTTGATGCGGAAGTACGCCTGCAGCGGGATCTCGACGTGCACGCCGGGGGGCACGTAGACGAACGAGCCGCCCGACCACACCGCGGTGTTCAGTGCGGCGAACTTGTTGTCGCCGGCGGGGATGACGGTGCCGAAGTACTCCTCGAAGAACTCGGGGTGCTCCCGCAGCGCCGTGTCGGTGTCCATGAAGATGACGCCCTGCTGCTCCAGGTCCTCGCGGATCTGGTGGTACACGACCTCGGACTCGTACTGGGCGGCCACGCCCGCGACGAGGCGCTGACGCTCCGCCTCGGGGATGCCGAGCTTCTCGTACGTGTTGCGGATGTCCTCGGGCAGCTCCTCCCAGGAGCCGGCCTGCTTCTCCGTCGACCGCACGAAGTACTTGATGTTGTCGAAGTCGATCTCGCTGAGATCCGCACCCCACGTGGGCATCGGCTTGCGCTCGAAGAGCTGCAGACCCTTGAGGCGGGTCTTGAGCATCCACTCCGGCTCGGCTTTCAGCGCCGAGATGTCGCGCACCACGAGGTCGCTCAGGCCTCGCCTGGCGCTTGCTCCCGCGGCGTCGGCATCGTGCCAGCCGAACTCGTAGACACCCAGGCCTTCCAGCTCAGGGCGATCGATCAGCACATCAGACATTGTCGTTCTCCTCCGGGTCCTGGCGGTGTGATCCGTCCCGGCATCCGTGCTCCCCGGTGGAGATACCGGAAAGGGATGCCGCTTCTCGGGCCCTCTCAGCGGCGCCGACCATCGCGCCTAGACTGTCAGTGGTGCGCGGTGCTGTGAAGCACGTGCGCAACCGACCCCTCGATTCTACAGGCTCCACCCCACCGCGGACGCGCCCGTGACGTCATACGCACCGCGCGGGAGCCTTGCCCCAGGAGGCGACCCCCGCATGTCCGTGCCACAGTCCACGACCACCGCCCCGGGAATCCGGCAGCGCTTCTGGGCATGGCTCCCCAATCGCGTCGACAAGCGGATCCGCGTGTTCGCGTGGCTGTCGTTCATCGCCGAGGTGACGATCATCGGCACGGGCGGCGCGGTCCGCCTCACCGGCTCAGGCCTCGGCTGCCCCACGTGGCCGCTCTGCACCCCGGAGTCGCTCGTGCCGACCCCGGGCATCGACGAGGGCATCCACTCCCTCATCGAGTTCGGCAACCGGCTCATGACCGGTGTGGTGGGTCTCATCGCCCTGGCCGTCTGGATCCTCGTGCTGAAGATCCGCAAGGAGCGGCGCGACCTCTACGTGCTCGCCGTCGTCGTGCTCGGCGGGGTCGCGGCGCAGGCGATCGTCGGCGGCATCACGGTCCTGACCGGCCTCAATCCGTTCATCGTCGGGTTCCACTACGTCTCGTCGCTGGCGCTGGTCTGCGTCACCGCGGCATTCCTGGTGCGGATGTCGCAGCCCGCCGGACCCCGCACGCTCCTCGTTCCCCGGTGGCACGCGGTGCTGGTGCACGTCACGACGGTGGCGATGGCGCTCACGATCGCGTTCGGTGTGCTGACGACGGGAGCCGGCCCGCACTCGGGTGACGCGGACGCCGGCCGCAACGGCTTCAACGCCGAGCTTCTGGAGCACGTCCACGCGTGGCCGGGCTATGCGCTGTTCGGCCTGACCGTCGCGCTCGTGTTCGCCGCATGGCGGGCGCGCACCACCGCCCCGGCGCTGATGCGCTGGACGGTGGTCCTGCTCGGCGTCGAACTCGTCCAGATCGCCGTGGGCCTGTACCAGGCCCGCAACGGCCTGCCCGAGCTCGCGGTGGGCGTGCACATGGTCCTCGCCGCGCTCGCGGCGGCGACGATGACGGTCGTCGTCCTGCACCTGAAGGCGCCGGGGGCAGAGGTCGCGCACAGCTGATCCATAGCAACCGGATTGGCGTCGCACGGACTCCTTTGCGAGGGTGGGATGCCGCGACCACCCGGGTCGCGCATCCCGAGGAGTGATCGACACATGCCCACCCGCCCCCGTCTCGTCCGCAGCATCCCCTTCTGGGGCCTCGTCGTCGTCTCCGTGGCGACGATCGCCGGCGGCTGGTACATCACCACCGACAAGCTCGGCTCGATGACCACGACCCTGACCGACGGCACCGCGACCGGCGTCGACGTGTACGTCGGCCAGTCGATCGCGCAGCTCGGCTCGATCCTCATCGGCGCCGGCGTCATCGGCGTCCTGCTCGCGCTCGGCGTCGCCGCCGTCTCGACGCTCCGCCCGTATCCGGCCGTCGAGGTCGTCGAGCCCATCGACTGGACCTCGGAGGCCGAGACCGCGGCCGACGAGCCCGAGGCCCCGAAGGCCGACGCCACCCCCGCCGAGACCGCGGAGCCGGTCGACGCCGAGGTCGAGGCATCCGTCGCCCGCTGACGCGCCCCACGCACGAACGTAAGAGGCCGCCCGGTTCGCCGGGCGGCCTCTTTCGTGGGTCGAGTCAGATCAGAACGGCAGCAGCGGGTCGACCGCGATCGCGACGAACAGCAGCGTGAGGTACGTGATCGACGCGTGGAACACGCGCATCGGGCGGGGCTCCGTCCCCCGCACGGCGCGGTTGTAGAGCACGTGCGACTCGTAGATGAACCAGCCGCCGAAGACGAGGGACGACACCGTGTAGACGAGACCCATGTCGGCGACGGGGATCAGCAGCAGCGAGCACACGACCGTCGCCCACGCGTAGAGGATCACCTGGAGGCCGACCTGCGAGCCGGCACGCGTCGCGCCGAGCATGGGGACGTCGACCTCCTCGTACTGATCCTTGTACTTCATCGACAGCGGCCAGTAGTGCGGCGGCGTCCACAGGAACACGAGCGCGAACAGGATGACGGGCGGCCAGGCGAGGGACCCGGTCACCGCGGTCCAGCCGATCACCACCGGGAAGCAGCCCGCGATGCCGCCCCACACGATGTTCTGCTCGGTGCGGCGCTTGAGGATCATCGTGTAGATCACGACGTAGAAGAAGATGGCGGCGGCCGACAGCGTCGCGGCCAGCCAGTTCGTGGTGAGCCACAGCCACACGGTCGAGAACACCGCGAGCGTCCACGCGAAGATCAGTGCGCCGCGCGGCGAGACCTCGCCGGTGACGAGCGGGCGGTTCACCGTGCGCTGCATGTGCGCGTCGATGTCGCGGTCCAGGTACATGTTGAACGCCGCGGCCGATCCGGCGCTCGCGGTGCCGCCGATGACGGTCGCGACGACCAGCCACACGTCGGGGAAGCCGCCCTGCGCGAGGATCATGACCGGGACGGTGGTCACCAGCAGCAGCTCGAGCACGCGCGGCTTCATCAGCGCGATGTACGCGCGGACGGTGCGACCGAAGGTCTGCGGAGCCCGGCTCGATCCGTCGACGGATGCGACGGTCCCGGCCGTCTTCGTGCTGTCCATGGCCCCCGCAATCGCTGCCTGCAGAATCCTCCCAAGTCTAGGGCATCGGCGTGTCGCACCCTGCCCGCCGGGCACGTGCAGCGGTGCCCGGCTGATCACATCGCGCGATCCGCGGGCGTGAGCAGAACGTGACTCCCGCGACACCGGGACGTCACCGGCGGCGACCTGAGGTTCGCAAGACTCTGTCACATAGACGGCTCGCATGGCCTGGGTGGCATACCCCTTCGCTATGCTGAGAAACACGCGCGCCCGTCGCCGATTCCCCCTTCTCCGTCCGGACAAGGGCCGCGAGCCGGCCACATTCCTGGGCGCACCTCCAACGAAAGGCGGCCCGGTGTCGGAACTTGCTTGGGATGAGATCGATCGGCGCGCGGTGGACACCGCCCGCGTCCTGGCAGCGGACGCCGTGGAGAAGGTCGGCAACGGCCACCCCGGCACGGCGATGAGCCTGGCGCCCGCGGCCTACTTGCTGTACCAGCGCGTGCTGCGCCACGATCCCACGGACACCCACTGGGTCGGACGCGACCGGTTCATCCTGTCGGCCGGCCACTCGTCGCTCACCCAGTACGTGCAGCTGTACCTGGGCGGATTCGGGCTCGAGCTCGACGACCTCAAGGCGCTGCGCACGTGGGGCTCGCTGACCCCGGGTCACCCCGAGTACGGCCACACCAAGGGTGTCGAGATCACCACCGGCCCGCTGGGCCAGGGTCTCGCGTCGGCGGTGGGCTTCGCGTATGCGGCCCGCTACGAGCGCGGCCTGTTCGACCCCGAGGCCCCCGCGGGCACGTCGCCGTTCGACCACTACACCTATGTGATCGCCGGTGACGGCGACCTGCAGGAGGGCGTCACCAGCGAGGCGTCGTCGCTCGCCGGCCACCAGGAGCTCGGCAACCTGATCGCGATCTACGACTCGAACCAGATCTCCATCGAGGACGACACCAACGTCGCGTTCACCGAGGACGTCGCCAAGCGCTACGAGTCCTACGGCTGGCACGTGCAGGTCGTGGACTGGAAGAAGACCGGCGAGTACGTCGAAGACGTCGCCGAGCTGTACGGCGCGCTCGAGGCCGCGAAGGGCGAGACCGCGAAGCCGTCGCTCATCATCCTGCGCACCATCATCGGCTGGCCGTCGCCCGGCAAGCAGAACACGGGCAAGATCCACGGCTCCGCGCTCGGCGCCGACGAGCTCGCCGCCACCAAGAAGGTCCTCGGCTTCGACCCCGCGCAGTCCTTCGTCGTCGCCGACGACGTCATCGCGCACACCCGGGCCCTCGCCGACCGCGCCGCCGAGGAGCGCGCGGTGTGGCAGGAGTCGTTCGACGCGTGGGCCGCCGCCAACCCCGAGCGCAAGGCGCTGTTCGACCGGCTCGAGGCCGGCGAGCTGCCCGCGGATGTGGCATCCGCGCTCCCCTCGTTCGAGGCCGGCAAGGACGTCTCGACCCGTGCCGCATCGGGCACCGTCATCAACGCGCTGGCCGCGGTGCTGCCCGAGCTGTGGGGCGGCTCGGCCGACCTCGCGGAGTCGAACCTCACCACCATCAAGGACGCGAAGTCGTTCATCCCCGCCGAGTGGTCCACCCACGAGTGGTCGGGCGACCCGTACGGCCGCGTGCTGCACTTCGGCATCCGCGAGCACGCCATGGGCGCGATCGTCAACGGCATCAAGCTGCACGGCCCGACGCGTCCGTTCGGCGGCACGTTCCTCATCTTCAGCGACTACATGCGCCCGTCGGTGCGTCTGGCCGCGCTGATGGACATCCCGTCGATCTTCGTGTGGACGCACGACTCCGTCGCGCTCGGTGAAGACGGCCCCACCCACCAGCCGGTCGAACAGCTCGCGACGCTGCGCGCCATCCCGAACTTCACAGTGGTGCGCCCGGCCGACGCGAACGAGACCTCGGCCGCGTGGCTCGAGATCGTCCGCCGCCAGGGCGGGCCCGCAGGTCTCGCGCTGACTCGACAGAACATCCCGGTGTTCGCCCGCGGCACCGGCGAGGCATCGGGTGACGTGTTCGCGTCGACCGACGGCGTCGCCAAGGGCGCGTACATCCTCGCCGAGGCGCCTGGCGGCACCCCCGACGTGATCCTCATCGCGACCGGCTCCGAGGTCCAGCTGGCGGTCGCCGCCCGCGAGACCCTCGCCGCCGAGGGCATCAACGCCCGCGTCGTGTCGGCCCCGTCGCTGGAGTGGTTCGACGAGCAGGACGCCGCGTACCGCGAGAAGGTCCTCCCCGCCGCCGTCAAGGCGCGCGTGTCGGTCGAGGCCGGCTCCGCGCTCACCTGGCGCGGCATCGTGGGGGACGCCGGCCGCTCCGTCGCGATCGACCACTTCGGCGCGTCGGCCGACTACAAGACCCTGTTCCAGAAGTTCGGCATCACCGCCGACGCCGTCGTCGAGGCCGCCCGCGAGTCCCTCGCGGCCACGGCAGCACTCGAACTCACCGCGGCGAAGTAAGCACGAGGAGAAGGCAGAATGAGCACCCCCACCGAGAAGCTGGTCGCTGAAGGCGTGAGCATCTGGCTCGACGACCTGTCGCGCGAGCGCATCACGTCGGGCAACCTGACCGAGCTCATCTCGACGCGCAACGTCTCAGGCGTCACGACGAACCCGACGATCTTCCAGGGCGCGATCGGCGGCGGCGGACACGCGTACGCCGACCAGCTCGCCGAGCTCGCGAAGGCGGGCGCGTCGGTCGACGACGCGATCTTCGCGGCGACGACCGACGACGTGCGCGACGCGGCCGACATCTTCCGTCCCGTCTACGACGCCACGGGCGGCGTGGACGGCCGCGTGTCGATCGAGGTCTCCCCCGACCTCGCGCACGACACCGACGCGACGATCGCGCAGGCCAAGGAGCTGTGGGCGAAGGTCGACCGCCCCAACGTGCACATCAAGATCCCCGCCACGAAGGCCGGCCTGCCGGCCATCACGGCGGTGCTGGCCGAGGGCATCTCGGTCAACGTCACGCTGATCTTCAGCCTCGAGCGCTACGCCGAGGTCATCGAGGCCTTCCTCGCCGGTCTCGAGCGGGCGCAGGCGAACGGCCACGACATCTCGCAGATCCACTCCGTGGCGTCGTTCTTCGTCTCGCGCGTGGACACCGAGGTCGACAGGCGTCTCGCCACGATCGGCACCGACGAGGCCGAGGGCCTGAAGTCGCTCGCCGGCGTCGCGAACGCCCGCCTCGCGTACGAGCTGTACGAGAAGGAGTTCGCCACCGACCGCGCCACGGCGCTGACGGAGGCCGGCGCCCACCCCCAGCGTCCGCTCTGGGCCTCGACCGGCGTCAAGGACCCCAACCTCCCCGACACGCTGTACGTCACCGAGCTCGTCGCCCCCGGCACCGTCAACACCATGCCGGAGAAGACGCTCGAGGCGACGTTCGACCACGGCCAGGTCGCCGGCGACACCGTGACCGGCACCTACGAGGCCGCGCACCAGGTCTTCGACCGCCTCGCCGCCGTCGGCGTCGACTTCGCCGACGTCACCCAGGTGCTCGAGGACGAGGGCGTCAGCAAGTTCATCGCCTCCTGGCACGACCTGCAGGGCACCGTGAAGACGGCCCTCGAGGACGCACTCCAGGCCACCCGATGAGCTTCGACATCCACCTGTCGGGGCACGTCAAGTCGGTCGTCGAGGCGACGCTCCCCGGGCTCGTCGCGAGCCTGGTGGCGTCGGGGATCACCGGCGGCGACTCGTCGCTGTGGGGTCCCGAGGCGGAGGACGAGGCATCCCGTCGGCTCGGGTGGACCGAGGCCGTGAGCGTCTCGCGCCCCCTGGTCCCCGAGATCCTCGCGCTGCGCGAGCGCCTGCGCGCCCGCAACGTGACCCGAATCGTGCTCGCGGGCATGGGCGGCTCGTCGCTCGCGCCCGAGGTCATCGCGCAGACGTCGGGTGCGCCGCTCGTGATCCTCGACTCGACCGCGCCGGGCCAGGTGCTGGCCGCCATCGACGGCGACGCGCAGGCCGGCGACCTCACGCGCACCGCGCTCGTGGTGTCGTCGAAGTCGGGGTCGACGGTCGAGACGGACTCGGCCAAGCGCGCGTTCGAGGCCGCCTTCCGCGACCTCGGCATCGACCCCTCCGAGCGGATCATCGTCGTGACCGATCCGGGCTCGCCGCTGGACGCGGAGGCCCGCGCCGACGGGTACACCGTGTTCAACGCCGACCCGACCGTGGGAGGCCGCTACTCCGCGCTCACGGCGTTCGGGCTCGTGCCGGCCGGACTCGCCGGCGCCGACATCTCGGAGCTCCTCGACGAGGCCGAGGCGTCACTGCTCGAGGTCTCGATCGACAGCCCCGACAACCCCGCGCTCGTGCTCGCCGCGGCGATCGCCGGCGGTGAGCCCCGCAAGGACAAGCTCGGCCTCATCACCGACGGCACCCACATCGTCGGGCTCCCCGACTGGATCGAGCAGCTCGTCGCCGAGTCGACGGGCAAGGAGGGAACCGGGATCCTGCCCGTCGTCCTGCTTCCCGTCTCCCCCGAGGTCGACGCGAAGCCTGCCGATCTGCAGATCGTCCGCTTCGTCGACGAGGCCAAGAAGTTCCACCTGTTCGAGCACCACGAGGGCGAGATCCTCGTGAGCGGCTCGCTCGGTGCGCAGTTCGTGGTCTGGGAGTACGCGACGGCGATCGCGGGACGGATGCTGGGAATCAACCCGTTCGACCAGCCCGACGTCGAATCCGCCAAGGTCGCGGCCCGTGGTCTGCTCGACGCGCGTCCCGAGCCCACCGCTCCGGCGTTCGCCGTGGAGGGCGTCGAAGTGCGGGTCTCGGACCCGGAGCTCGCCGCATCCGGAACCGTGGCAGGCGTGCTCGACGCGCTCTGGGCTCGACTTCCCGGCGACGGCTACGTCGCGATCCAGGCGTACGTCAACCGCCTCGAGCTCGGCCAGCTCGCGGGCCTCCGCGAACTCGTCGCGGCGGACTCCGGTCGCCCTGCCACGTTCGGCTGGGGACCCCGCTTCCTCCACTCGACGGGGCAGTTCCACAAGGGCGGCCCCGCGAACGGCGTGTTCCTGCAGATCCTCGAGCAGACCGACACCGACCTCGAGATCCCCGGCCGGCCGTTCACGTTCGGCCAGCTGATCCAGGCGCAGGCCGCGGGCGACGCGGCCGTGCTCGCCGAAGTCCACGGCCGTCCGGTCGTGACCCTGACCCTCACCGACCCCCAGATCGAAGTGCTCTCGCTCTTCGAAGCGGCACAGTAGGAGTTCGATCCCCACATGACCGTCGAGATCTCGCGCGGGCACAACCCGCTGCGCGACCCCGAAGACCGTCGCCTCAACCGCATCGCCGGCCCGAGCGCGCTCGTCATCTTCGGCGTCACGGGAGACCTCTCCCGCAAGAAGCTCATGCCCGCCGTCTACGACCTCGCCAACCGAGGGCTGCTGCCTCCCGGCTTCGCGCTCGTCGGCTTCGCGCGGCGCGACTGGGAGGACCAGGACTTCGCCAAGGTCGTCTACGACGCGGTGCGCCAGCACGCGCGCACCGAGTTCCGCGACGAGACGTGGCAGCAGCTGCTCCAGGGCATCCGCTTCGTCTCGGGCGAGTTCGACGACCCGGAGGCCTTCCGCCGCCTGAAGGAGACCGTCGACAAGCTCGACACCGAGCGCGGCACGATGGGCAACCACGCGTACTACCTGTCGATCCCGCCGAAGGCGTTCCCCCTCGTCGCGGAGCAGCTGAAGGCGTCGGGCCTCGTCGACGACACCGCCGACCAGCCGGACCGCTGGCGCCGCGTCGTCATCGAGAAGCCGTTCGGCCACGACCAGGAGTCGGCACGCGCTCTCAACGACGTGCTGCGATCGGCGTTCCCGACGGACTCGATCTTCCGCATCGACCACTATCTCGGCAAGGAGACGGTCCAGAACATCCTGGCGCTGCGCTTCGCGAACGAGCTGTACGAGCCGATCTGGAACCGCAACTACGTCGACCACGTGCAGATCACGATGGCGGAAGACATCGGGGTGGGCGGCCGCGCCGGCTACTACGACGGTGTCGGCGCCGCTCGCGACGTCATCCAGAACCACCTTCTGCAGCTGATGGCGCTCACCGCGATGGAGGAGCCGATCTCGTTCGACGCGAAGGACCTCCGCGCCGAGAAGGAGAAGGTGCTCGCTGCGGTCACCCTCCCGGCGGATCTCGCGCGTTCGACCGCCCGCGGTCAGTACGCCGGCGGATGGCAGGGCGGCGAGAAGGTGCTGGGCTTCCTCGAGGAGGACGGCATGAACCCGCAGTCCACGACCGAGACGTATGCCGCCGTCACTCTCGAGGTGAACACGCGCCGCTGGGCCGGCGTTCCGTTCTATCTGCGCACCGGCAAGCGCCTCGGCCGCCGCGTCACCGAGATCGCCGTGGTGTTCAAGCGCGCCCCCGAGCTGCTGTTCTCGCGCAGCCAGACCTCGGGTCAGGGCCAGAACGCCCTCGTGATCCGCGTCCAGCCCGATGAGGGCGTGACGATCCGCTTCGGCTCCAAGGTGCCCGGGGCCGGCGCCCAGGTGCGCGACGTCACGATGGACTTCGGCTACGGCCACGCGTTCACCGAGGCGAGCCCGGAGGCCTACGAGCGCCTCATCCTCGACGTGCTCCTCGGCGACCCGCCGCTGTTCCCGCGGCACGAAGAGGTCGAACTGTCGTGGAAGATCCTCGACCCGATCGAGAAGTTCTGGGAAGCCCAGGGCGGACCGCTCGAACAGTACTCGCCCGGGTCGTGGGGCCCGGATTCCGCGGACGAGATGCTCTCCCGCGATGGTCGCACCTGGAGGCGCCCGTGATCGTCGACCTTCCCGACACCACCGTCAGCAAGATCTCGCGTGCACTCGTCAACGTGCGCGAGGAGGGCGGAGCGGTCGCGCTCGGCCGCGTGCTGACACTCGTCATCCTGACGCGCGAGGGCGCTGTCGAAGAGGTGATCGAGGCCGCGAACGACGCGTCCCGCGAGCACCCGATGCGCGTCATCGTGCTCATGATCCCCGACTCCGGCGACGGCGAGTCCCGCCTCGATGCGCAGATCCGTGTCGGCGGCGACGCCGGCGCGAGCGAGGTCGTCACGCTGCGCGCGTTCGGCGACGCCGGCCGTTCGAACCTCGAGAGCCTCGTGACCGGCCTCCTCCTCCCCGACGCCCCCGTCGTGGTGTGGTGGCCCAATCGGACTCCCGAACACATCTCGCGGACGTCGATCGGCCGCATCGCGCAGCGCCGGATCACGGATGCCGCGACCAAGTCCGACCCGTCGGCCTGGGTCGCCGGCCTCGGCGAGCAGTACGCGCCGGGCGACACCGACCTCGCGTGGACGCGCCTGACACGCTGGCGCGAGCAGCTGGCCGCGATCCTCGACCAGCCCCCGTACGAGCCCGTCGTGGGCGTCCGCGTGCGCGGGGCCTCCGACTCGCCCTCCACGGCGCTTCTGGCCGCGTGGCTGCGTCTCACGCTCGACGTGCCGGTCGACTGGGCGTACCTCGACGCGGACGAGTGGCCGCACGGCATCAAGTCCGTCGCGCTGGTGCGCCCGAGCGGCGAGGTTCTGCTGGAGCGCCCGACGCCCGGCGTCGCCATCCTCACGCAGCCCGGCCAGCCGACCCACGACCTCGCGTTCCCCCGCCGGACGCTCCGCGAATGCCTCGCGGAGGAGCTCCGTCGGCTCGACCCGGACGTCCTGTATGGTCGAGTCATCACCGAGGGTTGGGATCTGCTCGACCCCCCGGTGACGAAGGAGACGCAGGCCTGATGAGCGGTGCGCGGGTGACGGACAGGACGCAGGATGCCTGAAGGCTGGGCAGAGAAACGCGTCATCATCCATCCCGATCCCGCCGCCCTCGCCGAGTCGGTCGCCCCGCGCTTCCTGCGTCGCGTCGCCACGCGGGTCGACGAGGGCAAGCTCGCCCACGTCGCGCTGACCGGTGGCTGGATGACCGCCGCCGTGCTCGGCGCCGCGGCACGCAACCCTCGCGCGGAGCGCATCGACTGGTCGCGCGTGCACTTCTGGTGGTGCGACGAGCGGTTCGTGCCACTCGGCCACGCCGACCGCAACGATCGCCAGGCGCGCGAGGCGTTCATCGACGGTCTCGACATCCCGACGGAGAACGTCCACGCCGCCCTCGGGCCCGGCGACGGCGTCGACCTGGATGCCGCGGCCGCCGCCTACGCCCAGGACCTGGCGCGCTTCCCGAGCGACGAGGGCGCATGGCCGTCGTTCGACGTCTGCTTCCTCGGCGTCGGACCCGACGGGCACATCGCGTCGCTGTTCCCCGACCGCCCCGAGATCCAGATCACGGACCGCTCGGTGGTCCCGGTGCGCGACGCCCCCAAGCCGCCGCCGGAGCGCATCACCATGACGCGCCCGGTGATCAACAGCTCGAAGCGGCTGTGGCTCGTCCTCGCCGGCACCGACAAGGCGGCCGCGCTGGGGCTCGCCCTCGCCGGCGCGAGCTACGCGAGCGTGCCGGCTGCCGGCGCGAAGGGCCGCACGCGCACGACGTTCTTCGTCGACCAGGCCGCCGCCGCCCAGGTGCCGCCGGACCTCATCGACCGGGAGTATTGACGCGGCTCGGCCGACGGACCTCTGACAGACGAGAAGAGCGGATGCTGCAGCATCCGCTCTTCTCGTCTGTCTGTGGTGGACTCAGTCCTGGCCGCGACGCTCGCGCAGCTGCTTGAGGGCGTCGTCGAGGAGGGTCTCGGCCTCTTCCTCGGTGCGACGCTCCTTCACGTAGGCGAGGTGCGTCTTGTACGGCTCGGTCTTCGCGACGGCGGGAGGATTCTCCTTGTCACGGCCGGCCGGCAGACCCGAATGCGGGGAGTCGATCGTGTCGGGGATCTCTTCCTCGGGGATGCCCGCCGCGAAGTAGCGGACGGTCTCGTTGCCCAGGGCGTCCCAGTACGAGACGGCCACGCGCTCGGCGTGGAAGCCGTGGTCCTGCTCGCCCATCGGGCCCGCACCGACGCGGGTACCGCGGATCGCGTTGCCTCCGGTGGCCATCAGAGGGCCTGGAACTTCGTGATCAGGCCGAGGGCGACGATCGAGGCGAACCACACCAGGGCGAGGACCACGGTGAACCGGTTGAGGTTGCGCTCGGCGAGGCCCGAGGAGCCGAGCGCCGACGTCATACCGCCGCCGAACATGTCGGACAGCCCGCCGCCGCGCCCCTTGTGGAGCAGGATGAGGAGAGTCAGCAGGAGACTCGTGATGCCGAGAAGCACCTGCAGGACGAACTCGAGGATCTGCACAGTCGTTGAAGCCTTTCGCTGCGATCGTTCGCCGATCGCACAAGGGTCAAGTATACGTGTAGGCCGGCGGGCAGTGAGGAATCCTCACCGCCCGCCGGCCGCGGGGTCAGACCCCGACGTGCTTCTGGTAGCGGATGATCGCCGCGAACTCGTCGACGACGAGGCTCGCACCGCCGACCAGGGCGCCGTCCACGTCGGGCTCGCGCATGAAGCTCGCGATGTTCGCGGACTTCACCGACCCGCCGTAGAGCACACGCGTGCGCGCTGCCGCGTCCGCGCCGAGCTTCTCGCCGATGACCTCGCGGAGCTTCGCGCAGACGTCCTGCGCCTGCTCGGGCGTCGCGGCCTGGCCGGAGCCGATCGCCCAGACGGGCTCGTAGGCGACGACGATGTCGGCGTCGGCCTTCAGACCCTCCAGCGCGACGGAGAGCTGGCTGACGGGCACGGCGCTCGCGCCGAACTTCTCCAGGTCTTCGCTGGTCTCGCCGACGCAGATCACGGGCACGAGGCCGTGCTTGAGCGCCGCCTTGACCTTCGAGCCCACGATCTCGTCCGTCTCGTCGTGGTACTGCCGGCGCTCGGAGTGGCCGATGATGACGTACTTCACGTCGAGCCTGGCCAGGAACGCGCCCGAGATCTCGCCGGTGTAGGCGCCGGAGTCGTGCGCCGACAGATCCTGCGCGCCGAGGGCGAACGGGATCTTGTCGGCATCGAGCAGCGTCTGCACCGTGCGCAGGTCGGTGAAGGGCGGGAAGACCGCGACCTCGACCGAGCCGTCCTCGTGCTTGGCGTCCTTGAGGGTCCAGTGCAGCTTCTGCACGAAGGCGACCGCCTGCAGGTGGTCGAGGTTCATCTTCCAGTTGCCCGCGATGAGCGGGGTGCGGCTGCTCAGTGCCATCCGAGGACCTCCAGTCCGGGGAGCTTCTTGCCCTCGAGGAACTCGAGGCTGGCGCCGCCGCCGGTCGAGATGTGACCGAAGGCGTCGTCGGCGAATCCGAGCTGGCGGACCGCCGCGGCGGAGTCGCCGCCGCCGACGACCGACAGGCCGTCGACCTCGGTGAGGGCCTCGGCGACCGCCTTGGTGCCCGCGGCGAACGGTGCGAGCTCGAACACACCCATCGGGCCGTTCCAGAACACCGTCTGGGAGTCGCGCACGAGAGCGGCGAAGCGCTCGGCGGTGTCGGGGCCGATGTCGAGTCCGAGGCCGGAGGCGCCGAAAGCGGTGTCTTCGATCGCGTCGGCGCTGGTCACCACGTGCTCCGCGTCGGCGCCGAACTTGGAGGCGACGACGACGTCGGTCGGGAGCACGAGCTCGACACCCGACTCCTCGGCGCGCCGCATGTACTCGCGGACCGTGTCGAGCTGGTCGGCCTCGAGGAGGCTCGAGCCGACCTTGTGGCCCTGCGCGGCGAGGAAGGTGAACAGCATGCCGCCGCCGATGAGGAGGCGGTCGACGCGCGGCAGCAGATGGTCGATGACGCCCAGCTTGTCACTGACCTTCGAGCCGCCGAGCACGACCGTGTACGGGCGCTCGGGGTTCTCGGTCAGGCGGTCGAGGACGTCGACCTCCTTCTCGATGAGGAACCCGGCGGCCGACGGCAGGATCTCGGCGAGGTCGTAGACCGACGCCTGCTTGCGGTGCACGACGCCGAACCCGTCGGAGACGAGCACGTCGCCGAGCGTGGCGAGTTCCTCCGCGAACGCGCGACGGGTCGCGTCGTCCTTCGCGGTCTCACCAGGGTTGAACCGGAGGTTCTCGATGATCGCGACGTCGCCGTCCTCGAGGGCGGCGACCGCTTCGCGGGCCGACTCCCCCACCGTGTCGCGCGCGAACGCGACGGGCTTGCCGAGGAGCTCCGAGAGTCGCTGGGCGACCGGCTCGAGGCTGTACTTCGCATCGGGGGCACCGTCGGGCCGGCCGAGGTGCGAGCAGACGACGACGCGGGCGCCCTGGTTGATCAGGGCGTTGAGCGTAGGGAGCGTGGCCCGCACACGGCCATCGTCCGTGATGATCCCGCCCTGGAGAGGGACGTTGAGATCAGCACGGACGATGACGCGCTTGCCGGCCAGCGAACCCAGCGAATCGAGGGTGCGCAGGGCCATGGCTGCGACTTACAGGCTCTCGGCGACGTACTCGGTGAGGTCGACCAGGCGGTTCGAGTAACCCCACTCGTTGTCGTACCAGGCCGAGACCTTCACCAGGTTGCCGCTGACGTTCGTGAGCTCGGCGTCGAAGACCGACGAGTGCGGGTCGAGCTGGATGTCGCTGGAAACGATCGGGTCGGCGTTGTACTTGAGGTAGCCCACCAGGCGTCCGTCCGCGGCGGCGGCCTCGTACGCGGCGTTGACCGCCTCCTTTGTGAGCCCCTCGGTGTTGGTGACGATCGTGAGGTCGACGATGGAGCCGGTGGGAACCGGCACACGGTACGACGAGCCGCTCAGCTTGCCGTTGAGCTCGGGCAGCACGAGGCCGATCGCCTTGGCCGCGCCGGTCGAGGCCGGGACGATGTTGATCGCCGCTGCGCGGGCGCGGTGCAGGTCGCTGTGCGGGCCGTCCTGCAGGTTCTGGTCGGCCGTGTACGCATGCGCGGTCATCATGAAGCCGCGCTCGATGCCGAACGCGTCGTTGAAGACCTTCGCCAGCGGCGCCAGGCAGTTCGTGGTGCACGACGCGTTCGAGATGATGTTCATCGTCGCCGGGTCGTAGGTGTCCTCGTTCACGCCCATGACGAACGTGCCGTCGACGTCGGTGCCGGGGGCCGAGATGATGACCTTCTTGGCCCCGCCATCGAGGTGCTTCTTGGCGTCGACGGCCTTGGTGAAGCGGCCGGTCGACTCGATGACGACGTCGACACCGAGCTCGCCCCAGGGCAGGTTGGCGGGGTCACGCTCCTCGAAGACCTTGATGGCCTTGCCGTTGACGGTGATCGAGTCCTCGTCGTACGAGACGTCGGCGTCGAGACGGCCGCCCACCGAGTCGTACTTGAGCAGGTGCGCAAGCGTCTTGTTGTCGGTGAGGTCGTTCACCGCCACGATGTCGAGGTCCGCACCCTGCGCGAGGGCTGCGCGAAGGAAGTTGCGTCCGATTCGGCCGAAGCCGTTGATGCCGATCTTGACAGTCACGGAGTTTCTCCTGAGATGTGTCGTGCGCGAATGCGCGGTTGTTGCGATGCGAACGAGGACAACGGCGTCCCGGCGGGCTGTCCCGCCGGGACGGCCGCGCTAACTAGGACAGTACCAGCAGGCCAGAGGTCTTCTGACGGGCGGCATCGAGGCGCTGCGCGACGTTCTGCCAGTTCGCGATGTTCCAGACCGCCTTGACGTAGTCGGCCTTGACGTTGAGGTAGTCGAGGTAGAAGGCGTGCTCCCACATGTCGAGCTGGAAGATCGGGATCGTGCCCTGTGCGGTGTTGCCCTGCTGGTCGAACAGCTGCTGGATGATGAGCTGCTCGCCGATCGGGTCCCAGCTGAGGACGGCCCAGCCCGAGCCCTGGATCCCGTTGGCCGCGGCGGTGAAGTGCGCCTGGAACTTGTCGAAGCCGCCGAAGAACTCGTCGATGGCGGCCTTCAGCTCACCCTCGGGCTCGCCGCCGCCCTCGGGCGACAGGTTGGTCCAGAAGATCGAGTGGTTGACGTGGCCACCGAGGTGGAACGCGAGGTCCTTCTCGAGCTTGTTCACGTTCGCGAGGTTGCCGGATTCGCGCGCCTCGGCCAGCTGCTCCAGTGCGGTGTTCGCACCGGTCACGTACGCCTGGTGGTGCTTGCTGTGATGCAGCTCCATGATCTTGCCGCTGATGTGCGGCTCGAGTGCGGCGTAGTCGTAAGGGAGGTCGGGCAAGGTGTACTTCGCCATGTTCTCTTCTTCCTGTCGGCGCGCGCCGAAATCCCCGGCGCAGCGAGGGTGACGGATTCATCCTACTGAGCGGCAACGCACGCGCGGCGGGGTTGCTTCCGTCTGTGACGTGTGGAAGACGGATGCTGCGGCCCGCAGCGTCCGGACACGCCTCTCAGTCTTCGATGCCGGCGGGGACGGCCGATTCGGTGCCGGGAAGGCCCTCGGCATCGGCCTTCTTGTCCGCCATCGCGAGCAGGCGGCGGATGCGGCCGGCGACGGCGTCCTTGGTGAGCGGCGGGTCGGCGTGGTGACCGAGTTCGTCGAGGCTCGCGTCGCGGTGCGCGAGGCGGAGGTCGCCGGCCTGACGGAGGTGGTCGGGCACCTCGTCGCCGAGGATCTCGAGCGCGCGCTCGACGCGCGCGCAGGCGGCGACGGCGGCCTGGGCCGAGCGGCGGAGGTTCGCGTCGTCGAAGTTGACGAGCCGGTTGACGCCGGCGCGCACCTCGCGGCGCTGACGCATCTGGTCCCATTCGGCGGCGGCGCGCACGGCCCCCATCGCTGCGAGGGCGGCGCGGATCGCCTCACCCTCGCGCACGACGACGCGCGGGATGCCGCGCACCTCGCGTGCCTTGCCGGCGATGCCGAGGCGGTGCGCGGCGCCGACGAGCGCCATCGCGGCCTCGGATGAGGGGCAGGTGATCTCGAGCGCGGCCGAGCGGCCCGGATCGCTGAGCGTGCCGGCAGCAAGGAACGCGCCGCGCCAGATGGCGGCGAGGTCGCCGCGCGAGCCGGTGGTGAGCTTGTTGGGGAGACCGCGGACCGGGCGGCGGCGCTGGTCGAGGAGGCCGGTCTGCCGGGCGAGCGTCTCGCCGCCCTCGATCACGCGGACGGCGTAGTGGCTGCCGGTCCGGGCTCCGGAGCCCTGCACGTGGACGAGCTCGGGTCGCACGCCGTAGAGCTCGACGAGGTCGCGAGCGGTGCGGCGCGCGAGGGTGTCGGAGTCCAGCTCGGCCTCGACAGCGACGCGGTTGGCGATCGAGTGCAGGCCTCCCGAGAATCGCAGCAGCGACGTGAGCTCGGCCACCCGTGCCGTAGGGCGCGGGTCTCGCACGGTGATCAGCTCGGCCTTCACGTCAGCGGTCAGCGACACGGGTCTCCTTCATGGGTCTTGCGGGAACGACCGTCAAGCCTACCCGGCCGCTCCGGCCGGGCGGCCCCGTCACTCGCGCCCGAGATCGCGGTGCGTCACGCGGACCGCGACGCCGGGCACGCTCGCGAGGCGCTGCGCGAGCTCGCGGACCATCACGACCGAGCGGTGCTTCCCGCCCGTGCAGCCGATCGCGACGACGGAGTGGCTCTTGTTCTCCCGCTGGTAGCCCTCGAGCACCGGACGCAGCGCCGCACTGTACGCGTCGAGGAACTCCTCCGCGCCCTCCTGGCCGAGCACGTACTCGCGGACCTCCTCGTCCTCCCCCGTGAACGGACGCAGCCGTTCGTCCCAGAACGGGTTCGGGAGGAACCGCATGTCGGCGACGATGTCGGCGTCGGGCGGCAGACCGTACTTGAAGCCGAAGCTCTGAAGCGTCAGCGTGTGCCGTGCCGCACCCTCCTCGCTGAAGAGGTCGGCGACCTTGGTGGCCAGCTGGTGGATGTTGTACGACGACGTGTCGATGATGACGTCGGCGCTCTCGCGGACGGCCGCCAGGCGCGCACGCTCGCGACGGATGCCGTCGAGGATCGTGCCGTCCCCCTGCAGCGGGTGCGGGCGCCGCACCGCCTCGAAGCGCCGGACGAGCACCTCATCCGAGGCATCCAGGAACAGCAGCCGGATCTGCCGGCGCTCGCGGAGCGCGCGCATCGCGTCGGGGAGGTCTGAGAAGAGGTCGCGTCCGCGTACGTCGACCACCACGGCCACCCGGGGCAGCACTCCGCCGGCGAGCTCGGTGAGATCGAGCAGCGGCTTGAGCATCTGCGGAGGGAGGTTGTCGACGACGTACCAGTCGAGATCCTCCAGCGCGTTCGCCGCCGTCGACCGCCCGGCACCCGACATACCCGTGACGATCAGCACTTCTCCGACGTCGTGACGCGTCGCCTCGCCCATGACCACCCCCGTCCTGACAAGCCTAGTCATACCGGACGGCCGCTCGTCGGCGCGACGGGCGCTATGGCGCGTCGGAGAGGACGGCGGGCTCGGCGAGGTGGGTGTGGATGGCCGAGGCGAGCTTCGGGCCGACTCCGGGGAGCTCGGCGATCTCTTCGGGCGTCGCCTTCTTCAGCGCCGACACCGAGCCGAAGTGCCGCAGCAGCGCTTTGATGCGGGCGTCGCCGAGGCCCGGCACCTCCGCCAGCACGCTCTGGATGTCGCGGCGGCGGCGCTTGCGCTGGTGCGTGATCGCGAAGCGGTGGGCCTCGTCGCGCAGCCGCTGCAGCAGGTACAGCGCCTCCGACGTGCGCGGCAGGATGACGGGGTACTCCTCCCCCGGCAGCCACACCTCCTCGAGGCGCTTGGCGATGCCGCACAGCGCGATCTCCTCGTGTCCCGCGTCGCGCAGCGCCCGCGCCGCGGCCTCGACCTGGGGCTGGCCGCCGTCGACGACCAGCAGCTGCGGCCGGTACGCGAAGCGCGGGCGGCGCCGCTCGGTCACGACCTCCCCGTCCGCGGTGGGGTCGGGCGCGGCATCCGGCTCGTTCTCCTCCGGACGATCGAGGTACGCGAGCCGGCGCGTGAGCACCTGGTAGAGCGAGTCGGTGTCGTCGGTGGTCTCGGCGACGCCGAACGAGCGGTACTGGTCCTTGCGGGGCAGCCCGTCCTCGAACACCACCATCGAGGCCACGACGTTGGTGCCGCTCAGGTGCGACACGTCGAAGCACTCGATGCGCAGCGGTGCCTCGGCGAGGTCTAGCGCCTCCTGCAGATCCGTGAGGGCCTGGCTGCGCGCGACGTAGTCACTGGTGCGACGGGTCTTGTGGAGCATCAGCGCCTGCTGCGCGTTGAGGGTCGCGGTGCGCATGAGGTCGGCCTTGCGGCCGCGCTGGGCGATCTGGATCGTCACGGCCTTGCCGCGGCGCCCGCGCAGCCACTCCTCGAGGTCGGCCGCATCGTCGGGCATGGCCGGCACCAGCACCTGCTTCGGGATGTCGACGCCCGCGGCGTTGCCGTAGGTGCGCTGCAGCACCTGGTCGACGAGCTCACCGCCGGTGATGTCGAGCTCCTTCTCGATCGTGGTCGCCCGCACGCCGCGCACGCGGCCGCCGCGGATCACGAAGTGCTGCACCGTGGCGGCCAGTTCGTCTTCGGCGATGCCGAAGAGATCGGCGTCGGTGTCGGGGGCGAGCACCAGGGCACTGCGGTTCAGCACCGCGTCGATGGATTGCAGCCGGTCGCGGTAGACGGCGGCCGCCTCGTAGTCCATCGCGGCCGAGGCCTCGCGCATGCGTGCGGTGAGCTCCCGCGTGAAGCGCTGATCGCCGCCCGACATGAACGCGATGAAGTCGTCGACGATGGCGCGGTGCTCCTCGATCGTGACCTTCATCGAGCACGGGCCCCCGCAGCGTCCGATCTGCCCGGGGAAGCACGGCCTCCCGGTCGCCATCGCCTTCTTGTACGACGAGTCGCTGCAGGTGCGGATCGGGAACACCTTGATCATCAGATCGATCGTGTCGTGCACGGCCCACACCTTCGGGTACGGGCCGAAGTACTTGGCTCCAGGGATGCGCCGATTGCGCGTCACGATGACGCGCGGCGCCTCGTCAGCCAGCGTGATCGCCATGAAGGGGTAGGACTTGTCGTCCTTGTAGCGGACGTTGAACGGCGGATCGAACTCCTTGATCCACTGGTATTCGAGCTGCAGGGAGTCGACATCGGTCGCGACGACCGTCCATTCCACCGAGGCCGCGGTCGTCACCATGCGCCGCGTGCGCTCGTGCAGTGTGTGCAGCGGCGCGAAGTAGTTCGACAGGCGCGCGCGGAGGTTCTTCGCCTTGCCGACGTACAGCACACGCCCGTCGCGGTCACGGAACCGGTAGACCCCGGGATTCGTCGGGATCTCGCCCGGCTTCGGCTTGTACGGGACGGTGGGAGCGGAGCGCGCCATGCGGCTCAGCCGGCCTTGCGGGCCTCGACGAGCTCGGTGACCGCGTGCGTGGGGGCGCGCAGCCCGAGGACCTCGGCGAGGAACGTGCCCGTGTGGCTGTCTTCCACGCGGGCGACCTGCTCGGGTGTGCCTGTCGCGATGACCTGGCCGCCGCCCGACCCGCCCTCGGGACCGAGGTCGATCACCCAGTCCGAGGACTTGATCACGTCGAGGTTGTGCTCGATGACGATGACGGTGTTGCCCTTGTCGACCAGGCCGTTCAGCACCTCGAGCAGCTTGCGGACGTCTTCGAAGTGCAGACCCGTGGTCGGCTCATCGAGCACGTAGATCGATCGGCCGTTGGTGCGCCGCTGCAGCTCGGTGGCGAGCTTCACGCGCTGCGCCTCGCCGCCCGAGAGCGTCGTGGCCGACTGCCCGAGTCGCACGTAGCCGAGGCCGACGTCGACGAGCGTCTTCAGGTAGCGGTGGATGGCCTGGATCGGCTCGAAGAACTCCGCCGCCTCGGCGATCGGCATCTCGAGCACCTCTGCGATGTTCTTGCCCTTGTAGTGCACCGCGAGCGTGTCGCGGTTGTACCGCTTGCCGTGGCAGACCTCGCAGTCGACGTACACGTCGGGCAGGAAGTTCATCTCGATCTTGATCGTGCCGTCGCCCGAGCACGCCTCGCAGCGGCCACCCTTGACGTTGAAGCTGAACCGGCCCGGCTGGTAGCCGCGCACCTTCGCCTCCGGCGTCTCGCTGAACAGCGTGCGGATGCGGTCGAACACGCCCGTGTACGTCGCCGGGTTCGACCGCGGCGTGCGGCCGATCGGCGCCTGGTCGACGTGCACGACCTTGTCGAGGTTGTCGAGTCCGGTCACGCGCGTGTGCTTGCCGGCGACCCGGCGTGCGCCGTTGAGGCGCGTCGCGAGGACCTGGTACAGGATGCCGTTGACCAGCGAGGACTTGCCCGAACCGCTGACCCCGGTGACCGAGGTGAGCACACCGAGCGGGAAGTCGACCGTGACGTTCTTGAGGTTGTTCTCGCGCGCGCCGACGACCGTCACCTGTCGCTTCTTGTCGATCTTGCGGCGCTTCTTCGGGGTGGGGATGGAGCGCCGACCCGACAGGTAGTCGCCGGTGATCGAGTCGGGGTCGGCGAGGAGCTCGCCGATCGGCCCCGAGTGCACGACCTCTCCGCCGTTGACGCCGGCGCCGGGTCCGATGTCGACGACCCAGTCGGCGGCGTGGATCGTCTCCTCGTCGTGCTCGACCACGATGAGCGTGTTGCCGAGGTCGCGCAGCGCCACGAGGGTCTCGATGAGGCGGCGGTTGTCACGCTGGTGCAGGCCGATCGACGGCTCGTCGAGCACGTACAGCACGCCGGTGAGGCCGGAGCCGATCTGGGTCGCGAGCCGGATGCGCTGCGCCTCACCGCCCGACAGTGTCGCCGCGGCGCGGCTGAGGCTGAGGTAGTCGAGGCCGACGCGGATGAGGAAGTCCAGTCGCAGGCGGATCTCGCGCAGCACCTGTGCGGCGATCGTCGCCTCGCGATCGGTGAGCGTCAGCTTGGCGAAGTACTCGCGCGCCTCGCCGAGGCTCAGGCGCGAGGCATCCGCGATGGAATGCCCGTGCACCTGCACGGCCAGCACCTCGGGCTTGAGCCGGGCGCCGTCGCAGACCGGGCACGGCACCTCGCGGAGATACTCGGCCCAGCGCTGGCGCTGCGTGTCGGACTCGGCTTGCGTGTACTGGCGCTCGATGTAGGGCACGACGCCCTCGAAGCCGGACGAGTATCGCATCTCGCGGCCGTAGCGGTTCTTCCACCGCACGGTGACCTTGTAGTTCTCGCCGCGCAGCACCGCCTCGCGGACCTCGGACGGAAGCCTCTTCCACGGCGTGTCGAGCGAGAAGGCGAGGTCGTTGGCGAGCCCCTCGAGCAGTCGCTCGTAGTACTGGAACAGCCCCTTGCCCTGCGTCGTCCACGGGATGAGGACGCCTTCGCGGATCGAGAGGTCTTCGTCGCCCAGCATGAGCTCGACGTCCACCGACATGCGGGTGCCGAGACCCGAGCACGCGGGGCAGGCGCCGAACGGCGCGTTGAATGAGAACGTCCGCGGTTCGATCTCTGTCAGCTGGAGCGGGTGGCCGTTCGGGCACGCGAGCTTCTCGGAGAAGGACTGCCACGCAGCGTCGCCCTCCTCGTCGACGAAGTTCACCTGCACGACACCGCCGGCGAGCGAGAGCGCGGTCTCGACCGAGTCGGTGACGCGATCGAGGATGCCGGGGGCCGCGACGAGTCGGTCTACCACGACCGCGATGTCGTGCTTGTAACTCTTCTTGAGGGTCGGCGGCTCGGCGAGCTGGATGAGCTCACCGTCGACGATCGCACGGGCGTAGCCCTTCGCGCCGAGCTCCTTGAAGAGGTCGACGAACTCGCCCTTCTTCTGCGTGACGACGGGAGCGACGACCTGGTACCGCGTGCGCTCGGGCAGCTCCATGAGCTGGTCGGCGATCTGCTGCACGGTCTGCCGCTGGATGATCTCGCCGCACTCGGGACAGTGCGGCACGCCGATGCGGGCCCACAGCAGGCGCATGTAGTCGTGGATCTCGGTGATCGTGCCGACGGTCGACCGCGGGTTGCGGTTCGTAGACTTCTGGTCGATCGACACGGCGGGACTCAGCCCCTCGATGAAGTCGACGTCGGGGCGGTCGACCTGACCGAGGAACTGCCGGGCGTACGCGCTCAGCGACTCGACGTAGCGGCGCTGGCCCTCGGCGAAGATCGTGTCGAACGCGAGGCTCGACTTGCCCGAGCCCGAGAGGCCCGTGAACACGACGAGCGAATCGCGCGGGATGTCGAGGTCGACGTCCTTGAGGTTGTGCACGCGGGCACCGCGGACGCTGAGCTTTCCGCTGGTACCGCCGACAGAGTTTCCGGTCAGATTTCCGGGCAGGGCGACAGGGACGATGGGCACCCGACAAGTCTAGGTGGGGCCTCCGACACGGGGGCTGGGAGCCGTTCGCCGTGCGCGAAGACGAGGCATACCGTGCGCCCGGGATCAGCGGGCGCCGGCGAAGGGCTGCAGCGCGTCGCGGAGCGCCAGGAGCGCGGCGGCATCCGTCCCCACGCTCGCCATCACCTTGCCCGGCACCTCGAGCGCCTGCGTGCGGAGACGCGTTCCGGCCTGCGTGAGACGGACGTCGAGCACCCGCTCGTCGTCGTCGCGGCGCGAGCGGGTGACGAGATCCTGCGCCTCGAGGCGCTTCACGAGCGGGGAGAGCGTGGCGGGCTCCAAGGCGAGCTCGGCGGCCAGCTCGCGCAGCGACCGCGGGGACCTCTCCCACAGCGCGAGCATCACGAGGTACTGCGGGTGCGTGAGGCCGAGAGGCTCGAGGATCGGCCGGTACAGTCCGACGACGTTGCGCGCCGCGGTCACCAGCGCGAAGCAGACCTGGTTGTCCAGCTTGAGCAGGTCGTCGGGGCTGAGTTCGGCATCTGACACGCGACGATCCTATCGCGCACTAATCGTTAGTACACTAATGAACATGCCAGACACGGATGCCTCCGCCCCCGACCGTCGTCCGCTCCGCGAGCGCGTGCGCGAAGCCGGCGGCTGGTACGCGTTCCTCAACTCCCACCTCATCCGCGTCGCCGGCCCCGCCGCCGTCGGACCCTACGAGACGACTCCCCCGCCGAGCCAGGCGGAGCGGGCCGAGCGCGCGTGCCCGCTGTGCGGCGCACCGATCTCGCAGCACACGTTCGACCGCTCGGGACCGAAGCCCCTCATGCACTGCCCCTAGCCCTGGCGGGCACCGAGAGATGTCGCGGGGCGGCCGGCTCAGGCGTGGCCCGCGCGCTCCATGGCGCGCAGCTCTTTCTTGAGGTCCTGGACTTCGTCGCGCAGCCGCGCGGCGAGCTCGAACTTCAGCTCGCCCGCCGCCGCGAGCATCTGCTGGCTCAGGTCGGCGATGGTCGCCTCGAGCTGCTCAGCCCCCTCGGCCGCGATGCCCTCGCGCCGCAGTTGCGGGGTCGGGCTCTTGCCGACGCCGGACTTGGTCTTCGCCGCGGCCTTGCCTCGCAGCATCCGATCGGTGTCGGATGCCTCACGGGCGAGCACCTCGGTGATGTCGGCGATGCGCTTGCGCAGCGCCTGAGGTTCGATGCCGTTGGCGGTGTTGTAGGCGATCTGCTTCTCGCGACGCCGGTCGGTCTCTTCGATCGCCTTGGCCATCGAGTCGGTCACGGTGTCGGCGTACATGTGCACCTGACCCGACACGTTGCGGGCCGCGCGACCGATCGTCTGGATGAGGGATGTGCCGCTGCGGAGGAATCCCTCCTTGTCGGCGTCGAGGATCGACACCAGCGAGACCTCGGGCAGGTCGAGGCCCTCACGCAGGAGGTTGATGCCCACGAGCACGTCGTACACGCCGGCGCGCAGCTCGCTGAGGAGCTCGACTCGGCGCAGCGTGTCGACGTCGGAGTGCAGGTAGCGCACGCGCACGCCGTGCTCGCCGAGGAAGTCGGTGAGCTCTTCGGCCATCTTCTTGGTGAGCGTCGTCACGAGCACGCGCTCGTCGCGCTCGACGCGGATGCGGATCTCTTCGAGCAGATCGTCGATCTGGCCCTTCGACGGCTTCACGACGATCTCGGGGTCGACGAGGCCCGTCGGGCGGATGATCTGCTCGACCACGCCGTCGGCGATGCCCATCTCGTACCGGCCGGGTGTCGCCGACAGGTACACGGTCTGGCCGACGCGGTCCTTGAACTCGTCCCAGCGGAGCGGGCGGTTGTCGAGAGCGCTCGGCAGCCGGAACCCGTGTTCGACGAGCGTGCGCTTGCGCGAGGCGTCCCCCTCGTACATCGCGCCGATCTGCGGGACGGTGACGTGGGACTCGTCGATCACCATGAGGAAGTCGTCGGGGAAGAAGTCGAGGAGCGTGTGCGGCGGCTCGCCCGGGGCGCGGCCGTCCATGTGACGCGAGTAGTTCTCGATGCCCGAGCAGAACCCGAGCTGCTGCAGCATCTCGAGGTCGAACGTCGTGCGCATGCGCAGGCGCTGCGCCTCGAGCAGCTTGTTCTGCGACTCGAGCTCCTTCAGGCGGTCGGCGAGCTCGTCTTCGATCGTGCCGATGGCGTGCTGCACCGTCTCGGTGCCGGCGACGTAGTGCGACGCGGGGAAGATCGGCACGGCGTCGAGCCGCTGCACCACGTCGCCCGTGAGCGGGTGGAGCATGAACAGCGCCTCGATCTCGTCGCCGAACATCTCGATGCGGATCGCGTACTCCTCGTACACCGGGATGATCTCGATGGTGTCGCCGCGAACGCGGAAGTTGCCGCGCGAGAAGTCGACGTCGTTGCGGTTGTACTGCATCGCGATGAACTTGCGGATGAGCGCGTCGCGGTCGTAGACCTCGCCCACCTGCAGCGCCACCATGGCACGCAGGTACTCGTCGGGCGCACCGAGGCCGTAGATGCACGACACGGTGCTGACGACGATCACGTCGCGTCGGCTGAGCAGCGAGTTCGTCGTCGAGTGGCGCAGCCGCTCGACCTCGGCGTTGACCGACGAGTCCTTCTCGATGAACGTATCGGTCTGCGGGACGTACGCCTCGGGCTGGTAGTAGTCGTAGTAGCTGACGAAGTACTCCACCGCGTTGTGCGGCATGAGCTCGCGGAACTCGTTCGCCAGCTGCGCGGCGAGGGTCTTGTTGTGCGCGAGCACGAGCGTCGGTCGCTGCACGGCCTCGACGAGCCAGGCGGTCGTCGCCGACTTGCCGGTACCGGTGGCGCCGAGCAGGACGACGTCGGTCTCACCGGCGTTGATGCGCGCCGCCAGCTCGGCGATCGCCTGCGGCTGGTCGCCCGACGGCGCGAATTCGCTCACGACCTCGAACGGCCGCACGGATCGAGTGGTCTGCACCAATCCAGCGTAGGCGCGGCCCCCGACATCGGGGCGGCGTTCGCGATCAGCGGATGCTGCGGCCCTGTGCCCGTGCGCGGTTCAGCCGCCGAATCCCCCGCCTCCGTCGAACCCGCCGCCGAAGCCCCCGGCGTCGAACCCGCCGCCGAAGCCTCCCCCGTCGAAGCCGCCCCCGCCGTCGTATCCGCCGCCTGCGCCGCCGTCGTACCCGCCGGAACCGGGGTCGTAGGTCTCGCCGATCCACGCGGGGCTGTCGCCGAGTTGCAGGGATCCGGCGCCCACCGTGAAGTACGCGGCGATGGAGCTCGACACCAGGAACTGGTTCGCCACGATCGTCATCACGCCGACGTTCATCAGCATCGCGCGTGCGTCGACGCCGTCGCGCGGGTCGCGATCGTCGACGGCGGTCCGGGCGGGGTCCGCCGCCGCCTGTGCCGCCGCATCCGCCTCCGCGGCGCGCCGTGCCTTGTGCTCCTCGGCGCGCCGGACCAGCCGCGCGATCACCGTCGGGTCTTCGGCGGCCGCGTCGCGCTCCGAGTCGGCGAGGAACGGCCGCAGCTGCTCGAACATCTCGCGCCGGCGCTCCGGCGGGAGGTCCGCGAACGCCGTGGCGTGCGCGCTCTCGATCACCGACGCGGGCAGGGTGTTGAGGAGGTAGACGTAGCGCGCGATGCGCTCCTCCTCGGTCGTCGCACCGTACGGCGTCCTGCGCCGGCGGAACCTCGAGAACACGGCCATGAGGGACCTCCTCGCTCCGCTTCCAGATTACGTTCGCGCAGCGCGCTGCGCGACGTGCTCGTCGAGCGAGGCCCAGAGCTCGTCGGCCTGGCGCTCGGTGCTCTCGAGCGAGCCCGCGGTGTCGATGACCACATCGGCGATCCGCAGGCGGGCCTCGTCGGGCACCTGAGACGCGAGGCGAGCCGCAGCATCCGTCTCGGTCATCCCCCGCAGCTCGACGAGACGCCGGAGGCGGACGTGTTCGGGGGCGTGCGCCACCACGATGAGCTGCCAGGGGTCGTCGACGCGCGCCTCGACGAGCAGCGGCACGTCGTAGACGACCACCGCGTCGGGATCCGCCGCGAAGGCCTCCTCGAACCGGCGCGCGGATTCGGCGCGGACGGCGGGGTGGACGATCGCGTTGAGCTGCGCGATCGCGGCGTCGTCGCCGAACACTCGGCTGCCGAGGGCGGCGCGGTCCAGGGATCCGTCGGGACGCAGCATCCGTTCCCCGAAGGTCTCGGCGATCGCGGCCAGCACCGGCGCGCCGGGCTGCTGCACCTCGCGGACGAGCTGATCGGCGTCGACGACGATCGCGCCATGCTCGGCGAGGCGACGGGCGATCGTGGACTTTCCCGAGGCGATGCCTCCGGTGAGGGCGACGAGCGGCATGGTTCGAGCATGCCACGCCGCGACCGACCGGGTCGCCGCGGACGCCCGCAAGCCTTGCGCGGTTCCTGAGGCGGGCCTGAGCGGGCATTGAGGCACCGGAGGTAGCCTCGGGGCACCCGAAGGACAGATTCACCCGTGTAGCACTGGGGAGGGCGGGAGATGCACGCCGGACCCGAGATCGTGGCCACCGACGCGACACCGCCCCGCTGCACCAGCCGAATCGTCCGGGGGTACGGACAGCCGCACGCGTGGGGACGACAGCGGTGACGGTCCGTGCACGGAGGACGCGCGCAGGGCGGGATGTGGGGACAGCTCCCGCCCTCCGCGCGGCCCGCCGCACCGGCGGGGTGGCGGACGCACGCGAGCAGTGCTCCACGGCCCGCCTCGCATACGGTCGCATCCTGTGATAGACGGCTTGCCGCACCAGTTCCGCGTCGCGTTCTGGGATATCATGACCGACGTCCAGGGTCCGTCGACAGCACCGGACCCGGAGGGTGCACCGGTGGAAGAAGCGCGCGTCGCGGTCGTGATCGAGGACGAGGAAGACATCCGTTCTCTCCTGTCGACCGTGCTCGCCCAGGCAGGCTTCGAGGTGCACGGCGCGGCCAACGGCGCCGACGGCGTGGAATTGGTGCGGGAGCACAGCCCGCTCGTCACGACGCTCGACGTCAACATGCCCGGCATGGACGGCTTCGAGACCGCCAAGCGCATCCGGGCCATCAGCTCGACGTACATCGTGATGCTCAGCGCCCGCACCGAGGAGATCGACGCACTGCAGGGTCTCGAGGCGGGGGCCGACGACTACGTCGCCAAGCCCTTCCGCCCGCGCGAGCTGCGCGCCCGCATCGATGCCATGCTGCGTCGGCCGCGGCACGTGGCGCCGGCCGACCCCGACAACGTGGGCGAGAACGGGTCGTCCGACGACGTCTGGCTCGAGCACCATGGCCTGCGCCTCAACGCCTCGACCCACCTCGTCACCGTGGACGACCAGGACGTCGAGCTGACGCGCAGCGAGTTCGACATCCTCGCCGACCTGCTCGTGGCGGGCCGGCGGGTGCGGGCGAAGTCGGACCTCGCCCTCATGCTGCGCGGCGATCAGTATGCGGTCAGCGACTTCGTCTCCGACAGCGATGCGCGCGCGATCGAGGTGCACATGGCGAACCTCCGGCGCAAGCTCGGCGAGTCGCCCGCGCAGCCGCGGTGGATCGAGACCGTGCGCGGCGTCGGCTACCGGCTCACCGCCTGACGCGCGCTGCGCGAGGGCGGACGGATGCCGCTACTCGCCCTCGTCGACGAGGACCGACGTCTCGACGTTCGCCGCGGCACGGCTCGCGGCCTCACGGGCGACGCGCATGAGCTCCGCCGGCTCATACCCCGCCGACTCGCTCAGCGCCACGCCGACCCCGACCACGGGGATCACGCCCCCGCCGACCTTGCCCAGGTCGTCGAAGAGGCCGCGGTAGATCGCGCCCGCCTGCCGCCGCGCCTCCTGCGGGGACGCGACCGCGAGGCCGATCACGAGCCCGGTGTGCCCGTCCTGGCCGACGACGGCGTTCGTGGGCGCGTGATGACGCACCCCGGTCCGCCAGGCCGCCGCCACCGCTCCCGCGACATCGCTTCCGAACGCGGTCGAGATCTGGTCGAGGTCGTCGAGGCGGACGGCCGTCACCGCGATCGGCTCGAAGCGCCGCTCGGCGCGCCGGCAGAGGCCCTCGAGAACCGCGGCGAACGACGCGTCGCTGAGGATGCCCTGCTCGTCGTCGACGGCGCGGGCCTCACGCAGGTAGCCGCGCATCGGCGCGCGGCTCGCCCGCAGCACCGACGTCACGACGACGGCCACGATCGTCAGCGTCACGGTGAGATAGCTGGTGCTGATCGTCCCGAAGGCGGTCTGGAACAATGCACTGTCGGGGCCGGAGGTCACGAAGGCGGTGGTGCGTGAGACGTAGTACAGCGACTGGAATCCGAGGACGGCCCCGAGCACCCACGCCGTCCGCGACTCCCGCATGTCGCCGCGGAGGCACTCCACGGCGCCCGCGCCGGCGAAGCACAGCAGCGGCACGAACATCCACAGCGCACCCGCCCAGTCGCCGGCCTCGCGGTCGACGGCGACCGCGATGACCGCCATCGCCACGGCACCGGCGACGAGGACCGACGACCAGCGCATGTCGCGCCGGTTGAAGCGGCGGCATCCCAGCCACATGCATCCGGTGCCCGCGACGAACGCCGCGTTGCCGACGGCGATCGCCCACCAGGCGCCGTCCGACTGCGCCCAGATCGTGTAGGCGAGGGTGGTGAGCATCGCCGCGAGGAACGCGACCGACCAGATCCGCCCTGCGCCTTCGTCCCGACGCAGCAGGGTCTCGAGGATGAACAGCACGCCGCTGACGTTGACGACCAGCGCGGTCATGATGAGCACGCTCGGCAGATCGAGGTTCATCCTTCTTCTCCATCTGGGCCGATCGCGGGCAGCTTCACGATGAAGGTCGACCCGACGCCGGGGGCGCTGTGCAGGGCGAGGTCGCCGCCGTGGGCGCGCACGATGTCACGGGTGATCGCGAGGCCGAGGCCGGTTCCTGCGCGGCGTTCGCCGCCCGCCTTGTAGTACCGCTGGAAGAGGCGCGAGCGGTCGGCGTCCGAGATGCCGACGCCGGTGTCGCGCACCAGGATCCAGCTCGACGTGCCGTCGGTCGTGGTGCCGACGAACACGGTGCCGCCGTCCTTGTTGTAGGCGATGGCGTTCGACACGAGGTTGTCGACGACCTGCCGCAGCCGCAGCGGGTCGGCCCACGCGGTCGCCGGCTCGAGGCCCGTCTCGTCGATGATGATCGCACGGGCGGCGGCCCTCGGCAGCGCGTCGGCCGCGGCGGCGCGCACGAGGTCGCGTGCATCGAGGAGCTGCGGGGCGAGAGATGACTCGACCGCCGACGGCGACGAGCTCGACGCCGCGAGGATGTCGGCCACGATGCGCAGCAGGCGCTCCGCGTTGCGCTCGGCGACGTCGAGGCTCGCCCGCACCGCGTCGGGTGTGTCGGGGTCCTCGATGGCGAGGTCGAGGTAGCCCAGGATCGAGGTGAGCGGGGTGCGCAGCTCGTGCGACACCGAGGCCACCAGGTCGTCGCGGGCGCGGAGGGCGTTGAGCTCGGCCGTCACGTCCCGCGAGACGACCACCGCGCCGGCGTCGCCGCCGTCGGGGTCGGTGAGACGACGCGCCGTGACCGTGAGTGCTCGGCGGGGTCCGGGTTCGTCCCCGAACCACACCACCTGGTCATCGAACGCCTCGCCGCGGCGCGCACGTTCCAGCGGCAGTTCGTCGAGGGGCAGTGGCGAGGTGCCGTCGTCGCGGAACGCCGGCACCCCGGTGCCGTCGGATTCGAGCTCGAATCCCTGCAGGAGCTTGCCGTGGGCCTCGTTGGTGACCGCGACGCGGCCGCTCGCACCCATGCGCACGACGCCGAAGTCGACGGCGTCGAGAACCTCCGTGACGACCTGCTCCTGGCGTCTGGAGCGCGCGAGCACGCTCGCGAGCAGCTGCGACTGCTTCGCCAGCAGCATGCGCTGGGCGTCCGACCTGCGGGCGTTGAGGTGGCTGGTGACGGCGACGGCGATGATCACGAGCGGCAGCAGCAAGGTCCGGTACGTGACCTCGGTGGCGCTGAGCGCGGTGAGCACGCTCACGATGCCCGCGATCGCGACGATCACGCCGAACAGGCCGAGCAGCCCGAAGCCGCCCGCGAGCCACGTCGCGGGGAAGATCCACAGGAGCCCGAGCGCGGTGTCGGGGGCCGCGATCTGCATCAGCGTGATCGCGACGACGTCGATCGCGGGCACCACCGCGACCCACCCGTACGGCAAGCGGCCCCAGGGCACGACGAGCGTGACGGCGGTCACCGCGACCACGATGACGACGCCGAGGAAGAAGAGCACCGGCTCGCCGCCGAACGGCCCGACCGCCACGAGGACGCCGAGCACGAACACCACCGCGGCCAGCAGCAGCTGGTTCAGCGTCGCCGTACGACCGCGCGTGCGATCGGCGCCGTCCGGCGCGGTCCCGCCCGTGCGGGCACGCGCCGCGGGTCTGCCCGGCTCGCCCGGTGTCGCGGCGGTCATACCGCGAAAATAACGGATGCTGCGGCCCCGTGCCCGAACGGCGCGCTCGCCGCCGCCCTCCCGGGCCGCCGAGCCCGCCTGCGCCGAGAAACCCCGTCGACGGGAAGAAACCACGCGCCGAGCGGTGTCCCGCCGCGATCCGGGATTGTCAGCGGCTCGGTGGGGTCGGACCTCGGATCAGAACCCGAAGTCGCCGAAGTCCCCGAATCCGCCCATGTCTCCGGCCGCGGCATCGCCGCCCCAGCCCGAGCCCGGGTCGCCGCCCCACCCCGCCCCCGAGTCGGCGCCGGCCTCCGCAGCGCCGGTCTCGCCGGAGGCCCCGCTCTCGCCGGAGCCGTTGTCGGCGGCGGAGCCGTCCTCGTAGCCCTGGTCGTACGCGAGGCCGGGCGCCATGAACGAGCTCACCAGTGCCGAGCCGATGACGTAGCCGACCACGGTGCCGAGGATCGACGACCCGAGCATCGAGCCGAACGAGGGACCCTGGCGCTGCGGCCCGAGGGTGCGCTCCATGAACCCGGGGTTGGTGTACTCGGCGCGGGTCGCCGCACGGGCCATCGCCTGCGGATCGGTCGAGCGCGGCTGCTCCTGCGGCGGGAGCCCCGCCGAGAGCTCGGCGAGCACCTGCTGCCGCTGCGGCTCCGTGAGCTTCGCGAAGGCCTCGGCATGGACCTGCTCGATGGTCTCGGGCGGCGCGGTCTTCAACAGGTACCGGTAGCGCTCGATCGCGATCTCGTCCTCGCTCCGGGGCGGCTGCATGCCCGGCCCCTGGGCGCCGTAGCGGTTCTGCGGAACGGGCGGCGCCTGGCGCGCGTCATCCGTGCCTCCGAACAGTCGGTCGAGGAATCCCATGTGCTGCTCCGTCGTCTGCGTGGGCGGGTCGAACCTCAAACTAGGCGTGTTTCCTCGGAAGCTGCTGGAGGATCCGCGGCCGTTCTCGCAGAGCGTACGGACTCACCCGCGCGCCGCGAGCGCCTCGCTCAGCCAGCGGGCGTGGAGCTGCCACGGGTCGTCGACACCGGCGGCGAGCACGGCGATGTGCGCGGTGAGGACGTCGGAGCGGCGGAACCACTCCGTGCCCGGGAAGCGATCGGCGGCGAACTGCGCGTGCCGCCGCTGCTCGAGCGTGCGCCCGCCGCGCTCGAACGCCAGCAGCTCGTCGTGCCAGATGGCCCCGAAGCGCTGCCGCGGATTCGCGCTCGTGCCGATCTTCACGCGATCGTCGTAGCGCAGGTAGTACACGACGTCGACCCGCGGTGGAGCGATGTCGTCGTCGGGCAGATCGCCGTAGCGCCACTCGCACGCCGCGCACAGCCAGCCCGACGGATAACGGACACCGAGCCGCGAACCGCACAGCCGGCACGGCGAGGGCAGAGCGTCGGTGACACCGTACTGGGCGTCCGCCCACTCCCCCGCGACGGCGAGATGCGCCTCGCAGAGCGCGACCGGAGCGTCAGCCGGCACGGGGCCGCGGCATCGGTCATCGTCCACAAGACATCGCGCGGCGGGAGGAAACACTGGCACAGGGCGACGGTACCGGCGACCTCCGACGTGCCGGGTACGCGAGAGGCCGCCACCCCGCCGAAGCGGTGGTGACGGCCTCTCGAACCAGGCGGTTCAGCGAACCGGGCGGCTCAGCTCAGGATCAGCGACCCGAGAGCTTCTCGCGCAGAGCTGCGAGTGCCTCGTCGTCGGCCAGCGTGCCCAGGGGGCTGCTGTCGGACGAGAAGCTGGACGAGCCGGTCTCGACGGGCGCGTTCGCCTCGGCCTCGAGAGCCTTGGTGACGGCAGCCTTGTGGGCCTCCCAGCGAGCGTGGGCGGCGGCGTACTCCTGCTCCCACTTCTCGCGCTGCTCGTCGAAGCCCTCGAGCCATGCGTTGGTCTCGGGGTCGAAGCCCTCGGGGTACTTGTACTCGCCGTGCTCGTCGTACTCCGTGACCATGCCGTAGAGGGCCGGGTCGAACTCGGTGCCGTGCGGGTCGACCGACTCGTTCGCCTGCTTGAGCGAGAGCGAGATGCGGCGACGCTCGAGGTCGATGTCGATGATCTTGACGAAGACCTCTTCGCCGACCGACACGACCTGCTCAGCGAGCTCGACGTGCTTGCCCGACAGCTCCGAGATGTGCACGAGGCCCTCGATGCCGTCCGCGACGCGCACGAACGCACCGAACGGAACCAGCTTGGTGACCTTGCCCGGCGCGACCTGGCCGATCGCGTGGGTGCGGGCGAAGACCTGCCACGGGTCCTCCTGCGTCGCCTTGAGCGACAGCGAGACGCGCTCACGGTCGAGGTCCACCTCGAGGATCTCGACGGTGACCTCCTGGCCGACCTCGACGACCTCGGACGCGTGCTCGATGTGCTTCCACGAGAGCTCCGAGACGTGGACGAGACCGTCGACGCCACCGAGGTCGACGAACGCACCGAAGTTGACGATCGACGAGACCGTGCCCTTGCGGACCTGGCCCTTGTGGAGGTTGTTGAGGAACGTGGTGCGCGACTCGGACTGCGTCTGCTCGAGCAGGGCGCGGCGCGACAGCACGACGTTGTTGCGGTTCTTGTCGAGCTCGAGGATCTTCGCCTCGATCTCCTGCCCGAGGTACGGCGTGAGGTCGCGGACGCGGCGGAGCTCGATGAGCGATGCGGGGAGGAAGCCACGCAGGCCGATGTCGACGATCAGACCGCCCTTGACGACCTCGATCACGGAGCCGGTGACCACACCGTCGTTCTCCTTGATCTTCTCGACGTCGCCCCACGCACGCTCGTACTGTGCGCGCTTCTTCGAGAGGATGAGGCGGCCTTCCTTGTCCTCCTTCTGGAGAACGAGGGCTTCGACCTCGTCGCCGACCTTGACGACCTCGTTGGGGTCGACGTCGTGCTTGATGGAAAGCTCACGCGAGGGGATGACGCCCTCGGTCTTGTAACCGACGTCGAGGAGCACCTCGTCGCGGTCGATCTTCACCACGGTGCCCTCGATGAGGTCGCCGTCGTTGAAGAACTTCAGAGTCTTCTCGACCGCGGCCAGGAAGTCCTCGGCAGATCCGATGTCGTTGATCGCGACCTGCTTGGTGGCCGGGGCGGTCGTTGCGGTAGTCATGTAGTGGGTTGTCCTTGTTGGGGTTTGGTGTCGGGCCCCGGCTTTCAGCGGCTTCCGCCGCACGAGGGCGAACGGATGCCTCGAACCGAGGCGAAGCGGATTTTCCAGCGATGTCACTCGGACCCTGACGGGAGACCGATCACCGGCGCGAACCGGAACACAGGCGTGGCGAAACAGCCACACGAGTGACACTCCAGGGTAACAGAACGGCCGGGTCGCCTGCGATGTTCCCGGCGGACCCGAAATCTCCCGTCATCGAGGGGTGCGGCATCCGTTCCGGTCAGCCGTTCCGGTCAGCGAGGAAGCTCGATCGGCGCGGTGTTCGTACGGTCGGGATCGAAGGGCGCCGGCGACGGCGCCGCCTCGCCGCGCAGCTGCGCCAGCCGCTCGTCCTCGCGCCGTTGCGCGTCGGCGAGCCAGTCCCACCCCGACGTCGAGCCGCGTCGCACGTCCGGAACCGGGGCGGTCGCGTGGCGGTCGTCGGCGGCAGGGGCGACGGTGACGGATGCTGCGGCCTCCGGCTGCGGCTGCGGCGGGTGTGCGAAGGGTGCCCCGGCGAACGGATCCACCCCCGAGCGCCCGGCCGCACCGCGGAGGCCGGCCTGCTGGATGACGCGCTGGATCGTGAGGCCGCGCCGGTCGGGATCGCCGACGTACCGGATCTCGCGGAGGCCCTGCTCCTGTGCGGCCGACTCGAACACGAAGTGCCCGTAGCCGAAGATGCGGCCGACGAGCGGCTTGTAGACGGAGATGTCGAGGATGCGCGCGAGCGGCATGGTCGCGATGCGCTGCGAGAGGATGCCGTGCACCCGGAAGACGCGCATGTTGGTGATGACGAAGCGGTCGGTGTGCTGCTCGAAGATCCGCCAGATCGCGTGCACGGTCACCGCGGCCCCCAGGAGCGCCGGCACCCACCATGCCTGCGGCGGAACGAAGAACGTGAGGAGGACGACGACGATGCCGCCGAAGAGCTCGAGCACCGCCGAGACCGTGGCGGCCCAGTGCTTTCGGACCTCGTCGACGATGTGCTCCCCCTGATCCGAGATCAGGTGCTTCTCGATCCGCGGATCGAACATCTCGGTCCTAGCCCTGGACGAGCGCCATGAAGAAGTCGACGACGGCGACCCCGGCGCCCCACACGGCGCCGACGGCGCCCTGCACGGCGTTCGCCGCGTCCTGCGGCCGGGTGATGAGGTAGAACGCCGCGAACGCGATGATGAGCACCACGACGATGCGCTTGACGAGCTTCACGGTTCGGGTTCCCTTCGACTTCCTGCTGTTCTACCCCACGAACACCCCGTCGCGCGCAGGCGCGCGGCGCGTCGCGAATCGCGGAGCCGGGGTTCGGGCGCGCCGTGCGGCGAGCTCACGGCCGCAGCAGCACCTTCGTCGCGCGCCTCTCGTCCATCGCAGCGTACGCCTCGGCGGCGTCTTCGAGCGGGAGCTCGAGGTCGAACACGCGGCCGGGCTGGATCGCACCCGAGCGCACGTCGGGCAGGAGCTCCTCGATGTAGCCGCGCACCGGCGCGACGCCGCCGTTGACGCCGACGTTGCGGTTGAACATCTGCCGCACGGGCAGCTCCGGCCCGCCGTTGGGAACCCCGACGTAGCCGACCATGCCGCCGGGACGTGTCGAGCGCAGCGCCTGGTCCATCGACTCCTTCGTGCCGACGCACTCGAGCACGCGGTCCGCACCGATGCCGCCGGTCAGCGCGCGCACCGCGTCGACGCCGGCATCGCCGCGCTCCTCGACGACGTCTGTGGCGCCGAACTCGCGCGCGAGCGCCTGGCGCTGCGGGTGACGCGACATCGCGATGATCGTGGTGGCGCCGAGGCGCTTCGCCGCGATGATGGCGCACAGCCCGACCGCGCCGTCGCCCACCACGGCGACGGAATCGCCCGGGCCCACGCCGGCGGAGACCGCGGCGTGGTGGCCCGTGCCCATGACGTCGCTGAGGGTGAGCAGGCCAGGGATCTCGTCATCCGCGACCGGTCCGGGCACGACGGCGAGGGTGCCGTCGGCGAGCGGCACGCGCACGCGCTCGCCCTGACCGCCGTCCGCGAAGCCGCCGAAGCGGTCATCGCTGCCCCACCAGCCGCCAGTCAGGCACGACGTGCTGACGCCGTTGCGGCAGTTCGCGCAGGTGCCGTCGCACACGTAGAACGGCGCGATCACGAAGTCACCGGGGCGCACGATCTCGACGTCGACGCCCACCTCCTCGACGATGCCGACGAACTCGTGACCGATACGGTGCGGTTCGTGCGTGGGCGTGACGCCGCGGTAGGGCCAGAGGTCGGAACCGCACACGCAGGCGGCGACCACGCGCACGATCGCGTCGGCGCCGGTGGACAGCACGGGATCGGGGACGTTCTCGACGCGGATGTCGCGGGCGGCATGGATGACGGTGGCGAGCATGACACGAGCCTAGGCGCGCCCGCGGGCGCCGGCGGCCGCTGGCACGATGGAGCCATGTGGATCGGGTGGATCGAGTTCGACCTGCTGCTCGGCGACGTCCGCTCGCTGAAAGAGAAGCGCAGCGTGCTGCGTCCGCTCATCGCCGACCTGAGCCGGCGCACCGAGGCGGCCGCCGCGGAGGTCGGCGAGCACGACCTGCACCGCCGCGCGAGGATCGGCGTCTCGATCGTGGCGTCGGGGTCGTCGCACGTGCGCGACGTGCTCGACCACGCCGAGCGCCTGGTCGCCGATCACCCCGAGGTGACGCTGCTGTCGGCGCGCCGCGGCCTGCATTCCAGCGAGGACTGAGGCTCAGCCCGCGATCGCGTGGCCGATGACCTCGTCGCCGCCGCCGAACCGGATGGTCCGCCCGATCGTGGTGTCGTCCGCGATGGTCGCCGCGATCGCCGCGGCCACATCGGCCCGGGCGACGGCGCCTGCGTCGTCCGGATCGAGGGCGATGCGGCCGGTCGGCGGATCGAGCGTGAGCGTGCCGGGCGCGAGGATCGTCCAGTCGAGCGCGCTCGCGGCCAGGTGGGCGTCGGCGGCCCACTTCGCATCGGCGTACGGGAAGAACGAGGCGTCGGGCGCGATGCCGTGGTCTGCACGCGATCCCACCCACGACACCATCACGTAGCGCAGCACGTCGGCGGCCGCAGCCGCGTCCATCGAGCGGATCGCGGCATCGCGATCGACCGCGTACGTGCGCGCCGGGTTCCCGCCGCCGGCGCCGGCCGACCACACCACGACGTCGTTGCCGGCGACGATGTTCGCAAGCTGGTCGAGGTCGAGCGCCTCGACATCCGCGACGAGCGGCTGCGCGCCCGTCGCCGCGACCTCGGCCTCGTGGTCCGCGTTGCGGATCACCGCGGTCACGGTGTGCCCCTGCGCGACGAGCAGCGGCTCGAGCAGCAGCGCGACCTTGCCGTGGCCGCCGAAGATCAGGATGCGGGCCATGGGTCCCCCTTCGTCGTGCCCTCCACGCTACGCCGCGCTCGAGGACTCGCGCATCACGCGAAGGCCGCGGCGAACTCCGCGGACGGCTCGATCGGCTCGATGACGTCGACGAGGACGCCCCCGGGCGCCACGAGGATGAAGTGGCGCTGACCGAACGACTCGTCCCGCAGCGGCAGCACGCACTCCAGACCGCCGTCCACCACAAGGCGTTCGTGGGCCGCGCGGGCGTCGTCGACCTCGACGTTGAGCAGCACGCCGCGCGCGGGCGCGCCGAAGCCGGCAGGGATCGTCTCGTGGTCGCTCGCCAGGAACGCCAGCTCCGATCCGTCGCGCACGAGACTCACGTACCACTCTGCGGCGAACGTCCGCGCGAAGCCGAAGTGGTCTTCGAAGAAGCGGGCGGAGGCGGCGGCATCCGTCGTCATCACCACGGGGTAGAAGCTCGTGAGGCTCTCCATCTCATCCCCCTCTTTACGTACACTGTGTCTGTAAACCTCACTATACATACATCGCGCACGTAAAGGAACGCCATGCCTCGAACCAGCGCCGCCGTCGCCGCCGAGACCGCCCGCCGCGTGTGGGAGGTCGCGCGTGATCGCTTCGCGACGGACGGCTTCGCCGCAGCATCCGTCGACGACATCGCCCGGCAGGCGGGCGTCACGCGCGGCGCGGTGTACCACCACTACGACGGCAAGCTCGGACTGTTCTCGGCGGTCGCCGAGCAGCTGCAGACCGAGATCGCGGCGCGCGTCGTCACCGCGGCGGAGGAGGAGACGGATGCTGCGTCCCAGCTGCGCGCCGGAAGCCACGCGTTCCTCGACGCGATCACCGACGACCGGGCCGCGCGCATCCTGCTGGTCGACGCGCCCGCGGCGCTCGGCTGGAGCCGCTGGCGCGAGCTCGACGCGGCCGCCTCGGGCAGGGAGCTGCGCGAGGCGGTCGCGGCGCTCGGGACGGTTCCCGGCGACCTCGTCGAGGCCGTGACCCAGCAGCTGAGTGGGGCGATGAACGAGGCGGCGCTGTGGCTCGCCGACCGGCCGGGCGACGCACGGGCCCGCGGGGCGGCGCACGGGGCGCTCGACCTGCTGCTGGACGCGCTCACGCCCTCGTGAGATGTCAGGCGGCGAGCGCGACGGGGTCGGCGACGATGGCGCGGACAGCGTCGCGGCCGGCTCGGTTCGCGCCGACCGTCGACTGCGACGGGCCGTAGCCGATGAGGAACAGTCGCGGCTCGTCGATCGAGCGCCCGTTCTCCACCCGGAACCCGCCCTCGGGCGTGCGCAGGCGCAACGGCGCGAGGTGGTCGAGCGCGGGCCGGAAGCCGGTGGCCCACAGGATGACGTCGGCGCGCTCGAGCGTTCCGTCGGGCATGCGCACGCCCTCCTCCTCGATCGAGGCGAACATCGGGTGCCGCACCAGCACGCCCCGTGCCTCGGCGGCCCGCGCCCACGGCGTCCAGTGCATGCCGGTCACCGAGATCACGCTGCCGGGCGGCAGGCCGCGGCGCACACGGTCTTCGACGCCGGCGATGGCGGCGACGCGCGCCGGGATGTCGAAATCGTCCTCGACCCACTCCGGCGCGCGCCGCGTCACCCAGAACGTGTCGGCCACGTGCGAGATCTCATCGAGGAGCTGCACCGCCGAGATCCCGGCGCCGACGATGACGACGCGCTTGCCGCGGAACTCCTCGGCCGAGACGTAGTCGCCGACGTGCAGCTGGCGCCCGCGGAAGCGCTCCTGCCCCGGATACCTCGGCCAGAACGGACGCGTCCACGTGCCGGTCGCGTTGATCACGAAGCGCGCGGCCCACGTGCCGCGATCGGTCTCGACCGCGAGCCGGCCGCGCGGGTCGTCGTCGGCGCGGCGCACGGCTTTCACCTGCACGGGCCGGAGCACGTCGAGGGCGAAGCGGTCCTCATAGTCGGCGAAATACGCGGGAAGGATGTCGCGGCTCGCCGCGGCAGGATCGGCCGGCGGCACCGCGAACCCGGGCAGCTCGTGGATGCCGTTCACCGTCGCCATCCGCAGCGACGCCCAGCGGTGCTGCCAGGCTCCCCCGGGCACGGGATTCGCATCGACGACGAGGAACGTCTGGTCCGCGCCGGTCGCACGATGAAGCGGGACGAATCCGCGCCGCTGGAGGTGATAGGCGGCCGAGAGGCCCGCCTGGCCGGCGCCGATCACGACGACGTCGACGGGTGCGGGCTCCATGCACACGTGCAACGTCACCCTCGTCACCCGGATTCCCGCCCGCCCGCTGGTCGCCGCGCGCGAGGACTGATACCGTGCAGAACCGGCGAAGGGACGACGACGTGACCGCACCGAACACGGGAGGCTCGACGACGCAGCCGAGGCCGCGCGAGGAGTGGACCGGCCAGATCGGCTTCATACTCTCGGCGATCGGCTCGGCCGTCGGCCTCGGCAACATCTGGCGCTTTCCCGGGGTTGCGTACGAGAACGGCGGCGGGGCTTTCCTCATCCCATACCTCGTCGCCCTGCTCACCGCCGGCATCCCGATCCTGTTCCTCGACTACGCACTCGGTCATCGCTTCCGCGGAGCCGCGCCGACCGCGTTCCGCCGCGTCGGTCGCGCGTGGGGTCGCTGGACGGAGTCGCTCGGGTGGTTCCAGGTCGCGATCGCGTTCGTGATCGCGCTCTACTACACGGCGGTGATCGCGTGGGCACTGAGCTTCTTCGTCTTCTCGTTCGATCTGCGCTGGGGTGAGGATCCCGCCGACTTCCTCACCGGCGAGTACCTGCAGGTCGGCGACCCCGGGGTCAGTTTCGAGTTCGTGCCCGGCGTCTTGATCCCGCTGGCCATCGTCTGGATCGCCGCGATCACCGTGCTGGCCGCCGGTGTGGTCAAGGGGCTCCAGCGGGTGAACGTCGTGTTCCTCCCGCTTCTCGTGATCGCCTTCCTGATCCTCGTCGTCCGTGCGCTGTTCCTCGACGGTGCAGCGGCGGGCCTCACCGCGCTGTTCACCCCCGACTGGGGAGCGCTGGCGAATCCCGACGTGTGGATCGCCGCCTACAGCCAGATCTTCTTCTCACTCTCGATCGCCTTCGGCATCATGATCACCTACGCTTCGTACCGCCGGCGGCGGTCCAACCTCACGACGCCGGGTCTGGTCGTCGCCTTCGCGAACTCGTCGTTCGAGATCCTCGCCGGCATCGGTGTCTTCGCAACCCTCGGCTTCTTCGCCTTCCAGCAGGGCGTCGCCGTCGCGGAGCTCGAGGGCCTCACCGGCGTGGGACTGTCGTTCATCACGTTCCCCGCGATCGTGTCGCAGATGCCCGGCGGCCCCCTCTTCGGCTGTCTGTTCTTCGGATCGCTCGCCCTCGCGGGATTCACGTCGCTGATCTCCGTGCTGCAGGTGGTGTCGGCGGCGATCCAGGAGAAGTTCGGACTGTCGACGCGCGCCGCGGCGGTGGGCCTCGGCGTGATCTCCGCGGTGCTGTCCATTCTGTTCTTCTCGACGACGACGGGCCTTCTCGCGCTCGATGTGACGGATCAGTGGGCGAACAACATCGGGATCGTGGCATCGGCGGTGATGATGACGATCCTCGTCATCTGGGTGCTCCGGCGCGGCCCCGAACTGCGGTTCCATCTCAACGCGGTCTCGACGTTCAAGGTCGGAAGGCTGTGGATCGCCCTCGTCGGCGTGCTCGCGCCGATCGTGCTGGGCTACATGCTCGTCTCGCGGATCGTGACACTGCTGGTCGACGGGTATGCGGATATGCCGGGGTGGTACTTGATGGTCTTCGGATGGGGCACGATCGCCTTCCTCGTGGTCGCGGCCGTCGTCATGACACTGCTGCGCTGGCGGGCGTCGCCGGACGACTTCACCGCGTGGCCGGAATATGCCCAGTCCGGCAGCCCGGTGCCGGCGAGCGAGGGGAAGGAGCGGTCATGACCCCGATCGCCGTCATATTCCTCATCCTGGCGATCGTCATCGTCTGGGGAGGACTCATCGCCAGCGTGCTCCTGCTCCGCCGCCGGCCCGAGGTCGACCACTATCCCTCCGGCGCCGTCGACGATCACCGCGAGGATCACGCGCCGCTCGAGCACGACACGTGACGGCGGCGTCCGCCGTCACGCGTCGCGTCCTCAATTGAGGCTGCGTGTGGAGGCGGGGATGACGCCGTCCGCGTAGAGGTCGGCGGCGAGATCCTGGAGCGCCGTCAGCGCGACGCGCTGCGTCATGGGGCCGTACGAGATGCGGGCGACGCCCAGCGCCTCGTACTCCCCCGCCGACAACGCGCCCGGCAGGCCGATCACGCTGATCTTGCGCTCGCCGATCCCCTCGACCAGCTGCCGGGTGATGTCGGCGTTCAGGATGCCGGGCACGAACACGAGGTCGGCGCCGGCGGCGAGGTAGGCGCGGCCGCGCTCGATCGCGTCGGCGATCGACTCCTCGAGGGGGCGCTTGCCGGCGCGCACGAACGCGTCGGTGCGCGCGTTGAGGACGATGGGCACGCCCTCGGCCGCTCCGGCCGCGACGATCGCTTCGACATTGGCCACGGCCTCTGCGAGCGGCACGAGGCGGTCTTCGATGTTGGCGCCGACGACACCCTTGCCGATCGCGCGACGCACGGTCTCGGCCGGGTCGCCGTAGCCGGCGTCGAGGTCGGTGCTCACCGGCAGGTCGCCCACGGCCTCGACGATCCGGCCGACCATGTCGAGCGTGGTCTCGAGCGGGATCTCGCCGTCGGGGTAGCCGAAGGTCGCGGCGATCGAGTGGCCCGCCGTCGCGATGGCGCGCGTCTCGGGGAGGGCGGCGACGGTGCGGGCCGATACCGCGTCCCACACGTTCACCACGCGCAGGATCTCGGGGGCGGCGTGCAGTCGGGCGAGGGTCTGTGCTTTCTCTGCCTGAGTGGTCATGTCTGCCACGCTATCGGCGCTCGGAGCAGTGTGGACCGGTCAGCGCGGATCGATCTGGCCGTCGAGGTACCACCAGCGGCCGCCCCGCTGCACGAAACGGCTGCGCTCGTGCAGGACGCCGTGATCGCGGCCGTGGCGCCAGGCGGCACGGAACTCGACGACGCCCCGCGTGGCGCCCTCGCCGCCGTCCTCGACGTCGGCGATCTCGAGCCCGGTCCATCGCTGTTCGGGGTCCAGCGTCAGCTCCGAGGGCCGCGTGCCCGGATGCCACGTGTCGTGGAGATACACCGCGTCGCCGATCACGAACGCCGTGTACCGCGAGCGCATCAGGCGCTCGGCGGTCGGCGCCGGGGTTCCGCGCAGCGCGGGGGCGCAGCATCCGTCGAAGCGCTCACCGCTGCCGCACGGGCACGGATCCGCGTCCGCGACACGCGGGAAGCCGTCGCGGGCGGCACGGGATGCGGCGTCGCCGAACGACACGTCAGGCGCCGGCCTTCTCGGCGCACGACACGCACCGCGTCGCGAAGGGACGCACGCGAAGACGCGCGATCGGGATGCCGCGGCCGCAGTCGACGCAGACGCCGTAGGTGCCGGCCTCCCAGCGCTTGACGGCCTCGTCGATCTCGGCGATCTCGCGGCGGGCGGCCTCTTCGAGGGCCACCGCCCGGGACCACTCCCCCGACAGCGTGACGCCCTCGGGGTCGTGCTCGTCGTCGGCGACGTCGGAGCCGCGATCCGCGCGGAGCTCTTCGAGGGTCTCGTCCATCGCCGCGATGCGCACGGTAGCGGCGTCGTGCAGCTCGTCGAGGAGCGCTCGCAGCTCTGTCCGGCTCGCCGCTGAGGTCATCGCATGAGACTACGCCCGGAAGCGGCATCCCGGCCGCACCGTGCCGGATCAGCCCGAGACGTCCACGGTGAAGGTGACGTCCTGGATGCCGCCGTCGTCGTTCGACAGCACGACCTTCGTCGTTCCCTCGGCGAGCCCCTCGACCCCGGGGTTGTACGTCGCGCCGCCCTCTTCGCGACCCGCCGTGAACTTCGCGACGGACGGATCGGAGACGACGCCGCTGTAGCTGTCCACGGCGAGGTCACCGGTGTCGATGTTGAGCACCTGCCCGACCTCGAGCTCGACGGTCTCACCCTGAAGGTCGCCCACGTCACGGGTGACCGGTGCGATCACGGGCTGAGACGACGCACAGCCGCTCAGCGCGGCGATCGAGGCGACGAGTACGAGCGAGACGGTCGGTCCGACGATGCGCATGGCGTCATGATGACAGCACAGCGGCTGCACGGCCAGCGCCCGGCGTTCGTGTGGTGGGGCGATAGGGATCTCCCAGGTCGGGTTGGAAGCCTGGAGGCATCGCGGTGACGGGAATCCCGATCCCCTCCGCGAAACCCCTGCAGGCGATGCGTCGCCCGGGACCACCCCTCGTGCCCGACCCCGGAGGGCACGAGGGGCGGTCTCACCGACCCGCCCGGAGCCGGCGATCTGCGACACCCCCCGGACGCGATCGCCGGCTTCTTCGCGTGCACGCTGTGGATAACTCCGTCGGGCGTCGACGCCGGCGGCTAGCGTGGGGGCGTGAGGACTCGGGTGACAGCGGCGGCGCTCAGCGGACTGCTCGTGCTCGCGCTCGCCGGGTGCACCACCCCGGCGCCGGTACCCACGCCGACGCCCGGATTCTCGAGCGAGGAAGAGGCGTTCGCGGCGGCGGAGGAGACGTACCGGGCCTACGTGGATGCGCTGAACCAGGTGGATCTGAGCGACCCGGAGACGTTCGAGGCCGTGTACGGCTGGACGACGGGTGACGCGAACGCTGGCGCGCGGAAGACCTTCACCCAGATGCACGCAGATGATTTGGTCGTCGACGGCCCCACGACCGTGGACTTGTTGGAGAAGAGCGCGGTTCAATCAAGCCCGGGAAACGTGACACTAGACGTTTGTCTCAACGTCTCTCAAGTCACGGTCATTGACTCTCAAGGAGTCTCGGTGGTGGCCGAGGATCGGCGCGATATTCAGTCGATGCGCGTCACCATCGAGCCGTCCACGACGACGACCACGGGTTTCGCAATTGCTGAGATTGATGGACGCGACGACGGAGCCGAATGCGCAAGCTAGTGGTGGCTAGTGCGGCCGCAGTGGTGGGACTGGTGGTCGTGCTGGTCAGCGGGCCCAGTAGCTTCGCCGCGGAGTGCGACGCAGGTGGTTGGACCGGGAACTGCGAAGTATCGAATCAGAAAACGCAGGTCGATGTTTCTCTGAGCGACCGAGGGGCGAATTCAAGCTCCGAACCGAAAGATGGTGGCCCACCAGCCCTGCAAACGCAACCGAACTCCGCCCCAAGCGCGGAAGACTGCGGGCCGCTCAACCGCTGCATCGACTACAGCGTCATCGGGGTCCCCGACGTGACGCTCGCCGACATCGCGTCGTTCCGACCCGCGCAGCCGACGCTCGCCGGGGAGCCGGCCGGCTTCGGGGTCGTCGGCATGCCGACGAACCTGCTGGCCTCGGCATCCGAGCAGCGCATCCCTGGAACGGTCCTCGGATGGGACGTGACCGTGCGGTTCGTGCCGGTCGCGTACGTGTTCGACAACGGCGACGGCACGACCACGCGCGCCGCCACCGGCGGGGCTTCGTGGGCGGCCCTCGGACAGGGGCAGTTCACGCCGACCGCGACGAGCCACGCGTACCGAGCCCGCGGAACGTATCCGGTCTCGGTGACCGTCGAGTACGAGGCATCCGTCGATTTCGGCAGCGGCACGTGGCGGCCGGTGCCCGGCGTGGTCCGGGCCGAGGCGGCCGGCTACGGCGTGCGCGTCGTCGAGGTGCGCACCGCGCTCGTGGACCGCACCTGCGTGGAGGATCCGACCGGGCCCGGCTGCTGAACCGCGCCGACGAGCGACCGGCGCGCGCGCTTGGTGAGCCGCACCACCGAGCGCAGCGGCACGCCGACGGCGTAAGCCACAGCACCTGACGCGGAGGTGTCGCTGCGTCCGAGGGCGACCTTGCGCTCCCATGCGTCGCGCAGCGCCCCGCCCCGGCGTGCCACCGAGGCGCGCGCTGGAAGCCGCCCTGCCGACCGCTGCGCGAGCAGCGCCTCGACGTGGGCGGTCCAGTCGTCGGCCTCAGGGGCGTGGAAGTAGTTCTCGTCGAGCCATTCGGGATCCGGATGCCGGAACCGGCGTGCGACGACATCGTCCTCGCCCGCGATCAGGTCGGCGTCGGCGAGCGTCTCGTTGATGAGGCGCGGCGAGACGCCGAACGTGTCGAGCGCGATCACGGGGATGCCGCGCGCGATCGCCTCGATCGCCGCCGTGGAGCTCACTGTGACGAGCCCCTCCGCCGTGTCGAGCGCGGTGCCCATCGACGCGGTCGAGGTCACGAGGTTCGCCGGAAGTGGCCCGAGCGAGGCGAGCAGCTCGGGGTAGCCGTCGACCTCGGCGTGCGTCTGATGCTCGCCCGATGCGGCCCGCAGCTTCACCACGACGCGCCGCGACGGGTCCGCCTCGGCGGCCCGTACGAGCATGCGCGCGACGCGGAGCCGGTCCTCCCGCTCCGCGGGGACCTTGGCCTGCGTCGCGAACACGAGGTCGGTGCCCTCGGCGTCCGGGCGCGCTCCTCCCCCGGCGGTGACCGCCCCGCGCGCGAACGGCAGCCTGGCGAGGGCGTAGCGGTGCGCATACCCGGTGCGGACCGACAAGGCGCCGAACTCGCGCACCTCGCGGCGCGAGTGCACGACGAACAGGTCGGACTGCAGCCGGTACACGACAGCCTTGCGGGTCGCGGGGATCGAGATGCCCGGAAGCCCCGTCACCACGACCGGCCGCGGCTCCAGCGCCGCGAGGTCGCGCGCGAGAACGCGCACGAGCGGTCCGCGAGCACCGATCACGACGGCGTCCGCGTGCAGCTCGGCGAGCCGGGCCGCCAGCGCGCCGTACGCGATCCGCTCGACGCGGTCCGGCTCCAGCCCGCTCCCGCTCAACGCGGAGGCGAGCTGGGTGTCGCTGACCACGAGCGGAGTCTCGAGCACCAGGAGCGAGGCATCCCATCGCTCTCCGACGCCGCCGAGGAGTGCCGCCGCCCACTTCACGTAGGAGTCGGTGTCGGCGATGGCGACGACCCGCGGCCGCCCGCCGTCCGTCCCGCGGGGACTCACGCGGGGACGCGGCGCAGCTTCGCCATGGGGGCGAGCTCGCCAGGATAGACGCGCTTCACGCCGTCGCCGAGCGCCGCCTCGATGACGCGGATGTCGCGCACCAGGTGCTGCAGACCGGCCGGCTCGAGCGACGCGGCGTGGTCGGAACCCCACATCGTGCGGTCGAGCGTGATGTGCCGCTCCACCGCGACCGCGCCGAGGGCGACGGCCGCGAGCGAGATCTGCAGGCCGCGCTCGTGGCCCGAGTAGCCGACCGGCACACCCGGGTAGCGGTCGCGCAGCGCCGGGATCATGCGGAGGTTGGCCTCCTCCGGCTCCATCGGGTACGTCGACGTGGCGTGCATCAGCACGAGGTGGTCGGTGCCGAGGATGTCGATCGCGGCGTCGATCTGCTCGATCGTCGACATGCCGGTCGACAGGATCACCGGCCTCCCCGTGTCGCGGAGCGCGTGGAGCAGCTCCACGTCGGTGAGCGACGCGGATGCCACCTTGTGCGCGACGACGCCGAGATCCTCGAGGAACGCCACGCTCGGCACGTCCCATGGCGACGCGAACCACTCGAGGCCGCGGAGCAGCGCGTGGTCCGAGATCTCGATGTACTGCTCGCGGTCGAACTCGACGCGGCGCCGGTAGTCGAGGTACGTCACGCGTCCCCACGGGGTGTCGCGCGGCATGTCGCGCATGTGTTCGGGCGTGGCGATCTCGGGGGTGCGCTTCTGGAACTTGACGGCGTCCGCGCCGGCGTCGGCCGCCACGTCGATGAGGCGCTTGGCGATGTCGACGTCGCCGTTGTGGTTCAGGCCGATCTCGGCGATGACGTACGCGGGGCGTCCGCCCCCGACGACGCGGGATCCGATGGTGACGGTCATGAGGCCTCCTGTGGTGCAGTGGGGTGATCGGATGCTGCGGCTCGCACCGGCGTCACGGCCGGCCGGAGCGCATCGGCGGCGGCCGTGGCGGACCTGCCGCTGAGCACGCGCTCGGCGAGGTCGCGCACGGCGCCGGCTCCGCCGGAGCGGTCGAGCACGACGCGCGCGGTGGAGAGGACGAGGGGGTGGGCGTCAGGCACCGCGATGGGCCAGCCGACCAGCTCGAGGCAGCCGAGGTCGTTGACGTCGTTGCCGAGGTACGCGATGCGCGAGAGCGGGATGCCCTGCTCCCGCGCCCACTCGCGCAGCACCGCCGCCTTGTCGACCGCGGCCTGCCGCACGTCGACGCCGAGCTTGCGCGCGCGGGCCGCCACCACCGGGTTCGCTTCGGTCGAGAGGATGAGGAAGGGGATGCCGGCGGCTCGCAGCATCCCGACCCCCATGCCGTCCGATCGGCTCACGGTGACGGACTCGACGCCGTTCTGGTCGACGTGCACGGTGTCGTCGGTGTGCACGCCGTCGAAGTCGGTCACGACCGCGTCGACGGGGATCGTGCCCGCGTGGGCGCCGAACGCGGCGCGGTCGACGAGGGGCGCGAGCGCGCGCGCGAGCTCCAGCTCGTCGAGGGTGTCGATCTCGATCGCGGTGCGCGGGGCGACCTCGGCGATGCCGACGCTGCCGAAGAAGCGGTGGTTCGCCGCGCGGAAGCCCGCCGCCCGCATCACGTAGAAGCCGCCGGTCTCGAGGTAGTGCGGTTCGCGGTCCTGCCGGCGCGGGCGCACGTCGATCTCGTGGTTGACGGGCTCGGCCGCGCTGCCGACGCCCTTCTCCCACAGGAACCCGTACGTCTCGACGGCCGAGAAGACGCTGTCCCTCCGGCGGGAGCGAACGAGCTGCACGGCAGCGGTGAGCGCGTCGACGTCGATGAACGGGGAGGTCGCCTGCAGGAACGCGAGGACGCCCACGTCGACCTTGCGCGCCTCGAGCGTCTCGAGGGCGTGCACGAGCGCGCTCTCGCTGCTCGCCAGGTCGCCGGAGAGGTCTGCGGGCCGCTCGACGACCTCCGCACCCCATTCGGCGGCGACGGCGGCGATGTCGACGTCATCGGTGGTCACGACGACGCGGTCGATCGCCGGGCAGCGCCGGGCCGCCTCGACCGCGCGCGCGATCAGCGGCACGCCGCCGACGCGCTGCAGGTTCTTGCGCGGCACGCCCTTGGAGCCGCCGCGCGCGGGGATGATGGCGACGACCTCGCTCATGCCGCCGCCGTCCGGGCCGAGCGGCGCACGCGGCCGGTGTGGACGGTCGCACCGGTGCCCGCGAGCACCAGCGGGAGGGTCGTCGTAGTGCTCGAAGGCAGGGTGTGCACGTCCAGCGGACCCCGGGCGCCGGCGAGCACGAGCTCGACGGGCAGCCCGGTCTCGTGGATCCGCAGCTCGGGCGCCGTCGCGACGGCGTCCAGCTGCTGCGCTGTCTCGCGACGGTGAGGGAGGTACACGGCGCCGCCGGCCGCGGCATCCCGCACCCACCGGACGTAGTCGAGCAGCAGCATCCGTCCGTCGACCGGCAGGGCGCTGCCGAGGACGACACGGCGACCGAGCTCCGGCGCGGCGGGCGCGCTCTGCCGCGTCCAGGAGAAGTCGTGGCGACGGATGCCGAACCCGTGGTCGGCGAGGGCGTCCAGGCGGTCGGCGCCGAGGTCGAACGCCGTGAACATCCCGGCACGCCGTGCGGTCGCGCGACGGTGGACGAGTTCGGCGGCGAACGGGGCGACGACGGTCGTGAGTCCGCGCTCGTCGATGTTCGGACGGGCGTACAGGCGCCGGCCCAGGAGCGTGTCGGCGTACGCGATCGCGTGCGCGCCGTCATCGAGGAAGGTGATGCGATGCGGGCGCAGCACCGCGGCCGCGAGCCGGAACTGGCCCGAGAAGCCGTCGCCGACGAGCCAGTGGCCGTGGCGCGCCAGCAGGCTCCAGGGGATGCCGAGATAGGGCGCGAGCTCGCCGAAGCGTGCGCCGCGCGACAGCAGCTCGTCGGCGGTGGCCGAGATCTGCGGAGTCAGCCGGCCGGCGACGGGAACGGTCGTCCGGTGGGCGGCCGCCCACTCCGCGGCGCCGACGAGCTGCAGCGGCGACTCGACCCACGCCAGCACATCCTCGCGACCCATGCGGCGCCTCCTCTCGGCCGGGCTCACGATCGGGCCCGGGGCTGTCTCCCCACGGTGGGCGCCGGACGTGAACGCGATGGGTCCCGCCGTGAGACCGGCGCCGGTCCGGCAGGTGAACGGCGGGTTGCGAGACGCCGGATGCCGCGGCGCGACGCGCACGCGATGAGCTGAGGCGTTCACATGCCCGGGGTGCGCGTCGGCGGTGCATGCCAGGATGAACGCGTGACCGACCGCCTGATGCTGCTCGACTCCGCGTCCCTGTACTTCCGCGCGTTCTACGGGGTGCCCGACACCGTGCGCGCCCCGGACGGCACGCCCGTCAACGCGGTCCGCGGGTTCCTCGACATCATCACCAGGCTCGTCACCACCTATCGCCCGACGCATCTCGTGGCGTGCTGGGACGACGACTGGCGCCCGCAATGGCGGGTCGACCTCATCCCGACCTATAAGACGCATCGCGTCGCCGAGGTCGTCGCCGGCGGGCCCGACGTCGAGGTGGTGCCGGATCCGCTCGAGGTGCAGGTGCCCGTCATCCGCGACGTGCTCGACGCCCTCGGCATCCGCGTCGTCAGCGCCGCCGCCCACGAAGCCGACGACGTCATCGGCACCCTCGCCACGACCGCGACCATGCCGGTCGACATCGTCACCGGCGACCGCGACCTCTTCCAGCTGGTCGACGACGCGCGCGACGTCCGCGTCGTCTACACCGCGCGGGGCATGAGCAACCTCGAGGTGCTCACCGATGCGTCGGTGGTCGCCAAGTACGGCGTGCTGCCGTCGCAGTACGCCGACTTCGCCACTCTCCGCGGCGACTCGTCCGACGGCCTCCCGGGCGTCGCCGGCATCGGCGAGAAGACCGCCGCAGGGCTCCTGGCGACCCACGGCGATCTCCTCGGGATCGTCGCCGCGGCCGAGCTCGGCGAGGGCATGTCCGCGGGCGTGCGCGCCAAGGTGCTCGCCGGTCTCCCGTACCTCGCCGTCGCGCCGCAGGTGGTGGCAGTCGTCCGGGACCTCCCGCTCGACGTGCCCGACCCGCGCCTGCGCCCCCTCACCGAGCAGGGGAAGACGGATGCTGCGGCCCTCGCCGAGCAGTGGGCGCTCGGTGCGTCGATGAACCGCATCATCGACGCCCTCGACACCGTCTGATCCGCGCACTCGTCGCCGCGCACTCGTCGACGTGCGGCGCAGGCGTCGACTACTCCCCCGGGAGTACGCGACGGGCTCCCGCGGTCAGATTCCTCACAGAGGGGCGCGGCGTACGATCGTGCGCATGCCCGGGCCCATGCGTGACGACTCGAGCGCGAGCCGCCTCCGGCCGCGCACCCCCGCCGCCGACGAGTTCGGACCGCGCTTCCGTCCCCCGGCGGCCGTCGTGCTCCTCGTCCCGGTGTTCGTCTCGCTCCTCGTGCAGGTGCCGGGCACGATCGCGCTGTCGTGGTGGCAGCGGGCGCCCCTCGCCGCCGCAGTGACGAGCCTGGTGCTGGCCGCAGCATCCGCTCTCGTCCTGCTCGCGGCTCGCCGACTGCCGGGCCCGACCGTCGCCGTCGTCGCCGCGCTCTGCGCCGTCGACCTGCTGATCCCGCCCGTGGGCGGGCCGCCGCCCGTCGCGCTGGTCTTCGCGATCATCGGCGCCGTCGTGCGCGGCGCGCGCATCTGGGCGCTCGTGTCGGTGGGGATCGCGTGGCTCGGCGTCGTCGTCGGCGCCGACTTCGTGGGCGTGGACTGGCACCCGGCCCGCATCGCGTTCGGGACCCTGGGCCTCGCATTGTGCTTCGTGGTCGGCGAAGGCATCCGCGCGCGCATCCGCGGCGCCGAAGAGCGCAGAGCCGAACTGGCGGCGCGACGCCGCGCGGCCGAGCAGGAGGAGCGCTCCCGCATCGCCCGCGAGCTGCACGACGTGCTCGCGCACTCGCTGAGCCAGATCGCGGTGCAGTCCGGCGTGGGGCTGCACCTCTTCGACCGTGAGCCGGAGCGGGCGCGGGAGGCCCTCGCGAACATCCGGACGCTCAGCGCCACGGGCCTCGACGAGGTGCGCGGCGTGCTGGCGTTCCTGCGCGGCGACGAGGTCGGCGCGCCCGCCACGGCGCCGCTCACCCCGCAGCCGCAGCTCGCGCAGCTGCCGGGCCTCGTCGCCGGACGCACGGGGCTCGGGCTCACCGTCGCCCTCGACGACCGCCTCGCCGGCGACGTCCCGCCGAGCGCCGTGCAGACCACGGCCTACCGCATCGCGCAGGAGGCCCTCACGAACGTGGTGCGCCACTCCGCGGCCTCGCACGCCACCGTCACCGTCGAGCACGACGCCGACGACCTCGTCCTCACGGTCGCGGACGACGGCGCCGGCATCCCCGCGACGGCGTCCGAGCGCGGGGGCCTGCGCGGCATGCGGGAGCGCGCAGAGCTGGCCGGCGGCGCGCTGAGCGTCGACAGCGGCACCCGCGGCACCGCGGTGGTCGCGCGCCTGCCCTGGCGGGGCGCGGCATGATCCGCGTCGCCCTCGCCGACGACCACCAGCTGGTGCGGGCCGGATTCCGGGCGCTGCTCGACTCCGAGCCCGACATCGACGTCGTCGCCGAGGCATCCGGCGGCCAGGAGCTGCTGCGCGCCCTGCGCGAGACCGACGTGGACGTCGCCCTCGTCGACATCCGCATGCCCGACGGCGACGGACTCTGGGCCGCCGAGCAGATCGCCGCCGACCCCACCTTGGCGGGCGTGCGCGTCGTGATCGTGACGACGTTCGAACTCGACGAGTACGTGATCCGCGCGGTGCTCGCCGGCGCCAGCGGGTTCCTCGTGAAAGACACCGAGCCCGCCGACCTCATTCGCGCGGTCCGCGCCGTGGCCGCCGGCGACGCGCTCCTCTCCCCCGGCGTCACCCGCACACTGCTCGATCGCGCCGCGTCAGGCCTGCGCGCGGTGCCCGATCCGCGGCTCCTCGAGACGCTCACCGAGCGCGAGGTCGACGTGCTGCGCCTCGTCGCGGATGGGCTCACGAACGACGAGATCGGCGCCCGGCTGCACCTGTCGCCCCTCACCGCGAAGACGCACGTGTCGCGCATCATGCAGAAGCTCCACGCCCGCGATCGCGTGCGTCTCGTCATCATCGCGTACGAATCCGGGCTCGTCGGCTCGCGACCGGTCTAGCCCGGTCCGCTCCGGCCTACTCCGCTGAGAGCAGTCGAGATCACTCCGACGGTCGGATTCACGGATGCTGCCACCCGCGTTGACTCGAGGCATCCGGTCGCCCGTCCCGGCGCGGCCGGTTCCGAGAGAGGATTCCGCATGTCCGCTGCACTGGCCACGGGAATCGTGGCCGCTCACTTCGCAGGGCCCTGGGGGTTCGGCTGGTGGTTCCTGCTGATCCCGCTGTTCTGGATCGCGCTGTTCGCGATCCTCTTCGCGATCTTCGGACGACGGTGGCGGCGCGCAGCCGCGGAGAACGGCTATGGACCGTACGGCCGCAACCCCGCCCGCCAGGCCGAGACCACCCTCGCCGAGCGCTTCGCGAAGGGCGACATCGACGAGACCGAGTACCGCGCGAGACTCGAGGTGCTGCGCGCCAACGCCGCTCAGTAAGGGCCGCCGACCCAGCTGCGGCGCCGGGCCGTCAGCGCGGGCTCAGGCGTCGCGGTCGCGTCCGGTCCACGCGCGCAGCGTGTCCAGCGGCCACGTGGTGACGATGCGCTCAGCCGGCACCCCGATGCGCTCGGCACGCTCGGCGCCGTAGTCGAGCAGCGAGAGCTGGCCCGGCGCATGAGCATCCGAATCGATGGAGAAGAGGCATCCGATCTCCAGCGCGAGCGCCATCAGCTCGTCGGGCGGATCCTGCCGCTCGGGCCGGGAGTTGATCTCGACCGCGACGCCGTGGGCCTCGCACGCCTCGAACACCGCCCGCGCGTCGAAGGTCGACGGCGGCCGGGTTCCGCGCGAACCCTCGACGAGCCGGCCGGTGACATGGCCGAGCACGTCGATGTGGGGGTTCGACACCGCAGCGACCAGGCGCCGCGTCATCGGGCCGCGCTCCATGCGGAGCTTGGAATGCGCGGAAGCGACCACGACATCGAGCTCGGCGAGCAGGTCGGGCTCCTGATCGAGCGCGCCGTCCTCGAGAATGTCGACCTCGATGCCCGACAGCAGGGTGAATCCGTCGCCGCTCATGCCCGCGACGACCTCGAGCTGCGAGCGCAGGCGCTCGGGCGAGAGGCCGTTCGCGACCCGCAGCCGCGGCGAGTGGTCGGTGAGGGCGAGATACTCGTGGCCGAGGGCTCGGGCCGCGTCGACCATGAGGTCGATCGAGGTGAGGCCGTCCGACCAGTCGCTGTGCGAGTGGAGGTCGCCGCGCAGCAGCGGCCGCAGCGTCGACGTGCGCTGCACGCCGGCGCGCTCGCGCAGGTCGACGAGGTAGCCGGGCACCTCCCCCGCCAGCGCCTGCTGGATCACGGAGAGAGTGGAATCGCCGATCCCCTTGCGGCGACGCAGAGCCGCGGTGTCCCGCAGCTCGGCGTCGCTCAGGCCTTCGATCGCGTCGGCCGCCGCACGGAACGCCTTCGACTTGTACCGTGACGAGCGCTCACGCTCCAGGAGCGTGGCGATCTCGGTGAGCGCGTCGTAGGGGTTCACGGGCGAAGAGGCCGCCGGATCAGTAGACGTTCGACCGCCTGATCACCACGGGCACGCTCGCCAGGCGGTGTATCGCCCAGCCGAACAGGATCGCCAGCACGCCCATGCCCGCCGCGAAGAGCGCGACGCCGTAGGCCACGACCGAGGTGAAGAGCGAGGCACGCAGGAAGGACGCCTGCATCACGGTCGCCCGCACCGGGTCGTCCTGGTCGAGCTCGGCATACGTCTTGCCGCCCGACGCCTCGAGCGCGTGGGTGTTGATGATGTCGGCCTGCACGTAGGCGGTGAAGGGTCCGGTCACCTGCTGACCCTGGAACGCCGCGGCGTCGTCGGGGATGGTGATGTTCTCGGCCGTGAGCTGGGTGGTCACGCCGATCCACGCGATGATGCCGACGACGATCAGCAGCACGCCGCCGATGATCCCGAGGATCCCGACCGCCTTCACCAGGCCGACCTTCTTCTCGGGGGGCTCGATCACGTCGGTGGTGCGGGGCTCTTCCTCGCTCATGCGTCCTCCTCGGATGCGGGTCGTTGAGCCACACGCTAGCGGCGCCGCGCGGCGCCGCGGAAGAGCGCGCGCCGGAGAAGACCCGGCGCGTCGCGCGCCTCAGGACGCGAGTGCGCGCGTGGTCTCGACCCAGCGATCCAGCGTGGCGGTCGCCGCCCCGCTATCGATCGCGGCGGCGGCGGCGTCGCGCGCCTCGGCGAGGCGCTCCAGGATCGGCCGCTGCACCTGGCCGGCGTCGCGGAACAGCCGGTAGGCGACGATTCCCGCCGCCGCGTTCAGCAGCACGATGTCGCGCACCGCACCCGTTTCGCCGTCGAGCACACGGCGCACCACGTCCGCATTGTGGGCGGGGTCACCGCCGAGGAGGTCGTCGATGTCTGCCAGCGGGATGCCGAGGTCGCGCGGGTCGAGGTCATGCTCGTGGATGTCGCCGCGGCTGACCTCCCAGAGCCGGCTGTGCCCGGTCGTGGTGAGCTCGTCGAGCCCGTCGTCGCCGCGGAACACCAGTGCCGTCGCGCCGCGCGTGCGGAACACGCCGGTGATGAGCGGCACGCGGTCGAGGTGGGCGACGCCGACCGCGTTCGCCTCGGCTCGTGCGGGGTTGCACAGCGGCCCGAGGAAGTTGAAGACGGTCGGCACGCCCAGCTCGCTGCGCGTCGCCGCGGCGTTCTTGAAGCCGGGGTGGAACGCGCCCGCGAACGCGAAGGTGATGCCCGCACGGGACAGTGTCTCGGCCACGGCGTCCGGCGAAAGCGCCAGGTCGACGCCGAGCGCGCCCAGCACGTCGGACGAACCCGACGAGGAGCTGGCGGCCTTGTTGCCGTGCTTGACGACCGGGATCCCGGATGCTGCGGCCACGAGCGCCGACATCGTCGAGACGTTGACGGTGCCGAAGCGGTCGCCGCCGGTGCCCACGATGTCGAGGACCGCGGCGTCGACGGGAAGCGGCAGCGCGGCCTCGAGGATCGCGTCACGAAAGCCGACGATCTCGTCGACGGTCTCACCCTTCGAGCGGAGCGCGACCAGGAACCCCGCCAGCTGAGAGGGGGTGGCGCTGCCCGACATGATCTGCCGCATCGCCCACGTGGACTCCGAGACGCTGAGGTCGCGCCGCTCGAGCAGCGTGGTGAGGATCCCCGGCCAGGTGTACAGCTCCGCCATAACCGAGAAGCCTAGCCGGGCGCGGGAATCGGAACCGTTTCGTGACACGAGGGACCGGTTCGTGGGATTCTGCGTCTTCACCACGTGTTCACGGCAGAGTCGCAGGGTCCTTTTAGGTTCCCCTAAGTCAGCATCGAGGCCAAGACATGGCCTCCGATGCGAAAATCGCGGCTTCGAATCGGCCATAATGGGGAGCGTGACGACCTCCACAGCGACCTACTCCCAGGCCATGCGGTCCGTCAAGCGGCCGGATCCGGTCGCTGTCGGAACCATCGTGTGGCTCGGCAGCGAGGTGATGTTCTTCGCGGGCCTCTTCGCGATCTACTTCACCCTGCGCAACACCTCGCCCGAACTGTGGGCGCAGGAGACGCAGCTGCTGAACATCCCGTACGCGACCGTCAACACGATCATCCTCGTGCTGTCCTCGGTCACGTGCCAGATGGGCGTGTTCGCCGCCGAGCGCTTCCAGCCCTACTCGACGAAGAAGCGCGGCTGGCTCGGCTGGGGCATGGTCGAGTGGTTCTGGCTGACGTTCGCGCTCGGCGCGATCTTCGTGTCGGGCCAGGTGTGGGAGTACGCCCAGCTCGTCGCCGAGGGCTTGCCGATCAGCGCGAACTCTTACGCGTCGGCCTTCTACCTCACCACCGGCTTCCACGCCCTCCACGTGACGGGAGGCCTCATCGCCTTCCTCCTCGTCATCGGACGCGCGTACGCCGTCAAGAACTTCGGGCGCAAAGAGATGACCTCCTCCATCGTCGTGTCGTACTACTGGCACTTCGTCGACGTCGTCTGGATCGCCCTCTTCCTCGTCATCTACTTCCTCAAGTGAGAGCGGAGCTGAAACCCGAAATGGCACGAGAGACCACGCGCCGCTCGAAAGGCCGCCGGAGCCCCTGGGCCGCAGCCGCACTGATCGGCATCGGCCTGCTCATCACGGGCGGTGTCTACGCCGGCGCCTCCGCGGCGATGGCGGCCACGACGCCCGAGACCACGGTCACCAACTCCGCGCTCACCGTCGAGGACGGCAAGAAGCTGTTCCAGGCCAACTGCGCCACCTGCCACGGCCTCGACGTGCAGGGCACCGAGGACGGCCCCTCGCTCTACGGTGTGGGCGAGCTGGCGGTGCACTTCCAGATGAGCACCGGACGCATGCCGCTGCAGATGCAGGGGCCGCAGGCTCCGCAGAAGCCGGCGCAGTTCACCGAGGAGCAGATCACCGCGATCGGCGCCTACATCCAGTCGATCGCGCCCGGTCCGACCTACCCCGACGACGAAGTCCTCGACGGTGAAGGCAGCGCGTCCGAGGGCGGCGAGCTCTTCCGCATCAACTGCGCGATGTGCCACAACGTCGCCGGCGCCGGTGGTGCGCTGACCGAGGGCAAGTACGCCCCGGCCCTGCACACCACCACCCCGCTCAACATGTACGCGGCGATGGTCACGGGCCCGCAGAACATGCCGGTGTTCAACGACATGACGCTGACCACCGAAGAGAAGCGCGACATCATCACCTACCTGCTCTACCTGCAGGACAACGAGTCCGCGGGCGGATTCTCGCTCGGCTCGCTCGGCCCCGTCTCCGAGGGCCTCTTCATCTGGATCTTCGGCATCGGCTCGCTGATCGCCATCACCGTGTGGATCACGGCGAAGTCCAACTGATCGACGCACGACACACGCAACACTTGACGAGGAGCAGCATGGCCCACGAGGACGACCCGCTAGAGCACGAGAGGGCTTCCTGGAAGCCCTCCCCCGGGCTCGCCGTCGCGGTCACCGACCCGGTGAGCAACCCTGGCCTCCCCCCGCACCGCGAGCGGATGACCGACAAGGACCCCGCTGCCATGAAGCGGGCGGTCCGGGGGATCTACACGCTCTTCTACCTGTCGATCGCCGGCAGCATCTGGGCGATCGCCGCCTACATGCTGTTCCCGATCGAGAGCGGGCGGATCGTCGACATCCGCAACAACAACCTCTTCATCGGACTCGGCATCGCCTTCGCGCTGCTCGCCATCGGCATCGGCGCGATCCACTGGTCGAAGGCCGTCATGTCCGACAAGGAGTTCGTCGAGCCCCGCCACGCCACCCGTGGTCGCGACTCGACGCGTGAGGCCGCCATCAAGGCCTTCGCCGACGCCGACGCCGACTCGGGCTTCGGTCGTCGCGCGATGGTCCGCAACTCGCTGATCGCCGCCCTCGTGGCGTCGGTCGTGCCCGGCGTCGTCCTCTTCCGTGGTCTCGCGCCTTTCAACTCGCCGGAGAAGCCGCACGCCGGCGACCCGGTGTACCTCCTCGAGCACACCATGTGGAAAGAGGGCATGCGCCTGGCGCACGACCCGTCGGGCGAGCCCATCAAGGCGGCCGACCTCACGCTCGGCTCCGCCGTGCACGTCATCCCCGAAGCACTCGCCGACGTCTCTCACAGCGAGGGCTATCTCGACGAGAAGGCCAAGGCGATCGTCCTCCTCATCCGTATGCTCCCCGAGCAGCTCACGGAGTCCGAGGAGCGCAAGGAGTGGTCGTACAACGGCATCGTCGCGTACTCCAAGGTGTGCACGCACGTCGGCTGCCCGGTGGCGCTGTACGAGCAGCAGACGCACCACCTGCTGTGCCCGTGCCACCAGTCGCAGTTCGATGTGACCGACCACGCGAAGGTCATCTTCGGCCCGGCGGCCCGTCCGCTGCCGCAGCTGCCCATCACCGTCGACGACGAGGGCTATCTCATCGCCCGCAGCGACTTCCTCGAACCCGTCGGCCCGAGCTTCTGGGAGCGTCATTGAGCACCTCAACCGTCACTGAGCAGCCTGCGGCTCCGGCGGCTCCCGTCTCACGCAACGGTGACCGCCCGCTCGGCGGGCGCTTCATCGGCGCCACCGCCAACTACATCGACGAGCGCACGAGCCTGTCGGGCTTCGTCAAGGAGCTCGGCCGCAAGATCTTCCCCGACCACTGGTCGTTCATGCTGGGCGAGATCGCGATGTGGGCGTTCGTCGTCGTGCTCCTCTCGGGCACGTTCCTGACGTTCTTCTTCCAGGCGTCGATGACCGAGACGCATTACAACGGCGCGTACCTGCCGATGCGAGGCATCGAGATGTCGGCCGCCATGGCGTCGACCCTCGAGATCTCGTTCGATCTGCGCGGCGGTCTCCTCGTCCGCCAGATGCACCACTGGGCCGCCCTCGTGTTCGTCGCCGGCATCGGCGTGCACATGCTGCGCGTGTTCTTCACGGGTGCGTTCCGCAAGCCGCGCGAGCTCAACTGGGTGATCGGCTTCATCCTGTTCATCCTCGCGATGGGCGAAGGCTTCACCGGTTACTCGCTCCCCGACGACGTGCTCTCAGGCAACGGCCTCCGCATCATCGACGGCATGGTCAAGGGCATTCCGATCATCGGAACCTGGACCTCGTTCCTGCTGTTCGGCGGACAGTTCCCGGGCGACGCCATCGTCGGCCGCCTCTACACGCTGCACATCCTGCTGCTGCCCGCGATCCTCGTCGGTCTGCTCGTCGTCCACCTCATGCTGATGGTGATCAACAAGCACACCCAGTTCGCCGGCGCCGGCCGCACGAACAGCGTCGTGGTCGGCTACCCGATGATGCCGGTCTACATGTCGAAGATGGGCGGCTTCCTGTTCATCACGTTCGGCGTGATCGTGCTGATCGCTTCCTTGTTCACGATCAACCCGATCTGGAACTACGGCCCCTACGACCCGTCGCCCGTCTCCGCCGGTACCCAGCCTGACTGGTACATCGGCTTCGCGGACGGCGCCCTGCGTCTGGTTCCGCCGGGTTGGGAGTTCGTGTTCCTGGACCGCACCTGGTCGTTCAACATCATCGTGCCGCTCGTCGTGCTCGGTCTGTTCATCGTCCTCGTCTTGATCTACCCGTTCATCGAGTCGTGGGTCACCGGCGACAAGCGCGAGCACCACATCGCCCAGCGTCCGCGCAACGCGGCGACGCGCACGGCGATCGGCGCCGCCGGCGTCACGTTCTACGCGGTGCTGTGGGCGGCGGCAGCCTCCGACATCATCGCGACGCACTTCTGGCTGACGATGGAGGGTGTGATCCACACGCTCCAGGCGCTGCTGGTCCTGGGCCCGGTGATCGCCTACTTCGTCACGAAGCGCATCTGCATCGCGCTGCAGAAGAAGGACCGCGAGATCGCGCTGCACGGCTACGAGTCGGGTCGCATCGTCCGCCTGCCCGGCGGCGAGTACATCGAGGTGCACCAGCCCGTCGACGACTACGAGCGCTTCAAGCTGGCCTACTTCGAGACCTACGAGCCGCTCGTGGTGCGCCCGAACGCCAAGGGTCAGATTCCTTGGCACGAGAACCTCCGCGCGTCGATCTCGCGCTGGTTCTTCGAGGACCGCCTCACCGCTGTGACCCAGTCCGAGCTCGACGCGGCGCTGGCCCACCAGCACCACGACCTGGACCACATCGCGGCCGAGGAGGACCTCGAGATCCAGGCGGCTCACGAGCGCGCCGGTGTGCCCGACGCTCCGCACAAGCCGATCGACGACGGCAAGCACGGCGAGGTGCCCGTGCGCCCGTCGAACGTCATCGTGCCCGAGCCCGAGCCCGGAACGAAGGCCCCGCGCAACCGCGAGAAGGAGTCCGACCAGTAGGTCACCGCACTTCGCAGACGGATGCCCCGGCACGATCCTCACGATCGCGCCGGGGCATCCGTCGTTCGGGCGCAAACGCGCCCGCGCCGCTCCCCCGGATAGGCAGTAATCGGACGAGGTCTGACCGCGCACCCGGCCTTCGGGGCTCCCCCATCGACGTAGCGTGGAGGCATGACAGATGCGCTTTCGTACTTCTCCGCCAAGCTCGCCCTCGAGACCGATTCCTCGGACGTGTACGCCGCCCAGAAGGCCGGCGAGAGGTTCGTCCTCGTCGACGTCCGCGGCGGCGAGGCGTGGGGTCAGGGGCGCATCCGCGGCGCGATCCACATGCCGTACCGCGAGATCGCCGATCGCGCCCCACGCGAGATCGACCCCTCGATCCCCGTCGTCGTCTACTGCTGGAGCCCGGGCTGCAACGCCGGTGCGAAGGGCGCGGTCGAGTTCGCCAAGCTCGGCTACGCCGTCAAGGAGATGATCGGCGGATACGAGTACTGGGTGCGTGAGGGGCAGCCCACTGAGAACGACGAGGGCGAGCTCCCCCGCGTCTTCGACGCCCAGGTGACGGTCGTCCGCGCTCCTGTCGCCGGCTGAGCGGCAGACCTCAGGCCGACTCCAGCCCTTCCATGAACCGCTCGGCGGCGGCCCCGTAGAACGACGTCTGCGTGGGTCCGCCGCCGATCGCGTCGGCCGCGTCGACGACGTCGGCCACGACCACGGTGACGTTGTCTCGGGAACCGGCCTCCAAAGCCACCGCCGCACACGCCTCGACCGCTGTCCCTGCGTGCGGGAACTCCAGAAGGAGCGCGCGGATCTCGTCATCCGGGACGTAGTCCGTGAGGCCGTCCCTGCACAGCAGCCACCGGTCGCCGAACTGCGCGTCGAACGCGGTCACCGCAGCGGCATCGCGCTCCGCCCCGCTGAGCGACGCGGTGATGAGGTTGCGACGCGGGTGGGACGCAGCATCCGTGATCGATACGATCGCTCTATCGACGAGCGCCTGCACCGGTGGATGAATGCCGCCGAGGCGAAGTCGCCGGCGGGTCCTCCTCCGGCGCCGTCCGCCACAGCGGCGCCCGACGCGGCCGTGAACGCGGCGTCCTGGTTGGTCGCGCGGTGCGGGCCGATGTCGGAGCACGCGGCCGCACGCAGAAGCGCACGGGGCCCCGTCACAGACGGGTCCCCGTGCGCGTCAGGCAATGAGCAATGCGAGCCGGCAGTGCCGGATCAGCGGGCGAAGTAGCCGCGGTAGTACTCGTAGACCCAGCCGACGATCGCGACGACGAAGACGGCGATGCCGATGGGCATGAGCCATGCGCCGACCGCGAGGCCGATCATGGCGAGCGAGGCCGAGAATGCCAGGACGATAGGCCACCACGACCACGGGCTGAACTCACCGAGCTCGGGGTCCCCGTCGTCGATGTCGGAGGTGAGGACGTCCTCGGGAAGCTCCCCGCCCTGTGCCTTGTGCACCTTGCCGATGTAAAACGCGATGAGCGCACCCATCAGCGCCGTGAAGAGCAGCGCCACGCTGCCGACCCACTCGATGCCGTTGTACCACGGCAGGTCGGGGTGGGCGATGATGCTCCAGCCGGTGTAGATGATCGCGACCAGCAGGAAGAAGGCGGCCAGCAGCCACCAGAGTCCGGTGTTCGTACGCACCTTACTTCACCTCTCCATCGGCGAGGTCGGAGACCGGGGCTTCGGGGGCGTCCTTCGCGGGACCGACACCGACCGGGATACCAGCCTCGGGGTGGTTCAGGTCGAATGCGGGCCGCTCGCTGCGGATGCGCGGGATCGACGTGAAGTTGTGACGCGGCGGCGGGCAGGAGGTCGCCCACTCGAGCGACGCGCCGTAGCCCCACGGGTCGTTGACGGTCACCTTGGGCGCCTTGCGCGACGTGATCCACACGTTGAACAGGAACGGGATCATCGACGCACCGAGGATGATGGCACCGATCGTCGACACCTGGTTCTGCCAGGTCCAGCCGTCGGCCTCGGAGTAGTCCGCGTAGCGGCGCACCATGCCGTCGACGCCCAGCCAGTGCTGGATGAGGAACGTCATGTGGAAGCCGATGAACAGCATCCAGAAGTGGACGTAGCCGAGGCGCTCGTTGAGCATGCGCCCGGTCCACTTCGGCCACCAGAAGTAGAAGCCGGCGAACATCGCGAACACGACCGTGCCGAACACCACGTAGTGGAAGTGCGCTACGACGAAGTACGAGTCCGACAGGGCGAAGTCGAGAGGCGGCGACGCGAGGATCACACCGGTGAGACCACCGAACACGAAGGACACCAGGAAGCCGAGGGCGAAGACCATCGGGGTCTCGAAGGTCACGGACCCTCGCCACATCGTGCCGATCCAGTTGAAGATCTTCACGCCCGTGGGCACCGCGATGAGCATCGTCATGAGAGCGAAGAACGGCAGCAGGACGGCGCCCGTGACGTACATGTGGTGGGCCCACACGGCCACCGACAGCGCGGCGATCGCGATCGTGGCGTAGACGAGCGTCTTGTACCCGAAGATCGGCTTGCGGCTGAACACGGGGAAGATCTCGGAGACGATGCCGAAGAACGGCAGCGCGATGATGTACACCTCGGGGTGGCCGAAGAACCAGAACAGGTGCTGCCACAGGAGCACGCCGCCGTTGGCCGGGTCGTAGATGTGGGCGCCGAGGATGCGGTCTGCCGCGGCCGCGAGGATCGCGGCGGCCAGCACCGGGAAGGCCATCAGGATCAGGATGCTGGTGACCAGCGTGTTCCACGAGAAGATCGGCATGCGCCACATGGTCATGCCCGGAGCGCGCATGGTGATGATCGTCGTGATGAAGTTGACGGCACCCATGATCGTGCCGAAACCGCTCATGCCGAGGCCGAGCATCCAGAGATTGCCACCGGCACCCGGCGAGAAGCTGGCGTTGGCGAGCGGCTGATACGCGAACCAGCCGAACGACGCTGCACCCTGCGGGGTGAGGAAGCCCGCGACGGCGATCGTCGAGCCGAACAGGAAGAGCCAGAAGGCGAACGCGTTCAGACGCGGGAACGCGACGTCAGGCGCACCGATCTGCAGCGGCAGGATCGCGTTCGCGAAGCCCGCGAACAGTGGCGTCGCGAACATCAGCAGCATGATCGTGCCGTGCATCGTGAACAGCTGGTTGTACTGCTCCTTGGTCGGGATGATCTGCATCCCGGGCTCGAAGAGCTCCGCACGGATGATCAGCGCCATCACTCCACCCAGAAGGAAGAAGATGACGGACGAGATGAGGTACAGGTAGCCGATCGTCTTGTGGTCGGTGGAGGTGATCCACTTGACGATGATGTTGCCCTTCTGCTCGACGCGCGTAGCGCTGAGCAGGGCCGCCTGCCGCGGCGGCAGGGTCGTCGGACGCCCCTGGGACGTCTCCTGCAGAGGGAGCGTCGTCGCCATCAGTGGTCCACCTCTTCCACGTTCTCATCGATCGACCCGCCCGTGCCGGGAAGGTTCTGAAGTCGGTCGTAAGCGTCATTGATGTCGCCGGTCTGCCCGGCCTCGCGCAGGGTGTCGAGATACTCCTCGTACTCCGCCGCACTGACGACCTTGACATTGAACAGCATCATCGAGTGATACTCGCCGCAGAGCTCGGCGCACTTGCCGGCGTACTCGCCCTCGCGCGTCGGCGTGAAGGACCAGTAGTTGTCCTTGCCGATGTACATGTCCTTCTTGTAAAGGAAGTCGATGATCCAGAACGAGTGGATGACGTCACGCGACTGCAGCTTGATCTTCACCGATTCGTTGACCGGGAGGACGAGCGTCGGCAGCTCGCTGATGACGTCGCCGCGCTCGTCGGTCTGCGCCTGGACGCCCATCGTCCAGACGGTCTCGTCGTCGCTGGCGCCGTCGTACTGGAAGTCCCACGACCACTGCTTGCCGATCGCCGTGATCGACACGTCCGGGTTCTCGGTCTGCGTCTCGAGGATCGCCTGGTCGCGCGCGGTGAAGGCGAAGAAGCCGACCACGAGGATGAGCGGGACGATCGTGTAGAAGATCTCGATCGGCATGTTGTAGCGCAGCTGGACGGGAAGACCCATCTGGCCCTTGCGACGCCGGTAGGCGATCGCCGCCCATCCCATCAGGCCCCACGTGATGACACCGACGACGAGCAGCACGATCCACGAGTTGACCCAGAGACCGGCGACCATGTCGACGTGGTTCGTGGCCGGCTGGCCGTCTTCGGTGAACCCGGGGAGGAAGCCGTGCAGCTCGGTCGGGGTGCATCCGGCGAGGACTGCAGCCGCTGCGATCCCGAGTGGGAGAACGGCCCAGCGGATACGGCGTTTCGAAGGCACGGTGCACCTTTCCGATCACGAACAGGACTCTCGTAAGTCTAGGGCAACCGCCCAGGCGATTCAGGCCATCTGCTCAGGTTGGATCGTGTCGCAGGGACAGAAAAAGGCGGGCCCGGGCGCTAATCGGAGCGCACCGGACCCGCCGGAAAAGTATCGGATCGTTAGCGATCAGTGGAAGCTGTCGCCGCACGCGCACGAGCCGGCCGCGTTGGGGTTGTCGATCGTGAAGCCCTGCTCCGAGATGGTGTCCTTGAAGTCGATCGTGGCGCCGTCGAGGTACGGCACGCTCATGTCGTCGACGATCACCTCGACGCCGTCGAAGTCGACAGTCTTGTCGCCGTCGAGGTAGCGCTCGTCGAAGTAGAGCTGGTAGATCAGGCCGCTGCACCCGCCGGGCTGCACGGCGACGCGCAGGCGCAGGTCGTCGCGTCCCTCCTGCTCGAGCAGGTTCTTGACCTTGCCGGCGGCGGCGTCGGTCAGCAGCACACCGTGTTCGCGGGCGGTCTGCTCGGTCGTCAGTGCGGTGTCGGTCATGGCACTCCTCCGGAAGGGCCGCCCCGGATCGATCATCCACGTGCGGCGGGTCGCGTCGATTCTACGCGTGCCCGCTGGCAGAAGGCTCCGGGACCGGCGCATTCGCACCGATCCCGGAATCACGAGGTCACCCCTGCGACGCGCGCGCGTCGAGCTTCTCGAGCAGCAGTGCCTCGGACAGCACGGCGTTTCGGAACGTCTCGAGGTGCAGCGACTCGTTCGGGCTGTGTGCCTTGGCATGCGGGTCCTCGACGCCGGTCACCAGGATCTGGGCGCCCGGGAACTCGCGGACGAGGTCGGCGATGAACGGGATCGACCCGCCGACGCCGATGTCGACGGACTCGACGCCATAGCCCTCCCGCAGCGCCTCCCGCGCCGCCTCGACGGCCCAGCCCGACGTGTCGACGAGGAAGGCGTCGCCGTAGTCCTGGTCGGTGAAGGTCAGCTGCGCCCCGAACGGCGCGTGCTCGCGCAGGTGGGCCTCGATGGCCGCGTACGCCTCGCGAGCCGGCTGTCCCGGCGCGATGCGGGCGCTGATGACGACCGCGATCTCGGGGCTCAGCGTGTTCGAGGCGTTCACGACGCTCGGGGCGTCGATGCCCGTCACGGTGATCGACGGCTTGTTCCAGATGCGACTGAGGATCGTGCCGCGGCCGATCGGCGAGACATCCGCCGGCAGCCCGGCCTCGTCGCGCAGCGTCTCCTCGCTGTACGCCGGGGTTTCGGCATCCCGTTCCGTCAGCCCGGCCACCGCGACGGCGCCGTCGTCGTCCCACAGCGTCGACAGCAGCTTGACGGTCGCCATCATGGCATCGGGCACCGCTCCCCCGAACATGCCGGAGTGCGAGGCGTGCTCGAGCGTGCGCACGCGGAGCGTGAAGCGCGTGTTGCCGCGCAGCGACACCGTCAGGGCGGGGGTCTTGTCGTCCCAGTTGCCCGAGTCGGCGACGACGATCACGTCGGCACGCAGCGCGTCGGCGTTGTCGGAGAGGAACTGCGCGAACGACCGCGAGCCCGCCTCCTCCTCTCCCTCGAAGAACAGCGCGACACCGAGGTCGAAGTCGTCGCCGATGCCCTCCTTCAGCGCGCGCAGCGCCGCCAGGTGGGCCATGATGCCGGCCTTGTCGTCGGCGGCGCCCCGGCCGTACAGCCGGCCGCCGCGGACGGTGGGCTCGAACGGCGACGACTCCCAGAGCGACTCGTCGCCCGCCGGCTGCACGTCGTGGTGCGCGTAGAGCAGGATCGTGGGGCGGCCGTTGCGTGCGGGGCGTGTGGCGAGCACGGCGGGGTTGCCCCGCTCCCCCGTCTCCGGGATCATCGCCGTGCGGATCTCCACCGTCTCGAACAGCCCGGTCTCGCGCACGAGCTCGGCGACGGCGTCGGCGCTGCGCTGCACGTGTGCGGGGTCGAATCCGGGGAAGGCGACGGACGGGATGCGCACGAGAGTGCCGAGATCGGCGAGGGCGGAAGGGATGCCGGAGGCCGCAGCTTCGCGCACAGCATCCTGTCGGGAGAGGTCAGAGGTCATGCGGGTAATCTTAAGTGCACCCCTTCTCCGCACTTGAGGATCACCCGTGGCCAAGAACACCGACCCCGTGCCGAACGACGCCCCTTCCGAGGGCACCGTCCTGAACGGCACCCCCGCCGGCAAGGGCCGAGCCACGCCCTCGCGGGCCGAGCAGGAGGCCGCCCGCAAGCGTCCCCTCGTGCCCGACACGAAGGAGGCGAAGGCGCGCGCCAAGGCGGATCTCGCCGCGCAGCGCGAGAAGGCCCGCGTCGGCATGGCCAACGGCGACCAGCGCTACCTTCCGGCCCGCGACCAGGGTCCGCAGCGCAAGTTCGTGCGCGATTGGGTCGACGCCGGCTGGCACCTCGGCGAGGCGGTCATGCCCGCGATGGTGCTCGTCATCCTCGCGACGTTCCTGCCGATCGCGGCGCTGCAGTACTACGCGTTCGTGGGCCTCTGGATCTTCATCTTCTTCGTCATCGGCGACATGGTCCTCACGTCGATCACCGTCAAGCGCGCCGTCAAGAAGAAGTTCGGCGAGGGCAAGGTCGAGAAGGGCCTCGGCTGGTACGCCGCCATGCGCACCGTGCAGATGCGCTTCCTCCGTCTTCCGAAGCCGCAGGTCAAGCGCGGCCACAAGCCCGCCTGAGCCGGCCTCAGCCCCGCTTCGCCAGACCCCGGTTGATCTGCCGCGCCCACAGCGGGCCGCGGTAGAGGAAGGCCGTGTAGCCCTGCACCAGCGTGGCTCCGGCATCCAACCGCTCCTCGACGTCGGCGGCCGTCTCGACGCCGCCGACGGAGATCACCGCGAACTCGGCGGGCACCGCCCGGCGCAGCAGCCGCAGCACTTCGAGAGCGCGCGCCTTCAGTGGCGCGCCCGACAGCCCGCCGTCGCCGGCCGCGGCGATCGTCGCTGAATCGGTGACGAGTCCTTCGCGCGAGATCGTGGTGTTGGTTGCGATGATGCCGGCGAGGCCGGCGTCGACCGCGAGCTGCGCGATCGCCACGATCTCGTCGTCGGGGAGGTCGGGGGCGATCTTCACCAGCAACGGCGTCGCGCCCGCGGCGTCGCGCACCGCGTCGAGCAGCGGGCGCAGGGTCTCGACCGCCTGCAGACCGCGCAGCCCCGGCGTGTTGGGCGACGAGACGTTCACCACGAGGTAGTCGGCGAGCGGCGCGAGCAACGTCGCGCTGCGGACGTAGTCGGCGGTCGCGTCCGCGACGTCGACCACCCTGCTCTTGCCGATGTTGACGCCCAGCACCGTGCGACGCGAGCGCTTGCGGAGCGCGCGCAGGCGCGTGGCCGCGGCTTCGGCACCGTGGTTGTTGAAGCCCATGCGGTTCACGACGGCGCGGTCCGGGATCAGCCGGAACAGCCTCGGGCGGGGGTTGCCGTCCTGCGGGATCGCGGTGACGGTTCCGACCTCGACGTGACCGAAGCCGAGAGCGTGGAGCCCGGATGCCCCCTTCACGTCCTTGTCGAATCCCGCCGCCACGCCGAACGGCGACTCGAACGACAGCCCCAGCGCGGTGGTCGCGAGCTCCGGTGCAGGGCGGGTGAGCGCACGCGCGGCCCACGAGAACGGCGGGACCCCCAGCATCCGTATCACGACCATCGCCGAATGGTGGGCGGACTCGGGGTCCATGCGCGACAGGACGGTGCGGAAGAGGAGGGGATACATCCCTCCTAGGCTATCCGGTCACTCCGAGGCGGCTGTCGCGGGCTCGTCACGCGCGGGCGCGCGGCCGTGGTCCGCGCGCAGCTGATCGATCGCGGCTTCGAAGTCCTCGAGCGAGTCGAAGGCCTGGTAGACGCTCGCGAAGCGGAGGTAGGCGACCTCGTCGAGGTCGCGCAGCGGGCCGAGGATCGCGAGGCCGATCTCATTCGCGTCGAGCTGCGACGCGCCGGTCTGGCGGATGCTCTCCTCGACGGTCTGCGCGAGCACCGCGAGGTCGGCCTCGGTCACCGGCCGCCCCTGGCACGCCTTGCGCACGCCCGACATGACCTTCTCACGGCTGAACGGCTCGATCACGCCGGAGCGCTTGATGACGTTGAGGCTCGCCGTCTCGATGGTCGTGAAGCGGCCTCCGCACTGGGGGCACTGACGACGGCGACGGATGCTGAGACCGTCGTCGCTGGTGCGCGAGTCGATGACGCGCGAATCGGCGTGGCGGCAGAACGGGCAGTGCATGGCAGAGACAGCCTACGCCGGGAATCCGGACTCAGTCCTCGAAGCGGGCCGTGATGGCCTCGCCGTGGGCGGGGAGCGCTTCGGCCTCGGCCAGCGTCACGATGGCGTCGTGGACGGCGGCGAGGGCGTCGCGGTCGTACTCGATGATCTGCTGCGGGCGCAGGAACGTCGCCGCGGAGAGGCCGGCCGAGTAGCGGGCCTGTCCCCCGGTCGGCAGCACGTGGTTGCTGCCGGCGAGGTAGTCGCCGAGGCTCACGGGCGAGTCGGCGCCGACGAACACGGCGCCCGCGTGCACGAACTCCTCCGGCCGCGGGTCGGCGAGGTGAAGCTCGAGGTGCTCGGGCGCGTAGGCGTTGCTGAACGCGGTCGCCGCCGCGAGGTCGTCGACCAGCACGATCGCGGACTGCGGCCCGGCAAGAGCGGCGGCGACGCGCTCGGCGTGCCGCGTCGCGGCCGCGCGCGGCGCGAGGGCCTCCTGTACGTCGGCGGCGAGCCGCTCCGACGTCGTGACGAGCACGGCGGACGCCTGCTCGTCGTGCTCGGCCTGGCTGATGAGGTCGACGGCCACGAGGCGCGCGTCGGCACTGTCGTCGGCGACCACGAGGATCTCGGTCGCGCCGGCTTCGGCATCCGTTCCGACGAGACCCGCCACGGCGCGCTTGGCGGCCGCGACGAAGTTGTTACCGGGACCGGTCACCACATCGACCGGCTGGAGCCCGAGCGACGCGACACCGTGGGCGAGGGCGCCGATCGCGCCGGCGCCGCCCATCGCGTACACCTCGGTCACCCCGAGGAGCTTCGCGGCGCCGAGGATCACGGGGTGCACGCGGCCGCCGAACTCGCGCTGCGGCGGGGAGGCCACGGCGATCTCGGACACTCCCGCGACCTGCGCGGGCACGACGTTCATCACGACGCTCGAGGGGTAGACGGCCTTGCCGCCGGGCACGTACAGGCCGACGCGGCGCACCGGCTGCCACCGCTGCGTCACCCGGGCACCGGGACCGAGCTCGGTCACCGTCGGCGCGGGCACCTGAGCGGCGGATGCCTCGCGCACGCGTTCGATCGCCTGCTCGAGCGCTGCGCGCACGGCGGGGTCGAGCGCCTCGAGTGCCTGGTCGAGGTGCGCGGCGGGAACGCGGATGTCGTGTCCCGCCACGCCGTCGAACCGCTCCGCCTGCTCGCGGAGGGCGGCCTCGCCGCGCGCGGCGACGTCGTCCACGATGTGCGCGGCGGTGGCCAGTGCCTCTTCGCGTGCCGCCTCGGCACGGGGAACGGTCGCGAGGAGTTCTGCGGGTGAGAGCGTGCGCCCGCGCAGGTCGATCGTCCGGAGCATCCGTCTACGGTACCGCGAGCGGTGTCGGCGTCAGCCGCGCGTGACGCCCGAGACGTCGTGCAGGTAGCCGATGCGGCCGTCCTCGTGACGCACCACGAACACCTCGCCGCGGTCCTCGATCACGAGAGCCCACGCGCCCGGGCCGATGCGGAACACCGGGATGCCGATCTCGTCGACGATGTCGCGCTCCTCCGGCACGAGCGCCCAGAAGGCCTGGTGCTGCGGCGCGGTGGCGGCCGCGGGTTCGACGGTCGACGTCGGGTTCTCGACGTGCTCGAAGGACTCGCGAGCCTGAGCGGGCTCGTTCGCGGCGGCGGGTGCCGGTTCCTCCGCCGGGGCGAGCTGTTCCTCGAGCGGGATCACGGTGGTGGCGAACTCGTCGGTCGCCACGGGCTCGGGCGACGCCGCAGCCTCGGCGCCCGCCTCGGCGACCGCGTACGGCGTGTATTCGGGCTCGGGCTCCGGCTCGGGCTCGGGGCGGACGGGGGCGGGACGGGGCGACACACGCCGCACCGGGCGGGCGCTGCGGTGCGCCGGGATCTCCGGACGATCGCGGAAGTCCTGCGCGAACGGCGCGATCAACGGCGCGCCGACCGTGAGCACGACGCCCGCGAGCATGAGGAAGAACTCCACCCAGACGACCCACGAGGCGAGGAAGCCCTGCCCGACGGAGAGGCGGACGAACGAGTTCCACAGGATGGACAGCCACAGAACGGTGGAGACCGAGAAGGCGACCGACGCGAACTGGTCGATCCCGAGGGATCCGACGCGACGGATGCCCTGCGGCGAGAGACGGCGCAGCGCGATCAGGAACACCGCGACAGTGGGGACGCCGATCGTGAGGACCCAGTCGATGCCGCTGGTCCAGACCGAGGGGGCCGACTCGAACGGGCCGTAGATCGGGAAGAACGACACGACGAAGGCGACGATCCAGGTGCCCGCGAGGGCGACCTCGCGGATGGAGAACGGTCCGACACCGTACTGCGGCTGCTCTTCGGCCACGACCGCCCCGTCGATGCCGGTGTCCTGCTTCTCGTCCGTCACGATGTTTCCTTCCGGCGAGCTCCCGAGGCTCGCGTCGACCCGATATTACCCACGGCGTATGAGACGCCGATGAGACGGCGCGACGCGCGGCGACATGCGTCCGCGCTCGCGCGCCCCGCTTTCATCCCAGGCACTGCGGCCCGAGAAGGCCCTTGAGCTCGCCGTACAGATCCGGAGTGATCCGCACGGTGTGCGGCACCTCGAAGACCTTGGCGACGGTGCCGCTGTGGAGCTTGAGCGACACCTCTGTGTCGCCGGCGTGGCGGTTCAGCGTCTGCAGGAGCTCACCGACGAGCGCCTCGCTCGCGCGGCGCTCGGGGATGATCAGCACCAGTGAGCTGGACTCGTCCATACTGCCGAGATCGGGCGAGAACGCGGACTGCGCGTGCAGGTTCATGCCGTCGTCCCGCCGTGAGACCCTGCCCCGCACCACGAGGATCGAGTCGGCCTGAAGCATGTGCTGGAACTCGGTGTACGTCTTGCCCATGAACATGACCGTGATCTCGCCGTCGAAGTCCTCGACGGTGATCATGCCGTAGGGATTGCCGCTCTGCTTGGCCACGCGGTGCTGGACGCTCGTGACGAGGCCCGCGATCGTCACCTGGTCGCCGTCGCCGATGTCCTCCGAGGCGAGCAGGTCGTGGATGCTGGTCGACGCGTGCTTCGCGAGCGGGATCTCGAGGCCCGCCAGCGGGTGATCCGACACATAGAGACCGAGCATCTCGCGCTCGAACGCGAGCTTGTCCTTCTTGGTCCACTCGGGTCGCTCGGGGACCTTGGCCGCCTGCTGGGGCTCGTCGTCTCCCCAGAGCGAGTCGAAGTCGAAGCCGACTTCGCCGTTGGCCTCGCGACGTTTGTCGAGCACCGCGGCCTCGGTCGCGTCCTCATGGATCTCCATCAGCGCGCGACGTGTCGAGCCCATCGTGTCGAAAGCGCCGGCCTTGATGAGCGACTCGACCGTCCGCTTGTTCGCGACGTGGACCGGCACCTTCGAGAGGAAGTCGTGGAAGCTCGTGTAGGTCGCATCGGCGCGGGCGGCGACGATGCCGTCGACCACGTTGGCGCCGACGTTGCGCACGGCGCCCAGGCCGAAGCGGATGTCTTCACCGACAGCCGCGAAGTAGCGGATCGACTGCCCGACGTCCGGTGGGAGCACTTTGATGCCCATGCGACGGCACTCGTTGAGGTACACCGCCATCTTGTCCTTCGAGTCGCCGACGCTCGTGAGGAGCGCAGCCATGTACTCGGCGGGATAGTGGGCCTTGAGATAGGCCGTCCAATACGACACCAGTCCGTACGCCGCGGAGTGGGCCTTGTTGAAGGCGTAGTCCGAGAAGGGAAGCAGGATGTCCCACAGCGCCTGGACCGCCGCCTCACCGAACCCGCGCTCCTTCATGCCGCCGGAGAAGCCCTCGTACTGCTTGTCGAGTTCGGACTTCTTCTTCTTGCCCATCGCGCGGCGCAGGATGTCTGCTTGGCCGAGCGAGAACCCGGCGACCTTCTGCGCGATGGCCATGACCTGCTCCTGATAGATGATCAGGCCGTAGGTCGTGTCGAGGATGTCTTTCAGGGGCTCTTCGAGCTCAGGGTGGATCGGCGTGATGTCCTGCAGCCCGTTCTTGCGCAGCGCGTAGTTCGTGTGCGAGTTCGCGCCCATGGGGCCTGGGCGGTAGAGGGCGATGACGGCCGAGATGTCTTCGAAGTTGTCGGGCTTCATGAGCCGAAGCAGAGAGCGCATCGGCCCACCGTCGAGCTGGAAGACACCCAGCGTGTCGCCGCGGGTCAGCAGGTCGTAGGCGGGACGGTCGTCGAGCGTCAGGTGCTCGAGGTCGAGCTCCTCCCCGCGGTTGAGGCGGATGTTGTCGAGCGCGTCCGAGATGATCGTGAGGTTGCGCAGCCCGAGGAAGTCCATCTTGATGAGGCCGAGGGTCTCGCACGACGGGTAGTCGAACTGCGTGACGATCTGGCCGTCCTGCTCGCGGCGCATGATCGGGATGATGTCGAGCAGGGGCTCCGACGACATGATCACGCCGGCCGCGTGCACGCCCCACTGCCGCTTGAGTCCCTCGAGCCCGAGCGCACGGTCGAACACCGTCTTCGCCTCAGGGTCGGTCTCGATCAGCGTGCGGAACTCGACAGCCTCCTTGTACCGCGGATGCTGCGGGTCGAACATTCCGTCGAGAGGCATGTCCTTGCCCATGACGGGCGGCGGCATCGCCTTCGTCAGGCGCTCCCCCATGCTGAACGGGAACCCGAGGACGCGTCCCGCGTCCTTCAGGGCCTGCTTGGACTTGATCGTGCCGTACGTGACGATCTGCGCGACGCGCTCGGAGCCGTACTTCTCGGTGACGTAGTCGATCACCTCGCCGCGGCGACGGTCGTCGAAGTCGACGTCGAAGTCGGGCATCGAGACGCGGTCGGGGTTGAGGAAGCGCTCGAAGATGAGGCCGTGCTCGAGCGGGTCGAGGTCGGTGATCTTCATCGCGTAGGCGACCATTGAGCCCGCACCGGAGCCTCGGCCGGGACCGACGCGGATGCCGTGGTCCTTCGCCCAGTTGATGAAGTCGGCGACCACGAGGAAGTAGCCGGGGAATCCCATCTGCAGGATGATGCCCGTCTCGTACTCCGCCTGCTTGCGCACCTTGTCGGGGATGCCGCCCGGGTACCGGTAGTGGAGGCCGCGCTCGACCTCCTTGATGAGCCAGCTGTCTTCGGTCTCGCCGTCGGGCACCGGGAAGCGCGGCATGTAGTTCGCCGCGGTGTTGAACTCGACCTTGCACCGCTCGGCGATCAGCAGCGTGTTGTCGCACGCTTCGGGGTGGTCGCGGAACAGCTGGCGCATCTCCTGCGCGGTCTTGATGTAGTACCCGTCGCCGTCGAACTTGAACCGGTTCGGGTCGTCGAGCGTCGACCCCGACTGCACGCACAGCAGGGCGGCGTGGGCGTCGGCCTCGTGCTGGTGGGTGTAGTGGGAGTCGTTGGTGGCCACCAGCGGGATGCTGAGATCCTTCGCGAGCCGCAGAAGGTCCGTCATGATCCGCCGCTCGATGGAGAGGCCGTGGTCCATGATCTCGGCGAAGTAGTTCTCTTTGCCGTAGATGTCCTGGAATTCCGCGGCCGCCGCGCGGGCCGCGTCGTACTGGCCCAGCCGCAGGCGCGTCTGCACCTCGCCCGAAGGGCAGCCGGTCGTCGCGATGAGTCCCTTGCCGTACGTCTGGAGCAGCTCGCGATCCATGCGCGGCTTGAAGTAGTAGCCCTCCATGCTCGACAGCGAGCTCAGCCGGAACAGGTTGTGCATGCCCTCGGTGGTCTCGCTCCACAGTGTGGTGTGCGTGTACGCACCGGAGCCCGAGACGTCGTCGCTCTTCTGCTCGGGCGTGCCCCATGCGACGCGCGACTTGTCGCTGCGGTGTGTGCCGGGCGTGACGTACGCCTCGAGTCCGATGATCGGGTTGATGCCGGCGGCCTGTGCCGCCCGGTAGAACTCGAACGCCGCGAACGTGTTGCCGTGGTCGGTGACGGCGATGGCCGGCATGCCGTACTCGGCCGCCGCCTGCGTCATCGCACTGATCTTGGCCGCCCCGTCGAGCATCGAGTACTCGCTGTGCACGTGCAGATGGACGAAGGAATCGGATGCCACGCATCGAGTCTAGGTTCGGCCGCCGACACCGGCCGCGGGATCCGTCGTGAGTCGCGGACTCCCGCCGCGAGGTCCCTTCACCCTCGACTCGAGCGTGAAGGTCCGGCGCTCAGAACTCCTCGTCGAGGGCGTACTGCTGCTGCCACGACTCGGGGCGTTCGATGCCGAGGCCGTAGAGGTAGCGGATCAGCTGGCCGTGGTGCTGGGTCTCGTGTTCGAGCAGGGCGAGTGCATAGGTGAAGGATGCCTCGTCCGCCGCGTCGAGCCCCGCGATCCAGTCGTCGACATCCGAAGCGGTCTGCGCGAAGGCCGCACGCAGGGCGACGGCATCCGTCGCCTGCGCGCCCGTGACGGGACTCGTGAAGCCCTGCCACTGGCCCGCGCGCGCCGCGCGCGGATAGCTCTCGCGCGCTCCGAGGACGCACCAGAGCTGGTGGCCGACCGTGTCGGACGGCAGGTCGGCGAGGTGCGAGGCCAGCTGTTCCGACGACACCGCGTCGACGAAGTCGAGGTAGAGGGTGTTGGCGCGGGAGAGGCGACGGCGCAGGAGTTCGTTCACGCGTCCACGCTAGAGGTCGAGTCGCATGAGCACGCGGGGAAACCCCGACAGCACCGACTCGGTGTCGGCCGCCTTGACGAACCCCGCCTGCTCGAAGAGGCGGCGCGTGCCGACGTACGCCATCGTCAGATCGACCTTCTCGCCGCCGTTGTCGACGGGGTAGCCCTCGAGCACCGGGGCGCCCCGGTCGCGCGCGAACTCGACGGCGCCGTCGATGAGCGCGTGCATCACGCCCTTCTTGCGATGACCCGGCCGCACACGGAAGCACCACACCGACCAGGCAGCCTGATCGTCGACGTGCGGGATCTTGCGGAAGGTCGCGAAGTGCGTGCGCTCGCGGGGCGCCACCCCCGCCCACCCCACGACTTCGTCGCCGTCGTAGGCGAGCACGCCGATCGGCCCCTCCTCGTCGATGAGCCGCCGGACCCGCTCACCACGCTCCGGACCCTTGAGCGCGAGATTCTCCTTCGAAGGGATGCGGTAACTCAGGCAGAAGCAGACGTTGGACGCCGGATTCTTCGGACCCACCATGGTCGCGACGTCTTCGTACACCGTCGCGGGTCTCACCTCGATCGACATGGCCACACTCTGCCCGGGACATCCGACATCGTCCAGGCGGTTGCGATCGAGAGCCGGCCTGCCGCATAGGGTGTGAGCATGCCCACCCCGGACTTCATCCTGGAGCTGCGTGAGATGGTCGGCACGCACCCGCTGCCGCTGGTCGGCGTGACGGCGGTCGTCGTGCACGACGGCCGCGTGCTGCTCGGCCGCCGCAGCGACAACGGTCACCTCACGCCCATCACCGGCATCGTCGATCCCGGCGAGGAGCCCGCCGACGCCGCGGTGCGCGAGACACTCGAAGAGGCAGGCGTCGTGTGCCACGTCGACCGCCTCGCCTGGGTGCACCAGATCCCGCGGGTCACCTACCCGAACGGCGACCAGAGCGACTACCTCGACCTCACGTTCCGCTGCAGCTGGGTGTCGGGCGAGCCTTACCCGGTCGACGGCGAGATGACCGAGGTCGGCTGGTACGACCTCCAGGCTCTGCCCGAACTCGAGCAGCCGGACATGCACCGCCGGATCGCGTCGGCCCTGCAGGACGAGCCCGCGCGGTTCGAAGGCGGCCGCTGACAGTTTCAGGGGTCAGTCGCCGCGCAGCACGCTCAGTGCGTGGGCCAGGTCGGCCGGATAGTCCGACGTGAAGGTGACCCAGTCCCCCGTCGCGGGGTGCGCGAACGAGAGCTCGTGCGCGTGCAGCCATTGGCGCGTGAGGCCCAGCCGCGCCGACATCGTCGGGTCGGCGCCGTAGAGCGGATCGCCGACGCACGGGTGCCGGTGCGCGGCCATGTGCACGCGGATCTGGTGGGTGCGGCCGGTCTCGAGATGGATCTCGAGCAGCGACGCACCGGGGAACGCCTCGAGGGTCTCGTAGTGCGTGACCGAGTCCTTGCCCTCCGGGGTCACCGCGAACTTCCACGAATGGGACGGATGCCGCCCGATCGGGGCGTCGATCGTGCCCGCGAGCGGGTCGGGGTGCCCCTGTACGACGGCGTGGTAGATCTTGTCGACCTCGCGCTCCTTGAAGGCGCGCTTGAGCGCGACGTACGCGCTTTCGGTCTTGGCGACGACCATGAGACCGCTCGTGCCGACGTCGAGTCGATGCACGACGCCCTGGCGCTCGGCGGCGCCGGTCGTCGCGATGCGGTAGCCGCCGGCGGCGAGGGCGCCGAGCACGGTCGGCCCCTCCCATCCGAGGGACGGGTGCGCCGCGACACCCGAGGGCTTGTCGACCACCACGATGTCGTCGTCGTCGTAGACGATCCCGAGATCGGGAACCTCCACGGGCACGACCCGCGGCTCCTCCTTGGGCGCCCACGACACGTCGAGCCACGCACCGCCGCGCAGCTTGTCGGACTTCGCGAGCGTGCGCCCGTCCATCGTCACGCCGCCGGCCTCGGCGACCTCGGCCGCGAACGTGCGGGAGAAGCCGAGCATCTTGGCCAGGGCCGCGTCGACGCGGGTGCCGTCGAGGCCGTCGGGAACGGGAAGGCTGCGCGAGTCCACGTCAGAGCTGGGCGCCGGACTCGGGCCGCTTCGGATCGTGGCCCTCCTCGTGCTCTGCTTCGTACTCCTCCGCCTCGCGCTCGGCTTCTTCCTCGACCTCGCGCTGCTCGGCATCGCTGAGCGGCGGCAGGCCGCGCTCGGCGGCCGGGATGCCGGCATCCGGGTCGGCGACGGGGAACTCATCACCGAAGCCCTCTACTGTGCCGCCCGAGGCGAACTGGTCGCCCTCGGCGCCGAGGAGCGTCTCGTCGCCCTCATTCTCGTTCTCGTCCTTGCGGCCGTGGTCGCGCGTACCGTCCATGTGAACCCCCACGAGTACCAAGAGTGCGATCGCGATCATGTCGCACACGATGAAGATGTCGGCGACGTTGTAGATCGCCGGCGACATGCCGGGAAAGAACCACATCCACGGCGTGTTGATGAAGTCGACGACGTGCCCGACACCGAACCCGGGGTCACGGAACAGCCGGTCGGTCAGGTTGCCCAGGACGCCGCCGAGGAGGAGCCCGAGGGCGACCGCCCACAGGCGCGAACGCACCCGCGTCGCGGCGAGCCACGCGATGACGACGGCGACGGCGGCCAGCGCGATCGTGAAGATCCAGGTCACCTCTTCGCCGAGCGAGAAGGCGGCACCGGGGTTGCGGGTCAGGTAGAAGCTCAGGAAGTCACCGAGGACCTCGACCGGCTCCTGGTACGGCAGGTTCTCGAGTGCGAGATACTTCGCCAACTGGTCGGCGGCCAGCACCAGCACCGCGAGAACCGCGATGATGGTGCCGGCCGCCGCCTGACGAAGGGGAGGTCGGCGCGACAAGGCCTAGAGGCCCAGCGCGGAGACCGGCTGTGCGCCGGACGCCGTCGCCGTGGTCTCGAGGTCGCGCAGTTTGCCCTCGATGTAGGAGCGCAGCTGCGCGCGGTAGTCGCGCTCGAAGTTGCGGAGCTCGGAGATGCGACCTTCGAGCGTCGTGCGCTCGCGCTCGAGCTTCGAGAGCTCCTCGCGACCGCGGGTCTCGGCCTCGGACACGATCGACGCAGCCTGCGCCTTGGCGTCGGAGATGAGCTGATCGCGCTGCGCGATGCCCTCGGCGACGTGCTCGTCGTGCAGGCGCTGAGCCAGCTCGATGATGCCGGCGCTCGCGGCGGGGGCGGCACCCGCGGCCGGGGCGGCCTCGGCGGCGGGCGCCGGGGCGGGCGCAGCGGGAGCAGGCGCGGCAGCACCCGACTCGTACGCCGCCAGCTTGGCCTTCAGCTCCTCGTTCTCGGTGAGGGCCTTGCGCCACTCCACGACGATCTCGTCGAGGAAGTCATCCACCTCATCCGGGTCGAAACCCTCCTTGAAGCGGACGTGCTGGAACTGCTTGGTGACGACGTCATCGGGGGACAATGCCATGGTGATTCCTCTTTCGAGCGTCTGGTCGCTGGCCGATGTCGGGGCGGCCGCCGGCTGGCGGCCGTTCGTATCAGCAAAGCATAGTCATCGGTTCTGAGAGTGTCGAAGCCGGCGACCGAGTCGGAGTGACTCGGTTCAGCCCGCGATGGTGCGGGTGATGCTCAGCAGGATGAAGCACAGCAGCATCGTCAGTGCGAACCCGAAGTCGATCGCGATGGCACCCACGCGCAGCGGCGGGATGAAGCGCCGGAACAGCCGGATCGGCGGGTCGGTGACGGTGTAGATGATCTCCGCGGCGACGAGGCCGGCGCCCCGCGGGCGCCACTCGCGGTTGAAGAACGGGATCCAGTCGAGGACCAGCCGCGAGAGCAATACGAAGACATACAGGAGCAGCGCGAGGTTGAGGATCGCTGCGATGAGTTGGACGACTGCCACGTAGCCAGACTACGGCTGCGCGAACGGAACCGACTCCGGATCCGCCTGCGCGACGGCTCCGTCGCCCGACACGGCGACGTTCTCGGGCGAGAGCAGGAACACCTTGCTGGTGACCCGCTCGATGCGTCCGTAGAGGCCGAGCGACAGGCCGCTCGCGAAGTCGATGAGGCGCCGCGCGTCGGCGTCGCTCATCTGCGAGAGGTTGATGATGACGGGGATGCCGTCACGGAAGTTCTCGGCGATGATCTGGGCATCGCGGTACTGCTTCGGGTGCACCGTGAGGATCTCGTTGATCGCCGCGGGCGCCGGCTGACGGACGACCGCGGGGCGGTGGATCGGCGTCACCGGCGCTGCCGGCTTGTCGACCACCTTCTCGGAGGTGCGAGCACGCGGCTGAGGGGCCGGCTCTTCGTAGACCTCTTCCTCGTCCGCGAGTCCGAGGTACACCATGGTCTTCTTGAGCGGGTTCGACATCTGATCCTCCGTAGTGCTCATCTGTTCCGAGGCTAACCGCGTTCTGGTCTGGGTCCGGTGATTGCCGAACCGATGCGTAGGTGTGTCGCGCCGGCCGCGATGGCCTCGGCGAAGTCTGCCGTCATGCCCGCGGAGATCCAGTCCGCGTCGCGGACGACCGAGCGCACGACCCCCGACAGACCGCTCAGACGCTCGAAGGCGGGCGCAGGCGGCTCGTCCAGCGGCGCGACCGCCATCACCCCTCGTACGCGCAGCGAAGGCAGCCCCGCCGCACGGACGGCGAGGGCCTCGAGGTCGTCCGGCGCGACACCGCCCCGACCCGGGTCGTCGGTGAGGTTCACTTGCAGCAGCACGTCGAGGACGGCGTCGCCCGGCTCGGCGGCGGCGTCGAGCGCATCCGCGAGCCGGGCGCGATCGAGGGAATGGACGACGGATGCTGCGGCCCGGATCGCTCGAGCCTTGTTGGTCTGCGCCTGCCCGATGAAGTGCCAGCGCAGACCTTCGAGGTGTCCGACTTCGGCGGCTTTGCGGGTGAACTCCTGCTGCCGGTTCTCCCCCACGTCCCGCACGCCGAGCCCGTAGAGCTCCTCCACGAGCGACGCGGGGTGGAACTTCGTCACGACGATGCGGGTGAGCTCGGACGGATCGCGGTGCGCCGCGCGCGCAGCATCCGCGATCCGCTCATCGATCGCCGCAAGACGGTCGGCGAGGTCGCCCACTTACTTGAGGAAGTCGGGGATGTCGAGGTCGTCGTCGCCGAAGGCGGTGTCGTACGACGATTCGGTGACCGCGCCGACCGCCACCGGAACAGCGACGGGCGTCTCGACGACGTCGCGGTCCTTGGCGGCCTCGTCGGCGGGCGTCACCGGCAGCGCGGGAGTCGAGACGACGCGGGCGGCCGTGATCGGCTCGATGCGGGCCTGCGGCTCGCCGCCATCGAATCCCGCCGCGATGACGGTCACGCGCACCTCGTCGCCGAGCGTGTCGTCGATGACGGTGCCGAAGATGATGTTCGCCTCGGGGTGGGCGGCCTCCTTGACGAGCTGCGCCGCGTCGTTGATCTCGAAGATGCCGAGGTTCGAGCCGCCCTGGATCGACAGCAGCACGCCGTGCGCACCCTCGATCGAGGCCTCGAGCAGGGGCGATTCGACGGCGAGCTCGGCGGCCTTGATGGCGCGGTCCGCTCCCCGCGCCGAGCCGATGCCCATGAGCGCCGACCCCGCTCCCTGCATGACCGACTTGACGTCGGCGAAGTCGAGGTTGATGAGACCGGGGGTCGTGATGAGGTCGGTGATGCCCTGCACACCGGCGAGGAGCACCTGGTCGGCCGTGGCGAACGCCTCGATCATCGAGATGCCGCGGTCGCTGATCTCGAGCAGGCGGTCGTTCGGCACCACGATGAGGGTGTCGACCTCTTCCTTCAGCCGTGCGACGCCCGACTCGGCCTGCTGCTGGCGACGACGACCCTCGAAGGAGAAGGGCTTCGTCACGACACCGATCGTGAGTGCTCCTATCGACTTCGCGATCTTCGCGACGACCGGAGCCCCGCCGGTGCCGGTGCCGCCGCCCTCGCCCGCGGTGACGAAGACCATGTCGGCGCCGCGCAGCGCCTCCTCGATCTCCTCGGCGTGGTCCTCGGCGGCACGGCGACCCACTTCGGGGTCGGCGCCCGCGCCGAGCCCTCGGGTCAGCTCGCGCCCCACGTCGAGCTTGACGTCGGCGTCGCTCATGAGCAGCGCCTGGGCATCGGTGTTGATGGCGATGAACTCGACGCCCCGCAGGCCGAGCTCGATCATGCGGTTGACCGCGTTCACTCCGCCGCCGCCGACGCCGACCACCTTGATGACGGCGAGGTAGTTCTGGTTCTGGCTCATGCCGGCCTCCGTAGCCCTGGACCTGTCTAAACCTTCAACCTCTAGTAGAGGTATAAAGAATTGCCCGGTATGCAATTCCTTTGTCACGAAAGTAGGCGGATGCCGCGCGCGCGCTCGGACCGAGTCGGCGTGTCGCCGCATCTCGTACAGGAAGTCGTGTCGGAAGCCGTCGACGAGTCAGCGGACGACGACGACATCGGGCGAAGACACGTCGTACGTGGACACCTCGGACGGCGGCCGGGCAGCCATCGTCTTGGCGAGGTTGAGCGCCTTGTCGGCCGAGTCGTCGGCGCTCCCCCACACGACCTGGGTGTTCGTACCCCCGAGGTCGAGGGTGACGTCGTCGGAGGTGGACGCGGTCACGCCGGTCACCTGCGCGCGGATGTCGTCCGGCAGCGACCGCATCACCTGCCCGGCGGCCGTGAACGCGTCCGAGTCGACACCGCCCGTGATCGTGAGCACCGGAGTGCCGGGGCTGGGCGTGGCGGACGTCGACAGTGCGACGCCGGCCGCGTCGACGAGGGTGTAGCCGGCGCGGGTCTCGATGAGGCCGATCGGCGTGCGCTCGACCAGCCGCACCACGAGCTCGTGAGGCGGACGCGCCTCGAGGGCGTAGGTCTCGATGAGCGGGAAGGCGACGAGCGCCGCCTTGACCGCGCTCTCGTCGACGAGCGGCAGCGGCTTGCCGAGCTGCCCTGACAGGGCGGCGGCGACGTCGGCCTCGGCGAGCTGCTGCGCGCCGACCACGGTGATCTTCTCCACGCCGAAGAGCGGACTGTACGCGGCGCCGAGCGTGCCGAGGGCGAGCAGGAGAACGCATGCTGCCGCCCCGAGCCACATTGCACGCCGGCGTCGCTGGCGCACGGTGAAGCGGCGGATCTCGGCACGGAGCGCTTTGCGCCGGGCACGGGCGGCTTTCCAGACGTCGCGGAAACCCACGTCCGCAGCATCCGTTCCGTCCCCCGTGGTCGCATCGTCGGACGCGGGCTTCGCGTCGGGCAGCGGTGTCGGCGACGCCAGCGGAATGACGGGCGCGGTGGGGTTCTCAGCGGGCGTCGCTTCGACGGGCTCGCGCTCCGTGGCGCGCAGAGCGGCCGCCTCAGTGGGACGGGAGGGGCGCGCCGGCGCGGCCTTCTCCGCCGCGCCGCGCGAGGCGACCGGCGACTGCGGCAACGGCGACGGGCGGCGCATGCGGGCCTAGGCTCCGGCGTCCTCGCGGCCGAGGGCCTCGAGCACCTGCGGGATGATCAGGTACACGTTGCCGCAGCCGAGCGTGATGACGTAGTCGCCGTCACGGGCGACCGTCGCCGTGTAGTCGGCGGCCTCCTGCCAGTCGGGCACGTAGTGCACGTGAGACGGGTCGGCGAAGGCGCCGCTCACGAGCTCGCCCGTCACTCCCGGCACCGGGTCTTCGCGGGCGCCGTAGACGTCGAGCATGACCGTGTGGTCGGCGTACCGCTCGAGCACCTCGGCGAACTCGCGGTACATCTCCTGCGTGCGCGAGTAGGTGTGCGGCTGCTGGATCGCGATGAGGCGTCCGTCGCCGACGACCGAACGCGCGGCCGCAAGGGCGGCGGCGACCTCGGTCGGGTGGTGGGCGTAGTCGTCGAAGACGCTGACGCCCCGCTCGACGCCGTGCAGCTCGAAGCGGCGCACGGTGCCGGCGAAGCCCTCGACCGCGCGGACCGCGGGCTCGAGGTCGTGGCCGAGCGTGAGCAGCACGGCGACCGCGCCGGCGGCGTTGATCGCGTTGTGGGCGCCGGGCACCGGCAGCTGCGCGTCGACCGCGTCGCCCTGGTGCGTAAGGCGGAACGAGACGGGTCCATCGGTCACGATGTCGGTGACCCGCACCATGGCGCCCTCGGCCTCGCCGAACGTGACGACGTTCGGGTGGGTCAGCTGCGCGGTCACGAGCTGCGCGCCCGCGTCGTCGGACGAGATGACGACGGCTTCGCGCGCCTCGTTCGCGAACCGGGCGAATGCGGCGTAGAACGCGTCGCGCGTGCCCCAGTGGTCGAGGTGGTCGGGGTCGACGTTGGTGATGAGCGCGATCGACGTGTCGTAGAGGAGGAAGGTGCCGTCCGACTCGTCAGCCTCGATGACGAAGAGGTCGTCATCGCCGCTGCCGCTGGAGACGCCGAGCTGCGCGATCACACCGCCGTTGACGAAAGTCGGCTGGACGCCGAGGTCGCGCAGCGCGGTGACGATCATTCCCGTCGACGTGGTCTTGCCGTGGGCGCCGGCCACGGAGACCAGCCGGCGGCTGCCGATCAGCCAGTACAGCGCCTGGGACCGGTGGATCACGTGGACGCCGCGCTCCTTGGCGAGCACGAACTCAGGGTTCTCGGGCCAGATCGCGCCGGTGTGCACGACGGTGTCGACGTCGTCGGCGAGGTTCGCGGCGTCGTGCCCGACGAAGACGGTCGCGCCGAGCTCGGCGAGCTCGCGCAGCGCCTTGCTGTCGGCGCGGTCGGAGCCCGAGACGCGGATCCCGCGCTCCAGGTACATGCGGGCGAGTCCCGACATGCCGGACCCGCCGATTCCGATGAAGTGGGCGGCGGTGATGTCGTCGGGAATGGGAAGACTGAGATCGGGTCTGATCATGACCGGTCAAGTCTAAGTTGGGCGACGGATGCTGCGCCCCCGGCGCGCTGGGCCGGCTCGGCGCGGGAGCGCTGCTTTGTGTTGACACATTGATACAGATGGCGACACAATCGGGCATATGGCCGGAGGGTTCGAGATGTCGTTCGAAGCGTTCAATGCCGTCCTGCTCGCGCTGTTCGCCGGAGTGCCGATCGTGATGCTGTTCGTCGTCCGCCGCGAATCCTGGGGCACCACCGTGGTCTACCGGATGTCGGTGCGCGCGAAGCTCCCGATCGAGTCGTGGGACATGTGGCGCAGCATCCGCGATCGGTCGCGCGCACTGGTCGGCGCGAACATGTGGGGCCTGCTGGTGAGCGTCGCCCTCATGGCGGCCCTGCTCGTCTGGACGCCCCTCGGGTCGTCGCCGTTCGCCCTGTGGATCCTGACGCTCACGCTCGTCATCGGCGTCCTCGGCGTCGCGTCGGCGATCGTCGGCGTTCGCGAGCGCCTCTTCTCGCCGGCGCCGACGGCCGTGCGTATCGCGCGTCCTTCGGCACTGGCGACCCGCGACTATCTTCCGGGGTGGGCCTCGCAGCTCCCGCGGTGGTTGCTCGGCGCAGGAGCCGCAGGCGGCGCGGTCGTCACCGCGGTCTCGCTCACCGGCGCGATCTCCCCCACCACCGCCGCGACGACGGTCGTCGCTCTGGCCTTCGCACTGGTCGTCGCCGTCGTCTGCCGCGTGGCGGAGCGGCGCGTGCTGGCGCAGCCCCAGCCGGCGACGAACACGCTCGAGCTCGGCTGGGACGACCTCTTCCGTGCGGACGCGCTGGGCGCGTTGCGGATGAGCGCGGCGATGGCGGCGTGGCTCCCGCTGGGGCTCGCGGTGTGCGCCCTGTTCCTCGCCGCGCTCGGCTTCGCCGACCCCGGCGTGTCGCGCGTTCTGCAGACGTTCCCCTGGTTCGGCATCCCGTTCATCCAGGTCGCCTACACCCTCGCCTCGGGGAGGCTGCCCGCGAGGCTGTATCCGGAGTATCTTCGCGGTGCGCCCGAACCCGCGCCCGCGTCCACGGGAGGAGCACCCGCATGATCGTCGTCGACCCGTCCTCCGCCGTCCCGCCGTTCGAGCAGCTGCGCACCGGCCTCGTCGACGCGGTCGCGTCCGGCGAGCTCGCCGCGGGCGCGCGACTGCCCACGGTTCGCCGCCTCGCCGAGGACCTGGGGGTCGCGCCCGGCACAGTCGCCCGCGCGTACCGCGAGCTCGAGGCATCCGGGATCATCGAGACGCGGGGCCGCAACGGCACGTTCGTCGCCTTCGACGCCGACCCCGCCCGTCAGCAGCTGCAGCGTGCCGCCGCGGCGTTCGCCGCACAGGTGCGCGACCTGCACCTCGACGCCGAGGAGGCCCTCGCCGTCGTCACCGCCGCGCTGCGCGCCCCAGGGGCCACGACGGCCTGAGCCCGATCACAGCCGCGTGTTCGTGCACTCCCCCAGCTGTGTCATCGACAGGGCGTCGGGGCACTCGTCGAGCCACCAGCCCTCGCCGTAGCGATCCTTCGTCATGTCGGTGTAGATCTCCCAGCCGCCGCCCGGAAGGACGCGGTAGTACGCCGTGAACGGGTCGCCCTCCGTGGTCGGTCGGGTCACCGCCAGCTCCGCGCCGGCGAGCGTCGCCTCCTCGAGGCACGCGATGTCGCCGGTCGGGATCTCCTCGCCCTGATCGAGTTCGACGGCGCCGCACGACGGCAGCTCCTCCCGATCGAGGAACGCTGCCGGGGTCGGGCCGCCCTTCGGCTCGCCCGGACCGAACGTGACGCAGCCGCTCAGCGCGAGCGCGCTGATGCCCGCCAACAGCACCGCCGTCGCCCACCTCGTCGCACCCGCCATCCGTCCCCCCGGTCCCCTGCGGTCGTGAGTGAGATCGTCTCAGGCGCGCAGCGCGTCGTCGATCATGGCGACGACGTTCTCGGTTCCGGTGCGGGTGCCGACGGATGCTGCCGCCGCCGCCATCGCCGCGCGGCGGGTCTCGTCGGTCAGGAGCGGCACGACCTCCGACCGCACACGGTCGCCCGTGAACTCGGCATCCGGGATCAGGATCGCCGCGCCCGCACGGACCGCGGAGGAGGCGTTCAGCGCCTGCTCGCCGTTGCCCACTGCGTAGGGCACGTAGGCGGTTGGAATGCCCAGGGCGCTGATCTCGCTGACGGTGGCCGAGCCCGCGCGCGACACGATGAAGTCGGCGAGGGCGAACGCGAGGTCCATGCGGTCGACGTAGCGGCGCACGGCGTACCCGGGCGCGTCGGGATCGACGAGCTCGGAGCGCTCGCCGGTGACGTGGAGCAGCTGCCACCCGGCGTCGACGACCGCGCGCCAGCCCTCGTCGTGACCTTCGCCGAAGGCGGCGTTCAGGCGCTGGGCGCCGAGCGAGCCGCCGAAGACCAGGAGCACCGGCTTCGCCGGATCGAGCCCGAAGTACGCGGCGGCCTCCTCGCGGAGCGCGTCGCGGTCGAGCGCCACGATCTCGCGGCGCAGCGGCATTCCCACGACCTTCGAGCGCTTGAGCGGAGTCCCCTCAAACGCCACGCCCACACCGGCCGCCCTGCGGGCGCCGAGCACATTCGCGAGTCCCGGGCGGGCGTTCGCCTCGTGCACGACGAACGGCACGTTCTCGCGCCGGGCCGCGACGTAGGCCGGTGCCGACGCATAGCCGCCGAAGCCGACGAGGACGTCGACGCCGCGCTGCGCGATGTGCGCCCGCACCTGCGAGATCGCCCGCGGGAAGCGTGCGGGGAACGCGGCCGCCGCCTTGTTCGGGCGGCGCGGGAACGGCACCTTGTCGACGAACAGCAGCTCGTAGCCGCGCTCGGGAACGAGCCGCGCTTCGAGCCCCTCACGGGTGCCGAGCACGAGCACCTCGGCCTCGGGGTCGCGCGCGCGCAACGCGTCAGCGACGGCAAGGAGCGGGTTGACGTGGCCGGCGGTGCCACCGCCGGCGAGAAGGTACGTCGTCACTCCCCGAGCCTACCCGGGGTCGCCCACCAAGTTCGGGGCGCACCACGACCGCACGGGACGCGCCCCAAAGCCCGGGTCATTCGGGCTTGGGGCGCGTTTCGTCCGTCGGGGCGCAGAAACTCCGCCCCAATGAAGAAATCGCGCCCCAAACCCGGGTTCCCCTGACGGCGAACCCCGTCTCAGCGGACGGCGCGGAGCTTCGCGCGCTCGCGCGCGGCGCGGGCCGACGCGATGGCCGCCTCGCGACGGGCCACGGACGCGGGCAGCGAACGCGCGAACGCGAGCAGCACCCCGCACGCCAGCAGCACCGAGAGCAGCGAGGTACCGCCCTGCGACATGAAGGGCAGGGGCACGCCGAGCACCGGGAACACCCGCAGCACGACGCCGATGTTGATGAGCGCCTGGCCGACGATCCACACCGTGATGCCGCCGGCGGCGATGCGCACGAACGGGTCGTCGGTCTTGCGGATGACGTGGAATGCGCCGACCGCGAAGAGGGCGAACAGCGCCAGCACGACCGCGCAGCCGATGAGCCCGAGCTCCTCCCCCACGATCGCGAAGATGTAGTCGTTCGCGGCGGCGGGGAGCCAGTCGTACTTCTCGCGCGAATTGCCGAGACCGAGGCCGAAGATCCCGCCGCTTGCGAGACCCCAGATACCGTGCAGCGGCTGATAGCAGTCGTTGAAGTAGTCGTCGAGGCAGTTCGGGTTCAGGAAGCTCATGAACCGGCGCATGCGGTCGGGGCTCGTCACCGCGAGGAACGCCACGGCGCCCGCGGCGAGGATCGCGGGCAGCACGAAGATGCGCAGCTTGACGCCGGAGAAGAACAGCGCGCCCAGCACGATGAGCACGAGGATCATCGCCGTTCCGAGGTCGTCCCCGGCGAGCACCGTCGCGATCGCGAGGCCCGCCACGGGCACGAGCGGGATGAACACGTGCTGCCACTTGGTGAGCAGGGTCCGCTTGCGGAACAGCACGAACGCGACCCAGAGCGCGAGGCCGAGCTTGAGGAACTCGGACGGCTGCGCCTGGAAGCCCGCGATCGTGATCCAATTGCGGTTGCCGTCGGCGCCGTGGCCGAGGGGCGTGAAGACCAGCAGCTGGAAGGCGACGCCGAAGATCAGCGCGGGCCACGCGACCCTCTTCCAGAAGGCGACCGGCAGGCGGCTGGCGATGAACATCAGCGGGATGCCGATGACCGCGAAGACCACCTGCTTGAGCACCATCTCCCACGGCGCCTCGCCCGCGGCCGTCGCCGTCGCGGAGGTCGCCGACAGCACCATGACGAGCCCGAAGACCGTCAGCAGCAGCGCCGTCGAGGCGATGAGCAGGAACTCGCTCGGCACGGGCGCGAACACACGCCCGAGCGATACACGGGCGGCGAGGCCGCGGCGCGCGGGCTTGTCAGCCTCGCTCGTCGTCGCCACTGTCGTCGCGGCGGGGCGCGTCGGTCGGGCCCGAGGCGGCTGCGTCGTGGTCACCCGGGTCCCCCGTTCCGATCCGTTCCCTCACCGCCGCAGCGAATCTGCGGCCGCGGTCCGCGTACGACGCGAACTGGTCGAAGGATGCGGCAGCGGGAGCGAGCAGAACCACGTCCCCGTCACGCGCCACCCCTGCCGCCAGTTCGACGACCTGCGCCATGACCTCTTCAGTCTCATCGGCGTCCACCTCGAACACGGGCACCGCCGGCGCGTGTCGCTCGAACGCGGCGACGACCGCCGTACGGTCGAGGCCGATGACGATCGCCGCCTTCGCCCCGGCGCCGCGGCCCGAGACGAGTTCGGCGATGTCGACGCCCTTGAGGAGTCCCCCGACGACCCACACGGCCCCCGGGTAGGCCGCGAGCGACGAGGCCGCGGCGTGCGGGTTGGTGGCCTTGGAGTCGTCGACCCATGTGACGCCGTCGTGGCGCGCGACGACCTCGATGCGGTGCGGGTCGAGACGGAACCCGCGCAGCGCGTCGCGGATCGCCGCGGGCGCGACATCCAGCGATCGCGCGAGCGCCGATGCGGCCAGGATGTTCGCGACGATGTGCGGAGCCGCGAGCCCGAGGGAGGCGAGCTCCTCGACCGTGGTCAGCTCGAGCGCGCTCTTGTGCCGGTCCTCGAGGAACGCGCGGTCGACGACGATGCCCTCGACGACGCCCAGGTCGCTCGGGCCCGGCACACCCAGGTCGAAGCCGATGGCGCGGGCGCCCTCGACGACCTCGGCGTCCTCGACCATCGCCTGGGTCGCCGCATCCGCCTTGTTGTAGACGCAGGCGACGCGCGTGTTGTCGTACACGTGCGCCTTCGCCGCGCGGTACTCCTCGAAGGACCCGTGCCACTCGAGGTGGTCGTCGGCGAGGTTCAGGCACACCGCGGCGTGCGGCGACACGGGATCGGGCGAGTCCTGCAGCCCGAGGTACCAGAGCTGGTGGCTCGACAGCTCGACCACGAGCGCGTCGAACCCCGAGGGGTCGCGCACCGCGTCGAGAACCGGGGTGCCGATGTTGCCGACGGGCGCCGAGCGCAGGCCGCCCGCGACGAGCATCGTGGCCGTGAGGCGCGTGGTCGTGGTCTTGCCGTTGGTGCCGGTGATGAGGATCCAGTCGGCGGGGGTGCCGTCCGCCCGGACCACCTTGTCGCGCACGCGCCACGCGAGCTCGATGTCGCCCCACAGCGCGATGCCGTTCTCCCGCGCCCAGGAGATGAGCGGATGCTGCGGCGCGAAGCCCGGCGACGCCACGACGACCTCGGGCGCGAACTCGATGAGCTCGGCGGGCACCGACTCGAGCGATCCCGTCCACAGGCGTGCGCCGATGACGGGCAGCAGGCGCTCGTACTCTTCGTCGGCCTTCTCGGTCACGACGAGGACGTCGGCGCCGAGCTCGGCGAGCGTGTCGGCGACGGAGAAGCCGGTGACCGACAGGCCGAGCACGGCGACCCGCAGGCCCTTCCAGTCGGCGTTCCAGCTGGTGAGGGCGCGGAGGCGATCCGAGGTCATGTGCGAGAGAGCCATTCGACGTAGAAGAATCCGACGCCCGACACCGCCAGGAGGCCCGCGATGATCCACATGCGCACGACGATCGTGACCTCCGACCAGCCCCGCAGCTCGAGGTGGTGGTGGAACGGACTCATGAGGAAGAGGCGTTTGCCGCGCGTGATCTTGAAGTAGAGGCGCTGCAGGATCACCGAGCCCGGGCCGATGATGAAGACGCCGGCGACCAGAACCGCGAGCAGCTCGGTGCGGGTGAGGATCGCCATCGCGGCGATGACGCCGCCGATGGCCATCGAGCCCACGTCGCCCATGAAGACCTTGGCCTTGGGCGCGTTCCACCAGAGGAAGCCGACCAGCGCGCCGACGAAGGACGCCGAGATGATCGCGAGGTCGAACGGGTCACGCGTCGGGTAGCACGCGGCCTTCGCCGCCGCCGACAGCGTGTCGCCTCCCCAGCAGGCCTGGTTGAACTGCCAGAACGCGATGAGGCTGTACGCGCCGACGACGAAGATCGCCGCACCCGCGGCCATGCCGTCGAGGCCGTCGGTCACGTTCGTGCTGTTGGAGAACGCGACGCCGATGAACGTGATCCACGCGAGGTACAGTATCCAGCCGGCGATGAGCCCGAGGGTCATGAACCCCAGTGCCGGCACGTCCCTGAAGACCGAGATGAACGGCGACGCCGGCGTCTGGTCGAACTGGTTGGGGAAGTTCAGCGCGACGATGCCGAACGGCACGGTGACGGCGACCTGTCCGGCGACCTTGCGCCAGCCGCTCAGACCCATGAACTTCTGCTGACGCACCTTCATGTAGTCGTCGATGAAGCCGACCGCACCGAGACCGACCATCATCCAGATCACCAGCAGGCCCGAGACCGTCGGCGGGTTGTTGCCGACGTAGCACCCGACCAGGTACCCGACGATCGTGCCGACGATGAAGATCGTGCCGCCCATCGTGGGCGTGCCGCGCTTGGTCTGGTGGTTGGGGTTTCGGATGTCTTCGGGAGTACGGATCACCTGGCCCCAGCCCCACTTGCGGAAGAGCCGCAGGAACACGGGAGTGAGGAAGAGGGTGAATGCCAGCGAGATCGCCGCCGCGGTAAGGAGTGATCTCACGAGAACGATTCTCCCAGACGATCGCCGAGGAACCGGAGCCCGGCGGAGTTCGACGACTTCACCAGCACGCGGTCGCCGTCGCGCAGCTCGCCCTGCAGATAGTCGAACGCCTCGTCGGCGGTCGAGAAGAAGACGGCCTCGTTGTCCCACGAGCCCTGCGCGACGGCCTCGAGGAACATGCGCCGGGCGGGGTCGCCCACGACGACGATGCGCTGGATGCCGAGCCTCACGGCCAAGAGGCCGACGCGGTCGTGCTCCTCCTCGGCGTACTCGCCGAGCTCGCTCATCGCGCCGAGCACGGCGACGGTGCGCTCTCCGGGCCCCGTGATCTGGGCGAGGGTGCGCAGCGCCGCCGCCATCGAGTCCGGGCTCGCGTTGTACGCGTCGTTGATGATGCGCACGCGCTCCGATCCCAGGGGCTGCATCCGCCACCGCTCCGCGATCTCGACGGTCTCGAGGCGCGCCACGGCGTCGGCGAGTGAGACTCCGAGCGTCGTCGCGGCGGCGATCGCCGCCAGCGCGTTCATGACGTGGTGCTCGCCCAGCACCCGCAGGCGCAGCGGCAGCGAGACGCCGTCCGCGGTCACGGTGAACGAGGTTCCGGCTGCCGTGACCACGACGTCGTCGGCACGCACATCGGTGGCCGCGGGGCCGCGGCCGAACCAGCGCACGCTCGCGCCCTGCTCGGTGGCGATGGGCGCCATCGCGGCCACACGCGCGTCGTCGGCGTTGAGCACGGCCGTTCCCCCGGCGCTCAGCGCGCGAACGAGCTCGGACTTGGCGTGGAACGTCGCCTCGATGCCGCCGAAGCCGCCCGCGTGGGCCATGCCGACCATGAGGACCACGCCGACGTCGGGGTCGACGAGCCCCGCGAGTCGGGCGATCTCGCCCGGCGCGCTCGCCCCGAACTCGCTCACGAGGTACTTCGTGGTGTCGGTCACGCGCAGCATCGTCAGCGGCGCACCGACCTCGTTGTTGAACGACGCCTTCGGCGAGACGGTCTCGCCCTCCCCCTCGAGGATGCGGGCGAGAAGGTTCTTCGTCGTCGTCTTGCCGTTCGACCCGGTGATCCCGACGACGCGCAGGTCCCCAGCATCCCGAACCGTCTTCACGACCTCGCGCGCGAGCGCCGCGATCGCCTCGACGACGTCGGCCACGACGATCTGGGACACGGATGCTGCGACCCGCCGCTCGACGAGCGCGAGGGCGGCACCCTTCTCTACGGCCGCGTCGACGAACAGGTGCCCGTCGGTCTCTTCTCCGGGCTTGGCGACGAAGATGCCGCCGGGCTCGATCAGGCGGGAGTCGGTGTCGACCGTCCCCGACACGACGGTGTCGAGGGTGTCGCCGTTCTCGAGGTGGATGTCGCCAGAAACGGCACGGGCGATCTGGGCGATGTTGAGCGCGATCATGTGGGGAACTCCGGAAGCTCGGGTCACTACCCGAACTTGGGCAGCAGCTCCGGCGACGTCGTCGAGGGCATGACGCGATAGGTCTTGAGAACCTGGGTCATGGCCTTCTGGAACGCGGTCGCGTTGGCCGCAGACGATGTTACCTTCGTCGGCTCGTCGAGGGTGACGACGACGACGTACTCGGGGTCGTCGGCGGGCGCGAAGCCGACCATCGTCGTGTAGTACACGCCCTGCTTGTAGTTGCCCTGGCCGTCGCTCTTCTCACCCGTACCCGTCTTGCCGCCGAGGCGGTAGCCGGGGATCGCGACGGTCTTGGCGTAGGGCGCCTGCAGGAACACGTTCTCGAGCATCTCGCGCATCTGCGCCGACGTGCCCTCGCTGATGACCCGCACCGGCTCGTCCACCTCGGGCTCGACGACCGTGCCATCGGGCTTGGTGCACGACTCGATGATCTGCAGCGGCATCTTGACGCCGCCGTTCACGATCGCGCCGTACGCGCGCGCGAGTTCGGGCATGGTCGTGGTGACACCCTGCCCGAACGACGTGTTGAGAGTCGTCTGCGCGCCCCACTGGTCCGCCGGGTAGAGGAGCCCCTGGCCCTCGCCGGGGTACCCCGAAGCCGTGCCCTCGCCGATCCCGAACCGCGTGAAGTAGTCGTAGCGCGTCTGCTTGTCGACCTTCTGGCTGAACTTCGAGATGCCGGCGTTCGACGAATCGATCAGCACGCCGGTGAGCGTGTACGTGTACGCCGGGTGCTGGAACGAGTCGCGCACCCGCGCGCCGCCGTCGAAGTTCTCCAGGCTCGACGCCACGACGGTGGAGTTCGGCGTCTGCCCCGCGGCATCGATGACCGTCGCGGCCGTCAGGCCCTTGAAGGTCGAGCCTGGCTCGAAGGTGCCGAGGAAGATGCTGCTCGTGCGATCCTTCACCTCGGCGCTGGCGAAGTCATTGGGGTCGACGGTCGGATACTCCGCGGCCGCGCGCACCTTGCCCGTCTTCACTTCGTAGACGAGGATCCCGCCGCGCTGCGCGGCCATGCTCTGCGTCTGCTCGGCGATGAGCTGCTGCATGTACCACTGCAGGTCGCGATCGATGGTCAGCTGCAACGTGCCGCCGTCCGTCGCGGGTGTCTCCCGTTCGGTGCCGGGGATGACGACGCCGTCCTTGCCCTGCTCGTATGTGCGCTCGCCGTTCGTCGCGGCGAGACAGGCGTTCTGCGATGCTTCGAGGCTCTCGAGCGGGGTGCCGTCGGAGCCGAGGAAGCCGATGAGGTTGCCGGCGACCGCTCCGTCGGGGTAGGTGCGCGCGGGGTGCGAGACGCACGCGATGTACGGCGTCTTGAGGTCGGCCAGCGCCCGGAACTGCTCTGTCGACACGCCCTTCTTCAGCACCGCGTACTGCGAGTTCGGATCCTCGGCGAGAGCGGTGCCGACGATGGCGCGGACCTCCTCGGGCGTCTGACCCGTGATCTCGGCGACGTCGTTCGACACGTCCGCCCACAGCCGGTCGTCGGATTCTCCGGCGAGCACCTGCTCGTCGATCTGGGTGATGAGGAGCGGAGACAGCTGGCAGTCGTAGCGAAGGATGCTGCCCGCCAGCGTCTGCCCGTTGGTGTCGACGATCGCACCGCGCGTGCCGTAGAGCGTCTGGCCTCCTGCGAAGGCGACGTCGAGCGAGTCCTTGATGTGGTCGTCGGCGTTCACGACCTGGATGTCGACGAGGCGGACGATGAACCCCGCGAGCACCGCGAGGACGACGGCCAGGGCCACGACGGTTCGGCGGCGGGGACTTCTCGTGCTTCGTGTCGTCATCTGCGTCTCGTGCTCTGCGCCTCGGGCAGTGGGGCGTCTCGATCGGTTCTCGGCTCGGCGTCGTCGCTTCAGTGTGTGCTCGGGGTGGGCAGTCCGTCCGTGAGCGGCGGCGGAGTGTTGCCGACTCCGCCGTCCGGCGTCTGGGCGACCTCCACCGGCAGTCCGTCGATGGTCGCGTCGGGCACCGTGACCAGGGGCGTGTTCGTGATGAGCGCGTTGGGCACGGATCCGCGGCCGATCGCATCGACCGACGACGTGCCCATCGCGACCTCGGACGGACCGAGGATCGCGCCGTCGCTCAGCCGCAGGTAGCTGGGCGCCTCGTTGATGACCATGCCGAGCGCCGCCGCGTTCGCGGCCAGATACTGCGGCGAGCTGAGCCCCGCGACGTCGTCGTAGAGGATCTGCTTCTCATAGGTGAGGTCTCGCTGCTCCTTCGTCAGGGCCGCGATCTCGTATGTGCCCTGCGTCGTCATGATCGACAGCGACATCTGGGCGGCGGCGATGAGGAACGCCCCCATCACGGCGACGATGCCGTAGAAGAGCTTCGGGCGACGCCGGCGGGCCGGCGCGTCGAGCACCCGCAGGCGGCGGCGCGCAGCATCCGATCGATCCGGGGCCGCGGCACCTCTCAGGCGAGCGGTGGTGGTGTTCACGATCGTGCTCATCAGGCTCCCTCCGCGTGCTCGGGCCGCACGCGCTCCGCGGCTCGGAGGCGCACCGGCGTGGCGCGCGGGTTGACCGCGCGCTCCTCGTCGGTGGCGAGCTCGGCACCTTTGACGAGCAGCCGGAACTTGGGGGCATGCTCGGGCAGCTCGACCGGCAGCCCCTTCGGTGCGGTCGACGCCGAGGCGTCCGCGAGGGCGCGCTTGACGAGCCTGTCTTCGAGCGACTGATACGAGAGCACCACGATGCGGCCGCCCACGGGAAGGATGCTGAGCGCGGACGGCACCGCACGCTCGAGCACCGACAGCTCGCGGTTGACCTCGATGCGCAGCGCCTGGAACACGCGCTTGGCGGGGTGGCCGGTACGCTGGGCGGCGGCCGGAGTCGCCGCCTGCAGGATCTCGACGAGCCGGCCGGACCGCTCGATCGGCGCCTGGGCGCGGGCCGCGATGATCGCGCGGGCGTAGCGGCCCGCGAGCTTCTCCTCGCCGTAGCGCTCGAAGATGCGGCGGAGGTCGCCCTCGCCGTACGTCGCGAGGATGTCCGCGGCCGTCGTGCCCGCCGACTGGTCCATGCGCATGTCGAGCGGTGCGTCCTGCGCGTACGCGAACCCGCGGTCGGCGACGTCGAGCTGCAGCGACGAGACGCCCAGATCGAACAGGATGCCGTCGGCCGCCGCGAAACCGCTCGAGGTCACGGCATCCGCGATCCCGTCGTAGACGGTGTGCACGAGGTGCACGCGGTCGCCGAACGGGGCGAGGCGCTCCCCCGCGATGCGCAGGGCGTCGGTGTCGCGGTCGAGGCCCACGAGCTGGAGCTTCGGGAAGCGCAGGAGGAACGCCTCGGAGTGGCCGCCCATGCCGAGCGTGGCATCGACGAAGACGGCGCCGTCGCGCTCCAGGGCCGGCGCGAGCAGCTCGATGCAGCGCTCGAGCATGACGGGGGTGTGGATGTCACGCAGATTCATAATCGCCTGGCGGTCCTGGCCCCAAGCCCTGATCCCCATCCGCTCCGACCTGGCACCGGGGAAGTGGCGTCAGGGCACGAGCAGCTGGGAGTCACGGCCGAGGGCTCAGAACAGGCCCGGAATCACCTCCTGCTCCAGCTCGGCGTAGCTCTCTTCGTTGGCCTCGGCGTAGGTGTTCCACGCCGTGGCGTCCCAGATCTCGGCATGGGCGCCTACGCCGGTGACGACGAGGTCGCGCTCCAAGCCGGCGTATGCGCGCAGCGGAGGGGGGATCGTGATGCGGTTCTGACTGTCGGGCTTCTCGGCACTCGCGCCCGAGAGGAACATGCGCAGGAAGTCACGCGCCTGCTTGTTCGCGAGCGGCGCCTCACGGATGCGGTCGTGCACCCGCTCGAACTCCTTCTCGCTGAACACGTACAGGCAGCGGTCCTGTCCGCGCGTCACGACGACACCCCCACCAAGGTCGTCGCGGAACTTCGCCGGAAGGATGACGCGCCCTTTGTCATCGAGCTTGGGTGTGTGCGTGCCCAAAAGCATCGGTACATCACACCCCCTTCGTCCGGCCCCCCGGGTTGTGCGCCACTTTACTCCACTCTCCTCCACTTCGCTACCAATTCGTGATCTGACGCTCCCCCGCTCCCCTCCCGGAGACACGTATGGGCGGCGTGCGGGCAACAAAAAAAGCACCGACCCAAAGGTCGGTGCTTCTCGTGCCGGTTCAGGCGGCGGGGACGCTCAGCGCTCCTCCTGCCGCTTGTCCCAGCGATCGTTCATGCGATCCATGAACGAAGAGCTGTTCTGGGGTTTGGCGGGCCGGTCGGGTTCGACTCTCACCTTGCCGGGACCACGCCCGGGAGTGACGGCGAGGAGGACCCCGCCGAGCATCACGACGAAGCCGATCACGCCGACGACGATCAACTGCTGCGATACCCCGACGATCAGACCGCCCAGCCCGAGCAGCACGAGGATCGTGCCGTAGACGATGTTGCGATAGCTCAGAGTGCGTCCGTCGCGGGGCGCGCTGACGACATCCGCGTCGTTGCGCATGAGATGGCGTTCCATCTCGTCCAGCAGGCGCTGCTCCTGTTCGGAGAGTGGCATGCTTCCCCCTCTGTACTTCGGTGGCTCGATTGTACGCGTGCCGTTCCTCACTAGGCTAGGCCCGTGTCCGCCTCCGCCTCGCCGATCGAAGCCATTTCCCAGCGAGTGGACATGTTCATCTCGGCTCAACGTCAGAGTGCGGCCGATGCCGGCCCCGAGGCGGCCCGATTCGTCACCGCGGGAGCGGATGCCGTCACTGGCGGAAAACGCCTTCGCGGACGATTCTGCATCTCCGGGTGGAGGGCAGTGGAGGAGGCCTCGGGCCCCGCCGGCGCCGCCCCCGCCCCCGTGATCGCCGCGGCCGCCGCCCTCGAGGTGTTCCACGCCGCGGCGCTCGTCCACGACGACCTCATCGACAACTCCGACACGCGACGCGGCCGTCCGTCGGCGCATCGCGCCCTCGAGGCCGGACACCGCGGCTCGGGCTGGCTCGGCGACGCCGACGCCTTCGGCCGCTCAGCCGCGATTCTGCTCGGCGACCTGCTCGTGGCGTGGAGCGACGACCTCCTCGAGGAAGGGCTCGCCGAGACCTCACCCGACCGCGCGGCGGCAGCGCGGAGCCAGTACGCCCTGATGCGCCGCGAGGTCACGCTCGGCCAGTTCCTCGACGTCGCCGAGGAATCGGCGTTCGCCGGCGAGCCCGACGACAAGCACGCGGAGCGCGCGCTGCGCGTGGCATCGTTCAAGTCCGCGCGCTACAGCGTGCAGCAGCCGCTCGCGATCGGCGCGGCGCTCGCGGGGGCGGATGCTGCACAGGCGGCGGCGCTGGCCGCGTTCGGGCACCCGCTCGGCATGGCGTTCCAGCTGCGCGACGACGTGCTCGGAGTGTTCGGCGACGAGGCCGCCACCGGCAAGCCGTCCGGTGACGACTTGCGCGAGGGCAAGCGCACGGTGCTCATCGCGTTCGCGCGGGAGGCGCTGGCCCCCACCGCGCGGCGGATCGTCGACGAGCTGGTCGGCGACCCCGACCTCGACGCGTCGCAGATCGCGTCCCTGCAGCAGACGATCGTCGACACCGGCGCCCTCGACCGCGTCGAGCGACTCATCGCCGACTACGCGCACGAGGCCGATCGCGCCCTGTCGGGCGCACGGCTCGGCAACGCGGCCGTGGGCGAGCTGCGCGATCTCGCGCGCGCCGCGACCGTCCGCACGACCTGAGCTCAGGCCAGAGTGCGGGCGACCCGGCGGACCTCGCTCTTGCGACCGGCGAGGAGCGCCTCGATCGGCGCGATCCCGATCGTGTCCTCGGAGGTCAGCAGCCAGTCGATCGCCTCGTCGTCCGAGAAGCCGGCGTCGTGCAGCACGAACACGGTGCCCCGCAGCGACGGCAGCGGGTGCCCGTCGACCACGAAGACGGACGGCACCTTCAACACGCCGTCGCGCTTGGACCCGACGAGGTAGTACTCGTCGAGCAGTCGGCGCACGCGGCCGAGCGGTTCGCCGAGCACCTCCACGAGGTCAGGCAGGGTGAGCCAGTCGGTCTCGAAGCGCGGGGCGGCGTCAGAGGTCACGAAAGCAACTATCTCAGATCGGATCGAGCGCTCGTCCACCGCACTTTGGTCACACGAGTAACAGAAACCTCCCTTATTAACACCAGTTGACACCAATAAACATCCGTGACACGGTTCTCGAAGTCGACTGAGGGGGGAAACTCGTGCGACAGGTACGCAATGCAAGGAGTCGTGTCGACCACGGAGGCACACCGTCACGAGCGATCTTCGCCGGCATCCCGGTGGCGGTCGCCGGTTCGATCGCGCTGACGTTGTCGGCGGTGCCCGCGAACGCCGCGACGACGGATGCTGCGCCCCTGAGCGTGCCGCGCACGCTTGGCGCCGCTGCCGTGAGCGCTCCCCGCGTGACCGCCCTGCCCACCGTCCGCGTGACGGCCGCGGCCGCGGCCGCCCCCGCGACGTACACCGTGCAGCGCGGCGACACCGTGAGCCGCATCGCGGCGCGGTTCGGTCTGCGCACGAACGACGTGCTCACCCTCAACGGGCTCGGCTGGTCGTCGACGATCTACCCGGGCCAGGTGCTCACGCTCAGCGCGGCGGCCGCCGCTCCGGCACCCGCGGCACCCGCGCCGGCCCCGTCCACCGGCACGTACACCGTGCAGCGCGGCGACACGATCAGTGCGATCGCCAAGCGCCACGGCACCACGACGAACGCGGTGCTCTCGGCCAACGGGCTCGGCTGGTCGTCGATCATCTACCCGGGACAGACCATCAAGATCCCCGGCGCGGCCGCGCCCGCAGCATCCGTTCCCGCTCCTGCACCCGCGCCGGCGCCCGTTCCCGCGCCCAACGCGACGGCGGGCGGTTCGCACACCATCGCCGCGGGCGAGACGATCAGCTCCATCGCGAAGCGGTATGGCGTGACGACGAACGCGGTGCTCTCGGCCAACGGGCTCGGCTGGTCGTCGATCATCTACCCCGGGCAGACCATCAAGATCCCGGCCGCAGCGTCGTCCATCCCCGGCCTCTCCGGTGAGCAGGTCTCCAACGCGCAGCTGATCGTGCGCATCGGGCGCGAGCTCGGCGTCTCGGACCGCGGTATCGCCATCGCCCTCGGGACCGCGATGCAGGAGTCGTCGCTGCGCAACGTCACGTGGGGCGACCGCGACTCGCTCGGCCTGTTCCAGCAGCGCCCGAGCTATGGCTGGGGCACCCCCGCCGAGGTGCAGGATGCCGCGCGCGCGACGCGCGCCTTCTTCGGCGGCGCCGGGGACCCCAACGGTTCGAGGACCCGCGGTCTGCTCGACATCCCCGGCTGGGAGAAGCTGACCTTCACGCAGGCGGCCCAGGCGGTGCAGATCTCGGCATACCCCGACGCGTACGCGAAGTGGGAGGCTTCGGCCTACTCGTGGCTCGCCGCGCTTCGGTGACGTGCGGGTCACATTGCGGTCTCGCGGGTGAGCCGCTCCGCCGGCTCGCAGGCACGGATCCGTAGACTCTCAGCGTGAGCACGAGTCAGCAGACGGATCCGCTGATCGGCCGTCTCGTCGACGGCCGATACCGGGTGCGTGCTCGCATCGCCCGCGGCGGCATGGCCACGGTGTATGTGGCGACCGATCTGCGCCTCGAGCGCCGCGTCGCGCTCAAGGTCATGCACTCGCACCTGAGCGACGACACGGTCTTCCAGAGCCGTTTCATCCAGGAGGCCCGCGCGGCGGCCCGCCTCGCCGATCCGCACGTGGTCAACGTGTTCGATCAGGGCCAGGACGGCGACATGGCGTACCTGGTCATGGAGTACCTCCCCGGCATCACGCTGCGCGAGCTCCTGCGCGAGCAGCGCCGGCTGACGGTGCCGCAGGCGATCTCCATCCTCGACGCCGTGCTGTCGGGTCTCGCCGCCGCGCACAAGGCCGGTATCGTGCACCGGGACGTCAAGCCCGAGAACGTGCTCCTCGCCGAGGACGGCCGCATCAAGATCGGCGACTTCGGCCTGGCCCGCGCGACGACCGCGAACACCGCGTCGGGCGCGCAGCTGCTCGGCACGATCGCGTACCTCGCCCCCGAACTCGTCACGCGCGGCACGGCCGACGCCCGCAGCGACATCTACGCCATCGGCATCATGCTGTACGAGATGCTCACCGGCGAGCAGCCCTACAAGGGCGAGCAGCCGATGCAGATCGCGTTCCAGCACGCGACCGACTCGGTGCCCCGGCCGAGCGTGAAGAACCCGGGCGTCCCCGAGCCCCTCGACGAGCTCGTGCTGTGGGCGACCGAGAAGTCGCCCGACGAACGGCCCGTCGACGCGCGCGAGATGCTGCAGCGCCTGCGCGACATCGAACGCGAGCTGGGCATCTCCCCCGTCGTCGCCCGCACCGGCCCCATCGGCATCGTGCGCGACGACGTCGCCCCGACCGGCGAGCTCACGGCGGTGCTGCCCAGCACGGCGACCGGGCCCGTCGCCACGATGGCCGAGGTCGACAACGCCGGCCGGCTCCGTCGCGCCACCCAGCGCCGCCGCGCGCGGGGTGGATGGCTCGTCGCCCTCGTCGTCGTGCTCGCGGCGCTCGCCGGCGGCCTGGGCTGGTGGTTCGGCTCCGGTCCCGGGTCGATGGTCCCCGTCGCCGACGTCACCGGCCTGACGTTCGAGCAGGCGTCGGCGCGCCTGCAGGAGGACTCGCTCGTCGCCGTGCAGCAGGGCGAGTACAGCCTCGACGTCGCCACGGGCCAGGTCATCCGCAGCGATCCGGGCAGCGGCACCCGCGTCGACAAGGGCGCCGAGGTGAACGTCTACGTCTCGCTCGGCCCGCAGGAGGCGACGTTCGCGTCGTTCTCGGGAATGCCCGACGCCGACGCGCGCGCGGCTCTCCAGGCCCAGTCGGTGTCCGTCCCCGACGAGAGCGCGAAGTTCTTCACCGACGCGGCCCCCGACGTCGTGATCGGCGTCGTCATCCGCCCGGCCGGTGCGCCGGAGGACGGCTCGCAGGATGTCGCCTGTATGGACGGGTGCACCGTCCACCAGGGCGACACCGCGCGCCTGCAGGTGTCGCTCGGACCGCTCCCGAACGTCGCGGGCCAGAGCGAGGGCAAGGCACGCAGCACGCTCGAGGGTCTCGGACTCGTCGTGGCCGACCCCAGCCAGACCGAGTCCAGCGACTCGGTCGACGAGGGCCGCGTGATCCGCCTCCTCGGCAAGGAGGACGGCAGCTGGCTCGCCCCCGGCGACACCGTGACCCTCGTCGTGTCGACCGGTCCCGCATTGTTCGAGGTCCCGGACTTCGAGGGGATGACGCTCGCCGAGGCCCGACAGGCTGCCGCGGACGCCGGATTCAGCATCGACTACGACGACCGCTGGGACGCCTTCCCCGATCCGTTCACCAAGGTCGAGTCGCAGAAGCCCGACGCCGGCGATATGGAGCCCAAGGGCACCGTCATCTCGCTGCGCATCGCCGCCGCCCTCTGACCCGCCGCGGCTGAGACCGCCGCCGGCGTCGCTACGCCCGCGCAACCCGAGGCCGGCTTCGCGACGAGACCCACAAGAGCACCGCGACGCTCTTCGCTCGGGTGCTGACGCGCGGTCTCGCGGATAGCACGGCCTTCCGCCGGCGGGCATGCCGGTCGCCCAGACCGCCGCGACCTCGCGCAGGCAGCGCCAGACGGGACGAGCCCGCAGCGGGACGGGAGCAACAAAGAGATCCCGGATGCCTCGGGGCGAGGCATCCGGGATCTTCTGCGTGTCAGGCGCGCGGCGTCAGCGCTTCTCGAGCTCCTCAGCGACGAGGAAGGCGAGCTCGAGGGACTGCATGTGGTTCAGGCGCGGGTCGCACAGCGACTCGTAGCGGGTCGCCAGGGTGGCCTCGTCGATCTGCTCGGAGCCGCCGAGGCACTCGGTGACGTCGTCGCCGGTGAGCTCGACGTGGATGCCGCCGGGGAAGGTGCCGACCGCACGGTGCGCCTCGAAGAAGCCGCGGACCTCGTCGACGACGTCGTCGAAGCGACGCGTCTTGTAGCCCGTGGGCGTCGTGATGCCGTTGCCGTGCATCGGGTCGGTGACCCACAGCGGGGTCGCGCCCGAGTCCCTCACGGCCTCCAGCAGCGGCGGCAGCGCGTCGCGGATCTTGCCCGCACCCATGCGCGTGATGAAGGTGAGGCGGCCGGGCTCGCGGTTCGGGTCGAGCTTGTCGATGAGCGCGAGCGCCGTCTCCGGCGTCGTGGTCGGGCCGAGCTTCACGCCGATGGGGTTGCGGATCTTCGAGAAGTAGTCGACGTGCGCGCCGTCGAGCTCGCGCGTGCGCTCACCGATCCACAGGAAGTGCGCCGACGTGTTGTACGGAGTGTTCGTACGCGAGTCGATGCGCGTCATCGGACGCTCGTAGTCCATGAGCAGGCCCTCGTGGCCGGTGTAGAACTCGACGCGCTTGAGCTCGTCGAAGTCGGCGCCGGCAGCCTCCATGAACTTGATGGCGCGGTCGATCTCCGTCGCGAGACGCTCGTACTGCTGGTTCGCCGGGTTCTGCGCGAAGCCCTTGTTCCAGGAGTGCACCTCGCGGAGGTCGGCGAAGCCGCCCTGCGTGAACGCGCGGATGAGATTGATGGTCGACGCGGCCGTGTGGTAGCCCTTGAGCAGCCGGTTGGGGTCGGCCTTGCGCGACGCCTCGGTGAAGTCGTAGCCGTTGACGATGTCGCCGCGGTAGGCCGGCAGCGTCACGTCGCCGCGCGTCTCGGTGTCGCTCGAGCGGGGCTTCGCGAACTGGCCCGCCATGCGCCCCATCTTGACGACGGGCATCGAGGCGCCGTACGTGAGCACCACGGCCATCTGCAGCACCGTCTTGATGCGGTTGCGGATCTGCTCGGCGGTGGCGCCGGCGAACGTCTCGGCGCAGTCGCCGCCCTGGAGCAGGAACGCCTTGCCCGACGCGGCACGCGCGAGGCGGTCGCGCAGGTTGTCGACCTCGCCGGCGAACACCAGCGGCGGCAGAGTCGCCAGTTCGGCGGATGCCTCAGCCACCGCGTCCGCGTCATACCACTGCGGCTGCTGCTTGATGGGCAGGGTTCGCCAATGGTCGAGTGCGTCGAGGTGCTGGAGCATCCCCCGATTCTAGCCGTGGCACGGAGGGCACCGGCGCCGCGTGACGACCGGCCACCAGGCGTTCAGCGGGTCTTCGGCTTCAGCCGGTCCTTCACGGTCGACGCGTACACGTCGTCGTACTCCTGCTCCCCCAGCCGCTGCAGCGCGACCATGATCTCGTCGGTGATCGAGCGCAGGATGTAGCGGTCGCCCTCCATGCCCTCGAAGCGCGAGAAGTCGAGGGGCTCGCCCACGACGATGCCGACCCGCACGATCCGCGGCACTCTCGTGCCGATCGGCATCATCGTGTCGGTGTCGACCATCACCACCGGCACGACCGGCACGTGCGCCTCGAGCGCCATGCGGGCGATGCCGGTGCGGCCGCGGTAGAGCTTGCCGTCGGGGCTGCGGGTGCCCTCGGGGTAGATGCCGAGCAGATCGCCGCGACCCAGCACCTGCAGACCCGTGTTGAGGGATGCCTCGGACGCCTTGCCGCCGGAGCGGTCGATGGGGAGCTGACCCGTGCCCTTGAAGAACATGCGCGTCGCCCAGCCTTTGAGGCCCTTGCCGGTGAAGTAGTCGCTCTTGGCGAGGAACGCGACGGGCCGATCGAGCATGAGGGGCAGGAAGATCGAGTCCACGAACGAGAGGTGGTTGCTCGCGAGGATCGCGGCCCCCTCCGCGGGAACGTTGCGACGGCCGACGATCCACGGGCGCCAGATCGCCTTGACGATCGGTCCGATGACCACGTATTTCATCAGCCAGTAGAACATCGCGCTACGCCTCTGTCCCCGCGAGATCGGCCACTCCGATCAGGCCCGCGTCGTTGACGAGCTTCGCGATCTTGAAGCTTGCGATCGGCCGGTCGCCGTAGCCGGGCAGCGACTTCTCGTACGCGACGCGCATCGGCGCGAGCAGAGCGTCGCCGAGCTGGGCGACACCGCCGCCGATGACGAAGAGCTCGGGGTCGAGCACGGCCTGGAACCCGCCGCACGCCTCGCCGAGCGCGGTCGCGACGCGCCGCAGCGCCTCGGCGGCGCCGGCGTCGCCGGCGAGCACGAGGCGGGACACCGCCGGTCCGCTGATCTTGCCGTTCTCGGCACGGTGGGCCGCCAGCGCGGCGCCGATGCCGCCGCCGTCGGCGATGTCGTTGGCCTCGCGCTGCAGAGCGCGGCCCGACGCATACTGCTCGAGGCATCCGTGCTGGCCGCAGCCGCAGAGGATCCCGTCGCGGATGAAGCGGATGTGCCCGAGCTCGGCCGCGATGCCGTGACCGCCACGGAAGAGCTCGCCGTCGAGGACGATGGCGCCGCCGACGCCGGTTCCCATCGTGAGCATGACCATGTGGTCGACCCCGCGACCGGCGCCGAAGCGGAACTCGGCCCACCCGGCGGCGTTCGCGTCGTTCTCGATGGTGACCGGCAGGTCGATCCCCGCTTCGAGCGTCGCCTTCAGGGGCTCGTTGTGCCATGCGATGTTGGGGGCGTGGATGACGGTCGCCCGGTCGCGGTCGATGAAGCCGGCGGCCGCGACGCCCACGGCGGCGACATCGTGCGCGGCTCGGAAGTAGCGGGCCATGTCGACCACGGCCTGTGCGAGCGCGACCGTGTCGGTGGGCGTGTCGACACGGAGCTGTTCGACGATGGTGCCGTCGGAGTCGACGACCCCGCCCGCGATCTTGGTTCCGCCGATGTCGATGCCGACCTTGAGCACGTTCTCCCTCTCCGTCCGCCGCACGCGCGACAGCGCCTTGAAGTCTATCCAGGCGGTGCTCTCCACATCCCCCGCTGAGTCTGACGTGACACCTGATTAGACTCGGATGAGATCCACCCGAGAGATTCAGTCGTCCGGTACCGAAGGAGCTGCCGTGGTCCAATTCGAAGTCCCCGCTATCGTCCCCGCTGACCCACACGCGAATATCACCGACCTGCTGGTCGAGCGCGTCAAGGCGACCCCGAACCTCGCGCTGTTCGCCGTGCCCGAGGGCGACGGGTGGCGCGACATCACCGCCGCCGATTTCCAGAAGCAGGTCGTCGCGCTGGCCAAGGGCTTCGTCGCGGGCGGCATCGAGCCCGGCGACAAGGTGGGCTTCATCGCCCGCACCACCTACGAGTGGACGCTCGTCGACTTCGCGCTGTTCTATGCCGGCGCGGTGATGGTGCCGATCTACGAGACGAGCTCGAGCGCGCAGATCACATGGAACCTCACCGACTCGGGTGCGATCGCCGTCATCACCGAGCTGCCCGACCACAGTGCACGCGTCGCCGAGGCGCGCCCCGAGCTCCCGCTGATCCGTTCGGCGTGGGAGATGCACAGCGGCGACCTCGACAAGCTCGTCGCCGAGGGCGCGAGCGTCTCGGACGACGAGATCGAGCGGCGTCGCAACATCGCGAACGGCGCCGACATCGCCACGCTCATCTACACGTCGGGCTCGACCGGCCGCCCCAAGGGCTGCGTGCTCACCCACAGCAACTTCGTCGAGCTGGCGCGCAACTCCGCCAAGTCGCTCCACGAGGTCGTCGAGACGCCGGGCGCCTCGACGCTCCTGTTCATCACGACGGCGCACGTGTTCGCGCGCTTCATCTCGATCCTCGACATCCACGCGGGCGTGAAGACGGGCCACCAGCCCGACACCAAGCAGCTGCTGCCCGCCCTCGGGTCGTTCAAGCCCACGTTCCTGCTGGCCGTGCCGCGCGTGTTCGAGAAGGTCTACAACTCGGCCGAGCAGAAGGCCGAGGCGGGCGGCAAGGGCAAGATCTTCCGCACCGCCGCGCACACCGCGATCGAGCACTCGCGCCTCCAGCAGGAGGGGAAGAAGATCCCGCTGGGCACGAAGATCAAGTTCGCGCTCTTCGACCGCCTCGTCTATTCGAAGCTGCGCACCGCCATGGGTGGCAACGTCACGTACGCCGTGTCGGGCTCCGCTCCCCTGGGCCCGCGCCTCGGACACTTCTTCCACAGCCTGGGCGTCACGATCCTCGAGGGCTACGGCCTCACCGAGACGACGGCGCCCGCCACCGTCAACCTCGCGACCAAGTCCAAAATCGGCACCGTGGGTCCGGTGCTCCCGGGTGTCGGCATCCGTCTCGCCGACGACGGCGAGATCCAGGTGCGCGGCATCAACGTGTTCAAGGAGTACTGGCGCAACCCCGAGGCCACCGCGGCCACGTTCGACGGCGACTGGTTCAAGACCGGCGACATCGGCGCGTTCGACTCCGAGGGCTTCCTCACGATCACCGGTCGCAAGAAGGAGATCATCGTCACCGCCGGCGGCAAGAACGTCTCGCCTGCGGCCCTCGAGGATCCGATCCGCGCCAACCCGATCGTCGGGCAGGTCGTGGTCGTCGGCGACCAGAAGCCGTTCATCGCGGCTCTTGTGACCCTCGACCCCGAGATGCTGCCGGCGTGGCTGTCGAACAACAACCTGCCGGGCGACATGTCGCTCGCCGACGCCGCGAAGAACGACGCGGTGCGCGCCGAGGTGCAGCGCGCGATCGATATCGCGAACAAGAACGTCTCGCGCGCCGAGTCGATCCGCAAGTTCACGATCCTCCCCACCGAGTGGACCGAGTCGAGCGGCCACCTCACCCCGAAGATGAGCATCAAGCGCAACGTCATCCTCGAGGACTTCGCCGGCGACATCGAAGAGATCTACACCGTGCCCGTCAACACGACGAACGTCTCGCTCTCGTAGCGAAGGGCGACGGATGCCGGAAGCCCCGGGCCCTCTTCAGGGCCCGGGGCTTCTCGTTTCGCGGTGGAGCGGGTCCTTCAGAACCAGTCGGACTCGCGGATCTCGCGCATCGCCACGCGACGCTGCTCCTTCGTGAGCCGATCGAGGTAGAGCGTGCCGTCGAGGTGGTCGGTCTCGTGCTGCAGCGCCTGCGCGAGGAGCCCTTCGCCCTCGAGCACCACCTCGTTGCCGTCGAGGTCGATCCCGACGACCTTCGCCCAGGGGTACCGGACGGCGTCGTGCCACAGGCCCGGCACCGACAGGCAGCCTTCGCCGATCGCCTCGGGCTCGCCGGAGACCTCGACCAGCACAGGGTTCAGGACGTAGCCGATGTCGCCGTCGATGTTGTAGCTGAACGCGCGCAGGCCGACGCCGATCTGCGGTGCGGCCACGCCGGCGCGGCCGGGCAGCTCGACGGTGTCGACGAGATCGCGCACCAGGGCGCGCACGCCGTCGTCGATCTCGCCGATGGGGGCGCTGACGGACTTCAGGACGGGGTCGCCGAAGACGCGGATGGGGCGGACCGCCATCGGATCAGGCCGCCGACGCGAGGGAGCGCAGGCCCTCGACCACGGTCGCCGCGAGCTGGCGGGCGGCCTCGCGCGTCGCGGGCTGCAGCTCGCGGAACACGATGGCGCTGCCGGCCGCGATGTGCGGGTCGTACGGCACGCGCACGACGGCGCGAACGCGGGTGCGGAAGTGCGACTCCAGCTCATCGAGCTGGACGAGCGGATGCCCCGGCCGCGCGTTGTTGAGCACCACGACGGCGCTGCGCACCTTGTCGGCGTAGCCGTTCGTCTCGAGCCACGTGAGCGTCTCGGATGCGAGCCGCGCCTCGTCGACACTGAGGCCGGCGACGATCACGACCTGATCGGCGAGGTCGAGCGTGGCGCCCATCACCGAGTGGACGATGCCCGTGCCGGTGTCGGTGAGCACCACCGAGTAGTAGTGCGCCGCGAGGGCTGCGACATCCCGGTAGTCGGCGTCGTTGAACGCCTCCGACACACGCGGGTCGGTGTCGGAAGCGACGACGTCGAGACGCGTCTCGTCGCGGGCGACGATGCCCGACAGATCGTTGAAGCCGACGACCTCGGGGCTCATGCGAACCAGGTCGCGCACCGTCTTGCCGCTGTCGCGGGTGATGCGCTCGGCGAGCGTGCCGCGGTCGGGATTGGCGTCGATCGCGATCACGCGGTCGTCGCGCGCATCGGCCAGCGCCTGGCCGAGCAGGGTCGTCACGGTCGTCTTGCCGACGCCGCCCTTGCGTGAGAGCACGGGGACGAACCGGGCGCCTCCGGCGAGCGGAGCCGCGATGCGACGGTCGAGGTCCTTGCGGGCCTTCGCGCGCTTGCTGTCACCGAGGTTGATGCGCTTGCCCGAGATCGAGTACAGGAAGTGCTGCCAGGCGCCTTCGGGCTCGGGACGGATCACCTGGTGCGGGTCGAGCAGGCGATCAGCGGTGAGCAGGTCGGCGGTCTCGCGGTCGGCCTCGAACTCGCCGAGGCGCTTCGATGTGAGAGCGACGTCCGCACGCGGGAACGGCGCGCGCTCGACCGCGGAGCGCCCCACCACCGGCTGGGCGCCGGTGTGGTTGGCCTCGCGGCGCGTCGCGGGCGCGGGGACGGTCTGCGCGGCCGCAGCGGCCGCCGAGACCGACGGGCGGGCGGGCGCCGGCTTCGGCGCGGCCGGCGCCGGGGTCACGGCTGGCGTCTCGTCGTCGGCCGGGGTCTTGGCGCTCATGGGCTCCTCCGCGGTGTCGTCGGTCGAGATGACATCGTCTCCCGTTGCGGCGTTCTCCGCCAGGGCCGACTCGACGCCGTCGTCGGCGAGCTCGAGGTCGAACTCGGCCGGATCGAACTCCCCTTCGAAATCCGCGTCTTCGAACTCGACGGCGTCGAAGTCGGCGATCGCGAATTCGTCGACCGCGGGTTCCGCAGGTGCGGACTCGGCGGCCTGGGGTTCGGCCGCGGGCGCCTCGGCGACGACCTCCTGCGCGGACCCGACCTCGACGGGCTCGTCGGCGAACGGACGGAGCTCCTCGGCCGCCGCCGCGGGCTCCTCGACGACCGAGGGCGCCTCGATCTCGACCTCAGGCTCTGCCGATGCCTCCTCGACCACGTCGTGGTCTTCGCCCTCGAGCTCGGCGTCGATCACCTCGACGAGCTCGGCGTCGGCGATGTCCTCGACCGAGGGGGCCGGCGCGAAGCCCTCGCCCTCGACGGTCCACTCCTCGAGGTCGGCCGCGTTCTCGACGATCTCGGCCTCCGCTGTCTCGGTGGAGAACTCCTCCGCCGGTGCGGCTTCGATGACCGGAAGGTCGGCGTCGGCCGGGATCTCGATGACGAAGGGCACCTCGTCGTCGATCACGCCGTCGTCGTCGCGGTCGTCGTCGGATTCGGAGGGGAGCTCGACGTTCACCTGCGCCGTCGCACCACCCAGGATGCCGAGACCGGTCGTGTCGATGCTTCCGGTGTCGGACAGCACGCCGTTCTCGGGCTCGTCGGGCGTGTGTTCGGTGCGATCGGGCGTCACTGCGGAGTTCTCCTGAAAAGACGGCGCCGGTGCTCAATGCCGCGGGCGCTAGGGGCGGATGCCGCCTTCCAGGCTACTGCGCCGGACGGATGACGACCAAAAGGTCACCGGCGTCGACCTGCGCGGTCTCGGCGATCACGAGGCGTTCGACGACACCGTCGACCGGTGCGGTGATGGCCGCCTCCATCTTCATCGCCTCGATCGAGGCCACCGGCTGACCGGCCACGACGGCGTCCCCCACCTGAGCCTTGAGGGTGACGACGCCCGAGAACGGCGCGGCGACCTGGCCCGGCTTGGACGTGTCGGCCCGCTCCGCCTGCTTCGTCTCGACCTTGATGCTGCGGTCGCGCACGAACACCGGACGCAGCTGGCCGTTCAGCGTCGTCATGACCGTGCGGATGCCCTTGGCATCGGCTTCACCGATCGCCTCGAGACCGACATACAGCTGCACGCCCGGGTCGATCTCGGCGACGTGCTCCTCCCCCGGCTTGAGGCCGTAGAGGTAGTCGGGAGTGCCGAGTGCGGTCAGGTCCCCGTACGTCTCGCGGTTCTTCTCGAACTCGCGCGCGGGCCCGGGGAACAGGAGGCGGTTGAGGGTGCGGCGGCGCGTCGCGGGGTCGCCGGCGAGGCCCCGCTGCTCGTCCGCGGTGAGCGGCGGGATCTCGATCGAGATCGTGCGTCCCTCGAGGACCTTCGTCCGGAAAGGCTCCGGCCAGCCGCCCGGCAGGTCGCCGAGCTCGCCCGCCATGAAGCCAACGACCGAGTCCGGGATGTCGTAGTTCTGCGGGTTCGCCTCGAAGTCGGCAGGGTCCGCGCGCACCGCGACGAGCGCGAGGGCGAGGTCGCCGACGACCTTCGACGACGGGGTCACCTTGGGGATGCGGCCGAGGATGCGGTCGGCTGCGGCGTACATGTCCTCGATGAGCTCGAAATCATCCGCCAGGCCGAGCGCGATCGCCTGCTGACGGAGGTTCGACAGCTGCCCGCCCGGGATCTCGTGGTGGTAGACGCGGCCCGTCGGCGAGGCGAGGCCGGACTCGAACGGGCGGTACAGGTGGCGCACGGCCTCCCAGTAGGGTTCGAGGTCGCTGACCGCCTGCAGGCTGAGGCCGGTGTCGCGGTCGGTGTGGGCGAGCGCGGCGATCAGCGCCGAGAGCGACGGCTGGCTCGTGGTTCCCGACATCGGTGCGGCCGCGGCATCCACCGCGTCCACTCCCGCGGCACTCGCCGCGAGCAGCGTCGCAAGCTGGCCGCCCGCGGTGTCGTGCGTGTGCAGGTGCACGGGCAGGTCGAAGTTCTCGCGCAGCGCCGTGACGAGCTTCGCCGCGGCCGCGGGACGAACGAGGCCCGCCATGTCCTTGATGGCGAGGATGTGCGCGCCGGACTCGACGATCTGCTCCGCGAGGCGCAGGTAGTAGTCGAGCGTGTACAGCTTCTCGGCAGGGTCGAGCAGGTCGGACGTGTAGCAGAGCGCGACCTCGGCGATCGCCGTGCCGGTGGAGCGCACGGCGTCGATCGCCGGACGCATCTGGGAGACGTCGTTGAGGGCGTCGAAGATGCGGAAGATGTCGACGCCCGTGGCCGCGGCCTCGCGCACGAAGGCGTCGGTCACCGCGACGGGACGCGGCGTGTAGCCGACGGTGTTGCGGCCGCGCAGCAGCATCTGGATCGGAATGTTCGGCATCGCCGCACGCAGCGCCTCGAGGCGCTCCCACGGGTCCTCGGCGAGGAAGCGCAGCGCGACGTCGTACGTCGCCCCGCCCCACGCCTCGACCGACAGCAGCTGCGGCGTCATGCGCGCGACGTGCGGCCCGACGCGGACGAGGTCACGCGTGCGCACGCGCGTCGCGAGCAGCGACTGGTGCGCGTCGCGGAACGTGGTCTCGGTGACGGCGAGGCCGCTCTGCGCGCGCAGGGCTCGGGCGAATCCCTCGGGGCCGAGCTCGCGCAGGCGGTCGAGCATGCCGGCGGGCGGCGCCGCGGCGAGGTCGATCGCCGGCAGCTTGCTGCCCGGCGACACCGACAGCGGCTTCTCGCCATACGGACGGTTGACCGTGACGTCGCCGAGCCAGGCGAGCAGTTTCGTCGCGCGGTCGCGGGACGGGTTGCTCGTCAGCAGCTGCGGACGCTCGTCAATGAAGGAGGTGCTGACGTCGCCTTCGACGAAGGCCGGGTCGTCGAGCACGGCCCGCAGGAAGGGGATGTTGGTGGCGACGCCGCGGATGCGGAACTCGGCGAGGGCCCGGCGGGCGCGCGCGACGGCGGCCGGGAAGTCGCGGCCGCGGCACGTGAGCTTCGCGAGCATCGAGTCGAAGTGCGGGCTGATCTGCGAGCCAGCGGCGGTCGTACCGCCGTCGAGGCGGATGCCGGCGCCGCCGGGCGAGCGGTACGTGGTGATGCGCCCGGTGTCGGGGCGGAAGCCCTGCGACGGGTCCTCGGTCGTGATGCGGCACTGCAGGGCCGCGCCGCGCAGCTGGATGCGGTCCTGCGTGAGGCCGAGGTCGGCGATCGTCTCACCGGCCGCGATGCGGATCTGCGACTGCACGAGGTCGACGTCCGTCACCTCCTCGGTCACGGTGTGCTCGACCTGGATGCGCGGGTTCATCTCGATGAAGACGACCTCGCCGGTGCGAGGGCCGGCGGTCTCGAGGAGGAACTCGACGGTGCCGGCGTTCTCGTAGCCGATCGACCGCGCGAACGCGACGGCATAGCCGTGGAGGGCGTCGCGGATGGCCGGGTCGAGGTTCGGCGCCGGCGCGATCTCGATCACCTTCTGGTGACGGCGCTGCACCGAGCAGTCGCGCTCGAACAGGTGGACGGTCTCGCCGGTCTTGTCAGCGAGGATCTGCACCTCGACATGACGGGGCCGCTGCACCGCCTGCTCGAGGAAGACGCGCGCGTCGCCGAAGGCGCTGCCGGCCTCGCGCATCGCCTCGGCCAGCGCGGGCGCGAGCTCCTCCTTGCGCTCGACCCGTCGCATCCCTCGTCCGCCGCCGCCGGCGACCGCCTTCACGAAGATGGGGAACCCGATCTCGTCGGCCTGGGCGAGCAGCGCGTCGACGTCGTCGGACGCATCGGTGGACCGAAGCACGGGCACGCCGGCGGCGATCGCGTGCTGCTTCGCGGTGACCTTGTTGCCGGCCATCTCGAGCACCTTCGAGGGCGGACCGATGAAGGCGATGCCGTTCGCGGCCGCCTTCTCGGCCAGCTCAGGGTTCTCCGACAGGAAGCCGTAGCCCGGGTAGATGGCGTCGGCACCGGCCGCCAGGGCGACCCGGACGATCTCGTCGACATCGAGGTAGGCGCGGACCGGGTGGCCCTTCTCGCCGATCTCGTAGGACTCGTCCGCCTTCTGGCGGTGCAGCGAGCCGCGGTCCTCGAAAGGGAACACGGCGACCGTGCGCGCGCCCAGCTCGTAGGCGGCTCGGAACGCTCGAATGGCGATCTCGCCTCGGTTCGCGACCAGGATCTTGCGGAACATGAGACCTCCGTGTGCGGCGGCGCAGGCGGGCCCGAAAAAACGGGCTGAGTGTGCTCTCAGCCTAGGGGACGGTAACGTGGTGGCTTGTGCACGTCCTATCCGTCAGCTCGCTCAAGGGTGGCGTCGGCAAGACGACCGTGACTCTCGGACTCGCGTCGGCGGCTTTCGCCCGCGGTGTCCGCACGCTCGTCGTCGACCTCGACCCGCAGTCCGACGTCTCGACGGGCATGGACATCCAGGTTGCAGGCCGCCTGAATGTCGCCGATGTCCTCGCCAATCCCAAAGAGAAGACGGTCCGCCAGGCCATCACGTCCAGCGGCTGGGCGAAGGTGCACCCGGGCACGATCGACGTCATGATCGGCAGCCCGTCGGCCATCAACTTCGACGGCCCGCACCCGAGCGTCCGCGACGTCTGGAAGCTCGAAGAAGCGCTCGCCACCATCGAGGCCGACTACGACCTCGTGCTCATCGACTGCGCGCCGTCGCTCAACGCCCTCACGCGCACCGCCTGGGCGGCGTCCGACCGCGTCATCGTCGTGACCGAGCCCGGACTCTTCTCCGTCGCCGCCGCCGACCGCGCACTGCGTGCGATCGAAGAGATCCGCCGCGGCCTCTCCCCCCGCCTGCAGCCGCTGGGCATCGTGGTCAACCGCGTGCGCCCGCAGTCGATCGAGCACCAGTTCCGCATCAAGGAGCTCCGCGACATGTTCGGCCCGCTCGTGCTCTCGCCCCAGCTCCCCGAGCGAACGTCGCTTCAGCAGGCGCAGGGCGCCGCGAAGCCGCTGCACATCTGGCCCGGCGACTCCGCCCAGGAGCTCGCCGCCGACTTCGACTCGCTCCTCGACCGCATCATGCGCACCGGTCGCATCCCGGTCCCCGAGGACTCCCGCGCCTGATATCACGGATGCTGCGCCCCGCGGCATCCGGGAGGGTGACCAGTTTGCTCATTCGGTGAGCACATTGCGCCATTTGTGCACGTGCGAATGAGCTCGACTTGCCATTCGTCGCGATTTCGCTGACCATATCGCCATGGCACCGATGACGCTGCACCCTGACAGCCTTGCCGTGCACGCCGGCCGCGACGATCTCGCGAGCCTGGGCGTGCACGCTCTCCCCCTCGACCTCTCGTCGACCAATCCGCTCCCGGGCATCGAGCTCGGCGGCATGTCGTACGAGGTGCTCGCCACCGGCGGGCACCCGTTCGAAGGCGGGTCGAACGTCTACGCGCGACTGTGGAACCCCACGGTCGCCCGTTTCGAGGAGGCCCTCGCGCGCCTGGAGCACGCGGAGGAGGCGGTGGCGTTCTCGTCCGGCATGGCCGCGGTCACCGCAGTGCTGCTGGCCCTCACGCACCAGTCCCAGAAGCGTCACGTCGTCGCCGTGCGCCCGCTGTACGGCGGTACCGACCACCTGCTCGCCTCGGGTCTGCTCGGCGTCGAGACCACGTTCTGCTCCCCCGATGACGTCGCCGCCGCGGTGCGCGACGACACCGCTCTCGTCGTGCTCGAGACCCCCGCGAACCCCACGCTCGAGCTCGTCGACATCCGCCGAGTCGCCGCAGCCGCCGGTGTTGTTCCGGTGCTGGTCGACAACACCTTCGCGACCCCGGTGCTCCAGCACCCGCTCGATCTCGGCGCCTCGCTGTCACTGCACAGCGCGACGAAGTACCTCGGCGGTCACGGCGACGTCGTGGGCGGCGTCGTCGCATGCGATGCGCGTCTCGCGGCGGCCCTGCGGCGCACCCGCGCCATCACCGGCGCGATCATGCACCCGCTCGCCGCCTACTTGCTGCACCGGGGTCTGGGGACGCTTCCCGTGCGCATGCGCGCACAGCAGGAGGGCGCGCGTGTCGTCGCGGAGTGGCTGACCACCCGGCCCGAGGTCGCACGCGTGCACTTCCCGGGCTTCGCCGACAGCGACCCCCGAGGCCTCGTCGGCACCCAGCAGAGCGGGCCGGGCGCGATGATCGCGATCGAGCTCGCCGACGGGTTCGACGCGGCGGGGGTGCTGACGGCGTCCGTCCGACTCTTCACGCACGCGGTGTCGCTCGGCAGCGTCGACTCGCTCATCCAGCATCCCGCGGCGCTCACCCACCGACCGGTCACCGCCGACGCGAAGCCGTCGGACGCACTCGTGCGCCTCTCGATCGGCCTGGAGAACCCGGCCGACCTCATCGCGGACCTCGATCAGGCACTCACCGCGACGGCGGGCGAGCGGGAGCGGGTGGAGTCCGCGCTGGGCTGACTCCGGCGGAGCGGGCGGCGCGCGGCTCTACGCGGAGCGGGCTGCGCGGCGCACCGCCAGCTCGTCCATCGGGTCGGGCTTCTCGACCTCGAACTCGAGGAGCTCCGACTCGACCTCGCGCAGGACCTTGCCGACGGCGATGCCGAAGACGCCCTGACCGCGGCTGACGAGATCGATGACTTCGTCGTTCGACGTGCAGAGATAGACGGATGCCCCGTCGCTCATCAGCGTCGTGCCGGCGAGGTCGCGGATTCCGGCGGCGCGGAGCTGGTCGACGGCCGTGCGGATCTGCTGCAGCGAGATGCCGGTGTCGAGGAGGCGCTTGACGAGCTTCAGCACGAGGATGTCCCGGAAGCCGTACAGTCGCTGCGAACCGGATCCGCTGGCACCCCGGACGGTCGGCTCGACGAGCTCGGTACGCGCCCAGTAGTCGAGTTGGCGATAGGTGATGCCGGCGGCCTTCGCCGCGGCGGCGCCGCGGTAGCCGACCTCGTCATCCATCGCGGGAAGACCGTCGGTGAAGAGGAGTTCTGCACTGAACGGCTCGCCAGGAGCCACGTCTCCGGTCATGCTCGTTCCCCCCTCCGGATCGGATAGTTCCACGCTAGATCAGCCTCCCCCTCGCGGCAACGACATCCGGCGTTCGGGGGTCGGCGTGTCGCGCACTTCTGCGTTTCGACTCGCAAGCTCGCTCAACGACCGGTGGGAGAAGTGCGACGTGCCGGCACCTCAGGACAGCATGCGGTCGAGCGCCGCGCGCACGAAGATCGCGCGCACGTCGTCGAGACGCCGGGTCAGCTCCGGCGCGAGCTCTCCGGCGCGGCCGCGGGACGCGGCATCCGTCCGCCGAAGCAACGGCGCGAGAGCCGACTCGACGAGCGCGACGTCGCGTTCGGCACTCTGCCGCAGGGCGCGCACGTGACGCGGCTCGATGCCGTGCCGGTCGAGCGCCACGAGGGCGCGCAGCAGCGTCACCGACTGCTCGGTGTACGACTCGGCGCCGGCGAGGATGCCGGTGCTGATGGCGTCGTTGAGCAGCTGCGGGGCGGCGCCGGCCGCCGACAGCAGCTCGTCGCGGCGGTAGCGACGCGGCGCCGGCACGATCGACGGCGGCGGCACCGCCGAGGGAGTCGCAGGGTCGCGCCCGGCGTCCACGTCTTCGAGGTAGTCGCGGATGACCGACAGCGGCAGGTAGTGGTCGCGCTGCAAGGTGAGCGCGAGCCGCAGGCGCTCGAGGTCGTCCTGCGAGAACTTGCGGTAGCCGGACTCGGTGCGCAGCGGCGTCACGATCCCCTGGACCTCGAGGAAGCGCAGCTTGCTGGACGTGAGCGACGGGAACTCGGGCGACAGACGCGCGAGGACCTGACCGATGCTGAGAAGACCCGCGGACGACGCCCTTTCACGGGCGGAAGCCGCGGGCATCAGGCCCCCGTCGCCCTGGAGAGGTCAGCCGGTGAGACGAAGAAGTTGAGTCGGAACTTTCCGATGCGCACCTCGGCGCCGTTGGTGAGCGCGGCCCGGTCGACCCGCTCGCCGTTGACGTAGGTGCCGTTCAGCGAACGCTGGTCGACGAGCTCGAACGCGGTGCCGGTGCGGTTGATCTCCGCGTGGCGGCGCGAGACGGTGACGTCGTCGAAGAAGATGTCGGCCTCGGGATGCCGCCCCACCGAGGTGACGTCGGCATCGAGCAGGTAGCGGGCGCCTGCGGTGGGTCCGGAGCGGACGAGAAGCAGCGCGGCGCCGGACGGAAGGGCGTCGATCGCGTCGAGCTCGGCCTCGTCGAGCTCGCTGCCGAAAGGCACGAACGACAGGTCGGAATCGTGGCCGAACGTCTGCGTCGTGTCGGACGCTCGGTCGGACTCGTGCGCGTCGGACCCTGCGGCCCGGCGGATGTCGCCCTGATCGGGTCGGCGGTCGTGCTCCACGGTTTCCTCCTTCGTCCGGCCAGCCTATCCGATCGCCCCCGGCTCGGAAGAGGACGCTCGCCGTTCCGGCAATGTTTCGTCGCGTGTCACTCGGGATGCCCGGGACAGGGCCGTCCTCCTACCCTGGCAGGACCGGCAAAGATCCGTTGACCAGAAGGAGACCACCGTGTCGAGCCCGCACAGCCACATCCCGCCCCTCGAGGTGCGTGAGGCTGCGGCGTGCATGTGCGACCACGGTGACACCTGCTCCTCGTTCGCACCGGGTCACGCGCTGCACCTGATCCAGGCGCGCCTCGCTTCGGCGACGCCGTCGGACTGGGCCGACGCCATCGTCGAGGCGTCCGACGAGCGCTCCGGCTTCGTGATCGTGCGCACGCTCTCCGACTGGGCTCCGGTCGCGCTGTGGAACGGCACCGGCGCTGCCGCCGCCGCGACGCCCGGCACGCCGGTCGCGCTCCACGAGCGCTACCACGTGCTCGCCGTCGGCGGCGCGCGGTTCAACGTCCTCCGCGGCTGACGCTTCGACAGGCTCAGCGGCTGAAACGCCGCACCGCGGTCACACAACGAAGCGACGAGCCTCAGCTCATCGCCATCATCATGTCCTTCATGGCCATGCAGGCGTCCATGCACGCCTTGCACGCCTGAGCGCACATCTTGCAGACCTCGCTGTGGTCCGCGTGCTCCATGCACTCGTCCATCGTCATCTGGCACATCGCCATGCAGGCGTCGAGCATCGACATCATGGTCGCCGGGGTCATGCCCTGCATCCGCATCATGGCGCGCATCATCGTGTTGCACATGTCCGCGCAGTTCATGCACGCGGGGGCGCACGACATCATCTGCGTGGAGCACACCGTGCATGCCTGCTCGCAAGCCGAGCAGGCGTCCATACAGGCCTGCATGACCGACATGTCCATGGTCTCCATGCCGGGCATCGACATCATGTCCTTGGACATGGCGCCCATCATCATCTGGTCCATCCGCCGGATCCTTCCGCGTGGGGAACGGCGGGCAGGTGGCCCGCCTGTCGCCAGGCTAGACCTCGCAGGGTCCCCAGCAAAGAGCCGGATAGGCTCGATCGGGTGATGTCACAAACTCTTCACAAGCCGCTTCCCGCCCGGGTCTGGGCATTCCTCGCCGCACTGCTGATCGCCTTCGGAATGGTCCTCGCCGCGGCGTCTCCGGCCAGCGCGCACGACGAGCTGATCGGCAGCGATCCGGCCGCAGGCGGCACCCTCGACGCCCTCCCCGCGCAGCTGACGCTCACGTTCAGCGCCGAGATCGCCGACGACGAGGGCGCCTCGGTCGTGGAGGTGACGGATGCTGCGGGCACATCGCTCACCGGCGGCACACCGACCGTGCGCGACAACGTGCTCACGCAGCCGCTCGCGGGCGCAGCATCCGGTGCCGTGAAGGTCCTGTGGAAGGTCGTCTCGAGCGACGGGCACCCCATCTCGGGCGAGTACTCGTTCACCGTCGAGGGCGCGCCGGCACCGACCGAGACCGCGGCCCCGACGCCCACCGAGACCACGGCGCCGACCCCGTCCGCCGAGCCCACGCCGACGGTCACGAGCGAGCCCGTGTCGGACGAGGGATCGACCACTCTCCCCTGGATCATCGCCGGCCTGCTGGCCCTCGCGCTCATCGGCGCCGTCGTCTACCTCCTGGTCTCCCGCTCGCGCCGCGAGAAGGCGCTCGCGAACGGCTCGGCCGCCCCCGCCGGCGGTGCCCCGCAGCCCGACTCCGAGCCTCCCGCCGACCGATAGGCTTGAGACCATGCCTCACTACGACGTCGCCATCCTCGGCGCGGGGCCCGGCGGCTACGTCGCAGCCGTCCGCGCTTCGCAGCTCGGCCTCAAGGTCGCCATCATCGAAGAGAAGTACTGGGGCGGTGTATGCCTCAACGTCGGCTGCATCCCCTCGAAGGCTCTCCTCAAAAACGCCGACCTCGCACACCAGTTCCACCACAAGGCCGATCTGTTCGGCATCTCGGGTGACGTGCACTTCGACTTCGGCGTCGCGTGGGACCGCAGCCGCAAGGTCGCCGACACCCACGTCAAGGGCATCCACTACCTGATGAAGAAGAACAAGGTCGACGAGTACGAGGGTCGCGGGTCGTTCGTCGACGCGAACACCATCGACGTCAAGAAGGCCGACGGCACCACCGAGCGCGTCACCTTCGACAACGCGATCATCTCGACCGGCTCGAAGGTGCGCCTGCTCCCGGGCGTGCAGCTCGGCGGCAACGTCGTCACGTACGAGGAGCAGATCCTCGCCCGTGACCTGCCCCAGTCGATCGTCATCGTCGGCGCCGGCGCCATCGGCATGGAGTTCGCCTTCGTGATGGTGAACTATGGCGTCAAGGTCACGATCATCGAGTTCCTCGACCGTGCGCTGCCGAACGAAGACGCGGACGTCTCGAAGGAGATCGCCCGTCAGTACAAGAACTACGGCGTCGACATCCTCACCTCGACCAAGGTCGAGACGGTCACCGACCACGGCGACAAGGTCACCGTGACCTACACCGCCAAGGACGGCACCCAGGGCTCCATCGACGCCGACAAGGTCATGATGTCGATCGGCTTCGCCGCGAACGTCGAGGGCTACGGCCTCGAGAACACCGGCGTGAAGCTGACTGACCGCGGCGCGATCGACATCGACGACCACATGCGCACGAACGTGCCGCACATCTACGCGATCGGCGACGTCACCGCGAAGCTGCAGCTCGCGCACGTGGCCGAGGCGCAGGGCGTCGTCGCCGCCGAGACCATCGGCAAGGCCGAGACGCAGACGTTGGGCGACTACCGCATGATGCCGCGCGCCACGTTCTGCTCGCCGCAGGTCGCCTCGTTCGGCCTCACCGAGCAGCAGGCCCGCGACGCCGGCTACGACGTCAAGGTCGCGAAGTTCCCGTTCTCGGCGAACGGCAAGGCGAACGGCCTGGGCGAGCCCATCGGCTTCGTCAAGCTCATCGCCGACGGCGAGCACCTCGAGCTGCTCGGCGGCCACCTCATCGGCCCCGACGTCTCGGAGCTGCTGCCCGAGCTCACCCTCGCGCAGAAGTGGGACCTCACCGCTCTCGAGGCGGCGCGCAACGTCCACACGCACCCGACGCTGTCGGAGGCCGTGCAGGAGGCCTTCCACGGCCTCGCCGGCCACATGATCAACCTCTGATCGACTGACGCAGAAACGCCCTGGGCTTCCTCGGAAACCCAGGGCGTTTCGACTCGCTCGTTCCTCGCTCGCTCAACGACCGAAAGTAGGGCACCGGTCGAAGCTTCTATGTTCGTCAACCGGCTTCGAGGAGGCGGTAGAGGTGTCGGGCGATGATGCGTTTGAGGCAGCGGCGGATGTCGCGGTCGGTGCGTCCTTCGGCGCGGCGTCGGGAGATGTAGGCGAGGGTTTCGGGGTGGGCGCGCCAGCGGGTGATCACGATGCGGTGCAGGGCGGCGTTCAGGCGCCGGTCGCCGCCGCGGTCCAGGCGGTGGCGGACGCGGTCGCCGCTGGAGGCGGGCTTCGGGGCGACGCCGGCGAGGCGAGCAAACGCGGCCTCGGAGTGGACCCGGCCAGGGTGTGACCAGGACGCGTAGAGTTGCGCGGCGCTGACCGGCCCGATGCCGGGCTCGGCCAGCAGCTGCGGGACGAGCTGGACCGTGAGCTGGTGCAGGGTGGTTTTGTTGCCGGCGAGGTCTGTGGTCAGCGTGCGGGCGCGGGTGGCGAGCCGGACGGCTTCGGCGCGGGCGGTGCGGACGTCGAGGGGGTCGGTGGGGCGGGTGCGCCAGGCCGCGATGGTGGTGATCTGCGCGGTGGTGAGGGAGCGGCGGGCATCGATGCCGAGATCGAACCGGCGGGTCAGCGCGGTGAGCGCGTTGAGGGTGCGGGTGCGGTCCCGGGTCATCTCGGTCCGGGCGGTGAGCAGCACCTGGATCGCGTCGCGTTCGGCACCGGCCTTGCGGTCGGTGAGCCGGTCGGCGTCCATCGGCAGCACGGTGGTGGCGGCGGTGCGGGCATCGAGGCGGTCGTCCTTGCCCGCGGGGCGGTAGCGGATGGACGGGGCTTCGACGATCCGGGCACCGGTGCCCGCGAACGCCTCGGCCAGCTGTCGGCCGTAGGAACCGGCACCATCGATGGCCACCAGCAGCGGCTGACCGCCGACGATGGTGTCCAGCCACTTCGTAGCGCGGGCGATGCCTGCCGGGGAGGTGGGGAACGCGCGTTCGTCGACGAGCCGGCCAGTGTGGTCCACGACGGCGTATTGATGCTTCTTGGAGTGGGTGTCGACACCGGTGACGAACCGGTACCTGTCTGCGACGATGGTCACTGCGATCTCCTGATCTTTGAGCGGACGGGGCGGTCGTAGCCGACGCCCGGGCTCTGATGGAGTCGTCGCGGGACAGAACTGTCATGAGCCATCACGGCCGTGCTTCTATCAAGTCACCACGACGGGCAGGACCCGGCGTCGGCGCTCACCATCGAGTGGACAGTTCGAGCGGAAGACACACGCCAGGCGTGATCAGTTGAGCGGCGAGTCACACCCGACAGCGAGCACCAAGCCGACCCTGCCAGCAGACACGGTCAGCCACTACCCACAGTGACAGTTGAGCGGAGCGCGCTCTGGCGCGCGAAGTCGAAACGCGTCGGACTTGCGAGCGACCTCAGGCGCCGAGCGTGCGGGCGAGTTTGGAATCGGATGCTGCGGCCCGGCCACCCGCGGCCCGCACCGCCGCTTCGGCGGCCGCGAGCAGCGCGCCGCGCTCGTCGTCGGAGGCCGGGGCGGCGGGCCCGAGTTCGAACTCCCACTCGCGCCAGGACCGATCCGTGCCCGAGCGCTCGTCGGTCGCGGTGACATGGTCGTCCACGAACTCCGCGACGAGGCCGCCATACTCGTCCTGCAGCGCGTAGGCGGTGCGCTGGTTGCGGATGCGCGCGATCGGCGCGAAGTCCGACGCGCTCGCGATCTTCGAGACCGCGTCGGCGACAGCATCCGGGATCTCATTCACCGGGCTGATGGGCCAGTGCAGCTCGACCCGGCCGCCGTCGGCGCCGCGAGGGCCTTTGATGTGCCAGCCCTCGTCGGGGCCGCCGGTGCGGTGGCGCACCGCATAGCCGGCATGCGCGAGCGCGAGGTCGTCGCTGTCGAGGTAGGTGGCATCGAGCTGACGCAGCTCGGGGTCGCCGACGCTCGCGACACCCGGAAGCGCGGACCAGTCGGGCAGCGGTGTGGACTCGTCGACGTCGAACTTCAGCTCGACCTCGACGCTGGACGACCGACCGTCAGTCGTCACGACCGTCCGGGTTCGGGTCGATGTCTTCGGTGGCCTCGATGTAGACGAAGCGCGTCTCGGTCGGGCCGTCCTGGCCGCCCGTGTGGGTCTCTTCGCCCTCACGGCGGTAGACGAGCTGCCCCTCGCCGTAGGGGACGATGTACGAGTCGGAGACGGTCGGGTCGAGCGGAATGATCTGTCCGTCGAGGGGTCCGCCGTGCAGTCGTGCGATTGCCATAGCGCCAGAGTAGACCCACACCTCGGTGCAAGCGCTTCCAGGTTTTGCCCCTAGAATCGCGTGCGTGAAGGCCATCCGAACGTTCACCGTCCGCCCCGTCCTCGCCGAATCCCTCGCCCCGCTCGACCGCCTCGCCTCCAATTGGCGCTGGTCGTGGAGCCGCGCGACGCACGCGCTGTTCGCCTCGATGGATCCCGCCCTGTGGGATGAGATCGGCGCGAACCCCGCACGGATGCTGGGCGCCCTGGGCCAGGAGCGCCTCGACGAGCTCGCTCGCGACGACGAGTTCATCGCCCGCGTGCGCGAGGAGGACGAGCGCCTCACCGCCTATCTCGAGGGCGAGCGCTGGTTCCAGCAGCTCGAGGGCGACAAGCCCCTGCACATCGCCTACTTCTCCCCCGAGTTCGGCGTCGACGGCTCGCTGCCGCAGTACTCCGGCGGCCTCGGCATCCTCGCCGGCGACCACCTCAAGAGCGCATCCGACCTCGGTGTGCCGCTCACCGGCGTCGGCCTCTTCTACCGCGCCGGCTACTTCCGCCAGTCCATCGGCGACGACGGGTGGCAGCGCGAGAGCTATCCGCTCCTCGACCCGTACGGCCTCGGCCTGACGCTGCTGCGCGACCGCGAAGGCGCCCCGGTCGAGATCACGCTCGACCTGCCGGGCGACCGCCGCCTCTCCGCCCGCGTCTGGGTCGCCGACATCGGCCGCATCCCGCTGCTGCTGCTCGACTCCGAGACCCCGTCGAACACCGACGAGATGCGCCGCGTCACCGACCGCCTCTACGGCGGCGGCGGCGAGCACCGCCTGCTGCAGGAGCTGCTCCTCGGCGTCGGCGGCGTGCGCGCGGTGCGCGCGTGGTCGGAGCTCACCGGTCGCCCCGCACCGGACGTCTACCACACCAACGAGGGCCACGCCGGGTTCCAGGGCCTCGAGCGCATGTCCGAGCTGATCACGCACGACGGCCTCAGCTTCGACGAGGCGCTCGCTCAGGTGCGCGCGGGTACGGTCTTCACGACCCACACGCCGGTTCCCGCGGGCATCGACCGCTTCCCGCGCGACCTCATCGCCGACTTCCTCTCGAGCGGCCTGTTCCAGGGCCTCGACGCGGGCCGCGCGATCTCGCTCGGCCTCGAGACCTGGGAGGGCGGCGACCAGGGCGTCTTCAACATGGCGGTGCTCGGCCTGCACCTCGGCCAGCACGCCAACGGCGTCTCGGTGCTCCACGGCGAGGTCAGCCGCGGCATGTTCGGCATGCTGTGGCCGGGCGTCGACACCGACGAGGTGCCGATCACGTCGATCACCAACGGTGTCCACGCGCCGACCTGGGTCCACCCCGCACTCAAGGCCGTGAGCGAGCGCGCGTGGGGCGATGCGCACACCGACACGCACGACTGGACCGATCGGAACGTCGTCAGCGATGCCGAGCTGTGGGGCGTGCGCCAGGAGATGAAGGGCGAGCTCGTGGCCGAGGCTCGGCGGCGGGTCGCAGCATCCGTGTCCAACGGCCACACCCCCTCGTGGGTCGAGGATCTGCTCGACCCGGAGGTGCTGACGATCGGCTTCGCGCGTCGCGTGCCGACGTACAAGCGCCTCACGCTCATGCTGCGCGACCCCGAGCGGCTGACGCGCCTGCTCACCGACCCCGAGCGCCCGGTGCAGATCGTGATCGGCGGCAAGTCGCACCCGGCCGACGACTCGGGCAAGATCCTGATCCAGCAGCTCGTGCGCTTCAGCCGCGACCCGAAGGTGCGCGGGCGCATCGTATTCCTGCCGGACTACGACATCACGCTCGCCAAGGACCTCTACCCCGGCTGCGACGTGTGGCTCAACAACCCGCTGCGCCCGCTCGAGGCGTGCGGCACGAGCGGCATGAAGGCGGCACTCAACGGTGCGCTCAACCTGTCGATCCTCGACGGGTGGTGGGACGAATGGTACGACGGCGAGAACGGCTGGGCGATCCCGACGGCCGACACCGCCGCGAACGACGAGGAGCGCGACGACGCCGAGGCGGCCGCCCTCTACGACCTCATCGAGCACCAGCTGGTGCCGCGCTTCTACGAGCGCGAGGGCGGCATTCCGCTGCGCTGGCTCGACATGGTGCGCCACACGATGACCGAGCTCGGCAAGAAGGCGACGAGCGACCGCATGGTGCGCGACTACGTGCAGCGGCTGTACGTGCCGGCGGCGGCGCACGATGTCGCGCTCCGGGCCGACGATTTCCTCGAGGCGCGCGCGGTGGCGGCGTTCGTCAGCCGCGTGCGCGAGGCATGGGGCCGTGTGTCGATCGCGAGCGTCGACAGCTCGGGCATCCCGCAGCAGGCGCAGGCCGGCGACACCCTCGAGGTGCGCGCCGACGTGCGGCTCGACGGCCTCTCGCCCGACGACGTCGCGGTCGAGCTGCTGTACGGCGCGACGAACGAAGACGATGCGCTCTCGCGCGACCACTCGGTGTCCCGCCTCTCCCCCGGCGCCTCCGCGGCCGACGGTGCCACGGTGTTCAGCGGCACCCTTCCGCTCGGCGTGACCGGCACGTTCGGCTACACCGTCCGCGTGCGCCCGGCGCACGCCCAGCTGGTGTCGCCGGTGGAGCTCGGCCTCGTCACGTACGCCTCCTGAGTTCGGATGGACGGATGCTGCGGCCCGGCGGACTGCGCCGGGCCGCAGCGGCCGTCTCTTTGAGCCAGCACATTAAATCGTTCCAATCTCTTCGGCCGAGCTATTGACCGGGCGACGGCGGCTGACCTAAGGTCGTGCGGGAAAACGTATTCCCTGCGTTTTCAACGATGAAGGTCCGCGCCCAGGCGGACCGCAACCTCGGGAGAGCGATTCGACGATGAACCTCCGCAGCACCTCAGTCCGCGCGCTCGTGGCCGGCTCGGCCGCGTGCGCACTCACACTCGGACTGGCCCAACCGGCGCTGGCCGAGCCGGCCTCCGCCGCCGGCGCGCAACTCGAAGCCCTCGATCGCGGTCTCGTCGCCGTGTCGACCGGCGAGGGCGTGTTCCTCAGCTGGCGCCTGCTCGCGACCGAGGCAGGACCCGCGACCGAGACGGGCGTGAGCGGCCCGTCGTTCGCGGTGTTCCGCGACGGTGAGCGCATCGCGACGGTCGACGACAGCACGAACTTCGCGGATACCGAGGGCACCGCAGCATCCGTCTACACGGTCGCTCCCGCATGGCACGACGTGACCGGCGAGCAGTCCGCGCCCGTGTCGGTGTGGAGCGACGGGTTCTACGACCTGCCGCTGCAGAAGCCGGCCGATGGGACGACGCCGCCCGGTGTCATCCACGCGGCCGGCGAGAAGTACAGCTACTCGGCCAACGACGCCTCGGTCGCCGACGTCGACGGCGACGGCGAGCTGGAGTTCGTCGTCAAGTGGGACCCGTCGAACTCCAAGGACGTGTCTCAGGTGGGCTACACCGGCCCGGTCTACATCGACACGTACGAGCTCGACGGCACGCTGCTCAACCGCATCGACCTGGGTGTGAACATCCGCGCGGGCGCGCACTACACGCAGTTCATGGTGTACGACTTCGACGGCGACGGCCGGTCCGAGACGATGCTGAAGACGGCGCCCGGCACGACCTCGATCCGGTACAACGCGGACGGCAGCGTCGCGTCCGAGACGCCGATCACGATGCTCGCGGACGACCTCGCGGCCGGCTATGCGGCGACGGACGACTACCGCATGAGCGCGGCGGACTACGAGGCCCACCTCGTGGAGATGTTCCAGGGATGGAGCGAGCACCCCGAGGTCGTCGCGGGCAACTGGCCCGCGACGCTCGAGCAGGCGTTCGGAATCCCGGTCGCCTACGACTACCCGCTCTCGCAGGCTGACGCAGAGCAGCTCGTCGACTACTTCATCGACACGTACGCCCCGTCGCGCAGCACCCGCAACGTGCTGAGGAACTTCGAGGGCTTCATCGTCGACGGACCCGAGTACCTGACGGTGTTCGACTCGGCCACCGGCGAAGAGCTCGAGACCGTGCGCTACGAGCCGGGCCGCGACGACGACGGCCTGCTGTGGGGCGACTACGCGATGGCACGCATCGAGCCGGGCAACCGCGTCGACCGCTTCCTCGCGGGCGTCGCGTACCTCGACGGCACGCACCCGTCGGCGGTGTTCGCACGCGGCTATTACACCCGCACGACGGTGCACGCGTACGACTGGGACGGCGAGCACCTCACCACGCGCTGGGCGATCGACAGCGGCCACGTGCCCATGGCAAACCCGTTCAACGACGGCCCGCACGGCCGCGACGGCACCGACCCGGTGTACGGCTCGATCACGACGCAGGGCTTCCACTCGCTGAGCGCGGCCGACGTCGACGGCGACGGCAAGCACGAGATCGTCTACGGCTCGGCGACGCTCGACGACGACGGCGGGCTGCTGTACAGCTCGTTCGACGTGCTGCCCGCCGGCAGCGCGGCCCCCGGTCAGAACGTGCGCCTCGGCCACGGCGACGCGATGCACGTCACCGACATCGACCCGAACCGCCCCGGTCTCGAGATCTGGACGGCGCACGAGGGCGGTACCTTCGCCCCCTACGGCTCGGCGATGCGCGATGCCGCGACCGGCGAGGTGCTCTTCGGCGCCTACTCGGGCCGCGACACGGGCCGCAGCATGATCGGCGACGTGCGTGCCGATGTGCCGGGACTCGAGGCGTGGGCGAGCATGCCCGGCGGCACCGAGGCCTCGGGCCTGCTGAGCTCGACCGGCCAGATCCTCGGCTCGACGATCCCGGGCACGAACCAGTCGATCCGCTGGGCCGCCGACATGACCACGCAGATCGTCAACGGCAGCGGCGACCAGAACGTCACGATCGACGACTGGACGCGCGGCCGCGTGCTCACCGCCGACGGCACGCGCACCAACAACGGCACCAAGGGCAACCCGTCGCTCGTGGCCGATGTGCTCGGCGACTGGCGCGAGGAGCTGCTCGTGCGCACCGCCGACTCGAGCGCGCTGCGCATCTACACGAGCACCGAGGTGACGACGCACAAGCTGCCGACGCTGCTGCACGACGTGCAGTACCGCGCCGAGGTGGCCCGCCAGAACACCACCTACAACCAGCCGTCGTACACGAGCTACTACTTCGCGAGCGACATGGACTTCGCGAACGTGCCCGTGCTCACGACCGCCGCGACGCCCGGCGCGCCGAAGTTCACCGACCCGAAGGGTTCGAACTCCGACCACGTCGTCGTCACGCCCGACCCGTCGTTCGACTACTACGTCAACGGCGTGAAGGCCGAGAAGCCGCTGGTCAAGGTGCCCGCCGGTTCCGAGGTGCGCGTGACCGCGGTCCCGAAGGCCGGCTTCGCCACCGCCTCGGGTGCGGAGTCGACCTGGACGCACCAGTTCAGCAAGTAGCGGGATGACGGATGCTTCGGCCTCGCGCGGTGCGCGGGGCCGAGGCATTCGCCCTTTCCCGGTCGTTGAGCGAGCGAGGAACGAGCGAGTCGAAACGCGTCGAACCCGGCGCAATACCCCGGCCCGAACGCTCCCAAAAACCCAGGGCGTTTCGACTTCGGGCGCCAGAGCGCCCTTCGCTCAACGAGCGGCGCGAGGGCACGTAGGCTGGTGCGGTGAAGCCGTTCGTCCTCCTTGCGACCCGGGCGGAGGACGTGCCCGCCGACGAGGAGTACGCGCTCTTCCTGCGGTACACCGGGCTCTCCCCCGACGAGCTCATCCGGGTCCGGCTCGAGGCCGAGCCGATGCCGCGAATCGACCTCGACGAGTTGTCGGGCATCTTCGTGGGCGGCGGGCCGTTCAACGCGTCCGACCCGCTCGACAAGAAGTCGCCGACGCAGCGCCGGGTCGAGCAGGAGTTCGGCATCCTCCTCGACGAAGTCGTCGCCCGCGACTTCCCGTTCCTCGGCGCCTGCTACGGCGTCGGTACGCTGGGCGCGCACCAGGGCGCGCTCATCGACCGCACCTACTCCGAGCCGATCAGCGTCGTGCCTGTGACGGTGACCGAGGCCGGGGCATCCGATCCCCTGCTCGCCGACATCCCTGCGACCTTCGGCGCCTTCGTCGGACACAAGGAGGCGATCACGCGGCTGCCCGCGTCCGCGACGCTGCTGGCGTCCTCGCCCACGTGTCCGGTGCAGATGTTCCGGGTCGGCGCGAACGTGTACGCGACGCAGTTCCACCCCGAGCTCGACGTCGCGGGCATCACGACCCGCATCCACGCGTACGCCGGCTACGGATACTTCGCCGCCGACGAGCTCGAGCTCACCCTCGCCGCCGTGCGCCGGGCCGCCGTCTCGCACCCGAGCCGCATGCTGCGCACGTTCGTCGAGCGCTACGCGCGCTGAGCCCCTTCGCCCCGCGCGGGCGCGGTGGTACGCTCCCCGCACCGGCTGCCTCCGCCTGGGGAGATCGAGGTGCGTCATGGGTTCGAAGAAGCTGCTCATCACGGGTGCGGTGATCGCCGTGGTCGCGTCCGCCGCCATCATCGTGCCGGCCGTCGCGTCGGGCGTGCCGCTTGCTCGGGTGCTGCCCGCGACGAGCGTCGTCGCACCGGACGGCGCGCCGGGCGACAACGGGAACGCGTGGGGCCACCGCAAAGACTCGCCGGAGTTCCCCGGCGACAACGGCCGCGGGGACGCCGACGATGACGGCCCGGGCAACGGCAAGGGCAAGGCGTGGGGGCACCACAAGGACGACCCGGACTTCCCCGGCAACAGCGGCGACGACGAGTAGTCGCGGCTCCGCGGCTGCGCCGCGATCAGTCGGTCGGCGCGGTGACGATTCGGACGACGGATGCCTCGCCCGCCGGCTCGACCGATTCCAGCGCCGGACCGAGCCCGATGTCGACCAGAACGATGTCGCCGGCGAGTTCGGGCCCGCGCCCGGTGACGAGTCCGCTCTTGACCGCGCCGAACGTGACGGTGACGGATGCTGCGAGCACGGCGTCGTCGGCCTCGCCCGTGTCGGGATGAAGACCGCTGGGGACGTCGACGGCGATGACCCGCGGCATCCGTCCCCCTCTGCGGAGGTCGTCGCGGATCGCCGTCACCGCGCTGCGAGCTCGGCCGCGCAACGCCGGATCGCTCGAGGCGCCGATGCCGAGGATGCCGTCGACGATGAGCGCGTAATGGCGCACGGCGTCGTCGACTTCGGGGAGGTCGACGCGGCGAACGCCGGCGGCGACCGCGGTGGCGAGGGCGGTGACGTGGAAACGCTCGGAGACGAGCAGCGCGTCGACATCTGCGATGCGGGAGAGGCGCGCAGCGGCGTAGAGGGCATCGCCGCCATTGTCGCCGGCTCCCACCAGCACCAGCACGCGCGGCCGCAGCGCGACCGGTGTCTCTCGGATCACCGGTTCGAGGACGCCGGTCATCGTGACGACGGTCTCGGGCGTCGCCAGCTCTGAGCGCACGACGTCGGCGAGGGCCGCGGCGGCGCGGTGCATGAGCGGCGTGCCGGCCTCGAGCAGGGGGCGTTCCGCCGCACGCACCTGTTCGGCGGTGTATGTGGGAACGCGCTCGGTCATGTGCGGACCTGTCCGGCCAGCTTCTCGCGCTCCGCGTCGGCGCGCGCGTGCTCGAGCTCTTCGGTGGCCACGCGCACAGCATCCTCCGCCTGACGCACCCGCCGCAAGGCGAACGTCGGGGATCCGAAGCGCTCCCGCACGCGGTCGACCCGCTGGCGTTCGCTCACGATGATCCAGGTCGAGGCGAGGAGGATGACCTGCGCCGAGAGGTTCAACCACAGGAGCAGGGCGATGAGTGAGGCGAATGACGCGAGGAGCGGGTTCGCACTCGCCCCGGCGACGAAGAGGGTCGAGAGCTGCTGGAGCACCGTCAGCCCGGTCGCGCCGATCAGCGCGCCGGACCACAGCGACGCGGCGTGTGTCTTGGTGCCGCTGAGCGACACGAACGCGACGGCGACGATGGCCATGTCGAGCAGGAACACGACGACGATCGAGACGCTGCGGGTGACGAAGTCGGCCACTCCGCTGTGGCTGATGCCGAGCCAGTCGAGCGCCGCGCCGACGAACGACGTGCCGATGAAGGTAGCGCCGGCCGACAGCACGAACCCGCCGCCGATGGCGATGGCGAGGAGCAGGTTGCGCAGGATCACCCAGATCCAGAACACGTCGTCGTGCACCTTGTCGCCGAGGGTGCGCAACGCGACGCGCAACGACCCGATGGCGCCGATCGCCGCGCCGACGAGACCGACGAGCGCGAGGATGCCGGCGACCGTGAGGCCGGCCGGAGCTTCGATGGTGGAGACGTCGATGAGTCCGTCGTCTCCGGTTCCGAGCAGGCCCGGGATCGCAGCATCCACCGCATCGATCAGCGATTGCCACGCAGCGGGGTTGTCGGCGAGCCAGACCGAGGCGAACGAGAAGCCGAGCAGGACCCCCGCGAACACCGAGAACAGCGCACGGTAGGTGACGCTGTCGGACAGCATGGGGCCGCGGCGTTCGAGGTAGTGGAACCACACGCGCACCGGTCGGAGGGAGAGTGCCCAGGCCGTCAGCTTCGCGATGAGGTCCGCCATGGCACGACCCTATCGAGCGTGCGCAGTGGAGCATCCCAGGGTTGACGTGCGGCACATAGTATGTCCCTGGGGATAAGGGGAATCACCATGAGGGGTCTTGCACAGACGCTCGTGCTCACCGGAGCCGTACGAGCAGCAGATATGTCAGCCGCGCTCGCGGAGGTGGGTGACGGGCCCGAGCTGCAGAGGGCGCTGGTCAACGCGAAGCTGGTGACCGAGTCGCAGGTCGCCGAGGCGATCGCATTGCACACCGGCCACCGGTACGTCGACCTGGCCAACACCACTCTCGATCCGAACGTGATCGCGATGGTGCCCGGCAACCTCTGTCGCAAGTACAGCCTCATTCCGGTGGATCGCCGCGGCGATCGGCTGACGGTGGGCGTGCTGGATCCGACCGACATCGTGGCTCTCGACGACGTCGCCTCGATCACGGATCTCTTCGTCGAGCCGGTCGTGGTTGCCGAAGACGCGCTGACGCAGATGTTCGAGCGCTTCCTGCGCTCGGACGAAGAGCTCAGCGAGCTGTCGAGTTCGATCGAGGAGTCGAGCGAGGCCAACCAGGCCGCGTTCACCGAAAGCCTCGAGGAGCAGGACGACGCGGCCCCGATCGTCCGCTTCGTGAACCTGCTGATCGCGCAGGCCATCAACGACCGCGCGAGCGACATCCACGTCGAACCCGGCGAGAAGCAGCTCACGGTGCGGTTCCGCATCGACGGCGTGCTGCACGAGATGCAGAAGGCCGACCGGGCCATCCAGGACGGCATCATCTCGCGCCTGAAGATCATGTCGTCGATCGACATCGCCGAGAAGCGCAAGCCGCAGGACGGCCGCCTCTCGGTCACGCACGAGAACCGCACCGTCGACCTGCGCGTGGCGACCCTCCCCACGGTGTGGGGCGAGAAGATCGTCATGCGAATCCTCGACAACACCGGGCAGACGATGTCCATGCGCGACCTCCTGTTCTCGAGCACGAACGAGAAGCGGTTCCGCGAGGCGATCACCAAGCCGCACGGCATGATCCTCGCGACCGGGCCCACGGGGTCGGGCAAGTCGACGAGCCTGTACACCGCGCTTCGTTCGATCGCGAACCCCAAGATCAATGTCATCACCGTCGAGGACCCGGTCGAGTACCGCATCGCCGGCATCAACCAGGTGCAGGTGAACAACCGCGCCGGGCTGACGTTCGCGACGGCACTGCGGTCGATCCTGCGGTCGGACCCGGACGTGGTGCTCGTCGGCGAGATCCGCGACTTCGAGACGGCGAACATCTCGATCGAGGCGGCGATGACGGGGCACCTGGTGCTGTCGACGCTGCACACGAACGACGCGCCTTCGGCGCTGACCCGCTTGACGGAGATCGGGTGCGAGCCGTTCCTCGTGGCGACCGCCCTGTCGGCGGTGATCGCCCAGCGGTTGGCGCGACGGCTGTGTATGCGGTGCCGCGAGCCGTTGGTGGAGCCTTCGGAGGTGCTGGCGTCGCTAGGATTCCCGCATGACCCGGCGGACGTGCCCGAGCTGTACAAGGCGGTGGGATGCCCCGCCTGCAGCGGCACCGGATACCGCGGACGTGTGGCGCTGCACGAGGTGATGACGCTGAGCGACGAGCTCGAGTCGCTGGTGGTGACGCGGTCGACGGGATCGGAGATCCGTCAGGTGGCGCTGGAGCAGGGGATGATCTCGCTCCGCGAGGACGGCTGGTCGAAGGTTGCGCAGGGGTTGACGACGATTGAGGAAGTGCTTCGGGTCACGGTGTGAGTCCCCTCCCCGCTCGTTGAGCGAGCGAAGCGAGTCGAAACGCGCCGAACCCGGCGCACACTCAACGACCGGCGCCCGTGCGCACCGGTCGTCGAGTGAGCCGAGTCTCTACGCCTGCTTGGCGAGCTCTCCGTACAGCGTGAAGATCGGCAGGTACAGCGAGATCACCATGCCGCCGATGACGATGCCGAGGCCGACGATGAGGATCGGCTCGATCGTCGACGACAGCTGCGCGGTGGCAGTCTCGACCTCGTCCTCGTAGAAGTCCGCGATCGACGACAGCATCTCGACGAGGGTGCCTGACTCCTCGCCCACCGACACCATCTGCGGCACCATCGCGGGGAAGACCTCCGCCTTTGCGAGGGGGGCGGCGAACGAGCGGCCCTGGCGGATCGACTCCTGCACGTCGCGGACGGCCTGCTCGATCTTCCAGTTGTTGGACGCCTGCCCCACGATCGCGAGTGCCTGGATGATCGGCACGCCGGCGTTCAGCATCATCGACAAGTTGCGTGCGAAGCGCGCGACCGCGATCTTCGTGGTGAGTTTGCCGAAGACGGGCATCTTCAGCTTGATCGGGTCGACGAACCGACGGTACTGCTCGGTGTGACGGTTGGTGCGCCACCAGATCAGCGCCACGACGACCACGACAACGATCGCCGGGATGATCCACCACATGTTGTTGGAGATCGTCACAAGGATCTGCGTCGGCAGCGGCAGCGAGCTGCCGAGCCCCTTGAACATGCCCTCGAAGATCGGCACGACGAACGTCACCATGACGAGCACGCCGATGATCGCGATCACGAGCACGATGGCCGGGTACGTGACGGCCGCGCGGATCTTGTTGTGCAGCTCGGCTTCGCGCTGATAGTTGTCGGCGATCGACCCGAGCGCGCTGCCGAGGAAGCCGCCCGCCTCCCCGACCTTGATGATCGAGAGCATCAGCGGCGGGAACGTCTGCGGGTGCCGCGCCAGCGCCGCCGAGAACGACGACCCCGACTCGACGTCCGCCTGCACCTGCACAAGCGCTGGCTGCAGCTTCTTGTCGTCGGTCTGCTCGATGAGGATCGCGAGCGTGCGCATCAGCGGCAGGCCGGCGTTGATCAAGCCCGCCATCTGGCGTGAGAACACCGCCAGCGTGCGCGCCGAGACGGTCTTGGTCGCGCCGGGCAGCTTGATGTCTTTGTTGAGCCCAGTGTTGGACTTGAGCGTCACCTCGAGCGGTGTCAGCCCCTGCGCCTTGAGCTTGCCGGTGACGGCAGACTCACTCGCGGCCTCGATCGTGCCTTTGACGACCGATCCCCCGCGCGGATCGACCGCGCGATACACAAACTCCTGTACGACGGCCATGTCAGCTCTCCCCGTTGGCGGTGGCCCACGCCTCGAGATCGTCGATGCCACCCCACTCGACGTCGCGTGCCGTCGGGTCGACACGACCGCCGACCGTCGGCGTGCCGAAGCGTGAGCCCATGCCGATCCCGGTGCCCTGCGCCGCGTTCGCTGCCGGAGCCGCGAGCTCACCCTGCCGCCATTCGCCCGCGTGGTGCGCCCACTCCTCCGCGTCGAGGTCGCGCGGCTTGATGTAGACGCCGTCGAGGCTCTTCGGGTCTACCGCGAAGTCCACGGCGACATTACGCGCGATGGTGCCTTCGGCGACGAGGCGACGAAGATCCTGGTCGAGCGTGTGCATGCCGATCTCAGAGCCCGCCTGCATCGCGGAGTAGATCTGCGCGACCTGCCCCTCACGGATCATGTTCGCGACGGCCGGGGTGTTGATGAGCACCTCGGTCGCGATCGTGCGCCCGTTGACCTGCGCGAGCGGCAACAGCGTCTGGCTGATGATGCCCTGCAGGGTGTCGCCGAGCTGCGTGCGGATCTGGTGCTGCTGGTCGGCCGGGAACACGTCGATGATGCGGTTGATGCTCTTCGCGGCGCCCTGCGTGTGAAGCGTGGAGAGCACGAGGTGACCGGTTTCTGCCGCTGAGAGAGCGGTCGCGATCGACTCGGGGTCTCGGAGCTCGCCGATGAGGATCACGTCCGGGTCCTGACGCAGCACGCGGCGCAGGGCTTCTGCGAACGAGTTCGTGTCTCGTCCGACCTCGCGCTGATGCACGAGCGAGCGCTTCGACTGGTGGTGGAACTCGATCGGGTCTTCGATCGTGACGATGTGCGCCGGCACGAGCTGGTTGATGATGTCGACCATCGCCGTGAGCGTTGTCGACTTTCCCGAGCCCGTCGGACCGGTGAGCAGCACGAGGCCGCGCGGGCGGAGGGCCAGGTCGCGAGCGATCGCCGGTGCGCCGAGCTCTTCGAGCGAGTACACCCGGTCGGGGATGTAGCGCAGGGCGATCGCGATCGAGCCGAGCTGCCGGTACACGTTCGTGCGGAATCGACCGATGCCCGGGGTCGCGTGAGCGAGGTCGACCTCGCCGTGCTCGAGGAACTCCGCGCGCTGCCCTTCGGTCATGAGGGCGAACGCGGTCCGCTCGACCCAATCGGCTGACAGCGGGGTCGGGTACGCCTCGATGGGCACGAGGTCGCCGTCGACGCGCAGCAGCGGCGGCGCGTCGGCGGTGATGTGAACGTCCGATGCCCGGTGCCGAGCGCCGTACGCGAGGAGCGTTTCGAAGTCGAGGTCTTCCATCGTCCTCACCCTTCCTCGTCGACGTAGCTCAGGGCGGTGATCTGGATGTCGACGGTGCCCTCGCCGCTCTGCGTCATCGTGACCGCCATGCTGTTCAGCAGACGCGGGCCCGCGCGCAAGGCGTCCACGAACGCCGTCGCCTGGGCCATGTCGGCCGCGGTGGCACTGATTACGAAGTCGACCTGCTGTCTGCCCGCTGCCACAGCGGCGTCGGGTGCCGGTGCCGCGTTCACGTCGGTCGCGTTCGCGTCGGCGGCCGCGTTCGGGTCGGTCGCAGCATCCGTCGCCTCCGGTGCGGGGGCGGCTGCCGCAGCTGCCGGGTCCCCCTCCGTCGCGCCGGTGCGGGTCGTGTACACGATCTGCTCCCCCGCCGTGACGGAGGTGATCGCGACGCCGGATGCCGCGGCCGCATTGCCGACGACCTCGAAGACGTCGTCGTACTGGCCCGTGGCGGGGATCTGCGATCGCAGCCCGGCGACGTTCGCGGTGATCTCGTCGAGGTTCTCCTGCTGAGCGGTGAGCTCGTCGACCTGCGCCTGGTAGAGCGCGTTCGTGCTGGCGACTGTGGCCGTCTGCGCGTCGACGGCGACGGCCTGGAAATAGAGGGGCATGGCGACGAGGAACACACCGAGGGCGATGACGCCCAGCGAGACGATCAGACCGATGGCGGTCACGAGGTGCTTGGGCATCGCTCACTCACCCCCTTCTTCGGCCGCGAACTCGTTCGAGTACACGGACTGGTCGAACTCGACGTTCAGCAGATACGAGAAGCGGTCTGCCGAGACCTGGCTCGAGGTCACCGACTGCCCGTCGGCGTACAGCACGCCTTCCACCCCGCGGAGGGAGCGGATGAGAGCCACGATGTCCAGCGGGGTCGGGCTGTCGAAGGTGACGGTGCCGACGAGACCCTGCTCGGCTGTCGGGTCGTCACCCTGAGGCACGCCGCCCACGGCGAGGTCCACGCCGGTGATCGTCGTGTCAGGCGGCAGCACTCCGGTGATCTTCGCCATCACGGGCGTCCAGGCGAGGTCGGTCGCCATAGCGTCGGTGCGGAAGTCCGTGAGCTCCGACTCGGTCGCCAGCGCCTGGCTGACCTCCGCAAGCGATGCGATCTCGGTGAGAAGCGCGTTGGTCCGGGCCTGCTCGGTGACCAGTCGCTGATCCGCGAAGAACTTGAAGGCGAACGCCCCGGCGATGATGAGCACCGCGACGAGGGTCGCGCCGAGTGCGATCCACACCCACAGCCGAACCAGTGAGTCGCGCTCACGCCGTGCGATCTCGCTGCGCGGCATGAGGTTGACGCGCGGTGCTCCCGAGAACGGGACGGGGATGGCGGTCATTTCGAGGCCTCCCCGAGTGCGATGCCGACGGTGCCGACGAGGTTGAGCGCGACCTCACCGGCGGGCGGCGGGGTCGACATCGAGATGACGTCACCGACCGAGACGACGGTCGTCGGGGTATCGATGGCAGCGGCCAGCGCAGGCAGCACGCCTTCGACTCCGGCACCGGCGCCCGTGACGAACATTCGCGTCAGGGGCGCTGCCATGGGACGGCTGCCGAAGAATGCGAGTGTGCTCCGGAGCCGTGCCGCGAGGTCGGAGACACCGGGGGGTGTGGCCGCGCGGATGGCCCCACGCGTGCGACCGGCGGGGGCGAGGCCGGCACCTGCGCCCATGCCGTTGCCGGCGACGGCGAGCGCCAGCTCAGGCTCAGCGACCTCCACGCTCTGCCGGCGGCTCGCCGCAGTCGCGACGTCGATCGGCAGCAAGCGCACGAACAGCGGAACGCCGCCCCGCGAGATCACGACCTGCGTGGTGTGATCTCCGATGTTCACCGTCGCCACCGTCTCCTCGCGGGACGCCAGCGGTGCCGTGACGCGAGCGAGGCCGAACGCCGACAGGTCGACCGCCTGCGCGCGCACTTTGATCTTCGCGAGCGTCGAGATGATCTGCTCGATGTTCTCGGACACCGCCGCGACGAGCAGGCCCGAGACCTGGTCACCCTCCTGCGACAGCGGGAAGAAGTCGAGCACGGCCTGGCTGGCGGGCACCGGCAGCAGGTCCTGCACCTGGTACGGCAGCGCCTCGCGGAGCAGATCAGGCCGCATCGCCTGCGTCGTGTACTCGCGCACGAGAATGCGACGGCTGGCGACGCCGAGCACGGCGTCCTTGCTCTTGAACTTCGCGCCGGTCCACAGCTGCCGGAGCGCGACCGCGACGGCGCCCGAGTCGAGCACCTCAGAATCGCGCGCTGCCTCGGGCGGCAGCGGCACTTCGCCGTAGGCGACGAGCTGGGGTTTGCGACCGAGCGAGATCTCCGCAGCGCGGACACTCTCTTCGGTCACCTCCAGCCCGACAATCGTCTTCCCCATGATTTCCCCTCCCCAAAGATCGTCGGTGTCAGGCGCCGACGAAGAGATTCACGTACCACTTGCCGACGGCCTCGCCGGCGAACACCCCTGTCCAGGCGCCGAGGATCATCCACGGCCCGAACGGAATGGCGGTCTTGCGTCCGGCACGGCGCAACAGCATGAGCGCGATGCCGAACACTCCCCCGTACAGGAAGGCCGCGAACGCCCCCACAGCGAGCGCGCCCCATCCCAGCCAGCCGAGGTAGATACCGACCACCCCGGCGAGTTTCACGTCTCCGCCACCCATGCCGCCGGGCCGTGCCGCGCGCAGCAGGAAGTAGAAGAGGTACATCACGGCCATGCCGATCGCCGCGCGTGCGAGTGCCGCCCAATCGCCCGTAAGCCAGGCCGCAACCGTGAACAGGATGCCGGCCACGAGGTAGCTCGGCAGCACGATGCTGTTCGGGAGCCGGTGCGTGTCGAGGTCGATGAGCGTGAGGACGATCGAGATCGCCGCGAAGTAGAGGTACGCGACGATGACGAGAGCCAGTGCCCACAGGTCGGCGGCGTGGACTGTGCCGTCGACCGTCGGCAGGAGCCAGTACTCGGTCAGGCTCATGCCGAGAAGGCCCTCGTACACCACGAGACCCCACCACGTCACGAGCGCGAAGGCGATGCCCGTGGCTGCCTCGACGATCGGATATCGCGCGGAGATCGGTGCCTTGCAGTTCGCGCACTTTCCTCGCAGGGCGATCCACGAGATCACCGGGATGTTCTGCCACCATTTGATCGCCATGTCGCAGTGCGCGCAGCGGCTCTCGCGCAGAAGCGAGATCTTTGCGGGCACGCGGTAGGCGACGACGTTGAGGAACGACCCGATCAGGAGGCCGAGGATTCCCGCGACGACGACGAGGAAGGCGATGGCGGCGGACAAGGTTGGTTACTCCGTCTGTGTCAGCATCGTCGGTGGCAGAAGCTTGGTGATGATCTCACCTGAGCCGTCTGGCGCCTCAGCCAGCTTGCAGCCTAGATCAATACGCGGTGTCCAGGTCATCGGCTGGCAATCGAAGTCAGGCTGCTCGAGCTTAATGCTGCCGCTATCACCCGAGTAATACTGACCGCGGAAGCCCTCCTTCTTGGGCGCCTTAGTGATGCCGCACGGCGTGTACAGCATGACTTTCGCTGCACCGCTCGCCAGCTGAGTCATCTCGTCGCCGCCTGATCCAACAGAAGCCGGGCAGGTGACTGCGCGGTTCGCCACGTTGTCGGCGTGAATGAAGAAGAGCTGACGGTCGACTGAATCTGTGGTCAAACCCTGAATGTCGACGTTCATCTTGACGCCGGGCGGAACGAGAAAGAGAACGTCCTTCGTGATGGTGGGGCTGGCAGTGAGGATGATCTTGACGGCGGTTGTGCACGCCGTGTAGTCGATCCCGACACGGGTCGTCCCGGCTGCCAGCGCCGCAGCCACGGTCGCTGTGATGTTCGACGTGCATGACGACGGAGTGCGCCAATCGACATCAGTACCCCAAGCGCTGCGCGTCGAGGGGAAGTCCACCCATGTCGTCATGTCGTAGACGGCCTGAAGAGTCGGGACGAATGCGTCACCAGGCAACGGCGCGGTTGTCACAGTACCCGCAACGAGGCCGGAGGTCTTGACATCGGGCGCTATCGGCGACTGAACGTTGCCCGCCACCGTCATGTCTTTCACCGTGACCTTCGTCCCCGACATGACGTTTCCGCCGACGGCGCCATTGGTCGACTCGAGAATGATCTCACCATTGGCAACGACGTTCTTGTCCACGAGAGCCTTCGACCCTTTGGTCGTGATGGTGCCATTGGCGTAGACGCTGCCCGTGATGTGGCAGTCGGCGCTCAGTTCGATCGAGCCCTTCGGTGCCCACAGGTCGCCATCGATCGAGGTCGTGGAGTTGCAGTTGTAGTCGCCCGTTCGAATGACAAGATCACCAGCGTAAGTCGACTGGGTGAGCTTAAACTGGCCCGCAAAGTACGCGAGCGTTCCGCCGGGCTGCTTCTCGTAGGTCACTGCGCGCTGGTAGTCCGAGACGATGGTCGTCGTCGAACCATCGCCACCTTTTCCTGTAGCGGTGATGCGGATCACCGATGATGCCGCCGTGCTCAAGCACGCATCGGTGAGATGGTCGAAGTCTGTTCCGAACTGCGCACTCACGTTCTCGTACAGTGGCGACGTCGTCGATGCGGCGATCGACTTGGTGCACGGATTCGCCATCACGGCCTGCAGCATCATGTCGCGCCCGGATTCCGCCGACACGAACGCCTGAGTGTCGCTCTTGTTTTCTACGTTGGTGCGCATTGCGAAGATCACCGAACCAGCAATCACCACAGCGGCGATGACGCCGACGAACATCACCACCATTACTGCGACAAGGGCAGCTCCGGCATCGTCGCGCGCCACCGCTCGCACACTCGGGGAGAACATCGCGGGAAGCACTCGGCCACGGACTTTCACCAGCATGGCGACATCGTCCCTTCTGCTGCGTTTCTCATGAAGGCGTTGCCGGCGAAGTGCACGGGTGCCGTGCCCGAAACCGTCGGATCGTTGGCTGTGGCGTCGAATGTGTACGTCACTCCGTTCGATCCGTTAGCCGCGAAGTAAGCCGTCGTACCGGACTGCTGCACTTGGTCCTGCCACAGCGGCCACGCGGCGGGGCTCGAGTCTGGCGCGTCCGTCACGGTCATGCGAAGCTGACCCGCCTGGAAAGTGAAGCCCTGGCATTTCAGCGCGCCGTCTAGCGAAGTGCTCACCTTCAGTGTTGTTCCGCCGCTTTCCACTTCGAACGCGACAGCGTTGCGCATCGCGCGCTCAATCTCGCTTGCAATGAGTTGCCCCCGACTAGCGGCCTGCGTTTGATCCGTCACGTTGGTTTGAGCGCGCCAGGTGTTCGACAGGATCGTCGCGATCACGATGCCGATGATGCCGAGTACAACGACGACCACGATGAGTTCGAGGAGCGAGTATCCGGCGTCGTGCCGTTCTTGTTCCGTCATGATGCGGCCGGCATGTATATGACGGCATCAAGCGAGGCGAGCTCGATTGTGCCGCGAATAGCAGTGACTGTGATCGAAACTGCCGATCCCGCCGCGCAAGTTCCGTGGACAACGCCGCGCGTTTCGAATGGGCGATCCGAACCGTCGGCGAAGCCCGACTTGACTGCTACCGCATTGGCGATTGCCGTACAAGAAGGCGATTGACGCGCGTCTTCGATGAGGCTGTTCAGTTGCCGCGTGGCAGTCGCGACAGACGACTGCTTGGCCGAAAGCTGAAGTCCCTGCACGAGAGCCGGCAGAAGCGCAATCGCTATCAGGCCCAGGAGAAACGTCGCGATGACCACTTCGACGAGACTGAACCCTCCGGAGTCACGAGCCTTCCTCTTCACCGCGCACCTCCCACGACGCAGAGCTCACCGCCTGAATGGTGCCACGGGGACCGGTTTGCTCCCGATCCCCGTGACAGGGTCCTACTCTTCTTCTTCCTCGGCAGCGCAGCCGGGGCCGGACGAGACGGCGTCGGGCCAACCGTCCCCGCCGGTCGCCGAAACGCACACCGAGTCGACCGTGGTGCCTGTGCTGGTCAGGGCAGTAGTGATCCCTTGGGTGGCGTCTCCCGCCGACGTCGCTGCCGCCTGGCCGTCCGCAAGGACAGCACCCGTCTGCGCAAAGGCGGCGGCCGCAGCCGATGCTCCGTTCGCTGCGGCGGCCTTCAGCGCGTTCGTCTGGGCCTGCGTCTGAATGTTTGCGAAGATCGGGATCGCGATCGCGACGAGGATGCCGAGAATAACGACGACGATGATGAGTTCGATGAGGGAGAAGCCTTCTTCGCCCTCTTCCTCACGACGCCGCTTGGCAGCGTCGATGTAGTTCTTGATTGTTGCACGCATGGCGCGTCTCTCCCCAGTGTGAGTTGATAGGTCAGCTCTAACCGACCGGCGCGCCAATGCGCAGCGGTCTCAAACACCCCAGTAACACATCCCAGACTCTGTTAGAGCTGGGTTTGAGACACACGCGCAAAGCGTGAATCCCCTCCCGCCATAGAACCTCTCACCCGCCCTGGCAACCTGTCAACGACGGCGCGCACAGTGTTCGCCTAAGAAAGCCTCAGTCAGACCGCGCGAAGACCTGCGCCGCGCGCCGGGTGACCCAGTCACCCGGCGCCCTGGGGAAGCGGCGGGCGGCGGCATCCGTCGTCCGGTCGAAGGACTGGGAGACCTCGATGACGACGTCACGCGCGCGAGATTCGGCGATCGCGCGGTGAGCGCCGACGAGCCTGCACCGCAGGCGCAACTGCCGCCGCCGGGATAGATCTACGACCCGTCGACGGCGCAGACCCGCTGATGGGACGGCGCCGGCTAGACCCACCATGCGCTCCCGCTGACCCCCGGCGCCGATGTAGGGGACGACGATCGGCACTGACCCCAAGCAGAGGCCGCCGTGACGGCGAAGAACAGGCCGGCGAGAGGCGGCGCTCATCCTCGTCCTCGTGCAGCTGCTCGGCTCTCTCGGGATCGCGGTGCTCGCCTTGGCCGTCGGATCGCAGATCCTGCAGTACCACTGGCTGCTCGGCATCCTGTCGCTGCTGTGGTTCCTCATGGCCGCGGCTGCGTTCGTACTCGCGATCGTCGCATGGTGATCGCGCTGCTGCGCCCGAGGCGCACGCGCGAGGCGGTCTTCGCGCTCGTCCTCACCTCGATCGCGGTGGTTTGGGTTGCGCTCCGTACCGTCGCGTCGGTCTCGCCGTACTGATCAGTCAGCTCGCTGGGCGGGAGCGCGGCATCCGTCGCCGTAGCCTCGTATCTTTCATCGAATGTCGGAGCCCCTCAATAGTCTGAAGGTGTGAACCTTTCATCGCTAGGAGACGAGCTAGATCCGTGGATCGACGACGATCCCGACGGATTCCTCACCGAGGCAGAGGCGCTCGAACTGGGCATCGAGCCGCCGGAGTTCGACGTCGCCGAGCTCGACGCCAGCGGCGAATCACACACTGCCGCGATGCATGAACTCGAAGGCATCAACGCGCGGGCTCGCGTCCTCATCGCGGACGAGTACGCGGGTATCGCGAACGTTCTGCGCGACGCAGCCGCGTGTCCCGACCCGTGGGTCGGCCCGGACCCGACGCTGGATCCTGCGTGGCTCGATCCGCAGGGACGGTCCGCGGCGGCCGTGCGCGCCGAGCGGCGGAACATCGCGGTGCGAGCCGCGGCACTCGAGCTCTCGGTGCGTTTGGGGATGTCGGAGAACGTGGTTCGCACGCGCGCAGCGCACGCCGACACGCTGCGCGAGCGATGCCCGAAGATCTGGGAGGCGTTCCGGTCGGGGCGCATCGTCGCCCAGAACGCGGCGACGGCGGCGGCGCAGGCCGCAACCCTCCCCGCCCGCGCAAAGGACGCCTGGGCGAAGTTCGATGAACAGCTCGCGGGTTCGGCGCAGACGCTTGCGCCGGGAAAGTTCCGTGTGCGGGCCAGGGTCGTCCGCGAACGTATACACCCCGAGCACATCGATGAGCGGCACCAGCGGGCGAAGGACGAGCGAAACGTCTGGTTCCAGCGTGAGGCCGACGGGATGGCGTCCTACACAGTGTTCACGACTGCCGACCAGGTGATCGCGCTCGAGCGGTACGCGGATGCACTCGCGCGACACCTGCGGGCCCAGGAAGGTGAGGAGCGGACGCTCGCGCAACTCCGTGCAGACATCGTGGTCGACCTCACCGCACGAGGCATGTCGCATAGCACCGAGTCTGGCACCTGGCGTGCGCGTGCATCCGTGGCGCTGACGGTGCCGGTCCTGACGCTTCTCGGACAGGACGACGAGCCCGCCACGCTCGACGGCTACGGGCCGATCGACACCGAAACCGCGCGGCGGCTCACGGGGGAGGCATCCAGCTGGGTCCGCATCCTCACCCACCCCGTCACCGGCACGGTTCTCGACGTCGACCGCACCACCTACCGCGTTCCGAAACCGCTGCGACGTTGGCTCGGGGTTCGCGACCAGGTCTGCACCGGCCCCGGATGCATGAGATCCGCCCGAGATTGCGACATCGACCACCTGCTGGACTGGCAATACGGCGGGAAGACCGCCGACACCAACACAGGTCCGCTATGCGAGCCACACCACGTGATCAAGACCAAGAGCAAATGGGTGCTCTATCGCGACGAGATCAGCGGCGCGAGATGGTGGGTGTCGCCCACATCGTTGACGGTCCCGGTGGAACCACCACCGTTCTGACGCACGCTTCACCGCAAGGCCGCACTCGCCGGCGCCCGCACTAGGCGCGCCCGCACTCTCGTCGGCGCCGCACGACTGCGCGGTCGCCCCGAGCGGACGGTTCGCGCGGACTCAGCTCAGGATCGCCAACGCCTGCTGCGTCGCGACGATCGCAAGCCACGCCACCAGCAAGATCGACACGACCACCGCGATCCCCGACAGGAGCCGGCTCGTCGAGCGCTGCGCCGCCACGATCAGCCCGCCGATCGCCAGGAACAACGCACCGGCCGCGAACGCCACGCTGACCAGGCTGATCAGACCCGCGAGGGACTCGTTCCAGCCACTCAGCCAGAACACGACCGCCAGGCCGCCGAGGGCGGCCACCACGATCAGCACGATCGACGCACGCGCCGGGATGTTCGCCGGACTCGCCTCAGGAAGCGGCGGCCGCATCTCCCCCACATACGAACTCGACACCGGCTGGTACACGATCGGCGTCGGCATCCGCTCGTCCACCGGCGCCGGACGCCGGGGCGTGATCTGGTCGGGAAAGGTCGCGCCCTTCGCATCCCGGAAACCGTTCGTCGGGACCTCGCGCGGCGCCGGCGCACGAGGCGACGAAGCAACGGGCGGCGTCGGCGCCGGCGCCGAGGCTTCCGGTTCCGGCACGACCGAAGGCGGATCGACGGATGCCTCGTCCCGCGCCTCCGCGGGCTCAGCCAGCGACGACGGAGCCGGCCACACCGCGGCGGCATGCGGTTCCTCGACGACCGACGGCGCCTCGGGCGACCCAGCCGCCGCACCGGAGACCCCTGACGCTTCGCCAGAACCAGCACCCGAATCCGCCGATCGCCGCGCACGCAGCTGCGCCCGGCTCATCGGCGGGCTCGACGGCGCCCCCGCACCACCCACGACGTCCGTCGCAGGCGTGGCCGTAGCATCCGTTGCCACCGGACGGTAGTCGTCCGTCCACGCAGCGCCGTTCCACCACCGCAGGCGGTCAGCACGCGAGTCATCCTCGTACCAACCGGGCGGCGGTCCCCCCTGAGACCCGTCCGTCATCATGCTCCCCAGCAGAATGATTTCCCGAGCGCAAACATACCGGAGCGGCTGGACCGCCAGTACCAAACCCGCGGCGCGGGTCTCAGCCGTCGAGTACCTCGAGCCTCACGGTCACCGGTCCGCGGTCGACCAGGCCCTCGGCATCGCGCACCGCCTTCTTCAACGGCAGCACGTATGAGCCCGAGTCGGACGAAGGGAAGATCGACGTCGTCCACTCGGTTCCACCGATCTGCGCACGCACGCGCACCGAGCCGAAGCCGCGGTACGGGCGCGGGATCTCGCGGATCTCCTCGCTGAGCTCGGGCGGCACCGAGGTGAAGAACCAGGCCGCATCCTCGCGCGCGTCCCAGCGGAAGACGTCCCCGTCGAACTCGATGATCACGAACACGAGGGTAGCGAGCAGGTCCGACGGTGCGAGCGTACAATCCGGGCCATGGCCGACATCATGGCCGGTGGGATCCGCATCGAGTATCGGCGGCAGGGACGCGGTGCGCCGCTCGTGCTGTTCCACGGAGCCTTCGAGGATTCGAGGATCTGGACCGACGAGTTCGATCGCCTCACGCCCTACGTCGACCTGATCGCCTGGGACGCCCCCGGATGCGGAGAGTCGGCCGACGTTCCTGCCGGGTGGACCGACCGCGATTGGGCCGATGCGGCAGCCTCGTTCGTCACGTCGCTCGGACTGACCGCCCCGTGCGTCGCAGGATTCTCGATGGGATCGGTGCTGGCGCTGCTGCTCGCCCGAGACCACCCGGATGCCGTCGGCAGCCTCGTGCTCATCGGCGCCTATGCCGGATGGGCCGGGTCGCTCGACGCCGAGGCGCTCGCGGAACGAGTGGAGGCGGTGCGGTTCACGATCGATCATCCGGTCGACGAGTGGGCCGCTGGATTTCTCGACTCGGTCTTCACCGCGGATGCGGCTCTCGAGCGGCGTGCGATGGCGCGGGCTTTGCTCGACGATTGGCGTCCGGCGACCACGGCCGCGCTGCTCGAGGTGATGACGATGGACCTGCGCCCGGCACTCCCCTCGATCCGCACGCCCACCGTGATCGTGCGCGGGGCGCAGGACGTGCGAAGTCCACGCGCGGCGGCGCTCGAAATGGTGGAGGCGCTTCCCGACGCGCGCTTCATCGAGATCGCCGACGCCGGCCACGATTGCACCGGTCCTGAACTCGACGCGGTGCTGACCACCGAGGCCGCGGAGGCGGAGTGCCGCACGATCACGCGGGTCGCAGCATCCGTCACCGACGCGACAGCCACGGACTCTGCGGAGCCCGCAGGCCCCCCGTGCCCGCCGGACGTCCGGCCACCGTCCTAAGCCGTTCGTCGTCTGGCCTCAGTCGTCAGTTGGGGGAATCCAGTCTTCGGCATCCCACCGATAGAACATGCTGGCGACCGAATCCTTCGGGGTCTGCCAGCGCTCCGGCCGGTACGGCGAGAGGTACGGGCTGAGGTTCTTCATGACACTGGCGAAAGCCGGCCGGAGGGACTCGTGGTTCTGCCGCACTTCTGCCGCCTTGACCTTGTCCTGCTCCAGGACGTGCACGAAGACGTCGTCGATGGAGTACAGCCAACGCCCAGCCACGCCTGTCTCGATCGGCAGCGGACCCGCATCCGACTCGGCGAATACACGGGCGATATCGGCCTCTGAGTCGGGCTTCATCCGCTGAACGATGACGGTCACGGCCCGGTCCGCCGGAACATCGCCGTCCGGCACCCAGCTGTAGAACTCCTTCGCGACCGAGTGCGACGGGTTCTCCCAGTAGCTCGGGTACGGCGTGACATACGGACCGATCTCTTCGGCGATCTGCTGGAAGGCCGGAAGACCACGCCGCTGGCCGGAGATCGCTGGATCCTGCTTGCGATCGAGGACGTGGATGTAGAGGTCGTCGTGGGACAGCAGGCTCCGGCCGATGACACCCAGGTCCTGCGGTCGGGTGATCTGGTCGTAGTGGCCGAAGACGGCACCGACCTTGTCCTCGCTGCCTCGAACCATGTGGCAGACGATGACGTTGCGGTAAGGGCGGAAGGTCATGACTTCTTCTTTCGCTCGGTTGCTCGGGATGCCGGGTCAATCGCTCGATCGAACGGTCGGCGTCGGGGCATCGGTCAAGATGTGCTGGAGGTGGCCCTGGATTCCGGCGAGCGTCGCTCTTGCGCTGCGATACCCGACGTGACCGTCGGGTCGGATGAGGTAGGCGGTGAGTCCCAGGGCGTCGTAGGTCGTGCGGAATGCGCCGGCGCTGTCACGCAGGACGGGAACGCCGAGATGCGCCGGTACCTGCGCCGCTTTGCTCGCGATCAGGTAGGCGTCGACCTCGCCCGAAGATCGATTGCGCACCGAGGCGGCCAGCTCGTCAAGCTCCACGAGCTCGTCCTCGCTCACTGCGTCGTCGCCGTACAGCAGCAGGGTCGACTTCGTTCCACGCATGACGTCGAACAGTCGAAGAGGGTGGCCGACTCCGAACCTCGTCAGGCCATGCACGTCGGGCGCGCGCTCGCCTGGCGCCGGACCCCCCGGAGCCGAGTACGCCCCGACGTCTTCGCCCACAAGAGGGCTCCCCGAGTAGTTCATGGTCATCTGCATCTCGAGGAGGAACTGCGCCTTTTCATCCTCCATGTCCATCTCGTCGGTGAAGGCGAGCGCGACGGCGCGATCGACGATCGCCTTGCCCGCCGGGCGCCGCTCGGCCTCGTAACTGTCGAGCAGGCTCGGCGCGGCGATTCCGCGGACGGCCAGGGCCAGCTTCCAGCCGAGGTTCCAGGCATCCTGGATGCCGGTGTTCATGCCCTGCCCGCCGGCCGGAGGATGCAGGTGTGCGGCGTCGCCGGCGACGAAGACCCGGCCGGCGCGGTATCGGTCGACGATGCCGTGCTTGATGCGGAAGATGGATGACCACCGCAGGTCGCTGGCCGTCGTCGGCTCCGGCGCGAGATCGTCGAGTACGGCTTGGATGTCGGCGAGGGACGGTGGCGCGTACTCCTTCCAGAACCCGGCCGGGACCACCCCCGACCCGATCGTCTTCTGCAGCTGTTGCGGCGCGAGGGTGGCAACCCGGTAGCGCCCCTTGCCGGGCAGCGGGACGCAGACCAGCATCCCGGTGAAGTCGCCGTCGTCTTCGATACGGACGAAACGCAGGAGATGGCCCGGCGGCATCGTCCAGTCGAGCCGGACGTCGCCCAGCATGAACAGCTGCGGGAACATCGACAGCCCGCCCTCGAACCTCAGCCCGATGCCCTCGCGCACCACGCTGTGTCCGCCGTCGCAGCCGACCAGGAACTGTGCTCGCGTCACGGTCTCCTCACCGGAGACGTCTTTCAGCGTCGCGGTGACCCCCTCGTCGTGCTGCTCGAAGGAGACCAGCTCGACACCGCATTCCAGGGTGACTCCGAAAGACGCGAGCCGCTCGCGCAGGATGCGCTCCGTCTCGTACTGAGGCAGTCCCAGGTGGGCGTAGGGAAGCTCGCTGAGTCCGGACCAGTCGACCTGGTGAGTCTGCTTGCCATTCACGTACACCGTCTGGCCGTGCAACCAGATCCCCGCGCGCATCGCCTCCGCGACGACGCCCTGGTCCTCCCAGATCTCCATCGTCCGGCAGTGGATGCCGATCGCCTTGTCCGCCTGGGTCGCGACCTCCGGACGCTTGTCGATGATGCGCACAGCGATGCCCCTGCGAGCCAATTCGATGGCGCAGGTGAGCCCCACGGGCCCGCCACCGACCACCAGCACCTCGATGTCGGCTCCCCCGACGGGCCGGGCGGCGGTGGCGGCCGCCGCAGGACGCGCCGATGGAGCCGCCTGCGCTGGGGACGCCGCAGCCGCGGGTGAGTCTGCCGGCGCCTCGTCGACCGCAGGTGCCGGCGCGGCGGCCGCAGGTGCCGGCGCGGCGGCCGCAGGTGCCGGCGCGGCGGCGGTGACCGGCTCCGGCGCCGCCACCAGTGCCGGAGCCGGAGCACCCGCGCCGAGAGCCGCCCGCGGGGAGGCGGCCCGAACCGGAGGGAACTCCGGGGTGCCCGGAGCCGGTTTGTGCTCGGGCGGGCGATAGCGGATCTCGAACACGCGCCGCGCGAACTCGACGGAAAGCCACCGGGCCAGCGGGCCGCTCTGGTCGGCGTGGGACGGATCCTCGACCCAGTTGATGAAGTCCTGCTCGGACTCCCACTCGGCGAAGATGTGGTAGATGAACGACCCGGGCTCCTTGAGCAGCTCCTCGCGCACCAGACCGGGCGTGCCCTCGAGCCGGGAGGTCACGAGCCGGTAAGCCTGCTCGAATGCCTCCTCCTCCCCCGGGCTCACCCTGGTGGTCAGGTCGATGCGAATGGGCAGCGGCTTCATCGCGGGGACCGTCGTCAGCAGCTCATAGGTGCTCCGTGCGGCGTCCTCGCGCAGATCACGCAGACCCGCGGTCAGCGCCTCGCGCTGATCGCTGCGCCCGAACGCATCCACCGCCGCGCGGTCGGTCCATTCGCTGGTGATGACGAAAGTGCGTGAGTCGTCGACGTCACGCGAAAGCTCCTGTCGCACATTCCCGGGCACGCGACTGATCTCGGCAGCCGCCCGGGCCCAGGCATCCTGGAACTCCGCCTCCAGGCCCTCTCGGGCGCGCATCCTGAGCACGGTCCTGATCGTCGATTGGCTCACGACGCACCTGCCTCCGCGACGCGTTCGAGGTCCGCAGCGGCGACCCTCCGCAGCACCATCGAGCTGTTGAACCCGCCGAAGCCGCGCGCGTTGATCAACACGACGTCGAGGTCGAGCTCGCGGGGCACCCGCACCAGGTCGAGTCCATACGCCGGATGCGGCGTGTCGAGGTTGCCGACCGCCGGCGCGACGCCCTCGCGGATCGCCAGCAGCGCCGTGGCCACGCTGAGAGCGGAACCCCCGGCGTTGAGCCGACCGACGAAACCCTGTGGCGCGGTGACCGGCACGCTCCCGACCCGGTCGCCGAAGACCATCCGCAACGCGGATGCCTCCAGGGCATCGAGTTCCGCGACGCCCGCCGCATCGGCGACGACCAGGTCGACGTCATCGGCGGTCACGCCGGCATCTGCCATCGCCAGCCTCATCGCTCGGGCCATCTGCGTCGCATCCTCCGCCGGCGCATTCGGGTCGAAGGCGTCGTGTGTGGATCCGTAACCGGCGATCTCTCCGTAGATCTGAGGGGCTCCGCGTTCCAGGGCGGTGCGGCGGTCCTCGACGAGAAGCACTGCCCCACCCTCACCGGGCGCGTAACCGTTCGCCTGCTCGTCGAAGGGCTTGTAGCCGGCTCGTGGGTCAGCCGACGTGGTCAGTCTCCCGCTCGTGGTGTAACAGGTCAGGGCGTAGGGCGACAGCGGGGCCTCGGTCCCGCCTGCGATGACGGCGGTGGTTCCGCGGCGAACCACTCGCCGCGCATGACCGAGGCTGTCCAGGCCGCCGGCTCCCTCGGTCACCAGGACGCTGGCGGGGCCCTTGGTGGCGTGCCGGATCGAGGATTGTCCGGTGCTGGCCGCGTAGAACCACGCGATCGACTGATAGGCACCCACTGCTCGGGGACCTCGCGTGTACAGGCCGGTCATCTCGTTCTGGCCAAACTCGTTCCCGCCCGATCCCGCTGCAAGCGCCACCGATGTGGCGTATGGGCTGTGATTGGCGGGGTCGTAGCGGGCGTCGTCCAGTGCCATCTGCGTTGCCGCCAGCGACATCCAGGTCCAGCGGTCGGTCTGCACCGCCAGGCGCGGGTCTACATGCTCGGCGACCTCGAATCCTTCGACCTGGCCGGCGAGCGTGGTGGCGTAGCGGGTCGGATCGAACGCCGAGATGCGACGCACGCTCAGTTCGCCGGCCAGGATGCTCTTCCAGTGCTCGTCGGCGCCGACGCCACTGGGGGCGATGACGCCGAGCCCCGTGACCACGACGCGGGTCATGCCGCCACCTCGTGATTCGCCAGCACGATGGCCGACTGGAACCCGCCGAATCCGCTGCCCACCGATACGACGACATCCACCGGCAGGTCCCGCGCCGTTCGGGGCACGTAGTCCAGGTCGCACTCGGGGTCGCGGTTCTCCAGGTTCGCGGTGGGCGGGACGACGCCGTGCTCGATGGCGAGGCTGCACGCGACAAGCTCGATGGAGCCGATCGCGCCCAGCGAATGCCCGACCATCGACTTGATCGAGCTCATCGAGATATCGAAGGCGTGGTGACCGAGACTGCGCTTGACCGCGGCGGTCTCGTGCCTGTCGTTCTGCTTCGTGCCCGAACCATGGGCGTTGACGTAATCGACGGTCGACAGGTCGAGCTTGGCCTGGTCGAGAGCGGCATCGATCGCGGCACTCATCTCCACGCCGTCAGGCCGCAGTCCCGTCATGTGGAACGCATTGCACCGGTTGGCGAAGCCCCCGATCTCGCAGTAGATGTGGGCGCCCCGCGCCCGCGCGTGGCCGTACTCCTCCAGGATGAGCACCGCGCCGCCCTCGCCCATCACGAACCCGTCGCGGGTCGCGTCGAACGGCCGGGATGCGTGCTCGGGATCGTCGTTTCGCGCGGATGTCGCATGGATCGTGTCGAAGCAGGCGACCGAGATCGGCGAGATGGGCGCGTCGCTCGCCCCCGAGATGACGATGTCCGCATCTCCGTCCTGGATCAGCTGGGCGCCGTATCCGACGGCATCGATGCCCGATGTGCAGCCGGTCGACATGACCGACGCCGGCCCGTGCGCCTGGAAGCGGATCGCCAGTTCCGTGGCCGCACTGCTGGGGACGAGCGCGTTGTACAGGAACTTCGACCCGTATGCGGGATCGACCAGCCAGTCCCTGCCGTGGTTGCTGACGTTGACGTATTCGTCCTCGAGCCGCATCGTCGCACCGACCGCACTGCCCAGGCTAACTGCGAGCCGGTCGTGGTCGACGCCCGTCCCGGAGTGCAGCTCGAGACCGCTGTCGGCGACGGCCTCATCCGCCGCGATCATGGCGAACTGGATGAAGCGGTCGTTGCGGTAGATCTCCTGCGGCGTCAGGCCGGCGGCCAGCGGGTCGAGGTCGACCTCTGCGGCGATCTGCGATCGGAACCGCGCGGGGTCGAAGAAGCTGATCCTGCGGGTCGCGGTGCGACCTTCGGTCAGCAGGTTCCAGAAGGCGTGCTTTCCCACGCCACCCGGTGCGACGACTCCCACACCGGTGACGACGACTCTTCGCCCGGTGCTCATCGGACGCCACCGAGGGAGCCGGGAGACGGTTCCGTGTCGACATGACCGAGCTCGGGGCGCGGCGCCAGCGGACCACAGGTGAAGACGAAGAACGCAGGGCCGTCACCATCGTTGATGATGCGGTGACGCACTCCGACGGGAATGTGGATCGCGGATTCCGCCGTCAATCGGCGCTCCTCTCCGTCCACGGTGATCAGGACGTCGCCGGAGACGCAATAGAGGAACTCCTCGGAGTACGGATGCCAGTGCTCCGTCACAATCTCGCCGCGCGCGAGAGTGAGTGTTCCCATGAAGGCGGCCGCGGCACCGACACTGGCGGGCGACAGCAGGGTGCGGATGTCTCCCCCGCGCCGATAGTTCGGCTGTACGTCATGGCGATGCACGATCGGACCGCAGATGACGGTCGACGGGGGGTGCACATTGATGGTCACGGGGACTCCTTGGTGGTCGATACGAGAGCCCCGTCGGCGGCTGAATGCACCTTCTGGGCGATGATGGCCATCTGGATCTTGCTGTTCGCGTCGATTCGCCTCGTCATGGCGGCGGTGTCGACAGGCGCCGTGGGGCGCATCCGGAAGTCCTGCACCCAGCGCATGATCGTTCCGCCGGTGACCGGCTGGTACGTCCACTCGATGTCCATGAACTCGAACGGACCTGGCTCCACCCGTCGTGCGCGCACTCGGTGGGCGACCGGGTCCAAAGTGCGTTCCGAGACCCAGCTCCAGACCGTCCCATCGGCGTCGGGATGCATGGCCAGCCGGAACAGGAAATAGCTGTCGTCGCGCTGCTCGAGGATGTCGATGGAGGCGTACTCGGTGAACAGGTTCGGCCAGCTGGGGAGGTCGTTCGTCATCTGCCACACGTGATCCAGCGGGGCAGCGATGAAGATGGAGTTGTCGGTGTGGCCTTCCGTTTCCACAGTCGTGAACTCCTGTGGCGTACTCGTCGATTCATTGCTCATGGGCCAGGCTCCGATCGCCTCTTCCGTTCTTCCGGATCAGGACGCTCGCTCGACGGGACGCCTCGCGAGTTGGGATTGCACCACGTCGACGATCTCGCCGAACGTGTAATGCTCCGGGCGATCGTCGGGCATCTCGACCCCGTAGGCGCTTGCCAGCTCGGTCTGCATCGCGAGGAATGCCAGCGAGTCGAGGTCGACATCGGAGAACCGCGCGGCCGGGTCGTCGGTCTGGGATTCGATCGGCAGACCTGCCTTCCTGGTGAGCAGCGTCATGAGATCGCTGATCGTGAAGCTGTCATTCATGCTGGGGTGACCTCCTGCTCGATGGTGTTGCGTGGGGATACGCCGCGAGACCGGGACGGCTCCGCGGGGGCTGAGACGGCATGGATGACATCGGCCGTCAGCGAGGGCACTGCGACTCCGCGCCCCCGCGCATCGATCTCGGCAGCACTGGCGAGCAGGCTCGGCATCATGCGGTCGAGGAACTGGACGTCATGGCGGTCTGCGCGGATGTCGGGGTGCCGTAGCAGTGCGCGGTGCAGCGTCGCTGTGGTGCACAGGCCGGGACCCTCCACCGCCAATTCGGCCAATGCCCGGTCCATCCTGGACATCGCCTGGTCCCGGGTGGGTGCCCACACGATGAGTTTGGCCAGCAGGGAGTCGTAGTGCGGACTGACCCGATCCCCCTCCCGGTACCCGGTGTCCAGCCGTGTCCAAGGCCCTGCCGGGGCACTGTAGACGTCCAGGCGACCGGGAGTCGGCGCGAAGCCCCGCGATGGGTCCTCCGCATTGATCCGGCACTCGATGGCGGCACCGGTGCATCGAACGTCCTGCTGGCCGAACGCCAGCGGCAGCCCGTCGGCGATCAAGATCTGCTCGCGGATCAAGTCGATACCGGTCAGCATCTCGGTGACCGGGTGCTCCACCTGAATCCGGGCGTTCATCTCCATGAAGTACGGCTCGCCCGAATGATCGACGAGGAACTCCATCGTCCCCGCGCCTGTATAGCCGACCGACAGCGCGCCGCGGACGGCGAGCGCGCCCAGTTGTTCGCGCTGCGCGATCGTCATGTGGGAGGCCGGAGCCTCCTCGAGGAGCTTCTGATGGCGGCGCTGCAGTGAGCAATCCCGTTCGCCGAGGAAGACGCCGTTTCCATGCTGGTCGCACAGCACCTGTACCTCGACGTGGCGCGCACCGGCCAGGTAGCGCTCCACGTAGACAGCCGGATCGTTGAACACCGCTCTCGCCACCTCGCGAGTGCTCACATACGCTTCACTGAAGTCCGCTGCGCTGTGGACGACGCTCATCCCGCGGCCCCCGCCACCCGCTGCCGCTTTGATGATGACCGGATACCCGATGTCCTCGGCGATCTGTTGCCCATCGCGCACCGTGCGCACCGGTTCCACGACTCCGGGCAGCATCGGCAGCCCGGCCTCTTTCATGAGCCTGCGCGCCGTCGCCTTGTTGCCCATGTCCTGCATCACCGACGGCGGAGGCCCGATGAACGTCACGCCCGCCGATTCGCAGATCTCCGCGAAGTCCGGGTCCTCGGACAGGAAGCCATATCCGGGATGGATGGCATCGGCGCCCGTCTGCAAGGCAGCCTCGACGATATTGGGGATGTTCAGGTAGCTCCGTCGTGGCGCCTCAGGGCCGATGTTCACCGCGATGTCGGCCGACCGGACGATTTCGGAATCCCGATCGGCGGAACTGTGCACCGCGACCACCTCGATGCCCAGCTCGCGGCAGGTCCTGGCGATGCGAACGGCGATCTCACCGCGATTGGCGATGAGCAGTCTTCGGATCATGCTGCCTGCTCCTTCGGGCGAAGACGCAGGAGAACCTGGTCGTATTCGACGGATTCACCGTTGCTCACCAGGACCTCGGCGACCACGCCTGACTCGCCGGCCACGATCGTGTTCATCAGTTTCATGGCCTCGATGATCGCTACCGTGGTTCCCGCTTCCACCTCATCGCCGACCTGCACGAACGGTTCCGCGCCCGGGGACGGTGCGGTGTAGAAGCATCCGACCAGCGGTGCCCGCACCGCGGTGAGCGTCTCGTCCACGGTCGGCGGAGAGGCTGCCTCCGTATGAAGCCCCGTCGTGGCAGCGTGAGATGCAGCCTGCCGATCGATGGTCGACTCCGGCGCTGCAACCTGCTCGGCCCACTCGACCTCGATCTCGCGGTCGCCGCCCCGGACCCGCAGTCGGCGAAGGGCCCCCGGCAGCGTGCGGGCGAGTTCGGAGGCTTCCTGCCGCAGCTCGAGCATGGATTCAGGGCCGGCCTGGGCAGGTAGCAGCGGCGCACCCCGAGAAGCGTCCCCGTTCCTCGGTGTGATCGGCTGGTCCGCGGTCATTCTCGCTCCCTCAGCTCGCGATGTCCGTCGTCAGCGTCACCGGAGCGGCAGCACCGAGCCCTGAGAACCGCTGCTCCCGAGCGGACAGCAGGTCGGCAGGAGCGGTATCGCGCAGGTCTTCGAGGTCCCGGATGATGAAGTCGCGGAGCGTGCGGGCGCAGGCAGCGGGATCGGCGTGCGCGCCGTCGGCCGGTTCCGGCACCACCGCGGTGGCGATGCCGCTGCCGAGCAGCTGCGATGCGCCGAGTTGCAGCGCGCCGGCCGCGGCGGGTGCCGACGATGCGCTCCGCCACAGGATCGCCGCGCATCCTTCCGGACTGATCACGGAGAGGAACGCATTCTCCAGTACCAGCAGCCGATCCGATGTGCACAGCGCCAGGGCGCCACCGCTGCCGCCTTCACCGGTGATGACGGCGACAACCGGAACGCGAAGGCGCGCGCTGCGCATGATCGTCTCCGCGATGGCGATCGACTGCCCGCGTTCCTCTGCATCGGGGCCAGGGTGCGCGCCCGGAGTATCGATGAAGGTGACCAACGGCAGCCCGAACGACTCAGCGTGTTCCATCAGGCGCATCACCTTGCGGTAACCCTCCGGATGCGCCATCCCGAAGTTGTGAGCGACCAGTTCTTTGACCGTGTGGCCCTTCTGCGTGCCGATCACCACCACAGGGCGCCCCGCCACACAAGCCACCCCGCCGATGATCGCCGGATCATCGGCGAACGCACGATCGCCATGCAGCTCGACGAAGTCGTCGAAGACGAGCCGAACGTAGTCTGCCGTGGTCGGCCGATCCACGTTGCGCGCGGCCTGCACCGCCGCCCAGGAGTCACGCCTCACCCCACACCCGGGAGGCCTGGTCGCCGCGGCCTCACGTACGCCAGCAGGATCGGAAGCGGCGGGAGTGCGAACACCCTGCCCGGCATGCAGGTCGATCAGCCTGATCAGTACAGACCGCAGGTCGGCCCTGTTCTCCACGCGGTCGACCAGGCCGTGCAGGAGCTGCGATTCGGCGGCCTGGAAGCCGGCAGGGAGCTCCGCACGAATGGTCTCCTGCACGACGCGCGGGCCGGCGAACCCGACGTGCGCACCCCGCTCTGCGATCACCACCGATCCCAAGCTGGCGAAGGAGGCGGAGACACCCCCGTACGTCGGATCGGTGAGCACACACACCGATAGCACGCCCGCCTCGCGAAGCTGGGCGAAGGCGACCGCGGTGCGGGCCATCTGCAGCAGCGAGAAGACACCCTCCTGCATCCGTGCTCCGCCACTGGCGCAGACGACGATCAGCGGCTTGCGCGCTTCAAGGGCGAGGGCAGCAGCCTCGCTCACCCGGCGGCCGACCTCCACTCCCATGCTCCCGCCCATGAAAGAGAATTCCATGACGGCGAGAATCACGTCCCTGTCACCGATGCGTGCGGCGCCGACGATGACCGCCTCTGATTCCCCAGATTTCGCGGTCGCGTCAGCCAGCCGCTCCCGATAAGAACGCGAGTCGGAGAATTCGAGCGGGTCCGGCATCAAGGGCGCGAATTCGGTCTCTCGAAAGCTCCCGTCGTCGGCCAGCGACTCGATACGTGCGCGCGCGCCCATTCGCAAATGGTGCTCGCATTCGGGGCACACCCACGCGTTTCGGTCCAGTCGCTTGTGGTAGATCAGGCAATCGCAGCCTGTGCACTTCGTCCATTCCGCCCGCGCAGAGGGCGAAACCACCGGCTCCAGTGTTCGCGTCATGGCGCGCCTCTATCCCCAGAATCGTGCTCGCAGGCTGAGCTCAGGCCGGATGTTCCGGCGACGCCCAGTGGTAGAAGCGGTCGGCCATCGCATCGAGCGGCGAACTCCAGCCCGGGTCGTACGGCGTGATGTACGGTCGCAGATCCTCACTGATCGCGCGGAAAGACGGTAACCGCTGCGCGGTTCGCATCGCCTCCGAAGCGGGTCGCGAGAAGTCGACGAGGTGCACGTAGAGTCCGTGGAAGCGGTAAAGGGAACGACCCGCAACGCCGATCTCCTCCGGCATCGAGGTCGCGTCCGAGCGCGTGAATATCTCCGCCACTGCCGGAGCATCCTCGTTTCGCATCTTCGCGACGATCATGAGCTGTTGCATGACTGACTCCTACCCCCGAGTATTCTTGTACGGAGCAATCGTCGCCCCGGTTTCCCCCGAACTCCGGTCCCGGCGACATGCACAAGCTAGGACAGTTCCCCGCAGGGATACATCCGCCAGAGGTATAGACCTGGGGGATTTCCCCACCCACCAAAGGTGCAGAAGGCCACCCCCGAACGGTGGAAACGGCACCTTGCCGAAAGTCGAGGCCTGTCACCCGAAGTCGCACCACGTCGTGCCACTTTTGTGCGAGGCCGTCATCTGGACTCCAGCCCGGCCGCGGCGGGCCCGAGCGCCGACTCCGGGTCTCCGTGGGGTCTGTGGGCCCGTGTCGTGATCCGGACGCTGCTCCCCGCCGTGCGGCCGTCTTCGGGGGGTGATTGATGTGACGCTCAGGGAAACGGCTTGTTACTGTCTGCCTCGATCGATGGATCTCGTGTCAGACTCCCGGCTATATTCCGGTCCCAGTGAGGTGAGTGATCAAACCTGGGGGTCTGCCTCACGGCGACGCACGCAGTCGCGATGTCCTGCCACTTTAGGGGGAGGCGGATGACGTTACAGCCTGAACCATTCGCCGCTTCCGATGCGAGCCCGTCCTCGCAGCAAGTCGAACCGGCGCACGCGGCGGAACCCGCGCGGATCCTGCTGTGCGAAGACCACGAGATCTACCGTGTCGGACTGCGAGCGCTGATCGAGCTGGAACCGGACATGGTCGTCGTGGGCGAGGCGACGGATGTCGCTTCGGCATGCTCGCTGGCCGACCGGGTGAGCCCGCAGATCATCGTCATCCGTCAAGGCCTGCTGCGCCAGGCGCCGGAGGAGTCCGTCCGAGCTTTGTGCGGTCGTGACCGAGCGGTGCTGGCCCTCGCCGAGACCGAGTCCGACCTCGACCTGGCCGAGGCGTTGCGCGCCGGCGTGACGGGATACATCTCGCAGTGGGTCGCTGCGCCGCGGTTGATCGACGGCATCCGCGCCGTGTCCAAGAACGAGCTCGTCCTCGACCCGGCCTTCGCCCGCCATCTTGCGCAGTTCCTGACCATGGGGCCGACGAACCCGGCGGAGAGCCCCGCACCGCTCGGCGCCCTCACCGGACTGACCGAACGCCAACGCGCCGTCGCCCTCCTCGTCGCCGAGGGGATGACCAACGGCGAGATCGCCGCCCGCCTCTCGGTCAGTGACGCGACGGTCAAGAGCCACATCACCGCTGTCATGCGACGGCTGGGCGTGCGCAGCCGTACGCAGCTGGCGATCTTCGTCAACGACACGGCGCCGAAGTCGTGAGTCGCCGGCATCAGCCCCGCGCAGCTTGTCAGGGAAGCGTTCGGTTCGCGGATTCGGCGACGACGTAGGCGACCGCAACGTCTCCGTCGTGCGCCATCGTGAGATGGATGCCCGTGATCCCCCGACGCGCGACGGTCGCGGCTGTCGATCCGCTGAGGATGAAGCTCGGGGGCTCGGAGCCTTTCGTGATGACCTCGATCTCGGTCCATTGCATGCCCACCGGATCGCCGAGCGCCTTGGTGAGAGCCTCTTTCGCCGCGAATCGCGTGGCGAGAGAGCGCACGGGCAGGGCACGCTCGGCCGGTGTGAAGAGTCGCTCCCGCAGGCGAGGGGTGAGTTCGAGCAAGCGCTCGAATCGCGATATCTCGACCAGGTCGACGCCGATGCCGGTGATCACGCGCCTCCCCTCGCTCAGAGGTGCTCGCCCGGCGCCCCGCCGTGGCGATCCACCAAGCGCTGCAGGCAGCTCGACCACCCGTCGATGTGGTTGTCGCGCTCCTCCGTGGTCGCAAACCCCGAGTGCCGCACGATCACGCGGGTCGTCGCATCCGCCGCCGGCTGCAGCTCGATCTCGACGTCGGTCGTGTGCTCCTCCCCTGCCCATCGCCAGCCGAGCCTCAGCGCGCGCGGCGCCTCGAAGGTGAGCACCGTGCCCTCGACCGCCATGTCGACGGGCACCGACCGCACCTCCCAGCGACCGAGCTCGCGCAGCTCGACGACCGCGGTCGTCTCGAAGCGCGGCGGCCAGAACCACTCCGACAGACGACCCGCGACCGTGAATTCCCGCCACACGACATCGACGGATGCTGCGACCAGCGCCTCTTCGGTGAGCTCATGCATGGTGACACCGTACGCCGACCCACCCCCATAGGATCGAGCGCATGCCCAACCCGCGCCCTCGCGCTCCCCTTCCCACGCCGGAGCGGCCGGGGCGCGACCTCTCGAGGCCGCTTCCGGCGGCGCTCAGCTGGATCACACTGCTCGTCTTCGCCCCGGCCTTCGCGGGTGCCTGCTTCGTGTTCGAACTCGGGTGGTGGGTGCCGGCCCTCTACGGCGCGGCGAGCATCGTCGCCTTCGCCTCGTATGGCATCGACAAGGCAGCCGCGCGGCGCCAGGCGAACCGCATCTCGGAGCAGACGCTGCTCATCCTCGGACTCGTCGGCGGCTGGCCCGGAGCGCTCGTCGCGCAGCAGCTGTTCCGCCACAAGACCCGCAAGCGCTCCTTCCGCCGTGCGTTCTGGGGCACGGTCGGAGTGAACATCCTCGCGCTGGCCGCGTACGTGTACCTCACCGCCTCCGCATTCGGCGTCTGACCTCAGCGACCGTACTCGGGCGCCCAGTCGTCACCCTCGGGCATCCACTCGCCCGATCCGGACGCCGCCCGCGACGGCTCGGACCGCCGCCACGCGGCACCCTCGGGCCAGCTCGCGGCGAACGTCGACGCGACCCGGAACACCCGCCTCGACAAGCCTGACAGGGTCTGCACAGGGCGTGCTGACACGGGCATGCGCAGCTGCGGGTCGTAGCGGACGCCGTCGGCCGAGCGGAGCCTGATGGTGAGATCGAGGTCGTCGTGGATGCGCGCGTTGCCGCGGTCGACCTGGTCGCGCACCCGCTCCCACACCCGCGTGCGCATCGCGAAGTTCGAGCCGAACACCAGCGGGATGCCGAGCCACTTCTTGATCCAGTAGTGACCGCCGCCGATGTACCAGTGCTCGCCGAGGTAGTTCTGGACGGGCGTGCCGCCGTAGAACTCGGCGCCGCCGGTCAGCACGCCGAGCGTGGGATCCGAGACGAAGGCACGGACGATTCGTGCGATCCAGTCGGGGTGCGGCCGTGAGTCCGCGTCCAGCCTCGCGATGATGTCGGCGTGCTCGAGCGCCGCGTCGTAGCCGTGCGACGCCGCCGGCCAGATGCCGATCAACGGCTCATATGCCACGACGGCGTCGTGGGCGCGGGCGACGGCAGCCGAGGCATCCGTGCTGGCGTTGTCGACGACGATCACGATGTCGGGCCGGTGCGTCTGGGCAGCCAGTGCGGCCAGGCACGCGTCGAGATAACCCGCGTCGTTGCGACAGGGGATCACAACTGCGACGCGAGGAGCGAGGGGCACAAGCCACACCATACTCCTGGCGTGTCGGACCGCAGCGCTACCCTGCCGACATGGACGGACTGCGTTTCGCTCCTGCCAACGAGGCCTCGTGGGACGACCTGCAGGCCATCCTCACGGGCGCCGCAGCGCGGTGCCAATGCCAGCGACAGCGCCTCGGCGACCACGACTGGTGGTACATGCCGGAGGCGGAACGCGGCGCGATCCTGCGCGCAGAGACGCACTGCGACGATCCGCGCGCGACCGAGACGATCGGCATCGTCGCCTACCAGGACGACGAGCCCGTGGCGTGGTGCGCGGTCGACCGCCGCGGGGTCTACGGACGCGTGCGCGGGTCGCCCGTGCCCTGGCAGGGACGCGATCAAGACCCCGATGACGAGTCCGTGTGGGCGATCGCGTGCGTCGTGGTGCGCAAGGGACATCGGGGCGAGGGGCTCACCTACCCGCTCATCGCGGCGGCGGCCGAGCACGCCCGGATGCGCGGCGCGGCGGCGGTCGAGGGGTATCCGATGCTGACCGACGGCAAGAAGGTCACGTGGGACGAACTCAGCGTCGGGCCGGTCGGCCCGTTCCTCGCGGCCGGGTTTCGAGAGGTCACGCATCCGACCAAACGGCGTCTCGTCATGCGGCTCGACTTCTGAAACGAATCAGCAAGCGCTCGCCGGGAACTGGGGCTTGAGACCGCTCCCACGGTTGGTTACAGTCCGGTAAGTAAGCGGCATCCCCGCCGCTCCCCACCTCAACGGAGAGGACTTTCCATGCCCGCCCCCGTTTCCCGCTCCGCAGTGCCGCGCGCACGTTCGGGCCGACGTGCCCGCGCCGTGCGCATCGGCACCGTGGTGACCGGCACCGCGCTCGCCGCGAGCGCACTGCTGGCCGCACCCGCCGTCGCGGCGCCGCCGCGCGCGGTCGATCCCTTCAACCCGGACTTCGGTCCGAACGTCACGATCTACTCCCCCGACACCCCCGTCGACCAGATCCAGGCGGACCTCGACGCGCTGCACGCGCAGCAGGTCGACGCCGAGATGAGCACCACGCGCCAGGCGGTGTACTTCCTGCCCGGCGAGTACGGTTCGGCCGCCGATCCGCTGCAGGTCGAGGTCGGCTACTACTCCGAGGTCGCGGGCCTCGGCGCGTCGCCCGAGGACGTCACGGTCCATGGCGCCGTCGAGGTCTACAACCGCTGTCTCGCCGACGGCGGCACGGGCAACTGCCTCGCGCTCGTGAACTTCTGGCGCACGATCTCGAACCTGTCGATCGACATCGACAAGGCGGGCCAGGACGGCTGCCGCGCGAGCGCCGAGTTCTGGGCTGTGTCGCAGGCCGTCTCGATGCGCCGCCTCGACATCTCGGGCGGCAACCTGTCGCTCATGGACTACTGCACCGCCGGACCGCAGTACGCGAGCGGCGGTTTCATCGCCGACTCGCGCCTGCCGTTCGTGATCAACGGCTCGCAGCAGCAGTGGCTGATCCGCAACAGCGAGGTCGCCGGCTGGTCGAACGGTGTCTGGAACCAGGTCTTCTCGGGCGTCGTGGGCGCTCCCGACGACGCCGGCTTCCCGGATCCGCCGTACACGACGGTGGAGGAGACTCCGGTCAGCCGCGAGAAGCCCTACCTGTACGTCGACGACGAGGGCCGCTACAACGTGCGGGTGCCCGCGGCGCAGCGCGACACGAGCGGGATCAGCTGGGGCGCGGGCGAGACGGCGGGACGCAGCATCCCTATCACCGACTTCTACATCGCGACCCCGTCGGACTCGGTGAAAGACATCAACAACGCGCTCGCGCGCGGCCAGCATCTGATCCTCACGCCGGGCATCTACGACGTCGCCCAGTCGATCGAGGTGAAGCGCGCGAACACGGTCGTGCTCGGCCTCGGCCACGCGACGCTCACCGCGGTGAACGGCGCGGTTCCGCTCGAGGTGAAGGATGCCGACGGCATCGTCGTCGCGGGCGTCACCATCGACGCGGGCGAGACGCTCTCGCCGGTGCTGCTGCGCGTCGGCAACCCACCTGGGTGTGGCGCGGCGACCACGGCGTCGAGGGCTTCGACCCGACCGACGGCGTGAACGGCGACAACGAGCGCTGGGCGACCAACACCGGCACGGTCGGCGTCATCGTCAACGGTGACGACGTGACTGCGACCGGCCTGTTCGTCGAGCACTTCCAGACGTACAACACGCTCTGGAACGGCGAGAACGGCCGGGTCATCCTGTACCAGAACGAGCTGCCGTACGACCCGCCCACCCAGGCGGACTGGACGCAGCCCGACGGCACGCTCGGCTACCCGGGCTACAAGGTGGCGGACCACGTCAAGCATCACGAGCTCGACGGCGCCGGCGTGTACGTGTTCAACCAGAACAACCCGTCGATCCTCACCGCCAACGGGTTCGAGGTGCCGGAGACGCCTGGCGTGAAGCTGCACCACATCATGACGGTGAACCTGTCGGCCGGCACGGTTCAGCACGTCGTGAACGGCGTCGGCGGCCGGGCCGACAACACCAACACGGGAACCCCGCAGTTCGTGGTGGACTACCCCACCCCTTGAGACCCCCCGGAAACGGATGCCTCGGCCCTGCGCGCTGCGCGGGGTCGAGGCATCCGTGATTCAGGGCAGCAAGGTCACCAGAGCGGGTGGATCGCCGCGCGGAGGTCGCGGTCGTAGACGTCGCGCACGGCGCGGTCGAACGCGTCGAGGTCGAAGCCGCCATCGAGGAGGGCGGCCGCGGCGGCGTTGGACTGAGCCTGCTGCACGTTGCGTGCGCCGGGGATGACGCTCGTGACGCCGGGGCGGGAGGCGATCCAGGCGAGCGTGGCGGCCGGCAGCGAGACGCCCGCGGGCAGGGCTTCGGAAAGCTCGTTCGCGGCGCGGATGCCCGTCTCGAAGTCGACGCCCGAGAACGTCTCGCCGCGGTCGAACGCCTCGCCGTGGCGGTTGTACGTGCGGTGGTCGTCGGCGGCGAACGTCGTCTGCGCGGTGTACTTGCCCGACAGCAGGCCCGACGCCAGCGGCACGCGCGCGAAGATCGCGACGCCGGCGGCCTCGGCGGCGGGCAGCACCTCGTCGAGCGGCTTGAGGCGGAACGGGTTGAAGATGATCTGCACGTTCGTCACGTTCGGGCGGGCGATCGCGGCGAGCGCCTGGGCGGTCGTCTCGACCGAGACGCCGTACGCCGCGATCGCGCCGTCGGCGACGAGCGCGTCGAGGGCGTCGTACGTGGCGTCATCCTCGATGACCGCGGTCGGCGGGCAATGCAGCTGCACCAGGTCGAGCGTGTCGACGCCGAGGTTGGCGCGCGAGCGGTCGGTCCACGCGCGAAAGTTCTCGGGCGTGTAGTTCTCGGGCTCCTGCGCGAGGCGCCGGCCCATCTTCGTCGCGACCGTGATGCCGTGGCCGGGCCGCGCGGCGAGGAACCGGCCGATGATCGACTCGCTCCGCCCATCGCCGTAGACATCGGCGGTGTCGAAGAGGGTGACGCCTTCGTCGACGGATGCTGCGAGAACAGCTGTCGCGTCCTCCTCGGTGATCGCGCCCCAGTCGGCGCCGAGCTGCCAGGTTCCGAGGCCGATCGCCGAGACCGGGCGTCCGGTGCGGCCGAGTGTGCGCTGCTGCATGAGGTTCCTTCGGGTGTTTCTGGTGGGGCGTGTGGAGCTTACGGGTTGACGATGACCGGGGTTCCCAGGGGGAGCTCGGACAGCTTCGTGATCGCGGACGGGTCGACGCGGAGGCATCCGTTCGAAATCGGCCCGGAGCGGTCGTCGTGGTAGTGGAAAGCCGTGACCGCGACATCCGCTCCCCCGAAGCCGTCGAGGGTCGGTGACTGCACCGACAGGTAGACGATGGGATGGCCGCGCGTGTAGGCGTACTCCGGCACGACGCGGGTCGTCATGATGAACGTGCGGCCCAGCGGGGTCGGGGTGCGATCGGTGCCCCACGCGAAGTCGGAGGCGATGCGCTCGGGCACGCCGCCGCGGACGATGTCGATCGTGCGGCCCGAGATGCTCACGACGACACTCACGTCGGTCGGGGCGAGGTCGACGTCGCTCTTGCGCATCCACCCGGTGGTCTGCGCGGGGTTGCCTTGCGAGGGCACGGCCTGCCGCCCGGTGAGCAGCACCTTGACCCAGCTCTCCTGCTCCTCGACCACGGGGACCGAGGTGCCGTCATAGGGGTACTCGTGCGGGAGGTACGCGACGGGCTGGGCCGTGGGGTCGGCCCACACGGGAGCGCCGATGCCGCGTGCGACGGCGTGGGCGGGGAGAGGTGTCGTGAACGCGGCGTCGTCGACCGGGAGGGCCGGGATGACGGCGAACACGTTGATCTGCGGAAGCGTCGTCACGTCGTACGATGCGGTGTTCGCGGCGAAGCCGGTCGGAGTCGGCGTCGGCGTCGGCGTGGGCGTCGGTGTGGGAGTGGGAGTCGAGGTCGCGGTCGGCGTGGGGACGGGCGATGCCTGCGTCGCGGACGGGCGGAGGATCAGCACCGCAGAGACGCCGGCCGCGAGGATGATCGGGGCGAGGGCGATGAGCGCCCAGACCCACAGTCGTCGCCGGGACGGCGCGCGCTCGTCACCTTGCGGCGCGGCAGGCTCGTCCGCCGCCGGGCCGTCGGTCTCGGCATCCCCCATTCCCCCATCGTCGGCCCGGTTGACGGATGCTGCAACCCGCCGCCCCTGGTTAGCCTGGGGCGGTGGGCAGACAGGGCGATCTCGAGCGGCCGATCCGGGTTCTCGGGATCATCGGACCCGGGCGCGTGGGCCAGGTGCTGGCGCGCCTGGCACGCGCCGCCGGATACCCCGTGCTCATCGCCGGGTCGGGTGACCCGGCACGCTTCGCCGGCACGATCGAGGCCGTGGCTCCGGGGGCGATCGCGGTCGTGGCATCCGTCGTCGCACGTGACGCCGACGCGATCGTGCTCGCGCTGCCGCTCCCCCAGCACCACACGCTGCCGGTCGAGGCGCTGCGGGGCAAGCTCGTGATCGACGCGATGAACTACTGGTGGGAGGTCGACGGCCTGCGCGCCGACTTCGGCGATCTGCGGACATCGACGAGCGAGACGGTGCAGCGGTTCCTGCCTGAGGCTCGGGTGGTGAAGGCCTTCAACCACATGGGCTACCGCGACCTCGACGAGGAGGCCCGGCCGGCCGGGTCTTCGGGGCGCAAGGCGATCGCGGTGGCCGGGGATTCGGCGCCGGACGTCGAGGTCGTGATGCGGCTGGTCGACGATCTGGGCTTCGACCCGGTGTTCGCGGGACCGTTGTCTGCCGGGATCATGCTCGAGCCCGGCGCTGAGGCCTTCGGCGCCGACGTCGACGCCACCGAGCTGCGCGCGATGCTGGAGCGGTTCCCGACATCGCAGCGCGGGATCATGGTCGCGCGTGCGCGCTCTTCCGGCGGGTCTCCCGCTCGTTGAGCGAGCGAGGAACGAGCGAGTCGAAACGCCTCAGCGCGGTCGCGACGATATACGGAGCAACGCATCGACGGCGGTCGCGAGAGCGATCGCTGCCACGTACACCAGGAGGTCGCGGGCGTCGAAGACCGTGCCCAGCAGCAGCATCACCGGCGACAACTGCGCACCCCACGACAGCGGCAAGCCGGTGAGCTGGAACAGCTCCACCGCGACGCACCAGGACGCCGCGATCGCACCGGCGGCGGGCGGCGGAAGACGCGGGGCGACGAGCACCACCGCCAGGTACGCCGCTACGGCATAGAGCGCATCGCCGGCGATGTCGGTCGCAGGCGTATCCGGCAGCAGTCCGTGCACGAGCAGCCCGGCAGCGATCGTCGCCACGAGCAACAGCGCGGCGACGACGCGACGTACGCGCGGCGGCGCCGACGCGATCTCGCCGGTCACGAGAGCACGCCCGCCGCACGCGCGGGCAGGAGATCCGGGATGCTGCACCCGCGGTACGTCTCCAGTTCGGCGCGCGTGAAACCCATGCGTTCAGTCTCACGCACCCGCGGGCGCAGCCCGGCAATGGGGCGCCGACGTCAGGTGTGCGTGTGGCCCGCCGGCTCGAGGGTGAAGTCGTTGGACGCCGACCCGTCGGGGCGCGTGCCCTCCTGGAACACGAACTCCAATCCGCGGTCGTCGAACGCGCGGAACCAGTCGTCCCACGAGACCTCCTTGAGGTCTTCCAGGTTGTTGCCGAAGTCGAAGTCCAGGCGGAGCTCGCCGACGTTGCCGTCGTGCTCGGTGCCTTCGACGGTCGCGGGTGTCGCGTGGCGGTCCTCCGCCCACTGGCGGATCACGTCGTGGTCGGTGGTCGCGCTGTGCTCCACGGGCTCGTGCGGGGTGGATTCATGGTGTTCCTGCGGGACGTTCTGCCGGGCGTCGGCCTGCGTGGCGGCGCTGGGGCTCGCCGCCCCGCGCTCGCGCTGCTCGCGGCGCGTGGCCGCGATCGGCTCCTCGGCGCCTGCGTTCTGCTCCGGGGTGTCCCTGCCGTCTGTGTGGTCGCTCATGACCGTCCTCCTTCTGGGGTCCTCCCAGCCTGCGGCGGGCAGAACGCTCTGTGCAGGGGCTTGTCACCGGGCAGCGGGCGCGCTAGGAATCAGCCCCGGGCAGCCTCGATCTGCGCGGCCATGAGGGTCACGAGCTCGTACACGACGTGGCTCGCCGCGATGCCGGTGAGCTGGGCGTGATCGTACGCGGGCGACACCTCGACCACGTCCGCGCCGACCACGTTCAGGTCGCTCAGAGCACGCAGCATCCGGAGCAGTTCCCGGCTCGTCATGCCGCCGGCCTCGGGGGTTCCGGTGCCGGGGGCGTGCGCGGGGTCGAGCACGTCGATGTCGATCGAGATGTACAGCGGCTTGTCGCCGACGCGATGGCGGACGCGCTCGATCGCGGCCTCGATGCCGCGCTCCTCGATGTCGACGCTCGACACGATCGAGAAGCCGAGGCGCTCGTCGTCGTCGAGGTCCTGCTTGGAGTACAGCGGACCACGGGTGCCGACGTGGCAGCTCGCGGTGAGGTCGATGAGGCCTTCCTCGCTCGCGCGCCGGAACGGCGTCCCGTGCGTGATCGGGGCGCCGAAGTACGTGTCCCACGTGTCGAGGTGCGCGTCGAAGTGCAGCACCGCGACCGGCCCGTGCTTCTTGTTCACGGCGCGCAGCAGCGGCAGCGCGATCGTATGGTCGCCGCCGACCGTGACGATCCGGTCGACGCGCTCGCCCAGCGCGGTCGCCGCGGTCTCGATGTCGGCGACGGCCTCGCCGATGTCGAACGGGTTCGCGGGGATGTCGCCGGCGTCGACGACCTGCGCGACGGCGAACGGCGAGACGTCCTGAGCGGGGTTGTACGGGCGCAGCAGACGCGACGACTCGCGCACGTGCGAGGGGCCGAAGCGGGCGCCCGGCCGGTAGCTGACGCCGGTGTCGAACGGGATGCCGACGATCGCCAGGTCGGCGCGCGGCACCTCCTCGATGCGCGGCAGCCGCGCGAAGGTCGCGATGCCGGCATAGCGCGGGTAGACGGACGCGTCGACGGGGCCGACGGGCGCGCGGTTGTCGGTCATGACTCACCTCTCGGGGGGAAAGTTTCGGGGAACGGATGCTGTGCGCCGGCGCTCTGCGGAATGTGGACGAGCTGCACGCCGCCGGCGGTGATCGCCCCGGCGAGCGCGGACTCGATGTCGTCCGGGCTCGACGCGCGCAGGCCGGTCGCGCCGAACGCGTTCGCGAGGGCGACCCAGTCGGGCTGCACGAGGTCGACGCCGACCGGGCGGATGCCGCGATCGACCTCGTTCTGCTTGATCTCGGCGTAGCCGCCGTTGTCGACGCAGACGACCGTGAGGTCGAGGCGCTGCTCGACCGCGGTCGCCAGCTCGTTGACGCAGAACATCAGCGCGCCGTCTCCGACGACGGCCACGACGGGGCGACCACCCTCGGTGGGCTGGGCGACGCGCGCTCCGATTGCGGCGGGAAGCCCGTACCCGAGCGTCGCATAGGTCGGTGTGTAGAGGAGAGAGTGCGGGCGTGACCGGCGCAGCACGTTCGCGAGCGCCATGTAGACGATCTGCGACGAGTCGCCGGCCACGATGGCGTCGTGCGGGAGGGCTGCGGCGATGGTCTCGGCGAGCGCGACGGTCTCGGGAAGAACGGACGCCGTCTCGGCGGCGATCGCCTCTCGTTCGCCCGCGACGTCTCGGGGTGGCCGCGGTTCGCCAGCGAGCGCCGCGAGGAGGTCTTCGACGACCGCGGTGCAGTCCCCCACGATGCCCACCGTCGCATCGAGGTTCTTGTGCAGCTGCGCCGCCGAGATGTCGACGCGGATCACCGCGCCGCGCGCCTCGAGCCGGGGCGCCCACAGCTCGGCCTCCCCGAGCTTGGAGCCGAGCACGAGCAGCACGTCGGCATCCTCGGCGACGCGGCGCGCGGCCTCGAGGCGGAGGTTCGAGCCCAGCGACAGCGGGTGGTGCTCGTCGACGGTGGCCTTGCCGTTGAGGGTCGTGACGACCGGCGCACCGAGCCGCTCGGCGAGCGCCGTGATCGCCCGGCCGGCGCGCGTGGCGCCGCCGCCGGCGACGATGACCGGGCGCGCAGCATCCGTCAGCAACGCAACAGCTTCGCGCACCGCGCCCGCGTCACCGCGAACCGGAGCCGGAAGCGGCCGCGCCGCGCGCGCGGCCGCGGGCACGGCGGCCGGGCTCTCGAGCACGTCGAGCGGGATCTCGATGTGCACCGGACGCGGACGCCCGGTGCGGAACAGCGCGAAGGCGTCGTGCACGGCGTCGACGGCTTCGGTCGCGTTCGTCACGCGGCGCGACCACTCGGCGATCGCGCCGACCATCGCGGTGGCGTCCTTCGTCTCGTGGAGCGTGCCGACGTCGCGGAACTCGGCCCCGAGCGCCACACCGGGCGAGATCACCAGCAGCGGCCGCGACTCGCAGAACGCTGTGCCGATCGCGCTCATCGCGTTCTGCAGGCCAGGTCCCGACGTCGTGATCACGACGCCGGGAAGCCCGGTCTGCTGCGCCCAGCCGTCGGCGCCGTAGCCGGAGCCCTGCTCGTGCCGGTTCGTCACGGCGCGCAGGCCGAGGTCGGCGAGCGGCCGGTAGAGCTCGAGGTTGTGCGTGCCAGGGATGCCGAACACGGCGGTCACCCCGTAGTTGCGCACGGTCTCGAGCACCGCACGGCCGGCGGTGTCGGCGTACCGCGCGGGGGCGTCGGCGATCACGTCAGCGCCTCGACACGGGCCATCGCGTACCGGCGCTCGCCCGCGACCCACGTCTCGAGCACCGGGATCTGCGAGATCTCGTCCGCTTCGACGCTCAGCGGGTCGGCCCCGAGCACCGCGAAGTCAGCGTACTTGCCGGCTTCGAGCGACCCCAGGTCGTCTTCGCGGCCGAGCGACACGGCGCCTTCGTACGTGTGAGCGCGGAGCGCGGCACCCGCCGATACCCGCAGGTTGTCAGGACCGAGCTTGTGCCCGCGCCTCGTCACGCGCGTGACCGCGGTCTGGATCGCCTCGAGCGGGATCGGCTCTGCCACCGGCGCGTCGGACGAGATCGTGAACGGCACCCCCGCCGCCTCGAACTCGCCGAGCGGGTTGAACCGCTCCCCCGGTGTGCCGATCGCCTGCTCGACGCCCTCGCCCCAGTTGAAGTAGTGCTGGGGCTGGTTGACGGGACGGATGCCGGCTGCCGCCATGCGCCGGATCTGCTCCGGTGTCGGCAGCCCGCAGTGCTCGATGCGGTGGCGCGCGTCGTCGTCGGGGCGCTCGGCGAGCGCCGCCTCGATCGCCGACACGACCATCTCGATGGCCGTCGGCGACTGCGCGTGCGTCGCGGTCTGGAGCCCGGCGGCGTGCGCCTTGCGGATGAGCGCGGTGTACTCGGCGGGCTCGTGGTAGAGCTGGCCGGTGCGGCACGGGTCGCCGACGTACCCGTCGGGGAAGTACGCCGTCCAGCCGCCGAGCGTGCCGTCGGCGTACAGCTTGATGCCGGCGAAGCTCAGGTGCGCGTTGCCGAACTGGCCGACGAGCCCCATCTCGAGCGCGTCGTCGAGCAGGTGCGACAGCAGGTACATCGAGACCCGCAGCTCCAGGCGCCCGGCCTCGGCGAGCCGCAGGTACATGTCGAACTCGCGGCGCGACACCTGCGCGTCGCCGATCGTCGTCACACCCCCGGCGAGGAAGCGCTGGGTCGCGGCATCCAGCTGCCGAAGGTGCTCCTCGGGCTCGTCGGCGAGGTGGAAGTTCGGCCCGTGGTGACCGATCTTCACGCCGTGCACGCCGGTGAGCATGTTGCACGCGGCATCCGAGATCTCGCCGGTCAGCTCGCCGTCCGCGTCCCGGAAGATCTCGCCGCCCTCGGGGTCGGGGGTGTCGCGGTCGACGCCGTTCAGCGCGAGCGTGTACGAGTTCACGACCCCGCCGTGCCCCGACGCGTTCATGAGATACACCTCGCGGTCGGCGGCGACCTCGTCGAGCTCGAACCGAGATGGATGCCGCTGCTCGGCGAGGTTGCGGTGCTCGTAGCCGTATCCCCGCACGGGACGACCCGCGGGGAGATCGGCGGCCGCGGCCTTCAGCAGCGCCACGATCTCGGGAATGCTGCCGGCCTTCTCCGGACCGCAGTCCACCCACGTCATCAGTTGGCCGTACATGAGCGGGTGGGCGTGCGCGTCGACGAAGCCGGGAACGACCACTGCGTCGCCGAGGTCGACGACCTCGGGGTCCAGGCGGAGGGCGGCCGCGGCATCCCGGCACTCCTCTGCCGTGCCGATCGCGACGATCCGGCCGCGGTCGGTCAACATCGCGGTGGCGGTGCTGCCCTGCGCGTCGACGGTGTGGATGGCACCGGCGATCACCAGGCGCGACGTCTGCTGCGCGGGGCGGTCGAAGGAGGCGAGCTTTCTCATGGCGTCCTCAGATCGTGCGGGCGGCGGTCGTGTCGGTGCGCGGCGTGAAGGAGTCCGTCACCGGCGCCTCGTCGGAGTGCTGCGGCGCGAGCCAGGTGCAGAGGCCGGCGAGGAGCGCCATTCCGATGAACATGAAGATGACCGACCAGACGCTGCCCGTCCACGCGATGAGCATGGTCGCGAACCAGGGCGAGAAGCCGGCCCAGATCGCCGCTCCCACGCCGTACGACAGGGCGATCGACGTGTAGCGCGCCTGCGGGCGGAACATCTGCGCGAGGATCGCGGCGATGGGCGCGTAGGTGGCGCTCATCGCGATGCGCACGAGCGACGCCAGCAGGAAGATGACGGGCTCGACCTTGCCAGGCAGCACCAGCATGAACGGCACGAACGTGAGCACCGAGGTCACGAGGCCGATGTACATGATGTTCTTGCGGCCCCACTTGTCGCCGAGCCACGCCACCGGCAGCGTCACGACGAACTCGATGAACGAGGCGATCGTCATGGCGTCGAGGATGAGCTGCGGGCTCATGCTGATCGGCTCGCCGGTCGCGTACGCCGTCGCGAACGTCGTCGCGAGGTAGTAGCCCCCGGTCGAGATGGGCAGCAGGCCGATGCCGAGGAGGATCGGCTTCCAGTTGACGCGCAGCGCGAACGCGAGGGGCATGGTCTGCTTGCGACCCTCGACCTTCTGCTCGAAGACCGGCGACTCCTCGACGCGGTACCTCACCCAGAAGCCGACACCCACCAGCACGATCGACAGCAGGAACGGGATGCGCCATCCGCCGTTCATGATGAAGTCCTCGCCGAAGCGCGACATGATCGCGAAGATGCCCGAGGCCAGCAGCGCGCCGGCGGGGTTGCCCAGCTGCGTGAAGCCGCCGTAGAACGTCTTCTTTCCGACCGGGGCGTGCTCGACGCTCATGAGCACCGCACCGCCCCACTCGCCGCCGACCGCGAGGCCCTGCAGCGCGCGCAGCAGGATCAGCAGGATCGGCGCCACGATGCCGATCGTCTCGTAGGTCGGCAGGCACCCGACGAGGACGGTCGCGACGCCCATCAGCAGCAGCGTGATGACGAGGGACACGCGCCGGCCGAGCTTGTCGCCGATGTGGCCGAAGATGATGCCGCCGAGCGGGCGCACCAGGAAGGCCACGGCGAACGTCGCGAACGCGGCGGCGGTCTGGGCGAGCGGGTCGCCGCTCGGGAAGAAGAGCGGTCCGAACACGAGGGCGGCGGCGGTCGCGTAGACGTAGAAGTCGTACCACTCGATGGTGGTGCCCACGAAGGCGGCGATGCCGGCGCGCCGCGCCCTGCTGGTAGTGGAAGTCATGACCGCTCCTTTGCGGATGTATCGGGGATGCGATGAAGGCTAAGGAGGAACGGATGCTGCTGGCAAGGGCAGAACTCCAGCGCTGGGCTCGATCGACTGGGGTTCTGTAGGAGTGTTCGCGCAGAATCACGCGTTGCGTCCTGTGGAGGTGGATCTAGACTCGGATTCTGCGCACGAGGCCGTGCGTTCTCAGGGAAATCGACGAATTCGAGGATCGCGATGGATTTCGACGCCGAACTCATCCGTGAGCTGCAGGTCGACGGCCGCGCGAGCATCCACACGCTGGCGGGTCGTCTCGGCCAGTCCCGCGCCGCCGTCTCCGCGCGGCTCAACGCGATGCTCGCCGACGGCACCGTGCGGGTGGTCGCCGCGGTAGACCCGGTGTTCCTCGGGCAGCACGTGCTCGCTCACGTGTCGATCCGCACGCAGGGCGGTGTCGAGCCCGTGGCGCAGCACCTGCGTGGGCTGAGCGAGACGGTGCTGGTCTCGGCGGTCGGCGGCGCGTACGACCTCGTCACCGAAGTGCGACTGGGATCCATGCCCGCGCTGCACGACCTGCTCGCGCAGATCCGGGCGCTGCCCGGCGTCGCCGACATCAACACCCTCATCTACACCGACGTCGTCAAGGGGTTCTTCGTCTCGGAGTACCGCGGCGACGTCACCATCGACGCCATCGACACCGCGCTCATCGAGCAGCTGCAGCGCGACGGCCGCAAGAGCTACCGCGCGCTGGGCGAGGCGGTGCGCCTCTCCCCCTCCGCAGTGACGACCCGGGTGCAGCGGCTCGTCGACGGCGGGGTCATCAAGATCAGCGCCGTCGAAGCACGCGGGCTGGTGCACCGCCAGCTGTCGATGGGCGTCGGCCTCAACCTCGCCGGCACCGACGACCGCGTGACGGAAGCCCTCCGCACGTGGCGCGGCGTCGACTTCGCCGCGCGCACCCTCGGCCGCTTCGACGTCGTCACGACGCTCGTCGAGCCGTCGGCCGGCGCGCTGTACGCGAGCCTCGAGCGGATCCGCGCGATCCCCGGCATCTCCGGGGTCGAGGCGTGGTTCCACCTCGCGGTGCTCAAGGAGGACTACGCCCGAACGCTCCGGCCGGCGGGCGGCGGCATCCCGCAGCCGCTGGGATCGATCGCCGGGTGAGTGGACGGGTCATTCTCCGGCGAGCGCGGCGATCAGAGCGCGCTCGACCATCGCCCGCGGCATGCGCGGCACCTCTGTGGCCAGGGTCCCGAAGGTCGCCGGGTCCCAGTCGAGCTCGAGCGCCGCGTTCACCGCGAGGAGCACATCGGTGAACCGCTCGACGCCATCGAGCGGCAGCATCCCGCTCAGCAGACGCGCACCCCGCACGGCGCGCTGCGAGGTTCCGATCAGCTTGATGGCGCCGCGCGCGTTGATGCTGAACTCGCCGGGACAGTACTCCCCCGGGACGTCACCGACTCGGGCGTCGACGCCGAGTCCGCGCATCGCCACGACGAGCGCGTCGCCGATCTCGCGGAAGAACCTCGTTTGAGCGACCGAGCCCTCGGCCTCGCGCGTGATCACGTCGAACACGATGCAGGACTCGTCGTACGCCACCGCGCGCCCACCCGTGGGACGAACGGCCGGGGTGAAGTCGCGGACGAGCGACGCCTGCCGAGCGGTCTCGAACCCGGGCATGCGGCTCTCGCGCCGGCTCATCGCGACGGTCGGGACCGGGCTGTAGATCCGCACGACCCGCGGTTGCGCGATCGTGCCGTCGGCGACGGCACGAAGGAGCTCGACGGACCGATCGAGGTCGGTCGCAGCATCCGCTCGCTCCTCCTGGCGGATCACGAGCGGACTCATGAGCCTCACACTCTCACAGGTGCGCAGAATCGGCTGCGCCTCACGCAGGTGTATACCCGCCCACTCTCACTCGGGGTCATTGCCGGTGTCCCGCCCCAGACGGAACGGCGTCGTCACGCCCGCGTAGGCGAGGTGGGTCATGAGTCCCTCGGAGGCGTGCGCGAGGTTGTGGCAGTGGTCCATCCAGATGCCCGGGTTGTCGGCCACGAAGGCCACCTCGAACGACTCGCCGTGCTCGATGTTGAGCGAGTCCACCCACCAGGGGCTTCCTGTCGACGGCACGCCGTCGCGAGAGAGCACCAGCAGGTGATGGCCGTGCAGGTGCATCGGGTGCACTTCGCCGCTCCCGTTCGAGATGCGCATGACCACGACGTCTCCCTCTTCGACCATGTACATCGGCACGCTCGGGACGATCCCGCCGTTGATGGTCCACCAATACCCGGGCAGTCCGTCGAGAAAGCCGGGAAGACGGCCGATGTCGTAGTCGAAGACCCGGTCAGGTTGCTCGGCGTCGAAGCCCGCGGGCACGGGCGAGCCGTACGACAGCAGATCCACCGCCTCCCGCGGCGCCGGTGCGGTCGGCGCGTCGACGGTGTCCGACGTGATCACCAACGACGCCCCGGGGACCTGCACGCGCACCGCACCGGTCCCGGGCACGCGCACCTCGAGATCGGCGCGTCCGCCGGCGGTGATGCCCACCTTGCGCCCCTCGACCGGCGTCGGCGCATTCAGCTCTGTGCCGTCGATGGCGAGCACGCGGAAGTCGGACCCCGCCACCCACGCGACCGTCGGCGAGTTGTCGGTGTTGACCAACCGGACGCGCATGATGTCGCCGGGGTTCGCCGTCTGGTGCACCTCCCCGACCTCGCCGTTGAGCGTGCGCTGCCCGCCGGGATACGTGTGGATCATCGCGACCGCGTCGGCCGCAGCATCCGCCCCTTGTTCGGGTTCGAGCACGAGCGCCCCGAACAGGCCGCCGATGACCTGGGAATGAGACACCTGGTGCGAGTGGTACCAGAACGTGCCGACCTGCTCGGCGACGAAGCGATAGGTGAAGGTCTCGCCGGGTCCCACGGCATCCTGCGTGACGCCGGCGACGCCGTCCATCGCGCCCGGCACATCGACGCCGTGCCAGTGCGCCGTGATCCCTTCGGGGACGTCCTCGTTGCGCAGCTCGACCTCGATCAGCTGCCCTGCTGTCGCGCGGATCGTCGGGCCCGGAGTCTGTCCGTTGAGCGTGAACCCGTCGAACGGCTGACCTCCGGCCGGGGTGATCCTCTCAGCGCGCGCGACGAGCTCGACCCGCACGTCGGCGGGCCGGTCGGGGTCGGCGGTCAGAGTCGTGACGTCGGCTTCGGGCGGCTCAGCCGGGTCGGGCACGTCTTCCGCGAGGGATGCCGCACCCGCCGCGTGCGCGGTGTGCGCGGCGGCGTCCGCATGATGGCCGACCTCGGCGCCTCCGCCGAAATCGGGCCTTCCCATCGACATCACCGAATACGACCCGGGAAGGACGCTGGTCCACCACGCCCACGCGACGAGGAGGAGAGCGAGCACGCCCACGATCGCGCCGAGCCGACGGGCGAGACGCGCCCATCGGCTCGGCGCGATCGTCTTCTCAGGCCGTGGCACCGGTCGTGCTGGGCACCGAGACGGCACCGGCCGGCTCGACGGCCCGACGCTTGGCGTTGAGCCCCGCGAGCAGTGCTGCCGTGAAGAGCAGCAGCGCGTTCATCCCGTGCAGGAATCCGAGGAACGCGACCCCGTGCCCGAGCAGGCCGAGCGTGACCTGCAGGACGACGAGCCCGAACACGACGACCGCGTACACGACGCCGTGCGGCACCTTGGCGAAGAACGAGATGATCAGCAGGATGAGGGCCAGGGCTGGGATCACGAACATGCCGTTCATGCCGTGGATGATGAAGCCCGTGACCTCCGGGAACGGCGGCGGGCCCTCGACGGCGGTGCCGTCGACGACTCCCCCTTCCGCGAGGTAGACGCCGAGGCCGGCTGAGGCCCATGCGTGCGATGCCGCCTGCAGCGCGACGAGCCCGCAGATGACGAACGCGATGATCCGATACGTGATGCGCATAGCTGCTCCCTTGTTGACGGGTGTCCGTCGACAAAGGAGCGTCCCTACCGCTGCGTGATACATCCCGCCTAGGCTGACGACGTCGGAGGAGGTTCCCATGACCGTCGACATCGAGGTCGTCCCGCTGGACAAGCCGGACGACGTGAACGTCATCGTGGGCCAGTCGCACTTCATCAAGACCGTCGAGGATCTGCACGAAGCGCTCGCGGGGGTCGGCGGAACGCTGCGGTTCGGCGTCGCGTTCTGCGAGGCATCCGGTGCCCGACTCGTGCGTCGCACGGGCAACGACGATGATCTCGTCGCGCTCGCCGTTGATGCGGCGCTGGCGATCGGCGCGGGGCACGCGTTCGTGATCATGCTCCGCGACGGCTTCCCGGTGAACGTGCTCAACCAGGTGAAGGCCGTGCCCGAGGTCTGCTCCATCTACTGCGCGACCGCGAACCCGGTGCAGCTCCTCATCGCCGTGACCGAGGCCGGCCGCGGCGTCGCGGGAGTCATCGACGGCGAGCCGCCGGTCGGCGTCGAGACCGAACAGGACGTCGCCGACCGCCGCGACCTGCTGCGCGTCATCGGCTACAAGCTCTGACGGCGGCCTCGCCGGCGGATCGGCGACCGCCCGCATGCCACTACCGTCGAAGGGGCGCGGTGGTGCGCCGGCCGGGGAGGATCGCAGATGGATCATTTCGACACGATCGTGGTGGGCGCGGGGGTCGCGGGCCTGACCGCCGCCCGCCTGCTGGCCAAGGAAGGCCGTCGCGTCGTGGTGCTCGAAGCCCGCGACCGGGTCGGCGGCCGCGTCTCCACCGACCGGCACTTCCCAGGGACCGTGACCGACATGGGTGCGTCGTGGATCCACGGCATCACCGACTCCCCCGTCGCCGCGGCAGCCGCGGCGTTCGGCATGCCCATGGTCGAGTTCACCGTCGGCGGCTATCAGCCCGACAGCCGCCCGATCGCGTACTACGGCCCCGACGGGATTCGATTGACGGATGCTGCCGCCCAGGCGTACATCGACGACATCCACACCGTCGACGCCACGCTGCGGGAGGTGGTCGCGGCTTCCGCACGCGACGCGTCGTATCGCGACGTGACCGAGGCCGCGCTCGCGGCGCAGGGCTGGGACGCGGAGCGCACGCAGCGCGTACGCGAGTACCTCGAGCACCGCTCCGAGGAGCAGTACGGCGCCTGGATCGAGGACCTCGCCGCGCACGGCCTCGACGACGACTCCATCGACGGCGACGAGGTGGTGTTCCCCGAGGGGTACGACCGCCTGCCTCGGCGGCTCGCCGAGGGGCTCGACATCCGTCTCATCCATGTCGTGACGGACGTGCAGTGGTCGCCCGAGGGAGTCCTCGTGACGACCGACCGGGGTCTGTTCGCCGCCGACGCTGCGATCGTCACGGTGCCGGTCGGCGTGCTCCAGTCGGACGAGTTCGTCATCGAACCGCCGCTCCCCGAACCGGTCGCCGGGGCGCTCAGCAGGCTGACGATGAACCGTTTCGAGAAGGTGTTCCTGCGGTTCCCGTCGAAATTCTGGGACGACGACGTGTACGCGATCCGTCAGCAGGGGCCCGAGAGCCGCTGGTGGCACTCCTGGTACGACCTCACCGCGCTCCACGGCACACCGACGCTGCTCACGTTCGCGGCCGGACCCGCGGCTGTCGAGACGTGGGACTGGACCGAGGACGAGATCGTCGAGTCGATCCTCGTGCAGCTGCGGCGCCTGTACGGCGACCGCGTCGAGACGCCCACGCACGTCCATGTCACGGACTGGCAGGACGACCCGTGGTCGCACGGCTCGTACGCCTACATGACGGTCGGATCGACGACGGCCGATCATGACGACCTCGCGACGCCGATCGGCGGGGTGCTGCACCTCGCCGGCGAGGCGACGTGGACCGACGACCCGGCGACCGTGCCCGCGGCGATGTTCTCCGGCCACCGCGCGGCCGAGAACGTGCTGGGACGCAGCATCCCCATCGAAGGAGCCTGGACCGACTGACGGATCCCGTCGATCTTGTGGCGGGGTGTCGGGAGTGCGATTCTGCACCTGAGCCCACGAACGTGGACCGCCCTGACCTGGGAGGACGATGAGATGCCCGCGTCCAGCCCATCACCGCAGGGCGATGTCGTGGTCGATCTCGCGGCGCTGTCGGCCGGTGACCTCGCAGCCGTCGGCGGCAAGGCGGCGAACCTCGGCGAACTGATCCGTGCCGGCTTCGACGTGCCGCCCGGCTTCTGCGTCACGACCGAGGCGTACCGGCGCGCGGTTCGCGGATCGGCCGTGGAGTCGGGGACGATCACGGATGCCGCAGCCGCCCGCGAGGCCGTGCTGGAGGCGCCGTTCCCCTACGAGGTGGCCCAGGCGGTGCGGGAGGCGTACGACCGCCTGGAGCCGCGGGAGGGTCCCGTGGCCGTGCGGTCTTCGGCGACGGCGGAGGACCTGCCGGGGGCGAGTTTCGCGGGCCAGCAGGACACTTATCTCAACGTGGCCGGCATCGACGAGGTGCTGGATGCCGTCCACCGCTGCTGGGCGTCGCTCTGGACGGATCGGGCCGTCGCCTACCGCACCGCGCAGGGCATCGACGGCGCGGGCGTCGCGCTGGCGGTCGTCGTGCAGCGGATGGTGGATGCCGCGTCCGCCGGCGTGCTGTTCACCGCCGATCCGGTGACCGGCCGCCGTCGGCAGGCGGTGCTCGATGCGGCGCGCGGCCTCGGCGAGTCGGTGGTGTCTGGCTCGGTCGACCCGGACCACTTCGTCGTCGACACGGCGACCGGGCGGATCCTCGAACGCCGCGCCGGCGGCGACGGCGGCCGGGCAGCGAGCGTGACCGATGCCCAGGTGCGCACACTGGCCGCACTCGGCGACCGGGTCGAGCACGCGTTCGGGAGTCCGCAGGACATCGAGTGGGCGTTCGACGCCGACGGGCACGCCTGGCTCACCCAGTCACGGCCGATCACCACGCTGTTCCCGGTGCCCGTGCGAGACGCGCCCCTGCCCGCTGCGCATACCCGCGTCTACTTCTGCGTCAGCCTCGCCCAAGGACTGCACCGACCGATCACGCCGATGGGCATCGCCGCCTTCCGGGTGGTCGGCTCAGGGTTCCTCGACCTCATCGGTCGCCGTCCCGCCCGGATCGCCGACGGACCCGGAGCGTTCGCGATCGGCGGCGACCGCATCTTCGTCGATGCGACACCCGTCCTGCGATCTGCCGTAGGCCGCGAGATCATGCCGCGGGCGCTCGACGTGATGGAGGCGCGGTCCGCCGTCGTGGTGCGTGGGCTCTTCGCCGACCGGCGGTTCTCCGTGCTGCCCCGGTCACGACGGCGCTTCGCGCGCGGCTTGCTCCATCTGGCGGTCCGCATCCGTCTCCCGCTCCTGATCGGGCAGGCGCTCGTCAGTCCGGCGGCGGCGCAGCGGCGGGTGGAGCGGCTCGCCCGCGAGGTTCGTGCGCGGGAGATCCCGTCCGGCGGCGACATCCCGACGCGGGTCGACGCGGTGGTCGATCTGCTCTTCCGGGCGATGCCGCTCGCGCCGCGGAGCCTGCCCGGCGCGCTCGTCGGATTCGGGATGCTCGGACTCGCCGGTCGCCTGCTGCGCGGATCGACCGAGCCGGGCGACCTGCAGACCGTCCTCCGCAGCGCGCCCGACAACGTCACGACCCAGATGGATCTCGAACTGTGGGACGTCGCCGTGCGAGCGCGACGCGACGCGGAATCGGCGGCGGCGCTGCGCACCCGCGCGCCCGAAGACCTCGCCGACGCCTACCGCGCGGGCGGCCTGCCCGCCGTGCTGCAGCGCGCGATGGCGAACTTCCTCGCGCGCTACGGCCACCGTGCCGTCGCCGAGATCGACCTCGGCATGCCGCGGTGGGCCGACGACCCCACCCACCTGTTCGGCGTGCTGTCGGGATACCTTCGCCTCGACACGGATGCTGCGACCCCCGCGCAGCACTTCGCCGACGGCGCGCGCGACGCCGAGGCGATGGTCGAGACCCTCATCGGTCGTGCGCGCCGTCGAGGCCCCCTTCGCGCCACCGCCGTCGGGTTCTGCCTGCGGCGTGCCCGGGCGCTCGTCGGCATGCGCGAGATGCCGAAGTTCCTGATGATCACCGCGATGCGCCCGGCCCGCACGGAGCTGGCCGGCATCGGCCTCGAACTCGCCGCGGCGGGACGGATCGCGGATCCCGAGGATGTGTTCTTCCTCGACTTCGACGAGGTCGCGCAGGCCGCGGCCGGAACCGACATGCGCGCGACGGTGCGCGTGCACCGGGACCGATATGACGCCGAGCTCCGGCGCCGCCACGTCCCGCGCATGCTGCTGTCCGACGGGACGGAGCCCGAGGCCGTCGGCACCGCCGCCGCCGCGGATCAGCCGGGGGCACTGCGGGGCACCCCGGCATCGGCCGGCACCGTCACCGCGCCCGCGCGCGTGATCCTCGACCCGGTCGGGGCGCGCCTGGAGCCCGGGGAGATCCTCGTAGCTCCTTCGACTGATCCCGGCTGGACGCCGCTGTTCCTCACGGCAGGCGGTCTGGTCATGGAGATGGGCGGCGCCAACAGCCACGGCGCCGTCGTCGCGCGGGAGTACGGCATCCCCGCAGTCGTCGGTGTGCCTCGCGCGACCGAGGCGATCACGACGGGCGTCGACGTGACCGTCGACGGCGCTTCGGGCGTGGTGACTGTGACACCCGCACATTGACACGCACCTCGAGATCGACTTAGTTAGGTGAGGCAACCCTAACTGAAGGAGTTCTTCCCCGTGCTCGACCTGCTCACGCGTTCCACCTCCGACGCCTACCGCACCCTCATCGCGCAGACCTCGGCGCAGGTCGCCGACCGGTTCGAGAGCACGACGCAACCGTTCTCGGGCGCCTCCCGCTCCGAACTGCAGCGGCTGGTCGACGACGTTCCTCTCGACGGCGACGGCGTGGGATCCTCGGAGGCCGTCCGCGAGATCGACGAGCTGTTCCTCGAGCACGCGGTGTGGTTCCATCACCCGGCCTACGCCGCCCACCTCAACTGCCCGGTCGCCCTGCCCGCGGTCGCTGCCGAGACCGTCCTCGCGGCCGTCAACACCTCGGTCGACACCTACGACCAGTCCGCCGTCGGCACGCTCATCGAGCGGCGGCTCATCGCATGGGTCGCCGACCTCGTCGGCTTCACCCGCGGCGGCGGCGTCTTCACCTCCGGCGGCACGCAGTCCAACCTCCACGCCCTGCTGCTCGCCCGCGAGGCCGCGCTGGCGGCCACCCCCCTGCCTCGGTCGCGCGCGATCGCCCGGCTCGCGATCTTCGCGACGGCGTCGAGTCACTTCAGCGTCGGCAAGTCCGCACTCCTGCTGGGGCTCTCCGACGACGCCGTGGTCGAGGTGCCCGACGACGGAGAAGGACGGATGGATGCCGCGGCCCTGAGGCTCGCGATGCGCGAGGTCGCAGCATCCGGTCGCCTTCCGATGGCTGTCGTGGCGACCGCCGGCACCACCGACCGCGGCGTGATCGACCCCGTCGCCGCGATCGCGGACGTCTGCGACGAGTTCGGCGTCTGGCTGCACGTGGACGCGGCGTACGGCTGCGGGCTGCTCGTGTCGCCGCGCCGCCGGCACCTGCTGGCGGGCGTGGAGCGCGCCCGGTCGGTGACCGTCGACTTCCACAAGAGCTTCTTCCAGCCGGTGTCGTCGAGCGCGATCCTGGTGCGCGAGCCACGCGACCTGGCGGCCGGCGCCTGGCACGCGGACTACCTGAACCCGCTCGAGAACGACGAGCCGAACCAGGTCGACGTCTCGCTGCAGACCACGCGCCGCTTCGATGCTCTGAAGCTGTGGGTCACGCTGCGAGCCCTCGGCGCCGACCGGATCGGCGAGATGTTCGACACCGTCATCGACCTCGCGGTGGCAGTCGGCGATGAGATCGCGGCGGATCCCGAGCTCGACCTGGTCGGCCGGACGCAGCTCAGCACCGTGCTGTTCCGCGTGCGCCCCGAGGGCGTCGACGACACCGCGCGGGACGCGCTCGTGGCCGGCGTGCGAAGGGTGCTGTTCGAGTCGGGACGGGCGCTCGTCGCGAAGACCGTCATCGATGGGCGCCCCTGTCTCAAGCTCACGCTGCTCAATCCCGAGACCACGATCGACGACATCCGTCAGATCCTCGCGATGGTGAAGGATGCCGCCACCACCCTCGCCGGCATCGCGCCCGAGTTCGACGAGGCTCTCGCGGGTGCGGAGGCGTCCGCATGAGCGCGCACGTGCACGACATCGTCGGCGTCGGGATCGGCCCGTTCAACCTCGGGATGGCGTGCCTGGCCGAACCCACCGGGCTCGACGCGGTGTTCCTCGACCGCGCGGACGGCTTCCGCTGGCACCACGGCATGATGATCGAGGGCGCGACGATCCAGGTGCCGTTCCTCGCCGACCTCGTCACGATGGCCGATCCGACGTCGCCGTTCTCGTTCGTGAACTGGCTGAAGCAGACCGGAAGGCTCTACCCCTTCTACATCCGCGAGAGCTTCTACGCGCTGCGCACCGAGTACGACGCGTACTGCCGGTGGGCGGCCGGGCAGCTTCCGAACCTCCGGTGGAACCACGAGGTGATCGCCGTCGAACACGATCCCGCGGACGACGCCTACGTCGTGCGTGCGATGCGCACCGACACCGGCGAGGAGCGCGAACTGCGCGCGCGGCACGTCGTGCTCGGCGTCGGGACGCAGCCGGTCATCCCGCCGGCCCTCCGCGGGCTCGACGGCCCGGTGATCCACAGCTCGGAGTACGTGGACCAGCGCGCCGTGCTGCAGGCATCCGGGTCGATCACGGTGGTCGGCAGCGGCCAGTCCGCGGCGGAGATCTACCGCGATCTGCTCGAGGGCGCGCGGGACGGCGGTTACCGGCTCGACTGGGTGACACGGTCGCCGCGATTCTTCCCGATGGAGTACACGAAGCTCACGCTCGAGATGACGTCGCCCGAGTACACCGACCACTTCCACGCACTCCCGATCGGCATCCGACAGCACCTCGGCCGCGAGCAGCGGAGTCTGTACAAGGGCATCTCGGCCGATCTCATCGACGACATCTACGACACGCTCTACCGGCTGAGCGCCGACGGTCCCGTGCCGACGACGCTGCTGACCGACACCGAGGTGGTGTCCGCCGAATGGGATGGCGCTCGGTACCGGCTGCAGCTCCGCCACGCCCAGCTCGACCAGGAGCACGTGCGCGAGACCGCGTCGCTCGTGCTCGCGACCGGGTACGCGGCCCAGACGCCGCCGTTCCTGTCACCGATCGCCGACCGCCTCGACCACGATGTGCTCGGCCGCCTCGCCGTGGCGCGCGACTACAGCGTCGACGGCGGCCGGGGCCGCGTGTTCGTGCAGAACGGCGAGGAGCACACGCACGGGCTCACCGCCCCCGACCTCGGCTTCGGCGCGTGGCGCAACTCGTCGATCCTCGCCTCGATCACCGGCGGCGAGGTCTATCCGATCGAGCGTCGCATCGCCTTCCAGGACTTCGGCGTACCGGCCGACGTGCCGGCGACGGTCGGTGCCGCCCGATGACGCCGGCGATCTCCATCGTTCAGGCAGACCCGCGAGGCGACGCCCCCGTGCTCCGGCAGTGGTTGGCCGATCCGCACGCCGCGTTCTGGGGCATGGGCGATCTCGACGTCGACGCCGTGCGCGCCTACCTCGCCGGCGTCGCGGCCGACCCGCGTCAGCAGGCCTGGCTCGGCCTGGTCGACGGCGTGCCGACGTTCTTCGCCGAGACGTACGACCCGGCAGAGGTGCTGCTGCGCGGCATCCACGATCCGCTTCCGGGCGATCTCGGCATGCACGTGCTCATCGCCCCGCCCGACGGCGAACCGCGCCACGGCCTCACCGACGCCGTCTTCGCCGCCGTCATGAGGTGGTGCTTCGACGAGCTCGGCGCGCAGCGCGTCGTCGTCGAACCCGACGCCCGCAACGACCGCATCCGGCGCAAGAACCTCCGCGCCGGCTTCACCGAGCTGCGCTGCGTCGACATCGACGACGGCGACCACACCAAGACCGCGGTGCTCTCCGTCTGCACGCGCGACGACTACGCCCGCTCCGAGCTCGGCGCCCGCACCCGCACCCGCACCCGCACGAACAGGGATCCCCGCATGACCGCCCCCGCCGCCCACCTCTCCCCCACGCACTTCGCCCGCGCCCAGCGCCACCTCGTCGCCAAGGCGATCGCCGAGTTCAGCCATGAGCGACTGCTCGCTCCCGAACCGACCGTCGACGGCTGGCGCATCGTCGTATCCGGCGCCGACGTGCAGTACCGGTTCGAGGCGGTCCGCACCGAGCTCGAGCACTGGGTGCTCGACGAGGCGAGCCTGATCAGGCTCATCGGCGGCGAACCTGCCGAGCTCGACGCACAGGAGTTCATCCTCGAACTGCAGCCGGTGCTGGGCCTCTCCGATCAGCTGCTGCCGATCTACCTCGAGGAGATCGCCTCCACCCTGGCCAGTGCGGCGTTCAAGATCGCCCAGGGCGGGCCGTCGGCCGACGAGCTGCTCACCGCCGATCTCCCGACCATCGAGTCCGCCATGACCGAGGGACACCCGGGGTTCGTCGCGAACAACGGGCGGATCGGCTTCGGCGTCTCAGCGCACGCCGCGTACTCGCCGGAAGCCGGTCGGCCGTTCCACATGGTGTGGCTCGCCGCGCGCCGATCGACATCGCATCTGGCGCTCGGCGCGGGGCTTGACGAGGCATCCCTCCTCTCCGGCGAGCTCTCCTCCACTGAGCGCGCGCGTTTCGCGGAGCGGCTGACCGAGCTCGGCGAGGACCCCGCCGACTTCCACCTGCTTCCGGTGCACCCGTGGCAATGGGAGAACCGCATCGCGATCACCTTCGCCCCCGACGTCGCTCGCCGCGACCTGGTGCTGATCGGCGAGAGCGACGACGACTACCGCGCGCAGCAGTCGGTGCGCACGATGTTCAACGCGACGCACCCCGAGCGCCACTACGTGAAGACGGCGCTGGCGGTGCAGAACATGGGGTTCCTGCGCGGACTCTCCCCCGCGTATATGCGCGTGACGCCCGCCATCAACGACTGGGTCGCCGAGCTCGTCGCCGGTGACGCCACGCTCCGCGGCGCGGGGTTCCGCGTGCTGCGCGAACGCGCGTCGATCGGGTACACCGGCGACGCGTACCACCGCACTCCGACGCCGTCGGCCCACCGCAAGATGCTCGCCGCGCTCTGGCGCGAGAGCCCGATGCCGCTGATCGCGCCGGGCGAGCGGCTCGCGACCATGGCGTCGCTGCTGCATCGCGACGCGAACGGGCGCTCGTACGCGACGGCGCTGGTGCGGGCGTCGGGGATCGACGCGACGACATGGGTGCGCGCCTACCTGCGGGTCTACCTGCGCCCCCTCGTGCACTGCCTGCGCGCGCACGACCTCGCGTTCATGCCGCACGGCGAGAACCTCATCCTCATCCTCGACGGGCACGTGCCCACCGGCGTCTTCATGAAGGACATCGGCGAGGAGGTCGCGCTGCTCGCCGACCGCGCGGTGCCGGATGACGTGCGCCGCATCGTGTCGCCGGTCGACGACGAGGAGAAGGCCCTCGCGATCTTCACCGACGTGTTCGACGGCGTGCTGCGCCACCTCGCGGGCATCCTGCACACCGACGGCACGCTGCCCGAGAGCGAGTTCTGGCGGATCGCCGCCGAGATCATCGACGAGCACGAGGCGCAGCATCCGTCTCTCGAGTCCCGCGTGGATCTGCGGGCCGACGCGTTCGCGCACTCGTGCCTGAACCGCCTGCAGCTGCGCAACACGCTGCAGATGGTGGACCTCGCGAACCAGTCGGCGTCGCTGATGTACGCGGGGGCGCTGTCGAACCCGGTCGCCCGCTGGCGCGTCGGCTCGGCCGCGGTGCGGGAGCCTGTGGGAGTCTGACGCCATGGCGGAGGTCTATCGCGACCGCCTCGGCATCCCCCACCTCCGTGCGACGGACGTCGGGGACCTCGCCGAGGCCCAAGGAGAGGTGACGGCACGCGACCGCGGCTGGCAGATCGAGGTCGACAGGCTGCGGGCATCGGGGCGGCTGTCGGAGCTGATCGGCGAGGCGGGCGTGGCGTGGGACGTCTTCGCGCGGCGCGCGCGGCTCGACGACACCGCGCGCCGGGCGCTTTCGGGGACGGATGCTGAGACCCGCGCATTCGTGACCCGCTATGCGGCGGGGGTCCGGCGCGGGATGGCCGCGGTCGGGGCGGGTGCGATCGAGTTCCGGACGCTCGACGAGGTCTTCGCAGACGCGCGCCCGCTCGAGCCCTGGGCGGACCACGACCCGCTCGGCGTGCTGCATGTGGCGCACGCGCTGTTCTCGACCTTCCCGCTGATGCTGTGGCGTGAGCACGTCGCCGCGACGCTCGGCGACGCGTGGGTCGACGTGTTCGCGGGGTACGGCGACGGCGGTGACGAGACGCTGCCGACATCGGGAAGCAACGCCTGGGCGCTGCACGGCTCGCGGACGGCGAGCGGGATGCCGCTGATCGCGGGCGACCCGCACCGCATCTTCGAGCTGCCCGGCGTGTACCAGCAGGTGCGGCTGGCGTGCGACGAGTTCGACGTCGTCGGGCTCGCGTTCCCCGGCGTGCCCGGGGCCCCGCACTTCGGGCACGCGGGCGACGCGGCGTGGGGCGTGACCAACGCGATGGCGCACAGCGTCGATGTGTTCCGCGAACGGCTGCGAGGGGTGCGCGGCGGCTACGAAGCGCTCGGGCCGGACGGCTGGCGCCGTGTGGATGTCGAGCGTTCGGTGATCCGGGTGCGCGGGGGCGACCCGGTCGACATCGAGGCTCTCGAGACGGAGCGCGGCACGGTGGTGACCGAGCTCTGCGCCGACGGCGACGAGCTGGTCGGGTGGAGCGTGCGGATGCCTGCCCGAGCGAACGCTGATCTCGGGGCCGGTGCGCTCCTCGGTCTGCTGCGAGCGCGGTCCGCGTCCGATGTCGTGGCGGCGTTCGGGCGATGGGTGGACCCCGTCAACCGCGTGCTCGCCGCGGACCGCGACGGTGCGGTGCTCGCCGCGACGGTCGGAGTGACGCCGGACCGACCGCGCGCGGAACGGCGACTGCCGTTGCGTGCCGAGTTGACCGAGACGGCGACGGATCGAGCGGGCGCGCGCCCACTCGTGGTGAACGACACCGCGGTGGATGCGAACGAACGGCCGGGGCGCGCCGAGATCGACCTCGGGTGGGCGTACTCCTCACCACACCGGGCCGGTCGCATCGGCGTGCTTCTCGAGGAACGGCGACCGGGGTCGGTGGACGAGTTCGCGCCCCTGTGGGGCGACACGGCGAGCGGATCGGCGGCCGCCCTGCTCCCGTTCGTACCGCGCGGGGCTCTGCCGCCGCCGGCGACCCAGGTGCGCGACGCGCTCCTGGATTGGGACGGACGGATGGACGCAGCATCCGTCGCCGCCGGCATGTTCGCGGCATGGCGAGCCGCCCTCGTGAGACGCGTCGCCGCACACCCTGCGCTGGCGGCTCTGCACACGCCGCACGGCTTCGGCGCGGTCTTCGACCCGTGGTTCGGGGTGACCGGCCAGGTCGCCGCGGCGCTGGCTCGGCTGCTCGCGCACCCTGCGTTGCGTGACGACGTGGACGCCTTGACAGCCACAGCGCTCGACGACGCCGCCGACACGGCCGAATGGGGCGCGACGCATCGCCTTCTTCCGGTGCACGTGCTCGCCGACGTGCCGGGTGCGACCGACCCGGGCGCGCACCTCGACGTGCCGCTGTCGGGCGACGGTGACACGGTGCGGTGCACTGGCTCGACTCCGGGTGTCACCGACCGGTCGTGGCGCGGCTCGGTCGCCCGCTGGGCGTGGGACCTCGCCGACCGGGAGAACAGCCTCTGGAGCGTGCCGTTCGGCGCCGCCGGCGACCCCGCTTCACCGCACTTCGCCGACCAGCTGGCGGGGTGGTCCGACGTCCGACCGGCACGGGTCGTGACCGACTGGGCCCGCCTCCGCCCCGACGCCCCGACAGGAACCTCATGACCACCTTCACCACCGACCGCCTCGTGAGCGGACCCGCCGGCACCGTCGTGCACACGGCCGACGATCCGGTGCTCGGTCTCATGGAGATCGCCGTGCTCGACCCCGTCGCCGACCTCGAGGTGATCCACCGCTGGGTGACCGCGCCGACGGCCCGCTTCTGGGGTCTCGGGGATCTCACCGCCCCGGAGCTCGGCGAGCTGTACGCCTATGTCGACGGGCTCTCCACCCATCACGCGTTCGTGATCCGGCGCGACGGCCTGCCGATCGTGCTGCTGCAGACGTACGAGCCCGAGAACGACCCGCTCGGCGAGGTGTACGACGCGCAGGCCGGGGATGTCGGCACCCACTTCCTCCTCGGCGACCGTGGCGCACCCGCGCGCGGCTTCACCACCCGCGTGGCGCACGTCATCACCGGGTTCCTGTTCGCGCAGCCCGCAGTCGAGCGCATCGTGATCGAGCCCGACGTCGGCAATGCGCGCGCCGTCGCCCGCGCGCGCCTGTCCGGGTTCACCCTCGGCCCGCAGGTCGAGCTGCCCGGCAAGTCGGGGCAGCTCGCGTTCCTCACGCGGGACGCGTGGGAGTCGGACGGGGCGCGCCCGTAGCGGTCAGCTCCGCAGGCCGACCTTGGGCTTGGCCCACGAACGGCCGCGGGTGTCCTTGAGGATGTCGTACTCGACGTCGACGTGCGGCTCGATGGCGCTGTACTTGTCGTTCGGCGCCCCGATCACGAGCTGGAAGCCGAGGCCGCGCCAGGCTCCGATCGCGCGCTTCGTGAAGTGGGCGTCGGCCTTGATGAGCGCCTCGTCCATGAACACGGGCGCGTAGCGCGGGCGCGCTGCGCCGGCGTCACCGAGCTGATAGCGCAGGGCGGCACCGACGATGAAGGCGATGAGCTCCTGCGATTCGCCGCCGGACTTCTCGCCGATGTGGTCGTAGAGGGCGACGTGCTGCTTGGTCACGGCGTCGACGCGCTCGGCGCTGACGCGCACGTGGTTGCGCACGTCAATGAGGTCGCCGAAGTCGGGGGCGGAGCGCCGGATGTGGCCGATCAGCTTCGACATCCGACGGTAGACCTGCTCGCGCTCGTCGTCCGTCGAGGCCGCCTCGATGAGCGCGCGCACCTCTCGCAGCTCACGGCGGAAGCGCCGGCGCGCCTCGGACTGGTTCTCGCGCGTCGTGATCTGCAGGCGGTGGTCGTCGTCGTAGAACGGCAGGTCCTGCATGATCTCGTTGATCGGCTCGATGCGATCGCGGATCTCGCGGATCGACCGGCTCAGCGTCGAGTCGAGGTTCGTGAGGTCGTTGCCCGACAGCTTCAGAAGACTGTCGCGCCACTCGGTCTCGAGCTCGTGCAGGCCGCTCGTCCGGAGTGCCTCGAGGATCCGCTCGAAGTCGTCGATCGACTCGTCAGGATCGGGCAGGAGATTCGGGTTCGGCCAGCGCTCGAGGAAGCTCACCATGATGCGCCGCACGCCGTCGCGCTGCTGCTCGAGTGCGTCCCACGCCGCACGGCGATCCTCGGCGAGCCGCTGCGCGGCCGTCGTGAGCGCCGCGACGAACGCCGCCAGCGCATCCGACGCGCTCACCGGCCGCGACGTCTCAGTCAGGCGGAATCGGTCATCGAGGAACGCGTTCTGGTCGGCGCTCAGCATCCTTCCCGCGTCTTCCGCAGCGTCGACGATGGTCTGATCCGAGTCGACGTCGTCGATGACATCGCTCCACTGCGATTCGATCTGCTCGCGTTCGACCGTGGTGCGCGCGATCTCTTCGCGCAGGCGCGCCGCCTTGCCCTTGGCGGCGGCGATCTGCCCTTGCACGCGGGCGATCTCGGGGTTCGATGCCGTCACGTCGTCCTGCACGGCGAGCCATCGGTCTCGCTCGGCCGTGACGGAGGCGACGTCGACCTGCTCCCAGGTGAGATCACGGAGCTTGGCGAACACCGACATGCGCTCGTCGACGGCATCCAACGCGGCGTCCGCCCGCTTGCGGTTCTCGGCGGAGCGTGCGAGCCGGGCACGCGCCTCGTCGAGCTGCCGCTCCAGGTCGGCGATCCGTCGGTCGTTCGAGAACCCGAGCACGTTCTCACGGCCGTGGCCGCCGTGCGCCCCACGGCTTCCCTGCGAGATCTGGCCGGTGAGCGTCAGCGCCATGCGATGGCGCGAGAGGTCGACGGCGGAGTCGACGCACACGAAGCCGAAGCGGTCGGCGAGCCGCTCCTGCAGCCAGCCGGTGAAGGGCGTGCTCTGGTAGTCGAGACGCCCGGGCAGTGTGGTCGTGTCGAGCCGGTCCGCCTCGTCGAGTCCGGCGTGCACGCCCTCGTAGCGCAGCCGCACCGGCGTGCGCACCGCGTCGATCGCCGTGCGGAAGCGCCCGAGCTGCTCCACATCGATGAGGAGCGTCGTCGCGAAACCGCCCAGCGCGAGGTTGAACGCCTCCCGCCACGGCTCGAACTCCGTGCGCACCTCGATCAGCTCGCCGACGAAAGGCAGATCCTCGATCTCGATCCCGGCCGCGCGCGCGACGAGCTCGCGCGATTCGTGCAGTGTGCGCGGAATGTTGCCCTGCAGCCCGGTCGCGCGTCGCACCTCGGCCTCGAGCTCGGCGATCTCGCGCGCGGCGGACTTCTCCGCCGAGATCGCCTCGGCGTACTCAGCGCGGGCGCCGCCCTTCGCGTCGCGGTCGGCGAGCGTCTCCCGGGCGCGATCCACGAGGGCGGTGAACGCCGCGTGCGTGGTCGCCTCCTCGCCGATCGCGCGGAGGTCGGCGTCGAGCCCCGCGCGCCGGCTCTGCGTGGCGGTCAGCCGCCGCTCGACCTCGCGCAGCTCGCGCTGCGCGGTCTCGAGCCGGTCCCCGCCTGAGAGCCGCAGCACCTCGACGAGCCCGTCGCGCTCCGCCTCGGCGGCGTCGGCGAGTGCACGGTTCTCGCGCAGCGAGGTGTCGGCGGCGTTCTTGCGGTCGCGCAGCTCCGTCTCGACCTCGCGGAGCAGGCCCAGCCGGCGGTCGGCGCGCCAGAGCGTCGCGAGCGAGGAGGGGTCGGAGAACTCCCCTACCTCGTCGATCAGGCGCACGCGCTCCGCCGCCGCCGCGATCTTCTCGCGCAGCTCGCGGATCGGCTCGAGGGCGCCCACCTGCTGGCGCGCCGTCAGCATGCGCGTGCGCGTGCTCTCGAGGCCGTCGAAGTGCGCGACGACGGCATCGGCCGTGGTCATCGTCTCGGGCTCTTCGAGCACGAGGCGCTTGTACAGGTCGTCGACCGTCGTGATCTGCTGACCGGCCTGGATGCGGGCGAGCAGGCTCATCGCCTTGGCCCCCGCCCCGGCCGCACCGATCCCGAGCACCGCGTGCAGCCGCGCCGAGAACTCCCGATCGGTTCCCACGGGGTCGAGCCCGGCGTTCTTGATCGAGAGGTCGGAGAGCCGCAGCGCCGCGGCCTGCTCGAGCGAGCTCAGGTCGAACGCCCGGTCCGTCGTCGCACGGACGCGCACGGTGTCTTCGAGCACGCGCGCGCCGGCCGGGATGTACCAGGCGCGCACCGCGGTGAAGCGGGAGCCGTCGTGATCGATCCATGTCATGGCCACGGCAGTCCACGTGTCCTCGCCGTCGCCGCGGAGCACACGGATCTTCGTGCCGTCCTCGGTGCGCGACTCGTCGAGCTTGCCGCGCCCGTACGACAGGATGTTGCGCTGCTCGTCGCCGCGCGGCCGACCCGTCACTCCCCCGTTCGACGCGCCGTTGAACGGCGTCGTGTGGGGCATCATGAGCGCGATGTACGCGTCCATCAGCGTCGACTTGCCCGAGCCCGACCCTCCGCACAGGAGGGTCGCCTCGGGCGAGAACCGCACGCGGTGCGCGCCGTCGTAGCCTCCCCAGTTGACGAGCTGGAGGTCCTCGGCGAGCCACTGCTGCCCGCGCGATGCCGCCGGAATCAGCCCGAACAGCGTGTCGAGCATCGTCACAGCGCGGCCTCCTCGAGTTCGGGGTCTTCGAGATCGGGAAGCGGACCCTGCGTGCGCAGCCAGTCGCGCAGCTCGCGCAGCTTCTCCGCGCTCAGCACGATCTCGACAAGGGGACTGATGCGGAATCGGCCCGTGGTCTCCTCGTCGACGATGCCGTCGCGCGCGAGCCGGTCCATCGCCTTGCGGATGGACCGCTGGCGGCGAGCGGTGTCGCCGTCGGCGTCGACGAAGTAGCTCATGACCGTCTGCTCGACGTCCTCGATGTCGACGCGCGCCGCGGGCTCCCCCGCCGCCGACTCCCGCTGGTAGACCGTGCGCAGGTGCACGAGCACGAGCGTCTCGGAGCGCGTGTACGCGGCATCCCGGAGCAGGATCGGCATCTCGAGCTCGTCGGAGCGCACCTGCTGCTTGTAGGCCACCCCGCGGTCGTGGTCGACCACGAGGCGCACGAAGAGATCGTTGAGGCGCGACTCGATGAGCTGCTGGTTGTCGAGAAGCACGGTCCACTCGTCGCGGTTGCGGTCCGCGAGCAGGAACCTCCGCTGCAGGACGTGCACGAAGACGCGCCGCACCGCCGGGTCGAGGACGCCTCGGTCGCCGGGGAACAGCTCGTCGAGGTCGTCTTCCATCGCGGCCGGGGCGATGAACGCCTCGCCCGCATCGACGTCGCCGGCGTCGAGATCGCGGGCATCGAGATCGCTCTCGGTGGCGGTCTCAGTCATCGTCGTGCTCCTTCGCGGTGCGGGCTGTCACGGACCCGAACGCGAACCGTCGCGTCGTCCCGTCGGGGCGCAGGGCTTCGACGACGGATACCCCATCGCCTTCGCTCATGCCGTTGCGGTGGGCGATCTCCAGGAGGCCCACGAGGTCGACCGGGCGTCGGGCGTCGTCGTCCGCTCCCTGGAACGCGTCGCCCAGGTCGAACTCGTCGCCGAGGCCGGCGACGTACGCCTCGAGCTCGGCGTACCGAGGTCCGCCCCACGCGCGGGTGTCAGCATCCGTGAATTCCGCGTCCTCGTCCGAGGCCGTGAGCGGAGCCGGCGCGCCGGGAGGACGGATGTCGCTCACCGACTGCCGCAGATGCCCGATGTCGGCCATCGGCAGACTGCGCAGCGGCTCGACCGCGGCGTCGGACGACGAGCTGCGCGTCCAGGCCTGGAGCCCCGACATGACATCGCGGAGCAGGTCGTCGACCTGCCGGTCGCGGATCGGGTCGTGGGTGCGGACCTGCGCCGTGATCACGCGCGAGGCGCGGCGCTGAGCCGTGAGCACCTCCTCGACGCCGAGTTCGACCCGGCGCCCGATGGCGTCCAGCTCCTTGCGCTGCTCGCCGTCCATGAGGCGCGTGAACGGCTGCGCGAGCAGCGTGTGCAGCTGCTCGGTGAGGCTGTCGACGCGCTCCGGATCGCCGATCAGGCGGAGGGCGCCGGCGAAGGCCCGGCCCTCGGCGGTGGACTGCATGACGTGCTGCCCGCGCTGCAGGTACTCGCGCAGCACCTCGCCGGTCGGCCGGACATCACGACGGAGGTCCGCGACCACGTCGCGCTGCATCGCCTTGATGGACTCGGCGACGCGGGTGAAGTCCGCCGGCAGCTCGCGGGCGAGGTGCAGGACGTTCTCGGCCTCTTCGAGGAGCTGCTCGTCGTCGATCGGCTCGGACTGGCCAAGCTCGAGGCGGGCGATCTCGGCGTCGAGCGCATCGCGTTCCTGGATGAGGCGGGCCATCCGCACGGCGGGGTCCGTCTCGGCGTGATCGGAGAGGCGGTCGACCGCCTCCAGGAGCGTGCGGACGCGCGAGTTCGACACGCGCGTGCGGCCGCCGGCGGTGCGCCCGGTGATCTCGAGCGCGCCGACCGCGTGCGCGGTCAGCCGATACACCTCGGTGTCGCCGTCGATCTGCGGCACGAGCCAGCCGACCCGCACCCAGTAGCGGCAGATCTCGCGGGCGGTGCCCACGGGGAGGGTGCGGTCGCCCTCGTCGTAGCCCGCGGCGCGGAGCTCGTCGAGGATCTCGGCGACCTCGGCGTGCGCATCGGAGATCTCGACCGACGGGCGATCGACCGTGAACACGATCGAGAGGGCCGCGACCACGAAGGGGGCGTAGCGACCGTGAAGAAGGTCGAGGGTCGGGGTTCGGAATGCCGCCAGCGAGCGCAGATATGCCGCCTCGGCACGAGTGTTCCCCATCGCCTCCAGCCTACCCGGGGCGGGCACGGGGCCACGATTCGGAGCGGACGGAGCGGTCGTATTATTGGACTCGATCCACTATCCCCGGGAGTCTCCCTTGCGTCGCACTCTGCTCAAGTCCAAGATCCACCGCGCCACCGTCACCGGCAGCGACCTCAACTACGTCGGGTCGATCACGATCGACGCCGATCTCTTGGATCTCGCCGACATCGTCGAGCACGAGCAGGTGCACGTCGTCGACGTCAACAACGGCGCCCGCTTCGAGACGTACACGATCGCCGGCGAGCGCGGCACCGGAGTCATGCAGATCAACGGCGCCGCCGCGCGCCTCGTCCACACCGGCGACGTCGTGATCGTGATGTCGTACGCGCAGTACGAGCGCGAAGAGGTGCGGGAGCACGAGCCCGTCGTGGTCAACATCGATGAGTCGACGCCCGGTGCGCGGGCGAACAGCGTTCTGCGCGTGCTGACGAACGCGGGGTGACGGCGGTCGACCCGACCGACTGCCCGATAACCGACGAAGTCCCGGAAACCGTTCGGTTTCCGGGACTTTCTGGTCGGGATGACAGGATTTGAACCTGCGACCCCCTGACCCCCAGTCAGGTGCGCTACCAAGCTGCGCCACATCCCGTTGACTCCGCTGACGCGCGGACAACTCCCCCATCCTACCCGCTCCGCGGAGGCCTTGCGAACCGACGGACGCCCGGGCGTGGCATCCGTCGATCGCTTGCCGGTGTCGGTGGGGGGCGTTAGCGTCGCCGCATGGCGCACATCACCATCGAACCGGCCACCGCAGATCGCTTCGACGACGCGCAGCACGCGCTCAGCGGCGGCGGGGACGGGCGCAGCTGCCAGTGCCAGTGGTGGATGATCACGAACGCCGAGTGGCAGCAGACCTCTCAGGAGCAGCGCGAGGGGCTGCTCCGCGATGAGATGGACGCCGGCCCACCCCCGGCGCTCATCGCGTACGTCGACGGCGCGGCCGCCGGCTGGGTGCGCATCGGCCCGCGAACGAAGCAGGTGCGCCTCGGCCGCACCCGCAACTTCACGAGCGCGTCGGAGGAGGCGTGGGACGACGACTCGGTGTGGGCGGTGAGCTGCTTCGTCGTACGCAAGGAGCACCGCAACCAGGGTCTCAACGCGAAGCTGCTCGACGCGGCGATCGACTACGCGCGCACGGGCGGGGCGCGCGTGATCGAGGCGTACCCGCTCGACCCCGACGCGGGAAAGAAGATCCCCTCCAACGAGCTGTTCCACGGGGTTTTCTCGACGTTCGAAGAAGCCGGGTTCCGCGAAGTGGCGCGGCCGAAGCCGCACCTCGCGATCGTGTCGCTCGATCTCGCGGGCTGACCCGCGGCGTCAACGCACTCGTGCCGACTCCCGGCGAACGCGATCGACCTCGAGCACGACCACGACGCCCACCAGCAGCGCAGCGGCGACGACGTACTCCCCCGACGGCAGCAGGCCGGCCAGAGCGATCAGCACCGCGCCGGCGAGCACCGCCGCCGACGCCCACCGCGACAGCGACGCCCGCAGCAGCACGAACCACGACGCCGCCACCACGATCGCGATCGGCAGCGTCAGGGCGAGACCGGCGATCTCCGGCGAGATCTCGGTGTGCCCGGTGATCTCGTCGATCTCGACCTCCACGCCGGCCGACACGGCACCGACCGCCGCGAAGATCACGTAGTGCAGGTAGCCGAAGCGGAAGGCGGACTTCCTCCCCTCCAACCGATGCTGCTGCTCGCGGGAGAAGTACACCCACCAGATGCCGGCGGTGACGACGATCCCCGAGATCGCGAGCGTCACCAGCTCCGAAACGTGCTCCCCCTCGCCCAGTGCGTCGATGATCGCGTTCGCGGAGGCGAGCAGGCTCTCACCGAGAAGCAGGAGAGTGAACAGGCCGTAGCGCTCAGCGATGTGGTGCGGGTGCCACGCCGTACGCCCCGAGGCTTCGCCCCAGACCGGCACGAGCAGCTCGAGCGCGACGAGCACGAAGAACGTCCAGAACTGCGCCGTCTCATCGAGCAGGGAGATCCGTGCGACCCACAGCACCTGCACCACGCTCACTCCGGCAGCCATGCGCAGCGCCGTCCGGCGCGATTCGGGATCGGATGCTGCAGCCCGCAGCCACTGCGCCACCATGGCCAATCGCATGATGACGTAGCCCCACGTCACCACGAGGAAGTCGAAGTCGACCATCGCGTCGTGCACGCCGGCAGCGAGGACGAGAACGCCGCCCATCTGCACGATCGTGAGCACGCGGTACAGCCAGTCGTCGGTGTCGAACGCCGAGGCGAACCATGTGAAGTTCATCCACGCCCACCAGATCGCGAAGAACACCATGAGGTAGGCGAGCACGCCCTGGCCCACGTGGTCCTCGCTGAGGAGGTGGTGCAGGTTCTGCGACGCCTGCGACACCGCGACGACGAAGACCAGGTCGAACAGCAGCTCGAGCGGCGTCGCCACACGGTGCGCCGCGGTCGTATCGCGGGCGGACATCCGGACGAGGCCCATCCGAGCCAGCACATCGGTCATGCGACGATTATGGTTGCCCTGCGTATCGAGGAGGATCATGCGTCGGCTCTGGATCGGGTTCGTGCCGTATATCGCGGTGTCCATCGTGCACGTCGCGGCGCTCGCGGTCGGCTCCGACGCCGTGGCCGCGCCCACGAAACTCGCGCTGATGCCGCTGCTCGGGCTGGCGGTCGTCTGGGGTGTGTGGGGATCCCGCTGGACGCCCGCTCACACCCTGCTCGTCATCGCGATCGGGCTCTCGTGGCTCGGCGACGGTGCCGGCACGTTCGTGCCGTGGCTCCCGACCGTGCCGATGATGCTGCTCTTCTTCGGCCTCGCGCACCTCTGCTACATCTGGCTGTTCTGGCGGATGCTGGCCGTGCGCCGCGTCCCCCTCTGGGCCGCCGTCTACGCCGTGTGGTGGGTGGTGCTCCTGGCCGTGCTGTGGCCGCACCTCGGCGGGCTGGCCATCGCCGTGGCGATCTACGGTCTGGTGCTCGGCGGCACGGCGTTCGCAGCATCCCGCTGTCATCCGCTCGTCGTGTGGGGCGGCGTGTTCTTCCTGACGTCGGACTCGGTGCTCGCGTTCCGCCTGTTCACCCCCGACGTGATGCCCGACTGGACGAGCCCGCTCGTCATGATCACCTACTGCCTCGGCCAGGGCCTCATCGCCGCCGGGGTGCTGGTGAGCGTCCGCGCGCGCCGAGAGGTGCAGACCCCGGTGGTGATTCCATGACGGATGCCTCGACCCCGGGCACGTCGGTGCGCGTGGACGCCTGGCTCTGGGCCGTGCGGATCTACAAGACCCGTTCGGCCGCGACGACGGCCTGCCGCGCCGGGCACGTGCGCGTGGGCGGCGAACGGGCGAAGGCGGCGCAGGCGGTGAAACCCGGAGACGAGGTGCGGGTGCGGATCGACGGGTTCGACCGCATGCTCGTCGTGCGTCAGCCGATCTCGAAGCGCGTCGGAGCTCCGCTGGTCGCCGCCGCGATGGAGGATCGCACTCCCCCGCGCGACCCCACGCCGCTCATGGCGCAGCGCGATCGAGGCGCCGGACGCCCGACGAAGCGCGAGCGGCGCGAGATCGACCGTCTGCGCGGCCGCGACGATCACTGAGGGCGACGTCGCCGGAGTGCGGCTGGTCGAGCGCCGCACGCCGAACCGCCACGCGGCCTTGCGCGAAGCACAGGACGAGCATGATGGCGCACGACACGACGTAGAACGTGTGCAGCGCCCAGATCGGCCCGACGGGAAGGCTGAACACGTAGAGCGAGTAGACCGCGTTCGCCGCGTTGATCATCACCAGGCTCGGCAGACTGTACGACGAGACGTCACGCGTGCGCAGCGCTTTGCCGAGCATCGGCAGGTTGCTGACCGCGAACACGACGGTCGAGACCGTGCCGGCGATCAGCGGGATGTCCATGGCCACACGGTATGCGCGGGCGCCTGTGCGCCGCGTCGGGCGAAGCGCGCATCTTCTCCGGAGCGCGCATATGGGTCATTCTGTGTAGAGTCGGCAAGCCGCGGTCAGACCAAGCCGTTCTCGTACGCGTAGGCCGTCGCGGCCGCTCGCGACGTGATGCCGAGCTTGCCGAAGATATTGGCGAGGTGACGCGCGACCGTCTTCTCGCTCAAGGACAGCCTTTCGCCGATCCCTCGATTGGTGAGACCGGTACACACGAGCCGCAGTACCTCCAGCTCGCGAGCGGTGAGCGACCCGGCGCGCCGGTCACCCATCACGGCGGCCAGATCGGCGAGGGCGGGTTCCGCGCCGAGCGCGAGGAACACCGCGCGTGCCGCGTCGAACTGCACCTGCGCCTCCGGCGCGTCGCCGGCCTCGCGCGCCGCGCGCCCGGCGAGAACGCGGCTTCGCGCTGCCTCGTACGGCGCCCCGAGGGTGTCCCATCCCCGCGCGGCGCTGCGGGCCACGTCCAGCGCGTCGGTCATCCGGCCTTCGGCGAGCAGCACCCGCGCGTCAGTGGCGGCGATCGTCGCGTCGAGCATCGGCGTGGCGGAGGTCCTGCTCGTGTCGCGCAGCTCTTCGACGGCACGGCGCGCCGCGTCGTGATCTGCCGCAGCGACCTCGATCTCGGCGACCGCCGGAAGCAGGTACCGCCGGGTGAGCGGGTCGGCGCCCGCCGCGCTTCGTCGGATCTCGTCCTGCGCGCGCCGCGTGCGGCCGAGTGCGAGATGGAGCAGCGAAAGACCCGGTTGCGGTTCCCATCCGGACTCGCCGGCACGTCGATAGGACTCCTCGGCGGAATGGAACGCCCCGCGCAGGCGCGACAGCTCGGCGTGCTGATAGGGCGCACCCCAGATCGCCCGGTAGTCGCCGGCCCGAAAACGCGAGAGGGCGAGCTCCACAGCGGCCGACGCCTCCGTCCAGGCCCCGCGCACCAGCAGGAGCCCGGCTTGCAGGGCGCGACACTGTCCGCTGAACGCGATGAGCTGAGGCTGCTCGGCGCACCACCGCCCGAGCACACCGGTCCACGCGGTCGCGCGGTCCAGGTCGAAGGCCAGGACGGCGTCGGAGACGGCGCCGCAGACGATGACGCCGGTCGGCAGCGGGGCCACGTCGCCGGCTGCGACGGCGGTCATCGCCTGATCGAGGCGACCGAGTCCTTCCGCCACGGCACCGGATTCGATGAGGGACTTCCCGAGGCCCAGTCTGGCGAATGTCGCGAGTTCGCGGTCGGCCTCGCGCTCGGCGATCGCGAGAACCTCCTCGAACGCGTGCACCGCCTCGGCGTTGTTGCCGCTGCCGAGCTGACCGACGGCGGGAGCCATCCGGACGAATCCGGCCAGAGCGCCGGGCTCCGGCATGGCGTTGACGATCCGCATCGCGCGTGCTGCCCAGAGCACGCTGTTGGTGAAGTCCCCTTGTTCGATCAGATCGAGGGCAAGCCACCCGGCCGAACGCGCCGCGCCGGCGGTGTCCCCCGTCGACAAGTGCGCGCCGTAGGCCCGCGAGAGCGCGTCGATGCAGGCGCGCGCCTCCCCGCGGAGGAGCGCAGCGGTCGAGAGCAGCTCCAGGTCGGAAGCCCCGAGGCCATCCCGCGCGTCCACGCGGGCGAGCAGCTCCCACGCGTCAGCCCAACGCCGGTCGGCTACCGCCGCACGGCCGGCGTCGAGGTCGCTGGAGGAGTTCATGCCGCCCCCGCCCCTCGAATGTTGCGGGAACGGTACCGCCGATCCCGCCGGCCCCGCAAGGACGCCGCCGGCTGTCCGCCGGGTCTCAGCCCTCCAGAAGGTCGAGCAGCCAGCGCGCGCCGCGGACCGCGGCTCCTGCATCCGTCAACCGCTCGGAAAGCGCGCGGTCGCTCGTGACCACCGTCACCCGTCGCCCTGCGGCGACCTCCTGCTGCGCCGCCACGACGATGGCGTCATCACCGGATGCCTCGGCCCGCACGATCTCGACGCCGCGCGCTCCCTCGGCGCGGCGTGCCTGCCCCTCGACCACCGCGGTCCACTCCGGGTACCAGGTCTGCTCGGGCAGTTCCAGCGCGGACGCGGGCACCCCGCGCGCGGCGAGGCCCGCAATCCGTGCGACGAGGCGGGAGGCCGCGCCCGGGCGGTCCCGCCACCAGCCGTCGGGTACCGAACCCACGACGTTCGCGATGTCGACGATGATCGCGGGTCGCACGGCGAGCAGACCGCGCAGACGCTCCCACGACGCCGCGAAAGCGGGATGCAGCGGATAGTCCGTGACCGCGTCCGCCGGCACCCAAGACAGCTCCCGGCTCTCGGGATCACTGATGGTGGGTTCGAACGGCACCACCACGTCGCCTACCACGGTGGTGTAACTCCAGTAGCCCAGATCGAAGACGCTCAGCACGCGAGGCTGCACCGCGGAACCCGGTACGCCCGCCTCCTCGGCGGCCTCGCGAAGCGCACCGTCACAGGCGGATTCGCCCTCGTGGCGAGCGCCGCCCGGCAGCGCCCAGGTGTCGCCGAAGTGGCTCCACGACACGCGATGCTGCAGCAGCACACCACGTTCGGCGTCGACGGCGAGCAGGCCCGCCGCTCCGAACCGGCCCCAGTACCGCTCCCCCGTCGGCGCCACGACCCACGCGTCCCCGGGGTCGCGGGGCCCGTGCGGACGCCGGGGCTCACCAGAGGCGGGAGGCTCGATCGTCACGGTGCCAGCCTGTCACACGAGCGGGCCGCGAACGCCGAATCGGCCCCACCGCCGTCACCGGAGGACTCGCCACAATGGGGTGCATGGAGTACGAACTCGACGATGACCCGACCCGAGTCCAGCGAGACGCCGTGTGGGCGTGGCTCTCGACTGAGGCGTACTGGGGAGGATGGCGCACGCGCGAACAGGTCGAGACGCAGCTCGACAATTCGTGGCGGGTGGTCGCCGCCTACCACCGCCCGACCGGCGAACTGGTCGGCTTCGCCCGAGCCGTCTCGGACGGTGTCGGTTTCGCCTACCTCGCCGACGTCTTCGTCGTCGACGCGCACCGCGGTCACGGACTCGGCAAGCGCCTGATCCACCTGATGATCGACGACGGACCGGGCGCCGACATGCGCTGGACACTGTTCACCGGGGACGCGCACGGCCTCTACCGGCAGTTCGGCTTCGCCGCGCCCGACACGACCGCGATGGTGCGCCCGGCGCGCTACGGTCAGGGCGAGCACGCATGAAGAGATGACGGATGCCTCGGTCCGAGACATCCGTCATCCCAGAGCTGGCGTCAGCGCTGGCGGCGCTCGCGGACGCGCATGTTGATCACGATCGGCGAGCCCTCGAAGCCGTACAGCTCGCGCAGGCGCCGCTGGATGAAGCGGCGGTAACCCGGGTCGAGGAAGCCGGTCGTGAACAGCACGAAGGTCGGCGGGCGTGTGGACGCCTGCGTGCCGAACAGGATGCGCGGCTGCTTTCCGCCGCGCAGCGGGTGCGGGTGCTCGGCGATCAGCTCGGTGAGGAACGCGTTGAACTTGCCCGTCGGGATGCGCTGATCCCATGACTCGAGTGCCGTCTCGAGCGCCGGCACGAGCTTGTCGAGGTGACGACCGGTGCGGGCCGAGATGTTCACGCGGGGCGCCCACTGCACGTGGGCAAGGTCCTGCTCGATCTCGCGCTCGAGGTAGCGGCGGCGGTCCTGGCCGTCCATGTCGTCGTCATTGAGGCGGTCCCACTTGTTGTAGGCGATGACGAGCGCGCGACCCGACTCGAGGACGAGATCGATGATGTTGAGGTCCTGCACGCTGATCGGCTGGGTCACGTCGATCACGACGATCGCGACCTCGGCCTTCTCGAGCGCCGCCGACGTGCGCAGCGACGCGTAGAAGTCGGCGCCCTGCTGCAGATGTACGCGGCGGCGTATGCCGGCGGTGTCGACGAAGCGCCACAGCTTGCCGCCGAGCTCGACGACCTCGTCGACGGGGTCGCGCGTGGTGCCGGCGAGCTCGTTGACGACGACGCGCTCCTCGCCCGCGGCCTTGTTCAGCAGCGACGACTTGCCCACGTTCGGGCGGCCGAGGATCGCGACGCGGCGCGGGCCGCCGATCTCGGCCTTGGCCACCGCCGACACGTCGGGCATGACCTTCACGACCTCGTCGAGAAGGTCGGCGACGCCGCGGCCGTGGATGGCCGAGACCGGCCACGGCTGGTCGAGCCCGAGGTTCCAGAGCGCGGCGGCCTCGGGCTCCTGGCGGGCGTCGTCGATCTTGTTGGCGACGAGGAAGACGGGCTTGTTCGCCTTGCGGAGCAGACGCACGACGTGCTCGTCGGTCGCCGTGGCGCCGACCATGGCGTCGACGACGAACAGCACGACGTCCGACAGATCGATCGCCACCTCGGCCTGCGCGGCGACGGAGCGGTCGATCCCCTTCGCGTCAGGTTCCCAGCCGCCGGTGTCGACGAGGGTGAAGCGGCGGTCCATCCACTCGGCCTTGTACGTGACGCGGTCGCGCGTGACACCGGGGGTGTCCTCGACGACGGCTTCGCGGCGGCCCAGGATGCGGTTCACCAGCGCGGACTTGCCGACGTTCGGGCGGCCGACGATCGCGACGACCGGAAGCGCCGGCAGGAACTCGATGCCGTCCTCGCCCAGGGCGATGCCCGCGAGCAGCGCGGCGTCCTCGTCGTCCAGGTCGTAGTCGTCGAGGCCGACGCGCAGGGCGACGGCCCGCTGCTCGGCGAGCTCGTCGTCGAGGTCCGCGAGGTTCTCGGCGAGGTTGTCGTCTCCGGCCTCGAACTCGTCGAAGTCGGTGTTGTCATCAGCCATCTCAGGCTCCTGTCTGCTGTGAGTCGACCGCCGGCGCGCTCAGCGCGGCCTGGATCACGCCGAGCACGGCGTCCACGGTCTGGTCGAAATCTAGGGGGGTCGAGTCGACGACCTCGACGCCGGGCGCGGCGGTGAGGAAGTCGACGACGGCCGAGTCCGAGGCGTCGCGCTGGTGCAGCGCGGCGGCGACGGACGCGGCATCGTGCGTCGTCAGTTCGGCGCTGCGGCGCGCGGCGCGGATCTCCGGCGCGGCCGTGAGGAGGATGCGCACAGGCGCGTCGGGGGCGACGACCGTCGTGATGTCACGCCCCTCGACGACGACGCCCGGTCGCCCGGAGCGCGCCACGAGAGCCCGGAACAGTGCGTTCACCGACTGGCGCACCGCGGGCACGCGGGCGACGCCGCTCACGGCGTCCGAGACGCGGGGCTCGCGAATCGCGTCGGTGACGTCGCTGGACCCGACACGCACCCAGTACGCGTCCGGGTCGAGCGAGATCGCGTAGTCGAAACTCCCCGAGACATCGAGAACGGATGCTGCGTCCGACGTGTCGATGCCGTGCTCGAGCGCGTGCCACGCGAGGGCGCGGTAGGCAGCTCCGGTGTCGAGGTAGCCGTAACCGAGACGGCGGGCGACCTGCTTCGAGACGCTGGACTTGCCGCTGCCGGCGGGGCCGTCGATCGCGACGATGACCGGGTCGGGCCCCGGTTTGGTGATCGCGGGGTCAGTCATTGGTGGTGCTCGCAATCTTCCAGCCGCGCGACTCGAGGCCGTCGATCGCCCGGCGCACGGCGCTCGGGACGACGCTGATCTCGGCGAGGCCGAACTGGGCGCCGGGCGAATGCTCCAAGCGCAGGTCTTCCACGTTCACGTCGAGGTCGCCGAGCTCACCGAACAGCCGGCCGAGCTGGCCCGGGGTGTCATCGACCATCACCACGACCTGCTCGAAGCGGCGGTTCTGGCCGTGCTTGCCCGGCAGGCGCTCGACGCCGTCGTTGCCACGGCGGATCGTGTCGGCGACGGCGCGGCGGGCGCCCGGCGCGTCGGGCTCGCGCAGCGCGTCGGCGACGGCGGAGAGGTCGGCCGCGATCTGGTCGAGCACGTCGACGACGGGCGCCGCATTCGCGCCGAGGATCTGCACCCACAGCTCGGGAGCGGACGCTGCGATGCGGGTGGTGTCGCGCACGCCCTGGCCGGCGAGCCGCAGCGACCCGTCGGGGGCGTCGACGAAGCGGCCGGCGAGCAGGCTCGCGACGAGCTGCGGTACGTGCGAGACGAGCGCGACGCCGCGGTCGTGGTCTTCGGGGGTCATCTCGATCGGCGTCGCCCCGAGGTCGAGAGCGAGGCCTTCGACGAGCGCGAGGTCGGCGGATGACGTCTCCTCGTCGCGGCACACGACCCACGGGCGGCCGACGAAGATGTCGGCGCGGGCGGAGATCGCTCCCCCGCGCTCGCGCCCCGCCAGCGGATGCGAGCCGATGTAGTGCGTGAGGTCGACGCCGCGCTCGCGCAGCGCGAGGAGCGGCTCGAGCTTGACGCTCGCGACATCCGTCACGACCGCGCCCGGGTGGCGCTCGAGCTCGCGCTGGATCACATCGGCCGTGACGTCCGGCGGCACGGCGACGACGACCAGCGACGGCTCATCGCCCTCGGCCGCGCGGCGGCCCGCACCGTAGTCGATCGCGAGACGCAGCTGCGACGGTGACGTGTCGTCGAGCGCGACATCGACGCCGCGTGCGCTGAGCGCGTGGCCGATGCTCGCGCCGAGCAGGCCTGCGCCGACGATGCGCACCGTGCCCTGCACGCGCGGAGCAAGGGAGGTCGCTGTCACTTAATCCTCCTGTTGACCTGCGGCTTGGCGCGAAAGAGTCAGCAGAGCGCCCCGCTCCACCTTAGTCAACTCGCGGGCGCGCCCGGCTGGCAGCGTTCCCAGGTGCAGCGGGCCGAACTGCCGTCGCACGAGTTCGACGACCGGATGCCCCACCTCCGCCATCATGCGACGCACGATACGGTTGCGCCCCGAGTGGAGCGTGAGCTCGACAAGCGAGCCGCCGCCCTCTGCCGACGACGACAGCAGCCGGGCCTTGTCGGCGGAGATCGGGCCGTCCTCCAGGTCGACGCCTTTCAGGAGCCTCTGGATCGTCTGGGGCGTCACGCGGCCGTCGACCTTGGCGATGTACACCTTGGTGACGCCGAACGACGGGTGCGCGAGCACGTGCGCGAGCTCACCGTCGTTCGTGAGCACGAGCAGGCCGCTGGTCTCGGCATCCAATCGCCCCACGTTGTACAGGCGCTCATCCCAGTCCTCGGTGAAGCGGCGAAGGTCAGGGCGACCGCGGTCGTCCTTCATCGAGCTCACGACGCCCGTGGGCTTGTTGAGCATGACGTACCGCCTGGACTGGTCGAACTGGACGGCCGTGCCGTCGACGTCCACCAGGTCGTTCTCGGGGTCGACGCGTGAGCCGAGCTCGGTGACCACTGCGCCGTTCACCCGCACGCGTCCCTCGACGATGAGCTGCTCGGCGACGCGCCGCGACGCGACTCCCGCGTTCGCGAGGGCCTTCTGCAGGCGCACGCCCTCGGTCGATTCCGATCCGCCGGTCATCGACGCACTCCTTCGTCCTGGTTGTCTTCGACTTCATCGACACCGTCGAGCAGCGGCGAGATGTGCGGGAGCTCGTCGAGCGAGTTGATGCCGAGGTGCACGAGCAGCGCGTCGGTGGTGCCGTAGTTGATGGCGCCGGTCTCGGAGTCCGCGAAGAGCTCGGTGATGAGCTCGCGCGCCAGCAGTGTGCGCACGACGGAGTCGACGTTCACGGCGCGGATCGACGCGACCTGGCTGCGGGTCACCGGCTGCTTGTACGCGATGACGGCGAGGGTCTCGAGCGCCGCCTGCGACAGGCGCGACGGCGCCTGGCCGCCGACGTACTCGCTGACGAGGTCGTCGAGTTCCTCGCGCACGTAGAGCCGCCAACCGCCGCCGACTTCACGCAGCTCGAAGCCTCGGACCGGTCCGACGGACTTGCCGTCGTAGTCGTCGACGAGCGACTCGATGGCCTGTCGAACCGCGGGCACCGGCGCGCCGACCGCGGTCGCGAGGCTCACCAGACTCTGCGGCTCCTCGACGATCAGCAGGATCGCCTCGAGGCGCCGCGCGACGTCGGTCACGGTCACGACGGGCGCGTCACCCCCGGTCGCTGAGTCTGTCGAAGCATCATCGGTCATAGTCGGCTCCCAGGGTGGCGAGGTTCTCGTCGCTCCAGCGCTGCGCGCTCCAGCGGAGGGTCAGCTCGCCGAGCGGTTCGAGCTGTTCGAAGGACAGGGCGGCGTGGCGGTACAGCTCCAGCACCGAGAGGAATCGTGCGACGACGACGCCGGGCTGACCGACGCCCGCGATGAGCTCGCGGAATGTCAGGGACCCGGCATCCCGCAGCAGCGTCACCACGATCGCCGCCTGCTCCCGGATGCTCACCAGCGGCGCGTGCAGGTGGTCGAACCCGATGCGCGGGATCTCCTTCGGCGTCATCGCCAGGAGCGCCAGCGCCGCGAAGTCGTCGGCGCTCAGCGACCACACCAGCTCCGGCACGGCGTTGCGGTACTTCTCGTCGAGGCGCACCGAGCGGGTGTGGCGCACGGCCTCGCGGCGCAGGCACCGCTCGAACCACGTCGACACCTCTTTGAACGCGCGGTACTGCAGCAGTCGCGCGAACAGCAGGTCGCGCGCTTCGAGCAGGGCGACCGACTCGGCGTCGACGAGCTCGCCCTGCGGGAGCAGTCCCGCGACCTTCATGTCGAGCAGGGTCGCCGCGACGACGAGGAACTCGGATGCCTCGTCCAGCTCTTCACCCGGACCCAGATCGCGCAGGTACGCGATGAAGTCGTTGGTCACGAGCGACAGCGACACCTCGGTGATGTCGAGCTCGTGCTTCGAGATCAGGGTGAGGAGGAGGTCGAAAGGCCCGTCGAAGTTCGAGAGGGCGACCCGGAACCCTTCCCCGGTCGGTGAGCCTGCCGAAGCGTCAGGCGACAGCGCCACGGGCGACCAGCTCCCGCGCCAGCCGCAGGTAGGCCTGCGCGGCGGCGTGCTCCGGCGCGAACTCGGTGATCGGCATGCCCGAGACGGAGGCATCCGGGAACTTGACGGTGCGGCCGATCACGGTCTCGAGGACGTCGTCGCCGAAGGCGTCGACCACCCGCTCGAGCACCTCGCGCGAGTGGAGCGTACGCGCGTCGTACATCGTGGCCAGCACGCCGTCGAGCGTGATGGTGGGGTTGAGTCGGTCGCGCACCTTGTCGATCGTCTCGATGAGCATCGCGACTCCGCGGAGGGCGAAGAACTCGCACTCGAGCGGTATGACGACACCATGGCTCGCGGTGAGCGCGTTGACCGTCAGGAGGCCCAGCGACGGCTGGCAGTCGATGAGGATCACGTCGTAATCGCCCGTGACCTTGCGCAGCGCCCGCGACAGCGTCTGCTCGCGCGCGACCTCGTTCACCAGGTGCACCTCGGCGGCCGAGAGATCGATGTTCGCCGGAATCACGTCGAGATTCTCGACACGGGTGTGCACGATGACCTCGTGCGGGTCGCGCTTGCCGTCGAGCAGCAGGTCGTAGATCGTCGGGATCTCGTGAGTCTGGATGCCGAGACCCGCCGACAGTGCGCCCTGCGGGTCGAAGTCGACCGCGAGCACCTTGCGGCCGTAACCGGCGAGCGCGGCTGCGAGGTTGATGGTCGTCGTCGTCTTGCCGACGCCGCCCTTCTGGTTGCACAGCGCGATGATGCGGGCGGGGCCGTGACCGGCGAGCTTCGGCGGGGTGGGGAAGCCCTGATAGGGACGACCGGTGGGTCCGATCGGAGTGTCCCCCGTGGCGGCCTTCGTCGCCGCCTGTGCCTTGCCCGCCACCAATGCTCCCACCTACGTGCTTCGTGTCCACCGATTCTAGTCACGCCGCGCACGGGAACGCCTGCGGCGCGGCGGTCGCCGAGGTCAGCGGGCGCGAGGATGCGACGTCGCGTACACGTCGCGGAGGGCGTCGACCGACACGTACGTGTAGATCTGCGTCGTCGCGACGGAGGCGTGGCCGAGCAGCTCCTGCACGACGCGGACGTCGGCGCCGCCCTGCAGGAGGTGGGTTGCGAAGGAATGCCGGAGGGTGTGCGGCGACACGTGCGCGGTGAGGTGGGCGCGCTCGGCCGCCGACTGGATGATCAGCCAGGCGCTCTGCCGCGAGAGCGGTGCTCCGCGCGCACCGAGGAAGAGCTTCGGCGTCGACCGGCCGCGGTGGGAGAGCTCCGGCCGCGCGCGGGTGAGGTACGCGTCGACGGCGGCACGCGCGTACGACCCCACGGGGACGATGCGCTCCTTCGATCCCTTGCCGCGCACGCGCAGCACGTCGCCGTGCGCCGCGTCGTCCACGTCGAGCTGCACGATCTCCGAGACGCGTGCGCCGGTGGCGTACAGCAGCTCGAGCAGGGCGCGGTCGCGCATGCCCAGCAGGTCTCCCGCCGCCGCTCCCCCGCTGCCGGACACGTCGGCCTCGGTCGCCGGCGCCGGGCCCGAGGCATCCAACAGGCTCTCGACCTGCTCGATCGTGAGCGCCTTGGGCAGCCGCCGCGGCTGCTTCGGCGGGCGCAGGTTCGACGATGGGTCGGCCGGCTCGATGCCTTCGCGGGCGAGGAACCGGTGCAGCCCCCGCACCGACGACTGCAACCGCGCGAGCGACGACGCCGCCATCGGCGGCTGGGCGGCCGCGCGGTCGGCGATGAAGCTCGCGAGGGTCACCGACGTGACCGCGGCCGTGTCGTCGACATGCTGCTCGCGCAGCCACTCGGCGTAGCCGGCGAGGTCCCGTCGGTACGCCGCGACGGTGTTCTCCGACAGCCCGCGCTCGATCGCGACGTGGCGCAGGTACGAGTCCACCGCTCGAGCGATCTGCATGTCAGGCGCCTCCTGTCACGAGGGTCTCACGTTCGGCGGGGCTGTCGGCGAACTTCGGAGGGTTCGTCAGGCTCCGGTGGAGCCCGCCTGGCGGAGTCGCTCGGCGGCGGCGAGCAGGCCCACCGCGAGGATGCCGTTGCGCAGGCGTCCGGCGAGGACCCCCGCGACGGCGTCGGCGAGCGGCAGCCACTCCAGACGGATGTCGGCTTCCTCGTCCGCCCGCGCGTGCACCTCGTTCGCGGGGGTCAGCCCGCGCGCGAGGAACAGGTGCACGATCTCGTCGTTCCCTCCGGGCGTGGTGAAGATGCTCACCAGCGGCTCCCACGACGAGGCGACGAGGTCGACCTCCTCGGCGAGCTCGCGCCGGGCGGTCTCGAGCGGCGTCTCGCCGGCCATGTCGAGCAGGCCGGCCGGGATCTCCCAGTCGCGGTGGCGGATCGGGTGCCGGTACTGCTGGATCAGCAGCACCCGCCCCTCGTCGTCCACCGCCACGACCGCGGCCGCGCCGGGGTGATCGACGTACTGACGCACGATCTGCCCGTCGCCGTAGGCGACGGTGTCACTGCGCACATCCCACACCCGGCCCTCGTAGACCAGGTCGCTGTCGAGGACGGTGGCGTCGACGGGCTCGTCGGCGAGGAGTTCTTCCGTCACGTCAGGCGACCGTGAGCTCATCGGGCTCGACCTCGAAGAGCTCGCTCGCGCGGTGCCGGTCGAGCGCCGCGCCGACGAGACCGCGGAACAGCGGGTTCGCGTCGGTCGGACGCGAACGCAGCTCAGGGTGCGCCTGCGTCGCGATGTAGTACGGGTGCACGTCGCGCGGCAGCTCCACGTACTCCACGAGGTTCAGGTCCGGGTTGATGCCCGAGAACACCAGGCCGGCCTCCGCGATCTGGTCGCGGTAGCGGTTGTTCACCTCGTAGCGGTGGCGGTGGCGCTCCGACGCGCGGTCGCCGCCGTACACCTCGGCCGCGATCGAGCCCTCCGCGAGGTCGGCCGGGTACAGGCCGAGCCGCATCGTGCCGCCGAGGTCGCCGTGGTCGAGGATGTCGACCTGCTCCTCCATGGTGGCGATGACGGGATGCTGCGTGTCGGGGTCGAACTCGCTGGACGAGGCATCCGCGATCCCGGCGACGTGACGCGCGTATTCGATCACGATGCACTGCAGGCCGAGGCAGATGCCGAGCGTCGGGATGCCCTGCTCGCGCGCGAACTTGAGCGCGCCGATCTTGCCCTCGATGCCGCGGATGCCGAAGCCGCCGGGGATCACGATGCCGTCGAGCGGGCCGAGCGCCTTGGCGGCGCCCTCCGGCGTCTCGCACTCGTCCGAGGGGATCCAGCGGATGTTGACGTGCGTCTCCTGCGCGAACCCGCCGGCCTTCAGCGCCTCCGTGACCGAGAGGTAGGCATCGGGCAGGTCGATGTACTTGCCGACGAGGCCGATCGTGACCTCGTGCTTCGGGTTGTGCACGGCGTTCAGCACGCGCTGCCAGCGCGACCAGTCGACGTCGGCGGCCTTCGACAGACCGAGCGCACGGACGATGTACTCGTCGAGGCCCTGCTCGTTGAGCATCGACGGGATGTCGTAGATGCTCGGCACGTCGACCGCGTTCACGACCGCGCCCTCGTCGACGTCGCACATGAGCGCGATCTTGCGCTTGTTCGACTCGGTGACGGGGCGGTCGCTGCGCAGCACCAGCGCGTCGGGCTGGATGCCGATGGAGCGCAGCGCCGCGACCGAGTGCTGCGTCGGCTTGGTCTTCTGTTCGCCAGACGCACCCATGAACGGCACCAGCGACACGTGCACGAAGAAGACGTTGTTGCGGCCCAGCTCATGACGGATCTGGCGGGCGGACTCGATGAACGGCTGCGACTCGATGTCGCCGACGGTGCCGCCGATCTCGGTGATGATCACGTCGGGCTTGGGCGTCTCGTCGGCCTGCAGGCGCATGCGGCGCTTGATCTCGTCGGTGATGTGCGGGATCACCTGCACGGTATCGCCGAGGTACTCGCCGCGCCGCTCCTTCGCGATGACCTGCGAATAGATCTGGCCGGTCGTGACGTTGGCTGCCTGGCTGAGTTCGATGTCGAGGAAGCGCTCGTAGTGGCCGATGTCGAGGTCGGTCTCGGCGCCGTCGTCGGTCACGAAGACCTCGCCGTGCTGGAACGGGTTCATCGTGCCCGGATCGACGTTCAGATAGGGATCGAGCTTCTGCATCACGACGCGCAGACCGCGGGCGGTGAGGAGGTTTCCGAGGCTGGCCGCGGTGAGACCCTTGCCCAACGAGGAAACGACACCACCGGTCACGAAGATGTGCTTGGTGGTGTCGTTCGAAGTGTCGCCGCGGAAAGAATCAGAAGTCTGCATCACGGGCTTTTATCCTATCAGGCAGTGTTTCGATGAGCTTCGCAGAACCTGGGGACACGCGGAGGCGGGCAGCGCTCAGCCGACTTCGGTGCGAAGGCTGAGCAGCTCGCGTGCGTGCGTGAGGGCCGCGTCCGAGTCGGGCATGCCCGACAGCAGGCGGGCCATCTCGGCCTCGCGATCGGCGCCGTCCAGGCGGCGGACGTCGGATGCCGTGACCGAGCCGTCGTTCGCCTTCACGACGGTCAGGTGGTTGGCCGCGAACGCCGCCACCTGCGCGAGGTGGGTGACCGCGATCACCTGCGACGATTCCGACAGCCGCGCGAGACGCCGGCCGACCTCGATCGCGGCGGCGCCGCCGATGCCGGCGTCCACCTCGTCGAACACGAATGTCGGCACCGGGTCGACGGCCGCGATCACGACCTCGATCGCGAGCATGACGCGGCTGAGCTCCCCGCCGCTCGCGCCGCGGGAGACGGCGCGCGGCTCGGCGCCGGGGTGCGGGGCCAGCAGGATGGCGACGTCGTCACGCCCCGACGCGGATTCGGTTCCGGGTGTCACGGCGACCTCGAGGCGCGCGTCCGGCATCGCGAGTGCACGCAGCTCGGTCGTGACCGCCGCACCCAGCCGCCCGGCCGCTTCGGTGCGGACCGCGGTCAGCGCGGCCGCCGTCTCGTCGAGGACGGATGCTGCGGCATCCCGTTCCGCCGCCAGCCGGTCGGAGCGACCCGAGTCGTCGTCGAGTTCCGCCAGACGCGAGGAGCCGGTGTCGAGCAGCTCGATGGCGGCATCGAGGGTGCCGTGCGCGCGGACCAGGCCGGCGAGCACGGCGCGGCGCTCTTCGACCGCGGCGAGCTCGTGCGGCCCCGATTCGTCGAGGTCGGCGAGGTAGCCTGCCAGCGCTGCGGCGATGTCGGCGACGCGATAGCCGACGTCGGCGAGCTGCCCGCCGAGCTCTGCCAGCACGGGGTCGTGCACGCGTTCGAGGGCGCGGCGCGCCTCGGCGAGGAGTGCCCCGGCGTCGGGTTCGTCGCCGTCGCCGGAGAGTCCGTCATGGGCTGTCGCGGCGGCGACACGGAGTTCCTCGGCGTTCGCGAGGCGCTCGGCGCGGGTGGCCAGCTCCGCGTCTTCGCCGGACTCGGGGGCCGCCTGCTCGATCTCGGCGAGCTGCGCACGGAGGTCTTCGGCCTCGCGCGCCCGCGCGTCGCGATCCTCGGTGAGCTGCGAGAGCTCGCGATCGATCGCACGCCAGTGCTCGAAGGCGCGGCGATAGGCATCGCGCGCGGTGTGGACGGCCTCGCCGCCGAAGCGGTCGAGTGCGTCGCGCTGAGCGGCCGCGGAGCGCAGCCGCAGCTGGTCGGACTGCCCGTGCACGACCACCAGTTCGTCGGCGAGATCCGCGAGCACGCCGGCCGGCGCGGCCCGCCCGCCGACGGAGGCCCGCCCTCGGCCTTCGCTCGAGATCGAGCGCCCGATGTACAGCTCGGCGCGGCCGCCGCCGATGGGCTCGACGTCGCCGCCGGCCTCGCGCACGCGCGCGGCGACGGGTCCGTCCTCGGGGACGATCCACACGCCGTCGACCGTCGCCTGGGTGGCGCCGGCACGCACGGCGCCGGAGTCGGCGCGCTGGCCCAGCAGCAGCCCGAGCCCGGTCACGACCATCGTCTTGCCGGCGCCGGTCTCACCGGTGATCGCCGTGAATCCCGCGCCGATCGGCAGCGTCGCCTCGGCGATCACGCCCAGGTCGCGCAGGCGCATCTCTTCGATCACGGGGCGACCTCGCTGCCGACCACGTCGGTCTCGGCGTCGACGGCGGTGGCGGCATCCGTGATCAGCTCCGTCTGCGTCGGCAGGACGCCGGTGATCGCGGCCGGACCGCGCCAGCCCTCGACCGGGAGGCGGAACTTGCGCACGAGGCGATCCGTGAACTGGGCGGGGTGCAGGCGCGCGAGACGCACCGGGCGATCGGACCGCCGCACGACGACGCGCGCGCCCGGAGGCAGGTCGTGCGACCGGCGCCCGTCGCACCACAGGATGCCGGTGCCGTTGGTGCGCTCGAGCACCTCGATCGCGACCGAGTGCTCGGGTCCGACGACCAGGGGCTTGGCGAAAAGCGCGTGCGCCGACAACGGCACCACGGCGATCGCCTCGACGGTCGGCCAGATCACCGGGCCGCCGGCGGAGAAGTTGTACGCGGTCGACCCCGTCGGCGTCGAGACGACCATGCCGTCGCAGCCGAACGTCGACAGCGGACGGCCGTCGATCTCGACGACCACCTCGAGCAGACGCTCACGGCTCGCCTTCTCGACCGTCGCCTCGTTGAGCGCCCATGTCTCGTAGATGACGGAGTCGCCGGTGTCTTTGACTCGCACCTGGAGCGCCATGCGCTCCTCGACCTCGTACTCGCGCGCGATGACGCGGCGGACGGCCTCGTCCATGTCGTCGCGCTCGATCTCGGCGAGGAACCCGACGTGGCCCATGTTGATGCCGAGGACCGGCGCACTCCCGTCGCGCACGAGCTCCGCCGCACGCAGGATCGTGCCGTCACCGCCGAGCACGATCGCCAGCTCGATGTCGGTCACCGGCACGTCGATGCCGAGCACCGCGACGTCGGCCAGCGAGGGCCCCGCCTGCACCAGGTCTTCGCCGTCGTCGAGGGCGAGCACGGGGCGGGCGCCCGCGGCGCGCAGCGCGGCGACGACCCGCTCCGCGGCAGAGACGGTGTCGGCGCGATGGGCGTGCGCCACCACCAGGATGCTGCGCTGGGCCTCGGTGTCGGCGTCGTTCATCGGCTCCCCGCCAGTCGGTTCACGGTGCTCAACCATTCTGTCGGATTGCTCCCCCGCCCCGGTGCGAGGTGCGCGATGAACTCGGAATTGCCGTGCGTTCCGGCGATCGGGGAGGAGACGACGCCACGGGTGCCGAGCCCTGCATCCCATGCCGACCACAGCACGCGGGCGACCGCGTCCGCGCGCAGCACCGGGTTCGTCACGAGTCCGCCCTTCACCGCCGTGCGCCCGACTTCGAACTGCGGTTTGATCAGCAGCACGAGATCGGCATCGGATGCTGCGACCCTGCGCGCTGCGGGCAGCACATGGGTGAGCGAGATGAACGACAGGTCGCCCGTGATCACCGACGGCGGTTCGGCGACGCCGCTCGCCCCGGCGAGGGTGTCAGGTCATATAGCGGACGTTGAAGCCCTCGACCGACACGACCCCGGGATCCTGTGCGACGGATGCTGCGAGCTGCCCGTGACCGACATCCACGGCGATCACCGGCTCGGCGCCGCGCTCGCGCAGCACTTGCGTGAAGCCGCCGGTGGACGCGCCCATGTCGAGCGCCACCCGGCCGCGGACGTCGACCTCGAAGGCGTCGAGGCCCGCGATGAGCTTGTGCGCAGCTCGGCTCACGTAGTGATCGGAGACGGCGACTTCGATCACGGCATCGTCGCCGACCGGCGTCGACGCCTTCACCACCGGACGGCCGTCGACCGTCACCAGTCCTTCGGAGATGAGGGTGGCGGCGTGGGTGCGGGAGCGCGCGAGGCCACGGGCGGCGAGAACGGCATCGAGGCGGCCCGTCATGACGGGGTGCCGGGGCTCGCTTCGAGGCGACGGGCGAGCGTGTCGTGCAGCGTGTCGTAGGCGTCGGCACGGGTGTCCAGCGGCTGCGCCTCGATCACCTCGAGGGTCGACAACAGGTCGCCGTGCTCGTCCTCATGCCCGTCGGCTCGATCCATGCCCTCCAGACTACGGGGGTCGCCCGACACTGCCCGCTGCGCCGCGGCGAGGATCAGGGTCGGTGAAACGGGTCCGCGTAGAGGCGCTCGGGCACACGGAAGCCGAAGATCGCCCGGCCGGTCGACCAGATCGCCGCCGCACCGGCGCGCACGAGATCGACCGGCCGGTCGCCTTCGCTGATGATGCGGACGTCGGGTCCGTCGATCGCGACGCGCGCGCCGCGCACCGTCGCGACGCCGTCTTTCACCTGCACCTCGGGGTACGGCTCGTGGAGCTCACGAAGGTCGCCCAGGATGTACGTCGGACGCGAGTTCTCAGGCGCCGCCAGCACGTGCTTCGGTCGATCCACGCCCGTCAGCACGAGCGCCGAGGGGATGCCGGCACGGTTGGCGCCCAGGATGTCGGTATCGAGACGGTCGCCCAGGAACAACGGATGCTGCGCCTCGAACCGCGCGACGGCCTCCTGGAAGATCGGCACCTCGGGCTTGCCGGCGACGGTCGCGAGCCGCCCGACCGCCGTGTGCACCGCGGAGACCAGCGTGCCGTTGCCGGGAGCGATGCCGCGGGACTGCGGGATCGTCCAGTCGGTGTTCGTCGCCACCCACGGGATGCCGCCGTCCTCTTCCGGCGTCTTGAGCGCGAAGGCCGCCTCGGCGAGCTGGGTCCAGCCCACCTCCGGCGCGAATCCCTGCACCACCGCGGACGGCGCGTCGTCGGCGCTGCGCGTCACGACGAAGCCCGCTCGCTCGACTTCGACGACGAGACCGTCGCCACCGACGACGAGCACGGTGGACCCGGGGGCGATCTTCTCCGCCAGCAGCCGCATCGCGGCCTGCGGGCTGGTGACGACATCACGCGGAGTCGTCACGAGCCCGAGTTCGCTCAGGTGGGCTGCGACCGACGCATCCGTGCGCGCAGCATTGTTCGTGATGTACGCCAGCGAGCGGCCGTCACGGGCGCGGTTGAGGCTCTCGACTGCGTGCGGCAGCGCGCCGGCACCCGCGTAGACGACCCCGTCGAGGTCGGCCAGCACCACGTCGACGCCGTCGAGCGGGGCGGGCGTCGCAGCCCGCCGCCCGAACAGGGCCATCAGCGGTCGGCCTCGTCGCCAGCGGGCTCGTCGACGCCCGCGTCCACGAGGATCTCGGCGACCTCGTCGGCGACGGAGATCTCCTCCGGCTCGGCGTCAGCGGGCGCGGCGTCGTCGACGTCCTCGGGCGTTGCGGACTCGTCGACATCCGCGGGCGTCCCGGGCTCGTCACCGGTGTCGTCCGCGCCTTCGTCCTCGTCTTCGTCCTCGTCTTCGTCGAGGTCCATCTCGATGACCTCCTCGACGAAGACCGTCTCAAGATCGTCGATACCGGATGCTGCGTCGATCGCTTCGGCGGCGACCACGGCGCGCCGCTGCCACTGTGCGGCCTCGTCCGTGCGGCCGAGCTCCTCGAGCACCGCGGCACGGGCGGCGAACAGAGCGGGGCTCCACTCGAACGCGCGGTCGGGATCGAGTTCGGGGATGTCGAGTTCCTGCAGCGCGCGTTCGGGCTCGCCGAGGTCGAGGCGGGCACCCGACATCGCGATCGCCAGCTCGACGCGCACCGGCGTCTCGAGCGTGGAGCGGTCGACGGCGCGGCCGACCTCGAGCGCACGATCGGCACGGCCGACGCCCCGCTCGCTGTCGACCATCAGGGCGATCTGGTCGTCGCGACCCGAGATCCGTCGGTAGGTGCGCAGCTCCCGCAGGGCGAGTGCGAAATCGCCCGTGGCGTAGGCGGTGATCGCGAGCGTCTCGCGCACGACGGCGATCCGACCGGCGCGGCGAGAAGCCGACAACGCGTGCTGGTGGGCCAGCGCCGGGTCTTCGTCGATCAGCTGCGACGCCATCACCAGGTGACGCGCGACATCTTCGGCGTTCTCCTTGCTCAGAGTCTTCAGCTCGTTGCGGGCGGCCGGCGGCAGATCGCGCCCGGTGACATCCTCGGGGATGACCGGGTCGTCGTGCCGAGCGCGGACCGGGCGGATCTCGCCTTCGCGGACGGCACGGTCGGGGCGGTTCGCTCCCCCACGGGTCGGGCGCGCAGTGCGCTCGGAGGGCGTGCGGTCGCCGTCACGCTTCGCGTAGGGACGATCGCCGTCGCGCTTCGCGTACGGCTTGTGGTCACCGTCGCGCTTGGCGTACGGCTTGTGGTCACCGTCACGCTTCGCGTACGGACGGTCGCCATCGCGCTTCGCGTACGGCTTGTGGTCCCCATCGCGCTTCGCGTACGGACGGTCGCCATCGCGCTTCGCGTACGGCTTGTGGTCCCCATCGCGCTTCGCGTACGGACGGTCGCCATCGCGCTTCGCGTACGGCTTGTGGTCCCCGTCACGCTTCGCGTACGGACGCTCACCGTCACGCTTCGCGTAAGGACGGTCGCCATCACGCTTCGCGTACGGCTTGTGGTCCCCATCGCGCTTCGCATAGGGACGGTCGCCATCACGCTTCGCGTACGGCTTGTGGTCACCGTCACGCTTCGCGTACGGACGGTCGCCATCGCGCTTGGCGTACGGCTTGTGGTCACCGTCACGCTTCGCGTACGGACGGTCGCCATCGCGCTTGGCGTACGGCTTGTGGTCACCGTCACGCCTGGCGTACGGCTTGTGGTCACCGTCGCGCTTGGCGTAGGAACGGTCCCCGTCACGCTTCGCGTACGGCTTGTGGTCACCGTCGCGCTTGGCGTAGGGACGGTCGCCATCACGCTTCGCGTAGGGCTTACGGTCGCCACCTGCCGACGCGGGCTTTCCGGATCGTTCGCGCGGCGCGCGTCGATCGTCGCGCGGCTCCTGCTCTGCCATTGTTCGATCCTCCTGGATGCTGTGTACGTCGGCAATCCACCGTGTTAACGCGAAATGGCCACCCGTCTGTGGGTGGCCATTTCGTGAATGGGTGTCCGGCGGTGTCCTACTCTCCCACAGGGTCCCCCCTGCAGTACCATCGGCGCTGAGAGGCTTAGCTTCCGGGTTCGGAATGGGACCGGGCGTTTCCCTCTCGCTATGGCCGCCGAAACTCTGTCGATGTTTCAGGTGTTCACAACGTGAAAAATTCTGTGTTCAGTTGCGGTATCCCGACCGTACATCGGGAACCACTCAGTGGACGCGAGCAACCAACCCACCCGGGGGTGGGGGAATGTTATCAAGTCATCGGCTTATTAGTACCAGTCAGCTGCACACGTTGCCGTGCTTCCACATCTGGCCTATCAACCCAGTAGTCTGGCTGGGAGCCTCTCACCCCGAAGGGTATGGAAGTCTCATCTTGAGGCCGGCTTCCCGCTTAGATGCTTTCAGCGGTTATCCATCCCGAACGTAGCTAACCAGCGGTGCACTTGGCAGTACAACTGGCACACCAGAGGTTCGTCCAACCCGGTCCTCTCGTACTAGGGTCAGATCCTCTCAAACTTCCTACGCGCGCAGCGGATAGGGACCGAACTGTCTCACGACGTTCTAAACCCAGCTCGCGTACCGCTTTAATGGGCGAACAGCCCAACCCTTGGGACCTACTCCAGCCCCAGGATGCGACGAGCCGACATCGAGGTGCCAAACCATGCCGTCGATATGGACTCTTGGGCAAGATCAGCCTGTTATCCCCGAGGTACCTTTTATCCGTTGAGCGACAGCGCTTCCACAAGCCACTGCCGGATCACTAGTCCCGACTTTCGTCCCTGCTCGACCTGTCAGTCTCACAGTCAAGCTCCCTTGTGCACTTACACTCGCCACCTGATTGCCAACCAGGTTGAGGGAACCTTTGGGCGCCTCCGTTACTTTTTGGGAGGCAACCGCCCCAGTTAAACTACCCACCAGGCACTGTCCCTGAACCGGATTACGGTTCGAAGTAGACATCCAGAGTGACCAGAGTGGTATTTCAACAACGACTCCACCATAACTGGCGTCATGGTTTCACAGTCTCCCACCTATCCTACACAAGCCACACCGAACACCAATACCAAGCTGTAGTAAAGGTCACGGGGTCTTTCCGTCCTGCTGCGCGTAACGAGCATCTTTACTCGTATTGCAATTTCGCCGAGTTCGCGGTTGAGACAGTTGGGAAGTCGTTACGCCATTCGTGCAGGTCGGAACTTACCCGACAAGGAATTTCGCTACCTTAGGATGGTTATAGTTACCACCGCCGTTTACTGGGGCTTAAATTCTGAGCTTCGCCTTGCGGCTAACCCGTCCTCTTAACCTTCCAGCACCGGGCAGGCGTCAGTCCGTATACATCGTCTTGCGACTTGGCACGGACCTGTGTTTTTAGTAAACAGTCGCTACCCACTAGTCTCTGCGGCCACCACACCCTTTTCCACGCAAGGTGGTATAAGTGGATGGCCCCCCTTCTCCCGAAGTTACGGGGGCATTTTGCCGAGTTCCTTAACCACGATTCTCTCGATCTCCTCGGTATTCTCTACCTGACCACCTGAGTCGGTTTGGGGTACGGGCGGCTAGAACCTCGCGTCGATGCTTTTCTCGGCAGCATAGGATCACCCACTTTTCATCCGCATCGTGTCTCAGCCTGTATGAGTCACGGATTTGCCTATGACTCGGCCTACGCACTTGCCCCGGGACAACCATCGCCCGGGATGGGCTACCTTCCTGCGTCACACCTGTTAATACGCTAACCGCACCAGCATGGGGTCGTACGCTAGGCCCCACGCCATCACCCGAAGGATCCGGTCATGGGGATTCAGATACTTAGCACTACTGGATTGATTGGGGCGGTTCTTCGCCGGTACGGGAATATCAACCCGTTGTCCATCGACTACGCCTGTCGGCCTCGCCTTAGGTCCCGACTTACCCAGGGAAGATTAGCTTGACCCTGGAACCCTTGGTCTTTCGGAGGGTGTTTCTCACACGTCTTTCGCTACTCATGCCTGCATTCTCACTCGTGTAGCGTCCACGGCTGGGTCACCCCGCCGCTTCACTCGCCACACGACGCTCTCCTACCCATCAACACGGCTGGACCACGAAGGCCTACCAATAATGTCAATGCCACAACTTCGGTGGCGTGCTTGAGCCCCGTTACATTGTCGGCGCGGAATCACTTGACCAGTGAGCTATTACGCACTCTTTCAAGGGTGGCTGCTTCTAAGCCAACCTCCTGGTTGTCTAAGCAACTCCACATCCTTTCCCACTTAGCACGCGCTTAGGGACCTTAGATGGTGGTCTGGGTTGTTTCCCTCTCGACTATGAAGCTTATCCCCCACAGTCTCACTGCTGCGCTCTCACTTACCGGCATTCGGAGTTTGGCTGACGTCAGTAACCTTGTAGGGCCCATCGGCCATCCAGTAGCTCTACCTCCGGCAAGAAACACGCAACGCTGCACCTAAATGCATTTCGGAGAGAACCAGCTATCACGAAGTTTGATTGGCCTTTCACCCCTATCCACAGCTCATCCCCTCAGTTTTCAACCTAAGTGGGTTCGGCCCTCCACGACGTCTTACCGTCGCTTCAGCCTGGCCATGGATAGATCACTTCGCTTCGGGTCTAGGACATGCGACTAAAATCGCCCTATTCAGACTCGCTTTCGCTACGGCTACCCCACCCGGGTTAACCTCGCCACATATCGCTAACTCGCAGGCTCATTCTTCAAAAGGCACGCTGTCACACCTACCAGGGGTGCTCCAACGGTTTGTAAGCAAACGGTTTCAGGTACTATTTCACTCCCCTCCCGGGGTACTTTTCACCTTTCCCTCACGGTACTTGTCCGCTATCGGTCATCTGGGAGTATTTAGGCTTATCAGGTGGTCCTGACAGATTCACACGGGATTTCTCGGGCCCCGTGCTACTTGGGATACTCTCCACGCTGCGTCCGACATTTCGATTACGGGGCTGGCACCCACTCTGGCCGGCCTTTCAAGACCGTTCATCTATATCGACGCATCACGTCCACCACTCGGCAGAATGGTATGGAAAGTCCCGCAACCCCGAATGCGCAACTCCTGCCGGATATCACACGCACTCGGTTTAGCCTCATCCGATTTCGCTCGCCACTACTCACGGAATCACGGTTGTTTTCTCTTCCTGTGGGTACTGAGATGTTTCACTTCCCCACGTTCCCTCTACCCGCCCTATATATTCAGGCGGGAGTCACTGGGTCAGCACGCCGCCCAGCGGGGTTTCCCCATTCGGACACCCTCGGATCAAAACTTGCTTATCAGTTCCCCGAGGCTTATCGCAGATTGCTACGTCCTTCTTCGGCTCCAGATGCCAAGGCATCCACCGTTTGCTCTTAAAGACTTGAAAACATGAGAATCAAAACTCAGCCACACACCCCAAAAGGATGTGCGACAGAAATTGACTAATGATCTTTAAGATCATCAACACAAAACAACCCCAAAGGGTCATCTTGCAAAGATGCTCGCGTCCACTGTGTAGTTCTCAAAGTACGGGCGGCACTTCCCCCACCCACCAACAAAAGCCGGCAGCAGAAAAAGCCCAGAGAGTCAGTCACCCGCACCCACCCCCAAAAGAGGCGACATGCGGCGTCCGGTCCCTCAGGACCCAACAGCGTGCAGGCACCCCGCTCCCCAACCCCCACCCTCCAACCGGCTCCGAAGAACCGGCGTACTAATGAGAATCAGCCGCGCTGATGCCATGTCAAATGTTCCACCCACGAGCCCCCGCAGAGACATTCGCTCTGCTGAGGTTCCTACAGCCCCGAAAGACTGAGGTGCTCCTTAGAAAGGAGGTGATCCAGCCGCACCTTCCGGTACGGCTACCTTGTTACGACTTAGTCCTAATTACCGATCCCACCTTCGACGGCTCCCTCCACAAGGGTTGGGCCACCGGCTTCAGGTGTTACCGACTTTCATGACTTGACGGGCGGTGTGTACAAGACCGGGAACGTATTCACCGCAGCGTTGCTGATCTGCGATTACTAGCGACTCCGACTTCATGAGGTCGAGTTGCAGACCTCAATCCGAACTGGGACCGGCTTTTTGGGATTCGCTCCACCTCACGGTATTGCAGCCCTTTGTACCGGCCATTGTAGCATGCGTGAAGCCCAAGACATAAGGGGCATGATGATTTGACGTCATCCCCACCTTCCTCCGAGTTGACCCCGGCAGTATCCCATGAGTTCCCACCATTACGTGCTGGCAACATAGAACGAGGGTTGCGCTCGTTGCGGGACTTAACCCAACATCTCACGACACGAGCTGACGACAACCATGCACCACCTGTTCACGAGTGTCCAAAGAGTCCCCCATTTCTGGGATGTTCTCGTGTATGTCAAGCCTTGGTAAGGTTCTTCGCGTTGCATCGAATTAATCCGCATGCTCCGCCGCTTGTGCGGGTCCCCGTCAATTCCTTTGAGTTTTAGCCTTGCGGCCGTACTCCCCAGGGCGGGGAACTTAATGCGTTAGCTGCGTCACGGAATCCGTGGAAAGGACCCCACAACTAGTTCCCAACGTTTACGGGGTGGACTACCAGGGTATCTAAGCCTGTTTGCTCCCCACCCTTTCGCTCCTCAGCGTCAGTTACGGCCCAGAGATCTGCCTTCGCCATCGGTGTTCCTCCTGATATCTGCGCATTCCACCGCTACACCAGGAATTCCAATCTCCCCTACCGCACTCTAGTCTGCCCGTACCCACTGCAGGCCCGAGGTTGAGCCTCGGGATTTCACAGCAGACGCGACAAACCGCCTACGAGCTCTTTACGCCCAATAATTCCGGATAACGCTTGCGCCCTACGTATTACCGCGGCTGCTGGCACGTAGTTAGCCGGCGCTTTTTCTGCAAGTACCGTCACAAAAGCTTCTTCCTTGCTAAAAGAGGTTTACAACCCGAAGGCCGTCATCCCTCACGCGGCGTTGCTGCATCAGGCTTCCGCCCATTGTGCAATATTCCCCACTGCTGCCTCCCGTAGGAGTCTGGGCCGTGTCTCAGTCCCAGTGTGGCCGGTCACCCTCTCAGGCCGGCTACCCGTCGACGCCTTGGTGAGCCATTACCTCACCAACAAGCTGATAGGCCGCGAGCCCATCCCAGACCAAAAAATCTTTCCAACCCCCACCATGCGATGAGAGCTCATATCCAGTATTAGACGCCGTTTCCAGCGCTTATCCCAGAGTCCAGGGCAGGTTGCTCACGTGTTACTCACCCGTTCGCCACTGATCCACCAAGCAAGCTTGGCTTCACCGTTCGACTTGCATGTGTTAAGCACGCCGCCAGCGTTCATCCTGAGCCAGGATCAAACTCTCCATAAAAAAATGATGCCACCACCCACCGGGAAAACGATGAGACAGCAGCGAGTTCAACCATGACCAAAAACGAATATCAAACTGACATCCATGAATTGATCCAAAAAAGACCCCCACCAACCAAAAAACGGTCGACAGAGAAAAAAATTGGCATTTGACAAGTGCACGCTGTTGAGTTCTCAAAGATCGGACGCACCCGCGTTCCGGCTTCACAGCCATCTCCGCAGGGCAACTTCTCTATCTTACACATCCTGGCCGCGCTGTCAATCCGACTGAGCGAGGTGCGAGACCCCACCACAGTCGGCGACGAGCAGTCGCAGAAGTGGAAGAAACCCATCCTAACCCGCACGCGGGCACACTCAAAGGGAGTGTTGAAGGAATGGGGTGGTTCTCCTCTTGAGGGGGGTAAGGCTCTCGACCTCTCCGCTTCCCTGTGGGGCGAACAGATAAGACTCTACGTGCGTCCTGGTGTCCCGTCGAATCGGGCCCGCACCCCGGGCGTGTCGCGCGCCGATAACCCCGGAAACATGCGGAAGCGAGGCGTCCGGCGCGTCACTCCGGGTGAACGCCACGGCTGCGCCGAAGCACCTGCACGGCGATGCACAGCGCGAGCGTGATGGTGCCCCAGATCGCGCACGCCGGCGGGAGCACCCGGTAGCCGAGGTGGGCGACTGTGAACGCCGCGTCGAGTGGTCCGAAGACGGCGAGTCCCCACAGCCACGCCGCCAGCAGCATCACCGGCAGCGACACCCACCACACCCAGCGGACCCACGGGGGAAGAACACACGACGCGGATGCCTCAGGGGCCCGGCGCACCAGCCACACCAGCATCCAGATCCCGATGATCGCCAGCCCGATCGCGCTCGACCCGTGCTGCAGCCATCTGAAGCCGGGAAGGGGTCCCCACTCGGACTCGAGTGCCGGGATCGCCGTCGTCCCCCATCGGCCTTCATGGGTGAACAGGTCCCACACGATGTGGCTCACGACGCCGATCGCAAGGGAGAGCACGAGCAGCAGCATCCCGCTCCACGACACCCGAGCGGGCGATCCCGAAATCGCGAGGGTCTCGCGGAGGGTCGAGCCGGCGCCGGCGTCCCACTCCCCCGGCAGCCGCCGGGCCAGCCATCGCGGGGAGAGCTCACGGACTGCCGGTCGGATCACCAGGCGCCAGACCAGGAGCAGCGCGAACGCCAGCGCGATCGTGACGGGAAGCCACGCGAACCCGTGGGTGACGCCGTAGTGCAGAGGCAGCCCTCGGACGAACAGCGGCAGATCCGGCGTCATCGCGCCGATAGCGATCGCCGCGGGCACCAGCGGCGTGCGCACGAACGGGAGCGCGACGACGGCGTGGCTGGGGGTGAACGGCATCGATCAGTCGCCCGTCCGCAGAGCCACGCCGCTCGTCACGCGGCGTCAGCCGACGAACACACCCGCGAGGGTCTTCTTACCGCGCCGGAGCACCGAGACCCCGCCGGGCAGCCCACCCGACACGGTCGCGGATTCGTCCTCGACTTTGGCGCCGTCGAGCGAGACTCCGCCCTGGGCGATCGCCCGGCGACCCTCCGACAGGCTCGAGACGAGCCCCGTGTCGACGAGCGCCTGTACGACGTTCGTTCCGGTGGCGACGGTGGCGTGGGGAAGCTCCTCCAGCGCATGGCGCAGCGTGGTCGCGTCGAGCGCGGCCAGGTCACCCTGGCCGAAGAGAGCCTCGGACGCCGCGATCACGGCGGCGGCAGCATCCGTCCCGTGCACGAAAGCGGTGACCTCGAGGGCCAGGCGCTTCTGCGCGGCGCGACGGAACGGCTCGTCGGCGACGAGACGCTCGTACTCCTCGATCTCGGTGCGCGTCAGGAACGTGAAGATCTTCAGGCGCTGGATGACGTCGGCGTCGTCGGTGTTGAGCCAGAACTGGTACATGCGGTACGGGCTGCACATCGCGGCATCGAGCCAGATCGCGTTGCCCTCGCTCTTGCCGAACTTGGTGCCGTCGCTGTTGGTGATCAGTGGCGTCCCGATCGCGTGGACATGCGTGCCCTCGACCCGGTGGATGAGGTCGGTGCCGCTCGTGAGGTTGCCCCACTGGTCGCTGCCGCCGGTCTGCAGCACGCAGCCGTACTGACGGTACAGCTCGAGGTAGTCCATGCCCTGCAGGATCTGGTAGCTGAACTCGGTGTAGCTGATGCCCGCCTCGGAGTTGAGACGAGCGGCGACGGCATCCTTCTTGAGCATCGTGCCGACGCGGTAGTGCTTGCCGATCTCGCGCAGGAAGTCGATGGCGCTCAGCGGCGCGGTCCAGTCGAGGTTGTTGACGATGCGCGCGGCGTTGTCACCCTCGAAGCTCAGGAACCGTTCGACCTGCGAGCGCAGGTAGCCGACCCATTCGGCCACGGTCTCGCGCGTGTTGAGCGTGCGCTCGGCCGAGGGACGCGGGTCGCCGATGAGTCCGGTGGAGCCACCCACGAGGCCGAGCGGCTTGTGGCCGGCGAGCTGCAGACGGCGCATCGTGAGCAACTGCACGAGGTTGCCGAGGTGCAGACTCGGCGCGGTCGGGTCGAAGCCGCAGTAATACGTGATCGGGTCCCCGGCGAGAAGGGCGCGCAGCGCCTCCTGATCGGTGGACACATGCACGAGCCCACGCCACACGATCTCGTCCCACACGTTCTCGAACGCGGGGTCGATCGCGGGCGCAGTCGCGCTCACGACGGTTTCAGACACGCTCGCCAGGCTATCAGCGACGGATGCCTCGTCCCGTCCGCGCCGGGCCGGCTCGACGCTCCCCCGCGCGGACGTGCCCGCTTTAGTTTCCACGCTTACGTATTGCCACCTTTAGCCTGGAACCTTGCCTAGGTGAAGTGGCCAGGCTAAACTTGAGATCACTTGAGCTCTCACACATAAGGCACGTCCATGTTCGTGATCACCAGCGACCAGCGCAACAGCCGCAGCAGCGCCGACCTCGTGCCCGCCGCCGTCGCCTCCGTTCACGCGCACCAGGGGCTCGTGCTGGCCCCCGAGCGCACCGCGGGCGACGAGGTGCAGGTGGCGCTCGCCGATGCCGGAGCGCTGCTCGCGATCGTGCTCGACCTGACCCGCTCGGAGCAGTGGAGCGTCGGGGTCGGGGTCGGGGAGATCGAGTCGCCCCTGCCGGACAGCGTCCGGGCCGCGCGCGGCGAAGCCTTCGTGAACGCGCGCGACGCTGTCGATCGAGCGAAGAAGGCCGCCACCCGCGTCGCGATCACCGCACCGGAAGGCGGAGCCGACGCCGAGGCCCTCGTGCGCCTGCTGGTGGAACTGCGCGATCGGCGCACCGCCGAGGGATGGGAGGTCTACGACCTCCTGGCCGAGGGGATCACGCAGCGCGAAGCCGCCGCACGCCTCGGCATCTCGGAGGGCGCGGTGAGCCTGCGCGTGAAGTCGGCGGGCCTGCGCACCGAGGAGGCGGCCGTGCCCGCGCTCGCCCGCGTGCTCGCCCGGCTGAGTCCGGGGCCCGTGCCAGACTGACGCCATGGTCTCCCCCGACGTGATCCTCGTCGCCGCGCTCACGATCTTCCTGTTCCTCGCGCTCTGCGGGGCACTCGTGCTGGTGGTGATCAGCCTTCGCAAGCCCTCGACCATCCCGCTCGTCGTGGCGGCCGTGCTGGTCGTGCTGTGCCTGCTCGCCGTGACGGTGTCGCCGGCGAACGTGCCGCTCCTGCTCGGCCTCGGAATCGCGATGCTCGGAACCGCCCTCGGCGTGCTCGGCGGCAACCCGATCACGCGGCGCGTCCTCGAGATCGCGAGCCACGGGCGCGTCGAGGAGGGCGACAACGGCGGCATCCTCCTGCGCGCTCCGGCGCTCCCGGGCGCCGTGGCCGGCGAGGGCGCCGTCCGTGAGGTGATGCGCGGCGGCACCACGATCGGCTACCTCGAGCGGGTGGCGGTGACGCTCGGGATCATCGCCGGATTCCCCGAGGCGATCGCCGTGGTCGTGGCGCTCAAGGGCATCGGCCGATTCTCGGAGCTCGCGAGCGCTGAGGCTCGCGAGCGTTTCATCATCGGCACGCTGGCGAGCCTGGTGTGGGCGTGCATCGTCGCGGCCCTGGTACGCCTCGCGATCTGGTGAGCGCAAGCCTGCATCGCGGCTGAGGCCTACAGACCGAGGGCGTGCGCGGCGTCCTGCACGCGCTGGACCAGCTCGGCCCGCTGCTCGGCGACGCGCACGGGCGCCGTACCGCCGGCGCCGGTGCGACTCGCGACCGAGCCCTCGACGCTCAGCACCTCGCGGACCTCGGGCGTCAGCTGCTCCGAGACGTCGGCCAGCTGCGCGTCGGAGACCTCATGCAGCTCGAGGCCGTTCTCCTCGCACACCCGGACGAGGTGTCCGGAGATCTCGTGCGCGTCGCGGAACGGGACGCCCCGCTTCACCAGCCACTCGGCGACGTCGGTCGCAAGCGAGAAGCCCTGCGGCGCGAGCGCCGCCATGCGGTCGGTGTGGAAGCGCAGGGTCGCGACCATGCCTGCGAACGCGGGCAGCACCGTCTCGAGGGTGCGCACCGAGTCGAAGACCGGCTCCTTGTCTTCCTGCAGGTCGCGGTTGTACGCGAGCGGGAGGGCCTTGAGGGTGGCGAGCAGGCCGCTGAGATTGCCGATGAGCCGCCCCGCCTTGCCGCGCGCGAGCTCGGCGATGTCGGGGTTCTTCTTCTGCGGCATGATGCTCGAGCCCGTCGAGTAACCGTCGTCCAGCGTCACGAAGCCGAACTCGCGCGTGTTCCAGAGGATGATCTCCTCCGCGAAGCGCGAGACGTCGATGCCGATCATCGCCGTGACGAACGCGAACTCGGCGACCACGTCGCGCGAGGACGTGCCGTCGAGCGAGTTCTCGGCCGGACGGTCGAGCCCGAGCTCCCGGGCGACCAGCTGAGGGTCGAGTCCGAGCGTCGAGCCGGCGAGCGCGCCGCCGCCGTACGGCGACACCGCCGCGCGCGCCGACCAGTCGCGCAGGCGCTCGAGGTCGCGCACGAGCGGCCAGGCGTGGGCCTGCAGGTGGTGTGCGAGGAGCACGGGCTGCGCGTGCTGCAGGTGGGTGCGGCCGGGCATGATCGCGTCGGGGTGCGCGTCGGCCTGCGCCACGAGCGCGTCGACGAGGCGGAGGATCTCACGTGCGATCGTGCGCGAGTGGTCGAGCAGATACATGCGCACGAGCGTGGCGATCTGGTCGTTGCGGCTGCGGCCGGCGCGCAGCTTGCCGCCGAGCTCGGCGCCGACGACGCCGATCAGCGCCTGCTCCAAAGCGCCGTGGACGTCTTCATCGGATGCTGCGGGCCGAAGCGTCCCGTCGGTGACGCCTCGCGCGAGCTCGTCGAGGCCCTCGTGCATGGCCCGTTCTTCGTCGGCGGTGAGATACCCCGCCGCGGCGAGCGCCTTGGCGTGCGCGTGCGAACCGGCGATGTCGTACAGCGCGAGGTCCCAGTCGAAATGGGTCGATCGGCTCAGTTCCGCCAGCTCCGGGGATGGTCCCGTCGCGAAACGGGCTCCCCACAGTGCGCCTTCGTTGGTGCCGTCGCCCTTCGATTCACTCACTCGACCAGCCTACCGACGCGCCGCAGACCCCACCGCCGCTGTGTCATTCCCGACGATCGCCGGGGACGGCGAAGCGCGAGGCCGCGTCGAGCACTGTCTCGAGCGGGCCGCGGCCGACGAGGAGCGCCCACGCGGTGCACAGCACGATGGTGCCGAGGGTGAGCGGCCGGAACGGCTCGAGAGCACGGAATCCGGCGAGATCGCCGACGCGGGGCAGGACGGCGCCGGCGACGGCGGCCCAGACCACGAGCTGCAGCGTGTACGCGGTCAGCGGCATCGCGCCGACGGCGCGCAGAGGCAGGACGACCCACGCGAGGACCGTGCGGCAGGCGAGGAGGCACACGCCCAGCACGGCGAGGGCGAAGCCGCCGGAACCGATCACCTCGAGCAGGCCGGTCGAATGCGGCCTGACGGTCCAGAGCGCACCGAGGTACGACGCCGCCTCGGCCCCGGGGTCGGAGCCCGTCGCGGCGCCGAGGCCATAGCCGATCGCGGCGAGCACAGCGCCGGCCGCGACGAGGCACACCTGCACCCGCAGCCGCGTCACCCCGGCGCGGGCGACGCCGAGACCGGCCACGACGAACGCGATCCAGGTCGTGAACGGGTAGTGCCAGCCGAGTCCGAGCGACACCGGTTCGCCGATCGGCGAACTCCAGAAGGGCAGCGCGTCGAGGACGATCTGCACGAACGGCATGGTCAGCGCCAGCACGGCGGCGAGCGGCAGCAGCACGCGCGCCGGCAGGGAGGTCAGCGGCAGCGCCAGCAGGAACATGAGCGCATAGGCCGGCAGGATCACGAACACGGGCACGCCGGTGGCGATGAGAAGGATGCCGAGCACCCAGAGCAGTCCCGCGCGCACGGCGAGGCGTCCGCGCGCGGTCTTCATCGCGACGCCGGCGAGCGGCGACCGCGCTCCGGTGACCAGTCCGATCGAGACGCCGGCGAGCGTCGCGAACAGGATCGACGAACGACCCGACACGACCGCGACCCACGTGCCGGGGTCGAGCACGTCGAAGGGCTCGGTGATCCAGAGCAGGTGCGCGGCGAACATGCCGAGCACGGCCAGTCCTCGCGCGAGATCGACCCCGCCGATGCGGGCGGGGCCGTTCAGGCGCTCCCAGCGCGTGGCGAGCCAGCTGTCGGCGCGCGGCGCGGAGCGCTCGGTCTCGCTCGTGCCTCGCGCGCTCACCGACCCGGGCGCCTTCAGTCCTGGCGGAGGAGCCAGACGAGCAGGGCCTTCTGTGCGTGGAGGCGGTTCTCCGCCTCATCCCAGACGACGCTCTGCGGACCGTCGATCACCTCGGCGTCGACCTCGTAGCCGCGGTCGGCGGGCAGACAGTGGATGAAGATCGCGTCGTCCTTCGCGAGACCCATCAGTTCCTGGGTCACCTTGTACCCGCCGAGGTCGCGCAGGCGCTCGAGCTTCTCCTCCTCCTTGCCCATCGACACCCAGGTGTCCGTGACGACGACATCGGCGCCGGCCGCGGCCTCGTTGGGGTCCGTGAAGAGGGTGACCGACCCACCGGTCTCGGCGGCGCGCCGGTCGGCGTCGGCGATCACGTCGTCGCGGGGTGCGTACGCCTCGGGCGACGCGACGCGCACGTGCATGCCCGCGGTCACGCCCGCGAGGACGTACGAGTGGGCCATGTTCGACTTGCCGTCGCCGAAGAAGGAGAGCGTCAGCCCCGCCAGCTCGCCCTTGTGCTCCTTGATGGTGAGGAGGTCCGCGAGCAGCTGGCACGGGTGGAAGTCGTCGCTCAGCGCGTTGACGACGGGCACGCGGGTACCCTCCGCCATCTGCTCGAGGCCCGCCTGCGCGTACGTGCGCCAGACGATGGCCGCCACCTGGCGCTCGAGGACGCGAGCCGTGTCGGCCGGCGTCTCCTTGCCGCCGAGCTGGCTGTTCGCCGTCGAGATGATGAGCGGCGAGCCGCCCAGGTCGGCGATGCCGACCGCGAACGAGACGCGCGTGCGCGTCGAGGACTTGTCGAAGATGACCGCGACCGTCTGCGGACCCTCGAGGGGCTTGAGCTTCCAGCGGTCCTTCTTGAGCGCGACGGCGAGGTCGAGGATCTCGTCCTGCTCGGCCTGCGTCAGGTCGTCGTCGCGCAGCAGGTGGCGGGTCATGCGGGAACCTCCGTCGAAGCGTCGAGCACGAGTGCGTCCTCGACCGTGCGCAGCGACGCGGTGAAGAGTTCGACGAATTCGTCGATCTCGACGTCGCCGATCGTCAGGGCGGGGACGAGACGGATCGTCTCGTCGTTCGGGGCGTTGATCACGAGACCGTGCTCCTGCGCCGCGGCCACGAGTGCCTTCGAGACAGGATGCTTCAGCCCGATGCCGATCAGAAGGCCCGAGCCGCGGCATCCGTCGATCAGATCCGAACCGATCCCCTCGATCGCCACGCGCAGCTGCGCGCCGCGCTCTGCGGCGTTGCGCACCAGTTCGGCCCGTTCGATCTCACCGAGGACGGCGCCCGCGACGGCGGTGCCGAGCGCGTTGCCGCCGAACGTCGAGCCGTGCGTGCCCGGGTAGAACAGCTCGCTCGCGGCGCCGAAGGTGATGAGCGCGCCGATCGGGAAGCCGCCGCCGATGCCCTTGGCGACGGTGATCGCGTCGGGGGTGATGCCCTCGTGCTGGAAGGCGAACCACTCCCCCGTGCGGCCGGCGCCGGTCTGGATCTCGTCGATGATGAGCAGCGCGCCGTGGCGCTCGGTGATCTCGCGCGCCGCCGTGAGGTATCCCTCGGGCAGCGGCAGCACACCGGCCTCGCCCTTCACGGGCTCGACGAAGAGGGCCGCGACGCGGTCGTCGATGGCGGCCTCGAGCGCCTCGACCGTGGAGTCGACGAACTCGACGCCCGGCGTCATCGGGAGGAAGGGCTCCTGCATGTACGGCTTGCCGGTGAGGGCGAGCGTGCCCATCGTGCGGCCGTGGAAGGCGTCGGTGAGGGCCAGGATGCGGGGGCGCTCCGTGCCGCCGTGGAGGCGGGCGAGCTTGAACGCGGCCTCGTTCGCCTCGGCTCCCGAGTTGCCGAAGTACACGCGGCCGGAGTCACCGGTGCCGGCGAGCCGCTTGAGCGTCGCGGCGAGCGCGAGCTGCGGCGGGGTCGCGAAGTAGTTCGACACGTGCGCGAGCGTCGCGGCCTGGGTCGCGATCGCGTCGACGAACACCGGGTGCGCGTGACCGAGCGAGTCCACCGCGATCCCCGCGAGGAAGTCGAGGTAGCGCTTGCCGTCGGCGTCCCACAGGTAGGAGCCCTCACCCCGCACGAACATCTGCATGCGAGCACCGAAGCTCTTGACGAGGTCGCGCCCCGCATCGTCCTGCCACGTCATCCGAGCACCACCTCTGTTCCGATTCCCTTGCTGGTGAAGATCTCCACGAGTACCGAGTGCGGCACCCGCCCGTCGATGATTGCCGCGGTCTCGACGCCGCCTTCGACGGCCTCCAGGCACGCCGCCATCTTCGGGATCATGCCCGACTCGAGCTTCGGCAGCATCGCCTTGAGCTCCGTCGAGGTCAGGTGCGACACGAGCGAGTCGCGGTTGGGCCAGTCGGCGTACAGCCCCGCGACGTCGGTGAGCACCACGAGCTTCGCCGCGCCGAGTGCGACGGCGAGAGCGGATGCCGCGGCATCGGCGTTCACGTTCAGCGAGTGTCCGGGGTGGTCGAGGTCGGGGGCGATGCTCGAGACCACGGGGATGCGGCCCGCCTCGATCTGGTCGAGCACCGGCTGCGGGTCGACCTCGACGACATTGCCGACGCGGCCCAGGTCGTGCTCGACGCCCTCGATGACGACACCGCGGCGGCGGCCGCCGAAGAGGCCGGCGTCCTCACCGCTGAGTCCGGTCGCGACCGGGCCGTGGGCGTTGATCTTGGACACGAGCTGCGGGTTGATCTGCCCGGTGAGCACCATGCGCACCACCGAGATCGCCTCGGTCGAGGTGACGCGGTAGCCGCCCTTGAACTCGCTCGGGATCGCGAGACGGTCGAGCATCGACGAGATCTGCGGGCCGCCGCCGTGCACCACGACGGGCTTCACCCCGACATACCGGAGGTAGGCGATGTCGGCGGCGAAGGCATCCTGCAGCTCCTCCGACACCATCGCGTTGCCGCCGTACTTCACGACGACGATCTGGTCGCGGAAGCGCTTGAGCCAGGGCAGCGACTCGATGAGGGTCACCGCCCGGGCGCTGGCTTCGCCGGGATCGGTCTCTTGCAGGTCGGTCATGAGGAGTAGGCGCTGTTCTCGTGGACGTAGTCGTGCGTGAGGTCGTTGGTGAGGATCGTCGCCGTCGCCGCGCCGACCTTCAGGTCGATCACGAGGTGCGTCGCCCGGGGCGTGAGGTCGACGGCTTCGCGCGGGGCATCGGGGCCGCCGGCGCTGCACACGCGCACGCCGTTCATCCACACGTCGACGTCGTACGGGTCGAACGCGGCCTGCGTCGTGCCGATGGCGGCCAGTACGCGGCCCCAGTTCGGGTCGTTGCCGAAGATCGCGGCCTTGAAGAGGTTGTTGCGGGCAACCGAGCGGCCGACCTCGACCGCATCTTCCTCCGACGCCGCGTTGATGACCTCGATGGTGATGTCGTGGCTCGCGCCCTCCGCATCGCCCTGCAGCTGCTGGGAGAGGTCCTGGCAGACCTCGGCGAGCGCCGCGGCGAACGCATCGGGGTCAGGGGTGACGCCCGACGCACCGCTGACCATCAGGGTGACCTGGTCGTTCGTCGACATGCAGCCGTCCGAGTCGAGTCGGTCGAAGGTGCGTCCGGTGGCCGCCCGCAGCGCGGCGTCGGCCTGCGCCGCGTCGAGCACGGCATCGGTCGTGATCACCACGAGCATCGTCGCGAGGCCGGGTGCCAGCATCCCGGCGCCCTTCGCCATGCCGCCGATCGACCAGCCGTCGCCCGTTGCGACGGAGCGCTTCGGCTTCGAATCCGTGGTCATGATCGCGAGGGATGCTGCCTCCCCGCCGGCGGCGGAAAGCTCGGCGATGCCCTGCTCGGTGCCGGCGAGCACCTTCGCGCGGAACACCTCGTCGCCGGTGCCGATGAGTCCGGTGGAGCAGACCAGGACGTCGCCGGCGCTGACGTCGAGCAGCTGCGCGGCCTTCTCGGCGGTCTGGTGCGTGGTCTGGAAGCCGAAGGAGCCGGTGAAGCAGTTCGCGCCGCCCGAGTTCAGGACGATGGCCTCGACCACGCCGTCACGGATGACCTCCTGCGACCACATGATGGGGTTCGCCTTCGCACGATTGCTCGTGAACACCGCGGCGCCGACCTTCAGCGGTCCGCGGTTGACGACCACCGCCACATCGGGCTTGCCGGTCGACTTGAGTCCGACGGCGACTCCCGCCGCCTCGAATCCCTGGGGCGCGGTGACGCTCACGGGGCTACTCCGTTCACAGACAGCGCGGTGCCTTCGGCGAGCCCCAGCGCGATGTTCATGGACTGCACGGCGGCTCCGGCCGTGCCCTTGACGAGGTTGTCGACCGCCGTCACGACGGTCACGCGGTTCGCCGCGCGGTCGATCGCGAGGCCCATCAGCGCCGTGTTCGCGCCGAGCACGTCGGCCGTGCGCGGGAACTGCCCTGCGGGCAGCAGCTGCACGAACGTCTCGTCGCCGTACGCGGACTCCCACGCGGCACGGATCTCATCGTCGGTCGCGCCGGCCACGATCGGCGCCGTCGAGGTCGCGAGGATGCCCCGCGACATCGGCACGAGCACCGGCGTGAAGGAGATGCGGATCCCCTCGTCTGCCGTGGCGCCGGGTTCGGCACCCGACGCACGCGCGGCGGCGAGCGCCTGGCGGATCTCAGGGATGTGCCGATGCGAGCCGCCCACGGCGTACGGGTTCGCCGACCCGAGGATCTCGGCGGCGAGGAGATTCGTCTTGAGGCTCTTGCCGGCGCCCGAGGGGCCGACCGCGAGCACCGTCACGATGTCGGAGGGGTCGAGGACGCCCGCCGCGACGCCCGGCGCAAGACTCAGGCTCACCGTGGAGGCGTTGCACCCGGGGGCCGCGATGCGGGATGCCCCGACCAGGCGCTCGCGCTGCTTCGAACCCGCGACCGGAAGCTCGGGAACACCGTAGACCCACGGCTCGTGGAAGTCGCCGCCGTAGAAGCGGTCCCAGTCGGCGACCGACTCGAGGCGGTGGTCGGCGCCGGCGTCGATCACCAGCGGTGTGTCGCCGAGGGCGTCGGTGTACTGCCCCGACTGGCCGTGCGGCAGTGCCAGGAAGACGATGTCGTGGCCGGCGAGCACCTCGGGCGAGGTCTCGGCGAGGGTCAGGTGCGCGAGGGAGCGCAGGTGGGGCTGGTGCTGGATGAGCGGCTGTCCCGCGTTGGAGTGCGCGGTCACGGTGCGGATCTCGACGTCGGGATGCGCGGCGAGGATCCGCAGGATCTCGCCGCCCGCATAGCCGGATGCGCCGGAGACGGCGACCGAATATGTCATGGATTCCACCTTAGAGTCTGGGTGCAGGGGCCGGAGACGGCGACGCCCACTCGCGACGGTCCATGACGGACGGCGTGCGGGGCCGCCTACAGTCGGCGCTCGCCCAGACGGCGTCGGCGCGCGGGAGCGGCGCTCGGAACGAGCGTCGAGAGTCCCTGGGTCGCCGAAGGCATGCGCCGACGATAGTCGTCGGGTCGCAGCATCCGCAAATCCGGCCCGTCATCCATGACGCTGAAGCTCGGCGAGGAGCGCGCGTTCGTCAGCGCGCGTGAGCCCGGCGCGACGCTCGCGCTCGAGGCCGCGGGTGCGCTCGTCGGCGAGCGTGCGCGCGAGCGTCTCGCCCAGCGGGCGGAGGCGGCCGCCGAGCAGCCGGTAGGCGGAGTTCGAGCGGGTCCAGAACCCCGGCATGCCCGCCGGCAGCCACAGCGGCAGGGATCGCGGGCCCATCCAGTACGCGACCTCGTGCTGTGCCAGCCAGTCGTCGGCGGCGGCCACGAGGGACCCCGTGTGCCCCGCCATCTCGTGGGCGTCCGCGAAGAGCCGGTCGAGGGCGACGGGATCGCCGACCGCGTTCACGACACCGGTCCACCGCTCGTGGCCGACCGCCTGCGCGAACTCGGCGAGGTCGTCGACGTCGATCACCTGCGCGCCCCGATCGGCGGTCTCGGGCACGAGCACGTCGTCCGCGCCCGCGAGCGCGAACCGGCCCACCCAGTAGCCGAACCGGTCGGTGGGGTCGCCGGGCCCCACGATCAGTCCCGGACGCACGATCGCCGCGCGGAACCCGAGACCGGAGCGGACGGATGCCTCGGCCCGCACCTTCGCCCGACCGTAGTCCTCGTCCTCATCGGGGCCGGCAGGCGTCAGCAGCTCGGCCGTCTCGTCGGCGCCGGGCACGTCGTCGGCGGCGTACACGGAGACTGTCGAGATGTACGTCCAGTGCCGGGTGTGCTCCCCCAGGGCGGCGACCGCCGCGGCGACGTGGTCGGGGTTCGACGACACGTCGACGATCTCGTCCCACGGGCGGCGGGCGACTTCGTCGTACGCGTCTGCTTCCGCGCGATCGGCGGCGACCAGCGTCGTGCCGTACGGTGCTTCGCGTCCGCCTCGGGCGAGACACGTGACGGAGGCTCCGGCATCGGCCCACCGCTCGGCGATGCGCCCGCTCAGCCAGCCCGTCCCGCCCAGCATCAGTACGTCGGTCATGGCTCCACCCAACCAGACGGGCCGGGGTGCAGCATCCGTTCTCCGCCGACGGTGGAGCGAGGTCAGCCGGAGAGCACTGCGAACCCGGCTCCTGTCACGTCGCGCCCGCGCCGACACGACCGCAGCTCCAGCTCCCGCGGGGCCGGAAGCTCGGCGAACAGCCGGATGCCGCGTCCCAGCAGGACCGGCACGACATGCAGCAGGATCTCGTCGATGAGGCCGTCGCGGAGGAACTGCTGCGCGACGTCGGGGCTGCCCATGATCACCACGTCGCGCTCGCCGGCGGCGCGCTGCGCCTGTGCGAGGGCATTCGCCGGACCTTCCGACACGAAGGTGAAGACCGTCCCGTTCTTCGTCTCCGCCGGGCGCCGCTCATGGGTGAGCACGAAGACCGGGCTCGAGAACACGTCGTCGTCCCCCCACGGCTCCTGGCCGGCGTTCCACGTGCGCCGTCCGAAGATGATCGCTCCCGCCCGCCGGAAGCGGTCGATCAACTCGACCGCCGCCGGATCGGGGTCGGCGCCGTCAGCGTCATCGAGCCAGCGGTGCAGCCGGGAGAGGTCGTCGCCCGGCCCCGTCGCGAATCCGTCTACCGAGACGGTGACGTACAGCACTGTCGAACCCATGAGCGGCTCCTTCCGTGATCCGATGCTCGGACACGAGGAGCGTACGGCGGCAACGGACCAGTGATATGGTCCAGTTCCGTGGCACAGAAATGGACCACTTCGGATCTGGTTCTCGCACTGGCCATCCCCCGCGGCGCCAGATTCGGAATGCGGATGCAGGCCGCGCTGCGTGACGCGGTCCGCGGCGGTGTGGTGCGTCCCGGCGACGCCCTGCCGGCGACCCGCGAGCTCGCGGTCGAACTGGGCGTCGCACGAGGAACCGTGGTCCACGTCTATGAACAGCTCGCCGCCGAGGGGTACCTCGTCGCACAGTCGGGCGGCCGCACCCGCGTGGCCTCCGGAGCGACGCCGTCCACCGCCTCACCCCCGAAGGTCCGCGCGGCTGCGTCGCCGCGGCTGGATCTTCGTCCGGGCGTTCCCGATCTCCGTCGCTTCCCCGCCGGCGACTGGGCGTGGGCGCACGCCGAGGCAGCGCGGAGCATCGGCGCTGCGGACGTCGACTACGGTGACGGGCGAGGGCACCCTCGGGCACGCGCGGCGGTGGCGGATCACCTGCGCAGGGTGCGCGCGGCCGACACCGATCCCGACCGCGTCGTGCTGTGCCTGGGCTTCGCTCAGGCGCTCACCCTGCTCCTGCCCGCACTCGCCCAACGCGGAGTCCGCGTCCTCGCGGTGGAAGACCCGGGCGACCGCGGAATCGACGCCGTGGCTCTGGCCGCGGGCGTCGCCCTGACGCCCATCCCCGTCGATGCGCACGGCATCCGGGTCGATCTGCTCGAGCCGGCGCAGGCGCACGCTGTCCTCGTGACCCCCGCGCACCAGTCGCCGACAGGCGTCGTGCTCTCGGCCTCGCGCCGTCGCGAACTCGTCGAGTGGGCCGCGCGGACCGGCGGGTGGATCATCGAGGACGACTACGACTCGGAGTTCCGGTACGACCGGCAGCCGGTCGGGGCGCTGCAGGGTCTGGCACCCGAGCGCGTCGTGCTCATCGGGTCGGCCAGCAAGAGTCACGCCCCCGCCGTGCGCACGGCGTGGATCGCCGCGCCGGTCGCGCTGATCGACGTGCTCGCCGCGCGCCGCCGCATCGCCGATCGAGGCGGTCCGGTGCTGGGCGAGCTCGCGTTCGCGGCTCTCCTCGACTCCGGACGCCACGACAAGCATGTGAGGGCGATGCGTGCCGTGTACGCCGCCCGGCGCGAGGTCGTCCTAGACACGCTCGGCCGCCTGGGCGCGGGGCTCGCGCTCACAGGCGTCTCAGCGGGATTCCACGGCCTGCTCGCGCTGCCCGCCGCCGCGGACGAGTCGGCGGTGGTGGCGGCGGCCGCGGCTCGCGGGGTGCGCGTGATCGGTCTCACGTCCTTCGCACGTGACCGCGGTGACCTCCCGCCGTCGCTCGTGATCGGCTTCGGCGACATCGACGACGAAGCCGTCCGCGTAGCGCTCCCCCGATTGCGTGACGCCATCGCAGCGACGGGTCGAGAGTAGATCGCGAGCCCCGGTGCGCCGGGCCGCAGCATCCGGCATCCGGCATCCGGCGACAGCGGAACGTCAGACGCGGTCGCGGAGGAATGCCGTGACGCGCCGCCAGGCGTCGGCCGCGTCGGTCGGGTTGTACCGGCGACCGGTGTCGTTGAAGAACGCGTGGGCCGAGTCGGGGTACACGACGGCCGTGAAATCGACGCCCGCCTCGGCCATGGCCTCGGTCACCGCCGGGAGCGCGTCGATGAGCGCGGGGTCGTGCTGCCCGTAGATCGCCAGCACCGGCGCGGCGAGGCCGGTGATGAGGTCGGCCGACGGCGCCGTGCCGTAGAACGGCGCGACGGCGCGCAGGCGGTCGTCGTGAGCGGCGAGGAGGAACGCGTAGGTGCCGCCGAAGCAGAAGCCGGTCGCGGCGATCCGGTCGTCGACCCCGGGCTGCCCGGCGAGCCAGTCGACCGTCGCGCGGAGCGCGCCGACCGCCCAGCCCGCGTACTCGGGCGCCCGCATGCCCGCCATCGCCTCGCGCATGCGCGGCTGCGCGGCGGTGCGGGCCTCCTCGTCGTCGCTGTTCATCAGCGCGAAGAGTTCCGCGCCCAGGGCCGGTGCGACGCCGCCGTGGCTCAGGATGTCGGGCGCTGCGACCAGCCATCCCTCGGCGGCGAAGCGGTCGGCCACGTCCGTGATGTGGCCGACCAGACCCCAGATCTCGTGGATGAGCACGAGTCCGCCGATCGGGTCGCCCGCGGGGTGGGCGACGTACACGTCGAGCAGCTCGCCGTCGTCGAGCGGAACCGCGATCATCTCCGACATGGCGCCCCTCCGATACGGATGCTACTCGCGCAGCGCCGCCGCGAAACGCTCGGTCGCGACGGCCACACCCGCGAGCTTCGCCTCGGTCGCCTCGGCGGCCGTGAGCGTGCGGTCGGGAGCGCGGAAGCGCAGCGCGAACGTGAGGCTCTTCTCGCCCTCGGGCACTCCCTGTCCGCGGTAGTCGTCGACCAGGCGCACGGACTCGAGCAGCTCCCCCGCCCCCGCGACGAGCGCAGCGCGGACCTCGGCTGCCGGGATGTCGGCCCCGAGCACGAGCGACACGTCCTGGGTCGCGGCGGGGAAGCCCGACAACGACGCCGCGACGACCTTCTCGCCCGCGAGCGAGAGCACGAGGTCGAGATCGAGCTCCGCGACGATGACGCGGCCCGGAAGATCGGATGCCTCGGCCACGGCCGGCAGCAGTTCGCCCACGTAGCCGACCTCGGTGCCGTCGACGGACAGCACGCCGGTGCGGCCCGGGTGCAGCGCGGCGCGCTGACCCTGCGCGACGTCGATCGTGACGCCCGCCGCGGCCGCGATCGTGCGGACCGCGTCGAGCGCGTCGGCGAGTTCCGCCGTCACCGGCGCGACACCGGGCTGCTTCGCGACGAGGCTGCCCGTGAGCAGCACCGCGACGTGGCGGTGCTGGGGCGGGATCGACGCGTCGAGCTCGGCCAGGGTCGCCGCATCCGGTCGAACGGCCAGCGGCGGCACGAAAGACGTGCCGTACCGCACACCCGGCTGCGGGAGGAAAACGACGCCGGTCTCGAACAGCGTGAGGTCGGTGAACCCCCGCGACACGTTGCGGTGGGCGACCTGCAAGAGGCCGGGCACGAGCGAGCGGCGCAGGAACGGCGCCTGTCCGTCGAGGGGGTTCGCGAGCTTCACGCTCGGCAGATGCCCACCAGACGCCGAGCCGTGGAGGTCGTTCTGGTCCTCGGTGGTGAACCCGAACGAGGGGGTCTCGACGAATCCCGCGGCGGCGAGCGCGTTCGCCACGCGACGTCGGCCCTGCTGCGCGGCCGTGAGGCCGCGGCCCGACGGCGGCAGCGGCAGCACGGACGGGATGCGGTCGTAGCCCTCGATGCGGGCGACCTCCTCGGCGAGCGTCCACTTGTCGGTGAGGTCGGGACGCCACGACGGCGGGATGACCTGCCACCCTTCGCCTCCCTCGGCGCCGACGACCTCGCAGCCGATGAGCCGCAGCGCGGCCTCGATCTGGCCCGGCGTGTAGTCGACGCCGATGAGGCGCTGCACGAACGTCGGCGGCAGTTCGATGCCGGGGATGAACACCTCGGCGAACAGGGCCGCGCCGTAGGCGTCGTCGCTGGTGCCGCCGGCGTATTCGACCATGAGGTCGGCGACGCGACGCGCGGCGACGAACGGCACGAGCGGGTCGACACCGCGCTCGAAGCGACGGGATGCCTCGCTCGGCAGCTTGTGGCGGCGGGCCGTGCGCGCGATCGACACGGTGTCGAACGTGGCGGCCTCGATGAGCACGTTGCGGGTCGCGTCGCCCATCTCGGTCGTGCCTCCGCCCATGACGCCGGCGAGGCCGATGGGACCGGACTCGTCGGTGATCAGGAGGTCCTCGGGGTCGAGCGTGCGGACCTTGCCGTCGAGGGTCTCGAGCTTCTCGCCGGGGGTCGCACGACGGACCGTGATACCGCCCTGCAGCTTGTCGAGGTCGTAGCCATGGATCGGCTGGCCGAGCTCGAGCATCACGTAGTTGGTGATGTCGATCAGGATGCCGAGCGAGCGGATGCCCGCGAGAGACAGGCGGGCGATCATCCACGCCGGGGTCGGCTTGGTGGGGTCGACATCGCGCACGACGCGGGCCACGAACTCGGTGACGCCGGCGCGGCCGCGGATCGGCGCGAGGTCCTCGGCGCTGACCGGGAAGCCCGCGCCCGGCGCGATGTCTTCCCACGCGCGGTCGGCGGGGTCGCGGAACGCCGCGCCGGTCGAGTGCGAGTACTCGCGCGCGACACCGCGGATCGACAGCGCGTAGCCGCGGTCGGGCGTCACGTTGATCTCGACGGCGACGTCGTCGAGACCGAGGAGGGAGATGGCGTCGGTGCCGACAGGCGCGTCGATGCCGAGCTCGACCAGACGCAGGATGCCGTTGTGCTCGTCGCCGAGACCCAGCTCACGGGCGGACGCGATCATGCCGTCCGACACGTGCCCGTACGTCTTGCGCGCGGCGATCGGGAACGGGCCGGGCAGCACTGCCCCGGGCAGCGTCACCACGACCTTGTCGCCGACGAAGAAGTTGCGCGCACCGCAGACGATGCCATGCACGGCGTCGCCCCCGTCCGCGGCGGTCTCACCGACGGGTGCGACACGCACCTGGCACCAGCGGATCGTCTTGCCGTTGGACTGCGGCTCTTCGACGAACTCGAGGACCTCGCCCACGACGATCGGACCCTGCAGGTCGAAGTGGTGGATGTCCTCCTCTTCGAACCCGACGCGCACGAGCGCCGCGAGGACGTCCTCGGGCGCAGCATCCGTCGGGACGTCGACGTACTCACGAAGCCATGAGAGCGGGACGCGCATCAGACCACCATTCCGAACTGCTCGCTGAAACGGACATCGCCCTCGGCCATGTCCCGCATGTCCTGCACATCGCTGCGGAACATCAGCGTGCGCTCGATGCCCATACCGAACGCGAAGCCCGAGTACTCCTCCGGGTCGATCCCCGCCGCGCGCAGCACGTTCGGGTTGATCATGCCGCAGCCGCCCCACTCGATCCATCGGGCGCCGCCCTTGAAGGTCGGGTGCCACAGGTCGAGCTCGGCCGACGGCTCGGTGAAGGGGAAGAAGTTCGCGCGGAAGCGGGTCTTCGCCTCGGCGCCGAACAGCACCTTCGCGGCGTGGTCCAGCGTGCCCTTGAGGTGGGCCATCGTGATGCCCTTGTCGACGACGATGCCCTCGAACTGGGTGAAGACCGGCAGGTGCGTCGCGTCGAACTCGTCGGTGCGGTAGACGCGCCCCGGGCACAGCACGTACAGCGGCAGGTCGCGCTCGAGCATCGAGCGCACCTGGACGGGGCTCGTGTGGGTGCGCATGACGAGGTGGCGCTCCACCGGGTCGACGAAGAACGTGTCCTGCATCTGACGGGCGGGATGATCGACGTCGAAGTTCAGGGCGTCGAAGTTGAACCACTCGTGCTCGAGCTCGGGACCCTCCGCGATCTCCCAGCCCATCCCGACGAAGATGTCGGCGATCTGCTCCTGGAGGAGGGAGATCGGATGCCGCGCCCCGACGCGCGCGCGAGCCGCGAGCGCCGTGATGTCGACGCGCTCCGCCTCGAGCTTCGCGGCGGTCTCCGCCGCGGCGAGCTCCTCCTCGCGGGCGGCGAACGACTGGTTCACCCGGCCACGGGCCTGGCCGACGAGCTTGCCGAACTCGGCCTTCTTGTCGTTCGGCACGTCGCGCAGCCGCGCGTTGAGCTTCGCCAGCGGCGAGCCTTCGGCGGAGTGCGCGGAGCGGGCGGCCTTCAGCGCTGCGGTGTCGCCGGCGGCGGCGATGGCCACGAGGGCGGCGTCGACGGCGGCGTTCACCGCCTCAGGCGTGATCTCGGTGGTTTCGGGAGCGTCGGACACGAGAGACGAGTCTACCGACGGCAGACGACCGACCCTCGCGGCGACGTGTCCGCGTTACTGGGCGGTGCCGTCGTGTCGGCCGAGGCCACGGTTCGCCGCGAGCTGGTCCGTCTGATCCGCGGTCGCCTCCACCTCGAGCAGAGTGGCCGGGTTCATCGGATCGACGCCCTTCCCGCGTCCGCCCTTGCGGCCGCCGCTGGCCGTGCGGCGTGCGAGCCAGCGCGCGAACCACGACAGCAGCAGGTTGATCGTCAGGTAGATCGCGAGCGTGACGACGAACAGCGAGAACAGGTACCGGTTGCCGTAGAAGCTGCCCAGGTTGTTGATGTTGTTCCGGATGATCTCGTTGTAGCCGACGATGTAGCCGAGGGACGTGTCCTTCAGGAGCACGACCAGCTGCGCAACGATGATCGGCAGCATCTGGCGGAACGCCTGCGGGAACTCCACGAGCATCTTCGACTGGAACTCGCGCATGCCCACGCTGAGCGCGGCCTCGCGCTGGCCCTTCGGCAGTGCCGCCAGACCGGCACGCAGGATCTCGCCGATCAGCGTGCCGTTGTAGAGGATGAGCGCGATGACGACGGCCCAGAAGGCGCCCGTGGAGGCGACGAGCAGGATGAACAGCATCATCAGCAGGACCGGCATGCCGCGGAAGAACTCGATCACCCAGGCCGTCGGGATGCGCACCCACGGAATGAGCGAGCTCCGCAGCAGCGACAACAGGATTCCGAGCGCGATCGCGCCCACGGCAGCCACCGCGGCGGCCTGCAGCGTCGCCACGATGCCCTCGGCGATGAATCCCCACACGGCGGGATCGGTGAAGATGTTCCACCGCGACCCGTCGAACATACCGGGGAGGTTGATGCCACCGGACGTGCGCGGCGCCGCGAGCGTCATGATCACCCACGCCGCTCCCGCGAGGATCAGCAGGGCCGCGACGATCGAGAAGATCAGCGACAGCCGCCGCGCCCGAGGGCCGGGGGCGTCGAAGAGAACGCTCGAGCCGGTCATCGCCGCACCACCCAACGCTTCTCGAGCCGCCCCGCGAGGAAGCCGAGCGGCACGGTGATCACGAGATACAGGACGGCCGCGGTCAGGAGGATCTGGATCACGATGTTCCCGTTGTCATTGGCGAGCTGGCGCGTCGTCGCGAACAGTTCGACCACGAAGAATCCGCCGGCCACCGACGTGTTCTTGGTGAGGGCGATGAAGACGTTGATGAGCGGCGGGATCGTCATGCGGAACGCCTGCGGCAGGACGACCAGCGAGACCGTCTGCCCGAAGCCGAGTCCGATGCTGCGCGCGGCCTCGGCCTGACCGACGGGGACGCCGTTGATACCCGATCGCAGCGCCTCCGCGACGAAAGGCGACGTGTAGTAGGTGAGTGCGATGAACGCCAGGAGGAGGTACGGCAGCCGGACGCCGAGCATGGGCATCACGAAGGCCGTGAAGATGAAGACCAGCGTCAGCGGCGTGTTCCGTGCGATCTCCGTCCAGAACGCGGCGAAGACCCGCAGCGCCCCGACCGGGGAGATGCGCATCGCCGCGATGAGCGTGCCCAGAATGAGCGCGCATACGCCCGACACCGCGAGAAGGATGAGCGTCACGCGGAAACCTTCGAGGAAGGTCGGCATCAGCGACCAGAGCTGCTCCATGCGTCTCTTTTCGGGAAGGGGATCAGGCGGGGAGCGGATGCCTCGGGCCGACGCGTGCGGCCGGCCCGAGGCATCCGCCTTCGATCAGTAGCGGTCGGGAGCCGGCGGGTCGACGAACGGCAGGACCGTTCCGGCCGTCGCGTTCCACGCCTCTTCGTACCGGCCGTCCTCGTACGCCTCTTCCAGCACGTCGTTGATCCACATGCGGAAGTCGGTGTCTTCGAGCGCGAGGCCGATGCCGTAGGGCTCCTCGGTGAACGGCTCGCCGACGACCTTGAACTCGCCCTCGTTCTGGGCCGCGAGGCCTGCGAGGATCACGTTGTCGGTCGACACCGCGACGACGGCACCGCTGCGCAGCGGCTCGAGGCAGTTCGAGTACGTGTCGGTGAGCACCGGCTCGGCGCCGATCTCAGCGAGCTTCGCCGCCGGGGTCGAACCCGTGACCGAGCAGACCGGCTGGCCGACGAGGTCGTCTTCACTCTCGATGTCTTCGTTGTCGGCGAGCACCAGGATCGACTGACCCGCCATGTAGTACGGACCGGCGAAGGAGACGACCTCCTTGCGCTTGTCGTTGATCGTGTAGGTGGCGATGACGATGTCGACCTCGCCGTTCTGGATGAACGGCTCGCGGTTGGCCGACACGGCCTCCTTCCACTCGATGTCCTCCTCGGCGATGCCGAGCTCGGACGCGATGATCTTGCCGATCTCGACGTCGAAGCCCTCCGGCCCGTTTGGCCCGTTGAGGCCGAAGAGGGGCTGGTCGAACTTCGTGCCGATCGTGATCGAGCCGGCCTCGGCCAGCTCGGCCATCGTCGTGCCGGCCTCGAACGTGGGCTCCGGCTCCGGCGTCGCCGTGTCTTCGGCGCCCGGCGTTCCGCCGCCGGCGCACGCCGACAGCGCGAGCGCCCCTGCCGCCGCGAGGGCGATCAAAGGAAGTCGCATTCGCTTCATGTCTTCGTCCTTTGCTGTGTGCGGACCGTTTGTGACGGTCCTCTCGGATCCCGGCCGTTGGGGGACGGCGGGAGTCTGTGTCAGTGCTCGAGGATCTTGGACAGGAAGTCCTTGGCCCGGTCGCTCTGCGGGTTCGTGAAGAACTGGTCGGGCGTCGCCTCTTCCACGATCGCGCCGTCGGCCATGAACAGCACGCGGTCGGCCGCCTTGCGGGCGAAGCCCATCTCGTGGGTGACGACGATCATCGTCATCCCCTCCTGCGCGAGGCCGATCATCACATCGAGGACCTCGTTGATCATCTCGGGGTCGAGGGCGCTCGTCGGCTCGTCCATGAGGATGAGCTTCGGGTTCATGGCGAGCGACCGCGCGATCGCCACACGCTGCTGCTGCCCGCCGGAGAGCTGGTTCGGCATCTTCTTGGCCTGGTTGGCCACCCCCACGCGGTCGAGAAGCTGCATGGCCTTCTCGTCGGCTTCCCTCTTCTTGACGCCGCGCACGCGGGTGGGGCCCAGCGTCACGTTCTCGAGCACCGTCTTGTGCGCGAAGAGGTTGAACGACTGGAAGACCATGCCCACGTCGGCGCGCAGCTTGGCCAGCGCTTTGCCCTCTTCGGGGAGGGGCACACCGTCGATCGTGATCCTGCCGGAGTCAATCGTCTCGAGGCGGTTGATCGCGCGGCACAGCGTCGACTTGCCCGAGCCGGACGGCCCGATCACGACCACGACCTCACCGCGGTTGACCACGGTGTTGATGTCCCTCAGGACATGGAGATCGCCGAAGTGCTTGTCGACGTGATCGACGACCACGAGCGGCTCGCCGCGACGGACGTTGATGTTCGAAGTGCGCGGCGCCGCTGCCGGTGCATCAGGTGTCGCCATGCCCTTCACACTAGGGGTGCGTGTCGACACTCGGCCAGTAGGCGGCGCGCGCCTTTACCGATCCGTAACAGCTTCGGAACAGGCCGCCATCAACCAGCCGCGCGCTGCGCGAAAGCGGTCTCGTACAAGCAGACACTCGCCGCCGTGGCCAGGTTCAGCGACTCGGCCGCGCCGTAGATGGGGAGCCGCAGCGACAGGTCGACGAGAGCGAGCGCGTCCTCCTCGAGACCTCGCGCCTCGTTGCCGAAGAGCCACGCCGTGGGCTCGGCGAGCACGTCGCGCGACGCGAGGAAGTCCCCTCCCCCGACATCGGCGGCGATGACCCGGACGCCGGCCTCGTGCGCCTTCGCGACAGCTGTGGCGAGATCGACTCCGACGACGACGGGCACGTGGAACAGGGATCCGGTCGTCGCCCGCACGACCTTGGGGTTGTACGGGTCGACCGTGCGCCCGGTGAGGACCACGGCATCCGCTCCGGCGGCATCGGCCGCGCGGATGATGGTGCCGAGGTTGCCGGGGTCGCGCACCTCTTCGCAGATCGCGACGAGGCGCGGAGAGGCGGCGAAGACGTCGCGCAGCGACGTGGGCGACTGACGGGCGACCGCGACGATCCCCTGCGGCGTCACGGTGTCGGCCATCGCGTCGAGCACCGCCTCGGTCGTGTAGACGATCTCGAGTCCGGCGTCCTTCGCGGCGTCGCGCACGTCGGTGTGCTTCTCGAGCGCGGTGGGGGTGGCGAAGATCTCGACGAGGGTGTCGGGCCGGTACGCCAGTGCCTCCCGCGCGGCCTGCGGACCCTCCAGCAGGAACAGGCCGGTCTCCTGACGGGCGCTGCGCTTCGTCAGCTTCGCGACGGCGCGGACACGCGGAGAGCGAGGGTTCTCGAGCACGGCTCTCAGTCTAGAGTCGCGGCATCCCCATCCCGGAATGCGTTTCTCGCGGCCTGCTGCGCGCCGCGGGAATGCGAAAGAGGCGCCCTCCGCGAGGAGGACGCCTCTTTCGAGACAACGGATGCCGCGTGTCAGGCGCTCTTCGGAGCGTTGACGTTCTCGGGCAGCGCCTTCTTGGCGGTCTGGACGAGCGACGCGAACGTCTTGGGCTCGTTCACCGCGAGCTCGGCGAGCATGCGACGGTCGACCTGCACACCAGCGAGGCCGAGGCCCTGGATGAAGCGGTTGTACGTGATGCCGTTCTGACGGGCAGCGGCGTTGATGCGCTGGATCCACAGGCGGCGGAAGTCGCCCTTGCGCTTGCGACGGTCGCGGTACGCGTAGACGAGCGAGTGGGTGACCTGCTCCTTCGCCTTGCGGTACAGGCGCGAACGCTGGCCACGGTAACCCGAGGCGCGCTCGAGGATGACGCGGCGCTTCTTGTGGGCGTTGACGGCCCGCTTGACTCTAGCCATTTCTTGATGTTCCTAACTTGCGTCGGCGCGCGTCAGCGGCCGAGGAGCTTCTTCGCGACCTTGGCGTCGCCCGGGGCGAGGACCTGCTCCTGCGACAGGCGGCGGGTGCGGCGGCTGGGCTTGCCCTCGAAGTTGTGGCGGAGGTTCGCCTGCTGCTTCATGAGCTTCCCGCTGCCGGTGACCTTGAAGCGCTTCTTGGCGCCCGAGTGGGTCTTCTGCTTCGGCATCTCTTCTTCCTTCGTTTCACTTCCCGCCCAGGCGGGAGTCGGTATCCCGCGGTGCGGGAGTCTGTGGGGCCTTACTCGGCCGTGGCTGCCTCGGGGGCGGCGGCCGGAGCGTCGGCCGCGGGGGCCTCGGGGGCTGCGGGCGCCGCACCGGCCTGCGTCGCACCGCCGCTGCGGGCGGAGCGGGCAGCTTCCTTGTTCGCGGCGCGCTGAGCGTTCTGCTCGGTCTTCACCTCGGACTTGTTCTTGTGCGGTGCGACCACCATCACCATGTTGCGGCCGTCGATCGTGGGGTTCGATTCGACCGTGCCGAACTCGGCGACGTCCTCCGCGAACTTGCGGAGCAGACGCACACCCTGCTCGGGACGCGACTGCTCGCGACCGCGGAACAGGATCATCGCCTTGACCTTGTCGCCGGACTGGAGGAAGCCCTCTGCGCGCTTGAGCTTGGTGATGTAGTCGTGGGCCTCGATCTTCAGACGGAACCGGACCTCCTTGAGGACGGTGTTCGCCTGATTGCGACGCGCTTCCTTGGCCTTCTGCGCAGCCTCGTACTTGAACTTGCCGTAGTCCATGATCTTGACCACGGGCGGCTTCGAGTTCGGGGCCACCTCGACGAGATCGAGGTCGGCCTCCTGAGCCAGGCGCAGCGCCACCTCGATGCGGACGACGCCGACCTGCTCTCCGTTCGGGCCGACGAGGCGGACCTCGGGCACCCGGATGCGGTCGTTGGTGCGGGGATCGCTGATGCGGAACTCCTTGGGTATATGGGCTGGACCACCGCGACACACTGTCGTATCGCGGGCGGAGGAAGATCCACTCCACCCGTCAGACGCTTCGAGCGCCGACTTCCTGCACCCTCTCCGGTGATGGAGTTCCCGCCCGGTCGCCCCGACGGCTACCCCGGCCGCGGAACGGTCGGGGCGGAGTGCATGACCCGGTAGCCTGGAACGGCAAGCGCGGGTGGGATGTGATCCACTTTCCGATCCGGTACAGAACGCACCGGAGACCGCAGCAGTCTATCAGAGAGAACGGCGTGGACACGATTCGAGACAAGGACGGCGATCCGACGAGCACGACGGCAGTGGATGCTGACCGTCAGGCGCGCTGGGAAGAGCAGGAGCGAGCGGCCGCCTCCGCCTCGCGCGACATCGCCGATGTGCCGGCCGTCGAGGTCATCACGACGGCCGCCGTGCACCTGATGAGCGCCGCCGCCGTGAAGGTAGGGCTGGCCGACGACCCTGCGACTCAGACCGACCTCGACGAGGCCCGCAAGCTCATCAACGCCCTCGCCGGGCTCATCACCGCGGGCGCCCCCGAGATCAGCGACATGCACGCCCGGTCGCTGCGCGACGGGCTGCGGTCGGTTCAGCTCGCGTTCCGCGAGGCCTCGGTCATCCCCGACCCGATCGGCAAGGGGCCCGGCGAGAAGTGGACGGGCCCGGTCACCTGACGGACCGCCCCTGAGGCGCCGGGGCCCGCCCGTCGATTCCGAGGGCAGCGGCGCCGCGCGCGACGGCGTCGATCGTACGACGCACGGCCTGGTCGTCGGTGCCGCGGTTGCTCACGGAGAAGCGCACCACGGTGCGTCCGTGCCACGTCGAGGACGAGGCCCACGCCGTGCCCTCCGCGCGTAGCCACTCCCCCAAGGCCGCGGTCGACGCGTCGTCGCGCGCCGCGAGGCACACCTGCGTGAAGACGACATCGTTGAGCACTTCGAGGCCGGGGATCGCGTCGAAGCCCTCGGCGAGGGCGGTTGCAGCATCCGTCAGCCCATCGACCAGACCCGCCACGCCGCTCCGGCCCAGGAACCGCAGGGCCGCCCACACCGGAACCCCGCGCGCGCGGCGTGACATCTCCGTGACGTGGTCGTACGGATCGGCGACACCGGCCATCTCCGGGAGGTAGGCCGCATGCGCGCCGAGGGCCGCGGTCATCGCCGCCTCGTCGCGGACGATGGCGACCCCGCAGTCATAGGGCACGTTCAGCGTCTTGTGGGCGTCGGTCGCCCACGAATCCGCGTGCGCGAGCCCCTCGACCAGGTGCCGCGACCGCGGGCTCGCGGCGGCCCACAGGCCGAACGCGCCGTCGACATGCACCCACGCACCCGTCAGATGCGCCACTTCCACGGCCGCGACGAAGTCGTCGAACGCGCCCGAGTGCACGTCACCCGCCTGCAGAGCGACGATCGCGGGGGCGTCGCCGTGCTCGTGCAGCGCCCGTGCGAGTCCGTCGAGGTCGATTCTGCCCTCGGCGTCCGCGCCGACGGTTCGGGGGGCACCCACCCCCGCCATCCGTCCCGCCAGCACGACCGAGGTGTGCACCGCATCGCCCGCGAGGAAGCGGACGGGCGGTGCGTCGTGCAGTCCGAGAGCCGGATCGCCCCCGCGTTCGCGGATGACGGCATCGCGGGCGGCGATCAGGCAGGCCAGGTTCGCATTCGTCGCGCCGGTCGAGAAGCCCACTCCGCTGTCGGGAGGGAGCCCGAGCACATCGAGAAGCCAGCGCGCAGCGATCTCTTCGACCGCTGCCGTGGCCCCGGCGACCTGACGCGGCCCGGTGTTCTGGTCCCAGGCCGACACGAGCCAGTCGGCCGCCAGCGCGGCAGGATAGGCGCCACCGGTCACGAGACCGTAGAACCGCGAGGACCCCATCGCCATGAGACCGGGCTCCGCGGCCGCGACGAGCTCCTCGACGACGGCGACCTCGTCGCGGGCGTCGTCGGGCAGCTCGTCCGGGAACCGGTCGAGGATCGCGTCGGCACCGAGCTCGGGGCGAATCGGGCGCTCGTCGAGTGAGTCGAGCCACGCCATCGCGTGGCGGTGCGCCGTGTGCAGCGCCCGTGCGTACTCGCTCCGCGCGCCGTGCTCCATCCGGCCACCTCCGCGGCCGATCATCCACCGGCCGACCGAAAGCCGCAAGGGCTCGAGCGTCAGGCGCGGACGAGCTTGACCGTCAAGGAATCCACGAGCACGGCGATGCGGTCATCGGCGGCCCAGCGCTTCGCGAGGCGGGCGAGCACGGCGTCGAGCTCGGTCTTCTCGAGCCCGTCCATGAGGTGGAGGCGCACGACCAGCTCGGGTCCGCGCAGGCGCGCGTCGGGATCGCCGGCCTCCACCCCGAGGTCGATGACCGACAGCTCGCCGCCGATGCTCGCCTGCAGGCCCGCGTACACCTCGGGCGAGAGGAAGCTCGGCTCCCAGGGCTGAGCCTGGCCGATCGCCCAGACCGCCGGACGGCGGATGACGAACTCGGTCTCCGACGTCGGGTCGACCACGATCAGATCGGTGTCTTCGGCGGCCGCCGAGAGTGCGGTGCGGACGCCGTCGGCCGGAACCGGCCGGGCCGCAGCATCCCACCGCCTCATCGTGTCGACCGATGTGAACACCGGAAGCACCCGACGGCCGTCGGGGGCGGCCACCGTGACGATGGAGAGCTCCTGCGTCTTGTCGACCTCGAGGCCGTGCGCCCCGATGCCGTGGTCGCCCTTCTCGGCGACCAGCGGGATCAGCAGGCGCGCAGTGCGGTAGGCGTCGACGACCTCGCGCTGGCCGCCGGTGCCCGCGCGGAACGCGGTGAGCGCCGCCAGCAGCGCCGGATCGGCGGAGCCGTCGTCGGAGGCGTGCGGGTTCGCCTGGAAGCTGCGCCCCTCCCACGGCACGCCGGCGGAGTCGCCGCCGTGCGCATGGCCGTGGTGGGCGGCGTGCGGGTCAGTGTCCGGCGACATCCAGCGCCTCGGCGAGCGTGAAGGCGCCGGCGTACAGCGCCTTGCCCACGATCGCGCCCTCGACGCCGAGCGGGACGAGATCGCGCAGCGCGGCGATGTCGTCGAGGCTCGACACGCCGCCCGAGGCGACGACGGGCTTCGGGGTGCGCGTGGTCAGCTCGCGCAGGAGGTCGAGGTTCGGGCCCCTGAGGGTGCCGTCCTTGGTGACGTCGGTGACGACGTAGCGGCTGCATCCGGCCGCCTCGAGGCGGTCGAGCACCGTCCACAGGTCGCCGCCTTCGCGCGTCCAGCCGCGGGCGGCGAGCGTGGTTCCGCGCACGTCGAGGCCGACCGCGATGGCGTCGCCGTAGCGGCCGATGACGTCGGCGGCCCACTCGGGGTTCTCGAGCGCGGCGGTGCCGAGGTTGATGCGCGACGCGCCGCTCTCGAGGGCAGCCTCGAGCGTGCGGTCGTCGCGGATGCCGCCCGACAGCTCCACCTGAACGCCGCGGACCTGCTTGATGACCTTGCGCAGCACGCCGGCGTTGCTGCCACGACCGAAGGCGGCATCGAGGTCGACGAGGTGGATCCACTCGGCGCCCTGCCGCGCGAAGTCGAGCGCCGCGTCGACGGGATCGCCGTAGCTCGTCTCGGTGCCGGCCTCGCCCTGCGTCAGGCGGACGGCCTTGCCGTCGGCCACATCGACCGCGGGCAGGAGGACGAGCTTGGGGGTTGACGCGAAATCGTTCATGGATCCTGACTCAGACGTGGGGAAGCTGTGGGGCGGATCACGGAAGCACGGGCTCCCGCGGACGGCACGGTCTCAGAGAGTAGACCCGCCGAGGCCCTCGATCCAATTCGTGAGGAGACGGATGCCGGCTTCCCCGGACTTCTCCGGGTGGAACTGCGTGGCCGACAGCGGCCCGTTCTCGACGGCCGCGAGGAACGGCGTGCCGTACTCGCACCACGTCAGAACGGGCTCGGGGAAGGGCGGCTGCACATCGAGCAGCCACTTCTGCGCGCCGAACGAGTGCACGAAGTAGAAGCGCTCGTCCTCGACGCCGCGGAACAGGCGCGAGCCCTCGCCGGGCTCGACGGTGTTCCAGCCCATGTGGGGCAGGACGGGGGCGTCGAGCTCGGTCACGACGCCGGGCCACTCGCCCATCCCCTCGGTGTCGACGCCGCGCTCGACGCCCCGCTCGAAGAAGATCTGCATGCCGACGCACACGCCGAGCACCGGGCGCCCGCCGGCGAGGCGGCGTTCGATGAGCTCGTCGCCGCGGCTGGCGCGCAGCGCCTCGGCCACCGCGCGGAACGCGCCGACGCCGGGCACGAAGAGCCCGTCCGCGTCCATGATGAGGCCGCGATCAGAGGTCAGACGCGCGTCGGCACCGGCCGCGACCAGCGCCTTGACGGCGGAGTGCACGTTGCCCGACCCGTAATCGAGGACGGCGACGAGCGGCTTCTCCTGTTCGGAGGGAGCGCTTGCGGTCACAGGGCGCCCTTCGTGCTCGGGATGCCGTCGACGAGCGGGTCGAGCGCCTTCGCCTGCCGGAACGCGCGGGCGAACGCCTTGTACTCCGCTTCGGCGATGTGGTGCGGGTCGCGGCCCGACAGCACGCGCACGTGCACGGTCAGCGCCGCGTTGAACGCGATCGCCTCGAACGTGTGGCGCACGAGCGAGCCGGTGAAGTGGCCGCCGATGAGGTGGTGTTCGAAGCCGGCGGGCTCGCCGGTGTGCACGAGGTAGGGGCGGCCGCTGATGTCGACCACGGCCTGCGCGAGCGCCTCGTCGAGGGGGACGAGCGCGTCGCCATACCGCGAGATGCCGGACTTGTCGCCGAGCGCCTCGCGGATCGCCTGACCGAGCACGATCGAGATGTCTTCCACGGTGTGGTGGGCGTCGATCTCGGTGTCGCCCGACGCACGGACCGTGAGGTCGGTGAGCGAGTGCTTCGCGAACGCGGTCAGGAGGTGGTCGAAGAACGGCACCGTGGTGTCGATGCGGCTGCGGCCGGTGCCGTCGAGGTCGAGGTCGAGCTCGACGGTCGACTCGCTCGTCGCCCGGCGCAGCGAGGCGGTGCGTGGTGCGGCGCTCATGCGGCCGATCCTACCGAGGCGAGGGCGTCGAGGAACGCGGTGGTCTCGTCCTCGGTACCCGCGGTGACCCGCAGGTGCGACGGGATTCCGACGTCGCGGATGAGCACACCCTCGTCGTAGAGCGCCTTCCAGGTCGCGGCCGGATCGTCGACGCCGCCGAACAGCACGAAGTTCGTCCACGACTCGTGGGGCGTGTAGCCGAGCGCCTCGACGGTCGCCGAGATGCGGTCGCGCTGGGCGACGATCTCGTCGACCATGCCCAGCATGACCGGCGCGTGGCGCAGTGCAGCGGACGCCGCCGCCTGCGTGAGCGCACTCAGGTGGTAAGGGAGTCTCACCAGCCGCAGCGCGTCGATCAGGGCAGGATCCGCAGCGAGGTAGCCGACGCGGGCACCCGCGAACGCGAACGCCTTGCTCATGGTGCGCGAGACGACGAGTCGCTCGCGACCGGGCAGCAGCGTCAGCGCCGAACGCTCGTCGTGCGGGGCGAACTCGAAGTACGCCTCGTCGACGATGACGACTCCATCGCTGGCCTCATACACCGCCTCGACGACGTCGAGGCCGAGCGGGGTCCCGGTCGGGTTGTTCGGCGAGCAGAGGAAGATCACGTCGGGCGAGGCATCCGAGATCTGGGATGCCGCGTCCTCCGCGTCGATCGTGTAGTCGGACGATCGCGTGCCCGAGATCCACTCCGCTCCGGTGCCGCGCGTGAGCAACGGGTACATCGAGTAGGTAGGGGTGAACCCGAAGGCGGTGCGACCGGGACCGGCGAACGCCTGGAGGATGTGCTGCAGGACTTCGTTCGACCCGTTCGCCGCCCAGATCTGGTCGCGTGTCAGGCCGTGGCCGAGATAGTCGGCGAATCCTTCCCGCAGTGCGGTGAACTCACGGTCGGGATAGCGGTTGACGTCGCGCAGGGCGAGAGCGATCGAGTCGAGGATGTCATCGGCGACCTCGGCCGGAACCGGATGCGTGTTCTCGTTGACGTTGAGGGCCACCGGAAGCGGTGCCTGCGGGGCGCCGTAGGGCTTCTGCCCCCGGAGATCGGCGCGTATGGGGAGGTCTTCGAGACGTGCACTCACCCCTCCCATGGTAGGCCCGCCCGTCATCACCCTCTCGCCGCGTGACGTCGCGCGACGGACCCCGGGATCAGCGGTCGTATGCCGTCGGGACCGCGAGGCGCTGCCCCGCCTGGACGAGGACGGTGTCGAGCGCGTTCAGTCGCACGAGCTCGTCGACGACGTCGCGCGGGTCGCGGTCGGGCGCCACCTCTTCGGCGATCGTCCACAGCGATTCGCCGGCGGAGACGGTGACCGTGGTGAACGAACCCGCGGGTGCGCCCGCGTCTCGAGAGGCGAGTGCCGCGCCGCCGCCGAGCACCGCGACGCTCAGGGCGACGACCGCCGGCAGCGCGGCCAGCACGGCGAGCACACGACGACCGCGCACGGTCAGGCGGAGACGCGTGGATCGCCCCGCCATGGCGCGCGTCGCGCGCTGGGCTGCCGCGCCGGCGGCACGGGCCGGCGACGGGACGGACGTCGTGAAGTCGATCGCGGTCATGCTCGTCTCCTCCTGATGGGGAGAGATTCGCATTGTCCACTCGGCCGGGAGTGGAGAAAGCGAACCTCTCTTCCGAAGCTATCTTCGAGTCTGTACGATGTCAATACCGGATTCGGGCGTCGATCTCTCGAACGCGACACGCGGCGAGGTTGCCACCTCATCGCGTGCGATCCGGATACGGTTTCGATACGAGAACCCCACCACGGGCCTCCGACATTCGAAGAAACAGCGCTCGGAGGCCGAGCGCAGGACGGAGCCGGAAGATGAGCGACGCGGCCGGGCGAGAGAAGCCCCAGACCCGCCGGCGCAAGAGCCTGAGCGACAAGCAGCTCGCGATCCTCGAGGTGATCCAGCGCTCGATCGCCCGTCACGGCTACCCGCCCAGCATGCGCGAGATCGGCGACGCGGTCGGCCTCAAGTCGCTGTCCAGCGTCACGCACCAGCTCAACCAGCTCGAGCTGAGCGGCTATCTGCGACGCGACGCCGGCAAGACCCGCGCGATGGAGGTGCTCATCGATCTGCCCGGCACGGCCACCGAGAGCCCCGCCGACGCCGCACCGTCGGTCGGCGATGCCGCGCTCGTCCCACTGGTCGGCCGCATCGCCGCGGGCGTCCCCATCACGGCGGAGCAGCAGGTGGAGGAGATCTTCCCGCTCCCCCGCCAGCTGGTCGGCAAGGGCGACCTGTTCATGCTCAAGGTCTCGGGCGAGTCGATGATCGACGCCGCGATCTGCGACGGCGACTGGGTCGTGGTGCGATCGCAGGCCACCGCCGACAACGGCGACATCGTCGCGGCGATGCTGGACGGCGAGGCGACCGTCAAGACGTTCCGCCAGCGCGACGGCCACACCTGGCTCCTCCCCCGCAACTCCGCGTTCGAGCCGATCCTGGGCGACGACGCGACCGTGCTCGGCAAGGTCGTCGCGGTGCTGCGCGCGGTCTGAGGCCGTTTCGCACGAATCGCGCGACGCCAGAGGTGGTGAGCACCCCGCGCGACGCGCTATGAAGGTGGAATGACCGCCGTCACGCCCTCGCCAGACGTTCCCGACCTCCAGGCCCGCCTGGACGCGCTCGAGGCGGAGAACGCCCTGCTCAAAGCGGGCGCCGCTGCCGCACCGCCGACCGGCAGGACGGCGAACCGTCCTGCGGGCAGCGGGTGGCGCGCGTTCTTCTCCGCGCTATGCATCGTGATCGCGTCGATCCTCGTCCCGATCTCGATCGTGACCGCATGGGCGCGGCTGGAACTGGTCGACGAGTCGGCGTTCGTACAGACTCTCGCTCCGCTCGCCGACGATCCCGCCGTCCAGCAGATGATCATCGACGAGACGGTCGAGGCCGTCCAGGCGCAGGTCGACTTCGAAGAGCTGACGGCGAACGTGTTCGACGGGATCGAGCAGCTCGGACTGCCGCCGCGGGCCTCGCAGGCGCTCCAACTGCTCCAGGCACCGGCGGCGCAGGGTCTCGAGAACCTCCTCACGCAGACCGTGACGCGCGTCGTCGAGTCGGACGCCTTCGCCGACACCTGGACCGCGACCACGCGCGCCGCCCATCGCGCCCTCACGGCTGCGGCAACGTCCGACGGTGGCGGCATCGTCGTCATGAGCGACGACGGTCTCGGCATCCAGCTGGGCGCGATCGTCGAGCGCGTCAAGCAGAACCTGATCGACCGCGGCGTGGGCATCGCCCAGCTGATCCCGGCCGTCGACAAGGTCGTCATCATCGGCACCGGCGACACCCTCGTCACGATCCGCACGACGTACGCGCTGGCCACGGCACTCGGCTGGTGGCTGCCGATCATCACGATCGGTCTCTTCGTGCTGGGCATCCTGATCGCACGCCGTCGCAGCACCGCCGTGCTCGGCTCGGGCATCGGCTTCGCGCTCGGCGGCGGGGCCCTGGCTCTGGCATTCGCCATCGGCTACCCCGTCATCGGACAGACCGCTGTCCAGCTCGGGCTTTCCACCACGGCTCTCGACGTGGTCTACCAGAGCCTCGTCGGGGCGATGCAGCAGACGGCTGCCATCGCGGTGCTGCTCGGCGTCGTCATCGCGATCCTGGGCTGGTTCGCCGGGCGATGGACCCCGGCCGTGCGCTCGCGCCAGGCGATCGGCAGCCTCAACTCGTCGGCGCGCCGTCAGCTGTCGAGCCACGGCCTCCACACCGGACGCTTCGGCGCCTGGCTCTCCCGCTACCGCACCCTGGTGCGCACGCTGGTCATCATCCTGGCCGTGATCTGGCTGTTCGCGCTGCGACCGCTGTCGGCGGGCGACATCTTCCTCGTGCTCATCGTCGCGCTGGTCGTGACGTGGATCCTCGAGCTGCTGCAGGTCCGCCCCGACGAGGTGGTCGTCACTGACGAGACCCCGCCCGAAGACGCCGATGCCGACGGGAACGCCGACACCCTCGTGATCGACGCCGACACGGTCGTCGTGGACGACGCGAACGACACCGAGGTGATCCCCGAGACGGTGGATGCCCCGACCGACGCATCTGCGCCGGCCGAGGCATCCGCGAAGAAGCCCCGCCGCGCCTAGCGGCCGGCCTCCACGCGCTCACGTACGAGCTCGGTCGCCTCGACGAGGTTCTTCAGTGAGGCGACCGTCTCGTCGTACCCGCGGGTCTTGAGCCCGCAGTCGGGGTTGACCCAGACGCGTCGCAGGGCGAGTTCGACGACCGTGCGGTCGAGGAGGTCGGTGATCTCGTCGACCGAGGGCACGCGCGGCGAGTGGATGTCGTAGACGCCCGGGCCGATGCCGGCCGCGAAGCCCGACGTCGCGATGTCGCCGATCACCTCGCCGCGGCTGCGGGCGGCCTCGATCGAGGTCACGTCGGCGTCGAGAGCGGCGATCGCGTCGATGACCACGTCGAACTCCGAGTAGCACAGGTGCGTGTGCACCTGCGTCGCCGGCGCGGCGCCCGCGGTCGCGAGGCGGAACGAGCCGACCGACCACTCGAGGTATGCCGGCTGATCGGCCGTCTTGAGCGGGAGCAGCTCCCGCAGCGCGGGCTCGTCGACCTGGATGACACGGATGCCGGCGCCCTCGAGGTCCGCGATCTCATCGCGCAGCGCCAGCGCCACCTGGTTCGCGGTCTCCCCCAGCGGCTGATCGTCGCGCACGAACGACCACGCGAGGATCGTCACCGGACCCGTCAGCATCCCCTTCATCGGCTTGTCGGTCAAGGACTGCGCGAACGTCGACCAGCCGACGGTGATCGCCGCGGGGCGCGAGACGTCGCCCCACAGGATCGACGGGCGCGTGGCCCGCGAGCCGTACGACTGCACCCAGCCGTTCTCGGTCACGGCGAAGCCGTCGAGGTTCTCGGCGAAGTACTGCACCATGTCGTTGCGCTCGCCTTCGCCGTGCACCAGGACGTCGAGGCCGATGTCCTCCTGGAGCGTCACGACGCGGGCGATCTCGTCGCGGAGGAACCGCTCGTACTCTTCGGCGCTGAGCTCGCCGCGGCCGTGGCGGGCGCGGGCACGGCGGATCTCGCCCGTCTGCGGGAACGACCCGATCGTGGTGGTGGGCAGTACGGGCAGCCCGAGCTCGGCGTCCTGCGCGGCGACGCGGGCGTCGTAGTCGCCGCGCTCGAAGTCTCCGGCACCCAGCACGGACGCCCGCTCGCGCACCGCGCCGTCGCGCACACCGGGTGCGCTCCGGCGATCCGCCAGGGCAGCGGATGCTGCGGCCAGCGGCTCCGCGATGGCCTCGCGCCCGTCGACCAGACCCGTTGCGAGCGTCACCACCTGCCCGACCTTCTGGTCGGCGAACGCGAGCCACGAGGCGAGTCGCGGGTCGAGCGCGGACTCGTCGGCCACGTCGTGAGGCACGTGCTGGAGCGAGGTCGAGGTGCCGGCGCTGATCTCCGACGCCCCGAGCGCGTTCAGCGCCTGGAGTCGCTCCCACGCCGCGTCGAGATCGCCGCGCCAGACGTTCCGCCCGTCGATGACACCGCCCACGAGCGTCTTGCGCTCGAGGCCCGGCACGGCCTCGGGCACCGCACCGCGGGTCAGGTCGATGGCGACGGCCTCGATCGGAGCCGCAGCGAGCGCCGTCCAGGCCTCGCGCGACAGCTGTGCGTAGCCCGCCGCGACGAGGATCGCGGGTCGGTCGGCGCGGACGCCCAGCGCGGTGTAGGCCCGCGCGGCAGCATCCGCCAATGCCGCCGCGTCCGAGGGCAGGCTCTCGCTCACGAGCGCGGGCTCGTCGAGCTGCACCCACTCGGCGCCCGCAGCCCTCAGGCCTGCGAGCAGCTCGGTGTAGACCGGCAGCAGATCGTCGAGACGCTGGAGGGGGTCGAAGCCCTGGGGGGCGGCATCCGTCGCCTTCGCGAGAGCCAGGAGCGTCACCGGACCGACGATCACCGGGCGCACGGTGATGCCGTCGGCTTTCGCCTCGGCCACCTGGCGCGCGAAGCGGTCGTTCGAGAGGGCGAAGACCGTCTCGGGGCCGATCTCGGGCACGAGGTAGTGGTAGTTCGTGTCGAACCACTTGGTCATCTCGAGCGGGGCGTCCTCGCCCGCGCCGCGGGCAGCGGTGAAGTACGCGTCCAGGCCGATGCGGCCGTCGGCGTCGCGCAGCGCGGCGAAGCGCTCGGGCAGCGCGCCGACGGCGGCGGCCGCGTCGTGCACCTGGTCATAGAACGAGAAAGACTCCGGGATCGACGAGTCGTCGCGGCCGAGGCCGAGCTCGGCGAGGCGCTCGCGCGTCGCGCGGCGCAGGTCGGCCGCCGTCTGCTCCAGGGTTTCGGCGTCGGTTTTGCCGGACCAGTACGCCTCGACGGCGCGCTTGAGCTCGCGGCGGCGCCCGATGCGGGGATAACCCAGGATCGTGCCGTGCGGGAAGGTGGCGCGGGGTTCGGTCATCGTGCTCTCTCTTTCGCTTCGTTCTTCTCGGGGTGGGGGGTTTTCGGGGTCGCCGAAGAGACCGTCGGGGCATCCGACGGATCGCGGCGTCCGGATCAGCGGACGGCGTCGGGCATTCGCTCGGCCGGGGCGAGCACCCCGGCTTCACGCAGCACGTCGAGGACCGTGTCGTGGTTGTTGAACGCGTACAGGTGGACGCCGGGGGCGCCGCCGTCCACGACCTCGCGGGCGAGACGCGCGGCGTGCGCGACTCCCACCTCGCGCTGCCCTTCCGCCGTCGGCTCGAGATCGAGCGCGATGGCGAGGTCCGCCGGCAGCCGCTCCCCGGTCAGCTCGAGCACGCGGCGCAGTCGCGTGGGCGAGGTGATCGGCATGATGCCGGGGAGGATGGGGATCGTGACGCCGGCCTCCCGAGATCGCTCCACGAACGCGAGGTAGTCGTCGGCGTGGAAGAAGAGCTGCGTGATCGCGAGCGTCGCGCCGGCCGCCTGCTTGGCGAGGAGAGCATCGATGTCTTCGAACGGATGCCGCGACCGCGGGTGGCCGTTGGGGAACGCGGCCACGGCGATGTCGACTCGGGGCCGCTCCGTGAGGCGCACCGCGCCCGGCACGCCGGGGATCGGCGCCTCGGTGTAGGGCTCGCGCTCCGCCTGGACCCGGTCGATGAGCTGCACGAGCTGCGCCGCGCCGTCGAGATCCCCGAGGAAGACGTCATCCTCCGACACGCCGGCCGGCGGATCGCCGCGGAGCGCGAGGAAGCTCGTGATCCCGGCATCCAGGAACTCCCGGATCAGCGCGTTCGCGCCGGCGTAGGTGTTCCCCACGCACGTGAGGTGCGCGAGCGGCTCGACGTGGGTCTCGCGGAGGATGTGGGTGAGCAGCTCGAGCGACCGGCCACCGGTGGAGCCGCCGGCCCCATAGGTCACCGAGATGAACCTCGGGTCGACCGACGCCAGGTGGCGGATCGTCTCGTGGAGGGCGGCGAAGCCCGCGTCGGAGCGCGGCGGGTACACCTCGAAGGAGATCGGCACGGGAGGAGTGCTCAGGTCGATCGACATGGCCTGCTTCTCAGGGATCGGCGGACAGGGCTGAGCCGTACGGGAAGGCCCGGGCGGCCGCGGCACCTCCCTCCACCACGGCGGCGGAAGGGGTGTCATCGCGGGCGGGTGCCGGGCTCGGCTGTCGCTCCTGCCCGGTGCCCCCGAGGTTCGGGGACGTCCGTGAGGACGACCGGGCGACGATGCGTCCACGGTAGCGGAGCTCGCAGTCGTCGTGTCGCCTGTGACGTTCTGTTTCGGTCGCGGCACCACCGGCTTCGTCGTACCGTGGTGTGCGTGACGACACCCGAGGTGCTCCCCTACGGCAGCTGGCCCTCCCCGATCACCGCCGCGGAGGTGTCCGCCGCCTCCCCCCGGCTCGAGGGCGCGCGCTTCGTCGGCGCCCATGAGCCCGAGGTGTGGTGGGGCGAGTCGGTGCCCGAGGAGGGCGGCCGCTCGGCCGTGCGCCGGAGGGCGGCATCCGGAGCCGTCGTCGACGTGCTGGGGGCACCGTGGAGCGCCCGATCGCGCGTGCACGAGTACGGCGGCGGCTCGTGGACCGCCGACGACGACGGCGTGCTGTACTTCGTCGAGAAGACCGACCAGCGCATCTGGCGGCTGGTGCCCGGCGGCGAGCCGCGCCCGCTGACTCCCGCGGCGGGCGACGTGCGCTTCGGCGGCCTGACGTTGCAGCACGGCCGGCTGCTCGCCGTGCGCGAGGACCACACCCGCGGCAGCGAGGTGCCCGTGCGCGACATCGTGGAGGTCCCCCTCGACGGCGGGGGAACGGATGCTGCGCGCCTGCGCTCTCTCGCGGGCGGCAGCGACTTCGTCGCCCATCCCGCGCTGTCGCCTGACGGAACGCGTCTCGCGTGGATCGCCTGGGATCACCCGCACATGGCCTGGGACCGCGCGGAGCTGCGCGTCGGCCGGCTCGAGGGCGGCGACGGCCCGGAGTGGACCATCGTCGCGGGCGGCGGTTCGTCGCCGCTGCAGCCCGCGTGGGTCGACGACGACGACCTCGTCTACGCCGACGATCCGTCCGGCCGCTGGAACCTGTGGCGGCTGCGGCTCACGGCGGACCTCCGCCACGAGCCGGTGGCCGAGGTGGATGCCGACACCGGTGGTCCGCTCTGGGTGCTGGGGACGCGGTGGTTCGCCCTGCTCGGCGACGGGGGCATCGTGGCGGTGCAGACGAACGGGGCTGAAGAGCTCGTGCTGCTCGACGGCACCGGCGGCAGCCGCCCGCTGCACGTCGACGCCGTCACCCGCCTGTCGATCGAAGACGCCCGCGGCCGGCGCGTGCTCGTCTCTGGCGCCGGCTCCGGCGGCGCGGGGCTCTGGGAGGTCGACGTCGACGACCCCGCCGCGACGCGTCTCGTCGTGGGAGGCGGTTCACCGTGGGGAGCCGAGTGGATGCCGCGCTCCCGCGCGGTCACCGTGCCTGGGCCGCACGGGCCCGTGCACGCCTTCGACTACCCGCCCGTGAACCCGGGCGTCGTCGGCCCCGACGACGAGCGGCCGCCGTACGTCGTGTTCGTGCACGGCGGTCCGACCGATCACGTCGGGGGCGCAGCATCCGGGAAGATCGCTTACCTGACCAGCCGCGGAATCGGCGTGCTCGATGTGAACTACGGCGGATCCAGCGGCTACGGCCGCGCCTACCGCGAGCGCCTGCTCGGGCAGTGGGGAGTCGTCGACGTGGACGACGTCGTGGCGGCAGCGCGCGGACTCGCGGAGGCCGGCGCGGCCGACGAGCGCCGGCTCGCGATCGCGGGCGGCTCGGCGGGCGGATGGACGGTGTTGTGCGCGCTGACGAACTCCGACGCGTTCGGCGCCGGCATCAGCCGGTACGGCGTGGCCGACCTCCGCAAGCTGGCCGAAGACACGCACGACTTCGAAGCCCGCTACCTCGACGGCATGGTCGGGCCTCTCCCCGAGGCCGAGGCGCTGTACGTCGAGCGGTCGCCGCTGTCACACCTCGATCGCCTCTGCACCCCGTTGCTCATCGAGCAGGGCCTCGACGACCTCGTCGTGCCGCCGTCGCAGTCCGAGGCTGTGCGGGATGCCCTCGCCGCGAACGGCGTCGCGCACGCCTACCTCGCATTCGAGGGCGAGGGGCACGGCTTCCGGGCGGCGACGACCCTCGTGCGCACGATGGAGGCCGAGCTCGCGTTCCTGGGCCAGGTGTTCGGCTTCGAGACGCCGGGTGTGCCGCCGCTCGAGCTCGCCTAGGGGCTCGAGCGGCGGCTCCGGTTTCAGACCGTGAAGGGGGCGAGGCGCGCGGCGAGGTGCTCGCCGACGCGCGCGTGCACGGCGGTACCGCCCTCCTCGTGCTCCTGCGACAGGATCATGCCCTGCTCATGGATCGCGGAGACCAGGTCGCCGCGGTCGTAGGGCACGAGCGCCCGCACCTCGACAGCCGGCAGCGGCAGCGTGTCCTCGATGAGGGCCCGCAGCTCGTCGATCCCCTCGCCGGTGCGGGAGGACGCGAACACGGCCTTCGGCTCGAGTCCGCGCAGCAGCAGGCGGGCGTCGTCGTCGATCAGATCGGCCTTGTTGAAGACGACGATCTCGGGGATCTCGCGCGCACCCACGTCGCCGATGACATCGCGCACCGTCGCCAGCTGGGCGGCCGGGTCGGGGTGCGAGCCGTCGACCACGTGCACGATGACATCGGCGTCGCCGACCTCTTCGAGCGTCGAGCGGAATGCCTCGACGAGCTGGTGGGGCAGGTTCCGCACGAACCCGACGGTGTCGGTGAGCGTGTAGATGCGGCCGTCGCCGGTCTCGGTGCGCCGCACGGTGGCGTCCAGCGTCGCGAACAGGGCGTTCTCGACGAGCACACCCGCGCTCGTGAGGCGGTTGAGCAGCGACGACTTGCCGGCGTTGGTGTAGCCGGCGATCGCGACGGACGGGATCGTGTTGCGCTTGCGCTCGGCACGCTTGGCGTCGCGCGCAGGCGCGAAGTCGCGGATCTGCCTGCGCAGCTGCGCCATGCGGGTGCGGATGCGGCGACGGTCGAGCTCGATCTTCGTCTCACCGGGACCGCGCGAGCCCATGCCCGCGCCGCCGGCGCCCACCTGGCCACCGGCCTGGCGGCTCATCGAGTCACCCCACCCGCGCAGGCGCGGGAGGAGGTACTCGAGCTGTGCGAGCTCGACCTGGGCCTTGCCCTCGCGGCTCTTGGCGTGCTGGCTGAAGATGTCGAGGATCACCGTGGTGCGGTCGATCACCTTGACCTTGACGACGTCCTCAAGGGCGCGCCGCTGGCTGGGCGCGAGCTCGGTGTCGGCGATCACGGTGTCGGCGCCGACCGAGGCGACGATGTCGCGCAGCTCCTCCGCCTTGCCGCGACCCACGTAGGTCGCGGGGTCGGGGTGCGGGCGGCGCTGCAGCACGCCGTCGAGGACGACGGCGCCGGCGGTCTCCGCCAGCGCCGAGAGCTCGCGCAGCGAGTTCTCGGCGTCCTCCGTCTCGCCCTGGGCGTGCACGCCGACGAGAACGACGTTCTCGAGGCGCAGCTGCCGGTACTCGACCTCGGTGACGTCCTCGAGCTCGGTGGAGAGCCCCGGGACGCGGCGCAGCGCGGCACGCTCCTCGCGGTCCCACTGCTCGCCATCGCTGTCGGCACGCCCGATCGTCGCCTCGTCCTGGAGCGCCTGGGCGGCCCCGAAGACGTGCACCCCCGAACGCGCTTCGGCGCGCGCCAGCACCCGATCCACCGGGTCCACCGGCGTCTCGTCGGTGCTCTGGGGTGTCGTGGTATCCGTCATGTGTTCCTTTGGTTGTTGGCGTTGGATGCCGTTTTCCCGCGTTCATCGGCCGGTTCGCGGCATCCGTGAATTCTAGCTTCCCGCCATGCGGAGCACCTCCGCTAGGCTCATCGGCTATGGGGAGTGACCACTATTTCAGTGCGACGCCCGCCAGCCCCGAGAATCTGCGCCGCATCCGGGTCACACTCGCCGGTCGCGACCTCGAGGTCACGACCGCCGGGGGCGTCTTCAGCCCCGATCACGTGGACTCGGGAACCGCGGTGCTGCTGTCGAACACTCCCCCGCCTCCGGCGAGCGGGAACTTCCTCGACCTCGGGTGCGGGTGGGGACCGATCGCACTCAGCCTCGCGCTCGATGCGCCTCACGCGACGGTGTGGGCCGTCGACGTGAACGAACGAGCGCTGGACCTGGTGCGCCGGAACGCCTCGGCACTCGGGCTCGACAACGTCAACGCCTCGCTGCCCGACGATGTTCCCGACGACGTCCTGTTCCGCACGATCCGGTCGAATCCGCCGATCCGTGTGGGCAAGAACGAGCTGCACGGTCTGCTGGAGCGCTGGCTCCCCCGGCTCGACGAGCGCGCGGATGCGTGGCTCGTGGTCCAGCGCAACCTGGGGTCGGACTCGCTGCAGCGGTGGCTCGCCGCGACGCTCGACCGGCGCTTCAGCGTGCATCGTGCGGCGACCGCGAGGGGCTTCCGCGTGCTCAGGGTGCGCCGTCACGGCTCGCCGCCGAGCGAGCCGATCGACCTGCCCGAGCTCCCCGAGCCCTGAGGTCCGCTACGCGAGCGTGACCTCGCCGGTGTAGACGAGGGTGGCGGGGCCCGACAGCAGCACGTGCCGCTCACCGTCGACCTCCGGCATCCGCACGCCGAGCGTGCCGCCGGGTACCTCGACGACCCAGTGATCCGGGGCCGCGGGGCCGGCCCAGTGGCGCACCGCGAGCGCCGCCGCGGCGACGCCCGTGCCGCAGCTCAGCGTCTCGCCCACACCGCGCTCGAACACGCGCATGCGGATCGAGCCGACGCCCTCGTGTACGAGCGGATCGCTCGGCACCACGAACTCGACGTTGGCGCCCTGGGGCGGCTCGGGCTGCAGCAGCGGCTGCGCGGCAAGATCCAGGCCCTCGAGCTCGGTGTCGTCGGGCAGCGCCACCACGACGTGAGGGTTGCCCACGTCGATGCCGACGCCGGGGCGCGGTGCCCCGCCACCGCGCGTGCGCACGAGCACGCCGGAGTCGTCGACGACGAACGGGCCGAGGTCGACCTCGTACCCACGGTCGCTGCGGGTCACCGTCTTGATGCCCGCGCGCGTGCCGACCTTGAGGGGCGTGCCGTCGACATCGGCCCAGCCCACGTCGACGAGGTAGCGCACGAAGACCCGCACGCCGTTGCCGCACATCTCCGCCTTCGAGCCGTCGGCGTTGCGGTAGTCCATGAACCATGCGGCTCCGGATGCCGCCGCCTCGGCGCCCTCCTCGATCGCACTCGCGCGCACCACGCGCAGGATCCCGTCGCCGCCGATGCCGAAGCGCCGGTCGCACAGCACCGCGACCTGGTCGTCGCTGAGCTCGAGCGCGCCCTCGGGGTCGGGGACGATCACGAAGTCGTTGCCGGTGCCGTGGCCCTTGGTGAACGCGATCGTCTGCGGCATCGCACCAGTCTACGGGCGCGCTCCGCGGCGTCGGCCGGGTACGGGCGCCGCGCTGTCACACGCTGCCGCGCGCCGGTGTCGTATGTGCGAGAAGACACGAGGAGGCAGCGTGCACGGCAGCCCGATGAAGACGGATCGGCACCACGAGGCGCGAGCTCGGCGGCGCTCAGTCACCGACCGGCTCGCTGAGCGGGTCGGACGGGCCACCGCGTTCGGACATCGGATCGACAGCGTCTGGACCGGACTGCGGCGCCGCCGCGCGTCGGGCCACTGGACGAGCTTGTTCGGTGTGGTGACCTTCGCGGCGCTCGTCGTGGTGACCGTGACGGGCGTGCTGCTCATGTTCTTCTACACGCCCTCGGGGGAACCGACCACCTACGCCGGCTCCTACGGCCCGCTCCACGGCGCCGAGGTCTCGAAGGCGTTCGCGTCGACGATGAACGTCACGTTCGATGTGCCCGGCGGGCGACTGCTCCGGCAGACGCACCACTGGGCGGCGCTGCTGCTGCCCGCCTCGATCGTCCTGCAGCTGGTGGCGACCTTCTTCACGGGCGGATTCCGACGGCCGCGCCGCGGCATGTGGGTGTTGCTGATGCTCGCGTTCATCGCCGTGCTCGCGACGGGATGGAGCGGCTACGCCCTCCCCGACGACATGCTCTCGGGCACCGGCCTGCGCATCGTCGAAGGCATCGTGCTCGGCATCCCGGTCGTCGGCACCGCGCTCAAGACCGCACTCTTCGGCGGGTCGTTCCCAGGACGCATCATCGAGAACGTCTACCCCCTCCACACCGTCGTGTTCCCCGCGGCGCTCGTCCTGTTCGTCGCCCTGCGGGGCATCGCGGCCGGGCGGCACGGCTCACCGCGGTTCCCGGGCGGCCGGGGCGCCGCGCGCCACGGACTGCCGCTGCTCCCCACCGCGGCCGCCCGCGCCGGAGGGCTGTTCCTCGTCGTGACCGGTCTGCTCGTGCTCATGGCGGCCACCGTGACGGTGAGCCCGATCTGGCTCTACGGTCCCGGTGACCCGGGCAGTGCCGGTGCGGGCAGCCAGCCCGACTGGTACACCGGGTTCCTGGACGGGGCGCTGCGGCTGGTGCCACCCGGGTGGGAGATCACGTGGCTGGGTCGCACCTGGACGTTCGCGGTCCTGGCGCCGCTCGCCGTCGTCAGCGCCTTCTTCGCCGTCGTCGCGACGTACCCGTTCGTCGAGGCGTGGGTGATGGATGACCGCCGCGAGCACGACCTGCTCGATCGGCCGCGGGTCGCGCCGACCCGCACGGGGATCGGGGTGGCCGGCCTCGTGTTCGCGGGCGTGCTGTGGGCCGCAGGGGGCGCCGATGTCATCGCGGGCGCATTCAGCGTGAGCATCGAGCACGTGATCCTGTCGCTGCAGTGCGCCCTCGTCATCGGACCGGTCATCGGGTTCTCCGCTGCGCGCCGCGTCTGCCTGGGCCTGCAGCGCAAGGACCGCGATCTGCTGGAGCACGGATACGAGACGGGACGCATCGTGCGCCTTCCCGGTGGGGAGTACGTCGAGGTGCACCAGCCGCTCGACGACGCGGAGCGGGCACGCATCGCGCCGCCGCCGGCGCCGTCGCCGCCCGACCTCGGCCCGGACCAGCGCGGCACGCGAACCGTCGGCCGGCGTGTGCGCGCACGCCTGTGGGCGTTCTACGCGGAAGACCGCATCGACGCCGCAGCGCCGCAGGCGGACCGCGCGCAGCTTCCCGTCAGTCGGCGATGAGTCGCTTGCCGGTGTTCCACGTCTCGAACGGCTCGTAGCCGAGAGCGTCGTAGAACCCGCGAGCGATCCCGTTCTCGGGCCGCACCATCAGCTGCACCTTGGGGCAGCCCATCTCGATGAGCAGCTCCTCGGCCTCCGCGACGAGCTTGCGCGCGATCCCCTCGCCGCGTCGCTCGGGCGCGCTGGCGAGGTAGTAGAGCCACCCGCGGTGTCCGTCGTAGCCGGCCATGACGGTGCCGACGATCGTGCGGTCGTCGACGGCGACGAGGAACAGCTCGGGCTGCACGGAGAGCTTGCGGCGGATGTCCTGGTACGGGTTGTTCCACGGCCGCGTGAGCCCCGTCTGCTGCCACAGGGAGACGACGGCCTCGGTGTCGGGAAGGTCGAAGGCCCGGATCGCGATGCTCATACCCACGAGTCTGCCAGGGCCGCGGCATCCGTTCCCGGATCCACCCACCGCAGACCGTCGTACCGCTTGAACCACGACACCTGGCGCCGCGCGTACCGGCGGGTGAGCGCCTGCGTCTCGGCGATCGCCTCGGCCTCGGTCATCTCGCCCTCGAGCTGCGCGAGCGCCTGCGCGTAGCCGATGGCACGGCGCGCCGTCACCCCCCGCTCGAGGCCCTGCTCGCGCAGCGTCCGCACCTCGTCGAGGAGCCCGTCCTGCCACATCGCCTCCACACGCGCGTCGAGGCGCACCACGAGCTCGTCGCGCGGCAGCGCGACCCCGACGATGCGGGTGTCGTCGTGCCAGAGCTCAGGCTGCTCGGGCAGCATCGCGCCGTGCGTACGCTCGCCGAGCTCGAGCACCTCGAGGGCGCGCACGATGCGGCGGCCGTTGCGCGGATCGACCTTGGCCGCGGTCGCGGCGTCGAGCTCGCGCAAGCGGGCGTAGAGGGCGCCGGGGCCGTGCTGGTCGAGCTCGGCCTCGAGGCGTCCGCGCAGCTCCTCGTCGCGCGGCGGGAAGCGGAAGTCGAACAGCACGCTCGACACGTACAGCCCCGACCCGCCGACCAGCACCGCCTCGGCGCCGCGCCCGTGGATCTCGCGGATCGCCGTGCGCGCAGCATCCTGATACCAGGCGACCGCCGCGTCGGCGGTGACGTCGAGCACGTCGAAGAGGTGATGACGGATGCCGCGCCGCTCGGTTTCGGGAAGCTTCGCGGTGCCGATATCCATGCCGCGGTACAGCTGCATGGCGTCGGCGTTCACGATCTCGGCCGGGCGGCCGTGGGCCGCGAGGGCCCCGGCGAGCTCGAGCGACAGCGCGGTCTTGCCCGTGCCCGTCGCACCGACGACGGCCCACAGCTGCGGCGGCGTCGCTGCGGCGTCAGCCGGGGCGCTCACAGCCGGATCAGACGCCGACGCGCCGCGTCGGCAGCCCGAGTGAGACGGCGCGCGGCGCGCCGGACTCGCCCGCGGGTGCCGGGATGCCGCACGACTCGGCCTGCGACCGATCCCACGCGTCGCCGGACCGCGTGCGGCGGATGCGCAGCGGCGCACCGTCGGTCGAGTCGGCGAGCAGGTGGAACGGCGCGGCGTGCGTCACGACGACCGAGACGACGTCGCCCGGGCGCGGGATGGCGGAGCCTGCCGGCACCTCGAAGTGCACGAGCCGGTTGTCTTCCGCGCGGCCGGTGAGGCGGTGGGTCTCGGCGTCCTTCTTGCCCTCGCCCGTCGAGACGAGCACCTGCAGTTCGCGGCCGAGCTGCTTCTCGTTCTCCTCCAGCGAGATGCGCTCCTGCAGGGCGACCAGGCGCTCGTAGCGCGCCTGCACGACCTCCTTGGGCACCTGGTCGGGCATGGTGGCCGCCGGCGTGCCCTCGCGGATCGAGTACTGGAAGGTGAACGCGCTCGCGAACCGCGCCTTCTCGACGACGCGCATGGTGTCTTCGAAGTCCTCGTCCGTCTCACCGGGGAAGCCGACGATGATGTCGGTCGAGATCGCCGCGTCGGGCATCTTCGCGCGCACGCGATCGAGGATGCCGAGGAACTTCTCGCTGCGGTACGACCGGCGCATCGCCTTGAGGATGCGGTCGCTGCCCGACTGCAGCGGCATGTGCAGCTGCGGCATGACGGCCGGGGTCTCGGCCATCGCGTCGATGACGTCGTCGGTGAACGCGGCCGGGTGCGGGCTCGTGAAGCGGATGCGCTCGAGGCCGCCGATCTCGCCGGCGGCGCGCAGCAGCTTGCCGAAGGCCTGGCGGTCGCCGAACTCCACGCCGTACGAGTTGACGTTCTGGCCGAGGAGGGTGACCTCCATCGCGCCGTCGTCGACGAGCAGGCGGATCTCGTTCAGGATGTCGCCGGGCCGGCGATCCTTCTCCTTGCCACGCAGGCTCGGCACGATGCAGAACGTGCAGGTGTTGTTGCAGCCGACCGAGATCGACACCCATCCGCTGTAGATGCTGTCGCGCTTGGTGGGCAGCGTCGAGGGGAAGATCTCCAGGGCCTCGAGGATCTCGAGTTCGGCCTCGCCGTTGTGACGCGCGCGCTCGAGGAGGCTCGGCAGCGACCCCATGTTGTGGGTGCCGAAGACGACGTCGACCCACGGCGCCTTCTGCTGGACGACGTCCTTGTCCATCTGCGCGAGGCAGCCGCCGACGGCGATCTGCATGCCCTCGTGCTTGTCCTTGCGGGACTTGAGGTGACCGAGCGTGCCGTAGAGCTTTCCTGCCGCGTTGTCGCGCACGGCGCAGGTGTTGATGACGACGACGTCGGCCTCCTCGCCCGCCTCGGCGCGGACGTAGCCGGCACTCTCGAGCGAACCGGAGAGGCGCTCGGAGTCGTGCACGTTCATCTGGCAGCCGAACGTGCGCACCTCGTAGGTGCGAGCACGCCCGTCGACATCGTGCGCTGCCGTGGACGGCGCGATGAGAGTCGGGGTGGCGGAAGGCGAAGACATGATCCCGCCATTCTACGAGCCGTCCGCATGCACGGAGGCTGGTCGTGGATGCCGCGTCCCTGGCGCTCAGCGAGCTCCCGGCGTCAGTCGAATCGCACGCGCCCGGACGGACGGGTCGCTTCGTCCAGCGCCTGCCGTGCGGCGTTGAGCGCCGACGAGCCGCCGTAGCCGCGTCGCGCGAGCTGGCCGGCGAGGCGGCGGAGCGCGACGTCTCGCTCGAGCCCGCGCATGGAACCCGCCTTGGATCGCGCGAACTCGAGCGCGCGCTCGGCGTCGTCGTCGGGCAGCTCCGCGAGTGCCGCGTCGGCGATGTCGCGCGGCACACCCCGCTTCGCCAGGCTCTGCGAGATCGCCTGGCGCCCCTGGCCCTTGCGGTCGACGCCGGCGTGGACGAGCTGTTCCGCGAGCCGGGCGTCGTCGAGGTAGCCGCGCACGAGGAAGGCATCGAGGATCACCTCGACGCCTTCGCCGCCGAGTTCGAACTGGCCGAGATACGTCTTCGCCTCCGAGACGGAGAGCTGACGGGCACGGAGCTTCTTCAGCAGGCCGAGCTCGGCGGCGTCTGCGGAACCCGCGCTCTCCGGTGCACTTCCTCGACTCCCGCCGGAGCGGGCTCTGCCGGCGCGCTCGATGTCGAGGTCGATGGGACGGGCTTCCCGCTCAGGCACTGTGTCGGCGCTGGGGCTCGTCTGTGGGCTCGGTCCGTCGTCCCATTCCGCCCGCCATTCAGCCGCGGACGGCGAAAGCGACGGGCTGGGCGCGGACCAGGAGTCCGTCTTGCCACGGCTCGCAGGAACTCGGCCTTCGAGCTCCTGGCGCACATCGGCCGCGGTCTTCGGGAACACCCGCGCTCCGCGGTCACCGAAGAGCGAGGTCACGGGGGCGAGTCCGTCGTCATTCCGGACGTCGGACTCGCCGCCGCTGTCGACGAAACGGACCATCAGGCCGGGCGGCGCGCCGCCAGCTCGTCCGCGACCTCGCCCGTGGCCTTGGGCACGCCGATGCCGAGCTTCGTCTTGATCTTCGTCTCGATCTCGGCCGCGACGTCCGGGTTCTTGAGGAGGAAGTTGCGGGCGTTCTCCTTGCCCTGCCCGAGCTGCTCGCCTTCGTAGGTGTACCAGGCGCCGGACTTCTTGACGATGGCGTGCTCCACGCCGAAGTCGATGAGGCTGCCCTCGCGCGAGATGCCCACGCCGTAGAGGATGTCGAACTCTGCCTGCTTGAACGGCGGCGCCATCTTGTTCTTGACGACCTTGACGCGCGTGCGGTTACCGACGGCCTCCGCTCCGTCTTTCAGGGTCTCGATACGACGGATGTCGAGACGGACCGAGGCGTAGAACTTGAGCGCCTTACCGCCGGCGGTGGTCTCGGGCGAGCCGAAGAACACGCCGATCTTCTCGCGCAGCTGGTTGATGAAGATCATCGTGGTGTTGGTCTGGTTGAGGCCACCGGTGAGCTTGCGCAGCGCCTGCGACATGAGGCGCGCCTGCAGACCTACGTGGGAGTCGCCCATCTCGCCTTCGATCTCGGCCTTGGGTACGAGGGCGGCGACGGAGTCGATCACGATGAGGTCGATCGCGCCGGAGCGCACGAGCATGTCGGCGATCTCGAGCGCCTGTTCACCCGTGTCGGGCTGCGACACGAGCAGCGCATCGATATCGACGCCGAGCTTCTGCGCGTAGTCGGGGTCGAGCGCGTGCTCCGCATCGATGAACGCCGCGATGCCGCCGGCGCGCTGGGCGTTGGCGATCGCGTGCAGGGTCAGCGTCGTCTTACCCGACGACTCCGGTCCGTAGATCTCGATGATGCGGCCGCGTGGCAGACCGCCGATGCCGAGCGCGACATCCAGGGCGATCGAGCCGGTGGGCACGACCTCGACGGGAGCGCGCTCGTCGCTGCCGAGGCGCATCACCGAGCCCTTCCCGAACTGCCGGTCGATCTGGGCGAGGGCCGATTCCAGGGCCTTCTCGCGGTCAACGGGTGATGGCATGACGTGCTCCTCTATGCTCGCGTTCCGTCGCCTGTAGGCTGTCGCGTTCCACCCCGGTGGGACGGATGCTGCGACAAGGCGTGAGGTGTCGTTCGACGCTGTTCACGTTAGGGAAGGGCTCCGACATCCGTCATCGCTCCTTCCCGGTCCGTGGAAAACACGCTCTCGACACCTGCTGTGCAGGAGCCTACGCGGATCTCGAACACTTCTTCGATGACACGCCGGGCGCGGGCGCACACAAACGCACCGCGAGGAGGTCAGTGGCGGCGCGGCTCGAGTCGGCCTACGCCGTAGCGGCGTTCGGCCGGAACATCGAGCTCCTCGCACAGCGCGAGCCACACCTCGCGGGGGTCGACACCGGCGTCGATCGCCTCGGCGGCCGTGCGACCGCCCACCTTCGACAGGTACAGATCCGTCACGACGGCGTTCGCGCGCACGCCGAACTCGTCGTTCACGGCACGATTGAACTCACTGCGACGCATACAGACAAAGCGACGCGATCAGCGCAGCGACAGCTCGGCGTCGACCGACGCCACGAGGTCGTCGGGGACGACGTCGGGGAAGGTCTGCAGGCCCTCGAGGACCGAGATGCGGTCGCCCACCTCGCGCATGATGATCGAGATGGGAACATCGAGCGCCTCGGCCACCGACGCGAGGATCTCGCTCGAGGCCTCCTTCTGACCGCGCTCCACCTCGCTCAGATAGCCCAGCGCGACGCTCGCGCGGCTGGCCACCTGGCGGAGAGTCCGCCCCTTCTGCTGGCGGAAATCACGAAGCACTTCGCCGATCTCTTGACGTACCAGGATCATCAGGGCCCCTCCTCACTTCTGATTCCACCGTCGTCCGGGTGGCCAACAGTACAGCACCGGATGATGTCAATCTAATCCCGTGGACTGGGCAATGGGTGGGAATCTCCGAATGTAACCGAGACGAAACACCATCTGTTCCCGGACTCGGTGTCACGGATGACGAATGCCTCCCACCACGGTGAGCGCCAGTTCCAGCACGCTCTGCACCGTCCGGGTGCGGATCTCGTCGCGCGTTCCGGTCAGTTCGAGGGACGACGCCGCGATCTCATCGGGGGTCACCACGGCGATGTGGACGGTGCCGACGGGCTTGCCGTCCTGCGGTTCGGGGCCGGCGACTCCGGTCGTCGAGAGGCCCACATCGGCCCTCAGCGCGCGGCGGACGCCCTGTGCCATCTGCACCGCGACGTCGGCGTCGACGGGGCCGCGAGCGGCCAGCAGGTCGGCGTCCACACCCAGCTGGCTCGCCTTGACGTCGGTGGCGTACGCCACGATGCCTCCCCGCACGTGTGCGGACGCCCCCGGCACGTCGACGAGCGTCGCGATGACCCGTCCACCCGTCAGCGACTCGGCAGCGGCGATCGACCAGCCTCGTCCGTCGAGCGCGTGCAGCACCGCAGCGCCGAGGGGCGAGGCATCCGTCACGAGCCGCTCCGCTTCGCGCGCGCGGCGCGCATCTCGGTCACGATGTAGTCGATGCCGCTCGCGATCGTGAGGATCACCGCGATCGTCATGAGCACGCCGTTGACCCAGAAGATCCAGTCCCCGACGACCGTCCACAGCGGCAGAAGGGCGAACGAGAGCGCGAGCCCCTGCGCGAGCGTCTTGAGCTTGCCCATCCAGGCGGCGGCCAGCACGTGGTCGCTCACCACCATGAACCGGTACACGGTGATGCCGATCTCACGGATGAGCACGACGATCGTGATCCACCACGGGAGCTCCCCCAGGACGGACAGCCCGATGAACGCGAAGCCGGTGAGCACCTTGTCGGCGATGGGATCGAGGAGCTTGCCGAGGTCGGTGACGATCTCGTACTTGCGCGCGAGGTAGCCGTCGATCCCGTCGGTGGCGATTGCGACGATGAACAGCACGGCCGCCCACCACCGCAGGGCACCGTCCGCTCCCCCGTCGGCCAGGAGCATCCACAGGAAGACCGGTGCGCACAGGATGCGCACGATCGTGATCGCATTGGGCAGCTGCCGGGGGATCGCCATGGCCCGAGCCTATCGGCGCGTGCCGTCGCGGTGCGGCGGACCGGCGCCGCGCGGCGCGGTCAGTCGCGACCGGTGAGACCCCACGCGTCTTCGGAGCCGTCGTCGTCGCTCTCGACCACGGGGTAGCCGTCGTACTGCGAGGCCACGGCATCCGGTCCGTAGCGATCGTCTGCCGCGGCAGCGGGGGCCGCCGCAGCCGGGGCCGCGGGAGCCTGGTCGGGCACGTCCTCGCCGCGCAGGCGCGCGAGCACCGACGGCAGCTGCTCGACCGTCACCAGCACGTCGCGGGCCTTCGAACCCTCGGACGGGCCGACGATCTCGCGGGACTCGAGGAGGTCCATGAGGCGGCCGGCCTTCGCGAAGCCGACACGCAGCTTGCGCTGGAGCATCGAGGTCGAGCCGAACTGGCTCGACACGACGAGCTCGGCCGCCGCGAGCAGCAGCTCGAGGTCGTCACCGATGTCGGCGTCGATCTCCTTCTTCTCGGCGACCGCGGCCACATCGGCGCGGTACTCGGGCCGTGCCTGGTGCGTGACGTGCTTGACGACCTCTTCGATCTCCTTCTCGCTGACCCATGCGCCCTGCACGCGGAGCGCCTTCGACGCCCCCATGGGCAGGAACAGGCCGTCGCCCTGACCGATGAGACGGTCGGCACCGGGCTGGTCGAGGATGACCCGCGAGTCGGTGACGCTCGTCACCGCGAAGGCGAGGCGCGAGGGCACGTTGGCCTTGATGAGGCCCGTCACGACGTCGACCGAGGGGCGTTGCGTCGCGAGCACGAGGTGGATGCCGGAGGCGCGGGCGAGCTGCGTGATGCGGACGATCGAGTCCTCGACGTCGCGGGGCGCCACCATCATGAGGTCGGCGAGCTCGTCGACGACGACGAGCAGGTACGGATACGGCTTGAGCACCCGCTCGCTGCCCGGAGGGAGCGTGATCTCGCCCGCGACCACGGCCTTGTTGAAGTCGTCGATGTGACGGAAGCCAAACGACGCGAGATCGTCGTAGCGCATGTCCATCTCTTTCACGACCCACTGCAGCGCCTCGGCCGCCTTCTTCGGGTTCGTGATGATGGGCGTGATGAGGTGCGGCACGCCCGCGTAGGACGTGAGCTCCACGCGCTTCGGGTCGATGAGCACCATGCGCACGTCCGCGGGCTTCGCCCGCATCAAGAGGCTTGTGATCATCGAGTTCACGAAGCTGGACTTGCCCGAGCCGGTCGAGCCGGCGACGAGCAGGTGGGGCATCTTCGCGAGGTTCGCCACGACGTAGCCGCCCCCGACGTCCTTGCCGACGCCGATCGTCATGGGGTGCGTCTGGCTGGTCGCGGTCTGCGAGCGCAGCACGTCGCCGAGCGTCACGATCTCGCGGTCGGTGTTGGGGATCTCGACGCCGATGGCGCTCTTGCCCGGGATGGGCGCGAGGATGCGCACCTCGTTCGAGGCCACCGCGTAGGCGATGTTGTTGGTGAGCGCAGTGATGCGCTCGACCTTGACGCCGGGGCCGAGCTCGATCTCGTACTGCGTCACGGTGGGCCCCCGAGAGAAGCCCGTCACGCGCGCGTCGACCGAGAACTGGTCGAGCACGCTCGTGATGGCCCGCACGGTGTCGTCGTTGGCCTGCGAGCGCGCCACATGCGGTGAGCCGGCGGCGAGCGAGTTGACCGAGGGCAGCCGGTACGGCGCGGACGGCGAGTCGACCGTCGCGGCGGAGCCGATGCCGTCGAGTCCGGGAAGCGTCCCGTCGTCTTCGATGACCTCGGCGTCGTCGCGCAGCGACGTGCGCGACGAGGTCGCCGCCTTCGCCGCCGACAGCACCGCGGGGTCGATGACCTCGGTGAGCGCGTCCGCCGGCGGTGCCGGCGCCGGCGCGACGGGGGCGATGGCCTGCTCGAAGCCGCCCTGCGATGAGCCCGCCGGCAGCAGCTCGGTGAGATCCTGCGAGCCCAGTCCGCCTTCGGGGTCCTTCTCGCGCCCCGTCTTGTTGCGGCGCCAGAACGGCAGCGAGGAGTCGCCCTCGTCGTCCGCGGCGGCCGGGGCCGCAGCATCCGTCGTCGCCTTCTCTTCCCGCGGCTCGGCGCCGAACATCCAGGCGTACAGCTCGCCCAGGCGGCGGCCGATGCGGTTCGGCGGCGTCTTCGTGATGATCAGGATGCTGAGCACCGCCAGCAGCGACAGCACGATGTAGGCGCCGACATCGGTGAGAACGAGCGCAAGCGGCTCGCCGAGCATCCAGCCGAAGAGGCCGCCCGCCTCGCTCAGCGCGGGGAGCCCCTCGTTCGGCTGCGGACGCCCGCCGGCCACGTGGCAGAAGCCGGCGATCGTGAGGACGAACAGCCCGAAGCCGATGCCGACGCGGCCGTTGTCGTGCACGGACGACGGGTGGCGGAACATCCAGCCCGCGAGCATGAGCAGGAGGACCGGGAGCACGAACGCCTCGCGGCCGATGAGGCCCCCGACGGTGTACGCGCTGATGGTCTTGGCGACCTCGTTGCCGATGAAGAACCACTCGTTCACGGCGCCCGCGATCGCGAGCAGCACGAGAAGGAGCGGGAAGCCGTCGCGCCGCTGGTCCTTCTCGAGCGCCTCGGGACCGAACGCGCGGAAGAGACCGCCGGTGGCGTGCGCGAGGCCCATCCAGGCCCGCACGATGATCGGCGGACGGTCTGGTTCGTTCACGTAGTGCTTGGGTGCGGGTGCCGGCTTGGCCGCCGCGGGCTTGCGCGCCGACGAGGACGCGCTCGAACGCGCGTTCGCCGACGCGCTCGAAGACGCACGCGACCCCTTGGTCGGGCTTGTGCTCCTGGCCATTCCCCCACGGTAGGCCGACACCCGGACATTTGCCCGCAACCACGCCGCCGAGAGGCCGCAGGCCGGGCGCGTCGCGGAGCGCACCGGAAGGACGGATGCCTCAGCGCAGGCGCTTGACCATCGTGTCGCGGCCCGATCCGCTCTGCGTGACGGCGAAGCCCTCGCTGCGGTACAGCGTCGAGGCGAAGTTCCCCCGTTCGACGCTGAGGCTGATCCGCGCGAAACCCTGCGCGCCCGCGTGCTCGCACAGCCGCTGCAGCAGCGCGCGGCCGACGCCGTGGGCACGCCAGATCGGGCGGACGCCGATGATGAGCTCGGGGACCCCGGTGCCGACGTATCCGAAGCCCGGGTCGTCGCGCGGCAGCATCCGGTACCAGGCGGCGCCCACCGGCTCGCCGTTGGCGTCCTCGGCGACGAAGCCGGCGTCGCCCGGCCGCATCCAGCCGGCCACGTAGCGCCGGTGATCGACGCCGCCGATCACCTCGTGACGGGGCATGGCGCCGCCCTGACGCCAGTTCGCCGCCTCGACGACCATGTCGCCGAGGAACGCGCCGTCGGCCGACACGGCGGGGCGGATGCGGAACGAGGAGGCCACGACGCCGATCGTACGGCTCGCGTGTTACGCCTCGATGACGAGCGGCACGATCATCGGCCGGCGGCGCAGCGACTGGTTGACCCACCGGCCGATCGTGCGGCGCACCACCTGCGACAGCGCATGCTGGTCGCGGACGCCGGACTTCGCGGCCTCGGCGAGCGCCGCGGCGATCTTCGGCTTGACATCCTCGAAGACGGCGTCGTCCTCGGCGAAGCCGCGCGCGTGGATCTCCGGACCCGAGATGACCTTGCCCGTCGTCGCGTCGACCACCACGATCACCGAGATGAAGCCCTCTTCGCCGAGGATCCGGCGGTCTTTGAGGTCGGCATCCGTGATCTCTCCGACGGTCGACCCGTCGACGTAGACGAAGCCGAGGTCGAGCTGGCCGACCACTCGCGCGTCGCCGTCCTTCAGGTCGACGACGGTGCCGTTCTCGCCGATGATCGTCCGCTCGGGGTCGATGCCGGTGTCCTGGGCGAGGCGGGCGTTCGCCATCAGGTGACGGTACTCGCCGTGCACCGGCAGCACGTTCTTCGGCTTCAGGATGTTGTAGCAGTAGAGCAGCTCGCCGGCCGCGGCGTGGCCCGACACGTGCACCTTGGCGTTGCCCTTGTGCACGACGTTCGCGCCCAGCTTCGTCAGCCCGTCGATCACGCGGTAGACCGCGTTCTCGTTGCCCGGGATGAGGCTCGATGCGAGGATCACCGTGTCACCCGGACCCGGCTCGATCGCGTGGTCGAGGTTGGCCATGCGGCTGAGGACGGCCATCGGCTCGCCCTGCGAGCCCGTCGACATGTAGACGATCTGGTCGTCGGGCAGGTCGCGCGCCTTCTTGTAGTCGATCAGTACGCCCTCGGGCACGTGGAGATAGCCGAGGTCCTCGGCGATCGTCATGTTGCGCAGCATGCTGCGGCCGAGCAGGGCCACGCGGCGCCCGTGGGCGGCGGCCGCGTCCAGCACCTGCTGAACGCGGTGGACGTGGCTCGAGAAGCTCGCGACGATGACGCGCCGCGGCGCCTTGCCAATGACCTGGTCGAGCACCGGGCCGATCGATCGCTCGAGCGGCGTGAAGCCCGGCACGTCGGCGTTGGTGGAGTCGACGAGGAAGAGGTCGACGCCCTCCTCCCCCAGCCGCGAGAACGCGCGGAGGTCGGTCAGCCGGCCGTCGAGCGGCAGCTGGTCCATCTTGAAGTCGCCGGTGGCGAGCACGAGCCCCGCCGGGGTGCGGATCGCGACGGCGAGGGCGTCGGGGATGGAGTGGTTCACCGCGACGAACTCGAGCTCGAACGGCCCGAGGTTCTCGCGCTGGCCCTCCGCGACCGTGAGGCTGTAGGGCCTGATGCGATGCTCCTTGAGCTTCGCCTCGGTGAGCGCGAGCGTGAGCCCGGAGCCGATGATCGGGATGTCGCTCTTGAGCTTCAGCAGGTACGGCACCGCGCCGATGTGGTCCTCGTGGCCGTGCGTGAGCACGACGCCGACGATGTCGTCGAGCCGCTTCTTGAGCGGCTCGAAGTCGGGGAGGATCAGGTCGACACCGGGCTGGTGCTCCTCGGGGAACAGGACGCCGCAGTCGACGACGAGCAGCTTCCCGCCGTACTCGAACACCGTCATGTTGCGGCCGACCTCGCCGAGGCCGCCGAGCGGGACGATCCGGAGGGTTCCTGCCGGAAGCTCCGGCGGGTCGTACGGGGTGGTGGGCATTGCGAAGCCTCCTCCGGGCGCGGGAACGCCCGTCATCTGCGCGCCGTCGACAGTTCGGCGACGGCGCGATTTCGTCATCTCGTGGTGCCCGAGACCTTCGGCAGCGCGCCGCCGGCGGCGGCGTTGCGGTCGGGGCGGAAGTTCGAGAAGTCGGCACCGGGAACGGCGCTCACGAGCGCGAGCTCGTCCTCGATCTTGGCGGCCTCCCACTCCTCCGGTCCGACCAGCGGCAGCCGCACGCGCGGGCTGCCGATGCGGCCCAGGCCGTGGAGGATGTACTTCGCCGACACGGTGCCGGGCACGTGCGTCATCACGGCGCGCACGAGCGGCTCGAGCTGCTGGTGCGCGGCGGTCGCGGTCTTCAGGTCGCCGGCGTTCACGGCGTCGACGATCACGCGGTACGGCTGGGCCGCGATGTTCGCGGTGACCCCGATCAGGCCGGTGGCCCCGATCGCGAGGTGCGGCAGCACGTTGGCGTCGTCGCCCGAGAAGTACATCAGGTCGGTCTGGTTGAGCACCCGGCTCACCTCGCTGAAGTCGCCCTTGGCGTCCTTGATGGCGAGGATGTTGGGGTGCTTGGCGAGGCGCAGGATCGTCTCGTAGCGGATCGGCACGCCGGTGCGGCCGGGGATGTCGTACAGGATCACCGGCAGATCGGTCGCGTCGGCGACCAGGCGGAAATGCGTGAGGATGCCGGCCTGCGTGGGCTTGTTGTAGTACGGCGTGACGATCATGATGCCGTCGGCGCCGACCTTCTCGCTGGCCTTGTAGAGCTCGATCGCGTGGGCGGTCTCATTCGACCCGCCACCCGTGATGATCTTGGCGCGGCCGGCGGCGACATCCTTCCCGACCTCGACGAGGCGGATCTTCTCCGCATCGGTGAGGGTCGACGTCTCACCGGTGGTGCCGGTGACGACGATGCCGTCGGCGCCTGCTGTGATGACGTCGTCGATGTGCTTCTCGACAGCGGGCCAGTCGACTTCGCCGTCGGCCGTCATGGGGGTGACGAGCGCGACGAGCACCTGTCCGAATGGATTGCCCGTATGCGTCATGCACTCAGGTTATCGGGATGCCGCGCCCCGGCGCGCCCGGTGAACCCCGGCGCCGCTCAGCGACCGCGCTCGCCGAGGCGGGCGGCGACCGACGGCGGGGCGAAGCGGGCGAGCGCGACGAGCAGCTTGTACCGCAGCGACGGGATCGACACCGGCACGCCCCGGGCGGCATCCCGCAGCGACTCGGCCACGACGTCGCGCGCGTCGAGCCACATCCCCTCGGGCACGCCCTCCTTCCCTGGCGGCAGCCCGAGGCGCTCGTGGAAGTTCGTGTGCGTGTACCCCGGGCACACCGCGGTCACCGTCACTCCGCGCGGGCCGTAACGGCCTTTGGCCCACCGGCTGAAGCTCACGAGCCATCCCTTGCAGGCGCCGTAGGTCGAGCGCGGGATGAACGCCGCCACCGACGCGACGTTGATGATGCGCCCGTGCCCGCGAGCCAGCATCGCGCCGAGCGCGGCGTGCGTGAGGCGCATCGGCACCTCGACGTGCAGTTCGAGGTGACGGACCTCGTCCTCGATGTCGTTGCGCTCGAACGCCAGCGGCAGCCCGAACCCGGCGTTGTTCACGAGGATCTCGATCGGCCGGGCCTCGTCGGCCACGCGCGTCTCGACACGCTCGCGCTGGCGGCGCTTCAGCAGGTCGGCGGCGAGCACCTCGACCTCGACGCCGTACGTCGAACGCAGCCGCACCGCGAGCTCCTCGAGCGCCTGCCGGTCGCGGGCGACGAGCACGAGGTGCGCACCCTTCGCCGCGAGCTGGCGTGCGTATTCCGCTCCGAGACCCGAACTCGCACCGGTGATGAGCGCCGTCTTCGCCATGGGCGCCAGCCTATTGCCGCGTCAGTCCGTGCCGCGCTCGGGCGGCCGGACCAGTCTCAGGAAGCGATAACGGATGCCGCCCCCCGACGTGTGCCAGCCGTCTTCCGGGTCCGTCGCGACCGTGACCCAGCCGTCGCGGTCGGGCGCCAGGGTGTCGCCCTCGACACGGACGTCGAGCTCGGTGACCTCGAGGAGATCGGCGAGGCCGATGGCCTCGCCGAAGAGCTGGCCGCCGCCGATGACCCAGATGCGGTCGGGCTCACCGTCGTCGGCCAGTGCCAGCGCAGCCTCGAGCGAGGCGGAGCGCTCGGCGCCGGCATCCGTCCAGTCCTCCTGGCGCGTGACCACGATGTTGCGCCGCCCCGGCAGCGGGCGGAAGCGCGGCGGGAAGGACTCCCACGTGCGACGACCCATCACCACCGGTGTGCCGAGCGTGAGCGCCTTGAAGTGGGCGAGGTCTTCCGGAACGTGCCACGGCATGCCGCCGTCGGCACCGATCACGCCGTCATGGGCCTCCGCCCAGATCAGGCCGATCGGGGCTGTCATACCGCGACCGCCCCGCGGATGGCGGGGTGGTGCTGGTAGTCCTCGACCACGAAGTCGTCGTAGCGGTAGTCGAAGATCGAGTCGGGCGTCCGGGCGATGCGGAGAGTCGGATACGGGTACGGCTCGCGGCGGAGCTGCTCGCGCACCTGCTCGAGGTGGTTGTCGTAGATGTGGCAGTCGCCGCCCGTCCACACGAAGTCGCCCGGCTCGAGCCCGGCCTGCTGCGCCACCATGAGCGTGAGCAGCGCGTACGACGCGATGTTGAAGGGCACGCCGAGGAAGAGGTCGGCGCTGCGCTGGTACAGCTGGCACGAGAGCTTGCCGTCGGCGACGTAGAACTGGAACATCGCGTGGCACGGCGCGAGGGCCATGTCGGGGATGTCGGCGGGGTTCCACGCCGAGACGATCAGGCGGCGGGAGTCGGGGTTCGCCCGGATCTGGTCGAGCACCAGCGCGATCTGATCGATGTGCTCGCCCGACGGTGTCGGCCACGACCGCCACTGCACGCCGTAGACCGGCCCCAACTCGCCCGAGGCATCCGCCCATTCGTCCCAGATCGTGACGCCGTTCTCCTGCAGCCACGCGACGTTCGACTCGCCGCGCAGGAACCACAGCAGCTCGTACGCGATCGACTTGAAGTGCACCCGCTTGGTCGTGATGAGTGGGAAGCCCTGCGACAGGTCGAACCGGATCTGTCGGCCGAACGCACTCGTCGTGCCGGTGCCGGTGCGGTCGTCCTTATGGGTGCCGTGCTCGAGCACATCGCGCAGAAGATCTTCGTACGGGGTCGGGATCGGCGTCGTCACGGCTGCCACGATACCCGCGGCTGGCGGCATCTCGGCCCTGCCCGCGCCGCCGCCGACTGCAGGCACCCCTCGGAGATGCCTATTCCACGGCTGCGCGCTGCTGCCAGCGAATACGATCTGTCCCTACTGCGTTGCCCGCGACGCTCTCGGGGTTGTCCGTCCGCCCGAGGCTCTATCGGGCAGTCGTCTCAGCAGCGTGCCGTCGAAGGAACTCGATGATGGCACGGCCAGCCAGGCCAGGTTCCTGCTCCAGGGGGTAGTGACCGGACTGATCCAGAACCAGCGCTGTGACATCGGGCGCAACCGGTCGCAACCCCTCGGCGACGGCGGACCCCATGGCGTAACGGCCACCGATGGCGAGCACAGGCGTGTGCACACGAACCTCGTGGAGCCGTTTCACATCGACAATGTCATCGACTCGGGTGCGGTAGTAACCGAGCCCGGATTCGAGGACACCCGGCGTCGTGTACGCGTCAATGTAGGCGCGCAGAGCCATCGGTTCGAGCCCTCCCGGTCCCGCGCTTTCCTCGAGGAAGGTGCCGTAGTACGCGGCCTCGCGTCCCGGAACCAGCTGCTCAGCGAGACCGTGCACACGGTTGAACGGCCCGTGCCAGGTCGGATAGCGCTCGCTCCCTGGTGCGGGGATCTCCACGTCCACGCCGGGGAGAATCTCTTCCTCAACCACAAGCGCAACGACTGCACGGGGCATGACGGCAGCCACATGGACCGCGACCGTTCCACCCCAATCATGACCTACGAGAGCAAAGCGCGTGAGTTCCCGCTCGACGAGACGGTCGCGCACCCATCCGGCGAGCTCGCTCTTTCGGAAGCGGTCGAATTCCCCGGCGGCCTCGCCGAGGCCGGGCATCGTCATGGGGTGCGGAGCGAACCCCGCGCGTTGCAGGAGCGGAACGATATGCCGCCAGTGCTCCTGCGTAACCGGCCAACCGTGAAGAAGTACGACCGGCAACCGATTCGCAGAAGCGCTCACCACGCGATCATCCCAACCACTTCCGACACCGGCGACAGCACAACAACCTCCATCGAGCGCCGAAATGTCCGGATGGACACGCCGTGGACCAATCAGCTGCGAGATCGACATCTCCAACTGATCCCTGCACAGACATCCTCACGCCGTCGCCCGCCTTCTGTTACATCCGTCGCGTCATATTCACCGATTCGGCCTCCATTCAGGTGAAAGGGATTAGCCTGATCTGCTGTGAACCTCGTCGGCGCCCTCATCGCCCTCGCCGCGCTCCTCGCGGCGACGGTGGCACTCGGTGTCTTCCTGAACTGGCGTCAGTCCCACGCCCGCCGCAACGTCGCGCACGAGGTCGTCGAGCCTCACCGTCTCGGCGCCGACGGACTCGGCGAAGTCGCCACACTCCTGCAGTTCAGCACGGAGCTCTGTGCGCGGTGTCCCGGCGTGCACCGCACGCTCGCGGCGATCGCCGACGACCACGAGGGCGTGCGCCACCTCGACGTCGACCTCACCCACCGTCCCGACATCGCCAAGCACTTCCACGTGCTCCAGACGCCCACCACGCTCGTGCTCGACCGCAACGGCGTCGTGCAGACGCGTTTCGGCGGCGCTCCGGGTCGCGACGTGCTCGAGCTGGAACTCAACCGGCTGATCGCGGAGGACGCCAGTGTCTGAGCGAACGGATGCTACGGCCCCGCGCGGCATCGATCCCCGGGGTCCGCGCTTCGCGGCGGGGATCACCGCCGTCCTTCTGCTCATCGCGGTGTTCCTCGGCCTTACGGGGCTGTCGACTGCGCAGACGGCCGAGGGCTGGGAGATCTCGTCGGCCAGCGTCGCCGAGCGTTTCCTCGATCCCGCGTTCCTGCTGCTGCTCGTGACCACGCTCCTGTTCGTGTGGGGTGTGCTCTCACCGCGGACGGCGCCGTGGGGCGTCCTGTTCCGCAGACTCGTTGCTCCGCGTCTGTCGCCGCCGACCGAGCTTGAGGACCCGCGCCCGCCGCGGTTCGCGCAGGGTGTCGGGCTGTTCGTCACAGCCCTCGGCCTGGTGCTGCAGCTGTTCGGCGTGCCGTGGGCGCTCACCGTCGCCGCGGCGGCCGCGTTCATCGCGGCATTCCTCAACGCCGTCTTCGGGCTCTGTCTCGGCTGCCAGCTGTACCTCCTGCTGCAGCGCGCGGGAATCGTCGGCCGCGCTCGCCCGGCCTCGGCCTGACGCGACGCAGGCGCCGGCGGATGCCGAGGGGCGCAGCATCCGGTGTCAACCCATCGCGGTCCGGCAGCTCGACGCCCTAGGCTGACGCGAGACGCCCGGCACGCGGGCGACCCGCCAGCGAGGAGGCCCACATGACCGTCACGAGCGAAGCAACCACGGTATGGAAGGGCGGGCTGTTCGACGGCTCCGGCGAGACCACCTTCGTGTCGTCGGGCATGGGAACCTTCCCCGTCAACTGGAAAGCCCGCAGCGAGGGCTCCACGTCGGTCACGACGCCGGAGGAGCTCATCGCCGCCGCGCACGCATCGTGCTTCAGCATGGCCTTCTCGCTCGCTCTGGCCGAGAACGGCACTCCCCCGGAGTCGATCGACACGACCGCGTCCGTCACCTTCAAGCCGGGCACGGGCATCACCGGCAGCCACCTGAACGTCAACGCCGTCGTTCCGGGACTCGAGCCCGAGGACTTCGAGCGACTCGCCCAGAGCGCGAAGGCCGGCTGCCCCGTCTCGCAGGCCCTGGCGGGCATCGAGATCACGATCGAGGCCACGCTTGCCTGAAGGCCCTCCGGGCGGCGACGACGGTCGGCGGATCGTCGTCGCCGGGGCGTCCGGCCCCATCGGCCGGGCGCTCGTCGACAGCCTCCGCGACGACGGCGTCGAAGTGACGACCCTCGTCCGTCGCCCCGCAGAGGCCCCGCACGAGGTCGAATGGCTCACGACCCCCGAGCCGCTGGACCCGGCGGTGCTCGAGGGCGCCCGTGCGGTGGTCGGGATGAACGGTGCCAGCATCGGGCGGTTCCCCTGGACGTCGTCGTACAAGGGCACGCTGCTGTGGTCGCGCATCTCGCCGACGCGCGCGCTCGCCCGCGCCGTGCGCGAACTGGGGACGGACGCCCCCCACTTCGTGTCGGCGTCGGCCGTGGGGTACTACGGCTCGCACCCCGGCGCCCGGCTGACGGAGGACGCGCCGCGCGGCGACACGTTCCTCGCGGACCTCTGCGGAGAGTGGGAGGCTGCGGCTTTCGGAGCGGGGACGGATGCTGCGGTCTCGGTGCTGCGCACGGCACCGGTCGTGCACACCGACGGCGTGCTGAAGCCGTTGATGCTCCTCACGAAGGCCGGTCTCTCCGGACCGATCGGCCGCGGGACGCAGGCGTGGCCGTGGATCTCGCTCGACGACGAGGTGCGGGCGATCCGCCACGTCATCGACGCGCGACTCACCGGTCCGGTCAACCTCTCTGGCCCCACCCGGGCAACGGCGAACGATCTCGGGTTCGCCCTCGCCGTGCGCATGAACCGGCCGTTCCTGCTGCGCGCGCCGGTGTGGGGCATGAAGCTCGTGCTCGGTGCGGACGCCACCGAGGCGATCCTCACCGCCGACGCCCACGTCGTACCCGAGGCTCTGGAGAAGTCGGGTTTCGTGTTCTCGAGCGCGACGGTCGAGGACGCGGTCGCCGCGGCCGTGCCCGCGGCATCCTGATGTCGCGCGGGGCTCAGGCGCGGCGGTCGGTCTTCTCGAGTCGGATGGCGGCTCGCACCGCTTCGCGCGCGCGACGGCGGTCGCCGGCCGCGTCGTAGGCGAGCCCGAGCCGGTACCACGCGCGCCAGTCGTCGGGATGCGCCTCGACGTCGGCGCGGTATGCAGGGAAGACGGCGTCCCCGTCCTCGCGCATCACGCGGCCGCTGGGACGCACCGCGACCTCCTCCTGCGGAAGCGCGCCCTCGGCCTCGAGCCGCCTGCCCAGCTGCTGTGCGCGCACCCCGAACCACACCTCCCGCCCGAGCGCCCACGCGGCGATGAGCGGAAGCACGACGAGGGCAGCGCCCATCGCGATGCCGACGGGGTCGCCGCTCATGAGCAGCAGCCACGCGCGCTGCCCGACGAGCACGATGTACAGCGCGAGCAGCGCCGCCATGACGGCGACGCCGATGCGAGCGCTCATGCGCCGGTCGCGCGCGCGACCTGGCCGGGCACTCCGCCCTCGTCGACCGGTCGCCCGTCGGGCTGAGCCCTCCGGCGCCCGATGCCGATGTCGATCAGGCTGTCGAGGCCGACGGTGACACCCGAGGCGTCGCGTGCGGCGGCGAGGGCGAGCCGGATGCCGGGACCGTACGCCTGCGCGGGCTCGACGGTGTCGTGCACGATCGTGAGCGACTCCCCTGCCCCCGAGAGGATCGTCTCCTGACGGGCGACGACGCCCGGGCGGCGGAGCGAGTGGATCGGCACGCTCGCGACCTGCTGGCCGCGGGCGCGCTGATCGACGTGGGGCGACTCGACCGGGCCGACGCCGTCGCGCGCGGCGGCGATGAGCTCGGCCGTGCGCACCGCCGTGCCGCTCGGCGAGTCGATCTTGGTCTCGCGGTGCGCTTCGACGATCTCGATCGACGGGAAGAAGGGCGCCGCGGCCGCGGCGAGGGCCGAACCCAGCACCGAGCCGAGGGAGAAGTTGGGGATGAAGACGGCACCCGTGCCGGCGGCCTCGACGAGCGGGCGGACGAGCGCGATGCGCTCGGCGGACCACCCCGAGGTGCCGACGAGCACGTTGATGCCGCGCTCGATGGCGGCGCGGACGACGTCGATCGAGACCGCGGGCGTCGACGCATCGACCACCAGGTCTGCACCCTCGAGCTCCGACAGCTCCGAGCGGGACGAGAGGACCGCGGAGACCTCGAAACCCGGTTCGGCCTCGACCACGTCGCGGATGATTGCGCCGAGCTTTCCGGTGCCGCCGACGATGGCCACGCGTGTCGTCATGCCTCCATCCTAGGCGGCGGCCCGGCGCGGGTCCGGGCCGGGCCGCTGTGGCGGGCGCCTACGCTGGAGGCGTGGTGACTCTCCGACCCTCCCCCGTCGACGTGCCCGACGCCCACGACCTGCTCGCCGAGTACTTCCGGACCCGCACCGAGGGATTTGCCGACCAGGGCGTCGCGTATCGCACGACCTTCCCCGACCCGGCGGCGTTCGTTCCGCCCGCCGGCGTCTTCGTCGTGCTCGACGACGACGACGGCGTCGCCCAGGGCTGCGGAGGCATCCGTCTCATCCCCGAGGGGCCGCTCGGCCAGCGGTACGAGCTGAAGCACCTGTACCTGCGGCCGGTCACGCGCGGGCGAGGGTGGGGACGACTTCTCGTCGAGGACCTCGTGGAGCGCGCCCGCGCGTTCGGCGCCGCCGAGCTCGTGCTCGACACGCACCACTCGCTCGAAGCGGCCGGGGCGCTCTACGCGCGCACCGGGTTCGTCGCGATCGAGCCCTACAACGAGAACCCGAACGCGTCACGGTGGTACGGGAAGCCGTTCTGAGCGCCGATCAGACCGGGTAGACCTCGGGGAGACCGGTCCGGAGCTCTACGGGCAGGTGCGCGAGGTCGTTGTGCGACAGCAGCGTCCACGGGCGGCCCTGCTTCTGCGCGATGACCGTCAGTCCGCAGTGCGCCTGGTTGAGCGTCATCCAGCGCCAGTCGGGCGCCTGCAGCACCTCGCGCACGAACCACGCGATCACGAAGTTGTGCGTGATCAGGAGTTCGTGCACCTCGCCGCGCTTGCGCGCCAGGAACTCGCTCGTCGCATCCGACATCTGCGCGCGGCCGGCTTCGACCTCGGCCTCGGTGACCGAGCCGAAGAACGGCTCGAACGCGGCGGGCGTCTCGTCGGTCATGCCCGTCGGCACGCAGTCGAACAGCAGCGCGGACGGCTCCGGCGTGAGCGACGGCATCCGCTCGGCGACCGCGCGAGCGGTCTGGCTGGCGCGCTCGAGCGGCGAGTGCCACAGCGCGTCGAACGGCACACCCGAGAGCCGGTCCGCGAGCAGCGCGGCCTGCCGTCGGCCGCGCGGCGACAGGGGCCCGTCGACGAGTCCGTGCTCGGCGTCCTGATGTTCGCCGTGCCGCACGAGGTAGATGTAGTGCGTCACGCAGCTCACTCCGTCGGGGATCGCGTGCCTGGGAAAGGCACTTCCTCCACCCTACGACACGACGGGGATGGGGCCCCGGACCCTGTGGACGCGCGCGCCGGGCGGGCCGGAGACTACTCCGAGGCCCGGCCGATGTCGGACAGCTGGCCCCGGCTGAGGCGAACCCCGACACCCTGCACGAGCTCCTCGACGTGCTGCGGCGCGTAGGCGTTGACGATCGGCGCGGTGACAAGCTTCTGGGAGAGCAGCCACGCGACGGCGACCGCGGCGTCGGGCACCCCGAGCTCGGCGCCGACGGCGTCGAGCGCGCGCAGCGTGCGGCTCCCCCGGCGGTTGAGGTTGGCCGCGAGCTGTGCGCCGCGCACCGAGAGGGCCCCGCGGATCTTCGAGCGCTGCCGGCCGGCGAGGAATCCGTGCTCCAGCGCGTGGGACGGCGTCACCGCCATGCCCTGCGCCCCCGCGACGAGGCGGAGATCGGCGTCGAACTCGTGACGGCGCAGCACGTTGAACGGAACGTCGAGCACCGTGATGCGAGGGTAGCCCGCCGACGCGAAGATGCGCGCCTCGACGAGCTGCGCGGCGCTGTAGCCGATGGCGCCGAGCGCGCGCACCTTGCCGGTCTCGACGAGCCACTCGGCCGTTGCCAGCGTGTCTTCGAGCGACGAGGCGCGATCGGTCGTCGCGTCGAGGTAGAGGACGTCGATGCGGTCGGTGCGCAGCCGGTTCAGCGATGCCTCGACGGCACGCACGAGGTTGACCGGCCCGAGGCCCGGGTTGTCGGCGTGGCCGCCGACGCGGACCGCAAGGACGATATCGTCGCGGAGACCGCGAGACTGAAGCCACTGGCCGATGATGTGCTCGCTGCGACCGCTCGAGTAGCTGTCGGCGGTGTGCACCGCGTTGCCGCCCAGTTCGGCATACGTGTCGAGGATCGCGTGACTCGACTCCAGGTCGACGTTCCACCCGAACTCGGCGGCGCCGAGGGCCAGCGGGAAGATGTGCGAGCCGCTCTCGCCGAGAGCGACGCGCACGTTGCTGCCGATGGAAGGGCCCTGCACCGGGATCGGGGCGGAGGGATGCGGGCCCCGCGCGGCGCCCAGCGATGCGGACGCGGCATCCGGACTCGACGACGGAAGCGTCGAGTCAACGCCGAAGTAAGCCATGTGCCACCCCCTCACGAAATCCCCTGGGGAATGTCGTGATCACTGTGCGCGCCCCCCGGCGCTTACTCACAGGGTAGGCCAGTCCGGACAGAGAGCCGTTCACTCAGGCGAACTTCGGACAAACATTACATAACGCTTTGGTCACGGAGCGCTGATCCCCAGGGCATCTGTCCCCTTTTCGGCGGGCAGCGTGCCCGCACCGCCTACCGGACGACCTACGACGGATGCCCGCCCCCTCGCGGGGACGGGCATCCGTGATCCATCGACCGGGTTCACCGGACGGCGAGGCGCGTCAGCCTTCGGCGGGACCCTCCGGACCCTCGCTGGCCGCGGCGCGACCCTCCTGGTCGGCGGCCTCCTCCAGCACCGGCTCGAGCGACAGCTTGCCGCGGTCGTCGATCTTGGTGATCTTGACGAGCAGCTTCTGACCGACCGAGAGCACGTCCTCGACGTTCTCCACGCGCTTGCCGCCGGCGAGCTTGCGGACCTCGCTGACGTGCAGCAGGCCGTCCTTGCCGGGCAGGAGCGAGATGAACGCGCCGAACGTCGCGATCTTGACGACGGTTCCGAGGAACTGCTCGCCGACCTCCGGGTTGGTGGGGTTGGCGATCGCGTTGACCTGGGCACGGGCCGCCTCGGCCGAAGGGCCGTCGGTCGCGCCGATGTAGACGGTGCCGTCCTCCTCGATGGAGATCTGCGCGCCGGTCTCGTCCTGGATCGCGTTGATCGTCTTGCCCTTCGGGCCGATCAGCTCGCCGATCTTGTCGACCGGGATCTGCACGCTGATCACGCGCGGAGCGGTCGGCGCCATCTCGTCGGGGCCGTCGATCGCCGCGTTGAGCACGTTGAGGATCGTGAGGCGCGCGTCCTTGGCCTGGGTCAGCGCGGCGGCGAGGACCGACGACGGGATGCCGTCGAGCTTCGTGTCGAGCTGGATCGCGGTCACGAACTCGCTCGTGCCGGCGACCTTGAAGTCCATGTCGCCGAGGGCGTCCTCGGCGCCGAGGATGTCGGTCAGCGCGGCGTAGCGCGTCTGACCGTCGACCTCGTCCGACACGAGACCCATCGCGATACCGGCGACGGCCGCGCGCAGCGGCACACCCGCGTTCAGCAGCGACAGCGTCGAGGCGCAGACCGAGCCCATCGACGTCGAGCCGTTGGAGCCGAGCGCCTCGGACACCTGACGGATCGCGTAGGGGAACTCCTCGCGGCTGGGCAGCACCGGCACGAGCGCGCGCTCGGCCAGGAAACCGTGCCCGATCTCGCGACGCTTCGGGCTGCCGACACGGCCGGTCTCACCGGTCGAGTACGGCGGGAAGTTGTAGTGGTGCATGTAGCGCTTGCTCGTGACGGGCGACAGCGAGTCGATCTGCTGCTCCATCTTGAGCATGTTCAGCGTGGTGACGCCCAGGATCTGCGTCTCGCCGCGCTGGAAGATCGCCGAGCCGTGGACGCGCGGGATGACCTGCACCTCGGCGTCGAGCGGCCGGATGTCGGCGAGGCCGCGACCGTCGATGCGCACACCCTCGGAGAGGATGCGGCCGCGCACGATCTTCTTCGTGACCGACTTGTAGGCGGCGCTGAACTCGAGCGTCGCGGCAGCGGGGAGTTCGCCGGCCTCGACGGCGGCGAGCAGCTCAGCCTTGACGGCGTCCTTGATCGCGTCGTCGGCGCTCTGGCGCTCCTGCTTGTCGGCGATCTGGTACACCGGCACGAGCTGGTCGTACGCGCGGCCGGCGACGAAGTCGTAGGTCTCCTGCGCGTAGGGCGGGAACACCGGGTACGGCTGGATCTCCTTCGCGGCGGTGTTCGCCACGACGTTCTGCGCCGCAACGAGCTCCTTGATGAACGGCTTCGAGGCCTCCAGGCCCGCGGCGACGATCTCTTCGCTGGGCTTGGTGGCGCCGGCCTTGATGAGGTTCCAGCTGTGCTCGGTGGCCTCGGCCTCGACCATCATGATCGCGACGTCGCCGTCGGGCAGCACGCGACCGGCGACGATGAGGTCGAACACGGCCTCCTCGAGCTGCGTCACGGTCGGGAACGCGATCCACTGGTCGGCGTGCTCGCCGTGGCCGGGGATGAGCGCGAGGCGCACACCGGCGATCGGGCCGGAGAACGGCAGACCCGAGATCTGGGTCGACAGCGACGCCGCGTTGATCGCGAGCGCGTCGTAGAACTCGCCCGGCGCGATCGAGAGCACCGTGACGACGATCTGCACCTCGTTGCGGAGGCCGTCGACGAACGACGGGCGCAGCGGGCGGTCGATGAGGCGGCAGACGAGGATCGCCTCGGTCGAGGGGCGGCCCTCGCGACGGAAGAACGAACCGGGGATCTTGCCCGCCGCGTACGAACGCTCTTCGACGTCGACGGTCAGCGGGAAGAAGTCGAAGCCCTCGCGGGGCGACTTGCCGGCGCTGGTCGCCGACAGGAGCATCGTCTCCTCGTCGAGGTACGCGGCGACGGCACCCTGTGCCTGCTGCGCGAGTCGTCCGGTCTCGAACCGGACGGTACGGGTGCCGAAGCGGCCGTTGTCGAGAACGGCTTCAGCGGCGGTGATTTCAGGACCTTCCAAGAGGTCTCCCTTTCCGTCTTTGGACCTCTCCCCTGCCCGGGGAGGGCCTGTTTAGGCTCGCACGCGCGTTTCGCGCACGAGCTTGTGCGAAGGAGCAGGAACGGGCAGATCTCGGCGCGCGGGGGTGCCGCGGGGTTCGCCAGCGCTGGTCACCAGTAGAAGATCACCCGACGTCAGCCGGCGGGGAATCCACCACAGGGGACCAGCTTCCTGCCGGCCTGCTCCACAGTGCCCATATGAAGCACAGTGCTCACATGTGGAATTGGGCGGTTGCCACACGGCAACCTTCCCAAGCCTATCAGCAGGGTTCCCGACTGCCCCCACCCTGGCGAGCGTCGGGTGCCACGCCTAGGGTGGGGGCATGAGCACCGACGAGAAGCCGGCGTCTGCGGCATCCGATGAGATGAAGCGCAAGTTCAAGGAAGCACTCGACAAGAAGAACGCGAACCACCGTCAGGGCGAAGCCCACATGGATGGCGACTCGGCCATCCACGGCACGCACGGAGCGGTCACGAAGCGCGAGTTCCGTCGCAAGAGCGGATAGGAGCAGGTCATGGTCTTCGACCCGACGTTCCACGAGATCTCTCACGAGGCCGATCAGCTGCCCGACCTCGACGGTCAGGATGACGCCCCTCCCCTGGAGGACGTCGAGGAAGACGAGCTCCCGCCGTACGGCGAGGAATGATCGCGAGGCGGCCATGAGCGACTTCCGTGAGCGAATCCCCGACGACGAACGGGACGTGCCGGTCGACGACAGCGTGGAGTTCGAACTGCCGCCGCCGACCATCGACCCGCTCGAGTCGGTCGAGGAGGACGTCGACGACCTCGAGCTGGAGGAGCGCGAGGCGGCGATCGAAGCGGGCGAGATCAGCCCGGACGACTGAAACGGGCGGGCGCGGGTCTCCCCCGGCGCCCGCCCGTCCCTGTCCGTCAGCGGGAGAGCTGTTCCTCGCGCTCGCGCGCGCGGCGCTCCTTGGCCTCCGCCTCGGTGATCGCGGCCTCTTCGAGACCCTGCACGCCGACCGCGTCCGCCGCGGGCGACATCCCGTCGTGGCCGTCGCCCGACAGCGTCGTCTCGTCGAACGGCAGCTCGCCGGCCAGCACGCGGCGCGCGCGGGCGGCGTCGAACTCCTTCGTCCACGTGCCGATCAGCACCGTCGCGACGGCGTTGCCGGTGAAGTTCGTGAGCGCACGGCCCTCCGACATGAACCGGTCGATGCCGACGATGACCCCGACGCCGTTGACGAGGTCGGGCCGGTACGCCTGCAGACCGCCGGCCAGGGTGGCCAGGCCCGCTCCGGTGACGCCGGCGGCACCCTTCGACGCGATGATCATGAAGACGAGCAGGCCGATCTGCTGGCCGATCGACATCGGGGCGCCCATGCCGCTCGCGATGAACAGCGACGCCATCGTCAGGTAGATCGCCGTGCCGTCGAGGTTGAACGAGTAGCCCGTCGGGACGGTGATGCCCACCACCGGCTTCGACACCCCGAGGTGCTCCATCTTCGCGATGAGGCGCGGCAGCGCCGACTCGGAGGACGACGTGCCGACGATGAGCAGGTACTCGCGCGCGAGGTACTTGATGAGGCTGAAGATGTTCACGCGGGTGACGACGTACAGGAGAGTGCCGAGGACACCCACGATGAACAGCACGCACGTGATGTAGAACGCGATCATCAGTGTGCCGAGGGCCCAGATCGCGGCGATGCCGGTGTTGCCGACGACCGCGGCGATGGCGCCGAACGCGCCGACCGGCGCGAGCCAGAGGATCATGCCCAGAATGCGGAACACCAGCGCCTGGAGGTGCTTCACGGCGTTCATGATCGGCGCGCCCTTGTCGCCCATCTGCTGCAGCGCGAAACCGACGAGCAGGGCGATGAAGAGCACCTGCAGCACGCTCTCACCGGTGAAGGCCGAGAAGAACGTGGTCGGGATGATGCCCAGGATGAACTCCTGCGTCGTCTTCGCCTCGGCGGTCGCCTCGTACGTGGCGTTCGCCATGTTGAGGCCTTCGCCCGGGTGCAGCAGGTTGCCGACGACGAGGCCGATGGCGAGCGCGAACGTCGACATCACCATGAAGTACAGCAGAGCGAGGCCGCCGATCTTGCCGACCGTCGCCGCCTTCGCGATCGAGCCGACGCCCACCACGATCGTGCAGAAGATGATCGGCGCGATCATCATCTTGATGAGCGCGACGAATCCCTCGCCGAGCGGCTTGAGCGCCACGCCGACATCGGGCCAGACGAGGCCCACGATCGCGCCGAGGACCACGGCGGCGATGACCGAGAGATAGAGCCAGGTGTGCTTGTCCCACGCCTGCTTGCCGCGTCTCCAGTTGAATCCGGGGAGCGTGAAGGACGTGGTGCGGGTCGAGAGAGCCATCATTGCCTCCTGCGGGATGAACGGCGGTGTTTCCGCTGTGCCGCTCGAGAGTGCGGCGTGACCACAGCGTGCGCGCCTCGCCGTCGCGCCGCGATTTGCGGTCGTATTGGTCGCGGCTCGGGGCTCCCTCTTCCCGCCCCTCACCGGCGAGGATGGAGGCGACGGCATCGACGAGGAGAGCCATGTCAGCGACGACGAAGCAGGGCAGCGCGGCGTCGCGCGTGTTCGTCGTCGTCGCCGTCTCGGCCGCCGTGATCGTCGCCGCCCTCGCCGCCGTGCTGGTGCTGGACGCGGAGCGCTCGGAGCGGAGCGAGGCGGAGGAGGTGACGCGCGCCGTCGCGACGTCGCTCGCGTCGCTGCCCGAGGTCGCGGACGCCCTGTCCGCGCCGGCCCCCTCGGACACCCTGCAGCCGCTCGCCGCGGACGTGATGGCGCGGACGGGGCTCGACTTCATCACGATCATGACCCCTGACGGCATCCGGGTCAGCCACCGCGACCCCGCCGAGATCGGCCGGCACTACCTCGGCACGATCCCGGCCGCACCGAGCGTGGTCACCGAGGAGTTCACCGGAACCCTCGGCCCGTCGGTGCGGACGATCGTGCCGGTGACCGCCGACGGCGACCTCGTCGGATGGGTCTCGGTCGGCGTCACGATCGGCAGCATCTGGTCGAAGATCATCCCGCGACTGCCCTTCGTCGTGTCCATCGCGCTCGCGCTCCTCGCGGCGGGTCTGGTCGGCGCGTGGCTCGCGCGCCGCACCACGCGGCGCGTCGCGGGCGACCTGCCCGCCGGGACGATCCGCGACGCTGTCGCGTCGTACGAGTCGGTGCGCACACTCGGCGAGGCGCTGCGCGCGCAGACCCACGAGCACGGCAACCGCATGCACACCGCGGTGTCGCTGCTCGAGCTCGGCCGCACCGGCGAGGCGATCGAGATCCTGACCGAGACGTCTCGGCAGTCCCAGGACCTCGTCGATCAGGTCGCCGCGCGGCGCGGCGGCGACCCCACGGTGGGTGCGCTGCTGCTCGGCAAGGCGGCGCAGGCGCGCGAACGGGGCATCGACTGGTCGGCCGAGATCGACCCGGAGGCGCCGCGCAGCGCACTGACGCCCGTCGACGCGGTCTCGGTCGTCGGCAATCTGATCGACAACGCGATGGATGCTGCGGCTGCCGCCGATGCGCCGCGCTGGGTGCGCGTCGTGTTCGGGAAGACCGCTTCCTCCCCCGCGGCGCTGCGGATGGAGGTGTCGGACAGCGGCACCGGAGTGCCGGAGGCGCTGCGCGAGCGCATCTACGAACACGGGTTCACCACCAAGCCCGGCGGTGCCGAGGGCCGTGGGGTCGGCCTCGCACTCGTCCGCTCCATCGTGGCGAGCGCGGGCGGCGAGATCGAGCTGCGGGAGGACCCGACGGTGTTCGTGGTGACGCTGCCGGCGAGGACGACATGATCCGTGTGCTGCTCGTCGACGACGATGCGCTCACCCTCGAGCTGCATCGCGACTACCTCGCGCGACTGGACGATTTCGAGCCCGTCGGCGAGTGCACAGGAGCACGGGCGGCGATCGACGCCGTGCTGGACCGCGGCGACGAGATCGACCTCGTGCTGCTGGACGTCACGATGCCCGACGGCACCGGCCTCGACGTGCTGCGGCATGTGCGGGCGCGTGGAGCAGCCGTCGATGTCATCGCGATCACCGGGGTCCGCGACGCGGACGTCGTGCGGCAGATGGTCTCGCTCGGCGTCGCGCAGTACCTCGTGAAGCCGTTCACGTTCGCGATGTTCCGCGAACGCCTGGAGCAGTACCGCGAGTTCCGGCGGCGTGCGGCTCAGGCCGCCGGGGCGCCGACGCAGGCCGAGATCGACGCGCTCCTCGGGGCTCTCCGCCCGGCCACACCGGTGGCGCTGCCGAAGGGACTCTCGGCCGACACGCTCGTTCGCATCAGCGACGAAGTGCGTGAACGCGGCCCGGTCTCGGCCGCGGAGGCGGCGGAGCGACTGGGCATGTCGCGCGTGGCCGCGCGCCGCTACCTCGAGCATCTCGTGACCGCGGGACGCGCGCGACGCGCCGCCCGTTACGGCACGCGCGGCCGCCCCGAGTCCGAATACGCGTGGGCGCAGCATCCGTCCGTTCCGTAGGCGAACAGACATCGAACATCGGCCCCTCACGCGATCTGAGGGATGACGGCGCGCCCTGAGCGGTATACCTTCGGCACCGAAGGGACCGACCGGGGGTGCGGTGCATCGCAGACTCCGACGCGCATCTGTGCGGCCGGTCCGCCCAGCGATGGAGGATCCATGTATCAGGACGAGGCGCTGCAGCCGACCTTCACTCGAGCCGGCGAGGCGACGACCGCGAGGTACAACGTCATCCCCGACGGGGAGATGCTGCCCGAGACGGCGTATCGCGTCATCCGCGATCAGACGATGCTCGACGGCAACGCGCGGCTGAATCTCGCGACGTTCGTCGGCACGTGGATGGACGACTACGCCAACCGGCTCGCGGTCGAGTCCGCCGACAAGAACATGATCGACAAGGACGAGTACCCGGCCACGGCCGCCATCGAGGAGTGCTGCTGGCGCATCCTCGGCGACCTGTGGAACGTGCCCGACAACGACGATGTGATCGGCACGTCGACGATCGGCTCGTCCGAGGCGTGCATGCTCGGCGGCCTTGCGCTCAAGCGTCGCTGGCAGCACGCGCGTCGCGCTGCGGGGAAGTCGACCGAGAAGCCGAACCTCATCATGAGCTCGGCGGTGCAGGTGTGCTGGGAGAAGTTCTGCAACTACTTCGACGTGGAGATGAGGCTGGTCCCCGTGACCGCCGAGCACCCTCTGATGGACGGCACGGGGCTCGAGGACTACGTCGACGAGAACACGATCGGCGTCGTCGCGATCGTGGGTGTCACGTATACCGGCGCCTACGAGCCGGTGAAAGCCATCGCCGCGAAGCTCGACGAGATCCAGGCGAAGACCGGGCTCGACATCCCCATGCACGTCGACGGGGCCTCGGGAGCCATGATCGCGCCCTTCCTGCAGCCCGACCTGGAGTGGGACTTCCGGGTGGAGCGCGTGCAGTCCATCAACACCTCGGGCCACAAATACGGACTCGTCTACCCGGGCGTGGGCTGGGTGGTGTGGCGCAACGCCGCGGCACTGCCCGACGACCTCGTCTTCAAAGTCAGCTATCTGGGCGGATCCATGCCCACGTTCGCCCTCAACTTCTCCCGGCCCGGCACGCAGGTGCTGCTGCAGTACTACCGGTTCCTCCGCCTCGGCCGTGCCGGCTACACCGCGATCCAGCAGGCCTCGCAGGACGTCGCCGTGTACCTCTCGTCGGCCATCGCCGAGCTCGATGCCTACGAGCTCCTGAGCGACGGCACCGACATCCCCGTATTCGCCTGGCGGCTCACCCCGGGTCACACCGACAAGTGGACGCTCTACCACCTGTCGGAGCGGCTGCGGATCAAGGGGTGGCTCGTCCCCGCGTATCCCCTCTCGGGCGAGCTGTCGGATCAGACCGTGATGCGCATCGTGTGCCGCAACGGGCTCAGCCGCGACCTCGCCGAGGACCTCCTGAAGGACATCAAGAGCGAGACCGCGTTCCTCGACTCGCTCGACAGCCCCATGCCCCACCCCGGCATCGGTCCCAGCTTCCACCATTGAGTGCGAAACGATCGGTCGATCCGGCCGCGCGGCGGATCCGGCGTCTCCGGCGGGAGTCCTGGGGCTTCGCGGTCGGCTCGGCGCTGTTCTTCCTGGGCGTGGTGCCGCCCTATGCCTCGTGGGCGGGCCCGGTCGGCGCGAACATCACGTTCTTCGCGGGCTCCATCTTCTTCACCACGGCGGGGCTCATCCAGCTCCTGCTGAGCGGGCGCAAGACACCCCACGCGCGCATGAACCGGGCGGATCGCGCGGACTGGTGGGCGGCAGCGATCCAGTTCGCCGGGACGCTCCTGTTCAACGTGTCGACCGCGGCCGCCCTGATCGCCGCGATCGTCGACCCGGACTACGTCGGCGCCGGGTGGCGGCCGGACGCGTTCGGCTCGGTGGCCTTCCTCGTCTCCAGCGTGCTGGCGGTGGTGGCGACGAAGGAGCGCGGAACGCTGTGGGACCGCGACGCCCGCACGTGGCACGGCACCGGCCTCAACCTCGTGGGGTCGATCGCCTTCGGCGTCTCGGCGGTCGCCGCGTTCGTGGTGCCCTCCACCGGCGAGCTGCTGAGCCCGCTGTGGGCGAACCTGGGCACCGGCGTCGGCGCCCTCTGCTTCCTCGCGGCGGCCCTCCTCGCCCGCCGCACGATCGGCGAGGCGGAGTGACAGAACGGAACGGATGCCTCAACCGGCGTTCACGCGAGCGGGCACGTCGCCGGCACCGCCGATGAGCACGTAGTCGGCGTGCTTGGCCACGAGCCCGTCGCCGGCCGTGCGGCCGTGCAGTCGCCGCCACACCCACGGCAGGGCGTCGCGGCGCAGCCACGTGCCGGGCAGCACCGGGTCGTCGTCGGCATGCAGACTGGCGTCGAGCTCGCCGAGCGCCTCGGCGTCGGGCACCCCGAGCGCCTCGGCTGCGCGGTACGCCAGGTACCGGTGCCCGCGCGGACGCAGATGCACCTTGTCGTCGGCCCACAGATCCAGGTCGCCGATCGCCGGAAGGCCCTGTGCGTCGAGGAACGCGTCGGTGTCGAGCAGCACCGCGCCGGTCGTCGCGGCGATCCGGCGGAGCTCCGACGAGAACACCGCGAAGCGGCGGGCGAACAGCCGCGCGAGGCGTCGCCGCGGGAGGAATGGCGTCACGAGGAGCACGTCGATGCCGGCGCCGCGCAGCGCCCCCACCGCCTGCTCGAGATCGGCGGCCACCGCGGGAGGATCCACGCGGCGCCCTACGAGGTCGTTGGCGCCGACGAGGATCGACACCAGGTGCGGCCGGAGGGCGAGCGCCTGCGGCACCTGCTCGCTCACGACATGCCGCACACGGCGGCTGCGCACGGCGAGGTTGGCGTAGCGGAACGGCTCGCCGGAGCGGCCTGCGTGCGCGAGCAGCTGCGCGAGCCGGTCCGCCCAGCCGCGGTACTGCCCCGCCGGCATGCGCGAGGCGTCGCAGAGTCCCTCGGTGATCGAGTCGCCGAGTGCGACGAACCGCGACCAGGAGCGCCGGGGTGCGGGCGTCGGCACCACAGGGCGGGTCGCCGCACGCTGGGGCTGCGCGTCGTCGATGGGGCGCAGCATCCGCGCCTCGTCATAGTGCTCGACCAGGCGGCTGCAGACCGCGTCCCACGTGCGCTCGCGCACCGACTCGCGCGCCGCCGCCGCGAACGCGCGCCGCTTGCCGTCGTCGCCGACGAGGTCGGCCACGCGTGCGCGCAGGTCGCCGAGGTCGCCGGGGCGGTAGAGCCAGCCGTCGACGCTCGACCGCACCAGATCGACGGGGCCGCCGACGCCGGTCGCCACGACAGGCACGCCGCTGGCCAGCGCCTCCTGGATGGTCTGGCCGAACGTCTCGCTCTCGCCGGGGTGCACGAACACGTCGAAGCTCGCGAGCGCCTCGGCGAGCGCGGGCCCGGTGAGGTGCCCGGTGAAGACCGCGTCGGGCATCGCGCGCTCGAGCGTGGGCCGCGCCGGTCCGTCGCCGACGATCACGAGCCGGGCGCCGGGGAGCGCGGCGAGCGCGGCGAGGTCCTCGACCTGCTTCTCGGGCGCGAGGCGGCCGACGTAGCCGACGATCGTGTCGCCGGGTGCGACGCGGGCGCGCCATTCGTCGCTGCGCCGCTCGGGGCCGAAACGCTGGACGTCGACGCCGCGCCCCCACCGGCGGAGGCGATCAACGCCGAGATCCTCGAGCTGCCGCAGCGACGCGGTCGACGGCGCCAGGGTGAGGGTCGCCCGCCGATGCAGGCGCCCGATGTGGCGGCCGACCAGCGCGGCGGCCTGCGGCATCCCGTACTTCTCCGCGTACGCGACCACATCGGTCTGGTAGACGGCGACGGCGGGCACGCGCAGCGCGTCGGCTGCCGCGAGGCCCTGCCAGCCGAGCACGAACGGCGACGCGAGATGCACGACATCCGGCTCGAATTCACGGAGGATCGCCGTCAGCCTCGCGGCGCGGGCGAACACGACGCGCACCTCGGGATACGACGGCAGGGGCGCCGAGCGCAGCAGCTCGGTACGGGCGCCGTGGAGATCAGTGGTGATCTCTCCGGCGCGCGGTGCGATGACGAGCGTCTCGTGTCCTTCGGCGGCGAGGTGCCGGAGGACGTGGAGCACCGACCCTGTCACCCCGTTCATGTGGGGCAGGAACGATTCGGCGAGCAGTGCGACTCTCACGCCTCCAGGGTGACGGGACGGACGAGGACGGATGCCGCGAACCGGCGTCCGTGCGGAAGAGTTCACCGGATGCACCGCGGCGGGTCACCGGACGTGCCCCGTTCGGTCGCCGTTCACCGCGGACGGCTACCAAGAAGACATGGTCGAGGACCTGCTCACCACCGTGGCTTCGAGCGCATGGGCGCTGCCGCTGCTGTTCGTGCTCGTGCTGGGCGACGCGTTCCTGGTCGTGATCCCCGGTGAGGCGGCGGTCACCGCGCTCGGTGCGCTCGCGGTGTCGCAGGGCGAGCCCGCGCTCGCGGCGATCGTGCTCGTGGCCGCGGCGGCCGCGCTCACGGGGGACGCCGCCTGCTACGTCGTGGGCCGCACGATCGGTCTCCAGCGTTGGCGCTGGATGCGCGCCTCTCGCACGCAGGCCGCGTTCGCGTGGGCGCGGCTGCGTCTGGAGCGCCGCGCCGCGCTGGTGCTCTTCACCGCACGCTTCATCCCGTTCGCGCGGCTCGCGGTGAACCTCACGGCGGGCGCCGCCCGGTTGCCGGCGCCACGCTATCTCGCGGTTGCCGGGCTCGCGGCGCTCGCGTGGGCGATCTACCAGGCCCTCGTCGGGGCGGTCGTCGCGACGTTCGTTCCGGGCGGCCCGGTCGTGGCGGTGGTGGTCTCGGTCGCGTGCGCCGTCGGGCTCGGCTTGGCGATCGACGCGGTGCTCGCGCGCCGGCTGCGCGCACGGAAGCCTGCCGAGGGCGAGTGAGTCGGGGCATCGCGCGATGTCGCCCGGTGCGGCCATGATGGAGGCGTGGCAGACGTGACCTCGGACGCATACGACGACGCCTTCCTCGGCATCCTGCTCCCGCTCCCCCGCCCTGAGGACGAACGCGAGGTGCGTGAGCTGACCTACCCGCGGTTCACCGTGCTGCTCGATCCTGCGCGCCGGCTCGCGGCCGTCACCGGAGTGAACATCGACGGTGCGGCTCTGCAGGACCTGCCGCGGACCGGCGACTGGGATCTCGATCCGCGGATCCCCGCGGTCGAGCAGGCGGGCCCTGCGGTCTACTCCTCGAACGACCTGGATCGCGGGCATCTGGTGCGCCGCCGCGATCCCGGCTGGGGCTCGGAGGCCGAGGCCCGCAGGGCGACGGAAGCGACGTTCACCTACCCGAACGCGGCGCCGCAGGCGAGCGGGTTCAACCAGTCGAAGGAACTGTGGCTCGGGCTCGAAGACCACGTGCTCGAGTTCGCCGACACCGCAGACGAACGCATCAGCGTCTTCACCGCACCGGTGCTGAAGGACGACGACCCGCCGTACCGCGGCATCCGTGTCCCGCGCCGGTTCTTCAAGGTCGCCGCCTGGACGACACGGGGGGACGGGGTTCCGCGCCTCGCGGCTGCGGGCTTCGTGCTCGACCAGTCGGACCTCATCGACCTTCGTGAGGGCGTGCTCGATGTGCCCACGCTCGGCGCCTTCCGCACGTTCCAGGTGCGGATCGCCGACATCGAGGAGTTGTCGGGCATCGGCCTCGGTGCCCTCGTCGACGCCGATGTGCTCGCGAAGACGACCGTTCGCGGAGAGGGCGCGTGGCGCCCTCTCCGCGAACCGGAGGATGTCGTGCTCGGCTGAGGGCTACTCCCCCGCGAGACCGCCGAGCAGGTGGCCGAACGAGCGGCCCTCGCCGAGGTAGTTGGCGGGGTCGAACGGGTCGGCGTCCGATGCGGGCTCGCGGCGCGCGATGGCGTCGGCGAGCTCGCGCGCCCCGCGGTCGATGCGCTCGCCCAGCGGGGCGACGTTGTCGGCCGACGCTCCCCAGTCGCTCGACGCGGCGAACACACCGGTCGAGACCGGCTCGGCGTGCAGGTACGTGAACAGCGGCCGGATCGCGTAGTCGATCGCCAGCGAGTGGCGAGCGGTGCCCGCGTTCGCGCCGATCAGCACCGGCTTGCCGGTGAGCGCGTCGGGGTCGAGCACGTCGATGAACGACTTGAAGAGGCCCGAGTAGCTCGTCGAGAAGATCGGCGTGACCGCGATGACCGCGTCGGCCGAGACGACCGCGTTGATCACCGATTCGAGCGCCGGCGGAGCGAACCCGGTGAGGAGGTTGTTCGTGATGTCGTGCGCGTAGTCGCGCAGCTCGAACACGTCCACCTCGATCTCAATGCCGCGCTCTGAGAGCTGCTTCGCGGTCGCGGCGGCGAGCCGATCGGCGAGCATACGAGTCGACGAGGGGTTCGACAGACCTGCGGAGATCACCGCGATGCGGCGTGCGGAGTTGGTCATGTCACGCCTCCTTCCGGCCGAGGCCGAACGCCGCGCCCGCGGGGGCGGGGCTGTCCTGGTACGGGCTCGCGCCCACGAGGTTGTCGCCGCGGTTCGCACCGGGCACCGCCTGGCGCGGCGCCTCGTCACCGTACTTCGCGGCGACGAGATTCGCGTGGGTCGGGGCATCCGGAACCTCCGCCGGACGGTTCTTCTGCAGCTCCTTGCGCAGCACCGGAACCACCTCGCCGCCCAGGATGTCGAGCTGCTCGAGCACGGTCTTCAGCGGCAGGCCGGCGTGGTCCATGAGGAACAGCTGGCGCTGGTAGTCGCCGTACGTCTCGCGCATGGCGGCGTACCGGTCGATCACCTGCTGGGGCGAGCCGACCGTGAGCGGCGTCATCTCGCTGAAGTCCTCGAGCGACGGGCCGTGGCCGTAGACCGGCGCGTTGTCGAAGTACGGGCGGAACTGCTTCACCGCGTCCTGCGAATTCGCCGCCATGAACACCTGCCCGCCGAGGCCGACGATCGCCTGCTCGGGCGTGCCGTGGCCGTAGTGCGCGTAGCGCTGGCGGTACAGCGCGATGAGGCGCTGGTAGTGCTCCTTGGGCCAGAAGATGTTGTTCGCGAAGAAGCCGTCGCCGTAGTAGGCGGCCTGCTCGGCGATCTCGGGTGTGCGGATCGAGCCGTGCCACACGAACGGCGCGACGCCATCGAGGGGACGCGGAGTCGACGTGAAGCCCTGCAGCGGCGTGCGGAACTGGCCCTCCCAGTCCACGACGTCCTCGCGCCACAGGCGGTGCAGCAGGTTGTAGTTCTCGATCGCGAGGGGCAGGCCCTGACGGATGTCCTTGCCGAACCACGGGTAGACCGGACCGGTGTTGCCGCGGCCGATCATGAGGTCGGCGCGGCCGTCCGACACGTGCTGCAGCATCGCGTAGTCCTCGGCGATCTTCACCGGGTCGTTCGTCGTGATGAGCGTCGTGGCGGTCGACAGGATGAGGCGCTCGGTCTGCGCCGCGATGTACGCGAGGGTCGTGGTCGGCGATGACGACCAGAACGGCGGGTTGTGGTGCTCGCCGAGGGCGAAGACGTCGAGGCCCACCTCCTCGGCGTGCTTCGCGATCCTCAGGGTCGCCTTGATCCGCTCCGCCTCACTGGGCGTGGTGCCGTCGGTCGGGTCCTGGGTGATGTCGGACACCGTGAAGATTCCGAACTGCATACCCGACCACGTGGTGCTCTCGCTCACGATCGCTTCTCCGCTCTTTCGCCGTGCGGGTTCTCCGTCGTGCGAATCCATGCAAATGAATGTATCTCGTGCAACGTGTGCGCACCAAGATTATTCCTGACCGTTTCGGAACGGATGCTGCGACTCCTGCGATCGCGTCACACACCTCAGTCGAGGCGAAGCCGGTCCACCGCCGCCTGGATGGCCACGGCCGCGGCACCCCGGGCCCAGGCCGTGAAGCCAGAGTCGTCCACGTAGAGCTGCACGGGTTGCGCCCGCGGGTCCCTCCCGGCCGATATCGCTGCGCGCACACGATCCTCGACGATCGGGAACAGCCCGATGCCGTCACCGGCCAGCACCGCCGCGCTCTGGAACGTCAGATTCGCCGCGAGCGCAATGAAGCGTCCTAGTGCATCCGCCGCGGCGTCGACCACCGCGGCTGCGGCCGGCTCGCCCGCGATCGCCATAGCGAGGACCTCGTCGTAGGTCACCGTGCGCTGCAACGCCGCCGACACCTGCGCGGCGATCGATCCCGACGTCAACATCGCCTGCGAGCACCCGCGATGCCCCTCCTGGCAGAGCGGGCCGCCGTCAGCGAGCGGGATGTGCCCGCCGAGTCCGAGACCGGCCTCCGTCGAGTGCACCACTTCGCCACCGACGACGAGCCCGTAGCCGACGCCCACCCCGATCGTGAGGACGACGAAGCCCGGCATGCCGCGCCCGAGGCCGAACCAGCGCTCCGCCTCGGTCAGCGCGACGAGGTCGTTCTCCAGCACCACGGGCACATCGAGCTCATGCCCGAGGATCGAGGCGAAGGGCAGGTTCTCCCACCCGAGGAACGGCGCGTAGCGCACCGTGCCGTCGTCGACCGCACCGCCGAGAGCCACGCCCACCCCGACGAGGACGTCGTCCGTCATCGCTCGGAGCGCTCGGGCGATCACCGCAGCGACGCCCTCCGGTTCATGCGTGTCGAGCGGTACCACCTGCTGGTCGAGAAGCCCGGCGCGGACGTCGGTCACCACCGCGTGGACGGCGTCGCCGGTGACCTTGACCCCCGCGAAGACCCCGAGACCGGGGGCGACATCGAGCGGTCGCACCGGGCGGCCGACGGTGCCGTCGGAGAGATCTTCCAATTCGACGAGGTAGCCGCGATCGAGGAACGGCTTCGCGAGGCGCGTGAGGCTCGCCGGCGACAGGCCGAGCCGGTTGGTGAGCGCGCTGCGGGAGATCGGGCCGTGGATGAGCACCGCCCGCGCGAGGGCGCGCTCGCTGTCCGTCAGCATCGTCGTCGAGCTCCCCTCGCACACCGGCAATGGTTCCATTGTGGCACGAATAGGCCTCAAATTGCCCAGAGCTTTGAGGTCTGGAATCCTCTTGCACCTCAGATTACTTCCATGGTAGAACTAACTCATGCACAGCACCGATCGGTTGCTCGACGCCGAACGCACCGCCCTCTCCCTCGAACCCCGCGTGCTCCACCTCACCCGCGGAGGAACGAGCGTCGTCGTCGACCTGGACGCCACGCCCGCGCCGGCGATCGTGCACTGGGGCGCGGCACTCGAGGGCTCCATGCCCGAGACCCTCCGGTCGCTGGCGGTCGCCGCGCGCGGACAGCGGGTGTCCGGCGGCCTCGACGCGACCCCTGCGCTCACGCTCGTACCCACCGGCGCCGAGGGGTGGTTCGCCACCCCTGGGCTGGAGGGACACCGCGAAGGCTCGGGTGTCAGCATCCGTCTCGTCCTCGCCGATGTGCAGGCCGGCGAGCACCGCGCGAGCATTGCACTCGCCGACGCGGAGGCAGCCCTCGCGGTGCGCGTCGAGCTGCGGATCGGGCCAAGCGGCCTGTTCCACCAACGCGTGACGGTGCGCAACGCGGGATCGACCCCGTACACGCTGCAGACCGCGCAGCCCACGTTCCCGATTCCGTGGGATGCCACCGAGGTGTTCGACACCACGGGCCACCACCTCCGCGAGCGTTCGCCGCAGCGGAGCTCCCTCGGCCTCGGCGCCCACGTCCGCGAGACCCGCCGTGGCCGTCCCGGCGCCGACTCCACGATCCTCCTGGCTGCCGGCCGGCCCGGATTCGGCTTCGAGCACGGGCGCGTCCACGGCATCCACGTGGCCTGGAGCGGCAACCACCGCGCGCTTGCTGAGCGCACGACCACGGGCGACGCCTTCCTCGCGGGCGGTGAGCTGCTGCTGCCCGGAGAGATCGTGCTCGCCGCCGGCGCTGCCTACAGCTCCCCGTGGGTGATCGGCTCATGGGGTGACGGCCTGACCGAGCTGTCGGCGCGCTTCCACGACGAGTGGCGCGCCCGCCCCCAGCACCCGCGCCGCCCGCGCCCCGTCACCCTCAACACCTGGGAGGCGGTCTACTTCGACCACTCGCTCGATCGGCTCACCGCACTCGCCGATGCCGCAGCATCCGTCGGCGTCGAACGGTTCGTCCTCGACGACGGCTGGTTCGAGGGCCGGCGCGACGACACCGCGGGTCTCGGCGACTGGACGGTCGACACCGGCGTGTGGCCGGACGGCCTGCACCCGCTCGTCGACCACGTGCGCGCGCTCGGGATGGAGTTCGGCCTCTGGGTCGAGCCCGAGATGGTCAACCCCGACAGCGACCTCGCTCGGCGACACCCGGACTGGATCCTGCGGGGACGGATGTCGCTGCCGCCGTCCGCCCGTCAGCAGCAGGTGGTCGACCTCTCCCAGCCTGAGGCGTATGCCCAGATCGCCGGGCGTCTGCACGCCCTGCTGGACGAGTATCCGATCGCCTACCTCAAGTGGGACCACAACCGCGATCTCGTCGACGCCGCGAGCGGACCGGCCGGTGGTGCGCGAGTGCACGCGCACACGCTCGCCGTCTACCGGCTGATCGACGAACTGAAGGCGGCGCACCCCGGACTCGAGATCGAAAGCTGTGCCTCCGGCGGGGCACGCGTGGATCTCGGCATCCTGGATCGCACCGACCGCGTGTGGACCAGCGACAGCCTCGATCCGCTCGAGCGGCTCGACAACCAGAAGCACACCGGGCTCGTCGTGCCGCCCGAGATGCTGGGAATGCACCTGACGAGCCCCGTCGTCCACTCGTCGGGTCGGACGGTCTCGGTCGGTCTGAGCGGCGCGGTGGCGCTCTTCGGCCACTTCGGCATCGAATGGGATCTGACCACCCTCGACGACGCCGGCCGCGCCGACGTCGCGGGATGGGTCGCGCTGGCGAAACACCTGCGCCCGCTCGTCGCGACGGGGCGCGTCGTCCATGTCGACGGCATCGACCCCGGGATCGACGTGCGCGGCGTGGTGGCAGCGGATGCCACCTCCGCGGTCTTCACGATCGTCCAGACCGCGTCCAGCGCCGCGTATCCGCCCGGACGAGTCCGGATGCCGGGGCTCGACCCCGCCCGGACGTACCGGCTTCGCGTGATGACACGCGACGGCGACGACGCGGGGCAGTCGCCGCTCGAGTGGGCCGAGTCCGACGCTGTGCTGACCGGACGGCAGCTGGCCGAAGTGGGCGTGCGGCCACCCGTGCAACGGCCGCAGCAGGCCACGGTCGTCGAACTCACCGCCCAGAACTGAACACTCCCACCCCCACGCGCAAGGAGGCGCACGATGAGAACCCTTCACCGACGATGGATCCGGCCGCTCGCGGTCGTCGCCCTCGCCGCGACAGCCGCCGCGCTCGGCGGCTGCGCCCAGAATCCGTCGGACGATGTCACCACCCTGAACTTCTTCCAGTTCAAGGGCGAGGCGCTCGAGGACTTCGACAAGATCATCGCGGACTTCGAGTCCGAGAACCCCGACATCAAGGTGGTGCAGAACCAGGTCGCGGACGCCGACACGGTGATCCGGACCCTGCTCGTGAAAGACAAGGCACCCGATGTCATCACACTCAATGCGAACGGAGGGTTCGGCAAACTCGCCCAGGCGGGCGTCTTCTACGACTTCTCCGAGGAGCCCGTGCTGCAGACGATCAGCCCGGCCGTTCAGGAGATCCTTGCCGACCTCGGGAACAAGGAGGGCGAGGTCAACGGCCTCGGCTATGTCAACAACGCGAACGGCGTGATCTACAACCAGGACATCTTCGAAGAGCAGGGGCTCGAGGTTCCCGAGACCTGGGACGAGTTCATCGCGGTCTGCGACGCACTCGAGGACGCGGGCATCACTCCCTTCTACGGGACGCTGGCCGACTCGTGGACCGGCCTCCCGTCGTTCAACGCCCTCGGCGCCTACCCGTCGCAGGGCGACTTCTGGGACCAGATGCGGGCGGAGGGCGAGAACGTCGGTCCCGACTCCGAGGTGTCGTTCCAGAAGGAATTCCCCGAAGCGCTGGACCAGCAGTACGAGCTCTACTCGAAGTACATGCAGGACGGCTATCGGGGCAAGACCTACGACGACGGCAACGCCGCGTTCGCGAACGGCGAGGTCGCCATGCTGCTCCAAGGGATCTGGGCGACCAACCCCATCAAGCAGGTCGACCCCGACATCCGCGCCGGCATCTTCCCCTATCCGGCGACCGACGATCCCGAGGATCGCCTGCTCGTCTCGGGCGTCGACGTGGTCGTGACGATGGGCAAGGACACGCCGCACAAGGAAGAGGCCCTGCGGTTCATCGACTACATGTTCGAGAAGGGAGTGATCGAGGAGTTCGCCGCGTCCCAGAACATGGTGCCCTCCGTTGAAGGCGCCCAGCTCGGCGACGATCCCGCCCTGCAGTCGGTGAAGCCGTACTTCGACGAGGGCAGGATCACCGGGTTCATCGATCACCAGATCCCGCCCAGCATCCCGCTGGCCGCGATCATCCAGCAGTTCCTCTTCAGCGGCGACGCCGACGCGGCGCTCGCCACCCTCGACAGCGAGTGGGCGAAGGTGGCCGCTCGCACGATCCCCGTGACAGGAGACTGATCGTGACGACCATGACTGAGGCCGTGCGCGCCTCGTCGACGGGCGGCGACGCGAAGAAGCGCGCGGCTCGCACCCGGACCGAGACGAGGCGCGCGCCGAGCGCGTACTACTGGATGGTGTGGCCGGCGGTCATCGCCTTCGCGTTCTTCCATACGCTCCCCGTCGTCGTCGGGATCTTCTTCAGCTTCACCAACTACCCCGGCTACGGGGACTGGAACTTCGTCGGGCTGTCGAACTACCTCAACCTGTTCAAGGACGACAGGGTGCTGCACGCGTACGGGTTCTCGTTCCTCTTCGCGATCGTCGCGACGATCCTGACCAACGTCATCTCCCTCGCGATCGCGCTCGGGCTGAACGCGAAGATCAAGGCACGCAACTTCTGGCGAGGCGTCTACTTCGTCCCGTACGTCCTGGCGATCCTGGTGATCGGCTACGTCTTCCAGTTCTTCTTCTCGAACTCGCTCCCGAAGATCCTGGCCGGCGTCCCGCTCTTCGCCGACAACATCCTCACCAATGAGACGTGGGCCTGGACCGCCATCGTGGGTCTCGCGGTCTGGCAGGCGTGCGCGTTCTCGATCATCATCTACCTCTCGGGACTCCAGACCATCCCGGCGGAGCTGTACGAAGCAGCATCCATCGACGGGGCCAAGCCCGCACGTCAGTTCTGGTCGATCACCTTCCCGCTCATCGGCGCGTTCTTCACGATCAACATCGTGCTGAGCCTCCGAGGCTTCCTGCAGGTGTTCGAGCAGATCGTCGCACTCACCAACGGCGGACCGGGAACCGCCACCGAATCCGTCACGCTCCTGATCTTCCGCGGCGGATTCAGCGGCGGCGAGTTCGCCTACCAATCCGCGAACGCCGTGATCTTCTTCATCGTGATCACGATCGTCTCGCTCCTGCAGTTCCGGGTCCTTCAGCGCAGAGAGGCCGATTTCTGATGACCACCGCAACCACCACCGCGACGCAGTTCGAGCAGTCCGCCGACGCGCTCCAGCCCCGTCGCCGGCGCCGCCGCTCCGGCGACGAGGACGACACCCGCAGGACGAACTGGTGGGCGACTGCCCTCATCGCGGTGTGCTCGCTCACCGTGCTGGTCCCGCTCTACCTCGCCGTCGTCGTCGCGCTGAAGACACCCGCACAGCTCACCGAAGGCACGGGCTTCGAGTGGCCGAACCCCCTCAACTGGGGGAACTTCGCCCAAGCATGGGAGCGAACCAGCTTCCCGCAGGCGCTCATGAACACGGCGCTCATCACGGTCGGCTCCGTCGTCTTCACCCTTCTCACGAGCTCGGTGGTCGCGTACGCGATCGCCCGCAACATCCACCGGCCGTTCTTCAAGGGAGTCTTCTTCTACCTGCTGGCGGCGCTGTTCATCCCGTTCCCGATCATCATGCTGCCGCTGGTGAAGCAGACCGCCCTGCTGGGGCTCGACAACCAGGCCGGGCTGATCATCCTGTACACGATCTACGGACTGTCGCTGAACATCTTCATCTACACCGCCTACATCCGCTCGATTCCCATCGAGCTCGAGGAGGCGGCCCGGATCGACGGCGCGAGCACGTGGCGGGTGTTCTGGTCGGTGATCTTCCCGCTGCTCGCGCCGATGAACGCCACCGTCGGCATCCTCACGTGCGTCTGGGCCTGGAACGACTTCATCATGCCGCTCGTCGTGCTGACCGATCCGTCGGCCCGCACACTGACGCTCGCGCAGTACGTCTTCCAGGGGCAGTTCAACACCGACTACACGGTGGCGTTCGCGTCCTACCTGATGGCGATGGCCCCGCTGCTCATCGTGTACATCTTCAGCCAGCGCTGGGTGATCTCGGGAGTGACGCGGGGCTCGATCAAGTGAGACCGGGACGGATGCCGCGCCCCGCGGCATCCGTCCTCCTCATTGCGCGTCCGCGAAGAGCTGCAGCATGTCGCGCGCGAGCTGGTGCGGGGCGGTCTCGCAGGGCGCGTGGCCCGTGGGATAGGTCGCGACACGAGCGCCGATGCGCGCCGCATAGGCGTCGTGCTGCGCTTGCGGCCACAGGTCCTGGTCGCCGACGGCGATGAGCTTCGGGATGCCCGTGGCCGCGACCGCGTCGGCGAAGTCGGGCGTCGTCATCATGAGGCCCACGACGTCGTCGATGCAGGCACGGCCCGTGACGCCGAGCCGCTCGCGCACGAAGGCGATGCGTCCGGGCGGCGTGCGGTTGAGGTTGTAGCGGATGCCCCACAGGATCAGCCCCGCAGCGCGGTGCGGCGACATGTCGGAGATCGGCCCGATGTGCTTCACACCGCGGAACACCTGCCCGGTCGCGGGCGGAGCGGCCATCAGCGTGAGGCTGCGGAACAGGTCGGGCCGCGCGACGAGCGCGAGCTCGGTCACCAGCCCGGCGAAGCTGTAGCCGAGGACATGCGCAGGGCCGCCGTCCTCGAGGATCGCGACGAGGTCGTCGACGAACAGCGCGTAGTCGTAGTGATCTCGCGGCGGGTCGAGATGCTGCGGGCCGGCGCCCGCCGACTCGTAGTGCCCCGCGATGTCGTACGACTCGACCCGGTACCCGGCTGCGGCGAGCAGCGGGAACAGCAGGACGAAGTCCTCCTTGGAACCTGCGACGCCCGGCACGAGCACGACCCGCGGCGCGTCGGGGTCGCCGAGGCGCACGCGTGCGAGACCGCCACTGGGGGCGAGGAACACGTCGCGCTCGGCGCCCGCGGGGAAGATATGCCAGTCGAGGTCGGGAATGGCCTGGTCGCGCTGCAGCGCGTCGTCGATCGTCGTCATCGCGCCTGTGAGACTACCCCTGCGGAAGACCGTCGAGCTCGTCCTGACGCGGCGCGTAGTCGATGTGGCCGCCGTCGGCGTCGAACGCCTGCACGGGACGGCGCGCCGACCACCCCTCCCAGCCCGGATCGCCGTCGACCACGAACGACACCCACGCGTGATGCATCGCGTCGGCGAGCGTCTGCGGCCCGTCGGGACCGCCGATGCCGACCGCGTCGGGCTCGGCGAGCCGGTCGAACACGAAGCCCAGCTCCATGACGTGCGCGGCGCCCAGCCCGTCGACGGGACTGCGCCACCGGAATTCGTACACCCACGTGGGCGAATCCGACGCCCCGACCCGGCTGTCGGCGAACCGCGTGATCGGGCCGCGCAGCAGGATGTCGCCGATGACCTCGCCCAGCACCTCCCCCGGCTTCGCGCCCGGGCGGCGCGCGCGGTGCGCGCGGACGATACGCGCGGGCACGCGTGCGGCCAACCGCGCGACGGTCACGGTGAGCCAGGTCGCCTTGTCGACCGCGCCCGAGGGCACCAGCCACAGCCGGTACTCCTCGCTGGTCGAGCCGATGAGCACCGGGATGCCGCGGCCCGCACCCGCGAGCAGGGCCTCGAGCGGATTGCGGGGCACGGCCTCGCCGCCGACGACGAGAGCGACCGTCGGGCCGCCGCCGAGCGGCGATCCGCCCGCGGCGAGCGCGGTCTGCTGCGCGACCAGGTCGTGCGCGGGGACCGACGAGAACCCCGCGCGGGTGGTGGGCACCTTGAGGCGCTGGGCGATCTCCCGCGTCATCCGGCCCGCCTTCTTGGGCGTCCGCGCCTCGAGCGGTCCGGACTGCAGGATCGCGCGGTCGAACAGTTCCTTCGCGTGCGGCAGGGCAAGGAGGGCCGTCAGCGTGTTGGCCCCGGCCGAGTGGCCCATGACGGTGACGCGCGCGGGGTCGCCGCCGAACGCCGCGATCTCGCGCCGCACCCACCGCAGGGCCAGCTCCTGGTCGAGGACGCCGAGGTTCTCGGGCACGTCGTCGAGCACCGCGAAGCCCTCCTGGCCGAGCCGGTACTGGATCGACACATACACGATCCCGTGCCGGGCGAACCGCTCGCCGTCGTACGTGGGCAGCGCTGCGGCGCCCCGCGTGAGCGCGCCGCCGTGTACGAACACCAGCACAGGCAACGCGGTGTCCGGCGCACGGTCGGCGGGTGTCCACACGTTCACGGTGAGGATGTCGTCGCCGGGCACGTCGACGGAGGCGAGGTATCTCGCGATCGCCGGGCTGTACGGGGTCTGCGGGGCGGTCGGGCCGAAGGCCGAGGCATCCCGTTCCCCCTCCCACGCCACGGCGGGCTCGGGAGCACGGAATCGGCGCTCACCCACGGGCGGAGCGGCGTAGGGGATCCCGAGGAATCGGTCGAGTTCGCCTTCGCGGGTGCCGCGGACGGCGCCGGTGCTGACCGTCACCACCGGACGTGCGGTCGCGGGCTCCGTCGATCCGGCCTGGGTCGCAGCATCCGTCATCGATGTCCCCTTCCCGGCCGCCGTCGTCGGCACGCTCGTACTCAGACTCAGCCAGCGTGGGACTCGGTGTCAAGCGACACCGCGGCAAGTCGCACGCGGCTAGTCTGGTCTGCGCCCCGGCGAGAGGTGACGATGACCGGCAGCAGCGTTCCGCCCATGGCGACGACCCCCACCCCGACGGGATCCATCGCCCGTCCGCGGCGGCGCACGCCGTTCTGGGACAACGCGCGTTTCGCGTGCATCGTCTTCGTCGTGCTCGGCCACGCGGTGCAGCGACTGACGTACGACTCCGACATCGCGCTGGGCCTGTACCTGGTGATCTACGCGTTCCACATGCCCGCGTTCGCGATCATCTCGGGCTACTTCTCGAAGTCGGATGCGCCCACCAAGACGCAGATGGCGCGCGTGATCACCGACATCCTGGTGCCCTACATCGTGTTCGAAGGGCTATGGACCCTGACCAAGTGGCTGGTCGAGGGCCAGGCGAACCCGAACATCACCCAGCCCTCGTGGACGCTGTGGTTCCTGCTGGCCCTCGGCATCTTCCGCCTCGTGCTCCCGTACCTGGCCCTGCTGCGTTGGCCGCTGCTGTGGACGGTCCTGATCTCGATCGGCGCGGGCTACGTGCCCAACATCGACTCGACGTTCTCGCTGTCGCGCACACTCGGACTGCTGCCGTTCTTCACGCTCGGGTGGTGGCTGCGCGAGCACGACATCGTTACACGCCTGCGCCTGCTCGACCGTCGCCCCTGGTGGGTGCTCGCCGGCGGCTTCGGACTCTTCGCCGTCGCCGGATGGGCGGCATGGCTCTTCGTCGACGACTGGCGCGCGATGAACCTGCGCGAGTGGCTGTTCTACGACGAGAACTACGCGTCGATCGGCGGCACCCAGTGGTGGGCGGGCGGCGTGCGCCTCGCGCTGATGGCCGTCGCGGTCGTGCTGTCGGCCGCGTTCTTCGCGCTGGTGCCGCGAGACTCGCACTGGTGGACGCACTTCGGCCAGTACACGATGTACGTCTACCTGCTGCACTCGTTCGTGCTCTATCCGTTCCGTGAGAGCGGCCTGCTGCGCAACGCCGAGCCGACGTGGCTCTGGCTGCCGCTCGTGATCGTCGGATCCGTGCTCATCGCGCTCGGGCTGGCGACGAAACCCGTGCGCCGCATCTTCCGTCCCCTGGTCGAGCCGCGCCCCGTATGGCTGTTCACCGATCCCACGCTCGCCCGCCGCGAGGGGCGGCGCAACGACCCCACAGGCTCGCGCCGACCGCGGGAGCAGCCGCGGATGCCCCGACCCGACCCACGCCAGAACGGCTGAGCCTCGGCGACGGCGCAGGCTCACGGCCGGGGCGACGGGAACTGCGTGCGCAGCACGCGCTCGAATGCCCGTTCCGGCAGCACGCGGCGCAGCGCCAGCATCATCGTCGCCGACGGCGCCACGCGGTACCGGGCCCGCGGTCGCGGAGACTCGGCCGCGCGTACGACGCGCTCGGCGACGTCACGCGGCGAACACGCGAGGCGGGCGCGCGGCCCGGCATCCCACGTGAGCGTCAGGTCGGCGACACGGGCGGCGAAGTCCCCCCACTGCGGATCATCGACGGCGGCGTCGCTGCGCCCTGCCGCCGTGTGGCCGAACCCCGTCGTCACCATGCCGGGCGCGATGAGCGAGACCTCGATCCCGAAGGGCCGGAGCTCGTAGCGAAGCGCATCGGTGAACGCCTCGAGCGCATGCTTGGTGGCGGAGTACGAGCCCATGCCGGGCATCATCCAGCGCCCGTTCATCGAGCCGATGTTCACGATGCGCCCGGCGCCCCGGGCGCGCATCGGGGGCACGACGAGCTGCGTCAGGCTCAGCATGCCGAACACGTTGGTCGCGAACATCCGTTCCACATGCGCCACCGGCATGGCCGCCGTCGCCCCGAGCTCGCTGATGCCTGCGTTGTTGACCAGCACCCCGACCGTGCCCTCCGCCGCGACGACCGCGTCGACGGCGGCGGCCCGCGAGGCCTCGTCGGTGACGTCGAGCTCGAGGAGGCGGCATCCGTGTCTCTCGAGATCCGCGATGGCGTCGAGGCGCCGAGCCGTCGCGTAGACGCGCCAGCCGCGCAGGGCGAGGACGGATGCCGTCTCACGGCCGATGCCGGTGGAACAGCCGGTCACGAGCACGCTGCGTGGGGGACGCGTCATGCGTCCAGCACACCTGACGAACGCCGGGCGCGCAACGGCGAGCCGCCGGTAACCCGCGGCAACAAACGGGACGGATGCTGCGCCCTCCGCCTACTCTCGCACCATGACCGACCTCAACCTGCCGATCCTCGACCTCTCCCGGCTCGACGCGGGCCCGGAGGCCGCGACGCAGTTCCGCGACGACCTGCGCGCCGCGACCCACGACGTCGGCTTCTTCTACCTGACCGGCACAGGGGTGTCGCCCGAGCTCGAGGCGCGCCTGCATCAGGCCGCCCGCGACTTCTTCGCCCTCCCCGAGGCCGACAAGCTCGCGATCGAGAACGTCAACAGCCCACACTTCCGCGGCTACACGCGCGTCGGCGGCGAGCGCACGCAGGGCACGGTCGACTGGCGCGAGCAGATCGACATCGGCCCGGAGCGCGAGGCGATCACCGACGCCGACGCTCCCGACTTCTCGCGGCTCATCGGCCCGAACCTGTGGCCGAGCGCGCAGCCCGAGCTCCGCGAGGTCGTCTCGGAGTGGCACGACCACCTGTCGGGCGTCGCCCGCAAGCTGCTGCGCGCCTGGGCCCTCTCACTCGGCGCCCCAGAGAACTACTTCGACGAGCATTTCGGCGAGCCCTCGACGCTCATCAAGATCGTCCGCTACCCCGGCAAGGAGGACCCGACCCCGCAGCAGGGTGTCGGCGCCCACAAGGATTCCGGCGTGCTGACGCTGCTGTGGGTCGAGCCCGGCAAGGGCGGCCTCCAGGTCGAGCGCAAGGACGGAGCCACCGGGGAGTGGCACTGGGTCGACGCTCCGCCGGTGCCGGGCGCATTCGTCGTCAACATCGGCGAACTGCTCGAGTACGCGACGCAGGGCTATCTCATCGCGACCAAGCACCGTGTCATCTCACCGCGCTACCCCGACGACCGCATCTCGGTGCCGTTCTTCTTCAACCCCGCCCTCGACAAGCGCCTGCCCCTGATCGAGCTGCCGGCCGAGCTCGCGGCGCAGGCGCGCGGAGTCACGCAGGACCCGTCCAACCCGATCCACGCGCTGTACGGCGAGAACGCCTTGAAGTCGCGCCTGCGCGCGCACCCCGATGTCGCCGAGATCCACCACGCGGATCTCGTCGCGGCCCGGACCGCGGCATCCTGAGTGGACGGCGAAGGCCTCCCCACACCGTGGGGAGGCCTTCCAAGAATGTTTTGCGCGATTGAACGCTGGTCGATGCCTTATCGACACTTCGTCTCGCCCGCCTCGCGGACTCGCTCAGTGTGAACTGCGCTTAGCGGCGCAGACCGAGGCGCTCGATGAGCGAGCGGTAACGGTTGATGTCGATGTCCTGGAGGTAGCCCAACAGGCGGCGGCGCTGACCGACGAGCAGGAACAGCCCACGACGCGAGTGGTGGTCGTGCTTGTGCTCCTTGAGGTGCTCGGTGAGGTCCTTGATGCGCTGCGTCAGCATCGCGACCTGCACCTCGGGGGATCCGGTGTCACCGGGGTGCGTCGCGTACTCTTCGATGATCGCCTTCTTGACGTCTGCTTCCAGTGCCATAGGTGATCCCCTCTCTGCTAGTTGCGCGGTGCCCGTCACCCGATGTGCGAGCTCTCTTTCTCCGCGGCCGATCCAACGGCAACCTGAAGAGTCTACCAGCGAACGGATGCCGCGGCGAACCGGCCGTCGAGCGGCCCGGGTACGCTCGAACGCGTGCAGTTCACCGTGCGCGTCAAGCCCGGAAGCCGGCGCGGAGCGCTGGTCGAGGCATCCGACGACGGTCTCGTCGTCCACGTGAAGGAGCGGGCCGTGGACGGCGCCGCGAACGAGGGCGTCGTGCGCGCCCTCGCCGCCCATTTCGGTGTGGCGCCGAGCCGCGTCACGATCCTCCGAGGCCACACCGCGCGCATCAAGCGCATCGAGGTCGACGACGGCACCCGAACCGTAGCCTGACCGCCGCACATCGGCGGATTTCGGACGTCGCATCCCCGCTCGCGCTCCGACGTCGGCGGGCGGGCGTACCGTGGCCCCCGTGACCTCGACTCGAACCGCTCCCCCGGAACTGCGTGCGGAGCGGCTGCCGTCCCCGCGCTGGATCACGGTGCAGTTCGTGCTCGCCGGCATCGTGTGGGGCGCGAGCTTCCTCTTCATGAAGGTGTCGCTCACCGGCATCTCCCCCGCGCAGGTCGCGTGGACCCGCATCCTCCTCGGCGCCCTGACCCTCGGCGCCCTTGTGCTCCTGCGGCGCGAGCACCTGACCCGCAGCGTCAAGGTCTGGGCGCACCTGACGGTGCTCGGCCTCACGTTCTGCGTCATCCCGTTCCTGCTGTTCTCCTGGGCGCAGCAGCACGTCAGCTCGGGCGTGGCCAGCATCTTCAACGCCACCACCCCGATCATGACCGCGATCATGGCGTGGCTCGTCTTCCGCGTCGAGCGGCTCAAGGCTCTGCAGGTCGTCGGGATCGGCGTCGGCATCCTCGGCGTGGTCGTGATCATCGCGCCATGGCAGGGCATCGCCCTGGACGGCAGCCTCGTCGCCGAGCTCGCCATCCTCGGTGCGACCGCGAGCTACGGCTTCAGCTTCGCCTACATGCGGCGGTTCGTCTCGAACACGGGCATGTCGGCGCTCGCGTTCACCTTCGGTTACATCGCGATGGCCGGCGTCGTCATGGCACTGCTCACGCCGTTCCTCGTGCTGACTCCGGTGCGGCTCGACGTCCCGATCATCGTCAGCCTGCTGCTGCTCGGCTGCCTCGGCACCGGCATCGCGTACGTGTGGAACCAGAACACCGTGCGCGCGTGGGGGCCGACCCGCGCTTCGACCGTGACCTACATCACCCCGGTCGTGGGCGTGATCCTCGGCATCGTGATCCTCGGCGAGACGGTGACATGGAACGAGCCGATCGGCGCGCTCGTCGTCTTCCTCGGCATCCTCCTCGCGCAGGACCGGCTGCGCCGACGCGCGCGCACCTGACGCCCGGCCCGACCGCGCGTGTCACGCCGCGCTGCGGCGCACCCGGCCGGGGGTCTCCCCCGTCACGCGCGTGAACGCGCGGCTGAACGCGGCTTCCGATCCGTAGCCGTGCGCCGCGGCCACCGCGGCCACGCTGCGGCCTTCCGCGAGCATCGCGCGAGCGCCGCGCATGCGCGCCGCCGACACGTAGGTCATCGGCGGCGTTCCCACGACGGACGCGAAGCGCGCCGCAAACACCGAGCGCGACATCGTGGCGCGCCGAGCCAGGGCGTCCAGCGTCCACGGATGCCCTGGATCACGGTGGACGGCGGCAAGGGCTGCGCCCAGCTGCGGGTCGCGCACCGCCGCGAGCCACCCGCTCGAGTCGGCCTCGGCATCGGCCAGCCAGGCCCGGACCGTCTCGACGACCAGGACGTCCGCGAGGCGCGTGGCGACGGCATCGCCGCCCGGCTTCGGCTCCCGCAGCTCGCGGGCGAGCAGCGGCAGCAGTGCCGCCATGACGGGGTGACGGGCGGAGTCCACCCTGACGATCGGCGGGAGCACGGCGAGCATGTCGTCGACGGCCGGCGAGTCGAAGGCGACGACGCCGCACAGGAGGGCCAGCGGAGGCTCGGCGGCCTCCGGCCCGATGCGAAGCACCGAGAACGCATCGCCGAGCATCGCCTGCGGCAAGAGGTCCGCGCGGCCGACGACCTCGGCGCCCGGCGTCGTCGCCACGCGATGCGCGATTCCGCGCGGTACGAGGGCGAGCTCGCCCACGGTGAGTCGGACCGGATCGGTGCCGTCGACCTCGAGGTACGCCGTCCCGTGCGCGACGATGTGGAAGCTCAGGGTGTCGGGGAACTGCGGCATCTCGACGGCGCATTCGGTGGTCGCCTCGGTCCACGAATAGAAAGCGCCACGCATACGCACCCGGTAGAGAGCCGCCGTGAGGGCGTCCTCGCTGTCCCACGGCATCGCGACGCTCATCTCATCTCCGGACGATCGATCATGAAATACGTACTTCTGACGATAGATCATCCAGGCATGGACTGCGAGGGTGAGAACATCACCGAAGGGAGACCCTCATGAACATCCTCGTCATCGGCGCCACCGGCGGAACGGGCCGCGCCGTCTGCGACGCTTTCCTCGAACGAGGGCACCGTGTCACGGCGCTCGCGCGACACGCCTCCTCACTCCCGGCCCGCGCGGGCCTCGAGCGCGTCGACGGCGACGCCACCCGGGCAGCCGTCCTCGATGCCGTGATCGCGGGGCACGACGCCATCGTCGTCACGCTCGGCATCTCGGAGCCGACGTTGCGCGTCCGGCTGCGGGGCGCGCGGGGCACGCGCAACGACGTCCGTTCGAAGGGCACCGCCGAGATCGTGGCGGCCGCGCGGCGCGCCGGCGTGCACCGGCTCGTGGTGCAGTCGTCATACGGCGTCGGCGACACACGCTCGCTGCTGCGCCTGACCGACCGCATCCTGTTCGCGCTCCTCATCCGCCCGCAGATCATCGACTCCGAGATCCAGGAGGGCGTGCTGCGCGGCTCCGAGCTCGACTGGACCATCGTTCAGCCGGTGTACCTCACCGACGGCGATTCGACCGAGCATTTCACGTCGATCGACGGCACGATCCGGCACAACAAGGTCGCGCGCCGCGGCGTCGCCCACGTCCACGCCGACCTCGTCGAGAATGCGGGGAGCGTCCGCGAGACGGTGTCGGTGTCGGGCTGAGCCGCACAGACGAAGACGGAGAGCGGATGCCTCGGGGCCGAGGCATCCGCTCTCCGTCGCGTTGCTGCGTGTCAGTCCTGCTGGAGCGCGCCCTGCAGGTCGAGCGTGATGGTGACGTCCTTGCCGACCAGCACGCCACCGGTCTCGAGGGCGGCGTTCCAGGTGAGGCCGAAGTCCTCGCGGTTGACGACGGTCTTGGCCGTCGCGCCCGCCTTGTAGTTGCCCCACGGGTCGGTGCCGAAGCCGCCGAACTCGAACTCGAAGGTGACGGGCTTCGTGACGCCGCGGATGGTGAGGTCGCCGTCGACGAGGAACTCGCCCTTCTCGATACGGGCGCCGGTCGAGACGAACTCCATCGTCGGGTGGTTCTCGGTGTCGAAGAAGTCGGCGGAACGGAGGTGGTTGTCGCGGCCCTCGTCCTTGGTGTCGACGGAGGTGACGTCGACGGACGCCTCGACCTTCGCGTCGAGCGGGTTCTCGGGGGCGACGAGGGTCGCGCTCTTCATGCCGAAGGTGCCGCGCACCTTCGAGATCATCATGTGGCGCACGCTGAAGGTGACCTCGCTGTGCGCGGGGTCGAGCACCCAGGTGCCCGCCTTGTAGCCGGGAACGTCGATCGTGGTGGCGTCGGTCATGGTCGTCCTTCGTGTTCAGGGGGCGCCCGAGGGGACGGGCATACGGGGTCCAACACAGCTTTGCAGACGTTCTATTCCCATGAATGCAAATTACGTGCGAACTTCCGAAGACGACGGAGGGGACGGATGCCGCGGCACCCGTCCCCTCCTGACGATCGAAGTGTGGTCAGCCGACCTTGATGAGGTCGATGATGAAGATCAGCGTCTTGCCGCCGAGGAAGTGGCCGCCGGCCGGACCGTAGGCGAGGTGCGGCGGGATGACGAGCTCGCGGCGACCGCCCTCCTTCATGCCCGGAATACCGTCCTGCCACCCCTGGATGAGGCCGCGGAGGGGGAACTGGATGCTCTCGCCGCGGTTCCACGACGAGTCGAACTCCTCGCCCGTTTCGTACTCGACGCCCACGTAGTGGACGGTCACGGTGTCGCCGGGCTTCGCCTCGGCGCCCTCGCCCACGACGATGTCGCGGACGACCAGGTCGGCCGGGGCCGGCCCGGCGGGTGCGTCGATCTCGGGCTTGGTGCGGTCGTCAGTCATGCGTCCATCCAACCATCCGAAGCCCGCGCGCGCGGAGCGAGTTCGCCGTCAGGGGAACCTCCGGCGTTCCCTTGACACCCGCGCAGCCCTCCCGGCATGCTGGGGAAAGACCAACTCAGCGCTCGGTAGACACGCAGGCATCGCCGCGGCACCGAGCGCTGAGTCTTTGTCTGAGGGGGCGCCCCGATGCTCGCGCTCTACGGTGCGAACATCGCCGCGCGGGTCGCCGCCGTCCTCGCGAGCAGATCCCGCTCCTCGGCCGTGGCATGCGGGTCGCGGCCGCTGATCGCCCGCTGACGGGTCGCGGCCAGGGCCGTGGCGTCCGTGATGAAGGTCTTCATGAGCGGCGTGCGGTCTCCTCGGAGCGTCCGCGCCCACGCCAGGGCCGCCTTGCGGCCGGCGGCGGTCGCGAGCATGTCGACCTCCTGCGGGGTGAACCATCCCGCCGCGGCGTACTCGCCGAGCCGGCGCCGGGTGAGGCGCGATTCCTCCCGCCGCAGCGCCACGATTCCGAGGATGAATCCGACGAACAACGGCACCTGCAGGGTCAGGTAGAGGAAGAAGAAATCGCCGAACATCGCCGACCCGTTCCAGAACGCGTGCAGCGCGATGGCGCCCGCGAGCCCGAGCAGCCCGGGTCCGATCGCCTGCCCCGCCGACAGGCCGCGCCGCGCGGCGAGACCGAGCGCGAAGCCGGTGACGCTCGTGAACATGACATGCGCGAACGGCGACAGGATGCCGCGGAGGAAGAAGGTCGTCGTCGTCTCGGCCGCGCCGCCCTCGATGAAGCTCACGGCGAAGTACTGGATGTTCTCGGTGAACGCGAAGCCGGCGCCGACCAGCGCACCGTAGACGATGCCGTCGATCGGGCCGTCGAACGCGCGCCGGGCGGTCGCGAAGATGAGGAAGACCCCGAGGCCCTTCGCGAACTCCTCGACGACGGGTGCCTGGACGACCGTCTGCAGCACCTCGCGGGCCGCCCCGGTCGCCGGCCCGAACACCATGGACAGCAGCAGGTCGACGCCGAGTGCGATGGCGACGGCGGCGATCGCACCCCAGGCGATCGCGAGCATGACGAGACCTCGGGGCTCGGGTTCCCACCGGTCGACGATGCGCAGGGCGAACAGCACGCCGACGAGCGGCACGACGGCGAGCACCATCCCGATGAGCGACGCCGCCGGCCCGAGCGCGTTGAGGAAGTACGCCACCAGCACGATCAGTGCGAGTACCAGGATGCCGACGATCCAGACCGATGCGCTGCGTCCGCGGCGCGAGGCGGCAGCGGTGGGAACCTGCACGGGCGCGGGCGAGGTCGCCGGCGGCGTGATCGCCGCGGGAACGGCGACGCGGGGCTGGGCGAGCGCGGAGGCGAACTCCGGCGGCGTGAGCGAGGGCCGGGGACGGGAGGCACCGGGGTCGAGCGTCATGCGCACAGCCTATGGGTGCAGCACGCGCACCCGTCATACGGGCTGTGGACGGCCCCGTCCGCGCACCCCGGCGGCTAGGTTGGGGACATGCGCTTCGCCCATGTCGTGCCACCGGAGTCGGGCGAGCCGAGGCTCGCCCTTGTCGAGGGCGACGAGGTGGCGATCGTCGAGGAGCTGTTCGACGGAGCGCCCCGTGTGCTCGAGGAGCTCATCGCCGGCGGCGACGACATGCTCGCACGCGTAGGGGATGCCGCCAGCCGGGGGACGCGGCATCCGCTCGACGGAATGTCGTTCGCGTCCGCCGTTCTCGCGCCGCCCGTCATCCTCGCGATCGGGCTCAACTACGCCGCGCACTCCAGCGAGCTCGGGCTGAAGACGGACTCGACGCCCACCGTGTTCGTGCTCTGGCCGAACTCGCTCGCCGGGCACGACCACACCACGATCTGGCCGCGGTCGCTCAGCGAGTCCGTCGACTACGAGGCAGAGCTCGGCGTCATCATCGGCACCCCCGCGAAGGACGTCGCCCCCGAGGACGCGCTCGACCACGTCTGGGGCTACACGGTGGTGAACGACATCACCGCGCGCGACATCCAGTACTCCGAGGCCCAGTGGTCGCGCTGCAAGTCCTTCGACGGCTTCACGCCCACGGGTCCGTTCGTGGTCACCGCGGACGAGGTTCCCGATCCGCAGGACCTCCACATCTGGACGGTGCTCGACGGCACCACCCTGCAGGATGCGACCACCGGCCAGATGGTGCGACCGGTCGCGACGCTGATCTCGCACCTGTCGAAGTCGGCGACGCTGCTGCCGGGAACGCTCATCTCGACGGGCAGCCCCGGCGGCGCCGGCTACTCGCGGGATCCCCAGGTCTTCCTGCGGGACCGCTCCACGGTCACCGTCGGCATCGACGGCATCGGCGCGCTCACGACGCACTGCCGCATCCTCGGCTGAGGTCGCGCCCCACGACGCGAGGGGCGGGCCCGCGCCGCGGACCCGCCCCTCGGTGTCGATGCCTGCGTCAGTTGCAGGTGATGGTGCCGCCGCCCTGGAGGTCCCACACACCCGGGCCGAGTTCGGCGCACGCGGCCGCGAGGCCGCCGAACACCACGGTCAGGATGATGATCGTGACGATGATGCCGACGACGAGCAGGACCGCCGAGATGATGATGGCGGCGAGGGCGAAGCCGTTCTTGACGCCGGCCTTGCGGCTCTGCACGAGCGCGACGATGCCGAGGATCAGCGCGACGAGCTGCACGAAGAACGACAGGATGAACGCGACGATGCCGAGCGTCTTGCCCGGGACCGGCGCGTCGGCCGGCGCACCGTACGCCGCGGGCGGTGCAGCGCTGTAGGCAGGCGCGCCCGCAGGGTACGCAGGCGGCGCGGCAGCGTACTCCGGCTGAGCGGCCGGCGCCGCCGGAGCGGCGTAGTCCGGCGCGGGGGCGGCGGGCGCGGCCGTGGACGGGGCCGGCGCATCGGCGGACGGCTGAGGCGCAGGAGGCTGCGACGCGGGCTGCTGCGGCGGCTCGGGTGCGGCCGGGTTCTGCGGATCGGTCATTTCTCGCCTTTCGTTCGAGTCTCCCTGACGTTATCGATCAGCGGCCGCCCGCGGCAACCGGCTCAGCGCGTGTCCGCCGGAGCCTCCTCGACGATCTGCTCGGGCGCTGCCGCGATCGGGATCGCGGCGGTGATGGTCTCGAGACCCGACAGGCGCGCGGGTGAGAGCTGTTTGGTGACCTCGTCGCGCGACATGAGGCCGGCCTCGACGACGAGGTCGGCGACGCCGCGCCCGGTGAGCAGGGCGGTCTTGGCCAGCGCCGCGGCGGCCGCATAGCCGATGAACGGCGTGAGCGCGGTGATCACGCCGACCGACGAGCCGACCATGGCGCCGAGCCGCTCGTGGTTCGCGGTGATGCCGTCGACGCAGTTCACGCGCAGGGTGTACATCGCCTGACGGAGCCACGTGATCGACTGGAAGATCGAGTGCGCGATGACCGGCTCGAACGCGTTGAGCTGCAGCTGCCCACCCTCGACCGCCATCGTCACGGTGAGGTCGGCACCGGCGACCGAGAACGCGACCTGGTTGACCACCTCGGGGATGACCGGGTTCACCTTGCCGGGCATGATGCTGGACCCCGCCTGCCGTGCGGGCAGGTTGATCTCGCCGAACCCGGCCTGCGGGCCCGACGACAGCAGCCGCAGGTCGTTGCAGATCTTCGACAGCTTGATCGCGTTGCGCTTGAGCGACGCCGAGAACGACATGAACGAGCCCGTGTCGCTGGTCGCCTCGACCAGGTCGGAGGCGGTGTCGAGGTCGAGGCCCGAGATCTCACGCAGGTGGCGCAGCACGGCGGTCGCGTACGCCGGGTGCGTCGTGATGCCGGTGCCGATCGCGGTGGCGCCCATGTTGACCTCGTACAGGAGGTACGCGTTCTCGGTGAGGCGCTGGTGGTCGTAGCCGAGCGTGGTCGCGAAGCCGTGGAACTCCTGACCGAGCGTCATCGGGACGGCGTCCTGCAGCTGGGTGCGACCGACCTTCAGCACATCGTGGAACTCGACGGCCTTCGCGAGGAATGAACGGCGCAGCAGATCAAGCTCTTCGAGCAGCGTCTTCAGGTCGAGACCGAGGCCGACCTTGATCGCGGTCGGGTAGACGTCGTTCGTCGACTGGCTGCGGTTGGTGTCGTCGATCGGCGACAGGAAGGCGTAATCGCCCTTCTGCCGTCCGGCGAGCTCGAGCGCGATGTTGGTGATGACCTCGTTCGCGTTCATGTTGGTCGACGTGCCGGCGCCGCCCTGGATGACGCCGACGACGAACTGGTCGTGGAAGTCGCCGTCGATGACGAGTTGGGCGGCACGATCGATGAGGTCGGCCTTGGCGGGGTCGAGCACCCCGATCTCACGGTTCGCACGGGCCGAGGCCTGCTTCACCATCGCGAGCGCGCGCACCAGGTCGGGGTAGACCGAGATCGGCCTCTTGGAGATCGGGAAGTTCTCCAGCGCGCGGGCGGTGTGGATGCCCCAATACGCGTCGGCGGGGATCTCCATGGATCCCAGGGAGTCGGTCTCGATGCGGGTTCGCGTCATTGCGTCCAGAGCCATGTGTTGCAGTCCTCGTGGGTCGTTCACAGCGGTGTGCGGGATGCTTCGAGCCTACCCGCGGAGCCGGCAGACCGGGGTGTACACGGCGTACACACGACCGCGGCTCCACGTACACCGCGGCGGTCGCTGAGCGGTCACGAGAACGCCCTCAGCGACGCTTGCGCGAGAACGCCTCGAGCCGCTCCTCGGGCGTGAGCCGCGACATCCGCTCGACCCATTCCGCGGAGAAGACATCGCCGGTGGCCGCCTCGACCACGGGCACCACGGCGTGGGTGATGGTGTCGTCGTACACGTGCACGAGGTGGAACGACTGGCCGGCGTCCATACCGTTGACGTCGACCGCAGGGCGCGCGAGGTTCATCGTGTAGCAGGTCGCCGCGGCCACACTCACCGGGACGCCCGCGAACGTGCCGCTCGTGGAGTAGTGAAGGTGCCCCGCGAGGATCGCGCGCACGTCCGTGCCGGCGATCACGTCGGCGAGCCGGCCCTGGTCGCGCAGTTCGAGGATGTCGAACAGCGGCACGTGCGACGGCAGCGGCGGATGGTGCAGCGCGAGGATCGTGCCCAGCGGCGCCGGCGTCGCCAGCTCGTGGCGCAGCCACTCGAGCTGCCGGTGGTCGAGGTCGCCGTGATGCCAGCCCGGCACCGTCGAGTCCAGGCCGATGAGCCGGAGCCCGCCGAGGTCCCACACCCCGGTGACGGGTTCCTCGGTCGGTTCGAGTCCGAGGAGGTCGCGGCGCAGGGCAGGGCGCTCGTCGTGGTTGCCGGCGAGCCACACCACCGGTGCGCCGAGTCGCGCTGCGACCGGCTCCACCGCCGCGCGCAGCGCCGCATACGCCTCGGGCTCACCGAGATCGGTCAGGTCGCCTGTGAAGACGATCGCATCGGGACGGATGCCGGTGGCCACGGCTGCCTCGAGAGCACGGGCGAGGTTCGCCGCGGTGTCGAAACGGCCGCCGAGCGGCGCGTTGCCTGCGAGCAGGTGCGTGTCGCTCACGTGCAGCAGCGTGCGCCGCGCGGGAGGGTACTGACCGAACTGGACGGGTGCGGCGGTGGCCATGGGCCTCAGCCTAGGCGGTCGCCGCGACGGCGGTCACCGCGGCGGAGGGTTCGATTTCAGTGGTTGAAGACGATGAGGAGGAGTCCGCCGAGCACGGCCGCGGCGCAGACCGCGAAGCACGCGTACGCGCCGACGAGGGCGAACCGTTTCTGCCCCTCGGTCAGCGGGCTGCGCTTGGCCGCCTTCGCGGCGGCCTTCTCGGCGCGGCGCGCCTCCTTCTCGGAGATGACGGTGATGGCGTCGGTGAACTCCGCCGGGGCGACGACGGGGGCGCGGCCGGCGCGCACGAGCAGTCGCAGGCCGAGCGCGTAGAACCCGACGACCACGACGGCCGACGTGAACGCCGCGATGAACACCTGAACGAAGGCGAACCAGTTGATCGTCATCGCGGGCTTCCGTCCTTCGGCCGGTTCTGGGATCGCCCGGCCGCCTTGGCGGCCTTCTTCGCCGCAGTCTCCGCCGCGGCGACGCGACGCGCCTCCTCCCGTGCGAGCGCACGCTGGCGACGCGTGGGCGGCGGGTTGCGCTTGACCTTGACGGCGCGACCGGAGTCGGCGACCTCGCTCATGGCGTTCGCCGCGGTGACCTCGTCGCGCCGCGAGCGCAGGAAGAGTCCCAGGATGATGACGACGGCCAGGACCGCGTCGATGATGACGCCCCACACCGGGAGCCACACCACGATGAGCGCGGCGGCAGCGCCGACGGCGCCGGCCGCGGGCAGCGTGAGGATCCAGCCCACCATGATCCGGCCCGCGGTGCGCCAGCGCACCTGGGAGCCGCGGCGGCCGAGTCCGGAGCCGATGACCGAGCCCGATGCGACCTGGGTGGTCGACAGCGCGAAGCCGAGGGCGCTGGAGGCGAGGATCGTCGATGCCGTGGACGCCTCGGCGGCGAAGCCCTGCGCCGGCTTCACCTCGGTGAGGCCCTTGCCGAGCGTGCGGATGATGCGCCAGCCGCCCATGTAGGTGCCGAGCGCGATCGTGATCGCACACGCGAACACCACCCAGGTCTGCGGCTCGGGATTCGAGGCCGACTGCAGTCCCGCGGTGATGAGCAGGAGCGTGATGATGCCCATCGTCTTCTGCGCGTCGTTCGTGCCGTGGGCCAGCGCCACCAGCGACGACGTGAAGATCTGGCCGAACCGGAACCCGTCGCGCCCGTCGGGCTTGCTGTCATAGCGCCGGGTCAGCACGTAGGCGAGCTTCGTCGCGGTGAACGCGATGACCCCGGCCGTGACCGGAGCGATGAACGCCGGCAGGATCACCTTCGACATCACGACGCCGAAGTTGACCGCGGTGACCCCGACGCCGACGATCGTCGCGCCGATGAGCCCGCCGAACAGCGCGTGGGACGAGGACGAGGGAAGACCCAGGAGCCACGTGAGCATGTTCCACGTGATGGCGCCGATGAGGCCGGCGAGGATGATCTCGGGGAAGATGTTCGCCGAGATCTGATCCTCGTTGATGATGCCGCCCGAGATCGTCTGGGCGACCTCCGTCGACAGGAACGCGCCGACCAGGTTCAGGACGGCGGCGAGCAGGACTGCGGTCTTGGGCTTGAGCGCGCCGGTGGCGATGGGCGTCGCCATCGCGTTCGCCGTGTCGTGGAAGCCGTTCGTGAAGTCGAAGAACAGCGCCAGCGCGATCACCAGAACGATGATGAGGGTTGCGGTTTCCACCGTTCGCTTTCGGTGAGGAGAGTGTGGAGGGTGCCGACGGGATCGGCGCGACGAACGAAGAGTTCACCAGGAATTCAGGAACCGGCAACCGGCCAGAAAGAATCCTACATCGGCGACCCTGCCGGTCAACTCGGAGACGACTAGCGTGGAACGGTGACTCTCAGCGACTCCGCACCTGCCCCGTCCGCCCCTGTCGCCGGCATCCGTCCGACCGTCCGTTCGCATCACGGCGATGACGTCGAAGATCGCTACGAGTGGTTCCGCGAGAAGGACGACGCCGCCGTCATCGCGCATCTCGAGGCCGAGAACGCGTACACGCAGCAGCGCACCGCGCACCTCGAGGGTCTGCGGGAGCGCATCTTCGGCGAGATCAAGGGCCGCACGCTCGAGACCGACCTCTCGGTGCCGACCCGCCGCGGCGACTGGTGGTACTACGGCCGCACGCTCGAGGGCAAGCAGTACGGCATCCAGTGCCGCGCCCCGCTCGCGTCCGCCGACGACTGGACGCCCCCGGAGCTCTCCCCCGACGTCGAGGTCGCGGGCGAGCAGATCCTCCTCGACGGCAACGTCGAGGCCGAGGGACACGAGTTCTTCTCGCTCGGCAGCTTCGAGGTGTCGAACGACGGCACGCTCATGCTCTACGGCGTCGACGTCGCGGGCGACGAGCGGTACACCGTGCGCGTGCGCAACCTCGTGACCGGCGAGCAGCTCCCCGACGAGATCCCCGGCACGTTCGCCGGCGCGACCTTCTCCCCCGACGGCCGCTTCATCGTGTACACGACGGTCGACGATGCGTGGCGACCCGACACCGTCTGGCTGCACGAGCTCGGCACCGCGGTCGCTGAAGACGCGAAGCTCTTCCACGAGCCCGATGAGAAGTACTGGGTCGGCGCCGGGTTCACCCGCAGCGACCGCTTCCTCGTGATCGGGCTCGGTTCGTCGATCACCTCCGAGGAATGGCTCCTGGATGCTGAAGACCTCCGCGGCGAGCCGCGCGTGGTGTGGCCGCGCACCGAGGGAGTCGAGTACGACTCCGAGCACGCCGTCGTCGACGGCGAGGACGTCCTCTTCATCCTCCACAACGATGGGGCCCTGGACTTCGAGCTGGTGCGGGTCGCAGCATCCGATCCTTCCGGCGACCGCTCTGTCGTGATCCCCCACCGTCCCGGCGAGCGTCTGCTGGGCGTCTCGACGTTCCGCGACTGGGGCGTCGTGGGCTACCGCCGCGGCGGCCTCGCGCGCCTCGGCATGCTCGACTACGCGACCGGCGGCGTCGACGAGATCACCTTCGACGAGCCGCTCTACTCGGTGGGCACCGGCGGCAACCCCGAATGGGCGCCTCCCCTGCTGCGCCTCGGCTACGGCTCGTTCGTCACGCCGGGCACCGTCTACGACCTCGATATCGCGACGCGCGAACTGCACCTGCGCAAGCGTCAGCCGGTGCTGGGCGGCTACGAGCCGTCCGAGTATGCGCAGGAGCGGGTGTGGGCGACGGCGCAGGACGGCACGCAGATCCCGATCTCGCTCGTCTACAAGAAGTCGTTCGGCGATGCCGGCGTCTCCCCGCGCCCGGTGCACCTGTACGGGTACGGCTCGTACGAGCACTCGATCGAGCCGGGCTTCTCGGTGCCGCGCCTGTCGGAGCTCGACCGCGGTGTCGTGTTCGCCGTGGCCCACGTGCGCGGCGGCGGCGAGATGGGCCGCCAGTGGTACGAGGACGGCAAATTGCTCAACAAGCGCAACACGTTCACCGACTTCGTCGACAGCGCGCTGCACCTCATCGACAACGGCTACACGACGGCCTCGCAGCTCGTCGCCGAGGGCGGCTCGGCCGGGGGCCTCTTGATGGGTGCGGTCGCCAACATCGCGCCGGAGCTCTTCGCCGGGGTGCTCGCGGACGTGCCGTTCGTCGACGCGCTGACGACGATCCTCGACCCGTCGCTGCCGCTCACGGTGATCGAGTGGGACGAGTGGGGCGACCCCCTCCACAACGCCGACGTCTACGCCTACATGAAGTCGTACTCGCCGTACGAGAACGTGCGGACGGATGCTGCGTACCCGCGCATCCTCGCTGTCACGTCGCTCAACGACACGAGGGTGCTGTACGTCGAGCCGGCGAAGTGGGTCGCGCGCCTGCGCGAGGTCGGCGCCGACGCGCTGCTCAAGTGCGAGATGGTCGCAGGCCACGGCGGCGTCTCGGGCCGCTACAACGCATGGCGCGAGCGCGCGTTCGAGCTCGCCTGGCTCTTGGACGTGCTCGGCGTCGCCGACGCCTGAGGGTCGTCCCACCGAGGGCGGCCGCGCAGGCATCGGGCCGAGGCATCCGTCTCCCAGATCAGGAGATCTGACCCACACAGGACGATCCGACGTAGGGCGCTCCGCGTGTCGTGGAGTCGGTCCCTGCTCCTTTCGTTTCAGGCTGCGATTGCAGCGGGTCGGGTTGTGAGTCGGGTCATGGTCTCGGCGGGGGTGGCGTAGCCGAGGGTCTGGTGCCGGCGTGTGGTGTTGAAGTGTTCGATGTAGTCCGCGATCTCTCGGGTCGCGTGGCGGCGGGTGGTCAGCTGCAGCCAGCGGAGTCGTTCGTTCTTGATCTTCGAGAAGAACGATTCCGCGACCGCGTTGTCCCAGCATTCGAAGTTCTCACCCATCGAGCGGCGGATGCCGTGACGGGTGCAGAAGCGGGCGAACCGTTTGGAGCGGTACTGGGTGCCGTGGTCGGAGTGGAAGATCGCACCGGGCTGGACGTGACCGGTCGCCTGGGCACGTTTCATGGCGGCGACGACCAGCTCCGCGGTCTGTCGTTTCCCGGTTGCCCAGCCGATCACCATGCGGGTGGCCAGGTCGATGACGGTCGCCAGATACAACCAGCCCTCCGCGGTGGCGACGTATGTGATGTCGCCCACCAGCACCGTCCCGGGCCGGATCGTGTCGTTGAAGCGGCGCTGCACCAGGTCGGCGGGGTCCGGTGTGCGTCGGGCACGCGCGGCCGCCTTCCGATACGCGGCCCGGGCCGCGGGAGCCATCACGCCCAGATCCCGCATCACCGCGAGCACGGTCTTGTCGTTGACGCTGTAGCCGTCGGCGCGCAGTGTCGCGGCGATCTTGCGGTGCCCATCCGCGCGGCCGGACTGCACGAACGCACCCAGCACTCGCGAGGTCGTCTGCCACCGCCGCGATTCCCGCGCCGACAGCGGCCGGCTCTGACGGGCGTGATATCCGGACTCGGACACACCGAGCTTGCCGCACAGGTACTTGATCCCGAAGTCTGCCTTCAACCCATCGATCACTTCGAATTTCTCCGACGCAGTGAGATCGCCTGGGTGAAGGCCCGCGCTTTTTTCTCGAACTCGAGATCCTTCTCCAACTGCGCGACCTGGTTCTCCAGCGCCCGGATCCGCCGCTTCGCGGCATCCGTCATCGAGCCCTCCGGATCGATGTCCGCGTTGCGCGCCTGCACGACCCACTGGTTCAACGTCTTGTCATTGATGCCCAACTCCGCGGCGATCTCCAAGATCGTGCGCCCCTTCGACGACCGAACGATCCGCACCGCCTCGGCCCGCTCGGCCGGCGTGTACTGATGGCGCCCACCAGCCCGGGGATCCTTACTCCCTGAGTTCATCTCCTCCACAGGACCAGACTCCACCATCGCTGGGGCACCCCAACGCGAAACGTCCTGTTTCCGCCAGATCTCCTGAACTCGGAGAAGCGAATCACGGATGCCTCGTCCTCCGCAGGGCCGCTTGCTGAAGCGTTGTCCACAGATCGGGGCCAAGAGGGCGGTGCTGCGAGCGCCTGCCGCGAAGATCGGCGATATGCCGACCACCAGCCGCGCCGCCCGCCGCCGAGCCGAGCTCGCTTCCTGGGTGCGCGCCCGTCAGGGCATCTCGCACAGCTCCGACATCCGCGCTGCGGGTTTCACGGTGCACGACGTGGCCGGCGCGGTCTCCGCCGGCATGCTGAACCGCGTGCGCCGGTCCTGGCTCGTCACGCCCGAGTGCGACTCGAGACGAGTGGCGGCCGCAAGAGTGGGCGGTCGAGTCACCTGCATCAGCGCGGCCGCGATTCGCGGCTTCTGGCTGCCCGACTCGGCCACTGACGAAAAGACGCATGTTGCCGTCCAGGGAACGGCCTCTCGCATCGACTCGGACGCGGTGCGCGTCCACTGGGGAAGCGGTCCCGCACCGACGGGACGGAACGAGACGGAGGAACCTACCCTCAACGTTCTCTTCCACGTTGCTCACTGCCTGCCTCGGCGGGAGGCGCTGCCCGTGTGGGAGTCGGCGATTCGCAAGAAGGCCGTCGCCGCCGAGGTCTTGGCGCGCGTCGCCTGGCGAAGCTCCGGGGCCGCCGCGCTGGCCGCCGTGGCGTCTGCGCTGTCGGACTCGGGCCTCGAGACCCTCTTCGTCGACGGGATGCGACGAGCAGGAGTAGACGTCGTGCAGCAGGTGTGGATCGACGGGCATCCCGTCGACGGCCTGATCGGATCATCCCTGGTGACTCAGCTCGACGGATTCGCGCACCACAGCAACGCCGCTGATCGCCGCCGCGATCTCGAGGCCGACGCGCGACTCGTGCTGCGCGGCTACGTCGTGCTCCGATTCGACTACTACCAGGTGCTGTTCCAATGGGACCAGGTGCGGGACGCGATCCTCACGGCGATGGCGCAGGGCGCGCACCGGCGGCCCGTCCTTGCGGCGCGCTGACCCCTCTTCTCCAGATCAGGAGATCTGACCCACACAGGACGATCCGACGCGAATCGTCCTGCTTTCGCCAGATCTCCTGATCTCAGAGACCGGGCGCGGGGACGGATGCTGCCACCCCGGGCGAACGCACGGCAGCGCGTCGCAGCATCCGTCTCCAGATCAGGAGCTCTGACCCACGCGGGAACATCCGGCGCGAAACGTCCTGCCCTCGCGAGATCTCCTGATCTCAGAAAGGGGCGCAGCGCGCCGACGACCTCAGCCGAAGAGCGCTGCGGCCTCTTCGTAGCGGTACAGGGGAACAGTGTTGAGCTCGCCGAGCGCGTCGGCGAAGGGGACGCGCACGATGTCGGTGCCTCGCATCGCGACCATCTGGCCCCAGGCGCCGTCGACGACCGCGTCGGCGGCGTGCAGGCCGAGGCGCGTCGCGAGCACGCGGTCGAAGCCGGACGGCGAGCCGCCGCGCTGGATGTGCCCGAGGACGGTCGCACGGGTCTCGATGCCGGTGATGCGCTCGATCTCGGGCGCGAGGATCTCGCTGATGCCGCCGAGGCGGGGGCGGTTGAAGGCGTCGAGGCCCTTGTCGCTGTAGGCCTCGTCCATTCCCTTGAGGGTGAAGCCCTCAGAGACCACGACGAGCGGCGCGCGGCCGCGGTCGTGGGCCTTCGAGACCAGCGCAGTGATCTCGTCGATCGACATCGGCACCTCGGGGATGCAGATCGCGTGGGCTCCGGCTGCCATGCCGGCGTGCAGCGCGATCCAGCCGACGTGTCGGCCCATCACCTCGGCGACCATGCACCGCTGGTGCGAGTCACCGGTGGTGCGCAGGCGATCCATCGCGTCTGTCGCGATGTTGACGGCGGTGTCGAACCCGAAGGAGTAGTCGGTGGCGCGCAGATCGTTGTCGATCGTCTTCGGGACGCCCAGCACGTTGATGCCGTCGTTCGCGAGGCGGTTCGCGGCCGCGAGGGTGCCCTCGCCGCCGATCGCGATGATGCCGTCGAGGCGGTGGCCGTACATCGTCTTGGCGATGTTCTCGGCGCCACCGCGGGGGCCCTCGTAGGGGTTCGTGCGCGACGTGCCGAGGATCGTGCCGCCGACCTTCGACAGACCCTTCACCTCGTGCCGGGTCAGCGGGAAGAAGTCGCCGTCGACGACACCGCGCCAGCCGTCGCGGATACCGACGAACTCGAGGTCGTAGGTCGTCGTGCCCTTGAGCACCACGCCACGGATGACCGCGTTGAGGCCCGGGCAGTCGCCGCCGCTCGTCAGGATGCCGATCTTCATTGCTGTGTTCCTCGCTGTCGGGTCGGTGGTGAAGAGGGTCGGCGTCGCTGCCTCCCCCGACACTAGTGCCGGAAGGCGCGCCCTGCCACACGCGAGGGCCGGGATGCCCACATGACACGACGAAGGGCGGCGCGAAACCGCGCCGCCCCTGGTCGAATCGCGCGCTACGCGGCGCCGAGCGCCTGACGCAGCAGATGCATGAGCGCCGACAGCTGCACGGAGTCGCTCGACTGCGGGTCGACCTGCTCGCCGTCGAGCGCGCGCGCGGCGAGGCCCTGCTTCGAGTCGATGAGCTCGGCGATCTTGGTGTCGATCGTGTGCGCGGCGATGATGCGCCACGCGGTGACGGGCTCGTCCTGGCCGATGCGGTGGACGCGGTCGATCGCCTGCGTCTGCTCGGCGGCAGTCCACGACAGCTCGGCGAGGACGACGTTCGACGACGCCTGCATGTTCACGCCGACGCCCGCCGCGGTGAGCGAGCAGACCGCGATGCCGACCTCGGGGTCGTTGTTGAACGCGTCGATCGCCTGCTGCCGGGCGGTGGTGGCCTGGTCGCCGCGCAGCGACACCGTCTTGAGCCCCGCGGCGGCGAAGTGCGCCTCGGCGGTGTCCATGACGTCGATGTGCTTGGCGAAGAACACGACCTTGCCGACCGAGCGCTGCAGCTGCACCGCGTAGTCGGCGGCGAGCACGGCCTTGGCCTGGCCGATCTTGCGCACCATCGTGAACACGTTCTCGGAGCCCGTGCCGGCGGCCTTCGACTCCTCGAGCTCGTTGTGCGCCACGAGGCGGACGATGTCCTCGTCGATGTGACCGGGGCCGTGGCCGCGGTCGCCGCGCGCCTCGATGATGCGGCGGTACTTCGCGGCGAGCCGCTCGCCGAGGTCGCGCTCGGCCTGGCGGATCGAGCGGCCGAACTCGTCGTCGAGCTCCACGGGGAGGTCGGCGATGAGCTTGTCGGGCAGGTCGGCCGCGACATCCTTCTTCTTGCGCCGCACGATCCCCATCGAGATCACCGCGTCGCGCGCCTCGGGGTAGAAGGCCTTGTCGGCGGGCGTCAGCCCCGTCTCGTCGAGCTTCTCCATGAGCACCGGGCCGGGCTTCTCGCCGGTGGTCCAGCCGAGGAAGCGCCAGATCGCGTCGAAGTCCTCGACGTCGTTGATCAGCGGCGTGCCGGTCAGGGCGAGCAGCAGCGGATTGGTGACCTGCTCGCGGATGCGCGTCGCCAGGGCGAGCACGTTCTGTGAACGCTGCGACGTGAGGTTCTTGATGAAGTGCGCCTCGTCGACGACCATGCCCTTCAGCCCGAGCGAGCTGAGCCACGACAGGTGGCGGTCGAGGATCTCGTAGTTGACGATGAACACGTCGGCGAAGGCGTCGATGTCCTCACCGTCGCCGTGGATCACCGTCGCGCGGCGCTGCGGCGTCCAGCGCTCGACCTCGCGCGCCCAGTTCATCTTGACGACGTTGGGCACGACCGCCAGGAGCGGGTACGCGTTCGCGACGGATGCTGCGAGCACCGACTCCGCCGTCTTGCCGAGGCCCGGCTCATCGGCGAGGAGGAAGGTGCGGTGACCGGCACGCACGGACTCGAGGAATCGCGACTGGTGCGGCATGACCTCGAGGCCCTTGGGCGACAGGCGGTCGAACTCCGGCACGGGCGGGAGGTCCATGGAGGCGCTCGCGCCGCCGGCGCCGGTCTCGAACGCCTTGTACAGCGGGCCCATGAGCTCCCAGCTGTCGAGGCGGCGGCGGGGCGTCTGCTTCGGGGCGCGGATCGTGAGGTCCGGTGCGAGGAACGGGTTCGATTCGCGGCGGGCCTCGACCTGCGGCGGTACCACCTGGCGCTCGGCGAGCGCGGCAGGCACGACGGTCGCGACGACCGGGGCGACGTCGGTGATGATCAGCTCGTCCGGTGCCAGCTCGGCACCCGATTCGAGCAGCCAGTCGCGGCGCATGCGGCGGGCGACGGGAGACGTGGCCTGGTCGACCTCGAGCAGCTGGATGAGCGACGTGTCGCGCGCGGCGGTCTTCGCGAGGATGGTGGCGACGCCGTCGAGCCGCTTCAGCAGCTCGGCGCGCGCAGCATCCGTCAGCTCCGTGTCGCTCTTCACACGCGCGCGCTCCTCGCGGACGAGGAAGGCGATGACCTGGAACTTGACGCGGTTCGTCGGCCCCAGCTTGCCGCGCTGGGCCTTCGCCTCGACCTCGCGCACCTTGCGGGCGAGGATCGGGATGATGGGGGCCTCGTCGTCGCGGCGCGCGGACGAGGACTTGCGGCGACGCTGCGCCGTCTGGGCGGGTGCCGTGGTCGGCATGCTCCTCCTGAGCGTGAATGCCGGATAGGGAGTCCGGCGGGGATCGGATGACACCGATGGTTCTGCGTGGTCCCGCGGGCGGCGCGAACGCCGTCGCGAACGCGGGATCAGGGATTCGCCGCCGGCGGTCGCGGGCACTCGCTTCTGCGAGCTGCGACATCGTCAGCGGTTCCCCGCGCACCATTCTAGGGGAAGGGGCCCCCGAACGGGGCAACCTGACGCGGGAAACGCGGGACTCAGCCCCAGAGGGTCGCCACGATGTCTTCGGTGTACCCCTCGGGAGCGAAGTTGATCCACGCGGTCGTCACGAGTCCGCCGCCGCCGATGTAGTGCGTCTCGCCACGCGTGTACTCCTCGTCGTCGAGCGTGATGCCCTTCTGCTCGATGCGGCACACGGTGCCGTCGCCGAGCGCCTCGCAGCCGAAGCCCGCCTGCGGCAGCGCCGCGAGCACGGCATCCTCCTGGTCGGCATCGATCGCGGTCACGTTGGTCGCGAGCCCGTACTCGCTCGGCTGCCCCCACGAACAGCGCAGCGTCGGCGCTCCGCCGTGGATGATCTCGAGCAGGTCGGCGTTCTCGGTCGACAGCATCGTCACGCCGGGATCGTTGAGGGGCGGGTTCGCCGAGTTGAGCTGCGCGAGCATCGCGGCGGAGTAGATCTCCTCACACGCGCCCGGCACCTCGAAGCCGGCCCGGGGCTCCTCTGTCTCGACCGGTGTGGCGGAGGGCGTCTGTTCCGTCACCGTGCTCGAGGGGCTGCTCGACGGCGTCGCCTCGGATTCCGGACGGCACCCGGTGACGACCGCGGCCAGGGCGGTGAGCGCGACGCACCCGATCACGATCCGGGTCAACCGGGTCCGCACGACCATTCCCACGCCACCTCTCGCGCACCGCGGCAGGCGAAAGGGCGGCGCGCCTTCGACCCTAACGAGAGAGCAGGACGGATGCTGCGGGCCACGCCGCGCGCACCCGCACAGGCCTCACGGCCCGGCGTAGGCGCTCTGCCACTCCGACAGCGTGTGCGGGTCGTCGGTGACGATGCCGTCGACGCCGAGGGCCGTCACCTCATCCCACTGCGAGTCGTCGTTGAGCGTGTAGACGACGACGCGGGCACCCACGGCGTGCAGCTCGTCGACGATGCCCGGGCGCGCGAGCACGGCCTTGCGGTTCACGACGACGCCGCGCGCGCCGGCCTCGGCGACCGCGCTCACGACATCCGACGGGAGCTGCTTGAGGATGAGCAGCCGCGACAGCACATCCGACCCGGCCGCGGCGAGCGCGAGCGTCCGCGCATCGAAGCTCGCGAAGACGATGCGGCGTTCGAGGCCGCGCGCGGCGACCTCGGCGACGGCCGCATCGACGGCCGCGGCATCCCATTCGCCCTTCATCTCGACGATCGCGCGGCCGTCGGTGGCGACCAGGGCATCGAGGAACTCCACGAAAGTCGGCACGGGCGTGCCGGCGTAGGAGCGGTCGAACCATGAGCCGGCATCGAGCCTCTTCACGTCGGCCAGCGCGAGGGAGGCCAGCCGTCCGTGACCGTCGGTGGTGCGGTCGACCGTCTTGTCGTGCATGAGGACCGGATGCCGGTCGGCAGTGAGCGCGACGTCGACCTCGACGTAGTCGAATCCGGCGGCGAGCGCGGCGGTGATGGCCGGCAGCGTGTTCTCCGGCGCGGTCGCCGCTCCCCCGCGATGACTGGCGATGAAGGCCGCCTCTCCGGGCGTTCGCTCGTCACCCATCAGCTCCCGCGAGCTCACCCGCGCGGGTGTGGCACCGAGGAAGGCGATCACCAGGCTCGCGATCGCGAGGACGCACATGACGGACAGAGCGTGGATCCGGTCGCGACCGCGATCGGAAGCCGCGGAGTGGGGCATCGGGCATGTCCTCCGAGGTCGTTCCCCACGTCCTCGTCGACGTGGTTCGGACCACTCTACATGCGCCGTTACTTATTCGTTACTTTGCTTTCGCTTTGCTCTCGCGCACCATCCGGACCGCATCCCAGAGGGCTTCCGCCACGTCGTCCTTGCTCCCGCGCCGGGCCCCGATGACCTCGCCGTCGGCACTGATGATCGTGACGGCGTTGTCGGCGGCCTCGAATCCCTTTGACCAGCCGACCTCGTTCACCGCCAGCAGGTCCGCACCCTTGCGCGCCGCCTTGCGCCGCCCGCGGTCGAGCAATGTCTCTCCGTCGCCGGGAGTCTCGGCCGCGAAGCCGACGATCGTCTGCCCCTCGCGCCGACCCCGGACCAGCCCCGCGAGGATGTCGTCGTTCTCTATGAGGTCGAGGGTGATCCCGCCGACCGGCGCGGACTCCTTCGCACGCTTGAGCGGCGACACCTCGGCCACGCGGTAATCGGCGACGGCCGCGGCCATCACCACCACATCGGCTGCTCCCGCCTCAGCCTCGACGGCCTCGCCGAGCTCTGCCGCGGTGCCCGCGCGCACGACGCGCAGGCCCGGACGGGCGGATGCTGCGGCCAGCACACCGTCATCGACATGGGCCGCGACGAGCACGACGTCGGCTCCGCGCTCCGCGGCCGAGAGCGCGACCGCGACGCCCTGCCGACCGCTCGAGCGGTTGCCGATGTAGCGGACGGGATCGATCGGCTCACGGGTGCCGCCGGCGCTCACGACGACGCGCAGTCCGCGCAGGTCGCCGGCGCCACCCTCGGCCGCGGCGAGTGCGGCCTCGAGGATCGCCTCGGGCTCCGACATCCGTCCCGGCCCGCTGTCGCCGCCGGTGAGTTCGCCCTCCTCGGGGCCGACCACGATCACGCCGCGCTCACGCAGGACCGCCATGTTGTGGACGGTCGAGGGGTGCCGCCACATCTCGGTGTGCATCGCCGGCGCCACGACGACCGGTGCCGTGGTGGCGAGTAGGGTCGTTCCGAGGAGGTCGTCCGCGAGTCCCGCGGTCATCTTCGCCAGGGTGTTCGCCGTCGCGGGCGCCACGATCACGAGGTCGGCCGCCTGGCCGAGCGCGACGTGACGAACGCGTGCGACGTCGTCGTGGACGGAGGTCGTCACGGGGTGGCGGCTGATCGCCTCCCACGTCGGCATCCCCACGAAGCGCAGCGCGTCCTCCGTGGGGACGACGTGGACCTCGTGACCCGCTTTGACCAGCAGACGCACGAGCTGAACCGTCTTGTAGGCGGCGATGCCACCGGTGACCCCGACTACGACGAACACCCTCTGATCTTGGCACGACTGCCCGACACCCGGCCCCCGCCGGACGACACCACCACAGGAGCCCCGCAATGTGCACCGTCGTGATCCGCGTCCCCGAATCGGCGGACGAGCCCACGCGCGTGCTCGCGATCCGCGATGAGGACCCCGCCCGGCCGTGGAACCCGCTCGGCCGCTGGTGGCCCGAGGCGCACGACGGCGTCCTGGGCGTGCGCGACGTCCGCGCGGGCGGCGCCTGGCTCGCCGCGGACCCGACGGCCGGACGCCTCGCGGTGCTCCTCAACCGCGCCGACGAGTCGACGCGCCCCGAGTCCGAGCTCGTGTCGCGCGGCGGCATCGTGCTCGACGCGGTCGCGGGCCGCTCTCCCGCCGGCGAGCCGGCGACGCACGGCTTCAACCTCGTCGAGGTCGAAGGAGCCCACGCCCGCGTGCTCACGTGGGACGGCGTCACCCTGCGCACGACGGAGCTCGAGCCCGGGACGCACATGGTCGCCCACGACGATGTCGACGACAGCGCTACCCCCCGCATCGTGCGGTGGCTGGGCGAATTCCAGTCGACGGAGCCTGCCGTCGACGGGCGATGGTGGATGCCGTGGATCGAGGTGCTCGAGCGCTCGGCCGAGCTCCCGCCCACCGACGACGGCGCCATCATCCGCGACAACCGCCCGCTCGGCTATCCGACCCTGTCGCTCCTGGCGTGTGTGGCCTCGGTGTCGGCGGACGACGTCGACGTGCACTACGGCGAGCTGGCGCGTCCGGGCGAGTGGGGCGGCCTCGAGCTGGGCTGAAGCCTGTGCGCCGCGAGGCCGCATCACGTCACAACGGGCTGCGAGAACGCGCGACAGCACCGATCGACGGACGGCTGCGGTGCTGTTGCGAGGTCTCGTCGCGGTGTGATGCGGTCAGGACAACGGAGCGGGACGGATGCCTCGGCCCAAGGCATCCGTCCCGCTCCGGAAGTCGGTCGTCCCGCGCCGCCTACACCAGGCTCTTCGGATGCCAGACGGTCTTGGTCTCGGTGAACGCCGTGATGCGGGCGAGGCTCGGGGCCGCAGCATCCGTCCCGTTCTCGGGAGGGAGCACGCGAGTGAGCGTCTCGGCCGCGGCGATCTGCAGGTCGATCCAGTCGAGGTCGCCCGCGCCGACGAGGTCGAGCGCGTGCACGTCGGGATGCGATGCCAGCCACGGCGCGATCTCGGCGGGCGAGCCGGTCAGCACGTTGACGACTCCGCCGGGCACGTCGCTGGTGGCGAGAACCTCGGCGAGCGAGATCGCCGACAGCGGGTAACGCTGCGACGCGATGACGACGACGGAGTTGCCGGTGACGAGCGCGGGTGCGATCGCCGACACGAGACCGACGAGGGCGGTGTCCTGCGGAGCGACGACGCCCACGACCCCGGTCGGCTCGGGCACGGAGATGTTGAAGTACGGACCGGCGACGGGGTTGCCGTTGCCGGCGACCTGGCCGAACTTGTCGCACCAGCCGGCGTACCAGACCCAGCGGTCGATCGCCGCGTCGACCTCGGCGCCGGCGACCGCGGCCGTGACACCCGTCTGCTGCACGATCTCGTCCACAAACTGGGCGCGGCGGCCTTCGAGGATCTCGGCGACCCGGTAGAGCACCTGGCCGCGGTTGTATGCGGTGGCGCCCGACCAACTCTTCACGGCGCCGCGGGCCGCGACGACGGCATCCCGCGCGTCCTTGCGGGAGGCGAGCGCAGCGTTCGCGAGGAAGTCGCCCTTCGGCGTCGCCACCTCGTACGTGCGGCCCGACTCGCTGCGCGGGAACGCGCCGCCGATGTAGAGCTTGTACGTCTTGGGAACGGTCAGTCGCTTGCTCACGCCGACACCTCCTTCTTCGCGCGGCCGGCTTCGACGCGGCGGCCGGTGTCGAGCGCGGAACCGCCCTTGAGGTACGCGGCCAGGCCGTGGCGGCCGCCCTCGCGGCCGTAGCCCGACTCCTTGTATCCGCCGAACGGCGACGAGGGGTCGAACCTGTTGAACGTGTTCGCCCACACGACGCCCGCGCGCAGGCGGTCGGCGACGGCGAGGATGCGCGATCCCTTGTCGGTCCAGATGCCGGCCGACAGCCCGTAGGGCGTGTTGTTGGCCTTCTCGATCGCCTCCGTCGGCGTGCGGAAGGTCAGCACCGAGAGCACCGGGCCGAAGATCTCGTCGCGCGCGATGCGGTGCGACGCCTGCACGTTCGTGAAGATCGTCGGCGCGAACCAGAAGCCGTTGTCGGGGATGACGCACGGCGCGCTCCAGCGCTCGGCGCCCTCCTCCTCGCCGACCTTGCTGAGCTCCTTGATGCGGTCGAGCTGCTCGCGCGAGTTGATGGCGCCGATGTCGGTGTTCTTGTCGAGCGGGTCGCCGAGTCGCAGCGTCGACAGGCGGTCCTTCAGCCGGTCGACGACCTCGTCGTGGATCGACTCCTGCACGAGGAGGCGGCTGCCGGCGCAGCACACGTGGCCCTGGTTGAAGAAGATGCCGTTGACGATGCCCTCGATCGCCTGGTCGATGGGGGCGTCCTCGAACACGATGTTCGCGGCCTTGCCGCCCAGCTCGAGCGTGAGCTTCTTGTCGGTGCCGGCGACGGCCTTCGCGATCTCGCGCCCGACGGCGGTGGAGCCGGTGAAGGCGACCTTGTTCACGTCGGGGTGCCGCACGAGTGCAGCACCGGTGGCACCGGCACCCGTGACGATGTTGACCACGCCCGGAGGCAGATCGGCCTGCTGCAGGATCTCCGCGAAGATGAGCGCCGACAGCGGTGTGGTCTCGGCGGGCTTGAGGACGACGGTGTTGCCCGCGGCGAGCGCCGGGGCGATCTTCCACGCGAGCATGAGCAGCGGGAAGTTCCACGGGATCACCTGGCCCGCGACGCCGAGCGAACGCGGGTCGGCACCGAGCCCGGCGTAGTCCAGCTTGTCGGCCCAGCCTGCGTAATAGAAGAACCACGCGGCGACCAGCGGAATGTCGACGTCGCGGCTCTCCTTGATGGGCTTGCCGTTGTCGAGGCTCTCGGCCACGGCGAGCTCGCGGGCACGCTCCTGCACCAGGCGCGCGATGCGGAAGAGGTACTTCCCGCGGTCCCGGCCGCTCATCTTCGACCACGTCTTGTCGTAGGCGCGACGCGCGGCGGCGACGGCGGCGTCGACATCCCCCTCGTTCGCCGAGGCGATGGCCGCGATGTGCTTCTCGTCGGCGGGTGAGATCGTGGCGAACGACTCGCCCGATCCGGGGCGGAACTCGCCGTCGATGAACAGCCCGTACTCGTCGCGCAGGTTGAGGATCGCGCGGGACTCGGGGGCCGGTGCGTATTCGAGGAAACTCATGTCTTCTTTCCCGGTCAGTCGATGGTCACGTAGTCGGCGCCGGAGTAGTGGCCGGTCGTCAGCTTCTGCCGCTGCAGGAGCACGTCGTTGAGGAGGCTGGATGCCCCGTACCGGAAGAGGTGCGGCTGCAGCCACTCCTCGCCGACGGTCTCGGCGACGGTGACGAGGTACTTGATGGCGTCCTTCGAGGTGCGGATGCCGCCGGCCGGCTTCACGCCGACCTTCTCGCCGGTGGCGCGGTGCCAGTCGCGCACGACCTCGAGCATGAGGAGCGTCACCGGAAGCGTCGCCGCCGGCTGCACCTTGCCCGTCGAGGTCTTGATGAAGTCGCCGCCCGCCAGGATCGCGAGCCACGATGCGCGCTTGATGTTGTCGTAGGTGTTGAGCTCGCCGGTCTCGAGGATCACCTTGAGCGACGCGTACGTACCGTCTGGCCGGCGGCACGCCTGCTTGACGCGCGCGATCTGGTCGAAGACGAGCCCGTAGCGGCCCGCGAGGAACGCCCCGCGGTCGATGACCATGTCGATCTCGTCGGCGCCGTGGGCGACCGCCTCGGCGGTGTCGGCGAGCTTGATGTCGAGCGACGCGCGCCCGCTCGGGAACGCGGTGGCGACGGCGGCGACGCTCACTCCCCCGTCGTCGGGGTCGCCGTGCGCGGCGCCGAGCGCCTCGACGGCGTACGGCACCATGTCGCCGTAGACGCACACCGCGGCGACGCGCGGGCAGGTCGGGTCCGAGGCATCCGGATTCAACGCCTTCGCGACCAGCGACCGCACCTTGCCGGGTGTGTCGGCGCCCTCGAGCGTGGTGAGGTCGATGAGCTCGATGATCTTGTCGAGCGCCCACGCCTTCGACGTGGTCTTGATGGAGCGGGTGCCGAGACCCGCCGCACGCTGCTCGAGGCCGACCGCGTCGACGCCGGGGAGCCCGTGGAGGTAGCGCCGCAGCGTGGTGTCGTCGGGCTGCCCGCCGAGCAACTCGACGGCCCGCTCGGGCAGCGTCACGATGGAGGTGCCTGACATGTCCTGACCTGGCTTTCGTTGGGATGGGGAAATGGGATGCCGACGCCGAGGCTCATTCGTCGAGCAGATGATGCGCCGTCGATTCGTCGGTGACGAGCACCGTGCACAGGCCCGACGCGACCACCGCGGACGCGACCGCGCGCTTGGGGGTGCCGGTGATCGCCGCGATCGCGACATCGGCCCCACGCAGGTCGTCGAGCGAGAGCCCGATGGTGCGCGCGTCGAGGTCCCGGTCGACGATGCGCCCCTGGGTGTCGATGTAGCGCCCGATGACGTCGCCGACCGCTCCCGCCGCGACGAGCCGGTCGATGTCGGCCGTCGTGAGGTAGCCGCTGTCGACGTGGACGGAGCCGTGGTCGGCGGCGCCCGCGCTGAACAGATACGCGTTCGCCGAGCGCGCGGCGTCGAGGACGCGGGCCACGACACGGTCGGCCTCGATGGCCTCCTTGGTCGCCCGCTGCTCGAGGATCGCGGGGCTCGGCAGCAGCGCGGCCGTGCCCCCGCCCTTCTGCGCGATGCTGACAGCGGTCGCCGCCGCGGTGCCGGGTCGCTGGGTCATGCTGACGCCGCCGTTGATCTGCACGACGTCGGTGCCTGGGGACCACCCCTCGCGCAGGTGGTGCGCGATGTCGGAGAGGGTGCGCCCCCAGCTGACGCCGAGCACACGGGGGCCGGGCCGGAGGCCGGCCAGGTAGTCGGCGGCGGCCTGCGCGACCCGCTGCTGGAGCTCGTCGTCGTTGCGGACGCCCGCGCGCGAGACCACGACCGCGTCGGTCAGGCCGCGCTCGTCGCGCAGACGTCGTTCGAGCTGCGGACGGCGCGCGCGGGAGTGGAGGATCTCGATGCGCACGAAGCCCTCCTCCTTCGCCTGGGTGAGCAGGCGCCCGACCTTCCAGCGGGTGATCTGGAGGCTCTTGCCGATCTCCTCCTGCGTGAGGTTCTCCTCGTAGTAGAGCTCGGCGGCGCGGATGGAGAGAAGCTCGTCGACGGCGTCCACGATCCTCCCTTCGTCGTCACTTCCAGGCTGACATAGACGGTGGATATGCGCCAACATCTGCACAGACTTTGCTCACATGAGCACGACGCGCGGAGAACGGGACCGATGCCTCACCCGCCGCTGCTCGCCGGCGGCGGGGCGGTGACCTTCGCGTGCCGCAGGAGCACGATGAGCCCGATGCCGACCACCACGACGAAGGCGATGGACAGCGTCGTGAACGCGAACCAGTTGTCGTCGAGCGCGAGCACGATCGCTGCGGAGATCACCGCGATCGCGGCGGCCACGAGCTTGGACCCGAACTTCAGCCCCATCCCCGGGCTCAGTCGTCCCGCCGGCGCGTCGCCGCGGGCGAGGATCAGGTCGGCGAACGCGTCGAGCGTTGCCAGCAGCGAGGCGGAGTACGCCACGGCGCAGCCCAGCGCACCCCACAGGTTCGGGGAATCGGCGGCAGCGGCGGCCGCCAGCAGGTCCAGCGCGTGCACGGCTCGATCGTAGAGGCGAGCGGGTGCGCGGGTCTACGGGTGCCGAGGGGCGTCGACGAGCGGACGGATGCTGCGGCCCGGGCGCGTCAGGCCAGCTCGTCCCGCACGCGCACGATGTCGTCGCTCATCTGCGCGATGAGCGGCTCGATCCCCTCGAAGGCGACCATCCCGCGGATCCGCGACACGAACTCCACCTCGACGACGTGTCCGTAGAGGTCGAGGTCGGTCTCGTCGAGCACGTACGCCTCGACCTGGCGCACCTCGACGTCGTCGAACGTGGGGTTGGTGCCGATGCTGACGGCCGCGGGGTACCGCACGCTGCTGCGAGGCTCGGATGCCCCGTCCCGCGGCATCCCCTCATCCACCAGCCATCCGGCATAGACGCCCTCGGCCGGAACGAAGCCTTCGAGGTCGGCCGAGAGGTTCGCGGTCGGGAAGCCCAACTCGCGACCGCGCTTGGCCCCGTGGACGACCTCGCCGCGCACGGCGTGGGGTCGCCCCAGCAGGCGCATCGCGCCCGCCACGTCGCCGGCGTCGAGCAGTTCGCGCACCCACGTCGACGAGACGCGGCGGCCCGCGTCGATGGCGCGCACGTCGTCGACGACATCGACCTCGAAGCCGAATTCCGGTCCGAGCTCGCGCAGCAGCTCGGGGTTTCCGGCGCCGCCGCGGCCGAACCGGAAGTCCGCGCCGACCATCACGATCCGCACGCCGAGCGCGCCGACGAGCACGTGCTCGACGAACTCCCGCGCGCCGAGGTCGGCCAGTCCCCGGTCGAAGGTGAGCATGAGCGTCGCGTCGACGCCGGCGTCGGCCAGCAGACGGAGCTTCTGCTCGACGCCGACCAGGCTGTCGGGGCAGATCTCGGGGCGCAGCAGCGCCAGCGGATTGCGGTCGAAGGTCACCGCGACGACGCGCGCACCGGAGGCCTCAGCATCCACTCTCGCCCGATCGATGACCGCGCGATGCCCCGAGTGCACCCCGTCGAACTTGCCGATCGCGACGACCGAGGGGCCGAAGTCCGCGGGCACCTCGCTCGGGTCACGGAAGACGATCACGACGCGACCGCCGCGGCTGCGGGTGTGTGCGCCTCGGCGGCGGGGTGATGGGTCGCGAGCCACCAGATGCCGAGGAACGGGAGCACGAGCGGCACGAACAGGTAGCCCATGCCGAACCACGACCATACCGTCGGGTGCGCGAAGAGCTCGGGCATGACGAGGCTCAGAGTACCGATGACCAGGACGCCGACGAGCTCGAACACGATCGCCACCCACGCCACGACATACCAGCCGCGGCGCCCCGCGAACACGAGCGCGAGCGTCGCGACGATGTAGACGACCGCGGAGAGTGCCGACAGCGTGTATGCGACGGGTGCTTCGTCGAAACGCTCGACGATCTGCACGAAGGACCGACCGGTGGCGCCGAGGGCCATGATCGCGTAGACGATCACGAGCACGCGGCCGATGCCGGTCATGCGGGGGCGAGCGGGAGTGGTCGACATAACCAGACGAGTTTAGTTCGTGTCGCCGAGGCCGCGGCTTCTCAGGCCACCTGGACGGTCCAGATGACGTACATGCGCCACACCATGACCGCGATGGACAAGGCCGCAATGCCCATGATCACCGTGCTCCAGCGACTGCGCTCGAGCAGCGCCCAGGCGACTGCCGCGAACGGGAGCAGCACCGCGGACACGAGGTAGACCCAGAACTCGAGCAGGCTGCCAGACGGCGGGTTGCCCGCGAAGGGCGCGATGATCGCCACCACGACCTGCACCAGCAGCAGCAGTTCGACCAGCGCGAGCGAACCGACGGTCCAGTCGCTCGGGCGGCGCCCCGCGAGACCCGCGATCACGCAGAAGAGACCCGCCGCGACGGCGACGACGACCTGGGCGATCGTGAACCACAGGATCAACGGGCAGCCTCCTCGGGCATGTTCATGGCGCTCTTGACATCGGCGCCGCGGCGCTCGACGATGCCGACGAGCACGCCGTCGGGGTCGATCGCGGCGGTCGGGCTCGCGGGAAGCCGCACCGCGGCGCCCAGGAGGCGCTTGCCGTGGCGCAGGTCGCGGGCCTCGTCGGCGGTGACGTCGAACCGGCCGAGCACGGCAGCGGCCGCGGCAGCGGGGTCGAGCAACGGCGCGTCGGCGAGCGCGTCGACGGCGGCGGCCGGCGCCACGTCGAAGGGGCCGATGCGCGTGCGCCGCAGGGCCGTGAGGTGACCGCCGACGCCGAGCGCGGCGCCGAGATCGCGGGCGAGCGATCGGATGTAGGTGCCGCTGGAGCAGTCGACCACCACGTCGAGGTCGACGACGCCGCCGGCCCCTGAGCCCGTCGAAGGGCGCCGCTCGGCGAGCGCGTCGAACCTCGATACCGTGACCTCGCGGGCCTTGAGCTGCACGTCCTCCCCCGCCCGCGCGAGGTCGTACGCGCGGCGGCCGTCGACCTTGATCGCCGAGTATGTGCTCGGCACCTGCGAGATGCGGCCGGTCAGCGCGGCGATGCCGTCGGCGATAGCGACGGAGTCTAGGGACGCAGCATCCGTCTCCGAGACGACCTGCCCCTCGGCATCGTCGGTGTCGGTGGCGACGCCGAGGCGGATCGTCGCCTCGTAGGTCTTGTCGAGCCCGACCACGAAGGTCAGCAGGCGCGTCGCACCCTCGACGCCGAGCACGAGCAGGCCGGTCGCCATCGGGTCGAGCGTGCCGGCGTGGCCGATCTTGCGCGTGCCGAGGGCGCGACGAGCGCGCGCGACGACGTCGTGCGAGGTGATGCCGCCGGGCTTGTCGACCAGCAGGATTCCGGGTGCCGCCATCAGCTGCGCCCCACGATCCGGGGGTGTGCGAGGTCGGTGTTGTCGACGATGACGGATGCTGCCTCCCGCGGCCTCGCCTCGTTCAGGTAGATCTCCTGCCCCTGCCTGTAGCGCGCGTTCGAGGGCGCGTCGGGGTCGGGATCGGAGTCGTCGCGGAGCGCCATGCGACCATAGGCGACCTCGACGGGAACATCGAGCCAGATCGACCAGTCCCACAGGTCCTGCAGCTCGGGACGGTTCAGGAAGATGCCGTCGACGACCAGCACGGCGTCGAGCGGTGCGGTGACCCACTGGGACTCGACGGGAGCGTCGCGGGTCACGTCGAACGCGGTCAGCTGGAACCCGGTGGTCCCGGCCGTCTGCGCGCCGTCGCGGAACGGGTCGATCAGCACCCGACGGAACGTGGCGTAGTCGTAGGAGTCCCAGTAGAAGCCCTCGGGGCTGCGGCGCCCGCGGACGTACCGCTCAGCGCGCGGGCGGTGGAACCCGTCGATGCCGGCACGGAACACCGCGGCGCCGGTCTCGGCGAAGACCTCGGCGAGGCCGTCGGCGAAGACCGTCTTGCCCGCCCCGTCGAGTCCGTCGATCGCGACGATCACCCGCCCGGCGGGGTACCGGCGTCGCACGCGGTCGCGCAGCTCGCGCCACAGCGTCGTGGTCGGTGTGACGGGCAGGCGCATGGTTCCAGCCTACGGCGCACAGGCGCCTCGCCCGCCCGGACGCCTACGCTGGAAGGCATGCCCGACCTCGCCGCGCCCCTGGTCGAGTGGTACCGGGCGAACGCCCGCGACCTGCCGTGGCGGCGGGCCGGATTCGGGCCGTGGGGCGTGCTCGTGAGCGAGTTCATGCTGCAGCAGACGCCGGTGAACCGCGTCATCCCCCACCTCGAGGCGTGGCTCACCCGATGGCCGACGCCCGCCGACCTGGCCGCGGCCGCCCCCGCCGACGCGGTGCGACAGTGGGCGAACCTGGGGTACCCGCGCCGGGCGCTGTGGCTGCACCGTGCGGCGGTCGAGATCCGCGACCGCCACGACGGCGTCGTCCCGCGCGACGTGGACGCGCTGCTCGCGCTGACGGGCGTCGGCGACTACACCGCCCGCGCCGTGGCGGTCTTCGCATACGGCGACCGGCATCCCGTCGTCGACACCAACACGCGGCGCGTTCTGGCGCGCGCGATCGACGGCCGGTCGCAGGCGGGGCCGCCGTCGCGTCGCGACCTCGCGGCGATGGAGGCGATCCTGCCCGCGGATCGCACGATCGCCGCCGTCGTGAACGCCGCGGCGATGGAGCTCGGCGCAACGGTCTGCACCGCGCGGATCCCCCGGTGCGACGCGTGTCCGCTCAGCGATCGCTGCGCCTGGCTCGCAGCCGGTCGCCCCGACACGGGCGACGAACGCCGCAAGCAGGCGCGGTACGAGGGCAGCGACCGGCAGGCGCGCGGCGCGGTGCTGAAGACGCTGAGGGATGCTGCCACCCACGCGGTGCCGCTCGCCGAGGTCGTGCCCGACTGGCCTGACGCGCTGCAGCGCGACCGCGCCATCGACTCGCTCATCGCGGACGGACTCGCCGAAGCGGCCGAAGGGATGCTGCGGCTCCCGGGATAGGCGGCGCTCCGCAGAAATCGACGTACTGCGCAGAATCGCGCCGGGGGATCCGGCGCGATTCTAGGGGACTCGTGGCGAGCGCTTACTCGTCGTCGTCGAGTTCGCGAGGCTTGAGGTACGGGTCGGCGTCGCCGGCGTACGTCGCGGACGCGGCGAGACCCGCGACCGCGGCATCCCGCTCCTGCGCCTCGCGCAGCAGGTCGGCGATGTGACCCGCGTTCTCGGGGATCGCGTCGGGGATGAACTCGAGCGACGGGGTGAGGCGGACGTTGAGGTGCTTGCCCACCTCGGAGCGCAGCATCCCGGTCGCCGCCTTGAGCGCCTTCGCGGAATCCGCACGCTCCTCGGCAGAACCCAGCACCGTGTAGAACACGGACGCGTGCTGCAGGTCACCCGTGACGCGCACGTCCGTGATGGTGACGAAGCCCAGGCGCGGGTCGCGCAGGCCCTTCTCGAGCCTCTCGGCCAGGATCACGCGGATGCGGTCGCCCAGACGGGCCTGACGTTCCGAAGACATGATGATGCTCCTTCCGAAGCGTGAGGGACGCCCTGACGGATCAGGACGCCCCTCACGTTGCGCGACTTACGCGCGGGGCTTCTCGACCATCTCGGTGGTCTCGATCTCGTCGCCCACCTGGATGTCGTTGTACTTGCCGAGGCCGATACCGGCTTCGAAGTCCGTGCGGACCTCGGTGACGTCGTCCTTGAAGCGGCGCAGCGACTCGATCGCCAGGCCGTCGGCGATGACCACGCCGTCGCGGATGACGCGCGCCTTGGCGTTGCGCGTGATCGTGCCCGAGCGGACGATGACACCGGCGATGTTGCCGAACTTCGAGGAGCGGAACACCTCGCGGATCTCGGCGACGCCCGACTGGACCTCTTCGTACTCCGGCTTGAGCAGGCCCTTGAGCGACTGCTCGACGTCGTCGATCGCGTTGTAGATGACCGAGTAGAACCGGACATCCACACCCTCACGAGCGGCGCGCTCGCGCGCCTTCGTGTCGGGACGGACGTTGAAGCCGATGACGATCGCGTTGTCGATCGTCGCGAGGTTGATGTCGGACTCGGTGATCGCACCGACACCGCGGTGGATGATCCGCAGCTGGACGGAGTCGTCGACCTCGATCTTGAGCAGTGACTCCTCGAGCGCCTCGACGGCACCCGACACGTCACCCTTGATGATGAGGTTGAGCGACTCGACCTTGCCCTCTTCGAGAGCGCGGGTGAAGTCCTCGAGCGAGATGCGCTTGCGGGCCTTGGCCAGCTGGGCGTTGCGCTCGGCGGCCTCACGCTTCTCGGCGATCTGGCGGGCCGTGCGGTCCTCCTCGGTCACGATGAACGTGTCGCCGGCTCGCGGCACCGAGTTGAGACCCTGCACCTGCACCGGACGCGAGGGGTACGCCTCCTCGACCGGGTCGCCGTTCTCGTCGATCATGGCGCGCACGCGGCCGTAGGCCGTGCCCGCGACGATGGCGTCGCCGACGCGCAGCGTTCCGGACTGGATGAGCACCGTGGCGACCGAACCGCGACCCTTGTCGAGCTTGGCCTCGATCGCGACACCGCGGGCGTCCTTGTTCGGGTTGGCCGTGAGGTCCAGTCCGGCGTCGGCCGTGAGCAGCACGGCGTCCAGGAGCTCCTGGATACCGGTGTTCTGGCGAGCCGACACGTCGACGAACAGCACGTCGCCGCCGTACTCCTCGGCGACCAGACCGTACTCGGTGAGCTGCTGGCGCACCTTGGCCGGGTTGGCGTCGGGCTTGTCGACCTTGTTCACCGCGACCACGATCGGCACGTTCGCCGCCTGGGCGTGGTTCAGGGCCTCCACCGTCTGCGGCATGATGCCGTCGTCGGCCGCGACCACGAGGATCGCGATGTCGGTGACCTGCGCACCACGGGCACGCATGGCGGTGAACGCCTCGTGACCGGGGGTGTCGATGAAGGTGATGGCGCGGTCGATGCCGTCGTGCTCGGTCCAGACCTGGTACGCACCGATGTGCTGCGTGATGCCGCCGGCCTCGCCCGCGACCACGTTGGTCTGGCGGATGGCGTCGAGCAGTCGCGTCTTACCGTGGTCGACGTGACCCATGACGGTCACGACCGGAGGCCGGATCTCGAGGTCCTCCTCGTTCTCCGCCTCCAGCTCGGCCTCGAGGTCGAGACCGAAGCCCTCGAGGAGCTCCTTGTCCTCGTCCTCGGGCGAGACCATCTGGATCTTGTAGCCGAGCTCGGCGCCGAGCACCTCGAACGTCGCCTCGTCCAGCGACTCGGTGGCCGTGGCCATCTCGCCGAGGTTGAAGAGGATCGTCACGAGCGTGCCGGGCTGCACGGTGTAGCCGCGCAGGGCCTCGAGCTTGTCGGCGAAGTCGGCGATCGATGCGCCGCGGCGCATCCGGATGATCTCGCCGTTGCCCTTCGAGACGTTGACGCCGCCGACGACCGGCGCCGACCGCATCTCGAATTCCTGGCGCTTCGCCCGACGCGACTTGCGCTGCTTCGACTTGCCGCCGCCCTTGCCGAAGGCGCCGGCGGTGCCACCACCAGGGCCACGGCCGCGACCGCCGCCGCCACCGGGACGACCGGCGAAGCCGCCGGGTGCGCCCGCACCGGGCGCGCCGCCGGGACGCTGGAAGCCGCCGCCGGCACCGCCGGGACGACCGGGGCCGCCGGGACGCTGCTGGAAGGGAGCGCCGGGACGACCGCCACCACCGGGACGGCCCGCACCACCCGGACGCGGGGCGCCGGGACGCGGGGCACCCGGGCGCGGAGCCTGGGGACGCGGGATGTTGCCGGGGCTCGGGCGCTGGCCCATGCCCTGTGCCGACGCGAACGGGTTGTTTCCCGGACGCGGGCCGGCGGGACGCTGGCCCATACCCTGCGACGATGCGAAGGGGTTGTTGCCGGGACGCGGCGTGCCACCCGGGCGCGGGGGCTGCGGCGTCGCGGCGGCCGGGCCGGGCTTGGGCGCGCCGGGTGCGGCCGGAGCCTCCGGCGCCTTCGCGGCGGGCGCCTTGGCGGCGGGAGCCGCCGGAGCCGCGGGGGCGGCCTTCGCTGCCGGAGCAGCGGGCGCGGCCGGAGCCGCGGGGGCGGCCTTCGCTGCCGGAGCAGCGGGCGCGGCCGGGCGCGCCGGACCGGGCTTCGCAGCCGGGCCGGGACGACTCGCGGGCGCACCGGGCTTGGCCGCGGGTGCGGAAGGTGCCGCAGCGGCGGGCTTCGCCGCTGCGGGCGCGCCGTCAGCGGACTTCGCCGCGCCGTCGGCTTCGAGCGCAGCGCGGAGCTTCCGCGCTACGGGGGGTTCGATGGTGGACGAGGGGCTCTTGACGTATTCGCCGAGAGCTTTCAGCTTCTCGAGCGCGACCTTGCTGTCGACGCCGAGCTCGGAAGCGATCTCGTGTACGCGTGGTTTTCCAGCCACAATTCTCCTGTCTGGGGCCCACCCCGGACAGGGCAGACCGTTATCGGCGGACGGGTCTCATTTCGAGCCGTTCACTTTGTTTCCATAGCCGTTCAGCCTTTTCGCTGGATGTGCTTTTCGATGGTCTGCGTGTCAAGCGGGCCTGACACACGCAATGCCCGCACGAAGGCGCGGCGCCGGATGGCGGCATCCACGCACTCCTGCGTCTCGTGCACCCACGCGCCTCTTCCGGGCATCGATGCACGCTCGTCGACGACGAGGTGGGAATCGATGGAGACCACCCTGAGGAGGGTGGACCGGAGAGCACGCGTGCGGCATCCGACGCACGTTCGTACTGAGTCCATGTTACACCGCGCAGCTGGGAGCCGGCGCCGCTGGTCAGCCCTCCTCGAGGATCGAGTCCGGCTGGATGTCGATCTTCGCGCCCGTGAGCTTGGCGGCCAGGCGGGCGTTCTGACCCTCCTTGCCGATCGCGAGCGACAGCTGGTAGTCGGGCACGAGCGCGCGCACGGCCTTGTTCGAGGCGTCGAGGATGAAGCTCGAGGTCACCTTCGCAGGCGACAGCGCGTTCGCGACGAACTTCGCGAGCTCGGGGTCGTAGTCGACGATGTCGATCTTCTCGCCGCCGAGCTCTTCGGTGACCGCGCGCACGCGACGGCCGAGCTCGCCGATGCACGCCCCCTTGGCGTTGATCGACGGGTCGTTCGCCTTCACCGCGATCTTGGTGCGGTGGCCGGCCTCGCGCGCGAGCGAGACGATCTCGACGAGTCCTGCGGGGATCTCGGGCACCTCGAGCGCGAACAGCTTGCGGACGAGACCCGGGTGCGTGCGTGAGACGGTGATCTGCGGGCCCTTGGTGCCCTTCGCGACCGACGTGACGTAGACGCGCAGACGCGCGCCGTGGGCGTAGTCTTCGCCGGGCACCTGCTCCTCGGGGGGCAGGATCGCCTCGACCGTGCCGAGGTCGACGTGCACCATGCGCGGATTCGGTCCCTGCTGCACGATGCCGGCGACGATATCGCCCTCCTTGCCGCGGAACTCCCCCAGCACCGCGTCGTCGGCGATGTCACGCAGACGCTGGCTGATGACCTGCTTCGCGGCGAACGCGGCGATGCGGCCGAAGTCCTCGGGGGTCGACTCCTCCTCGCCGACGACGGCGCCTTCCTCATCGAGGAGCGGGATGAACACGGCCACGTGACCGGTCTTGCGGTCCAGCTCCGCGCGCGCGCCCTCCGGCAGCTCGCCGGTGGGCGAGGTGTGCTTGGCGTAGGCGGTCAGGATCGCCTGTTCGATGATGCGCACGAGCTCGTCGAAGGGGATCTCCTTCTCGCGCTCGACAGTCCGCAGCAGTCCGAGATCGATGTCCACAGTGGCCTCCGTATTCAGCTCTCACCGGCGCGTCGACGCGCGCCGGAACCCTCCAACATTACCGGATGCCGCGTCCAACGGTTCTGCGAGTCGGCTCCATGTGGCGCGGCCCCGGCGGGGCGCTCCCCCGCGGGCCCGCGATCACAGCTCCGGGCAGTCGTCGACGTGCGTAGCGGAGTGGCGGAACCGGGCATCCGTCCATTCGATCAGCACCGGGACGAAGTGCGATCCCGGCAGCAGCGAGCGCAGGTGGTCGTACCCGCGGTACTCCAGGCGGCGCACCTGGTTGCCCTCCGCGCACAGCCGTTCGACGAACTCTTCCTGCAGGCGGGGCGGGATGACCTCGTCCTCGTCCCCCCATGCGATGAGGATCGGCTGCGTCCACGGGCCCGTCGGCGTGTTGTCCTCCAAACGACGGCCGAGCGCACCGGTGGTGAGGTCGCCGACGAAGAGCGGACGGTCTTCCGAGACGCCCAGCGCGGTCGCGACCGACACGATCACACCGGGCTCGGACGGACAGCGCTGGGTCATCTCGCGGACGATCGCCTCCGAGCCTGGCGCGATATAGCGGGTGAGGTCGACGTCGTCGTACGTGTCGGCGTAAGGCACGAGCACCCACGAGATGAGGATCGACAGCAGCGCGTTCGCGTCACCGCTCGTCAACTCCTCGGCGAGCGCGACCGGCTCGGCGGCCGGCGCGAGCAGGGCGGTGCCTCGCATATCCAGATCCGGCGCGTACTCCTCGGCGATCTGCGAAGTCCAGAGGGCGGCGTGTCCGCCCTGGGAATGCCCCCAGACCGCGGTGCGGCTCGACAGTGTGACCCCGTCGAGCTCTCGCGCAGCGACGACGGCGTCGAGCGACGAGCGCGCCTCGCCGCGGCCGATGAGGTACGGGAAGACCCCGGGCGCCCCCTGCCCGGAGTAGTCGGAGGCGACGACCACCCAGCCGTTCGCGATCGCCTGGTCGAGCCCCGGGATCGCCCACTTGGTCGCCGACGCGTCGCGCAGGCTGGGCGCGCAGCCGCGGGCGACGCCGGTCGTGCCGTGGTTCCAGATGACGACCGGCCGCGGCCCGGGAGGCGGGTCCTGCGGCACGATGACCAATGCGCTGGCGACCGCCGGCTGGCCGTTGGCATCACGGGTCGTGTACAGGATGCGCCGAACGTCGGCGCCCGCCGGCTTCTGCCCCGAGAAGTCGTCGCTGCGGATCAGCCGCCCGTGTTCGTACGGCACGACGGCCGGCGGGTCGTAGAACGCGTCGACCACTTGGGCGCCGTCCTCGAACCACGAGTTCGCCCACCACCCGCCGACGGCGAGTACCACCAGGAGCGCCGAGAGCGCGTAGCGCCCCGCCGCAAGCAATGCAGCACGGGCATGGCCGCGTCTCGGGGACGCGGATGCCGGGAGGGATGCGGCGGGCAGCCCCGTCGCCGGCACGGAACGCCTTCCCTCCACGAAGGCGCGCACCGCACGGACGAGCAGTGTCGCCCCGAACACGATCGTGCGCACACCGAAGACCACCGCGACGAGGAGGACCGTGACGTCGGGCCAGGCGTACGACAGGACGCCGAACGCGATCTGCGTGCCGCCCCACACGCCGGCGAGCACGCGCTGGCTCACGTTGCCGCGCAACATCGCGTCGTAGAGGGACGCCAGACCGCCGAGGACGAGGAGCACCGCGATGATCTCGGGCAGAAGCTCGAGCGTGCGGCCGAGTCCGGAGAGGATCGCGAGACCCAGGGCGATCCACAGGCCGCCGAACATCACGCGCGACCACAGACGCGTCTCGGGCGCGGCGAACAGGCGCGCGACTCCCGAGAAGACCGCGCTGAGGCCCACGTACACGGTCAGCAGCACGAGGGATGTGAGCGGCCGCGTGACGATGAGCAGGCCGACGAGGAGCGAGAGCGCGCCCACGGCGACGAGCACGACGGGAGGAGCTCCCCGCACCAGGCGGGGTACGACGCTCCAGCCGGTCGCCGGTGGTCGACGGCCCTCGCGGATCATCCCCCCAAGATAGGACCGCGTCTCTGGGAGTCACCGATGCGCGGTTCCGTCAAGCCCCTGCGCGCCGCGTGGCAGCCATCTAGCGTGAGGGGGATGACGACCGGCGGGCGGGTGAAGAGCAACGCGAAGCAGCTCGCCCGCGATGCGGAGTCGAACAGCGTCTTCGAGGGCGTCGCTCGCGGCGGCTACGTCGCGAACGCCGTCATCCACGCACTCATCGGCGTGATCGTGATCGTGATCGCCTCGGGCGGCACGGGCGAGGGTGACCAGGCCGGCGCCATGAAGGCGGTGGCGGGCGCCCCCGCGGGCTTCGTCGTACTGTGGCTCATCGCAGTCGGGCTGTGCGCGCTCGGGGTCTGGCATACGGCCGAGGGCCTTCTGGCCAGGGACCGGTCCGGCGACACGAAGGGCGCCGCCCGCACGTGGGGACGCCGCCTCGCCGAGTGGGGTCAGGCCGCGGTGTTCCTCGCGCTCGGCCTGATCGCGGCGGCGGTGGCGATCGGCGCGCGACCGGACGCCGACCAGACGGCCGAGGATGCCAGCCGCGAGTTGCTCCGGGTGCCCGGAGGCTCCATCGTCCTGGCGGCGATCGGCCTGGCGATCGCTATCGCGGGCGTCGCGTTCGTGGCGATGGGCGTGCGGCGCAGCTTCCGCGCACGCATGCAGATTCCCGACGGCGCGCTGGGCCGAGGGGTCACGGCGCTCGGCGTCGTGGGATTCGTCGCCAAGGGGGTCGCGCTGGCCGCTCTGGGTGTGTTGCTCATCGTGTCCGCGTTGGTGACCGACGCCGAGACGGCTGGCAGCCTCGACGGCGCCATCGACGCCATGCTGGCGCTGCCGTTCGGCTCGGCGCTCGCATGGACGATCGGCATCGGCTTCCTGGCCTACGCCGCCTTCACGGTAGCCCGCGCGCGCTTCGCGCGGATGTGACCGCCCGGAGGTGGGCGTACGACGCGGCATCCGTGCTGTCAATGCCCTGGCGCCCGTGCTGACACCTGACGCAATCTGGCGGCATGACCCACGCAGAGGAAGATCTCGTCACCGGCCCCGAAGCGATCGAGCGGGTCAAGGAACTCGTCGAAGACATCGACTTCACGATGCTGACCACCCGCGACTCGTCGGGGAACCTCGTCAGCCGGCCGATGAGCACGCGGCAGATGGACGAGAAGGGCGATATCTGGTTCTTCACCCTCGCCGGCACCGGGAAGGTCGCCGAGAGCCAGGCCGATCCGCAGCACGACGTCGGCCTGTCGTACCTCGACTCGAAGGGACACCGGTACGTGTCCGTCGCCGGGCGCGCGGAGGTCATCCGCGATGAGGCGAAGATGAAGGAGCTGTACTCCCCCAGCCTCGACATCTGGTTCGAGGACGGCCTCGAGACCCCCGGCATCGTGCTGCTGCGCGTGACGCCCGTCGAGTGCGAGTTCTGGGAGCCTCGGCACGGCAAGCTCGTCACCGCCGCGGGCATGCTGAAGGCGCTCGTGACCCGGGACACTCCTGACGACACCATGTCGCACGGCAGGGTCAGCTGCTGACGTCCGCCGGGCCTCCCACGCCACCGGGCATCCGCGGCGACCGCGACCCGGAGTCCTGATGCCGCCACGCCGCCCCGCCTGAGGAGCGGGGCGGCGTCTCGATCCGAAGCGGCCTCAGCCGCGGTACACCTGGACGACCGACGGACGCGGTGCCCTACCCGCAAAGCCCGGACCGGTCTTGCCGTAGTCGGGGAAGAGCGACGTCGGCGCGTCGAACGTGCCGCCCTCGCCCGGGTGCTGCACCGCGACGAACACGAGGCCGTCTTTGTCGTGGATGACCGGGCCGCAGGTCTCGGCCTCGCGCGGCACCGAGAGGAACTGCTGCACGTGGCCGCGCTCCGCGCCCTCGAGCGGCACCAGGAACAGGCCGTCGTTGAAGCCGATGGTGCTCGGCGCACCGTCGGTCGAGATCCAGAGGTTGCCCGCCGAGTCGAACGCCACGTTGTCGGGGCACGAGATCGGCGACACGAGCTCCTTCGGGAATCCGGCGAAGTACGAGTTCGCGAACACCGCCGGGTCGCCACACAGGAGCAGGATGCTCCAGCCGAACGTCGTGCCCGCCTGCCCGGCGGTCTCCGTCATCTCGATGACGTGGCCGTAGCGGTTCCCCGTGACCGGGTTCGCCTCGTCCAGCGTCGCCACCGACCGGCTCGAGTTGTTCGTGAGCGCGAGGTACACCTTGCCCGTCTTGGGGTTGGGCTCGACGTCCTCCGGACGATCCATCTTCGTCGCGCCCACGGCATCCGCCGCCAGACGGGTGTAGACGAGCACCTGCTCGGTCGTGAACCCGGCGACGACGCTCTGACCGTTCTGCGTGAGCGGGATCCAGGTGCCCGAGCCGTCGAAGGCGCCGTCGGCAGGCAGGGCGCCGTTGCCGATGATCTGATTCGCCGGCGAGTTGCCCGAGAACTTGGCGACGTAGAGGTCGCCCTCGCTCAGCAGTCCGAGGTTCTTCTTGCGCGAGCCCGAGATCTTGTTCTTCGAGACGAACTTGTACAGGTAGTCGTTTCGCTCGTCGTCGCCCATGTAGGCGACCACGCGGCCGTCCTCGGCGACGATGACGTTCGCACCCTCGTGCTTGAAGCGGCCCATCGCGGTGTGCTTGCGCGGGATCGAGGTCGGATCTTGCGGGTCGATCTCGACGATGTAGCCGAAGCGGTTCGGCTCGTTGACGTAGTCGGCGTTGTGCGCGTCGAAGCGGGGGTCGTACTTGTCCCAGCCGGTGGAGGTTGAGGTCGACGGCGACGACTGGTAGCGCTTCTGCGCGGCGGTGTCGGCGGCCCAGGCGAAGTAGCCGTTGAAGTTCTCCTCGCCCGAGAGGATCGTCCCCCACGGCGTGGTGCCGCCGGCGCAGTTGCCCAGCGTGCCGTGCACCCAGCGGCCCTCGGGGTCGGCGGCCGTCTTCACGAGGTCGCTGCCCGCGGCGGGACCGGTGAGCTCGAACACCGTCTCGACCGTGATGCGACGGTTGCGCTTGCCGTCGACGACGTACGACCAGGGCTCACCGGTGCGCTTTCGCGTGATCTCGACGACCGACATGCCCTGCGCGGCCTTGTAGATGTCGCCACGGCGCTGCAGCTCGGCGGCGTCGCTGGTGGGCGGGAACATGATCTCGGGGTTGACGTACTCGTGGTTGTTCACGAGCACGCCTGTCTTGCCGCTCGGGTCGGCGACGATGTCGAGGTAGTCGCAGTTGTAGCCGAACTGCACAGCCTGGGCTGCGGGCGACTGCGCGTTGATGTCGAAGACCGGCGCGTTCGAGAACAGCGGGTCGCCCCAGCGGATGATCGGCTGCCACGTGTAGCCGGCCGGCACGGTGAACTCGTCGACCAGACGGTTCACCGGCGCGATCGGGTCGAACGGGAGGCTGCCGCCCGCCGGACGCGCGAACGCGGCGCCCGCTCCGCCGACGCCCGACGAGCCGGGGCCCGACAGCGGCGTCTGCCCGCGGAGCCCGCCGACGGTGAGGGCGACCGCACCCGCGGCGCCGAGTCCGAGGAGCGCGCGGCGCGACAGCGCTGCCGACGCGACCTCCTGGAACGTCTCGTTGTGCGACGAGTTGCACTCGGGGCCTAGGCACGCGTTGGCGCACTTGTACTGGCACGTCACGGCGAGGCGCTTGCCTCGTGCGTGGTCGGCCATGGGCAGGGAACGGCGGAATCCTTCGATGATGCTCACGAGCGTCCTCTCGGCATGCATGACAGCGGGCTGGCGTGGGGTGGCGCCAGCCTCGCCCCGTGGGGCGAAGCCGCCTGGAACCCGAGGTGAACGGCCGGCGACGAGAACATGAGAACGGCCTCATCGAGACGGATGCCGCCGCCCGCCGCCCGCCGGCGGCCGAAGGCGTCAGGCGGCCGGCGCAGATTCGAGCGAGTTGATCGCCCGGATCAAGCGGTAGAGCTCCCCCACCCGGAACTGATTCAGCCGCAGTACCAATCGCGGCAAGTGGAGCTTGTCGTCGTCCTCCACCTCGACGGTGAGCGGTCCGCGCCGCTCGATCTCGCCCTCGGTGACGAGGTGGCCGAACGCGGCGTTGAGCGCCTGGAGCTCAGCATCCGTCGGCTCCGCCTTCAGCCGCAGCACGAGTCGCTTGCCGACCCACCGCAACGAGTCGTAGTTGCGGTAGAACCCGGTGAGCTCGTCGACCGCTGCGGTCACCGAGTCGGTGACGAGCACCCGATCGAAGTCGCCCGAGGAGATCACGCCGGACGGCAGCAGGTGCTCGTCGACGAAGCGGCGCAGTCCCGACCAGAACGTCCCGCCGGGCGCATCGAGCAGGACGATCGGCGTCGGATCCGCTTTGCCGGTCTGCTGCAGCGTCAGCAGCTCGAACATCTCGTCCAGCGTGCCGAAGCCGCCCGGTACGCAGATGAATCCGCTCGACTCCTTCACGAGCATGAGCTTGCGCGTGAAGAAGTACTTCATCGCCACGTTGCGCGCGTTCGCGCCGACGATCGCATTCGGCTTCTCCTCGAACGGGAGGCGGATCGAGACGCCGAGCGAGTTGTGCGGCCCCGCGCCCTCCGCGGCGGCCTGCATGATGCCCGGTCCGGCACCGGTCACCACCATCCAGCCGCGCTCGGCGAGCGCCGTCGCCGCCTCGGACGCCTGCCGGTACAGCGCGTCGTCCGGCAGAGTGCGCGCCGATCCGAAGATCGTGACCTTGGGGATCCCCCGGTACGGCGCGAACAGGCGGAAGGCTGCGCGCATCTCGCTGAGCGCCGCGGACGTGATCTTGAGGTCGAGTCGCTCGGTGTCGTCGATCCCCAGTCCGATGCCGGTCGCGAGGATGCGCGCCACGAGATCGGTGCTCTCCGTGATGCCCGCCGCGGCGATCGTCGCGCGCAGCTCCTCAGTCACGGGATGCGGGATGGTTCCGGTGTCGCTGGGTCCCATGACGCCCAGAGTGCCACGCGGAACCGCCGTTCGGTGGACGACGCGTGAACGATCCGGTCGTGTCGGCGGGGCCTACGGGCCCGCGCTCGGTTCAGCGCGCGCTGAGGTGGGCGACGGCCTCCGCCACCGAGACGACCTCGCGGTCGCCGGTGCGGCGGTCCCAGAGCTCGACCTGACCGTCGGCGGCGCCGCGGCCCACGATGACGATCTTCGGCACGCCGATGAGCTCGGCGTCGCCGAACTTCACGCCGGGCGAGACCTTGGGACGGTCGTCGTAGAGCACGTCGAGACCGACCGCCTCGAGGTCTGCCGACAGCTGCGCCGCCACGTCGAACATGACGGGCTCGCGGCCCGCGGCGACCACATGCACGTCGAACGGGGCGACGGAGGCGGGCCAGATGAGCCCCTTGTCGTCGTTGTTGAGCTCGGCGATGATCGCGAGGATGCGCGTCACGCCGATGCCGTACGAGCCCATCGTGACGGTGACGAGCTTGCCGTTCTCGTCGAGCACCTTGAGACCCAGCGCGTCGGCGTACTTGCGGCCGAGCTGGAAGACATGCCCGATCTCCATGCCGCGCGCGAGCTCGACCGGACCCGAACCGTCGGGCGCCGGGTCGCCCGCGCGCACGCTCGCCACCTCGACGAATCCGTCGCCGGTGAAGTCGCGGCCCGCGACGAGCGTGTGCACGTGCTTCTGGTCGATGTTGGCGCCGGTGACCCATGCGGTGCCGTCGACGACGCGGGGGTCGAGCAGGTACCGGATCCCGGTGGCCGACTCCTCGCCGAGCACAGGGCCGGTCTCGGACCACGGCCCGATGTACCCCTTGACCAGCAACGGCTGCTTCTCGAAATCCTGCTCGGTGGCGGGCTCGACCGACGCCGGGGCGAAGGCCACCTCGACGCGCTTGTCGTCGACGTCGCGGTCGCCGGGCACGCCGACGATGACGAGCTCGCGCGTGCCGTCGAGATGCGTCAGCGCCAGCACGACGTTCTTCAGCGTGTGGGCGGCGGTCCACTCCGTCACCGCGTCCGTCGCGGGGCCGGCGATGCCGGAAGCGGGAGCCTCGAGGTGCGCGTTCGAGTGATCGACGAGCGTCTGGATCGTCGGCGTGTTCGGCGAGTCGAAGATCACGGGAGCACCGAGCCCGTCGAGCGCGATCGGCTCGGGGGCGATGGTCGTGAACGCCTCGACGTTGGCGGCGTATCCTCCCGCCGAGCGCACGAAGGTGTCTTCGCCGACGGCCGTGGGATGCAGGAACTCTTCCGATCGCGAACCACCCATGGCCCCGGCATCCGCCTGCACGATCACGTATTCGAGACCCAGCCGCTGGAAGATGCGCTCGTACGCGTCGCGCTGCAGCATGTAGCTCGCGTCGAGCCCCGCGTCGGACGAGTCGAAGGAGTAGGCGTCCTTCATGGTGAACTCGCGTCCGCGCAGCAGACCCGCTCGAGGACGGGCCTCGTCGCGGTACTTGTCCTGGATCTGGTAGATCGTCAGAGGAAGGTCCTTGTACGACGAGTACAGGTCCTTCACGAGCAGCGTGAAGACCTCTTCGTGCGTGGGAGCGAGCAGATAGTCGGCGTCCTTGCGGTCCTTCAGGCGGAAGATGCCGTCGCCATACTCCTCCCAGCGGCCCGTGACCTCGTAGGGCTCGCGGGGCAGCAGCGCCGGGAAGTGCACCTCATAGGCGCCCGCGTTCGTCATCTCGTCGCGGATGACCTGCTCGAGCTTCGCCTTGACGCGCAGGCCCAGCGGCAGCCACGCGAAGATGCCCGGCGCCTGGCGCCGGATGTAGCCGGCGCGCACGAGCAGCTTGTGGCTCGTGACCTCGGCGTCGGCGGGGTCTTCACGGAGCGTGCGGAGGAAGAAGTGCGACAGACGGGTGACCACGAGGGTCAAGTCTAGAGCGAGCGCATGCCGGCACGTTTCGGACGACGCTCGCATGGTCGCCGGCGTATGCCCACGATCGGGCGCGACGGCGTCTGCACGGCCATCGGCTGCCGGCGGCCGTCACTGGGCGTTCGAGTACTCCGCGACCGCCACCGCCGAGAAGGCGGAGCACGCCCTCACATCGCAGATCGAGCACTCGGTGCCCTTGCGGTAGTGCTCGTGCGCTTCGAATGCGTGCCCGCACTCGCACATGTCATTCGCCTGCGGAACCGTCTTCTTCGAGATTCCCACGTGTCCTTGCCCCCAGATTGAAGTGACCCGAGGCGATCGGCCCTCGGGGGTGGTGCGATCGTCACCCATTCTGGACCCCGATCCTGAGATGACGCTCCATGGTGCCGGGCGCCCGCTGTTGTCCACCTAATGGAGGACATTTTATTGCATCACCTGCGAAATGTCCCCCGAAGAGGGGACACGAAATCGCCGCCGTTAACCCGAATCTGGTGTCGCGTTCACGCGACTGAAACACCACCCGGTCACGCTCGAAGAAGAACGAAATCGGCAAACCGAGCCCCACCGGACCCGCTTCCCCACGAGCGGATCCCGTCACACGGGGTGTGCTGGACCGCATCGATGCGACGGGTGCGACCAGCCCGTTCGCGTCGGACAGACAATCACCGCTCCACCGTTCCCCATGGAAGGGCGTCACATGTCCAACGATCCGAACCTCTCCTCCCCCCGCGTCTCGATCATCGTTCCGGTCCGGAACGAGGCCAAGAACCTCGAGATCGTCCTCCCCCTCCTCCCCGACGTGCACGAGATCATCGTCGTCGACGGACATTCCGTCGACGGCTCCGCGGAGGTCGCACGGCGCGTGCGACCCTCGGTCGACGTCATCACCCAGACTCGCAAAGGCAAGGGCAACGCTCTGGTCTGCGGATTCGAGCGGGCGACCGGCGACATCATCGTGATGTTCGACGCCGACGGCTCGGCCGATGCCGACGAGATCCCCCGCTTCGTCGACGCGCTGGTCGGCGGTGCGGACGTCGCCAAGGGAAGCCGCTTCATGGCGGGCGGCGGCAGCGAGGACATCACGTTCCACCGGCAGCTGGGCAACAAGTTCCTCAACCTCCTGACGAACGTCCTCCTGGGGACCACGTACTCCGACCTCTGCTACGGCTACAACGCGTTCTGGCGCCGCATCGTGCCCGCGCTCGACCTGCCGGCGCCCGACATCGCCGGCGCCGAGGGCGAGATGCTGTGGGGCGACGGGTTCGAGATCGAGACGCTGCTCAACTGCCGCTTCGCCGAGAACCGGCTCACCGTCGTCGAGGTACCGAGCGTGGAGCTCCTGCGCATCCACGGCGAAAGCAACCTCAACGCCGTGAGCGACGGCCTTCGCGTGCTGCGCACGGTGCTCGACGAGCGCGTCAACCGCTGGGGACGCACACGCCGTCGCGCGACCACGCCCGTGTTCTCGACCTCCGTGCGCGAAGCGACGCCCGCGAGCGCGCACCGCTCCGCGCCCCCCGCCCCGGTGCTCGAGGAATCCGTCAACACGGCCGGCTAGCCATGTCTGTCAGCGTCGTCGTCTGCGCCTACACGATCGACCGCTGGGACCAACTCGTGCTCGCGATGGACTCGCTGTCCGCGCAGACCCCGTCACACGAGACGATCCTCGTCGTCGACCACAACGATGAGCTGCTGGAGCGAGCCCGCTCGCGCTGGCCGGAGTTCATCGTCCTGCCCAACACCGCTCGCCGCGGACTCTCCGGTGGGCGCAACACCGCCCTTCGGGCGGCTACTGGCGAGGTCGTCGCGTTCCTCGACGACGACGCCGCCGCGCAACCGGGGTGGCTCGATGCGCTCGTGGCCCCTTTCGCCGATGCGAGCGTTGTCGCGGTGGGCGGCAGCGCCAGCCCCATCTGGCCCGGGGCGGCACCGGCCGTGCTGCCGGAGGAACTGCTGTGGATCGTCGGATGCAGCTACCGCGGTCTTCCCGCGGCGGGGCCCATTCGCAACGTGATGGGCTGCTCGATGGCGTTCCGCCGCGAGCCGCTGCTCGCCATCGGCGGCTTCAATCCCGACACGGGCCGCATCGGCGCCCTGCCGATCGGATGCGAGGAGACGGAGGCGTGCATCCTCCTGCGCCAGGCCGACCCCACGCGTACCATCGTCTACGCGCCGACGGCGAACGTGCGTCACCACGTGAGCGCAGACCGCGTGCGGCTCGGCTATGTCGCGCACCGCAGCTGGTGCGAAGGACTGTCGAAGGCAGGGATCGCACGCACGGTGGGCCGCCAGGACGCGCTCGCCGCGGAGTCGGCGTACGCGACGCGGGTCCTTCCCGCCGGTGTGTGGCGAGAACTGCGGCGCGGTCGTGCCGGTCTGGTGCCCGCGTTCGCGATCGCCCTGTCACTCGCACTCGCCGGGTCCGGATACGTGTGGGGCAGCCTCGCCGCGGTGCGCCCCGGCGCGGCACGGTCGCCGATCACCGACGGGGCACACGTATGAGCAGCCCCGCCCGCGCAGACGAGGCTGCGCCTGCCACGAACGTCCGCGCCCGCGTCTCGCGCGACTCGCTGTGGCTCGCGTCGGGGTACGCCGCGACGGCGGGCTCGGGCTTCGTGTTCTGGCTGCTCGCGGCGGTGTGGATCCCTCAGGCCCAGCTCGGCATCGAGGCATCTGTGCTCGCCGCAGTGATGGCCGCCGCGGCATTGGCGTCCAACGGACCCGGCAGCGCACTGGTGGTGATGCTCCCCCTCGGCGGTCCTGCCGCCCGCGAGACCCTCCGACGGGCGCTCACCACCACCGCTGTGTTGTCGCTGGTGTCCGGAGTCGTCGCGGGCGCGGTCGTCGCGGGTCTCCTTCCGTCGGCGCTGCCGCCGGTCGCCACTGTCTGCGTGGTCGCGACGTGCTCTGTCGCGTGGGCGCTGTTCAACGTGCAGGCGCAGGCGCTCGCCGGTGCCTCTGACGCGCGCGCGACGCTCATCGTCAACGGGTCGGCCAACCTCCTCAAGCTGGGCCTCCTCGCACTGCTCGCCTTCGCCGCGCATGCGACGCCCCTCATCCTGGTGCTCGCCACGATCCTGCCCGCGATCGCGATGACGACCGTGAGTCTCACCGTGCTCATTCCACGAGCGCTCCGTCGTGACAATGGACTGTCCGGGTCCGTGCGGCGGTGGGACGGCGATCTCGCACGCGCCTTCCGGCGGTTCGCGTTCGAGAACGCCATCGCCGTCGGCATCGTGATGTGCGCCGGCCTGTCGCTCTCGTTCCTCGTGACCACGCTGGCCTCACCCGTCGAAGGAGCGATCTTCGCCATCGCGTTCCAGTTCAGCGTCGCCCTCGACCTCGTAGGCGTGGCCGTGGCCACCGCGCTCGCCCGCAGCGCGGTCGGCGCATTCGCGCACACCGCCGAACTCGCTCACGGCTATGCGCTGAAGGTGTCGATCGCGGTGGGTGCCCTCGGCGCGACGGCAGCGATCGCCACTCCGCTCATGTTCCTTCTCCTCGGTCGGGGGTATCCGCCCCTCTACGGAATGGCGGTCGTCGGGATCCTCGCCGCCGCGAGCGCGATCCGCCCCGGCTACGACATCTGGTCGGCACTGTCTCGTGCGCGGCACCGCGTGCGACCGGTGCTCGTCGGCAACGCGGTCTGGTTGCTGACGCTGCTCGCATTCGTCCTCCTCCTCGTCCCCCGCTGGGGGGCGCTGGGCGCGTCGACAGCCGTCGTGTGCGCGGCGCTCGTGCTGACGGTCATCGGCATCGTCGGCCTCCGCCACGCACACCCCCACCGCGCCGCGCCCCTCCCCTCGAAAGGTGCACCCGCATGACCACTCTGACGCTCCCCCTGGCCATGCCGCTGCACGGGATGGTCGACAGAAACGTCGCGACGTGGGTGGGTCTCGTCGAGGCATCCGACCTCGCCGGCGCACCCCAGCGCCTCGTGCTCGAATCAGGCGACCAGTTCGACCGCGCCAGACTCCTGGTGCGCGATCACGGCTCGGTCCGCGGATACATCGCGGTCCCCGTCGTGGACGGCGAAGCAGATGCCGCCTCCGTAGTGAACGCTGTCGATCGCCTCCCCGCCACCCCGCCCGCGGCACGTACGGCACCGGGGCCGATCACCGTCGTGGTCTGCACGCGAGATCGAGGCGCCCTCCTGCGGGAGTCGCTCGGCGCCATCCGCGGGATCGACTATCCGCTCATGGAGATCGTCGTGGTCGACAACGCGCCCTCTGACGATATGACCCGCGATCTGCTGGCCGAAGAGTTCCCCGAGTTCCGCTACGTGCGAGAGGAGAGGGCGGGGCTGTCGCACGCTCGCAACGCCGGGCTCGAGGCGGCGTCCTCGGCCATCGTCGCGTATACCGATGACGACGTGATCGTCGATCCGCAGTGGCTCTGGGCGATCGCGGCGGGATTCGCGCAGGCCGACGATGTGGGGTGCGTGACCGGGATCGTGCCCAGTGGCGAGCTGCGCAATGCCGTCCAGGCGTGGTTCGACGCACGCGTGAGCTGGTCGAAGCTCACCGCTGCACGCACGTTCCGGTTGAGCGATCCGCCGGACGATCTGCCGATGTTCCCGTTCTGCGTCGGCGAGTTCGGGACGGGTGCGAACTTCGCGGTACGCCGTGACCACATGCTCGCCCTCGGCGGCTTCGACACCGCCCTGGGCGCCGGCACCCGCACGAAGGGCGGCGAAGACCTCGACATGTTCCTCCGCGTGCTCTACGACGGGCAGGCGATCGTGGTCAACCCAGCTGCCGTCGTCTGGCACCGGCACCGAGACGACCTGGCGGCGCTGGAGGCGCAAGCCGTCGGCTATGGCCGCGGATTCGGAGCGTGGGCCGTGACCGTCGCACTGGACCCCCGCACCGTCGGCGCAGCCATCGCCAGATCGCCGCGAGCTCTTGCGCGTCTGGTCAACAAGCCGATGGCATCGGTCGACGAGACCACGGTGACCGCCACTCTGTCACGGGAGTCCAAGGGAATCGGGCGGGTCGAGCTGGCCAGCGTCATCGGCGGCCCCGCGGCCTACTTCGCCGAGCGACGTGCGCAGCGCGACGCCGGCACGTTCGCCGGGCCGCCCTCGCGCGACGTCGCCCTCGATCGACGACTGTGGTCGGTGCTGGCCGCGCTGGGCGGCCTCTTCGGGCTGCTCGCGCTGCTTCCCACTGCCGCAGGCGTGTCATTCGCCTTCCTGGCGATCTTCATACTGATCGGTCCCGGCTCTCTCGTGCGGGCCTGGGTGCCTCTTCCCCCGCATTTCGCGCCGATCGTCGTACCCGCCCTCGGCCTGTCGGCGGTGATCCTCCTCACGACCGCGACCGTCAACCTCCAATGGTGGGCACCCGCGGCGTGGCTGCTCGCGGCCGCTGCCGCGACGTGCGGCGGCGCGCTGGCGACGTTCGTCACGAGGAGGGGCGCATGACAGTCACCGAGCCGCGGGTGACCTCCCCTGCAGCGACCGACCGGTCGGCGGCCCGTCGTGCCGGGAAGTACGCGGCGATCGTGCTCCTCGTGGCCGTCGTCGCCTGGGCGCTCGCCATCCCCACCCTCCACGACGCGCCGTGGAACCTGTTCGGGCTGATCCCGGCCGCCAGTCCGCTCTTCCCTGCGTCGATCGCGCTCGCGACCATCGCGTTCTGCGTCGCCATCGCGTCCGGGGCCACCCGCACGGCCGGAGTCGCTCTCGTCGCGACCGTCCTCATGATGCGGCTTCCCACGGCGGTGTCGACCGATGCGCCGCTCTACTCGTGGACGTACAAGCACTTCGGTCCGATCGACTACATCCAGCGCTACGGCAGTGTCGACGTGACCGCCGACATCTACCACAACTGGCCGGGGGCGTTCTCGCTCATCGCATGGATCAACACGATCACCGGGTCGGACACGATCGTCATCGCGCAATGGTTCGCGGTCGGTGCGCAGCTCGCGTTCACGGCGGCGGTGTTCTTCCTCGCCCGCACCTACGGGTATGCCGCCCCGACCGCGCTGGTCGCCGCCTTCGGGGCGCAACTCGTGAACTGGGTCGGGCAGGACTACCTCTCACCTCAGGCCATCGCCTTCGCCCTCGGGATCGTCGTGATCGCTCTGGTGCTGGCGTCGACCCGCACCAGGGCGGCCTCGTGGGTGGCGGTGCCGATCTTCACCGCGATCGTCGTGACGCATCAGCTCACGCCGTACTGGCTTCTGGCGGCGACCCTGATGCTCACGCTGCTGGGACGCGTGCGACCTCGCTACCTCGTCGCGGTGTTCGCCGCGATCGCCGTCGGCTACCTGCTCCTGCACTTCGAGGTCGTGGTGAAGTTCGGAGACCTCATCAACCTCGACCTCCTCAGCAACATCCTGACGCCGTCGGCGCGCAACGAGGTGCTGGGCGCCCCGAGCATCGGACAGGTCTTCAACTCGTGGATCGCTCGCGGAATCACCGGGCTCGTGTGGGTGTCGACCGCAGCGGTCGTCGCGGTGCACCTCATCCGCCGTCGCGACCGGTGGCGTGACATCGCCGTGCCGGCGGTGGTCGCCTTCTCTCCTGGATTGATCCTCCTCGGCCAGGGGTACGGCGGCGAGGCGATGTTCCGCGTCTTCCTCTATTCGATCCCCGGGTGCATGCTCATCCTCGCTCCCGTCCTCACACGGATGCTCGGCGGCGGGCTCGCTCGCGGCAGGCGCGCAGCACAGGTGGCCGTCTCGGCCATCCTCACGATCGTGGCTCTGGGGTCGATCCAGACGTCATACGGCGGATGGTTCGCCAACCTCGTCACCCCCGAGTCCGTGCGGCTGACCACCCAGGTGCTCACAGAAGAGGATCCCTCCACGCTCACGATCGGCGTCGCACCCGGCGCACCGGGCCGGATCGTCGCGGAGTACGTCGACTTCGTACGCGCAAACCAACTCTTCGACAGCGGCATCGACATGTGGCTGACGTCGTGGCCCGGCTGGGAGGACGAGGAATTCGCCGACCCGCGCCGCGTGGAGCGCCTCACCGACAGCCTGGTGTGGGAGCAGCGGCCGGCCCTGGTGGTCATCACGGAGCAGATGCGCGCGTACAGCACGTACTACGGCACCCTCCCCGACGGAGCGCTCGACCGGTTCCAGGGCTTCCTCGAGGACGACCCCCGCTGGGAGCTGGTCTACGAGTCGGACGAGACCCTCGTCTACCGCCTCGATCTCACGCTCAGCGCCGACTCCGCCGGGCAGGGCTGAGATGCGTACCCCGGTCGACGCCGTGGCGCAGCGCAAGACCCGCGCTCAGCCCGACCTCGCCGCCGGCGCGGGGGGGATCACGGGCGCGGTCATCACGACCTACGCAGCGCGCTTCGCGTCGATGATCGCGTATGTGGCGCTGCTCCCGGTGGTTCTCACCGCGTTCGGCGCAGAGGCGTACGGCCTCTACATGCTCACCGTGGCCGTGGGCGCACTGTTCCAGCAGGATCTCGGCGTCGGAGGAGCCACCACCCGGTTCATCGGGGTGGCGGCTCCCTCCAACGATTTCGCCCGCATGCGCCGGGTCGCCGCGGCGAGCAATGTGTTCTTCCTCGCGACGGCGGTCATCCTCTCCAGCGCCACCGTTCTGGTGTTCGCCCTCACGATCCCCCGCACGCAGTTCAGCCCGGAACTCACCGACACCGCCTGGATCCTCGCGGCCCTCGGCGTCGCCAACGTCTTCATCCTGCTCTCGTTCTCCGCGAACCGGCAGATCCTCACCGGGATCGGGCGCCTCAACGACGTCAACTACCTCCTCATCGGCCTCGCCGTCTTCCGTGTCGCGCTCACTGTGCTGGTGTGCTGGGCGGGAATCGGGATCGTCGCCGTCGCGGCGGTGGATGTGCTCGGCATTCTCGCATTCGGCATAGCGACGTACGTCCTGCGACGCAGACGGGCGCCGCAGATCACCGCCCGCCCGCGGGACTTCCGGTGGAGCGTGTTCCGCGAGCTGTTCGCGATGTCGGCGCAGCTCATGATCCTGGGCCTCGCTGGCGTCGTGATCATGCAAGTGGGCGGCATCCTCACCGCGCTCATGCTCCCGATCGCCTACACCGCCCTGTACGCCGCGGGCCAGCGCATCTACCTCCTCGTGAAGGAGGTGACGAATTCGCTCGCGACCGCGATCCTGCCGACCGCCTCGATGCGCGAAGGCGGTGCGGCGGGCGCATCGATGGGACAGATGTACCTCCGGGGCACCAGCTACGCCAACATGCTGATGACGGTCGTCCTCGTGCCCGTGGTGGTCTTCATGCCCGAGATCATGAGCGTCTGGCTCGGCCCGTCGGGCGTGGGCGCGGCCGTCGTCGCGCAGATCCTCGTGCTGTCGATGTTCGCGAACAACAACCACCTGCTTGCGGTCCCCATTCTCACCGCGCAGGGTTCGGTGCGCGGGTACGCGATCCTCCACACCGTCTGGGCGGTCACGGGCACGGCGCTGGCGGTCGTGCTCGGGGCGACGTCCGGGCTCACCGGGATCGCGTGGGGGCTCACCCTCCCGATCCTCGTGCTGGAGCCCTTCTACATCGCGATCGCACTGCGACGTCTCGACCTCGCCGTCAAGGACTTCGCGATCCGCTGCCTGCTGCTGCCGTTCGGAACCGTCGCACCTGTGGCCGCCGCGCTGGTGCTGGTGAGCCTGCTCGACCCGCCGCTCCCCCTGATCCCCGTCATCGGCGCCGTCTGGGCGATCACGGCGATCACCCTCTATTACTTCATCGCCCTCGACGCGACGACCCGTTCGTCGCTGCGATCCACCCTCACCCGCCGCCTGCGCGGCGGCCGTACCGTGGAGGACTCCCCGTGACGCTGCCGATCGAGAACACGAACTCGCGCATTCCGCACGCCGAGGACGCGATCGGCAGGATGCAGCGCCGTTCCTACATCGCGATGTCCGCACTGCACCGCGGGATCGACCGGCTCGTGCTCACCGACTTCCCCGACTACGAGAACATCGGCGACTCCGTGATCGCACTCGGCCAGGCCGAGTTCTGGCGCCAGGCGGGGATCCGCCTGGAAGCCGCGTACTCGTGGCGCACGATCTCGCCGAAGGTCTATGAATCGCGGTGGCCCGTCGCCATACAGGGTGGCGGCAACTTCGGCGGCCTGTACCCGCAGCACAGCGAGCACCGCTATCGTCTCGCCGAGCGCCTCGATCCGCGGATCGAGCTGATCCAGGAGCCGCAGTCTGTGCACTTCGAGTCGGATGCCGATCGGCGCGCGTTCGCGTCGCGCATGGCTCCCCGGCGCCTTCTGCGCATGGCGGTGCGGGACCGGGTCTCGTTCTCCGCGGTCAGTGCCTTCGTGCCGAACGTGATCCTCGCACCCGACAGCGTGCACATGCTGGGGCGACTCGAGTCGGCGGCGCCCTCCGTCGCGGTGGTGCATCTGCTGCGTCGTGACGATGAGAGCGCCGGGCCCGGCAGCATAGAGACGGCGGTCGACTGGCCCGCGATGACGTTCGCCGACCGACTGCGCCAGCGGTTGAGCCGCACCTTGTTCGAGGGCGCGGTGACACGCACGATGAACCGGTCGACCGACCGCTGGTTCGCGGACGCGTCGAAGCGGCTCGCGACCGGCGTCGCGCTCCTCTCCCCCGGCGAGACGATCATCACCGATCGACTGCATGCGATGCTCATCGCCCTGCAGATGGGCCGGCGAGTCATCGCGATAGACAACGCCAACGGCAAGCTCACCAACTATGCCGCGACCTGGTTCCACGACCTCGACCTTCCGCTCGAGTTCGCACCCGACCTGGCCGCAGCGACGGACATGGTGTAGCCGTGGTCATCGCACGAGAGCCCAGAGCGACGACGTCCCCCCGGCACGACGCCGTCGAGCCGGAGCGCGGCGCGGTCTCGTCGGGAAGGATCGCCGGCAGGGACCTGCTCTCGGAGGGCGTGCGGATCAGCGTCGAGCTCGCGCCGCTGATCGTGCCCGAGCGGGCGACCGTGGTGCGCGCCGTGCGCGCCCTCATCGGGATGGGCGCCGCCGCGCGCGCAGGTCGCACATTCGAGGGCAGCCGCTGGCGCTACGACGCCAGCCGGCTCGATGCACAGGCCGAGCGCATGGTCCAGCCGCTGCCCGTCGAAAGCACCGGCGACGCGGGCCTGCCGCGGCTGCGCGAGATCGTGGCACCCGACCTCCCCTTCATGGTCTTCCTCGGCGAGGATCGGGCGTCGCTGTGCATCGATCACCGGCTCGGCGACGGCTTCCTCAGCGTGATGCTCACCGCCGGCGCCCTCGCGGGACGCGGTACGCCCGCCGTCTTCGCGAGCGCGGACGACCGCAACCCCCTCCCTGCCGCGCTGTCTGCAACCTACGGGCGTCACGCGAGCCGCCTCGGCGCACTGCTGCGGGACCGATGGACCGATGATCGGCCGGGGTACGCGGGGCCGACGGTGCCCGGTCGGCGAGGCCGCCTGGACCTCGTGACAGGGACGATGGATGCCGCCACCTTCCGCGCCGTCGCCGACTGGAGCAGAGGGCGTGTGCCTCCGACCCTTGCGATGATGTTCGCTCTCCACGAGGCCCTGCGCCGCTCGGGCATCCCCGTGACGGACGAGGGCGCCATCCTCGTCGACCTGCGCCGATACCTGCCCTCCGGACGATCGACGCTCGCGAACTTCGTGGTCGGCCACCCGGTCTCGGTCCGGGACGGCATCGACGTCGCGGGCGCGCGCTTCCATCGGGATCTTCACGTCGGCCGTCCGCTCGCGGCGCTCACCTCGGGCCTCGCCACCCATGCGTGGCGGCGCCGCGCAGCGACCGAGGTCCCCGCCGCGGCGAGCCCGACCCTCAGCGACATGGGCTTCCTCCGAGCCCTCGAGCCGCTTCCCTGGGCCTCGGACGACGCGGTGGTGCGGGTTTCGGTGGACCCCGCGGGCCGCAACGGCATCACAGCGCTGACCGCGGTGTTGCGCCGTCGCCTCAATATCTCGGTCAGCTTCGACAGCTCGCTGTGGGAGCGCGATGCGGTCAGCGCCGCGTGCGACCTCCTCCGCCACGATCCGAAGGGACTGCTCCCGTGACCGCGACCGCCCCTTTCACCGACCCCGGCAGCCCCTCTTCCGAGCAGACGCGACGACGACGACGACGCCGGCTGACCCTCGGCATCGCTGCCGGGACCCTCGCGGTCGTGCTGGTGCTCGGCGGCGTCTGGTGGTTCACCGGCTTCTCCTTCCTCGGGGCTCGGTACGGAGACGACTCGGTGCTGTTCGAGGATTTCGACGGTTCCGCCGGGGGGAAGCCGAATCCCGATGTGTGGAGGATCCAGACGGGAGGCGGCGGCTGGGGGAACAACGAGCTGCAGGAGTACACCGAGGACGCGGTCGCTCTCGACGGCGACGGCAACCTGGTGATCACCGCCACCGTGCCCGAGGACGGCAGCCAGCCGACCTCGGGCCGCATCACCACCCATGGCAAGTGGTCGTTCACCTATGGGCGACTTTCGGCGCGCATCAAGCTGCCGGAGGGGCAGGGGCTTCTTCCCGCCTTCTGGCTGCTGGGCGACAACGTCGACCGGGTCGGCTGGCCTGCTGCGGGAGAGGTCGACATCGTCGAGACGCCCAACACCACGAGACGCAGTGCCCATCACCTCCATGGCCCTACCGGGATCGCGGACAGGTGGTCACTCGACGAGGGCTACGACCTGCCGGTACCCCTCGCGGACGACTTCCACGTCTACACGGTCGAGAAGCACGAGGGCCGGATCATCATGGCGATCGACGACCAGATCGTGATGGATGTCGAGGAGTGGGACGTGCCCATACCCGGTCGCTGGGTGTTCGATGCTCCGACCCACGCGCTGTTCAGCCTCGCGGTGGGCGGAAACTGGCCGGGCGACCCCGACGCATCCACACCGGCGGTCAACGAGATGGTGATCGACTGGATGTCCTTCACCCCCGAGGATCAGCTCGGCGACACCCCGATCGGCTCGACCGGAGAGGTGACTCCGTGACCGGCGACAACATCATGGCGGAGGGGGCGACCGTCCGGGACCTGGCCCGGAGCGTCGCGCAGGATCTGTCGTGGGGGTGGAAGTCGTTCATCACGAACAGCGTCGCCGGCTCGCCGCTGTGCCCCCGGGCGTTGCGCTATGCGATCCTGCGCATGCGGGGATTCGACGTGCAGACCCCGAAGCTCCAGTCCCGCTGCACCTTCACGGGCGGCCGGGACATCCGCATCGGAGCGCGCACCTCGGTGAACGTGTGGTGCTACTTCGAGGCCGTGGCCCCGATCCGCATCGGCGTGGACTGCCACATCGCGATGTTCACGACGATCATCACCAGTTCCCATGAGGTCGGGCCGGCCGGGGTGACCCATCGCCGCCGCAGCGCGCCCGTGACGATCGGCGACCGGGTGTGGCTGGGTGCGCATGTCACCGTCCTCCCCGGTGTGACCGTCGGGGATGATGTGGTGGTCGCCGCGGGCGCCGTCGTGACCCGCGACCTCGCCGCAGGCGCGGTGTACGGAGGGGTGCCCGCGCGCCTCATCCGCACTCTCGACGAGGCTCCCTCGGTGATGACCGCCAGTGCCGCCCGGTGAGTCCAGGTCGCATCCACGACGAGCTCGTCGAATCGGTCGCCCGGCTCCGCGGGGAGCAGCGAGGACGCTGCGTCCCTGCCGCCTGAGCGCGACCGGCGAGCGTTCGTCTGGCGGTTCGTACTCGACGACGGGGCCGTCGAGACGACGCTGCGCAGAGCAGTCATCCGCTCACGAGCGCCGTGAACTGCTGACTCGTGACCTCCGCGTCAGCGGGGTCTTCACGGAGCGTGCCGAGGAAGACGTGACACAGACGGGTGATCCCGAGGGACACGTTCAGTGCGAATGGATGCTGCGCCCCCGCGTCACGGATGCATCGCGGCGAAGACTACCTCAGCCAGCGGTGCTGCTTCAGAGGTCTCGCGGACGATGTCGGGCGTGACCATGAGCGTGTTCACTCCGTCGGTCGCGACGATGACCTCGCCCGAGCCCTCATACCGGTCGAGACCCGGAACGATGACCGCCGCCTGTGCGCCACTCACGGTCACCGCGGCCGCGCCCTCCGCAGCGACCGCGGTCGGGAATGTCAGAGCACCGCCCGGGACGACGTCGACCCGCACGACTTCTCCGGTGGAGGTGTCACCGCTTCCCGATGTGAAGTGCAGCTCGCACGAGAACGCCGCCCCGGCCAGCGACACGATCGCCTCGGCCCGCGCTCCCGGGTCCGAGGTCGTCGGCTCGAGCTGCGCCACCCGCTCGTACCCGTACACTCCGGGATCGATCTGCGCCGCCAGCGCGGGGCAGTCCGGCTGCGACCACCACTGGGCGGTCCTCGTCGCGGGTGTCGCGCGGGGGTGTTCACCGATCCGGGCGGCCGCGGCCGCGTACAACGCGTCCACTCCCGACGCGGAGACCTGGACCGTGGGGCCGTAGGCGCGAACCAGAAGCCACGTTCCGTCCACGGTGCCGGAGCTCGCGCACTCGACGGCCGGGCCGTTGCCCGAGTCGACACAGCCGGGGGCAATCGCATCACGCACGGCCGAGGGCACGACGGACTCCGGGTAGGCGAAGAGGTGCACCGTCGCGGCCAGATATGCCTCTTCCGAGACCCAGACGCAGTCGATGCCGCCGAGGACGTCGTTCGCACCCGTCCGCCAGCGGTAGTCCGATCGCATCATGCCGACGCCGCGCAGCCCGTCGACCTCCTCGTCGGTGAGGGTAGCGCTGCAGTCTCCGCCGAAGGCGGGCACCGCGTCCGGGATCGGAGCGGGCTCGGGTTCCTGGGGAGTCGGCGCGGGCGACGGCGATGTGGGCGTCGGCGTCAGCTCGGGTGTCGACGCTGTCACGCTCGGCGTCGACACGGGAGTCGGCGTAGAGTCCGAGCTCAGCAACGCTGCAGTCGTGAGGGCGCCCCCTGTCACCGCCCCCACCATCACGAGCGCGATGGCCCCCGCGACGACCGGGACGCGGTGGCGACCCACGGGCTTCACCCGCTGAGTGCCGGCCAGCACCAGATCGCGCATCTCGTCGTGCTCACGAGGCGAGAGTCCCTCGTTCATGTCCACGCCCCTTCGATCGCTGCGAGCTCATCTCGCAGCTTCGCCTTGGCTCGCGCAAGCCGGGACTTCACGGTCCCCACCGGGATGCCGAGCGTCTCCGCGGCCGCACGATCCGGGTATCCCTCGAGAACGGTCAGCACGACCACGCTCTGCTCGCGCGCCGGCAGGCGCCGGAGCGCCGCCAGCACGCCGGTCTCGTCCGTGGCAGACGGTGAAGGGACGTCCTGCGCCACGGGCGTCCGGGCGAGGAGCGTACGATAACGCCGGCTCGATCGCTCGAGGTTCCGTGCGGAATTCGAGACGGTGTTCAATAGCCAGGGCAGCGGCGATCCGTCCACCAGGCGAACCGTCTCCCGCTTGCGCCAGAGTTCGAAGAACGCGATGGTGACAGCATCCTTCGCGTCCTCGCGGTTGGTGAGCAGGCGTCGTGCGTGGCGGAACAGCCGCGCCTCATGCCGGTCGAACAGGCTTCCCAGCGCGGCCTCGTCTCCCTCGCACACCCGCCCCCAGAGAGAGACGTCCTGCTCATCGCTCATATCTTGTAGTGTCCGCGATCGTCCGAACGGTTCACACCCGGTGCCTACACTGATCGGGTGCCCGCACGCCGACCTCGACTCGCTCCCGCACGCGCCCACGACGAGCTCGTCGAATCGTTCGCCCAGCTGCGCGGGGAACTGGATCTTCCGGCGGAGCTCCCCGCCGAAGTGGAGACCGAGGCGCAGCAGGCGGCGATCACCGTGTCTGTCGACCCTGCGGCCGCCGAGCTCGACGATCTGCGCGAGATCGAATTCCTGACGATCGATCCGGAGGGCTCCACGGATCTCGACCAGGCGCTCCACCTCGAGCGCACCCCGACGGGGGCGGTGCTGCACTACGCGATCGCCGACCTGCCCGCATTCGTCGCACCGGGCGGCGCGGTCGACGCCGAGGCGCGGCTGCGCGGGCAGACGCTGTTCGCGGCCGACGGCCGGATTCCGCTGCATCCCATCGTCATCAGTGAGGACGCCGCGTCTCTCCTGCCCGGGCGCGACCGGCGGGCGTTCGTGTGGCGGTTCGTGCTCGACGACGGGGCGCGGCTCGTGCAGGCGACGCTGCGCCGTGCGGTCATCCGCTCGCGCGAGCAGTGGAGCTACGTCGACGCGCAGGCCGCGATCGATGTCGGCACGGCGCCGCCGAGCCTCGAGGCGCTCTCATGGTTCGGCCCGCTCCGGCTCGCGCGCGAAGCCGAGCGCGGTGGCGCGAGCCTGAACGTGCCCGAGACCCGCATCGTCGCCGAGGACGGCGGCTACCGCCTGGAGCGCGACGCTCCGCTCGCTATCGAGGAATGGAACGCCCAGGTCTCGCTCCTCACCGGGATGACCGCGGCCGACATCATGCTGCGCGGTCGTGTCGGGATCCTCCGCACGATGCCTGCCGCCGAGGCCGACGATCTCGCCGCGTTCCGCGCACAGACGGTGGCGCTCGGCATCCCGTGGCCCGCCGACGTCCCGTACGGCGACTACCTGCGCGGTCTCGAACGCGACTCGCCCGCGGCTCTGGCGATCCTCAACGCGGCGGCCGGCCTGTTCCGCGGCGCCGGATACGTGACGTTCGACGGGACCCCGCCCGCCGACCCGCTGCAGGCGGCGATCGGCGGGCCGTACGCCCACGCCACCGCGCCGCTGCGGCGGCTCGTCGACCGCTGGTCGCTGGTGATCTGCGAAGCGCTCGCGAACGGACGGGAGGTCCCCGCGTGGGCGCGCCACAGCCTCGCGTCGCTGCCGAAGATCATGGCGCGCAGCGACGGCCTCGCGAACCGGCTGGATGCGGCCACCCTCGATCGCGTCGAAGCGGCGCTGCTCTCGGGGCACGAGGGAAGCGTGTTCGAGGCCGTGGTGCTGGGCCTGCGAGGGGATGGTGCGCGCGTGCAGGTGACCGATCCCCCCGTCACCGCGAAGGTCCCCGGACTCGACGCGGCCGCGGGGACGACGGTGCGGCTGCGCCTCGAGACGGTCGACATCGCCTCGGGCACCGTCGTGCTCGAACCGACCGCCTAGCGTGGTTCTGTGACGACTGTGCTGCTCACCGGGTTCGAGCCGTTCGGCGGCGATGCCGCCAACCCCTCCGGAGCAGCCGTCACCCTCGTGGCCTCGCGGTGGGAAGGGCAGGAGGCGCTCATCACCGCCGTGCTGCCCGTCACGTTCGCGGGGGCGGCGGATCGCCTGCGCGAACTGCTGGCCGAGCATCGGCCCGATGTCGTGATCGCTGCCGGTCTCGCCGGGGGTCGCGCCGCGATCGGTGTCGAGCGCGTGGCGGTCAACCTCGTCGACGCCCGGATCCCCGACAACGACGGCGATCAGCCGGTGGACGCGCCGAGCGTTCCCGGTGCCGCGCCGGCTCATTTCGCGACGCTCCCGGTCAAAGAGATCGCGCGGCGCATCACCGCCGCGGGCATCCCCGCCGAGATCTCTTACTCGGCCGGCACCTTCGTCTGCAACCACGTGTTCTTCACGGCGCTCGAGGCCGCAGCATCCGGAACCCGTGCCGGATTCGTGCACGTTCCCTGGTCTGCCGAGCACGCGCCGTCGACGGATGCTGCCGCCCTGCCGTTGTCGGACATCGCCCGTGCCCTCGAGATCGCGGTGCGGACGAGCCTCGACGTCACGACCGACACGGCGGTGCCGGGCGGCGCGCTGCACTGACTCGACCGCGGAATACCCGGCGCGCGGGAAGGCTTGCACCTCTGCATCGCCTCGCCGCCACCAAGGAGTGCCATGACTGACATCGCGACCGACACGACCGCCGTCGACGAGACCGCCGCGGCTGCGCCGATGCCCGCGCCGCCTGTCGTCGCGCCGCCGTCGGTGCATGTGCGCGCGGTCGTGACGTGGCTCGCGATCTTCCCGCTGGTCTCGGTGGGGATGCTGCTGCTGGGTCCGGTGTCGGAGTCGTGGCACCCGGTTCTCCGGGCGCTGGTGCTCACCGCAGTCGTCGTTCCCCTCGCGGTGTATGTCGTCGTGCCACGTCTCCTCGGCGCGTACGGCGCGCTCCGCCGTCGCGCCGTGCGCCGCGTTCGGAGCTGACGGATCCTCGGCCGCGTGCCTCAGCGCGAGCGACGCCCGAAATGCATGACCTCTCGCACGACGAGCCCGGCCACGAGCGCCCAGAACGCGGCGCTCACGCCCGCGATCGCCACGCCCGACGCTGCGACGAGGAAGGTCACCACGGCCGGCAGCCGCTCCCCCGGATCGTCGATCGCCTGCTGCACGGCTGAGCCGAACGCTCCGAACAGCGCGATGCCGGCGACCGCCGGTATGACGGCCTCGGGCGCCACCACGACCAGCGCGACGAGTGCGGCCGACAGCCCCCCGAGCACCATGCCGCTCGCACCCGTCGAGACGCCGGCGACCCAGCGACGTTTCGGATCGGGGTCGGCGTCGGGCGCCGCGGCGAGCGCGGCGCTGATCGCGGCGAGGTTGATCGCGTGTCCGCCGGCCGTCGCGCCGAGCGCGGTGCCGACGCCCGTCACGAGCATCGCCGGACGCCAGGGCACCTGATAGCCGAAACTGCGCATGATCGCGATACCGGGCACGTTCTGCGATGCCATCGTCACGAGGAAGAGCGGCAGCGCGAGCCCGACGACCGCGCCGAAGGTGAGCGTCGGCGCCGTGAACTCGAGTCGGGGAACGAGCAGGGCCGGGTCGATCGTCGCGCCCGTCACCGCGACATCCACCGCCACCACGACCGATGCCGCGACGAACGCGAGCGGCACCGCCCACCGCGGGGCGACCCGCACGAACACCAGCCACGTGAGCAGCACGGGGACGACGCCCCACGGATTCAGCACCAGCCCGGTGATCGGGGCGAGGCACAGCGGGAGCAGCACGCCGGCGAGCATCGCCTGCGCGATGGAGGGCGGGATCCGTGCGATGAGCCGGCCGAGCTGCGGCCACAGCGCCGTCAGCAGGATCAGGCCGGCGGTCACGAGGAACGCGCCGACCGCCGCCGGCCAGCCGCCCTCGACCGCTCCTGTGGCGGCGAGCACGGCGGCACCGGGCGTGGACCACGCGACCGTGATCGGCATCCGGTACCGCCACGCCAGGAGGATCGCCGACGCCCCCATCGTGAGACACAGCACGAGGAGGCCGCTCGCCGCCTGGGCGCGAGTGGCGCCGACGGCGTCGAGCCCCGTCAGCACCACGGCGAACGAGCTCGTCACGCCGACCAGCGACGTCACGATCCCCGCGACGATGGGCCGCGACAGCGGTGCGGCCGCCTCCGGCGGGGCGGGTGCGGCGGGCGGGGACACCCTCGGATCATGCCACGCCTCCGGGTCGGGTCGTGTCAGGGCCCGGCGCTGAAACCGGGGATCCTCGCCGACACACGTGCCCACGACCCCGATCTGGCGGCGAATCCCCTGGCTCGGCGATCGCGAGGGATCAGCCCTCGAACTCCTCGAGCACGTCGCTGATCATGCGATGGCCCTGCGCCTCGAACTCGGTGTCGCCCACCTGGTGCGCCCAGCAGGCGGTGCCGATGGCCTCGCGCACGCGCATCAGGATCCAGTGGGACGGATGCCGCGGATCGCCGCCGTAGCCGTCGAAGAACGCCGTCTCGCACGCGGGGTTCTGACGCCACTCCTGCGCGGCCAGTCGCACGAAGTCCGTCGCAGCGGGGCGGAAGGCGAAGCGGCCGAAGTCGATGACCCGCACCTCGTCGCCGTCGACCAGCCAGTTGCGCGGCTGCCAGTCGCCGTGGGTCGGCACGCGGTCCGCCTCCACCGGCGGCAGCGCGGCGAGCGCCGTCCGCAGCCGACCCTCGACGTCCGGGGCGATCGCGTGGGTCGAGTCGAGCCAGGCGATCGCACGGCGAGTGGCGGCAGCATCCGTCCCCTGCGACGGTCGTGCCGCCAGGTTGTGGAAGGCTCGCAGCAGCGTGCCCGCGCGACGGTGCACCCCGGGATCGATGCCGGAGGCCGTGCGATACGCCAGCCGGCCCGGCAGCAGGTCGAGCACCAGGACGCGCGCGTCGCGGTCGGCGAACTGCAGTCTCGCAGCGTTACCAGACCCTGCCCAGGGCGAGACATACCCGCCCTCGTGGGCGTCGAGTTCGCGGCCGAGGTGGTGATCGGCGTCGCCTGCCGCCTTGACGATGAGCGTGCGCTCGTCGTGACGCACGTGCAGCACGACGGTCTCCACCTGGTTCCAGCTGAGGTCGGCCACGACCCGGGCGCCGGGGAGCCAGCCGCCGACGAGGGCACGCTGCCGCGGCGACAGACGGGCGAGACCGGTGTCGGCGCGGGGCGTCGCGGGCTGGGGCACCCTTGGATCCTGCCATGGGCGCCCGTGCCCGCGGATCGGGTTGTGCGTCGGCTCGTGCCCACGCTCTCTCTCGCGCGACGCTCTGCGGCGGCATCCGTTCGCTCGCGCTGTCGTTTCATGGATGCGCGCCACGACACGACGGCCGCGGATGCAGATTTCGACCGCGCGAGCGCGACGCCACCCGCGGAGTGCGGCCGCGAAGGCAGATTTCGACCGCGAGCGTCGAGTGCGGCCGTAGCCGGCCTCAGGACGTGAGGACCTGCGCGGTGCCGACGGGGGCGTCGGGACCCATCTCGTCGGCGATGCGGTTCGCCTCTTCGATGAGGGTCGCGACGATGTCGGCCTCGGGCACGGTCTTGATGACCTGGCCCTTCACGAAGATCTGCCCCTTGCCGTTGCCCGACGCCACGCCGAGGTCGGCCTCGCGGGCCTCGCCCGGTCCGTTCACGACGCAGCCCATGACCGCGACGCGCAGCGGGACGGTCATGTCCTTGAGGCCCTCGGTCACGTTGTCGGCGAGCGTGTACACGTCGACCTGGGCACGGCCGCACGAGGGGCACGAGACGATCTCGAGCTTGCGCTCGCGGAGGTTCAGCGACTGCAGGATCTGGTGGCCGACCTTGACCTCTTCGGCCGGCGGGGCCGACAGCGAGACGCGGATCGTGTCGCCGATGCCCTCGGCGAGCAGGATGCCGAACGCCGTCGCCGACTTGATGGTGCCCTGGAACGCCGGGCCCGCCTCGGTCACGCCCAGGTGCAGCGGCCAGTCGCCCCGCTCGGCGAGCAGCCGGTAGGCCTTGACCATGACGATCGGGTCGTTGTGCTTGACCGAGATCTTGAAGTCGTGGAAGTCGTGCTCCTCGAAGAGCGAGGCCTCCCACACGGCGCTCTCGACGAGTGCCTCGGGCGTCGCCTTGCCGTACTTCTCGAGCAGGCGCCGGTCGAGTGAGCCGGCGTTGACGCCGATGCGGAGCGACACTCCGGCGGCCTTCGCGGCGGCGGCGATCGCGCCGACCTGATCGTCGAACTTGCGGATGTTGCCCGGGTTCACGCGCACGGCGCCGCAGCCCGCGTCGATCGCCTGGAAGACGTACTTCGGCTGGAAGTGGATGTCGGCGATCACCGGGATCTGGCTCTTCGCCGCGATGATGTGCAGCACGTCGGCGTCGTCCTGCGAGGGCACGGCCACGCGCACGATCTCGCAGCCCGAGGCGGTGAGCTCGGCGATCTGCTGCAGCGTCGCGTTGATGTTCGTGGTCGGCGTCGTGGTCATCGACTGGACGCTCACGGGGGCGTCGCCGCCCACCAGCACCTTGCCCACCTTGATCTGACGGGTCTTGCGACGGGGGGCGAGCGTTTCGGGGACCTTGGGCATCCCGATGTTGACGGCTGGCACGTCTGACAGCCTACGCGCAGCGAGTGAGGCCCGGCCGCTTGCGGACGGGGCCGAGCGAGCAGCGTGGAGCGCCGCAGGCGCGACTACGCGTCGGCGCGGGCCCCAGGCTGGGTGTCGGCCCCGTCCGCCTCCGAGCCCGTGAGCGCGCGGACGAGCGTGCGCGCGTCGTACGGCCCCGCGTGCCGCACGCCGTTGATGAAGAACGTCGGGACCGACGTGATGTCCATCGCCTCGGCGTCCAGCATGTCGTCGCGCACCCGCTCGGTGACCTTCGGCGAGCTGAGGTCCTCCTCGAAGCGCTCGACGTCGAGGCCGAGTTCGCGCGCCCGGCGGATGATGTCGGACGGCAGCTGGTGATCCTGGTCGGCGAACAGGCTGCGCGAGAACTCCGGGAGCTTGCCCTGCAGGTTCGCCGCTTCGGCGGCTTCCGCTGCGGCGAGCGCGTTCGGATGCTGCCGCTCGAGCGGCGCGTGCCGCCAGACGTATCGCAGCCGGTCGCCGAGCTCGCGGCGCACCTCCTCGATCGAGCCGGACGCCTTGAGGCAGAACGGGCACTGGAAGTCGCCGTACTCGACGATCGTGAGCGGGGCGTTCACGTCGCCGTAGATGTGGTCCCGCTTCGGATCGACCGGACGCACCAGGGTGCGTCCGCCGTCGTCGTCGGGCCGCCGGGCGTCGGAGATGCGGAACATGATCGCGGCGAGGAGGAAGGCGAGGACGGATGCTGCGAGCACGCCCACGCGCGCCTCGTTCTGCACATCGGGGTCGTCGATGGCGAGATCGATGATGAAGAGCGAGATCGTGAACCCGATGCCGCAGAGCATCGCGCCGCCGGCGATGCGGTCGAGGGTGAGGCCGAGACCGAACTCGCCGAGCTTGAACGCCTTCATGATCGCGGCCGCGCCGAAGACGCCGACGAACTTGCCGACGACGAGACCCACGATGATGGCCCATGTGACCGGCGATTGTGCGGCCGCCGCGAGGATCGGCCCCGAGATCTCGACCCCCGCGTTGGCGAGCGCGAACAGCGGCAGGATGACGTAGGCGACGTACGGGGAGTACGCCGACTGCAGTCGCTCGTTGATCGAGATCGATTCGCGCAGGCTGTTCGCCGCCTGACGCGCGTACTCGGTGTTCGGCGACTGTCGGAACATACGGGCGAGCTCGAGTGCCTGCTCGACGTCGCGACGGTTGGGCCGATAGACCGGGATCAGCAGGGCGATGGCGACGCCGGCGAGCGTCGGGTGCACACCGGACGCGAGGAACGCCAGCCACACGATGATCGACAGCGTCGCGTAGATCGGGCCGCGGCCGCGGCGCACGTACCGCGTGAAGTAGATGCCCGCGAGCCCGACCGCCGCGATCAGGAGCGGCATCGGCGTGAAGTTGTCGGTGTAGAAGAGCGCGATGATGCTCAGCGCACCGATGTCGTCGACGACGGCGAGGGCGAGGAGGAACACGCGCAGCCGCCCGGAGGCGCGTGGCCCGATGAGAGCGAGCGCGCCGACGAGGAACGCGGTGTCGGTCGAGATCACGACGCCCCACGCGTGCTCATGGCCGGACCCCGCGGCGATCGCGAGGAAGAGCCCCGCCGGCACGAGCAGCCCCGCGACCGCGGCCACCACAGGGATCATCGCGCGCGACCAGCTCGTGAGCTCGCCGATCGCGAACTCGCGGCGCACCTCGAGGCCGACGGTGAAGAAGAAGATCGCCATGAGCGCGTCGTTGACGAGCGCATGCAGCGTGAACTCGAGGTGGATGTCGCCGAACCCGATGGTCAGCTCGGTCTCCCAGAAGTCGTGGTACGACGTCGCGGAGATGTTCGCCCACACGATCGCGAGGAGAGTCGCGAGCACGAGCAGGAGCGCGCCGGTGCGCTGCTCCCCCATGTTGCGGATGCGGTCGGCGATCGACGGACCGCGTCGGCGCGGGCGCGTCGGCCGTTCGGGTTCGCGCGAGCGCTCGGTCATCGTCAGCTGGGTCATGGCGTACCTCCGCGGCGCGGGGATGGGAGGAGACGGGCTCGCCCCAGTATGGTCCGTAACGCAGCACCGAGGGGCCGATCGCCCGAACGGGCGTGTGGTAGGTTCGGCGCATGTCCGCGCACCTCTCCTGGTGGCTCACCGCATAGGCGGTGGGTTCGCGTGACCTCAGACCGCCCACGGGGCGGTCTTCTTTTTCGTACGGGACTCCGCCCCACGACGAAAGACGACTCACATGTCCGGGCCCGCTTCCCCGTCCCTTCCCGACCTCGCCGCGAGCGGCCTCCCGTTCGCGCTCATCGCGCGTGACGACCGCACCGTCGAGGTGCTCACCGGCGATGTCGTCGACGTCGAGCTGCTCGCCGACATCCCGTTGACCGACGCCTCCGGCGCGCCGCTCGAGGTGCTCGCCCTGGTGCCGTTCCGGCAGGTGCGCGAGCGCGGTTTCGAGTGCCACGACGACGGCGCGCCGCTGCGGTGCCTCATCGTGCGGGACCGCGCGTCGCTCCCCCGCGACGAGGCGCTCGCCCAGCTCCCGACCGACGCGGTCGCGCTCGAGAGCCCCCGCTTCGACATCGCCGACGAGGACTACGCCGAGATCGTGCGGCGCGTGATCGCCGACGAGATCGGCCGCGGCGAGGGTGCGAACTTCGTCATCCGTCGCGACTTCACCGCGGGCGTGACGACGGATGCCGCCACCGCCGCTCTGACGTGGTTCCGAGCTCTCCTCGAGCACGAGCGTGGCGCGTACTGGACGTTCGCCGTCGTCACGCCCGGACACGTCGCGGTCGGCGCGAGCCCGGAGGCGCACGTCAGCGCGCGCGACGGCGTCGTGACCATGAATCCGATCTCGGGCACCTTCCGCCACCCGGCCGGCGGCGCGACCCCCGAGACCCTCACCGAGTTCCTCCGCTCAACCAAGGAGACCGAGGAGCTCTTCATGGTCGTCGACGAGGAGCTCAAGATGATGAGCGCCGTCTGCTCGGACGGCGGTCGCATCACGGGCCCGCATCTCAAGGAGATGTCGCGGCTCACGCACACCGAGTACGTGCTGCGGGGCCGCAGCAGGCTCGACCCGCGCGACATCCTGCGAGAGACGATGTTCGCCCCGACGGTGACCGGCTCGCCCATGCAGAACGCGTGCACCGTCATCACGCGCCACGAGACGACCCCGCGCGGCTACTACTCGGGCGTCGCGGCCCTCTTCACGCCTCGCGACACGCTCGCGGCGGGCGAGGCGAGCCACGACCTCGACGCGCCGATCCTCATCCGCACCGCCTATCTGCAGGACGGCCGACTCCGCGTGCCGGTGGGGGCGACGCTCGTGCGCCACTCCGACCCGTACGGCGAGGTCGGCGAGACCCACGGCAAGGCGGCCGGCGTGCTCGGCGCGATCGGCGCCGTGCCCCGTGACACGGCCGCCGAGTCGGCGGCCGCCGACGCCGCCGTCATCGACGAGGACGCGCCCGCAGCAGCCCCACGGCGCCTCGCCGACGACCCGGCGATCGCGGAGCTCCTGGCGTCGCGCAACGGCCGCCTCGCCGAGTTCTGGCTCAAGCCGCAGGGCTCGAGCGAGCCCGGCCGGTTCGAGGCGCGCTCGGCGCTCGTCGTCGACGCCGAGGACCGCTTCACGACGATGCTCGCCCACCAGCTGCGCCACCTCGGGCTCGACGTCGAGATCTCGCCCTGGAGCGAGGTCACCGACGCGCAGATCGATCAGGCGGAGCTCCTCGTGACCGGACCGGGTCCGGGCGACCCGCGCGATACCTCGAGCCCCCGCATCCGTCGCATGCGTGAGATCGTCGCGCGCCGTCGTGCCGCCGGCCGGCCGCTCCTCGCGGTCTGCCTCAGCCACCAGATCCTCGCCGACACGTTCGGCATCGACCTCGCGCCCCTCGACGCGCCGCACCAGGGCCTGCAGAAGTCGGTCGACGTGTTCGGCATCCCGGCGTCCATCGGCTTCTACAACACCTTCACCGCGCGCGTTCCGGCCGGCACGACGCACGTGGGCGAGGCCGAGATCGCGGCCGACGCATCCGGGGACGTGTACGCGCTGCGCGGCCCCGGCTTCGCGTCGGTGCAGGGTCACCTCGAGTCGATCCTGTCGCGCGACGGCATGACGACGCTCCAGCGCCTGGTCGAGCAGGCTCTGGCGCCCGTCCCCGCCTGACGCCGATCCGCTTGTCGAGCGGAGCGCGCCCGACTCGCGAATCCGGTCTGCGCCGGGTTCGGAGCGTTTCGACTCGCAAGCTCGCTCAACGACCGGGGGCCGAGCCGGCGCGGGCGGCGAGCAGGCGCCGCTCGGCCTCGTTCGCGGTGAGCTCGAGGGCGCGCAGGTCCGCGACGAGCGCCTCGTCGTCGCGGCCGAGGTCGCGCAGGAGGGACGCTCGCACGGCGTGCCACAGGTGCGAACGCGCGAGCGGTCCCTCGAGCGCGTCCACCTCGGCGAGCGCGACCGCCGCCCCGTCGACCCGCGCCAGCGCCACCGCGCGGTTGAGCCGCACCACCGGGGACCGGTCATACGCGAGGAGCATGTCGTAGAGCGTCAGCACCTGCAGCCAGTCGGTGGACGCCGCGTCCGCGGCATCCGCGTGGCAGGCAGCGATCGCCGCGTGCAGCTGCCACCGTCCGGGTCGCCGGAGCCGCGCCGCCCGTTCCAGCGCTTCGCGCGCGCCGGCGAGCAGCGTCGCGTCCCACCGCGTGCGGTCCTGCTCGGCGAGCAGCACGAGCTCCCCGTCGACCGACCGCGCCGGCTCGCGTGCCCGGTGGAAGCGCAACAGCGCCAGCAGCCCCCAGGCCTCCGCGGCGCGGGGAAGCGCCTCGGCGACCACCTGGGCCAGCCACAGCGCGTCGTCGGCGAGATCGCGGTCGGCCGCGGCATCCGCCCCCGCCACGAAGTGGGCCTCGCTGTACATGACCGAAACGATCGTCAGCACGAGGTCGAGACGCGCCGCGGCGTCCGCTCCCTCCGGCACGCGCAGCGGAATGCCGCTGTCGGCGATCTTGCGCTTCGCGCGCGAGATGCGCTGCCCCGTCGCGGGCTCGGTCGAGAAGGTCGCGCGGGCGATCTGTTCGGTCGTCAGGCCGCACACCGCCCGCAGGGTGAGGGCGAGCTGGGCGTCGGGCGCGAGCGCCGGGTGGCAGCATCCGAAGAGCAGGGGAAGCCGCTCATCCGCGGGCGCGCCGTCGGCCGTCGGCTGCGATTCGGGCAGCGCGACACGGTCTTTGAGAACACGGTCGCGGAGCACCCGCTCGCGCCGCACCCGGTCGAGCGCGTTGTGCCGCGCAGCCTGCATGAGCCAGGCGCCCGGCCTCGGCGGGATCCCGCGGCCCCGCCACGCACGCAGGGCCTCCTCCACCGCCTCGGCGACGGCCTCCTCGGCCACGTCGAAGCTGCCGAACGAGACGGTCAGCGCAGCCGTGATGCGGGCGGACTCCTCGCGCACGACGCCGGCGAGGAGGCGATCGGATGCTGCGGCGGGTGTCGAAGCGGATGCTGCGGCGCCGGCCGTGCCCGGAGGTTCCGGGTCGCGCGGGGCCGCAGCATCCGTTCCGGACATCACTCGAATTGGCTGTAGTCGACGACCATCGGCCGGATCTCGACGGCCACACCCGGGAACTCCAGCGAGGGCCAGGTCTTGACGAGATCGATCGCCGCGTCGAGATCAGGAACGTCGATGACGCTGAACCCGCCGATGACCTCCTTGGCCTCCGAGAAGGGTCCGTCCGCGACGACCGGACCGTCGTCGCCCGAGCGCACCGTCGTCGCCGTGCTGACCGGGTGCAGCTCCGCACCCGAGTCGTCGATCTTGTCGGCGTTCGTGCCGAACCACTCGTAGATCCGCCCGTAGACCTCCTGCCGGCGCTCTTCGGGCACCGCGGCGTCGAGCTCGGGGGTGGAGGTGAACATGATCACGTACTTCACGGTCGTGTCCTTTCGTCAGTGGAACCGTTGCATCCCTACAGCGAACGGACAAGACCGATTTCGACACGACCCGCGAAGATTCTTCGCGGCCGGTGCGTGGTTGTTCAGAAGAGCGTGACCGGGTTGAACAGGTCGGCCAGGATCAGGATGCCGCCCATCACGAGCAGCGCCACGAACACGGCGAACGTGAGCGGCACGAGCTTGGTCGCGTCGACCGGCTTCGGCGGCGGCCGACGGAAGAGCTTGGCCCACACCCGCTTGATCCCCTCCCACAGCGCCACCGCGATGTGGCCGCCGTCCAGCGGGAGCAGCGGGATGAGGTTGAACACGAACAGGGCGATGTTCAGCGAGGCGAGCAGCGACAGGAACCCCGCGACACGGTTGAGCACGGGCGAGTCGGCCGCGGCGACCTCGCCGGAGAGGCGGCTGGCGCCCACGATGCTGAGGGGCCCGTTCGGGTCGCGCTCCTGGCCCGTGACGAGGTCGACGCCGGTCTGCCACACCTTGGCGGGCAGCTGCCAGATGATCCCCGCGACCGCGCCCACGTTCTGCACGGCCATCTGGGGTCCTGCCCAGATCGGCTGCTGCACGTACTCGACGGTGGGGCCGACGCCCACGAATCCGACCTCCTGGGTGGTGGTCGTGCCGTCGGCGGCCGTGACCTCGGTCTGGATCGTCGCGGGCGTGACCTGCAGCGTCTGCTGTCCGCCGTCGCGCTCGACGACGAAGGTGAGCTGCTCGCCGGGCGACGAGCGGATGATCGCGGATGCCTCGGTGAAGTCGGCGACCGGCTCCCCGTCGATCGAGACGATGACGTCGCCCGGCTGGATGCCCGCCGCCTCCGCCGGAGCGGAGGGCGAGGAGTCGGTGCACTCGGCGGAGCTCGTGGTCGGGACGCACTCCGACAGCCGCGCGACCTCGGTCGTCGCCGTCTGGAGGCCGATGCCGCTGAGCAGGATCGTGAAGAGCACGATGGCGAAGAAGAAGTTCATCAGCGGCCCGCCGAGCATCACGACGATGCGCTTGTGGATCGGCAGGCGGTAGAAGACATGTGTGTCTTCCTCACCCTGCAGCGTCTCGTCGTTCGCGTCGCGGGCGTCCTGCACCATCGTCGCGAAGAAGCCGCCGGCGGCGCGTCCGTCGCGTCTCGCGGCCTGCGGCGACGGCGGGTACATCCCGGCCATGGAGATGTAGCCGCCGAGCGGGATCGCCTTGAACCCGTACTCGGTGCCTCTCCAGCTCTTCGACCACAGCGTCGGGCCGAACCCGATCATGTACTGGCCGACGCGCACGCCGAACTTCTTGGCCGGCCAGAGGTGGCCGAGCTCGTGCAGCGCGATCGACACGGCGAGGCCCACGACCATGAGGGCGACACCGATGACGAACGCGAGGATCTCCACACGCTCACGGTACCCGCGCCAGCCTTTGAGTTGGGTGTGACGACGCAGCGCCGCGAGCGCGCCGGGGGGGGTGCCTCTCGCATCCCGTAGGCTCGACGCGAGGAGGAGCCGTGACCCCACGCCACGTGCGCGCGCTGCGCGGCACTGCTGCCGCGTGGGTCGCGACCGTCATCGCCGCCACGGCGCACACCCTCGGCGGGGGCGGTGCGCCGTCACCGGCCTTCGTCACCGCCGTCGGCATCCTCGCCGCTCCGTTCGCGGTGGCGCTCATCGGCCGGCGGCTCTCGGCCTGGCGCATCGGCGTCACGGTGCTCGCGAGCCAGGCGATGTTCCACGTCGCCTTCGCCGTGACCGCCGACGCCGATCCCGCCGCGCTCCACGGCCACCACGTGACGCACCTCGGCGGCGACCTCAGCGCTGTCGTCGTCCCCGACACCCCCATGCTCGCCGCGCACGTGCTGGCCGCGCTCGCAACCCTCGCCGGGCTGTACGGCGGGGAGCGGATGCTGCGCGCCCTGGGCCGCGGCATCCGTTCGCTCTTCTCGCGCCTGCGCGGCGTGGCCCTCCGGGCACCGCTGCCGCGGTTCGTGCCGCCGCCCGCCGGCTCTGTGCTCGCCGCAGCGCGGATCGTCCTGTCGGACGTCTCGCGGCGCGGTCCTCCCGCTCTCGTCTGAGCGGCGCTTCGCGCCGCGCCCGTCGCCGGCCCACGCCCGATGCGTGCGCCGGAACCTTCTCGCGCACCCGGCTCTCCCCGGCGCGTCTCGCTCGGCGACCCCGCCGGCGACCCAGACGAAAGACGACAGCAATGACCGACACCATTTCCCGCCCCTCCCGCACTCGCCGCGCCGTGATCGGCGTCACCGCCGGCCTCGCACTCGCCATCGGCGCGCCGCTCGCGGCGTCCGCCCACGTGCACGTCACGCCCGAGACGGCGTCGGCCGGCGGCACCGAGACGCTCACGTTCTCGTTCTCGCACGGGTGCGACGGCTCCCCCACCACCGCGCTCGCGATCGACATCCCCGAGGGCGTCGGCAACGCGACGCCGGTCGTGCAGGGCGGCTGGACCATCACGCGCGAGCTCGGCTCGACCGGCGTGCCGACGCGCGTCGTGTACACCGCGGACGCGCCCGTCGAGGACGGACTCAAGGCCGCCGTCTCGATGGACGTGCTCTTCACCGAGGGGACCACCGACACCACGTTGGCCTTCCCGGTGACGCAGACGTGCGCCGAGGGCGAGACGGCCTGGACCCAGATCGCCGAGGACGGCGAGGACCCGCACGACCTCGACGCGCCCGCGCCGATGGTGGCGGTCGGCGCGGCCGCGGACGATGCCGACACCGGGCACGGCGAGGGGTCGGCCCACGCGTCGGAGGACGCGGCCGCTGCCGACGCGGGCGCCGGGGACGCAGCATCCGCCTCCGCTGCCGACCCGGTCGCCCGCTGGCTCGCCGCCGTTGGACTGGCCGCCGGGATCGCCGCGCTCGTGGTCGTGCTGGTGCGCGGACGCCGCAGGGCCTGAGTCCGGCAGGGTCGCCTCCGCCCGGTCGTTGAGCGAGCTTGCGCCCGGTCGTTGAGCGAGCTCGCGAGTCGAAACGTCGTCGGTGATCCCTGCGACGTTCCGACTCGCTCGTTCCTCGCTCGCTCAACGACCGGAGACCGCCGGCGTGATGCAGGCGCCGTGCGAAGATGGATGCGCCATGCCGACCGACGCGCCTTCGAACCTGCCCCCGGTACTCCGTCCCGACGCGCCGCCGACACACTCGCTCGCTGACCTCGCGGCACGCTTCGCCGTCGGCGTCCGCGGTGACGTCGCCGACGCCACGCTGACGGGTCTCACCCTCGCGACCGCCGATCTCCGTCCCGGCGACGTCTTCGTCGCGGTGCAGGGCGTCAATCGCCACGGCGCCGAGTTCGCGTCGACCGCCGCCGAGAAGGGCGCCGTCGCGGTGGTGACGGATGCTGCCGGAGCCGACGCCGCGGCCGCCAGCGGGCTGCCCGTGGTGCTGGTGGAGAACCCCCGCGCGATCCTCGGCGAGCTCTCGGCCTGGGTCTACAGCACGGGCCGCGACGACGACCTGCCGATCCTGTTCGGCACGACCGGCACCAACGGCAAGACGAGCGTGTCGCACCTGCTCGAGGGCATCCTCGGCCAGCTCGGTGCCACGACAGGACTGTCGTCGACCGCCGAACGCCACATCGCCGGGCAGGTCATCGTGTCGCGGCTCACGACCCCCGAGGCGTACGAGATGCACGCCCTCCTCGCCCTCATGCGCGAACGCGGCGTGGAGGCGGTCGCCGTCGAGGTGAGCGCGCAGGCGCTCAGCCGACGCCGTGTCGACGGCATCGTGTTCGACGTCGCCGGCTTCACGAACCTCACCCATGACCACCTCGACGACTACGCCGACATGCGCGAGTACTTCGAGGCGAAGCTGCCGCTGTTCCTGCCCGATCGCTCGCGCCGCGCCGTGGTGTGCATCGACTCCGAGAACGGCGCCGAGGTCGTGGCGCGCAGCCAGGTGCCGACGGTGACCGTGGGAACGCCCGCCCTCGCCTCCGACCCCGACGCCGCGGCGGCCGCCGACTGGGTGGTCGAGATCCTCGACGAGCGCCAGGTCGGCACCCAGTTCCGCCTCACCGCGCGGGACGGCCGCACGCTGACGACGCTGGTCCCCGTGATCGGCCGGCACATGGCGGCCAACGCCGGGCTCGCGATCGTCATGATCCTCGAGGGCGGCTACGCGTGGGAGCGCCTGGTCGAGGCGCTCGACGGCGAGCGCATCGAGGCCTATCTGCCCGGGCGCACCGAGCTCGTCTCGGGCGAGACCGGACCCGCGGTCTACGTCGACTTCGGCCACTCCCCCGACGCCTTCGAGAAGACGCTCGCCGCGGTGCGCCGCGTCACACCGGGCAAGGTCGTCATGCTGTTCGGCGCGGACGGCGACCGCGACGCGACGAAGCGCCACGACATGGGCCGCACCGGCGTGGAAGGCAGCGACATCCTCGTCGTCACCGACCACCACCCCCGCCACGAGGACCCCGACTCGATCCGCGCGACCCTCGTCGAGGGTGCGCGACGCGCACGGCCGGATGCCGAGATCCACGAGTTCTCGCCGCCCGAGCGCGCGATCATCGAGGCCGTAGCGCTCGTCGGCGACGGCGACGCGATCCTGTGGGCCGGCCCGGGTCACCAGGATTACCGGGACATCCGCGGCGTACGCACCCCCTACTCGGCCCGCGAGCTCGCCCGTCGCGCGCTGCGGGAGGCCGGGTGGCCCGTGCCCGAGCCGCACTGGCCGGTCCCGTACCCGGACGACGTGACCCCGGCATCCGATCCCCTGCGCCCGGTCTACCCGGAGCCCTGAGCGCACCCCCGCTCACCTGCCACGAAGTGCTGCCCACAGCGGCACACTGCGACAGGCGAGCAGTCGGGCCCTCCGAGCTCATCTGCTCACCTGTCACAGACGGCTGCCGACACCGGCAGATTGCGACAGGGGAGCAGCCGAACGCGACGCCGGCGGGCGACGCGGGAGCGGATCAGGATGCTGCGGCGATGACCTTGTCGGCCTTGCGGCGTGCCCAGTCCTCGGCGTCGGCGAGGGCTTCCCGGGTGAGGGCGTCCGGCGCGTCGTGCTTGTCGACCACCCGCTCGATCACGTCGATGATCCCGAGGAAGCTGAGGCGCCCCTCGTGGAACGCGTCCACGGCCTGCTCATTCGCCGCGTTGAACACCGCGGGGTAGGTGCCGCCGGCGCGCCCGACCTGCTTCGCCAGACGCACGGCGGGGAAGGCGGCATCGTCGAGCGGCTCGAAGGTCCACGAGGTCGCGGTGGTCCAGTCGAGCGGCCGCCCGACGCCGGCGACGCGGTTGGGCCAGTCGAGGCCGAGAGAGATCGGCAGGCGCATGTCAGGCGGTGAGGCCTGCGCGATCGTGGAGCCGTCGACGAACTCGACCATCGAGTGCACGATCGACTGCGGGTGCACGACGACGTCGATCTCGGAGTAGGGCACGGCGAACAGCAGGTGCGCCTCGATGACCTCGAGCCCCTTGTTGACGAGGGTCGCCGAGTTGGTGGTGACGACCCGGCCCATGTCCCACGTGGGGTGCGCGAGGGCCTCCGCGGGTGTGACACTCTCGAGCGACGCACGGCTGCGGCCGCGGAACGGACCCCCGGATGCCGTGAGCACGAGCCGGCGGACCTCGCTGCGCTCCCCCGACCGGAGCGCCTGGGCGATGGCCGAGTGCTCCGAGTCGACGGGGACGATCTGCCCCGGGCGTGCGAGCGCCGTGACGAGATCGCCGCCGACGATCAGCGATTCCTTGTTCGCGAGGGCGAGGGTGCGGCCCGACTCGAGCGCGGCCAGGGTCGGCCCGAGGCCGACGGACCCGGTGATGCCGTTGAGCACGACGTCGGCCTCGACATCGCGCACCAGCTGCTCGGCCTCGACGGCGCCGAGTGCGCTGTTCTCGACGCCGAACTCGGTCGCCTGCGCCTCGAGCGTCTCACGGTCGGATCCCGCCGCGAGACCCACCACCTCGAACCGCCGCGGGTTGGCCCGCACGACGTCGAGCGCCTGCGTGCCGATGGAGCCGGTCGAGCCGAGGATGAGGACGCGCCGCATCCGGCCAGCCTATCGCCGGGCCGGATGCTGCCGCCCCGGGGTCACTGCTGGGCGGCGGCGCGCTGCACGCCGAGGATGTCGACCACGAAGACGAGGGTCTCGTCCTGCAACTCGTGGCCTTCGCTCGCGCCGTAGCCGAACTCCGGCGGGATCACGACGAGCACCTGCGAGCCGACCGTCTGGCCCTCGAGCGCCTGCTGGAAGCCGGCGACCACACCCGTCGTCTGGAACGCCGTCGGCTGGCCGCGGTCCCAGCTCGAGTCGAAGACGGAGCCGTCCGACCACTTCACGCCGGTGTACTGCACGAACACGGTGTCGCCCGACTCGACGACCGGGCCGTCGCCCTTCTTCAGCTCCGCGATCTGCACCTCGGTCGGCGGCTCCTCGGCGGGCACGGTGATGGTGGGCGCGCCGTCGTCGTCGAGCTCGACCGTCGGCATGCCGTCGACCGCGTCCTGCTCCGCACCGTCCGCGCTGGTCGGGATGAAGTCGGTGGTCGCGGCGACGATCACGACGGGCGATGCGCCCTCGCCGAAGGCGCTGCCGGGGATGGACATCGCGACCGTCGAGCCGATCGGCGCGCACTCGAGGGCGGCGACGAACAGGGAGTACTGCTGCGGGTCCATGATGATCGGGACCGCGCCGGAATCGTCGGCCGATGTGTCTGAGGAGTCCTGCAGGATCTCACCGGTCGAGCCGTCGTAGAGGGTGTAGAAGCCGCTGACGAGGTCGCCCGACACGACGTCCTCGCCCGAGCCCTCGGTCACGATCGTGCGCTCGACGTCCTCGAAGGCGAGGGTGTCGGGGAGGGTCGCGGCGAGATCCGCACCACTGCCCGTGACCTCGATCGCGTCGGAGTCCGCTCCCGGCTGTGCGTCGAGCAGGCACTCCGAAGAGGCGGTCGACGTCGGCGTGGGAGTGGCGTTCGGATCGGCCGACCCGGAGCACCCCGCCAGCAGGAGGGTCGACACGGCGACGACGGACAGGGCGGCGAACGGGCGAATGCGCACGGAACAACCTCGAGTCAGGGGAAGGGAAGCCTCCATCCTTTCGCATCTTTCCTCTGTCCGCGCTGGGAAACGACATGCCGAAACCGGAATGCGATCGGGAGTACCCTCTACGGGTGACTTCCGACCTCGTGCCCGGCGCCGAAGACACCGCCGACGAGCCGGCGGAAGAACCCGAATCTGCCGCTGCGCCCGCTCGCCGTATGGGCTTCACGTACGCGCTGGGGCGCGGCATCCTGACCCCCCTCGCTCGCATCGTGTACCGCCCCCACATCGAGGGCAAGGCCAACGTCCCCAAGTCCGGCCCGGTGATCTTCGCGAGCAACCATCTGTCGTTCATCGACTCGATCGCGATCCCGGTCGCCGCGCCGCGGCCCGTCCACTTCCTGGCGAAGTCCAGCTACTTTGACAAGCCCGCCTCGCGCTGGTTCTTCACGTCGATCGGCGCGATCCCGGTCCAGCGTGGTGCCGGACAGGCCGCGCTCGACGCGCTCGACCAGCAGCGCGCCCTGCTCGACGAGGGCAAGGCCGTCGCCCTCTACCCGGAGGGCACGCGCTCGCTCGACGGCCGTCTCTACAAGGGCCGCACCGGTGTGGCATTCCTCGCACTGCAGGCCGGGGCGCGCGTCGTGCCGGTGGGGTTGATCGGCACCGACAAGGTGATGCCCGTCGGGGCCAAGAAGCCGTCGTTCACGCACCGCATCACCGTCAAGTTCGGCGAGCCGCTCGATCTCGCCCACCACGGGCCGGCCTCGTCGGGCAAGGCCCGCCGCCTCGCGACCGACGAGATCATGGCCGCGATCCACGCCCTCTCGGGCCAGGAGCTCGCGAACGCCTACAACGAGGTTCCCGCGCACAACCCGATCGACCGCATCAAGCAGGTCCTGCCCCACGAGCGCCGCTGACGAGGATCGTGGGCTCGTGGTGCACCGGGAAGTTCACCGAGTTCGCGATGAAGCACCACTCGTTCGCCTGCGCGTGCGCGGCGGTCGCAGCATCCGTCATCGATGCGTCCGCGATGGTCACGCGCGGCCGCAGCACCACCTCGCGGAACGCGCCGCCGCCGCGACCGTCCTCGACCATGAGTCCGGATGCCTCGTCCTCGTAGCCGACCACCACCACCCCCGCCTGCACGCACGCGTGGAGGTACGACAGCAGGTGGCACTGGCTGAGGGCCGCGAGGAGCATGTCCTCGGGATTCCAGCGGGACGGGTCGCCGCGGAACGGCTTGTCGGAGGAGGCGTCGAGCGCCGGCTTGCCGTCGATCTCGATCGTCGTCGCCCGGTCGTAGTCCCGGTAACCCGAGGTGCCGGTGCCACGGTCACCGGTCCACGTCGTCCGGACGGAGTATCGATGCTCGCCCCACATGTGCACAGTCTGTCATGCGGGCGGAAGGCCGCTCCGGCGGTAGGCTGACGGGGTGCCGCAGACCTTCGCCGCGACCGACGCCGTCGAGCTCGCCGTCGTCGAACGCAGCGGTTTCGTCGAGTCGCGCCACGCCGGCATCGCCATCGTGCTCGCCGCAGACGGCACCATCGCCGAGAAGCTCGGCGATCCATCCGCGCTGATCCTCCCCCGCTCGAGCCTCAAGCCGCTGCAGGCGCTCGCGTGCCTGTCGGCCGGGGTGTCGCTCGAGGGCGAGCGACTGGGCCTGGCCACCGCGAGCCACTCGGGCACCGACCGTCACGTCGCCGTGGTCCGCGACATCCTGTCCCTCGCCGAGCTCGGTGAGGACGCCCTCGGGTGCCCCGCCGCCTGGCCGGGCGACACCGCGACCCGCGACGAGATCGTGCGCGAACTGGGTCAGCCGTCGCGCATCCGCATGAACTGCTCGGGCAAGCACGCCACCATGCTCCTGACCAGCGTGGTGAACGGCTGGGACCCCGAGGGCTACCTCGCGCCGGAGCATCCGGTGCAGATCCTCGTCCGCGAGACCATCGAGCGACTGATCGGCGAGAAGGTCGCCGCGACCGCCGTCGACGGCTGCGGCGCGCCGGTGTACGCGATGACCCTCTTCGGCCTCGCCCGAGCGATCCAACGGATCGGAAACTCGTCGACGACGTCCCCGTTCGCGCTGCACCGCAGCGCGGGCGCCCTCGTCGAGGCGGTGCGGGCCGACCCGTGGACCATCGACGGTCCCGGCCGCGCCGACACGATCGCCATCGAGCGGCTGGGCGTGTTCGCCAAGGGCGGCGCCGAGGGCGTCATGGTGATGGTCGCCCCGAACGGCACCACGGTGGCGCTCAAGATGCTGGACGGCAGCGGCCGCGCCGCCACCGCCGTCGCACTGCGGCTGCTCGAGCGGCACGGCGCGCTGGCCGCACCGGACGTGGCCGACACGATGTCGAGGCTTCCGCTGGCCGTCACCGGCGGCGGACAGGATGTCGGGGCCATCCGCCCCGCCTTCTAGAGGCGCTCCCACGAGGAGCCCGAGCGCTCCAACGGCGGAGCGGAAAGGATCACACGATGCGGATCAGCGTCCCCACCGAGGTGAAGAACAACGAGTACCGGGTCGCCCTCACTCCCGCGGGCGTGCACGACCTGGTCGCCTCCGGACACGAGGTGTTCGTGCAGCGCGGCGCCGGTGAGGGCTCGTCGATGCCGGATGCCGAGTACGCGGATGCGGGCGCGGTGCTCCTCGACGACGCCGCCGAGGTGTGGGCACGAGCCGAGCTGCTCCTGAAGGTGAAGGAGCCGATCGCGAGCGAGTACGGCTACTTCCGCGATGACCTCGTGCTGTTCACCTACCTCCACCTCGCGGCCGACCGCCCGCTCACCGAGCGCCTCGTCGCCGACCGCGTGACCGCGATCGCGTACGAGACCGTCCAGCTGGCGGGCGGCGGGCTTCCGCTGCTCGCCCCGATGAGCGAGGTCGCCGGGCGTCTCGCCCCGACCGTCGGCGCCGCGACGCTGATGCGCTCCGCGGGAGGCCTCGGGTTGCTCATGTCGGGCGTGCCGGGCACGCGCCCGGCGACCGTCACCGTCATCGGCGGCGGTGTCGCCGGCGCCAACGCGGCCGTGATCGCGGTCGGCATGGGGGCGGATGTCACGGTGTTCGACACCAACGTGCAGCGTCTGCGCTACCTCGACGACCACTTCCAGGGCCGGGTCAAGACTGCCGCGTCGAACCCGCTCGACCTCGACCGGGCGGTCACCGCCTCGGATCTCGTCATCGGCTCGGTGCTGATCCCCGGCGCCAAGGCGCCGAAGCTCGTCACCAACGACATGGTCGCGCGCATGCGCCCCGGCTCCGTGCTCGTCGACATCGCCGTCGACCAGGGCGGCTGCTTCGAGGACACGCACCCGACCACCCACGCCGACCCCACCTTCCCGGTGCACGGCAGCATCTTCTACTGCGTCGCGAACATGCCGGGCGCGGTGCCCAACACCTCGACGTCGGCGCTCACCAACGCCACGCTCCCTTACATCCGCCAGATCGCGCGACGCGGCTGGAAAGAAGCACTTCGAGCGGATGCCGCGCTCGCGGCGGGTCTCAACACCGTGGGTGGTCGCGTGGTCAACGCGGGCGTAGCGACAGCGCACGAACTCGAACTCGCCCCGCTGGAGACCGCACTGGTCTGACGGCGACGTCGCTGCAGAAGTCCCGGGCTGTTGTGGGAGTCCGGGGCTTCTGCGTGTCTGAAACGGTGCGGGTGTCGCCGCTCCCGATGCGGGAGCCCGCCCGACCCCAGGGTCCGGCTCAGGCGAGGCCGCCGTCGATCGACCTGGCGTAGTCGGCCGGGTCTTCGGGGACGAGCACCGGCGTGTCGCGGTTGAGGCTCTCGCCCCGGAAGAACGCCTTCGCCCGGGGGAACAGGAACCACAGGAGCATCAGCAGCACGCCGAACGCCAGCGACCCGATGCCGAGCACGAACGTGCCGCCGATGCCGAGCAGCACGGTGTAGCCGTAGTCGATGTCGTACATGTCGATCGCGGACTGCACGAACGCGTAGGTCAGCATCAGCGCTCCCAGCAGTGGGAGGAGGAACCGGTAGAAGAAGTTCCTCGCGCTGTTGAACAGCTCGCGGCGGAAGTACCACACGCAGGCGTAGCCGGTGATGGCGTAGTAGAACGCGATCGCGAGACCGAGCGACAGGATGGAATCCTGCAGGATGTTGTCGCTGATCAGGGTCATCCCGACGTAGTAGACGATCGCGACCACTCCCATGACCAGGGTCGAGAACGACGGCGTCTTGTACCTCGGGTGCACGGTCGCGAACCGGCGCGGCAGCGCCTTGTACGCGGCCATCGAGAGGGTGCCGCGGGCGGTCGGCAGGATCGTCGTCTGCGTCGACGAGATGGCCGAGATCATGACCGCCACCACCAGCACCCATCCGAGCGGGCCGAGCAGGCCGTCCTTGATGGCGAGGAAGAAGTCGTCGGCGTTCGCCTCGTTGCCCAGCCCCGTGCCCGTCTCGCCGAGGCCGGCGTACATCATCGCGGCCACCGTCACGCCGACGTAGGTGAACAGGAGGATCACCGTCGTCAGCAGCGCCGCACGACCGGGGATGCGCTTGGGGTCCTTGGTCTCCTCGTTGAGGGCCAGGCACGTGTCCCAGCCCCAGTAGATGAACAGCGCCAGCAGGATCGCCTCGACGAACCCTCCCCACTCGGTGAACGCGAACGGATTGAACCACGACCAGTCGAACGGGGTCGGGTCCGGCGCGGTGCCGGCGAAGAACTGCCAGAGCGCGGCGACCACGAAGATCGCGAGGGCGAGGTATTGGATCGTGAGCAGCACGTTCTGGATGCGCTCGCCGATCTCGACTCCTCGCCAGCTCACCCACGTCATCGCCGCGATGAACACCACTCCGGTCGCGGTCACGAGGGGGACGTTGTCGGCGAGCAGTGCGCCCTCGGAACTGCCCACGATCCCGTCGACGAGCGCCCAGAAGTAGATGCCCGCGATCTGCGCGAGGTTCGCCAGCACGACCATGCCGGCGACGGCGACGCCCCATCCGCCCATCCAGCCGACCCACGGGCCGAAGGCCTTGGTGCCCCAGGTGAAGGTGGTGCCGCAATCAGGGACGTCGTTGTTGAGCTCGCGGTACGCGAATGCGATGAAGAGCATCGGGACGAACGCGATGACGAACGCGATGGGCGCCTGCGCACCGACCGCCAGAACGACGAACCCGAGGGTCGCCACCAGCGAGTAGACGGGCGCGGTCGACGCGAGGCCGATGACGGTGGAACCCCACAGTCCCAGCGTGCCCGCGGCGAGTCCCTTGCCCTCAGGCCGTTGCATATCGATCGGGGTTGTAGCCACAGGCCGACGTTATGGCGTGCGAGAAGCGCCGGTCAAGGCGTCCGCCCGACGGTCAGACCGGACATCTCATGATGGGAGGACAATGCGGACGGGGTCCGCTCCGGCCGAGATGAGCCACGCGCGCGCGGCACCCGGTTCGCAGTAGGGCGGCACCCCGCGAAATCCCGCGAGGACACGGAGCTCCGACGCGCACGACGTGTCGATCACGAGGTCGTGGTCGCCCCGCATATCGGCGAGCAGCCGCCAGTGCCGCTGCCAGTCGTCGGGCTCCCCCACGACGACCAGGCGCGCGGTCGCGACGACACCGGGATCCGCGACGTAGTCGTCCACTGCGAGCACCCGGTCTCCGTGCGCCTCCCAGGCGGCCAGCGCGCGCCGTCCCGCCGGCGACCTGCGGGCCACGACGCCCGTGAGCGGGGCGAGCGGCATCCATTCGGGATCGGGCACGGCCGGCTCACGGGGCGCGAGGGGCGCGATCGCGAGCTGGAGCGTCCGCCCGTCGAGTCGGCCGCGCCCGGCCGGCGCAGCGGCGTCGAACGTCGAAGGGTCTCCCCCGGCCGACGCGTGGTCGACGCGCGTGGGATAGGGCAGCACGAGCCGTCGCGGGAAGAGCTCGGCGACGCGGGATACCGGCCCGGTCAGCCGGTGTGCACCCGCGACCACCAGCACGCCTGCGGCGGCGGCACGGCGAACGAGCCCCTCGATCCGCTCCATGACGACGTGCGCGTATTCGGGGGGCAGACGCAGCGCGACCGTGTCGAGGTCATCGACGAGCACGGCCGATCCGGCGTGCGGCAGCTCCTCGTGCAGCGCGGCCACCGCGTCCCACAGCCCCTCGGGGTGAGCCGGAAGGCGTTGCGCCGTCCCCCGCAACTGGGCCGCGATGAGATCGAGCACGTTCGACACTCCGGACGCCGGCCCGCCGAGCACCAGCAGGCCGCGGTCGGACGCCCTCAGGAAGGCAATGGGCTGCCGCTGGCGCTCCGGTTCGTCTGCCAGGCCGAGCAGCACCGTGCCTGCGGGAGGCACCTCCCGCTCCGCCGTCGAGTGCGCGGTGAGTTCGTCGAGGGCCAGCAGTCTCGGCAGCTCGGGCAGCCAGGGCCTGCTCGGTGCGCCGTGTCCGATCCGCAGCGCCGCGGCCGCGACATCGTCTGGGCCGGACAACGCGATGCGCACCTGCTGCGGGCTCGCGTCGCCGGCGCGGCGGACGAACGCCGTTCCGCGCCCCGAGACCCCGCCCGGCAGGCGGGCGGCGTCATCCGTGCCGAGGAGCGCCCGGCTGTCGGCCGCGTCGGTCACGCGCAGACTGATCCGCAGCGGGCAGTTCGCCAGCAGATTGTCGCGGATCACCCCCGCGGCGCGCTGCGTGCCGAGGATGAGATGGATGCCGAGGGCGCGCCCGCGCGCCGCGAGGTCGGCGAACAGCCCGTGCAGCTCGGGGTGGTCGCCGAGCAGGGCGGCGAACTCGTCGACCACCACGACGAGCCGCGGCAGCCGCACGCGGGGATCGCCGATGTCGCGGGCGCCGGCCGCGGCAATGGCCGCCTCGCGGCGGCGGAGCTCGGCACGCAGGCTCTCGATCGCGCGGCGGGCGCCCGAGCCGTCCAGGTCGGTGATGACCCCGCTGACGTGAGGCACCCCGGCGAGCCCGTCGAAAGCCGTTCCGCCTTTGAAGTCCGCGAGCAGAAAAGTCACCTCGTCGGTCGAGTGCGTCGCGCAGAGCGCGAGGATCCACGTGATGAGCAGCTCGCTCTTGCCGGACCCCGTGACTCCCGCGACGACGGCGTGGGGTCCGTCGGCGACGAGGTCGACGAGCACGGGCTCGCCGCGGCTCGCGCCGATGGCCGCGGGCATCCCGCCCGGGGTCGCAGGCACAGCGGCCAGGAGCGGACCCAGCGCGATCGGCTCGGGCGCCCCGCGCTGCACTCCGAGGCTGTGTTCGGCGCGAGCGGAGAGCTCGGCCGCGATCTCCTCCGCCTGACCTCGGGAGACCGCTTCGACGCGCACCGGCACGACCTCGCCGGCGTGCTCGAGCCGTGCGACGTCGGGGGACGAGATCGTGAGCACGGCCTGGCACCGCGGCGGCAGCGGTTCGCCGGGACGGGCCCGTGCGATCACGAGATCCGCGTCGGTCGGGACCAGATCGCCGGGTCCGACGATCGCCAGCGCCGATCCGCCCTGACCTTCCCGGTGTGGCAGCGCCTCCATCCAGTCGAGGCCCCGGCCGAGCGGCCCGACGACGCGCAACTCGTCCGGTGCGAAGGCGAGGCACGCCTGCAGGACGAGCGCCCGCTGGACGGCGGTCGCGAGAGTCTCCCCGCCGACGACCACGACACCCGCGGCGAGCGGGAGCGTCACCGGTGCCCCCGAGACGCGAGCCGCGCGGCGACGCAGCCCCGCAGCATCCGGATCGCCGTCTCCCCCGGTCACGCGGACGACGCTCGCCCGCTCGCCCTCTCCGACCACAAGCCGCGCGTCGCGCCCGCCGCGCCAGATCTCGCCCTCTCTGGTGACGAGGCGGACGACATCGGGATGCCGCGCCCACAGCTGTGCTCGTTCGCCGTCATGTCGCGCCGCCACCGCCGCCGCGACCTCGTCGCGTGCCCGCACCGCGTCGGCCGCGGCCCGCCGACCGTCCCGGCGGGCGGCACGTCGCGCGTCGAGCATCGTCGCCGCCGCGATCAGCGGGCCGAGGAGCGCGAACCAGAGCGAGAAGAGCGAGCCTGTGACCAGCCACAACGCGACGGCCCCGACCACCGGGACGATGGCGGCCACGATCGGCAGCGGCGGGCGAGGCGGAGGAGTCCAGGCGGGCGGAAGGGCGAGCGGCTCGTCGTCGAGCACAGCGCCGGTCACGATGGTCGAAGGAACGGGCGAACGCATGCGCCCAGTCCAGCGCGCACCCGCGCGCGGCAGATCGCGGCGACCCGGATCTGTGGAGAGCCGGGGTCAGTCCTTGGCTGTGGAGGAATCGTCGTCGGCAGGTAGACCCACGTCGAGCACGATGATCGTGATGTTGTCTCGGCCGCCGTTCTCGAGCGCAGCCTCGAGCATGGCGGAGGCCGCGTCGGCCGGGTCGGCGTTCTCCTCGAGGAAGTGGCGGATACCGTAGTCCGTGAGCTCTTTCGTCAGTCCGTCGGAGCAGATCACGAAGCGGTCGCCGTCCAGCGCATCCAGCCGCACGTAGTCGGGCGTGACGCCGTCGCTCGGACCCACCGCGCGGGTGATGACGTTGCCGTAGGGGTGGTTCTCGGCTTCTTCCGGACTCAGTCGTCCTGCAGCGACGAGCTCCTGCACGACGGAGTGGTCGGTGGTGATCTGGACGATGGCGCCGTCGCGCACGAGGTATACGCGCGAGTCGCCGATGTTCAGCGTGACCCAGTGCGGCGCATCTCCCGATGTGTCGAGGAAGACGCCGGTCACCGTCGTACCGGTTCCGTCGTCGGTGGCCTCCGGGTGCGACGCGATGTCTTTGACCGCGTGCGCGAGTGCCTTCTCGATCGTCTTCGGCGTCACCGTGCCGCTTTCGGCGACGGCGCGGAGGCGTTCGATCGCGCTGGCGCTGGCGATCTCTCCGCCGACGTGTCCGCCCATGCCGTCGGCGACGACGAACAGCGGATACGACGCGAACACCGCATCCTGGTTCACCTCGCGCCGGCGGCCGGTGTCGGTCACAGCGGCCCACGAGAGCTCGAGCACGCCATTGGGGACCGGGACGGCGAGAGACTGGGTGGAAACTTCGGGCACGCCCTGTCCTCCCCGTCGGAATACGCCGGAGCCCTTCGCCCCCGCGTCCTCACATCCTAGTGGGTTACTCGACGGCGTCCTCGGTCTCGGCGAGGGCGTCGACCACGATCTGCGCCGTCGTCGGGGGCGGCGCCAGCGGCACGCTCGGCACCGAGACGACCTCCTCCTCCTCGGCCGCGCCCTCGAACTGCGCGTTGTAGAGACGCCAGTACGCGCCCTTCTGCGCGAGCAGCTCGGCGTGAGAACCCTGCTCGACGATCGCGCCGTTCTCCATCACGAGGATGAGGTCGGCATCCCTGATCGTCGACAGCCGGTGGGCGATCACGAACGCGGTCCGGTCCTCGCGCAGCCGCGACATCGCGCGCTGGATGAGCAGCTCGGTGCGGGTGTCCACCGATGAGGTCGCCTCGTCCAGGATCAGGATGCGCGGGTCCGCCAGGAACGCGCGGGCGATCGTCACGAGCTGCCGCTCGCCGACGCTGAGATTGGTGGCCTCGTCGTCGAGCGTCGTGTCGTAGCCGTCGGGCAGCGCGTGCACGAAGCGGTCGACGTAGGCCGCCGTCGCTGCGGCGACGATCTCCTCCTCCGACGCCTCCGGGCGCCCGTACGCGATGTTCTCGCGGATCGTTCCGGCGAACAGCCATGTGTCCTGCAGCACCATGCCGGTGCGCGCGCGGAGGTCGTCGCGCGTCATGCGGCGCGTGTCGACGCCGTCCAGCACGATGCGGCCGGAGTCGACATCGTAGAAGCGCATGATCAGGTTCACCAGCGTCGTCTTGCCGGCGCCGGTGGGCCCGACGATCGCGACGGTGCTGCCCGGCCGCGCCGCGAGCGTCAGCCCGTCGATGAGGGGCTTGTCGGCCACGTAGCGGAACGCGACATCCTCGAATTCGAGGCGACTCGCCGCGTCCGGGGCGGACTCGGCCGGGTCGTCGTCAGGCGTCTGCTCCTCCTCGTCAAGGAGCTCGAAGACGCGCTCCGCGCTGGCGACACCGGACTGCAGCAGGTTCGCCATGGACCCCAACTGGCTGAGCGGCTGCGTGAACTGGCGCGAGTACTGGATGAACGCCTGCACGTCGCCGATCGACATGAGCCCGGCGGCCACCTGCAGCCCGCCGACGACCGCGATCGCGACATAGACGAGGTTGCCGACGAACATCATCGCGGGCATGATCACGCCCGACAGGAACTGCGCCCCGAAGCTCGAGCGGTACAGCTCGTCGTTCTCGGCGCGGAAGTCCGCCTCGACCTCCTTCTGGTGGCCGAACACCTTCACGACCGAGTGGCCCGAGAACGTCTCCTCGACGCGGGCGTTGAGCACTCCGGTCGTCTTCCACTGCTGAACGAAGAGCTTCTGCGAGCGCTTCGCGACGAGCACCGTGATGAGGATCGTGAGCGGGATCGTGACGAGCGCGATGACGGCCAGCAGCGGCGAGATGAGGAACATCATCGTCAGCACGCCGATCACGGTCAGCAGCGAGATCACGACCTGCGACAGCGTCTGCTGCATCGTCTGCCCGATGTTGTCGACGTCGTTGGTGACGCGGCTGAGCAGCTCGCCGCGCTGCACGCGGTCGAAGTACGACAGCGGCAGGCGGTGCACCTTGTCTTCGACCTGCAGGCGCAGCCGGTGCATCGCGCGCTGGACCACCCCGTTGAGGATGCGCGCCTGGAGCCACCCGAAGAGGCTGGAAAGCACGTACACGACGAGGACGAGCGTGAGGATCCGCGCGAGCAGGTCGAAGTCGACGCCGGAGCCGGGCACGAAGTCCATCGCAGCGATCATGTTCGCCTGGTCCTGGTTGCCCGACGCGACGAGCTGGTCGACGACCTGCTGCTTGGTCATGCCCGCCGGCACCTGCAGCGAGATGAAGCCGGCGAACACCACGTTGGTGCCCTCGCCGAGCAGCTTGGGGCCGATCACCGAGAGGGTGACCGACAGGATGCTGAACACGAGCACCACGACCAGCAGCAGCCTGTCCGGGCGCAGGGTGGCAAGGAGGCGCTTCGCGCTCGGACCGAAGTTCTGCGCCTTCTCGCCGCCCGTCGCCTGGCCCATCGGCCCGCGGCCGAGCGGCATCCGCTGCACCGGCCGCCCCGGCCCGCTCATGCCGCCGCCTCCGCCGCGAGCTGGGATTCCACGATCTCGCGGTACGTCTCGTTGCTCTCGACGAGCTCGTCGTGGGTGCCGATCCCGACGATGCGTCCGTGATCGAGCACGAGGATCTGATCGGCGTGCTGGATCGTCGAGACGCGCTGCGCGACGACGAGCCGGGTCGCGTCGGGCAGGTGCGTATCGAGCGCGCGGCGGAGCGCAGCATCCGTCCTCAGATCCAGAGCCGAGAACGAGTCGTCGAAGATGTACGACTCGGGCCGCTTCACCAACGCGCGGGCGATCGCCAGGCGCTGGCGCTGCCCGCCCGAGACGTTGGTGCCGCCCTGCGCGATCGACGCCTCGAGCCCCTCGGGCATCGCGCGGACGAAGTCGGCGGCCTGCGCGAGTTCGAGCGCCGTCCACAGCTGCTCGTCGGTCGCGTCGTGATCGCCGTACCGCAGGTTGGACGCGATCGTCCCCGAGAACAGGAACGCGCGCTGCGGCACGAGTCCCACGCGCGTCCACAGTTCGTCGGGGTCGTACTCGCGCACGTCGACACCGTCGACCCGGACGCTGCCCGCGGTCACGTCGAACAAGCGCGGCACGAGGCTCACGAGCGTCGTCTTGCCGGCGCCCGTCGAGCCGATGACCGCCGTCGTGGTGCCGGGCTCCACCGTGAAGGTGAGGTCGTGCAGCACCGCGTCATCGGCACCCGGGTAGGCGAAGTCGACATGGTCGAACTCGATCCGGCCGGTGGGAGCGGGAGCGGATGCTGCGGCCCCGGGCGCCGACACCGAGGGGTCGGTCTCGAGGACCTCGCCGATGCGGTTCGCGCACACGGCGGCGCGGGGGATCATGACGAACATGAACGTCGCCATCATCACGCCCATGAGGATCTGCATCAGGTAGGTGAGGAACGCGAACAGCGTGCCGATCTGAACGCCGCTGTTCTGCACCTGGAAGGCGCCGAACCAGATGACCGCGACACTGGACAGGTTCATGACCAGCATGACAGCGGGGAACATGAGGGCCATCAGGTTGCCGGCGCGCAGCCCTGTCGCCTTGACGTCGTCGCTCGCGGCCTCGAAGCGGGCACGCTCCTGGCGCTCGCGCACGAACGCCCGCACGACGCGGATGCCGCTCAGCTGCTCGCGCATGATCTGGTTCACGCGATCGATGCGCTTCTGCATCTGCGTGAACGCGGGGACCATCCGCCACACGATGAGCCCGACGATGATGAGCAGCACCGGGATCGCGACGGCCATCAGCCACGACAGCCCGACGTCCTGACTGATCGCCATGATGACGCCGCCGATCGCGAGCATCGGTGCGGAGATCATGAGAGTCGCCGAGACCTGCACCAGCATCTGCACCTGCTGCACGTCGTTCGTGTTGCGGGTGATGAGCGAGGGCGCGCCGAACTGACCGACCTCGCGCTGCGAGAACGCCACGACACGGTGGAACAGGTCGCCGCGGAGGTCGCGGCCCATGCCCATCGCGAGGCGCGACCCGAAGTACACCGCGACGATCGCGCACACCACCTGCACGAGGCTCACGATCAGCATCACGCCGCCGGTCGACCAGATGTACGGGATGTCGCCCGTCACCACGCCGTTGTCGATGATGTCGGCGTTGAGGGTCGGCAGCCACAGCGACGCGATCGACTGCGCGAGCTGGAAGACGACCACCGCCACGATGAGCGGCCACGCGGGACTCAGATACCGCACCAGGAGCTTGCCGAGCACGACGGTCCTTTCCGGCGCGCGGAGTCGTCCGCTCCCGCGGACCGCGCACGGATAGCGACGCTACGCCTGCGTGCGCGCCGCCGACAGCCCGGCGCCTACGCCGTCGGCGAACTCCTCGGCGCTCGGCCGCGAGCCGTCAGAGAGCCGCCTCGGGCGGCGGGAACAGCGCGTCGATCGTCGCGAGATCCGCGGCCGTGGGCGTCCACGCCGAGGCGGCCGCGGCGTTCGCCCGCACCTGGTCGGGGCTTGTCGCGCCGGCGATCACGCTCGACAGGGCCGGACGCGACAGCAGCCACCCGAAGGTCGCCTCGAGCATCGTGATGCCCCGCTCGTCGCAGAACGCCTGATACCCCTCGAGCGCGTCCCACGGCGCGTCGTCGTAGATGTGGCGGCGCTGGCGGATGATGCGGGTGTCGGCCGGCGCGGCATCCCGCGTGAACTTGCCGGTCAGCAGCCCGTTGTGGAGCGGGAAGTACGGGAAGAAGCCGAGGCCGTAGCGCTCGACGGCCCGCAGCACGTTCCGCTCGGCTCCCCTGGCGAGCAGGCTGTACTCGCTCTGTGCCGACACGAACGGCACGCCGTGCCGCATCAGCGCGGTGAAGTGGCCCTCGGCGATCTGCCAGCCCGAGAAGTTGGTGTGCCCGATGTAGCGCACCTTGCCCTCGCGGACGAGGTCGCCGAGCGCGTCGAGCGTCTCCTCCATCGGGGTGTCGTTGTCGGGCACGTGCAGCTGGTAGAGGTCGATCCACTCGGTCTGCAGACGGGTGAGGGATGCCTCGACCGCACGCCGGATGTACGACCGCGAGCCCTTCGCACCCGACGGCGGGTAGCCCATGTCTCGACCGGGGTGACCGAACTTGGTCGCGAGGACGACCTGGTCCCGCCGATCCCGGAGCGCCTCCCCCATGAGCGTCTCGGACTGGCCGGGATCGCCGCCGTACATGTCGGCGGTGTCGAGGAAGGTCACCCCCGCCTCGATCGCGGCGTCGAGCACCTCCCGCGTCCCGTCGAGCGTCTCGGTGCGGGTGCCGGGGCGGCCGAAGTTGTTGCAGCCGAGGCCGACAGCGGACACGAGGAGGCCGGACGCGCCGACGCGACGGAGGGGGACAGTCGAGGTCATGCCTCCACGTTAGCCGCGGCGCCGGAGTGCGTCGGCCGGGGTCCCGCTCGCTGCAACATGCATCGCCCCCGCGGCACACGACAGCCCCTCGCCGCGCGGCGAGGGGCTGTCGATCGGTTCTTACGGCTTGGGCGCGTCGGGCGCCGGCGGCTCGGTGGTGGGCGGCTCGGTCGCCGGCGGCTCCGTGGCCGGGGGCTGGGCCGCGGGCGGTGGCGTCACCGGAGGCTGCCCGGCCGGAGGCTCGGCCGCGGGCGGCGGCGTCACCGGAGGCTGCGCGGCGGGCGGCGGCACCGGAGCAGCAGGCGCAGCCGAGGGCGCGGGCGGCGGCGTGTAGCCGGCGGGCGGCGCCGGCGGCGGGGTGTACCCGGCCGGGGGCTGGTAGCCCGCGGGGGCGCCGTAGCCGGGCGTCGTAGCGGGGTTCGCCGGGTAGCCGCCGACGGGCGCCTGGACCGGAACGCCCGACCACACGGTCTTGTCGGCGAGGAAGTTGCCGGCCCATGGCGCCGCGGGGATCGCGAGGTTCCACCGCGAGCGGTCGAACGCGTTGATGCCCAGCCAGACGATGGGAAGGAAGAAGTACAGGATCAGCCAGACGGCCTCCTTCTGCAGCTTCAGGCCCACGCGCCACGCGGCCAGGAGCGTGTAGATGAAGGCGGCGAGCCCGATCAGCCAGCCGAGGACCGGGACCCACCCGAGGACGAGGGCGCCGCCCCACAACGCCAGCAGCCACCACGGGTTGAGATCACCGAGCTTGACGAAGATCAGGGTGTTGTACACCGGCACCCATGCGCGCCAGCGGCCCTGCACGCCGGCCTTGTCGAAGACCTTCATGAGGAACCACGAGCCGATGACGTATCCGGCGATCGCGAGCAGGAAGAAGAACGGTGCGAGGACGAGCCAGGCGATGAGCGCCCCGGCTCCGCCGCCGTCGTCGTAGTAGTCCATCAGCATTGGAGCGACCTCCGAGAGAGTCGGTTCGGACACGTCGGCACGCGCCCGCGGAGCCCCTGCTCCGCTCGACACATGCTAGCGACGCTCTCAGCCGACTGTCAGCATTGGCGCCGCTATCCGGGGGATGGCCTCCCGATACGTCGGGTGGATAGCCTGAGCAGAACTCCCGACCGAAGGGCTGCCATGACCGACCAGACTCCGTCCTCCCCCACTCCCCCGCCGCTCCCGCCGCAGTCCGCCGCCGACGCCGCGCGCGCGGCCGACCCCGACGACACGGGCGTGCCGACGGTCCGGGGCGAGGTCGATGACATCGGCCGAGGCTTCTTCTCCGCGCTGTTCGACCTCTCGTTCCGCACCTTCATCACGCGCCGGCTGGCGAGCGTGTTCTACTTCGTGGGGCTGATCGCGATCGCCATCGGCTTCATCGTCTACTTCGTCGGCGGGATCCTGAACGCGATCTCGCTGATGTGGCTGAATGTCGGGGCGGGCATCACCGGGCTCATCGCGACGATCATCGTGGTACCGGTGGTGACCTTCCTCGCGATCATCCTGCTCCGGTTCATCATCGAAGCCGTCGTCGCCCTCATCGCGATCGCCGAGAACACCGAGCGAACGGCGGAGCACACCAAGCACTGACGAGGCCGCCGCAACCGCTTCTCGGCGGTGCGCACGCCGACCGCATAGGTCTCAGGCGAAGAGCTCGAGCTCGCCGGCGCCGGTCTCGCGCACACGAAGGCCCTCAGCATCCGCCCACGTCACGAAAGCCGCGGCAGACCCGATACGCGGGCGATCCTCGGCGAGCCGGCGAACGAGCGCGCCCTTCGCGTGCTTGTTGAAGTGGTTGAGGGCGCGCACGGCGCCGTCGGCGCCCTCGCTCACGACGCGGACGTACCGCGATGCGACCTCCGCGGGCACGGGGCCCAGCCCGACGTACGCCTCGGAACGCAGGTCGAGCACGAAACGAGGTTCGAGTGCCGCGAGGGCAGCGGTGACGTCGGCGCTCCACAGGCGCCGGAGCGGGGGCACGCCCGGAAGCGACGTCGCGGCGCCCAGTCGGTAGGCGGGGATCGGATCGAGCGCACCGACCGGTCCGAACGGGGCCGAGTGCACCAGGACGTGGGCTCCCAGCCAGCGCCGGCCGGCGGCGGAGACGGATGCTGCATCCAGCGCGTCGAAGAGCACTCCGGTGTAACGGTCGATCGCGGCCATCGACGGGCCGTCGCGCAGCGCGGCGTTCACGGCGACCTCGCCGCGCTGCTTCGGGCCGAGCTTGAGGACGCGTGCGGCGTGGTCCTCGTCGGCCGAGAGGGCGACCAGCGCGGAGACGACGGCCTCGCGCTGGGGCGCGAGCTGCGGCAGCGCGAGCCGCGTCACATCGAGCGGCGTGCCGCGACCGCCTACGCGCTTCGTCTCGGACGGTGGCAGCAGGATCAGCATGACTCTCCGTGGCGGGGCTCGGGGCGACGTCGCCGGATGAAACGACTCGGCCGATCCCCGAGGGGACCGGCCGAGTGCGAATGATGGTCGATCAGGAGATCAGTGCGGCGTTTCCGGCCACGATCGTGAGATCGTCGCCCTCCATCGACAGGAACCCGTCCTGCGCGTTGGCGATGATCTTCGTGCCGGACGTCTCGGTGATGCGCACCTGACCCTCGGCGAGGATCGCGAGCACCGGCTCGTGGCCGGTCATGAAGCCGATCTCGCCCTCGACGGTCTTGGCGACGACGAGCGACGCCTCCCCCGACCAGACCTCCGCGTCCGCGGAGACGAGGCTCACCTTGAGCGGCATGTCAGCCGTTCTCCTTCTGGATGCGCGCCCACTGCTCTTCGACGTCGGAGATGCCGCCGACGTTGAAGAACGCCTGCTCGGCGACGTGGTCGAAGTCGCCCTTGACGATGGCGTCGAACGACTCGATGGTCTCCTTGATCGGAACCGTCGAGCCCTCGACACCGGTGAACTTCTTCGCCATGTAGGTGTTCTGCGAGAGGAACTGCTGGATGCGGCGCGCGCGGGAGACGACGATCTTGTCCTCTTCCGAGAGCTCGTCGACACCGAGGATCGCGATGATCTCCTGCAGCTCCTTGTTCTTCTGGAGGATCTGCTTGACGGCCGTGGCCACGCGGTAGTGGTCCTCACCGATGTAGCGCGGGTCGAGGATGCGGCTCGTCGACGTGAGCGGGTCGATGGCGGGGTACAGACCCTTCGACGCGATCTCGCGCGACAGCTCGGTGGTCGCGTCGAGGTGCGCGAACGTCGTGGCCGGCGCCGGGTCGGTGTAGTCGTCGGCGGGGACGTAGATCGCCTGGAGCGACGTGATCGAGTGACCGCGCGTCGAGGTGATGCGCTCCTGGAGGACGCCCATCTCGTCGGCGAGGTTCGGCTGGTAGCCCACTGCGGACGGCATGCGGCCGAGCAGCGTCGAGACCTCGGAACCGGCCTGTGTGAAGCGGAAGATGTTGTCGATGAACAGCAGCACGTCCTGCTTCTGCACGTCGCGGAAGTACTCCGCCATCGTCAGGGCCGACAGGGCCACGCGCAGACGCGTCCCCGGCGGCTCATCCATCTGGCCGAAGACGAGCGCGGTCTTGTCGAAGACGCCCGCCTCCTCCATCTCGCCGATGAGGTCGTTGCCCTCACGGGTGCGCTCGCCGACACCGGCGAACACCGACACACCGCCGTGGTCCTGCGCGACGCGCTGGATCATCTCCTGGATGAGGACGGTCTTGCCGACGCCGGCACCGCCGAACAGGCCGATCTTTCCACCCTGCACGTACGGGGTGAGCAGGTCGATGCTCTTGATGCCGGTCTCGAACATCTCGGTCTTGGACTCGAGCTGGTCGAACGACGGCGCCTTGCGGTGGATGCCCCAGCGCTCGGTGACCTCGACGGTCTCGCCCGGAGCGGCGTTCAGGACGTCACCCGTGACGTTGAACACCTTGCCCTTGGTGACGTCGCCGACGGGGACCGTGATGGGGCCGCCGGTGTCGCGCACCTCCTGGCCGCGGACCATGCCGTCGGTCGGCTTGAGCGAGATGGCGCGGACGAGGTCGTCACCGAGGTGCTGAGCGACCTCGAGCGTGATCTCGGACGCGTCGTCGCCGATCACGATCGTCGTCTTCAGCGCGTTGTAGATGTCGGGGATCGAGTCGTGCGGGAACTCGATGTCGACGACGGGGCCGGTGACGCGGGCGACGCGCCCGACGACCGCCGTCTCGGTCTTGTCAGCGGTGAGGCTCATGGCTTCTTCTCTTTCGTGTGGTCTGTCTGCGCAGTGCTTGTAGGGCCGGACGCCCGGCGGGCGTTCCGGCTACTTGCCCGAGGACAGGGCGTCGGCGCCGCCGACGATCTCGGCGATCTGCTGCGTGATCTCGGCCTGGCGCGCGTTGTTGCGCAGGCGCGTGTAGTCGGTGATGAGCTTGTCGGCGTTGTCGCTGGCGGACTTCATCGCCTTCTGTGTCGCGGCGTGCTTCGCTGCCGACGACTGCAGGAGGGCGTTGAAGACGCGGCTCTGGATGTACACCGGCAGGAGCGCGTCGAGCACCGTCTCCGCGTCCGGCTCGAACTCGTACAGCGGGTACACCGCGGCCGAGGAGGCCTCCTCGGCCTCGACGACCTCGAGCGGAAGCAGGCGCACCGTCTCGGGCGTCTGCGTCATCATGCTGACGAAGCGGTTGTAGACGAGGTGGATCTCGTCGACGCCGTTCTCCTCCCCGCCACGGTCGTACGCGTCGAGCAGGGTCGCCGCGATCTCTTCCGCCGTCGTGAAGTGCGGCGTATCGGTGTCGCCGGTCCACTCCGCAGCGCTGTCCATGCGACGGAACTGGAAGTACCCGACGGCCTTGCGGCCGATGAGGTAGAACACCGGCTCCCGGCCCTCCTCGCGCAGCAGCTGCGCGAGCTCGAGGCCTTCACGGAGGATCTGCGAGTTGAACGCGCCCGCGAGACCGCGGTCGGACGAGAAGATCACGACCGCGGAGCGGCGGATCGTCTCTCGTTCGACGGTCAGCGGGTGGTCGACGTTCGAGTGCGTCGCCACGGCGGAGACGGCACGCGTCACGGCCCGCGCGAAGGGCGACGACGCGCGCACACGCGCCATCGCCTTCTGGATGCGCGAAGCCGCGATGAGTTCCATCGCCTTCGTGATCTTCTTGGTCGTCTGAGCAGAAGAGATCTTCTGCTTGTAGACCCGGAGTTGTGCGCCCATGTCTGCTAGCCCAGGCCCGCCTTAGCGGCGACCCTTGACGATCTTCTCCTGGTTCACGTCGTCGGCCTGCGCAGCTGCGACCTCTTCGTGGCCGGGCTTGACGATCGACTGGCCCTTGCCGGCCTGGAACTCGAGGATGAACTCGTCGGTCTTCTTCGTCAGCTCCGCCACGGTGTCGTCGTCGAGGACGTTCGTGTCGCGCAGCGTGTCGAGGATCGTGGTGTTGCGACGCAGGTAGTCGAGCAGCTCGCGCTCGAACGCCAGCACGTCCTCCACCTCGATCGAGTCGAGCTTGCCGTTGGTGCCGGCCCAGATCGAGACGACCTGCTCCTCGACCGGGTACGGCGAGTACTGCGGCTGCTTGAGCAGCTCGGTCAGGCGCGCACCGCGGGCGAGCTGGCGACGCGAGGCGGCGTCCAGGTCGGAGGCGAACATCGCGAACGCCTCGAGCGAGCGGTACTGGGCGAGCTCGAGCTTGAGCGTGCCGGAGACCTTCTTGATCGACTTGACCTGGGCGTCACCGCCGACTCGCGAGACCGAGATGCCGACGTCGACCGCGGGACGCTGGTTGGCGTTGAAGAGGTCCGACTGCAGGAAGATCTGGCCGTCGGTGATCGAGATCACGTTGGTCGGGATGTACGCCGACACGTCGTTGGCCTTCGTCTCGATGATCGGAAGACCCGTCATCGAGCCGGCGCCGAGCTCGTCGGACAGCTTCGCGCAACGCTCGAGCAGACGCGAGTGCAGGTAGAAGACGTCGCCCGGGTATGCCTCGCGGCCCGGCGGGCGGCGCAGGAGCAGCGACACCGCGCGGTAGGCCTCGGCCTGCTTCGACAGGTCGTCGAAGATGACCAGGACGTGCTTGCCCTCGTACATCCAGTGCTGGCCGATGGCCGAGCCGGTGTACGGGGCGAGGTACTTGAAGCCGGCGGGGTCGGAGGCGGGAGCGGCGACGATGGTCGTGTACTCCAGCGCGCCGGCGTCCTCGAGGGCGCCCTTCACGGCCGCGATCGTCGAGCCCTTCTGGCCGATCGCGACGTAGATGCAGCGCACCTGCTTGGTGGCGTCACCCGACTCCCAGTTGGCCTTCTGGTTGATGATCGTGTCGATCGCGATGGCCGTCTTGCCGGTCTGGCGGTCGCCGATGATGAGCTGGCGCTGGCCGCGGCCGACGGGGATCATCGCGTCGATGGCCTTGATGCCGGTCTGCAGCGGCTCGTGCACCGACTTGCGCTGCATGACGCCGGGCGCCTGCAGCTCGAGGGCACGACGACCGACCGTGGCGATCTCGCCGAGACCGTCGATCGGGTTGCCGAGCGGGTCGACGACGCGGCCGAGGTAGCCGTCGCCGACGGCCACCGAGAGCACCTCGCCGGTGCGGGTGACCTGCTGCCCGGCCTCGATGCCGGCGAAGTCGCCGAGGACGACCACACCGATCTCGTGTTCGTCCAGGTTCAGCGCGAGGCCCTGGGTGCCGTCCGCGAACGTCACCAGCTCGTTCGCCATGACACCGGGCAGGCCCTCGACGTGGGCGATGCCGTCAGCGGCGTCGACGACCGTGCCGACCTCGGTGGCCGCAGCCCCGGTGGGCTCGTAGGCGGCGACGAAGTCCTTCAGCGCGTCACGGATGACATCGGGGCTGATAGTGAGATCTGCCATTGTTTTCCTTCGTTCAAGGGGCCTCGGCCCCGAAATCTCCGCGTAGGCGGGAAGTCTGTGTCAGCCGGCGAGCCGCTGACGGAGGTCGGCCAGGCGCGACGACACGCTCGCGTCGATCACGTCGTCCGCGATCTGCACGCGCACGCCGCCGACGACGGTCGGGTCGACGATGGTGTTGAGCGAGACCGGCGTGCCGTAGCGCTTGGTGAGAGCGGCGGTGAGGCGCTCGCTCTGCGCCGCGCTGAGCGGTGCCGCGGCCACGACGGTCGCGACCGCGCGGTCGCGCTGGTCGGCGACGAGCCGGGTCGCGCGCGACAGCAGCTGACGCACGCGCCGCTCGCGTGGCTGGCGGATCAGGGAGGATGCGATCAGCGTCGTCCCTGCGCTCGCGCGGCCCGCGAGGAGCTTCTCGACGAGCGCGCCCTTCGCGGTGGCGTCGCCCAGCCGGCTGCCCAGCGCGAGCTCGAGCTCGGGGTTGTCGGCCACGGTCCGCGAGAACGCGAACAGCTCGGCCTCGACGTCGGCCTTCGCGTCGGCGACCGCGACGGCACGCACCGCGAGCTCCTCGATGCCGTCGACGAGATCGTCGGACGAGGACCACCGCTGAGCGACGGCGGTCGTCAGCAGCGACGCCGTCGTGGGCTTCACGGCCTTGCCGAACACGTCGGCGACGACCTTGCGGCGGGCCTCGGCCGACGCGGCGGAGTCGGCGAGCGCGCCGCTCAGCTGCGACGAGTCGCCCACGGCGCGCGCGACGGCGAACAGCTCGCCGGCCACGTCGAGGTCGACGCCCGACGCGGCGCGCAGCGCCGCGGTCGTCGCCGCCAGGGCCTGAGTGGTCGCGCTGCCCATTACGCCTTCGCCCCTTCGGACTCTTCGAGCTCGGCCAGGAAGCGGTCGACGACGGCCTGAGCCTTCTTGTCGTCGGACAGCGTCTCGCCGATCACGCCGCCGGCGAGGTCGAGGGCGAGCGTGCCCACCTCGCTGCGCAGCGACACGAGGGCCGTCTGGCGCTCCGCCTCGATCTGCGCGTGCGCGGTCGTGGTCAGGCGCGCGGCCTCCGCCGAAGCGGTCTCCTTGGCCTCGGCGACGATCTTCTTGCCGTCCTCGCGGGCGGCGTCGCGGATCTCACCGGCCTCCTTGCGGGCATCGGCGAGCTGCGCCGTGTACTCCTCGAGGGCGGCCTCGGCCTTGCGCTGGGCCTCGTCGGCCTTGGCGATGTTGCCTTCGATGGCAGCGGAGCGCTCGTCGAGCAGCTTCTTCATCCGCGGAAGGGCGACCTTCCAGAAGATGATCAGGATGACGATGAAGCACACCGACGACCAGATGATGTCGTACCACGCGGGGATCAGAGGGTTGTGCGCTTCTGCGCCCTCTTCCGCGGCGTACGTGACAAGAGCGTTCAGCATCCTGTCTCCTTAGACGAGAGTGTGGCGATCAGAAGCCGAAGATGAAGCCGGTCGCGATGCCGATGAAGGCGAGCGCCTCGGTGAAGGCGATACCGATCCACATGAGCACCTGGAGGCGGCCGGCCAGCTCGGGCTGACGGGCGACGCCCTCGATCGTCTTGCCGACGACGATGCCCACGCCGATGGCCGGGCCGATCGCGGCGAGGCCGTAACCGACGGTGGCGATGGAGCCGGAGACCTCGGCGAGAACCGTAGTTGCGTCCACGGGGGTGTTTCCTTTCAGTTGTGGGCGGCCCTGCGTTGTCTTAGAAGCAGGGCCGTCCCGCTTTCAGTGCTCTTCGGCGACCGCGAGCTGGATGTAGACCGCGGTGAGAAGGGCGAAGACGTAGGCCTGGAGGACGGCCACCAGGATTTCGAACAGAGTGAAGACGAAGCCGAACGCGAGGCTGCCGGCGCCGAGGATGGACCACCAGCCGCCCATGTCGAAGATGAAGAACTGCGTGGCCGCGAAGAACAGCACCAGCAGCAGGTGGCCGACCATCATGTTCATGAGTAGTCGGAGGGTCAGCGTCACCGGGCGGATGATGAACGTCGAGATCAGCTCGATCGGCGTGACGATGATGTAGATCGGCCACGGCACGCCCGACGGGAAGAGCGAGTTCTTGAAGAAGTTCTTCGGGCTCTTCTTGATGCCGGCGTAGATGAACGTGACATAGCTCACGATCGCGAGGGTCAACGGCACCGCGATGATGCTCGTGCCGGCGATGTTCAGGAACGGGATGATGCCCGTGATGTTCATGAACAGGATCATGAAGAACAGCGTCGTGAGGATCGGCAGGAACCGCTGGGCGTCCTTCTTGCCGAGCAGGTCCTCGCCGATGTTGACGCGCACGAAGTCGAGCCCCATCTCGACGAGGCTCTGGAACCGGCCCGGGACGACGCGCATGCGGCGCGTACCGAGCCAGAAGATCACGACGACGGCGATCGTGGCGAGGAACTGGATGAGGTGGATCCGAGTGATCGGAACACCGGCCAGATCGAAGAGGACCTCAGGGAAGAACTCATCGATCGAGGGCCCGTGGAAAACGGGCGGTTCATCCGTGGCAAAGGGGGCGATCAGGGTCGCAGCATGAATAGACAGCGCTGGCTCCAGCTTCGGGGCACCGGTCGAGAACCGTTGCGACGATGGTCGATGAGCGTCACTCCGCAAGTACTCGCTGAGCGAGTGGGCGGGCGCTCGTTCAGCCTATCAAACTTGTGAGGTCGCTGAATCCGCGGGACGGCGGATCAGGATCCGTCGGACGCGTCGTCGCGCTTGTCCCCCGCGTCGGGGTCGGTCGGAAGCTCCACGTCGCTCACATGCGGGACGCGCATCCGCACCATCACGATGACGTCGACCGCCAGCGACGCGAGCACGCTCACGACCGCCGCGACGAAGAACACGGTGGGCTCGACCCAGGGCTGACCGCGCAGCACGAGCAGGATCACGATGAACACGACGAACTTCAGGATCCACCCGCCCATCACGATGCCGAAGAAGATCGGCACGTAGAGCGGGTCGCCGAACCACCGGTTCGCGATGAGGATGCTCGCGCCGGTGATGCCGAGGAACACCGCGGCGACCAGGACGCCGGCCAGAGCGCTCCACAGGCCTGTCGTCCCCGCGACGAGGAAGCCGACGATCGCGCCGACGACGGCGAGGACCGCGGTGACCGTGCCCGACCACACCAGGACGGTGCGCAGGATCGGGGTGCTGGAGATCGGGGTGCGGGGGTTCGGGCTCGGGCTCATCGGGCGTCCTCCTGTGCGGGCGCGGGATCGGGCTGGGGTTCGGGTTCGGGTTCGGGTTCGGGTTCGGTGGGGCCTGGTGCCGCCGCGACCGGGCGGCGGCGCGAGGGAAGGAGCGTGACGACGAGGCATGCGGCGATGCCGACGATGCCGTAGAACACGCCGAAGAGGTAGTCTCCCGGCCACTGCAGCGTCGTGCCGATGTACATCAGCAGCACCGACAGGCTCACCAGCGCCGTCCACGCGTAGAAGATGAGCACCGCGTCGCGGTCGGTGTGGCCCATGTCGAGCATGCGATGGTGCAGGTGCTTGCGGTCGGGCGAGAACGGCGACTTCCCCCGGCTCATGCGCCTGACGACGGCGAGGCCGAAGTCCAGCAGCGGCAGCAGGACGACGACGACCGGCAAGAGGATCGGGATGAACGCACCGAGCAGCTGGGACCGGCCGAACGCGTCGTTGTCGGCGATCATCGCCGGGTCGAAGTTTCCGGTGATCGAGATCGCCGAGCACGCCATGAGGAGACCGAGCATGAGCGCGCCCGCATCTCCCATGAACAGGCGCGCGGGGCTCCAGTTCAGCGGCAGGAACCCGATGCACGCGCCGATGAGCACGGCGGCGATCAGCGACGACAGCGTGAAGTAGGTGCTCGAGCCGATGTCGCGGAACACCATGTAGGAGTAGGCGAAGAACACGCCGTTCGCGATGAGGCAGACCCCGGCGACGAGCCCGTCGAGTCCGTCGATGAAGTTCACAGCGTTCATGACGACGACGATCGAGAACACGGTGAGCGTGAAGCTCGCCCAGCTCGAGAAGATCGTCATGCCGCCCAGCGGCAGCGTGTAGATCTGCAGCTGCCCGAACCACGCGATGACGCCGGCGGCGAGGAACTGCGCGCCGAGCTTGATCATCCAGTCGAGGTCCCACAGGTCGTCGAGGACGCCGATGACGACGATGAGCGCGGTCGCGCCGAGCAGCGCGTACATCTGCTGAGGCTGCGCCCAGACGATGGAGAAATACGGATGCTGCGACGACACCGCGAACGCCGCGAGCACGCCGATGAACATGGCGATGCCGCCGAGGCGCGGCGTGGGCGTCTTGTGGACGTCGCGCTCGCGGATGCCCGGATACAGCTTGTACTTCAGGCTGAGCCGCCACACCGCCCACGACAGGACGAAGGTGACGGCCGCCGTGAGGAGGATCGTGAAGACGTACTGCTTCACGAGCGGTCGGGTTCCGGCGCCCCGGACGCCGCAGCCTCGTCGGCCGCCGCATCCGTCGCCGCCGCATCCGTCGCCACGGCGTCGGGCTCAGCCTCGGGCTCCGCGACAGGATCAGGCTCGAGGAGGTCGCCCAGCACGTCCCGGAGCTGCTCGCGGCTCACGGCGCCGTCACGCAGCACGCGCACGCGGGGCTCGTCGCCGACGACGAGGCTGGTCGCGTCGATGATCGTCGAGGGGACGCCGGTCTTCGACGGCCCGTCGCCGAGATAGACGGCGACGCTGTCCTTCAGCATCCCTTCCGCGTCCTCGGCGGTGATGCCGGCCGCCATGCCGGTGAGGTTGGCGCTCGAGACCGCGAGCGGCCCGGTCTCTTCGAGGAGCTCGAGGGCGATGCGGTGCGCGGGCATGCGCACCGCGACGGTGCCGCGGGTCTCGCCGAGGTCCCACGACAGCGACGGCTGCGACGGCAGCACGATGGTGAGGCCGCCCGGCCAATAGGCCTCGACGAGGCGCTCGATCGGCTCGGGGACCTCGGCGACGAGCGCGCGCAGCGTCGTGAGCCCGGCCACGAGCACGGGGGGCGGCGACTGGCGGCCGCGGCCCTTCGCCGCGAGGAGGCGCGCGACGGCGGCGTGGTCGAAGGCGTCGGCGGCGACGCCGTAGACGGTGTCGGTGGGGATGACGACGAGCTCGCCGCGGCCGATGGCCTGGCGCGCCTGGCGCATGCCGGTGAGCAGCTGCGCCTCGTCACGGCAGTCGTAGATGGGGGACATGTCGCCCGCCAGTCTAGTTGTGAAGCCCCGGACGAACGCTCCGAACCGGCGGCGGCGTCACGGCCGCAGCGCGGTGGTCGCGCGGTCGCGCATCGTGAGGTCGGGGTGCGTCGCGGCGGCGCGCCATCCGTCGGCCTCGAGGATCCCCCGGATCGCCTCGCCCTGCCACTCGCCGTGCTCGATCACGATCATCCCGCCGGGGTGCGCCAGGCGCAGCCCCACCCCGCTCAGAATGCGGACGACGTCGAGACCGTCCTCTCCCCCGTACAACGCCGCGGGCGGGTCGAAGAACCGCACCTCCGGATCGCGCGGGATCGCAGCATCCGGAACATACGGAGGATTCGATGCCACGACCGAGACCGTGCCGTCGAGCTCGGGGAAGGCGTGGGCCAGGTCGATGAAGGCGAGCGTCGCGTTGTCGGCGCCGACGTGCGCGAAGTTCTCCTTCGTCCACACGAACGCGTCGACCGAGTTCTCGGCCGCGAACACCCGGGCGTGCGGCACCTCGGTCGCCATGGCGAGGGCGATCGCGCCGCTGCCGGTGCCGAGATCCACCGCGATGGGAGACACGGATGCTGCCGCCCGCAGTGCGTCGATCGCCAGCTGCGCGACCATCTCGGTCTCGGGGCGGGGCACGAAGACACCGGGGCCGACCCGCAGCTCGAGATGGCGGAAGGGCGCCGTGCCTGTGATGTGCTGAAGCGGCTCACGGGTCACCCGCCGTGCGACGAGTTCGTCGAGGCGAGCGGCGTCCTGCGCGGTGAGGCGGTCGCCGCGGATCGCCGCCGCCTGGACTCCCCCGCGCCCGGAGCCGAGCACGAACGCGGCCAGCAGCTCGGCGTCGACGGGTGGGTCGGTGATACCGCCCTCGGCGAGGCGCGCGGCGGCGCGGCGGAGGGCATCGGAGAGCAGGGGGGACTTGTCGGGAGAAGCCATGACCGCATCCACTTTAGGCCCGGCACGGCGGCGGGCAGGGTACCGGGGGGCGGCCGTGCCTTCGTCACAGAAGGACTCACAGCGAAAGGCTGACCCTAGGCTGGTGCTCGATCAGCCGAGAACCCGCGAAAGGCCCGATATGACCGGCATTCATCCCGACATCACGTCCGCATTCGGCAACACGCCGCTGGTGCGCCTGAACCGCGTCACCAACGGCGCCGGCGGGAACGTCCTGGCGAAGCTGGAGTTCTACAACCCGGCCTCGAGCGTGAAGGACCGTCTCGGCATCGCCATCGTCGACGCCGCCGAGGCCTCGGGTGAGCTCAAGCCGGGCGGCACCATCGTCGAGGCGACGAGCGGCAACACGGGCATCGCGCTCGCGATGGTCGGGGCCGCGCGCGGTTACCGCGTCATCCTCGCGATGCCGTCCTCGATGTCGATCGAGCGCCGCCTGCTGCTGAAGGCGTACGGCGCGGAGCTCGTGCTCACCGATCCCGCCGGCGGCATGAAGGGCGCGCTCGCCAAGGCCGACGAGATCCTCGCCGAGACCCCGGGCGCCGTCCTCGCGCGCCAGTTCGAGAACCAGGCCAACGTCGAGATCCACCGCAAGACCACGGCCGAGGAGATCATCCGCGACACCGACGGCCAGATCGACTACTTCGTGGCGGGCATCGGCACGGGCGGCACCATCACCGGTGTCGGCCAGGTGCTGAAGGAGCGCGTCCCCGGCGCCAAGGTCATCGCGGTCGAGCCCGCCGACTCGCCGCTGCTCACGAAGGGCACGCCCGGACCCCACAAGATCCAGGGCATCGGGCCGAACTTCGTTCCCGCGATCCTCGACCAGGGCGTCATCGACGAGGTCATCGACGTCGAGTTCCCCGATGCGATCACGACCGCGCGTGCCGTCGGCGCGCAGGACGGCATCCTCGTGGGGATCTCGTCGGGTGCCGCCATCTGGGCGGCACTGCAGGTGGCCGCGCGCCCCGAGGCCGCGGGCAAGAACATCGTCGTCATCGTCCCTTCGTTCGGCGAGCGCTACCTGTCGACCGCTCTGTACGAGGATCTGCGCGAAGATTGAGTCGTCACGACGGCGCGCCGGCAATCCCGTTCGGGCGCCGGCGCGCCGTCGTCTTCCGTACCGACTGAATCGAGGGAGCACCACGTGCCCGGCATCCATTCCGACATCACCACCGCCTTCGGCGAGACGCCGCTCGTCCGGCTCAACGCGCTCACCGAGGGCCTCGGGGCGGAGGTGCTCGCGAAGCTCGAGTTCTACAACCCGGGTTCGTCGGTCAAGGACCGCCTGGGCTACGCGCTCGTGGAAGCCGCCGAGGCGGCCGGCGAGCTGGCGCCGGGCGGCACGATCGTCGAGTCGACGAGCGGGAACACCGGCATCTCGCTCGCGCTGATCGGCGCCGCACGCGGGTACCGCGTCATCCTGACGATGCCCGCCTCGATGTCCAAGGAGCGCCGCACGCTGCTGAAGGCGTTCGGCGCGGAGCTCGTGCTCACCGACCCCTACAAGGGCATGACCGAGGCGGTCGAGACCGCCCGGCGCATCGTCGCCGAGACTCCCGGCGCCATCCTCGCGCGCCAGTTCGAGCACGAGGCGAACGCCGCCATCCACCGCAAGACCACCGCCGAGGAGATCTGGCGCGACGCCGAGGGGCGCGTCGACTGGTTCGTCGCGGGTTCGGGCACCGGCGGCACGATCACCGGCGTCGGCCAGGTGCTCAAGGAGCGGAACCCCGACGTCAAGATCGTCCTCGTCGAGCCGAAGGACTCCCCCGTCCTCACCGAAGGCCGCGCCGGCGGCCACCGCATCCAGGGCATCGGACCGAACTTCGTCCCCGAGGTGCTCGACCGCTCGGTCGTCGACGAGATCTTCGACGTCGAGTTCGACGACGCCATCGCGGTCGCGCGCGAGCTCGCCACCCGCGAGGGCATCCTCGCCGGGATGTCCGCCGGCGCCGCCGTGTGGGCAGCGCTCCAGATCGCGGCGCGCCCCGAGGCGGAAGGGCAGCGGATCGTCGTGATCGTGCCCGACTCGGGCGAGCGCTACCTGTCCACCGCTCTGTACGAGCACCTGCGCGAGCCGGAGGCCGAGACCAAATGACCGACGAACGCATCGGCTTCTTCGCCCGGGCCCGCGAGGACGTCGCCGCGGCGAAGCTGCGCGACCCCGCCGCCCGCGGCGGCCTCGAGATCGCCGTGCTCTACCCGGGCCTCCACGCGATCTGGGCGCATCGCGTGTGGCACGCCCTGTGGACGCGGGACTTCCGCTTCGTGGCGCGCGCCGGATCGCAGATCACCCGCTGGCTCACCGGCATCGAGATCCACCCTGGGGCGACCATCGGCCGCCGCTTCTTCATCGACCACGGCATGGGCGTCGTGGTCGGCGAGACCGCCGAGGTCGGCGACGACGTCATGCTCTACCACGGCGTCACGCTCGGCGGTCGGCAGCGCGAGGGCGGCAAGCGCCACCCCACGATCGAGGACGGCGTCGCGGTCGGCGCCGGCGCCAAGATCCTCGGCCCGATCACGATCGGCGCGGGATCGGTCGTCGGCGCGAACGCGGTCGTCACGAAGGACGCCCCCGCCGACAGCGTGCTGGTCGGGGTGCCCGCGAAGCCGCGCGCCCGCCGCATGGGCGACGACACCCGTGCGCTGCTGACGACGCCCGAGTACCACATCTGACGGTCCGGACACGGATGCTGCAGCCCGCGGCTGCACGTCGCTGCCCGGGTCCGGCCGGGCCTACGCCGCGCTGCGGCGGTAGATCGCGGCCGCGGCCGTCCGTGACGGCGCCTCCAGCTTGCGGAGGATCGCCGACACGTGCACCGACACGGTCTTCACGCTGATGTAGAGCCGTTCGGCGATCTGGCCGTTGCTGAGCCCTTCGGCGACCAGCTCGAGCACCTGCTCCTCGCGGGCGGTCAGCACCGAGCGGGACGCATCGCCGGTGAGTCCGGCATCCGTCATCACGGCGCGGGCGCGCGCGGCGAGGCCGTCGGCGCCGAGACCCTCGGCGTACGACGCGGCGGCCGCGAGCGCCTCTCGTGCGCCGGTGCGGTCGCCGTCGGCCAGCAGCGACTCGCCGTGGCGCACGCGGGCGTATGCCCGGACATAGGCGGGGCCCACCGCATCGATCGCGACGGTCCATGGGCCCTCGCCGAGTTCTGCGGCGAAGACGGCAGCCCAGAGCGGCGTCACCGGCCAGCCGTCGAACCCGGCGAGCACGGCGCGGTACGGCTCGATGTCGGCGTCCTCTCCGCGTTCGCGCAGCATCGCGACCGCCCGGGCCGCGATCCCGGTGAGCGGCAGCGCGAGCACGCCGCCGGCGGGCGTCTCCCACGCCAGGCGGGCGTGCGACAGCGCCTCGTGCGCGTCTCCGCGGGCGAGGGCCAGCTCGCCGAGGTCGTAGGCCATGCCGAACCGCGTTTGGTACTCGTAGGCGCCGAACCTGTCGAGCTCGAGGCGGGCGGCCTCGAGGGCCGCCTCCGCGCCGTCGATGCGGCCCCGCCAGATCGCGAGGCACACCAGCCGCTCCCTCAGGAACGCCGAGTACAGACCCGGTTCGACGAGCGGCAGCAGCCCACCCAGCTCCTCGGCCTCCCTCAGCCGACCAGCGTAGATGTGCGCCTCGATCACGTTGGCCTCGATCATGACGAGGGGGCCGAGGTCGGCCACATGGGTGCGCCCGTACTGCATGCCCTCTTGCGCCACGGCCAGCGCATCGTCGTATCGGCCGACCTGCATGAGAGTGTTCGAGTAGTTGATGTAGTAGCGCATCATGGCGCGGACGAAGCCGAGCGAGTGCGCACGGGCCTCCTCGAACAGCGCGACGCCACCGACGTCGCCGACGCTCGCACGGCAGGTCGCGGCGATGAGCAGCGCCTGCGCGAGGATCTCGCGGGCGGCCGGGTCTCCTGCGGCGGCCGCCGCCTCGGCGGTCGCGCGTGTCTGGGCGGCGACCTCGGCGCCGCGTCCCTGCCGCCCGTTCAGCATGTGGACGCGCGCGGAGCTGAGCAGGAGGCCGGCGCGCTGCACGTCGTGGCGCGGGTCGGCGCCGAGGATCGCGAGCGCCTGCTCGATGCTCGCGACGCCGTCCGACACTCCCGCCTGGAACTCGATCGTCGCGAGGTCGCCGAGCATCGCCGCGCGCCCGACGACGTCGTCCTCGGGCCACAGGGCCACCGCCTCTCGCGCGAACGCCAGGGCGCGATCATTCCGGTTCGCTGACACCAGGGCGGCGGAGGTCCGTCGCAGCACCTCGGCGCGCGGCATCCCGCAGATCCCCTCCGGGTCGGGAACAGAGTCCCACAGTTCGAGCACCCGCTCCCCCGCCTCGGCCGCCGTCGACCACGCCGACGCGTCGCTCGCGGCGCGCTGCGCCGCGACACCCGCCGCCAGCGCCCGGTCGGGCACGCGTGCCGCGCGCCAGTGGTGGGCGACGTCAGCGAGCACGCGGGCGGAGGGGGCTGAGTTCTCGAGGGCCACGGCGTACGCCGTGTGCAGCCGTGTCCGCTCGGTCGGCAGCAGCTCCGCGTACACCGCCTCCTGCATGAGCGCGTGGCGGAACGCGTACGCATCGTCGCGGATCACGACGACCTGCGCGTCGACGGCGCTGCGCACGGCGTCCTCGAGGGTCGCCTCGTCGCCGTCGAACACATCGCGGAGAACGGGGTGCGCCACCTCGACCCCGCCGGTCGCCAGCACGCGCGCGAAGCGGCGGGTCTCAGCATCCAATCGCTCGTATCTCAGCAGGAGGACATCCCGCAGCGATACCGGAAGCCGCGCACCGGAGAAGCTCGCGAGCTCTTCGACGTAGAACGGGATGCCCTCGCTGCGGGCGGCGATGTCGTTCAGCACACCCGGTGCGAGTGTGTCACCGTGCACGGCGGTGGCGAGCGCGCCGACCTCGGCGGGGCTGAGGCGTGCGAGCGGCCGATGCGTGAGCAGGCGCGCGCGGTCGAGCTCGGCGAGCACGGGGCGCAGCGGGTGGGCCCGCCCGACGTCGTCGGTGCGGTACGACAGCAGAACGAAGAGGGGCAGCGCCGCCGACCGGCGCACGAGCCGCGCGGTGATGTCGCACGTGGTGCTGTCGGCCCAGTGGAGATCCTCGATGATGACGACGAGCCGCTGCGTGCGGGCCAGCTGCGAGAACAGCTCGACCACGACGTCGGCGAGGCGCTCGGCGTCGCCGGGGCTGTCGGCGAGAGCGGGCACGAGCACACCGAGCGCATCGGCGCCGGGGCCTGCGGCCTCGCGCACGGCGTCGACGCCGAGCGCGTCGACGAGGTCGCGCAGGAGGTCCGTGATCGCCGTCAGGGGCGCCGGGCCCGACCCCGAGTCGACGCATGCGCCGCGCACGACCACCGCGTCGTCGAGACTCTCGGTGAAGTCCCGCAGGAGTCGGGTCTTGCCCATGCCCGCGTCGCCCGACACGACGACGGCGCGACCTTCCGCGCCGACGGCGTCGACCTCGTCGCGCAGCGCGTCGAGGTCCGCCTGGCGGCCGACGAGGGGCACCCGGCCGATCTGCATACCGCCCATCATCCCACCAGCCTCAGGGGTGAGGCGGTCGCCGCGGATCGGGAGGAATCCCTATGTTCGGGACGTCAGCCGCGGCGGTCCTGCACCTTGTTCTTGATGAACAGCGGCGGCAGCAGCCACGTCGCGAGCGCGGTCACGAGCCACACGATGAGCGTTCCGATGATCCACGCCACCGGCCCGTCGATGCCGATGCCCGCCGCCGGGATGAGCACCGCGATGAGCAGGGCCACGAACGTCGACAGCAGTCCGATGCCGCCGAGGAGCGCGTGGGCGTGCCGCCGCGTGATCTTGAACAGCCACGGCGCGAGCACGCTCTGCAGCACCGCGAATATAGCGACCGCGAGCACGATCCCCCACCAGTCGTTCCAGTGGAGGTAGAACCCCTCCAGGACCAGGTCGGCCACGATGAGGCCGAGCGCCGCCGACACGAGGAAGATCAATGCGCGGATGAGCAGCGTGAGCACGCTCGAAGCCTAGCGGCGCAGCATCCGTCCTCCGCGCAGCGCCTCCCTGAAAGGGTTCACTTGCGCTGTATGTAGGCCGATCCGCGACATCGACGTACATCTAGCGCAAGTGAACCGGGGGCGCAGGGCGACAACGCAACGCGCCGCGCTGCGTCACGAGCGTGAACGCAGGGCTCCTCGGACGCGGCGGATCAGCTCACCGGGGTTGTCGAAGAGCTCCGCCTTGGTGACGCGGATGATCCGCCACCCGAGGGCCGCCAGATCGTCGTGCTTCTGGATGTCGCGGTTCCACTGCGCAGTGTCCAGACGATGATGGTCGCCCTCGTACTCGATCGCGATCTCGAGGTCGACGTAAGCGAGATCGACGCAGCCGATGAACCTGCCACGGTCGTCGTACACATCATGGTCGAGGACGGGCTCAGGAAGCCCCGCGTCGACGATCGTGAGCCGCGTCCACGTCTCCGGACGCGATGCCGAACCGGCGCGTGTACGGCGGAGAGCCTCTTCGAGGGCGCGGACGCCGATCCTTCGTCCGCGTCGGAGTTCGACGGAGAGCTCCGCGACCGTCGCGTAGGCCGGGCGGAGGACGCGCCCATTCGGCCCGGCGATGCGGGGCGTGCGGGTGACGGCGTCAGCGATCGCGGTGAGGTCGTACGGATGCTTCACCACCGTCCCCAGTTGCGCCCATGTCGAGGCCGGCGATGTGATCGAGAAGCCTTCGGGGTGCGCGACGATCGACACCTGGGCAGCCGAGAGCTGGCGGCCTCGCACGCCTCGGCCGGACGGGGCCCGGTGAGGGGCTGCGACCGACACGTCGATGCGATCAGGGACCGGCGCGGGCAGAGGCAGGTTCCACAGCAGCGCGGCCGTGGAGTGGGAGAAGAACTCGTGGGCGTGCATATGCACCGTGAACTGGCGGGCGGCGCGGACGTGCGCATCCCGCGCCAGGTCGAGCGGGTGCCGCTGCCCCGCGTTCTCGTTCTCGTCCTCGACGCGAAGCGCGCGCAGCCCGTTGAACGGGCGGTCGAGCGCGCTGTCATCGACCGCACGACGCGACATCCCCGCACGGCGGGCATCGGCGACGCGGAAAGCGAAATCGTCGTTCGTAGGCACCCGTGAACTGTCGCAGGTCGCTGCCAGGCGTCCGTCGAGTTATCCCCAGGTCCGCCCCGCGAGCCTCCACTCGCGCCTCGCGCTGAATCGGTTCACTTGCGCTGGATGTACGTCGAACGGCGGCTCACGCGTACATCTAGCGCAAGTGAACGGAATGGAACGGCGCCGAGGGTTCGAGAGGGTGGGTCGCGGGGCGACGGAGGACGAAGGCGGCGGTCAGTCGTCGGAGCCGAGGGCGGCGAGGCGCGCCTCTTCGTCGGCGGTGATCGCCGACTCGATGAGCGGCTCGAGCGCGCCGTCCATCACCTGGTCGAGGTTGTACGCCTTGTACCCGGTGCGGTGGTCGGCGATGCGGTTCTCGGGGAAGTTGTACGTGCGGATGCGCTCGGACCGGTCCATGCCGCGGATCTGCGACTTGCGGGCATCGGATGCCGCGGCCTCGAGCTCCTCCTGCTGCTTGGCGAGCAGGCGTGCCCGGAGCACACGCATGCCGGCCTCGCGGTTCTGCAGCTGCGACTTCTCGTTCTGCATCGACACCACGATGCCGGTCGGCACGTGGGTGATGCGCACCGCCGAGTCGGTCGTGTTGACCGACTGCCCGCCGGGACCCGACGACCGGAAGACATCGATCTTCAGGTCGTTCGGGTCGATGTGGATCTCTTCGGGCTCGTCGACCTCGGGGAACACCAGCACGCCGGTGGTCGAGGTGTGGATGCGCCCCTGCGACTCGGTCGCGGGCACGCGCTGCACGCGGTGCACGCCGCCCTCGTACTTGAGGTGCGCCCAGACGCCCTGCGCGGGGTCGCTCGACGTGCCCTTGATCGCGACCTGGACATCCTTGTAGCCGCCGAGGTCGGACTCGTTGCGCTCGAGCAGCTCGGTCTTCCAGCCCTTCGACGCGGCGTACTGCAGGTACATCCGCAGGAGATCGGCCGCGAACAGCGCCGACTCGGCACCGCCCTCGCCCTGTTTGATCTCCATGATCACGTCGCGCGCGTCGTCGGGGTCGCGCGGAATCAGCAGACGCCGAAGCTTCTCCTGCGCCTCGGCGAGCCCGGCCTCGAGAACCGGCACCTCCTCGGCGAACGCGTCATCCTCGCGGGCGAGCTCGCGGGCGGCATCCAGATCATCGGATGCCGCCACCCAGTCCTCGTGGGCCTTCACGATGCGCGACAGCTCGGCGTAGCGCCGGTTGACCCGCTTGGCGCGCGCCGCATCGGCGTGCACCGCGGGGTCCGAGAGTTCCTCCTGGACCGCGCGGTGCTCGTCGATCAGCCCTTTGACTGACTCGAACATCGAGGATCAGCGGATGCTGTTGTCGTGATCGTGGCTGCGGCCACCACCGTGCCCGTTCGCGGGCGCCGGGATCGACTTCTGCATCTGCACCAGGAACTCGACGTTCGACTGCGTCTCCTTGAGCTTGCCGAGCACGACCTCGAGGGCCTGCTGGGGCTCGAGGCCGGCGAGCGCGCGGCGGAGCTTCCAGGTGATCTTGACCTCGTCGGGCGAGAGCAGCATCTCTTCGCGGCGCGTGGACGACGCGTTGACGTCGACCGCGGGAAAGATGCGCTTGTCGGCGAGCTGGCGGTTCAGACGCAGCTCGCTGTTGCCGGTGCCCTTGAACTCCTCGAAGATCACGTCGTCCATCTTGGAGCCGGTCTCGACGAGCGCCGTCGCGAGGATCGTGAGGGATCCGCCGTTCTCGATGTTGCGCGCCGCGCCGAAGAAGCGCTTGGGCGGGTACAGTGCCGACGCGTCGACGCCACCGGTGAGCACGCGGCCCGAGGTCGGCGCCGAGATGTTGTAGGCGCGGCCGAGACGGGTGATCGAGTCGAGCAGCACGACGACGTCGCGACCGAGCTCCACGAGGCGCTTCGCGCGCTCGATGGCGAGCTCGGCGACCGTGGTGTGGTCTTCGGCGGGACGGTCGAAGGTCGAGGCGATGACCTCGCCCTTCACCGTGCGCTGCATGTCGGTGACCTCTTCGGGGCGCTCGTCGACGAGCACGACCATGAGGTGCACCTCGGGGTTGTTGATCGCGATGGCGTTCGCGATCTGCTGCAGCACGATCGTCTTGCCGGCCTTCGGGGGCGCGACGATGAGGCCGCGCTGGCCCTTGCCGATCGGCGCGACGAGGTCGATGATGCGCTGCGTCAGCTTCTCGGGCGCGGTCTCGAGGCGCAGGCGCTCCTGCGGGTAGAGCGGCGTGAGCTTGCCGAACTCGACGCGCGCAGCAGCGTCGTCGACCGAGAGGCCGTTGATCGCGTCGACCTTGACCAGCGCGTTGTACTTCTGGCGGCTGGACTGCTCGCCCTCGCGCGGCTGCTTGATCGCGCCGACGACCGCGTCGCCCTTGCGCAGGTTGTACTTCTTCACCTGGCCGAGCGAGACGTAGACGTCGCTCGGACCCGGGAGGTAGCCGGTGGTGCGTACGAAGGCGTAGTTGTCGAGCACGTCGAGGATGCCCGCGATCGGGATGAGGACGTCGTCCTCGCCGATCTCGGTCTCGAACTCGTCGCCGGTCGCCTGGCCGGTGCGGCGCTTGTTGCGCTGGCGGCCGCGGCCGCCCGCCTGTCCCTGCTGCTCGTCCTCCTGGGTGTCGGCCTTCGCGGGCTCGGCGGCGGGCTGGCTCTGGTTCTGCCCGCCCTGGCCGTTCTGCGCCTGCGCGTTCTGGCCGCCCTGGGCGTTCTGGTTCTGCGCGTTGCGGTTGCGGCTGCGGCTGCGGCTGCGGCTGCGACTGCGCGACGGCGTCTCGGCGCCCTCGGCCTCGGCGGCCTGCTCGGCGCCCTCGCCCTCGGCGGGCACCTCGGCGTCGGCGGCAGGCGCGTCGGCGGGGACGGATGCCTCCTCCGCAGTCTGCTCGCCGGCCTCCGCCGGCGCGACCTCGGCGGGTGCCTCCGCGGGCGCTGCCTCGGCCGGGGTGTCGGCGGGTGCTTCGGCGGCGGGCTCGGCCGGAGCGACGTCGGTGCTCTTGGCGCGACGCGGCGCGCGCTTGCGCGGGGCCTTGGCCGGCGCAGCCGGAGCCTCGACGGGCGCCTCGGCAGCGGCCTCGGCCACGACGACCTCGGCGACGACTTCTTCGGCCACGGCCTCGGCGACGACCGCCTCGGCGACTGCCTCCTCGGCGACCGCGTCCGCGACCGCGACCGCGGCCTCGGCGACGGCCTCCTCGGTGATGGCGTCGGCGATGATCGCCTCGGCCACGGCTTCCTCGGCCGCTTCCTCAGCGGCCTCGGCGGCGGCAGCATCACCGGACGCTTCGGCGGTGATCGCTTCGGCGACCGCCTCCTCCGCGACAGCTTCCGCGGCGAGTGCCTCGACGACGGCCTCCTCGGCGACGGCGTCGGCCGCCTCCGCGACCTCGACGGCCCCTTCGGCGACTTCCTCGGCCACGACGGCCTCGATGTCGGCTTCCTCAGCCACGGCCTCGGCCTGGGCTTCGATGCTGTCGACGTTCTCGCCGGCCTCGGGCGCTTCCGCGCGCTCGTCGGCCGGAACGTCGGCGTGGATCTCGGAGATGGACTCCACGAGTTCTCCCTTGTGAAAAACGGAACGATTGTGCACGATCGCACGGCGCTGCCGGGTGGCGTCTGCCTGCTTCGAACAGTTGTCACGCCTGTCGAAGCTCCCGCCGACGGGGTGAGGGACCGCGAGGGTGCTCAGCGGACGTCGGCAGGTCAGAATGCCGTGCGGTGGTTTCGCAGATTTGCGACGGAGGCCAGATTCACGTCTTACGTGGAACCCTCCGCGTACTCCCTCACTGTACCACCCTTGAAGTCGACGGCGAGCATGAGCGACTCCCACGGGGTGTCGGTCGCCGACGCGGCGAGGGCGGCCGCTTCGAGGCGGCGTCCCGGGCCGTCGGCGAGCACGAGCACGCTCGGTCCCGCCCCCGACACGACGGCCGCGAAGCCCGCCGCACGGAGGGCTCGCACGAGACCGTCGGTCTCGGGCATCGCGCTCGCGCGATAGTTCTGGTGAAGCTTGTCCTCCGTGGCCGCCTGCAGCAGCTCGGGGCTCTGCGTGAGTGCCGCGATCAGCAGTGCGGAGCGCGAGACGTTGAAGACCGCGTCCTCGCGCGGAACGTGCATCGGCTGCAGGCTGCGTGCGAGCTTGGTCGACATCGTGAACGTCGGCACGAAGACGAGCGGAGACACACCGCGGTGCACCAGCAGCTTCTTGTGCTGCGGACCGTCCTCGTCGACCCACGCGATGGTGAGGCCGCCGAACAGGGCCGGTGCGACGTTGTCGGGGTGACCCTCGAGTTCCGTCGCAAGGCGCAGCAGCGCGTCGGGTCCGAGCTCGACGTCGCCCTCGAGCAGGCCCTTCGCGGCCAAGAGGCCCGACACAACCGCGGCGCCGGACGAACCGAGGCCGCGTCCGTGCGGGATCACGTTCTTGGCGACGAGGCGGAGGCCCGGCATCCGTCGCCCCACAGATTCGTACGCGTAGGCGATCGCCCGAACCACGAGGTGCGAGGCGTCACGCGGCACATCCGCCGCACCGGCACCTTCGACCTCGATCTCGAGTTCGCCCTCGGGCAGCGACGTGACGTGGAGCTCGTCGTACACGCTCAGCGCGAGGCCGAGGGTGTCGAACCCGGGTCCGAGGTTGGCGCTCGTCGCGGGCACCCGTACCACCACCCGGCGGCCGGGCGCCGGGGCGACGGCTGCGTTCACGCGGTCGCCGCCGCGGGGGCGAGCTCGAGGACGGACGCCACCTCCGACGTCGTGGCGTCGACCACGGTGGGCTGGACCTCCGAGCCGTCGGCGTTGCGCAGCGCCCAGTGCGGGTCCTTGAGGCCGTGGCCGGTCACGGTGAGCACGACGCGCGCGCCCTGCGGCACGACGCCCGCCTCGACACGGTCGAGCAGGCCCGCGACGCTGATCGCCGACGCCGGCTCGACGAAGATGCCGACCTCGCCCGCGAGGAGCTTCTGCGCCGCGAGGATGCGGTCGTCGTCGATGGCGCCGAAGTACCCGTCCGTCGCTGCACGGGCCTCGAGGGCGAGGTCCCACGAAGCCGGGTTGCCGATGCGGATGGCGCTGGCGACCGTCTCGGGGTGCTTCACGACCTCGCCGCGCACGAGCGGCGCGGAGCCCTCGGCCTGGAAGCCGAACATGCGGGGGACGCGGGTCGAGACGCCGGCCTCGGCCTCTTCGCGGTAGCCGCGGGTGTAGGCCGTGTAGTTGCCGGCGTTGCCGACCGGGATGAAGTGGAAGTCGGGGGCGTCGCCGAGCTGCTCGACGACCTCGTACGCGGCGGTCTTCTGACCGTCGATGCGGTCGGGGTTGACCGAGTTGACGAGGTGCACCGGGTAGTTGTCGGCGAGCTCCCGCGCGATCTCGAGGCAGTCGTCGAAGTTGCCGCGGATCTGGATGAGGCGGCCGTTGTGCGCGACGGCCTGGCTGAGCTTGCCCATCGCGATCTTGCCCTCGGGCACCAGCACCGCCGCCGTGATGCCCGCGTGCGCGGCATACGCGGCCGCCGAGGCGGACGTGTTGCCGGTCGAGGCGCAGATGACGGCCTTCGCGCCGTGCTCGATCGCGCGCGAGACGGCGACGGTCATGCCGCGGTCCTTGAACGAGCCCGTCGGGTTCATGCCCTCGAACTTCACCCACACGTCGGTGCCGGTGCGGCGCGACAGCGCCGGCGCGGGCAGGAGCGGCGTGCCGCCCTCGCCGAGGGTGACCACGGTCGAGGCATCCGTGACGCCCAGACGATCTGCGTACTCGCGGAGGACTCCGCGCCAAACGTGTGCCATGTCAGTTCTCCTTCAGAAAAGTCTTCAATTGCCTTCGACGCGCAGCACCGAGACGACGCGCTCGACGACGCCGCTCGCTGCGAGGCGGTCGACCGTCTCGCTCAGGTCCTGCTCGAGAGCCTTGTGCGTGCCGATCACCAGCCGCGCCACGCCGCTCTCGCCGTCGCCCGATCCCACGACCGTCTGCTCGAGGGTCGCGATCGACACGCGCCCCTCGCTCAGGATTCCCGCGACCGTCGCCAGCACGCCCGGCTGGTCGTCGACCTCGAGCGTGATCTGGTAGCTGGTCGTCACGCGTCCGACCGGGACGATCGGCAGGTTCGCGAGCGTCGACTCGCCGACGCCGACGCCGCCCGCGATGTGGCGGCGCGCCGCCGACACGACGTCGCCGAGCACCGCGGATGCGGTCTGCACGCCGCCCGCGCCCGCGCCGTAGAACATCAGGTTGCCGGCCGCCTCGGCCTGCACGAACACCGCGTTGTTGGCGCCGTGCACGCTCGCGAGCGGGTGCGCTCGGTCGATGAGCGCCGGGTAGACGCGCACCGAGATGGATTCACCGGATGCCTCGGTGAGGCGCTCGCACACGGCGAGCAGCTTGATGACGTACCCGGCGTGGCGCGCAGCATCCATCATCGATTTGTCGATGGAGGTGATGCCCTCGCGGTGGACGGCGTCCAGCGGCACCGTGGTGTGGAACGCGAGCGAGGCGAGGATCGCCGCCTTCTGCGCGGCGTCGTAGCCCTCGACGTCGGCGGTCGGGTCGGCCTCGGCGTAGCCGAGGCGCTGCGCGTCAGCGAGCACGTCGGCGAAGTCCGCCCCCTCGGTGTCCATGCGGTCGAGGATGTAGTTCGTCGTGCCGTTGACGATGCCCATGATCCGCTGCACGCGATCGCCGGCGAGCGAGTCGCGCAGCGGACGGATGATCGGGATCGCGCCGGCGGCGGCCGCCTCGTAGTAGACCTCGGCGCCCACCTGGTCGGCGGCGTCGAAGATCTCTGGGCCATGTGTGGCGAGGAGCGCCTTGTTGGCGGTCACGATATCGGCGCCCGAGTTGATCGCGTGCAGCAGGTACTCGCGCGCCGGCTCGATGCCGCCCATGAGCTCGATGACGATGTCGGAGCCGACGATCAGCGAGTCGGCGTCGGTCGTGAAGAGCTCGCGCGGCAGGTCGGCGTCGCGCTTGGCGTCGACGTCGCGGACCGCGATGCCCACCAGCTCCAGTCGCGCGCCCGCCCGGTCGGCGAGCTCGTCGGCGTGCTGTCGCAGCAGCGAGGCGACCTGCGAGCCGACGGCTCCGGCTCCCAGCAGTGCGACCCGGAGGCGGCGGTAGTCGGTCATGCGTTCCCTTCCGTCGGTGCGCCGGCGAGCTCGCGCCCGCGGTGCACGGTGCTGAGGCCGGCGTCGCGGGCGAGCAGATCGTCGATCGTCTCGCCGCGCACGATGACGCGTGCCTCTCCCCCGCGCAGCGCCACGACGGGCGGGCGGGGGACGTAGTTGTAGTTGTTCGAGAGCGAGAAGCAGTACGCGCCGGTGGCGGGGACCGCCAGCAGGTCGCCGGGCGAGACGTCGCCCGGGAGGTACTCGGCGTCCACGACGACGTCGCCGGACTCGCAGTGCTTGCCCACGACGCGCGCGAGCACCGGCTCGGCGTCGCTCGTGCGCGACGCGATGCGGGCCGAGAACTGTGCACCGTACAGCGCGGGGCGGGCGTTGTCGCTCATGCCGCCGTCGACGCTCACGTACAGGCGCGTGTCACCGCTCTCGAGCGCGACCGGCTTGGTCGTGCCCACCTCGTACAGGGTCACGCCGGCGCGGCCGACGATCGCGCGACCGGGCTCGAACGCGAGATTCGGAACCGGGATGCCGCGCACCTCGCACTGCCGCGCCACGGCCTCCGCGATGCCGAGGGCGAGCGCCTCGATCGGCGTCGGATCGTCGACGGACGTGTAGGCGATGCCGAAGCCGCCGCCGAGGTTCAGGACGGGCAGCTCCCCGCCCTCGCGGAGCTCGGCGTGGAGCTCCACCAGGCGGGAGGCGGACTCCTCGAACCCGGCCGTGCCGAAGATCTGCGAGCCGATGTGGCAGTGCAGGCCCACGAACTCGAGGCCGGGGAGCTCGCGGATGCGGGCGACGGCGGCAGGGGCATCCGTCAGCGTGAAGCCGAACTTCTGGTCTTCGTGAGCCGTCGCGAGGAAGTCGTGGGTCTCGGCGTGCACGCCGCTGTTGACCCGCAGGAGCACGGCCTGCGTCGCTCCGCGGCGCTCCACGATCGCCCCGAGGCGCTCGATCTCGATGAGGCTGTCGATGACGATCGAGCCGATCCCGACCTCGACGGCCCGCTCGAGCTCGGCCGCCGACTTGTTGTTGCCGTGGAAGCCCAGGCGCGCCGGGTCAGCACCCGCCGCGAGGGCGACGGCGAGTTCGCCGCCGCTGCACACGTCGACCGCGAGCCCCTCTTCGGTGACCCAGCGCACGACCTCGGTGCTGAGGAACGCCTTGCCGGCGTAGTAGACGCGGGCCTGCACGCCGTGCAGCGCGGCGGCCGCGCGGAAGGCGTCCAGGGTGCGACGGGCGGCCTGGCGCACTTCGTCCTCGTCGACGACGTAGAGCGGTGTTCCGAACCGTTCGCGCAGCGCGGTGGCGGGGATGCCGCCGAGCTCGAGCACGCCGTCGGCGTCCCGCGTCGCGGCCGCCGGCCACACGGCGGGCGCAAGCCCATTCGCGTCGGCGGGGCGTTCGAGCCACGCGGGAGCGACGGAACGGGTATGCGGGTCGGCGGACACGGTGGACCAATCGGTGGGAGCTTCGACGCTGGCCGTCCGGGAGTCCGGGGGCGGCTCTGCCAGGCCGGAGGGGTCACGCGCCTGGCGGTGCTAGCAGTCTAGGGCACACGGCTCCAGGGCCCCGTGTCGTGTGACGCCCCACGGCGTCTCAGGCGCAGGTGCCGTTCTCCTGGAGCGCCGGATCGGTGGCGATGGCTCCGTCGACGTCGAAGTCGGCGACCAGGACGTCGCCGGTCACCTCGACCCCGGTGAGCGTGACGCCTGCCGGCAGGTACCGCGCGACGCACACGTCCCAGTCGCGCACCACGCCGTCGGCGAGTCGGCCGAACGTCTTCTGCACCTGTGCCGCCGACACCTCGGCGCCGCCGAGCTGCAGCGACGCGGGCGTCAGCACGAGGTCTCCCTGATCGGCCGACGGGGTGAGCGCCGCCCCGACCGGGACGGTCGCGCCGAACAGCGTGAGATCGACCTCCATGGTGACGTTGGGCGCCGCCAGCCCCAGGCTGTCGACGGGGAAGCCGTCGACATTCGACATCAGCTCGCGCAGCTGCTGCTCGTCGAGCACCACAGTTGCGTCCGCGTTCTCGATGGCACCGTCGCGAACCCCGACGCCGTGAGCGACGACCGAGATGTCGCCCGTCACCTGCCCGTCGGCCCCCTGGCCGCCGATCGTGACGTCGTCGGAGGAGATCGTCAGCTCGGTCAGTGTGCCGGCGATGAGCTGCGGGAGCACGGCTCCTTCGATCCCGACCTCGATCTGCTGATCGGCCGGCAGCGACAGCTGGGTGCGCACCTGGTCCTGCACGATCCCGGTCACCACCTGGCGGGCGATCGCCTCGGCCGCGAACCACGCGGCCACCGCGAGCACCGCGACGATCGCGAACGCGACGATCCAGGGCCACACGCGGCGCGATCGCTCCGGTTCTGCCGGCACCGAGCCGCCGGGAAGGGGTTCGGTCACCTGCGTGTCGCCTCTGGCCATATCTACATCCGTTCCGGTGCGGTGACGCCGAGAAGATCGAGCCCGTTGCGCAGCACCTGGCCGGTGGCGTCGTTGAGCCACAGGCGGGTGCGGTGCACCGGCTCGACGGGCTCGTCGCCCAGCGGGATCACGCGGCAGTTGTCGTACCAGCGGTGGTAGAGCCCGGCCAGCTCCTCGAGGTAGCGGGCGACGCGGTGCGGCTCGCGGACCTCGGCGGCGAACGCCACGATGCGCGGGAACTCCTGCAGCGCGCCGAGGAGCGCCGACTCGGTTTCGTGCGTCAGCAGCTCGGGTGCGAATGCGGAGCGGTCGACGCCCGAGCCGTGCGCATTGCGCGCGACGTTGTGCGTGCGCGCGTGGGCGTACTGCACGTAGAAGACGGGGTTGTCGTTCGTGCGCTTGCGCAGGATCTCGGGGTCGAGCGTGAGCGGCGAGTCGGCGGGATAACGGGCGAGCGAGTAGCGCAGCGCGTCGGTGCCGATCCAGTCGCGGAGGTCGTCTAGCTCGATGATGTTGCCCGCGCGCTTCGACAGCCGCGCACCGTTCACCGACACGAGCTGCCCGATGAGCACCTCGATGTCCTTCTCAGGGTCGTCGCCCGCCGCGCCCGCGAGCGCCTTGAGGCGGTGCACGTAGCCGTGGTGGTCGGCGCCGAGGAGGTAGATCTTGTGCGCGAAGCCGCGGTCGCCCTTGTTGAGGTAGTACGCGGCGTCGGCCGCGAAGTAGGTGTACTCGCCGTTGGAGCGACGGATGACGCGATCCTTGTCGTCGCCGAAGTCGGTGGTGCGCACCCACACGGCGCCCTCGTCGTCGAACACATGGCCCTGCTCGCGCAGGCGGTCGACGGCCTCGTCCACCAGGCTCGGCTCACCCTGGGACCCCTTCGCGTGGAGCGTGCGCTCGCTGAAGAAGACGTCGAAGTGCACGTTGAACTTCTCGAGCGACGACTGCAGGTCGCCGAGCTGCAGCTCGTAGGCCCGGTCGCGTGCGATCCGCAGCTGCTCATCCTCGGGGAGCGACAGCAGCTCGGGCACCGCCGAGACCACGCGCTGAGCGAGGTCGTCGATGTACGAACCCGGGTAGCCGTCCTCGGGGGTGGGCTCGCCCTTGGCGGCGGCGAGCACCGAACGGCCGAACCGGTCCATCTGCGCGCCCGCGTCGTTGACGTAGAACTCGCGCACGAGGGTCGCGCCGCTGGCCAGCAGCAGGCGCGCCATCGAGTCGCCGAGCGCCGCCCAGCGGGTGTGGCCGATGTGCATCGGACCCGTCGGGTTCGCACTGACGAACTCGAGGTTGATCGTGTTGCCGCGCTGGGACTCGTTCGTTCCGAACGCCGCGCCCGCGTCGACGATGGTCTTCGCGAGCGCGCCGGCGGCCGCAGCATCCAGTCGGATGTTGATGAAGCCGGGTCCGGCGACCTCGACGTCGGCGACGCCGTCGACCTGGGCGAGGCCGGCCGCGATGTCGGCAGCGAACTCGCGGGGGTTCGCGCCGACGGCCTTCGCGAGCTTGAGCGCCGCGTTGGAGGCCCAGTCGCCGTGGTCGCGGTTCTTGGGCCGCTCGAGCGGCAGGTCGGCGACGGTGAGTCCCTCGGCCGCACCGGGTCGTCGCGCCTCCGCGAGCGGGGCGACGACGGCGAGCAGGGCGGCGGAGAGGGCTTCGGGGTTCATAGCCCGTCAAGTCTACGGGCGCCGCCCGCTGCGCCCCTGACCGGGGTCAGGACATCTGCACCAGGGCACCGAAGTCGTCGGCGGCGGGATCTGATGCCTCGGGCAGCGCCTCGGGCAGGGTGTCGAGCCCGTCGAGGGTCGCGGCCTCGGGGACGACCCACGCGTCGACGCGCAGGCGCTTCAGGCCCACGTAGCCGCCGTGGTAGCTGAGGAACGCGCAGTCGGCGGCGTCGCGACCTGTCGCGATGCGCACGAGCGAGTTGCGGTTCGCGAGTCGCGTCGCGTCGATGACGTACCAGGCGCCGTCGAGGTAGGCCTCGGCCACGGCGTGGAAGTCCATCGGGCGCAGGCCCGGCGCGAAGCACGCCGCGTAGCGGGCGGGCATGTCCATGGCGCGCAGGAGCGCGATGACCACATGCGCGTAGTCACGGCACACGCCCTGGCCGGTCATCAGCGTCGTGACCGCGCTGTCGGTGCCCTGGCTGAGACCGGGCGTATACGTCGTGCTCGTCGCGACGAACTCCGAGACGGCGGCGATGAGGTCGTGGCCCGACAGCCCCTTGAACTGGCGACGGGCCTGCTGGAACACCTCGTCGGACTGCGCGTAGCGACTGGGGCGCAGGTACGTGATGGCCTCGAGGTCGCTCGTGCGGCTGCTCGCGGCCTGCCCGTCGACCGTCGCCTCGTAGCGGATCTCGAGGTGTCCGGGCTCGCCCGTGAGGCGGTGCAGACGGCTGCCGGACTGATCGACGATCTCGGTCGGCGTGTACACGCGATCACCCTGTGTGAACGTCAGCTGCTCGCTCGAGATCGGCACCGCCTGAGCGGCTGCGATCTGGAAGATGAGGTCGACGGATGCCCCCAATTCGAGGTCCATCTCGGCGGTCACGACGCGTTGCACCGAAGTATCCTCGCATGCCGCGAGGAGGGGGAAGTGCGGGGTTGACAAGGTCTCGCTGCGAGTGTTCCGCAAGCGATTCCAACCCTCAGGATCAGGCACCGGTCTTCCCCAGTTCGCGGCCCCTGTACGGACCTCGTTCGGGCATGACTTACCCTCTCTCTATGCACGCGCCCGGCCGCACCCGAGCTCGGCGGCCGTGGCTTCCTCTCGCGGGCGCCGCGCTGGCCGTCGCTGCGGTGTGCGCGGTGGCCGTCCTGCGACCCTGGGGCGCTCCCGAGCCGGTTGCTCCCGCAGCGGTCGCCGAGGGCGACGCGGCGGTCGCAGCATCCGTCCCTCCCGCCCCTCTGGTGCTGGAAGAGGGCGCGCGCGTACTCGTCTTCGGGGACTCGTGGGTCTACGGGTCGGCGGCGACCGTGCCGACCCTCGGCTTCGCGTATCTGCTCGCCGACGAGCTCGGCGTCGAGACCGTCGTGGACGGCGTGCGCGGCAGCGGCTACCTCAAGCCGGGCCTTGACGGACCCGCCTACGGCGAACGCATCGACGCACTGGACCCGGCACTCGACCCCGACCTCATCATCGTCGAGGGGTCCATCAACGACCGCAAGCTCTATCCGGCCGGATATCGGGATGCTGTCACCGCCGCGTGGGACGCTCTCGACGCCCGCTACCCCGACGCCGAGATCGTGATCCTCGGCCCGTCGCCACAGGTGCTGCCCGTGGAGGACGCGACCCGGGAGATCGACGCCGATCTCGGCGAGCTCGCGGGCGCGCGCGGCTGGTGGTACATCTCCCCCATCATGGAGGCCTGGATCACCGACGCCAACTACCTGGAGGTCATCGACACCGGGCCCATCGGGCGCGACCACCCGTCGACCGTCGGCCACGCCTACCTCGCCGACCGTGTCGCGACGGCGATCGAGCGCATGGAGCAGCAGCCGGCGATCGTCGCCGACGCGCCCCTCGACGAGACTCCCCCGACACCCTGAAGTGGCGGGGCCGCGGGCGCCTGGATGGTAGTCTCGATCGGCACGCCTCCGTAGCTCAGGGGATAGAGCGTTGGTTTCCGGTACCAAAGGTCGCAGGTTCGATTCCTGTCGGGGGCACCACCACCATCACCACTGGTAGTGAGAAGGACCGCGGGTCATCAAGACCGCGGTCCTTCTGCTTTTCCCGCGCGACGAGAGGCAGGGTGTGGGACGGTCCCCGGCACGACTGTCACGCCCGTTCCTCCGTGTCCCGCACCGCCGCAGTCTGTAAACCATCGCGTGATGCTCGCTCGCACGAGAGGAGCAGGAGGTGGTGGAGCTGCTGCTGATGATGGGAGCCGTCTTCGTACTGTCGTGGCTGGCGCAGTCGCTGGCGGGAACCGTCGTGATGAACGCCGAGAACGCTGAACACGGCCAGCCCGCGATCAGGTGGGTCGATTACCTCGCCACTCCCGACTTCTGGAACCGGACACTTCAGAACTGGCAGTCCGAATTCCTGGCGGTGGGCGCGATGATCGCGCTGTCGATCTTCCTCCGCCAGCGTGGTTCGAGCGAGTCCAAGCCGGTCGGTGCGCCGCACCACGAGACGGTGGTGTCGGGCGAGTGAGATGAGCTCGCTGCGGCCGGTCTTCGCATCCCCGCCGGATCCTGTCAAGGGCTAGGTGACCGTCCCGGCGCGGAGGATCATCGGAAGTGGAGCTGATCGACGACCCCCTCTTGCGTCCCCAGCGCTTCGTTTCGCCGACATCTCCGGAGGGAGGCCGCACGATGGGCAAGCTGATCTACGAAGGGACCATCAAGGTCGACTTCGACGACCGGACACTCGCTCACCTGCAGCTCGTGATCGGCACGAAACTGCGGCGTGGTGAGCCGTTCCACTTCACGTGGCGCGACGACGCCAGCATCGGCGACGGACGCACGACGATCTGGGTGCACCCGCGATGCGCCCTCGTCTACAAGTTCTATGGCAGCCGCAAGCCGCAGCTGAACCCCGCCTGGATCGACGCGCTCGCGTACACCGCGAACTCGTCGACCGGACTGTACCTGGTGCCCGAGCCGGCGATGCCGGTGAACCACGACCACGTAGAGCACGAGGCCGTCGAGTAGCGGGTGCGGCCGATTCCGCCACGCAGCTAAACCGGCGGCGTGCGCTTGTCAAGGCGATAGGCGTGACGCGGTCGACGCACTGGGATGGGGCTGACGGCGACGGGAGCGGCGATGAAGAGAATCGACATCTACTACGGCGGAGACCACTACAGCATCGGCGGGCGACGCCTCGAGGACCTCCGCCAGGAGGTCGAGGCCGGCCTCGCCGGGGGTGTGCACTGGCTCGAGGTGAACGACGGCGAGGGCATGATGCGAACGGCGCACCTGCTGGTGACCCCGGGGGTGCCGCTGGCCATCGTGCCGATCCCCGACGAGTCGCCCCCCCTCGCCCCCGACGAGGTCTGGTCGAAGGGCGGCCCGCCCGTCGCCGGATGACGGATGCTGCGCCTCAGGCGCCCGTCGACGACGGCTGCGGTGTCGCGGGCTCGGCCTCGTCCGGGAGCGACGGAGTCGGGATGACGACGACGTCCTGCACCTTCCAGTCGAGCCGCGCCACCGCGTCACGTGCCTCCTCGAGCTGTTCGAGGCGCACCTCGTCGGTGCGCGGCACGACGAAGACCTCGACGTGGAACACCTGCCCCATGTCGCGCATGCGCACCGCGGTCTCGCGGACCCACCCGAACTCCTCGACACGGTCGGCGATGCGGGCGATGAGCGGATGCGGACGCGCGTCGTCCTCGGTGCGTGCTCGCTGATCGATGAGGTCGCGGATTGCGCCGCGGCTGTTGCGCCAGCCGTCCCACATGATGCCGAGCGAGATGAACAGCGCCGCGGCGCCGTCGAGCCACCACAGGCCGATGCCGACGCCGAGCACGCCGACGATCGACGCCACCGTCGATGTCCAGTCTGCCTTGGCCATGTCGGCGTCGGCATACAGCACCTTGTTGTGCAACTTCGGCGCCAGCTTCGCCTTGGCATGCCCGTAGAAGAACGGGCCGATGACGATCACGCTCATCACGGCCACCATGAGCCAGCCGAGCCAGATCGTCTGGCCGAACAGGTAGACCGTGCCGATCGAGGGGTGCTCGGCACGCACGAGCCCGCTGATCGCCTCAAAGGCGAGGTTGCCTCCCACCGCGAGCAGCGCGACTCCTGCGACGAGATGCCCCACCCCCATCACGCGGTGATATCCGAACGGGAAGGCCCGGGTGGGCGGACGCCGGATGAAAAGCAGCGCGATCAGGAAGGAAATCTGCGGGATGAGCGACAGCATGTCCTCGATCCATGCCGTCTTCATCGCCTGCGAGCCGCCCACGACGAGCGCGATGAGCCCGATGGTGACCAGCGTGTAGCCGATCGTGAACCACTCCCACCGGATCGCACTGCGGAGGGCCTTCTGCTGCGCCTCGGGAAGATCGGTGCGCCCCATCTTCTTCATCGCGCCAGCTCCCGGTCGAGGTAGCCCTCGAGGGCCGCCAGCCACGCGTTCTCACCCAGCGGCGCGAGCAGCACCACGGGACCCCGGGCACCGGGGATCGAGTCGTAGGCCCGGGTGACCGCGACCCGCTGCGACCACGGGGTCGCGTCGGTCATCCCGCCGATCGCGAGATCGAGGTCTCCGGTCTCGAGTCCATCGACGAGGTCCTCCTCGCTGCCGACGGTCCAGGTGACCTTGGCGTCGACCGACGCGCCGAAGTCTTCCACCAGCTCCGCGAGGGAGCCGCCGACCTCCGACCCGTCGATGGTCACGAGCTCGCCCGAGGCCGACGCGCCGGCCCGCAGCTCACCGCCGCGCACCCGATCCACCGTGCCCTGTGGATCGCTCGGCACTGTGATGCCGCAACCTGCGACGCACAGTGTCAGCACCAGCAGGGGCACGCTCCACACGCGTCGCCACCGGCTCATGCGCTGAGTCTCGCCCTCGGCCCCGGTGGTCGGGACCGCCTTGACCCTCCCTCATCGGACTGCTAAACGCCGGAACGCAGTCCTCGAGGCGATCGCCGGCGCCGCGGGAGGCGACGCCGGCGATCGGTGAGCACGGCCGGCTACGGCAGGACGATCTCGAAGTCCGGGTCGCCCTGGTCGAGCACCGCCAGGATCTGCGTCAGCACGTCGACGTCGCCGCGCACCTCGATCCCGTCCGAGTCCGTGTCGCCTCCGGCGAGCCGGATCAGACGAGGCTTCGACAGCGTCAGCTGCAGCGGCGTCGCCGCGTCGGCGTCGCGCTCGACGTAGACCAGCACGCCGTTGCGCAGCGTCACGTGGAAGCTGCGATCGAGATCGGTGAGGGTGACATCGAGCGACAGGTCGAGATCCCACGCCTTCGGGCCGTTCACGCGGATGGCGACGGCGTCGAAGAGCTGCTCTGGCGTGAGCTGGGCGATGATCAGCGGCGCCGCCGTCTGCGTCGGCGTGCCGAAGTTGCCTTCGCGCAGCTCGGTGGCACCCGACAGGAAGAAGTTGCGCCACGTGCCGTTCTCGGCGCCGTACGCCAGCTGCTCGAGCGTGTCCGCGTAGAGGGCACGGGCTCCGGCGTGGTGGGCGTCCGCGAAGACCGCGTGGTCGAGCAGCGTCGCAGCCCAGCGGTAGTCCCCCGCGTCGAAGCCCTCCTGGGCGAGCTCGACGACGCGGTCGACGCCGCCGATCGCCGCGACATACCGCTCCGCGAGCGCCTGCGGCGGATGCGGCCACAGGCGCGCCGGGTTGCCGTCGAACCAGCCCATGTAGCGCTGGTAGATCGCCTTGACGTTGTGGCTGACCGAGCCGTAGTAGCCGTGCGTGCTCCACGACGCCTCGAGCGCCGGCGGCAGTTCGATCATCTCCGCGATCTCTGCGCCGTTGTAGCCCTGGTTGAGCAGCCGCAGGGTCTGATCGTGCAGGTATCCGTACAGGTCGCGCTGGATCGCGAGGAACGCCCGCACCTCCGCGTTGCCCCAGGTGGGCCAGTGGTGCGACGCGAACACAACTTCAACCTCGCTGCCGAACCGTTCGATGGCTTCCGTCAGGTACTGCGACCACACGTGCGGGTCGCGTACGACCGCGCCACGCAGCGTCAGCAGGTTGTGCAGCGTGTGGGTCGCGTTCTCGGCCATGCACAGCGCGCGGTAACGCGGCAGGTAGAAGTGCATCTCGGAGGGTGCCTCGGTGCCCGGCGCCATCTGGAACTCGAACTCGACGCCGTCGATGGTGTGCGTCTGGACGGTCGTCGTCACCTCGAGGGTCGGCGGGAGGATCGTCGGGTTCCCGGTCGACGTCGTCTGCCCGAGTCCGGCACCGACCTGGCCCTTCGGCCCGCGCGTGAGCGCCGCGCCGTACATGTAGCCGGCACGGCGCGCCATCGCTGTTCCCGCGTATACGTTCTCAGCGACCGAGTGCTCGAGGAAGCCCTCGGGCACCACGATCTGCACCTTGCCCGCTGTCACGTCGTCCTGGCTCACGATGCCGAGCACGCCGCCGAAGTGGTCGATGTGACTGTGCGAGTGGATGACCGCGTGGATCGGGCGGTCTCCCCTGTGCTTGCGGTACAGCGCCATCGCGGCCGCGGCCGTCTCCACGGAGATCAGAGGGTCCACGACGATCACGCCGGTGTCGCCCTCGATGACCGACATGACCGAGAGGTCCAGCCCGCGCACCTGGTACAGGCCCGGCACGACCTCGAACAGGCCATGCTTGGCCACCAGCTTCGACTGGCGCCACAGGCTGGGATTCACCGAGTCGGGCGCGTCGCCCTCGACGAAGTCGTAGGTCGAGGCATCCCACACCACCTCGCCCTTGTCGTTCCGGATCTTCGGGTCGTCGAGCGTCCCGATGAATCCACGATCCGCGGCGGCGAAGTCATCGACGTCGTCGAACGGCAGGGCGGCGAGGGCCGCCGCCTGCGCGTCGCGGATCGACGCTTCGGGTTCCCGCTGTTGCATGTTCCTGTTCCCTTCGTCCCGGCCCCGCGGGCCGTGGTCTTCATTCCCGCGGCGCGGGTGCTTCGAGCGCCGCGACAGCCTCGCGGTTGGTCGCGAAGAACGTCTGCCCCGAGAGCAGTCCGAGCTCCTCCAGGCGCGCTCGGGTCGAAGGCCTGACCCGGCTGAATCCCAGGCTCACACCCTGCTGGGCGAGCCATTCCTCGAGCGACGCGAACGCCTCCGCACCGGTGACGTCGATGTCGGTCACCGCTTCCATGTCGATGACCACGTGGTTCACCGGCTCGTCGGCCCCGGTCACCGCGCGCTTCACAGCAGCGGAGAACACGGCGCCGTTCGCGAAGAACAGCGGCGCCGCCATCCGCACGACCGCGATGCCCGGCGCGGTCGTCGCGCCGGCCTCCGCGTCTTGGAGGAGCGACTGCTTCGCGTCGTCGTCGGCGGCGAGCACGTCGATCGACGGGTTCGCCGCGCGCTTGGCGAGGTTGATGAGGGCGAGCACGAACGCCACGAGGATACCCGGGATCGCGCCGATGAACAGCGTCACCAGGAAGCACACCGCGCCGATCGCGAACTCGAAGCGATCCTGTCGCCACAGCTGACGGAACTCGCGGATGCCGAGCAGCGGCAGGATCGCGACGCCGACGACGGCGCCGATGGCCGGTGACGGGATGTCGGCGAGCAGGGCGGTGCCGAACACCAGGAGCAGCAGGGTGCCCACCGCCAGCACCAGCGACGGAAGCTGGGTGCGCGAGCCCGCCTGCTCCATCGCCGCGGTGCGCGAGGTGGACGATCCCATCGAGAAGCTGCCCTGGGCGCCGGCGGCGATGTTGCCGAGGCCGAACGCGAGGAGGTCGCGGTTGGCGCGGAAGGGATAGCCGTGCTTCTCGCCATAGGACCGGGAAACGAGGAGCCCTTCAGCCGTGGTGACCAGGGTGAGCGCGATCGCCGACGGGATGAGCGCCCCCCACATCTGCCAGTCGATGACGGGCCACGTGAGCGTGGGCGGACCGGCAGGAACCTCGCCCAGCACGTCGACGCCCTGCTTGTCGAGTCCCGTGAGCACGACGAGAAGGGTCGACAGGATCAGCACGACGAGCGCCCACGGCACGGCCTTCAGGAATCGCGCGCCGAGCAGCAGGACGGCGACGGACACCGCCGAGATCGCCAGCGACCACGCGTTGATCGTCTCGAGGTTCGACACGAGGCCGAACACCTTGTCGACGAACTCGCCACCGGAGTCGATCTTGACGCCGAGCATCTTCGCGATCTGGCTGACCAGGATGTCGAGGGCCAGACCGCCGACGAAGCCGATCAGGATCGGCTTGGAGAGGAAGTTCGCGAGGAAGCCGAGCTTGAACACGGCCATCAGCACGAACATGACGCCGCAGATGATCGCCTGCGCGAGCGCCAGCGTCGCGTAGTCCACGCTGCCCGCGGTCGCGAGGCCGCCGATCGACGAGGCGACGAGGGCGGCGGCCGCGGCGTCCGGCGATGCCACGAGCTGGCGCGACGACACCACGAGCGCGTAGACGATCGTCGGCACGATGAGGGCGTACAGGCCCGCGGTCGCCGGCAGCCCGGCGATCTGGGCGTACCCGATGTTGAGCGGGATGGCGATCGCGAGGAGCGTGACGCCGGCGGTGAGCTCGGTGACGAGATTCCGCCTGGTCAGGCCGGCGAGGGGTCGCTGCATTCCTGCTCCTGAGGTACGTGGGACACAGTGTCTCCACCTTGGCACGGGTGAGCGGCGTCAGACCGGATCGCCGGGCACGAGCGGCGGCACGACCGCTTCGCTCGTCACCGGTCGGTGACGGCGCGCTTGGCGATGCGCGGGGAGATCCACCCGGCGAGCAGGGGCGACGATCGCCCACAGCACCCGCCACCACATGATCGGCGTGTTCAGGAACTGGCTGAAGTCCACATCGTCAGACGACGAGCGTCGCGCCGGGGCCGAGCACGCCTCGCCGGGGCTCCGGCTTCGAACGAGAGCCCCGACGATGGCGGGTGCACAGCGATGATCCCCTCGGTGCCGAAGCGCCGGGGGGATCGTCAATGCGAAGGGGTTTCTGTGTTCCGGGTCCTTTCGGGCCTTACGTCTCTGTTTTCTCTTCGCAAGATTGAATGTCCTCCTCGGGGGCCTCGCCGTCAAGAGTTCACGAAGAAATCATCTCGACGTGAGGTTGAGGGTGAGGGATGCTGCGCCCCGGCGCGGTCCGCCGGGGCGCAGCATCCGCTCGATCATTGCCTGGCGTCTCCCGTGAACGCGTCCATGCTGTGGCCGGCACCGTGCGACTTGCCCGGTGTGCGGACCCCGTTGACGGTCGACGCGTCGAACGCGAAGGTCATGATCGCTGCGGCGACCGCGTCGGAGTTCACGTCGAGCGCGTGCGCGCTGAGGTTCGCGATGTCATCGCAGGGTGCGTGGTAGCACGGGTCGAACGCGATGCCCGCCGTACCGCTGAAGATCGCCGCCTGCTGGGCCGTCTTGACGCCCTCGGCACCGGTGAACAGACCGCCCGCGGGGATGCCTACGGCGATGAAGGGTCCGTAGTCGCTGCGGCCCGAGAACTCGGTGTCCTGGAACGGCTCTCCGACGCTCGTGTAGTACTGCTCGAAGACGTCCTCGATCTGGGCGGACCCCTCGGGGATGAACCCGGGTGCGGCCGTTCCACTGGAGTTGTCACCGTCGTAGACGCCCATGAAGTAGTTCGGCGAGCCGATCATGTCGAAGTTGAGGTAGAGCGCGATGTCGCCCGCTTCCTCGTCCGACAGCGCAGCGACGTAGTGCTCCGAACCGAGCAGACCGCTCTCCTCCGCGCCCCACCAGGCGAACCGCACCGTGTTGTTCGGCTTGGTCTTCTGCATCTGAATCGCGGTCTCCAGCAGCGCAGCGCTGCCCGAGCCGTTGTCGTTGATGCCGGGGCCGTCCTGCACGCTGTCCAGGTGCGCGCCCGCCATCACGGTGTTGGCGTCGTTGCCGCTGCTCGTCTCTGCGAGGACGTTCCACGCGGTGCGCGTGTCCTGCTCGTAATCGACCGTCACCGTGACGATCGAGTTCGGCACCGACAGCAGGTTCGCACCCGTCGCCGTCGTCGCGAACACGGCCGGGATGGTGAGTCCCGTGGCGTCGCCGATCATGCCGACGAGCCCGGTGCGGCCGGGCTGTCCCTCGTTCATGACGATCACGCCCGCGGCACCGGCCGCCTGGGCGTTGAGAACCTTGACCGCGAAGCCGCATGTTCCGCGCTGGACCAGGGCGATGGCGCCGGCCGGGAAGCCGGCGAAATCGGCTGGCTCGCACCCGCTGGTGTTGCTGTTCGGCGGGAGCGTCTCGGACGGGTAGACGACGCCGACCGGCACGAGCGGCCCGGTGGCGGTGCCCTCGGGGCTGCCACTGTCGAAGGTGTTGCGGAGGAAGTCCACCTCGTCGACGAACGCGGTGGGGTTCGGCGAAACGCGGATGAGCTCGCTGTTCTCCTCGAAGTAGTCGAACTCGAACGGCTGCACCTCGGGCGTATAGCCGGCGGCGGTGAGCTCGCTCACCACATAGTCGACGGATGCCTCGTACCCGGGGCGTCCGGCGGCTCGGTCGCCCCACTGATCAGCGATGTCCTGGAACGCCTCGAGATGATTCATGACGCCGTCGAGCGTCACCGCTTTCGTGATCTTCTTCACCGAATTGTTGTTCGGTGCCGCGTACGCGGGTCCGGCCAGTGCGACGGTGGACGTCAGGGCGACCGCGGTGGCGATGGCCCAGGCGCGCCTGGTTCTCATGGGCATGGTCCTGCCTCTCCGCCGGCGACCCCTCTGTCGCCGGCTTCCTGCGGGGATGCTCACACACTCCCGATGGCGCGGCCAGTCCCCCCTCCGGCACTCTCATCGAGCTCTCATGATCGCCGGTCATCGAACGGATGCTGCGCCCCGGCGCGGACGCCAGGGTCGCAGCATCCGTTCCCGGAAGTCACTCGTGGCCGACGAGCTTCAGGCCGACGACGCAGCCGACCAGGCCGAGGATGAGGAGCATCTTGACGAGCGAGAACGCCTCGTCGCCGGTGATCATCGCGTAGGCGACGGTCAGCGACGCGCCGATGCCGACCCACACCGCGTACGCGGTGCCGGTGGAGATGTCGCGCATCGCCCAGGCGAGTCCGCCCATGCTGGCGACGAGCGCGACGCCGAAGATCACCGACGGCCAGAGCCTCGTGAAGCCCTCGGTCTTGCCGAGCGCGGTGGCCCAGACGGCCTCGAGGATGCCGGAAACGATGAGGATGACCCACGCCATGACTGTGCTCCTGGCCAGTCTTGTCGCGTACCGGGTACTGATCCGTCGTCCGGGGATCCGGTCGGGGATCCGCTGCCCACCCTAGCCGCTCCCCCTGGGCACCCCCTGGGCAGAGCTCCCGCAGCGCCGGATCACACGAAGAACAGCCAGTCGAGCATGCCGGGGTTGTGCGCGTGCACGAGCACGAGGAAGACGACGGCGTCGAACAGCAGATGCACGGTGACGACGTATGTGAGCGAGCGCGTCTTCATGAAGATGAAGCCCTGCAGCAGCGCGAACGGGATGGTGAGCAGCGGCCCCCATGCCTGGTACCCGAGCTCCCACAGGAACGACACGAAGACGACGGACTGCAGGATGTTCGCCTGCCAGAACGGGAAGTGGCGCCGCAGCAGCGCGAGGCACGTGCAGATGAAAAAGAGCTCGTCCCAGATGCCGACGGCGCCGACGCCGACGAACAGGCGCGCGATGAGCTCGGGGGTGTCGACGACGGGCCAGTTGAGGTAGACGCCCGAGGTGATGAAGTAGAACGGCAGGATCAGCCAGCCGAGCAGCAGTACCGCGATGAGCCACGTCCACTGGAACCGCGTCCACCGACCTCCGCCGCGCCACGGGAACCGGATCGCCCGATCCCGGTACACCCACCGCGAGATCACGTACGGCACCGCGACCGCACCCCCGAGGGCGATCGCGAAGCGCAGGATCGCGAGATCGTCGAGCTCCGCCTTCAGCGGGATCGCGCTCACGATGAGCAGGCCGACAGCGATGAGTGAGAGATCGCGCACGAGTGAGGGAGGACGGATGCTGCCACCCGGTGCCGGCGGTCGGGCGGCAGCATCCATCCGTTCTGTGAGCAGCGCCACCGCGAGCCCCGCGGCCAGCAGCACCCACCCGAGCCACGGCACGCGCACGACGAAGAACGCCGGAGCGGCGAGACAGACGAGGAGGGCGGGGGCGAGACCCCACGACCACGTGCGTACGGCCGCCGCGGGCGGGGCGTCGGGATGTGCGGGCATGCGCGGCGGCTCCGGTCGGTTCTGGGTCGGGGTCAGCGGTCGAGCGGGTGGTCGATCTCATCCTTCGGCATGCGGGCCACGACGTAGGCGAGCGCGCCGAGGATCAGCGGGATCACGCCGGCCGCGATGAAGATCGCCTCGATCGGCACGACCTCGGCCAGGGGGCCGGCGAGCGCCATCGACAGCGGCATGAGGGCGAGCGAGACGAAGAAGTCGAGGCTCGAGATGCGGCCGAGCATGTGGCGAGGCACGCGGCGCTGCAGCAGCGTGCCCCAGATCACGTTGCCGTAGCTGAAGCCGAAGCCGACGACGAACAGGCACACCGCCATGAGCCAGTACTGGTGCGTGATGCCGACGATCGCGAAGGGCAGTGTGCTCACGCCCCACACGCCCATCATCACGGTGAGGTACCGGCGCGGCAGCTTCATCGACGACACCACGATCGACCCGAGCACGCCGCCGATGCCGTAGATCGCGAGGAGGAAGCCGAACAGGCGCGGGTCCTCGCCGACGCGGTCGCGGGTGACGAAGGGCAGCAGCACCTCTTCGGGGCCGACGAACACGAGCACCCATCCGGTCGCGAACAGCAGGGTCCACAGCAGCCACGGCGTGCGGACGGTGAACCCCACGGCCTCGCGCAGGTCGTGGAGCACGCCGCGCACACCCTCAGGCGCCTCGTGGTGCTCCCCCGGCGCGGCGGGCGGCTCGGGCCGGACGAACAGCAGCAGCACGAACGCGAGCGCGTGCGCCGCGACCACTCCCCAGGCCGCATGCGCGGGCGCGAGAACCGCCGCGACGATGACGCCGGCTGCCGCCGGGCCCGCGGCCTGCTGCAGGGCGGGCCGGATCGCCCCCTCGAGGCCATTGGCCGCGAGGAGCTGTGCCGGCGGGAGGATGCGCGGCAGGATCGCGCTGTACGCCGGGAAGAAGAAGCCGGCGCCGGCGCCCATCACGAACGCCACGATCGCGAGGTGCGGGATCGTCACGGCGCCGAACACGCCGGCGACGGCGACCGAGGTGATCGCGAGCAGGTTGACGAGCTCGACGAGGCGCAGCAGCAGCCGTCGCGGCACGCGGTCGGCGGCGATTCCGCCCGGGATCGCGCACACGAGAAGCCCCACCGCGTTCGCCGCGGCGACGGCCGAGAGCTCGACCGGTCCGCCGCCTGCGCCGATGACCGTGTAGACCATGACGACGGCCCACATGCCGGCGCCGAAGATCGACAGCACGACCGCCCCGAACAGCATGCGGAAGTCGCGGTGGCCGAGGGGCCTGACGAACCGCCACGGGTCGCGGCTCGAGCGCGGCACCTCGCGAGGTGCAGCCGCCTCACCTGCCGTTTCGCGCGCGGGTTCGGACGTCGGTCCGGGCACCGGGACCGGGCCGGTGAGGGGTCCGGAGGGTCCGCTCATGACCTCGCGACGCGGCGGTACGACAGATCCCGGATGTCGCGTCCGACGCGCGCGCCCTTGCGCTCGAACGCCGTGAGCACACGGCCGTCGAATCGCGGCGCCCACTCCCCTTCGAAGGTCGCCTCGAAGTCCCGCGCCGCCGACATGACCTCGCGCATCTGCAGCGCATAGTCCTCCCAGTCGGTCGCAAGTCGCAGCATCCCGCCGTCCTTCAACGCCCGCGCAGCGATCGCGCCGAAACCCTCGGCGACGAGGCGCCGCTTCGTGTGCTTCTTCTTGTGCCACGGGTCGGGGAAGAAGATCCACAGTTCATCGACGGATGCTGCGGGCAGCAGGTGCTGCAGCACCTCGGGCGCGTTCGCCTCGACGAGGCGCAGGTTGCGCGCGCCCGCGCGGTCGGCGTCGAGCATGGTGCGTGCGAGCCCGGCCCGGAACACCTCGATCGCGAGGAAGTCGGTATCGGGGCGCGAGGTCGCCGCGTGCACGATGGCGTGGCCCTGGCCCGACCCGATCTCGACGACGAGCGGCGCTTCGCGCCCCCACACCGCCGCGGGGTCGATCTCCGAGTCGGGGAGGATGCTCGTCGCCGCACGGTCGCGCGGCACCTCGATCACGTACTGCGGGGCGAGCTCGCTCCAGGCACGCTCCTGGGCGTCCGACATCCGGCCGCTCCGCCGAACGAACGACACCGGCTTCTCACGGAAGGTGCGGGGCTCGGGCGCAGGCGTGGCAGGGTTCGTCACCCCTCCAGGCTACCCAGGGCGGCGTTTCGACTCGCACGCTCGCTCAACGAGCGGAATCGACGGTGACGAAGTCGATGAGCTCCTCGACGCGGCCGAGGAACGCGGGCTCGAGGTCGCGGTAGGTCTTCACCGACGCGAGGATACGCTGCCACGCCCGCGCGATGTCGGCCTGGTCGCGGGCGGGCCAGCCGAGCGCGCGGCACACGCCCACCTTGAACTCGATGCCGCGCGGCACCTCGGGCCAGCGTTCGATGCCGACGGCGCGCGGTGTGACGCACTGCCACACATCGATCCAGGGGTGGCCGACGATGAGGACGTGCCTGCCGTGACGGCCGCGCGCGATGGCGTCGGAGATACGCGACTCCTTCGAGCCGGGCACGAGGTGGTCCACGAGCACGCCGTAGCGGCGGTCGGCCGAGGGCGGCTCCTCGTCGAGCGCGGCGTCGAGCAGGTCGATGCCCTGCAGGTACTCGACGACGACGCCCTCTTCGCGCAGGTCGTCGCCCCACACCTTCTCGACGAGCTCGGCATCGTGCCGGCCCTCGACGAGGATGCGGCTCGCACGCGCGACGCGCGCACGGGAATCGGCGGTCGCGAACGATCCCGAGGCCGTGCGCTTCGGGCCGGTCGGCGCGGCCGCGGGCGCCGGCGGACCGAGGACGACGAGCTTGCCGTCGATGAGGAAGCCCGCGCCCAGCGGGAACAGGCGGCGGCGGCCGCGGCGGTCCTCGAGCTCCACCATGCCGCCCGACGCCCCGACGACGGCGCCGCAGAAGCCGTCGTCGGCCACCTCGACGACGAGATCACGGGATGCTGCCACCCTCGGGAGCTCGCGCATCCCGTGGCCCTTCCAGCCCGTGGCCAGCACATCGGCGCCGTAGCGATCGTCCATGGTCCTCCTCCGGATCGGCAAGGCTACCCGCCCGCCCGCGTCCGGCCGGGCAGCGACCCGCGCCCGGCGCAGCACCGCGCGACCGCAGCATCCGTCCGGATCCGCGAGAACGGCGGGTGGGGATGCCTCCGGAGACGTTCTCGGCGAACACACATGAGGCGCCGGGACCGTGGGCTATCGTCGTATCCCCGCGGCTGAATAGACTCGCGGGAGGGGGAACCCGAGTCCCAGAGGGGGGATCGATGCGACTGCGATGGGCTGCAGCGCTGGCGTCCGCTGCGGTGGTCGCGGTCACGGCGATCGGCGGTGGCTCGGCGCTCGCGACTCCTCCGGTGACGCTCGGGTCCGGCTACGTGCTCGATGACGCGGACGTGCTGTCATCGGGGGAGGAAGCCCAGGCCCAGAACCGCCTCGAGCAGCTCAAGACCGACACGGGACTCGATCTGTGGGTCGTGTACGTCGACCAGTTCACCGGCCCGTCCCGCGCCGAGGACTGGGCCAACCAGACGGCAGATGACAACGGGCTCGGGGTCAGCCAGTACCTGCTCGCGGTCGCCACCGAGGGACGCCAGTACTATCTCTCCGGCTCCTCCGACGGCCCCCTCAGCCAGGAGCAGATCGCGACGATCGAGCAGGAGCAGATCCAGCCCGCCCTCCGGCAGGACGACTGGCTGGGCGCCGTCGACGCGGCGGCCGACGGAATGACCGACGCCGTGGGGGGCGGAAGCGGCACCCCGGGCACCGACGCGGGCGCCAGCGGCTGGCTCACCTGGCTGCTCGTCATCGTGGTCGTGGGTGTCGGCATCGTGCTCCTCGTCGTCTTCCTGCGGCGTCGTAGGAAGGGCACCGTGACCGCGGGCCCCGCGGGTCCGCCGCAGCCCAGCATCGAGGAGCTGGAGCGGCGCGCGTCGTCGCTGCTCGTCGAGACCGACGACGCCATCAAGACCAGTGCGCAGGAGCTCGGCTTCGCGAAGGCGCAGTTCGGGGATGCCGCGACCACCGAGTTCGAGGCCGCCCTCGCCACCGCGAAGCAGAGCCTTGACGAAGCGTTCGGTCTCAAGCAGAAGCTCGACGACCACATCCCCGACTCCGAGCAGGACACGCGGGCCTGGAACGAGCGCATCATCGCGCTCTGCGAGGCGTCCAATGCTCTGCTCGACGAGAAGGCCGCCGCATTCGACGAGCTGCGCAAGCTCGAGCAGAACGCCCCTGAGGCGCTCGCGCGCGTGCACGACGCCAAGGCGAAGGCCGAGGCATCCCTCGACCAGGCGACGTCCCGGCTGCAGAGGCTGCAGACGGCATACGCACCCGAGGCGCTGGCGACCGTCGTCGACAACCCCGAGCAGGCCCGGCAGCGGCTCGCGTTCGCCGACGAGCAGCTCACCGCCGCGCAGGCCGCGATCGGCGCCGGTGACGGCGGAGAGGCCGCGGTCGGGATTCGTGCCGCCGAAGAGGCGGTCGGCCAGGCGACGCTGCTCGAGAACGCCATCGACAAGCTCGAGACCGATCTCGCCGAGGGCGAGCGCAACGCCGCTGCCCTCGTCGCCGAGCTCGAGTCCGACATCGCCGCCGCGTCGGCGCTGCCCGACGCCGACGGACGGATCGCGGGCGTGATCGCCTCGACTCGGCAGCAGCTCGACGCCGCCCGGAGCCGGCTCACCGGCACGGCCAAGCGCCCGCTCGCCGCGCTCCAGAGCCTCGAGGCGGCCAACACGCAGATCGACACGCTCGTGCAGGGCGTCAGGGATGCCGAGGCCCAGGCCCAGCGCGCGCGGCAGATGGTCGGCCAGGTCATGATGCAGGCGCAGGCCCAGGTGTCAGCCGCCGAGGACTACATCACCGCGCGTCGCGGCGCCGTCGGCGCCCAGGCGCGCACACGCCTCGCCGAGGCTGGTGCCTCGCTCGCTCGCGCCCAGGCGCTGCAGGCGAGCGATCCGCAGCAGGCGATGCAGCAGGCGCAGCGCGCCGACCAGCTGGCCGGTCAGGCGATCCAGCTCGCCCAGAACGACGTCGGCGCGTTCGACGGGGGTATGGGCGGCATGTTCGGCGGCGGCCAGCAGGGCGGGGGCGGCGGCATGCTCGGCGCGGTCCTCGGCGGCATCGTGCTCAACTCGGTGCTGGGCGGCGGCCGCTCCTCCGGCGGCGGCCTCGGCGGCATGCTGGGCGGCGGCGGAGGACGCTCGTCGGGCGGCATGCGACCCGGTAGCTTCGGAGGCGGCGGCACGCGCGCCCGCCGAGGAGGTGGCCGCTTCTGACCCGACATCGCGGAGCCGTCCGGATACCCGAGGCCGCGGCATCCGTCTCCAGACCAGACTCATCGACCCAGAACTGAAGTCCGACAGGAAGGAAATCCGATGGCGAAGCAGTCCATCTTCGGTCGCATCTCGACCCTCATGAAGGCCAACATCAACGCGCTCCTCGACTCTGCCGAGGACCCGCAGAAGATGCTCGACCAGCTCGTGCGCGACTACACGAACTCGATCGCCGACGCCGAGTCGGCCATCGCCGAGACGATCGGCAACCTGCGCCTGCTCGAGCGCGACCACCAGGAGGACGTTCAGGCGGCCGCCGAGTGGGGCAACAAGGCGCTCGCGGCCAGCCGCAAGGCCGACGAGCTGCGCGGGGTCGGCAACACCACCGACGCCGACAAGTTCGACAACCTCGCCAAGATCGCGCTGCAGCGCCAGATCAGCGAGGAGAACGAAGCCAAGGCGATCGCGCCCACCATCGCCACGCAGAACGAGGTCGTCGACAAGCTCAAAGAGGGCCTCAACGGCATGAAGCAGAAGCTGGAGCAGCTGAAGGCCAAGCGCTCCGAGCTTCTCGCCCGCGCCAAGACCGCCGAGGCCCAGAACAAGGTGCACGACGCCGTCAAGTCGATCGACGTGCTCGACCCGACGAGCGAGCTCGGCCGCTTCGAAGACAAGGTCCGCCGCCAGGAGGCCCTCGCCGCCGGCAAGCAGGAGCTGGCCGCGTCGACCCTCGACGCGCAGTTCAACGCCCTCGAGGACGTCGGCGAGCTGACCGAGGTCGAGGCCCGTCTCGCCGCGCTGAAGTCCGGCGCGCCGGTGCAGGCCGCGATCGAGAACTGAGCCCACCGCTCGCGCCGGGGCGCCGGGTCCTCACGGATCCGGCGCCCCTCGCGTCTGCCTCCAGCGAACGACGAGCGGGACGGATGCCGCGGCCCGCGGTCTGCGCGAAGATGAAGAGATGACGCGTTACCTCGTGGTCCCGCAGTGGCAGGGAAGCCCGTCCTCCCGTGCGATGCAGCTCATCGACGGCGCCCAGGCGATCGCGGGAGACCTCCCCCGGGCCTCCACCACCGTGCTCGACATTCCCATGGAGGCGGGCGAGTCGCTCGGTACCGGCATCCACCGCCTGAGCGCGCTGCAGCGCGTGAACGGACTGGTCGCGCAGGCGCTGGAGGCACACGACGCCGCCGCGCCCGATGAACCTGTGCTCACGATCGGCGGCGACTGCGGAATCGCTCTCGCCCCCATCGCGCACGCCGCGCGCCGCTCCCCCGGGCTCGCGGTGGTCTGGATCGACGCGCACCCCGACCTCAACTCGCCGGACTCGTCGCCGTCGGGCGCGTTCGCCGGTATGGCGCTGCGCGCCGTGATCGGCGACGGCGACCCCGGTCTGGCACTGCCCGCGGGCACGATCGCCGCCGAGCGCGTCGTCGTCGGCGGGGCACGCTCGTTCGACGACCCGGAGCTCGAGCTGGTGTCCGAGCGCGGCATCGCGGCCCTGACCGTGGAGGCGCTGCGCGACGCCGACGCCCTCGCCGACGCCGTGCTCGCGACCGGCGCGGACGCGGTGTACGTCCACGTCGACATCGACGCGCTCGATCCCGCCGAGATCGCGGGCAACGCGCACCCCGAGCCGTTCGGTGTGACGGTGGCCGAGCTGACCGTCGCGGTGGCGCGCCTGCGCGAGCGCGTGCCCCTGGTCGGGGCGTCCCTCGCCGGCTACTCCCCCGCCTCGCTCGCGGCGGCCACCGACGACCTGGGCGCGATCCTGCGCGTGATCGGGGCGCTCGCGTGAGTCCCATCCCCACGCCGCCTGCCGGGTGGCGCGCCGCCGCCGAGCGCGCGGTCATTCGGGGCCGGCGCATCGACGACGCGATCCCGTCGTTCCTGCTGGACTCGCCGATCAGCCGCGTCGGGTACTGGTACGGCTGCACCGTCGGATGGCTCTGGGGAACGCTCTGGAGCATCGGCCGCGTCGAGAGGCGCGAAGGTCTCTGGGTGTTCCGCGGGATGCCGCGCTGGACGTTCCCGCGCGGCGGGTCGTGCGTGGGCGGATGCTTCCTCACCGGCGACGGTCGCATCACCGACGCGCTGCTGCGGCACGAGGCGGTGCACAAGCGCCAGTGGCAGCGCTACGGGCTGCTCATGCCCGTGCTGTATCTGCTCTCCGGCCGCAACCCGCTGCGCAACCGGTTCGAGATCGAGGCGGGCCTGGAGGACGGCAACTACGTGCCGCGCGGCGCGGCCTGAATCACGAACGCGGCGTCAGCGCGCGGTGGTCAGGCCGTACTGCGCGGGGGTGTGGATCGCATCCTTGCGGATCCCGAGCTCGACCAGGTGATCGACGATGTCGGCCGTGCCGAGATAGCCGCCCAGCAGGTGGATGCGGGTCTCGTCGCCCTCGGTGCACAGCATCTCGTCGGCCCACGCGGTGACGGCACGCGTCAGCGCCTCGCCCGACCCGCAGCCGCGACCGGTGCCGGGAGCGCCCGAGCGCTGGGAGCGGTCGAGCCACGTCACGCTCATGCGGCTCGGCGCGGTGATCTCGGCCAGCCACGAGGCGTCCGGGATCTCGATGAAGACGCGGCCCGTCGAGCAGATCGGCAGGGTCGCGAGCACGGCCTCGAGCTCGGCCAGCGACGTTTCGTCGGCCGTGATCAGGTGCTGGACGCGCGTGTGACGCGACGCACGGCACGCCGACGCGTTGTGCGCGGCGCTCTGAGGCTGGATGTTCTGGACCATGACCCCTCCACTATAACCGGTGATGAAGGGTTGCCTTACCTCATTTCGGATGATGACACGGATGCCGCGTCCCTACGCGTCGCGCCGCAGCAGGACGCGGCGCAGCTCGGCGATCTCATCGTCGGCGAGCCCGTGCGTACGCAGATAGTCCGCGGCCGAGCCGTAGCGGTCCTCGACGTCGGCGAGGAGCGCGCGCATCACCGGCGCCGGGGAGCGCGCGACGAGATCCTCGACGTTCACCGCGCGGGGGTGCAGGGATCGGATCAGCGCCACGACGTAGCGGTTGCGTCGCGCCGGCAGCAGCGCCTCCGTGCGCGCGTAGTCGGCGACGACCTCATCGGCGTCGACGCCAGCTGCCGCCAGCGTCAGCGCGACGGTGACGCCGGTGCGATCCTTGCCCGCGGTGCAGTGCACGAGCGCCGGGTGATCGGCCAGGATGCCCCGCACCACCGCCACGACGCCGTCCGATGACTCGTCGACGATGAGGCGGTACATCTCGTCGAGCGTGAGGTCGTCGCGGAAGAACGAGTCGACCGATCCCACGAAGAGCGGCACGCGCTGGGTCACGACGTCCAGGCCCCCGATGCGACTGGGGTCGCGGGCGACCTCGTCGTCGGCGCGCAGATCGATGATGCGGCGCAGGCCCAGGCCCGCGAGCGCCTTTCCGCCTTTCGCGCCGATCCGTGCCAGGTTGCCCGAGCGGAACAGCACGCCGTACCGCGTCGTCGTCGTCCCCGCGCGCAGCCCTCCGACATCGCGGAGGTTCACCGCACCGGGGATCACGGGGTCGGAGAACGCCGCACGGCCCGGGTCCGCCGGGTCGACAGGGTCGACCGACGGCGGATCGTCCGCTACCACGCCGCGCCCGCGGCGGCGTCCTTGTCTTCGCCGACGAGGTCGTCGCGGGGCGGCGTGCTGTACCGGCCCGCGATGGCGATCCGGTTGAACGCGTTGATCGACACGAGGATCCAGCTGAGGCCGACGTACTCCTTCTCGCTGAGAACGCCGCCGATGCGGTTGTACACGTCGTCGGGGATGCCGTCCTCGTGGATGTAGACGTAGGCCTCGGCGAGCTCGAGACCCGCACGCTCCCGGTCGGAGAAGACGCCGGATTCGCGCCACACCGGCAGCTGCGCGATGTCGTCCGCCGTGACACCGGCGGCGACCGCCCGCTCGACGTGGACCCGCACGCAGTACGCGCAGCCGTTGAGCTGCGAGGCGTGGATCTGCACGAGTTCCTTGAGCCGGTCATCGATGCCGTTCTCGGCGGCGATGCCGCCCACGGTCTTCGAGAAGGCCGAGAGCGCCTGGTAGGCGGGTCGCGCCGCTCGCGAGAGGTGCACGCGGTGTTCTGCCGTCATGACGCCAGACTACCCAGGGAGCGCTCGCGCGGGGGCCGGGCGGAGCCTGGGTGGGGCATGATGAGCGGGTGAGCGACCCCATCGACGAGTTCTCGTTCCTCCCCGAGCAGGCCGACGAGGCCGGCATCCACGCTCCCGTCCCGCGCGGCGAGAGGCTGTCGCTGACCCTCGCCGACGGACGCACCCTGAGCGCGCTGCGCTACTCTCCGGCGGACTCCCCCGACGCCGCTCCCGTGGTGACGTTCCTCCACGGCGCGGGCCTCAACGCCCACACGTGGGACACCACGATCCTCGCGCTCGGGCTTCCTGCGCTGGCGATCGACCTTCCCGGCCACGGCGACTCGTCGTGGCGCGACGATGCCGCCTACCTCGCACGCGTGCTCGCACCCGACGTCGCCGCGGGCATCGATGCCTGGACGGACGCCCCGCAGCTGCTCGTCGGACAGTCGCTCGGCGGGCTGACGGCCGCGGCTGTGGCGGCCTCCCGACCGGATCTCGTGCACGAGCTCGTCGTCATCGACATCACGCCGGGCCTCGACCCGAACGCCGGGGCGAAGCAGATCCGCGACTTCTTCGCCGGCCCGGTCGATTGGGCGTCGCGTGACGAGCTGGTCGACCGCGCGCTCGCTTACGGGCTCGGCGGCGGCACTCGACGCAGGGCCGAGCGCGGCGTCTTCTTCAACTCCCGCATCCGCGGCGATGGCCGGGTCGAGTGGAAGCACCACTTCGCCCGCCTGGCGAACGCCGCGTCCGCATCCCCCGCGGACGCGGCCAGCGCGGCCGCGCAGCAGGACGCCGTCGCCGCGGTGCTCGGCGAGTCCGGCTGGGAGGATCTCGCGGCAGTGGCCGCCCCGACGACGCTCCTGCGCGGCGCGCGCGGCTACGTCACGGACGAAGACGCCGCCGAGTTCGCGCGACGCGTGCCCGCAGCATCCGTCGCCGTCGTCGCGTCGGGGCACAACGTGCAGGAGGAGATCCCGCAGGAGCTGGGGGCGGGCCTGCGCGCGATGGCCTCCGGCGGCTGACCGCTGCGGCGCCGGTCGGGAAGCATTAACGCTTCTGTTGCGTTCCGGGTACCGGGTTGCCGCACGCCTCGGCGATATCCCTAGGCTGAGAGGCACACCGGCTCTCACCCCCTGGCAGCCGAAGCTCGAACAGCACACGGGACCGTCCCCGAAAGGACCTTCATGCTCCGTCGCACCGCTCTCGCCGCAGCGTCGCTGCTGGCCGCCGGTCTGCTCGTCCTCACCGCCTGCAGCGGTGGGAGCGGCGCCACCGCGCCCACGTCGCCCGGGGAGCCCGACCCCGACGCGTCGGTCGCGGTCCGGCTGGTGCTCGAGCCCGGCAACCTCGACATCCGCGAGACCGCGGGGTCGGCGCTGGACCAGATCCTCGTCGACAACATCTACCAGGGCCTCGTCGCCCGCACGCCCGAGCAGGACATCGTCCCCGCACTCGCGAGCGACTGGACCGTCTCGCCCGACGGCCTCACGTACACCTTCACGCTCCGCGAGGGCGTGACGTTCCACGACGGCCAGGCGCTGACTCCCCAGGACGTCGTCTGGTCTCTCACCACACGGCGCGACACCCCGACGTGGCGCGACTCGGCGCGACTGGCGAACGTCACCTCGATCGCCGCGGAGGGGCAGGACATCACGCTGACGCTCAGCGAGCCCGACTCGAGCCTGCTGTGGAACCTCACCGGCCGCGCCGGCATCGTCCTCAAGGAGGGCGACACCGTCGACTACAAGACCGCGGCCAACGGCACGGGCCCCTTCGTGCTGGAGGAGTGGCGCGAGGGCGACAGCATCACGTTCGCGCGCAACGACGCCTATTGGGGCGAGGCGTCCGGCGCCGCCGAGGTCGTGTTCGAGTACATCCCCGACAACCAGGCCGCGCTCAACGCGGCGCTCGCGGGCGAGGTCGACGTGCTGACCGGGTTCGACGCGAACCTCAAGGAGCAGGTGGAGGCGAACGGCGACTTCGCGCTCGTGCTCGGGCAGTCCACCGACAAGGGCACGCTCGCGTTCAACCAGACCTCCGGTCCGCTCGCCGACAAGCGGGTGCGCCAGGCGATCCGCCAGGCGATCGACCACGACGCCATCATCGAGGCGCTCGCGTCGGGGCAGACGCAGTACGGCCCGATCCCCGAACTCGACCCGGGCTACGAGGACCTCTCGGACGTCGCGCCCTACGACCCGGAGGCCGCCCGAGAGCTCCTCAAGGAGGCCGGCTTCGAGGACGACCTCGAGCTCACGCTGACGATCCCGAGCTTCTACTCGACGACGATCCCGCAGATCCTCGTGTCGGACCTCGACGAGGTCGGCATCACGCTCGACGTGGACTCCGTCGACTTCACCACGTGGCTCACCGACGTCTACACGAACCAGGACTACGACCTGAGCTTCGTGCTGCACACCGAGGCCCGCGACTTCGAGAACTGGGCGAACCCCGACTACTACTTCACGTACGACAACCCCGAGGTGCAGGATCTGTACGCGCAGTCGCTGGCAGCCACGGACGAATCCGAAGCCGCCGATCTGCTCGAGCAGGCCGCTCGCATCGTCTCCGAGGACGCCGGGGCAGACTGGCTCTACAACGGCGCCTCCGTCGTGGCCGTCGGCACGAACATCGCCGGTATGCCCTCGATCAACGTGAACGAGCGCCTGAACATCGCCGAGATCACCAAGAGCAACGGGTGATCCGCTACACGCTGACCCGATTCGCCCTCCTTCTGGTCGGGCTCCTCGTCGCCAGCGTGCTGATCTTCGTCACCCTCCGAGTGCTGCCGGGTGACATCGCCCACCTCATCGCGGGCGTGGGATCCACCCCCGAGCAGCAGGACGCCATCCGGGAGCGGCTCGGCCTCGACCGCCCTCTCCCGGAGCAGTACCTCACGTGGATCGGCGGGCTGTTCCGCGGCGACCTCGGCACGTCCCTCCTGACGGGCACGAGCGTCGTGGACGAGCTCGCCCAGAAGGCGGAGGTGACCGTGCCCCTCGGCATCCTGTCCCTCCTCATCGCCGTCGTGATCAGCGTGCCGCTCGGCGTGCTCTCGGCGATGCAGCGCGGGCGCGCCTCGGGCACGGGACTCAGCGTCGGCGCGCAGACCCTCGCCGCGGTGCCGGTGGTGTGGGCGGGCATGATGCTCGTCGTCGTCTTCGCGGTGTGGCTGGGCTGGCTGCCCGCGCAGGGCTTCCCGCGGTCGGGGTGGAGCGATCCGTGGGCGGCGCTGCGGTCGCTCATCCTCCCTGCTCTCACGATCGGCATCGTCGAGGGCGCCATGCTGCTGCGGTTCGTGCGCAGTGCGACGCTGCAGGCCGTCGGGCAGGACTTCGTGCGCACCGCGGCCGCCAAGGGCCTCACCCGCGACCAGGCGCTCATCCGCCACGGCCTCCCCGTCGTCGGCCTCTCGGTGATCACGGTGCTCGGTCTGCAGGTGGCCGGCATCATCGTGGGCGCCGTCGTGATCGAGCAGCTGTTCTCCCTTCCCGGCATCGGCCGCATGCTGGTGGCCGACGTCGCCGCGCGCGACTTGCCGAAGGTGCAGGGCGAGCTCCTCGCCCTCACCGGGTTCGTGCTCATCGTCGGATTCGTCGTCGACCTCGTGCACCGCGTCATCGACCCCCGGCAGCGGGAGGCGTCATGAGCGCACGTCGGTCGCGGTGGGCGTGGCTCAGGCGTCTCTGGGCGCTCTCGACCGGACGCTTCGGACTCATCGTCGTCGCGGTCGTCGTGCTCACGGCGATCGTCGCGCGGTTCTGGACGCCGTTCGACCCGCAGCGGGTCGACATCGCGAACCGATGGGCGCTGCCGGGGTGGCCGCACCTGCTCGGCACCGACGGGTCGGGCCGCGACATCCTGAGTCTGCTGATGGCCGGCGCCCGCACCACCGTGTTCGTCGCGGTCGGTGCCGGCATCGTCGCGACCGTGATCGGCATCTCGCTCGCCGCGCTCGGCGCCCTCACTGCGCGCTGGGTGCGCGAGTCGGTGGCGGTGTTCGTCGACATCCTCATCGCGTTCCCGGTGCTGATCATCGCGATGATGATCTCGGCGGTGTGGGGCGGATCGCTGTGGGTCGTGATCTGGGCGGTCGGCATAGGCTTCGGCGTCAACATCGCCCGGGTGACGCGACCGGAGCTCCGGCGGGTGCTGCACAGCGACTTCGTCCTCGCCGGACGCGCGTCCGGCCTCACGCCGGCGCAGAACCTCTGGCGCCACCTCCTCCCCAACGTCGCGCCGGTGTTCATCGTGCAGCTGTCGTGGGGCATGGCCGTCGCGGTGCTCGCGGAGGCGGGCCTGTCGTACCTCGGATTCGGCGCGCCGGTGACCGAGCCGTCGTGGGGCCTGCTCCTCGCGCAGCTGCAGCAGTTCATCGCCGTGCACCCGCTGTCGGTGGTGTGGCCGGGCCTCGCGATCACCCTCACCGTGCTGGGTCTCAACCTGCTCGGCGACGGCCTGCGCGAGGCCACCGACCCGACCCTCTCCCGCAGCCCGTTCGCGACGCGCCGTGCGCGGCTCCATGTTCCGGAGGTCGTCTCATGAGCCTCGAGGTGCAGGGTCTGACGATCGACATCGGTGACCGCCGCGTCGTCGACGGCGTCTCGTTCGCCGTGCCCGACGGCGCCCGCGTCGGGCTCATCGGCGAATCGGGCTCCGGCAAATCGCTGACGGCGCTCGCGATCCTGGGTCTCCTCCCTGACGGCGCGACGGCGTCGGGGAGCGTGCGATGGAACGGTCGCGAGATCCTCGGTCTTTCCGATGACGAGCTCGCTGAGCTCCGCGGCGACGAGATCGGCATCGTGTTCCAGGAGCCGCGCACCGCGCTCAACCCGATCCGCACCGTCGGCCGTCAGATCGCCGAGTCGATCCGCATCCACGAAGGGCTGTCGAAACGGGATGCTGCCGCCCGCGCCGTCGCCGAGGCATCCCGTGTCGCGCTCCCCGATCCGGAGCGCATCGTGGCGCGGTACCCCCACCAGTTGTCGGGCGGTCAGCGCCAGCGGGTCGCGATCGCGATGGCGCTCGCGTGCCGGCCGCGACTGCTGATCGCCGACGAGCCGACGACGGCACTGGACGTGACCATCCAGGCCGAGATCCTCCAGCTCCTCCTGTCGCTCGCGCGCGACGACGGCATGTCCCTCGTCTTCATCACTCACGATCTCGCGGTGCTGTCGCAGATCGCCACGCACGGAGTGGTGCTCGAGCAGGGACGCGTGGTGGAGGCGGCGCCGGTGTCGCAGCTGCTCTCGGCTCCGGCATCCGCCGTCACCCAGGAGCTGCTCCGCGACGCGACCGCGACCCTGTGGCGGCCGGAGGGAGGTCGCGCTCGCGCGCCGGGGGTCTGGGGCGAAGCCCCAGAAGGAGGAGCATGAACGTGCTGATCCGCGGCCGCGGGCTCACCCGCCGCTACCCCATGCCGAAGGCGCACCTGTTCGAGAAGCAGGCGTTCGCGACAGGACTCGATGACGCCGACATCGACGTGCGCGAGGGCTCGGCGGTCGGCCTCATCGGCGAGTCGGGCTCCGGCAAGTCGACGCTCGTCCGCCTGTTGCTGGCCCTCGACACGCCGTCCGCGGGCACCGTGGAGTTCGACGGGCAGCCGGTCGACGCGCGCGCCTCGGCACGATCGCTGCACTGGCTGCGCCGGCAGACGGGGATCGTGTTCCAGGATCCCTACGCGTCGCTCGACCCGCGCATGAGCGTGGGCCGCATCGTCGGAGAGCCGTTGTGGGCGCTCGGGATCGAGGGCGACCGTCGTGCACGCGTGCGCGAGGTGCTGGAGGACGTCGGGCTCGAGGCCGACATGGCCGACCGCTTCCCGCACGAGTTCTCGGGCGGCCAGCGGCAGCGCATCGCCCTCGCCCGCGCGATCGTGCACCGCCCGCGCCTGCTCGTGGGCGACGAGCCGCTGTCGGCGCTCGACGTCACGGTCCGCGCGCAGATCCTCGAGCTGCTCGGCGAGCTGCGCGTGCGCGACGGGCTGACCCTCCTGCTGGTGTCGCACGACATCGGCGTCGTGCAGAACCTGTGCGACGAGGTCGTCGTCATGAAGGACGGCCGCATCGTCGAGGAGGGCCCGACCGAGAAGGTGCTTCTGCAGCCTCAGGTCGCCTACACCCGGCGGCTGCTCGCGTCGATCCCCGTCATCGACGCCGGCCGGTAGTCGCGGAGCCCGCCGACTTCCTCCTTCCCACCGGTCTTGGCGACTCGCCACAATTCGACGTGGACCGCCGCGCGTCCTGGCGACTCGCCAAGACGCGGGGGCGGCCGTGATCTGGCGACTCGCCAAGAAAGGCGAGGGGAGCCGTCGTCCTTGGCGACTCGCCAGAAGTGACGGGATGAGAGGCGGGGGCGAGCCGGGGCTGACTCGCCGGGGCGAGGTGCGGGGTCGTCGGGGGCCGCCGATAAGTTCGGAGCATGAGCCCCGGAATCGTCCCCCCGTACCTGCTCGCCCGCATCGCCGCCGTGCAGGAGGAGGACTGGGCTCGGGCGGCCGATGCTGCGCACCGCACTCTCGCCGCGCCGCGGGATTACCGTCCGGTGCGCTCGCGCCTGCGGCTGTCGATCCAGGAGCCGGGCACACTCGTCGCCGAGGCGACGCCCGCGCCCGATCGCGAGATCTCGGATGCGACGCACCGCGAGGTGCTTCCGGGCACCCGGGTGCGCGGGGAGGGCGAGCCCGCCACCGGAGACGCGTCCGTCGACGAGGCGTACGACGGGCTCGGCGCGACGTACGACTTCTGGTGGGACGCGTACGCGCGCGACAGCATCGACGGCTCGGGCAGTTCGCTGCTGGCGACCGTGCACTACGGCCGCGACTACGACAACGCCTTCTGGAACGGCGAGCGCATGGTCTTCGGCGACGGCGACGGCGAGGTGTTCCGCGGCTTCACGCGATCGCTCAGCGTCATCGCCCACGAGCTCGCCCACGGCGTGATCGAAGACGAGGGCGGCCTCTTGTACCGGGGTCAGTCCGGCGCGATCAACGAATCGATCGCCGACGTCTTCGGCGCCCTCGCCGAGCAGCACCGCGAGGGGCAGACCGTCGACGAGGCGACGTGGCTCATCGGCGAAGGGATCTTCACGGATGCTGTGGAGGGCGTCGCCCTGCGGTCGCTCAAGGCGCCCGGCACCGCGTACGACGACGACGTCCTCGGCAGAGACCCGCAGCCGGCGCACATGCGCGACTACGTCGAGACCCGCGACGACAACGGCGGCGTGCACATCAACTCCGGCATCCCCAACCACGCGTTCTATCTCACGGCGAAGGCTGTCGGGGGTCGCGCGTGGGAGCGCGCCGGCCTCATCTGGTACCGCGCGCTCACGTCGGGTACCCTCCCCTCCACCGCGGACTTCACCATGTTCGCCCGCGCCACCCTCGCTGCGGCGGCCGCGGAGTACGGTGAGGAGTCGGAGGAGGTCGACGCCGTCCGCGCCGGGTGGACCGGCGTCGGCGTGATCCCGGATGACCGAGAAGCCGAAGCCTGACCCGACCGCATCGTCCGCCGCGCAGCCGGCGGTCGAGGTCGACGTCGCGCGCACCGGCGGCTTCGCCGGCATCACGCGGCGCTGGTCCGCGCAGCCGCCCGAGGCGGAGGCCCCCGAGTGGATCACGCTCATCGACCGCTGCCCGTGGAGCGAGGCGCCCAGCCCCGCGGGCGAAGACGCCGACGAGGATCCCGCCGCCGCTCCGCCGCGTCCCGTGGCGCGACGCAGCGATCCGATGCCCGACGGCTTCGTGTGGTTCATCCGCGCGACGTGGTCGGGTGCCCACGCGCGCGAGGCCGAGCTGCCCGACGACGAGGTGGTGGGCGCCTGGCGCGAGCTCGTCGATGCCGTCCGCGACTGGAGCCGGCAGCGCTCCGACCCCGGCCGGCCGGGCCGCTGAGGCTCAGCGCGCGAAGAGCCCCTTCTTCTTCGCGGGCTTGAGGGCCTTCTGCATGTAGATCGTGCCGAGCCAGCGGCCGAACTTGAAGCCCACCCTGCCCATCCGGCCGACCTCGACGAATCCCAGCTTCTCGTGCAGGGCGACCGAGCCTTCGGCGCCTTTGTCGCTGATCACCGCGACCATCTGGCGGATGCCCGCGGCCTCGCACGCCTCGATGAGCGCTTCGAGCAGCGCCCGGCCGAGCCCCTTCCCGGTCGCGGCCTGGCCGAGGTAGATCGAGTTCTCGACGGAGAACCGGTACGCGGACTTGCTCGACATGGGCTGCACGAGCGCGTACCCGAGGATCTGTCCCGACGGTGACTCGGCCACGAGGAACGGCAGCCCCTGCTTCGCGAGCCCATCCCGCTTCTTGCGCCACTGGGCGACCGACCAGATGTCCTCGTCGAAGGTCACGACCGAGTTGGTGACGTAGTAGTTGTAGATCTCGCGGATGTCGGGGATGTCCTGGTCCTCGACGGGACGGATCGTGAACGAGAACGGGCGCTCGGGCTCGGGCTGCCGTTGCAGGTGGCGCGGCAGCTTGCGGCGGTCCTTCTCGTATTCCTCTTCGAGCATGAGCTCCTCCTGGTGTCTGCGGTCGACCGCCGCCCCTATGCGGGCAGCCGCCAGTCGACGGGGTCGGCACCCTGCTGGGCGAGCAGCTCGTTGGCCCGCGAGAACGGCCGCGAGCCGAAGAACCCGCGACTCGCCGACAGCGGCGACGGATGCGGCGATTCGATGATGGGCGTGCTGCCCAGGAGCGGACGCAGGTTCGCAGCATCCCGCCCCCACAGGATCGCCACGAGCGGCCGGTCACGCGCGACGAGCGTGCGGATGGCGTGCTCTGTCACCTTCTCCCAGCCCCAGCCGCGATGGGATGCCGGTGCCCCGGGCGCGACCGTCAGCACGCGGTTGAGCAGCATGACGCCCTGGTCGCTCCACGCCGACAGGTCGCCGTGCTCCGCCCGCGGGACGCCGAGGTCGGACTCGAGCTCCTGGTAGATGTTGCCCAGACTGCGCGGCAGCGGCCGCACGTGCGCGTCGACCGCGAAGGACAGCCCGATCGGATGCCCCGGCGTCGGGTACGGATCCTGCCCGACGATGAGCACCTTGACGTCCTGCAGCGGGCGCTGGAACGCGCGCAGCACACGGTCGCCCGCCGGAAGGTAGTGGCGTCCGGCGGCGACCTCGGCACGGAGTCGCTGGCCGAGCGCGGCGATGTCGGGACCGACGGGCGCGAGCGCCGTCGACCATTCCGGGTCGACGAGTCCTGCGTCGGCGAGCTCGGGCAGCGTCATCGCCATGTCAGGCGCGCTCCGCCCTCGTCGTCATGACGAGCTCGAGCCCGCCCTCGACCGTGGTGGACGCGAAGGCGACCTTCGCCCCCGTCAGCTCGTGGAGCGAGGCGACGTGCGTGCCGCCGCACGGGATGCGCGCCTCGGCGCCCGGAAGCTCGCACACCCACGCGCGGCGGTCGGCGAGCGTGTCGCCGTCGCGCTCGATGCGCACGGCGCCGCCCGCGGCGATCCACGCGGCGAGCTGCGCGTCCACTCGGGCCGCGAGGGCATCGAGGTCGTCGAGCGCGTCCGGGTCGAATCCCCTGCGCCGCAGCGACTTGCCGATGCGGTACACGTCGCGCGAGCCGTCCGGCAGGATGCGCGACTTCTGGATCGAGAGCGCGTCGAATGCCGGCGCACCGAGCGCATCGGCCGGCGCATCCTTGCGCCAGGCGTCCGCCAGTGCGGCGTCGAGGGCGAGCGCGGCCAGGTGGCACGCGGTGTGACCCGCCGAGAGCGCGGCGCGGTACGCGGCATCCACCGCCACGTCCACCGTCTCCCCCGCCGCGACCGCGGCGCCGCGCTCGACGAGGTGTGCGACGACGAAGGTCCACCCCTCGGTCCCCGTGCGCACGGGGACGTCCGGGCCGAGCAGCAAGCCGTCGCCCTGCGTCGCGCCGACGAGCGCGTCGACCACGACGAGCTCGGTGTCACCGACCCGCAGCGTGCCACGGTCCGCGGGCTGGTCCGGCCAGGCCGAGTCGACCGGGTGGAAGGCGGTCTCATCGAGCACGACGGCCGTCCGCCCGTCGCCGGCATCGGCCACGTGGACCACGGTGCCGTGGGAGGAGACGGCGCCGGCCGGGAAGGTGACGACGGTGCCGTCGGTGAGGGTCACAGCTCCTCCGTGCCGCGCGCGCGCAGCGGGCCGCGCGCGAGGAGGAACTGCGCCGACTGCGCGACCGGGCGCATCGTGATGAGGTCGAGGTTGACGTGCCCGGGGGCGTTGAGCGCGTACGCGATGACGTCGGCGACGTCGTCCGCGGTGAGCGGGTTCTCGACGCCGTCGTACACGCGCTCGGCGGCCGCGCTGTCGCCGCCGAGACGGTTGAGGGTGAACTCGGGCGTGTGCACCATGCCGGGCGCGACCTCGATCACGCGGATCGGCTCGCCGTTCAGCTCCAGCCGCAGCGCGTGCGCGATCATCGCCTCGCCCGCTTTCGCGGCGTTGTAGCCCGCGCCTCCGGCGTACGCGGTCTGCGCGGCGGTGGAGGTCACGAAGAGGGTGTCGGCGTAACCGTCGGATGCTGCGGCCCGGCGCAGCTGCGGCAGCAGCGCCGCGACCAGCCGCTGTGCAGAGAGGACGTTGACGTCGAACATCCACTGCCAGTCCTCGACGCGGCCGTCCTCGACGCGGTCGGTGCCGCGCGCGCCGCCCGCGACGTGGACCAGAGCGTGGACCGGGCCCGACTCCGCCAGGAACACGGCGAGCGCCTCGACGTCGGCATCCGTCGTCAGGTCGGCGGCGAAAGCGACGGCGCCGGTCTCGGCCTCGAGCGCGGCGAGCCGATCAGCGCGTCGTGCGACGCCGACAACGTCCCATCCGCTCGCGCGCAGCGCGCGCACCGCCGCCTCGCCGATCCCCGAGCTCGCCCCGGTCACCACTGCACGTCTGTTCGCCATACCCACAACGCTACCCACGTGCCGCCCGGCTGCACTCCCCGACCGGGAATCCGGGACGGGAGCGCGTTACGTCACATTTCCCCGACGTTGTTGACAACACCAGGTTCTCCGTACTCTCGAACCCGGCTGGGGGGCACGCTCCCGGCACCCGATCCCGCAGGAGCAGGCCATGTCCGCAGCCGAGAACTGGCGTTTCGAGACCAAGCAGATCCACTCGGGGGCTCAGCCCGACCCGGTGACCAAGGCTCGCGCCACGCCGATCTACCAGACCACGTCGTACGTCTTCGACAACGCCGACCACGCGGCGAACCTCTTCGCGCTCGCCGAGTTCGGCAACATCTACACGCGCATCCAGAACCCGACGCAGGCCGTCGTCGAGGAGCGCCTCGCCGCGCTCGAGGGGGGCACCGGCGCCCTGCTGCTCGCGTCGGGCCAGGCCGCGGCGACGTTCGCGGTGCTCAACATCGCCGAAGCCGGCGACCACATCGTGTCGTCGAGCTCGATCTACGGCGGCACCTACAACCTCTTCAAGTACACGCTGGCCAAGCTCGGCATCGAGGTCACCTTCGTCGAGAATCAGGACGACCTCGAGGAGTGGCGCCGCGCGGTCCGCCCGACCACGAAGCTGTTCTTCGCCGAGACCATCGGCAACCCGAAGATCAACGTGCTCGACATCCGCGGCGTCGCCGACGTCGCGCACGAGAACGGCGTGCCGCTCATCGTCGACAACACAATCGCGACCCCGTACCTCATCAAGCCGTTCGAGCACGGCGCCGACATCGTCGTGCACTCGGCGACGAAGTTCCTCGGCGGCCACGGCACCACCATCGGCGGCGTGATCGTCGACGGCGGCACGTTCGAGTGGTCGAAGAACGTCGACAAGTTCCCGGGCCTGACCGTTCCGGACCCCTCGTACCATGGCGCCTCGTACACGGCCGCGGTGGGCGACGGCCTCGCCTACATCATCAAGGCGCGCGTGCAGCTGCTCCGCGACCTCGGCTCGGCCATCTCGCCCAACAGCGCTTGGCTGCTCATCCAGGGCATCGAGACGCTGTCGCTGCGTGTCGAGCGCCACGTGCAGAACGCGCAGGAGATCGCCGAGTGGCTCGAGAACCACTCCGACGTCGCATCGGTGAACTACTCGGGTCTGCCGACCTCGCCGTGGTACGCCGCCGCGAACACGTACGCGCCGAAGGGCGTCGGCGCAGTGCTGTCGTTCGAGCTCAAGGGCGGCGTCGAGGCGGGCCGCGAGTTCGTCAACTCGCTGACGCTCTTCAGCCACCTCGCCAACATCGGCGATGTGCGCTCGCTCGTCATCCACCCCGCGTCGACCACGCACTCGCAGCTCACCCCCGAGCAGCAGCTCACGACCGGTGTCACCCCGGGTCTCGTGCGCCTCTCGGTGGGTCTCGAGAACATCGACGACCTCAAGGCCGACCTCGAGCAGGCGCTCGCGGCGGCTCGCCGGGTGTCGGAGGCCGCTCGCGCCTGATACCCCTCTTCGGGCGACGGATGCCTCGTGCCCTGCGCATACGCGCGGGGCACGAGGCATCCGTCATTCCTGCTCGGTGTCGGGCTCGTCCGCCTCGAAGTCGGCCGCCAGCTCCTCGGCGGTGAGCTGCGCCCCCGGGACCGGGCGCGGGAGCGTCGGCGCGGCGTCGTCGGCGTGCCAGGGCTCGCCCGCAACCGCGGCATCATCGGCCTCGTCGAAGATGACGTCGGTGTCGTGATCGAGGTCGTGCTCCTGCGGCGGCACCGCCGGGCGGGGCTCGTGGGCGGGCATGAAGGGCTCAGCGGTGGACATGCCGCGCATTCTGCCATGTGCGGTGTAACAGACGGCGTCAACAGGCATGCGCAGGCGAGAATGGACGGATGGACTGGCAGACCTCCGAGGACACGGTGCCGAGCGCGCCCGTGACGGAGGCTGACGCCCGCCTGCTGCTCGGCCGTCCTCCGGCCACCGGCGCCTGGCGCGACGGCGACCCGCTCGGCGAGCGCCACTTCGCGGCGTTCGGGGCGTTCCGCACCGAGGGCGGCCGCGAGCTGCCCGCATACCGTCTCGCATACGAGACCTGGGGTGAGCTCAACTCCGCCCGCGACAACGCCGTGCTCGTGCTGCACGCCCTCACCGGCGACAGCCACGTGCGCGGGCCGGCCGGGGCGGGGCATCCGACGTCGGGCTGGTGGGACGACATCGTCGGCCCCGGCGCTCCGATCGACACCGACCGCTGGTTCGTGGTCGCCCCGAACATGCTGGGCGGCTGCCAGGGTTCGACGGGTCCGGCGTCCATCGGTCCCGACGGCTACGAATGGGCCTCGCGCTTCCCGTACCTCACGATCCGCGACCAGGTCGCGGCGCAGGTGCGCCTCGCCGACGCGCTCGGCATCGATGTCTGGGCCGGGGTCGTCGGCGGATCGATGGGCGGCATGCACGCGCTCGAGTGGGCGATCTCGCGCCCCGAGCGCGTAGAGCGTGTCGCGGTCCTCTCAGCGCCGCCGGTCAACACCGCCGACCAGGTCGCGCTCAACTCCGTGCAGCTCGAGGCGATCCGCATCGACCCGCGGTTCCAGGGCGGCGAGTACTACGACGCCGGCGACGGCGACGGCCCCAATCGCGGGCTCGCGCTCGCGCGTCGCATGGCCCTGCTCAACTACCGCTCCCCCACGGAGCTCAACCAGCGCTTCCAGCGCACGTGGCAGTCGGGCGTCAGCCCGCTCGGGCACGGCGGGCGCTTCGCCGTCGAGTCGTACCTCGACTTCCACGGCAACAAGTTCACGCGGCGCTTCGACGCGAACTCGTACATCACGCTCGTCGAGGCCATGAACTCGCACGACGTCGGCCGCGACCGCGGCGGCGTCGAGGACGCCCTCGCCCTCGTCACCGCCACGGCCCTGGTGCTCGGCATCGACAGCGACCGGCTCTTCCCCATCGACGGGCAGCACCGCATCGCGCGCGGCATCCGCAACACCCTCGACGGCGACCGCGCCGTCGTCCTCTCGAGCGATTTCGGCCACGACGGCTTCCTCATCGAGACGACGGCGGTCGGCACGCACCTGCGTCGGCTTCTGGAGGCCTGACGCCCGCGTTTTCTCACTCCGTGCGCTGGTAGCGCCAGGGCAGCGCGCCGATCTCCAGACGATGACGGGAACCGGATGCTGCGCCCCCGGCGTCCGCCTCCCACTCCTCGTCGCCCTGCCACAGCAGCAGAGGCCCCTCGCCGCCGCGACGCGCGACGGTCTCGAAGCGCTGGACGCCACGGAGCCGCACAGCCCCGAGCACCGACTCGGCGTCGGCGTGCTCGGCCAGGCCGTGGAGGGTCACCCAGGTCGGCGGATACAGCGTGAATCCGCCGCGGCCGTGCCGTGCGAGTGCGTCGGCGGGGCGCAGCCACTCGGCGTCGACGGCCTCATCGGCCGACAGCGTCAGTGCGCCCGCGTCCGCCGGCGTCACGAAGAACCAGGTGCGGATGCGCAGCGCGAGGCCGGGCGGCGGATCCCAGCACGACAGCGTCACGAGCGCATCCGTGTCGAGCGCGAGCCCGGTCTCTTCGTGCGTCTCACGCACGCCGGCGCGGCGGGCGACGTCTTGCTCGGGCTCGTGGTCGGCGCCGCGGTCGGCGTCTTCGAGCTTGCCGCCGGGGAACACCCAGGCACCCGCGAACGATCCGCGGTCGGGCCGCTCGATCATGAGCACCTCGAGACCGTCACGGCCGTCGCGCAGCAGCACGACCGTCGCGGCGACGGGGACGTCGGGGTCCGTGGCATCTTCCGGGCGGCGCGTCCGCGCGCCGCCGATCGAGTCGCTCAGCGCCTGCAGCGCGCGGTCGGTCGGCGTCGGATCCGGCATCCGCACACTCTACCCAGGCGCGAGACGGCGCCGCGGGTCAGACCGCGACCACGACCCGGCGCCGCTCGAGGACGAGGCTGGCCGACGCGAGCACCAAGCCGGCGAGGGCGAGCCCGACGCCGACCCACGCGGGTGCGCCGAAGCCCCAGCCTGCGGCGATGACGACACCGCCGAGGAAGGCGCCGAGACTGTTGCCGATGTTGAGGGCCGAGTGGTTCAGCGCCGCAGCGATCGACTGGTTGTCCTGCGCGACGTCCATCAGCCGCGTCTGGATCGTGGGACTGAGGGCGGACGCCACGAAGCCGATGGCGAACACGAAGAACGCGAGCGCCCAGATCCACGGCGCGGTCACCGCGAGCAGCGCGAGCACCACCGCAAGCCCGACGAGACCCCCGATCAGCGTGCGCTTGAGGTCGACGTCGGCAAGGTGGCCGCCGACGAGGTTGCCGATGGTCATGCCGAGGCCGATGAGCACGAGCACGATCGGCACGGCCCACTCCGGGGAGCCGGCCACCTCGGTCACCAGCGGCGCGACGTAGCTGTAGACCGCGAAGAACCCGCCGAAGCCGATCGCGCCGACGCCCAGCGCCAGCCACACCTGCCCGATGCGGAACACCTTGAGCTCCGCGCGCAGCGTGCGCGACGGATCGCCGGGATGCTCCGGCACGAAGAAAGCGATGAGCACGGTCGCCGCCGCGAAGATGCCTGCCACGACCATGAACGCCGCACGCCACCCGAGCTGCTGACCGAGGTAGGTGCCGAGCGGCACGCCGACGACGTTCGCGACCGTGAGGCCGGTGAGCACGAACGCGACGCCCTTCGCCCGCTTGCCCGGACCGAGCACGTCGGCGGCGACGAGCGCGCCGATGCCGAAGTACGCACCGTGCGGGAGACCCGCCAGGAACCGGGATGCCGCGACCCACTCGAACGTCGGGGCCAGGAAGGTGAGCGCGTTGAAGACCGTGAGCGCGAGGGCCAGCCCGATCATCACGCGGTGGCGCGGGTACTTCGCCACGGCGCCCGCGATCGTCGGCGCACCGACGACGACGCCGAGCGCGTACAGCGAGATGAGCCAGCCGGCCTGGTAGATCGCATCCTCCTGGCGCAGCTGCCAGAGCGACGGAAGCAGGTCGGAGCCGATGTTCGGCAGCAGGCCCATGACGACGAACTCGGTCATGCCGATGCCGAAGCTGCCGACGGCGAGGGAAAGGAGCGCCCACGTCGCCGCCCCCCTCGTCAGATTCGAGGAGGTCACGGCGTCATGCTAGCCGCGGTCGCGGCATCCTGTCGAATCGATTCGGAAGCGACCGACGCCCCCCGTCACGCACGCGCGGGACCGGAGCCTCAGTCGGCGTGGGCTTCGCTCGCCTGGCGGTCGATCGCGGCCTCGAGGCGCTCGATCTTGCCGTCGAGCTCGCCCGAGAATCCCGGCCGGATGTCGGCCTTGAGCACGAGCGAGACGCGCGAGCCGTAGGGTGCGACGGCGTCGGTCGCGCGCTTGACGACGTCGAAGACCTCGTCCCACTCCCCCTCGATCTCGGTGAACATCGACGTGGTGCGGTGCGGCAGGCCGCTCTCGCGCACGACACGCACCGCGGCGGCCACGGCGTCGTGCACCGAGCCGTCGGCGCGGCCGGTGCCACTGGGGGCGACGGAGAAGGCGACGAGCATGGGGACCTCCGGCTGTGTGGGGAACGACGGGCGACGGATGCTGCGCCCCGACGTCTACTCTGACACGCTCAGCCGGGTCGGCTGGCGTACGGGCACCCGCGCCAGGCGCACCACGACCCACACGAACAGCGCCACGAGCAGCACATTGCGCACGACGAGAAGCCAGACGGCTGCGGGCGTCAGCACGAGGATCCAGTCGTAGAAGATCGGGAAGATCAGCTGGGTGACGGCGAGGATCACGAGCGTGAGCGCAGCCGGGCGGAGCCAGCGGCGCCGATCGATCGCGAGGCCCACGACGACCGGCGCGATCAGCCACGTCATGTACTGGGGCGACCCGACCTTGTTGAGCACGATGAAGCCGAGCACGAGCGCAGCCGACAGCGGCGGGAACAGCGTGACGAATGACGCGCCCCGCCATGCCTTGAGCGCGCCGACCGCCGCGATCGCCACCATCCCGACCATCAGCACGGGGGTCATCAGCATGATCACCGTGTCGATGGAGGGTCCGGTGACCTGGAAGGTGATGAGGTCCGGGTCGTAGAACATCCGCGCGCCCGGGACGCCCGCGATCGCGAGCAGCATGTACGCGCTGCTCACCGGCGCTTCGATCTGCAGGCCCCGCGAGGTCTGGTCGCCGACGAACCCGAGCAGGTGCGCCCCGCCTCCGGCGAGCAGGACGGCCAGGACGACCACCGCCGTGACGGCGGCCGCTCCCCCGACGATCGCGAGCCGGCGGCGCACCGCGATCACCGCGGCCGCGAGCAGTGCCGCCGGCCACACCTTGATCCAGGTGGCGACGGCGAGCAGCACCGAGCCGAGCCACGGCCGTCCGACGAGCCACAGCGAGCCCGCGACCGCGAGCGGCACCGTCACGCCGTCGAGCCGGAACATGCCCACGCCGCCGAGCGCGAGGATCGCCGCCAGCCAGAACCACGCGGCGATCATGCGACCGCGCGAGCGCCCGCGTCCGACGAGCACCGCGAAGGCCGCGGCGTCGAGCGCCGTCACCAGCAGCCCCCAGCCGAGGGTGTAGTCCACGGCACGGAACGCCCCGACGAGGACGATGGGCACCTGCGCCAGCGGCGGGTAGATCCAGTCCGCGGTGATGCCGGGGAGCATGTCGCCGCTGAGCGTCAGCCCGGCCCACCAGCGATACAGCTGGTCGACGTCCCACGAGGCGGCGTGGTCGTCGACGAACCCGAGCCAGATGACCACCGCATGGACGAGGACGAATGCGATCCACACCCACGTCCGCCGCAACACCCCTTCATCCTAGGGACGAGGCGCACCGCCGACCGTCAGGCGTGGGCGAGGGCCTCGGCGACGGCGCGAGGCAGCGCGTCCGCCACGTCCAGCGCCGTGATCGGTCCCTCACCGAACGCCGGAGCACCGGGCAGCGCCGCGTTGCTCGCACCGAGAGCGGCGATCGAGCCCGCCCGCCCGTGCAGCCACGCGCCCGAGGCGGCGAGCGCGGCGAGGGACGCGGCATCCGTGTGCCCGTTCTGCGCGACCGCACCCGCGACGAGTGCTCCGATGATGCCGGCCAGCACGTCGCCCGTTCCCGCGGTCGCGAGCCAGGGCGTGCCCGCGTCGACCGTTGCCGCCCACCCGTCCGGGGCGACGACCACGGTGACGGCGCCCTTGAGCAGCACGACGGCGCCGGTGACTTCGGCGGTCTCGCGAGCGGCGGCGACGCGGTCGGGCGGCGCGTGCCCGAGGCCGAGTGCCGAACGCAGCCGCGCGTGTTCGCGGTCGTGCGGGGTGAGGATGCGCGGGGCGGTGGCCTCCGCCGCGAGGTCGAGCGCTCCCGCATCGACGACGACGGGGTCGGTGTCGGACAGCAGCGCCCGCAGGGCGGCGGTGTCGGACGGCGTGCGGGCCGAGGCATCCGTTCCCGATCCGATCACCCACGCCTGCACGCGCCCGTCGGCGGTCACCGTCTCGGGCCGGCGTGCGAGCACGAGATCGGTCGGGTGCGCGGGTCCGAGGTAGCGCACCATGCCGAGACCGGTGCGCCAGGCCGCCTCGACACCGAGGACCGCCGCTCCCGGATAGGCCTCGGAACCCGTCCGCATGCCCAGCACGCCTCGGGAATACTTGTCGTCGTCGGCGGTTGGCCTCCGCAGGGCGCGCGCGGCATCGGCGCGCCTCCACGTCCTCACCATGCGGCCACAGTACCGCGCACCCGATCCGATCCGGAGACCCGATGACCCGCCTCTTCACCCCTCTCACCCTGCGCGACGTGACGGTGCGCAACCGCCTGTGGGTCTCGCCGATGTGCCAGTACAGTGCCGTCGACGGCGTGCCGCAGGAGTGGCACCACACGCACCTCGCGCAGTTCGCGTCGGGCGGTGCGGGGATGGTCGTCGCCGAGGCCACGGCGGTGTCGCCGGAGGGACGCATCTCGCCGCGGGACACGGGGCTCTGGAACGACGAGCAGCGCGACGCGTGGACGCCGATCGTCGCGGCCATCCGCAGCCGGGGCGCCGTCGCGGGCATCCAGCTCGCCCACGCCGGGCGCAAGGCGTCCACCTGGTGGCCGTTCTCGGGACGTCGCGGCTCGGTCCTCGAAGACGAGGGCGGCTGGACCACCGTGGCCCCGTCGGCGATCGCGTTCGACGGCTACGCTGCACCGGTCGCCCTCGACCTCGCGGCGATCGACCGCGTCGTCGCCGATTTCGCGGCGGCCGCGCGCCGCGCCGTCGAGGCCGGCTTCCAGGTGCTCGAACTCCACGGCGCCCACGGATACCTGCTGCACCAGTTCCTGTCGCCGCTGTCGAATCTGCGCGACGACCGGTACGGCGGCTCGCTCGAGAACCGCGCCCGCCTGCTGCTGCGCGTGCTGGACGCCGTGGCCGATGCCGCACCCGGCGTTCCCCTCATCGTGCGGTTCTCCGCCACAGACTGGGCCGACGGCGGCTGGAACCCCGACGAGACGGCGACGGTCGCCCGGTGGGCGGCAGAGCGCGGTGCGGACTTCTTCGACATCTCCAGCGGCGGCCTCGTCGCCCACCAGAAGCTCACGACCGGGCCGGGCTACCAGGTCGCGCTGGCGGCACGCGTGCGGCGCGAGGCCGGCGTACCGGTCAACGCCGTCGGCATGATCGACGACGCCGCGCACGCCGAACGCGTGCTCGAGGCCGGCGACGCCGACGCGGTCATGGCCGGCCGCGAGTGGCTGCGCGACCCGCACTACGGCCTGCGCGCCGCGGCCGAGCTCGGGGCCGACATCGACTACTGGCCCGCGCAGTACCTCCGCGCCCGCCTCTGACCCGGAAAAGCGATGAGCGGATGCTGCGGCCCCGGGCCGCAGCATCCGCTCATCTCGTCCGTCAGAAGAGGCGACGACGCGTGGCGTCCTGCACTTCGCCGATGAGCTCCTCGATGATGTCCTCGAGGAACAGCACCGCCGTGATCTCACCGGCCTCGTTGCGCACCTGCGCGAGGTGGCGGCCGGCGCGACGCATCACGGCGAGCGCGTCCTCCAGATCGGTCGACTCGAGCACCGGCACCATGTGGTGGATGCGCTTCGTCGCGATCGGGAGCGCGACGTCGGTCGCGGCATCCGGTCCCTCCGCTGCCCGGAGGATGTCCTTCAGGTGCACGTAGCCGAGCGGCAGGCCCGCCTCGTCGACGATCACGTAGCGCGAGAAGCCGTGCTTGGCGACCGCGCGCTCGATCTCGTCGGGCGTCGTGATCACAGGGAGCGTCACGAGCTGCGACAGCGGCACGGCGATGTCGGCGGCCTTCTTGTCGGTGAACTCGACGGCCGCGGCCACCGTGCCCGACGCGTCGTCGAGCACGCCCTCGATGCGGGACTGGTTGACGATCGTCGCGACCTCCTCGAGCGTGAAGGTCGAGGCGGCCTCGTCCTTCGGCTCGACGCCGAACAGCCGCACGATGTGGTTCGCCGTCCAGTTGAGGCTCACGATCACCGGGTGGAAGACCTTCGACACCCACACCAGCGGCGTCGCGAGCATCAGCACGGCGCGGTCGGGCACCGAGAACGCGAGGTTCTTCGGCACCATCTCGCCGAACACGACGTGCAGGTACGACACCAGGATCAGCGCCACCGCGAAGGCGACGCCGTCGACGACGGCCTCCGACCAGCCGGTGAGCCCCAGCGGCTCAGCCAGCAGGTGGTGGATGGCGGGCTCCGAGACGTTCAGGATCAGCAGCGAGCAGATCGTGATGCCGAGCTGGCTCGTCGCCAGCATGAGCGTCGCGTGCTCCATCGCGTAGAGCGCGGTCTTGGCGGCGCGCGACCCCTTCTCGGCGAGCGGCTCGATCTGCGAGCGGCGGGCCGAGATGACGGCGAACTCGGCCCCGACGAAGAAGGCGTTGGCGATGAGGAGCACCACCAGCCAGGCGATTCCTGCCCAGTCACTCATCGGCGGTCACCCCCCTCGGTCGCGCCTTCATGGGGCATCGGCGTGGGCGTGAACCTCACACGGTCGACGCGGCGGCCGTCCATGCGCTGCACCTCGATCGTGCCGTCCTCGATCTCGACGCGGTCGCCGACGACCGGGATCCGCTCGAGCACGCTCATGATGTAGCCGCCGACGGTGTCGTACACATCGCCCTCGGGGATGCGGATGCCGGTGCGGTCGCGCACCTCGTCGGGCCTGAGCTCGCCCGGGAAGATGACGCTGTCCTCGAGCCGCACGATGCCCGCGCGGCGACGGTCGTGCTCGTCGAGCACCTCGCCGACGATCTCCTCGACCAGGTCCTCCAGGGTGACGACACCGGCGGTGCCGCCGTACTCGTCGACGACCACGCCCATCTGGTACCCGCGGGCGCGCAGCTCCGAGACGAGCACGTCGAGGTGGACCGCCTCCGGGAAGCGCAGCGGCTCGGTGGCGAGAGCCGCAGCCGGGACGTCCGCCCGGCGCTCGCGCGGCACCCCGACGGCGGCCTTGAGATGCACGATGCCGGTGATGTCGTCCATGTCCTCGCCGTACACCGGGAAGCGGCTGTGACCCGTGCGGCGGGCGAGCTGGATGACGTCCTCGGCCGAGTCGTCGGCGGCGAGCGCGTGGATGCTCGGCCGCGGCGTCATGACGTCGGCCGCCGAGAGCCGCGCGAAGGTGAGGCTGCGGTCCAGGAGCGACGCGGTGTCCTCCTCGAGCACGCCGGCGCTGGCCGATCGGCGGACGAGGCTCGAGAGCTCCTCGGCCGTGCGGGCGCCGGAGAGCTCCTCCTTGGGCTCGATGCCGACGGAGCGCAGCACGCCGTTGGCGCTGCCGTTGAGCACGACGATCGCCGGACGGAACACCGTCGTGAACGCGACCTGGAAGGGCATGACGAGCTTGGCGGTCTGCCGCGGCACAGCGAGCGCGAAGTTCTTCGGCACGAGCTCGCCGATGATCATCGAGAAGATCGTCGCGATCGAGACGCCGATGATCGCCGACAGCGGCCGCGAGACGCCGCTCGGGATGCCCCACGCGTCGAACACCGGAGCGAGCAGGTTCGAGATCGCCGGCTCCATCGTGTAACCGGTGAGGAGAGTCGTCAGCGTGATGCCGAGCTGCGCGCTCGACAGGTGGGTCGAGGTGATGCGCAGGGCGCTGATCGTGAGCGACAGCCGGGTCTCGCCCGCTGCCTGGCGGGCCTCGAGGTCGGCCCGGTCGAGGTTCACGAGCGCGAACTCGCTGGCGACGAACAGGCCGGTGCCGATTGTGAGAAGAAGCCCCACGCCCAACATGACGTAATCCATCACGCACGCCCCCTTCGCTGCAACCGGCGGTCAGGCCGATTCATCGGGGTGGAGGGTCGGTGGGGCGATTGTCTGCAACTGGGAGGGTCGTCCATCGTGCGGACCATTCTATGGGAGGCCCACCCGGCACGAGCCTGGGGATCGGTGCCAGCATGGCGCCATGGCATTGGACAGGATCAGCCTCGTGATTCCCCCCGTCGGAGCCTGGCGTGCCCAGGAACGGTGGTACCGCTGGGCGGAGCAGGTCGGCTACGACGTCGTCTACACCTACGACCACCTCACGCACGCGACCGCGCCGGGCCTGTGGCTGAGCGAGGCCTTCACCACGCTCACAGCGGCGGCAGCGGTCACCGAGCGCATCCGCCTCGGCACGTTGGTGGCCTCGGCGGTGTTCCGCACGCCGGTCACGCTCGCGCGCATCGCGATGACCGTGCAGGACGTCTCGGGCGGCCGTCTCGTGCTCGGGCTGGGCATGGGCGCGCCGACGTGCGCACTGGCCGACCGCGGCACCCGCGAGACGCCCGCCGAGATGTCGGGACGCTTTGCGGACGTGGTGCGCGGCTACCGGGCGGTGCTCGACGGTGCGACCGAGTGGGACGGTCGCACGACGTCGTTCCGCGGCCTCGAGACCCTCCCGGCACCGGAGGGGCTCGCTCGTCCGGAACTACTGCTCGCGGCCCACGGACCGCGCGCGCTCGCCCTCGCCGCCGCCTACGCCGACACCTGGAACACCTACGGCGGACCCGGGTCGACCCAGCTCGATCCTCAGGATTACTGGGAGCTGCTCGGCACGCAGGCGCGCGGCTTCGACGAGGCGTGCCGCAGCGCGCACCGCGATCCGGCGGCGGTGCGCCGGTCGCTGCTTCTGGGCTTCGGCCGCGTGCGTCCCACGACGGGCGTCGACGACTACCTCACCGCCGCCGAGCACGCCGCCGCACTCGGATTTACGGAGCTCGTCGTGTACGCACCCGAGTCCCCCGCGGGCATGGGCTCCGACCCCGCCGTCCACGAGAAGGCCCTCGCCCGCTTGCGCTGACGATGCCTTCGGGATCACGGATGCTGCAGGCCCGCAGCATCCGTCATCTCCGGCGTTGCTCTCGCTCGCCGAGACCGGTTGCGCTGCGGAAATCGGCGTTCGCGCCCACACCGCACGACAGCGCACGACGATTTCGACAGCGTGCACCCCCCTCGCGTACGCCGAACCAGCACCGGATGCCGTTTTGGACCGCGCGGGCGTCGCAGCTCGTCAGGGCCGTTTGGCGCACGGCACACGGCCGCCGTCGCGATCCGCGACTTCTCCCCAGGCCAGCGTCGCGTCTCGGTTTCCACCGACCCGGCGGCATCGCCCTCCGCCCGGCGCCGCCGCGCCCATCGTGGGAGAGTGACGTCCACCGCACAACCACGAATCTCGCCCGACATCGCGATCCTCCGCCGGCGCGATCAGTTCGATCTCGCCGACGACCGTCGGATTCGCAAGAACCTGGCGTCGGGCGAGTGGACCCGCGTCACAGCGGGTTCCTACGTGTTGAGCACCGAGTGGCGCAGGCTCCGTCCTCTCGAACGGCACCGCATCGTCGTTTCGGAGGTCGCGCGCCGGCTCGAACCCGGTGCGGTGCTGTCGCACTTCGCGGCCGCTGCCGAACACGGCATCGACATCCTCGGGCAGTGGCCGCGACAGGTGGACGTGATGATCGAACGCGCGACGGGCGGCCGATCCGGTGGCGCGGTGAGGAGGCACGCGCTCGGTCTCGAGGGGGTCGAACGAGTCCCGTTCGGCCGGCACGAGCTGACCACACCCGCCCAGACAGCGCTCGACCTCGCCCGCACGGCCCCGTTCCTCGTCGCGGCGACCGCCGTCGACCAGGCGGTATGGATCGGGCGCGAGGGCGGCCCGCTCACGACGATCGACGAACTGCTCCGGCTCCTCGGCAACGAGCCGCGGCGGCGGGGCGACGTGCGGGCGCGCCACGTCGTCGCATTCGCCGACACCGGGGCGGCGAACCCTCGCGAAACACAGGCTGCACACGTGCTGCGCCGACTGGGGTTCCCCGAGTCACGGTCGCAGGAACGGCGAGTGCTCCGCAGCGGGCGCCTCGTGTTCGGCGATCGCTACTTCCCCGCGTTCGACCACTGGCTCGAAATCGATGGCCGCGGCAAGTACCTCAGCCCCGAGTTCGGTGACGACCGCGATCCGGACGAGATCGTGATAGACGAGAAGAACCGCGAGAACGAGATCCGCCGCGAGGTCCGCGGGTTCTCCCGGCTCGAGGCCACCGACTTCGACAACCCGCGGCTGGTGTACGACATCCTGACCGCCGACGGGCTGCCGAGCTCCCAGCAACGACCATGAGACGGTCGGCGTCGGTGCCCCTCGACCTGGTGTTCCCCGATGGCGCTGCAGGAATCGGCATGAGCGCACGAACGGGACTGCAGCGCCCGCCGATTTCGACCGCGCACACCACGGGACGACGACGAGGTGGACCGCGGATGCCGATTCCGGCAGCGCGGAGCCGAGCGCGGACACCCGCGCTGACGATGCCTTCGGGATCACGGATGCTGCGGGCGCGCAGCATCCGGAAACATCACCAGCTGACCGGCAGGGCCTTGCCCTCCTCGTAACCGGCCGCCGACTGCAGGCCGACGCGCGCGCGGTCGTGGAACTCGGGGACGGTCGACGCACCCGCGTACGTGAACGACGACCGGACGCCCGACGTGATCATGTCGAGCAGGTCCTCGAGGCCCGGACGGAGCGGGTCGAGGTAGATCTTCGACGACGAGATGCCCTCGGCGAACAGCTCCTTGCGGGCGAGCTCGTACGGGTCGAGCCGCCCGAAGCGTTCGTGCACCGCCTTCGTCGAGGCCATGCCCCACGATTCCTTGTACGCGCGGCCGGCGTCGTCGACCTGCAGCTCGCCCGGCGCCTCGATGGTGCCCGCGAACCACGAGCCGATCATGACGGATGCCGCGCCCGCCGCGAGCGCGAGCGCGACGTCGCGCGGGTAGCGGACGCCGCCGTCGGCCCACACGTGCGCGCCCATGATGCGTGCGGCCTCGGCCGTCTCGAGCACCGCGGAGAACTGCGGGCGACCGACCGCCGTCATCATGCGGGTCGTGCACATGGCGCCGGGGCCGACGCCGACCTTGAGGATGGTCGCGCCGGCGGTGACGAGGTCGTGCACGCCCTCGGCGCTCACGATGTTCCCCGCCGCGATCGGGATGCCGAGGTCGAGGTCGGCGACGGCGCGGAGCGCCCGGAGCATGCCCTCCTGGTGACCGTGCGCGGTGTCGACGACGAGCACATCGACGCCGGCGCCGGCGAGCGCCTTCGCCTTGGCGGCGACGTCGCCGTTGATGCCGATCGCGGCGGCGACGATGAGGCGGCCGGATGCGTCGACGGCGGGACGGTACAGCGTAGAGCGCAGCGCGCTGCGGCGGGAGAGGGTGCCGACGAGGTGCCCGTGGTGCAGCACGCACACCGTCTCGGCCTCGGCGGCGACGATCACGTCGAACGCATGGCGGGCGCTTTCGATGTCGTCGGCATCGACGGATGCTGCGCGCCCGCGCGCGAGGTCGCCCAGGCGCGCGTCGGGCAGGGCCGTGCCGAGCCGGGTCGCCGGGACGATGCCGAGGATGTCGTCGGCGTCGACGTGCCCGGCGGTGCCCGCTGCGGGGTGGGCATCGGCGACGACGATGCCGTGGCCCTCGGTGGCCGGAAGGAGCCGTGCCGCGTCGGCGACGGTCGCGTCCGGCGGCAGCACCAGCGGGGTGTCCCACGCGACCGGCTGCGCCTTGACCCAGCGGATCGCGGCATCGAGCTCTTGCAGCGGCATGTCCTGCGGGAGGACTCCGAGGCCGCCGCGACGGGCCAGGGTGGCCGCGAGCCGCGCACCCGTGACGGAGTTCATGTTCGCCGAGACGAGTGGGAGGGTGGCCGTCGTACCGTCGCCCGGGGCGAGATCGACATCGAGGCGGCTCGTGATCGCCGAGCGACGCGGGACGAGGAAGACGTCAGAGTAGGTCAGGTCGACGTCGGGTGTTTCGCCGTAGAACTCCATGACCGCCAAGGTTAGTGACAGTTCCTGTGCGGATAATCATGCGGGTTCTTTCAGGTTCGCGACCACCGGAGGCCGGAACGGCCCGCGAAGAAGGGGCTAGGCTTAACCGTCGTGTGTGAGGCCTTTCAGCGCCCCGCGCGCATCCCAGAACTTCACCGATGAAAGCAGGCGATTCAGCGTGTCGAGCCAGGTGACGGGCGTCGGGGTTTCGAACGAGGGAGAGTTCGGAGCCAACGAGTGGCTCGTCGAGGAGCTGTACGAACAGTTCAAGATCGACCGGAACTCCGTAGACAAGGCGTGGTGGCCCGTTCTCGAGGCCTACCACCCCGCCGACGGAGCAGCACCGACCCCGGACGTCCCCGCGGCGCCTGAGACCTCGGCCGCGGCCCCGGCCCCAGCGACCTCGACTCCGGCGACGACCCAGCCGGCGGCATCCGAGCCGCGCCCGGTGACGGCGCCCATCCCGGTGATCGGCGCACAGCCGGTGGCGCGCACCACCGCACGCCCGGCCGCACCGCAGCCGATCCCGGCGCAGGCTCCGAAGGCCTCGCCCTCGGCAGCCGACGGCGAGGCCGATGCCGACGTCGTGACGCCGCTGCGCGGCATGCCGAAGACCCTCGCCGCCAACATGGACGAGTCGCTGACCGTCCCCACGGCGACGAGCGTCCGCACCGTTCCGGCGAAGCTGATGATCGACAACCGCATCGTCATCAACAACCACATGTCGCGCACCCGCGGCGGCAAGGTGAGCTTCACGCACCTCATCGGCTGGGCGATCATCCAGGCGCTCAAGGAGTTCCCGAGCCAGAACGTCTTCTACGCCGAGATCGAGGGCAAGCCGTCGCTCGTGGCGCCGGCGCACATCAACCTCGGCATCGCGATCGACCTGCCGAAGCCCGACGGCACCCGCGCCCTGCTCGTGCCGAGCATCAAGCGCGCCGAGCAGCTCACGTTCAACGAGTACCTCACGACGTACGAAGACCTCGTCACGCGTGCGCGGGGCAACAAGCTGACCGCGGCCGACTTCCAGGGCACCACGATCTCGCTCACCAACCCCGGCGGGATCGGCACCGTGCACTCTGTGCCGCGTCTCATGAAGGGCCAGGGCTGCATCGTCGGCGCAGGCGCGCTCGAGTACCCCGCCGAGTTCCAGGGCGCGAGCGAGAAGACGCTCAACGAGCTCGCGATCGGCAAGACCATCACGCTGACGAGCACCTACGACCACCGCGTCATCCAGGGCGCCGGGTCGGGCGAGTTCCTCAAGAAGGTGCACGAGCTGCTCATCGGCCAGCGCAGCTTCTACGAGGACATCTTCGCCGCGCTGCGCATCCCCTACGCGCCCATCCACTGGGCGGCCGACATCAACGTCGACCTCGCGGAGCGGGTCGACAAGACCGCGCGCGTGCAGGAGCTCATCAACTCGTTCCGCGTCCGCGGCCATCTGATGGCCGACATCGATCCGCTGCAGTACGCTCAGCGCACGCACCCCGACCTCGAGATCGAGCAGCACGGCCTCACGTTCTGGGACCTCGACCGCGAATTCGTCACCGGTGGCTTCGGCGGCAAGCGCCAGATGAAGCTCCGCGACATCCTCGGCGTGCTGCGCGACTCGTACTGCCGCACGATCGGCATCGAGTACATGCACATCCAGGACCCGACGCAGCGCGCGTGGTTCCAGGAGAACGTCGAGGTCAAGTACCAGAAGCCGGGCCACGACGAGCAGCTGCGCATCCTCGACAAGCTGAACCAGGCCGAGGCGTTCGAGACGTTCCTGCAGACGAAGTACGTCGGCCAGAAGCGCTTCAGCCTCGAGGGCGGCGAGTCGCTGATCCCGCTCCTCGACGAAATCCTTCAGGGCGCGGCCGAGGCGGGCCTCGACGGTGCCGCGATCGGCATGGCGCACCGCGGCCGCCTCAACGTGCTGACGAACATCGCCGGCAAGACGTACGGCCAGGTGTTCCGCGAGTTCGAGGGGTCGGTCGCGATCGGCTCGAAGAGCGGCTCGGGCGACGTCAAGTACCACCTCGGCACCGAGGGCACGTTCGTCGCCGACAATGAGTCCGAGCTGCCCGTCTACCTCGCCGCGAATCCGTCGCACCTCGAGACCGTCGACGGCGTGCTCGAAGGCATCGTCCGCGCCAAGCAGGACCGCAAGCCGGTCGGAACCTTCACGTGGCTGCCGATCCTCGTCCACGGCGACGCGGCCTTCGCCGGCCAGGGCGTCGTCGTCGAGACGCTGCAGATGTCGCAGCTGCGCGGCTACCGCACCGGCGGCACCGTGCACGTGGTCGTCAACAACCAGGTGGGCTTCACCACGACGCCCACCGACGCGCGCAGCTCGGTGTACGCCACGGATGTCGCCAAGACGATCCAGGCGCCGATCTTCCACGTCAACGGCGACGACCCTGAGGCCGTCACGCGTGTCGCGCAGCTGGCCTTCGCCTATCGCGAGCGGTTCCACCGCGATGTCGTGGTCGACCTCGTCTGCTACCGCCGCCGCGGTCACAACGAGGGCGACGACCCGTCGATGACGCAGCCCCTCATGACGAACCTCATCGAGGCGAAGCGCTCGGTGCGGCGCCTTTACACCGAGGCTCTTGTCGGTCGCGGCGACATCACCGAGGAAGAGTACGAGAAGGCCAAGCAGGACTTCCAGAACCGCCTCGAGATCGCGTTCGCCGAGACGCACGCGGCCGAGACGGGCTCCTCGCCCATCCTCGTGCCCGACGCGAGCGCCCAGCCGGCCACCGGCGAGCCGGCGACGACCGGCGTCTCGCGCGAGATGGTCTCCCTCATCGGCGACACGTTCGTGAACAAGCCGAACGGCTTCACGGTCCACGCCAAGCTGCAGCAGCTGCTCGACAAGCGCCTCGACATGAGCCGCAACGGGTCGATCGACTGGGGCTTCGGTGAGCTGCTGGCGTTCGGCTCGCTGCTGCTCGAGAAGACCAATGTGCGCCTGGCCGGCCAGGACGCGCGTCGCGGCACCTTCGTGCAGCGCCACGCGGTGCTGCACGACCGCGCGAACGGCCAGGAGTGGATCCCGCTCACGAACCTCAGCGAGGACCAGGGGCGCTTCTACGTCTACGACTCGCTCCTGAGCGAGTACGCGGCGATGGCGTTCGAGTACGGCTACTCGGTCGAGCGCGCCGACTCCCTCGTGCTGTGGGAGGCCCAGTTCGGCGACTTCGCGAACGGCGCCCAGTCGGTCATCGACGAGTACATCTCGGCCGCCGATCAGAAGTGGGGCCAGCAGTCGAGTGTCGTGCTGCTGCTCCCCCACGGCTACGAGGGCCAGGGACCCGACCACTCGTCGGCCCGCATCGAGCGGTACCTCCAGATGTGCGCGCAGGACAACATGACCGTCGCGCGCCCGTCGACCCCCGCGTCGTACTTCCATCTGCTGCGCCGGCAGGCGTATTCGCGTCCGCGCCGGCCACTGGTCGTCTTCACGCCGAAGGCGATGCTGCGTCTACGCGGCGCGACGAGCCCGGTCGAGGACTTCCTCACCGGCCGCTTCGAGCCGGTGATCGACGATGACCGCGCCGTCGACAAGCCCGCCGTCAAGCGCGTGCTGCTGCACGCCGGCAAGATCCACTGGGACTTGCGCGCCGAGCTCGACAAGAACCCGAACCCCGAGATCGCCCTGGTGCGCCTGGAGCAGTACTACCCGGCTCCGATCGACGAGCTCAACGCCGTCATCGACTCGTACCCGAACGCCGAGCTGGTGTGGGTGCAGGACGAGCCCGAGAACCAGGGCGCCTGGCCCTTCATCGCCCTCGAGGTCGTGAAGAACCTCAACGGCCGCACCATCAGCCGTGTCTCGCGCGCGTCGGCGGCATCGACCGCGACCGGCTCGCCGAAGGTGCACGCCGCCGAGCAGGCCGCGATCATGCAGGAGGCGCTCACGCTGTAGACGGAGCATTCCGCCGGTTCGGCCCTGGAGGCCTCAGCTCTGCGCTGAGGAATCCAGGGCCGAACGGCGTTCCGCCTGGCCCGTCGTCGTCTTCACCTCGACGATGGCCCCGGGGTCTGCGGCGCGGCCGGCATCGATCGCCTCGTCGCCGGGACCACGGTCGGCGGGTCGCGATGAGCGACGAAGCAGCTTCCACACAGTGACGAGGATCGCGGCGAGCGCGAGCGCGGCGGCGGGGAGCAGATTCGCTCCCGCCAGCAGCAGCAGGCCGACAGAGAGCACCGCGGCGACCACCGCCATGAACCAGCCCGCCGTGAAGCGCGGCAGGATGAGGGTCGCGGCGATCATGCCGGCGGCATAGATCGACACCATGTTGCTGGTGTGGATGAGGATGAACGTCTGCAGGTCACCGCCGGTGGCGAGCGCGATCGCGCAGTAGACCATCGCGATGACGAACGTCAGCAGGAGGGCGCGCCGCGGCACTCCGCCGGACTCGGCTCCCGGCGCGAGCACGCGGGGCAGGTCGCCCGATGAGGCGAGCGAGGCACCCAGCTTGCCGAACGCGGCGAGGTAGGCGTTCATCACCCCCAGGACGACGATCGCCGCGATGGCTCCGATGGCGGTAGGCCCGAAGCCGGGCGCGACGGCGTCGGCGAGCGAGAGCAGCGGCACCGCACCGGCACCCGCATCCTCGCCGAGCACGCCCACGGTCACGACCTGCAGCAGCAGGTACGCGAGGCCGGTCACGACGAGCGCGATGGCGGTGGCGATCGGGATGCTGCGGCGCGGGTCGCGGAACTCCCCCGAGATGTGCGTGCCCACCTCCCAGCCGGCGAACGCCCAGACGAAGAGACTGATCGCCGTGCCGACGCCCGCCCATCCGTGGGGCAGGAACGGCGAGAAGCTCGCGGCCTCGACTGCCGGGAACGCCGTGGCGACGACGAAGACGACGATGCCGACGAGGAGTCCGGTGAGTACGAACTGCACCCAGCCGGCGACCCGCACGCCGAGCATGTTGACGGCGAACGGCGGCACGAGGATCGCGAACAGGAGGATCGGCACGGCGACGCGATCGATGTGCAGGATCGCCGACAGGTACTCGGCGCCGAGGAACGCGAGCACCGGGAACCCTGCGGCCACGCCGAAGTAGAACCAGTAGCCCGTCGCACGGGCGGCGGTGCTGCCGAGCGCGCGGCGCACGTAGCTCGCGACCCCGCCGGGATCGGGGTAGCGCGCGGCGAGCGCGGCGAAGGTGCCCGCGAGCGGCACCGCGAGCACGATCACGGCGAGCACCGACACGATGGACGCCGGGCCCGCCACGTCGGCCGCCAGTCCGGGGAGCACCAGCAGCCCGGTGCCGAGCACGGACGCGATGTAGAGCGCGGTGCCCTGGACGACACCGAGGCCTCCGTGCTTTCCGCTTCGCGTCACCGTCCCAGTCTGGCGAGCACATCCGACACCCGGCCGCGCCTGCGCGGCCGTCCTGGTGCGGATTCCTGCCAACCCTCGGCGGCCGCCCGTCACACCTCGATGGGGTCCACGCCGGCGCGGGCGAAGGCGGCGGTGGCAGCATCCGTCGACTCCTCACGATCGGTGTCGACGAGGCCGAGACGCGTGCGCCGGTCGAGGAGATCGGCGATGCTCAGGGCACCCTCGACGCGCACGCCCCACTCGAGTTCCTGCGCCGTCACGCCGCATGCGGCCGACATGCCCGACGGGAGGGCGGCCGCGTACGGGGCTTCGGCGCCGAACCGGCGCACCAGGCGCGGGGTCGCGACGATCTCGCCGAGGCGGTGCCGGGGCCACGCGCCGACGAGCGGGAGGGCGCGGGTGGGCGACGGGCGGGGGGCGAACCCGGGGTCGCGACGGATGACGGCGTCGACGGCGTCCTCGGCCATGCGCCGGTAGGTCGTGAGCTTGCCGCCGACGATGCTGAGCACACCGCTTTCGGACTCGATGATCGCGTGGCGGCGGGACAGGTCGCTCGTGTCGTGGTCGTCCGCGCCGGCGAGGAGCGGGCGGAGGCCCGCGAACGTCGAGAGCACGTCGGTGCGCGCGAGGGGCTCCTCCAGCACGGTGTTGACGGTGCTGAGGAGCATGTCGATCTCGGACTCGGTCGCGTGCGCCACGTCGGGGATCGGACCGTCGGCGAGCACATCCGTGAGGCCGATGTAGGTGCGGCCGTGCTGCGCGGGCAGCGTGAACACGAAGCGGCTCGACGAACCGGGGATCGGCACGGTGAGCGACACATCCGAGCCGCCGAGGCGCGCCGTCGACACCACGAGATGCGTGCCGCGACTCGGTCGCAGCCGGACCTCGTGGTCGAGCTCGCCCGCCCACACGCCGGTCGCGCTCACGACGGCGCGGGCGTGCACCCGGAGCGTCGCTCCGGTCACGACGTCGCGCAGGGTCGCCTCGCGCCCGGTGACCCCCACCGCTTCGACACGGGTCAGGATGGATGCCCCGTACCCCGCGGCCGTGCGCGCGACGGCGACGACGAGCCGCGCGTCGTCGATGAGCTGCCCGTCCCAGCCGCGCACGCCGCCGCGAAGACCTTCCGCGCGAACGGCGGGAGCGAGGGCGAGCGTCGCGTCGCGGCCGATCGCGGCGGGTGCCCGCAGCAGCGAGCCGGGTGTTCCGACCGCGCGGCGCAGGCCGTCGCCGAGCTCGTACCCCATGCCGATGTACGCCCCGCGGGCGATATGCCCGGGCTCGTGCAGCGGCACGACCTGCGCGAGCGCTCGCGTGAGGTGGGGCGCGGTGCGGGTGAGGAGGAGGTGACGCTCGGTCGCGCTCTCGTGCGCGATCCCGACCTGTCCCGACGCGAGGTACCGCAGGCCGCCGTGCACGAGTTTGGAGCTGAAGCGGCTCGTGCCGTGCGCGAGGTCGTGCCGTTCGACCAGCACGGTGCGCAGGCCCCTGGACGCAGCATCCAACGCGATCCCGGCTCCGGTGATGCCGCCGCCGATGACGAGAACGTCGATCTCCCGCTCGTCGGCCAGGGCGTCGAGCTCGCGCGCGCGGCGGGTCGCCGAGAGCGCCGAGGGACGGGGTGTGCGCCCCATGATCCGCGTGGTCATCGCCGCTCCCCGGAGACCGGTGCGAGGTATCCCCGCAGCGCGTGCCCGAGTTCGGTGCGCCAGGCGCTCTCGGGAAGCCACTCGGCGACGAGCGGTGCGGACTGCACCGCGGACTGCGCGATGAGCAGCACCATCGCGGCGAGCTGAGGCGGCTCGCCCGTGCGCACGAACCCGGCGCGCTGCCCCGCGGCGATGCGCCGGGCGGTCTCGGCGTGGATCGCGCGCTGGCTCGTGCCCAAGCGGTCGAGGATGTACCGGGCGAACAGTTCGGGGTCGGTGTCGCGCAGCCGGTCGACGAGGGGCAGGCGACGCACGCGGTCGGAGGTCTCGACCAGCAGCGCGACGAGCTCATCGAGGTCGGCGGACTCCCCCGCCTCGGCGGGAAGCGCCGCCACGAGCTCACGCGTGACGAGGGCGGCGAACACCGCCTGCGCGTCGGGCCAGTAGCGGTAGAGCGTCTGGCGGGCGATGCCGCTGCGACGGGCGATGTCGGATGCCGTCGTCCGGCGGATGCCGTGCGCCAGCACTTCGGCGAGCGCGGCGTCGAGGATCGCGGTCTCTGTGTCGGGCACTCCATCGGCCATGTGACAACCATACAGAATGTGTCATACTGTCGCCATGGCTGCGACGGTGCCCACCGACTCCCCGAGCGACGCCGCGAGCCCGGCGCGGCCGCTCGCCGTCCCGACACCCCGCCCGCGCGGCGACTGGGACGCCTGGGGATCCGAGCCCGCCCGCCTTCCGGCCGCCGCGAAGGCGATCGTCGCGACGCTGCTGCCGGGGAAGGCTCATCCCGTGCCGCATCGCCCCGCGCCCGTCCTCACACCGTCACTGCTCCCCGACGACGACCTCGCCGGGATCGCCGGGATCGTCGGCCCCGATGCGGCGACCCGCGACGACGCGGTGCGCATGCTGCACCTCGGGGGCAAGAGCACACCCGACCTGCTGCGGCGCCGCCTCGACGAGCCGCAGGCCGCGCCCGATGCGGTGGTCTCCCCCGCGACGCACGACGAGGTCGCGGCCGTGCTCGGCGCGTGCGCGGACCGCGGCATCGCGGTCGTGCCGTTCGGCGGCGGCACCTCGGTGGTGGGCGGCGTCGACCCGGTGCGCGGCGTGCACCGCGCGGTGATCGCGCTCGACCTCGGCCGCACCGCGGCACTCCTCGCGCTCGACGAGGTGTCGCTGCTCGCCACGTTCGGCGCCGGCACGACCGGTCCGCAGGCGGAGGAGCTCCTCGGTGCCCGCGGGTACACGCTCGGCCACTTCCCGCAGAGCTTCCTCTACGCGTCCCTCGGCGGATACGCCGCGACCCGCTCCAGCGGCCAGGCGTCACGCGGGTACGGCCGCTTCGACGACCTCGTCCATGCGCTGCGCGTCGCCGCCCCCGCGGGCGACCTCGACCTCGGCCGCGCCCCCGCGAGCGCCGCCGGCCCCGACCTGCGCGAGCTGTTCCTCGGCTCGGAGGGCGCGTTCGGCGTCCTCACCGAGGTCACGGTGCGCGTCCGCCCGATCCCGGCGGCCACCGCGTACCGCGCGTGGTCGTTCCCCGACTTCGCCGCGGGGGCGTCGGCGTTCCGCGAAGCCACGCAGCGCAGCATCCGTCCCACCGTCCTGCGTCTGAGCGACGAGACCGAGACCCGCGTGAACGCCGCGATGGGCGGGCACCTCGCCCGGATGCGCGGATGCCTCGCCGTCGCCACCTTCGAAGGTGCCACGCCCGCCGAGGCCGAGGCCACGCGCGACGCGCTCGACGCCGTCTTCCGCGCTCATGGCGCGACGTCGCGCGGCGAGGATCCCGCGCGCTCGTGGGAGCGCGGCCGCTTCGCTTCTCCGGCCCTGCGCGACACGCTCATGGACATCGGCGTCCTCGCCGAGACGCTCGAGACCGCGACGACCTGGACTCACCTGCCCGCGCTCAAGACCGCCGTCACCGCCGCGCTCACCGAGAGCCTCACGGCCTCGGGAACCAGGCCGATCGTGCTGTGCCACATCTCGCACGTGTACCCGGCGGGCGCCTCGCTCTACTTCACCGTGGTCGCCGCGCTCACCGACGATCCCGAGACGCAGTGGATGAGGGCGAAGGATGCCGCGTCCCGCGCGATCGGCGACGCACACGGCACGATCACCCACCATCACGCCGTGGGGCGCGACCACCGCCCCTACCTCGAGGCAGAGATCGGCCTGCTCGGCGTCGAGGTGCTGCGCGCGGTGAAGGGCGTGCTCGACCCGCTCGGCATCATGAATCCCGGCGCACTGGTCGCGCCCGGTACGGACACGGCGAAGCGCGCGTGAAGGTCGCGCTGCTCGTCAATCCCGCAGCGCGCGCCGGCGCGCACACGGGCGCCGCCACGCACGCCGCCGAGCGCCTGCGCGCGCACGGCGTGCAGACCTCGATCCTGAGCGGCGGCAGCGCTGCGGAGTCGTCTGCGCTGCTGCGGGCCGCGATCGAGGTCGGCGTCGACGCGGTGGTCGTGGCGGGCGGAGACGGCACCGTGAACCTCGCGATCCAGGAGGTCGCGGGCTCCGGGATCCCGCTCGGCATCGTGCCGTCGGGCACCGGCGACGACTTCGCGGCGACGCTCGGGCTGCGCGAGCTCGACGCGACCGCCGCGGCCGACGCGATCGCGGGAGGCCGCACCCGGTCGATCGACCTCGCCCGCGTCACGCGTGAAGACGGGTCGACGCGGTACTACGGGTCGGTGCTCGCGAGCGGGTTCGACTCGAAGGTCAACGATCGCGCCAACGCGATGAGGTGGCCACGAGGCGGCTCGCGGTACAGCATCGCGATCCTCATCGAGTTCCTGACGCTCGCCGGCATGCCGTACGAGGTGCAAATGGAGCTGCCCGACGGCACCCGCGAAGAGGTGCGCGGTGACCTCGTGATGGCGACAGTGGGCAACGGCCGCACCTATGGCGGCGGCATCCCGATCTGTCCCGATGCCGACCCGGCCGACGGCCTGCTCGACGTCGTCCTCGTGCGTCCCGCCGGGCGGCTGCGCCTGCTGCGCCTTCTCCCGCGTGTGTACCAGGGCACGCACGCGGGAGTGCCGGAAGTGGCGATGCGACGGGTGCGCTCGGTGCGACTGTCGTCGCCGGGGGTAACGGCCTACGCCGACGGCGACCCGATCGGTGAGCTGCCCCTGACGATCGACGTCGTGCGCAGCGCGCTCACGATCTTCACGCCCGCCGGCTGACCCGGCGGGCGGCGGCGTCAGTGCGCCGCCTGGACCGCCCGGAGCTTGGCCAGCACCTGGTCGCGCAGCTCTTCGGGTGCACTCTCCTTGCACGCCCGCGCGAGCACCTCGGTCAGCGTGGTGGCGACGAGCGCCTCGTCACGGCAGCCCTCGCAGTTCGCCAGGTGCTCGGCGATGTCGCTCTGCTCGGTCTTGCAGACCTCGTGGCGCAGGTACTCCTCCAGGTCGCGCCGCGCCTTCTCACAGCCGCAGTCCGTCATTTCGTGCTCCTTGTGGCGGCGGGGGTGATGCCGCGCTCTTTCGCGTAGTCGGCCAGCAGTTCACGCAGCATCCGCCTGCCACGGTGCAGACGGCTCATGACCGTGCCGATGGGGGTCTTCATGATGTCGGCGATCTCCTGGTAGGCGAAGCCCTCGACGTCGGCGAGGTACACCGCCAGCCGGAAGTCCTCCGGGATGGACTGCAGCGCGTCTTTCACGACCGACGCGGGCATGTGGTCGATCGCCTCGGCCTCGGCCGAACGGGTGCTCGTCGCCGTCGTGGATTCGGCACCGCCCAGCTGCCAGTCCTCGAGGTCGTCGATCGTGCCCTGGTGCGGCTCGCGCTGCTTCTTGCGATACGTGTTGATATAGGTGTTCGTCAGGATGCGGTACAGCCACGCCTTGAGGTTCGTGCCCTGCGTGAAGGTCTTCCACGAGGCGAACGCCTTGACGAAGGTCTCCTGTACGAGGTCCGCCGCGTCGGCGGGATTGCGCGTCATGCGCATGGCCGCCGCGTACAGCTGGTCCATGAAGGGCAGCGCCTGCTCTTCGAACTGCGCGCGGGGATCCTGGGCCTGGTCCGCCTCAGCAGCCTGGTCGGTCGAGTCGCTCATCACGCGCCAGTCTACGGCGGGCTCTTGCCGGCCGCCTGGGACGAGCGGGTCACGCCCGGCGAGGAGGGGCGCCTCGTGGTCGAGGCGCTCGAGAGTGGCGAACATCCGGCTCCGCTCAGTAGGTTGCTCCCGGCTCGTTCCCACCGGGTTCAGTAGGGTAGAACCCGATGACAGCCGACGCGTATTCCCCGCCCGCCGCGCCGATGGGGCGCGGTCACTGGCCCGCGCCCGTCGCCGACGGCGCGCTGCACGCCACGGTGACCGTTCCCGGGTCGAAATCGCTGACCAACCGTGAGCTGATCCTGGCCGCCCTCGCCGACGGCCCGAGCCGCCTGATCTCGCCGCTGCACTCCGACGACTCCGCCCGCATGATCGACGCGCTGCGCTCGCTCGGCGTCGGGATCGAGCTCGTCGAGGGCACCGGGCTCTACGGCGACGACATCGAGGTGACACCGGTGTGGCCGCTGCACGGCGACACCGTGGTGGACTGCGGGCAGGCCGGCACCGTCATGCGCTTCGTCGCCGGCCTGGGCGGCTTCGCCCGCGGCGACGTCACCCTCACAGCGCACGAGAGCGCGCTGCACCGCCCGATGGGCGCCATGATCACCGCGCTGCGCGACGTCGGCGTCGACATCGACGACGGCGGGCACTGGGCGCTCCCCTTCATCATCCGCGGCCACGGTCACGTGCGCGGCGGCGAGGTGACGATCGACGCCAGCGCGTCGAGCCAGTTCGTCTCGGGCCTCCTGCTCGCGGCACCCCGCTTCGACGTCGGCCTGCAGCTGCGCCACTCCGGCGAGCGCCTGCCGAGCATCCCCCACATCGACATGACCGTCGAAGCCCTCGGGCACCGCGGCGTGCACGTCGAGCGTCCGGGCGTCGGCGAGTGGATCGTGCCGGCCGGCCCGATCCGCGGCAAGGACGTCGCGATCGAGCCCGACCTCTCGAACGCGGCGCCCTTCCTCGCGGCCGCGATGGTCGCGGGCGGCTCCGTCTCCGTAACCGGCTGGCCCGCGCACTCCACCCAGCCCGGGGCGATGCTCACCGAGATCCTCTCGCTCATGGGCGCCCGCGTGGTGCGCCGCGGCGGCGCACTCACCGTGACCGCGGGCTCCGCCATCCAGGGCGTCGATCTCGACCTGTCGGCCGCCGGCGAGCTGACCCCCACGATCTTCGCGCTCGCAGCCTTCGCCGACTCCCCGTCGACCCTGCACGGCATCGGCCATATCCGCGGCCACGAGACCGACCGCATCGCGGCGCTCGTCGCAGAGCTGCGTGGCCTCGGCGGCGAGGCGGAGGAGCTGCCCGACGGCATCCGCATCGTGCCGCGCCCGCTCCACGGCGGGACCTGGCACGCATACCACGACCACCGCATGGCGACCACAGGCGCCCTCATCGGCTTGGCCGTGCCCGGCGTCGAGGTCGACGACATCGGCACGACCGCCAAGACGATGCCCGAGTTCCCGCAGATCTGGCAGCGGATGCTCGACGGCGAGCACGCCGACGGCGGGGTCTCCGAGGAGACGATGCGCGCCTCGTGAGACGGCGCGTGCAAGCGTTCGCGGAGCGATCGGGGTGACCAGCGTGAACCGACCCGGGATGACCCTATGAGCGGGACGACACCGTGAGCTGGCTCGACGACCTCGACGACGACGACGAACCGGAGTTCGACGAGGCCGACGTCCGGGTCCGGCCGAACCCGAAGGCGAACCGTCCCCGAACCAAGCGCCGCCCGGCGCACAGCGACGCGGAGATCGCACGTGTGCTCGGCGTCGACCGCGGCCGGTACACCGTGCTCGTCGACGAGGATCTCCCGACCGAGCGCACGGTGCTCGCTGCCCGCGCGCGGGAGCTGCGCAAGACGCCGATCGTCACGGGCGATCGTGCCCGCGTCGTCGGCGACGCGTCCGGCGACGAGGGCACGCTCGCGCGCATCGTCGGCATCGAGGACCGCACGTCGCTGCTCCGGCGCAGCGCAGACGACACCGACCAGGTCGAGCGCGTCATCGTCGCCAACGCCGACCAGATGCTCATCGTCGTCGCGGCCGCCGATCCCGAGCCCCGCCCGCGCCTGGTCGACCGCTACCTCGTGGCCGCGCTGGATGCCGGCATCCGTCCCCTCCTCGTCGTCACGAAGACCGACCTGGCCGATCCCGCCGCGTTCCTCGCTCACTTCGACGGCCTCGACCTCGAGGTGTTCACGAGCGGCCGCGAGGAGATGCCGCTCGAGCGGATCGGCGCGGCGCTCGTCGGCCACTCGACCGTGTTCGTCGGGCACTCGGGCGTCGGCAAGTCGACCCTCGTCAACGCGCTGGTGCCCGACGCGAAGCGTGCGACAGGCCACGTCAACGTGGTGACCGGACGCGGGCGCCACACCTCGAGCTCGACGGTGTCGCTGCGCTACCGCGGCGAGGCGCTCGACGGAGCCGTGCGGGGCAACGGCTGGGTCATCGACACCCCCGGCGTGCGCTCGTTCGGCCTGGGCCACGTCGACCCCGCGAACATCCTGCGCGCCTTCACCGACCTCGACGAGATCGCCGAGGAGTGCCCGCGCGGCTGCACGCACCTCCCCGACGCGCCGGACTGCGCCATCGTCGAGGCCGTCGAGGAGGGCCGGCTCGGCCCGGGCGGCGCCGCCCGTCTCGACTCGCTGCAGCGCCTGCTCGAGACGTTCGCCAAGAAGGCCCAGGAGCCCGGCGCCTAGAGTGGGACGGTGACCACGACGCGCCTCGAACCCGGTTCCCTCGCACCCGACTTCACGCTCCCCGACCAGGACGAGCAGGCCGTGACGCTGAAGGACCTCCGGGGCGGACGCGTGATCCTCTTCTTCTACCCCGCGGCGATGACGCCGGGGTGCACCAAGGAGGCGTGCGACTTCCGCGACAGCCTCGCCCCGCTCCAGGCGGCCGGCTACACGGTGCTCGGCATCTCCCCCGACGAGCCCGAGAAGCTGAGACGATTCCGGGAGCGCGATGGCCTCGCCTACGACCTGCTGAGCGACCCCGACCACAAGGTGCTCTCGACCTACGCCGCGTGGGGCGAGAAGACGAACTACGGCAAGACCTTCATGGGCGTCATCCGCTCGACGATCGTCATCGACGAGAAGGGCCGCATCACGCACGCACTGTACAACGTGCGGGCAACGGGCCACGTCGCGCGCGTGCGCACACTGCTCGGCGTCTAAGCCCCCGGGGCCTGCCCGCCGGCCTCTTCGTCGCGCCGGCGGCGCGCGGCGCGTCCGGCGTCGCGCACGGCGATCACGAGCAGCACCAGCACGATCAGAGCCGGGGTCGCGAGCACGAGGGCGACGGTCGTGTCCGCGAACGCTCCGGTGGCGGCGCCGAAGGCGACGGCGAGGATCAGCAGCTGCGTGACGATGCCACCCGATCGCCCCCACGACTGATCGCGCCAGATCGCGAACGCGAACGCGATGACCGCCGCAGCGCCCACGAGGGTCAGCACCGCCAGTGCGATCGCGCTCTCGATCGAGCCGGTGTCGCCCGAGACGATCGCGACGATCTCCCGCACCGTCAGCGCTGCCAGCCCGAGTCCCTCGAGCCCCACCAGCACCGCGGCGATCCTTCCGGACAGGTTTGTCCGCATTCTCCGTCGACTCCTTCTTCCACCGACAGCAGGTTGTGCGAACCCTCCATACCCCCCGGGGAACACTCAGCAAGTCCTACACAAACCCGCCGATGAACCCTTGATTCAGGTAAACCGCTATGGGACGATTGGTGAAGCCGTGTGCTCCCACAGCGACGTGGGGCGAGATCCTCTCGCACATCCCACAGGGTACCGGACCCGAACCGGGCCCCTATTCCCCACCCCTCTGTCACAAGGAGCACCACCATGGACTGGCGCGACAAGGCCGCCTGCCTGACCGTCGACCCCGAACTGTTCTTCCCCGTGGGAAACACCGGACCGGCCGTCGATCAGATCGAGAAGGCCAAGTCGGTGTGCGCACGCTGCACCGTCACCGAGATCTGCCTGCAGTACGCCCTCGAGACCGGCCAGGACTCGGGCGTGTGGGGCGGCCTCTCCGAGGACGAGCGCCGCGCACTCAAGCGCCGTGCTGCCAGGGCGAGACGAGCTTCGTAGCGGTACCGCCCCTGCGCCGGACGGAGTCCGGCGGCAACCAGCACAGCAACCAGCACAGCCGCGCCGCTCGCGCGCGCCGCGCCTCCTGACGCCTGGTGCCACAGCGCTTCACGTGAGCGGATGCCGCGACCCGCGGCATCCGCTCACTGCTGTCAGCTCTTCGAGCGCTCGATGTAGCGCAGCGGGATGTCGATCGTGACCTCCGTGCCGCTGCCCATGATGGTGTGCCAGTCGATGGTGCCGCCGAGCTCGCCCTGGATGAGGGTGCGCACGATCTGCGTGCCGAGACCGCGGCCGACCTGACCCTCCGGCAGGCCGGAGCCGGTGTCGCGCACGCGCACCTCGAGGCGGTCGTCGGTGCGTTCGGCGATGATCTCGACGTCGCCCTCCTGCCCGGCGAGCCCGTGCTCGACCGCGTTCGTGACGAGCTCGGTGAGGGCCAGGGCGAGGGGCGTCGCATACTCGCTGGGCAGGGTGCCGAAGCGACCCGTGGAGTGCGTCTTCGCGCGCGTGTTGGGCGCTGCGGCGACCTCTGCCACGAGCTTGAGCACGCGGGCGAACACCTCGTCGAAGTCGACGTTCTGCGCAAGTCCCTCCGAGAGCGTGTCATGCACGACGGCGATCGCCGACACGCGGCGCATGGCCTGCGTGAGCGCGTCGCGCGCCTCCTCGGTGTGCGAGCGGCGGGCCTGGATGCGCAGCAGCGATGCGACGGTCTGCAGGTTGTTCTTGACGCGGTGGTGGATCTCGCGGATCGTCGCGTCCTTGGTGATGAGCTCCTGCTCCTGGTGGCGGATCTCGGTCACGTCGCGGCAGAGCACGATCGCGCCGATGCGGGTGCCGTGGTCGCGGAGCGGGATCGTGCGCAATGACACCGTCACGCCGCGGGCCTCGAGGTCGGCGCGCCACGGCGCGCGGCCGGTGACGACCACAGGCAGCGACTCGTCGAACTGGCGCTTCGTCGGAAGGATGCCGGTCACGACCTCGACGAGGGACTCGCCCTCGAGCTCGTCGTCGAAGCCCAGCCGGTTGAACGCCGACAGCGCATTGGGGCTCGCGAACGTCGTGATGCCGTCGACGTCGAGGCGGACCAGGCCGTCGGACGCGCGCGGCGCGCCGCGTCGCGGCGACGTCGGCGCCGTCAGGTCGGGGAAGTCGCCCGAAGCGATCATGCCGAACAGGTCGTCGGCGCAGTCGTTGAAGGTGATCTGCTGCCGCGACGGCGTGCGCGCCTCACCCAGGTTGGTGTGGCGGGTGATCACGCCGATCACGGTGACCTCTTTCCCGCTCTTGCGGGCCACCGGCACCGCACGCACACGCGTGGGCGTCTCTTCGAACCAGTCGGGCGAGGCGGAGTCGACGATGCGGCCCGTCTGGAACGCCTCGCGCACCTGCGTGCGCCACTGCGGCCGCACGCGGTCGCCGACGATGTCGCGGTAGAAGAGCGTCGCCGCGCCGCCCGGACGCGTATGGGCGACGGCGACGAAGGAGTCATCGGATGTCGGCACCCAGAGCACGATGTCGGCGAAAGCCAGATCGGCGAGGAGCTGGCCGTCCCCCGCGAGACGATGCAGCCACTCCACGTCCTCTTCGCTGGAGCGGCCCTGGGCGTAAACGAGATCGCTGAGGGTCGACACGGACCTAGCCTAGAGCGCGCGGCTCACACGACCCGTTCGCCGACGGGTGCCATGTCGGCGGCGCCGGCGTGCGCGGATCGCCCGGAACCGGCGCGATGGATGCCGCGGCGCCGCGCCTTCCCGGCCCGCTGCGGGTCGGGTGCGGGCACGATCGCCTCGCCCACGAAGCGCCGCAGCGCGAGCGTCAACGGCGATCGCGGAGCGACCTCGGCGATCGGCTGCGACGCGAGGATCGCAGCATCCGCTGATCTGGGGTCCTGCGGCAGGAACCAGACGTCCTCGATGCCGCCGAAGCGGTCGAGCGTGCGGCGCACCTGCCCGCGGGCGTCGATGCCGAGGGTTCCCGGGCGGAGGCGGTTGGCGACGACGGCCACCGGGGTCGCGCCGATCGTGGCGCGCAGGTCGGCGTGTCCGCGCAGGAACCGTGCGACGCCGACGGGATCCGCCGCGACCACGGCCACCACGAGATCCGCGGCGCGCAGCGCGGCGAGTGTCGCCGCGTTGCGGCGCGGGCCGTCGAGGTCGCTCATGATCTCTTCGTCGCGCTCGAGCGACGAGGCGACGTCGACCACCGTGTAGTCGGCCCACTCGCGGCAGGCGGCGAGGGCGGCGACCACGCGCCGGTCGCTCAGCTCCGGCCAGCGGGAAGGCCGGTTGATACCCGTCAGGACGTCGACGCCGGTCCGCCCGAGCGGCACGGCGATGCGGGTGAGCTCGCGCACGTCGAGGCCGCCGAGTTCGGCCTGCCGGCAGGCGGCGGCGAATCCCGGTCCCTCGTCGGCGAGGCCGAGTGTGAGCGCGAGGGACGGCGCGTGCGCGTCGGCGTCGACGAGGGCGACGTGGCGTCCGCCGCGGGCGAGCTCGACGGCGAGCTCCGTCGCCACGGTGGAGCGGCCCGGTGCTCCGGCAGGACCCCACACGGCGATCACGCGCGGCTGCGGGCGCTCCGGCGCTGCCGGGGCCGGCGCGCGGGGCGCGGCCGAGAGCGCCTCGGCGATGCGCCAGGGTTCGGCGTGCAGGCTCAACGGAGCTTCGAGTCCGCACGACGCGGCGATCCGCTCCCCCGCCGCATCTTCGACGAGCGGCACGACTCGTGTGCCGGCGCGGTCGCAGAGCGCGACGACGGTCGGCGACATCGTGGCACGCGACACCGCGACCACCAGCGCGTCGGCGTCGGCGAGCGCCCGGAGCATCGCCTGCGCATCGGCGCCCAGCATCTGATCCGCCGCCGCAAGGGCGGGAGCGGATGCCGCGACCTCGGCGATCACCTCGATCCCCTCGCGCCGCAGTCCCTCGGTGAGCAGCCGCGCGTCGTCGACGGCGACGACGACCCTCATGAGCCGGATCCCGTCGTGGGGACGATCGACAGGGCGGACTCGTCGGCCATCGCGGCGAGGGTGGCGGGGACGTCGGCCCGGGGGATGACGAGTTCGAGCGCGGCTGCACCGCCGCCGATCATGGAGTCGTCCCGCGTGACCGACACGACCGTGGCGTCGGCGACGAGGATGCGCGGCTCGTCGTACGCCCCCTGCTCCAGGAGCGGGGCCGACCAGACTTCGACGACGCTGCCCGCCTCGACCGACGCCGGCACGTCGACGGCGCTGCGGACGACGACGCTCGTGGTGCGCGCGGACGCGGGATCGCCCACGGATGCCGCGGGCACCAGTTCGCCCGCCTCGATCGTGCGGGTCGCGACCACGGGGTCGTCGAGGTCGTCGGCCGTGAGATAGGTGCCGGCGAGGGCGCCGAGTGCGACGTCGACGACCTTCAGGTCCCCGGTGCCGATCGCCTCGCCGGGCACGATCGTGTGCGCGGCGGCGTAGACGGGAACGGTCTGGCGTGCGGCCGCCACGACGAGCCAGACGCCGACGACGGATGCCGCCACGAGGAGCACACCGAGGAAGAACCGCGCGTCACCCCAGAAGGCTCGGCGCGGGGTGCGGACGGGGTCGTGGGCGGCGGTCATGAGTCCATCGTCGCCGACTCGGCGCGAGGGCGTCGGGCGTTATCCACAGGGGTGAGGGGGCAAGGCCCGCACCGGGGAGGCAGGTCCATAATGGGGGCATGTCAGATGACCCGACGTCCGACGTGCGGCTGCTCGCACCCGCCCAGGTGGGCGAGGTGCTCGGCGTGTCGGTCGACGAGGTCATGGCTCTGGTCAACGAAGGGCGGCTTCGCGGCCTTCGCGTCGGCGCGCCCGCGCGCTGGCGGATCGATGCCGCGAGCGTCGGCGAGTACCTCGACGATCAGGCCGAGGAGGCGCGGCGCATGGCGCTGTGGCGCCAGTCCCAGAACGCCAGCTTCCCCGAGCTATGGGGCGGCCGCATCGTCCGCCACCCGGACTGAGCCGGGAAGCGCTTACGCGGACCGGCCGGTCGAACCGGCGGCGGGTCACGGGATCGCAGGTGCCTCGTCGGCGCGGACCCACGCGATGGCGGCGAGGGGCACCAGTCGGTAGCCCGACACGGCGTCGGCGCGCCGCGGCGCTCCCCGGTCGTGCACCGCGAGATCGAGGTGGTCCGCGCCCGCGCGATCGATGGTCCCCGTGAGGACCCGCCCCGAGACGAGGTGCACGGCGACGCCGGCCCGCCGGCGCACGAGGTCGCGCAGCACGAACCCGAAGGTGAGGCGGTCGGCCAGGGGCGAGCGCGGCGGCGCCGGGCGCGCGGTGCGCAGGAGGTCGGCATGCGGCATCCCGATCGTGCCGATCGATGCGAACGGCACGACGACCGCGCCGCCGGGTCCGTCGGCGACGGCGAGGGCAACCCAGTCGGCGCCGACGCCGGTCACCGAGGCGCGCAGCGTCGCGCCGTCGGCGAGGTCGAACGACGCGACCGTCGGGGCGACCCCCTCCCGCGCGGCGAGCAGGGTGAGCCGTTCCGAGAGCTGCACCCGCGAGAGCCGGAGGCGCTCGGCCTCGGTGTCGAGCGCGGCGCGCTCGGCCTCCCATTCGGAGGCGAGCTGATCCTCGAGGTCGTCGAAGAAGCGGTCCCAGCGCACTCAGCGAGAGTAGGGCACCACGGCCGATCCGTCCGCGAGTTATCCACAGCCGACCAGGTCGGATTTTCCTGAGAGTTCGCTGTGTGGTCTACTGTCCGGGAAGACATCCCCCTGTCGAGATTGGCACTCATGGCAACGACGCCCGCGGGCACCGCCCGCGTACCGTATGCGTCCCGCAGCAGCGCGCAGGTCGCAGAGTTCTTCGCGCCGCAGCGGACACCGTCCACCGCGCTCCCCGATTCCGAGACGTTCCTGCGCAACCTCACCGTGGGTGTGCTGGAGGTCTTCGCGGGCGTCCGCGAGGTCGACCAGCTCGCCCGCTGGCTCACCGAGGACGCCTACCGCAAGCTCCTCACCCGGGCGAACCTCGCGACCCGCGCGCGCAGCGCGCGCGGGGTGGCGGCGAAGCGCCCCGTGCACGCGATCATGTCGGTGCACGAGTCCTCCCCCGCCGACGGCATCATCGAAGCGGTCGTCATCGTCCGCGGGCCGGCGCGCACGCGTGCGCTGGCCGTGCGGATCGAGGGCATGGACGGCCGCTGGCGCGCGACCTCGCTCGCGCTGCTCTGACCGACCCCGCCGCCGCGGCGCGCGCACGCCTGACGGCGACGCGCGCGACGCAAAGGCGCGCACGACCCGGCGACGGGACCGGCCCCGACGATGCGGCCGGTCCCGTCGTCAGCTCTTGTCGTCCTTGTCGATGAGCTCGAGCAGCGACCGGAGGGCGTCGCGGATCTCGTCGTGGTCGTGCTGACCCGCGCGGCTCTCCGCCGAGATCACCCCCGACCGGTGGACTTTCTTGAAGTCGCCCACGGGGAACGAGTACGCCCCCTTCGTCTCCTCGTTCTCGCGATGGTCGATCCCGATGTGCCAGTGGGAGTACTCGGTCCATCCTTCTCGCTTGATGTACGCATTCTCCTCGTCGGCGGTCGGCGCGGCCTCCGACCAATCGTCGCGTTCATCGCGCACGACCTTGCCGTCCCGGATGAGTGCCCGCATGTGGCGCAGTGCCGGCTGGTTCAGTTCGATGGACATGACGCGACGCTACGACGCCGTCCGCCGTCACACGAGGGGGTTGACGGATGCCGCGGGCCGCCGCATCCGCTCTCTCACTGCTTGTACGACGAGAGGAAGTTGCCGAGCCGCTCGACGGCCTCCGACAGCACGCGCGCCTCGGGGAGCGTGACGATGCGGAGGTGGTCGGGGGTCGGCCAGTTGAAGCCGGTCCCCTGCACCAGCAGCACGTGCTCGGCGACGAGGAAGTCGTAGACGAGCTTGGCGTCGTCGCGGATCTCGTACACGTTCGGGTCGAGCCGCGGGAACGCGTAGAGCGCGCCTTGGGGCTTCAGGCACGCCACGCCGGGGATGCTCTCGAGACCCTCCCACGCGGCGTCGCGCTGCTCGTGCAAGCGCCCCTCGGGGGCGATGAGCGCATCGATCGACTGCACGCCCGAGAGCGCGGCCTGCACGGCGTGCTGCGCCGGGACGTTGGGGCACAGGCGTGTCGAGGCGAGCAGCTGGATGCCCTCGAGGAAGCCCGCGGCGTGCTTCTTCGGACCGGTGATGACCATCCATCCGGAGCGGTAGCCGGCGACGCGGTAGGTCTTCGACAGCCCGTTGTACGTGAGGCAGAGCAGATCGGGCGCGAGCGTCGCGAGCGGGATGTGCCGCGCCTCGTCGTACAGGATGCGGTCGTAGATCTCATCCGAGAGCAGCAGCAGCGAGTTCTCACGCGCGATCTCGATGATCCCCTGGAGCACTTCGCGGGTGTAGACGGCCCCCGTGGGGTTGTTCGGGTTGATCACGACGATCGCCTTGGTGCGGGGCGTGACCTTCTCGCGGATGTCTTCCAGCGCGGGCTGCCAGCCGTCGTCGGGATCGCAGCGGTAGTGCACAGGCGTGCCGCCGGCGAGGCTCGTCATCGCCGTCCACAGCGGGTAATCCGGTGCCGGGATGAGCACCTCGTCGCCCTCGTCGAGGAGCGCCTGCATCGTCATCGTGATGAGCTCGGACACCCCGTTGCCGAGGTAGACGTCGTCGGGGTCGAACTGCGGAAAGCCCGGGACCTGCTCGTACCGCGACACGACCGCGCGCCGCGCCGACATGATGCCCTTGCTGTCGCTGTAGCCGTGCGCGTGCGGCACGGCCTCGATCATGTCGCGCACGATCTGGAAGGGCGCCTCGAATCCGAACACCGCCGGGTTGCCCGTGTTGAGCTTGAGGATCGTGTGCCCCTCGTCCTCCAGCCGGTCTGCCTCTGCCAGTGCCTGCCCGCGGATCTCGTAGAGAACGTTCTGGAGCTTGCTCGACTGGTCGAGGGGGCGGAGTGGACTCATCGCTTCAGGATATCGGCGGGCGAGGAGGGCCAATGAACGTCGGGTGGCCCGCGCTCGCGCGCGGGCCACCCGGTCTTCGTCCTACTTCTTGCGCTGCTCTGCCGCGCGACGCTGGGCGCGGTTCAGCGGCGCCTGCGCCGCGGCAGGTGCCTCGGCATCCGTCCGCTGGCCGAAGGCACCGCGCTGCGGTTCGGCGGCGGGCGCCTGCTGCTGACCGGGTGCCGCACCCGCTGCCGCGGCCGCCTGACGCAGACGCGAGGTGGCGGCCTGCTGCACCTGGCCGCGGTCGTTGCGGACCTCGACCTCGCCGGCGTCGTTGGACGCCGAGTACTGCAGACGCTGGTTGTCGACGGGCTGCGCGCCGAGGCCCTTGGCCTCGACCTGGGTGACCTGCTCGGCGCCGGCCTCGCCCTGACGGCGCACCTCGACCTCGAGGTTGTAGAGGTAGCCGACCGACTCCTCCTTGATCTGCCCCATCATCGCCTGGAACATCTGGTAGCCCTCGCGCTGGTACTCGATGAGCGGGTCGCGCTGGGCCATGGCGCGCAGGCCGATGCCGTCCTTGAGGTAGTCCATCTCGTAGAGGTGGTCGCGCCAGCGGCGGTCGAGCACCTGCAGCACCACGCGGCGCTCGAGCTCGCGCGTCGCGGCCTCGCCCAGCGTGTTCTGGCGCGTGTCGTAGGCGATGCGCGCGTCCGAGAGGATCTCGCGCTTGAGGCCCTCCGAGGTGATGCCGCCCTTGCGGCCTGCGGCCTCGGCCACGACCTCGTCGATCGTCACGCCCACCGGGTAGAGCGTCTTCAGCTCCGTCCACAGCGCGTCGAAGTCCCAGTTCTCGCTGTGACCGGCGCCGGTGTGGTCGTCGATGACGGCGTTGATGGCGTCTTCGATGAAGTGCTGCACGCGGTCGGCGATGTCGTCGCCCTGCAGGATGTGGCGACGGTCGGAGTAGATCGCTTCGCGCTGGCGGTTGAGGACGTCGTCGTACTTGAGGACGTTCTTGCGGATCTCGGCGTTGCGCGCCTCGACCTGGCTCTGCGCCGACTTGATCGCCCGCGTGACCATGCCCGACTCGATGGCGACGTCGTCGGGGAAGTTGGTGCGGGCGATGATCGCCTCGGCCGCGCCCGACTGGAACAGGCGCATGAGGTCGTCGGTCAGCGACAGGTAGAAGCGGCTCTCGCCGGGGTCGCCCTGACGGCCGGAGCGACCGCGGAGCTGGTTGTCGATGCGGCGCGACTCGTGACGCTCGGTGCCGAGGACGTACAGTCCTCCGGCCTCGACGACCTTCGTGCCCTCCTGGGCGACGCGGTCGCGCGTCTGCTCGTACACGGAGTCCCACTCGGCCTCGTACTCGTCGGGCGTCTCGACCGGGTCGAGACCCTTGGTCTTGAGCTCCTGCACGGCGAGGAACTCGGCGTTGCCGCCGAGCATGATGTCGGTGCCGCGGCCGGCCATGTTGGTGGCGACCGTGACGGCCCCGAGGCGCCCGGCGCGGGCGACGATCTCGGCCTCGCGTGCGTGGTTCTTCGCGTTGAGGACCTCGTGCTTGATGCCCTTCTTCGCGAGCAGCCGCGAGAGGTACTCGCTCTTCTCGACGCTCACCGTGCCGACGAGCACGGGCTGACCGGCCTCGTGGCGCTGGGCGATGTCTTCGACGACCTGCGCGAACTTCGCGGTCTCGTTCTTGTAGACGAGGTCGGGCTGGTCCTTGCGGATCATCGGCTTGTTCGTCGGGATCGGCACGACGCCGAGCTGGTACGTCGACATGAACTCGGCCGCCTCGGTCTCGGCGGTGCCGGTCATGCCCGCGAGCTTGTCGTACAGGCGGAAGTAGTTCTGCAGCGTGACGGTCGCGAGCGTCTGGTTCTCGGCCTTGACCGGCACGGCCTCCTTGGCCTCGATGGCCTGGTGGATGCCCTCGTTGTAGCGGCGCCCGACCAGGATGCGGCCGGTGTGCTCGTCGACGATCATGACCTCGTCGTTCATGACGACGTAGTCGGTGTCGCGCTTGAACAGTGCGAGCGCCTTGATCGAGTTGTTGAGGAACGAGATGAGCGGGGTGTTCGCGGACTCGTAGAGGTTGTCGATGCCGAGGTAGTCCTCGACCTTCTCGATGCCGGGCTCGAGCACGCCGATGGTGCGCTTCTTCTCGTCGACCTCGTAGTCGACGCCGGCCTCGAGCGTCTTCGCGATCTTCGCGAACTCGACGAACCAGCGGTTCGCCTCGCCCGACGACGGTCCCGAGATGATGAGCGGCGTGCGCGCCTCGTCGATGAGGATCGAGTCGACCTCGTCGACGATGGCGTAGAAGTGACCGCGCTGCACGAGGTCCTCCTTGCGCCACGCCATGTTGTCGCGCAGGTAGTCGAAGCCGAACTCGTTGTTCGTGCCGTAGGTGATGTCGCAGTTGTACTGCTCGCGGCGGACCTCGGGGGTCTGACCCGCGACGATCGTGCCGGTGGTCATGCCGAGTGCACGGTAGATGCGGCCCATGAGCTCGGACTGATAAGACGCGAGGAAGTCGTTGACGGTGACGACGTGCACGCCCTGGCCCGCGATCGCGTTGAGGTAGACGGGGAAGGCACCCGTGAGCGTCTTGCCCTCACCGGTCTTCATCTCGGCGATGTTGCCGAGGTGCAGCGCGGCCCCGCCCATGATCTGCACGTCGTACGCACGCTGTCCCAGCGTGCGCTTGGCGGCCTCCCGCACGGCGGCGAACGCCTCGGGCATCAGCTGGTCGAGGGTCTCGCCGGCCTGGTAGCGCGCACGCAGCTCCGCGGTCTCGCCCCGGAGCTCTTCGTCCGTGAGGTGCTCGTAGTCCTCCTCCAGCGCGCCGACGGCCTTCACGACCTGCTGGAGCCGCCGGAGGATGCGACCCTCACCGGCGCGAAGCAGTTTCTCGAGGGGGTTGGCCACGGAGTGTCTCCATCTTCTGGCTTTCGGGAGCGGCGCAACGGCGCCAATGCCGCCCGGGTGCATGGCCCCAGGCATACCTGCCTATGTTATCCACCCGTGACCTTGGTGTGCGCTGGGTGTGCATGCGTGCCGAGGCCCGCGACACGCGCAGGGGCGCAGCATCCGTGCGAATGCATTCCGGGTATGCATATACTCAGTGACTACATACTCGGTATGCCCCCTACGGAGAGGTGCGACATGGTTGTCTGGCGTCGATGGGTCTTCCCGATCCTGCTGGTGCTCGTGCTGGGAATCGCCGCAGCAGCGCTGGTGAAGATCGCCTTCTTCCCCGACACGGCGCCGACCGCCGCCGCGCAGCCGTCCGCCCAGATCGCCGATCCGGTCGTCCCCGTCGAGCGCGGTGCGGTCACCAACGCGCTCAGCCTGCCGGGCACGATCGCCCGCGACACGGCATATCCGGTCCGCTCGGAGGTCGACGGCACCGTCACCGCGGTCCACGTCGGCGAGGGCCAGGCCGTCACCGCGGGGCAGAAGCTCTTCACCATCAAGCAGACCGACCCGGTCAAGAACATCGATGTCCTGGCCCCCGAGGCGGGCGACGTCACCGAGATCGCTGTCGTGAAGGGGCAGCCCGCATCGATCGGCGGCGACCTGGCGACGCTCACGCCCGCGCGTTTCCACGTGCAGGCCACGGTCGACCCGGTGCAGCTGTACCGCCTGCAGGGTGCGCCGTCGGAGGGATCCGTGACGATCCAGGGCGGTCCCGCGCCGTTCACGTGCACCGGGCTGAAGGTCTCGGTCGCCGAGGACGGCACCACTACCGTCACCTGCGCGGTGCCCGCCGATCAGGTCGTGTTCGCGGGGCTGCAGGCGCAGCTCGACATCGACCTCGGCACGGTCTCCGACGTGCTCGTCGTGCCGACCACCGCCGTCAAGGGCGGGTCGGGAACCGGCGTCGTCTGGGTCGACGCCGGCACCGGCGAGCTGGAGGAGAGGGACGTCGCGCTCGGGGTCAGCGATGGCGCCATCGTCGAGGTCACCACCGGCCTCGAGGAGGGCGAGCAGGTGCGTCAGTACGTGCCCGGTGTCCTCGCGGGCGAGGACCCCGTCTGCTACGACGACGGCATGGGCGGCGAGTACTGCGAGCCCGCGGGGTGGAGCTGGTGACCCTCGTCCGCCTCGAGGGCGTCGCCAAGCACGTGCTGCTGCCCGACGACAGCCGACTCGACATCCTCCGCGGCATCGACCTCGCGGTCGCCGCCGGCGACCACGTCGCGATCGTCGGGCGCAGCGGCTCGGGCAAGTCCACGCTCCTGAACCTGATGGGCATGCTCGACCGCCCCTCCGAGGGCGCGGTGTGGTTCCGCGGGGAACCTGTCCGCACGATGCGGCGCGGCAAGCTCGACCGGCTGCGCGGGCGAAACGTCGGCTTCGTCTTCCAGCAGTTCAACCTGCTCGCCGGGCGCACGGCGCTCGAGAACGTCGAGATGCCGCTCGGCTACGCGACCGGCCGGGAGTTCTGGCGCCGCCGGCGCACCGCGACCGAGATGCTGGAGCGCGTGGGCCTCGGCCACCGCATCGAGTCGACGCCCGAGCAGATGTCGGGCGGCGAGCAGCAGCGCGTGGCGATCGCCCGCGCCCTCGTCCGCCGTCCCGCGCTCATCCTCGCCGACGAGCCGACCGGCGCCCTCGACGTCGAGACCGGCGCGACGGTGATGGAGCTCCTCGACGACATCGCCTCGGAGGCGGACGCCGCGCTCGTGACGATCACGCACGACCTCCACGTCGCCGCCCGCGCGCGGCGGCACTACCGCCTCGACGCCGGTGTGCTCACCCCGTTCGATCTCGCCGGCGCACCGGTGCCGGCCGCGGCGAGCGCGGCGGCGCCGGAACTCGCGGCGAGCGTGGACGAGGCGCCCGCCGGGGGCGCGGCATCCGTCGACTCCGCCTCCTGGGAGGACGAGACTGAACCCGCGGAGGTGGCCTCGTGAGCGGCTTCGTCGGAGCGGTGGGCGAGGCGTGGTCCGAGCTTCGCCACCACAAGCTGCGGGTGCTGCTGAGCCTCATCGGCATCGCGGTCTCGGTCGGGGCGCTCACGGCCGTCGTGGCGCTCAGCGAGTACCAGCGGCAGCAGATGGCGGAGCAGTCCGACCAGAGCGGCGGGCGGCCGGCGACGCTGTCGATCACGGCGTCCCGCATCGACGGCGCGCCGATGGACTGGGAGTCGTTCGACGCCCACCTCGGCCGCGTCGCGGAGCGGTACTCGTTCTCGCACCTCACGCGCATCGTCGACCCGGTGCAGCTGCAGGTGCAGACGCCCGAACAGGTGCGGCCGGTGATGGCGCGTCTCGTCGACCCCGCGTACGCGGTGATCCACCGCTCCCCCGTGCTCGAGGGACGGTGGTTCCAGGACGCCGACGCCGAGCTGCTCGCTCCCCCGGTCGTGATCACCGAGGCGCTGTGGGACGTCTACGGGCGCCCCGCACTCGGCCCGGGGTTCGCGGTGAGCCTGCAGGGCGACCTCGCCGGGGAGTACACGGTGGTCGGCGTGACGCCGCGGCTGTATGCCGGCGACGAGGAGAAGCGCGTGACGCTCATGTTCGACTCCTACGCCGCGCGCCGCGATGCGCTGCCGTCGGACGCCATGATCGCGTGGGAGACGTGGGTGCCGGAGGACGGCGTCGCCGACCTCGGGCCCGCGCTCGCGGCGGATCTGCGTGCCGGGCAGGACGACATCGAGATCAACGTCAACCGCACCGACTGGGCCTCGCGGCCCGACGCGCAGAGCTCGATGGCCGTCTTCGAGGCTGTGACGGGCGGCATCGCCGGGCTCGTGCTGCTGCTCGGCGGTCTCGGACTCGTCAACATCCAGCTCGTCGCGATGCGCCAGCGCATCCGCGAGATCGGCGTGCGCCGCAGCTTCGGCGCGACGCAGGGCCGCATCTTCACGTCGGTGCTGCTCGAGAGCGTGGTGGCGACGGCGGTCGCGGGAGTGATCGGCATCGCGATCGCGGTCGCGATCCTGAGGGCGCCGTTCGTGATGGACATGTTCTCGGGGCTCCAGGACATCCCGCCCTTCCCGGTGCGCGCCGCGGTCACCGGACTCGTCGCCGCCGTGGCGATCGGCGCGCTGGCCGGCTTCATCCCGGCGCTCGTGGCGGTGCGTTCCAACGTCATCGACGCGCTGCGCTTCTGACCCTCCACCCGAAGGAGAATCCCATGTCCGTTCGACAGAGTCTGCTCGCGATCCTCGATCAGGGCCCGTGCTACGGCTACCAGCTGCGCGCCGAGTTCGACCGGCGCACAGGATCGACCTGGCCGCTGAACGTGGGCCAGATCTACAACACCCTCGACCGCCTCGAGCGCGACGGACTGGTCGAGAAGGGCGACGTCGACGAGCACGGTCACGTCTACTGGGAGATCACGGATGCCGGATCCGCCGAGGTGCGGGACTGGCTGGCTTCCCCGGTGCAGCGTGCGCAAGGCACCCGCGACGAGCTCGCGATCAAGCTCGCGGTGGCCGCGACCCTGCCCGGCGTGGACGTGGCGGACATCATCCAGACCCAGCGCCGCGCCTCGCTCGTGCAGCTGCAGGAGCTGAACCGCGCAAAGTACGCCGGGGCGGGCCCCGACGGCCCGGAGGAGCTGGCGTGGTCGCTCGTGGTCGACTCGATGATCTTCTCCGCCGAGGCGGAGGTCCGCTGGCTCGACCACTCCGAGCAGCGCCTGGCGCTGCACCCGCACCACGCGATGGCGCTCGAGCTCTCGACCGACAAGCCCAAGCGCGGCCGCCCTGCTCGGGCCGGGGCATCCGCCACCGGTGAGAAGCCGCGATGACCGACACCGTGCTGCGCCTCATCGGGGTGACGCAGCAGTACGGCACCGGCGCGACGGCCGTCTCGGCGTTGTCGGGCGTCGACTTCGAGGTGAGCCAGGGCGAGCTCGTCGCGGTGATGGGGCCGTCGGGTTCGGGCAAGTCGACGCTGCTGTCGATCGCGGGCGGGCTCGCGATCCCGACGACCGGCGAGGTCATCGTGGAAGGGCAGTATCTCAGCGAGCAGACGCCCGCGCAGCTGGCACGGCTGCGGCGCCGCTCGCTCGGCTTCGTGTTCCAGGACTTCAACCTCATCCCGACACTCACGGCGCTCGAGAACGTCACGCTGCCGCTCGAGCTCGACGGCTTCCGGGCGCGGGTGGCGCGACGCGCCGGGCGCGATGCGCTCGCGTCGGTCGGCCTCGAGGGCAAGGCGGACGCGTACCCCGACGACCTGTCGGGCGGCCAGCAGCAGCGGGTCGCGATCGCCCGCGCCGTCGTCGGCGGGCGCCGGCTCATCCTCGCCGACGAGCCCACCGGCGCATTGGACTCGGTGACCGGCGAGATGGTGCTGAAGATGCTGCGCGCGCGGGTGGATGCCGGAGCCGCCGGCATCCTCGTCACCCACGAGGCGCGCCACGCCGCCTTCGCCGACCGTATCGTGTTCCTCCGCGACGGCCGCATCGTCGACGAGTCGCGCCGTTCGAGCGCGGACTCGCTCCTCACCGGATCGCGATGACGGAACTGCTCGAAGCGCCCCGTGCGGACACGACGGACGCGATGCGCCCTCGCCCCGCGCCGGGCTGGGGGCGGTGGCGGATCGCGGCGCGCCTGGCGCGGCGCCAGACCTGGCGCACGAAGGGGGCGAGCGCGCTCGTCGTGACGCTCGTCGCGCTGCCCGTGGCGGGCCTGGCCGGCACAGCGGCCTTCTGGGAATCCCACAATGCGTCGCCTCAGGAGCGCGTCGGGCTCGAACTGGGCGCGAACGAAGCCTGGCTCGAGGTGACAGGCGGGGCCGATCCGACGCGATGGCAGGCGGTCGATCAGCCCTACGAGAACGGGGTGGCCACCGACGAGTCGGGAAACCCGCTGAACCCGTTCCTCCCGCTTCCGACCGAACTGCCCGGCGTGGTCCCCGACGATGCGACGGTGCTGCCGGTGCAGCAGTACGGGTCGGCCGCCGTCGAGACCCCGGACGGCGTCGCGTGGCTCACGATGACATCGGGCGAGGTCTGGGCCCCGTCGTTCGCCGGCCTGTACGTGCCGATCGACGGCGTCGCGCCGACGCACCCCGACGAGTTCATGGCGACGCCCGGCGCGCTGGAGCGCATCGGCGCGGAGATCGGCGATGCGGTCGACTTCCCTGACGCAGGCGTGACGCTCACCGTCACCGGAACGCTGCGACCCGTGGGCGCCGAGGCGACGAGCGTCACACTGTTCCTTCCGGCGAGCATGGCCACGCCCGACGGGCCGGCGACGAAGCGCTGGTACGTGGCGGACTGGCAGCCGGGCGTCGCTGAGCTCGCCGCGCTCAATCGCGAGGGGTTCATCGCCTACGCCCGCGACCTCGTGCTGGATCCGCCGCCCGGAGCGGCGCGCACGACGTGGGGTGACGGGTCGCCGGAGCTGTGGAACATCCTGCTCGTCGGGGCGATCGCGGCCGCGATCTGCGGCTACATCACCGTCCTCCTGTCGGGCGCCGCCTTCTCTGTGACGGCCCGCCGGCAGCAGCAGGCACTCGCGGTCGCAGCCAGCGTGGGCGCGGCCCGCGGCGACGTCTTCCGCGTCGTGCTGCTGCAGGGAACGGTCCTCGGCGTCGTCGGAGGGCTCATGGGCACCGCGGTCGGGCTCGGAGGCGCGGCGATCGTGCTCGCGGCCACCGACCGCGGCGCGCTCGGCACCTTCTGGGGCAACTTCGGCTTCACCGTGCCCTGGCACCTGATCGTGCCGATCGTCGTCTTCGCCGTGCTCGTCGGCACGATCGCGGCCGTCGCGCCCGCACGCGCGGCGATGCGGGGCGACACGCTCGCGGCACTGCGCGGCGCCCGGCGCCCCGCGCGGCTCACACCACGCCGGCCGCTGTGGGGCCTCCTCGTCATCATCACCGGCATCGTCGCGCTCGTCGTGGGCGGGATGTACATGGCGGCGACGGTCATGACCGGAGGCGACACGGACACCCCGCCCTTCTACGTCGCGGTCTACGCGGTCGCGCTCGGGCCGATCATCTTCCAGATCGGGCTGCTGATCCCGTCGCATTGGGTGCTCGTGCAGCTCTCGAAGGCGGCATCGCGCGTCGGGCTCGCACCCCGCCTCGCCAGTCGCGACGCGGCCGCGCACCCGTCACGCGTGGTGCCGGCGTTCGCCGTCATCGGCGCGAGCATCTTCGCCGCGTCGTTCGTGCTCTCGCTGACCGCGATGACGGCGGCGGGCAACGCCCGCCAGCACTGGTACCAGGCGCCCGAAGGCGCACTGTCGGTGCAGCTGTGGCAGACGGGCACCGAGGCGACCGACGAACTGATGGCGGCGGCTGAAGAGATCGTCGCGTCGACGGCGCCGCGCTCCACGGCGCTGGTCGAGACGCCGGCATGGCCGGCGGTCGATGCGACGGGCACTCCCTCCGATCCCCGAGCGCATACGTTCGCCGCCGCGCGCCAGAGCTATGACTGGTGCGCGCCGGACTGCGACCTGGAAGCCCACGAGCTCGCCCAGGGCACGCTGTCGATCGTCGACGCCTCCGACGTCGAGACGCTGCTCGGCATACCGCTCGACGCCGCGGCGCGTGCGACGCTGCGCGACGGCGGCGCGATCGTCACCGATCCCGGCTACCTCGCGGCAGACGGCCGGCTGGTCGTGACGGAGTGGACGGTCGCGGATTATCTCGAGCTGATGCAGATGGGCGGTTCGACCGCGCAGCCCGCGGCGCAGCATCGGCTGTCCGCGGCCCTCGTCGATCCCGGCCATCAGCAGCCGTTCCAGATCATCATCGCGCCCGAGACGGCGGCCGCTCTCGGCGTGACGCTGCAGCCGAACGCGATCGTCGCGACCTATGAGGAGCCGCTGCCCACCGCGACGGTCGACAAGCTGACGGGGCAGACGGTCGACCTCCGCGTCTCGGCCGAAGCCGGGCTGTACGCGCACGTCGAGACCGGCCCCGCCCCGATCGATCCGTGGCTCTGGCTCATCACGGCTGTCGCCGTCGCGCTCGTCGTCGCCGCCGCGGCGGTGAGTCTCGGCCTCGCGCGGTTCGAGCGCCGGCCCGACGACGCGACGCTGACCGCGATCGGCGGCGGCCGGCTGCTGCGGCGCAACGTGAACGCGTGGCAGGCCGCGATCATCGTCGGCGTCGGAGCGGTCATCGGCACGGCGACCGGGGCGCTGTCGGTCTGGGGCTACGCGAAGGCGAACCCGCAGTCGTACCTCCTGGCGGACACGCCCTGGCTGTGGCTGGCCGTCCTCGGCTTCGCACTGCCGACCGCCGTGACGGTGGCCGCCTGGCTCGCGCCCCCGCGGCACCCCGATCTGACCCGCCGCACCGCGATCACCTGAACGGTCGCGCAGGCGCAGGGAAGGGGCATCCTGTCGTCTCACAGGCGCGCCGCGCTACGGTTGACTGTGCACACGAACGCCGACCAGATCGAAGCCGAGGCTCAGACCGAGCCCGCAGCGATGACCTTCTCCGACCTCGGGCTGAGCCAGCCCGTCCTCAAGGCCCTCAAGGACATCGGCTACGAGACCCCCTCGGCGATCCAGGCGGCGACCATTCCGACGCTGCTCGGCGGCCGCGACGTCGTGGGCATGGCGCAGACCGGAACCGGCAAGACCGCGGCGTTCGCGCTGCCGATCATCGACCGCCTCGACCTCGGGCAGAAGACCCCGCAGGCCCTCGTCCTCGCCCCCACGCGCGAGCTCGCGCTGCAGGTCTGCGAGGCGTTCGAGAAGTACGCGGCCCACCTGAAGGACGTGCACATCCTTCCCGTCTACGGCGGACAGGGCTACGGCGTGCAGCTGTCCGCCCTCCGACGCGGCGTGCACATCGTCGTCGGAACCCCCGGCCGGATCATCGACCACCTCGAGAAGGGCACGCTCGACCTCTCCGAGCTGCAGTACCTCGTGCTCGACGAGGCCGACGAGATGCTCAAGATGGGCTTCGCCGAGGACGTCGAGACGATCCTCGCCGAGACCCCCGAGACCAAGCAGGTCGCGCTGTTCTCGGCGACCATGCCCGCCACGATCCGCCGCATGTCGAAGCAGTACCTGCACGACCCGGAAGAGATCACCGTCAAGGCGAAGACGCAGACGTCCGCCAACATCTCGCAGCGCTACCTCATCAGCGCGTGGCAGCAGAAGATGGACGCCCTCACCCGCATCCTCGAGGTCGAGAACTTCGACGGCATGATCGTGTTCGGCCGCACCCGCAGCGTCACCGAGGAGATCGCCGAGAAGCTGCGCGCCCGCGGCTACTCCGCCGCAGCCATCAACGGCGACATCGCCCAGCCGCAGCGCGAGAAGACGGTCAACCAGCTGAAGTCGGGCAAGCTCGACATCCTGGTCGCGACCGACGTCGCTGCGCGCGGACTCGACGTCGAACGCGTCTCGCACGTCGTCAACTACGACATCCCGACGGACGCGGAGTCGTACGTGCACCGCATCGGCCGCACCGGCCGCGCCGGTCGCTCGGGCGACGCCATCAGCTTCGTCACGCCCCGCGAGCGCGGGCTCGTGAAGATGATCGAGCGCGCCACCCGCCAGGAGTTGACCGAGATGTCGCTGCCGAGCGTCGACGAGGTCAATGTGACGCGTCTGTCGCGCTTCGACGACCGCATCACCGCGGCCCTGGACGAGAGCGCCCGCATCGAGGCGTTCCGCGACATCATCGCCCACTACGTGCGCAACCACGACGTGCCCGAGGTCGACGTCGCCGCGGCTCTCGCGGTGGTCGCCCAGGGCGAGACGCCCCTCCTCCTGGAGCCCGACCCCGAGCCCGCCCCGCGCCGCGAGCGCGCGGACCGCCCGGACCACGGCGACCGTCCCGCGTTCGGCGACCGCGGCGACCGCGGCGACCGGCCCGAGCGCCGCACGCCCCGCGAGGGCTTCGCGACCTACCGCATCAACGTCGGCAAGCGTCAGCGCGTCGAGCCGCGCCAGATCGTGGGCGCGCTCGCGAACGAGGGCGGACTTCGCCGCGACGACTTCGGCGCGATCAAGATCATGCCCGACTTCTCGCTCGTCGAGCTTCCGGCGAACCTCCCCGCGGACGCGCTGGACCGCCTCGCCGACACCCGCATCTCGGGCCAGCTCATCGAGCTGCGTCCCGACGCCGGGCGACCGCAGCGCCGGAAGGATGCCACGGTTGGTTCGTACCGCGACAACCGCGGCTCGGGCGACCGCTCGCAGAGCCGCGGCTCGTACCGTGACTCGGGTTCGCGCGACTCGTACGGCGACGACCGTCCGGCTCGCAAGCCGCGCCACAAGCGCAGCGACGGCTGACCCGGCGTCTGCGCCGGGGCGCAGCATCCGTCCCCCTCTCGTATGTCACGCGGGCGCGCCGGTGGTGCCCTACTGAGTCGGGAACGCCCGCACCGCCTCGTCGAGGTCGTTGTAGATGCGGTCGGCGGGGATCCGCTTGCTCATGCCGTAGGCCGTGAACTCCTCGATGACGGCGGTCTCGGGCCGTGCCAGCACGAGCGCGACGCCTCGCGCGTCGAGCCAGTCGACGAGACTCGAGAACGCCTCGCCGGCGGAGTAGTCGATATCGGAGATGCCGGCGCAATCGAGCACCAGCCACCTCACCGGGTCGGGCGCGTTCTGCACCACCTGCTGCACGTCGTCGACGAAGCGCGACGCGTTGGCGTAGAACAGGTCGGCGTCGTAGCGGAACACCACGAGTCCCGGTGCGGTCTGCGCGCCGGCGGCCGCAGTCGTGTACTCGTACCCCTCTTTGCCGCGCACGCCGAGCACGAAGTCGCGCGGGCGGTACTGCCGCTGCACGACGTCGAGCAGCGACAGCGCGAGCGCCAGGATCACGCCCGCGCCGACCCCGACGATGAAGACCGTCAGCGCGGTTGCGAGCGCGATGAAGAACTCGCGGCGGCGCACGCGCGACACGCGCACCAGACCGCGGATGTCGATGAGCTCGAGGCCGATCACGAACACCACGCCGCCCAGCACCGCCTTCGGCAGGTCGGTCAGCAGATTCGTGAGGAACAGCAGCACGATGAGCACCACGACGACGACGGTGAGGTTCGCGACCTGCGTGCGCCCCTTCTGCCCGTCGAGGATCTGCGTCTTGGTGGGCGACCCGTTCACGACGAACGTGCCGCTGAAGCCGGCGGCGAGATTGGATGCTGCGAGCCCGACGATGTCGCGGTTCACATCCGCGCGGTCCCCATGCTTGGCCGCGAAGCTGCGTGAGGTCGCCGCGCTCTGCGCGATGATGATGATGAAGCACGCGAAGGCAGTGGACAGCACCGCAGGGACGTCGTTCCACGTGACGCCGGCCGGGAAGCCGATCGGCGGGAACCCGCCCTGGATCGCGCCGATCACCTCGACGCCGTAGCTCGAGGCGTTCGTCGCCGTGGCGAGGATCAGGAGACCGACGACCGCGATGATCGCCCCGGGCACCTTCGGCAGGAACGCCTTGAACACGAAGATGATGCCGATCGTCGCGGCGCCGTAGGCGAGGGTCGGCCACGACACCTGGCCGAGCTCCGAGATCCACGCCCACTGCTGCTGGAACCAGTTGCCCGATCCCTTCGGCACGCCGAGGATGTCGGGGATCTGGCTCGTCGCGACCTGGATGCCGACACCCGTGAGGAATCCGATGAGCACCGAGGCCGACAGGAAGTCGCCGATGAAGCCCAGGCGCAGCACCCGGGCCAGGATCAGCAGGAGGCCGCAGACGAGCGCGGTCAAGCCGCACAGCGCCACCCATTGCGGCGATCCGGGATCGAGCCCGGCGATGCCGGCGGTCAGCAGGCCTCCCGCCATGATCGCCGCCGTCGCCGAGTCGCCGCCGACGACGAGGAGCTTCGACGCACCGAGCAGCGCGAACGCGAGCAGCGGGAGCAGGATCGTGTAGAGGCCTGTGACGATCGGCGTCTGGGCGATGGAGGTGTATCCCATCACCTCGGGAATCGCGACGGCGGCGAGCGTCACGCCCGCGATGACGTCTCTCGGAAGCCACGACATCTTGTAGCCGCGCAGCGAGACCGGAACGAGGAATTTGGGCAGGGCCATGTCGACTTCCTTGGGCGAGGATCGCGCCGACGCCTCCGCGTCGACGGGGAGGTGCCGCGAGGGCCCCCAGGCACCCGGCCACGCGACGTGTGCGCCCATTCTGGGGCACCGGGGCGCAGCCACGCCAGAGCCACGCTCTGCGCGAACAATCCACCGTCGGGCCCGCCCGCCTCAGCCCCCTCCCAGCGGCCCCCGTAGGATCGATTCATGGCCGGATTCTGGGGCAGACGCAAGCGCGAGCAGGAAGAACTGAACACGCAGGACGCCGACCTGGCGCGCCGCGCGCAGCAGGCGCTGGTCGCGGCCGATGAGCGCATCCGCCTCACGACCGACGAACTGGCCTTCGCCGACGCCGAGCTCGGCGCCGGCCCCACCGCGGAGCTGCGCGAGGCGCTCGCGTCGGTGCGCACGCACCTGCAGGAGGCGTTCCACCTCCACCAGCTCAACCACGACGAGATCCCCGACACCCCCGAAGAGCTGCGCACCCGCAACGCGCGCATCGTGCAGCTGTGCGAATGGGCCGAGGACCTCCTCGACGACCGCACCGAGGCGCTCGCGGCGCCGATCGAGCGCGCACGTCGCGCTCCCGAGATCATCGCGAAGGTGCGAGCGGATGCTGCGCGCCTGCGCCTGCGGCTCCCCGACGCCCGCTCCACCGTCGACAGGCTGGCGATCCGCTACTCGTCGCACGCCCTCTCGCAGATCGACGCGAACCCGGCCGAGGCGGAGCAGCTGCTCGGGTTCGCCGAGCACAGCGCCGGCGTCGCCGAGCGCCGTCGCGAGGCGGGACAGCGCGAGCAGGCGAACATGGCGCTCGAGGCATCCACCGAATCTGTGCGGCGCGCCGAGACGCTGCTCGACGCCGTCGAGACCTTCGAGGTCGAGGCCCTGCGCGCCGAGTCCACGCTCGCCGCGATCGTCGAGGACTCCCGCGGCGACCTCGTCGTCGCGCTCAAGGAACCCCACTCCCCCGCCGTGCAGACCGCGATCGAGGAGCTGCAGGCGGCGCTGGCCGCGCTGCCGGCCGCCGGCGTGAACACCGACCCGTTCGAACAGCTCTCGCGGCTGCGCGAGGCGAACGCGGGATTGGATGCCGCGATCGCGACCGCTCGCGAGCGCGCCGCGCGCCCGATCCCGCCGCTCGAGCATGTGCGCCACGCCATCGACGACGCCGACCGCCAGCTCGCCGTCTCGCGCGACGTGATCGCCGGGCACCGCGGCTGGATCGGCGCCGACGCCCGCACGCGATTCGCCGAGGCCGAACGCGTGCGGCTCGACCTCGACCGCTACCTCGGCTCGTCAGCGGCCGCCGTCACCGCGATCGACGAGGACCACCGCGAGCAGGCGTTCGCGATGGCCCGCCGCGCCGCGTTCCTCGCGAGCGAGGCGCTGCAGCTCGCCCAGCGCGACATCGACGCCGCCCGCCCACAGCCCGACCAGTGGGGCGGCCCGGGCTACGGCCAGCAGGGATGGGGCGGCGGCCGCCGAAGCGGTGGCAGCGACCTCATGGGCGGCATCCTCGGTGGCCTCGTGATCGGCAGCATCCTGGACGGCTTCATCGACTGACCGCGGCACCCGGCTCGGGTTCTGGCCCAGGCCTGTGCGCCGAACCGAGTGTTCAGAGGGTGAGGACCTCGAGTGCGTCCGCCACAACCCGGCCGTCGTGGATCACGGTGCGGTCGAGGCCACGGTCCATCACCGCGCTCGTGGGCGTCTCGCCGTCGACGAGGACGAGATCGGCCCGATCGCCGATCGCGACACCCGGCCGGTCACCGACGCCTGCGACCCGCGGCGATGCGTGGTTCATGATCGAGGCCCCGCCCATCGTGGCGACGGCGAGTGCGAGCTCGATGTGGTCGTCGCGGCGGAAACCGTTGACGAAGGCGAGCTGCCAGGTGCGGTCGAGCATGTCGCAGTTGCCGTACGGACTCCAGTAATCGCGCTGGCCGTCTTCACCGAGGCCCACCCGCACTCCGGCCTCGGCGAGGTCGACGAGCCGCAGATGCCCGGTGGTGGACGGCGCCACCGTCGCCATCGCGATATCGAGCTCGGCGAACTCGTCGATGAGGCGGCGGCTCACCGCCTCCGACACCGAGCCGAGGTCGTAGGCGTGCGACATCGTGACCTTGCCCTGCATGCCGAGCGCCCGCGTGCGCTCGATCACGAGCTCCGTGCTGAACACGCCCAGGGCGCCGGGCTCGTGCAGGTGGATGTCGATCTCGACCTGGTATTTCTCGGCGAGCGCGAACACGATGTCGAGGTGCGTGACCGGGTCGCGGTCGAGCTGGCTCGGGTCGATGCCGCCCATCACATCGGCGCCCTGCTTCAGCGACTCCTCGAGGTACTCGACGGTGCCCGCCTCGCGCAGGATGCCGGCCTGCGGGAACGTCATGATCTGGACGTCGGCGTGCTCGTGGAACCTCTCCTTCGCAGCGAGCACGGAGTCGAACTTCTCGAGCTTGCAGTCGACGTCGACCTGCGCGTACGTGCGCACCCGCGTCGTGCCCTTCGCGATCATCTGCTCGAGGGTGCCGGCGACGATCTCGGCGTGCGGCACGTCGGTATCGCGCCAGTTGTTCCGGTCGTTGAGCATCATGCCCCACACGCCCGGGGCTCCTGTGTGCGGGCGGAACGGCAGACCGATGCGCGAGGAGTCGAGGTGCACGTGCACGTCGCTGAACGACGGCAGCAGGAGCCTGCCCCGGCCATCGACGTCGTCCGCGCCGGCGGGTGCAGAGGAGTCGTGGGGCTGGATCTGCGTGATGCGGTCGCCCTCCAGGACGATGTCGGCGGCGTCGACGCCCCACGGGCGGGCGTTGCGGATGATCACGTCAGGTGCCTCTCGACGGATGGACGGATGCCGCGGCCACGAGCGCGCGACCCGTCGATGGTATACCGAATACCAACGGTGTTCGGTCGGGTGGCGGCATCCGTCTGATATCAGGGACATGCACGAGGGGTGCGGCCGCCGCAGCAGCCGCACCCCTCGGAGTACGTGTCAGGACGCCAGCTCCTCCGGCTGCGCCAGCGTGGTCAGTGAGATCACCCCGTAGTCCCAGCCCTTGCGGCGGTACACCACGCTCGGGTGGTCGGTGCGGGCGTCGATGAACAGGAAGAAATCGTGGCCGACCAGCTCCATGCGGTCGACGGCCTCCTCCACCGACATCCACTCGGGGTGGAACTCCTTCGTGCGGATGACGACGGGCGTGTAGCCCTCCTCCTCCTCGTTGCCCGTGACGATCGGGATCTCGCCGGTCGCGACGGCACGGAGCACATCGACGGACGCCGGCTGCAGATCGATCCCCTGGAGCGCGCCACTGCCCTTCTCGAATTTGGCGCCACGGGGGTGGTTGCGCGCGTCGACGCGCTTGTCTTTCGCGCGGCGCAGCTGTTCGCACAGCTTGTCGACCGCGAGGTCCAGTGCAGTGAACTTGTCGCCGTCGGTGGCCTCGGCCCGGATGACGGGACCCTTGCCGTTGACGGTGAGTTCGACGGTCTCATCCTCCATGCGACCGTTGTGATACGCGCGGTGTGTGACCTTGACCTCCACGCGTTGCGCACGCGGAGCGAGGTTCTCGATGCGGAGGGCCTTTTCTTCGACGACACCGCGGAAGCGATCTGTGATCCCCACTCCCACGCCGACGATGCTGGTTTCCATCCTTGACCTCCTTGTTCCGGTCCACCCGGCCAAGGGCGGACCTCAGTCGCCTTGTCACCCCCACGGTAGCCCGGCGTTCGGACTCTGTCACCTGTGAATTCCGAATGCGTCAGAATGCGTTCACCGACCCGTGGGGAGCCGTCTCGGCGTGGCGGCGACGGCGACCGCGGCCACCACATCGGCACCTGCGGCGCGCAGCGCGCGGACCGCTTCGGCAAGGCTCGCGCCGGTCGTCACGACGTCGTCGACGACCACGACGCGCAGGCCCGCAGCATCCACCGCTGCCAGACTGTGAGCGACGTTCCGCGCCCGGGCGTCGCGGTCGAGACCTCGCTGATCGGACGTGCGTCGGGCGTATCGCAGCAGACGCCGGGGACGCCGCCCCGTGCGCCGCACGAGGAGATCGGGTACACGGTAGCCGCGCCGTCGGTACGCCCCGCGAGACGTGGGCATCGGCACGGGCACGGCGTCCGCAGCGCCCGCGCGGGCGAGAGCCGCCGTCAGCGCAGGGGCAAGCGCGGCCGCCAGGCTGGTGCGGCCGTCCTCCTTGATCGCCCGGAGCACCCGCGCGGCGACCCCTTCGAAGGGGATCCCGCTCCACACCGTCACGGCGCCGCCGTGCACCTCGATCACCTGCTGCCGCGGATCGGGCGCGAGCGCGAGCACGCATCGCTCGCACAGGGCGACGTCGGGTTCGTCGCACCCCGCGCACGAGACGGGAAGAAGAAGCGCCAGTGCGTCCGCACAGGCCTCTCGCACGGCGAGCACGATCTCCGACATCACCGCCCCAGCATCCCGGGCGCGGGAGACGGCCAGGTTCTCACCGCCGGCGATCCGTGGACGACGCGATCGCGCAGGTCGGTGGGGAGGAGCCGCTACTGCGGTGCGCCCTGCTGGGTGGCGAGGACCAGGACGCCGGTCGCCGTCGGCTGCCAGCTCGTGCCGCGCTTGACGTAGAGCGTGCCGTCCTCGGCGCGCAGGCGCAGGCTCGAGATCCCCGTGCCGCCGGCGATCGAGGCCATGCCCGAGGGTGCCGTCGAGGCGGCGGTCGGCGCACCGACCACCTGCTCGATGACCGTCGAGTCGGTGTCGGCACCGCTGGTCAGCACGCCGACCGAGACCTCGTCGATCCACGTGACGCCGATCCGCGTCACGCCGACGACGGCACCGCCCGCCACCGCGAGCTGAATCGGCTCACCGATGCGAGCCGGCACGCCGTCCTCGGGGACGACACCGGCCACCGACACGACCGTGCGGCCGCCCGCACTCACCACCGCGGCCAGCCGCGTGCCGTCGCGGGACAACGCCATGCCGGCGATGGCCGTCGCGTCGCCCCACGCGTCGGCGACATCGATCACATCCCCGTTGGGAAGGTAGGCGCGCAGGGCGGACGGGTCGTCCTGGGGGACGCTCCACACCACCCCGGACGGATCGATCACGGGATCCACCAGGCCCGGACGGGTGTCCAGCACCTCGGGTTCGGTCCCTGCCGAGTTCAGCCGAACGACGGCCCCCGACGACAGGCGCGCAGCGGCGAGGTCGCGCTCGGCCCCCACTTGCACGCTGACGGGCGATACCGTCTCGACCGCGTCCGAGAGACCGGGGATCTTGTCGATCTCGTCCCCGGTGAGGAAGCCGAAGCCGGCCTCCGTCAGCACCAGGGGGGTGGCCGGCACACGTGTCGAGCGCACGGTGACGGGCTGCGCGTCGATCGGGGCGGAGTCGACAGTCATGACGACCTCGGTCACTCCCGCGGCGCGCAGGCTCTCCTCGAGCTGCGTGAGCATCCGGTTGCGGGCGTCGCTGCTGGCAGCCAGCATCGCATCGCCCTTGAGGGCCACGTCGGAGACGCCCTCTTCCGCCGTGGGCACCACCGTCACCGCCGTCACGCCGTCCGGGAAGGCGGACTGCACCGACTCCGCCAGCCACTCGCTCATCGGCTCGTTGACGAGGGCGTTGGCGATGCTCCGCGCCGCCTTCGCGACCGGGAACCAGCGGACGTCGGGGACGAGGTACTGCCACGAAGGGTCGAAGTACGTCACCGGGTAGCGGTGGAACACCTGCGGGAACTGCGCCTCGTCGAGCCAGATGCCGTCGGGCGCCTCGGTGATGCGCCACTCGCCGTCTTCCTGCTGCTCCAGACGGAACGTCCAGTTCCCCGGTGAGAGATCGGCGCGCTGGTAGGCGCCCTTGTCGTCGACCGACCCGACGACCTCCGACGCGAAGTCGACGACGCCCTCACCGGTCTCGACGTAGTCCCGCTCGGCGCGCTCATCGACGATCACTTGAGCATCGGGATTCCACGTGCCCTGCAGGGACGGCGCCAGGAACTCCTGCGCGACAGCCCAATTGCCCAGCACGCCAGGGCCGGAGCCGGCGTCGATGAATCCCTCGACGATCTGCTGCGGCGTGGCGCCCGGCTGCGGACTGTTCGGGATGAACACCACGTTCTGCGACCCGCTGCCGGTGTTGCCGTTCTCGAGCCCGTATTCGGGCGGTCCGCTCGTGGGGAAGCCCGCGCAGCCGGTCACGACGACGGCGCACAGAGCGAGGATGAGGGCCAGGATGCCGCGTACCCGGGTCATGCGGATCCTCCTCGGTGCGCAGCATCCGTCCCGCTCCCGCCATTCCCGCCGTCTGCGTGGGGCAGGTCGATCGGAGCGGTGAGACCGAGGTCGTCGAGGGCGGCGACGGCGTCGTCGCCCGGGTCGACCGCGATCGGCGATTCGCCGTCGAGCGGTGCGGCCTGCCGCGGAAGGGTCAGGACGAAGTTCGTGCCGCGGCCGACCTCCGACCACACCGCGAGTTCGCCGCCGTGGAGCTTCGCGTCGCCCATGGCGATGGACAGACCGAGGCCGGTGCCGCCGATCGTGCGCTTGCGAGAGGGGTCGGCGCGCCAGAAGCGGTCGAAGACGTGCTCCGCGTCCTCGGGCTTCATCCCCATGCCGAAGTCGCGTACGCCGATCGCCACCGCCTGCTGATTGCTGTCGACAGTGACCACGATCGGCCGGCCCTCGCCGTGCTCGATCGCGTTCCCGAGCAGATTCCGCACCACGCGGCGCACGCGCCGCGGGTCCATGTCGACCGGGGAATATCCCCCGGGCGCGACCAGGCGCACATCCGTGCCGTGCTGCTCGGCGAGCTGCTGCATCGAACCGATGACGTCCTCCGCGAGATGGGCGAGACTCGTCGGCTCGAGCTCGAGCTGCACCGAGCCCGCGTCGTAGCGGCTGATCTCGAGCAGGTCGGTGAGCAGGGTCTCGAAGCGCTGCACCTGTGCGTTGAGCAGCTCGGCCGCGCGAGCGGTAGCCGGATCGAAGTCGTCGCGCTGGTCGTTGATCATGTCGGCGGCCAGGCGGATGGTCGTCATCGGCGTGCGCAGCTCGTGCGACACGTCCGACACGAAGCGCTGCTGCACGAGCGAGAGATCGGCGAGCTCCTTGATCTGCGACTCCATGCTGTCGGCCATCGCGTTGAACGAGCGGCCGAGCGTCGCCAGTTCGTCCTCTCCCCGCACCTCGAGGCGCACGTCGAGGCGCCCCGACGCGAGCTTGGCGCTCGTGTCGGCGGCCTCGCTGATCGGGGTCGTCACGGATCGCAGGACGAACCAGGCGATGCCGCTGATCAGGAGGACCAGACCGATGCCGACCACCCACAGCGTCCGCTGCACGAACGTCAGCGTCTCAGGGGCGTTCGCGAGGTCATAGGCGAGGTACAGCTCGTACGATGCGACGCCCTCGATGGTGAGCTGCTGGCCGACCAGGATTCCCGGCGCCGTCGCGTCGTCACCATCGGGGAGCGCGACGGGCTGCCAGATCTGCTGGTCGGGGTTGGTGCCGACGAGCGCCCGCATCGGAGTGGTGAGCAGCTCGTTCATCACCTCCTCGTTCGTGCTGAAGTCCTGGGGCGCGTTGGGCACGAGGGGCCCGATCCGGTAGGCGCCGACGATCACGGCCGACGACTGGTCGCGGACGGCCGTGAACGCCAGGGTCATGACGTTCTGCAGCTGGATGGAGTCGTTCTGCACGGAGGCGTCGAGGGTCCGCTGCGCCGCGGCGCGCGCCTGCTCGGCGTCCATCAGCACCTGGTCCTTGCGGGAGGCGAACAGATCGTTCTGGATCGCGAGAGCCATCCACACGCACGCGACCACGACGGCGAGCGCGGTCAGGCCGATCGTCACGAGGATCGTGCGGAACCGCAGCGAGCGCCGCCAGAGCCCCGCGATGTCACCCGGCCACGCCCGCCACAGGCGCCACCAGCGGATGCGGGCGCGCGCCGGCGTCACGGCCGTGATCGGCGCGGTCATGGCTGCCTAGACGACGGCGCCGGCGCGGTATCCGACCCCGCGCACCGTCGTCACGATCTTGGGGTTGTCGGGGTCCTTCTCGACCTTCGCCCGCAGCCGCTGCACGTGCACGTTGACCAGGCGCGTGTCGGCCTTGTAGTGGTATCCCCACACCTGCTCGAGCAGCATCTCGCGCGAGAACACCTGCTGGGGCTTGGATGCCAGGGCGACGAGCAGCTCGAACTCGAGAGGCGTCAGGGCGATGGGTCCGTCGCCACGACGCACCTCGTGCGCGGCGACGTCGACGGTGAGGTCGCCGATGCGGAGCGAGTCGTTCGCCGGCTGGCTCGCCGGGCGCAGTCGCGTGCGGATGCGGGCGACCAGCTCCTTCGGGTTGAAGGGCTTGACGATGTAGTCGTCGGCGCCCGACTCGAGGCCCTTCACGACATCGGCCGTGTCGGTGCGCGCGGTGAGCATGATGATCGGGATGCCGGACTCGGCGCGGATGCGGGTGCAGATCTCGATGCCGTCCATGCCCGGAAGCATCAGGTCGAGGAGGATGAGGTCGGGGCGCTCGGTGCGCCACGCGTCGACGGCCTCGGCGCCGTCCGCGCAGAAGACCGTCTCGAATCCCTCCGTGCGCAGCACGATCCCGATCATCTCGGCAAGGGCGGTGTCATCGTCGACCACCAGGATGCGTGAAGTCATCGCGCGCGTTCGTTCCTTCTGTCCAGGCGCAGAGGACGACGTGCGCGTCCCCGTGCGCTTCCCACAGAGTAGTCGACCAGGGCTGTGGACCGGCCGAAGCTCGCCCGAACGGACGCCGAGAGCTTCATCCGCACGGCGGCTGCGGCATCCGCGCGATGTGGAACGATAGGGGCAAGCGCCGTCCTGAGGGCGCGGCCGATGCGCCGCACCGCCCGCGACGCGCCGCCGACCGAGAGGGGAATCGTGTCCGCATACCCGGCGTGGACGCCGGCGTCACGCCCCGGGATCATCCCGCTGCACCCGCTGTCGTTCGGCACGATCCTGGGCCGCTCGTTCTCGGCGCTGCGACAGAACCCGCGGGTGCTGCTGGGCTTTGCACTCGTCGTCCAGACGCTCGCCTACATCGTGGTGCTGGGTGGGGTGCTCGCGATCGGGTGGGCGTCGTTCTCGCGGCTCGACACGCTGCGGCCGGGCACCGAGGAGTACGACACCGTCATGGCGGGATCGATCGCGCTCACCGCCGTCGCGGGCATCGTGCTGTCACTGGCCGCGGGTGCCCTCAGCGTCATCGTGCAGGGCATCGTCGTCGTCGAGGTGACGCACGCCGCCGTGGCCGAGAAGCTCACCCTCGGCGCCCTCTGGCGCCAGGTGAAGCCCATCGCGTGGCGCCTCATCGGCTATTCGTTCCTCGTGATCCTGGCGATCATCGCGCTGGTCGCGGTCGTCGTCCTCGCGATCGTCGGCATCGCCATCGCGGCGCCGCCCGCGGCGATCGTGCTGACGATCCTCGTCATCCTCGCGTCGATCCCCCTCACGTGGTGGCTGATGATCAAGCTGCTGCTGGTGCCGGCGGCCATCATCATCGAGCACGCCACCATCGTCCAGGCGCTGTCTCGTTCGTGGAGCCTCACGCGCCGTCGCTTCTGGCCGGCGCTCGGCATCATCATCGTGATCAGCGTCATCTTCGCCGCCGTCGCGCAGGTGGTGAGCCTCCCGATGAGCTTCCTCTCGATGGGGCTGACGACGATCATCGCGCCGACGGGTGATCCCGAGCCGACGGCCATCATCGGCTTCGTCGCCGCGACCCTCCTCACGCAGGTGCTGACGCTGCTGCTGCAGTCGGTCGCCGTCGTCGTGCAGTCCACCGCGACCGCGCTCATCTACATCGACTGCCGCATGCGCCGCGAGGGGCTCGACCTCGACCTGCTCGCGTACGTGGAACGACGGGATGCCGGAGCCACCGCCCTCGCCGACCCCTATCGCGAGCACATCGGGCGCGAGATCGCGCCGCGGGGCGTTGCCGGCGCGTACCCGGTGCCGGGTTACGCACCGTACCCACCGGGGTACCCGACGCCGGGCTACCCGCCGGCGCCGGCCGGCGCCGTGTTCTCCGCGCAGGGGCAGCCGGGTTACGGCCCACCGGCGGGGTACGCACCGCAACCCGGGTACGGGGCACCGCCGGCATACGGGCCGCCGCCGGGATACAGCGCGCCCGCCCAGCCGGGGTACGCGAGGCCGGCGCAGCCGGGGTACGCGACGCCGGCGCAGCCGGGGTACGGCGCCCAGCCGCCCGCGTACGGCGCCTCGCAGCCCGGCCCCGCGGCGCCGACGCCCGCTCAGCCACCGGCGCCCGCTCAGCCACCGGCGCCCGCTCAGCCGCCGGCCGCTCCGCCCGCCGCGCACCCCGCGACTCCTCCGCCGTCGGACGAGCACTCCCCCACTCGCTGGACCGCCCCCGGCGCCGCGCCCGACGCCGCCGACCGCGAGTCGCCGTGGGCCTGACCCCCGCCGTGCCCCGCGCGCTCGCGCGCGTCTCCGACGCCGTCCCGCCGCTCACGCCGGACGGCGATGAGGCGCGGCGGTGGGCGGAGCAGGAGCTGTCGGACCCCGCCTACGACATCGCCGAGCCGACCCCGTTCGATCGCATCGCGCGCGCCGTCGGCGACTTCATCGCGTCGCTGCTGAACCCCGATCTTTCGGGCGGCTGGGGCTCGACGTTCGCCCTCGTCGCCGCCATCGTCGTCACCGTCGTCATCGTCGCGGCATTCCTGCTGTGGGGCGTGCCACGCGTGAGCCGCCGCGCAGCGCCGCGGACACCGCTGCTGTTCGGCGAGGCCGAGCACCGCTCCGCCGCCGAGCTGCGCGCGGCCGCGGCCGAGCGCGCCCGCGCGTCGGACTGGGACGCCGCGATCGTGCTGCGGTTCCGCGCGCTCGCGCGCGGCTGCCTCGAACGCGGCGTCGTCGACCCGCCGCCGGGCGCGACCGTGCACGCGTTCGCCCGCGCCGCCGGCGCGGCCTTCCCCGCGCTCGAACCCCGGCTCGAAGCCGCAGCGACCGCCTTCGACGACGTCCGCTACCTGCGCCGCCCCGGCACCGAGGAGCTCTACCGTCTCGTCGCATCCACTGACGACGCGGTCTCGTCAGCCCGCCCGGTCGCGCGCGAGGAGATCCCCGCGTGAGCACGGCGACCGTCACCCCGCCCGAGACATCGACACCGGATGCTGCGCCCCGGCGCGGCCGGCGCATCGCGGCGTGGGTCTCGATCGGACTCGCCCTGCTCGTGATCGGCGGGATCGGCGGCGCGGTGTCCGCGGCGAACCAGTGGGCCCAGCGCGATGCGCTCGACCCGGACTCGACCGGCCCCGCGGGCACCCACGCACTCGCCGAGATCCTGCGCGACCACGGCGTCGAGGTGCGGGTCGCGCGCGACCGCGCGTCGGCGACCGAGGCTCTCGGCACCGGACCCGCCACGCTCGTGCTGCCCGACGCGCCGGCGCTCTCGGACGAGGCGGTCGCCGACCTCGCCGCCGGCGCGACCGACGTCGTGCTCGTCGAGCCGCGCGCCCGCACGCTCGATCTGCTGCTCCCGGGCTCCGCGCCCGCCGGGGTCGCTCCCGACACGGCGATCGAGCCCGACTGCGACGTCGACGACGCCATCCGCGCCGGCGCCGTCGCTCCGGGCGCCCTCTACCGCGCCGACGACGGGTGCTACCCGGCCTCCGACGGATTCGGACTCCTCGTCGACGCCACCGATGGCGGCCGCGTCGCCGCGGTCGACGCCCGCCCGCTCTTCACCAACGAGCACCTCGCCGAGAACGGCAACGCCGCGCTCGCGGTGGGCCTCATGGGGCGGCATCCGCTCGTCGTCTGGTACGTGCCGAGTCCCGCCGACACCGACCTCGCCGACACGGACCCCTCCCTCGGCGATCTCACGCCGCCCTGGGTGAGCGGGGTCATCGTGCTGCTCCTCGTCGCGGGCATCGCGGCGGGCGTGTGGCGCGGCCGCCGGTTCGGTCCCCTGGTCGCGGAGCGCCTGCCGGTGACGGTGCGTGCGTCCGAGACGACGGAAGGTCGTGCGCGCCTCTACGCGCGCGCCGGCGATCCCCTGCACGCTGCGGACCGGCTCCGCATCGGCGCCCTGCGCCGCATCGCCGCCCTTCTCGGGCTTGCCGCAGGCGCCGCCGCACCCGAGATCGCCGATGCCGCCGCAGGCCGCACGGGGCTCGACCGGCGGGCGGTGCGGGGCATCCTGATCGACGACATCCCCCGCGGCGACGCCGATCTCGTCGCCCTGAGCACACGCCTGAGAGATCTCGAGGACGCCGTCCGCGCGGCCGTCCGCCCCGAAAGGAATCCCCGATGACGGACACGCCCGCCACCGCGAACAGCCCGGCTCCCGCCGCGACCGACCGCGCGCCCCTCGACGATGCCGCGCTCCGCGAGGCGATGAACCGCGTGCGCCTCGAGGTCGGCAAGGCCGTCGTCGGGCAGGACGGCACCGTGACGGGCCTCTTGATCGCGCTGCTCTCGCGGGGCCACGTGCTGCTCGAAGGCGTTCCCGGCGTCGCCAAGACCCTGCTCGTGCGGGCGTTCTCGACCGCGCTCGGCCTCGATACCAAGCGCATCCAGTTCACGCCCGACCTCATGCCCGGCGACGTGTCGGGCTCGCTCGTCTACGACGCGAAGACGGGCGAGTTCGAGTTCCGCGAGGGTCCGGTCTTCACGAACGTCGTGCTCGCCGACGAGATCAACCGCACACCGCCCAAGACGCAGGCGGCGCTGCTCGAGGCGATGGAGGAGCGCCAGGTCTCGACCGACGGCGTGACCCGACCGCTCCCCGACCCGTTCCTCGTCGCGGCGACGCAGAACCCCATCGAGCACGAGGGCACGTACACGCTCCCCGAGGCGCAGCTCGACCGGTTCCTCCTGAAGCTCATCGTCGAGGTGCCGGCGCGGGATGCCGAGCTGGCCGTGCTGCGCCGCCACGCGAGCGGATTCGACCCCCGCGACCTCGCAGGGGCCGGCCTGCGTCGCGCCGCCACTGCCGAGGAGATCCGCGCGGCGCAGCGGGCCGCAGCATCCGTCACCGTCTCGGACGACGTGCTCGGCTACGTCGTGGATCTCGCGCAGGCCACGCGCCGGAGCCCCTCGGTGCAGCTGGGGGTGAGCCCGCGCGCGGCGACCGCGCTGCTCGCGGCGTCGAAGGCGTGGGCGTGGCTCGGCGGGTATCCCGCGATCACGCCCGACCACGTGCAGACGATGCTGCTGCCGACGTGGCGCCACCGCATCCGCCTGCGCCCCGATGCGGAGCTCGAGGGTGTGTCCGTCGACGCCGTGCTGGGCTCGGTGCTGCAGCAGACCCGCGTCCCGATCTGATCCCGATGTACGTCACCGGTCGTCTGCCGCTGCTCCTCGCCGTCGGAGCGGTGCCCGTCGTGCTGCTCTCCGCGGCGGGTGTCGACGCGTGGATCGCGACCGCGGGGTGGGTACTGCTGTGCCTCGCCGCGACGCTCGGCGACGCGGCGGCGGCACCGGATCCGCGCCGGATCGCGGTGACGCGAAGGGTGCCTCGGCGCGTGCTCCTCGGGCAGCCGGCGGTCGCCGAGCTCGTGCTGCGCAACGGCGGCGAGCGCACGCTGCGCGGCCGCGTGCGCGATGCGTGGCAGCCCACAGCGGGGGCATCGGCGGAACGCACCGCGATCGCGATCCCGCCCGGCGAGGCCCGGACCATCGCCATCCCACTGCTCCCCCGTCGCCGGGGCGAACTGCGCTCGCGGTTCGTCGTCGTGCGTTCGGACGGGCCGCTCCGCCTCGCCGGACGCCAGGCGCGTCTGGACGCACTGGGCACGTTGCGCGTGCTGCCGCCTTTCACCTCCCGGCGTCACCTGCCCTCGCGGCTCGCCCGCCTGCGCGAGCTCGACGGCAACACGAGCGTGCAGGTGCGCGGCCAGGGCACTGAGTTCGACTCGCTGCGCGAGTACGTGCGCGGCGACGACGTGCGCTCGATCGATTGGCGCGCGACGGCTCGCGCGAGCACGACGATGCTGCGCACGTGGCGCCCCGAGCGCGACCGCCACGTCGTGATCGTGATCGACACCGGACGCACGGCCGCGGCACGGGTCGGCGACGGGGTGCGGATGGATGCCGCGATGGAGGCGGCACTGCTGCTCGCGGCACTCGCGACCCGGGCGGGCGACCACGTGCACCTCTTGATGTTCGACCGGACGATCCGAGCCCGCGTCACGCGAGTGGACGGACCGGGCCTGCTGCCGGCGATGGTGGATGCGATGGCGCCCGTCGAGCCGCAGCTGATCGACACCGACTGGGACGCCGCGTTCGCCCAGGTGCGCACGCTCACCTCCCGCCCCTCCCTTGTGGTGCTGCTGACGGCGCAGGACGCCGCCGAGGCGGCGCGGGGCTTCCTCGGTTCGCTTCCCGCGCTCGCCCGAGGCGCGCAGGTGCTGGTGGGCGCGGTCACCGACGAGCAGGATCCCCTCCCCGAACGCCCCGATGCGGCCGACGTGTACCGCGCGGCGGCGATCGAGCAGAGCGCCCACGACGCCGCGGTCGTCGCGGCCGCGATCGGCCGGGCTGGCGGCGAGGCGATCGCCGCGACCCCCGAAGACCTGCCGCCGCGGATCGCCGACCGCTACCTCGCGCTGAAGGCAGCCGGTCGTCTCTGACGCGCCGGTGCGCAGCATCCGTCCCCGTGAACGGGCGGGAAAGATCACCTGAAGCGGTGGAGAAACTTCCGGAGATCAGGCGTTATACGAGGACACTCCGCGCGCGGTTCCTGGGAAACCGCTGAAGATGGCGCTAGCCTCACGGCGAGGAAAGGAGTCCGCCATGTCGGATACCACCATCCCGCCCACCACGGTGAACAGGCTCGTCGCGGAGGCCCTGGGAACGTTTCTGCTCGTCTTCGGCGGTGTCGGCGCGGCACTGTTCGCGGCCAACTTCCCGGCCGGGGACGACGGCAATCCGCTCGGCATCGCGTTCGTCGGCGTCTCGCTGGCGTTCGGCCTGACCGTCGTGGCGGGCGCTTACGCGTGGGGGCCGATCTCGGGCGGCCACTTCAACCCCGCGATCACGCTCGGACTCGCCGCGGCGGGTCGCTTCGAGTGGAAGAACACGATCGGCTACATCATCGCGCAGGTGATCGGCGGCGCCCTCGGCACGACGCTCATCGTGCTGATCGGCATCTTCGGCACCGACAACTGGCTGGCCAACGCCCAGGATGGCGGCTTCGCGTCGAACGGCTACGGCACCGGCGACTTCGGGTCGCCCGGCGGCTTCGGGCTGGGTGCGGCGATCATCGCGGAGGTGCTGCTGACGGCGATCTTCGTGCTCATCATCCTCGGTGTCACGCACTCCACGCGCGGTACGGCGGCGCTGGCGCCGCTGGCGATCGGTCTCACGCTGACGCTCATCCACCTGATCTCGATCCCGATCGACAACACGTCGGTGAACCCCGCCCGCTCGATCGCGGCGGCGATCTACGGCGGCCCGGGCCCGCTGTCGCAGCTGTGGGTGTTCATCGTGTTCCCGATCGTCGGCGGCCTGCTCGCCGGCGTCCTGCACCGCGCGCTCTTCGAGCCGAAGGGCACACTGCCCCCGGTCCAGGCCGAGGCGCGCGTCAAGTAGTCCCGATCCGAACGCGAGAGCGGCCCGCCCCCTTCCGGGGACGGGCCGCTCTTCTGCGTCTCGGCGGGTGTCAGACGAGGTCGAACCGGTCGAGTTCGGTGACCTTGCCCCACGCCTTGACGAAGTCGCGCACGAACTTCTCGTTCGCGTCGTCCGAGGCGTACACCTCGGCGACGGCGCGCAGCTCCGAGTTCGACGAGAACAGCAGGTCCACGCGGGTGCCGATGCCCACCGGCGCGCCCGAGCCGTCCTTGACGCCCGCGAACGCGTGCGCGCCCCGGTCGAGCGGCTTCCACGTGGTGCCGAGGTCGAGCAGGTTCACGAAGAAGTCGTTCGTGAGCACGCCCTTGCGGTCGGTGAACACGCCGTACTCCGAGTCGTCCCAGTTCGCACCGAGGACGCGCAGACCGCCGACGAGCACCGTCAGCTCCGGCGCGCTCAGCGTGAGCAGGTTGGCGCGGTCGATGAGGTGGTGCTCCTCGGGCATGAACGCCTGCGGCCCGTAGTAGTTGCGGAATCCGTCGGTGGTCGGCTCGAGGAACGCGAACGAGGTGACGTCGGTCTGCTCCTGCGTGGCGTCGGTGCGGCCCGGGTGGAAGACCACCTCGGCGTCGACACCGGCGTCCTTCGCCGCCTTCTCGACCGCCGCATTGCCCGCGAGCACGATGAGGTCGGCCAGCGACACCTTCTTGCCGTCGGTGCGGCCGTCGTTGAACGACGCCTGGATCTGCTCGAGCTTCGCGAGCACCGTGGCGAGCTGGGCGGGCTTGTTGACCTCCCAGTCCTTCTGCGGCGCGAGGCGGATGCGGGCGCCGTTGACGCCGCCGCGCTTGTCGCTGCCGCGGAACGAGGATGCTGCCGCCCACGTGGTCTCGACGAGCTGCGACACGCTCAGCCCGGTGTCGAGGATCTGCGCCTTCAGCGCCGCCGCGTCCGCGGCGTCGATGAGGTCGTGGTCGACCGCGGGCACGCGGTCCTGCCACAGCAGCTCCTCAGCGGGGACCTCGGTGCCGAGGTAGCGCTCGATCGGACCCATGTCGCGGTGGGTCAGCTTGAACCAGGCGCGGGCGAACGCGTCGGCGAACGCCTCGGGGTCGTCCTTGAACTTCCGCGAGATCGCGTCGTACGCGGGGTCGGTGCGAAGGGCCAGGTCGCTCGTGAGCATGCGCGGCTCGCGACGGCCGTTCGAGTGCGCCATGGGCACCATGTCGGCTCCGCCGCCGTTGATCGGGCGCCACTGGTGGCCGCCGCCCGGGCTGCGCATGAGCTCCCACTCGTAGGCGTAGAGGATGTGGAAGAACTCGTTGTCCCACCGCGTCGGGTGGTAGGTCCAGGTGACCTCGAGGCCCGACGTGATGGTGTCGTCGCCGTGACCCGTGCCGTGGCTGTTCTTCCAGCCGAGGCCTTGCTCCTCGAGACCGGCGGCCTCAGGGTTGTCGCCGACGTTCGTGTCGGGCGCGGCGCCGTGCGTCTTGCCGAAGGTATGGCCACCGGCGATCAGCGCGACGGTCTCCTCGTCGTCCATCGCCATGCGGCCGAAGGTCTCGCGGATGTCGCGCGCGGACTTCAGCGGGTCGGGCTCGCCGTTCGGGCCCTCGGGGTTGACGTAGATGAGGCCCATCTGCACGGCGGCGAGCGGGCGCTCGAGGTCGCGGTCGCCCGAGTAGCGCTCGTCGGCGAGCCAGGTGGTCTCAGGCCCCCAGTAGACGTCGGCGTCCGGCTCCCACACGTCGGCGCGGCCGCCGGCGTAGCCGAAGGTCTTGAAGCCCATCGACTCGAGCGCGACGTTGCCCGCGAGGATCATGAGGTCGGCCCACGAGAGCGACTGGCCGTACTTCTTCTTGACCGGCCAGAGGAGGCGGCGCGCCTTGTCGAGGTTGACGTTGTCGGGCCAGCTGTTCAGCGGCGCGAAGCGCTGCTGGCCGGCGCCGCCACCGCCGCGGCCGTCGGTCACGCGGTAGGTGCCGGCGCTGTGCCACGCCATGCGGATCATGAGCGGGCCGTAGTTGCCGAAGTCGGCGGGCCACCAGTCCTGCGACGTCGTGAGCGTCTCGGCGATGTCGGCCTTGACCGCGGCCAGGTCGAGCGACTCGAAGGCCGCCTTGTAGTCGAAGTCCTCGCCCAGCGGATTGGCGACCGCGGGGTTCTTGGCGAGGATCTTGAGGTTCAGCTGGTTCGGCCACCACACGCTGTTGGCGTTTCCGGTGGTCGGGTGCGGCTGGCCGCCGTGGATGACGGGGCAGCCCTCGGTCTCGTTCGGACGCGGGCGGGTCTCGCCGTCCTCGCGATCGTCGACCGGCGTGTCGATCGGTGTGACCGCCTGATCGACGTCGGTCGGGTTCTCACCGATCTCGGGGATCGTCTCGTTGGTGTCGGTCATGGCTTCCTTCCAATCGGGATGGGCTGGGGAATCGGGACGGGATCAGGATGCTGCGGCCTCGGCCCGTGCGCCGGGCCCGGCGTCGACGTCGGCCGTGCACGCGGGGCACACGCCCCAGAAGGTCACCTCGGCCACCCGCACGGCGTAGCCGTGCGCATCGGAGGGCGTCAGGCACGGCGCCTCGCCGACGACGCAGTCGACGTCTTCGACGGCGCCGCACCGCGAGCAGATGAGGTGGTGATGGTTATCGGCGACGCGCAGCTCGAACAGACCGGGGCGACCGGCGGGCTCGATACGGCGCGCGAGGCCGGCGTCGACGAAGTCGCCGAGGGCGTTGTAGACGGACTGCAGGCTCGTGGCGGGGAGGGTGCTGGCGACGACGGCGAACAGCTCGTCGGCGCTCGCGTGGGGGCGTTCGATCAGCGCGTCGACGACGGCGCGCCGTGAATCGGTGACCCGCAGCCCGGCAGCACGCAATCGCGTCGCCGCGTCGACGGCGCGCGCGTCGACGTGAGTGTGCGGGGTCATACCCCGAGCCTAGCGTTGTTTTGAGTAATTCAAAACAGTGGTATGCGGCCTCGGTCCTGCGAATTCATCCGGCGACCAACGTCGGCGTGCCGGCCTCGTACTCGGTGAGGTCCCCGGTCTCCCCCAGCCGATGCGCGCGGCGCCCGACCACCAGCATGTACACGAGGAACAGCGCGAGCGCCGCCGCGCCGATGCCGATCTTGACCGGCCACGGCCACGGCTGCGCCGTCACGAAGCCCTCGATGACGCCCGAGACACCGAGCGCGATCACGAGGCCGATCGCGATCGTCGCGAGGGACCGCCCGGCCGATGCGAGAGCTTCGCCGCGTGAGCGGGGACCGGGGGCGACCCAGGCCCAGAAGATCTGCAGACCCGCCGCCCCGGCCACGAAGATGCACGTGAGCTCGAGCAGGCCGTGCGGGAGGATGTACAGCACGAACACGTCGCCGCGGTCGAACGCGGCCATGACCGCCGCCGCGGTGCCCACGCCGACGGCGTTCTGCACGAGCACCATGATCGGCCAGATGCCGGTGATCCCGAACAGCACGCATTGCGCGGCGATCCAGGCGTTGTTCGTCCACACCGTGCCGGCGAATACGGCCGCGGGATTCTCGCTGTAGTAGTCGGTGAACTGGTTCTCGGCGTACTGCTCGAGCTGCGCCCGGCTGCCGAGGCTCGCGATCAGCGCAGGGTCGCCCGACACCCACAGCGCGACGACGACCATCACGATGACGAAGCCGATCGCGATCGCGAGCGTCGTCCACCGCACCCGGTAGAGCGCCGCCGGGAGCTGCAGCGCGAAGAAGCGCGGGATCTGGCGCATCACGTTCTCGGGTGCACCCGTCAGCCGCAGCCGGGCCCGACCCAGCATGGTCGAGATGTGATCGCCTTGGATGCTGCGACCCGCGGACGTCTTCGCGTCCGCCAGGTCGGCGGAGGCCGCGCGATACCGCGTGACGAGCTCGTCCACCTCGGCGCCCGAGAGGCGGCGGGCGCGGCTGAGCTCGTCGAGCCGCGCCCATTCCTCGCGCCGAGCGGCGGTCAGCGCGTCGAGGTCCATGCGCTTTACTGTAGCCATGAGCGCTCCGAACGCTGCCCCGACCACGAGCGGTACGCGCCCCGCGATCGTCGACATCCACCAGGACGAGGTGCTCACCGGCGAGGCCGTCGCGCTGGATGTGCAGCCGCTCGGGTTCTTCATGCGCGCGCTCGGGGTGATCATCGACATGATCCTCGGCGTCGTGGTCTTCCTGCTGCTGGTGTGGGGCATCACCTGGCTCGCCGGGATCGGCGCCGTCGACGAGGCGGTGATGCCCATCCTCACGATCGTGCTGCTCGTGCTCGTCATGGTCGCGATCCCGACCATCGTCGAGACCACCACCCGCGGGCGCAGCCTCGGCAAGCTCGCCGTGGGCGGGCGCATCGTGCGCACCGACGGCGGCGCCTCGGGCTTCCGGCACGCGTTCATCCGCGCCCTCGTCGGCGTCTTCGAGCTGTGGTTCACGCTCGGCGCTGTCGCCGCGCTCGTCGGCGCCTTCACGCCCCGGTCGCAGCGCCTCGGCGACCTGCTCGCCGGCACCTACTCCGAGCGCACGCGCACGCCGCGCCTGCCCGACCCGCAGCTCGGCATCCCGCCGGTGCTGGTCGAGTGGGCGGCCGTCGCCGACGTCGCACGACTTCCCGAGCGTCTCTCGCGGCGTCTGGCACAGTTCGCCCGGTCCGCGGCCAGCATGGAGCCGACCGCACGCGCGCGGGTCGCGGCATCCCTCGCCCGCGAAGCCGCCGAGCACGTCTCACCGGTGCCGTCCGTCGACACCGAGACCTTCCTCATCGGGGTCGTCGCCGTGCGCCGCGAGCGCGAGCTGCGGGCCCTGCGCCTCGAGACCGCGCGCGCCGATGCGCTGGCGGGACCGGTGTCGGCCCCGCCGCGCGGCTTTCCCGAGCGCTGACTCCCCTGGTTCGAGAGATGGGGGCGCGCAGACGACGAGCGAGCGGATGCCGCGGCCGTCAGTAGCGGTAGTGCTCCAGCTTGTACGGGCCCTCGACCGGCACGCCGATGTACGACGCCTGCTCGGGGGTGAGCTCCGTGAGCTGCACGCCGAGGGCGTCGAGGTGCAGACGCGCGACCTTCTCGTCGAGGTGCTTCGGGAGCACGTACACGGCGGTGGGGTACTCGTCACGCTTCGTGAACAGCTCGATCTGGGCGAGCACCTGGTTCGTGAACGACGCGCTCATGACGAACGACGGGTGACCCGTCGCGTTGCCCAGGTTGAGGAGGCGACCCTCGCTCAGCACGAGCACGCTGCGCCCGGTCGGCAGGCGCCACTCGTGCACCTGGGGCTTGATCTCGATCTTCTCGACGCCGGCGAGGGACTCGAGACCCGCCATGTCGATCTCGTTGTCGAAGTGCCCGACGTTGCCGACGATCGCGAGGTGCTTGAGCTTCAGCAGGTCGTCGACGGTCACGACGTCCTTGTTGCCGGTGCCCGTGATGACGATGTCGACCTGGTCGGCGACGTCGTCGAGACGCGCGACCTGGTAGCCGTCCATCGCGGCCTGCAGCGCACAGATGGGGTCGACCTCGCTCACAATGACGCGTGCGCCCTGACCGCGCAGCGCCTCGGCGGCGCCCTTGCCCACATCGCCGTAGCCGCACACGAACGCGACCTTGCCACCCATCAGCACGTCGGTGGCGCGGTTGATGCCGTCCGGCAGCGAGTGGCGGATGCCGTACTTGTTGTCGAACTTCGACTTCGTCACCGAGTCGTTGACGTTGATCGCGGGAAACAGCAGATCGCCGGATGCTGCGAGCTCATAGAGGCGGTGGACGCCCGTGGTGGTCTCCTCCGTGACGCCGAGGAGGCCCTCCGCCATGCGCGTGAAGCGCTGCGGGTCGCGTGCGAGGCTCGCGCGCAGGGTGTCGAGGACGATGCGGTACTCGGCGGAGTCGTCGGCCGCAGCATCCGGAACCGAACCCTCCTTCTCGAACTCGACGCCCTTGTGGACGAGAACGGTCGCGTCGCCGCCGTCGTCGAGGATCATGTTGGGGCCGTCGAAGCCCTCGGCGGTCCAGTCGAAGATGCGGTCGGCGAGGCGCCAGTACTCCTCGAGCGTCTCGCCCTTCCACGCGAAGACCGGGACGCCCGCGGGAGCGTCGACCGTGCCCGTCGGGCCGACCACGACGGCCGCGGCGGCTTCGTCCTGCGTGGAGAAGATGTTGCAGCTCGCCCAGCGCACCTGCGCGCCGAGGGCGACGAGGGTCTCGATGAGCACCGCGGTCTGCACCGTCATGTGCAGCGACCCGGCGATGCGTGCGCCCTTCAGCGGCTGCGACGCGCCGAACTCCTCGCGCAGCGCCATGAGCCCCGGCATCTCGTTCTCGGCGAGGCGCAGCTGATGGCGTCCGGCTTCGGCGAGCGAGAGGTCGGCGACCTCGTACTCGAAGCCCTCGCGGGACTCGATGACCTCGGTGGCAGCAGGCGTGGCGACGGGCGTGTGGGTCGGCATCCGCCCATTCTCCCACGCGGACCCAAGCCCGCAGCTTCTCCCGCACGTATGCTGGCAGGACCTTGAGCGACGGAGCACAGCGTTGACCACTCCTATGACATCACAACGAGCACCGGTGATGGATCAGCGCGCTTTCTGGTTGCGGCCGACCTCGTACTGGCTGCCGGTCCATTTCCCGGTGAGTGCGTGGAACACGCACGCACCCTTCGCTGCGTGGCTCATCGACGTCCTGCGTCCGGCGTCGGTCGTGGAACTCGGGACGCACATGGGGTTCTCATGCTTCGCCTTCGCGGAGGCCGCCGCGCGTCTTGGCCACCCGATGGTCATCAGCGCGCTCGACAGCTGGCAGGGCGATGACCACGCGGGGTTCTACGGCGAGGATGTTCTGGAGGGGGTTCGCGCAATCGCCGAGCGCGACTATCCGGACTCGGTCAGACTGGTCCGCGGATGGTTCAGCGAATCCCGGCCCATCTTCGAAGACGCGTCTGTCGACCTCCTACACATCGACGGACGCCATGGCTACGAAGACTCGGTTGAGGACTATGAGGAGTGGCGCAGCGTCGTGCGCGATGGTGGCCTCATCCTCTTTCACGACATCGCCGAACGGGAGCGCGGCTTCGGTGTCTGGCGACTTTGGAATCAACTTCAGCGCGTGAATCCGAGCTTCACGTTCCACCATGGCCACGGCCTCGGTGTGCTCGCCGTCGGCGAGGTAAGGACGGACGCACTTCGCAAGCTCTTCGATGCAGACGAAACCACCGCGGAGCGCATTCGGAGCGACTTCGAGCGTCTGGGCGCGGAAGCTGAGGAGCGGAGCCAGGCTGCGTCGCTGGCAGAACAGCTACGCCAATCGCGCCTTCACGCGACGCAGCTTGAAGGCGAGCTGGAGCGGCGGATACAGATCGCGGAAGCACTCCGCGGCGTTATCGGCGAGCGGGACAGACAGATTCACGACCTGGAGTCCAGCACGAGTTGGCGCGTGACCGCGCCGCTGCGGGCGGTGGGCCGGGCACTGCCCCACCGCGATTGACCGGATCGGCGCCAGGTCAGGCGCGGAGCGTCTCGTGCCTCACGACGACCCAACCTTTGGGCACCGAGAGGCGGTCGGTGTGGATCCCGCAGAGGTCGTGGGCGTGCGGGTCGCCGGCGGCTCCGAGCGGGCCGAGGGCCGCCATCTGGTCGCCGTAGTCGTAGGTGAGCGTGGACACCGCCTCACGGGCGCATCCGACCTTGGAGCAGACTCTCTCGCGCATCGGGAAGACGCTATCGCGCACCGTGGACACCGGGACGGATGCCGCGCCGCAGCGTGCGTGGCGATGCTCGAGTCCGCGCCTCCCGCCGAGACCTAGGATGGGGGCATGGCGTGGCGTCGGAGCAAGACCAGCGAGCGCACGGCGCGGCGCGCGTCCCGTCACGGACGCCACGGACGCGAGGGGCGCAGCTCCGTCGTCCGTCCGCCGCTGCCCCCGCTCGACACCCGCGTCGATCGGTTCGACCTGTCGGTCGGCACCGCGGCCGAGTTCCTGCGGTCGGCGTGGCCGGAGCTGCGCGACGTCCGCTTCGAGGTCGCCGACATGCCCGCCGCCACTGACGACGACGGCATCCCCCGGTGGACGGTGCTGCCCGACGCGGGCCGCATCATCCTGTACCGCCTGCCGATCGAGCGCCTCAGTCACATGCATCGCGACGACGAGCTGCACCGGCGCATGCTGGTCGAGGGCGCCGTCTTCCGCGCAGCCGCCGAATACCTCGACCGCGACCCGTGGGATCTCGGACCGGAGCGCTTCCGGTACTTCTGACCCCCGGCACGCGTCAGGGGTAGACGACGATCTCGGGCGTCGCGACGTCGGCCGGCCACACCGGCACGCCGGCGAGCGCACCGTCGCCCGCGAACGACAGCCCGGCGCGCACCGGCGCCTGCGGATCGAACAGGTACATCGTGCGCGTCGCCAGGCGCACCGCGACCGACCCGTTCGCCGGAACCGTCAGGTTGAGCGCCGAGCCGCCGTCTGTCGGGGTGACGTCGACCGTCACGGGCTCGCCGGACGGATTCACGAGCGTCAGCGAGGGCGTCGGCCCACCGGGCGTCGCGAACAGGGACGGCACCGTCACCTCCGGCGCCGGCGTGTACCAGGCGAAGTCGTCACCCGCCGAGACGCCCGTCGCCTGCCATACCGCCGCGACCACGGGGGCGTCCGCCTCGACCGTCACGGTGTAGGCGCCGGGCGGGAGGCCGTTCAGGGCGAGCTCGAGCGGCTTGCCCGCCTCGAGGGACACTTCCTGCGGTTCCCCGATTGCCTGCGTGCGGCCGGCGGAGTTGACGGACACGCGAGCGGTGGCCGCAAGCGTGGGCGACAGCATCCGCAGCACCGTCGTCTCGTCGGCCGCTCCGTCGGCGTCGGCCTGTCGCGTGACCGTGATGCCGGTGATGACCTGCGTGTTCTCGGTGCTGGCGATCGGGCCGACCTGATCGACGCCGGCGGGGGTCAGTGTGCGGGTGATGCTCGCCTGGAGCGATGCGTGGATCGGCGCGCCGATCGCCGACACTCGGACGACCGGGGTCTCCTCACCCAGCGCGAGACCCGCGAGGGGGACGACGCGCTGCGTGCCGGGCGCGATCACGAGTCCGTCCCCGCCGGGCGGAGTCTCCGGGCCGTCCACGCCGTAGACGGTCAGCTGCACGGTGGCGGGGACGGTGCCCGGGTTGGCGAGCAGCACCAGATCGGCGGCGCCGGTCGCTCCCGATCCGCCCACGAGCCACGAGTCGAGGAGGGGTGGGCGGCAGGCGGAGGCCGCGAAGCCCGCGAGGTCGTCGGCGTTCGCCGTCGCGGCACCCGTCGCGGCGATGTCGACCGCCTGGTCGTCGCGCGGCTCGGCGGTGTACGCGAGCGGGCCGGCTCCGACGCCCGTCGTCAGCAGCTGCTGCTGCGCGGCTCCTTCGCCGTCGGCGGTGCCTCCGATGACCGACTGCGGCGCGGCGAGGGTCACCGTCGACGCCGCGGTGGGAGTGCGCCCGATCGACAGCAGTCCGCCGTCGCAGGCGATCACGGATGCGGCGGGGGCCGGGGTCGCGGGGATGCTCAGCGGCTGGCGTACGAGCGTGGGCCACGGCACGGACACCGCGGTGACGACCGCGATCACCGCCAGGACCGACACGGCCGTGCCGATCAGCAGGCGGGCGCTCGTCGTCGCCCAGCGGAACACTCGCCGGTCGCTCATCGGCCCTCCTGCCAGTAGGGTCCCACGACGCGCGGCGTGCGCCGGGCCTCGCGGATCGAGGCGGCGGTCGGCACGGCGAGCAGCAGCGCGATGCCGAAGATCGCGAGCTGCCCGAACGCGATCCAGCGGCCGACCACCGAGGCGGATGCCGCCTCCTCCGGCCGCGGGGCGATCTGGTCCACGACGCGCCACAGCTCACCCTTGGCGGTGTCGCCGACCACGACGAGCGTGTCGCGCTGACCGAGCGCGGTCACTGCGGAGAGCCGCATCGTCCGCGCGGCATCCGTCTCGGGTTCCGTGCTCGGCGCGAGCAGGATGAAGCCGACGCCCCGCTCGGCGAGCTGTCCCACGACGTCCTGCGAGGACGGAGTGACCAGGTCGGCGGCGAGCTCGGCGAGCTCGTCATCCTGCGGCGTCGACGTGGTGCGCGTCGACAGCAGCGTGGTCTGTCCGCCGAGCGTCTCACTGGCGCCCCACACCACTTGGGCCGCGACGCCCGCGTCCGCCTGGGGTGTGAGCACGATCGTCCCGACGTCGGGATCCTCGCGGCCTTCCGCGGCGACGAAGGCGGGAAGCGTGCTGGCCGGACCGTCCGCGATGGTCGCCGTGCCGCGGGTGAACGCAGTGAGGGAGGGAACCGCGAGCGTCGCCGCGGCCACGAAGACGAGAGTCGCCGCGATCCCCCGCACGAGGGCCACTCGGGGAGCGAGGCCCGCGTCGAGCGCCACGAGCGCCCCGCCGACGCCGCCGAGCCAGGCAAGGCTCAACCCGGTGCCCGGCCAGAGGGGCACGGTGGCGGACTGCACGAACGCGACCGAGATCCCCACCGCGGCGAACGCCGTGCCGAGTCCGAGGGCGGTGATCACGAGCAGCGCGATGCCCGCCGCCCAGCGCTGCGTGAGCGGTGCGGCGAGGGCGAGGAGTGCCAGCGGCACGCTCAGAAGCGGCACCCACCACGTCGGCCCGTCGGGCAGAAGTGCCGCCCAGCCCGCGAGGTCGGGGGTCGGGATCCCGGCGGCCAGCAGTGCGCGCCCGGCGGCGTCAGCCGCCACCTGGGGTCCTGCCCACGGGACGCCAGGGTCGGCGACCAGGCTCCACGCCTGACCGTTCGCGAGCGCGTTCCATACGAGTGGCAGCGCCAATGCGGCCGAAGGGACGAGCGTCCAGATCAGACGGGCGACGCCCCGGCCTGCGCGCAGGATGAGGGCGATCAGCATCGCGCCGACCCACACCACGACCATCGCAGGTGCGAGCGAAGGTGCGGTGGCGAGCACGCCGGCCAGGAGGATCGATGCCGCACCGGCACCCGCCCACGAGCGATGCGCGACGGCGCCGGCGTAGAAGAGCCACGGCAGCAGCAGGTGCAGGATCACGCCGGTCGGGCGCCCCTGCGTCAGTGCGACGAGGAGGGTCGGCGACAGCGCCCAGAGCGCCCCGCCCAGGAGGCGGAGGCCGGCCCGCTCGGTCACCCGCGTCGCGGCGAACCATCCGCCGAGCGCGGCGAGCGGCAGCGCCAGCACCCAGAGCAGCACCAGCGCGCGGGACGGCGCCCACGCCCAGAGGGAACCGAGCACGGCGATCACGGCCGCGAACGGATCGGCGGGGCCGATCGTGTCGAGGCCGAGCGCGCGCTGGCCGAACATGGCGTCATCCCAGAGCTGTGCCACGGTGGTCGCGAGCGGCTGCAGCGCTCCCCCGCCGAGCACCGGCCAGGCCAGCAGCGCCGGGAACGCGGCGACCGACACGACGATCGCCGCGAGGACGAGCCACGCCCCGCCGCCGGCGAAGAACCTCAGGTCGCTGCGGCGGTGGCCGCCGAGGGCGACTTCGGGGTCGTCGTCGAGCCTTTCGAGCAGCTCGCTCCGCGTCGTGCGCAGCGGCGCGATCTGGGCCCACGAAACCGTTCGGGCGTGCACGAGGCGGCGCCGCGCCCGCCACACCGGCACGAGACGCACGAGGGCGACGGCCGCCGCGCCCCACTCCGGGGCGATGCGTCCGGGCTGTTTGCGGACGAGATCCACGACCGAGCGCCACAGCGCGAGGGGGAGGATCGTGAGCCAGTGCAGGAACGCGACGACGGCCGGTGCGTACACCAGCCGTCGGTGCAGCTGCGCGACGCGCTCGGCGTAGGCGGCGCGGCGTCGGCGCTGCGGAGTGAGCGGCGTGGGGAGGCCCGCGACGCCGTCGCCCGCGGTCGCGACCAGAGCGCTGGGCACGAGCGAGACGCGCCCACCCGCGAGGCGAGCCCGCACGCCGAGATCCAGTCCCTCGTCGGCCCCTGACAGTCCCCGATCGAGGCCGCCGAGCCGATTCCAGGCGTCGGCACGGACCAGGATGCCGCGGACGTCCGCGCCGAGCACATCCTCCCGTGCATCGTGCTGACCCTGATCGAGCTCGTCGTCGGCGAGGCCGACCGTGCGGCCGAACCGCGTCATCCCGGCGCCGAGCGACACGATCTCGGTGCGGTCGTCCCAGCGCACGAGCTTGGGTGCGACGAAGGCCACCGACGGCGACCGCTCGAGGGCGCCGACGAGGCGCGCGAGGGCGTCGGGCTCCGGTGCGGTGTCCTGCGCCAGGAGCCACACGGCGTCACCGTCGAGACGCGGCGCGACGAGAGCAGTCGCCGCCGCGTAGCCCATCGACGCCGAGGCCCGGAAGACGAACTCGGCGCCTGCAGCATCCGTGATCTCGAAGAGATGCTCGTCGCCTCCGCACACCACGATCGTGAGGATGTCGGCGGGGCGCGTCTGCTCGCGGAGCGCCGCCAGCGTGCGCTTCAGATGGAATGCCGCCGGGGTACGACCATCGGGACGAACCACCAGGATGGCGTGGACGCGGTTCGAGGTGACGGTGTTCGACGTGGCGGTGGGCATGTCCTGGTCAGCCTAGGTCGCGCTCGAAGGTCACGCCGGGCGCACGCGCCGGGTCGGCCGGATCGAACCGGCCGACCGGCGTGCGCGTCAGCCCGCTCGGCGCTTCAGCTTGCGACGCTCGCGCTCGCTGAGACCGCCCCAGATGCCGAACCGCTCGTCGTTCTGCAGCGCATAGTCGAGGCATTCGCCTCGCACGTCGCACGACGTGCAGATGCGCTTCGCATCACGCGTGGAGCCGCCCTTCTCGGGGAAGAACGCCTCCGGATCGGTCTGCGCACACAGTGCGTCGGTCTGCCATGCGAGCGGATTGTCTTCTTCCGCAGCGATGTTGCGGCGTACCCCCGGAACCCCCAGTTGAACCGGATCGACGAACCAGTCGTCGGGAACGCCGGAACGGAATTGCGAAACCGTCATGTCGTTCTCACCCCCCGTGATCCTGCTCCACGCTGGTGCGTGTTGTACGGCTAATTACACCCGTGTAGTTCGGCGAGGTCAAGTCGCAGATAGTAAATGCTCAACTGGTTCTTGAACCTTCACGACGCGCCGACGGCGTGTCGCTCTGTCATAACGGTCCGATGAGAAACCCATGAGACCGACGGGTCAGCGGCCGGGCAGTGCGACGAAGAGCTCGCCGGAGCCCGACACGCGCAGGCCCCCTTCGTTCGGCGTGACGAGCACGGCGGCGCCGGGGGCGAGCACCGCGGCGTCGTCACTGGCGAGCCCCGCCACCGCCGGGGACCCCGCTGTCGCGACGGCGATCGCCGGCCCTTCGAGCGCGACGTCGACACCCTCCCCGCTCGGCGACACGGCGAGCAGCGCGAAGTCGGCGACCGGGACGTCGTACCGGCGCACCCCCGCCGCGACCTCCCGGGGCCGGATCACGGGCGGAAGGCCCGGCGTCGCGTCGAGCACGCTCACCAGCTCCGCCGGGTCGACGTGCTTGGGCGTGAGGCCACCGCGCAGGACGTTGTCGCTCGCCGCCATCAGCTCCACACCGAGACCCTCGAGGTACGCGTGCAGCACACCGGCCGGAACGAAGAGCCCCTCTCCCCGGTGAAGGGTCACGAGGTTCATGAGCAGCGCGACGACGATTCCGGGATCGCCCGGGAACGCGGCATCCAGCGTGCGCGCGAGCGCGAGCTCGGCGGCGAACTCATCGGAGGACGCCGAGACGGCGGCCGCGATCACGTCGCGTGCGGCGTCCGCCCCGTCCGACAGCAGCCAGCCGATGACGGCCGCGAGCGCAGCATCCGTCCCCTCCAGACGCTCGGCGAGAGGGGCCGCACCCGGCCCGAGCGCGGCGATGAGGCGACGCGTGGCGTCGAGGTCGCGGAGGCCGGCGAGCGCGCGGAACTCGTCGCTCAACGCGACGATGAGCTCGGGCTTGTGGTTCGCGTCGCGATAGGTGCGGTCGGCGGCGTCGCGCGGGATGCCGGCGGCCTCCTCGCGCGCGAAGCCCGCCTCTGCCTGAGCCTTCGACGGGTGCGCCTGGATGGACAGAGCGGATGCTGCGGCCAGCAGCTTGAGCAGATACGGCAGCGGTTCGTCGACACCCGACGCCGCACCGTCGTCGGCGATCCAGCGGTCGAGCGTGCGGCCGTCGGCCGTCTCGGACGGATCGCCGGGGTGGTCGCCGAACCACACCTCCGCCTCGGGGCGACTGGACGCCTCGCGCCCCTCGAGTTCGGCGAGCAGGGAGGTCGAGCCCCAGGCGTAGTCACGGGGGTCGTTCGCGAGCGGGATCAGCACCCGATCAGCCTAGCCAGGCGGGGCAGACGCACCTCGCCGATCCCATTCGTTGAGCGAGCGAAGCGAGTCGAAACGCGAACCGTCGCTCCCGCTCGTTGAGCGAGCGAAGCGAGTCGAAACGCCCCGAGCCTCGAGCAGCCCCGATCCCGCTCGTTGAGCGAGCGAAGCGAGTCGAAACCCCCGCCGTCCCCCGCTCGTTGAGCGAGCGAAGCGAGTCGAAACGCCCCGAGCCTCGAGCAGCCCTGATTCCGCTCGTTGAGCGAGCGAAGCGAGTCGAAACGCCCGGGGTACCCTGAGAGCGATGGCCGTCCATTCGAAGCATCCGGCGTCGGCGCCGCCGGAACCGCCGGTCCGCGAGAAGACCGGCCACCTCATGCTGCGCGGCTGGTGCATCCTCGTGCTCTTCATGTCGCTGTCGGGCACCGCGTGGGTGAACGCCTTGGGCGAGCTCGCCACGACGGCCATCACCATCGCGGGTGGCGTGCTCTCGGCAGTGCTCTGGATCGTGCTCCGTCCGCCGGTGCAGTGGCGGCGACTCCCCTGGTTCGTCGTCGCCTACGTCGCGTGGGCGACGCTGTCGCTGGCGTGGTCGGCGTGGCCCGCGACGACCGCGCTCACCCTGCTGCTGCTGTGGATCACCACGCTGCAGGCGCTGTTCATCGGGAGCGTACTCACGTGGCGCGAACTCGTGCGCGCGGCCGCGTCGGCGCTCAAGTGGGTGATGGCGCTCTCGTTCCTCTTCGAGCTCTGGGTCTGGGAGTTCGTGCGCGCACCCATCCTGCCGGGCTTCGTCGTCGACAAGGCCGACGACCCCATCGAGTACTGGTCGCGCAACAACCTCTTCGAGTGGGACAAGCGCATCCAGGGGATCATGGGCAACGCCAACCTCCTGGCGCCCGTCGCCCTGCTCGCGATCATCGTTTTCGCCATCCGCCTGTTCTCCGGTGCGCCCCGTCGCACCTTCCTGTGGATCTGGATCGGGCTATCGGCGTTCCTGTTCGTGCGCGCCGGATCGGCCACGGCCTACCTCACGGCCGCCGCCGTCGCCGTCGTGCTGATCACCGTGCTGCTGATGCGGCGGGCGACGAAGCCGGGCGAGCGGACGAAGTACTACGTCGGATACGTCGTCGTGGGCCTCGGCGGGCTGCTGGCGCTGTGGCTCCTGCGCGACACGATCTTCACCGCCCTCGGCCGCAGCGGCGACCTCACCGGTCGCGAGCGCATCTGGGAGGCCGTGCTCGCCCGCGCCGCGGAGCGCCCGTGGACCGGGTGGGGCTTCGCGACCCCGTGGGTGCCGACCGACCCGGCCTTCGACGGATGGATCATCGACCACGGCCAGACCGTCATGCAGGCCCACAACATGTGGGTCGACGTCGCGATGCAGCTCGGGATCGTCGGCGTGATGCTGCTCGCGGTGCTCTACCTCGCGTTCGTCTGGCGCGCATGGTTCTTCGCGATCGACCGGCCGCGGTGGGATCTGCGCGCCGACCGCCCGTATTCGCCGCTCACGCTCCTGCCCACGCTGGTGGGCGCCATCCTGCTGGTGCAGGGGCTCGCCGAGTCGAGCCCGCTGCTGCTGTGGGGCTGGCTCTTCCTCGTCATGCTCGGCTCCAAGATCAAACAGTCGCCGCACGTCGGTGTCGGGCCGACCGAGCAGACGGTCGCCATCGAGCGCGGCGAGGCGGTCGCGCGCGACGAACCCGGTGGACGCGAGCCGGGCACGGGTGGGGCCGCACGGGATCTGCCCGCGGGACGCGGCGCGTGACCGACTCGCCGCATGCCGCAGCGCCCGGGTGGCTGGGCACACTGCTGGCCTCGGCGTCCTTCGCCCGCGCGTTCACCCTCGTCGTCTTCGCGACCGTTTTCTCGGCGTACGCGATCGAGCGGGTCGCCGGCCGCGTCACCTACGTGAGCATCGTCACCGGCCTCTGCGTCCTCGGTCTTGCGGTGATGATCTCGCGCCGCCGCGAGCTGTCGCTCCTGCGGCTCGTGCCGACGACCGTCGTGGTGTTCGTCGCGTGGGCGTTCGCGAGCATCTTCTGGTCGAGCGATGCGAGCGCGTCGTTCTGGAACTGGGTGTCGATGGCGGCGCTCGCCTTCCTCGCGGTCGTCATCGGGCACGTGCGCGACACGCTGCAGACCGTGCGCGCGCTCGGCGACGTGCTGCGTGTGCTCCTCGCCGTCTCGCTCGCGCTGGAGGTGCTCTCGGGCATCCTGCTCGACATCCCGTTCACCTTCCTCGGCATCCAGGGCAGGATCGCCGAGCTCGGTCCGGTGCAGGGCATCTTCGGCACGCGCAACCTGCTCGGCTTCGTCGCCGTGATGGCGCTCATCACCTTCCTCATCGAGTACCGCACGCAGTCGGTGCGTCCCGGCGTCTCGCTGGCTTCGGTGGTGCTGGCGGGAGGCCTCGCGGTCCTGAGCGACTCCCCCACCGTCGTCGTGCTCGCCGTGGGCGTCGGGCTCGCCGTCGGCGCCCTCGCGCTCGTGCGCCACGCGCGCCCCGAGCGCCGAGCGGGCCTGCAGCTGGCACTCGGGGCCCTCGTCGTCATCGGGGTGTTCGCGGGCTACATGGCGCGGCATCCGATCATCGCCCTGCTCGGCGCCGGCACGGACTTCTCGATGCGGGTCGAGCTGTGGAACTTCATGGTCGACATCCTCCGCCAGAAGCCCGTGCAGGGCTTCGGCTGGTTCGGCGCATGGGACCAGGGCGAGTACCCGTTCAACGCGATCAACTTCTGGCTCGACAAGGACCACGCCACCGGGCTGAACGCCTACTTCGACGTGGCACTGCAGCTCGGCTGGGTGGGGTTGGTGCTGTTCCTCGCGCTGGGGGCGCTGGCGCTGGCGCGGTCGTGGCTCGTTGCAGGCGAGCGCCGGTCGGTGGTGTATGCGTGGACGCCCCTGATGCTCGTCGCCCTGCTCGTGGACTCGATGTTCGAGAGCTTCACGCTCACGGGGTTGGGGTGGCTCATGCTCGTGCTGCTCGCCGTTCGTGCGGGCCAGTCGCGTTCGTGGCGCGAGACGCTCGACAGCGGGACGGATGCTGCGGGGCCGGGCTCTGTGAGCGGTTCGGGGTTGCCGCACGCCCAGGGAGAGCAAGGGACGGCAGGGTAGGCTTCTCTCCGGCCCGACGTCCCGGCGCCAGCCACCCTTCTCCGGAGATCATCCCCGTGACCCACGTCCTTCAGAACGTCGTCTTCCCGTTGGATCGCGATCCTGATCTGCTCCCCCTGTACGTCGACCCGGAGACCTGGTCGGTCATCGATGAGGAGCCGGTACGCGTCTCGAGCCGGGCTCAACTGGGCAACATCCTCTCGCGCACCACCGCCCGGATCGTCGCTGGTCGCCGGGTGTCGTTCGGGACCTACTTCAATGCTTTTCCGGCCTCCTACTGGCAGCACTGGACGTCGGTGCGCAATGTCACTCTCACGGTGCGCACGACCGGTCCCGCCACCGTCCTCGTGTACCGATCGAACGGGTCAGGCGTACGTCAGCGGATCGACACCCGCGAGGTCGACGGCGCATCGGAGTCGACGTTCGACCTCGTACTGGACCAGTACAGCGACGGTGGCTTCATCTGGTTCGACATCGTCGCCGACGAGAAGAACGTGATCTTCGAGGGCGCGGAGTGGACGACGGCGCAGGAGCCGATCCGCGAAGGCAAGGCATCGATCGGGATCACGACGTTCAACAAGCCCGACTACTGCATCTGGACGCTGCAGAACCTCGCGGATGCACCCGAGGTGCTCGATGTCGTGGACCGGATCTTCCTTATCGATCAGGGCGATCGTCGCGTGGACGGACAGCCCGAGTATCCGGCGGTCGCGGACCGCCTCGGGGAGACGCTGCAGGTCATCACGCAGCCGAACCTCGGCGGTTCCGGGGGCTTCGCGCGAGCGATGTCTGAGACGCTCGCTCGGCCGGAGAGCGACTTCGTCCAGCTTCTCGACGACGACGTTCGCATCGAGCCCGAGTCGATCCGTCGCTCGGTCGTGTTCGGCCGCTATGCCAGTGTTCCGACCATCGTCGGTGCGCACATGTTCGACCTTCTCGACCGGCCGAAGCTCCACGCGTGGGCCGAGGTCGTCGACGATGAGCCGTTCATGTGGCGGGCTCTCTACCAGGAGAAGCTGCCCCACGACTTCAGCGTCGCGAACCTCCGGCAGACGCCGATCCTGCACCAGCGACTGGACGCCGACTACAACGGGTGGTGGATGTGCCTCATCCCCGTGTCGATCATCCGCGAGGTCGGGCTCCCTCTCCCCGCGTTCATCAAGTGGGACGATGCGGAGTTCTGCCTTCGCGCCCGCTCTGCCGGCTATCCGACGGTGTCGATGCCCGGCGTCGCCCTGTGGCACGTGTCATGGGTCGGTAAAGACGATTCGATCGATTGGCAGGCGTACTTCCACGCGCGCAATCGCATCGTCGCGGGGCTGCTTCACTCCGAAGTCCCCAACGGCGGCACGCTCATCCGCCACAGTCGTCGCGTCGACCTGAAGCACCTCATGATGATGCAGTACTACCCGGTGGCGCTGCGCCATCAGGCCTTGCGCGATATTCTTTCGGGCCCCGAGCATATGCGGGGAAATCTGGCAACTGCCATGCCTCGGGCGCGTGCGGTTGCGAAGGAGTTCCCCGAGACCGTCGTGCATCGCGACAGCGGCGTGCCGATGAGGTCGCGACGCGGGCGCGTCGTCTTCAAGACCGCGCGGCGGCATGAATTCGACAGCCCGACTGGACTTCGGCTGCGGCTGTTCACCGCGACGACGCTCATCTCTCATTGGTTCCATAGTCCGAAGCCCGAGAACCTGCGACAGCCGGAAGTGGAGTTCGGCAAGAGCGACGCGCATTGGTGGCGACTTCCCATCTACGACAGCGCGCTCGTGAATTCCGCAGATGGATCGGGCAAGAACGTCTACTCGCGCGACCGCAAGCAATTCCGAGCGATGCTGCTCGACAGCGTACGGCTGCACCGCCGGCTACGGCGCGAGTGGCCGCGGCTCGCGGCAAGTTACCGGAATGCTGGGGAAGAACTCACCTCTGAGGCGGCCTGGCGCTCGACTTTCGAAGCGGGTGCCAAGTGACCGACGGCACCTCGGCGTTCAACCCCTCGCACGCGACGATCGCCGTCGTGACCTACAACCGCTCAGGGTTGCTCACCCGTCTGCTCACGAGCATGACCACGATGGACCCGAAGCCCGGCCACATCGTCGTGATCGACAACGCCTCGACCGACGACACCACCGACGTCGTCGAGTCCTTCCGCGAGAGCCTCGAGCCCTCCACCCTCGTCTACCACCGTATGGAGACCAACACCGGTGGCTCCGGCGGCTTCAGCGAAGGCATGAGAGTAGCCTACGAGCTCGGCTCCGAGTGGATCTGGCTCATGGACGACGACGTCGAGGTCCTCCCCGACGGGCTTGCCAAGATGGGCAAGTGGGCGCCGCGCTTCAAGAGCATCCAGGGTCGCCGCTACGATTACGACGGCAGTCCCTTCTACTGGCAGTACCGAGTTGCCGAGCCGCTCGGCATCCCGATCCCCTTCGCCCCCGCCGAGTTCGACGAGTCCGGCTTCAAGCCGATGAACTCCGGATGCTTCGAGGGCATGTTCATCCACCGCGACATCGTGCAGCAGATCGGTCTGCCCGACCCGCGCTTCTTCATCTACTGGGACGACCAGATGTACGGCTGGCTGGCGTCACGCAAGACCCAGTCGGTGATCGTCGACGAATTCGTGCTGCGCCGCACGCGCGAGATCAAGCAGTGGGACATGGGCATCCGCCACATGAACGCCTCGAGCAACGCGTACCGGTACTACATCATGCGCAACCGCGCGTACATCAAGAAGTACTACCGCTCGCTCGACGTCTACAACCCTCTGCTGTTCGGTCTGGGCACGAGTCTGACGTTCGGCAAGGAGCTCATCCGGCTGGTGTTCGTGGAGCGCACTTTCCGCGGAACGTCGAACCTGTTCCGGGGCCTGCGGGACGGGTGGAAGATCGCGAAGGATGCCTCGTGGCAGCCGATGCCGCCGCTCGAGGCTGCCAACGCACAGGCCTGACTCAGGCGCCAGCGGCCCTCAGGCGCCGGTCGGGTAGTCGGCGTTGTAACGGTCGAGAACCTCGTTGATCGGCGCATCCATCGCCAGGCGGTGCTTGTCGAGGTAGAGGCCTCGCGTGCAGAAACGGCGCAGATCCCGCTCGCTGTGGGACACGAAGAAGAGCGTGCGCCCGTCCGCGAGCAGTTCATCGATACGCGTGTAGCACTTCTCGCGGAACGCCTTGTCGCCGACCGCCAGGACCTCATCCACCAGGAGGATGGGCTCTTCGAGCTGCGACACCACCGAGAACGCCAGGCGCACCTTCATGCCGTTGCTGAGGTGCTTATAGGGGGTGTCGACGAAGTCGTGAAGCTCGGCGAAGTCGATGATGCCGTCGAAGCGGCGTGCGACCTCGGCCTTCGACATCCCGTGCAATCCCGATGTGAGGCGGACGTTCTCGCGGACCGTCAGATCACCGACGAAGCCGCCGGTGATCTCGATGAGCGGCGCGACGCCGCCGTTGACCGACACAGAGCCCTCATCCGCGAGCAGCACGCCGGCCACCAGCTTGAGCAGCGTCGACTTGCCCTGACCGTTACGACCGACGACGCCGATGGACTCGCCCGGCTTCACGTCGAAGCTGACGTCGCGCAGGGCCCAGAACTCCCCCGGCTTCGAGCGACGCGTCGAGTCCGAGAAGAGGTCTTTGATGCTGCGCCTCCCCCGCCTGTTGCGGCGGAAGCGCACGCCGAGGCCCTGCACCTCGATCGCGAGACCGGATGCCGTCATCACAGCTCCTTCAGCACGGGTCGCTCGAGCCGCCGGAAGACGAAGACTCCGAGGACGAGGAAGAGGAACGACATGACAGCCCCCATGCCGATCACCCACGGGTCCCACTCCTCTGCGAAGAAACCGACCCGGTACAGGGCGAAGATGCCGGAGAGCGGATTGAAGGCCGCAAGCGTCTCGAAAGCGCCCGGCAGGTCTTCCACGCCGTAGATCACCGGCGAGGCGTAGAACAGCGCCCGTAGGACGAGCTTGGTCGTACGCTCGAGATCCGTCCAGAGGACGCAGAGGGGCGCAACGAGCAGCCCCAGCCCGACGAGCAGAACCGCCTGCAGGACGATCGCCACCGGGATCCAGAGGAGGCCCCAGTTCAGCTGCGCCGGATGGTCGCCGAAGTACGAGAGCACAACGAACAGCGCGAGGACCGGCAGGGAGCACAGAAACTCGACGCCCTTGCTGAGGATGATCCGGTTGACCCAGATGGAACGCGGGATCGCTGTAGATCGCACGAGGCGCGCGTCCTTATTGAACGCCCGCGTGAAGTCCGAGACCGACGAGTTGAACCACACCCACGGCAACAGCGCGGTGATGAGGAACACGATGTAGGGCTCGTGCCCTACCGTGCGCTGGAACACCTGCGTGAACACGAACCAGTAGATCGCGCTCATCACGAGCGGGTCGAGGATCGACCACAGGTAGCCGAGCGCGCTCGTGGCGTAGCGGACCTTGAGATCACGCGCCGACAGCAGCCACAGCGAGTGGAGGTAGCGCCGGGGCGATCCGGGGGCGCCGACGGCGGCTGTTGTCACGGGGTCGAGTCTATGCGGGCGGGATCACGCGAGCTGGTTGTTCCACATCGACAGCGCGGACCCGATCGCCATGTGCATGTCGAGGTACTGGTAGGTCCCTAGGCGGCCGCCGAACAGCACGTCCTGCTCAGCCTTCGCGAGTTCGCGATACGCGACGAGCCCGGAGCGGTCTTCCGGAGTGTTCACCGGGTAGTACGGCTCGTCGTCCCCTGAGGCGAACCGCGAGTACTCGCGCATGATGACCGTCTTGTCTGTGGGATACCGATCCCCGCGCTCCGGGTGGAAGTGCTTGAACTCGTGGATCCGTGTGTATGGCACGCCCGCATCGGCGTAGTTCATCACAGGAGTGCCCTGGAAGTCGCCGACCTCGAGCACTTCCTCCTCGAAGTCGAGCGTGCGCCACGACAGCGCGCCCTCCGCGTAGTCGAAGTAACGGTCGACAGGTCCCGTGTAGACGATCGGCACCTGACCTACCGTGGACTTCTTGTTGAGCGGCTGGGACTCGTCGAAGAAGTCAGTGTCCAGCTTGACCTCGATGTTGTCATGATCCGCCATCCGCTCGAGCCACGCGGTGTAGCCGTCGGTGGGCAGCCCCTCCCACGTGTCGTTGAAGTAGCGGTTGTCGTAGTTGTAACGGACCGGGAGCCGGCTGATCACCTCAGCGGGCAGTTGCTTCGGGTCGGTCTGCCATTGCTTCCCGGTGTAGTCGCGGATGAACGCCTCGTAGAGCGGGCGTCCAATCAACGCGATTCCCTTTTCTTCGAGGTTCGCAGCATCCTTCGCGTCGAACTCCCCCGCCAACTCGTGCACGAGGGCTCGCGCCTCATCAGGCGAGTACGCGGCCTGGAAGAACTGGTTGATGGTGCCGAGATTGATGGGCATCGGGAACACCACGCCGTTGTGATTGGTGTACACGCGGTGCACGTAGTTCGTGAACGTCGTGAATCGGTTGACGTACTCCCACACACCCGGGTTCGAGGTGTGGAAAAGGTGGGCACCGTAACGGTGGACCTCGATGCCCGTCGTCGGTTCCTTCTCGCTGTACGCGTTGCCTCCGATGTGGTGGCGGCGGTCGATCACGGTGACGTTGCGGCCGGATGCGGCAGCCCGCTCTGCGATAGTAAGCCCGAAGAAGCCCGAACCGACAATGAGGAGATCCATGCGATGAGTGCTTTCGTGTGATCGATGCGCCGCTGACACGGGCGGTGGGGCGAATCGCCCCCGAGAGTCTACCGGCCGGACGGACAGCGGCCGGACCGCTGCCCCATCCGCACGGCGGATGCCCAGCACCCCGTCCGCTAGCATGGCTCACTGTTGTCCTTGAGGGGAGCAGATCGAGATGAGCGGGGCTTGGGGCGCCGCGGTGCCGCCGTTCCTGGTCGCCGCCGCTGCACTTGTGCTGCCCGGACTCGCGGTCATCCTGGCCGGATTCGGCGCACGCCGGATCGGACTCCTGTTCGCTGCGCCAGCGGTTTCTGCCGCCCTGCTTGCGATCTCCGCCGTAGTTGCGCCATGGATCGGACTCGACTGGTCGCTCGTCCCCGTCCTCATGCTGACAGCGATCGCCAGTGTCGCCGCCTACTTCCTGCGCAGGTGGGTGGGCCGGGAAGAGATTCCCCGGCCCGGCGTCCTCGCCATTGTCGCAGCGGCAATCGGCTTCGCGGCCGCGGCCGTCATCATGTGGGCACAACTCACCTACGTGTTCGTTGCGCCTGCGAGCATCTCGCAGACGTTCGACGCGATCATCCACCTCAATACCGTGGCGTTCGCGGTGGATACAGGGAATGCATCCGCATTCCACATCGGCGCGACGTCCGACATTCCGTTCTATCCGAACGCGTGGCACAGCGTCGCGGCGCTGACCGCCCAGGCGACAGGCGTTCCCGTCGCGGTCGCTGTAAACGCCGCGAACATCGCGATTGGGGCGATCGCCTGGCCCGCCTCGACGATCGCGCTCGCTTCCGCACTCTTCGGCGACCGTGGGGTTGCTTTCGTCGCCGCTGCAGCCCTCTCCACCGGCTTCGGCGCATTCCCGATTCTGCTGTTCTCCTTCGGCGTGCTCTATCCGAACACGATGGCGTACGCGATCCTGCCTGCTGGTCTCGCCGCGGTGTGGTGGCTGTGGCGTGCGCGTGGACTCGCCTCACGCATCCGGGCCGGGGTCCTCCTCGTCGTGGTGTGCGCCGGGATCGGACTCGGTCATCCGAATGCGTTCCTCGCTCTCTATGCGCTCGGCGCCTTCGTGCTGCTGTGGGAGGTCATCCGTGCGGGGCTCGCGCGCAACGATCGGCGCGCCTGGATCACATACGGGTCGATTGCCGGCGCGCTCCTCCTCGGTGGAGTGATCATCTGGGGGTTCTCACGCACAGCGTTCGAGATGTCCCGATGGGGGCCGTGGCAGAGCACTGCACAAGCCGTCGGCGAGGCCCTGCTCCTCGCTCCGAGGCAGTACCCCATCACGGTGATCGTCTCGATTCTCGTTTTGACCGGCCTCATCGCCGCCGTGCGCCGACCGCGCCTACTGGTATTCGCGATTCCCTTCGCGGTCGCTGCCTTCATGTTCGTGCTGGCGTCCGGGACGGGAGTAGGCAACTTCGTCCGCGAAGCGGTCACGAACCCTTGGTACAACGATCCCTATCGCCTGGCTGCGCTGCTGCCTATCGCCGGCATCCCGGTTGCAACCCTCGGTGCAATCACGATCACGGATGCCGCGGCATCCCTGATTCAGCTCCGCCGTATCCCGCACGGTGTCGCGGTGACCGCGGCTGTGGTCGCCGCACTGGCCGTCTTCACCGTCGGGGTCGGACCAAACGTCGTTCGCACCGCCGCCGATGCGCGGGGTTCATACACGTTCACCGACTCGTCGGCACTGCTCACGGCGGATGAGGCCGCACTTCTGGCGCGACTTCCCGGCGAAACGCCCTCGGACGCGCTCATCGCCGGAAACCCATGGACGGGCACCTCGCTCGCTTATGCGCTTGCGGGTAGACAAGTCGTCGAGAAGCACGTCTTCGGCATCCGGACCGAAGATGAGCTCTACCTCGACGCGAACCTCCGTGACATCGATGAGGATCCCCGCGTGTGTGAAGCGGTGCGCAGCCTGGGCGTAACTCATGCGCTTGACTTCGGTAGCCAGAACGTCTTCAACAGCCCCGCCTCGGGCCTGGACCACCTGGGACTCAATGATCTCAGCCCCTCCGATCATTTGGTCCTGGTCGACTCCGAGGGGGCAGGCGCCCGCCTCTTCAAGATCGAAGGATGCTGAACCGTTGAGCGTCGATTCGATCGCAATCGCCTACGACTGCCTGTTCCCCTACACCACGGGTGGCGGGGAACGTCAATATCGCGCCTTCGCTGACGAACTGGTTCGACGCGGACGCCGCGTCGACTACCTGACCGCCCGACAGTGGGATGACCCGCCGCCCGCTACGGGGTTCCGCGTCCTCCCGGTCGCCGGGCGACTACGGCTGTACGACGAAGCGGGTGTTCGACGTACTACTGCGGCGCTTGAGTACGCTTGGGGTCTTTTCCGCGCGTTACTCCGCAACCGGCGGCGATACGACGCCATCATCGTCAGCGGGCTACCGGTCCTCAACGTCTTCGCCGCGCGGTTCGCGCTGCTCGGGTCTCGGACGAGGATCGTCGTCGACTATCTGGAGGTCTGGCGTCGCGCCCAGTGGGTGGAGTACACCGGTCGCCTCACGGGCACCATCGCGTGGGCCCTCCAGAGACTCGCCATCGCCGTGACCCCCATCGCCACCTGTCACTCCGCTCTGAGCGCGGAGCGTCTGCAAGCAGAAGGCCTACGCAGCCGTCCGCTCGTGAGCCCGGGATTGATCGATTCGGTCGCCGACGTCGACTTCGTGCCTTCATCGGAGGTCCCGCCGAAAGTGCTCTATGCCGGCCGTCACATTCCTGACAAGCGGGTGGAAGTCCTTCCGGCCGCCGTCGCCGCCGCTCGGGAGCACATCCCCGACCTCGAGCTAGTCGTGCTCGGCAAGGGCCCGAGCACACCCGAAATCGAGTCTGCAGCGCAGGGCAGGGACTGGATCCGGATGCCCGGGTTCGTTTCCGATGAGCAGCTCGGGGCGTACATGGGTGGGGCCGCCTGCCTCGTCAATCCGTCGCGGCGAGAGGGCTATGGCCTGGTCGTGGTCGAGGCCGCAGCATCCGGAACTCCTGTGGTGCTCGTGGACGACCCGGGCAATGCGGCGACCGAACTCATCACACCGGGTGAGAACGGCTACATCGCCCATTCGACGAGCCCTGAAGACCTTTCGTCCGCCATCCTCGCTGCGATTCGGGGCGGCGACGCCCTTCGAGCGCGCGCGCGGGGCTGGTACGAGACGGCCGTGCACACCCGCACTATTGAGAAAACGGTAGGAAGGATCCTCGAGGTCCTCGACGGCGACAGGCGCCACCGCGCTGCTCGCCCCGCCGCGACCGAGAGGAACGACGCGTGAGCAACGCGGCCCAGACCAACACGATCGAACTTACGATCCTCATGCCCTGCCTGAATGAAGCCGAGACGCTCGCGACGTGCGTCGAGAAGGCTCAGGGCTTCCTCACGCGTACCGGCATCGAAGGCGAGGTCCTGGTCTCCGATAATGGCAGCACGGACGGTTCGCAGGCGATCGCGGAGCGCCTCGGCGCACGTGTCTCCCCGGCGAGCCGGCGGGGCTACGGCGCCGCGCTCCTCAACGGCATCGACACCGCGCGGGGCCGCTACATCATCATGGGGGACGCGGATGACAGTTACGACTTCACGAACCTGGATCCGTTTGTCGAGCGCCTGCGCGACGGTGCCGATCTGGTGATGGGAAACCGGTTCAAAGGTGGCATCGCGCCCGGCGCCATGCCGCCCCTGCACAAGTACCTGGGCAATCCCGTCCTATCGGGTATCGGTCAGTTGTTCTTCCGGCCGAACATCGGCGACTTCCACTGTGGCCTTCGCGGATTCAACCGGGCTCGGATCCAGGAGCTGGACCTGCAGACGACCGGGATGGAATTCGCCTCCGAGATGGTCGTGAAGGCATCGCTTGATCGTTACCGCATCGAAGAGGTCCCGACGACGCTCAAGAAGGACGGACGCTCGCGTCCACCGCATTTGCGCAGCTGGCACGACGGATGGCGACACCTGCGGTTCCTCCTCCTCTTCGCACCCCGCTGGTTGTTCGTCTACCCGGGGCTCATCGCGTTCATCCTCGGCGCGGCGGCAGTGGCTGTCCTGGCGTTCGGCGGCGGCGTTCAAGTGGCCGACGTCGGGTTCGGCGTCACAACCATGGTCTATGCGAGCGCACTGTGCGTGCTCGGTTATCAGGCGCTGCTCTTCTTCTGGCTCACGAAGCTCTACGCGACGCAGGAGGGATTCTTGCCGACGAGTCCGCGGTATCGATCAATCGTCGCGCGATGGAGCGCCGAGCGGGGCTTGCTCATCGGCCTTGCTCTTTTCCTGTTGGGCATCGTCATCGGGATCGTCCAGGTGGTGCGATGGGGCAGCCTGGATTTCGGGGAGCAGGATGCCGTCGCCGCGATACGGATCGCCGTACCGAGCGCCCTCGGCATCATCCTCGGATTCCAGACGATCATGATGAGTTTTTTCAGCGGCGTGCTGACGACCCCGCGGCGGGAAAGCAGGCCCGAGGCGATCATCGAGAGCTGACGCGTGACCGAACGCATCATGGTCGATCTTCTCGGCTTCACAGGCACCCGAGGCGGCACCGAGACCTACGCGTCAGAGATCCTGACTCGTCTGCCTGCGGCTCTTCCTGGAGTCGACTTCATCGGATTGACCGGGTCCGCGGGTGCCGCGCAAGTGGCCGGGTTCTTTCCGGGCCAGCTCCGAGTGATCCCGTGGGTCCATGACGACAAGCACTCGTGGGCCGCCGCCGAGATCGCCCGCGCGAACGCGGTTGCACGCCGTTCACATGCCGACGCCCTGTGGACACCCGCCAACTTCGGGCCGATCCGTCGGGGGCTCCCCCGCGCCGTCACGATCCATGATGTGATCTACGACGAAATCCCCGGCGGCGCCACGGACCGCGCCGTGCGTGCAGTGACGGCTTGGCTCATGCGACGCTCGGCGCGCACTGCGGATGCCGTGATCACCGTTTCGCATGCGGCAGCCGATTCCATCGCCCATCATCTCGGCATCCGCCGAGCCGGAATCCACGTCGTGCCGAACGGGAGCTCCACTCCGCCCTCCTCCCCGCCTCCTGTGGATGAACTCGACGGATTGGCCATCGATCGCGCCCGGCCGCTCCTTCTCAGCACCGGAAATCGGATGCCGCACAAGAACTTCGGCGGTCTGCTCGAGGCCCTTGCAGCGCTTCCGCCGGGATCTCGGCCGTTCGCGGTGATCACTGGTGGGCGCGATCACGACCCGCTCACCGGTGTCGTCGCCGAGCTGGGCCTGCAGCGCGACGTGCTGCTCGCGCGTTGGCTCGAAGCGCCGGTCCTGGAGGCCCTCTACGCCCGCGCCGCAGTGTATGCGTGCCCTTCAACCGCGGAGGGCTTTGGGCTGCCCGTGGTCGACGCGCTCCGCCGCGGTTGCCTGGTGGTCGCCAACGACATTCCGGTTCTCCGCGAAGTCGGAGGTGAAGCCGTGCGTTACGCCGACGCAACCGACCCCGCGGCATTCGCCGCGGCGATCGCCGGGGCGCTGGCCGACCCGGACCCCCGCACCCGCATCGCCGAGGGACGAGGCTGGGCTGAGCAGTTCAGCTGGGATTCCGCCGCCGCCGGCGTGGCAGCCGTGCTAAGGTGCCTCCTCGCAGCGCGAGGTCGCGCGTGAAGGTGCTCCTGACGCGGTTTCTCGGCTTCGGCGCGGTACCGCTGATATCGGCTGTGGTTCCTTTCCTGGTGCTTCCCGTGGCGTCGCGCGTGGACGGTCCGGAGGGGTGGGCCGCCATCGGCACCGGGCAGGCGATCGGCAGCTTCGTCGCAATGGTCGCGAGCTACGGTTGGAATGTGAACGGAGGGGCGCGTGTCAGCGAGGCGCCCTCGTCCAAGCACCGGCACGCAGTATACGCGCAAAGCCTCTGGTGTCGGCTGATCGTGTTCGTGGTCGCGGGAACCGCCGGCGCGATCCTCGCTGCTGTGCTCGTGGACGGGACCTTCGCACCAGTCGCCGCTCTCGCCGCCCTCGCGACCGGCGCGACGGGATTGACCGTCACGTGGTTCTCCGTAGGCGTCGGTTCGGCACGCCTCGCACTCTGGTACGAGGCGGTGCCGTTCGCGAGCCTGACATTGCTCAGCATCGGCATCATGCTCACGACGGGTTCGGTGATCGCGTACCCCATTGCGATGCTATGTGGGGTCTTCATCGGCCTGGTGTTGCTGAACTTCCACCTCTACCGCTCGGCGATACCCCCGTTCGTCGGCACGGACGTGCGAGCCGCATTCCGTGGGAACCTCGCGCTCGCTGTGGCGGACGGCATAGGCGGAAGCTATACGACTGCACCAGTCCCCGTCGCGCAGGGAATCCTCGGGACACAGGCCGCCGCCGAACTCACCTCGGCAGACAAGATCTACCGGATCGGATTGACCGCGGTCGTCGTACTGGGCAACAGCCTGCAGAAGTGGGTGCTCGAGGCACCGTTCTCCGAGGGCCGGATGCGCCGGCACGGGATCGCGCTCGCGCTGCACGCGCTCGTGGGCGCCGGCGGCTTCCTCGTGCTCACCTTCCTTGGTGTTCCTCTGACCGAGTTCCTGCTCGGCGCGGCCGTGACGCCACCCCCCGAGGTGTTCCCGGCGTACGGCGCGGCATACTTCCTCATCTCGCTGTCAACCCCCCTCATCAGGAACATCCTGGTGCCTGCGGGGAGGGACCGCGTCGTGCTGGGGGCCATCCTCGCGTCCGCCGCGATCGGGCTCCCGGCGATGATCGTGGGGGGCACGCAGTCCGGGATGATCGGAATCGTCCTGGGGCTTGCGCTGAGCGAGGTCGTCGTATTCGTCGTCGTCAGCTGCTTCGCCGTGGGAGTGCTGCGCAGTGAGGCGCGCAGCCTCCGCTGAGAAACTCAGCGGACTCGCCGCCGAGCGAGAGGGCGGAGCGCAGATCCGGCGAGGTACACGATGGCATTACGCAGCGGGACATTCCCCGAGATCACCGATCTGCCGAGGTGAGCGGCCACCCGGAACAACGACCGGCGTCGACCGTAGAGCGACCCGAGCTGGCGCGCGGACTGATTCGCGGGAAGTCGCTCCGCGAGCGTCTCGACCATCGTCTCCGCCCACCCGGCGCTTGCGGCGAAGGCCGCAGCGGCCAACCCACGTGGCGACGCCGACCCGTGCTCCTCGCGGACCCGGTCGCGGAGGCGATGCCAGGAAGCGAGGGGGCGGAGACGCGCGTCCGCCGTCTCGCCGAGCACGTTCCCACCGTGCTGCACGTAGTCCTGCACGAGGTCGGGAATCACAAGCGCCTCATCTGTCACGGCAGCGCACAGCGCTAGCCACTGATCGTGAACGCGCGCCGGCGAATCGCTCACGGGGAAAGGCAGCGCGAGGTCGAGGATCCCCCGCCGGAAAACCGACATCCCGCCGGTGAATTGATTGAAGACAGGCAGGTCCGCCACTGCAACGTTCCGACGCCGTGTGTTCGGACTCAGGATGGCGCCGTCCGGGTATCGCACTACCCTGGCCTGGGCGGCGACCATCGACGCTCGATCGAGATGCGGCAGCATCAGCTCGAGTTTGCGTTCGTGCCAGAAATCATCCTGATCGCTCAGGGCTACCCAGGCGGCGTGAGAGGGAACTGCACTCAGAGCTCGCTCGAAGTTGCGGTAAAACCCCAACCGATCATCCGCACCGATCACCGAGAACCGCCGATCAGCATCGGTGAGACGTGCCACGAGAGCTCGGACTTCCGCCTGTCCCCCGTCGGCGCAGATAATGACGCGGAAGTCATCGACCGACTGCGTGCGAATGGACGCTAGCTGTCGCTCGAAGAGAGCAGGATCAGGGCGATAGGCCGCCATGACGATCCAACCCGTCGTCCCGGGGTGTGCGCTATCAGTGTCGGTTGTCATCGCTATGCCATCCCGTCCGGCCGGGCCGTTCGATCCTATCGGGAGGCTGGGGGCGGGATCGCGCCGGTAGACTGGTCGGGTTGTCTACGAGGAGGAATGTGTCGAGGCCCCCGATTGACGCGCCCCGCCTGGACATCATCGTCCCCGTCTACGGAGGCTGGCAGCTCGTCGAGCAGTGTCTTCAGTCGCTCGAGGCGCAGACCGTTCCGGTACGGGTGACCGTTGTGGATGATCGCTCGCCCGATGACACCCTGCGTCGCGTGCGCGAGCGCTTCGGCGGCTTCCAGGTCATCGCGAATAAGGTCAACCGTGGGTTCGCCGCATCCTGCAATATCGGCATTCGCGCCGGCAGGGCCGAGTTCGTCTTGCTCCTGAACAGTGACGTCGTCGCTCAGGCCGATCTCGCTGCGACGATCCTCGCTGCTTTCGACGCGGACGACACAGCCCGCGCCGGTAGCGTGTCGCCGATACTCCTCGGACCAGACGGCACCGTCGACTCCTTCGGGGTCACTGCCGACGACACAGTCGCGGGATTCGTCCGGTTCCACGGCGCACAGTTGAACAGAGTCCACAATGGTCCTGCGCTGCTGGGCCCCTACGGCGCCGCCGCCGCATACCGCCGCGCCGCCCTCAATGGTGTCGGGCTCCTCGACGAGAACATCTTCATGTACGGAGAAGAGCTCGATCTGGCGCTTCGGCTGCGCGCCGCAGGCTGGGGCGCACTGGAGGTCGCCAAGGTCGTCGGCACCCACATCGGGGGTGCTTCCGCCGGCCGGGAATCGGAGCGGCAGCGTTACTTGTCGGGGTTCGGCCGTGGGTACCTGCTACGGGTCTACGGAATCCTCAGGGGGCGCCACGCGGTTCGCGCCCTCGTCACCGAGGCAGCCGTGACCGCGCTCCGACTGCTCACTCGGCGCGATGCCGCGTCGCTTCGGGGGCGGGTCGATGGATGGCGCAAGGGACGCGGTGTGCCCAGGCGCCCTGTACCCGGTCGGGGCATCGACTCATCGATCGGATTCCGTCAGTCCCTAGCCATGCGGAAGGCGGGGTACTGGAACAGGCGCTGACTCACGCGGCGAACGGTATCTGGGCCGGAGGTCATCCCCGACACTCTTCCCGACGGCTTAGGATCGGCGTCGGCGGAGGCCGCTAAGTCGACGGCGCAAGCGATCCATATCGCTGGGACGCGCGTCCAACTCCTTCGCCAACTCGTCCTTGACAATTCGGCGCACCTGGTCAGGGATGTATCTCGCCAGATAGAGGGCCAGCCCGGCCCCATTTGCGGCGGCGAAATCGCGAAGAGCCCGATCACGGATGATGGCGTCGTAGCGGCCATGCTCCTCAGCCAGCGCGAACATGCTGTTCCCAAGTTCTCCGCCTACGCCGCGCCTCTGCATCCAGAAGGCGAGCGGCTCTCCATCGAGGAATCCGACGTGGTAGCGGACGAGCGTTCGCAGTCCGAAGTCCCAATCCTCAGCGGCATGGATTTCTTCGTCGTACAGGCCGACACGGTCATGCAGCACCCGGCGGTAGAGGTAGGCAATCGGAACCCAGCGGTTGATCTCGAGCAGATCGGTGTAGGTGACCTCGTGCATCTGCGCCCAGAAGATCTCTCTCGCCGTCTCGGCGAATCCTCCATCGGAGGTCTCGTCTTCGTAGACGATGGCCGTCCGCGTGACGACGCCGATATCGGCCGGGTGGTGGTCGAGCCAAGCGACGGTCGCGGAGAGAAACTGCGGATGCCACAGGTCGTCATCGTCGTGGAGGACGATGAATTCGCTGTCTGGCAAAGCTCGAACGCCCTGATTGGCAGCTGCCGATCGGCCGAGCGGAGTCGCGTTGTGAGCGACGGTCATGCGATCGCGTACATCGTCCGGAAGGTCGGCGAGGACCGCCGCCACGTGCGAAGGATCGCCTCCATCGTTCACCACATGCGCGCGCCAATCCGCGTAATGCTGCGCGGCGATGTCGCCGAGCGCCCTGGCGAGAAACCAGGGGCGGTTCTTGGTCCGGACGACGATCCCGACGCGCCCGGTGTCCACCACGTGAGGCTCCTGTCTGCGGTCCGATCGTGCCTGACCCTATCACCCGGCGCGTTCGCACCCATGATCGATAAGATCGGAGCTGTGGTCAACCGTGTCCGAGCGCTTTGGCGGGGTGCGCGAAGGCTTCCGGTGGTTGGCCCTATCCTCGCCGCTGGGGACCGGGTGTGGTGGGCGCGGGTCATCCGAAGGGCCGGCATCGTAGACCTCGGCCTGGTCGCCGCGCAGGGGCGCCCACTGTCAGCTCGCCGCGCCGTGCGGCGGTACGTCCGCGGCGGCTTCAGAAGCGGCTTCTCGCTGAACCCGCTCATCATGGAGCGCCTGGTCGCATCGCAACTGTCGGATGTAGGGCGGGTGCCGGCGCTGTACGCCTACCTGGTCAACGATCCGCGTCGCATCGAGGCGAATGTGAGTTGGGATTCGCGGCGACCCGGACATGACCTGCTGGAGGATCCGGCCGGCCCGCTCGGCGCCACCTGGCGTTCAGCGATGTCGGACGGCTCGATCTCGCTGGGCACGACGACCGTCGCTTGGTCCAAGGTTGAGGGGGCCACGCGCCTGGCCGCTGCCCAGGCGACGGGGCGTACCACGATCCCACCGCTCCAGCCTGTCGGGGGCGAAACCGTGCTGGTGTGCCGGATCGACGAACTCGAAGACGCCTCGACCCCACTCCGTCTGGTCGCCCGCTTCGGGTCGCAGGGCGTTCCGATCGTCATCTCGCTGGCGGGTTCAAATGCCGACCAATGGGTGAGCGCGTCGCTGCTCACCCTATGGCTCCCGAACGTCCAGATCACGCGGGACGACGGCGATCCGGTGACGGCGGTGCGGGCCATCGCGCCCGATGCGGTCCTGCTCGTCAGAGGACCCTCCGCCGACGTCTCCATGGATACCCTCCGGATCCTCGGAGAGACCGCGCGGCGCACCGGACGGGTCGCCGCTCCCGTCTGGCTCGACCTCTCCGACGGCACGATCGTGTCGGCCGGGGTGGGCAGTCGCCACGGCCGGCCGTTCGACGTCCTCGCCGGGCATCCGGCTGAAGATGCGAAACCACTCGACTCCGAACTCGAGGTGCCGCGAGCGCGCGGCACGACTCTCGCACTGCCGCCGGCGGCGCGCAGCGGCGCGCTGGTGCTCACCGCGTCCCTCGTCCGCGCGCCGCGGGGCGTGGCTGCGTCGTCGGACACCGTCCAATCGCCCGACACCGATCTAGACGGCATCATCGCGCGCGCAGGTTTCCGCACGGACTCCTGGAAGTCGGGGAGCCCGGTGCTGCGCCGCCTCACCGCGACAGCCACACTCGACGACGGGCGAGTCGTCCCGCGGCTCAGGTGGGCCGTGAAGATCGCAGCGCCGCCCGGTCCACGAGGCGAGTGGTGGGGCGATACCCACTACGCCCGAGGCATCGCCGACGCCCTCCGCAGACTGGGCCAGGAGGTCGTCATCGACGCCTACGCGGCTCGCGAGAGGCCGAGCTCGTACCTCGACGACGTTGTGCTGGCCCTTCGCGGCCCCGAACCGCTCTCTCCCCAGCGCGGGGCGCGATCGCTGCTGTGGATCATCAGTCACCCTGACGAGATTCAGGAGCAGGACGTCGTCGGATTCGACGCCGTGTTCGCGGCGTCGGAGCCATGGGCCGCCGAGGCTTCAGCGCGTATGGACCTCAAGATCTCACCGCTGCTGCAGTGCACGGACATCCGCCGGTTTCACCCTCGGGGTCTCGCCCGCTCATCGGATCTGGTCTTCGTCGGCACGGCACGAGGAATCCCGCGGCCGTCCATCATCGAACCGCTGAGGGCAGGCATTCCCATCTCCGTGTTCGGTCCGGACTGGAGCGGGTGGATTCCCGGGGCAGCCATCAAAGGCTCCGGCGTAGCCAACGCGGACCTTCCGGCCGTGTACGAGTCGGCGGGCGCCATCCTGAACGACCACTGGCCGGCGATGCAGAGCGCCGGCTTCGTCTCGAATCGCCTGTTCGACGTCGTCGCTGCGGGCGGGCGGGCGGTGAGCGATCATGTCGTCGGCATCCCCGAGCTCTTCGGCGGGGCGGTTCGCACGTATGCGGACATCCCCGAACTGCTCGAACTGCTGTCGGGTGATCTCGATCAGATCTTCCCCGCCCAGGAAGAGGTCGCCGCAATCTCGCAGAGGGTCCGCGCGTTGCATTCGTTCGATGCCCGGGCGAGGACCCTGCTCCACACCGCGCTGAGCCTCTGAGCAGCTCCGTCCGTGGGTCAGCGCTCTCGCGAGCGCGCCGATGCGAGCCACCGGCCGGGTACGCGTCTCGGGTCCGCGAGGCGGCGCGCGACATCGACGATCCACCGGTGGCGCAAGCGCGCATACATGCGAACGAGATCGCGACCCGACCCCGATCCGACGGCTCCGGAGTGCCGCAGGAAGTCGATCTTCTTGTAGGCCTCACCGGGAATCGTGGCCGACATCTCCTCCGCCTCGAACTCGAGCAGCGGGAGGCTCGTCGCAAGGTAGTCGCCGGTCGCGACCGTACGAGTGTAGAAGCCAACCTCGCCGGCGGCGTATGCCGGCATCCGCGCGAGAGCAGCGGCGAGGCGCGGAGCGTCTAAGTCTTCACGCCCCTCTGCGCCCCAGTCGTGTTCGACAAGCAATCGCAGTGCGGCCGGGCGGGCGACGAAGGTCGTCCCCTCGGGCGCCAGCGGCGTCACGTCGTCGAGCGGGACGCCGATGCCCACACGGCGTGCGAGCGACGCGAAGTCCTCCTTGCCTCCCCGCCATCCCCGGCCAAAGGAGTCCCCACCGAGGTGTGGCACAGGTGGGAAGACGATGCCCAGCCCGGCCTCAGCGTCGAACAAGCTCGCGACCTCCAGCCAGGTGTTCTTCGCGCCCACCGGATCGGTCGCATCCCTGCTGGGGTGCGAAGCCGCATCTCGAGGCACAGCGAGCCGCACCACGAGGTCGTACTGCGTGGAGCGCATTGCTTCGCGACACCCGTCGTAGAACGCTGCGTCTGGGGAGACGGCGCCCGGAACCGTGACGATACGCACTTCCCGATCCGTCTGATCCGCGATCACATGATGCAAACCCTCCGCGCTCCTCGCGTCGGCAACCGTCAGCACGAGGTCGCACTCGCCCACACTCGCGGTGCGATCGAGGATCCAACGAACGTCCGGTGAATCCTCAACGTGGGCGCTGACAAGCGTGCGTGGATGTGGCACAGAGCCACCCGCGTTCACCGCACCGGTCAGCGCGGTAACGAGGCCCGCGTCGGCGTTGACCGTTCCCGGCGGCGCTGTCCTGGCGAGGTTACGCAGGATCAACTCGGTCGGATACCCGTGCGCCGCTGCCGCGGCGAGAGTGCGCTCCCCCAGGGCGCCGCGCGACACCAGCAACGGCGGCCAATGGAACAGCGGACGCCGTTTCAGTGCGGGACAGCCGTCGTCGACCAGTGCTTCCGCTTCGAAGAGAGACGGGTTCTCGGTGTCCCGTTCGGCGCATGGGAACGCAGCCTCGGCGATCCAACCTCGATCGGTGAAATGGGCGGTGAAGCGCAGCTCATGCCGGAGCACCGCGTCGTTGTAGCTCTGGAGCGGGCCGAGCTCGCGCCAGTACCGCACCCAATCTTCCGAGAGGAACATCTCCCTACGGACCGCGATCCAATACGACTGCAGGTGGTATGGCGCCACTCCGCGGTGGGTGATGGGGTTCGGCGTCGTCCGCGCGTGATCGGTGAGTCCCCAGAAATGGCACGGGCGCGCATTCATCGTCTTGAGGACCGGTTGCCACGGGTTAATCGGCCCATACCAGGTGTCGTTCGTGAGCACGATTTCGTCGAACTCGCCGATCGCATCCCCCAGGTGCGCAAGCGCGTCACGGTGCGCCCCGATGTCGAACCCGGAGTTGTCGCGTACGAGGATCTCATCCGCAGCCGAAAGCGCGGCGCGTCCTTCAGGCTGAAGCAGACCATTGACGACGACCAGGATCCGGTCGGCGTGTGGACGCAGTCCCTCGAGTGAGAAGGTCACGAAGGGATCAACCCGACCGTCGCGGTCATATATTGCAAAGACCACGAGACGCCGTGGCCGCCCGCGCAGCGGCTCCGCCGGCCGAGGCTTACCGACCGTCATCGTCCTGCCCCTTCGTCTGAGGGACTCGTCCGCCACGTGCGGCCCGTGCGAAGCGTGCGAGCAACCTGCAACGTGTCAGCAGTCCCCCACAATTGGCGCGGAGGTGCATCCTGAAGAAGTCGAGTGCACCGCCTCCGCGGACCGGACCGAGCCTCCGCAGCAGGCGCACACGGTCGAGCGGTGCACCGTCCGTGGTAGACGCCAGCTGGTCGACCATGTATTGCGCCGCTGCATGGCTCACCGCCGCGTAGCGAGGGGTAGCCACGGTCCGGGCGTGATACCCGAGCTCACCCGCCGCATGGAGGAGGAGCGCCTCCTGCGCTTCGCCCAGACGCTTCCAGCGCGAGGATGCGGCGTAGTCGTCCCAGGACCAGGTCACGTCTGCCCAGACCCGGAGCGCCTCCGCCCGCGCAGCCCACATCCCATCGGCGGGCGCGAGGGGTGCGGCGCCAAGAGGGACACGGATGCCGAGCAGACGTCGCAGCCGCTCCACGTCCTCGCGGATGCCGTCCCACCCTTTGCCGACGTCGTTCGGCAGCATATAGCCGGTGGGAGGAAGGACCACGCCGAGCCCGGTCTCGCGATCGAACAGGTCGAGGACGGACCGTGCATGCGATTCCGAGTCCAGCAGGTTTTCCCATGTCGCGCGCCTCGCATTGCGGCGGATGTTCGCACTCTCCCCCGGAGCCGACCCAGTCCGTAGCCGCACCACGACATCGTGCCGCGGATCGACCAGCAGATCACGGCAACCAACGAGAAGGGCAGCGACGTCATGCGCGTCGTCGGGTACGGTGCGGACCTCCGCGCTCTCCCACGAGCGCGTGTCACCGGCAAGCATGACCTCTACGCGTTCGCGATCCGCGGTGGTGACCGTAACCAGGACGTCGAAGGGCTTCGGCACCAAATGCAGCCGACGGAACAGCTCGGTCGCGTCCGAACCGGGCGCGACGTGAGCCGCGACGAGCGTGGCCCGAGAACGGTCCCTGGACGCCTTCGCGTCTGTGATCACCTCGAGCATTCCGAGATCGACGTGAAGCTCCCGGGGGGCCGTCGTCCGCGCGAGCCGCTGGAGCACGAGCGAAGACGGGAAGCCCGCCCGTCCCATCTCTGCGAGCACCTGCTGAGGGCTGACTCCCAGCGCATCGAGAAGGAGGGGGTCGGCGGACAGTGACTTTGCGCTCACCAGCGGAGAGCCGTCGAGCGGAAAGCCTGGCTGCGACCCTGAGACGGATTCCCTGCCCGACTCACCAGCAACCTTCCCCGCCACGGCGATCACCAAGCCGCTCTCGGCGAGGTAAACGTCCAGGTCATCAATGCGCTGGCGCCGCCTTCCCGCACCTGCACCGCTTCCGTAGGCGGAGCGCAGTTGGGCGAGCCCCCGCGCGCGGACGGCGATCCAGTTGGGGCGCATACGTTGCCGTGGGGAGATGACCCAGCCGTCGATTCTCCGCGGGTTCATCAGCGCGAAGAGCGCTTCAAACGGAAAGATGGGACCGAACCAGGAGTCGTCGGTGAAAACGATCTCGTCGAAGTCGTCCAAGTCGTCGATCTCGGTGAGGAGATGCGGTGGGTCATCCAGCGACTCCGCGTCCTCCACGACCACGACAGCATCAGCTAGGTCGCGCAGTATCGCTCGCTCTGAATCGGTCATCGCTTCGGGCCCCGCAATCAGCAGTCGGGACGCGTGAAGGCGAAGCGAGCGCAGCGCGAACGCGCGCGCAGGATCGTCGCCGTTGACAGAGTGTCGCACCGAAAACACGACGAGGCGGCGTCCCTGGCTCGGGAACTGCGACGGGCCATGCGACATCTCGATTACCTTGCAGGTGCCGCGCGCACCTCAGCGCTCCGCGACGTTCACGTCGATGCTGACGAACCCGCTCGACCGGGTGTCCGCCGCGACCTCGAAGGAGGCTATCTGCATCGCGCTGTGCAGGTTGTGCCCATCCGTATCTCGTAGCAGCGTGTTTATGAAATAGCGGCCGCCACCGAACGGCACATCGGCGAGGCGGAAAACGATCTCTCGCTGGCCCTCGATGAGACCGGGTGGAAAGTTCAATCGATCGGTCGCCGTCTCGAATACCTTCTGTCCCATCGGGTCGTCGATCTGGATGGCGGCGATCCATGATTCCAGTCGTTCGGCCGCGATCGTCAGTCGGACGTCCACGTCCTCGCCCCGGGAGATCTGCTGGCCTGGCGGCTTGCCGACGCCACTAACGGAGCAGGCCACCACGGCGCCGTCGCGGCGCTGCTCTGCGCTGACGGCGGCACGTCGCTCGTCGATTCGGCGGTCCTCCAACAGGTCACGAAACTTCGCGACCGCACGCGATGGATCGCCGTCGTGAACGATCCGCCCCTTGTCGAGCAGCACCGCGCGAGTACACAGCTCCTCGATCTGGCCGAGGGCGTGACTGACGATGATGATCGTTCGCCCCTCGCGCTGGAACTCGGCGATGCGATCCATGCACTTGCGCTGGAACGCTTCATCGCCGACGGCGAGCACCTCATCGACGAGCAGGATGTCAGGGTCGGTATGAACCGCGACCGCGAAGGCCAGTCTCACGTACATCCCTGACGAATAGAACTTCACCTGCGTATCGATGAACTCGTCGATGGCGGCGAATGCGATGATTTCGTCGAAGCGTGCGTCCGTCTCCTCTCGCGACAGACCCAACACTGCGGCGTTGAGATACACGTTCTCTCGCCCGGTGAGATCCGGATGGAACCCAGCCCCGAGCTCCAATAGGGCGGCCACGCGGCCCCGCTCTGCTATCGAACCCGAAGTGGGTTCAATGATTCCGCCGATCAGCTTGAGCAGAGTGCTCTTGCCCGACCCGTTGTGCCCGATGAGTCCGATGGTCTCGCCCGCCCTGATGTCGAGCGACACATCCCGCAGCGCCCAGAAGTCCTTCCGGTGGCGCCGCCCGGCGCGTCCGAACGTGACGATCCTCTCCTTTATCGAGGAGTCCCTGCGAACAACGAATCTCTTGGACGCGCTGGCGATCCGGACGACGTGCGGCCACTCGCTTCGAGCAGCCACGGTCGCTTCCGTGTTTCCGAACATCACAGCTCCTGAGCGAAGTTGCCCTGCAGGCGCAGGAAGACACGATGGCTGACGAGCAGCAAGACGACCCCGATCACCAGCGCGATGAGAAGGCGCAACAGCAGCGCGTCCGGTTGCTCTACGGACTCCCCGGCCACCCAGAACGCCTGTTGGAAACCGAGGACGGCGAGCGTCAACGGGTTGTTCGTGTAGATTTCGAGCGCCACCGGGTTCGTCACGAGCTCACTCACCATCTGCCACGAGTACACCACAGGGCTCGCCCAGAAGAGCAGCATCGTCCCGACTTCGGCCAAGTACTGCATGTCGCGCAGATACACGTTGATCGCGCCGAGCAGGAGCGCGAATGCGGTGCCGTATGCGAGAAGAACCAAGAGGGCGGGGATGACGTAGAAGAACTGCCAGTGGATGGGAGGCTGGCCCACGAGGAAGGTGGCACCGAGGAGCACCACCATCTGGATCGCGAAGTTGAAAAGAGCCGACCCGACACTGGCGAGCGGGAACACTTCCCTCGGAAGGTACACCTTCTTCACAAGTCCGGCATTCGCCACGATCGACCCCGTGCCGCCGACGACGATCTCAGTGAACAGGCCCATAGCGGTCAGTCCGGCGAAAACATACACGGCAAAGTCCGGGATGCCTTTGGCGGCCTGCAGGAACTGCCCCATGACGACGAAGTAGATCGCGAGCTGAAGAAGGGGCCGAACGAGCGACCAGAAGAAGCCGAGAGCTGAGTCCTTGTAGCGAGCCTTCAGGTCTCGCCTGACGAGAAGACTGAGAAGCTCGCTCCTGCCGACGACGTTCGCGATCGGGGACCAGACTCCGCGGCTGCCGCTCGTCACACCGCCGACGGGCTGAAGCGGCATCGAGGCGAGGCGGCGGATGCGGGCGCTCGCCTCATCGTTGACTGGAGACATCCGTACGAGTTTACGTTGCGTCGCCATCCGCCGCCCGCACGGTTCCCGTGGACAGCCGCCAGAGTCGCCGGGCAGGCCCTGATATCCTGTCTCGGCGCCTTGGAGGAGTTCAACTCGATGCCGTCTCACCGCCCTGATCTGGTTTCCATCGTCATCGTGGATGACGGCTCCCCGGAGGACACCATCTCGAGTGTCGCTGCGCTCGAGCGTGTGGACTGGCCCCGGGATCTCCTCGAGGTCGTGGTCGTCGCGCCGCACACACCCGAAGGTCGCGAGGACCCGTTCCGGTCCGTTCAGGCTCCCGCACGGGTGGTCAGGACACGGGCAGAGGCGACGGTGACGGCCGGACTGAACCTCGGCGCCGCGAACGTCCGTGGGCAGTATGTCGGCTTTCTGGAGTCGGGTGCGCGCCCTGAACCCGACTGGATCCGTCAGGCGGTTCGTACTTTCCATGCTGGCGCACAGATCGGGGCCGTGGCGAGCAAGGTCGTCTCGCACGACGGCGCCACAGCCTCCTTCGCCGGAGGAAGTCTGACATGGTTCGGCAGGGGTTACAGCCTTACAGGCAACGGGGCGCCCTCTGCCCCGGAACGACCGCGCGACCTCCTGTTCGGCAGCCGGAGTGCGCTCTTCGTCCGCACGAAGCTCTTCGCGGACCTCGGCGGATTTGACGAGCGGCTCGCTGCGCAATTCGACGACGTCGACCTGGGGTGGCGTCTCAACCTCTTCGGACATCGGCTCAGATACACGCCGACCTCGGCAGTTCGCGCGCCGGAGAACGGCGAAGGGTCCCCGGGCGACGGCGACGGGCCCCAGGCGCATTATCTCCGCGAGCGCAACTCATTGATCCTGCTGTACAAGAACGTTGACGACGCGAACCTCGGCCGCTTCCTCGCCGGAGCGCTCGGACTCGCTGCACGGCGTGCAGTCACCGCGTCCAATTTGGACTCTCGCTCGTTCGACAGACCCGAGTCGGATCGAGAAGATGTGTCGCCCGTCGGGGAAGTCACCGTGGGGAGCGAGACCCTCGCTGGTCTCTATGGGATCGACCAGTTCGTGGACATCCTCGGCGAACTCGCTCCTGAGAGAACCCGGATTCAGAATCGCAGGGTCGTCCGCGACGACGCGGTGTTCCCGCTGTTCGGCAATTCCACCGACGCCCTCCAGCCCGACGGACCGGTTCGACAGAGCCTCGACGAGATCGCGGGCGCGCTCGGCATCACGACGCCCGGCGGACGCATCCGCGTGCTCGTCATCACGGGCGACCTTCTCGGCCCGCGCATGGCGGGGCCGGCGATCCGGGCTTGGAACATGTGCGAGCAGCTCGCCGTGCGCAACGATGTCAGACTCGTCAGCCCGATCAAGCCGACGCGGGCCTCGACCTCGTTCCAGGTGTTCCACACGCCGGATGACCGCGCGATGCGGGAGCACGAGGAATGGGCGGATGTGATCGTGATGCAGGGCTACATCCTGCACCAGTTCCGTTCACTTGCCCGTACGGAGAAGATCCTTGTCGCGGACATCTACGACCCGCTCCATCTCGAGCAGCTGGAGCAAGCCCGCACCGCCCGCTTCGATGACTGGAACACACACGTCATCCTGGCCTCCGAAGTGCTGAACGAGCAGATTGCGAAGGCGGACTTCCTCCTCTGCGCCTCGGAGAAGCAGCGCGACTTCTGGCTAGGGCAGCTCGCCGCCGTGGGACGGGTCAACGCCATGACCTACGAGGCCGACAACGCTCTGCGCGATCTCCTCGACGTCGCACCGTTCGGGCTCGATCCGGACATGCCCCCTCAGGGCCGCCACGCGATCAAGGGCACCGTCCCTGGGATCGGCCCCGACGACAAGGTGCTGCTGTGGGGTGGTGGAATCTACGACTGGTTCGACACGGCAACCCTGCTGCGCGCGATGGCGAAGGTCGTCCAGACGCACCCTGACGCGCGGCTCTTCTTCCTCGGCGTTGCGCACCCGAATCCCGGCGTTCCCGTGATGAAGGCTCAGGCCAAGACGTTCGAACTCTCGGCCGAACTCGGACTCACCGACAAGTACGTCTTCTTCAACCGCGAGTGGGTGGCGTTCGACGACCGCCACAACTACCTGCTCGACGCCGATGCCGGGGTGAGCACGCACTTCGAGCACATCGAGACGTCGTTCTCCTTCCGCACGCGGATCCTCGACTATCTGTGGGCGCGGCTTCCCATGGTCACCACTCGCGGCGACGGCTTCGCGGATCTGATCGACTCGTCGCCCCTCGGCGTCACGGTGCCCGAGCAGGACGTCGATGCGCTGGCCGAGGGCATCATCCGCGTGCTCTACGACCAGGACCTCCGGGCGACGGTCGCGTCGGCGATCGAATCCGTCCGCGAGGAGTTCTCGTGGAGCCACGCCCTCGAGCCGCTCACCTCTTTCTGCGCGGCCCCGCGGACCGCACCCGATCGACAGCGCGGCTCCCACGCCCATGTGCTGCGTATGCCGGACCCGACAGCCGACGCCATCCGGGCTAGGTACCGTGGACTCGGAAAGTCGGCAAGACTGGCGTCGCACTACCTCGTGCGGGAGGGGCCTCGAGGCCTCGTGCGCCGAGTGAGATTCCGTCTGGGGTTCTGAGCCAGCTCAGCCTGCGGGAAGCTCGCGGCCGTGTTCGAGCGCCTTCAGCAGGTACGCGCCATAGCCGCTCTTGACGAGGGGCTCCGCTCGCTCACGGAGTTCGTCGTCGGAGAGGAAACCCATCCGCCAAGCTACTTCCTCCGGACAGCCGATCGACAGCCCTTGGCGCTTCTCGACGGTGCGGATGAAGTCGGTAGCCTCGCTGAGCGAATCGAACGTCCCGGTGTCCAACCAAGCGGTCCCCCGCGGAAGGAGCTCCACCTTGAGATCCCCGCGAGAGAGGTATTCCTTGTTCACGTCGGTGATCTCGAGCTCTCCCCGCGCGGACGGAGTCAGAGATTTAGCGATCTCGATGACGTCGTTGTCGTAGAAATAGAGTCCAGGCACGGCGTAGTTGCTCTTGGGAGCAACAGGTTTCTCCTCGAGGGAGACGACATTGCCGCCCGAGTCGAACTCCACGACGCCGTACGCGGTGGGATCGTCGACCCAGTACCCGAAGACGACACCCCCTGTGAGATCGGCGTATCGACGCAGGCGCGTCCCCATCCCCTGCCCGTAGAAGATGTTGTCGCCCAGTACCAGCGCCGCGCTCTCAGAGCCGATGTGCTCCTCGCCGAGGATGAACGCCTGCGCAAGCCCGTCCGGTGAGGGTTGGGTCTTGTAGGCGATCGAAATGCCGAAGCGCGAGCCGTCGCCCAGCAGCCGCCGGAACTGCTCCGAATCCTGGGGGGTCGTGATGATCAGCACATCGCGGATGCCCGCGAGGAGAAGCGTTGACAGCGGATAGTAGATCATCGGCTTGTCGTACACGGGGACCAGCTGCTTCGAGATGCCCTGGGTGATCGGGTGGAGCCGCGAGCCGGTGCCGCCGGCGAGGATGATGCCACGCATGTTCACAAGTCTCGGTCATCTCGGGTCGCCGGACAAAACGGGACACGTTCGTGGCGCCGGTAGTCTTGTGGAATGCGCAGACTCCTCGTCACGGGGGGAGCCGGCTTCATCGGCTCGAACTTCGTGCACCACGTGATCAGCAATTCCGACGACCACGTCACCGTGCTCGACAAGCTCACCTATGCGGGCAACCGTTCCTCGCTGGACGGCATCCCCGATGACCGCCTCACGTTCGTACAGGGCGACATCGCAGACGCCGCGCTGGTGGACGAGCTGTTCCGCTCCGCCGACGCGGTGGTTCACTACGCGGCGGAGTCCCACAACGACAACTCGCTGCACGATCCGCGCCCGTTCCTGGACACGAACATCATCGGCACGTACACGTTGCTCGAAGCTGCACGTCGGCACGGAACGCGACTGCACCACATCTCGACCGACGAGGTCTACGGCGACCTGGAACTGGACGATCCCGACCGCTTCACCGAGTCGACCCCGTACAACCCGTCGTCCCCGTACTCGTCGACGAAGGCCGGCTCCGACCTCCTGGTGCGCGCGTGGGTACGTTCCTTCGGGGTACGGGCGACGATCTCGAACTGCTCGAACAACTACGGCCCCTACCAGCATGTCGAGAAGTTCATCCCGAGGCAGATCACCAACGTGGTACGAGGCATCCGTCCGAAGCTCTACGGTGCAGGCGAGAATGTCCGCGACTGGATCCACGCCGACGATCACTCATCCGCAGTACTCAGGATCCTCGAGGCCGGCGAGATCGGCGAGACCTACCTCATCGGGGCGGACGGCGAACGCAACAACAAAGAAGTCGTCGAGCTCATCCTCACGCTGATGGGTCAGGATGCCGCCGCCTATGACCACGTGACCGACAGGGCCGGCCACGACCTGCGGTACGCCATCGACTCCACCAAGCTCCGCACCGAACTGGGCTGGGCGCCTCGTTACAGCGACTTCGAAGCAGGCCTGGCAGCGACGATCGACTGGTATCGGACGCACGAGGACTGGTGGGCGCCGTCCAAAGACGGGGTCGAGGCGTTCTACGCCTCCAAGGGTCAGTGATGGCGGAGTTCGGCAAGAGCCTGGCACCGACGATGACGCCGATCCCCGGGCTGGTGGTGTGGGATCTGCCCGTGCACGGCGACAGTCGCGGTTGGTTCAAGGAGAACTGGCAGCGCGAGAAGATGCTCGCAGCGGGACTGCCTGATTTCGGGCCTGTGCAGAACAACATCTCGTTCAATGATGCCGTCGGCACCACCCGCGGTATCCACGCCGAACCCTGGGACAAGTGGGTATCCGTGGCGACCGGCCGGATCTTCGGCGCCTGGGTCGACCTGCGCGAAGGACCCACCTTCGGCGCCGTGTTCACCACCGAGATCGATCCGTCCCGCGCGATCTTCGTCCCCCGCGGGGTTGGCAATGCTTATCAGACTCTGGCGGCCGATACCGCCTACGTTTACCTCGTCAACGACCACTGGTCGCCGGACGCGACTTACACCTTCCTCAACCTTGCCGACGAGACGGCCGCCATCGACTGGCCGATCCAGCTTTCGGATGTCGAGATCTCGGCTAAGGACCTCGCACATCCGCGCCTGGCCGACGTGACCCCCATGGCGCCGCGCAAGACCCTCGTGATCGGCGCCGCGGGTCAACTCGGTCGCGCGCTTCGCGTGGAACTGGGCGACGAGGACCATGTGGAGTACGCCACGCGCGCCGAGCTCGATCTCTCGTCGGCGGATCTTGCGACGGCACGCCGCTGGCGTGACTACCAGACGATCATCAACGCAGCCGCGTACACCGCCGTCGACATTGCCGAGACGCCCGCCGGCCGCGTCGACGCATGGGCCGCCAACGTGGCTGGCGTGTCGACGCTCGCCAGGATCGCCGCTGAGAACGGCATCACGCTCGTCCACATCTCCAGCGACTACGTGTTCGACGGCACCAGCGAGCGTGCCTACCGCGAAGACGACGCGATCGCGCCGCTCGGCGTCTACGGGCAGACCAAAGCGGCGGGCGACGCGATCGTGGCCACCTCTCCTCGGCACTACATCATCCGGACGTCGTGGGTGATCGGCGAAGGGAAGAACTTCGTCCGGACGATGGCCTCCCTCGCCGAACGCGGCGTCGACCCGAAGGTCGTCGACGATCAGCTCGGACGCCTCACCTTCGCGGACGACATCGCGAGGGGTATCCTCCACCTGATCGACAGTGAGGCGCCCTACGGGACATACAACCTCACCGGCAGCGGAGATCCGATGTCGTGGGCGGACGTGGCACGCGAGGTCTTCGCGCTCACCGGGAACGACCCCGACCGCGTTCAACGTGTGTCGACCGAGGAGTACTTCGCTGTCGCTTCTCATCCCGTCGCCCCACGCCCACGCAACAGCGTCCTCGACCTCTCACGGATGGAAGCGACCGGGTTCGCTCCGGAGGATTCACGCGCTGGGCTGATGCGCCTTTTGACTCGCGGTTGACCAACCCGGCGCGGAATCCCCAGACCAGACCACATCGGGGAGTACTGTGACCGTGTGATCCGTGTTTCTGGTGTGGTTGGTGGGAGCTGTGTGCTACTCACCTCAGCGCTGCTGATCACGGGGTGCGCTCCCGAAGCCGGCGATCAGGCCACACCGGCCGCGTCGCCGGAGACGACGAGGGCGGCGTCCCCGGCGTCGACGGGCTCGGCGACGCCGGGGGTGACATCATCTGCTCCGTCGCCTCCTCCGATTGACTCGCAGGATCTGGGGGACGCCGGGGTGGTGCTCGTCACATACGGCGCCGACGACAGCGGCGTGTACGCCTCCGGTATCGTCCCCGACCTCGTGGAGCCGGCAGCGAAGTGCACTCTCACTGCAACGGCGAACGGGGAAGTCCACACAGCCACCCTTGATGCCGCTCCGGCGACGTCATCGATGAATTGCGGGACCATTCGGATCGTCGTGCCATCTGGCGCCTGGACTCTCGAACTCCTTTATCAGTCGACTGGGCAATCACTTGTATCGGGTCCGGTGGCGGTGAGCGTCCCGTGATTTCGTCGACAGCGACGCGACCGAGCCGATGGCGCGCAACCGGAATCCTCGTCGCGCTTCTCGCCGCAATCGCGGCCGTGCTGGTGCCCATGCCGTCCGAGTCGGCGGCCGCAGCCAACGCTGCGGACTTCGAAGACGGCTACATCATCTCCGATCAGAACTTCTTCGACTACGGATCCCTGGACGCCGGCGCCGTGCAGGCCTTCTTGAACGCGCGGGTGAGCAGGTGCGTGGGGGCGAACGGCCAACCGTGCCTGAAGGATTATTCCACCAACGCAACGGCGATCGCCGCCGACTCGATCTGTCAAGGGATGCCTGGCGGCACCATGTCCGCCGCACAGATCATCGTGGCCGCCGCTCAATCGTGCCGAATAAGTCCAAAGGTCCTGATCGTGATGCTCCAGAAGGAGCAGGGTCTGGTGACGGCGACGTCGCCGACCGCGTGGAACTATCGTGCAGCGATGGGGCAGAGCTGTCCTGACACGGCGCCGTGCGATTCCGCTCTCAGCGGCTTCTATCGACAGGTGTACTACGGGGCTCGCCAGTTCCAGATCTACATGAAATATCCCGGCTCGTTCGCATATCGCATCGGCTGGAACAACATTCTTTACGACGTCGAATCTGCATGCGGAACCAAACGCGTGTACATACGCAACGATGCGACGCGGGCGTTGTACATCTACACGCCGTACACCCCGAACGCAGCCGCACTGGCCAATCTCTACGGGACCGGCGACGCGTGCTCGTCATACGGGAACCGCAACTTCTGGCGCTTCTACACCGACTGGTTCGGTCCTCCAACGAAGGGGCCGGGTGAACTTGCCATCATTGAGAAGTACAACTCGCTCGGGGGCTCAGCGAGCTGGCTCGGCGCCGCGGCCACAGCGGTCGTGTGCGGGATCAAGGACGGCGGTTGCTGGCAGCTGTTCCAGGGCGGCGTGATCATGTACTCGCCCGCCACCGGGGCGAATGAGATGCGCTCGTTCGTCCACGAATCGTGGGTGTCGGAGGGCTATGAGAACGGCTGGATGGGTTACCCGACTACGCCCACGGTCTGCGGGGGGAAGGATGGGGGCTGCTGGCAGGCATTCCAGAGCGGGGTGGTGATGTACTCGCCAGCAACGGGCGCAAAGTCCATGCGCCCGTTCGTCCACCAAGCGTGGGTCGCGGAAGGTTACGAGAACGGCTGGATGGGGTACCCGACCTCTCCCAGCGTGTGCGGCATCAAGGACGGCGGCTGCTGGCAGCTGTTCCAGGGCGGGCTCGTCATGTACTCCCCCGCCACCGGCGCACAGACCATGCGCCCCAGCATCCACACGGCATGGGTGAGCCAGGGCTACGAGAACGGATGGCTCGGCTTCCCCACCTCCGGTTCCCAACCGTCCGCCAACGGCGGTTACATCCAGAACTTCCAGGGCGGCACGATCGCGGTCGACGCCGCCGGCAACCCGACATACACCGGAGATGCGCAGAATGCAGGCGCGGCCGCGATCGCGAATCGAGCCCTTACCGCGCCGTGGCTCGGCATCGCGGGTACACCGGTGGTGTGCGGTTCGATCAATGGGGGATGCTGGCGCGCTTTCCAAGGTGGAGTCGTCATGTACTCCCCGGCGACCGACGCCCACACCATGCGCTCTCAGACTCACGCCGCCTGGGTCACGCAGAAGTACGAGGAAGGCTGGCTCGGATATCCCGTGAGCGAACCGCAGCAGACGAACTCGGGAGGCTATACGCAATCGTTTGCGGGCGGCGAAGTGGCCGTCGACCCAAACGGGATACCAACTTTCACGGGCAAGGGCACCACCACTCCTCACGCCGCGATCGCCAACGAGGTCCTGGCGGCATCGTGGCTCGGCGCAGCCGGAACGCCGGTCGTCTGCGGGGGGAAGGATGGGGGCTGCTGGCAGGCATTCCAGAGCGGGGTGGTGATGTACTCGCCAGCAACGGGCGCAAAGTCCATGCGCCCGTTCGTCCACCAAGCGTGGGTCGCGGAAGGTTACGAGAACGGCTGGATGGGGTACCCGACCTCTCCCAGCGTGTGCGGCATCAAGGACGGCGGCTGCTGGCAGCTGTTCCAGGGCGGGCTCGTCATGTACTCCCCCGCCACCGGCGCACAGACCATGCGCCCCAGCATCCACACGGCATGGGTGAGCCAGGGCTACGAGAACGGATGGCTCGGCTTCCCCACCTCCGGTTCCCAACCGTCCGCCAACGGCGGTTACATCCAGAACTTCCAGGGCGGCACGATCGCGGTCGACGCCGCCGGCAACCCGACATACACGCGACAGTAATCCCTGGACGGCCACGCTCTGCTGATTCGCAGGGCACCGCCGTGGCCAGCTACACTCAAACCTTCTGGGGCAAGACGATCACGGTCGGCGGCGCCCGATTGGTTTCCGAGACCGTGACCACAAGAGGAGCAGCGTGTTCGAGAAGTTCGCGGACGGGCTGAGGAACTACTCCCCGCGGGCGGCACACCATCCCTGGTGGCGCCTCGCAATGGAGTCGATCGCCCTGGCGATCCTTCTCTTTGTTCTGCACCTCCCCTATTGGTCGCAGCCCACGTTCCTCGACGAATTCGACAACATGATCGGCGGCAACGTCGTTGCACACGGCGGTGCGATCTATGTCGACTACCTCAGCCAGCACACTCCTGTCGCCTACTGGATATCCAGCCTTGGTCAGTTGCTGGGCGCGCAGTACTTCGGCGGGCAGCGTCTTTACGGGTTCGCCGTCTTCGCCGTGCTGCTCGCCGGACTCTACGCACGCAATGTCCGGCAATTCGGTCGCGTTCCCCTGCTCGTCGTCGTGACGCTCGTTTCGACGATGCACTTCTACAACCCGGAACTGTCTTACACCGTCCTGTCGGACAACTACCAGGCCATCATGTGCCTCTACCTTCTCTTCGAGGTGGTTGGCCTGGCGGTCCGTCGCGACATCTCGCTCCAACGGTGGATCGTGATCGGCCTCGCCAGCGCATTCGCCTTCGGCGTCGCGTTCGTCTCCGTCTACTTCATTGCCGGAGCTGTGCTCACTGCCACCGTCCTCACAGTCATCGACGCGCGCCGAAGTCTCCGCGGCGCAGGAGCTTGGGCCCGATTCGTGGCCATGCGTGCTGCCGTGTTCATCGCGCCTTTCCTGCTGATTTTCGCCGTGCTCGCAGTAACGGGTGCATTGATGGGTGCGTACGAGCAGGCGTACGTGCTGAACCGCACCTACTATCCGTTGTATCTAGCGTTTGGTCTGGGGTCGAGCGTAGCGACGCCGCTCTACTCGGGCCTCGTCGACATCTTCCAACACGCCGTGTGGCTGCCCGCCCTGTTCGGCACGAGCCCGGTCGCCGCGATCCGCGAGCTGATCGCGCTCGTCGTCCTCGGCTGCGTAGTCGTGGTGTTCGCGAGGGTACGCGTCGTGCTCGGTGTGGGCCTGCTCTGGATGGCGAGTCTGGTTGCGACGCGCGGCTGGAACGGCTTCCACGCCCAACCGTTGTGGGCGTTCATGATCGGATGCCTGGGACTTCTGGTGTGGTGCACGGCAGTCGCATGGCGTTCGACGAGCAGGCCACGTCTGCCCGTACTCATTGCCGCGGGCGCCTTAGGCCTCGTTTCACTGGTCGCGACCCTGCCTTACGTCGCCACGGTGTACCAATCTCGACACACCCTCACGACACCTGTCGCTTTCCCCAACGCGAATCGATCCGAACTCATCCGGACACTCGTGCCGGAGGGGGGCAAGTACGGCGAGCTGAGCATCAACAACGCCTATGACTTCGTGGTGACGCGACGAATGCCGGCCGGGGGGTTCGCGGGAGTTGTGCCATGGTTCAGCGACATGATGGACGATGAGATGGCCGACCGTCTCAGCGCCGACAACCCGGTTCTGGTCTTCAGCGATGAGGACAATGACGTTTGGGGTTTCAACATCCTCGAGAATGCTCCCGCGCTCGCCGGTCTCATCGAGCAGGACTACTCGCGCATCGACGTGACCTCGATCGGTGTTGACGAGGGCGTCTACATCAGAACGGATGCCCTGGACGACGCGATCGCTCAGCTCGAGGATGCCTTCCCGGACGCGGACATCACCCCGGTTCAGTGAACTCGATCTACAGATCGAGCTCTAGACGGGGGCAGCCGGGCTTTGCCCGAGACACGCAGATCATCATCGATGTCGATTCTCGCCTTTGCTGAGGGCTAAGAATCGAGTCGCGGTGCTGGACCTCGCCCAACAGCACCCGCGTCTCGCACGAGCCGCACGTCCCCTCGAGGCAATCCCCGGGTACGACGACTCCAGCGAAGTCAGCCGCCATGAGTACACTCTCGTCGTAAGGCACGATGAACTCGATGTCGGAGGCCGCCGCGTATACCGTGAACTCCTCGTTCTGCGTATCGTCGGTTGTGTCCCTCGGGTGGAAATGCTCGAGATGAACGTACGGGAGCAACTCCGGAGTGCTCATTGCTTCTTCCACGGCGTTCATAAGCCGATCCGGACCGCAGCAGTACACGCGCGTCTCAGGGGCTAGTGCTGCGATCGTGGAATCGACGTCGAATCGGCGCCCCTCATCCGCAGCGTAGACGTCCACGCGATCCGGGAATTCCGCCTCGAGATCGGCGACGTAGGCCATCGAGCTGCGTGAGCGTCCGAGGTATGCGAGGCGCCAGTCCGCGCCTGCGCGAGCCGCGGCACGGCTCATCGCGATGAACGGCGTGACACCGATGCCGCCCGCGATGAACAGGTAACGCTCGCCAGGCTCGAATGCGAAGTGGTTCCGAGGGCCAGAGGTCTTGACTACCGAACCGACGTGGAGATCATGGCCGATCAGTTTCGACCCGCCACGACCTTCCTTCTCGATCAGCACGGCGACCGCCCAGCGACCGTCCTCGCCGCTTGCCGCCGGCACGAGCGAGTACTGCCGGATCACGTCGAGGCCCAGCCTCAGGTCGATGTGCGCTCCGGGCTCCCAATCGGCCAGGGGCATAGGCCCGTTCGCCGCAAGTTCCAGTTCGATGACGTCGTCGGCGAGCTCGCGGCGCCCGACGACGCGGGTCGAGCGGATCTGCTCAGTGGGGGCGGACGTGGCGATCACCTCGAGACGTTAGAGAGCGCCTGTAGCCATGGCGCATCAGGTGCGAGCTCGGCAAAGCGATCGAGCTGTCCCAGCGTGACTGTGCGCGCATCGGCGCCGTTCGCGACAGCCTTGTACCAGTCGATCGTCCAGGCGACGCTCTCCGGGAAGGGAATCTTGTTCCGCCAGCCCAGTTCCCGCTGCGCCTTGGCGGGATCAAGAGTGAGGAGAGCGGCCTCGTGCGGGTGAGTACCTGCACTGTCGTCAACCCAATGGGCAGTGCCACCCCACTGGGCGACAGCTGCGTCCGCGATCTCACGCACCGTCTGAAACCCATCCGGATCCGGTCCAAAGTTCCACGCACCGGCTTCGCCGCCTCGCAATAGCGAGCCGGCGAGGGTGATATAGCCCGACAGGCAGTCGAGAACGTGCTGCCAGGGCCGTACCGCGTCGGGATAGCGGATGGCCACCGGATCGGCCTCGACGAAGCCCGCCACCAGATCGACCATCAGACGATCCTTGCTGACGTCTCCGCCACCGATGACGTTGCCGGCGCGCGCGACAGCGGTGGGCACTCCGGGGAAGCTGGCGACCCAGGACTCGGTCAGAATGTCCGCCATCGCCTTCGACGAACTGTAGGGATCATGACCCCCGAGAGCGGCGTCCTCCGCGTACCCATCGAGCCGTCCTACGTTGCGGTAGACCTTGTCTGTCGTGACAATGACAGCAGCTCGTACCGACGGCGCCGCCACGAGCGCTTCAAGGACGTTGAGCGTGCCGAGGACGTTCGTCTCGATCGTCGTGCGCGGGTCAGCGTACGATTCCCGAACGAGCGGCTGAGCAGCCAAGTGCAGGACGAGCTCCGGGTCGCAGTCGCTCATGGCATCGCGCAGTCCGGCCGCATCACGGATGTCGAGCCTCACATCGTGGTGAAGAAGCTCGCCAACGCGCGCGGCTTCGTAGAGGCCGCCCGCGAGCGGATCCAGGGCGATGCCGCTGACCTCGTGTCCTCCCGAAGCCAGCATCAGCGACAACCACGAGCCCTTGAAGCCGGTGTGGCCCGTTATCAGGATCCGCATATCAGACCGAGGCGGCCATGAACTCGATGATCGAGTCCGCGACAAAGTCGAGCATTGGCTCGGTCAGGCCCGGGTACGTGCCGACCCAGAACGATCGCGTCATCACGATATCGGTGTTGGTGAGGTCACCAACGATGCGGAAGTCTACGTCGCGATAGGCGGGCTGCTTCGTCAGGTTGCCGGCGAAGATGAGACGCGTGCCGATCTTGCGTTCCTCGAGGAAGCGCATGAGCTCCTCGCGGTCGGCGGGGTGCGCCGGATCGATTGTGATCGGGAAACCGAACCACGAGGGATCGGAGTTCGGTGTGGCGACCGGAAGGATGAGACCATCGACCCCGGTCAGACGCGCGGTCAGGTACCGGTAGTTCGCCTTGCGCGCCTCTACGAAACGGTCGATCTTGTCCAGCTGCGAGACGCCTAGCGCAGCCTGCATGTCGGTCGCTTTGAGGTTATAACCGATGTGGCTGTAGGTGTACTTATGGTCGTACCCCTCAGGCAGCTCTCCCAGCTGCCAGCCGAAGCGCTTGCCGCAGGTGTTGTCCTGGCCCGTCTCGCAGTAGCAGTCGCGACCCCAGTCGCGGAAGGACTCGACCTGCTTGCGGACGAGCGGCGACTTCACGAACACCGCACCACCCTCGCCCGTGGTGATGTGGTGAGCCGGGTAGAAGCTCACCGTCGCCGTATCGCCGAAGCTGCCGGTGCGCTGGCCGCGGTACGTCGAGCCCAGCGCGTCGCAGGAGTCTTCGACGAGCCACAGCCGGTGCTCCTTGCACAGCTCCTGAACCGTGTCGAGGTCGAATGGGTTTCCCAAGGTGTGCGCCATCATGATGGCGCGGGTCTTCGGTCCGACTGCCTCGCGAAGCCGGTCGGCGATGGCGTCATAGGTTCCGAGTTCGACGTCCACGACCACCGGGCGCAGCCCGTTCTGAATGATGGGGTTCACCGTCGTCGGGAACCCTGCGGCGACGGTGAGGACCTCGTCTCCCGGCTGGAGCGCGCGACGCCCGAGCTTGGGACTCGTCAGGCCGCTGAGTGCCACGAGGTTGGCACTGGACCCACTGTTGACGAAAAGGGAGCTGCGCGCGCCGACATAGCCCGCAAGCTTCTCTTCGAACTCACGGTGGAATCGACCCGCTGTGAGCCAGCCGTCGAGGCATGCGTCCACGAGGGACGCATAGTCGGCGGGGTCAAGTACTTTGCCGGAAACGGGCACCGGTGTCTCGCCGGCGATGAAGGGGCGAGCCGCCAGCTTCTCCTCCGCGAACTCCATAACCGAACCCAGGATCTGCTCCCGTGTCGAGACCACGCGCTACTCCTATCAAGACAAGCCGACCCCCTATTGTACGGGCCGGTCGAACCTTCACCGACCGGCGAGGACCGCTGTGCCAGGATGGCGGGCATGAGTCGCCTGATCAGCAGCGCCGCCCGTTCCTTGTTCACCTCGAACGTGCCGAAAGGCGCTCGCGTTCTGGTCACGGGGGCCAGCGGCTGGTTCGGCAGGACGGCGGTCGACCTTCTCGCCGGCACAGATGCGCAGCTCTACTGCACAGCGTCGACATCTCGTACGATTCGCGTCTCGAATCGGGACATCGACGTTCGCACGTGGGATGCCGAAGACGTCACACGCTTCCAGCCCGAGCTCGTCATCGACTGCGCATTCCTCACCCGCGATCGACTCAGCGAAGACCGCATGGCGGAATACATAACGATCAATCGGACGCTGACGTCCCAAATGCTGTCGGCCGCGGCTTTGCCCACCGTCCACACCGTTATCACCATTTCCAGTGGAGCGGCGGTCTACCCGCAGGACGCGCTGACACTCCCCTTCGACGACAACCCCTACGGGTACCTGAAGCGCGAGGCAGAGCAGGCTCTGCTCGGGCAGGCTCTCGACTCCGGTGTTCACGCTGTGGTCGCGCGGGCGTGGGCTGTGTCGGGTGGGCACGTGCAGTTCCCGCGAACCTTCGCATTTTCCGACATGATCCTTCAAGCCGAGGGTGGTACGGGCATCGAGATCAAGGCGCCGGTGGAGGTGTGGCGCAGGTACACCGCGGTCGACGAACTGCTCGCAGTCGCCGCCGCAACGGCGGCGCGGCGGTCGGGGATCGTGGAGAGCGGCGGCCCACTCGTGGAGATGGCCGGACTCGCTGATGCGGTCCGCCGGGTGGTCGACCCAGGCCTTGAAGTCAGTCGCCCGCCAATGAGCCACGGCCCCGCGAACCGGTATCACAACGACGGCCTGGCTTGGCGCATGGCGTGCGCCGAGTTCTCGTTCACGCCACTCGGGCTCGACGACCAGATCCGCGCGACTCGCGAAGGGCTGATGGCGCAGCGCTGACCTGACCGGGGACGCGGCGCCTCGCACGGCTTCTCAGGGAAGTAGGCCCCCGACAGCACGGAGGTAGTCCTCTTTGCCGACGGCCTCAGCCACGCTCGGATCCAGGGCGCGAAGGCGGATGCGCGGACGGTCCTCGGCCGCCGCGAAAGTCTCCAGCACCCACGAACCGAAACCGCCGTCGAGAAGGTGGTCCTCGATGGTGACGATCTCCGAGAAACCGGCAAGCCGTTCAAAGGACGGCTCACGCAGTCGCGCGCCCCAGACCGGAATCGAGTGGAGCGCCCACCCTTCGTACTCGGGCAGTTCGAGCCACCCTCGAGCGAGCGCGAGGACCGCGCCGGTGGCCAACAGGGTCCGGTCGGCGTCCTCCGGACCGGCGACGTGTACGAGCCCGCCCGGCGTGACACTGATCTCACGGTCGTGCACGGTCGGAGTCGCCGGACTTCCGATCCGCAGGTATGCGGGGACGGGATGCTCTTTCATCAAAGCCACGACAGCGTCCATCTCGCGCGGATCCCCCGGGGAGTAAATCGTCATCTCCGGCATGGCCCTCATCAGCGCGTAATCCTGCACTGCATGGTGCGAGTAGCCGAGCGACCCATAGACCAGTCCGCCGCCGACGGCGACGACCGTCACCGGCAACTCATGGTGACCGACGTCGTTGCGGATCTGCTCAGCCGCCCGGAACGTGGGGAAGTTGGCGATCGAGTAGACGAAGGGGCGAAAGCCCTCGGAGGCCATCCCCGCCGCCATTGTCATCATGGACTGCTCTGCTATGCCGGCGTTGATGAACTGCTGGGGAAGCGCCTCGGCGAACTCGTCCACGACTCCGAACCCCAGGTCGCCGACGATGAGCGTGACCGTTTCGTCCTGCTGCGCCCAGCGAGTGAGGTGGTCGACGAACTGATTACGCACGCGAGGCTCCTTCGAGTTCGGCGACGGCCCGCTCCAGCTGGTCCGCCGTGGGATTCTTGTAATGCCAGGCGACGCTGTTCTCCATATACGAGACGCCCTTGCCCTTCACGCTGCGCGCGATGACTATGCGAGGACCGCGTTCGAAACGCTGAGAGTCGTCGCCGGGGGTGAGCGCCTCGCGAAGGAACGCAAGGTCGTGGCCGTCGCCCTCGACCACGTCCGCGCCGAAGGCGCGGAGCTTGTCGCCCAACGGCTCGAGGCCCAGCGTCTCCTCGACGGTTGTCAGACTCTGCAGGTTGTTCGCATCGATGACCGCAGTGAGGTTCGACAGTTTGTGATGCGCAGCGAACAACAGAGCCTCCCAGTTACTGCCCTCGTCCATCTCGCCGTCGCCGAGAATTACGAATGTGTGCCATGCGCGACGCGACAGGCGTGCCGCATTCGCTTTGCCGACTCCGAACGGAAGTCCGTGTCCGAGGGAGCCGGTCGAGAACTCCACGCCAGGCACCCTGTGGCTGATGTGCGCGAGCAGACGCGAACCGGGCTGCGCGTAGTCCTCAAGTTCCTCGATGGGGAAGAATCCCTTGCTCGCCAATGCCGCGTAGATCACCGAGCAGGCGTGGCCCTTGCTCAGGATGAAGCGGTCGCGCTCCTCCCAACGGGGCCGCGCGGGGTCCACGCGCAGTACGTCGTCGTAAAGGACGGCCACCACGTCGGCGATCGACAACGCAGACCCGACGTGCGACGACCCGGACCTCGTGACCATTTCGAGCGTGCGGCGCCGAATCGTGCGGGCGAACGCCTCGGTCGTCGACTGCTGACTCATGCGCGACTCTCTGCCTTCATGCAAACGGAACGGAGTCGAGCCTAGACCACGCGTCCTGACCGAACTCGGTGTGTACCCTCGTGTGGGAACCACTGGAAGTACAAGGAGCATTTCTGTGACCACGGCGACACCCGACAGACCGCTGATCTCCATCGTCACGCCCTGCTACAACGAAGAGGCGAACGTGGAACGGTGTGCGAGCGAGGTGCGCCGGGTGATGCAGGAACAGCTGCCGGAGTACGACTACGAGCACTTCTTCTGCGACAACGCGAGCACCGATGAGACAGTCGAGCGTCTCCGGACGATCGCCGCGACCGATCCGCGTGTCAAGGTCATCGTCAACTCCCGGAACGTCGGACCTTTCCGGAACATGGCCAACGGGCTGCGGAGCGTCTCAGGCGACTACGTCGTGCCCATGATTCCCGCCGACATCCAGGATCCGCCGGATGTCGTGCCCGCAATGGTCGCGAAGATGACGGACCAGATCGACGTCGTGTACGGAGTGCGCACGAAGCGCAAGGATCCGCTCTGGCTTGCCGCCGCACGCGCGGCGTACTACTGGACCGTGCGCGTCGGCGGCGGTTCCAACCCGCCGTCCCACGCCGGAGAGTTTCTGCTCGCCCGGGCGCACATCATCCAGTCGGTGAACGCGGTCGCCGGCACGTACCCGTACATCCGCGGACTGGTCGCGCAGACGAACCCCCGGTGGGACAAGGTTGACTACGAATGGGGCGTGCGCGAGCACGGCCGCTCCCGGAACTCGCTCAGCGATCTGATCGACCAGGGTCTGAACGGACTCATCTCCACGGCGCGCGCACCGATCCGTTGGGCGCTGCTGATCGGCATCCTGCTCGCCATCGTCGGAATCGTGACGGCGATCGTCAATGTCGTGCTGTTCCTCTTCGGCCAGCAGGATGTTGCACAGGGCATTCCGACACTGATCGTGGGCATGTTCTTCTTCGGCGGCCTTCAGTTGTTCTTCCTAGGCCTGATCGGCGAGTACGTGGTAAGCATCCATCAGACCGTCCGGCCGGCACCGCCGATGATCGAGGTCGCCCGGATCAACTGCTGATCCGGGCGCTCCCTCTCAGCGATCCCAGATCTGCCAGGGGGCGTCCCCGGAGTTCCACAGATCGTTGAGCATCTGCGACTCGCGGTAGGTGTCCATCGGCTGCCAGAATCCGTCATGCCGGAACGCGGAGAGCTGCCCTTCCCGCGCGAGGCGGTGAAGCGGCTCCTGTTCTAGCACGGTTGTGTCGTCGTCGAGGTATTCGAAGACTCCCGGCTCGAAGATGAAGTAGCCGATGTTGATCCAGTCATCGCTCTGCGGCTTCTCTCGGAAGCTCGCGACATCGCCATCGTCGTTGATGTCGACGACGCCGAACCTGCTGTAGGGCCGGGTGGTGGTCATCGTGGCCAGCTTTCCATGGCTCTGATGAAACTCCCGCAGCGAGGTGATGTCGACGGGCGCGATACCGTCGCCGTATGTGCAGAGGAACGGTTCATCGCCGACGTACCGCTGGATCCGCTTGATGCGCCCCCCGGTCATCGTCGCCGCGCCCGTGTAGGCGACCGTCACGTTCCAGTCCAGCTCATCGTGCCGATCGTGGTAGACGATCGAATGCTCATCTCCGAGCGTGACAGTGAAGTCCTTGCTGACGGCGCCATAGTTTGCGAAATAGTTCGCGATGTACTCGCTCTTGTACCCCGTGCACACAACGAAGTCCTTGATCCCCTGCGAACTGAGAATCTTCATGATGTGCCAGAGAACCGGCTTGCCACCGACCTCGACCATAGGCTTCGGTCGGAACTCAGTCTCCTCACGCATCCGGGTACCGAGGCCTCCGGCGAGGAGCACAGCTTTCATAGTCGTGGAACCCAATCAAAAAGAGATGCGCCCCCTATGGGCGCATGGACTTTCCGAGGGTATCAGCCGGCGTTCTCATCCGCGGAGGGCGGCGTGCTCCGATGCTCTGTACTGGAGCGTCGGAATGAGAAGTAGCGATGACCGAAGTAGCTCACGAGGGTCATCGTGATGAGGATCAATCCCTGTGCGATCACCTGGTTCATTCCCCATACAACCAGCGCTGGGAGGAGGATGGCGTTGGCTCCGAGAGGGATGAGGTACACGCTCTCGAACCGCACGAAGTCAATGACGACGTTTCCCGAAACCCGGAACACGAATCGTCGGTAGAGAATGAAAGCGACGACCGCAGCAAGCAGGTGGGAGACCAGAAGGGTTACGATCGACGCGAGCGCTGGGCCGGTGACTGTCTTGAGGGGTGAGACCGCGAACCCCACGAGGACGAACATCAGAAACCCGAACGCCGTGTTGAAGCCACCGACGAAGAGGAAGCGGATCCGATGATCCGCCCAGAGCTTGCGCAATCCGGTCACGCCTGCGGAGGGCTTCGCGTCTGACTCATCCATCGCGAGACAGCCTACGCCGAGGCCGCTCCGAGATTGCCGAGCGCCCACTACTACAGCTCGGCGTGCAGGGCCCACACCTTGTCCGCCGCCTCGCGCCATGAGAACGCGCGCCCGCGGTCGCCCGCGAGCACGCCGAGTCGCTCAGCCGCCGCCGTCGACCCTACGCCGGCCGAGAGCGCCGCACCGAGGCCATCGGACAACTCTGAAGCACCGGTCGCCGGCACGAGCGTGCCGCCGTCGAACACGACCTCGTCGTGCACGGCCGACGCGGCCGCGATCACCGGCACCCCGAGCGTGAGGGCATCCACGACGCGCCACGGGAACGCCGCCCGTCGCGAAGGCGCCACAAACGCCACGGCTGCGCCAAACACCGCCGCGCGATCCTCCGGAGACAGCACCCCGCGTACGTGAAGCGCCCGTTCCGGCAGCCCCACCGCCGAGGCGAGGTCTGCCACCGCGGGCTCATGGCCCTCCTCGACGTCGATCACCACGACCGGAAGATCGACACCGGATGCGACGACCGCAGCGAGTCCGGCATCCAAGCCCTCCGAGGCCAGCGGGTTACCGGCGAGAAGCACATAGCCCTCGGGCACACCCAGCGATCGACGACGCCCGACCTCATCCGTCGGCACCGCGAACCCGAGTGGCGACGCGCCGGCGATCACCCGTACCCGGTCGCGAAGGGCCGGCGCGATCTCGAGCAGTCGCGCAGCCAGCGAGTGCGTCGGCACCACCACCGCGTCCGCATGCTTCACCGCGCGCTTCAGCATCGCCTTGTGCCACGCCCCGACCGCCCGGGGCAGTTCCGAGGGCGACTCCCACGGCCGCAGATCCCACACCGTCACCACCGTCTGATCGTGGTCGTGCACGCGGTCGTGGCGCACCAAGGGAGCGAACAGCGACGGTGAGTGGATCATCCCGCCGCCGATCCCAGTGCCCACCCCCAACTGCAACGCACCGGCGAGCTCCCGTCGAGGCAACGCGGTCCGACGCACTCCCGCCAGCCCCGGCACCGCATCCAGAGCCCCGTCGACGCCACCGGCCGGCGCGATCGCTTCGACCTCGCATCCCGACGGCGCACCCAGCACCAACGCCCGCGCGAGCTCGCGCGACGCCTCGACCAACTCGGGCTCGGAAGGCGCAACCAGCTGATCCAGCATGACGCGCAGCGTGGCCACCATCGATCAGCCCGCCGGCGTGGGTGTCGGCGGGTGGAGCGTCGTCTGCACGAGGTCGGCGATGTACGCGTAGTCGGGGGCGAACTCGTCGATGCCGCCCTCGGGCGTCAGCTCGAGGGTCTGCACCTGCTGCTCCTTCGCCTTGAGCCCGAGGTCGACGAGAGTCGGGATGAGCGACTGCGGCAGATCCGTCTCCACGATGTCAGCACCGGCGTTCGCGACATCCTGGAAACGCGTCAGCACGACCTGCGGCGTGAACTGGGCGAGGATCGCCTCCTGCAGCTCGCGCTGACGCCGCATGCGGTCGAAGTCGCTGGTCGTGTACCGCGAGCGGGCGTACCACTGGGCGGTGTCGCCGTCCATGTGCTGCGGGCCGGCCTCGATCCAGCCGATCGCCCACGCGTCGACGTTGTGCGGGTCCACACCCTCCGGCGGCCCGCCCTTGGGCAGCCGCTCGACCACGTTGATGTCGACCCCGCCGAGCGCGTCGACGAGAGACGCGAACCCGTGCATGTCGACGAAGACGTAGTACGGGATCTCGATGCCGAGGATTCCCGACGCCGCATCCTTCGTGGCCTCGATCGCGGGCGCAGAGCCCTGGGCGGCAGCATCCGGATAGAGCCCCGTCCCACGATCCTCGCGGCACTGCTCGACGGCGTTGGTCAGCTGATTGATCCCGCTCCCCCAGCCGCAGTTCGGGTCGCCGTGCCCTTCGAAGCCGTTCGGGTACTCGTCCTGCATCGGCCCTGCGGCGAACGGGAAGTTCGGCATGTCACGGGGGATGCCGGTGATCGTGGTCGCACCGGTGGCCGCGTTCACCGAGACCACCGAGATGCTGTCGAACCTCATCGAGTCCCGGCCCTCGCCGCTGTCGGCGCCGAGCAGCAGGATGTTGTAGTAGCCGTCCGACGGCGGCACGGTGGGGCCGCTCGCCCCGAAGATCGTGCTGATGGTGCTGCGCACCGCGCCGACGGCGTTCGAGGCGTACACCGCAGTGCCGCTGGCGACCACGAGAAGCCCGACGGCCACGAGCGCGATCGCGAAGCGCGCAAGGCCTCCGGTCTTCACCAGTCGCACCAGGCGCAGCGTGTCGATGGTCAGCACGACCCACAACACCGCGTACGCGATCAGCAGCCCCTGCGCGATGAGCAGCGGCAGCGGGCGCAGCAGTCCGAGCCAGTCGGGAAGCCACGCGCTCGTCACGATGCTGAGCCCCGCGGTCGGCGCAAGCAGCGCGAACAGCAGCGCGACGACGAGCAGCACCCACATCACCAGCGTCGCGGCGATCCCGAAGCGACCCAGCTTTCGGTTGCCCGCGAGCACCTGCGCAGAACCCGGGATCAGGAAGTTGAGCCCGACCAGCCACCATCCGCGGCGCGTCATGACGGCGCGGGACGAGGCATCCGGATTCCGCATCGGACGCTCCTCGACGACGCCCGGCCCTGCCGGGCGGGCGGTGGTGCGAGGCGCGCTCGTGACGCTCACAGCGACTCCTTGAGCCGCCGGTTCTTCTGCTCGACCTGCGCTTCGAGGTCGCGCGCGTACGCCTCGACGCGATCGCCCACGTCGGGATCGGACGCCCCGAGAATGCGCGCGGCGAGGAGTCCGGCGTTCTTCGCGCCGTTGATGGAGACGGTGGCGACGGGGATGCCGGCGGGCATCTGCACGATGCTCAGGAGCGAGTCCATGCCGTCCAGCGTCGCCAGCTGCACCGGGACTCCCACCACCGGCAGCGCGGTGAGGGATGCCAGCATGCCCGGCAGGTGCGCTGCTCCGCCGGCGCCGGCGATGATCACGCGCAACCCGCGCGCCCGCGCCTCACGCCCGTAGCGGACGAGCTTGTCGACCGTGCGGTGCGCCGAGACGACCTCCACCTCGTGCGGAATGCCGAAGTCGGTGAGCGACTGAGAGGCGTCGCTCATGACCCGCCAGTCGGAGTCGGAGCCCATGACGACGCCGACGAGCGGCGCCTCGGAGGAATGAAGGGGCGCAGTCACCCGTCAAGGCTAGGGGTCGAGGCTGGAAACTCCCCGCAACGGCGCGGCACGTCCGGCCGGGTGAGGTGCGTCACGACGAGAGGTCTGCGCCGCGCTCGGGCGTTTCGACTCTGCGTTTCGACTCGCAAGCTCGCTCAACGACCGCGTTCCTCGCTCGCTCAACGACCGGAGGACTAGCGCCTCGCTCGCTCAACGAGCGGGGGGACAAGCCGGAAGACGTCAGTCCAGGAAGAAGGATGCTGCGGCCCGGGCCTGGTACGCCACGTCGTCGAGTTCGTCGCCGACGACATTGACGTGGCCCACCTTGCGCCCGGGGCGCGGCGCCTTGCCGTAGGTGTGGACCTTCGCCTGGGGGTGCTCGTCCATCGCGGCGGCGAAGCGCGCGTCGAGGGACTCCTCCGCCGGACCGCCCAGGATGTTGACCATCACGGCCCACCCGGCGACCGGGTCGGTGTCGCCGAGCGGCAGGTCGAGCACGGCGCGCAGGTGCTGCTCGAACTGGCTCGTCACCGCACCGTCCTGGCTCCAGTGACCGCTGTTGTGCGGGCGCATGGCGAGCTCGTTCACGAGGAGCCGCTCGTCGGTCGTCTCGAACAGCTCGACCGCCAGCATCCCGGTCACGCCCAGACCCTCGGCGATGGAGACGCCGATCTGAGCCGCCACCTGCTGCAGGCGATCGCTCGAGTGCGGAGCGGGCGCGATCACCTCGGCGCACACGCCGTCGCGCTGCACGGTCTCGACGACCGGGTACGCGCGGACCGCGCCCGACGGCCGCCGTGCCACCTGCTGCGCGAGCTCGCGCGTGAAGTCGACGAGCTCCTCGACGAGGAGGGCGCCGCCGTGGGCGTCCTCCGCGAGGGTCGCGAACCAGTCATCGGCCTCGGTACCTGCCGACACGACGCGCACGCCCTTGCCGTCGTACCCGCCGCGCGGCGTCTTGACGACGGCACGGCCGCCGTGGTCGTCGATGAAGGCCTGCAGCTCGTCGGCGTTCGTGACGGCAGCCCAGTCGGGCTGCGGCATCCCGAGCTCCTGCAGGCGTGCGCGCATGACCAGCTTGTCCTGCGCGAACTTCAGCGCGTCGGGGCCGGGGTGCACCGAGATGCCCTCGCCGACGAGGGTCGCGAGCACATCCTGCGGGACGTGCTCGTGGTCGAACGTGAGGACGTCGACGTCGCGGGCGAAGGCGAGGACGGTGTCGGCGTCGCGGTAATCGCCGACGGCGGTGGCGGCGAGGGATGCCGACATCCCCTCGTCTTCGGCGAGCACCCGGATCTCGACTCCGAGCTCGATCGCCGGCGCGATCATCATGCGGGCCAGCTGCCCACCCCCGACGACTCCGACTCGCAGCGCCATGCCATTCCCTCTCGTAAGCGTCCCTCCATCATCCCGCACCCGCGGGACGACGAACGCGCCGGGGTCAGGCCGGAGGCAGCGGAGGCCTCGGGGGAACCGCCGGCTGAGGCCCGGGCGGAAGGGGCTGTGCGTCGCGGTGCGCGAGGATCTGGTTCACCTCGACCTGGTCGACGAGCGCCTCGTGCACGAGCTCGGCGCTGGGGATGTTCGCGAGCTTCAGCGGCTCGTCGACGCCGTTCGTCAGCGTGATCGTGCCGGCGCCCCACATGCGCTGCAGCAGGCCACGGTGAACCTTGAGCGTGTAGCCACGGACGTGCGCCAGCTCCCGGCGCTTGACGGCGAAGACTCCGCGACGCTCCATCACACGCCGCGTGGTGATCGTGTAGACGTGGCCCGCCCACGCCAGATACGGCAGCACGACGAGCAGGAGCACCACGAGCGCGGCGCCGGCGAGCAGCATCCAATTCTCGAAAGGGGCGGGCAGATTGCCATAGAAGTAGCCGACGACGCCGGCGACGACGATCAGCACGAGCGCCGACCAGGCGAGGCGCCGGGCGTGGGCGCGAAAGCGCGCGACGAGCAGCTCCGGCGTGGGCGCACCGGGAGCGGGCGTCAGCGGCCTGCCACCGTAGCTCGTCGGCTGCGTCATGTCCCCATTGTGCGGGTTGCGGCCGACAGTGCGCTGATCACCCGCCGTTTTCCGTCACGCGCGACCTTGCCACTCAGCCGGCGGGGCGGCTCCGCACGTGCACCACGTCTCCGGCCGAGACGACGCTCTCGAACTCGGCGTCCTGCACGACCACCAGGCGCCCGTCGGGATCGATCCGCTGCGCACGACCCCAGAGGGTGTCGCCGTTCGGCAGCGACACCGCGACGTCGCTCCCCAGAGTGCTGCACAGCGCCTCGACTTCGGCGAGCACTCCCGAGGCCGCCGCGTCTCCACCCGTTGCGCCCAAGGCCTTCAGCTGCTCGTCGAGAGCGCTGAGGTAGTCGGCGAGCAGCCGGTCCTCATCGCAGGTGAGCCCCACCGTCGCGAATGAGGTGGCCGTCGCAACGGGGAGGTCGACCTCGGCCATGCGGGTGTTCACGCCCGATCCGATCACGACGACGTCGGGGTGCCCCGGCACCACTTCCGCCAGGATGCCGCAGACCTTCGCGCCGTCGAGGAGCACGTCGTTCGGCCACTTGAGCGTGGCGGAGTGCACCGACCCGGCCAGCTGCGCGGCGATCGCGCGGGTCATCGCCGCCCCCGCGATGAGCGGGATCCACCCGCGCGCGGCGATCGGGAGTGCCGACACGTCGACCGCGACCGAGACGGCGAGCGCCGAGCCCGGCGGGGTCACCCACGTCCGGTCGAGGCGCCCGCGGCCTGCGCGCTGATCGTTCGTCAGCAGCAGCGACAGGTGCGGCCACTCGTGCGGCGCATCGACGACGTGCCGGGTGACGTCGACATTGGTCGAGTCCGTGGTCTCCACGACCTGGACGCGCGGACTCACGGCGGCGGTGAGCGGGAACCCCTGGGACGAGAACGTCATGCCGCTCACGCTACGCCCCTCGCTCCGGGGATGGACAGCGGATGCCGCAACCCCTTGTGCGAACCCTCCAACAGATCAACCGGACCCGCCGATAGGGTGGAATCCGTGACTCATGCGCCAGAGCAGCCCGACCTGTCGACGACCGCCGGCAAGATCGCCGACCTCCGCGCCCGCTTCCAGGAGGCCGTCCTCGATCCCGAGGAGGTCGCCAAGGAGAAGCAGCACGCGAAAGGCAAGGGCACCGCCCGGGAGCGCATCGAGATGCTCCTCGACACCGGCAGCTTCGTCGAACTCGACGAGTACGTGCGCCACCGCACGACCGCCTTCGGCATGGACCGCTCCCGCCCGTACGGGGACTCGGTCGTCACCGGTGTCGGCACGATCCACGGCCGCACCGTCGCGGTGTACTCGCAGGACTTCTCGACCTTCGGCGGGTCGCTGGGCGAGGTCGCCGGCGAGAAGATCATCAAGGTCATGGAGTTCGCCCTCCGCAGCGGCATCCCGATCGTGGGCATCCTCGACTCCGGCGGCGCGCGCATCCAGGAGGGCGTCGTCGCCCTCGGCAAGTACGGCGAGATCTTCCGCCTCAACACCCGCGCGTCGGGCGTCATCCCGCAGATCTCGATCATCATGGGCCCGGCCGCGGGCGGCGCGGTCTACTCCCCCGCCCTCACCGACTTCGTCGTGATGGTCGACAAGACCAGCCAGATGTTCGTCACCGGCCCCGACGTCATCAAGACCGTGACCGGCGAGGACGTCGGCATGGAGGAGCTCGGCGGCGCGCACACGCACAACACCCGCTCGGGCGTCGCGCACTACCTCGCCGAAGACGAGGACGACGCGATCGACTACGTGCGCTCGATGCTCGGCTTCCTCCCCGACAACAACATGGCTGAGCTGCCGGTCTACGAGAGCGGCTTCGAGTTCGAGACGACCGATGCCGACCGCGCACTCAACTCGATCATCCCCGACTCGCCGAACCAGCCGTACGACATCCACCAGGTGATCCGCGGCATCGTCGACGCCGAGGACTTCCTCGAGGTGCAGCCGCTGTTCGCCCCGAACATCGTCATCGGCTTCGGCCGCATCGAGGGCCGCTCGGTGGGCATCATCGCCAACCAGCCCTCGCAGATGGCGGGCACGCTCAACATCGAGGCCGGCGAGAAGGCCAGCCGCTTCGTGCGGTTCTGCGACGCGTTCTCGATCCCGATCGTCACCCTCGTCGATGTGCCGGGCTACCTCCCCGGCACCGACCAGGAATGGACGGGCGTCATCCGCCGCGGCGCGAAGCTCCTCTACGCGTACGCCGAGGCGACCGTGCCGCTGGTCACCGTGATCCTCCGCAAGGCCTACGGCGGCGCCTACATCGTGATGGGCTCCAAGCAGCTCGGCGCCGACATCAACCTCGCGTGGCCGACGGCCGAGATCGCGGTGATGGGCGGCCAGGGCGCCGTCAACATCCTGTATCGGGGCGAGATCAAGAAGGCCGAGGAGAACGGCGAGGATGTCGCCGCCGTGCGCACGCGCCTCGCGAACGAGTACACGTACAACGTGGCCTCGCCGTTCCTCGCCGCCGAGCGCGGCGAGCTCGACGGCATCATCGAGCCTGCCGCGACCCGCGTCTCGATCGCCAAGGCGCTGCGCGCCCTGCGCGGCAAGCGCGCGAGCCTCCCGCCCAAGAAGCACGGGAACATCCCGCTGTGAGCCTCGCAGACGGTGGGGCGACGGATGCTGCGCCCCAGGGTCCGACCATCGAGGTCCGCCGCGGTGCGCCCACCGAGGTAGAGCTCGCCGCGCTCATCGCGGTCGTGAGCGAGGCGTACACGGGCGAGGCTGCCGAGGCCGTCGCCGACGACCGCGAGAACCGCACCGGGTGGCAGCTGTCGCAGCGTGCCCTGCGTCAGCCGCTCGACCGCGATCTCGGGTGGGGCCGTTTCGGCGGACGCCCCTGACGCGCGGGCGCCCGGATCAACGCGTTCTTGGACGCGGTCCACGGGTCGGCGGCTTTGTCCCCCGAAATACCTACAGACACATCCGTTGCAACCCCGAGATACTTGACTCGCTGGAACGCTTCTGCGTTCGGTCGATCCGACACCGCTTAGCGGATGCCCCGGGTCCGGCCATGCGGATGGTTTTCGGGTAACCGTCCGCGCAGGCGAGGGGCGGGCGGCTTCGCCGCCCCTCGCCTCCTTCAACTCCCGCTCTCCGCCAGAATCCCCTCCCCCTTTCCGGCGGAGAGCGAGTCTGCCCTCGAAGCGCGCCGATCTGGCACCCGCGAATCGCGGGGCCGCAGCATCCATCACCGTCCTGACGAGGCGATCAGACGCCGCTGTCGAGGCATGCGGCGCGGCGGGTCAGGCCCTGCCGGGGTGCGGGATCTCGCGCCAGAGGTCGACGGAATCCTCATCGCTGGGGCCGCCCACCGAGGGCGAGCGACCGACGACGGTGACCGCGACGCGCTCGTCCGGCGAGGTGCGGATGTAGAGGCGGTCCGAGCTCGCCGAGCGCAGCGCCTCCGCCAGCTGGGCGCGGATGATGCCGAGGGTCTCGTCGTCGACATCGTCGAGTCCGCCCTCGTCGAGGACGGTGACGTTGGCGCCGCGGCGCCGCGCGCGTTCGAGTTCGCCGCGCACCTCGTCGTCGAGGAGGCGGGGTCCGCGCATCTCGTCGCGCAGCCGGCCTTCCGCGATACGTGCCTCCAGGCGGTCCGCGTCGCTGAGCACGCCCGCGTGCGCGACGGTGCGCGTGAGGACCGGACCCGCGACGGCGAGCGCGCGCTGCACCTGCACGCGCCGCTCGCGCTGGCGCACGACCTGCGACGTCTGCCAGCCGGTGGCGGCCCGCTGCAGCCGCGTGAGGCGCGAGGTGTCGCGGGCGGCGCGGTCCATCGAGAACACGAGCAGCTGGGCGCACGTCACCCACACGATCGACCCGACGAGTCCGAGCCTGAGCGCGGTGAGCGGCCCCATCCACAGGGAGGACGCGATTGCGAGAATGACGATTCCGGCCCATGCCGTCCACGGGCGGCGCCGCACCATGACGATGGTCATGAGCGCGCCGATCCCGCCGAGATACCAGGTCGCGAAGGAGGCCGTGCGGGCGGTCTCGCCGACCGCGATCGGAATGGCGTTCGGCACGATGACCGCGCAGACGAGCGCGAGGATCTGGGCTGTGACCGGCAGCGGGAGTGGCCCGCGGATGCCTTCGCCGGCCAGATGCGGCGCCGCCTGCGCCTCGAGGCTCTCGGGCGGCTCCGCGTCCGTCGAGCCGGCCGCGCCGGGCCGCGACTCGGATCGAGGCGATGCCGGCTGCCAGAAGATGCAGAGCCACGTCGTCGCGAGATACAGGCCCACGACGACGACGATGATCACCGGGTGAGGGATCGGCTGTCCGGTCCACAGCAGACCCCGCGCGGCGAAGTACGCGGTGAAAGCGACACCGAGCACGGTGAGGACGTTCTTGACGCTGATCATGACGACGGCTCCTGCCAGGTGAGCCGCACGACGGTGCCGTGGGGCCCCGATTCCAGGTCGGCACGTCCGCCCACCGCAGCGACGCGCGCGATGATCGAGGCCCGGATGCCGAGGCGGTCATCCGGCACGGCGTCCAGGTCGAATCCCTCGCCCGCGTCGTGGACCTCGACGCGGACCGTCCCGAACGCGGCCCTCAGCACGACGCCCAGCCCTGCGCCGCCGGCGTGCTGCAGCGCGTTCGCGATCGCCTGCGTCGCGGCGAGCGCGATGGCCCGAGCCACGCGGCCGGGAATGGGCGGGGCGTCGGGGTCGATCTCGCGCTGCACATCGACGTCGACCCCCAGCTCGCGGGCGGCCTGGGTGATCTCCTCGGCCAGCGCGACCGGCAGCCAGGGCTCGTCGGGGCCCTCGTGCTCGTCCTGCTCGGTGTTGGCCAGGCGGGTCAGGGCCTCGCGGGCCATCGTCGCCGCCAGCGTGCGCTCGCGAGGGGTGGTGGCCCGCTCGGCAGCGATCAGCGCCGCGAGGACGCTGTCGTGCATCAACGCCGCCACCGCGACGCGCTCCTGCTCCGCGGCATCGGCCGCGGCGGCCTGCGCATACGACGAGACCGCCTGTGCGCGGGTCTTGTCGACGTTCACCGCCACCGATCGGAACAGCCACCCCAGCGTCAGGATGACCCCACCCAGGAGGAGCGCGAAGGTCACGTCCAGGATCACGACGGGCCAGTACTCGGCCACGAACTCGACCTGGATCATCCGCACGACGCCGAAGAGAAGCGGCAGCGCGATCGTGAAGGCGATCTGCAGTGGGAAGGGGAAGGCGAGGACGGCGGCCAGTGTCGCGAGATTGAGCAGGTACCAGATCCACGGCTCGTCCGTGGTGGGGGGCTTCACCCCCGCCGTCGCGATCGGCCACACGATGAGGACGAGGACGTAGACGATCGCGAACACGCCGGCGGCCGGGCGCACCGCCCGGCCGATCACGCACGCGAGCACCATCACCGCCAGGGCTCCGAAGACGACGACCATCAGCGGCACGTGCCACCCCGGGCGCTCGGGGGCAGGTCCAAGGGCGCTCAGAAACGACTGGAGTCCGAGGATCAGCGAGCCGAAACCGCCCGCGACGAGCGAGATGATGCGCTCGACGCGCGAGCGCGTGAAGGATCCGATCCCGGCAGTCGTCTGCTGCGAGTGAGGGATCTGCCCCCACGCTGTGTCGAGCACGCCGGTCTGCGCGTCACCGGCCACGCGTGAGATCTCCCGGGTCCGCCGAGGGCTCGACAAGGATCCCGTCCTCGACGGCCCGGTGCAGCAGATCGATCTTCGTCGGCGCGGGCCTGCCGACCTCGACGTACTTGACGCGGATGCGCGTGATGTTCTCCTTCGCCGTGGAGTAGGCGACCCCGAGGCGATCGGCGACGACCTTGAGGGGCAGCCCGGCGGCGTAGAGGCGGAGCACGTCGCGCTCACGCGCCGACAGCTGGGCGTCGGCGAAGGCGCGGTCGCCCTCGACGGCACTGGCCCATTCCACGTTGTTGAGCGGCTCGCCGCGCGCGACCGTGCGCACCGCCGCCATCACATCGCCGATGGGCGAGGACTTGCTGACGACGCCGGCCGCACCGGCGGCCAGCGCCTCTCGCACGGCCGCGGGCCGGTCGGCCACGCTGTGGATGATGACGCTCGAACCGTCGAGCACGAGACGCCGGACGTTCTCGGTGACCGTGGTGCCGTCGCCGAGCGTCAGGTCGAGCACGACCACGTCGGCGGGTGCCTGTCTCGACATCGCACGCCAGTCGACGTACTCGGTGACGGTGTTGCCCGAGAAGGCGACGCTCATGGTCTCGGCGCGCGCACACGCCGCCTCGAGGCCGAGTCGGACCGACTCGTGATCGTCGATGAAGGCCACCCGCGTCATGCCGCCAGCCTAGCGACGAGTGTCACGCGCGGGTGAGCACCGCCACGGCTTCGACGTGATGCGAATTCGGAAAAAGGTCCAGGCCATCGACACTTGCGACCTCGTACCCGCCGGCGCGGAAGGTCGCGATGTCGCGGGCGAGAGCGACCGGATCGCACGCGACGTAGACGACCGTCGCGGGCGCGAGCGCGGTGAGGTGATCGACGACGTCGCGGCCCGCCCCGGAGCGGGGCGGGTCGAGCAGCACGACGCCCCGCGACAGTCGCTCGCGTTCGGGGATGGATGCCTCGGCCGCGAGCCGCGCGAGCCACCGGTCGACGCGTCCGGTCTCGGCGCGGGCGCCCACCCAGTCTGCGAGGTTCTCCCCCGCGTGCTCCGTGGCACGTGCGTCGGACTCGACGCTCGTGACGCGGGTCGAGGGGCCGCCGAGGCCGCCGAGAGTCGCGGCGAAGAGGCCGACGCCGCCGTAGAGGTCGAGGTGCCACGCGTCGGGGTCCACGGCCGGCGCATCGCCGGGCCGGGCGCGCAGCGCGGCGGAGACGGTCGTGGTGAGGGTGTGCGCCGCCAGGCGGTGGACCTGCCAGAACCCGCCGGCGTCGACGCGGAAGTCGCGGCCGCCCACGCGCTCGAGGACGACCTCGGGCGCCGGGGCCTTACGGCGCTTCGCGGCGGCCGGTCGCGCACCGCGACCGCGTCGGGGCGCGGCATCCGTTCCCCGCTCCGGCCGTGGGAGCACGCGAACGCGACCGTCCGCGGGCTGGATGAGATCGATCCGGCCGGGCTCGCCGCCGTTCAGTGCGAGCGCGGCGCGCTCGACCTCGGCGGTGGCGAGGGGCAGGTCTTCGAGCGCGACCACCCGGTGGCTGCGCGCGGCGTACTGGCCGACGTTGCCGTCGGCATCGACGTGCAGGCTCACGCGGGTGCGCCAGGCGGTGCCGTCGACGGACTCGCCGTCGGCCTCCGCTCCGCCGTCCGCGATGACCGGGGTGACGCCGCTCATCGTGGCGACGGGCTCGGAGATGCCACCGAAGCGATGGAGGGCGTCGCGCAGCACCTCGAGCTTGAGAGCGCGCTGGTGCTCCAGCGCGATGTGGCCGAAGTCGGCGCCGCCCGGGCGCTGCTCGGGCGGCACGTCCACGTCGGCCTGCCGCCAGACGTGCAGCTGCCGGTGCGGCGATGCGTCGAGCACCTCGAGCGTCTCGCCGCGCCAGAACGACTTCTTCGCGGTGTCGGTGAGCCGCACGCGCACGCGTTCCCCCGGGATCGCGTCGGGCACGAACACGACGCGCCCCTCGTGCCGGGCGACGAAGACGCCGCCGTGGGCGACGCCCGTGATGTCGAGATCGAGGAGGTCGCCGGTTTCACTCACCCGACGAGCCTACGGCGCATCCGGGTCATAACTCAGGCGGAACCGACCCGAACACGTCCGTCGCATACCCGACGCCGCCTTGCCGCCTGAATTGCGAACGGGCGGGCCGCGTACGGTGGGAGCATGCGCGTCTGCCTTGCCTCGACCTCGCCCGCCCGGCTCATGCTGCTCGGGCAGTTCGGCATCCGTCCGCTCACCGTGGCCCCTGACGTCGACGAGGAGGCGGTCATCGCGGCGGTCGAGGCGGCCGAGGCGCGCACGCTCGCGCCCGACGAGCACGTGCTGCTGCTCGCGCGGCGCAAGGCGGCGGACGTCGCGGCGAGGCTGCGCGACGACATCCCGGACTTCGACGGCGTCGTGATCGGGGGCGACTCCATGTTCGAGATCGGCGGCGACGTGCTGGGCAAGCCGTACACGCCCGAGAACGCCGCCGCCCGCTGGCGCGCGATGCGCGGGCGCACGGGCGTGCTGCACTCCGGTCACGCCGTCGTGCGCATCGAGCCGGGCCAGCCGCCGCGCGAGGTCCACGCGACGGCCGCAGCATCCGTCTCCTTCGTCGCGGACGTGACGGATGCGGAGATCGACGCGTACGTCGCGACCGGCGAGCCTCTGCACGTGGCCGGGGCGTTCACCGTCGACAGCCTGGGCGGCGCGTTCATCGAGCGGGTCGACGGCGACCCGTCCACCGTGGTGGGCATGTCGGTGTCGACGCTGCGCCGGCTCGTGCGCGAGGTGGGCGTGGAGTGGACGGCGCTGTGGAACACGACGGATCCGTCGCTCGAGCGGGCCGATATCGGCGAGAAGTCGTTCGTGGAAGACGGGGCGCAGTGAGGGCGTTCTCCTCTGTGGGGTACGGGGCGCAGTGAGGGCGTTCTCTTTTGTGGGGTACGGGGCGCAGTGAGGGCGTTCTCCTTTGTAGTAGGAAGCCCACGTTTCTGGTCGGTTCTTGTACGAACCGGTCAAAAGCCCTCGGGATGCCGTCGGTAGGCTGGCACTCATGCCTCAGATCGCCAAGGTTCTCGTTGCCAACCGCGGCGAGATCGCCGTCCGCGTCATCCGCGCCGCCCGCGACGCCGGAAAGGCGTCCGTCGCCGTCTACGCCGATCAGGACCGCGACGCCATGCACTCCCGCCTCGCCGACGAGGCGTACGCGCTCGAGGGCGCCACGAGCGCCGAGACGTATCTGTCGATCGACAAGATCCTCTCCGTCGCGCGTCGCTCCGGCGCCGACGCGGTGCACCCCGGCTACGGCTTCCTCGCCGAGAACGCGGACTTCGCCCGCGCCGTGATCGCGGCGGGGCTGGTGTGGATCGGCCCGTCGCCCGAGGCGATCGAGGCGCTCGGCGACAAGGTGACCGCCCGCGCGGTCGCCGAGAAGGTGGGCGCACCGCTCGCCCCCGGCACCCCCGGTCCCGTCGCCGGCGCCGACGAGGTCGTCGCGTTCGCCGAAGAGGTCGGCCTGCCGATCGCGATCAAGGCCGCGTACGGCGGCGGCGGCCGCGGCCTCAAGGTCGCCCGCACCATCGACGAGGTGCCCGAGCTGTTCGAGTCCGCGACCCGCGAGGCGATCACCGCCTTCGGCCGCGGTGAGTGCTTCGTCGAGAAGTACCTCGACAAGCCGCGTCACGTCGAGACCCAGTGCCTCGCGGATGCCGCCGGCAACGTCGTCGTCATCTCGACGCGCGACTGCTCGCTGCAGCGCCGTCACCAGAAGCTCGTGGAGGAGGCGCCTGCGCCGTTCCTGAGCGACGAGCAGAACAAGACCCTCTACGACGCGTCGAAGGCCATCCTCAAGGAGGTCGGCTACGTCGGCGCGGGCACGTGCGAGTTCCTCATCGGGGCCGACGGCACCATCTCCTTCCTCGAGGTGAACACCCGACTGCAGGTCGAGCACCCGGTCTCGGAAGAGGTCACCGGCATCGACCTCGTGCGCGAGCAGTTCCGCCTCGCCGAGGGCGAGGAACTCGGGTACGACGACCCGAAGCCCGAGGGGCACTCGATCGAGTTCCGCATCAACGGCGAGGACCCGGGCCGCGGCTTCCTCCCCCAGCCCGGACCGATCCACGTGTTCAAGACGTTCGGCGGCCCCGGCATCCGTCTCGACTCGGGCGTCACCGCCGGCGACAGCGTGTCGGGCGCGTTCGACTCCCTGCTCGCGAAGATCATCGTCACCGGCCGCGACCGCGCCGAGGCGCTCGAGCGCTCGCGCCGTGCGCTCGACGAGTTCGAGGTCTCGGGTCTGCCCACGGTGCTGCCGTTCCACCGCGCCGTCGTGCGCGACCCCGCGTTCACCGCCGAGGACGGCCGATTCGGCGTCTACACGCGCTGGATCGAGACCGAGTTCGTGAACGACATCGCCCCGTGGGACGGCGAGCTCAGCGAGCCGACTCCCGCCGAAGCGCGTCACACGGTCGTCGTCGAGGTCGCCGGCCGGCGTCTCGAGGTGAGCCTGCCCGATCGCGTCGTGGCGCCCGTGGGTGTCGCCGGACGCCCGGCCGCCGTGCCGCCGTCGCGCCGCTCGCACTCGCCCTCGGTCGTCGCGGGGGCCTCGGGCGATGCGGTGAAGTCGCCGATGCAGGCCACGGTCGTGAAGGTCGCGGTCGAGGAGGGCCAGCAGGTCGTCAAGGGCGACCTCGTCATCGTCCTCGAGGCGATGAAGATGGAGCAGCCCATCCAGGCCCACAAGGACGGCGTCATCGGCACCATCAACGCCGACCCCGGCACGACCGTGTCGGCGGGCCACCAGCTCCTGACGATCTCCTGACGCGTCCTCGACGCGGAGCCGCGCGCGCGGCAGGATGAGCGGATGGATGCCTCCTCCGCCGGTTCGCCCGAGGTGTCGGCGCTCGCGATCAACGTCGTGATCCCGCCGGAGCTGCGCTGGACGGACGTGCGCCGCGGTGAGGAGTTCGAACTGCAGTCGCTCACGGTGCGGCTGCTGCCCGATCACTCCGTAGCGGTCAAGGCGTACGGCCGCCCGACGGCCGGCGGCCGCGGCGCATACGTGTCGTTCGCGATGCCCGACCGTCCCGAGCTGCGCGCTCTGGTGGACGCGGCCGCGAACCGCGCCGCCGAACTCTGGCGCGGCAACACCGGCCTCAGCTGAGTTCGTGATCACGGATGCTGCGGGCCGCGGCATCCGTTCACATCACGTGACCTCGCCGAACGCACACGTCGTGTATGCGAACAACGTGAGAGCACACGATCTGAACGCGGGGCGTCAGCCGCCGTAGACGTTGTGGTCGACGACGTGCATCGCGCGCGCGGCGTCCGTGATGCTGCCCGACAGCGACGGGTAGACCGCGAAGACGCGGGAGACCTGGTCGACCGTGAGGCGGCGCTCGACGGCGATCGCGATCGGGTAGATGAGCTCGGAGGCGCGGGGGCCGACGATGACGCCGCCGATGACGGTGCCGCTGCCCTCGCGGGCGATGATCTTGACGAAGCCGTCCTTGATCCCCATCATCTTGGCGCGCGGGTTGGCCGCGAGGGGCAGCTTGTGCACGACGCCGTTGATGTGGCCGTCCTCGATGTCGTTCTCCTGCCAGCCGACGGTCGCGATCTCGGGGGCGGTGAAGATGTTCGACGTGATGCGGCGACGCTCCAGCGGGATGACGACGTCGCCGAGCGCGTGGAAGACGGCGGTGCGGCCCTGCATCGAGGCGACCGAGGCCAGCGGCACGAACGTGGTGCAGTCGCCGGCGGCGTAGATGTTCGGCACCGAGGTGCGCGCGACGCGGTTGACCTGGATGTGGCCGGACTCGGTCATCTGGACGCCCGCGCCTTCGAGGCCGATGCCCTTCGTGTTCGGGATCGAGCCGACCGCCATCAGGCAGTGGCTGCCCTCGACCGTGCGGCCGTCCGACAGGGTCACGACGACGCCGTCACCGGTGTTCTCGACCTTGTCGGCCCGTGACTTCGAGAGCAGCTTCATGCCGCCGCGCTTGAAGACGCGCTCGAGCACGGCCGCGGCGTCCTTGTCCTCACCGGGAAGCACCTGATCGCGGCTCGAGACCAGGGTGACCTTCGCGCCGAGGTTCATGTACGCGCCGGCGAACTCGGCGCCGGTGACGCCCGAGCCGACGACGATGAGATGCTCGGGCAGCGCCGTCATGTTGTACAGCTGGGTCCACGTGAGGATCCGCACGCCGTCCGGCTTCGCGCTGGCGAGCTCGCGGGGCGACGCGCCGACCGAGACGACGAGCGTGTCGGCCTCGATGCGGTCGAAGTCGGTGCCGCCGGGGCCGGTCGACACGACGACGGCGTTGTCGCCCTCGAGGCGGCCGTGGCCCGAGATGATGCGCACGCCCGCCTCGGCGAGCGAGGCGCGCATGTCGTCGGACTGCTGGCGGGCCAGCGTCAGGAGGCGCTTGTTCACCGCGGTGAGGTTGATGGCGATCTCGGGCTTGAGGGGCTTGCCGTCCTTGCTCTTCGCGAACAGCTGCACGCCGAGGTCACCGGCGCCCGCGATCGCGACGGCCGCGTCGGCGGTCGCGATGAGCGACTTCGACGGGACGACGTCGGTGATGACGGCCGAGCCGCCGATGCCGGCGCGCTCGACCACCGTCACCTCGGCTCCGAGCTGGGCGGCGGCCAGCGCCGCTTCGTAGCCTCCGGGTCCGCCGCCGAGGATGGCGACGCTCTGGGTGGTCTCGAAGCTGATCGACATGGATTCCATTCTCCCCTGCCGAGCACCCTGGGCACGACACGGCGACACTCCCGGGAGCGCGCTGAGGCGGCTTCGCTGGCCCTCGTCGCCGTCCGTTCCTAAAGTGGTCCCATGTCAGACACCACCGGCAATCCTCTCGACGACCCCACGGCCGACCCGTTCGCGGTCGCCGCCGCCGCCGCCGAGGACATCGCCCGCATCACCGGCGTCGAGCGTCACGACATCGCGCTCACGCTCGGCAGCGGCTGGGGCAAGGCCGCGGAACTCCTCGGCGAGACCACGTCGACCTTCCCCGCCACGCAGGTGACCGGCTTCAGCGCCCCGGCTCTGACCGGCCACGTCGGGACCCTGCGCAGCATCGTCACGCCGAAGGGTCGCCGCGTGCTGGTGATCGGCGCCCGCACCCACTACTACGAGGGCTACGGCGTGCGCCGCGTGGTCCACAGCGTGCGCACCGCCGCCGCCGCAGGCGTACGCACGATGGTGCTGACGAACGGCGCCGGCGGCATCAAGCACACCTGGACGCCCGGTCGCCCGGTGCTGATCAGCGACCACATCAACATGACCGGCGACACGCCGCTCGAGGGCGCGACGTTCATCGACCTCACCGACCTCTACTCGCTGCGGCTGCGCGATCTCGCCCGCTCGATCGACCCGACCCTCGACGAGGGCGTGTACACGCAGTTCCGCGGACCGCAGTACGAGACCCCGGCCGAGGTGCAGATGGTCAAGTCGTTCGGCGGGCACATCGTCGGCATGTCGACCGCGCTCGAGGCGATCGCCGCGCGCCAGGCAGGCATGGAGATCCTCGGCTTCTCGCTCATCACCAACATGGCCGCGGGCATCCAGAAGACCCCTCTCAGCCACCAGGAGGTGCTCGACGCCGGCCGCGAGGCCGAGCCGGTCATCTCGTCGCTGCTGGCCCGCGTGATCGGGGCGCTGTGAACGGCGGGGAGGTGCAGGAGCCCGCTCGCGAGGAGGTTTCGACGGGAACGGATGCTGCCGCCGACGTCCTCGCGCGCGCACATGCGTGGCTCGCACAGGACCCGGATGGCGAGACCCGCGCCGAGCTTCGTGCGCTGATCGAGGCCGCGGAATCGGGCAACCCCGCCGCGGTCGAAGATCTCGAGGATCGCTTCTCCCGACGCCTCGCCTTCGGAACGGCCGGACTGCGCGGCGCCCTCGGGGCCGGCAGCAACCGCATGAACCGCGTACTCGTCGCGCAGGCCGCCGCGGGACTGGCCGCCTTCGTCCGCGAGCAGGCGGGACTCCCGCCGGTCGGCGTCGACGCCGCGTCAGCCTCCGCCTCCGCCTCCGCCTCCGCCTCCGCCTCCGCCTCCGCCTCCGCCTCCGCCTCCGCCTCCGACGACACGGGAGCTGCTCCCGCCACCCATGACGGCACGCGGGATGACGGGGTCGTGGTCGCACCTGCGGAGTCGGACGCTGAGCCTGCGGACCAAGCGGCGACCGAGGAGGCGGGCGGCGGGCCGACGGATTCGACGCCCGCGGAGTCCGAGGACGCGGCTTCGCCGGCGCCGGCGGACGGTCCCGCTGACGTCGCCGCAGAACGCGAAGACCAGCCGAGCGACGACGCCACCGACACCGACACCGACGCGGAAGCCGCGCAGGACGACGAGGGCGCAGCATCCGTTCCCGAAAAGCTCGCCGAGCCGTCGGCGCCCGAGCTCACCGAGACGCCGTCGGCCGACGCGCTCGAGGCCGAGGGGCCGGGGGTCCCCGGCATCCTCGACGACGCGCCGATCGTGGTGATCGGGTACGACGGTCGCCGCAACTCCGATGTGTTCGCGCGCGACTCGGCCGAGATCTTCGCGGGCGCGGGGCTCCGCGCGATCCTGATGCCGCGACTGCTCCCGACGCCTGTGCTCGCGTTCGCGGTGCGGCACTTCGGCGCCGCCGCCGGGGTCATGGTCACGGCGAGCCACAACCCGCCCGACGACAACGGCTACAAGGTCTACCTCGGCGGTGCCGACGACGGCTCGCAGATCGTGTCGCCCGCCGATGCCGAGATCGCCGCGCACATCGAGCGCGTGGCCGAGGCCGGCGACATCAGCACGGTCCCGCGCTCGCTCGGCTTCGAGCTCGCGACCGAGAGCGTCGTCGACGAGTACGTCGCAGCGACCGCGGCGGTCGCCCCCGCCCCCGCCGGAGCCGAGGGTCTCACCTGGGTGTACACGGCGATGCACGGGGTCGGCTGGGAGACGTTCTCGCGCATCCTCGAGACCGCGGGCTACCCCGCGCCGGTGCCGGTCTCGGCACAACTCGAGCCTGACGGCTCCTTCCCGACTGTGGCGTTCCCCAACCCGGAGGAGCCGGGAGCGATGGACCTCGCCTTCGAAGCCGCGCGCGAGGCGGGAGCCGAGCTGGTCATCGCGAACGACCCCGACGCCGACCGGCTCGCCGTCGCCCTGCCGGACGAGTCCGCCGAGGGCGGCTGGCGCCGCCTCACGGGCAACGAGATCGGCCTGCTGCTCGGCTGGCGCGCCGGGCGGCTCGCGACCGCCGACGGCCTTGTCGAGGGATCCTCGCTCGCGTGCTCGCTGGTGTCGTCGCCCGGTCTCGCGGTCGTCGCCGAGCACTACGGCCTCGACTTCCACGCGACGCTCACGGGCTTCAAGTGGATCTCCCGCGCACCGGGGATCGTGTTCGGCTTCGAAGAGGCCCTCGGCTACCTCGTGAACCCCGGCACGGTGCGCGACAAGGACGGCATCTCGGCCGCCGTCGCGATGCTGGGCCTGGTGACCGAGGCACGCGGCCGGGGCGCGAGCCTCGCCGACCTGCTGACCGAGTTCGACGAGCAGTTCGGCGCGTTCGCGAGCGACCAGGTCTCGATCCGCGTCGAGGACGTGTCGCAGATCGCCCGGATCATGGCGGCGCTGCGCGAGCGGCATCCCTCGTCCGTCGGCGACGTCTCGGTCGAGCGCATCGACGATCTGCTCGACGGCGTCGACGACCTGCCGCCCGGCGACGTGCTGCGGCTGTGGCTGGCCGACGGCTCGCGGGTCATCGTGCGCCCGAGCGGCACCGAGCCGAAGCTCAAGCTCTACCTCGACGTGCGCGGCGAGTCCCGCGAAGCCGCCGCCGCACGCATCGCCGCCCTCGCCGACGGCGCCCGCGCGCTGCTCGCCGAGTACGGCGGCTGACCGGACGTGCTCCTCACCTCGCCCGTCACGCTCGAGAACGCGCACGTCCGCCTCGAGCCGCTGTCACCCGAGCATGAGGCCGACCTGGCCGCCGCGGCGGCCGGCCTGGAGCACACCTGGTACACGTCGGTGCCGCGCCCGGAGGGCATCGCGGCCGACATCGCCCAGCGGGTGGCATGGCGCGACGAGGGGCACATGAACCCGTGGGCGGTGCGCCGGCTCGACACCGGCCGGGTCGTCGGCGAGACGACGTTCTGCAACATCGACCAGGCCAACCGGCATGTCGAGATCGGGCACACGTGGATCGCGCTCGAGGCGCAGCGCACCTTCGTGAACACGGCGTCGAAGCTGCTGCTGCTCGCCCACGCGTTCGAGCCGTGCGACGCGATCGCGGTCGAGTTCCGCACGCACTGGCACAACCGCCAGTCCCGTGCCGCGATCGCGCGTCTGGGCGCCAAGCAGGACGGCGTGCTCCGCAACCACCGCCTCGGCCCCGACGGCACGCTCCGCGACACCGTGGTCTTCTCGATCCTCCCGACCGAGTGGCCCGCGGTGCGCCTCGACCTCACCGAGCGCCTCGCCCGCGGCTGAACCGGGGGCGCAGCATCCGTCCCTCTTCTGGGTGTGTGCCGACCCGACCTTGCTGCCTCCGACCCACTCCCGGGTTTGGGGCGCGTTTTCTCCGTTGGGGCGCAGTTTCTCCGCCCCAACGGAGAATCTGTGCCCCAAACCACGCAGCCCGCGCGATCCCCCGCCAACGAAGCCGCGCGGGTCGGTGCGGGTTCCTCCCCAGACGGCCGCACCCCGCCGCCCCGCGGCGTTGTCCACCGCCAGGCCACCTGCGCCCACCGAGAGTGTGGTCGTTGCGAATACTCGACAGTGACTGCCTTGAGCCTGCTCCGGAATGACGACCTGCTCCTGCGCGGGCTGAGCCCGCGGCGTCTCGCTCAGGCACTGCAGGCCGGCAAGCTCGTGAGGATTCGACCCGGCGTGTTCGTTCGTGGCGACGCGTGGAGGGCCGCGAAACCCGAAGCGCGCGTGGTCGCCCGCGCCCATGCTTTGGCCGCGGTGTCAGTGATCCCGCCCATCTTTTTGCACGAAACAGCGGCGGCTGCGCACGAACTGCCCCTCTATCGCCCCGATCGAGAGCGTGTCCACACCATCGCGACGGCGGATCGCCCCGGCGCTGCCTTCGGCGTCGTCCGCCATCGCGGTGAGCTGTCCGACGACGACGTGGTCGAGATCGACGGCCTGCGAGTCACGTCGCTCGCGCGCACGGTCGCGGATGTCGCGCGCACCGCGACGTTCGAGCAGGCGGTCACGATCGCTGATGCGGCACTGCGCACACAGTTCGCGATCGGACCCGGCGAGTACGACCTGGATGGCGCCGAAGCATTTCGCGAAGGAGTCACCGAGATCGTCAGACGATCTGCGCACGGCCAGACGCGAGCCCGACGAGCTCTGGACTTCGCCGACGGCCGCGCCCAGTCTCCTGGTGAGAGCATCAGCCGGATCCGGCTGCGACAGCTCGGGTTCCGCATCCTCGAGCTGCAGGTGATGGTTCCTGGGCCGCGCGGGAAGCGCTACTACGTGGATGTCGGCCTCGAGGACGTCGCGGCCTTCGGCGAGTTCGACGGGGCGATCAAGTACATCGACGGGAGGCTTCTCGACGGCCGGACCTCCTCCCAAGCACTCGACGAAGAGAAGCAGCGCGAGGATTGGATCCGGGGCACGACTCAACGTCGGTACGCGCGATGGGGCTGGCCGCACCTGGTGACGGCGTCCGAACTCGGCGCGCGTCTCGACGCGTTCGGCATCCGGCCCTTCGACACTTCGCACGCTCGGTTTGGGGCGTGAATTCTCCCTTGGGGCGCAGAATCTACGCCCCAAGGGAGAATCTGCACCCCAAACCCGTCGGCAACTCCGAGCGGGTGCACCCAGAGCCTTCAGAGACGCGGGCAACGCGACGACGGATGCCGCGGCTCAGCCGTCGATCACCGCGACGAGCTCGTCGAGGAAGGCGTTGAAATCGGTGCCGCGGCGCACGATGCGCTGCACGCTGTCGCGCTCGCTGAACACCTCGACGAACTGCTCGAACACGGTCTGGAAGGCCTCGCGGTCGCTCTCGGAGAACGCCACCAGCGCCACGACCTGCACGCGGCCGTCGCCCCACGGGATCGACGGGTCGGCGATGCCGATGGCGATGGCGGTGCGGGATGCCGTCATCTCGAGTGCGTGCGGCACCGCCAACGCGTCGGTGAACGCGGTCGACGACAGGCGCTCGCGCTCGATGGTGCGCTCGACGTACTCGGCGTCGATGACGCCGCGGGCCTGCAGCAGGGCGCCGAGCCCGCGGATCACCCCCTCCTCCCCCGCAGCTTCATCGAGGCCGCGCAGGAACGCCGACGGTTCGAAGTAGCGCTCAAGCTCGGCGCGCAGCCGGGCGAGCCGGCGCGAGCGCCGGATACGGCCCGCCGCCGACTGCACGCGCTCGACGTCGGCGTCGGTGAGGAACGGCTGGATGCGCACGATCCGGTCCGTCGTCGTCGGCGGGTCGATCGTGGTCAGGACGAGATCGGTGTCGATCGATGCCCAGTCGGGATCGACACGCGTCTCGACGCCGACGACCTCGATCGCCTGCCCGAGGGAGCGGTCGACGCTCGAACGCAGCAGCTCGTGAAGGTCGTAGTAGCCGGGGCACACGATGGTCGCGGTGAGCAGCTGGTCGGCGCGGCGGCTGCGCTCGAGCCTTCCGCCGACGTGCATCGCGATGTACGCGATCTCGTCGTCAGGCAAGGGAATGCCCAGCCGCTGCTGCAGCCGGCTCGCGATGAACACCGCGACCTCGAAGATCATCGGGTACGTCGACTTCAGCGACCGCGTCAGCGGGTTGCGCGACCACGCCTGCTCGCGGGCACGGTGCAGCAGGTTCTGCACGTGCAGCGCGAGCCGCGCGACGAAGTCGTCGTGCGCGATGTCGACGAGGAACTCATCGGCGGCCGCCGTCACGACCTCGCGCACGACGATCTCGACCTCGGGATCGAGGGACGAAGGGGCGGTCCCGGATGCTGCGTCCTCATGCCCGTCGGGAGCCACGACGCGCGTCAGCACCAGCGTCGCGAGGTGCTGCAGATCGGCGCTGCCGAGCCGCACGCCGAGGTGTCGTTCGGAGAGCTCCGCGATGATCTCGGCGACCTGGCTCTGGGTCGGTCGCTCCCGGACCACACCCCCGACGGCGTCGAGCGGGCGGTCACGCGAGGTGCGGTCGGCCGCGATCGCGATGTGCATCACGACGTCGGCGATGCCGAACTCGTTCACGAACCAGCCGAGCTCGCCGAGGCGAGCGACGAGCTCCGTCTTGAACGGACCGAACGCCTGGGCGCCGACCGACCCCTCGCCGAGCGTGCGGCGAAGGGCGGCGAGGTCGAAGGATCCGGCGTCCATCTCGTCGTGCGCAAGTTTGCTGAGGAGTCGCCGCTGCGCACCTTCGGTTCCGCGCAGCCGCGCACGCGATGCGGAGCGCTCCAGGGTCAGTTCGGTGCCGCCCAGCAGGCCGCGGACGCGGGCGAGGTCGGCGTCGAGGGTCGCGGGAGAGACGTGCAGCGCGTCGGCGGTCTCGAACACGTCGATGCCGTCGGGGGCGTCGAGCAGCGCCCGCACCAGCGTGTGCAGCCGGTCGCGCGGCGTGCCCGTGTCGCCGCCCGCACGCAGCGCCGCCGCGGCGTCTGATCCGGCGCGGTAACCCTGCGGCCCGGACTCGACCGCGACGCCCGGCGCCACCCGCGCGTTCGCGCCGGTGACGTAGGAGCGGATGCTGCGCGGAGTCACTCCCAGCGCATCGGCGAGCGCGGATGCTGTGACCCAGTCGCCGTCGCGCAGGAGCAGTCCGAGCACACGATCTTGCCGGGCTCGGGTCACACGCCCAGTCAACCACGCGCGCCGGTGCCCGAGGCCGCCCGATACCCAGCGCGTTTCGACTCGCTCGTTCCTCGCTCGCTCAACGACCGGGGGAAGACGCACGGTGCCCGAGGCCGCCCGGATACCCAGCGCGTTTCGACTCGCTCGTTCCTCGCTCGCTCAACGACCGGGGGAAGACGCACGGTGCCCGAGGCCGCCCGATACCCAGCGCGTTTCGACTCGCTCGTTCCTCGCTCGCTCAACGACCGGGAGGACGCGCCCGGGTCTGCGGCCGCCGACGCCTGTCGTTTCCGCCCCTGCGGAAGAAGGAGTGGTTGTCCCTTCCCAGCGTTCTCACAAGAATGGCCAAGAGGAGGCGGATCGATGAGGATCCTGGTGGTCTGCGGAGCGGGTGCCTCGAGCACCTTCGTCGCTCAGCGTGTGCGTCACGCGGCCCACGCAGAGGGACTCGACTATTCCGCCTTCGCCGGCACCGAGCAGTCGCTTCCGATCGATCTCGATGCCGCCGACGTCGTCCTCGTGGGTCCGCACCTGCTCCATGCGCTCGAGCGCATAGAACGGGATGCTGCCGCGCGGGGCACGACGGTGGTGCTGCTGCCGCCCGACATCTTCGGAGACCGGGACGGCACGCGGACACTCGCGCTGGTCCGCGCCGCGATCGGGAGCCCCGGGGGGCCGCTCCCGGCCGCGGACGCGGCGCCGCAGAACCCCCCCTCGATTTCCGCTCCCCTGTCACGACCTGCCTCCGAATGCGGCGACTCGTGACAGGCGAGCGGTTCTGAGACACCAACCAAGACCAGACAGAGAGGTCACGACATGCCACCCATCTCCCGCACCGTCCGGATCGGATCGGCGCACGGTCTGCACGCGCGTCCGGCGAAGCTGTTCGCGCAGGCGGCGAAGGATGCCGGCATCCCGATCACCATCGCGAAGGACGCCGGGAGCCCCGTCAACGCGGCGAGCATCCTCGGCGTGATCGCACTCGGCATCGAGCAGGGCGACTACGTGACCCTCACAGCGGACGGCGACGGCGCGGAGTCGACGCTCGACACGCTCGCGGAACTCCTGACCACCGACCACGACGCGGAGGCCTGAGCCATGGCCGAACTGCGGGGTGTGGGAATCGGGCTGGGCGTCGCCAAGGGACCCGTCGCGCGCATGGCCGAGCCTGCCCCGGCACCTTCGGACGCGCCGAGCACGATCAGCGCGGACGAGGAGCAGGCGCGGGTGACGGATGCCGTCGCCGCCGTCGCGCGTGAGCTCGAGGCTCGTGGCGCGCAGGCGGGCGGAGCGGCGCAGGAGGTGCTCGAGGCGCAGGCCATGATGGCCGAGGACCCGACGCTCGCCGACGAGATCGGCACGCGGCTCGCCCAGGGCAAGACCGGCGAGTTCGCGGTGTTCGACGCGTTCGCGTCCTTCCGCGACCAGCTCACGGCGATGGGCGGCTACCTCGGCGAGCGCGCGGCGGACCTCGACGACGTCGCACAGCGGGTGATCGCCCGGCTGCGCGGCGTGCCTGCTCCGGGTGTTCCTGATCCGGGGCATCCGTTCGTCCTCGTCGCGAAGGATCTCGCGCCGGCCGACACGGCGCTCCTCGACCTCGACAAGGTGCTTGCCCTCGTGACCACCGAGGGCGGACCGACCTCGCACACCGCGATCCTCGCGCGCGAGAAGTCGATCGTCGCGATCGTGGGTGCGACCTCGGCGACGGGGCTGCGCGACGGCGAGACGGTGATCGTGGATGCCGCCGCCGGCGTCGTGACGACCGAGCCGACCATGGCCGAGCTCGAGCGGGCGCAGAACCGCGCCGATGCCCGGGCCGCGCGCGCGTCCGCACCGATCACCGACGGAGCACTCGCGGACGGCACCGCCATCCCGCTGCTGGCGAACCTCGGCAACCCGGAGGGCGCCACCGACGCGGTCGCGCTGGGCGCCGAGGGCGTGGGCCTGTTCCGTACGGAGTTCCTCTTCCTGAGTTCCAACCAGGCGCCCACGGTCGAGCAGCAGCGCGAGGCGTACACGAAGCTGCTCGCCGCGTTCCCCGGCAAGAAGGTCGTCGTGCGCGTACTGGACGCCGGGGCCGACAAGCCGCTCGCGTTCCTGAACGACGCACACGAGGAGAACCCCGCACTCGGGCTGCGCGGCATCCGTGCCCTGCGCGCCAGCGAAGACATCCTGCGCGAACAGCTCACGGCTCTCGCCGAAGCGGATGCCGCCACCGACGCGGACCTCTGGGTCATGGCGCCGATGATCGCCACCGTCGAGGAGACGAACTACTTCACAGACCTCGCGCGCGACTACGGCATCAAGACCGCCGGCGTCATGGTGGAGGTGCCGTCCTCGGCGCTGCTCGCCGATCGCATCCTGGTGGACGCGGACTTCGCCTCCATCGGCACCAACGACCTCACGCAGTACACGCTCGCCGCCGACCGCCTCCTCGGGTCGGTCGCGTCGTTCCAGGACCCGTGGCACCCTGCCGTGCTGCGCCTGATCCGCGAGGTCGGCGACGCCGGCGCCGCGAACGGCAAGCCGGTCGGCATCTGCGGTGAGGCGGCGGCAGATCCCCTGCTCGCCGTCGTGCTCGTCGGCCTGGGCGCCACGAGCCTGTCCATGGCACCCACGGCCCTCGCCGACGTGCGCGCCACCCTTCTCCAGCACACCATCGCCCAGGCACGCGACATCGCCCAGGCAGCACTCGCCGCGAACGACGCGGCATCCGCCCGGTCCGCAGCCCAGCAGGCGGCCACCCGATAGGTCGCCCCGGCGGCCTGGAACCCACACACAAGGGAGACAGCAAAATGACAACGGCGTCAGTGCCCGCCTCGGGCACAAGCAGGGCGCGGGTCGGAGTCCAGCGCTTCGGCACGTTCCTGTCCGGCATGATCATGCCGAACATCCCCGCGCTCATCGCGTGGGGCATCTTCACCGCGTTCTTCATCTCGGTCGGCTGGACCCCTGTCCCGGCGCTCGCGACGCTGGTGGGGCCCTTCATCCACTACCTCCTGCCGATCCTGATCGCGTACACGGGCGGCAACATCATCTACGGCGTGCGCGGCGGCGTGGTCGCCTCGATCGGCACGTTCGGCGCCATCGCCGGGTCGGACTACCTGATCGCTCAGACCAACGCCAGTGCTCTCGAAGCGTGGCTGGCGGCCGGAAACGAAGCCGACAAGTTCCAAGCTCTCGGCCAGGTGCACATGTTCATCGGCGCGATGATCATGGCGCCGATCTGCGCCTACAGCATGCGGTGGCTCGACAACCTGTGGGAGGGCAAAATCCGGGCGGGCTTCGAAATGCTCGTGAACATGTTCTCGGCGGGCATCTGGGGCTTCGTCCTCGCGATCATCGGCTTCTACCCGATCGCGTGGCTCGTCAACGGCATCATGCAGGTCTTGAGCAACGCGGTCGATTGGCTGGTTCAGATGAACCTGCTGCCGCTCACGAGCATCATCATCGAGCCGGCCAAGGTGTTCTTCCTGAACAACGCCATCAACCACGGCGTGCTCACGCCGCTCGGCATCCAGCAGTCCGCCGAGACGGGTTCGTCGATCCTGTTCCTCCTCGAGGCCAACCCCGGTCCCGGCGTGGGCCTGCTGCTCGCCTTCACGTTCTTCGGCATCGGCGCCGCGCGCGCCTCAGCCCCGGGCGCCGCGGTGATCCAGTTCTTCGGCGGCATCCACGAGGTGTACTTCCCGTACGCGCTGATGAAGCCGATGCTGATCCTCGCCCTGATCGCGGGCGGCATGACCGGTGTCACGACGAACATGCTCCTGGGCGGAGCGCTGCGAGCCCCGGCCGCACCAGGCAGCATCTTCGCGGTGATCGCCCAAGTCGCGAACAACGCGTACTTCGCCGTCCTGCTCTCGGTGGTGCTGGCGGCGACGGTGACGTTCCTCATCTCGTGGGTCATCCTGCGGGCGTCGCGCAAGCGCGACCTCGAGGCGATGGCGGCGACCGACGACGCCTTCGGCGCGGCGATCACGCAGACTGCGGCCGCCAAGGGCAAGTCCTCGGCGGCACTGGACGGCCTGCGCAGCGGCGCCGCCACGAGCGCAGACGGCGGCATCGAGCCGGCCACGATGACCGAGCGCGAGATCCACAACATCGTGTTCGCGTGCGACGCGGGCATGGGCTCGTCGGCCATGGGCGCGAGCGTCCTTCGCAACAAGATCAAGAAGGCGGGCGTCGAGGACGTCACGGTCACCAACAAGGCGATCGCTGCCCTGGACGCGTCGGCCGATCTGGTCATCACGCAGAACCAGCTCACGGATCGCGCGCGGCAGAAGACGCCGAACGCGGTCCACGTGTCGGTCGACAACTTCATGAACTCGCCCCGCTACGACGAGGTCGTGGACCTCGTCCGCGCCCAGCACGAGGATGGGACTGCGTAGCTGAGACCGCGGTGGGGCCGGGCGGGCGCTCATTGCCCCCGGTCCCACCGCTCTCGGCACGGCCGCGCCCCGCTGCTCGGAACGGGCGGCGGGACGCGGCATCCGTATCTCCTCCGACGACAGCACAGACGACAACGGATACGAAAGACGAGAAAGGCGAGAACATGGCACGCGAGGTTCTGAGCATCGGCCAGGTGCGCATCCACTCCGGGAGCGCGTCGCGCGACGAGGCGATGCGGGAGGCGGCCGACATCCTGCAGTCCGCCGGCGCCGTCACCGGTGCCTACTACGACGCGATGCTCCAGCGCGAGCAGACGGTGTCGACGTACATGGGCAACGAGCTCGCGATCCCCCACGGCACCAACGAGACCAAGGGCGAGATCCTCGACTCGGCACTATCGGTGGTGCGCTACGACGGCGGTGTGGACTGGGACGGCAACCCCGTGACCTTCGTGATCGGCATCGCCGGCAAGGGCGACGAGCACCTCGAGATCCTGTCGCAGATCGCGATCCTGTTCTCGGACGAGGACGAGGTCGAACGGCTCAAGACCGCGCAGACGCCGGAGGAGCTGTTCGGCCTGGTGTCGGCGGCGGGCGTGTGATGAAGGCCGTCCACTTCGGGGCCGGCAACATCGGGCGAGGGTTCGTCGGGCTGCTCCTGCACGAAGGCGGGTACGAACTCGTCTTCTCGGACGTCGCCGCACCGCTCGTCGACGCGATCAACCACGTGTCCCGCTACACGGTGCACGAGGTGGGCGAGGGCGGTCGCGACGGTGCTGTTACGGAGGGCCGCAGCGCTGTGGTGACGGGCTTCACGGCCATCAACAGCGCCGAGCATCCCGACAGGGTGATCGATGAGATCGCCGGCGCCAACGTCGTCACGACCGCCGTCGGGCCGACGATCCTGAAGTTCGTCGCACCGCACATCGTCGCGGGCCTGGCGCTCCGAGACCCGTCGAGCCCGCCGCTGCAGATCATGGCGTGCGAGAACGCGATCAACGCCACCGACCTGCTCCGCGACGAGATCAAGGCGCTCGCCGGCGACGCGTGGGACGCACTCGCGGCGCGCGCGGTGTTCGCCAACACCGCCGTCGACCGGATCGTGCCGGCGCAGCCGGAGGGCGCCGGTGTGGACGTCACCGTCGAGCCGTTCTTCGAATGGGCGATCGAGCGGCCGCCATTCGGCGACGACCCGCCGAACATCCCCGGCGCGCACTTCGTCGACGACCTCGCGCCCTACATCGAGCGGAAGCTCTTCACCGTCAACACCGGGCACGCCGCGACCGCGTACTTCGGCGCGCAGGCCGGCGTCGAGGGGATCGCCGAGGCGCTGGCCGATCCCGACATCGCGTCGCGCGTGGAGGCAGCCCTCGAGGAGACCTCGGCGCTGCTGGAGGCCAAGCACGGGCTCGACGCCGCGTCGCTGGCGGACTACCGCGCGACGATCCTCGGGCGGTTCCGCAACAGGGCCCTGCCCGACACGGTGTGGCGCGTCGGCCGGCAGCCGCTGCGCAAGCTCTCGCGCCACGAACGGTTCGTCGGCCCCGCGGCCGAGGCCGCCGAGCGCGGGCTCGGCGTCGACGCCCTGGTCGCCGCGATGGGCGCGGCGCTCGCGTTCGACGACACCGAGGACGCCCAGTCCGTGGACCTGCAGCGGATGCTGCGGGAACAGGATGCCGCGTCCTTCACCGGGTCGGTCACGGGCCTCGAGCCGCAGCATCCGCTCTTCCCGAAGGTGGAGGCCGTCGTCGCGGCCCGGCAGGCGGAACTCGGAGGCGAGAAAGGGTAGATTCCCGGCCGGGCTACGCTCGTGGGGTGACCGCACGCGACGCCGAACCCGAGCCCGATACCTCGACGGACACCCGGTCCGAGCCGGCGGCGAAGCCCCGGCGGCGTGGGCTGCGGGTGCTGTGGTGGATCCTGGGCTCACTCGGGGCGCTCATCGTGCTCGCCGTCGTCGGCATCGTGATCTGGAGCCAGGTCGGCGTGATGGCCGCCGAACCCGAGCCGCTCGCCGAGGTGACGGCGAACCCCGCGATCGAGATCACCGACACCGACGCGGGCATCGTGCTCTCCCCCGCCGGCGAGTCCGCCGACGTGGGCCTGGTCTACATCCCGGGCGCCAAGGTCGACCCGTGGGCCTACGCGTACAAGGTGTCGGGCCTCGTCGAGGACGGGGTCACGGTCGTCATCACCAAGCCGTGGCTCAACCTCGCGTTCTTCGACGTCAGGCCGCTGTCGACCTTCACCGGCCTCGCTCCCGACGTCGACACGTGGCTGGTCGGCGGCCACTCGCTGGGCGGCGTGCGGGCCTGCCAGCTCGCGACGGATGCCGACGGCCTCGCTCTATTCGGCTCGTACTGCTCCAACGACCTGTCGGAGTCCGGCCTGCCGGTGATCAGCGTCTCGGGCAGCGAGGACGGGCTCTCGACACCGCAGAAGATCGCCGACGCGCGGCACCTCCTCCCCGAGGACGCCGAGATGCACGAGATCGAGGGCGCCAGCCACTCCTCGTTCGGCGACTATGGCCTGCAGGCGGGCGACAACACCCCGACGATCTCCGACCAGGACATGCGGGACCACCTCACCGAGCTCGTCGGCACGTTCGCCCTCGCGCAGGGCTGAGCGCGTGGCCCTCACCCTCGTCCTCGCGGCGATCGCGACGTTCGTCGCGGCCGTGATCCAGCGCATCACCGGGCTCGGGTTCGTTCTGGTGCTCGTGGGGCCGATCGTCGTGCTCTACGGCCCCGTCGAAGGGGTCACGATCGCCGTGCTGCTCGCGCTCGTGGCCGCGTGCACCGCGGTCCCGTTCGTGTTCACACAGGTCGAGTGGCGGCGCACGTGGCGGCTGATCTGGCCGGGCCTGCTCGCGTCGCCGTTCGGCGTCCTGCTGGTGCACCTGCTCCCTGAGGCGGCGCTGCTCCTCCTCATCGCCGCGATGGCGTACTTCGCGCTCGTCGCGAGCCACATCCCCGCGCTCTCCGCATCCCTTTCGGGTCGCGCCGGCGCCATCGTCGCCGGATCGGCCGCCGGGTTCATGAACGCGGCGAGCGGGCTGTCCGGTCCCGCTCTGGCCGCCTACGCCGTGGGCGACAAGTGGCCGCAGCGCCGTTTCGCGGCCAGCGTGCAGGTCATCTTCCTCGCGTTCGGCGTCGCTTCCGTCGTCCTGCGCGGGCTGCCGGTCTCGCCGATCGAAGACGTGGGCACCCTGGTGGTCGCCACCGTCGCCGGCATCGCGATCGGCACGATCCTGTCGCGCAACGTCTCTCCGCGGATCGCCCGCGCGGCCATGCTCGCCATCGCGTGGGCCGGTGCGACGGTGGTGCTGGTGAGGGGCCTCCTGGCAGTCTTCGTCTGAGCGTGATGCCGGATTTCAGTTAATCCCGACTCACGCTTAGGGTTGCTTCGAACCTGGGGTCGGCACCGTCGCGCCGACGACACGACGACGTGTGGAGAAGGAATGAAGAACGCATGAGCGCGCGCCGCTATGCCATCATCGGCGCCGGCCCGTCAGGGCTCTCCGCCGCTCGGGCGCTGCAGAGGGCCGGGATCGAGTTCGACGGCTTCGAGGCCTCGCGCGGCGTCGGCGGGCTCTGGGACATCGAGAACCCGCGCTCCACCATGTACGAGTCGGCGCACCTCATCTCATCGCGCACGACCACCGAGTTCGCCGAGTTCCCGATGCGCACGAAGGCCGACTACCCGAGCCACCGCGAGCTCATCACGTACTTCCGTGAGTTCGCCGACCACTTCGGGCTGACCGAGCGCTTCCGGTTCGACACGAAGGTCACTTCGCTCATCCCCACAGACGACGGCGGGTGGATGCTGCGCGCCGAAGGCCCTTCGGCAGGCTCAGGGACCGGCCCCGCCTCAGACGACGGGGCCGCGGTCGAGCAGCGCTACGACGGGGTGATCCTCGCGAACGGCACCCTCGCCGAGCCGAACGTCCCGGCGTTCCGCGGCGAGTTCACGGGTGAGCTCCTCCACACCAGCGCCTACAAGTCCGCGACCCAGCTCACCGGCAAGCGCGTGCTCATCATCGGCGCCGGCAACTCCGGCTGCGACATCGCCGTCGACGCGGTGCACCACGCGGCCTCCGTCGACATGAGCGTGCGCCGCGGCTACTACTTCGTGCCGCGGTATCTGTTCGGCAAGCCCTCCGACACCCTCAACCAAGGCAGGCCCTTGCCTGCTCGGTTCAAGCAGTTCGTCGACACGCGCGTGCTGCGCGCCTTCACCGGCGACCCGGTGCGGTTCGGGTTCCCGAAGCCCGACTACAAGATCTACGAGTCCCACCCCATCGTCAACACGCTCATCCTCCACCACCTCGGCCAGGGCGACCTCCGGATCGTCCCCGACATCGACCGCTTCGACGGCCGCACCGTGCACTTCCGCGACGGGTCGTCGGGCGAGTACGACACCGTCCTCCTCGCGACGGGCTACAGACTCGACTATCCGTTCGTCGACCGCGCCGCGCTCGAGTGGTCGGGCATGGCCCCGCGCCTGTTCCTCAACACGTTCACCCCGACGTTCAACGGCCTCTACGTGATGGGCATGATCGAGGCATCCGGAATCGGCTGGCAGGGCCGCTACGAGCAGGCCGAGCTCATCGCCGCCTACCTCGCAGCGCTCGAACGGCACCCCGACCGTGCCGCGGCCTTCCGCGCACGGGTGACCGGCGAGCCGTGGCCCGACCTCACCGGCGGGTACAACTACCTCGGACTCGAGCGTATGTCGTACTACGTCAACAAGGACGCGTACCGCGGCGCGGTGCGCACCGCCACGCGGGCGCTGAAGACGGATGCTGCGCCCCGTGGTCCGCGACGCGGACGCCGCGCCGCGCGCAAGAAGGTGACGGCATGAACCCCGACGACGTGCTGCTCAACTTCAATCCGGGCACGCTCGTGATCCTCAACGTCGTGCTCGGGCTCATCATGTTCGGCATCGCGCTGGACACCACCCTCGAGGATTTCAAGGTCGTCGCGCGCAAGCCCAAGCCGTTCGCGATCGCGATCCTCGCGCAGCTCATCGTGCTGCCCGCCGTCACGTTCGCGCTGACGCTCATCCTGCCGGTGACGCCGTCGATGGCGCTCGGCATGATCCTCGTCGCCTGCTGCCCACCGGGCAACATCTCGCAGGTGCTCACGCATCGCTCGGGCGGCAACGTCGCTCTGTCGGTGTCGATGACGGCGGTGTCGAACCTCATCTACATCTTCGTGCTCCCGCTCTCCGTCGCGTTCTGGGGATCGCTGCACCCGACCGCGCGCGAGCTGCTGGTCGCCGTCGAGCTCAACCCGTGGACGATGTTCGCCGACATCCTGCTCATCATCGGGGTGCCGTTCGCCCTGGGCCTGTTCATCCGCCACCGCTTCCCCGCGCTCGCCAAGCGGGTGCAGCCGTTCGTGAAGTGGTTCTCGCTGCTCGCGCTCGTCGGGTTCATCGTCGCCGCCCTCGCGGGCAACTGGGCGTACTTCGTCGCGTTCCTCGGCGTCATCGTGCTCGTCGTCACGATCCACGACGCCGTCGCCCTGGCGATCGGCTACAGCACGGCCGTCGTGGGCGGCCTCGGCACCCGCGAGCGCAAGGCGATTACCTTCGAGGTCGGCATCCGCAACGCCGGCCTCGGTCTCGGGCTGGTGTTCGCGTTCTTCGGCGGCCTCGGCGGCATGGCGATCGTCGCCGGCTGGTGGGGCATCTGGGACATCATCGCCGGACTCATCGTCGCCGCTCTCTGGGCGCGGCACACGAAGAATCGCACGGGCTCGGCCCAGGGCGACGCGTCACGCCATGCGCGCCGCGGCGCCCCGGCGGATGGCACGGCGGGCCCGGCGACCGATCCGGCGGGTCCCGCGACCGACCCGGCGGGTCCCACGGAGCCGGTCGCATGAGCCGGCGCATCCTGGTCACCGGCGGCTCCGGCTTCCTCGGATCCCACGTCGCGGCGGCGCTCGCTGCCCGCCCCGAGGTCGAACTGGTCGTGGCCGGCGACGTGCGGCGGCCGCAGCATCCTGTCGATGGAATCGTCTATGACGACTGCGACGTGACCCAGCCGGCAGGCCTCGTGGCGCTCCTGCGCCGCCACCGGATCGACGTGGTCGTGCATCTCGCCGCCATCGTCAACCCCGGACGCGACCACGGTCTCGAGTACCGGGTCGACGTCGACGGCTCGCGTCACGTGCTCGAGGCGTGCGTCGAGGCCGGCGTGAAGCGGATCGTCGTGTCGTCATCGGGCGCCGCCTACGGGTACCACGCCGACAACCCCGAATGGCTGAGCGAGAGCGACCCCGTGCGCGGCAACGACGAGTTCCCGTACTCGAAGCACAAGCGACTCGTCGAGCAGCTGCTCGGGAGCTACCGCGCCGCGCACCCCGAGCTCGAGCAGGTGGTGTTCCGCATCGGCACGATCCTCGGGCCGACCGTGCAGAACCAGATCACGGCCCTCTGGGACGGCCCCGCCCTTCTCAAGGTGCGCGGCTCGGAGTCGCCCTTCGTCTTCGTCTGGGTCGACGACGTCGCGGCCGCGATGGCGCGCGCCGCCACCGACGGCCCGGCCGGGGTCTACAACGTCGCCGGCGACGGCCGGGTGACCGTGCCCGAGATCGCCCGGCGCCTCGGCAAGCCGGTCGTGACCGTGCCGGCCGGGTTGCTGGGCTTCGGCCTGCGGATGGGACGGATGCTGCGCCTCACCGTCCACGGACCCGAACAGGTCGGCTTCCTCCGCTATCGCCCGGTGCTCGCGAACGCGCGCTTGAAGGACGAGTTCGGCTTCACCCCGTCGAAGACGTCGTCCGAGGCCTTCGAGGCGTACCTCGAGTCGCACCCCGGCGTGGCCCGCCGCTGATCGGCCGCCGTGCCCCGGGCAACGGCATCCATCAGCAGCAACTCCTCAAACTCCTGGCGCCTGCCCCCGCCACACGCGCCCGGCCGCCCGGGACGGGCGCGATCGGAGGAGTTGCCGCCCACGCCCCGGGGGACTCGGTCGGTCACCGGGTGAACCGGGGATATCGGGCGTCGCCGCCGACAGGCGTTGCCGGGTGACGCCAACTCCTCAGATTCGTCGAGCCTCGGCGGTCGGCATCTCGGGGGCACTCCGAGATCGCTCTGAGTTGAGGAGTTGCGGCTCCTCCCCAGGCAGGTGTCCGCGCCACCTGTCCACCGAGCGACCCGGGGGTCGAACTGTCGCCGCCGGTCGGCAGGCACGCTGGCACGCATGCTCACCGCAGTCGATCGCACGCCCGCACAGCTGATGTCCGCCACATTCCTCAGCCGCCACGAGCTCGCCCGTCATGGCATCACCCGCCGCCACCTCTCTCGCGCTCTGCGCGACAAGCGGATCATCCGGGTACGCAGAGGGCGGTATGTCCAGAGCGAGCTGCATCCCGACGTGATCGCCGTCGCGAGGATGGGTGGCCGCCTCGATTGCGTCTCGCTCCTGCGCCACCTCGGGGTGTTCGTCCTCAGCCCGTCTCCCCTGCACTTTCAGGTGGATGTCGGGGCCAGCAGACTGCCCCCTCGCCTGGCCGGAGCGGTCTGCCACTGGCGGAGCTCGCAGTCTCCGGCCGCCGCATTGACGGCGGATCTGGCGGAGGCACTGGCCCAGGCCGTGCGATGTCAGGGGCCGCGTGAGGCCGTCGCGACACTCGACAGTGCCCTGCACGCGGGAATGATCGACGAGGACGCACTGGACAGCGTCTTCTCTCGACTGCCGAAGCGATTCCAGGCGCTGCGACGTCTGATCGACGCGCGCAGCGAGTCGGGCTCCGAAACCCTGATGCGCCTCATCCTGCGCACACTCGATTGCGACGTGCAGCTTCAGGTCACGATCCGAGGCGTCGGACGCGTGGACTTCGTCGTCGACGGCTGGCTCATCATCGAGTGCGACAGCGAGGAGCATCACTCCGGGTGGGCGGCGCAGAAGCGCGACCGGCGGAGGGATCTTGCTGCCGCCCGGCTGGGTTACTCCACCGTGCGTGTGATCGCTGAGGACGTCTTCCACCACCGTGACGAGGTCCGCGAAGCGCTGGCTGAGGTGCTCGGACACGGGCCGCGCCGGCGAGCACGGAGCTCCAACTCCTCAGTTTCCGCAACCCGGCGCTGAATGTGCCCGCGACATCGGCGCAGAACCCAGGAAACTGAGGAGTTATGACGCGACCACGCGGCCGCGGACTTGGAGAATGGACGCCCCGAGACGCGGCATCCCTTCTCCGGGGGAGTGTCGGCTACGCGTCGAAGCCGTCGGCGATGAGGTCGATGAGCTCCTCGCGCTCCTCCACCGGGAGGAAGGCGCCGGCGGCGGCGTTGAGCTGGAAGGCCTCGAGGTCGTCGAGGCCGTACTCGAAGGTCTCGGCGAGGAGGGCCAGCTCGCGCGTGAGCGACGTGCGGCTCATCGTGCGATTGTCGACGTTCACGGTCACCGCGAAGCCGAGCTGGTAGAGCAGGTCGAAGGGGTGGTCCTCGAGGGTCGTGCCCCAGCGCTCGATGGCGCCGGTCTGCAGGTTCGACGACGGCGACAGCTCGAGCGGGATCTCGCGGTCGCGCACCCAGCGCGCCAGGTCGCCGAACTGCACGAGCACCTCTTCGCCGGCCCGCGAGACGACCTCGAGGTCCTCGGCGAGGCGCACGCCGTGGCCGAGGCGCAGGGCACGGCCGTCGATGAGGGCCGAGCGGATCGAGTCCAGCCCCGCCGCCTCGCCCGCATGCACGGTGACCGGGAAGAACTCCGAGGCGAGGTAATCGAACGCGTCGCGGTGGTTCGAGGCCGGGAAGCCGTCCTCGGCGCCCGCGATGTCGAAGCCCACAGCGCCGCGATTGCGCCACTGCACCGCGAGCCGTGCGATCTCGAGCGAGCGATCGGCGTGGCGCATGGCCGTGATGAGCTGACCGACGCGGATGTCGTGTCCCCGGCTCTCCGCCGCGTCCTCGCCCTCCTCGATGCCCTCCTGCACTGCGGCGACGACCTCGTCGAGCGACAGCCCGCGCCCGAGGTGCTGCTCGGGCGCCCAGCGCACCTCGCCGTAGATCACGCCGTCGGCCGCGAGGTCCTCGACGAACTCTCGCGCGACGCGCGTCAGCCCCTCGCGGGTCTGCATGACCGCGGTGGTGAGGTCGAACGTCTTCAGGTACTCGACGAGCGAGCCCGAGTCGCTCTTCTCGGCGAACCAGTCGGCGAGGTCGTCCGGGTCGGACTCGGGAACCTCGAGCCCGATCGCGTCGGCCAGCTCGATGATCGTCGCGGGACGCACGCCGCCGTCGAGGTGATCGTGCAGAGAGACCTTGGGCAGGCTCCGCAGCGAGACTCCGTCGAGGATGGCGTCGCCGTGCTGATCGATGGGCATGGGGTTCTCCTCGGTTGCGATCGCAAGGTGGGGGTGTGGACGGATGCTGCGGCCCGGGCGCCACGTCGGGGTCCGGCGCGGGACTGCCCCAGCCTAGGCCGTGATGCGTTCCAGGACGAGAGGAGTGCGCTCCGGTGCGTCCGGTCCGATCTCCCACGCGCCGTCGAGGGCTTCGAGAGCGCGGTCGAACCGGGAGGCATCCTCGCCGAGCAAGGTGAACAGGGGCTGACCGGCGGCGACCTGATCGCCGGGCTTCACGTGAAGGTCGATGCCCGCGGCGTGCAGCACCGGGTCTTGCGCCCGCGCGCGTCCGGCGCCCAGGCGCCAGGCGGCGATGCCGAACGGGAGGGCTTCGATGCCGGTGACGAAGCCGCCCTCGGTCGCGGTGACCGTGTGGGTCTCGTTCGGGGTCGGGAGCGCAGCATCCGGATCCCCGTCCTGTGCGAGGATCATCGCGCGCCAGGCGTCCATCGCGCGGCCGTCCTTCAGTGCCGCCTCGGCGTCGGCGTCGGGCTGACCGGCGAGCGCCAGCATCTCGCGCGCGAGCGCCACCGTCAGTTCGACCACGTCGGCGGGGCCGCCGCCGGCGAGCACCTCGACCGACTCGCGCACCTCGTTGGCGTTGCCGATGGCGAGGCCGAGCGGGGTGTTCATGTCCGTGAGCAGGGCCGTCGTCTTCACGCCCGAGTCGGTGCCGAGCGCGACCATCGTGCGGGCGAGCTCGCGCGCACGGTCGACGTCGCGCATGAAGGCGCCGGAGCCGAACTTCACGTCGAGCACGAGCGCGTCGGTGCCCTCGGCGATCTTCTTGGACATGATGCTCGACGCGATGAGCGGGATCGCCTCGACCGTGCCGGTGACGTCGCGCAAGGCGTAGAGCTTCTTGTCGGCCGGCGCGAGGCCGGAGCCCGCGGCGCAGATGACCGCACCCACGTCGCGCAGCTGCGCGAACATCTCGTCGTTCGACAGTGCGGCGCGCCAGCCCGGGATCGACTCGAGCTTGTCGAGCGTGCCGCCGGTGTGGCCGAGTCCGCGGCCCGACAGCTGCGGCACCGCGACACCGAAGCTCGCCACGAGCGGGGCGAGGGGAAGCGTGATCTTGTCGCCGACGCCGCCGGTCGAGTGCTTGTCGACCGTCGGCTTGCCGAGCCCCGAGAAGCTCATCCGCTCCCCCGACGCGATCATCGCGTCGGTCATGACACGGATCTCGTCGCGGGTCATGCCGTTCAGCAGCACGGCCATCGCGAAGGCCGCCATCTGCGAGTCGGCGACATACCCGCGCGTGTACGCGTCGACCATCCAGCGCAGGGCCGGCTCGGCGACCGCGCCGCCGTCGCGCTTCGTCCGGATGACGTCGACCGCGTCGAAGGCCTCGACGGTCATCGTGCGGCCTCCTCGAGATCTCGCGGGCCGAACGCGTCGGGCAGCACCTCGTCCATGGTGCGGATGCCCGACACCGTCTCGAGCAGCATGCCCGGGATCGCGAACTCGTACAGCAGCTGCCGGCAGCGGCCGCACGGCATGATCGTGTCGCCGTGGCCATTGACGCACACGAACGCCACGAGGCTTCCGCCGCCTGAGTTCGCGAGTTCGCTCACGAGCCCGCACTCGGCGCAGAGGCTGATGCCGTACGACGCGTTCTCCACGTTGCACCCGGTGACGATGCGCCCGTCGGTCACGAGGGCGGCGGCGCCGACCTTGTAGCGCGAGTACGGGGCGTACGCGCGCTGCATCGCGTCCGTCGCCGCGGCGCGCAGCTCATCCCAGTCGATATCGGTCATGAGCGCGCTCCGTTCGCGTCGGTTCGGGTATCAGGAGGGTCGACGGATGCCGCGTCCCGGCATCCGTCGGCCCTCATCGGCACTGCAGGCACCCGCGTCACCCCTTGATGTACGGTTTGCCCGCCGCCGCGGGGCCGCGTATCTGCCCCGCGAAGCCGGCGACGGCGATGATCGTGACGACGTACGGCAGCATCAGCATGAACTCGCTGGGGATCGGCGTCCGCAGCACCGTCAGCAGGTTCTGCAGGTTCGTCGCGAAGCCGAACAGCAGCGCGGCGAGAGTCGCACGGATGGGATCCCAGCGGCCGAAGATCACCGCGGCGAGGGCGATGAAGCCGAGGCCCGCTGTCATCTCCTTCGTGAACTGGCCCACCGAGACCAGGGTGAAGTACGCACCACCGATGCCGGCGATCGCGCCCGCGAGCGAGACGTTCCAGAACCGGCTCGTGTTGACCTTGATGCCGACGGTGTCGGCCGCCTGCGGGTGCTCGCCGACCGCGCGCAGGCGCAGGCCCCAGCGGGTGCGGTAGAGGCCCCACGCGACGAGCGCGACCGTGGCGTACATGAGGTAGACGATGAAGGTCTGGTTGAACAGCACCGGTCCGATGATCGGGATCTCGCTGAGGACGGGGATCTCCCAGCGCGTGAAGCGGACGGGGCGGTTCAGCTCCGCCTCGTTCGGCACCAGCAGAGCGCCGTAGAGGAAGCCGGTGAGGCCCGTCACGAGCACGTTGAGCACGACACCGACGATGACCTGGTCGACCAGGTACTTGATCGAGAACGCGGCGAGCACGAATGCGACCAGCACACCGCCGATCATCGCGCCGACGAGGCCGACGAAGGGATTGTGCGTGATGCTCGCCAGCAGCGCCGCGCTGAAGGCGCCGAAGAGGAACTGGCCCTCGATCGCGACGTTGACGACGCCCACCCGCTCGCCGATGACGCCGCCGAGGGCACCGAAGATCAGCGGAACCGAGAGCGACAGCGCGCCGAACAGCAGTCCGGTGACGGGCACGAGCCCGCCCGCCGACGCCCACACCAGGAATGCGAAAACGGCGAGGAGGCCGAACACGATCGGCAGCCAGATGCCCGTGCGGCGGTACGACATCGCGTCCCAGAACGCCCACAGCGTCAGGAGCACGAGCAGCGCGACCACGATCCAGCACGTGAGCGCCGTCGGAACGCTGATGTTGGGCAGCGCGATGGACGACCCCGGGTCGCCCAGGCGGAACGTGCTGACGCCGTTGCGCGGCACGAGCAGGAACAGCAGCGCGAGGAGCACCGTCGCGATCGCGAGCGTCACCGGCAGCTTGAAGTGGCGCACCTTCACGGTGGCGAGCTGGATCGTCCCGTCGGACGCGGGTGCGGGTGCGAGCGAGGTCATGCGGACACCGCCTTCTTCGCGGCCTTGGCTCGCGCCTTGGCAGCCTTCTCGGCATCGGTCTTCGGCAGGAAGAAGATCGTGCGGATGAGCGGCGGGGCCGCGATGAACAGGACGATGAGCGACTGCACGACCAGGACGATGTCGACCGGGATCCCCTGCGACGCCTGCATCGTGAAGGAGCCGGCCTTGAGGGCGCCGAACAGGATGCCGGCCGCGAAGACGCCCCACGCCCGGCTGCGGCCGAGGAGGGCGACGGTGATCGCGTCGAAGCCGATGCCCGCGTCGATGAGCCCGTCGAACCCGGTGGTGACCGAGCCCTGGATCTGGTTCATGCCGGCGAGGCCCGCCAGGCCACCGGCGAAGAGCATGGCGTAGATGTACATGCGCTGCACCGAGATGCCGGACGCGCGCGCGGCGTGCGGGTTCTCGCCGACCGCGCGCAGGCGGAAGCCGAGGCTCGAGCGCTCGACGAGCCACCACACGAACACCGTGGCGGCGATCACGATCACGAAGCCCCAGTCCAGCAGCGGGAAGCGAGGCCCGATCAGGTCGGGGAACTGCGCGTTCGCGGGCGTCGCGGCCGAGATGGGCTGGTCGCCGGCCGGACGCTGCAGGATGCCGGGCGTCCGCACCATCCACGTCACGAGGTAGAACGCGACGTAGTTGAGCATGATCGTGAGGATGACCTCGTGCGCGCCGGTGCGGGCTTTCAGCACACCGACGATGCCACCCCAGATCGCACCGCCGGCGATGCCGGCCGCGAGGGTGAGAGGCAGCTGAAGGAACAAGGGCAGGTTCAGGTTGAACGTGAACAGCGCCGCGGTCGCGCACGCGATGAGGATCTGGCCACGACCGCCGATGTTGAACAGGCCCACGCGGAACGCCAGCGCCACGCCGAGGCCCGCGGCGATCAGCGGGGCGGCGAAGCCGAGCGTGTTGGTGAGCGGCCGGATCTGCGTCGCGAAGTCGTTCGCGCGGGGGTTGTAGATCGCCCCGCGGAAGAGCGCCTCGTACCCGCCGTACACCGCGTTCCAGATCGCGCCGAGAGTGTCGCCGGGTCGCGCGAAGAAGTAGCCGGACGCCGCCTGGACGTCCTCGTCGGTGAGGGCCATGAGGATCCCGCCGACGACCATCGCGACGACGATCGCGAGCACCGTGGTGACCCAGTTGCTGCGCAGCAGCTCCTTGATGAAGACGTTCTGGCGTGGCGGCGCGGGCACCTCGCCGTCGACGGCACCGGGAGCTTCGGGCGTGGGCGCCGGGAGGTCGGGCGAACCTGTGAGCGGACCCGACACGGGCGGAAGCTGCTCTGCGGGCAGGCCCTTGAGCGGGTCTGCGCCCGAGGCGGGGTTCTGGTCGTTCACGCGACGGCCTCCTCTGGCTTCTCGCCGGCCATCATCAGGCCGAGAACGTCACGGGGGGTGTCGCCGGGCACGATGCCGACGATCGCACCGCGGTACATCACCGCGATGCGGTCTGCGAGCGCCGCGACCTCGTCGAGCTCGGTGGAGACGACGACGACCGGGATGCCGGCATCCCGTGTCTCGACGATGCGCTTGTGGATGAACTCGATGGAGCCGACGTCGACGCCGCGCGTCGGCTGCGCCGCGACGAGCAGCTTCAGCTCGCGGCTCATCTCGCGGGCGATCACGACCTTCTGCTGGTTTCCGCCGGAGAGCGTCCCCGCGGGGACATCGGGACCCTGCGTCCGGATGTCGTACTCCGTGATGCGCGCCTTGGCGAAGTCGTCGAGCACCCCGCGGCGGATCGTCCCGCCCGTGACGAAGGCCTTGTCGCCCGATCGATCGAGGATGAGATTCTCGGCGACCGTGAAAGTGCCGACGAGGCCGTCCTCGGTGCGGTCCTCGGGCACGAACCCGACGCCCTCGTCGAGGATGCTGCGCACGCTCTTGCCGACGAGCTCGACGCCGCCGAGCTCGATCGACCCGCTCACGCGCTCCCCGAGACCGACCATCGCCTCGATGAGCTCGGTCTGGCCGTTGCCCTGGACTCCGGCGACGGCGAGGATCTCGCCGGGGCGGACGTCGAAACTCACGTCGTCCACGACGACGGTCCCGTTCGCGGTGACGACACGGAGGTCGCGCACCTCGAGGCCGCCCTCGCCGCGCTGGGGCGGGTCCTTGTGGACGGTCAGCTCGACCGCGCGACCGACCATCAGCGACGCGAGCTCCGCGTTGGACGCGGTCGGCGACGCCTCGCCGACGACCTTGCCGAGCCGGATGACGGTGATGCGGTCGGCGACGGCGCGGACCTCGCGCAGCTTGTGGGTGATGAACACGATCGACGTGCCCTCGTCCCGCAGCTGCTTCATGATCGTCATCAGCTCGTCGGTCTCCTGCGGCGTGAGCACCGCGGTGGGCTCGTCGAACACGAGCACCTTCGCGTCGCGCGACAGCGCCTTGATGATCTCGACACGCTGCTGCACCCCCACGGGGAGGTCGCCGACGACGGCGTCGGGATCGACCTCGAACCCGAACCGGTCGGCGACGGCGCGCACGTGCTGGCGGGCTTTGGCGAGGTCGAGTGCGCCGAGCGCCTTGGTGTCCTCGTGGCCCAGCATGACGTTCTCGGCCACGGTGAAGACCGGGATCAGCATGAAGTGCTGGTGCACCATGCCGATGCCCGCGTTCATCGCGTCGCCGGGGCCTCGGAAGTGCTGGACCGCGTCGTCCAGGAGGATCTCGCCCTCGTCGGCCTGGTACAGGCCGTAGAGCACGTTCATGAGTGTGGATTTGCCGGCGCCGTTCTCGCCGAGAAGGGCATGGATCTCACCCGGCTGGACCACGAGGTCGATGTGGTCGTTCGCGACGAGGGACCCGAAACGCTTCGTGATCCCACGGAGCTCGAGCTTCATATGTGCACCCTATATATGCTGTCGGCCGCCGCGCCATCCATCCGATGGCGACGGGGAAGAACGCGGCCGGGTGGAGTCGTCCACCCGGCCGCGTTCCGCTGATTCCTGCTGCCTTACGGCGAGCTGGGCGAGGTCACCTCGAGGTCGCCCGAGATGATCTGCTCCTGCAGGGCGGCGAGCTCGTCGAGCAGGCCCTCCGGCAGCTCTGACTCGAACGAGCCGAAGCCCGACAGGCCGACACCCTCGTTCTCGAGCGTGCCGACGTACGGCGTGACGTCGAAGTCACCCGTCGACGCCTCCATGGTCGCCTGGTAGACGGCCTCGTCGATGCGCTTCATGATCGAGACCAGCACCATGTCGGCGACCGAGGGGTCGGCGACCGCGAGGTCGGAGTCGACGCCGAGCATGACCGTGCCGCTGCCGGCGTCGGTGATCGCGTCACGCGCGCTCTGGTAGATCGGGCCGCCGACCGGGAGGATCACGTCGACACCCTGGTCGAGGATGCCCTGCGCGGTCTGCTTGGCGGTGTCGTTGGCGGCGAAGCCACCGGTGAACGAGCCGTCCTGCGCGGCGACGTCCCAGCCGTAGGTCTCGACCGCGGCGCCCTTGTCCTCGTTGTACTTCTCGACGCCGTCGACGAAGCCGTCCATGAAGATCGTCACGGGCGGGATCGGGATGCCGCCGAAGGTGCCGACCTTGTTGACGCCAGCCTGCGCCGACCACGCCGCCGCGGCGTAGCCGCCGAGGTACGCGGCCTGGACCGTGTCGAACATGAGGGGCTTGATGTTCGGCGCATCGGTGGTGCCGTCGCCGATGTCGTTGCCGTCGTCGTCCGTGGCGCCGGTGTTGTCCGCCCAGTCGTCGATGATCGCGTAGCTGACGTCGGGGTTCGCCGTCGCCGAGGTGATCGTGTCGGCGGAGAGCTTGAAGCCGACCGAGACGATGAAGGTGCAGCCCTCGGCGATCAGGTTCTCGAGGTTCGGGGCGTAGTCATTGGCCGAGCTGGACTCGACCTCGATGGCCTCGACACCGAGCTCGTCGGCGGCGCGCTCCATGCCTTCGAGGGCGGACTGGTTGAACGACTTGTCGTTGAAGCCGCCGTCGTCCGACACGAGGCAGGGGGTGAAGCCCTCGACGACGTCTCCGGCGTCTCCCGTGGGGTCCGTCTCCTCAGGGGCGGAGCCGCAGCCGGCGAGGGCGATCAGCATGCCCGCGGCGACGGTGACGCCGACGAGCTTCTTGGTGCGTGAGATGGTCAACTCAGCCTCCACTACGTTCCCCCGCGTCCGTCACGGGGACTGCATAAAGTTACCCACTGTGACGGCGCGGTTGCATGCTCCGCGTGGCCCCGTTCGCGAAAGGTTACAAAGACGCAATATCCCGCTCAGATGAGCAGACGATCAGGGAAAACGGATGCCGCGGGCCGCAGCATCCGTTTTCACAGAACTTCGCCGCGCCCGCTGAGCTTGAGGGCGTCGACGACGCCCTTGACGCGCTGCGCGTGCTCGCTCGTGGTGACCAGCAGGGCGTCCTCGGTGTCGACGACGACGATGTCGCGCACGCCGATGAGGCTGATGACGCGCCGGGTCTGGCTGACGACGATGCCGCTGGCGGCGTCGGAGAGGATGCGGGCGTTCTCGCCGAGGATGGCGAGGTCGTTCTTGCGGCCGTGGGAGTTGAGTTTGGCCAGGCTGGCGAAGTCCCCCACATCGTCCCAGTCGAAGTGCCCGGGGATGACGGCGAGGCGCCCCTTCGCGGCGGCGGGCTCGGCCACCGTGTAGTCGATCGCGATCTTCTTGAGCGTCGGCCAGACCCGGTCGACCACCGGTCCGCGCTGGTCGCGGTCGTCCCAGGCCTCGGCGAGGTCCATGAGGCCCGCATAGAGCTGAGGCTCGTTCTCGGCGATCTCGCCGAGCAGGACGTCGGCGCGCGCGATGAACATGCCCGCGTTCCACAGGTAGTTGCGATCGGCGAAGTACTCCTTCGCCGTCTCGAGGTCGGGCTTCTCGACGAAGCTCTCGACGAGCGCCGCCTCCGGCGCCCCCTCGACCTTGAGGGCGTCGCTCTTCTTGATGTAGCCGAAGCCGACCGACGGCTCGGACGGCTGGATGCCGATGGTGCAGATGTAGCCCTCGCGCGCGGTCGCGACGGCCTGGTTCACCGCCCACTCGAACAGCTGCGGCACGCGGATGACATGGTCGGCGGCGAACGAGCCGATGATCACGTCCGGTTCGCGGCGCGAGAGGATCGCGGCGGCCAGGCCGATCGCCGCCGTCGAATCGCGGGGCTCGGACTCGAGGAACACGTTGCTGTCGGCGATGCCGGGCAGCTCCTTCTCCACCGCAGCCCTGTGCGCGCGGCCCGTCACGACCGCGATGCGGTCGGCCCCGGCGAGAGGCTCGAGCCGGTTCCAGGTGTCGCGCAGCAGCGTGTTGCCCGAGCCGGTGAGATCGTGGAGGAACTTCGGCGCGTCGGCGCGCGACAGGGGCCAGAGCCGGCTGCCGATGCCGCCGGCGGGGATCACGGCGTAGAAGTCGTCGATGGGTCCGGACATGGCACCAGGCTATCGGGCAGCTTTTCGAAGAGATGGCGAGCGTGTGGCCGGGACGTGACGACGGCGGCGAGCCTTCCGGCCCGCCGCCGTCGCCGTTGCGCTCAGCCTTGCCGCGGAGAGGTGCCCGGAGTCGCCGCGCGCAGTGACTCCAGCATCGCGTCGAACGCCGGCTTGGGCGAGAAGTCGTCCTCGAAGATCGTCGCCCAGCCCTCGCCGGGGAAGACGTCCGGAACCCACGAGTTCGCGTCCGGGAAGCCCCACACGGTGAAGGAGGAGCACGCGGTCACGTTGAGGCACGCCTCGAGCATCGCGTCGTAGCGGTCGGCCTGCACGGCGACCTGCTCCGGCGTGGGTCCCGTCTCTCCCGGCTGCAGCGGGATGCGCACGTCCGCCTCCGTCACGGCCACCTTCAACCCCAGCGCGGCGAAGCGTTCGAAGTTCGCCTGGATGGACGTGTCGAAGCCGTACAGCAGACTCAGATGGCCCTGCGCACCGAATCCACCGAGCGGGACGCCGTCGGCGAGCATGCGCTGCGCGAGCTCGTAGTAGGCGTCGGTCTTCTGGTTGATCCCCTCCGCGTTGTAATCGTTCAGGAACAGGACGGCGTCAGGGTCGGCCTCGTGCGCCCACCGGAAGGCGTCCTCGAGGAGCGCGACCGGGTCCGCGGCGCAAGCCCTGAGGAACGGATTGGCTTCCGTGCGCAGACGCACGCCGCCCGCGTCCCAGGTGTCCTGGAAGATCTCGTTCGCGACATCCCACTCGTAGATCCGACCCTTGAAGTGACCGACCACCGTCCGGACGTGGTCCTCGAGGACGGCGCGCGCCTCATCGCATGTCCAGGTCTGGCTCGCCTCGCTCACCCACGCCGGGTTCTGGCTGTGCCAGAGCAGGGTGTGGCCGCGGACCTGCTGGTGGTTCGCCTCGGCGAAGGCGACCAGCGCGTCGGCGGACTCGAAGTCGTAGACGCCGGGAGCGGGGTGGACGGCGTCCCACTTCATGTCGTTCTCCGGCGTGAGCGATGAGAACTGCGCGCTGAGGACCTGCTGGTATTCGGTGGGCGCCTTGCGGTCGTACTGGAGGAGGTCCCGCTCACCCCAGACGGCGCTGCCGATGGCGAGGTCGCGCGGTGCCTGATTTCGCAGGGCGTCCTTGTCGGCGTGGCTGAATCCCGGGGGCGCGGCGTTCGCCGCGGTGGCGGCGCAGAGCGGCAGAACCAGGGCTGCGGCGGCGGTGGCCACCAAGAGCGATCGGATCGATCGGCGCATGGATTACTCCTGACATCGTCGTCGTGCATATGCCGCATCGGTGAGGCATATGTTTCGTTGCCCAACAAAAGCTAGGCGCGTCTCTCCGAGCGGGCAAAGAGTTTCGAGCGGTTTTCCATGATCCGCGCGCTTGTACGTCTCTCGGCGGTCCCGGAGAGCCGCCTGGTTCGCGACTGGGCCCCCGCGCGTCGCAAGAACGGCGGTTCTTTGCGGACGCGAAGATCCCTCCGGAAGGAGGTGCCGTAAGGGTGGCCTTCGTCGCCCCTGCGCGAAATGCGGGAATAGGATGGTCGCAGCGCCCGCGTGACGCCGATGGCCGAAGCCCCGGGCCCTCTTCGGGGGACGTCCTCACAGTCCGAGGCCAGCCCCATCGTGTTTCGATCCAAGGAGGACGGACGTGTCTGCACCAGCACGCGTCACACCGTCGGTATCCGAGACCACCTCCCGAGTTCCCCGCGGCACGCTGTACCGCGGGAACGAAGGCATGTGGTCGTGGGTGCTGCATCGCATCACCGGCGTCGCCATCTTCTTCTTCCTGCTCGTCCACATCCTCGACACGGCGCTCATCCGAGTATCGCCCGAGGCCTACGACGCGGTGATCGGCACGTACAAGAACCCGGTGATGGCCCTGGGCGAGGTCGCCCTGGTCGGCGCCATCGCGTACCACGCGTACAACGGCCTGCGCATCATCCTGGTCGACATGTGGTCGTGGGCCACCCGCCACCAGCGCCAGCTGTGGTGGGGCGTGCTCGGCCTCTGGGCCGTGACGATGCTCGGCTTCGTCCCGCGCCACCTCATGCTCGCCTTCGCTCCGGGAGGGGGCCACTGATGACCGCCATCGCCGATCCGCGCGCACCGCGCGCCGCCGTCCGTCGCCGGGGCGCCAACCTCGAGAAGTGGGGCTGGGTCTACATGCGCGCCTCCGGCGTGCTGCTCGTGGTCCTCATCTTCGGCCACCTCTTCGTGAACCTGATGGTCGGCGAGGGCATCCACGGCATCGACTTCGCGTTCGTCGCCGGCAAGTACGCCACGCCGTTCTGGCAGTGGTGGGACGTCCTCATGCTGTGGCTCGCGCTGATCCACGGCGCGAACGGCATGCGCACGATCGTCAACGACTACGTGACCCACGCCGGCACGCGCCGGGTGCTGGTCTGGGCGCTCGGCCTCGCGGCCGCGTTCCTCATCGTTCTCGGCACGCTCGTCGTCTTCACGTTCGACCCGTGCATCGGCTTCGACCCCGAGACCGCGTCCGACGTCATCATCGGAATCTGCGCCTAAGCGTTCGGGCGACCCCCGAGCATCGACCATCGAAAGCACACAGCGTGAGCACTGAGACCACCGACAGCTACGTCAAGGACGGCGTCCACTACCACCAGTTCGACATCGTCATCGTGGGCGCCGGCGGCGCCGGCATGCGCGCCGCCATCGAGGCGGGCCCCGGGGCGAAGACGGCCGTCATCACGAAGCTGTACCCCACCCGCTCGCACACCGGCGCGGCGCAGGGCGGCATGGCGGCGGCCCTGGCCAACGTCGAAGAGGACTCCTGGGAGTGGCACACCTTCGACACCGTCAAGGGCGGCGACTACCTCGTCGACCAGGACGCGGCCGAGATCCTCGCGAAGGAAGCCATCGACGCGGTCATCGACCTCGAGAACATGGGCCTGCCGTTCAACCGCACGCCCGAGGGCAAGATCGACCAGCGCCGCTTCGGCGGCCACACGGCCGACCACGGCAAGACCCCGGTGCGCCGCGCGTGCTACGCCGCCGACCGCACCGGCCACATGATCCTCCAGACGCTGTTCCAGAACTGCGTCAAGCTCGGGATCAACTTCTTCAACGAGTTCTACGTGCTCGACCTGATCACCGTCGGCGAGGGCAAGGACAAGCAGATCGCGGGCGTCGTCGCCTACGAGCTCGCCACGGGCGACCTGCACGTGTTCCAGTCGAAGGCCGTCATCTTCGCGACCGGCGGCTTCGGCAAGATCTTCAAGACGACGTCCAACGCCCACACCCTCACCGGTGACGGCGTCGGCATCATCTGGCGCAAGGGTCTGCCGCTGGAGGACATGGAGTTCTTCCAGTTCCACCCGACCGGCCTCGCCGGGCTCGGCATCCTTCTCACCGAAGGCGCCCGCGGTGAAGGCGCGATCCTCCGCAACGTCTCGGGCGAGCGGTTCATGGAGCGCTACGCGCCGACCATCAAGGACCTCGCCCCCCGCGACATCGTCAGCCGCTGCATGGTGCAGGAAGTGGCCGAGGGACGCGGTGCCGGCCCGCACCGCGACTACGTGCTGCTGGACTGCACCCACCTGGGCGCCGAGGTCCTCGAGACGAAGCTCCCCGACATCACCGAGTTCGCCCGCACATACCTGGGCGTCGACCCGGTCGTCGAGCCGGTGCCCGTCATGCCGACCGCGCACTACGCGATGGGCGGCATCCCCACGAACAACGACGCGCAGGTCCTCTCGGACAACACGACCGTCGTCCCGGGCCTCTACGCCGCCGGCGAGTGCGCGTGCGTCTCGGTGCACGGGTCGAACCGCCTCGGCACCAACTCGCTGCTCGACATCAACGTGTTCGGCAAGCGCGCCGGCCGCAATGCCGTCGAATACGTCCAGACCGCCGACTTCGTGCCGCTCCCCGAGGACCCCGCCGCCGAGGTGCGCAACCTCATCGAGGGCCTCCGCAACAACCAGGGCACCGAGCGCATCGCCGTGCTCCGCAAGACGCTGCAGGACGAGATGGACCGCAAGGCGCAGGTGTTCCGCACCGACGAGTCGCTGGGCGAAGTGCTCCTCACGATCGAAGAGCTCCGCGAGCGGTACAAGAACGTGCATGTCGACGACAAGGGCAAGCGGTTCAACACCGACCTGCTCGAGGCCGTCGAGCTCGGTTTCCTCCTCGACATCGCCGAGGTCGTCGTCGTCACCGCGAAGAACCGCCAGGAGAGCCGCGGCGGCCACATGCGCGATGACTTCCCGAAGCGCGACGACGACAACTACATGCAGCACACCATGGCGTACCTGTCCGGCGACCCGCACTCGTCGAACGCCGAGGACCACATCCGCCTGGGCTGGAAACCCGTCGTCTTCACGAAGAACGAGAAGGGCGAGTTGAACTACCCGCCGATGGAGAGGAAGTACTGATGGCGACCTCGGTCACCGATGTCATCGAGCGCACCGACGCCGACGCTCCCGTCAAGGCCGAAGAGGCCCAGAACGACACGGGCATCCAGTCGTTCCTCGTCACCTTCATCATCCGGCGCTTCGACCCCGAGGTCGACGAGGAGCCGCGCTGGGTCGACTACGACGTCGAGCTGTACTCGACGGACCGCGTGCTGGACGCCCTGCACAAGATCAAGTGGGAGGTCGACGGCTCGCTGACGTTCCGCCGCTCGTGCGCCCACGGCATCTGCGGCTCCGATGCGATGCGCATCAACGGCCGCAACCGGCTCGCGTGCAAGACGCTCATCAAGGATCTCGACATCTCGCAGCCGATCTATGTCGAGGCGATCAAAGGTCTGCCGCTCGAGAAGGACCTCGTCGTCGACATGGAGCCCTTCTTCGCGTCGTATCGCGAGGTGCAGCCGTTCCTCATCGCGAACTCCACGCCCGAGAAGGGCAAGGAGCGGATCCAGTCGATCGTCGACCGCGAGGTCTTCGACGACACGACGAAGTGCATCCTCTGCGCCGCGTGCACCTCGTCGTGCCCCGTGTTCTGGACCGACGGCCAGTACTTCGGGCCGGCCGCGATCGTCAACGCGCACCGCTTCATCTTCGACTCGCGCGACGACGCGGGCGACGTGCGCCTCGACATCCTCAACGACAAAGAGGGCGTGTGGCGCTGCCGCACGACCTTCAACTGCACGGAGGCGTGCCCGCGAGGCATCGAGGTCACCAAGGCGATCGCCGAGGTCAAGCAGGCGGTCCTCCGCGGGCGCGCATAGCCCCCGTTCTCTTTCAGGCAGACGGATGCCGCATCCCTGAGGGATGCGGCATCCGTCTGTCGCTAATCTGAAAACCGTGACGCACACTCCCCCGCCCGACGCCCGTGCGGCGGCGGACGCCGCGCAGCGCGAGGAGGAATCGCTCCGGGAGCGCTGGGAGGCGACGGAGCACAACCTCCGCCAGCGGTTCGACGCGCCCATCAGCCGCGCGACGCGGCTCACGCAGGCGACGATGGCGTGGTTCCCGGTGCGGGTGTGGCGCCACTTCCTCATCGAGAACGGGTTCCTCCTCGCGGCCGGTGTCAGCTACGTCGCGCTGTTCGCCTGCTTCGCGGCGATCTACCTCGTGTTCGCGATCGTGGGGATCTGGCTGGGTGGGAGCTCGGAGGCGGTGGACGCGCTGATCAATCTGATCAACGTCTACATCCCCGGACTCATCGCGGACTCCGGAGGCCTCGCCACCCCGGAGCAGGTACAGGCGATCGCCTCGTCGAACACCGGGGTGCTCGGGTGGACGGGTATCATCGCGCTCGGCACGCTGATCTGGACCGCCATCGACTGGGTGACGTACTCGCGCCGGGCCGTTCGCGTGCTCTTCGCCATTCCACCGGATCGGCGCAGCTACTTCCTGCTCAAGGCCCGCGACTTCCTTGCGGCGCTCATCTTCGGCGCCGCGCTGATCCTCGGCGCCGCGCTGAGCACCGTCGGCACCCTCGCGATGAACTGGGTGTTCTCGCTGCTCGGCTGGAAGGACACCAGCGCGCTCACCGAGATCAGCGCGAGCATCGGGTCGCTGCTGATCGGCTTCGTGGTGACGTCGGCGGCGCTCACCGGACTCTTCCGCTTCCTCACCGGAACGAAGCTGCCCTGGCGCCGCATCTGGCCCGGCGCCATGCTCGGCGGCCTCGGGATCTCGGTGCTGCAGCTCGGGGCCGGCCTGCTCCTCAGCTACACGCCCTCGAACCCCCTGCTCGCGACGTTCGCCATCTTCATCGGGATGCTGCTGTGGTTCCGGCTGCTCGGGATCGTCATGCTGGTCGCCGCCGCCTGGATCGCCGTCGCCGCGAAGGACCGCGACGTCGTGCTGCTGCCGCAGACCGATGCCGAGCGCGTCGCCGCCGAGCACGCGGCGCTGCTCGTGGCCGCACGCGTGCGGCTGCGCACCGCGCAGGACGCCCGCGACCAGGCGCCCTGGTACCGCGTGTGGGTCGCCGACCGGGCGGTGCGCGACGCCGAAGAAGAGCTCAGTCAGGTCGAGGCTGCCGCGCCCGCCGCGCCGGCGCACCCGTCCCATCACGGCGCCCCGACGGCGCCTGCCCCGGCGAACGGCACCAACGGCACGCAGGGCAAGGCGGCCAACGGTAAGCAGGCGAAGGCCGAGAAGCGCAGGAAGGCGTCGAAGGCGGCCGGCGGGCCGTCGGACCTGCTCTGAGCGCGCTCCGGTGTCGGTGGCCCCGGATAGTCTTGCCGTCGTGTCTCGCCGTGTTCGCATCGCCTCTGTCAACGTCAACGGAATCCGCGCGGCGACGCGCAAGGGCATGCTCGAGTGGCTCGACGCCGCCGACATCGACGTGATGGCGCTGCAAGAGGTCCGTGCGACCGAAGACGAACTGCGTGCGGCTCTGCCCGGCTGGGAGATCGTGAACGACGAGGCCCTCGCCAAGGGTCGCGCCGGCGTCGCCGTGGCCAGCCGCATCCCCTCGGTCGAGGTGCGCCGCGTCCTCGGCCCCGCGGCCGAGGACGCGGCCGAGGTACTCGACAGCGCCGGCCGCTGGATCGAGGCCGACTTCGACATCGACGGCGAACGCCTGATCGTCGTGAGCGCCTACGTCCACACCGGCGAGGCCGATACTCCCAAGCAGGACGCGAAGTGGGCCTTCCTCGACGCGATGGAGAGGCGAATGCCACAGCTCAAGGCCGCATCCCCGCTCGCGCTCGTGATGGGCGACCTCAACGTCGGCCACCGCGAGTTCGACATCCGCAACTGGAAGGGCAACGTCAAGAAGGCCGGGTTCCTCCCGCGCGAGCGCGCGTACTTCGACCGCTTCTTCGGAGAAGAGGGCGCGGAGGTCGCCGGTGCGGACGGCTCGACCGGCCCCGGGCTCGGCTGGGTCGACATCGGCCGCCGCTTCCACGGCGACGTCGACGGGCCGTACACGTGGTGGTCGATGCGTGGACGCGCGTTCGACAACGACACCGGGTGGCGCATCGACTACCACCTCGCGACGCCCGAGCTGGGCGAGCGGGTCGCCGACTACCGGGTGGTGCGCGCACCGTCGTGGGACACGCGCTGGAGCGACCACTCCCCCGTCGTCGCCGACTATTCGATCGGGCGCTGAGGCGCAGCATCCGCTTTATAGACTTGTCGGATGACCAGATCGCGCCTGTACTCCGGCATGCAGCCCTCCGCCGACTCCCTTCAGATCGGCAACTACATCGGGGCTCTCATGCAGTGGCGCGACCTGCAGGAGTCGTACGACGCGTTCTTCTCGGTGGTCGACCTGCACGCGATCACCGTCGCCCAGGACCCTGAGCACCTCCGCGAGAAGACGCGCCGCACCGCCGCGCAGTACATCGCCGCCGGCATCGAGCCCTCGAAGTCGACGCTGTACGTGCAGTCGCACGTGCCCGCGCACCCCGAGCTGGCGTGGATCCTGTCGACGATCACGGGCTTCGGCGAGGCCGGGCGCATGACGCAGTTCAAAGACAAGTCCTCGCGCTACGGCTCGGACGCGACCTCGGTCGGACTGTTCACATACCCGGTGCTGATGGCCGCCGACATCCTGCTGTACCAGACCGACATCGTGCCGGTGGGCGACGACCAGAAGCAGCACGTCGAGCTGACCCGCGACCTGGCCGAGCGGTTCAACAGCCGCTTCGGCGAGACGTTCAAGGTGCCGATGCCGGTCATCCAGCAGGAGACGGCCCGCATCTACGACCTGCAGAACCCCACCGCGAAGATGTCGAAGTCGGCCGAGACGGACGCCGGGGTGCTGTGGCTGCTCGATGACCCGGCGGTCTCGGCGAAGAAGATCATGCGCGCCGTCACCGACTCCGAGGGCTCGGTGCGCTACGACCGTGAGGCCAAGCCCGGCGTCTCGAACCTGCTGGTGATCTACGCGGCCCTGACCGGCCGCCAGATCCCGTCCATCGAGGACGAGTACGCGGGCCGCGGCTACGGCGACTTCAAGAAGGGCCTCGCCGAAGTCGTGGTGAACGAGTTCGGCCCGGTGCGCTCGCGGGCGCTGGAGCTGCTCTCCGACCCCGCCGAGCTCGACCGCGTCCTCGCGGTGAACGCCGGCAAGGCCGAAGAGGTCGCGAACCGCACCCTCGCCGACGTCTACGACAAGGTCGGCCTCCTCCGCCGCTCCCGCTGACCCCGGAGCGGATGCTGGCCCCGGGCCGCAGCATCCAACCCGCCCAGTCTCCGTCTCATCGCCCGAGCCCGACGCGACAAGCTCCCGCCGCCCGACGCGCAGCTCAGGATCAACGCGCGCAAAGCCAGCGAAACAGCCCCTCAAGCTGCATCAATCCTGAGCTACGAACACCCTCGCGACACGCCCCCGCCCCGGGCACCGTCCTGCCCGCCGCCCGGCCGCACCCCGCCGCCCGGTGCACAACTCAGGATCAACGCACGCAAAGCCAGCGACACCGCACCTCCAGCCGCATCCATCCTGAGTTACGAACGACTCCGCGATCGAGAGCTCCGTCTCTTGGCGCCGGTACCGCGCGCATGGGAAGACGGGCGCCCACCAGCGAAGACCAGCCCCCGCAGCGCTGCCAGCACTTCTTCCGGGCGCTCCATGATGTCCTTCGCGGTCAAGCGCAGCACTGCGAATCCGCGCTGCGCGAGCTGGAGGTCACGCGTGTAGTCCTTCACCTGCTGGTCCCAGTCGGCGTGATGCTGCTTGCTGTCGCACTCCACCACGAGCCAGCCGTCGGCGACGATGTCCACGAAGCCGACGCCGTCGAACTCGACTTGCAGATCGACCACGCACCCCAGTCCGAGAAGCATCAGGCGAACGAGTGTTTCCGGCCCTGACTGAGCCCTCCCGTCGATCAGCGGGCGCATCACCTCGTACTTGGCGGGAAGCAGGTGGAAGATGGTCGCGATGTCCTCGGTCCGCACGAGGCCCTTGTTCACAGCACTGTCGATCGAGGCGATCGCGGCGCGCGGCGCCTGGCAGAGAACGGCGTGGGCGAGTGCCACCACGACGCTCGCGCAGGTGGCGGCGCCGTCGTCCTCGCGCGGCGCGAGCCAGTGGAGCCGCGTCCCATGAAGCTTCGCCAGGTTGAGCCGGCGGGAGCGGTCATGCGGTGACCGCATGCGGCTCATTCGCGGCGGCAGCTGCACGTGGAGTCGGCTGTTCGTCAACACGAAGATCTCATGCAGCCGCAGCAGCGATAGACAAGTGAGCCGCCCACCCACTCGCACCGCACGGACGACCTCGTCCGGAGTCTCAGGAGGCAGGTAGCGGTCACGCCGTGCCCGGATAAGCTCACCTGCCCTGACAGCTGCGGTGATCTGGCGACCGGACAGGCCGTCGGCGAACAGGTCGGCCCGGGTTCGATGAGTGTCCCACACGCTTCAGACCTTCCCGGAGGCAACCCCCCGAACAGTCCGGCGACGGCGGGATCTGTGGACAAGCACTTCGGCCCGTCCGCTGGGGAGAAAGGGTCGCGTTCGTAACTCAGGATGGATGCCTCGTCCAGGCGCATCCGGGCTGCACGGGGGGCAACCATCCTGAGTTGCGAACCGGGGGGGTTCGCACGGACGCTGCAGACGCTCGGCCGCCGCTCCGCCCGCGGCCGCATAGGGTGGGCGGATGGAGCCCGTGACCCTGCGCACCGCGCGCCTCGAGCTGTCGGTGCCGCGCGCGGCGGACGTCGACGCCGTCTACGCAGCGTGCCAGGACCCCGACATCCAGCGGTACACGCGGGTGCCGTCTCCGTACGCGCGCGAGGACGCCGAGAAGTTCATCGTCGCGGTCGCCGAGCAATGGGCGGGCGAGCTGCACCGCACGTGGGTGATCCGCGACGGCGCGACCCTCGTCGGCACCATCGGTTTCTACCGCCTCGACGGTCAGGGCAACGGCGAGATCGGGTACTGGGTCGCCCCGGATCAGCGCGGCGGCGGGCGCCTCCGCGAAGCGGCGAACGCCGTGATCGACTGGGCGTTCTCGTCCGAGGGAGCGGCCCTTACGCGTATCGAGTGGCGTGCCGTCGTGGGTAACGAGGCATCGGCTCGGGTCGCCCGCGCCCTGGGCTTCCGCTTCGAGGGCACCCTGCGCCAGGCGCTCGTCAGCGCGAAGCATCGCGACGACGGCTGGATCGCAGCACTCCTCAAGACGGACGAACGGATGCCGCAGCCCTGGCCTGTCCTCGAGGACTGACGACCGACCCGCTCAGGTTGCGAGGCAGCGTCGTCCCGACCGCCGACGACCGGCCCGCGTGTCGCCGCGGCATGGCAGGATGAGCGCATGCCCGAGATGCCCGAGGTGCAGGGACTCGTCGACTTCCTCGGCGAGCGGCTGACCGGCGTGCAGATCACGCGGGCGACCGTCGCGAACATCGCCGCGCTGAAGACCTACGACCCGCCCATCGACGCCCTCCACGGGCAGGAGATCACCGGCGCCGCACGCCACGGCAAGTTCATCGACCTCGCCACGACCGGCCCGCACCTCGTGTTCCACCTCGCCAAGGCCGGGTGGCTTCGGTGGTACGACGAGCTGCCGAAGACGATCATCCGCCCCGGCAAGACGCCCATCGCGCTGCGGGTCGCGCTCTCCGACGGCGCCGGGTTCGACCTCACCGAGGCCGGCACGAAGAAGTCGCTCGCGTACTACGTCGTGCGCGACCCCTCCGACGTGCCCGGTGTCGCCCGGCTCGGCCCCGATCCTCTCGACGCCTCCTTCACCCGCGACACCTTCGCCGACCTCCTCGCCGGCCGCCGCACGCAGATCAAGGGCGTGCTGCGCGACCAGACGATCATCGCGGGCGTCGGCAACGCCTACTCCGACGAGATCCTCCACGCGGCGAAGATGTCGCCGTACGCACTCGCCTCCTCGCTCTCCGACGACGACATCACGCGCCTGTTCGACGCGATGACCCTGACATTGACGGATGCTGTCGCCGAGGCATCCGGAAAGCCACCGGCCGAACTGAAGGACGCCAAGCGCCGCGGCATGCAGGTCCACGGGCGTCGGGGCTCGACCTGCCCCGTCTGCGGCGACGAGGTGCGGAGCGTCTTCTTCGCCGACAACTCGCTCGAGTACTGCCCCACCTGCCAGACCGGCGGGAAGATCCTCGCCGACCGGCGCCTGTCCCGCCTCCTGAAGTAGGTCAGTCGCCCGTCGTGCCCATGAGCACCCGCGCATCGTCGTCGACCCAGTCGAGCGACTTCGACACCGCTTTGCGCCACTGCCGGTAGCGGCGCTCGCGCTCGTCGTCTGGCATCCGCGGTTCGAAGCGGACGTCCTCCTGCCAGTGCGCGCGCAGCTCGTCGAGGTCGCCCCACACGCCGGACGCGAGACCGGCGGCGTAGGCGGCGCCGAGGGCAGTCGTCTCAACGACCTTCGGCCGCACGACGGGGATGCCGAGGATGTCGGCCTGGAACTGCATGAGCAGGTCGTCGCGGGTCATGCCGCCGTCGACACGCAGCTCGTCGAGCGTGCGGCCGGTGTCGGCGACCACCGCGTCGATGACGTCGCGCGTCTGGAACGCGGTCGACTCGAGCGCCGCGCGCGCGATGTGCGCCTTATTGACGTACCGGGTGAGGCCGACGAGCGCGCCGCGCGCGTCGGGGCGCCAGTACGGCGCGAACAGCCCCGAGAACGCCGGCACGAAGTAGGCGCCGCCGTTGTCGTCGACGCTCGCCGCCAGGGTCTCGACGTCTTCCGAGCGCTGGATGATGCCGAGGTTGTCGCGCAGCCACTGCACGAGCGATCCGGTCACCGCGATCGACCCTTCGAGGGCGTAGCGGGCGGGCTCATCCCCGATCCGGTAGCCGACGGTGGTGATGAGACCGCTGCCGGACCTCACGATCTCGGTCCCGGTGTTCACGAGGAGGAAGTTCCCGGTGCCGTAGGTGTTCTTCGACTCGCCGGCGTCGAACGCGGCCTGGCCGAAGGTCGCCGCCTGCTGATCGCCGAGGATCCCGGCGATCGGCACCCCATCGAGCACCGACGGGAGCGAGGAGTGCCCGACGACCTCGGACGAGGAGCGGATCTCGGGCATCATCGCCCGCGGAATGCCCCACACGGCGAGCAGCTCGTCAGACCAATCGAGGGTCCGCAGGTCCATCAGGAGCGTGCGCGACGCATTGGTGACGTCCGTGACGTGGATACCGCCGCGCGCACCGCCCGTGAGATTCCACACCACCCACGTGTCGGGCGTGCCGAACAGCAGCTCCCCCGCTTCGGCGGCTGCTCGCGCGCCGTCGACGTTGTCAAGGATCCACGCGACCTTCGAGGCCGAGAAGTACGTCGCCAGCGGCAGACCGGTCGCCTCGGCGAACCGGTCCGCGCCGCCCTCGCTCGCCAGTTCGTCGATGCGCGGCTGCGTGCGGGTGTCCTGCCACACGAGCGCGTTGTGCACGGGGCGCCCGGTGCTCTTCTCCCAGACGATCGCCGTCTCGCGCTGGTTCGTGACACCGATCGCGGCGACTTCGGATGCTGCGAGCCCGGCGCGAGAGAGACACGAGGCGATGACCCACTCGGCGTTGGTCCAGATCTCCACCGGGTCGTGCTCCACGCGTCCGGCCCGGGGGAAGATCTGCTCGTGTTCCCGCTGAGACACCGCAACGACGGCGCCGGCAGCGTCGAACACGATGGCGCGCGTCGAGGTCGTGCCCTGATCGATGGACAGCACGTGTTCGGGCAACGAAAGTCTCCTTGCTCGCCGGGCGACATCGCCCGCGCGGGTCGGCCGCGCGCCGAGCGCGCGTGCGGTCAGGCTATCGCGCGGCGGCGGGGATCCAGGACGGGTCCGCGGCGTGGATCCGCTCCAGCGCGCGCCCCACCTCCAGGGCCGTGCGCGCGGCATCCCACCCGAGCAGCGGCGCCACCGCCGACGCCGCCTCGGCGACCGCGTCCGCCGTCGCGGCGCCCACGAAGGCGATCGACGTGCGCCGCAGCAGGAGGTCGTCGAGGTGCGCGACGTCCTCCGTCGCCGCGAGGTGCCGCAGCTCGCCCGAGCTGTACCCGGGCAGATGCTCGAGCAGCGCGTCGTCGGCATCCGTCGCGATCGCGTCGACGACCGCGGCGGCCACCGTGCCGTAGCGGTCGAGCAGCATCGCGACACGGGCGGCCGGCACCGCGGCGGCATGGGCCGAGATCCACTGCTGCCGCGTGCGCTCGGTCATCGGGTAGCCGCGGCCGCCGCCGATGGGCACTCCCCGGGTCGAGCTGCGACGCGGCCGCGCCAGCAGCGCGAGGGCGCGGTCGGCGAGGTGCTCAGCCGACGCGCGGAAGGTGGTCCACTTGCCGCCGATGAGGCTCAGGACCGTGGCATCCCCGCCGACCAGCGGCGCGGACTCGACGCGGTAGTCGCGCGAGACGAACCCGGGCGAGACGTCGTCGTGGCCGGGGAGCGGCCGCACGCCGGCGAACCGGTAGACGATCTGCCCGCGCTCGACCGGAATCGTCGGCAGCACCTGGCCGATGAGCTCGATGAAGTAGTCGACCTCCGCCTCGGTGCACACGATCGGATCGGCCATGTCGTGCTCAAGGTCGGTGGTGCCGACGAGCACGCGTCCCTTCAGCGGGTAGATGAGGACGATGCGGCCGTCCTCGTTCTCGAAGAACAGTTCCCGTCCGCCCGTCGCCGCGAGCAGTTCGGGGTGGTCGAGCACGACATGCGAGCCCTTGGTGCCGCCCATGTACCGGGTCGGGTCGCCGAGGGCGAGGTTGGTGAGGTCGGTCCACGGGCCGCTGGCGTTCACGACGACGGATGCTGAGAAGCGCGTCTCCTCGCCGGTCAGGGTGTCGCGCAGGACGACCCGTCCATCGTCGACACCGACGGCCGCGGTGTAGTTCGCGGCACGGGCTCGGTCGCCACCGGCCGCCCGGCCGTCACGCAGCACATCGATCGCGAGGCGCTCGGGGTCGTGGAGGGACGCATCCCAGTAGGTCGCGGTGTACTTGACGTCGGGGTTCAGCCGCGGCAGCTGTGCGAGCGAGCGCTTGCGCCCGTGGAAGGTGTGCCGCGGCACCGAGCCCTTGCCGAAGACGCCGCCGCCGCGAGAGAACGAGTCGTAGATGACGAGCCCGATCTTGATGAGCGCGGCGCCGCGTTCGTGGTGCGCGCCGCCGCCGTGGCGCAGGAATTTCAGCGGCGCCGAGAGCACTCCTGAGAACGTCGAGAAGATCGGGATGGTGGTCTGCAGCGGCCTGACGTAGTGCGGGGCGGTGCGCAGCAGCGCGTTGCGCTCGGTCACGGCCTCATGCACGAGGCGGAACTCACCGTTCTCGAGGTAGCGGATGCCGCCGTGGATCATGTGCGACGAGGCAGCCGACGCCCCGCTGATGAAGTCGTTGCGCTCGACGAGCGCCACATCCACGCCCTGCACCGCGAGGTCGCGGAAGGTCGCGAGGCCGTTGATGCCGCCGCCGATGATCAGTACGTCGGCGTAGGGCCGCCCCGCGAGCGTCGCCCATCCTCGTTCCGCAGCCCGCGCCGCCATCGCATCCCCCATCGTCGTGCTGTCCGCAGTCCCATCATGGCACCGCTGGACGTCCTTGCAGGCGATATGCACATACGTGCACGATGGGTTGATGGACCAGATCGGCGATGCCCGCACGATGCAGCGCGCACTCACGGCCGCGCACCTCTATTACGTGCAGGATCGCACCATGGACGCGATCGCGCGGGAGCTCGGCACGTCGCGTTCTACGGTGTCACGCCTTCTCACGCACGCCCGTGCGACGGGGATCGTCGACATCCGCATCCGATCCCCCTTCGCAGCTCCGCAACGGCTCGAGGAGCGGCTGGCCGAACGCTTCGGCGTCCAGGCCCAGGTGGTCCCCGTTCCCGACGACGCCACCGAGGTCGACCGGCTTCAGCGCGTCGCCGTCGCGGCCGCGCATGCGCTCCTCGACCTCGTGCAGGACGACATGACCGTGGGGGTCGCGTGGGGGTCGACGACCGCTGCGGTGAGCCGTCACCTCGTTCCCAAGCCGGTGCACGGGGCGACATTCGTGCAGTTGAACGGCTCGGGCAACACCCATTCGACGGGCCTCCTCTACGCCAGCGAGATCCTCAGCCGGTTCGCCGCCGCGTACGACGGGAGCGCGCAGCAGTTCCCTGTGCCGGCGTTCTTCGACGACCCGGCCACGAAGGACGCGATGTGGCGCGAGCGCAGCACGCGGCGCATCCTCGACATGCTGCCGACGATGGACCTGGTCCTGTTCAGCACCGGCTCCGCCGGGTCGCGCGTGCCGAGCCACGTCTACAGCGGCGGCTACCTCGAGCCGGCGGAACTCGACCAGCTTGCGGACGAGGGCGTCGTCGGCGACGTCGCCACGGTCTTCTACCGCGCCGACGGCTCGAGCGACGGGATCGCCCTGAACGACCGTGCGACCGGACCCAGCCTCGACCTTCTGCGCGACATCCCCCGACGTGTCTGCATCGTGTCGGGGGTGTCGAAGCTCGCGAGTCTGAGGGGCGCCCTCGCCGCACGCATCGCGACGGACCTGATCGTCGACGAGGCCACCGCGCGGGCGCTCCTGGAGTGAGGTTCCGGCGCACCGATCGCGCGAGCGGACTTCATGCGAAGACATGGAATGAATAGATGGATGCGGCGTTGACTACACTCGAGAGCATCAACGTGCTCCGGGGTCGGTGTGAATCCGAACCGGCGGTGACAGTCCGCGAGCCAATGCATCAGCATCCGATTCGGGTGCCGCCGCGGCCGATCCGGTGGAATTCCGGAACCGACGGTGATGCGACAGGTTTCCTCAGGGAGGCCGGTCGCTAGTCCGGATGGGAGGCAGCACACGGGCGTCGCTATGCGCGCCTTCGCTTCCCATGCCCCGGGGCGTCGAGAACGACGAGACGAGGGGCCGGATGGCGAGCACAGCGGAACGCGACGCGATGCGTCGGGCGCTGGCGATCGCGCAGCGCGGTCCTCGCGGCGTGAACCCCCAGGTCGGCGCCGTTCTGCTCGCGCCCGACGGCGAAGTGCTCGCCGAAGGCTGGCACCGCGGTGCGGGGACCCCGCACGCCGAGGTCGACGCGCTGTCGCGACTCGCACCGGGCGCGGCGCGCGGCGCGACCGCGATCGTGACCCTCGAGCCGTGCAACCACACGGGACGCACCGGACCCTGCTCCGAGGCGCTCATCGCCGCCGGCGTCACACGTGTGGTCTACGCGATAGCCGATCCCGGCGATCACTCCTCGGGCGGCGGCACGCGGCTGCGCGCGGCCGGCGTCGAGGTCGAGGCCGGCCTTCTCGCTGACGAGGCGACCGCCCTGCTCGACTCGTGGCTGACGGTCCAACGCCTTCGCCGCCCGCATGTCACCGTCAAGTGGGCGCAGAGCCTCGACGGCCGGGCCGCAGCATCCGACGGCAGCAGCAAGTGGATCACCGGGGCCGAGGCTCGCGCCGACGTCCACCGCCGCCGCGCCGAGGCCGACGCGATCGTGGCCGGTTCGGGCACGGTGCTCGCCGACGACCCGGCGCTGACCGCCCGCGCCGAGGACGGTTCGCTGCTGCCCCACCAGCCCATTCCGGTCGTCGTGGGCTCGCGCGCCGTGCCTGACACGGCGGCCGTGCGGCAGCATCCGCACGAATTCCTCCAGTACCCGGGCGATGACGCGTCGGGGGGGCTGCCCGCCATGCTGGAAGACCTGCGCCACCGCGGCGTGCAGCGCGTGTTCGTCGAAGGAGGTCCCGCGGTCGCGGCGTCGTTCCTGCGCGAGCGGCTCGCCGACGAACTCCTCGTGTACGTCGCACCGGTGCTGCTCGGCGGCGACCGGCTCGCGGTGCAAGACATCGGGGTGACGACCATCGGCGAGGCGCGACGCCTGGCCGTGGCATCCGTCATCCCTCTCGGCGACGATCTGCTCTTCGTCGCCCACCCCGCTTCGGAAGGAGACGCCTGATGTTCACCGGAATCATCGAGGAGATCGGCGAGGTCACCGCTGTCGAGCCGTCGGGAGACGGCGTGCGCCTGACGGTGCGCGGGCCGAAGGCCGTGTCGGATGCCGCGCACGGCGACTCCATCGCGGTCAGCGGCGTATGCCTCACCGTCGTCGAGCAGGGCCCCGACTGGTTCACCGCCGACGTCATGAAGCAGACGCTCGACATGTCGACGCTCGAGGGAGTCGCCGCGGGCCGCGTCGTCAACCTCGAGCGTGCGACCGCCGCACACGGCCGCCTCGGCGGGCACATCGTCCAGGGCCACATCGACGGCACCGGCGAGGTGCTCGACGTACGGCCCGGCGAACAGTGGCAGGTGCTGCGCATCTCGGTCCCCGCCGAGCTCGCCCCGCTCGTCGTCGACAAGGGCTCGATCGCCGTCGACGGCGTCTCGCTCACGGTGAGCGACGCAAGTCCCGCCGCCCCCGGCGACGGCTGGTTCGAGGTCTCGCTCATCCCCGAGACCCTCGCCGCGACCACCCTCGGCACCCGCGCGCCGGGCGACCGCGTCAACCTCGAGACCGACATCCTGGCGCGCCACGTGCGACGGCTGCTTTCTTTCGCGACACCGGCCGCACCCGCGCTCCGCGAGGCTGCATTCGCGACACCGGCCGCACCCGCGCTCCGCGAGGCTGCCTTCGCGCCCGCCACCGCCGTGAACCCCGAACTCCCCGCGGACGCGTCCGCATCCACGGAAGGAGGCTCGAAGTGAGCCTTGCCACCATCCCCGAGGCGCTGGAGGCGCTCCGCGCCGGCCGGCCGGTCATCGTCGCCGACGATGAGAACCGCGAGAACGAGGGCGACGTCATCCTGTCTGCCCAGCTCGCCACCCCCGAATGGGTCGCGTGGACGGTCCGCTGGACGAGCGGATTCCTGTGCGCGCCGATGCCCGCCGACTGGGCCGACCGCCTCGACCTGCCTCCCATGGTCGAGAACAACGAGGACGCCCGCGGCACCGCGTACACGGTGAGCGTGGATGCCGCCGACCGCGTGTCGACGGGCATCAGTGCCGCCGACCGCGCTCACACGCTGAACGTGCTCGCGAACCCGGAGTCGACGCCCACCAGCGTGATCCGTCCCGGCCACATCCTGCCGCTGCGCGCCGTCGATGGCGGAGTCCGCGACCGCGCGGGCCACACCGAGGCCGCCGTCGAGCTCATGAAGCTCGCCGACCTCGCACCCGTGGGCGTCATCGGCGAGGTCGTCGCCGAGGACGGCAGCATGATGCGCCTTCCGGGACTGCAGGAGCTGGGCGCCGAGTACGGCATCCCCGTCATCACGATCGAGCAGCTCGTCGCCTACCTCGACGAGAACGTCCCGTGCGACCCCGCGACCCGCAGCGCCCACAAGCGCCGCGTGAGCCTGCGTGCCGAGGCGCACGTGCCCACCGCGCACGGCGAGTTCCGCTTCCTCGCGTACAAGGACCGTGTCACCGGCACCGACCACATCGCGGTCGTGTCGGGCGAGCTTTCGGACGCCCCGCTCGTGCGGGTGCACTCGGAGTGCCTGACCGGCGAGGCGTTCGGCTCGCTCAAGTGCGAGTGCGGCCCGCAGCTCGAGGCCGCGCTCGACGCCATCGAGCAGGACGGCGGTGTCGTCATCTACATGCGCGGCCACGAGGGGCGCGGCATCGGCCTCATCAACAAGCTGCGCGCCTACTCGCTGCAGGAGCGCGGTCTCGACACGGTCGACGCCAACCTCGCGCTGGGCCTGCCCGCCGACGCCCGCGACTACGCGGCGGCCGCCGGCATCCTGACGGACCTCGGCATCGAGAAGGTGCGCCTGCTGACCAACAACGCCGACAAGGTGAAGCAGCTGCGCGAGCTCGGACTCGACATCGTCGAGCAGGTGCCGCTGCTGGTCGGCGTCGGCCCGAACAACCACCAGTACCTGGCGACGAAGCGCGATCGCATGGGACACCTGATCGACGAGGCGGATCTGGCGGACGCCATCGCCCGCATGCACGAAGGAGCAGAACGATGAGCGGCAAGGGCGCACCCGAGGCCACGGCACCCGTCGACGGCAGCGGACTCGACGTGGTCGTCGTCGCGGGCACGTGGCACGAGACGATCACCGATGGCCTCATCGCCGGCGCCGCGCGCGCCGCCGACGCCGCCGGCGCCTCGCACCGTCTCGTCCGCGTGCCCGGCTCGTTCGAGCTTCCCGTGGTGGCGAAGGCCGCGCTCGAAGCCGGAGCGGACGCCGTCGTGGCGCTGGGCGTCATCATCCGCGGCGGCACCCCGCACTTCGAGTTCGTCTCGAACGCGGCGACCGACGGTCTCACCCGCGTGGCGCTCGACACCGGCAAGCCGGTCGGCTTCGGAGTGCTGACACTCGACGACGAGGCTCAGGGCATCGCCCGCGCGGGCCTGGAGGGCTCGGTCGAAGACAAGGGGTTCGAGGCGGCCGACGCCGCCATTCGCACCGCCGTCGTGCTGCGCGACCTGCGCTCCTGAACCGCGCGGGCGCCGGACGAATCGGGCGGGTCGCGACGGCAACCTTCAGCTAGGCTGATGGCATGGAAATCCTCCGCCACGTCGTCGTGCTCGTCCACCTCGTGGGCTTCGCCATCCTCTTCGGCGCCTGGGTCGTCGAAGCGGTCAACGGAAAGCACCAGATCACGCGCCTCATGAACTGGGGCCTCGCGATCGCCGGTCTCGCCGGCCTCATCCTCGCCGCCCCGTGGGGCATCGAATACGACCTGAACTACGTCAAGATCGGCGTGAAGCTGGTCATCCTCGTCATCATCGGCGCCCTCCTCGGCATCGGTGCCGGCCGCCAGCGCAAGACCGGCTCCGTGCCCGGCGCCATCTTCTGGTCGATCGGTGTGCTCACCTTCGCCAATGCCGCGATCGCGGTGCTCTGGCGCTGACCGACTGATACACGAAACGGATGCTGCGGCCCTGGGCCGCAGCATCCGTTCTCCGTATTCGGGAGCCGCCGCGGAATCACGCGACTAGGCTGGTCTTTTGTGCTGGGCGACAACGCCCGCACCCACGGTGACCCAGTGCAGTGCCGCCTGACGCGCCACCCCTGCGCCCGGCGGCCGCCCACCGCCGCATCCCATCCGGATGCCCCGCTCCGCGCACGCCCCAGGTGAATATGTCCTCCCCCAGCACGACCGTCGCGACCCCCGCGACGCCCGCGAATCCCCGCTCCCGCGTCATCCTCGCGAGCCTCGTCGGCACCACGATCGAGTTCTACGACTTCTACGTCTACGCGACCGCCGCCGTCCTCGTCTTCCCGATCCTCTTCTTCCCGACGGGCAACGACACCACGTCGCTGCTGCTGTCGTTCAGCGTCTTCGGCGCCGCGATGATCGCGCGCCCCCTCGGCGCCGTCGTCTTCGGCCACTTCGGCGACCGCTTCGGCCGCAAGGCGACGCTCGTCGCGTCGCTGCTCACGATGGGTATCGCGACGTTCCTCATCGGGTGCCTGCCGACGTTCAACGAGATCGGCGTGTGGGCCGCAGTGCTTCTGCTGATCCTGCGTCTGTTCCAGGGCTTCGCGCTGGGCGGCGAGTGGTCGGGCGCCGCGCTCGTGGCGACCGAGAACGCGCCCAAGGGCAAGCGCGCCTGGTACGGCACGTTCCCGCAGCTCGGGGCGCCGCTCGGCTTCATCATCGCGAACTCGGTGTTCCTCGCGATCAACTTCCTGCTCCCCCACCCGGACGGCGCCGGTCAGCGCTCGGCCGAATTCCTCGCGTGGGGCTGGCGCGTGCCGTTCCTCTTCTCGGCGGTCATGGTGATCATCGGCCTGTGGGTGCGCCTGCGCCTCGTCGAGTCCCAGACGTTCGTGAAGGCCGAGGAGAAGGGCGCGATCCGCAAGTTCCCGCTCGGCACGGTCATCCGTCACCACTGGTGGCACCTGATCCTCGGCACGTTCATCATGCTGGCGACCTACGTGCTGTTCTACCTGATGACGAACTTCACGCTGTCGTACGGCACGAAGGCGGCCGACCTCGAGATCGCGTCCGCCGCCGCGCAGAAGGCGGCCGAAGCCGCAGGCACCGCGTTCGACCCGGCCGCGTTCGCCGCGCAGTTCTACCCGGGCCTCGGCTTCGGCTACACCGACTTCGTGCTGATGCAGATCATCGGCGTCGTGTTCTTCGGCATCTTCACGCTCCTGTCGGGTCCGATCGCCGACACGATCGGACGCCGCCGCCTGCTGCTGTGGGTGACGGGCCTGATCATCGTGTTCGGTCTCACGTTCAACCTGTTCCTGTCGCCGCAGCTCGACCCGAAGTTCACCGGTGCGCTGACGCAGGCGTTCCTCATCTTCGGGTTCATGCTGATGGGCTCGACGTTCGGCCCGATGGGCGCCGTGCTGCCGGAGCTCTTCCCGACGAACGTGCGCTACTCGGGCTCGGCCATCTCGTACAACGTGTCGTCGATCCTCGGCGCCGCGCTGGCTCCGATCGTCGCGGTCGCACTGTGGGCCTGGGCCGACGGCAGCCCGTGGCTCGTGGGTGTGTACCTCTCGGCGATGGGCGTGCTGACCTTCATCGCCCTCCTCCTCTCCCCCGAGACGAAGGACGTCGACTACGACGCCGACCTGGGCGTCGGAGCCACCGGCTCGCTCTAGCGCGGCTTCGCAGGACGACGGATGCTGCAGCCCCGCGTGGGCTGCAGCATCCGTCGTGTCTGCGTGGTCGATCCAGGAACAGCGCGCGCAGGCTCTGCGGCGTGCCACAACTCCTTCTGCTCGCCGGCCCGCCCCGTCCCGCCTCGGACTGGCCGGGGCGCCGGCTCATCCCGGCGGAGTTACGACACACGCCCCTGCGCGCACGACGACCGGCGCCGCGACCCCGCGGTCCAGAGGACGAGTTCGACGACCAGCGCGTGATCAGTCGAGGAAGAGTGCGCGGAGGCGCTTCGTCGTGAACACCAGGCCGATCGCGGTCATGACCACGTAGTAGAGGACGTGCCACCACATCTCGGGGGTGAGGATGCCGGTGGTGAGTCCGCGGACGAGCTCGACGCCGTGCCAGAGCGGGAACGCCATGATGATGTGCTGGATCCACTCGGGGTAGATCGTGATCGGGTACAGCGTCGCCGAGAAGAGGAACATCGGCAGCAGCACGAAGTTGATCCAGTCCATCTGCTGGAACGTCTTCATGTAGCTCGTGACCGCCATGCCGAGGCTCGCGAACCCGAAGGCGATGAGCAGCACCGCGGGCAGCGCCAGGATCGCGGTCCATGCGAGGTTGAGGCCGAGGATCTGCATGATGATCATGAAGCCGGTCGCGTACAGCAGTCCGCGCAGCAGCGCGTAGAGGATCTCGCCCAGCGCGACGTCGAGCGGGCCGAGCGAGGTCGCGAGCATGCCCTCGTAGAGCTTGCCGTAGTTGAGCTTGAAGAAGACGTTCCACGTCGAGTCGTAGATCGCGCCGTTCATCGCGGAGACGGCGAGGAGCGCCGGGGCGATGAACGCCGCGTAGGGCACCTCGACGCCGCTGGAGGTCTGCACGTCGCCGATGAGGGCGCCGAGGCCGATGCCCATCGAAGCGAGGTAGAAGACCGGCTCGAAGAAGCCCGACAGCACGACGGCCCAGCTCGACGAGCGCGCGGCGATGAGGCCGCGCTGCACGACGGACTGCGGGTTGCCCGCCCACAGCGCGCGCACGCCGCCGGCGCGGATCGCGGCGGCCTCGGTTCCGGTCGCGACGGTCATGCGCCGAGCCTCCTCCGGAAGATGCGGCGCCCGATCACGTACCCGCCGATGGAGAGCAGGAGCAGGTAGCCGACGTGCACGACGATGGCGAACGGGTCCATCGGCAGGCCGTAGGTGACGACGCGGCCGAGCTCGGTCGCGTGCCAGAGCGGCGACACCCACCCGATCCACTGCAGCCACAGCGGCAGCGTGTCGAGCGGGTAGAACGTGCCGGAGAACAGGAACATCGGCATGAAGATGAAGCGCTGCACCAGGGCGACCTGGCCTTTGTCGTCGGTGATCGACGCGGCGTAGGCCATGTACGGGATGCCGAACGAGAGGCCCGCGAGCAGGCCGATCGGGATCGTCAGCCAGCCCGTCTGCGGGTCGGGAACGGCCTGGAACAGCCACAGGAACAGGTAGTAGGCCACCGTGACGACGATGATGCGCGCCGAGCCGCCGGCGATCACGCCACCGGCGATCTGCCCCGGCGACAACCCCGTGGCGCTGAATCCGAAGAAGTAGCGCCGCCACTTGAATCCCGCCATGACGGGATACGAGAACTCCTCCGACGCGACGGAGATCGCGGCGGTCATGAGGAGCGCCGGCGCGACGAACACGAGGTACGAGACCTCGACGCCGTTCTGCGTGATCGGGGCGTCGATGAGGGCGGCGAGGCCGACGGCGAGCCCCAGCAGGTAGAGGATCGGCTGGCCGAGCGCGCCGACGATGATCGTCCAGCCGTACGCGCGCATCGCGCGCACCATGTGCTCGGTGACGTACCAGGTGCCCAGCGTGCGCGGCTTGCGACCCCACTGCATCGCCTCCTCGCGCAGCTCGTCGAGGGTGGGCTGCACGCGGGTCGAGGCGTCGTCGGAAGGACCGGTCATTCGATCAACGACCTTCCGGTGAGCCGGAGGAACACGTCCTCGAGGCTCGAGCGGCGCACCAGGGATGTGATCGGGGTCAGCCCGCGATGCGTCACGGTCTCGAGCGCGGCCTCGCCGTTGCCCGCGTAGACGAGGATGCGGTCGGGCAGCACCTCGACGCGGTCGCCGATGCCCTCGAGCTGCGGCGCGACCTGCTCGTTGCGGTCGGAGCCGAAGCGCACCTCGAGCACCTCGCGGCTGGAGTGCTCGCGGATGAGCGAGGCCGGCGTGCCCTCGGCCATGATGCGGCCCTTGTCGACGACGATGAGCCGGTCGCAGAGCTGCTCGGCCTCGTCCATGTAGTGCGTGGTCAGCACGAGTGTCGTGCCGCGCTCCTTGAGGCGGAACAGGCGGTCCCACAGCACGTGGCGCGCCTGCGGGTCGAGACCTGTGGTCGGCTCGTCGAGCAGCAGGATACGCGGATCGTTGATCAGGCCGCGCGCGATCGTGAGCCGCCGCTTCATGCCGCCCGAGAGCTGCTCGACCTTGCTCTTCGCCTTGTCTTCGAGCTGGGCGAACGCGAGCAGCTCGTCGGCCTTCTGGTGGCACACCTTGCCGGGCAGACCGAAGTAGCGGCCGTAGATGTAGAGGTTCTCGCGGGCGTTGAGCTCGCCGTCGAGGTTGTCCTGCTGGGGCACGACCCCGAGGCGCGAGCGGATCTCGGGGCCGTATCGATCGGGGTCGAGCCCGAGGATCGACAGGTCTCCGCTGGTGCGCGTCGAGACCGCGCCCACCATCTTCATCGTCGTGGACTTGCCCGCGCCGTTCGGGCCCAGCAGGCCGAACGACTCGCCCGGCGCCACCTCGAACGACAGACCGTCGACCGCCACGAAGTCCGGCTTGCCTTTGACCTTGTAGGCCTTGACGAGGTTCTCAGCGGTGATCACGGGGGCAGGCACCGGACTACCCTAACGCCCCGCTCCGACACCGCCCAGTGGCGACCCGATCACCCCGCGCGTCAACCGTAGTTGACACTCGTCACGGCGTCAACTACGGTTGACACGGATGCCGCGGCCCGCAGCATCCGTCACCGAAAACGAGAGGCTGCCCGATGAGCGGCGACGAACTGACCACCCTGATCGGGGCGGCGGGCGGTCGCGAGCCGATCGCGGAACTGCACCGCCTCGCCGAGGTGCGCCGCGAGCTCGCCCGCGCCGAAGAGGTGCAGGTGCGCAAGGCGCGCAACCTCGGTTTCTCGTGGCAGGCGATCGCGGGCGCCCTCGGTGTGAGCCGACAGGCCGTCCACAAGAAGTACGGTCGAAGGTAAGCCCCTTCACGAACGAGGTACACCCATGCCCTCCGCCGATCTCGACGAAGCCCCCGCCGCCACCACAGAGACAGCCCCGCGCCCCCGCCGCGGACGGGGCCGGCGCGGCAAGGCCGAAGAGGGGCCCCGCGCGACCTTCGCGCAGCTGCTGCCCTATCTCTTCGAGCACAAGCGCACGCTCGCCGTCGTGGTGGTGCTGAGCATCCTCAGCGCAGGCGCGTCGCTCGTCCAGCCGCTCCTGGTCGGCCAGGTGATCACGCGCGTGCAGGAAGGCCTCGACCTGGGCATGCTCGTGTGGGCGCTCGTCGGGTTCGTCGTGCTCGCCTCGCTCATCTCGGGCTGGCAGCACTACCTGCTGCAGCGCACCGGCACCGCCGTCGTGTACTCGAGCCGCCGCAGGCTGATCGCGCGCATCCTGCATCTGCCGATCAGCGAATTCGACGCGCGACGCACCGGCGACCTCGTCTCGCGCGTCGGCAGCGACACCACCCTGCTCTATGCCGCCCTCACACAGGGCCTCGCGGACTCGGTCGGCAACGCGCTGCTGTTCGTGGGCGCACTCGTCGCCATGGCGATCATCGACCCGCTGCTGCTCGCGATCATCGTGCTCGTGATCGGGATCTCGGTGCTCGGCGTGGTCGCGCTGAGCGGTCGCATCCGGACGGCGTCGACCGAGCAGCAGGAGAAGGTCGGCGCCCTCGCGTCGGGCGTCGAGCGCGCCGTCGGCTCGATCCGCACCGTCCGCGCGTCGGGCGCGACCGCCCGCGAAGTCGACGCGGTGACCGCGCAGGCGACGGAGGCCTACACGGTCGGCGTGCGCATCGCGAAGGTCTCGGCACTCGTGGTGCCGATCGCCGGCATCGCGCTGCAGGTGTCGCTGTTGGTGGTCATCGGGCTCGGCGGCTTCCGTGTCGCGACCGGCGCGCTGTCGATCGCCAGCCTCGTGACCTTCATCATGTTCCTCTTCATGCTGATCGCTCCACTCGGCTCGTTCTTCGGCGCGATCACCTCGGTGAACCAGGCGCTCGGCGCCTTGGGACGCATCCAGGAGGTGCTCGACCTTCCGACCGAGGCGCAGGACGACGCCGCGATCGCCGCACGAGCCCACGCGGCAGCCCCATCGGCGACGGCCCCGCACGAGCCCGCCGCGATCGAGTTCCGCGACGTGCGGTTCCGCTACCCCGAGAACGTCGTCGCGGCGCGCCGCAAGGCCGAGTCCGAGGCGCTCGCCGTACTCGAGAGCGCGCACGTCGACACCTCGACGATCGTGCTCGGCGACGGGGCGGGCGACGGCGGCCTCGAGGGATCGACGGATGCCGCAGCATCCGTCTCCGCAGACTCCGGCGTGCTGCGGGGCGTGTCGTTCTCGGTCCCGCGCGGGTCGCGCGTCGCGCTCGTCGGCCCGTCGGGCGCCGGCAAGAGCACGACCCTCGCGCTCATCGAGCGCTTCTACGACCCGACCGACGGGGCGATCCTGCTGGACGGCACGGACGTGCGCACGCTCGATCGCGACGATCTGCGCGCGCAGCTCGGCTATGTCGAACAGGACGCGCCGACCCTGGCCGGGACGATCGGAGACAACCTGCGGCTGGCGTCGCCCGAGGCGACCGATGCGGAGTGCGAGGCCGTGCTGCGCGCCGTGAACCTTGGCGAGGTGCTCGACCGCAACCCGCTCGGCGTCGACGCGCCGGTGGGCGAGTCGGGCGTCATGCTCTCGGGCGGCGAACGCCAGCGCCTCGCGATCGCGCGGGCGCTGCTGGCCGCTCCCCCGATCCTTCTGCTGGACGAGTCGACCTCATCGCTCGACGGCCTCAACGAGCAGCGCATGCGCGAGGCGATCGACGCCGTCGCAGCCGGCCGCACCCTCGTCGTGATCGCGCACCGCCTGTCGACCGTCGTCGACAGCGACCACATCGTGGTCATGGAACACGGACGTGTCGTCGGCCAGGGCACGCACTCCGAGCTGGTGCAGACCACGCCGCTCTACCGCGACCTCGCCAAGCACCAGCTGCTCGTCTGAGGCCCGGACTTCTTCGACGAGATCAGGAGATCTGACGCAGACAGGCCGATCGCCACGAAATCGTCCTGCGTCCGTCATATCTCCTGATCTGAGAGACGCCGACAGGCAGAAGGATGCCCCGGTCTCCCGCACAGATGGGGCCGGGGCATCCGCGTCGACCGGCACGGTCCGAGGACGGCAGGTCGCTCAGGCGCCCGGCCCCTCTGCCAAGAAGAGGGCCGGGCGCCGGTCAGGGGGTTCAGGCGCGCTGCAGGCGGTACCGGAGCGCGGCGAGCTCGGCCCACAGCGGGGCGGGGACGCGGCCGTCGAAGGTGCGGTAGAACTCCTCCGTGAGGTCGGCCTCGCGCAGCCAGAGCTGCGGGTCGACCGCGAACAGCTCGTCGAGGTCGGCCTGCGACACCTCGATGCCGTCGAGGTCGAGGTCCGCGCTCTGCGGCAGGCGGCCGATCGGGCTCTCCACCGCTCCGACCTCGCCCTCGATGCGACGGATGATCCAGTCGATCACGCGAGAGTTGTCGCCGAAGCCCGGCCACAGGAAGCGGCCGTCCGCGCCCTTGCGGAACCAGTTGACCTGGAACACGCGCGGTGCGCGGTCGAAGCGCAGCTTCTGGCCGATGCTGAGCCAGTGACCGAAGTAGTCGGCCATGTTGTAGCCGCAGAACGGGAGCATCGCGAACGGGTCGCGGCGCAGCTCGCCGACCGTGCCCTCCTGGGCCGCCGTCTTCTCGGACGAGATGTTCGAGCCCATGAAGACGCCGTGCGTCCAGTCGGTGGCCTCGACCACGAGCGGGACGTTGGTAGCGCGGCGTCCGCCGAACAGGATGGCGTCCAGCGGCACGCCCTGCGGGGCGTCCCAGTCGTCGGCGATCTGCGGGCACTGGGCCGCAGCGACGGTGAAGCGCGAGTTCGGGTGGGCGGCGGGACGACCGGAGGCCGGCGTCCACGGGTTGCCCTCCCAGTCGGTGAGCTGTGCCGGCGGCTCGTCGGTGAGGCCCTCCCACCAGACGTCGCCGTCGGGGCGCAGCGCCACGTTCGTGAAGATGGTGTTGCCCCACAGCGTCTCGACGGCGGTGACGTTGGTCGACTCGCCCGTGCCGGGCGCGACGCCGAAGAATCCGGCCTCGGGGTTGATCGCCCAGAGGCGCCCGTCCTCGCCGGGACGCAGCCACGCGATGTCGTCGCCGAGGGTCTCGACGCGCCAGCCGGGGATGGTCGGGCGGAGCATCGCAAGGTTCGTCTTGCCGCACGCCGACGGGAACGCCGCCGCGAGGTGGTACGCGCGGCCGGCCGGGTCGATGACGCGGATGAGGAGCATGTGCTCGGCGAGCCAGCCCTCGTCACGGCCGATGACCGAGGCGATGCGCAGCGCGAAGCACTTCTTGGCGAGGATCGCGTTGCCGCCGTAGCCCGAGCCGTAGGACCAGACCTCGAGGGTGTCGGGGAAGTGGACGATGTACTTCTCGTCGTTGCAGGGCCATGCGACGTCGGCCTGGCCAGGCTGCAGCGGAGCACCGACGGAGTGCACGGTCTTGACCCAGTGCGCACCGCCCGCGATCTCGCGCAGCACGTCGGTGCCGACGCGCGTCATGATGCCGATGGAGGTGACGGCGTAGGCGCTGTCGGTGACCTGCACGCCGATGTGCGACAGCGGGCCGCCGACCGGGCCCATCGAGAAGGGCACGACGTACATCGTGCGGCCCTTCATCGACCCTTCGAACAGGGGCGTGATGGTGGCGCGGATCTCGTCGGGAGCGGCCCAGTTGTTCGTGGGGCCGGCGTCCTCCTCGCGCTCGGACGCGATGAACGTGCGCGCCTCGGTGCGCGCGACGTCGCTCGGGTGCGAGCGGGCGAGGTAGGAACCCGGACGCCACTCCGGGTTGAGCTTGATGAGCTTGCCCTCTTCGACCTGCTCGCGCAGCAGGGCCTCGTTCTCGGCGCGGGAGCCGTCGACCCAGTGGATGCGGGCCGGCTGGGTGAGCGCGGCGATCTCGTCGACCCACGCATGCAGTGCGGCCATGCCCTCGCCGTGAACGGTCGGCGCTTCGCCATACGTCCGGCTCAGGGTGGGACGGGCGGAGGTGGAGCCTTCGGTTCGGGGGAAGATGTCGGCAAGGGCCATGGTGTCGCTCCTCGTTGATGCAGATTCGTGCTCTTCCTCTACTTTCGGGCGTAACAGACGGCTCTTCCCAGGAAATCTGGCGTCAAGAGTTGCAATTCTTTCGCTAGCATCAAGGAATGCCCCCCACGTCCCTCGAACTGTCGACTCTGGGCCACCGCATCCGTCATCAGCGTCTCGCCCACGGGTACACGCTCGACGAGCTGGGCGCGCTCGTCGGAGTCGCCGGCAGCCAGCTCAGCCTCATCGAGAACGGCAAGCGCGAGCCGAAGCTCTCACTGCTGCAGGCGATCGCGTCGACGACCGGCGTCGAGGTCGGCGACCTCCTCTCGGCCGAGCCGCCCAACCGCCGCGCGGCGCTCGAGATCGAGCTCGAGCGCGCGCAGGCGGGGTCGGTGTTCCGCCAGCTCGGCGTCCCCCCGATCAAGGTGACGAAGGGGATGTCCGACGACACGATCGAATCGATCCTGGGCCTGCACCGCGAGCTGCAGCGCCGCGAGCGCGAGGCGATCGCGACCCCCGAAGAGGCACGCCGCGCCAACACCGAGCTCCGGCTCATGATGCGCGAGCGCGACAACTACCTCGCCGACATCGAGAAGCTCGCCGAGAAGCAGCTCAAGGCGGCGGGGCATGTGTCGGGTGCTCTCACCCACCGCACCGTCAGCATCATGGCCGAGAAGCTCGGCTTCGAGCTGATCTACGTGAACGACCTCCCGCACTCCACGCGCTCGGTCACCGACCTCGAGCACGGCCGCATCTACCTGCCGCCGGCCTCCATCCCGGGCGGCCACGGTCTGCGGTCCATGGCGCTTCAGGCGATGGCGCACCGGCTTCTGGGTCACGAGAGACCGACCGATTACGCCGACTTCCTGCAGCAGCGGCTCGAGATCAATTACTACGCCGCGTGCTGCCTCATGCCCGAGACGGCATCGGTCGCGTTCCTGCAGCAGGCCAAGAAGGACCGCAACCTCGCCGTCGAGGACTTCCGCGACGCGTTCGGCGTGACGCATGAGGCGGCCGGCATGCGGCTCACGAACCTCGCGACGCACCACCTCGGGATCAAGCTGCACTTCCTCCGCGTCGACGGCTCGGGCGCGATCTCGCGCGTCTACGAGAACGACGATCTGCCCCTCCCGATGGACGTCACGGGCGCCGTCGACGGCCAGATCGCCTGCCGCAAATTCTCGGCCCGCGCCGCCTTCTCCGAGCAGAACCGCACGACCGAGCACTACCAGTACACCGACACCCCCGCCGGCACGTACTGGTGCTCGACGCAGACCGGCACCACCGCGGAGGGCGAGTTCTCGATCACGGTGGGCGTGCCGTTCGACGACGCGCGGTGGTTCCGCGGCCGCGAGACGCAGAAGCGCGCGACCTCGACATGCCCCGACGAGTCGTGCTGCCGCCGGGTCGCGTCCGACGTCTCGGAGCGCTGGACGGGCAAGGCCTGGCCCAGCGCACGCGTGCACATGCAGATGTTCTCGCCGCTCCCCCGCGGCGCGTTCCCCGGCGTCGACGACAACGAGGTGTACGACTTCCTCGACCGCCACGCGGACTGACAGACGAGGAGTATGGATGCCGCGGCCCGGGCACCCGTCGCGTGCTACGCAGTGATGAAGTCGCGGTAGCGCTCGAGCGCGGCGACGATCTCTTCGGCGGTCGCGGCGCCGGGGGTGAACAGCTCGGGCACGGGAGATTCCGCGTGGCGGCCGACGGCCAGCGAGTGCGTCCACACGCCGACCGCCTCGCCGCGGGCGACGAGGATGGGGCGCACGATGCCGTTCATGCTCGGGCCGATCGCGCTCAGGAACTCCGGCGCGCAGGGCACGGTGCGGTCGACGTACGAGAGGTAATACTCCTCGAACGGCGGCAGGGCCACCACCTCGGGCGCCGCGGCGCTGCGCCGTGGCGCGGGACCGGCGACGACGTACTGCGGCTCGGGTTCGTCGGCGACGAGACGAAGGCGATCGGATGCCGCCTCCGCCGCATCGCGCGAGACCCCGAGCGGAAGCCCGGTCCACCACGCGAAGTCGCGCGCGCCGGCGGGCCCGTGCGAGGCGATGTAGCGGACGAAGAACTCGGCCATCGGATCGGCCGGGGTCGCAGCATCCGTGATCCATTCGTCGGCGAGCACGAAGAACTGTTCGCGTGTCGGTCCCTTCTCGCGCGGCACGACAGGCCCCTGGCACAGCACGGCGCGCAGCGACAGCGCGACCAGCAGGTGATAGCCCCGTTGGCGGAACGTCGAGACGCCGCCCTGCTCCCACACCTGGAACAGCTCCTTGCGGGTGAGGCGGTTGCCGCCGCTGAGTGCGGCCCGCGCGAGGCGCTCGGCACGGTCGGCCTCGCCGCTGTCGATGCCCTCGCTGCGATGAACGGCCGCCGCCTGCCGGCGCTGACGCTCGGCGGTGAGCGACAGCACCCACTCCATGTCTGCGGTGGGGATCGTGTGGATCGTTCCGCGCATCGTCCACGTGCGCACGATCTCGCCACGGCCGTAGGCGGCGTCGACGTCGCGCACCGTCGTTCGGCCCCGCACGCGTGACGCGAGCGCCCAGCGCCCACCCCAGAACTCCTGGCTCTGCGTCGCGAGCATGTGCCGTGCCGCGTCGGCGACCGTCGCCGCGGGGGCGCTCAGGCGATGCGACCGGAGCCGCTCGTTCCGCAGGGTCGAGGCATCCACCCGCTCATCATGGCGCAGGCCACGGACGCGCGGCGTCCGCGATCGTCAGCGCTGGTGCGCGTCGTCGTCGGCCGTGAGCGCGGTGATCGGATTCCTGGTGGTGCTCTGATCCCGCGGCGAGAGGGATGAGCGGATGCCTCGGCCCGAGGCATCCGCTCTCCGCTGTCGTGGACTCCGGGCATGCGATCTCCCTATGCTGACGGAATGACGGTGCCCGCCGAGGATCCGCGGAGCTGTCCCACGTGCGGCGACCTGCTGAGATTCGAGATCCTCGACGACGAGCGCTTCCTCGTCGCCTGGTCGTGCGTGAACTGCGGCCTGATCCGTACGACCGAACCGGCTTAGGAGACCTCCATGGATGAGTCGACGAACGGGTCGGGCTGGATCTCCCCTGCAGCGTTCCACCGGGCGCCGGACGTCTCCGACTGGCGCGTCACCGGCACCGGCCCGCAGGCCGTGTTCAGCGCGACCTCGCTCGCGCACGCCGCCGAGCTCGTCGCGCCGATCGTCGCCGCCGCCGCGCGGCTCGACCTCCTGCCCGACATCGACCTGCGCCCCGAGGGGATCGTCGTCCGTGTCCCGTACCGCGACGCAGAGGGCATCCCGGCGGCCGCCGGGGACTTCGCGGCGGCCGTGTCGCGCGCCGCCGCCGAGCGCGGCCTGACCCCTGATCCCTCGCGCGCGCAATCGATCGGCATCTACGTCGCCGAGCACTCGCGGGCCGACGTGCGACCGTTCTTCATCGCCGCACTCGGCTACGAGCCCCTGGGCGACACGGATGCTGCGGACCCGCTGCGGTGCGGACCGCAACTGGCGTTCAACCCGATCACCGGAGACTCGCCGTCGAGGGGCCGCACGCATTTCGACGTCTTCGTGCCGGCCGACCAGGCTCAGGCGCGGGTGGATGCTGCACTCGCCGCGGGCGGCAGACTCGCCGACGACTCGCACGCTCCGGCCTGGTGGTCCCTCGCCTCGCCCGACAACCACGGCGTCGATATCGCGGCCTGGACGGACACCTTCGACTGAACGGCGGCGCCGCGGTCTCGTCTTCTTGACGAGAGCCGAGGACGAAGAGCACCCTGAGCACATGACCCGTGAGCTGGCGGACGAGGATCAAGCCCTCTCCGACGTCGTGGACCGGCTGGAAGAGCGGTTCCCCTCGAAAGATCGTTCCGAGATCGAGCGCGCCGTCACCGAGGCCCGCTCGCACTTCGAGCGCGCGAAGGTGCGCGACTTCGTCCCCGTGCTCGTCGAGCGTGAAGCACGCGCGCGGCTGGAGCATCCGCTCTGAGAGCCCGCCCCATCGGGGTGCTGGCACGAGGCGACCTCTGAGAGCACATCCGGCGGATCCAGGCGACGCTGCTCGGCGCCCTCGCCTGACCGCGTCGACCCGCGAGCCCGGTCTCAGCTGACGGCCGGCGGGACCGTGATGCGCATGACGGTCTTGTTCTTGCCGATGTGACGCTCGAACGTGAACCCGGCCTTCTCGAACATGGATCTCGTGCCGTTGTGGAGGAAAGACGACGACGTCTTCTTGCCGGGCGGGAGCTCGTTGGGGAACGAGACGACTTCGCCGCCGCCGGCCCGCGCGATCAGCTCGAGCGCTCCATCCAGCGCTTCGCGCGCCACCCCCGAACGCCGGTGATCGCGGTCCACGAAGAAGCAGGTGATGCGCCACGGCGCGGGGTTGGTCTCTCCCGCGTCGTACTCCTTGCGGTGGTAGATGCCGGGCAGTTCGGTCGGACTGCCGAACTCGCACCATGCGATCGCGTCGTCGCCGTCGAAGACGAGCGCTGCGTGCGCGACGCCTTCGTCCACGAGTCGCTGCTTGAACGTCGGGCGGTCGTACGCGCTCTTGACGGTGTGGTCCGTGTCGCCGTGGAAGTACGAGCAGTAGCAGCCGCCCCAGACGCCGTTGTGCTTCTCCGCGAGCGCCAGCCATGCCGGGAAGGTCTCGGGAGTGAGCGGTCTGACCACGTGCGACGTCGCCAGGGCCACGTCCTATCTCCGACCCGACCTGGCCGCGGTGATGATCTGCGCCAGCGCCCACCCGGCGGCGGACACGAGCGGCACACTCACGATGATCATGGCCACGGGGTTCGGCTGGAACTTCGGACCGTTCGGACCGTTCACGTACGCGCCGATGGGCAGCACGTAGCCGCCGCCACCACCGCCGCTTCCTTCGCCCTCACCCTCGGGCAGCGACCCGCGCTGGGGCCACTTGCCCGATCCGCCGCCGCCGCCGAACCCGAAGATCACCAGCGCCGCGGGGGTCACCTGACGCCCGCCGACGTCGACGGTCTCGCCGAAGGCCATCTTGGCGCCCCAGGACGGCGCTGACTTGGTCAGGCTCTCGATCGGTGACTCCATCACCCACTCCTCCGGTTACGCCCGTACACGCTGACACCCAACATACGGAGCCGTGCGGGACGCCACCAGAGGTACGTGACGGATTACTCCGGCGCGTACTTGAACGAGAGCTGGATCCGCGAACGGAACAGCAGGGTCCCGTCGTCGCCGACGACGACATCCTGCTTCGTCACCTCGGCGATGCGCAGATCGTGCAGCGATCCTGACGCGGTGCTGATGGCTTCTCGGGCGGCCTCCTCCCAGGAGGCGGCACTCGTGCCGATGACGTCGATCACTCGGTAAACGCTCATCTTCAACCCCTCATCGCTTCATCGTCGATGCCGACAGGTCCATAGTGATCGCGCTCGCGCGCGGATGGAAGGGGTCCCCCTGCGCGTCAGAACGGGTTCGGCGTCAGTGTGTACTTGGTCTGCAGGTACTCGTGGATGCCTTCCGCACCACCCTCGCGGCCGAGGCCCGACATCTTCCAGCCGCCGAACGGGGCGGCGGCGTTGGAGACGACGCCCATGTTGAGCCCCATCATGCCGGTCTCGAGTCGCTCGATCATGCGCTGCCCGCGCGCGAGGTTCTCGGTGAACACGTAAGACACCAGGCCGTACTCAGTGTCGTTGGCGAGGCGGACGGCCTCGTCCTCGTCGTCGAACGGGACGATGGCGAGGACCGGCCCGAAGATCTCCTCGCGGAGGATGTCGGATCCCGCCTGCACGTCGGTGACGACGGTGGGCTCGTAGAACGTGCCGGGACCGTCGACCTCGTTGCCGCCGGTGGCGACCTTCGCGCCCCGCGACACCGCATCCTGCACCAGCTGCGACGCCTTCGCGACGGCGCGGTCGTCGATGAGCGGGCCGATGACCACGCCCTCCTCCGTGCCGCGACCGATCTTGAAGCCGTTGACGCGGTCGGTGACACGGCGGGCGAACTCGTCGGCGACCGAGCGGTGCACGATGAAGCGGTTCGCGGCCGTGCACGCCTGGCCGATGTTGCGGAACTTCGCCGCGATCGCGCCGTCGACCGCCTTGTCGAGGTCGGCGTCGTCGAACACCACGAACGGCGCGTTGCCACCGAGCTCCATCGACGTGCGCAGCACGCCCTGCGAGGCCTGCTCGAGGAGGCGCTGGCCGACCTGCGTCGACCCGGTGAACGAGAGCTTGCGCAGCCGCGGGTCGCGGATGATCGGCTCCGACACCGCACCAGACGTCGACGTCGTGAAGACGTTGACCACACCGGCCGGCACGCCCGCGTCCTCGAGCAGCTTCGCGAACGCGAGGGTCGTGAGCGGGGTGAGCTCCGCGGGCTTGATGACGACGGTGCAGCCGGCGGCGAGCGCGGGCGCGATCTTGCGGGTCGCCATCGCGAGCGGGAAGTTCCACGGCGTGATGAGGAAGCAGGGGCCGACCGGGTGCTGCGAGACGATCATGCGGCCGGTGCCCTCGGGGTTCGCACCGTAACGGCCCTGCACGCGCGCGGTCTCCTCGCTGAACCAGCGGAGGAACTCGCCGCCGTAGGCGACCTCGCCACGGGCTTCGGCCAGCGGCTTGCCCATCTCGATCGTCATCAGCAGCGCGAAGTCCTCCTTGCGCTCCTGCAGCAGGTCGAAAGCGCGCCGCAGGATCTCGGCGCGCTCGCGAGCGGGCGTCGCCGCCCAGGCGGGGAACGCCTCGGAGGCCGCGTCGAGTGCCGCGATGCCGTCCTCCGGTGAAGCGTTCGCGATCTCCTTGACGACGTCGCCGTTCGACGGGTCGTAGACCTTCAGCGTCTTGCCGCCGGATGCCGCGCGCCACTGCCCGCCGATGAACAGCCCGTCGGGGACGGACGCCAGCAGCTCGGACTCACGGGTTTCGGTGATCGTCGTGGTCACGGGGACTCCCTTGTCGGTTCCGGATGCTGCGGGGACGCGGCATCCGTTCTGTCGATGTCTACCGGGCCATTCTGACCCGTCGCCGCTCGAGCGGCCGATATACGCGATGTACAGAAGCGAGGGCGCAATCGCCGCCGCGGAGCCACTCAGCCGGCGATCGCCGCCGGCTCGTGCTGGGGTAGGAACGACTGCGCGAGGAACGCCGTCAGCTCGTCGGTCGCCGCGAGCGGGAGCACCGCTGCGACGTACTGGTCGGGGCGCACGACCACGACCACGCCGTCGCGCGAGACGCCGCGCTCCTCGAAGATGTCGTCGGTCGTCCAGGCGCTCGGCGCGGCCGCGTAGACCTTCTCCCAGTCGGTGAGCTCGAGGGGTCCGGTCTTCGGCCGGAACAGTCCGGGCACGAGGTTGAGGTTGACCTCTTCGTGCGCCTGCTGGTAGATCACCTTGACGTCGAACACGGCATCGACGTCGGCCCCCTCCGGCGTGAAGCGCTGCACCGGCGACTCGGGCGACGCCATGAAGGCGGCCCAGTCGGAGAGGACGGATGCCTCGCCGGCGGAGGGGGCGTCGGCGAAGGCGTAGATCCGCCACCGGCCGTCGGCCTTGGCGTGGTGGCCGAGGTGGACCGGATTGCCGTCGCACACGCGCACGACCTCGACCGACTTGAAGCGCTTGCCCAGCGGGAACCCCTCGGCGAGCGCCTGGTGCGCGGCATCCGTCACGATCATCGACGCGCCGTACTGCGTCATGAAGCCCGACGGGAACTCGGCGGTGCCGAGGTAGAAGGTGGCGAGCTCCTGCGGGTCGGAGATCTCCTCGGGCTTGCGGGCCATGAGGGTCGACCACTCGCGGTCGAAGTCGATGAGCTGCTGCGCGACCGGCTGGCGCTCGGCCGAGTAGGTCGAGAGGAGGGAGGCGGGGCTCAGTCCGGTGAGCACGTGCCCCAGCTTCCAGCCGAGGTTGAAGCCGTCCTGCATCGACACGTTCATGCCCTGGCCGGCCTTGGCGCTGTGCGTGTGGCACGCGTCGCCGGTGAGGAACACGCGCGGGTCGTGGCCCTGATCGACGTCGACGTCGTCGAACTTGTCGGTGACGCGGTGGCCGACCTCGTACACGCTGTGCCACGCGACCTGCTTCACGTCGAGCGAGTACGGGTGGAGGATCGCGTTCGCCCTGCGGATGATCTCGTCGATGGGCGTCTGGCGCACGCGGTGGTCGTCGTCAGCGGCGACCGCGCCGAGGTCGACGTACACGCGGCAGAGGTAGCCGCCCTCGCGCGGGATCAGGAGGATGTTGCCGGCCTCGGCGTTGATGGCGCACTTCGTGCGCCAGTCCGGGAAGTCGGTGTTGACGAGCACATCCATGACGCCCCACGCGTGGGCCGCGAACGCGCCGACGTGCTTGCGGCCGATCGCCTCGCGCACGCCGCTGCGCGCGCCGTCGCACCCGACGACATACTTCGCGCGGACGGTGCGCTCCTCGCCGGCGCGCTCCCCCGCCGTGTGACGCACCCGCACCTCGACGGGGAAGTCGCCGTCGTCGTGGACCGTCAGCCCGACGAACTCGATGCCGTAGTCGGGCAGGATGCGTCCCGGACCGTGTGCGGCGGCCTCGGCGAAGTAGTCGAGCACGCGCGCCTGGTTCACGATGAGGTGCGGGAACTCGCTGATCTTGAAGGCGTAGTCCTCGGTGCGCGCCGTGCGGACGATGTTGTCGCGGTTCTCGGGGTCGGGGCCCCAGAAGTTCATCCACGCGATGTTGTAGGCCTCGGCGATGATGCGCTCGGCGAACCCGAACGCCTGGAACGTCTCGACGCTGCGCGGCTGGATGCCGTCGGCCTGTCCGAGCACGAGACGCCCCTCGCGACGCTCGATCAGGCGGGTCGTGACGCCGGGGAACTGCGACATCTGCGCCGCGAGCAGCATGCCCGCGGGCCCGGAGCCCACGATGAGCACGTCCGTCTCGTCGGGCAGTTCGGTCGGGCGGTCGATGCCGGTGCCGGCGGCGTCCTGCACCCGCGGGTCGGCGGAGACGTAGCCGTGGTGGTGGAACTGCATCGGTGTCCTCCTCGGACGACGGTGTCGAGGGCTCGTGGCGTGGGGTTGTTGCTGCGAGCGAGAGCGTGTTCTATATTCGAACACGTCGTTCTACTATTGAACAAATCGTATACGAAGGGATGGGCCATGACAAGCCTCGAGGGCACGACCGCGCCCGCGTCGCAGACGCTGAGTCGCGGCATCCGGATCCTCGAAGTGCTCGCCGACGCGCGCGGTCCCCTCTCGATCGACGACATCGCACTGCGCCTCGGGGTGCACCGATCGGTCGCGTACCGGCTCCTGCGCACGCTCGAGGACCACGGGCTCGTCGAGCGCGACGCCGCCGGCCGCATCGAGCTGGGAGCGCGCCTCGCCGCCCTCGCGGCGGGCGTCGCGCACGACCTGCAGGCCGAGGCCCTGCCCGAGCTCACGGCGGTCGCGGGCGACCTCGGCGTGACCTGCTTCCTCGCGGTGCTCGACCACGAGGAGTGCGTGACGCTCTCGAGCGTCGAGCCACGCCACGCCGTGAACCCCGTCGCGCAGCGGCCGGGGACGCGGCATCCCGTCACGCGCGGCGCTCCGGGCAAGGCGATCCTGTCGCTGCTGCCGAAGGCCTCGTGGCCGGCCGACGTGTCTCCGGATCTGGCGACGGAGGTGACGGATGCTGCCGCCCGCGGCTTCGCGACCAGCCACGACGAGGTCATCCCGAGCCTGCGGGCGGTCGCCGTGCCGCTCGTCGTGCGCGGGCGCGGGCCTGCGGCGATCGCCGTGGTGTTCGTCGCGACCTCGCACTCGGACGAGGAGATCGCCGCCCGCCTTCGGGCGTCGGCCGCCGCGATCCGCGACGCGCTCGGCGGCTGAGGCTCTCGCGGGCTACGCGGTCGTCGAGTACTCGGTGACGAGGCGGATGTTGTACTCCGCGACACGCTGCGGCACGCCGTCGAACGCCTCGGCGCGCGCGTCCGACGCCAGGTACTCCTTCTCGAGGGCGACGAACGCGTCCTCGTCGCCCGGGGCGCTGACGGCCCACACGAACTCGTTCGTCTCGGGAAGGCCATAGGCGAACTCGATCGCGAAGCCGGCGGCGGGTCGCACCCGCGGCATCCACTCGCTCCACCACGCGACGAACGCGTCGTACTCCCCATCGACGAGCGTGTACCGGCGCAGCTGGGTCGTCTTCATGACTCCCATCCTGCCCGAAGACCTATACTCGTCACGTCCGGTGGCACCGTCGCCCTCCGGTGCTCGAAAAAAGGGCACGCAGCGCGCTCGCGCGAGACACATACGGCTCCTGATCCGTTCCGTCTCGAAAGGCACCGCCATGTCTCCTGCCATGAGCACTGTCTCGGCGCACGTCGCCCTCACGCTCGCCCACCACATCGACCACGTCTTCGGCGTGATGGGCAACGGCAACGCGTACTTCCTCGACGCGCTCGAGCGCTCCACCGACGTGCACTTCACCGCGGTGCGTCACGAGGCCGGCGGCGTCGTCGCCGCGGACGCGTACCACCGGGCCTCCGGCCGGCTCGCCGCGGCGACCGCGACCTACGGCGCCGGCTTCACCAACACCCTCACCGCCCTCGCCGAGGCGGTGCAGGCGCACGTGCCGCTCGTGCTCGTCGTCGGCGACGAGCCGACCTCCGGACCCCGCCCGTGGGACGTCGACCAGATCGCCCTCGCGTCGGCCGTCGGTGCACGCACCTATACGGTGGGGCGAGCGGATGCTGCGGCCACCACGATCATCGCGATCGAGCACGCCCTCACCTACCGCGTGCCGACGGTGCTCGCGATCCCCTACGACGTCGCCGCGCGCGACGCCGGCCCGCTCCCCGAGGCCCCGGAGCCACGGCTGCCGGCCCCTCTCGTGCCCGCGGGACCCTTCGCGGAAGGCGCTGTCGAGGGACTCGTCGAGGCGCTCGCCTCGGCAGAGCGACCGTTCCTGCTCGCCGGACGCGGTGCGTGGATCTCCGGCGCCGGCGAGGCCCTCGGCAACGTCGCCGACGCGGTCGGCGCCGTCACCGCCTCCACCGCGCTCGGTCGCGGCATCTTCCCTCGCGGCGAGTTCGACCTGGGGGTGACCGGCGGCTTCGGGGCCGAGGGGGCGATGGCGCTCGTGCGCGAGGCCGACGTCGCCGTCGTGTTCGGCGCGTCCCTCAATCAGTTCACGATGCGCTTCGGCGACCTGTTCGCGCCCGGCACACGGGTGTTCCAGGTCGACGTCGCGCCCGCCGCGACCCACCCGCACGTCGGCGGCTACGTCCGAGGAGATGCCGCTGTCGTGGCCCGCGCCGTCGCCGACGGCCTGCGGGCGCGCGGCGGCGCGGCGAGCGGCTGGCGCGAGTCCGTCGACCTCATGCCGCTGCGCGCATATGATCCTGGCGAGGGGGTCGCACCCGACGGTCGCCTCGATCCCCGCTCCATCGCCGCGCGCATCGGCGAGCTGCTGCCCGAGGACCGCGTGGTCGTCTCGGACGGCGGTCACTTCATCGGCTGGGCGAACATGTACTGGCCCGTCGCCTCGCCCGACCGGATGACGATGGTCGGCACGGCGTTCCAGTCGATCGGCCTCGGCTGGCCGTCGGTGCCCGGCGCCGCGCTGGCGAAGCCGTCGGCGACCGTCGTGCTGACGACGGGCGACGGCGGCGGGCTCATGGCCCTCGCCGACCTCGAGACCGCCGTGCGGGTCGCCGGCGGCCGGGGTCTCGCCGTCGTGTGGAACGACGCGGCCTACGGCGCCGAGATCAACCTCTACGGCCTCAAGGGACTCGCGAAGGAGCCGATGCTCATCCCCGAGGTCGACTTCGCCGCACTCGCGGCCGGCGTCGGCGCCGAGGGCGTCGTCGTGCGCACCCTGGCCGACCTGGACCGGCTCGCGGAATGGGCGGCCGAGCCCGCAGCATCCCGTCGTTTCCTCGTTCTCGATTGCCGCATCTCGGGCGAGGTGATCGCGCCGTACCAGCGCGAGATCATCCGCGTGAACTCCTGACATCTTGGCGAGTCGGCAAGTCACGTCGGTCGCCTCGCGCGATCCTGGCGAGTCGCCAGAAACGGCACGGTCGCCGAATTGCGCCAGGCTCTGACGACTCGCCAAGAATGAGCGGCGATTCCGTGGCGTTTTGGCGACTCGCCGATTCCGCCGGGAGACGGGCGGGGCAGCCGGACGCTGTCACTCCCCGATGAACTCTGGTCTGCGTTTCTGCTGGAACGCGGCGAAGCCCTCGCGGTAGTCGGCGGTCGAGCGCAGGGCCTCCTGGCCGCGGGTCTCTTCGGCGACGGCATCCCACAGCCGCGCGTCGCGCAGGCGCGCGATGAGGCGCTTCGAGGCGACGAAGGCGGCGGTCGCGCCCGAGGCCGCGCGAGCGGCGCGCTCGCGCGTGAACGGCAGCACCTCGTCGGCCGGCATCGCCCGGCTGAACAGCCCGGCCGTCACCGCCTCGGCTCCCGACAGGAAGTCGCCCGTGTAGATGAGGTCGAGGGCGCGGTGTGCGCCGAGCCGCTCGTAGAGGAGCGCGTGACCGCCCGAGTCGAGCATCGCGCCGAGGCTCGCGAACGGCGAGCCCACCTTCGCCGAATCAGCGACGTAGACGACGTCGGTCGCGATCGCGAGCCCGAGCCCCACGCCGAGGCACGCCCCCTGCACCGCAGCGAAGGTGGGTGCCGGGAAGTCCGCCATGCGGCGCATCAGCCGCTCGACCTCGCCGAGGTATCCGGGCACGTCGTCGGTCTCGGGGTCGACGCCGGCGATGTCGCGCCCGGCGCAGAACGCCCGCCCCTCGCCGCGGAGCACGAGAGCGCGGACACCGGATGCTGCGGCCTCGGCGTATGCGTCGTCCAGCTGCCGGAGCGCCTCGAGCGAGAGCGCATTGAGCTTCTCGGGGGCGTTCAGCGTGATCTCGGCCACGGCGCCGTCGATGGCGAGGTCGATCATGGCGTTCCTCCTAGACGTCGTAGTCGACGACGACGGTATCGGTCGTCGGGTGCGACTGGCAGGTGAGCACGTACCCGCGCTCGAGCTCGTCGGGCTCGAGCGCGTAGTTCTCGGTCATCGTGACCGACCCCTGCAGCAGGCGCGCACGGCACGTGCCGCACACTCCGCCGGCACACGCGAACGGCACATCGGGGCGCACGCGCAGCGCCGCGTTGAGGATCGACTCGTGCGCGGCAACCGGACTGTCGACGGCCTGGGACTGCCCGTCGAGCGTGAACTCGATGCGGCGCACGGGCTCGTCCGGCGCGACGACCACCGGGCGCCCGGCCGACGGCTCGGCCCTCTCCCCCTCTCCCGTCGTGAAGAGTTCGTAGCGCACGTGCGCGGGGTCGACGCCGATGTCGGCGAGGGTGTCGCGGCACAGCTGCACGAGCTCGAACGGCCCGCACAGGAACCACTCGTCGACGGTGTCGGGCAGCACGAGGTCGCCGAGGATGCGCCGCAGGCGCGGCTCGTCGATGCGGCCCGACAGCAACGGCGCGGTGCGCTGCTCGCGCGAGAGCACGTGATGCAGCGCGAGACGCGTCGGGTAGCGGTCCTTGAGGTCCGACAGCTCGTCGAGGAACATGACGTCGAGGCTCGAGCGGTTCGTGTACACGAGAGTGAACCTCGACGTGCGCGATCGCGCGAGCACGGTCGCGGCGAGCGCCATGAGCGGCGTGATGCCCGACCCCGCGGCGATCCCGGCCACGTGCGTGTCATCGAGGTCGGCGAGCTTCGACGTGAAGGTGCCCTGCGGGCTCATCACGTCGATCTCATCGCCGACCTTCAGCTCGGTCTGCGCCCACGTCGAGAACCGGCCGCCCAGGTCCCGCTTGATCGCGACGCTGATCGTGCGCGGCTCGTCCCCCCCGCCGCCCGCGTCCTCCGCCCGGCACAGCGAGTACGAACGGCGCACCTCATGGCCGTCCAGCACGGTGCGCAGCGCGACGTGCTGCCCAGCGAGGTAGTCGAACTCGTCGCGGGCCTCCTCGGGGATCGCGAACGTCACCTCTATCGAGGCATCCGTCAGCGGCCGCACCGCGGCGACCCGCAGCGTGTGGAACCGTGCACGATGCTTGGCGCCGCGCGGCCCGCCGACGGCGGTCGTGAGCAGTGTCTCGGCGATGCGCGCGTTCTCGCTCGCCGCCGCCTCATCCGGCCGCATCAGTGCACCTTGAAGTGGTCGAACGGCTCCAGGCAGGCACGACACTCGAACAGCGCCTTGCACGACGTCGACCCGAACCGGGCGATCTCGCGCGTGTCGAGCGACCCGCACCGCGGGCACCGCACCGAGAGCTGCAGGCGGATCGGCCCCGCCACCGCCGCGCGCCCGGTGGGGGGCGCGATGCCGTACTCGACGAGCTTCTGCTTGCCGGCATCCGTCATCCAGTCCGTGGTCCACGCGGGGGCGAGCACGAGCCGCACGTCGACGTCGTCGAATCCGGCTGACGTGAGCGCGAGAACGACGTCGTCGCGGATCGCGTCCATCGCCGGGCACCCCGAGTAGGTCGGCGTGATCGTGACCGTCACGCGCCCGGCGTCGAGCGCGACGTCGCGCAGCACACCGAGATCCTCGATCGTGAGGACGGGAACCTCGGGATCGAGGACGGATGCCGCTACCTCCCACGCGCGCTCGCGCGTCATGGTGGCGGTCACCACGTCGCCCCCGGGTGCTGCCGGGCGAGTACCTGCATCTCGGCGAGCAGGTAGCCCAGGGTCGGGAAGTGCGACCCGCGGCGTCCGCCGGCCGACGACATCGGCGTGGCAGGCACTTCGAGCTCGGCCTCGGCGAACACCGCGGCGATCACGGCGGCGAACGCGGACTGCAACGTCGACGGCCGCACGGCGACCCCGTCGAGCCGATCGATCAGCGGCTCGTCGCGGAACAGCTCGCCCACGTACGGCCACACATCACCGATCGCGCGGATCATGCGCCGACGCGACTCGTCCGTGCCGCCTGCGAGGCGCAGGGTCCACTGCACAGCGTGGTCGCGGTGGTACTCGACCTCCTTGACCGCCTTCGCGGCGATCGCCGCGAGCGTCTCATCGGACGACCCCGCGAGCGCCGAGTACAGCTCGAACAGATACACGGATGCCGCCAACTGGCGTGCGATCGTCTGCGCGAAGTCTCCGTTGGGCTGCTCGAAGAGCCAGGCGCTGCGGAACTCCGGCTCGTCGCGCCAGTAGGCGAGGTCGTCCTCGGTGCGGTCGTCGTAGGTTCCGGCGTAGCGGAGGAAGGAGCGGGCGTGCCCGAGCAGGTCGAGGGCGATGTTGGCGAGCGCGACGTCCTCCTCGAGCTCCGGGGCGCGGGCGATCCAGGCGCCGAGCTGCTGCGACAGCACCAGCGCGTCGTCGCCGAGCCACAGCGCGTACTCGGCGACGTCCGCCGTCGCCGCACGGCCTTCGCCGCCGGCGAGCTCGGCCGCCAGCTCGACCTGCTCGACGGTGACGTCGCCGTGCGGGAGCTCTTCCCGGGTTCGGGGCGCATTTTCTCCGTTGGGGCGCAGGTTCTGCGCCCCAACGGACGAATCGCGCCCCAAACCCGTGTGGCCGACAGTGCTCACAGGTGCGGCACCCCCTCCGACGCCGTGTAGTACGTCGCGTGCCGGTAGTTCTTGCCCGCGGGGCTCTCGAAGAACGCGCCCTTCGCGTCGGGGTCGCTCGTCGTGATCGCGTCGGCGGGCACGACCCAGATCGACGTGCCCTCCCCTCGGCGGGTGTACAGGTCGCGGGCGTTGCGCAGCGCCAGCTCGGCGTCCGGCGCGTGCAGCGACCCGGCGTGCACGTGGCTGAGCCCGCGGTTGGCACGCACGAACACCTCCCACAGCGGCCACGACTCTCGGGGCGACGCACCTGGAGTGGTCATCACGCGGCTCCCTTCATCGCCTCGGCCTCGCGCAGCTGCTGCTTGCGGGCGTACTCGGCGGCGGCCTCACGCACCCACGCGCCGTCGTCGTGGGCATTGCGGCGGTTGCGGATGCGCTCCACGTTCATCGGCCCGCGCCCGGCGAGCACCTCGTGGAACTCCGTCCAGTCGATCTCGCTGGTGTGCCACCGCTCGGCCGCCTCGTCCCACCGCAGCTCCGGGTCGGGAAGCGTCACACCCAGCACCTCGGCCTGGGGCACCAGCATCCCGATGAACCGCTGCCGCAGGTCGTCGTTCGAGAACCGCTTGATCTTCCACGCCATCGACTGCGCAGAGTTGGGCGACTCGTCGTCAGGGGGCCCGAACATCATCAGCGACGGCCAGTACCAGCGGTTCACCGCATCCTGCGCCATCTCGCGCTGCGCGGGCGAGCCCTGCATGAGCGTCAGCAGGATCTCGAACCCCTGCCGCTGGTGGAACGACTCCTCCTTGCAGATGCGCACCATCGCACGTCCGTACGGACCGTAGGAGGCACGGCACAGCGGCACCTGGTTGCAGATCGCGGCGCCGTCGACGAGCCAGCCGATCGCCCCCATGTCGGCCCAGGTCGGCGTCGGGTAGTTGAAGATCGACGAGTACCGCGCGCGACCCTCGATGAGCTGTTCGGTCATCTCGTCGCGCGTGATGCCGAGGGTCTGCGCGGCCGAGTACAGGTACAGGCCGTGGCCCGCCTCGTCCTGCACCTTGGCCATCAGGATCGCCTTGCGCTTGAGACTCGGCGCGCGGGAGATCCAGTTGCCCTCGGGCTGCATCCCGATGATCTCGGAATGCGCGTGCTGCGAGATCTGCCGGATCAGCGTCTTGCGATAGGCCGCCGGCATCCAGTCCCGCGGCTCGATGCGCGAGTCGGCCTCGATGATCGCGTCGAACGCGGCCCGCTCGGCCGCCTCGTCGATCAGCGTCTCGGTCGTCATCATCGACTCCTTATTTACAGACCGTTCGTTCAGTAAGTCTACCTCGGACGGACGGATGCTGCGCCCCGACGCTCATTCCGCGTCGCCGGGGTGGGTGCGCCGGGTCGTCAGCGACCGGCCGCGGAACTCGGCGACCACGTCGCCGGTCTCGTCGGTGACGGTGACGTCGTAGAGGCCGTTGCGCCCCGAGAGGATGCGCCGCCGCGCGTGCGCGGTCAGGGTCTGGCCCGCGCGGGTGGCCTTGAGGAAAGAGATGTCGGCGCCGGCGGCCACCGTGACGGCGTCGTCGGCGCCTGCGGCCAGCGGATCACGCTCGTTGCACGCCATCGCGAAAGCCGTGTCGGCGAGCGCGAACACCATCCCGCCGTGGGTGATCGCGAACCCGTTCGTCATGTCGTCGCGCACCCGCATCGACACGACCGCCTCGCCCGGCTCGTCGCGCTCGACGACCATGCCGAGCGCGGCCGACGCGCGGTCGCGCTGCAGCATGCGGCGCTGCCCGACGAAGTGCGCGGCGGGGTCACTCATGAGCCGACCTCCGCGCTGCCGAAATCGGCATCTGCTGCCCACCCGCCGGCGCCCTCCGCGGTCACGCCGCGGAAACCAGCATCCGCTGTCGAACACATCGACCGCGAACGCCGATTTCGACCGCGCGACGCGCACGCGGGCATCACGCGCCGACCTCCGCGGACGCCGCGGGAACGGATGCCTCGGCCGAGGCATCCGTCTCGCCCACGGGCTCCTTCGCGACCAGCGTGAGGACGTCGTAGGTCGCGACGGTCTCCTCGCGCTGGTTGAGGATGACGGCGTCCCACCGCACCTCGCCGTACTCGTCGGTCTCGCGCGGGGTGATCTGCTTCGCCGTGAGCACGACGCGGATCTCGTCGCCGGGTGACACCGGCGTCATGAATCGCAGGTGCTCGAGGCCGTAGTTGGCGAGCACGGGTCCGGGCTCGGGGTCGACGAAGAGTCCCGCGGCCCACGACACGAGCAGGTAGCCGTGAGCGACCCGACCGGGGAAGAACGGGTTGGCCGCAGCGGCCTCCTCATCCATGTGGGCGTAGAACAGGTCGCCCGTGAAGTTCGCGAACGTCTCGATGTCGTCGAGCGTCACCGGGCGCAGCGGCGACGCCACCTGGTCGCCGATCGCGAGTTCGGCGAGCGACTTGCGGAACGGGTGACGATCGGAACGGGATGCTGCGCCCTGGTGCCACACGCCGGTCAAGGCGGTGAGCATCGCGGGCGAGCCCTGCACCGCGGTGCGCTGCATGTGGTGCAGGACAGCGCGGATGCCGCCGAGCTCCTCACCGCCACCTGCGCGGCCGGGCCCGCCGTGCACGAGGTGCGGCACCGGCGCGCCGTGGCCCGTCGATGTGCGCGCGTCGTCGCGGTCGAGGAACAGCAGGCGCCCGTTGTAGGCGGCGGTGCGGGCGAGCAGAGTCGCGGCGACCGCAGGGTCGGCGGTCGCGACACTGGTCACGAGTGAGCCTCCACCGCGGCCCACGAGGTCGGCGGCTTCATCCACGGTGCGGTAGGCCAGCACGCTCGCGACCGGCCCGAAGGCCTCGACGTCGTGCACGGCGTCGGGCAGCGCGTCGGCCGCGCCGTCGAAGCCGATCACGATCGGGGTGATGAAGGCCCCTTCGGGCGCGGAACCCGTCGAGCCGTCGGCGCGCGTCACGGTCGGGGCATCCGTGGCCCCGAGCAGGATGCGGCCGCCCGCGGCTTCGAGCTCGCCGACGGCGCGCAGCACCTCGTCGCGCTGCGCGAGCGAGACGAGCGGGCCCATCGTGACGCCCTCGGCGTGGGGATCACCCACGACGACGCGCTCGGCGATCTTGTCGCCGAGGGCCCGGACGAGAGGCTCGACCGCGTCGGCCGGCACGATGGCGCGCCGGATCGCGGTGCACTTCTGCCCCGCCTTCGTCGTGAGCTCGGCCATGAGCTGCGTGACGTACGCGTCGAATTCGGGCGTGCCGGGCACGGCGTCGGGGCCGAGCACGGACGCGTTGATCGAGTCGGTCTCGCTCGTGAACCGCACGCCGGGCGCCGCCTGCTCCCGGAGCCGGGAAGCCGTCGACGCGCTGCCGGTGAAGCCGACGAGGTCGCCGAGCCCGAGGTGGTCGAAGAGTCCGGGAACAGCGCCGCTCACCAGCTGGAGCGAGCCGGCGGGCAGCCGGCCGGTCTCGACGAGGATGCGCACCCACGCCTCCGCGACATACGCCGTCGGGGTCGCCGGCTTAACGATCGTGGGCACGCCCGCGAGGAAGGCCGGGGCGAACTTCTCGAGCGCGCCCCACATCGGGAAGTTGAAGGCGTTGATCTGCACGGCGACACCCGGCAGCCGCGTGTACACGTGACGGCCGAGGAAGGAGCCGTCCTTCGACAGCGGCTCGACCGGGCCGTCGAGGTACACCTGGGCGTTGGGCAGTTCGCGCCGCCCCTTCGACGAGTAGGTGAAGAGCACGCCGATGCCGCCGTCGACGTCGCTCAGCGAGTCGCGCGTCGTCGCACCGGCGCGCTTCGACAGCTCGTAGAGCTCCTCCTTGCGCGCCGTGAGGGCGATGCCGAACTCCTTCAGCAGCAGCGCGCGCTGGTGGAAGGTCAGAGCACCGAGGCTCGCCTGCCCGACGGTGCGCGCGTGGGCGATCGCGCCGGCGAGGTCGATGCCGTCGCTGCTGACGAGCGTCACGACCTCGCCGGTCGACGCATCACGCACGTCCGTCGCCCCCGCGTCGGAGACCGGAGTCCACCACTCGTCGCGGAGGTAGCTGGGGAGGATGCCGGTCCCTGTCCGCTCGATCATCACTGTTCACTCCATTCGTAGAAGCCGCGGCCGGTCTTGCGGCCGAGATGTCCGTCGGCGACGAGGCGCCTGAGCAGCTCCGGGGGCGCGAACCGCTCCCCCAGCTCGCGGTGCAGCTCTTCGGCGATGCCGAGTCGCACGTCGAGCCCGACGAGGTCCGTCGTACGGAGCGGACCGACCGGGTGCCGGTACCCGAGCTCCATCGCCGCGTCGATGTCGGCGGCGGACGCCACGCCCTCCTCGAGCATGCGGATCGCCTCGAGCCCGAGCGCGACGCCGAGCCTCGACGATGCGAAGCCCGGGCTGTCGCGCACGACGATCGGGGTCTTGCCGAGCGCGGCGGTCCAGCTCTTGGCGTCGTCGACGAGCACGGCGTCGGTCGCGGCGCCGGTGACCACCTCGACGAGCTGCGACGCCGGCACGGGGTTGAAGAAGTGCAGGCCCAGGAACCGCTCCGGGCGAGCGAGGCCCGATGCGAGGTCGTCGATCGAGATGGACGAGGTGTTCGTGGCGAGCGCCGCCTCCGGCGCGAGAACGCGCTCGGCGCGGCCGAGAGCCTCGAGCTTCAGCGACCGATCCTCCGGGACCGCTTCGATCACGAGTCCGCAGCCGGCCAGGGCCGCAGCATCCGTCGCCGTCCCGAACGCTGCGGCGAGCGCGCCGTAACCGATCTCTGTCGTGCCGCGTTCGACACTGCGCCGCATGCTCTCGAGAAGTCGAGCGGATGCTGCGGCCGCCGCCTCGTCGTCGCGCTCGACCACGACGACCTCGGCGCCGGCGAGCACGAACGCGTGCGCGATGCCCGCGCCCATGCGCCCGCCGCCGATCACCCCGACCCGCCCGGGCACGCTCGCCGACGCAGCGCGTTTCGACTCGCTTCGCTCGCTGAACGAACGGGAACCGCCCTCGGCCGCGCTCATCGCTTCTTCCTGTCGAGGAACGCGGCCATGCGCCGGTCCTTCTCGGGGCTCTCGAAGAGCTGCGCCTGCAGCTCCAGCTCGATCTCGGGGTGCGCCGAGCGCGGGGCGAGCAACGCCGTCTTCGTGTGACGCGTCGCCAGCGGATCGTTGTGCGCGATGCGGTCGGCGATCGCGTGGGCCGCGGCGAGCAGATCTGCGGCCTCGTACACCGACGACACGAGTCCCCAGTCGACGGCGGTGTCGGCATCCAGGATTCGTCCGGTCAGCAGCATCTCGGCCGCCCGCGCCTCGCCCACGATCTCGGGCAGGCGCCACGTCGCACCGGCGGCCGCGATGATGCCGAGGCCGGTCTCGGGGTTGCCGATCTTGAGGCTCGGCGTGCCGATGCGGATGTCGGCCGCGTACGCGAGTTCGGCCCCGCCGCCCAGCGCGTAGCCGTCGATGGCGGCGATGACCGGCATCGGCAGATTGCGCACCCGCGTGAACGCGCGGGTGTTGATGCCGCGGCGAGCCTCGCCGGCGCGGCGCTGGCGCAGCTGCGCGATGTCGGCGCCTGAGGCGAACACGCCGTCGGACCCGATGATGATCAGCGTGCGCGGCTCGCGCTCGAGCTCGCCGCACAGCTCGTGCAGGCGGTCGATCGTGTCCTGGTCGATGGCGTTGCGCACCTCCGGCCGCGAGAGCGTCGCGACGACGCGGTCCTCGCGGCGCTGGACCTTGAGCGACTCAGGCATCGGCATCCTCTCGATCCGCTCCGTCGCGGTCTCGCGCCCATAATATCTGATCGATCGTTCAGTAATGCCATCGTGTTGTGCGGCGTCCGTGCCGACGGGTGCCAGACTGGGCGCATGTCCGCGAGCACCGACGCCTCCCCCGCGCGACGCGGACGGCCGGGCTACGACCGCGAACAGGTGCTGGCGGTCGCCGTCGCCCTCTTCAACGAGCAGGGATACGACGCGACGTCCGTCGCCCATCTCGCCTCACGCCTGGGCCTCACGAAGTCCGCGCTGTATCACCACTTCGACTCGAAGGAGCAGCTGCTCATGCTCGCCCTCGATGAGGCGCTCGACGGCCTGGAGGGCGTGCTCGACGAGCCCGAGGCTTCGGCGGGCGACCCGGCCGAACGACTCGGTGCGGTCCTCCGCGGGGCGGTGCGCGTGCTCGTCGACAAGCTCCCCTATGTCACCCTCCTGCTGCGCGTGCGCGGCAACAGCGACGTCGAACGCGCCGCCCTCGAGCGCCGGCGCGCGTTCGACCACCGCGTGACAGCCCTCGTGGCCGAGGCGCAGCGCGCCGGGCAGGTGCGCGCGGATGTCGACGGCGCCGTGGCCACGCGCCTGGTGTTCGGCATGGTCAACTCGATCGTCGAGTGGTATCGCCCCGGCGGCCCGGTCGACCGCGAGCGCCTCGCCCACGACGTCGTCGCCGTCGCACTCGACGGCATGCGCACCCGCTGAACGCACGGATGCTGCGCCCCCGAGCCTGCACAGCGGCTCAGGGGCGCAGCATCCGTCTCCCGAAGGGTCAGGCCTGGGAGAGGCCGTAGATGGGGCTGACCGACTGCTCGGCCTCGTGGTCGGGGCCGAGCGGGATGCCGGAGCGGTCGCGCAGCAGCAGCGTCGCGATCAGGCCGACCACCGTCATGCCGGCGAGGTACCACGTGACCGACATCGTCGATCCGGTCGCCTGCACGAGGGCCGTCGCGATGGTCGGGGCGAACGCGCCGCCCAGGATCGCGCCGATGGCGTACGAGATCGAGACGCCCGAGAAGCGGATGGATGCCGGGAACAGCTCCGAGTAGAGCGCAGCCTGAGGGCCATAGGTGAAGCCGAGGCCGATCGTGAGGATCGCGAGACCGAGGAACAGCAGCCAGATGTTCCCGGTGTTCACGAGCGGGAAGAGCAGGAACACGCCCGCCAGCTGCAGGATCCAGCCGATGATGTAGGTCGTGCGGCGCCCGATGCGGTCGGAGATGAAGCCGGCGGACAGCGTCGACAGCAGCCACGTGACGGCGGAGCCCGCGACGGCCCACAGCACGGGTCCGCGCTCGAGGGCGAGCGGCCCCTCGGGGTTCGTCGAGTAGCCCTGGATGTACCCGCCGGTCGTCATGTACCCGACGGCGTTGTTGCCGGCGAAGACCAGCGCGGCGATGATCACGAGCAGCAGGTGCTTGCGGAAGAGCGTGATGATCGGCATGCGCGCCTTCTCCTTGCGCTCGGCGAGCTCGGCGAAGACCGGGCTCTCCTCGACGCGGCGGCGCACGTAGTAGCCGACGAGGATCAGCACGACGCTGAGCAGGAACGGCACGCGCCAGCCCCACACGAGGAACGCGTCGCCGGGGGCGATCATCGCCATGAGCGCCATGACGCCCGAGGCGAGCAGCAGGCCGAGCGGCACGCCGATCTGCGGCGACGCACCGAACGCGCCGCGGTTCTTCTTCGGGGCGTGCTCGACGGCCATCAGCACCGCGCCACCCCATTCTCCACCGGCCGAGACACCCTGCAGGATGCGCAGGAGGACGAGCAGGATCGGCGCCGCGACCCCGATCGCCTCGTAGGTCGGCAGCACACCGATGAGAGCGGTCGCCGCACCCATGAGGATCAGCGTCCACATGAGCACGACCTTGCGTCCGTACTTGTCGCCGAAGTGGCCGGCGAGGAAGGCGCCGAGCGGGCGGAACAGGAAGCTCACGCCGACCGTGGCGAAGGCGACGATCGCACTGTTGGCGCCGAGCGGCGCGAAGAACAGCTGGCCGAAGACCAGGCCGACCGCGGTCGCGTAGATGAAGAAGTCGTACCACTCGACGGTCGTGCCGACGACGGTCGCGAAGACGACGCGACGGCGATCGGTGGATGCTGCGATGGTTCCGGTGGGTGTGAACCCCTGGGGTTGCGTTGTGCTCATGGTGACTCCTATGTCGGGGGCTGACGGCGTCGTCGCCGGCGGACCGTTGGGGATGGTTGCCGGATCCGGCACGATCATATACGATTTCGAATACGACGCAACAGGTTGATTCGAGTGAGGGAGCTCATGGACGAGATCACGGATGCCGCAGACCGCCGTTTCGCGGCCCTCCCCGGCCGTCCGGGCAAGATCGTCGCGATCCACCTCAGTTATGCGTCGCGTGCGGATCAGCGCGGGCGTCGGCCGCAGCATCCGTCGTACTTCTTCAAGCCGTCGAGTTCGATCGCGGCCTCGGGCGACACCATCGAGCGGCCCGTCGGCACCGAGCTGCTCGCCTTCGAGGGCGAGATCGCGCTCGTGGTCGGCACCCCGGCCCGGCGCGTGGGGATCGCCGATGCGTGGGACCACGTCGCGTGGGTCACCGCCGCCAACGACTTCGGGCTCTACGACCTGCGTGCGAACGACAAAGGCTCCAACGTGCGCTCCAAGGGCGGCGACGGCTACACGCCCGTCGGGCCCGCCCTCATCGACGCCCGCGCGATCGACCCGTCCGCGTTGCGGGTTCGCACGTGGCTCAACGGCGACATCGTGCAGGACGACACCGCAGCGGGCATGATCTTCCCGCTCGTCCAGCTCGTCGCCGACCTCTCGCAGCACTTCACGCTCGAGACCGGCGATGTGATCCTCACCGGCACGCCGGCCGGCTCGTCGGTGGCGCAACCCGGCGATGTCGTCGAGGTCGAGGTCGATGTGCCCGGCGGCCCGTCGTCGGGCCGACTCGTGACGACGGTGGTGCAGGGCTCGGAGGCGTTCGACGCGGAGCTCGGGTCGCTGCCCGCGGTCGACGACCTGCAGCGCACCGAGGCCTGGGGCTCGCGCGAGGCGGCCGGCCTGCCCGCGGCCGAGCCTCCCGAATCAGGAGATCTGGCGAACGCAGGACGTTCGGCCGCGAATTCTCCTGTATCCACCAGATCTCCTGTTCTCAGCGACGCGCTGCGCGCCAAGCTCGACGTGGTGCCCGTCGCGGGCCTGTCGGCGCAGCTGCGCAAGCGCGGGCTCGACAACGTGCACATCGACGGCGTGCGGCCGCTGCATCCGGAAGCGAAGCTCGTGGGCACGGCCCGTACGCTGCGGTTCGTGCCGAACCGCGAAGACCTGTTCACGTCGCACGGCGGCGGCTACAACGCGCAGAAGCGCGTGTTCGACGCCGTCGGCGACGGCGAGGTGGTCGTCATCGAGGCGCGCGGCGAGGCCGGCTCCGGCACGCTCGGCGACATCCTCGCGATCCGCGCCCACGCCCGCGGCGCGGCCGGCATCGTCACCGACGGCGGGGTGAGGGATACTGCGGCCGTCGCGGCGGTCGGCATCCCGGTCTACTCCTCCGGCGCCCACCCCGCGGTGCTCGGTCGCAAGCACGTCCCGTGGGACGCGGACGTCACGATCGCGTGCGGCGGCACCACCGTCCAGCCCGGCGACGTCATCGTCGGCGACGCGGACGGGGTCGTCGTGATCCCGCCCGGGATCGTCGAAGAGGTCGTCGACGCGGCGCTCGCCCAGGAGGACGAGGATGCCTGGATCGCCGACCGCGTCGCGGAGGGGCATCCCGTCGACGGGCTCTTCCCGATGAACGCCGAATGGCGCGCGAAGTACGACGCCCGAGAGGAGGGCCGCGCATGAGCCCGACCGAAGCCGACACGCTCAGCAAGTCGCAGCAGGCGTACCGCTGGATCAAGGAGCGCATCGCCAACCAGGAGTTCACGCCCGGGTACCGGCTCGTGCTCGGCACCATCGCGGGCGAGCTCGATATGAGCGTCGTGCCGGTGCGCGAGGCCATCCGCCAGCTCGAGGCCGAAGGGCTCGTGACGTTCGAACGCAATGTCGGCGCCCGTGTCTCGATGGTCGACGACTCGCAGTACCGGTACAGCATGCAGGCGCTGTCGATCCTCGAGGGCACCGCGACCGCGCTGGCCGCCCGCCGCCTCACGGCCGACGACATCCGCAACGCGCGTCGCATCAACGAGCTGATGATCGAGACGCTCGAGCACTTCGACCCGCGCGCATTCACCGCGCTCAACCAGGAGTTCCACGCGGCGCTGTTCGAGAAGTGCGCGAACCCGCGAATGCTCGACCTCGTGCACGCCGAGTGGGCCCGCCTCGGGCACCTGCGCGACTCGACGTTCAGCTTCGTACCCGGCCGCGCCCAGGAGTCGGTGCGCGAGCACGAGAACATCCTCGTGCTCATCGAGACGGGCGCCCCTCTCGGCGAGATCGAGAAGGCCGCGCGACGCCACCGCTCGGCGACCCTCGACGCCTACATGATCCACGAGCACCCCGACGAGGCCCTGGGCCTTCCCGCGTTCTGACCGACGGATGCCGCGAGTAGCTCGCATCCGTCCCACAACCTCCGACGAAGGAGCAGCAATGACTGACACCACGACCGCCAGCACGACACGCGAAGCGCAGAGCGCCGGGGCGACGCGGCATGTGCCCGAAGGCCTGCCGAGCCGCATCCAGCACTACATCGACGGCGAGTTCGTCGACTCGGCCGACGGCGACACGTTCGACGTGCTCGACCCCGTGACCAACGAGACCTACGTGCAGGCCGCGGCCGGCAAGAAGGCCGATATCGACCGGGCCGTCGCCGCAGCGCGGCGCGCGTTCACCGAGGGACCGTGGCCCCGGATGCTGCCGCGCGAGCGCTCGCGGGTGCTGCACCGCATCGCCGACATCGTGGAGTCCCGCGATGCCCGGCTCGCCGAACTGGAGTCGTTCGACTCCGGCCTGCCGATCACGCAGGCCCTCGGCCAGGCGCGACGCGCCGCGGAGAACTTCCGGTTCTTCGCGGACCTGATCGTCGCGCAGGCCGACGACGCCTACAAGGTGCCGGGCCGGCAGATGAACTACGTGAACCGCAAGCCGATCGGCGTCGCCGGGCTCATCACGCCGTGGAACACGCCGTTCATGCTCGAGTCGTGGAAGCTCGGCCCGGCGCTCGCGACCGGCAACACCGTCGTGCTGAAGCCCGCCGAGTTCACGCCGCTCTCGGCGTCGCTGTGGGCAGGGATCTTCGAGGAGGCGGGCCTCCCCCAGGGCGTGTTCAACCTCGTCAACGGACTCGGCGAGGACGCCGGCGACGCGCTGGTGAAGCATCCGGACGTGCCGCTGATCTCGTTCACGGGCGAGTCCCGCACCGGGCAGATCATCTTCGGCAACGCAGCTCCCTTCCTCAAGGGCCTGTCGATGGAGCTCGGCGGCAAGAGCCCGGCCGTGGTGTTCGCCGACGCCGACCTCGAGGCCGCCATCGACGCCACGATCTTCGGCGTGTTCTCGCTGAACGGCGAGCGCTGCACCGCGGGCTCGCGCATCCTTGTGGAGCGCCCGATCTACGACGAGTTCGTCAAGCGCTACGCCGCGCAGGCCGACCGCGTCGTCGTCGGCTACCCGCACGACCCGAAGACCGAGGTCGGGGCTCTGGTGCACCCGGAGCACTACGACAAGGTCGTCTCGTACATCGAGATCGGCAAATCCGAGGCGCGCCTGGTCGCCGGCGGCGACCGCCCCGACGGGTTCGACAGCGGCAACTTCGTGCGTCCCACGGTGTTCGCCGACGTCGCCCCGGACGCGCGGATCTTCCAAGAGGAGATCTTCGGCCCGGTCGTCGCGATCACCCCGTTCGACACCGACGAGGAGGCCCTCGAGCTCGCCAACGGCGTGCGCTACGGCCTCGCCGCGTACGTCTGGACCAACGACCTCAAGCGCGCCCACAACTTCTCGCAGGCGATCGAGGCCGGCATGGTGTGGCTCAACTCGAACAACGTGCGGGACCTCCGCACCCCGTTCGGCGGCGTCAAGGCCTCGGGCCTCGGCCACGAGGGCGGCTACCGCTCCATCGACTTCTACACCGACCAGCAGGCCGTGCACATCACGCTCGGCCCCGCCCACAACCCCACCTTCGGAAAGGCGGATGCCGCCGGCCACTGAGGGCCGCAGCATCCGTTTCCCCAGACTCGACGCAAGGACGCGACATGACCCACCGTGACCAGATGACCCGCACTTCCTCCGGCTTCTACGTGAGCCAGGAGGCGCCGATCCTCTCCGACAACCCGATCCCCACGCCGCACGCGAGCCCGCCCGACATCCTGCGCTGCGCGTACATGGAGCTCGTCGTCACCGACCTGCTCGCGTCGCGCGAGTTCTACGTCGACGTGCTCGGCCTCTACGTCACTGAGGAGGACGAGAACACGATCTACCTCCGTTCCACGGAGGAGTTCATCCACCACAACCTGGTGCTCCGCCAGGGGCCGGTGGCCGCGGTCGCCGCGTTCTCGTACCGCGTCCGCACCCCCGAGGACCTCGACAAGGCGGTCGCCTTCTACGACGAGCTCGGCTGCCGCATCGAGCGCCGGCCCGACGGGTTCACCAAGGGCATCGGCGACTCGGTGCGCGTGACCGACCCGCTCGGCTTCCCGTACGAGTTCTTCTACGCGACCGAGCACGTCGAGCGTCTCTCGTGGCGGTACGACCTGCATACTCCCGGCGAGCTCGTGCGCCTGGACCACTTCAACCAGGTCACGCCCGACGTCCCCCGAGCGGTCAACTTCATGCAGTCGCTGGGCTTCCGCGTCACCGAGGACATCCAGGACGAGGAGGGCACCGTCTACGCGGCCTGGATGCGCCGGAAGCCCACGGTGCACGACACCGCGATGACCGGCGGTGACGGACCGCGCATGCACCACGTCGCCTTCGCCACCCACGAGAAGCACAACATCCTGGCGATCTGCGACAAGCTCGGCGCGCTCCGTCGCTCCGACGCGATCGAGCGCGGGCCGGGACGCCACGGCGTGAGCAACGCCTTCTACCTCTACCTGCGCGACCCCGACGGGCACCGCGTCGAGATCTACACGCAGGACTACTACACCGGCGACCCCGACAACCCCGTGGTCACGTGGGACGTGCACGACAACCAGCGCCGCGACTGGTGGGGCAACCCCGTCGTGCCGTCCTGGTACACCGAGGCCTCTCTCGTGCTCGACCTCGACGGCAACCCGCAGCCCGTGGTCGCCCGCACGGATTCGTCCGAGATGGCGGTCACGATCGGCGCCGACGGCTTCTCGTACACGCGCCCCGACGACCAGGCCGAAGAGATGCCCAGTTGGAAGCAGGGCGAGTACAAGCTCGGCCACCAGCTCTAGCCGCGGCCGAGGCATCCGCCCTCCTCTGCTCGCCTGTCGCGAAATGCCCGGCCATGCGACACATCGCGACAGGTGAGCAGGAGGTCTCGAGCCGCAGACCCCCACCATCACTGCTCACCTGTCACGTTGTGCCGGCGAGGGCGACGCTTCGTGACAGGCGAGCAGGAAGACCTCGACCTCAGAAGGAGAGACGGATGCTGCACCCCGACGACATCGCCGCGATCGCGGCCGAGCTGGCCGAGGCCGACCGCACGCACAGCGTGATCCCGCGCATCACGGCGCGCTACCCCGACGCGACGGTCGAGGACTCGTACGCGATCCAGGGGGTGTGGCGCGACCAGAACATCGCCGCCGGACGCACGCTCGTGGGCCGCAAGATCGGGCTCACCTCGAAGGCGATGCAGCAGGCGACGGGCATCACCGAGCCGGACTACGGCGTGATGTTCGACGACACCGTCTACGAATCGGGCGCCGAGATCCCCGTCGAGAAGTTCTCGAACGTGCGCATCGAGGTCGAGCTCGCGTTCGTGCTGAAGACACCGCTCGAGGGCCCCGACTGCACGCTCGACGACGCCCTCGCGGCGATCGACTACGCCGTGCCGGCCCTCGAGGTGCTGAACTCGCACATCGAGCTCGAGGGTCGCACCATCGTCGACACCATCAGCGACAACGCGGCCTACGGCGCGATGGTGCTCGGCGACATCCACAAGCGTCCCGACGAGATCGACCTGCGCTGGATTCCCGGTGTGCTGAGCCGCAACGGCGAGATCGAGGAGACCGGCGTCGCCGCCGGCGTGCTCGGGCACCCCGCGACCGGCGTCGCCTGGCTTGCGAACAAGTTCCACCAGCACGGCGCGCGGCTCGAGGCGGGCGAGATCATCCTCGCCGGCTCGTTCACGCGCCCCATGTGGGTGTCGCGGGGCGATACCGTCAGGTGCGACTACGGACCACTGGGAGTGATCGAATGCCGCTTCGTCTGAACCCGACCTTTCGCGACGCCCTCGCGCACGCCGACCGCTCGCTCGCGGGGATGTGGGTATGCACGGGCTCGCCGCTCGTCGCCGAGATCTGCGCCGGCGCGGGCCTGGACTGGGTGCTCATCGACATGGAGCACTCCCCCAACGGCCTCGAGTCCGTTCTGGCCCAGCTGCAGGCGGTCGCCGCCTACCCGGTCACCCCGCTCGTGCGCGTGCCGATCGGCGACGTCGTGACGATCAAGCAGGTGCTCGATCTCGGAGCCCAGAACATCCTCGTGCCGATGGTGTCTTCGAGGACGGATGCTGAGGCCGCCGTCGCAGCCGTGCGCTACCCCCCGCGGGGCACGCGTGGCGTGGGCTCCGCGCTCGCGCGGTCGGCCCGCTGGAATCGCGTCGACGGCTACCTCCAGGACGCCGACGCCCACGTGTCGCTGTTCGTCCAGATCGAGACGGCGGCCGGTGTGGAGGCGGCCGGCGAGATCGCAGCCGTCGACGGCGTGGACGGCGTCTTCGTCGGCCCCAGTGACCTGGCCGCCTCGATGGGCGTGCTCGGCCAGCAGACGCACCCCGACGTCATCGCCGCCGTCCACCGCACGTTCGACGCCGTCCGCGCGGCCGGCAAGCCCGTCGGCGTCAATGCCTTCGACCCCGCCGCGGCACAGGCGTACCTCGATGCCGGCGCATCGTTCGTGCTGGTCGGCGCCGACGTCGGGCTCCTGGCCCGCGGGTCGGAGGACCTCGCCGCGCGCTTCATCCCCGCGGGCCACGCCACCGAGCGCGCCTCGTACTGAGCCGCCGCGACGCTGTCAAGGTGCACCGCGACCGCCCGCCGGGGTGACACGCTGGGACCATGAAGCGCGATGTCTCCAGCCGCATCACCATGAACGTCACCGAGCCCGCCGAAATGGTCTTCGCCGTCTCGGCCTCTCGCCACTACTCCCCCGAATCCGAACGCCTCACGGCGACCGTCGACGGGAACGCCGTCGAGTGCGAAGAGCTCCTCGATGCGCACGGCACACGCCTGCACCGGGTGATCGCCCCCGCCGGAGACTTCGTGCTGGAGTACAGCGCCGCACTCGCGGCGGGCGAGCCGGCCGCCGGGGATGACGTCGAGCGGCTCGTCTATCTCCGGCAGAGCCGCTATGCCGAGTCCGATGCGATGGCCCCGACCGCGGCAGCGGAGTTCCGCGGCATCGACGGGGCCGTCGAGCTGCTGAGCGCCGTGTCGTCATGGGTAGGCACGAGGCTCTCGTACGTGCCCGGCTCTTCGCTTCCCACCGACGGGGCCACCCGCACCCTGCTCGCCCGCCAGGGCGTCTGCCGCGACTACGCCCACCTGTGCATCGCGCTGCTGCGAGGGCTCGGCATCCCCGCGCGCATGGTCGCGGTGTACGCGCCAGGACTCACGCCCATGGACTTCCACGCCGTCGCCGAGGCGTGGATCGACGGCGCGTGGCGGGTGGTCGACGCCACCACGCTCGCCCCCCGCTCGAGTCTGGTGCGCATCTCCACAGGACGCGATGCCGCCGACACGGCGTTCCTCACGGTGGTCTCCGGCCGGGCCGACCTCGTCGACCTGCAGGTCACCGCCACCGCCGACGTGCTGCCCGACGACGATCTGACGCAGTTGGTCTCCCTCGCCTGAGCGCGCCTCGTCCTGACAGGCGCGCGCGGGGGCGCAGCATCCGTTCCCCTTCGTCATCCGGACGTGGCACAGTGAATCCATGAAGAAGTGGGTCGTGCGGTTCGCGTCGCTGCTGGTGTTCAACATCGTCGTGCTGCTGATCGTCGGCTGGCTCACGCCCGCGCGCGTCGGCTGGGCGGCGCTGTGGGCGGGCATCGTGCTCACGGCCCTCGTCATCTGGATCAAGCCGCTCGTCGAGAAGTGGTTCCGCTCGATGGCGGCGAAGTCGGCGAACCAGCGCACCAAGGCTGGAGAGAAGCTCGTCGAGTTCCTGCTCGCCTTCGCCGTCGCGTTCCTCGTCTGGATCGTCACCGTCGTCTTCACCGGCGTCTCGATCGGCGGTGGCATCTTCGGCGCGTTCTGGGGCTGGGTCATCCCGCCCGTGATCCTCCTCATCGGCTGGGCGATCTACGGCGCCATCGACGACAGGGTCGAGTCTCACGCGGGCACGCTCTACGACAGGGCGACCGGTTCGAAGGCCGGATCGACGGATGCTGCCACCCCGCCGATCCCTTCGCCCGAGGCATCCGCCGGCCGACGCGAACGGAACGACGGACTCACCGACGAGCAGCGACGCATGCTCGACGAACTCGGCAAGGGCTGATTCCGCCCGGCCTGTCGATCGGGGTGCCGGCCGATCGTCATAGGGGTGTCGACAGCTCTCCAGAAAGGACGACACCATGCGGTACGCACTCCTCCTCCACTACCCCGAGATGACTCCGGAAGACATGGGCGACGACGCCTGGGCCGAGGGCATGCGCGAGTTCGACGAGTACGCCAGAGCGCTCGACGACGCGGGCGTGCTGATCTCGGCCGAGGTGCTGCAGCCCTCCGCCGTGACCACGACCGTGACCGCACCCGACGGCACGCTGCGCGTGCAGGACGGCCCGTTCGCCGACACCAAGGAGCAGCTCGGCGGCACGTTCGTGATCGAGGTCGCCGACCTCGACGCCGCCATCGGCTGGGCCGGCAGGGCGCCGTCGATCACCTGGGGCACCGTCGAGGTGCGGCCGAGCGCCACCCGCTTCGAGAACGGCGCCTGGACTCCGTTCGCGAGCTGATGCCCGCGGCCTCCGACTCCCGCGCGGTCGCCGAGCGCACCGCGCGGGACTCGTACGGCCGCATCCTGGCCGTGGTCGCCGCGTCGACGCACGATGTCGCCCTCGCCGAGGACGCCCTCGCCGACGCGTTCGAACGGGCGCTGCGCACCTGGCCGGCGGCCGGCATCCCCGCCCATCCCGAAGGGTGGCTGGTCACCGTGGCCCGTAACCGACTGCGAGACGCCCTCTCGTCGGCGGCCCGCCGGACGGGCGTGCCGCTCGACGAGGGCATCGCCGCGGTGCGCGCCGACGAGCGGGAGGTCGACGCGCTCACGGCGCTGGAGCGTGCCGAGGCGATCCCCGATCGCCGGCTCGAGCTGCTCTTCGCGTGCGCGCACCCCGCGATCGACCCGGCCGTGCGCACGCCGCTGATGCTGCAGACCGTGCTGGGGTTCGAGGCCGCGGACATCGCGCGGACGTTCGGCATCGAGCCGTCGGCGATGGCCCAGCGGCTGGTGCGCGCCAAGCGGCGGATCCGGGATGCCGGCATCCCGTTCCGCGTGCCCACGCGCACCGACTTGCCGGCCCGGCTGCCGGCGGTGCTCGAGGCGATCTACGGCGCCTACGCCATCGGCTGGCTCGACCAGGGCGACGAACCGCGCGAGTCGCTCGCCGACGAGGCCCGGTGGCTCGCGGTGCTCACGGCCACGCTCCTCGGCGACGAGCCCGAGGCGTGGGGGCTGGCCGCACTGCTCACCTACGCGCAGTCGCGTGCGCCGGCGCGCGCAGACCTGCCCTGGCCCCCGCTCGACGAGCAGGACCCGGCGCGGTGGGATCGCTCGCTCATCGCCGAGGGCGCAGCGCTGCTGCGCCGCGCGTCGGCACTCGGGTCGCCGCTCGGGCGCTTCCAGCTCGAGGCGGCGATCCAGGCGGTGCACTGCGACCGCGCCCGCAGCGGCACCCTCGACGTCGAGGCCCTCGTGAAGCTCTACCGCGGGCTCGTCGCGATCGCGCCCACCGACGGTGCGCGACGGGCACTTGCGGCGGCGGAGGCGCGGCTCGCGTCGTGATCGTGGACGGGTGCCGGGGCCGCGGCATCCGTCCTCCGCATCGCGCTGTCGGAATCGGCGTCCGCTGCCGTTCGGAACCGCCGCGGATGCCGATTGCGGTAGCGCGAGCGCACCCGGCCTGGCGGGAACAGCCGCGGATGCCGATTCGCGCAGCGCGAGGACGTTGCGGAACGGATGCTGCGGATCCCGGTCTCCCCGGCATCGGACGTGTAACAAACCGACCCGCAACGGACCGCTTCGCCGAACCCGTGGCCAAGATGGAGGGATCCGCGCCGCGACAGCACGCACGCGCGGACACCCGACCCCTGGAGGCATCATGTCGCGCCGCATCGCTCTCATCCGCATCGCCGTCGTCGGCGTCGCCGTCGCGGCCCTCGCCCTGACCGGCTGCGCCTCGGGCTCCACCGCGGAGAGCAGCGAGTCGCCGGCCGCCGACGCGGGCTACCTCACGCCCGGCAAGCTCACCATCGCCACCGGCGAAACGGCGTACGAGCCGTATGTGATCGGCGATGACCCGGAGTCGGGCGAAGGGTTCGAGGCAGCCGTCGCGTACGCCGTCGCCGAGGAGCTCGGCTTCGCCGCCGAGGACGTCGAGTGGGTGCGGACGAGCTTCGAGTCGGCGATCGCGCCAGGACCGAAGAGCTTCGACTTCAACATCCAGCAGTACACGATCACCGACGAGCGCACACAGGCCGTCGACTTCTCGTCGCCGTACTACGAGGCGAGCCAGTCGGTGGTCGCGTTGAACGGCGGCGCGGCGGAGGGCGTGACGGACATCGCCGGACTCAAGGATCTGGTGCTGGGCGCGATGTCGGGATCCACGAGCGCGACGACGATCGAGGAGGCCATCGCCCCGACCACCTCACCGCAGCTCTACAGCTCGAACGAGGACGCGGTCGCCGCGCTCAAGGCGGGCCAGATCGACGCCATCGTGCTCGACACCCCCACCGCGTACACCGCCGTGAACTTCTACATCGAAGACTCCTTCACGGTGGGCGAGCTCCCGGCTGCGGGGGTTCCCGATCAGTGGGGCCTGCTGCTGGCGAAGGATTCCCCGCTGACGGCCGATGTCACCGCGGCCGTCGACACCCTCCGCGAGAACGGCACACTCGACGCCCTCGAGGAGGAGTGGCTCTCGGTGCTCAGCGAGGGCGTGACGCAGCTGAAGTGACCGCGTCGGCTACGGTCGTTCGGTGACCCTGCACCAGCCCAGCGCGCTCGAGCTCGACCGCCGCACCTACCGGCGCCGCCGCTCGCGGCAGTCGGTGCTCATCGCGATCGCGTCGTCGCTCGCGTTTGCGGTGATCGTCTGGGTGACGGTCATCAACACCGAGGGCTGGTCGAAGGTCCAGCAGTCGTTCTTCAACCTCGACGTCGCGATCCAGGCGCTGCCGAAGGTGTGGGACGGCTTCCTGATCAATCTGCAGGTCCTCGCATACTCGGTCGTGACCGTCGCGGTGGTCGCCCTGCTGATCGCCGTGCTGCGGACGCTCCGTGGGCCGGTGTTCTTTCCCGCGCGCGTGCTCGCCGCCGGCTACACCGATCTCTTCCGCGGACTGCCGTTCATCATCGTGCTGTACTTGATCGGCTTCGGCCTGCCGACGATCACGAACACGCGCATGCCGGTGGTGCTGCTCGGGGTGATCGCGGTGACGCTCACATACTCCGCGTACGTCGCCGAGGTCATCCGCGCGGGGATCGAAGCCGTGCATCCGTCGCAGCGCCTCGCCGCCCGGGCGCTCGGCCTGGGCTACGTGCAGACGCTGCGCCGTGTCGTGCTCCCCCAGGCGTTCCGCAAGATCACGCCGCCCCTGATGAACGACTTCATCTCGATGCAGAAAGACGTCGGGCTGATCTCGATCCTCGGCGCGGTCGATGCGATCGCCGCCGCACGATCGGTGGCGTCGCTGACCTACAACTTCACGCCGTACGTCGTGGCCGGCGTGCTGTTCATCCTGCTCGCGATCCCGACGATCCGGCTCACCGACTGGTACACGGCGCGGCTGCGCGAGCGCGAGCAGGCAGGGGCGATCCTGTGACGACGCTGCTGCGGGCCACCGGCATCCACAAGTCCTTCGGCGAACGCGAGGTGCTGCGCGGCGTCGACCTCGACCTCGCGACACACGAGGTCGTCGCGCTCATCGGCGCGAGCGGATCGGGCAAGTCGACGCTGCTGCGCTGCCTCAATCTGCTCGAGCCGATCGACGACGGGCAGATCTTCCTCGACGACGAGGACATCTCCGACCCGCGCGTCGACGCCAATCGCGTGCGCGCCCGCTTCGGCGCGGTGTTCCAGAGTTACAACCTGTTCCCGCACCTGACCGTGCTCGACAACGTCACCCTCGCCTCCCGCGTCGTGCACCGGCTGCCGCGGCGCCAGGCCGAGACGCGCGCCCTCGAACTGCTCGGCCGCATCGGGCTCGCCGACCTCGCCCGCGAGCACCCCGACCGCCTCTCCGGCGGCCAGCAGCAGCGCGCCGCGATCGTGCGGGCGATCGCGACCGACCCCGAGGTGCTGTTCCTCGACGAGATCACCTCGGCACTCGACCCGGAGCTCGTCGGCGAGGTGCTCGAGCTGGTGCGGCAACTCGCCGCCGACGGTGCCACGATTCTCATGGCGACGCACGAGATGGCGTTCGCGCGCGACGTCGCCCACCGCGTGGTGTTCCTCGACGCGGGCACGATCGTCGAGCACGGACCTCCGTCCGAGGTGCTCGCCGCGCCCCGGGAAGCCCGCACCCGGGCGTTCCTCGCGCGTTTCACTGCCTGAGTGAGGGGCCGGGCCACGCTGTCCATATCGCGTGATCTCACCGAGCCCACCCGTCATGTGCGCGCACAACGGGTGATCTCGGCGAGATCACGTGATGTCAACACGGCGACAGTGAGTCAACTTGTTGACTTCGGGTGAGTCAACTGGTTTACTCACTGATGTGTCCGACCGTCTGACCTTCACCCTCCACGAGCTCATCGCCGAGCTCGACACGTTCGCCGACGCCGCCCTGCAGACGGGGTATGGCGTGACGTTCAACCACTTCCAGTTCCTGGCCGTGCTCTACGACCACGAGCCCGTCGACATGACGACGCTCGCCCGCTGCCTCGGCGTCACGAAGGCCGCGGTCAGCAAGCGGGTGCCGGCGCTCGTCGAGGACGGGTGGATCACCGCGGCCTCCCAGCCCGGCGCGGGACGCAGCATCCTGCTCGCCCTCACTCCCCGGGGCACCGCCCTCGTGCGCGACGCCGGCGAGGTGCTCGAGCGCGAGTTCGCCGCGATGCTGACGCACCCCTCGCTCGCGGGCGACCCCATCGACGCCCCCCGCCTCAACGCCCAGCTCGTCGCCCTCACCGCCTTCATCCAGCAGCAACCGACCGCCCCACAGGAGACCCTCGCATGAACGCTCCCCGCATCCTCGTGATCGTCGGCACGCCCCTCGCCGGCAGTCTCAACCACGCCCTTGCCCAGTCGTACGCCGACGCGGCGCGCGCCGGCGGCGCCGAGGTGCGCGTCGTCGACCTCGCGAACGACGCCGTGCCGCAGCATCCATCCATCCGCGATGAGGTGCGCCTCCCGCGCACCGACGCCGACGTGCAGCTCACTCCCGAGGTCGCCGCCTACGTCGCCGACGTCGACTGGGCCGACCACCTCGTGTTCTTCTTCCCACAGTGGTGGGGGTCGCTTCCGGGCGCGCTCAAGACGTGGATCGACCGCGTCTTCGTACGCGGATTCGCGTACCGCTACCGGCCCACCGGGCGGCTGTGGGACAAGCTGCTCACCGGGCGGAGCGCCCGCATCGTGATGACGATGGACTCCCCCGCGTTCTGGAACGCGTGGGTCTACCGCAACGCACCCATCCGGTCGCTTCGCAACGCGACGCTCGAGTACTGCGGTGTCAAGGTGCGGGGGGTGACGCGCCTCGCGGAGGTGCGGCACAGCTCCGAAGCCGACCGCGAGCGCTGGGTCCGCGGGATGGCATCGTTCGGGGCGACGGATGCCGCGTCCGTGCGTCCGCGCCAGCGGTCCGAGCTCGTCGCGGCCTGAGGTCAGGCGAGCGAGCGCTCGGCGGCCTCGACGACGTTCGTCATGAGCAGGGCGACCGTCATCGGGCCGACCCCGCCGGGGTTCGGCGAGAGGTAGCCGGCGACCTCGGCGACATCGGGAGCGACATCCCCGTAGACGCGGGCCTTGCCCGACTCGGGGTCGTCCTCGCGGGTGACGCCGACGTCGAGCACGGCGGCGCCCGGCTTGACGTCCTCGGCGCGCACGATGTGCTTGACGCCCGCCGCGGCCACGATGACATCCGCCTGGCGCAGGTGGTGCGACAGGTCGGTCGTGCCCGTGTGGGTGAGGGTCACGGTCGCGTTGATCTCGCGGCGCGTGAGCAACAGGCCGATCGAGCGGCCGATGGTCACACCGCGGCCGACGACGACCACGTCCTTGCCCTTGAGGTCGTAGTCGTTGCGCAGCAGCAGCTCGATCACGCCGCGCGGCGTGCACGGCAGCGGCGTGGTGATCGGCGAGTTGACGTTGAGCACGAGCCGGCCGAGGTTCGTCGGGTGCAGGCCGTCGGCGTCCTTCGCGGGATCGATGCGCTCGAGGATCGCGTCGGTGTCGAGGTGCTTCGGCAGCGGGAGCTGCACGATGTACCCGTGGCACTCGGGGTCCGCGTTGAGCTCGTCGATCAGCGCCTCGACCTCCGCCTGCGTGGCGTCGGCCGGCAGCTCCTTCTGGATCGAGTTCATCCCGATCGCCTCGGACTCGCGGTGCTTCATCCCCACGTACAGCTGCGAGGCCGGATCGGCGCCGACGAGCACCGTGGCGATGCCGGGCGTGATGCCCCGCTCCTTGAGCGCCGCGACGCGCTCGCGCAGCTCGTCCTTGATCTGGGCGGCGGCCGCGCGCCCATCGAGCTTCTGTGCGGTCATCGTTCGTCTCCTCGTATGGTCGTGCGCTCTTTGCCAGGTCCCCCAGCCGCGAGAGTGCAGCTGGTGGACGAAAGGTAGGGAACCACCCACCACCTCGGCGACCCGCTGTACTCTCGCAGATCGTGGTCGAGGAGCGGCGGGATGGATGCCGCGACCCTCGGGTCGCGGTGCGACAGTCGTATCAGACGATGCCGCCGCGGTGCGGCGGCGTTCCCGCTCAGTGGCGGAAGTCGGGGTACAGCGGGAAGGCGGCGGTCAGGGCCGAGACGCGCAGGCGCAGTTCCTCGACGTCGGCGCCGGGCTGCAGCGCGAGCGCGATGATGTCGGCGACCTCCGTGAACTCGGCGTCGCCGAAGCCGCGGGTCGCGAGCGCCGGCGTGCCGATGCGCAGACCCGACGTGACCATCGGCGGGCGCGGGTCGTTCGGGACGGCGTTGCGGTTCACCGTGATGTGGATCTCGTGCAGGAGGTCCTCGGCCTGCTTGCCGTCGATCTGAGCGTTCCGGAGGTCGACGAGCACGAGGTGCACGTCGGTGCCACCCGAGCGGACCGCGATGCCGGCGTCCTTCACATCCTGTTGCGACAGGCGATCCGCGATGATGTGCGCGCCGCGCAGCACGCGCTCCTGGCGTTCCTTGAACTCGGGGGTCGCCGCGAGCTTGAACGCGGTCGCCTTGGCCGCGATCACGTGCATGAGCGGGCCGCCCTGCTGACCCGGGAAGACGGCGGTGTTGATCTTCTTCGCGATGTCGGCGTCGTTGGTGAGGATGAAGCCCGAGCGGGGGCCGCCGATCGTCTTGTGCACGGTCGACGACACGACGTGCGCGTGCGGCACCGGGTTCGGGTGCAGACCCGCCGCGACGAGACCGGCGAAGTGCGCCATGTCGACCCACAGCGTGGCGCCGACCTCGTCGGCGATCGCACGGAAGGCGGCGAAGTCGAGCTGACGCGGGTACGCCGACCAGCCCGCAATGATCACCTTGGGCTGGTGCTCGATGGCGAGGCGGCGCACTTCGTCCATGTCGATCGTCGAGGTCTCGGGGTCGACGCCGTACGCGACGATGTTGTAGAGCCGGCCCGAGAAGTTGATCTTCATGCCATGCGTGAGGTGGCCGCCCTGGTCGAGCGACAGGCCGACCAGCGTGTCGCCGGGGCGCGCGATGGCGTGCAGCACGGCGGCGTTCGCGGTGGCGCCCGAGTGCGGCTGGACGTTCGCGAACTCGGCGCCGAACAGGGCCTTGGCGCGGTGGATCGCGAGCTCCTCGGCGACGTCGACCTCTTCGCAGCCGCCGTAGTAGCGGCGGCCCGGGTAGCCCTCGGCGTACTTGTTGGTCAGCACCGAGCCCTGCGACTGCAGCACCGACACGGGCACGAAGTTCTCGGAGGCGATCATCTCGAGGTAACCGCGCTGGCGGTCGAGCTCGCGGTCGAGCACCTGGGCGATCTCGGGATCGACCTCGGCGAGCGGGGCGTTGAAGAACTGATCGGTCATGCGATCTCCAGACTCACGGCTTTCGGATAGGGGTGTCCCACATCGGCCCAGGCGTGCGGTCGAATGCCGTAGTCGGTCGCTCCCCGGTGGTGGCCCACCTCAACGCCAGTCGCGACACACCGAGCATAACGGAACTCGACCGGCTAGGCTGAGTCCGATCCCTTTTGTTAGGACTCTTTACATGAAACGTCGACGAGGACGGGCTGTCGCGGCCTCGGTCTTCGTCGCTGCGCTGCTGGCCGGCTGCACCCCGGTCGCACAGAATGGAGACACCGTGTCGCTACCCGCCGTCGTCCCCGCCCCCGTCTCGATCGAGGCCGGCTCCGGCGCGCCCTTGCGGCTCACGTCCGCCACGGCGGTGAAGGGCGACACGGATGCTGCCGCCGCCCTGGCCGCGATCGTCGAGGCTCGCACGGGGCTGACCCTCGCGACCGGCGACGGCGCGGGCATCGACCTGCGGGTCGACGCGGGCTCGGGCGCACCCGAGTCGTACCGGATCGTCGCGGACGAGGCATCCGTCGTCGTCACCGGCGCCGACGCGGCCGGCCTCTTCTACGGCGTGCAGACACTGGGCCAGCTCATCGCCCGCGACCGCGACGGATGGACGATCCCCGCCGTGACGATCGAGGATGCTCCGCGCTTCGCGTACCGCGGCGTCATGCTCGACGTGGCCCGCCACTTCCACGCCGTCGAGACCGTCACGGCGTACATCGACCACGCGGCGTCGCTCAAGTTCAACGCGCTGCACCTGCACCTCACCGACGACCAGGGCTGGCGCATCCAGCTCGACGCGCGGCCCGAGCTCACCGAGACGGCGTCCGGCACGTCGGTGGGCGCAGACCCGGGCGGCTTCTACACGAAGGCCGACTACCGCGGGATCGTCGAGTACGCGGCCTCCCGTCACATGATCGTGGTGCCCGAGATCGACATGCCCGGCCACACCCACGCGGTCGGCCTCGCGTATCCCGAGCTCGCGGAGGACCCGAGCATCAGCGACCACATGCGCGAGATCATCCGCGACTACGGCGGCGAGGAGCCGCGCGTGGGCGCGCCGTACGACGGCATGGCCGTCGGGTTCTCGTCGCTGAAGATCCACGACGAGGCGACGTACGACTTCGTCGCCGACGTGTTCGGCGAGCTCGCCGCGATGACGCCGGGGCCGTACCTGCACTTCGGCGGCGACGAGTCGCTCTCGACGACGGACGAGGACTTCGCGGAGTTCGTGGCGCGCGCGAGCGAGATCATCGCCGACCTCGGCAAGACGCCGGTGGCATGGCACGAGGCGGGCGCGGCGACCGGCATCGCCGACACCGCGGTCGGCCAGTACTGGGGGTTCCTCACGCCGCAGGAGGGCGCCGCTGAGAAGGCGACCGCCTTCGTCGACAACGGCGCCCAGCTGATCCTCTCTCCCGCCGACGCGATCTACCTCGACATGAAGTACCCGAACGGCCCTGAGCTCGGCCTCACGTGGGCGAACGGCCCGACGAGCGTCGAGCGCGCCTATTCGTGGGAGCCGTCGGACGTGGTGCCCGGCGTCGACGACGCCGGCATCCTCGGCGTCGAGGCGCCGCTGTGGACCGAGACGATCCGCACCGCCGCCGACATCGACACCATGGCCTTCCCGCGCGCCGCCGCAGCCGCCGAGGCCGCCTGGTCTCCCGCGACGGGCGCGAGCGCGCTGCGCACGTGGGCGTCGTTCCGCGCGCGCGTCGGCGCGCTGGGCCCGCTGTGGACGAGCATGGGAATCGGCTTCCACCCGTCCGATGAGATCCCGTGGGTCACCGAGTGACCCTCGCCGAGTGATCCGGAGCACCGCATGAGCACCCTCGTCCACTCCGTCCGCCTGCTGGGCTGCGCCGCGGTCGACAGCGACCGCACCGACGCGTGGGCGCTGTTCGACGACGGCCGCGTCGCGGCGGCCGGCGCAGGAGTCGAGCTCCCGGCTGCGGACGAGGTCGTGGACGGCGGGAACGGATGCCTCGTCCCCGGCTTCATCGACATCCACGTGCACGGCGGCGCCGGCGCGAGCTTCGACGACGGCCCCGAGGCCGTTGCGACGGCCCGCGCCGCCCACCGCGCCCACGGGACGACGCGCGCGGTGCTCTCGCTCATCACCGCACCGATCGACGACCTCGCCGCCCGCGTCGCCATGGTCGCAGACCTCTGCGACGCCGATCCCACTGTCCTCGGTTCGCACCTCGAGGGCCCGTTCCTCGACCCCGGCCACAAGGGCGCGCACACCGAGTCGCTGCTGCGGGCGCCGGACGCGGCATCCGTCGACCGTCTCCTCGAGGCAGGACGCGGGACGATCCGCCAGGTCACGCTCGCCCCGGAGCGCCACGGCGCCTTCGACGCCATCCGCCGCTTCGTCGACGCCGGGGTCGCGGTCGCGGTCGGCCACACGAACGCCGACGCCGACACGACGCGGCGCGCCTTCGACGCCGGCGCGACACTCATCACGCACGCGTTCAACGCGATGCCGGGCATCCACCACCGCGCTCCGGGTCCGGTCGTCGCGGGGCTGCGCGACGAGCGCGTGACGCTCGAGATCATCGCCGACGGCGTGCACGTCGACCTGGAGCTCATCGCGACGCTGTTCGCGATCGCCGGCGACCGGATCGCGCTCATCACTGACGCGATGGCCGCGGCCGGCTCGCAGGACGGCCGGTACGAGCTGGGCGGGCTGGCGGTGCGGGTGACCGACGGCGTGGCACGGCTCGAAGAGGGCGGCGCGATCGCCGGCTCCACCCTCACGCAGGACGCAGCGCTGCGCCGCGTCGTGGGCGCGGGCGTGCCGCTCGACGCCGCGTCGCACGCCCTCAGCCGGCAGCCCGCGTCCGCGATCCACCGCGACGACCTCGGCACCCTCGAGGTCGGCGCCCGCGCCGACGCGGTGCTCCTCGACGACGCCCTCGCGGTGCGCCGCGTCTGGGTCGACGGGCGCGACGCCTGAGCACGCTCGCGCGCCCGTGAAAGGCGGGGCCGAAGGTCCCTCCCCCGAGATACCTCCGAGCCCCGCCTTGTCCGCGGGAGTCCCGCGGGGGGGCGGCCGCCGTCGTGCCCCACACAAGGGCGGCCGGCCACTCTGACGAAAGAGACCGCGCGACTCCCCATCTATTACGCGAGTTCTGAAAATTCGCTCGGACGGATGCTGCGGCTTCGAGTCCGGCCCTGGTCAAATCCGGAGGCGGCGACGACAATGGGACATGCCGCGGTCCGCACCCGGGATCGACGTCGTCGATGTGCGCCGCGGAACTGGGGGATCCATGGACCACGACGACGTGCAGGGGCACGAGACCGACGTCCCCGGTCACTCCGACGCCGACCTCGTCCTGCGGACGAGATCGGGCGATGCCAGCGCGTTCGGGGAGCTGTGGCGGCGCCACTACCGCGCGGGCGTCACCGTCGCCCGCAACATGACCTCGAGCCTCGATGCCGATGACCTCGTGCAGGAGGCGTACACGCGCATCTATCACTCCATCGTCCAGGGCGGCGGGCCGACCGGGTCGTTCCGCGCCTACCTGTTCACCAGCGTCCGGAACACCGCCGCCGCATGGGGGCGCGCGCGCCGCGAGACCGCGTACGAAGAGCTCGACGGCATCGAGGATCCCTCCGGAGTCGAGCACGAGAGCGAGGCCGCGCTCGACCGCGGGCTCACGCATCAGGCCTTCCGCAGTCTTCCGACCCGGTGGCAGGAGGTGCTCTGGTACTCCGAGATCGAGCGCATGAAGCCCGCCGAGATCGCGCCGCTGTTGGGCATGAAGCCGACGGCGGTCGCGCAGCTGACGTTCCGCGCGCGGGAAGGACTCCGCGAGGCCTGGATCCAGGCGCACCTGCGGTCGGTGCTCGACGGTTCGGACTGCCAATGGACCATCGAGCACCTCGGCGCGTACTCGCGCCTCAATCTCGGTCGCCGCGACCACGCGAAGCTCGAGCGGCATCTCACCGGCTGCGTACGGTGCTCGATCGTCGCGAGCGAGGCCAAAGAGGTGTCGAGCCGTCTCGCGCTCGTGCTGCTGCCGATCGCGCTCGGCGCGGTCGGCACCGCGGGCTACCTCGCGATGGTGCAGGGCGGCGGCGCGTCGCTCGTGACGCTGGCCTCGATGCCCTCGAGCGTGGTGCACGGCAGCGTCGCCATCGCGCCGGGCGGAGTCGTGGGGGCAGGCGCGAGTGCGGGTGCCGGCGCGGGCGCAGGTGCCGGTGCGGCGGTCACGTCGGCCGGTGTCGGATCGGCGGGGGCGGTCGGCGCTGCAGGGGCGGCGACCGCCGTCGCTTCGTCGGCGGCGGTCTTCGGCACGTCGGCGGTCGCCGGCATCGGCGCGGCCTCCGGGCTCGCCGCCGCGGGCCTCGTCGTCGTCAGCGGCGTGGTCGCCGCGGCGGTGATGCTGCCGGCCGCGGCCGGCCCGGAGCCGGCACCGACTCCCGCGCCGACGACCGAGGTCGCGGCCGAGAACGTGAACGCGCCGGCGCTGATTCAGGACGACACCGGCGACTCGCCGCTCCAGCTTCCGGCAGAGCCGGGCCCCGGCCCGGCGGACCTCCCCGTCGTGCCCGACGCAGCGGCCGTCGACGGGAGCTCGCAGGGCGAGGACACGGCGGAGTCGGGCGGCGGCAAGGCCACGGGCCAGACCGGCAGCGGCACGGCGCAGGGCGAGAACGGCACCGCCCAGGGCGGCAACGGCAACGCGCAGGGCGGCAAGGGCAGCACGTCGGGCAACAACGGCAACGCGACGAGCAACAACGGCAACGCGCAGGACGACGACGACGATCACTCGGGCAACAACGGCAACGAGTCCGGCAACAACGGGAACGGCAACGGGAAGGCCGGCAACGCGGGCAGCGGCACCCCGGCGAACGGGGCCGGCAGCGGCAACGGCGGGATCACCGGGAACGGCGGCTCGACCGGGAACGGCACCCCGACGAACGGGACCGGCAACGGCAACGGCGGCACGACGGGCGCCGGCACCGGCACGACGAAGCGCAGCGTGAGCATTCCGCGCGGCCTCGGCCGCGGCGTCGTCGACCGCGAGGACGCGGTGCCGCTCAGCGCCGAGGCGCCCGCGGATGCCGAGGTCACCGACACCGCCCCCGTCGAGAGCGTGCCGGCCGAGACCGTCCCGACCGACGCCGGCAACTGACCCGCGCACAGGGGCCGCGGCGGACGCGCACCGTACGCCGCCGTAGACTGGAAGCCATGTCCGACACGCCGAACGTCACTCCCGCGCGCCCCGCCGCACCGGCGCCCGGAAAGCGCACGCTGGCCGATGGCAAGGCTTCACCGCTGGCAGATGGCAAGGCTTCGCCGCTGGCCGATGGCAAGGCTTCGCCGCTGGCCGCGATCGACATCATCGCGTTCGTCTGCGAGATCTTCGCGTTCGGCACGCTCGCGCTGTGGGGCTTCACGATGTGGCCGTTCCCGTGGAACATCGTCGCGGGTGTCGGGGCCCCCGTGATCGCGATCCTCCTCTGGGCGCTCTTCGTGTCGCCGCGCGCCGTGTTCGCGGTGCACCCCTTCGTGCGCGCCGTCGTCGAGCTGCTCGTCTACGTATCCGCGACGGCCGCCTGGTGGTCGATGGGCAATGCCTGGATCGGCCTCGCGTTCGGCGTCGTGGCCGTGACCGCCGGGCTCGTCGCCGGCCGGCGGCGCCTGTCGTGACCTCGGGCGCCGACGCGCTCGCCCTCCTCCGCGCGGCGCTCGGCGATCGCGTCGACACCTCGCCGGACTCGCTCCACGCCGCGCGCGCCGACAAGTCCGGGCACGCGGCATCCGGTCTTCCCCTCGCCGTCGTCCACGCGCGCAGCGTGGACGACGTGCAGCAGACCCTCCGTATCGCGGGCAGCACGGGCACGCCCGTGGCGACCCGCGGCGCCGGCACGGGCCTCGCCGGCGGCGCCAACGCGGGCGACGGCGAGATCGCGCTGTCGGTGCGCGGCATGGACCGCATCCTCGAGGTGCGCCCCGACGACCTCCTGGCGGTCGTCGAGCCGGGCATCCTCAACGCCGACCTCAACGCCGCGCTCGCCCCGTACGGCCTCTGGTGGGCGCCCGACCCTGCGAGCCGCGCGATCTCGACCGTCGGCGGCAACATCGCGACCGGGGCCGGCGGGCTGCTGTGCGCCAAGTACGGCGTGGTGCGCGACGCGGTGCTCGGCGTAGACCTCGTCCTCGCCGACGGCCGCCTGCTGCATCTCGGCCACCGCACCGTCAAGGGCGTGACGGGCCTCGACCTGACGTCCTTGGTCGTCGGGTCGGAAGGCACCCTCGGCGTCGTCGTCGGAGCGACGCTGAAGCTCCGCCGCCTGGTGCCCGGCGAGGTGTGCACGATCGCCGCCACCTTCGTGGACGTGCGCACGGCGGCCGAGGCGTCCGCCGCCGTCACCGCGTCCGGTGCGCAGCCCGCGATCATGGAACTGATGGATGCTGCGTCCCTCGCCGCCGTCCACGCGCTCCTGGAGCTCGAGGCCCCGACCCCCGGCGCGGCTCAGCTCACGATCCAGACCGACGGCCCGGCCGCGATCGCCGAAGCCGAGGCCATCGCCGAGGTGCTCCGTCGCGCCGGTGGGACCGTCGCCGTCTCGCACGACCGCGAAGAGGGTGAGCGGCTGCTGGCGATCCGCCGGTCGATGCACCCCGCCATGGAGTCGCTCGGCACCGCGCTCATCGAAGACGTCTCGGTGCCCCGTTCCGCCCTGCCAGCGATGTTCGACGAGATCTCCCGCGTCGAGCGCGAGCACGGCGTCGTGATCCCGACGGTCGCTCACGCGGGCGACGGCAACCTGCACCCCAACTTCATCTTCGAGGCCGAGCCGGACGAGTTCGGTGTCGTCGAGGCGCCGGACCACATCTGGGCGGCCGCCGACGACCTCTTCCGCGCGGCGCTGCGCCTCGGCGGAACCCTCACCGGCGAGCACGGCGTGGGCGTGCTCAAGCGCCGCTGGCTCGCCGACGAACTGGGCGAGGACCAGTGGGAGCTGCAGCGGCAGATCACGCGAGTTTTCGACCCCCAGGGCATCCTCAACCCCGGCAAGGTCTTCGCGCGCTGAGCCGCAGCATCCGTCCCCGCGTCAGATGCCCTGCCAGGCGGGCTTGTTGTCGTAGGCGTAGCGGTAGTAGTCGGAGCGGGTCAGCTGCGACGCGGCGGCCTCGTCCACGACGACGGTGGCGTGAGGGTGGAGCTGGATCGCCGAGCCCGGGAGCGACGCCGACAGCGGACCCTCGACGGCGCCGGCGACCGCCGCCGCCTTGCCTTCGCCGAACGCGAGGAGCACGAGGTGCCGGGCGCGCAGGATCGTGCCCAGGCCCTGCGTGATGCAGTGCATCGGCACGTCGTCGACCGAGTCGAAGAAGCGCGCGTTGTCTCGGCGGGTCTGCTCGGTGAGGGTCTTCACGCGGGTGATCGACGAGAACGACGACCCCGGCTCGTTGAATCCGATGTGCCCGTCGGTGCCGATGCCGAGGATCTGCAGGTCGATGCCGCCCGCATCGCGGATGGCCCCGTCGTACTCCTCACCGTGGTGCTCGATGCCCTCCGGTGTGCCGTCGGGCGTGCGGATGAGCTCGGGGTTGAGGCCGAGCGGCTCCACGACCTCGCGCGTGATCACCGAGCGGTAGCTCTCGGGGTGCGCGGGGTCGATCCCCACATACTCGTCGAGCGCGAAGCCGCGCACGTGCGAGAGGTCGACGCCTTCGAGGCGCGAGCGCAGCGCCTCGTACACGGGCAGCGGAGTGGACCCGGTCGCGAGGCCGAGGACCGTCTCGGGGTTCGAGCGGATGAGCCCTGCGATGTGGTCGGCGACGAGCGCCCCCGCTGCCGCCTTGTCGCGGACGATGACGATCTCAGCCATGGAACATCTCATCCATGAATCAGGGCCTCCTGGGTGTTGTGTGTGGCGTCGCCCTCCGCGCCCACGAGCGCGGCTCCGAGCGCGGCGGCCGGGGAACCCGGCGGCAGCAGCTCGACCCGGTCGGCAAGGTGCAGCGAGCGCATGAACGGGGATGCCTCGGCACTGGCCGCGAGCTCGGCTGCGACATCCGTCATCAGTCGGTCTCCCAATGCCGTCACACCCCCTCCGAGAACCACGATATCGACGTCGGCGGTCAGTACCAGCACCCGGATCGCGGCGGCGACGCCCCGGGCGAGACCGGCCCGCAGCTGCCGCGCCGACGCATCGCCCGCGTCGGCGGCGTCGAAGACGTCGCGCACGGGCAGGGCCGACCGTTTCGCCCAGCGCTCGGCGATCGCGCCGCCGCCTGCGAAGGCCTCGATGCAGCCGCGCTGACCGCACCGGCAGAGGGGGCCGTTCGGGTCGACCGAGATGTGACCGACTTCGCCGGCGGTGCCGCGCGCGCCGCGCCACAGCACGCCGTCCGAGACGATGCCGGCCGCGATCCCGGTGCCGAGGTTCAGGTACGCCATCGACCCCGGCGCCGGGGCGCCCCCGCGCGTGTGGAGTGCGTGCGCGCCGAGCGCGGCCGCCTTGACGTCGTTCTCGACCTGCACGGGCACGCCCAGCGCGGGCGCGACGGCGGCGGCGAGGTCGAGCTCGTCGACCCCGAGGTTCACCGCGTGCACGACGCGGCCGGTGCCCGGCTCGATCTGACCCGGGATGCCGACCCCCACCGACCGCACCGCCGCGAGGTCGACGCCGGCCTCGGTGCCGAGCGCACGCACCGCATCGAGGACGGTCTGGGCCACAGCATCCGGGCCCCATCCGGTGGGAATGCGGAGGCGACCCGCGATCGCTCCCTCGGCGTCGACAGCGACGGCGTCGGTCTTGGTCCCGCCGACGTCCAGCCCGACCTTCATCGGCCGACCTCCCCGTGGGAGGCGGCGTGGTCCTTCGTGCGCATCAGCCCTTGACCGCCCCCGAGACAAGACCGCTCGTCATGCGGTGCTGGACGATCAGGAAGAACACGATGACCGGGACTGCCATGATCGTGGACGCGGCCATGACCACGGCCCAGTCGGTGGCCTTCGTCGCCTGCACGAACGACTGGAGCCAGATCGGAAGGGTCTTGGACTCCGGGCGCGTCATGATGACCAGCGCGAGCAGGAACTCGTTCCACGCCTGGATGAAGGCGAACACGCCCGTGGCGATGAGGCCGGGAGCCAGCAGCGGGAAGGTGATGCGCCAGAACGCGCCGTTGCGGCTGCACCCGTCGATCATCGCCGCCTCCTCGAGGTCCACCGGAACTCCGTTGACGAAGCCTCGCAGCGTCCAGATCGTGAACGGAAGCACGACGGCGATGTACACCATGCTCAGGCCGATGATCGTGTTGAGGAGGTACCACCCGTCGAGCAGGCGGAACAGGGAGATGATCATCGCCTCGATCGGGATCATCTGGATCACGAGGATCGCGATGATGAACGCGGTGCGCGTGCGGAACCGGTAGCGCGAGACGGCGATCGCGCCGAGGAACGCGAAGGCGAGCGCGACGACCAGCGTGATCCCCGTGACGGAGAGCGAGTTGAGCAGCGCCGTGATCAGGCTCTCGTCGCCGAGCGCCTCCTGATAGTTGCTGAGCGTGAACTCGTCCGGCCACCAGTGCGGTGTCGTCGTGCGCACGGCGGAGGCGGGCAACAGCGACGTGTTCAGCATCCAGTAGACGGGGAACAGGGATGCCACGATCACGACGATGGCGGCGGTGTTCAGGAAGACGCGCGAGACGGCGCGACGCGGCCGGGCGGTCATGATTCCTCTTTCAGCATCGTGCGGATCCAGTAGCCCGAGATGACGAGCATGATCGCGACCAGGATGACCGAGATCGCGCCGCCGGCACCGAGGTCGCCCGAGGCCATCGAGACGCTGTAGATGTAGACGCCGATCGTGTTGGTCTCGGCACGGACGCCGCCGATCGACTGCAGGCCGTAGATCTGGGCGAACACACGCAGATCCCAGATGACCTGAAGGACGAGGAGCACGAGAAGGATCGAGCGCAGGTAGGGGAAGACGATGAGTCGGAAGCGCGCGAAGCCGCCGGCGCCGTCGAGAGCGGCGGCTTCCAGCACCTCGTCGGGAACCTGGGTGAGCGCGGCGTACGTGCTGAAGGCGACGAAGGGGATCGCTCCCCACGTGATGATGATCGCGGCCACGCTGAAGAAGCTCACCGGGTTGATGAGCCAGCTGTGGCCGATCCAGTTCTGGCCGGTGACCTGCGTCAGCAGCCAGTTCACGAGGCCGTACTGGGTGTCGAAGATCCAGCCCCAGACGATCGTCGCGGTCAGTGCGGGCATGGCCCAGGCGAGCAGCAGTGAGACGGACACGGCTGTGCGCATCACCTTGCCGAGCTTGGTCATCATGACGGCGATGGCGACGCCGAGGAGCATGGTGGCGACGACGCTCACGATGCACAGGGCGATGCTGCGTCCGAGCACGGCCCAGAACTCGGGATCCGTGAGCACGTCCGTGTAGTTCTGGATGCCGATGAACTCCGGCGGGGCGCCGAAGATCTGCGCGCGTCCGAACTTCTGGAACGACATGATCGCCAGCTGGACGAGCGGCCAGCCGATGAAGACCACGAGCATGATCACGGCCGGCGTCATCAACGCGAGCGGAGCCCACGGGAAGCTGCGCTTCCTCGGCTGTTCGGGGTCTGGCCGCGACTCGGGTGACGGGACGGGCGGCGCCGACGCTTCTGCGGGGATCGTCGTCATGGCAAACCTCCTCTCAAGAATTGTGTCGAGCCCAGTGCGGGCATGGAACGGGGTGCCCCGCGGCACGGAGCACCCCGTTCAGTGATGTCAGCCGTTCAGGATCGATTCGATCTGCTCGTCGGCTGCGGTGGCGAGCTCCTTGATGTCGCCGCCGTTCGCGATGTTGACGAACAGGTCCTGCATGATGCCCTGCGCCTCGACGTCCGCCCAGTTCGGCGAAGCCGGGGTGAGCTTGGAGTTGGCGGCGGCTTCGGCGATGACGGTCGCGAGCTCGGGCGTGGCCGCGGCGACCTTGTCACCGAGCGACACCAGCGCGGGAACGAGGCCGTTCTCGGCGAGGATCGTCTGGTACTCGTCGCTCAGCATGATCTCGAGCGCGCTCTTGGCGAGGTCGGGGTTCTTCGACTTCGCGGCGATGCCGACGTTCGAACCACCCGCGAAGACCTGGGCGGCGCCGCCGTCCATGCCCGGGAGGGCGTAGTAGCCGGTGATGTCGGCGACGGCCGTCGGCTGCTTGTCCTCGTCGGCGACGATCGACCAGTAGGCCCAGCTCGGAGCCGAGTACGTGGCGGACTGCTCGGTGCGGAAGGGCACCCATCCGTCGGCCTCGTCGCCGTCCTTCGGCGCGAGCGACGCCTTGGTCATGAGCTCCTGGACCTGCGCGAGGCCGGCGAGCGACTCGTCGCTCGACAGCTGAGCGTCCCACTCGTCGCCGTCCTGCACGGCGATCTCGCCGCCGTTCTCCCAGATGAAGGGCAGGCCGTTGTACCAGTCCTTGCCCGGGAAGTAGACGCCCGAGACGCCCGGCAGCGCGCCTGCGAGGGCCACACCGTTCGAGACGTACTCGTCGAGCGTGGTGGGCACCGCGACGCCCGCCTGCTCGTACATCGCCGTGTTGTAGAAGACGACGCGGGCGCCCGAGTAGTACGGCGCCGCGTACAGGGTGCCGTCCCAGCTGCCGGCCTCGACGAAGCCGGGGAGCAGGTCGTCGCCGCCGAGGTCGCCCTCGATGTCGGCGAGGCTCAGGAGGGCCCCGCTCGAGGTGAACGCGGGAGCCTGCGTGTTGCCCATCTCGACGATGTCGGGGCTGTCGTTCGACGACAGGCTCGTGGTGAGCTTGTCGACGAGGCCGGTCCACTGCTGCTCCTCGATGACCAGCGTCGACCCGGGGTTCTCTTCCTCGAAGGTCTCCTTCAGGTAGTCGCGCGCGTCCTGCGGGGTGTCGGTGCCGACCAGCCACACACGGATCTCGGCGCCCTCCTCGGACCCCGAGCCGCCGCCGTTGTCGCCGCCGCCGGCGCAGCCGGCGAGCACCAGTGCCGAGGCGCCGATGAGCGCCACAGCTCCAAGCGTCTTCTTCATCGTGTCTTCCTTCGTTTTCGGTTTCTCTTGGTGTTTCGGCTGGGTCGGGTGACCCATCCGGGGGTGGATGCTCGCGAGGAGCGCTCCGTGTTGTTCAGGATCCGGGGGATCCGACGGGGAATCGCGCTGTGTCAGGACACCCCGAGTTGTCCGGACAGGACCATGACGGCCGCGCCGCGCAGGACGATGTCCTGGCCTTGCTCCGTCATCCGCACGCGCACGCCTTCGTCGACGGACGGCGCGAGCGTGCGCGCGCGGAGTGTCTCGACGGTCTGCTCCGCGAGGGAGCCGCCGAGGAGTTCAGGCGGGCCGGAGAGGACGATCTCCGACACGTCGAGGGCGCCGACCACGGGGGCCAGTGCGATGCCGAGCCGCTCCCCCGCGTCGCGGAGGATGCCCTCGTGCGCGGCGCGATCGCCGGCGGCGTTCAACCGCGACGTCAGCGAGGGCACCGAGAGCCAGGCTTCGAGGCATCCGACCTTGCCGCACGCGCACTGGGGACCGCCGTCTGTGCCGACGGTGACGTGACCGATCTCACCCGCGGCGAAGCGGCTGCCGCGCATGGGCTGGCCCGCCAGCAGCAGGCCGGAGCCGACGCCTCGGCCGACCTTGACGAGCAGCACGTCGTCGGGCGCGCCGCCGAACGTGTATTCGGCGAGCACGGCGGCGTTGGCGTCGTTCGCCACCAGCACCGGAACGCCGAGCGCACCGCGCAGCGCGCTTTCGAGGTCGAACCCGGCCCAGCCGAAGTTCGGGGCGGTCAGGATGACGCCGCGGTCATCGACGACACCGGGGGTGCCGACGCCGATGCCGAGCACGGGCGCGTGGGAGTCTGCGACGAGGGCTCGCGCGAGCTCCACGACGGTGTCGACGAGGACGTCGGCGTCCGGCACGGCGACCTCGCGTCGCGCGACGATGCCGCCGTCGAGCGTGAGGACGGCGCCGATGAAGGTGTCGCTGCCCGAGAGGTCGAGCCCGATGATGCGGTGCCCGGCGTGGTCGAGGTCGACGAGGATCGCCGGCTTGCCCGGCCCCGAGGCCTCACGCACTCCCATCTCGGCGACGAACCCGTCGGCGATGAGCTCGGCGACGAGGTCGGAGATCGTGACCCGGGTGAGGCCCGTCTCGCGGGACAGGTCGGCGCGGCTCATCGCACCCTGGTGGAACAGCGTCTGGAGCACGAGCGAGCGGTTGTGACCGCGAGCGTGCTCGGGCAGGACCTTCGCACCCTGGCGGAGCGTGCGTCCAGGGGCGAATGCGCGGGCATTCGTGGTGGGGCTCTGCGGCGCGTCGATAATGGAAGGGCCGCGTCGCGCTTCCGTGTTGGGCATGTTTGTTAGTAGACCTTACGAACTAAGTTTTCGCAAGTCCTCGAACCCTATTTGAGCGGATGCTTTACAAAACTGTGATGCGCCGGGTTCGGATCGTTGCCGTGGCGAACGCCTGATTCCCTGCGTGACCGGCGGTTCGTGCGTGACCATGACGTGACCTCAGCACCCAGGCGGGTCGCCTACCATGGGGGGGGAAGCGTGGATCACAGTCGGGGGTGTGGCGTGACGAATCTGGCGACCGAGTCGCAGGCCGGAAAGGCGTCCGGGGACGACGCCGGGAAGGCCCAGCAGGCCGTCGAGGACGAGCAGTCCGCATCGGCGGACGCGACGGCAGCGGATGCCGTGGATGAGACGGATGCTGAGGCCCCGGCGGATGCCGAGACGGCCGACGCCGTCGCGCCTGCGGACGAGGACGACTCCCCCGCTGAGGACGCGGAGCCCGAGCCGGCCGAGGGCGATGAAGCCGAGCCGGAAGCGGACGGCGAGCCTGAGCCCGCGGACGAGGTCGAGCCCGCGGACGAGGTCGAGCCCGCGGACGAGGGAGAGCCCGAGGCTGAGCCCGAGCCCGCCGACGAGGCAGCCCTCGCTGACGCGCCCGAGGTCGACGAGGACGCCGACGCCGAGGCCTCCGGCACCACCGACGACGAGGCCGTCGCCGTCGCGACGGCTGTGCTCGCCCCGGCGGCCGCAACAGCCCTCGCGCCGACCGCCGAGCTCTCGTCCGAGACGGCGACCGCGGTCGCCACCGCGACCGCTCCGGCGGACGCCTCCCCCACCTTCGCGTGGGCGCCGGCCGAACCCAAGCCCAAGAAGAAGCACACCGCGATCTGGATCAGCGCGGCCGCCGGCGTCGCCGTGGTCGGCCTCGTCGTATCGTCGCTCGTGCTCATCGCGCCCGGAACCTCTGTCGCCGGCGTGCCGGTGGGGTGGCTGACGCCCGGCGCGGCCGCCGAAGCCATCGAGCAGCGCCTGGCGGAGACGACCGTCGTTCTCACGGGAGCGGGCGAGGACGCTGAGGTCACCGGTGCCGAGCTCGGCGCCGCGGTCGATGCCCAGGCGCTCGCCGACGCCGCGTTCGCACAGCACCCGATGTGGAACCCGACGGCGTGGTTCGCCGCGACCGATGCCGAGATCGAACTCGACCCCGCGGCGGCGACCGAAGCACTGCGCGAGGTCGCGCCGCAGCTCTACACCGACGCCACCGACGCGACGCTCGCGTTCGACGCGGCCACCGCGTCGTACGTCTCGACGCCCGCTGTCGCCGGTGCCGGGATCGACGTAGGCACCGTCCAGGACGCGATCCAGGCGGCCTTCGAGGCCGGCGAGAAGCGCGTACAGCTCGATCCGGTTCCGGCCGAGGTGCCCGCCGCGATCTCCACCGAGACGGCGGACGCGACCGTCGCGCAGCTGAACGGCATGCTCGACACCGCCGGCTTCTATGTGGGCGAAGAGCGCACGGTGCCGATCGATCGCGCGACGCTGGCCGCGTGGCTGACCATCGCTCCCGACCCCGAGAACGGCGCGTACGAGATCACGGCCGACGAAGCCGCGATCCAGTCCGCCGTCGACGGCCTTCCCGCCGCGGTGAACCGGCCGGCCGAGAACGGCGCCGTGATCACCAACTCGGCGGGCAAGGTCCTCCGCGAGGAGGCGCCCGGAATCTCGGGGCGCGAGGTCGGCGACACCACGGACTTCGCCTCCGACTTCGCCACGCAGCTGGCGGCCGGCAACGCGGTGTTCGAGACACCCGTGACCGAGGTCGCGCCCGTGGTCTCCACGTTCGCCCGCACCGTCGAGGTCGACCTCTCCAGCCAGACGGCCACCCTCTTCGAGAACGGCAACGTGGTCGCCTCGTACACGATCTCGTCGGGCCTCTCCGGAACGCCGACGCCCACCGGGCACTTCACCGTGAATGCGTACACCCGCATGCAGGACATGGGCGCCCTCTGCTACAACCCCGCCGCCGTGAACAGCTACTGCACGGAGGACGTGCCCTGGATCACGTGGTTCGCACCCGACATCGCCTTCCACGGCGCTTCGAACTTCCGCAGCCGCCTGGGCTTTCCGCAGAGCCACGGCTGCGTGAACATGTGGAACGACGACGCCAAGTTCGTCTACGACTGGACCGCGCGCGGCACCGAGGTCTGGGTCCACGCCTGACCGCGGTCGCCTCTCGACGCGGCTCCCCTGAGACCGACGAGAGGGCGGATGCTGCAGCATCCGCCCTCTCGCTCATCGGTCGTTCGTTTCGACAGGTCCGCCGCTGACGCGTCGGACGCTCAACGACCGGGCTTCCTGCTCGATCAGCTCCGCTGATCGAGCAGCGCGTCGATGACCTCGTTGAAGGTCTGCGACGGGCGCATGACACCGGCGACCAGTTCGGCGTCGGGGCGGTAGTAGCCGCCGATCTCGACGGGCGAGCCCTGCACCGCGAGGAGCTCGTCGACGATCTTCTGCTCGTTGGCGGCGAGCGCCTCGGCCACGGGGGCGAAGGCCGCCGCGAGCTCGGCGTCGACCTGCTGCTTCGCGAGCTCCTGCGTCCAGTAGAGCGCGAGGTAGAAGTGGCTGCCACGGTTGTCGATGGTTCCGAGCGCGCGCCCGGGCGACTTGTCGTTCTCCAGGAACGTGCCGGTCGCGGCGTCGAGCGTGTCGGCCAGCACCTGCGCCTTCCCGTTGCCGGTGAAATCAGCGAGGTGCTCGAGCGACGCGGCGAGCGCGAAGAACTCGCCGAGCGAGTCCCAGCGGAGATAGTCCTCGGCGAGGAGCTGCTGCACGTGCTTGGGCGCGGAGCCGCCCGCGCCGGTCTCGAAGAGGCCGCCGCCCGCGAGGAGCGGGACGATCGACAGCATCTTGGCGCTCGTGCCGACCTCGAGGATCGGGAACAGGTCGGTGAGGTAGTCGCGCAGCACGTTTCCGGTGACCGAGATCGTGTCTTCGCCCTTGCGCAGGCGGTCCAGCGAGTACTGGGTCGCCGCGGCCGGCGCGAGGATCTCGATCGTGAGGCCCTCGGTGTCGTGGTCGGCGAGGTAGGTCTTCACCTTGGCGATGAGCGCCGCGTCGTGCGAGCGGTTCTCGTCGAGCCAGAACACGGCGGGAGCGCCGGTGGCGCGGGCACGCGAGACGGCGAGCTTCACCCAGTCGCGGATGGCGACGTCCTTGGTCTGCGTCGCGCGCCAGATGTCGCCCGGCTGCACGGCGTGCTCGAGGAGCACGTCGCCCGCCTGGTTCACCACCTGGACGGTGCCGGCTGCGGCCAGCTCGAACGTCTTGTCGTGGCTGCCGTACTCCTCCGCAGCCTGCGCCATGAGACCGACGTTCGGGACGGTGCCGATGGTCGCGGGGTCGAGCGGGCCGTGTGCGATGACATCGTCGATCACGGTCTGGTAGACGCCGGCGTACGACGAGTCGGGGATGACGGCCAGCGTGTCGGCCTCGCCGCCGTCGGCGCCCCACAGCTTGCCGCCGTTGCGGACGAGCGCGGGCATCGACGCGTCGACGATGACGTCGGACGGCACATGCAGGTTCGTGATGCCCTTGTCGGAGTTGACGTACGACAGGCGCGGGGTGTCGGTCGCGGCGGCGAACGCGGCGGCGATCTCGTCGCCGCCCTCGACGTTCGCCAGGCCCGCGAGGATCGCGCCCAGGCCGTCGTTGGGGGTGAGCCCGGCCTCGGCGATCTTGTCGCCGTAGCGGTCGAACACGTCGGCGTAGTACGCCTTCACGACGTGGCCGAAGATGATCGGGTCGCTGACCTTCATCATCGTGGCCTTGAGGTGGACCGAGTAAAGAACGTCTTCGGCCTTTGCGGTCTCGAGCGTCTCGGCGAGGAAGGCGTCGAGCGCGGCCGCCGACAGGAATGTGCCGTCGATGATCTCGCCGGGGAGCACCTTGATGCCGGTCTTCAGCTCGGTGGTGGTGCCGTCGGCGCCGGTGAAGCGCACCGAGAGCACGTCGTCCGCGGGGATGACCGTGGTCTTCTCGTTCGACTTGAAGTCGTCGTGGCCCAGCGTCGCGACGCGCGTCTTCGAGCCCTCATCGAACGCCTTGTTGCGGTGCGGGTGCTTGCGCGCGTAGCTCTTCACCGACAGCGGCGCACGGCGGTCGCTGTTGCCCTCGCGCAGCACGGGGTTGACGGCCGAGCCCTTGATGCGGTCGTAGCGGGCGCGCACGTCCTTGTCTTCGAGAGACTGCGCTTCGTCCGGATAGTCCGGGATGTCGTAGCCCTGCGCCTGCAGCTCGGCGATGGCGGCCTTGAGCTGCGGGATCGAGGCCGAGATGTTCGGCAGCTTGATGATGTTGGCCTCGGGGAGGGTCGCGAGGCCGCCGAGCTCGGCGAGCGCGTCCCCGACCTGCTGCTCGGGCGTCAGGTTCTGCGGGAACGCCGCGAGGATACGGCCCGCGAGCGAGATGTCGCGGGTCTCGACGTCCACTCCCGCCTGGCGGGTCACGGCCTGCACGATCGGCAGGAACGATGCGGTCGCGAGGGCCGGTGCCTCGTCGGTGTAGGTGTAGATGATGGTCGAGTCGGTCACCAGTCACGTCCTTCTTGCGGGTCGGCGTTCAGCCTATCGCAAGCGGCCGAGATATCTCGACGTCAAGATACTTCTCCGTATGAACACCGTGTTAATCCGAGACTCCGACGATGCCGGATGCCGCCATGGGGGCTAGCCTGTGGTCCATGGGTGAACTGCGACTCGTCGAACTGTCCGCCGCGACCATCGTGGCGGTCAACAATATGTCGCTCAAGCCCGGCCAGGAGGAGTACCTGTCGCCGGTCAGCTACGGCATCGCGGCGACGGTCGTGAACCCGCAGACGACCTGGCAGCGCGTGGTCCTCGACGGCGAAGAGGTCGTCGCCTTCGTCAGCGGCAACTTCGACCCCGACGATCCGCAGGAGCACTTCCGCTCCGTACTGTGGCGCATCAACGTCGACGCCGACGACCAGGGCCGCGGTGTCGGCCGCTTCGCAGTGGCCGGGCTCCTCGAAGAGGCCCGCAACCGCGGAATGGACCACGTCAACGTCATCTACGAGGCGGGCGAAGGCGGCCCGCAGGCATTCTTCGAGCGCGTGGGCTTCACACCGGTCGGCGAGACCGAGTACGGTGAAGTCATCGCAGAGATCCGTCTCTGACGCAGCGCCGCACGATCCACCCGAAGACTTCCCCACACAGCGCCCGCAGGGCGCTCAGAGACCGGCGGCGGGGCCTCGAATACCCCTCCCCCATCGAGACCCCGTCGCCTTCTCGGTTCCCTGCGTCGAAACGCTTCCGTTCGACGCGCTAGGGTGAGCGCGTGCCGAGATTCGACCTGTCTCCCGCGGAACTCGCGGACTACGCCCCCGAGGTTCGCGAACCCGCCGACTTCGACGCCTTCTGGGCCGAGACCCTCGCGCAGTCGCGGCAGTGGGATGCCTCTCCCGAGCTCGTACGTCTCGAGACGCCGTACGCATTGGTCGACATCTTCGACGTGACGTTCCCCGGCTTCGGCGGCGACCCGGTCAAGGCATGGCTGACGCTTCCCGCCGGTGCCGAGGGCCCGCTCCCCGCGGTCGTCGAGTACCAGGGCTACGGCGGTGGCCGGGGCCTCGCCGGCGAGCGCCTCGGCTGGGCCGCCGCCGGCTACGCGCACCTCTTCATGGACACGCGCGGCCAGGGCTCGATGTGGGGCTCCGGCGGCGACACGCTCGACCCGCACGGCACCGGACCCTCGTCGTCGGGCTTCATGACGCGCGGCATCGAGGACCCTGAGACGTACTACTACCGCCGGGTGTTCACCGACGCCGTTCGCGCTGTCGACGCGGTGCGCACGCTGCCGCAGGTCGACGCCGCCCGCGTCGCCGTGTGCGGCGCGAGCCAGGGCGGCGGCATCGCGATCGCGGCCGCCGGTCTGTCCGACGGCCTCGTCGCGGTCATGCCCGACGTGCCGTTCCTCTGCCACTTCGAGCGCGCGGTGGGCCTCACCGGCGACGACCCGTACCAGGAGGTCGTGCGCTACCTGGCGGTGCACCGCGGTCGCGACGAGCGCGTGTTCGAGACGCTGTCATACTTCGACGGCGTGAACATGGCAAAGCGAGCTGATGCTGCGGCCCTCTACTCCGTCGCCCTCATGGACACCATCTGCCCGCCGTCGACCGTGTACGCCGCGTTCAACCGCCACACCAACCCGACGACGCAGATCGAGGTCTACACGCACAACGGCCACGAGGGCGGCCAGGCGTTCCAGTTCTCGAAGCAGGCCCGCTTCCTCGCCGACCTGGTCTGAACCCTGCGCGGGCTCAGAGCGCCTCGAGGTGCAGCACGAATGCCTGCACGGGCCAGAGCGTCGGCAGCTGCAGGCCGACCTCGGCGAGCAGTGACCCGGGCAGCTCGATCTCGCCGGCGGTGAACCACTCCGGCGCGATCCACCCGTACTCGGCCGCGCCGATCTCGCGGCGCACGCGCACGCGGTAACGGCGCTCCGGATCGAGCCCGGGCAGGCGCAGGCGCTCGGCACGGGCGTCCTCGAGGCTCGCCACGGTCGCCACGACCACGACCGCCGCGTCATCCGCGACGAACGCCGTCGCGCGCCAGGCGGGATCGCGGAGCTCGGGGTGCAGCATCCGTCCGCCGTGCACGATGGGCCGGAGCTCTTTGTAGAGGACGGCGAAGCGCGTGATCGTGGCGGTCTCCTCGTCGTCGCACGACAGGATGTCCCACTCGAACCCGGCCGAGCCCATGAGGCTCGTCGCCATCCGGTACGACAGCGCCGTCGTGCGCCCCGACGAGTGCGAGGTCGTCGGGCCGACGTGCGCGCCGACGAGCTCGGGCGGCAGGAGCAGTCCGGTCCAGCGCTGGATGTCCTGGCGTTCCACGGGGTCGTTCGAGTCGCTCGCCCATACGCGGTCGGTGACCTCGAGGATGCCGAGGTCGGTCCGGGCGCCGCCGCTCGAGCACGACTCGATCTCGAGGGACGGATGCCGCGACTTCAGCTCGGCGATGAGCCTGTAGACCGCGATCATCTGCGCGTGGCCGCCCGGGCGCCCGTCGTGCACGCTCTCTACCAGGTCGCGGTTGTGGTCCCACTTGATGAAATCGATGCCGAGCCCGCCCACGAGCGCGTCGATCTGCCCGAGCACATGGGCGTACGCGTCGGGGTTCGCGAGGTTCATCACGTACTGGCCCCGCCATGACACCCCGGGGTCGTGGTCGAGGTGGCCGGCATCGTGGAGCAGCCAGTCGGGGTGGGCGCGCGCGACATCGGAGTCGAGACTGATCATCTCGGGCTCGAACCACAGCCCGAACTGCATGCCCAGCTCGTGCACGCGCGCCGCGAGGGGACCGAGACCGTCCGGCCACACCGACCGGTCGACGACCCAGTCGCCGAGGCTCGTCGTGTCGTCGCGACGCCCCAGGAACCACCCGTCGTCGAGCACGAACCGCTCGATGCCGACCTCGGCGGCGCGCTCCGCGAGCGCGGCGAGCCGATCCGCGTCGTGGTCGAAGTAGACGGCCTCCCACGTGTTGAGCACGAGAGGGCGCACGGAAGACGGATGCTGGGGCCTCGACCGCAGCCACATGTGCACCCGGTACGCGAAACCGTCGAGCCCCTCGGTCGTGTGCACGAAGGCCGCGCGCGGGGCCCGGTACTCGTCGCCCGGCGCGAGCCGGATCTCGCCCGGGCGCAGCAGTTCACCCGCGCCGATGAGCGTCACCGCGTCGGTGATGCGGTCCATCCGCGTCGTGAGGTCGCTCGACCACGCGAGATGCACGCCCCACAGGGCGCCGCCCTGCCAACGCGGAGCTCCGATCGTGACGAGGGTCGCGACGGGGTTGTCGTGCCCCGGGCGGCCGCGCCGCGTCTGCCGCACGGTGGCGCCGGCGGGCATGGGCGTCACGACCGGCCGCTTCTCGCGCGTCCAGCGGCCGTCGAAGGTCAGCAGCGTGTCGGTCGTCGACGGCACCGGCAGCGTCGCCTCGAGCCAGTCGACATCGACGGGCGCAGACATCGCGTCGCCTTCGTGCGTGAGCGCGTGCTGCACCCACACCACACCGCCGGCCTCGATGCCGACCCTGATCGACAGACGCAGAGCGGATGCCGCGTCCCGCGCCTCGACGGTGAACGACCGGTCGTCGGCCTCGATGCGACTGACGTGCCACCGCGGGTGGTGCACGACACCGTCGCGGCGCAGCTGCATGCCGGGGCGTCCCGTCCACCCGTCTCCTTCCTGCGGCGACAGCGAGACCTGCCACGCGGTGTCGACCGTGCCCGGCGGGGTCTGACGGCTCAGCGCCTTCGCCAGGGCGTCGGCATCGGCGTCCGTGACCGCGCCGATCGGCGCACCCCAGTGCAGCACGTGCGGAAGGCCGGGCCCGCGCGCGTCGACGAGCACGCCGACACCCTCGCTCTCGAGACGGATGAAGCCGGGGGTCATGCGGTGTTCCTCTCTGCGGGGATGCGTTCGCCGGTGCCGCGCTCGACGATCCATGTGGGCATCTCGAGCTGTCTGGTGAAGCCGGCCGGGTCTTGCATGCGCTCGATGGCGAGCGTCGCGGCCGCCTTGCCGAGCGCCAGCGGGTCGTAGCTGACCACGGTCACGCCGAGCACGTCGGCGGTGTCGAAGTCATCGAAGCCGACGAGCGCCGTGCCGTCGTCGCCGCGATCGCGCAGCACCCGCAGCGCGCCGATCGTGACGCGGTTGTTGCCGGTGATGATGGCCGTCGGGGCGTCGTCCTGGTCGAGCAGGTCGGCGATGAATCCGTCAGCGGGGACGGCGAGGTCGTCGGCGAGCCGCTCCCACCGGGACGAGTCGATGATCCCGTAGGCGGCGAGCGCGTCGCGGTAGCCGCGCAGGCGCTCGGCCTGCGTGTAGACGGATGCCGGGTTGCAGATGTAGCCGATGCGGCGATGGCCGCGCTCGAGGAGGCGCGTGGTGGCGTCGAACACCCCTCGGTGGTTCTCGAGCACGATCGAGTCGGCGACGAGATTGCGAGCCGGCCGGTCGATCGCGATCACAGGGGTGCCGAGGTGTCGCTCGCCCTCGAGGTACGACTGGTCGTCGGCGACCGGGATGAGCAGCAGCGCGCCCAGCCGCTGGCCAAGGAGCGCATCGGCGACGCGTTCCTCGCCCTCCGCGGTGTCGTCGGTGGTCGCGACCACGAGCGAGAACCCGTGGGCCGACAGTTCGCGTTCGATGCCGGCGGCGAGCTTGTAATAGAACGGGTTGTTCAGCTCGCCCATGATGAACCCGATGGTGTTGGTCGGGCCGCCGCGACGCAGATTGCGCGCCAGCGGATTGGGACGGAACCGCAGTCGCTTGGCCGCCGTGAGCACGCGCTCGACAGTCTCGGGGGCGACGAGCTCGCGGTGCGTGAATACGCGCGAGACGGTCTTCGAACTCACTCCCGCGAGCCGCGCGACGTCGTCGAGGGTCGCGCGCTGCTGAACCGTCATCGGTGGGCCTCCTTGCCTGGCGCGCTTCACGCTAGCACCGTGAGGACGTCGATGTCCACGTAGGACATTCCCGAGACATTGAGGCGCAGTATCCGTTCTGGACTACAGAATAATCCCAGTTCAGCAGCGCTCTCTCCTCGAATTCTGCCCGCCGGACACAGCAAGACAGCGCTGACATTCCGCGCTTGCGGAACCGTTTCGAAGGTGCATATTCTGACCGCGCGACGAACCACGCAACGGTGCGGCGACGCGCACCGGCAGTTCAAGGGCGAACCTGACAAGGAGAATCACATGGCGAAGAAGGCATTCGCGGGCATCGCGCTGCTGGCGACCGCCGCGGTCGCGATCAGCGGCTGCGCGGGCGGCGGCGCGAGCGACGCAGACAACACCATCGACGGCGACGTCAAGGGCGACATCAAGGTCGTCACGTGGCGCACCGATCTCGTCGAGGACGGCACGTTCGAGAAGTACGCGGACGAGTTCAACAAGAAGTACCCCGACGTGAACGTCACGTTCGAGGGCATCACCGACTACGCCGGCGAGATGCTCACGCGCATGAGCACCACGAACTACGGCGATGTCATCGGCATCCCCGCGATCAAGCCTGAACAGTACGAGCAGTTCCTCGAGCCGCTCGGCGACACCGCCGACTTCGAGGACACCTACCGGTTCCTCCCCGCGGCGAGCTACGACGGCACGCAGTACGGCATCGCGTGGGGCGGCAACGCGAACGGCGTCGTCTACAACAAGAAGGTCTTCGAAGAGGCGGGCGTCTCCGCTCTGCCGACGGACGAGGAGGAGTGGCTCGAGGCGCTGCAGAAGGTCAAGGACAACACCGACGCCATCCCGCTCTACACGAACTACAAGGACGGCTGGCCGCTGACGCAGAGCTTCGGCAACCTCGGCGTCGTCACCGACGACGCGGATGCTCCGATCACGATGGCCGAGGACACCGCCCCGTGGACCGAGGGCACCGACGCCTACGCGATCGACTCGCTGCTGTACGACAGCGTCGCCGCGGGCCTCACCGAGGACGACCCGCTCACCACCAACTGGGAGCAGTCCAAGGTCGACCTGGGCACCGGCAAGATCGCCGCGATGACGCTCGGCTCGTGGGCGATCTCGCAGATGCAGGCCGCCGCGGAGGACAATGGCGCGTCGGCCGACGACATCGGCTACATGGCGTTCCCCGCGAACGTCGACGGCACGCAGCTCGCCGTGATCGGCGGTGACTACAACCTCGCCGTGAGCAAGCACTCCAAGGCCAAGGCCGCGGCGTGGGCATGGATCCAGTGGGTCGTCGAGGACTCGGGCTACACCGAGGCGCAGGGCATGATCTCCCCCGTCATCGACAAGCCGCTCCCCGACAACCTGGCCGGCTTCGAGGAGGCGGGCGTCGAGCTCATGGAGATCAACCCCGCCCCCGCCGGCAAGGAGGGGCTCATCAACAACGTGGCCGACGACGCGCAGATCGACCTGTACGGCCCGATCTACCGTCAGAAGCTCGTCGACATCGCCCGCGGTGCCGCCGACGGCGACAAGGAGAGCTACTTCGCCGAGCTGAACGAGCGCTGGGGCGCCTCGGTCGAGAAGCTCGAAGGCTGAGCGACGGGGACGGCAGCGACATGGCCATTGCGACACCCGGTGCGGCACCGGCGGATGCCCCTGCCGTCCTCTCCGCGCCCGTGCGGGCGCGCCGGTTCGGCGGAGGTCTTCGCCGGACCGGCCGCCCCCGGGGCGGCTCCGCGGGACGGAGCGTCCTGCAGCGCCTGACCCCGTGGTTCTTCCTGTCGGCGGCGGTGGGACTCCTGCTGCTGTTCACCTACTGGCCGGCGGTGAACCTGTTCTACTTCTCGGTCACCGACTGGGACGGCATCGACCTCCAGAAGAACTTCGTGGGGCTCGACAACTACATCCAGGTGTTCACCGACCCGCGCATCTTCTCGGTGTTCGGCGTCAGCCTGTACTACTTCTTCGCGTCGTTCGCACAGATGGCGATCGCGCTGTACTTCGCGACGATCCTCAGCTTCTCGACGCGCTTCTCGAACCTGTTCCGCGGCATCCTGTTCTTCCCGTACCTCGTCAACGGCGTCGCGATCGGGTTCGTGTTCCTCTACCTCTTCCAGCCCGGCGGCACGCTCGACACCGTGCTCAGCTGGTTCGGCGTCAGCGACCCGCCGCAGTGGCTGGGCAACCCGGACGTCGTCAACTGGTCGCTCGCCGGCACCTCCGTCTGGCGCTACACCGGCATGAACTTCGTGCTCTTCCTCGGAGCGATCCAGTCGATCCCGCACGAGCTGTACGAGGCGGCCGACCTCGACGGCGCCAGCCGGTGGCAGCAGTTCTGGGCCATCATCTTCCCCGGCATCCGCCGCGTGATCGGCTTGTCGTTCATCCTTGCGATCGCCGGCAGCCTCAGCGTGTTCGAGATCCCGTTCATCATGACCGGCGGTGCCAACGGCTCGGCGACGTTCGTGATCCAGACGCTGCAGACCGCGTTCACCTTCCGGCAGGTCGGCCTCGCGTCGGCCATGGCCGTGGTCCTCCTGGCGATCGTGCTGGTCGTCACGTGGATCCAGCGAAAGGTGTTCCCCGACGAGAAGGTCGACCTGACATGACCACCACCGAAGACCTCCGTGCGATGCCGCAGCGCACGACCCCGCCGCGCCCCACCCGCGGCCGCTCGCCGCTCGAACGTCTCCGCGGCGTCAGCGCGACGACGGCGAAGTACCTCAGCCTCATCGTCGCCGCGGTCGTGACGCTGCTGCCACTCTCGGTGCTGCTGTTCGCGAGCCTCAAGACCGCCCCGGAGTACGCGCAGACCGGACCGTTCGACCCGCCGGAGAACTGGCTCAACTTCGACAACTTCGTCACCGCGTTCACGAGCGGCAAGATGCTCGAGGGCTTCGTGAACACCACGATCGTGCTCGTCGTGTCGCTCGCCGGCACGATCTTCATCGGCACGATGGCCGCGTACGCGCTGGACCGGTTCTCGTTCCGTGGCAAGAAGCTCGTCTTCGGGCTGTTCCTCGTCGCGACGCTCATCCCGAGCGTCACGAGCCAGGTCGCGACGTTCCAGCTCATCAACGGCCTCGGCCTCTACGACACGAAGGCCGCGCTGATCCTGCTCTTCATGGGCACCGACATCATCGCGATCTACCTGTTCATCCAGTTCATGCAGTCGATCCCGGTCTCACTCGACGAGGCGGCGATGATCGACGGCGCCAACCGCTGGACGATCTACTGGCGCATCGTGCTGCCGCTCCTGCGTCCCGCGATCGCGACGGTCGTGATCATCAAGGGCATCGCGGTGTACAACGAGTTCTACGCCCCGTTCCTCTACCTCCCGTCGGAGGGTCTCATCTCCACCTCGCTGTTCCGGTTCAAGGGACCGTTCGGCGCCCAGTGGGAGGTCATCTCCGCCGGTACCGTCCTCGTCATCATCCCCACCCTCATCGCGTTCCTGCTGCTTCAGCGCTGGATCTACAAGGGCCTCACCGCAGGAGCCGTCAAGTGACCTCTTCCCTCTCGTTCCGTCCGATCGACGCCGGCTGGACGCTCCGAGCCGCGTCGGGTCCTGTTCCGGATGGATTCACGGATGCTGCCGCCGCCGTCCCTGCGACCGTGCCGGGGTGCGTGCACACCGACCTCCTGACGGCGGGTGTCATCCCCGACCCGTTCGTCGACGACAACGAGTCCGCTCTGGCGTGGATCGGACTCGTCGACTGGACGTACGCGACGACGTTCTCCTGGACACCGGATGCTGCGGACCGCACCGATCTCGTCTTCGAAGGCCTCGACACCGTGACGACGATCCTCCTCAACGGAAGCGAGATCGGCGCGACGGCGAACCAGCACCGCTCGTACCGGTTCGACGTGCGCGACGCGCTCGCCGACGGCGAGAACGAGCTCGTGGTGCGGTTCCGCTCTCCCGTGAAGTATGCCAACGAGCAGAGCGTCGCGCTCGGCGTGCGGCAGCGCCCGTATCCGCTCCCCTACGACGCGATCCGCAAGTCGGCCTGCAGCTTCGGCTGGGACTGGGGCATCGCGACGTACACGAGCGGCATCGTGAAGCCGGTCGGGCTCGAGTCCTGGTCGGTCGCACGCCTTGCCCAGGCGCGCGTGGTCGCGACGGCGGAGGGCGACGGCGGGTCGATCACCGTCGATGTCGAGCTCGAGCGGGCGGGGGATGCAGCATCCGTTCCCCTCACTGTCAGCATCGCGGTGAACGGCCCGGGACTGGGCGACGACGCCCTGCCAGGTGCGTTCGTGGCGGTTGAGGGCGACCGCGCGCGTGTGCGCCTCGACCTCGACGCCGTCGAGCGCTGGTGGCCCGCCGGCTACGGCGAGCAGCCGCTGTACATCGTGGACGTGCGGCTGCACGGCGAGGGTGCGGATGTGCTGGATGCGACCCACCGTGCCGTGGGCTTCCGCGACGTGCGGTGGGACATGACGCCCGACGAGGCTGGCACACCGTTCACGCTCGTCGTCAACGACCAGCCGGTGTTCGTCAAGGGCGTCAACTGGATCCCCGACGACGCGCTCACCGTGCGCGTCACGCGCGACCGCGTGCGGCGGCGCTTCGAGCAGGCACTCGACGCGAACCTCAACCTCATCCGGGTGTGGGGTGGCGGGCTGTACGAGTCCGACGACTTCTACGAGCTCGCCGACGAGCTGGGGCTGCTGGTCTGGCAGGACTTCCTGTTCGCGTGCGCGGCCTACGCCGAGGAGGATCCGCTGCGCTCGGAGGTCGAGGCGGAGGCGCGCGAGAACATCGTGCGCCTCGGCCACCACACGTCACTCGTGCTGCTCACCGGCAACAACGAGAACCTGTGGGGCTACGAGGACTGGGGCTGGAAGCTGCGCCTCGACGGCAAGACCTGGGGCGCGCACTACTACTACGAGCTGTTCCCCGCGCTCGTCGCCGAGCTCGCACCGCACGTGCCGTACGCGCCGGGGAGCCCGTTCAGCCCCGGCACGGGCTGGGACGGCACGACGCAGACGGGCCCGCACCCCAACGACGAGCAGCACGGCTCGATGCACCTGTGGGAGCAGTGGAACCGTCGCGACTGGCCCACCTACCGAGAGCACAAGCCGCGGTTCGTCGCCGAGTTCGGCTGGCAGGGGCCGCCGGCGTGGTCGACGCTCGTCCGCTCCGTGTCGGACGCGCCACTGACCCCCGAGTCGCCGGGCATGATCGTGCACCAGAAGGCGATAGAGGGGAACACGAAGCTCTCGAACGGGCTCATCCCCCACTTCCGTATGCCGGAGGCGATGGAGGACTGGCACTGGGCGATGCAGCTCAACCAGGCGCTCGCCGTGCGCACCGCGCTCGAGCACTTCCGCTCGTGGGCGCCCCACACGCAGGGCGCGATCGTGTGGCAGCTCAACGACTGCTGGCCGGTCACCTCGTGGGCCGCGATCGACGGCGACGAGCGCCCGAAACCGCTGTACTACGGGCTCAAGAACGCGTTCGCGCCGCGCCTGGCGACAATCCAGCCCCGCGGCGGCGGGCTGGCCGCGGTGCTCGTCAACGACACCGCCGAGCCGTGGTCCGGGGAGTTCGTCGCGCGGCGCGTCGGGTTCGCGGGCGACGAGCTCGCGCGATTGGCGGTCTCGGTCTCGCTCGCCCCGCGAGAGACCGCGACCGTGGCGCTCCCCGCCGACGTCGCGGTCGCCGCCGACGCGGCCTCCGAGCTCGTGGTCGCGGGCGTCGACGACGTGCGAGGCTTCTGGTTCTTCGCCGAGCCCCGCGATTCGGTGCTCGGCGCGGCCGAGGTCGAGGTCCGCACCGAGCCGGCCGCAGACGGCACGGTGGTCACGCTCACGGCGACGACGCTGGTGCGCGACCTCACGCTCCTCGTCGACAAGGTCGACCCCGACGCCGTGGCGTCCGATGGGCTCGTGACCCTGCTGCCCGGCGAGAGCACGACGCTCGTCGTGCGCCACGACGGCGCAGGGCTCGCAGCATCCGTCGTGTCCGATCCGCGCGTGCTGCGCACCGCCAACGAGCTGGTCGCCTCGTGAGGGCCGAGACCGCCCGGGAGCTCGGTCCGTACGTGGCCGGAATGACGTGGGGATGGACCGGCGTGCGCGGAACATGGGCGACAGCCGAGGCGTCCGCGTCGATGCGGCTCATGGCCGACCATGGCGTGAACTGGACGGCCGTCGCCTACTCGGCCCTGCAGGACACCGCCCAGTCGACCGAGGTGCGGTTCCGCGAGGAGCCGACGGTGACCGACGACGAGATCGTGTGGGCGATCCGTGAAGCCAAGTCACTCGGGTTGAAGGTGTGCCTGAAGCCCGTCGTCAACGTCGCCGACGGCACGTGGCGCGCGCACATCGGGTTCTTCGACCGGGACGTGCCGGGTGAGCCGACCTGGGGCGAGTGGTTCGCGTCGTACCGGGAGTTCATCCTGCACGCCGCGCGAATCGCGGAGGCCGAGGGCTGTGAGATGCTCTGCATCGGCTGCGAGATGGTGCGCGCCGACGCGCGCGAGGCCGAGTGGCGCGCGCTGATCGCCGCCGTGCGCGACGAGTACTCGGGCCTCGTGACGTACAACTGCGACAAGTACCAGGAGGACCGCGTCGCCTGGTGGGACGCGGTCGACGTCGTGTCGTCGAGCGGGTACTACCCCATCGACCGATGGGAGGCGGAGCTCGACCGCATCGAAGCGGCCGTCGCCGTCACCGGCAAGCCGTTCTTCTTCATGGAGGCCGGCTGCCCCTCGCGCGAGGGGTCGCCCGACCGGCCGAACGACTGGTCGCTGCCCGGAGAGGTTTCACCCGGCGAGCAACTGCGGTACTACAGGGTCATGTTCGAGGCGTGCGCCCCGCGCGCGTGGGCGGGGGGATTCATGTTGTGGGACTGGCCGGCGCGCCTGTACTCCGCTGACGAGGCGACGGCGAACGACGACTACTGCCCGTACGGCAAGCCCGCCGGCGAGTACCTGCGCGCGCAGTACACGGCGCTCTCGTCGGGGGTCGCCCGATGACCGCCGCGGTGCTCGCGATCGATGCGGGCCAGACGGGCATCAAGGTGCGCGTGCGCGAGCACGACATCGTGTTCCCCGGCATCCGCACCGGCGAACCGCTCCTCCCCCAGCTCGCGGCCGTCACGCACGCCGCGATCGAGCGCACCGGCGCTGACGTCTCGGTCGTGAGCGCGGGTGTGTCGGGGCTCACGACACGGGAGTCGGATGCTGCCGCCCTCCTCGCGCGGATCGACGATGCCGCCGTGCACGAGGTGATCCTCGCGCACGACTCGACGACGTCATTCCTCGGAGCGCTCGGCGACACTCGTGGGGCCGTCGTCGCGGCGGGCACCGGGGTCGTGACGCTCGCGGTCGGCGCCGAGCGCGTGGCGCGGGTGGACGGCTGGGGATACCTCATGGGCGACGCGGGCAGCGGCTACTGGATCGGCCGCGAGGCGCTCGACGCCGTGATGCGCGAGTATGACGGCCGCGGGCCGACGACGGCGCTCCGCGCCGTCGCGGAGGAACGGTGGCCCGACCTCACCCAGGCGTACATCCATCTGCAGTCCGATCCCGAGCGGGTGAGCGTCGTCGCGTCCTTCGCAGCCCACGTCGCCCGCCTCGCCTCCGAAGGCGACGCGGTGTCGCAGAACATCACGGTCCGCGCCGGCGGCGAGCTCGCCCACAGCGTCGAGACGGCGCTGCGCCGCGTACGATCCGACGACGAGGGCGAGCACTTCGCCGCGTGCGCGATCGGCGGCGTCTTCCGCTCGCCGCAGCTGCGCGAGGCGTTCGCGTCGCACATCGCCGCGAGCGAGTTCGACGTCACGCTCGTCGAGCCCCTCGGCCATGGCATCGACGGCGCCGCCGCTCTCGCGGGCCTCGCGCCGCAGCATCCGCTCGCCCATGCCGTCTCGATCGCCCACGCCTGAGGTCGCGAGCGCCCTGCCGATGTGCTCACCTGTCACGAAGCGTCGCTACTCGCGGCACAAGGTGACAGGTGAGCAGACCCGGAATCCACTCACCTGTCATGAAGTGTCGCGTGATGGGGCATTTCGTGACAGGTGAACAGGAAGACGACGGATGCCCCGGCCTGAGTGTGGACAGGGGGCCGGGGCATCCGGGTTCGACGCGGGGGCTGCTAGACCAGCGACTCCCGCCACGCGGCGTGGAGCTGGGCGAACTTGCCGGTGCCGCCGATGAGCTCCTCGGGGGTGTCGTCCTCGATGATCTCGCCGTGCTCCATGACCAGCACGCGGTCGGCGATCGCGACCGTCGAGAGGCGGTGCGCGATGATGATCGCGGTGCGGTCGGCCAGCAGCGTCTGCAGGGCGTCCTGGATCTGGCGCTCCGACGGGATGTCGAGCGACGCCGTCGCCTCGTCGAGGATCAGCACCGCCGGGTTCGCGAGGAACGCCCGCGCGAACGAGATCAGCTGACGCTGACCCGCCGACACGCGGCCGCCGCGCTTGTTGACGTCGGTGCCGTACCCGTCGGGAAGCGCCTGGATGAAGGCGTCCGCGCCCACGGCGCGCGCCGCGGCCTGGATCTCGTCCATCGTCGCGTCGGGCTTGCCCAGCGCGATGTTGTCGGCGACCGTGCCGCTGAACAGGTAGGCCTCCTGCGTGACCATGACGATCGCGCGGCGGAGATCCTTCGGGTGCAGATTGCGCAGGTCGACGCCGTCGAGTGTCACCGCACCGCGCGTCGGGTCGTAGAACCGCGACACGAGCTTGGCGAGCGTCGACTTGCCGGCGCCCGTCGTTCCGACGAGAGCGATGGTCTGACCGGCCGGGATGTCGAGCGAGAAATCCGGAAGGATGACGCGATCCTGCGAGTACCCGAACAGCACGTCGTCGAATCGGATGTGGCCCTTCGCCTCCCAGAGATCCACCGGGGTCTTGGGGTCGGGAACCGTGGGCTCCTCCTCCAGCACGCCCGACACCTTCTCGAGCGCCGCCGTCGCGGACTGGTACGAGTTCAGGAAGAACGCGACCTCCTGCAGCGGCGAGAAGAAGTTGCGCACGTACAGCACGGCGGACAGCAGGAAGCCGATCTCCATCGCACCGTCGACGACCCGGATGCCGCCCCACGCGATCACGATCGCGAGGGTGAACGACGCCACGGCCATCAGGCCGGGCTCGAACGTCCCGAACAGGCGGATCGAGCGCATGTTGACGTCGCGGTAGTCCATCGCGAGCCCGCCGAACTCTTCGTCGTTGCGCCCCTCCTTACGGAAGGCCTTCACGGCGCGGATGCCCGTCATCGTCTCGACGAACTTCACGATCACCTTCGCGCTGATGACGCGCGACTCGCGGTACACGAGCTGCGAGCGCGTGTAGAACCAGCGCATCAAGAGGAAGAGCGGGATGCCCATGACCGTGAGGATCAGGCCCGACTGCCAGTCCACGATGAACAGCGCGACCAGCGTGAACGCGCCGTACAGGATGCCCGAGACCAGCTCGTTGAGTCCGCCGTCGAGGAGCTCCCGGATGGTGTCGAGGTCGCTCGTCTGGCGCGAGATGATCCGGCCCGACGTGTACGACTCGTGGAACTCCAGGCTCAGTCGCTGCGTGTGCAGGAAGATGCGCTTGCGGAGGTCGAGCATGATCGCCTGCGTGAGGCGCGCCGCCACCACGACGTACCACCCGATGAGCGCCGCGCCCCCGATCGCGGTGACGAGATAGACGAGCACGACCAGGATCGTCGGCATCCAGTTCATCTGCTCCACCGCGGCGGGCAGCGCGTTGTTGATGCCGACACCGATGAGCCAGGGGCCCGCAACGCGGAGTGCCGTCGAGACGACGAGCACGACGCCGGCGAGGATCAGCTGACCCCGCACGGGGGTGATGAGCGAGCCGAGCAGGCGCAGTGAGCGCTTGCGGATCGCCTTGCTCTCGACGCGCGTGTAGTCGGAGCGGTCTTCGCCGCTCGTTCCGGTCACCGTGGTGCTCACAGGGTCACCTCCCATTCCTGGTCTTCCTGTCTGGCTCTCAGGCGCGCTTCTTCGACTTCGAGACTCGAGATCACGTGGCGGTAGTGCTCGCTGGTGCGCAGCAGCTCCGAGTGGGTGCCGACTGCCGTCACGCGGCCCGCCTCGAGCAGCGCGACGCGGTCAGCGAGCGTGACCGTCGAGGGACGGTGCGCGACGACGAGGGCCGTCGTCTCGTGCAGCACCTCGCGCAGCGCGTCCTCGACGAGCGCCTCGGTGTCGACGTCGAGCGCCGACAGCGGGTCGTCGAGCACGAGCACGGCGGGCCGTGCCGCCACGGCGCGCGCGAGCGCGAGGCGCTGGCGCTGGCCGCCCGAGAGCGACAGGCCCTCCTCGCCGATGATCGTGTCGACGCCGTCGGGCAGGTCGTGCACGAACGACGCCTGCGCGACGTCGAGCGCCTCCCGCATCACATGCTCGGCCTCGGCGCTGCCGGGAACGAGGTCCTCTCGGCCGAGCAGCACGTTGTCGCGCACCGACTGCGAGAAGAGGGTCGCGTCCTCGAACGCCATGCCGATGTGCCGGCGCAGCTCGGCGAGCGTCAGGTCGCGCACATCGACGCCGTCGAGCGTCACGCGGCCACCGGTCACGTCGTACAGGCGCGTCGGCAGTGTCGTGAGGGTCGTCTTGCCCGAGCCGGTGAGACCGACCAGCGCCATCGTCTCGCCGGGCCGCAGCACGAGGTCGACGCCGTTGAGAAGATCGCGCTCGCGGTCCGCAGCATCCTGATACCGGAAATGCACGCCCTCGAACGCGAGCTCGCCGCGGGGTTTCGCGATGGTCTTCGGCTCCTCGGGGTCGACGATCGTGTTCTGCTCGTCGAACACCTCGAAGATGCGGTCCGTCGCCGTGCGCGCGTCGAGGAGGAACGAGAACAGGAACCCGATCGACTCCATCGGCCAGCGCAGCACCGTGGCCATCGCGAAGAACGCGATGAGCTCAGCGCCCTGGAGCTGGCCGATCGCGGTCAGGTAGATGCCGGCGCCGAGGCACAGCGCGAAGGCGATGTCGGGCAGCAGCACGAGCCAGAACCAGATCCAGCCGACGGCGCGTGCCTTGCTCAGCTCGGTCTCGCGCAGCGTCTCGGCCTGGCGCGTGAACTTCTGCAGCGCGTGCTTGCCCCGGCCGAAGGCCTTGAGCACGCGGATGCCGTGCACGCTCTCCTCGACCGAGGTCGCGAGGTCGCCCGCCTGGTCCTGCGACTGGCGCGCGAGCGTGCCGTACGACTTCTCGAAGCGGTACCCGGCGTACCAGAGCGGGGCGGACGTCACGAGGAAGATCGTGCCGAGCAGCCAGTGCCAGCGGAACAGCAGCGCCGTTCCGACGACGATCGTGATGACGTTGACGACGAGAAGCACGACGCCGAAGGCGAGCCAGCGGCGCAGCATGCTGATGTCCTGCATCATGCGGCTGAGCAGCTGCCCCGACTGCCACCGATCGTGGAAGGCGACCGGCAGGCGCTGCAGACGGGAGTAGAAGGTCTGGCGCAGCTCGTACTCGACCATGGTCGCGGGTCCGAGCACGAACCAGCGACGGAGCCAGACCATGAGGGCCTCCGCGAGGCCCAGGGCGAGGATCGCGGCAGCTCCCCACCCGATCATGACGATGTCGCCGGACGCGATCGGGCCGCCGACCACCTGCTCGAGGACGAGCGGGATGGTCAGCGCGAGCAGGCTGGCGACGAGCGCGCTGGCGGCGCCCATCACCAGCCGCGGAAGCACCGGCTTCGCGAAGGGAAGGAGCCGGGCGAGGGCTTGGAAGGTGGACAGTTCGGACCGTTGCGGCTGTTCTGATCGCTCAGGAAGGGCGGTGGTGGTCATGATCCTTGTGAGGGTGGTGATGCGGTGACCCGTCGTCGGGCCGCGTGGCGACAGCGCCGCGTGGGAGCGCTGTCATGAGAGAGGAGCCTCCTCGGGGAGGAACGCTCCGGGGGACGGCGGTATGCCGAATCCGGCAGAGCCGGCAGATGCGAGGAGCGGATTACCCCTGGACGCGGGGACGCGGCAGCCAGGGAGCGGTGCGGGGTCCCGCGGAACGGAGGACGAAAGCGGTCTTCGCGGCGACGGCGGCCTGATACATTTCTTCCTCCTTGAGGTCAGCGGAAAGGGCTGTGCGCGTCGCTAGGTCTTAGCGACGCGACAGCCCTCCAGCATATACCTGGGAATTCTCTGAAAGCAACAACCGCTTTCCGGTCCCCCCGGAAGGCGGTTGAAGCGGGTGGCTCAGACGAGCGCGGGCACCGACGCCTCCCGGTCGAGCAGACGCTGCTTGACCGGCAGCCCCCACGCGAACCCGCCGAGCGTGCCGTCCGTGCGCAGCACTCGATGGCACGGCACGAAGAGCGCCGGCGCGTTGCGTGCGCAGATGGACGCCGCGGCGCGCACCGCGCTCGGAGACCCGAGCTCGACGGCGAACTCGCTGTACGTGAGCGGCCGGCCCGGCGTGATGCGGCGCAGCGCCGCCCACCCGGCGAGCTGCATCGCGGTGCCGTGCTGCGAGACCTCGACCGTGTCGATGGCCGTGAGGTCGCCGCCGTAGTACGCGGCCACGGCGGCCGCAGCATCCGTCTCGCCGTCCTGGACGGATGACGGGCGCACGCGGTCCGCGAGACGCGCGAGGATCGCGCCGGCGTCGGCGGTCCACCCGGAGGCGAGCACACGACCGTCGTCGTCGGCGAGGAGCGTGAAGGGGCCGTCGGGGGTGTCGAGCGTCTGGATGGTGGCGGTGGTCATGACATGCCTCCGGTGGTCGTGAGGGGCGGGATGGGGACGGATGCTGCGCGCCGGCGCGGTGCGGCGGGCTTCGGCGGGACGGCGCGCCACAGGTGGGCGGTGAGGTAGCTGCGCCAGGGCGCGGTGCGGGTGGCCCAGGCGTCGAGCGCGCGAGCCTCGCCGGGGAGGCCTGCCGCGGCGGCGCCCGCGCGCACGGCGACATCGCCCGGAAGGAAGACATCGGGATCGGCGAGCACGCGCATGCGCACGTAGTCGGCGGTCCACGGGCCGATCCCGGGCATCGCCAGAAGAGCGGCGCGCTGCTCGGCGGCGTCGTCGCCGGCGGTGAGGGTGAGCGAGCCGTCTGCGAGGGCCGCGGCGGCTCCGGTGATCGCGCGGGTGCGGGCCGCGGGACCGCGGAGCACCTCGGGGCCGCGCTCGGCGATCGCGGCCATGGTCGGGAACAGGCGGACGAGACCCTCGTCGGCGTCGGCGTCGGCGTCGGGCGACGGCATGCCCGCGAAGGCGGCGACCTCCTCGCCGAGCGCCGCGGTGAGCGAGGTGAGCGCGGTGCGGGCCGCGACCACCGTGATCTGCTGGCCGACCATCGCCCGGATCAGCATCTCGTGCGGATCGGCGGCGCCCGGCACCCGGATGCCCGGCAATGCGGCGACGAGTGGAGCGAGCTTCGGATGCCGCGCCAGCGACTCGTCGACCGCGTCCGGGTCGGCATCGAGGTCGAACAGGCGCCGCGCTCGTGTGACGAGCGTCGACAGGTCAGCGAGGTTCGTCAGGGCGGCCCGCAGCCGGACCCGCCCCAGGTCGTCGAGGCGGAGCTCGAACCATGCGGGGCCGTGTGGCAGGCGGAGCGTGCGGGCGAAGGTCGACGCGGTCGCCGCCTCGGCCCCCGAGACGGCGCGTGCCGCCATCCACGCGAACAGGCCCGGAGCATCCAGCGCGCCGCGGTGCGGGAGCGCGAGATCGATCGTGACGCCGGGTGCCGTCGCGGCCGGCCCCTCGTGCCGCGAGACGCGGCGCCGCGCGCGCAGCTCGAGCGGCGGCATCCCGAACACCTCTCGGATGGTGTCGTTGAACTGGCGGACGCTCGCGAACCCGCTCGAGAACGCGACGTCGGCCGCCGGAAGGTCGGTGCCGACGAGCAGCATGCGCGCCGTCTGCGCGCGGTGCGCGCGGCTGAGGGCCAGAGGCCCGGCGCCGAGCTCGGCGGTGAGGAGACGCGTGAGGTGGCGCGGCGAATAGCCGAGCCGGCGAGCGAGCCCGGGCACGCCTTCGCGCTCGACGACGCCGTCGGCGATGAGCCGCATCGCACGACCGGCGGTGTCGCCCCGCAGGTTCCACTGCGGCGACCCCGGCGCGGCCTCGGGCAGGCACCGCTTGCACGCGCGGTAGCCGGCCTCGTGCGCGGCGGCACTGGTCGGATAGAAGGTGACGTTGGAGGGCTTCGGCGTGCGCGCGGGGCAGCTCGGGCGGCAGTAGATGCCGGTCGAGCGCACCGCCGTGACGAACTGCCCGTCGAAGCGGGCGTCGCGCGAGTCGATCGCGCGGTACCTCTCATCGAACGTCATGACCAGGCTCATGCCCCTAGCCTGACACGCTCCCCCGACATCGGCTCGCGGAAATCGGACACGGCTGTGCGTCCCCAGCGGACGCGGGATCGCGCCGGCGCCTACCCGTCGCTGCGGACGAACCCCGAGCGCAGACGGTGCCAGAGCGGATCGCGCTCGCCCACGCCCGAGACGATCCGGACGACGCCGCCGGCCTGGCCCAGAGCACACATGAGGGCGATCGTGCCGACGAGGCCCGCCGCCGCGGAGAGGCCGACGAACGATCCGGCGGCCACATCGCGCAGCGCGAGCGCCACTCCCCCGATCGCGAGCAGGAAGGCGAGCGTCGCCGTCGTGAGCCGGGCGAAGAGGGGCGGGTCGAAGTTCGTCGTGCGGGCGAGCACCCAGCCACCCCCGCGCCGGGCTCGACCGCCCTGACGGTAGGGCAGGCGTAGCCATTCGGTCGCCGCGCTCGCCAGCGTCCGTCCGGTCAGCCACAGCCGCACGAGCCCCACGGCCCCGGCGAGGGCGACGACAGCGGCGATCGCGATGACGAGGACATCGACCACGGCGACCGTCCCACCGAGCTCCACGATCGCGTCGAGCATCCCGCCGATGACGAACACGCCCAGCGCCGAACCCGCGAAGCACACGAGGCCGAGCGCCCAGCGCGACCAGCGTTCGTAGTCGGCACGCAGCAGCACCGCCACACGATCCGCCTGGGCCACCGCCTCCTCACCGCTCGGGACGTCGATCCACGCGCGCGAAGCCGGAAGGATGAGTGCGAAAGCCATACCGTCAGGCTACGGCGTGCGACAGCTCGCTCCCGCTCGCCGACGCTTCCCAGGGAGCCGGCTGGACGCCGTCGGGCAGCACCTGCGTGGTCGACAGCGTGAAGGCGGTGAGAACGGCCAGTTCGGTGCGCTGAGCAGGGTCGGTGCACATGCCCATCACGAGGATCGTCCCGTCGCCGGCGGGCAGGCGGATCTCGCCGACCGTCGTGACGACCGCCGTGCCACCCAGCTCCAGCGTGCCCGATGCGACCGTTCCCACACGCCCGTCGGGCGCGGCGAAGGTCTCTGCCGCGGAATCCACGCCGAACCGCGCGAGCGGGAAGAGACGGTGGAACTCCAGGGACGGGGCATCCGTCCCTGGAGCGACCCTCACCACGTTCGTGCAGAGGAAGCTGACGGCGGGACGCTCGCCGAGCGTGAGGGACACCCCCGCCGAGTCGAAGTCCGTTCCCTCGAAGGCGGCGACCCCGGCGTGGAAGCCCGCCACGATCGCCGCACGCGCGTCGTCGGGGAGCCAGCCGTCGCCGCCGGCCAGATACCGGTCCAGCCACTCGTGGGGTGTGCGGTCGCCGAACGAGCGGAACTCGATCCACCCTTGCGGCATCCGCTGCCACACGCGATCGCCGCTCGTCCCCGGTGCCGCCATTTCAGAGCTCCTCATCCGTCCGAGGACCGTTGCCCTGGATGGTGTTGTCGATGCGCTCGGCGAGGTTCTGCCACGGGCCGCTCAGGCTGTCGACGAAGCTCTCGCCGTTGTCGTGCGCGTCCTTCGCCTGCGACATGGTCCAGTACGTGTTCGAGACCAGGTTCGGGAGATTGACGTTCAGGGCCACCGCAAGCGATCCCGCCGCAGTGCCTCCGCCAGCGAGCGCCGGGGTCATCTGCTGGATCGACGGGATGAGCACCTGACCACCGGGGCCGATGAGCGACTTCGCCGCCATGCCGAGCGCACCGCCGGCCAGCAGGCCCAGGGCGCCGACCGCGAAGTCCGTCCAGTCCCCCCGCCCGGTGAGCGCCTGGAGACCGTCGATGGCGACGAGGGCGATCGACATGATGAGCGCCACGGTGCCGAGGACCGGGATGAACAGCGACAGGATGGCGATGATCGGCAGCGCCGCCCGGAGGATGTCCTCCAGGATCGGCACCACGTTGTCCATGAGCCAGGTGCCGGCGTCGGCGAGCCATTCGCCCGCATCGCCCAGGAAGTTCGAGAACGCGTTGCCCGCGTAGTCGTCGAGGATGCCGCCGGCGTCGTTGAGCGCGCGCGCGGCGACCGTCGCCTCGTCGTCGACCTCGGTCTTGAGGCTGCGGGCGGCGGCGCGGATCTGCTCGAGGTCGTCGCCGGCGCTCCCGAGCGCAAGGGCCGCCTCGGACACGGCATCGGGGTCTGCGTCGTCGTCGTCCTTATGGTTCACCGCCGACGTGTGCGCGGTCTCGCACGCGGCGACCCGCGCGGCAGCGGCATCCGCCTCCTCGGCGAGCACCCGCGCCCGCTGCTGGAAGGCGGCGAGCTGCGTGCTCCAGGTGCGCAGGGCATTCCGCGAGGTGCGCAGCGCCTCGCCGGTGTCGGCGAGCTGCGGGCGGAAGTCCTCGCTCATGGAGGCGCGGAAAGCGGTGGCGGAGAGCCCCACCCAGTCGGCGTCGTCGCCGCCGTCGAGCATCGACAGCGCGTCGTCGACGCCGTCGCAGCCACGCGACAGCGCGTCGACGTAACCGTCCAACGTCGCGAGGTCGCCCGGTGCAGGGTCGAACCCCAGCGCGCTGAAGTCGGTCACGCGGCACTGCCTTCCTCGGGCACCATGCTCGCTCCGAGTTCTCTGTCGAGACCCTGGAACGCCTCCAGGATGCCCTGGAGGCCGGTGCCGGCATCCTCCGCGTAGCGGGCGAGCTTGTCCATGCCGCCGCCCCATGACCCGTGCAGGTCCTCGAGGCGCCGGCGGAGTTCGTCCTGCGGCACCGCCGATCCCGAGACGCTCGAGAGCGCGCCCGTGGCGTCGTCCAGCAGCGTCCGCATGTTGGCGTACGCGCGCCGGCTCGCGTTCATCGCGTCGTAGTCGATCCGCACATCGGTCATGACAGTCCCTCCGGAGACGGCTGACCGGAGGCCGCGGGAGCGGCGCTCCGGTCAGACGGTCGAGCTTTTCGCTACGAGCGCGGTTCAGCCGCCGGCGAGCTGCTGGTCGAGATCCTGAATGGCACGCATCATGCCCAGCAGCGACTCCGACATGTCGTTGATGCCGTCCACCGCACCCTTCAGACCCGTCGTCAGCTCGGTGTACCCCTCACCGAACTTGCCCGACGCGTGCTGCGTCTTGAAGTCCTCACCCAGCAGCGTGTCCACCTGGCTCTTCAGCGCGTCCAACTGGCCCTGGATGTCATCACGAGCCTGCGACAGCGACGACGCCACCTGCTCCATCTCCGCATACGAAGCACCGAAATCGGCCATCGTCAACTCCCTCACTCAGATTCCCGACCCCCGTCGGGCCGATGACTCCACGCTAACCGGGTCACCAGGCGGAGCCCATGGGGACCATTCCCCATGTGGAGGATCGACTGCTCGTTCGAGAGTGGGCGGTCCCACAGACGCCGGGGCGGCTGCGCCGCTCAGACCTGATCGGGGCGGTAGTACGCGGATCCGGCCTCGGGGGCGAGCGTCAGCGCGAGATGGCCGGGCGCCGTGGCGCGTGCGTCGTCGCCGGTCGCGGCGCCGATCAGTCCTCTCTCGACGAGCAGGTCGATGGCCGCATCGCGGTCGGCGATGATCCCGCGGAGCTGATCGGCGGGGATCTCCTTCACGCTCTGATCCACGTTGTCGTGGGGATTCTGCGGCCCGTCCTTGATCGTGTTGCCGCGCACGAACATCGCGGCGTAGATGACGACATCCGCGAGGATCACGACGATCCACGCCCAGGCGCCGCCGGCGAGCAGGTCACGACCGGCGGTGAGGGCGATGATCACGGATGCGAGGCCCGGCAGGACGTGCATGAGCGAGTTCGAGCGCACCGCCGACTTCGCCGCCGCGCGCGGGTGGCGCCGACGCTGCAGCTCGCTCCAACCCGTGATCGGCAGCGAGATGAGCGTCAGGATGCCCGCGAGCGCCAGCGGGAAGTCGTACACGCTTCCGGCGACGAGCCAGCGCAGCATGGCCGCCGCGCCGATGAGCGGTGCGATGAGCAGGAACAGATAGGCCAGCGACTGCACGACGCTCCCGACCGAGAGGCCGGGGTGCTCCCCGCGCACCGCTTCCTTGGGGGCGAGCACGACGAGCGTGTGCTGCGCGCGCGGCGCGCCGACGAACGAGCGCAGCTCCAGCCGCCACCACTCGAGCGGACCCCATTCCTGCGCCTCGTCGACGAGAGCCTTCAGCGTGCGTGAGGTCATAGCTGCCAATCCTCCCCCACTCGCACCACTGCCGAATCGAGCTGCTCGACGCGCGTCCGGTCCGATGTCGGCACGAACCCCTCGAGTGCGGACTCGCGCAGCACTCCGGCCGCGATCTCTTCGACGAACGCCAGACCGTATGGTGCGACGGGACCGAGGACGGCGCCCACTGTCGCGTTCCGGCCGACGAACAGCCACCGGCGGAAGCCGAAATCGTGATCGCCATGACGCTCGAGCAGGGTCGCCGTGAAGCCGGGCCCGAACTGCTCCGACTCGACGACCTCGGTCGTCGCGGGCAGCAGCGCGGACGGCGACCACAGGAAGGCGGCCTGCTCGGTCTCGGGCAGGGGCTCGGCGGCGGCGAACACCGTCAACGGCGCCAGCACCCGCCCCTCCGCGCCGATGAGGAGCAGGCTCCTCCGGTCGTCGCCCGTGACGCCCGCGATGTCGTCGAGGGCGAGCGAGATGCGGTCGGCGACCGCGTCGTCCACGCCGTTGCGCGCGGCGAAGGCGAAGCCGGCCTGGCGAGCCCAGGCGGTGCGCTCAGCCGCCGACCGCTGGGCGTGCGGGACGGCGATGGTCCGTTCGGGGTCGTGCCGGAGGGTGATCTGCATGTCAGCGAGTGCTCCACGTGAAGCTGGCGATGTGGTGATCGAAGAGGGCCACCCACGCCAGGAGGACGGGCTCGTCCTCGGCGAGGTCGGGTGCGTGGGCGACCGTCGCAGTCCACTGCACCGCCTGCGTTCGCCGGGTGCCCGGGATCGGGATCAGATAGTTGATCAGGAGCGAGACCGCCGTTACCCCGTCGATGCTGACGGGCCGTCGATCCGTCCACCGCACGATGCGGTGCCCCTCGCCGACGGCGACGCCGCCGCGGTTGCGGACCGCGTCCTCGACGATGGCGTCCAGCGGGAACTCCGGGGTGGCCGAGCGACGCAGGCCCACGAGGCTCGCCGCACCCAAGGCCCAGCTGGGCGCCGATTCCGCGGCGAAAGCGATGGCGAAGGCATCCTGTCCGCGCAGACTGCGGAATGCGTCTCCCACCTGACCGGCCAGTCCCGCCGCGAGGTCTGCGCGCCCGGCGCCGGACAGGCGGCTGCGTGCCGCCCCGACGAGCTCGCGCTCGGTCTGGTCGCTCAGGTCGTGCGCCTGCCAACCGAGGGGAAGGAGCATCCGGTACCCCGGCAGCGCGGGTGCCACGCGGCCTCTCAGCTCGCTGCGCAGATCACTCACCCGACCAGTCTCCCATCGGGGCGAGGGTGCCCTGTGCCGAAGGCGCCGGCCCGGGCCCGGTCACGAGAACGGGTTCTGGTCGGGATCGAACGACCCGGGCAGCGCACCGCCGGCCATGTCCTTGATCTGGCCCACGATCTGGAACTGGGCCACCCACACCGTGCTGACGGTGGTGAGGGCGTCGCGGGTCGAGGAACCCATCCGTGCCCAGTCGTCGAGGTTCTTGCCCGAGAACAGGGCAGCCGAGAAGTCGGCAGCCTTGTCGGCGAAGGTCGTGCCGCGCAGTGCGTTCAACCCTGACGCCCAGTCGTCCATCGAGGTCGCACGCAGACCGAGCAGTCGCACCGCGTCGTCGCCGAACGAGGTGCCCAGCGCGCGCCAGCCCGATGTGGTGCCGAGCCCGCGGATCGTCCGCGCGGCCGGCCCGAGGAACGGGATGACGCCGAGGACGCCGAAGGCCACGTCCCACCAGCTGCCGTCATCGAAGGCGATCTTGCGCGTCAGGGCGACGACGAGGGTCGCGATCGCGACGATCGCGGCGAGCGCCGCGATGATCGGTCCGCCGATGACGATGGCGAGCACGGCCAGGACGATGCCCGCGACGGCGAGGACGTTCGCGAGGAAGTCCAGCGCGCCGCGCAGGTCATCCTTCCACGAGTCCTCGATCTTGCCGCTGACGCCCTCCTTGATGTTCTTGGCTGCGAGGTCGAACGCATCGAACCAGTCGTCCCAGGCGGTGTCGTAGTCGCCGGCGGCGTCATCCCACTCACCCTTCTTAGCCGTTGCAAGACCTCGCTTGCCGTCGGCGTTCGCGGAAGACGTGTCGTACGCCGACTGCTCATCGGCGTCGGCGTCTTCGTCCGGCTCGCGCGGCACAGCACCCTCGGCAGTGTCGGCGTCGCGGGAGAGCTGGGAGTACTCCTCCCACAGGTCCTGCAGCTTCGACACGAGAGGGTCGATGAGCGCCTGCGACGTCGCGAGCGCACCGCCGTAGGCGCGGATGTGCGGGCCGACGGCGGCGTAGAGCTCGGAGGCTTCGGAGAGGTCGCTGCTGACCTTCTCGCAGAGCTCCCGGAGCTTGTCGATGGACTGCCCCTCCATCTCGGCGCCGTTGGACGCCAGGCGCGAGATGAGCGACCATGCGTCGGCCATGTCGTTGCCGAGGTCGACGATCTGCTGTCCGCGCTGCGTCACGTCGTCGGCGTCGCCGCGGAGCTTGTCGATCAGGTTGCCGCCGGCAGGGGTGTGCGAGGGCATGTAGGGGGTGACGGTCATCTCTCGCTCACTCGCTCTCGGACTTGCTGGCGGCCTTGACGTCGAAGTCCTTGAAGCCCTCGATCACGCTGTCGACGTGCTCGGCGACGCCCTTGCAGTTCTCCATGAGGCGCTTGCGGCGGTCGTCCCACCGACCTTCGAAGTCGTGGGCGGCGTCCTTCAGCTCGCTCTTGTCGTACGGCCGGTCGACGGCGTCCTCGAGGTCGCGACGGCGGCTGCCCGCGTTCTCGAACTCGTCGACGATGTTCTTGAGCTGCGTGCTCAGGTCCCCCAGCTCGTCGTAGCTGACCTTGACTCCCACGTCCATTCCTCCCTGCGTCGTCCACCGTCATCAGCGACGCCGAAGGCGGGAGGGCGCATGGCGACCTCTCCGCCCCGGCGCTCAGGCGGTTCAGCCGCCGGCGAGCTGCTGGTCGAGATCCTGAATGGCACGCATCATGCCCAGCAGCGACTCCGACATGTCGTTGATGCCGTCCACCGCACCCTTCAGACCCGTCGTCAGCTCGGTGTACCCCTCACCGAACTTGCCCGACGCGTGCTGCGTCTTGAAGTCCTCACCCAGCAGCGTGTCCACCTGGCTCTTCAGCGCGTCCAACTGACCCTGGATGTCATCACGAGCCTGCGACAGCGACGACGCCACCTGCTCCATCTCCGCATACGAAGCACCGAAATCGGCCATCGTCAACTCCCTCACTCAGATTCCCGACCCCCGTCGGGCGGGACACTCAGCAACCTAACGGAGCGCGCAGACGGCACGCGATGGGGACCATTCCCCATGTCCTCGCGTCCGGCGCCTCGGGCCGCGTCAGTGCTGCGGCGCCGCCTGCGGAACGGGGAGGACGGATGCCTCGACCAGCGGCAGCTGGACCGTGACCTGGCGCCCTGCCTGCACGAAGATGCCGCGGCCATCGGGGAAGTCGGACCGCTTGACCTTCGGGAACGGCACCTTGAACACCGCGTCGCCGTCGAAGGCGTCGGGCTTGATGATGATGCCCTTCCGGCCGCCCTTGAAGTCGCCCACCAGGCCGAAGCCACTGGTGACCTGCGTGACGTCCGCGTCGCCGATGAGCACGTGCTCGCTGCGGTTGACCGCCTGGAACAGCGCCTTGAGCGGGCGCTCCGCGGGTGAGTCGGCGAACTGCGGCACGTCTTCGATCACGATCATCAGCCGCGCGTCGATCGACTCGTCGGCGACGAGCTCGGCGAGCTCGGTCGCCAGGTCCTTCGCCTCGTCGGGCGTCGTGGCGCTGCGCATCCACGGGGCGAACTCCTTGAGCTGCGAGCGTCGTCCGCCGAAGTGGAACAGCCGCACCGCCGGATCGAAGCGGACCATCGAGGTGACGAGGGCCTTCATCGCGTTGGTCTTGCCCGCCGACGGCGGCCCCGCGACGACGAAGGTGCCCACCGGGTCGAACTCACGGGCCGCGAGCGTGTCTTCGGCGATGCCGAGCACGGGGAACTCGCCGATGCGATCGGGAAGCGCCTGCCAGGCGAGCCGTGTCGGCAGCGAGCCGATCTCGTCCACCTCGCGGGCGCCGATCGCGCGAAGCTCCTCGGCCCACTGGCCCAGGAGCTTCGTCTGCTCGGCCACGTTCGGCGTACCGCCGAGCACCGCGATCTGGGTCTCGAAGCCGTCGACGATGGCCCGGCCCGGCGCGGACCGCTCGTCGAGCACGTCCTTGGGGGCGTTCAGCAGTGCGTAGGCGTTCTCGTCCGACAGTCGCAGTACCACACGCCGCGACACGTTCGAGCTGATCGCGGTGGGAACCGACCCGGAGCGGTCGGCGGTCGCCACGACGTGCACGCCGAGCGGGCGGCCCTCGCCGAGGATGCGCATGAACGCCTGATAGAACGGCATCCGTGCGGTCGTCGACTCCCACTCGGCGCGGAACTGCGGAAGGCCGTCCAGGAGGACGATGATGCGCGACTCGTCGCGACCGGTCAGCTCGCGGTATTCCGCGATGCTCGAGGCGTTGGCCGCGCTGAAACGCTTGGCGCGGTCGTCGAGGATGCCGCCCAGGGAGCGCATGATGCGCTGCACGCGCTCGGCGTCGTCGCCCGGGATGATCGAGCCGACGTGGGGCAGCACCTCGAGGCTCTTGAGTGCGCCGGCGCCGAAGTCCAGACCGTACACCGCGATGTTCTCAGGCCGGCGCCCCATCGCGGCAGCGATCGCGACGGTGCGCAGCACGGTGGACTTGCCCGAACCGCTGGTGCCGTACACGAGGAGCGAGCCGTCGCGATCGGGCTCGAAGTACACCGGCTCCTGAAGCTGCCGCTCGGGCACGTCGCGCTTGCCGAGCAGGATGAAGCCGGGTCGTCCTGCTCGCAGCCGGCGGAGGTCGACGGTGGTCTCGAGGTCGTCGAGCCACGGGCGCCGGGGCGCGGGGATCCGCGCCGCCTCGGCGGCGGCGACCAGGGTCGCGACGATGCGCTTCTGGTCGTTGGGCCCGGGATCGACATCATGCGAGTCGGATTCGCCCGAGTCCGGCAGCTCCCACCGCTGCACCGAGCCGAACCGCAGCTGCGCGACGCCCACGTCGGCGGCAGGCGCCTCGTCGGTGCTCCAGCCCCCCGCGTAGGCGGACTGGAACGGCACGAGCCGGCCCGGGCCGGTCTTGGCGATGCCACGGCCGGGGATGCCCGGGTCGAAGCGTGCAGCCACGGGATCGTCGACGACGTCCTTCGAGTCCGACTCGTCGGCCATGCGCAGCGCGACGCGGAGGTTGGTGTTGGCGCGCAGGTTGTCTTTGATGACGCCCGCCGGCCGCTGTGTGGCCATGATCAGGTGGATCCCCAATGAGCGGCCGCGCTGCGCGATGTCGACGACACCGTCCACGAACTCGGGCACCTCCCCAGCGAGCGCCGCGAACTCGTCGATGACGAGCACGAGGGCGGGCGGCGTCTCGGGGTCGCGCCGCTTCTCCAGCTCGAGCAGGTCCTTCGCCTTCTTGCGGTTGAAGAGGTGCTCGCGGTGGTGCAGCTCGGCGCGCAGGCTGGTGAGCGCGCGTCGGACGAGGTGCGGGCTCAGGTCGGTGACGAGGCCGACCGTGTGCGGGAGTTCGACGCAGTCGGCGAAGGCGGAGCCGCCCTTGTAGTCCACGAACAGGAACGTGACGCGGTCGGGGCTGTGGGCGGCGGCCATGCCGAGCACCCACGCCTGGAGGAACTCGGACTTGCCGGCGCCGGTGGTGCCGCCGACGAGGGCGTGCGGTCCCTGCGTCCGCAGATCGAGCACCATCGCGTCGGTGGCCCCCTGGCCGACGATCGCGCGGAGGGTCCCCGCCTTCTTCAGGCGTGGCAGGACCGCACCGGAGCGGTCGATGATCGTGTTGTTCTCGCGCCAGCGCTCCACGGCCGAGGCGGGATCCACGGCGAGCTCGCCGCCGACGAGCGAGAGGAACATGACCGAGTTCGGGATGTCGGACGAGTCCTCGACGACCGTGCTCGAGTCCACGACGGGGGCGAGCCGCTTGGCCAGCACGGTCATGAGCTCGTTCGACACGCCCTCGACCGCCGTCTCCGGGTAGTCCACGCCGCTGCGGACCGTGCCCGCGTGGGCGTGCTCGAGACCCTGGGACACGTCGACGAAGCTGCGGCAGACGGCGGGGAGCGCCTCGACGACGGGTGCCACGAACAGGCCGTAGACGCCGACGTCGGCGCCGCGCTCGAGCACCTGCGTGAGGCGTGCACGATCCACCGGGGCGTCGGCGGTGACGATGACGAGCACGGCCGTCTGGCCGGGGAACGTGGCCTCCTCCGCGGCGCGCCGCACGTCGGTGCCGTACCGCATCGGGTCCCACTCGTCGTCCAGCGGCAGGCGCGGCGACGAGGTGGCCTTGGAGCGCTGCATGACGAGCTCCTCGAGGCCCGACAGCAGCGCGGCACCGGTCGACGCCGAATCCGACAGCGGCATCTCGCGGAAGGGACTGCGCTCGCTGGAGGTGTGCGGAAGCCACTTGAGCCACTCGAGCTGCGTCGCCCATCGCGGTTCGGTGAGCGCGACCGCGACCAGTTCGTTGGGCGAGTGGAGGCCGAACAGCTGGACGCAGAGGCCCCGCAGGGCGTCGGCGGCTTCTTGCTCGCTTCCCGCGACGCCGATCACTCCGACGCTCTGCAGCGACTCGAGCACCGGCACGCCGTCGATCGTGCGGTAGCGATCCCGCAGCCGGTCGACGCGGTCGACGAACTCCTGCAGCGCCTCGGGCGATTCGGACCGCTTCACCGTCGTGCGCGACGGCGCCTCGGCCGTGCCCAGTCGCACCGACAGGAAGTTCCAGTGCTCGGGCCGGCGGGTCCAGAGCATCGGGCCGAGTCGCATCGCCTCGTCGAAGACGACGGCGACCGGCGGCACCTCGGCGTTGCGGATCTCGCGCTCGCGCGGCCGCTCGCGATAGAGGTTCTCTTCGAGCTCCTCGAATGTGCGCTCGAAGATCTCGGTCTCTTTGCGGGCGCGCTGGCCGACCTGCGTGCGCTGGGAGATGAAGTTGCCGAGGAGCATGAGCGGCGACATCACCACGACCAGGAGCGAGCGGGGGTTGCCGTTCATCGCGAACAGCGCCATGCCGAGGATGAGCGGCGCGACCAGCATCGGCCACGGGAACAGCCGCGAGACCGGGTCCTTCGGCATCCGCGGCTCGGGCAGCTCCTCACCCACGTACCGCGGCTCCACGCGCGGGCTGCGGTTGAACAGGAGCGAGCCGCCCCGCTCGAGGACGGGGTCCTGTTCCACGGGCGCGAAGTCCTGCACCATGCGGACGACGACGTCGGTGTCGCCGAGTGAGAACCGCTGGCCGGGGATGACGCGAAGGCGCTGCACGAGGCCGCCGTCGACGACGATGCCGTTGGCCGAGTTCAGGTCGACGAGTTCGACCGAGGCACCGACCTCGATGCGTGCGTGCGACTTGGAGATGGTGGGATCCGCGACGACGACGTCGTTGCCCGCGACGCGGCCGATGGTGAAGTGACCGCGCGGCAGCGGGAACTCGCGGCCGACGAGCGGACCCGCGACGATCGAGAGGACGGCGGCAGGCGGGCCCCCGTTGGTCCGCGTCGAGACGTAGTCCTCGCCGAGATTGACGATCGACGCGACGAAGCCCGAGCCCACCGCAGCGTCGCTGATGAGCGTCTCGGGCGAGAGCATCGTGAACGTCGACGACGTCGGAGGCGCCACCTTGAGCGTCAGCACGTCACCCGGTGACGCGATGGTCTCGCGCGCCGGATCGGTCTCGACGATGTGCCGCGCGACGTCCTGCACGGTCGCCGTCGTGTCGGCGGTGACCACGATGTCGATGTGCTGGGCGTTCCGGCGCTGCAGGGTGAGTCTGAGTCTCATGGGTTCCTCGCTGTGCTGCCTCAGCCGATACGGACGCGGGCGCGCCGTTCGCCGAGCAGCAGGGTGTCTCCGGAGCGGACCGCGATGCCCTGGCCGGGCGGAATCGCATGCTCGACGCCGTCGCGGATCACCGCGCTCCCGTTGGTCGACGCACGGTCGATCGCGATGATGCTGCCACCCGTGCGCAGGAGCGCCAGGTGGGTCTTCGAGATGGACTTCGACGGGTCGTCCAGGGGAATGAGCGCGAGACCGGCGTCCCCTGGCCCAGCCGCCGGATCGCGGCCGATCAGGATCCCGGACCCGTCGAGCGCGATGCGGGCCCCGTTGTCGAACTCGAGGACGACGCCCGCCGTCGCAGGGTCGGCCGGCGACGACGACCGACGCGGCGGGGACGCCGCCGGCGGGTCGACCACGGCAGGCGTGGGTGCGGGGCTCGCGTCGGGCAGCAGCCGGGGCGGCGTCCAGGGGATCCCCGGGCCGGAGTAGGGTGCCGTGGGCGCGATGGCCGTCGGCGTGGCACCGGCCGGCGCCACAGCGGCAGGTGCGAGCGCGGGTGCCGAAGCGGACGCGGGGGACGCGGCATCCGTCCCGCTCGCGTCCGCGGTCGACGCGTACGCCTCGGCACGCGGCGCGCCCACGACTCCCCCGCTGCTGCGGGTGACCGGAATGTAGGCGCCCGTGCCGGGGGCCGTCGCCGAGGTGGCGAGGGAGCGCAGCTCGCTGCGCTCGTCCGCGAGGTCGGTGGCGGCGGTCTTGCGGGCGATGCGCATGCGCTTGACGTCGTAAGGGTTGAGCCCGTCACGCGCGTCGACGAACCACGTCGCCCCGGCGAGGTCTGCCCAGCCGCGGCCCCGTCGCTCGGAATCGAACAGCGGCGAGCACGCGATGACGAGCACCGGACCCACCAGCGGCACGAGGAAGCTGCCATACAGCACGAGATAGCGCACCACCGCGCCCCGCCAGAAGCCCGGGCGCTCGAGCGTGCGGACGTTGACCGATCGGATCCCGGTCGCCGCCTTGCCGACGGTGACGCCCTTGCGCCCGTGCAGCACGAGCTGCACCACGACGAAAGCCGTCGTCAGCGCCGCCGATGCCGCCCCGCAGGCGATGACCAGGCCGAGCCGGCCGTCGTCTGCGAGCGTCGCCGCGGCATCCGGCGACGCCGTCGTGCTCACGAGCGCAGGAAGGGTGACGAGGAGGACCGGGAGCTGCAGCACCAGCAGGATGCCGAGCTCGATCGACGTGGAGAGCACGCGCCGCCCGAACGGCGCCCTGCGCAGCCCGAGTGTCGCGGCGTACTCCGGCATCGGCCGGCCGCGCCCATCGAGCCCCTCGACGGCACGTGTCGAGTCGTCGATCTCCCAAATCACCGGTCCTCCTGGCGAACGCTCCGCATCGACCCTATCCGGACGATCGTGCGCCTCCCGACGAGAACCAGGACATGGGGAAAGAGCCCCATGTCCTGGTCGATCGGCCGGACGGCGCCTCCGGGTGACGAGCGTCAGTGGAAGAAGTGGCGCTCGTTCGTGAAGAACATCGTCACATTCGCGGCCTTCGCCGCGGCGATGACCTCGTCGTCGCGGACCGAGCCGCCCGGCTGGACGATGGCCGAGATGCCGGCGTCGAGCAGGATCTGCGGGCCGTCTGCGAAGGGGAAGAAGGCATCGGATGATGCGACCGACCCCGCGGCGCGGTCACCGGCCCGCTCGACCGCGAGGCGGCACGAGTCGACACGGTTGACCTGGCCCATGCCGATGCCCACGGTCGCCGAGTTCTTGGCGAGGACGATGGCGTTCGACTTGACCGCGCGGCACGCCTTCCAGGCGAAGATGAGGTTGGTCATCTCCTCGTCGGCGGGACGCTCGCCCGACACCAGCTGCCAGTCCTTCGCGACCGACTCGATGTCGTCGGGGAAGCGGTCGGCGTCCTGCAGCAGCAGGCCGCCCGAGACGAGGCGCACGTCCAGGCGCTCCTGCTGCCAGTCGGCGGGCAGCTGCAGCAGACGCAGGTTCTTCTTCGCTTTGAAGACCTCGAGCGCCGCCGGTTCGAACGCGGGCGCGACGATGACCTCGGTGAAGATGTCCTTGAGGTTCTCGGCCATCTTGAGGGTCACCGTGCCGTTGGCGGCGATCACGCCGCCGTACGCCGACACCGGGTCGCACTCGTGCGCGCGCAGGTGCGCGCTCGCGATGGGGTCGAGGGCGTTCGGCGCTGTCACCGCGATGCCGCAGGGGTTCGCGTGCTTGATGATCGCGACGGCGGGCTTGACCATGTCGAACGCGGCGCGCAGGGCCGCGTCGGCGTCGACGTAGTTGTTGTACGACATCTCCTTGCCCTGGAGCTGGATCGCCTGGGCGATGCCGTGGCCGCCGTTGCGGGTGTAGATCGCGGCACGCTGGTGCGAGTTCTCGCCGTAGCGGAGGGTCGCGAGGCGCTCGGCCTTGATCGTGAGGTGCGCCGGCAGATCCTCTTCGAGGAGCGTGCCCTCGGTGAACCAGGTGGCGACGGCGCGGTCGTACTCGGCGGTGTGCGCGAAGGCGCGGGCGGCGAGCTCGCGGCGCTGCACGAGAGTCGTGCCGCCGGCGCGGACGGCCTCGATGACCGCGGGGTACGACGACGGGGAGACGACGATCGCGACGTTGGCGTAGTTCTTCGCCGACGCGCGCACCATCGCCGGGCCGCCGATGTCGATCTGCTCGACGACGTCATCGCCCTGCGCGCCGGAGCGCACGGTCTCGACGAACGGATACAGGTTCACCACGACGAGCTCGAACGGCGCGATCTCGAGCTCGGCGAGCTGGCGCTCGTGGTCCTCGAGGCGGAGGTCGGCGAGGAGTCCCGCGTGCACGCTCGGGTGGAGGGTCTTGACGCGCCCGTCGAGGGACTCGGGGAACCCGGTGACGCTCGACACGTCGGTGACGGTGTAGCCGGCCTCACGAAGCAGCGTCGCAGAGCCGCCCGTCGACACGATCTCGACGCCGGCGGCGGCCAGCGCCTCGCCGAGTGCCAGCAGGTCGGTCTTGTCGCTCACCGACACGAGTGCGCGGCGCACCGGGACGACATCGCGGGGGCGGTACAGGGCGGGGTCGTGGCTCGGTCCGGCCATGGCGGATCTCCTCGGTGGGGGTGGGGGTCAGAGCTGGGCGCGCGCGGACACCGCCGCGAGGTCGAGGTCGCCGGTCGCGACGCGGCGCACCACGTCGATCAGGAGGCGGCGCTCGACGGGCTTGATGCGCTCGTGCAGGGCGTGCTCGTCGTCGCCGGGGAGCACGGGCACGCGCTCCTGCGCGAGGATCGGCCCCGAGTCGACCCCGTTGTCGACGATGATGACGCTGGCCCCGGTCTGCGCCACGTCGGCGGCGAGTGCGTCGCGCACGCCGTGCGCACCGGGGAACTCCGGCAGGTAGGCCGGGTGGGTGTTGATGATCCGCGGCGACCACGCGTCGACGAGGTCCGCCGGCAGCAGCCGCATGAGGCCGCTCAGCACGACGAGGTCGGGCCGCCACACCTCGAGCTGGGTGGCGAGTTCGGCGCCCCACTCCTCGCGGGTCGCGAACTGCGCGAACGGCACCATGAACGTGGGGATGCCGTACTCCTCCGCGTGCGCGAACCCGTCGGCCTCGCGATCGGCGCCGACGACGACGACGCGGGCGGGGAACTCTGGATCGGCCGCCGCGTCGAGCAGAGCGCGCAGGTTCGACCCTGTGCCCGAGATGAGAACAGCGACCGTCAGCACCAAGTCAGTCTAATCGGAACCATCCCTCGCGCCGGGCGGCGCTACTCGGAACCATCCCTCGCGCCGGGCGGCGCTGATCGGAACCATCCCTCGCGCCGGGCGGCGCTAATCGGAACCATCCCTCGCGCCGGGCGGCGCTGACCGCGGCAGGTCGATGGGCTCGGTCGTCGCTTCCGATGTGACGGGCGGGGACGGATGCTGCCTCCCCGCGTCATCCTTCGGCACGGCGCCGCCCCGCCGAGCGGTGAACGCCGCGACCGCGGCGAACGCGGCGGCCTCCGGGGGTTCGGGATGCGGGCCGTCTTCCGCCGGCGCCTCCTCGGCCACGGCCGCCGCAGGGGTGGAGCCGTGCCCGGTCGACCGGCCCCGACCCGCCGATCGCGGGGACAGGAGCAGGATCGCGGCGCCGAGCAGCACCTCGAGGCCGATCGCAAGCGCAACAGGCCCGACCTCCGGCCCGAACTCGGCGAGCCGCCCTGGCCCGAGCGATCCCGACGCCGTCCACGCGAGAAGCGCCGCCGCGCCGCCCGAGAGCAGCGCGATGGCCGCGGTCACGACGAGGCGCGCCGCGATCGGATCCTCGGGGGCGTGGACATGGTCGTCGAGGTGAGCGTGCAGGAGCCGCGAGCGCGCGATCCACCCAGCGAGCGCGCCCAGGGCGACGGGGAGCAGCGCGAGCAGCAGCAGCCACGACGTCGTCGACTCGGGAACGGCGCCCAGTGCCGGCAGCCCCGGCACGACCCCCACCTGAGTGCCGGCGGGCGAGACCGAGGTGCCGGTGCCGACGGCGAAGCCGGGCCCTGCGACGAAGCTCATCCCCCACACCGCGAGGGTCGGCACGTACGCGAGCTGGGCGAGGGTGATGACGATGGCGCCGAGCGGGTCGACGTCACCGGCCTGGAACAGGGCGACGATCTGCCCCGCCCGCGAGAACAGCGCGACGGCCGCGACGGCGGCGCCGACGCCGACCAGTCCGACCACCACGACGGCGGTGCCGCGCGCGACGAGCGCGGGCACATCGCCCCAGCCGTGCGGCGCGGCCTCGATGCGGTCGCGCAGCCGGGCGATCGAACCCGACCCGGCCTCGGACCACTCCGTGACGACCGCAGCGGCGAACGCGGGAACGGCGAACAGCAGCGTCGGCACGAGGATCGCCTGCCACGGCTCGGCGCGCGCGACGTCGTTGGCGCCGGTCAGCGCGGCGCCGGCGGTCAGGATCGCGAACACCGCACTCGACGAGAGCACACCGGTGAGCCACGCATCGGCATGTGAGGCGCGGGCCCCCGAGCGGGCGGCGAAGATCACCGTGAAGCCGGCGAACGCGAGCGGGGCGAGCGAGAGGACGAAGGATGCTGCGCCCGCATCGATCCCCGTCGCGGCGAGATAGTCGGGCGGCAGGGTGATGCCGAGCGGCACCAGGTTGCCGAGCTGCCACACCGACACCGCCGACGGCCACAGCACACCCCAGTCCGCTCCGCCGCCGAAGCCGAACACCCACAGCAGGGTGAGCGGGGCGAGGGTCACGGCAAGGCCGACGGCCGCCGCGATGACGGCGTCGACGGAGGCGAGAAGGGCGACGATGAGGCGATGCATGCGCCATCGACCCTACTTCGGCGCACCGCCTCGGCCTGGGCGCCCGCGCGCGGGGCCGAGGCATCCGTCCAGCGAATCCTCAGGTTGAGCGACGAGCGACTAACGTTTCACGTCGGAGGTCCCCCCACATGAGCACAGCCGAGTCCACGGCGCACAACGCCCCCGACGACACCGACGACACCCCGACCCCGGAGCCGAAGAACGGCTTCGACAGGTTCTTCGAGATCACCCAGCGCGGATCGACCATCCCCGCCGAGATCCGCGGCGGTGTCGTCACGTTCGTGACGATGGCGTACATCGTCATCCTGAACCCGATCATCCTGTCCAGCGGCACGGATGTCGCGGGGAACACGCTCGGGTTCACGCAGGTCGCCGCGACCACGGCGCTGACCGCCGGCGTCATGACGCTGCTGTTCGGTCTCGTGACCCGCCTGCCCTTCGCGTTCGCCGCGGGCCTGGGCATCAACTCGTTCCTCGCGGTGTCGGTCGTCGGGCAGGTCACCTGGCCCGAGGCGATGGGCCTCGTCGTCATCAACGGTCTGATCATCGTGCTGCTGGCCGCGACCGGCCTCCGGCGCATGATCTTCGACGCCGTGCCGATCCAGCTGAAGCTCGCCATCACGGTGGGCATCGGCCTCTTCATCGCGTTCATCGGCTTCGTCGACGCCGGCTTCGTCACCGCGACCGGGGCGTCCTCTCCCCCGGTCGGGCTCGGCGTCGACGGCTCGGTCGCGACGGTTCCGACGCTCATCTTCGTCTTCACGCTGCTGCTCACCGGCATCCTGGTTGCTCGAAAGGTCAAGGGCGGCATCCTGATCGGCCTCGTCACGGGCACCGTGGTCGCGGTGATCGTCGAGGCGATCTGGAACATCGGCCCCAAGTTCGACGGCGACGAGGTCAACCCCGGCGGCTGGGGCCTCTCGGTCCCGGAGCTGCCGTCGTCGCTCGTGAGCGTGCCCGACCTGTCGCTCGTCGGCCAGGTGTCGTTCGGCTCGTTCGAGCGCATCGGCGTGCTCGCCGCCCTGATGCTCGTCTTCACGCTCGTGTTCACGAACTTCTTCGACGCCATGGGCACGATGACCGGCCTGTCGAAGGAGGCCGGTCTGGCGAACGAGAAGGGCGACTTCCCGCGCATCAAGTCGGCGCTCATCGTCGAGGGGGTCGGCGCGGTCGCGGGTGGTTTCACGTCGAGTTCGTCGAACACGGTGTTCATCGAATCGGGCGCGGGCATCGGCGAGGGCGCCCGCACGGGTTTCGCGAACGTCGTGACGGGTGGCCTGTTCCTCGTCGCCATGTTCTTCACGCCGCTCGTGTCGATCGTGCCCACCGAGGTCGCGGCATCCGCACTGGTCATCGTCGGCGCGCTGATGATGTCGCAGATCCGCTTCATCGACTTCTCGGACTTCTCGATCCTGCTCCCGGTGTTCCTCGCGGTGACCGTCATGCCGCTCACCTACTCGATCGCGAACGGCATCGGCGCGGGCTTCATCTCGTGGGTCGTCGTCCGGTCGCTCTCGGGCAAGGCCCGCGAGATCAGCCCGCTGCTGTGGATCGTCGCCGCCGGCTTCGTGCTCTACTTCGCACGCGGACCGCTCGAGACCCTGCTCGGCTGAGCAGCGCTTCGGGGGACGGATGCTGCGGGCCGCGGCATCCGTCCCCTTCGGCGTTTCGGGGTCAGCGCAGCGGGGTCCAACCCGGAGGGGTCGGGCCGTCGTCGGCGGCACGCTCGGCGTCGGTCACCGCGGAGGTATCCCACACGGCCGCGGGTCCGAACGCTCAGGGAGCGCGACGCCAGGAGCCCGAGACGGGCAGCTGTCCACCGAAGAGCTGCCGCACGGTGACGAGCTGGAACCCCCGGTCGAGAAGTCCGTCCAGGACGGCGCCCGTGGTGCGCGCCGTACCCGGATGGATGTCGTGCAGCAGGACGATCGATCCCGCGCGCGGCTGTTCGACGGCCCGGGCGATGAGCACGTCGTCGGCGGGCCCCTGCCAGTCGAGGGTGTCGATGTCCCAGAGGATCGCGGGCATGCCGGCCAGGGCGAGCACTCGTGGCGTGAACTCGCCGTACGGCGGGCGGAATGCGGTGATGTCCTGGCCGGAGGCGGCCTCGAGCGCCCGGGTGGAGTCGACGATCTGGGCGGTGACCTGCGCGTCCGTGAGCTGCGGAAGATGCGGGTGGTTCCACGTGTGGCCCTCGACCTCGTGGCCGTCCCTGGTCATGCGCGCGAGCGTGTCGGCGTAGCCCTGCGCGTTCTGCCCCATCGCGAAGAACGTCGCCGCGGCGTCGCGTGCCGCGAGGTCGTCCAGGATGCCGGCCGTGTAGGCGGACGGACCATCGTCGTAGGTCAGCGCGACGCACGGCACGAGTGCGCAGTCGACGGCGCGTGATCCGGCGGGTGCGGCGGCGGGTCCAGTGTACGGCTGCCCGGCGGAGGCCAGCACGCGCGCGCCGAGCGGCGAGACGAGGCCGGCGGCGACCTCGGCGGGAACGGCGATGTCGAGCGGCTCGGTCGTCGGCGGTGCACCGAGCCCGGCGAGATCCGGTGCGGTGAAGCCCGGCGCGAGAGTGATGACGAGACCCTCGTCGGACGGGACGGTCGTGGCCAGCGCGGCCTGGATCGCCGCGAGCTGTGCTTCGTCGCCGACCACGACCGGTCGCTGACTGAGGGCGCCCGCGTCGCGGCGGAGCGCCTCGACGATGTGCGTGCCGAGCGCGGCGGCCGCACCGTCGGCCCACAGCCCGTCGGCCGTGGCCACCTCCCCCGTCGCGACGTCGGTGTACAGCGTGGTGGTCGTGTCGGAGTGGACGCCGGCCGGGTTTCCGCTGACCACCCGGACGCGCTCCCCCACGATGGTTCCGCCTGCGGCGACGATGCCGCACACCACGGCCGTGCCCGTGCCACCCGCCGGGCCGGAGGCGGGATCGGCCAGGAGCTCGGCCGCCGGGCGCCGTGTGCTGTCGGCGGCGCACCGTCGATCCCCGAGGCCGGAGCCGACCGCCGACGGCGTGGGGACGAACGCGGTCCCCGACGCGACCACGCGGTCTGCGATCGCGCCGCGGACGAACTGCTCCACCGTGGTGTTGAACGGGTCGGTGGTGGAGCCGGCCGGGAGCAGGGCGACACGCGCCTGCACGCCCACCGCGTCGTTGCGCACCCGCAGGGGCACGATGCCCGCGCCGAGCGGCCCGTCTGCGGCGGCGGTGATCTCGGTGACCGGATCCGTCGCGTGCACCACCTCCGGCGCCCACGCCGGGGGCTCCCATGCTCCGCGCGACGCCGGCGCGCAGGCCGACAGCACCAGGGCCGCCATGGCGAGCACGACGACCGCTGCACGCGCCCTCATCGCCGGATGCCTTCCAGCAGGTCCCCGATGGCTGTGCGATATGCCGCCGGTTCATCGCCTTCAGCTGGGCGGACCTCCACGACGACGCGCACACTGGGCGCAGCATCCGGTTCCCCCACCCCTGCGACGACTCCGCCGTCGTCGAGGTCGACGTGGACCGCTGTCAGGCCCGACGCGAGCACCTCGGCGCGCACGGCGCCGCCGCCGGCGGCGACGGCGACGGCGTCAGCGGGACTCTCGTCGATCGACTCCAGGCTCGCCCGCAGCGCGCCGTCGGGTGTGCGCACCGTGATCGCATCCTCCGAGTCGCGTGTGACGACCCAGTCGGCAGGCACGACGACCGCGGCGTCCCCGAGGTCGGTCGGAGCGCGCCCGTCCGACACCTCGCTCGCGAGGTTCGCGATCGTAGGCGGAACGGCGACGAGAGCGGCGGCGGCGATGGCCGCCAGTACGAGGGCTGCCGCCGCGCAGGCGAGCGCGACCTCCCACCGGCGCACGGTGGATCCGAAGCGTGCGTCCCCCGACACGGCCACCCCCTGACGGGGCCGAGTCTAGGAGCGGGGCGCACCCGGATCGCTCAGGAACGCCTCAGTTTCGCGAGATCAGTCCGCGTGCGGCTCGAGCACGAAGATCGCGATCAGCCGATCGGTGCGCTTCTGGTAGTTGTCGTAGTCGGGCCAGACCTCCGCGGCCCGCGCCCACCACTCGGTGCGCTCCTCGCCCGACAGCTCACGCGCGGTGTAGTCGTGCTTCTCGTCGGCGTCCTGCAGCTCGACGTGCGGCTGCCGCCGCATGTTCTCGGCCCACTTGGGCTCGTCGGGGGCTCCGCCCTTCGACGCGACGACGGCGTAGCGCCCGCCGTGCTCGACGCGCATGAGCGCCGTCTTGCGGAGCGCCCCGGACGTGGCGCCGACCGTCGTCAGCACGATGATCGGAACACCGCGCAACGTGTTCGCCTTCTCGCCGTTCGAGGCCTCGAACGCCTCGGCCTGCTTGCGCGCCCAGTCCGACGTGGACGGCTTGTACTCTCCGGTCAGCGGCATGCCTCCAGCGTAAAGCCGCACCGACACGGGTCGGGTCGCGCGGGCCTATGGTCGAGGCATGCCCAACCTCAGAGTCGAACTCCTCCCCGGACGCACCGTCGACCAGCGTCGCCGCTTCGCCGAACTCGTGACCGATGCCGCCGTCGAGGCGCTCGGCGCCCGCCGCCAGGACGTGCGCATCATGTTCGAAGAGGTCGCCGCCGACTTCGTCGCCAACGGCGGCAGGCTCGCCAGCGAAGACGCCGACCGCGCCGGCCAGGTCGCACGGTTCGGCGGTTCCTCCTCCGACTGAAACGACGAGGGATGGATGCTGCAGCCCGGGGCTGCAGCATCCATCCCTCGTGTGAACGCCTTAGAGGCTCTCGATGATCTCGCGCATGAGCGACGCGGTCTCGGACGGCGTCTTGCCGACTTTGACGCCGGCGGCCTCGAGGGCCTCCTTCTTCGCCTGCGCAGTGCCGGCGGAGCCCGACACGATCGCGCCCGCGTGGCCCATGGTCTTGCCCTCGGGGGCGGTGAAGCCCGCGACGTAGCCGACGACCGGCTTGGTCACGTTCGCCTTGATGAAGTCGGCCGCGCGCTCCTCGGCGTCGCCGCCGATCTCGCCGATCATGACGATCGCCTTGGTCTCGGGGTCGGCCTCGAACGCGGCGAGCGCGTCGATGTGCGTGGTGCCGATGATCGGGTCGCCGCCGATGCCGATGGCCGTCGAGAAGCCGATCTCGCGCAGCTCGTACATCATCTGGTACGTCAGCGTGCCCGACTTCGACACGAGGCCGATCGGGCCCTTGCCGGTGATGTTGGCGGGCGTGATGCCGACCAGCGACTCGCCGGGCGTGATGATGCCGGGGCAGTTCGGGCCGATGATGCGGGTCTTGTTCCCCTTCGACTGCGCGTACGCCCATGCCTCGGCGGTGTCGCCGACGGGCACGCCCTCGGTGATCACGACGAGCAGGGGGATCTCGGCGTCGATGGCCTCGACCATGGCGCTCTTGGTGAACGCGGGCGGCACGAACGCGATCGAGACGTCGGCGCCGGTGGCGTCGATGGCCTCCTGCACCGAGGCGAAGACGGGAAGTTCGACGGGATTGCCGTCGGCGTCGGTGTGCAGCACGGTGGTGCCGGCCTTGCGGGCGTTCACGCCGCCGACGACCTGGGTGCCGGCCTTGAGCATGAGTGCGGTGTGCTTGGTGCCCTCACCACCGGTGATGCCCTGGACGATGACCTTGGAGTCCTTGTTGAGGAAGATCGACATGTCTGGTTCTTTCCTAGTTCCGGATGCTTCGGGCTCAGGCGTTGGCGAGCTGGGCGGCCTTGTCGGCGCCCTCGTCCATCGTCTCGGCCAGGGTCACGAGCGGGTGGTTGGCGTCGCGCAGGATCGCACGGCCCTCCTCGACCTTGTTGCCGTCGAGGCGCACGACCAGCGGCTTCGAGGCCGACGAGCCGAGCTCGGCGAGCGCGCCCACGATGCCCTTGGCGACCGCGTCGCACGCGGTGATGCCACCGAACACGTTGACGAACACGCTCTTGACCTGCGCGTCGCCGAGGATGACGTCCAGACCCGCGGCCATGACCTCGGCCGACGCGCCGCCGCCGATGTCGAGGAAGTTGGCCGGCTTCACGCCGCCGTGGTTCTCACCGGCGTACGCGACGACGTCCAGCGTCGACATCACGAGGCCGGCGCCGTTGCCGATCACGCCGACCTCGCCGTCGAGCTTGACGTAGTTGAGGTCGTTGGCCTTGGCCTTCGCCTCGAGCGGGTCGGCGGCGTCCTTGTCTTCGAGCAGCGCGTGCCCGGCGTGACGGAAGTCGGCGTTCTCGTCCAGCGAGACCTTGCCGTCGAGGGCGATGATCTCGCCCTCCTCGGTGAGCACGAGCGGATTGACCTCGACGAGCGTCGCGTCCTCACCCTTGTAGACGTTGTAGAGCTTGACGAAGACGTCGCTCACCTTGTCGACCAGGTCGGCCGAGAAGCCGGCGGCCTCGGCGATCTCGACGGCCTTGGCCTTGTCGATGCCGGTGCCGGGGTTGACGTCGATGCGCGCGAGGGCCTCGGGGCGCTCGACGGCGAGCTCCTCGATCTCCATGCCGCCCTCGACCGACGCGAGCGACAGGTACGAGCGGTTCGCGCGGTCCAGCAGCACCGAGAAGTAGTACTCCTTGTCGATGCGGGCGCCCTGGGCGACCATGACGCGCTTGACGACGTGGCCCTTGATGTCGAGACCGAGGATGGCCTTCGCAGCCTCGTAGGCCTCGTCGGGGGTCTTGGCGACCTTCACGCCGCCGGCCTTGCCGCGGCCGCCGGTCTTGACCTGGGCCTTGACGACGACGACACCGCCGATCTTCTCGGCTGCGGCACGCACCTCCTCCGGCGTGTCCGCGACGATGCCGGCGAGCACCGGCACCTCGTACTTCTCGAAAAGGTCTCGTGCCTGGTACTCGTACAGATCCACAGTGATTTCCTTCGCAGGTGGCGAATGGGGGTGGGGATGACGCTCAAAAGCGTCTCGACGTCGAGATATCGACCAGTCCCCCAGCCTACTACCGGTCGTCGTCCGGTTCTGACCGCAGCGACGCGCCGCCGGGTTCCGAAGAGCGGAACGGATGCTGCGGCCTCGCCCGCTCCGTCACCGCGAGGTGGTGGACTCCGGCGTCCGGACCTCGGCCGGCTCGTCGTCGAGCTCTTCGCCCGGCACGCGGGGCAGGCGCGCGAGGTCTCGGAGCGCAGGCCCCTCGATGCGGCATCCGTCGGCGGTGAAGCGCGACGCGTGCAGCGGGCAGTCCCAGGTGAGGTCGGCGTCGTTCCACCGCAGCACGCCGCCGAGATGGGTGCAGACCGCACTGATCGCGCAGGTGCGCCCGTCGACCGTCGAGATGCCCACGGGCTGCCCGGCGCGGCTGGCGACCACACCCTCCCCCTCGGCCGGCCGGCGCACCGGCGTCGGCACCGTCTGGGCGCCGATCCAGCCCGACGCCGCCTCCCACCCGACGCGCAGGTTCTCCACACCGCCGCGGGCCAGATCCGCGGGCACCGTGAACCGTGCGGAGATGACGTTCATCCAGTCGGGGCGCTCTCGGCGCGGCACGCGGCGGATCTCCGCCGTCAGTCGCAGCGCCGCGGCGGGTGCGTTCGAGAGGCCCCACTTCGCGTACCCGGTGGCGAACCGGATGCGGCCGAGCCCGCGCGGCATCGCGCCGACGAACGGGATGAGGTCGTGCGACTCGTAGTCCTGGGCCGACCACGAGGCCACCGGCTCGGCGCCGGGGAAGTGGTGCTGCGCCCACGACACGAGCCCGTTCACGGCCGCGAGCGGGGAGGCCGCGCGCCCGACGGCGAAGCCGTTGCCGCCCACGATGAGCTGGGCGGCGTCGGCAGGGCCGTCCTCGGGGGTGATCGACCGCACCGACTTCGTCTCGCCGTCGACCGAGATGTACAGCCCCTCGGGGAGCGGTCCGTCGGTCGCGAAGGCGACGCACGACGAGCGCAGGCCTCGCACCTTGGCGAAGTAGAGCCCGCGGTCGATGATCGGGGTCGCGGTCGCGAGCACGACGTGGTTCGCCGCGATGAAGCCTCTCGTCGTCTCGACGCCGGACCACGGCACGGCGTGTACGCGCGTGACGCGCACCCCGGTGTGCAGCGTCCCGCCCTCCCGCAGCAGCGCCTGCGCGAGCGCCACGAGGAGACGCTGCGGGTCGATCGCGACCTGACGGTCGAGCGCGATCGCGTCGACCATGTCGAACGGGGACTGCGCGAGCAGGTCAGGCTCCACCCGCCGCACCTCCAGCCCTGCCTCGGTGGCCGCGCGCAGCTCCGCCTCGATGCAGTCGGCGCCCTGCGGCGTCTGTGCATACGAATACGCGGCGCGCCGGGAGTACGGCACGCCGAGCTCGTCGGCGATCCCCGTGAGCCACTCCGCGCCGTCGCGGTTGGACTCGACGTAGGCACGGACGAGGCGCGCCGGGTGGTGGCGGCGTAGGGCCGAGAGCACGGATCCCTGCAGCAGCGTCAGCTTGCCGGTATTGCCTCCCGATGCCAGCGCGCCCACCTCGGCGGCGTCGACGACCGCGACGTCCAAGCCCTCGCGCGTCAGCAGCAGTGCCGTCGACAGCCCCGTCAGCCCCGCGCCCACGACCACCACGTCGCGGCGCCGAGCCGACTGGAACGGCGTGCCCGCGACGCTTTCGGCTTCTCTCTTCCAGATCGGCGTCATGGACCTATAGAAGACCTCGGTCTTCGGTGTGTCGACCCCGTTGACAGCGCAGCGCGGATGCGGGCGCGGCGCGCGCCGGCATGCGGCGCGAGCGGCGGCACGCGCATTAGGCTCTCCCCGAGATGTCCGACACCGCTGCCGCCTCCGCTTCCCAGGCCGCTTCCCGCGCGGCCGTGGTCGCCGCCGCGCTCGAGCTGTTCGCCGAGCAGGGGTTCGACCAGACCTCGGTGGAGCAGATCGCGCAGGCGGCCGGCGTGTCGCGCTCGACGTTCTTCCGGCAGTTCGGCGGCAAGGACGACGTCGTCTTCACCGACCACGAGCTGCTGCTGGAGCGCCTGCGCGAGTTCCTGGCGCAGCCGCATCGCGATCCGTGGGCGGCCGTGTGCGAGGCATCCGTGTTCGTGTATGCGCATTTCGCCGCAGACCCCGAGCTGGCCCGGCGACGCTATGCGGTCGTGCGGGGCGTCCCGGCATTGCGCGATCGCGAGATCGTGACGGTGTTCCGGTACGAGCGGCTCTTCGACGAGTACCTGCGCGCGTCGCTGCCCGGCCTCGACCCGCTCGATGCGGTGGGATTCTCGGCACTCATCACCGCGATCCACAACCACGTGCTGCGCCGGCTCATCCGGGGCCCGAAGAAGGTGCCCGTCTCGGTGCTGCGCACGGCCCTCGACGACGCCCGCCGGCGGTTCGGCGTGCTGCCCGACAGCGAGGCGGATCCCGCGGCCGAAAAGGTCGTGGTGGCCGTGTTCCCGCGGTCGATGCCGACCGCCGAGGTGGCCCGTCGGCTTCGCGAACGACTGGACGACTGACCACCGCGGCGCGTCGCTGGAATTCGTCGTCGCACGCTCTCGGCGCGGCGGTATGTTCGTGCCATGAGCACCGTGGACACCCCGCCGGACACGGCGGGCAAAGCCCCCTGGTACACGCAGGACCCCGACGCCGTCGTCGCCGCACTGCGCAGCGACCGCGACCACGGCCTGACCGCCGCCGATGCCGCCCAGCGGCTCGCCGAGCACGGACCGAACTCGATCGCCGCCGAGAAGCAGCCGTCGACTTGGCAGGTGGCGCTGCAGCAGCTCGCGGATCCGATGAACGTCATGCTGGTCGCCGTCGCGATCATCAGCCTGCTCATTGATCAGATCAGCGTCGGCATCCTCGTCGGCGCCCTCGTGGTGCTGAACATCGTGCTCGGCACCCGGCAGGAGCTGAAGGCGAAGGCATCCGTCGACGCGCTGTCGAAGATGCAGATCCCTCAGGCCAAGGTCGTGCGCGACGGGGCGCTCGCCCAGGTCGACGCCACGACGCTGGTCCCCGGCGACATCGTCGCCCTCGAGGCGGGCGACATCGTTCCTGCCGACGGGCGCATCCTGCGCTCGGCCACGCTCGAGACGCAGGAGGCGGCACTCACCGGCGAGAGCGCCCCCATCCCGAAGGATGCCGGCACCCTCACCGACCCGCAGACCACTCTCGGCGATCGCACCGACATGGTGTTCCAGAACACCCAGGTGACCCGCGGCACGGCGACGGTGGTCATCACCGACACCGGCATGCAGACGCAGATGGGCCGGATCGCGTCCATGCTCTCGGCGGTCAAGCCGGCCAAGTCCCCCTTGCAGCGCGAGCTCGACTCGCTCACCGGCGTGCTCGGCTGGATCGCGTGGGGCGCGGTGGCGGTCATCATCATCACCGGCCTGCTGCGCGGCCAGGAGATCACGTCGGTGATCCTCCTCGGCATCTCGATGGCGATCTCGGCGATCCCGACCGGCATGCCCTCGTTCGTGCAGGCGATGCTCTCGTACGGCTCACGCCAGCTCGCCGAGCACAAGGCGGTCGTGAAGAACCTCACGGATGTCGAGACGCTGGGCGCGACCAGCGCCATCAACTCCGACAAGACCGGCACGCTCACGATGAACGAGATGACGGTCGAGTCGCTGTACTACCGCGGCGAGTGGTTCACCGTCGCGGGCTCGGGCTACGAGAAGACCGGCGAGGTGCGCCACGTCGCCGGCCTGCCGGTGCCGCAGTTCCACCAGCTCGCCCTCGGACTCACCCTCTGCAGCGACGCGACGGTCTCCGACGACGGCGCCGTGATCGGCGACCCCACCGAGGCCGCGCTCGTGGTGCTCGCCGCCAAGCTCGGCGTCGACGCGGAGCTCACGCGCTCGAAGTTCCCGCGCGTGGCCGAGGTGCCGTTCGACTCGGCGTACAAGTTCATGGGCACGTTCCACGAGATCCCGGTGGAGGGCGTCGAGACCCTCGTCGGTTACGTCAAGGGCGGTCCCGACGTCGTGCTCGACCGCTGCAGCTCGGTCGCGACGATGGAAGGCGTCGTGCCCATCGCCGACCGCCGCGACGCGATCCTCGAAGCGAACCGCTCGCTCTCCGAGCAGGGGCTGCGCGTCCTCGCGTTCGCGTTCCGCCGCTTCGCGCCCGACGCCCCCGTGGTCGATGACCCTATGGCGGCGGTGTCCGATCTCACGTTCGTCGGTCTCGTCGGCATCATCGACCCGCTGCGCCCATCCTCGAAGGAGGCCGTGCGCATCGCGCGCGAAGCCGGCATCGAGGTCCGCATGATCACCGGCGACCACGCGATCACCGCCGCCGCGATCGGTGCGAAGCTCGGGCTCGGCGAAGGCGCCGCGAGCGGCGCCGAGATCCAGGCGATGAGCGACGACGAGCTCAAGGCGGCGCTCCCGCGCCTGCACATGTTCGGCCGCGTCACCCCCGAAGACAAGCTGCGCCTCGCACGGCTCATGCAGGAGCAGGGCGCGGTCGTCGCGATGACCGGCGACGCCGTGAACGACGCCGCCGCGCTCAAGCAGGCCGACATCGGCGTGGCGATGGGCTCGGGCAGCGACGTCACGAAGCAGGCGGGGAAGATGATCCTCGTCGACGACAACTTCGGCACCCTGGTGACAGCGGTGCGGCTCGGCCGCTCGATCTACGAGAAGATCGTGAGCTACGTGCGCTACCAGATGGCGCAGCTGTTCTCGCTGGTGCTGCTGTTCCTCGTGGCCAGTGTCTTCGACATCAACGACGGCGTGCCCCTCACGCCCATCATGGTCCTCTTCCTGAACTTCTTCATCACGATCTTCCCGGTGATCGTCATCATGCTCGACCCGGCGCCCGAGGGCATCATGCAGCTGCCGCCGCGCGACCCGAAGAAGACGATCGCCAACCGCGCCGCCGTCATCATGTGGTTCTTCTACGGCGGGCTCATCTTCATCACCTCGCTCGTGCCGCTGCTGATCTGGCCCGACGAGGCGAGCTCGACAGAGCCCAACGTGCCGGTGACGATGACCTTCGTGATCGCGGCGCTCGGGTCGATCTTCGGCGGGCTTGTGATGCGCCGGGACCCGCAGTCGGGGCTGACGCCGCCGATCCTCATCGCGGTCAAGTGGCTGTCGATCCCTCTGGTGCTGACGGTGGCCGCCGTCGAGCTCGGGTTCCTGCAACGACTGATCGGCACGACCGGGCTGTCGGGCACGGAATGGCTCATCGCCCTCGGACTCGCCCTCATCGTGCCGGTTGTCGTCGAGCTCGAGAAGTGGATCCGTCGCGCCCGACTCCGCCGCCACGCCGCGCAGGCCTGACGCACGCACACGACGAACGCGCGCCACCCGAATGGGGGCGCGCGTTCTTCGTTCGAGGTACGGTCGCACGACGAGGAGGTCGCATGAAGATCACCGGAGCCGTGCTCGAAATCTCGGGCGCGCAACCGCCGTTCGCCAGGACGCACCCGTTCACGGTGGGCGAGCTCGAGCTCGACCCGCCCGGCATCGGGGAAGTGCTCGTGCGGATCGAGGCCGCGGGCGTGTGCCACTCCGACCTCAGCGTCGTCGACGGCAACCGCGTGCGCCCGGTCCCGATGCTGCTGGGGCACGAGGCCGCGGGCATCGTCGAGCGGCTCGGCGACGGCGTCGACGACCTCTCCGTGGGCGATCGCGTGGTCATGACGTTCCTGCCCCGCTGCGGCGAGTGCGACGGATGCCTCACCGAGGGGCGTCTGCCGTGCGCACCGGGCTCGGCGGCCAATGGCGCGGGCACGCTGCTCGGCGGCGGCATCCGTCTCCATCGTGAGCGTGCAGGCGAGCCGCAGGAGGTGCACCACCACCTCGGCGTCTCGGCGTTCGCCACGCACGCCGTGGTGAGCCGGGCGTCGGTCGCGCCGGTCGACGCCGACGTGCCGCCCGAGATCGCGGCGCTGCTGGGCTGCGCGGTGCTCACCGGCGGCGGGGCCGTCGTCAACGCCGGGCGCCCGGCAGCGGATGACCGCGTCATCGTGGTCGGCCTCGGCGGCGTCGGCATGGCGGCACTCCTCGTCGCGGTCGCGCTCGGCCACGAGGTGATCGGTATCGACACGCTGCCCTCGAAGCTCGCCGCCGCCCGCGATTGCGGGGCGAGTGAGGTGTTGACTCCCGCGGACGCGGTGGACCGCGGCATCCGTTCCCCCGTCGTCGTGGAGGCGGCCGGCGCCGCCCGTGCGTTCGAGACCGCGCTCGTTCTCACCGCGCCCGGCGGCACCACCGTCACGGTGGGGCTGCCCGCGCCCGACGCGCGCGCGAGCGTGTCGCCGCTGCAGCTGACGGCCGAAGCCCGCACCGTCGTCGGCAGCTACCTCGGCTCGGCGGTGCCGAGCCGAGACATCCCCCGGTTCGTCGGGCTGTGGCGGGCGGGACGCCTGCCGCTCGAGCGACTCGTCTCGTCCCGCATCAGCCTCGACGACCTCGACGCGGCCATGGACCGGCTCGCCGCGGGCGGCGAGCTGCGCCAGCTGATCACCTTCTGACCGGTCGACGGCCGCCCCGGCCGCGTCGGAGGGGCGCCGTAGGCTCAGGGCGTGGCCACCCTCGACGATCTGCGCGGCACCGCGGCCGGGCTGCCGGGCAGCGAAGAGCGGGCGACGACGGGCGGCGCCGCCTGGTTCGTGCGCGGCAAGCTCTACGCGTGGGAGTGCCACCCATGGCCGAGCATCCCCGACGACATGCGGGCGATCATCGCGTCCGAGCTCGTGGTCGGAGTGAAGGTCGCCGACCCCATCGACGCCCTTGCCCTCGTCGAGATGGAGCCCGACGTGTTCCTGCGAACGACGACGCCGTGGAGCGAACCGAAGGTCGCGTTCCGCATGGCCGGCATCGACGCCGAGCACCTCGCCGAGCTGGTCACCGAGGCGTGGCGCGTACAGGCACCGAAGTACCTGCGCCGCGCGTTCGACGGCGAGGCGGGTTAGGGCAGCGGGTCGTCGCCGCGACCCCACGCGATGGCGATCAGCCGGCGCAGCACGTCGAGGTCGATGTCGTCGAGCTTCTTCACGTACACGCAGCCCGCGCCCTCTGTGTACTTTCCGAGTTCCGGCAGCAGCGCGGCCCCGGCGGGCAGGTCTTTCAGTCCGTAGAGCGAGAGCTGCGCCTTGCGCGGCGAGAACGCGGTCTTCGGCCACTCGCCGTGCCGCTTGGGGTCAGACGGAGACACGTACCGATAGCTGCCGTACCCGACCATCGATGGGCCCCACATGACGGGGTCGACCCCGGTCACCTCGTGGAAGATGTCGGCGAGGGCCAGGCCGTCCTCGCGCCGCCGCTGCGGTGTCGCGGCCTCGAGGAATGCCGCCACGTCCGCATCCGTCGCCTGGGTCTTGATCTCGCTCACGCCGCCATTATGGCGCCGGACGATGGCGTCGGCCAGGATGGGCGTCGATCTCACCGCGAACAAAGGAGCCGAATCGATGACGAAGTACCTGATCTCGTTCCCGAGCGAAGCGATGGCCCTCAGCCCCGAGGATTTCCAGGCGGTATCGGACGCCTCGCACGCGGTCGTGCAGGAGGCGAAGGATGCCGGTGTCTGGGTGTTCGGCGGCGGCATCGACGAGACCGTCCCGCCGGTCATGGTCGACGGCGAAGGAACCGTGACGGAGGGTACGTATCCGCAGACGACGCAGCTCGAGGGCGGCTACACCGTGCTGGAGCTGCCGTCCCGTGAGGAGGCCGTGGAGTGGGCGCGGAAGATCGCCGTCGCATGCCGGTGCGCGCAGGAGCTGCGGGCGTTCCAGTACGACCCCGAAAGCTGAGTCGTCCGATACCCGCGACTCAGCCCGCGCTCCTCGCCTCCCCCGCCAGATGGCCGCCCACCGCGGAGATCGCGGGGGCGAAGAAGTAGCCGCCGCCCGTCGCCGTGACCCACTCGCGGTCGAGGACGAACCTCTTCGTCTCGCCGGATGGCGTGCGCACCTCGAACGACCGCTCGCGCGCCCCGTACACGTCGGCCTGGCCGATCACAGGGTCGTGCCCGCCGGCGTTGGGCTGCAGCGCGGAGTTCGCCCACCGCCGGGTGACGAACTCGAACTGGTCCTCGATCGAGGCCATGTGCGCGACGAAAACAAGACCGCGCTCGGCGGCGACGAGCTCGGGCGACGGATCGGTGACGCCCGCCAGCACCGGACCATACGGGATACCGCGCCGCAGCATGAGCCGCATCATCGTGTCGGCCGGGGCGCCGAAGTCGGTGCCGCTGTCGCGCGGGTTGACCTTGCGGATGTGCCCGGCCATCGGGCACACGTCGCCGAACACGTCGGCGCGCGCCTTCGGGTGGTCGTCGCCGCGGTAGCCGCCCTCGACGAGGCTCCGCGCCGGCGTCCAGGCGCGGGTGTCGTCGTCGAACTGGAAGTGGTTGTGGGCGAACTCGTCGCCGGCGAGGTCGAGGTCGTCGCGGCTCGGGGTCCGCGAGACGGGCGCGCCGCTGGGCCAGCGCCCGACCATCAGCGACGCGACGTGCACGGGATCGGTGCCGTACTCGGCGCCCGCCGCCGCGGCGAACTCCCAGAACGCGGGGACATCCTGCGCCAGGCGCCGGCACACGAGGTACGAGCCGTTGCGCGCCCAGTCGGGGAACGCGCCGTCGTCGGCCGCAGGGACGAGCGGATCGGCGGGGTCCTGCCGCGGCATCCCGAGCACGAACTGCCCGGGCCAGACGAGCGGCTGCCCCGCCTTGCCGAAGATGCGTGCGTGCGGGTTGCGCGGGTCGAGGTAGCGCGGGGCGAGCAGCTCGCCGTCGGCGGTCGCGCCGCGTACGCCGGGCTGCGAGACGCCGTCCTTGAAGCCGAAGTGCTCGTGGCCGCCGAGGTTCCCGGGCAGGTTCTCCCCCGCCTGGGCGAAGACGACCGAGACGCCGCTCCGGGCTGCCGCTTCGAGGATCACGGATGCCTCGGCCTCGGCATCCGCGGCGGCATCGGCCGCGACCGTCACGAGGAAGTCGGCCGCCGACTCCTCGCCTCCGACGCGCCAGTGGTCGCGATGCCCGGGTCTCGTGGGATCGGCGGGGTCACCGAGGTAGGTCGAGCGGGCGGCGAGCCCCTGCCGGAACGCCTCGTCGCTCATCTCGGCGAGCGCGTCGTCGCCGAGCAGCTTCGCGACTGCCGGCGCCGACAGCGCGAATGCGACCCACGTCGCGTTCGCGGTGGGTTCGGTCGCCCCCGTACGCAGTCGCTCCCGCCGGAACTCGCGCCGGAAGTCGAGCACCTCCTGCATGCTGCTGAGCCGCGGCGCGAGCCACCGCAGCCAGTCCCGGGCGCCCTCGACGTCGTCGATCCGCAGGAAGAGGAACCGCTGGTGATCCTTGTTGAACCCGGGAAGGACGTTGCCCTGGATGTCGGCGGTCGTCGCGGCGTCGAAGCGCGGCTCGCCCTCGGGAAAGCCAGCACCGTCGAGCGCGCGAGCCACGGTCGACGGTTCCGGCGCAGGCAGCTCGATGCCCGAGAGCCGCGGGACGGCAGCGGCCATCAGCCCCGCGAGCGCCTGGGCTCCCTCATCGCTCATGCGACCCCCCGCTCACGACGTGCGCCGACATCGTGATGTGCTCGGCGATCTGCCCGCCGAACTCGATCGGCCTGCCGCCGATGCGGATGTCGCCGACCACAAACCCCTCCCCTGCCGGCACCTCGTACGTCACCCGCAGAGCCGCACCGGCGGCGCCGCGATCGATCGTCCAGTAGTCGCCGACCGGCGTGCCGTCGGGCTTCGTCCAGCCGGAGTCGTCCCAGCCGATCATGTAGAGCCCGGGCGGGTCGGCCGTGGCGACGGAGAGCCCCTGACGAGACAGCGCCCACACGTCGAAGTTGATCCGGGCGTCGGCGCCGGTCGCCCGCGAGTACGGAAGCGCGTCGTATCCGTCCACGGCGTGCTGCGAGGGCTCGATCTCCTGCGAGACGCCGAGCAGATCGCCCATCGAGTTGATGGGCATGACGTAGTGCACGATGCCGTCCATCGTGTTCCACCGGTTCCGGGGCTCATAGTCACCACCACCCGGGAAGAGGTCGTCCTCGGCGACGTCGGGCGAGACGTGTCGGCGGTAGAGCGACAGCACGACGTCCGGGTGCACGGCGGCGAGCAGCATCCAATACTCCGGGGTCTCGGTGGTGAAAGTGACGCGCGCGATCTTGCCGTCGACCCTCTCGACGTGCCACTCGAGATACTCGATCTGCACATCGCGCGATTCCGCCGCGGCGTACGCGACCCGGCGGTCGTCACGGTGCTTCATCAGCAGCGGACGCGACAGCCCCGTCCACGTGATCGCGCGCTCGCGATCACGTCGCCCGGGACGCAGCACCGGGTTCACGTACCTGCCGCCCCCGCTGACCTCGGTCGCCGCGGCGATGAGCCCGCTGACCAGGTCGTGCCAATGCCCGGGGAAGGCCGAGCCGGGTCCCACGTCGTCGAGGTGAGCGGGAGCCGAGAACCGGGCCAGTTCCATGGTCGAGAAGCTAGCAGCGATTGCGCACAGACCGCGCCCGGACATTCCGACGGCGGCACATGACACTGAGTACTATTGATTGTGGGATTCAGTTCCACGAGAATCGGAGACCGCACCACCCGTCCTCGAGCCAGGAGTCCGATCGTGACCGACTTCCAGCCCCGCCCCGGCCAGCGCGTCGAGGGCTACGACGTCACCCGCCGCCGCGGAACCGACTACTACGCCGTGTTCGCCGACATCGCCGCGGCCGACCGCCAGGTGTGGGAGCGGGCCCAGGCGTACGTCGACGAGGTCGGCACGCGCATGCAGGACGCGTGGGACACCGGCGAGTACCCACTCGACATCGCGATGCGCGGCGGCGAGCTCGACCTCTTCAACGACGGCATCGTGCACCCGGCGCTGACGCGCTTCTCGCCGCTGGCGGCCGGCCTCGTGAACATGGAGATCTCGCGCGGCGACGGCTCGCTCGGCACGGTCCTCGCGGTGCAGGGCGGTCTGGCCCTGCGCACCCTCGCGCTGTTCGGCAGCGACGAGCAGCAGGCCCGCTGGCTCGTGCCGGTCGCACGCGGCGAGGTCGCCGCATCCTTCGCCCTCACCGAACCCGACCACGGATCCGACTCGGTCTCCCTCGAGACCGTGGCCCACTGGGACGCCACCACCCGGGAATGGGTGATCGACGGCGCGAAGAAGTGGATCGGCAACGGCGCCTCGGGCGGCATCACGTTCGTGTGGGCGCGCGTCGAAGCCGACGACGACGAGTTCCACGGTGCCGTGCGCTGCTTCCTCGTCACGCAGGACACCCCGGGCTACACCGGCACGGTGATACAGGGGAAGGCGTCGCTGCGCGGCATCCATCAGGCCCACATCGTGCTCGACGGCGTGCGCGTGCCGGCCGATGCCGTGCTGCCGGGCACGAAGAGCTTCAAGGATGCCTCGACCGTGCTGTACTCGACCCGCTCGGGTGTCGCGTGGTCGGCCCTCGGACACGCGACCGCGTGCTACGAGGCCGCGCTCGCGTACTCGCAGCAGCGGATCCAGTTCGGCAAGCCCCTCGCGAAGTTCCAGATGGTGCAGGAGCGCCTGGCGAACATGCTGGAGGAGCTCACCGCGATGCAGCTGTACTGCCGGTGGATGGCCGACCTCGAGGAGCGCGGCGAGCTGCGCCCGACCCAGGCGTCTCTGGCGAAGTACCACAACACCCGCGCCGCGCGCCGGATCGCGTCGACCGCGCGCGACATGCTCGGCGGCAACGGCATCCTGCTGGAGAACGGCGTGATGCAGCACCTCGCCGACATCGAGGCGATCCACACGTACGAGGGCACCGAGAGCGTGCAGGCGCTGCTCATCGGTCGCGACATCACCGGTATGAGCGCCTTCGCCTAGTCCTCCCGCGACTCGCGCGCAACCCGCACCGGCGGCGCCCCTTGCCCGCATACCCTCGGCGCATGGGACTGTTCCGCAACGACCCTCAGCGCGTCGTCCTCGACTCGCACGACGTCGAGCCGCGCGCGACACGAGCGCCGTGGAGCCTGTGGGCCGACGGCTTCGGCAGGCTCGGCATCCGCTGCGTCCAGATCCTGGTGGTCGTCACGGTGCTCACGGGCATCGTCTTCGCGATCCAGTACCTGACGCTGGTGACCATCCCCCTGATGATCGCGCTGATCCTCGCGTGCGCGTTCGCGCCGGTGATGGGATGGATGAGGCGGCGCGGCGTGCCGTCGCTGCTCGCCACCGTCATCGCACTGTTCGCCATCACCGTCCTGCTGGCGGGGGTGGGCTGGCTGATCGTGTGGGCGGTCCAGGACCAGTGGGATGAGCTCTACGCGCAGGCGGTCGACGGCAGCCAGGAGCTGATCGCGTGGGTGCAGACCCTGCCCTTCGCCCCGTCGCAGGATCAGCTCGACGACTGGCTCGCGACCGTGATCGACTTCGTCACCAGCGCCCAGTTCGGGTCCGGAGCTCTGCGCGGCGTCAACGCCGTCGTTAACTTCGTCACGGGGTTCGTGCTGATGGTCACGATCCTCTTCTTCTTCCTGAAGGACGGCCCGCAGATGTGGGAGTTCGTGCTTCGCCCGTTCCGCGGCGCGAACTACCTGCGGGCGGAGCGCATCGGCGACAAGACGGTGGGCGTGCTCGGCTCGTACATGCGGGGCACCGCGACGGTCGCGCTCGTCGACGCCGTCGGCATCCTCATCGGCCTGCTCATCCTGAACGTGCCGCTGGCGATCCCGCTCGCGGTGCTGACCTTCCTGCTGGCGTTCATCCCGATCGTCGGCGCCACGCTCGCGGGCATCATCGCCGCGCTGGTAGCGCTCGTGGCCAACGGCTGGGTCAACGCCCTTCTCGTCGTGGGCGTCGTGGTCCTGGTGAACCAGCTCGAGGGCAACTTCCTCCAGCCGGTGCTCATGGGCCGTTCGATGAAGCTGCACGCGTTCGTGATCCTCGTCGCACTGACCGTGGGCACGGTGCTCGGCGGCATCGTCGGTGCCGTGCTGGCCGTGCCGATCGCCGCCGCGGCCTGGGGAGCGGTGCAGGTGTGGGACGGTCCTGACCTCCCCGCCCGCTGGGCGCGCCCGAAACGTCCGGTGGCGGGCGGAGCACGCGCCTGAGGACCTGACCGCCGGGAATAGGGCACCCCACGCGCCGCACTAAGGTACCAGCGGTCGTCAAGACAAGGCGATCGCCCGATGAGGGGCTCCCGCCTTAGCGAGGAAAGTCATCACTGTCAGCACGAACCGGAACCGATCCGAGGCTCCGCCGCAGACAGGAGACACTCATGTACGACGTCACGTACGCCGGCCAGATCATCCACCAGCAGCGCGTCGACGAGCTCGTCCGCGAGCTCGAGTTCATGCGCTCTCACGCCGAGCGCGGCCAGACGCCCGCGCGCCCCGCCGGTCGGCCGCTGTCGGCATGGTTCCGCGGAATCCTCCACCACGGCGGGGGCGCCGCGGCCATCGCCGGCCACTGACCCGGCTTTCGCAGACCGGGGGGGCCGCACACCCCGAATCGTCCACGCGAGTGCGCACGCGGAGGGCGGAGCCGGCACCGGCTTCGCCCTCCTCCGTCGCGCGGGGATTCCGGATCTGAGGAGTCGGATGCTGCGAATAGGGCATCCGCCCGATGAGCGCCCCACCCCTTAGCGAGGACAGTCGTGCCTGTAAGGAAGGAGCCCGCCCTCGGCGGGCGGCCCGACAGGAGACGCACATGAACGACACGACGTACCTCGCCTCGATGCTCGACGCGCATCGCGCGGAAGACCTGCGTCGGGAGGTGACGCTGCTGGCGCAGCACGCGGAACGCGACGCCGCGTCGCACTCCACGCCGGCCGCACGGCACGCGTCGGCGGCAGCATCCGTCCACCATCGCTTCTGGTGGCCGCACCGCTCGGCGCGGCGCACGACGTTCGTCGCCACGCGATGAGGCTCCGCCGGCCTGGGGAAGGTGCCACGATATGACCATGCCCGCTCTCCCCTCGAGCCCGCGCATGGTCGGCCGGCACACCGAGCTCGCCGCCCTGCTGGAGGCGTACGACGACGGCGTGGGAGGAGTCCCGCGCACCGTCGTCGTGCGCGGCGAGGCGGGGGTCGGCAAGACGCGGCTGGTGCAGGAGTTCCTCGCGCTCGTCACCGCCGACCCGCTCGGAGCCCGGTCCAGCCTGAACGAGGAGCCTGTCATCGCCTTCGGACAGTGCGTGGACCTCGGGCCGATCGGCGCCCCGTTCGGGCCGGTGCGCCGGGTGCTGCGCGACCTGCATGCCGCCGTCGGCACCGACGCTCTGCGTGAGGCGGCAGGCTCCGCCGCGGCGATCACGAGCCTCGCCGCCCTCGTGCCGGGTATCGCCGACGAGACGCCCGAAGCCGAGGAGCCGGCGGGCGAGTTCGCCGAGGCGATCGAGGTGCTGCTCGAGCGGCTGTCGCAACGCCGCCACGTGGTCGTCGTGCTCGAAGACCTGCAGTGGGCGGATGCTGCCACCATGGCCCTGCTCAAGACCCTGGCCAGCACGCTCAGGGGTCGCAAGCTCACGATCGTCGCGACCTACCGTTCCGACGACATCGACCGCTTCCATCCCCTCCGCCCCGTGCTCGCCGAGCTCGACCGCACGCGCTCCGTCGTGCGCGTGGAGGTGACGCCGCTCACGCCGGACGAGGTCGCCGAGCAGGTCGCACAGCTGGCGAGCGGCATCGACCCGCGCGTCGTCGAGGCGCTCGCGGAGCGCAGCGGCGGCATCCCGTTCCTCGTCGAGGAGCTCGTCGATCTCGGCGACCGCGCCCTCCCCGACACCCTGCGTGAGCTCGTGCTCGCGCGTTACGCGCGCCTCGGTGACGATGCGCAGCAGACGATGCGCACGATGGCGGCCGGCGGCATGCACGTGGACGACGACGTGCTCGCGGCCGTGACCGCGCTCGACGATCGCGCGCACGACCACGCGCTGCGGGAGGCGGTCGACAGCCGCGTCGTCCTCGCCGACGGCGACGGCTACCGCTTCCGCCACGCCCTCACCCGCGAGGCCGTCGAAGGCGAGATGCTGCCGAGCGAACGCGTGCGTGTGCACCGCCGCTATGCCGAGCACCTGAGCGAGCATCGGGGCGAGTCGCCGGACGACGCGTCGGCGGTCGCCGAGCACTGGCTGGCCGCGCGCGACCTCCCCGCGGCGTTCGACGCGACCGTCGCGGCGCTGCGCCGATCGCGGTCCCGGTTCTCACCCGCGACGCGGGCGAAGCTGGCCGAGCGGCTGACGGAGCTCTGGGATCAGGTTCCGGATGCCGCGACCCGAGCCGGCACGACGCTTCCCGAACTGCATCTCGACGCCGCGCAGGCCTGGCATGACCTGGGTGATGCCGAGCGGTCGCTCCGCTCCGCGTCCGAGGGGCTCTGCGTGTGCCCCGACGACCCGGTCACGCGCGCCGCGCTCCTGCGTCAGCGCTTCGTGCAGACGTACAACCTCGAGCACCGTGGTCGCGGCGAGGATCTGGACGAGGCGGTCGCGCTCCTCGAAGATGTGGACGACCCTCGCGCGCGTGTCCTGCTGTCACGCGTGCTCACCAACATCGCGCTCGACGAACACGGCGAGGCGGCGGCGGCACACGCCGCGCGCGCGATCGCACTCGCCGACGAAGCCGGCGACGACGCCGCGCTCGCCGTCGCGCTGACGGTGGAAGCCTGGCGCATCGCGGGCGACGAGGGCGACGAGCCCCGGGCACTGGCCCCGCTCGAGCGAGCGGTGGGGCTTCGGCTCGATCCGACGATGCGGGCCTACGTGGGCAACGCCCTCACCGACATGCTGCTGCGCGTCGGGCGATTCGACGAGGCCGTCGTCGTCGGCACCCAGCACTACGAAGACATCACCCGGGCGGGCATCGAACGGGGATCAGGGCCGAGCCTGTCCTACGCACTGGCGCTCGCGCTGTTCGCGGCCGGGCGGCCCGAGAGCGCGCGACGGTACGCCCAGCGCGCTCGACGGCTGATGAATCCGCTGCATGGCGCGTCCATCGTGCGGCTGCTGGCTTCGCACCTGACCTGGGACGACCGCGACGCCGAGCGCGAGGAGCTCCTCGTGGCCGAACGCGCGACGATCGAGGACTCGCGCCGGCGCTACCCCGACAAGCACGGATGGTGGGCGGTCGAGCGCGCCGAGGCGCTGCTCACGCTGCGCGGAGCGAGCACCGCGGGCGAGGGGCTCGCCACGGTGCTGGCCGACGTGTTCGACATCGCGGACGGCGAAACCGGCACCCCCGCCGTGCGCCGCTACGCCGTCGTCACCGCAGCGCTCCTCACCCTCACCCCCGGTCGGCCCGTCGACCCCGAGCTTCGAGACCGACTCACCGGGAAGATCGAGTCGTGGCCCGATCACGAAGCGGCGCTGGCCCATGCCGAGTTCATCCGCGCGCTCCTCGCCGACGCCGAGAGCGCGTCTGCTGAACACCGGGTCGACGTGTGGCGCTCGCTGATCGACGCGCCCGCCGGCGGGCTGCTGACCGTCTGGCACCGGCAGGTCGCCCGCTGCCGCCTCGCCCTCGCACTGCTGGACGGCGGCCACCGCGATGCGGCGGCCACGCTCCTCGCGGACATCGTCGCCACGGCACCCGGCGAGGGTGTCGCCCGCATCGGCCGGTGGGCGGCGGAGCTTGCGGCGCGCGCCCGCCTCGCACCGGGTTCTTCGGACGCCGAGTCGTCGCACGGGGCCGTCGCGACCCTGACGCCGCGCGAACTGCAGGTGTGGGAGCTCATCGCCGAAGGCCTCACCAACCCGCAGATCGGCCAGCGCCTGTTCATCAGCCCGAAGACCGCGTCGGTGCACGTGTCGGCGATCCTCGCGAAGATCGGCGCCGCCAACCGCGCCGAGGCCGCCGCCCTCTACGCGGCCTCGGCGTCAGCACCGACCTCGGTCTGACGGGCGCACACCCGGGGTGTCGGGTGTCGGCGGGGAACGGCAGGATGAGACGCATGCCGTACGAGATCCCTGCGCCGATGCTCGCGAAGTCCGTGCCCGACGTTCCCGATCCGGCGAAGGTGGCGAGCGGGCTCAGCTACGAGCCGAAGTGGGACGGGTTCCGCGCGCTGATCTCGTGGGACGGCGAGAACGTCGAGATCGGGTCGCGCGGCGCGAAGCCACTGACGCGGTACTTCCCCGAGCTCGTCGAGGCGTTCAGCAGGCTGCTGCCCCAGCCGTGCCTGCTCGACGGCGAGATCGTCGTGCCGGTCGACCGCGACGGCCGGCGACGACTCGACTGGGAGTCGCTGTCTCAGCGGATCCACCCCGCGGCGTCCCGTGTGAACATGCTCGCCGAGACGACGCCCGCGATGTTCATCGCGTTCGACCTGCTCGCCGTGGGCGATCGCGACCTTCAGAACGAACCGTTCGGGACGCGGCGGCGGGCCCTCGTCGAGCTGCTGCGCGAGGTGCCCGATCCCGTGCACGTCACGCGCACGACCGACGACCCCGAGCTCGCGCGCCGCTGGCTCGCCGAGTTCGAGGGCGCCGGACTCGACGGCGTGGTCGCGAAGCCGCTCGACCAGCCGTATGCCCCGGGCAAGCGCACGATGTTCAAGATCAAGCACGCGCGCACGGCCGACGTGGTGGCGATGGGCTACCGCATCCACAAGTCCGGCGAGGGCGTGGGCTCGCTGCTCGTCGGGCTGTACTCCGACGATGGCACCCTCTATCCCGTCGGCGGCGTCGCCGCGTGGAGCAACGCTCGCCGGCTCGAGCTCATCGACGAGCTCGCCCCGCTCGTCGAGCGCGACGCCGACGGCGAAGCGCTGCGCGGCGAGGGCGAGAAGTCGCGCTTCCAGGCCGGCCGGGCCGACTCGTCGTTCGTGCGGCTGCGCCCCGAGCGCGTCCTCGAGGTGCGGTACGACCAACTCGAGGGGTGGCGCTTCCGCCACACCGTGCAGTTCGAGCGCTGGCGCCCCGACCGCGACCCGCGCTCGTGCACGTACGAGCAGCTCGAGGTGGTCGCCGCGTACGACTTGGCCGACGTGCTGGTCTGACTCCGGCGGCCGGCGGATGCCGTGCGCCGGCGGCGGAGGGCGGATGCCGCAGCCGTGGCCTGTTCGCCGACTCGGCGCGGGTGTACCGTGCGGTCAGGGTCGCAGCTGTTGGAGGCATCCATGGCCCGCCGAGACCACCTGGATTCCCGCGGTCGTTCCGGCGCGCGGATCGCGCTGATGTGCGCCGTGATCGGGGCTCTGCTGATCTCCGGGTGCTCGTCGCCCCTCTCGCTTCCGGAGCAGCCGGAGCCGGCCGAAGCCATCCGCGAAGACGTCGAGACGATCTTCGGCACACTGTACGGCGAGGATGCGGTCCGGGCGGTGCTCGTACAGCAGCACGGCGAACTCGTGTACGAGCAGTATCAGGAGTCGACCGCGGAAGACACGTGGGATGTGCGAGGCGTCACCCGTGCGGTGACCTCGACCCTCATCGGCATCGCCATCGATCGTGGGCTCATCTCCGGGGTCGATGCCACCCTCGGCCAGCTGCTCCCGGACTACGCGGCCGTCCTCACCCCTGAGACCGCGGCCATCGAGCTGAGGGCGGTGCTCACCCATACGGCGAACTTCGCGCCGATGTCCGAGGAGCGCGACATCCGGGGGACCCCCGCCGACCTGTACGCGCAGCCGGACTGGGTCGCCGCGATCCTCGCGGATCGGGCGGCCCGCGGGCCGGGCGACGGCCGGTTCCTCTTCTCCGACCCGGGCACGCACGTCCTCGCCGCCGTCGTCGCCGAGGTGACCGGGATGTCTCCGTTCCGCTTCGCGGACGAGGTGCTGTTCGACCCGCTCGACATCGACACCGCGCCGTTGTGGGAGGAGCGCTTCACGCCGGACGGGGATCCGCAGGTGCTTCTCCAGGAGTACCAGGACGCCGAGGGGGCTTGGCCCGCCGACCCTCAGGGGGTGAACCTCGGCTACACGCACCTGCGTCTGCGGGCGACCGACCTCCTGCGGATCGGCCAGCTCATGCTCGACGAGGGCGTCTGGGACGACGAGCAGGTGGTGTCGGCGACGTGGGCGGTCCAGGCGACCAGCCCCGTCGTCGCCACGGTCGGATACGGCACGATCGCCTACGGCTACCACTGGTGGGTCGATCCGCAGCGCGGGGTGTTCTACGCCCAGGGCGAGGGCGGAACGGCGCTGGTCGTCGATCCGGTCAGGGATGCCGTCGCCGTGATCGCGTCCGAGGTCACGATCGACGATCCGCGCGGCAACCACGGCTTCGCGAGTGCGACGGCGGTAGGGCTCGCCGCCTTGCTCCTCGCCGACCTGTCCGAAGACTCCCGGTGAGATCGGCGCGTTCTCGCCCGCCGCAGCTGGTGTGTGCCCCGCTCAGGCCTCGTCCTTCGGCCAATTCGCCTCGTTCTTGCGGCTCGGCTGCACGCGCGGCGGCTCGCCGGGCATCTTCGGGAAGTCGGGCGGGAACGGCAGTTCGCCGAGACCGTCGTCGAGGTCGCGCTGCCACCACTCCAGCAGCGTGTCGATACGCCCGGGCTTCGCGAGCAGGTCGGCCCACGGGTCGCCGAGGTCGGCGAGGCGCTGCGGAACAGTCCGCACCGTGAACTCCGCCGGGTCGACCCCGGCCGCCAGCTCGTCCCATGTGAGCGGCGTCGACACCGTCGCCGTCGGCAGCGCGCGGGGGCTGTAGGCACCGGCCATCGTGCGGTCACGGTTTGCCTGATTGAAGTCGATGAAGATGCGCTCGCCGCGCTCCTCCTTCCACCAGTTCATCGTGACCTTGTCGGGCAGGCGCCGCTCGAGCTCGCGGCCGGCGGCGATGACCGCATGCCGCACGTCGAGGAACTCCCACTCCGGTTCGATCGGGCAGAACACGTGGATGCCGCGGTTGCCGCTCGTCTTCAGAAACGCGGTCAGCCCTGCCTCGGCGAGAACGTCCCGCATCGCGGGGGCGATGGCGGCAGCATCCGCGAAATCCGTCCCGGGCTGCGGGTCGAGGTCGATCCGCAGTTCGACGGGATTGTCGGTGTTCGCCGTGAGCGACGCCCACGGGTGGAAGACGATGGTGTTCATCTGCACGGCCCAGACCGCCGCGGCGATCTCGGTGAGGATGATCTGCGGATGCCGCCGCCCGCTGTTGTACGTGACCGTCTGGGCCTCGACGAACGCCGGCGCCCCCTTCGGCGGGTTCTTCGAGTAGAACCGCTCGCCGTCGACGCCCTCGGGAAACCGCTCGAGCGACACGGGCCGGTCTCCGTTGGCGGCGAGGAAGGGCCCCTGTACCTCGATGAGGTACTCGGCGAGCTCCCGCTTGGTGATGCCGAGCTCGGGCCAGATCACCCGGTCGGGGTTCGAGATCCCCACCTCGCGATCGCCGTCAGGGCCGGCCATGGTGAGGGTGATGCGCGGGGACGCCATGGTCCGACGCTAGCGGGGAGCCGCGACATCCGTCACCCTTCAGCGCTCGACCGGGAACACCATGTGCGTCACGCGTCTGCTCGGAATCACCACCGTGGGATCGCCCAGCCGCACCGCGGCGGGGTCGACCTCGGCGAAATACCGGTGGCCGCTGCCGAGCACGACGGGCACGAGGTCGATCGCGACCTCGTCGACAAGCCCGGCGGCGAGCGCCTGACCCGCGACGGTGCCGGCGGCCACCGCGACCGTCCTGTCGCCTGCCAGCTCCTGGGCCGTCGCGACGGCCGCTTCGATCCCGTCCGTCACGAAGCGCGCGTTCCCGGTGTGGGCATGGGCCCAGTCGGTCGGCGCCTGGTGCGTGAGCACGACGAACGGCACACCCAGCGGGTGCACGCCGCTCCAGCCGTCGGTGATGTCGAACAGCAGGCGGCCGACCACGAGGCATCCGAGTTCTCCGATGAAGCTGCGCCAGTAGTCCGCGCTGGTCGGCGTGAGGTGGAACGACGCCGGCTCGCTCGCCGTGACGACCTCGACGTCACCGGCCTCGTACCAGTCGAAGAGGCGCCCGGGGTCGTTGTTCTCGTGCGCGACGAAGCCGTCCAGCGACATCGACGCCGACGTCACGACCTTGCCCGTGGCTCAGCTCTCCGCCGCGAGGAGCTCGTCGAGCTTGTCGTAGCCTTCGCGCATGCCGCGCTCCATGCCCTCGGACTGCATGTTCGCAAGCACCTCGACGGTCGAGAACACGCTGTGGTCGACGATCCGCGACCGGCCGCCCTCGAGCGCCTCGAAGCGGATGCAGTCGACGCTCACCTCGTCGGGCCAGCCCTCGAACTCGAACGTCTGGATGATCAGCTCGTTCTCGCGCACCGTGTGGAAAACGCCGCGGAACGCATACTCGCCGCTCGCGTCGCGCTGCACGAAGCGGTAGCCGCCGCCGGTGCGGAAGTCCCAGTGGGTGATCTCGGTGCGCTCCTCGCCGGGGCCGATCCACTGCTGGAACAGCTCCGGATCGGCATGCGCCCGGAACAGCGCCTCGACGGGAGCTTCGAACTCCCGCGTGATGTCGGCATACGACGTACCCGGAACGGCTTCGATGATGAGCGGGTTGCTCATGATTCCTTCTCCTTCGTGTCGGTCCTGCGAGGGGTCGTGATCGGAGGGACGGATGCTGCGCCCGCAAGCACTGCGTCGAGCCGCCGGTACGCACGCTCGGCGTCGAGCCGGTAGCGGTCGATCCACGCGGTGAGCTGTTCGAGCGCCGCGGCGTCGAGGTGGACGGGTCGCCGCTGCGCCTCGCGCGACCGGGTGACGAGCCCGGCGTCTTCGAGCACCTTGATATGCCGCGAGACCGCCTGCATCGTGATCGGGAACGGTTCGGCGAGCTCGCCCACCGTCGCCGGCCCACGGCTCAGGCGCGCGACGATCGCGCGGCGCACCGGGTCGCCCAGTGCCACGAACGCTCGATCGAGCCGGTCATCGTCCATTGTTCAACGCATCCCTTTATCAACGTTTATGTTGAATAGAACACGCGCATTCGGATCGGTGTCAACCCTTCGCGCCGCCCCACGCCGCGCAGGCCTTCAACAGGTCAACCGCGCTTCCACAGGAGCGAACCCCGCTGGGGTGCCCCAGCGATGGTGGAGTCTGGTCCTGTGGAGGAGATGAACTCAGGGAGTAAGGATCCCCGGGCTGGTGGGCGCCATCAGTACACGCCGGCCGAGCGGGCCGAGGCGGTGCGGATCGTTCGGTCGTCGAAGGGGCGCACGATCTTGGAGATCGCCGCGGAGTTGGGCATCAATGACAAGACGTTGAACCAGTGGGTCGTGCAGGCGCGCAACGCGGACATCGATCCGGAGGGCTCGATGACGGATGCCGCGAAGCGGCGGATCCGGGCGCTGGAGAACCAGGTCGCGCAGTTGGAGAAGGATCTCGAGTTCGAGAAAAAAGCGCGGGCCTTCACCCAGGCGATCTCACTGCGTCGGAGAAATTCGAAGTGATCGATGGGTTGAAGGCAGACTTCGGGATCAAGTACCTGTGCGGCAAGCTCGGTGTGTCCGAGTCCGGATATCACGCCCGTCAGAGCCGGCCGCTGTCGGCGCGGGAATCGCGGCGGTGGCAGACGACCTCGCGAGTGCTGGGTGCGTTCGTGCAGTCCGGCCGCGCGGATGGGCACCGCAAGATCGCCGCGACACTGCGCGCCGACGGCTACAGCGTCAACGACAAGACCGTGCTCGCGGTGATGCGGGATCTGGGCGTGATGGCTCCCGCGGCCCGGGCCGCGTATCGGAAGGCGGCCGCGCGTGCCCGACGCACACCGGACCCCGCCGACCTGGTGCAGCGCCGCTTCAACGACACGATCCGGCCCCGACGGTGCTGGTGGGCGACATCACATACGTCGCCACCGCGGAGGGCTGGTTGTATCTGGCGACCGTCATCGACCTGGCCACCCGCATGGTGATCGGCTGGGCAACCGGGAAACGACAGACCGCGGAGCTGGTCGTCGCCGCCATGAAACGTGCCCAGGCGACCGGTCACGTCCAGCCCGGTGCGATCTTCCACTCCGACCACGGCACCCAGTACCGCTCCAAACGGTTCGCCCGCTTCTGCACCCGTCACGGCATCCGCCGCTCGATGGGTGAGAACTTCGAATGCTGGGACAACGCGGTCGCGGAATCGTTCTTCTCGAAGATCAAGAACGAACGACTCCGCTGGCTGCAGCTGACCACCCGCCGCCACGCGACCCGAGAGATCGCGGACTACATCGAACACTTCAACACCACACGCCGGCACCAGACCCTCGGCTACGCCACCCCCGCCGAGACCATGACCCGACTCACAACCCGACCCGCTGCAATCGCAGCCTGAAACGAAAGGAGCAGGGACCGACTCCACGACACGCGGAGCGCCCTAGCCGGATCGGTCCTGCGGAAGCGCGGTTGACCTGTCGAACGGGGGGCGGAGCTGGGAGGGGCCGGGCGGAGCTGGGAGGGGCCGGGCGGGGCCGGGCGGGGCGCAGCGAAGCCGAGCCGGGGCGAGCCGGGGCGACCTCAGTCCGCGAGGGCGAGGAGAGGTGCGAGATCGTCGCGGCTGAGCCGGATCCACGGCCCCGCGGGGTCGACCAAGACGCCCGTGAGCCCCTCGTCGGTGCGGAGCGCCTTGGCCAGCTGGACGGGAGTGATCGGCCCCGCGTTGTCGCCGCGGCCCATGACCGCGACTTCGAGCGGGTGCGAGTAGACCTCGAGGAAGCGGCGCCCCTCGGCGTCGCGCCCCTCGGCGATCCCCGGCGTGCCGCTGTCGGAGACGCCCACGGCGACCCAGAGCGGAACGCGCGTGAGCGCTTCGGCGACCTTGGCGTCGATGTCCGGCGTGCGCTCCGCCGCGAGGAGCGTCTTCACGGTGAGCTGCGGATCGGCCTGCTCGACGGCGCGCTGCAGCAGCTCCTTCGGCAGCACCGCCCGCGACGGCGACGACGCGGGGTCGATGATGATCCCGTCGTACGAGCTGGCGAACACGTGCCGCAGCACCGTCAGCACGGGCTGGCCCATCGCCGACGTCTCGGCGTCACCGTCGGACTTGACGCTGGCCTGCAGGGCGGCGCCGCTCGAGTAGACGAGTGCGAAGGTGCGGTCCCCCGAGTTCGCGATCGCAAGCGGCAGCCCCTTCCCCTCGGCGAGGAGCGTGCGCGCGTCACCCTTGACCCGCAGGAACACGTGCCCCTGCAGCAGCTGTCGCGTGACGTCGAGCAGCGCCTGCGATGCCGGGGCATCGCCGATCCGCCCGAGGGCGGCGCGCAGCAGCACGTTGTCGCGCAGTCCCGGCACGGTCTCGGTCTGCTCGGGCGCCGTGCGCATCCACTCGCGGGCGCCCATGCGGGGCTTCGGCCCGGGCGGCACGGTCTCGCCCGACCGCGGCTCGCGCAGCTCCGCCGACGCGGACGTCGCCGGCGACACGCCGAGCCCGCCGAACGACGAGACGGAGATGGACACGGATGCTGCAGCATCCGCGTCCGCGGCTTCAACGGGCGCGTCGGGCGCGGGGCTCTCCTGCGCGGCCTCGGTCGCAGCATCCGTCTCCGGGGCGAGTGCATCGCCCGTGGACCGCTCGGCGGCGACCGTGTCGGCAGCCGGCGAAGCGTCGGCGGGAGCGGCGTCCGCGTCGGCCGCGACCTCATCGACCGCTGACGGCTCGGGGGACGTCGGCGGCTGCTCGGCGGGCTTCTTCGGACGGCGCGAGAACAATGCCATTGTGCGAGCCTAACCCGCCGGCTTCACCCCAGCGCGGCGACTCCGGCGACGATCAGCCCGATGCCGACGGCGAGAAGGGATGCTGCGAGCACGACGACTCCGGCCCACAGGAGCGCGATCGCCCGGCCGGGCCGTTGCGGGTCGCGCCCCAGCACCGACAGGAAGAAGCCCCCGGGAATCAGGAGCGCGCTCGCGAGCACGCCGACCGACGCCCATTGCCACGGCACGGGCACGCCGACCGTCGACACCAGGAGCAGGCTCACGAGCCCGAGGGTCACAAGCACGCCGGCGTGGGCGTGCCCGGCGCGGAAGAAGGTCTTCTGCAGCCCGTTGAAGGGCAGACCACGCGTCGCTATCCGCAGCAGGAAGGTGCCGCCCGACATGATGCCGATGACGGTGAGGATCGTCGCGCCCGCGACGATCGTGAGGATCGGGTCCATCGTGACCTCCGTTGGATAGTTTCGCTCTCCAATATTGGATAGCTATAGTATCCAATGTCAAGACTCAGGAGGCAGCATGAAGATCTCGGAGCTGTCGGAGCGCAGCGGCGTGCCCGTCGCCACCGTGAAGTTCTACATCCGCAAGGGCATGCTCCCCCGCGGTGAGGTGGTCTCCACGACGCGCGCGGAGTACGGCGAGGAGCACCTGGCGCGCCTCAAGCTCATCGCCGCACTGGCCGATGTTCGTGGTCTTCCGCTGTCGCGTGTGCGCGACATCCTCGCGCTGATCGATACCCCCGACGACGACCCGATCGCGACGCTGGGGCGTGCCGTGGGCGCCCTCCCGCCGTATGTCGAGACCGACCGCGACGACTATCCGCGGGCGCGGACCGCCATCGCGGAGTTGGGTCTCACGTACGACGCCGACTTCACCGCGGTCGCTCAGCTCGACGAGGCGCTGCGGGCCCTGGAGGCGGCGGGATTGGATGCCTCCCCCACCGTGCTCGGCCGCTACAGCACCGCGATGCGCCGCGTCGCGACCGAAGAGCTGGCCCCGATGGCCGGCATGTCACGCGCCGAGGCGGTGTCCTATGCGGTGCTCGGCACCGCGCTGTACGAGCCGGTGATGCTGGCTCTCCGCCGGTTGGCGCACCACCACCTGCTCGCCGAGGGCCAAGCCCGCTGAGCAGACCGGCCCAGGCCCGTTCGCCGACCCATCGCGTTTCGACTTCGGGCGCCAGAGCGCCCTTCGCTCAACGACCGGTATCCGCTCGTTGAGCGAGCTTGCGAGTCGAGACGCCCCGAACTGGGGACGAACGCCGGGCCCGCCGCATTCAGAGCTTCGTGATCGGGGCGATCTTGATCAGCAGCTTCTTCGGGCCGGCCGAGTCGAACCGCACGTGGGCGACGCGCTTGGCGCCCTCGCCGGTGACGGCGTCGACGCGGCCCTCGCCGAAGTCGTCGTGGCGGATGCGGTCGCCCGGCGCCAGCTCGAGGTCGCCGTTGTCGCGCACCTTCGCGGGGATCTTGTTCGCGAAGCGCTCGAGACTGCCCGACGGTTCGCGGCGCGCGAGCGGCACCAGGTCATCCCCGTAGCGCCGGATGCCGGAACCACCGAACCCGGAGCCCGACCCCGAACCCCGGCGCGCGTTCAGCGCCCGGGACTGCGTGCCGCCGCGCGAGTTCACATCGCCCGGCGACTGGCGCCAGTGCAACAGCTCGTGCGGGATCTCCTGCAGGAACCGGCTCGGCATCGCGACCGTCACCTCGCCGAACTGCGCGCGGGTCATGGCGAGCGACAGGTACAGCCGCTTGCGGGCACGCGTGATGCCGACGTAGAACAGCCGCCGCTCCTCCTGTGGCCCACCGGGCTCCCCCGCCGAGATACGGTGCGGGATGAGGTCCTCCTCGACACCCGTGACGAACACGGCGTCGTACTCGAGGCCCTTCGCCGTATGCAGGGTCATGAGCGACACCGAGCCCGAGGCGTCTTCGAGGTCGTCGGCATCCGACACGAGAGCGACCTCGGTGAGGAAGTCCAGCAGCGTGCCCTCGGGGTTGTTGCGCGCGAACTCGCGGGCGACGGCCACCATCTCGTCGAGGTTCTCGATGCGGGCCTCGTCCTGCGCGTCCTTGCTGGCGCGCAGTGCGTCGTAGTAGCCGCTCTTGTTCAGCAGCAGCGTGAGGCCCTCGGCGACCGCGGTCGGCGGGGCGAGCTCGCCCGATGCGGGAAGCATGATCTCGGATGCCTCGGCCAACACCGCGTCGAGATGCGCGATGGCCGCCTGGATCTTGGGTCCGACGCCCAGCGCCGACGAGTTGGCGAGCGCGTCGCGGAACGTGATCTGCTGGTCGGCTGCGTAGCGCGAGATCGTCTCGATCGTCACGTCGCCGATGCCGCGCCGCGGGCGGTTGATGATGCGGCGCATCGCCATCTCGTCGGCCGGATTCGCGACCGCGACGAGGTACGCGAGGGCGTCCTTGATCTCGGCGCGCTCGTAGAACTTCGTGCCGCCCATGATCTTGTAGGGCAGCGCGGAGCGGATGAAGATCTCTTCCAGCGCACGCGACTGCGAGTTGGTGCGGTAGAACACGGCCATCTGCGAGTAGTCGACGCCGCCGCGACGCAGCGCCTCGATCTCGTCGGCGACGAATTGCGCCTCGTCGTGCTGCGAGTAGCCGGTGAAGCCGACGATCTGCTCGCCCTCGCCGACGTCGGTCCACAGCTTCTTGTCTTTGCGGTCGAAGTTGTGGCTGATGACCGCATTCGCGGCAGACAGGATGTTCTGCGTCGAGCGATAGTTCTGCTCGAGCAGCACGACCTTGGCGCCCGGGTAGTCCTTCTCGAACTCGCTGATATTGCGGATGTCGGCGCCGCGGAACGCGTAGATCGACTGGTCGGAGTCGCCGACGACGGTGAGCGACGCGCCGTCCTCGGCGGCCGGCTCGGGCTCGAAGATCATCATGCCGCCGGACGCGGCGAGAGGCGCGGCATCCGATCCGGGCGGCCGCGTCAGCTCGTGGATCAGGGCGTACTGCGCGTGGTTGGTGTCCTGGTATTCGTCGACCAGCACGTGCCGGAACCGCCGGCGATACACATCGGCGACCTGCGGGAACGCGCGGAACAGGAACACCGTCTGCCCGATGAGGTCGTCGAAGTCGAACGCGTTGGCCTTCTGCAGCTCCCGCTGGTAGGCGCCGAACAACTCGACGAACACGCGCTCGGCAGGGTCCGACATGTTGGCGGAGCGGGCGTAGGACTCCGCATCCGCCAGCTCATTCTTCAAACGCGAGATCTTCGACTGCGTCGCCGCCGGCGTGAGCCCGAAGGCGTCGGCCTCGTGCTCTTTGACGAGGCGCTTGATGAGGGCGCGCGAGTCGCCCGAGTCGTAGATCGTGAAGGACTTGGTGAAGCCGAACTGCTCGGCCTCACGCCTCAGGATGCGCACGCACGCCGAGTGGAACGTCGAGATCCACATGCCGCGCGACGAGTCGCCCACGAGGTGCTCGACGCGCTCGCGCATCTCGCCGGCGGCCTTGTTGGTGAACGTGATCGCCAGGATCTGGCTCGGCCACGCCTCCCGGTTGCGCAACAGCGACGCGATGCGCCGCGTCAGCACGCTGGTCTTGCCGGAGCCCGCGCCGGCCACGATCAGCAACGCCTGCCCGCGATACGTCACGGCCTCCCGCTGCTGCGGGTTGAGCCCTTCGAGCAGGTCGTCGTCGGGGCGTGCGCCGGGGGCCTGAGGGCCGATGTCTCTGCCGACGATGATGGGGGTGCTGGCGTCCGTCATTGCCCGTCAAGTCTAGGCGCGCGCGCCGACACCGACGCTGCCCGTCTCCCGCCCTTCCAGAGCGGACGGATGCTGCGTCTCACGGCAATCGCGAGGCGGCGTCCTTCAGCCTCCGCAGCGCGGAAGGAACCTCCTCGAGCCGCTCCTCCGCCTCGTCGCGCAGCAGGTCGGCGATCGTCGCGTACGCATCGGACAGTTCGCCCGCCCGGCCCGCGAGCGCGCCCTCGTGCGCCACCCGGTTCGCGAGGAGCATCGCGTCGCGGTGAGCGCCGAGCGCGTCGTGCAGGTCGTCGCCGGCCTCCGCGATGGCCTCGACCTGCTTCGGGTACAGCTCCGGGGCGACGTCGGCGATCGCCTCGGCGACGTACCGCGTGCGGCGCGCGGCCTTGCGCAGCTCGTGGTGCGCCTCGTCAGAGCCGTCGAGGCGGCCCTCCGCCTTCTCCACACGGCGGGCCTGCTTCACCAACACCGCCGCGAGCACGTCGGCTGCCGGCCGGTCCGGCTCGACGACGCCCGCCGCTTCGACGAACTCCCGCAGCAGCCGCGCGCGCTCCTCAGCCCGCGGCGAGCGCGCGAGCTCCAGGAGCCGCTCGTGCGCCGTGGGATACGCTTCCCGCTCGCTGTCGACGAGCCGCTGCACGATCGCCGGGTCATCGATCTCGGCGCGTTCCAGCAGCTGTTCCGCGACGTCGGCGCGCACCTCGATGTCACGCACGACGCCGAGTTCGCGCCCCCACTCCGCGTACGCGACCCGCAGGCGCTCGGCCGACCGCGTGTCGAGCACCCCGCGGAAGCCGCCGAGCACGCTGCGCAGACGCCGGACCCGCACGCGGTGCTGATGCACACCGTCGGGCTCGTCCGCCAGGGCGGCAGCGGCGGTGTCTTCGACCTCGACAGCGGCACGGCGCACGATCTCGCCGACCACCTCCCCGACGGTGGAGTCCTTCCGCGACCTGCGCATCCCCCGAGCCTAGAGAGGCGCCGCCCGGCGGGGAAGATCCGGGGGCCGGCCGGGGAGAGCTTTCAGCCGGGAGTCGGCAAGATGGACCCCATGCGCACCTTCCTCAACATCATCTGGCTCGTGCTGTCGGGCTTCTGGATGTTCCTCGGCTACATGCTGGCGGGGGCGGTGCTCTGCGTTCTGATCCTCACGATCCCGTGGGGCATCGCCTCGTTCCGCATCGGGCTGTACGCCCTCTGGCCCTTCGGCCGCACGATCGTCGACAAGCCCACATCGGGCGTCGGATCGTTCCTCGGGAACGTCGTCTGGGTGATCCTCGCCGGCTGGTGGCTGGCGATCGGCCACATCGTCACCGGCATCGCCCTGTGCATCACGATCATCGGCATCCCGCTCGGCATCGCGAGCTTCAAGCTCGTCCCGATCTCCCTGATGCCCCTCGGCAAGGTCATCGTCGACAGCCGCACACTGCAGCCGGTCTGATCCCGCGCATGACCGCACAGCCGCGTCCCACCCCCGCCGCATCCACGATCGGCGCGACGCATCAGCCGCTGCGCGAGCGCGTGCGCGACCTTCTTCGCGATCGGATCGTGCGCGGCGACTTCGTGCCCGGCGACCGCCTCGTGGAGCGCGTGCTCGCCGAGGAGATGGGCGTCTCGCGCGTTCCCGTGCGCGAAGCGCTCACCCTCCTCAAGGGCGAGGGGTTCGTGCAGGAGGTGCCGCGTCGCGGGGTCATCGTCACCGTGCTGGCGAAGGAGGACGTCGACGACCTGTTCGACGTGCGCGTTGCCCTCGACGTGCAGTGCGCGCGGCTCGCGAGCGCACGGGCGACGGATGCGGAGATCCAGGCGCTCGCGGGCATCGCCGACGAGGCCGATGCCGCCCTCGCGCGGGGCGACCTCGAGGCGGTCGCCGACCACAATCAGGCCTTCCACGACACCCTTCCGCGCATGGCGCACAACCGCATCCTGGCCTCGACCCTCGAACCGCTGGAGGGCCGGCTGCACTGGGTGCTCCGCCAGAACCGTTCCCCCGCGATCCTGCTCGCCGAGCACTGGGAACTGGTCGAGGCCCTCGCGCAGCGTGATGCCGACGCGGCCGCGGAGGTCGCGCAGCGCCACGTGGACACGAGCCGCGCCCTCTGCCACGAGATCATGTTCGGCGCCTGAAGCGCACCCGACCGACGCCGTTCGTCCCGTTGGACACGAGACCTCACAACAGCACCGTCGCAGTCACAGCCGCGGTGCTATCGCGCGGTCTCGCAACCCACCGCCCACCAACGCGAACGCGCCGCATGCCCGAAGGCACACGGCGCGAACGCGGTGGATCAGGCGCCGGCCGTGGGGCGGTCGACGCCGGGGATCACTCGGCGGCGAGGCTGCTGCAGCCCTCGTCACCCTCGCCGACGCACAGCACGAGCGTGGAGGCGTCGACGAGGTCCTCGGGAACCTGGAAGCTCCACACGAACGTGTAGGACTTCTCGGGCGTCATCGGCACCTCGACGGCGCGCTGCGAGACGGCCTCGGCCGAGAAGGACTCGTCGTCGGTCGACCGCAGCACGGGGGCGACGTCGACGTCGGACTGGCCCTCGTCGGTCACCCACTGGGCGACGTTGACGGTGACCCACTGGGTGCCCTCGGCGGGCTCGTCGAGCGTGGCGGCAGCGCTCTCGTCGGGGACGATGCTGCTCCACACCTCGAGCTCGTTGCCGTCGGCGCCGACGCGCTCACCGGCGGCGGCGGGCTCGGTCACCGACGACTCGACGACGGAGTCGGCGGCCGACGTGGCCGTGGGCTCGGAGTCGGCGGTCGACGCGCAGCCGGCGAGCAGGAGGCCGGAAACGGCGGCGATGGACAGAAGTGCTGTGCTTCGTGAGCGCATGGTGAATACCTCTTCGAATTGTTTCGGGGATGTTTCTAACGTACCCCTCAGATTCGTGTGGTCCGACCACGCTCAGCCGCGCACACCCTCCGTCAGGAGGGGACGGATGCTGCGCCCCGCCGCCTGCGCCACGGCACCGCCAGCAGCAGGCCGACGACGAGCAGCGCGCCACCGAACGCGGCGGCCGCCCACGGAGTCTCGGCGGGAATCTCGAGGTAGGTCGTGATGCCGAGGATGCGCGCGAGGCCCCACGGCAGCAGGCCCATCTCGTCGTTCCAGGCCGTCAGCGCGGTCTCGAGGCCGACGAACCCGACGACCACCGCGGGCACGAGCAGTCCCGCACCCACCGCGGCGAGCACGTACCCGGTCGCGCGGCGCGCGCGCACCTGCGCCGACAGTGCCCATCCGGCCGCGACGAACACCCACACGAACAGGGCGAACGCGACGGTGATGTAGACCGTGCGCAGCACGGGGTCGGTCCAGAACGCGAACCAGTAACCGCCCGGCCCCGTGAACGACAGGGCGAAGAGCGTCACGATGCAGCGCAGCATCACGACCCCGCCGACCGCGGCGATGACGGGCCACGGCGAGCGCTCCCAGACGAAGAGGCGCAGCACGAGGGCGAACACCACCCAGGCGCCGATGATGACAGCGAGGTGCGTCCACGAGAGGAGCGACGTCTGCACCGCGCGCGTCGCGATCAGCAGCCCTGCGGGCACGATCAGCAGCAGCCACCGGTCGAGCTCGAGCATGCCGAGCGTCGACTCGCGCGCCCGCCAGGGACGCGTCGACGCGATCCACGTGGCGCGTGCCGCCGCGGCGCCGGGCTTGGCGACCAGGCGCGTGCGTGCGGCGAGCATGCCGATCACGACCCAGGCGATCGCGAGCACGAGCAGCACGCGCGCGATCCACGCCATGGACTCGTCGCGCTCCGCGCGCTCCACGCCGAGCTGCGCGGCCGTGAGGTTGAACGCGGGGTAGTCGATGTTCCCCTCGTAGGCCGCCAGGTGCTCCCCGGCACGCGCCTCGTACACGACGCGATCCGCATCCCATTGCGCGTGCGCCTCGGCCGAGAGCGTGTCGTGCCACTGTCCCTGGTGCAGGATCATCGCGCGGTACGCCTCGAGCAGGCGGAGGGTGTCGAGCTCGTAGTCCAACGTGCCGAGGAACGCGGCCCGGATCTCCGAGGAGTGCCAGGTGGCAGCATCCGTCTCCGAAACGAGATCGCGCATCTGCTCGACCGCTTCCACAGCGTCGGCACCGGAAGCGATGGCCGCCTCGACGCCGTCGTCAGCGCTGTCGCGGACGATCGAGTACAGCACGTCGAGCACGGCGGAGTCGCCGGTGAGAATGTCCCACTCGAAGATCCACATCATGGGTGGCGGCTCGAGCCCGATCGCGAACACCCGCTGCTCCGCGAACTGCGGCACATACATGCCCTGGGCGATCGCATCGCGCGAGTGCGTCATCGCCTCGACGATCGCCTCGACCGTGGCGGGGTCCTCGGAGAAGTACTCGCGCGCCCACGCCGCGGTGAGATCGGCGATGTCGGCCTCGGGGTTCTGCGCCAGCGCCCCCGCGAGCTGCGTGTTGAGCTCGTAGAGCTGCCAGAACCCCGACGTCAGGTACAGGCTCATAGGCCCGGCACGCCACGGGCCGCCGTCCTGGGTCCAGACCCAGACCCCCTCGACCTGATCGTTCGCGGCGAGCAGCTGCTGCAGCGCCCACTGGTACTGGGGGCCCAGGTCGTTGGGGAACGCGCCGAAGTTCTCGAACTCGCGCCGGCTCTGGAACTCGACGATGCGCCGCTGCGACCCCTGCTCGAGCGTGTCGTTGAGAGGCAGCCAGGTGTAGAAGTCGCCGAGCGTGTACTTCGTCGACACGATCAGAGCCGGCGAGTCGATGCCGCCGAGCACCGCCTCGTACGACGCGGAGCTCGTGTGCATGTCGCCGACGGCGCCGACGCCCACCGACCACGTGCGGAAGATCACCTCGCGATCGGATGCCTCGGCCTGCCCCGTGAAAGCCTCGAGCATCGTGCGCACCGCGTCGACCGACGTCACCTCGAGCGCGGAGTAGTAGTCCCAGCCGCCGACGTCGTAGACCGGCCCCGCCTCGCCGATGCGGATGAGCACGCCGGCGAGCGCGGGCACCGCGTCGTAGAGCTCATCGAGGCCGGCGGTGTAGACGCTCCAGAGCTCGGGGTTCTCGGTGTCGAGCGACCCGAACTCGTCGGTGAGGTACTGCTCGAGCGGGCCGGTGAGGGCGAGCATGTCGGTGCGCAGGAACACCTTCATGCCGAGCTCGTCGGCACGCTCCCAGAACGGCGCGTACGCGTCGCGCAGGGCGAGCGCCTTGTCGCGGTGGTCGTCGCCCTCGGCGTACACCGGCCCGTCGGGCGCGTCGTCGAACGTGACGTACTCGACGAACCCGGGGAACGCGACGGCGTTGAACCCGTTGGCGAGCGAGTGTCGCAGGAACCTGTCGAAGTCCTCGAACGCGGCGGCGAGCGCGGTCTCGTCGACGTACGGCGGCTCGGGCTGCATGACCGCGGCGAACGCCTTCGACGCGTGCGAATAGTCGTCGCCGGACTCCCACTCCGCCGGGTCGGGGATCACGCCGACCGCGCCGAGGTCGGTCATGCGCAGCGGCAGGCGCGACCCCTCGTGCTCGCCGATGAGGTCGGTGATCGGTGCGGCGGCTCGGATCTGGTTCGCCAGGTCGTAGATGCCGCGCGTGACGCCGTCTTCGTTGCCGGCGCGGATGAGCAGCGCGGTGGCGTCCCCCTCGAGCGCGTACGCGTCGTCGGTCGCGATGAGCGTCGGGTCGATCCGCACCGTGAGCACGGCTTCGCCGGAGGTTCCGGATGCTGCGGCCGCAGCATCCGTCAACTCCTCCAGTGCGACCGACACCCGCTCGGTGCCGGGTGCGTCGAACGTGAAGGTTGGCGGGAGGACGGGCTCGGCGACCGCCGGCACGACAGGGGCTTCGGGCTCCATCTGCGTCGACGGCTCGGTGCGGATGCCGAGCGCGTCACCGACGGCGAACGCGACCCCGGCGCCGAGCGCCAGCAGGATGATCGCGGTGACGACAGCGAGGATGCCTCGCCGTCGCGCCGTCGTCATCCCTTGATCCTAGGTCCGCGGCGGCCTACGGAAAGACGATCTCTGGGTGCGGCTGACGGATGAGGAAGCCCTGCGCACGATCGCAGCCCAGCTCCACCGCGATGTCGAGATGGGTGAGGGTCTCGATCCCCTCGGCGACCACGCGCAGACCGTGCGCGTGCGCGACCTCGACCTGATCGCGCAACGACGCCGGCGCGGGTCGCTCGGCGGCGCGCACCAGTTCGCCCGGCAGCTTCACCTCGGCGACCGGAAGGCTTCGGAGAAGGGCGGGCGACGCAGACGCCTCACCGGAGCCCGCGAGCGAGAACTCCACCCCGACCTCGCGAAGCAGGTGCAGCTGCGTCAGCACCGCATCATCGTGGACCGGCCGCAGATCGTGGGGAAGCTCGAAGACGAGGGAACCGCGCGCGAGCCCACGTCGAGTGAACTCGCCTTCGACGTGCTCGGCGAACGATTCGTCCTCGAACTGCAGCGGCGAGACGTTGACGGCGACGGACCAGTCACGGCCCGTCCCACGCCAGTCGTCGAGCGTGTCGAGGCACTCGTCGAGCATCCGTCGCCCGAGCGCATGGATCACGCCGCTGCGCTCGGCGACGCCGATCATCGTCGCGGGGTCGATGTCACCGAACCGCGGATGCCGCCATCGGCACAGCGCCTCGGCGGCCACGATCGATCCGCTCTCCAACGACACCTGCGGCTGGTAGACGGCGAAGATCTCGGAATCGCCGACAGCGGCGGCCAGATCCTCCGCGAGGTCTCCAGTGGTGGGCATCTCTCCAGTCAGCCTTGCGCAGGGCCCCCATCGCAAGCCGACGCACGAGGAGCCGCAATCGGGTACAGTCCGTCTTCGCCGCGCTCGTGTGCGCACTTCAAGGACGGATCCCCCGATCCCTATACTTTTCTCGTCGCAGACGCAGCAGGAGGATCGCGATGGCGTTTCGGAGTCTGAAGACGTTGGAGTCTTGGCTCGCCGAGTATCGTGCGCAAGGAAAGCCGGGGGCCGACGCCGCACGCGTGATGGTTCAGGACGGCGAGGGCGGGGCGAACACCGGCCTGGTGTTCTTCCGGCTCGGCCATGCTCCGACCGGCGTCTTCATCCAACCGGTCACGCAGGACGCCACCGGATGGGTCGCGACCATGGAGCCCCGCGAAGAGAACCTCGTGCTCGACGCAGCCGGGTGCCTGAAGCTGTCTGCCGAGCTGGCCGCAGTCTCCGAACTGTGCGCATTCCTCGAGGCGAAGTCGCAGGCGTATCAGGGCATCGACATCGCCTGACCGGCGGCTCGTCGCCGGGGGCGGCGCGTCAGCGCCGTGCGCCCACCGTCGCCGCGGTCAAGGCCTCGAGAAGCGCGGTCGAGCTCTCGACCAGGGCCGGATCGGCGGCGTTGACCGCGACGTCGAAGTCGTCGTCGAACCGGTTGAGGGCCGACCACGGGTCTTCGGCGATGTCGATCGTGGCGGTGATGCGGTTCACCCGCCGGTCGGACGGGTCGACATCGCGTCGTACGAGCGAGCGGCTGACGAGTCGATCGATCAGGGTTGTCACGCCTGCCGACGTGATGCCGAGGTATTCACGGAGCGCCGTCGGCCGGGTTCCCGGATTGCCCACGACGAACAACAGGGCGCGCGCATCGGTGTCGGTGATGCCGAGGCTGGTGCGCGCCGTCACCAACGCTGCGTTGCGCGCGTCGAGGTACCGGCGCAGCGCCACTCCGAGGGTCAGCGCCGGGGTGTCGTCCGCCATGACGCCATTCTCCCCCAATCGCTTCGATAACAGAATAGTCAGTGCCCGAAAATTTAGGATATTTACCTAATTCCGCGAAGCATCGACTAGGCTCAACTCACCCGCACACACGACGCTACCCGCCGTGCCCCACACTCACTGCCTCGATACAAAGGCCAGGAGGCAACCGTGACCCACGAAATCGCCCTGATCGGATGCCGCATCCTGATGGCCGCGCGTGCCATGAGGCTCCCATGCTAGGTCTCGCAAGCTGCGGGCTCATCACGGTCGATCGTCAGTCGACGATTCTCGACGCGAACGCGCAGGTGCTGGAGTGGTTGGGCTCCGACGGCGTGGACGTCATCGGAAAGCCGCTCGAAGCCCTGCTCACCCTGCGCATGCCACTGGCGGAGGCCGACGGCGAGCGCCCGACCGATGCCACTCTCCACGGCGTCTCAGGGGTCGTCCGCCCCGTGGTGGTCGGCTCCCTCGGCGAAGACGAGTCGGGGGTGGACCGGATCGTGGTCTACGACGTGTCGGCGCGGTCGGCGTTCAACCTGGGATTCCGGGGCGCCGAGGCCAAGACCGAACGCGGCCGGCAGCGCCTGCAGATCCTGCTCAATGCCGCAGTCGGCTTCGGCAACGTCCGAACCGAGGTCGACGCGGCCGAACTCCTGGTGGATGTCGCGCAGCGGGCGTTCGCCGCAAGCGCGGTCAGCGTGCACATCAGCGGGCCCGACGGACTGACCCAGATCGCCGGGGTGAACCCGCTCGCCGAACACTGGCCGGCGGGCCTGCGGCCCACCGGAACGGTGACCATGCTCGCCGGCAAGGTGCTGATCGTGCGCTCTCCCGAAGACGCGAACTCCTACGTGCCCGGGGTCGACATGCGCGAGATCTTCGGGGCAGGCGGAGTTCACGCGGCGATCGCCTCGCCGATGCGCTCCCACGGTGACGCGGTCGGTTCGATGGTGTGCTTCTTCGATCACCCACGCGAGTTCGACGAAGAGGCCGTTCCGCTCGCCGAGGCGTTGTCGAATCAGGCGGGCCAGGCGATCGCGCGGATCCGTCTGGAAGACACGCTGCGGCGCGCGGCCATGCACGATGAGGTGACCGGGCTCCCGAACCGCCGACTGATCGAAGAAGACGTCACCCGAACGCTTTTCCAGGATTACTCTGCGCTGACCGTGATCTTCATCGATATCGACGGCTTCAAGGCGGTGAACGATCTCCTCGGTCACGCCGCCGGAGACGCGCTCCTCCATGAGATCGGGCAGCGGCTGCGCGGGGTCATCCGCGAGTCGGACGTGCTCGGACGATTCGGCGGCGACGAGTTCATCGCGGTCGCCGCGGTGGACAGCGTCGGCGACGCCGCGGTGCTCGCCGACCGCATCCGCGCCGCGATCGCGGAGCCCTACGACGAGCTGCCGCCCGTGCTCACCATCACGGCGAGCGTCGGCGTGGTCACGGTGGGCAACGACGGCGCCCCGGTGATGGACCAGCTCATCCGCGCCGCCGACCACGCAATGTACGAGGCGAAGATGGCCGGGGGCGACCGCGTCGCCGTCGCCCATCACGTGTCCGCCTCCGCAGCCTGAGTCTCGCTCGTTGAGCGAGCTTGCGAGTCGAAACGCCCCGGACCCGGCGCAGAACGCGAGCCCGAGGCGGTTCGACTGCGGGCGCCAGAGCGCCCTCCGCTCAACGACCGACCCCTGAGTCTCGCTCGTTGAGCGAGCTTGCGAGTCGAAACGCCGAGTCGATCGAGCAGTGAGGAGCGTCAGCTGCTCTTGCGCATCGCCCGAATCCCGACCGCGAGCCCCACCACCGCAAGCACGATCGCGGCGATCCAGCCCCACAGCACCTCGACCGCACCGAGGTCGCCCGCGAACAGCGCGCGCTCGGCCTGCACGACCCAGTTCACGGGGTTCACCGTCGACACCGCGCGCATCCACGCGGGCCCCTCATCCAACGGCAGCAGCATCCCCGAGAGGATCAGCAGCGGGAAGATCAGCGTCTGCTGCACGCCCCAGAAGAGCCACTCACGGTCTTTGGTCTTGAGCGCCAGCGTGTACGACAGCGACCCGAGGCCGACGCCGAACACGGCAAGCAGCGCGAGCCCGATCACGAGACCCGGCACGTTGATCGTGAACCCGAACGGCCACGCGATGAGCACGATGATGAGCGCCTGCACGACGATCGGCGCGATCTCCTTGAGTGCGCGTCCGACCAGCAGCGACGAGCGCGCCAGCGGCGCGACCAGCGTGCGCTCGTGCGAGCCCGTCATCATCTCGTACTGCAGGTTCGACCCCGTCGCACCGGTGCCGAACAGCACGATCATCACGAGCACGCCGGGGACGAACCACTGCAGCGTCTCCCCCACCGGTGCACCCGACGAGCCGACCAGCAGCGGTGCGAACAGCCCGAGGAACACCAGCGGCTGCACGAGGCTGAAGATCAACGTGAACGGATCGCGCACCACCGGCCTGAGCTCACGGGTCAGCACGTTCCACGTGTCGCGCGCCGGGTTCGCCCGCACCGCGGTGTCGGGCCGGGTCTCGATCTGAGTGCTCATCGCTGGACTCCTGTCGTCTCGCTCATCTGTGCAGGGGTGACGGATGCTGCGCCCTCCGCGTCCGTCGTGTTCTCTTCGGGTTCGCTCTCCCCTTCGCCGGCCTCGCGCAGCGTGCGGCCGGTGAGTGCGAGGAAAACGTCGTCGAGCGTGGGCGGCACACCGGTCGCGGTTTGCACCGTGAGCCCGGCCGCGTCGAGCGCGCGCACCGCGGCGGGCAGCAGCGCGTCGCCTTCCGGCACCGTGAGCACGACGGATGCCGCCTCCCTTCGCACCTCGCGATCGGTGAGCTGCTGAACCACGGCGACGGCGGCGGCAGCATCCGTCGCATCTGCGAAGCCGAACGTGAGCACGTCGCCCGCGAGCTCCGCCTTCAGCCGGGCCGCGGTGTCGTCGGCGATCACGCGCCCCCTGTCCATCACCATGACCCGTTCGGCGTAGCGGTCGGCCTCCTCGAGGTAGTGCGTCGTGAGGAAGACCGTCGTGCCGTACTGCGCGCGCAGGTCGATGATGTGCTGCCAGAGGTTGGCGCGGCTCTGCGGGTCGAGTCCGGTCGACGGCTCGTCGAGGAACAGGAGCGGCGGCGCGTGCATGAGGCCGAGGGCGACGTCGAGCCGGCGCTTCTGCCCACCCGAGAGCTGCTGCACCGACCGGGACGCGAAACCCGCGAGGTCGAGCGACTCGATCAGCTCGTCGGCGCGGGCGCGGGCAGCCGCCTTCGACATGCCGTAGAACGCGCCCTGGCTCAGCAGCTCGTCGCGGGCGCGCTGCGAGAAGCTGCCGCTCGTGAGCTGTCCGACGTACCCGATGCGGGCACGCACCTCGGCGGGCTGCTTCAGGATGTCGAACCCGACGACCCGCGCCGTGCCCGACGTCGGCGGGATCAGGGTGGTGAGCATGCGCAGACTGGTCGACTTGCCGGCGCCGTTGGGTCCGAGGAATGCGACGAGCTCGCCGCGCGCCACCTCGAACGCGAGGTCGGTGACGGCCTCGACGGTCTTGCCTTTCACGGTGAAGCGCTTGGTCAAACCCTGCGCTTGGATGATCGATTCGTTCGCCATGCCCCCAAGCTAGGAGTGGATGCGGACAGATCCTGTCCGCGATGCATGAGATTCTTGTCGCATGTCCGATACCACCACCCGAGCCCTCTCGCTCCTCAACCTGCTCCAGACGCACCGTCATTGGCCGGGTTCCGAGCTGGCCGAGCGGCTGGGCGTCACCGAGCGCACGGTGCGGCGCGACGTCGAGCGGCTGCGCGACCTCGGCTACCGGATCGAGTCGATCCCCGGGGCGGCGGGCGGCTACCGTCTCGAGGCCGGCAGCGCCGTGCCGCCGCTGCTGCTCACCGACGAAGAGGCGGTGGCGATGGCGATCGGGCTGCGGGTGGCAGCATCCCAGCGACTCGTGAGTGGTCCCGAGACGACCCTCACCGCGCTCGCGAAGCTCGAGCAGGTGCTGCCCGCTCCCCTGCGACGCCGCGTCGCCGCGCTGGCAGAGACGGTGCAGCCCGCGGGACTCAACGCGGGCGCCGCGGTGTCGGGCGAGGTGCTCGGCGAGCTGGCGCTGGCGACCCGCGACCACGAGCGCGTGCGCTTCATGTACACCGCGGCGTCGGGCGAGGTCACGCACCGCCGCGTCGAGCCGCACGCCCTCGCGCCCGCCGACCGCCACTGGTACCTGCTCTGCTGGGACCTCGAGAGGGACGACTGGCGCACCTTCCGGGTGGACAGATTGACGGATGTCGCGCACACGCGTGTGCTCTTCGAGCCAAGGCCGCTGACCCCCGAGCAGGTCGAGGAGTTCATCTTCGTCGCGCGGTCGTGGGTGCGGCAGGCCGTCGAGGCGGACGCGGTGATGGAGCTGCCGTTCGACGAGATGCGCGAGTACTTCGGCCAGTGGGGCCAAGGCGCGACGGCCGAGGATGCGACGCACACGCGGTGGCCGGTGGGCGGTTCGGACTTCCGCGAGACGATGTACGGCCTGACCTGGATCCCCGCGGGCGTCGAGTACACGACGGACCTCGCCTCGCCGGCGCGGGACGAGCTGCGCGAGACGCTGGAACGGATGCTGCGTGCCCTCGACGCCCCCGCCCCGCCCGTGCCGCCCGAGCGGGCGTCGGCGCGGGAGCGCCAGCTGCCGGCGTGACCCAGCTCGTCAAGAGCGGCAGCGCCCGCAGGAGTGTCTATGCGGTCCTGGCGCGTCTGAGTTCGTTCAGGAGGAGCCGGCGCTGCGTGGGGAGGAACCGCGGCGCCGAAAGGGACCGGGAGGTCGGCCTTTGTCGGCCAGCGAGTACGTTCGTCCCATGACCGACGACACCGCCGCCCTGCTCGCCCGCGTCGAAGCCGACGAGGCGGAAGTGGTGCTCCCCCGCTTCGATGTGACCGATGCCTGGGCTCTGGGCTCCCGCATGCGCGAGGAGGCGGCGGCTCTCGGATTGCCGATCGTGATCGGCATCACCCTCGGCGAAGCCCGGGTGTTCCACACGGCGCTCCCGGGTTCGAGCGCCGACAACGACGGCTGGCTCGACCGCAAGACCCGCGTCGCGCGCCGGTACGGCCGTTCGTCGTTCGGCGTGGGCCTGGCGTTCCGCGCGGCCGGCGGCGACTTCGACACCGACGGCCGCCTCGACACCACCCAGTACGCGGCGCACGGTGGAGTGTTCCCGATCACGATCGAGGGCGTCGGCGTCGTCGGAACCGTCGGCGTCTCGGGCCTCCCGCAGGCCGAGGACCATGCGTTCGTGGTCGAGCACCTGCGGGCTTGGCTCGCCGACACCTCGCGCGCCGACGCCTGACGCCCAGTCTGCACGCCTAAGGCCGCATCTTGCGCCCCTCCTGCAGGCTCCGCACCATTTCGGCAATCCGCAGCGGACGCTGCTCGGGACTGCGCCTGGTCGAGTCGATCCACTTCAGCCACGCGTTGCGGTAGAACTGCGCGAGGGAGTCGAAGAACGCCCCGGCATCCGGCGCAGCGTCGAGCGCCGCCGCGACGTCGGGGGCCAGGTCGCTCCGCTGCGGTCCTTCAGGTTCGAGCACGACCTCCACCTCGGAGCCGTCCTTCAGCGGTATCCGGGTCCACGTCGGCCCGAGCGCAATGGCGGGCCCGTCGTCGTGCTTTTCGACATTGCCCCGCATCGAACACCCTGCGACCGTGCCGCGCACCGGGTGGCGCGATTTCACGCCCCCACGCCTCGTCCGGATCGAACGGGATGGGCACGATGGTGCGTCCGCGTCGGTCGACCGCGACCACCGTGCGGAAACGTCGCTGAGTGCTCACGCCCGAAGCCTCGCACGCAGACCCGCGATCGAGAAGCCACACAGCCACGGATCCTCAGTCCCCGGATAACCGCGCCCTGAATCAGTTTCGCGCCCGCGCCCAGCATGAGCAGAAGACCCACCGACCCAGGAGCCGTTCATGCCCAAGCCTCTCGACATCCCCGTTCCCGACCTCACCGGCAAGCTCGCCCTCGTCACCGGCGCGAGCGACGGCGTCGGCCTCGAGATCGCCGCGCGTCTCGCGCGCGCCGGCGCCGACATCCTCATGCCCGTCCGCAACGCGCAGAAGGGCGAGGCGGCGGCAACCGAGATCCGCCGGCGAACGCCGGAGAGCAGTATCCGTGTCCTCCCTCTCGACCTCGCCTCGCTCGAGTCGATCGCCACCCTCACCGCGCAACTGAACGACGAGGGCCGCCCCATCGACCTCCTCATCGCGAACGCCGGCGTGATGACACCGCCGACCCGGCAACTCTCCGCTGACGGGTTCGAGCTGCAGCTCGCGACGAACCACCTCGGTCACTTCGCGCTCGTCGCGCAGCTGCTCCCGCTGCTCGTCGAGGCGAAGGCGCACGTCACCAGCCAGGTCAGCATCGCCGCCGATCAGGGCGCCGTGAACTGGGACGACCCCAACTGGGAGCGCGGCTACGACCCGATGAAGGCGTACAGCTCGTCGAAGATCGCGTTCGGCCTGTTCGCGATGCAGCTGCAGCGGAGATCGGATGCTGCGTCCTGGGGCATCCGCAGCACCCTCGCGCATCCGGGCGTCACGCCCACGAACCTGCTCGCCGCGCAGCCGGGCATGGGGCGGCCCACCGACACCACGGCGGTCACATTCATCCGGGCGATGTCGCGGCGCGGCCTCCTATTCGGCACTCCGGCGTCGGCGGCGCTCTCGGCGGTCTACGCGGCGACCAGCCCCGACGCCCGCGGCGGCCACCTCTACGGCCCGAAGGGCTTCCGCCGCCTCAGCGGACTCCCCGCCGAACAGCCGATGTACTCACGCCTGCAAAGCGAGACCGACGCCCGGCGCGTCTGGGAGCTCTCCGAGCAGCTCACCGGCGTGCGGGTCGCGCCTCTCGGTCGGTGAGCGGGCGAAGCGAGTCGGAACGCACCGGGCCCTGGTTGAGGAATGACGGATGCCGCAGACTCAGGTGATGGACAGAGCACAGCTGGCCGACTTCCTGCGTCGCCGCCGCGAAGCGCTGCAGCCCGAGGACGTCGGATTGCGCCGCGGGTCTCGGCGCCGCACTGCCGGGCTTCGGCGCGAGGAGGTCGCCGCGCTCTGCGACATGTCGACCGACTACTACAGCCGGCTCGAGCAGGCCCGCGGTCCGCAGCCGTCGGAGCAGATGCTCGCCGCGATCGCCCGCGGCCTCCGGCTCACGCTCGACGAGCGCGACCACCTGTTCCGCCTCGCCGGTCACACCGCGCCCGCCCGCGCCCTGCGCAGCGAGCACGTCTCGCCCGGCCTCATGCGCATCCTCGACCGGCTCGCCGACACACCCGCGCAGGTCATGACCGAACTCGGCGAGACGCTCGCCCAGACACCGGCAGCCCGCGCGCTGTTCGGCGACGAGACGCGCTTCGAGGGCTTCATGCGCAGCGTCGGCTACCGCTGGTTCGTCGACCCGTCGGCCCGCAACGTGTACCCCGCCGAAGACCATCCGGACCTCTCGCGCGCGTTCACCGCCGACATCCGTACCGCCTACGCGAAGTTCGGCGCGGATTCGCGTGCCGGCGCGATGGTCGCGGCGCTTCTGCAGGAGAGCCCGGAGTTCGCCGAGCTGTGGGCCGAGCACGAGGTGCGCTCGACCCACGCCCGCGAGAAGCGCCTGCAGCACCCCGAGGTCGGCGTGATGGACATGCAGTGCCAGTTCCTCATCGACCCCGAGCAGGGCCAGACCCTCCTCGTGCTCACCGCGACGCCCGGCACACCGAGCTCCGAGCGGCTGCAGCTGCTCTCGGTCATCGGCACGCAGGAGATCGCCGCCGGCCGCTGACCGCCCACGCCCACGCCCAGAGCGCCGCTCCTCTACTCTCGGCGTATGCGCTGCGTCGCCTTCATGCGAAACGTCAACCAGGGTCAGCGCGGCCATCCCTCCACCGCCGACATCGTGGCCGGCTTCGCCGATGCCGGATGCCACGAGGTTCAGACCTTCCAGAGCAACGGCACGATCCTGTTCGACTCCGACGAACCCGCCGAGGTCATCGCGAGCGCAGCCGAGGCGATCGCCGCTCGATCCGGCCACGAGCGCGACATCCTCTGGATCTCGCTCGCCGACCTCGTGGCCGTCGTCGACGAACACGGCGAGACACCCGACCCGCGCCGGCACGAGTTCACCCTCCACCGCGGCGGAACGGTCGACGCCGAGACGCCGGATGCAATCAGCCTCATGACGCGCGCCGGCTGCTCGATCGTCGACGCCGGTCCCGGCTGGGCCGTCGTTCGCAACGACGTCGACGGTCAGGGCAACGCCACCCCCGTGCTCGAGCGCCTCACCGGCGATCGGGCGACCTCCCGCGGGCTCCCGACGCTCCTCCGCCTGGTCGCGCGCTTCGGCTCCCCGTCCGCGTGAGTCAGTCGTCGAAGATCCCCACCGACTCCGACAGCCGCGTGACCTCGTCCGCGCTGAGCTCGAGGTTCGCCGCCTGAGCCGAGTCGATGATGGATGCTGCGCGCCGCGCTCCCGGGATCGGGATGACGTGCGAGCCCAGCGCCAGCTCCCACGCGAGCACGGCCTGCTGCGGGCTGACACCGTGCGCCTCGCCGACCTCGCGGAACGCCGAGAACCGGTCGCCGACTCGGCGCGCTCCTCCGCCGGTGCCACCGAGCGGGCTCCACGGCAGGAATGCGATGTCGCGCTCCCCGCAGAAGCGCAGCTCGTCGATGCTGCCCGGGTGCTTCGGCGAGAACTCGTTCTGCACGCTGGCGAGGTTGCCCTCGCCGAGCACGTCGATCGCGATCTGGATCTCTTCGACACTCGCGTTCGAGATGCCGACGGCGCGGATGAGGCCGTCGTCCTGCAGTGCCTTCAGCCCCGCGATGATGTCGCCGTAGACGAGCCAGCGGTCGGGGCGGTGGTACTGGTACAGCTCGATCTGGTCGACGCCGAGGATGTCGAGCGACTTCTCGACCGCCGAACGCAGGTACGCCTCCGAGCCGTCGCGACCCCAGACCTCTCCTTCGCTGCGGGTGATGCCGCCCTTCGTCGCGACGAAGATGCTCGACGCGTCGCCGTCCCAGGTGCGCACGGCTTCCGCGACGATGCGTTCGTTGTGCCCGACCTCGTCCCACGCCGGCGCGTAGATGTCGGCGGTGTCGATGAGCGTCACGCCGGCGTCGAGCGCGGCGTGCACAGTGGCCACCGCATCCTCGAACGACGGGTACACCTTGTCGTTGTTCATCGACAGCGGCATGGCGCCGAGCCCGATCGCCGAAACCTGTCGCCCCGCCAGCGTGCGCTGCTTCATCGCATCTCCTTCTCGCATCACCCCAGCCTGCCAGGATCGTGCGACACCAGGCAGGGACTGGACACCGAACAGCACGGGCGGATAGAGCGGAAGGCGGGGTCGCAGCATCCCATCCCTTCAGCTCTCGAGCGAGACGTCGCTCGCGTTCGCCTGCTGCGCCCGGGCGAGATCGATCACACCCCACACCGCCACAGCGCCGGCCGCCGCCAGCACCAGCAGCGACCACACCGGCGCACCCATCGCCTCGCCCAGGATCGTGATGCCGAGCACCACCGCCACGAAGGGATCGATGACCGTGAGCCCGCCGACGACGACTTCAGGGGAATTGACGGTGTGCGCCCGCTGGACCAGGTAGATCGACAGGCCGCCCGAGATCGCGATCCCGATGAGGCAGGCCAGGGTCAGCAGATTCGAGGAGTCGAAGCGGTAGTCCTGGTGGATGAGCACCGTCTGAACCCGCAGGATCACCGTCTTGCCGAGCGTCGCAACGAAACCCGAGAACACGCCGGCGGCGACCACGATCAGCACCGCGGGCACGGGGCGTCCGCGTGCCACGATGGCCAGGACCATCGCGACGCAGAGCACGACGACCAGTGCCACCAGGATGGCGACGAGCTGGCGGTCCTGGATCGTGCGCTGGGTGCTCACCATCGCGGCGACCGTGACGAACGCCGCCACCCCGACGACGCTGGTCGCGATGGCACGCATCTCTTTCGCGGACGGCCTTCGGTGCGTCGCGCGGGCCGTGAGCAGTGACGCGAAGACGAGTGCCACGACCCCGACGGGTTGCACCACGATGAGCGGTGCGAATGTGAGGCTCGCCAGCTGGAGCAGAACCGCCGCCCCGATCAGCAGCGCGCCGATCACCCAGGGACCGTTGCGCAGCAGAGCGAAGAACTGCTTCGCCCCGAAGGATTCGACGACGCCCCGTCGCACGCCGCGCGCCTGCATCATGTTGCCGAGCGCCAGCGCGCCCGCCGACGCGACGGCCAGGACGATGCCGAGCAGGGGGAACGACGTGATCGTCGATGGCATCCGTCCCCCTCTCGGCGGTGGTGCTCACGCTACAGCGGCCGCGCAGGAGGACGGGTTCGCGCAACTGTGCCGATGCCCGCGAGTGATCTCCTCAGCCGAGCGCCCGCGCGATCGCGGCAATGGCTGCCGGGCCGACGCGACAGCATCCACCGATGAAATGTGCGCCCGCCTCGGCCCATGCCGTCGTGAGCGCCAGGTCGAACTCCGGGTCGCCGACCCACCGGCGTGCAGTGCCATCCCACGTCTCGCCCGAATTGGGGTACGCGATCCCAGGCTTGCCGCTTGCGGCCGTCGCGGACCGCACCGCCGGCAGCACATCGCCGGGCGCGCAGCAGTTCACACCCACGGCCACGATGGAATCATGGCCGGCGGCGAGCGCGAAGGCCTCGACGGCGGGGGCGCCGTCGCGCAGCCGGTCGCCTGAGACCGTGCACGACAGCCAGGCGGGAACCGCGAACTCGTCGGCGAGGTCCACCAGCACCGCGACCTCGTCGAGATCCGGGATCGTCTCGAACGCGAGCAGATCGGGCCCCGCGCTCGCGAGCAGTTCCATCCGTGGGGCGTGGAAGTCGCGCAGCGCAGCGCGGCTCAGCCCGTACCGGCCGCGGTACTCCGATCCGTCGGCGAGCACGGCTCCATACGGACCGACGGATGCCGCCACCAGACGCACCACGTCGTCACCGGCTGACTCGACGACCTCGTCGCGCACCTCGCGGGCGATCGTCACGCTCCGCGTGATGAGGTCCTCCGCTTCGGCACGAGTCAGGCCGTTGCGTTCGAACCCGGCGACACTCGCCTGGTAGCCGGCGGTCGTGGCGACCTGCGCGCCCGCGTCGAAGTAGGCACGATGCACCGCAGCAACCTCACCGGGCGCGTCCCGCAACAGGCGGGCGGTCCACAGTTCGTCGGTGAGATCGTGGCCGCGTTCGGCGAGCGCGTTCGACAGGCCACCGTCGAGCACGACCACGGGAGATGTCGTCGGGGTCATCACCGGGACATCATCTCGGATCGGGTCGGGTCCGCGGCCCGAGACTCGACGAGATACGTCGACGACGGAAAGGTCGCGTCGAGGGCGGCTTCGAGATCTGCGAGGAGGTCGGAGGTCTCCTCGATGCCGACCGAAAGGCGGAGGTGGCCGAACGTGCGGAAGGGCAGCGGGTAGGTGGCCACGCGACCGCCCTCGGTCCCGGTGTGCACGATCAGCGAGTCGTCGTGCCCGAGCGAGAAGCCCGACGTGATGAGCCGGAGGTTGGCGACGAACCGGTTCTGCGTGTCGGGATCGCCGGCGACGGCGAAGGCGATCATGCCGCCGTAGCCGCGACCCCCGAATTGCCGCGTGGCCAGTTCGTGTTCCGGATGGGAAGGGAGGCCCGGGTAGTAGACGTACTCCACCCGTGAGTCGTTCTCGAGGAACTCGGCGACGGCCTGCGCCGAGGCCAGGTGCTGCCTGAGCCGCAGCGGGAGGGTCACCGAGCCGCGGTGGATCTGCCAGGCGTTGAAGGGTGAGATCACTCCGCCGACGTCGACCATGGCGTCAGCCTTGATCGGCTCGATGAGTTCGCGCGAGCCGATGACGGCCCCGCCCATGGCGTCACCGTGGCCGTTGATGTACTTCGTCAGGGAGTGGACGACGAGATCGGCGCCGTCGTCGAGGGGGCGGTAGAACGGCGGCGGCGTGAAGGTCGAGTCCACCATCAAGATCGCACCGGCGGCATGGGTGATCTCCGCGATCGCGGCGACGTCCGCCACTTTCGTGGTGGGGTTCGCGATGGCCTCGATGCAGACGAGCCGGGTGTGAGGGCGGAACGCGGCGCGCAGGGCGTCGAGGTCGCCCACGTCGACGAACGTCGCCTCGATGCCGTATCGCTGCGGCAGGAGTTCGTTCCACAGCCGCCAGGTCGCCTCATAGGTGATGTCGCTGACGATCACGTGGTCGCCGACGCGGACGTGCGTGAAGAAGACGGCGTGCAGGGCGGCGACACCGGACGCGAGCGCGACGGCGTCTTCGCCTCCGTCGAGCGCTGCGAGCTTGTCCTGCAGGCCGGCCTGATTGACGCCCGTGTTGCGCGTGTACAGCCCCGGCGCGGTGGCGGACCAGCTGATGTCGCTCGGGTCGTCGGGAAGCTCGTAGGAGTTCGCCATCACCAGCGGTGTGCGGAGCGCCTTCGTGGAGTCGAGGCGATTGCCGCCGTGCACGGCGAGGCTGAGGTCTGACAGGGTCTCGACCCGGCGGCGGTCCGGTCGTGGCGACATCGCGTTCCTACTTTCCTGTGAGAAGACGGGTTGCTGTTCGGCGTCGGCCGCGAAACGGCGCCCCGAACCTAAGGTACTGTGTGTCATTAACACTTGCAATTGCCAATCATGCACGGAGACATGATGACCGCATCGCACCTGGACGACATCGACCAGCAGCTGCTCGCAGCGTTGACCGCGGACGCGAGGCTGCCGATGGTCGCGCTGGCAAGCAAGGTGCATCTGTCACGCAATGCGGTGCGGCAGCGCATCGAGCGCATGGAGCGCGATGGCGTCATCGCCGGCTACACGGTCGTCAGGGGCACCGCGTCGCGGCCGCGCGTGACCGCGTTGGTGATGGTCTACCGCGTCGACCGGATGCGAGACGATCGGGTGATCGCCGCGTTGCGCGGCATCCCGGAGGTCGCTCGCTGCGACGTGCTGTCGGGTGCGTACGACCTCTTCGTGACGCTGGAAGCCGACTCGATGGATCGCGTCGGCCAGATCTGGGAGCAGATCGCCGCGCTGCCGGGCGTGGCCGACACCGTCACCGCGGTCTCGCTGTCGACGGCGATCGACCGGCGGTGACGCTGCCGCACGGGAGTCCGGGCGGCAGCGCCTACTGAGCCAAGAGCTCGGCGACCTCTTCCCGAGACAACGCGGTGTGCTGCGCCACCGCGTCGGCGATGGGCATGCCGGTCCGGAGAGCGTACTGGGCCGCATGGGCGGCCGCCTCGTAGCCGATCGACGGCACGAGGGCCGTCACGGCGCCGACGGACGATGCCGCATACCGTGCGAGAACGGTGTCGTCGGCTTCGATGCCCTCGACGCAGAACCGTCGCAAGGCCGAGACACCGTTAGTCACCCAGGAGATCGACTGCAGGAGCGAGTGCGCCATGATCGGCTCGAACGCGTTCAGCTGCAGCTGACCACTCTCGGCCGCGACGCCGATCGTCACGTCGGCGCCCATGACTGCGAAAGCGATCTGGTTCATCACTTCGGGGATGACCGGGTTCACCTTGCCCGGCATGATCGAGGATCCGGCTTGGCGGGCCGGCAGGCGGATCTCGCCGAGACCTGCCTGCGGACCGCTGGCGAGCAGCCGGAGATCGTTGCTGATCTTCGAGAGTTTGATCGCGGTGCGGCGGAGCACGGCCGAGGACTGCAGGAGGGCGCTGACGTCCCAGTTGGCTTCGAACAGGTGCGCCGCCGGGGTCATCGGAAGGCGGGAGCGCTCGCGGAGCCGTTCCAGAGCGATATCCCGGTATCCGGCCGGAGCGGTCACGCCGGTGCCGACGGCGGTGCCACCGAGGCTGCATTCCAGCAACAGCGGCACGGTGTCGCCGATGCGCACCACGTCCTCGCGGATGGCGACGGCGAACGCGGCGAACTCGTCGCCGAGCGTCATGGGCACGGCGTCCTGCAGTTGGGTCCGGCCGATCTTGACGATGGAGCGGAACGCGGCGCCTCGCTCCTCGAACGCACGGGCGAGCTCCTCCAGGGCCGGCACGAGCCGCAGAAGCCCATTCGCCACGGCGATCTTGACCGCGGTCGGGTACACGTCGTTGGTCGACTGGCTCCGGTTCACGTCGTTGATCGGGTGCACGACGTCATAGCGGCCCCGCGGCAGCCCCAGATGTTCGAGGGCGGCGTTCGCGATGACCTCGTTGGCGTTCATATTCGTGCTGGTACCCGCACCGCCCTGGAGGACGTCGACGCAGAACTGGTCGTGCAGCTCGCCGTCCCGCACCCGCCGGCAGGCGAAGGCGATGGCTTCCGTCACGCCCGCCGGCAGAAGCCCGAGCTCGCCGTTGGCGGCGGCAGCAGCATCCTTCACCGTGACAAGGGCGCGGACGAGATCGGGATGCTGCGAGATCGGCGTGGTGCTGATCGTGAAGTTCTCCCGGGCGCGGGCCGTGTGGATGCCCCAGTAGGCCTCGGCCGGCACCTCCAGCTCGCCGAGCGAATCGCGCTCGAGCCGCGTTGCGACCGTGCTCATGCGTTGATGCAGATGACCTTGGGCTGGGTCATCTCCTCGTACGCGAATCGCACGCCCTCGCGGCCCATGCTGCCGTACTTCGCGCCGCCGAACGGCATGCTGTCGACACGGTAATCGGAGGAGTCGTTGATCATCACTCCCCCGGCCTCGAGCTGCTCCGAGACGCGCAGCGCCCGGGTGATGTCACGGGTGAAGGTGGCGGCGTGCAGCGCGTAGTCGATCTCGTTCGCCTGCGCGATCGCCTGCTCCTCCGTCTCGAAAGGCGACAGCACGACCACCGGCGCGAACGCCTCGTCAGCCCAGAGCTCGCAGGAGAACGGCACTCCCTCGACGACGGTCGGCCAGTACACGGCGCCTTCCCGGCGGTGCCCCGCCAGCACGCGGCCCCCTGCCGCCACCGCGTCGTCGACGAGCCGCTCGGCGGCTTCCGCAGACGCGACGGAGATCATCGGCCCGACGTCGGTGGCCTCGTCGCGCGGGTCACCCGCGTTGAGGGCGATCGTCTGCGCGGCGAAGCGATCGCGGAACTCTTCGTACACCGCACTCTGCACGAGGATGCGCTGCGCACCCACGCAGTTCTGCCCGGCTGCCCAGAACGCGCCGGACACGCAGGCCTCGACCGCAGCGGGAATGTCGGCGTCCGAGAACACGATGACCGGAGCGTTCCCACCCAGTTCCATCGCGAGCTTCTTGAGACCGGCGTTGCGGGCGATCGCCTCACCCGTGGCGAACCCTCCGGTGAACGACACCATCCGCACCTCGCGGGCGGAGACGAGCGCCTGCGCCAGTTCACGGTCGCCGTGCACGACCGTGATGATCTCATCGGGCAGGCCCGCGTCGATGAGCAGGTCGACCAGGAACCGCGCGGTCAGCGGGGTCAGCTGCGACGGCTTGAGCACGACCGAGTTGCCACCGGCGATGGCCGGACCCAGCTTGTGGGCGACCAGGTTCAGCGCATCGTTGTAGGGGGTGATGGCGACGACGATGCCCAGCGGCTCGCGGGTGAACCACCCGCGCCTGTTCTCCGAGCCTTCGAATGCGTCGAACGGGACGACCTCGCCCGAATCGGAGCGGGCCGCGTCCGCCGACAGCGAGAGCGTCATGACCGCACGGGCGACCTCTTTCCGCGCCTGACGGACGGTCTTCCCCGCCTCCCGCACGATGAGGTCGGCGGCCGCCTCGGCGCGCTCCCCCAGCAGCGTGGACGCACGCTCGAGGATCTTGTGCCGCGAGAACCGCGACAGCGACCGCGACAGCCGGAACCCGGTGCGGGCGCGCCCGAGGATCTGCTCGAGCTGGGCGGGTCCGTTCTGCGGGACGGCGCCGATCACCCGTCCATCGAACGGATCCGTGACGACCAGGTCCGGATACCCGAAGCCGATGGTCTGCGTGTTCTCCACGATGCTCACCGGACGGCCTCGGCGCGAGCACGCTGGTGCGCGTCGATCGCGATGATGTCGGACAGCAGCGCGTAGGCGGTCTCGACGCGCCCCGCACCGGGTCCCGAGACGGTCACGGTGCCGAGGAGATCGGTGTCGAACGAGACCGCGTTCGTCGGGCCACTCACGCTGGCGAGCGGGTGGGTGAGCGGCAGCGCCACCGGCTCGACCTTGGCGGTGACCGTTCCGGCGGCGTCGCGGAACGCCAATCCGATCAGCTTGTAGCGCTTGCCCTGCGCGGCGGCCTCGATGATGTCGGCAGCGGAGACCTCGGAGATCCCCCGCCGGGTGACGTCGGCCGTGGTGATGTCGGCACCGAGGAGTTCGTTGGCCAGGATCACGACCTTCAGCTGCACATCGGAACCTTCGATGTCGGCGGTCGGGTCCGCCTCGGCGTAACCGAGCGCCTGAGCCTCCGCGACGGCGGCGTCCAGCGTCATGCCCGACTCCATCTGACCGAGCACGTAGTTGCTGGTGCCGTTGAGGATGCCTTCGACCGCACTGATGCGCAGACCCTTGAGCGTCTCGGACGCGAACCGCAGGATGGGGGTCCCGCTGACCACCGATCCCTCGTACTGGAAGGTGACACCGTTCGCGGCCGCGAGGCGGTTCAGCTCGTGCCCGCCCAGGGCGATCGGTCCCTTGTTCGTCGTGGTCACGCTCTTGCCGCTCTCCAGCGCGGCGCGCACGTGGGAGATCCCCGGCTCGCCGTCGATCGGATTGGTGAAGGTGGCCTCCACGACGATGTCGGCCGTGCTGTTGCGGATCACGTAATCGTTCTGCGGCGCCGCCGTTCCGCCCGGCTTGCCTGCGAAGGTCTCGCCGTCCGACATCGCGAACACGTCGGCCAGGTCGATGCCTTCGGCCTGCATCAGCGACCCCAGCCGGAGGTCGGTGATGGCGACGACGCGCAGTGTGAAGCCGAGGTCGTCGGCGAGTTCGTCGCCGCGGTCGAGGATGATCTGCGCCAGCGCACGGTTGACGCCGCCGAAGCCGATCAGCGCGATGTCATGACGGTCCACGTCGGGCTCCTTCAAGAGGTTCGGGAAGAGGTTCGACTCAGCATCGCCGGCAGTCGCGTCAGTGCGCGCCTGCCAGATCGCCCATGCGGGATGTCAAACTGCACGCCCCGCGGAGGGTCTGTCGGAGCCGCGGTCGCGGTCCGCGGATTTCCGTGGGTCTCTTGTGCTGCGGTCTCCGCGGCAGGTAACGTGCCCGACACATTGTGCGTGCACCATAGACACATTGTTGTGATGATGTGGCACAGACCCACACCCGTTTCCTCACCTCGGATGCGAGAACCCATGAAACCGATGTCCAAAGAGCGTGCGCTTCCGAACGCTCTCCCCCACACCACGGCGACGCAGGTGCCGCTGCGCCGGCTGCAGCGTTCCATGGACGCGCGCCACCTGATCATGATCGCCCTCGGCGGCGTGATCGGGTCCGGGCTCTTCCTGAGCTCGGGCTACACCATCAGCCAGGCCGGCCCCCTGGGCGCGATCATCGCGTACCTCATCGGGGCGTTCGTCGTCTGGCTGGTGATGGCCTGCCTCGGCGAACTGGCTCTGGCCTATCCCGTCTCGGGCGCGTTCCACATCTACGCGGCCCGCTCCATCGGTCCCGCAACCGGCTTCACCACCGCGTGGCTCTACTGGCTGTGCTGGGTCGTCGCGCTCGGGTCGGAGTTCACGGCATCCGGCATCCTGATGCAGCGCTGGTTCCCCGGTGTCGACGTCTGGGTCTGGTGCCTGATCTTCGCCCTGGGGCTCTTCAGCATCAACGCCATCTCGGCGCGGGTCTTCGGTGAGACCGAGTTCTGGTTCTCACTGATCAAGGTGGTCGCCATCGTCGCGCTCATCGTGTTCGGCGGCATGGCGATCTTCGGTTTCACCCCGCTCTCGAGCGAACACCCCGCTGCGCCCCTGTTCAGCAACTTCGTCACCCCCGAAGGTCTGTTCCCGAACGGCGTCGCGGGCGTCGTCGTCACCGCCCTCGCCGTCTTCTACGCGTTCAGCGGCTCGGAGCTGATCGGCGTCGCCGCCGGCGAGACCAAGGACCCCGGCAAGAACATCCCCAAGGCGATCCGCTCGACCGTCTTCCGCCTGCTGATCCTGTTCGTCGGGTCGATCACGGTGATCGCCGCGCTCCTTCCCTACGAGGACGCGGGCCTCACCAGCAGCCCGTTCGTGGACGTGTTCGAGTACGTCGGCATCCCGTACGCCGCCGACATCATGAACTTCGTCATCATCACCGCGCTGCTCTCCGCCGGCAACAGCGGCCTGTTCTCCTGCGCGCGCATGCTCTTCTCGCTCGCCGAGGAAGGCCACGCCCCGCGGGTGCTGCAGCGCCTCACCCGCCGCGGCATCCCGCTGGTCGCCCTCACCGTCAGCCTCGGACTCGGCCTGGTGTCGCTGATCTCGAGCGTGATCGCCCCGCAGACCGTCTATCTCGTGCTGGTGTCGATCGCGGGATTCGCCGTGGTCGCGGTGTGGATGTCGATCGTCGCGTCGCAGTTCTTCCACCGCCGCCGGTTCGTGCGCGAAGGCGGCGACGTCTCGGCACTGCCCTACCGCACACCGCTCTACCCCGCGCTGCCGATCCTCGCGTTCGTGCTCCTGCTGATCTCGCTCGTCGCCATCGCGTTCGACCCGAATCAGGTCGCCGCCCTGTACTTCGGAGTTCCGTTCGTCGGCCTCTGCTACCTGTACTTCTGGTGGCGCTACGGACGCCGCGGCGCGCGCCAGGTCGTCGCGGTGTCGGAGGAAGCCCCCGTCGACGAGGCGGACGACCCTGTCGCGGAAGAACCGGTCCGCCGGCCCCGCGCCTGAATACGGAAGACGGATGCTGCGCCCATGAGCACGTCGCCTGCTTGGGTCGAGATCGACGCCGGTGCGATCGCTGACAATCTCGACCTCGTCCGTGGCGAGCTCGGAGCCACGACACGGCTGTGCGGGGTGGTGAAGGCCGATGCCTACGGACACGGCATGTCGGTGGTGCTTCCGATCCTGATGGCGTCGGGCGTCGACGTCATCGGGGTCACCTCCAACACGGAGGCCGACGAGGCACGCCGATGCGGCTTCGGCGGACGCATCATCCGGCTGAGGGCGGCGCTGCGGGAAGAGATCGAGGAGGGTGGCCCCCTCGATATCGAAGAGTGGGTGGGCGGCGGCGATCACGCGCGTGTCGTGATCGCTGCCGCCCGCTCGCTCGGGCGTCCTCTCCGCATCCACCTCTCCCTCAATTCCACGGGACTCAGTCGCGACGGAATGGACTGGGACGACCCGCAGTCGCCGCCTCACCTTCGTCGCATCGCGTCGAGCCCCGAGCTCACCGTCGTCGGAGTCTGCTCGCACTTCCCGTGCGAGGACGCTGATGACGTGATCGCCGGCGCCCGCACCTTCCGGGATCAGGCCGGCGCGGCGGAGCGTCTGCTGGGCGCACCTCGCGGGCTCCTGGAGAAGCACTGCGCCACGTCCTACGCGGCGTTGAGCGTCCCCGACTCACGCATGGACATGGTCCGGATCGGTGCCGCGCTCTACGGGGACACCTCGGCTGCACTCCCCGGTCTGCGTCCAGCCATGCGCCTCGTCTCCCGCATCGCGGCCATCAACCCGTACCCGGCCGGCAGCACCGTCGGGTACGACCGAGCCGGACGGCTCGACCGCGCCGGCCGGCTGGCCGTCGTGCCTCTCGGGTACGCCGACGGCTATCCGCGCGCGCTCGGCGGCCGCGGGAGCGTGCTCGTTCGCGGCGCAGTCGCGCCGGTGGTCGACCGCCTCGCGATGAACAGTCTGATCGTCGACGTCACCCACGTGCCCGCGGCCCGCGCCGGAGACGAAGTGGTACTTTACGGACGGCAGGGATCGGCACAGATCCACTCGGCCGACATCGAGCGGGCGAGCGGCACCATCGCCGCCGCCGCGTACACCGCGTGGGGTCGGCTGAACCCGCGGGTCGTCGTCAACGTGCCGGTCTCCGAGCCGACTCCCACTCCGTGACACACGGCGACCCCGACGGCCCAGAAAGCACGAACCATGAGCGCTCCCTCCTCGCTGCTGCAGGGCATCGCGCTGCTCGACGCGGCCGTCGCCCAGGAGCGATCCGGGCGCCAGGGCCACAACGCGTCCCGCCTTTCGGAGGCGACGGGGATCGAACGCAGCCGCGTCTCGCGTCTGACCCGGGAACTGCTCGACCTGGGATATCTCGAGCGGGACGACACCGCGGTCTTCAGCGCAGGTGATGAGTACTTCCGTGCCGCCGGCGCGCTGAGCCGCCCATGGCTGCGCGCAGCTCGGGAGGACCTGCGCGTCCTCGCCTCCCGGCTGAGCGTCTCGGCCCAGCTGATGGCGGCCGAGGGACCGGGCGCGATCCTGCTGCGGTCCGAGAAGGGTCCCGGGGTGTCGGCCGACTACCTTCGCCCCGGCATCGTGACCCCGATCTGGTGCACGGGTCCCGGCAGGGCACTGCTCTGGGACCACACCCGTGAAGAGCTGCAGGTCCTCCTCGACGACGTCCAGTTCGTCGGCGTCGGCGGTCCCGGTGCGGCACGATCGGTCGACGAGCTCCACCGGCTGCTCGAACGGGACCGGGAGCGCGGGATGGTGAACGCGCACGAGGAGTACGTCGAAGGCGTGCAGGAGTACGCACTGCCGATCCGCGATAGCCGGGGCATCGTGGCATCCATCGGCGTCAGCGGCGGGGCGCTCTCGGCGCGCCGTGCGCGCGAAGCGCAGGGCGCGCTTCTCGATGCCCACGCGCATCTGACCCGACTCGTCCGGGAGCCCTGACGCGGCGCGGGTTCAGCTGATGCGCGCGGCAGCGGCCCCCAGCGCCACGGAGAGTCGGTGCGCGGCGTCGACGCACGCCGCCCCCAGAGCCGCCGACCTCGGCTCGAGCCTGTGGCGCTCTCCGACGATCTGCAGACCCGCGATGACCTCGCCCCGGAAATCCCAGACGGGCGCCGACACCGAGTACAGCCCCGGTTCGGCCTCCTCCGCCACGATCGCGTAGCCCCTGGTCCGCGCCCCGGCGAGCCGCGCCAGGAACTCGTCGACCGACGTGGCGGCGTTCGGGCCGGTGCTTCGGAACTCGGTGCGGCTGAACACCCCGCGGATCTCGTCGTCCGAGGCATCCCACAGCACCGCCTGACCTGCGTCACTGCAGAACGCCGGGTAGGCCCGGCCGATCCAGGAGCCGATCATGCGTGCCGCGGCGGGCACGCTCTCGACGACGGTGACCGTCGCGTCACCCTCGAGGACACCGAGGAAGCATGCCTCCCCGATGGTCGCGGAGAGGTCGTCGAGGATCGTCAGACCCTCACTGCGCAGACGCCGGTCGACGAGTTGCTCCGCGGTCGCATACCAGCCCCACGCCAGGCGGTAGCGCCCGTCCGGACCCCGCGTCACGAGCCGCTCGGCCGCGAGCGCGGCGAGTGTGCGCGAGATCTGCGAGCGGTCGCGCTGCAGCTCGCGGGCGATGTCCTGAACGGACGCACCGTGCGCACCCGACGCCGACAGCTGCGCGACGCAGGACAGCACCTCGATCCCTCGGCCCATGCTGGTGCGCTCGGGAACGAGATCCTCACGAAGCGACACAAGGAGAGGATATCCAGCGGATCTGCGGTGCGTCGCCGAGAAGGGCGATCCGGCCGCGACCGTGCGGGGAGTGCGCGGCGCCGTGGAGGGCCTCCCCCGTCAGCGAGGCCCACCACGGCACGCCCGCCGGTCGTCAGGAGGCGGGAACCAGCACGCGGTCGATCGTGTGGATCACGCCGTTGGTGGCGGGGATATTGATCGCCCAGACCACCAGCCGCGGGTCGCTGAGCGCGGGAGTCTCGTCGCGCAGCTTGATGCCGCGCGGCTCGACGACGCCTCCGTTGGCCATCTTGAGCGAGCCCGCGGTGAGGACCTTGATGAAGCCGAGCTTCTGGCCCGCGACCACGTGGTAGAGCAGGATGTTCGAGATCTGCTCACCGGTGAACGTCGACGTGATGGCCGCCAGTGCGTCGGCCTCGCTGGCCGGCGTTGTGCCGGTGAGGTCGGTCACGAGCCGCAGGAACGCGCGGTCGTTCGGCGCGAAGACCGTGTAGGTCTGGCTCGCGTCCGCGAGCGCGCCGTTCAGGCCGGTGGCGACCAGCGCTTGGACGAGGATGTCGTAGTCCCACGGGTTGTCGTCGGGGGTTCCGCCGCCGGAGGCGGCGACCGCGACGTCGACGACCGTGCCCGTCGGGGCGGAGCCCCCGTGGGCTTGCGCGGGCGTGGCCGTCAGGACGAGCGCCAGCGCGGCGACGGCCGCGACGGCGAGGCGAGACTTCTTCATGGTTCCGATCTCCTTCGATGCGATGCCCGGCACGGTCCGAACGGAGGGTGCCAGAGAGGTATTCGCCCGCAACCGCGGAGTTGGATGCAGCAGCCGAAAGTTCGTCCTCAATCCGGACCCGGCCGGCCCCGGGGCGGACCTCTCCCGCACGCCCGAGCCGCGCGCGGTCAGCTGAAGTCGAGCTGCCCGCGCACGATCGAGTCGCCGGAGTGGGCGGGGTCGCCGTCGCGCGGCTCCTGCGAGACGTCGACGAGCACGAAGTCGCGCAGGTCGACGTCTGCGGGAACAATGAACGTCCCCTTCTTGCCGTCGAGCTCGCCGAGGCTCACGAGGTCGGAGGCATCCGCGGTGATCAGCCAGACCTCGCGGAACCCGTCGCTCTCGTCGAAATCGTCGATGCTCACCGTGAGGGCGCGCTCCCCGTCCGGCTGTTCGGTCACCTCGGCCGTCCCGACCGCGCCGGGGTGGTCCGGGAAGGCGTCGAGGGTCGCCGACGCGATCTCGACCGGCTGCGTCGTACGGACGAGGTTCCACACGCCGGCGATCGCCAGCACCGCAGCGATGCTCGCGGCCAGGGCGAACAGCATCCGTCCCGTCCGCCTCTTGCGGCCCGGTTCCGGCTGGCTCTCCGCGACAGCCGGTGGAGAGACAACGGAAGCATCGGCAGGGATCACGGATGCTGCGGCCTCCGGCTGCGACCGGACCTCGTCCAGGATGCGATCCCAGACGCGCTCCGGCGGCGTCTCGAGCTCGCCCAGGCTCACGGTGGACCGTCCGACCGCGACCGTGTGCTCGAGCTCTGCCAGCTCGAGCGAGCAGACGTCGCACGTCGTGAGGTGGGCGGTCTCCGCCTCCGTCAGCGTCTCTCCGACGGCGACCAGCGCAAGGCGCTCGGGGTCAAGATGCGACATGCGGCACCTCCAATCGGTCGCGCAGGCGGGTGAGACTTCGGCGGATGTGACTCTTCACGGTACCCAGCGGCATGTCGAGACGCGTGGCGATCTGCTGGTGGGTGAGGTCGTCGTAGAACGCGAGCCGCACCACACGCTGAGCGTCGGGCTCGAGGCGCTCGATCTCGTCGGCGAGCAGCAGGCGGTCTCCGAGGTCGATGCCGGACGAGCTCGGGTCGTCGGCGATGGCGAACCGCTGCAGCTTCTCCTGCAGCTCGCGCACGCGCCGGCGCGCATCGAGGGTGTCGGCGATGCGACGACGGGTGATCGTGACGAGCCAGGTCGACAGGCGCCCCTTCGCCGGATCGTACGAGGCGCGCGATGTCCACGCCGAGACGAACGTCTTCTGCGTCACGTCTTCGGCATCGCCTCTGTCGCCGAGGACCCGCAGCGCGAGGGTGAACACGATCGGCGACCAGCGGCGGTAGATCTGCTCGAGGGCGCGCTCGTCGCCGGCGGCGAAGCGGCCGCACAGCTCGCGCTCTTCCTCGTCGTCCACGCTGATTCCCCTCTGTTCGTCCGGCACCGTCGCCGGCTCACGTGATCGGGGTCGCGATCGCGACCACGTTATCGGCGTAGCGGCCCGTGCGGGAGTCGAACTCCCCGCCGCACGTGATCAGGACGAGATTGCGCGCACCCGATCGGGCGAACACGTCGTCGACCGGCAGATCAGCCTTCGGGTAATAGGTGACGCTCTGCACCGCGTAGCGGCGCGCGTCCCCCGCAGCATCCGTCACTTCCACCACCTCCCCGACGGCCAGATCGCGCAGCCTGCTGAACGGGCCGATCGGGTACTCGGGCGAGTCGACATGGGCCGAGATCACGACATTGCCGTCGGATGCCGCGGGGTCGGCGCCGAAGCGATACCACCCGCCGATCGCGGGGTCGGCCGGCAGTTCCATGAATCCGCCGGTCTCCACGCCGACCGGAACCACCGGCACGTCGACATCGATGGAGGCGGCGACCACCCTGACCGGCGGCACCGGCTGCCGTGCGGGAGGTGGGGTGGCCGCCGCGACCGGCACCTGGACGGCGGGCGTGGGGAGCGCCGTCGCCGTCGCCGAAGGTGCCGACGCCGACGGGGCGACTCGTGGGGGTGAGCCGCACGCCGTCAGCGCGAGGGCGATCGCAAGGGAAGCTCCATACCCTGCGACCGCCCTGGCCATGGTGCAGCCGTTCAGCGCTGTGCCCGGCTGCGGGCGACGACGACACCGGATGCTGCGACCGCCGCGGCGACCGCGAGACCGCCGAGCACCCACATCGACTGCACGAGCAGGTCGCGTTGCGCCAGCTGGCCGCCGGTTCCGGAGTTCACGCCGTCGGGAGCGGAGTGCAGGCCGGTGACGGTCTGCACGGCGAGCGCCAGATTGTCGTCCTCGAGGCTGCCCCACGCGTAGACAATGGTCAGCGCGCCCTCCTGCACGTCGACGGGCGCCGGTCCGATCAGGGGCTCCGTCGTACCCGCCGCGGCCACCGAGGCGTCGATGGTTCCGGGGGCGAGATTGAGGGTCGCCTCGTCGGGATTGGCGAGTCCCTCGATCACGGCCGTCCCGCCGGCGAGCACGTCGACCGCGGGCGCGGCCGCGTCGTGCCGCACGGTGAGACGCCCCTGCCCCGCCGCGGTCGGCGACGTGTCATTGGCGTACGGGGTGAGCGTCGGCGAGCCCGACTCGTTGAGATGAGCGACCGCCGTGTAGTTCTTGCCGGCTTCGAGCGTCAGCGTCGCCGGGCCGAGCACCGGCGCGCTGGCGTCAGTCGCGTCGGGTGCCGTGAGCGCGACCTCGTAGGCGCCTGCGGGCAGATCGAGCGGCCCTGCCAGGTCGCCCGGCTGGAAGTCGTCGAGTGTGAGCTCGCCGTTGACATAGACGTCGACCGGCGTGTCGGGGATGCCGTGCAGCACCGAGAGCACCGCGTTGCCGGTCGTGGCTGCGGTTGCGGGAGCGCCCAGGCTGAGGGCGGCGACGATGCCGGCGGCGAGCCCCGCGAGAACCTTCTTTCGCATGGTGTTCCTCCTTCTCCGAGCGGCTCTGTCGCCGCCGTGTGAAGAGTTGTTCCCCCGGAGGCGCAGGTTCGGATGCAGGAGGGTCGAGGTTTCTGGAATGTCGTGGCCGTGGCCGTGGTCGTCGGTCGCGAGTGTCGGCGTGTGCCTCGCCGCTCACGAGCACGCCGTCGCCCGGGTCAGGCTCGCGGTGTCGGTGGAACGGAGAGTTCGCTGATCGTCACATCACGGAAGACCGCAGTCGCGCCGCGGGCGAAGAGCCGGATCCCGTCATCTCCGGGGGCCGGAAAGACGCGGTGCGACTGCACGCTCCGCCCGTCGTCCACGAACAGCTCGACGCTCGTCCGATCGACCAGGAGGCGGATCCCCACCCGCCCGGCTGACGGATCGAGCGGCGCTTGTGTGCGGCCCCGCGTGGGGTTGACGGTCAGCGTTCGGTCCAGATAGGCGTGCGGACCGGACAGGTTGAGCCCGGCGGCGACGAAGCGCGCCCCGCCGACGGGGCGACACACCTCGAAGCCGATGTCGCCGGCATGGTCGGCGGCCTCGGTATCCCACTGGATCTCGCAGCTCAGGTCGTACGCGGGCGCGCGGATGCCGAGATCGAGGTCGCCGTCGACCTCGACATCACCGAGGCGGTGCGTGCGAGTGGTGTACCCCGTCAGCGCAGCGGTGGGAGCGGCCGCGAGGGCGTATCCGTCGTGCTCGCGCACCAGCCGGAGGTCTCGGACGATCATGTCGTCGCCGTTGTAGCCGTCGGTCATGAGGGTAGGGGTGTTGTGCGGGTAGTCCCAGAAGTTCGCCCAGCCGATGGCGTGGCGAAGGGAGGCGTTTTCCTCGCCGGAGGCGTCGTGGTGGGGGTAGGTGACGGCGCCGTAGAAATCGAAGCCCCAGTCGAGCCAGCGGGGCTCATGCGCATCGGGAAGGAATCGACTGCCGTCGAAGGCGCCCGTCCAGTAGGCGTAGGTGGCGGGAAGGCCGCGGTGTTTCGCGTTGGCGCTGACGCCCAGAACCCAGCGCGACGATCCGTCGTCGGCGGTCATCTCGAAGATGTCCGGGCACTCGAGCAGTCCCAGGTCGCCTCGGGCGAACTCGCCGACCCGTGTCCATGTGGCGAGATCGGGCGACGCGTAGAAGCCGAGGCGGTATCCCTCGGCGAGGGCCATGAACCACCGGTCGCGGCTGCTGTCCCAGATCACCTTCGGGTCGCGGAACTCCGTGCGCTGCGGGTCGGCCAGCACTGGGTCGTTCGCGCCGGGCCGGAAGGATCGGCCGCCGTCGGTGGAGTACCAGATGTACTGCGCCTGGCCTCCCTCCGGCACCTGGTCGACCCGGGCCTGCGTGACCACGGCGACCACGGCTCCGCGTCCGAACCCGGCGGTGTCCTCGGTGTCGATGACGAGCGATCCCGACCAGCAGTCACCGTTGCCGTTGGTGAACTTCTCGATGGCGACGCCATGATCGACGAAGCTCACGTGGTCCCGGGTGGTGGCCCGACGCCACGACGTGCCGATGCCGCCGGCGAGGTAGTGCGCGTTGTACAGGTAGTAGTAGTGGTACTCGCCGTCGACGAAGACCGGCCGCTGCGGGTCGTTCTTCCAGTTGTCGGGCACGCTGAAATGAAACTCCGGCCGCATGGTGCGCCCGGCCGGCTGCCCTGTGCCGCTGCTCATGCGCCGCCCGCCGCGTCCCGGGCGACCGTGTGCATGGACCAGACGCGCAGCTGCGCCGGGACGCCGTCCCCGGATAGGCGGATGCCGAGGGCGTCCGGGCGGGTCGGGTACACGCGCGTCGTCAGCGGGACTCCGCCCGCGAAGACTTCGAGCGCCGAATGATCCACGAGGATCCGCACGTCCAGGCGGCCGTCGGCTTCGACGGGCACCTCTCCCGCGCGCGGGCTCGCGTCGACCGCGGGGTCCAGGCTCGACCGCGTGCGGTCGAGCGTCAGCTCGGCGCGGCCGCCGTGCCGCTGCAGGTGCAGGATTGTGCGCTCGGCGTCGTCGTCGGTGGCCCGGAGGGCGATCGTGACGGCACCGCCGTCGGGAAGCGTCAGCCGCAGCTCGAGGTCGAGCTCGTCCCCACGGACGACCTCCACCGGCTCGGTGCTCAGCACCGCCGAGAGGGACGCCACCTGCTCGTCGCGCAGCGCGTCGACCTCGGGAGCCGGCGCCTGCCGGAGGGACCCGTCCGGCGCCGCCGTCACCACGCGCGGCAGCGACATGACTCCAGACCACCCCGCTGCGATGGCGGCGCTGTCGGGTCGCCCCTCCTGCAACCAGCCGAACATGAGGCGCCTGCCCGACTCGTCGCGCATCGACTGCGGCGCGTAGAAGTAGCGTCCGCCCAGATCGAGGCGATGCAGCGCGGTCGGCGTGAAGCGGTCGTCCTCGTACCGACCGGACCAGTAGAGCGGGTGGTGGGTGACACCGTCGTCCCACGCCGAGAACACGAGGATGTCGCGGTGCGCGGCATCCTCGCCACCGATCCGGAACAGGTCGACGCACTCCCACATGGTGCCGGTCCAGTCGGGAGCGCCCGCCTCGCCCGCCGCGCTGTCGCCGACCAGCAGGGGCCCGACGTACGCCCACTCGCGCAGGTCGGTGGACTCGTACAGGAACGCCGTTCCCCCTTGGCCGCGGATGCCGGAGCCGATCAGCTGGCGCCAGGCGTCGCCTTCGCGCCACACGCAGTGGTCACGGAAGGCCGTGACCTCGACACCCGCGGGCGGCGCCGCGATCACCGGGTTCTCGGCGACCTTCGTCCACTCGACGAGATCTGGGGAACCCGTCGCCACGCACGGCAGCTCCCTCTCACCGTGCCGACCGGAGTACACGATTGTGGGGGTGTCGCCGTCGTACACGAGCACGCCGGACCAGCACCCGTCGACGTCGGGGCCGTCGCTCGGGGTCAGCGCGATGGGCAGATCGCGCCAGTGCACCAGGTCGGTGCTGACGGCGTGCCCCCAGTGGATGCGGTGGTGCAGCGGCTCGTACGGATTGAACTGGTAGAAGAGGTGGTACTCGCCGTCACGCTGGGTGAGGCCGTTGGGGTCGTTGAGCCACCCCGCCGGCGCGGTGAAGTGGTAGACGGGACGGTGCGGGTCGGCGGCGGCGCGCGCGATCAACTCCGCGGGGACGAGTGTGGATGTGGACGTCGCGGTCATGCGGCAGGGCTCTCTTCGAGGTCGTCGGACGGTTCCAGGGCGGTGCCGGGCGCATCGGAGGGCGGGGCGTAGAGCCCGCACCGCACCCAGTGCTCGGGCTGTTCACTGACACGATGGAAGACCGGCTTCGTGTCGGAGCACGGCTCGGCGGCGGTATGGGCCAGCGCGCAGGAAGACGGCGTCAGCACCTGACGGCGGAGGTGAGCGCGTTCGACAGCGTCGAACGGCTCCGTGCGCCGAGGGTCGGGTACCGCCGAGATCAGCAGCCGCGTGTACGGGTGCTGCGGGTTCGCCAGCAGCTCCATCGCGTCGCCGCCCTCGACGAACTCGCCCGCGAACATGACGACGATGCGGTCGGCGAGGTAGCGGGCCGAGGCGAGATCATGAGTGATGTAGAGCATCGAGATGCCCTGCTCTTCGCAGAGCGTCCGCATCAGGTTCAGCACCCCGATCCGCACCGACACGTCGAGCATCGACGTGGGCTCATCGGCCAGGATCAGCCGCGGGTTGACGGCGAGCGCGCGGGCGATGGCGATGCGCTGACGCTGACCGCCGGAGAGCTCGTGCGGGTAGCGTTCGAGCATCTCGGCGGGAAGGCCGACCTTCTGCATCAGTCGCTGCTTGGCCTGCTCCATCGCGGCGCGTCCGGACGCGGCTCCGTGGATGCGCAGCGGACGCTCGAGGAAGTGGCCGACGCGGTGCACCGGGTTCAGCGAGCCGAAGGGATCTTGGAAGATCATCTGCACCGCCGAGCGATACTCCCGGGTCGCCCGTCGCTTCGAGGTCGCCATGATGTCTTCGCCCTCGAAGAGGAACGTGCCGGCCGACGGCTGCTCCAGACGCGCGAGGCACCGGGCGAGGGTGGACTTGCCGCTGCCGGACTCGCCGACCAGCGCGACGATCTCGCCGTGGGCGATGTCGAGGTCGACGCCGCCGAGGGCGCGTACACGCTTGCGGGACAGTGTCCCGCCGATGGTGAAGGTCTTCTCGAGTCCGCGTGTCGAGAGCACGGGGGTGTCGTGTGCGGTCATGAGATCGTCTCCGTCATGAGGGATGCGCCGTCGCTCGGTGCGACCCAGTGCGTGGGGCCGACCTGTTCGAGGTCGGGGATGTCGCGGAACCGTACTCCTTCGCCCAGCCCCTGCAGTCGTGCCCGGGGACCCGACATGGGCGGGAACGCGTTCATGAGGGCGCGGGTGTACGGATGCTGCGGCGCAGCGAAGATCTCTCCGGCTCGGGCGGTCTCGACGAAGCGTCCCGCGTACATGACGGCCATGCGGTCGGACAGCTCGACCATCAGCGACATGTCGTGGGTGATGAAGAGGATCGCGAACCCGAGTTCGCGCTGCAGGTCTTTGATCTGCGCCATGATCTCCTGCTGCACCACCACGTCGAGCGCCGTGGTCGGCTCGTCCATGATGAGCAGCGGCGGTCGCAGCGCCGTCGCCATCGCGATGACGACGCGCTGCCGCATACCGCCCGACAGCTGGTGCGGGTACGACGTCAGCCGCTGGCGGGGGATGCCGACGAGATCGAGCAGCTCGCCCGCGCGTGCCAGCGCGCTCTTGCGCGACGCGCCTTCGTGCGTGGTGAAGATGTCGGCGATCTGGTCTCCGATGGTCATCACCGGGTTGAGCGAGTTCATCGCGCTCTGGAACACCATCGCCACCTGGCGCCAGCGGAACTTCCGCAGCTCTTCGGCGGTGAGCGCCAGCACATCGGTGCCGGCGAAGCGGATCGAGCCGCCGGCTATGAGCGCGGGGTCGCGCAGCAGCCGCAGGATCGCGTTGGCGATCGTGGACTTGCCGCATCCGGACTCACCGGCCAGACCGAACACCTCGCGTTCGGCGATCGAGAACGACACGCGATCGACGGCGCGCACCGTCCGGGCTTCGGTCACATACTCGACCGACAGGTCGTGGACCTCGAGGAGCGGAGCGGTCATCGTGCCGCCTCCTTCCGCGTGCGCGCGGCGACAGGCGTCGGCGCGTCGGGGGTGGTCCGGCGGCGCGGCCGGCGCAGGCGCGGGTTCGTCGTCTCGTCGACGCCGTAGTTGACCAGCGCCAGCGCGAAGGCGACGAGCGCGATGCACACGCCGGGAGGGACGAAGACCCACCAAGCACCTGTCAGCAGGGCACCGTCGTTGCTCGCCCAGTAGAGGTTGGTGCCCCAGCTGACGGTGCTGATGTCGCCGAGTCCGAGGAACTCCAGACCCGCCTGGGCGCCGATGCCGAAGATGACGCACGCGAGGAACGTGCTCATGACGATCGACGCCATGTTGGGCAGCATCTCGCGGAACATGATGCGCAGCCCGCTCTCACCGGTGACCTGGGCGGCAGAGACGAAGTCCTTGCCGCGGATCGACATCGCCTGCGAGCGCAGCACGCGGGCGGAGCCGGCCCAGCCCGTGATGACGAGCACCACGATGACGGTGCCGAGGCCCTGCGGCAGGAACGCGGCGAGGATGACCAGCAGCGGCAGACCGGGAAGGAGCAGGAACACGTTCGTCACCAGCGACAGGAGGTTGTCGACCGTGCGGCCGAGGTAGGCCGACGCGAGACCCACGAGGAGGCCGACGCAGGTGGCGGCGATGCCGACCGTGAATCCGACGAACAGCGATGATCGCGAGCCCCACACGTTGAGGGCGAAGACGTCCTGCCCCTTCGCGGTGGTGCCGAGCCAGTGCTCGGCGGACGGCGGCTGTGAGCCGATGCCCTGGATCAGGGTGGGGTCGCCCGGGGCGATGACCGGGGCGAAGATCGCCATGAGCGCGAAGAGCACCAGGATGACGACGCCCGAGAGGGACTTCCCGTTGCCGAGGAGGCCTCGGAGGAGCCCTCCCCCGCCGCGTCGGCGGCGCGGAGGCGGGGCCGCGACGACCTGGCCGTCGGGACCGGGAGGCGAGCCGAGATCGAGCTCGGCCATGACGCGAGGATCTTGCGCGAGTGACATGTCGCACCCTCCGTTCAGCTCACGCGCACGCGCGGATCGAGGCGCACGTACACGATGTCGACGAGGAAGTTGGCGATCAGCACGGCCGTGGTGATCGTGAGGAAGAGTCCCTGCATGAGGGGGTAGTCGAGGTTCTGCACCGCGGCGAGCAGCGTGTAGCCGACGCCCGGGTAGGCGAAGACGACCTCGGTGAGCAGCGCGCCGCCGACTACGAAGCCGAGCGACATGCCGAATGCGGTGACGGACGGGAGAAGGGCATTGCGGGCCGCGTACTGCATCATGACGCGGTTCGGGCGCAGGCCCTTCGCCTCGGCCATGACGATGTAGTCCTCGGCGTTGGTGGCGATCATCGTGTTGCGCATGCCGAGCATCCAGCCGCCGATCGAGACGAGCACGATCGACGTCGCGGGCAGGATCAGGTGATACGCGACGTCGCCGACGAAGGCGAGCGAGAACTCGGGCACTGTGCCCACCTCGTACGCGTGCCGCAGCGGGAACGCCTGGAGCGTGACCCCGAAGAGATACAGCAGACCCATCGCGAGCCAGAAGTAGGGGAACGAGCCGATGAAGATCAGCACCGGCGGCACGACGGAGTCGAGGATGCCGCCACGGCGCCAGGCCGCCAGGATGCCGAGCACATTGCCGATGACGACGGCGACGATCAGCGACACGAAGCCGAGCAGCAGCGTCCAGCCGAGCACACTCGAGATCACGTCGATCACCGGTGTCGGGAACCGCGAGATCGAGAATCCCAGGTTGCCGGAGAAGATCTGGCCGAGGTAGCGCAGGTACTGCTCCCACAGCGGGGCGTCGCTCAGGCCGAACGTCTCGCGCAGCGCCTCGATCTGGTCGGGGCGGATCTGCCCCTGCAGCCGCGCGACCATGCGCGAGACGGGGTCTCCGGGCATGAACCGCGGAAGGAAGAAATTGAGGGTGATCGACACCCAGAACGCGACGAGGTAGAACCCGAGCCGTCGCAGTATGTAGCCCATGATGCGTCTCCACGGTCGTCCTGCTGCACCGCACGGGCGGCGCAGCAGGACGACACGATGTGTCAGTCGGCGACGACCGGCTCGAGGCTGGTCAGGATCAGCACGGCGGTGCGCGAGCGCACGCCACCCAGGGGTGCGTACGGGTCGTCCTCTGTCGGCCAGCCCGTGAAGCGCAGGGTGCTGGCGGCGCCGAACTCGGGTCCGGGGAACAGTGTCGCCACCGGCGCGACCTCGGCGAACAGAGCCTGAAGATCGTTCATGATCGACTGCTGCTGGGCCTCGTCGGAGCTCGCGGCGAACTGCGCGAGCAGCGCGTCGGCCTCCGGGTTGCCGTAGCGGTGATAGTTGTCGAACGACTGTTCACCGACCGGCTTGACCGTCTCGGTCGACATCACACCGCGGTAGAACTGGTACGGCGTGGGGGCATTGGCGCTCCACACGATGCCCGAGTCGAAGGTGCCGTTCTCATACGAGGCGACGACGTCGCCCCAGTCCTTCGCCGCGACCGTGACAGTCACGCCCAGCTCGGCGAGGTTCTGCGAGATGACGTTGCCGACCGACACCCAGTCGCTCGAGGTGGAGCCGACCGAGAAGTCGAAGGCGAATGGTGAACCATCGGGAAGCACGCGCGTGCCGTCGGCGGCGAGCGTGATGCCCGCGGCATCCAACAGCTCCCCTGCGCCTTCGAGGTCTCGTTCGGTCCACGTGCACGAATCGACGACGGCCTCGTCACGCCACGCGTCGTACGAACCCGACAGCCCGGTGCAGTCGGCGGGGTGCGTGTAGCCCTGCATGCCGATCTCGGTGACCTGCTCGCGGTCGACCGCCATCGACAGCGCCTTGCGCACGTTCGCGTCGTCGAACGGCGCCTTGGTGGTGTTGAACTGCCAGTTGATCATCGACCCGGTCGTCGGGAACCAGTAGAACCGGTGCTCCGGGTCCTTCGCGACGTACGCCTCCTCGATGTTGGGGATGAACTGCGGAGCCCAGTCGACGTCGCCGTTGGCGGCGGCGAGGTTCGCGCCGTCATTGCCGGCGAACGCCAGCATGCGGATGCCCTCGATCTGCTGCTTCTCGGGCTGCCAGTAGTTCGGGTTCTTGCCCAGGTCGAAGGACTGCGCCTGGAAGTTGGTGATCTCGGTGTACGGGCCGGTGCCCACGGGCTCTTCGTTTGCGAACTTGGTCGGGTCGTCGACGTCGTTCCAGACGTGCGCGGGAGCGATGACCTGCTGACCGATGTCGAGCAGCGCGGGCGAGAACGGCTCGGTGAAGTCGAACTGCACCGTGAGCGGATCGACCGCCGTCACAGACTCGATGTAGTCGAACCCGCCGCGCACCTCGCGCTGCAGGTCGAACGAGACCACGACGTCGTCGGCGACGAGAGGCTCGCCGTCGGACCACTTCACGCCCTCGCGCAGGTGGTAGGTGATGCCCATGCTGTCGGGCGCGACCTCCCACTCGGTCGCCAGCCACGGGGTGGTCGAGCCATCGGCGGGGTTGTAGACGAGCATCGACTCGTAGATGGCCACGTGGGTCATCGGGAAGTCGGGGTTGGCGAACGGGTTGAAGTTGCGGTCGAACGTCCCCATGTCCTCACGGGGGATGGTCAACAGCTGCGAGCCGTCGAGCGAGTCGGCGGGTTCGCCTCCGCCGGCGCTGCAGCCGGAGAGGGCGAGTGCTGCTGCGGCCGCCAGGGCGGCGGCGATCAGCACCGCTTTGCGGTGAACTGTCATGATGAGGGTGTTCCTTTCTTCTTCGTTGAAGCCGAAGGGGGCTGCGCGTCGGAGGAGATGTCCAGTCACACCGATGCGCGTTCGAGGAGCGGGCAGTCGACCGTCACGGTTCCCGTGCCGGTCGACTGACCCGCGATCATGCCGGCGAGGATTTCCACGCCGAGGGCGCCCATCTTGTCGAAGGGCAGTGCAACCGTCGTCAGACCCGGCCTGAGGTAGCCCGCGATGAGCTCCTGGTTGTCGAATCCGATGACGGCGACGTCGTGCGGGATGCGCAGGCCGCGTTCCTTGATCGCGTCGTACGCTCCCATCGCCATGCGGTCGTTCGCGCAGAAGATGGCGGTGGGCGGGTCGGTGAGATCGAGAAGAGCGGATGCTGCGTCATAACCGCCGTCAGCGGTCGCGTGTCCCGAGATCTCGAGGTTCGCGTCGGCGGCGATGCCCGCCTCCTGCAGCACCTCGTGGTAGCCGCTGAGCCGGCCGACGGCGGCGGGGATCTCAGGATCGAGGTTGATGAACCCGATGCGGCGGTGCCCTGCGGCGAGCAGGCGCTCCGTCGCGCGGCGCCCGCCGGTGCGCTCGTCGGGAACCACCGCGGGATAGCGGCCTTCGGCGTCGAAGCAGTTCACGAGCACCGTCGGCACCTCGCGGGCGATCTCGGGCAGCTCGACCGCGCGGTGCCAGGTGGCGGCATAGATGAGTCCCTCGACCCGCTGCTCGAGCAGCCTCTCGATCGCCGCCGTCTCGACGGCGGGGTCGGACTCCGTCGACGCGATGAGCAGGTACTTCTCATCGACGAGGGCGCGGTCCTGGGCCCCCTTGATGATCTCGACGGCGAACGGCGCGGTGACGATCTCGGTCACGAGCCCGTACCAGTCGCTCTGCTTCTTCGCGAGCGCACGAGCGCCCGCGTTGGGGCGGTAGCCGAGCTCGGCCGCGGCGGCGAGCACGCGGTCCCGCGTGTCTTCGGCGATGCTGACCGAGCGCCGGTCGTTGAGCACGAACGAGACGGCAGAGCGCGAGACGCCGGCGTGACGGGCGACGTCCGCCATGGTCACCGCGCGCCTGGTCGTCTCTGACATGTCGTGTCCTTCGTTGGACGCGCGAAGGGAACTAACGCGCGTGAGTTGGTAGCCAGAGCGATACTAACGCGAGTTAGCGAGCGGGCGCAAGACGTCCACGCCTGTGCCCCGGCACGGAAGCCCGGTGGGCCTCAAGGGCGGCGAGGTCGAATCCGAGCCGACGAGCGCTCGCCAGTGGTGGCGGCGCGGAGGTTCACGGCATCCGCTCGAATACCTCCCGCGCGCGCAGCGTCCGCACCCGCGTGACCGGATGCGTGGCCAGCACGACCTTGCCGCGCGCGTGCAGTCTGGCCAGGTCGTCGAACGCGTCCACGATGTCGTCGATCGGATAGAGGCCCGACACGAGCAGCCGGAACGCACCCGTGCCGGCGAGGTCGACGACGCGCTGCAGCACCTGGGTCGCATGCGCGACGGAGTCGGGGTCGTCCCGGAGCAGGCGAAGCTCGACCTCGCGCCGGGAGGCGCTCGAGCGATAGCGGCCGGGGGGAACACCGAGCGCGTCGGCCACATCGGCTCCGTCCTTGCCGTAGTTGTCGATGTACGCGGTGACCGGCCCGCCCGCGACCCGCTGAATACGCTCCACGAGCCCGTCGCCGTACTTCACGGGCGTGATGCCGAGCTGCCGCAGGTAGTCGAAGTTGCGCTCGCCGCACGTGCCGATCACCCGCGCACCGCGGTACTTCGCCACCTGCGCCTCGATGCTGCCGACGCCGCCTGCCGCGGCGGAGATGACGATGGTGTCGGATGCCCCGATCCGCAGGTCGTCGAGGGTCTCGAGCGCCGTGGCTCCCGCGAGGAAGAGGCCGCCGGCAACCTCCCACTCGATGTCCCTGTGCTTGAGCACGAGCTGGTCGGCCGGCACGACGACATGGCTGGCGTGGGCGCCGGTCCGGGTGTGGCCGACGACGTCGGAGCCAGCCCTGAGTGCGGTCACGCCAGGGCCGCACGCGCGCACGATCCCGGCGAAGTCGCTGCCGGACGAGCGCGGCCACGGGTCGTCGCGCCAGGTGTCTTCCTTGCCGTTGCGCAGGAACGCGTCCATGTGGTTGATAGCCGTCGAGATGACCTCGACCAGCACCTCGCCCGGCCCGGGAACCGGCAGCGGGTAGTGATGGCGCTTGAGCACATCGGCGTCGCCGTAGTGGGTGTAGCGGTATGCGAATGCCTCGGTGGGTGCGCGCATGACATTCCCCTCCTGCCGTCTCTCGAAGGCTCGTCGTCGGGCCTCCCAGAAGTTATTCCGGCGAAGATGCGTTCACGGATGCGCCCGCACCGCAGTCGCCATCCCTCGGCCGTCGAGCGAGCTTGCTGCTCTCGGCTCAGCGCGGATCCGCGCGATCGTCGTGTCGGGCGTCGCGCAGGGGTGAGAACACGATGACAAGCGCAGCGCTCGCAAAGACGCCGGCGCCGATCCCGATGGTCAGCTGATAACCGAGAGAGGTCATCAAGACGCCGGTCAGCAGGGCCCCGAAGAAGAACACGACCCGGTTCACGGTCCGGATCGTCGAGTTCATTCGCCCCTGTATTCCGTCGGGGGCCACCGCCTGCCGATAGGAGATGTCGTTGGTGTCTTCGATGCCCATGGCGAAGCCGTAGAGGAATTGCGATGCCGAGACGACCACCAGCACGACACCGATACCGCTTCCGGCCGTCAGCGGCGCCACCGCCAGCAGTAACCACGGGACCACCACCAGAGACCGGCCGAGCAGGATCGCCCGCCCAGCGCCGAGCCACGACCCGATCCGAGGCGCGATCATCGCGCCGACGAAGCCGCCGACCCCTCCGAACGCCAGGGCGACGCCGTACGCCCACGACGGCAAGTCGAGTTCGCGCAGGACGAAGACGGCGAAGACCGTCGACACGATGCTGTTGCCCAGGAACCAGACGTGCACAGACAACGCGAGAGGCCGGAGCGTCAGGTGGCGATAGGTGTATCGCATGCCTTCGGCGATATCGTGCCCGACGTGTCGCCCCGCCGCTCGCGGCTCCGGTTTCGGCTCGACCACCTTGATTCGCCACTGCAGGAACGCCGCGACGGCGTTGATGAGCGCGTCGAGGGCGAACAGGATCGATGGGCCGAGCAGATTGATCAGTGCCCCACCGACAACCGGCCCCGCGGTCGTCGCAACGGTCTCGCTCTGACCCAGCCGTGCGTTCGCCATGATGAGCGAACCTCGCGGAACGAGGCGGGGCAGCAACGACTGAGCTGCGGATTCCGCGAACAGGGTGAGGACGCCGAGAGTCAGGATCACGACTGCCAGCGACCAGAAGTTCAGCGCCTCGAGAAGAAGGAGGACCGGAATCGAAGCGAGGGCCAGCGCCCGTCCGATCGTGGTCATCACCAGCGTTCGCTGCCGACGCCAGCGATCCATCAGTGCGCCGATGATCAACCCGAGGAAGAGGTACGGCACGACGCTCAGAGCGCTCAAGACGCTGATCTGCATCGGGGTGGCCACGATGACGGTCACGATGAGGATCTGGACCGCGACGCCGGCGACAGCACCGCCGAACGCACGGATCGTTGTCGCGCTCCAGAAGTAGCCGAACCCCGGAAGCCGGAGGACCTCGCGCGACGACGGAGCGGAGGCCGATCCGCCGCCCGCTGCCTCCTCGCGCACGTCCCCAGCGTACCGACCGGCGAATTCCGCCCCGCTCCCCTCTCCCGACTCCTCGTTCGCCGAGCAAGCGAGGAACGAGCGAGTCGAAAGCCCCGATCCAGCGAGCAACCTCTTCCCGGCGCACCCCATCCGTTTTCGCACCCGCCCCGAACAACCCTCACAGCACGGCAGATCGCCGCTGGGAAAGAGAGGTCTCTCATGGGCTCGTCACCGAATCGCATCGTCGCCACGGTCTTCGGCGCCGTCTATCTCATCGTCGGTCTTCTGGGCTTCTTCGTCACCGGTCCCATCAGCTTCATCGCAACCGAGGGCGGACTGCTCCTGGGCATCTTCGAGGTCAACCCGCTGCACAACGTCGCGCACCTCCTGATCGGAGCGGCGCTGCTGATCGCCGGCATCGCCGGCGCGCGCCCGGCCAAGATCGTGAACATCACGGTCGGCGCCGCATACCTGCTGCTGGGTGTCATCGGCTTCTTCCTCGTCGGCACGCCGGCGAACATCCTGGCGCTCAACGCGCCCGACCACTTCCTGCACCTCGCGAGCGCCATCGTGCTGCTCGGCGTCGGCCTGGCCGCCGAGCGCTCGTCGCAGGTCGCGACGGCGTGACCATGGTTCAGGGGTCCACGACGGGGCGTGTCAGCCGCGCCCCGTCGTGGGTTCCGGTCGGGGCGTGGGGCTTCGGGCTCGTCGCCGTCGGACTCGGTGCCGCGGCGATCGTCGCCGTGCAGGCCGACACGCTCTCGCAGGCGCTCGGTGCAGTGTCGGTCGCGGTGGGACTCGGTGGTCTCGGGTGGGGCGCCACGACTCTCTACCTCGACCGCACTCCGACGCCACGGGCGGCAGTCGCCGCCCTCTTCGTAGGGATGGGCGTTGCCATCGCGCTGCTCTCGACCGGGCCGGGGCGAGCGAGCATCCTCGCAGTGGCTCTGCTGCTGGGACTCGGCGTCGCCGTGGCCTGCGGGATCCTCCGAGGCACGCGGCATCCGTCCCCGCGCTCGAGCCTGTGGGGCCTGATCGGCGCGGCGGCGCTGGTCACACTCGTCGTGGTGCCCGCGCTCGGTGCCTGCCAGGGAGCCGCCCTCCTCGACGCCGACGGCACCGTGCTTCCTGTCGTCACCCACGACGGACATTGACGGATGCCGCGCCTGTGCGCTCTAGAGAGGCTCGGGCAGCGTCACATCGCGTCATGACCCGACACGCTCCGACACTCACCGGCGATCCAAGCGCGCGGCGTCTAGCGTGGAGGTCATCGCGGCGATCCGGGCGGTCCCGGGCTCCGGTTCATACCCGGCAGCGTTGCGGGTTCGACTCCCGCCGTCGCGTCGAACCCGGGAGGACCGCACCCCGTCGGAAACGCTGGGATCGCGCCCCTCGGCGTCACGGCTGCGGCCGGTCTGGGCACAATTTGGACACCGCTGCAGAACGACCTCGCCGCACCCGCGCGACCGAGCGGCAGCACCCGCTCAGCGCTCGGAACCGGACCGCCACGCGCCCCTGCCACTCGCCGGTGCAGGAAGAGGCGGGATCCCCGTGCCTCACCGGTGCCCCTAGCGTCTCGCTCTTCATTGCAGGAAGCTGCGGTCTCGCAGAGCCGTCCCTCCTGACGCCGCGCGCGACCGGCGTCCGCGCCCTGACGGACCGGTTAGCTGTTGCTGGCAAAGGTTGTTTACGGTTTCAGCTGAGCAGTTCTCTGAGTGCGTGGAGGTGGGCCCTGGCCAGAGCCGCGGCGGCCTCGATGTCGCGTGAGGCGATCGCCTGGTAGACGCGCTCATGGATGCTGTGATCGGTGTTACCTCCGTGATGGCTGCGGTGGCGGAGCATCTCGATCATTGCCTGGCGACTGCGAGGCGCGAAGCTGTCGAAGAGGTCCAGGAGGATCGGGCTGTGCGCAGCGGCGACGATGCTGCGGTGGAAGGCCATGTCGGTCTCGACGTGCTCGTCGAGGTGGGTGCGGTGGCGCTCGCGCTCGTCGAGCGCTCCTCGGATCTTCTTCAGCTCGACGGAGGTACGGCGTTCTGCGGCAAGGGCGGCGGCCTCGACTTCGATCGCGGTGCGCGCCTCAAGGACGGCGACGATGTCGGCGCGCTGAAGGATCTCGTCCCAGCTTTCGGGGATATCGGCAGCGGTGACGAACACGCCTGCACCTTGGCGGGTGGTGAGGATGCCGCGGCCGGCGAGGGTGCGGATCGCTTCGCGCGCAGTGGATCGCCCCACACCGAGTTGCGGTGCGAGTTTCGTCTCGCCCGGCAGCTTCTCGCCGACCTCCCATTCGCCGTCCCGGATGCGGGCGAGAAGGAGCTCGGCGGCCTGTTCGGCGAGGGACTCTCGGCGCACCATCGTCATGCGGTCATTCTCTCATCCGCCCGAACTTCTCTACTTGTCTGAGGAGTTGTGGTAGTTTTGTCCCGTGCTCAACTCATCGTTCCTTCTCCTTCGCTGCCACGGCGGGGCCTAGCCAGACCGGCTCCCCCGACGTGGAGCCGAAACGCGCGCCGGTCGATCGAATGTGAACGACTCCGACAGGAACCAAACGATGACCAGCAGCGCCTTCCAGTCCCTCTCCACGCCTCGAGGCCCCATCCCGCCGCAGGCGCCCGCCTGGAATCGGCAGCGTCACTCGCAGATGCCCTCGCACCGCTACCGCGACGTCCACTCGCGCGTCACCGTCCCGCTCACCGAACGAGACTGGCCTGCCCACCGCCTGACCGCTGCCCCGCTGTGGGTGCCGGTGGACCTGCGCGACGGCAACCAGGCGCTGACCGAGCCGATGGACCCGGCGCGCAAACGTCGCTTCTTCGAGCTCATGATCGCGATGGGCTACACGGAGATCGAAGTCGGCTATCCGTCCGCCTCACAGACCGACTACGACTTCGTGCGCCTCATCGCCGAGAGCGATATCGCACCGGCGGATGTGACGATCGTGGTATTCACCCCAGCCCGCCGCGACTTGATCGAGCGCACGGTGGAGTCCATCCGCGGCATTCGCAACCCCGTCGTGATCCACATGTACACGGCCACCGCACCCATCTGGCGCGACGTTGTCCTCGGCCACCGCCGTGGCGAGCTGAAGGAATTGATCCTCGCCGGTGGCCGAGACGTGCTGAGGTTCGCGGGGCACCTTCCAAACGTGCGGTTCGAGTTCTCGCCCGAGGTATTCAACCTCACCGAGCCTGACTACGCCCTCGAGGTCTGCGACGCCGTGACCGGACTATGGGACGCCACGCCGGAGCGGCCAGTGATCCTGAACCTGCCCGCGACGGTGGAGGTCGCGACGCCGAACGTGTACGCCGACCAGGTCGAGTACATGCACAAGAACCTCGCCCGCCGCAGCGCAGTGATCCTCTCCGTGCACCCGCACAACGATCGGGGAACAGGGGTGGCCTGCGCCGAGCTCGCCGTTCTTGCCGGCGCGCAGCGGGTCGAGGGGTGCATCTTCGGCAACGGGGAGCGCACCGGAAACGTCGATCTCGCCACACTCGCGCTCAACCTGCACGCCCAGGGTATCGACCCGATGATCGACTTCTCCGACATCGACGAGATCCGCCGCACAGTCGAATACGCCAACCGCATCGAGATCCACCCCCGGCACCCGTACGTCGGAGATCTCGTGCACACCGCCTTCTCCGGCACCCACCAGGACGCGATCAAGAAGGGCTTTGCCGAGCACCGCGCCCGCGCGGTCAAGTCGGGGCGGCCCGAGCGGGAAGTCGAGTGGCGGGTGCCGTATCTGCCCATTGACCCGGCCGACATCGGGCGCGGCTACGAGGCCGTCATCCGCGTGAACTCACAGTCCGGCAAAGGCGGCATCGCCTACTTGCTCGAAACGGCGTATGGCATCGAGCTGCCCCGCCGCCTCCAGATCCACTTCGCCCGCCATGTCCAACAGCACACCGACGCCACCGGCAGCGAAGTCACCGCCGAACAACTCTGGGACATCTTCCACGACACCTACCTCGCCACCCCACCCGAGGCCCCGGTCGAACTCGCCGGCTTCGCCACAACCGACCAGGGCACCGCGATCACGCTTCGCACGAACGGCGCCGAGCGGACCAGCCGGCATGACGGCATCGGCCCGGTCGAGGCGCTCACCGCAGCGCTCGCGCAGATCGGATTCGCTGTCCAGATCCTGGCCCTCCACCAGACCAGCACAAGTTCCGGCAACGACAGCGAGGCGCTCACCCTCCTCGAATACCGCGATGCTCAGGGCATCGAATGGATCGCCGGCAAAGACCGGTCCGTGCTCACCGCCACCCTCACAGCCGTCATGAATACGACGATGACCAAGACGGGCGTGCTCCCGCAGTGAACAGCCACCGGAATGCGTCCCTCACTCCTGAGGGGCGCATCGGCTTGTCGAGCGTTGCCGGGTTCCGGGATGCTCACCTCCTCAGTCTCGGTGAGCGGCAGCGCCAGGGAGTGCTCGGAGTAGCGGCGGTCGACGCGGGGGAACCGTACAGGGTCACGACAGTCCGAGTCAGGTCTTTGCAGCCTGCCGCTTCGCCCGCGAAGTCGTTGGCCGCCCGCATCGGACCCACCGTGTGAGACGACGACGGGCCGATCCCGATGGAGAACAGCTACAGCGCTGAGACGTAGACGCCGGACCTGGTGGCGGCTGTGCTGCGAGATTGTTCCGGCACCATCAGAGTGCGGAGATGTCGACCCAGGACAGCGCCGTGTTCCTCGCCAGCCAGGCACGATCGTTCAGGAAGTCCATCGCGACGACGTCGACCCCGGTGGCTACGGTGTACACGCCAAGGTCGGACTCGTTGACGGCGAAGAGCCGCTTGCCCGCGTGGACGAAGAGCTTGCCGGCGCCGTCCGAGCTGATGCTCGACCCGATCCACGTGATCGCTGTGGAGACCGGGGCGAGCTGCCGCGTGCGAAGCGTGGCACCCGTCGATGGATCGAGCTCGACGAGCGTGCCGGTCCCGATCGCCCACAGGTTGCCGTTGCTGCCGATGGTCACGCCCGGGAATGCCCGTTCGCCGCTGACCGGGGCCACCGACCAGACGACCGAACCGTCTGCCGGATCGAGCTTGAACACGGTGCCCGAGACACCGGTCGGAACGCTACCCAATCCCCCGTCGATACTCGTTCCGCCGTACAGGTATTCGCTCCCCGATTCGCTGCGCGACGTCAGCGCGACGACGCTGTGGTCGGCGGTGGGCGCCGGATACACGGTCGGGGCCGCAGGAGTCGCCGACGGGTCGAACACGGCGATCGTTCCGCCCAGCGCGCCGTAGACCGGCACCGTGCCGACCGCGAGCCTTCCGTCGGCAAGCCCCGTGAACGCCATCGGCCTGTCCTGGTCCTCGCTCTCGAGATCGAACAGCTTCGCCGGGTTGGAACCCGTGTTGGCCGCCGCGCGATCGAACTCCCAGACGCTCGCCTTCGTGTACGAGCTCATCCACGTCGTCGAGCCCGCGTGCACCCACCCCTCGACCTGCCCGACCTTCGAGGCATAGTTCGTGACCGACGCCGTGACCGGGTCGTAGGAGGACACTCCCCCTGACACGTACTTGGAGAGCAGCACGTCGCCATCGGGAGTCGCCGAAGCTCCATGGATGGTCGCGGGCTCCTGCGGGACCTCGGTCTCGAGCACCCGCAACTCGCCCGTGTCGGGACTGAAGTGATGCAGTTGTCCGATCGTATTCAGCCACGTCAACGTCTGGCCCGGGTAATCGGCATCGCCGGTAATCTCGATCCAGGCCGGCTTCCGCATGGTCATCACGCCGTCGGGCAGAGCGACCGTCGTCGTCGTCGCGGTCGCCGTGTCGAAGACGAGGAGCGTCGAGTTGTCGCCTCCGAGGAGATAGACATCGCCGTCGTCGTTCGCCGGCGAGGCGAACAGGCCCAGGCTGTCGCCGAGCACCGTCCACGCCCCGGTATCGAGCTTCATGGCCGCTGCCTTGCCGGGTGTCTCCGCTCTGACGAAGAGGTAACCTCCGGCAGCCGTGAGTCCGTACGCGAACGCGGAACCCGTGAGCGCCGACGGAAGACTCACCGGACTGACTGACTGTGTCGGAATGTCCAGAACCGCCAGTCCGGCATTGGTCGCGGTCCCGGCGAACACCTTCGAACCGGCCACCTCCACCGACCGCACGTACGTTGCTCCGGAGATCGGCTGGCCGTAGTCGGTGACGGCCGACGCGAACGATCCGGTCGCGTCGATCGCGGGATCGTAAGCGAACAGGTGCCCGTTCGGGAACGTGCCACCGTAGACAACCCCGGTGGCGGGGTCCACCGAGAGCGCGTTGATGTAGGTCTCGCCGGCGACGGGGGCTCCGAGCTGCACCGCGTTCCCGCTCCCGGGCACCCAGCGGTAGAGCTGGCCCGACGACAACCCGCCGATGTACACCGAATCATCCGGGCCGACGGCAAGGCCCCACGCTCCCCCGGATCCCGGAAGCGGGCTGATCTGCAACAGCTCGCCCGTGACAGCGTCGATCTGCGAGATGCGTGCCGGGGAGCCGTACGACGCGACGTAGGCGACCTGATCGCCGCCCGAGGTGGTCGTCACCAGCGAGATCGCCGAGTTGACGGTGGAGAGCGGGACGCCCGCGCTCGTCTCCTCGGTCAGCTGGGACGAAACCGATACGTCGTCGAAGAACGCCTCGGTGACGGAGGTGGAGGCCGAGTAGAGGAGAACCCGAAGGCTCACCGCCGATGCGGGCGCGACGACATCGATCGCCAGGCTGTCCCACGAGTTCTGCACCGTGCTGTAACCCACGCTCTGGTTGGCCAGCTGAGCACCCGATGCATTGTAGAAACGTACATACATTGCGGGAGCTCCCGAGATCCGGTACACGCCCGCGTTCACGCGCAACCGGTCACCGGCAGCCACGGCGACGGAGTCCGAGATCAATCCCGACGCCGCGCTCGAGGAGCCGTCGAGCATTCTCAGCGAGGCGCCGCCCGTGAGCTTCTGCGCACCGCTGGTCTGGAAATCCGAGATGCTGCCGTACGCGACGCTCCACCCCGGAATCGCTCCGGCCGACAACGGCGTCTCGAAGCCGGAGTTGGCGACGCGTCCGTCGTCGAGAATGCGCACGTTGTCGAACCGGATCGACCCCACCTGTGCGGCGCCGATGTAGAGCAGTACGGATGCGCTGACCGTCCCCGCGGGCGGCCTGAAGGCAAGGGTGGTGGTGGACCAGACCCCGACGCTCCCGCTCAGCTGTACCACCGATGAGCTGATCAGGGTGTTGTTCGCGTCGAAGTACCGCATGTACGCATTGCCGATGGTGTCGATGCGGCGCGAGTCGACGACCATGCGGTAGTTGTGAGACGGCGTCACGGCGATCGGAGCGGAGAGGAGCCCCGCGGCGGCCGTGGCGTTCGTGTCCACCAGCTCCACGCTCGTCGCTCCGGCCGAGGCATCCGATGACAGCGAGAACGTGCCGTACGGCTGCGTCCACCCGGGTATCGCGCCGCCGACGAGGGCGGACTCGAAGCTCGGATTCGCGACCGCGAGAGGAGCCTCGGCCGACGCCGGAGCGATAGCCGGGCCCCCGGCTACGAAGATGGCACTGACGACGGTGGTGATCGCGGCGAGCGCCATCCCTCGCATGGTTCCGTATCGCTTCATACGCCAGCGCTCCCCTGTTCGTATTCGTATGTACCTTTAGTAGCGGATGCCGCACCCGCTGTCAATGACGAACTACTAGTCGCGCAGTGCGGGGTACAGATCCCACACCTGGGCGATGGCTTCGCGCTGCCCCGATGACAGGGTTTCGCGCGGGTTCAGACAGTGCGTGTTCGCCATCAGACCCTGAAGCCGCAACACCTCGTGGATGCCCGGGATGCAGCCCGCGAAACCGTTGGCGGCATCGAAGATGACCCGATTGGCCTCCGTGAGGTCCGAGGCCATGGCGAGCAGACGGATCTGGGCGGCATGGTCACCGGCGCGTGCGTCGTGCACGAGCGACATCATGCGGACGGCGCCCCGCGTCCACACCGCCCACTGCCCGAGGAGTCCGCCCACGAAGCGCAGATGCGTCATCGCGCCGTCACGGCCCGGCAGGTGGAAGTCGGCCAGCAGGTCCGCGACAATGCTGTCGTCGTTCCCGGTGTAAAGCGCGATCTGCGTCGCACGTGAGGACGTGGCGACTCCTCGCAGCATCTCGAGCGTGCGATACCGGCTGAACGGCGCCGCCTTGACCCCGACGACGCAGTCGAGGTCGGCGATCTCCCGCCAGTAATCCTCGCTGAGAAGCCGGCCACCGACATCCGGCTGCAGGTAGAACGAGATGACCGGCAGGATCTCTCCGATCGCCCGCGTCCGTTCGACGAGCTCTTGCTCCGACACATCACCCGCGCCGTACGGCGCGAGGAGCACGAAGTCGTACCCGCAGTCGCGGGCGGTGGCCGCGTCGGCGAGCGCCTCGGGCAGCGTTCCCGCCGCGCCGGCGACCAGGATCGGACGCTCCGCGCGCTCATCGGCGACGGCGGCCGCCTCCGAGAGGATCTGTCGCAGGAGCCCCTCCTGGTGACGGACCTCGAACTGCGTGGAATGCACGCCGACGGCCAGGCCGATCGCCCCGGCGTCGAGGTAGTACTCGGTGAGCGCGCGCTGCGCGACCCAGTCCGGGTTCCGCTGCTCGTCGAGGACGAGCGGGTGCGCAGGGATGACGCCGCCCGCTCGAAGACGGGACAGCGCGGACATCTGCGTCCCCACCACCTCAGAACTTCCCATCGCGTCGCTCGAACTTCGTCGGCTTGCCATGCGTCTCGCCGCCCTCGCCGATCCACGCCGCGGTCTCCACGACCAGCTCGTCGATCGACACACGCGGCGAACCGAACAGCTGGTGGCACAGGGCCGCGTCCGAGAGCAGGGCCGTGGCTGCCTCCTGCCCGGTCAGCACCGGTTCGATGCCGAGGCGCTCGCCCAGCGACTGCGCCAGCGCCCGGACGCTCAGGACTGCATCGCCCGTGAGGTTGAGGCGGAATGGCTGCGGACTTGCGTGGTCGAGCGAGCGGAGAATGACCTCGTTGACATACCCCTGCCACACGAGGTTCACGTGACCCATGGCCAGATCGATCGGCTTGCCCGCCACGATCGACTGCGCGAGATCGACCAGCACTCCGTAGCGCAGTTCCACCGCATAGTTCAGCCGGATGAGCGACACCCGGGTTCCGAACGCATGAGCCGCGTACTCGAACATCCGCTCCCGCCCCAAGCACGACATCGCGTACTCGCCGACCGGATCGGGCGCGACGGACTCATCCGGGCCGCCGCTGTCGACGGCGCTCAGCGGGTAGACATTGCCGGTCGAGAGGGCGGCGATCTGCGACCCGCGGTAGCGGTGGGCGACGAGCCCGGGGGCGAAGGTGTTGGCCGCCCACGTGGCGGACTCGTTCCCGTCGGTGCCGAATTTCGCCCCCGCCAGGTAGACGACGAGGTTCGCATCCGGCAGCGACCGGACGTCGTCGACGTCGGTGACATCGGCGGCGACGGTGGTGACACCGAGGCTCTCGATCTCGGACTGCGTCCGAGCGGATGAGAAGCGAGATGCCGCCACGATCTCGACCGGCAGCCCTGCACGCCGGTTGGCATCCGCCGCCAGAGCCACAAGGCTCGGCCCCAGCTTTCCTCCGGCGCCGACCACGAGCAGCCGCCCCGTCTGCTGTCCGAACCAGTCGATCAGGCCGTCGCTGGCGACGACCATCTCATCATTGCTGTGACTCAGCTCTTTCATGTGCAGTGTTCCCTTCACGATGTGACTGCGAGTTGTGCGTGGTCTGCGGCCTCGAGGGTCGCCGCGATGAGCGCGAGGCTGTCCTCGATCGGCACCGGCGGCCCATCGCCTCGGATCATGCCCAGGAAGACCCGGTGCATCTGCTCGTGTCCGAGCGGATCGACGCCGCCCGCGGGAAGCGACCACTCCTGCCCCTGCGCCCGAATGCGATACCTCTCGCCCCGCGCACGCGCCGACAGCACCACTCGGTCCGTGCCGCCTGCATGGCCGACGTGCACGGTCATCGCACACGCGGCAGAGTCCCACGTCACCGCCGGACACGTTCGCGGGCGCCGGCCCAGCTGATCGAGCAGGTCCAGGCCATGGATGCCGAAATCCCGGGCCACCCGACCGCCCCATTCCGGCGGCGCCTCCCCCTCGCGCCGCCGGCACAGCAGATGTTCGACCGTCACCTCCACCTCGGCGGCATCCCCGAGATCCAGGGACCGCACGACATCCGCGTACCGCAGGATCGATCCAGTCACCGCGAGGTGCGGGGCAGCCTCGAGGACACGCTGCAGGCGGTGGAGACCATCGAGGTCGGCCACCGCGGGCTTGTGAATGAAGACGGGCACCCCGGCATCCAGCAGTGATGCGAGCAGCTCGAAGCGCGGGGCCATGTCGGTCGCGAAGATCACACCGTCCACCGCATCGGGCGCCGGCAGCTCCTCGGTCGCGATGACTCCGTCGATCTCCCGCGCGGCAGCCGAGGCATCCGCATCGAACGCGACCGCCCGCACGCGGCGCGACGGCTGCAGGGCGCGGATCGCCCGCACGGAGGCGAGTGCGTGGGATGTCGCCGAGCCGACGACCGCGATATCGCCTTCCGCCGCGCGTCGAAGATTGCGCGACATCAGCCCTTGATCCCCGCCATGGAGGAGCCCTGCCGGAAGGAGCGTTGGGCGAACAGGTAGGCGACGAAGATCGGCAGGAAGGAGAGCGTCGCGCCGGCCAGGAGCACACTGAGCGGGACGACCTCCTGCTGCATCGATGCAAGGCCCACCGTCAGCGTGCGCATCGCGTCGCTCTTCGCGATGATCAGCGGCCACAGGTAGTCGTTCCAGTGCCACAGGAACACGAACACCCCCAGGGTCGCGAGGATCGGCTTGCACAGGGGAAGGACCAGTGTGGCGAAGACCCGCCACTCGCCCGCACCATCGATCCGCGCGGCCTCGAAGAGCTCGTCCGGCAGCCCGGCGATGAACTGCCGCATGAGGAAGATCGCCTGGGCGTTCGCGAGGGTCGGGACGATCAGGCCCCAGTACTGATTCACGCCGCCGAACTCCGCGACGATGAGAAAGGTGGGGATCAGCGTGATGTGGTACGGCACCATCATCATGGCGATGATCACCCAGAAGACGACGGTGCTGCCGGGAAACTGCCGGCGGGCGAACGCGTAAGCCGCCATCGCGGAGATCAGGAGCACGATCACCGTGCTGACGACACTGTAGATCGTGGTGTTGATCAGCCAGCGCACGATGCGGCCGTCGCTGAGCACCGCGTCGTACGCGTCGATGCTCAGAGGCCACGGTGCCAGAGCTTGGGGGAAGGCCAGCGGTTGCCCGGGCTTGAGACTCAGGACAACCATCGTGTAGAAGGGGAAGACTGCCAGCAGGAGGGCGCCGATAAGGGCGACCCACCGCCAGATCCGAGCGCTGCGAGTCACTTCTTCTCCCGTCCGATCACAAAGTGCTGCAAGAGGGCGAACGCCAGCGCGATGATGAACAGGACGGCGCCGATCGCACTCGCGTAGCCGAAGTCGAAGTACCGGAATCCCTGGTCGTACAGGAACATCACCAGCGCGTAGCTGGAACGGCCCGGGCCTCCGCCGGTCATGACGTTGATGAGGTCGAAGACCTGGAACGAGACAGCGGTCTCGGTGATCGCGAGGAAGAAGATCGCGGGGCGCACGTGCGGCAGGATGATCCACCTCACCAGATGGCGCCATCTCGCACCGTCGAGCCGCGCCGCCTCCTCGATCTCCTCCGGAATCTCGTTCAGGCTGGCGAGCAGGATGAGCATGCCGTAGCCGAAGCGCACCCAGACCGAGACCACGACCAGCGCGGGCACCACGAGCTGCGGGGACGCCAGCCAGGAGCCGGTTCCCAGCAGTCCGCTGACGGGGCCGTCGACGGAGAAGATCCAGATGAAGATCGTCGCGGCGACCACGAGGCTCGTGACGGTGGGAAGGAAGAACACGGAGCGGAAGAACCCGACGCCGCGGAACCGGCCGCGAACGAGAAGGGCGAGCAGGAACGACGCCCCGATCGACAGCGGCACCGTCAGGACGGTGTACAGGATCGTGACGCCCAGCGAGCCCCAGAAGACCGGGTCCTCCAGCAGGCGCACGAAGTTGGCCGCCCCCACCCACAGCGCCGACCCGTCGATCCCGACGCTGAACAGCGAGAGGCCCAGCCCAGCCCCCGACGCGAACACCCGGAACACCAGAAAGAGCGCCAATGCGGGTGCAGCGAACGCGAGGCCGATCCACATTCCGCGTTGCCGTCGCCTTCGGCGGGCCCTGGTTGGTGCCGGAGCACCGGCCATTGTCTGATTCATCGACGATTCCACTTCGGTGAAGCGGGGGCTCCCGCAGCCGTGTGGCTGCGGGAGCCTCCGGCGGTTCTACTTCGCGAGTACCTGGCGCGCCGCCTCGGCGGCCGCCGCGAGGGCGTCCTCGGGGGTCGTCTGCCCCAGGAGCGCCGCCTGCAGCTCCGGAGACACGGCACCCATGACCTTGCGGGACGCCACGTGCAGTTCGCCCACAGTGGTCGAATCGAGTGTGGCTTCCAGCGCCGCATACGTCTCCGAATCCGAGTGGAGCGTCGAGTCCGCGTACGGGCTGAAGTAGCCGGAGAGCTCATTGAACTCCTCCAGCGCCTCCGGACGGGTCGCGAACGCCACCCACTCCGCCGCGGCATCCGGAGCATCCTTGAGCACGGCGAGCGACGAGACCGCACCGTACCCGACGCTGAGCTCCTCGGAGAGCGGCAGGCCCACGAGGATGTTCTCCTCGCCCCAGAACGGCTCGACCTCCTGCGGCACGTGCTGCGTCGTGCAAGCGGTGGTGCCCAGTGCGAGGCCGCTCTGCTCCATCGGCGGCGCCACCGTCAAGGCGTCCTGATCCATGTAGCCGTCGGTCACGAGGCCGCGGAGGTACGTGATCGCCTCCAGCCCTTCGGGCGAGTCGAAGGCGACGTCGTCCCCGCTCTCGGTGAACACGCTGCCACCCGCCTGCCAGAGCCAGGGGTAGAACGAGATGTTGAGACTGAAGGCGCTGTTGCCGTTGTACGGCATCAGCTCGAAGCCGGCTTCCTTGAGCGTTGCACCGAGCTCGGTGAATTCGTCCCACGTGGTCGGGAGGGCATCGACCCCCACCTGATCCAGCACGCTCTTGTTGCACAGCAGCGCGTACGAGTTCATCAGCACGGGTGCACCGTACGCATGCCCATCGTAGGTGACGCCCGCCGGCGCCGACGAACGGTACTCGCCGTCACGGTCACCGACCACATCGTCGAGCGTGCGCAGCGTGTTGACGTAGGCCGGGATCTGATCGGGCACGAAGTAGACCACGTCCGGCGCGGTGCCCGACAGGATCGCCGTCGTCAAACCCTCGTCACGATTGGCCCATGGGAAGATCTCGAGGTTCACGGTCACACCTTCGTGCTCGGCCTCGAACTCGGAGATCTGCTTGTCCCAGAACGCCCGGTGCTCGGCCTCGTCGGCGATCACCGGGTAGATCCACATCGTCACTTCCTCCGACGTCGACCCCGGGGCTGACCCGGCGGAGCAGCCGGCGAGCGAGACCATTGCTGCGGCGGCCACCGCGGCTGCCATCTTCCTGCTGGTTTTCACTTCTCCTCCTTGTGGTGCATTGATTGGTGGTGCATGGGCGGAATCGTCACCGTCGGCGACGTCACGAGATGGGGTGCCCGGACGGGGTGGCCACGTGCGCAGGAGTCGAAGCCACAGCCTCCACGCTGCGCGCGGCACGGGCAAACCGCGCCGTGATCTGCAATGGGTCGGTGATGGCCCCGCCGACCACCACCGCCCACGCCCCTGCAGAGATCGCCTGCGACACGTGGGCGGGCGTCGTGAGCGAGCCTTCGGCGATCACACGGATGCCGACCGACGAGATGCGCTCGACGAGATCGAGGTCCGGCGTTTCGGTCTGCGCGGTGGACGGCGTGTAGCCGGCCAGCGTGGTCGCGACCGCGTCCGCGCCGGCGTCGATGGCCGCGATCGCCTCGGCGAACGTCGAGATGTCGGCGAGCAGCGGAATCGACAGTTCGCGTCGCGCGGCCTTCAGCACCTCGAGGGCAGAGACGACGGGACGGTCCTCGTCGTCCACGACTTCCAGCGCCACGACATCGGCGCCCGCGGAGGCCACCGCGAGGCAGTCGTCCACCGAGCGGGTGATGCCCGGTCGCCCGATCGAGGAGCGGCTCTTCTTCAGCCCGATGATCGGAAGTCCTGTCCGAACCCGAACGTGACGGATGTCCTCCGTCCCCTCGATCCGGAGGCCGCACGCACCCCCCAATTCAGCTGCGGCGGCGAATCGGCCGATGGCGTCGACCGATCGCATCGGATGACCGGGCGCGGCCTGGCACGACACGACCAACCCACCGCGGATTCGTTCGAGCCTTTTGGCGCGTTCATCTTCACCGATGTTCAATGCACATCCCTAGAGTTGAGTTACCGTCGATACGACTCGACAGATTTGTACATACGTTTAGATCTAGACGAGTTCGCCATCGTTGTCAACTCTGGAGAGCAAATGAAAGACAAGCAGGCGACTAAACACGACGCGCTGCGCGAGCACCTGCAGACACTCATCGACTCGGCACCGCGCGCCAACAGCAAGCTGCCGACGGAGCAGGAACTCATGGACCGTTTCGGCGTGAGCCGGAGCACCGTGCGGCGCGCGGTCGACCAGTTCGCGAGCGCGGGGCGGGTGTACCGCATCCAGGGCGCAGGAACCTTCACCACACCAGCCGTCGTACAGAAGGCCGGCGAGCTCACCTCGTTCACAGAGGACATGCGACGACGCGGCCTCATTCCCACATCACAGGTGCTCGCACAGCTGGAGGAACCCGCCCCCACCAGCGTTTCTGCGAAGCTGCAGCTCGCCGCACAGGAGCCCGTCACGCGCATCCAGCGCCTTCGACTGGCCGACGGAGAACCGATGGCGCTCGAGACCTGCTACTTCTCGACGCAGAGGTATCCCGGCCTTGCCGACCTGGACGTTCACGGGTCGCTCTATGAGACACTCGTCCTGAACTACAACCAGCACCCCCGCCAGGCGGACCAGACACTCGGGGTCAAGGCCCTGACCGACGAGGAGGCGGCCCTGCTCGGGCTGAGCCCCGGCTCGTCCGCGCTGGTCGTGGAACGACTTCTGCGCGACGAGCTCGGCGACCCGATCGAGCTTTCCCAGTCTCTCTACCGCGGCGATCGCTATTCGTATCACACGACGCTCTACGCTCCGCCTGACCGACTCCCCTGACGCTTGCCCGCCGAAATTGGTGTATACATAAGCGTCATGGGATCCACACCTCGAGTCGCCTTGCTGGGCGGGGCGGGCCTTGTCGGCGCAGAGCTGTTCCGAGTGCGGGCGCGCCGATGGCAGGTCACTCAGATCGATGTTCAGCCCCCCACGGGCCCCGCGCAGGATCAGGAGGTGGCGATCGTCGACGTCCTCGACGAAGCCGCGCTGGCTGCCGAGCTGGCGGGAGTCGACGTCGCCGTCCACCTCGCGAACGTCCCCGTCAGGACTCCTCCCCCGTACGCCGCTTCCAGCCTGCGGGATGCGTTCGCTGTGAACGTCGGATCCGTGTACGCGGGCATCCGCGCCTGTGCTGCGGCCGGCGTCGGCTCTTTCATCCATGTGAGCTCGATGTCGGTGTTCGCCGATTCCCGGTCCGACACCACCGACGGCGAGGGCAACGCGCTCGACCCGTACGGGCTCTCCAAGCGGCTCGCCGAGCACGCGTGCGCCGCACTGGAGGACGTCGGCCCCACCGTGACGTCGATCCGGATCGCCTTTCCCACCCCCGACGACATCTGGCCGCTCTGGCTGCGTCCGTCGGACAGGGTTCCGGTCCCACTCACCACGGACGGCACCACCTACACCGCACTCCGAATCGCCGACCTCGCTCGTGCGATCGAGATCCTGTCCCCGCGTCGCGGAAGGTACCTGAAGACGGCGTTGGCCGGAGACTCGCGACTCGCGCCCACCATCGAGAATCTCGAGCGGTCGTGGGGGAAGCCGACGGCATGACACGACAGAACCGGATGATCGTCGCGCTCGACATCGGCGGAACGAAGATCGCTAGCGCGCTCGTCGACGACACCGGCGCCCGCCGAAGCCCGGTCTCGCGGAGGCCGACGCCCCGCGATGGAGAGGGCATCGTGCGCGCCGTGATCGACCAAGCGGCCGCGGCCAAGGAGCGCGCCGAACGCCCTGTCGACGGCATCGGAATCGCGACCGCGGGCGTCGTCGACCGGCAGGGCCGCGTGGTCGCTGCCACGGACCTGCTGCCAGGTTGGGCCGGGCGGGATCTCGCGGGTGACGTCGAGCGCGCGCTCGGCACACCCACGACCGCTCTCAACGACGTCCACGCGACCGCGGTGGCGGAGCACGCGCTCGGGAGCGCCCGCGGACTGGAGACCGCACTCATCGTGGCTGTCGGCACGGGCATCGGAGGCGCCATCGTGTCGCGCGGGCGGCTCGCGCACGGGCGCACCGGACTCGCAGGAACCTTCGCCCATCTCCCTTCCGGGCTCGATGAGGGTCGGAGGTGTGCGTGCGGTGAGGTCGACCATCTCGAGCCGTATGTCAGCGGCCCCGGCATGCAGCGCACCTACCGCAACCTCAGCGGCGTCGACACCCGACTGGAGCAGATCGCCCACGCGAGTCGCCATGGCGATGCGCTCGCCGGCGAAGCCCTCGCCTCCGGCGGCCGACTCCTCGGGAGGTGGCTCGCACACCTGGCCACCACTCTCGATCCCGACGCGGTGATCGTCGGCGGAGGCGCTGCTGGCACCGGCGACCCCTACTGGTCGTCACTGCGCCAGTGCTTCGCCGAGAGTGCATACGGCCCGGTCCGCGAGGTGCCGGTCCGCGCGGCCGCGCTGGGCACCGACGCGCCATTGGTGGGGGCAGCGCTCGCCGCCGTCGGCGCACTGACGGGTTCCATCCCCGGATGACGCCCACCGATCCCTTCGTGCCGCACTCACGACCCCACGTCCCGAAAGGATCGCAATGAACGCTGACCTGACACGCTTGCGCACACTGCTCGATGCGGCCGAGCCGCTGACATGGGTGCTCACCGGAGACTCGGTCACACACGGCCTCGTGCACACCCAGGGCTCGCGCAACTACGTCGAGCACCTGCACGAGCTCATCCGCGGCGACATGGTGCGCGTGAAGGACGCGGTCATCAACACCGCCATCAGCGGCTGGCGCATCGTGCAGCTGCTCGACGACTTCGATGGCAGAGTCGCCGCGTGGCGCCCGCACGTCGTGACACTGATGATCGGCACAAACGACTGTTCCACCGGCGGGGTACTGCCGGCCATCGAACCTGCCGAGTTCGCGGCGGACGTCACCGAGTTCGTCACTCGCGTTCGCGACCTCGGCGCCATCCCGGTGCTGCTCACTCAACCCCCGATCGACGTGGCCAACGCGCCCGAACGGGCTCGCATCGCTGAGTTCGCTCAGGCGGTGCGCGACGTCGCCGCGCAGCAGCAGACGATCCTCGTCGATCACTTCGCCCGCTTTGCGGAGCTCGGTTCGGCTCATCCCGGGCGCATCGCCTGGGGTCTGCTGAACGATCCCTTCCACCCCAACGCCGCGGGTCATGCCCTGCTTGCGCTCGGGGTGGCGGAGGCACTCGGCCTCCAGCCCTCCCCGTCGCGAGTACTGCCCGGCTTGCATCGTCTGGTGGAGGCCGGCGCCTGAAGCCGCGTTCTGGCAGCCGAGAACGAATGCCCCCTGGCGCTGGGCGTTTTCTATGGACACCATGTGGACACAAGCCGCGCAGATCGAGCCCGATTTCGCTCATCGAGACCGGACGCCACGAGACCCGAGCACCGAATGCGGGCCTACGCGGCAGAACGACCTCGCCGCACCCGCGCGACGGAGCGGCAGCGACTCGCTCAGCGCTCGGAACCGGCCCGCCACGCGCCCCTACCACTCGCCGGTGCAGGAAGAGGCGTGATCCCCGTGCCTCACCGATGCCCCGAGCAAGGCACGTTTGGCGTTCCGCCCCCGCGGACCAGCGGGCAGGGCAAACGAGCGTCTCGCTCTTCATTGCAGGAAGCTGCGGTCTCGCAGAGCCGTTTCTCGTGCCGCCGCGCGCGACCGGCGTCCGCGCCGTGACGGACCGTCGACTGCCTCGCCGCGCTTCAGGGTCGGGTGGTGTGCGACCGTTCGTTGCCACGCCTGTAATTCCCAGTGACACGAGCCATCACAACCTGGGGGTCACCTCGCTCGACATCATCGAGGAACTTGAGCGCGGCCGACTTACGCAACCTCGTCGCCAGTCTGCCGTCGCGGCGTATCTCGACGACCCCACCCCGCACTACGTACTCGAAATCGCTCGGCGAACCGGCCATACCTCAGAGCATGCCCTACCTATCGCCAACCCAGCCGCACACGGGCGCGGAGGAGGACCGGCATCCGCACGCTCGCCGACCCGTCGGTGCAGCCGTCAACCGGTCGGACCCGTCGTCAGTGCCTCCAGCGCGGCCAGCCGCTGGTCCCGATCTCCGGTGATCTCCACGACCTGCGCATGTTCGCCGACGAGGTCCGAGTCTTCAATGAGGTCCACGAGGACATCATTCATCGCGTCCCGAAGCGCCACGTACTCGTCGACATCGGCGACGATTCCATCCACTGCGGTGAGCGGCAGCACAACAAGGAGGTCGATGTGCTGCAGCGCATCGCGGGTGATCGCCGTCGAACGCTGCAGAAGTTCGCGTGAGCTGGATGAACCCATCAGGTCATCCAGCGCCAGTAGATACGCAAGGAAGTCGATCGGACCCCGCTCGGCGATGAGGTGCTCGGCGGACTCGTCTGGATCGAGCCTGGCAGCGGCGATGCGAAGCTGCGCGGCGAACAGCGCGGCACTGGGGCTATCCCACCTCTCATCCACCAGCTCGAACGGATCTGGCAGCACAGTGAACTCGGGGTGCCGAGCGGCAAAGTCGGAGATGAGCGTGCTCTTTCCGCTCGCATGAGTCCCTGAGACGACGATCCGCATCCCGCGACTCTAGAACGCCACGAGAATACTCGCGCAACGACCCGCCCTTCGACCGTTCAGCGACCGGCGGACGGGCAGTCGTCCAGCGGTAGCCGGGATCACTACCTTTGGGACCGAGGGTCGTGGAGCTCCTTCATCGCCTTGACGAGTGTGGAGTGGATGTACTCGAGTTCTGGCGTCGTGTAAGCCTCCCAGGAGGCGTCGTCATCATTCTCACCCCACGCCTGCTCGGCTGGCTCGCTCCCTGATTCGTCATCCCAGGCGGCCTGCGAACTGTGCTTGTAGACCCACCACAGGTTTCCGAACGGGTCAGCGAAGCGGGAGAGAACGTCTCCCCAGAAATCCGTGGGCTCCGTCACGATCCGGGCTCCAGCGGCCGCGGCGCGCTCAAGCGTGGAGTGCACATCGTCCACGTAGACCCGCGTGAACGCCGGAGTGTACGGCCAATCGGCCTTGCGGTCGGCGATGGTGATCAGGGAATCGCCGATCAGCAACTCGGAGTGGAGGACGAGCCCGTCCGCGTCGAGCGTCCGCGCGTCAGCCACGTCGACCGCTCTGAACACATCGACTACGAATGCGATCAAGCCGGCAGCGTTGTCGGTCATGATGAATGGGCTGACGGTGTTGGAGCCCGCGGGTGCGGCCGGAACAGGGGAAGCGTCTGAAGAGGGCATGGGGGTCCTTTCGTAATCGCCCCCAGATTGGCACGCTTCCCGGACCTGTGATGTCCTCATTCGCTCGCATCGGCGATAATTGCGCGCGGCAGCATCCACTGAAGCCGGGATCCCAAGCGCGCGCACACGGACCGGTTTCGGGCGTTGCTATTCAGGCGCAGAAGAACTGAAGACAGCGACGGTGCCCGCGCCGGCACGACTCGCCAGTACGACAGCGAGGATGCCCAGACCCAGCGTGCCAGCCAGGAACCCGAGAGTGCTCAGCGCGCTGAGCAGGCCAACCATCTGGAGCAATGTCGACGGTGCGGCGATCCCCAGTAGCTGCGGCAAGACCCACAGCGCGACCTGTGCTGCCAGCACCCACAGCGGCGCCCAATTCCATGGGCGAGGAACCACCTGCGCTCGACCGACCTGTACCGCGGCAATGAGTCCCGCCAGCACAGGCAGGACGATCGAGATGTAGACCCACGACAACCAGGCGTCTGAGCCGGCGGCCGTGGAATCTATGGGTGTGGTGAGCAGGTTGACGACGGTTGCTACCGCGGGCCACAGCGCGACGATCGCTGCCGCCGCGAGGCCGAGCGGTCTACGCGCAACGACGCTGCCTTCGCGGTGAAGTCCGAATGCGAGAACAAGGATCGCGGCGGCCCACAGCGCGTCGGCCAGCAAGGAGAGAACGGTTCCCGCGATCGGAATCCCGAGAACAGACCCGCGGAGAATGGCGACGACCCCGCACGCGATGAGTCCGATGCCGCCTATCCGCCAGCTGAGTCTGCGCCCGTGCATGACCCAAAACTAGCCGCGTCGTCGCGAGCCCACGAAAACGTCCAGGCGAGGACCGGCTTGAGCGCCCGTTGTGGCGGGCGCCGATCGAATGAATGATGTATCGATGGAGCATCGGGGCCGTACTTCGCCGAGCAGTCGCCGTGGTGGGCTCCTTGCCGCGGCTCGTGCCGAGGCCGGCAAGCGTCGCCCATCGGACCTCCTCACGCAGTGGACAACGGATCCGACAGTGCGCCCCAGTCCCATCGACCTTCGTACGAGCGTGGCGTACGACGTGCTGGCGCTCGAGGCTGCAGGCGGATATGAGGCCGTGCTGCTGTCGCCGGTCGCACCGTTGGGCGTCTCTTCGGTGCTGGCACCGGGCTCGCAGGACCGCATCCTTTCGACGATCCGTGGAAGCGAGGTGGTGTCAGACGCGACGAACGTCCTGGCGCTCGAGTGCGCCACACGGCTTCGTCGGACTCCGACCGCGCATGTCCGGCTCTGCACGGTGCATCAGTTGCTTCGCATGCAGCCCACCGGCGACGGCACCGGACACACGAAGCACTTCCGACTGTTGATGCTCGCTGAGGCTGGAGCCGGTCTACCCGAGGACGGATTCGAAGTCGACGCCGTGGTCGCGCAGCTCCGCGTGTACCGGCGTTTGCTCGAATCGGCAGCCCACGCTCACGGACTTGCGTGGGAGCGGCCGGTCGCCGTCGTGAGGTACGACGATGCCCTGCCGGCGATCGGCCCCCGCGTGCGAACCGCGCTCGAACGCGCGTTTCCTGACGTCGAGATCCGAGAGGAACCCCTCGCATCGGGCTACTACCGCGGGCTGCGCGTGGGATACGGGGTTCACGATCGAGCGGGTGAGCTCCGCGAGATCGTCGACCTCGGGGTCTTTGACTGGGTGGCTCAGCTCACCAGCAATCGACGTCACCGATACGTCGCGAGCGCGATCGGTCTGCAACTCATGCCCCTGCTTCTCTCGGAGCGGTGAGCCACCGCGCGACAAGCCGGGCACTGCCCGCAAGCGGAGCCACAACCGAACGCACTCCGGCCGGCACGCCACGCGCCTCAAGCGCGCACTGCCCTCGAGCGACCGGCGTTCGGGCGCCGCAAGCCGGTGGAAGTTGCCCGCAGCAGTCGGAGCCGAGAAGTACGCGGATCCGGCTCAGACGCCGGTCTCGGCCGGGAGGCGTCCGGATGCGACGGCTTGGCGCAGCTGCTCGAAGTCGGCCTCGGCGACATCGGCGTAGGCGGCCGACCATGCCGCCGTCGCCTCGGCGAATTCCTCGGATCGGCCGAGGTAGGCCACGATCGCGGCCGAGGCGGGCGACTGCCCGTGCGCCCGAGCCAGCAGTGCTGCGCACAGGGCACCGTACGAGCGGAACTGGTCGGCATCGAGCATGTGCGGTTCGATCGACCCCTTCATGTCCCTGAACTGCCGCCAGTAGTAGTCCACCTGATGTCGGTCCGCGGAGTCACCGGCCCAGCCGCGCATCCATCCGACGAAAAGGTCGGAGTTCGCCTGCAGGATCCGCTGGGCGGCGACGACGCGGTGGCCCTCGATGAAGTCCGTCGTGCCGGGGCGACCGGGGATGATCGAACGCCGCCCCCCGTACGTTTCCAAGACGGACGGCGGAGCCTCCTTGACCTGGAGGAAGAGAATGTCGCCGGTGGGGCCCTCGACGGCGAGCAGGTAGCAGCGGGTGCCGACGCTGCCGACACCGACGACCCGCAGGGCGAAGTCGACCACGCGATACTGCTCCAGAAGGAACGCGATGTCCTCGCGCAGGGTCGCGCGGTACTCGGTGAAAAGGTCGGTGACCTCGCCCAGCGTCGCGTGGTCGACGTGACGCAAGACGGGAGGTTGATCGACGATGCGGATGCCGCCGTCGACCGAGAACGTCGTCAGGCGCTGCAGGAGCCGCTCGGACGTGCGGGCGCGGGCCTTCTTCGCCGCCTTGCGAACGGTCCGCTCGCCTTTCTCCCCGAGGTGACGAGCGACCGCGGACGTGTCGACCCGCGTGTAGTAGCGCTCTCGCGTGGAGAGGCGGCAATACGACCGCAACGTCTCGCGGTACGCGTCAGCCGCGAGGAAGGCCGCGTCGCGGCATGCGTCCTCACTCAAGCCGATGTCGCGCCCGCTGATGTGCACGCTCGCGGTGAGCCGTCGCACGTCCCACTCCCAGGGCGCGACGCCACCCTCGTCGAAGTCGTTGAGGTCGAACACGAGCGCGCGTTCGGGCGAGGCGAAGAAACCGAAGTTCGAGAGGTGGGCATCGCCGCAGGAGACGACCTCGAGGTCGGTGGTGGGTGCACCGCGCAGGTCGGCTGCCATGACCGCCGCCGTGCCCCGGTAGAACGCGAACGGAGATTGCAGCATTCGTCCCACCCGCACTGGTACGAGATCCTTCAGTCGCGACGCGTGCTGTTCCTCGAGGATTCCGAGGGGATCCCGGTCGCCAGGCAGGACCAGCTCGGCCAAGCCTCGCCGCGGCAGACGCTTGCGCACCCGTCGCGCGGCTTCTTCCGCGGGTGACCGTCGCTCACCTTTGCCCATGTGGGCAGGCTACGCCTGACGGCGCGCGACCGGGCGTGGACGGTCACATCCGCAGGTGTGCGGACAGCGACCGGCTCGCGTGCCTGTCTGCCAGTTCGTGATCGAGTTGATCTACAGGCTCGGTGGGTCTCAGCGCATGGATCGCGCCTCACCGCACCATCATCGATCCGAACGACAGACCCAGCGACCCACTCGCCGACGACACTGCCATCGCGGCCTCGTCGCGCAGGTGGGAAGCAACAGACACCCTCGGAGTGAACGCGAGACGACCCGGTGTCCCGAGTCGGGGCGCGCGCGAAGGTCAGGGTCTTTCAACCGGCGCCGGAGTGCGCACGTGGCCCTTTGCCTTGGCTCCAAACCGGAGCGTCTCGACGTGCTCAATCCCGTGGGCGTACCAAACGAACTCGGCGCTCGTGATGACTTCCTTCGGCCGCGGTTCAACAGCCCGTCGACTGCGATCGTCCAGCGCTTGCCAGCCGATCTCATCGAGCGAACCGGCGTAGATGAGCGACAGGTGGAACACCCACTCGTCGAGTGGGAGTTCCCCGATGCGATGAAAGTCGGTCGAGTCGAGCAGAGACGTCAGGCCCGCATAGCCGGCAACGAGGGATGGAGTACGCGCCAGCCTGGCAATGACGATCTGGAACGGAGTCGGGAAACCGTCGACACCATCCACGCTCAGCTCGATCGGCGAGACGGTCGTCCGCGGCACGTGGGATCCGATCTGGAGCTTGCCCTGCGCGATGCTCCCACGTCGAACCGCTGAGAGTCCGAGGTGCCGCGCACGACGTCCGTGCCGTCAATATTGGCGACACCGACCTACTCATCGAGTCATGAAGCCCCGACGCAGCGGCTGCTGCGTCGGGGCTGATGGATCGCGGCCGTCCCTACTTGGCGGCGGCCTTGATGAGGGCGAGGACCTTGAGTGGTTGGCTGATCATCGGCACGTGCGAGCTGTTCACCTCGACGGTCGTGGCGCCGGCGCGTGCGGCCATGACCCGCTCGGCCTCGGGCGGGATGATCCGGTCGTTCTTGGCGACCAGGTACCAGCTGGGGATGGTCTTCCACGCGGGAACCCCTGAGGGTGTCACGAGGGATGCCAGGGCGCCGGGTCGCTGAGAGCCGGCCATGCTCTTCGCTACGGCCTTCGGGACGTCGCCGGCGAACAGCTCGGCGAAGAAGGCCGGGTCGATGTAGGCATCCGCGTCGCCGGCGGTGGCGCCGGGGAAGGGGCGGAGCACGAGGTGGTCGGTGACTTCGGCATGCCCGCCGCCGAGCGCGTTGGCCGCCTGCACGCTCTCGCCCTCGTCGAGGGCGTACGCGGCGATGTAGACGAGGGACTTCACGTTCGGGTTGTCGGTCGCGGCGTTGGTGATGAGGGCACCGCCGTAGGAGTGGCCGACGAGGACGACGGGGCCCGAGATCGTGGAGAGGAAGTCGCGGAGGTAGGCGCTGTCGTACTGGATGCCTCGGAGCGGGTTGGAGAATGCGAGAACGGGATACCCCTCGGCCTGGAGGGCGGTGCCGACGGTGTTCCATCCGCTCGAGTCGGCGAACGCGCCGTGAACGAGGACGATCGTCGGCTTGGGTGGGTTCGGCTTTGCACCGGTGGCCGGTTCTGCGGATGCGGGCACCGCAACTGATCCGAAGATCGCGAGCGAGGCCGCCAGTGCGGCGGCAGCGATGCCGAGTCGCCCTCGGCGTGTGCGGGTGATCATGGCGCTGTCCTTTCGGGTGGGGTGGTTTCCTCGTTGAGATCGATGGACACGGCGTCGGGGAGCCAGCGGAAGCGGCCGCGTACGTCGGCGGGTGCTTCGCGGATGGCGGTGCGCATGCCGTCTTCTCCGTCCCGGAAGTGCGACCAGCCGTCGTAGTGCGCGGGCACGGCGACACGCGGTTGCAGGTCGGCGACGAGCTTGACGGCGTCCGCGCCGGTCATCGTGTAACGGATCGGCCCGGTGATGGGAAACTGCACCCCGCCGGCGTTGATGATCGCTACGTCCACTTCGAGACGTCGGGCGGCGTCGCGGAGCCGACGCGTGAGGACAGTGTCACCGGTGATCCAGAGGTCCTGCCTGGAGCGGGACTGGCGACGGATCGTGAACCCGACCACGTCACCGACGATCGCCGTGCTGAGGGGAGGTCCATGGCGTGCGGGGGTCCCTGTGATACGCAAGGGCTCCTTGCCGGGTGCTTCAACAAGCGTCGCCTGGTCTGCCGAGATCCCTTCGGCGTGCGGCATGTTCAGGCGCTGCGCCCCGCTGCGGGTGGTGAGGATGTGTCCGGCGCCGGGCAGCAGCGCTCGCCCGGCGGTGTCGAGGTTGTCGGCGTGGTGATCGTGGCTGAGCAGGATCAGGTCGATGTGCCCGAGCGTGTCGGTGTCGATGGCGGGTCCGCGCGTCTTCACGCTCGAGGCGCCCAGCGCGAACGGGTAGCGGTCCTGCGGCGGGTCGAAGGTGGGGTCGATGAGGATCCGCCAGTCGTCGATCTCGACGAGGATGGTCGGGCCCCCGATTCGGGTGAGTTGCATGATGTCTCCTGAACCGGGGGCCGGATGAGCGGTCAGGCCGTGGTGGAGGTGGGGACGGGCTTGGCGTGTGCGACCGCCCAGTCGAGGGCGTAGTCGGCGACCTCTTCCCAGCCAGGCGCCCCGCAGGTCCAGTGGTCGCGCCCCTCGAACTCGTGGTACTCGGTGAGCGCCGGCGACTTGCCCCAGTGCTTGGCGTTGGACTTGTTCACGGCGGGCGGCATGATGTGGTCTTCGCTGCCGCCGATGAACAGCAGGGGCGCTCGGTCGACGGAGTAGTCCACCCAGGTCTCCTGGTGACCGGGGATGAAGTTGGCCAGGAGGCCGTATGCCCACACCCAGTTGCCCGGGGCGGGGATCGCGTATCTCGCCCATGCGGCGTCGGAGTCCTCGCGGGTGAGGGTGTTCGCGAAGGCGTAGTGCCACTCCTCCTTGGTGAATCCGACGGCTCTGTGGGCGTTGGCCGGGTTCTTCAACGCGGGGAACAGCGATCGTGCTTGGGAGAGCGGAGTGACCCGGACGCCTTCCGTGGGGGCGGAGTCGACGACGGCGCCTGCGGCGCCGAGACCGCGGGCGAGGAGCATCTGCGTGAGGGTTCCGCCGAAGGAATGCCCCATGATGATCGGCGGCTTGGGGAGTGCCTCGATGACTGCCGCCAGGTGATCCACCGTGTCAGGCACGGTCAGATTCGCGATGAGGTCCGGCTTCTCACGCAGCGCTTCGACCTCGATCTCGAAGCCGGGGTACCCGGGAGTGAGGACCGTGTAGCCCTCCGCCTCATAGTGTTCCTTCCAGCCTTCCCAGCTACGCGGGGTGACCCACAGGCCGTGGATCAGGACGATGGTGTCGGGTGCTTCGTTGATGCTCATTTCGTGATGCCTGCCTTTCGCGTGCGTGCTTGTCAGGATTCGATGAAGGTGAGGATGTCGTTGTGGAGCCGCTCGCGCTCCGTGTCCGGCAGTCCGTGCGCGCCGCCTTCGTAGACGATGAGCTGCGCGTTCGGGACCAGCTGTGCGGAGAGCTTGCCGCTGATCTCGAACGGCACGATCTGGTCGTCGTCGCCGTGGATGACGAGCGTGGGCACGTCAATCTGGGCGAGATCGGGGCGGAAGTCGGTGGCGCTGAACGCGGCGATGCACTCGTAGGCGTTGCGGGTGCCTGACGCGAGTCCCTGCAGCCAGAACGCGTCGCGCGTGCCCTGCGCAACGTCGCCGGTGCGGTTGTTGCCGAAGAACGGCCCATCCGCGAGATCCCGGTACAGCTGCGAACGGTTGCCGGCCTCACCAGCACGGATCGCATCGAATGTCTCGATGGGCGCACCGTGCGGGTTGTCGTCGGTGCGGACCATGAGCGGCGGCACGGCAGAGACGAGGATGACCTTCGCCACACGGGCGCTGCCGTGCCGACCCACATAGTGGGCGATTTCCCCGCCGCCGGTGGAATGCCCGACGAGGGTGAGGTCGCTCAGGTCCAGATGATCGATGAGGCACGCGAGGTCGTCGGCATAGGTATCCATCTCGTTGCCCGCCCACGTCTGGCTCGACTTGCCGTGTCCACGGCGGTCGTGTGCGATCGCCCGGTGGCCATGCTCGGCCAGGAACAGCGCAGTCGCCTCCCACGCGTCCGAGTTGAGCGGCCAGCCGTGGCTGAGCAGCACGGGAGACCCCTCGTTGCCCCAGTCCTTGTAGAAGATCTGGGTGCCGTCATCGGTGGTCACGTAGGGCATGGCATCCTCCTGAGGTCCTGGGATGCCGCCATCGTGCTCGCACGCCGGCCTGCGCGCACCACGTGTTGCTCGTAGTCTTACCGCCTCGACGACCACGAGGACGCTTTTGTTGGCGGCTGTGCGCCCCGCTACTCTGACTGCATCGAAGCGGCACAGGGTTTGCTGGGGCGCGCGGCCGAGTCTGAGAGACTCCGTGCGCTGCTCGCGGGCGTCCGCAACGAGTCGGGGGGCTCCCTGCTCGTGGCAGGTGAACCGGGCATCGGGAAGACGACGCTCATAGAGGCCGCACTGCGGGATCACGGGCAGGCCCTCCGCGTGCTCGCGATCCAGGGCGTCGAGGTGGAGTCGGGCATCGCCTTCGGCGCGCTTCAACGGCTCGGCGCTCCCCTGATCGAGTACGTGTCCGATCTGCCCGAGCTGCAGCGCGCCGCTCTCCGCGTCGCTGCCGGGGTCGACGAGGGTCCCCCGCCACAGCCGCTGCTCGTCGGGCTCGGATTCCTGTCCCTTCTGGCGAGAGCGGGAGCCGATCGAGCCACGGTGTGCGTCGTCGACGACGCGCAGTACGTGGATGCCGAGTCGTTGCTGGTGCTGGGGTTCGTCGCCCGTCGCCTCTCGGCTGAACGAGTCGGCCTGGTACTGGCGGCGCGGGCCGATGAAGGAGTCCAGGGCGCTCTCGCCGGGGTCCCGCGCATAGAGCTGGGCGGCCTGGACACCGAAGCGGGGTCGACGCTGCTTCGCAGCGGCGTGAAGGGGGAGCTCGATCCCACGGTGGCCGCAGAGTACGTCCAGTACACGGCGGGAAACCCCCTCGCGCTGCGGGAGCTCGGCGCCGAGATGTCGGCCGCCGAGCTGACCTCGACCGCGATCACGCACTCGCCGGTGCCGATAGGCGGCCGACTGGAGATGATCTACACCGAGCGGATGTCCGAACTCCCCTCGGCCAGCCGGCTGTGGCTGCTCATCGCCGCCGCGGAGTCCACCGGCGACCCCGCCGCCGTCGATTCCGCGGCGCGATCACTGGGCGTACCTCCCGAAGCCTCCGAGGCCGCCGAACGCATCGACTTCGTGGCGGTCCGCGACGCTGTGCGATTCCGGCATCCGCTCATTCGCTCCGCCGTCTATGGAGCGGCCACCGACGCAGCGCGCCGAAGCGTCCACCAGGCTCTCGGCGATCATGCGAGGGCCCGCGGCAACCTCGACATCGCGGCCCATCACGCCGCAGCGGCCGCGCGTGGACCGGATGCCGACGTGGCTGCGCAGCTGACCGCGGCCGCCGACGCCGCCGGCGCCCGCGGAGGCATGCTGTCGCGGGCGCATCTCCTCGCGCGCGCGGCAGAGCTCTCGCCCGATCCTGCCGACGCCAGCGAGCGCTCCGTGGCCGCATCGGAAGCGGCCCTGAGCGCCGGGGCCGCGCGTCTGGCTCTGCAGTTTCTCGCGCGCGCGGAGGAGAGCCGGCTCAACGACATCGGGCACGCGCGCAAGCTGATCGTCGAAGCGATGGCCGGGCTCTTCCTGTCCGACCCGCAGGGCCTGCGCACCGGCATGGCGAAGCTCGTCGCAGCCGCCGACCTGGCGGGCGAATCGGCACCCGAGCTGCGTCGGCAAGCGCTTCTCCTCGCGCTCAATTCCGCAACCGTGACCGAGGAGCAGGCGGTAGGTGCGACGGTCCGCGAACTGGGCCTGCGTATGCGCGAGGCGTCCGAAGGCGAAGACATCACGGCGGTTGTGCTGCGGGCTGCGGGATCTTTCATCCTCGATGGATACGCCGACGCGGCGCCCGTGCTCAGGCAGGCAGTCGATGCGCTCCGCGCCGAATCAGGCTCAAGCCTGACGTCGCTCGCGTTCTTCGTCACCGTGCCCTGCGTCGCACTGTGGGACTGGGACGCGGCGGTCGAGCTCCTCCGTCGTTCGGCGGAAACCGGTCGCGCGACCGGCGCGCTCCGCGACGTTGACGCGTGCCTGTGGATCCTCAGCGCCGTGGAACTGAGCAGGGTGAATCCGAAGGCCGCATCCGGTCACCTCGCCGAATCGCTAGAGCTCAGGCGGGCGCTCGGCTTCGGCGACGAGCAGGCGGTCAATGCGGCGATGCTGGCCTGGGAGGGCGCGCCGTCGCCGACCGTCGAGCAGATCGCGCACGCCATCCACGAGGCGGGGTGGGGAGGCATCTCCCGCATGGCTGCCGGCGCCATCGCGATCAACGAGATCGCGGACGGGTCGTACGCGTCGGCATTCGAGCGCTTGACGCCGCTCGTACGACATCCGTTCCTGCAGGCGAGCTTTCATCACCTTCCCGAGTACGTCGAAGCCGCCGCGCGCAGCGGCAACCGAGCCGCGGCACAGTGGGCGCTCGGTCAGATCGAGTCCTATGCCCGGGCCAGCGGCTCGACGGTCGCGCACGGCCTCTGGTACCGGTCGATCGCGCTGCTCTCGGACGACGCTGACGCCGAGAGACACTTCGTCGAGGCCGTCGAGGTGCTGCCGGAGAGCCACCAGGGCGACAGCGCGCGGACGCGACTCCTCTACGGTGAATGGCTGCGGCGTGCCCGCCGCCGGGCAGAGGCCCTCGCGCAGTTGCAGGTGGCGTTCCACGGTTTCGCCTCGGTCGGCGCCACGAGGTTCATGGAGCGGACGCGCCGAGAGATCCTCGCCTGCGGCGGCTCCATTCACGACGATCCGATGCCCGTGGACCCTCTGAGCTCCCAGGAGAGGCAGGTCGCCGAACTCGCCGCGCGCGGCTCGACCAACGCGGAGATCGCGGCCACCATGTTCATCAGCCCGAACACCGTCGACTACCACTTGCGCAAAGTGTTCCGGAAGCTTGAGATCAACTCCCGGCGACAATTGACCGATCGCTTCGCGCGAGATTGACGGGTTCCCGAGCCCGTCAGGCCCGGGGCTCGGCGACGCGGTGCGCTGTTCTGATCTCCTTGGTCAGTCACTGCGCGAGCAAGCTGGCGCACGAAGGTGGCCTCACGCTCAAGACGATGGCGCGATGGAAAACCAACCGTCCCCGGGCCGAGGTCACGTTCTCCCCACTTCTCTGTGCGCAGGCTACCGCGTCAGGGCGAGCGACCGTGGGCTCGTGGCCATCGCCGCAGGCGCGCGGACAGCGACCGGCTTCCGGTGCATCGGTGCGCAGTGCCTGGGCCTTCACACTCGCGGTGGGCACTGCTAGGTTCTGCCCATGACAGCGGAGCCCGGCTTCCTGCGGGTGGGGTCCGCGTTCCCCGATCCCCCGTTCAACGGCTCCGCCGCCCGACCCGAAGGGCTCGACGTGGCGCTGCTGACCGCACTTGCCGAAGACCTCGGCCGCAGAGCAGCCTTCGTTCCGTTCGAGGGCGACGACTTCGATGACATCTTCTCAGGCCTCGGGCGCGAGTACGACTGCATCGCCTCGGGCACAACCATCACAGCGGCGCGACAGAAGCTGGGTGACTTCGGACCGCCGTACCTCGTCTCCGGTCAGGCCCTCGCCGTGAACACCACGCGGCATCCCGACATCCACGACCCCGGCGACCTCACCGGCATGACGATCGGCGTGCAGGCGGGCAACACCAGCGAACCGATCGCGCGGGCATGGGCGGCGAGCGGGCTGATCGCGGGCGTCAAGGTGTATCCCTATCACCGAATTCATGATGCCCTCCACGACGTCTCCGCCGGCTCGTGCGACGCGGTGATGAAGCTGCATCCCGTACTCCGCAATCTCGTCGCCGACATCGATGATGTCGAGGTGGTGATGCACGGCCTCTCCGTCGAGCAGATCGCGATCGCCACAGCGGTCGGCGACCCTCTTGGCGCAACGCTCGCCCAGGCACAGGCGGCACGGGAGTCGGAAGGGTCGCTCCCGATGATGCGCCGCACATGGCTTGGAGCGGGCGATCGGAACCAGCCGTGATCCGGTGCGTCCGCCTGTGGTCGGACGCCGAGGGACACTCACGGGTCGAGGTCGGTGAGATCGCCGCAGCCCCAGGGCAACTGACCCCGCCGGCGACGGCGACATTGGTCGAATTCGAGCAATCTCCGCCTGGCGCGTCGCTGGACTGGCACCGCGCTCCCCACCGCCAGTTCGTCCTGACCCTTGTCGGCAGCCTGGAGTTCGTGACTCGCGACGGGGAGCGGTTCGACCTGGATTCCGGCACCGTGCTTCTCGCGGAAGACACAGTCGGCACCGGCCACCGCTGGACTTCTCGCGGCGACGCCGGATGGCAACGGGTCTATGTCCGCCTCGACGACGGACCTGTGCCGTTCACCGCGCAGAACCGCCACTGACATACACCTGCGCTCCAGACCTCGATGCCGGGACAGATCTTCCCCATCGACGGACTTCCGGCGAACGCCTGCGAGGCTCGTCAACGGCGCACGACGTCGCCCGAGCCCGACACGCGCACATCGGTACTCGGGTCACCGGCGTATGTGACTCGACCGCTGCCTGAGAGGTCGACCGAGAGGCTGACGCTCGCCGAGACATCCACCTCGCCCGAGCCGGAGAGATTGACGGCGGCATGCTGCGCGTCGACCTGTTCGGCGTCGACATTGCCGCTGCCCTCCAGGTCGACGGAGATCTCGGCCGCCGAGCCGGTCAGGGTCACATCGCCCGACCCCGAGATGCGCACCTCGACACGATCGGCTGCCAGGCCCGACCAGTCGACGTCGCCCGAGCCGTCGATGTCGAGCTGAACGGTGTCGTCCGCCGAGACCGTCGCTTCGACGTCGCCCGACCCGTTCAGTTCGATCCGCTCCAACCGGGGCAGGGTCAGGTCGTACCGCACGTCGCCCATCCCCATCGTGACGCCCGGAGTGGTGTCCAGCACGAGGGTGCCGTCGCTCACGTCGGTAGTGAGACGGTCCATCATCCCCTCCGGCGCACGCACCGTGAGCGCCGGCGCCCCCTCCGACACGACGAGATCACCGGACGTCTCGAGTACCACGCGCGACACCTCGCCGATGTCCCGCTCTTCAGACGTCATCGGCCCGACGGGGATCATCAACGAGCACCCCGACAGCGCCAGCACCGCCGCCGCGATCACGATGGCGCCGGGCACGCGGCATCCGTTTCCGTTCATCGGTGATTCCTTCCTCCAGCGAAGGTGTGCCGACAGGTGTACGGGCGAACTTCAACAGCCTCGCCGGATGCAGGCGAAACCGCGGAGAGCCCGAGCGCTCCCCGTCGCGCCCACGTCACCATGATGGAACTCCGAGCGCGCTCGTGCCACCCCTCCGGGACTCAGCCGAGGTGCTGACGGGCGAAGTCGCCGAACTCGGCGAGCGCGGTGCGCGCCGCGGGGAGCACGGCGTTCCACAGCGGGAAGGCGTGGATCATGTGCGGCAGTACGTGCGCACGCACATCCGCTTCGGCGCGAGCGGCGGCGCGCACCATACGCAGGGAGTCATCGAGCAGGGTTTCGTCGGCTCCGACCTGGACGAGCGTGGGAGGCAGGCCGGTCAGGTCCGCGAAGAGCGGTGAGACCCGCGGGTCATCGCGCGCGACGCCGGGCGGCACGTACGCCGCGGCGAGCTCTTCCAGGTACGGCCGGTGGAGCAGCGGGTCGATGGCGTCGTTGTCGTCCACGGAAGCGCCCGACATCGTCAGATCGGTCCACGGCGACACGAGCCACAGGCACGCCGGCCCTTCGCGTCCCGCGCTGCGCAGAGCCTGCCGAAGCGAAAGGCTGAGCCCTCCCCCGGCACTGTCGCCGCCCACGACGATCCGGTTCGGCGCGATTCCCGTCGCGGTGAGCCAGTTCCACGCGGCGAGCGCATCCTCGAGTGCGGCGGGGAACGGATGCTCCGGCGCGAGGCGGTAGTCCAGCGCGAGTGTGCGGATGCCCGCGGCGCGGCCCGCCTCGGCCGCCATCGTGCGGTGGCTCGCGATCGACCCGGAGCAGTACCCGCCGCCGTGGAGGAAGAGCAGGGCGCGTGTGGTGTCGGCCCCGGGAGCTCGCGACCACTCGGCAGGAACGCCGCCGGCGTCCGCGGGCTCGAAGGCGATGTCGTCGGCGACGGGCCAGGCGGACCCGACCTCGACGATTCGTGCTCGGCGTTCTGCCCAACCGATCGGCCGCGGCTTCGAGCCGAGGAGCGCACGCACCTGCTCGATCCCGCTGTCGTCGTAGGCGCTCACGCGGACAGGTTAGCGGTGGGTGACGCCCGGGACGAGGCATCCGACCTCACCACACCGCCGCTTCCGAACCGCCAGCTGATCGCTCGCAGCCGCCAGGGTTTCAGCCGAGAGCGACGAAACGGGCAGTCGCACCGTGGAAGGTGCTGGCGTGCTCGACGTGGCGATCGCCCGGAGCTTCCGCTCGGCCCGGCGGCGTCTCGGACGAACGATCGACGAGTCGGCGGTGGACGACCCACCGATCTCCGCGCGGGCGCAGGAGTGCGCCCGCTCGCACGAGAACCCGGGCGGCGTACGAGCTCGCTGCGCCGTGGTGCGCGGCGCCGGCGACGCCCGCGTGGGCGATCGGCGGGACGGACGGGATGGCGAAGGGCTTGCGGTTACGCGGCTTCGGCATGACTCTGACATTCGATGCAGGCGGCCGCGTACGGGAGAACCTCGAGCCGGGCGGGTGCGATCTGCTCTCCGCACCGGGTACAGCTGCCGTACGTGCCCTGGCTGATGCGGTTGAGCGCCGCGGTGATCTGCTCGATCGCGATCCGGTGCGACGCCGCCGACTGGAAGGCGACGGGATCGACGCTCGGCAGAGCGAAGGGCTCGAGCTCCTGGAGAACGGCGAGCCGTTCCTCGAGCTGCCGCTCGAGCTCGCGCTGCACGCCTGTGAGAGGGACGGGTTCGGTGGTTTCGATGGGCATGGATGCTCCTCGGGGTACAAAAAAAGCGCCGCAGGTGCGACGCGCGGGGTTTGTCCGGTTGGACCGATCGTTCAGATCGGTCATCACGGGGGCGCGACGCGACGGGTGGGCTGCACAGACAGACCATCCGCGTCGCTCCGCCGGGGCGGCAGCACCTGGTGGCGAGCGCCCGCGATGTCGACAACTGCCGTCACCACGGAGGCGTCGGTGAGACGCTCCGTGCAGTGAGGGCGGGCCGTCGGGGTCATGGCCATCACCATAGCTTGCTTCCAGAAAAAGGCAAGTCAGCGGTTTTTTCTGCGTGTGCGGCCCGCAGTTGACTTTCCTCAGAAGACGGCTATGGTCGTGGGTTCACCCGCCAGCCAACCAGGGGAAGCGAGTCCTCATGTCAGGAAAGTCACCGCGAACACGCGACGCCAAGAAGGTCGCTCAGTCGTCACCGAAGGAGAAGCGCGCCGAGAAGCGCGCGAGCCAGCAGTCCCGAGCGTTCATCAAGCCACGCAAGGGTGCGTCCGGTTGACGAACGGCGCGGGCTCCTCGCCGTGAGGAGCCCGCGGCACCATCTCGATCACTGCCCGACGCGGGCACGCGCTCGCGGCTCACACCAGCGCCGTGACCCCGCTCCTCATCGAGAGCCCGGCTACCGGTTCCGGCGCCGCGACACACCCGCGGCCTCGGCGTCCTCTGCAACGGCGGCTGCAGCATCCGACTTCTTCCGTCGATCCCGCACGGCCCCGCCGACCGACACCGCGGCGTAGAGGAAGAGACCGCCGGCGACGACAGCGAGCACGATCGTGCGGTTCGCGCCGTTCAGCAGGCTGTTCACCCAGCCGAGCAGCGGCAGGCTGTACCAAAGGGTGCCGCGGATCTGCACGGGCTTCACCGGCGCGGGATCGACGGTGTCGTTGTTGTCACCCTTCGTGATGAAGGTCAGCTCGCCGTCGGCGTACGTCTTCGACACCACGCGGTGGCTCACCACGGCGGCTTCGCCGGAGCTGATCTGGTACGTGATGACGTCGCCGACGCGGATCTCGTCCACCGGCGTCGGGCGGATGACCACGAGCGTTCCGGGCGGCAGGCCCGGCTCCATCGACTGCGTGAGCACCGTCATGGCGCTGCCGCCGACGACGACAGGCAGGCCGACCACGGCGACCGCCACGCCGAGCAGGAGAACGAGGATCGACGCGCTGACCGACACGGCGAGGTAGTGCAGCAGGCTCTGCCCCTCGTCACGACGGCGGGCGTCGGCGCGGAGGGCGCGGCGCGACGACCCGGCGGCGCGGAGTGTGGGAAGGGTGGTCGTCGACGCGGAGGTGGAGAGGGTCATGGGATCACGCATTCGTACTTGACGTTGGAGTTGCCGACGGCGGTCCGTCGCACGGTGAGGGTCGAGCTCTCGGACGAGGTGGTCGTCGATCCGGCCGTCTCGATGGCGACGATGCGCAGCTCGTGAACACCGTCTGCGCGGATGTCGGTTCCGCCGAGGGCAACCGAGATGGTTGCGGCGCTGCTCGAGACCTCCTTGACCACCGTGTTGGACCGGTCGACCACGCGGTACTGCAGGGTGGCGCCGGCCGTGCGATTCGCGGGGGCGGTCCAGCTCAGCGCCACTCCGTGCGGCGGTGCCTGCGTGCAGGTCGGAGCGCCGGCAGCGGCGAGTCCCGAGACCGACTGGGTGAACGCGGCGGTGGTCGCCGAGGTGGTCCAGTTCGTTCCGACCGCACCGGTCACCCGGAACGCCGCCGTGACGGACTGCCCCGAGAGCGCAGCATCCGTCTGCCCCTCGATCTGCGTCGACACGCACACCACCACGGACGCGCCCGGCGCGAGGGAGCGTGCGCCGGTCGGCAGGGCAGGAGCGGTGTCGGCGAGAGTCGTGCTCACGGCGCTGCTCGGAGCGGTGGTGCCGCACGCGCTGCCCGTCCACAGGCGGAGCGTGATCCTCCCGGCGAGGGTGCTGCTGCTGCCCGCGCCGAGCTGCGTGGCGAGGGTATACGACAGCGGCGCGCCGCCGGTGTTGGCGATCGTCAACTGGCCGGCCGCGGTTGCGGGCGCGGTCGTGCCGGAACGGTAGTTCGCATCCAGGCCGCTCGTCAGTTGCGCCGTAGTGGCGATGGCCGTGGACGAGACGGATGCTGCCACCGACGTGCTCGCGATCCACGCGGCGGTCGCGCCGCCGGCGCTGCCGAGAACGGCGAGGGTGACGAGCGCGGCGATCGGGCCGAGCAGGCGGCGGCTCACAGGCGCACCTGCGTTCCCGAGATGGTGATGGTGAGGACGGATGCTGCGGCCCCGGCCGCGGCGGCCGGCGCGTTGTGCGGCAGCCCCACGCCGACACAGACGAGCTGGGAGGCACCGGGCGCGAGGGTGAGCTGCAGGTCGGAGCCGGCGGCGCCGACGGTGGTGGCGATCGTGGCCGGGACGCGGCCGGTGGCGCAATCCGCGACCGAGGACGTGTTGCCCACGGTGACGGCGACCGCCGTGCTGAAGGGTGTTGCCGCGGCGGTGCTCGTGACCGGGTCGATCGTCAAGGCGAGCGGAGTCGTGCCGGTGTTTCTCACCGTGGTTGCGGCATAGACGATGCGGCCCGGGTAGAGGCCGATAGCCGAGAGGTCGAGGGGCGTGGCGGTCAGCGTCGCCGACCCTGACTGCAGGGTGACCGCGGCCGCGGCCGGCGCGGCGGCGGTCCAGAGTGCGAACGTGCCGCCGCCGGCCAGCACGCCGAGCACGATCGCGCCCGCCGCAGCCAACGCGCCCAGCAACAGGCGCCGCGGCGCCGCCGCACGGCGGGCGCCGTGCCGTGCGGCGTGGCGGCGGGTGCGGCGGCTCATGGCGCTCCTCGGTCGGTGTTCGACGGACGTGGAACCGGAGACCCGCCTCGGGTGGAGACGGGCCCCCGGGCCTTCTTCATGGGAGTGTCCTTTCGCGGGCGGCGCCCGCTTGTCTGGTGAGGAGCGAAAGGTGCGGGTGGGCAGTCGGTGAGATTTCCGATCGCTCCTCGAGCACGACCCCAGTCTTCGGCGCGCACCGCAACGTCCCGCCGAGCAAGCGTGAGCGGTGCCGCAAGATCCCGCGAAGGATCTCTCGAGCCCGGGAGCGCTTCCGCAATAAGCGCAAGATCAGCGCAAGACTCCCGCGCCGGGGAGGGCTGCGGGAGGTCTGCGTGCGAGCTCGGCGACGGCGCCGGGGAGGGCTTAGCGCGCGTCCTTGCGCTCCGGCCGCGGTGTGAGCACCGTCACGACCACCACGGCGTCTCGGTCATGTTCTCTCGTCACCACCACCACGACCGCCCGTGGAGCATGTCGCCGAAATCCTCCGGCGTCCCGCGACCGGTGTGCCGCGCTCCGAGGTAGCTGTCGACCACCGCGCGTCCGAGATCATCCAGCTCCGGCGCCACGACGTGCCCGCCGGCCCGCCGAGCGAGCGCGTCGATGAACCGCGCCAGCCCGGGGTCCTCCCCCAGGCGGAAGAACGTCGTCTGCGCACCCAGCCGCTGCACGTTGTCGAGTTCGCGCACCGTGACCGCCACCGTGCGCGAGTCCGGTGGATACGCGAAGAACACGCTCCCGTCCGGACGCAGGTGCGACGTCGGCTCGCCGTCCGTCACGATCAGCAGCACCGGCTGCGCCGCCGGGTTCTTGCGGAAGTGCCGCTGCGCGAGCAGCAGCGCGTGCTGCAGGTTCGTGCCCTTGTCCCACACGGCGTCCTTCGCGGTGAGCTGCTCGATGTCGATCACCTCGGCATGGCGGGCGAACGCGATCAGCTGCAGCTTGTCACCGCGGAACCGCGTCGAGATCAGGTGATGCAGCGCCAGCGCCGTGCGCTTCATCGGAACCCACCGTCCGTCCATCGCCATCGAGAACGACGTGTCCACCAGCAGCGCCACCGCGGCCTGCGTGCGCTCCTCGGTCTCGACCACCTCGACATCGCGCGTATCGAGCCGCACGCCGGACGAGACCTCTCCCCCGTCGAGCACGGTCCGCAGCACCGCGTTCGACACCGTGCGCGGAATGTCCCACGGCTCGGTGTCGCCGAATGCCCACTCACGCGTCGATCCGGTCCGGTCGCCGGCCGCGCCGACGTTGCGGGTCTCACGACGTCCCGAGCGACCCGACTGCCGCGTCGCGATGTCTCTCAGCAACGCGCGCCCCAACTGCCGCATCGCCCGCGGGGTCAGCCTGAGCTGTCCGTCCGACGCGCGCTGCAGCATCCCGGTATCCCTCAACTCCTGCTCCAGCTCGCGCAGCGTGCGGGCACTGACCGCGGCATCCTCGCCCATGAGCCGCGCGAGCGCGTCGAGATCGATGTCGTCCATGCGCGCGCCCGGGTACATCTGGCCGAGCTGGTCGGTCAGCGAATCGAGGTCGGAGAGGTCCTGCATGATGCCGGTCGCCTCACCGAGACCCGTCGGCTGATCGCCGGAGAAGGATGCCGAACCCGACCAGTCCTCGCCGGGCCGAAGCGAGCGCAGATTGTCGTCGAGACGCGACAGCGACTGCATGAGGTCCGGCGAGCCGAATGCCTGCTCAGCAAGGCTCAGCAGCTCGTCGCGCTGCTCGGGCGTCATGGAGTTGAGCATCCGCTGCGCCGCCGCGGCGCGCTCGGCGAGCGTGTCGAGCAGCTCGTCGAGGTTCTGCGGATTCTCGGGGAACTGATCCCCGTGCTTGCGCATGAACTCGTCGAAGTCCTCCTGCGTGTCGTCGCCGAGCCGGCGTTTCTCGAGCAGGTCGTTCAGATCGTTGAGCATGTCGCGGATCGCCTGGCGATCAGCATCCGTCGCGTTCTCGAGCGCGTTCTTCATGCCGGCGAAGCGTTGATCCAGCAGCTCGCGGCCGAGCAGCTCGCGGATGCGGTCGTAGTCGGCCCGCGCGGTCGGGCTCTGCCAGTCGTAGTCGGCGAGGTCGTTGACCGCCGCGGCGGTGCTGGTGGGGAGGTTCTCGAGCCGCATCTCGGAGAAGGCTCTCGTGTCGTCGTCGAGGTTCACGTCGCGGACGAGGTGCTTGCGCTCTTCGAGCACGGCGTGATCGAGGAGGCGGCGGACCTCTTCGAGGGTGCCGTCGAGCCGGTGTCGCTGGGTGAGCTGGGCTCGGCGCTCGCGCACGCGGCGGGCGAGCTCGTCGAGTCCGAGGCGGTTCTGGTCGCCGCGGCGAAGGTACTCGCGCATCGCACGCTCGGCGGAGGTTCCCTCCATGACCTCGCGGCCGATCGCCTCGAGCGCGGACTGGATGGGGACGGGAGGCGCGAGCGGGTCGCCGCCGGCATAGCGCCCATAGCGGGAGGTGTGCGCGGGCGTGCGGTGGAAGGAGCGGGGCATTACGGATGCCTCGGGATGAGGTGGCGACCGCGTTCCGGGCGTTTCGACTCGCTCGTTCCTCGCTCGCTCAACGAGCGAGGGTTGGGGACGGGTGGACCCGGGTGGCGACCGCGTTCGGGGCGTTTCGACTCGCTTCGCTCGCTCAACGAGCGGGGGTTTGATGCCGAGTACCTAGCCATAGACCGTCTCACCGCCTGCGCTGTCTTTGCCGATCTTCTTCTCGAGGTACAGCGACTCGAGGAGCAGCTCGAGCGCACCGGCGCGTTCACCGGGTGTGACCGCCTCGAGGCGGTCGGCCACCTGGTCGTACAAGTCCGACTCGCCCAGCACGGGCATCGCCGACAGAACCTCCGCCGCAGGAATCTGCTCGCCCGTCATGACGGTCGCGCCGGTATGCAGCGCGTCCGCCAGCGCCCGCGAATCCAGACCCCGCAGATGCGCCCGCGCCGTGTCCGCCACCGCGGTCCGCAAGAGGTGCTCGAGGATCGCCCGCTCGCGGCCCTCCTCCCCTGTCTCGAACTCGATCTTCCCGCCGAGCACGTCCACTGCGGTCTCCAGGTCGACCGGGCGGGCCACCGCGACGTCCTCGTGCTGGCGCGTCGCGCGGTGCAGGGCCGCGGCGGCGATCGTCTCGGCGCCGGCGATCGCGAACCTCGCCGATACGCCCGAGCGCTGGTCCACAGCATCCGATTCCCGAAGGTTTCTCGTGAAGCGCGCGAGGATCTCGAGGAGGTGCGCGGGCACCTCGGCGACGAGGTCGGCCTCCTGGCGGATGACGGCGATCTCCTCATCGATCGTCTGGGGGTAGTGCGTACGGATCTCGGCGCCGAAACGGTCCTGCAGCGGCGTGATGATGCGGCCGCGGTTGGTGTAGTCCTCGGGGTTCGCGGTGGCGACGACGAGCACGTCGAGGTCGAGGCGCAGCACGTAGCCGCGGATCTGGATGTCGCGCTCCTCCATGACGTTCAGCAGCGACACCTGGATGCGCTCGGCGAGATCCGGCAGCTCGTTGATCGCGACGATGCCGCCGTTGCTGCGCGGCACGAGACCGTAGTGGATCGTCTCGGGGTCGCCGAGCGAGCGCCCCTCGGCGACCTTGATCGGGTCGACGTCGCCGATGAGGTCGGCCACCGACGTGTCGGGGGTGGCGAGCTTCTCGGCGTACCGCTCGCTGCGGTGCCGCCACGTGACAGGGAGGTCGTCGCCCAGCTCACTGGCACGACGCACGGATGCCGGGGTGATGGGGTGGAACGGATGCTCGCCGAGTTCCGACCCCTCGATGACCGGGCTGTACTCGTCGAGGAGGCCGTCGAGGCTGCGGAGGAGGCGGGTCTTGCCCTGGCCGCGTTCACCCAGCAGGACGATGTCGTGCCCGGCGAGGAGCGCGCGCTCGAGCTGCGGGATGACGGTGGTGTCGAAGCCGTGGATGCCCGGCCACGGGTCGTCGCCGTTCGCGAGGGCTGTGAGGAGATTCTCACGCATCTCGATGCGGACCGGGCGGTACGTGTGCCCCGATGCGCGAAGCTGGCCGACGGTGGTGATCGCGGGCGAAGGCGTCATGTCGGCACGCTACGCCTGGTACACGGGTGAGTGGGCCGGATCGGAGGAATTCCTCAGGCTCGGCCAGTGCTCGCGATGTTCGCGCGCTGTCAGTCGCTCTCGGCCGGCAGGCTGTACCAGATGTCGAAGGCGACGGATGCTGCGTCCTCGGCCTCACCGGCCGACAGCAGGTCGATGAGCTGTTCGTGGCGCTCCACCGACGCGCGCCCGTCGGCGCTGAAACGGAGTCGTTCGGCGCGACGCACGATGGGACCGAACTGATCCAGGACCGTCTCGGCAGCGTGGTTTCCGAGCGCCGCGACCGGGATCCGGTGGAGCTCGTCATCAGCATCCATGGCGGCGTCCACGTCGGCAGCGCTCAGCGCTTCAGCGAAGCGGCGATTCGCCTCCCGCATCCGGGCGACGTCGTCGTCGCTGAGCCTGCCCGCGGTCTCGCGCACTGCCAGCTGGTGCATGGCCGCGATCACGTCGCGCGCATCGCGCACGGCTTGCGGGTCGACCTCACTCACCGTCGTCGACCGGCCGGGCACCGCCACGACGAGTCCGCTCGCTCCGAGCCGGAGGAGCGCCTCCCTGACCGGGGTCCTGCTGACGCCCAGCCACGCTGCGAGCTCGCCGTCCTTGAGCTGCTCGCCCGGCAGAAACGTTCCATCGACGATGGCGTCTCGCAGCCGTCGGTAGACGTCGTCGCGGAGCAGCGAGCGGTCGACGGTCGAGGAGTTCTGCGGAACCGGCATGCAATATATTGCGCATCCTCTGCGGCCTCTTGCAAGTCGAAGCGATGCGGTGCACTATGCAATATATTGCACATCGCGTGCGTTGGACATGTCAACACATATCGGGCCGCGGCCCGGAAGAGAGGAAGAACAATGTCCACGACAGACCAGACCATCAAGAACGTCGTTCTCGTGCACGGTGCCTTCGCTGACGGCTCAGGCTGGCGGGGCGTCTACGACCTCCTCACGGCACGGGGCTTGCGCGTCTCCATCGTTCAGAACCCGCTCACTTCTCTGGCGGACGACGTCGCGGCGACCAGGCGAGTGCTGGATCGCCAGGACGGCCCGACGATCCTCGTCGGGCACTCGTGGGGCGGCACCGTGATCACCGAGGCCGGCGTTCACCCGAACGTCGCCGGCCTCGTCTACGTGTCGGCACTCGCTCCCGACGCCGGCGAGACCACCGCCCAGCAGTACGAGGGCTTCGCCGCCACGCCCGACTTCGTGATCGACGTGGGCGACGACGGATACGGCTTCCTCAACCTCGAGAAGTTCCAGGCGGGGTTCGCGGCCGATGTCGACGACGCCGACGCGGCGTTCCTGCGTGACACGCAGGTCCCGATCAACATGTCGGTCTTCTCGACGCCGGTCACAGTCGCCGCCTGGCGGAACAAGCCCACCTGGGCGGTCATCGCCACTGACGACAAGTCATTCGACCAGGCGATGCTGCAGCACATGGCCGCGCGGATGGGCGCCGAGATCACCAACGTGTCTGCCAGCCACGCACTCTACGTCACGCAGGCCGCCACGGTGGCCGAGGTGATCGCGACCGCGGCGCAGAAGGCGTCCACGCAGGTCGTCGCAGCCGCACGCTGAGGACGGCGCCGACCGGGTTCGTGGAACTCGATCGGCCGATCGACGCGAAGGACGGCGACCGCCGGCGTGAGCCTGCAGCGGTCGCCGTCCTTCATGGTGTCCTCAGTCGTCGCTGTCGGTCGCCGTCGCGACCACGGCGAACCCGGCGTCGAGGTCGAGCTCGACGAACTCGCCGGCGGCGGTCAGGACCGTGACGTCCCAGGGCGACGCGCTGTCGTCATCAGCCTCGATCTCGACGATGCGGCCATCCGCCTCGGCGAGCGCCGCGTCCACGATCGCGGCGATCGAGTCGGCGTCGAGGACGTCCCGCGGGGCGCCGTCGTCGTCGGCGGACTCCGTGGAGACGACGGATGCCTCGCCGGCGGCGTCGACGCGCACTTCGGTCTCGGCGCCGTCATCGGCCTCGAGCTTCACCTCGGCGCTGCCGTCGCGCTTCAGGTCGATCGACGTGGGCTCGCCCGCACCGGCGGCGGACGCGGCGTCGATCATGGCGACGAGGTCGTCGGCCGAGTCGGTGCCCAGGTTCGAGACGTCGCCGCCGACGCTGTCGGGGCTGTCGTCGCTCGAGTCGTCGACGTCGCGCGAGTCGTTGTCGCTGTCGTCGGAAGCCGCCGACGCAGCGAGGTCGCCCGCCTCGTCGGCCATCTCCGCGCCGAGGGCGATGCCGCCACCGGCGAGGATCGCGGCGGCCAGCACCGCGCCGCCGCCGATCAACCAGCCGCGCGTGCGGCTGCGCTTCGGTGCGGGAGCGGGCGCCGCGGGCGTGGGCGTCGGGGCGATCGCCTCGGTCCGGCCGGCGTCGACGGGCTGGGTGGGAGGAGTCTCGGGGGTGCTGTTCTTGTCATCCATGCTTCGATGGTGCCGAGCGGTCGCTGAAGCAGACCTGAAGCATCCTGAAGCTGCGTTCAGACGGCCGCCGGAAGCGCGACGACGAACCGCGCGCCGCCGAGCGGCGAGTCCTCGACGCGCACGCTGCCACCCTCCGCCTCCGCGATCGCGCGGACGATCGCCAGGCCGAGGCCGCTGCCGCCCGCATCGCGCGCGCGGGCCTCGTCGAGCCGCACGAAACGCTCGAAGATGCGTTCGCGCTCCCCCGGCGGAACTCCCGCCCCGTCGTCGTCGACCGTCAGCAGCACCTGTCCCCGGTGCTCGATCACCCCGATCGCGACGGCTGTTCGCGCGTGGCGGGCCGCGTTGTCGGCGAGGTTGCGCACGAGCTGGCCGAGCAGGCGGGCATCGCCGCGGACCCGCGCCGCGTGGACGCCGGACGCATCCACGACCGCACCGCCGGCCCGGAGCCGCTTCGCCTCGGCGAGCGCGAGATCGTCCACATCGACGTCATCACGCTGCAGCGCCGGCCGCTCGTCGAGTCGGGTGAGGAGCAGCAGCGCGTCGACGAGCTCCTGCATCCTGAGGCCCTCGTCATGGACCACTTCGGCGAGGTCGTCGACGGACGTCGCCTCGGGGTGCAGCTGGGCCACTTCGGCGTGCTGGCGGATCGTCGCCAAGGGCGAGCGCAGCTCGTGCGAGGCGTCGGACACGAAGCGGCGCTGCGCGGTGGCGGCAGCATCCAATCGGTCCAGCATGCGATTCATCGTTCCCGCGAGCGCGGCGATCTCGTCACCCGACGGCGGCACCGCCACACGTCGGTCGAGGCGGTCGGCGGTGATGTCGTCGACCTCGGCGCGAATGCGCGCGACCGGCCGGAGCGCCCGCCCGACGACCCACCACGTGATCCCGGCGACCAGCGCGGTGACGGCGATCACGGCGACCGCGAGCAGCGCCGCTACTGTCGCGAGTGTCTGCTCGTCGTCCTCCACCGGCACGGCGAAGAGCAGCACGCCGTCGTCGAGGTCTTCCCGCACCACGAGCATCGGCTCGTCGTCGAAGGTGACGACGGGTGTGCCGTCGACATCCGGCAGGGTGCCGTTGTCGGCCTCGTCCGAGGCGGCGACCACCTGCCCGTCGTCGTCGAGCACCTGCGCGATGTCGTCGTCGAGCTCGGTCACGCCCGAAGGCCCCTCCGCGTCGACCCGCGCGGCCAGCTGCTCGGCGCGCGTCTCGGCGGCACGAGCGGTCGCGTCACGGATGCTGAGGGAGAGGATCCCGGAGAACGCGAGCGCACCGACCACCAGCGCAGCGGCGACGACCAGCGTCGCGGCGGCGGTGATACGCGTGCGCAGCGAGCGGCGCCGCGGCTCAGCCACCGTCCGCCGCCAGTCGGTAGCCCGCCCCGCGGATGGTCTCGATCGCCTCGCGACCGAACGGCCGGTCGACCTTGCGCCGGAGGTGCCCGACATAGACCTCGACGATGTTCGGGTCGCCCTCGAAGTCGTCGTTCCACACGCCGGCGATGAGATCGCGCTTGGAGAGCACCTGCCCACGATGGCGCATGAGGTGCTCGAGCACGGAGAACTCCCGCGAGGTGAGGTCGATCTCGGCGTCGCCGCGCCAGACCTTTCGCGCTCCCGGGTCGAGCCGGAGGTCTCCCGCGTCGAGCACCGTCGGCCGCTCGATGCCGCCGCGGCGGATCAGCGCACGCAGCCGCGCGACGAGCACGGCGAACGAGAAAGGCTTCGTGACGTAGTCGTCGGCCCCCGTCTCGAGCGCCTCGACCTGATCCCACTCGCCATCCTTCGCCGTGAGCATGAGCACCGGCGTCCAGTTCTCCTCCGCGCGCAGCGCCTCGCAGACCTTCCAGCCGCTCATCCCCGGCATCATGAGGTCGAGCACGATGGCGTCGTACGCCGTCTCGCGCGCCCGCCACAGTCCGTCCACGCCGTTGTGGGCGACATCGACGCCGAAGCCTTCGGCCTCGAGCCCGCGACGGATGCCGTCGGCCAGGCGCACCTCGTCATCCACCACCAGAATCCGCATCGGGTCCAGTCTGGCTCGCCGGGGCTGAATCCCGCCTGAAGCGCGCGATCTCCGGCGATCACCGGCATCCGTCCTCAACGACCGAACCCTCTTGCGGGTGCCGTCTGCCGGGAGTATCTGTGAGGTGGTCGCGCGGTTCGCGGTGGATCGCGAAGACCGGCGGGGAGCGTGTGCGATGGCCGATGAGCAGTTCCTCACCATTTCGTCGATCCCCGGGGAGCTCGTCGACGATCGGCATCCGGGCGCCATCGAGGTGCTGAGCTGGAGCTGGGCGGTGTCGAACGCCGTGCCGGCCGGTGGCGGCGGAGGCGGGGGTCGCGTCGGCAAGCCGACGCTCACCGATATCGCGGTGTCGCTGCGGGTGGATGCTGCGACGCCGCGCCTCTTCGATGCCTGTGCGCGCAGCATCCGTCTCGATGAAGTCCTGCTGTCGGCACGACGCGTGGGCATGACCGGCGACTACTTCACGGTGCGCATGGAGGATGCCGTCGTGACGTCGGCGACGACGGCCTTCGCCGGCGAGGATCCTGCCGTGCAGATCACCCTGGGCTTCGCCACGCTGACCATGACCTACCAGACGACGCTGCCCGACGGCTCGCTCGGCGACCCCGTCTCCGTCACGATCGGGCGCGTGCAGCAGTAGCCCGCGGGACGTACGTGCGAATGAGTCCACCCACCCGAGAAGGAGTCACCGATGAGTTGGAACGACATCAGCAGCACTGTTCGCATGCTGTCCCTGCTGGGGCGCATCAACCCGGAGATGTTCGACGTCTTCCCGCCGCACAGCCATCGCGGGCGCCTCGGGAGCAGGTTCGACGCGGTGGCGCTCAACCCGCAGCCGCTGCCGCCCCGGTGGATGCTGGCGGCCTCCGAGCTGTCGGGCTACATCGCGGCGGCGGTGCTCGAAGCCGACCTGCGGGGTGAGGACCAGCCCGGCTGGGTAGCCGAGGTGGTGGAGGACTGGTGCGGCACGGGGTGGCCGCGGCGGCTGCCCATTCCGCTTCCCGGTCCGCGCGGCGAAGGCCCGCAGCCGGAGCCGTGGGATGTCGCGGCCGCGCAGATCACGGGCGCGGTGGCGTTCGCGTCGCTCGCCTCGCGGCTGGCCGGCGGGCACGCGCAGGCGGGGTTCGCCCAGATGGCCGAGAACCTCGCGGAGGCATCCAGCAAGGAGATATAGGCGTGGGGCCCCTGGCTGACCCCGGCGTGTGAGCCGCCGCGACCGCGGTCCGTCGCGCGTGCAAGGCCCCTACCCCCGGTGGCGGGACCGCCCGGCGACGACGGTCTCGACCACCGTGGCGTCGAGCAAGGCTTCCGCACCGGCCGCGAACGGGTCGGTGTCGAGCACGGCGAAATCCGCGGCGAAGCCGGGGGCGATGCGCCCGCGCCAGTCGCCGTCGCCGACCGAGGCCGCGGCGTCACGTGTCGCGTGCCCGATGGCGCGGTCGAGCGGCAGCGCATAGTGCGGGTGCGTAGCACGCACGCCCGAGTCGAGCGCCGAGGCCCGCGTCGCGGCGATGTACATGTTCGCGAGCGAGCTGTGCGGCGCCGTCGGCGCGTCGGTCGAAAACGCCAGCAGCGCTCCGGCTTCTTCGTACTCGGGCCAGGCGAAGGCACGCTCGACGCGCTCGTCGCCGAGCATCTCGGCCCAGTTGGCGAAGATCGCGGGGTCGGAGTGCACGGGCTGCATCGACGCCGTGACGCCGAGCGCCGCCATGCGCGCCGCGGTCTCGGGAGCGGCGTACTCGAGGTGCTCGATGCGGTGCCGCCGGTCGCGCGGGCCGTTGACGGCGATCGCGTGCTCGATCGCATCGAGCGCGATGTCGCTCGCAAGGTCGCCGATCGCGTGCTGGGCGACCTGCAGTCCGGCCGCGTCGGCGGCCGCGACCACGGGCTCGAGCTGCGCGGGCGGCCAGATCGGGCCCGCGTTGGTGCCGTCAGCATACGGATGCCGCATCGCGGCGGTGCACGCGTCGATGACCCCGTCGAGGATGAGCTTGATGCCGACGACGCGGAGCCACGGCGACGAAGGGCTCGCGGCGAGCTCTGCGGCGCGAGCCACCTGCGCGAGGTTCTTCGCGTCATCGCCGGTGTTCTCGATCAGCCAGTGCGCGGCCACGCGGATCGGCAGCTCGCCGCCGCGACGCGCGCGGGCGCGCTCGAAGGCGGCGAGTCCGTACTCGTCGAACGCCATGTCGACGGCCCCGGTGACGCCGGTCGCGAGGTACGCGTCGATCGCCCGCTCGACGGCCTCGTCGCGATCGGCGTCGGTCGTGGCCCGGTCGCGGTGGGCCCACGCGAACTGCACCGCCGCGGTCTCGTACAGCATGCCGGTCGGCTCGCCGTCGGCGTCGCGGGCGATCTCGCCCCCGATCGGGTCCGGCGTGTCGCGCGTGATGCCGAGCTCGGCGAGCGCCGCGCGATTGACCCAGCACGAGTGGTAGTCGTTCGCGTCGAGATAGACGGGGATGTCGGCGACCACCGCGTCGATCATCGCGGCGGTGGGCGCGCCGCCGGGGACGGAGTCGAAGAGCCATCCGCGTCCGCGCAGGACCGCAGCATCCGGATCCCGATCCCGTGCCTCGCGCAGCCGGGACTGGATCTCGTCCAGCGACCGGGCGTCGGTGAGGTGGACCTGGCCGAGTGCCGCACCCATCATGAGGAGGTGGGTGTGGGCGTCGGTGAAGCCGGGGAGCACGAGCCGACCCTCGAGATCGATGGTCTCGTCGGCGTCGGGAGCCTCGTCGCGGTCGCCGACGAACGCGATCACGTCGCCCTGGACGGCGAACGACTCGGCCCAGGAGTTATCGGGGTCGGGGTCGGCGGTGAAGACGCGACCGTTGACGTAGCGGGTGATCATGGACGGCCCTTCTTTCCGAGCGGGGTGCGCAGGAGGCCCGCGTAGAGCGCGGCGGCGACGAGCATGCCCACCGGCACCGACAGGTCGATGTAGCCCGTGGCCACGGCGATCGGGCCCGACCAGACGCTGGTCGAGAGGCACAGCGCGGTCGCGAGGCCGCCGACGAGCAGCGCGGTCACGCCCGGGATGCCCCATCCGCCGGAGTACCAGAAGCGTCCGCCGGGGTGGTCGTCGAACAGCTCCACGCCGTCGTACCGGTAGCGGCGCAGCAGCACGTCCACGACGAAGATGGCCATCGCCGGCCCCGAGACGACGACGAGGAACTGCAGCATGAGGTTCGCGGCCTCGAGGAGGCTCGACGACAGCACGAGATAGATGGTCAGGGCCGTGCCCACCGCGCCGACGATGATGGCCGCGGGGATGCGGCGCAGCCGGAACCCGATCGCCTGCAGCGCCATGCTCGAGGTGTAGGTGGTCATCGCGTTCAGGGCGATCGTGTTGATGACCACGCCGATCACGAGGATCGGGCCGAACCACCCCGGCAGCAGGTCGAGCAGCGCCACGTCGAGGCCGGCGGCGAACGCGGCATCGCTCAGCCCGGTGGCCAGGAGCACGCCGACGATCGTGAAGACGACGAACGGGACGGCTCCGCCGAGCGCCGTCGCCAGCGCGATGTGCGAGTGCTTCGTGGAGCGCGGCAGGTAGCGCGCGATGTCGGGGCTGTTGATGAACGACAGCGGCGTCGAGGCGAGGATCGTGAACCCGATGGCCATCGCCGACCACAGCGCGGGACCCTCGAGCGCCACGGGCGCGGTGTACTGCCAGTCGACGGTCGGCAGGATGAAGGCGGCGACCCCGAGGAAGATGACGAACAGCGCAGCCGCCATGTAGGAGTACGTCCGCAGGATCAGGCCGTGGCCGAAGATCGCGACGAGGATCGTGATCGTCGCCACCACCAGCGTCACGCAGATGGGCACCCAGACCGGGTCCTCGAGGCCCATGCGGCGGAGCAGGTCCGCGCCCATGAACGACGAGGCGAGCCACGTCAGCGACAGGAACACCGCGCCGATGAACCATCCGACGAAGGCGACGAACAGCCGGTTGCCGAGGACACCGTACATGGCCCGCGTCACGACCGAGCCCGACGTGCCCGACGCGGGTCCGCTGCCGGCGATGATGCCGGGGAAGACCCACAGCAGCGAGGCGGCGAGGATGACCGCGATCGCCTGCCACAGCTCGAGCCCGAGCAGGATGAGCGTCGCGCCGATGGTCAGATTCAGGATGCTGACACTCGGTGCCGCCCAGATGAAGAAGAGGTCGCGCGCGCGGCCGTGGCGCTCGGCATCGCCGATCAGCTCGATCCCGCGCGTCTCGGGACGCGACGCGGTGTCGACGAACTCGTCATCGAGCTCGGTCTGTGAATGGGTCACGGTGTTCCTTCCGGGAGAAGCATCGTTGCTATTGGTCACATGCCCAATGGACTATTGGTCACACATTCAATAGCATGATCACCGTGACGTCAAGCGAGATTTCGGTTCGCACGCGCAAGCGTCCCGAGGAGCGCCGGGAAGAGATCCTCGAGCACGCGACGGCGATCGCGCTCGACGAAGGGCTCGAGCGCATCACGCTGCGCGCCGTCGCCGACCGTCTCGGGGTACGCCCGGGCCTGATCACGCACTACTTCCCCGCCGCCGAGGCGCTCGTCATCGAGGCGTTCACGCGCGCCGCCGTGCAGGAGCGCGAGCGGTTCTTCACGGGGTCGGGCACCCCGAAGGAGCGCGTGGCGCATTTCGTGGCGCACGTCGAACGCGGCGCCTCATTGCCACTCGCGCGGATGTGGCTCAACGCGCGGCACCTCGCCCGCTTCAGCCCGGCGCTCGACATCGCGCTGCAGCAGCAGGACGAGCTCGACCGCGAGCGCCTGACCGCGATCATCGAGGACGGCATCGCCTCGGGCGACTTCAGGATCACGGATGCGGAGACCGCCTGCATCCGGATCCTCATCGCCCTCGACGGCGGCGGCTCGTACGTGAACACCGCGACACCGCCCACCCACCCCGCGCACGAGCACGTCGTCGCCGACGTGAGCGAGTGGGCGCTCGGGCTCGAGCCCGGCGCGCTGCGGGCTGCCGTGGAGGCGGCGGCCGCTGCTCAGTCGTCGCGAGCCGCGCGCTCCAGCTCCGCGGCGACGTCCGGGACGTAGTTCTCCAGGTTGCGGGGCGGCCGCTCGTAGCCGCGGGAGTCGGGGCGGACCGGAATCGCGACCTCCTCCCGCGGGACGAGCTCGTACGGGATGCTCGCGAGCAGGTGCGACATCATGTTGATCCGGCTGCGGCGCTTGTCGACGGACGGCACCTCGAGCCAGGGCGCCTCCGGGATATCGGTATGGACGAACATCGTGTCTTTCGCGCGGGAGTAGTCCTCCCACCGGGTGATCGAGAGCACGTCGTTCGGGCTGAGCTTCCAACGTCGCATCGGGTCGTCTGCCCGCGAGCGGAACCGGGCCTCCTGCTCTTCGGGCGAGACGCTGAACCAGTACTTGAGGAGGATGACCCCGTCTTCCACCAGCATGCGCTCGAAGATCGGTGCCTGGTGGAGGAAGCGGTGGTACTCGGCGTTCGTGCAGTACCCCATGACGTGCTCGACGCCGGCACGGTTGTACCAGGACCGGTCCATGAGCACGATCTCGCCCGCCGCCGGCAGGTGCGGCACGTAGCGCTGGAAGTACCACTGGGTCCTCTCCCGCTCCGTCGGAGTGGGCAACGCGACGATGCGCGTGACGCGAGGGTTCAGATACTCCGCGACCCGCTTGATCGTCGAGCCCTTGCCCGCGGCGTCCCGTCCCTCGAAGATCACCACGATCCGCGCGCCGGATGCCTGGACCCAGGCCTGCATGTCGACGAGCTGCGCCTGCAGTCGCCGCAGCTCGCGCTCGTAGATCCTCTTCGGCAGCCGCGACACGCTCATCTCGGTGACAGTACACCCGACCCCCGCGCGCGGCGAAGGGTGGGCTCCGGTGCACCTGAGCGCGACGCCCCGGTAACGCCTGATGCGGGAGGCCGACGCATCCGGCCCCCCGCTCGACGCTGCGGCGCAGCATCCGTCATCCCGCGTGGATCAGCCCTTGACGCTCCCTGTCGCGAGGCCCGACTGCCAATACCGCTGCAGGAACAGGAAGGCGACGATCAGCGGAAGGATCGACACGAACGAGCCGGTGATCACGGTCGAGAAGAGCGCCTGCGTGCCACCGCCCGCCGATGCCGCCGCCTGCAGCTGCGCGAGGCCGACGGTGATCGGGTACAGGTCGGACGTGTTCAGCATCACCAGGGGAAGGAAGTAGTTGTTCCACGTCGCGACGAGCGAGAAGAGGAACACCGTCACGAGCCCGGGTCCGAGGAGGCGGAAGCCGACCTGCCAGAACGTGCGGAACTCCCCCGCCCCGTCGACGCGGGCCGACTCGATGAGCGTGTCGGGGATCGCGTCCGCCGCGTACACCCGCATGAGATAGACCCCGAACGGACTGACGAGCGAGGGGATGATGATGGCCCACGGAGTGTCGGTCAGCCCGGCGCGCGCGAACAGCAGGTACGTCGGCAGGGCGAGGGCCGTCAGCGGGATCATGATCGCGCCGAGGGTCGCGCTGAACAGCACCTTCTTGCCGGGGAACTCGTACTTCGCGAACGCATAGCCCGCCATTGCCGACAGCAACGTGGCGCCGGCCGCCGCCGTCACGGAGTACACCACCGTGTTGATCAGCCACCGAGTGAACAGGCCGCCGCGGATCGTGAAGAGCGTCTGCAGGTTGTCCCACAGCGAGAGCTCACCGCCGAACCACAGTCCGAAGGTGGAGAACAGCGCGGAGTTGTCCTTCGTCGACGACACCAGCAGCCACCACAGCGGCAGCACGAAGTACAGTACGCACAGCCACAACAGGATCGTCAGCAGCCAGCTGCGCCGGCGGGAGCGGGAGTACGAGGTCTGCGGCCGGCCGAGCCGCTCCCCGGTGACCAGCGTCCGGGTCTCGGTGGAGGTCATGCGAGCCCCTTCCGCTCACGGCGCGCAGATCGCTCGGATCCGAGCTGCACGAAGTACGACACGATCGCGATCACGATTCCCAGCAGGAACGCGAGCGCCGCACCGTAGTTGAGCTCCTGGTTGATGAAGGCGACGTTGAACGCGTAATAGTTCGGCGTGAAGCCGTTGGTGATCGCGTCGGGAGCGAGCGCGTTGAGCAGGCTCGGCTCGGTGAACAGCTGGAACGACCCGATGACGGAGAAGATCACGGTCAGGAGGATCGCCGGGCGGATGGCGGGGATCTTGATGCTCCACGCCAGCCGGAACTGGCCCGCCCCGTCGATCTCGGCCGCCTCGTACAGATCCCCCGGGATCGCCCGCAGCGCCGCGTACATGATGATCATGTTGTAGCCGACGAACTCCCACGTGACGATGTTCATCATCGACCCGAGGATGTTGCCCGGTGAGAGGAAGTCGGGAGTGCCGAACCCGAGCGCCCGCGCCATCTGCGCGATCGGACCGAAGTCCGGGCCGTACAGGTAGCCCCACATCAGCGTCGCCACGACCGCGGGCACGGCATACGGCATGAAGATGAGCAGCCGGATGCCCTTCGATCCCCGCGCCAGGAACGTGTCGAGGGCGAGGGCGAAGAACAGGGCCAGGCCGAGCATGATGGGCACCTGCACGACGAAGAACAGCGCCACGCGGCCGAGGCCTCCCCAGAACTGGGGGTCGGTCAGTGCCCGGACGTAGTTGTTCAGCCCTGCGAAGACCTCACCGCCGATGAGCTTGCTCTCGAACAGGCTCAGGTACCCCGCGTAGACGAGCGGGATGACCAGCATCGTGAGGAACACGACGAAGAACGGCAAGAGGAACAGGTAGGCGGCGCGATACTGCTTGCGCTGGGTGGGACTGGTGCGCCGCTTCTTCGCGGACGCTGCGGGACGCGCGGCAGGAAGCGTCGATGCGTTCGCCACGGGGTCTCCTTTCGAATGGATGCTGCGGACCGGCCGATCGCGTCGCGGTGGCGGCGCGATCGGCCGCGGCGGAGGTGCCCGCCGATGTGGACGGGCACTCCGCGGTCTCACTCGACGGTGAAGCCCTGGTCTTCGGCGTAGCTCACGAGCTGGTCCTGCCAGGTGTCGAGGGCGCCGCTGATGTCGCCCTTGTCGGCGATGACGGTGCCCATGGTCTCCTCATAGGTGGAGTAGACGTAGTCCATGAACGGCAGCCACTGGAAGTCGGTGTCGACCGTCGTGGAGATCTCGGCGAACAGCTTGTTGACCTGCTGGCCGCCGTAGAACTCGGACTCCTGGTCGGCGAAGGCCGGGTCCTCGAGCACCGACACCTGCGGCGGGTAGAGGAACTGCTCGGTCGCGAGCATCATCGCCGACTCGTGGTCGTTGTTGATGAACTTCGCGAGCTCGTACGCGGCGATCGGGTTCTCGCTCGACGCGAGCACGGCGTCCGACGAGCCGCCCCAGTTGCCCGAGACCTCTTCATCGGCGCTCCACTGCGGCAGCGGCGCCGCGCGCCATAGCCCTGACGTATCGGCGGCCGTGCCCTGGAGGAAGATCGGCCCCCATGCCGCGGTCAGCCAGCCGGCGTACTTGCCGCTGGCGAGGCCCTGGTACCAGGTGTCGTTGAAGTCGACGTCGGTCGAGATGAGGTCCTGCTGGATCAGGTCGGTCCAGTAGTCGGCGACCTGCTTCGCCTCGTCGCTGTTCACGTTGATCGAGACGGTCTCCTCGCCGTCGTAGCCGAAGGGCTTCACGCCCGCCTGCCAGAAGAACCCGATCATCTGCCCGGCCTGCGTCGCACCGAGGTTGGAGATGTACGAGCCCGTGCTGTCTTTGACGGCCTTGGCGGCCGTCGCGTAGTCGTCCCACGTCGCCGGTGGCTCGGTGATGCCCGCCGCGGAGAGGATGTCTTCGCGGTAGAGGTTGCCCATCGGCCCCACGTCCTGCGGGATCGCCCACACCTCGTCACCGGGTGACACCTGGTTCCATGCCCAGCCCACGTAGTCGTCGGCGAGGTCGTCGGCGCCGTACGGAGTGAGGTCGAGGAGCGACCCGGGGAGCACGAACGACGGGATGTACTGGTACTCGATCTGCGCGACATCCGGTGCGCCCTCGCCCGCCTCGATCGCACTGCGGAGCTTCTGGTAGTGCGGCAGGCCCTGGCCGACGTTCTCGACCTTCACCGTGATGTCGGGGTACTTCTCCTCGAAGAGGTCGACCTCGTTCTGGATGTCGGGGACCCAGGTCCAGAACGTGAGCTCCGTCGGAGTGCTCATCGCCTCGTCGATCTGCTCCTGGGTGATCGGGCCCTGGGTGCCGCCGCCGTCGCCGCTCGGGGCGCACCCCGTGAGGAGCACCGCGACCGTGGCCGCGCCGACGGTCAGCGTCGCTGCTGTTCTGCGTGCCTTCTTCATGATTGCTCTTTCTTCTCGGTGGGATCGCGTGATCCCCTGGGTGCTCACCTTCCGACGAGGCAGCGTGTCGACCACGCAGGAAGGGAGATCTCGGTGTCGGCGGACAGCTCCTCCGCCGTGACGGCGTCCGCCAGGTCGACGGCCGGCGTGAACGCCTGCGGCTCGCCGCTCCAGTTGAAGACGAACCACACGCGGCGGCCGTCCGGGAGCGAGCCCGAGCTCACGGTCACCGGAAGTGCGCGGTCCGGCGCAATCGCGTCGGCGCGGAGGTCCGGCGCGGCCCAGCGCACGAGGTCGGCCGCCAGCTGGGCGGAGGGAACGGTGCCGACCACGGTGATGCGGCCGTCGCCGTGCCCGCGGCTGGTCACCGCGGCGAAGTCGCCGAACCGCGGGTGCACGTAGCGCACGAGGGTGTCGGCGTCGGACGGCAGGAGTCCGTCGGCCCACAGGGTCGCCTCAGCGCCGTCGGAGAGCTCGAGCTCTCCCTCGGCCCGCACCGGCAGCGGGTCGTGCAGGTTCGAGAATTCCTCGTAGCTCACGCCCGCAGCATCCGTCAGCCGCGCCGGAGCGACGCTGACCCGCGCCCGTGCCTCTTCGTCGCCGTACCCGGTACGGATGCCGACGATGAGGTGGCCGCCCGCCGCGGCGTACTCGCGCAGCAGGTCGAGATGGGCGTCGGTCGCCACGTAGAGCCCTGCCGCGATGAGCACCGGGAACCGTGCGGCGAGCTTCGTCGCGCCCCACGAGAGCGCCTGGTCGGGATGCAGGATCCGTGCCTGTGCGCCGCCGTCGACGATGCCGCGATGGAACGCGTCGAAGATGCGTGTGTAGCTGGTGCGATCCGGCTGCCCCGTCGCCGTGGGGAAGGTGGGGAAGAACTCCAGCGCGAAGCGCGAGTCGTTCGACCACAGGATGGCCACGTCGCCGTCGGGCTCGTAGCCGTCGAGCAGGTCGCCGATGGCGGCGAAGTCCGCGCCGACGCGCGCGAGCTCGCGGTAGACGCGCCCCGGCTCGAGGCTGTGGGGAAGGATGCCGCCCCAGTAGGTCTCGGTGCCGTACGGCAGCGTGTGCCAGTGCCAGTACTCGATCATCGCGGCGCCACGCGAGACGAACGCGAACGCCGCCTGCGCGAGCTGCCCGGGGTAGGGCGGCAGGTTGAACTCCGACCCGCCGATGGACTGGGCGTCGGTCTCGGTGACGAGGAAGCGGCCCTGGTTCGACGAGAACAGCCGGTCGGCCTGACGGAACATCGCGGGGACACCGCTCGTCGTCCACGGGGTGACCGGCGCGAGCTCCTTCGTGGCGTCGAGGTGGTCCTGCATCGCGTAGTACGGGTTGCCCGCGGTGATGTCGAGCGCCTCGACGAGCTTCTCGTCGTCGAGGGCCGGGCGCGGGTAGGCGATGCACGTCGTCACGAACTGCTCGGGCGTCGCGTACTCGCGCACGATGTCGGCCTGCCAGGCGATGAACTCCGTCGTGAGCTCGGCCTGGTAGCGACGCCACGCGAGGTCGTACTGCGGCAGCGAGTTGCCGTCGGGTGCCCACAGATCCGACCAGTCCGACAGCCGGTGCGACCAGTACGTCAGCCCCCACTCGCGGTTCAGCGTGTCGACGTCGCCGTAGGTGGCTGCCAGTCGACGCACGAACCGCTGGAACGAGCCGCGGTTATGGAAGAGCACCATGCCGGGCTCGTTGTCGACCTGGTACCCGATCACCGCCGGGTGATCGGCGTACCTGCCGACGACGGCGCGGATGACCCGCTCGGCGTGGAAGCGGAAGGCGGGGTGCGAGTAGTCGATCTCCTGGCGTGCACCCCACGGCATCGGCTGGCCGGTGCGGACATCAGCGGCGATCTCGGGGTACGCGGTCTGCAGCCACGGCGGAACGGCGTACGTCGGGGTGCCCAGCACGACCGCGATGCCGCGGGCGTGGGCGCCGTCGAGCACCGGCTGCAGCCACTCGAGGTGGAACTCGCCGTCGCGGGGCTCCCACGTCGACCACACCGACTCCCCCACACGGATGACCGTGAAGCCGGCCCCCTTCATCAGGTCGAGGTCCTGATCGACGCGGTCGCTCTGGTGGTACTCCGCGTAGTACGCGGCGCCGAAGAGGATGCCGGATCGGTCGAGGTGCATCTGGGGACTCCGTTGTCGTCGAGAGGGGTTGATGTTTCCGGAAACATCCGGGCGGAGTTAGTATGTTTCCGATAACATCGCGCTGTCAAGGGACAATCGGGAATCGTGAGCAAAGAGACCCAACCGCAACTGGGGACGCCTGCGGCGTCGGCACGGGCCGCGACGATCTACGACGTCGCGCACGCGGCCGGTGTGTCGCACCAGACGGTCAGCCGGTTCCTCACGGGCTACCCGGGCATCCGCCCCGAGACGAAGGCGCGCGTCGAAGCAGCGCTCGCCGAGCTCGAGTATCAGCCGAACCTGTCCGCTCGAAGCTTGAAGTCCGGGCGGTCCCACCGCATCGGCGCGCTCGTCCACGACGAGTCCGAGACAGGCCCCAGTCTCACAGCGCATGGCGCGACCATGGAGGCGCGCGAGTCCGGCTACGTGCTCGACGTCATCTCGCTCGATGCCCATGACCGCGACTCGATCGCGAAGTCCCTCGCGTTGATCGGCCCGACCACCCTGGCCGGGGTCCTCGCGCTCGCATCCACCGACGAGATGGTGCGCGCGTTCGAAGCCGCGCACTTCTCCATGCCGACGTACGTCCACAGCGAGGCCGACGACACCCGGCTCGCGAAGACGGACGTCTCGCGCGTCGGCATGCCCGCACTCATCACCTACCTCCGCGACCTCGGTCACCGCCGGCTCGCCCACGTGGCAGGCCCCGCGAACTGGTCAGCAGGCCGCAACCGTGCGCGCGCGTTCGCCGCGGCGGTCGAGGAGCTCGGCCTCGTCAACGCCGGGGAACTCACCGGCGACTGGTCTGCCCGATCCGGCTACGACGCCATCGCGGGTCTCGCGGAACTCCCCGACGCGACCGCGTACGTCGTGGCCAACGACCAGATGGCGATCGGCGCCATCCTCGCGCTCAAGCGACGGGGACTCCGCGTTCCCGCCGACGTGAGTGTCGTCGGCATCGACGACCTCCCCGAGTCGGCGTACATCGACCCCCCGCTGACGACGCTGCGCGTCGACCACGCCGCGCGCGGGCGCGAAGCCGTCGCTTCGCTCATCGGGCAGATCGAGGGCGTTGCGCCGCGCACCGTGCCCATCGACATCCCGCGCGTCGTCGTGCGGGAGTCCTCCGGCCCCGCGCCGGCCCGTTGACGACAGGCGAGAAGGCAGGTTCCCGCACGCCGTGGCGTGCGGGAACCCACCCTCTCGCAGTTGCGGGAACCCCGGGACGGATGCTGCGCCCCGGCGCCCCCGTCAGGCGAGCTGCTTCTCGTCCAGGACGTAGCCCGTCTCGCCGTGCTCGGCGAGGTCGACGCCGGCGACCTCGTCCTCGCTCTTGACGCGGAAGCCGAGGGTCTTCTCGATGGCGAAGCCGATCACGAGCGTGAGGATCAGCGAGTAGCCCAGCACCGCGAAGGCGGCGATCGCCTGGACGAGCAGCTGCGTGCCGTCACCACCCATGAAGAGGCCGGTGCCGTTGGCGAAGAAGCCGAGGTACAGCGTGCCGATGAGACCGCCCACGAGGTGGATGCCCACGACGTCCAGCGAGTCGTCGAAGCCCCACTTGAACTTCAGCTCGATCGCCAGGGCGCAGACCGCGCCGGCGACGACACCGAGCACGATCGCCCAGATCGGGTTCAGCGCCGCGCACGCGGGAGTGATCGCGACGAGACCCGCGATGGCGCCCGAAGCGGCGCCGACCGACGTGGGCTTGCCGTCCTTGAGCTTCTCGACCACGAGCCAGGCGAGGAGCGCGGCGGCGGTCGCGGCGATCGTGTTGACGTAGACGAGGGCCGCGGTGCCGTCGGCAGCGAGCTCGGAGCCGCCGTTGAAGCCGAACCAGCCGAACCAGAGCAGGCCGGCGCCGAGGAGGACGAACGGCGGGTTGTGCGGGACGTGCACGCCCTTCTGGAACCCGACGCGCTTGCCCAGTACCAGGGCGAGGGCCAGGGCCGCCGCACCGGCGTTGATGTGCACCGCGGTGCCGCCCGCGAAGTCGATGACGCCGACGCCGAAGACCTCCTGCAGGCCGTACGTGATCCAGCCGCCGTAGGCGAAGCTGCCGTCCTCGGCGAGACCGAAATTGAAGACCCAGCTGGCGACCGGGAAGTACACGACCGTCGCCCACACGCCGGCGAACAGCATCCATGATCCGAACTTCGCACGGTCCGCGATCGCCCCCGAGATGAGGGCCACCGTGATGATCGCGAACGTGGCCTGGAAGGCGACGAATGCCATGGGCGGATAGGCCGCACCCTCGGGCACCTCGATGAGGCTCTCGAGCCCGATGGCCGACCAGTCGATCGACCACGGCGCAACGAGTCCGTCGGAGCCGGGGAAGGCGATCGCGTAGCCGTAGATCACCCACAGCACGCCGACGAGCCCGGCCGCGCCGAACGTCATCATCATCATGCTGATGACGCTCTTCGCTTTGACGAGGCCTCCGTAGAAGAAGGCCAGACCGGGCGCCATCAGGAGCACGAGCGCTGCCGACAGCAGGATGAATGTGGTGTTTCCCTGATCCATGACGCGAGCCTCTCTGCAGGCGGCTGCGGGAGGGACCGCCGGGTTGCGGTGCACCTATGATCTGCGCCTGCCGGCAGACCACTGCCGTGCAACCCATTTTCACCACGCGCAACTCAGCGGCGATTTCTGCCACGTGAACCTTGCGTGACAACGAGTGAGACCGGTTTTACGCGCCCGAAACATGGGCGACACTTCTTCGGAGTGTACGAGTTGTTACTGTCGTTCAACACGCTTCACCAACAGTCAACCCGACCTGAGGAGATCCGCCATGACCCTTCCCGCCTTCGCCGGGGGTGACGTCGTCACCCTGCCCACCGCATCGCAGTCGCTGCGCGACCGGGCGCTGGCCGACGACGTCCGCTTCATCCTCGCGGTGTTCGTCGACCTCAACGGCAAGCCGTGCGCCAAGCTCGTTCCGGTCTCGGCCGCCGACGAGCTCGAGGCCGGCGAGCTCGGCTTCGCGGGTTTCGCGGCCGGCCTCATCGGCCAGCGCCCGCACGACGCCGACCTCATCGCCGTCCCCGACCTCGACTCGTACGCGCCGATCCCGTTCGTGCGCGAAGGCCTCGCGATCGTCCACTGCGATCCCCATGTCGGGGGCGAGCCGTGGCCCTACGCCCCGCGCGTCATCCTCAAGCGTGCGCTGGCGCGCCTCGCCGAGCGGGGACTGTCGGCCAAGGTCGGCGCCGAAGTCGAGTACTTCCTCGTCGACCGCTCCGAAGACGGCACGCTGACGGCCGCGGACGCCAAGGACGAGGGCCTGCGCTCCTGCTACGACGCCCGCGGCGTGACGCGGATGTACGACCACCTCGCCGCGGTCAGCGACGCGATGAACGCGCTCGGCTGGGGCAACTACGCCAACGACCACGAAGACGCCCCCGGTCAGTTCGAGCAGAACTTCCAGTACGACGAGGCGCTCATCACAGCCGACCGCGTCATCACGCTGCGCTACCTCATCGGCATGCTCGCCGAGCAGCGCGGCATGACCGCGACGTTCATGCCCAAGCCCTTCAGCGACCGCGCCGGCAACGGCCTGCACTTCCACCTGTCGCTGTGGAACGACGGCTCCCCCGTGTTCCCCGACGCGAGCGATGAGCGCGGCCTCGGACTCTCGGAGCTGGCCTACTCGTTCGTCGCGGGCATGCTCGACCACGCCTCCGGCCTGCAGCTGTTCCTCGCGCCGAGCGTCAACTCCTACAAGCGCCGCGGTGCGACGACGAGCGCCTCGGGTGCGACCTGGTCGCCCAAGCACGCGACCTACGGCGGCAACGACCGCACGCACTTCATCCGCGTGCCCGACGCGAACCGCATCGAGCTGCGCGCGGCCGACGGCTCGGCCAACCCGTACCTCGCCCTCGCCGCCGTCGTGCACGCCGGCCTCGACGGCATCGAGCGCGCGGCCGACCCCGGTGCCCCGTGCGGACCCGGCGAGTTCCGCGAGACCTCGGCGGTGCTCCCCCGCACGCTCCTGCACGCCGTGCAGTCGCTCCGCGACGACGCCGTGCTGCGCGAGGCGCTCGATGACGGCGGCTCCGGGATCGGCGAGTACTTCGCCGACGCCAAGGAGGACGAGTTCCTCGGCTGGCACAACACCGTCACCGCGTGGGAGCTCGACCGCTACCTCACGGCGTACTGAGCGCCGCGGCATCCGTTTCTCGAACGAAAGGTAACCTCATGTGCGGAATCGCTGCACTGCAGATTCGCAACCCCGCGCTGCGCGGCGAGCTCGGCGGCCTCATGCACGGCATGCTGTGTGAGATCGTCGAGCGCGGCCCCGACTCGGCAGGACTCGCCCTGTACGGCTCGGATCGGCTGACTCCGGAAGGATCGTCGGCGATCACGGTGATCACGGATGCTGACCCCGCGGTTCTCGCAGAAACCCTGCGCGGTGCGCTGCCGGACGGGGCCGGGCCGACGGTGGTCGCGTACGCCGAATCGGTGCTCGTGAACGCGGAGGTCGAGGCATCCGTTCTCGAGAAGGCGGTGCGTGCGGCGCTTCCCGGGGAGAGCATCATCGGGCGCGGATCGAACGTGGCCGTGCTGAAGGGGGTCGGACACCCGGTCGAGCTCGCCGACGTGTACGGGCTCACCGAGATCAGCGGAACGCAGGCGCTGTCGCACACCCGCATGGCGACCGAGTCGGCGGTCGACGCCGTCGGCGCGCACCCGTTCACCGTCGCCGAAGACCTCTGCCTCGTGCACAACGGCTCGTTCAGCAACCACGCGTCGATCCGCCGGTGGCTCCGGGCTGAGGGCGTCGAGTTCGACAGCGAGAACGACTCCGAGGTCGCGGCCCGCTTCATCGCGTGGCGCATGGGTCACGGCGACGACCTCGAGAGCGCGCTGAAGGCGCTGCAGGGGGTGTTCGACGGGTTCTACACGCTCGTCGTGACCACTGCCGACAGCATGGCGGTCGTGCGCGACCCCATCGCGTGCAAGCCGGCGATCATCGCCGAGACCGACGACTGGATCGCGATGGCGTCGGAGTACCGCGCCCTCGCAGGCCTGCCCGGCATCGAGGACGCCCGCATCTTCGAGCCGTCGCCCGGCGTCGTCTACACCTGGGCGCTTGCGCCCGTCCTCGAAGGAGCAGCCCGATGACCCTCATCGCCGCCCAGCCGGTCACCAGCTCTCGCGGAGGCCCGGCGACAACCGTCGACCTTGCCGACTCGACTGTCCGCGAGCTCAACCAGCTGCTGCACGACGCCGCCGACGGCGACGCGTTCGTCGTCGAGTCGCCGGTCGGCAGCCACAACATCGCGGTCGGAATCACCGCCGACATCGACGTCACCGTCGAGGGCAACGTCGGCTACTACTTCGCCGGCATGCATCAGACGGGCACCGCCACCGTGCACGGCAGCGCCGGCGTCGGCCTCGCCGAGAACATCATGTCGGGCGTCGTGCACGTGACCGGGGACGCCTCGCAGTCGACCGGCGCGACCGGACACGGCGGCCTGGTGATCGTCGACGGCAACACCGGCGCCCGCTGCGGCATCTCGATGAAGGGCGTCGACATCGTCGTGGGAGGCAGCATCGGCCACGCCTCGGCGTTCATGGCGCAGGCCGGCCGGCTGGTCGTCTGCGGCGACGCGGGCGAGGCCCTCGGCGACTCGATCTACGAGGCGCGTATCTACGTGCGCGGCGAGGTCGCCTCCCTGGGCGCCGACTGCGTCGAGAAGGAGATGCGCCCCGAACACCTGGCCGAACTCGCCGACCTGCTCGAGCGCGCCGGCCGCACCGAGCGGCCCGAGGAATTCCGCCGCTACGGCTCGGCGCGGGGCCTCTACCACTTCAAGGTCGACAACGCCGGCGCGTACTGACCGGCACTGACACCACGCATCATCCAGGGAGCATCACCATGACCCAAGATCTCGCCGCACTCGGCCTGCGCGAATCCGCGACCTTCGACCGCGCCACCATCGCCGACATCCAGCGCGCCGCCGACACCGGCATCTACGACATCCGCGGGTGGGGCGCGAAGCGCGCGCTGCCCCACTTCGACGACCTCCTCTTCCTCGGGGCGAGCATGTCCCGCTACCCCCTCGAGGGCTACCGCGAGAAGTGCGCGACCGACGTCACGCTCGGCGCGCGCAACGCCCTGGAGCCGATCCACCTCGACATCCCGGTGACGATCGCGGGCATGAGCTTCGGCGCCCTGTCGGCAGGCGCCAAAGAGGCCCTGGGTCGCGGCGCGAGCGAGGCGGGCACCTCGACCACGACCGGGGACGGCGGCATGACGCCCGAGGAGCGCGGCCAGTCGAAGACGCTCGTCTACCAGTACCTGCCGTCGCGGTACGGCATGAACCCCGACGATCTCCGCAAGGCCGACGCGATCGAGATCGTGCTCGGCCAGGGCGCCAAGCCCGGCGGCGGCGGCATGCTGCTCGGCCAGAAGATCACCGAGCGCGTCGCCGGCATGCGCACGCTCCCGGTCGGCATCGATCAGCGCTCGGCGAGCCGGCACCCCGACTGGACCGGACCCGACGACCTCACGATCAAGATCGCCGAGATCCGCGAGATCACCGACTGGCGCAAGCCCATCTACGTCAAGATCGGCGCCTCCCGGCCCTACTACGACACCGCCCTCGCGGTGAAGGCAGGCGCCGACGTGGTCGTGCTCGACGGCATGCAGGGCGGTACCGCGGCGACGCAGCAGGTGTTCATCGAGCACGTCGGCATCCCGACGCTCGCGGCCATCGGCCCCGCGGTCCAGGCACTGCAGGAGCTCGGTGTGCACCGCACCGGCGTGCAGCTGATCGTGTCGGGCGGCATCCGCACCGGCGCCGACGTCGCGAAGGCGCTGGCATTGGGAGCGGATGCCGTGGCCATCGGCACTGCGGCGCTGATCGCTCTGGGCGACAACGACCCGCGCTACGCCGACGAGTACGCGAAACTCGGGTCTGCCGCCGGCTTCTACGACGACTTCCAGGACGGACGCGACCCCGCGGGCATCTCGACGCAGGACCCGGAGCTCTCGGCCCGCCTCGACCCGGTCGCTGCCGGGCGCCGGCTCGCGAACTACCTCCGCGTGCTCACACTCGAGGCACAGACCATCGCCCGTGCGTGCGGCAAGTCGCACCTGCGCAACCTCGAGCCCGAGGACCTCGTGGCCCTCACGGTCGAGTCCGCGGCGATGGCGGGTGTGCCGCTGGCCGGCACGTCCTGGATCCCCGGACGCACCTGACGACATGTCCACCGACCTGGGCGCACAGGCTGGTTTCGCTGGTTTGGCTGATCTGGATGTCGTCACGCCCGCCGACGCCTCCGCGGAGTCGTGGGCGAACGGCCTCGGCGTCACGCGGGTACTCGCGAAGCGGCTCGCGTGGCGGCTGAGCATCGCGGAGCTGCGGGGACGGATGCCGTTCTCGGCGTTCCCCGGCATCGACCGCGTGCTCATCCCGCTGAGTGCGCCCACGGTCGCCCTGGCGGTCGACGGCGTCGAGCGGAGGGTGACGCGGGAACGCGGCATCCGTTTCCGCGGTGAAGCGCGCGTCGTCGCGACCGCGGATCGCGGCGGCGTCTCGGTCGTGAACCTCATGGTCAAGCGCGGGCTCGCAGAACCCGCGTACCGCATCGAGCTGCATCGCGGCCCGGTGCGCGTCGACCCGGCAGCCACCCTCACCGTGCTGCTGGCGGGAGCAGCCACCGTCGACGACCTGCCGCTCCCGCCCGGCAGCGCGCTGCTGCAGAGCCCGCGCGAGCGCCGCATCGTCTGCGAGGCCGCACTCATCGCGCGATTCGACCTCACGCCGTCCGGCGACGAGACGCACACCTGAAAGGCCTGGAATGTCCCCTCACCCGATCGCCATCATCGGCGCCGGCCTCGCGGGCGCCGCCACGGCGTGGCAGCTCGCGCGGCGCGGGCACGACGTCGTCATCCTCGAGCGCAACGTTCCCGCGAGCGAGTGGGGCAGCTCGCACGGCTCCGCGCGGATCCTTCGCTACACCTACCCCGACCCCTTCTACACCGGGCTCATGGTCGAGGCGCGGCGCGGCTGGGACGAGCTCGAGGACCTCCGCGGCGAGCGCCTCATCGCCCCGACGGGATCGCTGGACTACGGCGCGACCCGCGATCCGGCGGCGCTCGCGGCCGTGCTCACTGACGCGGGCATCGCGCACGAACTGCTGACTGCCGCCGGGGCCTCGGCCCGCTGGGCGGGCTTCACCTTCGACGGTCCGGTGCTGTGGCACGAGGACGCCGGCGTGATCGACGCCGAGGAGACGGTGAAGACGATGGTCGGGCTCGCCGTCGCCGCGGGCGCCGAGCTGCGGCAGGCTTGGGCCGCGGCCCGCGTACTCCCCCACGGTGAGGACTACCTCGTGGAGTCGGAGGCGGGCGATGCCGTCCTGGCGTCGCAGGTCGTCGTGGCGGCGGGCGGCTGGCTGCCCGCGCTGCTCGACGGGCTCGGGCTGCCGCAGGAGGCGCTCGACGCGTTCCCCACGCTCGAGGTGCGGCAGGAGCAGGCGCTGCATTTCCCCTACCGCGACCCCGAGACGGCGTGGCCGACGTTCATCAACAAGCGCGCCGACATCCAGGTGTACGGCCTGCCGGGCGGGCGCGACGCGGGCTTCCGCGGACAGAAGGTCGCCGAATACAACGGCGGGCGCGTCATCGGCTCGGCACTCGAGCACGACCGCATCGTCGACCCGGCGCGGCGCGAGCGGCTCGTCTCCTACGTCGCCGAGGCACTGCCCGGGCTCGTTCCCGAGCCCTATGCCGAGACCACCTGCCTGTTCACGAACGCCCCGGCAGACGAGTTCATCGTCGACCGCGTCGGCGGCGTGACGATCCTCTCGCCGTGCTCGGGCCACGGCGCCAAGTTCGCGCCGCTGCTGGGCGAGCTCACCGCCCGGCTCGTCACCGGCACCGACTCGGGGGTTGCGCGATTCCGCCCGCTCGCGGCCCTGGCCGGCGCATGAACGTCGCCGCGTGCCCCGCCCCGGGCTCCCCCGATGCTCCGCAGTCGCTTTCGGCGGGTGCCGGGACCCTCGGGTCGCCAAAGGTGACGGCGGAGCAGAGGAATGGCGTCGCGGGGATGCTGCGTGAGATCGCGGCGGTGGGGGCGGATTCCACGCGGGGCGGGTTCAGCCGCGCCGGGTTCTCGGATGCCGACCGCGAGCTCCGGGAGTGGTTCACGGGGCACGCCGAGGCCCGGGGTCTCGACCTCGACCGCGATCGTAACGGCACGCTGTGGGCGTGGTGGAACCCGGGCGGGAGCACCGCGGACGCCGTGATCACGGGCAGCCACCTCGACTCGGTCCCTGGCGGCGGTGGATACGACGGACCGCTGGGCGTCGCGTCCGCTCTCGCCGCGGTCGATGTGCTGCACGAGCGCGGGGTCGTTCCGGACCGCCCCATCGGGATCGCGGTCTTCCCCGAGGAGGAGGGTTCGCGGTTCGGCGTCGCATGCCTCGGTTCGCGCCTCATGGCAGGCGCGATCAGCCCCGAGCGCGCCCTCGCGCTGACCGACCGCGAGGGTGACACGTTCGCCGAGGCCCTGCGCCGCGACGGCCTCGACCCGGCGCACGTCGGCCCCGACCCCGACCGGCTCGCGCGCATCTCGTCGTTCGTCGAGCTGCACGTCGAGCAGGGCCGCGGACTGATCGATCTCGGTCAGCCGGTCGCGATCGCCTCATCGATCCTCGGCCACGGCCGCTGGCGTGTGACCGTCGACGGCCAGGGCAACCACGCCGGCACCACGCTCATGGACGACCGCCGCGACCCGATGGTCGCTGCCGCGCGCATGATCGTGGAGATCCGCGACCTCGCGCACCGCACGCCCGATGCGCGCGCGACCGTCGGGCGCCTCGAGCCGGTGCCCGGCGGAACGAACGTCATCGCGTCGCAGGTGCGCTTCTGGATCGACATCCGTCACCCCGATGATCTGGTCACCGCCGCACTGGTGACCGAGGCCCGCGACCGGGTCGTCGCGGCCGCCCTCGACGAGGGCTGCCGCGCCGAGGTGCGGGAGGAGTCCCTCAGCCCCACCGTCGACTTCGACCTCGGCCTGCGAGATGCCCTCCGCGCGACCCTCGCCGACGCCCCCGAGCTGGGCACAGGTGCTGGGCACGACGCGGGCGTGCTCGCAGCATCCGTCCCCACCGCGATGCTCTTCGTGCGCAACCCGACCGGCATCTCGCACTCCCCCGAGGAGCTCGTGGAGGACGCGGATGCCGAACTCGGCGCCGTCGCGCTGGCCGACGTGCTGCAGGGGCTCGCCGCCGGAGCCGTTGTCGGCACGGAACATATGATGGCGAGGTGAGTGCCGCGATCCCCGGAGCAGACGGCGCGGGAGGCGTGCTCGAGCCGATCATCGCTCAGCAGGTGCGGCGCTACCGTGCTGAGCAGGGCATCTCGGCCGCCGACCTCGCGGCGCGCACCGGGCTGTCGAAGGCGATGATCTCGAAGATCGAGTCCGCGACGACCTCGTGCTCGCTCACGACGCTGCAGCGGCTGGCAGATGGCTTCGGCATTCCCGTCACGGCGCTGTTCCGCGGGTCGGCGAGCGACCGCGAGGCGTCGTTCACGAAGGCCGGCGCCGGCAGCGTGAGCGTCCGCAGCGGCACGCAGCACGGACATCTGTACCGGATGCTCGGCGTGCTCAAAGACACCCCGAACGCCCTCGAGCCTACCCTCGTGACGCTCACCGACGCGTCCAACGTGTTCCCTCTCTTCCAGCACCCGGGCACCGAGTTCCTCTACATGCTCGAGGGTCGCATGAAGTACGGACACGGCGGCTACGAGTACGAGATGGAGCCGGGCGACGCCCTGCTGCTCGACGGCGAAGCCGCGCACGGGCCCGTCGAGCTCATCGAGGTGCCGATCCGGTTCCTCGCGATCCGCTCGCGCTGAGCGCCGACGGACTCGGCAGATGTCGAGCGCGCACACATGGATACCGGATGCTGCGCTCCTGTCGCATGTCGGACGCCCGTGGTTGGCTGGCGCCTATGAACACCGTGAGTTCTGCCGACGGCACCCCCATCGCCTACGAAGAGACGGGCGACGGGCCTGTCGTCGTCATCGTGAACGGCGCCATGTCGACGGCCGCCGACGCGGCGGGGCTGGCGACGGCGCTGGCGGATGCCGGCTTCCGGGCGGTCACGTGGGATCGGCGGGCGCGCGGCTCGAGCGGCGACGCCCGCGACTCGACGCCCGAGCGCGAGGCCGAGGACCTGGCGGCGGTGATCGACGGGGTCGGCGGCGATGCGGCGGTGCTCGGGCATTCGTCGGGCGCGGTGCTGGCGCTGGTCGCGGCGTCCCGCGGAGTGCCGGTGCGGGCGCTGTTCCTGTCGGAGCCGCCGCTGCGCTTCGGCGTCGACGAGCCGGCCGCCGACCTCGCGGAACGGCTGCAGGCCCTCGTCGACGCAGGGCAGCCCGAGGAGGCGATCGTGACGTTCCAGCTCGAGGGCGTCGGTCTGCCGCGCGAGATGGTCGACGGCATCCGCGCGAGCGACCAGTTCGCCGCGCTCGTGCCGCTCGCGCAGTCCACGGTCTACGACACGAACCTCGTGCGGGTCGCGTCGACGCCGAGCACCGAGATGCTCTCGGTCGGCGCGCCCGTGGCGGTTCTCCGCGGCGCGCAGACCTTCCCGATGCTCATCACAGCCGCCGACCGTCTGGCCGACGAGATCGACGGCGCCGAGCTCGTCGTCGTCCCCGAGTCGGTCATGCACCGCCCCGACCCCGCCGCCACGGCCCGCGTCGTGCAGGAGCGGATGCTCCCCGCTCGTTGAGCGCGCGAGGAACGCGGTCGTTGAGCGAGCTTACGAGTCGAAACGCACAGTCGAAACGCCGACCCGCGGTGCCGGGTTCCCGCCTCGGACACTCCCAGACACCCCTCGCGTTTCGACTTCGGGCGCCAGAGCGCCCTTCGCTCAACGACCGGGATCAAAACCTCTCCTCGGCTCATGCGGCGAGGCGGCGACGCTCGGCGAGGCCCACGATCGCCGCGCGGTACCCGTCGATCATCCGGCCCCGCGACAGGGCGGGGCGGGCGGCGAGCGCGGCCGCCCGGAACCCGGCACGATCGTGCAGCACGCTCTCCCACGCAGACGCGATGGCGTCGGGGTCGCGCGGGGTGACGAGCCCGACGCCCTCGACGCTCCGGGCGGCGTCGCCGACGTCGGTGGTCACCGGCGTCGCGCCCGACGCCGCGCCCTCGAGCAGGCACAGCGGCGAGGCCTCCCCGAACGCGCTGGTGAGCGCGACGATGTCGGCGATCCGATAGAGGTCTGACATGTCACCGCGGATGCCCAGGGCGTGCACGCGGTCGGCCGGGGTCGCAGCATCCGTCATCAGCGAAGCGAACCCCGCGTTGTCGTGGGTCATGCCTGCTCCGCACAGCACGTAGTGCGCATCCGGGCGGCCCGCGGCATGGCGGGCCGCCGCGCGGAGGAACAGCCCCGGGTCCTTCATGGCGTCGAACCGGGCCGCGAGGAGCACGACAGGGGCGTCGAGCGGAATGCCGAGGCTCGCGCGCAGCGCGGCAGGCTCGTGGTCGTCGACCGCGGGCCTGAACACGTCGATGTCGATGCCGTTCCGCACGACCCGCCGATCCAGGCCGAACGGCAGGTGCTGCGCGTACGCCTCGTCGGTCGAACCCGCGCACGAGATCGTGGCCGTGAGCAGCCCGGTCTCAGCCGCCTCGCGCAGCCACCCGAGCGCAGGTCCCGAGTGCGTCGGGTCCGATCGGTGGAGGCACGCGGCGACGGGCACCGACGGCATCAGCCCGTGGGCACGCAAGGCAAGGAGCAGGCCGAGCGGCTGCTCCTTGAGCGAGAGCACGACGTCGGCGTGGGCCATCGCCTCGGCGGCACGGTGCAGGTCGAGTTCGCCGAACGACGACGGGTCCATCGGATCCGCGCCCGCGGTGCCGCCGAGCGTGGTGATCTCGACCCCCGCGCCGGCGAGCCGCCGATGACGCGGATCCTCGTGGGCGAACTGGACGGTCGCGTCGCGTCGCGCCTGGGCGGACAGCGACAGCACCGCGTGGGACTGCTCGCCGCCGGAGTGCAGGCCGGTGACGACGTCGGAGTGGAGGATCCGCGCCCCACCGGCGAAGAATCCTTCATACAGGGACAGCACGCGAAGGGTCATGTGGCACCTCTCGGGTGGAGGGACGACGGACGGATCGAATGCCGGAAACGTCGTTCCGGCCGGTCGCTGTCGGCGCCGGCGCCGTTCGATCCATCGTCGGGGCCACGCGCCCTGATGTCGATGAACGGACGGGGTGTATCGGGTGAACGCTCGGCGCCCGTGCGGGGCGCTCGAGTTGTGCGCCTGCGTGCTCCCCGCGGCGCGACAGTTTCCGGCGAGCGCGGCGTCGCGCGACACCGCACCTGCGGGAAACTGCAGCGGTCGCTGAACCCTGGCGGGTCAGCGCGGGCGGCTCGCGGCCATGCGCCCGTCGGGGTCGAGCCGGGCGAGCACGGTCGCGGTGATCTCCCGCAGCTGCGCCGCCTGCTCGGGGGTGATCACGTCGAGCAGCACGTGGCGCACGGTCTCGACGTGCCCGGGGGTCGCGTGCAGCACCTTGCGGCGGCCGTCGGCGGTGATGACGGCGTCGGTGGCGCGGGCGTCGGCGGCGTTGCGCTCGCGTCGCACGAGACCGCGCGCTTCGAGCCGCGAGATCACGTGCGACAGGCGCGGCAGCGTCGCGTTCGTCATCGACGCGAGCTCCTTCATCTGCAGGCGGTGGTCGTCCGCGTTCGACAGCATCGACAGCGCGAGGTAGTCGAAGTGCGTGAGGTCCTCGTCGCGCAGAAGCTGCGCATCCAGTTCGCGCGGGAGCAGTTCGAGAAGCGCGGCGAACGGCACCCAGGTGTCCTGTTCGTCCGCTGTGTAGAACCGCGGCCTGTTCATTCTCCGATTCTAGGAATAGTTGTGGCGACAAGCGAGTTTCTCCTGACAGATGCTTGAAGCTACAAGCAATTCATCCGACAGGAGAACAGCCATGACCACGATCACGATCTTCGGAAACGGCAACATGGGCCAGGCCATCAGCGGCGTGCTCGCCCGCGGCGGCGCCGACATACAGCACATCGGCAGCGCCGACACCGGCGCCACCGTGAACGGCGACATCGTCGTGCTGGCCGTGCCGTACCCCGCGCTCGCGCAGATCACCGCCGCCTACGGCGCGCAGCTCGCCGGCAAGACGGTCGTCGACCTCACCAACCCGCTCGACTTCTCGACCTTCGACGCGCTCGTCGTGCCCGCCGGCAGCTCGGCGGCTGCGGAGCTGCAGTCCGCCCTGCCCGAGTCGAAGGTGCTCAAGGCCTTCAACACCAACTTCGCCGCGACGCTCGTGAGCGGCCGCGAGGGCGACGCCACGACCACCGTGCTCGTCGCGGGCGACGACGCCGACGCGAAGGCCGGCCTCATCGCCGCGATCACCTCCGGCGGACTCGACGCCGTCGACGCGGGCTCCCTCGCCCGGGCGCACGAGCTCGAGTCGATCGGCTTCCTGCAGCTGACCCTGGCGGTCGGCGAGCAGATCGGCTGGACCGGCGGCCTCGCACTCGTGCGCTGAGTCCTCGGCGCCCGCCGGGATCGTCAGGCGATGCGCGTCCCCGCCGGCAGGCGCCCGGCGGGGGTGCGCGTCCGCGCCCACGCCCACCACATCAGGCCCGCCGCGAGCAGCAGCTGCAGCGCCATGCCGACGAACCAGCTCGGCGTCGACTGGGCGATGACCTCCGCAGGCGTGGGTCGTTCGTCCTGGAGCGAAGGCGCGCAGTCGTCCCAGCGCTGCTCGAGCTCCGGCGGCTGCTGAGCCGCACGCACGCCGAACTTTATCTGGCCGAACAGGTCGTTCGGATAGCCGTGCTGGTCGTACTGCGTCGGCGTCGCGTCCGCGAGGATCACGAACGGGTTCGCCGCAAGCAGCCACCACACGTGGTCGAACCGCGGCACCTCGTAGGTCGATGTCTGCCATTCGCCGCACGTGACCTCGGCATCGTCGTCGCAAGGGTACTCGTCGCTGGGCTCCTCTCCGGGCATGCACGGGAAGGTGTCGCCAGAGTACTGATCGATCGAGCGGTAGTGGTTGGTCACCTCGGACCGCATCGTCATGCCGACGAGTGCGAACACGATGAGCGTGCCGACGACGAGCGCCGCGACGACCAAGTACGTCGTGGCGACGGAGAACAGCGGACGCGACAGGATGCCGCTGAGCGCGACGCCGATCGCCGAGATGATGCCGACTTCGAACACGAGCACGAGCAGCGAGACGGTGATCGTCGCGGGTGCTCCCCCGCCCCCGAGCGTCGCAAGCACGAGGAACGGCACCGACACCGCCACGAACGCGAGACCCGTGACCCACGCGGCGAGGAACTTGCCGAACAGGATCTCGAAGGTCGTCGCCAGTGTGACCTGCACGGGCGCGAGGGTCGCAGCATCCCGGTCGCCGTTGATCGCGTTGCCGCTCAACGTGGGCGAGACGAGCACCACCAGCAGAAGCGTGATGTAGACGATCGTGGAGTAGATCGCACCACCCGGCTCGAGCGCCGACCCCCATGCGAGGAACGACAGGCCGGTGACGATCGCGAGCAGCAGCGCGAAGACGCCGAGCAGCACGTACCAGGCGATGCTCCGGGTGCGCTGGGTCAGCTCGAGGCCGACGATGGTGCCGAGTCGCTGCCCGTTCACGAGGTCGCCTCGCTCTCGTCTTCGGTGGCCGGGGCTCCGGGCGGTGGCGCCTGCGGTGGGCGCCCATCGCCGAGGTCGAGGAACGTGCGCTCGAGCGCACCCTGCGCTGCCGCGAACTCCACGACGTCGAGTCCGGCGCCGACGAGTTCGCGCAGCGCGGCGGCCGCGGCATCCTCCGATTCGAACGACACCATTACGTCACGGCGATCGACGCCCAGACTCTCGGCGGGGATCCGCAGTGCGTCCGCCACGCTCTGGAGGGCGACGGATGCCTCGACCCCGGCGAGCCGCACACGCCACGGCCGCGCACGGCGCGAGGCCGCCTCGACACGCGCCGGGTCGACGGTCACACCGGCCATGAGGAAGACGGCGTCGTCGACGACCTCCTCGAGCTCCGACAGGATGTGGCTCGACACGAGCACGGTGCGCCCCTCGGCGGCGAACCGCCGCAGCAGCAGGCGCAGGTCGATGCGCGCCTGAGGGTCGAGACCCGACGCCGGCTCGTCGAGGAGCAGCACGCGCGGGTCGTGCACGAGGGCCCGCGCGAGTCCGAGGCGCTGCTTCTGGCCGCGCGAGAGCACGCGGGCGGGCGCATCGGCGAGATCGACCAGGCCGACCTCGGCGAGGAGGGCATCGGCACGGACGGATGCCTCGGCGCGCGGCATCCCGTACAGCCTCGCCGTGACCGCCAGCGTCTCCCGTGAGCTGAGCGAGTTCCAGGCGCCGAGCGCGTCGGGCATCCAGCCGAGCAGCGCCCGGGCCGCCTGCGGGTCGGTGACCGGGTCGACGCCGTCGATGCGGATCGAGCCGGCGTCGGGCGCCAGCAGCGACGCGAGCATGAGGAGCAGCGTCGTCTTGCCCGAGCCGTTCGGCCCGACGAGGCCGGTGACCCGGCCGGCGTGCGCCCGGAGAGTCACGTTGCGGACGGCGTGCACCTCGCCGAACGAGCGCCGCACGCCCTGGACGACGATGCCGGGCTCGGCGGGGATTGCGGGGGCCCGAGGGGCCGGGCTCGGCATGCTCACGGCCCCACCCTAGCGACCCGACGGCAGCTGACCGGGCCTTGATGAGACGGGGAGTGTCAAAGCACGCGGGATCCCGTCGCCGTCGCACCTCAGGAGCGGAAGAACGCGACCCCGAGGTCGGGGTGGTCGACGAAGACGCCGTCGACGCCGGCGTCACGGATGACCGCCCACTCCGCCTCCCAGTCCCCGAACGCCGCCGGGCCGCCGCGCGTGCGGAACTGGCCGATCAGGAACCGGTTCTCGGGTCGACAGGTCCACGTGAAGACGCGCAGGCCGCGCTCGTGCGCGTCGGCGACGACGCGCGAGGGACCGGCAGTGCGCCCCAGCCGGTCGGGACGCAGGATCGTGCGCTTGTCGACGCTGATCCCGTCCACCCGCCCGACGAGTGCGTCGAGCCCCGCCGGCGCGGCCGTCTGCCGGTACGTGAGCGAGGCCTTGCCGTGGGCGCTGAACAGGTCGAACGGGCGCCCCGCGTCTTCGAGCAGGTACACGTAAGAGCCACGGATGCCGCGTTCCTGCAGCGCGTACAGCACGGTCGACTCGAACGACTCGATGGTGAGCGGCAGCTCGCCCGACGCCCACCCCGCTTCCCGCAGCTCGGCCTCGACGAGGGCGGCGACATCCCACCCGATCGACGCGAAGTAGGTCGCGTGCTTGATCTCGAGCACGACGCCGATCTCGCGGCCGAACTCGAGCGAGGCGTCCCGCGTCGCGTCGAGCACGTCCCGCAGCCGCAGCACGTGCTGCTCGTCGTCGAAGCTCGCGCTCGTCGGACGCACGTCGGAGATCCGCTCGCGGCAGCGCAGCGTCGCCAGCTCGTCCCACGTGAAGTCCTCGGTGAACCAGCCGGTCAGCTCGCTGCCGTCCACGTACTTCGTCGCGTGCCGATCGGCGAACTCCGGGCGGTCGGCGACATCCGTGGTCCCCGAGATCTCGTTCTCGTGCCGCACCACGAGCACGCCGTCCTTCGACACCACCACGTCGGGTTCGACGGCGTCGACGCCCATCTCGAAGGCGAGGGCGTACGACGAGCGCGAGTGCTCGGGCCGGTACCCGGGGGCACCGCGGTGTCCGATCACGAGGGGATGTCGACGGGGCACCGCTTCAGCGTAACCACGGGCTCGCCTCGGCAGGCTCGCAGAGCAGGGGTCGCAGCATCCGTTCATAGTCAGCTCACAGCACGAACCCGTGCCCGGTCCCGGCCTGTCGGATAGTGTTGATCAACAGCATCGTGCTGGGATTCCCTTGACATTGGAGTGTGAGAGCAGTGGCCCTCAACAACCCCGCGTTCAACAACCCGGCCTTCCAGGACCCGAAGGCCGTTCAGACCTACCCCGGCGGTTCGCAGGCGGCGAACCTGGGCGGGCAGTCGCAGTTCGCAACGGCGCAGCGTGCCGGGACGGATGCTGCGGCCCAGGCGCAGCTCGAAGGCATGTACGCGGCGCCGTCCGCAGGTGCCGTCGAGACCGGCCGCATGTCGTACGAAGACACCATCTGGAAGACCGTCGGCCTGTTCGCGGTCCTCCTCGTGACCGCCGCCGTCGGCTGGGTGTGGACGATGGCGGGCGTCACCCCGACGAACCCGAACCCGTCGATCCTCCCCTGGATGATCGGCGCTCTCGGTGGCTTCGTGCTCGCGATGGTCGTCATCTTCACGTCGCGCAAGAAGATCCGTCCGGCACTCATCTTCGCCTACGCCGCCTTCGAGGGCCTCTTCGTCGGCGCGATCTCGGCATTCTTCGAGTTCCTGTGGCCGGGCATCGTGGTCCAGGCCACTCTCGCGACGCTCGCCGTCGTGGGCGTGACCCTCGCCCTGTTCGCGAGCGGCAAGATCCGGGCGTCCAAGCGCGCGACCAAGGTCTTCATGATCGCGATGATCGGCTACCTCGTGTTCTCGCTGGTGAACATCTTCCTGATGCTCTTCAACGTGCCGATCGCGGGTGGCGCCTTCGGCCTCCTGAGCGAGCAGAGCCCGCTCTTCGGCATCCCGTGGGGCGTGCTCATCGGTGTGTTCGTCGTCATCATGGCGGCGTACTCGCTGGTGCTCGACTTCGACAGCATCCAGCAGGGCGTGCGCAACGGCGCTCCCCGTCAGTTCGGCTGGCTCGGCGCGTTCGGCATCATGGTCACGGTCGTCTGGCTGTACCTCGAGATCCTGCGCATCCTCGCGATCGCGCGCGGCAACAACTGACGCCCAGCGCTTCGCCTCCGAACGGCCGCCCGGTTCTCCGGGCGGCCGTTCTGTTCTGCCGGCACGGCGCTTAGGCTGATGCCGAATCGAGGAGTGGCGCGTGGCTCGTCATCGCGGGAACGCCGCCGGCGCGATCGTCGTGCTGGCGCTGGGCCTCGCCGCGTGTTCCGGAGGAGCCATGACCGAACCCACCGAGCCCCAGCCGACGCCGACCCGCACGCCCTTCGAGACGACCACGCGTGGCCCGATCGCCCCCACCGGGGAACCCGTCGCCGTTCCTCCCGCGCGGTGGGCCGCCATCGTCGCCGACCTCGCCGAGCGGGGTGTCACCGGCACACCCGACCTCGTCTCGGCCCATGCCGTCACCTGGAACAACGGCGCCCTCGGGTGCCCGTCGCCGGGCGTCTCCTACACGCAGGCCCTCGTCGACGGCATGCGGGTCGTCGTCACCGTCGACGGCGAGAGCTACGACTACCGGTTCGGCACGACGGACTCCCCCCAGCTCTGCACCCGCTGACATCGAACGGATGCTGCCGCCCCCGGCTGCAGCATCCGTTCCGCGTCTGCACAACGAAAGGTGGCGCCCCGCCGTCCGACGGAGCGCCACCTCGTTTCGTGCGCTGTTACCTGGCCTTGACGAGGATCGCCTCGTCCTTGCCCGCGGCGTTGTCCTGCACGACGACCATCACGCCCAGCGGCTTCTGCGCGGCGAAAGCGGCGCCGTTCACCGCGACGGGCACGTCGACCTTGGCGCCGACCTCGATCGACTCGAACTGACCGTTTGTGAGAGCCGGCGCCCACGGGTCGTAGCTCGCCATGCCGTCCATCTCGTCGGAGCCGTCGTTGACCGACGAGAAGCTCTGCACGGTGTAGCTGAACGCGCCCGAGGTGATGCCGAGGTCGCTGGCGATGACCGGCAGCAGGATCGTGCTGCTGTCGGTGGGCGCCGAGGCGTTGAACCCCGCCGCGAACACCTCGCCCGTCGCGATCTCGTACTCGAACACCTGCGAGATGCCGTTGGCGCTCCCGGCGGTCACGAGGCCGCCGTCGGCCGAGAAGACGATCCAGTCGGGCTCCGCGTCGCCGTTCGTGTCGATGACGACGTCGAACTCGTTCGCGGCGGCGTTCGACCACCGGTTGTGGGTGTTGACCGCGAAGACGAGCAGCTGGTCGCCGGTGTCGTCCCACGGGAACGACTGCACACCGGCGGCGCGGAGGTCGTAGCCGGTGTCGGTGAACGACTTCGGCGCGTCCTTCTTGTCTTCGAGGCCCCACGTGTAGAAGTCCGCGGCGCCGGCGAAGGCACCCCGGTTGTTCTTCAGCGTGACCGCCACCTCGCCGTCGACCGGCGTGTTCTTCTTCGTCACCTTGAGATCGCCGGAGGCGGTCACGTCGGTCGTGGCGCGCGGCACGAGCAGGTACGGCACCCGCAGCGTGTCGGTCGCAGACGTGAGCACCACATCGCCCGAGAACTCGTAGAACGCGAATCCTCCGGCACCCGAGCTGCCCACCGCGGTCGCGGGGGCAGTGAGGTCGACCGAGATCCTCTCGGACCGACCGGGCTTGACCGTGACCTGGGCCGGGCTGGCCGTGACCGTCGCCGGCTCCGACTGGGCGGATGCCGCGGTGCTCACGGCGTACGTCACCGGCTCGGTGCCGTAGTTCGTCACCGTCACCGTCTTCGTGCCCTGGAACGTCTTCGCGGTCTCCTGGAACCCGAAGCTCAACGCGGTCTCGCGCAGCTTGCCGTCATCCGTCCGGAACGAGTCGCCGGTTGCGGTGACCTGCTGCGACACGGCCTGAGCGGTGTCGACCAGACCGACGCCGCCGCGCACGAGGTTCTGACCGGCGACCTTCTCCGGGTCGGCGGTCGAGATGAGCACCGACGAGACCTCAGCGGCCGACCAGGCCGGGTGGGCCTCGACGGCGAGCGCCGCGACACCTGCCACGTGCGGCGCGGCCATCGACGTTCCCGAGATCGTCGCAGGGCCGTTGCCGGTGCCGACGCCGGTCGAGACGATCGAGACACCGGGCGCCGCGACGTCCACGCCGAGAGCGCTGTCACCGCTGCGGGGACCGCTGGAGCTGAACGACGCGTAGCCGCGGAAGCCGGGGTTCTCGAGCGGCGCCGGGGCGATGCTCGCCTCGGCATCGTCGACGAGCTTCGGCCCGTCAGACATACGCACGCCGAGGAACGGGATGGTGACCGTGTAGTCGTCGCCGGTGTCGGGGTTCTCGGTGATCTCACCCTCGAACGGCGGGTAGTCGTTCGTGGTGTTGACCATCACCGCAGCCGCCGCACCCGCCTGCTGAGCGAAGATCGCCTTCGCGACGCGGGCGCAGACTCCGCGGGTAGAGACCGCGAGCTGGTTGCCGCCGACGGTGACCCCGGCGTAGTTGTACGCCGCGACCGAGCAGCCGAGCGCCTCGTTCTCTTCGGGCGTGGCGGGGTTATCGGTGAGCCGCACGACGGTCATGGCCGGAAGGCCTGTCAGCACCGCGCCGTTCGCGTTGATGGCGGGCACCTGGACCCCGTCGACGGTGATCAGTGCGCCGGGGAACGTCGCCGTGCTGTCGACGGCGGCGACCGAGACGACCCCGTTGCCGTTGCCGGCGAGGTAGGGGCTCGGTCCCTCGTTGCCCGCGGACTTCACGACGACGACACCGGCGCCGATCGCGTTCGCCGCCGCGACCTCGTCCGGGTCGTCACCGCGGCCGAACGGCGAGCCCAGCGACATGTTGATGACGTCCATGCCGTTGTCGACGGCCCAGTCGATGGCCGGAACAACGATGTCCGTCGACCCGCCGCAGCCGAAGACGCGGAGCGCGTAGAGGTCGGCCTGTGGTGCGACGCCCGGGCCGATCGTCCACTCGGCGGACGCCGTCGAGGAGTCGTACGGACCGGTGTAGGTCTCGCCCTCCGCCGTGACGCCGCTGCCCGCAGCGGTGCCGGCGACGTGGCTGCCGTGGCCGTTGCAGTCGAGCGGGTTGTCATCGGGCATCGGCGTCGGCTGGTAGTCCGCCGACGACGGATCGGCGTTGTACGAGTCGCCGACGAAGTCGTACCCGCCCTTGACGCGCGGCGCGCCCGGGCCGAACTGCGCGGGGTCGGCCGGCTGGGCCTCGGCCGCACTGGCCGCGGCGAATGCGTCGGTGGTGCCGGGGCCGCCGAAGTTGGCGTGCGTGTAGTCCACACCCGTGTCGATGATGGCGACCTTGATGTTCTCACCTGTGTAGCCGGTGTCCTGCCACACCTGCGGGACGCCGAGGAACGGCACCGAGACGGCGTTGTCGAGCGTGTACGTCTTGACCGGGTGAACGGCGACGACGTTGGGGAGGGCGGCGACCGCATCGACCTGCTCGGCGGGGATCGAGACCTGGATGCCGTTGTAGGCCGACTGCATCGTCGCCTGGATCTCGCCGTCCTTGGCCTCGAGCGGCCCGGCGATCGCATCCTGATTCTTCTTCAGGGAACTCTTTATGGCCTTGCGCTCGGCGGCGGTCAGGTCGCTGCCTTTCTTCGCCTGAGCCACGGCGACCGGATCGCCGGCCATCTCGACGATGACGGTGACCCGACCGTCGGCACCGACGCTCAGCGGCCGGGCGGTCGTGCCGACCGGACCCTGCGTGTCTGACTTCTCGAAGCGCGACGACGGGTCGTCGTCAGGGGTGGCGGCCATCGCCGCGGTGGGGGTCGCGATCGCCAGCGCGAGGGCGCTGACGACTGCCAGGGAACGTCGGTACAAGTGGGGGCCTGCTTTCTCGTCACTGGGGAACGGCGAGGGTACGGCGGCACGCTATGCGCGAACTCTCAAAAGATCAACAGGGACCTCCCAGGTTGAGCAATCCGCTCAATCGAGCCGGTTTGGCACTCGGCGTTTCATGCACGACGCACATCCGTGGACGCACCGCGCATCGCCGGCGAGCGTTGTCCCACCGCATTCTGCTCAGAGCGGAACGGTCTCGGCTTCCGGTGCTTTCACGTCCTATCGTGATCGCATGGCCGAGATCATCCCGCTGCCGGCGAAAGCCGCGCGCCCCTCTCGTGAGCCCGAGCCGCTCTGGCGCGACGCGCTGGGCGAGCGCCTGCGCAACCTGCGCCATGAACGCGGCGAGCGTCTCGCCGACACGGCCGACCGCGCCGGGGTCTCGCCGCAATACCTGTCCGAGATCGAGCGGGGACTCAAGGAGCCGTCGAGCGAGATGATCGCGGCGGTCGCCGGTGCGCTCGAGGTCACGTTGATCGAGCTGACGGCGGGTGTCGTCGACGACCTCCGTTCGCGCGCGACCGAGCGAGCGGTGGTCGGATGCCGCGCCACTTACGCCCTCGCGGCGTGACGGCCCCGGCGGTGCCTTGCCTCTGGTCGATGTCCTGGGGCGTCGCTAGCCTGGCCGAGTGACGCCCGCGAAGTCGGAAGCCGAGATCCTCGACATCGGCGGGAACGAGGTGCGCATCTCGAGCCCGACCAAGATCGTCTTCCCCGAGCCGGGGATCACGAAACTCGACATCGTGCGGTACTACCTCGCCGTCGCCGACGGCGCGCTCCGCGGCGCGGGCGGCCGCCCGATGGTGCTCAAGCGCTTCCCGAGGGGCATCGACCAGGAGCCGTTCTTCCAGAAGCGCGTGCCCGAGAACCACCCCGACTTCATCGACACGGCGACGCTGCAGTACGCGCGAGGCACGTCGGCCGAAGAGGCGGTGATCCGGGATGCTGCGGGCCTCGCCTGGATCGTCAACCTCGGGTGCCTCGACCTGAACCCGCATCCCGTCCGCGCCGAGGATCTCGACCACCCCGACGAGCTGCGGATCGACCTCGACCCGATGCCGGGCGTGGATTGGTCGCAGATCGTCGACGTCGCCTTCGTCGCGCGCGAGGTTCTCGACGACGTCGGACTCGTGGGCTGGCCGAAGACGAGCGGCTCGCGGGGGATGCACATCCTGGTGCGCATCACGCCGGACTGGGACTACAAGCAGGTGCGCCTCGCCGCCGAGACGCTGGCCCGCGAGGTCGAGAACCGCGCTCCCGGTCTTGCGACCGCCCGCTGGTGGAAGGAGGAGCGCGGCGAGAGCGTGTTCGTCGACTTCAACCAGAACGCCAAGGACCGCACCGTGGCGTCCGCCTACTCCATCCGCCCTCTGCCCGACGCGCGCGTCTCGACACCGCTCGACTGGGACGAGGTCCGCTCACGCCGCCCTGCCGAGTTCACCGTGCTCACCGTGCCCACCCGGTATGCCGAAGTCGGAGACCCGCATGCCGGCATCGACAGTGCGGTCGGCACGCTCGACGGCCTCCTCCGCCTCGCCGAGGAACTTGGACCGGCCGAGAAGCCGCCCCGCGGCGGCGACGGGTCGGGGCGGCGCCAGTCGACGATGCCGCTCATCGAGATCGCCCGTACGAAGACCAAGCCCGAAGCGGTCCACGCCCTCGAGGTGTGGAAGGGCCGCCACGAGTCCGTGGTGACGCAGCTGCACCCCGCCGACGTGCTCATCGACGGGATGCGCGGCTCGAGCTCGCTCTGGTACCGCGTGCGCGTCAACCTCCAGCACGTGCCCGAAGCCGAGCGTCCTCCTCAGGAGGAGCTCCTCGCCGACTACGACCCCTGGGAGGGCAAGACCTGGCCCGGCCCGCTGAGCGAGCGCTGACTCCGCTCAGCGAGCGGGCGTCGACGCCCGTTCGAGCACCGTGTCGGCGAGGCCGTACGCCACCGCGTCGGCGGCGGTGAAGACGCGGTCGCGGTCGGTGTCGGACCTGAGCTTCGCAGCATCCTGTCCCGTATGCCTCGCGAGGATCTCCTCCACCTCGCCGCGCACGCGCACCAGTTCGTCGGCCTGGAGGATGAGGTCGGGGATCGCGCCCCTCCCCTGTCCGGCGGGCTGGTGCAGCACGATGCGGGCGTGCGGCAGCACGGACCGCTTGCCTGCCGCGCCCGCGGCGAGCATCACCGCGCCGACGCCGATCGCCTGCCCCACGACCGTCGTCGCGACGTCGGGCCGCACGTGCTGCATCGTGTCGTACACCGCGAGCATCGCCGACGGGTCTCCGCCCTCGCAGTTGATGTAGAGCTGGATGTCACGCTCAGGACTGTCGGCGTCGAGGTGCAGCAACTGTGCGATCAGCGCGTTCGCGACGCCCGCGTCGATGCCCGTGCCGAGGTACACGACCCGTTCGGCGAGCAGGTGCGAGTAGACGTCCATGACGCGGTCGCCGCGGGGGTGCTGTGCCACCACGTTGGGAATCGTGTACGCGCTCACGCCGCCACCTCCGCCCGGCCGAGTCCGAGCCCCGCGGGCCGTCGCCGCCGCGGCACGACCTGGGCGAAGGAATCGACGATCCCGTCGATGAACCCGTAGTCGCGGGCCTCGGCCGCCGTGTACCAGCGGTCGTGCAGCGAGTCCTCGAAGATGCGCTCGACGCTCTGCCCGGTGTCGGCGGCGATGAGTCCGAGCACGGTGTCCCGCATGTGGCGGAGGTCGTCGGCCTGCACTTCGACCTCGACCGCCGACCCGCCGATGCCCGCGGAGCCCTGGTGCATCAGGATCCGCGCGTGCGGCAGCGCACGCCGTTTGCCCCGAGTCCCCGCCGACAGCAGGAACTGGCCCGCGCTGCACGCGAGGCCGAGGGCGAGGGTCGCGACGTCGTTGGGGATGAGGTGCATGACGTCGCGGATCGCAAGCATCGAGGGAACGGATCCGCCGGGCGAGTGGATCCAGAGGGCGATATCGGATGCCTCGTCCTCGGCCGCGAGCGCCAGCAGCTGCGTCGCGATCAGAGTGCCGTTGTCGTCGTCGAGCGGGCCGTCGAGCACGAGCACGCGCTGATGGAACAGCTCGCGTCGCGCCTCGGCCCCGAAGTGGGGGATGCGGTTGTCTTCAGCCATGCCCTCAGCCTGCGCGCCCGCCCGGGCCGCAGCATCCGTTTCCGCTCCCGGCGGCTCTGCCATCAGCGGATCCCTCTCGCACACCGCCGATTTTGGCGACTCGCCATGACCTACCCACCCAGGGCGAGACCCTGGCGACTCGCCAAAGGCCGCCACGACGCCCCACCCGCGGCGATCTTGGCGACTCGCCATGAACGAGGGCGCGCATGACCGCGACATGGCGAGTCGCCAAACCAGCCAAGATGACCCGCCGGGATGGCGCCGGCGGCGACTCGCCAAGAACGGCCCACGCGGGGCCTAGACCCTGGCGACTCGCCAAAAGTGCCGGGGAGCGCTCAGGCGCGCCGCGAGGGGTTCTCGACCGCGGCGCGAAGGGCAGCGACCAGCGCGGGACGCACCGCGTCGGGCGTGAACGCGGCGGCGGCAGCCCTCGCGCGCGACGCCAGCTCGGCACGGCGGGCGTCGTCGCGCAGCAGGTGGATGATCGCGTCGGCGAAGGAGTCGACGTCGCCCGGCGGCACGACGATGCCGGCGCCGGCGATCGCCTCGCGCGGCCCGTACCGGGCGTCGAACGAGACCACGGGCAGTCCGCGGGCGAGCGCCTCGGCGATCGACAGCCCCTGGCCCTCGAACGCCGTCGACGTGACGAACAGCGCCGCGCGGTCGAAGATCGCGTCGCGACCGGCGGTGGCCCCGTGGAGGGTCACGGATGCTGCCACCCCGTGCTCGTCGATCAGCTCCTGCAGCTCGTCCCGCAACGGGCCGTCGCCGTACACGTCGAGGCGGGCGTCGGGCACCGCCATGGCGACCCGCGCCCAGGCGCGGATCGCGAGGTCGACGCGCTTCTGCGGGGCGAGCCGGTTGAGCATCACGACGCGGTGCGGGTCGCGCGACTCCACGCCCGGCGGCTCGGTGCCGAGTTCGATCGTGTTGGGCACGACGTTGAACGTGCCGGGGTCGCCGAACCGGGCGGCCACCTCGTCCCGCTGCGCGGCCGTCGGCCACAGCACCGCGTCATACGCGTCGAGAGTCCGGAGCCAGCGCTGCCACAGTCCGGCGACCGGCGCGCCGGGGTCGTCGTAGGGTGCGGGCAGATGCGAGTTGTGGACGGTGTGCACGAGCCTTACCCGGGGATCGTCCCATCCCACGAGGGCCTCGCCGATCTGCCGCGATTCGCACACCACGACGAACAGCCGCGCGGGATCGCCGCCGGCCCGTCGGCGCTCATCGGCGATCGCCTTCAACCATGCGATGTAGAGCCCGCGGAAGCCGGGGAGCACGCGGTCGCCCGCCTCCGCATGCACGACGACGGCCGCATCGCGCAGGTGCCACTCGGGGTCGTTCTCGAAGACCGGAAGCGAGACGATAGGGCGGGACGCAGCATCCGTGATCATCCGGTAGGTGAGACCGGGCGTGCGACCCCCGGGCTCGCCGACGCGCTCGAGCCACTCCCCGCGATCCAGGAGGTCGTCGAAGAGATTGCGCACGCGCGACGCGTCGGGCACATGGCCGCCCTCGACGAACGTCTGTCGCTGCGCCGCGTGCGCGTCGGGAGACTGCCCGTCGACGCTCAACAGGAGCGGCTCGCGAGCCCCTGACGATTCGAGCAGGCGTAGCCGTGCGGGTACGGCTACGGCGAACCCGCCGTCGAGTCCCAGTGCGACGCGGCTGCCCAGCAACACGTAGTCGGCGTCGGGCAGTGAGTCCGCAGCATCCGTCACCCGTCCATCTTTCCTCACCACGCCTCCGCTGCCACGAGCGCACGGCCGGAAGAAACAGCGGCGCCCCGGACCGAAGTCCGAGGCGCACACATGCTCACTCCCATTCGATGGTCCCCGGGGGCTTCGACGTGACGTCGAGCACGACCCGGTTGACCTCGCGCACCTCGTTGGTGATGCGGTTCGAGATCTTCGAGAGCACGTCGTAGGGCAGGCGCGTCCAGTCGGCGGTCATCGCGTCTTCGCTCGAGACGGGACGCAGCACGATCGGGTGGCCGTAGGTGCGGCCGTCTCCCTGCACGCCCACCGAGCGCACGTCGGCGAGCAGTACCACCGGGCACTGCCAGATCTCGCCGTCGAGGCCCGCGCGTGTCAGCTCTTCGCGGGCGATGGCGTCGGCATCGCGCAGAATCTCGAGGCGGTCAGCGGTGACCTCACCCACGATCCGGATGCCGAGGCCGGGGCCCGGAAACGGCTGGCGGCCGACGATCACCTCGGGGAGCCCGAGTTCGCGGCCGATCGCGCGCACCTCGTCCTTGAACAGGGTGCGCAGCGGCTCGACGAGCTCGAACTGCAGGTCCTCGGGAAGGCCGCCCACGTTGTGGTGCGACTTGATGTTCGCGGTGCCGGTGCCGCCGCCCGACTCGACGACGTCGGGGTAGAGCGTGCCCTGCACGAGGAAGCGGATCGGCTCGCCGTCGGCCTCGGCTTCCGCCACGAGGGCGGCCTCGGCCTGCTCGAAGGTGCGGATGAACTCGCGGCCGATGATCTTGCGCTTCTGCTCGGGGTCGCTGACGCCGGCGAGCGCGTTCAGGAACTGCTCGCGCGCGTCGACGGTCACGAGGCGCACGCCGGTCGAGGCGACGTAATCCTGCTCGACCTGCTCGCGCTCGTCCTTACGGAGGAGGCCGTGGTCGACGAAGATGCAGACGAGCTGGTCGCCGACGGCCTTGTGCACGAGGGCCGCTGCCACGGCCGAGTCGACGCCGCCCGACAGACCGCAGATGACACGGCCGGAACCGACCTGCGCCTGGATCTTCGCCACCTGCTCGGCGATGACATTGCCACTGTTCCAATCGGCGGGCAGACCCGCCGCCTTGTGGAGGAAGTTCTCGATGACCTGCTGGCCGTGGTCGGAGTGCTTCACCTCGGGGTGCCACTGCACGCCGTAGAAGCGGCGCTCGTCGCTGCCGAAGGCGGCGACCGGGGTCGCGCCCGTCGAGGCGAGCACCTGGAAGCCCTCGGGCGCCTTCGAGACCTGGTCTCCGTGGCTCATCCACACGTTCTGCTCGGCCGGCTGACCGCCCAGCAGAACTCCGCCGTCACCGGTGACCGCAGCATCCGTCGCGCCGTATTCCCGCAGTCCCGTGTTCGCGACCTCGCCGCCCAGCGCCTGCGCCATGACCTGGAAGCCGTAGCAGATGCCGAGCGTCGGCACGCCGAGGTCGAAGACGCCGGTGTCGAGCGCGGGGGCGCCGTCTTCGTACACCGACGACGGGCCGCCCGACAGGATGATGCCGACCGGGTTCTTCGCCGCGATGTCGGCGGCGGTCGCGGTGTGCGGCACGATCTCGCTGTAGACGCCGGCCTCGCGCACGCGGCGCGCGATCAGCTGCGCATACTGGGCGCCGAAGTCGACGACGAGCACGGGGCGCTGGGAGGTCTCGGTCTGTGCGGTCAACGCTTGTTCTCCGTCGGGATCGAGTGGGTGAGGGTCGAGTGCCCGGCCTGGGAGTGCAGCTCGGCTGCCTCACGCCCGGCCAGGTAGGTCTTGACGTCGCGGCCGACGCGCGCCTCCATGAAGAAGGAGAGCAGCGGCACGATGCCGCCCGCGGCGAGCATGCCCAGGCGCAGGAGGTTCCAGCGCATGAGGCTCCAGACGCGGAAGCACGAGATCAGGTAGACGACGTAGAACCAGCCGTGGGCGACGAGGATGCCGAGCGACAGGTTGAACCCGTCGCCGGTCGACTCGAGGCCGGAGGCCGTCTCGACGACGGGGGCGAACCACAGGAACCCGCCGGACCCACCGAGGAACAGCTCGTAGCCGACCGCGTACTTCATGATCATCTCAGCGACGAGCAGCAGCAGCATCGTGCCCGTGATGATCGAGCAGATCTGGTAGAACTTCAGGGCTCCGCGGATCGCCGGAAAGGAAGCGAGCTTCGGGGCGCGGGGCATGACCCCCAGTCTACCCGCGGGGTTCCGGGGCGTTTCCCGCGAGGCGCGCGACGAGGAACCGCCCTCCCCCGGTTCGGGAGAGGGCGGTTCCGGATGCTGCGGCTCAGTCGATCGATGCCGGCAGCGTCACCTCGATCAGACCTGCGGGGTACCGCTCGCGCGCCGACACGTACACGCGGTCGCGCTCGGTGTCGATCGAGACGCCGTAGACCTTGTTGCCGTAGGCGTGCGCCGACAGACGCTGCACCAGGCTCAGGTCCCCCGCGCGGAGCACCGTGATCCCGGACTTCTCGTACAGGTCGGTCTGGTTGCCGGCCACGACGATGCCCGCCTCGCCGTCCACCGCGATCGAGCGGTAGTCGGCCGCGGCGATCAGCTGACGCGCGACGAGGGTGTCGGTCGCGAGGTCGTACACGTGCACGCCCTCGGTCGAGCCCGTCGCATCGCTGTTGCTGACGTACAGCCGGTCGTGCACCGGGTCGACGGCGATACCGTGCGTGCGCCATGCGCCGGCGTCAGCTGGCCCCTGGACGGTGCGCAGCAGTTCCCCGGTGACCGCGTCGGCGACGTCGTAGCCCGTGCCGCGCACGCCGCCGTAGACCAGACCCCGCTCGACGTCGACGTCCAGACCCCGCACCCCGCCGCTGAAGGCGTACGGTCCGCGGACCCGCTCACCGGTGTCGGCGTCCATCACGACCCAGTTGCTGCCGAACCCGACGTACAGCCAGCCGTTCGCCGCGTCATAGGCGATGTCTCGCAGACCGTCCTCGACCGGATCGGTGGTGGGCGCGCTCATCGTTCGCACGACCTCATCGGTCTCCGGGTCGACCACGTGCACCCGCGCCGGGCGCATCTCGTCGGCGACGAACACGTGCCCCGTGGCCGGGTCCACCGCCGAGCCCACCGGACGCACCTCGGGGTCGGTCGGCTCCGTCGGGATCGCCGTCAGGGCGCGCGCCGCCCACGGCTCGGCACCCGGTTCGGTCGGGTCGGTCGGGTCCGTCGGGTCCGTCGGGTCCGTCGGGTCCGTCGGGTCCGTCGGGTCGGTCGGGTCGTCCGTCACGCGGATGCTGACCGTCACGGCCTTCGGGTCGAGCTCCTCACCGGGAGGGTTGAGGCGGAAGTCGCGGTTGGCGACGAAGACGCGCTGGTCCTCCTCGTCCACGACGATGCCGTACCCGTCCTTGCCGAACGCCGGGCCCACCTGGTCGACCAGCAGCTCGCCGGTCGCGAGCGAGTGCACCGAGAAGCCGCCGCGGTCCGCGGACGTGCCCGTGTAGCCGATGTAGAGCAGCCCGTTCGTGCTGTCGATGTCGAGCTGGCGCGCGTTCGGGCGCACCGCCTTCTCCCACTTCTTGACGAACCCGTTCTTCGCGTCGAACGCCTGGATGCCGGGGTTCTCCTCGACGTCGGTGAACGACGTGGTGACGATCCAGCCCGTCTCCGGGTCGGCCGCGACGTAGTACGCGTCGGCCGTGCCATTGATCACACCGAGCGACTCGCCCGTCGAGGCACGGAACACCTCGACACCGCGCGCCGGCACTGCGACATAGACGTAGTCGTTGACGGGGTCGACGTCGATCGAACGGTTGGACTCGATCACCGGGTACGACCCGCGCACCACCTCGCCGAACGTGGCGTCGGCCGTCGAGACGACCACCCAATTGCGGTTCTGCTGCCCGACGTACAACAGCTCGTTCTCTTCGTCGACACCAAGGTCGCGGATGTTTTCGGGCAGCGTCATCTCACGCAGCACCGCATCCGTGTCGGGGTCGATCTCGAAGATCTTCCGGCTGTTCTGATCGCCCAGGTACAGCACATCGCGCGCCTGGTCGTACGCGACGCCCGCCGGGAGGGCCGCCGTGTGGTCGCCTCCGACGCTGTTCGGCGTCACGGCGTCGAGCTGAGCGGTCTGCTCGTAGTCGAACTCGCCGGTCGGCTCCTCCGGCTGCTCAGGCTCCTCGGGATCGGGTCCGCCCGGCTCGCAGCCGAGACAGGGCGACGGCGTGCCCGGGTCGATGACCTGCGGCTCTACGCCGTCGACGACGAGCTTCTCCCCATCCTTCTTCGTGATCGTGAAGCCGTCGAGGAACGATCCGTCGGCCGTCCGCGACTCGAAGCGGAGGGTGCCCGAAGCGACGTCGACGACCTGGTAGGTCTGCATGCCGGTCACCAGGCGACGCAGGTGCGCGTCGTTCTCGTTCCAGTGACGCGGACCCGCCTCGTAGAACTTCGAGCCGACGCTCGAGGTCACGTACACCGGGCCGGTGTGGCTGAGCTCCGGGTCGGCGCCGGCGGGCAGGTCGGCCTCGCTGGCCAGGGTGTTGCCGCGCCCGTAGGCGTGGTCGTGGCCGGTGAGGACGAGGTCGACGTCGTGTTCCTCGAAGATCGGCCCCCACGTCTGGCGGATGCCGAGGTTGTTGCGACCCTCGTCGAGCGAGTAGACGGGGTGGTGGAAGAACACGACCGTCCACTCGGACGGGTTGTCGTCCAGCACGCCCTCGAGCCACTCGGCCTGGACCTTGAGCCCCTCGGTGTCGACGATGTTGCTGTTGAGCGAGACGAAGCGCACGCCCTGGTGGTCGGTGTAGTAGACGGTGCCCTCGAGCTCGTCGTAGACACCGCCCTCACCCTCGGGGCCGTTGTCGGGGAACGTGAACTGGCTCCGCCACTGCTCCGAGAGCCCACCCTCGTACTCGTGGTTGCCCGGCGTCGTCAGGATGTTCTGCGTGCCGAGCGTGTACGAGAACGCGTCGTACACCTCGCCCCACTGCGCGTCGGACTCGGCGTCGTCGACCATGTCGCCGATCTGCAGCACCAGATCGGCGTTCGGCCGGTCGCGGAACGCGTTGCGGATGACCCGCGACGCGTCGCTCGAGATGCCGTTCTGGATGTCGCCGAGGTACACGAACGAGAACTTGTCGGCGGTCGCCGAGGCCGTCTCGAAGTCCTGCCACTCGCTGAAGTTCGTGCCGTCGCCGACACGGTACATGTAGGCGACGCCGGGGAGCAGCCCCGACAGCGTCGCGGTGTGCACCGCCTGCGTGTAGCCGAGGTCGGCCGTTTGCTCGGTGCGCTGCTGCGCGACGAGCTGCTGCACGCCGCCCGGGTAGGGAGCCGGGGTGAGCGTGCGGAACTCGACGATGCCGTCGGTGACGTCGGTCGAGGTGCGCCACGCGACGACCTGCTCGGTGGTGGGATCCTCACCGGGGGTGAGGGTGATGCGATCGGGTACGCGCGAGGCGGCGTACCGCTCCGCGGCAGGGACGGATGCCGCGTGCGCAGGCGCTGCGACAAGCACGCCGGCCGCGATCACGCCCAGTGCGAGGCCGCCGGCGAGAAGGCGCCGGGATGTGCGATGACGAGCCATGGCTCAGGAGGCCTTTCGGTTGCGGAGGACGGTGCGGGTGATGAGGACGCCGCCGCCGGCGGCGAGGAGGCCGCCGATCGCGATGAGCGCGATCGGCAGCTCGGTGCCGGTGGTGGCGAGCTGGGCGGCGCCGCTTCCCGCGGGGCGGGTCACGATGATGTCGGCGCTCACGGTGCGCTGCGACTCGAGCCCGCGCATCACGATCCGGTGTTCGCCGGCGGTCGTGTCCTGCGGGATCGTGACCGTCGCCGACACGGCGCCGGCGTCGGTCGCGGTTGACAGCGCGAGCGTGACCGGCGTCGAGTGCAGCTCGATCGAGACGCGCTCACCCGCCAGGAATCCAGCCGCCGTGACCGAGAGCGTGTCGCCGGGTGCGACCGACGAGTCGCTCAGGGTCAGCGTGGGCTTGCCGGTCTCACCGGGTTCTCCCGGCTCTCCGGGCTCACCGGGTTCTCCAGGCTCACCGGGTTCTCCGGGCTCACCAGGCTCACCGGGCTCACCGGGCTGACCGGGCTCTCCCGGCTCACCGGGCTCGGTCGGCAGCGCCGGGGGCTCGACGCCGTCGCGGCTCGATCCGGGGCCGCCCGCCCACAGCTCGTCATCGGTCACGACCTTGTCGCCGTCGGCGTCCTTCGTGATCGTGAACGCGTCGAACAGCGCGCCGTCGACGGTGCGCGCCTCGACGTGCATGCGCCCGTCGTCGGTCACGTCGACCGTCTGGAACAGCTGCACGTCGCGGCCCATCACCCGGAGGTTCGCGCCGTTGTTGCTCCAGTTGTTGTCGTCCTCGGGATCCGGCACGTACATCTTCGGCCCCGCGACGCTGACCAGGTAGACGGGTCCGGTGTGGCTGGTCGCAGCATCCGTCCCCTCCGGAAGGTTCTGCTCGTTCGCGACGAGGTTGCCGCGCCCGTAGGCGTGGTCATGACCTTGCACGACCAGGTCGACGTCGTACTCCTCGAAGATCGGCAGCCACGACTCGCGCAGCTGCGCGTTGTCGCGGCCGCTCGTGACCGAGAACACCGGGTGGTGGAAGCTGACGACGGTCCACGGGTTCGGGTTGTCGGCGAGCACCTGCTCGAGCCAGGCCGTCTGCGCGGCGCGTGACTGCGTGCCCATCGCCTGGGTGCTGTCGAGGCTGATGAACCGCACGCCCTGGTAGTCGGTGTAGTACACCGTCTCGGCGAGCGTCGGCTGACCTTCGGGCCCGTTCTTCGGGTACTCGAACTGCGCGCCCCAGTACCGCGAGAGGTCGGGGCCGGGGTAGTACTCGTGGTTGCCCGTCGATGCGATCACGTTGAGGTACTGATTCGAGAACGCGGCGGCCTCATGCCACTCGCCCCACTCGGCGTCGCTCGTCTCGGTGTCGATCAGGTCGCCGGCGTGCACGACAGCACGCGCGTACGGCCGCGCCTCGAACGCAGCGCGGAACGAGCGCGACGTGTACGCCTTGTTGTCGTTCTGGGCGTCGCCCTGCACGAGGAAGCTGAAACCGCCAACCTCGTCAGCGGCGGTCGTGAACTCGAGCCATTCGCTCCACGTCTCGCCGTCGCCCACGCGATAGACGTAGGTCGTGTCGGCCGCGAGCCCCTCGATGGTCGCGGAGTGGTGTGCGACCTTGTAGCCGAGGTTCGCGTCGAACTCGGTGTTCGTGGTGGCGGCGAGCGTCTGCGCACCCGAGACGAGGCTCGGGCCGCTCAGCGCCCACTGCACCTGCGGCGAGGTGACAGCGTCCGACGTGCGCCAGGTGACCGACTGGCTGGTCGTGGGCGTGGTCGTCGGAGTCAGGATGACCCGGTCCGGTACGGCGGTGGGCTTGTGGACGGTCGCGGGGTTGACGGCGGGCGGCGCGAGGCCGCCACCTGCTGCGACGGCCACACCTCCACCCATCGTGCTGAGACCCACGGCCACGGCAAGGGCACCTGCCGTGATCAGTGCGGGGCGAGCGTTTCGGGGCACGCGTGATCACCTCTCGAAGGAGCCGGCTCAGGGGCGGCTCGGTCGGCGCGCAAGGCGCAGGCCCGCCACATGGCGGGCCCGAGGCGAGTCTTGCGAAGCGGCGACACCAAATCCGGACGGTTCCCCGGCTCTTCCCCGAGTGTTCACCCGCGCCCGAAACATTCACGCGGATGAATCTCGCGCGGCCCTCGGCGCTTCTCCGTCCCGTCGGATTCCGTTCACCTGAAGCCGTGAGGATTCCTGTCGCAGCCGCGGAATTGTTGGTCCGGGTTCAGGATGTCGCGGGCTCGGGGTCGCCGCCGGACTCGCGGCGGTCGTCCTCGAAGTCCTCGACCTCCTTCTCCCACGCGTCCTTCGCGAGGCGGTACCAGAGGTAGAAGGCGAAGCCGGCGAACACGGCCCACTCGACCGCGTAGAAGATGTTGAGCCAGTTGAGGCCCGACCCGTCCTGCGGCGCCGGCGATGAGATCGCGTCGAGGCCGGCGAAGGCGTCGATCGAAGCGATGTACGGGCGATACACGAAGAGGGCGTCGACGTCGTGCCACTGGCCGAGCAGCGCGGCCGGCGACATGCGGGTCAGCGTCTGCGGGTCCTCGCCACGGGGTGGGAGCAACGGCCCTTCGTCCGAGATCAGGCGGCCGGTCACCTCGACGGTTTCGGAGACGGATGCTGCGTCCTCGAGCTGTGCGATGGCCGCGCGCGCGTCCTCCTCCGAGGCGGCCCACCCGAGCGCCACCGCGACCGACGTGGGTCCGACCGTGGCGCTCACCTCGGGGTCGATCCGCAGCTGCCCGGTCACCCAGTAGCCCTCGACACCGTCGTTGTAGCGCGACTGAACGACGATGAAGTCTTCGGGGACCCAGGTACCGCGCGTCTCGACGCGCTGTCCCACGAGCGGCTCGGGGAGGTACTCGCCCGGCAGCGCCACGTCCGTGAGGGGCTGCACTTCTTCGGTCGCCCCCGGCGGCACCGGATTCGTCTGCACCGCACGACCCAGCTGCCACTGCCCGAGCCACGCGAACACCCCCGCGACGACGAGGCAGAGCAGCAGCATCCCGATCCATCGCGGGCGCAGCATCACCTCGCGAAGGGTCGGCGGGAACACCTCGGGAGCGAGGTCGGCCGCTCCCGTCGGGTCGGGGTCGGTCATGGCATCCGTCATCCCGCGGCGTACGGCGCGACGACGACCTCGACCCGCTGGAACTCCTTGAGGTCGGAGTACCCGGTCGTGGCCATCGACTTGCGGAGGGCCCCGATGAGGTTCGCGGTGCCGTCGGCGACCGGCGCCGGGCCGTAGAGGACCTCCTCGAGCGACGCGACCTGGTCGACCTTCACGCGGCGACCGCGCGGAAGCTTGGCGTGGTGCGCCTCGGGGCCCCAGTGGAAGCCCTGGCCCGGAGCATCCGTCGCCCGCGCGAGCGCCACGCCGAGCATGACGGCGTCGGCGCCCATCGCGATCGCCTTGACGATGTCGCCCGATGTGCCCACCCCGCCGTCGGCGATGACGTGCACATAGCGGCCGCCCGACTCGTCGAGGTAGTCGCGGCGCGCGCCGGCGACGTCGGCGACCGCGGTCGCCATCGGGGCATGAAGGCCCAGGGTCGCACGCGTGGTGGACGCGGCTCCCCCGCCGAAGCCGACGAGCACGCCGGCCGCGCCCGTGCGCATGAGGTGCAGGGCAGCGGTGTAGGTCGAGGCACCGCCGACGATGACGGGAACGTCGAGGTCGTAGATGAACTTCTTGAGGTTCAGCGGCTGGTCGACCGACGAGACGTGCTCGGCCGAGACCGTGGTGCCGCGGATCACGAAGAGGTCGACACCCGCGGCGACGACGGTCTCGTACAGCTCCTGCGTGCGCTGCGGGGTGAGGGATCCGGCGACCGTGACTCCCCCCGCCCGGATCTCGGCGAGACGATCACGCACGAGCTCGGGCTTGATGGGCTCGGCGTACAGCTCCTGCATGCGGCGGGTCGCGGCGGCCTTCTCGAGGCCGGCGATCTCGGCGAGCAGCGGCTCGGGGTCGTCGTAGCGGGTCCAGAGGCCCTCGAGATCGAGGACGCCGAGGCCGCCGAGCTGGCCCAGCATGATCGCGGTGCGCGGGCTCACGACCGAGTCCATCGGGGCGCCCAGCACCGGGATGTCGAAGCTGAAGGCGTCGATCGTCCACGTGGTCGAGACGTCCTCGGGGTTGCGCGTGCGCCGCGACGGCACCACGGCGATGTCGTCGAACGAGTAGGCGCGGCGCGCGCGCTTGGCCCGGCCGAGTTCGATGTCCATGCTCACGCGTCCACCCTACCTTCCGGGGTTCTCACGACTCGATCCGGCTCCTCACCTGTCCTTCTCCGGGTTTGGGGCGGATTCTCTCCGTTGGGGCGCAGAAGATGCGCCCCAACGGAGAGAATGCGCCCCAAACCCAGAGAGAGGAGAGGAGAGGAGAGGCGAGACGGATGCCTCGGGCATGCGGCATCCGTTCGAGACTTCGTCAGCGTGCGCGGGCGACGCGGGACTCGTCCCAGACCGGCTCGTTCGATTCGAAGACACGACCGTCGGAGCCGAAGACGAGGAAGCGGTCGAAGGACTTCGCGAGCCAGCGGTCGTGCGTCACCGCGAGCACTGTGCCCTCGAAGCGAGCGAGGGCGTCCTGCAGTGCCTCGGCCGAGACGAGGTCGAGGTTGTCGGTGGGCTCGTCCAAGAGCAGCAGCGTCGCGCCGGAGAGCTCGAGCAGCAGGATCTGGAAACGCGCCTGCTGCCCGCCCGACAGGCTGTCGAAGGTCTGCTCGGCCTGCGCGACGAGCCCGTAGCGGTCGAGGGCGCTCGACGCCGCCTCGCGGGGCAGGCCGGCGCGGGCGTCCTCACCGCGATGGAGGATGTCGAGCAGCGTCTTGCCGTCGAACTCGGGGTGGCGGTGGGTCTGCGCGAACCACCCCGGCACAACGCGGGCGCCGAGGATCCCGCGGCCCGTGTGCGCCACCGGGTCGAGTCCCGCGCCTGTGGTGGTCACGTGCCCGAGCCGGCCGTCGGGATCGGTGCCGCCGCGGGCGAGCAGTCGCAGGAAGTGCGACTTGCCCGAGCCGTTCGAGCCGAGCACCGCGACGCGGTCGCCGAACCACACCTCGAGGTCGAACGGCTTCATGAGCCCGGTGAGCTCGAGCTGCTCCGCCACGACCGCGCGCCGCCCGGTGCGCGCACCGCGGAGGCGCACGTCGAGGTCCTGCTCCTTGGGGCGTTCCTGCGGCGGACCCGCCTCCTCGAACTTGCGCAGGCGCGTCTGCGCGGCGCGGTACCGCGAGGTGAACGTGTCGTTCGCGGTGGCCTTCACCTTGAGGGTCGCGACGAGCTCCTTGAGCTTGACGTGCTGCTCGTCCCAGCGGCGGCGCAGCTCGTCGAGGCGCAGCATCCGATCCTCCCGTGCCCGGTGATACGTCCCGAAGCCGCCGCCGTGCACCCAGGCGGTGCTGCCCGCGCCGCCCGCCTCGAGCGTGACGATGCGGTCGGCCGCCCGGGCCAGCAGCTCGCGGTCGTGCGACACGAGCAGCACCGTCTTGCTCGTCTCACGGAGGCGCTCCTCGAGCCAGCGCTTGCCGGGCACGTCGAGGTAGTTGTCGGGCTCGTCGAGCAGCAGCACCTGGTCGGGGCCGCGGAGCAGTGCCTCGAGCGCGAGCCGCTTCTGCTCGCCGCCGGACAGCGTGGCGAGTTCGCGGAACCGGGCACGCGTGAAGGGGATGCCGAGAGCCGTCGTCGTGCACGTGTCCCAGACGGTCTCGTACTCGTAGCCGCCGGCCTCGGCGTAGTCGGCGAGCGCGCCGGCGTACCGCATCTGCGTGTCGAGGTCGTCGTGCTCGATGATCGCCGCCTCCGAGTCCTCGAGCTCGCGCGCGGCACGGCGCACGCGGTCGGGCGAGACGGAGATGAGGAGGTCGTGGACGGTCTGCCCGGCCTCGCCGTGGCCGACGAACTGGTCCATCACACCGAGTCCGCCGTCGATCGAGACGACGCCCGAGAGCGCGGGCGCGTCACCGCGGATGATGCGCAGCAGCGTGGTCTTGCCGGCGCCGTTCTGGCCGATGAGCGCCGTCGTCGACCCCTCGCCCACGCGGAACGAGACCTCGTCGAGGAGCGGCCGGCCGTCCGGCAGCGCATACGAGACGGCGGCGATGTCGATGTACCCCACGGTGTTCCCTGTCTGCTCCGGTGCGGCACTCGTCGCCGTCCAGGGAGCCGACCAGACTATCCCACCGGTCGCGTCCCGTCAGGAGTATCGCGGATACCCAGCGCGTTTCGACTCGCTCGTTCCTCGCTCGCTCAACGAGCGGGGGAACGCGGCGGGTGAGGTCAGGCGGCGGGGGCGGCGTAGCGGCCGGACTTGATCGCGCGCTCGCGCGCCTTGGCCGCCTCGACCTCGCGGTTCTTCGGCGGTGCCACGGCGACGAGATCGTCGAGCAGGTGCTGCGTGATGTGCGCGATCTCGTGCACGGCGTGGTCGAAGGCCTCCTGGTTCGCCTTCGACGGCTTGGTCGTGCCCGCGATCTTGCGCACGTACTGGAGCGCGGCGGCGTGGACCTCTTCGGACGAGGCGGCGGGCTCGAAGTTGTGGAGTGTGTGGATGTTCCGGCACATGCCCCTGACCCTACGCCGCGCCCCCGACGCGGGCCAGGGCGCAGCATTCGTCCCTCGTTCACATAGCGTGCTGTCACCGAGGCGACCCGTTGTGCGCGCGAGCGACGCATGCACTCGGTGAGAACACGTGATGTGAACGGATGCTGCGGCCCGCAGCATCCGTCACATCCGAACGGAGCGGCCTACCAGCGGTCGGTGCCGCGCGGGAGGACCTCGAGCACGTGGGGCAGCTCGGTCGGGAAGCAGGAGCGGAAGAGCTCGGTGATCTGCGGGTCGGAGCCGTAGTCGTCCACGATGCGCAGGCCGATCATCGTCGAGATGAGCATGCCCTCGGCCATGAACGCGCGCGACTCGTCGGTGTCGAGCCCCATCTCGTCGCGGAAGAACCGCCACACCTTCGCGAACCCCTGGCGCGCCGCGGCGCCGATGGCGGGGTGGCTGCCCAGCAGGTAGGCGTGCGCGAGCGTCTGGTGGAGACCCCGCACCTCGATGAGGTCGACGTAGGCCTGCCCGATGCGCTTGGCGGCGGCCTTCTCGGGCGTGATGTCGGGGTCGTGCGGGGTCTCGTCGGCGAGCGCTGCGCGGAAGCTCGCGAGCATGCGTGCCAGGGCGTCGTCGAGCGCCGCGAGGAAGAGGTTCTCCTTCGAGCCGAACAGCCGCACGACGTACGGCTGACTGACGCCGGCCGCCCGGGCCACCTCGTCGGTCGTCGCACCTTCGTAGCCCCGGGCGCCGAACACGGCGAGCGCGGCCACCAGGATCTGGCGACGCCGCTCCTCGGACGACAGGCGCTTGCCCGTCTCGGCCGGCTCGTCCACGACGACGGCGCCATGCGCTCCTGCAGGTGTCATGCCGAAAGGTTATCAGCGAATGACTTGACTTTGTAATCAGTCGATTACTACATTGTCCTCCAATAGGTAATCATTCGATAACAACCGGAGCCTCCCATGACCGAATCACCCCTCACCGCGGCCCCGCGCCGCGCCCGGCCGTTCGCGCTCGTGGTGGCCGCAGCATCCCTTCCGATGTTCATGGCCACGCTCGACAACCTCGTCATGACGAACGCGCTCCCGGTGCTGCACCAGGAGATGGGCGCGAGCGTCGAAGAACTGCAGTGGTTCGTGAACGCGTACACGCTCGCGTTCGCCGGCGCGATCCTCATCGCCTCGGCGCTCGGCGACCGGTTCGGCCGCCGCACCCTCTTCGCGATCGGCATCGCCGTGTTCGGCGTGGGCTCGGTGCTCGCCGCGCTCAGCACGGATCCGGGTCAGCTCATCGCCGCCCGCGCGGTGCAGGGCCTCGGCGCCGCAGGCGTCATGCCGCTGTCGCTGGCGCTTCTCAGCGGCGCGGTCGCCCCGGCCAGACGCGCGCTCGCGATCGGCATCTGGGGCGGCGTCTCGGGTCTCGGCGTCGCCGTCGGCCCGCTCGTCGGCGGGGCGATCATGGAGGGCTGGACCTGGCAGGCGATCTTCTGGATCAACGTCCCCGTCGCGATCATCGCCATCCCCCTCGCGCTCGTCGTGCTGAACAACGACTTCGGCGCCCGCGCGCGCATCGATGTTCCCGGCGCGCTGCTCGCAGCCGCCGGCGTGCTCGCGCTCGTCCACGCGATCGTCCGCGGCAACGACGACGGCTGGGACTCCGTCGGGGTCATCGCCGAGATCGTGCTCGGCACCCTGCTCATCGGGGCGTTCCTGTGGTGGCAGACCCGCGCGACCGCGCCGCTCATGCCGCTGCGCCTCTTCCGCGACCGCTCGTTCTCGATCACCAACATCGTCGGGTTCGCGTTCAGCTTCGGCACCTTCGGCGCGGTGTTCATCCTCATCCAGTACCTGCAGGTCGTGCAGGGATCCACGCCTCTCGAGGCCGCCGTGCAGACCACCCCGTGGACGCTCGCGCCCATGATCGTCGCACCGATCGCCGGCATCCTCGCTCCGCGTGTCGGCACCCGCATCCTGCTCGTGCTCGGCCTCGCCCTGCAGGGCATCGCGCTCACGTGGATCGCCGCGGTCATGTCGACCGACCTCGACTACCCCACCCTGATCGCGCCGTTCATCATGGCCGGTGTCGGCATGGCGCTCGTGTTCGCCCCGTCCGCGACGGCGCTGCTGGCGACCCTCGGACTCATCGACCACGCCAAGGCGTCGGGCGTGAACTCCACCGTGCGTGAGCTGGGCGTCGCCCTCGGCACCGCCGTGATGACCGCGATCTTCGTCAGCGCCGGCGGCGAGCTCCTCCCCGACCTGTACGTCGATGCCGCACGCCCCGCGGTGTTCACCGGTGCGGCGGTGCTGTTCGCCGCGACGATCGTGGCGCTGTGGCTCCCCTCCGGGAAGGGGACGGATGCTGCCGCCCCGGGCTCGTCCGAGGCCGAGGTCGCGGCCGCGGCCGCGGCCGAGGCGTCCGAACTCGTCACCGCTCCGTAAGGCACCGCAGGCGCGGATGTCGACGGATGCCTCGGGCCGAGGCATCCGTCGACATCACCGCGTCCGGCGCGGCGCGTCAGTCGCCCTTGCCGCGCAGGGCGCGGGTCAGCAGGCCGTCGAGGAAGAAGAGGAGGAACGCCAGCGACCCCACCCACGGCGCGACCGCCACGACGGCGGCCGAGATGATGAGCGCGCTCAGCGAGCTGCGGCCGTAGGCGACGGCATCCGCTCTGCTCATGTCGGGCATGAGCGCTTCGCGCTGCCGCACCGCCCACCCCCATTGCAGCCAGCTGAACAGGATGGCGAGGAAGAAGGTCACGGGCATGGCGAGCCGGCCGGCGAGCCACTCGGAGTACTCGGTCGTCAGGTTCGTCGCGAACGGCACGAGCACGATGAACAGCAGGCGCGCGTTGTTCAGCCACACCGTGGTCGCGTCGACCCGGGCGAGGTGCTCGAACTGCTGGACGTGCACCATCCACATGAGGCACAGCAGCACGAAGCTCAGTCCGAAGTTCAGGAACAGCTCGTACATGCCGCCGAGCGCCGCCCACATCTCGGCATCGGAGTCGACCTTCCCGAGCGAGTGCTGCGTCAGATCGAGCACGAGCAGCGTCGCCGCGATCGCGAAGACGCCATCGGTGAACGCCTCGAGACGCGTGGTGCGCTGCGTCGCCAGAGGGTGCCGCCGCTGTCTGATCATGGCGCCAGGGTAGCGACACCATCCGCGCCGGCGCCCGTCACACTCCGTCACCGCCCCCTCGGCACCGGCGCGCGGTGCGATTGGATGGAGACGGATGCTGCGCCCCTGGGCATCCGAGACCGGGGAGGCCCGCGTGACCGAGCATGTTCCGTACGTCGTGGTGGGCGCGGGTGCGATGGGCCTCGCGACGACGTGGCAGCTCGCGCGCCGCGGCCACCGCGTGGTCGCGCTCGAGCGGTTCGAACGGGGTCACACGCGCGGCGCCTCGCACGGTGCGACCCGCAACTTCAACAACGCCTACGCGGCGGCGCACTACCTCGACCTGCTCGCCCTCGCCCGCATCGGATGGGACGAGCTCTCGCGCTCGACCGGCGAACCACTGCTACGGCTGCACGGCCTGCTGACGCACGGCGACGACGCGGTCGTCGCCGACGTGCACGATGCCCTCCTGGCCGGCGGCGAGCGCGCCGAGGTGCTCACCGCTCACGAGGCGGCACGGCGCTGGGGCGGTATGCGGTTCGCCGGCGACGTGCTCTTCACGCCCGACGCGGGAGTGGTGCGCGCCTCCGCGGCGCTCAAGGCGCTCGAGCGCGGGGCGCGCGGCCACGGAGCCGACGTCCGCTTCGGGCACCGCGTGGTCTCGCTCGACGAGCGGGACGACGGCGTCGCACTCACGGTCGACGCCGGCGGCGAGCGCCGCGACATCGTGGCCGCCACCGTCGTCGTGACCTCGGGAGCCTGGAGCCGCGGCATCCTTCCCCCGTCCTTTCCCCTCCCCCGGCTGACCGTGACCGAAGAGAGCCCCGCGCACTTCGCGCCGATCGCCGCCGACCCGGTGTGGCCGTCGTTCAACCACCTCCTGCCGCCCGAGCGGTACCCCGCGAACGTGTACGGCATGCCGACGCCCGGCGAGGGGGTGAAGGTGGGCTTCCATCTCGTCGGGCCGGTCGTCGACCCCGACGCGCGCACGTTCCGCCCGGTGCCCGCCCGGGCCGCGCAGCTGCGCGACTACGTGGCCGAGTGGTTCCCCGGCCTCGACCCCGACTCGGCCGAGCCGATCAGCTGCACCTACACCTCGACGGATTCGCAGGACTTCATCCTCGACCGCCGCGGCCGCATCGTCGTCGGCGCCGGCTTCTCCGGCCACGGCTTCAAGTTCACCCCCGCCATCGGTTCGGTCCTCGCCGACCTCGCGACCGACGACTCCGCGCGGGCGGCGCCACCCTTCCGCCTCGCGTGAGCCCGGCCCCGCGGCATCCATCCTCCGACCTGCCGGCGTTGTGAGCAGCGGCCATTGCGCGACTCGCGGTGTCTCGCACGAGTCGTCGTGTTTCGCGCGCGCTGAACGTGTCGAGTCGTGCGCAACGTGTCGAGTGGATGCGCGTAGGCCTGCGGCAGACGGATGCTGCGACCCGCGCAGTGCGCCGGGTCGCAGCATCCGTGTTCCGAAGAGGATTACTTCTTGTAGTTGGGAGCCTCGACGACGATCTGCACGTCGTGGGGGTGGGACTCCTTGAGGCCGGCCGCGGTGATGCGGACGAACTTGCCCTTGGCCTTGAGCTCTTCGATCGTGCGGGCGCCGACGTAGAACATCGACTGGCGGAGGCCGCCGACGAGCTGGTAGGCGACGGCCGAGACGGGGCCGCGATAGGCGACCTGACCCTCGATGCCCTCGGGGATGAGCTTGTCGTCGGTGGGGACGTCGGCCTGGAAGTAGCGGTCCTTCGAGTACGACGTCTTCTTGCCGCGGGTCTGCATCGCACCCAGCGAGCCCATGCCGCGGTACTGCTTGAACTGCTTGCCGCCCTGGAAGACGATCTCGCCCGGCGACTCGTCGGTGCCGGCGAGAAGCGAGCCGAGCATGACCGTGTCGGCACCGGCGACGAGCGCCTTGGCGATGTCGCCCGAGTACTGCAGGCCGCCGTCCGCGATGACCGGGATGTCGGCTTCGCGCGCGGCGAGATAGGCCTCGTACACAGCGGTCACCTGCGGCACGCCGACGCCGGCCACGACGCGGGTGGTGCAGATCGACCCCGGGCCGACACCGACCTTGACGGCGTCGACTCCCGCTTCGATGAGCGCCTGCGCGCCCTCGCGCGTCGCGACGTTGCCGCCGATGACGTCGATGTGGTCGAAGCTCGCGTCGGCCTTGAGCCGGCGGACGATGTCGATGACACCCTGCGACTGGCCGTTGGCGGTGTCGACGACGATGACGTCGACACCGGCGTCGCGCAGCGCCTCAGCGCGCTGCCACGCGTCGCCGAAGAAGCCGATGGCGGCGCCGACGCGGAGGCGACCCTGCTCGTCCTTGGTGGCGAGGGGGTACTTCTCGCTCTTGTCGAAGTCCTTGATGGTGATGAGGCCCGCGAGCGTGCCGTGCTCGTCGATGAGCGGCAGCTTCTCGACGCGGTGCTGCGCGAAGAGGGCGATGACCTCGCCGGCGCTGATGCCGACGCGGCCGGTGACCAGGCCGTCGGTCGTCATGACGTCGCGCACCTTGGTGGTCTGGCGCTCGAAGCCCGAGACGAAGCGCATGTCGCGGTTCGTGACGATGCCCACGAGGTGGTTCTCGTCGTCGACGACCGGAAGACCCGAGATGCGGTACTGCGCGCAGAGCGAGTCAACCTCTTCGATCGTGGCGTCGGGGGTGGTCGTGATCGGGTCGGTGATCATGCCCGACTCGCTCCGCTTCACGCGGTCGACCATCGACGCCTGATCCTCGATGGCGAGGTTGCGGTGGATGATCCCCAGACCGCCTTCGCGGGCGATCGCGATCGCCATGCGCGACTCCGTCACCGTGTCCATCGCGCTCGAGATGAGCGGGGTCGCGACGGTGATGCGTCGCGTCACGCGGGACGAGGTGTCGGCTTCGCTGGGGATCACGTCGGTGTGGCCGGGCAGCAGCAGCACATCGTCGTAGGTCAGTCCGACGAAGCCGAAGGGGTCGTTGTGCTCCATGGGGTCTCCTCGCGCGGGCGCGCGCGTGCTCTCGGGGGTGGACGGCGGCGGCCGGTGCGCTCGTGACGCTCCGTACTCGATTCTAAGCGTCGGCAGGCCCCGTTTGTTCCCGGGATAACGGCACACGGGCGCGCGCGAGGCGGCGAGCGCTGTCCGGTTGCGATCGGATCACTTATCCACATGGGACCTTGGGCGAAACAGTGACGACACATTACAGTCGTAGCGTCGTCATCACGGCCGATGCGACCCGAGCTTCGGTGTCCGCGTGGTGTGCCGAACTGGAGGTTCTGTGGGTCCTACGACTGCGACCACGAGACGCGTCGCTAGAGCACGTGTCGCCGCCGTCTTCTTCGCACTGATGCTCGTCGTGCTGGGCGTCTTCGCCGCCACGACTCCCGCGCTGGCGGCCGAGGACGATCCTTATCGGATCAGCGGCAATGTCCAGCTCGACGGCGAGCCTCTGGAGGGCGTCGAGCTCACCATCGATGGGCCGGGCGGCGAGCAGACCGTCGAGACCGACGAAAACGGCCAGTGGCGCGTCGGCGTCCCCGAGCGCAACGCCGAGTACACGGTGACGCTGAACGAGGAGACCCTCCCCGAGGGCATCGCCGTCGTCGACGACGAGGACGACACCCCGAACGAGAAAGAGGTGACGATGGGCGCGGGCGGCCGCGTCACGGTGAACTTCTTCATCGGCGAGGGCGAGCGCAACGTCACCGGCTTCTGGGATCAGCTCGTGCAACGCCTCATCCAGGGCATCAGCTTCGGCCTGATGCTGGCGCTGGCCGCGATCGGTCTCTCGCTGGTGTACGGCACGACCGGCATCTCCAACTTCGCCCACGGTGAGATGGTGACGTTCGGCGCGATCATGGGCTTCGTGCTGGTGGCTCCGGCGAGCCTCGCCTTCCCCTGGTGGCTGGGCTACCCGATCGCGGTGATCCTCAGTGCGCTGCTGGGACTCGTCCTGGACATGGGCCTGTGGCGGCCGCTGCGGCGGCGACGAGTCGGCGTCGTGCAGCTCATGATCGTGAGCATCGGCCTCTCCCTCGCCCTTCGGTATACCTACCAGTTCTTCATCGGCGGCGGAACGCTGCAGCTGCCCGGCGCGGCTGCGGAGAAGATCCCGCTGTTCGGGGCCGTGCAGATGAGCATCCTCGACATGGTGTCGATCGCGATCTCGGTCACGATGATCGTCGCGTTCGCCCTCTGGCTCACACGCTCCCGGCTGGGTAAGGCGACGCGAGCCATCTCCGACAACCCCTCGCTGGCGTCGGCGTCGGGCATCGACGTGGACTTCGTCGTCCGCGTCGTGTGGGTCGTCGCCGGCGCACTCGCCGGCCTCTCCGGAATCCTGTACGCCTTCTACCGACCGGGCATCCGGTGGGACATGGGCGCGCAGATCCTGCTCCTGATGTTCGCCGCCGTCGTGCTCGGCGGTCTGGGGACCGCGTACGGCGCACTCGTCGGCGCTCTCATCGTGGGCGTCCTCGTCGAGGTGTCGAGCCTGTGGATCCCCGCCGATCTGAAGTACGCGAGCGCACTGTTCATTCTCATCCTCATCCTGCTGCTGCGACCGCAGGGCATCCTCGGACGACGCGAGCGGATCGGATAAGGAACGACCATGGACTGGCTTCAGATTCTCTCCAACACGGCATCGTCGATCATCAGCCCGGCGACCCTCGGCTATGCGCTCGCGGCCCTCGGCCTCGCAGTGCACTTCGGGTATGCGGGCCTCATCAACATGGGCATCGCCGGCTTCATGGCCATCGGCGCCTACGGCTACGCGATCTCCATCCTCACGTTCGGGCTCGAGTGGTGGCTGGCCGCGCTCGTCGGTCTCGCCGCCTCGGCGGTGTTCGCCCTGATCCTCGGCATCCCGACGCTTCGACTGCGCGGCGATTACCTCGCTATCGTGACGATCGCGGCGGCCGAGGTGCTGCGACTGATGTTCCTCACGACGGCGTTCGACGACGTCACGGGCTCGGCCGACGGACTCAGCGGGTACCACGCCAGCTTCCGTGCCTCGAACCCGATCCCACCAGGAACCTACGGGTTCGGCCCCTGGACCTACAACGAGACCCAGTGGTGGGTGCGCATCATGGGCATCATCACCGTCGTGATCGCCGTGATGGTCGTGTGGATGCTGATGCGCAGCCCGTGGGGGCGCACGCTCAAGGGCATCCGCGAAGACGAGGACGCCGTGCGCTCGCTGGGGAAGAACGTCTTCTCCTACAAGATGCAGTCCCTGGTGCTGGGCGGCATGATCGCCGCGGCAGGTGGAATCGTCTACGCCCTCCCCTCGGCGGTCAGCCCCGGCGTCTACGTCACGTCGCTCACATTCTTCGTGTGGACGGCGCTGCTGCTCGGCGGCGCGGCGACCGTCTTCGGCCCCATCCTCGGCTCGCTCATCTTCTGGGCGCTGCAGACGTTCCTTTCGAACGTTCTGCCGGCCATGGCGTCCGCCGGCCTCCTCTTCGGGATGTCGCAGATCCAGGCGAGCATCCTGCGCTTCATCCTCGTCGGTGTCGCGCTCATGCTGCTCGTGATCTTCATGCCGCAGGGCATCCTCGGCAACAAGAAGGAGCTGACCTTTGTCAAGTAACAGCGCACCCGAGACCGCCACCGGCCCGGTCGCGCGCCCGAAGACGACCGGCCTCCACGTCGGAGACGCCGGCCCTGGCGTGCCTAAGGTCGATCCGATCATCGTCGCCGACGACGTCCGCCGCTCGTTCGGCGGTGTCACCGCCGTCGACGTCGACCACCTCGAGATCCCCCGCGGGGCGATCACTGCGCTCATCGGCCCCAACGGGGCGGGCAAGACGACCCTGTTCAACCTCCTCACCGGCTTCGACAAGCCTGACAGCGGCACCTGGAGCTTCGACGGGCACAACCTCTCGGGCGTCGCGGCGTACAAGGTCGCCCGCATGGGCCTTGTCCGCACGTTCCAGCTGACCAAGGCGCTGGGGCTGCTCACCGTCATGGACAACATGAAGCTCGGCGCGACAGGACAGCGCGGCGAGCGCTTCTGGGCGAGCCTCATCCCTGCGCTGTGGCGCAAGCAGGACGACGACATCGAAGAACAGGCGATCCGCCTGCTCGAGAAGTTCAAGCTCGATGCCAAGGCGGACGACTTCGCCGCGAGCCTGTCGGGCGGTCAGCGCAAACTCCTCGAGATGGCCCGCTCGCTGATGACGAAGCCCACGCTGGTCATGCTCGACGAGCCGATGGCCGGCGTCAACCCTGCGCTCACACAGTCGCTGCTCGACCACATCCTGGACCTCAAGGACGAGGGCATGACCGTCCTCTTCGTCGAGCACGACATGCACATGGTCCGGCACATCGCCGACTGGGTCGTGGTGATGGCCGAGGGCCGCATCGTCGCCGAGGGCGATCCGTACACGGTGATGCGGGATCCCGCGGTCATCGACGCGTACCTCGGCGCGCACCAGGAGCTCGACCTCGGTGTCGTGACCGGCCGCATCGATGTGATCGACGCGGACGCGACGACGGATGCTGCCGCCAGCGCAAGCGCCGATGCCCAGGCTCTCGTCGACGCCGGCATCGCCGAAGAGGAGGGTGTCGCTGCGGCTTCGGCCGACGGCGCCCCCGACAGCGCCGCGGAGAAGCCCGTCGACGACGCAGGTCAGTCCACCGATCGGTCGGACGAAGACAAGAAGGACCGCTCATGAGCGTCACCAGCACCCAGACCCCGGTCGTCTTCGTCGACGACGTGCACGCCGGCTACCTGCCGGGGGTGAACATCCTCAACGGCTGCTCGCTTGTCGCCCACCAGGGCGAGCTCATCGGCATCATCGGACCCAACGGCGCCGGGAAGTCGACGCTGCTGAAGGCGATCTTCGGTCAGGTCAACGTGCGGAGCGGAACCGTCTCGCTCGAGGGCGAGGACATCACCGGCCTCAAGGCCAACAAGCTGGTAGGGCGCGGTGTCGGGTTCATCCCGCAGACGAACAACGTCTTCCCCAGCCTCACGATCGAAGAGAACCTGCAGATGGGCCTCTACCAGCGGCCCGGCGTCTATAAAGAGCGCCTCGAGTTCGTGACGGGCATCTTCGCCGAGCTGGGCAAGCGCCTCAAGCAGCGTGCCGGGTCGCTCTCGGGCGGTGAGCGGCAGATGGTCGCGATGAGCCGTGCGCTCATGATGGACCCCAAGGTGCTGCTGCTCGACGAGCCTTCGGCCGGCCTGTCCCCCGTCCGGCAGGACGAGGCCTTCATCCGCGTCTCCGAGATCAACAAGGCGGGCGTCACCTGCATCATGGTCGAGCAGAACGCCCGCCGCTGCCTGCAGATCTGCGACCGCGGCTATGTGCTCGACCAGGGCCGCGACGCGTACACCGGCACGGGTCGCGAGCTGCTGCAGGACCCGAAGGTGACCGAGCTCTACCTCGGCACGCTCGGCACCTGACACCGCACACACGTGCTACGAAAGGGACGGATGCCTCGGCATCCGTCCCTTTCGTCGCTCCGGCGTGGAAGCCCGCACTGCCGTTGGAACACGAAGAGCCCCGGGTCCGAAGACCCGGGGCTCCTGATCAGGAAGGATCAGCCCTCGTACGCGACGTAGGTGTTGTCGTCGAGGTACTCGTAGATCCCGATCGACGCCTCGGTCGGGTCGCCGACCTCGTCGAACGTGATCGGGCCGGAGATGCCGTCGTAGTCGGCCGTGCCGCCACCGAGGATGATGTCGGCGCACGCGGCGAACGTGTCGCACTTCTCGCCGTCACCGCTGCCGCCCGAGACCTCGACGAGCTTCTCCGCGATTGCGGTGCCCTCGGTCGACTGAGCGGCGAGCGAGGCGAGCGCGAGAAGGACCGTCGCGTCGAACGACTCGGCCGCGTAGCTGTACTCGGTCAGCGGTTCCATGCCCTCGCCCTCGACGAAGGCATCGAGTTCGTCGGTGAACGCAGAGATCGAGTCGATCGACAGACCGGGGAGCGTGCCCTTGGCGCCGGTGAGCGATCCGGCCGGGAACCCCTCGTCGTCGAAGTTCGACAGGTTGCCGTCGACGAAGTAGAGCTTCTCGGGCGGGATCTGGCCGAACAGCGACGGGAGGATGGTCGTGACCTCTTCGAACGTGATCAGTGCGATTGCGTCGGGGTCGGCCGCGAGGACCTCCGAGACCTGCGCGTCGAACGACGTGTCACCCGTGTTGTAGGTCGGCTCCGCGACGACCTCGCCGCCCGCGGCCTCGAAGGCCTCCTTCACATAGCCGGCCAGGCCGGTGCCGTACGAGTCGTTCAGCACGATCATGCCGAGCGTCTGGTTGCCGTCTTCGGCGATCAGGTTTCCGAGGACCTCGCCCTGAAGGACGTCCGACGGAGCAGTACGGAAGTAGAGCCCGTTGTCTTCGTAGGTCGTGAAGGCGTCCGACGTGTTCGCGGGCGAGAACTGGATGACGCCGGCGCCGACCACCTGGTCGATGAACTGCAGCGACGTACCCGACGACGCCGCGCCGATGATGGCCGACACGTCCTCGCCGAGCAGGCGCGGGATCTCGGTCTCGTACGCCTTGTTGTCGGTGTCGCCCGAGTCACCGAAGACGACCTCGAGGTCGAGGCCGCTGGTCTCGGTGTAGTCGTTGATCTGCGACTGCGCGTATGCGACGCCGGCCTCCTCGGGCGGGCCGAGGAACGCCAGGTTGCCGGTCTGCGGCAGCGCCGTGCCGATCTTGAGGGACAGCTCCTCGGTGGGGGCTGCGGACTCGGTGGGCTCGTCGCCGCCGCCACCGGCGCAGCCGGCGAGGACGAGGGCGCTGGCGCCGACGAGCGCGATGCCACCGAGGACGGTGGTCGTACGCGAGCGGGTGAAGACGCTCATGTTGCTCCTTGCTGTGTATTGACAACGGGAACGGCTCGGGCGCCGACCCAGTGCACTAAACCTAATCGTCGGCAGGGGTCCGCAATGTTGCCGTTCGTTAACGATCTGTAACGGATTGAAAACCGTGATCGGACCGTAATTCCGGACGCCGATCGACCCGCCGCGCTGTGGATAACCCGGGACTGCGTACCACGTGGCTCGACACCGGGAACGCCCTCCTCGCGCCGGACCGCCATACCCCTCGTGGGTATACACTGTGGTGAGCGGTACCCCTCAGGGGTATCCATCCCCGATCGACAGAGGAGAAGTCATGGCTGAGGCCGAGTACACGGTGACAGGAATGAGCTGCGGGCACTGCGAGGCGTCCGTGCGCGGCGAGGTGTCGAAGCTCGCGGGCGTCCAGGACGTCCAGGTGAGCGCCGCCGCCGGCACGCTCAAGATCGTCTCCGCTGCCGAGCTCGCCGACGACGCCGTCATCGCGGCCGTCGACGAGGCCGGCTACAGCGCGGTCCGCGCATGAGCGAGGCCTCGATCCCCGCCGCCCGGTTCGAACTCGAGATCGGCGGGATGACGTGCGCGTCGTGCGCCGCGCGGATCGAGAAGCGGCTGAACCGGATGGACGGGGTCGAGGCATCCGTCAATTACGCCACGGAGAAGGCGTTCGTCACCGTTCCCGCCGGACTCGACCCGCAGGCGCTCATCGAGGAGGTCGAGAAGACCGGCTACACGGCCGCTCTCCCCGCGCCGCCGGCGACCGAGCCCACCACCGAGGCGCCCGCCGACGCGGAGCTCACGAGCCTCCGGCAGCGGCTCATCGGGTCGGTCGTGCTGTCGGTGCCGGTGATCCTCCTGGCGATGATCCCAGCCGTGCAGTTCACGTACTGGCAGTGGGCGTCGCTGGCGCTCGCGGCGCCGGTGGTGGTGTGGGGCGCGTGGCCGTTCCACCGTGCTGCCTGGATCAACCTGCGCCACGGCGCGGCCACGATGGACACGCTGATCTCGCTCGGCGTCTCGGCCGCATTCCTGTGGTCGCTGTACGCGCTGTTCTTCGGGCACGCAGGGCTCCCGGGCATGACGCACACGTTCGAGTGGTCCGTCACCCCCAGCGACGGCGCGGGCGACATCTACCTCGAGGTCGCCGCCGGCGTCACGACGTTCGTGCTCGCGGGGCGGTACTTCGAGCAGCGGTCGAAGCGCCGCGCGGGCGCGGCCCTGCGCGCCTTGCTCGAGATCGGCGCGAAGGACGTCGCGGTGCTGCGCCCCGCGGGCGCCCCCGCCGGTCAGGTCTCACTCGGCATGCCGGGGATCGGCTCCCCCGAAGTCCCCGCCCTCGTCGAGGTGCGCGTGCCCGTCGCCGACCTCCGCGTCGGCGAGGAGTTCGTCGTGCGCCCCGGCGAGAAGATCGCCACAGACGGCATCGTGACCTCCGGCACCTCCGCCGTCGACGCCTCGATGGTGACGGGCGAATCGGTGCCCGTCGAAGTCGCGCCCGGCGACCCTGTCGTCGGCGCCACGGTCAACGCGGGCGGCCGGCTGGTCGTGCGCGCGACCCGCGTCGGCGACGACACGCAGCTCGCGCAGATGGCGCGGCTCGTCGAGGACGCCCAGTCGGGAAAGGCGAAGGTGCAGCGGCTGGCCGATCGCATCTCGGGCGTCTTCGTGCCGATCGTGCTGCTGATCTCGCTCGGCACGCTGGCGGCCTGGCTGCTCACCGGCGCCCCCGCTGCGATGGCGTTCACCGCCGCCGTCGCGGTGCTCATCATCGCGTGCCCGTGCGCGCTCGGTCTCGCGACCCCGACGGCGCTGCTCGTCGGCACCGGCCGCGGCGCGCAGCTCGGCATCCTCATCAAGGGCCCCGAGGTGCTCGAGTCCACGCGCACCGTCGACACGGTCGTGCTCGACAAGACCGGCACCGTCACGAGCGGCCGCATGTCGCTCGTCGACGTCGTCGTCGCGGGCTCGCTCGACCCCCACACGAATGAGGCGTCCGCCGCCCGCGCCGAGGTGCTGCGCCTCGCGGGCGCCCTGGAACACGCCTCCGAGCACTCGATCGCGCAGGCGATCGCCCGTGCCGCCGCCGCCGAGGCCGGCGCCCTCCCCCACGTCGAGTCGTTCCAGAGCATTCCTGGGAAGGGCGTCTCGGGGGTCGTGGAGGGCCACGCCGTGCTCGTCGGCCGCGAGGCCCTGCTCGCGGACTGGGCGCTGACGATCCCCGACGACCTGGCCGCCGCGAAGACTGCAGCCGAGGCGCTCGGCCGCACCCCGGTGCTCGCCGCCTGGGACGGCGCGGTGCACGGACTCCTCGTCGTCGCCGACCGGGTCAAGCCCACAAGCCGGGAGGCCGTCGCCCAGCTGAAGGCCCTCGGCCTCACGCCGGTGCTGCTCACCGGCGACAACGCCGCCGCGGCGCGCGCGATCGGCGACGAGGTCGGCATCGAGCGCGTGATCGCCGAGGTGCTTCCGCAAGACAAGGTCGCCGTCGTCACCGAGCTCCAGGGCGAGGGCCGCGTCGTCGCGATGGTCGGCGACGGCGTGAACGACGCCGCCGCGCTCGCGCAGGCCGACCTCGGCCTCGCGATGGGAACCGGGACGGATGCTGCGATCGAGGCCTCCGACATCACCCTGGTCCGCGGCGACCTGCGGAGCGCGGCCGACGCGATCCGCCTCTCCCGCGCCACCCTCGGCACGATCAAGGTCAACCTCTTCTGGGCCTTCGCCTACAACGTGGCCGCGATCCCGTTGGCGGCCCTGGGCCTTCTGAACCCTATGATCGCCGGAGCGGCGATGGCGTTCTCGAGCGTCTTCGTGGTGGGCAACAGCCTGCGCCTGCGCCGGTTCCGCAGCCTCTCGACCACTGACCGTTGAAGGAGTCCGACATGACCGACATCGCTCTCGAGCACTCCCACTCGCACGCCGACGACCACGCCCACCACGGCTACATCACCGACAAGGACAAGTACCTCAACCGCCTCAAGCGCATCGAGGGTCAGGCCCGCGGCATCCACAAGATGGTCGAGGACGAGAAGTACTGCATCGACATCCTCACGCAGATCAGCGCGCTGACCTCCGCCCTCGAGGCCGTCGCGGTAGGCCTCTTGGACGACCACCTTCGCCATTGCGTGGTGGATGCTGCGCGCCTGGGCGGCGCGGAGGCCGACGCCAAGATCACCGAGGCCACGCAGGCCATCGCCCGCCTCGTGCGCTGAGCCCTACGCCGCGACGCGCGTGCGGCGGGCGTGGATGAGCGAGTCGACCGTGAGGACGACGAGGGCCACCCACACGAGGCCGAAGCCGATCCAGCGCTCGAGGGGCATCGGCTCGCCGAGCACCAGCCAGCCCACCAGGAACTGCAGCACCGGCGCAACGAACTGCATCAGCCCGATCGTGGTGAGCGACACCCGGCGCGCACCCGCCGCGAACAGCAGCAGCGGCACGGCCGTGATGACGCCGGTGAGGCTGAGGAGCACGGTGTGCTGCCATCCGAACGCACCCATCGTCAGACCTTCAGTCGCACCGACGATGACGAGGACGACCACGGCGATCGGCGAGAGCCACAGCGTCTCGAGCGTGAGGCCGCTGACCGCGTCCACCGACGGGCCGACCTTCTTCTTCACGAGGCCGTACAGACCGAAGGATGCGGCGAGCGTGAGCGCGATCCAGGGGAAGGCGCCGTAGCCGATCACGATGACGAGCACCGCGGCCGCGGCGATGCCGATCGCGACCCACTGGGTCGTGCGCAGGCGCTCGCGGAGCACCAGCACCGCCAGGAGCACGGTGGCGATCGGGTTGATGAAGTAGCCCAGGCTGGTCTCGATGACGTGGCCGCTGAGCGCGCCGTAGATGAAGACCTGCCAGTTGACGTAGATCAAGAGGCCCGCGATGACGGTGAGCCCGAGCACCTTCGGCTGCCGGAAGATCGCGGCGAGGCGTGGCCACGTGCGGGTCACCGTGAGCAGCAGGGCGCAGAAGACGAGCGACAGCAGGATGCGCCAGGCCACGATCTCCCACGGCCCGGTCGGCGCGAGGAGCAGGAAGTACAGCGGCAGGAAGCCCCACAGCAGGTACGCCGAGAACGTGAAGATCCCGCCGAGATTGCGCTCCCGGGCCTGGGCCGCGTCGCTCACGATCCGACGCGTGCCGGTCGTGACGCCGAGGTCGAGCGCCGTCGAGTCGTCGAGCCCGTCCACAGCGGTGGGTTCCGACGGGGAGGACTGCGGGTGGCTCACTGAGTCAGCCTACGCCCGCCCACCTCGCGCCCGGCCCGCTGCCCGGGGCTCGCAGCATCCGTTCTCCGTCGTCCGTGACGTGATTCCTGCCACCGGGAACGACGAGAGGGCCGGATGCCGAAGCATCCGACCCTCTCGTTTCGCGCGGTGCGCCGAACTCAGCGGACGACGACCGCGAGGACGTCGCGAGCCGACAGGACGAGGAACTCGTCGCCGCCGAACTTGACCTCGGTCCCGCCGTACTTGCTGTAGATCACGCGGTCGCCGACGGCGACGTCGAGCGGGATGCGGTTGCCGTTGTCGTCGATACGACCCGGGCCCACCGCCACGACCTCGCCCTCCTGGGGCTTCTCCTTGGCGGTGTCGGGGATGACCAGACCGCTGGACGTGGTCTGCTCGGCCTCGACCTGCTTGATGACGATGCGGTCCTCGAGCGGCTTGATGGAAACCGACACGGTCTACCTCTTCTTTCTTGAGACTAAGACTCGTTAGCACTCTGACGTTGAGAGTGCTTACGTCAGTCTAGGCAACCGGCTGGCACTCATGCAACGTGAGTGCCAATGAGTCGTCACACGGATGCTGCGACCCTGCTGCTTCGCCCCGTGACACCGACGCTTCGCAAAGCGACCAACCCCTTGAGGGCGATTTCGAAGCGGATGTATCATCGCAAGCGTCGGCCGCTCTTCCGTGGGGAACGAAACTAAGGCAGCCGATGCGAGGTCGGGGGAGCTCGCACGCAACGATGTGGGGGCGTTTCAGCGTGGAAACCTATTTCCTCTCGGTTGATGTCGGGACCAGCCGAGTAGGAGCAGCAACAGCACGACTCGCTCCCGACGGCAGTATCGTCACCTCCTCTTTCCCGCTCGGTCGCCGCGGCGACAGCGTGGCAACCGTGGTCTTCGTCGCCGAGGACGGTGAGCTGCTCTTCGGTGATGCCGCGGAGCGCCGCGGAGTCACGCAGCCTGAGCGATTGATTCGCGAGTTCAAGCGGAGCATCGGGGATGAGATCCCGATCGTCGTCGGAGGACACTCGATCCCCGCGGAGCAGCTGTACGCGCGGACCGTCGCGGATGTGATCGACACGGTGGCGGAGCGCGAAGGCGCGCGCCCGGAGGGCGTCACCCTGACACACCCTGCGATGTGGGGCCCGCACCGCATCGGCCTGGTGCGCTCCGCGCTCGAGGCGATCGGCGTGAGCGACGTCGCCTTCATCACCGAGCCCGAGGCGGCCGCACGTCATTACGATGCGTCCCGCAACGTCGAAGACGGTCAGATCCTCGCCGTGTACGACCTCGGTGGCGGCACGTTCGACTGCGTGGTGCTGCGCAAGGACGAAGCCAGCTTCGACCTCGTGGGCGAGCCCGTCGGCATTGACAATCTCGGCGGCGCGGACTTCGACGACGCCGTTCTGCGTCACGTGCTGCGCACGGCGGAAGTCCCTGCCGAAACACTTCAAGACGCCTCCGCCGACTCCCGCATCGCGCTCTCCCAGCTGCGTCGCGAGTGCGTCGACGCCAAAGAGGCCCTCTCGTTCGACTCGGACGTCGTGATCCCGGTACTTCTGGCGGGTGGCCGCTCGAGCGTGCGGCTGACGCGCGCGGAGTTCGAGAGCATGATCGACGAATCGCTCGCCAAGACGATCGACGCTCTCGAGGATGCTCTCGAGGACGCGAGCATCGACCCTGATCAGGTCGAGTCCATCCTGTTGATCGGCGGCTCGTCGCGGATCCCGCTGGTCACCCAGGGCCTCTCCGAGCGGTTCGGCCGCCCGACCGCGATCGACGCCGACCCGAAGTCGTCGATCGCGCTCGGCGCTGCCCGTACTGCGCTCGTCCGCTCGACCGACGCGCAGCTGGGCGTGTCCAGCGAACTGGCCATCTTCGATGGCACGTCGGCCTCGGCCGCCGAGCTGGAGCTCGCGGGATCCCCCGTCGAGCGCGGCATCCCCGCCCCGGTCGGTCCTGTCGTGGCAGCCTCCTCTGCGCCCAGCGCCCGGCACATCGTCGCGATCGCGGGCGGCGCGGTCGTCGTCGCTGCCGCCATCGTGTTCGGAAGCACACTCACGGCCGGCACGGGGGCGCTGAACGGTTTCTTCACCGTCTCGACCGAGCCGACGCCCGAACCCACCGACGAGCTGGTCGTCCCCGAGGCGGGCACCCCGGAGGCGCAGCAGCCGGCTCCCGACACCGCCGCCCCCGTCACCGAGCAGCCGGCCCCGCGTGCGGCCAATCCGCAGCGCAAGGGTGCGACGCCGCAGAAGAAGACCACGACCACGACCACCACGACCACAGAAGCCGCACCGGCGCCTCGTCCCACCAAGGGCGCTTCGCCCGCCCCCAGCCCCGGCTCGGGGAGCACGGGCGGCACAGGCAGCACGGGCGACAGCGGAGGCACCGGCGGGACCGGAGGCACCGGCGGGACCGGAGGCACCGGCGGGACCGGCGGCACGGGTACCACCGGTGCCGACCCGGAGCCGGAGCCCACACAGGAACCGCAGCCGGAGCCCACGCAGGAACCGCAGCCGGAGCCCACGCAGGAACCCCAGCCGGAGCCCACGCAGGAACCCCAGCCGGAGCCCACGCAGGAACCCCAGCCGGAGCCCACCCAGGAACCGGCCCCGCCCGCTGACCCGCCGCCCCCGGCCGATCCCGCGCCCACCGAGCCGGCGCCCGAGCCGAGCCCGACCTTCGAGCCCGTGCCCTGACGTCGGCCAGCGACGGGTTCATCATGTCTTCGACCACACTGACGGTGGCGGCGTTCTTCGACGCGACGACCTTCACCGGAACACGCCACGCGCGTCCTCTCATCGAAGCGCTCACCACGCACGACCTGCCGCCGCGCGTGCTGATCTCGGGGAACGCGGGTTCCGGAAAGACCACGATGCTGCGAGGAGCGCAGCGATTCCTCACGCAGAAGCGCGCCACGGTGAGCGTCCTCGGCCCCGACACCGACGTGCTCGACGTCCCCGCGGCAAGCATCCTGCTCGTGGATGACCTGCATCTGCTTCCCGCCGCGCAGATGGAGGGATTGCGCGTGCGCGCGAGCGATCCTGACGCGGCCCTCGTCGCGACGAGCCGGCCGTGGCCGCACTCTCACGCGCTGTCCTCGATCGCGCGGCACCTCGAGCGCAGCCGCCCCGCGGTGGTACTGGGCCACCTCACGCGGGCGGACGTGCTCGACTACCTGGAGGCGAACGAGCGCACGCTCAAGCCGACGTGCCTCGATCATCTGCTCGAGGTGACCGGCGGGGTGGCGTGGCTCGTGTCCGCCGCGCTCGCGGCGCACGATGATCGCGACTGCGCGGACGACGGCACTCACACTGCTCTCGGCAACGTGCTCGAGCAGAGCGTCGCCCACCGGATGGGCGTGGTCGACGACGACGTGCGGCGCACCATCGAGGCGATGAGCGTGTGGTCGGATGACGCGCCGGTGATGACGGACGACCCCGACGATGTCGAGAGCGTCATCGCCCAGGGCTACGCGGAGGGTCTGCTGCTGCGGAGCGGGCGGCCGGTGCCGGTCGTCCGCTCCGCCGTGCGCGCGAACCTCTCGGCCCGCCGGCTGGTCGACCTGCTCGCGGCGATGCCCGGCGGCATGGATCCGCTCGCCTCCCGCAACGGCGACTGGCTCGCAGACATCCGCGACCCCCGCCTGTCACCGGCCCTCCTTGAACACGGAGACCAGCTTCTCGAATCCGATCCGGTGCGCGCGAGCGAACTGTACGCCGCTGCGGCCGAGACCGGAGTGAACTCGGCTGACCTCGCCGCGAAACGCGCACAGGCGGCGTTGTCGTGGGGTGATGTCGACTCAGCGGCCCAGCTGCTCGATGAGGCGATGGCGTTCGCCGATCGTTCCGACGACGTCTCGGCGCGCATCGCAGATGTCGCGGCCGCGACCTGGTCGATGCGAGGCATGCTGCACACCGGGGCGGGATTCTACGAGGCCTTCCCGCCGACGACGGCGGAGGCATCCGTCCGTCGTCTGATCGCTCGCATCGGGGTGGGCGAGGCGGGCGCGGCCGAGACGGACGACGCATCGCCCGACGTGCAGCGCGCCGCTCCCTCGACGCTGGGTGTCGCGATGAACCTGCTGCAGCGCGGCCTCCTGACGTCATTGCGCGCCGACCATGGCGACGCGGCCGTGGCCGATCTCGTGCGCGCGTCGCACCTGTTCACGGCGTCGCGCTCCGCCGCACCGATGCCCGAGCACCCCGCGATCATCGCCGCCGTAGCCGCCATCAGCGCCGGAGACCTCGCGACAGCGCGGGCGGTCGTGGATGCCGCGATCGACGGCCATCAGGGAACCTCGTGGGTGATGTCGCGACTCCTGCTGTGGAAGTCGTGGATCGCGCTGCAGCAGGCGAAAGGTGCGCGGTCCCGCGAGGCGCTCGAGGCCTCGGTCGCGCTGACGCCGAAGGCAGCGGCGCGCGATGAGCTGCTCCTTCAGGCGATCCGCGTCGGCCTGGCGCGACGGTATGAGGACGCCGCCGGCCTGGAGGCAGCGTGGGAGCGCGGCCGCGACGGCCTGCTCGACGCCGACGTCGACCTCTACACGCTGCTGCCTCTCGTCGAGTTCGTCAGCGCCGGTGCCCGGGTGGGCGACGAGGCCGTCACCGAGCCGCTCTTCAGCCGCGCGCTCGCCCTGGTCGAAGCGCTCGGCCGGCCGGCGCTCTGGTCGGCTCATCTTCGGTGGGCCGGCATCCAGCGGGGCATCCTCCGTAACCGCCCCGAGTCACTGAGCCCTCACGCGCACGCTCTGGTGGACGCCGCACCGCACAGTGGCGTCGCCGAGACGATGGCGAAGGCCGGGCGCCTGTGGACGTCCGTCCTCGCCGGCTCGGTCGACGTCGACGAGGTCGACGCGGCCGCGCAGTCCCTCGCCGCGATCGGATTGAGATGGGATGCCGCGCGCCTGGCCGGTCAGGGAGCCGGACGCTCCGACGACCGCAAAGTGTCGGCACGCCTGCTCGCACGGGCACGAGAGCTGTTCCCGCAGGAGAAGCCGGCGGTCACGGAGACACCGGGCGAGAACGCCGAAGCACCCGCAGGCACCGTGGAATCGGTGCTGAGCGAGCGTGAGACGGATGTCGCGCGCCTGGTGGTCGAGGGAAAGACGTACGCCGAGATCGGCGAGACGATCTTCATCTCTCCGCGCACCGCGGAGCACCACATCGCCAGTATCCGGCGACGGCTCGGCGCGACCTCCCGCTCTGATCTGATCGCCAAGCTGCGCGTCGCGCTCTCGCAGACCCGGCCCTTCGCCGACGACGTGTGAGGACCCGCGTCCAGAACCCCCAAGAGCCCCCCTACCGATTCGGGAAAACCCCCGATTCGCCGATTGTGAGAAACACCTAATGTCGACAGTGATTCTCGAAGTGACAGGAGCCGAGTCATGACAACACCCTTGGCAACCATTGCCGACGCATTGATCGAGTTCATACTCAGTCTCCTGGGCGACCCGGCCGCCGCAGCCGAGTTCGAGGAGGACCCCCAGGGAACGCTGGCCCGCAACGGCCTCAGCGACGCGTGCGTCGAGGACGTCCGCGCCGTCGCGCCGGTCATCGTGGACCACCCCCACGTCACGCCCAAGCCGCCGATGCCTCCGGCACCGCCGAAGCCCCCGTCGGTCGAGAACGAGATCTACAACATCACGAACAGCTTCGCGATCGACAACCGCGCGACGATCGTGGACCAGTCGGTGAACCAGAACATCTGGGCGGACGGCGACGTCAACCAGATCTTCGATCAGGAGGCCGTCGTCAACAGCGGCGACAACGGTGCGGCTGCCGGCGACGACGCCGAGGTCGACAACTCCGAGGACACCACCACGGTGGGCGACGTGTCGATCGGCAACGAGGACACGACGACGAACATCGACGGCTCGTTCAACGACAACTCGACCAACACCGACACGGACGTGGACGCCGAGGCCGACGACTCGTTCAACAACTCGCCCGACTCCGACCCCGTCGTGTCCGCGACCGTCGAGGCGCCGCCCGCCGAGGCCGCGCCCGTCGAGGCGGTCGCGCCGCCGGTCGAGATCGAGACGGTGGCCGACGACGCGTACGACTACGCCGTCGACGCGGCGACGTTCGTCGCCGAGGAACCGCCGCTCGAGCTGGAATCCGAGGACCAGTACTAAGGATTCGACGTGCCCGATCGGGAAGACGACGACCGTTCGCGCGCCCTGGCAGGCCCAGGGCGCGCGAACGCGCGTCCCAAGCCGCCCCCGCCCACTTTCGAGGAGGCCCCGCCCGCGACCAACGCCATCGGACGTGTGCCGGTGCGCAAGGTGCCGGCCTCGAGTGTGCAGCGCCCTCCGGCGCCGGACGCCGCGCCGAGACAAGCAACCCCTCCGCCTCCGCCGCCACCCCGGCGAGAGGCACCGGAGCGCCCGCCGACCGCCAGCGCGAACGCGGCCCCGGTGCTCACGAAGCGCCCCCCACCGTTCTCCGTCAGGCTGAGCCAGTTCCTCTGGGTGTTGAGTCTGCTCACCGGCGGTGTCGCGGTGGTCTATCTCTTCGTCATCCGTGAGGACCAGCTCCCCATCATCGCGGACGTCGTCCGTGCGGTCGAAGACGGCCGGAGCGAAGAGACCTACACCGCGGCGGCCGACATCATCTTCTGGATCGTGTTCGGCGCGGCGCTCGCGCTGCTCTTGGTGCAGATCGTGCTTCTCGTGTCGTTCACCAACCGCAAGCCGCACGTCCGGTGGTGGCAGCTGGCCACCGTGGTGGGGCAGATCCTGCTCTTCCTGCTGTCAGCGGAGATCTTCACCACCGGCGAGCACGCCCCCGTCCTGCGGCAGGTGCTCTTCGCGCAGTGGGCCCTCGCCCTGCTCGCGCTCCTGTTCAGCACGTTCCACGGCGCTCTCCAGTGGACCGCCCGCAAGTACGACGTCCGGCGCGCCGGCGACGGAGACGAGTTCTGACGCGACCTCCTCGAGGCTGCGGATCACCGAGCGGGCGACCTCCACGGTGGCCCGCTCGGCGAGTGGCGACTCGCTGAGCGTTCGCCAGCGCGCGAGGAGCTCCTCGACGCGCTCGCGACTCTCGGCGGTGGTGGCCGTCTCCGGCAGTGCCAGACGGGCGGTTGCGGAGGGCCCGGTCCCGCCGATGATGCGCTCCGCCTCCTCCGCATCGAGTCGACTCAGGGGCAAGCCCGAGGAGCGAGCTCGCGACAGCAGCGAGAGCTCGCGCAGCGTGTGCGCCGACGCGTAGATGCGCTCGATCCCACCCAGGACCGCGTCCGCGCCGTCGCGTGGCTTCTCGCGCATGAGCTTCTGCAGCGCGTCGAGCACACCACGCACCTTCAGCGCCCCGGCGCGGGTGCGGAACTGCAGCTGGATGAACTGCTGCAGCTCGTTCAGGCCGCTCTGCTGCACGAGCTGCTCCGAGAGCTGCGACGAGTCGGAGGCGCCGCCGCGGATCAGTGCGCTCGCGAGGCGTACGCCGAAGATGCCGAAACGGTTCAGCAGCTCGCGGCGGACATCCTCGCTCAGCGTCGTCGCCTCCGTGGGGCGCACGAATCGATCGGCCGACACCATGAGAGCCTCTCGAGACTTCCGCTCCAGGCTCGCCAGGTCGCGGAAGGCCGCGAACTCGTCTTCGCGCAGCGTCCGCGCGCTCTCGGCGAGGAGGCCCGCGACAGGCACGACGCCGAGCGACAGCGACGCGAGATCCCCGTCCTTCTCGTAGCGGCGCGCCACTTTCCCTGCCGACAGCAACGAGTCGATGCGACCTGATCCGATCTCGTCGGCGCGCGACAGCACCGCGACCGCGTTCACGGTCTGCGACGCACCGGCAGCGGTGTCGCGGAAAGACTCGAGGAACTTCAGATCCGACGCGTGCAGGTGGCGCATCAGGTAGACGATCGCGTCTGCCGAGGAGGGCTCGGTGTCGGGCACGAGGAAGTCCGTGGAGCGCGCCGACACGTCCCGCGAGAGCGAAGCGATTCCCGGGGTGTCGATCAGGATGAGTGAGCGCAGCCCCGTCGACGGCCAGCCGACGTCGATCCAGGCGACGTCTTCCGGCGGGACGCCGCCCAGATCGAGCACGAGCCGGCCCGCGTCGCGCCGGATGGGCATCCGGCGCGGCTCTCCCTCGAAGGGGTGCATGGTGATCATCGGGGTTGCCGAGTAGCGGTACCAGGTGACCACACGCGTGCACTCGCCCGCATCCGTGGGCGCCAGCCGTTCGCCGAGCATGGCGTTCAACAGCGTCGACTTCCCGGCCTTGACCATGCCGGCGAGGGCGAGGCGGATGGGCTCGCTGAGGCGCCGATCCAGGTCGGTGAGCAGGTCGCCGGCTTCCGGGTCGTCGGCGTACAGGTCACGCGCGGCGCGGATCAGGGCGCTCGCGTCGTCGCGGATCGACGCCCTCACCGCTTCGCTGCCTCCACGGCTCGCAGCGGCGGCAGCGCAGGGATCTTGCCCTTCAGCGCCTCGAGTTGCTGAACCCGCAGCTGAAGCTCCTTCACTCGCTGGTCCTGCTCCCCCGCGTAGGTGCCGGCTGCCTGCTTGGCGGCGAGCACCGCGTCCGAGAGGGAGCGGTGCAGCTCGTCGGCGATGCTGCCGAAGTGGTCGCGGGCGGCGCGCTGCACGATGCGCAGGCGATCCTTCAGCTGCTTGCCGACCTGGAACTGGACTTCGTCGAGATACCGCCGCACGAGGGTCTTGGCCTCGAAGCGCCGGCGCGACAGGCGCGAGTTCATGTCCTCCCGGTAGGCCCTGCGCCCCACCAGCACACCGGCCAGGAGCGAGAGCGGGTTGATGAGCGACAGACCGATGAGGCCGGTGGCGAGGCCGACCATGAGCACGCCGCCGTACGAGCCGCGGACCCCGATGAAGATCTTCTCGCCGGCACCCATCTGACGATGTTCGAGCGTCGCCATGTTCTCCACGTCGTCGAGGATGCCTTCGGTGTCGCCGACGTAGATCACGGGGAGGTCGGTCTCCCCCTGGATGAAGAGTTCGGCGACCTCTTCCGAAAGCCATCGCGACCGCTCGTCGGTCCACACGAACGTCTCCGAGACGGCCGCGGAGACGCGCTGATCGAGCCACTCGGTGAGCTGGTCCCAGATCGGCCCGGGGTCGCCCTCGTCGATCGCGTTCTCCGCCTCGCGCTGCACCTTGCGCAGGCGGTCGCGCAGGTCGTGCTCCATGTCCGAGATGAGGTCGGCGACGCCGTCGTTCAGCTGCACCTGCCACTTGGACGACCGTCCCCGGAACTCGTCGGCGCGCGCCTTCGCGTCCTCGAGCTGTGCGATGAGCTTGGGGGTGTCCTCGGGGTGGAGGATCGCCTCGAGCTCCGAGGTCAGCGACATCTTGAGCTGGTCGACGACCGAGATGAGGTCGTGCACGGCGCTGCGAGCTTGGATGATCTCCGCGCGACCGAGGACCTCCTGCCGCAGGTGGCTCACGAGCGCGGGGAAGCCCGACTCCTCGTTGAGCCCGCGGTCGCGCTCCTCCGCGGCGATCAGGCGCAGGTCGCTGGAGACGGCGAAGATCGGCACATCCCCGATGTCGCCGAGGTGCGAGCGGTCGATGCGCTCGATGTCGCGCCATTGCGGGTACAGGTCTGTCTTGGCGAGCACAGCCGCGACGTTCGGAGACACGCGCATCGCGTGCTTGAGGAACTGCACCTCTGGCTCGGTGTACTCCTGTGACGCGTCCGACACGAGAAGAACCGCGTGGGCCGATGACAGCGCGGCAAGGGTCGCAAGAGCGTTCGTCGAGTCCAGACCGCCGACGCCCGGCGAGTCCACCAGTCGCAGGCCGCCCTTGAGCAGCTCGCGCGGGAGAACCACCTCGGCAGTGATGATCTTTCGCTCGTTGCCCGGATTCCCGCTCTCCGATACGTACTGGGCCAGGTCCTCGAGCGCGATGCGCTGGCGCACGGGAGGCGTGTCGTCGTCGCCCTGAACAGTCACCCAGGCGTCAGGTTCCGGCGCGTAGCCGACCGACGTCGGCACGCTCGTGGCCACATCGTCGTCGACCGGGCAGACCGGCGCGTTGACGAGAGCATTGATGAGCTTGCTCTTGCCCTGCTTGAACTCGCCGACCACGATGACCCGGACGTTCGGGTCTTGCAGGCGCGCGTGCGTGTTCTCGAGGCGTTTTGCCAGATCACCGCGCCCCGTCGTCGTGGCGAGCTGGCCGACATTGTCGACGATGGAGACGAGCGCTTTGCTGGCTGCCGGTGCGACCGGCGGCGGTGCCGTCGTATCGGCGTCCCCCGTGCCCGACTTCTGGACGGCCGTGCTTTCAGCCACGAATGCTCCCCCTTGTACGCACTCCCCCACACCACGCTAGTCGAAGGTCAGGAAGCGCGGGCGGTACTGGAAAATACATGTCCGCAACGTGGTCTTGCCCGGCCACCCTTCGGAGGGCGGCCGGGCAAGTGCTGTGCGAATGGATCAGAAGTCGACGATGTCGTCGCCCGCGACGTCGCCGCCAGGGCTGAAGAAGTTGCCGCTGTTCTCCCACTCGATCTCGTTCTCGAACGACGTGTCGACCTCGCTCGTGAACGAGTCCTCGATGTCGACGTCGACGTCGGTCGACTGGTCGTTGAACGAGTCGTCGATCTCGACCTCGAACTCGTTCCACTCGTTCGTCGAGTTGTCCTGGAACGAGTCCTGGATGTGGGTGTCGATCCACGTGTTGCCGATCGACACGTCGCCGACGCTGATCGTCGTCTGCGAGTTGTCGACGTCGGCGTCGTCACCGGCGGCGGCACCCCAGTCACCCGAGTTGGCCACAGCCTCCTGCTCGAACTCCTGGTCGACGTCGCCGTTCACGAAGCCGAACGACTGCTGGACCGACTGATCGACGACCTGTGCGCGGTTGTCGATGTCGAGGTTCAGCGCGCCCGACGCGGCCGCGGCCGCAGCAGCAGCGCCGCCGGCACCACCCAGGGCGAGGTTGAGGTCGCCGCCGACACCGGTGTTGTACTGGCGGACGCCGACCGTGACCGAGTCGTCGTTGAGCGTGGTCTCGTTGAACGAGTCGGTGTAGTCGTTGTACGAGTCCTCGGTCTCCGAGTTGTCGTTGTACGAGTCCTCGGTCTCCGAGTTGTCGTCCGTCGAGTTGTCCGAGTTGTCGTTGAACGAGTCCTCGATGTCGACCTCGAGCTCGTTCTCGACCGAGTTGTCGGAGTTGTCCGACTGGTTGCCCACGCCGACCGCGGCGTTGTTGGTCGAGTTGTCGGAGTTGTCCGAGTTGTCGGAGTTGTCCGAGTTGTCGGTGTTGCCGCTGAAGTTGCCGTTGCCCGAGTCGTCGATGTCGGTGGCGTCGCCGCCCACGTTGTCGGAGAAGTTGCCGTTGCCCGAGTCCTCGACGTCGACGTCCGTGTTGCCGATCTCGTTGTCGGAAGCGATGTCGTTGCCGACGGCGCTGTTCACGTTGTTGTCGTCGTTGTCGACGGCGCTGTTGACGTTGTTGTCCTCGACCTCGACGTCGGTGTCGTTGCCGACGACGTTGCCGTCGTTGCCGACGACGTTGTCCTCGACCTCGACGTCGGTGTTCCCGACCTCGTTGTTGGAAAGGACGTCTTCGATGTTGGTCTGAACACCGAGGACATTGACATTCTCGTCAGCCATGATCATTCCTTTGTTCGCGGAGCCTGGTGGCGTACGTGTAAGAGTTTGTTCTCCAGGCCGCGCGCTCACATCCGGGGTGATCCCGCAACCTCCCCGGGGGGATAGGGGGTTCGGGGTAGGGGTTTCCGAAGCGGGTCCGGGGGCGCCCCGAACCGGGGGGCCGTAGGCTCGGCGGGTGGAACTCTCCGAACTCGAAGCGCTCCTGACGCCCGAGGGCCTGCGTCTGCTCGACGCGATGCCGCCGGTGGAGTCCTCTGACGACGTCGCGCGCACCGTGACCCGGCTGCGCCGCGACGGACACTCCCCCGACCTCGTCTCGGCGGTCGTCGGCCAGGCGCGGCTGCGCACGCGCGCGCGGGCGAAGTTCGGCGAACTGGCGGAACGGATGCTGTTCACCCGCGCGGGTCTCGAACAGGCGACGCGTCTCGGCATCGCGGCCCGTCATGCCGCCCGGTTCCGCGACGCCGGCTTCACGCGGGTCGCCGACCTGGGCTGCGGCATCGGCGGCGACGCCCTCGGGCTCGCGGGCCTCGGCCTTCGTGTCACGGCCGTCGACGCCGACGCGGTGACCGCCGGAATCGCCGCCTACAACCTGGCGCCGTTCGGATCCGACGCCGAGGTGCGCCTCGGCACCGCGGAGGAGACCGACCTCAGCGGCTCCGACGCCGTGTGGCTCGACCCCGCCCGCCGCACCGCCGGGCACTCCGAGACCGCGCGCACCCGCCCCGAGGACTGGTCGCCGTCGCTCGACTGGGTGTTCGACCTCGCCGAGCGTCTGCCCGTCGGCGTGAAGCTCGGCCCCGGGCTCGACCGCGGCCTCATCCCCGACGACGTCGAGGCGCAGTGGGTGAGCGCCGACGGGTCGACCGTCGAGCTCGTGCTGTGGTCAGGAGCCCTTGCCCGCCCGGGTGTGCGCCGCGCCGCTCTCGTGATCCGGGGCGAACAGGCGCACGAGTTGACGGCGGAGACGGATGCTGCGGACCAGCCCACCCGTGACCTCGGCGCCTTCCTGCACGAGCCCGACGGCGCCGTCATCCGCGCGCGCCTCATCGGCGACGTGGCGCGCACGCTCGAGGCCGGAATGCTGGACGAGCACATCGCCTACCTCACGTCGGACGCCGCCCTTACCTCGCCGTTCGTCTCGACGTTCCGCGTGCGCGAGGTGCTGCCCGCCGATGAGAAGGCCCTCGCCAAGGCGCTGCGCGAGCGCGACATCGGCCGCCTCGAGATCAAGAAGCGCGGCGTGGACGTCGACCCCGCCGCCCTGCGCACGCGCCTGAAGCTCCGCGGCTCGGCCTCGGCGACGCTCCTCCTCACGCGCATCGGCACGCGCCGCACCGCGATCCTCGCCGACCGCGTCTGACGCGGTATCAGCCGATGATGTGGGCCTGCGCCGCGGCGTAGAGGAGCCAGCCGGCGCTGTAGAGGATCGACAGCGTGCCGAGCACGATCGCCCATACGGCGACGGCGCGGCTTTCGAGCGGGCGGCGCAGCGCGATGATCGCCGACACGACCGCGACCAGGCCGATCGGAAAACCCCAGCCGACGAACATCGACACGAGGAGCCCGACGATCGCGAAGGCGAGCGCCCAGCCCGCGAGCCCGCGGTGGAACGCCGAGTCCGTTGCCGTCCACGTCGTGTCGTCGGGCGTGAAATCGCCGCGCGGCTCCGCCGGCGCGGTCTCGACGGTGACGGCGACGGGTGCGGTGGGCAGGCGGTGGAACCCGCCGCGATGCGCCCCCGGCAGGGGTGACGCGTCCTGCGCGAGGTCGACGTCGGGCGACACCGACGACACGATCGGCTCCGCGGGGGCCTTCGCGCGGTCGGGGACATCGGCGGGAACGGATGCTGCGTCCTCCGGTTGCTGCTCGTTCTCGGGTCTTCCACCCGAAGTCTCCGCTCGCCCCGCGGAGGGCGCTCCAGCGCCCGCAGTCGAAACGCGTTCTGCATCCGCAGGCGCCGGGTCGAGATCGGCCGGGGCGGCCCCGGGCGTCGCGTCCTCGCCGGGTGGCGGCATCCGTTCATCCGTCATGCCGACTCCGCGACCTGGATCTCGGTGACCGGCAGCGTCGAATCCGCCCCGAACTCGAGGGTCGAGGGCGCGCGGCCCGACATGATGAGTTCCGACGTGAGCGCCGCGATCATCGCGCCGTTGTCGGTGCACAGCGACAGCGGCGGGATGCGCACCGTGACTCCCTCGGCCGCGGCGCGCTCGATCGCGACGTCGCGCAGCCGCCGGTTCGCGATGACGCCGCCGCCGAGCAGCAGGCGGGGGACGCCGTAGTCGCGGCACGCGGCGAGCGCCTTGGTGACGAGCACGTCGACGACAGCCTCACGGAAGCTCGCGGCGACATCGGCCACCGGCACCGGCTCGCCCGCCGCCTCGCGCTGCTCGACCCAGCGGGCGACCGCGGTCTTGAGCCCCGAGAACGAGAAGTCGTAGCGGTGCTTCGCCATATCCGACGCGCGCGACAGCCCGCGCGGGAACGGGATGGCCGCAGGGTCTCCGGATGCTGCGGCCCGATCGATCTCGGGTCCACCCGGATACGGCAGCCCGAGCAGGCGCGCGACCTTGTCGAAGGCCTCGCCGGCGGCATCGTCCATGGTCTCGCCCAGGAGTTCGACGTCGGTCGTGAGGTCGCGGACCAACAGCAGCGACGTGTGCCCGCCGGAGACGAGGAGCGCGACCGTCGGGTACTCGAGCGGAGGCGCATCGGCATCGAGGATGTCGGCGGCGATGTGCCCGACGAGGTGGTTCACCGCGTACAGCGGCTTCTCCAGCGACACCGACAGTGCCTTCGCGGCGCCGACGCCGACCATGAGCGCTCCGGCCAGACCCGGCCCCGACGTCACGGCGACCGCGTCGAGGTCGGCGAGCGAGACTCCCGACTCGGCGAGCGCGGCCTCGATCGACGGCTGCAGCGCCTCGAGGTGCGCGCGGGCCGCGACCTCGGGCACGACGCCGCCGTAGCGGGCGTGCTCGTCCATCGAGCTCGCGATGGTGTTCGACAGCAGCGTGCGGCCGCGCACGATCCCGATCCCGGTCTCGTCGCAGCTCGTCTCGATGCCGAGCACCAGCGGTTCCGCGCGGTTCACGTGCACACCCCTCCGTCCGCGTCGCGCCGGGCCCACCCGCGCAGGTCGAGCTTCATCACGACGGCGTCGACGTCGTCGGGCTGGTAGTACCGGGGCTTGCGGCCGATCTCGGCGAAGCCCTCCGACACGTACAGTGCCTGGGCGACGGGGTTGTCGGCGCGCACCTCGAGGAACACGTCGCTGACGCCGCGCCGCGCGGCCTCCTCGAGCAGCGCTCGCAGCATCGCGCGACCACGGCCGCGGCCGCGCGACACCTCGGCGATCGTGATCGTCTGGATGTCGGCATCCTTCGCCCCGGCGACCGCACGGAGCCCCGCGTACCCGACGAGGCGCCCGGCCTCGTCATCGACGACGTACCAGCCGTGGGGTGAGGCGAGCTCCTCGCGCATCATCGCCTCGGACCACGCGTCGGTCGGGAACGACGTCCGCTCGAGCGTCATGATCGCGGCGAGGTCGTCGGCGGTCGCGGCGCGAAGGGTCACGAGCCCACCCGCTTCGGCGCGTGCGGGAGGGTCACGTCGGGCGAGCGCAGGTAGAGCGCGTCGGCGGGCCCGATCGAGCGCTCGGCTCCGAGCGCCCGGGCCGCGGCGAGCGCGAGCATGGCCGCGGGAATCCGGTCGGCATCCCGACGCACGGCCGCGGCGCTCGCGAGCACACCGTCGAGGTCGTCGCGGGGCGCGAGCGCGGGCTCCGCGACGCGGACGGGAAGCCCGTCGTCGTCGAGCCCGCGGTAGAGCGTGTACGCGAACTCGCGGCGGCGCGCGTCGGTCACGACGGCGAACGTCTCGTCGGTCGCGTCCTCGTATCCGCCGGTGAGCGCGTCGTGCAGCAGCAGCTCGAGGGCGACGGCGTCGTGGCTCGGCACCGGCACGACGGGTACGCCGCGCCCGAGGGCGAAGGTGCGCGCCGCGGCGATGCCGACGCGCAGCCCGGTGAACGGGCCCGGTCCCATTCCCGCGGCGACATGCGTGATCTCGGACGGGGAGACGGATGCTTCCGCCAGCGCCCGCTCGATCAGCGTGCCGATCACCTCGGCGTGGCCGCGGGGGTCTGCGCTCTCGACCTGCGAGCGGATGACGCCGTCCGGCTCGACCACCGCCACCGCGGAGCCGAGCGACGTGTCGATGCCGAGGATCACCCTTCCAGGGTAGTCGGCGCCCCGCGTCCCTCGGTCGCCCGGGGAGCGGGGCCACGGGCGCGGCTACGGGTGACGCGTGATCTTCACCAGGCGGGGGGTGTCGGCGTCGAGCTCGGCCTCATGGGCGGTGGTGCCGCACGCGTCGTCGACGCCGTGGCCGTGCCACTCGCGCTCGAGCTCGACCTCCCACCACTGCTCGCGCAGCCCGTCGACGAGGCCCCGACCCCACTCCACGATCACGACGGAGCCGTCGAAGTCGATGTCGAGGTCGTCGAGCTCGGCCGCCGAGCCGAGGCGGTACGCGTCCACGTGCACGAGCGGCGCGCCACCCGACAGCGACGGGTGGGTGCGGGCGAGCACGAACGTCGGGCTCTGGATCGGGCCGCGCACGTCGAGCCCCCGGCCGATGCCGCGGGTGAGGGTCGTCTTGCCCGCGCCGAGCGGACCGGTGAGCACCACCATGTCGCCGGGGCGCAGCATCCGTCCCATCTCTTCGCCGAGTGCCTCCATCGACTCGGGCGAGGTGATCTCGCGCGTGCCGACCAAGCCGTCCAAGCCCTGAGCTGTCGTGTTCACGCCCGATGCAACAACCGGGGTGTCGTCGGCGTTCCCGCTCACTCCGATACCTGCCGGCGGGGAACGCGGGGTCCGATGCGCGTGACGATCTCGTAGTTGATGGTGCCCGCGGCATCCGCCCATTCCGTCGCCGACGGCACGCCGAGGGTCGGGTCTCCGAACAGCACGGCCGTGTCGCCCACGGCCACGGGCGCATCGCCCACGTCGACGACGAACTGGTCCATCGCGATGCGGCCCGCGACGGTGAAGCGGCGCCCGCCGATGACGACCGGCCCCGCGCCCGATGCCTGCCGCGGCACCCCGTCCGCGTAGCCGAGGGGCACGAGGGCCAGCGTGGTCTCGGCGGGAGCGCGGTAGTCGTAGCCGTACGACACACCCTTGCCGGCCGGCACACGGCGCACCGCGGCGACGGTGCCGCGCAGCGTCATCGCGGGGCGCAGGCCCAGGTCGGCCGAGGTGCGGTCGTCGAACGGCGAGAGCCCGTAGATCCCGATGCCGATGCGCACGCAGCCGAGGCGCGCCTCGGGCAGGTCGATCGCGGCGTGCGTCGCGGCGATGTGCCTGAGCGGCGGCGCGAGGCCGAGCGAGGCGGCGGCGGCCACGCCCTCCTCGAACGCGCGCAGGGCGGCGCGGTCGTCTTCGGTCGACGCGTTCGAGAGGTGGCTGAAGAGGGCGATCACGCGCACCCGGCCGATGCGCTCGAGGCGAGCGGCCTCGGCGAACACCACGCGGTACTCCTCGGGTGCGATGCCGTTGCGTGAGAGCCCGGTCTCGAGTTTCAGGTGCACACCGACGGGACGATCGGCGGATGCTGCGGTCGCGGCCTTCTGCAGCTGCTCGAGGCTCGAGATGCCGAGCTCGATGCCGAGTGCGGCGGCCTCGGCGAAATCCGCGCCGGGGGCGTGCAGCCACGCGACGATCGGGGCGTCGATGCCCGCGCGGCGGAGGGCCAGCGCCTCGGTGATGTCGGAGACGCCGAGCCGCGACGCACCGCCGGCGAGCGCGGCGAGCGCCGAGCGCACCGCGCCATGCCCGTACCCGTCGGCCTTGACGACCGCGATGATCTCCGAGCCGGTGAGCCGGCGGAGGTGCCGCACGTTGTCCTCGATCGCGCCGACGTCGACCGTCGCCTCGCGCAGGGCTCCGGAAGGCACGCGGCTCACGCGTCCGCTCCTCGGGTGCCATCGGACTCGCGAGGCCGGGGATCCGCGCCGAGACCGGGGACGTCTCCCTCGGTCTCGCGAGGAATCCCCTGGTTCGGCGCCTCCGGCACGGCCTCGGCGATCACGTACGCCGTCGCGAGGCCGGCGTCGTGCGAGAGCGACAGGTGCAGCGCCGTGATGCCCCGCCCGGCGACCACCTCGGCCGTCGAGCCGCGCAGCGAGAACACCGGGCGCCCCGACGGCTCGGACGCGATCTCGATCTCGGTCCAGTGCACGCCGTCCGAACCGCCGAGCGCCTTGATGAGCGCCTCCTTCGCGGCGTACCGCGCGGCCTGCGAGTGCGGCTTGAGCTGCTGCTCCGCCTCCGAGAAGAGTCGCGGGAGCAGCTGCGGGGTGCGCTCGATCGTCCGCTCGAACCGAGGGATGTCGACGATGTCGACGCCGATACCGACGATCATGTGGTCCTCCTGCGTGCTGCAGCCGCAGCATCCGCCACCCTATCGCGCGGCAGCGCAACCCCCGCTTGCCTCACGACGCACGGCAGGCGGAACGGATGCTGCTACTCGACCGTCACCGACTTCGCGAGGTTGCGGGGCTGGTCGACGTCGAGGCCCTTGGCCGTGGCGAGGCCCATCGCGAAGATGTGCAGCGGCACGACGGCCAGGAGCGGTTCGAAGAACGGGCCGGCCAGCGGGATGCGGAGCACCTCGTCGGCCTTGGGCAGCACCGCGGCGTCGCCCTCCTCGGCGATCGCGATGACGCGGGCGCCGCGGGCGCGGATCTCCTCGATCGAGGAGATGACCTTCTTGTGCATCTCCGACGACTTGCGCGGCGACGGGACGATGACGAACACCGGCTGGCCCGGCTCGATGAGCGCGATCGGGCCGTGCTTGAGCTCACCGGCGGCGAAGCCCTCGGCGTGGATGTATGCGAGCTCCTTGAGCTTGAGCGCGCCCTCGAGCGCGATCGGGAAGCCGACGTGGCGACCGAGGAACAGCACCGAGCGGGTGTCGGCCATCCAGTGGGCGAACTGCTCGATGCGGGGCTGCTCGCGCTCGAGGATCTGCGCGATCTTCCCCGGGATGGCCTCGAGCTCGCGCACGTGGTCGGCGGCGTCCGCCGCGGTGATCGCGCCGCGGACGCGGCCGATGTGCAGGGCCATCAGGTACAGCGCCGTGATCTGCGCGACGAAGGCCTTGGTCGAGGCGACCGCGACCTCGGGACCCGCGTGCGTGTAGACGATCGCGTCGGACTCGCGCGGGATCGTGGCGCCCTGCGTGTTGCACACCGACAGCGTCTTCGCGCCGTGCTCGCGCGCGTACTTGACGGCCATGAGGGTGTCCATGGTCTCGCCCGACTGGCTGATCGAGACGACGAGGGTGTCGGGGCCGATCACCGGGTCGCGGTAGCGGAACTCATGCGCGAGCTCCACGTCGACGGGGATGCGGGTCCACTGCTCGATCGCGTACTTGCCGACCTGGCCCGCGTACGCCGCGGTGCCGCAGGCGATGACGATGATGCGCGAGACACCGGCGAAGAGCTCGTCGAGTCCGTCGAGCTCGGGGATCACGACCTCGCCGTCGCGCACGCGGCCGCGCAGCGTGTTGGCGACGGCCTCGGGCTCCTCCGAGATCTCCTTGGCCATGAACGACGACCAGCCGCCCTTCTCGGCGGCGGACGCGTCCCACGTCACCTCGAACGGCTCGACCTCGACCGGGTTGCCGTCGAAGTCGGTGACCGTCACGGCCTCGGGGGTGATCGCGACGATCTGGTCCTGGCCGATCGCGAGGGCGTTGCGGGTGTGCTCGACGAAGGCGGCGACATCCGAGCCGAGGAAGTTCTCCCCCTCGCCCAGGCCGATCACGAGCGGCGAGTTGCGGCGGGCGCCGACGACGAGTCCGGGCTGGTCCTCGTGCATCGCGAGCAGGGTGAAGGCGCCCTCGAGGCGCGAGACGACGGCGCGGAAGGCCTCTTCGAGGTCGCCGGTGCGGCGGTACTCGCGGCCGAGGAGCACGGCGGCGACCTCGGTGTCGGTCTCGCTGCGGAAGGTGAACCCGTCCGCGAGGAGCTCGTCCTTGAGCTCGGAGAAGTTCTCGATGATGCCGTTGTGGATGACGGCGAGCTTGTCGTCGTCGGCGAGGTGCGGGTGGGCGTTGCCGTCGGTCGGCCCGCCGTGCGTCGCCCAGCGGGTGTGGCCGATGCCGGTGGTGCCGTCGGCGAGCGGGTGCGCGGCGAGGTCGTCGCGCAGCACCTTGAGCTTGCCGGCGCGCTTGCGCATCCCGAGGCCCCCGTCGCCGTCGATGACGGCGATGCCGGCGGAGTCGTACCCCCGGTACTCCAGGCGCGAGAGACCCGAGATCAGGACGGCCTGGCTCTGGCGCGGGCCCACGTATCCGACGATTCCACACATGCCGACAATGGTAGGCGGCGGGTTTCGCAAGGAACCCTTACGAATCCGCTCGCGCCGTTCCCGAGTGAAACGGATGCTGCGCCCCGGCCATCGACCGGGCGTTTCGGCGACTCGCCAAGAAAGGCACCACCGCGCCGCGTTCTTGGCGACTCGCCAGGAGCCGCCGAGGGCCAGGGTCTGGCGAGTCGCCAGGAAGTGTTGCGGAACGCGCGGGAATTCGGCGAGTCGCCAAAACCAGCCCGGCGGGCGGGCGCGCCGGCACGGACCGGCGAGCGCGCGACGCGGTGGTCAGAGCTTGCGGAGGAGCACCGTCTCCACGGTGTGGTCGGCCGCCTTCTGCAGCACGAGGTTCGCGCGGTGGCGAGTGGGGAGCACGTTCTCCTCGAGGTTCGGAAGGTTGATCGCGTTCCAGAAGCCGAGGGCGCGCTCCACGGCCTCCTCGTCCGACAGCTGCGCGAACACGTTGAAGAACGAGTTCGGGTTGCTGAACGCAGCGCGGCGCAGGGCGAGGAAGCGGTCCACGTACCACTGCGCGATGTGCGCAGCATCCGCGTCGACGTAGATCGAGAAGTCGAACAGGTCGCTGACCGCGACGTCGTTCGGGGTGGGCGGCGGCTGCAGCACATTGAGACCCTCGACGATGACGATGTCGGGGCGGCGCACGGTGATGACCGCGTCAGGCACGATGTCGTACCGCATGTGCGAGTAGAACGGCGCCTTCACCTCGGGCGCCCCGCTCTTCACCTCGGTGAGGAACGACACGAGCGCGCGGCGGTCGTACGACTCGGGGAAGCCCTTGCGGTCCATGAGGCCGCGGCGCTCGAGCTCGGCGTTCGGGTAGAGGAACCCGTCGGTCGTGATGAGCTCGACGCGGGGCGTTCCCGGCCAGCGAGAGGTGAGCTCGCGCAAGAGGCGCGCGATCGTGGACTTGCCCACGGCCACCGAGCCCGCCACGCCGACGATGAACGGCGTGGTCGAGTCCGCCTCGCCGAGGAACGCGGACTCCTCACCGCCGAGGCGCTTCGTCGACTCCGCGTACAGCGACAGCAGGCGCGACAGCGGCACGTACACCTGCTCGACCTCGGCCATGTCGAGGCGGTCGCCGAGCCCGCGGATCTGCACGATCTCGGTCTCGGTGAGCGGCTGTGTCATGCCCGACGCGAGGCGGGCCCAGTCGGCGCGGTCGATCTCGCGGTACAGCGAGAGTGCGGGGGTGGCAGCGCCCGTTTCGTAGGCGATCGCTTCGTCGGCGGACATCGCGCCCATCGTAGCCCGTCGGCGCCGCTACGCTTCTTGCGTGCGCCTCGGAGTTCTCGACATCGGCTCGAACACCGTCCACCTGCTGGTCGCCGACGTCCGCCCCGGCGGCCGGCCTCTCGCCACGACGAGTCAGCGCACGGTGCTGCGGCTCATGCGCTACCTCGCGCCCGACGGCTCGATCACCGAGGAGGGCGTCACGGCGCTCGTCGGCGCGGTGACCGAGGCGCGAAACGTCGCCGCGGCCGAGTCGGTCGACGAACTGCTGGCGACGGCGACGAGCGCGGTGCGCGAGGCGAAGAACGGCCCCGAGGTGATCGCGCTCATCGAGGAGGCCCTCGGCCAGCCGCTGCAGGTGCTGGGCGGCGAGACCGAGGCGCGGTACACGTTCCTCGCGGTGCGCCGGTGGTTCGGCTGGGCGGCCGGGCAGATCCTGCTGTTCGACATCGGCGGCGGCTCGCTCGAGATCGCGGCCGGAGCCGACGAACTGCCCGAGCAGGCAGCATCCGTCCCCCTCGGTGCCGGGCGCATGACGGTGCAGTTCCTCCCCGACGACCCGCCGGGTGAAGCGGCCGTCGAGAAGCTGCGCGACCACGCGCGGGCCACCCTCGCCCCGGTCGCCGCGTCGTTCGGCTCGCTCGCCAGGCCCGACCATGTGGTGGGCTCGTCGAAGGCGATCCGGTCGCTCGCGAAGCTGGTCGGCTATCCGGTTCCGGGTTGGTCGGGAATCGAACGGATGCTGCTCCCCCGCGCCGCCCTCGGCTCGTGGATCCCGCGCCTGGCGCGCATTCCCGCGTCGGCGCGCCAGGAGCTTCCCGGCATCACGCCGGACCGCACGTTCCAGATCGTCGCCGGCGCCGTCGTGCTGCACGAGGCGATGCGCGCGATGGACGTGGACGAGCTCGAGGTCTCGCCGTGGGCCCTGCGCGAAGGCGTGCTGCTGCGCTACATCGAGTCGCTCAGCTGGAGCGCGCCGAGCGCCTGACGACCGGCTGCAGGACGGCGAGCGCTACGCCTCGATCGCCTCGGTGTACGCGGTGTAGATGCCGTAGACCGCGATGCCGGCGAGATGCCACTCGCGAGGTCCCTCAGGACCGAGGGCGGCGACGCGAGGCGCGTCGACCATCGCCGGGTTGATGCGGCGGTGGTCGCTCATGCCGTCGACCATCGCCATGATGGCCACGGCCAGATCGCGCTCGTCGACGCCCTCGCGCATGCGGAGCCCGAAGGCGCCGTTGAGCGCCCGGTACGTCTCGGCCATGCGGGTCAGGTACCGGTCCTCGATCTCCGACAGCAGCGCACGGACCTCCTCACCGCCGGGGACGGCGTCGCCGCTGGAGAGCGCCGCCGACATCGCCCGGTATGCCCGGAACGCCACGGTGTGCTCCACCGCGGTCATGTTGTGCGACACGGTGACGCGCAGCGCTTCGCGGAGTGCCACCTGCCGACCCTCGGGAGTGCTCATCGCCTCCGGATCGCCGGTGACCGCCTCCTCGAGGCGGCGGAGCGTTTCGCCGTCGAACCCGGTGTCGAAGCCCGGGTCCGCCTCGAACAGGGCCCGCACGAGGTCCGCGACGAAGGCCACGCGGTCGGGCCAGATGCGGAAGACGGTCGACCGCGGCACTCCCGCAGTGCGGATCAGATCCTCGAGCTCGATGTTGGCGTAGTCGAGCAGCAGGCCCTCTTCTTTGACGCGGTCGACGGCGACAGCGAGCATCAGTGCGCGCGTTTCTCCCGCGGGGCGCCGCGATCGGGATTCGGGTTGCTCCACACCTCGATTATCGTCCTCGGAGCGCTGTCCGGTAGGCCTCTTCGCCTCCGCAGAAAGTCGCGGTGCCGGGTCCCCACAACCCGGCACCGACTAGATCGAACGCGACGACATGAGGCCGCCGGCAAGATCGTTGTGCAAGAGCCCCCCGACTCCTGCACGCATTCCAGACTAGAGACTGGAAGTCTCATATCTCAAGTCCGGTCTGCAACACACAGGCTCAGGTTCTGCACCCGCGTCAGTCCGACAGAACGACCTGATCGACCATGAGGTGTCCCCACTGTCCGGTCGCGTCGTCCAGGATCTGGAACTGCGCCGTCCGTCCGGCGAGATCGCGCAGATCCCATTCGACGTGGCGCAGATCCGCAGAGTCCTCACCGGTCGCCGTGCGGACGGGCTGCCCGTCGACGAGCAGCTGCACCGAGGTGGCAGGCTCCACGCCGAGCGGGTGGTCGCCGCCGCCGATGAGGAAGTGCAGGAAGTTCCTGTCGATCGTGAACGCCGGCGAGGTGATCGTGCCCGTGGCCGGGTCGCCCCCGCCCGCGAAGGTGTCGGCGACCCGCGCTCCGACCTGTCCGCGCAGGTCGGCCGCGCTCGGTCCCAGGCCGATGAAACTGCCGGTCGCGGTCCATCCCGGCCCCCACGTGTCGCCTTCGAAGTCGGCGATCACCCGGGCCGGTCGCTGCACGACGCTGCCGAACTCGGTGATCGTCAGATCGTGGAACACCGCCGGGCCGCCCGAGGAGTAGAGCGCGATGCCGTCGTCGGCGGGCGGCGCGAAGACCTGGCTCGAGTGGACGTACCTGCCGTCGTCGACGAAGACCTCGATCGTGGTGCGGTCGACCAGGATGCGCAGATGCACCGTGTCGGCGCCGCCGTCGAAGGGCGTGCGGCTCTCGGTCTTCCAGGTTCCGGCCGGGTAGCCGGTCTGGCCGCGATTCAGGTAGGCGTAGGTGCTGGTCACGCCGACGTCGGCGTGACGCGACCCGTCGGCCGAGCGCCTCAGCTGCAGGCCGATGTTGGTCGCGGTCTCCCACGTCACGTCCGCCTCGACCTGGTACGCGTCGCCCTGGTAGGCGAGCGGCAGGAACCCGTCGACGCTCACATCGCCGAGCTCGATGCGCTCGGTCGTGATGTCGGCGAGCGCCGCCACCGGCTGCGAGACCAGGCTGAACGTCGAGCCGTACTTCTTGAGACGGATCTCGCGGGTGATGGAGTCGGTGCCGTTGAAGCCGTCCGCCGTCCATGTCGGCGTCGAGTGCGCGTAGTCCCAGTTGTTCATCCAGCCCACGGCGTACCGGCGGTCCAGCGGCGCGGCAGGATCCTCCCACGTCACCGCGCCGTACCAGTCGAACCCGTGGTCGAGCCACTGCGGGGCGCTCTGATCGAACGTGAACGACGTGCCGTCGAATGCTCCCGTCCAGTACGCGAACGTCGCGGGCTCGCCGGTCGCGTACCCGTTCGCGCTGACGCCGAACACCCACTTCTCGGTGCCGTCGTCCGCACGGATCCGGAAGAGGTCCGGGCACTCGATCGTGCCGATGCCGGGGTTCACGTACTCCCACGTGCGGGACCAGGTCTTCAGGTCCGGCGACGTGTAGAAGCTCACCCGGTCGCGCTCGGCGATCAGCGCGACCCAGCGGCCGCGCTCGGCATCCCACACGACCTTCGGATCGCGGAAGTCTGCGCGCCCGCCGTTGGGGATCACCGGCTCGTCTCCGTACGGACGGAAGTTGCGACCGCCGTCCGTCGAGTACCAGAGGAACTGCGCCTGAGGTCCGGAGGCGTTCGCCTGCTGCGCGGGCGTGGGGTGGTCCATCTGGGTGACGAGCATCACCACGGCGCCGGCGCCGAACCCGGCCGTGTCCGCCGCGTCGACGACGGTCGATCCCGACCAGAGGTCGTAGTTCGCGTTCGTCTTCTTGGGCGCGGCGACGCCCTGGTCGGCGAACACGACGCCGTCGTACGACGTCGCGAGCCGCCACTCCGTGCCGAAGTTCGCGGCCGGATCCGCGTTGTAGTCGCCGTTGTAGAGGTAGTAGTAGTGGAACTTGCCGTCCACGAAGACCGGCCGCTGAGGGTCGTTCTTCCAGTGGTCGGGCACGGTGAAGTGGTACTGAGCCCGGTAGTCGTCGGCGGATTCGGCGGCCGCGGCGGCGTCATCGCCGGCGCCTGCCACCACACCTCCGCCGATCCCCACGGCGATCACGGCAAGCGCACCCACCGTCAGACGCAGGGAGCGCCCCTTCGAAACTGACATCATCGTCATCCTTCTCTCGCGCGGACGTGGCACCCCGAAGCGGGAGGGCCGGGGCTCGTCCGCGAAACCCCGGCCGCTCGTGTCAGACGGAGGCGCCTACCTCCTCGCGGCGGACGAGGCGTCCGCCATCCCACTGCACCGGCATCGGGTCGGTGATGCCGCCCAGGAACCGCCCGCCCTCGCCGAGGTTGCGGAAGGCGAAGAGCAGCCACTCGCCGTCCGACCGGCGCTGCAGCAGGCGCCCGACGTACAGGCGCTCATCGGTCAGCGGGTATGCGCCGTCGATGTCGAACGGTCCGAGGAGGCTCTCCGCCGGCACCGCCCACGTGCCGCCGGCCGCGGCGCGACGGGACGCGGTGCTGTGCTCCTTCAGGCACGAGAAGATCACCACCGGCCGCCCGTCGACGACCTCGGCCTGCAGCACCTCGAGCTGCCCGAACCCGTCGATGCTGGGCGCGCTGAGCGGCTCGCGCAGCTCCCATGTGCGCAGGTCCGCCGACCAGGCGTGCCCGATGACGCCCCGTCCATCGACAGGTCCTTCCGGCGCGCGGGCCGTGATGAGCATGTGCCAGCCGTTCCCGTCCGGGTCGGCGAACACCCACGGGTCGCGGAAGGCCTCGTCGTGCCACGCGCCGCTGGAGATCTTCTCGTACCAGGGCCCCGTCGCTTCGAGCACCGGTGCGCCCGCCTTCGTCCAGGTGAACAGGTCGGGCGACGTGGCGTAGCCGATCCGCTGCACGTTCTGCCCGCCGGGGGCGAGAGTCGCGCCCGTGTAGAACATGAACCACGTGCCGTCAGGGTGCCTCACGATCGATCCGGTCCACGTCGCGAGCTCATCGAAGGCAGGGGCGTCGCTGCGCACCAGCGCATCGGCGACCCGCGTCCACTCGACGAGGTCGGTCGAGACCGCGTGGCCGACGGAGGCGCGGTAGTGACGGGCCTCGGGGTCGTGCAGGGCGCGCGAGGCGTAGAGGAAGAAGAGGTGATAGCGCTCGCCGTCGTCGGCGAACCAGTAGTCCCATACCCAGGAATCGGGGAGGTCGAACACGAGAGTTCCTTCGAGAGTCGTGCGCGGTGGATCGCGCGATGGTGTGCCCTTCCGCCCGACGGGCGGGGAGTGCGAGTGTGGGGGGCGGCGGCCTAAGCGGCGTTGCCGGCGCGGACGGCGAGTTCGGCACGACGGGGAGGATCGGCGCCTGGCCGCGACACCGTGATCGCCGCCGCGCGGGCGGATGCCTGCAGGAGGGATTCCACGACGGAGGGACGGATGCTGCGCCCCGCTGTCGCGAGCGAGGCCCGCAGTTCGTCGCTGCCGACGATGCTGTCGATGAGCACGCCCATGAACGTGTCACCGGCACCGACGGTGTCGACCACCTCGGTCAGGACGCCGGGCACGGCGACCACGCCGTCGGCGGTCACGCCGATCGCACCGTCCGCCCCGAGGGTGACCACGACGAGTCGCGGGCCACGAGCGACCCATTCCCGGGCGACCTCCACGAGATCGCGTCCGGGGTGGAGCCACCGGAGGTCCTCGTCGCTCGCCTTCACGACGTCGGCGAGCTCCACCAGCGCGGCGACATGCTGCCGGACGCGGTCCGGGTCGTCGACGAGCGACGGCCGGATGTTGGGGTCGTAGGTCACGATCGCCCGTTCCCGCACCGCCCGCACCAGTGCCGCCACCTGCCCGGCGCCGGGTTCGAGCACCGCGGCGACGGAGCCGACGTGCACGACGTCGGCCTTCCCCGCGAGTGCCTCGAGGTGCGTGGCGCCCGCCCCGAGGTCCCACTCGAGGTCGAAGTCGTACGTGGCGGCACCGCTCGCATCGAGGTGGGCGGCGGCCGTCGACGTGCGCGCGGCCGGGACGGCCACCACCTCGACATCGGACTCCTCGAGCCACCGCCGCACACGGGCACCCCGGTCGTCCTGCGCCAGGCGGGTGATCAGCGTCGGGCGCCGCCCCAGCCTGCCGAGCGTGAGCGCGGTGTTGGCGGGGCTGCCGCCGGGCGCTTCCTCGACGACGCCGTCCGCACGGTGGACGATGTCGACGAGGGACTCTCCCACGACGACGAGGCGCAGCATCCGTTCCGTCATCCCTTCACCCCGCTCGCGGCGATGCTGCTGACGAACGCCCGCTGGAAGATCAGGAAGACGATGAGCACCGGGATCGTGATGAGAGAGGTGTAGGCCATCACCTCGCCCCACGCGGTGTTCAGCTGGAAGAAGTACTGCACACCGACCATGACCGGTCGCAGCTCCTCCTTCTGCACGACCATGAGCGGCCAGAGGTACTGGTTCCACGCCGGCAGGAAGGTGAGGATCGCCACCGTCGCGAAGGCGGGGCCCGAGAGCGGCACGAGGATGCGCCGGTAGATCGTGAACCAGCTCGCGCCGTCGATGCGGGCGGCCTCGTCGAGCGACTTGGGGATCGTGGAGAAGTACTGCGTGAAGAGGAAGATCGAGAACGCGTTCGCGATGAACGGCACGATCTGCACCTGGTACGTGTTGAGCCAGCCGAAGTCGTACTTCAGCACGCCGCCCTCCATCACCAGCGTGGGCAGCTGCGCGACCCAGTACACCATCGGCACCGCGATCGTCTCGAAGGGCACGATCAGGGTCGCGATGATGATCGCGAGGGCGATGATGCGGCCCTTCCAGGCGAGGCGGGAGAGCGCGAATCCGGCCATCGAGTTCACGATCAGCCCGAGCCCGACGGTGAGCACCGTCACGAGCACGGAGTTGAACATGAACTGCGCGACCGGAACCCGGTCGAACACCCCGAAGTAGTTGTCGAGGCTGATGTCGCCGACCGGGAGGAATGCCGCCACGGAGTCGATGTCCTGCAGGATCTGGCTGTCGGGCTTGAGGCTCGACACGAACATGAAGACCAGCGGGAACAGGAAGATGATGCCGAACAGCGACAGGGCGAGGTAGAGGAAGACTCGGCCCCAGCGGCGCTGAGCCTTCGCGCTCCTCTCCGGGGGAAGCGTCCGCGCGTTGCGGCGCGATTCGGCGGGTGCCGTGGTGAGGGTTCTGGTGGCGGTCACGTCAGTCCTTCTCTCGCGTGAGCCGGCGCTGGATGAGCGCGATGGCGAGGACCGCGACGAAGAAGATCAGCGAGATCGCCGCGGCGTAGCCGATCTCCTGCTGCGCATATCCCTTGCGCACGGCGTGGAAGACGATGGTCGAGGTCGAGTTCACCGGTCCGCCCTGGGTCATGACGCTGATCTGCACGAACAGGCCGAGCGCGGCGATGGTGATGGTGACGAGGACGAAGACCATGGTGGGCCGAAGGCCCGGCCAGGTCACGCTGGTGAACTGGCGCCACGGGCTCGCGCCGTCCATCTTCGCGGCCTCGTAGAGCTCCTCGGGGATCGTCTGCAGGCCCGCGAGCCAGATGATCATGTGGAAGCCGACGGCCTGCCAGATCGACAGCACGATGATCGCGCCGAGCGCCGTGTTCGGGTCGTTGAGCCAGTCGACGCCCTGCCATGCCCCGAAGGTGAGCGCGTCGATCATCGAGTTGATCAGGCCGTCCTTCTGGTACATGAACTTCCAGAGGATCGACACGACGACGATCGAGGTCACGACGGGGATGAAGAAGATCACGCGGAAGGCGGTGATGCCGCGCATGCGGCGGTTGACCAGCACGGCCAGCAGCAGTCCGATGCCCGCCTGCACCGGCACGACCACGAGAGCGAAGACCGCGGTGTTGCCGACCGACTGCAGGAAGACGGGGTCGGCGGTGAAGGCGCGGATGAAGTTGTCGAAGCCGACGTAGCGCGGCGGGTTCGGCGAGATGAGCCGCGCGTTCGTGAACGACAGCGCGAACGCCAGGATCACCGGGATGATGAGGAACAGCACGAGGAGGATGCCCGCGGGGGCGATCATCCCCAGGCCTGCCCAGGTCTCGCGGCCTTTGATGGAGCGGAAGCGACGGTAGGCGCGCCGAGGTTCTTCGGCGGCGACCGTCGGTGGAGTGACAGTCATGAGAGGTCTCTCGGAGAGTGCGCCGGCGGGGACCCGTGGCCCCCGCCGGCGCGGTGGATCACTGGAAGCCGTAGCCGTCGTTCGACTCGATGTTGGCGTCGATCTCCGACACCGCCTGATCGAGCGTCTGCTGCACGTCGGCGCCGTTCATGATGTCCTTCGCCGCCGTCTCGAACGTCGTCGAGATGACCGCGTACGCGGGCGTCTCGGGGCGCAGCACCGCGAACTCCTGCGAGAACTCGACGAACGGACGCAGCGCGCCATCCTCGCCGAAGTACTTCGACGCCTCGGCCGCGGCCTCCGTGGCGGGGATCACGACCTGCTTGTCGGCGAACTCGGTGAGGTACTTGTCCTGGAAGCTGAACTCGAGGTACGCGCGTGCACCGTCCGCGTCGTTGCACGACGAGGAGATCGCCCACTGCCACGAGCCGCCGCCGATCTTCGGGCCGTTGCCCAGGTCCGGCGGGGGCAGGATCAGCAGGTCGTCGCCCACCTCGTCGAGCGCGGTCACGGCGTTCCAGACGCCGGTGTAGCTGAGGGCCACCTCGTCGTCGATGAACTCCTGGTTGCCGATCGTGCCGCTGTTGTTCGCGTAGCCGTCGGCGAACAGACCCTGGAACCACTCACCCCACGCGACCGCGTCGGGGCCGTTGAGCGAGCCGTCGGCGGTGAGCATCGTGGAACGGTCGATCAGATCGCCGCCGAAGCTCTGCAGGAACGGCGAGTAGGCGTAGGGCCACCACTCGCCCGTGTCCTCGGCGCCGATGTCGATCGGCGTCTCGTACCCGGCGGACTTCAGCGTGGCCAGAACCTCGGCGAACTCCTCCTGCGTCCACGGCTGCTCGACGGTCGGGATGCGGACGCCGTTCGCCTCGAGCACCGATTTGCGCGCGAAGATGCTGAGCGCAGCATCCCAGTATCCGGCCGAGTAGATCTCGTCGTCCCACACGCCGACCGCGGTGGGAAGGAGGGAGTCGGTGATGTCGGTCGAGATGCCGAGCGGCTGCAGGTAGCCGGCCCAGGCCCAGTTGGGCATGATCGGGCCGTCGAGGTCGAGAAGGCAGGGCAGATCACCGGATGCTGCGGCCGCGACGATCGCGTCGTTGTAGGCGCCCTGCGGGAACGACTCGTGAACGACCTCGTAGTCGTCCTGCGATTCGTTGAAGTCGGCGATGATCTGCTCGTAGACCTCGAGCTCGGCGGGGTTGCCCGCCGAGTGGGTCCACATCGTCAACTGGGTGCGGCCGTCCGCGGTGGTGGTGTCACCTTGGCCGGCTTGCCCGCAGCCGGTCAGGGCGATCGCCGTGACCAGGCCCGCGGACACGAGGATCGGGGTCCTTGTGCGCATTGTTGTGGTTTCCTTTTCTTGGTGACTCACGCCCGCGTGGTCACCGATCGGGGGCCGCCTGCGGCGGCCGCTCGGTGTGTGAAGCCCGTCGCCGGTTCGGTTTGGCGACTTGCGCCGGCGGCGGGCCAACGGAGTCTCGTCGGATGACGGGACACTCCATCAGGTGCGTGGCGTCCTCATCCCCTTCCGCGCGGACGCCGAGCGCGACCTCCATCGCCCAGCGACCCATGGCGTAATGGGGCAGGGCGACGGTGGTGAGTGGGGGATCCTGTTCCGCGGCGATCAGCTGCTGGTCGTCGTAGCCGACGACCGAGAGATCACGCGGGATGTCGAGGCCGCGGCGGTGCGCGGCGATGTACACGCCGGCCGCCATGCGGTCGTTGAAGCAGAAGACACCGGTGGGCCGCTGCTCTTCGGGGAGATCGAGCAGGAGCTCGGCCGCCGCCCGGCCACCATGGGCGGAGGTCTCGGCGGTGACGTGCAGTGCCGGGTCGGCGGTGATGCCTGCCTCGGCGAGCGCCTCGAGGTACCCCTCGTGGCGCAGGCGCGAGGCGATCGGAAGCGGGTCGTCGGTGTCGAGGTAGGCGATGCGACGGTGACCGGCGGCGACCAGCTCGCGCACGGCGGCGAGCCCCCCGGCTCGGTCGTCGGGGACGACGCTCCGATAGCCCCCGCTCACCGGGCGGCAGTCCAGCAGCACCGTCTTCGCCAGGACGCCCTGCGGGACGTCGACGATCCGATGCCACATGCACGCGTAGATCATGGCGTCGACCTGCTGCGCGGTGAGGGCGTCGATCGCCGCGCGCTCGATCTCGACATCTCCGCCGGTGTCGAGGAGGTAGACGAGGTGCCCGTTGTCGCGAGCCGCATCCTGCGCGCCGGCGAGCATGCGCCCGGCGAACGGGGTGGTGGCGATCTGGTCGGAGATGAGGCCGACCGTGCGCGTCTGCTGGGTGCGGAGCCCTCGGGCCACGGAGCTCGGAGCGTAGCCGACCGCGCGGGCCGCCTCGCGGACGCGCTGGCGCGTCTCGTCCGAGATGCGCGATTCGACGTCGTTCATGACGAGCGAGACCGTGGTCACCGAGACGCCGGCTGCCGCCGCAACGTCTGAGATCCGCGCCCTCGTCATCAGAGACACTCCCTTGTGGTAAATCGATTTATCGAGCCGAACTGATTATGAACCCCCTCGCTGCACTACGTCAAGTGCTGTTTCCTCCCGCCGTGTCCCCCGAAAGGCCGACATGCGCGATCTCGTATCGCATGCGACTATGGGTACGCAATGCAAATCGATTTGCATCGCATTCCCCACCGAAGGAGCAACACTCATGAACACTCCCCCGAAGCGCGTCAGGCGTCTCCTGACAGGGGGGCTTGCGGCGGTCGCCGTGTCCGCCTCCGCTCTCGTCGGCCTCCCCGCCGCCGCCGTCGCCGCCCCCGCGGCAACCCCCGATCTCCAGGACGGCCCCCAGCCGACCGTCCACACCCAGGAGGCGTTCGCGCCCGAAGACGACTTCACCGCGAAGTGGACCCGCGCCGACGCCCGGCAGCTCAAGCGCCTGTCGGACCCCACCGCAGGCTCGAAGCAGAACTCGATGCCCGCCGAGCTCACCATGCCCGCGGTCCCGCAGGACTTCCCGGACATGAGCAACGAGCAGGTGTGGGTCTGGGACTCGTGGCCCCTGACCGATGAGGACGCCAACCAGTACAGCGTCAACGGCCAGGAGATCATCTTCTCGCTCGTGGCCGACCGCAACCTCGTCTTCGACGAGCGCCACGTGTTCGCGAAGATCGGCTACTTCTATCGCCCCGCCGGCGTCCCCGCCGACGAGCGTCCGGAGAACGGCGGCTGGACGTACGGCGGCCTCGTCTTCGACGAGGGCGTGACCGGCCAGATCTTCCCCGACCAGTCGTACAGCCACCAGACCCAGTGGTCGGGTTCGGCGCGCATCTCGAAGGGCGGCGAGATCAAGCTGTTCTTCACGGATGTCGCGTTCTACCGCAACGAGGACGGCAGCAACCGCAAGCCCTACGACCCGCGCATCGCGCTGAGCGTCGGCAAGGTGCACGCCAACAAGAACGGCGTGAAGCTGACCGGATTCGACAAGGTCATCGACCTGCTGCAGGCCGACGGCACCTACTACCAGACGGGTGAGCAGAACGAGTTCTTCAACTTCCGCGACCCGTTCACGTTCGAGGACCCGGCCCACCCCGGTGAGACCTTCATGGTCTTCGAGGGCAACAGCGCCATGCCCCGCGAGTCGGCGAAGTGCGACGAAGAGGACCTCGGCTACCGCGAGGGCGACCCCTTCGCAGAGACGGTCGAGCAGGTGAACGCCTCGGGCGCCACCTACCAGATCGGCAACGTCGGTCTCGCGAAGGCGAAGAACAAGGAGCTCACCGAGTGGGAGTTCCTGCCGCCCATCCTGTCGGCGAACTGCGTCACCGACCAGACCGAGCGTCCGCAGATCTACATGAAGGACGGCAAGTACTACCTCTTCACCATCAGTCACCGCGGCACGTTCGCGAACGGCATCGATGGCCCCGAGGGCGTCTACGGGTTCGTCGGCGACGGCATCCGCAGCGACTACCAGCCGATGAACTCCGGCTCGGGCCTCGCACTGGGCAACCCGACGAACCTGAACTTCGCGGGTGGGCAGCCGTTCGCCCCGGACTACAACCAGCCGATCGGGCACTTCCAGGCGTACTCGCACTACGTGATGCCCGGCGGACTGGTGCAGTCGTTCATCGACACGATCGGCACCGAGGGTGACTTCCGCCGCGGCGGCACGCTCGCTCCGACCGTGAAGATCGACATCGAGGGCGCCTCGTCGGCGGTCGACTACTCGTACGGTGACGGCGGGCTCGGCGGCTACGCCGACATCCCGGCGAACATCAACGTCAACCCGGGCGGCAAGGTCACGCCGCTGCCGTGACCTGATCGACAGTCGAGCGGATGCCTCGGCACGGCCCCGTGCCGAGGCATCCGTTCCCCCGTGTTCCGAGTCGAGAAGGAGACCGAATGCACACGCAGAACACCCGATCCGCGGCGCCCCGGCGCCGTCTGCTTGTCGCGGTGGTCGCGGCGGCGGCCGCTGTCCTGCTCGTGGTGGCTTTCGCGGTCGCCCTGTCGCAGCGGACGGAGACGGATGCTGCGCCCTCACCGTCCCCGACGGCGCACGGGTACGAGCGGCCGGCGGACTGGTCTCCGCACCGGCCGGCCGTGCATCTCACGCCCGCCGAGAACTGGATGAACGACCCGCAGAAGCCGTTCCTCCTCGACGGCGTGTGGCACTACTACTACCTCTACAACGCCGACTACCCCGACGGGAACGGCACCGCGTGGTACCACGCGACCTCGACCGATCTCGTGAACTGGAGCGACGAGGGCGTCGCGATCGACAAGTACACGAACGGGCTCGGCGACATCTGGACCGGCACCGCGGTGGTCGACGAGAAGAACACCGCCGGGTTCGGCGAGGGCGCCGTGATCGCGCTCGTCACGCAGCAGGTGGACGGCGTGCAGCGTCAGTCCCTGTTCGTCTCGCGCGACGGCGGCTACCGCTTCGAGTCGTTCGAGGGCAACCCCGTCATGGACAACCCGGGCGTCGCCGACTGGCGCGACCCCCGGGTCTTCTGGGACGACGCGGCCGGGCACTGGGTGATGGCCCTGGCCGAGCACGACCGGATCGGGTTCTACACGTCGCCGAACCTGCGCGACTGGACCTACACCTCGGACTTCGCGACCACCGGCCTCGGCGTGCTGGAGTGCCCCGACCTGTTCCCCATGGCGGTCGACGGCGACCCCGACCAGGTGCGCTGGGTGCTCGTCGCGGGCGCGAACGGCGCCGCCGAGGGCAAGACGACCGGAACCGCGTACTGGGTGGGCGAGTGGGACGGCGAGCGCTTCACCGCCGACGGCACCGGCCACCAGTGGATGGATCACGGCCCCGACTACTACGCGGCCGTCACGTGGGACGACCCGCGTCTCGACGAGACCGAGCGCCTCGCCTCGCGCTACGGCATCGGCTGGATGAACAACTGGGCGTACGCGGGCAAGTTCCCGACCGAGGACTGGCACGGCGGATCGGATTCGCTCGTGCGGACGATCACGCTGCGCGACGACGACGGGCGTGCGACGCTGCATTCGTCGCCCGCGCCCGAGCTCGACGCGGTTGCGGGTGACCCCGAGAGCCTCGACGATGCGCGGCTCGCCGACGGCGAGACGGTGGACGTCACGGTTCCGGCATCGGGCGCGTATCGACTGCGATTGGATGCTGCGAGCCCAGCCGGCGAACTCCGGGTGAAGGTCCTCACGGGCGACGGCAGCTTCGCGACGGTCGGCTACGACTTCGAGGCGCGGTCCGTGTTCGTCGCACGCGATGCCGACGCCGTCGCGGGCACGATGCCGGACGCCTACCGCGAGGTGCGCACGGCGGCCGTGGAACCGGTGGATGGGCGCATCACGCTCGACATCGTGGTGGACGCCGCCTCGATCGAGGTCTTCGCGGGCGACGGGCGCGCCGCGCTCACGATGGCGACGTTCGGGACGGCCGGCGCGCGGGGCCTGCAGCTCGAGGGTGCGCGAGAGGCGGTTGCCGTCACGGGTGCCAGCCTCACGCCGTTGCGCGTCGCTCCCGTCGAACGGGACGCGTCGCGCGGATAGCGGCGGGTCAGCGCAGCGCGGGCGCGGCCACCGACTCACGTTCGACGAGCCAGCCGCGCAGCAGGTGCAGCCCCTCCCCGTGCGCGGGCGCGGTGCCGTCGATCCGGTCCAGCAGGCGCGTCATCCCCCACCGCCCCATCTCGTCGTGGGGCAGGGCGACCGTGGTGAGTCCGGGGTCGAGCGCGTCGGCGACGGGATGCAGGTCGTCGATCCCCACGACCGAGAGACCCTGCGGAACGGGGATGCCTCGACGGGCGGCGGCCTGCATCACACCCATGGCGATCTGGTCGTTGAAGCAGATCACCGCCGTGGGCGGCACGGGCTGATCGAGGAGTCGTCCGCCCGCTTCGCGACCGCCCGCCGCATCGGAGGCGCAGAAGTCGAGGCGACCGTCGGCCAGCGCGATACCCGCGTCGCCCAGGGCGGATCGCACGCCGATCAGGCGGCCCCGGGCTGCGCGGGACTCGTCGGTCGTCCCGACGTATGCGATGTCGCGGTGGCCCTCATCTGTGAGCCTGTCGCACGCGAGGGCGGCGATCTGCGCCTCGTCGGGCACGACGGCATCGACCTCCCAGCCGGGTTCCGGCGCGGCATCCACGAGCACGACGGGCACGTCGTCAGGCACCTCCGGCCGATCCACGCGCTGATGGTACATACGGGCGATCAGCAGTCCGTCGACTCGCTGGGCGAGGAAGCGCGCGACGAGGTCGCGTTCAGCCTCGGCCTCGCCGCCGCTCTCGGCGACCATCAGCAGCACGTCACGCTCGAGTCCGGCTCGACGGGCGCCCTCGATGATCCGACCCGCGAACGGGGTCGCCGCAAGGTCGTCGCCGATGAGGCCGATGACGCCGGTGCGGCGGCGACGCAGCCCGCTGGCCACGCGGTCGGGCACGTATCCCAGTTCACGCGCAACGGCGAGGATGCGTTCGCGAGTATCGGCGTTGACCGCCCGCGCGCCGCTCAGCGCGTGCGAGACCGTCGTCGCCGAGACGCCCGCGGCCGCGGCCACATCGCTGACGCGCGCGCGCCCCCCAGCCTTCCCAGACATATGTCCAGCCTATGGCGCGTGACGGCGCGGTCCGGATTTCGGAGATGTGCGCGTGCTCCGGAGCGGCGCGCGGAAGCTCCGGAGCACGCTCACAAGTCCGAAATCCCGGATCCTCGGCGATCAGACCGGGCGTGGGAGGGACGGATGCTGCGCCCCCAGCGCAGGCCGACCCCTCAGCGCACGACGGCGGTCACGGTGGCGAGCCGCGCGAGCACCTCCTGGCTGATCGAGCCGAGGAGGAAGCGCGCCAGCGCGCCGCGGCCGTGCGACCCGACGACGGCGAGCCGCGCGGAAGCCGCGAGCTCGTTGATGATGTGCGACGGATAGCCGCGCTCGACGCGGCGCACGATCTCGAGGTCGGGGTATTGCGAGGCGAGTCCCGCGAGCGACAGTCCGAGGGCCTCGGCGGTGAGCTTCTCCATGTTCTCGAGGTACTCCACCGGGTACGCGCCCATGTTGCGCGGCACCTCGAGCGGCGTCCACACCGCCACGGCGATGAGCGGCTCGCCGAGGCGATCGGCCTCGGCCGCGGCGAACGCGACGGCCTTCTCCGACACCGGCGACCCGTCGACACCGACGACGACGCCGGTGCGGCCGGACACGTCCACGTCGGGCACGACCACCACGGGGCAGTGCGCTCCCGCCGCGATGCGCAACCCGTGCGCGCCACGTCGGCGCGACGCGCTGCCGGTGTGATCACTGCCGATGACGAGGAGTGACGCATGAGCGGAGGCCTCCGTCAGCACCGCGACCGGATTGCCGCGATCGACGCGCATGAACACCTTGAGCCCGAGACGAGGAAGGGCGGCTGCGGTGGCCTGGACCCGCTCCCGGGCCGCGGCGACGGCGGCCTCCAGCACCTCGTTCTCACCCACCGCGCCGACGGCTCCGCCGACGACCTCGATGAGCTTGAGCGGCAGGCGATGCGCGGACGCGCGCTTCACCGCCCACTCGATGGCGCGCTGCGCGGCAGGGCCGTCTGTGATTCCTACGACGATCGGTTCACCCACGTTGGCTCCTCTCGGATGCCCCCACGTTAGCTCGCCAGGACGCTGCCGCGTTGGATGTCGGACCGTGAGAAATTCGCGCGTCGATCAGGAATTGTCGGGCCACGGCCAGGGCCACGGCCACTCGCCTCCGGGGTCCGGGCCCGGTTCCGGTTGAGGTTCGGGTTCGGGTTCGGGTTGCGGTTGCGGTTCCGGCTGTGGCGCCGGTTCAGGAACCGTGGACTCGTCTGCCCCCGGCGCCGGCTGCGGCGCGGGTGCGGGTACGGCGTCTTCCGTCCGAGGGGCGCGGGGAGTCTGCGAGCGCTGCTCCTGCAGCTCGCGCGCCCGCAGCTGCTCCGCGGCGATCCTGACCTGCTCGTCCCGAAGTGCCGCGACGGCGCCGGCATATGATCCCATCGCCCCCAACGCACCCGCCTGATCCGTGGCCGCTGCCGCAGCGCCGGCTGCGGCACGGACGGCGTCGTGCAACGGCGCGGGCGGCAGGGGGTTCTCTGCGACGATCCGTTCGGCCCACGACGGCAGCGTGCCGCCGAGGGCGAACAGCGCGGCACGCGCGTCGTCGATGCGGCCTTGGAATGTCGCCGCGGCAGCGCGCATATCCGCCGCGGCGGCGGCGAGCTTTCCACCCTGCACGTCGGCGGCCGCCGCCGCGGCCGTGACCGCCTCGAGATCGGTGGTGTCTGTCTCGGCCGGCGCGTACGCGGCCGCCTCGACGACAGGCCCGGCGGTCCCCTGCGCCGCCAATGCGTCGAGCGCTGTCTGGGCTGCGAGCCGTGCGGTTTCGTCACTCACGCCCGCGAGTTGCGCAAGCACCGGACCGGCCGCGGCCACGGCTTCGGCACCCTCCGCACCGAGCGCGCTGTACTCGCCGATCGCGGCGTCCAAGTCGGCCTGCGCGGCGGCCGCCGCCTGCTCCGCCGTGTCCCATTGAGCGACCGCCGCCACGAGGCGATCGCGAGCCTGCGCCGACTGCACGGCAAGAGTTCCGGTGATGGCGACCGCGGCGACGATGATGACGGATGCTGCAGCCAGCCCCCACTTCACCGCTGCGCTGCGGCGCGCCGGGCGAGCGATGCGGGGCGCGGCCGCAACCGTGGGCGAGTCCGCGGATCGCGGCGTCGCGAGAGGGGTGACCGGCTTCTCCGAGTCCGCGACCGGCGCAGCCGTCCCCTGCGTCGACGTCACCGGCGCCGTCGGCAGCACCTCAGCCGCCGTCCCCGACGCGGCGGCCGGAGCCCCCGGTCCGACCACCGCAAGCACCGCGGCCACCGTCCCCGACGCGGCGGCCGGATCCCCAGGTCCGACCACCGCGGGCACCTCGGGCGCCGTCCCCCACGCAGCGGCTGGATCTCCCGTCTCGACCACCGCGGGCATCCCGGGCGCCGTCCCCCACGCAGCGGCCGGATCCCCAGCCTCCACGGCCGCCGGCATCCCGGGCGCCGTCCCCCACGCAGCGGCCGGATCCCCAGCCTCCACGGCCGCCGGCATCCCGGGCGCCGTCCCCCACGCAGCGGCCGGATCCCCAGCCTCGACCACCGCAGGCACCTCGGGCGCCGTCCCCGACGCAGCATCCAACTCCGCGGCCCCAGCCCTGTCCCCTGCAGGCACCTCAGGTGCCGTCGACGGCTCGGTCAGGTCCCCAGTGCCGACCACCGCAGGCGCGACGGGCACCGACCGCAACGCAGCAGCCAGCGCCCCAGCCCCGCCCCATGCAGGCGCCTCGGGCGCCGTCGACGGCGCGGCGGCCGGGTCCCCAGGCCCGACCGCCGCAGTGTGAACAGCGATGTCGAGCCGAGCGGGCTCGAGCGTCGGATCCGCAACCCCGGATGCGACTGCCGGGGGCGCGACGGGGACGGCCGGCACACTCGTGTGCACGGCGACCGCCCCAGAGGGGACGTCGACCAACCCGCCGACGGTCGGCGCCGACAGAGGCAGTGCCACAGCCGCCGCCCCGTGGCGGGCCATCAGGCGAGCACTGGCAGCCGCCATCGCGATCGGCTGCTGCCGCTCACCCTCTGCGAGCGGACCGAACAAACCGGCCAGCGCCGCTTCGCGCGCGCGCTCCGCCTCGAGGTCGCTCTGATCCGCGGCATCCCGCGATCGATCGCCGTGCGGCGTGCGGGGCTTGCTGCGAACGCCCATGTCGATCCCCCCTCCTCATCGCTGAGAAGGACGCCAGTGTATGTCGGCGCCACCACACGTGCATGGGGGTTTTCCCCGGAAACCCCGACCGGACGATAGGGGTCTACGAGACTCGGCGGGCGACGGGTCCAGCAGCGCCGACATCGGCGATAAGCCCGGATCAGGAAAAGAAACCCCGGCGCTGACCGACGGCGGAACGGTTTGCGCGCCGAACCGGAGCTCCGAGCGCCGCGAAGGCGTTGGGATCGGGCGGCGACCGGGGTCGCAGCGGGCCCCTTCTGTTCCGCAGTCACTTCTGGTGCATGATCCGTCTCGGCACCCGCGACAGGGGACTGCGGAACCAGCCTGTCACGACCGCATCGCGCGGTTCGGCAGTCGCCTTGGGCGCGTTATCCGCGTGCACGCCCGCTACAACGGACCGCCGAACAGCTGGGACGCCGGCGACCCGGGCATCGGGGGTCGCGACACGCGGAGTCGCGGCATCCGACCGATTCCGACCGCTGTTCCCGCAACCGCAGAAGGGTGGATCCCCGCACGACCGGCGTGCGGGGATCCACCCTTCGAGGTCGCGGGCCAAGACCGGGACCCGGCGAGGACTACAGCGAGAGGCGCTCGCGCACGACGCCGGCGAGTTCGTCGGCGTGGCGGCGGGCTTCGTCCTCGGAGGACGCCTCGACCATCACGCGCACGAGCTGCTCGGTGCCCGACGGGCGCAGCAGCACGCGTCCTGAGAGGCCGAGCTGTGCCGAGGCGCGGGCGACGGCATCCTGGACGCCCTCGTCGGTGGCGGCGCGGGTACGGTCGACGTCCTTCACGTTGACGAGCACCTGCGGGTATACGGTCATGATCGACGCGAGCTCTTCGAGCGTCTTGCCGGTGCGCGCCATCTCGGCGACCAGGTGCAGGCCGGTGAGGAGTCCGTCGCCCGTCGTGGCGTAGTCGCTCATGATGACGTGACCGGACTGCTCGCCGCCGAGCGAGAAGCCCTGCTCGTTCATGCGCTCGAGCACGTAGCGGTCGCCGACCGCGGTGGTCTCGACGTGGATGCCGTGCGCCGACATGGCGCGGTGCAGTCCGAGGTTGCTCATCACGGTGGCGACGAGCGTGTCGTCCTTGAGCTCGCCGCGGTTCTTCATCGACACCGCGAGGATCGCCATGATCTGGTCGCCGTCGACGACCGTGCCGTTCGCGTCGACCGCGAGGCAGCGGTCGGCGTCGCCGTCGTGCGCGATGCCCACGTCGGCGCCGACGCGCACCACGTGCTCGGCGAGCTGGTCGAGATGGGTCGAGCCGACGCCGTCATTGATGTTCCAGCCGTCGGGGTCGGCGCCGATGACGGTGACCTTGGCGCCGGCGTCGGCGAACGTCTCGGGCGAGACGCCGGATGCCGCGCCGTGAGCGCAGTCGAGCACGACGTGGATCCCGTCGAGGCGGTGCGGCAGCGAGCCGAGCAGGTGGATGACGTAGCGGTCCTCGGCGTCGGCGAACCGGCGGATGCGACCGACCGCGGCGCCCGTGGGCTGCAGCTTGGGGCCGGACATCGCCGCTTCGATGCGCTGTTCGACGACGTCGGGCAGCTTCACGCCGCCGCGGGCGAAGATCTTGATCCCGTTGTCGGGTGCGGGATTGTGGGATGCCGAGACCATGACGCCGAAGTCGGCATCCATGTCGGCGATCAGGAACGCCGCTGCGGGGGTCGGCAGCACGCCGGCGTCGAAGACGTCGACGCCCGACGAGGCCAGGCCCGCTTCGACCGCGGCGGAGAGGAACTCACCGGAGACGCGCGGGTCGCGGGCGACGACGGCGGTGAGTCGCTTGCCCGCGGCGCGACGCGCCTCGGCGGAACGGCCCTGGCCCAGGACGACGGCGGTCGCCTGGGCCAGGGACAGTGCGAGATCGGCGGTGAGGGGGCCGTTGGCCAGCCCCCTCACCCCGTCCGTGCCAAAGATCGGCATACGGAATGGAAGCCGATCAGCGCTTCGAGTACTGCGGCGCCTTGCGGGCCTTCTTGAGACCGGCCTTCTTGCGCTCGATGACGCGGGCGTCGCGCGAGAGGAAGCCGGCCTTCTTGAGGGTCGGGCGGTTGTTCTCGACGTCGATCTCGTTCAGCGCACGGGCGATGCCGAGGCGGAGCGCGCCGGCCTGGCCCGAGGGGCCGCCACCCGAGATGCGGACGATGACGTCGTACGCACCCGTGAGGTTGAGGACCGTGAACGGGTCGGTGATGAGCTGCTGGTGGAGCTTGTTCGGGAAGTAGTCCTCGAACGCACGGCCGTTGACCGTGATGGTGCCGGAGCCCGGGACGACGCGCACGCGGGCGATGGCCTGCTTGCGGCGACCGACTGCGGCGCCCGAGACCGAGAGCACGGGGCGCTCGGCGGCGACGACGGTCTCGTCGACGGTGGTCTCAGTGGAGTAGCTCGTGGGGGTTTCTTCGATGTTCGCCATCAGTGTGTCCTGTTCTGTGCGGCGCTTACTGGGCGACCTGGTCGAAAACGTACGCGGTGGGCTTCTGCGCGGCGTGCGGGTGCTCGGCACCGCGGTACACCTTGAGCTTCGACAGCTGGTTGGCGCCGAGGGTGTTCTTCGGGAGCATGCCGCGGACGGCCTTCTCCACGGCGCGGACCGGGTTCTTCTCGAGGAGCTCCGCGTAGGTGACCGACTTGAGGCCGCCCGGGTAGCCCGAGTGACGGTAGGCCTTCTTCTGCTCGAGCTTCTGGCCCGTCAGCGCGACCTTGTCGGCGTTGATGATGATGACGAAGTCGCCCATGTCGACGTGGGGGGCGAAGGTCGCCTTGTGCTTGCCACGCAGGAGCGCGGCAGCGTGCGAGGCGAGGCGGCCGAGGACGACGTCAGTCGCGTCGATGACCAGCCACTCGCGCTGGGCTTCGCCAGCCTTGGGGGTGTAAGTGCGCGTCACAGTAGTGCTGCTTTCTTGATTCGAACGGAGAGGTTCGTGAATCCCACTCCGGGGTGGTTCTGTCTTGATCGGTTCGCATGCATCACCCGCTCGTTGAGCGAGCGACGCGAGTCGAAACGCAGAACACGCCAGTGGAGGGCTCACGTTCGCGGTGCCGGGTCAGCTGAGCCGGACACCAAAGATCAATAGTACGCGACACGGATGCTGCGGCCAAACCGGCTCTCTACCTGCTGATCTCATCGCATCCGGCGCGCCACGCCGTTCACGTCACGCGCAACCTCGCACGCGACACAACGTGCGACATCTGTCACACCCCGTTCACAGGATGTCTCTAACCTGGCTCTCATGAACGCACCGTCGATCAAAGCAGTGATCCCCGCCGCCGGTTTGGGCACGCGCTTCCTTCCGGCCACCAAGGCGATGCCGAAGGAGATGCTCCCCGTCGTCGACAAGCCCGCCATCCAATACGTGGTCGAAGAGGCGGTGGCTGCGGGCATCGATGATGTGCTCGTCATCATCGGACGCAACAAGAACGCGCTCGCCAACCACTTCGACCGGGTCACCGAGCTCGAAGACACGCTTCACCGCAAGGGTGACATGACCAAGCTCGAGCGGGTCATGCATTCCAGCTCACTCGCCGACGTGCACTTCGTCCGCCAGGGCGATCCGCGCGGTCTTGGTCATGCGGTGCTGCGCGCCCGCAAGCACGTCGGCAACGAGACGTTCGCCGTTCTCCTCGGCGATGACCTCATCGACGCCCGCGACCCGCTGCTCTCGCGCATGATCGAGGTCTCGCAGGGGCAGTCGGCGACCGTCGTTGCCCTCATGGAGGTCGACCCGAGCCAGATCCACCTCTACGGGTGCGCAGATGTCGAGACCACCGATGAGTCCGACATCGTCAAGATCAAGGCTCTGGTCGAGAAGCCGTCGGCTGATGAGGCACCGAGCAACCTGGCGATCATCGGTCGCTATGTGCTGAAGCCTGAGATCTTCGACGTGCTCGAGCGCACCGAGCCCGGTAAGGGCGGCGAGATCCAGCTGACGGACGCGCTCGAGGTGCTCGCCGACGACGAGCAGATCGCCGGACCTGTGCTGGGTGTCGTGTTCGGAGGTCGCCGCTATGACACCGGCGATCGCCTCGACTACTTGAAGTCGACCATCCGACTCGCCCTCGACCGGGACGACCTCGGCCCCGAACTGGCCAGCTGGATCAAGGAACTCGCACCTCAACTCGGCTGAGCAGGACGCGGCGAGCATGGACGGATGCCGCGACCCGAGGCATCCGTCCCCGCCCGAGCCAGCCCCCGGGTTCAGGGTCTGGATGGCGTGCCCGAACTCAGTCCGCCACGCGCGCGATGACCGGAGTGCGAGACCCCTCGGGGGTCCGCGGACCCGGACTTGCGGGTCTCGGCGGAAGGTCCGGCGGTTGTCGCCATTCGGCTCGGTCGGGCGGTCGGGGCGGATCCCACGCCCAACTCCAGGCCGACTTCGACACCAGCACGATCGGGGCGCCTTCCCCGGCGGGCGGGCGCAGCACGAACGGTCCCTTCCCGTCCCTCGTGATACGCCACCCGGTGTTGTGCAGCTTCATATGGTGGAAGCGGCAGAGCAGCACGCCGCGATCCACGTCGGTGTTGCCACCCTCGGCGAAGTGGTCGATGTGGTGCGCTTCGCAGTACGACGGCGGCCGGTCACAGCCCGGCCACACGCAGCCGCCGTCGCGGACGGCGAGCACGAGTCGCTGCGACGCGGAGTACATGCGGGCTTCGCGCCCCAGGTCGAAGGGGTTGCCTTCGGGGTCGACGATGACCTCGATGAACCCGTTGGCGCACGCATTGCGGTCGATCACCGAGCCCGGGAGGGCGCATCCGCCGTCCATGTCGTGCCCGACGGCGAGAAGCCTTCCGAACGCATCGCGAGGACCGGCGTCTTTCACGACGACCATCCGCACGCCCGGCTGCCGCGACCCGAACACGCTCTTCGCCTCGGCGAGCGCGCCCGCGCGGATGACATCCATCAGCAGGTCATAGGCGAGCTGGTCGTTCGTGCGCGGGTCGTCGATAAGGTTCTCCGCGGCCGCGCGCTCTTCATCGGTCATGAAACGAGGACCGCCGCGACGCGGACGCAGTCCCGCGGCAAGCATGGACCGGACGAACGCCCCCATCTCATCGTCGAAGACGATCGTTCCGCGCTCCTGCCCGTCGGCGTCGGTCCACGTGCGGAATCCACGGTTCTCGAACCGTCGACCGTAACGCTCCTCGGCCCCGACCGGGTCGAGCATGTCCCGCATCGTGCGCGCGCGCTTCGCCAGCTCTTCGACCGGGAGGCTCGACGCCTCGACCGCGAGCGCTTCGGCCGCAAGCATCCACGCCTCACGCACCATCGCTTCGCGGGCCGCCGCCTCGGCGGGGGCCGTCAGCGGGAACAGCATCGACTCCCCCGGATCCCCCTCGCCGCCGGGCAGATCAGCTCCATCCACGCCGGGCTCGGCACCACTCCCGCCGGCCTCGCCCTCCCCCGCAGGCGTATCACCCGCACCAGACCCTGCATCCGCGCCGCGCTCAGCGGTCGCCACCCGCGGTTCGCCGAGCCCGCGCCGGATCGCGTCATGCTGCGCCGTTGTCAGCCATCCCTCGAGGAGCCCTCGACGCAACGGCTCGTCCCACGGCACCACCCGCGCCGAGGCGTCGCCCACCGCGCCGGCCTCGTCGTCAGCACCGACCCCCGGAAGTCCACCGCCCGAGCTGGCACCGATCCCGTCGTCACCGAACCCCGGCAGCCCCGTTCCACCTGACACCCCGGCCCCTGGCTCGAGCGGCGGGGGCGCAGCATCCGTCCCCGCTATCAACGACGTGCCGACGCGGACCTGGCGCACGGCGTCGGCCCTCGTGCCGCCGGTGATCGACTGGATCAGCTTCTCGGGCGTCGAGAATCCCTGCCCGGCCGCGAGGCCGCCCTGGCCGCGGTCGCGCGACGACCTCGTGGCCGCGACTCCGGCGATCACCGCCTGCAGCCGATCCGCGTCGTTCGCGATCGCGCCGACCTCTGCGAGGATCTCGAGCACCGACGCATCGCTCAACCGCGTTGCACTCGACGGGAGCGTCTCAGCATCGACATCCAGCTCCGACCATGCCGCGAGCCGGTCGAGCCGGCCCCGCAGATCGGTGAGGATGTTCATATCTGAAGCATCTCACCAACCTCAGACATTCGAATCTCTGTTCCCCATTCGCTCCGGGTCCAGCGCGGCAACCCTTACTCCAGAAGTCCGTTCATCGCCGCGAAGTACGCCATCGCGAGCACCGCCCCCTTGGCCACGGCAGCCTTCAGCGCGACCGGCGTCTCGGGTCCGGACTCGCCCTGAGGATCCACGAGGCCCAGCCGCGCCAGGTCGACGATCAGCCCGGCCACCAGATACTGCTGCCACATCGGGAGGCCGCTGATGTCGGGCCCCTCCCGGCTCGGATCGACCGTCATGAGCACCGCCTCGACGCGAGCCTCGATGAGCTCCTCGTCGATTCCGCCGCCCGCCGGCATCCCGGCGCCGGTCACGAGATCCGCCACGACCAACCCGATCAGCTGCTCCGCGAGCTCGATCCCGGCAGGCGCGACGCCCTCCCCCGACACCGACAGACCCTGCAGACCCGCACCACCCCGAACCGCCGCCCCACTCCGAGCCCCCGCCCCACCTCGAGCACCCGACGAGCCCCGACCCCCCGGAGTCTCCGCTCCGCCTTCGATCCCCCACCGTTCTGCCGCTGCACCGCGGCGCACGCGCGTCGGCGAGATGCTGATGATCTCGGCGACCTGCAGCGCCTCCCACCACGTCGCCAGCATCGGCACGTCGTACATCGACGACGCCTGCACGGGGTCGCCCGGCTCCGACGCCGTGCGCTTGCTCACCCCGACCGCCGCGATGCCGATCATGCCCGCGACGCGTTCGATGTCCGCCCGTCGCACGCCTCCCGTCGACGTGACGGGCTGACCCGCGCCGATCCACTCCAGCAGCTCCGCGACGCCGGCGATCACCGGAGTCGCGACCAGCCCCGCCCACCGCTCGGTGGGATCGAGTGCCAGCGTCGCGGCGACCGCCTCGACGACGAGCGCCCGCCCGGGGTCGACCTCGTCGAGCGCGAGCTCGATCTCCTCGTGGACGAGATCCCACTCTTCGGGGTCGGCGGACGTCTCGATGCGGAAATGCACGTAGTCGTGCAGCGTGTCCAGCGCCTGCTCCGCAGCCTCATCAGCCTCTGGCTCGTCGTGGTCGTCGTCGAGAACGACGTCGATCATCAGTTCGACGTCTTCCGGTTCTTGCAGGTCGAGCTCCTCCTCCCGCGCGAGCGAGATCAGCGCCTCGAACATCGTCAGCTCCTGCGCGGGATCGGCCGCCGCGATCGCCTCCTGCCTCCGCAGCCAGGTCCCGAAGTCGCGCACGAGACGCTGATCGCGAGAACGGATGCTACCGCCCGACGCCCGCCCGAAGATCGGGGTCGGCGGCTCCGGCGCAGCGGGGCGAACGAAGCTGCTCCCCGGCGCATTCGCACCACCTCGAGCACCCGCACCCGCACCCGCACCAAACGCCGAGCCCGCACCCGAACCCGAACCGCGCCTACCCGCACCCGCACCCGCACCCGCACCCGCGCCGAACGCCGAGCCCGCACCCGAACCCGAGCCCGAGCCCGAACCGCGCCTACCCGCACCCGAGCCCGAGCCCGAACCCGAGCCACCCGAGCCCGAACCCGCCCCACCCTCGCCCCGCACCACCCTCAACCGCGGCGCTCCGGTGAGCTCGCGTTCCGCAACGGCCGGCACGTCCATGCCCTCCGCTGCGGCCCGGCGCCCCATCGCATCCGCGACGAGCAGCGCCGAGCCCTGGAAGATCGCGAGTCCGCTGTGTCCCCGGTGCATCCGGTCGAGCGACGCGAACGCGCGGCCCTTTCGTGCGAGCGCGAGCAGATCCTTCGCTGCAGCCTGACCGGGCCGCGGCCCGCGGCGCAGCCGGGTTCCGGCGAGCGCCGCATTCCACGCCGGGTTGGTGTGCCAGTCGTCGAGCAGCCCGAGCGCGACCCCGATGACGTGCGAGATCGCCGCCGAGTCGTCGGCGGGATCGGTCTCGACCGCAGCGAGCACGGCGAAGGGGTCGGAGTCCTGCTCGTCGGCCAGTCTCACCGCGAACTCGCGCAGCACGGCGAGCGCGTCTTCGCGCTGCGCTCCCACCGGCGTGAAGAGTGCGAGGTTGTGCCGCTCGGTCGCCCGCGCGAGGGCCGCGTTCACCTCATCGAGGTCGACGTCACCGAGGTCATCGAGGTCGATGCCCTCGGCAGCCAGCAGCGGCGCCATCTCATCGAGCACCCGTTTGCCGGATCCGGGTGAATACACCACGCCCATCGCGGCCAACTGTGCGAGAAACTCCGGGTCGTCGAACGGCGAATCCATACGAAAACGCTACCCGCCGCACCCGCGGCTCACGATGCCTATATAAGAGGAACGGATGCTGCGACCCGCCGCCTCACCAGATCAGCAGCGCCACCCCGATCGCGTTGAAGACGACATGCGCGATCAACGCTCCGGCGAGCCTTCCGGTGAGCAGCGTCAGCACACCGCAGCCGAGCCCCACGGCCACGGTTCCCACGAGCAGTCCGACGGGCACGAAGGCACCGTAGGCCAGCACGTGAAGTCCGGTGAAGATCGCGGTCGCCACCAGCACCGCGACGGCGCCGGCGACCCACCGCCCCGCGCCGGCGAGCGCGTCGCCGAGGGTGCGCTGGAGCAATCCGCGGAAGAACAGCTCCTCGATCACGGGGGTGACGAGCACGGCCCCGGCGAGGGCTACGATCGTCGCCGCCAGCACGCTCGAGTCATCCGAAACGAGCCCGCCCCCGAGTCCGCCGGCGGTCGGTGCGACGAGCTCCACCAGCGCTCGCGCGATGAGCCCGACGCCGAGTCCGGCGACGGCGTCGATCCACGAGAACCCGCGCAGCCCGGTCGCCGCCGCGAACCGCTCCTGCGTCACCCGCACGGCGACGAAGACTGCGCCGAGCAGTGGAGCCGACAGCAGCACCAGGTCGACGAGCGCGACCACCACCGCCGGCCAGCGAGCGAGCGCGAAATGCACCGACGGCAGCCAGAGGATCACCGCCGCGGCGAGCAGCGCGCCCACGGCCGCGACCGCCAGCGCCACCCACGGATGCCGCCACGCGCGCCCGCGAACCATCGAATGTGCCGACCCCTCGGCCCCGTTGTTCACCATAGGCCCCCCGACCCCTGGATAAGCCAAAGACCCCGGGCCGGAGCCCGGGGTCTTCGTGATGCTGTGGATCAGCGGTTGGCCGCTGCGCGACGACGGGCGACCGCTGCCGCGACGGCGATGCCGCCGAGGCCGATGGCGCCGACGCCGAGCCAGATGATCGCGCCGGGAACCTCGCCACCCGTGGCGGGCAGCGTGCCCGAGCCACCGGTGGAAGCGGCCGTGCCGACCGTGACGGTCTGGGTGCCGACCACGTTGCCCTCGCCGTCCACAGCGGTGATCGCGTAGGTGCCGGTCTGGCTGGCGGTGAACTGGACCGAAGCCGAGCCGTCGACGACCTGCTTCTCCACTCCGCCGGTGCCCGCTGCGTGGACCAGCGACGCGAGCGTGACGCCCTGGCCGGGGGTGACGGTGATGCGAACGAAGGGGACGTTCAGGTTGTTGAACGTGATGGTGATGGTCTGACCCACGGCGGGCGTGGTGTCACTCACCACGACGGTCGGGGGGTCAGGGGTGTAGTCAGCGGATGCCGCGCCGGCACCGCCGAGAACCAGCAGGCCTGCGACAGCAATCGCGGCGAAGGTCTTCTTGAACATGGCAGAGATCTCCCGAGGTACTTGCACGTCATCGGCTGGGGGGATTTGTGTCGGGCAAGCGCTCCCCGGTTGCCCGACTCGAGACACGCTATCGCATTCTGAGAGTTCGATGAGAGGCCTGAGGTTTCCGGAAGGTAACAAATTGTCGTACCTGTCCCCCCTTTGGGGGACAAAAGAGCGCAGAATGCCCAAAGACCTAGGTCATTGCGCCCGCGAGCAGCGACAACCCCACGTACGAGGCGTTGTACACCGCGTGCACGAGCACGGCTCCCCAGATGCGTCCGGTCAGCAGCACGAGCAGCGCGCACACCATCCCCAGGAGCGAGAGCGACACCACTCCGCTCACGTCCGCAGCACCCGAGATCCCGTGCATCACGACGAACAGCGCGGTCGATCCGAGCGCGGCCGCCAGCCCCGCCGTGAGCTTGCCGAACGGCCGCCGCAGCACCGTGTACAGCGCGACGAGCAGCACGCCGCGGAAGAAGAATTCCTCCACCACGGGCGCCACCACGATCGGCCCGACGACATCCAAGATCACCGTCGAGAACGGCACCGACCCATCCACCTGCACGAGCACCGGCCACTCGGCCGGCGTGCCGCCGAGCCCCTCGAGCCACCCCTGCGTCGTCCGCAGCAGCGCACCGAGCACGACCCCGTAGAGCAGATCCAGCGCGCGCACGCGCAGCAGACCGATCGGGCGCGACCGGGTGAAGGCCCACACGATGGGCAGCAGCATCCCGATCCAGACGATGACGGTGGCGGATGCTGCGGCCCATGGCGAATCCCAGACCGCGGCGACGAGCGCGCCGAGCAGCACACCCGCGCCGAGCGAGATCAGCGCGATCGCCAGCAGGCCTTCGCGCCAGCGGTACACCGTGCGCCCGCCGAGCCGCCAGTCCGTGCGGGCCTCGTGCGCGGCGCGCCGCGACCGCCTCGGCGCCGGCTCCTCAGCGGAGACGGGCGCCTCGTCCTTGAAACCAGCCGCAGGAGCAGCCGCCGGCGGCTGCAGCGACCACAGATCGACCACGGGTGCGGCGTCGCTAGGCTGATCGGGCACGCGCCAACGTTACCCCGCCCCGTGGAGGCCCTTTCGTGTTCGACATCCTCACGGTGTGCACGGGCAACATCTGCCGATCGCCCCTCGCCGAGCAGCTGCTGCGCGACCGTCTCGCCGACCTCGCGCCGCATGTCTCGAGCGCTGGCACGCGGGGCCTGCCCGCCGCACCGATGACTCCCGAGGCCGCGCACATCGCCCAGGCGCTCGGCGTTCCGGCGTCCGAGACGGCCGAGCACCGGTCGCGGTTCCTGACCGAGCAGCACCTCGTGTCGCCCGACCTCATCCTCGCGATGACCCGCGTGCACCGCCGCGCGATCGCCGAGCTGGCGCCCTCGCGGCTGCGCTCGACGTTCACGATCCGCGAGTTCGCGCGCATCGCCGCCGCGGTGCCCGAAGACGAGATCAGAGCCGCGACGGATGCTTCCACCTCCCCGTCCGAGAAGCTCAGGGCCGCAGCATCCGTTGTCGCGTCTTATCGCGGTCTCGTGCCGCCGCCGGAGGATCCGGACGACGACGATGTGATCGACCCGTACCGGCAGCCGTGGGAGACGTACCTGCTCTCGGCGCGGCAGCTCGAGCCCGCCGTGACGGCGACCGCCGCGCTGGTGCGGCTGGCCACGGCGTAACGCTTTCCTGGGCTCGACCGGGCCCTGTGCGACAATTCACGGAGCACACGCCCAACCCCCACGAGAGGCGACATGGAGCTCACCGACTACATCCGGATCCTGCGCAAGAACTGGGTGATCATCGTCGTCGCCACCCTGGTAGGGATCGGGGTGGCGGCCGCATGGTCGCTCACCCGCACCCCTCAGTACGAGGCGCAGAGCACGGTCTTCGTGTCGACCCAGTCGGGTTCGACCATCCAGGATCTGCAGCAGGGATCGAACTTCACGCAGTCCCGCGTGCAGACGTACACGAACCTCGTGTCGACGCCGATCGTGATGAATCCGGTGATCGCCGAGCTCGATCTCGGCATGACCGCGAACGAGCTCTCGGCGACCGTCGAGGCATCCGCTGCTCTCAACACGACCCTGATCACGATCACGGTGACCGGCTCCGACCCGGTGCAGGCGGCCGACGTCGCGAACGCCCTCGGTGCGTCGCTGAAGTCGGTCGTCGAGCGGCTCGAGACGCCGAACGGCACCGACACGAGCCCCGTGCGCGTCGAGCGCGTGAAGGATGCGCTGCCGCCGCTCAAGCCGTCGAGCCCCAACGTTCCGCTCAACCTCGCGCTGGGCGCGCTGGTGGGTCTCGCGCTCGGCATCGGCGTCGCGGTGCTGCGGGCCGTGCTCGACACGCGCATCCGCACCCCGCGGGATGTGGAGCAGGTCACCGACCGGCCGCTGCTCGGTGCCATCGCCTTCGACCCGAAGGCCAAGGAGCGCCCGCTCATCGTGCACGCCGACCCGCTCAGCCCGCGGGCCGAGTCGTTCCGCGCGATGCGCACGAACCTGCAGTTCCTCGACACCGACGGGCACGCGTCGTACGTGATCACCTCGAGCGTGCCGAGCGAGGGCAAGTCGACCTCGACCATCAACCTGGCCATCGCTCTGGCCGATGCCGGCAAGCGCGTCGCGCTGCTCGACACCGACCTGCGCAAGCCGAAGGTGGCCGAGTATCTCGGCATCGAGGGCGGCGCCGGCCTGACCGACGTGCTGATCGGCCGCGCGCGCCTGGCCGACGTGATGCTCCCGTGGGGCAACCGCAGCCTCTACGTGCTGCCCGCAGGCAAGATCCCGCCGAACCCGAGCGAGCTGCTGGGGTCGAAGAGCATGCACCAGCTGCTCGAGGCTCTCGAGCGCGACTTCGACGTCGTGCTGTGCGACGCGCCTCCCCTGCTTCCGGTGACGGATGCTGCGATCCTCGCGAACGCGACCAGCGGGGCGATCCTCGTGGTGCGCGCCGGTCACACCAACCGCCACCAGCTCACGGGCGCGGTGGACGCGCTGAACACCGCCGGTGCGCGTATCGCCGGTGTGGCTATGACGATGGTGCCGACGCGCGGCCCGGACTCGTACGCCTACGGCTACGGGTACGGCTACGGCGGGTACGGCTACGGGTACGTCCAGGATCAGCCGGCGAGGGGCAAGAAGGCGAAGAAGGCCAAGCCCGCACCGCCCAAGGCACCGGTCGCACAACCGGTCGTTGAGCGAGCGAGGAACGAGCGAGTCGAAACGCCCCGCACCCCCGCACAGCCCGCCGCACAACCGGTCGCCCAGCCGGTCGTTGAGCGAGCGAGGAACGAGCGAGTCGAAACGCCCCGGGTCTCCGCTCCCCAGCCGGTCGTTGAGCGAGCGAGGAACGAGCGAGTCGAAACGCCCCGGGTCTCCGCGGTGCGCTCGATCCCCGCAACCGATCAGGCCGATCAGGCTCAGGCCGCTCCCGACCCGAACCTGACGCTCGACGACATCATCCGCCAGGCCGGTGGTGCGTCGAACGCGCCCGGTCGCAACGACCCTCTTCCCTGACCGCCGTCATGCAACGTCTGGGCGCCGCGAAATGGGTCGCGGTAGCGGGAATCGCCGTGCTCGTGGCCGCCGTCGCCGTGCTCGTCTTCGCCGCGCTCCAGCACACGCGCCCTGAGTCCACGGGCGGCGAGGCCGAGCCGGTGCCGGAGTTCACGCTCGGCGTGCAGACCCCGACCCCGACGCCGACCCCAACCGCCACGGCGACCGCCCCGATCCTCGAGCAGACCCGCTTGCTCGGGCTCGGCTCCGAGGTGTGGTGGCGCGCCACCGCGGGCTCCTGCGCCGGCCCGGCGCCGCTGATCGAGCGCTCGTACGACCAGGGAGCGACCTGGACCGACGTGACCCCCGTCTACCGGGGCATCACGCAGGTGCAGACGCTCGAGGCGTTCTCGGCGCGCGACGCCGAGATCGTCGCGGCCGTGGCCGGCTGCGAGCCGCAGGCGCTGCGCACGTACACGCGCGGCGAGTTCTGGGACTCATACCCCGACGTGCTCGCCGCCTCGCGCTACATCGAGCCGAGCGACCCGGGCTCGGTGCACTTCCCCTGGGGCCCAGTGCCCGCACCGTGCGCCACGGCCCTCGGCCTGCACGCCTTCGGCGACGTCGTGGCCCTGGTCTGCGACGACCGCGCGTGGTCGTGGTCGGGCGATGAGTGGGTCACACTGGCCCCTGAGAACGCGCTGGCGGTGACCGTCGACGGTCCGGACGTCCTCGTCGCACATCGCACCGACGACTGCGCCGGTGTGGCGATCGCGCGCGTGGCCGCCGCCACTCCGGATGTCGCGTCGCCGGTGGGCTGCGCGGAGGGAACGGATGCTGCGTCCCCGGTCGCGATCGCCCCACGCGGTGATGGCGTCGTGGCGTGGATCGGCGACGCTCTCGTCGGCATCCCCTGACACGCTCCCCGCTCACCGCTCACCCCTCACGCCGCTCCCCGCTCCCCGTCCCACGCTCCCCGTCCCCTGCTCCCCGTCCCCCGCTCCCCGCTCCCCGCTCGTTGAGCGAGCGAGGAACGAGCGAGTCGAAACGCCCCGGGCCTCCGAGCAACCCCGGCGCCCGCATGCTCTTGACGAAACCGTCGTGGGCGAGGAACATTTCTCGGGTCCGGCACACTGGGGCTGTCGGACGGGGCCGTCCGGTTCGCGTCACCCGAGGCGCAGGACGAAAGCCGAGGTCGATATGCCGAGACAGCGACACCGATTGCGGGTCGCGCTGAGCGCGTGGGCATCGCCCCGCTCAGGGGGACGGGCGCGAGCCTCCTGGTGATCGCCCTCGAGTAGCAGGCCCATACCGAGTCCGCCGCGACTTCCCGAGAGCCGCGGCGGGCTCCTTTGTCCGGTTCCCCCGGCCCCTTTCCCGCTCGCTCCCGGCCGGTTCCACGGTCGCTCCACACCCGCTCCCCCCGCTCTCCTCCCCCGCTCGTTGAGCGAGCGAGGAACCGCCTCCCCCTCGCTCGTTGAGCGAGCGAGGAACGAGCGAGTCGAAACGCGCCCACACCCTCCCGCAAACCTCAAGATCCCCGCGGTTTCTCCTCAAGTCGCGTAATGGAACTTGGATGCAGGCGAATGAGACCCCTAGGTTCATGAACGTTGCGCTTCGTCGCGGCGCCGGGTACCCGAAGTTCTCCGGCGGTCCTCGCGAAGTGCGGCACATCTGAGGGCAGAGCCCGTGCGCCGTGGGGGCGCGTCGGGTCTGGGGCTGCCTTCTGTAGCGATGCCTCTGGGGGGCACCGAATGAACATCGACGCTTCATCGCGCCGGAAAATGCGCCAGCGTGCCCGAAACCGCCGCCACACCCGGCGCTCGGCAGGCGCCATCGCCGCCACCGTGCTGTCGGCCGGCCTCGTGCTCGGCGGGCTGGCACCCGCTCTCGCCGTGCCGTCGGTCGCACCGGCCGCGTCGCTCGACACCGCCGCCGCGAGCGCGGCGCAGGCAATCGCACCGCTCGCCGCGCCGGCGTCGATCCCGTCCACCGGCGCAGCCGTCACGGTCAACCTGCGCGCCCTCCGCGCCGCCGCGGGCACCCAGACGACGACCTCGGCCACCGCGGGCATCACACTCGAGCTGCGCAACGAGACGACGGTCGACAACGGCGCGACGTACGGCAGCACGGTCGTCGCGACCTGCACGACCGACGCCGACGGCGACTGCAGCTTCGTGCTGAACAACGTCCCGACCTCGAACGGCTCGCGATACTGGGTGGTCCCGACCGCGACCGCCGGCCCCGACGCGTTCCTCAGCCAGTACCTGGTCACCGGCGAGAACACCGACTCGTCGAGCAACGCCAACCGCTTCGCTGCGACGCCGTACGCGTTCCGCACGCCGGTGATCAACCGCTCGCAGACGCCGTACCAGGTGCCCACGACCGGCCTCGGCGACATGCCCGGCAACTCCCGCGTCGGCAACCCCGGCCTGCCGCTGTCCCGCACCGTGTCGACCACCAACCGCTGGGCCCACTACGGCGCCGACATGGTCGCCACGATCGACAACCCGCGCTTCGCCCCGACGTGCACGCCCGGGCTGAAGGTCGCGCTCATCGTCGACACCTCGACCTCGATGACCTACAACAACAACGAGGGCCTGAACGGCGCTCGCACCGCCTCGAAGGCCTTCGCGGCCGCGTTCGCCGACAAGGGTGTGTCGCTGGGCATCTTCCAGTTCGGCAACAACGCGGCCACCGTCATGAACCCGACCGTGGTCACGAGCGCCAACCTCTCGTCGATCAACTCCACGATCAACGGCATCTCCGTGTCGGGCACCCAGTACACCAACTGGGATCGCGGCATCGAGCAGGTCGCCGGCGCCGACTACGACATCGCCGTCATGCTGACCGACGGCAACCCCACCCGCTACCGCAGCGGCTCGGGCAACGGCTCGTGGACCGATCTGCGCGGCATCGAAGAGGCCATCCTCTCGGCCAACCTCGTCAAGGCCGAGGGCACACAGATGATCACGTTCGGCGTCGGCGACTACCTCAACCCGAACACGCCGTACAACCTCGCCTCGGTGACCGGCCCCGTGCAGTGGACCGAGAACGGCGGCATCCAGATCGGCCAGGCCGACTTCGCGATCCCGACCAGCTGGGACGTCGTGGCCACCCAGCTCGGCAACCTGGCCTCGTCGCTCACGTGCGAGGCGACGGTGCAGGTGCGCAAGCAGGAGCGGGCGGGCAACGGAACACTGACGGATGCTGCGGGCTGGACGTTCACGCCCACCAAGACCGGTTCGGGCACGATGTCGCCGGCAGGTGCGCAGACGACCGTGACGGGCGGCTACCTGCCCCAGCCGTGGCGCATCGCGTTCACGAACACCACGCAGACCGCGAACGTCTCGATCACCGAGACGGCGAAACCCGGCTGGTCGGTCGAGAGCGTGACGTGCACGAAGAACGGCGCCCCGATCTCGGGCATCCCGAACGCGGCGACGTTCTCGCTGACGGGGCTGAAGACGGGCGACGCCGTGGTGTGCACGGTGATCAACGGCCAGGCAGCCACCGTGCAGGCGAACAAGACGTGGGTCGTGAAGGACTCGGCCGGCACCACCGTCGGTACGTACTACCAGCGCGGCAACGCCGCCGACCCGGCGGTTCCGGCAGGGCTGGTGGCCACGCCCAAGATCGGCACCACGCCGTCGCCGAAGTGGGGCACGCCGTACACGGGCTTCGCGATCGGCCAGCAGCTGGCGGTGGGCGAGACGGCGTCGATCGACGCCCAGCTGCTGCCGGGCTGCGTGCTCACGTCGCAGAAGCTGACGGCGGGCAACAGCCTGTCGACCGGTCTGCCGTTCGACCTGAAGACCGGCGACTACACGGCAACGCTGGTCGGTGGTGCGAACACGTTCGAGATCACCAACACCGTGACGTGCACGCAGACGCTCGACCTCGTGAAGGTCGTCGCCGCCCCCGGCACCGCGGCGACGTCGGCGTGGCTGCTCGAGGCGCAGGCGCCCTCGGGGGCCCTCGCCGGCCCGAACGGCAACTACAGCACGAGCGCCCCGGTCACCGCGAGCGTCTCGGCCGACAAGGCGTACACCCTGAAGGAATCGGGTGGCCCCGACACCTACGTGCCGGCCTCCTCCGGCTGGCAGTGCGTGCTCACCGGCACGACCACCACGGTCGCGGTGACGAACGCCAAGGTCACGGTGCCGCTCGGCCAGAAGGTCACCTGCACCGTCACGAACACGACCGCGAAGCTGACGCTGCTCAAGAAGACAGCTGACGGCTCGGGCCTCGTGCCCGCCGACTTCACGCTGACCGGTACACCGGCGTCGGGCTTCACGCTCGCGACGCTGCAGACGGCCGGGGCGACCACCGCGAACGCCGGCAACACGTTCGAGGTGCGACCCGCGCACACGTACACGCTGGCCGAGACGACGAGCGACGGCACCATCGCGTACCGCAACCTCGCGCTGCAGAAGCTCAAGCCGGGCACCGACCCCGCGGTCGACGCCAACTGGGAGAACGTCGGCTCCGCTGACGTGCAGGTCGCCGCCGGCGAGAGCGCGGTCTACCGATTCGTCAACGACAAGGTGCCCGCGGTCGTGCTGCCGCTGACCGGCGGCACCGCGTCGGACGCCTACCTGCTCCTGGGCGGAGCCATCGTCTCGGCGATCGTCGCCGTGGCCGCGTGGCGCGCCGCCCGCCGCATGAAGCGAGGAACCGCTTGACCCGACCATGAGCCGATAACTGAACAACCCGATCCATCAAGACCGAAGCAACATTGACCAACTTTCTGGGGAAGTAGATCAACATGACCACGTCCATTTCGAAGCGGCTCACCGCCGCCGTCGGCGCCCTCGCTCTGGGGATCCTGAGCGCCGTCGCGGTGGCCGCGCCGGCCTCCGCCACGCCCGTGACGCCCGACAACGTCGGCAACATCACCGGCGAGGCCGGCTCGCTGACCATCCACAAGTACGAGCGCGATGCCACAAGCCCGCTCGACCCCGGCACGGGTGAAGAGATCCCGGGCTTCACCGGCGTCGGCCTCGAGGGTGTGCAGTTCACCATCCAGAAGGTGAACACGCCGTCACTGACCACCTCGGCCGGCTGGGACGCCGTCGAGGCGATCGCCGAGGCCGCCAACCCGATCGCCGCTGCGACGACCGCCGGCCTTTCGCCGCAGACCGTCGTGACGACGAACAGCACGGGCCTCGCTACCGCTGCGAACCTGCCGTACGCGCTGTACCTGGTGACCGAGACGGCATCGCCGTCGACCGTGACCGACCCGGCCGCGCCGTTCCTGGTCACGATCCCGTTCCCGACCGGCCCCGACGCCGAGAACCCGAACGAGTGGATCTACAACGTCCACGTGTACCCGAAGAACGCCGTGACGGGCCTTGAGAAGACGGTCGTCGTGCCGTCGGAGTCCGAGCTGAAGTACGGCGACCTCGTGCGCTGGCAGATCACGGCCGACGTGCCGTTCCTGTCGGGTGACGACCTCACCGAGTTCACCGTCACCGACCAGGTCGACCCGGCGCAGCTCGCGTTCGTCACCGACGCGCAGGCCACCACGCTCGGCGTCGCGCCGACCTCGGTCGTCGCGAAGGCCGCCGGCGGCGCCGCTGTCACGCTCGTCGCGGGCGACTACACGATCACGCCGTCGGCGTCGTCGCTCGTCGTGAACTTCACCGAGGCCGGTCTGCTCAAGCTGCAGAACCAGGCCCAGGGTGGCACCGTCGTCGTGTCGGTGCTCACGCAGGTCAAGGCGATCCCGGCCAACGGCGTCATCGAGAACGACGCGATCAGCGTCGTGAACGACAGCGAGCTGACGGCGTCGACGACCACCTCGGTCGGCCAGCTGAAGGTGCTGAAGTACGCGAAGACCGACAGCAACCCCGAAATGCCGCTGAACGGCGCGAAGTTCAAGCTCTTCCTCGATGAGGCCGGCACCAAGCCCGTCACCGTCGCGGGCGCGAACGAGTGGACCACCGCCACGAACGGCACGCTCACCATTCCGGCGCTGCGCCCGGGTTCGTACTGGCTCGTCGAGACGGCTGCCCCCGCGGGCTACCAGCTCGACGCGACGCCGACCAAGGTCGAGGTCGTCGCCGGTCAGTCCACGACGAGCACCAACTTCGTCAAGGTCGAGAACTCGCAGGTTCCGGCGTGGGCACTGCCTCTCACCGGTGGTGACGGCGCCCTCTGGTTCGGCGTCGGCGGTGCCGCGCTCGTCGTCATGACCGTGGGCATCGCGCTCCTCGCCGCTCGTCGGCGCGCAGCCGCCACGGCCTGACGCCCCGCTATCCGTCACGCCCCCTCCCTGTGACGGACTTCCCACCGGAGGGTGGCGGGTCGCCCCGACCGCCTGCCACCCTCCGCACCACTCCTGCAGATGAGAGCGCATGACCCTCACCGCACAGCAGCCGACGCGACCGGACGCACCTTTGCGCGACCGGTCGCGTCGGCGTGTCCGCCGCCGCTTTCCGTGGGGCGCCGCCGCCCTCGCACTCGGCTTCGTGTTGGGCGTCGGCGTGCTGCTGTACCCGTCCACGGCGGCGTGGCTCACGCAGTACGCGCAGTCCCAGCGCATCGACGAGTACTCGTCGACGGTGCAAGACCTCACGGCCGAGTCGCGTCATGATGCGATTCAGGATGCTGTCGCCTATAACTCCGCTCTCATCGGTGGCACGTCCGTGGTCGCCGCCGGCGAGAACAAACCCCTCGCCGAGGCCGAGGCCGACTCGGACTACGCCCAGCTCCTGCACGCCGACGACACCGGCCTGATGGCCCGCATCAAGATTCCGTCGATCGCCCTCGATCTGCCGATCTACCACGGCACGAGCGACGAGACCCTCAAGCAAGGCATCGGTCACCTCGAGGGCACGGGCCTCCCGGTCGGCGGTCCCAGCACGCACTCGGTGCTGACGGGGCATCGCGGCCTCGCCGACGCCGAGCTCTTCACCAACCTCGACAAGGTCGCCGTCGGCGACACCTTCACGATCGAGGTCTTCGGCGAGGTGCTCACCTACCAGGTGACCGACACGAAGGTCGTCTCCCCCGAGCAGACCGAGACCCTCTACCCGCAGCGCGGCGCCGACCTCGTGACTCTCGTCACCTGCACTCCCCTGGGCATCAACACCCACCGCATCCTGGTAACAGGCGAGCGCATCCTGCCCACTCCTATTCGGGACATGGATGCTGCGGGCCACACCCCCGACATCCCCGGCTTCCCGTATTGGTCCTTGGGCCTAGGCGGCGCCACCGTGTTGGCCGTCGCGTACGTCATCTTCTCGGCCCGCCGCCGGGTCCCGCGCTGACGCCCGCCCCGTTCGCGCCATCATATTCCGCCCTCAATCTCGCTCGTTGAGCGAGCGAGGAACGAGCGAGTCGAAACGCGCCGCACCTCCGATCAACCCCGCGCCAACTCCCACCATCAACACCAGCCCCACCCCCGGCCTGCCTGCTCGTTGAGCGACCTCAGCCGGTCTGAGCGCCCCAACCCCATATGCCCTTGAGGGAATCTTGAGGTTGCGCGCCACAGACCGAAACACTGTCATGGGCATCATGAGACGTCTCTCATAATGGGATGGCGTTCCCCTCCCCCAAGGAATTGTGTGCCGACCTGTACATTCCCCCACGCCCGCCTACTGCTACTCTTCCCCTGGTGGCCGGGTAATCCACCACAAAGCGAGAAGGCACTGTGACGTCGAATCCCCAGATCGACGCGCCAACGGAGTCGCCAGCCCATCCCCAGGCACGGGCAGCCGCTCCTTCGGTGACCCCTGAATCGCCCGTCGACCCGTTTTCTCCCTCGGGCTCGTCGCCGGCGTCTCCCCCGCTCGTTGAGCGAGCGAGGAACGAGCGAGTCGAAACGCCCACGGCATCCGAGCAGCCGTCTTCCCGCCGCTCCTCGTGGCGCCGTAACTACGCCACCCGCCTCTGGCTGAGCGACGCCTTCGTCCTCATCTGGGCCGTCTACGGCACCCAGCTCCTTTGGTTCGGCTGGGGCAACGCTCAGGTCTCCATCCGCGAGGACGCCCGTTTCAACGAGCTGTCCTACTGGGTCTTCTCGGCCGCACTTGTCATCGCCTGGATGTGGGCCTTGTCGCTGATCGACTCCCGCGACCACCGCATCATCGGAGCCGGCCCCACCGAGTACGTTCGGGTAGCTCGCGCAAGCTTCACCTTATTCGGAGCAATCGCGATTCTCGCCTTCCTCCTCCGGGTTGACGTCGCCCGAGGCTACCTCCTGATTACGCTCCCACTCGGCATCTTCGTCCTTCTGCTCGAACGGTCCCTCTGGCGCCAGTGGCTCGTAGCGCAGCGCTGGGTCGGGCAGTACTCGGCAAAGGTTCTCCTGGTTGGTTCCGAAGATTCGGTTGCCGCAATCGCCCGCGAACTCCACCGCTCACCAACCGCGGGCTACAAGGTCGTCGGCGCGTGCGTGCCTTCGGGCAGGATCGCCGACATGATTCCCGGCACATCGGTGCCGGTGATGGGCACCGTCGACAACGTCGAACTCGCCATCGCCGCGACGGATGCCGACACGGTCGCGGTTACAAGCACCGATGACCTTCCGACCATGAAGGTCAAGCAGATCTCGTGGGCCCTAGAGGCCGGCCGGCAGCATCTCGTGCTGGCGCCCAACATCATAGACATCGCTGGACCGCGAATTCATACTCGCCCGGTCGCCGGGCTGCCGTTGATACATGTCGAGACACCGCGCTTCACGCGAGGCCAGGCACTGCTGAAGCGGTCGGTCGATCTGACGCTCGCGATGCTCGGCGTGATCTTGATTAGCCCCGTGCTCGCCGTCCTCGCGATCGCCGTGCGCGTCACTAGCGATGGGCCTGTCCTGTACAGACAGGAACGCATTGGTCGCAGAGGCGAGCCGTTCCACATGCTCAAGTTCCGATCGATGCGCGTCGGCGCGGACAAAGAACTACAGGCGCTGCTTCGTTCGCAGGGTACAAGCGAACAACCGCTCTTCAAGGTCAAGAACGATCCGCGCATCACACCGATAGGTAAGGTGCTCCGCAAATACTCACTGGACGAGTTGCCCCAGCTCTTCAACGTAATCGGGGGAACGATGAGCCTAGTGGGCCCTCGCCCACAGATTGCCGCGGAAGTGGCTCTCTACACCGACGCGGCTCGACGTCGTCTACTTGCGCGCCCGGGCATTACTGGGCTGTGGCAGGTTAGCGGCCGTTCATCCACGACTTGGGAAGAAGCAGTCCGTTTGGACCTCTACTACGTCGAGAACTGGTCCCTCATCGGCGACTTTGCAATCCTTGCCAAGACCGCTCGTGCCGTTGTGGCTCCTGGAGACTCAGCCCATTGATCAACTCGTGCCCGGCTCGGAGGCCACTCTGTGGTCATGAAGGCGCGCGACAGGGGAAAGCAGGAAAATGACGGGACTGGTTGTCCACGAGTGGGTAGAAAAGCTGGGCGGGTCCGAGAAGGTCCTCGATGAGATTCTCCAGGCGTTTCCCGACGCTGACCTTCATGTGCTTTGGAACGACGCCCCAGGCCGCTTCGCTGCGCAGCCGAGCGAGAGCTGGCTTGCGACCACGCCGCTGCGTCGCAGCAAAGTTCTCGCACTCCCGACGATGCCGATCGTCTGGCGCTCAATGCGCGCGAGACAACGCTACGAGTGGATGCTGGTAAGCAGTCATCTTTTCGCGCACCACGCAAAGCTGCGAGGCGCGACGCAGCCGCCGAAGCTGGTGTACGCACACACGCCGGCACGATACATCTGGGTACCGGAGCTAGACCAACGCGGCAAAAGGCCGCTCGCTCGCGCCGCGTCCGCGGCCTTCAAGCCGATTGATAGACGCAGGGCGCAAGAGGCTACGTCCATCGCTGCCAACAGCCGGTTCACTAGAGAACGCATCCGAATGGCCTGGAACCGGGACGCCGAGGTGATCTATCCTCCGGTAGACGTCGAGACAATTCAATCGATCAATGACTGGGCGATGCGGCTCACCGACCATGAAGCCGAAGCGCTCGGCAACCTCCCCGAGACGTTCATCCTCGGCGCTTCCCGCTTCGTGAGCTACAAGAGGCTGGACCTCGCGATTGACGTCGCCGCTGCTGCCGATGTACCGGTCGTCCTAGCAGGTCGAGGGCCGGAGCGCGCGGCGCTGGCAACATATGCGACCACCGTCGGAGCGGAAGCGATATTCGTCGACAACCCTTCGGATGAGATGCTCTATGCCTTGTATCAGCGCGCGAGAGCGTACGTGTTCGCTGCTGTTGAAGACTTCGGAATCATGCCTGTCGAGGCTATGGCAGTCGGCACGCCCGTCATTTCTGGGCCGACCGGCGGCGTGGCCGAGTCTGTCATCGACGGCGCAACCGGCGTCACGGTACATGACTGGGCAGATCTCACGACGCTCCGCCAGGCTGTCGATGCCGTCGGAGCGCTCGATCCGGGACGCATCGCAGCGCGAGCATCAGAGTTCTCACGCGCGACTTTCCACACGAACCTGAACACCTGGCTGGAGACCCACACGTGACTGAGATCGTCGCGCAGAAGCCATCAGAAGCCTTCCCCTGGATTCTCGTGCTGGGCACTGCAGAGTGGGACTCGGCAATCGCCACCAATCAGCACTACATGGCCCAGGAACTCGCCCGCTCGAACCGCGTGACATTTGTGGAGTCCATGGGTCTTCGACGCCCGGAGCTACGGCCCCGCGACCTTCGGAGGATCGTTCAGCGACTCGGGCGAATTATCTCGTCTAGAACGCGTGGATCCGAGGCTCCGCGGGCAGCGAGCCGCCCAATCCCGCCCAATCTAGAGGTGCTTAGCCCATTTGTCGTCCCGCTCCACGTCGGCTGGGTGCGGACGTTGAACCGCAAGTTGTTGAACCGTCAGCTGCGTGAGTGGCGAGATTCCGCCGGCACAACGATTCTGTGGGCGTATACCCCTGCGACTTACTCGCTGGAGACATCCGCAAGCGCGTCGTTTTACCACTGTGTAGATCTGCTAGGAGATGTCCCTGGTATTTCCAAGGAACTGATTGCAGCCGAAGAATCGCGACTTGCGAGCGATGGAGTGCCAGCTGCTGGTAGCAGTGAGGTCGTTGTCGAGCACTTGCGCAGGGTCGGCTTCCAAGAAGTTCATTCGTGGTTGAACGTCGCGGATGTCGTGACGATCGAGTCCACTCGCCCCGCCAAAGACAACCGAATCCCGCGGTCGGCAGTCTTCGCGGGAAATCTCAGTGCAACCAAGGTCGACTTCACGTGCCTTCGTGAATTGCAGAACGCCGGATGGCACATTCACCTCGCAGGCCCCATCTCCGAAGGTGGCGGCGATGCGGCGGCGCTAGTTCAAGATCTGGTCAACGCAGGAGCGACGTACCACGGATTGCTTTCGCTGGCTGAACTGGGCGCGCTGTACTGGCGGTGCAGCGTGGGGCTGATCCCATACGTCATCAATGACTACACGCGCGGTGTCAACCCCTTGAAGACGTACGAGTATCTCGCCGCGGGTTTGCCCGTCGTCACTACCGCCATCCCCGCGGTGGTCCCTCGCGACGGCGACGTACTGACGACGACAACGACTAAGGAGTTCGTCGACGCCGTAAACTCCACGGCCGTTTCCCCCGACCAGCAGGACCGACGCATCGCGATCGCTCGTGCAAACAGCTGGTCACACCGCGGCGAGGTTGCAAGGCAGACAGCAGAAGATCTCATAGCCCGTCGCCGATACGTATCGTCTGAAGGTTCGCCGTCGGATCCAGGAGATAGCTCGATGGTCAGGCTCGAAAGTGGCTCTCCCAACTCAAGGGTGTAGGCGGACCCTGAATCCGCCGGCTCCGACCTGGATCATGTCAATTTAGTGCGTGACGCTCACGGGTAGAGCTTGGCGAGGATCTCGGCCGCTTCTCCTTGGGGTGGTGTTGGCGCGGTGAGTTCGTGTCCGTCGATGCTGATGGTGACGTCGCGTAGTGGCCGGAGCGCGCGGACGATGCGGCGGACGGTGACGCCGGTGGTCTTGTAGAGGTGCCGGCTGATCGCGAGAGCGGTGAACACGACAGTGAGGTGGGCGTGGATCGAGTCCGCGGTCGACGCGAACATGGGCCGGGCGCGGAGGTCGGTCTTGGCCATCCGGAACGTCGTCTCGACCTGGAACAGGTCGTGATACGCCGCCACGATCTCGTTTGCGGTGACCGTGATGGTGCTGAGGTTGGTGACGTAGCCCTTCAGGCCGATGTACTCGCGGGCCTTCTCGACTCTCGCCCAGTTCACGCCGGGCTTGGCGCCGAGGGTCACGAATCGGTCCTTCTTGGCCGGGCGGGTGCCGGCGGCGATCTGCTCGGCGCGTTCGATCTGCTTGTTCAGCGTGATGTTGTCGCGGATCTTCCGCTTGTGGGAGTACTGCCACACCACCCGCCGCTCGCGCGCATTCACCCCCGACCCCATGGTGCGGGTGGTCTCGATCGTCTGCCCGTCGATCACGATGTTCCCCACGGTCGCGTAGTGCTCAGCAAGGTCGTAAGGCGCGCTGGAGGTGCGGGAGCCGACGATGAACCCGAACCCGGCGTCTTCCAGCTTGTTCAGGTTCGCTGCCGACAGCATGCCCGCGTCGGCGACGACCACCACCTCGGTCGCGGAGTGACGTTCACGGAACTGATCCAGGACGGGGAGGAGGGTGAGGGTCTCGCCCTTGTTGCCGGCGAACTCGTGCACCTCGAGCGGGAACCCGCCCTGGTCCACGAGGAGGCCGACGAGGATCTGCGGGTCCACGCGCCGTTCCTTGCTCATCCCGACCTTGCGGAGCGTGTCTTCACGCTCCGCCTCGAAGTAGAGGGTGGTGACGTCGTAGAGCACGACGGTCAGTGGACCGTCCGCGGTCGCATGCGCGTACGCGGCGGCGGCGATCTTCGACCGCCAGTCCTGCTCGACACTGCGGGCGAGCGTCCGCCACACCGTCGACAGCGACGGGGCGGCCGGGACGCCGAGCTCGTCCCACACCCGTAACGTGTCGGCCTTGCTGGTCGGCTCGACGACGCGGGCGAGGACCAGCTTCTTGAACGTGTCGTTCCCGACAGCGTCGAACCCGAGACGCTTATACGCGTCCTCGAGGACCTCCCACAGCACCCGCGACCTCGACCCGGTCACGATCGGTCCCGAAGACTGCGGCGGCGACGCCGGCGCCAACGCGTCGAGATCGAGCTGCTCCTGCCCGTTCATCTCCGCGATCCGCTCCCGCGCGATCGCGACCAACGCGGCCAGCTGCGCGTCGTCGTGAGCGGACCCGAGGTTCTCGAGAATGGTCTGTACACCCCGCCTCGTGCGCGCGATCTGCACCGCCGTCGCTCCCGACCCGGTGCGCACCTTCCGCACGAACAGGCCCACCGAAGCAGTCTAGACAGCCGCCGTTAGTGCGTAACCCACGCACCAACACCCCCGGAACATCAAGGCTCAACGAGCCTCAACCCCCGAAATGCGGCCGAAGTGACACGATCCAGGTCCGAGCATGCATTCGCGGATCCGTAGACGTGCGGAACCATCAGCCTCGGGGGGTCTCGACGCCTACCCGGCCACCTCAGCGCGAGCCCGGCTACGATCGTGATTCTGAAGAGTTTCGAAAGTATCGTCGAGCACCGACGACTTCGAGGACGTCTCGTCTGACCGGCCGAAGACAACCGACCCCGGTCGCCCAGAGCACCAGGTAGGCCGCGAGACCGACAGCGATCTGCGCCCATTCTCCACCCGGCACAACGAGCAGCGTCGCGGAGAATGCACCGACAGCTGCGATTACGTTGACAGATAGTGCGCGCAGAGCGGATGTAAACAGTTTCATGCTCGGCGCTGCGGCAGACTTACCGAGCCATAGCAGCGCCACAATCCACAGGACGATTGAGCCCGTTGCGAACCCAGCCGCGACGCCCATTGTTCCCCAAATGGACCCGACGAGGATGAGACTGATCTTGACCGGCGCTGTCACGAGGTTGATGTGAAGATAGGCCGCTGTTCTTCCTTTGGACAAGGCAAACCAGTAAGTTGCATAACCGGCAACATCCGCTGCCGCACCGACGACAAGGATCTGGACGATCGGAGCGCTCCCTATCCAGTTGACGCCTAGTACGACGATCACAAGTTGGTAGGCCAGCGCTGCACCGATACCCAGCAACGGCAAGGTGATATGCAGAAGTACCTTTTGTCCCAGGAGCAGAAAGTCGCCATGCCTCGCCGGTTGATCCTGCAGTCGCGACAGCACTGATACTGCGACCCGAGTCAACGGCATGTTGATTCGGTTAATCGAGTGTGTGACGAGTTCATACGCTCGGTTGTATAGGCCTAGGTTTGTTGCACCGAACCGCGCTCCGACAACGACTGAGTCGACGTTGCGAGTGACGTAGTTGAGGATGGCGACACCGAAGAGGTTCACACCGTAGGTAATGAGCTCTCGCATCCCGGGTGTGCGCCGCGGTAGGCCTGGTACCCATCGACCGAATGCCGCCGCGAGAATCAAGCCCAGTAGCGCTTGTGTGAGCTGTTGTCCCACAAGTGCCCAGTAGCCCCATCCCATGAATGACAGTACGGCCGCGGTTACGAGCGCCAGGAACGCAGGCGCGACGTCCGAGATCGTGACATGGGCGAATTTGAGATGGCGAGACAGGTTCGCTCGGTATTGCGCAGTCATGCCATTGAGCAGCAAACCGACCGCCAGCACTTGGGTGACCGCCACGAGTCGCGGCTCGCTGTAAAACTCCGCGATGTACGGTGCTGCGACCGCGATCAGGATTCCCATAAGGAGGCCCAGCGCGGTGTTGATCCAGAAGAGGTTGTCGCGTTGCTGATGCGTTAGCGTGCGCGCCTGAACTGCGGCGCTGCCGAGCCCAAAGTCACGGAGAATCTCGCCCAGTCCGATAAACGCGGCCACCATCGCGACGATTCCGAAGTCAGAAGGCAATAGAAGCCTGGACAAGACAATGACGCCAACGAGCTGAATCAACAATCTCGCGACTTGACCCGCGAGTGTGACGGACGCCCCTCGGGCGGCGGATGTAGCTAGGTCCTTACTCTCCGGTGATTCAGCCGTCATACTGGTGCCCTCTCCACCCCTCTTTGTGGGGAGCCTCCTGCTTCGACCGTTGCGGCGCAAGTGTCGCGCCACCACCGCCGATCGGTCACCGGGATTCCTCGATCACCTGTAGGTAGCGCATCGCGATCGCGTCCCACCCGAAAGTCTCGACTGATCGGCGGCAATCCTCGACCACGGCCTTTCTATCTCGAGCCAGTAGCTGAGCCGACTGGTTGATTCCACGAGCAACTGACGCGGGCACACGGTCAACGATCTCGCCATTGCGACCCTCAACTATCACCTGAGGCGCAAGCCCGGTGCGAGTCATGACCACCATGCGGCCCGAGGCTAGGGCCTCAAGCAGGACGAGCGGACCTGTCTCGTAGGCGCTGGGGAGAACGACGATGTCTGTGGCCGCGTAGTAGGGTCGCGGATCGGATGTCGCCCCGACGAACTTGACACGTCGATCAACGCCACGGGCGGCGGAGTATAGCTGCCCCTTCGCGACCATCTCCTGTGATCCGCCGACCACAACGAGGATGAAGTCGCTACTGAGTTGACTCAATGAGTCGATCGCGATGTAAAGCCCTTTTCGGTCATACTCGTGTCCGACGAATAGCAGCGCCGTCGCGCCAGCACGGAGTCCCAGTTCCAGCCGAGTTTGTTCGCGCAGCTCCTCGTCCAGCGACGCATAGGCATCGAGATCGACGCCGTTCGGCACCACGTGGATGGGAACTTGCACCGCGGGGTAAAGATCGACCAGCGTTGCTCGGTCCCCATCTGTCAGGCAGACTATTGCCCGCTGGCGCGTCCCGCGATAACGGATCTCGTCACGGGCAAGGGTGAACCAATGCATGGGATTTAGCGGGAATCGCCATTTCCTTTCCGCACTTCGACCGCGCATCACCTCTTTAAGCAGCCCGTGGTTCACATACACGTCACCGCCGATTGGATCGCCGTGGACAAGGATCCTCAGGGTGGGGAACCGTCGCCGAATGTGCTGCACTGCGATAGTTCCCGCGATCGAAAACCAGACAACTTCGATCAGGAGTGCGATTTTCTTCAGCACATTCCCACTCACCTGCGTCCGCCACCGCATCCCGGTGTCACGCAATGTGAATCTACTCGTCGAGACCCCGAGGCCGGCAAACGACTTCTCGAGCGAGTGCACGACCTGCGCGACGCCTGCCCCCGGGCCGATGTGCCTCGCGACCTGCAAGATAGCCCGGCGGCGACTGCTCCCCTCAAGGCAGGCCGAGAGTTGCTCCGCGACCGCAGGGAGATCGTACGTACTAAGCACACGGTCACGCGCTCGCGATCCCATTGCGTAGTCGGCATCGAATGATCGCTCGATCGCATCGGCTAAGGCGTCTACTGTCGCGCTGGCAGCCAAGAAGCCGGTCTCGCCGTCGATAATCTTCTCGGGTATCCCCCCGACCGGCGTGCCCACGCAAATCGCGCCGCGCGCCATCGCTTCAAGCGTCGTTAAGCTACTTCCTTCGTAACGCGAGGGCTGCACGAACCGCCCGACGCTCTCGATGGTGGCCTGGACGACGGAATCGTCCGCGCCTTCCACCACGACCAGCTGCACGGGCGGTGTAGCGGCTGCATCTCGAACAAGCTCGCCCTTGGCGTGGCCCCGACCAAAGTGGACCCACCTCAACCGGCGCCCCGATCTGAGTTCGATTGAGCGTATGGCCTCCAGGAGTAGGTCGTAGCCCTTGTTCGGGACCAGCCTCCCTACGCTCACCAGGTCAGCGTCCAGCGAACTCTCGAAGCCTTCGCGAGCGACTCTGTCGAGACGCGTAACATCTACGGCATTTGGGATCATTCGCACTTGATGATCCCCGCAACCGATGTTCGACCGAACCCGCGAAACAAGGGCCTCGTCGGTGGCGATGACTATGTCGGCGTAGCGCGCACCTCGCGCTAGATGGCGCCCGATAAGCCGAGCAGCCGCGCGCAGTAGTCCCGCCCGGTGAAACTCTTCCATTCCGTGAGGGTTCGCAACGCTCGTGGCAGCACCATCTCGACGGAGGCCCCGGAGCACTCCAGATGCCCCACCATGAGTGTAGATGCTCGCGTCAGCTGGGCATCTACGGCGCAACACCCGCCGAGCGCGAGCAACCCAGATCCAATAGTTGACGCCTAGACGTGGCCGCCCCGGCCCCGATCGGGTCGACGGCCACGGAACATTCTCGATGCTGATCCCCCGGGGCGCTACCTCACTGGGCCTCACCGGTGTCACGATTGTGACTTCCCAGCCAAGCGCGGCCAGCGCCGTCGCCTGATCGGCGACCGCACGCTCCATGCCTCCCACTCCTTCGTTGAAAGAGACTGATCTGGCCACGATCCAGACTTGTCGAGCGATGGTGGCGTCAGTCACGTGCTGCCTCTCTCATGCATAACTCGTAAACGCGAGTCAACGGAATCGCCGCTTAATCTTGGACATGAGAGCGGCCGTACGATATGCGGCCTCATATTCGCGGGTGAGCGGCCTCATCGCCGCGGGGAAGTGCGCGAACTCGCCCGACTCCACTGCTGAGCGAAACGCCGAATGACTTGCGCGTGCCATCTGAACGCGCATCCGTTGCACATGCCGGCGGGCGATTGACGGCTTTCCGGTGGATGCGAACCGCGTTGACGGTACGAATTCCGATCGTGAGCGCAGGTACGCAAGTCGGGCCGGTAGCAACTCCCTGCCATGGCGGATGAGTCCGCCCTGAGACTGTCTCACTCGAGCGACCGGAAGGGGGTCAAGGTGAAGCTCGCCGGACCGCGCGCCCGCGAGCAGAATCGCGTCGAGCTCGCGCGACCTGCTCAAGACAACGTTGGTACCCCTAGGGTCGTCGACGTATTCGGGCAGCCACGCGTCGCCAAAGACTACGTCAGCCGTCTCGTTCAGAACATCGTCTGAAAAGTCAGAGAAGTTCGCTTTAAAGAACCCGAGACCCCAGTCAGTGCCGTAGAAGTCGGATGTGGGCAACGTAACATCCACGAGACTGCCGTCTGCTCCGGTGCCGATGATTCGTGTCCCGTAAGCGTTCGCCTTACGCCCATCGAGCTTGGCTCGAAAGTCAATCGATCGGGCCGCTCCCGGCTCCACGCCGACTTGCCAGGCCAGGCTATCCGCATACCTGGCGCTCTTCTGGTGACCGCAGATGAGGCCGACGAAGTAGGGAATGCGATCAGCGAGCGCAGGCTCTTGCACCGTTGCCAACCTGACCTCGTACAGGACTGACGGAATACCCACCACTGCATAGCGCCCTCCCGCCTGCAGAATCTCACGGAGTTGACCGCCGAGATGGCCCGGAAAGTAGCGCGTCTTCGCGCCACGCTGGACGTCGTCGACCGTTCGCGAAATTCGATACGCATACAAGGGCGATGCTTCGTCATCGCTGTCTGCGAGATGTATCACGCCGTCCACAAGCCGTCGTGTGATGAGTTCCTTGAGCAACCAGGTGGTTAGGCCACCAGAACTGCTGAGGGCTCGCGCATCCTCGTCCGCGACCGCCCCGGCGTACGAGCCGACTGTGTAGCCAGCGACCGGGTCGAAACTCACGCCTGCCTGGTCTCCGAAGAGGCGTTCAGCGATCACATGCTCCGGCTCGCCTACCCGACCAAAGGCAGAAACCGCTAGCACGCGCGCAGCTTGCTCATCGGTGAGTCCTCGGTCGGGCACCACCAAAGCCGGCAATCCACGCTCATCGAGGACGGTGCTCAGACCATCAACGATGACCTCGTATGCCCCTGAGTTCACCACAAGATCGGACGTAATAAGGTTTGCGAGTTCGCTTCCCGCCTGCGCACCCATTTTGCTCCATTCTTCGGGGCTTAGCCCACCTGGGTATGCGGAAGTCAGCTGGCTACCCGGCCGATCTCCGAGTCAAGATACTCGAGGAAGGTTCTCCTCCGACCAGACAATGTGTCGAGTCCCTCGGCGTAGTCAAACGCCAGCACAGACGGATCGAGGCGCTTTTCCTCGTCCTTATGCACCCGGTCCTTCAGCCCAAACGACTCGGCGAAGGTCGTGATTCGGGAGGACATCGCGTCACCGTCCGCTCGTGGGAAGATCGACAGCGCTGTGTTCAGCATGAATGCAAAGACGCTTGCGTGAAAAGAGTCGGTCATCACGAGTCGGGCATTATCGACCAAGGAGATGAACTCGCGCGGTCCGGTCTGTCGCGCAATCTGACCGCGGGGGTTGGAAAGGTCTATGAGTTCGAGCTGACTTGAAGAAGTAAGTTGGGCAATCCGCTGACGACGTTCCTCTGTCGTCCCACCGAGAAATAGGGTCACAATGTAAGGGGACTTCGGGGTCGTCCGATGGGACGCGATTGCGCGCCAGTCAGCAGGGTCAACCGCCATTGTGGGATCCGGCAGCACAGTTGCGTCCTTGCCCGTGAGGTCACGGATGAGCGATGCTCCCTCGGCTTCGCGAACTGAAAGTCTTTCGAAGTCGGCAAGCCACCCCGCGTACCTGGCTTGCCACGCTTCCGGGAGCTGAGAAAGGCCGAAACTCGGTGCGAGGCTGATCTTCTTGTCACGCTCAACGGACGCGAGACACTGGATCCCGGTCGAGCTTCCGCCAAGGCGACGATCGTTCGGATTCCAGACCTGGTCGCTGCCGACGGCGAAGAAGTCGAAGTCACGTCGGGACGCCTCGAAAGCCTCGGGAGTCATGGCCACGTAGGGCGTCATCTCCCGCGCGAACTGCGCGAACGCGTGGAAGCGCCCGCGAACGATCCCTGCGTCTTTGAAGTCCTTCGCAGAGCGATAATAGATGTCGCGCATGCGGGAACGGGCAGGGTTCTGCGAGAGCTCGATCGTCGTCGGCTCGATGCCGCGGTCGTCGAACAACCGGTGCACCGCGTAATTCTGAAGGCGATTTCCGTAGTTCTTGAGATCGACAATGGTGACGATCCCGACGGATGATCTTGCCACGAAACTCCAAGTCATCGGTTCGATGTAATAGTCGGACACAATCAGCGTGGAGTGAGACGTGTCCCCTCCAGGCCGCATCAGCGCCTACCCGGTAAGGGGGACCTTGTGCGCGAGCTTACCCTCCTGACAGCCCCGTACGTGAACTCCACCCCGGGAGGCTGCCTTCGTTTCTCTCCCCATCCCGGCGTCCGGCGGCCCTCCCGAGCTGCGTCACCCGGTATTGCCCCGCCGCACCGCGCGGTCGTGGGCACCGCGGGTCGTCCGCGGTTTCGACGGTGACTTCCGCCCGTCAGATTCCGCCACCGTTCGCTCTACAAAGGTGGCACAGGAGAGGTCCCCGCGCGACGCTACTCCTTCGCGGCAGGGTGCCCAGCATCAATGTCGCAAGCCTCGTTACGAAGTATGCGTGCGATAGATGGAGCAGCGCGGCCCCCGATAGACTCGCGCCCATGGCGGGTGATGCGGACGGGGCGAGTCGCGACGGATGGGCGCTGTGGTTCGGCGGCGCGGCGATCGGGGCGATAGGCCTCGCGTGGGTCGTCCTCGGGTGGATCGCGAATGGCTACCCGGACGGCTTCTCGATCGTCATCCTCTGCGTCGGCACCCCGCTGTGGTTCATCGGCGCGGCTAAGCAGCGCATCGCGCGCGCCCGCGCGAACCAGCTCACACCGGCTGACGACATAACCTCGTGACGGCCGATCAGACGCGCCCCGGATGGGGCTGGATGCGGCGCATCCTCGGGTTCACAGCGAATGTCCCGGTGCTTCCTCAACTCGGCGTCGGATTCCCGCTGTCGCTTATCCCCGCCGCGCTGGTCGTGCCGCTCAGGCGCACCTCACCGCGGCCACGGTTCCTCTCGAGACTCATCTTCGCCGCCCTCCTTAGCGCTGGGGCTATATGGCTGAGCGCCGCCGTCAACGGCACGAACGTCGCAACCGCCGCCATCGGCCACGCACTCGTCTTTGCTGTCTCGCTCATCGCCTACCGGGTGACCGTCCGCGACAACGCTGAGGCCGCACAACTGACGTTCTGGTTCTATCTCGGCTACCTCGGCTACGCGCTGCTGCTCCTGCCAGACGCCCGCGTCTACAACCTCGGAATCGAGGGATTCTGGAAGTTCGGCGTCGGCACCCCGCTCGCCATCATCGCCGTGTACCTCGTGATCCGCGCCGGGGGGAAGCCGGGCGCGGTAGGTGTCACCCTGCTCCTGTTCGGATCGCTGTCGTTCGTCGTCGGCTTCCGCGCGCTGGGGCTCGCGTGCTTCACGGCGCTATTCATCATCGCGGCTCGCGCGGCAGTCGGGCGACGGCATGGTGGGCGAACCATTGTGGTTTCCCTCGTGGCGCTCGTCGTGCTTGCGTGGTCTCTCCAGCAGGCGCTCGTCTCCGGCGTCTTCGGACAGGACGTCGCGATGCGAACGGCCAGCCAGACCGAGGACAGCGGCCCCGCGATCCTTGGCGGTCGCTCAGAGCCACCACTGTCGCTCGCTGCGATCCGGCTCAGCCCGTGGATCGGGTGGGGCAGCGCGCAGGCAATCGACAACGAGGCTCTCTCGTTGGGCGTCCAGTACGCTCAGGCGCTCGGCATGGGCGAGCAGTCCAACTACATGGGCTACTGGGTGCGCCGCGACGGCTTCGTCTCGCTCCACTCGATATTCTTCGGCAACTGGGTTGAAGGTGGCGTGCTCGCCGCCATCTTCCCTCTCGCGCTGATTGTGCTTTTCCTCGCGGCTGGCTTCCTCGCTACGGGGCGCTGGGCACCCCTCGTTACCCTTGTGGCCGTGAAGACCGCGTGGGACGTCCTGTTCTCCCCGTTGTCGAGTAACCGGGGTGTCCAGCTCGCGGTCGTCGCGATCGTCTGCCTTCTCGCGCTGGTGGAGTACCGGCGTGAGAAGGCAGATAAGGGGGCTGCTCCGCCGCTGCGTTCCAGGAGAAGTCCAGCGCGCCGGTAGTGCCGGTGCGGTAGACAGTGAGAGAGCCGGCACCGATCACCACAGACAGCGCGGTTGGTGTGGTTCCCTTCGCCGTTGCGGTTGCCACGGTCGGGGTCGTGCTGATTCCGTGTGCAGCGATCACCACGGACGACGAACCGTCCGCGATGGTCCCGGTCCCCTGGTTCTCCGTCCGGGATCCCTGGTTTCGACGGACCACCGTGTTGGCACCGACCTTCGTGATTTCGGACGACGTCGCACCGCGGGTGTCGTTCAATTCGATCGTGTTGTTGTCCGCGCCGCTCGACTCGGTGATCGCCTGCGCCTGCGCACCGCCGACCCGGTTCCCGCGGACCCGGATGTACGTGCTCGAGTTCGTCACGCGGATGCCGGACTGAAGACCTCCCATAACCACGCCGTCGCGCACGAGCCCCTCGGTGCACCCCGCGCCGCCACCGATCTGCGCGCGGATCGCGTACGCCGCTGCCAGGTTCATCCGCATCGTGAACTGCGACACCTGTACGTCCCACGCCCCAGCGTCGCTGAGGTCTGAGAACTCGTCGATCAGTCGGATAGCCGATGTGGTGTTGTCGACGGGGTGGTCGATCGACACGTCCGTGAAGTGCAGACCCGAGATGGTGTGCGTCTTCGCGTGGATCTTGATCTCGGAAGCGAACGCGGACCGGAGGGTGGCGTTCGTGACGTGCACGTCGGCCACGGCACGTTGTCTAGGATCTCGGTCGTGATGCTGATCGTGTCGTCGCCCGACTCGATTTGTACGTCAGAGATCGCGTAGCTTGAGCCGCCGTAGATGTGGAGGCCGTCCTCGCCGTGGCCGAGGCTGCCCTTCCAGATCGCGTCGTGCACGGTCACCTTGTGGCAGTTCTTGAACAGGGCCATGAAGTCGCCGACGCACCCGTCGATGGTCAGGAGCCCAAACGATGTGGTCGAGCGGCACCTCAAATGCAGAGCGGGTCGCCGAGATCGATGCGCGTTCCGTCGACCGTGAAGCTGCCCTCGGCGCACAGCAGCGTGTCAGGGCTGGGGCGCACGACGAGGGTGGTGTACGCGCCCTGCACGTCGTGCTCGGTCGCCTCTTGACGGTCAGGCCCGTCGGGAGCCGTCTCGGGGTAGATCGCGATCGTCACCGTGTTGCCCTGACCCAGGCCGTCGTAGCGCGTGATGCGGCCCCATCCGGCCTGGCAGTTGTCTGACCAGACGATCTCGAGCAGCGAGTTGTCGGCGCGGGTGTCGCCGGTGGCGACGGCAGCGTCGTCGACGCATGCCGTCGCGGCAGGGTCGTCGCCGGTCGACACGGCGATGCGCGGGCCGTCGGCGGGCACGTTCCCGAGGATCAGCGTGGTCGTGATCGCAGACGCGGCGACACCGGCCACGAACGTGCCCGTCGCGAGCAGCACCGCTCCTCGCACCGAGATGCCCGTGCGCCCAGACGTGGGGGTCTCGTCGGGCGTGGCCGTGGGCCGCAAGAGGGCCTCGCGCCGATCGAGCCACGGTCCCGGATCTTCGCCGCACGCACCGACGATGCCGTCGACCGTGCGCGCGGAGGGCAGCTTCGCACCACCGAACGCCTCCGACAGCACGGTGCGCGAGATGCCCGTCTCGGCCTGCAGGCGCGCGAGGGTGGGGTTGTCGGCCTGCAGCCGCAGGCGGCGCAGGTCGGCGGCGAACTGCTCCACCGAGTCGTCGCCGCGATCGTTCGCCGGCGTCACGCTCGTCTCGGACTTGGTCATCTGCTCCCCCACCGCATGATCTTCGCTCGTGCCCGTGCCGACGGATGCCGCCCCGGCAGGCATCCGGCCCCTCGGGCACCAGACCTGTATAGCAGTCGCCGACAGCGCACCGGTCGCACCCGACCGGTGCACAGAAATGCTCGGTTTGTCCGATCCGGACGATTCCGGCGAGCGGCACACCCCGACGGTGCGGCATCCTGCCATGGAGTCGCCCCAGCGGGGCGTTGCCGTGGGGGGCAGCGGTGGGCGACGGGATGCCGCGGTCCAGCCTCTCTTGTTCGGGGCAAGGCAGACGAGCTCGTGGCCGCGGCATCCCTTCATCCGCAGCATCCGTTCCGGATGAGCACGAGGGCTGTTCTCGGCGAGGATTCCGGACGAGGGCACCGGACCCTTTCGACAACTCGCTCGTGGTGGTGCAATGAGCGCATGAACGCCGGCGCGCGACCCTCCGTCACCGACCGGTCGAGGCCGTGGCGCATCGTGCTGGCGGCGCTCGGCGCGGCGTGGGCGCTGGTCACCCTGCCGCTGACGCTCAGCGTGTGGAACCCCGGGCCGTGGCTGTGGATCGACGACATCTACGACATTCCCGGGTATGCCGCGGCACGCGAGTGGGCCGGTGACCCCTATGTGGTGTTCGGCGCCCTCGCGTCAGTGTCGTTCCTGGCGATCGGAGCGGCCTTCTACGCGGACTTGCGACGCGCGCGATGGGGCGGAACCGTGATGGCCTGGCTCATCCTCGCCGGCGCGCCGATCACCGCCATCAGCAACATCAACACCCCGGTCGATGCGCCGCTGCACTGTCTGTGGGGCGCCGAGGCCTTCGTTCTCATCGCCATCGGACTCAGCGGGCTGCTCGCCGCGTTCTCGGCAGGCAGCGCATGGACGAGCGGGGCGAAGACCCTGCTCGGGTTGACGCTGCTCATCGTCTTCGTCGGCACGGTCGCGCTCGGGTACTACCCGCACGGCAGCCTTGTCGCACTCGGCACCGAGGCGGCCATCGTCATCGCGGTCGCTCCGCGGGATGCGGCGTTCGCGGGGGCGAGGGTGGAGGCGTAGGCGGGTTCTGGACGGGGCTCGACGCGCGGGTCAGCAGCTGCCGACGTCGTTGGTGTGCGTACCGGCCAGGTGACCCTCCCCCGGTGCGCGGTGTTCACACCCGGTATGACCCGGTCAGCTTGCTCGTCACCCGGTCGCGGCTGCGAGGCGCTCCGCCAGGAAGGCCTCGACGCTGTCGATCGCATTCTCGTCCGCGTCAGCGGTGAGGGTGGAGTGCCCCCTTCCCGGCAGCGTCGTCACCTGCAACCGCGCGCCGAGAAGACGGCGCGCGGAGATGAGCTTCACCGCCGGCGATATGCAGTCCTTGGCGAACCGGTAGCCCCGCACCTGCAGGTCCTCACGCTCGCGCAGCGCCCGCTGGTCGTCCCGAGACAACCCGAGCGCCGGTGGCCAGAGAGGGAGGACGGGCTCGGCGACCACCGCCGCCTTGACTCTTGGATCGACCGCGAGCGCGAGCGCGAAGTTGCCCGAGAAGCACATCCCGATGACGCCGAACGGCGAGTCACCCTCGACGACATGCTTCTCGATGAAGTCCTTCAGCCATTCGACGTCGCGAGAGACTGATCCGGCTGCGATGGCATGCACTTCGCGGCGGATGCAGATGTGCCGCAACGTCTCACCCCAGTCGGCGGTGCCGTCTCTGCCCACGATCGAGGGAACCGTGACCACGAATCGGGCCGACAGCCGTTGTACGAAACTCTCGATCGTGGAACGGATGCCGGGAAGCTCGTGGAGGAGCAGCACGCGAGGCTTTTCGCGACCCGGCTCGAACCCCACCCGGTAGAAGGCGTGCTCGTGATCGCCATGGACATACTCGTCCGGCACCCAACCGGCTGGTGGCCATGAGGGGGAACTCCTGCCACCGGCGATCATGGGCGTACCGGCGCGCTCATGCTGTCGCCGCAGCGACGGCGAGTCGCGCGAGTTCGACGCGAGCGATGTCGTTGTGTGCGCCCTCGACGGGCCGCAGCTCGCGTATCACGTTGCTCGCCTCGACGTTGTAGAGGCAACCCGCGTCGAGGGTGTCGCCCCCGCCGCCTTGATGCAGGACGAGGTCTCGCGACGCTCCATCCAGACCTATCGCGCCGTATGCGCCGATCGCACCATACTTGCCGCCCGCCGCGAGGATCACCGATCGCGCAAGTCTCGCCGCCATGGGGTAGTACGTGCCCACGGCGTGGTCATGCTCGGATCGAGTCACGAGGATCGGGCCAGCCACGAGCCGCTGGTCGATGATTCCTCGAAAGTATCCGGCAACTCCACCTGCAACCGGAATGCTGTCGTCGAATGCCCACATCGAGAAGGCCCCCTGGACGAGGAAGAGCGATTGAACGGGTTTCGCGGTCGAGACCTCACTCGACCGGTCGACGGCGGCGCACGCCACGATCGCGCCCATACTGTGCCCCATCAGGCTGACGCGGGCGGAGGGGACTGATCGGATGACGTCACTCAGGACATTCGCCGCGCCCTTCTCGCCGACGACACGTGCTCGCTTCTTCATCCGCCAGAAGGAGAGTTGACGGAGCAACCCGAGTATGCGCCCGCCTCCTCCGCCGCCGAGCACCGCGGCGGGTCCGGCCGAGGCATCCAGGCCGAGGTCGGTGAGGCTCCGCTCGGAGATGTCCTTCCACGCTGCACCGGGATCCCACTCGCCCGCGCCCGACCCGTCCTCGATGCCGTCGAGGTCCATCGCGTCTCGCACCGCCTCGAAGCTGCGACGAAGCGAAGGCGAAAGGGTCGCCTTGTTGTAGTCGTGCGCTGCCGCCTCGATGATCTCGGTGAGAGCATCCGCCGGCACCCCCAGCAGCATCGCGTAGGTGTCCTTCGCCTGCTCGGCTGTGACAGCCTGCCCCGCACTTGCGCCGAGAACCTGTCCCGCACCCACGCCCGTCTCACTACCCCAGGCCTTGCTCGGCCAATGGAGGCAGACGAATCGAACCGACGACGGCACTTCCGCTTCGGGGAACGCCTGGGCCACCGCACGGAGCCACCGGTCGTACGACTCTTCCGAATCGCGGAGGTCGTTGTTCCACCCGTGCACGAGGAAATAGACATGCCGGATGGTGTCGGCCGAGCGCGCCAGTCGCTGACAGAGAGCCTTCACCTCTTTCTGATCGCGAACTCCGCCGTCCGCATCGATCGAGATGAGTTCATACGTGATCGTCGTACCGGGCACCTCTCGCTGCACCATCGGTCTGCCTTCCTCTCCAGGGAGTCACTCGTTCGCGCCGATGAAGTCCGGCGAGATCCGTGTCTCGAGTGCGCAGTTCACGGTGTAAAGAAGTCCGAGTGGCATGCCCCAGACGCGCCTCGCGGCCTGAGACAGCTCCAGGATCGTCGGTCCGACCTCCGCGCCCGCTAGAAACCTGTCGAAGAACCCCATCGCCCAACTGCGGCCGAAGCTCACCGGCACATATGCGGTCGCCGCGATGACGCCGCGTGCCTTTCGCCTCACCAGGTAAGAGGCGAAGTCGTCATCGTTGACGGGCGACCGCCGGCCGATCTGGCAGGCATTCAGGATGATCAGAGGTGGCCCGCCGAGAAACTCGGCGCCCGTGGCGGCGTTGGAGAGGTCCTCGAACGTCAGAGCATCCTTCTCCTCGTCCGGTCCAAAGCGCACGTTCGACGACCCGACGCCGCCGATGTCGAGTGGCCCGCGGACTTCGCCATGGCAGAAGAGATAGACCAGGTCACCCGGCTCTTGGCCTCCCAGTGAGCTGAGGGCACCCTCCCGGCCCGGCCGCTCTTCGAACTCGGCGTTCCGGAGGTTAGCGACTGCAGTGGCGAGGTACTCGCGCTGCACGCCGGCCGCGGCTGCGACGTCATCGGGCGGCTCCGACCGATACCCCGTGAAGCTCAGTTGGAATTTCTCCGCCGACGGAAACGTGCTGGCGTCGTTGCCGAGGAGGCCCGACCGGTACTCCTCGATCACGTGCTTGGTGCCCAGGAACGCTTCCCATCGACCGGGGTCATCCAGCCCCAGCTGCGGCTCGAGATACAACATGCCCCACGGAAGGTGCAGATCGTCGTCAGCGTGAACTTGGATGCGGAGCCCGCCCTCGCCCAGGCCCCGGTGTCGCAGCCGCTCCCCGATGCGCTGCGCACCGGCATCCCCGTTCATGAACAGCTTGTCGAACAGTCGCTTTCCGCTGCCTGCCATCTTGTTGCGGGCGTCGTCGGTGGAGCTGACGAGCGCTTGCGGGATCTCAGTGCTCGGAAGCTCGAAGATCGATGTCGCCCCGCCGGGGACGGCGGCGGGGTTGATCGAAGGATCGCTGATGAGCTTCATGAGGTGATCTACGGCCTCGAAGAGCGGGTCGCAGAGCTGAGAGAGGGCGCTCGTGCGCACCCCGAGCAAGCCAGTCTCCGAGGGGCCGTCATCACCGGTGTACACGCAACGGATCTGCTCGCCGTCGCGCGAAACGATCAGGCTCATGGACCGCGGTGGAGTGCGTGCAACCTCACTCCAGTTCCGCCACGCGAAGGTCACCGTCGGCGTCGAGCCGACCTCGTCGCAGGTGATCGCAACGGATGCCGTGAGACACACGCTGTGCCCCCTTGTGACGACCAGTTCGAGTCGGCACGTCGGCTCCGTCGGGCGGAAGTCGAATCGGACGGTCTTGGACCGCACCTCGCCGCGACGAACGGGAAGTACGCGACGCCCCGGGTCGAGATCGACGCCCCACCCGATGAGGTGCACATCCAGATCCACCTCGTCGACGTCGCTGGGCAGCAGATCGCCGAGGGGACTCGCGCCGAGCGAATCGGCATCCGGCTGCCCCGAGAACACCGCGAGGGTATGCCACTGGTTCTGATGGATGGCGTCGCCGACCGCATGGTCTTCGATTTCGAGAACGATCCACCCGCCCTTGTCCGTGGAGACGCCGGGGCGCTCAGCGGGGGCCTTGATTGCGACCCGCCTATCGACGGGATCGCGGACGACCGTCCGCACACGGCGAGCGATCGGCGACTGCACCAGGTCGCTTCCGGCAAGATGGATCGCCGCGCGGCGATCCGGTGAGCCGTAGCGCGGACGACGGGCCTGGAAAGAGCCCGCGGTGACGAGATGGTCATCGACGGTCTCGAAGAAGCGCTCGCCCCCCAGGTCGCGCGTCGCGAGAACCGTCTGCAGCGCAAGCGCGCGAGCCTTGTCGTCCTCCGCGAACAACGACAGCAGCTGCTGCGACAGCGAGAGACTCGAGACGTTCGGTCGTTCCTGGGCCCTGCGCACGACTCGCTGCAGGCGGTACAGCGCTCCGGGTCTCATGGTGAGCGGAATCTCCACCGGCATCAGCCGCTGCGTGGCGCTCGGTGCGAAAGCCTTGGCATCGGCCATGCCCAGAATGGTCACCGTGATGTCGCGGTGTGCGAACGCGCCTCGATGGTCGCGGAGGCTGAGTGGCACACGGCTGCTGGCGGTATGCAGGGTTTCGACCGCCGACGCGAGTTCGACGGAAAGATCCCAGTTCTGCGCAACCAAGAGCGATCCCCCGCTCTCCCACCCGAGTCTTCCCATGACCCGGTCTTCGCCACATATTGGCCGTGCAACGGGGCGTCGTCAAGCGTTCGGAGCGCGCGAGGACGCGGCATCCGTAGCTCGACTCGTTCGCCCGCCGGCACAACCCGGTGAGAGCGGGTCAGCCGATCATGAACACCTGCCGCGTGCCCTCGCGGAACCCGTGGGCGCGGTAGAAGTCGAAGGCCGGCACGTCGCGGTCGGTGAGGAGGACCAGGTCGCTGACGCCGGCAGCGGCCGCAAACGCGCGAATCCCCTCCATAAGCGCGCGGCCGACACCGCGGCGTTGCGCAACGGGGGCGACGAAGAACTCGTCGATGTAGATCTCGGACTCGTCCTGCCAGGTGCGGGCGTGGAACGTCGTGGCGCCGACGAACTGGGAATCCGCCACGGCGACGAGGGTGGCGGATCTGGGGATGCCACGGAGCTCGCCCAGGTACACCGACGCCGTCGCGAGGGTCCACGCGTCGTTCCACGGCGGCCTTTTGTAGGCGTCGACGAAGCCCGCCAGCAGGGCGTCGTCGTCGCCGGGCTCCCACGGTCTGATCGCGACCGTCTGCGCTTCGGTCATCTCATTCCTTCCGGCATCGGGCGGGGTCCACGGTAGCCGGTTACGCGGGGCGGGGCGGGCGGGGTGGCCGGGGGCGGGCGGAGTGGCCGGGGGCGGGCGGGGAGGGTGGCGGCCTAGGGGGCGGGCGGGGTGGCGGGGGGCGGGCGGAGTGGCCGGGTGCGGGCGGGGAGGGTGGCGGCCGAGGGGGCGGGCGGAGTGGCCGGGGGGCGGGGAGCGATGTCGGAGGTCCCTGTCATCATGGTGTCAGCAGGTCATCGAGTGCCCCCCGGTTCGCCGGGTCGATGATCTCCCCGGACGGGGAGTGAGAGTCGCGCGCGGCGCGGCGGAAGGGCACATCGTGGACGACGCAGAACGTGATCGGGCCGAGGCGCAGCGCGCCGGCGCGTTCGCCGACGAACTGCGCGCGATCCACGCCGAAGAGGCGGCCTTGCAGGCCCGCAAGCTGCGCGTGCTCGCCGAGGCGTTCGAGCTCACCGAGACCCAGAAGGCCCGCATCCCCTCCATGCGGTCACGCGATCGCGACATGCCGCTGCGGTCTCTCGCCGCCGAACTCGGCCTCGCGGTGCGCATGAACGACCGCACCATGCAGTCGCACATGTCGGACGCCCACCGGCTCGTCACCGACTTCGCGGCCACGGTCGACGCACTCGGCAACGGCGATATCTCTCGCGCGCACGCGTCGGCGATCCTCGACGCCGGCGCCGATCTCGACGACGCCGGCCCGCGCGCCGCCTACGAGCAGGCCGTACTCGACTACGCGCACGGCACCACCGCGGCTCGCACGCGGTCCTTCGCGCAGCAGCAAGCCGACATCCACAACCCCCGCACGATGCAGGAGCGTCACGACCTCGCCGCCCAGGGGCGCCGTATCTGGGTCACCGACCTGAGCGACGGCATGTCGCAACTCACCCTTCTCACATCGACGGCGCTCGCGCACGGCATCCACGATCGCGCTACCAGGCAGGCGAAGCTCATCAAGCGGGTCGACGCTGCCGCGCGTCGCGACGCGGCGAATACCGCCGCCGGGCGCGACAGTGGGTCGGGCGGGTCGGGCGCGTTGGGCGCGTCGGGCGGAGCGGAAACGGGGACGGATGCTGCGGCCGACGACGGCGCGTTCGATCAGCGCAGCATCGACCAGATCCGCGCCGACCTCGTCGTCGACATGCTGCTCACCGGATCGCCGGCGATCGACCCCACGCTCGACGCTTCGCCGGGTGGGCTCGGCGCGATCCGCGCCATCGTGCAGGTGAGCGTTCCGGTCACCACGCTGACCGGTGTCACGACCGGTGGCGCGGAGCTCGACGGCCGCGCTCCGGTCGACCCAGAGACCGCACGGCGGCTTGCGGGCGACGCACCGGGGTGGGATCGGGTCATGACCGACCCCGTCACCGGCATGGTTCTCGCCGTCGACCGGTATCCGGCCAGCGCCCAGCAGAAGCGGTTCCTCTGGGCCCGCGACCAGCATTGCCGGTTCCCCGGCTGCCGCAGACCGGCCAGATCATGCGATCACGACCATACGAAGGACTTCGCGCTCGGCGGACTGACCGAGATCTGCAATCTCGGGTGCTTCTGCAAACGGCACCACACCCTCAAGCACGGCACCGACTGGACCGTCCGCCAGCTGCCCGGCGGCACGCTCGAGCGGACGAGTCCGGCCGGCGCGCAGTACCGCGAAGATCCACCCGCGCGCGTCGTCTTCGTGCCGAGCACCGACCCGCCACCGGCGTTCTGATGCTGTCCCTCACGCCGCGAGACGGCCGGGCTCCGAGCACGCCGGTGCGCGCGGTCGGCCGGAGCTACAGCCCCACGCCCCCAACGAGGGTGCGGCTCACGTCAGCGGACCGCGATCGTCGGGGTCACAGCATGCGTCAGCACCGCGTCGCTCACCGAGCCGATGAAGAATCGGGCGAGCGGGCCGCGGCCGTGCGTGCCGACCACCAGCAGCGCTGCGTTCGACGCGACCGTCTGCAGAAGCGGGGCGGGGTCGCCGGACTGCACCTGCGTCTCGATCGTGAGGTCAGGGAACGCCTCGCGCACGGCGGCCAGGGCGCGCTCGACCATCAGCTCGGTCGGCTCCTGCAGGTCTATCGGCTCGACGTAGTCGAACCCCGGAACGCCGGACATGACGCCATCGCCGACCAGCACCGGAGACCACGCCGCGACCGCGACCAGTCGCTCGCCACGGCGCACCGCCTCCGCGGCGGCGAACGCGACCGCCGCCTCAGTCACCTCGGAGCCATCGATGCCCACCACGACACCGGAACGACCCTCGACGTCGACGTCGGGCACCACCGCCACCGCGCAGTGCGCCGCGGTCGAGATGCGGCGGCCGTGATCGCCCCAGTGATGCCCGGGGTGCGGGTCGCCGAGCACCAGCAGTGCAGCGTCGCGCGAAGCCTCGACCATCACATCGACGGCGTCGCCATGCTCAGCGTGCGCCTCGACCACGAGATCCGCGTCGGCGATGGCGACAGACAGCCGCGCCGTTTCGGCCTCGAGAAGGATGTCGCCCGCCGACACCGCCTCGGAATCTTCCGCGTCCTTCGTCACGGCGATCAGGACGAGCACCGCGCCCATCTGCGCCGCGCGCTGCGCCGCCCAATCCACCGCACGGCGGCTGGCCGCAGCATCCGTCACACCCACGACGATTCTCTCGGTCATACGGTCATCCTGCCGCGTGCGGCCCGCAGCGGGTGCAATCCGAAGCCGCCACCTCTCCGAACAACTCCAGGGACCTGCCGTGAGGCACGTTGCCGCATGCTCTCGATCCTCCCTCCCCCGGGCCGAGAGCCCCTGCTCCCGTTCCGAATGACGGGTGGACGCCCCTCTCACCCTCCAGGTGTGAGGGGCCGTTCTGTCGTTCGACGTCGGAGACGTGCCGACTCCCCCGTGTCGGACGCGTCGGCGTCGCGCGCCGCGACGCCGACCCATGTCGAAGTCCGGTGCCCGCTGCTAGCATCGCGCTCAAGTCCACTGGGGGGACGGGATGCGACGTGGGATCCGGGTGCTCCTCGCGACGATCGTGTCGGTCGCCGCGCTCGGCGTCGGCGCCCCGATGGCCCACGCCGCGACCGACGACGTCGAAGAAGCGCTGGCCGCGTGGGTTCCGCCGGACGCCGACGGCGCAGCATCCGGGATTCCCTCCATCGACTTCACCGAAGAGTCGCTCGCGGGCTGCGAGAGCGGGGCGTCACGCGACCTGCCGCTCGCGTCGGGCGGCACGGTGCGCGTGTTCTGGATGGAGTGCGGCACGCCGGCCGGAGCGGTCGAGCGCGTCAGCACCGAATGGTCGGACTACAGCCTGCGGCCTGCCCCCGAGGTGTCCCCGGCTCTCGGCGAGGGGCTCGAGCTCACCACGCTATTCGTCTCGCCCGAGACCGCGCCGATGCTGTTCCGGATGTGGGCGCAGGGCACGCACGTCATCGGCGTGGGCCGCACGTGCGAAGCCGGCGACGCCGCCTGCGAAGACACGAGCGCGCGGGACGCGCGCGCCCTCGCGGCACTGACGCCGACCCCGGTGAGCGCGACCGCGCTGCCGGAGCGGATCGCCGACGACCCGCTGCGCGACTTCACGCCGGCCGACGAGGACGGACCGTGGATGCTGCGGTTCTCGCTCCCTGCCGATACCACCGTGCAGGGCGCCGCTGACGCCCGGTGCGGCGACGGCATAGCCACGCAATTCGCGAACCCGGCCGGCGAGACGGTCAAGGTGTTCTGGGTCGACTGCACGACGGTGACCCGTGCCCAGGAGCTCTCGGCCGACTACTGGCGCGTGACCGACAGCGCCGGACTGAACCTGGTGTACATCGCGGGATACGACGGCGTCACGCGACTGCAGGAGGCGAACGGGTCACGCATCCTCCGGTGGTGGATCCAAGGACCGCACTACATCCAGGTCGAGCAATCCTGCGCCGACGCCGACGAAGCGCGGTGCGCAGAGCGCACCGCCGCATACCTGCACACCATCACGGCGGCGATGCCGGGGGCCGTACAGCCCCTGACCGACTGGAACAAGGCCCTCTGGGCGGTGGTGGTGCTGGTGGGGGTGCCCATCGCGACCTATCTGGTGATCCTCATCCCCCGTCGCGTGATCGCCCGGCGACGCCAGCGCGAGGCCGACCCGGCGACCGAGCCGGCGGCGACCGCCGCCTACGTGTCGGTCGACCGGCTGATCCGCCGGGCCCGCACCGGACGCACCGTGCGCCGCATCATCCTCGTCGTGGTCGGCACCGTCGCCGCGGTCGTGGTGGCGGTGCTCGGGCTGTACAGTGGCCAGTTCGTCGTGCAGCTGCTCGGCCTCTTCGTCGCACCGGTACTGGTCTTCGTCGCCGTCGGCGCACTGCTCGACCTGGTGTGGCGGCCCCACCGACTCATTCGGCCGCCCCGCCGCCGCGGACGTCCCTCGCTGCAGGGACTGGTGGGGATGCTGCTGCGCGGCCTCGCCGCCCTGATCGCGGCGTCGACCCTCATGCTGTATCTGCTGGCCGTGCTCTTCATGTGGTTCAACGGGCAGCAGACCGCGGCGACGTTCCGGGCGACGATCGAGGAGCTGCTCGCGCAGGCCGAGGGCGCCGCGCGGCTGCTGCCCCTCGCTCTGCTGTGGCTGCAGGACCTGCAGCGCACTGGGCTGATCGTGGTGCTCTTCTTCGTCATGGTGGCGATCCCGATCTTCCTGGCGTACCTGCTCGACCGGGTCGGGCGGCGCCTCGCCCGCCGCTCCCTCACCGACACCCTCGCGCACGACGATCGCCCGTACTTCCTCTACCTGCGCGGGTTCGACGAGGACCGGCTGCGCATCGACGAGTCACTGGGGCGACGCGGATTCCTCGAGGTGTTCTCGCCGTTCGGCCGCCCTCGATTCGAGGAGGTGCTGGCTGAGCAGCTGAGCGGATGGGGCCCCGTCATCGCCATCTCGGGCACGAAGCGCCGGATGCAAGATCTCGGCGCGGCGAAGATGTCGTTCGACGGCGACCAGTGGCGCGACGAGGTCGAGAAGTGGATCGGCGGCGCACGCGCCGTGGTGCTGTCGGCGACCCCGAGCGAAGTGCGCGCGGGACTCGAGTGGGAGATCGCACACCTCGCCTCGCGGTCCGAGGCGCCACCGGTGATCCTGGTGATCTCGCCGTGGCCGCGGGCCACTCGCGAAGCACGGTGGCGAGGATTCCTCGCGAGCGCCGGACAGTGGCCGCTGTTCCGGCAGCTGCTCGACCAGCCCGTGCCCTCGGCGACGACCATCGTGACCCATCGGCCGGGACAGGGGTGGACGGCCTACGGAGCGCGCCGACGCTGGGACTGGGCGTACGCCGCGGCGCTGCTCACCGCGATCGGCAACGGCGACCTCGAGGGGGCCGGGTCGGTGGGGGCGGGGGCGGGTTCGGTGGGAGCGGGATCGCCGGCCACCGGGGCGCCGGCCACGGCGGAGCGTGAAGCGGAGCCGGCATGAGCGAGGTGTCGTGGTGGCCGACGGCGCGATGGGTGGGGATCGTCCTGTCGGCGGCAGCATGCACCGTTCTCGCCGTGCTGCTGGCCATCGCCGCGCTGCGCCCCGATCAGCCGCTCCCGCCGCCGCTCGCCGAGTTCTGGGATCCGCAGTCGTGGCAGATCGTCACGCTGGCCATCGTGTGGGGCGGACTGCTCGCCGCGTTCATCCTCGTGGGCAGGCGACCGCGGCAATCCGCGCGCCCGCTCGCCGCCCTCGTGCTGATGGGCGCCGTCGCGGTGGGCCTGGGGTTCACGGCCTACCTCCCCTGCACCGGCGACGGCGTACCGTTCTGGACGCCCCTCAGCTGGGGGTTCGCCGTCTTCGTGGGAAACGCCGGCGACCCGTTCGGCACCACGGCCGGCTGCCCGGCCGAGGCCCCGCTCGCACTCCTCGTCGCCCGCTACCTCGCCGTCGCCACGGTGGGTCTCGGCTTCGTCGCTGCGGCATCCGTGCTGTTCCGATCGCAGCTCGACGTGATGCGCATGCGGCGGTCTCGGTCGCGCATCGTGCTCGACGGCCCCCTCGACGTGACGCTGCCCGCCGCCACCCGCATCCGCGATCGAGTGGGGCACCGCACGCTGGTCGTGGTGCGCGCCGACGCGAGCGATCCGCCGACTCCCGCGCATCGCCAGCAGGGAATCGTGCTGCTGCGCTGGCCCGACCCTGTCGACGCGGCCCTCCGGGCCTTCTCGCTCCGGCGCGGACGCGTCGCCCTGACGGCGCTCTACCTGCTGGGGCCGGAAGCAGGCGTGAATCTCAGCCGCTTCGAGCATCTCGCAGAACACTTGGCCGCAGCATCCGCCCCTCCTCACGACATCCGCGCCCTCGTGCGCATCGACGATGTCTGGGTCGCCGAATACTGGCGGCGTCAGAACGTCGACCGGCCCGGCTGGGCGCTCGACGCCCTCAGCGTGTTCGAGGCGACGGCAGAGCGACTGGTCGCGCGGTGGATGGACGACGGCCACGACAGGGTGGCTGTACACGGCGACCCCGACCTCGTGCTGGCGATCGCGGCCGAGGTCGCGCAACGCGCGCGCGAACGCGAGGCCAGCCGTGTCGCGGGTGTGCCGCCGCCGCAGATCGTGATCGTGGGGACGGATGCTGCGACCCTGCGCCGGCAGTACCAGCTCCACCAGCGCGCCTTCGGCAACGTCGGCGCGGAGGTCCGCGCACACACCTGCGAGGACGTGGTCGAGGAGTTCGCCGCAGCGCTCGCCGGCGCGCGATCGCCCGCGTTCATGATGGCGCCGATCGGGGGCCCGGGTGACCGGCGGGAAGTCCGCGCGGCGGAGCTGGCCGCGGCGCACCCGGACTGGGCGGTCTACGCCTGTGTGAAGGAAGGCAGCACACTTCCGAGCTCGCCGGTGATGGAACGCCTGTACCCGTTCGCGCTGAGCTTCGGGGAAGCGCGCGTCATCGATCGCTGGGAGCGCGCCGCCCGCGTCGCCCATGCGAACTTCCTCGCCGATCACGGCGAGGATCCCGCCATTCCGGCCCGGCGGCCCTGGGATGAGGGACTGCCCGACTTCTACAAGGAGAGCAACATCCGCCTGGTGCGGACGACGCTTGCCTCCGCGGTCGCCGTCGGCAGGACGTGGGGGCGGCTGCCGTCGGGCGCCGACCCGGAGGACGTCACCCCGTCGCCGGAGCAGTTCGACGCCATGGTCGAACGCGAGCACGAGTCGTGGCGGGCTGCGCTCGTCGCCGCCGGGTGGCGGCCGGGCGTGCGCCGCGACGACGTGCGGCGCACGCACCCGATGCTCGTACCGTGGGCGGCGCTCGACGAAGACGGGAAGGCGCAGACGCGGAGCTCGGTGCGGGATGCGCTCGAACTCCTTCGGGCGCTGGGGTACGTGTCGCGCCCGCAGGGGACGGGGGCGGGCGCGGGAGGCGGGGTGGGCGCGGGGGCAGGGGTTGGGGTGGGCGCGGGGGCCGGGGTGGGCGCGGGGGCCGGGGTGGGCGCGGGGGGCGGGGTGGGCGCGGGGGCAGGGGCGGAGACTGGGGCGGCGGCTCCGGGGAACGGGGTCGGCGCGGGTGCAGGAGCGCCGAGGAGCGGGCGCTACCGTCGCCGCGGCGAGGTCACCGCTGAGCGGGTGGGCACGCCGTGGCACTGGACCACGCAATCCGGAAGCGTCATGGAGGCGCAGGCCGGCGACTGGCGGGTCAGCGACGGCGAGCGGACGTGGTCGGTGCGCCCCGCCGAGTTCGCCGCGAGCTACCAGGCCGCGGGCGACGGACGCTGGCGTCGCACCGGCATCGTGCACGCGCACCGCGCCGAGACGGCGGAGCGTATCGAGACGCTCGAGGGGACCGCGATGGCGGCGGCCGGGGATTGGATCGTCGAGGGCGCCGGCGGCGAGCGCTGGATCGTGCCCGACGAGCACTTCACCGCGTCTTACGAGGCCGTCCTCTGATCTGGAGTCTACGAACAAATATTCGAGGCGCTGCTTGATACTCTTCATCCCTTGAGCGGTATTCTCAAGGAATGTTCGTTATTTTGTTCGACAAATCACCCTCCATGCGGTAATCTGAACCCATGACCGATCACCTCGCTCCCCTCGCTGCGGCGGTCGACTCCGCGCGGGTGCTGTGGGCCGAGGAAGCGATTGAAGCGCTGGCACCGGGGGCGCTGATTCGTCTCAACGAACAGCTCGCCGACAGCCAACGACTTCTCGACGCGGCGCGGGCACGGGTTGCCGCCGAGATCGCGCGGCAGTCGCGGCCCGAGCTCGGGCCTGATGGGCTCGCCAAGCAGCAGGGGTTCCGCAATCCGACCGCGCTGATCGCCACCGTTGGCGGAACGAGTGCCGGCGAAGCGGCGCGGCTGGTCAAGGTCGGGGAGGCCACGGCACCCCGCATGACATTGAGCGGTGAGGCGGCGCCGGCGCGCCACCCGCACGTGGCGGCCGCGCTCGCAGCCGGCCGTATCGGAGCGGCTGCGGCGAGCGCGATCATCACGATGCTCGACAAGGTCGTGCTGCGCGCGGGGCGTGAGGCTACCGGCGAGATGGAGAAGCGGCTCGTCGAGAAGGCGCCCGGGCTCGCATCCGATCAGCTCGCCCGACTGATCACGCGCGCCGAAGCCCAGCTCGACCCGGCCGGCGTCGAAGCCCGCGAAGAAGAACTGCGAGCCGAGCGGGCGCTGCACATCTACGAAGACCGCCGGGGCATGGTCGTCATCAACGGCAGGCTCGATCCCGAGCACGGTGCTCCGGTCAAGCTCGCGATCGAGACGATGGTCGGGGCAGAACTTCGCGCCGAACGCGATGCCGCGCAGGGCGGAACGGATGCTGCGCGCCGCAGCGTTCCGCAGATGCAGGCCGACGCCCTGACCCGCCTGGCCGAGCACGCCCTCGGGTGCGCGAACAAGGACCTCCCCCTCGGGGGCGCGACGGTCGTGGTGCGGATCGACCACGAAGACCTCGTCACCGGCACCGGGTACGCGACCATCGACGGCATCGCTGCCCCGGTCTCCATCACAACCGCACGGCGCATGGCTGCCGGCGGCGGAATCATCTCCTGCGTTCTCGGAGCCGACAGCGAGATTCTCGACTGGGGTCGCATCCAGCGCCTCTACACGACAGCGCAGAAGCTCGTTCTCGTCGAACGCGACGGCGGCTGCGCCAAGTGCGGTGCCCCGCCCTCCCACACGAAGGCCCACCACATCAGATGGTGGGCGAGAGACGCCGGGCCCACCGACATCGACAATGGGGTGCTGCTCTGCGAAGCCTGCCACCACCGGATCCACGACAACGGGTGGGACATTCGGATCGAAGGGAAGGGAACACGCGCGAAGGTGTGGTTCCTGCCGCCCGCGCACGTCGACCCTGATCGCACACCCCGACTCGGCGGCCGGGCGCGGTTCGACCTCGTCGCCTGATCGGCGCGGCGCCGGCGCGGGATGCCGACGCCGGGCACGGGATTCGGACGCCGGCGCGTGACCGTGACGCCGACGCGCGACCCGTGACCGCGGCGCATGACCCGTGACCGCGGCGCGTGACAGCGCGGCGCCCGACAACGCTCCGGGCCGCCCACACGCGCGCCCACACCACCGACCGCGCGCCCCACACCACCACCCGCGCAGGCAGGACGCGACCGGGGGCGCCGCGACGCAGCATCCACTCATCCGATCACCTGCACGGCGCCACGCAAGCGTCCGCCGGAAGCCTAAGCTTGACGAACGCCATCACCCTCCCCCCTCGTCGCCGGAGCCCCGCCCCCACCGTGATCCGAGTCCTCACCACCGTCGCCGTCGCGCTCTTCGCCCTCGTCGCCACTGCGGCCGTTACCCTCTACGTGCTCCTCGTCATCGACTCCCGCGAGTCCGTCCGGCACTACTACGGCGACACCCCGGCACCCCAAACGCCTGAACACCGGGCTTAACCGACACGAAACGCGGAGGTAACCCCCCGCAGGTCGAATCACCGTAGCGTGGCACCCAGATGGGGCACTGCCGCCCGGAGCCGGAAGGGAAACGGCCCCGGGCGTTCTCTTTGGGCTTGGGGCAGCACATGTACAGAGGCAGAAGAATCACAATCCTGGCGGCCGCGATCACCCTCGGCCTCGGCGGCGGGGCACTCGCCGCCGTCGCGGCGTCGGCGGAGGGCAGCGCCGTGGTCGGCGACGTCAGCGTCGTCATAGAGTTCACCTCGCCCAAGGTGGCGGAGATCTTGGTGTCCACCCGCAACGCGTCCTCGGTTCCCGCCTGGGGCACCGCGCGCGTCAACGGCCCCGACGGCAGGGTCTACACCTTTGGGCCGACCCGCTTTGAGCCGGGCGAGGTGCGCACCCACGAGGTGACCATCACCGGACACCCCTGCGAGGACCTCCACGACACGTCGGCGATCGCCTATGGCTACGCCGCGCGTGGCGATGCTGAGCCCTCGTGGACCACCGGACTCATCACCTACCCGAGCCCGCTCGTCACCGTCATCGGCTGCGGGCCCACCCCGACCCCGACTCCGACCCCGACCCCGACTCCGACCCCGACCCCGACTCCGACCCCCACGCCAACTCCGACGCCCACCCCCACACCCACACCGACCCCCACTCCCACCCCGACGGCGTCGCCGACTCCCTCTCCGACGACCCCTGTGCCGACGGCCACGGCGACGCCAGTGCCGTCGGCAGCGGCGACCCCCACGTCAGCCGCTGCCGACGGTGCGCTCGCCTCGACCGGCGCAGCCGTCGGCTGGACGGTCGCCGCGACCATCGCCGCCGCGGCAGCCATCGTCGGCGGGATCGCGCTGAGCCGGCGCCGGAGAACCTGAGCGGCCGGCGCGTAAGGCACCAGATGGCAGCGGTCGAGAAGTCGCGCATCGAGTGGATGGACGTCCTCCGCGGGACGTCGATCATCCTCGTGGTGTTCAACCACGCCATCCTGTTCGCGAGCTCCTCCCCGCTCGGCGCACCCGAGATCGCGTGGGTGCTCAACACGATCTTCTCCCCCGTGCGCATGCCGCTCATGGTGTTCCTGTCGGGCCTGCTCGTCGCCGGATCGCTCCGCCGCGGGCCGCGCGCCTACGTCACCGGCAAGGTGCGCCGCGTACTCTGGCCCTACATCGTGTGGTCGATCATCGCGCTCGCACTCCTCTATGGCTTCGGCATCCGTGAAGGTGTCGTCGGCGGCGTCACCACGCACGTCGTCACCCCGTGGGACCTGCTCCTGCCGCTGTACGACCCGGTCGAGCACCTCTGGTTCCTGTACGACCTGTTCCTCTTCTATATGGTCGCGCTCGTCACGCCCCGAATACCGCCGCTGTGGATCGCCGGCGGCGCACTCGTCGCCGCCGCCCTCGTGCCCGACTTCGGCATGCGGCGCTTCTTCCTGCTGCTCGTGTTCTTCATGATCGGCGTCTGGTTCTCGCAGCACGTCGGCGCCCTCGAGCGCACACTCGCCCGCCGCTGGGTGGTCTGGGCGTGCGCGGCGCTCGCCCTCGCCACCGTCGCCGCAGCAGCCGTGGGCGTCGGCCTGCGCTACACCGCGCTGTCGGCACCGTTCGCCGCCGGTGGCATCGGCATCGCCATCGTCATCGCACGCCGGTTCGGATCGGCACGGATGCTGCGTCCCCTCCGCGCCGTCGGACGCGACTCGCTCGTCTACTACATCGTGCACTGGTGGCCGGCGAGCGCCGGCGTCGCCTTGGGCGCCCTCACCGGCAACTCATGGATCGCCCTCGCCGTCGGGTTCGTGTTCGGACTCGGCGCCGGCGTCGTCATGGTGCACCTGCTGCGCGTCCTGCCCGCCCTCGATCTGCTGTTCGCGTGGCCCGCCCGCCGTTCGGGAACCGTTGCGCACCCCACCGGAACGTTCTCCACCACCGACGGAAGGCCCGCACCATGACCACCAGCCCGTTCAGCCGCCGATCGTTCGTCCGCCTCCTCGCCGTCGCCGCGCCCGCCGCGGCCACCGCCATGTGCTCGCCAGCCCAGACTTCGGGCGGGCCTTCGGCGACAGCATCCGTCCCCTCCGCATCGGCGACCGGCGTCGCACCGACCGGCACGCCCGCGGCCATCGTCGGCGCCGCCCGGCCGGCGGTGGTGCGTTCGTTCGGGCCCAACGGCACCCACTGGCCCGCCCACACGCCGTGGATCAAAGACACCGTCACGACCGTAGAAGTCGCCTGCACGTGGGCGGCGATCCGCACGGCGCTGCTCGCGGTGACCGCGTCGCAGGCGGCCGCCGGCGTGCACATCAAGGTGCGGCCCGGCACCCTGCCCGGCCTCGGCGCCTCGTCGGGATCGAAGGCCGTGCTGCAGGGACTGGGCAGCGCCACCTGGGCGAAGAACGTGCTCGTGTCGCCGCGCGACGGCTGGGGCTCGGTCGTCATCACCGAGCCCGCGCGCCTGCGCGAGGTGTACGGCGTGACATTCGCGCGCATCAACGGCGTCGACGTGCTGCTCACCAACTGCACGCGCAGCGCCTGGGCGCAGTCCGTCATGTCGGACGGCCTCAGCATGGCCTCGTCGTACGGCGCGACCACCAAGGAGTGCGGCGCCTACGAGATCGTCATGAGCAACGTGAAGGCCGACATCTCCGACCCGCTCGGGTACGCCGCCGGCTCCGGCTCCGTCATGACCGACAGCGTGTGGGACGGATGCTACTCAGCCCCGGTGTTCCGCCCCACCGGCGCCACCGACCACGTCGACACGATCCAGATGTACGGGTCGGGCTGGTACCGCGGGCTCACCGTGCGCGACACCACGTTCTTCGGGTCCCTCAACTGCGCCCTGCAGATCGGCGGCATGCGCAGTGACGACCCCAACAAGGGCACGCGGTTCCTCACGGTCGACCACAGCATCATCACGTCGCAGGCCACCGCGATCAAGGTGCGGTACCCCAAGCCCTCGGGCGCCGACGCGCCGTCGCTCGCGCAGGCCATCAACGGGATCGGCGAGGACTTCCAGCTCTACGCCAACGACTCGTACATCTTCGGCTCGATGTACCGCAGCAAGTGGGGGGCCGTCTCGAACACGAAGGTGTCGTACGACCAGGCGGTGACCCGCAACCCGGTCGCCTCGGGCAAATGGACGTACGACAGCTCGATGAACTCGTGGGGCGCGTCCAAGTTCGACTCGCTGACGCCCATTCCCACTGACGCGTACCTGAAGTCGATCTGGAAATAGAAGGAGCACCGCGAATGGAGCTGGACCGGCGAACGGTACTGAGGGCGGGCGCGTGGGCGACGCCGGTGATCATGGTCGCCGTGCAGGCGCCGCTCGCGGCGGCGAGCGAGGAGACACCGGTGCCGCTGACGCTCACCGTCGAACCGGTGTCGGCCGTGGGCGAGCAGTGGCTCACCTTCACGGTGACGAACCCCACCCCCGCGAGCATCGCGAGCGAGGTGATGCTGGTCGTGACCGCGTCGGGTGCGACCACCTTGATCGACGCCGAGCCGCTGGACGGCTGGACGACCACGATCAGCCCCACGGGCACGGCCACCGCCGTCGGCGTGCTGGCGCCCGGGGCCGGGGCCACCATCAGCCTGCGCGCGGACGTGCAGCCGCTGCCCAACGGCAGCGTCGCGAGCGCGACACTGTTCGAATCGGGAACCGCCGTCGGCGGTGCGAACGCGGTCATCGCGGGGTACGGCGAGACGCGGCCCGCGGTTGTACGGTCATTCGGCCCTAACGGCACGCACTGGCCCGCGCACACGCCGTGGATCGGCGCCGTCGCGCCGCACACCATCGACGTCGACTGTACGTGGGCGGCGATCGGCGCGGCGATTCGCGCTGTCACGGCGGAGCAGGCGGCGGCCGGTGTGCACATCCGGGTGCGGCCGGGGACGCTGCCCGGCAACGGATCGTCGAGCGGCTCGACGCCGGTGCTGCGCGGCATGGGCGACGCGAACTGGGGCCAGAACGTGCTCGTCTCGCCGCTCGAAGGCTGGGGCAGCGTCACGATCTCGACGCCGGCGCGGCTGCGCGACGTGCACGGCGTCACTTTCGCGCGGATCAACGGCGACCGGATGCTGCTCACCAACGGCACGCGGAGCGCCTGGGCGCAGTCGCGCTTCACGGCGGGCTTCAGCATGGCCTCGTCGTACAACGCCGTGACCGAGAACTGCGGCGCGTACGAGATCGTGGTGCTCGAGCCGAGGACGGGCATCACCGACCCGCTCGGCTACGCCGCCGGCGCCGGCTCCACGCTCGACAAGAGCGTGTTCGAAGGCTGTTACGTCGCACCCGTCTTCCGGCCGGTGGGGGCGACCGATCACCTCGACACGCTCCAGATGTACGGCAACGGCTGGTACCGAGGGCTCACCGTGCGGGATTCCACTTTCTTCGGCTCGCGCAACTGCGGTCTGCAGATCGGCGGCTCTCCAGCATCCGATCCCCGCAGGGGCACCCCGTTCGTCACGATCGACCACAGCGTGATCACCTCGCAGGCGACCGCGGTGCGCGTGCGGTACCCGCAGCCGGCGGATACCGAGCCGCCGACGATCAACCAGGCGATCAACGGCTCCGGCGAGGCCGGGCAGCTGCACGCCTACGACTCGTATGTCTTCGGCACGATCTACGAATCTACGTGGGGCACTGTGCGCAACACGCTGGCGTCGTCGACCGTGCGCCCCGCGAACGACGGCGCCTTCACCGCCGATCCGTCGCTCGAGCAGTGGGGCGCGGCCGAGTTCGACCAGCTGACACCGGAGCCCACCGAGGGCTACCTCGCGCAGATCTGGTCGTGACCCCGTGAACGTGGATACGAACCTCGCCCATCGCGCCTCGCGCGGCATCGTCGTGACCATGGGCGGGATGTGGGGCAAGACCCTCATCCAGATGGCCGCGATCATGCTGCTCGGGCGGCTCCTCAGCCCCGAGGACTTCGGTCTCGTCGCAATGGTGACGGCCATCTCGGGCATCATCGACCTCGTCCGCGACTTCGGGCTCACCGGCGCGATCATCCAGGCGCGCGAGATCACGGAGCGCGCGTGGCGGTCGCTGTTCTGGCTGGCTTTGGGGCTCGGCGTTCTGCTCGGGGGGATTCTTGCGGCGTGCGCGCCGCTCATCGCCGACCTGTACAACGAACCCCAGCTCGTGCTGATCACTCTCGTCATCGCGCCGAGCCTCATCGTCAACGGGCTCACCATGCCGCTGCAGGCGCGGGCGACGCGCGAGCTCAAGTTCGCGCTGCTCGCCCGCATCGACGTCGTGTCGATGGTGGGCGGGGTCGCGGCGGCGATCACCGGAGGCCTGCTGGGGTGGGGGTACTGGGCGCTCATCCTCATGGTCGGCACGGGACTCGTGGTGCGGCTCGTCATGCTCTGGGTCGCCATCAAGCCGCACCCGGGCTGGCCCCGCATTCACCGCGACGTCGTGCCTCTCGTCTCGCGCGGCGGCAGCATCTTCGGCGCCGAGCTGCTCAACTACGTCGAGCGCAACGCCGACACCGTCATCATCGGCCAGCAGCTCGGGCCGGCGGTGCTCGGCCAGTACTCGCGCGCGTACGCGCTGTTCCTCATGCCGTTGCAGCAGCTGAACGGGCCCATCGGGCGCGTCGCCCTTCCCGTGCTCAGCAAGCTGCAGGACGACGGCGACCGGTACCGCCGGTACATCCGGGGCGCTTTGCTGGTGATCGGCTACCTCACGCTCCCCACGTACGCGATCCTCGCGACGATCTCGGAGCCGCTGTTCGCGATCCTCCTCGGACCCGGCTGGGAGCAGGCCGCCATGCTGTTCAGCATCCTCGCGATCGCCGGCATCGCCCAGGGCATCGGCAAGGTGCGCGGCTGGCTCTTCATCACGATGGGCCGCTCGCACCAGCAGCTGCTCTACGACCTCGTTGCTCGGCCACTCGTAGTCGTGGGTTTCTTCGTCGGGATCTGGTGGGGCGGGATCTACGGACTCGCCCTGACCTACGGCATCCTGTCGGCCCTCCTTCTCATCCCCGGCTTCGCGTTCGCGATCCGCGGCACGTTCGTGCGCGGCAGCGACATCGTCTTCCCGGTGCTGCGCCCGCTGGCGTTCGCGCTGCTGGCGTTCGGGGCGGCATTCGCCGCGACCCGCGCTGTGGATCTCATCCCGATCCTCGAGATCCTCGTCGGCGGCGTTGCCGGGGCGGTTGTGATGGGGCCGCTGCTGCTCATCCCCGCGTACCGGCGGGACGTGGCGCAGATCATGGGGTTCGTGAAGCAGATGCGCAAGCCAAAGCCCCGTGCCGAGGCGACGGACGAGGCTGCGGAGGCAGTCGAGGCCGTGCTCCTGGAGGAGGCCGCGACCCCCGGCGACGTGCTCGACGCCGAGATCGAGAAGCGCCAACTCAAGCAGAACCGCTGACCCCGGGCTCGGGGGGCGGGAGCCTTCTTCGGTCATTGAGTTGAGCGAGCTTGCGAGTCGAAACGCAGAGTCGAAACGCGCCGGGCACTCCCGAAGACCCAGGGCGTTTCGACTGCGGGCGCTGGAGCGCCCTCGGCTCAACGAGCGGGGAGGTGGGCCGGCGCCTCCTCCCCCGCTCGTTGAGCGAGCTTGCGAGTCGAAACGCGCCGCACCCGGCGCAGAACGCGGGTGCGACGCGCTTCGCTCAACGAGCGAGGGGGCGGGTCAGTTGCGGAGCGTCAGCGAGATCGTCGGGCTGTAGCCGGTGTTGCCTGCCGCGTCGACCGCGCGGGCGTGGACGGGATACGTCGCGTTCGGGTAGCTGCTCGACGGCAGCGTGCCCGCCCACGAGCCGTCGGATTGCTTCGTCAGCGTGCCGAGCCTTGTCGCGCCCGACCACAGCGTTACCCCCGTGACCGCCACGTTGTCGGTGGCCGTCACCCGCACCGTGACGCTGCCCGAGACGGTCGAACCCGAGGCCGGCGTCGTGATCGTCGCCGTCGGCGCCTGCGTATCGGGCGTCGGAGTCGGGGTCGGGGTCGGAGTCGGGGTCGGCGTCGGCGTCGGCGTCGGAGTGGGCGTCGGCGTCGGCGTCGGCGTCGGCGTCGGAGTCGGAGTCGGAGTCGGAGTCGGAGTCGGCGTCGGCGTGGGCGTGGTGCCGGTCGGCACCGTCGACGCGAGCCAACCCGAGTACCGGCCCGAGATCGGGCTGAGCGGGTCGCCCGTGAAGCGCTTGCCCCGCGTCGTGGCGGCGGCCTGCGCCTGCCCCTCGAGGATCTGGAAGACCTCGCGCGGAGTGCGGCCCTCGCACGTGCCCTCGGCGAAGCACGCGAGCACGACGCCCGACATCACCGCGGCGGACATGCTCGTGCCCGACGCGATGTAGCCGTACCGGTTGCCCTTCTTGGTCGTGTACGGGCACGTGCCGGGGGCTGCGATCGTGTGTGCCTTGTCGGCCGCACTCACCGCCCAGTTGCTCTTCGGGTTGATCGTGTCGTCGACCGGGGCGGACGACTCGCTGCAGAGCTTCGCTGCACGTGAACCGGGCTTGCCGTCGTAATCGGCGACGTTGGTGACCGTGATCACCTCGTCGAAGTTGCCCGGCGAGTACTGCGCCAGGTCGCGCGTCGAGTTCCCCGCGGCCGCGACCACGACGACGCCGTCCTCGACGAGCGCACAGATCGCCTGGTGGATGACGTCGCCGTTCGTGTATCCGCAGTTGCCGTCGTCGGACTGGCCGAACTGCATGCTCATGTTCATCACGGCGATGTCGTAGCGCTCATGATTCTCCATGACCCACTCGAGTCCGCACATCAGCGTCGCCGACGTGCCCTGCATCTTGCTGTCGAGCACACGCACCGACGTGATCGGCGCGCCCGGCGCGATGCCGACGAGCCCCACGGTGTTGTTGATGGCCGCGGCCGCACCGGCGACGCCCGTGCCGTGGCCGTTCGCGTCGGTGCCGTCGCCGCTGCCGAAGCAGTTGATCTGCCGGGCCACGTTGAGGTCGGTGTGCACGCTCACGCCCGAGTCGATGATCGCGAGACCGGGTCCGTCCCACGCGCCTGCCGAGGTGGCGCTCGTCGGCGGCAGGTCGGCCTCGACCGTTCCCACGGCCGGCGTTGTCGTCTGCGCGGCACCGACCACGACCTTGTTCGCCGAGATTCCGCGCACCGTCGACGACACCCGCAGCAGGGCGACCTCGTCGGCGGTCAGGTACCCGGTGAAGCCCTTCACCACGCTGTCGTAGACGGCGTCGGGCTCTGCCGCGATGCCCTCCAGCGCAGCATCCAGCCCCTCGGTCGACCGGAAGCTGACGGTGTACACACCCGCCTCGTCGCCGGCCGCGAACGAGGCCGAGGCGATCCCGCCGCCCAGCAATGACGCCACCACCGCGGTCCCCACCGCGATCCCGGCGACGCGCATCGCCCTACTGGACTGTCTCCTTCTGAGCTTCCCCACTGCTCACTCCCACTTCCTGGCCCGAAGGCCTCTCGCCGATGACGCGTGCCGGAACCCCTCCGACGATCGAGAACGCCGGAACGTCCTTCGTCACCACTGCCCCGGCCGCGACCACGGCGCCCTCGCCGATCGTCACGCCCGCCAGAACCACCACGTTCGCACCCAACCACGATCCGGCGCCGATCACCACATCGTTCTCGATCTTGGGCTGGTCCATGATCGCGACCGGTCCCATCTCGACGCCGTAGTTCGAGGCCGTCACCATCACGTGCGGCGCGAACAGGCACTTCTCGCCGATCTCGATGCGACCGGACTCGTTGCCGGCCCAGATCAGGCTGAACTCGCCGATGTGCGTGCCGGCGCCGATCGAGATGCGCTCCCCGTTGCGGAACGACACGTTCGGAGCCATCGAGACCCCCTCGCCCATCTGGATCAGCGGCACCTGCCGCACGAACGAGTACCCGTGGAAATGCGCCAGTCTCAGCCCGTGCAGCAGCGTGCGCGGGTCGAGCACCGAACCCAGCGCACCTCGCAGGCGGCTCATCGCGCGGCACCTTCCGTCGCCGCCGCCACCGGCGCCGGCGCCGGCGCCGGCGCGAGGAGCTCGCGGTAGACCGCCATGAGCGCGGGGAGATCGACCGACTCGCGCACTGTCACGCTGATCACGAGGTCGCGCCGGTACGAGCAGGCCAGGCACGCGACCTCGTCGCGCGGGTCGCCCGCCGGCCACCCGGTGACCGTCTCGACCGGCGCGGTGCCGAAGAAGCGCTCGTCGCGACCCCAGGTCACCGAGGTCGCGTAGCCCACCCAGTCCTCGGCGCCCTCGACCACCGAGCCACCCGATTCCACGGCCGCCTGCACCTGCGCGCGCACGCTCGGCACGATCTCTTCCAGGGGAGCGGATGCCGCGACCGACACCTTCACGACGCTGATGTCGTTGCGCACCCCGCCGTCACCGGCCCCGCGTCGCGAGATCGGCACGAGGATCGACAGGGTCTCGGCGTCGGGGCGCTGACGCGCCATCGCGATGAGCGTGGCGGCGGTGACCAGGTCGTTGACGGTGCCACCCAGCTTGTACGCGCGGCGCGTGGCGGCGGCGAGATCGGCCACCTCGTACGCCGAGCGGCGACCCTCCCGCACGTCGGCGAGGAGGCCCGTCCGCGCGATGCGCGCGTTCTTCACCGGGCGCAGCAGCCGCCCGCCCCAGCGGCGCAGCCGCATGCGGAACGACTTGCGCCAGTACGCGTGCCACGCCTGCCGCAGGCCCGGGTTGCGCTCGCGCCACTGCGCGAACGCGAGGGCGAGCACCTCGAGTCCGTTGCGGGGCGCGATGCCGAGCTCGGCGTACTCGGCCTCGCCCGGCTTCGGCGGCTCGGGTGTCGGCGTCGTGCCGGCGATCACGTCGCCGATCCGCAGGCCGTACATCGCGTCGCCCACCACGTGGTGGTAGCGCATGACGATCGCCACGCGCCCGGAATCGAGCTCGACGAACTCGAAGTCCCAGAGCGGCCGCGTCGGGTCCATCGTGGGGCTCAGGCGCCCGGTGAACCGCTCGACCCGGGTCGGGTCGTCGGGCTCAACGCCGTCGTGGAAGCGGACGTGATAGTCCAGGTCGAGGCTCGTCACGGGCACCCACGCGGGCGTCGTGAGGCGCAGCGGCGTCGGCACCAGTCGCTGCCGCATCGCCGGCGCGAACCAGCTCAGCCGCTCCACCCGATGGCGGATCGCGGCACGGTCGAGCGCGCCGTCGGGCCCCCGCAGCGACGCTCCGTCGACGATCATCGTGCCCGCGGCGTGCATCGCGGCGAATGTGACCGCGTTCGACACGTACTTCTCGTCGAGCGAGCTGATCAGCTGCGCCCGGCGGGCGAGTTCGGGGTGCGCGCTCATTGCTCTCCTCCGTGCGTCGCGACGCCGAGCGTGATCGGCGCGGGCGGGTCCTCGTCGATGAACACACGCCCGTCGAGCGCGAAGCGCACGGCCGTGAAGAACCCGCCGAGGAACCCGCGGAACAGCGCGATGTCAGCGTCCCGTCGCCGGTGCTCGCGCCGGTTGTGCACCGCGCGCGACAGCGTGCGCTTCGCGACCACGGCGAACAGACGCACGCCCACCCGCGCCCGCAGCCGCACCCACTTCGCGGTGAGTGCGCCAAGGCCGAGCCCATAGCCGTGATGGAGCTGGGTGTAGGCGTCGTCAGCGCGCGTGTGCACGTGATGCACGACGCACGCCGGGTCGTAGACGATGTGCGCGCCGTCGTCGAGCACACGGCAGAACATGTCGAGATCCTCCGCCCCGGCGAGCGTGCGCCCGGCGCCCAGCACCGGGTCGAACCCGCCGAGTGCGACGAGCTGCTCGCGCCGGAAGGCCATGATCGCGCCGTGCCCGGCGTCGATGCCTTCGATGGTCCGCGTGAATCGACGGGAAGGCGGCGCCTGCTGTGTGCCGACAAGTGTGTGGTCCAGCATCCGTCCGGTCACCGCCCCGACGGCCGGATCGTCGAACCCCTCGAGGATCGGCGCCATCCAGCCCTCGACGGCGGCGCAGTCATCGTCGGTGAACACCACGATCGGCCGCCGGCTGGTCTCGAGCGCGAGGTTGCGGGCGATCGAGAGCCCCTTGATGTCGCTGCGCACGTAGTCGACGCCCGCCGCCTCGGCGACCTGCCACGTCGCCGGCGTCGTCGACGCCGAATCGATGACGAGGATCTGCACCCCCGGCGGCGTCACCGCGGTGAACGAGGCGAGCGCCGCGGCGAGCATCTCCGGCCTCTCGCGCGTGCAGATCGCGAGAGTCACATCCTCAGGCCGCGGCATCCGTCGATCTCCTCACGAGCCGCGCGGCCTCGCCGTAGGCCGCAAGAGTCGCCTGCGTCGCCGCCGCCCAGCTCAGCTGGTCGGCCCGCGCCATCGCGGCGCTCGACATTCCGGCGAGCACCTCCGGGCGTTCCACCAGGAGGTCGAGCTGCGCCGTCAGCACGCCGACGTCGCCCACCTCATGCGTCATGCCGGTCACACCCTCGTCGATGACCGCGCCGGCGGCGACCGAGACGAGCGGGACGCACCCGGCCACCTGCGCCTCGTACGTCACGAGGGCGCTGCCCTCCTCGACGGTCGGCAGCAGCATCACATCCGCCGAGGCCAGCACGTGCATCGGCTCGGACGTGACGCCCCGCACGTCGACGCTCGGGTGGGCGAGCAGGGGCGCGAGGTATTCGGCATAGTCGTCGTCGAGCAGGCCGTAGACCAGGAACCGGCCCTCGATCGAAGCCTTCGAGGCCGTCCACGCCTGAAGCGCGGTGTGCAGTCCCTTGCGCGGCGTGCCCCGGCCGAGGAACACGGCGGTGAAGGGTCCCTCGCTCGCACGCGCGGGCGGTGTGGTCACCGTGCAGCCGTAGCGGTGGCGGAGCAACCGGTCGTCGTCGAACCCGCGCGCCAGGAACGTGTCGGCGACGGCCTCGCTCGGCACGAGCAGCCCGGCCGCGGCCGCGTACTCGCTCTCTTCGATGGCAAGCCGGCGCGGATCGGCGGTGTGGCTCTCACCGCGACGGGGCTCGAGGCCGAGCGCCTCGTACTCGCGCGCCACGACGTCGTACGCGTGCGCGGTGTGGGTGTTGGGCACCTCGCGCACGCCCGGGATGCCGAGCCGGCGCGCCGCCTGGAGAGTCCGCACCGACGCGAGCGGCCAGGCGTGCACGACATCGCCGTCGGACCCGGCGCTCAGCAGCCGGTCGACCAGACCCGCGGCGACGGCATCATGAAAGCGCCGGGCGCGGTCGCGCCCGAGGAGCCGGTGCGGAACGCGCCGGCCACGGAAGGCGAGGGTCGTCCGCACGGACGCCGCACCCTCGACCGGCTTGGCGACGGACGCCGCGACGATATGCACGTCGACGCCGGCGCGGACCAGCTCGTTCACCTGGTTCCATGCCGTCCAGCCGATGCCCGGGGCACCGAGCGCATGCGGGAAGCTGTACAGGACTGCCAGAACGCCACCTCCCCCAGGACGAGCCCGCCTCCATAGGAGCCGCTGCAGGCTCTCGCTCAACACTCTGTGGGAGCCCTTCGGACGGGCACAACCCGGGCCGCCGAATGTCGCCCAGTCTTTACACCCGTGCAACAAACGCACAGGGCGCCGTTAACAATCCGGCGCGACCATGGCAGTGCAAGTCTTGTCGCGTCACCACAATTCTGGGTCCGGTGCGCGACGTGGGCGGCCCGATGGCGTGCTGGGGGTTCGGGCGGTCTGCGTCCGGAAGCACACGGAGAGAGGTGTCTGATGGAGACTCCGAAGTACCTGCAAGTCCTGTGGAACTACAAGTGGGTGCTGGTTTTCGGCGCCCTCGTCGCCGCGGTGGCCGCGTTCTTCGCCGGCTTCGCGATCGTCAACGGTCAGGTCGTCTCGAGAGCTCAGCAGACGTGGTCGGCTGCGACCACGATGCTGGTCACGAGCCCGGCCGACCGGCTGTACCAGGCCGAAGTGCCGGGCGTGCCGATCCAGCAGGGCACCTCCGACCCGCAGGTCATCGACCTGGCCTCGACCGCTCTCGTGTACGCGTACATCCTGTCGGGCGACATGATCCAGGACGCCGTCGAGGCCGAGATCGGCCCGCTCGACGACGAGACCGAGTCGATCACCGCGCTGCGCCGCACGACGCAGCCGACCGGCGACGAGCGCTTCCCCGGCCGGCTCAGCCTGCCGGTGCTCGAGGCCGTCGGCACCGCCGAGACCGCGGACCGCGCCGAAGAGATCTCGCGCGCCGCGGCGGCAGCCTTCACGACCTACGTCGTCGCCCAGCAGGACGAGCAGCAGCTCGCGCCCGAGCTCCGCGTGATGCTCGAGCCGATCGGCGCGAGCCCCGCGGTGGAGGGCGAGTCCTCCAACCCCGCGATCCCGGTCGTCGTCACGTTCGTGGGCGTCTTCCTCGCGTTCGTCGTGCTGGTCTTCATCATCGCCGGCCTGCGCTCGCGGTCCGCGAAGCGCAAGGCCGCTCGCGCCGAGAAGAAGGCTGCCGCAGCGGCGGAAGAGCCGGTGGACGAGACGGATGCTGCGCCGGCGACTCCCGCGGAGAACGCCGACGACGTCGTGCCCGAGGTCGAAGTCGGCGAGCTGGTCGGCGCAGGGCCGCCGTCGCGCCGATCCGGCCGAGCCGCTCGCGAGGACGAGACCGCGTAGGCGACGACGACCTCTCCTCGGAGCACCGACATGTCGACCCGCACCGCGCACGCACCCGCGGACGAGACCGACGCGCCACCCGACGAGACCGCACCCGGCGGCGGAGCACACTGGGCCACCGTCGCCGGGGTCGCGATCCTGTTCGCCGCCATCGTGGTGGTCGGGGTGATCTTCCTCCCCCCGATCGCGATGGGCGCGGCCCTCCTCGGCATCGCCCTCATCGTGCTGCTGCGCCGCATCCTGTTCACGTGGCCGGCCCTGCTGTTCCTGCTCGCGGCGACCGTCATGTTCATCCCGGCCCGGCGCTACGCGCTGCCCATCCCGCTGCCGTTCGCGCTCGAGGCGTACCGCCTCATGATCTTCATCGCGATCTTCGCGCTCGGGCTCGCGTTCCTGTTCGACCGGTCCCGCCGGTGGCGGCCCGTCGCGTTCGGCTGGCCCATCGGCATCTTCCTGGCGACCCTCCTGGTCTCGTTCATCGTGAACGGCATGCGCCTGGCGAACCTGGGACTTGCCAACACCTCCCTGTCGGGCTTCTTCCAGCTCGGCGTCCTGCTCTCGGTGTTCTACTCGGTGCGCCAGATGCTGACGAGCGAGCGCATGGTCATGGGCTTCCTCACGGTGCTCTCGTGGATGGCCGTGATCGTCGCCTTCTTCGCCGTCCTCGAGCGGGTGGCGCGCACCAACGTGTTCCTCATGCTCGCGAACTTCCTGCCGCTGATCGTGCTCCGGGACGACGGCGGCGACGCCACGCGGGCCGGTGTGAATCGTGCGTACGGATCGGCGCAGCATCCGATCGCCCTCGCCGTCATGCTCTGCATGTTCCTGCCGATCCTCATCTACCTCGCGAAGTACGCGATCTGGCCGCGCAACATCTGGAACCGGCGCATCGCCTACGGCATCGGCACCTTCATCGTGTTCGGCGGCATCATCGCCGCCATCTCGCGCACGGCCGTCGTGGTGATGGGCGTCATGTTCCTGATCGCGCTGGTGCTGCGGCCCAAGGTCGCGCTGCTGCTGCTGGCCTTCGCGGTGCCGGGGCTGCTGCTGGCGATGTTCGTCGTGCCGGCGCAGGTCGAGTCGATGCTGCTGTCGTTCCTCGATGTCGACACGCTCATCGCGTCGCAGTACACCTCGGCGGGCATGACCGGCGCCGGGCGTCTCGCCGACCTGGAACCCGCGTTCGTCGAAGTGCGGCAGTTCCCCTTCTTCGGGCAGGGGTACGGCAGCCGCATCGTCGTCGGCGACGACGCGAACTCGTTCATCCTCGACAACCAGGTGCTCGGCATCCTGATGGAGGCGGGCGCGCTCGGCGTCATCGGCTATGCGATCTTCATGCTCGCGCCCGTCGTCATGCTCCTCGTCTACGCGCTGCGCTGGGCAGCCGAGCCGCGGCACGCGCTCCTCGCGTTCGCGCTCGCGGTCTCGATGGCGGGGTACAGCGCGGCGCTCTTCTTCTTCGACGCGTTCGGGTTCTTCCAGTCGTTCCTGGTGCACATGATGCTGCTGGCGGTGGCTGCGTGGGTGTACACGGAGGGCTCGCGCAAGGCCTCCGCGCCGAAGCCGGCGTGGACCCCGGAGCCGGCGAGCGCGGGGGCCGTGCGGTGAGCGCGAGGATGAGCGTCGTCATACCGGCTCACAACGAGGGCGCGGTCATCGACCGCGCGCTGGGCGCGCTGTGCGCGTCCGACCGGCGGGACGAGTTCGAGATCGTCGTCGCGGCCAACGGCTGCACCGACGACACCGTGGCTCGGGCCCGTTCGTACGAGGGAGTGCGCGTGGTCGAGACGCCTCGCGCGTCGAAGATCGCGGCTCTGCAAGCGGGCGATGAGGCAGCATCCGTCTTCCCGCGTGTCTATCTCGACGCCGACGTGCGCATCGACCCCGACGCGCTGCTCGCCCTCGCCGACGCGCTCGAGGAGCCCGGCGTCGAGGTCGCCTCGCCACGGCTGCACGTCGACACCTCCGCGGCGTCGTGGCTCGTGCGCCAGCACTACCGCATCTGGGAGCTCAGCGACTACCGGCGCCAGGGTCACATCGGATCGGGGGTCTACGCCATGACGGCGGCCGGCCGCGCGCGGTTCGACACGTGGCCCGACATCATCGCCGACGACCGGTTCGTGCAGCAGCTGTTCGCCCCCGCCGAGCGCGCGACGCTCGCCGACCATTCCTTCAGCGTGCGCTCAGCCGCCGACATGCGCACGCACCTGCGCCGCTCGGTGCGCATCGCGCGCGGAAACCGCGAGCTGCCCGACGGCGCGCAGCACTCGGACGCCGACCAGCCCACCGCGGGTACTCGCGGTGGGCTGGTCCGGCGGGTCGCGGGAAGGCCGCGCCTGTGGGTGCCCTTCGCCGTGTACTGCGTCAGCTGGACGCTCCCGAACGTGCTCGCCCGCCGCGACATCGCCCGCGCGCGCACCTCGACCTGGAACCGCGACGACACGAGCCGGGTGATGGCATGAGAAGACGACGTGCAGCGACGATCGCGACGATCGGGCTCCTCCTGGGGGTGCTCACCGCCTGCGCGGCGGCCCCCGTGCCGGAGCCGGTCGACCTCGCGGATATCGAGACCAGTCCGGGAATCGGCGACGTCACGACGATCGGCGCCCTCGGCGACTCGATGACCCTCGGGGTGAACGCGTGCGACGAGCCCGGCCGCTGCATGGCGGCGAGCTGGGCGACCGGCGACGACCCCGCGGTCGGCTCGATCGCCATGCGTGTCGCTGCGGCGTCGGGCAGCGTTCCCGACACCGTCAACTCCGCGAAGGACGGCGGCACCGTCGCCGACGCGGTCGCACGCGTCGACGAGGTGATCGCCGCCCAGCCGCAGCTCGTACTCGTGCTCCTCGGCGGCAACGACGTGTGCGACGCCGACGTCGACGGCATGACGAGCGTCGAGGACTTCCGCGCGTCGTACACCGCGCTTCTCGCCGCGCTGAGCGAGGGCCTCCCCGACGCTCGCGTGCTCGCGCTGTCGATCCCCGACCTGTACCACCTATGGGAGGTCGGAAGCCAGGACGCGGCAACCCGGCAGATCTGGGACAGCAGCCCGTCGTGCAGCAACCTGCTGGGCGACGCCGCAGCCACCGACGCGGCGTCCACCGAGCGACGCGACGCGGTCGCGGCCCGCACCGTCGAGCTCAACGCCGTCATCGCCGAGGTCTGCGCGGCCGTGCCCACCTGCACGTCGGACGGCGGCGCCGTCTTCGACTACGAGTTCTCCCCCGCCGAGATCTCGGCGATCGACCACTTCCACCCGTCCGTGGCGGGCCAGCAGGTGATCGCCGAGATCGCCTGGAACACCCTCGTGGAGGCCGCATCATGACCACGCTCCTCGTCGCGATCTCGGGCGGCCACCTCACGCAACTCACGATGCTCGCCCCGCGCGTCGCCGACGGCGACGACGTCGTGTGGCTGACCGACGACACCGCGCAGAGCCGGTCGCTCCTCGAGGGGCAGACGGTGTACCACGTTCCCACCCGGCCGCCCCGCGACTACGCCGGCGTCATGCGCGACACCGGCATCGCGCTGCAGGCGATGAAAGCCCACAAGGTCGACCGCGTCATCAGCACCGGCGCCCAGATCGCGCTGTCGGCGCTCGTGCCCGCGTCGGCACGGCGCCTGCCGTTCACGTACATCGAGAGCGCCACGCGCGTCACCGGCATCTCGGCGACCGGCAAGGTGATGGAGCGGGTGCCCTGGGTCGACCGGTACGTGCAATACCCGCACGCCGTGAACGCCCGCTGGCGGTACGCGCTGTCGGTGTTCGACGGCTTCCGCGTCGAGCCCGTCGACCACCCCGCACCGATCCGCCGAGCCGTGGTCACGGTCGGCGGCAACGGCGACTTCGGGTACCGCCGGCTCGTCGACGGCGCCCGTGCCGCGCTCGACGACCTCGACGGCTCCGTCGAGACGCTGTGGCAGGTCGGTGCGACCGACGTGTCGGACCTGCCGATCGACGCCGTCACGTCGCTGCCGTCGAGCGAGCTCGGTGCGGCGCTGCGGCAGGCGGACGTCGTGATCGGCCACGCCGGCACGGGCACCGCGCTCGCGGCGCTCTCGGCCGGAAAGGTGCCGGTGCTCGCCCCGCGGGCGGTCGAGCACGGCGAGCACGTCGACGCGCACCAGCGGGATCTGGCGCGGTTCCTGGGCGACCGAGGGCTCGCGGTGGTGTGCGAAGCGGACGCGATCCGCCCATCGACCCTCGACACCGCCCGGCGGTGGCGCGCCGTGCAGTCAGAACACCTGGCGCCCGTTCCGCTCTGAGCCGCGGCATCCCATCGCGACAGCAACCTGGAGGTCCGCACGTGCCGAGCACTGACGTCACCGTCGTCATCGTCAACTACGAGACCCGCGACGACACCATCGCGTGCGTCGCGTCGGTGCTCGAGCACGCCGGGAGCCTGAATGAGCAGGTGGTCGTGGTCGACAACGGCTCGCGCGACGGCAGTGCGGCGGCGCTGCGCGCCGCACACCCGGGCATCGACGTCGTCGAGGCCGGCGAGAACCTCGGATTCGCGCGCGCGGTCAACCGCGGGGCCGCGCTCGCGCGCGGCGAGTTCGTGCTGCTGCTCAACCCCGACGCGGTCATGCTCGAGCACTCGCTCCCCCGGCTGATCGCCTTCGCCCGCGAGAACCCGCAGTACCGCATCGTCGGCGGGCGCACGCTGCGCGAGGATCTGACCCTCGAGCCGTCATCGTGCTGGGGCGCCCCGACGCTGTGGTCGCTCACCATGTACGCGACGATGCTGTCGACCGTGTTCAAGCGCTCGCGCCTGTTCGACCCCGAGTCGCTGGGCTCGTGGCAGCGCGACACGATCCGCGAGGTGCCGATCATCACGGGATGCCTGCTGCTCATCCGCCGCGACGACTTCGTCGAGCTCGGCGGCATGGACGAGGACTTCTTCCTCTACGGCGAGGACGCCGAGTTCAGCATGCGGGCCGCCGCCCGGGGCATGGCCCGGGTCGTGTATCCCCCCGCCGCGATCGTCCACACGGTGGGCGGGTCGTCGGCGGGCTCGTCGAAGGGCTCGATGGTGCTGGCCGGCAAGGTTACCTACCTCGAGAAGACCTGGACACCACGACGGGCCGCCGTCGGGGTGCTGCTGCTGAAGGCCGGCGTCGCCGTGCGCGCCGCACTCGAGGCCGTGACGCGGCGCCCGAACCGGCCGTGGTCGACGGTCTGGCGCCGGCGGGCCGACTGGGGCTCGGGCTACCCCCACGCCGAGGCGGCACTGTTCGGCCGCCGGCTGCCGGAGCCGGCCGCCGGCACTCCTGCTCCCGCCCGTTGAGCGGAGCGCGGCCGGGGTTTGCGAGATCGCCGGGGCGTTTCGACTCGCTCGTTCCTCGCTCGCTCAACGACCGAGAAGAAGGATGGGTGCCTTCACTTCCGCCTCCTCCGCCGAAGGCGCAGAATCCCTCGCTCGCTCAACGACCGAGAAGAGGGATGGGTGCCTTCACTTGCGCCTCCTCCGCCGAAGGCGCAGCATCCGTCGCCCCCAGCACCCACGTGCGCACCGACCCGATGAAGCGGGAGATGTCGAACTCGGCAGCGCGCGCCCGCGCGGCGGCGGGGTCGATGCGGTCGAGACCCGCCACGGCCGCGGCGAACTCGACCGTGTCGTCAGGGTCGACCGTGAAGCCGGTCACGCCGTCGACCACCGACTCGGCGGCGCCCCCCACGCGGTTCACGATCACCGGGCACCCCGCGGCCATGGCCTCGACGGGGATGATGCCGAAATCCTCGACCGGCGGGAACACGAAGGCGAGAGCGCGCTGGAACAGGGCACGCATGAGCGCGTCCGACACGAACCCCAGCATGTGCACGGGCACCGACGCCGAGGCGGCGAGCGCCCGCAGATAGTCCCGCTCTGGCCCGGTGCCCGCGACGACCACGGGAATGCCGAGCCGGTCTCCCATTCGGATCACCGCGTCGTGGCGCTTGTACGGCACGAGGCGCGAGGCCGCCATCAGGAAGCCGCGCACGGGAAGCGCCTCGAGCACGGCCTGCTCCTCAGCGGTGAGCGCCTCGGCCCAGTCGCCCCCCTCGATGATCTCCCGCGCCTTCACCGGCGGGTGGATCACCCGGGCGTCGCGCCCCCACGAGCGAAGGATGCGCCGCCGCACGAACTCGCTGTTGGCCGCCAGATCGCCGGCGTGCCGGGCCGCGTCACGGTCGACGCGCTTGAGCACGCTGCGGGCGGCCGCGAATGCGGCGGAGCTGCCTCGCCCGTCGAGCTCGGGCTCCCACAGGTAGCGGGCGGGCGAGTGCACGTACGAGAACTTGGGCACGCCGCCGTGGCGCGTGCCGAAGTCGCAGTGATGCGCGAACACGTAGCTGCTGGTGAGCACCCAGTCCGGCGTCGAGGCGACCTTCGCGGCCCGCCACGTGGCGGGCATCAGGGGCAGCCCCATCGCCTTGTGGTTGCGCAGCGGGGTGCGCGCCATCCACGACTCGTCCACGATGCTGCGGGGGAACCGCTCGCCGTCGTCGCTCCAGAGAGCGAACAGCCGAGAGTCGGGCAGTGCCACCCGGAAGGCGTCGAGCACCTGTTCGGCGCCGCCCGAGCGTTCGATCCATTCCTGAACGATGAGACCTGACATGAGTTCTCCGACCTGTCGGGTGGAAGTCAGTAGGCGCCGTCGCTGTGCAGCACGGCTTTGACGGTCTTGGCGAGCACGACGATGTCGCCGGTGATCGACCAGTTCTCGACGTAGTACAGATCCAGCCGCACGCTGTCTTCCCACGAGAGGTTCGAGCGGCCGTTGACCTGCCAGAGGCCGGTGATGCCGGGGCGGGTGAGCAGCCGGCGACTGACGGGCCCCTGGTACTGCTCGACCTCGCTCGGCAGCGGAGGGCGCGGGCCGACCAGGCTCATGTCGCCGCGCAGCACGTTCCACAGCTGCGGCAGCTCGTCGAGCGAGTACGCGCGGAGGAAGCGGCCCACCCGGGTGACCCGGGGGTCGTCTTTCATCTTGAACAGCACGCCGTTGCCCTCGTCGAGCGCCCGCAGCTGCCCGAGGCGCGCCTCGGCGTCGACGACCATCGAGCGGAACTTGAGCATCGTGAACCGCGTGCCGTGGGCGCCGACCCGCTCCTGACGGAAGATCACCGGACCCTCACTGTCGAGGCGCACGGCCACCGCGATGGCGGCGAACACCGGCGACAGCAGCACCAGCGCGACCGTGACGATCGACACATCGAAGATCCGCTTCACCGCGTGGCTGTAGCCCGAGTAGTTCGGCAGGTCGACGTGCACCATGGGCAGGCCGTTGATGGGGCGCATGTGGATGCGCGGGCCTGCGACGTCTGTCAGCCGCGACATGAGGATCAGCTCGACCTGCGAGTTCTCGAGGTCCCACCCGAGCCGGCGGATCGCGTCGTTGCCGCCCGGCAGGCTGCCCGCCACGATGACGGCGCGCGCCCGGCGATGCTTCGAGACACGGGCGACGTCCTCGAGCGGGATGAACGGCAGCACCTCGGCAGTGGACTCGGCCTCCTGCGCGGTCGCACCAGGCTGCCCCGGCATGCTCACCGCGATGGCGCGATACCCGATGCGGTAGTGGCTGCGCAGCTGCGACAGCACGCGCAGCACGTCCTCCCGCCCACCGACGACGATCGCCCCTGTCATGCAGCGCCCTACGCGCCGCAGCGCATGGAGGTACGTGCGCCACGCGCCGCGTGCGACGATCAGCAGCACCAGGCCCAGCGGCAGCGCGATCGCGAGATAGCCGCGGGCGGTCTGCAGCTGCAGCAGATAGGCGACGACCGCGAAGGCGCCGAAGGTGAACAGCGTCGACTGCAGCACGCGCTGATACTCGACCATGCCGGTGCCGATGTTGCGCAGCAGCCGGCTGCGGGTGGCGGCGAGCGAAACCAGCCACACCACGATGAGCGCGAGGCTGGTGAGGGCGTAGGCCGCATCGGCCGTCCACCCGCCCGCCGAGCGTACGGGGTCGCCGAACCTCAGGAACTGCGCGGTGAACACGGCGACGGCGATGGCCGCAGCATCCGTCGCGACCATGCCCCACGCGAGGCGGCGTCGCCAGCCCAGCCGACGAGGCTGCGGCGCGATCTCGGCGACCGTCGAGAAGAGCTCGACCGGCGACGCCGGACGGGCGGTGGAGCGAAGATCGAGAAAAGCAGATGACACGGGCGTACCCCCAAAGAACGCAACCGAACACGCATGCCGGGGCCATCGGCCCCAGTGCCCTGTCGATGCGATCCCCGCTCGCGAAGGCCACGCTAGCCGCGCGCCGGCACCGAAGCCAGCCTCGTCACCACCTGTTTACACAGGCTTCGGGCGCGTGTGACACGCGCGAAACACCCCGGCGTCAGAGACCACGGGCGAGCGCGATGACACGCTCGTGGCGGGCGGTCCACGAGTTCGCCTCGACGAACGCCACGCGCGCCGCCTCGTCTGCTCGCCCCGCCGTGAGCGCGGCGTCGACCACGTCGACGAAGTCCGACACCGCGGCCGTGAGCCACACCCGGTCGCTGATGCCGCGGACGGGCGGCAGGTCGATCGACAGCACCGGCAGTCCCGCCGCGAGGTACTCGTAGAGCTTCAAAGGGCTCATCGCCTCGGTGAGCGGCGTGCGCCGGTGCGCGACCAGCGCCAGGTCGCAGTTGCGCAGCGTCGCGATCAGCTCGGCGCGACCGACACTGCCGTGCACGTGCACGTTGGCCAGTGCGCGCAGCGGCGCGATGTAGCCCGCATCGGGGAGCGGCCCCAGCAGCACCGTGTGGATGTCGGGCCGGGCGCGCGCGAATGCGGCGATGCCCTCGACGTCGAGCCGGCTGTCGAGCGTGCCCACGTAGACGGCACGCGACCGCGGCACTCGGCGGAGCCAGTCGGGCTCCGGCGGCGGCGCCTGCAGCCATTCGGCGGGCTCGACGCCGTTCGGGACGACCTCGTGCGGACCCGTCGGCGCGATGCGCTCGAGGATCTGTGCCGACACCGCGGCCACGCCGCGCCCGGAGGCCGAGATGCGACGATACGCCTCGCGGAACGCCGGCCAGTACTCGCTGCGCCCCGGCGAGCTCAGCCAGTCGTCGCGGGCGAAGAAGGTCACCTGCCGCGCCCAGTCGAAGGGCGAGAAGCCCGCGACGAGCGGGTTGCAGGTCAGCGCCACCGGGTCGCTGAGCCCCCGTCGCTGCGCCTCCCGCCGCAGCGACGCGTCGTACACCGCGTACTCGGCGGCGACCTCCGCCGGGTCGAGCCGGTCGGAACGCCGGCGGCGGGCGGGCGAGTGGAGCCAGATCCGATCGGATGCCGGAAACCTGGCGTCCCTGTCGAGCATCGGCGACATCGCCACGCGAGGCAGCCAGCGGAACGGGTTCGCGACCACCATGCGGCCGACGTGGGGGCTGCGCATGAGACTGGAGACGATGCGGTCGGGCGGGCGCATCATCCCGCGGCGGACGGCATCCGCGTAGGTCTCGAACGAGAATGTGAAGACGAAGTCATCGGTGCCTTCGGCTGGGCTTCCGACCGCGGCGCGGCCGACGCGCGACTCCGCTTCGGTCACCCCGGCACCACCTCTCTCACCACGCGCGCCGGTGCCCCGATCGCGACCGTGCGCGGCGGGATGTCGCGCGTCACCACCGCGTTCGCGCCGACCACCGCCTGCTCCCCGATCGTGACGCCGGGCATCACGACGACGTTCTGGCCGAGCCAGGCGCCGCGGCCGATCCGCACCGGGCGCGGCTCAGTCAGCGGCTGGTCGCGGATGGGCATGTCGATGCGGTCGAAGCCGTGGCTGTGGTCGGAGATGTACACCCCCGCCGCGATGCCGACGGACTCCTCGATGACGACGCTGCGCACCGCCGAGATCGACGCACCGCGCATGCGCACGCGGTCGTGCAGCTCGATCACGGGCCCGGGCTCGTCGCGCGACGGGACCATGAGCCACGACCCGGCGCCGATGAGGACGCCCGCGCCGACCGAGATCCGGTCGGGGTTCGCGATGCGCGTAGGCAGCAGGATGCGCGAGCCCGCGCCGAACGACTGGAAGCCGCCGGCGACGAGCCGGCTGTACACCGAATCGCGCAGGCGCTGGGCCCCCAGCAGCACCCCAAACCCATTCATCCGCCCCACGTGGCTCAGATTAGCCGCCGCGATCCGCGGCGCCAGGAGGGTGCCCGAGAGTTAACGCGCGTGTAACAGCGGCGTCGCTTGCATCGGCCACTCTGGACCACGAAGGTGCCGCAGTGTCGCCGCTGAATCCGTCGGCCGGCACGGCTATGGGGAATTACACGACGGACTCGCGGGGGCGCCGACGGTGTCAGGGCCGAGGGGAGTCCGTGATGACCGCAAGCGAAGTGAACGCGCCGGGGGCTGAAACGCCTGTGAAGAGCGGCAGCGCGCCGGGGAGCGAGTTCGTGCGCCGGCTGCGCTTGACGGCCGCGACGGCCGCGGGACGCGGCATCCGTTTCTATCGTTCGCCCACCGACTTCTCGGAGGCGACGTACGCGCAGCTCGACGCCGACGCGCGCGCCCGCGCGGTCGAACTCGCCGAGGCCGGACTCGTGCCGGGCGACGTCGCGATCCTCGCCTTCGAGCCGGGTCTGCCGTTCGTGCGGGCGCTGCTCGCGTGCCTCTACGCCGGCGTCGCGGCCGCGCCGGTGCCGATCACGGCGATGCGGAACGCGGATGCTGTGCGCCAGCGCCTGCTCGCGATCCTTCACGACGCCGGCGCCAAGGCCGTGCTCACCGAGCCCGGGGCCCTCGACGGGCTCGGACTGGCCGGTGAGACGTCGATCGCGGACGCCGTCGTGATCCCGGTCGACGGGCCCTCGTCGGCCTCGCCGGATGAGTGGAGCATGCCCGGCATCGACGAGTCGGCGCTCGCGATCCTGCAGTACACGTCGGGCTCGACCGGGCTGCCCAAGGGCGTCATGGTGTCGCACGGCAACCTCTACGCGAACCAGCAGGCGATCGGCGGGATCGTCGGCATGACGGCCGACTCGGTCGCCGTCGGCTGGCTGCCGCACTACCACGACATGGGCCTCATCGGGCAGATCCTGCAGCCGATCTTCACCGGCGCGAGCCTGCACATGACCTCGCCGTCGCAGTTTCTCCGGCGCCCGGTGCTGTGGCTGCGGCTGATCACCGAGCACCGCGCGACGCACACCGTCGGGCCGGACTTCGCCTTCGCGCTGTGCAGCCGCCTGGTGACGGACGAGCAGCTCACCGAGCTCGACCTGTCGTCACTCAAGACCGTGATCACCGGCGCGGAGCCCGTGCGGATCGACACGCTGGAGGCGTTCACGGCGCGGTTCGCGCCGGCCGGGTTCCGGGGCGAGGCGTTCGTGCCCGCGTTCGGCATGGCCGAGACGACGCTGCTCATCACCGCGCATCGCGACAGCGTGCCGCCGCAGGCGATCGTCGTCAGCGCCGACGCGCTCGAGCGCGACGAGATCGCCCCCGCGACCGACGGCGAGCGCAGCGCGCAGCTCGTGCCATGCGGCGCTCCCGGCGCGGGCATGGACATCGCGATCGTCGACCCGGCCGAGGCGGTGGAACTGCGCGACGGCCGCATCGGCGAGATCTGGGTGCGCGGCACGAGCGTGACGCAGGGGTACTGGCGCCGCCCGGAGCAGACGGCGGAGGACTTCGGCGCGACCCTTGCCGGCTTCCCCGACGAGGTGTACCTGCGCACCGGCGACCTCGGTGCGATGATCGACGGCGAGCTCGTCATCACCGGCCGCCTGAAGGACCTCATCATCGTGCGCGGGCGCAACATCTACCCGCAGGACCTCGAGCACAGCGCCGCCGCGCTGCTGGGAGCCGGATGCCTCAGCGCGGCGTTCGAGCGCCCTGGCGCGGCGCCGGAAGTCGGCATCGTCGCCGAGGTGGAGCCCTCGACGACCGCGGAGGAGCTCGACTCCCTGACGGCGGCGCTGCGCGCCCGGGTGAGCGGCGAGTTCACGCTCCCGGCGCTGGGCGTGGCGCTGATCCGCAAGGGCACGCTGCCGCGTACCACCAGCGGAAAGGTGCAGCGCGCCCTCACCCGCCGGCTCCTGCACGAGCAGCGGCTGCAGCTCGTGCACGTCGACGGGTTCGAGGCGGTCCCGGCATGACCGCGGTCGTGACCGGCGCCGACCTCGGCGTGCTCGCACCCGTCCGCGCGTTCGACGCGTTCCTCGGCGACCCCGCCGACGACGACGCCGTCATCTCGACACGGCGATCGGTGCTGCTCGACGAGCGATCGGCGTTGCCGGAGGACGAGCTCGCCGCGGTGACCTCGTTCGGCCTGCAGCGCTGGTACATCCCCGCCGCCCACGGCGGGGCGCTGACCGACGCGCTCGTGCCGCTCCTCATGATCCGCCACCTCGCGCGCCGCGACTTCACCGTCGCCGCCGCGCACGGCAAGACCTTCCTCGGGGGGATCTGCGCATGGGTGGCCGACGGCTCCATCGCGACGCGCATGGCCCGCCTCGTCGAGACCGGCCGACCCGTCTCGTGGGGACTGACAGAGCGCGGCCGCGGCTCGGACCTGTCGCGATCGGCGACCACCGCGCAGATCGGCGCCGGCTCCGTGCGGGTCGACGGCGGGAAGTGGCCGATCAACAACGCCATCCGCTGCCGCGCGATGACGGTGCTCGCCCGCTCCGACGAACGGGGCGGACCCCGCTCGCTGTCGCTCGTGCTGGTCGACAAGGACGAGGCCGATCCCGCGACGATCGGGTACGAGCCGAAGGTCTCGTCCCACGGCCTGCGCGGCGCCAACCTCGCCGGGATCCGGTTCGAGGGGTCCACCGTGGGTTCGGACGCCGTCGTCGGCCCCGAAGGCCACGGCCTCGAGCTCGTGCTGAAGAGCCTGCAGCTGACCCGGCCGTTCACGACCGGGCTGTCGATGGGCGCCGTCGACCGGGCGCTGAACACCGCGCTGGATGCCGCCGCGGTGCCGGACGGTGCGCGCGGACGCCTGCTCGACGCACCGGTGGCACGCCGGGCGCTCGGTGTGGCCGTCGCCGACGCCCTCCTGGTCGAGTGCCTGATGCTGGTCGGCGTAAGGTCGGCCCACGCGTTCCCCGGGGAGATGGCGCTCGTGAGCGCGCTCGTGAAGTTCCTCGGTCCCGACACCGCCGACCTGCTGTTCCGCGATCTGACCCGGCTGCTCGGGGCGCGAGCGCTCGTCGTGGGCACGGAGGGCGCGGGCGCGCTGCATCCGTCCGAACTCGGCGCGTTCCAGAAGGCCGCACGCGACAGCCGGGTCGTCGGCATCTTCGACGGCAACTCGGTCGTCAACCTCAACATGATCGTCAACGAGCTGCCGAACCAGCTGCGCCCGGCGGCACCTCCGCCGCTGGCGGAGGTGCTCGCGCCACTGCGCGCCGACGCGCAGTTCGAGGCGCTCGATACGACCGCGCTGCGTCTGGTGACACGGCACGGCTCACGGCTGCTGCGATCGCTGCCGGCGCTCGTCGACGCGATCGACGACGGCCGCACATCGCGCGCCGCCGTCGACGCGGCGCGGCGCATCGGCGACGAGTACGCGGCGCTGCTCGCCGAGGCCGAGGATCTGCCCCGCCAGTCGCAGCCCGACCCGCTCGCCTTCCACCTCGCCGAGCGGTTCGCGCTCGTCTTCGGCGGTGCGTGCGCCCTCGCCGTGCACCTGGCGCGGGCGCGGGCGATCCCCGGGCCGCTGGGCGAGAGCGACGCGTGGCTCGCGGCCGTGCTGCAGCGGGTGGCGAACCGCCTCGGCGCGGATCCGGTGCAGGCTCCGGTCGCCGATGCGCTGCTGGACGCCGCCGTCAGGGTGCACGAGGCGGGCGCCACCGTCACGCTGCTGGACTCGTGGACGGAGCGCTCATGAGCATCGCGGAGAGCGTGGAGCGGGCACGTCCCGCCTTCGGACGCGATGTCTCGGCGGGACTCGACGCCCTCGAGCCGCTCATCGGGCGGATCGGGGTCACCGCCGGGGTGGTCGCACCCGAGGGTGGTCGTGTGGTGACGAGCGCGCTGCGGACGTACCGGTTCGAGGCGCCGGCCGGCGCGGAGCTCGAGGCCCCGCCGGAGGCCGACGCCACCGTCGTCCGGGCCACCGTGCCCGCCGCGGCCCTCGGCGCGCTCGACGCCGCCCTGCGCGAATCCGTGCGGTACGCCCATGCCCGCGAGCTCTACGGCGGGACGGTGCTCGACATCCCGCACGCCCGCAACCTCCTCGCCGCGGCGCTCGCCGACGCGCTGACCGCCGACGCACTGAGCAGCGCGGCAGTGTGCCTCGCGGACGCGCATGCCCCCGCAGCATCCGTCTCCGCCGCCCTGAGCGCGCATCTCTCGTGCCTGCTGCTCGCCGAGGCGGCTCAGCAGGTGTCGGTGCTTGCCGGCTCGACGTTCTACGCGCGCATCGCGCCGTTCGAGCTCATCGAGCAGCACGTGCGCGATCTCTCTGCTCTGGCCGTCCTCGTGCCCGAGCTCGCGGATCCGCTTCCCGCGGCACTCGACGGGCTCGGCGCGTGGTGCTCGGATACGGATGCTGCCGCCCCGGGCTCGCTGCTGCGGCCCGACGTCATGGCGGCGATCGCTGAGGACGCCCCGGGCGCCATCGAGGTGCACGTCGCACTCGCCGCGGCGGCGGCCGAGACCGCGGCGGAGGCCGGAGACCCGGAGGCGGTCGACGCGCACGCGGCGCTCGAGCTCGCGCACCGGGTGTCGCTGCTCACCGCGGCCGCGGCCGTGGTCGCCGGATGGATGCAGGCGCGCGGCACGGAGGCGATCGCGGGCGACCCGCTCGCGATGGAGGCGTGCCTCCGGCGCATCCGAGGGCGCGTGGTGCGGCGGCAGCCGCCGCTTCCCGCCGACCTCGTGGCACGCCTTGTCGCGCACGCCGAAGCCCGCGCTGCGAGCGGCGACGAGATGGCGATCGGACCCGCCCGCGCGACCGTCCCCCCGATGTGAGAAGAGAAAGGACGACAGCATGCCTGCACAGCTGACCACCACCGAGATCGAGCAGTGGCTCGTCGGACGCGTCGTCGCCTACGGCAAGATCCAGGCCGACGCCTTCACCGTCGACACACCGCTCGCCGAACTCGGACTCGACTCCGTCTACGCCCTGACCCTCTGCGGCGACATCGAGGACGAGTTCCAGCTCGAGGTCGACCCGACGATCGTGTGGGACCACCCCACGATCCGCGAGCTCGCCGAGGGCATCCGGCAGCGTGCCGATGAGTGAACCCGGCGGCGACGTCCGGCGGACGCTCGTCTCCGCGCGCGGCGTGCACGTCGTGGCGGGCCGCATCCCCGCTGTCGGGTCCCGCTTCGACGTCGACGAGGTCGAGCAGCTTCTCGGAACGGATGCCGCCACCCTCGGCGCGCTCGACGAGACACGCGTCGCGTCGTACCTGACGGCGCGCCGGTGGGTGCGCGACATCGTCACCGTGCGCCTGCGGCGCGCCTGGAGCGGGTTCGAAGCGACTCCGCGCGGGGTGAAGCCGCGGCTCGCCGATTCGACGCTGGATGTCAGCATCGCCCACGCCGGCGACCGGCTCGTCGTCGGGGTGGTCGAGCACGGGCGGATCGGCGTCGACATCGAGCTCGTCGCATCCGTCTTCGATCAGCCTTCGCTCGCGCGTCGCCTCTGCACATCTGCCGAGCGCCGCTGGGCGGACGGGCTGGAGCCGGCCGATCGGAGGGCGTGGCTCACGCAGCTGTGGGCGGTGAAGGAATCGTACGCGAAGGCGCTGGGGGCGGGTCTGTCGCTCGACTTCCGGCGGGTGGACGGTGCGGCTCTGCGTCACAGAGTGGCCGTTCGCGGTGTGCTGACTCCCGCATCGGGTGCGAGTCATGCGAAGATCGCTGTCAGCTGGGTCGATGCCGCCCCTTCCTGTTCTCCGTCGCCTGTTCGGGCGATCTAGTCCCATCCCGGAAGGGTGCATTCATGCGTCTGTCTGTCATCGGCTGCGGGTACCTCGGAGCCGTCCACGCGGCCGCGATGGCCTCCATCGGTCACGACGTGGTCGGTATCGACGTCGACGAGCGCAAGGTCGCGTCGCTGTCGAAGGGTGAGGCGCCGTTCTTCGAACCCGGCCTGCCGGAGATCCTCACCGAAGGCATCGCCTCCGGACGCCTCCGGTTCACCACCGACATGTCCGCCGCGCAAGGCGCGAAGGTGCACTTCGTCGGCGTCGGCACCCCGCAGCAGAAAGACGGGTACGCCGCCGACCTCACCTACGTCAACGCCGCCATCGACGGACTGCTGCCCTACCTGAGCCCGGGTGACATCGTCGCCGGCAAGTCGACCGTGCCGGTCGGCACCGCCGCCGACCTCACCCCCCGGGTCGAGGCGACCAGCGCGACGCTGGTGTGGAACCCGGAGTTCCTCCGCGAAGGGTTCGCGGTCAAGGACACCATCGACCCCGACCGGCTCGTCGTCGGGGTGCCCGCCGGCGACGCCGGCGAGGCCGCCGCGGACACGCTGCGCGAGGTGTACCACCCGTCCGTCGCGAAGAACACCCCGTTCATCGTCACCGACCTCGCCACCGCCGAACTCGTCAAGGTCGCCGCCAACGCGTTCCTGGCCACCAAGATCTCCTTCATCAACGCGATGGCCGAGATCGCCGAAGTCACCGGCGCCGACGTCACCCAGCTCGCCGACGCCATCGGCCACGACGTGCGCATCGGCCGCCGCTTCCTCGGCGCCGGCATCGGCTTCGGCGGCGGGTGCCTGCCCAAAGACATCCGCGCGTTCTCCGCCCGAGCCGAAGAACTCGGCCGCGGCGAATCGGTCGCGTTCCTCCGCGAAGTCGACGCGATCAACCTGCGCCGCCGCGACCGCGCCGTCGACCTCGCGATCGACGCGCTCGGCGGATCGGTGTTCAAGAAGAACATCACCGTACTCGGCGCCGCGTTCAAACCCCACAGCGACGACATCCGCGACTCCCCCGCCCTCGACGTCGCCGTCCGCCTGCACGGCCTCGGCGCCTGGGTCACCATCACCGACCCCGCCGCGATCGAGAACGCGCGGCGCCTGCACCCACAGCTGAACTACGTCGAAGACCGCGACGAAGCCCTCCGCGAAGCCGACGCCATCATCATGGTCACCGAATGGGACGAATACCGCCGCGACCTCACCCCCGAACACGCCGCCACCCTCACCCGCGGAAAAGTCGCCATCGACGGCCGCAACGGCTGGGACGCCGCCGCCTGGCGGGGCGCCGGCTGGGCCTACCACGGCATGGGACGGCCCTGACGCGACACCGGAACGCCCCTCCACGACGTCGGTCGTAGAGGGGCGTTCGCTGTGTCAGAGAGAGTGGACGCTGAGCAGCTGCCAGCCCTCCGGAACCTTCGCCTCGAGCGCGGCCATGTCGTCGGCCTCGATCTGCTCGACACCGTCACGGCGACCCATTGTCGCGGTCGAAGTGAGCAGCTGCGAGCCCTTCGGCATCGCGGCCGGGATGTCCGTCGCGACCCACCCCGCGGGCAGCTGCGCGGCGACGGCGGCGCTCAGGGCTTCGAGCGAGGGGCCTTCCACATCGACGGTTCGGGTTTCGACAGGGCGGATGCGGCCGATGAGCATGGCTCGATCCTAAGAGCGATCTGCGGTGACGCTGATCGATCCCGGCCTGTTTTCCGCGGGCAGCCTGCGGTATCGTCGCCCTATTCTCGACGGTGAGACAGCTCCCGACAGGTTCACCGAGAGCCTGGCTGCCCGCGTCGCGGAATCCGTGACTTGCGCGGAGACGCCCGAACGTCCTCCGCGCGTCGCTGGGGGACGGAGTACGACGTGAAGCGTGCACTCATCACCGGTATCACCGGTCAGGACGGCTCTTACCTCGCCGAGCTTCTGCTCGGAAAGGGCTACGAGGTCCACGGCCTCATACGCCGGGCGTCGACCTTCAACACCCATCGCATCGACCATCTCTACGTCGATCCGCACGATCCGGGCGCCAGGCTGTTCCTCCACTACGGCGACCTCAGCGACGGCGCCGGGCTGGTGAGCCTCCTCGTGAAGATCCATCCGCACGAGGTGTACAACCTCGCTGCCCAGTCGCACGTGCGGGTGTCGTTCGACGAACCCGTGCACACGGCCGACACGACGGGGATCGGCACGGTCCGCCTGCTCGAGGCCGTGCGCTCGTCGGGCATCGACACGAAGTTCTACCAGGCCTCCACGTCGGAGCTCTACGGCGCGACGCCGCCGCCGCAGAGCGAGATGTCGCCCTTCTATCCACGCTCGCCGTACGCGGCCGCCAAGCTGTACAGCTTCTGGATCACGAAGAACTACCGCGAGGCGTACGACCTGTTCGCCGTGAACGGCATCCTCTTCAACCACGAGTCGCCGCGGCGCGGAGAGACCTTCGTCACGCGCAAGATCACCCGCGCGGTCGCCCGCATCCAGGCGGGCGATCAGAAGGACCTCTACCTCGGCAATCTCGACTCGATCAGAGACTGGGGCTATGCGGCCGAGTATGTCGAAGGAATGTGGCGGATGCTGCAGGTCGATGAACCCGAGGACTTCGTGCTGGCGACGGGCCGGGGTTACACGATCCGCGACTTCCTCGAAGCATCCTTCGGGCACGTGGGGTTGGACTGGCAGGAGTTCGTGAAGTTCGACGAACGCTACCTGCGCCCCACCGAGGTGGACGCGCTCATCGGCGACCCGACCAAGGCCGCCGAGAAGCTCGGGTGGGAGGCCACGCTCGACGGCAAGGACCTCGCGAAGCTCATGGTCGACGCCGACATCGAGGCGCTCGACCAGCGGCCGGAGTGGATCGACTCGGTCAACCTCGCCTCCTGGACGCCCGAGCCGTCGCTGGTAGGCCCATGACCATCGCGGCCGACGGTGTCTCGTACGCACCCGGCGAGCTCGACCGCGACGCGACGTTCTACGTGGCGGGTCACCGCGGGCTCGTCGGCTCGGCCATCGTGCGCCGGTTGGATGCTGCGGGCTTCACGCACATCGTCGGCAAGACGTCCGCCGAACTCGACCTCAAGAACCGCGATGACGTGTTCGAGTACCTGGGCGAGATCAGGCCGCAATACCTCGTGCTCGCCGCGGCCAAGGTGGGCGGCATCCTGGCGAACAGCACGTATCCGGTCGATTTCCTGAGCGACAACCTCCGCATCCAATCGAACGTGCTCGACGCAGCGCTGGCGAATCGGGTCGAACGGGTCGCGTTCCTCGGTTCGTCGTGCATCTATCCGAAGTTCGCGGAGCAGCCGATCCGCGAGGACTCGCTGCTCACCGGACGCCTGGAGCCGACCAACGACGCGTACGCGATCGCGAAGATCGCCGGCATCCTGAACATCCAGGCCGTGCGTCGCCAGTACGGGCTGCCGTGGATCTCGGCGATGCCCACCAACCTCTACGGGCCGAACGACAACTTCTCGCCGCAGGGGTCGCACGTGCTGCCGGCATTGATCCGCCGATACGACGAAGCGGTGAGGTCGGGCGCGTCGTCGGTGACGAACTGGGGCACCGGAACGCCTCGGCGCGAGTTCCTGCACTCCGACGACATGGCCGATGCCGTGCTGCACCTGCTCGAGCACTACGACGGACCGGAGCAGGTGAATGTCGGCACCGGATCCGACGTCACGATCCGGGAGGTCGCCGACTCGATCGCCGGGGTGGTGGGGTTCGTGGGCGAGACCGAGTGGGACACGTCCAAGCCCGATGGGACTCCGCAGAAGCTGCTCGACGTGTCGAAGCTCGCCGAGGCCGGGTGGACGTCCAAGATCCCCCTGGAGGAGGGACTCGAGCGCACCGTGGCCTGGTACCGGGACCACGCCGGCGCGATCCGCGTGTAGCTCGCGTGCAGCTGTACCTGGCCCGCGGCAGCGGCCCTCAGGCTCGGGGGAGAGTTGGTTCTGAGAGCCGCTGCACAGGTCACCGTAGAGTGGACGGCATCATCCCTGTGCCGGGGTTGACAGCCCCTTCGCCGCGCCTGTAGCGCTACGGTGGAGCCACACAGACGACTTCTGTCTCGCCACGGAGGACACACATGGCTCAGCGCCCGCTCGGCGTCACCCTCGTCGCCATCATCGCCTGGATCTCGGGCTTCCTGCAGATCATCGGCTCGATCTTCGTGATCACCGCCGGCCTCTTCATCACGTGGCCGGCGATCGTCGGGTGGATCAGCCTCATCATCGGCATCGTGACCCTCGCCGTCGGCGTCGGCCTCTGGCGGGGCAACCACACCGCCCGCACGATCGCGACGATCGTGTTCATCGCGAACATCGTGCTCGAGGTGCTCGGGATGTTCAACGGCGAGAGCCTCTGGTCGGCGATCGGCGGCAGCATCCTGTCGATCATCGGCCTGATCCTGCTCTACACGCGGTCGGCGCGGGAGTACTTCGGGTCGTGACATCCGGCCGGCGGCGATCCAGCGATCACACGAAGGGAAGCTCGCGCTCCATGCTCGCGAAGGGATCCACGACGCGCATGACGGCAGTCTGATACGGGTTGTTGACGAATCGCGACGCATAGTCGTACCACGTGCTGTAACTTCCGCGATTCGCCGGCGTGTCCCACGATCGCAGCAACTCCCGTGTGAGCACTCCCTGCACCTTGTTACCGAACGAACGCTCGCGCGCCTGTTGCTCCTGCATCGACGCCGAGATCAGCACACGACGCGGCCCCGCGCTCGTGGTGTCGTAGTGGATGACAGGCTCGATCGGCGCCGCGCGGTAGGCGATCGAGTCGGAATGGCAGGAGTCCACGATGACGACCGCCTTCATGTCGGCCCGTGCACCTTTCCAGAACGGCACCCACCAGTCGTCGATGAGCGGCAGATCCGAGAGCGCGAACAGCTCGTCCATGCGATCCGGCTCGCTGTCGTCGTACGACATCCACCGGAAGCCGTGACCAACCATCACGATCACCAGCGTCGAACACGTGCATGGATGCTGCGTATCGACGTGCCGCGAGAGCTCGGTCGTGACGGATTCCAAGGTTGCCCGGGCCGGTTCGTCGAGCCGTTCGACCTGAAGCTCACCACTGTCGACCTCGGAGTTCTCCAGAATCCGCGCGTACGCATCGAGGTCGTTCGCCACGCCGTCGAGCCTCGCGAACGCGATGTCGCCCTCTCGCAGAGCGCCGGCCGCGGGCTCGAAACGGCTCTGACCGGACGACCAGCGGAGTGCCTGTGGCGCCTCGACACCGATGAGCACCGCGTGCGTGGTCATGGCGTGCTCAATCCCGTGGGGCAGGGGTGGAGACCGCCGGGTCAGGCGTAGTCGCCCCCGACGACACCAGCGCGTCCCCGCCCAATAGTCCTCCGAGCCCCAGAACGATGAGAATGACCCCCACGACGTAGGCGGCGATCGTCCCCCGCACCTTGCTCAGCGCGGCGGCGAGCTTCTCGATGTCTTGGATGGGCAGCCCGATGCCGCCTCGCGTCGTCTCGGCGGCGAGCAAGGCGCGCGCACGTTGCCTCCCCCTCACCTCCAAGACCGACAGCCAGACGCCCATCAACACGGCGACGGCACCCGCGACCAGAGCGAGCACGCTGCCGGCCGCGATGATCCGTTCCTGGAAGTCGACCTCGGTGCAGCACCCCGATCCGCCCATCGGCAGGGTCCACAGGATGATCCAACCGCCCAACGCCAACACGACGAACGCCAGTGCGCGGAATACGCCGCCGGTCCACTTGGCGAACTCAGGATCGTACTCGCCGATCTGGATCTCGGCCGGCGCGCCCGGTGGGTTCTCCGCAGGAGGGGCGGGTGCAGTGCTCGCGAGCGCGACGCGGATCGGCGGCGATCGGTGGATGACGCTGCCGACGGTGACGCTTGCGTAGAGGTCGTGCTCGGGCGCTTCGGTGAATGACGTCGTCGCTTGCCATGTCGTCGAGGTCGCGGCGTTGGCGTCGTTCGTGAAGTTCACCGAATCAAGCTTCTGCGTGCCGGCGAACAGCGCCGGAACGGGAATCGGCGACGGATGCGCGACGACGAACGTCACCTTCTTGCCAGGCGGAAGGTCGGTGAGCGGCTTGGGCGCCACCGTCGCCGTGCCGCCTTCCGGCGTGGCCGACAGCACCAGCGGTGTCGGCTGCCCACCGCCTGATACAGCCTGGGCTGACGCGGGTTGACCCTGGGTGTGCTGAATCGCCGGCGGGGTCTGTTCAGGCCGCCCCGCTGCCGGTTGTCCGGACGTCGGTTGGCCAGGCGCCTGCGGCGGCTGCGCCGGTCGTTCCTCTGGCGGCGGCTGCTCTGGTGGCACGCCCTCCGCGGGATGGTCCTGCGGTGCTCGGGTGTCGTCGTCCGTCACTTCTCGCCCCCGGTCGTCGTTGACGAAGGCGCGCCGAATACCGGTGACCCGTCGTCACGGCGCCATACCCCCTCAGCCGCTCAGTGCCCCAGCGACCGATGGCCGCATCGTAGCGACGCATCGAAGTTGCCACAAGAGCGTGAGCGGGCACCGAACCGCACAGAGTGGGGCAATCCCTCTCGACTGTCGGGCCGCAGGACGCGCTCGGAGCGGCAAATGGCGGGCGCCGCAGCATCCGTCAATCCGGGATCTTGCGCCGCTCCCTCAGGTGCACGATCGCGAGGCCGATGGTGGCGCCCAGCACGTTGGCGACGATGTCGCGCAGGCTCGGCGTGCGCTCGGCGAGGATCAGCGCCTGCCCCGACTCGATGACCAGCGTGGTGGCGAGGGCGATCGGCACGACGAGTCCGCGGTGCAGCGGAAGCACGAGCGCCAGCAGCACCCCGAACGGCACGAAGAGCGCGACATTCGCCATCGTCTCGATGACGTCGTACGTCAGCCACGGCACCGCCCGCGTGATCGCATCGAGAAAGTCGGATGCGCCGCGATCCACCGGTGTCGGCCAGAATGCGATGAGCGCGAGCATCACACCGTAGATGACGAGCAGACGGATGCCGCGCCCCTGCGTGCGACGCAGATGGAGGGTTGCGACCGCCGCGGTGGAGGGCGGCGCGGGCGCGAGCGAGGGTGCATCGGCGATGGCGGGCTCCCCTCGATCGGGCGCCGGCGACACTGCCGCGCAGTGCGGCGATTCTACTCGCGAGGTGGTGTGTGCGCAGAACAATCGAGACTGTGCGATTTTTGTTCGAATGTTTCAGACGTGCTTGAGTGACCGCGTGAAACCTCAGCAACCGCCGATTCGCTACTGAAGTTCCGGCTTACAAAGAGCCCGGACAGGGCTGGTACGCGAACAATAGATTCGAATAAATGTTTGACACTCGCGCCCGTCCTCGATATTCTGGCTGCATGACCAGCGCACTGTCGTCCCTCGCCGAGGCGATCGACGTTGCGCGGGGAATCCTGCCCGACGGACGCGATATCGCGTCGCTCACACCTGCGGAGCTGCTCGCTCTCAACGAGCAGATCGGGCGCGGCAAACGCCTCGCCGAGAGTGTGCAGGCGCTGGTGGCGTCCGAGATCCAGCGGCAGTCACGGCCCGAGCTCGGGCCCGACAGCCTCGCGAAGATCCAGGGCTTCCGCAATCCCACGCAGTTCATCGCGGCGACGATGGGCACGACCACCGGCGACGCCGCGCGGCTCGTGAAGGTCGGCGAGGCCACGACCCCGCGCACGCTGCTGTCGGGCGACAAGGCACCCGCCCGGCACCCTCACGTCGGCCAGGGTCTCAGCGACGGCCGCATCGGAGCGCAAGCCGCGTCGGCGATCATCGCGATGCTCGACCGCGTCGCGATCCGTGCCGGCGCAGAGAAGGTCGATCAGGCTGAGAAGCTCCTGGTCGAGCAGGCCGCCGGACTCCCCCTCGATGCGCTCTCGAAGCTCATCCTCCGCGCGGAGGCGTGGCTCGATCCCGATGGGGTCGAGCCACGCGAAGCAGACCTGGCCGCCGAGACGGCGCTGACCGTCCGCCAGGATCGCACGGGCATGATCATCGTCAACGGCAAGTTCGACGCCGTGAGCGGCGCGCCCGTCAAGGCGGCGATCGAGGGCTATGTCACCGCGAGACTTCGCGCCCAGCGCGACGCCGAGTCCGACGACGCCGCCGAGTCCGGCCGCGACGCCGGAGCCGCCCGCGCGACGTCGGCAGCCGACGCGCCCGCGACACCCCTTCTTGACGAGACGACGGATGCTGAGCGCCGCACGATCCCGCAGTTGCAGGCCGACGCACTCGTGAGCATCTGCGAGCACGCCCTCGGGTGCGACGAGAAAGACCTTCCCCTCAACGGCGTCACGGTGGTCGTGCGCATGGACCTCGAGACGCTCCGCGAAGGCACCGGCACCGCCGAGATCGACGGCATCGACGCCCCGATATCCGCATCCGCCGCCCGCAAGCTCGCGTCGAGCGCCTCCATCATCCCCGCCGTGCTCGGCGGCGACAGCGAAATCCTCGATTGGGGCCGCGAACGACGGCTCTACTCCACGTCCCAGAAACTCGCCCTCGGCGAGCGCGACGGCGGGTGCGCCGGGTGCGCGCTTCCGCCGCAGTTCACGAAGGTGCATCACATCCGCTGGTGGTCGCGAGACGCCGGCCCCACCGACCTCGATAACGGGGTGCTGCTGTGCGAATCGTGCCACCACCGCGTTCATGACAACGGGTGGGACATACAGGTCGAAGGCACCGGCAGACGAGCCAAAGTGTGGCTCATTCCACCCGCCTACATCGACCCCGCGCGCACCCCGCGCCTCGGCGGGCGCGCCCGCTACGACTTCGCCGCATGAACCCCCGTTATCGTGGGCCCGTGCCCACCGATGCCGCGACCGACGCGACGGCCGCGACCGACGCGACGGTACTGCTGCGCCTCGACGAAGCCGACGAGCTCGCCGCTGCCTGGGTGTCCGCGCTGGCCGAGAGGCGCGGCATCCGTGCCCTTCTCATCAAGGGGCCGGCCCTGCACCTCCATGGGCTGCGTGGAGAGCGGGTGTCGGCCGACGTCGACCTGCTCGTCGAGCCGGCACGGTTCGACGAACTGTGCCAGGCGATCGCGGAATCCGGCTGGACGAAGCGACCGTCGGGATTCCTCGGCGAACTGACGACCGTGCACTCGGTGACGTTCCTGCGCGATGGATGGCCGTGCGACCTCGATGTGCACAGCTTCTTTCCGGGCTTCCTCGCCGACCCCGCAGACGTGTTCGAGGCGCTCTGGCGCCACCGGTGGGTGCTGCCGCTGGCGCACCACGACTGCCTCGCGCTCGACAAGGTCGCCGGGGCGCTCGTGCTCGGGCTGCACTCCCTCCGCGGAGCGACGATCCAGTCGCGCCACCTTGCCGAGCTCGAGCAGCTGGTGCGCACGCCGTTCACCGACCAGGAGCGGGAAGACCTCGGCGCACTCGCCCGCGAGACCGGCTGCGTCGCCACCCTCGAGACGGTGCTCCCCCGACTGGGCGTGCACGTGGAGCCGACTGCCGCGGAGCTGGCATCACGCGACCTGCGGGACTGGCGCGAGCGGGTGACGGCAGGATCCCACGGCGCCTACTTCTGGATGCTGGCGCTCCGCAAGTCGCGATGGAGCGAGCGCCCCCGAATCCTGTGGCGCGCGGTCTGGCCCACCCGACGCGACCTGCTCGTCGCTCGCCCCGAGACCCGCGACACTTTTCGCGGGCGCACGCGGGCGCGGCTCGCGCGGTGGGGGCGCGGCATCCGCTCCGCCCCTGCGGGACTGCGGGCCGTCTGGACCCATCGCGGCCGCGTCAGCTCATGACGAGCCAGAGCACGCAGACGCCCGCGAGGAACGCGACCGCCCCGCAGATGAGCCACATCGGCGCCCCGCCGTATTCGCGAAGGAGCCACGGCTCCTGCCCGATCTCGTAGCGCCGCCGCCGACGTCGTCGTGAACCCGCCATCTCGCACCCTTTCCCCAGTACGCGACGCCGTCGTCACGAGCTCACGCTATGCGCGCAGGGTTGCCGATCGGCGACGCCGTTGTTTCGTGCTCGTCGCGGGACGCTCAGGATCACGTAAAGAAGCGCCAGATGCAGCTCTTCAGCCGGTGAAGACGAGGTCCTGATCTCGGAGGCTTCCGAGGAAGGACTCGACGTCATCCCGGATCGCGGCGCCATCCACCTCGGCAGACTCGGCGACACGCGCAACGATGTCGTCGGAACAACCAGGTCCGGCGGCGAGGGCGGACCAGATCAGGGCAGCCGAACCCTCGAGCGCGAGGGGCGACGCGGCGGGATTCGCCAGCGCCAGCACCACCACACGCGGTGCCTCCCCCGTCCAGGCGACGTCGTCGTGGATCCGCCAGAGCGTGGAGGCCGGAGCGTTGACCGGAGACGCGACCTTCAGCACGCCCGCCGCAACGAGCTCGTCGACGGCGGCTTCGACGGCGACGGTGGCGTCCTCACCCCCAGGAGCGCCGTAGACCGAGACCGCAGCGGCCACCAACGCCTCCAACCCCACACTGTCCGCCGCGCGCCACAGGGCGGGCGCGACGCCCGCGAGAACGCGAACGGTGCCCACGTGATCGGCGTCGACGTGGAGCAGAGCCACGCGATCGGGATCGGCGAGGTGCAGCTCATCCAGCGGCGCGACGCGACGGAACACCGGGTCCCCCGCGGGATGCACGGCGGCGTGCGGCAGCGACACCGGTTTCGAGAGCCGCGGCGTCGACGGCGACTCCGCGGCGAGCTCGGGGATCACGGAGACGAGGGCCGCAGCATCCGTATACGACACCCGGCGCACGCCACCGACCGACGCGACGTGCGCGGCGATGGTACGGAGCGGCGCGGGAAGGTTCGTGAGGTAGCTCGACTGCGCCACAAGCTCTTCGAGCGCGTCGCCGAGGTCGACGTCCGAGACGATCGCACCCGAAATGCCCTCGCGCCGATCGAGCAGCACGATGCCAGCAAGCCGAAGCGACGCGTCGGGCAGCGAACGCAACCCCAGAGCCGACGGCGAGCGCTGCGCCTTCTCCCGCTCACCCGGCTCGATGATCGACAGCGGCTTGCGGTAGGGCAGAACGCGGCCCGAAGCGTCGATCGCCACCGTCTCGTCCGACACGTACCCGTACTCCTCGCCCAGCACGCGCGACGCCGTCGTCTTGCCGCGACCACTCGGGCCCACGAGCGCCACCACCCGGCCATCCGGCAGCGCGATGCCCGCGGCGTGCAGCATCCACAGCCGTCCGCGCTGCGCCTCGATCGCCGCGAGCGTCACCCGCTGAGACAGCGACGACAGCAGAGCACGGACGCTGCCACCCGCGGCCGCAACCACCTCGATGTCGGCGTCACCCGGCCCCGCAGCATCCGTCCGCGCATCACGCCAGGCCTCTTCGACCGCGCCCCGCGCCGAAGCGTCGAGGCCGTCGCACACGACGCCCGCCCGCACTCCCAGGGCAGCGATCACGAGGTTGCGGGGCACAGGCGGTAGTGTACGGGGGACTGGGAGGCGCCCATGGAGCTGCGGGATTACCTGCGCATCGTGCGAGCGCATTGGCTCGCCATCGTGATCCTCACCCTCCTGGGCGTGGCCGTGGCGTGGGGATGGACCGCCCTGCAGCCCAAGGTCTACACCGCGAATGCGAGCGGGATCGTCACGGCGACCAATGCCGGATCCGACACCGGCGCGTCGCTCGTCGGCGACCAGCTCGCCCGCAGCAAGGTGACGTCGTACGTCGAGCTCGGGTCGTGGCGCGCCGTCGCCGAATGCGCGATCGACGAGCTCGGTCTCTCGACGACGCCCGAATCCCTGGTCACCCGCGTCGACGTCTCGAACCCGCTCGACACCGTCATCGTGCGGGTGACCGCGAGCGCATCGAGTCCCGAAGAGGCGCGTGACCTCGCCGAGTCGTGGCTCGGGTGCATGGTGCAGCAGATCAACACCGTGGAGGGCACCGACGAGTCCGGCACTGCCGCCGTCACGCTCGTCACCGGCGACTCGGCCCGCCTGCCCACCGCGCCGTCGTCGCCGAACGTGCGCCTCGCGCTCGCCCTCGGCGCGCTCGTCGGACTCGCCCTCGGCATCGGCTACGCGGTCGTGCGCCACGTGCTCGACCGGCGCCTGCGCGACCCGCGCGACATCGAGCGCGAGACCGGCGTGCCCGTCGTCGGAACCCTGCCCGTCGACAAGGGCCTCAGCGTCGAGCGCGGCCTCGCCGACTTCGAGAGCCAGCACTCCTCGTCCGCCCCGCTCGCCGAGGCGATGCGGGAGCTGCGCACCAACCTGCAGTTCATGGACGTCGACAACCCGCCCCGCGCGATCGTCGTCACGAGCCCGCTCCCCGGCGACGGCAAGTCCACGATGGCCGCCAACCTCGCCGTGAGCCTCGCCGCCGCAGGCCGCCACGTCGTGCTCCTCGACGCGGACCTGCGCCGCCCCATGGTCTCGACGGTGTTCGGCCTGCCCGACGGCGCCGGCGTCACCGACGTGCTCGCCGGACGCGCTGAGCTCAACGAGGTCGTGCACAACGTCGGCACGAGCCGCAACCTCGCGGTCATCACCGCCGGGCGCATCCCGCCGAACCCCAGCGAGGTGCTCGGCTCGAACCGCATGCAGGCGCTCGTGCAGAGCCTCACCGAGCACGCCCTCGTCATCATCGATTCCCCGCCCCTTCTTCCGGTGACGGATGCTGCGGTCCTCACGACCGCCGCCGACGGAGCGCTCATCGTGGTCGGTGCCGGCAAGACGACCTACGACATGCTGCACAAGGCGCTCGCGAACCTCGGAAAGGCCAACGCCCGCGTGCTCGGAGTAGTGCTGAACCGCGTGCCGCGCAAGAACGGCGGGTACTACGGCTACCAGTACCAGGGCGACTATGCCGCAGCCGACACCCGCTGACTTCGGAAAGCGGATGCTCAGACCGGCCCCGTAGGGTGGAGCGGTGACCGACTCCCCCCTGCCCCGCTCCGTGCGCCGCGGGGGCCTCGTCTTCGCGATCGTCCTCGGCGGCCTGCTGGTGGCCGCCGTGGTCGCGACCGTGTGGATCGGGGCGCGCGGCGCCCTCGCCTACGGCCACCTCCGCGACGCCCAGCAGACGGCCGCCGCCGTGCGGGAGAACCTCTCCGACGCGGCCGCCGCGAGCGACGCGATCGCCGCCCTCGCCGCCGACACCGGCGCTGCCCACTCCCTGACCTCCGACCCGGTGTGGTCGTTGGCCGAGGGTCTCCCGTGGGTCGGACCGCAGCTGGCCGCGGTCGCAACCGTCGCCGAGTCGCTCGACGGCGTCACCAGCACCGGGCTTCGGCCGCTGTCGGAGGTCGCCGCCTCGTTCCAGGTCGACGCACTCCGCCCCCAGGACGGACGCCTCGACCTCGCACCGCTGCAGCAGATCAGCGGCGCCGCGCAGACCGCGAGTGACGGGGTCGGTGCGGCCGCAGCATCCGTCTCCTCCATCGATCGTGCCCCGCTCGTCGCGCCCGTCCGCGACGCGGTGGACGAGGTCGACGGCCTGCTCACCGAGGCGGGGGTCGCCACCGACGCGCTCGCCCGCGCCACGCAGCTGCTGCCGTCGATGCTCGGCGCCGACGCGCCGCGCGACTACCTCGTGCTGTTCCAGAACAACGCCGAGTGGCGGTCGCTGGGCGGGATCCCCGGCGCGATGGCGCTCATCCACACCGAGGGCGGCGCGCTCAGCCTCGCCGCGCAGGAATCCTCGAGCGACTACCCGCGGTACGACGAGTCCGTGCTGCCGCTCGGCGACGAGGTGACCGCGATCTACGGCGACCGGCCCGGCCGGTGGATCCAGAACGTCACGCAGGTGCCCGACTTCGCCGTCAGCGGTGCGCTCGCCCGCGAGATGTGGGCGCGGCAGCACGGCGGCCAGCAGGTCGACGGGGTGATCTCGCTCGACCCGGTCGCGCTGTCGTACCTGCTCGAGGCGACCGGGCCGATCACCCTCCCCACCGGAGACGTGCTCGCGCCCGACAACGCCGTGCAGCTCCTGCTCAACGACGTCTATTCGCGGTACACGCGCCCCGCCGACCAGGACGACTTCTTCGCCATGGCGGCGGCCGCCGTGTTCGAGCGGCTCTCGAGCGGCGACGCCGACCCGGCCGCGCTCGTCGGCGCCCTCACCCGCGCCGGCGACGAGGACCGCCTGCTGCTGTGGAGCACGCACGAGAACGAGCAGACCCTGCTCGCCGACACCACCCTCGGAGGCGGGCTGCCGGTCTCGGACGACGAAGCCTCGCGCTTCGGCGTCTACGTCAACGACGGCACCGGCTCGAAGATGGACTTCTACCAGAACACGACGACGGCGCTCGAGTGGTCGAGCTGCGCCCTCGACGCCGCCGGGACCGCGACGGGCGACGCCGTGCTGACGGTCACCGTGGGCAACACGGCGCCCGCGGACGCGGCATCCCTTCCCGCGTACATCACCGGCGACAGCGCCTTCGGCGTGCCCGCGGGCATCACCCGCACGATCGGCTACCTGTACCTGCCGGAGGGGTTCGAATTGGTCGACGCGACCATGTCGGACGGCACCGGATTCGGCGGCGGCACGCACAACGGACGCCGGGTCGTGAGCTTCGCGATCGACCTGCCGCCGGGCGGGTCGGCGACCGCAACGGTCACCGCACGGGCGAGCGAACCCGTCGCCGCGACACTGGAAGCGGTCACCACCCCGACATTGACTCCCCCGGCCGACGGCGCCGCGGTCTGCAGCGGTTAGACTGCTCGCGATGCCCCACATCGCGAATATCCCCACGTCCAGGCTTTTCCCCCGAATCGCACTCGCTTCGGCGCTCGCCCTCGGAGCGCTCCTCGCGGTGCCTGCGGCGGCGAACGCCTCCACGATCTACCCGCCCTCGGGGTCCTGCACCACGACACCCGCGACGGCTCAGGCCGGCGGCACCATCGCCTTCGAATGCGCTGCGGAGACCTTCTCGCCCGACGAGGAGATCACGATCACCGTCACCGGCGAGAACGGCGCCGCCGCGCGCATCGGCATGGTGAGGTTCGCGATCACCACCGCGAGCAGCACGGTGTCGTCCGCCGCGGACGGCTCGCTCGCCGCGGTCGACATCTCGCTCCCCTCGAACGCGACGGGCACCTACAACATCGCCGCGGTGTCGTCGACGTCGGCCGGCGGCACGGCCGCCGTCACCATCACCGGCGCCGACGGACTGCCCGCGACGGGCCTCGACCAGGGCCAGACCATCGGTCTCTGGATCGGCGGCGGGGCGCTGCTGCTCGCCGGCGCCGCGCTGGCGGTCGTCGCCGCGGTGCGCCGCTCCCGCGACACGCGCTGACCCGGACCGCGACTCCCGCTGACCCGCGACTCCGGTCGGCGCCGCCGTCGGCGCCGGCCGCTATCGTGATCGCCATGGCATCCGCTGCGTCGACGTCGCTCGAGCGCACCTACCGCTACCTGCGGATCGGGCTCGCCGGCACCGTCGTCGCGATCTTCGTCGCGATCCTCCAGGCCGCGGCGACGTACGGGTGGCTGACGTCGATCAGCGACTATTACTACACCCCCGCCCGCGACGTCTTCGTCGGGGCCCTGATCGCGGTCTCCCTCGCACTCTTCGCCCTGTCGGGACGCGGCACCGAGCGGGCGCTCCTCGACGCCGCCGCACTGTTCGCCCCGCTCATCGCACTGGTGCCGACCACGGTGGTCGCCGGCACCGTGCCCGGGGTCGGCGTGACGTGCAGCGGACGCTGCTTCCCGCCCGAGTACGAGGCGGATGTCGCGAACGGCGTCGTCGTCTACCTCGTGCTCGGCGTGCTGCTGCTGGTGGTCGCGCTGCTGCTCGGCGCGCTCGGCCAGGTCTCGCTCGCGGCAGTCTGGCCGTCGCTGCTGATCGCGGGCGTCGTCATCGCGACGACCGGGCTCACATGGGCGTTCGCACGAGACGCGTTCCTGCAGAACGCCCACTTCATCGCCACGACGGCGTTCTTCGCGCTGTTCGCGGCGGTCGCGGTGCTGGGCGCCTTCCCCCGGCAGGGTCCGCCTCCGGCGCCGGTGTTCCGCGTGCTGTACACCGCGATCGCGGTGGGGCTGGTGCTCGTGCTCGTGGCGTACGTCGTGCTGCTGCCACAGGTGAGCGGAAGCGGCATCCCCATCGTGCTCATCGTCGAAGCGATCGCGCTCGCGCTGTTCTTCGCGTTCTGGGTGGTGCAGGGAATCGAGAAGTGGAGCGACCCCGACCCGTCGATCATCGCGGGATGAGGTCCTGCGGCGGGCGCGGCGCGTTTCGACTCGCAAGCTCGCTCAACGAGCGGAGTACCAAGGTCTGCGGCGGGCGCGGCGCGTTTCGACTCGCAAGCTCGCTCAACGAGCGGAGTACCAAGGTCTGCGGCGGGCGCGGCGCGTTTCGACTCGCAAGCTCGCTCAACGAGCGGGCTTACGGATGTCTGCCTGGGAAGGACGGAACGCCCCCGAGGGTTCGGGAGGGTCCGGGGACGTTCCGCCTGGCTTGTGACTCGCTCCCTCAGCGCTCGGAGGGCGCGGGGAAGAGGCCGCTGCAGCTCGGATCGATCGTGACGGGCGTCGCGGTCGCCGTCGGGGTGTGGCGCAGACGCAGCGGACCCAGCTCGCCGGCGGGCAGCACGGCGGTGAACGAGACCGTCTCGGTCTCCCCCTTGCCGATGAACACGGTCTTGCTCACCGCCGTGTTGCCCTTCTCCACGCCGCTGCGCTCCCACTGCGCGACGTCCCCCCGTGCCGGTGCGGTCTGGGTGATCTGCGCGCCGGGCGGCGCGAAGAACAGCACGTCGAGGATCATCGTGTTCCGCGGCACTCCCAGCCGCGCGTTGCGGTACCCGAGCGTGTAGTAGCTCGAGATGTTGTCGGTGATCCCGTTGTGCATCGTCATCGTGGTGGTGATGGTGCGCGCGGCGGCATCGCAGGTCGCGGTGACGGCGGTCGCGAGGTGGTAGTCGAGCTTGCTGACCGCGGAGTCGTTCAGGTAGATCCCCACCTGCGTCTGCGTCGTCGTGTCCCCGGCGAGCGCGCCGTCGAGGCCGAACTCCACGGCGAGCGCCTGCGCCGCCGGGTCGGTGAACGCGAGGTTCACGCGCTGTTCCTTCGCCGACTGCTCCAGCGCCGCGAGCATCTGCAACGGATCCCACGACGACGTCGTGAGGTGCGTGAACACCTGCCGCGCAGCATCCGCGAAGAACGCGTCGGAGTCGGCACCGTGGGGATAGCGCTCGTACGCGTCGCTCAGCAGCACCTTGACCGCGTTGTCGGCGGTGAGCAGCTCACCGGTGCCGAGCGTCACCGGCCCGGTCACCGCGAGCATGTGCGAGAGCACCACCGGGTCGATCGAGATGACACCGTCGAACGTCGCGCCCGTCGTATGCGTCCACAGCGCCTGGAACAGCTGCGCCGTCGTCGGGAAGTCGGGGGTGAACGTGAAGTCCTGCGAGTGCCGGGTCAGCGTGGGCAGGTAGAGCCCCCTGGTCTCGCCCGGCAGCGCCACGTACTCGTTGCCCTGCGTGCCCGCGTCGTAGAACGTCTGCGAGCTGCCCTGGTCGACGTAGCCCAGCTTGCCATCGGTGAGCGTCACGATCATGCTCGCGGCGGGATTGCCGCCGGTGGCACGGATCTCGGCGTTGTTCTGGAACATCAGCAGGTACGTCTTGGTGCCCGCGGAGCCGGCCATGTCGAGCAGCGTCGGCAGGTACTTCTCGGCCACGCCGAGAGCCGGCGTCGCGACCTCGATGAACCCGAGGATGTCGGAGATCGACTCGCTCACCTCGGGCAGCAGCGTCGACGTGTCGATCGGCGCGACGATCGCCTGCGCGTCGGTGAAGGCCGCGGCGATCTCGGGGATCGAGCTCTGCACCTGCCGGAAGGGCTCCAGGTCGATCCCGCCGCCCGCCACGGCGAGCTGGTCGAAGTCGGTGGCGGCCATGAACTGCAGCCCGGCCGGCAGCGCGCGGTCGACGAGCACGTCGACGGCATGCGTCACGCGCCGCACCGCGTCGACGTTCTGCCCGACGAACGGCACGTTCGTCGCGATGTCCCACAGCGGCCCGTCGACCGTGCGGACGGCGAGCGTGACATTCGCCTGGATCTCGTCGGTCACGGCGCGCAGCTGCGCCGTGTCGGCAGCATCGAAATCGGCGCGCAGCGATTCGATCCCGGCCGCCGCCCGCTCGACGGCGGCGCGGGCGCGCTGCGCCTCCCCCCAGAACTGCATCGCGAAGGCGCCGGCGACGACGCCGCCCACCAGCAGCACGGTGAGCAACGCGACCACGATCCACGGCCACGCGCGCCGGTGGCGCGTCGGAACAGGCGTCGCCTCAACATCGAGAACGACCCCAGTTTGCGCACCCTCGGGTTCGGAGCGCGTGACGATCCCCCTCGTCACGCGCCCAATGGTACTCCTCGCACCCCCTGGTGTCAGGGGCCAGACGAGCGGGGCGAGCTCAGGCGGCGCCGAACTTTCCGGCGGGCGCGGTGGCCGCTTCGGGGTCGGGGATCTCGACCACGCGACCCACGCCCGGAGCCGGGTGGGCGGTCACCAGGATCGGCAGGTGATCACTGAGGCCCTGCGGGAGCGTGCGCACGCGGTCGATCTCGAACCCGACCGACGTCGCGAAGTCGTAGTGGCCGCGGAAGAATCGGTAACGGGTGTACGTGCGCGAGTCCGACAGGTTCAGCTCGTACCCCTGCTCGCGGATGTGCTGGCCCAGCCGCTCCTTGAAGACGGGGTAGTTGTAGTCCCCGACCATGAGCGCCGGCAGCCCCTCGCCCAGCTGCTGCAGCTCGCCGAGCGCCGTGCGGATCTGGTGCCGTCGCAGCGAGTTCAGTGCCGTCAGAGGCGCGGCGTGGAACGACGCCACGATGAGGTCGGTGTTCTCGTCGATGTCGTGCAGCCGGACGCCGAGCAGCCGCTCCTCGGCGGGCTTGAGCACGCGGTCGTGCAGCGACTTCTTGAGCGCGAGCGCCCGCACCTCGACCGCACGGTACGTGTTCTCGCGGTAGTACACGGCGAGCCCGAGACGGTTGCGCTGCGTGGAATCCGCGAGCCGCAGGCCCGAGATCTCTTCGCGGATGTCGGACGTGTCGGCTTCCTGGAGGCACAGCACATCCGCGCCATGCCGCTCCACCAGGTGGGCGAGCTCCCCCGCCGCCCGGTGCTTGCGCAGGTTGTACGAGATGACCTTCATGACGACGACAGCCTATGCCGTGGACGTTTCGAGCGGATGGCCTTGACAGGAAGTCCCTATGTACGAAAACCGGATGCCGCGCCTCTGGAGTGGTGTGCCGGCTCACGGCATCCGAGCGTGAACCCGCACCCCGATCCTGGAGGACCCCATGACCGCTGCATCCCCGAAGACCGTCCGCGCCGAGCTCGCCGAGGCCCTCGACGCGAGCCGCACCGCCCGCGAAGAGGCGGAGCGGGAGCTCCACCGCAGCGTCGCCCTGCGCTCCCGCGCCGCCGAGGCGCTCGAGCGGACCGCGCGCCGGCCCGGACTCGACGAGTCCGAGCGCGAGTGCCTCCGCACCGAGTACGCCGCCGCCGACCGCGTCGTCGCCGAGCGCCGCGCGGCCGTCGACAAGGCGCAGGAATTCGAGCGCGCAGCATCCGTCGTCGCCGGCGCCTTCGAGACCGAGGCCGCCTCGGCGAGCCCGCTCGCGGCCGCTCTGCTGCAGCTCGTCGGGTCGAAGCGCGGCAGCACCGCCCGGCGCGGCTCCCTCGCGACCGGACGCACCGCTCCGGCCGCCCGCGTGCGCAGCCCGCGCCCCCGCACGGCCTGACGCGACACGCCGGGGCGCCCGCGCCCCGGCGCCGGTCTCGTAGGCTCGCCTTCGTGCCCACCTCGCGACGGACCATCACGATCCTCGCGATCACGGGCGTCGTGGCCGTGGTCGCGGTCGTGGCGGCCATCGCGCTCCTGCGTGGGCAGGCCCCCGAGCCGCCCGGCCGAGGGACGAAGATCGTCGCCTCCGAGCTCTCGAAGGCGACGGATGCCGCGTCCCGCGCCGCCGACGGCAGCTCCGAGCAGGCCGCGGCGAGGTATCTGAGCGCGCAGCCCACGGCGGTGTGGCTCACGCCGGAGGGCGACCCCGCCGACGTCGTCGGCGAGCGCATCGCGAACCTCGCGGCGGAGGCACGGGACCAGTCCGCACGCATCGCGGTCGTCGTCTACGGTCTGCCCGAGCGCGACTGCGGCGGCCACTCGGCGGGTGGCCTCGACGGCGACGCGTACGTCGAGTGGACGCGCGCGATCGGGGACGCGCTGCGTGAGGCCGCCGACACGGCGCCCGTGGTGATCCTCGAGCCCGACAGCCTCGCCCTCGCGCCCGAGTGCGGCAACGTCGATGAGCGGGTCGACCAGCTGAGCGCCGCGGTCCAGGCGATCGCCGCCGAGAGAACGTGGATCTACGTCGACGGCGGGCACTCGAACTGGCTCGCCCCGGATGAGATGGCCGCCCTCATCGAGCAGGTCGACAGCGCGTCCCGCGGTGACGGGGGCCCGGGCATCCGCGGATTCGCCACCAACGTGTCGAACTACGAGGCGACCGAAGACGAGGTTGCGTACGCCCACGACGTCGCCGGGCTCCTCGACGGTCTGCACGCGATCATCGACACCGGACGCAATGGTGCCGGCTCGAACGGCGAGTGGTGCAACCCGCCCGGCCGACTCGTCGGCGAGGCCGGCGGCACGATCGGCGACGACGTCGTCGACACGAACCTCTGGATCAAGCCGCCCGGCGAGAGCGACGGCGACTGCAACGGCGGACCCGCCGCCGGACGGTGGTGGCCGGAGGCCGCCGTCGAGCTCACGCGGGACGTCGTCACGGGTTGATCTGATCTCCGACCAGGCATAACCGGTTGTGTGTAGCATCGTGAGTACTTTGCGCATGCGTCGGGGGCCGCGGCTGGGGTCGGTAATCGGCGCATATCCGGTTCCACCGTCCTAGAGAGCACGCACGCATGAGCACCCCTTCCGACGAGCTGAAGACAGCCGTCATCATCGAGGACGACACCGAGATCCGTCACGTCCTGGCCGAGGTCCTCGAGTCGTCGGGGTTCTCGACCGTCTCGGTCGGCAACGGCATCGACGGTGTGCGGGCGGTGCTCACCTACAAGCCGGTGCTCACGACCATCGACGTCAACATGCCCGGCATCGACGGCATCGAGGCGGCCCGGCGCATCCGCGCTCAGTCCGACACGTTCATCATCATGCTGACCGGCCTCACCGACGAGGCCGACGTCATCGCCGGGCTCGGCGCGGGCGCCGACGACTACCTCGTCAAGCCGTTCCGCCCGCGCGAGCTGCGTGCCCGCGTCGAGGCGCTCATGCGGCGCCGCACCACCGACGCGGAGCGCTCGATCGCCGCGCCGGCTGCACCCTCGCAGGGCAGCGTCGGTCCGTCGTTCCCCGGTGTGCGGCCGACGACCACCGCCGTGCCGACCGCGCCCACGATCGAGGACCCCGACCTCACGACACCTGCCACGGTGATCGTGCCCGCGGGCGCAGTAGCCATCCCCCTGGACGGCGACACCGACGGCGAATGGCTGACGCACCGCGACCTGCGACTGCACCCCGAGAACCGCATCGTGCTGATCGCCGGCGACGAGCTCGAGCTCACGCGCACCGAGTTCGACCTGCTCGCGACACTGCTCGAGTCGAAGCGGCGCGTGCGCAGCAAGGCCGACCTCACGCTCGTGCTGCGCGGCGAGTCGTACGTCACGAGCTACTTCGTGGGCGACGCCGACAAGCGCGCCGTCGAGGCCCACATGACGAACCTGCGACGCAAGCTCGGCGAGAGCGCCGCGAACCCCCGGTACATCGAGACCGTGCGCGGCGTAGGCTACCGGCTCACCTCGGACGCGTGAACCGGCCTGTCTGAACCGTCACGCGCGGCGGAGGCATCCCCTCTGCCCCAGACAGAGCGGATGCCTCCACAGTGTGCGGTGAGGGTGCCCGTCCCTCCCCAGGCGGGCCCCTCACCTCCTCCCCCTGCGCCGTGCTCCCCAGCCGCGGCGCTTCCCCAGTTCTGACCCGTTTCGGGTTCGGGTCAGACCTTGTATCCGTGATGACGACGGATGAGCTTGAAGAACATGGTCAGCGTCTGCAGCACCGTGACGACGCCGACGATCGGCCAGCCGATCCAGAGGACCGTGGACTGCACCATCACGGGCAGCATCATCCAGATCGCGACCATCGCGGCGATGACGGCGACCGCGAGGATGAGCGGCGTCCAGTGACCGAAACCGCCGCCGCGCTCGGCCTTGGCCTGCATGGCCCAGTTGTCGACCTTCTTGCGCGAGAGGAACCGCGTCCATGACCGCACGAAGTGGCTGCAGCGGATCCACATGTAGACCTCGGCCGGCACCAGCGTCAGGCCGAACACGACATCACGCCAGTTGCGGTTGTTCATGGTCATGGCCATGCGGGTGTTGAGCGCGATCGCGACCGCCGGCGGGATCAGCCACCAGGGGGAGAAGACGAACGCACCGATCGACAGAGATGCCGCGAGCAGGGTGATGAACGCCACGCGCACGAACATGTTCATGAGCATGTCGAAGTGCTCGAGCCAGCGGACGCGCAGGTTCGGGTGGAACGGCTGCCCCTTGGTGTCGCCGCGCTGGCCCGGCCACATGAGCTCGATCGCACCGTAGGTCCACTTGACCTGCTGTGCGTCGAGCGCCCGGAGGGTCGTCATGCCGCCGACATCGGCGCGGGCGAACGGGCTGATCTTGGTGAGGTAGCCGGCGCTCTTGATCTGCAGCGACAGCAACGAGTCCTCGACCTCGGAGTCCTTGACCCACGGCGTCGACTGGTGGTTCTCCTTCATGACGTCGCGCAGGGCGTGCGTCGAGAAGATGGAGAACTGGCCGCCGAGCACGGCCATGTTGCGGCCGCGGAGCAGGTTGTGCAGGTTGAAGGCCGCGAACTGGGAGCGCTGACCGGTCGTGAGGAACTTCGCGAGAGCGCCCTTGATCGGCTTGTCGTCGATCGAGTAGATCGCCGAGATGCCGCCGATGCGGGTGTCGCTCGTCGCCTCGGCCTCGAGGTATTCGACCGCCTTCGGGTCGGCGACGGTGTCTCCGTCGACGCCGAGCAGGTAGTCGTAACCCTCGACCAGCGTGTAGCCGTAGTTGAGCGCGCCGACCTTCTTGTCGGGGTTCTTGCCGATGTCGTGGACGAAGACCTCGGTGAACTGCTCGCCGAGCTCGGTCACGACCTCGTGGGGGCCGGCGTACTGCGACGCCAGCATGACGGTGGCGTCAGACGTGTTGTTGACCACGACGTGGATGACGTCCGGCACGCGGGTCTGGCCGAGCAGCGACTCGATCACCTGCGCGATCGATTCCTCCTCGTTGTACGCGGGGATGACGCAGCCGATGGTCGAGCGGTGCACCGAGGTGTCGTCGAGGACGGCCTCGAAGTCGTCGGCGAATCCGTGGACGGCATGAACGGTCGTCATGTCCTCGAGCGAAGCGGTCGCGCCACCGTGCTGCGTCCGCTTGCTGCGGGTGAGGGGGACGATGTCGGTCACGATCCTCGCCTTTCGGATTCTCGGCCGGTGTCTCCGGCACATGAAGAGCTTCTCCCACCGACCGCAAGGCCCCTCCGAGAGACCGCGAACGGAACCGCAAGGTTTGCGCAAGGCATTCGCAAGAGAGCGCTTGCCCCTTTCGGCTCGGCGCCGAAATGCCCGATGGCAGGGCCAATAGAATCGGCCTATGGCTACCGGGGCTGCACAAGGCACGTTGGCCGTGGGCGCGCCCGACGGTCGCACCCGGTCGATCTGGCTCACGCAGCTGGTCCTCGCCGCGAGCGTGCTGATCACCACGATCCTCGTGATGGCCCTGCAGCCGGCGCTCTTCGCACGGTGGAACTTCCTCGTGGGCATGTTCGGGGTCGTCGTCCTCACGATCGTCACCCTGGCGCTACCATGGTCGCGGCTTCCCTCCGCCGCGGTGCTCGGAATCCCGTTCGCGGACGCGCTCGCGATCGGCCTGATGTCCAGCGGTACGGAGCTGCGTCTCGGCTACCTGTGGGGCTTCCCGGTGATGTGGGTCGCGATGCACTTCCGGGCGGCCGCCCTTGCGGCCCTGCTCGCCACGGTGGGGATCATCCTCCTGGTCGACTCGGCGCTCTCGACCGGCAGCCTGGCCCCGCTGCGCGCCTTCGTGGTCCTGCTGTCGCTGACCTTCATCGGCATCACCGCCCACCTGGCGCTGCGCCGCACCCGGTCGCTCCGACGGCTGCTGAAACGGCAGGCCGATCGCCTCACCGCCACCTACATGCGCAGGGCCGACCAGGAGCGGCGCACGAGCGAGATCCTCAACGGCGTCGACACCGGTATCGCGCGCATCTCCGACGACGGCTCCGTGCTCGCCGTCAACGACGCGTACTCGCGCCTGTACGGCCTCGACCCGCTCGACCCGACACTGCCCGCCCGCTCCGTCGAGTACACCGGGCGGCGCGGCATGCCGGTGCCGTTCTCCGAGCGGCCGTTCGCCCGCGCCGCACGCGGTGAGACCTTCACGGATGCCTCGGTGTGGCTGTTCACCGCAGACGGCGAGTGGCGCGCGCTCTCGGTGACCGCCAAGCGCCTCGCTGCGGGCGGAGGCGAAAGCTCCAGCGTCCTTCTCCTGGTCCATGACGTGACCGCCCTCACCTACGCGCAACGCGAGCGGGAGCGCTTCACCGCGATGGCTTCGCACGAGCTGAAGCACCCGCTCACCGTGATGATCGGCAACGCGGAACTCGCTCTCGAGCTCGACGACCTCACGCCGCGGACGCGCGAGCGGTTCGAGTCGATCGTCGCGGCGAGCGACCGCATGCTGACGATGGTGCAGACGCTGGGGACGACCTCGAAGCGGGGCTTCTCGTTCCGCGACGAGGTCGACGACATCGACCTGCGTCAGATCCTGCTCGAGTCGGTCGCCTCGTTCCGCCCGACCGCGCTCTCGGGCGACATCTCGATCGACGTGCGGGCCGACGAGACGCTGCCGATCACGGCGGACGGCTTCCGGCTGCGGCAGGTCGTCGACAACGTCGTGAGCAACGCCATCAAATACACCCCGCGAGACGGCCGCGTGCGCATCACGGGCGCCGTCGAGGACCACCTCGTCGTGCTGTCGGTCGCCGACACCGGCATCGGCATCGCCTCTGAGGACCTGCCCCACATCCTCACTCCGTACTTCCGCACCGCCGAGGCCAAGAAGCAGTCCGGCGGCACCGGCCTCGGGCTCGGCATCAGCAACGACATCGTGCTCGCCCACGGCGGCACGCTCTCGATCGACAGCGAGGCGGGCGTGGGCACGACCGTCACGATCCGCCTCCCGCTGGCGGGCGAGCTGGCCGGGGACTCCGCCGCTGTGCCGGAGGCCCGGCGTGACGAAGAAGGACGAGCATGACCGACCTCATCGCCGGAGCCGGCGTCGACCTCGGCATCGCGCAGGCGGTGATCACCACGCTCGCGACGATGCTCACCATCGGCATCGCGTTCCTCGTGCGCCCCGGTCTCCCGACGCTCTACTGGAGCATCGCCTTCACTCTCGCGATGCTCGCCACGTACGGCGTCGTCGCCGGGGACGTCACGGGCATCGAGACACTCAGGCGTGCGTCGCTCGGCGCGCTGATGGGCGCTCCCGCGTTCCTGTGGTCGGGTTTCCGCGCCGCGTGGGGGCTGCGTCCGCACGTCTGGGCTGGTGCGGCCATGGCCGCGGCATCGGCGTTCTCGCTCGCGATCGTCGGCGACCTCGCGTGGTTCACGGTGGCGTACCGCACGGTCTTCTTCGCGGCATCCGTGTTCGCGGGTCTGTTCGTCCTCGACTGGGCACGCGCCTCGTCACGGCGCAACGACCGCCTGCTGCTTCCGCTCGTGATCGTGTCCATCGCATTCTTCGTCACCGGCGTCGGCACGTTGCTCGCGGGACTCGTCTACCCGCCGTCGGGCGGCGACGACTTCGAGCTCGTGCGGCTGATCTCGTCGATCGGGATGCTGGTGTACGTGGCCTGCGCGCTGATCGCGGTGGTCGGCACCACGGCACGCGACAGCGGGCTCGGCCGCGCCGCGACCGTCTCCACGGCGTGGCAGCAGTTCGAGCGCACCGCCGGCGACCGCCTGGCGCGGGCGCAGAAGACCTCGGAGCCATGGTCGGTCGTCTACCTCGGCCTCGACGATGCCGCCGACATCCGCCAGACCGCGGGGGCGGCCGCGTTCGCGACCCTGTCGGAGCGGCTCGAGGACGAGGTGCGGGCCGCGTTCCCGGCCGAGTCCGACGTGGGATCGCCCTCGGCGGGCGCGGTCGTCGTGCTCGTGCCCCGGCCCGATGCCGTGGTGCGCGACCTGCTGCGCACCACCCTCGAGCGGGTGACACTTCTCGACGTGCACGGGGCGCTGCCGATCCGCCCGACGGCGAGCGCCGGCTGGGCACCGGTCTCGGTGCTCGGGTACGATCTCGACACCCTCGTGTACACCGGCCGCGAGGCCGCGCGCGTCGCGAGCGGCAAGGGCGGCGACCGATGGGAGCGCGTCGGCGCCACCATCGTCAACCGCCTGATCAGTGAGTCAGAGCTACAGTGAGCGTGTCGGTCGCCGTCTGCTTGGCGTACTCGCTCGAGGTCGGCGTGGTCTGCACCAGGAAGTCGTAGCTGAACTGCAGCGTCACGAAGGTCGCCTCGGCCGGTACCGGCCCGACGTTGAACGTCTGCGAGTAGCTGTACGGATCCAGCACGAGGTACCCGGGGCTCACCGTGGAGGCGTCGATCTGCGGCTCGAGCGCGTCGAGCGCACCCGTCGGCGTCGACGGGATCGCCGTCATGGTCGCGCGCTGCAGGTACACCTTCTGGCCGTCGTCCGGGGTGACGGTGGCGATCAACGAGATGCTGACGGGCTTGATCGCCTCGGGCGTCCACTGGTCCATCGACAGGGTCGACCAGTAGTCGATCGTCGCGGCGACCGCACCTGCGGTGAGCTCGCGCTGCGTCGCGCCGCCGGAGAGGTCGTTCGGCACGGGAGTCGGAATCGTGGTCGACGTCGGGGTCGGGGTGCTGCCTCCGGCGCCCTCCTCCCACGGCGCGGGCCCGCACCCGGCGAGCGCCACCATGCCCACGAGCGAGATCGTCACGACACCGGCGTACCGGTTCCACCTGCGCATAAAACCCCCGAGTCGCGCCGGAAAAACGTCCGGTCAGTCTAGCGGGTGGGGTCACTCGCGGTCGCGCCGCGCGCGGGTCTGCTCCGCACGCTGCGCGAGCAGGTCGTCGGCCGGGTAGCCCACCTCGGTGAGCGTCAGTCCGCGTGCCGCGAGCACCTTCACCTCGGGCACACGCTCCTGCGCATCGCGGATGTCGACGACGTCCTCGACATCGAGTCTGCCCTCGCCGACCGCGACGCAGGCCCCGACGAGCGCGCGCACCATGCTGTGGCAGAACGCGTCGGCCTTGACGTTCGCGATGAGCACGCCGGCCGCGTCGCGATGCCAGTCGAACTCGAGCAGCGTGCGGATCGTGGTGGCCTCTTCGCGCGGCTTGCAGTAGGCGGCGAAGTCGTGGAGTCCGATGAGGGCCCGGGCCGCAGCATCCATCGCCTCCGCATCGAGGGCCGCCCGCACCGAGGTGGTGCGATGGCGCTCGAGCGGGTCGTAGCCGGTCACGGTGTCGCCGATGCGGTACTCGTAGCGGCGCCACACGGCCGAGAAGCGGGCGTCGAAACCCTCGGGAGCGATGCGCGACCCGGTGACCGCGACGTCTGAGTAGGCGCCGACCACGCCGGTCATGCGCGCGGCGAGCGCGGCGGCGCGGTCTTCGGCGGTGGGGACACCGGCAGCCGGACGCGCGTGCCGCGCGAGCATGCGCTGCTGCTGGCTGTCGTCGAGGTCGACGTGCGCGACCTGGCCGGTGGCGTGCACGCCCGCGTCGGTGCGCCCGGCGACCACGAGGCGGGTCTCTCCGCCGACGACGCGGGCGAGGGAGGCCTCGAGCGTCTCCTGGACGGTGCGCAGCCCCGGCTGGCGCGCCCACCCACGGAAATGCGTGCCGTCGTAGGCGATGTCGAGGCGGATCCGCACGGACTCCAGCCTATTGCGGGGGCCGGAACGTGCCGAAAAGCACGATGAACTTCCGACTCACACGACCTACTCTCGGCCCGAGCAGTCCTCGTGTGAGCCGGAAGTTCATTGACGATGTGAGAGCATTCCGTCGGCCGGGGACGCGCGTCGGCACCGGCGGAGAGCCAGCGTCACCGCAAGTGGTGGTCCCGGCATCAGCCGACGACGAAGCGGCCGCGAGGCAGCGTCTCGCCGACCGCGGCGAGCGCGGCAGCGGCCTGGCGCAGCCGGTTCTCGCTCTCGCGCACGATCTCGCGCGCGACCACCGGGTGCGCGCGCACGATGTCGTCGAGCGCGGCGACCGGCACCACCACGACATCGACCTCGCTCGTCGCGAGTGCCCGCGAGATGGTCGGCGTGCGGGAGAGGGCGGTGAGGCCGACGGCGTCACCGGCAGCCAAGACTCCCACCTGCACGAATCCCTCGTCCTCGGTCGGAATGCCGAGCACGACGGATCCGGCGAGGATGAAGCGCGTCTCCAGGGGCACGATGCCGGGCCGCATCAGCGACTCACCCGCGCAGTACCGCTCGAGGCGCGCGTGGGCGGCGAGCGACTCGGCCTCACCGGGCGCGAGGCTCAGCGACGGGGCGATCTGCCGCAGCGCGTCCTGCAGGCGCGCGGGTGTGCGCCATTCGTCCGTGAGGTCGCCGTCGAGGTGCAGGTCCGCGCGGCGCGCGGCGTACCAGAGGCGCGTCGCGAACGCGTCGAGCGCGTCGGCGCGATCTCCGGGCGTGCGCAGCGGGATCGCGACCTCGTACCGCGAGCCGCCGAGCGTCGCGGCCGACGGCTCGAGGCCCGGCGACAGCAGCGGGATGTCGCGCGCCACCGCCACGAGCAGCTCCCGCACGCGGCCCGGCGGGTCATCGGTGCCGAACTCGACCTCGAGAGTCGCGGCGTACGGCTCGGGGTTGCGCGACAGGTTCACGAACGATCCGCCGGCGAGCTCGGCGGTCGGGATGATCACCGTGCCGTTGCCGGTCTCGAGGTGCACCGCGCGCCAGTTCACCTCGACGATCTGCCCGCGCGTCCCGCCGGTCTCGATCCAGTCGCCGAGCTCGAACGGTGCCTCGAACACGAGGAAGAGGCCCGACACGATCGACCCCACCGCGTTCTGCAGCGCGAGGCCGACCACGATCGAGGTGATGCCGAGCGCGGCGAACACGCCGGCGACGTCGGCATCCCACACCCACCAGAACACGGCAGCGATGCCGAGGATGATGAAGACGAACCGGATCAGGTCGCTGAAGATCGTCGGGAAGCGATCGCGCCACGACCCCTTCTCGGCGCGGTGGAACACGAGGTGGTTGACGGCGTTGATCGTCACCACGATCACGAGCAGCCCGAAGATCGTCCACACGACCTTCGGCCACGTGCCCGACCCCTCCCACGCGCCCGGCTGACTGAGCAGCACCAGGATGCCGGCGACCGGCACGAGGTAGTTGCGCACCATGAGCACGATCGGCGCCGCGCGGCTGCCGCGGCGGGCCAGCGCGTTGTGGAACTCCGTCAGCCCGATGAGCGCGAGCGGCAGTCCCACCGAGACGACGACGGCGGGCCAGAACCACGGCTGCGAGACGATGTCGGCCACGGATGCCTCACCCCTCGGCCACGACGATCGCCGGGGCCTCGACCTTCCAGACGCGCTGGCCGCCCGACTGCGTCTCGATCTCTCCGGCCGGCACCACGGTGATCGAATCCGGCAGGCGCTCCGCGACGCGCTGCGTGATGTAGATGCCGGGCTCGTCGGAGTCGCCCTGCACGCGGAACGCCAGGTTCACGGCATCCCCCCACATGTCGTAGACGACCCGCGCGCGACCGATGAGCCCGCTCGTCACCTTGCCGGAGTCGAGGCCCGCCCGCAGCGTCAGCGAGACGCCCTGCTGCGTCGAGTACCGATCGAGGATCGTGTCGAGCTCGAGCGCGAACTCGACGGCCCGGCGCGCGTTGTCGACGCGCGGCGTCGCGAGCCCGCAGCTGGCGAGGTAGCTCTGCCGCGTGGTGCGCACGCGCTCGACCCCGTGACGCTCGGCGGCCTCGTCGAACGCCCGGATGAGGTCGTTGAGGCGCGCGACCGCCTCGTCGGACGACATCGACAGTGCGAGCGCCTCGAAGCCCACGATGTCGGCGAACACCACGGTGACGTCGTCGCTGTCCTGCGTGATCGCGTCGTCGCCGAGCTTGTAGCGGCTCGCCATGCCCTCGGGCATGAACGACAGGATGAGGTCCTCGTTGGCCTTCTCCTGCTGGGCGATGAGGTGCGACTTCACCTGCAGGCTGCGGCTCATGTCGTTGAACGCGTTCGCGACGTCGGCGAGCTCGTCGCTCGAGCCCGCGTCGACCTGCACGCCCTCGTCTCCCGCCGCGATGCGCTGGGCGGCGGTCTTGAGACGCCGCAGCGGCCGCACGAACACCTGCGCGAGCACGAGCGACAGCACGCAGACGAAGATGATCATGGCGGCCGTCGACAGGATGAGGTTGCGCGTGAAGTCCTCGACGGGGACCATCGCCTCCTGCTCGGTCTCCTGCGCGACGATCACCCAGTCCAGGCCGTCCACCTCGAGCGGCGCGTACGCGGTCAGGCTCGGGCGCCCGAGGTAATCGCTCTCGAGCAGCGTGCCCGAGTCGCCGGCCAGCGCGCGGGTCACGGCGGTGCCCGCGATCGCCTGGCTGAGGAGGGTGTTCCCGTTGTTCACGGCGAGCGCGGCCGCCGCCGGCGCGAGACCTGCGGCCACAGCATCCGTCTCGTATGTCTCGGCGTCGTCGAGCAGCGCCCGCGAGACCGACCGCATTGTGCCGTCGGCGCCCACGAGGTAGGTCTCGCCCGTCGCACCGAGGCCGTTGAGCTCCCACTCGCCCGCGACGGTCATGACGTCGTCGATGCGCTCGATGGGCAGCTCGATCGCGAGCGCCCCGAGCACCTCGCCGTCGTCGGCGATCGGCACGACGGCCCAGCCGGCCGGTGCGCCGAGGCTCGGCCCGTACGACGCGAAGTCGGCGAGCACGACGTCGCCGACGATGTTGCGGTCCATCGCCTCGCGGTACGCGACGGCGAGGTTCGACAGCCGGTACGGCCCCTCGAAGAGGTTCGTGCCGAGATCGACGCCCTTGTACGCGGTGTAGACGACGTTGCCCTCGGTGTCGAGCATGAGCACGTCCTCGTACTCCTGCAGCTCGGTCATCGTGCGGTAGTAGTCGTGGTACTTCGCGTGCGCCGCCGACCACGCGCTCCCGTCGCCCGCGTCGTCGGTGACGATCGCGTCCTCCCACGTGTCGTACGGGATCACGTAGTGGTTCTGCAGATACGTCTCGGCCGCCCCGCGCGGGGCGAACGCCGAGCCGTCGACGTCTTCGCCGGTCGCCTCCTCGAGATCGGCGGCGAACGAATCGCGATAGTAGGTGTTCACGGCGGCGGATGCTGCGGCATCCGTCTCCTGCGCGTTCAGGTCGGCGAAGCCCTCGGTGAAGGCGCGCACCGCGGCCTTGCTCGTGTCGTTCAGGGCCGACAACCGCACCGAGTTCTCGATGGAGCGGAACAGCTGCGACACCTCGCGTGCGCGGTTCTCGCGGATCTCGACGAGCTTCTCGTATGCGATCGCGCGCAGCGCCTCGGTGCCGTTGACGTACCCGATGATGCCGACGACGATGCTCGAGAGCACGCTCACCGACAGCAGCATGATGAGCAGGATCGAGTAGATCGACAGGCCCGCACGCGTGCGGGCACGTGGCGTGCCCACCCAATGCGCGGGTGTCGCCACGGGCGTCTCCGATCCGGACACGCTCTCTCCCCTCGTACGCCGCCGTTCGAACACGTGCAGCGGCGCTGGAAGCTTGCCCCAACCCTCGGCCCGCCGAGGTTGGGGCAAGAGTAGCGCTCGGCCTGCCTCTGGCATAGAGCCGCCACCGCGCGCCGTGATACGCCCAGTCGAGCCACGTACAATTGCCGTTTCCCCACCTTCGTTCGCGAGAACCCATGACGTCGACTGCGCCCGCCACCGCCCCGCCCGCCCGCTTCGCCGGGCTGGACGGCATGCGCGCGATCGCGGTGCTGCTCGTGGTCGTCTACCACCTGTTCCCGCCGGCGGTGCTGCCGGGCGGCTTCGTGGGGGTCGACGTCTTCTTCGTGATCAGCGGATTCCTCATCACGAGCCTGCTGCTGCGGGAGCAGGTCTCGACCGGACGCGTCGCCCTCGGCCGCTTCTGGCAGCGCCGTGCGCGGCGACTCCTGCCCGCCCTCGCGGTGGTCGTCGTGGTGTGCTCGGCGCTGGCCTGGCTCGTCGGCGGCGATGTGCTCGTCGACCTCGACGCGCAGGTGCTGGGAGCGGCGACCTTCAGCTACAACTGGGTCTCGGTCGCGGGCGGCGGCGGGTACTTCGCCGCGGCGACGCCCGAGCTGTTCCGCAACTTCTGGTCGCTCGCGGTCGAGGAGCAGTTCTACGTGCTCTGGCCGCTGATCTTCCCGCTGTTCCTGCTGCTGCCGCGCGCGTGGGCGCGCACGACGGCGGCGTTCGCAATGGCGGCCGCGTCGGCCGCGTGGATGGGCGTCACCGTCGCGGGCGGCGGCGACGTCACGCGCGCCTACTTCGGCACCGACACGCACGCGTTCGGGCTGCTGCTCGGCGTCGGGCTGGCGTTCCTGCTGACGCCGCTGTTGCGCGCCGGGGGCCTGCATTGGACGGAGTCGCGGGCGGCGCGGAACATCACCGGGGCGGCCGGCGTGCTGGCGCTCGCCGGGCTGGTCGCGCTCGCCATGGTGCCGCAGACCACCTCGACCGCGACGTTCCCCGGCGTCCTCCTCGCCGCGAGCCTGCTCAGCGCCGTCGCCATCGTCGCCGGCGTGTGGCCGGGCTCCTGGTTCGGGCCGGCGATCGACACGCGGCAGCTGCGCTGGATCGGCGACCGCTCCTACGGCATCTACCTGTGGCACTGGCCGCTGCTCGTGCTCGCGGTCGCGGCGTTCGCGCCGGGCGCGACCGTCGCCTCGGCGCCGATCTGGATCGGCCTCGTGGTGCTCGCGGCGACGGCCGCAGCATCCGCTCTCTCGTTCCGCTACGTCGAGACCCCGGTGCGCCGGCACGGCTTCCGCGCCTCCGCGCGCATGCTCGCGGTGCGTCTGCGGGGCGGACCCCGCGCGCGGCTCCGCGCCGTCGGCGTGGCGCTCAGCGGAGCGCTCGTGCTCGCCGGCGCGGGCGCCGCGATCGCGGTCTCGCCCGACGAGACCAGCGCCGAGGCCGCCGTCGAGGCGGGGCGTCGGGCGCTCGACAAGGCCCTGCGCGAGGCTCCCGCGCCGATCGCCCCCACTCCTTCGGCGACGGATGCTGCGTCCCCCGCCCCCACCGACATCACCGGCGACCAGATCAGCGCCGTGGGCGACTCCGTCATGCTCGCGTCGGCCGGCGGGCTCGTGGAGCGCCTGCCGGGCATCGAGGTCGACGCCGAGGTCTCGCGCTCGATGTGGGCCGGGCCCGAGATCGTCGACGAACTGGACGCCACCGGCCGCCTGCGGCCGTACGTCGTGGTCGCGCTCGGCACGAACGGCGAGGTCGACCCCTCGACACTCGAGCACCTCGCCGACACCGTCGGCCCGAAGCGGGGCCTCGTGCTGGTGAACGCCTACGCGCCGCGCGACTGGATCCCCGGCGTCAACGCCGAGCTCGCCGCGTTCGCCGACGACCACCGCAACGTCATCGTCGCCGACTGGTCGGGCGCCATCGCGTCCCACGAGGACCTGCTCGCCGGCGACAAGATCCATCCCGGCGCCGCCGGCGGGCGCATCTTCGCCGACACGGTCGCCGCCGCGGTCGACCAACTCGCCGACGAGCGCCGCGAGTACGCCGCCGACCGCGCCGAACGCCTCGCCGAGATCCTCAGCGCCGACCTCACGCCCTGAGCGTCCGGTCGGCGCCCGGCCGCAGCATCCGTCCCCCGGACGCAGCGAGACCCGCCACCCAGACGGGTGACGGGTCTCGCGGTGCAAGGGGTGCCGGGCTGCTGCGCCCGGCGGGATCCGCGTTACGCGGACTTCTCCTCGGCGGGCGCCTCGACGGCGTCCTCGGCAGCAGCCTCGGCGGCGGCGCCCTCCTCCTGCGACTCGGCGCCGGCGTCGGCGGCCTCGTCGGTGGCGGGGGTCTCCTCGGCGGGCGCCTCCTCGGCGGGAGCCTCCTCGGCCGGAGCAGCCTGCGCGGCGGCAGCCTTCTTGGCCGACGGCTTCTTCGTCACGGGCTCGAGGACGAGCTCGATGACGGCCATGGGCGCGTTGTCACCCTTGCGGTTGCCGACCTTGGTGATGCGGGTGTAGCCGCCGTCACGGTCCGCGACCAGCGGAGCGATCTCGGTGAACAGGACGTGCACGACTTCCTTGTCACCGATGACCGACAGCACACGACGACGCGCGTGCAGGTCGCCGCGCTTCGCGAACGTGATGAGACGCTCGGCGAGGGGACGCAGGCGCTTGGCCTTGGTCTCGGTCGTCTTGATCGACTTGTGCGTGAACAGCGCGGCGGCCAGGTTCGCAAGCAGCAGGCGCTCGTGGGCGGGGCCGCCTCCGAGGCGGGGACCCTTGGTGGGCTTGGGCATTCTCAGTTACTCCAGTGTGAAAAGTCGGTCGGGGGGACGGATGCCGCGAGCCGCAGCATCCGGAACCAATCGGCTCAGACGGTCTCGTCGTCGTAGCCGCCGTAGAAGTGCGCACCGTCGAACCCGGGGACCGAGTCCTTCAGCGACAGGCCGAGCGAGACGAGCTTGTCGCGCACCTCGTCGACCGACTTCTGACCGAAGTTGCGGATGTTCATGAGCTGCGTCTCCGAGAGGGCGACGAGCTCCGACACGGTGTTGATGCCCTCACGCTTGAGGCAGTTGTACGAACGCACCGACAGGTCGAGGTCCTCGATGGGCATCGACAGCTCGTTCGACAGGACGGTCTCGACCGGCGCCGGGCCGATCTCGATGCCCTCGGCCTCGACGTTGAGCTCGCGGGCCAGGCCGAAGAGCTCCGTCAGGGTGCGACCGGCCGAAGCGACGGCGTCGCGCGGGGCGATCGAGGACTTGGTCTCGACGTCCAGCACGAGCTTGTCGAAGTCGGTGCGCTCGCCGGCACGCGTCGCGTCGACGCGGTACGAGACCTTGAGGACCGGTGAGTAGATCGAGTCGACCGGGATCTGGCCGGCCTCGGCGTACTCGTTGCGGTTCTGCGTCGCCGAGACGTAGCCGCGGCCGCGCTCGATGGTGAGCTCGAGCTCGAACTTGGCGGTGTCGTTGAGCGTCGCGATGACGAGCTCGGGGTTGTGCACCTCGACACCGGCCGGGGCCGAGATGTCGGCGGCGGTGACCTCACCGGCGCCGGTCTTGCGCAGGTACGCGGTGATGGGCTCGTCGCGCTCGCTGGAGACGACCAGCTGCTTGATGTTGAGGATGATCTCGGTGACATCCTCCTTGACACCGGGAATGGTGCTGAACTCGTGGAGGACGCCGTCGATGCGGATCGACGTCACGGCTGCGCCGGGGATGGACGACAGGAGGCTGCGACGCAGCGCGTTGCCGATCGTGTAGCCGAAGCCGGGCTCCAGCGGCTCGATGACGAAACGGCTGCGGAACTCCCCGATCTTCTCCTCGGTCAGAGTGGGACGCTGTGCGATGAGCACTATGTGTTCCTTTCGATCACGTGCCCGCTATATGACACGTGCGGTGGGTGAGGTGTTGAGTTTTGCTCGGGATGCTGAGCCCACCGCTCGCGCGGGGGACGCAGCATCCGTAAGAAACGTGCCGGAGCCGGGGCACCGACGAACGGTGCCCCGGCTTACGGGATGTCAGACGCGGCGGCGCTTGGGCGGACGGCAGCCGTTGTGGGCCTGCGGCGTCACGTCCTGGATCGAGCCGACCTCGAGGCCGGCGGCCGTCAGCGAACGGATCGCGGTCTCGCGGCCCGAGCCCGGACCCTTCACGAAGACGTCGACCTTCTTGACACCGTGCTCCTGCGCCTGGCGGGCAGCGGACTCCGCGGCCATGCCGGCGGCGTACGGCGTCGACTTGCGCGAGCCCTTGAAGCCCACGCCTCCCGACGACGCCCAGCTGATGACGGCGCCCGACGGGTCGGTGATCGAGACGATCGTGTTGTTGAACGTCGACTTGATGTGGGCCTGGCCCAGCGCGATGTTCTTCTTCTCCTTGCGGCGCGGCTTGCGCGCGGCGGACTTGGCCTGTGCCATTGCTCTGCTCTCCTAAACCCTGGGGGCCGCGCCTTAGCGCGCCTTCTTCTTGCCGGCGACGGTGCGCTTCGGGCCCTTGCGGGTACGCGCGTTCGTCTTGGTGCGCTGACCGCGCACGGGGAGGCCGCGGCGGTGGCGCAGGCCCTCGTAGGAACCGATCTCGACCTTGCGGCGGATGTCGGCGGCAACCTCACGACGGAGGTCACCCTCGACCTTGTAGTTGCCTTCGATGTAGTCGCGGAGCGCGATGAGCTGGTCGTCGCTGAGGTCCTTGACGCGGATGTTCTCGTCGATCTCCGTCGCGGCGAGGATCTCGTTCGAGCGGGTACGGCCGACGCCGTAGATGTATGTGAGGGCGATCACCACGCGCTTGTCGCGCGGGATGTCAACGCCGGCAAGACGTGCCATGCGATTCTCCTGGGAGTTGGTGGAGGTGTGGAGCAGCGTCGGTGCCCGGGCCCCCAGCCCGAGGTGTCCCCTCCGGAGAGGTTCTGACGCTGCCTGTAGTCGTATTCAGTTGTAAGCCGGCGTGCGTTCGCGGGGTTTCGACTCGCTTCGCTCGCTCAACCTTGACCCGCCACGGCTCAACGCTCCTTCGTCGCATTGAGCCGCGTCGCGTCAACCCTGGCGCTGCTTGTGACGCGGGTTCGACTTGCAGATGACCATGACGCGACCGTGGCGACGGATGACCTTGCAGTGGTCGCAGATGGGCTTGACGGAGGGGTTGACCTTCATGATTTCTTCTCTTCGCTGTCTTCACCGGGCAGGCCGGAGCCTGGGGTGTTACTTCTCGACCGGCCTAGCGGTAGCGGTAGACGATGCGCCCGCGGGTGAGGTCGTAGGGCGACAGCTCCACGACGACACGGTCCTCGGGGATGATGCGGATGTAGTTCTGCCGCATCTTGCCGGAGATCGTCGCGAGGACCTTGTGGCCGTTGCTGAGCTCAACGCGGAACATCGCGTTGGGCAGCGCCTCGGACACGACGCCCTCGATCTCGATGACACCGTCTTTCTTCGCCATACGCTCGCTAACACTTGTGCAGACCGGTCGATCTGCGGTGGATGGGATTCGGTGCGGCGACACGCCAATACAGGCGCAACGCACCAAAGATCAAGCATACGTGATAGTGGATGCCTCGGCAAATGCCCGCGGCGCGGTCACGGCTCGCGCTCAGGAACGCCCGGCCCCGGTCCGTGGCGGCGAGGTCCGGGGCGGGCCTCGGCACCGGACTCGAGTCGTGGTGTCACGTGCGAATCGCGGCGTTTCGTGCGCATGCAACGCCGCGAATCGGTCGGAATGGCTCGACTCGGCGTCGGGAACCGCTCACGGTGCCGCGATGTGGAAGCTGGCGAGCCGCTCGGCGAGCGCGGCCGCCGACGCGATGTGCGGGGTCCCCCATCGGGGGTAACGGCGGTTCGTCGTCCCGCGGATCCAGTCCTCGCGCTGCTTCTCGGCGAGGAAGGCCGCCTGAGTGTCGCTGTCGCCCAGGATCTCGGGCGAGAAGTACTTTCCGATTCCGTCGAATTCGCCCCAGGCGTCGACGTCGTCTAGACCGAAGTCCACGTAGTACCACCCGGCGTCGGGCGCGGCGATGGGAACCTGCAGCCGCGGCGTCGCGAACCCGAGCGCCAGGAGATGAAGCCTACTCACGCTCTCACCGGGGAGCTGCGCTCGGCCGTCGGCGATCGAGATGATCCGCCGGCCTCGTCGGATGCCGCGACCGCTGCCCGCCGCGTCGAGCCGCTCACCGACCGCCGCGACGAAGGCGCCGGCTGCATCGACGTCGTAGCTGTGCCCGCCGTCATCCCAGGCGAGTCGGCGAAGTGCGGCATCGGCGACCGAGATCCCGGCCGTTTCGGGTGCGGCTCGGATGAAGTCGGCGACCGTCCTCGCGAGATTGGTGCAACGGATGCCGTCGACGACGTCTTGGTCTTCTTCAGGCACCGCAATGCGATGGCGTGCCACGTTGCGGTCTCCGGTGCGCACGTGCCCGTCGGCGCGGGAGCCGAACAGGTGCACAAGCCGCGGCTCGAGCCGATACAGCGGAAGCCCGTGCAGCACGACGGCCGAGGTCAGCGCGGGCACGACATCCGCTCCCCTGCTGCGATCGTGCACGGCGACCACCCGCAGCAGGTGGCGGTCCTCGGCGTAGAGCCCACGCCACACCTCGCCGTCGACGTAGACGCCGCGGTGGATGTGCCGAAGGCGCCCCTCCGCGACCTCGGCCGCAATGCGGCGACTGGAGAGCCCGGTGGCTTCGAGCCGGCCGCGTGGCTGCAGGAGGGCTCGAGCGGCAGCGATGTCCATCCCCTCAGCGTGGCGGGCCCGCCGTGCGGACCCGCCCCCGCTCCCCCGTTCTGGGGAGTCCCTCTCCCGACGCTGCGCTGTGGAGGAGCGTGCGTTCCGCGCGCGACTCGACACGATCCGACCCACTCGACACATCTCGAGCGCACGAATCACCGCAACTCGGTCGGAACACCACGACTCGGCGCCGCGACACCTTAAGGGGACGGATGCCGCGAGCCGCAGCATCCGTCATCACAACAGTCCGGCCGCCCTCGACTCGACACGATCCGACCCACTCGACACGGGCCGGGCGCACGAATCACCACGACTCGGTCGAGACACGACGACTCGGCGGCGCGACCTATTGAGGGAGCGGATGCCGCGGGGCGCGGCATCCGCTCCCAGAAGGCTTACTCGAAGAGCGTTGCGAGGGAGCCGGCGGGCGGCAGCTGCGAGTTCGCGATGACCTGGCCGTTGACCGCGATGGTCGGGGTGCCGATGCCCGAGGATCCGGGCTGGATCGGGGTCTCTTCCGTCATCGACGTGACGAAGCCGGCGTACGTGCCGTCGTTGACGCACGAGTCGATGCCCGTGACACCCACGCCGGACGCGATGGCGAGGATCTCGCTGTTCGTCAGGCCGCTCGAACCCTCGGCGGGCTGGTTCTCGAACATCGCCTGCAGGAAGGGCAGGGAGGCGTCGGGGTCCGCCGCCGCGACGCAGTAGGCGGCGTTCGCGGAGCGCGTCGAGTACTGGGTGCCGTTGGACTGACTGTCGAGGATCGAGATCGGGTGGATGCCGAGCGTGATGCTGCCGTCGTTCACCATGCCCTCGATCTCGGCGCCGTACAGCTGCTCGAACTGGTTGCACACCGGGCACATGAAATCGATATAGGTGTCGAGGCGGTCGGGGCCGTCTCCGACGAGGATGGCGCCGGTCTCCGCGTCGATCCCCGCCGACGTCGGCGTGTTCACCTCGGTCGGCAGCGGCTTGGGCGTCGCCGCGTTGTTCAGGGTAATGACGAGCACCGTGACGAGCACGAGCGCCACCACGACGCCCAGGGTCACCCAGATCGCGAACCAGTTGGTCTTGCGTGCCGTCTGTGCCATGTCGCGCCTCCTAGGCGATCTCGCGCGGGGTCACGCCGAAGGGCGCAAGGCCCGCGGCGCCACCGTCAGGTGCCGTGAGCACCCAGATTCCGTCTTCGTGGACGGCGACGCTGTGCTCCCAGTGGGAGCCGGCGGTGCCGTCGATCGTGGAGACCGTCCACCCGTCGTCCTCGACGAACGTCGCCTGGTCGCCGATCACGACCATGGGCTCGATCGCGAGCACCAATCCGGGCCGCACCTCCGGGCCCGGATCGGCGACGCGGTAGTTGAACACCGAGGGCGACTCGTGCATCTTGCGGCCGATGCCATGGCCGACGTACTCGCGCAGGATGCCGTAGGTTCCGGACTCCGGCGAGTTCGCCTCGATGTGCGCCTGGATCGCCGTGCCGACCTCGCCGATGTGCTTCGCGGTCGCGAGCGCGGCGATGCCGGCCCACAGCGACCCCTCGGTCACGTCCGACAGGTGCTGGCGCGCGGCGACGACGTCGGGGCGGCTGTCGTCGGGGAGGACGAACGTGAACGCGGAGTCCCCGTTCCAGCCCTTGTACTCGGCGCCGGCGTCGACAGAGAGGATGTCACCGGGCGCGAGCACCCGGTCGCCGGGGATGCCGTGCACGACCTCTTCGTTGACCGAGGCGCAGATGGTGTGGCGGTACCCGCGCACCATCTGGAAGTTCGACTTCGCACCTCGGCCCGTGATGAGAGCGGATGCTGCGGCATCCAGTTCCGCCGTCGTCACGCCCGGAGCGATCATCTGGCGGGCCGCGTCGAGCGCCGCAGCCGTGATGAGCCCGGGTTCCACCATCGCCCGCAGCTGGGCGGGTGACTTGTAGATCGAGCGGCGGAGCGACACGGGATCAGGCGACGGGGACGCGGACGAGCCCGCGTGCCTCGAGGGCGGAGACGATCCGCTCGGTGATCTCGTCGAGCGTGCCCACACCGTCGACCGGCACGACGAGGTCGCGCGCCTCGTACACGCCGAGGATGGGCGCCGTCTCGCGCTCGTAGATCGCCAGACGGTTGGCGATGACCTCTTCGGTGTCGTCGCTGCGTCCCTGCTCCGCGGCACGTCCCGCGATGCGGGAGATGCTCTCCTCACGCGGCACGTCCAGGAGGATCACGGCGTCGAGCTCTTCGTCGCGGCCCTCGAGGAACTCGTCCAGGTGCATCACCTGGGCGACGTTGCGGGGGTAGCCGTCGAGCAGGAAACCACCCTCGGCGTCCTCCTGCGAGAGGCGCTCGCGCACGACGGCGCTGGTCAGCTCGTCGGGGACGAGGTCGCCCGCCTCGATGATGGCCTTGACCTGGCTGCCGAGCTCCGACCCGTCCGCGACGGCGGCGCGGAACACGTCGCCCGTCGAGATGGCCGGGACGCCGAAGGCTTCGGCGATACGGATGCCCTGCGTGCCTTTGCCGGAACCCTGGGGGCCGACGATAAGAAGTCGCGTCATCGGAGGAGCCCTTCGTAGTGGCGCTGCTGGAGCTGCGCGTCGATCTGCTTCACCGTCTCGAGACCCACGCCGACGATGATGAGGATCGAGGCGCCGCCGAACGGGAAGTTCTGGTTGGCACCGACCGTCGCGAGGGCGATGAGCGGCAGGAGCGCGATCAGACCGAGGTAGATCGAGCCCGGGAGGGTGATGCGCGTGAGCACGTAGTCCAGGTACTCCGCCGTCGGACGACCTGCACGGATGCCGGGGATGAACCCGCCGTACTTCTTCATGTTGTCGGCGACCTCGACCGGGTTGAACGTGATCGCGACGTAGAAGTACGTGAAGCCGACGATGAGGAGGAAGTACAGCGCCATGTACAGCGGGTGGTCACCGCGCACCAGGTACAGCTGGATCCACGCGACCCAGGCCGGAACCTCTTCGCCCGCCTGCGGCTGGTTGAACTGCGCGATGAGCGCCGGGATGTACAGCAGCGACGAGGCGAAGATGACGGGCACGACGCCGGCCATGTTCACCTTGATCGGGATGTAGGTGTTCGTGCCGCCGTAGGTGCGGCGACCGACCATGCGCTTGGCGTACTGCACCGGGATGCGGCGCTGCGACTGCTCGACGAACACGACGAGCGCGACGACGACGATGCCGACGGCCAGGACGAGCAGGAAGACCTCGAAGCCCTTGGACTGCCAGATCGCCCACATCGAAGCGGGGAAGGCTGCGGCGATCGAGGTGAAGATCAGCAGCGACATGCCGTTGCCGATGCCGCGCTCGGTGACGAGCTCGGCGAACCACATGATGAGGCCGGTGCCGGCGGTCATGGTGATGATCATGAGCAGCTGAGCCCACCACACGTCGTTCGTGAGGAGGTTCTCGCACTCGGGAACACCGGTGGTCCCGAAGAGCTGGCCGCTGCGCGCAACGGTGACGAGCGTCGTCGACTGCAGGAGCGCGAGTGCGATCGTGAGGTAGCGGGTGTACTGCGTGAGCTTCGCCTGGCCCGCCTGGCCCTCCTTGTAGAGGGTCTCGAAGTGCGGGATGACGACGCGGAGCAGCTGCACGATGATCGTCGCCGTGATGTACGGCATGACGCCGAGGGCGAAGATCGACAGCTGCAGGAGGGCGCCGCCGGAGAACAGATTCACCAGCGAGAGGAGGCCCTCGGTGCCCGCGGACTGCCGCAGACACGACTGCACGTTCGGGAAGTCGACGAACGGCGCAGGCACGTGCGCGCCGAAGCGGTACAGGGCGATGATCGCCAGGGTGAATGCGATCTTCCGCCGAAGGTCGGGTGTGCGGAAGATCCGCGCGATGGCGCTGAACAAGAGGATTCCTCCAGAGGGGGGCATCGGCACGCAGACGTGCCGACGTCCAGGGTAACCCAGAGGGGGCCGGAGCAAGCTCCGACCCCCACTGTGTGCGTATTACTTGACGGCGCCGCCCGCGGCGACGATCTTCTGCTCGGCGGAAGCCGAGACCTTGTCGACCGACACGTTGAGCTTCACCGAGATGTCGCCGGTGCCGAGCACCTTGACCTTCTCGTTCTTGCGCACCGCACCCTTGGCGACCAGATCGCCGATGGTGACGTCGCCACCTGCGGGGTACAGCTCCGCGAGCTTGTCCAGGTTCACGACCTGGTACTCCACGCGGAACGGGTTCTTGAATCCGCGGAGCTTCGGGGTGCGCATGTGCAGCGGCATCTGCCCACCCTCGAAGCCGACCTTGACCTGGTAGCGGGCCTTCGTACCCTTGGTACCGCGACCCGCCGTCTTGCCCTTCGAGCCCTCACCGCGACCGACACGGGTCTTCGCGGTGTTGGCGCCGGGGACCGGACGAAGGTGGTGCACCTTCAGCACACCCGGGCGCGAAGCCGGAGCGTCCTTCTTGGCAGGCGCCTTCTCAGCCTTGTCGGCCTTGGCGGCGGACGCCTTCGCGGGCGCAGCCTTCTTCTCGGCGGCAGCCTTGGGAGCAGCAGCCTTCTTCGGGGCCTTCTCGGCCTCGACGGCGTCGTTCTTCTCAGCCATCAGTCGATCTCCTCAACCTTCACGAGGTGCGCGACGGTCCGGACGTAGCCGCGCGTCTGCGCGTCGTCGGGACGGACGACCGAGTCGCCGATCCGCTTCAGACCGAGCGAACGCAGCGTGTCACGCTGGTTCTGCTTCTCGCTCACCTTGGACTTGACCTGCGTAACCTTCAGGCGCGCAGCCATCAGACACCTGCCTTCGCAGCACGAGCGGCCTCGGCCGCCTCGGCCTCGGCGCGGACGAGACGGGCGGGGGCGACCTGGTCGAAGTCGAGACCGCGACGCGCGGCGACCGCACGGGGCTCCTCGAGCTGCTTCAGGGCCTCCACCGTCGCGTGGACGATGTTGATCGTGTTCGACGAGCCGAGCGACTTCGACAGCACGTCGTGGATACCGGCGCACTCGAGGACGGCACGCACCGGGCCACCGGCGATGACACCGGTACCGGCGGCGGCGGGGCGCAGCAGCACCACACCGGCAGCGGCCTCACCCTGCACCGGGTGCGGGATGGTCGAGCCGACGCGCGGCACGCGGAAGAAGTTGCGCTTGGCCTCTTCGACACCCTTCGAGATCGCCAGGGGCACCTCGCGGGCCTTGCCGTAGCCGACGCCCACCACACCGTTGCCGTCGCCGACGACGACGAGCGCGGTGAAGCTGAAGCGACGACCACCCTTGACGACCTTCGAGACACGGTTGATGGTGACGACGCGCTCGAGGAACTGGCTCTCGTTGCGGTCGCGACCACCGCGGTCACCGCGGGTCTGGTTGCGCTCGCGACCACCGCGGCGCGGCTCGCGCTCGCGCTCGGCGGGCGCGTCAGCAGCCGGGGCCTGGGCCTCGGCAGCAGCCTGCTCGGTCACGATGTTCTCCTTGTTGTCACTCACAGGTTCAGACCTCCCTCGCGGGCGCCGTCGGCGATCGCCGCGACACGGCCGGCGTAGCGGTTGCCGCCACGGTCGAACACGACGTCCGAGACGCCGGCAGCCTTCGCGCGCTCGGCGAGAAGCTCGCCGACCTTGCGGGCCTTGGCGGTCTTGTCAGCGTCGGACGCACGCAGGTCGGTCTCGAGGGTCGAGGCAGAGGCCACGGTGTGACCCTTGCTGTCGTCGACGAGCTGCACAAACACGTGACGCGACGAACGCGTGACGACCAGGCGGGGACGCTCGGTGGTGCCGACGACCTTCTTGCGAAGGCGGGCGTGACGACGCGCGCGCGCGTCGGACTTCGACTTCACAGCCATGGTTACTTACCAGCCTTTCCGGCCTTGCGCCGAACGACCTCGCCGGCGTAGCGCACACCCTTGCCCTTGTACGGCTCGGGCTTGCGGATCTTGCGGATGTTGGCCGCGGCCTCGCCGACGGCCTGCTTGTCGATGCCCGCGACCGTGAGCTTGTTGTTGCCCTCGACGGTCAGCGTGATGCCCTCGGGCGCCTCGACGAGGACGGGGTGCGAGAAGCCGAGAGCGAACTCGACCGCCGTGCCCTTCTGCGCGACGCGGTAACCCGTGCCGACGACCTCGAGACCCTTGGTGTAGCCCTGGGTGACACCGATGATGTTGTTGTTGATGAGCGTGCGGGTCAGGCCGTGGAGCGAACGCGAAGCGCGCTCGTCGTCGGGACGGGTCACGACGACCTGGCTGTCCTCGACCTTGACTTCGATGGGACGGGCCACGGTGAGCACGAGCTCGCCCTTGGGGCCCTTGACGGCGACATCCTGGCCATCGACCGAAACGGTCACGCCGGCGGGGATGTCGATCGGAAGACGACCGATACGCGACATGTCAGATCACCACACGTAGGCGAGGACTTCCCCACCCACGCCCTTCTGCTCTGCCTGACGGTCGGTGAGAAGACCGGAGGAGGTGGACAGGATCGCGACGCCGAGGCCGCCGAGGACGCGGGGGATCTCGGTCGACTTCGCGTACACGCGGAGGCCGGGCTTGGAGACGCGCTTGATGCCGGCGATCGACCGCTCGCGGTTCGGGCCGTACTTGAGCGTCAGCGTGAGGGTCTGGCCGACGCGGGCGTCGCTGACCTCCCACGCGGAGATGTAGCCCTCCTGCTTGAGGATCTCGGCGATGTGGGTCTTGAGCTTGGAGCTCGGCAGCGACACGGAGTCGTGGTGCGCCGAGTTCGCGTTGCGCAGACGGGTCAGCATGTCTGCGACCGGGTCTGTCATTGTCATTTCTTGATTCCTTTGTTCACGAGGTATCGGCTGCCGTTACACGCCAGACGACCTTCCATGATCTGCCATATTCAGTTGTGGATCGGATGCTGCGACCGCCGCTCGCGCGCCGGTCGCAGCATCCGTTCAGGAATTACGCCTGCGCGTCGTCCGACTTGAACGGGAAGCCCAGGGCGCGCAGGAGTGCGCGGCCCTCGGCGTCGGTCTTCGCCGTCGTCACGATGGTGATGTCGAAGCCGCGGACGCGGTCGATCTTGTCCTGGTTGATCTCGTGGAACACGGACTGCTCCTGGAGACCGAAGGTGTAGTTGCCGTGACCGTCGAACTGGGCACCCGAGAGGCCGCGGAAGTCGCGGATGCGGGGCAGCGCCAGGTTGACGAGGCGGTCGATGAACTCCCACGCGCGGTCGCCACGGAGGGTGACGTGCGCGCCGATGGCCTGGCCCTCACGCAGCTTGAACTGCGCGATGGACTTGCGGGCCTTGGTCACGACCGGCTTCTGACCGGTGATCTTGGTGAGGTCGTCGACCGCGCCATCGATCACCTTGCTGTCGCGAGCTGCCTCGCCGACACCGGTGTTCACGACGACCTTGACCAGTCCGGGGATCTGCATGACGTTCTCGTAGCCGAACTCGTCCTGCAGCGCCTTCTTGATCTCGGCGTTGTACTTCTGCTTCAGGCGGGGCTGGATCTTGCCAGCCTCCACGGCAGTGGGGGTGCTCATGTTCAGAGGTCCTTGCCTGACTTCTTCGCGTAGCGCACGCGGACGGTGCGCTTCACGCCGTCCTTGGTCTGCTCCTCGACACGGTGGCCGACGCGGGTCGGCTTCTTGGTCGAGGGGTCGACGACCTGGACGTTGGAGATGTGGATGGGGGCTTCCATCGTCTCGATGCCGCCCGTCTTGGTGCCGCGCTGCGACTGACCGACACGGTTGTGCTTCGTGACGTAGTTGACTCCCTCGACGATGACGCGGTTCTGCTCGGCGAGGACCTCGAGGACCTTGCCCTGCTTGCCGCGGTCGCCGCCCTTGTCCTGCTTCTTGCCCGTGATGACCTGAACCAGGTCACCCTTCTTGATCTTGGCCATGGGGTCAGATCACCTCCGGTGCGAGCGAGACGATCTTCATGAACTTCTTGTCGCGAAGCTCACGACCGACCGGTCCGAAGATGCGGGTGCCGCGGGGCTCCCCGTCGTTCTTCAGGATGACGGCGGCGTTCTCGTCGAACTTGATGTACGAACCGTCGGCACGACGGGTCTGCTTGACGGTGCGGACGACGACGGCCTTGACCACGTCGCCCTTCTTGACGTTGCCGCCCGGGATCGCGTCCTTGACGGTGGCCACGATGATGTCACCCAGGCCCGCGTAACGGCGGTTCGAGCCACCGAGAACGCGGATGGTGAGCAGCTCCTTGGCGCCCGTGTTGTCGGCGACCTTGAGGCGGGACTCGTTCTGAATCACTTGGCCTTCTCCAGGATCTCGACCAGACGCCAGCGCTTGGTGGCGCTCAGCGGGCGGGTCTCGTTGATGAGGACGAGGTCGCCGATGCCGGCGGAGTTGGTCTCGTCGTGCGCCTTCACCTTGGAGGTGCGGCGGATGACCTTGCCGTAGAGCGGGTGCTTCACGCGGTCCTCGACCTCGACGACGATGGTCTTGTCCATCTTGTCGCTGACGACGTAGCCACGGCGGGCCTTGCGGTAGCCACGGGCGTCGGCGTCGCGAACGTCGTGCTCGCTCGACTCGTGGCCCTTGGTCTCGACCGCGTCAGCGGCCTTCTTCGTGTCAGCCATCACTCGGCCTCTTCCTTCGCGGCCTCGGAAGTCTCATCCGACTTCTTGGCCTTCGTCTTCTTCGCCTTCGTCGCGGTCTCCAGCGGCGCGGGCGTGGCACGGATGCCGAGCTCGCGCTCACGGATCACGGTGTAGAGCCGCGCGATGTCGCGCTTGACCGCACGGATGCGGCCGTGGCTCTCGAGCTGGCCGGTGGCCGACTGGAAGCGCAGGTTGAACAGCTCTTCCTTGGCCTTGCGCAGCTCCTCGACGAGGCGCTGGTCTTCGAACGTGTCGAGCTCGCTCGGGGCGAGCGTCTTGGTGCCGATCGCCATTACGCGTCGCCCTCCTCGCGCTTGATGATGCGTGCCTTGAGCGGCAGCTTGTGGATGGCACGGGTCAGGGCCTCACGAGCGAGTTCCTCGTTGACGCCGGCGACCTCGAAGAGGACGCGACCCGGCTTGACGTTTGCGACCCACCACTCGGGCGAACCCTTACCAGAACCCATGCGGGTTTCGGCCGGCTTCTTCGTGAGCGGACGGTCGGGGTAGATGTTGATCCACACCTTGCCGCCACGCTTGATGTGACGGGTCATCGCGATACGAGCGGACTCGATCTGACGGTTCGTCACGTAAGCGGGCGTGAGGGCCTGGATGCCGAACTCACCGAACGACACCTTGGTGCCACCGGTGGCCTGGCCCGAACGGCCGGGGTGGTGCTGCTTGCGGTACTTGACCTTGCGGGGGATGAGCATTACGCCGACGCTCCTTCTGCCACGGGGGCCTCGTTGCGGCGGTCGCCGCCCCGCTCGCCGCGGTCGCCGCGCGGGCCACGACGGTCGTCACGACGACGGTCCGACTTCGGCGCGTTCGCCTGCTCGCGAGCGAGCTCCTTGTTGGTCAGGTCGCCCTTGTAGATCCAGACCTTCACGCCGATGCGGCCGAAGGTGGTCTTCGCCTCGTAGAAGCCGTAGTCGATGTTCGCGCGCAGCGTGTGCAGCGGCACACGACCCTCGCGGTAGAACTCCGAGCGGCTCATCTCGGCGCCGCCGAGGCGGCCGGAGACCTGGATGCGGACACCCTTGGCGCCGGCGCGCTGAGCGCCCTGCAGGCCCTTGCGCATCGCGCGGCGGAACGCCACGCGAGCGGTGAGCTGCTCGGCGATGCCCTGCGCGACGAGCTGGGCGTCGGCCTCGGGGTTCTTGACCTCGAGGATGTTCAGCTGGATCTGCTTGCCGGTGAGCTTCTCGAGGTCGGCGCGGATGCGCTCGGCCTCGGCGCCGCGGCGACCGATCACGATGCCCGGACGGGCGGTGTGGATGTCGACGCGAACGCGGTCACGGGTGCGCTCGATCTCGATGTTGCTCACGCCGGCCCGGTCGAGCTGGGTCTGCAGGAGCTTGCGGATGCGGATGTCCTCGGCGACGTAGTCGGCGTAACGCTGGCCGGGCTTCGTCGAGTCCGAGAACCAACGCGACACGTGGTCGGTCGTGATGCCGAGGCGGAAGCCGTACGGGTGGACCTTCTGTCCCATTACTTGCTCGCCTTCTTGCTCTTGGCAGCCGGCGCCGTCTCCGCGACCTCGGGGGTCGAGAGCACGACGGTGATGTGGCTGGTGCGCTTCTTGATCTGGAAGGCACGACCCTGCGCGCGGGGCTGGAAACGCTTGAGCGTCGTGCCCTCGTCGACGTACGCGTTCTTCACGTACAGGTCCTGCTCGTCCAGGTACTCGCCGTCCTTGTCCGCCTTGACGCGAGCGTTCGCGATCGCGGCGGCGACGAGCTTGTAGATCGGCTCGCTCGCACCCTGCGGTGCGAACTTGAGGATGGCCAGGGCCTCCTCAGCCTGCTTGCCCTTGATGAGCGCAACGACACGACGAGCCTTCTGAGGGGTCACGCGGATGTGTCGCACGCGTGCGATGGACTCCACCATTTCTCTCTCCTCTGCCCCCGCGTCAGCGGCGGCGGCCCTTCTTGTCGTCCTTCACGTGGCCGCGGAAGGTGCGGGTGGGCGCGAACTCGCCCAGCTTGTGGCCGACCATGGTCTCGGACACGAACACGGGGATGTGCTTGCGTCCGTCGTGCACGGCGATGGTGTGACCCAGCATGGCCGGGATGATCATCGAACGGCGCGACCAGGTCTTGATGACGTTCTTGGTGCCGGCTTCGTTCTGGACGACGACCTTGCGAAGCAGGTGCTCGTCGACGAAGGGGCCCTTCTTAAGGCTGCGAGGCATCTTCCTCTACTCCTACTTCCGCTTCTTGCCGGCGTTGCGACGACGGACGATGTACTTGTCGCTTTCCTTGTTCGCGTGACGGGTGCGGCCTTCGGCCTGACCCCACGGCGAAACCGGGTGACGACCACCGGAGGTCTTACCCTCACCACCACCGTGCGGGTGGTCGACCGGGTTCATGGCGACACCGCGGACGGTCGGGCGGATGCCCTTCCAGCGGTTACGGCCGGCCTTGCCCCAGTTGATGTTCGACTGCTCGGCGTTGCCGACCTCGCCGACGGTCGCGCGGCAGCGCGCGTCGACGTTGCGGATCTCGCCCGAGGGCAGACGCAGCTGGGCGTAGGGGCCGTCCTTCGCCACGAGGCGAACCGACGCACCGGCCGAGCGGGCCAGCTTCGCGCCGCCGCCGGGGCGGAGCTCGATCGCGTGGATCACGGTACCGGTGGGGATGTTCTTCAGCGGCAGGTTGTTACCCGGCTTGATGTCGGCCGACGGACCCGACTCGACGATGTCGCCCTGCGCCAGCTTGTTCGGCGCGATGATGTAGCGCTTCTCGCCGTCGAAGTAGTGCAGGAGCGCGATGCGCGCGGTGCGGTTGGGGTCGTACTCGATGTGAGCGACCTTGGCGTTGATGCCGTCCTTGTCGTTACGACGGAAGTCGATGACGCGGTACTGACGCTTGTGGCCACCACCGATGTGACGGGTGGTGATGCGGCCCTGGTTGTTGCGGCCACCGGTCTTGCTGAGCGGGCGGAGGAGCGACTTCTCAGGCGTCGATCGGGTGATCTCGGCGAAGTCGGCCACCGACGAGCCGCGGCGACCCGGGGTCGTGGGCTTGTACTTGCGAATAGCCATATCTCTAGTCCTCTATCCCGACCGTCAGCCGACTGCCGTGAAGATGTCGATGGTGCCCGACTTCAGGGTCACGATGGCGCGCTTGGTGTCCTTGCGCTTGCCGGTGCCGAAGCGGGTGCGACGGGCCTTGCCCGTGCGGTTGAGCGTGTTGACCGCTGCGACCTTGACGCCGAAGATCTTCTCGATGGCGAGCTTGATCTCGGTCTTCGAGGCGCGGGGGTCGACGAGGAAGGTGTACTTGCCCTCGTCGATGAGCCCGTAGCTCTTCTCCGAAACGACCGGCTTCAGGATGATGTCGCGCGGGTCCTTGTTGATGCCGGTCATGCCGAGACCTCCTGGGTGGCGGCGCTCTTCGACGCGACGAACGCGTCGTAGGCGGCCTTGGTGAAGACGATGTCGTCTGAGACGAGCACGTCGTAGGCGTTGAGCTGGTCGGCCGGCAGCACGTGCGCGAACGCGATGTTGCGGACGCTCAGGACGCTGATGTCGTCCGAGCGGTCGACGACCACGAGCACGTTCTTGGTGGCGCCCAGAGCGGTCAGGACCGCAGCGGCGGCCTTGGTCGACGGGGCACCCTCGATCGCGAACGACTCCACGACGTGGAGGCGCTCGCCACGAGCACGGTCGCTGAGCGCGCCCAGCAGGGCGGCCGCGATCATCTTCTTGGGGGTGCGCTGCGAGTAGTCGCGCGGCTTCGGACCGTGGACGATGCCACCACCGGTCATGTGCGGCGCGCGGATCGAGCCCTGGCGGGCGTTACCCGTGCCCTTCTGCTTGAAGGGCTTGCGGCCGGCGCCCGAGACCTCACCGCGACGCTTGGTCGAGTGGGTGCCCTGGCGAGCCGCCGCGAGCTGCGCGACGACGACCTGGTGGATGAGCGGGATGTTCGTCTTGACGTCGAAGAGGTCGGCGGGAAGCTGGACGGAGCCAGCCGCCGTGCCGTCTGCCTTCACGACGTCGAGCGCGAGAGTCGAGTCAGCCATGAGATCAGGCACCCTTCACTGCGTTGCGGACGTAGACGATGCGGCCGCGAGCACCGGGGACGGCGCCCTTGACGAGCAGCAGACCCTTCTCGGCGTCGATGGCGTGCACCTTGAGGTTGAGGACGGTCACGCGCTCGCCACCCATACGGCCGGCCATGCGCATGCCCTTGAAGACGCGGCTCGGGGTCGACGAGGCGCCGATCGAGCCGGGCTTGCGGTGGTTGCGGTGCGCACCGTGCGAGGCGGAGACACCCTTGAAGTTGTGGCGCTTCATGACACCCGCGGTGCCCTTGCCCTTGCTGGTGCCGACGACGTCGACCAGCTGGCCGGCCTCGAACGTGCCGTCCACCGTGAGCTCCTGACCGAGTGAGTAGTCAGCGGCGTCCGCGGTGCGGATCTCGGTGAGGTGACGGCGCGGGGTGACACCCGCGGCCTCGAAGTGGGCCGTGAGGGGCTGGTTCACCTTGCGGGGGTCGATCTGGCCGTAGCCGATCTGCACGGCCTTGTAGCCGTCCTTCTCCGGCGTGCGAACCTGGGTGACCACGTTCGGCGCGATCTCGATGACGGTGACGGGAACGAGCTTGCCGTTCTCATCCCAGACCTGGGTCATGCCGAGCTTGGTGCCGAGCAGGCCCTTGGAAACCTTGTTGTTGATGTCAGCCATGTCGAACCTCAGAGCTTGATCTCGATGTTGACATCGGCCGGGAGGTCGAGGCGCATGAGCGAGTCGACAGCCTTGGGCGTCGGATCGATGATGTCGATCAGACGCTTGTGGGTGCGCATCTCGAAGTGCTCGCGGCTGTCCTTGTACTTGTGGGGAGAACGGATCACGGCGATCACGTTCTTCTCCGTCGGAAGGGGCACGGGGCCCACGACCGTCGCGCCCGCACGGGTCACGGTGTCGACGATCTTGCGCGCCGACGAGTCGATGACCTCGTGGTCGTACGACTTCAGGCGAATGCGGATCTTCTGTCCCGCCATTGTCTGCTCACTCTCTTTCTCGCGTCATACCCCTGTGGCATTGGACGCACGTGGCGCAAAGCGCCATGGCACTTCTGCACCGCTTACGCAGTGCGTGCTGCACCGCTGTTCTGCTGTCAATCCGGGTGCCGCGCCGAAGCACCGCGTCCCGGCATCCGTCCTCCCCCGCGCGCGAAGCAAGGCTCCGCTCGAGGTGGAATCGTGATGTGGTGGTTCTGCTGCCCGCGGCCTAGGACCCTGCGCCCGTGCCGTTGAAGTATTCGCTACTCCGCAGACGGGGGCTGCCTATGCACTGCCCTGGCAGTGATCCGACGCACGCCAAGAGGGGCGTCGGAATGTGGAACCTCACTAGTCTACGTGCAGCCCGGGCGTGTCGCAAACTCGGGCGTGTCGCGACGCGGGTATGCTCGGGCGTTTCCCAGGGGCGGACGCAAACGGATGCTGCGTCCCCACGCGAGAGGGCGGCCGCGCTGCGCGCGACCGCCCTCTCTTCCTCCTTGCTAAGGCGTCACTCGGTGCTCGCGTGGCGGCGGCGGTAGGCCGCGAACGCGACGACCGCGATGCCGGCGAAGAGCACCGCGCCACCCGCGACCGCGAACATCGGGCTGATGCCGCCACCCGTGGCCGCGAGGGCTCCCGGGTCGCTGGATGCCGGTGTCGCCGGGACGACGGGCGTCTCGGTCGGGGTCGGGGTCGGAGTCGGGGTCGGCTCGCAGTCCTGCTCGGACTCCTCCGCCGTGAGCTCGCGGGTCTGCGTCTCGGTGGTCGTGACGGTCGGCTCCGCGACCTCGCCGTGGTAGACGGTCGTGTACACCTCGCGCGTCTGCGTCACCGTGGTGTCGCCGCACTCCCACTCACCGTCGACCCACTCGCCGTAGGTGGTCTTGGTCGTGGTCGGGTTGCAGTCCGCCCACTCCTCCTCGGTCAGTGCGCGGGTCTCGCGGTCCTCCTCCGTCGTGGCGTTGGCCTCGTCGAGGACCCACTCCTCGGCTTCGTCATCCCAGATGTAGGGCGTGGTCGTGGTGGTGGTGACAGTGACCACGACCTCTTCGCCGCAATCGGTGGTCGACTCCTCGGTCTCCGTGACCTTGTCCTTCGGCTTCTCCGTCGGGTACTCGCCCTTGCAGACGATCCAGTGCGAGACGTCCGCCTGGTTCCCGCCACCGTTCTCCGGTGACGCATACGCGACACCCGCCTCAGGGTGGTTGATGACGTTGTTCGTGTTTCCCGCTTTGATGACGAGGAGTTCCCAGTGGTCGCCCCACCAGTCTTCCTCGTACGGCTTCAGGGTGATCGTCTTCTTGTCGGCACTGATGGTGCCGTGCGAAGAGCTTTCCGGAGCGTCGACCTTGTAGCACTTCGACTCGTGCTCGGTCTGATTCTCCCAGTACCCGGCATCGTTCGACTCGGGGGTGAACGGCACCAACTTGCCGACCTCACCCTGGAGCTGCGTCTCTTCCGCGGACGCTCCGGTGGTCACCAACGGTGCCACCACGAGGGCGGCGGCGACCAGCGCCCCCGCCAATGCCTTGAATGTTCGCTTGCGCACTGCAGACACAGTGGTCCTCCCCTTTTTCGGCGCACAGCGCCGTCCCAGCGGTACGCCGAGGCGCACCGTCATCCCAGCGGCGCACCATCGAGGCGCGCCGTACTTCCCAGCGACGCGCAGAGCGCGCCGTACATCCCAGCGACGTGCGGGGGCACGTCGTCACTGCTGCGGCACGGGGGTACCGCATTCCTTCGATGCGCGGGGGCGCATCACCCACCCGTGGGGGGACGGGTGTCGGACTCCACGCGGTCCGGGCCGAATGGGATCCGGTTCCGCGTCCTTCCCGAGGTTGCGGAACAGGCGGAGAACCGCCGTTCGTGCAGGCTATCGCGACACGCCCGGATGCGCGAAATCGACGCGCGGGACGGGTGCTGCGGGCCGCGGCATCCGTCCCTTCCCGGCGCACGAACGAGCCCCTCGCCTTGGGGTGCGAGAGGCTCGCGCGTCCTTTCCGCTGACGCGGCCGGAATCGTGTGGGAGAGAGCGGGCCTCGGGGCGGTCCCGCTCTCTCTCACGTTCAGAGGGTCGCCTTGGCCTCTCCGCGGCGGCGGCGAGCGACGATCAGCATCGTCGTGCCTCCGAGAAGGGCGAGCACGCTGAGCAGGACCAGGAGCGGCGGCACCTGTCCACCACCGGTCGCCGGCAGCGGGGGCTGCGCCGCGGGGCACACCTCGACCGACTGCGACGCCGAGACGGGCTCGTCGTCCGACGGGGTGACCGTGGCAGTGTTCGGGTGCTTCGCGCATGCGCCGTCGACCGTCGACAGGTCCCGCGAGTACGTGAAGACCTTCTCACCGTCGACCGCGTTGAGCACGACCTCGCCGCCGAACTCCGCCGCGGTGTCCGACACGGTCGCCGTGGCGTCCGTCGTCGCCGGCGTCACCTCGGCGAAGTCCACGTCGGCGGTCGCTTCCGCGGCACCCGACGTGCCGAGCAGCTCCTCAGCGTCCCATGTGATGTCCACCGTGTTCGTCATGGCCGTCTCTGCGGTCGCGTCGGCCAGGGTGCACTCGTACGGGAACTCGACGGTCGCGCCGGCCGGGATCACGAGGTCGTCCGTCCCGCCCACCTCGCACTCCCCGCCCGGCAGAGCGTCTTCGAGCGTGATGGCGACGTCCACGTCGTTCGGGTTGGTGACCGAGATGGTCCCCCACACGGCGAAGTTCGAGTCCATGGCGGCCGTCGGCGTGACAGTCACGGTGTACGCGAACTTCGCCGACGCACCGGCTCCCACCGTGGCGGAGGTGTGGTCCACCGTCTTGGTGACCGTCCAGTCGTAGTCGCGGTCGAACGAACCCTCAGCGGTCTTGCTGACCATGAGGTCCTGGTAGTCGCAGACCGTGACCGTCTCGTCGGCCTGCTCGCCCGTCTCCTCGATCCACGCGGTGTTGGTGTAGTCGACGCAGCTGCCCGGAACCCCGTCGAGGGTCAGCTCGTACGGGAACTCCTGCGGGCCGTCGTCCCAGTTCGCCGTGCCGAGCACGACCGGGTTCTCCGGGTCGGTCATGTCGTCGATCACCGTGATGGTGTCATTGACGAGGGTCATGTCCCAGTCGGCCTCGGTGATCTGCGCGGTGTCCTCCGCACTCGAGTCGGGGCTCGACGCCTCCTCGGCGTCCCACGTCACCGTCGCCTTGTTGGACCCCGTGATGAACGGGCCGTCCTCCGAGAAGCTGCAGGTGTAGTCGAACGTCCTGGTCGAGTTCGCGGGGATCGTCGCGTCGACGCCATCCGTCACCGTGCAGGAGGCGCCCTCAAACGAGGGCACGTCGGTCACGGTCGCCGTCACATCCTCGTTGTTCGGGTTGAAGACGTCGATCTCACCCTCCATCGCCCAGTCGGAGTCGGTCGCGGCGCCCGGAGTCACCTCGACGACGTAGTGGAACGTCGCCTGGCCGTTCTCGTCGACCGTCCGGACCGTCTCGTCGACGCTCTTGGCGATGTCCCACGCGTACGTCCGCGTCAGGCTCACCACGACGTTCTTCTCGATGGTCAGGTTCTCACCGGTGCAGACCTCGACGGTGGCGCTGTCGGAGAGCTCCGGCTGGGTCCTGGTCGCTGCGATGGTCGCGGTGTTGTCGTACTCCTTGCACGCGCCGGCTGCGACATCGTCGCCGAGGTCGCGCGAGTACTCGAAGACCGTGGGACCGTCGAGCTTGGTCACCACCACCGGTCCGTCGAACTCGGGGGCCGTGTCGGACACGGTCACCGAGGCATCCGTCGTCGAGCTGGGCGCGACCCCCGCGAACGTGAAGTCCGCGAGCGCCTGCGTCGAGCCGGCGGGGATCGCCGACGAGTCCCAGGTGACGGTCGCCGTGTTGGTGCCGGCCGTTCCCGAGGGCAGCGTGCAGCTGTACTCGACCTGCGCGGTGCCGCCGTTCTTCGGCACGGTCGGCAGCTGCTGTGTCGTGATCGTGCACTGTGCGCCGGGGATCGAGTCCGTGACGCCCGTGATCGGCACGTCGATCGGGTTGGTGTTGGTGACCGTGATCACGCCCTTGACGGTGTAGCCCGAGTCGATCGGCGCCGAGGGCGTGACCGTGACGGTGTAGTCGAAGGTCGCGTTCTCACCGGGGCGCACGGTGGCGCTCGCGGGGTCGACCGTCTTCTCGATCTGCCAGTCGTAGTCGCGGACGAACGAGGGGACCGCGGTCTTGGTCGCCGTCAGCGGCACACAGGTCGACGGCGGGGTGATGCTCAGCGGACCCGCCCAGGCCTGGATGTTGCCGCCGAGCTCGTTGTTGTTGCCGGTGAACGAGCGGATGTAGACCGAGGAGCCCAGCGTCGGCGGGCAGCCGGGCTTGACGTTGGCGAGCAGAGCGAGGTTGAGGCCCACCTCGACGAACGTGCCGTCCGCGTTGGTGACTCCCATGAAGCTGTTCGCCGGGAAGTTGCTGGTGATGCAGGTGCCCGGGTAGTTCGCGGTGCTGGTGTACGTGCACACGCCCCGGAGGATGGTGCCGTCGTTGCCGCTCTGGTCCATGAAGAAGACTGTCCCGCCGAGCGAGCGGTCGGGCTGGGGCACGTTGCCCTCACCGCCGGAGCGCGTCGGAGCCTTGGTGATCTCGATGATGAAGCCCGACGAACCGGTGCCGCTGGCTCGGTCCCACGCGGCGAACAGGATCGGGTCGCCGTCCACAGTGGTGGACCACGCCTGCGCGTTGAGGATCGTGGCGTGCTGCGACGGGCTTCCCGCGGCGTACCACGTCGACGGGTCGCTGGTGTCGTTGGTGGTCTTGTACGGACCGTGGCTGTTCGTGCTCGCGTCGGGCACGCTGTCCCAGTCCTGGCCACCGCAGTTGACCGGGCGGTCGCCGTCGATCTCGAAACCGTAGAAGAGCGGCGGACACGCGAGTGCCACGACCTCCTCCTCCGCGGGCGCCGCAAGCGCCGCGACCGGCTGCTCGGCCTTCTGCCCCTCCACGGGGGCCGCGGGCTCTTCGGCAGCAGGCTCTTCGGCAGCAGGCTCATCCGCCGCCGGCTCCTCAGCCGCGGGTTCTTCCGCTGCCGGCTGCTCCGCAGGTGGCGGAGTGGCAGCATCCGTCGATGCCGTGTCGGTCGTCGTCGCCTCGGTCGTGGCGGCGGGGTCTGTGGTCACCTCCTCGGCCGACGCGGGGGACATCCCCGAGAACACCAGAGAACTCGCCACGATCGCGGCGAGTCCTCCGACGTACCAGCGGTTCTGGAGCGCGATCCTGCGCTCCTGATTCCGCTCCTGACGCATGCGGCTGCGCAGACCCTCAGACTTCGAGGCGCGCACGAAAGTACGACTGAACATTTCCTTCACCCTTGGTCGAAACGACACAGGGTGCCCCAGATGGAGCCCCTCCCAGCACGCAACGGCCAGCGAAGTAGGCGTCCCCAAATGGTTCGGCGTTCTCCCCAAACACGAGCCGAAGCGTGTTCCCGCCGCCAACGTATTGCCGCCGAGTCAGGACGTCAAGTCTCAATGTTCACGCGACGATCACGGCCGCCTCGGGAAACGCGAAAGCGGCCCGGGTCGCCCCGGGCCGCCTCTCGATGGTTCCGCCGCTACTGGTTGCCGACAGCTCCGTCGACGTTTCCACGGACGTCGTCGATCGTGCCGTGGTGCTCTTCGGGCACGACCTTCTTCGCGAGATCCGAGGCGCCGTCGAGCACCTTGTCGCTGATGTCCTCGGCCTGCTCGGACTTCATGAACTCGCCGATCTTGTCCTTGTTCTGCTCGTACAGGTCCTTGCCCTGGTTGACGAGGTCGTCGAAACCGCCCATGCTCACTCCTTCGCGCGCCCCCCGGCGAGGCGCCCAGCCCCATCCTGTCGGGACGGATGCTGCGGCGGAACCCCTGCGCCGCCTCCGGCGTCCGACGGCGCGAGGATGCCGCACGAGGCGGCCCCCGAACGCGGAGAAGCCCCCGGGATCACTCCCGGGGGCTTCTCGCAGCAGTTGCGCCGAAGAACCTTACTTGAGGATCTTCGTGACCGTGCCGGCGCCGACGGTGCGGCCACCCTCACGGATGGCGTAGCCGAGGCCCTCCTCCATGGCGATCGGCTGGATCAGCTCGACCGTCATGTCGGTGGTGTCGCCGGGCATGACCATCTCGGTGCCCTCGGGCAGCGTGATGACGCCGGTGACGTCGGTGGTGCGGAAGTAGAACTGCGGACGGTAGTTCGTGAAGAACGGGTTGTGACGGCCGCCCTCCTCCTTGGACAGGATGTACGCCGTGCCCTCGAAGTTGGTGTGCGGGGTGACCGAACCGGGCTTCACGACGACCTGGCCGCGCTCGACGTCGTCACGCTTGGTGCCGCGCAGGAGCAGACCACAGTTCTCGCCGGCCCAGGCCTCGTCGAGCTGCTTGTGGAACATCTCGATACCGGTGACGATCGTCTTCTGCGTCGGGCGCAGACCCACGATCTCGACCTCGGAGTTGATGGCCAGCGTGCCGCGCTCGGCGCGGCCCGTGACGACCGTGCCACGACCGGTGATGGTGAAGACGTCCTCGATGGGCATGAGGAACGGCTTGTCCTTGTCACGCACCGGGTCGGGGATCGACTCGTCGACCGCCTCCATGAGCTCGAGGATCTTCGCGGTCCACTCGGCGTCGCCCTCGAGAGCCTTGAGGCCCGAGACGCGGACGACCGGAGCGTTGTCACCGTCGAAGTCCTGCGACGAGAGGAGCTCGCGAACCTCGAGCTCGACGAGCTCCAGGATCTCCTCGTCGTCGACCATGTCCGACTTGTTCAGCGCGACGAGCAGGTAGGGCACGCCGACCTGCTTGGCGAGCAGCACGTGCTCACGCGTCTGAGCCATCGGGCCGTCGGTGGCGGCGACCACGAGGATCGCGCCGTCCATCTGAGCGGCACCGGTGATCATGTTCTTGATGTAGTCGGCGTGACCCGGGGCGTCGACGTGGGCGTAGTGACGCTTCGGGGTCTCGTACTCGACGTGCGAGATGTTGATCGTGATACCGCGCTGACGCTCCTCGGGAGCCGAGTCGATCGACGCGAAGTCGCGCTGCACGTTGGTGGCCGACGGGTACGTGTCGGCGAGCACCTTCGAGATTGCGGCGGTGAGCGTGGTCTTGCCGTGGTCGACGTGACCGATCGTTCCGATGTTCACGTGCGGCTTGGTGCGCTCGAACTTGGCCTTAGCCACTGGGTCCTCCTCAGGACGTTCGTGTAGAGGTTCCGGGCGCTGGTGTGCGCCGGTCGTCTACGGGGATATCTCCACCTTAGTAGAGACGGTTCTGGTGATTCTGTGTGAAGTTGTGCCGTCGGGATGCCGCGTCACCGAGGCATCCCGACGGAAAAGGGTTACTCGCCCTTGACCTTCTGGACGATCTCGTCGGCCACGTTGCGAGGAACCTCGGCGTAGCTGTCGAACTCCATCGAGTAGACGGCGCGGCCCGAGGTCTTCGAGCGCAGGTCACCGATGTAGCCGAACATCTCGGAGAGCGGGACCAGCGCACGGACGACCTTGACGCCCTGGGCGTCCTCCATCGACTGGATCTGGCCACGACGCGAGTTCAGGTCGCCGATGACGTCGCCCATGTACTCCTCGGGAGTACGCACCTCGACCGCCATGAGCGGCTCGAGGATGACGGGGTTCGCCTTGCGGACGGCCTCCTTGAAGCCCATGGAGCCCGCGATCTTGAACGCCATCTCGGACGAGTCGACGTCGTGCGACGCACCGTCCATGAGGATGGCCTTCACGCCCACCATGGGGTAGCCGGCGAGCACGCCGACGTTCATGGCGTCTTGGAAGCCCTGGTTGGTCGGCTCGATGTACTCGCGCGGGATGCGGCCACCGGTGACCTTGTTCTCGAACTCGTACGTCTTGTCGGCCGTGACCTCGAGCGGCTCCAGCGCGAACTGGATCTTCGCGAACTGCCCCGAGCCACCGGTCTGCTTCTTGTGGGTGTAGTCGTGACGCTCGACGGCCTTCTTGATCGTCTCGCGGTACGCCACCTGGGGCTTGCCGACGTTGGCCTCGACCTTGAACTCGCGCTTCATGCGGTCCACGAGGATGTCGAGGTGCAGCTCGCCCATGCCCTTGATGACCGTCTGGCCGGTCTCGGCGTTCTGCTCGACGCGGAACGTCGGGTCCTCTTCGGCGAGCTTCTGGATCGCGAGACCCAGCTTCTCCTGGTCGGCCTTGGTCTTCGGCTCGATGGCGACCTCGATGACCGGCTCCGGGAACGTCATCGACTCGAGGACGACCTGGTTCTGGCTGTCGGCGAGGGTGTCACCGGTGGTGGTGTCCTTGAGGCCGATGACCGCGTAGATGTGACCGGCGGTGACCGAGTCGACCGGCATCTCCTTGTTGGCGTGCATCTGGAAGATCTTCCCGATGCGCTCCTTCTTGCCCTTGGTCGCGTTGACGACCTGGGCACCCGAGTCGAGGTGACCCGAGTAGACGCGGATGTAGGTGAGGCGACCGAAGAAGGGGTGCGTCACGATCTTGAACGCGAGCGCCGCGAACGGCTCGTCGCGGTCGGCGTGGCGCTCGATGATGATCTCTTCGTCCTTCGGGTCCTTCGCCTCGATGGCGGGGACGTCGAGGGGCGACGGGAGGTAGTCCACGACGGCGTCGAGCATCGGCTGCACGCCGCGGTTCTTGAACGCCGAGCCGCAGAGCACGGGGTAGAGCTCCGAGGCGATGGTGAGCTTGCGGATCGCGGCCTTGATCTCGGCGACCGTGAGCTCCTCGCCGCCGAAGTGCTTCTCGAGAAGCTCCTCGTCGGACTCCGCAACCGTCTCGAGAAGGATCTCGCGGTACTCCGCGGCCTTGTCGGCGAGGTCGGCCGGGATCTCCTGGATCTCGTACTTGGCGCCCATGGTCACGTCGCCCTTGGCGTCGCCGGGCCACACCAGTGCGCGCATCTCGACGAGGTCGACGACGCCCACGAAGTCGCTCTCCGAGCCGATGGGCAGCTGGAGCACGAGCGGCTTGGCCTTGAGGCGGTTGACGATGGTGTCGACCGTGAAGTAGAAGTCGGCGCCCAGCTTGTCCATCTTGTTGACGAAGCAGATGCGGGGGACGTCGTACTTGTCGGCCTGGCGCCACACAGTCTCGGACTGGGGCTCGACGCCCTCCTTGCCGTCGAAGACGGCGACCGCGCCGTCGAGGACGCGCAGCGACCGCTCGACCTCGACCGTGAAGTCGACGTGGCCGGGCGTGTCGATGATGTTGATCTGGTTCTTGTTCCAGAAGCACGTGACGGCGGCCGACGTGATCGTGATGCCGCGCTCCTGCTCCTGCTCCATCCAGTCGGTGGTCGCAGCACCGTCGTGCGTCTCACCGATCTTGTGGTTGACGCCCGTGTAGAACAGGATGCGCTCGGTCGTCGTCGTCTTGCCGGCATCGATGTGCGCCATGATGCCGATGTTGCGGACCTTGTTGAGGTCGGTGAGCACTTCTTGTGCCACGGGGTGTCCTTAGCTGTTGAAGGTGGTAGCGGGCCCGCCGCTCCCGCGGGTCGCGGGAGCGGCGGGGATGCTGATTACCAGCGGTAGTGCGCGAAGGCGCGGTTCGACTCGGCCATCTTGTGGGTGTCTTCGCGGCGCTTGACCGCGGCACCGAGGCCGTTCGAGGCGTCCAGGATCTCGTTCTGGAGGCGCTCGGTCATCGTCTTCTCACGACGACCCTTCGCGTAGCTCACGAGCCAGCGGAGGGCGAGCGTGTTGGCGCGGTGAGGCTTGACCTCGACCGGCACCTGGTAGGTCGAGCCGCCGACGCGGCGCGACTTGACCTCGAGGGTCGGGCGCACGTTGTCGAGCGCCTTCTTGAGCGTGGCGACGGCGTCCTGGCCGTTCTTCGCCTCGACACCCTTGAGGGCGTTGTACACGATCGACTCGGCGAGCGACTTCTTGCCGTCGACGAGGATCTTGTTCACGAGCTGGCTGACGATCGGAGCGCCGTAGACCGGGTCGTTGACGACGGGGCGCTTCGGGGCGGGTCCCTTACGAGGCATCTTTCTCAGCCCTTCTTCGCGCCGTAGCGGCTGCGAGCCTGCTTACGGTTCTTGACTGCCTGGGTGTCGAGCGCACCGCGGACGATCTTGTAGCGGACACCGGGGAGGTCCTTCACACGACCGCCGCGGACCAGCACGAGCGAGTGCTCCTGCAGGTTGTGGCCCTCGCCGGGGATGTACGCCGTGACCTCGGTGCCGTTGCGGAGCTTGACACGGGCGACCTTGCGCATCGCCGAGTTCGGCTTCTTCGGGGTGGTCGTGTACACGCGGGTGCAGACACCCGCCTGCTGCGGGTTCGCCTTGAGCGCCGGCGCCTTGGTCTTCGAGACCTTGGGCGAGCGACCCTTGCGAACCAACTGCTGAATGGTTGGCACGTTCTCTCCTTGTTGTGCTGCGCGGTGTGCCTGTCGGCTCCGCACAGGTGCTGCACGGTGACAGCGTCGTGGTCTCCCCCGCGGCATCCGGATCTTTCGATTCGTGACGCCGCGGGCTCACGCTGACCCACCGACGCGCCAGAATGACTGTCGCGCCTCTTGGTGGTGGGTATGCCGTGGGGGTGGCCTGTTCGCAGGCCGTTCCCTGAGATGCGGCGCTCGCACCGGTTCCCGCACCGAGGCACGGTCGACGGCGCGCGTGAGCGCACACCCGATCCATGATACGTGGGTTTCGGGGGCCGGGCAAACGCGGAAGCACGTCGCACGCCCAACCGGGCGACGACACGCCGCACCACAGCCGAGATCGCCCTCGGTCGTCCCCGTCAGACAGTCGTCAGCAGGGCGACGAGTGCCAGCGCGGCGAGGAGGACGAGGACGGATGCTGCGACCGCGACCGCGATCGTCCGCCGCCGTCGGCGGCTCCTGCGGGTGGCATCGGCGGCCGCCGTGTCGACGTGGTCCTGTGGGGCCCGGCGCACCGGCTCGGCGCGCACCGCCGTGACCGGAGGGATGGATCGCGCACGGTAGCCGGCGACAGCCGATGCGGGCGGGGCGGCGACCCTGCCGGGTGTCGCCGGGCTCGGCGTGGCGTGCTCCGGGGCGGGGGGCGCCGGGGACGCCGGATGCCTCGCGCCCGCAGGGGTGCGCGGGGGTTCGGGTGCCGGAGGATGCGCGGTGCGTCGCGGGCCGGCCGGTGCCGACTCGGTCGCGGCCTGCGTGGCCACCTCGGAGTCGGAGGGGACGGCCGACCTGGCGGAGACCGGATCGACCGCGTCAGCACCCACCGAGGAGCGTCGCGAGGGCAGAGTCCGGTCGTCGAGCTCGTCGTCGACCGGCGCCGGCGCCGCGCCCTTCCGCCGGGCCTGATCGTTCCGCCGAGAAACGGTGGTTCGCTCGTCGTCGGGATCGATCACCCGTCGCTCCGCCGCAGCCGGACCTCCGCGTCGCCCAGCAGGAACCGGTCGCCGGCCTCGACCTCCTCGCCCGGAGGGGCCTCGACCTCGGTGCCCATCACCGTGGCGAACAGCACGCCGTTGGTGGAGTCGAGGTCGGTCACGTACCACTTGTCATCGCGCAGGTTCAGGCGCGCGTGCGTCTTCGACACCGTGCCGTCCTGGATCGAGACCAGCTGAGCGCCCGGGTGGTCCGGATCGGGGGCCGGCCGGCGTCCCAGGATGACGACCTCCGACGAGAGCGCGACGGGCTCGCCGGTCGGCGGAACGAGCGCCCAGTCGGTGCGCTTGCGGCGAGCGATGATCGTCTCTTCGAAGAGGTCCTGCTCGTCGGGGATCTCGGGCTTGCCGTGGAACGCCGAGACCGAAGACCGCGCCGAGCGCGGCGAGCCGGCGTCGGGTGCGCCGGAGATCGCCGACACCGGACCGGAGGTCTCGGGGAAGGCGTCGGCGTCGCTCATCGGCGAGCGCGCGGGCGCCCACGGCTCGCCGTCGTCGCCCGACGAAGGCGCGGCCGGCACACGCGTGACCGGCGGCCGCGTGATGCCCTCCTCGCTCGTCGTCGCGGCGTCCGGCGCCGCGAACGGCTCTGCGGTGCGGCGGGCGGGCCCGGCGGGCGCCGGAGTCGCGGCAGCGGTGGGCGGGACGGGCGCGAGCGGAGTGGCGGGCACCGCGGAGATCGGCGCGGGGGCACCGGGCACGGCGCCGGTGACCTCCGCGCTCAGGTCGACGCCGTCGAGCGCGAATCCCTGCCAGGGAGCTGCGTCGCCGGAGCCGTTCCCGCTCACCTCGGGTGTCGCGGAGACCGGGCGGCCGGCCAGCGGGGGAGGCGTCCAGCCACCGGCGCGGGGCGCGACATCATCCTCGGCGGGCGGCACGGATGCCTCGGCCGCGGGCCCGGCGGAAGCCACAGGTGCCGCGGGAGCCGGCGACGCAACGGGTGCGGGCGGAGCAATGGGTGCGGGCGAAGCCACCGGCGCAGCGGGCGCCTGCGGTGCGGCAGCCGCCGTCGGCGTGCCGGAGGCCGGAGCGTACGCGGGCGGCGGCGGCGCGAACCCTGCGCCCGCGCTCGTCGGCGCAGGGGGGAACGCCGTCGGCGCCGGCGGATGGGCGGCCGGCGCATCCGTGTGCGCACCCGGAGCGGGCAACGGCGGAAGCGGAGGAAGCTCCGACCCGCTCGAGGAACGGCGCACGCCGGCGCCGAAGGGGGCGCGGGCCGCAGCATCCGTCTCCCGTCCGACCCAGCGCGCACTCCCCCAGCCGACGACCGACGCCCAGACCGGGAACACGAGAAAGCCGAGGGCGGTCATGCCGGCACCGAAGCCGAAGGCGACGTTGACGCGGAACAGCGCGATCGCCCAGACCACGAGGAACACGATGTTGACGAACGGGACGAACGCGAGGATCACGAGCCACGGCGAGAGCCCGGCGAGGCGGAGCAGCACGATGATGTTGAGGACCGGCACCCAGGCCTGCCACGCCTCGACCCCGGACTTGCGGAACACCGCTGACAGGGCGAGCGCGGTCCAGACGTAGAAGCCGGCGAACAGGAGCAGGCTGATCAGGGTGCCGACGACGGCTGCGGTGGCATCTGTGGGGTTCATGGCATGGGACGCACGGGCTCGGCCCGTCGTCTCCCCCTCTCGGCGAATCGCGTGCGGCCGCCCGGTTCGGGCGCCATCGGACGGAACAACGATCTCAACGATACGGTCGCGAGAGCCCCGCGCCAGAACCCGCGCTCGCGTCGCAGGGCGCGTCGCTCCGCGTCGACGGCCGCCCAATAGCGCGTCGCCTCGTCGGCGGAGAGATCCACGTGGGAGAAGACGGCGCGGTCGGCGTCGCGGGCGAGCGCGGCCCCGGCGGGCGTCGCGAAGGCGGCGGCGAGCTCTGAGCGCGTAGCGGTGCGGGATGCTGCGCGGCCGCCGTCGAGCGCGGCATCGACGTACTCGTCCCAGCCACCGGCGATGCGGGTCGACGGGGTCCCGTTGCGGCGACGGCCCCGTCGGCGCGCGGCCTTCGTCCCGATCACGATGAGGAACGGTCCGAGGGCGAGCACGAGCACCAGGAGGGCGATGCCGCCCATCCGCAGCACCGGCCAGAGCCAGGCGAGATCGACTCCCGCGTCGTCGTCGGCGGGGCGGTCGGTGGCAGAGTCCTCCTGCGCGGGGTCGGGCGGCACGACCTCCTCGACCGACTCGGGGCGCACCTCGGTGACGTTCTCGGGATCGCGCTGCTCGGTCGTGTCGAGGCTCGGCGACTGCGCGTATTGGGGCGTCACGTCGATGGCGACCCAGTCACCTGCCGCCGACTGCACCTCGGTCCACGCGGTGAGGTCCTGCGGGCGGCAGGCCCCCTCTTCGCACGTCGCGAGGCCCGGCTCCGCAGACGTCAGACGCGCTCCCAGCACCACCCGGGAGGGGAATCCGAGCTCGCGGGCCATGAGCGCCACCGCGACGGCGAACTGCTCATCGTCGCCGATCGCGGCGACGTAGTTGCCGGATGCGACGGCGTTCAGGTCGGTCTCGCGCTCGAGCAGGCGCGCGAACATCGTGTCGACCCGCGCGAGCGAGTGGCCCGAGGCGCTGGGCTGGAACGCATAGTCGGGCAGGGCGGCGACCCACGCCGGCTCCTGCTCGCCCTCGGCGAGACCGTGGCTGAGGTAGCCGCGCTCGCGCAGCAGCGCGACCGCGCTCTCGAGGGCCGGGCCGCCGGAGCCGACCGCGTGCTCGTCCAGCCACGTGCGGAGGCTGTCGGGCGCGGCGACGCCACCCGGGCTTCCGGGGGCGTCAAGGTCCGCGAGCGCCGGGGCCGCGGGCTCGACGCCGCGCACGACGAACGCATCGCCCGGCTCGAACCCTCCCCCGGTCGTCTGGACCGCCGCGGACGCCGTGGCGTTGTAGTAGAACTTGTCGGCCAGCGACACTGCCCGGTCGCCGTCGAACGCGACAGCCTCGAGCCGGCCGGCGGTCGGCATCCAGATGCCGTCCCAGGCGTCGATCTCGATCCGCGCCGCCACCGGCGTCCCCTCGCCGCCGTCGAGGGCGGACGGCACGCGGACGAAGCGGCCGGCGTCGACGGCGCCGTCGCCACCCGAGCGGAACACCTCGCCGTCGTAGGCGTCGAGGGTCGCGAGCCGCACGCGCTCGGGAAGCTCGTCCACCACCCCGTTGCTCACGACGGGCTCGACCGTGAACAGCACGTCGTCGGCGCGGGCGTCGGCGAACAGGGCGCGGTACTGCGAAAGCGGGCTCACCTCCGCCGACAGGTCGACGTCGGGGCCGACGGCCGAGCGCAGCACCTCCCGCTCCGCGCCACGGGCGGCGAAGGGCACGACCGCGACCGCGAGCGCGAGGGCGACGGCGACCATTCCGGCGCCGAGCGCGGTGCGTCGGCGGTCGGCCGCGGAGGGGCGGCGCGAGATGCGGACGCCGCTGGATGCCGCGGCCCGCTGCAGCGCGCGGACGCGTTCGTCGTGCGTGCGCCAGGCCAGCCACAGCAGGCACGCCACGAGTCCGGTGACGCCGACCGCGGTCTCGACGGGCGCGTAGAGGAACACCGGGCCGATCTCGAGCGGGGCGCTCACGGTGGTGCGGCCGAAGAAGAGCCCGAACGTCACCATGCCGAGCGCCACGGGCACTGCGGCGTACGCCACGCGATCCTCCCGCCACGCGAGGAGCAGCACCGCGCAGGTGCCGACGAGGAACACGACGAGCGCCGGCACGAGCAGGTTGCGGTACGAGCCGACCGGCAGTTCGACCGTGACGAGGTCCTTCCAGCCGAGCACCAGCCCGCTCGCCAGTTCACCGAGACCGCGCATCAGGTCCTCGGGCGTGCCGAGGCGCGAGGGCACCGCGAGCGGCACGCCGAGGACGAGGATCGCGAGGGCCAGCGCCCCGGCGACGGCCCACCCGGTCCAGCGCCGCCACCATCCCAGGAGGGCGACCCCGCCACCCACCAGGGTGCCGACGCCCACCAGGAGCGCGAAGGTGCCCGAGCGGTAGATGGGCCAGGCGGCGACGGCCGCGACGACGGCGATCACCGCGGCGAACCCCGCCCCGACCCACACGCGCCCGGCGAACCGCGGCGCGCGCAGCGCCGGCGTCTCGGCCGCGCCTCGGGGCGCAGCATCCATCCGCTCCATCACCGGGATCGGCCCGCTCACGATGCCGCTCCCCTGAGCAGCAGGCCCGCGAGATCTTCGAGGGTCCCCACGGTGAGCACCGTCATGCCCGACAGCGGCTGCATGCGCGGGTGCGCGCGCTCGTCGCAGATGACGCCGACGACCGTGGTGTCTGCCGGGAACGCGAGAGCTGCCTGCTGCAGGCGGGCGAGCGGCACGCGGGAGCCCGCCACGACGAACGCGATCGACAGCCGCTCGTCCGACTCGGCCGCGAGCCGGCACACCTCGCCCACGGGCATCGTGCTCTCGAGCAGGTCGACGCCGCTGAAGCCGTCCAGCATGGGGCGCGGCGCCGCTGAGGGGATGTGGCGGATCGCGCGCAGCCGCCCGCGCACCACACGCGGGATCTCGGATCCGGTCACGATCTGCACGTCGCGGGCATCGTGCACGGCGCGCAGGCCCAGCGACGCCGCGCACGATACGGCGAGCTCGAACTCGTCGGCGTCGGCGTACTCGGCCGCCCAGGCCCCGAGCACGACCGCCATGCGCGAGCGCCGGGACTCCTCGTACTGGCGCACCATGAGCCGCCCGGTCTTGGCCGTCGACCGCCAGTGGATCTGCCGCCGCGAGTCGCCCGGAGCATACTCGCGGATCGCGTGGAACGACATGTCGGCGTCGACGAGGCGGCGCGTCGGCGCGCCCTCGAGATCGCGGATGAGACCCGCGCTCGTCGACGGCAGCGCCACTGTGCGCGGGTGGACGTACAGGTCGTGCACGTCGTGGAACGAGTGCTCGCGGCGCAGCATGCCGATCGGGTCGCTGCGCACCGTCGTCGCGGGCCCGACCGTCACGATGCCGCGCCCCAGGCCCGGGATGTCGAGCGGCTGCTCGACCGCGTGACCCGGCCGCAGCAGGGGCACGCCGAACTCGACCAGACCGGCCCCGACCGGGATGTCGATGCGGCCCGGCAGCGCCGTGCGATGGCCGTCGTTGCGCACGTCGATGCGCCCGGTGACGCCCTCCCCCGCGACGATCCGCTCGTGCGTCAGCGACAGGTCGACCTCGTACGCGCGGGCGCCGAAGAGGAACGGCACGGCGGCGAGCAGGAGGACGACGGATGCTGCACCCGCGACCATGAACTCCACCCAGCCGAACACGATCCCGAGGACGAACCCGAGGGTGGCCGCGACAGCGACCAGGGCCCCGGCCGGCCGGATCGTCTCTGCGGCCCACTCCGCCGCGGTGGTGATGCCCGAGCTCGCGGCCCGCCACACGCGCGTCCACCACACGGCGGCCCGCACGAACGCGCGACCGCGGCGCGACTCGCCGACGCTGGTGGCCGTCGCGGTCACCTGCGTGCGGCCGGTCGTGCCGGTGGTGTGGACGGTGCGCGTGATGCGCGGCTCCATCGTGCTGGTGGAACCGCCGCGGCGCTCGGAGCTGCTCATACCGCTTCGCGCCTCGAGGGCGGTGCCACGTCGAGCAGCACCTGCCCGACCACGGTCTCGGGGGTGACGCCGTCGAACTCGGCCTCGGGGTGCAGGATCAGGCGGTGCGACAGCACCGGCACCGCGAGCGTCTTGACGTCGTCGGGGGTCGCGTAGGTGCGGCCCTGCGACGCGGCGCGCGTGCGGACGGCGCGTGTGAGGGCGAGGGCGCCACGGATGCTGACGCCCAGGCGGACCTCGTCGGCCGTGCGCGTGCTGTCGACCAGGCGGGCGATGTAGTCGAGCACGAGCGCGTCGACGTACACCTCGGCGGCGAGGTCGGCCATGCCGACGATGGCCTGCGGCGTGATGATCGGCGTGAGCTCGGCGGTCGCGACGGCGGCCCTGTCGAGGATGCGGACGGTCGCCGCGTGGTCGGGGTAGCCGAGCGACGTGCGCATCATGAAGCGGTCGAGCTGCGCCTCGGGCAGGCGGTAGGTGCCGGCCTGCTCGACCGGGTTCTGCGTCGCGAGCACGAGGAACGGCACGCCCGCTTCGCGCGAGACGCCGTCGATCGTGACGCGGCCCTCCTCCATCACCTCGAGGAGCGCGGACTGCGTCTTCGGGCTCGCGCGGTTGATCTCGTCGGCGAGCACGATGTTCGCGAAGATCGGGCCCGCGTGGAACTCGAAGACGCCCTCCTTCTGGTCGTAGACGCTCAGCCCCGTGATGTCGCTCGGCAGCAGGTCGGGCGTGAACTGGATGCGCGTGTTCGTGCCCTGCACCGACTGCGCCATCGCCCGCGCGAGCGAGGTCTTGCCCGTTCCCGGCACGTCCTCGAGGAGCACATGGCCGTCGCTGAGCATCGCGGTGAGCACGAGCTCGACGACGTGGCGCTTGCCGAGGACGGCGCGCTCGACGTTGTCGGCGATCTGCCCGAACGTCTGCGCGAACCAGTCGGCCTGCTCCTGCGTGATCGTCATGTGGGTGTCCTTCGTCGTGTGCGGGGGATCGGAGGGGAACGGATGCTGCCGCTCAGGGTGCGGGCTCGGGCTCGGGATTGCCGTTGCCCGGCTGGCACGTGGCCTCGAACGTGGTGTTCACGGGCGACAGGCCCCAGCCCTGGGCGTCCCAGTTCACCGTCACGGAGATGCCTTCGACCCGCTTCGCGCCGACCGGCACGTCCCATGTGTCGGCGGTGTGCGGGAGGAGCCTGTTGTCCTCGTCGTAGTAGCGCAGCCCGGCGTTGCCGAACGTGAAGGCTGCGGAGGAGCCGTTCGGGGCGTTCGACGACTGGCCGCGATAGGTGAGCGCGCTGCCGCCCACGCACGAGGTGACCGTCCAGTTCGCCTGCACCTGGTACGGGGCGCTGCCGGCGCGCGGCGTCACCGTCGACCACGCGGTCGCCGTACCCCAGAAGTCGTGCACGTAGCGCACCTGGATGCCGGGGTCCTGGCCGAACACCGTACTGCCGGGACTCCAGCCCTGGAACTCGGCGTGGTTGCGGTTGGGGAGCCGCTCGGTCGTGGTCGGGTTCTCTCGGATCACCCAGTCGGCGCGCTGCGCCTGGACGTTCGCCCTGCCGTCCACGGCGAACGTCCAGCCCTGCGGGGCCCTTCCCGACTGCTGGGCCCGCACGGTCGCGGTCGTCTCGACGCGGCCGAAGGACTCGTCATCCCGCCACGACTCGACGCACATCCGGAACGCGTACTCCTCGCCGTCGTCCAGTCCGGGGAAGGAGGCCGTCTCGCCGTCGTCGATGGCCCTGCAGCGATCACCGTCCTGCACGATCCCGTAGCGCAGCGCCGAGCCGTCGCCGTTGCGTTGCGCGGTGGCTCGCGCCGTGACCGTGGCTGTGCCGTCGCCGTTCGACACCGAGCTCAGGGTGAGCTGCGGCGACAGCGGACTGCCGATCCCGTTGGTCTGCACCGTCGCGGCGGCGCCCGACGCGCTGCCGCCGAGCCCGGGTGGCAGGTCGAAACGCGAGTACGGGGTGATCGTGACGAGCGTGCTCGTGTTGCTGCCCACACGGAACGACGGCACCTCGACGCGCGTCTGGCTGCGGTTCACCGGCACCCGCACGGTCTCGCCGGCGGGGCTCGCGATCTCGAGGCTGCCGGTCTCGCCGGCCTCGATCCCGTCGATGACCAGCGACACGATGCCCCCCGCTCCGTCACCGGTGACCACGGGTGCCGCGGTCACGCTCGTCGGCGGGAGGGGCGCGTCGTACGCCCACGCCACGGTGCGCACGCCGGCCCTCGACTCGCCCACGCCGTTGACGGCCCACGCGTCGTAGGTGCGCTGCTCGCCATTGGGAGCGGGGATCGGAGGGCACGTGCCGTCAGCGGTGCACCGCGCGACCTCCTGCCCGCCGGTGCGGACGACGAAACCGGTGAGCCCCGGGTAGGCCAGTCGCGCCTCGCCTGGATCGACCCGAAGAGTCACGGTCCCGTCGGCAAAAGCCGTCTGCGTCATACTCGCGGGCGCCTTGGGGTAGCCGAGCAGATCGAGCAGCACGCGGCCGTCGCGTTCCGCGTTCGTGACGCGGCCCTGGGCGTCACGTACCGAGAACGTGGCGGTGCACGTCGCGCCCGGGGCATCCGTCGTCCAGCTCGCCGTGATCGACGTCGCCGACGCCACCTGGAAGCTCACTCCGACGCAGGCACCCGTCGGGCGCACGCCGACGACCTCGAGCGGCGTGCGCGGCAGCGGGTTGACCTCCCCGCCCGCCCCGATCACCGGGATGGTGCACGACGATCCGCCGGCTTGCGAGCACTGCTGCACCACGGAGCCGCCTTGCGGAAGGGTGGACGGTGCGGCGCCGACGCGGAGGATGAGCCGTGCGGGGGCCACCGACGGATGACTCGTGACCGAGACGAGCACGGCCTCCTCGGAGCCGGGGACGGCGCGGTCCGCGCCGGTCACCGTCACGACCGAGCCCTCCTGGGTGACCTCGAAGGCGCCACCGGAGTGCTCGGTCGCGTAGACGATGCCGTCCCAGTTCGGCCGCAGCTGCCATGTCGTCATGTTCTGGAGGTCGAAGGTCGCGGTCTCTCCCGGGCCGACCGTGATCGATCCCGGCCGCAGCTCGGGCTGGGGGTCGCGCGGGTGCACCACGACCGGCACCGACAGGTAGGTCCAGTCCTCCTGGCCGCTGAGCCGCACCGGCACCTGGCAGGCGTCGACCCAGGGCGCGCCGGCGCCCGCGTCGTAGCGCACGACGGTACCCGACTCGACCGTGCACGCCGCCTCGGCGCGTGCGCCCGACGCGCGCACGTCGTCGCCGAGCTCGACCACCGCGCCGGGCGGCCGCGCCACGAGGCCCGCCATGTCGAAGGTCGTCGACTCGAGCTCGGTGACCTCGGGGGACGCGGCATTCGCGCGCAACGTCAGCGCGAGGTCGTCGGCGCCCGGCACGCGGAGGAAGCCGTAGGAGACCACCTCGCCCGCGGTGCCCTCGCCGGTGACAGCGAACGGGATGAGCCGCGTGGTCTCGGGCAGCGCACCGCGCAGCTCGGACCCCTGCACCGAGACCCCGTCGGGGTCGCCCCACAGTGACAGCTCGAGATCGTCGACGTCGCCGCCCGACCAGGTGACCTTGCCGGCCAACACGTCGACGCCGCGCGGGAAGTCCTCCCGCGTCTCGACGGTGAGGGTGGTGTCGGCGACGACGGGGAAATCGGGCACGCTCTCGCGCACCACCCGCACGACGATGAGGCCGCGGCCGGTGTTGCCCGACGAGGATTCGACGTCGTAGAGGAACGACATCGTCGCGGGGTCGTCGCCCGCCGCGATCCGGACCGTGGTGTCGTCTGCGCCGACGATCTGCCCGGCCAGCCGCGCGTACTCGGGATTGTCGCTGCCGTCGACGAGCGTGGCCGGCACGTCGGGGCGGATGTCGGTGACCCGCAGCTCGCCGAGGGTGGGGTCGACGTCGTTGGAGAGCGGGCTGACCCGGATCGTGTTGCCCTCGCCCGCCTGCACCTGCACGTAGTCGGTGAACGTGACCGGGCTCGGGTTCGCCTGGCTGTCGAGCACCCCCATGCGCACCGTGCCGTCGGCCGTGGCACCGAACGCGTCGACCACGCGGTAGCGGAACGACACCTGCCCGCTGTCGCCGGGCACGCTCGTGTACAGGATCGATCCTCCGTCGGCGGTGATGGTGGCCGCGCCCCGCTCGGGCTGCGCGACGATGCGGTCGAGGGTCACGACGTCGCCGTCGGGATCGGTGCCGAAGTCGTCGAACTCGATGAGCGTCGACTGACCGCTGAGCACGCGACCTTCGAGGGTGTCGGCCGTGGGGGCGCGGTTGACCTCGGCGTCGATCACGGTCACGCGCACCGTCGCCGTGTCGGCGAGCGCCGGAGCGCCGGTCGTGAACACCGAGTACTCGATCGCGTACTCCCCCGGCTCGTCGGGCGCGAGGTACCGCAGCAGGTCGCCCGACGCGAACGCGAGTGCGGCCTCGGAGGAGGAGCGCACCGATGCCGGATTCAGGGTCGGCCGGCCGCCGGCCGGCGAGATGTCGTTGCCCGTCACCGGGATGTCGATCTGGGCGCCGGCGCGCACCACCACCGAGTCGTCCACGGCGATCGGGGCGAGCTCGGGCGCGGGCGGCAGCAGGTACACGGTCGCCTCGCCCTCGACGCTCGCGCCGGCGTCCTCGGTGCCGTCGCTCACCACGTACGAGACGGTGCCGAGGCGGCCGGCGGCGCCGTCCGCGGTCGTGCCCGACACCCGGAGGTGGTTCTGCCCGACCGCGTCGACCGACAGCGTGGCACCGTCGTCCGCCCGCGCGACGACGTCGCTCAGCAGCAGCACGCGGCGCGTCGGGTTCGAGACGGCGTCGAAGATCTCGAGCGTCGCGTCCTGCTGCGGATGCACGAACGCCACCACCGGCGAGGTCGCGAGCTGGGCGGGCGCGTCGGCGGGCAGCAGGGTGATGCGGGCGGTGCCGGTCGCCTCGCCGACGCCGTCGGTCACCGTGAAGTCGACGCGGAACGTGCCCGGGTCCTTGGCCGCGAAGTCGAAGGAGGTGGACCCGCTGACGGCGGTCGCGGTGGCGGCAGCGTCGTCGAGGACGCGCACCGATTCGAGCGACAGCGTGCCGGCGGTGCCCGTCACGTGGCCCGCGACGTCGACGGTGAGGGCGGACGCGACGGTGTCGGTCACGGCGAACGACTGCACTGCGAGCTGGGGCTGCGGCGACACCGTGACCACGAGGGGCTTCACCGTCGTCCGGCCCTGGGTGTCGGCGACCGTGACCTCGAGCTCGACGAGCTGCTCCCCGCCGTCTCCCGCGTCATCGTGCTGGTAGACGACGTCGCCGCCGGGCGTCGCTGCGACGCTGCCGATCCCGCTCGTGTTCGCGACCGACAGGAGCAGCAGGGGGTCGCCCTCCGGGTCGACCCATCCCGGGAGCACCGGCACGGTCACCGTGCCGCCGCGGGCCACCTCGGGCTCCGGCCACTCGACGAGGCACCGCTCGACACCGCACCATTGCGGCGGCGAGTCGGCGGCGGCATCCGCCACGGCGATCGTGACCGTCGTGGGCTCCGACCTCAACCCGCTCTCGGAGGTGCCGTCGGTGACCGCGTACGAGAACGTCGCGGATCCGGTCGCGCCGGGCTGCACGCGGATGGCGAGGCGCTGGTCGTCGTCGGTCACCGACACGGTGCCGAACCCGGGGTCGAGCCCGGTGACCGACGCCGGGTCGACCGTGAGCACGTCCTGGTTCGGGTCGTGGTCGTTCATCAGCACGGGCAGCGTCGCGAGCGCGCCCGCACGCACGCCGAACGCGTCGGGCTCGGCGATCGGGGGCTTCGGGTCGAGCACGACCTGCAGCTGCTCTTCGCTCGGCACGGCATCGGGGTCGGTCCGGTCGTCGAGGCTCCAGTCCTGGCTCGAGGGAATCAGCCCGCCGTCCGGCACCGACCACGCCCACCCGGAGCGGGTGTCGTTGAGGATGACCGCGGAGGCGCTCGCGACGAACACGGGGCGCAGCTGGTCGCCGATCGCCTGCCCGCCGTAGTCGAGCTGTGCGGTCGTGCCGCTCGAGCGCCACAGCAGGCCGCCCGCGTCTCCCTGGCCCAGCCATGCGGCGTAGGTCTCGCCGTCGTGCGCGACCGGCTGCGCGGGGGTGCCGAGCACCGTCCCGGTGCCGCCTCCCACCGGGGTCTGCATCGCCGACCCGTCGACGGGCACCTGCACCAGCCCGGTGTCGTCGGCGAGGTAGACGTCTGTGCCGCTCGCGTCCGGTGCGCCGACGACGACGGCGCCTGTCGTCGGGGCCCGGGACGCAGCATCCTGCCCCCGCAGCCACACGTCGCCGTCCTCGGTGTCGACGACGGCCCACGTGTCGCCCGCCGCGGTGATCGCCGGCGCCGCGAGCCCCTCCGGGTCGAACGCGTCGCGGCCTTGCACCTCGCCGCCCTGGATGTCGTAGCGCAGCACCGAGTCGTCGGCGCCGGAGTAGGCGAACAGCATGCCGCGGTCGTCGACGGCGATCGCCTCGGCGGTGTACTGCGGGGCGTCCTCGTCGTCGGCTCCGAAGGGGTCGAGCTGCGACGACGTGCCGCTCGAGAGCCGCCCCGCATACACGGCGCCCGAGTCGGTGAGGTAGGCGACCCAGTCCCCGGCGGTCACGACCTCGGTCGTTCCGGACGGGGTCTTCTGCGAGGACTGCAGCGCCTCCTCGTCGAGGTCCGTGGGCATCGCGGCGTCGATGCGGGTGAGCGTCGAGTAGCTGTCGCTGAAGAGGTAGGCGGAATCCCCCGTCTGCACCACCTGGTCGGGGTTGCTGATGCTGCGCACCGTGTCGAGTTCGCCGACCGACGTGTTCACTCGGGCGTAGCGGCGGCCGTCGCCGGTCTGCAGCGCCCAGACGGCGGTGTCGACCTCGGGGGTCTCCTGCGCGTCGAGCCCCGGCCACACGATGCTGATGCCGATGACGGTGGCCGCCACCGCCCCGGAGGCGATGAACCCGGCGATCGCGCCGCGTCGCATCAGAGCACCCCCGCGGCCATCAGCGCCAGGACGACGGCACCGGCCCCGGCGACGACCCCCGCTCCGATGCCGATGGCCCAGGGCAGCACGGCCCGCCCGCGTCGGCGGGCAGGCGCCGAGATCTCGGTGTCCTCGTCGCGGACGAGCTGCGCGACGCCGGTGCCCGCGCGCGCCTTGCGCGTGAGGTCGCGCTCGACGTGCGATCGCGCAGGCCCGCGGAGTGCCGAATCTGCGAAATCGACGGGGGCGGATGCCGGGGACCACTCCGCGTCCGGGATCTCGAGCGGCGTCGGCGACAGGCCGAGCCCCGACTGCACCTCGCGCAGCGCCTCGCCGAAGGCACGGGCGGAGTCGTGGCGACGACCCGGGTCGCGGCTCATCGCGATCGCGAGAACGGCCTGCAGCGACGCCGGGACGTCGGCCCGCGGGATCTCGACATAGGTGGCGCGCGCGATGCGCTTGCGCAGCAGGTCCTTGGTGTTCTGGCCGCGCTCGCGGCGCTCGAACGGGCTGTGGCCGGCCAGCAGCGAGTACACCGTCGCGCCGAGGCTCCACACCTCGCTCGTCACCGTGCCGGAGGTCTCCTCGGCGACGACCTCGGGAGCACTCCACGGGATCGACATCGCGAGCACCTCGCCGCCGCTCTTGCGCTGCAGCGAGGCCGAGATGCCGAAGTCCGCGAGCACCGGGGTGCCGAAGGTCGTGATGAGGATGTTGCTGGGCTTGACGTCGCGGTGGATGAGGCCGGCGCGGTGCGCGGACTCGAGTGCGCTCGCCATGCGCACGCCGATCGCGAGCACCTCCTCCACCGGGATGCGCTCGACCCGGTACCGCTGTGCGAGCGAACCCGGGCAGTACTCCATGACGATGTAGGGGCGCCCGTCGGCCGAGATGCTCGCCTGGTACACCGTCACGATCGAGGGGTGGGCCGACAGGTGCGCGAGCACGTCGGCCTCGGCGTTGAACATGCGCCGCAGCTCCGGGTCGCGCACATCGCTCGGCATGACCTTCACCGCCACGTTGCGGCGGGGCATGTCCTGTTCGTACAGGAAGACGTCGGCGAAACCGCCCGAGCCGAGCGGGCGGATATAGGCGAGCCCCGGAAGGATCGGAGGCGCCGAGGGAAGCCGTGCAGCCACCTCACACCTCCCCACAGTCCGCGACGTCGCACCCATGCCAGGCGGCAACAAACCCGGTCATGCTAACAAAATCCACCTCCCGAGAACCCGCGTGGCAGGCAGGGGTGTGGAGAGTGGGAGCGCGTGCGACAGGCGGGCAGTGCCGTGCCGCAGTGACGGGGCCGGCGTCAGTCTAGCCGCGGAGCGTCCCCGGGATCGCGGGGGTCGAACGGTGCGTCGAGCGACTTCGTGAGATCGGCGAGCATCGCCTCGATCTGGGGCTCGACGTACTGGGTCACCGCGGCCTGGATGCGCAGGCGATGGTGGAGCAGGATCGTGCACACCTCGCGCCCGACCATGTTCGCGTAGTCGTCGGCGAGACCGACCTCCTGGCGGAGCGCGGCCTTCGCCTCCTCGCTGAGCGGGGGGAGCGCCGGCACGTGCGCGTCGGCCTCTTCGGCGAGCCCCGCGATCGTGAAGAGGAACGGTGCGCCGGGCACCGGATCGGGGTCCATCGGCAGCCCCTCGAACTCGGGGTCGAGCCCCTCGCCGGGGCGGTAGCTGCGTGCGCGGTTGCGGGCCGCCTGCTGGTCGAGCTCCGCCTGCAGCATCGGCAGGTTCCGCGCCGTGTACTCGGCGACGGACCGGTCGACGATCGTCTTGATGCGGGTCGAGAGGCCGTGCTGAACGCCGTGCGGCACGTCGGTGCCGAGGCCCGCGGCAGAGAGCACCGGCGACCCGAAGCACCGGCGACAGGGGGCGGTCCGGCCGTGGTGCGTCGCGGGCTCCCAGCGGGGCACCCACGCGAGCCAGGCGTCCACTGCCTGGCTGACCTGGGTCTCGAGCGACCGCTCCACACGCTCCACGCTAGTGCGCAGCATCCGTTCCCGCGCGGATTTCCGGGGTTTCCGGCGCCGTCGCGCTGGTGTCACTCGTCGAACTCGTCCTCCCAGGGCCACCGTGGGCGGCGGGCGCGGGTGCGCACGAGTGCGATGCCCGACCACGACGACACGAACGCCGCGGCCGCGACAGCGACCCCGAACCACGTCGTCGCGAGGCGGCCCACCACCGCCGTCGCGGCGCCGAGGTCGGCGCCGGTGAACACGGCCCCGAACCACACTCCCCCGAGGTACGCGAGGAAGGTCGCGGCGGTCGTCCACGCGGCACCCCAGTACGACGGATGCCGCGTCCCGGCACGTGCGATCGCGGCCCACAGGCCGCCCGCGAACGCGAGCGTCGCACAGACGACACCGGTGATCCCGGGAGCCTGCCCGAGGCCGGGGGTCGCGATGACGGCCGCCCCCGTCACGAGACTCGTCATGCCGAGCCCGAAGATCAGGAGCGCGACGAAGCCCATCGTCGCGAAGGCCAGGGCGACGGGCGGTCGCACGGGTCCTTGCGACGGCCCTGGCGAACCGTCGGTGGCCATGCCGCCAGCCTACGTCGGCGGGCACGGCCGCGAACGGGTCCTACGGACGGACGAGCTGCGGCCCGGCCTCGAGCGTACGCTCGTACTCGCGCTGCGCCTCGACGTTGAGCTCGGTGACGCGCTTCGCGCGCGCGGCGGCCCACGCTCCGAACCAGATCGTGAGCTCGCGGCCGATGATGAACGCGGCGATCGCCAGCGGCGCCAGCAGTTCGCCCTCGACGAGCTTGGCGCCTTCGCTGGCGGTGAGGTTCCAGAAGGGCGCCTGGAACAGCGTTCCCAGGATGTGTCCGCCGTATGCGGCGACGCCCACGAGGATGCCGAAGATCACCCATGCGCCCCAGCGGCCGCGGTTGATGATGGCGCCGAGCAGCCAGAAGCCGATGAAGAACACGACGACGGGTACCCACAGCGACCACGTCGCGAGGGCTTCGAGGGCGGTCGTGCCGACGTTCTCCCCGGTGACGTCGCCCTTGATCGCGTCGACGCCGAGCCACACCGCGAGGTAGAGCACAGCGAACGCGACCGCGGCGAGCAGGCCGATGGCTCCCGCGGCGGCGCGGTTGCCCCGCGGGCGCGGTGCCTCGGGCGCCTGCACGAAGATCGGCTGCGGGGCGGCCGCGGCGACCACCGCAGGCTCGGCGATGACGGGCTCGCTCGGGGTCACCACAGGCGGCACCACGACGGTCGGCGAGTCGTCGGCGGCCGGAGCGGGCGTCGGGGTCGACGCGTAGCTCAGGGAGGCGGCCTCGGGCGAATTCCACGGGTCGGGCTCGGGGGCTGTCGGCGCTTCGCCGGTGGCGGGAGCATCGGCGGCGTCCGCGTCGGAGGGCGCGTCGGACGGAGCCTCGGCGGGGGTCTCTGCGGCGGGGGTCTCTGCGGCAGGAGTCTCGGTGGCGCCGGTGTCACGGCGGGCGGCCTCGGCGTCGGCGAGACCTTCGTTCGCACGACCGACGACGTCGTCGACGCCGCGCGGCTCCTCGACGGGTTCGCCGTAGGTCGACTTGGGGTCACTCATCGCAGGCACTCCTCACGCAGGGCTCATCCCCGCAGAGGCAGAGTAGCCCGCAGTTCCGCGCATACGACGGAGGCGTGCCGGGGGAATCCGCGCCCGCGCCGTTACCCTGAGCCCATGGCACCACGGAGGCTCCGACTTGCCGCGGCGGCGGCATCCGCTCTCCTCGCACTCGCCGTGCTGACGGCGTGCGCACCCGACGCGCCCTCGGGAGGCGGACTCACCTTCACGCCGACGCCGTCGACCTCGTCGTCGGCGTCCGCGACCCCCACCCCGACGCCGTCGCCCACGGCGGACGCCGAGATCCCCGACGACTGCCGCGCGATCCTCACCGCCGACGTGCTCGCGCAGCTCGAGGGCGTGCCGCTCAACGACCCCGCCTTCGGCGCGTCGGGACCGCAGCCCGACGGCGGCCTGGTGTGCGTGTGGCGCGACCCCGCTGCCGACACGACGGGTCTGGTCACCAAGATCTCGTACATGTCGCGGGGGCCGGCGCTGGACATGCTCAACACGCTCGTCACCGACGAGGGCTACACCTGCTACACCCCCGACGGCGGCACGCGCTGCGAGAAGACGTGGCAGAACGAGACGTACCCGGTCACCGACGGGCGCACGCTGTTCTGGCGCGACGACATCCTCATCGACACGCAGTACTCGAACCTCGCGCCCGCGGGGTACACGGCCGCGGTCGTCGCGAGCATCTTCGGCTGATCGCCGGGCGGGTCAGCCCCAGACGGTGTGGTCGACCCGCGGACCGTAGTCCTCGGGATGCCAGTCGGACTCGACGCTGACGAGCCACAGTCCGTCGCGCAGGGTGTGCTCCTCGCGGACCGCGCCCCGCGTGCGATCGCACCGTGTGGCACCGTCGGCCGTCCGGCACGAGAACCCGTCGCCCGCCAGCGCCGCCTCGGCGATCGTGGCGGCGTCGGCGTCGACCTTCGACAGCGTCGTGACGATGCTGCCGGAGTCGAACCGCCACCCGCAGGTCACGAGCACGTCGGGTGAGGCCGCGTCGGCGAACGCGGTCGCCGACGTCGCAGGTGCCGCCATCGACTGGTTGAGCAGCGATCCCTCCCGCCACATCAACTCGTTCCACAGGTCGTCGGAGTACAGCGTCCGGCAGTCGACCGCACCGCCCTCCGCCGCGGTCTGCGCGGGCGTCCGCTCGGGCGTCGCCTCGGGCCGCGGGGCCGTCGCGCTGCGCAGCGTGTCACCCACCCACGTGATGGCCACGGGCACCATCGGCAGCGCCAGCCACACGAGCGAGGCGACCACCGCCGCGCACAGCAGGCCGACGGGCACGGCGATCCACGAGTTGCGTCCGCCGGTCCTCGCCATGGGGCCCCCACCTCCGCCTCCACGTTAAGCCGGGATCACGGATGCTGCGGCTCGGCGCGCGCGGGGCGCCCGAGGATACCGCGGGCCGAGGCATCCGTTGTTCGCCCGCGTACGGGCGCGTGACAATACTCCGCCGCGGCGCAGATCTCGACCCCCTCTTCGCTTCCCCCGTTCGTCACGGAAGGTGTTCGCCACGGCGGATTCCCCCGGCCGGCACATCGCCGGCCGACGCCGCCGGTGAGATGGAGGAGGAGCATGTCGACTTACGAGACCGGATCGCCCGCGGACCAGAGCGCGGGTGCGGGAGACATGAAGGAGCGCGCCGTCGACACGGTCGCCGAGGTCGACGCGGGCGCGATGTACGTCGCCGGTGTCGCGGGCGATGAGATCGGCAGCGTCGCCCATGACGTGAAGGACGCCGCGCGCGGCTTCTTCGACGAGACACGCGTGCAGCTGGCGGACCAGGCGTCCACCCAGCAGCGCCGGGCGGCCGACGCCCTGCGCGGCACGGGAGACGAACTCGAGGGGCTGGCATCGGGCACGGCGACGGGCTCCGGCGGCATGGCGACGAGCGCCGTGCGCGCGATCGGCGAACAGACCCGGCGCGCCGCCGACTGGCTCGAGCAGCGCGAACCGGCGGACGTCGTCCGCGAGGTGCGCGGGTACGCGCGCCGCCACACCGGCGCCTTCCTCGTGATCGCACTGGGCGTGGGCATCGTCGCCGGACGGCTCACTCGCGCGCTCATGGCGGACTCCCACAACGGCAGCTCCTCGCCCGGCGGCACCTCGGGCGCGCAGCGTCCGACGCTCACCGCCGCTTCGACCGGCATGACCGGCGGCACGACGACGGGTCGCAGCGGTGCGGCAGCCGCAGCAGGCGGGCTCGGCGCGGCCACGGGCACCTCGGACGAGGGCACGCCCATCGCCGACGCCCTCGCCGACCAGGCACCGGGCGCCCCGTTGTCGAGCGGGACCGGACGCACGCCGGCGAACGGGCAGGACGCTTCGTCGGGCGAGACCGCGCAGGGTGAGTGGTCGCCGAGCGGAGAGGCACGCCGATGACCGACATGCCCACACCGTCGCAGCAGAAGGCGGCGGAGACGTCGCTGGGCGACCTCGTGGGCGAGGTCTCCCGCGACCTGTCGAATCTGATGCGCCAGGAGCTCGAACTGGCGAAGGCGGAGCTCTCGGAGTCCGCCAAGCGCGCGGGGATGGGCGCCGGCCTGCTCGGGGGCGCCGGTTACGCGGCCGTGATGGCCGTCTTCTTCCTGAGCGTCGCCCTGTGGTGGGGCCTCGGCGACCTGATCGACAGCCTCGGATGGTCGGCGGTGATCGTCGCCGTCATCTGGGCCATCATCGCCGGAATCCTGTACGCCGTCGGCCGGAGCCGCCTGAAGACCGTGCAGGGAGCACCGCAGACGGTGGAGACCGTCAAGGAGATCCCCGAAGCACTGAAGAGAAATGAGGAGAACCGATGATGAGCAACCCAGACCAGATCCGTGCCGACATCGAGATGACGCGCGATGAGCTCGGCCGGGACGTGGACGCCCTCGCCGACAAGGTGTCGCCGCCGAAGATCATGGAACGGCAGACCACACGGGTGCGTCGCGCGTTCGGCGATATGAAGGGCCACGTGATGGGTGTCGCCGACGACGTGGGCGACACCGCATCCTCTGCGGGCCACTCCGTCGGCGACGCGATGGGCACCGCCGGCGACGCCGTGAAGGAACTGCCGCACAAGGCGAAGCAGAAGGCGCAGGGCGCGCCCATCGTCGTGGGGCTCCTCGCGGCCGGCGTCGGGTTCCTGGTGGCGAGCCTGATTCCCACGACGGACTCCGAGACGCGGCTCGCCGCGTCTCTCCGGGACAAGACCCAGCCGCTCGTCGACAAGGCGGTGAGCGAGGCGAAGGATGCTGCGGGGGAGCTCGCCGAGAACCTCAAGGGTCCGGCGCAGGACGCCGTCGAACAGGTGAAGGAGTCCGCGGTCGACTCCGCCGAAACGGTCAAGGAGGAGACGCAGGCGACCGCCGAGCGGGTCAAGGAGAATGTCGCCGACAACATGTCGCCGGACGACCGCGCCGCGTCGCGACCGGACGACACAGAGGGCTGGCACCGGCTGGGCTGAGGCATCCGTCCTGTGAACGGCGAAGGGCCCTGGCGGAAGCCAGGGCCCTTCGTTTGAGTGTTTCGACTCGCTCCGCTCGCTCAACGACCGGAGGGAGCGAACTCAGTTGTAGTCGGTGGTGAAACCGTCTGTGGAGAAGCTGTCGAAGTCGACGTAGCTCAGGTCGGCATCGGTGTACGCGCCGTCCGAGGCGAAGATGCGGTTGGGGTACCGCTCGCTCTTGGCCTCCTCCGTCGCCTCGACCGTGACGTCGCGGTACTTCGCGAGTCCGGTTCCGGCGGGGATGAGCTTTCCGATGATGACGTTCTCCTTGAGGCCCATGAGCGGGTCGCTCTTGCCCTCCATGGCCGCCTGCGTGAGGACGCGGGTGGTCTCCTGGAACGACGCGGCCGACAGCCACGACTCCGTCGCGAGCGACGCCTTCGTGATACCCATCAGCTCCGGGCGACCCGACGCGGGGCGCTTGCCCTCGCCGACCGCCTCGCGGTTGATGGTCTGGTAGCGCTTGAAGTCCACCAGCTCACCCGGCAGCAGCGTCGTGTCGCCGTGGTCGACCACGGTGACCTTGCGCAGCATCTGACGGACGATGACCTCGATGTGCTTGTCGTGGATCGGCACACCCTGCGAGCGGTACACGCCCTGGACGCCGTTCACGAGGTACTTCTGCACCTCGCGGGCGCCCATGACACGCATGACCTCCTTGGGGTCGAGCGTGCCGACCAGGATGGGCTGACCGACGGTGACGTGCTGTCCGTCCTCGACCAGGAGCGTCGCGCGCTTCAGGACCGGGTAGACGTGCGGCTCGTCGCCGTTGTCGGGCGTGAGGATGACCTTCTTGGACTTGTCGGTCTCGTCGATCGTGATGCGGCCATCGGCCTCGGCGATCGGCGACGCGCCCTTCGGGGTGCGGGCCTCGAACAGCTCCTGCACGCGGGGAAGACCCTGCGTGATGTCGTCGGCCGACGCCGAACCACCGGTGTGGAAGGTACGCATCGTCAGCTGCGTGCCGGGCTCACCGATCGACTGCGCCGCGATGATGCCGACGGCCTCGCCGATGTCGACGATCTTGCCGGTCGCGAGCGAACGGCCGTAGCACTTCGCGCAGACGCCGACCGCCGAGTCACAGGTGAGTACGGAGCGGACCTTGATCGACTCGACACCCGCCGCGACGAGCTTGTCGATGAGCACGTCGCCGACGTCCTCACCGGCCGAGGCGACGACCTCGCCCTTCGGGTCGACAGCGTCGGCCGCGAGCGTGCGGGCGAACACCGAGTTCTCGACGTTCGCGTCGCGCACCAGCGCACCGTCGGCGCCGGGGGCGGCGATGGTGAACTCGAGACCCTTGGTCGTGCCGCAGTCCTCCTCGCGGATGATGACATCCTGCGAGACGTCCACCAGGCGACGCGTGAGGTAACCCGAGTCGGCCGTACGGAGGGCCGTGTCGGCCAGACCCTTACGGGCACCGTGCGTCGCGATGAAGTACTCCGCCACCGACAGACCCTCGCGGTACGAGGAGATGATCGGGCGCGGGATGATCTCACCCTTCGGGTTGTTCACCAGGCCTCGCATACCCGCGATGTTGCGGATCTGCAGCCAGTTACCACGGGCGCCCGACGAGACCATGCGGTTGATGGTGTTGTCGGCCGGGAAGTGGTCGCGCATCGCCTTCTGGACCTCGTCGGTCGCCTCGGTCCAGATCTTGATGAGCTCCTGACGACGCTCGGCGTCGGTGGTGAGACCCTTCTCGAACTGGCCCTGGACCTTCGCCGCCTGCTTCTCGTAACCGGCGACGATCTCGGCCTTGTTCGGCGGCGTGAGGATGTCGCTCAGCGCCACCGTGACACCCGAACGGGTGGCCCAGTAGAAGCCGGCGTCCTTGATGCGGTCGAGCGAAGCCGCGACCTCCACCTTCGGGTACTCCTCGGCGAGCTTGTTGACGATCTGCGACAGCTTGCCCTTGTCGGCCTGCTCGCGCACGAACGGGTAGCCCTTGGGGAGCGTGTCGTTGAAGATCGCCTGGCCGAGCGACGCGTCCACGAGGCCGTGGCGCTCGTAGCCCTCGGGGGCTTCGCCCTCGAGGAACGCGAGACCCGGGATGCGGATGCGGACCTTGGCCTGCAGGTCGAGGGTGCCCTCGTCCTTGGCCAGGATCGCCTCGCCGACCGAGCCGAACACACGACCCTCGCCGGTGGCACCCTCGATGACCGTGGTCAGGTGGTGCAGACCGATGATCATGTCCTGCGAAGGCAGGGTCACCGGGCGGCCGTCCGACGGCTTCAGGATGTTGTTCGAGGCGAGCATCAGGATGCGGGCCTCGGCCTGAGCCTCGACCGACAGTGGCAGGTGCACGGCCATCTGGTCACCGTCGAAGTCCGCGTTGAAGGCGGCGCAGACGAGCGGGTGCAGCTGGATGGCCTTGCCCTCGACGAGCTGCGGCTCGAAGGCCTGGATGCCGAGGCGGTGCAGCGTAGGCGCACGGTTGAGCAGCACGGGACGCTCGCGGATGATCTCCTCGAGCACGTCCCACACCTCCGGACGCGTGCGCTCGACGGCGCGCTTGGCCGCCTTGATGTTCTGCGAGTGACCGAGGTCGATCAGGCGCTTGATCACGAACGGCTTGAACAGCTCGAGCGCCATCTGCTTGGGCAGACCGCACTGGTGGAGCTTGAGCTGCGGACCCACGATGATGACCGAACGGCCCGAGTAGTCCACGCGCTTGCCGAGCAGGTTCTGGCGGAAGCGACCCTGCTTTCCCTTGAGCATGTCGCTCAGGGACTTGAGGGCGCGGTTGCCGGTACCGGTGACGGGGCGACCACGGCGGCCGTTGTCGAACAGCGCGTCGACGGCCTCCTGCAGCATGCGCTTCTCGTTGTTGACGATGATCTCGGGGGCACCGAGGTCGATCAGGCGACGGAGGCGGTTGTTGCGGTTGATCACGCGGCGGTACAGGTCGTTGAGGTCGGAGGTCGCGAAGCGGCCACCGTCCAGCTGCACCATCGGGCGCAGCTCCGGCGGGATCACCGGAACGACGTCGAGCACCATCGAGGCCGGGCTCATGCCGGTCTGGAGGAACGAGTTGACGACCTTGAGGCGCTTGATCGCACGGATCTTGCGCTGGCCCTTGCCCTCCGAGATCTGCAGGTGCAGGCTGTCGGCCTCGGCCGCCAGGTCGAACGCCTCGAGACGGCGCTTGATCGACTCCGCGCCCATGTGGGCCTCGAAGTACTGACCGAAGCGGTCCTGGAGCTCGTGGAAGATCTCGTCCTCGCCCTTGAGCTGGCCGACCTCGAGCGTGCGGAAGTCCTCCCACACCTTCTCGAGACGCGTGATCTGGTCGTCCGTACCCTTGCGGATAGCGGCCATCTCCTTCTCGGCGGCGTCCTTGACCTTCTTCTTCTGGTCGGCCTTGGCACCCTCCTCCTCGAGCGCGGCGAGCTCCTCCTCCAGCTTCTGGAGGCGAGCGGCCACACGCGCGTCGCGGCGGTCGGCGAGCGTCTTGAGCTCGAGGCGGATGTTGTTCTCCTGCGTCGAGAGGTCGCGGTGACGCGCCTCCTCGTCGACCGAGATCACCATGTAGGCGGCGAAGTAGATGACCTTCTCGAGGTCCTTCGGCGCCATGTCGAGCAGGTACCCGAGGCGCGAGGGAACACCCTTGAAGTACCAGATGTGCGTGACGGGCGCGGCGAGCTCGATGTGGCCCATGCGCTCACGACGGACGGAGGACTTGGTGACCTCGACGCCGCAGCGCTCGCAGACGATGCCCTTGAAGCGGACGCGCTTGTACTTGCCGCACGCGCACTCCCAGTCGCGCGAGGGTCCGAAGATCTGCTCGCCGAACAGACCGTCCTTCTCGGGCTTCAGGGTGCGGTAGTTGATGGTCTCGGGCTTCTTGACCTCGCCGTAGGACCAACGACGGATGTCGTCAGCGGTGGCCAGGCCGATGCGAAGCTGATCGAAAGTGGTTGATTCGAGCACTGGTTCTCCTGTGTCGGAAATTCGTTCGTTACCTGGCGCGCTTAGATCTCGTCGATCGACGAGGACTCGAAGCGGCTGGAGATGTTGATGCCGAGCTCTTCAGCGGCGCGGAAGGCGTCGTCGTCGGTGTCGCGGAGGTTGACCGCCGTGCCGTCGGCCGAGAGGACCTCGACGTTCAGGCAGAGCGACTGCATCTCCTTCATGAGCACCTTGAACGACTCGGGGATGCCGGGCTCCTGGATGTTCTCGCCCTTGACGATCGCCTCGTAGACCTTGACGCGGCCCAGGATGTCGTCGGACTTGATCGTGAGGAGCTCCTGGAGCGCGTACGCGGCGCCGTAGGCCTCGAGGGCCCACACCTCCATCTCACCGAAGCGCTGGCCACCGAACTGCGCCTTACCACCGAGCGGCTGCTGGGTGATCATCGAGTACGGGCCCGTCGAGCGCGCGTGGATCTTGTCGTCCACGAGGTGGTGCAGCTTCAGGATGTACATGTAGCCGACGGAGATCGGAGCCGGGAACGGCTCGCCGGAGCGGCCGTCGAACAGCTGCGTCTTGCCCGACGAGTCGATCAGGCGCTCGCCGTCGCGGGTCGGGTTCGTCGAGTCGAGCAGACCCGCGATCTCGGCCTCGAACGCGCCGTCGAACACCGGCGTGGCGACCTTGGTGCCCGCCGGAGCCTCGAACGCCTGCTCGGGCAGCCGGGCGGCCCACTCGGGGGTGCCCTCGACCTTCCAGCCCTGCTTGGCGATCCAGCCGAGGTGGAGCTCGAGGACCTGGCCGAAGTTCATTCGACCGGGGATGCCGAGCGGGTTCAGGATGACCTGGACCGGCGTGCCGTCCGCGAGGAACGGCATGTCCTCCACGGGGAGGATCTTCGCGATGACGCCCTTGTTGCCGTGGCGGCCGGCGAGCTTGTCACCCTCGGTGATCTTGCGCTTCTGGGCGATGTAGACCACGACGCGGCGGTTGACGCCCGAGCCGAGCTCGTCGTCGCCGTCCTCGGCGTTGAACTCCTTGACCGCGATGATCGTGCCCTGCTCACCGTGGGGCACCTTCAGCGACGTGTCGCGCACCTCGCGGCTCTTCTCGTTGAAGATCGCGCGGAGCAGGCGCTCCTCGGCCGAGAGCTCGGTCTCGCCCTTCGGCGTGACCTTGCCGACGAGGATGTCGCCGGGGCGAACCTCGGCGCCGATGCGGATGATGCCGCGCTCGTCGAGGTCCTTGAGCAGGTCGGGGCTCACGTTGGGGAGGTCACGCGTGATCTCCTCCTTGCCGAGCTTGGTGTCGCGGGCGTCGACCTCGTACTCCTCGATGTGGATCGAGGAGAGGGTGTCGTCCTTCACCAGGTCCTGGCTGAGGATGATCGCGTCCTCGAAGTTGTGACCCTCCCACGTCATGAACGCGACGAGGAGGTTCTTGCCGAGGGCGAGCTCGCCGTTCTCGGTCGCGGGACCGTCGGCGATGACCTCTCCGGCCTCGACACGCTCACCGGCCGAGACGACCACGCGCTGGTTGTACGACGTGCCCTGGTTCGAGCGGTCGAACTTGCGCAGGAAGTAGTCCTGCGTGCCGCCCTCGTCGAGCTGCACGGTCACGACGTCTGCCGAGACCTCGACGACGACGCCGGGCTTGTCGGCGGTGACGACGTCACCGGCGTCGATCGCGGCGAAGCCCTCCATGCCCGTGCCGACCACCGGCGACTCCGAACGCAGGAGCGGGACGGCCTGGCGCTGCATGTTCGCACCCATGAGGGCGCGGTTCGCGTCGTCGTGCTCGAGGAAGGGGATGAGCGAGGTCGCCACCGACACCATCTGGCGCGGCGAGACGTCCATGTAGCCGATCTCCTCCGAGTGGAAGAGGTCGACCTCGCCGCCGTTGCCGCGACGGGCGAGGACGCGGTCCTGCGCGAAGCTGCCGTCGGCCTTCAGCTCGACGCCGGCCTGGGCGACGATGTAGTCGCTCTCCTCCGAGGCGGTCAGGTAGTCGATCTGGTCGGTGACCTTGCCCTCGACGACACGACGGTACGGCGTCTCGATGAAGCCGAACGCGTTGATGCGCGCGAACGAGGCGAGCGAGCCGATCAGGCCGATGTTCGGGCCTTCCGGCGTCTCGATGGGGCACATGCGGCCGTAGTGCGACGGGTGGACGTCGCGGACCTCGACGCCTGCGCGCTCACGCGACAGACCGCCGGGGCCGAGGGCCGAGAGGCGGCGCTTGTGGGTCAGACCCGCGAGCGGGTTGTTCTGGTCCATGAACTGCGACAGCTGCGACGTGCCGAAGAACTCTTTGATCGCAGCCACGACGGGGCGGACGTTGATCAGGGTCTGCGGCGTGATCGCCTCGATGTCCTGCGTGGTCATGCGCTCGCGGACGACGCGCTCCATGCGCGACAGACCCGTGCGGACCTGGTTCTGGATGAGCTCGCCCACGGCGCGGATGCGGCGGTTGCCGAAGTTGTCGATGTCGTCGACATCGAGGCGGATCTCGGCCGGCTTACCGCCGCGCACGCCGTCGAACGTGACGTCGCCGCGGTGCAGGCGGACGAGGTACTTGATCGTCGCGACGATGTCGTCGACCGTCAGCACCGAGTCGGTGAGCGGCTTGTCGAGACCGAGCTTGTGGTTGATCTTGTACCGGCCGACCTTGGCGAGGTCGTAGCGCTTCGGGTTGAAGTAGAAGTTGTCCAGGAGCGCGCGGGCGGCCTCGGCGGCGACCTGCTCGCCCGGACGGAGCTTGCGGTAGATGTCGCGGAGCGCGTCCTCCTTGGTGAGGATCGTGTCCTTCGAGAGCGTCTCCTCGATCGAGTCGAAGCCGGCGAACTCGGCGAGGATGTCCTCGCTGGTGAGGCCGAGGGCCTTCAGGAAGACGGTGACCGACTGCTTGCGCTTGCGGTCGATGCGCACGCCCACCTGGTCGCGCTTGTCGATCTCGAACTCGAGCCAGGCACCGCGCGACGGGATGACGCGCGCCGACACGATGTCCTTGTCGGACGTCTTGTCGGGGGTCTTGTCGAAGTAGACGCCGGGCGAACGGACGAGCTGCGACACGACGACGCGCTCGGTGCCGTTGATGATGAACGTGCCCTTGTCGGTCTGGAGCGGGAAGTCGCCCATGAAGACCGTCTGGGTCTTGATCTCACCGGTCTGGTGGTTCATGAACTCGGCCTCGACGTAGAGCGGGGCCGCGTACGTCTTGCCGCGCTCCTTGCACTCCTCGATGGAGTACTTCTCGGGCTCGAGGTACGGGTTCGTGAACGAGAGCTGCATGGTCTCGCTCAGGTCCTCGATGGGCGAGATCTCCTCGAAGATCTCCTCGAGTCCCGAGACCTCGGGCACATCGGTGCGGCCGGCGGCCTTCGCGTCGGCGACGCGGGCCTTCCATGCCTCGTTGCCGACGAGCCAGTCGAACGACTCGGTCTGCAGCGCGAGAAGGTCGGGGACCGTCAGCGTGTCGGAGATCTTGGCGAACGAGAGGCGGGAAGCTCCGCGTCCGTTCTTGGGGGTGGTGGGGTTGGATGCGTTGCTCGCAGCAGCCAAGGGGATTACCTCCGTGGGCCCGTAGGGCTCGTTTCCTTGTCGTCAGGTGGAGTGCTCGTCATCCCCGAAACCCGCGCGGCACTCCTCACGTGAACGTGAGGGGGCGCAGGCACAGCCGACCACCATATGAGGGCAGGGGGAATCCAAGAGCGCAAAGACCCACTATACGTCGGACGACGCGCCGTGTCCAGTCGGATTCTTGAAAAGTTCTGGATGCTGCGGTATAAGCCGGTGCGGAACGCGACGGCCCTCCCCGGGAGACCGGGGAGGGCCGTCGTGCGCGGATCGCCTATTCTTCGAAGCCGCCGTTGGGATTGCAGGCCATCCCGGGGCTCGGGACCATGTCCTTCAGTCCGGCGCTCACGAACATGCCATAACTCTGGATGCCCTTGTACCCGTGCTTCTGGTTGCCCCGCTCCGCAAGAGCATCGTCGTCGAAGCCCGGGGGATTCATCTCGACGGTGTCCTCCGTGTCCTGTCCGGAGAACACGCACGCAGAGTGCGCCTTCCCCGGCGCCGGGATGTCGTCCCCGTTGCCGTTCACTTCTCCTGCCATCGCGGCTCCGCCGCTGCCGAGCACCAGCCCGATCGCCACGACCGCACACGCCAAGGCCTTCTTCATCGCTCTTCTCCTCCTCGAGATGACGCCCGAGGCCCCGGTTCGGACGGACTGCGTCCCCGTCGACGCCGTCACCGCCGCAACATACTCCTGCGCGCGCCGGCGTGGAAGGGAGTTGCCGAAGCACGCCCGGAAGCCGGACGGCGCACGACCACCGATACATCGATGCACCGAAACCATGGCGAAACTCCCCAGATCGCGCCAATATATGCACATGACTGGGGTGGAACACCCCGTGATCCGTACGCCCGACCAGCGGATCCGGGTGTTCGTGAGCTCGACCCTGCGCGAGCTCGCGGAAGAACGCGAAGCAGTGCGGTCGGCGATCGAGCGACTCCGGCTCGCCCCCGTGATGTTCGAACTCGGCGCACGCCCCCACCCGCCCCGAGACCTCTACCGCTCCTACCTCGCCCAATCCGACATCTTCATCGGCATCTACGGCCAGAGCTACGGCTGGATCGCCCCCGACGAGAACGTCTCCGGCCTCGAAGACGAATACAACCTCGCCCCCGCCGGCATGCCCAAACTCATCTACGTCAAAGACGCCGACACCCGCGACCCCCGCCTGGCAGACCTCATCGCCCGCATCCAAGCCGACGACACCGCCGCCTACCTCCACTTCCACAACGCCCAAGACCTCGAAGACCAGGTCGCCGGCGACCTCGCCATGCTCCTCGCCGAACGCTTCGACCAGTCGCGGCGCACGGAGCCTGCAACGGCCGCCGAGATCTCGCTCGCCGCACGCGTGCCCGAGCCGTACACCGAGACGATCGGGCGGGAGGGCGAGCTCGCCGAGATCCGGGCGCTGCTGGCCGGCGGCCTGCACCGGGTCGTGAGCCTCATCGGTCCCGGCGGCATCGGCAAGAGCCGGCTCGCCATCGAGGCGGCCCACGCCAACACCGATCTGTTCCCCGACGGGGTCTACTTCGTGCCGCTGGAGGGGGTGCTCGAACCCGGTCTTCTGCTGCCGACCATCGCCTACATCCTGGGCGTGCGCGACACCGGCGCCGCCACGCTCGAGGAGCGGATCGCGCAGGCGATCGGCGACCGGCACGTGCTGATCGTGCTCGACAACTTCGAGCAGATCATCGACGAGGCGCCGGTCCTCGTGCGCCTGTACTCGTTGGCGCCGCGCGCGTGCTTCCTGGTGACGAGCCGTATCGTGCTGCGCATCCGCGGGGAGCGCGTCTTCGAGGTCGAGTCTCTCGCGACGCCCGCGCCGGACGTGCCCGCAACGCTCGCTCAGGCGGAGGCGTCCTCGGCGTGCGTGCTGTTCGCCGAGCGTGCCGCCGCTGCGCTGCCCGGGTTCCGGCTGACCACCGAGAACGCGGCAGACGTCGTCGCCATCTGCCGCCGGCTCGACGGGCTGCCGCTCGCGATCGAACTCGCCGCGGCGAAGATCCGGCTCCTCTCGCCGCACGACGTCGCCGAGCGGCTCGGGCACACCCTCCCCCTGCTGTCCACCTCGGTGCGCGACCTCCCCGACCGCCACCGCACCATGCGCGCGACCATCGACTGGAGTGTGGGCCTCCTGGCCGACGAGCAGCGCGCGATGCTCGAGGACCTCGGCGTGTTCGCCGCCCGGTTCAGCCTCGAGTCGGTCGAGGCGGTGGGCGAGAGCCGCTCGTGGGGTCCCCAGACGATCGAGACGCTCGCCGCGCTGATCGACGCGTCGCTGGTGCAGCGCATCGACTCCGGCGGCCGCTCGGTGTTCTCGCTCCTGGCGATCGTGCGCGAGTACGCCCTCGAGACGCTCGAATCCCGCCGCGCGGCGGACGCGATGCGGATCGCCCACGCCGACTACTACCTCGACCTGGTGCACCGGATCGCGCCGCGGCTGCGCGGCGCCGAGCAGATCGACGCCGTCGCCGAGTTGGGGCTCGAGGTGCCGAACCTGCGCGCCGCGGCCCGCCATCTCGTCTCCATGAACCGCCTCGACGACGCCGGCGACTTCGCGTGGACGATGCTCCCCTATTGGTGGATCTGCGGGTACTTCGCCGACGTGCGGCTGTGGATGCTGGAACTGATTGAGAAGCGGATGCCGCTGACCCCGCGCACGCGCGCGATCGCGACGTTCTTCCCGCTGTGGGCGGAGCTGTGGCAGCGCCCGAACGATCAGGCGGTGGAGCGCCTCGGCGAGGTCGTGTGGCTGTTCACCGAGAGCGGCGACGAGCAGGCCGCCGCGATGGCGCTCGCCGCGAAGGCGTCGACCCGGCTGCAGTCCGCCGACCTCGACGAAGAGGTGTTCCTGGCCGAGATCGGCGAGGCGATCGCGACGCTCCACGACCTCGGCGACAGCTGGGCGGAGTCCCTCGCCGAGACGGTGCTCGGTCAGTTCGGCATGCTGCGTCGCGACATCCCGGCGGCGCTCGAGCACCTCGGGCGGGCGGTCGACATCGCCGACGCCGCTGATGACGCGTTCACCCGCGTCGTGGCCGGGAACAACCGCGCGCGTCTGCGTTTCGTGCTGGGCGAGCGCGACGAGGCCGAGGCGGAGTTCCTGCTGACGCTGCTGCTGTCGATCCGGCTGCACTTCGTCGACGGCGCCACCTACGGACTCGAGGGCATGTGCGCGATCGCCGCCTCGCACGGCGACGCCTGGCGGGCCGGCGCCCTGGCCGCGGTGGCGGCGACGATCCGCGAGACGACGGGCATCTACGACATCGAAGGGTTCGCCGTGCACCTCGCACCGCTCGAGGCGCTGCGGGCCGTCGACCCCGAGAGCGTCGAGGCCGGCGAGCGCGCGGGCAGGGAGATGGGCCTCGCGCAGGCGATCGCGATCGCGCTGCCCGACGCCGACGCGGACGTCCGCGAGAAGGTCCCTTCGTGGTGACGGGCCTCGAGCGGACTCCCGTGATCCGTACGCCCGACCAGCGGATCCGGGTGTTCGTGAGCTCGACCCTGCGCGAGCTCGCGGAAGAACGCGAAGCAGTGCGGTCGGCGATCGAGCGACTCCGGCTCGCCCCCGTGATGTTCGAACTCGGCGCACGCCCCCACCCGCCCCGAGACCTCTACCGCTCCTACCTCGCCCAATCCGACATCTTCATCGGCATCTACGGCCAGAGCTACGGCTGGATCGCCCCCGACGAGAACGTCTCCGGCCTCGAAGACGAATACAACCTCGCCCCCGCCGGCATGCCCAAACTCATCTACGTCAAAGACGCCGACACCCGCGACCCCCGCCTGGCAGACCTCATCGCCCGCATCCAAGCCGACGACACCGCCGCCTACCTCCACTTCCACAACGCCCAAGACCTCGAAGACCAGGTCGCCGGCGACCTCGCCATGCTCCTCGCCGAACGCTTCGACGAATCCCGTGCGCCGGAGAAGCTCGACGCCGGCGCCGCTCCGGTGAGCCTGGTCGGCCGCGTCCCGGTGCCGTACACGACCACCATCGGCCGCGAGGTCGACATCGATGCCGTGCGCACGCTCCTGGCGCGCGGCACCGACCGCGTGGTGAGCCTCATCGGTCCCGGCGGCATCGGCAAGAGCCGGCTCGCGATCGAGTCCGCCCGGGCCTGCGCCGACCTGTTCCCCGACGGCGTGTACTTCGTCCTCCTCGAGGGCGTGCTCGAGGCGGGACTGCTGCTGCCGACCATCGCCTACTATCTCGGCATCCGCGACAACGGCGAAGCCGCGCTCGAGGAGCGCATCGCCCATGCCCTCGCGGATCGCCGCGTGCTGATCGTGCTCGACAACTTCGAGCAGATCGTGGATGCTGCACCCGTCCTGGTGCGGCTGTACACGGTCGCGCCGAAGGCGACGTTCCTGGTGACCAGCCGCATCGTGCTGCGCATCCGCGGCGAGCGTGTCTACGAGGTGCCGCCGCTCACGACGCCCGCCGGCGAGGGCCCGGCGAGCCTCGACCGCACCACGCGCTCGGCGGCCGTGTCGCTGTTCGTCGACCGGGCGCGGGCGATCCATCCCCACTTCGACGTCACGCCCGACAACGCCCGGGACCTCGCCGACATCTGCCGCCGGCTCGAGGGGCTGCCGCTTGCGATCGAACTCGCCGCGGCGAAGGTGCGCCTGCTCACCCCGGCGCAGATCGCCTCGCGCCTCGAGCAGAGCCTCCCGCTCCTGACGGCGGCCGTGCGCGATCTGCCTGAGCGCCACCGCACGATGCGGGCGACGATCGACTGGAGCGTGAGTCTCCTGCCGCCTGAGCAGCGCGACCTCCTCGAGGACCTCGGGGTGTTCGCCACGCGGTTCACGCTCGACGCCGTCGAGGCGCTCGGCGAGGGGCGCTCGTGGGGCGGCCACGCGATCGACGCGCTCGCGGCCCTCGCCGACGGCTCACTCGTGAAGCAGAGCGAGGTCGGCGGCCGGCGGGTGTTCTCGCTGCTCGCGATCGTGCGCGAGTACGCGCTCGGACGCCTCAAGGAGCGCGGCGACGCACAGCGCGTGCGGCGCGCACACGCCGACTACTACCGGGGGCTCGTCCAGCAGATCGCCCCCGACCTCGGCGGGCGCGGACAGGCCGACGCGGTGGTGCGGCTCGGCCTCGATCTGCCGAACCTGCGCGCGGCCGTGCGCCACCTCGTCTACACGAACCGGCTCGACGACGCCGGCGACTTCGCATGGAGCCTGCTCATCTACTGGTGGATCTCCGGCTTCTTCGCCGAGGTGCGGGTGTGGATGCTGGAGCTCCTCGAGAAGCAGCACGAGCAGCCGATCACAGCTCACACCCGCGCGATCGCGTGGTTCTTCGCGCTGTGGGGCGAGATGTGGCAGCGGCCCAGCGAACAGGTGGTGGCGGGCCTCGGCGAGTGCGTCCGCCTCTTCCGCGAGAGCGGCGACGAGGATGCCGCGGCGATGGCGCTCGCCGCCCGCGCGACGGCGCGCGTGCAGTTCTCCCATCTCGACACCGACAAGGCCGAGGCCGAGCTGCGCGAAGCGGTCGTGACGCTGCGGGATCGCGGCAACACGTGGGCCGAGGCGATCACCGAGGTCTCCCTCGGTCGACTCGCATGGGTGCGCGGTTCCACCGACGATGCCCTCGCGCACTTCGATCGCGCCACCGCGGTGGCCCAGTCACGGGGTGACCTGTTCACGACCTCCGTCGCCGGCAACCTCCGGTCGCGGCTCAACTTCCAGCTCGGCCGCATCGACGAGGCGGAGCGGGAGTTCGTGCACACGCTGCTGCTGTCGGTCGGGCTGCACTACGAGGAGGGCGTCGCGTACGGGCTCGAGGGCGTGTGCGCGGTCGCGGCCGCGCACGGCGACGCGTGGCGGGCGGCGGCCCTGGCCGTGGCGGCCGGCGAGATCCGCCGGCGCATCGGCATCTTCGACGTGGAGGCCTTCACGGTCCACACCCCGTACCTCGAGATCCTCCGCGGCCGCGATCCGCAGAGCGTCGACGCGGGCGAGATCGCCGGAGCCGAGCTGACCGTCGCCGAGGCGGTGCAGCTGGCGCTCGCGGAGCACGACTTCGCGACCGTCGCCGAGGCGCTGAAAGCCTGGTAGCAGGACGGATGCTGCGGGCCGCAGCATCCGTGAATCCGAGGTATCAGGACCTGTCGCGAAGCGCTCTGGTGCGGTGAGGTGTGCGCTCGTATGCTGTGCACCGGACTGCACTCCTCGGATTCATCAGGTGGCGGTGCCCGTGGGGAACGGGCAGCGGAGCGAGGGGGTCGGGATGGCTCTGGTTCCGGATGTGCCGCGCGTCGGCGTCGACGCCGACGCCGACGCCCTCGAGGTGCGCCTGGATCCCGCCCCGCCCGGCACCGGCCCGGACCCGACGGGCATCATTCTGCTGGCCGACGCCGTGCTGGAAGCGCGCGCGGACACCGTGGCGACGGTGCGCGTGCACGGATCCGACGACTTCCACTACGCCGTGATCGTCGCGCGCGACTCCGGGGTGGAGCTCGTCCACCTCGAGCCCGACGGCGACGGCTACTCTGTGCGGATCGCAGTGGCCGACGGCGAGAGGGTGCACCTCAGCATCGTCGCGAGCGACTTCGAGACGGGGATGGCCGCGCTCGAGGAGAAGGTCGCGCAGGGGGGCATGGGCGCCGGCGGCGAAGAGGCAACGATGGCCGAACCGCCGCCCGACCTCGGAGACGTCTTCGGCGGGGGCTTCGGCACGGGTGGTCGCTCCCCCGGACTCGCGCCCCCGCCGATGGCGGCTCCGGCACCGGCGCCCCCGCCCGCGCCGACTCCTGTACCGGCGCCTGCGCCCGGCCCTGCGGCGCGGCCGGCAGCACCGTCGACCGGTGTGTCGGGCGCTGCGCCCGTCCCGGCGTTCGTCGACGCGGCGATCCCGTCGCGGCTCCTGCAGGGGGTCGAGTTCGAGGCGGTGATCCGGGTGTCGCTGCAGGACCTCGTCCCGGCCGCGGGCACCGCGCACATCAAGGCGCCGGCGACCTTCGACCCGACGCGCGAGATCGAGGTGGCGGTCCAGCTCCGCGGGCTCTCGTTCGCCGACGGGCAGACGGCGTCTCTGACCACCACCCTGCCCGCCTCCGCCGACGAACCCCGACGGCTCGTCTTCCGGCTCGTGCCTCGAGATCCCGGACGCGGCCACATCACCGTGAAGTTCACGCAGCCGCCCGTCATGGCGACACTCGCCACGCTCGCGCTGAGCGCTCCGATCCTCCCCGCCGATGCGGGCGGCGCCGATCCGGGCGACCCGCACGTGGTCGAGGCATCCGTCGCCGTCCCGCCGCGGAGCATCGCCGACCTGCCGACGCTCGCGATCGACGAGTCCATCGCGAGCGGCGAGAGCGAGCTCGTCATCACCGTGAAGATCGGCGACACCGTCGCGCGGCACACCGCGCACCTGCCCGACAAGGCGGCGTACGTCGAGCAGATCTACGCCGATCTCGCGGGCATCCGCTCGACGTATGAGGAAGAGGCCAAGGCCGACGCCGAAGCGGCCGCCGCGACCGCGCGGCGAGAGGTGCGCTCGCTCGGTGCGCGGATCGCGCGCGAGCTCCTCGGCGACGACGTGAACTCCCTGCTGTGGAACCGGCGGCGGCGCATCTCGCAGCTGGTGCTGCAGACGTCGGGCGAGCTCGACATCCCGTGGGAGATCGTGCACCTGGTGCCGGTGGGCAACCAGCGGCCGGACGCGGATCGGTTCTTCCTCGGGGACCTCGGGCTCATGCGGTGGATGTACGGGACGCCCCGGCCCACCGTCATCCCCATCGATCCCCGCCGTGTCGTCGCCATCGCGCCGAGCTACGTCAACCGGCGTCTGCGCCTGCCTCGCGCCCGCGAGGAGGTCACGGTGCTCAAGAAGCTCCTCAAGCGGGCGCCCCGGACCGCATCGGACTCCGCGCAGCTGCGCGCCGCGATCAGCGAGGGCGACTTCGACCTCCTGCACTTCGCCGGGCACGGCCGCTGGCGCGACGTCGCGCCGCTCGGCCAGGAGATCGCGTTCGCGCGCTTCTCGCTCCGCCGCAACGACGATTCCGCCTCGTACACCGACTCCGATGCCCGACGCGACATGCCCGAAGCCGACGGCGATCGCGCGCGGGAGTCGACGCCGTTCGTCTTCCTGAGCGCGTGCGATGTGGGGCGCCTGCGCTCGGGAGCCACCGGGCTCGGCGGGTTCGCCGAGGTGTTCCTGCGGGGAGGGGTCGGGGTGTTCATCGGGTGCTCGTGGGCCGTGCGCGACGACGTCACATCGGTGTTCGTCCGCACGTTCTACGAGCAGGCGCTGCGCGACGGCGCCACCCTCGGCGAGGCCGTTCTGGCTGCGCGCCGCGCCGCCCGCGAGGCGGGAGATCTCACCTCGCTCGCCTTCACCGTCTTCGCCGATCCCCGCGCGAGGTTCGAACCCCGATGAGCGGCCCGCGCGCACGGGCCGCCGCACCACCGCCCACCGCCATCCACCAGCAGACAGGACGTGACACCATGCCCACCACCACAGCCCCCCGAGGGGCGACCCTGAGCGCGGCGGATCTCGCAGCGCTGCGCAAGCACGTCGTCCACACCGCCGACGGCAAGCTCGCGAAGACGGCGGTGGCGAAGCCCCGCAGCGTCGAGGACTTCGCGACCACGGCCGACGACGTGCGCCGGATCGTCACGACCGATCTCGCGGCGTTCGTCGAGCAGCAGGCGAAGAAGGCGCCGAAGGGCGACGTGCCGCCGCCCGTCCCGGTGCTGATCTGGGCGCATGGTGGACTCACCGACAAGGGCGCGGGTCTGCAGACGGCCCACCACCAGGTCGCGTGGTGGAAGAAGAACGGGGTGTACCCGATCCACCTCGTGTGGGAGAGCGGGCTCATGACGACGCTGGCCGACGTCCTCTCGGGCAAGGCCACCGGCAAGCGGGGCTTCACCGACATCACCGATCTCGCCGTCGAGGCCGCCGCGCGCGTGCTCGGCGGGCGCAAGTTCTGGGACGACATGAAGCTCGACTCGGCGGCCGCCTGCCTCCCCTCACTGAAGGACGGCACCCGCGGCGGTGCGGACGTGCTCGCCGGTGCCCTCCGCGAGTACATGGCCGCCAACCAGGGGGCGATAGAGATCCACGTGGCCGGGCACAGCGCGGGATCGATCTACCACTCGCACTTCGTCCCGCGGCTGTTCGACGGCGCCGATGCCGTCGATCACGTCGCGAGCGTGACCTTCCTCGCGCCGGCCGTGCGGCTCGACACCTTCGAGGCGACGCTGCTGCCCCTGGCCGAGTCCGGGAAGATCCACGACGTCGCGATCTTCACGATGGATGAGACGCACGAGAAGCGGGACAACACCGCGGGGGTCTACCGCAAGTCCCTGCTGTACCTCGTCTCGCGGGCGTTCGAGGCGGAGAAGGGTGCCAAGATCCTCGGGCTCGACGAGCACCTCCGCGGTGCCGGGCGCACCATGGCGTACCTCGGCGACGACCCCGGCCGCCTCGTGAGGGGCCCGGTCTCGAAGGGCCGTCTCAGCAGCACGCAGGCGACCTCCCACGGCGACTTCGACAACGACGTCGAGACGATGATGAGCCTCGCGCGTCGTGTCGTCGGTGTGCCCGACAGCGACGAGCCCGACGGTGTCGCGGACTTCCCGAAGCGGGCGCGCGAGGTCGTGCTCGAAGGCGGGAGCTCGCGCACGCCGCGCCCCGAGCCGACGGGGGTACGGGGCGCCGTGCCCCGCAAGCTCGCGCTGTGCATCGGCATCGACAAGTACCCGAAGGACCCTCTGGGCGGCTGCGTGGCCGACGCCAACGCCTGGGGCGCCGCCCTCGAAGCCGCGAAGTTCGAGGTCGAGTACATCCGCGACGGCGACGCGACGCGCGACGAGATCCTCCGTGCGATGCTCGACAAGGTCTCGACGGCGCGGGACGGCGACGTCGTCGCGATCCAGTTCGCCGGGCACGGAACGTTCGTCCCCGACCTCGACGGGGACGAGACCGACACGTTCGGCGCGAGTGACGAGGCGCTCTGCCCCGTCGACTTCCGCGGGGGCGAGCTGATCATCGACGACGACCTCGGCGCGATCTGGGATGCGATCCCCGACGGCGTGGCGGCGACGCTCTTCTTCGACTCGTGCCACTCGGGCACCGTCAACCGCGGCCTCACGCGCTCGGAGTTCGATGCGAAGAAGTTCCCTCCCGGCACGACGCCCCGCATGACGGTGCTCGACGGCGACGAGGTGGAGGCCTTCCGAGACAAGCGGGCCGCCGCCCTCGGCGACGATTTCCGGCGAGCGGCCTGGGAGCGCGTCGTCGCGGTCGAGACCGACCGCGCCGCCGAGGCTCCGGCACCCCGTGGCGAGCAGCGCGAAGTGCTCTTCAGCGCGTGCCAGCCCGACCAGGTGGCGCTCGAGACGAACGGGCACGGCGTGTTCACGACCGCGGCGCTCGCCGTGCTGGCCAAGAGCCCGGGCCTCACGAACAGCGAGTTCGTCGCCGCCGTGTTCGACATCATCGACGACACCTACGAGCAGCGGCCGATGCTCTCGGCGGCCGGCCCGCTCGGCTCTCGGGTGCTGCTGACGTCGCTGCACGACACCGTCGAAGCGCAGAAGCTCGTCGCCGAGACCGACGGCCAGCGCTCCGCTGCCGACGTGCGCACCGCCGCGATCGTCGCGATCCTGCGGGCGACGGCGGACCTGCTGGAGTCCGGCTCGCAGTAGCCGCTCCGCTTCGGGGTGTCACGACCCGCGGGAGCCCGTTGCGGGCCCCGTGGGCCGCCGCACGCGAGGCGCGGGATCAGCCCGCCGGTCGGGCGTGCCGGAAGCGGATGCGGGTTCCCGGACGCGCCTGCGCGACGAGGTCGAGGCTCGCGTCGGCCACGACCGCGATGACGGGGTAGCCGCCGGTCACGGGGCCGTCGGCGAGGAGGATCGTGGGTCGGCCGCTCGGCGGCACCTGCAGCGCGCCCGGCACCATTCCCTCGCTCGCGAGCTCGCCGGTGCGCACGCGCGCGAGCTCCGGCCCGTCCAGGCGGGCGCCGACCCGGTCGGCGTGGTTCGACACGGTCCACACCGTGTCGTACAGGGTCGCGAGCGCCACCGGGGCGAACCAGTCGGCCCGCGGACCGGGCGCGAGCTCGAGTTCGAGCTCGTCATCGTGCGGCGCCCCCCAGCCGGCGGGAGGAGCGACAGGGATGGGTGCCGCGACGTCGTCGCGCACGCGCACGATGTCGCCTGCGCGAAGCGCCGCGGGCCCGAGGCCCGCGAGCAGATCGGTCGCCCGCGAGCCGAGCGCGACCCGCGCGTCGAGGCCGCCGCGGACGCCGACGTAGCCGCGCGCGCCGTGCGCGAACCAGTCGACGTGCAATTCTGCGCCGGCACGCCATTCGTGAGCCTCGTACGGATCCACCTCGCGCCCGTCGAGACGCACCGTGCCCCACGCGCCCGTCACCGCGACCCAGAGATCGGCGTCGGCGACGGCGCGCAGCCCGCCCATCGTCACCTCGAGGCCGGCGGCGCTCTCCGGGTTGCCGACCAGTCGGTTCGCGGTGCGCAGCGCACCGCGGTCGAGGGCCCCCGACACCGCGACGCCGACGGCGCCTGCACCTTCCCGCCCGAGATCCTGCACGGTCGCCAGAAGACCCGGTTCGACGACACGGATGCTGCGACCCGCCGCCCGCTCTTCCGTGTGGCCCCCCACACCCCCGGCATGCAACCGCTCACCCGTCACAACCTGCTGCTCATGCCGACCATCCGTGACAGGGGAGCGGCTTGCGATCGGAGCGGAGCGAGCCCCGGAGTCGGCGGTGGGCACCGGGCGGAACCGCACGCGCGCACCCGGGGAGAGGAGCGCGGGGGACGCGGCATCCAGGTCGAACAGGCGTGCCGCCGTCGTGCCGATGAGCCGCCAGCCGCCAGGGGTGTCGCGCGGGTAGGCGCCGCTGAAGGCGCCCGCGAGCCCGACGGAGCCCGCCGGCACGCGGGTGCGGGGCGACTCGAGCCGGGGAACGTCGAACGGCCAGTCGTCGCTCACGAGATAGCCGAAGCCCGGGGCGAAGCCGGTGAACGCGACGCGCCACTGCGCCCCGGCATGGCGCCGCACGAGCTCGTCGGCGTCGGCGCCCAGCAGTCGCGCGGTGTCGGCCAGATCGGGCCCGTCGTACGCGATGTCGAGCTCTACGGTCGGGGCCGCGGCATCCGTCTCCCGCACCGCCGTCGTCGCCGCAGCGAGCGCCCACGAGCGGGCCGTGGGCACCGGGAGCAGCCGCGGGTCGACCCGCACGAGCACCGTGCGCGCCGCGGGCACGAGGTCGACGACGCCGTCCGGACGCGAGGCGGCGAGCGCGGCGTGCAGCGGAAGCACCTCGTCGAGCGCGCCGACCTCGAGGAGGAACGCGCGCTCCCCCATCGGCCGCACGCGCGGGGTCACCACGGCGCCCGCACCTCCACGCGGGCGGCGTCGAGCGCCGCGCGCACGGCGCGGGCCATGTCGACGGCCGACGGCGAGTCGCCGTGGACGCAGAGCGACGCGGCGTCCGCGCGCACCAGAGAGCCGTCGAGCGCCTCGACGACGCCCTCGCGCGCGAGGCGCACGGCCCGCTCGGCCACCCACTCCGGGTCGTCGAGCAGGGCGCCGGGCTGTGTGCGCGGCACGAGCGAGCCATCCGGCAGATAACCGCGATCGAGGAACGCCTCGCGGATGAACGGCAGACCGACGGATGCTGCGGCCCGCTCCATCTCGCCGGGCAGGCCCAGCACGGGCAGAGGCCGGCCGAGCAGCGCCGAGAGGTCGGCGATGGCGCGGGCGACGGCGTCGGCCTGCGCGCGGTCGGAGATGACCGCGTGGTACAGCGCACCATGCGGCTTGACGTAGCGGAGGTCGGCGCCCGCGTCGGCGAGCGCCGCGAGCTGCTGCGCGACCGTGGCGATGAGCTCGGCGGGGTCGATCACGACGGCGACGCGGCCGAAGTTCCCACGATCGGGGTAAGACGGGTGCGCTCCGACGGCGACGCCGAAGCGCTCGGCCCGCACCACCGCCTCGCGCATCGATGCGGCATCGCCCGCATGCCCGCCGCAGGCCACGTTCGCGCTCGAGATCACGGCGAACATCGCCTCGTCGTCGGCCGTGGGAACCCCGCCGACGATCTCGCCGAGGTCCGCGTTGAGGTCGATCGTCGCCATTCTTCAACGGTACTGCGGAGCCGTGCGGTGGGCCCCGTGCCACAACTCCTCCAGCACGCCGGAGGTTGCGCCGCGTAGGGCGGGTTTCGCGTCCCACGGCGCCGATCGTGCGGAGTTGCGGCACGGCCCCCGCGCCCCGGAACCCTCTACGCTGAGTGCGGTGCATCATGCTCACGCCGCGCCGCGCCTCGTTACGGATCCGTAAAGGCTGGTGGTCGGCAGGTGCGCATTGCGACAACGCGGGGCAGGATGGAGCGCATGGCCCGAACCACCCCACGTCTCGCGGTCGGAGCGCCGCTGCTCCAGGTGCGAGACGTCGCCGTCCAGTTCCAGACCATCGACGGTCCGGTGCACGCCGTCGAGGGCGTCGACCTCGACATCGCCGCCGGCGAGACGCTCGCGATCGTCGGCGAGTCCGGCTCGGGCAAGTCCACGACCGCGATGGCCACGATTGGACTGCTGCCGGGCAACGGCAAGGTGACCCAGGGCAGCATCCTCTTCGAGGGCGAAGACCTGGTGGGTGCCCCCGAGAGCAGGATGCGCACCATCCGCGGCCGCTCGATCGGTCTGGTGCCGCAGGACCCGATGTCGAACCTCAACCCGGTGGCGAAGATCGGCACGCAGATCGCCGAGACCCTGCTCGCCCATGACCTCGCCACACGCAAGGATGTGGATCGCAAGGTCGTCGAGACGCTCGCGGCCGCCGGTCTGCCCAACGCCGCCGAACGGGCCAAGCAGTACCCCCACGAGTTCTCGGGCGGCATGCGCCAGCGCGCGCTCATCGCGATCGGCCTCGCCTGCGACCCGAAGCTGCTCATCGCCGACGAGCCCACGAGCGCCCTCGACGTCACCGTGCAGAAGACCATCCTCGACCAGCTCGGGCGGATGACGAGCGAACGCGGCACCTCGGTCATGCTCATCACGCACGATCTCGGCCTCGCGGCCGAACGGGCCTCGAGGGTCGTCGTGATGAACCGCGGGCGCATCGTCGAGCAGGGGCCGGCGCAGCAGATCCTGGAGGATCCCCAGCACCCCTATACCCAGGCCCTCGTGAAGGCGGCCCCCTCGGTCGCCGCGGTGCGGCTGCGGCCCGAGGTGTTCCGCACGAGCGTGCCGGGGATCCCGGCGCCCGACATCGCCCCGGCCGACGAGAAGGACGCCGCACCCGCCACCGTGAGTGAGCCCACTGCCGCCGAGCCCGCCATCGACCAGGCCGGCACGGACGCCTCGGCCGAGGCATCCGCTCCCGACAACATCGTCGAGGTGGAGGGGCTCACGAAGATCTACCAGGTGCGCGGCAGCAAGGAGGACTTCGCCGCCGTCAAGGACGTGTCCTTCGCGATCCCGCGCGGCGAGACGGTCGCGATCGTCGGCGAGTCGGGGTCGGGCAAGACGACGACCGCGCGCATGCTGCTGAAAGTGATCGAGCCGACCGAGGGATCGATCCGGTTCGACGGCGTCGACGTCGCGTCGCTCAAGGGGCGTCAGCTCCGCGACTTCCGCCAGCGGGTGCAGCCGATCTTCCAGGACCCGTACTCGTCGCTGAACCCCATGTTCTCGATCGAGCGCATCATCACCGAGCCGCTCGACTTCTACAAGCGCGGGTCCTCCAAGGAGCGAGCCGCGCGCGTCCGGCAGCTGCTCGACGACGTGGCGCTGCCGCAGACGATGCTGAGCCGCTATCCGTCGGAGCTCTCGGGCGGCCAGCGTCAGCGCGTGGCCATCGCGCGGTCGCTCGCGCTCGCGCCCGATCTCATCGTGTGCGACGAGCCCGTGTCGGCGCTCGACGTGCTCGTGCAGGACCAGATCCTCCGACTGCTCGGCGACCTGCAGCGGGAGTACGGCCTGAGCTACCTCTTCATCTCGCACGACCTCGCCGTGGTGCGACTCATCAGCGACTACGTCTGCGTGATGAAGGATGGCGAGCTGGTCGAGGCGGCCTCCTCCGAGGAGATCTTCACCAATCCGCGCGACCCGTACACGCGGCGCCTCCTCGCGTCGATCCCCGGCAACGAGCTCGACATCGCCGTCTGACCAGCGCGTTCGGAGAGGCTCAGCGAGCGGACGTGCGCCGGTCGCTCAGCCCTTCGAGGGGTCAGCGAGCCCGCGTGCGCGGGTCCATGGCCTCGCGCAGCGCCTCGCCGAACAGCGTGAAGCCGAGGGCCGTGATCATGATGCAGAGACCCGGGAGGAAGGCGAGCCACGGGGCGATCGCGAGCTCAGCCTGCGCGTAGGTGAGCATTCGGCCCCACTCCGCCGTCTCGGGGCGACCGCCGCCGAGACCGAGGAACGACAGCGCCGCCGCGTCGATGACGGCCGTGGCCAGCGTGAGCGTGCCCTGCACGATCACGGGCCCGATGCTGTTGGGAAGGACGTGGCTCATCGTGATGGTGCCGCGCCCGAGGCCGAGGGTCTGTGCAGAGAGCACGTAGTCGGCGTTGCGCTGCTGCAGCATCGATGCGCGCAGCAGCCGCGCGAAGATGGGCACCTGCGACGCCCCGATCGCGATCATCACCGAGAGCTGGGTCTGACCGAGGATCGCGGCGATCGAGACGGCCAGCAGCAGGTTGGGGACCGAGAGCAGGATGTCGACGAACCGCATGATCACGGTGTCGACCCATCCGCCGAACGCACCGGCGATGAGGCCCAGGATCATGCCGCCGATGAGCCCGAACAGCGTCGAAACGACGCCGATCACCAGCGACGCGCGCGCTCCCCAGATGAGCTTGGACAGCACGTCGCCGCCGAAGCGGTCGAGTCCCAGCGGGAACTGCGGCAGCTCGCCGGGACCCGGAATATAGGTCGGCGTGATGTACGCCGCGCCCGGCAGTGCCGTCTCGGGGTACGGGGCCAGCCACGGCGCGAGGATCGCCACGACCACGAAGACGAAGACGATCCCCGCGCCGATCCACGCGCTCGGGTTGCGGCGCAGGCGCCGGAACACATCGCGCCAGAAGCCTCCGCCGCCGCGCGTCTTGGCGGCCAACAGCTCGGCGTCGTCGATCGCGGTGTCGTCGACGCCGCCGCTGTCGGGGGCGGGAGGCAGGATGACGGAGCTCACGCGGCAGCTCCCTTCGGGCGCGGGCGGACGGTCATGAGACCCTCACTCTCGGGTCGATGAAGCTGTACGAGATGTCGACGGTCAGGTTGATGAATGCGTAGATGATGGCGATGAAGATGATGAAGCCCTGCAGGACGGGGAAGTCGCGCGCCTGGATCGCGTTGGCCATGAACGAACCGATCCCGGGAAACGCGAAGACCGTCTCGGTGAGGATCGCACCGGCCAGCAGCAGCCCGACCTGCAGACCCACCGTGGTGATGACGGGGAGCATCGCGTTGCGCAGGATGAACCGCTGCCGGAGCGTACCGGTGCTGATTCCCTTCGCCCGCCCGGTGCGCACGTAGTCGGAGTTCTGCACCTCGAGGACCGAGGCGCGTGTGATCCGGACGATGATCGCGAGGGGGATCGTGCCGAGGGCGATCGCGGGCAGGATGAGGTGAAGGATCGCATCCCACGCGGCATCCCACTCCCCCGTCAGGATGCCGTCGAGAACATAGAAGCCCGTCGGGTGCGTCGCATCGATGCGCGGATCCTGCCGCCCGTCGCTCGGCAGCCACCCCAGCTGCACCGCGAAGACGTACTTCAGCAGGAAAGCGAGGAAGAAGACGGGGATGGTGATGCCGACGAGGCTGAACACGATCGCCGCGTGATCGCTCAGCTTGCCGTGATGACGTGCCGCCCAGTAACCGAGGGGGATGCCGATCCCGACCGCGATGGTGAGGGCGGCGATCGACAGCTCGACGGTCGCGGGGAACCGGCGCCAGAACTCGTCGAGCACCGCGCGGGACGTCTCGATCGACGTTCCGAAGTCGCCGGTGGCGAGCCGTCCGAGCCAGACGAAGTACTGCTCGAGGATCGGGCGGTTGAACCCGTAGAGCTCGTTGATCCGCTCGACGGCCTCCGGGGTCGCGCGCTCGCCGAGAAGCGCGACGGCGGGGCCGCCGGGGAGCGAGCGCACCCAGACGAACAGGAGGATGCTGAGGCCGAGGAGTGTGGGGATGAGCAGCAGTAGCCGGTTGCCGATGGTACGCAGCACGGGGGATCTCCGGGTCGGATCGACGCGCGGTGCGGAGGAGGGATCGCCCTCCTCCGCACCGCGCTGGACGGGCGCCGGTCGTTACTCGGTCAGGACGATGTCCGTGAAGACCTCATCATTGACCGGGCTGGCCGGGTAGCTCTCCACGCGCGGCGCGAACGCCAGCGTGGGCGCCGGGTGCGCGAGCGGCACGCCGGGGATGAACTCCGCGACCATCTGGTTGATCTCCTCGTACAGCGCCGTCTGCTCCTCGAGGTTCGGAACGCCGCGGGCCTCCTGCAGCGCCGCGAACAGCTCCGGGTTGTCGAAGCCCCACTCGGAGGACTGCCCGCCGAAGAACACGCCGACGAAGTTGTCGGTGTCGTTGTAGTCGCCGGTCCAGCCCAGCAGATGGATGCCGTGGTCCGAGGACCCTGTGATCTTGTCGAGGTAGTCGGGGCTCCACGCGTCGGTGACCGGGTTGGTGACCACGCCCACCTCCGACAGCTGCGACGACAGGACTGTGAAGATCTGCTCGGGGTCCGGCATGTACGGACGCGAGACGTTGACCGGGTAGTTGAAGTCGAGCGTCAGCGGGTTCGCCTCGTCGTAGCCTGCCTCAGCGAGGAGCGACATGGCCTTCTCGGGGTCGTACTCGTACGTGGTGACGTCGGGGTTCCATCCGTTGACCACGTCGGGAATGAACTGGGTCGCCTTCTCGGTGCCCTCCGGGAGCACCTGCGAGATGAGGGCGTCCTTGTCGATGGCGTACGACAGCGCCTCGCGCACCTTCGGGTCCTGGAGCTCAGGGACCGCCTGGTTGAAGGCGAGGTACAGGATCGTGAAAGGCGGACGGGACACCATGGTGAAGCCGTCGTCCTCCAGGGCGGCCGCATCGGCGGGACCGACGAGGTCGTAGCCGTCGATGGACCCGGACTCCAGCGCCTGGCGGCGCGCGGTCGGGTCGTCGATCGTACGGAAGATGATCTCGTCGATCTGTCCCGCCTCGCCCCAGTAGTCCTCGTACGCGGAGAGCGTCACGCTCTCACCGGGAGCCCACTCGTCGAACTTGTAGGGCCCCGTGCCGGTGGGGTGTCCCTGACCGTACTCGGTCAGCTCGGGGGCCTCCTCCGAGCCGCTCACTGCGTCGGCGTCGTACTCCTGGAGCGCCGTCGGGCTCTGCATCGCGAACGCGGGCAGCGACAGGGCCGGGATGAAGCCGGCGAATGGCTGGTTGAGCTCGATGGTCACCGAATAGTCGCCGTCGGGCGTGCAGGACTTGTAGACCGCGGACTCAGGCGTCTCGACGTAACCGCGGAAGAGCTTGCCGTAGTAGTACGACAGCGACTCGGTGGCCGCCAGGCCCGTCCAGTTGTACCAGCGATCGAAGTTGGCGCAGACGGCCTCGGCGTTGAACGGCGTCCCGTCGTGGAACGTCACACCCTGCTTCAGCTCGAACGTGTGCGACATGCCGTCCTCGGCGGAGTCCCACGACTCGGCGAGGAGTGGCGCCGGGTCGGCGGTCCCGGGCTCGGTGCCCACGAGCCCCTCGAAGATCTGGCGCGACACGCGGAAGGTCTCACCGTCCTGCGCAAACGCGGGATCCAGGTTGGCCGGGTCGGAGGGGGCTCCGAAGACGAACGTGCCGTCGACGTCGGCGGCCGTGTCGTCGTCGCCGCCGCCGCGCTCGCTCGCGCAGGCGGTGAGGACGATCGCACCGATGGCGACCGTCGCGGCGCCGGTGAGCCAGCGCCTTCTCGCAGTGTGGAACATGTGCTGTGCACCTTCCATGTCGTGTGGGCTCCGCTGCACATCGTCGTGGAGCAGAGGTGCGCGCAGCCCTCAGCGGGGAGTGATGCTCCGACGCTACCCGCGAAGGAGCGCATCGAGGATTACACCTGTGTCTCGATTGTGTTTCGACAAGGACGGATGCCGCGGACTGGGCGAACTGCGTCATGCCTGTGCGGACTCGCGAGCAGATGTGTCAGTCGCGGCATGGCCGACAGGCCGGGACGGCTAACGTGGAGGCCATGGCACGCGCGCGGGACGAAGCATCCGTCCCCTCCGTCCGCCTCTCGGACGGCACGCTCGCCCGCGTGATGCGCTCCCCGTACGGGGGCGGGTGGGAGCTCGACGTCGACGGCACGCCGCAGTCGCACGTCGACCTCGACGATCCGACGCACCTGCACTTCGAGTACGTCGCGCGCATGGGCGCCGTGATCGACCGGCTGCGGATGCCGGGCCAGCCGCTGACCGCGATCCACCTCGGCGCCGGTGCCCTCACCATCCCGCGCTACATCGAGCAGACGCGGCCGGGCTCGCGCCAGCAGGTCGTCGAGCTCGAGCCGGCGCTGTGGGACGTCGTGCGCGAGAACCTTCCGCTGCCCCGCGGCGCCTCGATCCGGGTGCGCATCGGCGACGCGCGCGAAACGCTCGCGCGCCTGCCCGCGGGGCTGGTCGGCGCCGCGGACCTCGTCGTCTCGGACGTGTACTCCGGCGCGCAGACACCGGCCCACCTCACCACGGTCGAGTTCTTCACCGAGGCCGCGCGCTTCCTCGCTCCCGACGGCGTGCTGCTGGTCAACGTCGCCGACGGCGCGGGGCTCGCGTTCGCCCGCCGTGAGGTCGCGACGGTGCGGGCCGTGCTCGAGCACGTGATCGTCCTCGCCGAGGTGCAGACGCTCAAGGGCCGCCGCTTCGGCAACCTCGTGATCGCCGCTTCCCGCGCACCGCTTCCGACCGAGTGGCTCCCCCGCCTCATGGCCGCAGGCCCCCACCCCGCGAAGGTCGCCGAAGGCCGTGAGCTGGACGAGTTCGTGCGCAGCGCGCGAGTGGCGACGGACGCCGACGCGACGCCGTCGCCGAAGCCCTCGGCATCCGTCTTCACCCGCTGACCGGTTCACGGATGCTGCGACCCGGCGTGGCACGACCGCGTCCGGCGAGGCGGCAAGGCACACTGGAACAGGCCACCGGGCGCGGCGAAGGGAGTCAGACGTGAGCTACATCAGCGGGTACGATCCCGACACTCTCCGCGAAAAGGTGAACGCGAGCCAGTGCAAGGAGCGGCTGGAGGAGATCGGCGACCAGCGGAGCCTTCCGGCGCTGCTCGAGCGGGTGTGGCTGCTGAAGGTCCTGGACCGCGCCGACGAGGCGCTCGTGATCTCGGAGCAGTCGGTGCGGGTCGCACGCATGGCCGGCACCCGCAAAGACCTCCTGCGGGCGCGCATCCTCCACGCCACGGTGCTGCAGGCGCGCGGCGCGTACAGTGCCGCCGAGCAGGAGCTCACCACGTGCGCCCAGGAGGCCGACGGTCAGGGCTGGGCGGGCATCGGCGCCTTCGCTTACCAGCACCGCGGCAAGGTCAATTACGACGCCGGCGACTTCGAGTCCGCCCGCAAGGACTTCAAGCGCGCGCTGTTCCTGCGCCAGGAGTCCGGCGCCACCGAAGACCAGCTCGAGTCGACCCTCCTCGCCATCGACGCCGCCGACCGGCGCCGGGCCGCAGCATCCGTCGCCAGCTGAGGTGGGCACCGTAAGCCGGAGTGTCGGAGATACGTTCTAGTCTCGCGCACATGTCGGATCTGCATCGCGTGCGGCACTGGGCCGAGGCCCTCATCGCCCTCCACCTCGACGACTCATGGAGCTTCGCGTTCGACAACGCGAAGCGGCGGGCCGGGCTCTGCGACTACACGCACAAGCGCATCAGCGTGTCGCGCTACCTCGCCGCGCGGTACGACGACGACACCAACCACCAGACGCTGCTGCACGAGGTCGCGCACGCCCTCGCCGGGCCGCGCGCCGGCCACGGCGCCCGGTGGAAGGCGGTGGCGCGCGAGCTCGGCTACGTCGGCGGCGCCACGCACAACGGCGAGACCGCGACCGAACTCGCCCCGTGGATCGGCGTCTGCCCCGCGGGCCACGTCGCCTACCGCCATCGCAAGGCGACACGGCCGACCTCGTGCGCGAAGTGCGCCCCGCACTTCGACGAGCGCCACGCGTTCACCTGGACCCGCCGCGAGATCACCCGCGCGACGCGCCTGGCCGCGATGACCCCGCGCGACTGACCCGCGTCAGCACGCGACGAACGTCCCGTCGCGCAGGACCGGGACGACGGATGCCGCATCCACCGCGGCCGCGTTCAGCACCTCGTCGCGGGCGTCGCGGTCGAGGAGCTCCTGCCCCGAGCCGCTGGCGGTCAGAAGGTGGCGCACGGCGCCACGCAGGCCACGGAATGCCTCGCACGCTGCCGCCGCCTCGGGCGAGGTGTGATCGACGCCGAGGTCGCCCAGCGCATCGACGATCGCGCCCGCGCCGAGCTGGTCCTCGACCGCGAACCGCAGCGGCGACCCCGGCTCGCGTCCGGCGAGCTCGCCCGCCGCGATCACGGCGATGCTCGTGCGCGCGGCGCGCTCGTGCTGGATGTCGAGCGCGGCCCGGGCCAGCGCCGCCGCGTTGCGGAGACATCCGAGCAGCACCACGGCGCCGGACTGCGCCGCTGCCTCGGCCAGCGCCGCGCCGTTGATCGACACCGCGTGCGCGTCCGCGTCGAGGGCCACCGTCTCACCCCGGGCGACAGCATCCGTCACCGTCGTGGAGAGAACCGCAGCACGTCGACGATCACGACGACGTCCGCGGGCGCGAGACGCCGGAGTCCCTCGATTCCCCAGTCGTGACGGACCTGGTACCGGTGCTGGTCGAAGGGGCTCTCGGGCATCCGTCCAGCGTAGGCGGCAGCATCCGGGGTCCGCCCCGCGTTCACATCGCGTGCTCTCACCGAAACCACGCGATCCGCACCTGAACAACGGGTGCGCTCGGTGACAGCACACGATACGAACGCACGGGCATGCGAGAGGGCCGGGCGGAACTGGTTCCGCCCGGCCTCTGAACCCGCGTGGGTCAGCCGATGCTGCGGCGGCGGCGCACCGCGAACACACCGAGCACGACCGCCGCGGCCGCGGCGAGCGCGAGCACGACGAGCGCGGTCGTGGTGATGCCGGTCGCGGCGAGTTCCTCGGCCGACGGGCTGCCCGCGGCCTCCCCCGCCGGATCGCCCGACTCCGCCGAGCCGGCTGCCGGGTCGACGAACACGGTGTTCCAGCCGACCATCTCGCCCCCGGCGGTGTAAGCCGCGACGCGGTGCACGCCCGCCGCGAGCGTCATGGGCGTCGTGACGGTGATCGCGCCGTCCACGACGGTGCCCGAGCCGAGCGCCGTCGGGGCCGAGAAGGCGAACGCGGTGATCGCGGTGCCTTCGTACCCTTCCGGCAGCTCGATCGTGATCGTGTCGCCGGGGGCGAACGTCTCGGGCGTGATGGTGATGCGGCCCTCGAGATCGGGCATCGACTCGGGGTCGGCGGGCGTCCAGCCCGCGTCCTCGGCAATCACGACGACCGCCCTGTACGGCTTGCCGTCGCGGGTGCCGATCGACTGGACGAACGACAGCTCGTGCGTGCCCGATCCGGCGACGGCCTCGTCGAGCGCGATCGACCAGCGCCCGTCGGAGCCGACCTCGGCCGAGCCGCGGTCCTCGCCCGCGACCTCGACGCGGACGGTGGCGCCGACGTGGCCGATGCCCTCGAACGCGGCGATCTCAGCATCCGCCGGCTGCACCTGGCTCAGGTCGGTCCCGAGCGCGAACGAGCCGCCGTCGCCGTCGATGTCGACGCGGTTGTAGAGGAACTCGCCGGTGTCGAGCGCCTGCTCGACGATGCGCGTCTCGCCCACGCAGCCATGCCAGCCGTGGTCGGGCTCCGTGTACCAGGTCGACGTGCCGATCAGCCACGGCATGTAATCCTCGGCGACCATGCCGGCGACGTTCGACGCGTTGCGCAGCACAGGGACGCCGTCGACGTACATGATGGCGGTGTTCCTCGCGGGGTCGTTGACGATCGCGACGTGGTGCCACGCACCCGGCATGATCTCACCCGACCACAGCGTGTAGGAGTTCGAGCTCGCCGTGTCGGCCGCCGAGAACTGGTACTCGCGCAGGTTCGAGATGCCCAGCCAGGAGACGCCGGCCCCCGGGTCGGAGCCGTCGTTGATCCCGGCCCACTCACGGGCGCCGCCGCGGGTGAGTGCGGCACTCCAGCGGTTGTCGGTCTCGGTCCAGTCGGCGTCGAGCTGCAGGAACGTCTCGATCGTGTAGCCCGCGTCCGAGTTCAGGTCGGCGAAGGTCGCCGGCGCGCCGTACTCGGTCGTCAGGAACGAGAGCCGGTCCGGACCGCCGGCCGCGTCGCGGTAGACGTTCGTGAAGCACGAGGCGCCCGCGTCGGCCGAGTAGAACGCCGCGTTCTCGTGGGTGACGATGAGGTCCTCGAGTTCCTCGGGGGCGTCGGTCTCGTCGATCGGGTTGCGGTGCATCGGGCTCCCGCCGGCGATGTCGGGCACAACGGTGTTCTCGTCGATCACGCCCTCCGGGACTTCACCGAAGCGCCAGTGCGCCACGGTTCCCTCGGCCTCGATGTAATCGGCCGGACTGCCGGCACGTTCGAGCGCGGCGCCCGCGTCGTCGCCGTCCCATCCCTCGGACACGATCGCCTTCGCCCGCTCCGACAGGTCGACGCCGGTCTCGTCGGCGGCGTCGACCGTCCAGCCGAAGCGCGCCCCGAAGTCCAGCGGCAGACTGAACGACTGCCACGGCCCGTCGAGCACGGGGGTGTCCGACGACGTCAGCGACTCCTCGTGCTTGACCGTGACCCACGGCGAGACCGTCTCGATGTCGATCGCGTTGTTCGACAGGTCGAACTCGAACAGCGACATGATGCCGTTGCCGCCGCCGTCGGCGGCCATCTGGTAGTCGGTCAGCACCGGTGCACGGGGTTGCCGGCGTCGTTCAGGCGCGTCTGCGAGGTCGCTCCGTGGAAGTGGCCGTTGAGCGTCAGGATGATCTGGTCGTTGCGACGGATCAACTTCTCCCACAGTTCCTCGCCCCACCACCAGCTGGCTGGCGACACCTGGTCCTCGGCGATGTTGATGATCGCATGCGACGACAGGATTACCGGCACCCCGGGGTGTGCGTCGAGGATGCCCTGAGCCCACGTGAACGTGTCGTCCGACGCGTTCCACGCCAACGCCAGCGACATCCACGTGTGGCCCTCGGCTTCGAACAGGTAGGCGCTCGACAAGCCGTCCTGGAACGTGCCGATCAGCGCAGGCCCTGCCTGCGCGGCGAGGTCGACCGCGCCGAAGCGGGCGAGGTAGTTGCCCGAGCTGGCCACCGACGAGCGGGCCCCGGAGTTCTTCACATCGTGGTTGCCCGGGACGACCGAGTACGGCATGCCGCCGTCCGTGAGGAGGCGCATCGCCTCCTCGGCGGCATCCCATTCGGTGGTGACCCACTCCTGATCGACGACGTCGCCGACGTGCACCGTGAAGGGCATGTCGAGCTCGTCCTGGTGATCGACGATCCACTTCGCCTGCACCTCGAACGGGTTGGTGCCGTAGCTCGGCACGAACTGCGAGGCGCTGTAGCGCGAGTAGAACTGGGTGTCGGGCAGCACCGGCAGCACGAAGCTCGACCGGTCGCCGGCGTGCGCCTCGGCCGCGGCGGCCACGCTCGTGACGGACGACGGGATGCTGCGAGCCGACGCCTGCGGTGCGGCCACCGCAGCGCCGCCCGTCGTGACGATGAGGCCCGCCGCGACGGCGAGCGCTGCGGTGGTAAGCACGCCGCGGGCGCGGCGCGTTGCGGGGGAAGGCATCGGGGTTCCTTGCGAGTGGGGTTCGGGCGGGGTTGTGGCGGTGCGCATCATCAGCTCGCGGGCACCGCGCCGGGTCCGTAGACCTCGACCTCTGACAGGGACATCCAGGTGGGCGGTCGACTTGTTGCCGATCGCGACGCGCACGCCGGTGGCGAGCACGGTCTCGCTGTCGACCTCGAGGGTGAGCTCCGCTGTGGCGTTCACCGCAGGCCATGTCATGCCCTCGGCCGGGAGGTCGCGCCAGCCGCCGGTGAGCGTGCGGTACTGCACGGTCACCGAGCCGACGTTCTTCGTGCCGTTGATGTCGTACACTGCGGCGCCGGTGATCTGACGCGGGGTGTCGAAGTAGAACGACACGGTGTTGGGGTTGACGCGGTTCGCCGCGCCGCCGCTGCGCCAGTCCGCGAAGCCGACCGCGTCGCGCACGCCGTCGGTCAGGGCGAAGCGGGTGTCGTCCTTATGCGTGTAGGTGTAGTGGACGCCCGCTTCACGGAGGATGTTGACCTGCTCGACAGCGACCACGGTCACCACAAGCTGCGCGGCGAAGCCGGTCGCCGCGGTCGCGGGCACCGTGAAGGTGCCCTCCTGCGCCATCGAGGCGTCGGTCACGGCGGACCAGTCCCACGTGACGGGCGCGGTGACGGTCGCATCGGAGCCCGAGATAGTGCGGTCTACCTTGTTCGGGGCGAGCATGCGCAGCTGCGCCACGGTCATGCCCACGTGCGCCGAGACCGGAACGTCGCGCGCAACGCCGAGCGAGCCGACGAGGTACTCCGCGGTCACCGGAACGGCCTCGCCGAAGTACCCGGTCGCGGTGCCGTCGACACGCACGGTACCCTCGGCCTGCCACACACCGGCACCGGGGTCGGTCCACGCGATCGACGAGAGAGTGTGGCTAAGCCCCCAGCTGTACGAGGCCACGAGCGAGGACGGCAGGGCCGGCGCCACGCCGAGGTCCGTGCGGCCGGTGTGGGTGGCGACGGTCGCGTCGAGCGAGCGCAGGTACCACTTCTGCACCGCGGCGCTGCCGGCGTCATACGTCTGGATCTCGGCGCCGTCGGCGGTGGCCCAGTTGTACATGTCGAGCGCGGCAGTGGCGCCGTTCGTGTACGGACGCACGTTGTGCAGGTACACCGCACCGCCGCCGGCGTCGACCGCGCGCCACTGGGCGCCCGGGTCGGCCGCGGCCTCGGCGACCGTCAGGTCCGTGATCTCCAGGTAGCGCCCCCACGGGTCGTCGTTCGGCTTGCGCGCGAGCACGTCGCCATCGGCGTTCGCGAACACGTACGTGTCCGCGGCACCGGTCACGGGATACGCCAGCACGGCCTGCGCGCGCAGGGACGCGGCATCCGTCGCCTTCGAGAAGATCGCAGCAGCGGCGGGCAAGGGCGCGTCGGAGGGGCCGGTCGGCTGCGCGTCGTCGGCGCCGATCTCGAGCACCTTGCCGGCTGCGTGCACGTTCTCGATGAGATACGGCACTGGTTCGCCGAGCGTCGCGGTCGCCTCGGCGGGGGCGGATGCGAAGGAGGGCGCGGCGATCGCCAGTGTGAGTGCGACGGCTCCGCCGATCGCGGTGATATGCCGGAGTGTCCGGCGGGAGTGGGGCCTCATTCCCGGGGTCCTTTCACGGCCGCGCTCGGGGCTGGCGCAGGCCGCGAACGAACGTACCGACGCACCGTCCGGTATCGGGGAGGATCGGGTAAACGTTCACCGACGCCGAGGTGAATGTCGAGCGCTCTTCGGTTTTCTTCCATGCCTGCGCCGGCACCCCGGCACCTGCATAGATCGTGCGTTCTCGCCGGCGACGCATGTTGTGCGCGCGTGGACCGTGCGATCTCGGCGAGATCGCACGATGTCGACGCCCGACGCAAGCCCGGGTCGGACGTGAGGAGCGAGTGCGACACTGGACCGCATGCGAATTCTGCTGAAGTTCGTGATCGACTGCGACGCCGACGCTGCATGGCGGGCGGTGCATTCGCCCCGCGCCGTGGCCGAGCTCTACGGCCCGCTGCTGGACCTCGCCCCGCTCGTGCCGAGCGGGCTGCCGACCTCGTGGACCCCGGGCGACGACGTGCCCGTGCAGCTGTCCGCGTTCGGCGCGGTGCCGATGGGGCGGCAGCTCATCCACGTCAGCGAGCGCTCGGTCGACGAGCCCGGTGGCAGCGTCCGGATCTTCCGCGACAGCGGAATCCCGCTCACGGGCCCGCTCGCCAGCCTCGACGTGTGGGACCACCAGATGGCGGTCTCACCCGCACCCGGCGAGCCCGGCAAGACGCTATGGCGCGACCGGCTCGTCATCGGCGGCCCGACGGCTCCCCTTCTCTGGCCGGTGCTGTGGGGCATGTGGCAGTGGCGCGCCGCGCGCGTGAAGGCGCTGGCCCCGACCTGGGCCCACGACCCCGAGCGCGTCGACGAGGAGTGACACGGATGCTGCGGGCCGCAGCATCCGTGATCCCTCACGCCTGCGGGATCACCGTCAGAACGCGAGCCGTGTACTCGAGGAACTTCGCCATGAAGGTGCGCAGGAACTTCTCGGTCTCGGCGTCGGTCACGCGTCCGTCGTCGTCGATCAGGCCCGGCGTGATCTGGATATATGCCTCGGGTGAGGTCATCTGCCGTGCGTTGAGGTAGCTCAACGTGCTGCGGAGCGTCTGCTGGCCGACCGCTGTGCCGATCTTGCCCGGCGACCCTCCGATGACGCCCGTCGGCTTGTCCTCCCAGGCGCTGTCGCCGTAAGGCCGGCTCCCCCAGTCGATCGCGTTCTTGAGCGGTCCGGGGATGGACCGGTTGTACTCGGGAGTGACGAACAGCACGGCGTCCGCCGACTCCACGGCCGCCTTGAAGTCGCGTGCGACCTGCGGATAGTCCGCGTCGAGGTCGCGGTTGTACAACGGAAGGTCGGCATAGGAGATCTCGAAGAAGTCGAGTTCCTTGGGCGCCAGGCGCTGAAGCGCCTCGGCGAGGCGCCGGTTGACGGATTCACGGGAGAGGCTGCCGACGATCACGCCGACGCGGTACGGAGGTTCGTGCTCGACGATCTCGATCTGCATGCCGCCAGCCTGCACCCCCGACCGCCGGCCGGGCACCCCCTTGCGCATCGGGCGCCGGGGGGTATCAGGCCTGCGCGGCGACCCTCTTCCAGAGCGGGGAAAGTCGCTGCATTGTGGAGCCGTAGACCCTGGGGGTGTGACATGGCGGACGGAGTCGACTTCGCGGAACCCGCCGACGAGCCGCGCACGCACGTGACGCTGCGCCTCATCGCGCAGGATCCGACGGTGAGCGGGGACGACGCGAGGATCCTCACCGCCAACGTGAAGGTGCCGTGGTCGCGCATGGAGGACGGGCCGCGCGGCGCGCGGCTGCACGTGGTCGACTACGACACCGCGACCGGCCGGTACGTCAAGCACGAGCCGCTGGGCAAGGACGACCTCTTCGCGGAGGCCGGCGACGACGTCCTGCGCACCGACTGGGCCTTCCACGCGCAGCACGTGTACGCCACCGCGGCGCGCACGCTCGCCACGTTCGAGACGGCGCTCGGCCGACGACTGCCGTGGGGCTTCCGCAGCCACCAGCTGTTCCTCGTGCCGCACGCGTTCGCCGAGGCGAACGCCTACTACTCGATCGAGGATCGAGCGCTGCTGTTCGGCTACGTGCCGCCCGCCGACCCGTCCGGCGACACGATCTACACATGCCTGAGCCACGATGTGGTCGTGCACGAGACGACGCACGCCGTGCTCGACGGGCTGCGCGGGCGTTTCCTCGAGCCGAGCCTGCCCGACCAGGCCGCGTTCCACGAGGGATTCGCCGACATCGTCGCGCTGCTGTCGGTGTTCTCGATGCGCCCCGTCATCGAGCAGGCGCTCGGCAAGCCCGACAAGAGCGGGCGCATCCCCCGCAGCCACGTGGAGCCCGCGGCGCTGCGCAGGAGCATGCTCGCCCGCGTCGCCGAGCAGATCGGAAGCGTGCTGACGCAGGGCCGCGGCGCGCTGCGGGAGTCGGCGCTGAACCCGCCGCCCGCCGATTGGGCGAAGCGGACCGACTTCCTCGAACCGCACCGCCGCGGCGAAGTGCTGGTGGCGATCGCCTTCGACCTGCTCATCGAGATCTGGGACAGGCGGCTGCAGGCGCTGTTCTCCCGGCCGAACGGGGAGGCGAGGACCGGCAAGGGGGTCACCGTCGACCGCGCGCGGGCCGCCGAGGAGGGCGCGAAGGCGGCATCGCAGCTGCTCACGATGCTGATCCGCGGCCTCGACTACCTGCCGCCCGTGGAGTTCGACTTCGGCGACCTGCTCAACGCGGTGCTGCTCGCCGACCACGAGGTCGTGCCCGACGACGACCTCGGCTACCGGAGGCTTCTGGTCGACGGGTTCGCCAAGGCCGGCATCAAGCTCCCGTCCGGTCGCGTGACCGACGTGCTCGAGTCCGAGCTGCCGCCCCGCTACCTCGGGATCAACTTCGCAGGGCTCCGCAGCGATCGCGACGAGGTGTCGCGGTTCCTGTGGCAGAACGCCCGCCGTCTCGACGTGTCGACCGATTACTACACCGTGATCGAGTCGGTGCTGCCGACGCAGCGGATCGGCCCCGACGGGCTGATCGTGCCGGAGTCGGTCGGTGGCCACGTATGTGCAGATGGCCGACATGACGGCCCGCGAGTTCACCGACGAGTCGGGGCTCCAGCTCTCCTCCGTGATCGATCCGCGGACGCCCGTGCAGCTGTTCGGCGGCGGCACGCTGATCTTCGACCAGTTCGGCCGGCTCAAGCTGCACATCCACAAGCGTCTCGACGACTGGCGGCGGCAGCAGCTGCGGCTCGACCACCTCGCCCGCACCGGCCGCATCGACGCGAAGCGACGCCTCGGCTTCTCGGACGGCGCCGCCCGCGGGCAGACGTTCGCCGAGCTGCACCGCACCGAACAGAACTCCGGGGAGACATGGTGAGCACTCCGATCCGCGTCCGCGTCCGCATGTACCAGGTCGGCTTCGGTGACTGCTTCCTCGTGTCGGTCGAATACGACGAGCCCCTTCCCGACGGCCGCGCCGAGCGGCACATCCTCATCGATTACGGCACCAGTCGCTCGCCGCGCGAAGGCATGGCGCGGGGTCGCATGGGCGACGTCGCCGCTCTCATCCAGAAGCACACCCAGGGCGAGCTCGACGTGCTCGTCGTCACCCACCGGCACCGCGACCATCTGCGCGGGTTCGAGGTCGATGCCGGAGCGACGATCATGAGGAAGCTCGCCCCGAAGCTCGTGCTGCGGTCGTGGACCGAGGATCCGCGGCTGTCGGCGACCGCGAACGGCCCGGACGGCGCGGGCCTGGATGCCGCCGAGCCGCCCGAGGGCCTCAGCCGCGCCTCCGTGCGGTACGCGGCGCTGCTCGCACAGGCCCAGGAGCACGTCGCGAAGCTGACGCAGCTCGTGGGCCTCGACGACGAGGTCAAGGCCGCCGCCGAGGACCAGCTCAAGAACGCCGAGGCGGTGGCTCTCCTGGACGAGCTCTCCGCGGGCGATCGGGGCCGCTACCTGCATGCCGGGGTGGATTCAGGCATCGACGGCATGGTTCCGGGGATGCGCGCGACGGTGCTCGGCCCACCCACGGTCGACCAGGACCCGCGCGTCGCGAAGCAGCGCGAGGACGACCCGGAGTACTGGCTCGCCGCACTCGGCGCCTCGCTGCGTGTGGTCGGCTCGGCCGCCGACGGGGGCGCCGGCGGCCCCGCGCCGATCTCGCACGGACCCGGCCCCGTCCGCTGGCTCATCGAGCGCCTCGCCAACCAGCGGTCGCACTCGGCCGCGCGGCTCGTGCGCGACCTCGACGACGCCCTCAACAACACCAGCGTCATCCTTCTGCTCGAGGTCGACGGCCTGTCCATGCTGTTCCCGGGCGACGCGCAGATCGAGAACTGGCGGCGCACCCTGGAGCAGATGCAGGAGGACCCGCAGCTTCGCGACCGGCTCGCCCGCATCGACCTCTACAAGGTCGGGCACCACGGCAGCCGCAACGCCACGCCCCGCTCGCTGCACGCGCTGTGGAAGCAACGCCAGGCCGACGGCCGCCGGCTCGCCGCCGTCCTGTCGACCCGTCGGGACGTCCACGGCAAGGGCGACGGCGCGGTCCCCCAGCAGAACCTCGTCACCGCCCTGCGTGAGGTCGCCGACCTCTATTCGACCGACGATCTGACCGACGGCGAGGCGTGGATCGAACTCGAGGCCGACGCCGCGCGCGGCCCCTTCCGTCAGGTCCCGTTCGTTCCTCCCGGTCGTTGAGCAGCCCACGAGTCGAAACGGATGCTGCGGCGCGAAGCCCTGCACCGCAGCATCCGTCCGCCCCCCGGCGTCTTGCCTGCTCACCTGTCACGAAGTGCTGACCAGGCCAGCACTTCGTGACAGGTGAGCAGCGCTCTTGCTAGTCCGCGAGTGCCTCCACCGGCGCCACCCGCGTGGCGAGCCGCGTCGGAACGACCGCGGCGACGAGGGTGAGCACCGCCGTCGCGACCACGATGATCGCCACCGGCAGCCACGGCACGGCGGGGGCGACGAGGGTCGGAGCCGAGAACGACGGCGGCATCGGCACCGCGCCGAGGAGCGACTGCGCGCCGGCCCATCCGTAGGCGATGCCGAGCACGAGCCCGGTGACGGTCGCGGTGATCGTGATGTGCGCGGCCTCGAGCAGCACCATCCGTCGCACCTGCCCGGTCGAGACGCCGAGTGCGCGGAGCAGCCCGAGCTCGCGGCGGCGCTGCACCACACCGATCGTAAGCAGGTTCACGAGCCCGACCGCGGCGATGACGGCCGACACCGCGACGAGGCCCATCATGATCCCGGCGAACGTATCCAGCAGCGTGGTCATCTCCTGCGGGGCCTCACCGCCCGCCGACGTCGTCAGCACGACCTTCACCGTCTCGAGCGCGACGGCGAACATCGTCACGAGCGTCACACCCATCACGACGCCGATCGCCATGCGGCTCGAGCGCTCGGGGTACCGCAGCGCGTTCTCCGACGCCAGCCGCGCCGTCGCCGACGACCCGAAGAGCGTGCCGACGAGCCGCAGCACCGGCGGCATCACGAGCGTCGCGCCGAGCGCGAGCCCGGTGAACGAGAAGATCCCGCCGAAGAAGGCGACGATCACGCCGAGCGGCGACACGAGCCCGATCGCGATGCCTCCCGCCAGCAGCGCCCCGCCGATCGCGAACAGCGTGATCGCGGTCCCGTTGCGCGCTCCCTTGCGGGTGAACGCATCATGGGATGCCTCGACCGAGCCGCCGAGCGCCTCCAGCGGCGTCACGGTCAGCACACGTCGCGAGCCCGCCCACGCCGCCGCCCACGTCGTGAGCGCGACCACGACGGCCGGGATCACCAGCACCGGCTGCACGACGGCGTACACCACGTCGTCGATGCCGAACGCGACCCCCGCCAGGACGACGCCCGCCCACGAGACGAGGGTGCCGCCGACGAGCCCGAGCACGGCGCCGATGACGCCGACGACGAGCCCCTGGCGCGCGACCTCGGAGCGCTGCGAGCGCGCAGACGCCCCGATCAGCCGCAGCAGCGCGATCCGCCGCGTCCGCCCGGCGATCACCGTCGCGAACGTGTTCGCGGTGACGATCGCCGCGACGTACACGGCGACACCGATCAGCAGCACGCTCATGATCGCGAGCACCACCGCGAGCGTGCCGCTCTCGCCGATGAACGGGTCGGCGCGCAGCACCGCGGCGATGAACCCTGTCGCACTCAGCAGGATCACCCCGAATGCGCTCGAGATCGCCGCGACCAGGATGCTCGCCCCCATTCCCCGTTCGCGCAGCCACGCGAGCGGGGCGGAGGCGCTTCGCGGGACGGATGCTGCCGGCCGACGCATCGATCCCGCGTCGGCGATCGCGGTCATGACGCCACCGCCGCGGCACCGGTGCCGAGCTCCGAGGCGAGCATGTACGCCGAGATCTCCCCGGCGCTCTGGCGGGGCTTGTCTGCCACGATGCGCCCGTCGCCGAGGAACAGCACGCGGTCGGCGTGGGACGCGGCGACCGGGTCGTGCGTGACCATGGCGATCGACTGCCCGTGCTCGCGGGTGGCGGCGGCGAGGAGCGCGAGGACCTCGCGCCCGGAGCGCGAGTCGAGGTTGCCGGTGGGCTCGTCGGCGAACACGAGGTCGGGCGACGTGGCGAGCGCGCGGGCGATCGCGACGCGCTGCTGCTGGCCGCCCGACAGCTGGTGCGGCCGGTGGTTCAGGCGCGACGTGAGGCCGAGCCGCTCGACGAGGCCGTCGATGCGCGCCCGCTCGAGCGTCGTGGGACGGCGTCCGTCGAGATCGAACGGGAGCAGGATGTTGCCGAGGGCGTCGAGGGTCGGCACGAGGTTGAACGCCTGGAACACGAACCCGACGCGGCGGCGCCGCAGGATCGTGAGTTCGAGGTCGCTGAGGCCGGTGACGTCGGTGTCGCCGATCCACGCCCGACCCGACGACGGCGCGTCGAGCCCCGCCATGATGTGCATGAGCGTCGACTTGCCGGAGCCCGACGGGCCCATGATCGCCGTGAACTCGCCGCGGCGGATGCCGACGGTCACGCCGTCGAGGGCATGCACCGTGCTCTCGCCGGTTCCGTAGGTCTTGGTGAGCTGCTGCACCCGGGCGGCCAGGCCCAGGTCGGTCGATGAGAGTTCCATGCCAACGACGTTATGGACGGCCCGCCGTCGCGCGCGTCGCCCGTTCGACGCATCCGTCGTACACCTCGAGGATGATCTCTTCCCCGCGCTCTGAATCGGTTCACTTGCGCTGTTCGTACGCGAATCGCGGGTGCGCGCGTACATATAGCGCAAGTGAACGGGGCGAGACGACGGAACGGCGGAACGGAGGACGACGAGGACGAGCTAGGCGAGGCCGTGCTCGAAGGCGAAGACGACGAGCTGCACGCGGTCGCGCAGGCCGAGCTTCGTGAGGATGCGGCTGATGTGCGTCTTCACCGTGGCCTCGGAGAGGAACTCCCGCGCCGCGATCTCGGCGTTCGACAAGCCGCGCGCAGCGAGGGCGAAGATCTCCCGCTCGCGCTCGGTGAGCTCGGCATAGGCGGGCGGGACCGGTCGGGGCGCGGCATCCGCGAATCTCTCGAACAGCTCTCGAGTGGCGGATGCTGCGATCACGGCCGACCCCGCATGCACGGTGCGGATCGCCGCGAGGAGGAACTCGGGGTCGGCGTCCTTGAGGAGGAACCCGCTCGCGCCCTGGCGGATCGCGCGGGCGGCCGCCTCGTCGAGGTCGAACGTCGTGAGCATCACGATGCGCGGCGGATCGGGGTCGGTGAGCAGCTCCGCGGTGGCGGCGAGGCCGTCCATGACGGGCATGCGGATGTCCATGAGCACCACGTCGGGCCGGGACTGACGCACGGCGTCGACTGCCTCCCGGCCGTCGGCGGCCTCGGCGACGACCTCGAGGTCGGGTTGCGAGTCGACGAGCATCCGGATGCCGGCGCGGAACAGCGCCTGGTCGTCGACCAGCGCGACGCGGATCACTCCTGTCCTCCGAGAGGGATGGTGGCGCGCACCGTGAAGGCGCCGGCTTCGTCTGCCGCATCGAGCCGGCCGCCTGCGAGCTGGGCACGCTCGCGCATGCCGATGATGCCGTGGCCCGACCGGCCCGGCTGCGAACCCGGCACGATGGGGTTGCGCACGTCGAGCTCGACGCGGTCGGGGAGCCACGAAAGGCGAACGTCGACCGAGCCTGCCGGAGCGCCGTGCCGGAGGGCGTTGGTGAGCGCCTCCTGCAGGATGCGGTAGACCGCGAGCTGAACCGCAGCGGGCGGCTCGCCCGGGGGCGCGGGATCGACGTCGACGCGCAGCTGAACCCCGGCGGTGCGCACCTGCGCGTACAGCTCCTCGAGGTCGGCGATCGTGGGCTGCGGCCCGTCGCCCTGCCGGTGCCGCAGCTGCCCGAGCAGCAGCCGCACGTCGGCGAGGGCCGAGCGGGCGGTGGTCGAGATCGTCGCGAGCGCGTCTGTCGCGATCGCGGGGTCGGCGGTGGCGGCGTAGCGCGCGCCGTCGGCCTGGGCGATCACGACCGCGAGGGAGTGGGCGACGACGTCGTGCATGTCGCGTGCGATGCGCACGCGCTCCTGCTCGGCGGCCGTCTCGGCCTCGGCCCTCTGCTGCGCCTCGCGGTTCTCGCGCGCCCGCACCGCGGTGCGCACGAGGGCGCCGATCGTCCACGACAGTCCCAGCGCGAACGCGCCCGCGACGAGCACGACGAGCGCGAGCGGCAGCGTCTGCCACGACAGCCCGCCGCCGGCGAACACCGGTCCTGCGAACAGGTAGACGGTGATCACGAGCGCTCCGACGAGCGCCGAGGCGAAGCCGGCCCAGTAGACGAGCCGGGACCCGTAGGCGGCGGTCGTGTAGAGGATGCCGAAGATCGCCACGTCCGAGAAGCTGGGCGGGCGCCCGAGTCCCATCTGCACGAGAGCACCGACCCACGCGATGCCCAGGGCGAGCGGCGGTGACAGGCGGCGCAGCGCGAGCGCGCCACTGAACAACGCGGCGATGAGCAGGCCGAACAGCGCGTGCCCGACCGAGCCGAGCCCGTATTCGAGGCCGTACGCGCCGCTGGCCAGCACCGTCTCGATCGGCCATGCGATCACGAAGAAGACGGCCGCCACGATCAGGTCGACCACGAGCTGGGAGGTCTTCAGTCGGCGGAACACCGTCTCACGCTACGCGAGGGCCCGGGGCCGCAGCATCCGTCCCGCGCGGTATCTGTGCCAGGCGGGGTCCGTCGAGCGATGTACGGCAACGGATGCTGCGGCATCCGCGCCCTCGATTCATAAGGTCTGCCCAGCCGACCATTGCGCCGCACGGGGCGAGGCTTTACTGTCGCGTCACAGGCCGAAACCGACGGGAAATGTCGGATGGCCAGGATCGGGAAAAGGGGCTGCTCCATCGATCGGACCCCGCCCGACCCGCCCGAGGGACGGACGAACACGGCACCAGCCGGTTCATGAACGGAGAGACGATGACGACGGTATGCGCGGCGATTTCGCAGACCACCTGGACGGGCGACAAGGAGTCGATGCTCGACAAGCACGAGGGGTTCGCGCGCGATGCCGCGGCCCAGGGTGCGCAGGTGGTGTGCTTCCAGGAGCTGTTCTACGGCCCCTACTTCGGGATCACGCAGGACAAGAAGTACTACCGCTTCGCGGAGTCGTCGGAGGGGCCGATCGTGCAGCGCTTCGCCGCGCTCGCGAAGGAGCTCGGGATCGTCACGGTGCTGCCGATCTATGAAGAGGCCGAGACCGGGGTGTACTACAACACCGCCGTGCTCGTCGACGCGGACGGCACCATCCTCGGCAAGTACCGCAAGCACCACCTCCCCCACCTCGACCGGTTCTGGGAGAAGTTCTACTTCCGCCCGGGCAACCTCGGCTACCCCGTGTTCGACACCGCGGTCGGCCGCATCGGCATGTACATCTGCTACGACCGCCACTTCCCCGAGGGATGGCGCGAGCTCGGACTCAACGATGCGCACATCGTGTTCAACCCGAACGCGACGAAGCCCGGCCTGTCGAACCGGCTGTGGGAGGTGGAAGGGCCGGCCGCCGCCGTCGCGAACGGGTACTTCGTGCTCCAGCCGAACCGCGTGGGTCGTGAGGACAACGAGTACGGCGATCTCGCCGTCGACTTCTACGGCACGAGCCAGGTCATCGATCCGCGGGGCAACTTCGTCGGCGAACGCGGCTCGGGCACGCACGAAGAGCTGCTGGTGCGCGACCTCGATCTCGAGATGGTGCGCGAGATGCGCGACGACTGGCAGTTCTATCGCGATCGCCGGCCCGACTCCTACACGAAGATCGCGAAGCCGTGACGAACGGGGACTGACATGGCGACCACACTCATCAAGGGCGGCACCGTCGTCTCGGCCACCGGACGCGGCGAAGCGGACGTGCTCATCGACGGCGAGACCATCGCGGCCGTGCTCGCGCCCGGCTCGCAGCTTCTCGGGACGGATGTCGCGGCATCCGTCGACACCGTCATCGACGCCACCGGCAAGTACGTGATCCCGGGCGGCATCGACGCGCACACGCACATGGAGCTGCCGTTCGGCGGCACGAACGCCTCCGACACGTTCGAGACCGGGACGCGCGCGGCGGCCTGGGGCGGCACGACGTCGATCATCGACTTCGCCGTGCAGCGCTACGGCGAGCGCGTGCAGGACGGCCTCGCCGCGTGGCACGAGAAAGCGGCAGGCAACTGCGCGATCGACTACGGCTTCCACCAGATCGTCGGCGGCGTCGACGACGAGTCGCTCGCCGCGATGCGGGGGCTCGTCGACGAGGGCGTCTCGAGCTTCAAGCTCTTCATGGCCTACCCAGGGGTCTTCTACTCCGACGACGCGCAGGTGCTGAAGGCCATGCAGGTCTCGCAGGAGACGGGTCTGCTCACCATGATGCACGCCGAGAACGGCCCGGCGATCGACGTGCTGGCGGCGCAGCTGGCGGATGCCGGCAAGAAGGCGCCGTACTACCACGGCATCGCCCGCGCGTGGCAGATGGAGGAGGAGGCCACGCACCGCGCGATCATGCTGGCGAACCTCACTGGCGCCCCGCTGTACGTCGTGCACGTGAGCGCGAAGCAGGCGGTGGATCAGCTCGCCTGGGCGCGCGATCAGGGCTGGAACGTGTTCGGCGAGACGTGCCCGCAGTACCTGTATCTGTCGCTCGAGGAGCAGCTCGGTGCGTTCAGCGAGGAGTGGGGCCAGTTCGAGGGCGCGAAGTGGGTGTGCTCGACGCCGCTGCGCAGCAACAAGGAGGGCCACCAGCACCACATGTGGCAGGCGCTGCGCACGAACGACATCCAGATGGTGTCGACTGACCACTGCCCGTTCTGCATGAAGGGACAGAAGGACCTCGGCCTCGCGGACTTCCGCGCGATCCCGAACGGGATCGGCTCGGTCGAGCACCGCATGGACCTGATGTACCAGGGTGTCGTGACCGGCAAGATCACGCTCGAGCGATGGGTCGAGCTCACCTCGACCACCCCGGCGCGCATGTTCGGCCTGTACGGACGCAAGGGTGTGATCCAGCCCGGCGCCGACGGCGACGTCGTGGTCTACGACCCGAACGGCCACACGTCGATCGGCATCGGCGATGGCCGCACGCACCACATGAACATGGACCACTCCGCGTGGGAGGGCTACGAGATCGACGGGCACGTCGACACCGTCATCTCGCGCGGCAAGGTCGTGGTCGACGGCGGCCATTACCTCGGCGCCAAGGGCGACGGCCGGTTCCTCAAGCGCGGCCTGTCGCAGTACCTGATCTGAGGAGCAGCAGCCCATGGACTTCGGTGTCGTCCTCCAGACCAATCCGCCTGCGTCACGCACGGTGCAGCTCGCCAAGCTCGCCGAGGCGCACGGCTTCAGCCACGTGTGGACGTTCGACTCGCACCTGCTCTGGCAGGAGCCGTACGTCATCCACTCGGCGATCCTCGCCGAGACCAAGCGCATCACCGTGGGGCCGTTCGTGACGAACCCCGCGACGAGGGACTGGACGGTGACGGCATCCGTCTTCGCCACCCTCAACGAGATGTACGGCAACCGCACGATCTGCGGCATCGGCCGCGGCGACTCGGCCGTGCGCGTCACCAACGGCAGACCCACGACGATGGCCGAGCTGCGCGAGTCGATCCACGTGATCCGCGAGCTCGCCAACTCGCGGCCGGTCGAGTACAAGGGCGCGACCCTGCAGTTCCCGTGGAGCCGCGGCTCCGAGCTCGACGTGTGGGTCGCCGCGTACGGACCGATGGCACTCAAGCTCACCGGCGAAGTCGGCGACGGCTTCATCCTGCAGCTCGCGGACGTCGACATCGCCGCCTGGATGATCAAGTCGGTGAAGGATGCCGCGGCCGCCGCCGGCCGCGACCCCGAGTCGCTGGCCTTCTGCGTGGCGGCGCCGATGTACATCGGCGACGACTGGGAGCACATGCGGGACCAGTGCCGGTGGTTCGGCGGCATGGTCGGCAACCACGTCGCCGACATCGTGGCGAAGTACGGCCACCACGGCGAAGGCGTGCCCGAGGCGCTCACCGACTACATCGAGCGACGCCAGGGCTACGACTACAACACCCATGGCAAGGCCGACAACGACCACGTCGACTTCGTGCCCGACGACATCGTGGACCGCTTCTGCATCCTCGGAACGGCCGACGAGCACATCGCGAAGCTCGAGCAGCTGCGCGAGCTCGGAGTGACCCAGTTCGCAGGCTACCTGCAGCACGACAACAAGGAGGAGACGCTCCGCGTCTACGGCGAGACGGTGATCCCGGCACTTTCGGCCCACGTGACGGCGAAGAAGTGACGGCGGCCGCATGAGGCCCATCGGCTGGTCGGCCCGGCGACAGGGCGAGCTGCGGGGATGGATCGCAGCCGGCTGGGGCGCTCTCGGAGTGCTCGCCGTACTCGTGCTGTGGGAGCTGTACAAGTTCGCGGGACCGAGCGAAGGCTTCATCGTCGGCGCGGTGCCAGGAGAGTCCGGCTCGGGCGTCATGCTCCTCCCCCGCACGCACGACCGCGCCATGCCGCACGTCTGGGATATGGTCACGCGGTTGTTCGCGCCGACCAGCGGCGGCGACACCCCGCCCCTCTGGGTCTCGGTGGCCGGCGCCGCGCTGGTGACTCTGGGCATCGCGGCCGTCGGCTGGCTGATCGGCGTCGCGGTGGGCGCCGTGCTGGGCCTCGTGATGCAGCGCTGGCGTCTGCTGGAGTGGGGTCTTCTCCCCTGGATCGTGGTGAGCCAGATCGTGCCGCTCATCGCCTTCGCCCCCGTCGTCAACGCCATCGGCAACCAGATCGACCGCGGCGGCGGCACCTGGCCGCAATGGCTCTCGGTCGCCGTCATCGCGTCGTATCTCGCGTTCTTCCCGGTCGCCGTCGGTGTGCTGCGCGGCCTCGCGTCGCCGGACCGCATCCACCTCGACCTCATGAACAGCTACGCCGCCGGCTACTGGGCGACACTTTTCCGCCTCCGCCTGCCCGCAGCGGTGCCGCACCTCCTTCCCGCGCTCCGGCTCGCGGCCGCGAACGCGGTGCTCGGCGCCGTCGTCGCCGAGGTCTCGATCGGCATGCGCGGGGGCATCGGCCGCATGCTCATCCAGCTCGCGGGTCAGGCCTCCTCCGACCCCGCCGCCCCGTGGGGTCCGACGTTCGGCTCCATCGCGCTGGGCCTCATCGCTGCCGGCTCGGTCGCCCTCATCGGCCTCGGGCTCGCCAACTACCGCAGAGGAGAAGCGACCGTATGACGGACCTCGCAGTCCACGCCGCCGGCGTCGGCAAGGTGTTCCCGACGAAGACCGGGGAGGTCGTCGCGCTGACCGGTGTCGAACTCGAGGTCGCGGCCGGGGAGTTCGTGTCGCTCATCGGCCCGTCGGGCTGCGGCAAGTCGACCCTGCTGCGTCTCATCGCGGACCTCGACCAGGCGACGAGCGGAACCCTCGAGATCTTCGGCAAGCCGGCCAAGCGCGCCCGCATCGACCAGGACTACGGCATCGCCTTCCAGCAGGCGGGACTCCTCCCCTGGCGCAGCGTGGGCGCCAACATCGGCCTGCCGCTGGAGCTGCACGGCACCGGCAAGGCGGCCCGCGCCGCGCGCGTCGCCGAGCTCGCCGAACTCGTGGGCCTCTCGGACTTCGTCGATCGCTATCCCGATCAGCTCTCCGGCGGCATGCAGCAGCGCGTCGCGATCGCGCGCGCGCTCGCCGCGCGTCCGAAGCTCCTCCTCATGGACGAGCCTTTCGGCGCGCTCGACGAGATGACGCGCGAGCGCCTGCAGTCCGAGCTGACCCGCATCGCCGCAGAGACCTCGGCCGCCGTCGTCTTCGTGACCCACTCGATCCCCGAGGCGGTCTTCCTCTCCGACCGCGTCGTCGTGATGAGCCCGCGCCCCGGCCGCATCACAGACGTCATCGAGACGAGCCTCGGCGACGTGCGCGACGAGGCCCTGCGCGAATCCCCCGAGTTCTTCGACCGCGTCACCGCGGTCCGCGAGGCACTCCACGGCGCCCCCGTGACGAGGGCGAGCGAATCATGACGGATGCCGCGACCACGATGCTGCCCGCCACCACGACGCCGTCGGGCAAGGCGCCACGCCCGATGCCGGCCGAGCGCGAGCTTCCGGGCTGGCTGAAGTGGGTCGCGCCGATCATCGTGGGGATCCTCATCCTCGCCGTGTGGATCTTCTGGGTCGACGTGCTCGGCACTGCACCTCGCATGCTGCCGAGCCCGATCGCGATCGCCGAGGAGTTCGTGCGGCGGTTCCCGATCATCCTCGACGACATGAGGATCACCGCGACGAACGCGCTGATCGGCCTGGTCGTCGGCTCGCTCCTCGCACTCCTGTTCGCGGGGCTCGCCGCCGCCGCCAAGCCGATCGACGGCATGCTCGCTCCGCTGGTGTCGGCGCTCGCGGTCATCCCCATCGTCGCGATCACGCCGATCCTCAACACGATGTTCGGCGCCTCCAGCCAGTTCGGGCGCCAGGCCGTGGCCACGATCGCCGCCTTCATCCCGGTGTTCGTCAACGTCCTGCGGGGCCTCCGGCAGACCCGCCCGGTGCACCGCGACCTGCTGCGCGCGTCCGCGGCGTCCGGGTGGCAGACCTTCCGCGTGCTCACCCTGCCCACGGCGCTTCCGTACCTCATGACGGGCCTGCGGATCGCGAGCTCGCTCGCGGTGATCGCCGCCCTGGTGGCCGAGTACTTCGGCGGCCCTGCCGACGGCATCGGCACCGCGATCGCCACCTACGCGAAGTCCGGCCGCGCCGCGCTGGCGTGGGCGTATGTGCTCGGCGGCATCATCATCGGCCTCGTGTTCTTCCTCGTCACCTCACTCCTGGAGCGGCTGGCGACGAGGCGGTCGTCGGCCTGAACCGACGGTCGACAAGCTCAACCACCGAGGGAAAGACAACGCTCCACACGAAAGGAACGCAATGAGACACAGCATCAGACGCGGCTGGGCCGCGGCATCCGTCCTCACCGTGGCGGCAATCGCGCTCGCCGCCTGTTCCGGGTCCGGAGACTCCGGCGACGACGGCGGAGGCGGGAGCGAGGACTTCGAGCCGCTCACGTCGATCACGCTGCAGCTGCAGTGGCTGCCGCAGGCGCAGTTCGCGGGGTACTACGTCGCGCAGGAGAAGGGCTACTTCGAGGAGGAGGGCTTCGACGAGGTCGAGATCGTCCCGTCGGGCGGCGACATCGTGCCGCAGGACGCCCTCGTCGCGGGCGACGTCGACTTCGCGATCGCGTGGGTTCCGAAGGTGCTCGGAACGCTCGAGGCCACCGGCGTCGAACTCACCGACATCGCACAGGTGTTCCAGAAGTCGGGCACACTGCAGGTCTCGTGGGCCGGCGACGGGATCACCGAGGTCGCGGACTTCGAGGGCAAGCGGATCGGCTCGTGGGGCTTCGGCAACGAGTGGGAGATCTTCGCGGCGATGGCCGCGGAAGACCTCGACTCGACCACCGTCTCGATCACGACGCAGGACTTCTCGATGAACGCGCTCCTCGACAGGGACGTCGACGCCGCCCAGGCGATGACGTACAACGAGTGGGCGCAGATCCTCGAGGTCGTCAACCCGGCGACGGGCGAGCTGTACCAGCCCGAGGACTTCGACGTCATCTCATACGAAGACACCGAAGGCGCCATGCTGCAGGATGCCATCTGGGCCGACACGCAGCGCCTGGAGGACGATCCCGCGTACGCGGACGCCGCGGTGCGGTTCCTCAAGGCCGTGACCAAGGGCTGGATCTTCGCACGCGACAATCCCGAGGAGGCGGCGTCGATCGTCTACGACATCGCCTCCAACGCCGAGGCGGCGTTCCCGGTCGGCCCGGTGCACCAGCAGTGGCAGATGAACGAGGTCAACAAGCTGATCTGGACCGGCGCCGACTTCGGCCTGGTCGATCAGGCGGCCTGGGACAAGACGGTCGCGGGTGCGCTGTCGGCCAAGAACCAGGACGACCTCGAGCTCATCACGACCGACCCGCCGGCTTCGGCGTACTCCAACGAGTACATCGAGAAGGCGCTGGCCGAGCTGAAGGACGAGGGGGTCGAAGTCGCCGGCGAGTACACGCCGATCGACGTCACCCTCACCGAGGGCGGCCAGTAGGCACCATCACCAGCGGGGGTGTCACGCGAAGGCGTGGCGCCCCCGCACCTCGACGAGGAGGATGAAGCGATGACCGAAGATCTCGACGCCCTCGCGACGCAGCTCGACCGCGCGTACGTGTTCCACTCGTGGTCCGCGCAGGCGGGCCTGGACCTCCCGGTGATCGCCGGCGGCTCGGGCACCGTCGTGTGGGACCACGCCGGCAACCGCATGCTCGACTTCTCGAGCCAGCTGGTCAACGTGAACATCGGGCACCAGCATCCTGCCGTCGTCGCCGCCATCCGCGAGCAGGCCGGGCGTCTCGCGACCATCGGCCCCGCCACGGCGAATCTCCACCGCGGCCAGGCGGCGCAGAAGATCCTCGACAAGGCGCCCGACGGATTCGCCAAGGTGTTCTTCACCAACGGCGGCGCCGACGCGATCGAGAACGCGATCCGCATGGCCCGCCTTCACACCGGCCGCGACACCGTGCTCTCGACGTATCGCTCGTACCACGGCAACACCGGGGCGGCGATCGTGGCGACGGGTGACTGGCGACGGATGCCGAACCAGTACGCCCGCGGACACGTGCACTTCTTCGGTCCCTTCCTCTATCGCACCGAGTTCTGGGCGACGACCCCCGAGGAGGAGTCGGAGCGGGCGCTGCACCACCTGGAGCGCGTCATCCAGTCCGAGGGGCCGTCCACGATCGCGGCCCTGTTGCTGGAGTCGATCCCCGGCACCGCCGGCATCATGCTGCCGCCGCCGGGCTACCTCGCCGGAGTTCGCGCGCTCGCCGACAAGTACGGCATCGTCCTGATCCTCGACGAGGTCATGGCGGGCTTCGGCCGCACCGGCCGCTGGTTCGCGTTCCAGGGCTACGACGTGGTGCCCGACCTCATCACCTTCGCCAAGGGCGTGAACTCGGGCTACGTGCCGGTGGGCGGCGTCATCATCTCGCCGGAGATCGCGGCCACGTTCGACGATCGCGTCTTCCCCGGCGGACTCACGTATTCAGGGCACCCGCTGGCCGCAGCATCCATCATCGCCGCCATCGATGCGATGGAGTCGGAGGGCATCGTCGACAACGCGCGCCGCGTGGGCGAGGAGACGATCGGGCCCGGATTGGCCGAGCTGGCCGAGAAGCACCCGCTCATCGGCGAGGTGCGGGGCGAGGGCGTGTTCTGGGCGCTCGACCTCGTGACCGACCGCGAAACGCGTGAGCCGGTCGGCGCCGACGTGATCGGCCGCCTCAAGAAGGAGCTCACCTCGCGGGGCCTGCTGCCCTTCGCCGCGGAGAACCGCATCCACGTCGTGCCGCCCTGCGTCGTCACCGCCGGGGAGGTGCAGGAGGCGATCTCGATTTACGATGAAGCTCTGACGAAGGTCGAAGGCGACCTCGCGTGACACGTGCACGCCCTCTCACGAGGAGGGCTTCCGAAGGAGGAACACGATGACTGACACCCTGCCGCGCACCGAGACGGCGGTACTCGACCACTGGATCAACGGCGCCCCCTGGGCCGGGGCATCCGAGCGCACCGGCCAGGTGTTCAACCCCGCTCTCGGGACGGTCCAGAAGGAGGTGCGGTTCGCGTCGCGCGAAGACGTCGGAGAAGCGGTGGATGCTGCGTCCGCGGCGTGGCTGCAGTGGCGCGACGCGTCGATCGCCAAGCGCCAGGGCGTCCTCTTCGCGTTCCGCGAGCTGCTCAACGCCCGCAAGGAGGAGCTCGCCGAGATCCTCACCGCCGAGCACGGCAAGGTGCTCTCGGACGCGCGCGGCGAGATCGCCCGCGGCATGGAGGTCGTCGAGTTCGCATGCGGCCTCGGGCACCTGACCAAGGGCGCCTACTCCGAGAACGTCTCGACCGGCATCGACGTCTACACGCTGCGCCAGCCGCTGGGCGTGGTCGGCATCATCAGCCCGTTCAACTTCCCCGCGATGGTGCCGCTGTGGTTCTTCTCCATCGCTCTCGCCGCGGGCAACGCCGTGGTGCTGAAGCCCTCCGAGAAGGACCCGACCGCAGCGAACTGGCTCGCGGGCCTGCTCACCGAGGCGGGACTCCCCGACGGCGTGTTCAACGTCGTGCACGGCGACAAGGAGGCCGTCGACGCGCTCCTCGAGCACCCCGACGTGCGCGCGATCTCGTTCGTCGGCTCGACGCCGATCGCCAAGTACGTCTACGAGACCGCCACGTCGCACGGCAAGCGCGTGCAGGCGCTCGGCGGCGCGAAGAACCACATGCTGGTGCTTCCGGATGCCGACCTCGACCTCGCCGCCGACGCCGCCGTCAACGCGGGCTTCGGCTCGGCGGGCGAGCGCTGCATGGCGATCTCGGTCGTGCTCGCGGTCGACACGGTCGCCGACGCGTTCGTGGCCAAGGTCGCCGAGCGGATGGCGGGCCTCAAGGTCGGCGACGGCACGCGCGGCTGCGACATGGGCCCTCTCATCACGGGTCAGCACCGCGACAAGGTGACGTCGTACCTCGACGTGGCGGGCGCGGACGGCGCGTCGGTCGTGGTCGACGGGCGCGACGTCGAGATCGACGGCGACGAGAACGGCTTCTGGCTCGGACCGACCCTGATCGACAACGTGCCCACCTCGTCGACCGTGTACACCGACGAGATCTTCGGGCCGGTGCTCTCCGTCGTGCGCGTCGAGGGATACGAAGAGGGCCTCGGCATCATCAACTCGAGCCGGTACGGCAACGGCACCGCGATCTTCACGAACGACGGCGGCGCCGCCCGGCGGTTCCAGCGGGAGGCGACCGTGGGCATGATCGGCATCAACGTGCCGATCCCGGTGCCGGTGGCGTACCACTCGTTCGGCGGCTGGAAGGCGTCGCTCTTCGGTGACGCGAAGGCCTATGGCCCGCACGGCTTCGAGTTCTTCACGGCCGAGAAGGCGATCACGTCGCGCTGGCTCGACCCGTCGCACGGCGGCATCAACCTGGGCTTCCCCCAGCACGACTGACGCCTCCGGTCCACTCACACTGAGTCGCGCGCAGCGGCACCGATGCGCTCGACTGCTCCGAGAACCTCGATGAACTTCCGGCTCACACGGCTCCCCTCGAGGATGGGAACACGTGTGAGCCGAAAGTTCATCAACCACACGCGAACCTCCATGCCCGTGTGAGCCGGAAGTTCATCGACCACACAGGAGTGTTCACGCACCACCACCGGCGCCGTCCGCCTGGACCCTTCACCTCAGCGTTCGCCGAGAGGCGCGAAGACCGTCACGGCGCGCGGCACCGCGACGCAGCGCAGGATGAAGCCGCCGGGATCCCGCTGCTCCAACTCGCCGTCATGGACGAAGACGGACGGATGCCCCTGCTCGGGGCGCACCCGCAGCTCGAGCTCCGGAACCACGAGACGCTCGACGTCCGCATCGCGTGGGAAGAGGCGCGCCGCACGCAGCACCGCCGCGGACCGCTTGCCGAACGCCAGGGACGCGAAGGCGCGCACCTTGGATCCGCGTGCATGATGGATGCGCACATCGAGCACGCCGGCCTCCGCCTCCTGACGCTGCATCGTGGCGACCCGGTCGGGATCGTTGCGGCCGACGCTCACGAAGACCGACCACACGCGGGCGCGGTGTCCGCTCCGCACGATCGTGAGAGGCTCCGCCCGTTGCAGCGCCACCGCCGTGGCAGCGACTCCGCCGAGCCACTTTCCGAGGCTGTTCCGGCGCTCGCGTTCCTCGATGAGCTCGGGGTAGGCGCCGACCGAGACGACGTTGAGCACCGTGAGCGGTGCGTCGTCGTCTGCGGTCGCATCGGCGACGCCGACCTCGACCGTCGACCCCGTCTCGTACGCGTCGATGGCGGCGTCGACGCTGTCCACGCCGAGCGCCCGCACGAAGTGGTTGAACGTCCCGCCGGGCATCGCGAGCAACGGACGGTCGTACTGCCGGGCGAGGTGCGCCATGCGCGAGACCGATCCGTCGCCGCCGTAGATCCCGAGCACGTGTGGTGGGGCATCCGACGCCATCGCGGCGCCGACGACCTCGGCGAGGTCCTCCCCTTCGACAAGCTCGTGCACGACGGCGTGCGGCAGGCGCTCGGCGAACGTCGCCCCGGGGTCCGACCGGATCACCGCCGTGCCGGATTGCACGTTCCGCACGATGAGCACTCTCCGGCCCTCGGCCGGGGTGTTCTGAGCCGCGTCCATGTGGCGAGGCTACCGATAGCCGTCCACCTCGGCGGAGGGCTTGCACCGAAGCCCGCGATCTGCGGGTCCGCGAGGCAGCGGATGCCTCAGGCCGGGAGGATCGGGCGGTTCTCGTAGAACGTCTGCAGCACGACCGTCGTGCGGGTGTTGACCGACGCGGCGGCACGGATGTCGCGGATCAGCGACTCGAGATGACGCGGCGTCGAGACCCGCACGAGCAGGATGTAGCTGGCGTCACCGGCGATCGAGTGGCACGCCTCGATCTCGGAGAGATGCTCGAGGAGCTCCGGCGCGTTGTCGGGCTGGGCGGGGTCGAGCGGAGTGATCTCGACGAAGGCCGCGAGCGGCTTGCCGACCGCCTCGGCGTCGACGAGGGCGCGGTAGCCGGTGATGACGCCGCGGCTCTCGAGCCGGCGCAGTCGCGCCTGCACGGCGGACACCGACAGCCCGACCGCTGCCGACAGGTCGGCGAGGGTGGCACGGGCGTCCTGCGACACCTCGCGCACGATGGCGGCATCCATCGCGTCTTCCAGCCCGGGCATGGCTCGACTCTACGCGGCCAACAGGAAATTTTCCTGCCGAATCTCGTGATGAAGGGAACTTCTCTAGAATGGAGCGCGAAACCGCACTCGAAGATCGGAGGTTCACCATGTCCAGCAGCACCCTTCACACGTCGAAGGCGATCGTCGGCGAACCCGAGGTCGTCGAGGACGCGCGCCTGGCCGAGACCAGTGAGGCCTGGTTGCGCCTCAAAGCCGCCGCGACCGCGATCCAGAGCCTCCAGGCGCAGGACGGATCGATTCCGGATGCTGCCGCCCACGACGAGGCCCGCGCTCTGGTCGCCGAGATCACGGCCGGCATCCGCGCGCTGGCGCCCGCGTTCCCCCACGACGCCGACTACCTCTCCGCATCCGTGGGGGACTTCGAGCGCTGGACGGACCAGGGATTCGCCATCCCGGACTTCCTCGAGTCGCTCGAGGCCTTCCAGCCCCAGCAGCAGCGGGCTGACGGCATCCGTCATCTCGTCGTCTTCCCGATGTACACGCAGAACGGTTCGCGCGACCGGCACGTCGAGGCGGTGCTCGTCGAGGTGATCTGGCCGGAGTTCATCGCCCAGCTCGAAGCCGGTGACTACGGCAACAAGCTGTTCGTGTCGTTGCGATTCCTCGACTTCACGCCCGGATACGACACGAACAGCGCGGTGCTGTTCCCCGAGACCGTCGCGATGCGCGAGATCCCCACGTTCACCTGGGGCGCGATCTTCCAGGACCGCGAGGCCGCGCGCTACCGCCGTGTCGTGCGCGCCGCATCCGAGATCACCAAGCTCGACCTGCCCGAGGCAGCCGCGCGCATGCTCGACGACCAGGAGCTCACCGAGAAGACGTTCGTGATGTGGGACATCATCCACGACCGCACCCACATGCGCGGCGACCTGCCGTTCGACCCGTTCATGATCAAACAGCGGATGCCGTACTTCCTGTACTCGCTCGAAGAGCTGCGCTGCGACCTCACCGCGTTCCGCGAGTGCGTCGCGATCGAGAAGCGCCTCGCCGCGCAGGAGTCGCTCAGCCCCGCCGAGACCGAGATGCTCGAGCACGCGAAGCTCGTGCAGTACGCCGTGATCTTCGACCGGATCTTCCGGTTCTCGATCACCGGCACGCGCGTGCGCAACTACGACGGGCTCGGTGGCCAGCTGCTGTTCGCCTGGCTGCACCAGCGCGACGTGCTGCACTGGACCGACACCGCGCTCGCCTTCGACTGGGACGACGTGCCCGCCGCCGTCATCGCGCTCGGCGAGGCCATCGACGAGCTGTACTGGCGGTCCATCGACCGGCCGAAGACCGCGCACTGGCTCGCGGCGTACGATCTGGTGCGCTCGACGCTGACGCCGAACCCCGCCTCGCGGTGGGCACGAGGCCTCCCCGACGAGATCCTCGCCGGCACGCCGAAGGGCTACACCGACGCGGTCATGGACGACGAGTTCCCACTGTCGATGTTCTTCGAGGCGCTCGACAAGAAGATGAAGCCCGTCATCGAATCGACCGCCGGGATCACCGGACGCGACTCCTGACGCGGGCGCGCGTTCTCGGCGAGGCTCGCCTCTCGCCGAGAACGCTCGTTCGCGACGTGGAAAGGTGGAGACATGAGCGTCTCAGGCAGACTCGTGATCATCGCCGGCGCGACCAGTGCTTCGGGCCTCGCGGCCGCGCGTGTGCTGCGCGACGCGGGTGCGCGCGTGGTGGCGGTCGGCCGCGACGCCGGCAAGCTGCGCGACCTGGCCGGTGCACTGGAAACGGATGCTGCGCCCCTCGGCTCGGATCCTGCCGGGGTCGTCCGTACGGAGGTGTGCGATCTGGGTGACGAGGCGGCGGTCGCCTCGCTGGCGGAACGCATCCGGGAGACCGAGGGACCCGTCGACGGCCTGCTCCACCTCGTGGGCGGCTGGCGCGGCGGAGGTGGGCTGGCGGCCCAGACCGACGCGGACTTCCGCTTCCTGGAGGGCTCGCTCACGGCGCTCCGGCACGTCAGCCGTGCGTTCGACGCCGATCTGCGTGCCTCAGGTGCGGGCCGCCTCGCGGTGGTGTCCTCGACCGCCGTGGCACGTCCGCTCGCCGGAGGCGCGAACTACGCTGCCGTGAAGGCCGCAACCGAGGCGTGGACGCGCGCCGTCGCGCAGGGCTTCGCGAAGGACGCCCGGGATTCCGGGAGACCGCTGGCCGCAGCATCCGTGATCTTCCGCGTGAAGAGCCTCGACGGACTGGAGGAGGCGCTCGCGCAGCGGTTCGCCGATCTCTGGATCGCCGACGCGACCGAGATCAACGACACCATCGTCGACCTGACCGACCCCTCGCTGTGACGGCCCCCGGCACCCGGCCCGCCGCACGCGATACGAGATTGGACACCCGTGACCACGATCCACGACCCGAACCTGCGCGGCTTCGCCAGCGACAACTACTCCGGCATCCACCCCGAGGTGCTCGCGGCGATCGCCGCCGCCAATGACGGCCACCAGGTCGCGTACGGCGACGACGTGTACACCGAGCGCCTGCAGGTCGTGTTCGCCCGCCACTTCGGCGACGGCGTCGAGGCATACCCGGTGTTCAACGGCACGGGCGCGAACGTCGTCGGGTTGCAGTCGATGCTCCCCCGCTGGGGTGCGGTGGTCTCGGCCGGCACCGCGCACATCAACGTCGACGAGGGCGGCGCGCCCGAGCGCGTGGCCGGCATCAAGCTGCTCACGGTCGCGACCGACGACGGCAAGCTCACCCCCGAGCTCATCGACCGCGAGGCGTGGGGCTGGGGCGACGAGCACCGCGCGCAGCCGCTGGTCGTGTCGATCACGCAGTCGACCGAGCTCGGCACGCTGTACACGGTCGACGAGATCCGCACCATCGCCGACCACGCCCACAGCCTCGGCATGCACGTGCACATGGACGGCTCGCGCATCTCGAACGCGGCCGCCTCGCTCGACGTGCCACTGCGCGCCTTCACGCGCGACGCGGGCGTCGACGTGCTGAGCTTCGGCGGCACGAAGAACGGCGCGATGCTCGGCGAGGCCGTCGTGGTGCTCAACCCGGAGGCGTCGGAAGGGCTGAAGTTCCTCCGCAAGCTCGACATGCAGCTCGCCTCGAAGATGCGCTTCGTGTCGGCGCAGCTGCTCGCCCTGCTCGAGGGCGACCTGTGGCACCGCAATGCCTCGCACTCCAACGCGATGGCCCAGCGCCTGCGCGCCGGCATCGAGGCGGGGCTCGCCGACGGCTCGATCCAGGGCGTCGCGTTCACGCAGCCGACGCAGGCGAACGGCGTCTTCGCGACCCTGCCCGACGGCGTCGCCGACCGCCTCCGCACCTCGTTCAGGTTCTACGACTGGGATGCTGCCAAGAACGAGGTCCGCTGGATGTGCAGCTTCGACACGAGCGAGAACGACATCGACGCCTTCCTCGCTGCGATCGCCCGGGAGACCTCGCTCACCGCTCGTTGAGCGAGCGGGTGGAACGCCCCGCCTCCTCCACCGCTCGTTGAGCGAGCCTTCACCGAAAGTCCGGGGCGTTTCGACTTGGGCGCCAGAGCACCCTTCGCTCAACGAGCGGTGGAGGGGTCAATCCTCGTCGTGCTCGTGCTCGTGCTGCTCACCTTCCGCCACCTCGGCCTCGACAACCTCGGCCTCGCCGTCGACAGCGGCGGCAGCATCCGTCTCCTCAGCCTCGTCGCCCTCGGCGGCGGCCTCGGCTGACGTGAGGGGGGTCTCAGGGCGGATGAGCTCCTTGACCTCGGCCATGAAGCTCATCAGCTGGTGCTGCTGCCAGCGCAGCTGGCGCGTGCGGTCCTCGGCGTCGCGCAGCACCGACTGCGAGTGGGTCGTGACGAGGTCGATGATGCGCTCGGCCTTCACGTGGGCGCGGTCGAGGTGCTCGCGGGCGCGCAGCTGCGCGTCGGCCTCGATCTGCTGCGACTGGGCGCGCATGAGGCGCTCGAAGTCCTCGGCCTTCACCGACACGCGCTGCGCGTGCTCGAGGGACGCCGACACCTGCTCGTTGGCGTCCTGCGTGATGCGCTCGGCGTGGGCCACCGCCTGGTTGTGCAGCACGAGGAACTCCTGGTGCGCGTCGTCCTGGCGGCGGGTGAGCGATGCCTCGAACTCGAGGGCGCGCAGGCGCAGCTCCCGCACCGTCTCCTCGGCCTCGGCGCGGTCGCGGGCGGTCTCGCGGGCGACGGTCGAGCGCAGCACGGCGGCGCCCTTCTCGGCCTCGGAGCGGATCGCGGCGGCCTCGCGCTCGGCCTGCGAGACCTTCTCGGCAGCGTGGGCGGCCTCGCGCTCGAGACGTGCCTCGTGGGCGGTCAGCTCGGTGTCGATCTTCAATTGGATCTGCTGGGCGTCGTGCCGGGCCTGCGAGACGATGCCGTCGGCCTCGGCCTGCGCCGATGCGCGGCGGTTCGCGATCTCTTCGCGGGCGGCCTCGAGGAGCCGGTCGCCCTGGATCGTCGCATTGCGGATGAGCAGGCTCGCCTGGTCTTCTGCGACGCGTAGCACCTCTTCGAACTGCTGGCGGTTGGGCGACTCGGTGGTCGCACCGACGAGCTCGTCGCTCAGGGTCTGCACACGCTGCTCGGCGTCGGCGATCTTCGCGTGCGCGAGCTCGAGCTCCGCCCGGAGCCGCTGGACGGCATCGCCCTCTTCTTCGCGGGCGGCGGACGCCTCGGCCGCGACGCGCGCGAGCTCGGTCTGGCGCGTCTGCTCCGCGTCGGCGAGAGCCGCTTCGAGCCGGTCGATCTCTTCCTGGCGGGCGACGAGCGTGGCGTCGAACTCGGCCTGGCGCTCGGCGATCGCCGCGTCGATCTCGGCCTGGCGACGTTCGGTGGCCGCCTGAAGCTCGGCCTCGAGGCGCTCGGCCTTCGCGCGGCTCTGCGCGACCGCCGCACCGGCGCGACGCTGGTGCTGCTTCAGCTGCGCGACCTCGTCGGTGGCGGCGCGCATGCGCGCATCGAGCCCGGCGATGGCGGCGTCGACCTCTTCCTTGTCGTACCCGCGGAAGGTCGTCGTGAACCCCGACCCGAACGCGGTCGTCGCCGTGTCGCCGATGAGGTTGTCGAACGGGGTCGGGTCGTCCTGACCCGTGTTTCCGGCGCTCTGGGCGTGGTCGGACATCGGTATCTCCGCTTTCTGTGGCGAGGGTGGTGCGACGTCGGCGAGTGCTCGCGGCGGAGGCGTGCGGTACCGCGCCCGCCGCACCGGCGAAGTGTCGCCGCGCGCGAGCATCAGTGACCGCACCGTCCTCGACGACACCGGGGGGTGTGTCGCGGGTGACTGCGCTTCGGGGGTAGGTGAACCCTACATCGCGCGGCTGTGTGCGCGAAACGTCATTCGCCCGCCAGCCAGTCCCGGTACGCGTCGAACGACGACGGACGCCCGAGGAAGGCCTCGACGAGCTCCCGCGCGTCCCGCGAGCCACCCCGTTCCAGCACCTCGGTGCGATAGCGGCGCGCGGCCTCGGGGTCCATCAATCCGGCCGCGAAACCGCTCAGCAGGTCGCGGGCGATCACGAGGCTCCACTGGTACGTGTAGTAGCAGGCGCCGTAACCCGTCAGGTGCCCGAATCCCGCATACGAGTGCAGGCCGCCCAGCGGCTGCACGGGACTGGATGCCGCGTACAGGCGCTCCGTCTCGGCCTGCAGGTCGGCGGGCCGGTCGACGTGCAGGTGGTACGACACGTTCGCGTGCCCCAACTGGCGGCGCACCTCGAGCGCGCGACCGAAAGCGTCCGCGGTGCGCATGCGCTCGACGAGGTCGGCGGGGATCGGCTCGCCGTCGGCGTTCGCACTGAACGAGGCGAGCACATCGGCATCCCACGCCCATTCCTCGAGGAGCTGGCTGGGCGCTTCGACGAAGTCCCACTCGGTGGCCACGCCGCTGAAGCGGGCGAATCGCTGCCGGCCGCCGAGGATGTCGTGCACGAGGTGCCCGAACTCGTGGAAGAACGTCACGACCTCGTCGTGCTCCAGGAGCCCGCGCGAGAAGTTGCACAGCAGTGCCGCCTCGGGGAGCACGCGGCCGGTGACGCCCGGTGCCAGAGGGAAGCACGCCGCGTGGCTGAACTTGCCCTCGCGCGGGTGCAGGTCGAGGTGGATCCGGCCGAGTCGATCGCCGCTTCGCACCACATCGAAGGACCGCACGTCGTCGTGCCACGCGGGGACGTCGACGGGCACGTACTCGACGTCGAGCAGACGCCCGGTCACGTCCAGCACGCCCGCGACGACGCGCTCGAACGGGAAGTACGACCGCACGAGCTGCGCGTCGACGTCGTACTGCTCCCGTTTGATCGCGCCGAGCAGGTACCAGAAGTCGGCGATCGACACGACATCGGCGTCGGGGAGGTCGCGGCGCAGGCGTTCGAGCAGGATCGGGTACTCAGCATCCGTCGCCGCCTGTGAGGCCTCGTCGAGACGCGACAGGAATGCCGGAATCTCGGCGCCCGCGCCGATCATGCGGGTCTCGGTCTCGTAGTCGGCCCAGTCCGGGTAGCCGAGGAGGCGGGCGCGCTCGGCGCGGACCTCGAGCAGCTCGGCGAGGATCGCGTCGTTCTCGGGCCAGGCGAGGTCGTTGTAGGCGCTCACGAGCGCGACCCGGGTCGCACGGTCGTGCGCGTAGTCGCGCACCGGCATGAGGTCGGGGTAGTCGGTGGACAGGGTGACCCGTCCCTGGTCATCGGCCGGATGCGCGTCGATGAAGTCCTGCGGCATCCCCGCGAGGCCGTCCGCCGGAACGGTGATCTCGCGGCGCCCGTCGCGGATGTTGCGCGAGAAGGCGAGCGACAGCTCGGTGTCGCGGTCGGCCAGTTCGCGCGCCCGCTCGCGATCGGCGTCGTCGAGCTCGACGCCCCCGCGACGGAAGTCGCGCAGCAGATGCGTGAGCAGACGCGCCTGATCGTCGTCGAGACCCTCGGTCGAGGCATCCGCGAATGCACTCCACAGGGCGCGGTTCAAGAGGCGCGCCGCCGACAGCGACTCGACCGCCTGCACCTGCGATTCCGCGGTCTCGCGCACCTCGGCGTCGGGGTGCGCCTCGCTCACGACATAGGCCTCGCTGAGGGCCTCCGCCAGCGCGATGTCGGCGTCGTTCCAGAGCTCGAGGCGCTCTGCGGTGGTCAGCGCGGCCCCGGAGGTCAGGCGGGCGTCGATCTCGCCCACGCGCGCGATGCGCTCTGCGGGGCGCTCGGTCACGAAGACCGACCAGCCGGCGGCGTCGGAGGGGAAGGGCAGGGGTGCGGGAGTCACCCTGCGAGCCTATGCGCGGGCGTCGACACCGCGCGAGAGTGAGATCCCCATGGGCGCCGACGGGTCAGCGCAGCGCGCCGACGCTCGCGAGCGCCATGCGCACGAGGGTGCCGCGTCCGCCCTCCATCTCGGCCGAGAGGGCATCGGATGCCGCCTCCTCGGGTGTCAGCCAGGTCACCTCGAGAGCGTCCTGGCGCGGCTCGCACGTGCCGGTGACGGGGACCACGAACGCGAGCGAGACGGCGTGCTGACGGTCGTCGTGGTAGGCGCTGACGCCCGGGAGCGGGAAGTACTCGGCCACCGTGAACGGCGTCGGCTGCGGCGGCAGCATCGGGAAGGCCATCGGGCCGAGGTCGTTCTCGAGGTGGCGGAACAGGGCGTCGCGGATGGTCTCGCCGTACCGCACGCGGCCCGAGACGATGGTGCGCGAGATCTCGCCGATGGGCGTGGCCCGCAGCAGGATGCCGACCTGGGTGACCTGCCCCATGCCGTCGGTGCGCACCGGCACGCCCTCGACGTAGAGCATCGGCAGGCGTCGACGGGCCTCTTCGAGCTCGATGTCGCTCAGCCACGCGGGGTTCGAGACGTTGCCGGCCGGCGGGCCGAACGGCTCGTCGCCCGCAGGTTCGGGGTCGGGAGTGCGCACGGACATGCCTCTTGTATACCCCGCGGAACCCGCCCGCGACGAGGACCGCACCCGTTCGGGCCTCGGCCGTGTCGGCGCCGCATGTCAGGATGAGGGCATGCCGGAAGCGCTCGTCCTCGACGCCGACGCCGTGCTGTGGTCGACCGATCGGTCGGCGCTCGCAGGCCGCCACCTCCTCCTGCTCCTCCACGGCTACGGCGCCGACGAGCACGACCTGTACCCCCTCCGCGGCTATCTCCCGGAGGCCCTCGCCGTCGCGAGCCTCGCAGCTCCCCTGGTTCCGCCGTGGCCGGCGCCCGGCCGCTCCTGGTACCCGATCGACGGTCTGGACGGTCGCGACCCCTCGCACGTCACGCGCGCGGCCGAGGCCGTCATCGCCTGGGTCGACGCACACGCGGGGGCCGCAGCATCGGTCGGCCTTCTCGGTTTCTCGCAAGGCGGAGCGGTGTCGCTGCAGACCATGCGGCTCGATCCGCAGCGCTTCGCGTTCGCCGTGAACCTTTCGGGCTACGTCACGCCCGGCGACCTCCCGAAGGACGCCGAGCTCGCCGAACGGCGACCGCCCGTGTTCTGGGGTCGCGGGACGAACGACGACGTCATCCCCGGCTTCCTCGTCGACCACACGACGCAGTGGCTTCCCGAACGCGTCGAGCTCAGCGGCCGCGTGTACCCGGGCCTCACGCACAGCGTCTCCGAGCAGGAGCTCGCCGACGTGCGGGTCTTCCTCGACAAGCAGCTCGAAGAGCTCACCACCGCTGACGCCTGACCGCTCCTCCCCTGGCCACGCCCAGGGATGTCGGCTATGGTGGCTGACGGCCTTGTCCCCTCCGTGAGGAACTCCCTTGAAGCTGATCGACGCGACCGCGCTGTAATCGCGCTGCTCCGTCGACTCTCGACGTGCCGGCGCTGGAACATTTCGCGCTGCCGTCGATCCGCCGCTTCTCCGCCCCGCTCCGGCATGACCGGGCGCCGGTAGCCGCGGCCCTCGGTGTCAGCGCACGTCTGACACAGGAGGCCTCATGCCCGCACACACCCTCACCCCTGCCATCGTCCTCGACCGCGTCACGTTCACGTGGGCCGACGGCACCACCGCGCTCTCGGACGTCTCCGGGTCGTTCGGCGCCGGCCGCACGGGGCTCGTCGGCCGCAACGGCTCCGGCAAGTCCACGCTGATGCGGCTCATCGCCGGCGAGCTCACGCCGTCCGCCGGCCACATCACGCGGACAGCGGATGCTGCATACCTTCCGCAGCGGCTGACGCTCGACGTGGACCGGCCCGTCGCCGACCTGCTCGGCGTGGGCGAGACGCTCCGCGCGCTGCGCGCCATCGAGTCCGGCGACGCCGATCCCCGTCACTTCGATGCGGTCGGCTCCGACTGGGACATCGAAGCGCGTGCGCACGCGGCGCTCGCCGACGCCGGGCTCGCTCCCGACATGCTCGACCGCAGCGTCGGTCAGCTGTCGGGCGGCGAGGCGGTGCTCACCGCGATCGCCGGCATCCGCCTGCGCGGTTCGTCCATCGCGCTTCTCGATGAGCCCACCAACAACCTCGACCGCGAGGCGCGTGCGCGCCTGCACGACATGGTGCGCTCGTGGCGCGGTGCACTCGTCGTGGTCAGCCACGACACGTCGCTGCTGGAGCTGATGGACGACACCGCCGAGCTGTACGCCAACGAGCTGTCGGTGTTCGGCGGCCCGTACTCCGAATGGCGCGCGTGGCTGGATGCCGAGCAGGGTGCCGCCCGCGACGCGGAGCGCGCCGCCCGCCAGGCCGTCAAACGCGAGAAGCGCCAGCGCATCGAGGCCGAGACCACGATCTCGCGCCGAGCGGCGACGGGGAAGAAGGCGTTCGAGGAGAAGCGCGTCCCGAAGATCGTCGCAGGCGGCCGCCGCATGGCCGCCCAGGTGTCGGCGGGCAAGCTGCGCGGCGAGAAGGCCGACCGCGAGGCATCCGCCCGCGAAGCGCTCGATGCCGCCGAGCGCCGTGTGCGCGACGACGACATCGTGAAGATCGACCTGCCCGACCCCGGCGTGCCCGCGGGGCGTCGCATCGCCACCCTCGGCGACGGCGCGCACTCGTGGATCATCCAGGGACCCGAGCGGGTCGCGCTGATCGGCCCGAACGGAGCCGGCAAGACGACGCTGCTCGAGAAGCTCGTCGAACCCGCCGACACGAACTCCTCAGAAGTGGCCGGTACCGGCGCCGACACCGCCGGGGCGCCTGTCGACAGCCGATTCTGGAGGAGTTCTGTACGAGCGCAGCTGCACACCGACCGCGTCGGCTACCTCCCGCAGCGCGTGGACGGGCTCGATGACGCGGCATCCGTGCTCGAGAACGTCGCCCCGTCCGCGCCGAACGTGACGCTCGTCGAGCTGCGCAACCGGCTCGCGCGGTTCCTCATCCGAGGGGCGGCAGTCGAGCGTCCGGTCGGGACGTTGTCGGGCGGCGAGCGGTTCCGGGTCGCGCTCGCGCGGCTCATGCTCGCGGACCCGCCGCCGCAGCTGCTCGTGTTCGACGAGCCGACGAACAACCTCGACCTCGACACGGTCGACCGGTTCGTCGAGGCGATCGCGGCCTACCGCGGCGCGGTGCTCGTCGTGAGCCACGACGACGCGTTCCTCGAGCGCATCGGCGTGGACCTCGTGCTCGAGCTCGACCGCGACGGCACGCTGACCGAGCGCTGACGCCGGGTCGCGGCATCCGTCATCTCCGGAAGGGGACGGATGCTGCGGCCCGCCCCCGCGCGGATCGGGGGCCTGCACCCGTGCGGTGACCCGCCGACGCGAGCAGGATGGAGACATGAACGCACTCGTGAGACCTCAGCAGGGCCGATGGGTCGCCGGCGTCTGCGCCGCCATCGCCAACCGCTTCGGGTGGAACGTCACCCTCGTGCGCATCCTCACCGCGATCGCCGTCGTGTTCTTCGGGCTGTCGCTGTGGATCTACATCCTGCTCTGGATCATCGTGCCCTCCGAGCGCTGACCCTGGCGCGGTGGGGTTCCCCACGCCATGATGAACGCATGCATCGCCTGGTCCGCCCTGTAAAAGGACGCATGATCGCGGGAGTCTGCCAGGGCATCGCCGACCGCTTCGGCTGCAGCGTGGTGCCGGTGCGTGTGCTCACGGTCGGCGCAACCGTGTTCTTCGGCATCTCGATCCTGCTGTACCTGGTGCTCTGGATCCTGATGCCGGACGAGCGCTGAGCTCGCCGCTCAGGGCTTCTTCTGCTGACCCGGGGCGTTCGCGCTGTTGCCGGGGCTGTCCTCGGTCTCGTCCGCCGGAGGCTGGGTCTCTGTCGGTGCGGGTGCCGGGGCGGGCACCGAGACGGCCGGCTCCTCGGCGGTTTCTTCGGGTTCGGTTGCCGCATCCGTCTGCTCCACGGGCTCGACCGTCGGTGTCGACGAAGGCGACGGTGTAGTGGTGAGAACGGATGCCGGGAGCCGGGGCTCGGAGACGGGCGCGGGGTCTGCGGGCCCGAGCGGGGACGGGTTCTGCGACGCACCGAGGATCGTCGTGACGACGACCAGGAGGGAGAGGCTCAGCGCACCGCACAGCGCGCCCAGCCCGAACGTCTGCACGCAGCGCGAGCGCATCCATGAGCGGTCGGCGAGCGCCGGATTGGTACGGCGGGTGAGCGGAGCCGGGGCCGTGGGCTCGCTCGAGGGCATCGGTTCCATCACGGTCCTCGGCGGTGAGTGCGTGCCGGGGGTGCACGCACGCAGGGAGCCTACGCGACCCTCCTGGACGGAACCTGGCCCGATGTCGGTGATCGCGACGAAGATGGAGTGATGGGCGACGTCCTCGAGCGGTTCGGTCCTGCCACGCAGGACTGGTTCCGCGGCGCGTTCCACGCTCCCACCGACGCCCAGAAGGGCGCGTGGCAGTCGATCTCCGCCGGCAAGCATGCCCTGGTGGTCGCCCCGACGGGCTCCGGCAAGACGCTGTCGGCCTTCCTCTGGGCGATCGACCGCGTGTTCCACGACAAGGCCGCGGCACCAGCGGCTCCCGACGGCAAGAAGAAGCGGCGGACGGATGCTGCGCCCCCGGCGACCCGGATCCTCTACATCTCCCCGCTCAAGGCCCTGGGCGTCGACGTCGAGCGCAACCTCCGGTCGCCGCTCGTCGGGATCGGGCAGTCGGCGCGGCGCCTCGGGCTGACCGTGCCCGAGGTCACGGTGGGAGTACGGTCAGGGGACACGCCCGCGGGCGACCGGCGCAAGCTCGTGCAGACCCCGCCCGACATCCTGATCACCACGCCCGAGTCGCTGTATCTCATGCTCACGAGCCGCGCGGGCGAGACGCTGCGCGATGTGCACACGGTGATCGTCGACGAGGTGCACGCCGTCGCCGCGACGAAGCGCGGAGCCCATCTTGCGGTGAGCCTGGAGCGGCTCGACGCCCTGAGGCGCGCGTTCGCCCCCGACTCTCCCCCGGCTCAGCGCATCGGGCTGTCGGCGACGGTGCGCCCGATCGATGAGGTGGCGCGGTTCCTCGGCGGTGCCGAGCCGGTCGAGATCGTCGCCCCGCGGGCGAGCAAGGCGTTCGACATGAAGGTCGTCGTGCCGATCGGCGACATGCTGAACCCGCCTCCGCCGCCGAGCCCGTTCACGTCCGACGGCGACGGATCGTGGGGAGAGCCTGGAGCTGCGGACGAGCCGATCGACGAGGACTGGTTCGCCGACGGTCAGTCGGCGAACGCGGGGCCGCGGGCACGTGGCGCCGGCGAGGCCGAGATGACGGGGTCGGTGTGGCCGCACGTCGAGGAGGCGATCGTCGACCGCATCCTGCTGCACCGCTCGACCATCGTGTTCTGCAACTCGCGGCGCCTCGCCGAGCGGCTCACCGGCCGGCTGAACGAGATCTACTCCGAGCGCCTCGGCCTCGATCTGCCCGAGCAGACGGTGCCCGCCGCCATGATGGCGCAGGCCGGCGCCACGGCGGGCGCCGACCCGGTGCTCGCCAAGGCGCACCACGGCTCGGTGTCGAAGGAGCAGCGGGCGCAGGTCGAGGAGGAGCTGAAGTCCGGCATCCTCCGCTGCGTCGTGGCGACGTCGAGCCTCGAGCTCGGCATCGACATGGGAGCGGTCGACCTCGTGATCCAGGTCGAGGCGCCGCCGAGCGCGGCCTCGGGCCTCCAGCGCATCGGCCGTGCCGGCCACCAGGTCGGCGAGGTGAGCCGCGCCGCTCTGTTCCCGAAGCACCGCGGCGACGTGCTCCACACCGCGATCGTCACCGAGCGCATGCTCGCGGGCCAGATCGAGGCGATCGTGATCCCGCAGAACCCGCTCGACATCCTGGCGCAGCAGACCGTGGCCGCGGCCGCCATCGGACCGGTCGACGTCGAGGGCTGGTACGAGACGCTCAAGCGCAGCGCGCCGTTCCGCTCGCTCCCCCGCTCCGCGTACGAGGCGACGCTCGACCTCATCGCCGGCCGGTTCCCGTCCGACGAGTTCGCCGAGCTGCGCCCGCGCGTCATCTGGGATCGCGACCTCGGCGTGCTCACCGGGCGCCCCGGCGCGCAGCACATCGCCGTGACGAGCGGCGGGACCATCCCCGACCGCGGTCTGTTCGGCGTCTTCATCGCGGGCGAGTCCCAGAACGCACGCGTCGGCGAGCTCGACGAAGAGATGGTCTACGAATCGCGCGTCAACGACGTCTTCACCCTGGGCACCACGAGCTGGCGCATCGTCGAGATCACCCACGACCGTGTGAACGTGGTGCCCGCGTTCGGGCAGCCGGGCAAGGTGCCGTTCTGGCACGGCGACGGCATCGGCCGCCCTGCCGAGCTCGGCGAGGCGCTGGGGAGGTTCTCGCGCGAGGTGTCGTCGGCGAAGCCCGAGAAAGCCGAATCGCGACTGCGCGAAGCGGGACTCGACGAGTTCGCGCAAGACAACCTGCTGGCCTACCTCGCCGAACAGCGCGAGGCCACCGGGACCCTGCCGACCGACCGCCAGCTGACCGTCGAACGCGGGCGGGACGAGGTCGGCGACTGGCGTGTGATCCTGCACTCCCCGTACGGCATGCAGGTGCACGCACCGTGGGCTCTTGCGGTGAACGCGCGCATCCGGGAGCGGCTGGGCGTCGACGGGTCGGCGGTCGCGAGCGACGACGGAATCATCGCCCGGATTCCGGATGCTACGGCCGAGCCTCCGGGCGCAGACCTCTTCGTCTTCGATCCCGACGAGCTCGACCAGATCGTCACCGAGGAGGTCGGCGGCTCCGCCCTGTTCGCCTCCCGGTTCCGCGAGTGCGCGGCCCGCGCCCTGCTGATGCCCCGCCGCAACCCCGGCAAGCGCACGCCGCTGTGGCAGCAGCGGCAGCGATCGGCACAGCTGCTCGAGGTCGCCCGGCGCTACCCGACCTTCCCGATCATCCTCGAGACCCTCCGCGAGGTCCTGCAGGACGTCTACGACGTGCCATCGCTGCTGCGTCTCATGCGCGGGATCGGCGAGCGGCGCATCCGGCTCATCGAGACGGAACCGGCGCAGCCCTCGCCGTTCGCCCGCGATCTGCTGTTCGGGTACGTCGGCGCGTTCATGTACGAGGGCGACTCGCCGCTCGCCGAACGCCGCGCGGCGGCTCTCTCCGTCGATCCGGCCCTCCTGTCGGAACTCCTCGGCAAAGTCGAGATGCGCGAGCTTCTCGACCCCGACGTCATCGCTCAGTTCGAGCGCGAGGCCCAGCGGCTCGACCCCGAGCGCCGGGCGCGCGGCCTCGAGGGCGTCGCCGACCTCCTGCGCCTCCTCGGTCCGCTCGAGGCGGCCGAGGTCGCGGCGCGTCTCGAGCCGGCCCGCGAGCCCGACGGCGGCGGGGCCGGTCACGCGACCGAGGCCGAGGCATCCGCCCTCCTCGACGCGCTGATCTCCGCGCGGCGCGCGATCCCCGTCACCATCGCCGGCATCACCCGCGTCGCGGCGATCGAAGACGCCGGGCGGCTGCGCGATGCGCTCGGCGCGGCGCTGCCCGTGGGCATCCCGACCGCGTTCCTCGAGCCCGTCACCGACCCGCTCGGCGATCTCGTGGCGCGGTACGCGCGCACCCACGGACCGTTCACGGCAGATGCTGCGGCCGACCGTCTCGGAGTGGGCGTGGCGGTCGCGCGACTCACGCTGCAGCGACTCGAGTCGCAGGGACGCGTCACGAGCGGCTTCTTCCTTCCCGAGTCGTCGACGACGGCGCGCGCCGACGAGGCTGAGTGGTGCGACACCGAGGTGCTGCGTCGGCTGCGCATGCGCTCGCTCGCGGCGATCCGCGGCAGCGTCGAACCGGTGCCGCAGCACGCGTACGCACGATTCCTTCCGGTGTGGCAGCACGTGACGCGACCGCTCGAGGGGATCGACGGCGTCGCCGCGGTCGTCGAGCAGCTCGCGGGTGTGCCGATCCCCGCGAGCGCGTGGGAGTCGCTCGTGCTCCCGGCCCGCGTCGCGGACTACACGCCCGGCATGCTCGACGAGCTCACCGCCACCGGCGAAGTGGTGTGGTCGGGGCACGGCAGCCTGCCCGGCCGCGACGGCTGGATCGCGTTGCATCCGGCTGATGCCGTGCCGCTCACGCTCGCCCTCCCCGACGAGGCCGAAGAGGTCGCTCCGGGATCGCTCGATGCGCAACTGCTCACCGCGCTCGGCGGCGGCGGCGCGTACTTCGCCGCCCAGCTGCGTCAGTCCACCGGTGCCGAGAACGAGCAGTCCGTGGTCGACGCGCTGTGGCGGCTGACGTGGGCGGGGCTCGTGACAAACGACACGTTCGCGCCGGTCCGCGCGCTCGTCTCCGGCGGATCCCAGACTCACCGCGTGAGCCGCCGCACACCCCGGGCACGGCTCTACCGGGGCGCGGCGGTGCGGGCGGTGGCAGCATCCGTTCCCGCGCGTCCGCCCGCGATCGGCGGCCGATGGTCGCTGCTGCCCGCCGCCGAGCCTGATCCCGCCCTGCGGGCGACCGCGACGGCGAGCCTGCTGCTCGATCGTTACGGCGTCGTCACGCGCGGGGCGGTGCAGTCCGAAGGAGTGCCGGGCGGGTTCGCCCAGACGTACCGCGTGCTGGCCGGCTTCGAGGAGGCGGGCCACTGCCGGCGCGGCTACGTGATCGAGAAGCTGGGCGCGGCGCAGTTCGCGGCGTCGGCGACCGTCGACCGGCTGCGCGAGTTCGCCGGACTGTCCGACCCGCCGCCGCTCCGGGCCGTCACGATGGCGGCCACCGACCCCGCCAACCCCTACGGCGCCGCACTCGCCTGGCCGGCGCTCGAGGGGGTCTCGCACCGCCCCGGGCGCAAGGCGGGCGCCCTCGTCGTGCTCGTCGACGGCGCGCTCGCGCTGTACCTCGAGCGGGGCGGCAAGTCCGCACTCGCCTTCACCGGCGACGAAGCGGCGCTGGCCGCCGCCACTCGCGACCTCGCGGCGACGGCTCGCGCGCGGCGCCTCGACACCCTCACCATCGAGCAGGTGAACGGCGCGTTCGTCTACGGCACGTACGTCGGCCGCGCGCTGCGGGAGGCCGGCTTCGTGGAGTCCCCCCGCGGGCTCACGCTGCGCCGCCTCACGGCCGGCGACGCCCTTCGACAGGCTCAGGGACGGGGAGGCGCGCAGGGACCGGAGGACAGGGCAGGCGCGCGTGCCTGAGGGCGACACCGTCTACCGCGCTGCCCGGCGGCTCGATGCAGCGCTCGCCGGGGCGACGGTGACGCGCTTCGAACTGCGGGTCCCACAGCTGGCCACCGCGGACCTCCGCGGTGAAATGGTGCACGACGTGGTCTCGCGCGGCAAGCACCTGCTCCACCGCATCGGGTCATGGACGCTCCACACGCACCTCAAGATGGAGGGCGAATGGCACGTCTACCGGCGAGGCGAACGCTGGCACGCCCCGGCCTTCCGTGCCCGGGCGATCATCGGCGCCACGGCACCGGACGGCCTCGAGTGGGAGACCGTCGGGTTCGACCTCGCCGACATCAGGCTCGTCCCGACCGAGGACGAAGACCAGCTCGTCGGCTATCTCGGTCCCGATCCGCTGACCGACTCGTGGGATCCCGAGGAGGCCGCCCGCCGGCTGGCCGCCGACACCCGCGCGGTGCACGTCGCCGTGCAGGACCAGCGCAACATCGCGGGATTCGGCAACGAGTACGCGAACGAGATCCTGTTCGTGCGCGGCGTCTTGCCCACGACGCCCGCGAACGAGACGGATGCCGCGGCCATCGTGGATCTCGGAGCGCGCATGATCCGCGCGAACCGCAACCGTTCGGGACGCACCTTCACCGGTGACGCGCGCGCCGGCCGATCGACGTGGGTGTATCGGCGGGAAGGCCGCCCCTGCCGCCGATGCGGCACTCTCATCCTGGGCGGCAGCCTGGGCGCCGATCCGACGCGGGAGCGCATCGTGTTCTGGTGCCCCACCTGCCAGCGCTGAACCTGGATACCGGCACCCCTGAACCCGGGTTCCAGCACGCTTTGGTCACGATGCGCGGCGGACGAAGTGTCGCGCGGGGTCGAGGCATCCGTCCCGCTTCTTCGTGTCCATGCTGAAACCCCGCGGTTTCCTCGCCGTTACATAAGCCCGGACGATCTGTCCGACCAGACCTGATGGGCGGCCCGGATCGTCTGGTTCGATCCGGCGCGCATTGCGGGTGGCCACCGAGGGATATTGAATACCTCCACACCCGATAGGCCGTGCATCGTCGCGCGGCCCGCACCAGAAGGACCCATCACGAGGTGACGATGTCCACAGGCACGGCGACCGCAGCGCAGGCTTCGGCGGAGCAGATTCCCCCCGACGGCGACGGCGCGCGCGGGGCCGTCACCCTGTCGGGGATCACGAAGTACTACGGCGAGCAGCTCGCCGTCGACGATCTGTCGCTGGAGATCCAGCCGGGCGAGTTCATCTCGCTGCTCGGGCCGTCGGGCTGCGGCAAGACGACCACGCTGCGGATGATCGCGGGATTCGAACGGCCGGATGCCGGTGACATCCGCATCTCCGGTCGCTCGGTGCTCGCGGCGCCGCCGTACAAGCGGGACGTCAACACGGTGTTCCAGGCATACGCGCTGTTCCCGCACCTGTCGGTCGCCGAGAACGTCGCCTACGGGCTGCAGCAGCGTCGTACCCCGAAGTCCGAGGTGCGCGAGCGCGTCACACAGGCGCTCGACATGGTGCAGATGCGCCGGTTCGGCGACCGCAAGCCGACGCAGCTGTCGGGCGGACAGCAGCAGCGCATCGCGCTGGCGCGCGCCTTGGTGAACCGACCCGCCGTGCTCCTGCTCGACGAACCGCTGGGAGCGCTCGATCGTCAGCTGCGCGAAGAGATGCAGCTCGAGCTCAAGCTGCTGCAGTCGCGGCTCGGCATCACGTTCGTCTTCGTGACGCACGACCAGGGGGAGGCGCTGTCCATGAGCGACCGCATCGCGATCATGCGCGCGGGCCGCATCGAGCAGCTCGCCGACGCCGACACCGTGTACGCGCGCCCCGCTTCTGCGTATGTCGCGGCCTTCGTCGGGCAGCAGAACTTCTTCCGCGGCCCCGCCGCCGAGGCGGGGGCCGCCATCACCTCGCCGTACGCGCTCGTGCGGGCCGCGTCACCGGTGCTCACGAGCACCAACCTCGGGGAGGCAGCGGTGCGACCCGAGTTCATCCGCATCGAGAAGGATGCCCCTGCGGGGTCGGCGGCCGAGGCGCTTCCCGGGGCGAACACCGCCCGCGGCGAACTGCTCGGTGTCTCGCACCTCGGCGACGCGATGCAGTACCTCGTTCGGCTCGGCGCCGACCAGAGCCTGATCGTCCGCCGGCCCACCCCCGATGCCCCCGCGCTCTCCGTCGGAGATCCCGTCGTGTGCACGTGGGCGGCGCACCACGTGCTGCTCTTCCCCGCAGCCGATGACGACGCGGCGAAGCAGGGCGGCTACATCGCACCGCCGACCGTCTGAAACCACCCTGCCCCGACGACCCGACGCACGACCCGCACGACCTGCAGACCCGCCGCACGCCCGCAGCCGCAGCATCCGCTCGCCCGGCTCCCGTTTCGAAACCAGGAGTATCCGATGACTCAGCCACGCACCCCGCTCCGCATCCTCGCTCCCGAGGGTGCCGCGCCCCTGATCGCGCGTGAGCTGTCGCGTCGGCGGTTCCTGAGTCTCGCCGCGCTCGCCGGTGGTGCCACCGTCCTGGCGGCCTGCGCGCCCGGCGGCAGCGGCTCGCCCGCCCCGCAGGCGACCGGCGGCGCCCTCGAGGACAGCCTCTCTGTTTACACGTGGGCCGAGTACGACGCCCCTGAGGTCGTCGAGGCGTTCACCGCCGAGCTCGGACCGAAGGTCACGCTCGACTCGTACGGGTCGAACGAGGAGCTCATCGCCAAGCTCGTCGCGGCGAAGGGTACGTCGGGCTACGACATCGTCGTGCCCACGGGCGTCTTCATTCCGCAGATGATCGAGCAGGGACTGCTGCAGAAGCTCAACAAGGACCTGCTCCCCAACATCTCGAACATGGACCCGGCGTTCCTCGGCCGCGCGTGGGATCCGGGCAACGACTACTCGGTCTGCAAGGCATGGGGGACGACGGGGTACGTCTACGACAAGACGGTGATCACCCGCGAGCTCACCACGTGGGCCGACTACTTCGATGCCGCGCAGAACGAGGCGAGCGGGAAGACGGCGATGTCGGACGACCCTGCCGGCGTCGTCGGGTCGTACTTCTGGGCGAACGACCTGGACTGGAACACCGACGACCCCGACGAGCTCGAGGCGGCGCGTGCGTTCCTCGTCGAGAAGATCGCACCCCACGTCGCGGCCTTCGACTCCGCGGCCGGCGCGAACACGATCCCGCAGGGCACGCACGCCCTGCTCATGGCCTGGAACGGCGACGCGCGGCTCGGCATCCAGGAGTCGTCCGAGCCCGATCGCTGGCAGTGGGTCCTCCCCGGCCCGCAGACCGAGCTGTGGATGGACAACTGGGCGATCGCGACCGGCGCAGCCCACCCCGAGGCGGCCCACGCGTTCATCAACTTCGCGATGGTCCCCGAGAACCAGCTGCTGAACCTCGAGTGGGTCGGCTACAACGTCGGCGGCAAGGACATGCAGGCGGCGGCCGAGGAAGCCGAGGTCGAGCGTCTCGACATGATCTTCTTCACGCCCGAGCAGCTCGAGACCATGCACGAGCAGGTGCTCAACGACTCGCTGAGCACGCGTGTGGAGATCTACAACGAGGTGAAGGCTGCCGCCGGTGCGTAATCGCGCCACCGGTGCGGTGGGGCCCGCGCTCGCGTTCCCCGCCTGGGCGTGGCTGCTCGTCTTCTTCGTCGCGCCGGTCGCGATGGTGGTGTGGTTCAGCTTCGGCTACAAACCCGGCGTCTTCGGCACCCACGCGAACGACATCCTCTCGCTCGACCGATACGTCGAGGCGATCTCGCCCACCTTCCTCGCGACGTTCACGAACACGCTGTGGGTGGGGATCATCGGCACGGTCCTCTGCTTCGCGATCGGGGCCCCGGTGGCGTACTGGATGGCCTTCAAGGTCAAGCCGCAGCGCCGAGGCATCCTGATCGCCCTTGTCCTCGTCCCGTTCTGGACCAACTTCCTCGTCCGGACGATCGGCTGGCAGGTGATCCTCGCCCCCGAGGGGTGGATGTCGACCCTGCTGCAGGGCATGGGGGTGCTGGACGGCCCGCTCGAGATCCTGTACACGCGCACCGCGGTGATCATCGGCGTGGTCTACAACTACCTGCCGCTGATGATCCTGCCGCTGTTCGTCGCGTTCGACCGGGTCGGTCCGGCGCTGCGCGAGGCCTCCAAAGACCTGGGGGCGGGCAAGATCACGACCTTCCTCCGCGTCACGCTGCCGCTGTCGCAGCCCGGCATCATCGCCGGGGTGCTGCTGGTGTTCATCCCGCTGATGGGCGACTACATCACCGCCACGGTGCTGGGCGGGGCGAAGGGCAACATGGTGGGTCAGCTCGTCGCCGGGCAGTTCCAGACGGCGCAGAACTGGGCCCTGGGATCGGCGATGGCGGTGCTGCTCATGCTCCTGATCATGGTGACGATCGGGGTGTGCGCCGTGATCATCTGGCTCGTCGCGCTGCCGTTCCGCTCACGCAACCGGCTGGTCCTCGGGCCGGCCCCCGAGACGGCGAAGACGGATGCTGCGCCCGCAGCTGTTCTGGAGGTGACGACGTGACCACGCAGACCGAGACGGAGACGATCCTGCAGGCGGAGGCGCGCGGGACCCGTCAGGGTGCCGTACCCCGTCGGCGCGAGCACAAGTCGTGGTCGGACATCGCCTTCGGCGTGTGGGGCGTGCTCGTCATGCTCTTCCTGTTCCTGCCCATCATCGTGATCGTCGTCCACTCGTTCAACACCGGGCGCCTGCTGGCGGTGTGGGACGGCTTCGGCTTCGACGCGTTCGCGTCGATCCTGGTGAAGCCGGCGATCCAGAACGCCGTGCGGGTCTCTCTCATCACGGCGCTGATCGCGGCGATCATCGCGACCGCGCTGGGCACTTTGGCTGGCATCGCGATGGCGCGCCACCCCGGCAAATGGGTCTGGTGGTTCCTCGGCCTCCTGCTCCTGGTGTCGGTGACGCCCGAGATCGTCGACGCGGTCGCCCTGCTTCCCTTCATGGTGTTCCTCGGACAGGACGTCGGGATCACGATGTTCAACGACGGCATCGTGCGGCTGTCGGTCGGATCGTCGCTGTTCGCGACAGCCGTGGTGTCGTACATCGTGCGCGCCCGGCTGGTGGGGCAGGACGCGCAGCTGGAGGAGGCATCCGCCGACCTCTACGCCAAGCCGTTCACCACCTTCCGCCGCGTCACGCTCGCCCTCGCGATGCCGGCGGTGCTGGCCGGCTTCCTGCTGGCGTTCACGCTCAGTCTCGACAACACGATCGTGGCGGCGTTCGTCCAGGTGTCGGGCACGACGCCGTGGCCCGTGTACGTGCTCAGCGCGTTGCGGACCGGTCTGCGTCCCGAGATCGCGGCCGTGTCGACGATCATGCTGCTGCTGACCCTCGTGGCGCTCGCCCTCGTCGCCCTCGTGCTCAAGCGTGCGGGCGATTCCGCGACGCAGATCGCCCGCACGATGACGGGCGGCTGATCCGGTTGCGCGACCCTATGCTGTTCCGGTGACCCGACTCCTGCTCCTCATCGACATCCAGCGCGACTACTTCCCGGGAGGGCGGCATCCGCTGATCGACCCGGACGCCGCCGCCGATGCCGCCGCGCGACTGCTCGCCGGCTTCCGCACGTCGGGTGAGCGGGTCGTGCACGTGCAGCACGTGTGGGACGGACCGGATGCCGCGTTCTTCGCCCCCGGAACCCCCGGGGTCGAGTTCGATCCGCGGGTCGCGCCCGACGGCGAGGAGCACGTCATCGTCAAGCACGAGCCGAACGCGTTCCTCGGCACGGGGCTCGAGTCGCTGCTGCGTGCGGCGGACGCCGACGAGGTCGTCGTGGCCGGCATGATGTCGAGCATGTGCGTCGATGCGACCGTGCGTGCGGCGTCCGACCTCGGCTTCCGCATCGCCGTTGCACAGGATGCCTGCGCCGCACCCGACCTCGCCTACGACGGCCGCACCGTGCCGGGCGCCCAGGTGCACCTGGCGTTCATGGCGGCGCTCGACGGCACGTACGCCCGCGTCGCCGACGTCGACGCGCTCGTGGGCGAACTCGTCGGGGCCTGACACCCGCAGGGGCGTCGCTGCGACAACCTGTCCGGTCCGCCGGGCAACTTCCGACACGCCACGCCCTGCCGGGGCACGGCCGACGGGTGAGGATGGGAGGACCACACACCGCATCGGAGTTGATAACCGTGGGCACGACCGTCTTCGAACGACAGCGGCCGGCAGCATCCGTCGTCCAGCACTCCCTCGCCGACACGAGGCACTCGGTGTTCTGGCGCGACGACCTTCCCGAAAACCTCCTGCCCGATCGGCACCCGCTCGTCGGCACGCATCGCGCCGACCTCGTCGTCGTGGGCGGCGGCTATACGGGCCTGTGGACCGCCCTGCTCGCCACCGAGCGCGACCCCGACACGAAGGTCGTGGTCGTCGAGGCGCAGCGCGTGGGGTGGGCCGCGTCCGGGCGCAACGGCGGCTTCTGCGAGGCCAGCCTCACCCACGGCCACGAGAACGGCATGGCCCGCTGGCCGAAGGAGATGCCGACGCTCGACCGCCTGGGGCAGGAGAACCTCGATGCGATCGAGGCCTCGGAGGCCCGCTTCGGCATGGACTTCCAGTTCGAGCGCACGGGACAGCTCGCTCCCGCCATCGAGCCCCATCAGGTGGAGTGGCTGAGGGAGTGGGCCGCCGAGGGCGAGGAGGGCGTGGTCTATCTCGACCGTGCCGAGGCCCAGGCATCCGTCCACTCCCCCACGTACCTCGCTGCGGTATGGGAGAAGAACGCCTGCGGGATGCTCCACCCCGCGCGCATGGCCGCCGAGCTCGCGCGCGTCTGCGAGGAGCGCGGCGTCGTGATCTTCGAGCGCTCGCACGTCACCGGGCTCGACACGAGCGGACCGGGCGTGGTCGTGATGACCGCCGATGGGCGGGTCGAGGCATCCCGTGCCGCGCTCGGCACCAACGTGTTCCCGTCGCTCATCAAGCGCAACCGGCTCATGACGGTTCCCGTGTACGACTACGTGCTCATGACCGAGCCGCTCACCGAGGCCCAGCTCACGTCGATCGGCTGGCAGGACCGCCAGGGCATCGGCGACATGGCGAACCAGTTCCACTACTACCGGATCACGAAGGACAACCGGATCCTGTTCGGCGGCTACGACGCGATCTACCGGTACGGACGCAAGATGAATCCCGAGTACGAGAACCGGCCCGAGACCTGGGCCAAGCTCGCGAGCCACTTCTTCACCACCTTCCCGCAGCTCGAGGGACTGCGCTTCACGCACCAGTGGGCCGGCGCGATCGACACCTCGACACAGTTCACGGCGTTCTTCGGCACCGCGCGCGACCGTCGCGTCGCGTACGCCGCCGGCTTCACGGGGCTCGGCGTCGGATCGACCCGCTTCGCCGGCGAGGTCATGCTCGACCTGCTCGATGGGGTGGAGAACGAACGCACCCAGCTCGAGATGGTGCGCAAGCGCCCGCTTCCGTTCCCGCCGGAGCCCGTCGCGTCGATGGGCATCAACGCGACCCGCTGGTCGCTCGACCGCGCCGACCACAACAAGGGCAGGCGCAACCTCCTGCTGAAGACGCTCGATGCGCTGGGCCTGGGGTTCGACTCGTGAACCCCGGGATCGTGACCGATGCCGCGTCCCTCCCGCTCGACCTCGAGCCGCTGCCCGCCGAACAGGTGGTGGAGGGTGCCCCGGCCACCGGTTATGCCGAGCTGACCGAGCACATCGGAGTGTGGGAGCACACGCCGGGCGCGTCGACCGACGTCGAGGTCGACGAGGTCTTCGTCGTGCTGTCAGGCTCGGCGACCGTGTCGTTCGACGATCCCGCACTCGAGTCGATCGAGCTGCGCGCGGGTTCCGTGGCGCGCCTGACCGCCGGGATGCGCACCGTCTGGACAGTGCGCGAGACGCTCCGCAAGGTCTACATCGCAGGCTGAGCTCGGGTCTCACCACCGGTCACCACGTCTGCGGCGGAACCAGAGGTCGCACGGCTTCGTGGACCCGCGCCTCGCCCCGCTGCATGGCGCCATCTCATCGGACTTGGCCCAGTAGACGTTCATCAGCACCTCGCAGTCGCAGAATCCGCCTCCGTCCTGGAGGCGGTCCTCGAGCGCGACGGCACGCGGCGCCCGCGCGTCGCGATACGTGCGCGAGAGGCGCAGCGAGCCGTCGCAGGGCGCGTCGCGCAGAACGCGATCGAGGTAGCACGCGAGGCATTCACCTTCCCGCGGTGCGACGATGGCGGCGGCAAGGTCACGGACGAACGTTTCGGCTTGGATGTCGATGGCTGATTCCATGGCGAGAGCCTGCCGCCGGCCTCCGACATCGAACTGCTAGCATTGCCAGCATCGGAAGGAGCAGCCGTGGGTGCCATCACCGTCCGCAATCTCGACGACGCTGTTCAGCAGCGACTCAGGGAGCGCGCCGCCGCGCACGGGCGCTCGATGGAGGCAGAAGCGCGGGCGATCCTGACGGACGCGGTGTCGCGCAGCAGCATGATCGTCGACTGGATCGATGCGGCCGACAGTCTCGCCGTAGACCTCGAGCTTCCCGCGCGCAGTGCCCCCCGCGAGCTCGATCTGTCGTGATCGTCCTCGACACGAATGTCCTCTCCGAGCCCATTCGGGCGAGCCCGGACGCTGCGGTCATCGCCTGGATGAAGGCGCAGACGGAAGCAGCGGTCACCGCGATCTCCGTGGCCGAACTCCTGGTCGGCGCCCGGCGGCTCCCGGACGGGGCACGCCGCGAAAGGCTGATCGCGGCGATTGACTCCGTCCTGTCGGGAAGCCGTGTGCTCTCATTCGATGAGGATGCCGCGCGCATGTATGCGCGCATGCACGAGGCACGGCGCATCGCCGGGCGCCCGCTTTCGGTGGAGGACGGGATGGTCGCAGCGATCGCGGCAGTGCATGACGCAACGCTCGCGACGCGGAACACGAGGGACTTCGAGGATCTCGGCATCGAGCTCGTCGACCCGTGGCAGTCTCCCAACACCTGAAGGCGTCAGCGTCCTGCCGACCTCCGCACCAGCAGCGCCAGGTGCAGCGCAGTCTGGGTCTCGCCGTCGTCGAGATCTGACCCCAGCAGCTCCTCGATGAGCGCGATGCGCTGATAGAACACCGACCGCGACAGATGGGATGCCCCAGCCGCCGCGGTGCGGTTGCCCGGGTGAGCGAGCATCGCCTCGAGCACGTCGAGCAGGTCGCCCGACCGCGACAGGTCGTAGGAGATCAGCGGTGCCAGCATTCGCTCGCCGTGCTCGAGCACGCGGTGATCGTCGCGCAGGGCGGTCACCAGCTGCACGAGCGGTCGGTTCTCGGCGCGCCGCAGGTGCGGACCGCGTCCCGCGCGCCGACGCCGGCCACCCGCGAGATCGACCGCCTCGTGCACCGAGGCGAGCGCCGCGTCGATGCCTTCGGCGCCTCGTCCCACCGACACCGTGACGCGCTCCACGTCCGCAGGGTCGACGAGCGCGCGCACGAACGCGACCACGGCGGCATCGTCGAACACGGCGTCCGGCGGGAGCGAGACGAGCATCGTGGCCGCGGGCGCGACGACGCCCGCCGGCGCCGAGCCCGCCAGCGCGCGCCCTCGCAGGGCGCGAGCTGCCACATCCGCTCGCTCCACCGCGACAGGCGCGCCCGAAACGACCAGCCCGTAGAGCCTGGCGCCGCCACGCAGGGGCAGGCCGGCGGCTTCCAGTCGGGCGGCCGCACCGCCGACACCCGCGAAGCGTCCGGCGAGCAGCCCGTCGACGAGGCGACGCCGGCCGATGCGCGCCCACTCATCGGCATCGCCGTCGGCGAGCCGGCCGACCGCGAGGGCGATCGCGCCCTGCTCGAGCACGGCCGCGCGTCCCGCGGGGTGCTCGGGCCCCGGCAGCGCGATGAGATTTCCCCAGCGGATGCCGCGTGCCTCGACCGGCACGATCAGCCAGTCGTCCGCGCCGGCCGGGATCGCGCGTTCTCGGCGCTGCTCGGAGCGCCGGTGCGCGGAGCGCGACCGCAGCTCCCACTCGGTGAACAGCTCCTCCTCCATCGCCAGCGGCACTTCGGCGGCCACGACCTCGTAGCCCAGGTTCTCGAGCACGATCGGCGCGCCGAGCGTCTGCGCAAGCTGGTGGACGATGAAGTCCGCGGGCGATCCGCGCAGCACCAGTGCCGTGAAGCGCTCGCGCACCTCGTCGCGGGCGCGCAGCGCGTCGGTCTGGCCCGTGATGATGCGGCTGTGGACGGCCTCGGTGACCGTGACGAACTTGAGCTCTCGGTGGAGCACGACGAGGGCGAGGCCGCGTGCGTGGGCGGCCTCCACGACCACGGCGGGAACGTAGCGGTAGTGGGTGCCCAGCTCGAGCACGAGCCCGGAGAGTCCGGCGTCGGCGAGCTCGTCGATGAACCGACGCAGGTCTCCAGGCTCGGCCGGCCACGACGACCCCGTCGACAGGAGCATCTCGCCGCCGTTCAGCAGGCGCGCGACCCCCGCACTGTCGGAGACGTGCAGCCATCGCACGCGCGCATCGAGCGCATCGTCGCCGACGAGCACCTCGGGGACACCCTGCGCGACAGCCTCGAGCGCGATCACGTCGCGCACGGTCGGGAGGATCTCATCTGCGGATCGATCTGTCGGACGATCCGTGTGGATCGTGCGATCTTCGCGACGGTCGGGCACCGTGGCCGCCTCTTCTTCTCTGACAGGCTGGGACCCGTCAAGCCTAAGGGATCACCACACGATCTGTCCGACGCCGAGAAGGAGCACCCATGAGCATTGCCGAGAGCGCCGTCGCCACCGCGAGCACGGATGCAGATGTGCGGGTGGTCTCGCACTGGATCGACGGCGCCGAGCGCGCCTCGACCTCCGGGCGCACCGCGCCGGTGTACAACCCGGCGACCGGTCAGGTGTCGGCGCGGGTGGCGCTGGCGGATCAGGCGGAGATCGATGAGGCGATCGCGTCCGCGGAGCGCGGCTATCAGATCTGGAAGGATTACTCGATCGCCCGCCGCCAGGCCGTGCTGTTCGCCTTCCGGGAGATCCTGAACGCGCGCAAGCGGGAGCTGGCGGAGATCGTGACGGCGGAGCACGGCAAGGTGCTCTCCGACGCGATGGGAGAGATCCTCCGCGGTCAGGAGGTGGTCGAACTCGCGACCGGGTTCCCGCACCTGATCAAGGGCGCGTTCAGTGAGAACGCGTCGACCGGGATCGACGTGTACTCGCTGAAGCAGCCGCTGGGTGTGGTGGGGGTGATCTCGCCGTTCAACTTCCCGGTGATGGTGCCGTTGTGGTTCGTGCCGATCGCGATCGCCGCCGGCAACGCCGTGATCCTCAAGCCCAGCGAGAAGGACCCGTCCGCCGCGCTGTGGCTTGCCGAGGCATGGAAGGAAGCCGGCCTGCCGGACGGGGTGTTCACGGTGCTGCAGGGCGACAAGCTCGCCGTCGACGGCCTGCTCACCTCTCCGGTGGTGCAGTCGATCAGTTTCGTCGGGTCGACGCCGATCGCGCAGTACATCTACGAGACCGCGTCCAAGCACGGCAAGCGGGTGCAGGCGCTCGGCGGCGCGAAGAACCACATGCTGGTGCTCCCCGACGCGGACCTGGACCTCGTCGCCGACCAGGCCGTGAACGCCGGCTACGGCGCCGCCGGGGAACGCTGCATGGCCATCAGCGTGGTGCTCGCCGTAGAGCCCGTCGCCGACGAGCTGATCGCCAAGATCCAGGAGCGCATCGCGAAGCTGCGCATCGGCAACGGGGCGGGCGTGGACGGTGTCGAGCCCGACATGGGCCCGCTGATCACCGACATCCACCGTGACAAGGTGTCCAGCTACGTCGACATCGCCGAGCAGGACGGCGCGAGGATCGTCGTCGACGGCCGCGGCTACACCGTCGACGGGCACGAGGACGGGTTCTTCTTCGGCCCCACCCTCATCGACGACATCCCCACCACCAGCCGCGCGTACCAGGAGGAGATCTTCGGACCCGTGCTCTCCGTCGTCCGCGTGCAGTCGTACGACGAGGGACTGGAGCTGATCAACTCCGGGCAGTTCGGCAACGGCACCGCGATCTTCACCAACGACGGCGGCGCTGCCCGCCGGTTCCAGAACGAAGTCGAGGTCGGCATGATCGGCATCAACGTGCCCATCCCCGTCCCGGTCGCCTACCACTCCTTCGGCGGCTGGAAGCAGTCCCTGTTCGGCGACGCGAAAGCCTACGGCGTGCACGGATTCGACTTCTTCACCCGCGAGAAGGCCATCACCAGCCGCTGGCTCGACCCCGCCACGCGCAGCCTTTCAGAAGCCCGCGGCATCAACCTCGGCTTCCCCCAGAACAACTGACCCTTCCGCACCGGGCGTTGCGCGCCGGGCTCAGAGCGTTTCGACTCTGCGTTTCGACTCGCAAGCTCGCTCAACGACCGCGTTCCTCGCTCGCTCAACGACCGGGATTCTGAGAGGACCCCCCGCATGACAGACACACTCACCCTGACCGGCGCCACGCGACCGCTCCCCGATCCCGAGGCCGAGGCGCGCGTGCGCGCGGACGACCGCGGTCACGTCTTCCACTCGTGGAGCGCGCAGGCGCTCATCGATCCGCTGCCCATCGCGGCGGGCGAAGGCTCGACCTTCTGGGACTACCAGGGCAACTCCTACCTCGACTTCAGCTCGCAGCTGGTGAACCTCAACCTCGGGCACCAGCATCCGGATCTCGTCCGCGCCATCCAGGATCAGGCAGGCCGTCTCGCGACGATCCAGCCGTCCATGGCGAACGACGTGCGCGGCGAGCTGGCCCGGCGCATCGCGGAGGTCGCGGGCGACGGATTCGACAAGGTGTTCTTCACGAACGGCGGCGCCGACGCCAACGAGAACGCCGTCCGCATGGCGCGGCTCGTGACCGGCCGCCGCAAGGTGCTGTCGATGTACCGCAGCTACCACGGCAACACCACGACCGCGATCTCCCTGACCGGCGACCCGCGTCGCTGGCCGAACGAGCCGGCCGACGGCTCGACCGCGAAGTTCTTCGGCCCCTACCCGTACCGCTCGGCGTTCCACTCCTCGAGCGCCGAGGAGGAGACGCAGCGCGCCATCGAGCACCTCGAGCAGACCATCGTGCTGGAGGGCGCCACCACGATCGCCGCGATCATCATCGAGACGATCGTCGGCACGAATGGCGTGCTGGTGCCGCCGCCCGGCTACCTCGCCGGCGTGCGGGACCTCTGCGACCGTTACGGGATCGTCTACATCGCCGACGAGGTCATGGTCGGCTTCGGCCGCGTGGGCGAGTGGTTCGCATTCCAGGCGTTCGACGTGCAGCCCGACCTCATCACTTTCGCGAAGGGCGTGAACTCGGGCTACGTGCCGCTCGGCGGCGTCGTGATCTCCGACCGGATCGCATCCCACTTCGACACCGTGTCGTTCCCCGGCGGACTCACGTACTCGGGTCACCCGCTGGCGTGCGCGGCGGGAGTCGCCACGTTCGAGGTGTTCGAGCGCGACGGCATCCTCGATCGCGTGCGCGACCTCGGTTCGCGCGTGGTCGGGCCGCGGCTGCGCGACCTCGCGTCGCGGCATCCGTCCGTCGGCGATGTGCGGGGAAGGGGCCTCTTCTGGGCGATCGAGCTCGTCAAGGATCGCGAGACCCGCGAGCAGCTCGTGCCCTTCAACGCGAGCGGGGCGGATGCTGCGCCCATCGCCGCCGTCGCCGCGGCGTGCAAGCGCGAGGGCGTCTGGCCCTTCACCCACTTCAACCGTGTGCACGTGGCGCCTCCGCTGGTGATCACCGAGGACGAGCTGGTGCGCGGATTGGACGTCATCGACCGGGCTCTCTCCGCCGCGGACGAGCACGTCTCGCGCTGATCAGCGGTTGTTTCCGGCCCCGCGTCCATGAGGACGCGGGGCCGTTTCACGCCTGTGACCGAATCGTTCCGATGCGTGGGAATGAATCACTTCCGCCCACCGTTATTTCTGTACTCAGCACCATGTGCTGCTCCAGGAGGGGAACGTGGGCAAGAACTACATCGACATCGAGAACGACCAGGGCGAGACGCTGCGCTACCGCAAGCACGTCAATGGTCGTGGCCTCATCGCGCACGGAGCGAAGGTGCACCCGAGCGCCATCGTCGAAGCGGGGGCGTATGTCGAACCGGGCGTGCAGATCGCCGCTGGCGCGCACGTCGGCCGCGGCGTGTGGGTCGAGACGGATGCCGTCATCGGGCCTGACGCCGAGATCGCACCGCACGCCCACATCGGGCCGCGCGCGGCCATCGGCCCGCGCGCCAAGATCGGCGTGCGCACCCAGGTGGGCCACGACGCCCGTGTGGCCGGAGGCTCGCTCATCGGCGACGACGAGACGATCGCCGACGGCGAGCGCGTCGCCACCGACAAGCGAGGGCTCCGCCTGGCCGCCTGAGTTCCGCGGTGGCGCGTCGGCGCCACCGCATAGGCTCGCGGGGTGATCAGACGCCTCCTCGTCGGCCTGCTGCTGCTCGTGATCGCGGGCGCCGCGTACTGGTGGTTCATCGGGCGCGAAAACGGCGCCCCCGACGTCGAACCGACGACTCCCCCTGCCTCCGTCTCGATGCCCGGGATCCCGGCCGACGCCTTCGAGATGACGGTCGAGAGCGTCCACGACGGCGACACGCTGCGCGCCCGCGTCGCCACCCCCAACGCGGTCGTCGGCGATCTCGAGTCGACGCGCGTGCGCCTCTTGGGAATCGACACCCCCGAGACATCCCCCGAGCTCGACTGCTGGGCCGCGGAAGCGACGGCGAAGCTCACCTCGCTGGTCCCCGTGGCGTCGACGATCTGGGTCGCTCCCGACGCGGAGGTGCACGACCAGTACGGCAGGACGCTGCTCTACGTCTGGACGCCCGACGGCCGCTTCGTGAACGGCGAACTCGTCGCGCAGGGCGACGCGCGCGTTGAGGTGTACTCGCCCAACCGAACCCAGGAGGCCCTGCTGCGCTCGCTCGAGGCCGCCGCCGTCGCCGCGTCCGCGGGGCAGTGGGGCGCCTGCGGCTGAACCGTCAGACGAACGCGGTCACGCGAACAGGAAGAGAACGAACCCGATGAGGGGCAGTGTGCCCTGGATGAGCGCCGCCCGCAGGTACCGCATCCCGGTCGTGAGCAGCACGAGCGCCGCTGCCACCATCGAGCCCAGGGCGAACAGCACGAGCGCGAGCCCCGCGGCCTGCACCGGTGCGGTGTCCGCGCCCGCGAAGAGCAGGACGAGCCCGATCACGACGCCGATGGCGAGGAACAGGTTGTAGAAGCCCTGGTTGTACGCCATCGACTTCGTCGTGTCGGCGGCCGCCTGATCGGCGACGCCGAACCGCTTCCAGATCTTCGGCTGGGTCCACTGGACGCTCTCCATCACGAAGATGTAGACGTGAAGGAGCGCCGCAAGCGCCGCGAAGACCGTAGCCACAATCGTCACCATGAGCGAACCATATCGCCCCGGCTACGCTGAACAGCATGGCGAAGGGCGGGTCGCGCACAGGCGGACGAGGACGCGGCGCATCGGGCAGGCGTCCGGGCGCAGCATCCGGGTCCCCGAAGGCGAAGCCCGGCAAGGCCCAGCCGGCGAAGCAGCGTCGGCCGCAGCCGTCGCCCGGCCCGTCCCCGGCACCTCCCGTCGAGCCCGCGATGCCCGCGACGTTCGCGCTCGGCGCGATCCCGGGCGCGACTCCCGGCAAGTGGATCGACATCTGGAACGAACGGATGCCGCAGACCACCCTCGAACTGGTACCGCTGGCCGTCGCCGATCAGCGTCGGGCGCTCCGTGACGGCGAGATCGACGCGGCCATCGTCCGTCTGCCGCTCGACAAGGAAGGCCTCCACGTCATCCCGCTGTACGACGAGGTCCCGGTGGTCGTGTGCGCGAAGGACTCGCACCTGACCGCGGCCGACGAGGAACTGGACGCCGCGGATCTCGTGGGCGAAGTGCTCATCGTCCCGCAGGACGACGTCCTCGGCATCCATCTTCCCGGCACGGTGATGCCCCAGTTCGCCGCGCCGGCCGACACCGGCGAGGCGATCGCCACCGTCGCGGCAGGCGTCGGGATCGTGGTGGTGCCGATGTCGGTCGCGCGGCTGCATCACCGCAAGGACGTCGACTACCGCGCGCTCCGTGGCGGCCCGCTCTCGACGGTCGCGCTCGCGTGGGACGCCGAACGGACCAGTCCCGCGGTCGAGGCGTTCGTCGGCATCGTGCGCGGCCGCACCGCGAACTCGTCGCGGGGATGAACCGCACTCCGCGAGAGCGCGGGAACGAGGGGTGCCGCCCCCAGTCTTGTGCAGCACCCCTCAAGGATCGGCGGCGAAGACCCGCGATCGATTCTGCGTCCCCAAGCGGGTCTTCAGTCAGCGCTCTCCGACCCCCGTCGGCGAAGCGCAAGCCGTTCCGATGACCAGGAGCCCGCGGCATCCGTCCTGATACACGGATCTCGAGGAAATCTCAGAAACCCGCGCCGTGCACCTGGAACGGGGCCACGATGCCGGTGCGAACGGATGCTGCGGCCAGCGCCTCCGAGGGCGCGATGCCCGCTGCGAGGCTCTCGTGCATCGCGGCGAGGAGTTCGCACGCCGCGTCATCGGCGACGATGACAGGTGCCGCGATGACGTTCCGAACGCCGGCATGGAGCCAGATCCGCGTCATGCCCAGCGCCTCCTCGCCCCATCTCACGGAGGAGCGACCCACCTCGCACGCAGACAGCACGACGGTCGAGGGAAGGCGTGGGATCAGATCGATGTCGTACCCGAACAGCGTTCCGTCGGCGAGTTCGAGGCCGGAGAACATGGGATTGTCCAGCGCGTGCCGGCCGTGTGCGGCGACATGCAGGACGTCCACCTCGGCAGCGAGCGCGGTGACTTCCGTGACCGTCGCGTCGCCACCGGCCTTCACCGCCGCACGACTCCATGCGGCGGAGCCCGCTGAGACCTCCTCCTCTCCACGAGCGACGCGCGGCCCGACGGCGAAGCCTGCGGTGCTCGGCGCACGAGCCCCGCGCGAGCGCTGCGCGATCCAGGCTGTCACCGAGGTCGCCACCGAAAGCGGGCGATGCGCGATCGCCGGGAGCATCATCCACGGGACGCCGGCGAGGATGCCCGCGGCGGAGATCAAGATCCGCTCGGCGCCCGACAGTGCGTCGACGGGTGCGCACAGAATCCGGGACAGCGTCGCGAGACGGTCATCCAGCCCGCGGCGCACCACCGCTGCCATCGGTCCGGCGGTGACCGTGGCGGCCATGTCCAGGTCGGCGCGCAAGCCTCTCAGCGCCGACCGGGCGGCAGCCCAGTCCAGCCGAACCAGCTCTGTCCCCTGGTGCGAGACGGCGAGCGCAGCGAGCTCGACGCCGTCGAACACGTAGGACACGAGCACATCGCCGGCGTCCAATTCGGCGATCGCGTCACGGAGAGTCGCACGGACTCGCAGCTCGCCGGCGGCTGTCTGCGACCACTGCCGCTGACGGGCGCGGTCGCTGAGCAGAGCCGCCCGTGGCGTGGCGAGCCAATCGCCGTCGGGCGCCGCGGTGCGCAGGACGCGCAACTCGGCCAGATCGGCCGCGAGTTCGGGGTCGGGTGGCGGGCGCAGCGGTGGAAAGGATCCGCTGACCGAACGTGCTCGCTCCGACCATTCGAAGACCGCGGCATGATCGCCCGACCGGAGTGCCGACGCCAGCCCCGTCGTGATGAGTCCAGCCCCCCTCATCGAGGCGGAAACCTGGATGTCGAGACTGCCCACCGCACGGCGGGTGCGGTCGAGGAGATCAAGACCCGCCGCCGCGTGGCGCCGGGCAGCTGCTTCACGGCCCTCGACGGCGGCGTACGCTGCCCGCAATTCGTGTGCCAGGAGGCCGACCTCGAGCGGGGTGCGACGCCCGACGCGCGCCACCGGCGGGGCAGCACGCCGATCCGTCCGAAGTCTCGCCAGCGCGTCCGTGAGCCTGAGCGCCTCCGCCTCGGAGCTGAATCCGTGAGCCTGGAGTCCGGCGACGACCTCGGCGACCTTCGTGCGCGGCGGCAGGCGCCGCCCGGCTCGCACCGGGCCGCCGGTGCGGTCGACGCGCCCCAGCGTGAGACGCGCGCGAAGGCCGATCGCCTCGGCGCGAACCGCCCAGCCCGAACTTCCGATCGCAGCGAAGCGCCGCGCAGAAGCGGCCGCCGCACGCGCCGCGCGAGCCGGGTCGTGACTGAGCAGGGACCGGGCGAGGTTGTAGTCGGCCGTCGCGCGATCGCGCGGCGCACGATGGCGTCCGAACGCTTCCGATACCGCCGCAAGGCTCCGCTCGGCCTCCGTCACGAGGCCGGCCTCACGCAGCACTTCGGCGCGGTCCAGCTCGTTCACGGCCGCCCACATCTCGGACTCACCGTCCAGCGGCTCCCGGACGGACTGCATCGTCTGCAGGGCGGCGACGAGATCGCCGGCGAGCATCAAGGTGTACCCGCGGTTGTGCACGGCGAGGTTCGCCTCGGTCGTCATGCCGGCCTCGCGGTAGGCCTGCTCGGCGGCGGCGAGGTCGGCCATCGCCATCTCGAGGTGACCGCGCTCCATGTCGACGAGGCTGCGGTTGATCCTCATGTTGGCCTGTCGTACCGGCTCGTCCCGGAGCCCACTGATGCTCTTGTCGAGCCATGCGGCCGCGTCGTCGAGGAGACCGCGCTCCAGTGCGAGAGCGCCGAGCTGCCCGTGCAGCTGCGCGATCGTCGCATCGTCCAGCCCGTCCTGGAGGAGCGCCTCGAGACACAGTCGCTCGCCGGCATCCACGTCGCCGGTGCGCGCGAGCACGTACGCCGTCGTGCCCACGATGCGCGCCATCAGGTTGCGGTCGCCGTCACGCTCGGCCGCCGTGCTCGCCTCGGCGAGCGCGCGTCGGGCGTCGGAGTAGCGACCGAGATTGGCGAGCTCGACCCCACGGGCGTACGACGCGGCCGCGTCGACACGAGTCCCCATGGAGCAATCATGGCGCGAAGAGCGCCCGCGGGGCCATGACGGACCCGCCTCCGGCGCTACCCGACGGGCAGCCGCGAGCGGTCCAACGCCGTGATCGCGTCGATGGCCTCCTCCACGGGGTCCTTCCCGCCGCCGGCGACCGTGGGAGCCATCAGCCGCGGGGCGAGCTTCGCCGCGACGCTTCCTGCCACATACGGCGCGGCGAACGAGGTGCCGCTCCATACGGCGAAGCCGCCCTCGTCGCCGTTGTCGAAGTCGTCCGGGTCGAGACTCTGGCGGCGGCGCTGGCCGCGGTCGTTGCGGGATCCGGCCTGCAGGCCGCCCTCGAAGGAGGGGAACACGCTCAGCACCGATGTGCCCGGCGCATAGAGGTTCACCCAGTCTCCGATGTTGCTGAACAGAGCGACCGACGTCCGCTGCGGGTTGAGCGCACCGACGGCGAAGTGCTTCGCTCCTCCGCTGGGCTCGTCGAAGTGGAGGAGCGGGTCGCCCCAGTTGTACAGCGCCGCGGGGAAGGTGGGACGCTCGGTCGCGTCGTTGCCCGCCGAGCAGACGATGACGCATCCTCTCGACCGCAGGTTCCGCAGCGCGTCGAACAGGCGGAGGCTGAACCGGCCGTCCTCCGGGGTCTCGTGGTAGTAGCCGAGCGAGAGGTTCAGCACGTCCAGGTCATGGGGGTCGGTTTTGGTCCCCGCGTCCATCCAGTCGGCGAGCTGTTCGAGCGCCGTGATGAGCTCGGTCTCGAGGACGCTGCCGTTGCTGTCGGCCACGCGGATCGCGATGAGCTCGGCGTCCGGGCACACCTGACGGAGAACGCCCGCGACGAACGTCCCGTGCCCTGCGGCATCATCGAGGAAGCCGTCGAGGGGACCGGCGAGGTCGCCGGAGCGCTCGGGGTCGGTCGCGGGGTCGTTGACGCCGATGACACCGGAGCCGTCGGTGGCATCGATCGTGCGCACGACGGGCCGTCCGTCCGGCGCCGTGAACCACGGATGCTCGCCACAGCCGGTGTCGACGAAGGCGATCACCGGCCGCCGCCCGCCCTCCGCGAGCGTGTGCCGGTCGACCGGCGGTGCGCCGATGAAGGTCACCAGCTCGAGCCCGCCGGAGCCCGGGTACGCATAGCCGTCGGTGCCGCTCGGGTTCGTCCGGCCGTGCGGATTGGTCCGGCCGTGCGGGTTCGTGCGTCCGTGCGGATTCGTCCGCCCATGCGGATTCATGTCGATGGGGTCCACCCCGAGGACGTGGTCGAGGCTCACCTGCGCCAGCACCGGGTCGTCGGTGGCCCTCACGCTGCGCGCCTTGACGTCGGACTCCGCCGCGGCTTCGGCGCGGTGCGGCGGGTCGTTCGCGATGGCCGCTTCCAGTGACACGCTCCGCGTGGCGGCGGCCCGGGCGGTGGAGTCAGTATCCTCCGCGCCGGCCTCGCGACGGGCGAGGCTGCGGGGTTCGACACCCATGCGCTCGGCGATGAGCACGTCCCGGCGTGCCTGCTGCAGCAGGCGCCAGGCGTCCACGGGCGGCACGGGCTCGTCGTCGCGGCCCTCCTTCGGCGCCTGGACGATCCGGGCGCGCGAAAGCGCCGCCGTGCCCTTCCCGCTCGGCAGCGACTCCAGTTCCACGTCCCAGCCGAGTTTTGCTCCCGCCCCCTTGAGCGCCTCCTCGGCGGCGCCGGGGTCTCCTGAAATCACCAGGTGCCCGGGCACGTAGACCGTGTCGTAAGCCTGCAAGCCGGGGACCGGCTCACGGCGCGGGTCGAGGACGACGCCTTTCGGCTCACCCGCGACCTCTCGCTCTCGCCAGGTGCGCCGCTGCCTGCTCTCGCCCTTCGGCATGTCTTCTCCTCACACACATGGGAGCCGCGGCCCCCAGGCCGCGGCATCCGTTCTCGTATCTCGAACTGGTTGTCAGACTTCGAACTGCGGGGTCTGGAAGTCGCGCAGCGCACCGTCGGCGTCGCGCACCACCAGGCGAAGCCGCGCCATCCCGGGCGTGACCTCGTCGAAGGCGAAGCGTCCGTGCTCGCCCGGTTCGGCCGACCACTCGCGGTCGCCCTGGATGAGGCGGATGGCGAGGGCCGCAGCATCCACCCACCCATCCACCCGCCTGCCGCCGTCCTCGGTGGCGGTCACGTGCAGCAGCACAGTGGTCGTCCCGTCGCTGAACTGCAGCGTCGCGGTGTCGGTCTCGCCGCGCACGGCGGCGAACGTCCCCTCGACGAGCGTCAGGAGGGCGTACTCCCGCGACAGGTCCTCGACGGCGACCGCGGCGACCATCTGGTCGATCAGGTCGGCGGGCACAGGATCGACGTCCTCCCACATGCGCCGCATCCGTGCGAAGAGCGCGGCGTCGGCCGCAAAGTCTTCAGTTTCCATCGTCGTCACCTCTCCATCCGTCTCCCTCGAGTACGGCGCGTAGCTTTGCGAGGCAGCGCTGGCGGGTCGGTCCGATCGATCCGATGGGCATCGCGAGATCTTCGGCGATGCGGGCATAGTCGGGGCGGTCCTCGAACGCGACGATCCGCAGCAGGCGCTGGCATCGGTCGTTGAGCGTCGCCACCGCAGTCCAGAGGCGACGGGTCTCGTCGTCCTGCGCGGCGGTCTGCTCGGCGGATTCGTGGACCGGAAGGTGCGGTTCGAGCGACTCGGCCTCCGTGGCATCGGCACGCCGATGCTGTTTGCCGACTCGCCACGCCTCACGGCGCGCGCACATCGTGAGCCATCCCGACACCGCGAGGGGGTCGTTGATGGTCTCGTGACGGCGCACGAGCGTCAGCCAGGTCGTCTGCACGACGTCCTGCGCCAACGCATGATCGAGCCCGTACGCCCTCACGACGTGCCAGAGCGGCGGCGTCATCAGGCGGACGAGTTCATCCATCGCACGGCTGTCCCCTTCACGCCACCGCACGAAGAGTGCGGCCGCGCGCTCCCATCGCGCCGGCTCCACGGAGTCGACGGATGGTTCGGCGCCAGCCTGCGTCATAGCGCCCATTCTGTCCACACCATGCCCGAGCGCGATAGTGCGGGTTTGATACACGGATACCGTGCGAATACCCACGGTTTCGGCCGTCTCCCAGCTCGGCCGAGCGGAGACCTAGACTGCGTGCATGACGACCGCGCCGCTGCTCTACGTCTGCGTGCGCCCGCAGCTGGGTGCGGCGGCCGCCGAATACGAGTCCTTCCGCACCGCGATGCACCTCGAGGAGAGCCGCCTCGACCATCTCGACCTGGTGCGCGAACCGCTCCCCGACGACGTGTTCGACCGCTACGCCGGGTTTCTCGTAGGCGGCAGCCCGTTCAACGTCACCGACCCCGAATCGACGAAGACCGACGCGCAGCGGCGCCTCGAGGCGGGCCTCGCTCGGATCGCGGAACGCACAGCGACGGGCGACGGGCCGGCCGCACTCTTCACGTGCTACGGCATCGGCATCGCCACGCGCACGCTCGGGGGCACGGTGAGCCGCGCCTTCCCCGAAGACACCGGCCCCGTCGCGGTGCAGCTCACGAAGCAGGCCTCGTCCGACCCGCTGTTCGGTGCTCTCGCCAACCGCTTCACGGCGCTCACCGCCCACAAGGAGGGGACCGAGAGCCTGCCGCCCGGTGCGGTCCTGCTGGCGAGGAACGACGGATGCCCCGTCCAGGCGTACCGCGTGGGCGACCGCCTCTACGCGACCCAGTTCCACCCCGAGCCGACCACGAAGGCGTTCACCGAGCGCATGGCGGTCTACCGCGACGACGGCTACTTCGATTCGGCGGACTTCGACGCCATCGCCGGACGCGTGCTCGCGGCATCCGTCACGGAACCCACGCGTCTGCTGCGGGCGTTCGCCGACCGCTTCGCGGCCGGCTGATCACACCTCGGCGTTGCGGACCGCCGTCATCTCGCGCGCGGCCGTGCCGATCAGCGCGGCACCGAGGATCACGGCGGCGACGATGATCGCCGTCACCCCGATCGCGGTGCTGTGCGGCATGCCCTCGAGTCGGCCGACCGCGAGCCAGACCAGCCCCCATGCGAGCGCGAGCGCGGGCCCGAGCCGCCAGCGGCTCGCGATCTCGATCCCGAGTCCGATGACGGCGACGGCGATCAGCACGACGACACCCCACAGATCCGCCGACGACTCCCAGTCCGGCGAGCCGACGGCCGTCAGCCACGCCGCGATGTTCGCGACAGTCGCGAGCGTCACCCAGCCGAGATGCAGGCCCGTTACCCCGTCGACGAGCAGCCGGTCGGCCCAGCCGTCGGCGGGCTCGACGACGGTGCGGCTGAACGTGACACCCAGGATCGCCAGCAGCACGATGATCGCGAGCACCGTGAGCGGGAGCGAGCCGAACTGGGCCGTCACGAGCCACAGGCCGTTGAGCGCCATCGTGCCCGCGATAAGGTACCCGAGCGCTCGCTGCCGCTCGCTGCCGCGCTGGCGCGGCAACGCCTGCCACACCGTGTACGCGAACAGGCCGAGGTAGATCACGGTCCAGATCGAGAAGGCGGGTCGCGCCGGTGCCAGGTACGAGCCGTCCTGGTCGAGCGCGCCGTCCTGCAGATCTTGCACGGGCGTGCCGCCGAACAGTCCGGTGCCGACCATCGCGGCGATGATCATGAAGCAGAACGCGCTGATGACGATGATCTGCCGGGCGAGGTCCTTGGCGGTCATACCGACACGGTAGGCCGGGCGTCAGCCCTCGGTGAGGGCTCTTGACAGGAGGTCTCGCGGCGGTTATCGAGCCGCCTCACGCACCGCGCGGGGGGTCGAGCAGCAGGGCGACCCGCTCCGAGAGATACGCCTCGAGGGGCATGAGTCCCCCGGCGGCGCTCCACCTCACGCTGGGCACGCCATCGGCAGGGAACAGCGGAGCGGATGCCTCGCCCCTGTCGACCGCGCCGGGCTGCAGCATCCGCCATCCGATGTGCACGGTCTCGCCCTCCGCGAAGCCGCCGCGGCGCGCGGCGGCGGCGAGCTCGGCGCGGTGCCGCTGCGACTCGGCGGTGTAGCCGCGACGGGCCTCCTGACGGGCGCGGAGGATGTCGCCGGTCGCGAAGACGGCGTCGTCGGTGAGCAGCAGCACCCCGAGGTGCCACGCCGCCCCACGGCGCTCGATGCGCGGCGCGCGCGCCACCCCGAGGAACCGCTTCGGGACGACCAGCTCGCCGAGCGCCTCGCGGGGTGCGTCGGCGAGCCGCGAGCGCGCGGCGTCGAGGATCTCGAGTGTGCTCACGCCATGTCGTCCAGGAGGGACGGGCTCGCCTTCAGTCGCTCGCCGCGCAAGGCCATGCCGACGAGCGGGAACAGCAGCACCGACAGCATGCCGCCGGCGACCAGCACGGTCTGCTGCGTGGTGTCGAGGATCTTCTCATCCACGCCGATCTGGGTCACGGCGACGATGATGGGGAGCCCGGTGGCCCCCAGGAGCGCGATCGAGAGGCGCTCACGGCGGGACGACCCCTCGGGCGCCGCGAGGGTCGACGGCAGCCCGCGGACCACGAAGAGCGCGACGAGCACCACGGGCACGAGCCAGAACAGCACCGGGTCGTCGAGCAGCGACTGCAGGTCGAAGGTGATGCCGGTGTAGATGAAGAAGATCGGCACGAGGAAGCCGAAGGCGACGCCCTCGATCTTGCTCTCCACGGCGTGACGGTCGTGCTCGGAGGCGTCCCGCATGAGGAGGCGCCAGATGATGCCGGCAGTGAAGGCCCCGAGCAGCATGTCGAGGTCGAGGATGACGCTGAGCGCGACGAGGGCCGCGAGGATCACGAACACCACGCGGATCGCGAACTGTCCCGACGTGTGCAGCGTCGAGCTCACGAACGAATGCATCGCGCCGCGCGGCACCCGGAAGGCGAGCCAGATGGCGAATCCGGCGAATAGGGCGAAGAGCACGAGCACGATGGTGGACAGGCCCGGTTCACGCCCGCCGAGGAAGATCGAGATCGCGATGAGCGGGCCGAACTCGCCGATCGCGCCGATCGCACCCACGGCCCGACCGAACGGGGTGCGCAGCTCGCCGGCGTCTCGCAGGATCGGCAGGAGCGTGCCCAGCGCCGTCGAGCACAGTGCGACGCCGATCACGATGGCGGCCTCGCCCGGCGCGAGCAGCCAGCCGGCGGCGATGCCCGCGGCGAGGCTGATCAGCCAGCCGAACGACGCACGGCGCCCGAGACGACCGCGGAACGATCCGAACTCGATCTCGGTGCCGGCAACGAAGAACAGCATGGCCAGACCGAAGTTCGCCAGTGTGTCGAGGAACGGGTGCGGCCCGCTCCATCCGAGCACCGCCGGGCCGATCAGGATGCCGAGCACGAGCTCGAACACCACGACCGGCACGCGGATCCAGTGCCCGAGTCCTCGCGCCAGGAGCGGCGCGAGCACGGCCATCAGCGGGATCAGCAGAAGCGTCGCGGGTGTGAGACCGTCCACCCGAACAGACTAGCCAGCCGGGTCACCCGACCGGGGCCGCCTCGAGTTGCTCCGCGGGCGGCGTGAGCTCGGCCCGGGTGCGCCGGTGCCCGATGACGGCGAGGATCACGCCGCCGACCAGCCACGCAGCCAGAGTCAGCCACGGCACAGCGGTGGCGGCATCCGGGAAGTACACGACCGACCGCAGCAGCGTCGCCGATGCGCCCGGCACGAACCACTGGCCGACCGCACCCCAGGGCTCGGGCAGGAACTGCGGCGGCGCGGCGGCACCGGCCATCGGGTTGGCGATGAGCATGGTGATCACGGCTCCGACCGCGATTCCGGCCGGGCCCATGACCGCCGCGAGCCCCACGATGAGCGCCGAGGTCGCCGTCACGCCGAGCCCGATCACCGCCGCGTTGAGCGCCCAGTCGCCCTGGATGATGCCGAACCACGTCTGCATCACGAGCGTGATGGCCGCGCCCGCGGCGATGCCGAACACCACCAGCCCGACGAGCCGCCGCACGACGCCCTGCACCAGCAGCGAGAGCAGGATGCCGCCGATCATGCCGCCCAGCACCAGCGGGAACACGGATGCTGCGAGCCCCGCGCCCGTCGCATCGCCCTCGGCGAGCGGCACGAGGTCGGTGACCTGCACGGTCGGGACCTCGGAGGCCCCGCCCGGGGCCGCCGCGTCGGGAAGCTGCGGCGGCTGGCCGGACTTCAGGGCGCCGACGATCGCGGTGAGCTGATCCGTGAGTGCGCTCTGGGCGGCGTCGTCGATCTGGAGCTGGAGCTGGGTGGCGACGTTCCGGAGAGCGGCGGCCGACGCGGGGCTCGCCGCGGTCGCGATGAGCACCTCCGGCGTCTCGCCCAGCAGGATCGCGCCGTACAGCTCGCGGTCCTCGATCCGGGTGACCGCGTCGTCACGAGAATCGACCTCGTGCAGGTCGAAGGGCGCCGGGTCCTGCTCGGCGAGCCTGTCCTCGACGGCGGTGACGGCCTCGGCCGGCCCGGAGATGCCGACGGGCAGGTTCTGCGGCTGCGACGTGGCCGCCGGCCACACGAACGCCATCACGACGATCCCGACGACGAGCGCACCGACCACGCCGAACAGGGCTGCGATGCCCCATCGGGTCGGGCGAGCGGGGGCGGCGTCACGAGCGGCTGGTTCACGATGAGCGTTCATCGCGTCCTCCTAAAAAGAATGGAGATTCTGTTTGCGAGAATAACAGAATGGCTATTCTGTTTCCATGCCCAAGGTGTCGAAGGAGTATCGCGAGGCCCGCCGCGACGAGATCGCCCGCGCGGCATTGCGCGTTCTGACCCGCAAGGGCGTGCGCGACACCTCGATCGCCGACATCGTCGAGGAGTCGGGCCTCTCGACAGGCGCGATCTACTCGCACTTCTCGAACAAGGCCGAGCTCGCCCGGTACGTCGTCGGCCGCTTCCTCCTCCCCCGCATCGACGCCTTGGAGGCGGCCGGCACGAGCGGTCAGGTCGTGACGCCTCGGCAGGCACTGCAGGGATTGCTCTCCGTGTTCGCCGAGGAGGGACTGTCACCTTCGCTCGTCCTGCAGTTCTGGGGCGAGGCCATGGTCGAGCCGGGCCTGCAGGATCAGCTGCTCGGCACGGCCGGCCACCTGCGCGCCTCTCTGGCCCTCGCGATCGGACCGTGGGCGCGCACGCAGGCTTCGGACGACACGGATGCCGCGTCCCTCGCCGCCGAGACCGCGCGGTCCATCGCGGCCCTGGCCCAGGGGTACATCGCGAACACGGCGGTATTCGGCCCGCGCACGGTCGAGGAGTACCTCGAGGGCGCCGCCGCCGTCCTCGCGAGCTGACCCCGCCGGCTCAGACCGGGCGGACCTGGGCGTCGCCGCTGCGCGGGGGCGCAGCATCCGGAGCCGTCTCGGCCGGAGCCGCGACCGCCGTGATCTCGCGGACGGCCACGGGCGCGGTCTGGCCGGCACTGCCGCCGCGGATCTCGCGGTGCAGGCGCTCCATGCGGGCGTCGAGCTCGGCGGCGGTCTCGGCCGCGTCCTTGAGGCTCTCGAGCAGCTCGTCGGGCACACGCGTCGCGTACTTGTAGTAGATCTTGTGCTCGAGGCTCGCCCAGAAGTCCATCGCAATGGTGCGGAACTGCACCTCGACCGGAACATTGATCCGACCGGTCGAGAGGAACACCGGCACCTCGAGGATCGCGTGCAGGCTCTTGTACCCGTTGGACTTCGGCGTCGCGATGTAGTCCTTCACCTGGAGCACGCGCACGTCGTCCTGCGTGCTCAGCAGGTCGAAGAGGCGGTACACGTCGGCGGTGAAGCTGCACGTGATGCGGATGCCGGCGATGTCGGTGATGTTGCGGCGGATCGAGGCGAAATCCCCGTCGATGCCTTTGCGCTGCACCTTCTCGACGAGGCTGTCCGGCGACTTCACACGGCTCGAGACGTGCTCGATCGGGTTGTAGTCGTGCGTCAGCAGGAACTCGTCGCGCAGGATGCCGATCTTCGTCTCGACCTCCTGCAGGCCGAAGCGGTACTCCATCATGAAGCGCTGCAGCTCGTCCCTCAGCTCCCGCAGCTCGCTCGGTGAGACCGTGATCTCGCCCTCGTCGGACGCCGTCGCGGTCACCAGAGGTGCGGGAGTCGCCATGCCGTTCACGCTATGCGGCAGTTCTACGAGAGTCCTGTGAGCAACGGATGCTGCGCCCCCGCGTCGATCAGACGTCGTCGAGGGCCCGCTGCGCGCGCTCCGATGCCTGCGCGGCGTCGCGGGCCTTCGCCGCCGCCTCGGACCTTTCACCCTCGACCGCATCGAGTTTCTCGACCGCGGCGTGCTCGTCGGCTTCGAGGGCGGCGAGGTCGCGGCGGAGGTCGTCGATGCGCTCGCGCACGTGGGCGACCCGCTCCTGCGCCTTCGCGCGGCGCGCGTCCACGCGCGCAAGCTCGCGCTCGGCCTCGTTCGCGAGTCGCTCGGCCTCGCGTGCCGCCTTCTCGGCCGCCTTGCGGGCGCGGCGTTCGGCGAGGTCGTCGCGGGGTGGCGGCGCCACGGCCCCGGGCAGGGAGCCGCCGACGGCATCGGTGAGCGCGGCCGGGTCGATGTCGCCGGCCTCCAGCGGCTTGACGAGCCGCGCGGTGAGGACGGCGGCGGCGGCCGCAGCATCCATCACCGCCGCATTGATCGTCGCCGCCACGTCGTCACGCGCCGCCGCGCTCAAGGTGCCCCCCGCCTCTTCGGCGAGCCCGACCGCCTGCTTCGCGAGGGCGGCCACCAGCTGACGCCGATGCCGGCTCAGGCGCGACAGCTCGGCGGCGTCGAGGTCGTCCTGTGCTTCGCGGAGGGCTGCCGACAGCTCCACCGCGTCGGCGAGCTGGCCGTCGCGCGCCAGCAGGTTCACGGCCCACGCCGAGACGGTGGGCTTGCGCAGGGCCTTGAGCCGCTGGGCGAGCGCCGGCGCCGCCAGCCCGGCGCGCGCGTTGCGCGCGGCCGTGAACTCCGCCGGCGGCAGGGCGTAGAGCTCGGCCGCGATCGCGTCGAGCTCTCCGTCAACGTCGGTCTGCGGCATGCGCCCATTCTCACGCACGACAGGTCCGCAACTCAGGATGGTTGTCTCCCGGGTGCCGCAGATCGGCTGGTCTCCGGGATCCATCCTGAGTTGCGAACCACGCGACGATGGATGCCGCGCCTCAGACGATCTCGTAGAAGCGCCACAGCCCGAACTCCGGGATGAGGACGCGGATGTCGCTCCACCCGGCCGAACGCGCGTACCCGCGCAGCGTGGACGGACGCATCACGGTGCCGGTCCCGGCGCTGGGCCGGTGCGACAGCCCGTCGGGCAGGCAGACGAACAGGCTGAACCCGTACAGCAGCCGCTCGAGCTCGCTCGCGTCGGCGGTGAAGTGCTCCTCGGTGGCCTCGTCCATGATCACGACGATCCCGTCCTCGCTCACCGCGCCGCGCGCGGACGCCAGCACGTCCACGGGATGGGGCATGTCGTGCAGGCACTCGAAGGCGAAGACGGCGTCGAAGGGCCCGTGCTCGGCCACGAGCGCGGCGTCGCAGAGCAGGAACTCGACGCGATCGGCGACTCCGGCCGCGGCGGCGTTTCGCCTCGCGGCCTCGACCGACGGCTCGTCGATGTCGAACCCGACGACGCGCAGGTGCGGATACGCCTGCGCGAGTGCGATCGACGACCACCCGCCGCCGGCGCCGAGATCGGCGATGCGAGCGGTCGAGCGACGCAGGACCTCGTGGATGCGCTCGTTTCCGGCGAACAGCGAGGGCAGCTGGTCGAACCAGGGACGGTTCATGTCGGCCTGCGACTCGCGCGCATGCTCGCCGAGCTGCTCCCAGCTCACCCCGCCGCCCGTGCGGTAGGCGTCCAGCAGCGCGTCGAGTTGCACGGCTGCGGACGCAGCCATGCGTGCGAGGGGCTCGAGGTACGACAGGCTGCTGCGGTCGAGCAGCACCTCGGCGACCCCGGGAGCGAGGCGGAAGCGCCGGGAGGAGGCATCCGTGCCCTCTTCGGCACTCAGGATGCCGGTCGCGGCCTGCTGTTCCAGCCATTCGCGGGCGTACCTGGCGTCGGTGCGCGTGCGCTGCGCGAGTTCGCCCGCTGTGACGCCGTCGCCCGTGGCGAGCTCTGCGTACCAGCCGAGCTGAGAACCCAGATGGACGGCCATGAGGTCGACCCACCCGAGTGTGGCGCTCATCATCCGATCCGCGAACGCGGTGGTCGCGTCCTGTGAGGTCTCGGTGATCGTGATCGTGGACATTGCCGTCTCCTTCGTGAGGCACCATCGGTTGCTACAGGCGACGGTACGAAGCGCGCGCAGGCGCGCGCGTCGGCAGGATCGCGCAATTCTCCGGACGGCTCTGCACCATTCGATGCACACCGCGCAGGAGGTGCCGGTCAGGTCCGGTTCAGCGGACGCGCCGCCCGGCGTGCTCGTGCCACCACGCGGCCGCCGCGGTGCGCGACCCGACATCGAGCTTGACGTACACGTTCGCGAGATGCCTGCTCACCGTCTTCTCGCTGATGAAGAGTTCCTCGGCGATCTGCCGGTTGGCCTTGCCTTCCGCCACGAGCTCGACGATCTGCTTCTCTCGCGCCGTCAGCGGGCCGTCGTCCGACGGGCTCGACATCTGCCGGACGACGACGGGCGGCGCGCCCAGGCGCTCGAAGATCACCCCGGCGTCCTCGCGCAGCCGGGCGGCGAGTGCGATCTCGCCGCGCAGGTCGTGGGCGGACGCGAGCCAGCTCAGGACGTTCGCCTGCTCCCACGGCTGCCGCAGCCGTCGGAAGAGGTCGAGGGCGGCGTGCAGCCGACTGATCGCGCCGTCTGCGTCGCCCGCGTGCACCAAGATCATGCCCGTGGCGTGCGCCGCCCAGGCGCGGAACCCGTCGCTGCCGAAGTCCTGGGCGTCCTCCTGGAGTTCCTCGAGCCGACGCTGCGCTTCCTCGAGCCGCCCGGTCGCGAGCGCGATCTCGACGCCGGGGCGCAGCAACCGGGCCCGTCCCATCCGGTCGCGTCGAACGAGGGATGCCGCGATCATCGCCTCGGCGCGCTCGGCGTCACCTTCCGCGAGCACGAGCAGCGCCTCGCCCGGGACGGGATCGACGCCCGCCGACCGCGCCCGGCCGTAGGCATCACGCGCTCCGGCAGCGTCCCCTCGCAGCCGGCGGATCTCACCCACCTGAGCCCAGCCCTCGCCGGCCACCCACGGATGGTCGGAGCTCAGATCGTCGCACGCGCGCTGCAGCGCCGCCTCCGCAGCATCCCATTCCCCGCTCGCCGACTGCAGCTCGAGCCGGTGCACGCGGCAGACGCCGGCGTAGACGACGTCCGCGCCGCGCGATGCGCACCACTCTTCGGTGGCGCGGGTCCAATCGGCCATGCGGCGGAAATCGGCGAGCTCATGGCACACGTGGATGGTGGTGCACATGACGTCGCCCGCCCACTCGGGCATGACATCGTCCGACACGACGCACAGCATGGCCTCGTCGAGCAGGGCGAAACCCTCGGAGGTACGGCCCCCGCGGATCGCGTGCATGCCCGATACGACGGAACTGAGTGCAGACACTTCGGGAAGCCGCAGCACAGCGGCAAGCTCCTGCATGCGCGACACGCTCTCGGCCGGCCAGAGGATCCCCGTTCCGTCGAGGTCCATGCTCGCGCTCAAGCTCACCTCGTACGCATGCCCCCGTCCGTCGGGAAGATCCGCGAGGATGCGGCGCGCTCGTCGCACCCAGGCAGTCCCGACGGTCATCTCTGCGCGCGTCAGGCGCACCAGTGCGATGACGAGGGCCGTCTCGGCAGCGCCCATCGCCTCGCCCTCGTCGGAGAGCATGCGGAACGCGGACTCGAGGTGCTGGAGGCAGGCGTCCTGACGGCCCAGCCACCACTCGCACGACGCGAGCGCACGCAGGTCGGCCCCGGTGGCCTCGGCTGTGCGGCAGGCCCCCTCGAACGCCTCCCGCGCCGCCTCCCAGTCACCGGACCGATATGCCGTCCGTGCTCGCTCCAGCACGGCGGTCTCGTCCGCCATGCCGGAATCGTACCGCCGTCACCGCGTCGGGGCGGGGCGGCCGTGCCCTGCAGGCCGGGACGGCGGTCTGCATGATTCGGTCCGCGCTTCCCCTCTGGTCAGGACGCGAGGACGGATGCTGCTTGCCGCGCGGCGCCGAGAGCCACGTACTCACCCGACTCGGGCACCTCCACCGGCAGACCCAGCACGAGCGGCGCGATCTCGCGCACCGCCTCGGATTGGGCGCCGCCCCCGACGAGCAGTGCCCGCTCGAGCGGCACGCCGAGGCCGCGCAGCGCCTCGAGCCCGGCGGCGAGCCCCGAGAGCATGCCCTCGACCGCGGCGCGCGCGAGGTTCTCGCGCGTCGTCGAGGCGAGCGTCATGCCCATGAGCGAAGCGGTCGCGTCGGGAAGGTTCGGGGTGCGTTCGCCCTCGAAGTACGGCACGAGGGTGAGCCCGGCGGCGCCCGGCTCGGCAGCGAGTGCCAGCCGCGACAGCTCGGCGTGGTCGACGCCGAGCACCCGCCCGATCGCGTCGAGCACGCGCGCGGCGTTGAGCGTGGCGACGAGCGGCAGGAACCGGCCGGTGCAGTCCGCGAAGCCCGCGACCGTGCCCGTGGGGTCGATCGTGCGATCCTCGCTCACCGCGAAGACGGTGCCGCTGGTGCCGATCGACACCACCACGTCGCCGGGACCGGCCCCGAGTCCCAGCGCCGCGCCCGCGTTGTCGCCGGCGCCGCCGCCGACGCGCCGGGCCGCGGCATCCGTGACCCATTCGTACGGTCCGAGCACGCGCGGGAGCACGGCGTCGTGGCCGAGGGCGGCGATGAGGAGGTCGCGGTCGTAGCCGTCCGTGGCGGGGTTCCAGTAGCCGGTGCCCGAGGCGTCCGAGCGGTCGGTGACGAGCTCGTCGAGCACGGGGCCGCGGGGCGATTCACCTTCGGGCCCGAACCCTCGCAGCCGCCACGTCAGCCAGTCGTGCGGCAGGGCGACGGCGGCGACCCGCGCCGCGCTCTCGGGCTCGTTGTCGCGCAGCCACCGGAGCTTGGTGATGGTGAACGACGCTACGGGGACGAGGCCCGTCCGCCGCGCGAGCTCGTCGGCGCCGAACTCGCCCGTGAGGTCGGCGGCCGCCTGCGCCGAGCGGGTGTCGTTCCACAGCAGCGCATCGCGCACGACGCGCCCCTCGGCGTCGAGCGCGACCATGCCGTGCTGCTGCCCGCCGATCGCCCACGCCGCGACGTCGTCGATCCCGCCCGCGTCGGTGATCGCCGCCTGCAGCGCCGTCCACCAGGCCTCGGGGTCGACCGAGGTGCCGTCAGGGTGCGACGCGCGCCCCTGCCGGACGACGGCCGAGGTCGCAGCATCCGTGATCACGACCTTGCACGACTGCGTCGACGAGTCGACACCCATGACGAGCGTCATCGCTACTCCTCCTCGAGATGACCGCGAGAGTACAGCTGGTCGCCGAGAGGTGGGGAACTTCCCTACCTCTCGTCCGTCAGCTGTACTCTCGCGGTCAGGAACGGATGTGTCAGCCGCGGGCGCCGAGCAGGTGCTCGGTCGCGAGCTGCTGCAGGCGGACGAAGCCGAAGCCCTTGCCACCCAGGTACACCGACGGGTCGAAGTCCTCGTAGGCCGAGCGGTCGGCGAGGAAGTCGTCGTACGACTCGCCCGCATTGAGGGTCGGCACCGACAGCTCGTCGACCTTCGCGGCGGCGAGCGCCTCTTGCACCTCGGGGTCGGCGCGGAAGGCCGCGGCGCGCTCCTTGAGCAGCAGGTAGGTCCGCATGTTCGCGGCGGCCGAGTCCCAGACACCGGTCTCATCCTCAGTGCGCGAGGGCTTGTAGTCGAAGTGACGGGGGCCGTCGTAGGCGGGGACGCCGCCGGGGCCGCCGTTCTCGAGCAGGTCGACGAGCGCGAACGCGTTGTGCAGGTCGCCGTGGCCGAAGACGAGGTCCTGGTCGTACTTGATGCCGCGCTGGCCGTTGAGGTCGATATGGAAGAGCTTGCCGTGGTACAGCGCCTGCGCGATGCCGGCGGCGAAGTTCAGGCCCGCCATCTGCTCGTGGCCGACCTCGGGGTTGAGGCCGACGAGCTCGGGGCGCTCGAGCGAGTCGATGAACGCGATCGCGTGACCGAGCGTGGGCAGCAGGATGTCGCCGCGGGGCTCGTTCGGCTTCGGCTCGATCGCGAAGCGGATGTCGTAGCCCTTGTCGGTGACGTAGTCGCCGAGCAGGTTCACGGCCTCCCGGTAGCGCTCGAGGGCGGCGCGGATGTCCTTGGCCGAGTCGTACTCGGCGCCTTCGCGGCCACCCCACATGACGAACGTCTTGGCACCGAGCTCGGCGCCGAGGTCGAGCTGGCGGAAGACCTTGCGCAGCGCGAAGCGGCGCACCTGGCGATCGTTGGAGGTGAAGCCGCCGTCCTTGAAGACGGGGGCCGAGAAGAGGTTGGTGGTCACCATCGGGATGATGAGGCCGGTGTCGTCGAGCGCGCCCTTCAGGCGGTCGATCTGCGTCTGGCGCTCGGCATCCGTCGACCCGAACGCGAACAGGTCGTCGTCGTGGAAGGTGAGGCCGTAGGCGCCGAGCTCGGCGAGCTTCTCGACGGCGTGCACGACGTCCAGGTGGTTGCGGGTCGGACCGCCGAAGGGGTCGGTCCCGTTGTAGCCGATGGTCCAGAGACCGAACGAGAACTTGTCGGCGCGGGTGGGGGTGGGCATGACGCTCCTTCGCGAGAAATGTTGCTGCCGACAACCTATACCAGAACGGATGCTGCGTCCACCACGATTCGCGCCCGGCAAGACGGAATGGTCCGCCGAACGGTGCCTGCGCGGGCGGCGGTGTCCGGTTGTGACAGGAAGTTCATCGGGCATTAACACGATGCGCGGCAGACAGGACGGACAATGATCTCGGGAACGCGATCCGGTTCGCAGCGACGTCGGCGTCAGCCACCAGTCGGCCCTTCCCACCTGCGTCACCCCCTGCGCGGGCCGCCCGCCAGGCGGAGGCTCGGGGCACGACGAGAGGAGTCTCACCAATGGTGCTCGAGAGGCCGTCCTCACCCGCACGGCGAAGTGCGTTGCGATCACGCGTCGTACCGCCTCTGCGCGATCTGCCGCCGAGACGCCCGGCGCCCCCCGCGCCCGACGACTCGGTCATCAGGTGGGAGCGCATCGACATCGATCGGTACGAGGTCCGCGCCGCCGGAGTGACCGTCGGCTTCATCGACGTCGTCGGGGCGGTGTTCGTCGCCCTCGCCGGCGCTCGCTACGACCGGGCTGTCGAAGCGCTCCAGACGCTCGACTTCGCCGTGGCGGTCGAGGCGATCTCGCCACCCGACGCCGAGCGCCCGACCGCCTGATCCTCAGAACCGCGCGGTGTCGCCGGTTTAGAGCCTCGCGCAACAAATCCCGGGCGTCGCGCCGCCGCCCCCTACAGTGAGACGGTGAGCGATCCGTCGGCAGCCGAGGGCGTGCGTCAGCGCAACCTGGCCCGACTGCTGCGCCTCGTACACCTCGAGGGCCCGCTCTCCCGCGCGCGACTCACCGAGTCCACCGGGCTCAACCGGTCGACGATCGCCGACCTCGTGGGCGAGCTGGTGCGCGAGGGCCTTGTCGTGGAGCGCGCACCCGATCCGTCGCGTCGTGTCGGACGCCCCTCCCCTGTCGTCGCCGCGGACACACGCGTGATGGCGATCGCCGCCAACCCCGAGGTCGACGCCCTCACGATCGCCACTGTGGGGCTGGACCGCGGGATCCCGGTCCGCGAGCGCATCGAACTCGACCACTTGCTGTCGCCGGATGAGACGGCGCGGCTCATCGCCGAGCGCATCGAGACCTGGCGGGCCGGCGAACTCGCCGACGCGCGCATCGTCGGCGTCGGCCTCGCCGTGCCGGGGCTCGTCAGGGCAGCGGACGGACTGGTCCGCAACGCCCCGCACCTGCGCTGGGCGGACGCCCCGGTGCGCGACCTCGTCGCCGATGCCACAGGTCTGCCGACCGTCGCCGGCAACGACGCGACTCTGGGCGCGATCGCCGAGCACCTCTTCGGCGCCGCCGCCGGCTTCGACGATGTGGTGTACCTCAACGGCGGCGCCAGCGGCATCGGCGGCGGCCTCATCGTGCACGGGCAGCCCCTGCTCGGTGCCGGCGGCTACACGGGCGAGTTCGGGCAGAACCGCCCTGGCATCGCGTCGGCGACAGACCGTCGCGCTGACGACGGCGTCCTCGAGGATGAGGTCAGCAGGTCCCGGCTGCTCGCCGCCGTCGGACTCCACACCGCCGACGAGCCCGCACTGGCGGCGGCTGTCGCCGCAGCCGGCCCGACCGCAGCCGAGGAGGTCGCGCGCCAGCGCCGCATCCTCTCGACCGCGCTCGCCAACGCCGTGAATGCGCTCAACCCCTCGATCGTCGTGCTCGGCGGCTTCCTCGCGACCATCGCTGCGGTCGACATGCCGGGACTCGGGGCCATGGTGCGGGAGCAGACCATGTCGGCGACCAGCGAAGAGCTCCTCATCCGTGTCGCCTCACTGGCCGAGGATCGCCTTCTCATCGGGGCCGCCGAAGCCGCCTTCGCCGAATTGCTCCGGGATCCGGGCGGCGCCGCCCGGAGCTGACCTCACGGCGGCGGCGCGGTGGTGTCCCGCGGCACGAGGCGCGTCGGCAGCTTCACGTGGGTGACCGCGGGCGCCCTGCCCTCCATGAGCCCCAGGAGCATTCCGACCGCCTCGGCGCCGAGCACCTGCATGGGCTGGCGCACCGTCGAGAGGGCCGGCGTCGCCTGGGACGCCTCGGGCACGTCGTCGAATCCGATGACCGACAGCTCGCCGGGAACATCGATGCCGAGCTCGGACGCGACCTTGACGATCTCGAGGCCCGAGATGTCGTTGGCGGCGAAGACCGCGGTCGGCCGGTCGGGGCGGCGTAGCATCTCGAGCGCGGCCACGCGGACGGCGTCCTGCTGGTAGCTTCCCGAGCCGACGAGCGCCGGGTCGAGCGGGATGCCCGCGTCGGCCAGCGCTCGCCGGTAGCCGGCATCACGCGCGATCGACGAGCGCAGATCCCGGCGACCGGCGATGAAGCCGATACGCGAGTGGCCGAGCTCGATGAGATACCGTGTGGCCTGCAGCGCGCCTCCGAAGCTGTCGCATTCGACGGTCGGCAGATCGGCAGGACCTGTGTGCGGGTCGATGGCGACGACCGGCACCTCGGCCCCGACGTTCACCACCGTGGGGGTGACCATGATGGCGCCGTCGATGAGCGTGCCGCTGAGTCGCGACAGCGAACGCCGCTCCCACCCCTCCGCCGCGCCGTGGGACCCCGAGTACGCGAGCAGGTCGTACCGCGAGTCGCGCAGCGCTTCGCCGACGCCCTTGAGGATCTCGGCGCTGAAGGGCTCGAAGTCGGCGACCAGCACGCCGATGACACCGGTCTTGCGCGACCGCATGCTGCTGGCGATGAGGCTCGACTCGTACCCGAGCTCGGCCACGACGGCGAGGACCCGATCCACCGTTTCGCTCGCCACGCCGTAGCGCCCGTTCACCGCCTTCGAGACCGTAGCGACCGACACGCCTGCGGCTGCGGCGACGTCGGTGATGGTGGGACGACGGCTCATATCTCGGAATCATAACGGCTTCGAAACCGTTATTGAAAACGTTTGACAAGAGTTTTGTTGTCGACGCAGACTTTTTCTCGCCCGGGCTGCACGCCGGGCGGTGCGCGACCCGATCGCGTCGACCATCAGCACCTCGCGGCAGAGGTGCACTCGAAGAAGAGACGGGAATCACATGATGGGCAAGAGAATCCTCGCGGGTTCTGCAGCACTGGTCATCGGCGCGCTCGCGCTCGCCGGCTGCGGTGCCGGCGGATCCGACGAGAGCGCAGACGGCAACGTCGAGATGACGCTGTGGCAGAACTCGACGACAGGCCCCGGCCAGCAGTTCTGGAAGGACGCGATCGCCGCGTTCGAGGAGGAGAACCCCGGGGTCACGATCAAGATGCAGTCGATCCAGAACGAGGACATGGACGGCAAGCTGCAGACCTCGCTCAACGCGGGCGACCCGCCGGACATCTTCCTGCAGCGCGGCGGCGGCAAGATGGCCGCCATGGTGCAGGCAGGTCAGCTGATGGACCTGACGGGCAAGATCGAGGGCGAGGCGAAGGAGAACATCTCCGAGGGCTCGTTCAAGGCCGAGACCTACCAGGACAAGGTGTGGGCGATGCCCCTGTCGGTGCTTCCCGGCGGCATCTTCTACAGCCAGGACCTCTACAGCGCCGCAGGCATCACTGAGACGCCGACCACCATCGACGAGCTCGTCGCGGCGAACGACAAGCTGAAGGCCACCGGCGTCGCACCGCTCGCGCTCGGCGCGAAGGACGCATGGCCGGCGGCCCACTGGTTCTACTGGTTCGCCCTCCGCGAGTGCTCCCCCAAGACCGTGGAGGAGACCGGCGACTCGAAGGACTTCAGCGACCCGTGCTGGCTCAAGGCCGCCGAGGACCTCGCGGACTTCGCCGCGACCGAGCCGTTCAACGAGGGCTTCCTCACCACGTCCGCGCAGCAGGGCGCCGGCAGCTCGGCGGGCCTCGTCGCCAACCACCAGGCGGGCGGCGAGCTGATGGGGGCATGGGACCCGGGCGTGATCGCCTCGCTCACCCCCGACGAGAAGCCTCTCCCCGACCTGGCGTGGTACCCGTTCCCGGAGGTGCCGGGCGGTGAGGGCGAGCCGGGCTCGATGATGGGAGGCCTCGACGGCTACTCGTGCTCCGCGCAGGCGCCCAAGGAGTGTGTCGACTTCCTCAACTTCATCGCCTCGGACGCTCAGCAGACCGCGTACTACAAGGCGTTCAACTCGCCGCCCGTCAACCAGGCTGCGCAGGCCGAGGTCACCGAGCCCTACCTCCAGCAGATCCTCGAGGCCTACAACGCGGCCCCGTTCGTCTCGCAGTGGCTCGACACCATCCTCGGGCAGAACGTCGGCAACGCGCTCAACGTCGCCGTGGTCGACATGCTCTCCGGCCAGAGCACGCCCGAAGAGATGATCGCTGCCGCCAACTCGGCCGGCGCGAAGGGATAAGGAACACTCCGCATGCACAAGAGCGCGACACCGAGCACGGACGATCGCCCGGAGACGGATCTCGCGCAGCGGACCGGGGGCGGCGGCGACACGCCGCCGCCCCCGGCATCGCCGCGCCGCCGGCGCCGCGGGATCGGATGGTCGGGCCGCCTGGAGATCGCCGTGCTGGTCGGACCCGCACTGATCTTCTTCGTCGGCTTCGTCATCTTCCCGGTGATCATGGCGGCGTACTACGGCTTCTTCGACTGGCACGGCTACGGCCCGCCGACCGACTTCATCGGTCTCAAGAACTACGTCACGATCCTCACCGACCCGGACTTCCAAGAAGCACTGGGCCACAACGGCTTCATCATGGTGATGTCGCTGGTGCTGCAGGGGCCGGTCGCGTTGCTGCTGGCGCTCCTGCTCAACCGCAAGATGCGCGGGCAGTCGATCATCCGCGTGCTGATCTTCGTCCCTTATGTGATCGCCGAGGTGGTCGTGGGCACCGGCTTCAGCCTGATGCTCGCCACCAACGGCGCGCTCAATGGACTGCTGGAGAACCTCGGCCTCGACCAGCTCACGCGCGACTGGCTGGCAGATCCCAGCATCGCGATCTGGACGCTCATGGCGATCCTCACCTGGAAGTACGTCGGCTTCGCCGTCATCCTCTTCCTGGCGGGCCTGCAGGGGATCCCCGAGGAGCTCTACGAGGCGGCCGCCATCGACGGCGCCACCTACTGGCAGATCCAGCGACGGATCACGATCCCGCTGCTCGGCCCCACGCTGCGCATCTGGGCGTTCCTGTCGATCATCGGCGCACTCCAGCTTTTCGACCTGGTGTACATCATCTGGGGCCAGTACGTGGCACCCGTCGCGGGCACCTCGACGATGGCGACCTACATGGTCGCCAACGGCCGCAATGCGGGCAACTTCGGGTACGGCAACGCCGTCGCCGTCGTCATCTTCCTCATCTCCCTCGTGGTCGCGCTCATCTACCAGCGCTTCGTCCTGCGCCGCGACACGGCGGGAGCACTCACCGAAAGGACCGACGGATGACCGCCGTCGCCGTCGCGACCGACGCTGTCGCGAACACGCCACCGCACGGGCCGCGGCGTCAGCGCATGCGAGCCGGCACCCCCGCCGTCTACTTCGTCGCGCTCGTCGTGATCGCGCTGATGCTCGGGCCGGTGATCTACATCATCCTGGGCGGCTTCCGTTCGAACTCGCAGATCACCACGAACCCCGCCGGCCTGCCCGACCCCTGGGTGTTCACGAACTACCTCGACGTGCTCACCGAGAGCACGTTCTGGACGCTCGTGCTCAACTCGACGATCGTCGGGGTGGCCACCACGCTGGGAGTCATCGTGCTGGGCCTCATGGCCAGCTACGTCCTCGCCCGCTATCACTTCCGCGGGCGCGGCGCGCTGTACGCGCTCTTCGCGGCCGGGCTCATGTTCCCGATCACCGTCGCGATCACGCCGCTGTACATCGTGGTGCGCGACATGGGACTGATCAACACGCTGGCCGGCGTCGTCCTCCCGCAGATCGCCTTCGCCCTGCCGACCACGATCATCATCCTGGTGCCGTTCCTGCGGGCCATCCCCGACGAGATCCAGGAGGCGGCCTTCATCGACGGCTGCAGCCGGCTCGGCTTCTTCTGGCGCATGGTGGTCCCGCTCGCGGTGCCCGGGGTGATCACCGTGGGGATCCTCGCGTTCATCGGAAGCTGGAACAGCTACCTGCTGCCGCTGTACCTCCTCAACGACAACGCGAACTTCACGCTCCCCCTCGGCGTGCAGGCATTCTCGTCGCAGTACTCCGTCGACACCGCGAAGGTGCTCGCCTTCACGTCGCTGTCGATGATCCCCGCGCTCGCGTTCTTCAGCCTCTTCGAGCGACGGATCGTCGGCGGACTGACGGGAGCGGTCAAGGGATGACGGACAACGAACTGCGCGCCGTCTCGGAGCGCGTCCTTGCGCTGCACGCACGGATGACCGTCGACGAGAAGCTCGCACAGCTCGTCGGCTACTGGGTCGACCAGGGGAACGAGGTCGTCGCGCCGATGGCCGGCGAGATGGTGACGTCGACCCGGTACGAGGACGCCACCGTGAACGGCATCGGGCACCTCACCCGCGTGTACGGCACGCGGCCGGTGGACCCCGTCGCTCGAGCCGAGTGGCTCTGGGCCGAGCAGCGGCGCCTGCGCGAGCAGACGCGCCTCGGAATTCCCGCCATCGTGCACGAGGAGTGCCTCACGGGGCTCGCCGCGTGGAAGGCGGCGACCTTCCCGACGCCGCTGGCCTGGGGCGCGGCCTTCGATCCGGAGCTCACCGAGCAGCTCGGCGCGGCGATCGGTCGCTCCATGGCCGAGCTCGGGATCCACCAGGGGCTCGCGCCGGTGCTCGACGTCATCATGGATCCCCGCTGGGGTCGTGTCGACGAGTGCATCGCGGAGGACCCCTACGTGGTCGGCACGATCGGCACCGCGTACGTGAAGGGACTGCAATCGGCGGGTGTCCACGCCACCCTGAAGCACTTCGCCGGCTACTCCGCGTCGCAGGCCGGCCGCAACCACGCTCCCGTGCACATGGGGCGCCGACGACTGCAGGACACCATGCTCCCGCCGTTCGAGATGGCGGTCCGCGACGGCGGCGTGCGGTCGGTGATGAACTCGTACGCCGAGATCGACGGCGTGCCCGTCGCCTCCAACCCCGAGCTGCTCACCGGGCTGCTGCGCGACGAGTGGGGATTCGACGGCACCGTCGTGGCGGACTACTTCTCCGTCGCCTTCCTCCACGCCCTGCACGGCGTCGCGGGCGATCTCGGCGAGGCCGCGCTGCTGGCGCTGCGCGCGGGGATCGACGTGGAGCTGCCCACGGGCGACGCGTTCGTCGAGCCCCTGCGGGCCCTCCTCGACTCGAACGCCCAGGGGCGAGCCGATGTGGACCGCGCCGTGCTCCGCGTGCTCTCGCAGAAGGAGGAGCTGGGCCTGCTCGACGAGGACTTCTCGTCGCCGCCGACGCAGGTCGATCTCGACGGCCCGGAGCTGCGCGATCTCGCCCGCCGGACGGCCGAGGAGTCGGTCGTCCTGCTCGGCAACGACAGCGTGCTCCCGCTGGCCGCTCCGCGCACGATCGCCCTCATCGGTCCCAACGCCGACGCGGCAGAGGCGCTGATGGGCTGCTATTCGTTCGCCAACCACGTGCTCGCGCATCATCCCGGCACGCCGCTCGGCTTCGAGATCCCCACGATCGCGGAGGCGTTGCGCGCGGAGTTCCGCGACGCGGACATCGCAATCGAACGGGGCTGCGACGTCGAGGGCGACGATGAGCGCGGCATCGCTGCCGCCGCCCGCGTGGCGGGAGACGCCGAGGTCGCGATCGTGGTCGTGGGCGACCGCGCCGGCCTGTTCGGTCGCGGCACGGTCGGCGAGGGCAACGACGTGGACGACCTGGAGCTGCCGGGTGTGCAGCGCCGGCTCGTCGAGGCAGTGGTCGCCACCGGCACCCCGACCGTCGTGGTCGTCGTGTCGGGGCGTCCGTACGCGATCGGCTGGATGCTCGACGGCCCCACCGCGGCCGCCGCGGTGCTGCAGGCCTTCTTCCCCGGCGAGGAGGGCGGACCCGCGATCGCACGCATCGTGTCGGGTGCGGCCGCGCCGTCGGGCCGCCTGCCGGTCTCGCTCCCTCGGTCGGCGGGCGCGCAGCCGTACACGTACCTGCACCCGGTGCTCGGCGGCCCCACCGAGATCACGAGCGCCGACAACACCCCGGCGCGGCCGTTCGGGTTCGGGCTGACGTACACCTCGTTCGCGAGGGAGGATCTCACGGCTTCGGATGCCGCCACCGACGGCACGATCACCGCGCAGGTGCGTCTTTCGAACGTGGGCGACCGCACGGGCACCGATGTCGTCCAGCTCTACGCACGGGACATCGTGGGTTCGGTCACGCGCCCCGTTGCACAGCTGCTCGCGTATCAGCGCGTCACTCTGGAGCCGGGAGAGTCGGCGACCGTCGCGTTCTCGGTGCCGACGTCGCGTCTCGCCTTCACCGGGCGCGACGGTCATCGCATCGTCGAGCCGGGTGCGGTGGATCTGTGGGTCGGCGGATCGTGCGCCGAGCGCGACACCGAGACCCGGATCGAGCTCGTCGGAGCCGTGCACCCGATCACCGCGGACTCGCCGCGAACGGCGACGGCGATCGTGTCGGCCCTGGTCCCCGCCCCTCGTTGATCGAGAAGGGCCCGGAATGCCGTGAGCGGCATTCCGGGCCCTTCGTCGTTCGCGGGGACGCCCCGGCGACCGCCCTCAGAGGCTCCTCCAGACCTCCGCGGCGGTAAGAGGCACGAGCGAGGGCCGCTCCACCGTCGTCGTCAGCGTCTCCCGCACACCCGAGGCGGCCGATGCGGCGAGCGCGGTCATGATCTCGAGTACGTGCAGCGCCATGGCGCCGCTCGCACGCCCGTCGCCCGCGACCAGGTCCAGCAGCCCGATGCCGCGCCCGGAGTCGACGTACCCGGCGGCGGGCTCGAGCGTCTCCCACGAGCCGCCGCGCGCATGCAGCTGCACGTCGCCGGCGAAGTTGTTCGGGTCGGGAACGATGAGCGACCCGTCGATGCCGTGCACCTCGATCGGTGCGGCGGTCGAGCGGACGCCGTCGAAGCTCATGGTCACGGTCGAGATCGCGCCCGACGCGTGGTGCAGGATTCCCGTGAGGTGCGTGTCGACCTCGACCGGCACGCTCTCCCCCGCCCGCGGGCCGGATCCGATCACGCGCTCGTCGCGCGATCGGGACGACGCGCCCGACACCGCGGTCACGGGCCCGAGCAGCTGCACGAGCGACGTCACGTAGTAAGGCCCCATGTCGAGCAGCGGCCCGCCGCCCTCGCGGTAGTAGAAGTCGGGCTGCGGATGCCACGACTCGTGGCCCGCCGAGACCCACATCGCCGACGCCGACACCGCTCGCCCGATCCGTCCGCCGTCGATCGCCGCCCGCGCGGTCTGCACGCCGGTGCCGAGCACCGTGTCGGGCGCACCCCCGACGCGGACGCCCGCGGCGGTCGCAGCATCCGTGATCCGCGCAGCGTCCGCGAAGGTCGCCGCGAGCGGCTTCTCGCCGTACACGTCCTTGCCGTGTGCGATGGCGGCGAGCGCGACATCGGCGTGCGCCGCGGGGATCGTGAGGTTCAGCACGGCACGGATGCTGCGATCCTCGAGCAGCTCGCCGGTCGTGAGCGCGCGGCACCCGGGGATGCCTTCGGCAGCGGCCTCGGCACGGGCCACGTCGAGGTCGGCGACGGCCGCGATGCGCACGCTCGATGCCGGGAGCAGCGTGTCGAGGTACTGGCGGGAGATGACGCCGAGCCCGACGATTCCGATGTCGGTCACCGCGCGGCCCACAGCATCCCCCGTTCGATGATCGTGCGGACGTTCGCGTCCTGCAGCACGTCGAGGCTGTGCCCCGGCGTCGAGACGAAGACGCGGCCCTGACCCCAGTCCCGCGTCCACACCGCGGGCGAGACGATCGGCCGATGCCATGGGTGATAGGGCTGCACGGGGTGCGTGGTGGTCGCCAGCACGTCGATGAGGTCGTCGTGCAGCACCCAGTACTGCTCGGTCGTCAGTGTGAAGTCGTCGAGGCCCGCCATGATGTCGTGCGTGCGCCCGAGCTCGGTGAGCTCGACGGTGTAGTCGAGGTAGTTGTCGGTCTGGTCGCCGTGCACCTCGTCGGGGTGCTTCGACGGGTGGGTCGCGAACTGGCCTCCCACGAGCTGCAGGTAGTCCGAGCTCGCACGGAACGAGTCGGCGATGCCACCGTGCCAGCCGGCGAGGCCGGTGCCCGCCGCGACGGCGTCGCGGAGGCCGTGGATCGCCTCGTGCGACGCCTGCGACATCGTCACGGACTGCAGCACGAGGTCGACGGTCGCCATACGGTCGGCGTCGGCGTACACCTGGGGGTCGTCCTCGACGGTCACGTCGAAGCCGCTGGAGCGGAGGAACGGCAGGAACAGGTCGGTCGCCTCGATCGGATGGTGGCCGTCCCATCCGCCGCGGACGACGAGGGCGGTGCGGGTCATGCGGGGATCCCTTCTTCATCCCGCTCGTTGAGCGAGCTTGCGTCATCCCGCTCGTTGAGCGAGCTTGCGTCATCCCGCTCGTTGAGCGAGCTTGCGTCATCCCGCTCGTTGAGCGAGCTTGCGTCATCCCGCTCGTTGAGCGAGCTTGCGAGTCGAAACGCGGTGGCTGCCACCGGCGTGAGGATGCTGTCGTGGGCGGCGCTCTGCTCCACGGCGGCGAGGACGCGCTGCACCTGCGTCGCGTCGGCGAAGCTCGGCGACACCGGGATCTCGCCCGCGACCGCGCGCACGAAGTCGACGGCCTGGTGCACGAACAGGTGCTCGTAGCCGAGCCCGTGGCCTGCGGGCCACCACGCTCCGGCATAGGGATGCTGCGCCTCGGTCACCTGCACGCGCCGGAAGCCCTGCGCGACATCGGCGGCGGCGTCGTACACCTCGAGTTCGTTCATGCGCTCGAAGTCGAACGCGATCGCTCCGCGGTCGCCGTTGATCTCGATGCGGTTGGCGTTGCGGCGTCCGGTCGCCATACGGGTCGCCTCGAAGACGCCGAGGGCGCCGCCGTCGAAGTGCGCGGTGAACGCGGCGGCGTCGTCGACGGTCACCGGGAGTCGGTCGGTGGTGTCGGCGGCGACCCCGCCGAGCCCCTCGACCGACGAGCGGCGGGGGCGCGAGGCGACGAACGTGCGCATGGTGGCCGAGACGGCGGTGATCGCCTGGCCCGCGAGCCACTGCGCGGTGTCGACGCTGTGCGCGCCGATGTCGCCGAGGGCGCCCGAGCCCGCGCGGTCGCGGTCGAGGCGCCACGTGTGGGGCGAATCGGGGTCGCTCAGCCAGTCCTGCAGGTACTGCGCGCGCACGTGGCGGATCTCACCGATGCGCCCTTCGGCGATGAGCCGGCGGGCGAGGGTCAGCGCGGGCGTGCGGCGGTAGCTGAAGCCGCACATCGCGACGACGCCGGACCGGACGGACGCTGCGGCCGCAGCATCCGTCATCTCCTGCGCTTCGGCGACCGAGTTCGCGAGCGGCTTCTCGCACAGCACGTGCTTGCCGGCGGCGAGTGCCGCGAGCGCGATCTCGGCGTGGGTGTCGCCGGGCGTGCAGATGTCGATCACGTCGATGTCGTCGCGCTCGACGGCTTCGCGCCAGTCGACCCCGTGCTCCGGCCACTCCCAGCGCGCGGCCGCCTCGGCCGTCGCGTCGGCGCGGTGGCCGATGAGAAGCGCGCGCTGCAGTGCGCGCGGAAGGTCGAAGAAGTGCGGCGCGGTGCGCCAGGCCTGCGTGTGCATGCGGCCCATGAAGCCGGTGCCGATCAGTGCGATCCGCAGCGGGGATGTCGTCGTCGTCATCGTGGTGTCCCTTCCCGGAACCGACGATGCCATCGGGGCTCGTGCCGGTCGAAGATCTTGCGCAAAACTGGTCGCATGCCTGCTCGCGCGACGCTCGCCGACGCCGCCGGCGCTGCACTGCCGCCCTCGCCGATCGTGCTGCCGACCGCGCTCATCGCCCGCGGCTCCACGTGAGAGTCCGGACGGACCGCTGGTCGCAGCATCCGTTCCGGACGAAACGTCGCATGTCGACGCGCGGGGCGCGCGAGTAGCGTGGGAGCACGTCCGACGGAAGGCTCCACATGTCCACTACCGCGCAGTCCGTGACCCGACGCCCTGCCCGCAGCGACGCCGAACTGCAGCAGATGGCGAAAGACCACCTGTGGATGCACTTCGCCCGCCAGTCCGTCATGACCGACGGACCGGGTGTGCCGATCATCGTCAAGGGCGAGGGGCATCACATCTGGGACTCGCAGGGCAAGCAGTACATCGACGGCCTGGCCGGCCTGTTCGTCGTCGCGGCGGGCCACGGCCGCAAGCGCCTCGCCGAGGTCGCAGCCAAGCAGGCCGAGCAGCTCGCATTCTTCCCGATCTGGTCGTACGCGCACCCCGCCGCGATCGAGCTCGCCGACCGGCTCGCCGACTACGCTCCGGGCGACCTCAACAAGGTGTTCTTCTCGACCGGCGGCGGCGAGGCGGTCGAGACCGCGTTCAAGCTCGCGAAGTACTACTGGAAGATCCAGGGGCAGCCCACCAAGCACAAGGTGATCTCGCGCTCGGTGGCGTACCACGGCACGCCCCAGGGCGCGCTCGCGATCACCGGCATCCCGGCCATGAAGTCGATGTTCGAGCCCGTGACCCCCGGCGGCTTCCGCGTGCCGAACACCAACTTCTACCGCGCCGACGACATGGGCGCGCCGTCGGGCAGCCTCGAGGAGTTCGGCGTCTGGGCGGCCGATCGCATCGAGGAGATGATCCTCTTCGAAGGCCCCGACACCGTCGCCGCGGTCTTCCTCGAGCCGGTGCAGAACTCGGGCGGCTGCTTTCCGCCGCCTCCCGGCTACTTCCAGCGCGTGCGCCAGATCTGCGACAAGTACGACGTGCTGCTCGTGTCGGACGAGGTCATCTGCGCCTTCGGGCGCATCGGCCACATGTTCGCGTGCGACGCGTACGGATACGTCCCCGACATGATCACGTGCGCGAAGGCCATGACCAGCGGCTACTCGCCGATCGGCGCCACCATCGTGAGCGACAAGATCTACGAGCCGTTCGCCCACGGCGACCGCGCGTTCTACCACGGCTATACGTTCGGTGGTCACCCGGTCTCGGCCGCCGTCGCGCTCGAGAACCTCGACATCTTCGAGGAGGAGGGCCTCAATGAGCACGTGCGCGAGAACTCGCCGCTGTTCCGCACGAGCCTCGAGAAGCTCACCGACCTGCCCATCGTCGGCGACGTGCGCGGCGACGGGTACTTCTTCGGCATCGAACTCGTCAAGGACAAGGCGACCAAGGAGACCTTCGACGACGACGAATCCGAGCGGCTGCTGCGCGGGTTCCTGTCGAAGGCGCTGTTCGAGGCGGGCCTGTACTGCCGCGCTGACGACCGTGGCGACCCCGTCATCCAGCTCGCGCCGCCCCTCACGATCGGACCGAAGGAGTTCGACGAGATCGAGCAGATCCTGCGCAGCGTCCTCACGGAGGCGTGGACGAGGCTCTGACGCCACCACCGCGCAGAGGAACGGCGTTATGGTTGGCGCGTGGGCACGATCTACTACGGCGGCGGCGCGATGCCGATCCATATCGAGGACCGCGCTCTCGCGCACCTGAAGGTCGTCATCGCGACCAAGCTGCGACGCGACGAGAGCTTCACGGTGTCGTGGAAGCACCCCGACGACCAGCCGCGCGGTCGCAGCACCATCTGGCTGCATCCGTCGATCCCGCTGCGGTTCGTGTTCGACGATCCCGAGCCCACGGAGCTCAGCCGCGCGTGGATCGAGGAGCTCGCCAACTCGGCCAGCTCGACCGGCGGCATCATGCTGTTCGCCGAGCACTTCGACACCGGCCCCGTCCCCGTTCAACAGCTGGGTGAAGAGGGTGAGGCGCCCGACGTGACACTCGGCAACGTCGACGTCGATCACCTCGACGTGGAGCGGCTGACCGTCGGCGGCACCGAGGTGACGCCCGACGATGTCAGCGGTTAGGGCTCAGCCCTCAGCAGGCGGCGGCGGGGTGTCGTCGTCGTCGGGCTCCGGAAGGATCGCGAGCCCGTTGGGCCCGCTGGCCGAGAGCATCAGCGCCTCGACCCAACGGCGGTTGATACGAGGTTGACGGCTGCCGAAGAAGTGGAACTGGATCGGCACCGAGGGGTGGATCCAGAAGCTCCGCCGGCCGCTGCCGTCGCCGATCTCCACGTCGAACATGAACGGCTCCGAGCGGCGCAGCTTGTTCATCATGACGATGCGCAGGTGCGCCAGCGTGCGGTCTTCGATGTCGACCGAGTTGGCGTTGGTGTCGTAGATGAACCGGCCCATGGCAGGAGCCTAGTGCCGGATCAGCAGCGCGCGAATGCCTGATCAGCGTGGTGCGAACGCCGCCGCGAACAGCGCTCGCGCACGGCGTGCGACGGCCGGCCGCTGCGCCGGATCCGCGCGCGCGAGTTCGGTCGCCAGCATCCCGGTCGCGAGGGTGACGTCCTCGGTCTCGATATGCGCTCCGATGCGCCCGGCGGCGCGATCGCGCGCGACGAGACGCTCCACGAGCGCCTGGAATCGGGCGCCCAGCGACGCGACCCGGCGGTCGGAGAGGTCTGCCGTGATCAGCTCGATGAGCGCGGTCGACGCGACGGCCTGATCGACCACGCGGTCGAGCAGATCGTCGATGGTGCGATCGGACGACGCGGTGTACTCCTCGAGGTCGCGCACGTTGTCTTCGAAGACGGCGACGGCGAGGGCGGTCCGGTCGGGGAAGTGACGGTACAGGCTTCCTTGCCCGACACCGGCGCGCTTGGCGACGGCGCTGAAGGGGGCTTGGAGCCCTCCTTCGGCATAGACCTCACGCGCAGCGGCGATCAACGCCTTACGGTTGTCGGCTGCTGCGGCGGGGCCTCGGTTCTGGCGAGGGAGCGCACGGGGGGATGCGGTGCTCGGCACGGGTGTAGCCTAGTACCGGACACTGTTGTCCGGTAGGAGCCGCCCCGAAGGATCCTCATCCCCCGGACCCGCAGCCCCGCTGAACTGCATGAAGAAGGGACAGAAATGAGCACCACCGCCGCTCCCCTGACCGGAGCATCCACCATCCAGACGTGGCTCGACGATCCCGCGGGCGGCGCCGCCCTGCGCGGCCTGCTCGCCCAGGGCGGCCAGAGCGCGGAGGCCCTCGCACCCGTCGCGGGCCTTCCGATCAACAACCTCGTCGCGATGAGCGGCGGCGCCTTCCCGCAGGCTGCCCTCGACGCGCTCGTCGCAGAGGTCAACCCCGACGGCGTCCCCGCGGAAGCCGAAGCCGCTGCCGAGACCACGAAGGCCGTGTGGGCCGAGAAGGTCACCGCCGGCCGCTTCACGGGCCAGACCGTCATCGTGACGGGCGCAGGCTCCGGCATCGGCCGCGCCACCGCGTCGCGCGTCGCGCGCGAGGGCGGTCGCGTGATCGCCGTGGACGTCAGCCAGGAGCGCCTCGACGAGTTCGTCGCGGCGCACGCCGGCGCCGACGTCGTCGCGCTCACCGCCGACATCACCGACGACGAGGGTGTTGCCCGCATCGTCGAGGCGGCCGGCGACCGGATCGACGGCCTCGCGAACATCGCCGGGATCATGGACGACATGACCCCGGTCGGCGACGTCACCGACGCCGTCTGGGATCGCGTCTTCCGCGTGAACGTCACCGGCACGATGAAGCTGATGCGCGCCGTCATCCCCGCGATGCTCGCGCAGGGCACCGGCTCCATCGTGAACACCTCGTCCGAGGCATCCCTTCGCGGTTCGTCCGCCGGCGCCGCCTACACCGCGTCGAAGCACGCGGTGGTCGGGCTCACGAAGTCGAGCGCGTTCATGTACGGCCCGAGCGGCATCCGCGTGAACGCCGTCGCCCCCGGCGCTGTGATCACCAACATCGAGGCGAAGTTCACCTCGCCGCTCGGCGCCGACCGCGTCCGCGCCGGCATGGCCGTGATGACCCCGCCCGTGGCGGCCGACCGCCTGGCCGCGTCGATCACGTTCCTGCTGAGCGACGACGGCGTCAACGTCAACGGCCAGAACCTCGCGAGCGACGGCGGCTGGTCGGCCGCCTGAACCGACCCGCGACGCCTCGGCGGACCCGAGTCATCGATCCGCCGAGGCGTCGCTCTGCACCCAGGCGCTCTTGGCGAGTCGCCAAGACCTGGCGCGTGACGGCCCACTTTCTGGCGAGTCGCCAAGTCCTGGCGCGTTCTGGCGAGTCGCCAAGTCCTAGCGCCCGACGGCCCACTTTCTGGCGAGTCGCCAAGTCCTGGCGCGTTCTGACGAGTCGCCAAGACCTAGCACCCGACGGCCACTTTCTGGCGAGTCGCCAAGTCCTGGCGCGTTCTGGCGAGTCGCCAAGTCCTAGCGCCCGACGGCCCACTTTCTGACGAGTCGCCAAGATCTGCGGTGTCAGAAGGGCCAGACGATCGGGACGTACCAGACCGCGATCACGAGGAAGAACAGCACGAGCGGGAGGCCGAGCTTCCAGTAGTCGCCGAAGCGGTAGCCGGCGGGCTCCATCACCATGAGGTTCGCGGGCGTCGCGATCGGCGTGAGGAAGGCCGCCGCGCCCGCGACGGCCAGCGCCATCATGAAGGGCTGCACCGACAGGTCGAGCGACTGGGCGACCGAGATCGCGATGGGCGCGACGATGAGCACCGTCGCGGTGTTGCTGATCAGCTGCCCCAGCACCACCGTCAGACCGCAGAGGGCGAGCAGGGCGACGTGGGGCCCGGCGTCGCCGAGGAACGACAGCATCCCGTTCGCCACCAGATCGGCGGTCCCGGTACTGATGAAGGCCGTCGACAGCGGGATCATGCCGGCGATGAGCACGATGGTCGTCCACGAGATCGAGTGGTACGCCTGCGTCACGGTGACGGTGCGGGAGAGCACGAGGGCACACGCGGCCAGCAGCGCGGCCACCGCAGGCGGGACCAGGCCCGTCGCCAGCAGCAGGATCATCGCGAGCAGGATGCCGATCGCCCGCTTCGCCCCCTTGCCGAGCGGGACCGACCGGCGCAGCTGCGCAGGATCGTCGACGACGAGCACACCCGGGTCGCTCGTGCGGCGGGAGAGGTCGTCCCACGCGCCCTGCAGCAGCAGCGCGTCGCCGGCCTGCACGACGAACTCGGTGCCTTTGAGCTGCTCATCGCCGCGCCGCGCCGCGAGCACGACGAGGTCGCCGTCGGGAGTCGTCATGCCGGCGCACACGTGCTTGCCGATGAGCGGCGACCGGGGCGCCACGACCACCTCGGTGACGCCGGTCTGAGGGCCGAGCAGCACGCCGGTGTCAAGGGTGAGCGAATACTGCTGACGCAGCAGGCGCGCGTGCCGCACGAGGTCGAGCGGCATCAGCGCGCCCTGGCGCTCGGGCACGAGACCGCCGCCGATGAGGAGGATCGCGACGGTTCCGAGGAGCACGGGGATGCCGACCAGGGCGAACTCGAAGAACCCGAACTCCCGCCCGCCGGCGTTCGCGGCGAACTCGGAGACGATGATGTTGACGGGCGTGCCGGTGAGCAGCAGGAGCGACCCCGCGGATGCGGCGAACGCGAGCGGCATGAGCAGCTTCGACGAGGCGATGCCCGCGCGGGCGGCGACGACCACAACGAGCGGGAGCAGCGCCGCGACCGCCCCATTGATGCTGATGAGGGCCGTGAGGCCGGCCACGAGCAGCGCGATCACGACGAGGAGCGTGGTGCGCTTGGTGCCGGCGCGGCCGATCACCTTCTGGCCAGCCCAGGCCGTGACGCCCGTTGCGTCGAGCGCCTCGCTCACGACGAACAATGCGGCGATGAACAGCACCGTCGGGTCGCCGAACCCGGCGAGAGCCTGCGGCAGCGTCAGCACGCCGGTGAAGAACAGTGCCAGCGCGACCCCGATCGCGACGATGCCGATCGGCACGCGGTTGCTCACGAACGCGATCACCGCGAGCACGAGGATGACGAGCGTTGCGGTGACGGGGTCCACGGCCCCAGCGTAGCCACCGCCCTCCCGGCGGGTCGGACCTCAGCCGCGTCGACAGGTCAACCGGGCCTCGACAGGAGCGTTTGCGCAGGAAAACTCCTGCGGAACCCTGGTTGACCTGTCGAACGGGAGGGGGACGGATGCTGCGACCTGCGGCCGACGGAAGCTCAGCCCCGGAGCACGGCCAGACCTGCGACGTCGTAGGCGAGCTCCACGGCCTCGAAGATCGCGGCGTCGATCGTGCGGGGGGCGAAGGCGTCGCCGATCGTGATGATGCGGGGACCGGATGCCGCGGCCGCAGGATCCGGCACCAGACCGGGGACGGCGATCGACGCGCGCGGCTCGACCGCGACGATGGCATCGACGCCGGGGATCGCATCCGCCGCGCCGGTCAGCGCGTCGCGCGCGGTCACGGCGCCGGGTTCGATGCGCTCGACGCGATGCGCGACGCTCCGGCGGAAGCCGCCGTGCGCGCCGAGGCGTTCGAGCAGCAGCGGCCGGTCGTACCCGGCGCCGATGTGCGGGAACAGGGTCTCGAACGGCGTGATCAGCTCGAGCTCGTCGACACGCTCGAGCAAGGTCAGCACGATCCCGGCCGCGTACGCGGTGCCGTCGGCATCGACCACCGCGATCCGGCGCCCGAGCGGCGACCCCGACACCGCGGTGAACGCGTCGATCGTGCCGTCGGCCGGGAACCCGCCTACGTACGCGCCGCCGAGCGCGAGGGAGGTCGTCGCAGGAGCGACGGCGCCGGTGGCGACCACGATGCCGTCCGTCCCGAGCCCGCGCAGGGTCTCGGCCGTCGCCTCGACACCGAGTCGCACGTCGACGCCGACCGCGACGAGGTCGCGCTCGAGGTCGTCGACGAGGAGTCCGACGCTCTCGCGGCCCGGCACGCGGCGTGCCAGGCGCAGCTGTCCGCCCAGTGCGTCCGATCGCTCCAGCAGCGTGACCGCGTGGCCATCGGTCGCCAGCTCGACGGCGGCGCGCATCCCTGCAGGACCACCGCCCACGACGATCCACCGCTGCGGCGACGCCGCGCGCGGCCGCTCGCCGCGTTCGAGCTCGCGGCCCGCGCGCGGGTTCACGGTGCACGACATCGCGAGTCCGCGGCTGCCGCGGCCGAGGCATCCCTGATTCAGGCGGATGCAATGACGGATGCCGCGTTCCCCCGAATCGACGGGCTCGAGTCCGAGGAGCTTCCGGCCGAGATCGGGGTCGGCGATCTGCGCGCGCGTGAGCGCGACCATGTCGGCGACGCCGGAGGCGACGACCTCCTCGGCCTCCTCGACCGAGCGAGCAGCGCCGACGCCGAACACCGGCACGTCGGGGTTCGCGGCTTTGACCGCGGCGACGTCGTCGCGCAGCCACGCGTACGGCATGGGCGACGACGGGAAGACGTAGTGGACGTTGTGGTAGCCGCCGGCGGCGAGGTCGAGGAAGTCGATCCGGGCGTCCTGCCGCAGGCGCGCGATCACCTCGCGCATGCCGGCGCCGTGGGAGCCTCTGGGGTGGAACTCGTTCGCCACGATGCGGATGCCGACGGTGAAGTCGTCGCCCACCCGCGCGCGCACCGCCCGCAGCACCTCGCGCGGGAACCGCGTGCGCCCCTCGAGGTCGCCACCGTACTCGTCCTGGCGGGAGTTGTAGAGCGGCGAGAGAAACTGGTGGAGCAGGTACCCGTGCGCCATGTGGATCTCGACGCCGTCGAACCCGCCGTCGCGCGCGTGCTCGGCCGACAGCGCCCACCCCTCGACGAAGGACGCGATGTCGGCGTGGTCCATCTCCCGGGTCGCGTGCCCCGTCGACGGCGATATCAGCCGCGACGGCGCGTACACCGTCCGCGGTCCGTCGGGCCCGTCGGGCTGCGCCTGCGCCCCGTGGTGGTTCAGCTGCACGAAGATCTTCGCACCGGCTTCGTGCACAGCATCCGTCATGCTCTTGGAAGCGGCGACCCCCTCGGGGCGATACGCGTCCTCGAAGCCCCGGATCGACCCGGTCGGGTGCACGAAGTGGTTGCCGGCGACGAACAGCCCGCAGCCGCCGAGCGCGCGGCGCACGTAGTACGCGGTCTCGCGGTCGGACTCGACGCGGTCGGAGTACTGCTTCGAGTGCGCCGTCTGCATGATGCGGTTCGGCACGGTGACGCTGCCGATCCGCAGCGTCTGCGCGAGGACGGACGAACGGATGCCGGGGCTCGCGGTCATGCCCCGAGCCTACGTCCGCTCGCGCCACGATTCCCGCGCGTCCACCCCTCGCTCACCTGTCACGAACTGCTGCCTACGACAACAGGATGTGACAGGCGAGCAGAGGAGTCAGGCATCTCACGACTCACCGGTCACGAAATGCTGCCCGCGGCGGCACCTCGTGACCGGTGAGAAGAACGGACGAGAAGTCGACGGGCGTCAGAGGCCGGAAAGGGCCTGGTCGAGGTCGGCGAGGAGGTCGGCAGAGGACTCGATGCCGACCGAGAGGCGCACGACCTCCGGCGGGACGGCGAGCTCGGTGCCGCGCACCGAGGCGTGGGTCATCTCGTCGGGGTAGTTCATGAGCGACTCGACCCCACCCAGCGACTCTGCCAGCTGGAAGAGGCGCGTCGACTCGGCGAAGCGACGTGCGGACGCGGCATCCGCCAGCGCCACCGACACGATCCCGCCGAACCGGCTCATCTGCCGCGCCGCGAGATCGTGCCCGGGGTGCGAGGCGAGCCCCGGGTAGTACACGCGCGCGACGGAGCCGTGGCCCGAGAGGAAGTCCGCGACCTCCTGCGCGTTCTCGCTGTGCCGCTGCATGCGCAGGGCCAGCGTCTTGATGCCGCGGGTCGTGAGCCACGCGTCGAGCGGGCCCGACACCGCGCCGACCGCGAACTGCAGGAACTTCACCTCGGCGTACAAGGCGTCGTCGTTGAGCACGAGGGCGCCGCCGACGACATCGGAGTGCCCGCCGAGGTACTTGGTCGTCGAGTGCACGACGACGTCGGCACCGAGCGCCAGCGGCTGCTGCAGCGCGGGCGATGCGAACGTGTTGTCGACCACGACGAGGGCCCCGGCGTCGTGGCCCAGGCGGGCGAGCCCGGCGATGTCGGTGATGCGCAGCAGCGGATTGCTCGGGGTCTCGACCCACAGGATCCGCGCGTGACGCTCGTCGAGCGCCGCGCGCACCGCATCGAGATCGCTCATGTCGACGACCCGCACGCCGACCCCCCATCCGCTGAGCACCCGCGCGATGAGGCGATAGGTGCCGCCGTAGACGTCGTTGCCGAGCAGCACCTCGTCGCCGGGCTTCAGCGCGGCGCGCAGCAGCGCGTCCTCGGCGGCCAGGCCCGACGCGAACGACAGCGCGTGCGCGCCGCCCTCGAGGGCGGCGAGCTGCGTCTCGAGCGCGGTGCGCGTCGGGTTGCCGCTGCGCCCGTACTCGTACCCCTGGCGGAGTCCGCCGATCCCGTCCTGCGCGTACGTCGTCGAGAAGTGCACCGGCGGGATGACCGCGCCCGTCGTCGGGTCGAAGGCCTGCCCGGCGTGAACCGCCCGGGTCTCGAAGCCGCGGTCGTTCGTGGGCTCGGTCATTCGGGTGCTCCTTCGGTGGGGGTGACGGATGCTGCGGGGCCGGTGTTCGCGCCGGGCGCGCCGGTCGCGACGTCGAAGCCGTGGTCGCGCATCCAGCCGTCGTCGTAGAACCGGTTGAGGTAGCCGCGGCCGTGATCGGGCAGCAGCACGACGACGACGGCGTCGGCGGGAAGGTCGCGGGCCGTCCGCAGGGCGGCGACCACGGCCATGCCGCTCGATCCGCCGACGAGAAGTCCCTCCTCCCGGGCGAGGCGGCGCGTCATCTCGAAGGTCTCGGCGTCGGAGATGCGGTGGATCTCGTCGGGCACCGACGGGTCGTAGCTCTCGGGCCAGAAGTCCTCGCCCACGCCCTCGACGAGGTAGCCGTGGATGGGGCCGCCGGAGTAGATCGACCCCTCGGGGTCGGCCCCGACCACCTTCACCGCGCCGTTCGACACCTCGTGCAGGTAGCGCCCGGTGCCGGTGATCGTGCCGCCGGTGCCGATGCCGGCGACGAAATGCGTCACGCGCCCATCGGTGTCGCGCCAGATCTCGGGGCCCGTCGTCTCGTAGTGGCTCAGAGGCCCGTTCTGATTCGCGAACTGGTTCGGCTTGAACGCTCCCGGAATCTCGCGCACAAGCCGGTCCGACACGCTGTAGTACGAGCGTGGGTCCTCCGGCGGCACGCTCGTGTCGGTGACGACGACCTCGGCGCCGTACGCCCGCAGGACGTCGACCTTGGGCCCCGCGAACTTGTCGGGCACCACGAAGATCATGCGGTAGCCGCGCTGCACCGCGACGAGCGCGAGGCCGACGCCGGTGTTGCCGCTCGTCGGCTCGACGATCGTGCCGCCGGGCAGCAGTTGTCCGTCGCGTTCGGCGGCGTCGATGATGCGCCGGGCGATGCGGTCCTTGGCGGAGCCGCCGGGGTTGAAGTACTCGACCTTGGCGAGCACCGTCGCGGCGACGCCGTCGGTGACACGGGTCAGCTGGACGAGGGGGGTGTTGCCGACGAGGTCGGCCACGCTCTGGGCGTAACGCACGTTGTGTCCTGGTGTGTTGCCGCGCGGGTGCGCGGGAGGTTGTCGGGGTCGCTGAGGTCTGCGTGAAGCGAACGCTTCAACAACAGGGGCGACAACACCGACAGGTCAACACGTGCGTCAGTCTAGACCGAGGTCGGCGTCGCGGTCGATATCCGATCACGCGTCAGGTTCGGGTCGGAGGCACGAGCCGGCCGTCGATCGAAGCCCGCCACGCGGTGTGCAGCGCGGCGTACTCGCCTCCGGCCGCGAGGAGCTCCGCGGGCGTGCCGCTCTCGACGACCTGCCCGTGGCGCAGCACGACGACGCGATCCGCCGACTCCACCGTCGACAGCCGGTGGGCGATCACGAGCGCCGTGCGCCCGGCGAGGAGCGTGGCCAGCCCCTGCTGCACGATCGCCTCGCTCGGCAGGTCGAGCGAGGCCGTCGCCTCGTCGAGGATCAGCACGGCCGGATCCGCGAGGAACGCGCGCGCGAACGAGACCAGCTGGCGCTGACCCGCCGAGAGCCGGCCGCCGCGCTTGTGCACGTCGGTGTCGAGCCCGTCGGGCAGCGCGTCGATGAAGCGGTCTGCTCCGACGGCCCGCGCCGCCGCCTGGATCTCGTCGCGGGATGCCTCGGGCCGGCCAATCGCGATGTTCTCGGCGATGGTTCCGCTGAACAGGAAGCTCTCCTGCGTCACCATGACGACGGCGCGCCGCAGATCGGAGAACGACAGGTCGCGCACGTCGACGCCATCGAGGCGCACCGTGCCCCCCGTCACGTCGTAGAACCGCGCGACGAGCTTCGCGATCGTCGACTTTCCCGCGCCGGTCGTGCCGACCAGCGCCAGCACCTCGCCCGGCTGTACGTGCAGCTCGAGGCCCGGAATCACGTCGGCGCCCGGGGTGTAGCTGAAGCGAACCTCGTCGAAGTCGATGCGCCCCTGCGCCCTCGGCAGGGCAACCGGGCGGGCCGGCGCGGCGACCGAGGGCTCCTCCTCCAGCAGTCCCGAGATCTTCTCGAGCGCCGCGACCGACGACTGCAGCGAGTTGTAGAACTGCGCCATCTCCTGCACCGGCGCGAAGAACCGTTTCGCGTACAGCAGCGCCGCGATGAGCACCCCCACCTGCAGCTCCCCGGCGAAGACCCGGTAGCCGTTGACCGCGAGCATGGCCGCGACCGTCACGTTGCCGATCAGCACGAGACCGGGGTTGTAGACACCGATCAGTCCCACGGCCCGCTGGTCGGCGAACCGGTAGTCGTCGGAGAGCTCGCGATGGCGCGCGATGTCGTGGCGCTCGCGATGGAACGCCTGCACGGCGCGGTTGCCCGCCATCGTCTCGACGAACTGCACGATGAGCCGCGCCGACGCCACACGCGTCGAGCGGTAGTGCAGTTGCGATCGCGTGTGGAACCAGCGGGTGAGCAAGGCGACGGGAACGGATGCCGCGACCAGCATGAACCCGCTCCAGGGATCGAGGGCCAGCAGCATGACCGCGACGAAGACCATGAACAGCAAGCCCGAGAGGAGCTGGTTCACACCGGAATCGAGAAGCTCCCGCACCGCGTCGAGGTCGGACGTCTGCCGCGCGATGATGCGACCCGAGGTGTAGGTCTCGTGGAACTCGAGGCTGAGCCGCTGCGTGTGGCGGAACACGCGCCGGCGCAGCTCGTACAGCGCCGCCTGGGCGATGCGCGCGCTCAGCCGGATCGACCACAGCGTGAGCGCGCCGCTCGCCAGCGCGACGGTCACGTACCCGAACCCGGATGCGAGCACCGACGTGGGGTCGCCGTCGATCAGGAGCGGCAGCCCGGTGTCGATCACCACCGCGACGAACAGCGGCCCGGCGGCCTTCGCGGCCTGTGCCGCCGCGACGAGCAGCAGCATGAGGCCGAACCGCCACCGCATCGGCCGCAGCAGCGACCCGAGCAGCCGCAGCGATCTGCGGCGCACGCGGCGCGCGAGCGACCGTTCGAGCTCGACGTGGTCCTCGAGTGCCACGCCGCTCATGCGACGGCCTCCGCTGCGGCGAGGGCCGTGGACTTCGAGCCCGCGCGACCGGTGCTCCGGGGCGAGGCGCCGACCGAGCCGACCGCGGCCGGGGTGACGAGAGGAGCGGAGTCGGCCTGGGTCGTCGTGATCACCGATCGGTAGCGCGCGCTCGACGCGAGCAGCTCGACGTGCGTGCCGAGCGCCGCGATGCGCCCGTCGTCGAGCAGCGCCACGCGATCGGCGAGTGCGACGGTCGACGGTCGATGAGCGACGACGATGGTGGTCGTCTCGTGCAGATGCGCACGCAGCCGCCGCGTCACGAGCTCTTCGGTGTGCACGTCGAGGGCCGACAGCGGGTCGTCGAGGATCAGGATGCGGGGGGCCGCCGCGATCGCCCGCGCCAGCGAGATGCGCTGCCGCTGGCCGCCCGACAGGGTGAGGCCCTCCTCGCCGATCACGGTGTCGACGCCGTCGGGGAGGTCACGGACGAAGTCGGCGCCGGCTGTCGCGATCGCGGCGTGCAGCACGTCGTCGCCCGCGCCGGGCACTCCGAGCAGGATGTTCTCGCGCACCGAGGCGGAGAACAGCACCGGCTCCTCGAAGGCGATCGAGACGTGTCGGCGAAGGTCGGTGCGCGTCACGTCGCGCACGTCGATGCCGCCGATGAGCACGCTGCCTTGCGTCACGTCATACAGACGCGGCACGAGCTGGGCGAGACTGCTCTTGCCCGATCCCGCGACTCCCACCAATGCGAGCGTCTCGCCCGGCTCGACGACGAGGTCGAGGTCGTCGAGCACGGCGGGGACGCCGGGATCGGCATCCGGATGCCGGAAGGTCACCCCGCGCAGCTCGAGTCGTCGCGCCGACTCCGGCAGCGTGACCGGGCTCTCGGGGTCGAGGATCGTGTTGGGGATGTCGAGCACTTCGAAGAAGCGGTCGATCGCGGCTTTGGCGTCCATCGACATGGCGAACTGCTCGCCGAGGCGCCCGAGGGGGCCGCTCACGACGGCGGCCGTGCCGAAGAACGCCACGATGGCGCCCACGGTGAGGTGTCCTCCCGCGACCAGGAACGCGCCGAGCACGAGCGACACGGCGAGCGCGGCTTCGGGGAGCGCGGTGAGGATCATCGAGACGGTCGCCAGCGAGCGGGCCTTCTGGATCTCTGTCTCGCGCAGCACGTCGGCCTGCGTCGAGAACGACTCGAGCGCCGCGCGGCCGCGACCGAACGCCATGAGGATGCGGATGCCGCGCACGGACTCCTCGACCGTCGTGGCGAGATCGCCGGCCTGGTCCTGCGCGAGGCGCGACGCCGTGCGATAGCTCCGGCGGAAGTAGAGGCTCGCCACCGCGACCGGCACGGCGGCCGCCGCGAAGACGGCCCCGAGAAGCGGGCTCGCGATCAGCATGAGCACGATGCCCGCGACGATCGTGAGCGTGTTGACGCAGATCATGATCAAGCCGAAGCTGATCCAGCGGCGGAAGCGGCGGATGTCGCTCATCGAGCGCGACAGCAGCTGGCCACTGCCCCACTCGTCGTGGAACGCGGCGGGCACATCGACGAGATGCTCGTACAGCCGCACGCGCAGGTCGGATTCGAGCTTGGCTCCGGGGGCGAGCACGAGCTGCCGCCGGGCCACGAGCAGACCCGCCTCGAGGATGCCGAGGCCCAGCACGATCGCGACGCCCACCCAGAGGCCGCGAGCGTCGTGCGTGGCGAAGAGCGGACCGTTCACGATCCACTGCAGCGCCTGCGGGATCGCCAGGGCCACGCCGCTCGCGACCACGGCGGTGATCATGCCGAGCGCGAGCCGCGGCACCACCGGCCTCGCGAGCGGGGAGAGACGCAGAAGAGAATGCGCGAGCGTCGATTCTCGGGGAGCGAGGGCCATCGGTTCCTTCCAGGGAGGCACCGGTCGGCGCCGCGAATTCGGCACCGCGGATCAAGAGGGGACGCACGTCGCGGCGGATCGAGGCGGCGCTTCGGAGGCGCCGCCTCGATCCGCCTGTCGACTACACGCCTGCCAGCACGCGCCGGTTGGCCGGGCGTGGCAGCCCGTAGTGCTCGCGCAGGGTGTTGCCCTCGTATTCGGTGCGGAACAGCCCCCGCTCCCGGAGGATCGGGAGCACCTTCGCCACGAACACCTCGAGCCCCGAGGGCAGCACGGCGGGCATGATGTTGAACCCGTCGGCGGCGCCCGTCTCGAACCACTCCTGGATCGTGTCGGCGACCTGCACCGGCGTGCCGGTGAAGGTGCGGTGCCCGCGTCCGCCGCCGAGCCGCCCGATGAGCTCGCGCACCGTGAGGTTCTCGCGGCGGGCGAGCTCGACGATGAGGGTGTAGCGGCTCTTCGAGCCCTCGATGTCGTCCTCGTCGGGGAGGTCCGTCGGCAGCGGCCGGTCGAAGGCGAGCGACTCCGGATCGACACGCAGCGTCCGGGCCAGCTGGCGGCGCGCGTACTCGGGCGAGATGAGCCGGTCAAGCTCCGCATCCAGCTCGCGCGCCTCGGCCTCAGTATCGGCGATCACCGGCACGAGCCCAGGAAGGATCTTCACGTGCTCGGGGTCGCGCCCGTTCCCGACGGCACGACGCTTGACGTCGGCGTAGAAGCTCCGCGCCTCCTCGACCGTCGGCTGAGCAGTGAACACGGCCTCCGCCCAGCGGCCGGCGAACTCCTTGCCGTCCTCGCTCGACCCCGCTTGCACGAGCAGCGGATAGCCCTGCGGACTGCGCGGCGCGTTGAGCGGCCCGTCGACGCGAAAGTAGCGCCCCCGGTGGTCGATGCTGTGCACCTTGTCGGCGAGCGCGTGCACGCCGCCCTCCTTGTCGGCGACGATCGCGTCGTCTTCCCACGAGTCCCACAGCCGCGTCGCGACCTCGAGGAATTCCGACGCCCGTGCATATCGGTCGCTGTGCAGCGGCTGATCCTCGAGCCCGAAGTTGCGCGCGGCGGCCTCGCCCGCCGTCGTCACGATGTTCCATCCGGCCCGGCCGCCCGAGATCCAGTCCACCGACGACAGCCGGCGCGCGAGATTGAACGGCTCGTTGTACGACGTCGACGCGGTGGCGATCAGCCCGATCCTCGACGTCGTGACGGCGAGCGCGGCGAGCAGGACGGTCGGCTCGATCGATCCCTGTGGACGCCGCCCGACGTCGCCGAACAGTGCGGGCGAGTCGGCGAGGAAGAGCGAGTCGAACTTCGCGTCCTCCGCGATGCGCGCCAGCCGCTGGTGGTAGCCCAGGTCGAGCAGCGCGTGCGGGTCGGCCTCCGGCAGTCGCCACGACGCCTCGTGGTGCCCGGTGTCGTGCAGGAACAGGTTGAAGTGCAGGCGTCGATCCGTCCGCGCGCTCACCGTGTCTCCTCGTGATCGGTGTTCGCGTCAGGTGCTGGGTGCGCCGTGGTGACGCCCAGCGACTCGAGCAGCTGCTCGCGATATCGGATGAAGTCGGGATGCTGCGCGCTCCGCTCGCCGGGCAGGTCGATCTCGAGGTCGAGGGCGAAGCGCCCTTCGTCGATGACGAGCACGCGGTCGGCCAGCAGCACGGCCTCATCGACGTCGTGTGTGACCAGCAGCACGGCCGGGCGATGCACGTTCAGCAGCGTGCGCAGCAGCGCGTGCATGCGGATGCGGGTCAGCGCGTCGAGCGCGCCGAACGGCTCGTCGGCCAGCAGCAGCTCGGGCTCGCTGACGAGCGAGCGGGCCAGCGCCGCGCGCTGCTGCTCGCCGCCCGAGAGCTCGTGCGGCCACGCCCGCTCGCGGCCGGCCAGACCGACCTCGGCGAGCACCTGCCGCCCGCGCGCGGCGACGCCAGAGCCCGACTGGCCGAGCACCACGTTGTCGAGCACCCGCAGCCACGGCAGCAGCCGCGAGTCCTGGAAGACCAGCGACACTCTGCGCGGCACGAACACCTCGCCCGACCCGTCCACTCCGTCGTCCAGACCGGCGACCGCGCGCAGCAGGGTGCTCTTGCCGGAGCCGCTGCGCCCGATGAGGGCGACGAACTCGCCCCGGTGGATCCGCAGGTCGACGGCGTCGAGCACCGTGCGGTCCCCGAACGAACGGGTGAGCCCCGTGATCTCGACCGCGGCGGTCAGCTGGCCAGCGTGCGTCGCCATGACAGCACCTTCCTCTCGAGCAGTCGCACGAGGGCGTCGGAGGTGAAGCCGAACACGCCGTAAACGACGAGGCCCACCAGGATGATGTCGGACTGCGCATACAGCTGCGCCTGCGACATCATGTAGCCGATTCCGGAGGTCGCGTTGATGGTCTCGACGACGATCAGCGCCGTCCACGACCCGACCACGGCAAGCCGGAACCCGACGAAGAAGCCGGGGAGCGCGCCGGGGAGCAGCACTGACCGGACGTACTGCCAGCGGCTGAGCCCGAGCGTCTCGGCGAGCTCGATGTATCGCTGATCGATTCCTGTCAGGGCGCTGTAGGTGTTGATGTAGACGGGGATCAGCACGCCCAGCGCCACGATCGTGACCTTGAACTCCTCCCCGATGCCGAGCCACAGGATCAGCAGCGGGATCAGGGCGAGGTTCGGGACCGCCCGCTTGACCTGCAGAGTGCCGTCGATGAGCGAGTCGCCGAGGCGGTTGAGGCCGGCGACCACCGCCAGCACCACGCCGCTCACCGTTCCGATCACGAGGCCGAGCAGGGCACGGCTGAGCGATGCGGCGACGTTCTCGCCGAGCCGCCCGTCGAGGATCAGGCTCCACGCGGTGCCCAGCACGACGTCGGGACCGGTGAGCAGCCGCGGGTCGAGCAGCCCGAACGAGGCGGCCGACTGCCAGATGACGAGGATGATGAACGGTCCCAGCAGGCGCGATCCCGGGATCAGACGTCGGCGCCCGAGCTGCCGGCGTCGTGATTGGCGGACGAGGCCGGCCGGGACCTCGCCTGCCGCGCGAGCCGTTGCGGTGTCGACGTGGGTCCGCCCGGCGGACGGTGCGATGGTGGTAGTCATCAGTTCCCCCGATACTCTTCCGCCACGGCGGCGACCGCGTCGCCTTCGAACCGGCGGTCGAACAGCACCTCGGCATCGAAGTCCGAGACGAATCCGCCCTCGACGAGGAGGTCGATCGAGGACTGCGCCCAATCGACCGCGTTGTCCCAGTCAGCCGGGAAGAACGGCTTGTTCGCCTTCGCCCAGATGCGGTCGGCGTCTTCCGCCGTCACACCTTCGGTGTCGACATAGTGGAATTGCTTCCACTCGTCGGCGTTCTCCCACGCCCAGACCTGTCCCTGCGCCCAGGCGCGGATGTAGTCGCGGACCGCACGCACGTTGTCTTCGTCGGCGAGCACCGCGGTCGGCACCCACAGGATCGTGAGCAGGTCGGGCTCCTCCGACGGGATCGCGACGGCTCCGTCCTGCGCGTACTGATCGATGTACTTGGTGACGGCCGGCTCTCCCAGCGGTGCGACGTCGACCTGCCCCGACTGCAGCGCCGTGAGGAACTGGGTGCTCGGAAGCTCGACGAAGTCGACCTCGTCGTTGGAGATACCCGCCGTCTTGAGGGTGCGCAGCACGGTGTCGCCCTGCGACTGGCCCTGCGAGAAGGCGATCTTCTTGCCCTTGAAGTCGGAGAAGTCGGAGATGTCGGAGCCCGGCGCCGTGGCGAACACGTAAGAAGGCTCTGGCCGTTCGAGCACCCCGACGATCGTGGCGTCGAAGTCGATGTCGTGCGCCTGGATGGGCGGGATGATCGCGTTCGACGCGATGTCGAGGGAACCGGCACGGAACGCCTGGATGACGTCCGGTCCGGCGCCCACGTTCACCCACTCGGCGACGGTGAAGTCGAGCGGTTCGATCTCCGAGCCGGCCGCCTCGAGCTGCAGCTGCGTCGTGCGCCCGGCGATACTCAGGCTGGTGTCGGGGTCCGGCGCTCCGGTGGGCAATGGCGCTGCCGACGACTCGGTGGTCGCCGGCGCGGCGCTGGCGGAGGCGCACCCTGCGAGGGTCATGACCACCGCACTCGCCAGGAGCAGCGAGATCGTTCTGGCGGCTGACGATGCGCGCGTTGATTCGGTCATTTCGTCCTTTCAGGGCGGGTGGGGGGAACTCGTTGGAGCGATGATGCGCGAGTCCACGATGCGGGTGAGAGCCCCCGTCGTCATCGTCGGTAACACCGCGCTTCGCGGCGTCATGAAGCGGCATCCCGGGTCATCTCGCTCCGGCGGGCGCGGATGCGCTGTCAATGTGGTGCCCGCGTGAGCCCACCTCGAAGAGGGTTCCGCCCGCAGATGTCGACACCGCACTCGAGCCGAAAGGGCACCTCCATGACCGAACCGAGATACGCCAGCGCGAACCACCGCCCGGGACGACTGCACTTGAACGCCTTCCTCATGAGCACGGGGCACCACGAGGCGTCGTGGCGACTGCCGGAGAGCGACCCGTCGTGGACCTCGACGAACATCGAACACCTGCGGCGCCTCGCGCAGCTCGCCGAGCGCGGCAAGCTCGACTCGATCTTCTTCGCCGACGGCCCGGGCCTGCGCTCCGACGTCGGACGCCGGCCGGCAGGCTCCCTGGATCCGCTGATCGTGCTGACCGCGATCGCGGCCGTGACCGAGCGCATCGGCCTCATCGCGACCGCGTCGACGACGTACAACTCGCCGTACAACCTCGCGCGGCGCTTCGCGTCGATCGACCACGTGTCGGGTGGCCGTGCCGGGTGGAACGTCGTCACGACGGCCGGGCCCGACATCGCCCGCAACTTCGGCCTCGACGATCAGCCCGCCCATGCGGTGCGCTACGAGCGTGCCGACGAGTTCCTCGAGGTGGCTTTCAAGCTCTGGGACTCGTGGGACGACGACGCCGTGCTCGCCGACAAGGCGAACGGCGTGTGGGCCGAGAAGACGAAGATCCACCCGGCCGAGCACGTCGGCACGCACTTCTCGGTGGGCGGCGCGCTCACCACGCCCCGCTCGCCGCAGGCGCGCCCTCTCATCGTGCAGGCGGGCTCGTCGGACGACGGCAAGGCGCTGGCGGCGCGGTATGCGGAGGCCGTGTTCACGGCGCACCAGACGCTCGGCGACGCGCGCGCGTTCTACGCCGACCTCAAGGCGCGCACGATCGCTGCGGGCCGCAGCGCCGACGACATCAAGATCCTGCCGGGCATCGTCCCCGTGATCGGGTCGACCGAGGCCGAGGCCCTCGCCAAGGAGCGCGAGCTCGACGAGCTCATCGTGCCGGAGTACGCCCGCGTGCAGCTCGCGAAGACGCTGCGCCTCTCACCCGACGACCTTCCGCTCGACCGCGAGCTCCCGGCCGACCTGCCCGCCGAAGACGAGATCGAGGGCGCGAAGAGCCGCTACACGCTCATCGTGGAGCTCGCGCGGCGCGACCGGCTGACGGTGCGCCAGCTCATCGGCCGGCTCGGCGGCGGCCGCGGACACCGCACGTTCGCCGGCACGCCGGAGCAGGTGGCCGACGCCATCCAGGACTGGTACGACGCCGAGGCAGCCGACGGCTTCAACATCATGCCGGCCGTGCTGCCGTCGGGCCTGGAGCAGTTCGTCGACCACGTGCTGCCCGTGCTCCGCCGGCGCGGACTGTTCCGCGAGGAGTACGAGGGCACAACGCTGCGCGACCACTACGGGCTGGCCCGCCCGGCGAGCCGCTACGCGACCGCCGCGCCGGGCGACCCGGCCCGGCCTGTCGCCCAGGCGCGCGAGCTCGAAGACGCGCGCGCATGACCGGCGCGCTAGCCGCCGGCGATGTGCGGGGCTGACCGACGACCTCACCCCGTCCCCTGCCGCACGAACCCCGCAGCCGCAGGCCCACCATCTCTGGTACATCCCGAACCAGGTGCGCCCAGGTCATCGAGGCGACGACACCGTGCAAGACCACAACAGCCTCGACACGCTCACCTCCCACGCCGAAGCGCTGGAACGCCACGGGTGGGAGGGTGCGCTGCTCGGAACGGGGTGGGGTCGCCCCGACACGTTCACGGTGGCGACAGCGCTCACGGCGCGCACGACGACGTTCCAGCCGCTTATCGCCATCCGTCCTGGATACTGGCGGCCGGCGCAGTTCACTGCGGCTGCGGCCACGCTCGACCATCTCAGTGGCGGCCGTGTGCTCGTCAACATCGTGTCGGGCAAGGACGACCTCGCGGCGTACGGCGAGGCCGAAGAGGAGCAGTCGGCGAGAGGCGAGCGCACCAGCGAGTTCTTGCAGATCGTGCGCCGCCCGTGGACCGAAGAACACGTGTCGTTCACCGGCAGGCATCTCTCGGTCGACCACGCGACCCTCGGACCGCAGCCGGTCGTGCGTGGTGCGCGTCGGAACCCGCGGCTGTACTTCGGCGGTGCGTCGGCGGCCGCCGAGCGCATGGCCGCGACGCAGGCCGACGTGCAACTGTTCTGGGGCGAGCCGTTCGACGGCGTCGCCGAGCGCATCGACCGGCTCAAGCGGCTGAGCGCGGAGCTGGGGCGCGAGCACGCCCCGCTCGAGTTCGGCCTCCGCGTCACGACATTCGTGCGCGATACGACAGAACAGGCGTGGGCGGATGCCGAGGCCAAGGTCGCCGAGCTTGCCGAGCGGGGCCCTCGCGAAGGGTGGCTACCGCGCGACCGCCCCGCCGCCGTCGGCCAGCAGCGGCTGCACGACCTGGCCGAGCGCGGCGACGTGCTGGACGAGAACCTCTACACGGCGCCGGGAAGATTCGGCGGCGGCGGTGCGGGCACGACGTGGCTCGTCGGTTCCGCTGAAGATGTGGCGCGGTCCCTGCGCCGCTACCAGGCGCTCGGCGTCACGCACTTCGTGCTCTCCGACACCCCGTACCTACGCGAGATCGAGCGCCAGGGCTCCCAGCTCCTGCCGCTGCTGCGTCCCGCAGCCGTCGCGCTCTGAGCTTCGGTGTGGTTCGCGGCTCCCGCCGCGACGCATTCGTAAAGGGCTGCGCGCCACTGCGCGCAGCCCTTTGCCGTGCGCGCTGGTCACCAGGTCGCGACATACTCCGATCGGCGGACGAGCGCCGCCTGCTCGATGAGCGGCAGCGAACGGTCGACTGCCTGTACGACGCGACGCGCGACGTCGGGTGAGGTGAGCTGGTAGTCCACGAAGTCGCTGTTCGACGCGTAGACGCCGATCGGCAGGGTCAGCGCCTGGAAGAAGCCGAACAGGGGCCGAAGCTGATGCTCGATGATCAGCGCGTGCCGCTCGCCGCCGCCCGTGGCTGCGAGCAGCACGGGCGTTCCCACGAGGTCGTACTGGCCGACGAAGTCGAACAGGTGCTTGAACAGCCCCGTGAACGAGGCCCGATACACGGGGCTCGCCACGACGAGTAGGTCGGCCGACTCGATCGCCCGCAGGGCGGTTTCGACCTCGGGCGCGACCTCCTCGCGCGTGAGGGCGCCGGCGAAACCCGCGCCGAGCGCGGCGACCTCCACGAGCTCAGTCTCGGCCGGGAGCTGCCGGGCGACGGTAGCGAGGATCGTCCGCACCAGGGCGGTGGTGCGACTCGGCTCGTGGAGCGAGCCCGATACCCCCACCACCTTCAGCGGTCGTGATGCGCCGGTCGCTGCCGACGGCGCAGCCGAGGCGGCTTCGGGCACGTGCGTTCCCTGGGCGCCGGCACCGACCTCGAGGGTCACTCGCCCATCCGGACCGGTCACGGTCGCTCCTCCGGCGGCGCGACGGGACGCCCGATCGACAGCATCAGCCGGTTCGCCCAGTTGAAGAAGGCGGCGCCGTGCACGACATCGGCGATCTCGAGGTCGTCGAGACCGGCCGCTCGCAGGCGCTCGACATGGGTCTCGTCGAAGACGACCGGTGTGGCGGTCAGCGCCGTCGCCGCCGCGACGATCGCGTCCCACCGGTCCCCCAGTTCCGCGTCGATGCCCTCGTCGAGCAGGCGATCGACAAGCTCCGGAGCCTTGGAGTAGTGCGCAGCGAACCGCGCGTGCACCGACGCGCAGAAGACGCAGCCGTTGACGCGCGACGCCGCGGTCGCGGCGAGCTCGCGATCGGCGCGCGGCAGTCCCTCGGCGAGGTTGTAGAAGATGTCCTTGTCGACGAGAGTGCGGGCCCGGAGGATCTCGGGGTCGCGCGCGAGGAGACGGAAGTAGTCGCTCGACGCCCGCGGGCGGTCGACGAGACCGTCGTAGTGGCGCTCGGTGAGCTCGTCGACCGGAAGCGGCTCGAGCCACGGGAGCCAGCCCACCTCCGCGCGCGTGAACGCGTGAGGGTGCGCAGCGTCGTGGGTGAGGACGACGACTTCGGTCGTGGTGCCAGTCATGCGGAGACCTCCGGGGAAGCGGCGAGTGCGCGCAGCCCCACGGCGACGCGCTGCTGGAAAGCGAGGAACGAGACGAGCTGCGACAGCGTCACGATGCCGTCGATGCTCCAGCCCGCGTCGAGCAGTCGGCTCTGGTCGGTGACGTCCGCCTCTCGCGGGCGGAACGTGAGCAGGTGCGTGTGCGCGAGAGCCGCGGCGAGTCGCTCCCCCAGCACCTCGCGCACCTCACCGCCGGCCTCATACCGGCGACCATCGGTGCTCTCGTCGCGGAGCCCCTCTTCGCGGTACGCGCCGAACGGACCGGCCGTGGCGGCGACGGATGCCTCGGTCAGCACGATCGCCGCACGCTCGGCGTCGGCTCGGCGCGCGGCATCCGCGTAGAAGTCGGCCGTGGCGTCGTCGGCGGTCGAACGGGTCGCGAACGCCGCGACGAGCAGCCGCTCATCCAGCGGGAAATCGGCTTCGTCGAGCGGGGCGAACAGCGCGTCGTAGCTCGCCTGCAGCTGGTCGCGCGTGACGGGGCGCCGGCGGCGCAGCTCGTCGAGCGCGTCGCCGGGACGCACGCCTACCAGTTCGTCGACGACATCGATGGTCGGGGTGGTCATGGGGTCTCCTTTCCGAGACGGCCGAGTGGTTCGAGAGATCGGTCGGGCACACCCCAGCCGAGCGTCGGGGCGACCTCGGTCGCGAAGAGCTCGATGGAGCGCAGCACGAAGTCGTGTGGGGCATCCACCGAATGCACCTGGAAGGCGACCTCGGTCGCCCGCGACAGGGTGGAGTCTGCGGCGAGCGAGGCGGCGACCTCCTCGGGCGTTCCGAGGTGGGTGTCCGTCGCCTCGATGAGCTCGGCGAGGGAGTCGCCGGGGATGTGCTGGCCGGAACGGCGGAAGCCCTCCGCGGCGCGACGCAGCCCGGCCTCGGCGAAGCGCAGCGCGTCGGCGCGGTCGTCGGCGACGAACACCGTCCGCGAGGCCGTGATGCGCGGCCTCGCGCCCGCAGGGAGCGTGTCGAGGTAGCGGTCGATGATCGGCTGCTGCAGGTCGGCGAGCGTCGCCTTTGGCCGGCCCGCGGGGCGCGGCTGGGTGCGCGACAGCAGGAGGCCGTGACCGTGCACTCCGGCACGCGCGCCGCCCGGCGCCGAGAAGGTCGCCTGCCAGACGCGCCTGGCCAGCGACGGGCCGTCTGTCGACACGGGCGGGTAGAGCGTGTTGCCGCCGCCGATCTCGCGGCCCGCGAGCGCGTCGAGCAGCACCGCGAGCTTCTGGTCGTAGACGGCGGCCTTGGCAACGACGTCCTGCCCGAAGGGGATGAACGACGAAGGCGTGCCTCCGCTGCCGAGGCCGAGGTCGATCCGGCCACCGGAGAGCAGGTCGGCGACGACGGCGTCCTCGGCGACCCGCACCGGGTCTTCGAGCGGGAGCGTCACGACTCCGGTGCCCAGGCGGATCTCGCTGGTCGCGGCGGCGGCGTGCGCGAGGAAGACGAACGGGGCGGGCAGTCCTCCTTCCGCAGCGTGGAAGTGGTGCTGCGCGACCCAGGCGCGCCCGATGCCGAAGCGCTCGGCGTGACGGATCTGGTCGGTCGCGAGCCGGTAGCGCTCGGCGGCCGGCGCGTCGTCGAGCAGTCGGGTGAAGAAGGCGAGAGACGACACGGTCATGCCGCGACCTCCGATCGTCCGGGCACGGCCGCGAGCAGCTCGCGCGTGTAGTCATGGGTCGCCGACGTGAAGATGGCTTCGGTGGTGCCCGACTCGACCACCCGGCCTCGGCGCATCACCGACACCGTGTGGCTGATGCGGCGAACGACCGCGAGGTCGTGCGAGATGAACAGGTACGTCAGCCCGAGCTCCTGCTGGAGGGACTCGAGCAGCTCGAGGATGCGCGCCTGCACCGTGACGTCGAGCGCCGAGACGGCCTCGTCGAGCACGACCACCTCGGGGCGGATCGCGAGAGCCCGGGCGATAGCGACGCGCTGCCGCTGGCCGCCCGAGAGCTCCCGCGGCGAGCGCTCGAGCACGTCGGCCGGGAGCGCGACGCGCTCGATCAGCTCGGCGGCGCGCGCCCGGCGCTCGGCCCGCGTGCCCTCACGGAAGTTGTGCAGCGGCTCGGCCACGATCTGCGCGACGCTCTGACGCGGGTCGAGCGACGAGAACGGGTTCTGATAGACGAGCTGCACACGGCGGCGCAGCTGGCGAAGCCCCTCGCCGCGCAGGCCCGCGATGTCGGCCGGCACGCCGGACGCCTCGGCGAGCTCGATGCGGCCGGCGTCGGGGTGGAGGAACCGCGTCACGAGCCGCGCGGTCGTCGTCTTTCCCGAGCCCGACTCGCCGACGAGGGCGTGCGTCGTGCCGCGGCGCACCTGGAACGACACGTCGTCGACGGCGCGGAACGGCGCGCGCCCGCGCCCCTGGACCGCGAACTCCTTCACGAGTCCCTCGGCGGTGATGGCATAGGGATTCTCCGCGGCGGCGGCCGCGGCATCCCGGATGAACAGCGGCGGCGCGGGGCGACGGAATCCCTCGGTCGCGAGCGCCGGCGCGTCGGCGAGCAGCTGTCGGGTGTACGGGTCGTCGGGCGACGACAGGATGCCGGAGCTCGGCCCCTGCTCGACGACCCGCCCCTGATTCAGCACGACGATGCGCTGCGCGCGGTCGGCCGCGACGCCGAGATCGTGCGTGACCAGCAGCACCGACGTGCCCTCTTCGCGCCGGAGGTCGTCGATGAGATCGAGGATGCGGCGCTGCACGGTGGCGTCCAGCGCGCTCGTCGGCTCGTCCGCGATGATCAGCCGCGGTCGCAGGGCGATCGCGGTGGCGATGAGCACGCGCTGGCGCATTCCACCCGACAGCTCGTGCGGGTACTGCCTCGCCCGCAGGGCGGGGTCGTCGAGGCCAACTCGCTCGAGCAGCTCGAGCACGCGCGTGCGGCGGGTGGCGGCATCCCTCACGCCGTGAAGACGCAGGATCTCGCCCGCCTGCACGCCGATCGGGCGCACCGGGTCGAGAGACGACACGGGGTCCTGGGGCACGAGCCCGACCTGCACGCCGCGCACCGCACGCAGGCGCTTCTGACTCCACCCGGTGATGTCGACGCCGCCGATCGCGATCGTCCCGCCGTCGACGCGCCCACCCTCGGGCAGCAGCCCGATGAGCGCGTGTGCGGTCGACGACTTGCCTGAGCCGGACTCGCCGACGAGCGCGACGACCTCTCCCTCGCCGATCGACACGTCCACCCCGTGGACGACCTCGCGGCGGCCGCTGCGGGTCTCGTACGACACGCGAAGGTCCTGGACATCGAGGACGCTCATCGCGAACCCCTTCCGATCGACTGGCTGATGCGGTTGGCGCTGAGCACCACGACGAGCACGACGAGGCCCGGCAGGGTGGTGAGCCACCACGCGGTGGCGACGTAGTTGCGGCCCTCCGCGATGAGCAGGCCCCATTCCGGCGTGGGCGGCGGAGCGCCGTAGCCGAGGAAGCCGAGCGTCGAGATGGCGAGGATCGCCGTGCCGAACTGCAGGGCGGCGAGTCCCACGACGGCGGTGAGCGAGTTGGGCAGCACGTGCCGGCGCAGCACCGAGGCGAACGATCCGCCGGTGCCGAACGCGGCCTCGACGTAGTCCGAGCGCCGCACCCGCACGACCTCCGAGCGCGAGAGACGCGCGAACGACGCGACGCTCACGACGCCCACCGCGATCGCCGCGTTGACGGTGCCGAACCCGAGCAGGATGATGACCGACAGCATCAGCAGCAGGCCCGGGATCGACAGCAGCACGTCGACGAGCCGCATCAGCACGTCGTCGACCCACCCGCCCACGGAACCTGCGAGCACGCCGATGAGCGTGCCCGCGGCGAGGCCGACGGTGACGGCGATCAGTGCCCCCGACAGCGAGTGGATCGCGCCGTAGACGACGCGGGCGTAGAGGTCGCGCCCGATCGCGTCGGTACCGAACCAGTGCGCGGTGCTCGGCGGCAGCAGCTTGTCTGCCGGCACGCCGACGATCGGATCGTACGAGGTGAACAGCCAGGGCGTCACCGCCCACAGCACCGCGATCACGATGACGGCGATCGACGCGGCGAGGGTCCATGAGGGGCGTCGCCCCAGCGCGAACAGCCGCGCGACCGAGGAACGGCGCTCGGGCTGCCCGCCGGGGGCTCCGGCGTCCTGCGCGACCGGGTCGAGGACGGTCCCGGATGCCTCGTCCCGGGCGAGTGCGGCGGTCGCGGCACCCGTCTCCTGCGCCACCACCGATCCCTGAGCCTGTCGAAGGGGGGTGCTCATGCGGGGGCCTCCTGCAGCGCGGGGTTCGACGTGGTGCGCGCCGCGCGCTTGGCGCTGCGCAGCCGCGGGTCGAGAACGGGGTACAGCAGGTCGACGACGAGGTTCACGACGACGAAGGTGAACGCGGCCAGCACGACGATGCCCTGCAGCACCGGGATGTCCTGGTTGGCGACGGCCTGCTCGGTCACGCGGCCGATGCCAGGTCGCCCGAAGACCGTCTCGGTGACGACCGCCCCGCCGATGAGCTCGCCGAACAGCACGCCGGCGATCGTGAGGGTCGGCAGCAGCGCGTTGCGCGCCACCGATCGCCACAGCACCCACGACGGCGACGCGCCCTTGGCGCGCACGACCGTCACGAACGGCTGCAGCTGCACCTCGTCGATGCTGCGCACCAGGATCTGCGCCAGCGGCGCCGAGATCGGCACCGCGAGCGTGATCACCGGCAGGATCAGCCCTTGAACCGGGTCGGCCCCGACGATCGGCACCCACCCCAGCCCGAACGAGAACACCTGGATGAGGAGGATCCCGAGCCAGAACACCGGGATGGCGACGAACACGCCGGGCAGCGCCTGCAGCGCCTGCCGCAGCCACGCGAACGGCGCGAGCGTCGAGAGGAAGGCGATCGCCACAGCGATCACCACCGCGAGCAGGAAGCCGAGGGTGGCGAGCGCCGCGGTCGGCGGCAGCGCCTCGCCGATGAGTTGCAGCACGCCCGTTCCGTACTGCGTCGAGTAGCCGAAGTCACCCTGCGCGTAGCCGGTCAGGGTCACCCAGTACTGCTCCCACCACGTCGAGTCGGCGCCGTACGCGACCCGGATCGCCTCGATCTGCTCGGGCGTGAGCCCGAGCTCGGGGTTCTCGTACTTGATCAGGATCGCATCGCCCGGCAGCAGCTGCAGGAGGATGAAGGTGGCCGTGAAGGCCGCGATCAGAACGATCGCGGCCTGCCCGGCGCGTCGGAGCGCGTAGCTCATCGGCTTGGTTCCCCGTGTCCTACTGCTTCTTGTCGAGCCACACGTTGTAGAACAGCGGACGCGCGACCGACTCGAACTCGATGCCGTGGACGTACGGCGCGGCGCCGTACACCTGCGGCTCCTCGAACAGCGGGATCACGTACGCCTGCTCCGCGAGGTAGTCCTGCACGGCCTCGGATGCGGCGACCCGCTCGTCGGCGTCGGGCGTCGAGGCGACCGCGAGCAGCAGCGCGTCGAGCTCGGCGTCGTCCGACAGCAGCGTGTTGCGGTTCTTCGTGAAGTACTGGCTCTTGATGACGTCGAGGTCCGCACGGCCGACCATCGAGTGGTAGAGCGGGGTCTTCAGCGGGTCCTTGATGTCTTCGGCGTACGTGCCGGCGTCCGCCGACTTCACGTTCAGCTCCACGCCGATCTTCTTCAGCTGCTGCGAGACCAGCTCGAGGGTCTGCTTCGACAGCGGCTGCGGCTTCGCCTCGTACACGTCGAGCGACAGGCGCTGGCCGTCCTTCTCGCGGATGCCGTCGGCACCCGGCTCCCAGCCGGCCTCGTCGAGCAGCTCCTCGGCCTTCTCGGGGTCGTACTCGTAGAACTCCGACTCGTCCTTGTAGCCGGGGGCCGACGAGCTGAGGGCGGAGGTCGCACGCGGGTAGTTGCCGGTGAAGATCGTGTCGACGACCTCCTGGCTGTCGACGCCGGCGACGAGCGCCTGGCGCACCGCGATGTCGCTGAGGATCGGGTTCGTGAACCGCAGACTCAGCGCGTTGTTCACCCCGCGCGTCTGCGGCGCGTACAGGTCGAAGCCGCTCGACTCGACGCGGGCCTCGTCGAATGCCTGCACGTAGCGGATGTAGTCGGCCTGGCCCGACAGCAGCGAGCCGATGCGCACGCTGTCCTCCGGCGTCACGATCAGGTTGATCGTGTCGAGGTAGGCGCGACCCTGGTGCTCGGAGCTCGGCGGCGCCCAGTCGTAGTCGTCACGCGCCTCGAAGGTCAGCGCGGTGCCGAGCTCCTCGTCGGTGATCACGAACGGGCCCGAGCCGATGATGTCGGTCGCGTTGCCCGCGCCGAGCTCCTCGAGCGACTTGTCGAGCGTCTCGGGCGACAGCAGGCCGGAGTTGATCGTCGACGTCGCCTGGAGGAACCCGGGGGAGGGGGCCGAGAAGCGGAACGTCACGGTGTCGGCGTCGACGACCTCGCTCGAGGCGTAGTTGTTGATCGCCTCCGAGACCGTGAGGCCGAGGTCGGGGTTGCCGAGGCCGTACGTGTCGAAGTTCTTCGCGACGGCGGCCGCGTCGAGCGCTGTGCCGTCGGAGAACGTGACGTCGTCGCGCAGCTCGAACGTGTACTCGGTGGCGTCCTCGTTCACCGTCCACTCGGTGGCGACCCACGGCTCGATCTCGAGCGTCTCGGGGTTCTGCCACGTCAGGCGCGCGGTGATGTTGTTGACGATGCCGCCGTTCGGGTAGAAGCCGGCCTGCGGCGGGTACAGGTTCGTGTAGGTCTGGTGCTCGAGGTACGTGAGCGTGCCGCCGGTGACGGGCTCGCCGGCCGAGGCGCTCGGGTCGGTGCTCGCGGCCTGCTGCGTGGCGCAGCCGGCGAGGGATGCCGCGACGGCGGCCGCGAGGGCACCGGCGACGAGTCGCGATGCGGGACGGGACATGTGGTGCTCCTGGTGGGATCGGGTGTGCGGTGAAGAGGTGCTGGCAACGCTAGGGACGGGCCGGCGGAGCCGACGGATCGGGATGTCACGCCCGTTCACCGTCCGCAAGCGGGCGTCACCGGGGGTCATCGGGGGTAACAGTCCCCCGGGCGCTGAGCCTGTCCGCTCGGCGACCCGGGGCCTGCTCAGCGGGTCGCGAGCGCGGGCGCGTAGGCGAGCCGGGGCGCGCCGAGCGACAACCGCTCGCGCAGCGTCGCACCGGCGCGGCCGAGCAGTCCGCGACGTCGCAGCTCGGGGGCCGCGAGCTGCGCGAACGCCTCGAACTGGGCCTGTTGGAACGCCGAGAGCACGTTGAACCCGTCGGCGGCGCCGGCGGCGCGCCAGAGCTCGAAGTGATCGGCGATCACGGTAGGCCCTCCGACGACGAAGTTCGCCGGCACCGCGTGCGCCGCGATGAGGTGCCGCCAGGTCACGGGGTGCTCGCCGCCGACGCTTCGCCCGGTGCGCAACCGCACGAGGTCCAGCACACGCGCGCCCGCCTCGGCGAACCGCGCCGCGGCATCCGCGGCCACGACGTCGTCGACCGCGGCGCGCCGCGCCGGGTCGTCGGCCGGCAGCCCGGCCGCGTCGAGGAACGCGGCGAGCGACCGGTTCGCGGGGAAACCCGGACGCTCCGCATGGCCGGAAGCCCCGTCGTCGATGGGCACGAGCAGCAGCAGGCGGTCGACGACGGCGCGGGCCGAGGCATCCGTCTCCGCCACGACCGGCAGCACCGGCACGATCACCTTCAGGTCGTCGGGATCGCGACCGGATGCCTCGGCCAGAGCCCGCAGCTCGGTGCGAGTGGCCGCAGCCGACGCCGGGTCTGCGGCGGCGATGAGCGCGAGGTCGGCCTCGGTCGCAGCGAGCGCGCGGGAGCGGGGCGAGGTGCCGGCGTGCACGATCGGCGGGTGCGCCTGCGGCGGGCGGGCGACGTTCAGCGGTCCTTCGACCCGCACCTGCGTGCCCACGAAGGCCGCAGTGCGAAGGCGCTCCGCATCGATGAGGACCCCGCTGTCGCGATCCGCGATCCAGGCGTCGTCGTCCCACGACTCCCACAAGAGGCGCAGCGCCCGAACGAACTCCTCGGCGCGGTCGTAGCGCGCCTCGTTGTCGGCGTGTGCGTCGCGGCCGTGGTTCGCCGCCGCCCGCGGCTCGGCGCCGGTGACGAGGTTCACCCCGCCACGACCGCCGGTGAGCAGGTCGAGCGAGGCGGTCGCCCGCGCTGTCGCGTACGGGTCGGCGTAGGTCGAGTTCACGGTGGCGATCAGCCCGATCTTCTCGGTGACCCCCGCGAGGTACAGCACAGCGCTCACCGGGTCGATGCGGGCGAGCAGGTACGGGTCGCGGAACTCGAGGTCGGGACCGGTGGCGAGCCAGTCGCCGAAGAAGAGGTAGTCGAGGTCGGCGTCTTCTGCCAGGCGGGCGACGCGACGCAGGATCGAGGCATCCGTCTGCGGATCCGCGTGCGCCCCCGGCTGCCGCCAGCCCGACGGGTAGGCGCCGAGCGTTCGCACCATGGCGCCGACGATGAGCGGCCCGGTCGCGGGCCTGTCGACGGCGCCGCTCACAGCGGGATCACGTCGAGCGACGGTGCCGGGCCGACGGCGGCCAGCCGGCCGCGCGAGCGCGACCACTGACTCCACGACCCCGGGTAGACCACGACGTCGATGCCGGCGAGCGCGCCCGCGAGCGCCGTGTGCGTCGCCGCGATGCCCGAGCCGCAGTACGCCGCCACCGAGACGCCGTCGACGACGCCCGCAGCAGCGAACTCGGCACGGATCTCGTCGGGCGAGCGGAACGTGCCCGCGGTCAGGTGCACCGTCGTCGGAAGGTTCACCGCACCCGGGATGTGCCCGCCGACCGGGTCGAGCGGTTCGGCATCGCCGCGGTAGCGCTCGGGCGCGCGCACGTCGAGCAGCAGACCGTGGTCGGGCCACTCCTCGACGCCGTCGATGTCGGCGACGCCCTCGGTGATCTCGTCGAGCACGACATCCCCCGGCGGCCGTGGCAGCACGTCGCCCGTCTCGAGCGGGAGTCGCTCGGCCAGCCAGCCGCGCAGGCCGCCGTCGAGCACCCGCACGTCGGCGAGTCCCGACCGCGTCAGCATCCACCACGCGCGCGCGGCGGCGACCGAGTGCACGTCGTCGTACGCGACGACGGTGTCGCCGCCCCGAATGCCCCACCGCCGCGCCGCGGCCTCGAGCTGCTCGCGCGGCGGCAGCGGGTGACGCCCCTCGCGCGGGTCGCCGCGGCGGGCCAGCTCGTGATCGAGGTCGACGTACACCGCCCCGGGCAGGTGCCCGTCGAGGTACGCGGGCCGGCCTTCGGGCTGGTCGAGCCGCCAGCGCACGTCGAGGATCCGCGGCGGGGTGCCGCTGCGGATCAGGTCGGCGAGCTCCGTCGGCGAGATGAGTGGGGATGCCATGCGGCCATGCTCGCCCGGCCGCGGACCGGCCGGGATGTCGTGACGACACACGCCGCGACGCGACGACACGGAGCGTCACACGCGGTCATACGCAGTGTCATCCGTGATGTCGTCGCGGGCGACGCGACGGGCTGGCCCGCACGGAGTGTCTCGATGCGAATCCGGGTCGGGCCGGCCACCCGGCCGTACGATTCCGCCAGAACCGATGGAGGAACGGATGCCGCACCCTCGCGCGACACGTGAATCCCGGGCTCCGCGGCGTCCCCGCGCAGCTCGGCTGCTCGCTGGAATCGTCCTGGTGGCGGGCCTCGCACTCCTCGCCGGATGCGGGAACGGCGGAATCCCGCTTCCCACCGCGCTCCCGACGAATCTGCCCACGACCCTGCCGACGAACCTGCCGACCCGGACGGCGTCCCCGGAGCCGACGATCGAGCCGACGCCCGAGCCCACACGGGTCCTCCCGACGCGCTCCCCCGCGCCGACGCCGGAGCCGACGACCGAGCCCACCCCGCAGCCGACCGTCGCGCCTGAGCCCACACCCGAACCCACGACGCCCGTGCCGGTGCCCACCGTCGTGCCGGAGCCGACGGCGACTGCCACGCCCGAGCCGACGCCGACCTCCACCCCGACCCCGACGCCGGAGCCGACGGCGACGCCGAGCCCGACGGCGACGCCCTCGCCCACGGCTGATGCGGGCGACGACGCCGCCGCGCCGATCAACTGGGTGCCGTGGGTCGTGGTCGTGGCGCTGCTGGTCGTGGCCGCGGTGATCTACCTCATCGTGCGCCGGCCGCGGCCGAAGCCTCCCGCGGAGCCGTGAGTTCTGCGCCGCGCTCGCGACGTTTCGACTCGCTCGTTCCTCGCTCGCTCAACGACCGGGGGAATACCGAGAGGCGGGGCGGAAAGGCGGAAGCGGTGAGGGTTCAGCCGCGGAGGGCGAGGGCGAAGGGGAGCACCTCGGTCGCGCCGCCGCGGCGGAGCTCGCGGGCGGCGACCGTGAGGGTCCAGCCGCTGTCGACGCGGTCGTCGACCAGCAGCACCGGTCCGGCCGGGAGGTCGAGCCCGGCCGTGGAGAACCGGCCCCAGACCCCGGCGACGCGGAAGGCACTGTTGCCGCCGGGCTGGCCGGTCGGCCCGCCGTCGACGAGGTCGAGCGTTCCGAGGAACGGCAGTCGGCCGATCTCGGCGATGCCGCGCGCGAGTGAGTCGACGAGCTGTGGCCTCGTCCGCGAGGGCATCGCGACGACCGCGACGGGCCGGTTCTCCCAGCCCCAGTCGGCGAGCACCCGCACGCACGCGCCGAGCACGTTCTGCGGCACGGGCGCGTCGGCGGCGCCCACTGCGAGCAGGTCGCGGAGCGCACCGCCCCAGCCGAGGTCGGTGAGACGCGCGAGCGCGCGGCCTTCCGTGGCCTGCTCGTCCCCGGCGATGCGTCCCTTCACCGGAACGCCGAGCCGGTCGGCACCCGTCGGCCACTGCCGTCTCGGCTCGATCGGCACGCCGACTCGATCGAGTGCGGCGGCCGCAGCATCCGTCGCGCCGGAGGCGATCGCCGTGGCGAACCACGCGCCCGCGCAGTTGTCGCAGCGGCCGCAGGGCGCCGCCGTGTCGTCGTCGAGCGAGCGCTGCAGGAACTCCATACGGCAGCCGGACGTCTCTTCGTACTCGATCATGTGCTGCTGCTCGGCGACGCGCTCGGCTGCGATGCGCCGGTAGCGGTCCTCGTCGTAGGTCCACGGCACGCCGGTCGCGATCCACCCGCCACGCACGCGGCCGACGGCCCCGTCGACGTCGAGGACCTTCAGCAGCAGCTCGAGCGGCGTGCGGCGGATGTCGACGACCGCCTCGAGCGCGGGCGTCGACATCGGCCCCGCCGCGGCAGCGAGCGCGGCGAGCACCCGCTCCGCGCGGTCGCGGTCGGGCATCGACGCCGTCGCGAAGTAATGCCAGATCTCGCGGTCCTCGGTGCCCGGCAGCAGCAGCACGTCCGCGGAGTCGGTCGCGCGGCCGGCGCGGCCCACCTGCTGGTAGTACGAGACCGGCGATGACGGGGCGCCGAGGTGCACCACGAATCCGAGATCGGGCTTGTCGAACCCCATGCCGAGCGCGCTCGTCGCGACGAGCGCCTTCACGCGGTTGTCTTTGAGGAGCGCCTCGGACTCCTCGCGCTCGTCGGTGTCGGTCTGCCCGGTGTAGGCGCGCACGTCGTACCCGCGCTCGCGCAGCAGGCGTGCGGTGTCGTTCGCCGCCGCCACAGTCAGGGTGTAGATGATGCCCGACCCCGGTAGAGCGCCGAGGTGGCTGATGAGCCAGGCGAGCCGGCTCGGCGAGTTCGGCAGGCGCAGTACGCCGAGCCGCAGTGACGCCCGCGCGAGCGGACCGCGAATGGTGAGCACGCCCGGGGTCGCGGCATCCGTCTGCGCAATGCCGGCGTCGAGCTGCTCGGCGACGTCGGCGACCACGCGGCTGTTGGCGGTCGCGGTGGTGGCGAGCACCGGCACGCCGGCGGGCATGCGCGCGATGAGGTCGCGCAGGCGCCGGTAGTCCGGGCGGAAGTCGTGCCCCCAGTCACTGATGCAGTGCGCTTCGTCGACCACCAGAAGACCGATGCGGGCGACGAGCTGAGGCAGCTGCTCGTCGCGGAACGCGGGGTTGTTGAGGCGCTCGGGCGACACGAGCAGCACGTCGACCTCGTCGCGGTCGAGCTGGGCGAGCACGTCACCCCATTCGTGCGCATTCGTCGAGTCGATCTTCACAGCGCGCACGCCCGCGCGCGCGGCCGCCGCGATCTGATCCCGCATGAGGGCGAGGAGGGGCGACACCAGCACGGTCGGCCCTGATCCCCGTCTCCGGAGAAGCAGCGTCGACACGAAGTACACGGCCGACTTGCCCCATCCGGTGCGCTGCACCACGAGCGCCCGCCGGCGGTCGTCGACGAGCGCCTCGATCGCCTCGAACTGGCCCTCATGGAAGTCGGCATCGTCGCGGCCGACGAGGGTGCGCAGCACGTCGAGGGCTTCGGTGCGGGTCGTCGTGGTCGCTGTCACCCTTAAACCTTGCCCCATGGCCCTGACACCCGACCTTCCGCCGACGCCCCGTGCTACCGTGGCCGCGACGAAGGGGGTGCGCGTGGCCGAGAACCTCACCGCGGTGCTGCGCCTCGTCATCGAGGTGCTCGCCGCAGCCCTCCGCCCCGCCGCCGACCTCGTCGGCGCCGCAGCGCGATCGCTGTTCGAGGTCGCACCCGCGTCCGACCCGCAGACCGGCGCCCTCGTGATCGCCGTCGCGGTTGTCGCAGCGCTCGCGCTCCTCGCCGTCGCGGTCGCCGTCCTCTTCTCCCCCGTTCCAGCGATCGCCACCGCGGCTCATCCGCGCCGCGCGATCGCTGATGCGACACGGCTCACCGCGTCCCACCCCGACGCTCCCGGACACTCTCGTCCACGCGCCCCGGGTTCCGCGGCCCTGGCCGCCTAGCCCCGACGCCCGTTCCCTCGAGGACCGCTCGCCGGTGCCTTCGTGGCCGCACGCCACGTGACAGCACCCGACGAACGGACACTTCGATGGACCTCTACGCCTTCCCGCCCGTCGCCGCGATCCTCGACGCGGCATACTCCCTCCTCATGGGGCTCGCCTCCCTGCTCGAACCCCTCACCGGATCGGCCGCGGCCGCAGCATCCGTCATCCTCCTGACCCTGCTGGTGCGTGCGGCGCTCATCCCGGCGGGAATCGCGCAGGCGAAGGCCGAGCAGACCCGCAGCCGCCTCGCCCCGAAGCTGCGAGAGCTGCGGCGCCGCCACCAGAAGGACCCCGAACGCCTCCAGCGCGAGACGATGAAGCTCTATGCCGACGAGAAGGCGTCGCCGTTCGCGGGCTGTCTGCCGATGCTCGCGCAGGCGCCTGTGGTCGCGATCGTGTACGCGCTCTTCCTGCACACCGCCATCGCCGGGCACGCCAACGCGCTGCTCTCCCACGAGCTGGTCTCGGTGCCGCTCGGCACCAGCCTCGTGGGCGCGGTCGCCGCGGGGACGGCGTCCTTGGCGACCCTCGGCGTGTTCGCGGGCGTCCTCGCCGTGATCATCGTGGTGGCCGAGATCACGCGGCGCGCGTTCCGTCCGCAGATCGAGACGGAAACGGATGCTGCGCCCCTGGCCGGCGCCGGCATCGCGAGACTCGCGGGCGTCCTGCAGTTCACCACTGCGGTGTTCGCCCTGTTCGTGCCGCTCGCCGCGGCGCTGTACCTCGCGACGACCGTGGCATGGACGCTGGTGCAACGCCTCGTGCTGCGGCGGATCTACCCTCTCGCGGCAGCATGACCCGCGGCGAGGTCAGGCCGCCGGTTCGTCACGGGTGTGCAGCACGCCGCTCGCCGCGCCCAGCACGGCGCCGGCAAGGGTGTCGACGACGCGCTCGGTCGCGACCGCCACGGTGTCGACCGCGCCGGTCGCGGCGCCGGTGAGCAGCAGCACGAGCGGCGTGATGAAGCCGAGGGCGAGCGCGTAGTTGCGCACGACGAACAGCTCGATCGTGAACTGCAGCACGCCCAGGAGCAGGGCGAGCCACAGTGCCGGGATCGGCAGCGGAGCAAGAAGCAGGTAGACGCCCGCGCCGAGGATCGTGCCGACCATGCGGTGCAGGCCGCGGCTGACCGCCGCCTGTCGGTCGGCGGCGACGCCCACGACGGCGATCGCCGCGCCCACGATCCAGTACGCACGGTCCGGGTCGACGAACAGTCCCACCCCGATCCCGACCACCGTCACGATCGCGACGCGGACGACCAGCGTCCGCTCCCCCGGAGGCCACGCCGGGCCGGGCAGCACCTCGCGCAACGGCCGCGCAGCGACGCGCCGGCGGCTCGGCAGCACCAGCGGAGCGAGCGACACGAGCGAGGAGAACAGGATGCCGCCGGCCACCGCAGCGACGTAGGTGGCAGCATCCGCTCCCGAGGCCACGATGTGCGCCGACAGCCCGTACACGAGCACGACGAACAGAGGACCGGGCGGACCCACCGCGAAGCCGAACATCACGACGGCCGCCGCGATCGCGACGACCGCGAGCCCGATCAGGGTCGCCACCGCCGACGGCCCGGCGAGAGCTCCGAGGACCGCCGCGACGGCGAGTCCGCCGGCGACGAACGGCACGACGCGCGCCCGCTCGAGCACGGGCAGGTGGGTCCCGTACAGGGCGACGAACGCGCCCGTCGCCGCCTGGAAGCCCAGGTCGGGGCGCCCGAACAGCGTCATGACCGCGATCGGCACCGCCATCGCGATCGCCGCGCGCAGGCCGATCGCCCACCGCGGCGCCGGCGCCGGCGCCAGGCGGAACAGGCTCGACACCGCATGGGTCAGGTCGGCCGTGAACCTCCGGCCGGCGCCGTGCTGCGGCATCCGTCTCCCGTCTCAGACCGCGGGGTCTTCGGCCCGCGCCGGCTCGGAGAGCAGCTGGTCGAGGAGGGCGAGCGCAGCGTCCTGCGGGGCGTCGGGGTCGAGCAGCCACTGCGTCTGCAGACCGTCGGATGCCGCGATCATGAGCGCGGCGGCCGCCATCGGGTCGACGTCGGCGCGGATGCGGCCCGTGCGCTGGTTGTGTCGCACGCGCTCGGCGATCTCGGTGCGCACGCGCACGAAGCGCTCGGTCGCGAACTCCCGCGCGGCGGGGTGCCCCTCCTCCAGGGCCGACGCGACGAGCGACGAGTACAGCTGCACGAGGCCCTGCACCTCGTGGTTGGCGTCGCTCCACCGGCGCAAGAGCTCGGTGGGCGTCACGTCGGGGGGAGCGGGCTTCCAGTCGTCGCCGCGGGCCTCGGACTGGCGGTAGACGGCGATCAGGAGCTCCTCGAGCGACCCGAAGTAATGCGTGAGTGCGGCGTGCGTGACGCCGACCTCCTCGGCGATCGCGCGCAGGCTCGTGCGGTCGGAGCCGCGCTTCGCGAACACCTCGATGGCCCGATCGAGGATCTCCTGGCGACGGGCGACGCCCTTCGCGTACGACCCGCGCGGGGTCGGCTGGTGCTCCTCTTCTGCCATGCGCACAATGCTACCGAAGAAAAACCTCCACATGGAGGTTTTCGTGCTACCGTGTCCCGATGACCACGTCTTCCTCTGGGGCCGTCGGCGTCGGCATCATCGGCGCCGGAAACATCAGCGACCAGTACCTGACCCACCTGTCGAGCTTCCCCGATGTGCGCGTCATCGCGATCGGCGACGTCCTCGAGGATCGCGCGAAGGCGCAGGCCGCGACCTACGGCGTGCCCCACGTGGGAGGCATCGACGTCGTGCTGAACGACCCCGACGTCGACATCGTCGTGAACCTCACGATCCCGGCGGCGCACGTCGAGGTCTCGCTGGCGATCATCGCGGCCGGCAAGCACGTCTGGACCGAGAAGCCGATCGGCATCGACCGCGAGGAGTCGCAGCGACTGCTCACGACGGCGGACGCTGCGGGCCTGCGCGTCGGTGTCGCGCCCGACACCGTGCTCGGCCCGGGTATGCAGACGGCCAAGCGCGCGATCGCGCGCGGCGACATCGGCCGTCCGCTGTTCGCGACGACGTCGTTCCAATGGCAGGGCCCGGAGATCTTCCACCCGAACCCCGCCTTCCTCTACGCGAAGGGCGGCGGACCGCTCCTCGACATGGGCCCGTACTACGTGTCGGCGCTGGTGCACGTGTTCGGCCCCGTCGCGTCGGTCGCAGCCCTCGGCCTGCAGGGCTCTCCTACGCGCAGGGTGCAGGTCGGCGAGCTCGCCGGCACCGAGTTCCCGGTCGAGATCCCCTCGACGCTGTCGGTGCTGATGGATTTCGAGCGGGGCGGCCAGGCACAGAGCCTGTACAGCACCGACTCGCCGCTGAAGCGCCACGGCATCGTCGAGATCAACGGCACCGAGGGCACGATCGTGATCCCCGACCCGAACTACTTCGGCGGCGACATCACGATCACGCGCCCGCTCACCGACGTGTCCGTGAGCGAGCAGGAGATCATCCAGGTGCCGCAGGAGGGCGTCCTCGTCGGTCGCGGTCTGGGCCTGCTCGACATGGCCCGCTCGATCCGCGGCGGCCGCCCGCACATCGCCACCGGCGAGTTCGGCTATCACGTGCTCGACACCCTGCTGTCGATCGAGGAGGCGGCCGCGTCGCGCACGTACGTCGACGTCGAGAGCACGCTCGGCGAGGTCGGCTCGCTTCCCGCGGACTTCGACCCATTGGCCGCCACGCTCTGACGCGACCGCTTTCCACGCGAGACCCCGGCCGGCTGGCGGGGGTCTCGCGCAGAGGAGATGACGGATGCCGCGGGCTGCAGCATCCGTGATCCCGCTGTCTCAGCCGAAGAGGTCGCGAAGTCCGGGGAGCTCGAAGTTCGAGATCTGCTCGCCGAGACCTGTCACGGCCTCGCCGGCCCCGGCGAGCTGGTCGGACGCTCCGGCGACGAGGTCGCCCGCGCCGCCGAAGTCGACCCCGCCCGCGATCGCGTCGAGGTCGAGGCCGCCGGCGATGGCGTCGAAGTCCATGCCCAGCGTCGCCGCCTGGGCGAGGAGCGGGACGGCGACGGTGCTGACCACCGCGGCGCCGGCGACAGCGCCGAGCACCCCGCCCGCGCCGACGAGTGCCGCGCTGCGCGCCATGCCTCCACCGGCCGGCGTTCCGCGGCCACCGCGCCCGACCCGCGCGAGGAGGCCCGCCATCGCCCCCGGACGCATCGCCTCGGTGCGAGCCGCCGCACGCGCAAGGTCCGGCGCGTCGGCGGAGCGCGGCTGCTCGGCCGGACGCAGCTCGGTGCGCATGCCGGCCTGCACCTGCGCCCGCTGCTCGGGCGTCAGTCGCGCGAACGCCTCCCGATGGATGGCCTCGACCTGGTGCGGGTCGGAGGTCTGGAGCAGGTACTCGTAGCGGGCGATCGCGGCCCGGTCGGCGGCGGTCGCGGGTGCCGCCGTGTGCGACGGGGCGGTGGGTGGCGCGGCGGCGCCGGGCGCGGTCGACGCCGGAGGAGGCGTGAGGCCGACCGCAGCCGCCGGCGCCGGCGCGGCGGGCGCCGACTGCCATGGCGCGGCCGCGGGCGGTGCTGCCGCGGAGCGCTGGTCACCGGCGACGGCCCCGGCGACATCGCGGACCATCGCGCGCCAGTCCGTGCCGCTGCCGGGCTTGGCACCCTTCGAATCGGACGAGTCGAGAGCCTTGGCGGCAAGGCCGAAGAGTCGGTTGAGGGAGCTCATGGGGTTTCCTTCCGGGTCGGAGACGTGGCGTGACGAAGAACGCCAAGGTCTCCTCCGCCCCGAAGGGCCGGCAACCCGGGATCCAGCGCTGGATCCGTAGTGACGAGCGTGCCGCAGGCGGGAGTACTCCCCTTGTGCGATCCAGCCTAGGGGCGTGCCCCTCCCGCGCGGCGCCCCGACGTCGGCACTCTCAGCAGATTGATCGATTCCCCCGCACTCCGCGTCGTGCGCGGCCGCGTCAGCCGGCGAGCACGCGCGCGGTCGCCTGTGCCTGGATGCTGAGCTCGGCAGCCTTGAACGCGTGCGCCTGCGTCATCGCGATCTCGGTGCGGTCGAGGCAGTCGCGGATCAGCTGCCCGAAGAACGGGAAGCCGGTCCTGCCGTCCGCGTCGAAGCGCTGCTGGCCGTCGTGGTTCACGAGCAGCACCTGACCGCCGCCGTTGTCGGTGGTGATGTCGATGTACTTGCGCAGCTCGAGGTAGCCGTCCGTGCCGAGGATGACGGTGCGACCGTCGCCGAACACATCGATACCGGCCGGTGTGAACCAGTCCACGCGCACGTAGCCCGTCATCCCGTTGTCGAGCACGACATGGGCGTCGCCGAAGTCCTGCAGTCCAGGAGTCTCGCGGTGGGCGTAGTTCGCGATGGTCGCGCTCACGACCTCGCCGTCGGTCGCCCCGGTGTAGTACAGCATCTGCTCGAAGTTGTGGCTGCCGATGTCGCAGAGGATGCCGCCGTACTGCTCCGGGTCGTAGAACCAGTCGGGGCGGCCGGTGCCGATGCGGTGCGGACCGAAGGACACGACCTGCAGCACGGTGCCGATCGCGCCCTGCCCGATGAGCTGGCCGGCGAGGATCGCCGCTTCGGAATGCACCCGCTCCCCGTAGTACACGGCGAATTTACGTCCCGTGCGCGCCGTCGCCTCGCGGGCGGCGGTCAGCTGCTCGAGCGTCGTGATCGCCGGCTTGTCGGCGAAGAAGTCCTTGCCCGCCTCGATCACGCGCAGACCCAGGGGGGCACGATCGGAGGCGATCGCCGCACTCGCGACGAGGCGCACCTCGGGGTCCGCGAGCACCTCCTGCTCGCTCGCCGCGATGCGCGCCTGCGGGAATCTCTCGAGGAAGTCGCGGACCTTGTCAGGGTCGGGGTCGTAGACGAGCGACAGCGTCGCGCCCGCCTCGACGAGCTGATCGACCATGCCGTGGATGTGGCCGTGGTCGAGGCCGACGGCCGCGAAGACGAACTCTCCGGGGCCGACGACGGGCTCGGGAAGCGGATCGAAGGTGTACTTCAGGGTCATCGTGCGTCCTCCTGGCCCGTCACATCGTAGGTGCGCAGTCGCCCGCACATTCCGAAGCCGCGTTCCCCCGCCGAGGCGACGGCCTCGTGGAGGCGCGCTTCGGCGAGGTGGGCGACGGAGCCTGCGGCCACGGCTTCGGCGAGGGCCAGCGAACGCTCGGCCTCGGCCAGCGGCCCCTCGCGCACGATGTCGGGCCACTTCTCCGCACGACTGCGGACGAGGGCGCCGGCGGCTTCACGGAAAGCGTCGAGCGGACCGCGGTCACCTGCGACGACCGCGTCCCGCAGCATGCCGAAGCCCGCGACGGCGAGGTCGCGCCGGCGGGCGGCGCGTTCTGCGCGGCGAAGCGGATCGCCCAGGTCCGCCGCGGCGGCGTAGGCCGCAGCATCCGTCACGATCTCCGTCGGAAAGGTCATCACGGCGTCGCCCGCCTCCGGCAGACCCGCGTTGCTCATGAGCACGATCACCCGCAGGCCGCCGTGGTTGACGGCGCGGTGGATCGTGCCGGGAGCGAACCACACGACCGTCCCGGCAGTGAGCGGGGTCTCGCGGAAGCCTGCGGCGTCGAGCGTCTGCAGCGCGCCCTCGCCCGCGATGACCGCATAGGCCTCGGTCGACACGAGGTGCATGTGGGGGCTGCCGCCGCAGACGCCGTCCGGCGCCGGGCCGTCGTAGACGTCGAGGTGCGACAGCGAGATCCCTCCGGGGAAGGATGCCGCGGTCACGACGCGGCCTCGACGAGGGAACGGGTCTTCTCTGAGAAGTGCGGTGCGCGCGCGACCAGCTGCCCGGCGCGGTAGTACGGGTCGTCGGCACCCAGCGGCAGCGCGGTGAACCGACGCTCGAAGCCCGCCTTGTAGATCGCGGTGACGACCTCGACGGCGTTGCGACCGTCGCGGCCGTCGGCGACGAGCGCCTGGCCGTCACGGATCGCCGCCAGCAGGTCGCCGATCTGCCCGGCGTGGCCGCGGTGCGGCAGCGGCTCGCGTCCGGCCACGAGCGCCTCGATGCGGTCGACGCGCTCGGCATCGCCGCCGGCCGCAGGGAAGCCGTCGGGGCGCGAGGACTCGGCGACGACAGCCCACGGCAGCGCGATGCTCGCATCCGCACCCTGGATGACGATCTGCTGGTCCTCGCCGTGGTGCACGACCGAGCTCGTGATCTGTGCGAGGCCGCGGTCGTAGCGGAGCACCGCCACCGACAGGTCTTCGACCTCGGCGTTGTCGTGCTGCGCGTTGGCGAGCATCGCGACGATCTCGTTCGGCCGGCCGAGCAGCCACAGCAGCAGGTCGATGTGGTGGATCGCGTGGTTGAGGGTGCAGCCGCCGCCCTCCTTCTCCCACGTGCCACGCCACCACAGGTCGTAGTACGCCGGCCCGCGCCACCAGGACGAGTCGACGCGCACATGCGAGATCGAGCCGAGCAGGCCCGAGTCGACGACGGCCTTGAGGGTCGCGACGTCGTCGCGGAAGCGGTTCTGAGCGACCACCGAGAGGATCTTGCCCGAACGCTCCTGCGCGGCGAGCATGGCGTCGCACTCCTCGAGCGACGGCGCCATCGGCTTCTCGACGAGCACGTGCACGCCCGCGTCGAGGGCTGCGATGGCGAGCGCGGCGTGCGTCGAGGGCGGGGTGCCGATGCTCACGACGTCGAGCGCGGCCGCGGCGATCATCTCGAGGGGGTCGTCATAGGGCGTCGCGCCGTCGAGTTCGAACGCGGCGGCCTTGAGTGCCGCCTTGCCGGGGATGACGTCGGCGAGTGCCACGATCTCGCACTGCTCCGGGAAGGCGAGGTACCCGGCGATGTGCGCGTCCGCGATCCCTCCGGTGCCGATGATTCCGATCCTGAGCATGTGTCGCGTCCTCCTCGGCGCACTACTACGTATTACTAAGACGTAGTAGGTACTATCGCAGGGGGCCGTGGGCTTCGTCAAGCGCTTTCCCATCGGGCGAGCGGGTCAGGGGCGGTCGACGGCGGAAGGAGAGTCGCGTGGAGAAGCGTCCGACGAGCCATGACGTGGCCCGTGCTGCCGGAGTGTCGCAGTCGACGGTCTCGTTCGTGTTCACCGGTCGCGCCGGGATCTCGCCGGCGACGCGACAGAAGGTGCTGACCGCCGCGGCCGAACTCAACTATCGCCCGAATCTGGCGGCTCGTTCCATGCGCACCCGGCGAACGGGCCGGCTCGCGGTGGTCGTGCCGATCGCGACCCTCACCCCGTTGACGCTGCTCCCGGGCGCGATCGCGGCGGCGCAGGAGGAGGGGTACGTCGTCGAGGTGGTGAGCCTCCCGCACCAGATGACCGAGCGCGACGAGCGCCTCGCCGAGCTGATCGGCTCGGGCCAGTACGAGGGTGTGCTGTCGTTCACTCCCCTCCCGTCCGCCCACGCGGGCTCGGGGCCCGCCCGCGAGCTGAGGGCGGATCCGCGACCCGAGGAGGGCGAACCCGACCAGGTCGTCGTCCTCGCCGTCGCCGAGTTCGACGACGACATGCACTCCGCCGGAGCGTTGGCCGACGCCCTGCCGATCGTGACGATGATGGAGCACCTCGCTGCCGGAGGTCAGCGACGGTTCCTGCATCTCGCGGGGCCTCGGGACTTCCGCTCGTCGCTGGCGCGTCGCGAGGCGTACCTCGCGACCATCGAGCGGCTCGGCCTCGAGTCCTTGGGCGTCATCGACGGCGATTGGAGCGGTCGCTCCGGCGAGGATGCCGTGAACGCCCTGCCCGACGGCATCCTTCCGGTCGCCGTGATCGCCGCGAACGACCTCATCGCCACCGGAGCGCTTCGCGCCGCGACGAGGCGCGGCTGGCGCGTGCCCGAGGATCTCACCCTCACGGGGTGGGACGATCACCCCCAGAGCGCCTTCCTCGCGCCGTCGCTCACGAGCGTGCGGCAGGATCGCGAGCGGCTCGGTGCACACTCCATGCATCGCCTCATCGCGGCGGTGCGGGGTCTGCCCGCTCCCCCCGCGCCGACCGACCTGCTGCGCGTGGTGTGGCGTGAGTCGACGGGTCCCGTGCCTGCGGCGTAGCCCGAGGCTCTCCGGCCGGACCAGCCCGTTACAGCCGGCCGACGGTCTCGATGTCCTCGAGGAAGTCCGCGGCCACCTGTGCCGACACCGTCGCGCGGGTGCCCGCGATGGCGGCGGTGTAGTCGTCCATGAACGGGCCCTCGGGCTCGGATAAGCCCGAGTCCACGGCGTTCTCGAGGGCGGACTGCGACGCCTTGCGCGCGGCGAATTCGATGTCGGCCGGCGAGAACCCGTCGGTCATCGCGACCAGCTCGGGTACGTCGATGCCCACCGCGGCCTCCGGGATGTAGCGGCGCCAGATCGCGTCGCGCGCCTGCTGGTCGGGAAGGCCGATCGGGATGACGTAGTCGAAGCGGCCGTGCCGGAGGAACGCGGCATCCAGCGATCTGATGAAGTTCGTGGCGCAGATCAGGAGGCGTCCGGGCTGCTCGCGGAAGGCCGGGATGATCTTGAGCAGCTCGTTCGTGACGCCCTGCGTGGGCGAAGGCGGCTCGCCCTGACGGTGCGAGGCGATCTCTTCGACCTCGTCGATGAAGACCACGGCGTGCTCGAGTTCGGCGATCGTCGCGAAGGTCTCACGCAGCGCGCCGGCGAGTCCACCGGGGTTCGCCGCGAGCCGGGAGGGGAAGACCTCGACGAACGACCACTCCAGGCGCGACGCGATCGCCTTGGCGAACGTCGTCTTGCCGGTGCCGGGCGGGCCGAACAGCACGATCGCGCGCGGCGGCACGACACCGAAGCGCTCCGCGAGCTCGGACTGCGCCAGCGGCAGCACGACTCGCCGTTCGAGCAGCTCCTTCTCGGTGTTCATGCCGCCGACCGCGTCCCAGAGGCCGCGGGGCAGCACGCGTCCGCCGAGCTCGGCGAGGCGCTTGAGCTCCTCGCGCTGGACGGGGATGTGCCGCTCGAAGTAGTGGAGGTCCTGCTTGAGCTCGAACCCCTGGTGCAGGAACGCGCCCATACGGGTCTCGGCGGCGGGCATGAGCGCAGACAGCTTCGAGATGCCCTGGGGGGCCATCCGTGCTTCAAGCGCGGAGAGGAGCGACGAGCCGATGCCCACGCCCCGGACGTGGGAGGCGGTGGCGAGGAAGACGACCCAGCCCTGCGCGTGCGCCGCACGGCCGATCGCGGCACCGACGACCTGCTCGCCGACGACGGCGACCACGGCGTGATCCTTCGCGCACGACGTGAGCACCTCGGAGAGGCTGTAGACCGGCTCGACGCCCTCGCCGATGACCTGCTCCCAGAGTCTCAGGATGCCGTCGACGTCGTCGGCGTGATAGTCGCGGATGCGCCAGCCTGCCATGCCCGGACTCCCTTCGGTGCGAGGTGGGTCGCCTCAGGCTACCCACGCGGCAAAGGTGCGGACAGTCGTATTAAGCGCGTCCGGCCGGACGGACTGTCGGGCGCCCGGCCGGACGGGTCTCAGGCGGCGGGGACGAGGATGTCGCGCACCAGCGCGTCGAGCTGCGCGTCGGCGTCGAGGAACTGGCGCAGGGTGTTGCGCGCGGCGCCGAAGTCGGCGAACTCCTCGGGACGCATGCCGTCCACGTCGTAGGCGCGGCGGAACTCGCTGAGCGAGACCAGCTCGTCGAGGACGGCGGCGGGCACGGGCTCGCCGATGCGGTCTTCGGCGGGGATGCCGTTGGCGTCGATGCGGTGCTGCCAGTCGAACGGCGGCGACACCACGAGGTCTCCCCCGACGAGCTCCGACCACTGCAGGTGGTTGCGGAAGGCCGCCGACAGGATGCGGCTGCGGAAGCCGCGCTCCTGGAACACCGAGTGCGCCTTCTTGAGCGCTGCGACGCCGGCCCAGTCGAGTGTGCCCGGCGTCGTGAGGATGCGTTTCTTCACGGTCCACACCTTGAGCCAGTCGTCGAGGCGGCCGCCCATGATCGTCACGACGTGGCCGAACTCCCGCTCAGGGAGGCCAGCCTCGCGGCGACGGGCGAGCGCGCGGTCGAGCGCCTCGCCGACGGCGACGGCCTGCGGCACGGTGAAGCTCAGCGTCGAATTGATGCTGACGCCACGGAACGCGGCCTCCTCCATCGCGGCGATGCCGGTCGCGGTCGCGGGGATCTTGACGATGATGTTCTCGGCGAGCTGCGAGAATTCGACCGCCTGTGCGACGAGGGCGTCGACGTCGCGGTGCAGCCGCGGGTCCGTCTGGATCGACAGGCGGCCGTCACGCCCGCCGCTCGCCGCGAACGCCGGCTCGAGCAGGCGCGCGGCCTCGATCGAGAGCTCCTTGACGGCCTGCCAGCCGAGCTCGGATTCGCCCCAGGTCGGATGCGCGGCGGCGAGCTCGTGGAGGCGGGGCGTCCACACGTCGGGGTGAGTGCGGATCGCGGTCAGCGCGATCACCGGATTGCAGGTGGCGCCCACCGCCCCGAGCGCGATCGAACGGCGCAGCTCGTCGGGGTCGGCTGAATCGTTCCACAGCACGGTGCGAAACCGCTCGGCAGCCTGCACGAAGGGCCGGGCAGGGGCATCCGTGACGATCGTCATGGTCCGGCCCCCTCAGACGCTGGCGACCACAGGCTTGGCCGCCGGCACGGCGAGTTCGCCCGTCATGTACTGGGCCCGACCGAAGCCGAACGACCAGTCCTGCGGGCCGTTCTCGACGTAGCCGATGAAGACGTCCTCGCCATCGACACCCACGGTGGCCAAGCGCGTCGCGATCTCGGCGTACAGCTGCTGCTTCGTCTCGTCGCTGCGGCCGCGCTGCGTGAAGATCTGGATGATGACGGGGTCGGTGCGGTCGAAGCCCAGACCCGCGTCCTCGGCGACGATCGCGGTGCCGGGACGCGAGGTGATGACCTGGAAGCGGTCGCGAACAGGGATGCCGTAGACCGCGACGATCGCGTCGTGGATGGCACCGGCGATGTCGGCCGAGTTTGTGCGGGCGTCGCTGTGGTCGATGCGGACGAGCGGCATTGATGTCTCCTTCTCGGGAAGATGTTTGTCCGAACATTCTTACATTTAGGTCTTTCGGCGTCAATCCGACACCGGTGTTGCATCAGCCGAGGGAGTTATGACATTATGTCCTAACAAAGAGTTCTCGGGCAGTGTCCGCCCACGATCGACTCACGCAAAGGAGCGTCCTCGTGTCGCATACCAGCACCCCCTCCCGCACCGCCCGAGTCGGCGGAACCGCGGGCAAGGGCTTCCTCATCCGGCTCACGGTCATCTCGACGCTCGGTGGCCTGCTCTTCGGGTATGACACCGGCGTCATCTCCGGCGCCCTGCTCTACATGCGCGACGACCTCGCTATGACGACCGCGCAGGAGGCGTGGGTCGTCAGCTCGCTGCTGTTCCCCGGCGCCGCGTTCGGTGCGCTGCTCGGCGGTCGCATCGCGGACTGGCTCGGCCGCAAGAACAGCCTCATCGTCTGCGCGATCATCTTCCTCGTCGGTGCGCTGGGATGCGCGCTCGCCCCTAACGTCGCACTCATGGTTGCGGCCCGAATCCTGCTGGGCTTCGGCGTCGGCGCTGCGGCAGTCGCGTGCCCGCTCTACCTCGCCGAGATGGCACCTGCCGAGCGCCGCGGCCGCATGGTCACGATCAACGAACTCATGATCGTGACCGGTCAGATGCTCGCCTTCGCGATCAACGCGCTCCTGGCGGTCACCATCGAAGACACCCACGTGTGGCGCATCATGCTCGGAGTCGCCGCGATCCCCGCCGTCGTGCTCCTCGTCGGCATGTTCCTGCTGCCCGAGTCCCCGCGCTGGTTCGGTGCGCGCGGCCGCGTCGACGATGCGCGCCAGGTGCTGACTCTCAGCCGCAGCCCTGAGCAGGTCGAGGTCGAGGTGGCCGACATCGTCGCCACGGCGAAGGCCGAGGGCGACAGCCGCAAACATGCCTGGCACGCGCTGCGCGACAACCGCTGGATGCGCCGTCTCCTCTACATCGGCTTCGGCCTCGCCGCCGTCCAGCAGGCGACCGGCATCAACACGGTCAACTACTACGCGCCCAGCATCCTCACCGCGTCAGGCCTGGGTGACCAGGCTGCCCTCATCGCCACCATCGGCGTCGGCGTCACGAGCGTCGTCATGACGATCCTCGGCATCTGGCTGCTCGGCTTCGTGCCGCGGCGCGTCATGCTCATGATCGGATTCGGCGGCGTGGTCGGTTCGCAGCTGCTCCTCGCGTTCCTCTTCACGCTGTCTCAGTCGGATGCCACGAGCTACACGATCCTCGCCGGCATGATGCTCTTCGTCGCGTTCGTGCAGGCCTTCATCGGCACCGGCGTGTGGCTGATGCTCAGCGAGATCTTCCCCCTCGCGATCCGCGGTCTCGCGATGGGCCTCGCCGTGTTCGTGCTGTGGACGGTGAACGCCCTCATCTCGTTCGTCTTCCCGCAGATCGTCGAGGGCATCGGATCGACGCCGACGTTCCTGCTGTTCGCCGCGGTCAACGCCCTGTCGTTCGTCTTCGTGTGGCGTGCGGTGCCCGAAACCAAGGGCCGCTCGCTGGAGCGCCTCGAGGAGGACTTCCGCACCCAGGCGATCCGCACCGTTCCCCGTCGCGAGCGCCTCGGCGCCTGATCTGATACCGCAAATGAGATCGGCCCGGGGCGACGCCCCGGGCCGATCTCATGCTGTCAGGAGACGAGATCTCGAGGAGCCCGCGCATCGTCGACGCCACCAGCACCGGGTCGTGCTCTGCGGCCTTCGTCGAGAACATCTCAATCGCCCACCAGCCGTCGTAGCCGGTCGACTTCACCGCACCTGCCCACTCCTGCGGCGGGATCGCGCCGCCGCCGATCACGACGTCGCGGTGCACGGTCTGATCGGGCACGTCGTTCTCGCGGTCGAGGTCGAGGCCATCGCACACGTGCACCATGCGATCACCTCGCGCGGCAGCGCCGCGACCTCCTCGAGGGTGTCGTCGCGCTCGGCGTCGTCGGCGTTCGGAAGGTGTCGTGTCAGCCGATGAGTTCGCGCAGCCGCTGGAGCTGGAAGCGCGAGACCTCGTCGGCCCTCTCGTCCTCAGCGAAGACGTTCGACACGATGAGCGCGTCCTCACGGTCGAGGTAGCCGGTCATGCGGAGCGTGTCGAACAGCTCGTCCCAGTTCACATCGCCGTCGCCGATGCGCAGGTGCTGGTGGATACGTGCCTCGTTGCCTGGCGGGTTCGAGATGTAGCGCAACCCGTGTGAGCGGCGGTGGTCGAACGTGTCGGCGGCGTACACGGCGCCCAGCCGGTCGCCGATCTCGGGGAGCAGGGTCGTCGCCCGGTCGCCGTAATGGAAGGTGTGCGAGGCGACGTACACGAAGCCGACGGCCTTCGAGTTGAGGCCTCGCAGCACTCGCCAGGCCTCGAGCCCGTCCTCCACGAAGTCATCGGGATGAGGATCGATGTTGAGGCGAAGCCCCTCCTCCTCGATGACGGGCAGCAGTTCGTCCATCGACCGGTAGAACGCAGTCTCGGAGTCCTCAGCGCGCTCGGGACGCCCGGAGAACTCGGTGTTGATGACCGGGATCTCCAGCTGCACGGCGAGCTCGATGATCCGCCGGAAGTTGCGCACCGCCGCCTCGCGCTGCGGCTCGTCGGGCCACGAGATCCGCTGCACGGGGAGGATGGCCGGCACGCCGACTCCGGCGTCCTTCGCTGCCTTCTTGAAGCGCGCGACAAGGTCATCGTCGGCCTTCGGGTAGCGGAAGAACGGCGAGAGGTCGACGTGCGGCGTGAGCTGCAGGTGCTCATATCCCAGGCGCGCGGCCACCTCCGGGAACTCGAGCAGCGAGAAGTCGTGGTGGAACGGCGTGGGGTCGAGCGCGATGCGGACCATGGTGTCTCCTGGGCGGTCGTCAGGCGTAGAACGCGGGGCGGGCGGGGGCGTCGACGGGGATCACGCCACCGTCGAGCGCCTTGACGCCGGCCTCGCAGGCGAGGGCGACGAGGTAGCCGTCCCAGGCGTTGGGGCCGTCGACGAGCGTCCCACCGCGCACGGCGTTCACCCAGCGCTGGATCTGCTCGTCGTAGGCGCGCGCGAAGCGTGTGACGAAGCTGGTGTGGTCGGCGATCGAGAACGCGCCGTCGCGCCAGGTCTGGAGCCCCGACGGCTGCCCGATGCGGGCGAGCCCCTTCTCGAACACGGCCTCGGTGGCCACCTGGTAGCCGAATTGCACGCTGACGTTCATCTCGACGTCGACGAGCACGCCGTTCTCGAGCTCCATGATCACGAGGATCGGCTCGCGCAGGTGCTCCGGCGACAGCGAGTTGCGCCGCGGGTATTTGACCTCGACCGTCTTGATCGGCGAGCCGGCGAGCCACGGGACGACGTCGAACTCGTGGACGACGGAGTCGTTGATCAGCATCGGTTGCGTGTAGCTGTCGGGCACCGAGGGATTGCGGTGCGCGCAGCGCAGCAGCATGAGCTCGCCCGCGTCGCCCGAGGCGACGAGCTCGCGCAGCGCCGCGTACTCCGCGTCGAACCGGCGCATGAAGCCGACCTGGATATGCGGCTTGTCGAGCTTCTGCTCCAGCTCGAGTACGCGCCACGACGAGTCCGAGTCGGGCGTGAGCGGCTTCTCGCAGAGGATCGGCAGGTCCGCCTCGAGGGCGGGCACCAGCACCGGCTCGTGGAACGGGCCCGGAACGGCGATGAGCACCGCATCGACGGCGTTCTCGGCGATGGCGTCCTCGATGCGGGCGAAGGATGCCGCGCCCGGCGCGTTCGCCGCGGCCGCCTGGGCGCGGCCCTGGTCGGGCTCGATGACGGCCGAGACGACGGCGCCGGCGATGCGGTGCGTGATGCGGGCGATGTGGTCGGCGCCCATCAGGCCTGCGCCGACGACGCCGATGCGGAGATCGGTGGTCATGTCCTTGGTTCCTTCGAGAGGTGCGGGAAGAGTGAGTGTCATCAGTGGGCCCGGGCGAAGTGCGTGCAGCTGAAGATGTGCTCGCGCGTGCGCTTGGCGATGGGGAACGGGTAGTCGACGTCACAGCCGTACATGTCCTGCTCGACGATCGCGAAGATGTCGTGGTCGATCGCGGCAACGGCCTCGATGATGGGTGCCAGGTCGGGCACGCCGTGCGGCGGTTCGATCATGATGCCCTGGGTGACGGCATCCGCGAACGGCACGTCGTTCTTCAGCACGTCGAACAGCAGCGACGTGTCGACCTGCTTGAGGTGCAGGTAGCCGATCCGCTCGGGGCGTTCCTCGATGAGCTTGACGTTGTCGCCGCCGTAGTAGGCGAAGTGCCCCGTGTCGAGGCACAGGTTGGTGTAGCGCACGTCGGTCTCGTCGAGGAAGCGGAGCACCTCGCGCGTGGTGCCCACGTGGCTGTCGGCGTGCGAGTGGAACTGCTGCTTCATGCCGAACTCCTCGAGCAGCGCCTTGCCGAGGCGGTCGTGGCCGGCGGCGAGCTTCGCCCACTGCTGGTCAGTGAGCGTGCGCGACTCGAGCACTTCGCTGGTCGCGTCGCTGCGCCACAGGTCGGGGATCACGACGAGGTGCTCGGCGCCGAGCTTCGAGGCGAGGCCGGCCACCTTGAGTGCCTGGTCCCAGGCGCGCTGCCACTGGTCCTCGCCCTTGTGGAAGCCGGTGAACACGGTGCCGGCCGACAGCTTCAGGCCGCGCGAGCCGAGCTCGTCCTCCAGCTGGTGCGGATCGGTGGGAAGGTAGCCGTACGGGCCGAGCTCGATCCACGTGTACCCCGAGGCGACGACCTCGTCGAGGAACCGCTGCCACGGCACCTGCTTGGGGTCGTCCGGGAACCAGACGCCCCACGAGTCGGGGGCGGTGCCGATGCGCAGGCCGGGACCGTCGGTGACGACGATGTCGGAGTCGGCGGGGATAGTGTCAGTCATTTCAGTCTCCGTTGAGGTGGTTCGGTCAGCCGAGCAGCGGCTTCTGATTCGCCTGCTGGGTCAGATACTCGTCGCGCGCGCGCTGCGTGCTCTCGAGGGTCGAGACCTCCGGCACCGGCACATCCCACCAGCCGGCGCCGTCGGGCGCGTAGACGAGCGGGTCGCTGTTGATGTGGATGAAGGTCGAGCGGTCGGAGGCCTTCGCCTGCGCCACGGCTGCCTTCAAGTGGTCGATGGCCGAGGCGCCGGGGGTGATCTCGATGACGTCGAGGCCGTAGCTGCGGGCGTTCATCGCGAGGTCGACGGGGAGGATCTTCTCGCCCTGGAAGTTGCGGGCCTCGCCGTCGTATTCGCGGTACCAGGTGCCGAAGCGCTCGGAGCCGACGGTCTCGGACAGGTGGCCGATGGACGCGTAGCCGTGGTTCTGGATGAGCACGACGATGAGCTTGATGCCCTCGGCCACCGCCGTGACGAGCTCGGTGTTGAGCATGAGGTACGAGCCGTCGCCGACCATCACGATCACGTCGCGGTCGTCGCCGTCGGCGAGCAGACCGCGCTTGGCGCCCAGGCCGCCGGCGATCTCGTATCCCATGCAGGAGAAGGCGTACTCGACGTGATACCCGAGCGGGTCGCGCACGCGCCACAGCTTGTGCAGATCACCGGGAAGCGACCCGGCCGCCTGCACGATGACGTCCTCCGGTGCGCTGGTCGACTGCACCGCCCCGATGATCTCGGGCTGGCCGGGCAGCTCGAGGCCGGACGGCGCGAAGGCGTTGTCGACCGTCTTGTCCCACTCGGCCTTCTCACGCGCGATGCGCCCGCTGTACTCGCGCGAGATCTCGAAGCCCTCGAGCTCGATGGCGAGCTCCGCCAGAGCCTCGCGGGCGTCGGCGATGACCGGCAGCTGCGAGCCGTGCTTGTACGCGTCGAAGGAGGCGACGTTGATGTTGACGAACATGACGTCGGGGTTCTGGAACGCGGTGCGCGACGCGGTCGTGAAGTCGCTGTACCGCGTGCCGATGCCGATGATGACGTCGGCCTCTGCCGCGAGGCGGTTGGCCGCGAGGGTGCCGGTCGCGCCCACGCCGCCGAGGTTCTGCGGGTGGTCCCAGTTCAGCACCCCACCACCGGCCTGCGACGTGCCGATGGGGATGCCGGTGGCCTCGACGAGTGCGCGCAGCTGGTCCTCGGCGCCGGAGTAGATCACGCCGCCGCCGGCGACGATGAACGGGTTCTTCGCGCCTCGGATCGCAGCGACGGCGCGGGCGAGCGGCCCGCGCTCGGGCAGCGGGCGGCGGAGGTGCCACTCGCGGTCCTGCAGGAACTCCACCGGAACGTCGAGCGCCTCGGCCTGCACATCCTCGGGGAGCGCGATCGTCACCGCGCCGGTCTCGGCCGGGTCGGTGAGCACGCGCATCGCGCCGAGGGCGATCGAGTAGAGCTGCTCGGGGCGCTGCACGCGGTCGAAGAAGCGCGACAGCGGGCGGAACGCGTCCGTGACCTGCAGGCCGATGTCCCACGGCTGCTCGAGCTGCTGCAGCACCGGGTCGGCGACGCGCGTCGCAAAGGTGTCGCTGGGCAGCAGCAGCGCCGGAAGGCGGTTGGTGGTGGCGAGGGCCGCGGCGGTGAGCATGTTCGCAGCGCCCGGGCCGACTGACGCGGCTGACGCGTAGGTGCCGCGACGGCGGTGCATACGGGCGTAGCCGACGGCCTGGTGCACCATCGCCTGCTCGTTGCGCGCCTGGTAGTACGGCATGAGGTCGGGCTGCTGCACGTTGAACTGCTTCAGCGCCTGCCCGATGCCGGCCACGTTGCCGTGGCCGAAGATGCCGAACATGCCGGGGATCGTCCGTTCCCTGATGTCGCCGTCCACGGTCCACTGGCGGGCAAGGAACTCCACGAGCGCCTGGCTGACCGTCATCCGTCTCGTCGCGCCCATCAGCGGTCGCCTTCCTTGTCGTTCGTGAACGGGAGTCGGTCGTCGAATGCCTGTCCGGTCCAGGTGTCGCGCACCCAGGTGTGCTCGGGATCGTCGCTGATCAGCCACTCCCGTTTGGGATCGGGGCCGGCCATGACGTTCAGGTAGTAGAGGTCGTAGCCCGGGGCGGCGACAGCCGGGCCGTGATAGCCGTAGGGCACGAGCGCGATGTCGCCGGTGCGGACCATCGCGTTGATGTCGATGTCGCCCGCCGGGGACGAGTACGTGCTGAACATGCCGAACGAGGCCTCGGCCGCAGCATCCGATCCCGCCATCGGCGCCGTCTCGAAGTAGTAGATCTCCTCGAGGCGCGACTCGTGACCCGGCACGTGCTCGTCGTGCTTGTGCGGCGGGTACGACGACCAGTTCTCGGCCGGCGTGATCACCTCGCACACGATCAGCCGCGCAGCGTCCAGCGCCTGCGGCGTGCCGAAGTTGTGCACCTGGCGGCTCGAGCGACCGGCGCCCCGCAGCTCGACCGGGGTGTCGGATGCCGGGATGTACTGCCACGGGCGGGCCTCCGCCGTCGGAGCCTCGGTGACCGCCACACGTCCGTGGCCGCGGACCTCGGCGGTCGTGCCGGTGGGCAGGTACAGCACGTCGGTCGGGCCGTCGAACACCGACGCGCGACCGTGCAGGCGCGTCTCCCACTCCCCAGGGAAGTGGTGGTGCACGACGCGGAACTCACCGGCGAGTGGCACCACGATGCGCTCGACACCGCGGTCCTCGAGGGGCAGCGTCTCCCCCTCGTGGAGGTCGGCGATGCGGATGCCGGTGTGCTCCCACCCGGGAGTGGTCGCGTCGACGACGCTCTCCCACCCGTCGCGGGCGAGGTCGCCCCGGCGGTGGAACCAGCGCTGGTCCGTAGTGGTCATGTCGTGCTCTCGTGTGTCGATTGTGGGGCACGGATGCCGCGGCCGCGAGTCCCCCGGATCGCGTGGCCGCAGCACCTCTGTGGGCCGGGTCAGTTGTTCTGGGGGAAGCCGAGGTTGATGCCGCCGTGGCTGGCGGGGTCGAGCCAGCGGCTGGTGATGGCCTTCTCGCGGGTGAAGAAGTCGAATCCGTGGACGCCGTAGGCTTTCGCGTCGCCGAACAGGGACTGCTTCCAGCCGCCGAAGGAGTGGTAGGCGACGGGGACGGGGATGGGCACGTTGATGCCGATCATGCCGACCTGCACTTCGTTCTGGAACCGGCGGGCAGCGCCGCCGTCGTTGGTGAAGATCGCGGTGCCGTTGCCGAACTGCCCGGAGTTGATCAGCTCCAGTCCCTCGTCGTACGACTGCACGCGGACGACGGAGAGGACGGGTCCGAAGATCTCCTCCTGGTAGGCGCGGGAGGTGGTGGGGATGTCGTCGATCAGGGTGGGTCCGAAGAAGAACCCGTCCTCGTGCCCGTCGACGGTGAATCCGCGGCCGTCGACGACGATCTTCGCGCCATCCTGCTCGGCGATGTCGACGTAGGACGACACCTTGTCGCGGTGGATGTCGGTGATCAGCGGGCCCATGTCGGGCTCGACGCCATCGGTGCCCGCCCCGTTGCCGATCTTCAGCTGCGCGATCCGCTCGGTGATCTTGCTGATGAGGTCGTCCGCGACGGGTTCCACGGCGAGCACCACACTGATGGCCATGCAGCGTTCCCCGGCGGCACCGTAGCCGGCGTTCACGGCCTGGTCGGCGACGAGGTCCAGGTCCGCGTCGGGGAGCACCAGCATGTGGTTCTTCGCACCACCGAGCGCCTGCACCCGCTTGCCGTGCTTGGACGCGGTCTCGTAGATGTACTGCGCGATCGGCGTCGACCCGACGAAGCTGATCGACTGCACCACCGGAGAGGTGAGCAGGCCGTCGACGGCGAGCTTGTCGCCCTGCAGCACCGTGAACACCCCGTCCGGCAGCCCGGCTTGCTTCCATGCCTCGGCCAGCCACAGCGCGGCGGACGGGTCCTTCTCGCTGGGCTTGAGGATCACGGCGTTGCCGGCGGCGATCGCGATCGGCACGAACCACAACGGCACCATCACCGGGAAGTTGAACGGCGAGATCACCCCCACCACACCCAGCGGCTGCTTCAGCGAGTACACGTCGATCCCGGTCGACGCGTTCTCACTGAACGCGCCCTTGATCAGGTGCGGGAACCCGCACGCCAGCTCCACCACCTCCTGGCCGCGGAGGATCTCTCCCATCGCGTCGGAGAGCACCTTGCCGTGCTCCGCCGTCACGATCCCCGCCAACTCCCCCTTCCGAGCGTTCAAGATCTCCCGGAACGCAAACAGCACGCTCTGGCGGCGGGCGATCGAGTAGTCCTTCCAGATCTGATAGCCGCGCCCGGCGGACGCGATCGCCTCATCGATCTCCGCCTGATCCGCCAACGCGACCCTGGCCGATACGGCACCCGTCGCCGGGTTGTACACCGGCGCGGTACGGCCGGACGACGACGCCCGCTCGGCGCCATCGATCCAATGCGAGACCGCGCGGACGTCGACACCGGCGTCGGTCACCGAAAAGGCAGTCTGAGTAGTGCTCATGAGATTTTCCTTCGTGAGGGTTATTCAAAGGTCGGGGTGGACGAGACCGGCCGCAATGTCCACGGCGGTCGCGACGTCTCCGTCGGGCGGGTAAAGCAGAGTGCGCCCCACGGTCAGGCCGCGCACGCCGGGGAGCGAGAGCGCATCCTCCCAGGCGGCGAATGTCTCGTCGGGGTCGACACCGGAGTCGCCTCCGAGGAGGAGGGTCGGCATGGTCGTGGCCGCCATCACACGCTCCATGTCCTCCACGACCGGCAGCTTCATCCACGTGTAAGCGCTGGACGCGCCGAGCCCCGAGGCGATGGCGATCGACAGGATGACGGCATCCGTCGACAGGTCGTTGACGACCCGACCGTCGACGCGGTTGCTGAGGAAGGGCTCGAGCATGATCGGCAGCCGCGCCGCGGCGGCCTGGGTGACCACGTCGGCCATGGCCGCGAGCGTCGCGACCGTGCCGGGGTCCGCCAGATCGACCCGCACGAGCGTCTTGGCGAAGTCCACACCCGAGGACACCATCGTCGGCACGTCGTAAGCGGTCATCCGGTCGTCTATCTCGAACGACGCACCCCTCAGGCCACCGCGGTTCATCGAACCCACCACGATCTTGTCCTCGAGGAGGCCCAGCGCGGCGAGGTCGTCGATGATGTCGGGAGTTCCCAGCACGCCGTCCACCCCCGGACGGCTGAGGGCTGTGGCCAGGCGGTCGAGCAGATCGTAGCGGTCGGCCATCGCGGTCGGGTTCTTCCCGACGGCGAGCGCGCCGCGCGCAGGATGGTCGGCAGCCACGATGAAGATGCGACCGTCGCCGCGGAGCACGTCGCGTCGACGGCGGTCGGCCAGCGCCGCGCCGATCGAAGCCGGCTCGGTGGCACGGATCTCCCGGAGGCGTGCGAAGTCCTCTGCGGTGAGGAATTGCGTCATCGGGAGGCTCCCGTCTCGAGAATCGCCGAGACCTCGGCCTCGGTGGGCATGGCGGTGGAGCATTCGAGCCGGGATGCGACGACGGCACCGGCGATGTTGGCGAACCGGAGGATGCGCTCGAGGCCCCAGCCGGCGAGGAGCCCGTGGCACAGCGCGCCGCCGAAGGCGTCGCCAGCACCGAGCCCGTTCACCACGTCGACCCAATACGGCGGAACCTCGACCGATTCGTCCTTCGTCTTGGCCAGCACGCCCTTCGGGCCCTGCTTCACCACGGCGAGCTGAACCCCGCGGTCCAGCAGCGCGTCAGCCGCGCGGTGCGGGTCGGTCTCATTGACCGCGACCTCGCATTCCTCGCGGTTGCCCACGGCAACCGTCGAGTATGCGAGCGCCCGCTCGACCTGTACACCAGCTTCGGCCGGGTCGGCCCAGAACATCGGTCGGTAGTCGAGGTCGAACACCGTGTGGCCGTTCTCGCGCGCCTGGAGCGCGGCATGGTGCGCGGCGCGGCTCGGCTCCTGACTGAGACCGGTGGCCGTGAACCACAGGATGCGCGCGCTGCGGACGGCGACGAGGTCGAGTTCGGATGGCGCGATGTTCAGATCGGGGGCCTTGGGCTCGCGATAGAAGTACAGCGGGAAGTCGTCCGGCGGGAAGATCTCGCAGAACGTGACGGGGGTCTTCAGGGTGTCGTCGACCCGCACGTAACGGTTGTCGACGCCCAGGCGCCCGAGCTCGCGCAGCAGATAGCGGCCGAAGGGGTCGGCGCCGACCCGGGAGACCAGCGCGCTGCGGCGACCGTAGCGGGCAGCGGCGACGGCGACGTTCGCGGCGCTGCCGCCCAGGAACTTGCCGAAGGTCTCCACGTCCTCGAGGCCGCGGCCGGACTGGAGGGGGTAGATGTCGACTCCCAGGCGGCCGAAGCTCAGCACGTCGGGAACGAAGATGTTCTCGGTCATACTCCGCTGTACAACTCTCTGATCGAGGATCGGAACTCCGGCTCCGGGATCCGACAGGACATTTGTCCTAACAATAGCACAAGGGGCGCTCAGCACAACCCCGCCTGCGTCCAGCATCGACGATGTTGGACAATATGTAAAGACATTCTGTTGACAGATTGCCAGCTGGGGTTCTACAGTGCGTGACAGCAACGATGCTCGGTGCCCTTGCACCGCACCCGAAAGGACACGAAGACGTGAACACCCGAACCCTCGCGCGCGGCGCCGTCGCCCTGGCGGTCGTGGCCGCTGCAGCTCTCGTCACCACCGCCTGCACCGCCGGAGGCTCCTCGAGCGACAGCGAGTCCGCCGCGACCCTCGACAGCGGCTACGGCTCGCACGCCGAGAACCGAAACGCCTACTTCTTCACGTACTACAACCCGGCCGGAGACCCCTTCTGGGCCCAGATCTTGAACGGCGGAGAGGATGCCGCCGCTCTGGGCGGCCTCGAGCTCACCCACCAGACCGCTGAGGGCGACCCCGACAAGATGGTCGACCTCGTGCAGACAGCGATCGCCACCGACCCGAGCCTGATCTTCATGCCGTTCAACGAGGGCGAGAAGTGGGTCGGCGTCGCCTGCGACGCCGCCGACGCCGGCATCACCGTCATCGCCTACAACGTCCCCGCCCCCGAGAGCGCCGCCGACTGCGTGAAGGGCTTCGTCGGACAGGACTTCTTCGAGGTCGGCACCTACGTCGGCGAGCGTCTCGTCGAGGAGGCGGGCCTCGGCTCCGGCGACAAGGTGCTCTTCCCGGCTGAGGAGCCCGAGCAGCAGTACGCCATCCAGCGCGGCGGCGGCGTGCAGGAGTCCCTCGACGAGGTCGGCGCGAAGGGCGAGTTCCTCCGCACGTCCGGCAACGACGAGGAGGCGCTCAACTCGCTCACCGCGTGGCTGACCGCCAACCCCGACGTGGCGGCCATCGCCCCGCTGGGCGGCACCCCGCACCGCAACATCGTCGCGGCGATGGAGGCAGCGGGCATCACCGCACCCGTGGTGGGCTTCGACACCTCGCCACAGGTGGTCGCCGGCATCAAGAACGGCGACATCATCGCCACGGCCGACCAGCAGGGCTATGTACAGGGCTTCCAGGCGGTCACCCAGGGCGTGCTGTTCCTCGACTTCGGCCTGTCCCCCGCCAACATCAACTCCGGCGGTCAGGGCCTCATCGATGCGACCAACGTCGAGCTGCTCGAAGACGAGAGCCTCGAGGGCGTTCGATTCTGATTCGAGCGGGGGGCGGATGCCGCATCCGCCCCCCGCTCCGAACAACCGGCGCGGGCGAGGATGCCCGCGCAGAAAGGTGACAGTGATGTCCACCCCCACCCCCGGCTCCGGCGAGCACGTGCTCACCGCGCCCGCCCCGACGGAGGCCGTCACCACCGGTCGCCGCCTGGCCGACAACCAGCCGCGCACCGTCGGCGAGCGGTTCCGCGAGTCCATCCGCTACAGTCGCGGCCGCGGCGCGCTCGAGATCGGCATCATCCTCACGGCGGTGCTCATCGGCTTCATCATCGCCGGCATCGTCTCGCCCGCCCAGTTCCCGTTCCTCTCGGCTTCCAACCTCTCCGGCGTCATCTCGCAGAGCATCCCCGTGCTCGCCCTCATGGGCATCGCCGCGGGCATCCTGATGGTCGCAGGCGAGTTCGACCTCTCGCTCGGCGCCAACGTCGGGTTCTCGGCCATCGTCTTCATCAACGTCTCCGAGGCTTTCGGCTGGGGCTGGGGCATCCCGGCCGCGCTGCTGGTCGCCACCTCCATCGCGCTGGTCAACGGCGTCATCGTCGTGGTGACCAAGATCCCGTCGTTCATCGCCACACTCGGCATGGGGTTCTTCTGGACGGGCGCCAGCATCTTCGTCAACGGCACGTCACCGGCGATCCTCGTCGACGCGAAGGATGATGTGCTGACCCAGCTGTTCGCAGGCGACTTCGGCTTCTTCCGGTCGCAGCTGCTCTGGCTCGTCATCATCGGCTTCGCCGCATGGGTGTTCCTGCACCGCCACAAGGCGGGCAACCACATCTATGCGGTCGGGGGCAACGCGTCCGCGGCCAAGGCGATCAGCATCAATCCCGCTCGGGTGCGTCTGCTGGCTTTCGCGGTCTTCGGGCTCCTCATCGGGTTCGCCTCGATCCTGATCTCGGTGCGCACCGGCTCGATGCAGCCGGGCAGCACCGACGACTACACCCTCATGGCGATCGCTGCGGCGGTCGTGGGGGGAACGTCACTCAACGGTGGGCGCGGCTCGGTGATCGGCATGATCGTCGGCGCCGCCCTGATCCGCCTCATCGAGAACGGCCTGATCCTGGCGAAGGCGCCCGGGTTCTACATCCAGCTCTTCGTCGGACTCATCATCGTGATCGCCGCTGTGTTCAACAAGCTCATGGAAGGAAAGGCGTCATGACCGCCGACGACTACCTGCTGCGCCTGGAAGGCGTCACCAAGCGCTACGGCGCCAACACGGTTCTCAAGGACGTGTCGTTCGACATCGGCAAGGGCGAGGTCGTCGGCCTCCTGGGCGACAACGGCGCGGGCAAGTCGACGCTCGTCAAGATCATGTCGGGCGTGGTGCCGATGACCTCCGGGGCCTACTACTGGGACGGCGCTGCCGTGCCGACCGTCAATCGCCAGGCCACCGAGGCGCTCGGCGTGGAGACGATCTTCCAGGATTCGGCTCTGGTGCCGCAGATGTCGATCACCCGCAACATCTTCATGGGTCGCGAGATCACCAATCCGCTCGGCATCATGAAGCTGAAGAAGATGAACGAGATCGCCACCGAGATCCTCGACACCGTGGTGACGATCGAGGGCATCAAGAGCGCCAAGCAGCTTGTCTCTTCGCTGTCAGGCGGTCAGGCTCAGGCCGTGGCCATCGCGCGCGCCGTGCATTTCAAGCGGAGCCTGCTGATCCTCGACGAGCCCACCTCCGCACTCGCCGTGCGGGCGACGGAGGCGCTGCTGGACTACCTGCGCCACCTGCGGGACGAGGGCGTCAGCTCTGTCCTCGTCACCCACAACCTGCACCACGCCTATCAGGTCTGCGACCGGCACATCGTGATGAACCACGGCCGGAAGATCCTGGACGTCCGTCGGGAGGAGACGAGCGTCGAAGAACTCACGGCGGCTGTCGTCGAGGGCGAAGTCGGCATCCGCCGCCTCCGGGCGGGGACATTCTGACCCGGGTGGTGGCGGTTCCCCGTACGGCCACCGCCACCGTTCCGCCGTACCGCGCGGCCCCGAATCCGACCGGACAAACCGTGGTCCAGGTACGATTGTCGGGACAATAAGCGTTGCTATCAGGTCGCGCTCGAGGAGGAGGTCTCGATGACGGATGCCAGCACGATGTGGGTCGAAGACGTCCTCGCCGACCTGGATCGCACAGGTCCGGTCCCGCTCTACTTCCAGGTCTCCAGCACGCTCGAAGCGGCGATCCGCTCGGGCCGCATCCCGGCCGGCGCCCGGCTCGAGAACGAGATCGCGATCGGCCAGCGGCTTGGACTGTCGCGCCCCACCGTGCGGCGCGCGATCCAGGAGCTGGTCGACAAAGGGCTCCTGGTTCGGCGCCGCGGGATCGGGACCCAGGTGGTTCAGGGTCAGGTCACGCGCCAGGTCGAGCTCACCAGCCTCTACGAAGACCTCAAGAACGCGCAGCACGAGCCGGGCACCCGCGTGCTGACGCACGAGATGCGACCCGCTGAGGCGGGGGCCGCCGAGCACCTCGGGATTCCGGTGGGCAGCGACATCGTGTACCTCCGGCGCCAGCGCCTCACGGACGGGGTCCCGGTAGCGCTCCTCGAGAACTACCTGCCTCCCGAGTTCGGTGACATCACCACCGAGCAGCTCGAGGCGCGAGGGCTGTACCAGATCCTCCGCGCCCGCGGCGTGACGATCCGCATCGCCAACCAGAAGATCGGCGCCCGGCGCGCGCACGGCGACGAGAGCGAGCTGCTCGGCATCGACAAGGGCGGTCCCGTCCTGACCATGGAGCGCGTCGCCTTCGATGCGTCCGGCCGCGCCGTCGAGTTCGGCCATCACTGCTATCGCCCCGACATGTACAGCTTCGAGACGACGCTCGTCGCGAAATAGCGCACCGGGCGGACGCGAGCGTAGACGTCGAGCAGAGTCACCGAGGTGACGCCGGGGAAGGTCGGCGGGGGCGTGGTCGCGGCGGGTCCCTTCTTCGCGACTCAGGCGACGACCGGCTGGAGGCGGCCCGGGAAGGGCATCCGTGTCTATTCGGTGGTGCGGGTCTCGAGCTCGGCGCGGGCGGCCTCGATCGCCACCTCGGTCGCGGAGTACCCGTGCTCGGGGCCGGGGAACACCCCACCCCGGACCTCGCGCGCATACGCCGCGACGCCGGCCACCATGTCGGGGCCGATGGCGCCGTAGCGCTTGACGAAGGCGGCCGTCTTGCCCTCCGTGATGCCGAGCAGGTCGTGGATCACCAGCACCTGGCCGTCGGCGGGACCGGCGCCGATGCCGATCACGGGGATCTCGAGCGCCGGAAGCACGACCGCGGCGACATCTGCCGGCACCGCCTCGATCACGAGCACGCTCGCGCCGGCGTCCTGCACGGCGAGGGACTCGCGCACGATGCGCGCGGCCGACTCGGCGGTGCGCCCCTGGGCGCGGAGGCCGCCGAGCGCGACGGCCGTCTGCGGCGTGAGACCCACGTGGGCGACGACGGGGATGCCGGCCTCGGCGATCGCGCGGATGCGGCTGAGCCGCGCCTCTCCCCCGCCCTCGAGCTTGACGGCGTCGGCACCCGCCTCCTTGACGAATCGGATCGCCGTCTGCACGGCCTGCTCGTCCGACACCTCGGTCGACCCGAACGGCAGGTCCGCCACCACGAACGCGGACTGCACGCCGCGGCGCACGGCGCCGGCGAGCACGAGCATCTCCTCGACGGTGACCGCGACGGTCGAGTCGTGCCCGAGCACGACCTGCGCGCCGGAGTCGCCGACGAGCACCATGTCGACCTCGGCCTGCTCGGCGACGCGGGCGGTCGGGTAGTCGTACGCCGTGATCATCACGATCGGCTCGCGGCGGGCCTTCATCTCGGCGAGTCGCTGCAGGGTGACCTGTGCGCGCATCACGCACCTCCTAGGACGGTGTTGTCGATGAGCCGCGTGCCGCCGACCCTGGCCGCGATCGCGACCAGCACGGGTGCGTCGACGACAGCGACGGGGGCGAACGTGATCGGGTCGACGAACGCCACATACTCGGGACGGATGCCGGCTGCCTCGAGCGTGTGCAGCGCCCGGGCCCGCAGCGCCGCGGTGTCGGCGATGCCTGCGGCCGCAGCATCCGTCACCTCCTGCAGAGCGCGCGGAATCGCCAGGGCCTGCGCGCGCTCGTCGGGCGAGAGGCGCGTGTTGCGGCTGGAGCGGGCGAGGCCGTCGGCATCGCGCGACGTCGGGCAGATGACGAGGTCGACGGGGATGCCGAGGTCCGCGACGAAGCGGCGGATGACGGCGACCTGCTGCGCGTCCTTGGCGCCGAAGTACGCGTGGTCGGGGAGCGCCGCGAGCAGCAGCTTCGTCACCACCGTGGCGACGCCGTCGAAGTGGGCGCGGCCGCGCTCGGCGCCCTCGAGGGTCTCGGCGATCGGGCCGCCGACGCTGACGGTGGTGGCGAAGCCGTCGGGGTAGACCTCCGACGCGTCCGGGGCGAACACGACGTCGACCCCCTCGGCCTCGGCGAGCGCGAGGTCAGCCTCCTCGGTGCGGGGGTACGCCGCGAGGTCGGACTGCTCGGTGAACTGGGCCGGGTTGACGAAGATCGTCATGACGACGGTGTCGTCGGTCCCACGGGCGGCGCGGAGGAGCGTCGCGTGGCCTTCGTGGAGGGCGCCCATCGTCGGGACGAGGCCGATGCTTCCGCCGTGGCGATCACGCAGAGCAGTGCGCAGGTCGGCGACGGTGCGGACGACGATCATGAGCCCACCCCCTGGCGCGCACGGAGGTCGCGTGTCGCGGCGACGAGGGCGTCGAAGAGCGCGGCACGCTCGGGCAGCCGCTCGGCGACGGCGGCGCGTTGGCCCGCGACCGTCTCTTCGTCGCCGCGGGCGATGGGTCCGGTGAGGGCGGCCGCGCCGTGGGCCTCCCAGTTCGCGACCGTCGCGCGCACGAGCGGTGCGAGCGCCTCGCGCGGGACTCCGGCGGTCGCCGCCAGCTCCTCGGCGAACGACTCGAGGGTCACGAGGAAGTTCGAGGCGATCGACGCCGCCGCGTGGTACGCGGGGCGGTCGGCGTCGGAGACGTCGAACGGATGCATGCCGAGCGTCTCGGCGAGCAGGTGGGCGGTGGCGAGGGCTCGTTCACTCGAGCCGGCGAGCGCCGCGGGCACGCCCCCGAACGAGGTCTCGCCGGTGACGGTGGTGAGCGGATGGATGCTGAGCGCCTCGTGCGGTGCGAGCGGCTCGAGCGTCGTCGCACCTGAGAAGTGCCCCACGAGGCGATCCGGTGCGATGAGCGCCGCGGCGGCGCCGATCTCGGCATCCGGCACCGCCAGCAGCACGAGGTCGGCGTCCTGGCCCGTCGCACCGCGGCCGAGCGGACCCTGCACCTCGACGCCCGCGTCCCGGAGCGCAGACCCGATCGCGCGGCCGACGCGCCCGTCGCCGACGATCGCGACGCGGGCAAGCGCGTGCGCGGGGTGCGAGTCCGGCATCGTCGTCGTCTCCCGTCACGGCGCATGGATCCGGTCCAGGACGGCTGAACCAGGTTCAAAAATACCCGAGACGCCGCCGGCGGTGCCCACGGGCACCTCCTCCCGTGCCGACGGGCCCCTCGTCCCCTACGCCGGGCCGCATCGATCGAGACTCTCACCCTCGAGCCTGCATCCTTCAACAGGTCAACCGGGCTTGCGCCGGACGATTCTCGCTGTTGGCTCCTGTGGAACCCCGGTTGACCTGTTGAAGCACTCTGCGCGGGCCGGGCTGGGCCGGCCGAGGACTCGGGGCGGAGCATCCGCCCGCGTTCGTGAACGGCACCGGCCCCCGACCGGCGAGGATCGGGGGCCGGCGCTTCCTGCCCTGCTACGCCTGGGCGGGCACCTTGTACGCGACGTGGACACGGCCGATCTCGCCGTCGAACGCGAACGGCATCTTGTCGGCGTACGCCCGCGACACCGCACCGCCATAGGCGCGCCCGACGTCGAGGCAGTCGTTCGCCGAGAACAGCAGCGGCGCGCTGACCGGCACCGTGCCCGACGCGACCTCCGTGCCGTCGACCCTCAGCACGACACTGAGTGGGCCGCCGGGACGCGGCTCGAGGTACGAGGTCTCGATCTCGATCGTATGGTCGCCGGCGGCGAGCGGCTCGGACGCCGCGACCGTCGTCCGCTGCACCAGGAAGAGGTTGTACTCGTACGTCAGAACACCGTCGACCACGAACGCCGTGAGGCCGCCACCGGCTCCGCCGAGCTTGTACAGCACGCCGTCGGCCTTGTCGCCGACCTTCACCTCGATCGTCACCACGTTCGGCTTGTTGCCCAGCGCGGGAGCGCAGAACTCCGGCACGCGGGACGTGTCGCCGGTGAACTCCCACTCGGTGTAGGGCGGGGTGATGCGCAGTTCCGGGTGGAACGGCACGACCCACAGCCCACCGCCGACGGGGAGCACCTTGTTCTTCGCCGCCTCGATCGCGAAGAGCTCTTTGAGCCCGGCGAGCTTCTCGGGGTGCTGGTCGGCCAGGTCCTTCGACTGGCTCCAGTCCTCGTCGAGGTTGTAGAGCTCCCACTTGTCGTCGTCAGGCGTCCACGTCTGGATGCCGGCCGGCATGCCGGGCACCCACGGCAGGCGCGGACCGGTCGTCGAGGCGATCCAGCCGTCCTCGTAGATCGACCGGCTCGCCATGATCTCGAAGTACTGCACGCGGTGCCGCCCCTCCGCGGTCTTGTCGTCGATCGAATACGCGAAGCTCGTGCCGTCGATCGGGTCCTGCGGGATGCCGTTCACGGTGTCGGGATGCGAGATCCCGAGGATCTCGTAGATCGTCGGCGCCAGATCGATCACGTGGTGGAACTGGGTGCGCGGCACGGGGTCGTGCTCGATGCGCCCGGGCCACTGGATGAACATCGGGTTGCGCGTGCCGCCGAGGTGCGAGGCCATCAGCTTCATGCCCTGGTACGGCGAGGAGCCCGCCCATGCCCAGGCCGCGTGGTACTGGTTGTCGGTCGCCGGCGTGCCCAGCGCGTCGAGACCGCCGAGCTCCTCGAGAGCCGCGATGTGCTGGTCGATCGTGGTGGGGATCATGTTCTGCGCGAGCAGCTCGCTGATCGTGCCGTTCTGGCCCTCGCCCGATGAGCCGTTGTCGCCCCAGATGTAGATGACGATCGTGTCGTCGGCGTACCCCAGCCGCTCGAGCTCGTCGACCACACGGCCGGCCTGCACGTCGGCGTGCTCGCCGAACCCGGCGCACACCTCCATGAGACGGGCCTGGAACGGCTTCTGGTGGTCGGGGATGTCGTCCCAGCCCTGCAGCGACTCCGGCCGGGGCGTGAGCACGGCATCCTCGGGGACCCAGCCCGCCGCTTTCGCGCCGGCGAGCGCGTCCTCGCGGTACGCGTCCCACCCGTCGTCGAAGACGCCCTTGTACTTGTCAGCCCATTCCTTGTGCACGTGGTGCGGGCCGTGGATGGCGCCGGTCGCCCAGTACATGAAGAAGGGCTTGTCGGGCGAGAGCGCCTTGTGGTCGCGCAGCCACGCGATCGCGTCGTCGGCGATGTCCTCGCTGAGGTGGTAGCCCTCCTCGGGCGACTTCGGCGGCAGCACCGACGTCGTGTTGCGCACCAGGTTCGGCTCGTACTGCGACGCCTCGCCGGCGAGGAACCCGTAGAAGTACTCGAATCCGTTGCCGGTGGGCCAGTTCTCGTAGGGCCCGGCCTTGGTGGTCTCTTCGGCGGGCGTGTTGTGCCACTTGCCCCACGCGGCGGTCGAGTAGCCGTAGTTGCGCAGCACCTCGGCCATGGTGGCGCTCGACTTGGGGATGTGGCCCGAGTAGCCGTCCCAGTCGTTGGCGAGTTCGGCGATCTGGCCCGCGCCCACACGGTGGTGGTTGCGGCCGGTGAGCAGCGAGGCGCGAGTCGGCGAGCACATCGACGTCGTGTGGAAACGGTTGTAGCCGATGCCGCCCTGACGGATGCGGTCGAGCGTCGGGGTCGCCACCTTGCCGCCGAGCGGCGCGGGCAGCGCGGGACCCGCGTCGTCGATGAGGATCACGAGCACGTTCGGCGCGTCCTCGTTCAGGTGGCGCTCCGGCGGCAGCGGCGAATACGTCGACTCGGCGAGCGTGCGCCCCGCGTAGCTGCCCGAGGGCTTCGGCGGGAAGGGCAGCGTGCGTGCGGGAGGAAGCGGGTCCCCCACGATGGATGTGCGGTCGTCAGCGGTCATGCGTGTCTCCTGTCCCCGAGCAGTGAGCGGGCACAGCGGCCCCCCAGTCGCCACGGTATCGAGCGGCGCGCGGGGAGGGCATCATTCGCATCGCGTGAACTCCACCGCGAGGGTGAACAGTGCGTGACGGCGGACGAGGACCGCCGGGGGTCGAGGCGGGGTCTGCGCACGCAGAGGCGCGACCTTCCTGCCACTACCAGGATATCCGGGGGTGGGGGCCTTGCGGCAAGGGCCCCTCGAGGGCGCATACTGGTCGGTCGCGACGCTCCCCCGCCCCGCTCCCCCTCTCACTGACTCCGCCCGAACCGCGTCGCGAAGCCGCCAGGAGCCGATGCCGTGAACTCCCTTCCGATCAGCGATTCGCACCCGTCCTCCCGTTCAGCCGACGCCACCGCGTTCCACCTCCCCGCGCGCCTCGCCGCCAAGTCCGACCCGGTACTCATCGGCGGCGACGAGCAGCACTTCGCCGCGATCGCCGACACCCTCGCGCGCTCGATCGCGGGACTCGAGCAGCGCCTCGACGAGCTGCGCCGCCGCCCCGGCGGGCACGGCCAGGCGGGCGTCGAGCGCGACATCGAGATTCACCGGGTCTCGGCGCGGCTGCGAGTGCTGCGCCGCTTCGGGGTCGACGCGTGCCTCGGCCGCATGGTTCCCGCCGACGGCTCGGACCCCGTCTACATCGGGCGATTCGGACTCACGGATGCTGCGGGCCGACGCCTGCTCGTCGACTGGCGCACGCCCGCCGCCGGGCCGTTCTTCGGCGCCACGCACGCGAAACCCTCCGGCCTCGCGAGCCGCCGCCGCTACCGCTGGACCAGCGGCCACGTCACCGACTACTGGGACGAGGTCTTCACCGCCGAGGGGCTCGATCACAACGCGGCGCTCGACGACCAGTCCGCGTTCATCGCGAGCCTCGGGGCCAGCCGGTCGCCGCGCATGCGCGATGTGCTGGGCACCATCCAGGCCGACCAGGACGCGATCATCCGCGCCGGCTCACGCGGGGCGCTCGTCGTCGACGGTGGCCCCGGCACGGGCAAGACCGTGGTGGCGCTGCACCGCGCCGCGTACCTCGTGTACTCCGACCCGCACCTCGGCGAGGGGCGCGGCGGCGTGCTGTTCGTCGGCCCGAGCCCCGCGTACCTCTCCTACGTCGAGGACGTGCTCCCGAGCCTCGGCGAGGAGAGCGTGCAGACCTGCACCGTGCGCGACCTCGTGGCGGAGGGTGCGGCCGCAGGTCCCGAGACCGATCCTCTCGTGGCCCGCCTCAAGGCCGACGCCCGCCTGGTCGACGCCATCGAGCCCGCCGTCCGGCTCTACGAGGAGCCGCCCACCGAAGGCCTCCTCGTCGAGACACCGTGGGCCGAGCTGTGGCTCGCACCCCAGGACTGGGCCGAGGCGTTCGCGTCGGCCGAGGCGGGCCTGCCGCACAACGAGGCGCGCGACCAGGTCTGGGAGACGGTCCTCGACATCCTCACCGACCAGGTCGACGGCGAAGAGGTGCCGCGGCACCAGCTGCGCCGGGCGCTGGCCCGCAACGAGGAACTGACGCGCGCCTTCGGTCGCGCGTGGCCGCTGGTCGAGGCATCCGTTCTCGTGTCCGATCTGTGGAGCGTCCCCGCGTATCTGCGCCGCTCGGCGCCATGGCTCGAACCGGATGAGATCGAGGCGCTGCAGAGGACGGATGCTGCGGCCTGGACCACCGCGGACCTGCCGCTGCTCGACGCGGCCCGGCGACGGCTGGGTGACCCGGGCGCGTCACCGCGCCGGCGGGAGCGCGAGGCGAAGCTCGCGCAGGAGCGGGAGTACATGGCGCAGGTCGTCGACCGTCTGAAGGAGGCCGGCGACGAGATGATGCAGTGGCTCGACGGCGACGACCTGCGCAACAGCCTCGTCGACGAGTCGGTGCTCGACGAGGTCGACGCCGACCTCCTCGCGGGGCCGTTCGCGCACGTGATCGTCGACGAGGCGCAGGAGCTGACCGATGCGGAATGGCGGATGCTGCGGGCTCGCTGTCCGTCGCGCAGCTTCACCGTGGTCGGCGATCGGGCGCAGGCGCGGCACGGCTTCCACGAGTCGTGGCAGGAGCGCCTGGAGCATGCCGGTCTGACCGAGGTCGGCGTGTCGTCGCTCACGATCAACTACCGCACGCCGAGCGAGGTCATGGCCGAGGCCGAGCCGGTGATCCGGGCGGCGATCCCTGACGCGAACGTGCCGACGTCGATCCGGTCGAGCGGGGTGCCGGTGCGCCGCGGCGCGGTGTCAGAGCGCGATGCGGTGGTGGCGGAGTGGCTGGAGGCGCACGCCGAAGGCGTGGCCTGCGTCATCGGCGACCCGTCGTTCGCGCCCCGGGAGCGGGTGCGCTCGCTCACCCCCGAGCTCGCGAAGGGTCTCGAGTTCGACCTCGTCGTGCTCGTCGAGCCGTCGACGTTCGGCGATGGGATCGAGGGCGCCGTCGACCGCTACGTCGCGATGACCCGCGCGACCGAGCGGCTCGTGGTTCTGGAGGGTTGAGCGATGGGGCTCGTCAGCACTCCACGACGTTGACGGCGAGGCCGGCGGCGCTGGTCTCCTTGTAGCGGGACGACATGTCGGCGCCGGTCTGGCGCATGGTCTCGATCGCGGTGTCGAGGTCGACGATGTGGCTGCCGTCACCGAGCAGCGCCAGTCTGCTCGCGGTCATCGCGGTCGACGCCGCGACGGCGTTGCGCTCGATGCAGGGGATCTGCACGAGACCCGAGACCGGGTCGCAGGTCAGCCCCAGGTGGTGCTCGATCGCGATCTCGGCGGCGTTCTCGATCTGCGCGGGCGTGCCCCCGCGGACCGCGGTGAGGCCCGCGGCCGCCATCGCGCAGGCGCTGCCCACCTCGGCCTGACATCCCGCTTCGGCGCCGGAGATCGAGGCGTTGGCCTTGATGAGCGACCCGATGGCGGTCGCGGTGAGGAGGAAGGCGCGGAGGAGTCCGGGATCGAAGCCCGTCGGCGCGGCCGCTTGGTACAGCACGGCCGGCAGCACCCCGGCGGCACCGTTCGTCGGTGCGGTGACGACCCGACCGCCCGCGGCGTTCTCCTCGTTGACCGCGAGGGCATAGACGGACACCGCTTCGGCAGCATCCGTCGATCCGCCCCGCTCGACGAGCTGCCGCCATGCAGCGGCCGCACGTCGCGGAACCCGAAGCCCGCCGGGGAGAACCCCGTCCGAGTGCAAACCCCTCTCGATGCACGCGCGCATCGCCGCCCAGATCGCGTCCAGACCGGCCTGTGCGGCGGCGGCGCCGTGAACGGCTGCCTCTGTCTGCCACGCGATGTCGGCGATGGTGCGGCCTCGGGCGAGATCGAGGAGTTCGCGCATCGTGCGGAAGCGCGGCGCGTCCGCGGTCGCCTCGGGCCGCACCCCCGCCCCCGCACCGGCGGACTCGTCCCCCACCCTGCGGATGAACCCCCCGCCGACCGACAGATACGCCTCTTCGACGACCCCGCCTCCGGCGGTGAGCTCGGCCGTCAGCAGCAGAGAGTTCGGGTGCCCGTGCGGCCGCTCGCGTGACGCGAACACCAGGTCTTCGCGCACGAACGGGACACCCCCGATATCGAGGGACACCCCGGACTCCAGCAACGCCCACCCGCCGTGCACGACCACCGGATCCACCGTCTCGGGCCGGTGTCCGCGCAGACCCGCGATGACGGCATCCGGTGTCCCGTGTCCGATGCCCGTCGCCGCGAGGGACCCGTGCAGGCGGCAGCCGAACCGCACGACGTCCGCCAGGACACCGGCGCGGGCGAGCCGGGCCCGGAAGTCCGCGGCCGCGCGCATCGGACCGACGGTGTGCGAGCTCGACGGGCCGATGCCGATCGAGAAGAGGTCGAGCGCGGAGGTGTAGACCCCGCGCTCGACCTCGACGGAGACGCCCGTCATCAGCCCCACAGTCCCAGGGCGAACTCGGCGACGACGGCCGACAGGAGGAAGGATGCCGCGATCGCGACGGTTCCGACCGGGATGATCTTCCAGCCGATGCTCTTGAGCATCGGGAGGTCCTTGCCGAGGCTCAGGCCGGCGATCGTCAGCATGACGGTGATGAGCGACAGGAAGTCGATCGTGTTCGATACCGTCGTGAACCAGCCGGCGACCGGCGAGACGGGCGACGTGAGGAAGGCTCCGATCGTCATGACGACGATGATCGCGGGAACCTTGCCGCGGGTGACCTTGGCCAGAGCGAGCCCGCCCGCGACGAGCGCACCCATGACGACGTACGCGATGACCATGTCCCACGAGAAGCCCTTGGCGGCGATCGTCGCGACGACGAGCCCGGCGAACCCGATGATGAGCAGCGACACCCACAGGGGCACCTTGACCGTGGGCTTCTCGAGCACCGTCTCCTCGACGGTCTTCACCGCCGACGTCGGCATCGCCCCGGTCGCCTTGGGGCGACGGCCCGGAAGGGTCGCGTCCTTGTTGCGCGTGAGCAGCTTGTAGAAGCGGTCGGCGAGCGGCAGCGACACCCACACGCCGACGTACACGCCGAGGACGCCGGTGATGAGGTTCGAGGTGGCAGCGAGCGCGAGCACCTGGTCCTGCATGTCGGGGTGCGCCGAGATGATCACCGAGGCGGCGGCCGCCATCATCGAGCCCGAGCCGACGCCGGCGCCCATCGCGAGCGCGAGCGGGTCGAAGATTCCGAGCGACGCGGCCAGCGAGGCGATGAGGCTCACGATGACGGCGCCGAAGATCGTGCCGAAGACGTACATCGACAGCACGCCGCGGTACTGCGGCGAGTCGGAACCGTAGCGCTCGCTCACCATCGCGAACGAGCCCTCGCGGTCGATCGAGAAGGTCGCGCCGACGGTGGCCGGTCCCATGCGCAGCAGCACGGCGAGCGGAAGGGCCAGCGCGATCGTGCCGAACAGGTGGCCGACCTCCTGCAGCAGCAGGGCGGGCCCGGCTTGCAGGAGCATCGGGATGTTGGGGCCGATCGTGAACGACAGGCGGGCGCAGAGGAAGAGCACCGCGACGCCCATGATGACCGTGGCGGCCTGCTGCAGATCGATCGGCAGCGGCTTGAGGCGCTGGCCAGAGACGACGGCGCCGGCGGTGATGCCCCAGATCATCGGCAGCAGCGTCACCGAGGCGATGCCGAGCGGGATGACGATCGGGCCGATCGCCTGCGCGCCGGCGGAGATCGCGACGACGAGTCCGATGAGGATCCACAGCCGGGGACTGCGGAGGCCGAGGGCGACGGCCGTGGCCGCCCTCGCGATCGGGCTCGATGAGTTTCCGGTGGAGGCGTCATCGCCTGTACGGGTGTGAGTGGTCATTTCGGGTTCTCCAGGTGGGAAGGCTTCGCGGCCCCGGCGAGCGGGATCGGTCATGCCTCGAGCGTGATCCGGGTCGCCCCGGCGGGGCGCTCGGCGGTGCGGTGGAGCAGGTCGGCGCGCAGGGCGTCGTCCAGGGCGACGTCGAGCACCGTCCACGCGAGGATCGTGGCGGCGTCGATGACGGCCTCATCGGCTGCGGGCGTGGCCGCAGCCGCGGTGAACTCGGGGTTGTGGGCGGGGCCCGACTGCCCGAGGAACGCGATGGTGGGGTGGATCGTCGGCACGACCTGCGACACGTTGCCCATATCGGTGGATCCGCCGCCGAGCGGGGCGGGGCTGATCGTGCGGCCGCGGGCGACGAGGTTGGCATCCCACAACGCGCCGAGGGCGTCGTCGTGCTTCATGGGGGCGTACGGATGCTCGGTCGGAGCCCACTCCCACCGGCATCCCGTCGCGATCGCGGCGCCTTCGAAGCATGCGAGCACGCGCTTCTTCATTTCGCGCCACACGTCGATGTCGTAGGCGCGCAGCTCGACCTGCACGACGGCACGGTCGGGGATGATGTTCGTCGCCTCACCACCGAGCGAGACGAACGCGTTGAGGTTCGTCTCCTTCGGCAGCTGCTGACGCAGGAACGCGATCGACGTCTGCGCGATCGCGGCCGCGGAGCCGGCGTTGAGGCCCTGTTCCGGCATGCCGGCCGCGTGAGCCGTGCGGCCGTGGAAGACGACCTCGAAGCGGTCGACCGCCGTGGAGCGGAAGCTCGTCGCCGAGATGTCCTGCCCCGTCATACCGTGGACCATGAGCGAGAAGTCGACGTCCTCCCACGCGCCCTCGAGCAGCATGGCGACCTTGCCGCCCCCGTGCTCCTCGGCCGGCGTGCCCAGCAGCTTGATCCGCAGGCCCGCGGCGTCGGCGAGCGGAGCGAGCGCCAGCGCGGCGCCCACGCCCGATGCCGCGATGACGTTGTGCCCGCAGCCGTGCCCGATGCCGGGCAGCGCGTCGTACTCGGCGCAGATCGCGACCGTGAGACCGCCGGTGCCGTATACCGCTTCGATCGCGGTCTCGACGCCGTACGCACCGACTTCGACCTCGAAGCCCGCGTCCTGAAGGGTGCGCGCCACCAGAGCAGCGGCTTCATGCTCCTCCCACGAGAGCTCGGGGTTCTCGTGGATCGCATGGCTCAGTCCGATGAGCTCGTCGCGACGAGCGTCGACGGCGGTGGCGGCGCGGTCCTTCAGCTCGGTGATCGTCACAGCTTCCGTGGTGGTCGGGCTCACGGTGGGTCCTCTCTGGGCGTTGCGAACGTTGCGGATATGGTGCGCGTTCGCATGTTTCGACTCCGTGAAGATGCTTGATATCTGCGGAAATCAAGGCTGCAATGCGGGACACTGGAGTCCGGGATCGGTTCCAGGGAGGTCGCGGATGCAGGAGATCTCGCTCGACGCCGTCGATCGCCGGCTCGTGCACGCATTGCAGATCGAGCCGCGCGCGAGCTGGAACGAGCTCGCCCCCGTCATCGGCGTCGATGCCAGTACCCTCGCCCGTCGCTGGGCTCGCCTGCGCGACGAGGGCATCGCCTGGGTCACCGGGCACTCGACCGAGGGTCAGCTGTCGCTGATGGAGATCGACTGCGAACGGGCGAAATTGGATGCCGTCGTCCAGGAGCTCCAGCGAGACCCCGCCGTGTACGTGCTGGATGTGACATCCGGCTCGCGCGACCTCATGGCACTGGTGTTCGCACGCGACATCTCCGGGCTGTCGGATTACGCGCTGCACCGACTCGGACGGCTCGATGGCGTGCGATCCGTACGCACGCACCTGGCCAACGAGACGCTGATCGACGGAGGGAGCTGGCGTCTGCGCGCCCTCGACCCCGCCGAAGCGCAGCACGTGCGGCCGCCGCGTCCGCCGCGGCCGCGCGCTGCACAGCGGGTGCCCGACGACCTGCGCGCCGTGATCGAACAAGAGGTCTGGGCCGACGGGCGCGTGCCGGTCGCGACGATCGCCGAGCGCAGTGGCTTCGCGCCTCAGCGCGTCGCAGACGCACTGGCGACCCTGCGGGCGCGCGGCAGCCTTCGCTTCCGCACCGACATGGCGCGTGCGGCGTCGGGCTGGCCGATCTACGCCTGGTACTTCGTCGAGGCTCCGGCCCAGCTGCTCGAGGCGGCCCGTCCCGCGATCACATCGGTGCCCGAGGTGCGGCTCGCGTTCACCGCCGCCAGCAGGTACAACCTCGTCCTCGCAGTATGGCTCCGCCGCCTCGCCGACGTGAACCGCTTCGAGGTCGCGTTGGAGTCAGCGCTGCGCGGGGCGCGCATCGGGGACCGCGCCGTGGTCCTCCGCATCGCGAAGCACATGAATCAGACCGTGGGCGCCGACACGCGCGCGACCGGGTTCGCCGGGCCCGCAGCCAGCGCGTAGATCCACTCCGCAGCTGAGCGAGGTGGACACGTCCTGCGGGCAGGCAGACGGGAATGCGTGACCCGCGCCCAGACCGTTGCCGACCGCATCGTGAGCGAGGCGGATGCCTCGGGGTTTCGGGCTCACGGATTGCATGTGCTCGCGGGTGACGACGTCGCCGAACACCGGTGGACCGCGGACCTTCGCGAAGACCTCCACCCGGCCGCGAAGGGCTTCTGCGTGATCGCGGCGGGCATCGCCGCGGATGTGGGTCTGAAGCGGCGCGACGTGCCGTGATGAATCAGCCGCGCTGCACGTAGTGACGCACGGTGTCGTCCCTCTCGACGAGGAAGCGGTCGTCCTCCGGGTAGTACACCGCCTTGTCGATGTCGTCGCCTGCGAATCCTCGGATGCTGTCCAGGCTGTCCCACCGCGAGACGGTCAGGATCTCCGTCAGGCCGCCGGCGAGTTCGCGCGTCAGCGTCCAGGCGTCCTTGTTTCCCCGAGCCGCGCGATACTCCTCGATGCCCGTCCGCTCGACATAGTCGACATATTCGTCGCGGTCTTCCGTGCGGATCACTCCACGCCATATCCGCACGACGTACCGATGGTGGCTGTGGTCTGCGAGGTCGGGCTCCGCCCGCGCGACGTCGGCGACCTCCTCCTCGGGGCGCGGCGGGATGTTCTCGTCGATCTCGAGCTCGGGGATGCTCGACTCACCCGGCCCCGGAACATGGGCATGAGAGAAGTGCTCGTCATAGCTGGACACCGCGACTCCTTCCTTCAGCGACAGTCACAGCGTAGATCGGCGGGTGTCAGCGCACCCGCAGTTCCTCCGGCAGCACCACGACGTCGACCAGCGCGCCGTTGCGCCAGACCGTCATCTCCATGCGGCGGCCGATCGCGCCCTCGACCATGCGCCGCTGCAGCGCCGTCGGGTCGGCGATCGTGACGCCGTCGAGTGAGAGCACGATGTCGCCGATGCGGGCGCCGGCCACCGCGGCGGGGCTGTTCGGCACGACCGAGACCACCTGCATCCCGACCCTCGATCCCGCCTTCGCTGCGACGTCAGGGCCGAGGGGCACCGTCGAACCCGCGATGCCCAGCCAGGCTCGCCGCACGCGGCCCGCGACCCGCAGGGCGTCGATGATCTCGCGGGTCGTCGCGTTGATCGGCACCGCGAGGCCGAGTCCGATGCCGGCGACCGCCGTGTTGACCCCGACCATACGGCCGGCGCTGTCGGCGAGCACGCCGCCGCTGTTGCCCGGATTGAGGGCCGCGTCGGTCTGGATCACCTCGTCGATGACGCGCCCCGACCGCGTCGGCAGCGACCGCCCGAGCGCCGACACGATCCCCGCCGTCACGCTGCCCGAGAACCCGCGCGGGTTGCCGAGGGCCACGACCAGCTGCCCCACCCCGAGCTTCGAGGCATCCCCCATCGTCAGCGGCGGCGGAGTGTCGACGTCCGCGCGCAGGACGGCGAGGTCCGACAGAGGATCGGCACCGATGACGGATGCTGCCGCCACCGTGCCGTCCGGAAACGCGACCTCCACCCCCACCGCACCCTCGACGACATGCGCGCTGGTGAGCAGGTGTCCCTCAGACGTGATCACCGACGCGCTGCCGGCTCCCGCCCCCTGCCGCGTGCGCACGCTCACGGCCGCGACGGACGGCAGGACGATCTGCGCGACGCGCATGACCGCCGAGGAGTAGGCGTCGAGCGCCTCCTGGTCGTCCACGAGACCAGTGTCGACCCGTCACAGATGCTGCGGCGGAAGTTCGCCGACGGCGGAAGCGTCAGGGCACAGCATCCCACCAATCCAGCACTCGCGTGCCGATCAGCGTGAGCCACCGCGAGGGCTCCCCCTCGGCGACGTCGACGTCGAACCAGGTGCGACCAGGCAACGGCGTGGTCTGCAGCCAGGTGCCGTCGGGCTGCCGGGCGGCGCGCACGACCTCCACGGCGTCGGCGATCCGCGGGTCGGGCGGAGTGCCCTCGAGCAGCGCGACGTCGCGGAAGTGGTCGAGTGCGACCAACGCGCTGTAGCGGTGCCGGTTCGGGTAGACGAACCGCGTCACGAAGTCGCCGACCACCTCGCCGGTCGTCGCCCGGTTCATGAGATGACGTGACAGGAGATACTCCTCGCCGCCGTGCCGGGCGTCGCGCATGCTCGTATCTCCCGCGATGCGCTCGTACGCGAGGATGCCGCGCGCCGCGTTGATCGTCGAGTGGAACGAGGAGCGCACCGAGTCGCCTTCCTCGGCCTCGCAGTTCCAGCCGCCGTCGGCCAGCCGATGCTCGGGGAACCATGCGACGAGCCGCGACACGTCGGCGCCCAGCCAGGCGCCGCTCGCCAGGGTGTACGAGTTGATGCAGACGTCGACCTCGCCACCCCAGTACGGCAGGCCGTCGTACTCCCACCGGCTGTTCGCGCCGAGCTTGTCGGCGGTGCCGTCGAGCGCCGTCGCATCGACGCCCCACTCGCGGAGGTCTTTCAGCACCCACGTCGTCGCGACCCAGGGCTGACCGGGCTCGTCCTGCTCGGCGCTTCCGAAGAAGCCGGCCGGGAAGAAAGCGCCCCCGGCCCACTGGCCGTCGGCGTCCTGTTCCGCCAGCAGCCGAGCACCGTACCCCTCGGTCGCGACACGCGCACGCGTCGCCTGCCAGACCTCGGGCGAAGCCCCCGCGAGATCGCGCTCGACCTGCCAGCGCAGGGCCGGGTCGGAGTCGAGCAGCCAGTCGAGCAGATCCTGATCGATGGTCATGCGGGCAGGCTAGCCACCGCCGCCGACAACGTCGATCCCCGCGCACCGCGCCGACCCGCAGCATCCACCTTGCACATAGCTTCGTCACCAGAACCGTCCAGGCCCGCTTTCTACGCTCGATCGCATGCCCGAATCCCGACGACGGGCGAGCGGATTCCTCGGCGGTCTCGCCGGGCTGCTCGGCCTCAGCGCCCTTGCCGGAGTCCTCGTGGCCGCCACCGTCACCCCGGCGGTCGCGCTCACCGGCGCGGCGGCGTCCCAGGCCATCACACTGTTCGACAACCTGCCGAGCACGCTCGAGATCGACCAGCTCATGGCGCCGAGCAACTTCTACGCCACCGACCCCGACACGGGTGAGGAGCAGCTGTTGGCGCAGTTCCTCGAGCAGGATCGCACGCCGGTCACCTACGACCAGGTCTCGTCGGCGATGTACGACGCGATCCTGTCGAGCGAGGACCCGCGCTACTACGACCATGGCGGCGTCGACCTCATCGGCACGACCCGTGCCGTGCTGTCGAACCTCGAGGGCGGCGGCGAGACCCAGGGCGGGTCGACCATCAGCCAGCAGTACGTCAAGAACGTGCTGGTGCAGCAGTGCGAGGCGACCGCCACGACGCAGGAGGCGAAGTACGACTGCTGGTCCGAGGCGACCACGTCCTCCGGTACCGAAGGCATCGAGCGCAAGCTGCAGGAGATGCGGTACGCCGTCGCGCTCGAGCAGACGTACTCGAAGGACGAGATCCTGCTCGGCTACCTCAACATCGCCAACTTCGGCGGCACCACGTACGGTGTCGAAGCGGCCGCCCGCTACTACTTCGGCACGACCGCCGCGAACCTCACCGTCGGTCAGGCGGCAACCCTCGCCGGCATGGTCCAGAACCCCAACTCCTACCGGATCGACCGGCCTGCCGGCTCGATCACGACCTCCGACGGCGCGACCTTCAACAAGGCGCCCGATGGCGTCATCGACGAAGGAGCGAAGCTCGGTGCGCTCGACAGCCTGGTGGCGTCCGGCGAGATCACCCAAGAGCAGAAGGTCGCCGCGGCCGACGGCTACACCTCGACGAAGGTGCGCCAGCTCTATGTGCTCAGCCGCATGCTCGACGACGGCAAGATCACGCGCGACCAGTACGTCGCGGCCGCGATCGAGCCCATCGCCCCGGCGATCACGCCCACCGTCACCGGTTGCGCCGCAGCCGGCGGTGCGGCCTACTTCTGCGAGTACGTGAAGGACGTGATCCTCAGCGACGCCGCCTTCGGCGAGACAGCGACCGACCGTCTGCAGACCCTGCAGCGCGGCGGACTGAACGTCTACACGACCCTCGACTCCCGCGTGCAGTCGGCCGCCGAACAGGCGATGACGCAGTACGCGCCCACCTCCGCCACCATGCCCACCTCCAGCGGGGCGTCGACAGGACGCTTCGGGTCGACGACCGTGAGCATCGAGGCATCCACCGGCCGCATCCTCGCGATCGCGCAGAACACGAAGTACAGCGAGGACGCCGCCGTCGACGACGATCCGAACTACTCGTCGCTCGTCTTCGCCGGCGACCTCGCCGTCGGCGGTTCCACTGGCTTCAGCGCCGGATCCACGTTCAAGCTCTTCACGCTCCTCGACTGGCTCGAGCAGGGGCACTCGGTGAACGAGACCCTCGACGGGCGGCTGCGCGTGTTCGACCACCTCACGAACTCGTGCGACGGCGACTGGGACAACACCTCGAACACCCTCGTGAACAACTTCGGCAAGGCGGCCGGCCGCGTCGGCACGCCCCTGCAGTTCACGGCGTCGTCGCTGAACACCGGCTACTTCGCCATGGCCGAGAAGCTCGACCTCTGCGACATCCAGAAACTGGCGAACCGCCTCGGGGTCACCGAGACCGACGGCGAGCCCATCTCGATGGACAGCCTGAGCTCGATCATCGGCACGACGGCGGTCTCGCCGATCGCGATGGCCGCCGCGTACGCGACCGTCGCCAACGGCGGCACCTACTGCCAGCCGCGCGTCATCGATCGGGTGACGGATGCTGCGGGCTCCGAGATCGCGAAGCCGGAGAGCTCGTGCGCCACGGCGCTCGAGCCCGGCGTCGCCGCGACGGCCGCCTACGCGCTGCAGGGCGTGATGAGCTCAGGGGGAACGGGAACCGCCGGCAACCCCGGCGACGGCACCCCGCTCCTCGGCAAGACCGGAACCCACGAGGCGTGGCAGACGTGGATGATCGAGTCGAGCACCGCCGTGACGACAGCCACGTGGGCGGGCAACGTCGACGGCGGGGGCGACGTCTTCAACACGTGGCACGACGGCACGAAGCTGTCGGACATCCGCTACCGCATCGGCAGGGCGGTGCAGGCCGCCGCGAACGCCGCCTACCCCGGCAGCGCGTTCCCCGACCCCGAGGCGCAGCTGACGAAGAGCTCGCAGGCCACCGCACCTCGCACCGACGAACCGGCCCCGACACCCACCCCGACACCCGCACCCACACCGACGCCGACACCGGTCCCAGACGACGACGGCACTGAGGGCGACGGCAACGGAGGAACCGGGAACGGGGGGACCAACGGGGGCGGCGACACCGGAGGCGGCAGCAGCGACGGCGGGTGACCGACCGGGCTGCCACCCACCGCGGACGCGGAGGCGCAGCATCCGTCCGTCTGATAACCGTGAGGATCGTTGCCCGCCGACGTGCGGGCCAGGGAGAATTGCCCGATGCCCATCGTCGACAACGGCGTGTACGTCGCCGGTCAGCGGATCGAGAATCCGTCGAGCCTCGCCGAGACCTTCGAGTACACCCGCGCACATCACGGGATGGCGTGGATCGGGCTCTTCCGCCCGACCCCAGAGGAGATCGCCGAGGTCGCCGACGAGTTCGCGCTGCACCCGCTGGCGGTCGAAGACGCGCTGACTGGACACCAGCGCTCGAAGCTGGAGCGGTACGGCGACATCCTCTTCGTCGTGCTGCGGCCCGCCCGCTACATCGACGAGAGCGAGACGGTCGACTTCGGCGAGCTGCACGTGTTCGTCGGGCCCGACTTCATCGTGACGATCCGGCACGCGGAGTCCCCCGACCTGAGCCGCGTCCGCCGGCGGATGGAGCAGGAGCCCGACCTGCTCGCGCGCGGGCCCGAGGCGGTGCTCTACGCGATCCTCGACGAGGTGGTCGACGAGTACACGCCGGTCATCGAGGGCGTCGAGAACGACATCGACGAGATCGAGGACGCGCTGTTCGAGAGCGGCGGCGTCTCGCTGTCCAAGCGCATCTACGATCTGTCGCGCGAGGTGATCCTGCTCCAGCGCGCGGTCGCGCCGCTGGCCGACATGCTCGAGTGGCTGCAGCGCGGGGCGCCGAAGTACGAGGTCGACCTCGAGCTGCAGCGGTCGCTGCGCGACGTGCACGACCACGCCCTCCGCATCATCGACAAGGCCTCGGCGTTCCGCTCGATCCTCGACAACGCCCTCACCGCCAACGCGACGATCGTGACGCAGCGCCAGACCGACACCGCGCTCGTGCAGAACGAGCAGGTCAAGAAGATCTCGGGCTGGGCGGCGATCCTGTTCGGCCCCACGCTCGTGGGCACCATCTACGGCATGAACTTCGTGTATATGCCCGAATTGGAATGGCCGCTGGGCTACCCGATGGCGCTCGCCCTGATGGCGGCGACGAGCCTCACCCTCTACTGGGTGTTCCGCAAGCGCCACTGGCTCTGAGACGGGTGAAGACGGATGCCGCGACCCCGCAGTATCCGTCTCCACACCCGCCCGTCAGACCGTGAGCAGCACCTTCGTGGCGCGGCGCTCGTCCATCGCCTTGTAGCCCTCGGCGGCCTCGGCGAGGGGCAGCGAGAGGTCGAAGACCTTGCCCGGGTCGATGCGACGGTCCCAGATCAGCTGGATGAGCTCGGGGAGGAACCGACGCACCGGCGCCGGCCCGCCGTGCAGGTGCACGCCGGAGAAGAACAACTCGAGGCCGTCCAGCGAGACGTCGTGGGAGACGCCGACGTACCCGACGTGCCCACCCGCACGGGTCGCGCGGATGGCCTGCATCATCGACTCCTGTGTGCCGACGGCCTCGATCGTGCTGTGCGCGCCGTACCCGCCGGTGAGCTCCTTGATTTTCGCGACTCCCGCGTCGCCACGCTCCTCGACGATGTCGGTCGCGCCGAACTCACGGGCAAGCGCCTGACGGTCGGCGTGACGGCTCATCGCGATGATCCGTTCCGCGCCCAGCTGCTTCGCCGCCAGGATGCCGAGCAGCCCGACCGCGCCGTCGCCGACGACCGCGACCGTCTTGCCGGGTCCGGCCTCGGCGGCGACAGCGGCGAACCACCCCGTGCCGAGGACGTCCGAGGCCGCGAGCAGCGACGGGATCAGGTCGGGGTCGGGCGTGCCGGGAGTCGCGACGAGCGTGCCGTCGGCGAGCGGGATCCGGGCGTACTCGGCCTGCGTGCCGATCGCCCCCATCGGGTGCGCGTGGATGCAGCGCGACTGGTAGCCGGCCTGGCAGATCTCGCAGGTGTTGTCGGACGCGAAGAACGATCCGACGACGAAGTCTCCGACCTTCACGTTCTTGATGTCGTCCCCGATCTCGGTCACCACGCCGACGTACTCGTGCCCCATCGGGGTGCGATCGACCTCGTCGTCGCCGCGGTACGGCCACAGGTCCGACCCGCAGATGCAGGTCGCGGCGAGACGGATGATCGCGTCCGTCGGCTCAATGATGGCGGGGTTCTCCCGCGCTTCGACCCGGACGTCGCCGGGCGCGTGCATGACGACTGCGCGCATGTGGTTCTCCTTCTGGATGAGGTTTCGGTAATCGCCGGTCAGGCGAGGGTGGATGCCGCGAACGCGGGCTGTGCGGCAGGTGCGCCGCGGCGCCGGGGGAGCAGCAGGAACGAGCCGGCGGCGAGGGCGACCGCGCTCACGGTGACGAGCCCGAGCGGCAGGATGCTCGCTGCGCCGGCGACCCCCACGAACGGCGCAGCGACACCGCCCAGGCCGAACCGGATCATGCCGAGCAGGGAGGACGCGGTGCCCGCGATCTGCGGGTAGTCGGCGAGGGCGAGCGTCGTGGCCGGCGGCGACGAGATTGCAACTCCCCCGGCCAGTGCGAAGAGCGAGACGATCACGACCCACAGCGGCATCGGCGCGAGCCCGGCCAGGAGGAGACCACCGGCGCCGAGCGCAGCGACCGCGATCCCGATGAGGAGGGTGCCGTGCACGCTCCACCTCTCCGCCAGACGGCCCGACAGCGCCCCGAACACCATGAACCCGGCCGAGTTGAGCCCGAAGGCCAGGGCGTATTCGAGCGGGCTCAGGCCGTAGATGCCCTGCAGGACGAACGTGGCGCCGGCGAGATACGCGAACACCGCGGCGTACAGGAATCCCTGGCTGAGGACGGCGCCGAGGAACGGGGCATCCGTCACGAGCGTCCGATAGTCGCGCAGCGTCTGACTCCATCCGCCGCGGGTGCGCCAGACGGGCGGCAGGGTCTCGGGGAAGGCCATCAGGACGATGACGAGGATGCCGGCGCCGACCACCGCCAGGAAGGCGAACAGCCCGCGCCAATCGGTGACGGCGGTGAGCACGCCGCCGAGCAGAGGGCCGATGATCGCGGCCAGGCCGCCGACGACCGTCAGTCGTCCGTAGAAGCGGATGAGCGCCCCGCCGGAGTACACGTCGCGGCCCGCGGCCTGCGCGATGACGATCCCGACGCCGCCGGCGAGGCCTTGCACGAGACGCGCGAGGATCAGCAGCTCCACCGTCGGGCTGAGCGCGCACAGGGCGGATGTCGCGACGTACGCGATGACGCCGATGAGGAGGATGCCGCGCCGCCCGAAGCGGTCGGACAGCGGCCCCGCGATCAGCTGCCCGAGGGACAGCCCGACGAGGCAGGCGGTGATGGTGAGCTGGGCGACGGACGTCGCGGCACCGAGCTCGGAGGTCAGCGCGGGCAGCGCGGGAAGGTACAGATCCATCGAGATCGGCCCGAACACCGTCAGCAGGAGCAACAGGGTCGGGAGCGTCCGCGTGAGGCCGGGCCGGGTCGGCGCGGGGGAATCGGTCATGATTCGAGCCTGAGGGCGATGCCGCGACACGGGGAGTTCCTGATGAGACGTGTACTGACAGGGCACCCCTCGCCGGCGCCGCGCGATCTAGCCTTCTCGTATGGACAATCGTGCCGAGGTCCGCGAGTTCCTGATGACTCGTCGCGCCCGCGTCACGCCCGACGAGGCCGGGATCCCCGCCGGAGCGAACCGCCGCGTGCCGGGCCTGCGCCGGGGCGAGGTCGCGATCCTCGCGGGAGTCAGCGTCGAGTACTACGCGAAGCTCGAGCGCGGTGCGATCGCGGGCGCGTCGGCCTCGGTGCTCGACGCGATCGCGCGGGCACTTCAGCTCGACGACACCGAGCGGGCGCACCTGTTCGACCTCGCCCGCGCGGCGGACGGCATCCCCACCAGTGGGCGGGCCCGCCGCCGCGGTGAGAAGCCGACGGCCTCCCGGCCGAGTCTGCAGTGGGCGCTCGCGTCGATCACCGACGGCATCGCCTTCGTGCGCGACCAGCGCCAGAACCTGCTCGCGACCAACGAGCTCGGGAGGGTCTTCTACTCGCCGGTGATCGGGGACGGCGGCCGCACGCCGAACCTGGCCCGGTTCCAGTTCCTCGACCCCGCTGCCCGGGACTTCTATCCGGACTGGGATCGGTTCGCCCAGATGTGCGTGGGCGTCATGCGCGCGGAGGCCGGTCGCGACCCGCACGACCCCGCGATGCAGGAGCTCGTCGGCGAGCTGTCGACCCGCAGCGAGACCTTCCGTCGTCTGTGGGCAGCGCACGACGTCCGCACGCACGGCACGGGCACCAAGCGCTTCCAGCATCCGGTGGTCGGAGAGCTCGTCGTGGCGTACGAGGAGCTCGCGGTCACCGCCGAACCCGGCCACGTCATGCTCATCTACACGGCCGAGCCCGGTTCGCCCTCCGCCGAGCGTCTCGGGCTCCTCGCCTCGTGGGCCGCGACTCAGCGCGCCGACCCCTCGGTCGTCGGCTGAGCTTCGCTCGCGGGTACGGACGCGGCCGCGTGTCGTCGTGGACGCGACCCCGCGAATCGCACGCGCAGTCACCCTTCGTGCGCACCGGGTCAAGACATCGGGAGGCGCGCGAGTGAGAGTGGGGGCGGATATGAAGGAGTCCCCATGCCTGCGCACACGCCCGACGCGCCCACTCAGCCCCACGACAACCCGGACCTCATTCCGCTGGCTGCCGGGTCGCTCCCAACTCCGGTGGCGCCGCTCAGCACCTCGCCCCGCGGGCGGCCCGAATCTTCGAAAGTCATTGCAAGTTTCGAATGTTTGTTCTATTGTGGACTCATGTCCGAGATGCCTCCTCCGCCCGAGAGCGAGGATGGCACGTGGGTGTTCGGGGCGGAGGAAGAGTTCGTGCCGCCCGTGCCGGATGCGGTGGATCTGGTTGTCGAGACCGCGACGATGATGTCAGTGTTCGCGGCGCAGCGACTGACGCGGATCGACCTGATGCGGCGCGAGCTGCTGCGGGAGGCCGACGGCCGAGGCGACGGGGTGCGGGACATCGTGGAGCGGTCGATCCGTCTCGAGCTGGCGGCGGCGATGCGCGTCACCGAGTACGCCGCGGGGCGTCTGATCGCGCAGGCCGAAGCGCTGGTGCGGCGCTACCCGGCGGCGTTGGAGGCGCTGGGGTCGGGTCGCCTCACCGAGAAGCACGCCGAGATCATCGCGGATCTGCTTGACGAGGCGCCGCCCGAGTTACGCGAGATGCTGCTCGAACGCGCGGTGCCGCTGGCCGAATCGGAACCGGTGGGCACCTTCCGGCGGGCGCTGCGGACGCTGATCGACACCGCCCAGGCGACGACCCTGGAAGAGCGGCACCAGCGCGCGCTCCGCGCGCGACGCATCGTCGTCGAACCTGGGCGGGATGGCATGGCCGGGCTGTGGATCATCGGCGCCGAGGTGGAGATCCACGCGATCCACGGTCGGCTGACGCAGATGGCGAAAGCGATCGCACGCGTCGAGGGTGAGACCCGCACCCTCGACCAGTTGCGCGCCGACGTCGCGACCGACCTCCTTATCGACGGCACCACCGACCACCTCCCCGCGGCGGCGTCCGGCATCCGGGCGCAGGTTGTGGTCACGGTTCCCGCACTGTCGCTGCTCGACGACGGGTACGCCGAAGCCGGCGATCCGCCCGCGGTCGAGGGTGTCGGCCCGATCCCGCTGTCGAAGGCCCGCGAGCTGTGCGGCGGCGACGCCCGGTGGATGCGGGTGCTGACCCACCCCGAGACCGGCATCGTGCTCTCCGTCGGCCGCGACAGCTACCCCCCACCGGCCCCGTTGAAGAGACTCGTCAGATGGCGCGCCGACCGATGCATGGGCCCCGGCTGCTCGATGCCCGCCTCCCGCTGTGAGATCGACCATCAGATCCGATGGGCCGACGGCGGCGAAACCGCCCTGGACAACAACCTGCCCTTCTGCAAAGGGCACCACCTCGTCAAAGACAACACCGACTGGCAGGTCGAGCAGATCGAAGGCTCCGGCGGAGCCGTGGCGTGGACGTCTCCGACGGGGCGCCGGTACGTCGTGCAGCCCGAACGCAAAGTCCCCACCTTCACGATCCGGGCGTCGGCACGTTCTGATCTCGACGATGGACTGGGCGCAGAAGCACCCTTCTAGCCCGCGTCAGCGCGTCACACGGCCGTTCGGGCGGTACCAAGGCGTCCGGCGACGGCCAGGAGTTCGGCGTCGCCGGCCTCAAGGCCGTCGCCGCGCCGAAGGTGATCAGCCGCTGACCTCCACGGCCCGCATCGCCTGCGCCAACGCGGGGTTGTGCGCGGCGATGTGGGCCGTTACGTTCTCACGCACCTCCGCCGGCTTGTTCTGGCTGAGCTTCGCGCGCGCATCGAAGCGCGCCACGCGGAGCCTGAGGCCGACGGTGCCCTTCGCGATGCGGCGCGTGCCGGCCTCGTCCTCGGCGAGGCTCCGGGCGTGCGGATGCTCCTGCTCGAAGTGGTCGGTGAGCAGCGACAGCATCTCGTAGTTCTCGTCTTCCGACAGGATCTCCGGCGTGCCGTAGAGGTGCGCGGTGACGTGGTTCCACGTCGGCACCAGGTCACCGGGCGCGTACCAGCTCGGCGAGACGTAGTCGTGCGGACCCTGGATGATGACGAGCATCTCGTGCGCACCCAGCTCGTGGAGCTGGTCGTCGGGGCGCCCGAAGTGGCTGAGGATCACGATGTCGTCGGACAGCTCGTCGAGGAGGACCGGGTAGTGCGAGGCGACCAGACCGGCGACGGGCGAGACGAACGTCGCCCACGGGTGGTGGCGGATCAGCTCCTTCACCTGTCCGGCGTCGGTCATGAGGTAGCGGGGCGTGTGGCGCATCAGGCGTCCTTCCGGGTGAGGCGGGTGCGCACGGCGAGTCCGGCGCAGGCGATGACGGCGAGGCCGCCGAGCAGGGTGGGCAGTCCGATCGGCTCGTTCAGCAGCAGGGCGGACCACAGGATGCCGAGCACCGGCTGGATCAACTGCACCTGGCTGACCTGGGCGATGGGGCCGATCGCGAGGCCCCGGTACCACGCGAAGAAGCCGAGGAACATGCTCACGACCGCGACGTAGGCGAACGCCGCCCATTCGACCGGCGAGGCGTGCGGCTGCTGCTGCTGCTGCTGAAGCCAGCCCGCCACTGCGCCCGCGATCATGAGCGGCGACGCCAGCACGAGTGCCCACGAGACCGTCTGCCACGCGCCGAGTTCGCGGGCGAGCAGGCCGCCCTCGGCGTAGCCGAGCGCGCACAGCAGCACGGCGAGGAAGAGCAGGAGGTCGGCTTCGTGCAGAGCGCCGAGTCCGCCGTTCTGAAGCGATGCGAACCCCATCGCCGCGGCCGCGCCGAGCACCGCGAACACCCAGAACGACGCAGCGGGCCGCTCGCGGCCGCGCAGCACGGCCATCGCCGCCGTCGCGGCGGGGAGCAGTCCGATCACCACGACCGCGTGACTCGCAGGCACCGAGACGAGCGCGAAGGACGTGAGCAGCGGAAAGCCGACCACCACGCCGGCGGCGACGATGGCCAGCCGCGCCCACTGCACACCGCTCGGCAGCGGGACCGCGCCGGGCCGCCGGTGCCGCACGATCGAGAGCACCAGCACCGCAAGCAGCGCGGCGACGACAGCCCGGCCGCACCCGATGAACAGCGGCGACAGTCGCCCGACCGCGACGCGCGTGAGCGGCAGCGTGAAGGAGAACGCGACGATGCCGACGAGCCCCCAGCCGAGTCCGTCGAGGCGGGGTAGCACTGTCGAATTCGAGAGAGTAGCGCTACTCTTTTCTGTCATGAGTCAGGATAGCACCGCTCGGATCATGGCGGGTCTGCGAGCGTGGATCGCGGCCGCCCCGCCCGGCGCGCAGCTGCCGTCGAATCGCGCACTGGTCGCCGAGTACGCGGCGAGTCCGGTCACCGTGCAGAAGGCGATGCGCCGGCTCATCGAGGCCGGGCTCGTCGAGAGTCGCCCCGGCGTCGGCACGTTCGTCCGCGCGCTGCGGCCGGCGCGGCCCGCGGACTACGGCTGGCAGACGGCGGCGCTGGGCACTCCACAGGCCCGCGTGTCGATGCTCTCGTCGACACAGCGGTGGGTCGCCCCCGATGCCATAGCGCTGCACTCGGGGTACCCGGCATCCGATCTCCTTCCCGAACGGGCGGTGCGCGCGGCCATCGCCCGCGCGGCGCGCTCGAGTGCCGCGATCACCCGCTCGCCGGTGACCGGCACGCCCGAGCTGCAGGACTGGTTCGCCCACGAGCTCGCCGCCGCCGTCCCGGCCGGAATCGCCCCTCCGACCGCCCGCGATGTGCTGGTCATCTCGGGAAGCCAGAGCGGCCTCTCGTCGATCTTCCGCGCCGTGGTCGGCACCGGCCGGCCGCTCGTCATCGAGTCGCCCACGTACTGGGGTGCGATGCTCGCCGCCGAGCAGGCGGGCGTGACCCTCGTGCCGGTGCCGTCCGGACCGCACGGTCCCGACCCCGACGAGGTCGAGCGGGTGCTGGAGAGCACCGGTTCCCGCGCCTTCTATGCGCAGCCGACGTTCGCGAACCCCACCGGCGGGCAGTGGCCCCAGGCGACCTCCGCGGCGATCCTCGAGATCGTGCGTCGACGCGGCGCATTCCTCATCGAGGATGACTGGGCCCACGATCTCGCGATCGACGCCGATCCGCGCCCGATCGCCGCGCAGGACGACGACGGCCACGTCATCTACCTGCGCTCGCTCACCAAGAGCGTCTCGCCCGCGCTCCGCGTCGCGGCCGTGATCGCTCGCGGTCCCGCCCGCGAACGCATCCTCACCGATCGCGCGGCCGAGTCGATGTACGTCAGCGGCCTGCTGCAGGCGGCGGCGCTCGACGTCGTCACCCAGCCGTCGTGGCGCACGCACCTCAAGGGGCTGCGGGGGCAGCTGCGCAGCCGCCGCGACCTGCTGCTCGACAGCCTGCGCGAGCAGGCGCCCGCCGCGCACGTCGAGACCACCCCGGGTGGCGGCCTGAACCTCTGGGCACGTCTTCCCGACGGCACGGACGCGGGCCATGTCGTGCGAGAGGCGGAGGCCCGCGGCCTCATCATCGCGGCAGGCGACGAGTGGTTCCCGGCCGAGCCGTCGGGGCCGTTCATCCGCCTCAACTACTCCAGCGACGACCCGCGCCGCTTCCCCGACGCGGGGCGCATCCTCGGAGACGTGCTCACGCTGCTCGCCGGCTGACCGGCTCCGCGGCGGGAGACGCCACCTGCGTGGAAGGCGCTCGACACAGTCGACCCGTACTGCGACACCAAGGTCGCATGACCGACGGACGGCAATACGGGGCCGGCGCCCCTGAACCCAATACGCTCAGCGCATGATCTTGCTCTCTGACATCGAACCCATCAACCAGGGCGTCTCTTCCGCCGCCATCTTCGGCTATGTGGTCGTCGGCCTCATCTACTGGGTGGCCACGATCGCCGCCTACTGGAAGACGTTCACGAAGGCCGGCTACCCGGGATGGCTCGCGATCATCCCGATCGTGAACCTGTTCGTGCTCGTCAAGGTCGCCGGCTACTCGGCCTGGCTCGGACTGCTGTGGTTCGTGCCGATCGCCAACCTCGTGCTGGCGATCATCGTCGCCTTCCGCAACGGCCGGGCGTTCGGCCACGGCGGCGCGTTCTCGTTCTTCCTGCTGTTCCTGCTCAACCCGATCGGCTACTTCATCACCGGCTTCAGCAACGACACCTACACCAAGCCCGCCTGAGCCACTCCATCACTGCGCGAACGCCCCCGGCCACCCGGCCGGGGGCGTTCCCGTCTGCGGTCAGAGCGCGACGTGGAACTTCGGACCCGGCCCAGCTCCCTCCGGCCGCTCACCGGCGAGGATCGCGGGCAGCGCGTCGAGCGACACGGTCGCGGCGATGAGCGGCCGCGGGTCGACGACGCCGGCGGCGTAGGCGTCGACCGCGCCGGCGAGACCGGGTGAGGCGCTGAGCACGCCGACGGCGGTGACGTCCTTCAGCGCCAGGTCGCGCGTGTCGATGAGGCTGGGCGCTCCGGCGAGGCCGATGTAGACGACCCGCCCGCCCGGTTCGACCAGCTCGAGCGCCTTCGCGGGAAGCTGCGGGGCGTTGGATGCCTCGATCACGGCGTCCCACGGCAGTGGCGGCATCCGTTCCTGGGTCCAGATGTGGTCGAAGCCGAGCGATCGCGCGAACTCGAGGGCGCGGTCGTCGCGGGCGAGGAGATGCACCTCGGCGCCGGCGGCGCGCGCGAACATCGCGCTCAGCAGCCCGATCGTGCCGGGACCGAGCACGAGGCAGCGATCGCCCGGGCGCAGCGTCGCCCCCTGCACGGCGCGGAAGGCGTTGCCTCCGGGCTCGACCATGGCGCCCATCGCGTCGTCGACGCTGTCGGGCAACCGGTGCAGCGACGACGCCGGGGTGGCGACCTTCTGGGCGAGCGCTCCCGGCTTGCCGCCGCGGATGCCCAGCTCGAGCCGGTTCTCGCACACGTGCTGGCGGCCGTGCTCGCAGCGCCGGCAGGCGCCGCACCCGAGCATGGTGTCGCCGGTCACCCGTCGCCCGATCCACGCGGGATCGACGCCGGTGCCCACCCGCGAGACGGTGCCCATCCACTCATGCCCGATGCGCATCGGGTAGGCGGCGTGGCCGGCGTGCAGGTACGCCATCTCGCCGGTGAAGAACTCGATGTCGGTGCCGCAGATCCCTGCGCGGCGAACGTCAACGACGACCTCGCCGGGCACCGGCTCGGGCTCGGGCACCTCCTGGATCTCGGCGCGATGCGGCGCCGTGATGACGAGCGCTCTCATCATGCGCCCCACCCGCGCCGCGGCTCAGTGGGACTCACGCGTCACCTCTGAACCCGATGCCCCGACGAGGAAGTCCAGATCGGCGCCGCGGTCGGCCTGCAGAACATGGTCGATGTACAGCCGCTCCCACCCGCGTCGCGGATTCGCGTAGCCGTCGACGGTGGCCCGGCTCGGCATCCGTCTCGCCACTTCCTCCGCCGGCACGTCGAGGTCGAGACGGCGAGCGCGCACGTCGAGGCTGATCCAGTCGCCGGTCTGTACGAGCGCGAGCGGGCCACCTGCGGCTGATTCGGGCGTGACGTGCAGCACGACGGTGCCGTAGGCCGTGCCCGACATGCGGCCGTCGCAGATGCGGACGATGTCACGGATGCCGCGTTCCAGGAGCTTCTTCGGAAGCGGCATGTTCGACACCTCGGGCATGCCCGGGTAGCCCTTGGGCCCGCAGCCGCGCAGCACCATCACCGAGTCCTCGTCGATCTCGAGATCGGGGTCGTCGACGCGGGCGTGGAAGTCCTCGATGGAGTCGAACACCACCGCCCGACCCCGGTGCTTCAGCAGGTGCGGCGATGCCGCCGCGGACTTGATCAGCGCACCGCCGGGAGCGAGCGACCCGCGCAGCACCGAGATGCCGGCGTGCGGCTGCAACGGGCTGTCGCGCGGCGTGATCACGTCGGCATCCCAGATGCGCGCCTCGTCGAGGTAGTCCACGAACGGCTCACCCGTGATGGTGAGGGCGGTCGGGTCGAGCAGGTCGCGCACCTCGCGCATCACGGCGAGGAACCCGCCGGCGCGGAAGAGGTCGTCCATCAGGTACTGGCCGGCGGGCTGCAGGTTGACGAGCAGCGGCACCTCGGCGCCGATCCGGTCGAAGTCGTCGACGGTGAGGTCGATGCCCAGGCGCCCGGCGATCGCGAGCAGGTGCACCACCGCGTTGGTCGAACCGCCGATCGCGGCGAGCGCGACGATCGCGTTGTGGAAGTTCGCGTTCGTCAGGAACGTCGATGGCCGACGGTCCTCCGCGACCAGCGCGACGGCAAGCGCACCGCTGAGGTGCGCGGCCTCGAGCAGACGGGCGTCAGGTGCAGGCGTGCCGGCGAGGCCAGGGATCACCGTGCCGAGTGCCTCGGCCACCAGCGCCATGGTCGACGCGGTGCCCATCGTGTTGCAGTGCCCCTTCGACCGGATCATCGACGACTCGGACTTCAGGAACATCGCCTCGCTCAGCGTGCCCGCCCGCACCTCCTCCGAGAGCCGCCACACGTCGGTGCCGCAGCCGAGCGCCTCGCCCCGGAAATGCCCGGTGAGCATCGGCCCGCCCGGCACGACGACGGCGGGAAGATCGACGGATGCTGCGGCCATCAGCAGCGACGGGATCGTCTTGTCGCAGCCGCCCAGCAGCACGACGCCGTCGATCGGGTTCGCGCGCAGCATCTCCTCGGTCGCCATCGCCGCCATGTTGCGCCACAGCATCGCCGTCGGGCGGACGTTGGTCTCCCCCAGCGACACCACCGGCAGCTCCAGCGGGATGCCGCCCGCCTCGTAGATGCCGTTCTTCACCGACTGCGCGACCTCGTTCAGGTGCGCGTTGCACGGCGTCAAGTCCGACGCCGTGTTCGCGATCGCGATCTGGGGATGCCCCGTGAACGCCGAGTCGGGCACGCCCCGGCGCATCCACGCCCGGTGGATGTACGCGTTCCTGTCGCCAGCCGAGTACCAGTGCGAACTGCGCAGCGTCACCGTCGACCCTCATCCTCGCCCGCGAGGCCGGGCGCCTCCCGCCATCCTGCCCGAAACCCCCGCCGACAGGTCAACCAGGCTTCTCCAGGAGATCCGTGCTCGGATCGGTCCTGCAGAAGCCCGGTTGACCTGTCGAAGTCGTCATCCCGACGACTTGGTGACGGTCACCTTCAGCGGGGCGCTCACCGTCGTGCCGGCGGCGTTCGTGAACTCCACCGTGTAGGTGTAGGTACCCTTGGCCTTGCCCGACACCGGCAGGGTCGCGCGCTGCGCGCCGGGCGTCGCTGCCGTCAGGTCGCCCGCGCCGACCTCGACGCCGTTCTCGAGGAAGCGGTACGAGGTGGCGTTGGTGCCCCACCACAGGTCGGCTGTGACGGTGTACGACGCCGCGCCGTTCTTGACGTCGGTCGACAGGACGGGCTTGCCGGGCGCAGCATCCGTCACCTTCACGGTGAGCGGCTGCGTCGCGGTGGTGCCCTTCGAGTTGACCAGCTCCCCCGTGAACACGGAGGTGCCGTTGGTGAGGCCCGTGATGTCGACGACCGCGCTCTGCGCGCCCGGCGTCATCATCGTGAGCGGCACCCTGGCGACGAGCTCACCATCGCGGTAGAGCTTGAACAGCGAGCCGTTCTCGCCCCACCACAGGTTCATCGTCAACTGGAACGTGCCGTCCTTGAGGCCGGTGTCCCACCCGTCGTTCGACGAGAGCACGCCCTTGCCGGGGGCCGCCTTGGCTCCGTCGTTCGACGCGACCTCCGGGAGGGCGACGGATGCCGTCGCCGCCGACCGCTCGCCCTCGCCGAGCGCGTTCACACCCGCGACCTCGTACGCGTGGGTCGTGCCGAGCTCGAGCGCCCGGACGGTGCAGCTGGTGCTGCTCGTCTCGCACACCGGGTCGGTGCCGCCCGATTCATACACGCGGTAGCCCGTGAATCCCGGACCGGTGAGGACCGCGGCATCCCACGCGACCGTGATCGAGGTGTCCCCCGCGAGAGCGGCAGTCACATTCAGCGGCGCCCCGGGGAGCGTCTCGTCGGCCACGGCGAGCCACGAGATCACCGGCTTCTCCGCGCCGGCGCCCTCGTTGGTGACGAGGTAGTCGACGGTGGCGGGAGCCGTCAGCGTGAAGGTGAGCGGAGCGGCGATCGGCCCGCTCGAGCCCGCCAGCGGGACCGTGCCCTTGGCGAGCTCGGTGCCGCCGACCGACACCGTCTGGTACATCGCACGGTTCAGACCCCACCATTCGGTGAACCCGCCCGTGAGGGTGTACGTGCCGGCGTCGAGGGGCAGACGGTAGACGAGCTTCGTCGTGTCCTGGTACAGACCCGTCGAGTACTTGTCGTTGATGTCCGTGGTGCCCTTCGTCTTCATGCCGTCGGCGACGTAGCCCCACTGGTCGGCGGCCGTCGAGACCTGGTCGACCCTGTCGTTCCGGAGCGCCACTGTGCCCGCGACCGCGGCGTACTGCGGCGAGGCCGCCCCGCTCGTTCCCGCGTCGATGTAGTACACCAGCGCAGGCGGGACGATCTCGTACCCCGCGACGACGGCCTGGTCAGTGTCGGTCAGGCGCCCCGTGAGGGTGAGCTTGCCGTACACCGTTCGCGACTGCGCGGCGGACGCGGCATCCCATTCCACGGCCTTCTCGGCTCCCGCTACGGTAACGGTCTCGGGAAGCTCCTCCTCGACCGTGAGCGCACCCTGCACACCGAGGTCGCGCGGCAGGCGCTGCACGTAGACGAGCGCGAGGCGGGCGTTGTAGCCGCTCGTGCCGTTGGTGCCGAACTCCACATCGACCACCGCGTCCGCGTCGAGCGTCAGCGTCTGCGCGACCGGCGTGGCCGATCCCGTCGACGTGGCGTTCTTCGTCGTCTCGCCGCCGGCCGCCTTCACCTTGGAGTAGACGTTGGTCGTCAGCCCGGCACGCGGCGCCTGGACGGCGACGACGTTGTACGAGCCCGCGGGCAGCGTCAGGTGGTAGGTGATCGGCTTGTTGTAGTCGGCACCCACGTACGACGAACCCCAGTCCGACGGCGAGCCCGCCGCGATCGTGGTCGCCGTGGTCGAGTAGCCCCACGTCTTGCCGGCCGTCGTGCCGTCCCACTTCTGATCGCTGGTGTCATTGAGCAGATCGGGAACGGATGCTGCCACCCCGGCGTACACCGATCCGGCCGCAGCCCCTGAGGCGCCCGAGTCGATGAAGTACGCGAGGTCGGCCGGCACGACGAGCACCGTAGCGCTGAAGCGCTGGTACAGGCCCGACGACAGCTTCTCGGTCGAGCGGCCGGACGCTGCGAACGTGCCGAGCTCGGCAACGCTCTTCGCGCTCGTCGTCGACGCGAGGCTCCACGTGACCTTCGCGTCGGTGCCGGCGAGGTCGAGCTTCGCGGGCAGCGTGCGGTCGGCCGATGTGATGGTGACGACGCCCAGGTCGAGCACGTCGGGGCTGACGTCCTTCGGCACGAGGCCGTCCGCCGCGGCGGTCAGACGGGTCGCGAGTGCCCCCGCACCCTCGGTGTCGAGGCCGTACGCTGCCGGGTCGTCCAGGGCCGCCGTCGCATTCGCTTTCACGGCCGCGAACACCGCCCACGTCTCGGCGCTGTACTCGCTCTCGTCGAGGCCCTTCACGGCGTCCGCCGCCGCGGCGAGCGCGGTGGTGTCGGCCTTCGCCGAGTCGGCGGTCGCAGTGACGACGCCCACCGCGTCGACGTTGATCGACGCATCGTTCGCCGTCTCGATCACGACGGTGTGCGGGCCGTTCTGGAGGCCGCGGAGCATGAACGTGGTGCGCTCACTGCCCGCGGCGAACGTCGGCGCCGCTGCCGCGACCTGCACGCCGTCGACGGTCACGTCGAGCGTGGTCGTGCCGGCGTTGGTGCCGATGATGTCGAGGCCCGTGCCGGTGAAGGAGTACGTCATCGACGCGCCCTTCGCCGTGCTCTTCGAGGCGGTGCGCTGCCACTCGAACATGCCCTGGCCGTTCACGTGGCTCCAGTTCTTGTCGAACTGAAGGACCGAGACCGAGCGGTCCGCCCAGCTGGTCTGGTGCATCCCGTCGATCGTCGCGGCGTAGTACGGCGTGTAGCCGGGCACCGCCTGCACCTTCAGATTGTCGAACTGCACGAAGGTGAAGCTCGAACCCAGCTGGATGCGACCGGTCGCCTGGGGCGCAGCATCCGTGTACGTCGCGATCTCCACGCCGTTGACGTACGCCGTGTACACGGACCCGGCCACCTTCACGGCGACGTTGTTCCACACGCCCGCGCCCGTCTTGAAGGCCGCGGCGGCGTTGCCCGCCACGGTGCCCGTCGAGAGCGTCGCGCCGAAGCGCATGAACGTCCACGCGCCGGTCGGGTCGATCTTGAGCTCCGCGGCCGAGACGCTCTGGCCGTTGGCCGTGCCGCCCTGCTCGCGCGCGCCGATGGTCGCGTACGGGGATCCGGATGCCTCGAACAGCACGTCGGTCGAAACCGTGTAGTTCGCCCACCGGGCGTCGCCGATCGTGGTCTTCGGGTCGCCGCCGTTCCACGCACCGCCGGCCATGCCCGGACCCACCTGCTGGCGGAGCACGCGGTCGTGGGAGGCATCGGCGGTCGCGACCGACTCGAACGCGCCGTTCGTGTCGTTCGTGTAGCGCGGGGTGGCGCCGTTGTCCTCGTTCTGCACGGTGGGCGTGCCGGCGGGCTTCTCCTGATTGCCGCGGCTGTCGAGGAACGAATCCTGGGTCTCGACGAGCTGGCGGTTCTGGGGGTCGTAACTCTTGATGTTCCCCTGCTCGGCGTAGTCGAAGTCGTCGGCGTAGAGGAACGCGTCGTCGGTGACGCCGTTGACGTTGCCGCTCGCGTCGGTGTCGAGCACGTCACGGCCGCCGTCGGCGTCGGTGTATTCCTTCGACGACGGCAGCGCGCTGCCGTAGCCGTCCTTCGCGGCGAGCGCACCGCCCGCACCGGCGGTCGCGTGGTCGAGGGTCGTGAACGTGACGGCAGACCACGGCTTGACCGTCACGGTGTACGTGCCGTCGGCGGCAGGGGTGACCTCGCCCACCGGCTTCAGGTAGTTCGCATCGTAGGCCTGGCCGGCGCCGGCTGCGCGGGTCTCCCACACCTCACCGGTCGGGTCGGCGCCGAGGTTCAGATCCGTGGCGACGATCCGGTAGGTCTTCGTGAAGGTCGAGTCGTTGATGATGACGGTCGAGAAGTCCGACGCGTCGGGTGCCGCCAGCGTCGTGTACGACGCGCCGCCCGCACGTGCGCCGCTCGGCGGGTTGCCCGTGCCGAGCTCGCTGCCCGATGCCTTCGGGATCGCACGCCAGATGCCGGCGGTGTTGTCGGCGTTCTCCCACCCGAGCTTCGCGAACTGCGTGAAGTGCTCGATCACGGCGAGGCCGCCGTCGTAGTACATCCAGCCCGACCACGGGTCGCGGGCGTTCACGAGCTCCTTCGACGAGTACTGGAACCCGTCGTAGAACGAGCCGATCGCCGGCTGGAAGATGTTCATGGTGCGCCGCGACGCGTTGAAGCCGGTCGTGACCCAGTTGCCCATCTCGAGCGCGCTGTTGGTGCCGCCGAACTGCGTGCCGAAGCCGCCCTGCTCGTCGCTCGCGTTGTTGTTCGGGCGGTCGGCCGAGCTCGAGAAGGTCGACTGGCCCTCCGAGTTCCAGACCTCCTTGTCGAGCTGCTCGGCGATCTTCTTCATGTTGCCCGCGCTGTCGTCCGCGCTCGAGTAGTGGAAGCCGACGACATCGACGGCGTCACGCAGCGACGGATCGGTGGCCGAGGTCATCGCGTTGCCGAACGAGACCGGCGGCGTGCCGACGGTGTCGGCGGCGACGGTCTGGATGGCGCGGTAGAGGGTCTTCTCCTCCTCCGACGCGAAGCCGTTGTTCGGATCGGACGCGCTCGCGCCCTCGTAGCCCTTGTCGTCGGCGCGCAGCCAGCCCGAGAAGGTCTTGTAGAGCTGGATGTTGGGGCTCGAGGTCTCGTTCGTGTCGGGGTTGATCGAGTCGACCATGACCCCGAACTCGCGGTAGGCGGCGAGCACGGTGTTCTTGAACCAGATGTACTGGTCGGCGTCGTTGGCGACCCACGTCGGCCGGTTCCAGCGGAGGAGGCTCAGGTGGATGTCGCCGTGGGCGACGAGCTGCGCGTCGGCGGCGAGCTGGAAGCCGGGCTCGCGCAGGACGTTCGGGTACTCGTCGCGCGTGCGCATGGTCGACGCGTTCGGGCCGGTCGAGGTGTTGCGGTCGTTGCCCATCTCGATCTTGACCGTGTTCATGATCGGGTGGTCCCCGCCGAACAGCGTCTCGACGAGCTCCCAGTACGCCTCGGGGTGCTGCGACTTGTAGTCCATCAGCAGCGCACTGGTCGAGTTCGCCGACAGCACACCGAAGCCCTTGAACGTGAGGCCGTTCTCGTTCTGCGCGGCCGCTGCGATGTCGGCGCCGGTGACGTTCACGGTGACGGGATCCGCCCCCGCCGCCTGCGCCATGGTCGGCACCGCGAGCGGCGCCGCGACCACCGCGGCGGTCACCACCGCCGCCAGCGTCGTGCGCACCCGTCGTGGTCTCCGTCCGTCCTTCGGACGAGGCATCCATCCCTGCGACATCGCAGTCTCCGTTCCCCTGGGGCTTCTCCCGTGCGCTCGCGGACCCGGGCCGGCGTCGACGCACGAAGGGGGCACGACCGCGTGCCCGCACGAGATCCTCTCGTGAGGGAGACGGATGCCGCACCCCAAACGAACACGTTCGTTCAGTCTTGAACCGATTCGAACGCACTTGTACGCTGAGGCGATCATGGAGCAGCCCACCGATCCGCCGGCCTTCGGCCTGTCGCGCCGCGAGCACATCCTCGACGAGCTCCGCCGCTCGGGCTCGGTGAGGGTGGCTGACCTCGCGCGGGAGCTCGGGGTGTCGGAGCTCACGATCCGGCGCGACATCGGCCGCCTCGCCGACCGCGGCCTCGCCACACGCGTGCACGGCGGAGCGACGCTGAGGAGCCGGCTCGACACGACCGTTCCCGCGTCGTCGGGCACTGCCATCCGGTTCCGGGTCGGCATGGTCGTGCCGTCGCTGAGCTACTACTGGCCCCACATCATGATCGGCGCACGGGCCGCGGCGACGGAGCTCGGCGTGCAGCTGATCCTCCGCGGCGCGACCTATTCGGTCGACGACCAGCGACGCCAGATCGCGTCACTCGTCGAGTCGGGGAGCCTGCACGGGCTCATCGTGGCGCCGGAGACGCTCGGCGCCGACGGGCGCGCACTGCTGCACTGGCTCGAGGCACTGCCGATCCCCGTGGTGCTGGCCGAACGCCGGGTGCCGTCGGCGCTCGCGCTCACGCGCCTCGAGTGGGTCACGACCGACCACGTCTTCGGGGGCTCGCTCGCCGCCGACCACCTCGCCTCCCTCGGCCACCGCCGCGTCGGCATCCTCACGTCGGCGGGCTCTCCCACGTCATGGCAGCTGCGCCGCGGGTGGGACCGTGCCGTCGAGGGCCTCGGCCTCGAGTGCCTCGTCGACGTCGACGCCACGCTCGACGCGCTGGACGGGGTCGCCCGCGAGGCCCTCATCGCCGACGTGCTCGAGCGGTGTCGCGAGACGCGCACCACCGGTCTCCTGATCCACAACGACCCGCAGGCCGTGCTGCTGCAGCAGCACGCGCGCGACCACGGCTGGTCGATCCCCGACGACCTCGCGATCGTCGCGTACGACGACGAGGTCGCCGAGAGCGCCGAGCCCGCGATCACCGCCCTTCGCCCGCCGAAGCAGCAGGTCGGGCGCCTCGCGGTCGAGACGATGGTCGCCCGCCTGGCCGAGGGCGCGCGCCGCCCGGTGCAGCGCGTGTACCTGCTGCCCGAGCTGCTGCCGCGCGCCTCGACGGTCGCCGCCGCAACCTGATCCGGCCCCGCTTCGACAGGTCAACCGGGCTTCTGCAGGACGTGCCTAGCCTGGGGTGCCCCAGCGATGGTGGAGTCTGGTCCTGTGGAGGAGATGAACTCAGGGAGTAAGGATCCCCGGGCTGGTGGGCGCCATCAGTACACGCCGGCCGAGCGGGCCGAGGCGGTGCGGATCGTTCGGTCGTCGAAGGGGCGCACGATCTTGGAGATCGCCGCGGAGTTGGGCATCAATGACAAGACGTTGAACCAGTGGGTCGTGCAGGCGCGCAACGCGGACATCGATCCGGAGGGCTCGATGACGGATGCCGCGAAGCGGCGGATCCGGGCGCTGGAGAACCAGGTCGCGCAGTTGGAGAAGGATCTCGAGTTCGAGAAAAAAGCGCGGGCCTTCACCCAGGCGATCTCACTGCGTCGGAGAAATTCGAAGTGATCGATGGGTTGAAGGCAGACTTCGGGATCAAGTACCTGTGCGGCAAGCTCGGTGTGTCCGAGTCCGGATATCACGCCCGTCAGAGCCGGCCGCTGTCGGCGCGGGAATCGCGGCGGTGGCAGACGACCTCGCGAGTGCTGGGTGCGTTCGTGCAGTCCGGCCGCGCGGATGGGCACCGCAAGATCGCCGCGACACTGCGCGCCGACGGCTACAGCGTCAACGACAAGACCGTGCTCGCGGTGATGCGGGATCTGGGCGTGATGGCTCCCGCGGCCCGGGCCGCGTATCGGAAGGCGGCCGCGCGTGCCCGACGCACACCGGACCCCGCCGACCTGGTGCAGCGCCGCTTCAACGACACGATCCGGCCCGGGACGGTGCTGGTGGGCGACATCACATACGTCGCCACCGCGGAGGGCTGGTTGTATCTGGCGACCGTCATCGACCTGGCCACCCGCATGGTGATCGGCTGGGCAACCGGGAAACGACAGACCGCGGAGCTGGTCGTCGCCGCCATGAAACGTGCCCAGGCGACCGGTCACGTCCAGCCCGGTGCGATCTTCCACTCCGACCACGGCACCCAGTACCGCTCCAAACGGTTCGCCCGCTTCTGCACCCGTCACGGCATCCGCCGCTCGATGGGTGAGAACTTCGAATGCTGGGACAACGCGGTCGCGGAATCGTTCTTCTCGAAGATCAAGAACGAACGACTCCGCTGGCTGCAGCTGACCACCCGCCGCCACGCGACCCGAGAGATCGCGGACTACATCGAACACTTCAACACCACACGCCGGCACCAGACCCTCGGCTACGCCACCCCCGCCGAGACCATGACCCGACTCACAACCCGACCCGCTGCAATCGCAGCCTGAAACGAAAGGAGCAGGGACCGACTCCACGACACGCGGAGCGCCCTAGCCGGATCGGTCCTGCGGAGGCCCGGTTGACCTGTTGGCGGGCGCGGCGGGACCTCGACCACGAGCCGCAAATTTGCACGAATAGCAACGAAGTGCAAAACTGCATGATGTGATCGATAGTGCAGATGGACTTCGCGAGCGCCGCCGCGCCGACACCACACGCACGCTGATCCGCGCCGCGCGGCGGTTCACCGCTGAACACGGGCTCGCCGGGTTCACCGTCGAGGAGCTGTGCAGCGAGGCTTCCGTTTCGCGGCGCACGTTCTTCAACTACTTCGCCTCGAAGGACGACGCCGTCCTCGGCATCCCCCTGGAGCGATCGGATGCTGCCGCCATCGCCCGCTTCCTCGCCGGCGGACAGGACGACCCGGGCATCTCGCCGAGCCTGCTCACCGACCTCGCCCTCCTGGCCGAGGAGCGCTGGCGCGCCCTCGACATCGCCCCCGACACCGTGCAGGACCTGTTCCGTGCGGTCGAGAAGGAGCCCCGGCTCCTCGCGCGCATGCTCGAGCTGGGTTTCGAGGGCGAGCAGTTCGACGCGCGGCTCATCGAACAGCGCGAGAACCTCCCGTCGGAAGACCTCCGCGCGCAGGTCGCCGCCCAGGTGGTCGGCGCCCTCGTCCGCTCGGCCGCCGGGGAGTTCCTGAAACCCGGCAACCCCGACACGTTCATACAGATCTTCGAGCGGCGCATCGGCGCGGCGCGCGACCTCTTCGCCACGCAGACCGTCTTGATGGGAACCCCCGAATGACCACCGCCACCGTCCCCACCGCCCCGCCCGGCAGCGATGCGCCGTTCCTGCTGACGCAGCGGCGCATCTGGATCATCTTCTCCGCGCTGATCGCGGGCATGCTCCTGTCGAGCCTCGACCAGACGATCGTCTCGACCGCGATGCCGACGATCGTCGGCGAGCTCGGCGGCGTCTCGCACCAGGTGTGGATCACGACCGCATACATCCTCGCGACCACCATCGTCATGCCGATCTACGGCAAGTTCGGCGACGTGCTCGGCCGGCGCCGCCTGTTCATGGTGGCGATCGCGATCTTCACCCTCGCGTCGGTCGGCTGCGCGTTCGCCACGGATTTCTGGATGTTCGTCACCTTCCGAGCGATCCAGGGCCTCGGCGGCGGTGGACTCATGATCCTGTCGCAGGCGATCATCGCCGACATCGTGCCGGCCGACCAGCGCGGCAAGTACCTCGGCCCGATCGGCGGCGTCTTCGGCCTCGCTGCCGTCGCCGGCCCCCTCCTCGGCGGCTTCTTCGTCGATCACCTGACGTGGCAGTGGGCGTTCTACATCAACATCCCCGTCGGCATCGCGGCGTTCTTCATCGCCGTCTTCGCACTCAAGCTGCCGAACAAGAAGGCCGAGAAGCCGATCGACTGGCTCGGCGTGCTGTTCCTGTCCGCCGCGACCACGTGCCTCATCTTCTTCACCGACTTCGGCGGCTCGGCCGACCAGGGCTGGGACTCCGGCGCGACCTGGGCGTGGGGCGCGGGCCTCGTCGCCTCGGCGGGCCTGTTCATCTTGACCGAGTCGCGGGCGGCCGACCCGATCATGCCGCTGTCGATGTTCCGCAACCCGATCTTCATCAACGCCACCGCCATCGGCATGGCGATCGGCATCGGCATGTTCGCCGCGCTCGGCTTCGTGCCGACGTTCCTCCAGATGTCATCGGGCACGTCGGCCGCAGCATCCGGTCTCCTCATGCTCCCGATGATGGTCGGCGTCATGGGCATGTCGATCGCGTCCGGACTGCTCATCACCAAGACCGGCAAGTACAAGCTGTTCCCGATCGCCGGCACGCTCATCGTTGGCCTCGCGATGGTGCTGATGACGACGCTCACCGCGTCGACGCCGATCTGGCTGATCTGCACGTACCTGTTCCTGTTCGGCGTCGGACTCGGCTGCATCATGCAGGTGGTCGTGCTGGTCGTGCAGAACGCGGTGCCCGCGGCCGACCTCGGAACCGCGACCTCGACGAACAACTACTTCCGCGAAGTCGGCGCCGCGCTCGGCACCGCCGTGTTCGGCACGCTCTTCACCACGCGGCTCACCGAGAACCTGACGAAGGTCTTCACGGACGCGGGCGCCAGCCCCGAGCAGGCGGGCGAGGCGACCTCGAGCATCGACCCCTCGGTGCTGAACTCGCTGCCCGACACCGTAAAGACCGGAGTCGTGGACGCGTACGCCGACGCGCTCGCGCCGGTGTTCTGGTACCTGGTGCCGTTCATCGCGATCGCCTTCGTACTGGCGCTCTTCCTCAAGCAGATCCCGCTGTCGGACGTCGCCGGGCTCGTCGCGCGCGGCGAGGCCATCGGCGGCGAAGAAGCCGAGCGCCTCGAGGCCGAGCGGCTCACGGCGGAGCAGCACAGCGCCGCACCCACCGGACGAGGACGCCGTCGTGCGCGAGAGAAGGACCGCGCCGCGCGCTGATCAGGCGCCGAAGCGGCGCTGCACGTCGGCGTAGCCGAGGGCTCCGTCGAGGAAGTCGAGCGTGCCGGCGAAACGCAGCTCCTGCCCGGCGCGCTCGACAGCCGTGAGCGCCGCACGTGCGATGCTGCCGCCCACGCTGACCCGCTTCACCCCGAGCGAGAACAGCGTGGGCGCGGAGATGACCGGTGTCACCAGCCCGGCGACGACGTTGAGGGGCGCAGGGATCTCGGCGACGAGCCGTCGGATGGTGTCTTCGTCGTCGACGCCCGGCACGAAGACGCAGTCGGCTCCCGCCTCGACGTAGCGCTGCGTGCGTTCGACAGTCTCCGCGAACGCGTCGTCCCCGGCGCCGACGAAGTACGCGTCGGTGCGGGCGTTGAGCACGAAGGTGCCCGCAGGCGCGGCGGCGCGTGCGGCCGTGAGCCGCTCCACCGCCTCGTCGATCGGGAACAGCGCGCCCTCGGCGGCGTCCTCGATGTTGCCGCCGACGACGCCGATCTCCGTGGCGAGCGCGACGGTCCGGGCGACGTCCTCCGGCGTGTCACCGTACCCCGCCTCGAGGTCGGCGCTCACGGGCACCCTGACGGCGGCGACGATCTCCGCGATCCGCTCGAACATGACGGCGGGGTCCAGCGCTTCCCCATCGGGAACGCCGTGCGACCACGCGATGCCCGCGCTCGTCGTCGCGATGGCGGGGAAGCCCACCTGTTCGAGGATGCGCGCGGTCCCGGCATCCCACGCGTTCGGGATCACGAATCCGGCGCCCGCGTGGAGCGCGAGGAAGTCCGAGGCCTGTTCTGCCGGCACGAGTCGCCTTTCTCTGAAGTCCGCGACAGGACTCAGTCGTCGAGCCGCTGTCCGAGTTCGATGATGAGCCCCTCGGGGCCGCGTACGTAGCAGACGAGCCACTGGTCTTCGTAGTTCACGAGCTCCGCCATGGTGTCGTACCCGGCGGCACGCACTTTGCCGATCAGCGCCTCGACGTCATCGACACGGTAGGCGAGATGGCGCAGTCCCAGCGTGTTCGACGGCAGATCGCCGACGGGTGCCGGGCTCTCGGGTCGCAGGAACTGCGAGAGCTCGATCGCTCCTGAGCCGTCGGGCGGGGTGAGGAACACCATCTCGACGTCCGTGCCGGTCAGGCCGTTGACCCGGTCGGCCCACGTGCCCCCGACCCGCGCCTTCTCGCCGCGGCGGAACCCCAGCATCTCGAAGAAGTCCGCCACCGCCTGAAGGTCCTGGACGATGACGCCGATGTGCTCGAAGCTGCGAACGCTCACGTTCGCGACCTTAGGCGCCCGACGCCGTCGGCGGTACCCCTGCGACCACCTGGATGGTGTCGAGCGTCGGGTCGGCCGCGTACGCGATACGGCCACCGTCGGTCCGCGCCTCGCGCAGGGCGTCCAGCGCGCCCGCGGTGACGATCTCTCCCGGCGCGAGCACCGGCACCCCGGGCGGGTACGGCGCGATGAGTTCCGCGCAGACGCGCCCGATCGCCGCATCCGCGTCCACCGTCTCGTGCGTCGCGAAGAAGGCCTCGCGCGGGGTGAGCGCGGGCTGCGACTGCACCGTCCACGCGGCGGAGGGCGTGAGGGGGCGACGGATGCTGCGGTGCCGGTCGATCGCAGCCGTCAGCGCCTCGACCAGCCCGGCGAGGGAACGCTCGTCGTCGGCCACGGTGACCAGCGGCACGAGGACGTCACGGTCGGCCATCTCGAGCGTGATGCCCTGAGCAAGAAGGTCGTCCTCGATCGCGTGTCCGTGCGCACCGGTGCCCGCGATCAGCACGACGAGTTTCGCCGGGTCGACGGCGAGCGCACCATCGGGATGGCCGGCGGGCCGCCCCTCGAGCACCGTCACGCCCTCGACCGCGGACAGCTGCCGGCGCGCCTGCGCGACCAGCCCCACCAGCCGGCCCACGAGTTCCTCCCCGTCGCGCTGCAGCATCGCGCGGGAGGCATCCGTGCTCGCGAGGATCGCGCCGGCGGAACTGGTGGTGTGGGATGCCTCGAACCCGCGCTGCAGCCGGTCGGGGTCCAGCAGTCCGCCGTCACGCGTCGTGCGCGCGAGCAGCAGCGCGCCCTGGCTCCAAGCGGGCAGGGTCTTGTGGGCGCTCGTCACGAGGGCGTCGGCGCCGCGTTCGAGCGCGTGTGCCGGGACGAGCGAGGAGAAGCCGAAGTACGCCGCCCATGCCGCATCGACGACGAGGGGGACGCCCGCGCCGTGCGCCGCGTCGGCGAGACCGGCGATATCGGACAGCGTGCCGACGTACGACGGGTCGCCGATCAGCACGCCGCACGCGTCCGGGTCGGCCGCCAGCGCGGCCCGGACGGCGTCCACCGGGACGGCGCCCGGCAGTCCCGTGGCGGCGTCGATCTCGGGCCGCACCCACACCGGCCGGAGCCCCGCGAACACGATGCCGAGCAGCACCGAGCGGTGCAGCGTCCGCGACACGACCACGGACTGCCCCGGCCGCCCGAGCGCGAGCACAGCGGCCTGGTTCGCGTGGGTGGAGCCACCGACCGACAGGCGGCACCAGTCGACGCCCCATGCCTCGGCCGCCCGCGCCTCGGCGGTGGAGAGCAGTCCGCGGCTCTGCTTCATCGTGTCGAGCCCGGCGAACAGCGGCGCGTCGCCGCGCACCACCTCGCCGAACACGTCACGCCGGTGCTTGTGCCCGGGGATGCTGAAGGGCGCCACCTCGCCGGCGTCGACGTCGCGCTGGAACTGCAGCCATGCGTCGAGCAGTGGTGCGTCCGCAGCATAGCCGCGCGGATCGCGGGGGTCGGCGGCGGCACGGCCGAGGTCGGGGGCATCCACGAGCACGACCCTAGCGGTGGGGGCGGACGGAGGCCTCTGCTCGCCCACACCCCGGGCTGTAGCCAGCCCGGCTCAGCCGTCCGAGCTCGAAGGCGACGGCGTCGGCGCGGTCGCCGCCTCTTGCAGATCGGAGATCGCCTGCTCGAACGCGGCGATGGTCGCAGCATCCACCGTTCCCGTCGGCTCGACGCCCAGCTCGGTCTGGAAGGCCTGCACCGCGGCCGTCAGCTCGGGTGTCCACACGCCGTCGACGGGACCGTCCCAGAACCCGACGAGCTTCAGCGTCTGCTGGATCGCGGCCGTCGTCGCGACGGACTCCTGCGCGGCAGCGCCGCCCAGCTCCGCCAGCTTCGCCTGCAGAGCCTCGGCCGTCGCCTTGTCGACGGTGCCGGTGACGGGAAGCCCGGCGGCCTCCTGCAGATCCTCGACCGCTTGGACCGTCAACGGTCCGTAGACGCCGTCGACATCGCCGGTGTAGTACCCCGCGACGAGCAGCTCCTGCTGCAGCGCCGACGTGTACGCCCGCACGGCGGCCTCGGCCTGCGCCGCCTGCTCGTCGATCAGGCAGCCGGCGTCGGCGAACAGCGCGAGCCACGCCATCTCGAGCGCGACCGCGGCGCTGTTGAACTGCTCGGCCGCGTCCGTCAGCGGCGTGTCGTCGGTGACGGACGCCTCGGCCGAAGCGAGCTCGGATTCCGCCTGCTTGACCCGCTCGACCGACGCGGTCGGCGCCGGCGGCGTGCTCGACGGCTCGGCCGGCGCGGGTTCGCTGGGCGTGCCCGTCGGACCCGCCTCCGCCTCGGCCAGCGCGATCTGCGCCTCGACGAGCTCCTGCTGCGCGTCGTACAGCGCCTGATTCGCGGCCACGGCCGCTTCGGCGCTGTCGACGGCCTCCTCGCGCGGCTCGGCGAGGTCCGCGCCCGCGTTGCGGACATCGCCGACGGTGGGAGCGGTGTCGTTCAGTAGGTCGCCGTAGCGGTCGAGGGCCTCGATATAGTCCTGGCTCGCACCGCAGAACGCGCTCGACGCGGCGGTGAGCTCGGTCTGCGCCTGGGCGAGCGCCTTCTCCTTCGCCGACACCTGCGCCTGTGCCCGCTCGACCGGGTCGGTCTCGCCGGCGCATCCGGCGAGAGCCACGGCCGCGATCGCCCCCGCGGTCACGATGACGCTCAGCCGCGCCGGCATCCTGATGCGAACCGTTCCCACGTCGCGCCCCCTTCTGAACCGAAGCATGTGAGGCACATCCTGGCACCGCGACGCGTCGCGCCGCGTCACGCGGATCGCATGAGCTCCGCGCGTGTCGAACGCCCGATCCACTGAGGCGTCGCGTCAGGCCTCCGGCCGCAGCATCCGTCGCCGTCAGGGCGTCCGGAAGAGTCCGCCACTGCCCATCAGCCGGGCAGGGGTGAGGAGGATGGCGACGCGGAGCGGGTTCACGCGCGGCTGACGGTACCGCTCAGCGTAGAGGGCGACCGCGAGCGCCACCTCGTCGGGGTCGTCGAGCACCGTGGCGGTGCCCTGGAACGAGAGCCAGCGGGCACCGTCGACCTGGCTGACGGTGGCGGTGCCGTCGCGCCGCACGTTGCGGACCTTCTGCGAGTCCCGCGACGTGATGATCCGCAGCACCCCCTCGTGCAGCGTGAAGCCCACCGCGACAGCGTGGATGCCGCCCCACGGCGCCAGCGTCGAGAGCGTGCCGATGTGCCGCTCGCGCACGAATTCGACGCCCGCCTCCGAGAGTTCCCGCACCCTGCCACGCTACCCGGCCGTGACGCGACAGGGCTCCCGCCGGGCCCGCGCAGAACCTACAGTCGATGAGGGACGCGAAGACCCACCTCCCGCACCCCGAGGAGGAGGCAGGCATGGTGACCAGCATCCCGCTCTCGAGCGGAACACGGATGCCGCAGCTCGGCCTGGGCGTCTACCTCGTGACCGACGTCGCCGTGTGCGAGTCGAGCGTGCGGTCCGCCCTCGGCTCGGGGTACCGGCTCATCGACACCGCGGCCATCTACCGCAACGAGCGGGCGGTGGGGCGCGGCATCCGTTCCTCCGGCGTTCCTCGCGAGGAGATCTTCCTCACGACGAAGCTGTGGCCCTCGGACTACGGCTACGCGAAGGCGCGCGCCGCGATCGGCGGCGCGCTGGAACGGCTCGACTGCGGACCCCTCGATCTGCTCCTGCTGCACCAGCCCGTCGGCGACGTGAAAGGCGCGTGGCGAGCGATGGAGGATGCCGTCGACCAGGGCGTCATCCGGGCGATCGGCGTGAGCAACTTCACCGTGTCCGACCTGGACCGCCTGCTGTCCGCGGCGCGGATCCCGCCCGCCGTCGATCAGGTGGAGCTGCACCCACACTGGCAGCAGCCCGAGCTGCTCCCCTACCTCACTCAGCACGCGATCGCGCCCGAAGCGTGGTACCCGCTCGGCCACGGATCGGCCACGCTCCGGGCGGAGCCGGCGGTCGTGGGAGCCGCTGCCGCACACGGCAAGTCTGCGGTGCAGGTGATCCTGCGGTGGCACGTGCAGCGGGGGTTCGTGGCGATCCCGAAGTCGACGAACCCGCTGCACATCGCGGCCAACATCGACGTCTTCGACTTCGAGCTCAGCCCCGCCGAGATGGCCGGCATCGATGCGCTCGGCCAGGACCGCCCGATGTTCCGACTACCCCGCTGGATGATGGCGGCCACGATGCCGCTGGCGCGCCCGCGACCGCTCGGGTAGAGCTGCGGCTCGACCCTTGACCGGCGCGCGCCGCACCTGCGGGAAGCCGCTGCGGCGCGGCATCCGTCCGCCCATCGATGACCGGCGCCCTCCGGGTCTATCGTTCTCGCATGACGACGACTCCGCCCGGATGGTACGACGACGGCCACGGCGCGACCCGCTGGTGGGACGGCACCCGCTGGACGGAGCATGTGGCGGGGACGGATGCCGCGCCCCCAGCGCCTGCGGCGGTGCCCGGACCGCCCGCCGCGGCGGCCGAGGGGGTCGCTCGCGAGGGCGCGACGGCCACCGCGGTCGCGGCGCCGCCCGAGCCGAAGAAGCCGAACCGGTGGATCGTGTGGGTCGTGGTCGGCGCGGTCGTCCTCGCGCTGCTGATCGGTGCGGCGGTGGCGATTCCGCTGCTGACGCTCGGCGCTGCCCGCCTCGGCGCCCTCGCCGACGGGGCGGCGCCTGCCGATGCCGACCACAAGGCTGCCGTCGCCGCCGTCGAGCTGTACGACGACGCGTGGCAGGACGCGGACTGCAGGGCGTTCATGGCTTCGACGACCGAGGCCTTCCGGGCGCAGGCGGGACTCGCCGACTGCGACGCGTTCGAGACCGAAGCCGAGGGGTTCGGTCTCGCCGTCGCGGATTACGAGGTGGAGGTGACCGGCGTCCGCGACAGCGACGACGCGATCGTCGTCAGCACCTCAGAGACCTACAGCCGCTTGGTCGATGAAAGCGGCAACCCGCTCGACGACCCGGCCGACGAATCCATCGAATGGGAGTACACGGTCGTCGCCGACGGTGACGAATGGGTCGTCGACCGCCTCGAGTGAGCGGGGTAGTGCCTCGGGCGCGGGCATCGGACTATGATCCGGCCATGGGGAGCTCTGGGGGACCGCGCACGGGTGGCATGGGTGCGCTCTCGCGCCTGCGGGCGACAACACTGATCGCGGTCGCTGCGCTGATTGCAGCGGGTCTGATCGCGTCGCCGGCGTCCGCCGCGACCGGTCTGTCGGCGGGGTCGGACGAACGCGCTCTCGAGGCGCCGTCGCCGTCGCCGGCGACCGGAAACGAGGCGGACGCGATGGCCACCGTCGCGCGGTACGAAGAAGCGTTCGCGGGGGTCGACTGCGACCTCTTCGTGCAGGTCACGACGCCGAGATTCCGCGACCGGATCGGCCTGGCCGACTGCGATTCGTTCACGAGGAACGCGGAGGGCCGCGCGCAAGCGCTGGAGTCGGTCGTGGTGGAGCCCGTGTCGGCCGAGGGCAGGGGGCGCGGCGAGATCGCGGCGCTCGTGCACACCACGATCACCAGCCGAGGCGATGAGAACGGCGAGACCACCGAGGATCCCGCGGAATCGGAGTACGACTTCCGCTACCACCTCGTCCACTACGACAGTGCGTGGAAGGTCGACACCGTCCACATCCTCCCGGACGGGCGCAACGAAGGCGAGGTCACGGAGGACGAGCAGGACGCGGTGACACGGATGCTGGTCGACTGGCGTGCGGCCTACACCGCCGGCGATTGCGACGCTTTGCTGGCGTCGACCACCGCGAGCTATCGGGAGGAGATGGGGTGGACGGATTGCCCCGTGTTCCAGCAGTACATCGCCGACCAGAACGCGTGGTGTCCGATGGACGTGCACCAGGAGGACATCCGGGCACGCACCGTGGTCGATGACCACGTCGGAGAGATCATGCTCGACGTGGTCGAGGTCTGCACACTCGAGACGGATGAGTTCGGCGAGCCGATCGTCCCGCCGTACGAGGCGGGGGCGCCCTACCGCAACCACCTCGTCGGCGAAGACGGCGAGTGGCGCATCGCCGAGGGGGACAACGGAGCCGCGGCCGAGGACGAACCGTCGAACGAGAACGAGCGCGCCGCCGTCGAGACCATCCGCGGCTACACCCAGGCGTGGATCGATGCCGACTGCGACGCCTACATGGCGACCACGACGGAGTCCTTCCGCATCGGCCTCAACGTGAACGGGTGCGCGGGCTTCGCCCCTGCGGCGCGCAGCTATGCGGAAGGCGTCGCGAACTTCGCGCACACCCCGACCGACATCGAACGCCCCTCCATGGACATCATGGAGATCAAGGTGCACGAGACCTACGACTCGCTGACCGACGCCGACGGTCAGCCGCTCGAGGAGCCCTACGTCGTCGACGAGTTCTGGGTGTACACGCTCCGCCTGGTGGACGACGCGTGGATCATCACCGACGTGGTCATGCTCGTCTGAACCGGCTCAGCCGGTGCGGGTGCCGACGATGGTCGAGGGCGGGAACGGACCGGCCTGAGCCGTGCCCGTCAGCCGGTTCCCGACGATGTGCAGCGTGACGGCCAGCGACATCGGCAGCGGTGCGACGAGATCGAGCGTGAACTCGGCGGTGTCGCCCGAAGCCCTGCCGCCGCTGATCGCGATCGGCCCGGTGGGTCCGATCGCGGTGCCGCTGAGCGCCGTGCCGACCGTGGTCAGCGTGACGTCGAAGTGATGGGAACCCGCCAACGTCGCGACCTCGAGCGCCCAGGTGCCGTCGATAGCTGCCACGCCGACCTCTCCTTCGTCCGGACGACCGCGTGGCCGTCGAGGCCATTCTGCTCGTGCACGGGGCGTTCGCGCACGTCGAGGCCGGAACGAGGTTCCCCGAAATGCGGCCCGCGCCGAGAGAATCCGAGCGGGGTATGGGGTGGTTAACGCGAAATGGCCACCCGTCTGTGGGTGGCCATTTCGTGAATGGGTGTCCGGCGGTGTCCTACTCTCCCACAGGGTCCCCCCTGCAGTACCATCGGCGCTGAGAGGCTTAGCTTCCGGGTTCGGAATGGGACCGGGCGTTTCCCTCTCGCTATGGCCGCCGAAACTCTGTCGATGTTTCAGGTGTTCACAACGTGAAAAAGTTCTGTGTTCAGTTGCGGTATCCCGACCGTACATCGGGAACCACTCAGTGGACGCGAGCAACCAACCCACCCGGGGGTGGGGGAATGTTATCAAGTCATCGGCTTATTAGTACCAGTCAGCTGCACACGTTGCCGTGCTTCCACATCTGGCCTATCAACCCAGTAGTCTGGCTGGGAGCCTCTCACCCCGAAGGGTATGGAAGTCTCATCTTGAGGCCGGCTTCCCGCTTAGATGCTTTCAGCGGTTATCCATCCCGAACGTAGCTAACCAGCGGTGCACTTGGCAGTACAACTGGCACACCAGAGGTTCGTCCAACCCGGTCCTCTCGTACTAGGGTCAGATCCTCTCAAACTTCCTACGCGCGCAGCGGATAGGGACCGAACTGTCTCACGACGTTCTAAACCCAGCTCGCGTACCGCTTTAATGGGCGAACAGCCCAACCCTTGGGACCTACTCCAGCCCCAGGATGCGACGAGCCGACATCGAGGTGCCAAACCATGCCGTCGATATGGACTCTTGGGCAAGATCAGCCTGTTATCCCCGAGGTACCTTTTATCCGTTGAGCGACAGCGCTTCCACAAGCCACTGCCGGATCACTAGTCCCGACTTTCGTCCCTGCTCGACCTGTCAGTCTCACAGTCAAGCTCCCTTGTGCACTTACACTCGCCACCTGATTGCCAACCAGGTTGAGGGAACCTTTGGGCGCCTCCGTACTTTTTGGGAGGCAACCGCCCCAGTTAAACTACCCACCAGGCACTGTCCCTGAACCGGATTACGGTTCGAAGTTAGACATCCAGAGTGACCAGAGTGGTATTTCAACAACGACTCCACCATAACTGGCGTCATGGTTTCACAGTCTCCCACCTATCCTACACAAGCCACACCGAACACCAATACCAAGCTGTAGTAAAGGTCACGGGGTCTTTCCGTCCTGCTGCGCGTAACGAGCATCTTTACTCGTATTGCAATTTCGCCGAGTTCGCGGTTGAGACAGTTGGGAAGTCGTTACGCCATTCGTGCAGGTCGGAACTTACCCGACAAGGAATTTCGCTACCTTAGGATGGTTATAGTTACCACCGCCGTTTACTGGGGCTTAAATTCTGAGCTTCGCCTTGCGGCTAACCCGTCCTCTTAACCTTCCAGCACCGGGCAGGCGTCAGTCCGTATACATCGTCTTGCGACTTGGCACGGACCTGTGTTTTTAGTAAACAGTCGCTACCCACTAGTCTCTGCGGCCACCACACCCTTTTCCACGCAAGGTGGTATAAGTGGATGGCCCCCCTTCTCCCGAAGTTACGGGGGCATTTTGCCGAGTTCCTTAACCACGATTCTCTCGATCTCCTCGGTATTCTCTACCTGACCACCTGAGTCGGTTTGGGGTACGGGCGGCTAGAACCTCGCGTCGATGCTTTTCTCGGCAGCATAGGATCACCCACTTTTCATCCGCATCGTGTCTCAGCCTGTACGAGTCACGGATTTGCCTATGACTCGGCCTACGCACTTGCCCCGGGACAACCATCGCCCGGGATGGGCTACCTTCCTGCGTCACACCTGTTAATACGCTAACCGCACCAGCATGGGGTCGTACGCTAGGCCCCACGCCATCACCCGAAGGATCCGGTCATGGGGATTCAGATACTTAGCACTACTGGATTGATTGGGGCGGTTCTTCGCCGGTACGGGAATATCAACCCGTTGTCCATCGACTACGCCTGTCGGCCTCGCCTTAGGTCCCGACTTACCCAGGGAAGATTAGCTTGACCCTGGAACCCTTGGTCTTTCGGAGGACGTGTTTCTCACACGTCTTTCGCTACTCATGCCTGCATTCTCACTCGTGTAGCGTCCACGGCTGGGTCACCCCGCCGCTTCACTCGCCACACGACGCTCTCCTACCCATCAACACGGCTGGACCACGAAGGCCTACCAATAATGTCAATGCCACAACTTCGGTGGCGTGCTTGAGCCCCGTTACATTGTCGGCGCGGAATCACTTGACCAGTGAGCTATTACGCACTCTTTCAAGGGTGGCTGCTTCTAAGCCAACCTCCTGGTTGTCTAAGCAACTCCACATCCTTTCCCACTTAGCACGCGCTTAGGGACCTTAGATGGTGGTCTGGGTTGTTTCCCTCTCGACTATGAAGCTTATCCCCCACAGTCTCACTGCTGCGCTCTCACTTACCGGCATTCGGAGTTTGGCTGACGTCAGTAACCTTGTAGGGCCCATCGGCCATCCAGTAGCTCTACCTCCGGCAAGAAACACGCAACGCTGCACCTAAATGCATTTCGGAGAGAACCAGCTATCACGAAGTTTGATTGGCCTTTCACCCCTATCCACAGCTCATCCCCTCAGTTTTCAACCTAAGTGGGTTCGGCCCTCCACGACGTCTTACCGTCGCTTCAGCCTGGCCATGGATAGATCACTTCGCTTCGGGTCTAGGACATGCGACTAAAATCGCCCTATTCAGACTCGCTTTCGCTACGGCTACCCCACCCGGGTTAACCTCGCCACATATCGCTAACTCGCAGGCTCATTCTTCAAAAGGCACGCTGTCACACCTACCAGGGGTGCTCCAACGGTTTGTAAGCAAACGGTTTCAGGTACTATTTCACTCCCCTCCCGGGGTACTTTTCACCTTTCCCTCACGGTACTTGTCCGCTATCGGTCATCTGGGAGTATTTAGGCTTATCAGGTGGTCCTGACAGATTCACACGGGATTTCTCGGGCCCCGTGCTACTTGGGATACTCTCCACGCTGCGTCCGACATTTCGATTACGGGGCTGGCACCCACTCTGGCCGGCCTTTCAAGACCGTTCATCTATATCGACGCATCACGTCCACCACTCGGCAGAATGGTATGGAAAGTCCCGCAACCCCGAATGCGCAACTCCTGCCGGATATCACACGCACTCGGTTTAGCCTCATCCGATTTCGCTCGCCACTACTCACGGAATCACGGTTGTTTTCTCTTCCTGTGGGTACTGAGATGTTTCACTTCCCCACGTTCCCTCTACCCGCCCTATATATTCAGGCGGGAGTCACTGGGTCAGCACGCCGCCCAGCGGGGTTTCCCCATTCGGACACCCTCGGATCAAAACTTGCTTATCAGTTCCCCGAGGCTTATCGCAGATTGCTACGTCCTTCTTCGGCTCCAGATGCCAAGGCATCCACCGTTTGCTCTTAAAGACTTGAAAACATGAGAATCAAAACTCAGCCACACACCAAAAGATGTGCGACAGAAATTGACTAATGATCTTTAAGATCATCAACACAAAACAACCCCAAAGGGTCATCTTGCAAAGATGCTCGCGTCCACTGTGTAGTTCTCAAAGTACGGGCGGCACTTCCCCCACCCACCAACAAAAGCCGGCAGCAGAAAAAGCCCAGAGAGTCAGTCACCCGCACCCACCCCCAAAAGAGGCGACATGCGGCGTCCGGTCCCTCAGGACCCAACAGCGTGCAGGCACCCCGCTCCCCAACCCCCACCCTCCAACCGGCTCCGAAGAACCGGCGTACTAATGAGAATCAGCCGCGCTGATGCCATGTCAAATGTTCCACCCACGAGCCCCCGCAGAGACATTCGCTCTGCTGAGGTTCCTACAGCCCCGAAAGACTGAGGTGCTCCTTAGAAAGGAGGTGATCCAGCCGCACCTTCCGGTACGGCTACCTTGTTACGACTTAGTCCTAATTACCGATCCCACCTTCGACGGCTCCCCCACAAGGGTTGGGCCACCGGCTTCAGGTGTTACCGACTTTCATGACTTGACGGGCGGTGTGTACAAGACCCGGGAACGTATTCACCGCAGCGTTGCTGATCTGCGATTACTAGCGACTCCGACTTCATGAGGTCGAGTTGCAGACCTCAATCCGAACTGGGACCGGCTTTTTGGGATTCGCTCCACCTCACGGTATTGCAGCCCTTTGTACCGGCCATTGTAGCATGCGTGAAGCCCAAGACATAAGGGGCATGATGATTTGACGTCATCCCCACCTTCCTCCGAGTTGACCCCGGCAGTATCCCATGAGTTCCCACCATTACGTGCTGGCAACATAGAACGAGGGTTGCGCTCGTTGCGGGACTTAACCCAACATCTCACGACACGAGCTGACGACAACCATGCACCACCTGTTCACGAGTGTCCAAAGAGTCCCCCATTTCTGGGATGTTCTCGTGTATGTCAAGCCTTGGTAAGGTTCTTCGCGTTGCATCGATTAATCCGCATGCTCCGCCGCTTGTGCGGGTCCCCGTCAATTCCTTTGAGTTTTAGCCTTGCGGCCGTACTCCCCAGGCGGGGAACTTAATGCGTTAGCTGCGTCACGGAATCCGTGGAAAGGACCCCACAACTAGTTCCCAACGTTTACGGGGTGGACTACCAGGGTATCTAAGCCTGTTTGCTCCCCACCCTTTCGCTCCTCAGCGTCAGTTACGGCCCAGAGATCTGCCTTCGCCATCGGTGTTCCTCCTGATATCTGCGCATTCCACCGCTACACCAGGAATTCCAATCTCCCCTACCGCACTCTAGTCTGCCCGTACCCACTGCAGGCCCGAGGTTGAGCCTCGGGATTTCACAGCAGACGCGACAAACCGCCTACGAGCTCTTTACGCCCAATAATTCCGGATAACGCTTGCGCCCTACGTATTACCGCGGCTGCTGGCACGTAGTTAGCCGGCGCTTTTTCTGCAAGTACCGTCACAAAAGCTTCTTCCTTGCTAAAAGAGGTTTACAACCCGAAGGCCGTCATCCCTCACGCGGCGTTGCTGCATCAGGCTTCCGCCCATTGTGCAATATTCCCCACTGCTGCCTCCCGTAGGAGTCTGGGCCGTGTCTCAGTCCCAGTGTGGCCGGTCACCCTCTCAGGCCGGCTACCCGTCGACGCCTTGGTGAGCCATTACCTCACCAACAAGCTGATAGGCCGCGAGCCCATCCCAGACCAAAAAATCTTTCCAACCCCCACCATGCGATGAGAGCTCATATCCAGTATTAGACGCCGTTTCCAGCGCTTATCCCAGAGTCCAGGGCAGGTTGCTCACGTGTTACTCACCCGTTCGCCACTGATCCACCAAGCAAGCTTGGCTTCACCGTTCGACTTGCATGTGTTAAGCACGCCGCCAGCGTTCATCCTGAGCCAGGATCAAACTCTCCATAAAAAAATGATGCCACCACCCACCGGGAAAACGATGAGACAGCAGCGAGTTCAACCATGACCAAAAACGAATATCAAACTGACATCCATGAATTGATCCAAAAAAGACCCCCACCAACCAAAAAATGGTCGACAGAGAAAAAAATTGGCATTTGACAAGTGCACGCTGTTGAGTTCTCAAAGATCGGACGCACCAACCCGCAACGAATCCCACGACCCGCGCCCCGGCTGGGCAACTTCACAATCCTACCTCGCCGAAGCCACCCGGTCAAACCGACCAGACCCCTCCGAACAAGGCCCCCACCACCCCCGCAAGCGGAGTGACCCGACAAGCAGACCAAGAGTGATGGAGATCGTCCGCTACTTGAGGGGAGCCAGACCTTCCGGCCATCTGCTCTACCCTTTGGGGCGAACAACAACAACACTACGCCCAACCCACCCCACCGTCGAATCCACACCACCCCCCGGGCGTGTCGCACGCTCCAAACCGCGGCGACTCAGCCGAGCATCCGAAGCGCGGGTGTCACGCGACAAGAGCACGAGGCAGTACGACGTCGAAGCGGCATCCGCCTGGCACGTTGGTCACGGAGATCTCTCCGTCGTGCGCCTTGACGATGCCGTGTGCGATCGCGAGCCCGAGTCCGGAACCGCCCCCGGTCGTCACCGGCGCGGGCGTGCGCGAGGCATCCGCTCGCCAACCGGCGATGAAGATCTTCGTGAGATCGGCCGCCGCGATGCCACCTCCTGAGTCGACGACGGAGAGAGTGGCGGTTCCGTCGGCGCCCGCCTGTGTGGTGACGGAGATCTCAGTTCCCGGCGGCGAATGCTGGATCGCGTTGATGAGCAGGTTGGCGATGACCCGCGAGAGCTCACCGGCGTCACCGACAACGACGTGCTCAGGGTCGGGGGATTCGCGGATGGTGATGTCGTGGGCTGCGGCGAGCACGCTGAGCTCGGCGACCGCGTCGCTGACGAGGTCGTACAGCGAGACCGGTTCGAGGGTCAGGTCGAGACGTCCCGATTGGATCTTCGAGAGCTCGAAGAGCTCGTCGACGAGCGTCGTGAGATGGGCGACCTGCAGCCGCATCTGCCGGTGGAATCGCTGCGGATCGTCGGCGAGCCCGTCTTCCAGCGCCTCGGCCATCGCCCGAAGCCCGGCCAGCGGCGTGCGAAGGTCGTGCGAGATCCACGCTACGAGCTCGCGGCGCGATGACTCCAGCGCCTCCACCTCCGCGCGGGCGTCGTCCAGGCGCCGGCTCGCGAGCGCGAGTTCGCGTTGCAGCGACGCCAGTTCCGAGCGGTCGGGGACTGCCGGTGGCTCGACCGGCGCACCGTCTCCGATGTCTCTCGCGAGTCCGCGGACGTGTGCCACCTGCCGGGTGAAAGCCCGGCCGACCACGATGGCCGCGCCCAGCGACACCAGTCCGGCGCTCACCGCAACCCACACGCTCGCAAGGAGGTCGTGCGGTGAAAGGTACATCGCCTGCGCGACGGCAACCATGCCCGCCGTAACCGACAGGGTCGCCGTCGCCACGACGATGAGCAGCTGCACCATCAAGGGGGACCGGCGGGCGAGGCGGAGGGCGAGGAGACCGAGGGCGCCCACGAGGAGCGCGCACGCGAGCGCGATGCCGACGATGGCGGCGAGGTCGGGAAGGGGGATCACGGCGTTCCCTCGGGGTCGAACCGGTAGCCGACTCCCCACACAGTGTTGAGCAGTCGCGGCTGGGTCGCGTCGCCCTCGATCTTCTCCCGGAGCCGCCGGACCGTGACGGTCACGGTCGAGAGATCGCCGAACTCCCAGCCCCACACCGCGCGCAGCAGCTCTTCACGAGTGAAGGCGCGACGGGGATGCTTGAGGAGGAAGGCGAGCAGCTCGAACTCGCGGGTCGACAGCGGTAGTTCGACTCCGTTCTTGCGCACGATGCGGGCCGAGGCATCCAGATGGAAGGGACCGAGGTCGAACGGCGCTTCCGGTGTGAACTCGCCGAGGCTGCGGCGCAGCACCGCCTGGACGCGGAGGACGAGCTCACGCGGCGAGAAGGGCTTGGTGAGGTAGTCGTCGGCGCCAGCCTCGAGCCCCGCGACGCGATCCTCCGGCGCCCCCAACGCCGTGAGCAGGATGACCGGCACCGACCTCGTCTCACGGATGCGGCGGCAGACTTCCGCACCGTCGATTCCGGGCAGCATCCGGTCCAGCACGACGAGGTCGGGCGGTTGCATCTCGATCGCATCCAGCGCCGCGAAGCCATCGGAGGCGACGTCGACGATGAACCCATCCGCTTCGAGATAGGTCTCGACGACCTCGCGCACAGTGGGGTCGTCCTCGACGACCAGCACCCTGCGGTCGGCGAGGTCGCCCGGCGGGGAGGTCCGTGCGGTGGACATGACCACAGGATAGGCCGGAGCACGAGGCGGAGGTCGGCCGCGCAGCTGTCCCTGCGTCGGTTGTCCGCGGTTCGTAATCCTCTGTCAGCGCCATCCGAGCAGACGCGGTCCTAGCGTCGGAGCATGTCCGGCACGATCGACGTGGTGCTCCCCTGTCTCGATGAGGCGGCCGCACTTCCAGGCGTGCTGCGGGGACTCCCGGCCGGGATGCGCGCGATCGTCGTCGACAACGGCTCGAGCGACGACTCGGCATCCGTCGCCGAGGAACTCGGCGCGACAGTCGTCCACGAGCCCCGCCGCGGCTTCGGCGCCGCCGTGCATGCGGGCGTCTCGGCGGCGACCGCGGACGTCGTCGCGATCTGCGACGCGGACGGGTCGTTCGACCTCGCCGAACTTCCACGCGTCACGGGTCCCGTGCTGACGGGCGAGTCGGACCTCGTCCTGGGTCGGCGCATCCCCGTGTCGAGGACTGCCTGGCCGCCGCACGCCCGGTTCGCGAACGCCTACCTCGCGCGGCGGCTCCGAAAGATCGCCGGCCTCGACCTCCACGATCTCGGTCCGATGCGCGCGGCCGGACGGGAGAAGCTCCTCTCACTGGGCCTCCGCGACCGCCGCAGCGGCTACCCGCTGGAGATGGTGCTGGCTGCGGCACGGGAAGGGTGGCACATCAGCGAGGTGGAGGTGACCTACCGGCCACGCAACGGGCGCTCGAAGGTGACCGGGACGGTGCGGGGAACGGCGCTCGCGGTCGCCGACATGAGCCGGATGCTGAGGGGGGCGGGGCTGCGATGACGACACTCGTGGTGATGGCGAAGGAGTGCGTCCCCGGCAGAGTGAAGACGCGCCTGCATCCGCCGTACACGCTGGAGGAGGCCGCGCGGATCGCGGCGGCGAGCCTGAGCGACACCCTCGCCTTCGCCGACGCCCTTCCCGTCGAGCGCCGGGTGCTGAGCTTCGCCGGCTTCCGCACGCCCGGCCAGGCGCCGGGCTGGGAGGTGGTCGTGCAGCCGGAGGGTGGGCTCGATGAGCGGATCGCGGCGGCCCTGGACTGCTGTTCGGGTCCCACGCTGCTTCTCGGGATGGATACACCGCAAGTGCGGGAGGTGCATGTCGCGCCTGCACTGGCCTGGCCGGCAGGGACCGACGCGTGGCTGGGGCCCGCCACTGATGGCGGGTTCTGGGCTCTCGCGCTGCGCCACCCGGACGGTGCGCTGGTCCGCGGCGTGACGATGTCGCGCGACGACACCGGAGCGCAGCAGCGTCGGCGGCTGGAGTCCGCGGGCTTGAGCGTCGGAGCATTGCCCGTGCTGACCGACATCGACACGGCGGAGAGCCTCGCGGACGTGGCATCCGAGCTCCCGGACGGCCGTCTGCTCGATCTGCTCGGGAGCTTGGCGTGAGCGCCCCGACAGCGACCGCGTCACTCGGCGACGCCTACGAGCGTGCCCTGCGCACCAGGACCGGTCCGCTGCTGCTGCAGGATCTCGGGGGCCCCCGCGTCGTGCGAATGGATGTCGATCGCTTCCTCGCGCAAGCGGATGACGTCGACACGGCTCTCGCCGGCGCCCTGCCCGGGCCTGTCCTCGATGTCGGGTGCGGTCCCGGCCGGATGGTGCGGGCGGCGCTGGACGCGGGTCATGCCGCTCTGGGAGTCGATGTCTCCCAGACTGCGGTCTCGATCGCTCGACGGCGTGGCCTGCCCGTCCTGCACGGCTCGGTGTTCGACGCTCTTCCCGCAGAAGGCGGGTGGGGCGCGGCTCTGCTGATGGACGGCAACATCGGGATCGGCGGCGACCCAGAGGCTCTGCTCCGGCGCTGCGCGTGCCTGGTGCGTTCGGGAGGTCGCGTCGTCATCGAAACGCATCGGACGGCGCGTCGCGATCACCGATTCGAGGGGATGCTGCGCGACGACGTCGGCCCGTCGGCCACCGCGTTCCCGTGGGCCGAGGTGGGCCGGATCCCTCTGCGGCGGCACGCCGCGGCGGCCGGACTCGAGATGGTGCGGGAGTGGCGAGCGGCGCGGCGGAGGTTCGCCGAGTACATCCGGCCGGAAGCCGGCTCAGATCTGTTCAGCGACGCGACCGGCGGATGACGATGCGCCCGACGACGAGCACCGTCGCGGCGATGAGTGCCCAGACGATCACGAGTCGCAGCGCATAGTCGCCGACGAGGATCGTGGGATTCGGATTGCCACGACCCTGCGCCCAGAGCTCGGGGATGACGAACAGCGTGAGGACGGCGCCGACCACGAACCCCACGTGAGCCACGGCCGTCAGCGCCCGTGGCCTGGATTCCGCACGGCGATACCACCGCGCGTGCAGCCACGAAGCCGTCGGCGCGAGAACGGCGTCGTGCACGACGACGACCGCCGCGAGCCAGATCGCCAGGGCCAACAACTGGGCGGGGCTGAGTGTGGTGACGGCGAGGAAGACGCCGTAGGCGGCGAGCGCACCACCGACCACGAGCAGCGCGCCGCGGAGCAGGGTCATGTCGGCTCCTCGCGAATCGAGTGCAGCCACTTCGTCTGCAGCACGCCGGGGCGACCGGGGGCGATGATGCGGCAGGGGAAGCCGTGATCGGCGTCGAGCGTCTGGCCGTTGAGTTCGAGCGCGACGAGGGTGAGCGGATCCCACGCGTAGTGCGGAGGCATCGTGGTCACCCGGTACGGGCCGCGCGGCTGCACGCTCTCGAGTCGCACCGTCCGGTCTGGACCGACGCCGGCGAGTTGAAGCAGATACGCCAACTGCACTCCTCGCCAGTGCGCCGTCGTGCTCCACCCCTCGACGCACGCGATCGGCAGGACGGCCTCGGCCTGCGGCATCCTCGTCAGGTCGTCGCGGGAGAGAACGATCGAGCGCGATGGGCTTTCGAGGTGGAGCCGCCACGCGGGGTCGAGGATGACATCCTGCACACCCGCCTGCCCGGCGGTGCGGTTCACGGGAAGGCCCTGCGGGCCCTGACCCTTCACGCGCGGGGCGAACAGGTTGACGGGGGCGAGCACGTCGAAGGACTGACCCGCGGTCAGCCCGACGAGCGTGGTGACGGCCGCCCCCACCCCGACGAGGAACGTCCGCCGGTCCCCTCGCTCGACACTCATCGATCGTCCCCGGGCTGGCGCCAGTTCGCCGCGATCATCGGCAGCTTGACGCCGATGTGCACGAGGATGGCGCCGACGATCACCCACGAGAGCGCCCAGTGCGTGCGCACGAAGGAGAACGACCACGGGTACCACTGGAAGGTGTTGAGCACACCCATCACGATCTGCAGCAGCGATGCTGAGACGAGGAGGGCGATGGACCCGCGCTCCAGAACGTCGAGCGGCCTGCGAAGCGGCTGCCAGGCGAACAGCCGGGGATACACGACCCAGAGCTTCGCGAGAACCAGCGGGAGGAGCGCTGTGCCGATCGCGACGTGCGTCCCCTGTGTCCACGCGTACAGCTCCACCGGACGGGTGGGGAGCGGCAACCACTCCAGCGGATGCTGCTGGAGATGGCTGTACACCCCGGTGAGGAAGCACACGGCGAACCCGACGCCCACCATCCTGCCGATGACGACCGCTGACCGGGGTCGCCGCTCCGGGGCGTCGAGCGCTCGGCGGACGGCGGCCGCTCTCGTCGCCGCCGCGTCGGCGAGTCGATCCGTGATCGAGGCCATGTCGCCAGTGTGAGCGGCGCGGTCACGTCGCGACAGCGCGTGCGATTACGAAGCGCAGACAACGCACCGTCACCGGACCGTAATGGAAGTCCGAAGACACACGCCGATCCGACGGCCAGAGTGGTGTCGTGAGTGCAGCGGACCAGGCGGAGCATGCGCGCATCGGAATCATCGGCGGCTCGGGTCTGTACCGGCTGCTCGAGGATGCGAGACAGGTCGACGTCGCGACGCCTTACGGAGCCCCTTCGTCGTCTCTCGCCGTCGGTCTGCTGGGCGGTGAGCGCGTCGCCTTCCTCGCGCGGCACGGCCCGCGGCACACGCTTCCTCCACACCGCGTCAACTACCGGGCCAACCTCTGGGCGCTTGCTTCGGCGGGGGCGACCGCGGTGATCGGCTCCAGCGCCGTGGGAAGACTCACCCCCACGATGCCCGCCGACAGCTTCGTCGTTCCCGACCAACTGATCGACCGCACGCGCGACCGCGCGGATACCTTCTTCGAAGGCCCGGAGGTGCAGCATCTCGGTTTCGCGGATCCCTTCGATCCCCGCATCCGTCACCTCCTCATCGGCGCGCTCAGCGCACGCAGCGAGCGCTTCGCGCCGGTCGGGACGACGGTGGTGATCCCCGGCCCCCGGTTCTCGACCCGCGCGGAGTCGGCGGGGTGGCGCTCGCTCGGCGCCGACATCGTCAACATGACGCAGTATCCGGAGGCGGCGCTGGCGGCCGAGCTGAACCTCGGCTACGCCAGTCTGTCTTTCGTGACGGATGCCGACACCGGCCACCACGAGGGCGACCAGCCCGTGACCGCGGAGGTCGTCTTCCGGCGACTCGCAGACGCCCGCGAGCGGATCATCGGCGTCATCTCCGATGCCGTCGCGGCGCTGCCGACCGACTACGCCCCCCGCGAGCTGATCGACCCGGACGCCGTGGCACGAGTGCTCGCCCCGGATCGCTCGCCGCGATGACCGGCACGCTGCTGATCACGGGAGGTGCGGGCTTCATCGGCTCTCACATCGTCGCGGGGGCGCTCGCCGCGGGATGGCGCGTTCGCGTCGTCGACAGTCTCCGGGTCGACGTGCACCCGGCGTCGGTGAGCATGCCGGCCGGCGTCGAAGCCATCGTCGCGGACATCACGGATGCGGCGGCCGTCGCAGCCGCGCTCGCAGACGTCGACGTCGTCTGTCACCAGGCGGCCAAAGTCGGGCTGGGCGTCGACCTCGGGGATGCTCCGGATTACGTGCGGAGCAATGATCTCGGGACCGCGGTGCTCGCCTCCGCGATGGCACGCGCGGGCATCCGGCGTCTTGTGCTCGCATCGTCGATGGTGGTCTACGGGGAGGGCCGGTACCGCGACGCGCTCGGCATCATCCCCGCTCCGCCTCGCCGCCGCGAGGATCTGGAGGCGGGTCGGTGGGAGCCGATCTCGGCCCGCACCGGAGAGGCACTCCAGCCGCAACTCATCGACGAGTCGGCGCGTCTTGACCCGCGGAACGTGTACGCCGCCTCGAAGGTCGCGCAGGAGCACCTCGTCGCCGTGTGGGCACGCGAGACCGGTGGCCGGGCCGCACTGCTGCGATACCACAACGTCTACGGACCGGGGATGCCGCACGCCACGCCGTACGCCGGAGTCGCCTCGCTGTTCCGGTCGGCACTCGAGGGCGGCCGAGCGCCCGAGGTCTACGAAGACGGCGGCCAGCGGCGCGACTTCATCCACGTGCACGACATCGCGACGGCGAATCTCGCCGCCATCGAGTGGACGGACACCGCGGAAGCCGGTGACGCTCGCGCGTTCAACGTCGCATCCGGCGAGGTGCACACCGTCGGCGAGATGGCCGCGGCGCTCTCCTCCGCCTTCGGCGGACCCGAGCCGGAGGTGACCGGCCGGTACCGTCTGGGGGACGTACGGCACATCACCGCCTCCGCCGAACGCATCCGGCGCGAGCTGGGGTGGAAGCCCGCGGTGTCCTTCGCCGACGGCATGCGCGAGTTCGCCGCTGCGTCTCTCCGCGGCCGTGCCGGGGCGGGCGGATGACTCCGTCCGCGACGCGCACTCGCGCGCCGACGAAGAGGTCGCGGGTCGCCGCGATCGGGATCGCCTCGACGCTGGCGCTCATCGTCGCGGCGCTGGCCATCCCGGCGATCACCGGATGGGAAGTACGCGCGGGGCAGTTCCCCCCTCTCCACTCGATCTGGGTGCCGAGGGTGGGGCCGGGAACGCCGGCGGCGATCCTCCTCGGTGTTCTCGCCTGGGTATACGCGCCGCGGGTGGCGCTGTGGTCGTGGCGGCGACTGCTCTCGGTCGTCTACGCGTATGGGGTGGCGTGGATGCTCGCGCTCGCGACGGTCGACGGCATCGAGGGTGTCGGCGGGATCCTGGACGCGAAGACCGAGTATCTGCAGACGGCGCGAGCGGTGACCGACGTCGGCGAACTCTTGCGCACCTACACCGCGCACATCCCGCTGGACAGTGAAGACAACTGGCCGGTCCACCTCGCTGGACATCCGCCGGGTGCCGTCCTCTTCTTCGTCGGTCTCGCTCGGATCGGTCTCGGCGGCGCGTTCGCGGCGGGTCTGGTCGTCACCCTCATCGCGGCCACCACCGCCATTGCGGTGATGCTCGTCGCCCGCCGATTCGGCGCAGAGCGCTTCGCGCGAGCGGCTGCGCCGTTCCTCGCTGTCGGGCCCGCCGCCATCTGGATGTGCGTTTCGGCCGACGCGGTATTCGCCGCGACCGCCGCGTGGGCGACCCTGCTGCTGACCGTCTCGGCGACGAGCGGCCGCGGCGGGACGCGCCTTGTGGCAGGAGTGGGCGCGGGTCTGCTCTACGGGGCGTGCGTCATGTTCTCCTACGGCCTGCCGCTCCTCGGCGTGCTGGCGGTCACGGTGCTGATTCTCACGAGGTCGTGGCGCCCGCTGCTGTGGGCGACGCCCGCAGCGCTCGCGGTGGTGCTCGTGTTCGCGGGACTGGGCTTCGCCTGGTGGGAGGCGTTCCCCGTGCTGCGGGAACGCTACTGGGCCGGCATCGCGCAGCATCGCCCAGGGCTGTACTGGACTTGGGCCAATCTTGCCGCGGTGGCGATCAGCGCCGGGCCGATCGTGGGCGCCGGACTCGCGGTCGCGGTGGTCGGGGCCAGGACACCAGGAAGCGAGAGCCGGCGCGCGATCATCTGGCTGGCGCTCGCGGGGCTTGCGATGTGCATCCTCGCGTCGCTGTCACAGATGAGCCGCGCCGAAGTCGAGCGCATCTGGCTGCCCTTCGTGCCGTGGATGGTGCTGGCCACCGGCCTGCTGCCCGCTCGATGGCGCAGGGGAGGCCTCATCCTGCAGGTGGTGTTCGCGCTCATCGTCCAGCATCTGCTCTACACACGGTGGTGACCACCCTTTTCGCTCGCACCTCTTACGATCCGGTGACGGGTGCATCTGCGGGCGGCAGAAGCGCCGCGGCGATAGGTAGCGTGGCAGCAGGTCGCGCGAAGGCCACGGTGGGCGGGAGCGGGTATGAAGATCCGGGGAGTGGCGGCGGCGACTCTGGCCGTCGCCGTCATGATGGCGCTCGCGAGCTGCGCGTCTGCGACGGGCCCTGACACGATGGCAACCGCGAATCCGACGCCGGCCGCGGCATCTCCGACGCCCGACCGCACCCCTCCCAGCCCCGCGGCGACGCCACCGGCGATGGCCGAGCCGACGAGCGCTCCTGGCGCGTACGTGGAGTTCACCGACGGCGCCATCGAGGCGACTCCGGGACTCAAAGCCCTCTTCTTTCACGCGAGTTGGTGCCCGAAATGTCGGTCGCTGGACGAGGACCTGAAAGCACGCGGCGCACCTGACGGTCTCACCGTGTTCAAGGTCGACTATGACAGCCGAACCGATCTGCGGCAGAAGTACGGCGTCACGCTGCAGACAACGGTGGTGTTCGTCGATGACGCCGGCGAGCTCATCTCTCGCTCCGTCCTGTACGACGATCCCTCTGTCGCGTCACTCGTCGCTGCGATCCCCTGACGCGGACGTGACAGCGACGCTGCTTCTGAGCTTCGCCGCCGGTATCCTCACCGTCGCGGCGCCGTGCGTGCTGCCACTTCTCCCCGTCATCGTCGGCGGCGCGATCGCGCGCGACGACACCAGCCGACGCGCTCGCCTGCGGCCATACGTCATCGCCGCCTCGTTGGCCTCGAGCGTCGTGGCGTTCACACTGCTGCTGAAGGCGACGACCGCGTTGCTCGGCATCCCCCCACAGGTCTGGCAGGTGGTGTCGGGTGTCATCGTGATCCTCCTCGGGGTCGACCTGCTGGTGCCGTCGCTGTGGGATCGCGCGTCTGCGGCTCTGCGCCTGACGTCCCGAAGCAACGAGATGCTCACCACGTCGATCGCGCGTGGCGGCTTCGGTGGAGACGTGCTCACCGGGGCGGCGCTCGGACCGGTGTTCTCGAGTTGCAGTCCCACCTACGCCTTGATCGTCGCGGCAGTGCTGCCCGTCTCGTTCTCCGAGGGTGTGATGTACGTGTTCGCGTACGCGATCGGTCTGGCCGGCGCCCTCCTCCTCATCGCGCTGCTCGGACGAAATCTGGTCCGTAGGCTGGGATGGCTCGCCGACCCGAACGGCTGGTTCCGACGGATCGTCGGAGTGCTGTTCATCCTCGTCGGGGTAGCCGTGATCACCGGTTTCGACAAGCTGGCGCAGACCTGGATTCTGGATGCGGGCTGGTACGACCCGATCGAACGGCTCGAAGAGATCCTGGGCACCCCCTGATCTCGACTTGTCCAGGCGTGGAGGTCCGTCGAGATGGGAACGAATACGCCCGTCATGGTGCCCAAGTCCGCTCCCAAACGCAGATCAGCCCTGTCGGCGGCGCGTGAACTCTGAACGTTATCGGCGCTCGAATAGTGAACGGTTGCGGGCAGTCTAGCCAGGGGTTTCGTCGGTGGTGGTGCGGATGCTGGGGAGGCTGTCGATGCCGCGTCCGCGGAGCCGGTAGCTGGCGCCTTTGAGGGTGAGGACGTCGGCGTGGTGGACGATCCGGTCGATCATTGCGGCGGCGACGGCCTGGTCTCCGAAGACCCCGCCCCAACCTGAGAACGGCAGGTTCGAGGTGAGGATCAGCGAGGCGTGTTCGTAGCGGGATGAGACGAGCTGGAAGAGCAAGTTGGCGGCGTCCTGCTCGAAGGGCAGGTAACCGACTTCGTCGACGATGATCAACCCGTAACGCCGCAGCCTCGCGAGCTCACGAGGCAGGTTCCCTTGCCGGTGCGCGTCGGTGAGCCGGGTGACCCAGTCCGTCGCGGTCGCGAACAAGACCCGGTGCCCGTGCCGGGCCGCGACGATCCCCAATGCGACCGCCAAATGCGTCTTCCCTGTTCCGGGCGGGCCGAGCAGCACCACATTCTGCGCCTCGAGGAGGAACCCGCCCGAGGCCAGCGCGGCGACCTGCTGCCGGGCGGTGGGCTGCGCGTCCCAGTCGAAGTCCTCCAGCGTCTTGCGCGCCGGGAACCCGGCCGCCTTGATTCGCAGCTCCGCGCCGGAGGCGTTGCGCGCCGAGACTTCGCGCTCCAGGATCGCGGCGAGGTAGTCCTCGAACGACCACCCTGCATCGCGGGCTTGGTCGGCCATCCGGCTGGCGGCTTCGGTGATCCGGGGCGCTTTGAGCGCGCCGGCGAGGTAGGTGATCTGCTTCACCGACTCCGTGTTCTTCGCGGCGCCCATCAGCTGAGCCCGCCGTCGATGAGTCCGAATGCGCGGTCGTAGTCCGCGAGGTCGCGGGTCAGGTCCTCGCTGCCTGTCGCGGTGGCTCGGGGCTGCTGGAACTGGCGGCGCAATCCGGCGGCCGCGTCGACATGGGCGGGATCGGTGACGACCCGCCCGCGCGCCCAGAGCCGCGGATGGTCGGCGATCACCCGCCCCTCCAGCCGTACTCGGACCCGGGTCAGGTCCGCGCTCACGTCGACGACGCGGCCGATCGCGCGCGGGTCGACGGAGTAGTCGTTGGTGTCGATGCGGACGTAGTAGTCCCGGCCCAACCGGATCCGGTTGCGCCATCCCAGGTGCAGCGGGATCGGCGGCAACGGCAGCATCGCCGCCAGATCCGCGGCGAGCCGGTCCATCGGTGATGCGCCCAGGGTGCGCACGATGCGGCGGTTGGCGAGGGCGAGCCAGTCGGTGAACTGCTCGTTGAAGTCCGCCGGCGAGATGAACGAGCGGCCGGGCATGAACGACGTTTCGAACCAGCCATTGCGCCGCTCCACGACGCCCTTCGATTCGGGATCCCGGGGCGGCAGCAGCACCAGCTTGGTCGCCAGGGTGCCCATGAACGCGTCGACGCCATCGGCGTGACGCTTGCCGCGGCCGATGCCGGGCTCGTTGTCCCAGAGCAGCCGGCGCGGGACCCGCCCGAGCTGCTCGATCAGCTCCCACATGCCCAGCAGCAGGTCCTCAGTCTTGCGGGTCGGGATCATCCGCCCGGCCGCGAACCTCGAGTGCGCCGGGGTGATCACCAGCACCGGCAGCAGCTTCGCCGTCCCGTCCTCGAGCGGGATCTTCCGCGGCGGGAACCACAGGTCGCACTGCGCCGCGTCCCCGGCCGCCCACACCAGCCGGTCGGCCGGGTCGATGCGCTGCTGCTCCGGCCGCAACCGGTTCACGTTGTCCCGGAACCAGCGGATCGACCCCGTCCACCCGACCCGCTCGGCGAGCACCGTCGCCGGCATATCCGGCGTCTCTGCCAGCAGCTCGCGCACCCGCGGCTCGAACGGTGTGAACGACGTCGGCGTAGCTTTTCGCTCGTAGTGAGGCGGTGCGTCCGAGGCCACCGCCTTGATCACCGTCGTCCGCGAGATCCCCAAACGCTCGGCGATCCGCGCCTTCGGCTCACCCTCCGCGGCGAGCCTCCTGATGAGCGCCCAATCCTCCAAAGTGATCACTCTCCAATCGTTGAGTGTTCACTTTTCGCGCGCCGTTACTGACCAGTTTTCGAGCGCCGTCGACAAGCCCCGCAAAAGCGGGGCTGATCTGGTGGAAAGCTGGCGGTGACGGTGGGATTTGAACTCAAGATGGTCCGCTCCGTCTCGATCCGGCTCAGACGGAAACCGCGGAATCCTGCGGCTGCGCGCCTACTCCACTGTGCCGTGAATCCTCGTCGTTCGTCCTCAGTCCGTGACGGATGTGGGCACGGCGTGGGCACCGTCCGCTGTCCGCAACCTTCGTTGCGTTGTCGTTTGGAGGTCTCGCGCTGGCCTCGCGCATCCGCCCCGCAGAGGTCATGAGTCGGCCGGTGGACCAGCTCCCCGATCCGTAGTCACGCGGGAGATGCCGTCGAGCCCTTTCGACTGCTGGGATCGACACTCCTCAGTTCACACATTGGTGCACACATGCATGTCATCGACTCGGCGTGAGCTCGAGGCCGACGACCGCAGCAGCCTCACACACCGGATCCGCGGCGCGCGAAGCCGACCCGCCCGGATTGCCCGGCGAGGGAAGCATAACCACTGCGACCGTGCGGTTCAGCAGCCGATTTCCACAGCTACCACTGAGTCGGCCCCTGCCTCGATCCCACATCCCTGGGCAGTCAGCCGCCGCACAGCGCGCGGTTACAAAACGTTTTGCATGCAACATCTTCTCGAAATCTCCCCTCCCGACCATGGAAGTGCTGACGACACACACCTAAGGAGCGCCGGTTCCATGGCCAACGGGTACGACGACTGGGCTGACTCGCCTAGGTGTCCTGAGTGTCGACGCGATCTCGACTGGGAGCTCCGCGCCATCGAAGGACACATTGCGATCGCCTTCGTGTGCAGGATCCACGGCGAGATCCAGATGCGAGACACACTCCCGTGAACCGCTGTTGCATCGACATCAGGCAGTCCCGCAACGGCGTCACTGAAACAGGTGATGGCGGCGCTGGAAGACTGGACCAATGACATCTTGTACTCAAACCACCGCCCAGAGCCCAGCAGCGGGTCAATCAGTGCGATGGCTTCGCCGATAGCTGTCGGTGTCGCCTCGATGTTGGGAATGTTCGCCACTGAGGAGCCGCGGAGACGCGCGTAGAGGATCCTGTACGCCGCGATCTTCGCCGATGCGGCAGATGGTGTCCCACGACCGCGGGAGCCGTAGCCAAGATGTCGACGTATCCAGGCACCGACATCCAGGCTCGATAGCGAGGCCTCCCGACGACCGGCTTGTGCAACTCTTTCGAGAGCCCAACTCGGCAAGCAGAATGGGCCGCCTTCTGGAATGGCCCTTCACAGCGCGCGAACTTCGCGGGGCGCGTCATGGATATGGTCACCGGGACGCCGGAAGCGGCCCCGGCCCCGATCCACGTGCGACTATCCGTTCCCGTGCGCTGCGACTCGCCACACTCTCTCTCGGGTGAAGGGCAGGTGGTAGGCGCGTGCACCGAGAGCGCGTGTGATCGCATTGCCCACCGCGGGGGCGACGGGGTTGTAGGGAGATTCGCTCATCGACTTGGCCCCGAACGGGCCGACGCTGTCGCTTGTTGATGCGAAGTAGACGTCGGTGGTGGGGATGTCGGCGAATTGCGGGATCCGGTACTGACGGAAGACCGGATTCGCGACGGCCCCGGTCGGGGTGACGAGCACCTCTTCATAGAGTGCGCTGCCGATGCCCTGTGCCGCGCCGCCTTCGATCTGCCCGCGGCATTGGGCCGGGTTCATGACGAACCCGGCATCCGCACTCTGCACCGACTGCAGGATGCGTACGATGCCCGTTTCGGTGTCCACCGCGACGCGGACGGCATGGACGTTGAAGGCCAGCGACCGTTGTTCGCCGAGCTCCGCACCCGACGCCACCAGTCCGTGCTCGGACCGCTCGCTCTGCGGGGCTGATTCAACGATGTCTGCGAAGGAAACCAGGCATCCCCCCGCCTCGACACCTTGCTCGGTCAATCGCGATTCCGTGGGGTCGCATCCCACCAGCCCCGATGCGATCTCGATCATCTTCTTGCGAAGCGACAGGCACGCAGCATGCAGAGCTTTCCCGGTGACGGTGATCCCGGCGGAAGCGAAGGCGCCGGTGTCATGGAGCGCTTGGTCGGTGTCTGCGGTGCGCAACTCGAGGCGTGTGAAGGAAGCTTCGAGGTCGGTCGCGGCGATCTGCCGGAGGACGGTCGTGGTGCCGTTGCCGAACTCGGCTGTCCCTGTCCGGAGGAGATACGTGCCATCGGGTCGGAGGGTGGCCGTGGTGTGTGCGACGTGGCCGCGTGGCGCCATGGTCGCGATCATCGACAGTGCCATGCCTTCGCCGACACGCCAGTTCTCGCCTGGTGGAGGCATCTCACCCTCCCCGCTGCGAATCGCCGCCTGAGCCAGATCGAGGCATTGATCGAGTCCGTAGCTGCCCCACACCAGGTCTTCCTCGTACCTGTCGTTGTCGGGGTGCAAACGGTCACCCTCGCGCACCGCATTGATCCGGCGCAGTTCGAAAGGGTCGATGTCGAGCTTCAGTGCGAGCTCGTCCATCGCGGATTCAACGCCCAGCATCACCTGACCGAGCCCGTAGCCGCGGAACGCCCCGGACGGCACGTTGTTCGTGTAGACGACCTCCGCATCGGTGCGACGTGTCGGGCATCGGTAGACGGTCGTGGACTCGGAGACGCCGTGGAACAGCACTCCGATCGAATGGTTCCCGTAGGCGCCGGTGTCGCTGAGGACATCGACGTGCATCGCGGTGAGGACCCCGGTGGGGTCGGCACCGAGCCGCACACTCACTCGCATCGGGTGGCGCAGGGAAGCCCGCTGGAACTCCTCCGTCCTCGAGAACTCGTATGCGACGGGGCGCCCGGTGCGAAGCACTGCGAGAGCGACGAGATCCTCGGTGAAGATCTCCTGCTTCCCTCCGAACCCACCACCCACTCGGGCGGCGAACACCCGGACTGTCGAGGGTTCGAGGTCGAAGATCCGCGCGATCTCATCTCGCACCAGGAACGGCACCTGTGTGCTGGAGCGGATCACGAGCCGGCCATCGTCATCGATCCATCCGATCGAACCGTGAGTCTCGAGTTGCGCGTGTGCGACCCGGCTGGTCTGCCAGGTTCCCTCCACGGTGACGTGGCTCGACGCCAGCGCCGACTCCACGTCACCGTGCTCCTCGTGCAGTTCGGCGATCACGTTACGGGAAGCGAACGCGACCCGGTCATCGGGAGTGCGATCCGGGTGGAGAAGCGGTGCGCCAGGCTGTCGCGCCTGCTCCGGGTCGAAGACTGCGGGGAGCACCTCGTAGTCCACGCGGATGGCCCGGCACGCAGCATCCGCAGAGATCGTGTCTTCCGCGATGACAGCGGCGACACGCTGACCGACGTGGCGCACGACGCAGTCCAGCATGCGGGTGTCATCAGGATCGTCGGTTCGGTGCTGGTGGCGAGCGGTCGAGTAGAGCACGTCGGGTACATCGGCATGGGTGAAGATCGCCACCACCCCGGGGATGGCGCTCGCTGCGGTGGTGTCGATCGACCGGATGCGTGCGTGCGCGTAGGGCGACCCCACCACGCGCATCGTGAGCGCCCCGGGAACCTGCGTGTCGAAGGTGAATGGCTCACGGCCCTGCACGACCCGATGCGCTGCGGGCGGGGTAACCGGAGCACCCACTCCACCGCTCGACAGGGACCCCTCATGCGGGCTTCCCTGACGTCCGGTCCGGCGGACCGGCCCGAGCACGGACTGGGCGATCGCCTCCCGGATCGGGCGGTAGCCCGTGCATCGACACAGATTCCCACGCATCTTGCGGTCCAGGGCGGCGATGTCGTCGCGAGTGAGCGTCGAAGCGGTGACGGCCATTCCTGCCGTGCAGAATCCGCATTGGAATGCGAAGTTGGAGGCCAACGCAGACTGGACGGGATGCAGATCGTCACCGGCGGCGAGCCCGCCTGCCGTCGTGATCACAGCCCCGTCCACTCTCATCCCCGGGACGATGCACGAGTGCACGGGATCCCCGTCAAGGAGCACGGTGCACGCTCCGCAGTCGCCGGCATCACAGCCCTTCTTCACCTCGACACGGCCGTGTTCCCGCAGCAGCGTGCGCAGGCACTGCCCAGGCCGGGGGTGCACGTCGATCGCTTCGCCGTCGACTTCGATTCTCATGCGGCGCCCACCAGCTCGCGTCGGATGCGTTCTGCGAGGACGATGCTGACGCTCCTCCTCCAATCTGCGGCTCCCAGCGGGTCCGAGTAGTAGCCGGGCGCGGTCCGGACCGCCGACTCCAAGATGCGCACATCCGGCACCCCGTCGAACCTGAACACGACCGGCGCCTGCGTCGCGGCGGTGATGCCGAAGACCGTGGTGCCGTCGGCGTCGGTCCGGCCGGTGACCACAGCACCCGAGCGACCGTACTCCGCGAGCGCGATCTTCCTGAGCACCAGTCGGGACTCCAGGGCTCTGGCGGGCAGGTCGATCGCGCGCAACACTTCGCCGCGCGCGAGGTTGTTCGTGCCGTTGCCGGTGACGATTTCCGCGACGGGAACATGGCGGATGCCTCCGCCCGGGGCCCACACTTCCGCGATGCCGTCGAGTGCCACGGTCAGGGCGACCATCGCGGCTGCCGCGAAGGATCTGCAGATATTCCCGCCCACGGTCGCGGTATTCCAGATCTTGAAGCTTGCAAGGAGCGCATCCGCGGCCGGTTCGAAGGTATCGACGGCGAGCCATGTCTCGGGGACTGCGATGGGGGTGCCTCCCCGCGCGAAATCCACCAGTCTGGCGATGGTGCACGTCGCACTGATACGCAGCCCGTGTCGGGTGATCTCGAGATCGGGCCACCCCATCCCCGTCAGATCGACCAGCCCGGTGGTCTCGGGCTGCGGTTCGCTCATCAGCCACGTGCCGCCCGCCAGGAACGTCTCGCCAGGCGCAAGTTCAAGATCGTCACGTGTGCGAGCGACCCTGAAGGTCTCGATCGTGGGGACGTCCATCGTCATCCTCCATACGTTTCCGCCGCCGGGCACTCGTCGTCGGGCGCGCAAGAGACCGACGCGGTACGACGAACGTCCATCACCGAGAAGCCGACCTCGAGATCGAACGTCCCGCTCTCCCATGTCCACTGGCCATCCCAGTGCGCGAATTGCCGTGCCGGCAGGTCGATGACGATGCGGGCCTGTGCGCCCGGATCGAGCGTGACGCGGCGAAACCCGACGAGCCAGCGTCGAGGTCGTTCCACACCACTATCCGGTCGGGAGGCGTACACCTGCACGACGGTGCTGCCGCGTCTGGCCCCGGTGTTGGTGACCGTCACCGCACACGCACCGTCGTCGTGCAGGCCGTCACCACTTCTCGGATCGGCCACCGTGACCGTGTCGATGGACCAGTCGGTGTACCCGAGGCCATGTCCGAACGTGTACAGCGGACGGATGCCGCGCTGAAGCCACGCGCGATAGCCGATGTGCAGGCCCTCCGCGTAGTCGAGAACCCCGTCGCGTGGGGTGACCTGATGAACCGGGACGGATGCGAGCGCCGCGGGCCACGACACCGGCAGTCGGCCGCCCGGCTCGGAATCGCCGAGCAGCACGTCGGCGAGAGCGTCTCCCGCCGCCTGCCCGGGAAACCATGTCGCGATGATCGCGCCGACACGGTCGGCCCAGGGCAGCTCGACGGGCGCGCCGGAGTTCACCACGACGACCGTTCGCTGGTTCACGGCGGCGACAGCTTCGACGAGGTCGTCCTGCCATCCCGGCAATCTCAGGTCGGCCCGGTCTCTGCCCTCGGACTCGACCTGCTCGCTCGTCCCGACGACGACGATGGCGGCGTCGGAGGAGGCCGCGGCGCGGACCGCGTCGGCCAGCATCCGGTCCCGCGCATCGGCCGGCGTCCTCGTGCCGAGGCCCACCGACAGAGAGCCCGAGAAGAACTCACCCCCCGACGGGTATCGGTACCGCAGACGCAACCTCATCGGAACGCCTTTCGCGAGCTCGATCGGGGCGCTCGACGAGCGAGGGCTCAGCAGGCCCGCGCCGAGACCCTCAGGGTCGGGCACCATCGCGGCATGATGATGGAGCGCGCCATCCAGCCAGAGCCAGGCTTCCCCCTCGACCGCGAACCCGAGTTCCGTGCGGCAGGTCGAATCGGGTGTGAAGATCGTGTCGATCTCGACCACGCCCGCTCCTGCGGGCGCGTTTCCGAGCCAGACCAGGTGACAGCTCTCGCGCCGTTCGGAATGCACGACGGCGCCGCGTTCGTCGAGGAATCTCACCCGCACTCCCGCAAGCCCCGTCTCGGGATCGGTCACAACGCGCAGCGCGAAAGGCACGATGCCGTCAGTGACCGGCGACCCGATTGAGTCGTGGATCCTCGCGTTCGGGAGTCGGCTCCTGAGCACCGCCAACGGTGACGAGACCCTGTGCGGCATCACGGTCGCACTTCCACCACCCTGAATGCGAGGCGCATCTGCACTGGCTCCGATGACGGCAAGCGACCCTATGTTGCCGCCGTCGAGTGGCAGCGTGTGGTGTTCATTGCGGAGAAGGACCATTCCAGCGATCGCGAGGTCCCGCAAGTCCCGGTCTTCCGGGCCCGGCGCCGATTCCGACTGATCCGCCCACGGGGCCGGGTGGCTCCCCAGGACGCCGACGCGCGCGGCGAGCACGAGAAGTCGCCGAACCTTCTCGTCGATGTCTGCCTCCGCGACAGCTCCGGATTCGACTGCCTGTTGGAGGCCTTCCGACCACGGACTGGTCGGCCCCGGGAAGACGATGTCCTGGGCGGCTGTCGCGCTGGCGACGACGCTGCGGACCGCGCCCCAGTCGCTGATGACGAGCCCGTCGAAGTCCCACTCCTCCTTCAGCACGGAGCGAAGCATCGGGTGCTCGGTCATGGTGGCACCATTCACCCCGTTGTAGGCGCTCATGATCGTCCATGCTCCGCCCTCCTTCACGACGGTCTCGAAGGGAGCCAAGTACAGCTCGCGGAGAGCGCGTTCATCGATCCGTGCGTCGACAGTGAAGCGCTCCGTCTCGCTGTCGTTGCCAACGAAGTGCTTGGGCGACGCGGCCACGCCACCCGACTGGAGCCCCTGGACGTAGCCGACGCCCATCCGAGCCGTGAGGAGGGGATCTTCCGAGAACGCTTCGAAGCTGCGCCCGCCGAGGGGACTCCGATGCAGGTTGATCGTCGGGCCTAGCACGACATGGACGCCGCGCTGCCGCGCCTCGGCGGCGAGGATCTCCCCGTATCGCCGCGCTGCGTGCTCATCCCAGGTGGAGGCCAGGCAGGTCCCGGACGGCAAGGAGAGCGAAGGCTCCCGTTCGTCCCACACCTCGCCACGTACACCAGCCGGTCCGTCGGACACGACGATCGGACCGAGCCCGATCGTCGGGTCCTCATGAACGCGCCATGTCGTCGCCGCCGTGAGGAGACGGACCTTCGCCGGGAGAGGCAGGCCCGCAATCATCGTGTCGACCTCCGCCACGGCGTCCGCGTACTCGAGCGCTCGGGCCGTATCGCGTGGACTGTGGTGCACGGGGGCTCCAATCCGGGGCAGTCGCCCAACAGAGAGAGCGTACCAAAACCTGACTCCGAGTCTAAATCTGGATGCGTGCAACTCCGGCTCGACGTGAGGCTTCGGACCGGCTTCGATGTGTCGACGTCTAGGCTTTGTTCGTGCCCTCCCGCAATTCCTATGCCAAAGGCCGCGCGAAGCGAGAGGAGATCCTCCAGATCGCGCTGGACTCTCTTGCCGCCGGTAACGGGGGCGCCGCCACGCTCGCGGATATCGCGAAGGCGGCGGGTGTGACGCGATCGACACTGCTGTATCACTTCAACTCACGTGAGGAGCTTTTCGCCGAGGTCGTGCGCTGGCGCGACGAGGTTGACATGCGACGCGACCCGCCCGAGGGTCTTCTCCCCGGATACGTGGCCCTCGCCGCGCACAACGCGAACGTTCCGGGCCTGGTCCACCTGTTCACCACGATGTCCGCAGAGGCCACCACGCCGGATCACGCTGCCCACCCGTACTTCGAAGAGCGGTACAGCTCGCTGATCGACCGGATGACGCGAGAGATCAGCGCTGCGCAAGCAGCCGGCGCGATCGTGGCCGACGCGGAACCCGCCGTCCTCGCCCGCGTCTATGTGGCGGTCATGGACGGCCTCCAAGTGCAATGGCTCTACGACCCCTCGACCGACATGCCGCACGCGATCGCCACCTTGCTCGGCCTCATGACACAGCGGCCACCGCAGGACGCTCCCCTGAATGCTGATCTTTAGTCAGTATTCGTGAATGCTGGGGTTGACGCGCCTCGGGCCCCTTCTGGTTCGACTTCGTCGTTGCTGCCTGCGTGAACGACGGTCGGGCGCTATGAGATCGAGCTGCTGATGGCCGCGAAGCTGGTCGAGCTGGTTCGACGATCCGCAGGCGCCCCGCTTACGACGAAGGCAAGGATCGTACACGACGACCTCACACTGTGGGGCTCGCGCCTGGGGAGCGGAATGGGGCCAGGCTTGTCGCGAGCCGAGGACGACGCGTTGCTGGCGTGGATCGCCGGCAGTGGTTGCTCAGCCGGAAACGGGAGTGAGCAGGCCGTGGGAAGACACGGCTCCAAAGGCGCGGATTGCTGCCGCGTTGTCGGAGGGGTACTCGATCAAGGTGATGCTCGCGTTTCCGGGTCCACGTTCATGCTCGAACGACGGGTCGGCCTGCCGGACCGCGACGCCGATGGTCATCCCGTGCGTTACGACGAGCACATCACCAACATCATGGGCTGCCCGGATGTCAGCGATCGCGCCCGCGACGCGTGCACTGAAGTCCGCTCCGGACTCCCCCTGTTCGAGAGCTGGAAAGTCGCCGAGGAACAAGCCGCGCAGACGAACGGACGGGCTGTCGCCAGGTGCTCCGATCCGATTCAGTTCGGCGAACACCTCGTCATTCGCCCGCGCTTCCCATACGCCGAAGTTGTATTCCTTCCAACGTCGGTCACGCACGATCGGGTGTCTGTCTTCGACGAGGATCTCCGCAGTATCCATCGCCCGCTCGCTGGTGCTGGAGTAGACACCGACCCACGGCACATTGATCAGCGCGGCAGCCAGGTGACGGACCTGACTACGGCCTTCTTCTGAAAGCGGTGAATCGCACCATCCTTGCGCGATCTCGCGCTCGTTGAACAGAGTGCGCCCGTGGCGTACGAGCCACAGCCGCAAGCTTGCTCCCGTACGGTGTGATTCGTCTGCCATGCTCTCCACTTTCTCCAACGGTTGGTGTCGATTTACGAAGCTGGTTGGAACGCAGGGTCCCGTCTTTGTGAAAGGCGGGCGCCCGGTGCCGACCCAGGACGGGCGGCACGCCGCGGGCGCGGGTGCGTCAGATCACGCCGGCGCCCAGGTTGATGGGGCTGCCCTCGATGTTGCCGACGATGCCGCGGATGATGCCGACGCCGTCGGCGCCGCGCAGGCTCTCGTACCAGGCGGCGGTGGCGTCGGGATCGTACCCGTGGGTCTCGTCGCCGCGTTTGCGCGCGCGCAGCACGAGTTCCCCGGCACGCTCGGTGCGGCTGCGCTCGTAGCGGCGAAGCGTGTCTTCGACGCTCACCGTGTTGGTCGCCACCGCGATGGCGAGGGCGAAGGTGTCCTCCAGTGCGGAGCACGCGCCCTGCCCGATGTCGGGCGCGGTGTTGTGTGCGGCGTCGCCGAGGATCGCGACGCGGCCGCGCGCCCACGTGTGGAACGGGTCGATGTCCCAGATCTCCACCCGATTGAGCGACACCTCCGGATCGATGGCGCCCAGCAGCGCCTGCACGCCCGGCGCCCAGCCACCGAACGCCTCGACGAGGGGAGCGATGCCGTCGGCGGGCTCATACCGCACCCCGGCCGGCTGCGGCACATCGAACCAGAAGTAGAAGCGGTCGCCCTCGACGGGCATGACGGCGGCGCGCTTGCCCTCGGCGACGTACGTGGTCCACTGGTCGGCGGGGCCGATAAGCGGGTCGCCGGGGATGAGCCCGTTGAAGTTGGTGTACCCCGAGTAGGTGCGCTCGATGCGGGGGGTGTCGCCGCCGTCGCGGGTGACGTAGTCGCGCGTGATCGACCGGGCGCCGTCGGCGCCGATGAGCATGTCGGCGGTGTCGGTCGAGCCGTCGGCGAAGGTCGCGGTGACGGTGCGGCCGTCGTCCGCGACAGCGACCATCTGCCTTCCGAGATGGATGCGGTCCATCCCGAACGTGCGCATCAGCAGCGCCTGCAGGTCGGCGCGCGCCACCGGGTACGGGCGCTGACCGGTCTGCTGCGTGACCGGGTCGAGGCTGAAGCGGCACAGCTGCTCGCCGGTGTGCCCGTCCAGGTACGCCATGTGATCCATCCGGCCGCCGAGAGCGGCGACCTCGCGGCCCAGGCCGAGCCAGTTGAGCACCTTGACGCCGTTGGACCACAGCGACAGGGCCGCGCCGACCGGCTTGTTCTCGCGCATCCTGTCGTAGATCACCACGTCGTGGCCGAGGTTCTTGAGAGCGATGCCGGCGCTCGTGCCGCCGATGCCGGCCCCGATGATGATGATCTTCAACTGTCAGCTCCCTCGATAGGTGGAGTACGCGAACGGGCTCAGCAGGAGGGGCACGTGCAGGTGTCCGGACTCCGGCTCGACGGTGAAGGTGACCGTGACGAGCGGATATAACGAGGGGATGCCGCGATCGGCGAACCATGCACCGGTGCCGAACGTGAGGGCGTACATGCCCGGGTCGAGCGTCTCGGGGCCGAGCGCCAGACGGCCGTCGGTGTCGGTGAACCCCTGCGCGACGCCCGTCGTACCGCCGCCGTCGAGATGCTTGGCGAGCGAGACGACGACATGCTCGGCGGGGGTACCCGTCGCCGCATCGAGGACGTGCGTGGTCACGTGGCTGGTCATGCGCCGGCTCCTTCGCCTTGGCGGATGTTATCTAGCACAGCGCGGCTTGCGGTGTCGCATTGCGTCGAGTGAGCGACCGAAGGGGCGGCGGGATCATCGGAGAGCCTGCTGCGGTGCAGCGACCCGTGCCGTTCTCGGAGCGGTCGGCCGCTGCCGCCGTGCAGTGTCGCGATGATTTCTGCGAGCGCCGAGAGTGCGGTGTCTTCCGGAGACGTGCCACCGAGATCCAGGCCGAGCGGCGAGTGGATGCTGGCGATCTCCGCCTCGGTGGCTCCCGCCTCGCGGAGGAGCTGCGATCGCCTCGCGACGGTGCTGCGTGCACCAATCGCCCCGATGAAGCCCACCGGAAGCGCGAGCGCGGCCCGCAACGCCGGAACGTCGACGCGCTCATCGTGACTGAGCACGCAAATCGCTGTCCGCGCATCGACGTCTCGCGGGTCGAGGGTCGCGAGTGTCTCGTGAGGAAGCCCATGGTGAAGGTCAGCGGCTTCCGGGAATCGATCGCGGGTGAGGAGTGCACGCCAGACGTCGCATACCGTGACGTCGTACCCCGCGGCCGTCGCGATCCGGCAAAGCGCAGCGGCGTGCTCGCTGGCACCTACCAGGATGAGCCGGGGTGCCGGTTCCTGCAAGGCCACGTCCGTTCCGATCCGTTCCCGGAATGGCCGATCCGTCGGGTTCATTCGACAGCGTCCTCGTCGATCAGCCAAGCGGTACTGTCGGCAGGAAGCATGCCGGCCTCGAGCGGCGCTGAACTTAGCGCGACGCGGCCGGGTGGGAGATCCGATGCAGCCTGGCCGAAGTTTACGAACACCCGCACCTCTCCGACACGAAATGCCAGGACGGCATCACCGACGTCGAGCCATGTGAGCTCGCCGCCGGCCAGAGAGTGCGCCCGCCGCAGGCGCAGCGCCTCCTGGTAGAGGCGGAGCGTGGACGTCGACTCAGCGCGTTGGAGATCCCGAGCGAGCTCGCGCCATTCGGCGGGCTGCGGCAGCCACGCAGCGCCAGTGCTGCTAAATCCGAACGCAGGGTCGGCAGCTGTCCAGGGCAGCGGCACCCGGCAACCGTCGCGCCCCAACCGTTCGCCGCCGGTCCGACGCCAGGTGGGATCTTCTCGGGCGTCGTCCGGGATGTCGATCACCTCGGGCAGTCCGAGTTCCTCACCCTGATACAAGTAGGCACAACCGGGCAGTGAGAGCATGAGCAGCGCTGCGGCGCGGGCACGCCGCAGCCCGACCGCCATATCCAGCGATCCAACCATTGTCCGTCGCCACCCTTGGGAGAGGTCGGCATCGGCAGGCAGGCCCAACCGGGTCGCGGGCCGCACCACATCGTGGTTCGAGAGGACCCACGTCGACGGGGCGCCTACGGCGCCGAACGCGCTGAGCGAGTCCCGGATCACGTCCCGCAGTGCTGCCGGACGCCAACTCGTCATCAGGAACTCGAAGTTGAAGGCCTGGTGCATCTCGTCAGGGCGGACCCACTGAGCCAGCGTCCCGAGCGGTGACACCCAGGCCTCTGCACATAGCAGCCGGTCCCCGGAGTAGGTGTCTAGCAGTACGCGCCATTCCCGGTACACCTCATGCGCTCCGGGGCGTCCCCAGTAGGGTCCTGGGGTGAACGCAGTCGCCGCTGTCGCGTCATAGTCGGGAAGATCCGGCGCCTTGTCGAGCCCGTGAGCCACGTCGACACGGAACCCGTCGACACCCCGATCGAGCCAGAACGAGAGGATCTCGACGAAGCGCTCCTGAACCCATGGATTCGTCCAGTCGAAATCCGGTTGCGTGGTGTCGAACAGGTGCAGATACCACTGGCCCGGCCTGCCGTCCGGTTCGAGGATTCGCGTCCATGCTGCGCCTCCGAACACGGACTGCCAGTTGTTCGGCGGGAGTTCACCGTCGTCACCGCGTCCGTCGCGGAAGATATAGCGGCCGCGTTCCACGGAGCCTGGTGCGGAGGCGAGCGCCTCCTGGAACCAGCGGTGCTGACTCGAGGAGTGGTTGGGGACGAGGTCGACGATCACCCGGATACCTCGTGCGTGCGCGCGGGCGATAAGCTCGTCGACGTCGGCCAATGTGCCGAAGATCGGGTCGACATCACAGTAATCGGCGACGTCGTACCCGGCGTCGTTCTGCGGTGACGGGTAGAAAGGCGAGAGCCAGATCGCGTCGACGCCGAGTTCGGACAATGCGCCCAGACGTTCGGTGATACCGCGGATGTCGCCGATGCCGTCGCCGTTCCCGTCCGCGAAGGAGCGGGGGTAGATCTGGTAGATCACCGCGGAGCGCCACCACTCCGCGCCACGCGCAGGCGTGGTCGTTGCCGCTATCTGGGACGTGGAGGGCATGAACAGGATCCTGTCTGGTAATGAATTGCGGGGCAGAATCGCCGACCGCAGCGCAACCGATGAGGGAGGGAGGCAGAGGATCTTGCGCCGGAGTCCCCTTCCGCGACCTACGTGCGCGGATGCCCTCGGCCGACCAGCCGTTCGACGAGATGTTGGGAGAACGGCTGCTCGACCGCAAGGACGACGCGCACATGCGCGTCTGGTGGTGGGGGGTAGCCGACGAATCTTCCCCGCAGGTCGCAGATGATCTGACCTCGCCCGGGGCCGGGCGTCGTGTCGACCTCGACATGCACCTGCGGCGCCGATGAGGCCGTGATGGATTCGATGGCCAGCGCAGCGGTCAGGGGGTCGTGGAGGGCGATGTCAGGGGCGCCGAAGATCGGCAGATACCAGCTGACGTAGACCTCCAGCATGTCGGCGATCGCTCGCGCCGGTGCCGACGGCGAGCCGGCGAGCTCGATCCGATGTGCGGGGGTAAGGCGATGCTCCATCGTGACATCGAGAGGAACGACGACGACATCCCAGGGGGCGCCCAGGACGACCTGCGCAGCCTGGGGATCGTGAGCGATGTTCGCCTCGGCGACCGGCGAGACGTTGCCAGGGACGAGCGCCGCACCACCCATGACGTAAACCACGCTGACGCGGGAGGCGAGCGAGGAGTCTCGCTCCAACGCCAGGGCCAGGTTGGTGAGTGGTCCGATGGCGACGACCCGCAGCTCACCGTCGAACTCGTGCGAGAGGCGCAGGATCATGTCCTCCGCCGACTCGGCAACGGGTTCGTGCGCGGCGCGCGGAAGCGCGAGGCCCCCGACGCCGTTGTCCCCGTGAATGTGCGGTGCGCCTCCGTCGAAGGGGGTCCGGAGTCCCCGCCGCGCGCCGACGGCAACCGGGATGTCGAGCCGGCCGGCGAGCCCTAGGAAGTCCAACGTGTTCCGGGCGGCTTGTTCAGCATCGACGTTGCCGTGAACCGTCCCGATACCCACGATCCACGCTTCAGGGCTCGCCAAGAGGTAGCCGAGCGCAATGGCGTCATCGATTCCGAGGTCAGTGTCGAGATAGATCGGATGGCTCATTCGACGTCCGGACACTACTTCCCGGATCCCTGGGCAAGACCAGCCTTCAGGTACCGCTGGAGCAGGAGTAGGAGAATGATCGCCGGGATCGACGCGAGGACGCTGGCGGCCATCACCGCCGACCACTGAATGTTGGGGGAACTCAGGTACTGGTAGATCCCAATGGTGATCGTGCGGATCTCGGCGCTCGTGGTGAGCGTGAGGGCGAAGAGAAAGTCGCCCCAGCCGGCGAGGAACCCGAAGATGCCCGCTGTGATGAGGGCGTTGCGGCTGAGCGGAACGACAATGGAGAAGAAGGTGCGCACCTGACCGGCTCCGTCCAGGCGAGCCGCCTCGAGGGTCTCCTTTGAGATCTCCCGCATGAACGAGCGCAGCAGGAGTATCGCGAACGGAAGCGTGCCGGATGCGTTGGCAAGCATGAGACCGAAGTAGGTGTTCACGAGCCCGACGGAGTTGAACATCGTGTATAGCGAGTTCGCCAGCACGATCCCGGGCACGATCTGCGCAATGAAGAGCGTGATCAGCACGACGTCGACGAATCTGCTGCGGAGCCGGGCGAGGCCGAACGCTGCGGGCGCCGCGATCGCCACCGCCAGCAGCGCGGTGCCGACGCCGACGATGAGGCTGGTCACGATGTTCGACGCCTGATCCTCGAAGGCCTGCTGGAAAGCGCCGAGACTCGGCGGGAGCGGCAGGGGGGTCACGGTCGCGGCGGTCGCACCCGGCTGGAAGGACGCACTGACCAGCCAGAAGATGGGATACAGGAGTAGCGCGAGAATGATCGCGCCGAGGATGGATCGCAGGGCATTGCCCAGTCGGGTGCCGCCCTTGAAAAGTCGTGGCCTGCGTCGAGATCGCGCGCGGCGCCCCAGGGGCGGGAGCTGCTCGGTGGCGAGGGTCATTCTGTCTCCTCCTTGCGGGCTCCGAGGTACACGTACACGACGGCGAAGACCAGGGTGACCAGCATCAGGATGTTCCCGACGGCGGCGCCCTGTCCGAACTCGAACTGCTGGAAGGAGAGGTTGTACGCCACGGTGCCAAGGGTCTGGGTCGCATTCGCGGGTCCGCCGCCCGTGAGGATGAGCGGAAGCTCGAGCACCTTGAGCGTGTAGATGATGCTGAGGGTGATGGCAACGGTGAGCTGGGGGCGGATGGATGGGATCACGATGTGCCAGAACCGACCGAACCGACCGGCGCCGTCGAGCGACGCGGCCTCGAGTTGATCGACGGGTACGGACTGCAGCGCGGCGCCGAGGATGATCACGAAGAACGGGAGGCCGAGCCAGATATTTACCCCTATGAGCACGGCGAGGGCGGTGTTGGGGTCGGCGAGAGGAGACCCTGACACGCCCAGTGGTGCGAGCGCGACGATGAGGGGGCCGTCCTCCCGGAGCAGCCACTTCCAGACAGCGGCGGTGGTCACCAGTGGCAGGAGCCACGGCAGCAGCATTGCGGAGGAGTAGAACCGCGCACCTGCGAACCGCTGATTGAAGAAGGACGCGATGAGCAGGCCGAGCACCACCTGTATCGCCACCGTCGCGAGCGTGATCACCAGCGTGTTGACGGTGGCGATCGGCAGCACCGGAGTCGCCAGCACCGCGGCGTAATTGGCGAGGCCGATCCACGGAGCCTCGCCGGTGACGAAGGTCGCGGTGCGGAAGTCGACGAACCCCATCCACACGTTCTTCGCGAGAGGATATCCGAAGAAGAGGACGATGTAGGAGAACGCGGGAACCAGGAACAGCAGGTACCCCCATCGCTCACGTCGCTCCGTCGTGAGACGCCACTTGCGTCGACGTGCTGCGGCCAGCCCCGGAGCGCCGTCGCGCGGCGTCGCGGGTCTGGGTGTTTGGGTTGCGCGGTAGGACATGGCGAACTCCTCAGTCAGGTCGGGGTCGATCACGAGAACGTCGACGGATCGCCCCCGACCGGCTGTGATTACTGGCCGGCGGCCTTCTCGAGCGCCTCGGCGGGGTCGGCGTCGTGCGCCAGGGCATCCTGAATCGCCAGGGACAGCTGGTCGTACTGCTTGCCCTTGTTCTCGGGGTCCTGGATGAAGCCGTTCGGAAGGAGCGCGATCATCGGTGCCTGATCGGGGAACTCGGCCGCATACTCTTCACCCACCGAGACATCGCCCGGAAGGCGGCCGGAGGCGCGAGCCATCTCGAGTGCGTTCGCGTCGTCCGTGAGGCACGCGAGGATCTTCGCGGCTGCTTCCTGATGCGCGTCATCGGTGACCGGGATCGTCCACACCTCAGCGCCGATCGGAGTCTGCGGCGCGCCCGAGCCATCGGCAGTGGGCACCGGGAAGGCGCCCACCTCGAACGGGAGGTCCTCCCCGAAGAGCCAGGCACCCGACATCACCATCGCCGCCTTCTCGCCGCGGAAGTAGTCCTGCGCGTCCCAGCCCCAGGTCACCGCGGACTCGGACGTGCTCCCGTCGGCGACGAAGTCCTTCCAGAGTTGAAGGGCCTGCGCGGCCTCGGGCGTGGCGATATCGGCCGGATCGCCGCCCGCTCCGAGAAGGTACGGCAGGAAGTGGTACGGACCCGTACCTGTGTCGGCGGAGAGCGCGATGCCCATCACGTCAGGCGTCGTGAGGGCTGCGGCGGCCGTGCGGAGCTCATCGAAGGTGGTCGGAATGTCGACGCCCGCGGCCTCGAACATTGCCTTGTTGTAGAAGAGTGCGATCGGGTTGACGCCCGGTGCGACGCCGTATTGGACGCCGTCCACCACCCCGAGGGAGGCGACGCTGTCGCTGTAGCCGTCGGCGGTCAGGCCGTAGTCGGCGAGATCGGTGAGGAGTCCTGTTTCGACGACGCGGGTAATGTCGCCGCTTTCGAGGTAGAGGAGGTCGGGCAGGTCGTCGGATGTCGCTGCCTGCAGGACTTTGCCGGTGAGGTCGTCGGGCGGGAAGTCTTCGAGCGTCGCAGTGATCCCGGTCTCCTTCTCGCACGTCGCGAAGAGCGCTGCGTTCGGGGTCTGGAAGCTGTCGTAGGGAAGCCCGGTCCATACGGTGATGGCGTCCACGGGGCCATCGGACGGTGCAGAGGACGAGCAGGCAGCGAGGCCGGCGACAGAGGCCAGGAGGGCGGTGGAGGCAAGGGCGACGCGACGGAGGCGGTGGGGGGAAGATGAGTTCACGGGTTGCTCATGCTTTCGATGGGGCGCGAACGGAGTCGGCAAGTACGGGCAGGATGGACGCCGCGCGGGCGTTCATCGAAATGTAGTGGGAATCGCCGCCAAAAACTGACTCTGAGTCGAATTTGTAACACAGCGTTCACGAGCGGGTGACGTCAAGTCGTCGTTTCATCAGGGTTGAGAACAACTGCACGGGCGCCGCGCGCCAAGTGATCCTGCGGACGTGCGTGTCCGTGCAATCCAATCGCGGCACACTCCCCTGCGTTGCCCACCTGTCGAACAGGCCGTGGCGGTTAGGGGGTGACTCCCCACGCGGCGAACTCCCGCTCCGCGCCCGGGCGGCAGCCGTCGACCGCTCCGGAGGCAGTTCACAGCATCCGTGAATGCCACCTGGGTCACCGGATGGTCATCGGTCAGCCTTGGGTCAATGCGGCTGAAGAGATTGCCCGATCCTGCGCAGCGCCGGAACTAAGAGGCCCGCTCAAGCCTCGCTCTCAGTTCGCGTCGCAGGATTTTTCCTGCCGCGGACTTGGGCACTTCCTCGCAGAAGACGACTCGGCGAATCCGCTTATAGGGACTGACTCTGTCGGCAACGAACTCCATTAGCTCGTCGACGGTGAGCCCGTCATCGCCGCGCCGAACGACGAACGCCACAGGGATCTCGCCGACCTCGGCTTGCGGTTGCCCAATGACCGCCGCATCCGCAACAAGCGGGTGACTGACGAGAATGGCTTCCAACTCGGCGGGCGGGACTTGGTACCCCTTGTACTTGATGAGCTCTTTCAGCCGGTCGACGATGTAGACGTTCTGGTCGGCGTCGACGGTCACGAGGTCGCCGGTGTGAAGGAACCCTTCCTCATCGAGGGCTTCAGCCGTCGCTTCCGGATTGTCGAGGTAGCCCGACATGACGTTCGGACCGCGCACCCAGAGTTCGCCGACCCCGCTCACACCTGCCGCCGGCGGATTGATGAGGCTACCGTCGAGTCCGACGATTCGGTTGTCGGTCCCGGGCACCGGCTTGCCGACGCTCTCGTGCGGAGTTGTCTCGCCGCATCCGACGAAGTGCGACACGGGACTCATCTCGCTCATGCCGTAGCCCTGACGCACCGAGACGCCGAGACGCCGCTCCACCGCAGCGCTGAGGGCATCGTCCAGCGGCGCTGCTCCTGAGAACAGTTCGCGCAGGCTAGAGAGGTCGGCTTCGTCGACGGAGGGGTGCTTGGCCAGTGCCAGGGCGATCGGTGGGGCGATGAAGGCGAATGTGGCCCGGTGGTGCGCGATGAGAGTTAGGAACTGTGCCAGCTCGAACCGGGGCATCGTGACGAGGGTCGCGCGGCGTCGCAGTGCAAGGTTGACCAGCACTGTCATTCCGTAGATGTGGAAGAACGGAAGTACGCCCATCACGACGTCGTCGCGATCGACGCCCATGCGATCCTCGATCTGGACGACGTTGGCGACGAGGTTGCGGTGGCTCAGGCGCACGCCCTTCGGGTGACCGGTCGTGCCCGACGAGAACGGCAGCACGGCGTCGGCCAGCGGCGGGGCCCAGTCCCCGGGCGACACCGGCGGGGACTGGGCGAGGTCGATGACATCGAGCACGGCGACGCCGGGAGCGGCATCCACGGTCGCAGTCTGCATCACCGTCCGCAGCTCGGGACTGGACACCGCGAACGCCGCGCCGGAGGCGGCCAGTTGCCGTCGGATGTCGTCCACGGTCGCCAGCACGGGGACCGTGGTGACCGTCGCTCCGATCGCGCCGATCGCGTGATACGTGATCACGAACGCCGGGGAGTTCGCACAGTGGAGCGCGACGACGGCTCCCGGGGTGACGCCGCGTGCTCGCAGAGCCGCCGCGGCCGCGTGCACGCGCTCGACGAGCTCCCCGTAGGTCAGTGTCGCGCCCGTCGGCCCGTCGATGACGGCGGTCCGTGCCGCATCGTGCGGATCGAGGTCATCGAAGATGAACTCCTGCAGCGACGCCGCGGGAACCACGGGTTCGGGAAAGGGACTGCGGAACGTCATGGGTGGACCTCTCTGTCCTGGTCAAGTGGGTGTCAGCGGGATGCCGGGGAACGCGGCGCCGGATGGTCGAGGGCGAGGGCCACCTCGGTGCCCTCGCGGATCGCGCGCTTCGCGTCGAGTTCGCCGGCCAGAAGTGCGCCGCCCACGATGTGCGCTGCAACGCCGAACTCGCGCAACTCCCGCTTCAGGTACCGGACCGACTCCTGACCGGCGCACACCACGACGGTGTCAGCGGGGATGCGTCGGGACGTTCCGTCGACGGTGACGCGGATCCCGTCCTCCGTGATCTCGTCATAGGCGACGCCGACCAAGAACTCGACACCGCGCCGACGCAATTCCGCGCGATGGATCCAGCCCGTCGTGAGTCCGAGTCCGGCTCCCGCCTTTGTCGGTTTGCGCTGCATCACCGTGACGCGTCTGCGGCTCGTCGCCGGGCCTGGCACAGCGAGGCCGCCGCGTGCTTCCGGATCTGTGGTGACGCCCCAGTCCGCGAAGAACCGGTCGCGATCGAGGGCCGCCGAGGCATGGCCCTGGGTGAGGAAGACGGTGGTGTCGAATCCGATTCCGCCGGCTCCGAGCACGACGACCCGCTCGCCCGCCTCCGCTTCTCCGCGCAGCACACGGGCGTAGTCGATGACGTGGGGGCGGTCGATCCCGGGGATCGCGGGGATCCGTGGTCGCACCCCGGTCGCGAGGATGACGTCGTCGAACCCGGCGGTGACGAGGGTCGCGGCATCCGCTGTCGTGGACGTGCGCACGTCGACGCGCAATCGCGCAAGCTCGCCGCGGAAATACCGCAGCGTCTGGGCGAACTCCTCCTTGCCAGGGATGCGCCGAGCGAGGTCGAATTGGCCGCCGATCTCAGTGGCCGCTTCGAACAACGTCACCCGGTGTCCGCACGCGGCCGCGGTACTCGCGGCGGCGAGGCCCGCTGGTCCCGCTCCGACCACCGCCACGGAACGTGGGCGGCGGGTGGGCATGATCCGCAGCGCCGTCTCACGGCCCGCTCGCGGGTTGACGAGGCAGGTGGTCACGTCGCCGGCCAGGGTGTGGTCGATGCACGCCTGGTTGCAGGCGATGCAGGTGTTGATCGTCGCTGTGGCGCGATCCCGCGTCTTCGATACGAACGCGGGATCGGCCAGCAGCGGGCGCGCGAGCGAGACGAGGTCCGCGTCCGCGCGCGCGAGGATCAGCTCAGCGATGTCCGGCGAGTTGATCCGGTTCGAGGCGGCCACCGGGATGGTGACGGCACTCTTGACCGCACGGGTGAACTCCGAGAAGGCGGCCCGAGGCACGCCGGTCGCGATCGTCGGCACCCGGGCTTCGTGCCACCCGACGCCGGTCACGATCAGATCAACGCCGGCGGCCTGGACCTCGCGCGCGAGAGTGAGGGTTTCGTCGAGCGTGCTGCCATCGGGCACGAGGTCGACGACCGACAGGCGGAACGAGAGGATGTCGTCCGCGCCGAGCGCCTGGCGGACGGCGTGCGTGACCTGTAGCGGGAACCGACGACGGCGCGTCGCATCCCCGCCCCACTCGTCGTCACGACGGTTGGTGGCGGGCGCGAGGAACTCGTTGAGGAGGTACCCCTCGGACGCCATGATCTCGACCCCGTCGTATCCCGCGTGGCGTGCGAGCGCGGATGCCGCCGCATAGTCCGCGATCGTCTGCTCGATGTCGGCGGGGGTCATGGCGCGGGGCAGTCGGCGCGCGATCGGCGCCTGCAGAGCGGAAGGGGCGACGAGCTGGTCGTGGTCGGCGTACCGGCCGAAGTGCAGCAGCTGCAGCAGCACGAGACCGCCCTCGGCGTGCACGGCATCGGTGATCAGCCGGTGCTCTGCGACCGCGCTCTCGCTGTCGAGCACTGCTCCGTCCGCCCACGGGCGCCCGTCGCGATTCGGCGAGACACCGCCGGTCACGATCAACCCGACGCCGTGGCGCGCCCGTTCGGCGTAGAACGCCGCCATCCGTTCGAAACCACCGACGCGCTCCTCGAGGCCGAGGTGCATCGACCCCATGAGCACGCGGTTGGGCAGCGTGTGGTGCCCGATCCGAACGGGCGACAGCAGGTGGGGGTGATCGGTCATGTCTCTCCTTCTGGGCACGCCGAGCAGACCGTGACCACGGCGGGTCACGGCCTGCTCGCCGGTCAGGTCAAGTCAGGGCGGGAACGCTCGCACGGATGAAGACGATCACGTCGTCGAGGACCTCTTCCCGGTTGATCTCATTGAAGATCTCGTGGCGTGCGCCGTCGTACCGGATGTGTCGCCCATCCGCTCCGATGACGTGCCGTGCGACTGCCTCGGCGTGCACGTACGGCGCAATGGTGTCGTCGCTGCCGTGCAGCCAGATCGCGGGCACGGCGCCCACGTTCGGACCCGCGGCGATGTCCTCGAGTGCGGTCCCGATCGCGAGCAATGTCGCTTTGAGGAACGGTCCGTGGCGCACGAGCTCGTCGGCCACGTAGGCGTCCCCGGTCGCCGGGTCGCGCGACAGCGAAGCGGGGTCGATCGGGACGTCCGGGATCGGGTCGAGCAGTGCGAGCGCCTGAAGGTCAGGGTTCCCGCCGATGTAGGGTCCGCTCAGGACGAGGGCGTCGATCTTGCGGACCCCGCCGAGCTGCACGAACCGCGTGGCAATCGCCCCGCCCATGGAGTGCCCGATGAGCACCAGCGGAATCCCGGGATGTTCAGCCGCCGCGTGATCGACGACGGTGTCGAGATCGCGCGCGAAGTCGTCGAACACCTCGACGGCCACCCGCTGCCCACCGGAGCGTCCGTGGCCGAAGTGATCGGGAGCGTAGACCTCAGCGCCTTCATCGATGAGTCGCTCCGCGACGTGGTCGTATCGACGGGCGTGCTCGCCGTAGCCGTGCGCGATGACGGCGACGAAGGTCGCGTCGGCGTTCGGCCACCGCCAGACGACGATCTCATCGCCGGTGACGCCCGTGAACGACCTCGTCGTCGGTTCAGTCAGCTGTGACATGGTGCCTCTCTTCATTCCGGAGCGCTCGGGCGCTCCTGTTCCTGGTCGAGTTGTGTGAGCACGGCATCGGCCCAGTCGACGCGGGCCTTCTGCAGATGAAGACCCCATTGCAGGACGAGGTACTGGCGGCCCGCCGTGAATGAGAGCTCCTCGCCGACGAAGTCCCGCTGCTCGATGCGCCGGTACTCTTCGAGCAGCTCTGCGTGCAACGCGCGATGCCGGACGATCTCCTCGCGAAGGTCTCCGCCGAGTGACGCCGATGCACGCACACGCACCATGAGTGCGTCCTTCGTGAGTTTCGGATCCTCGCGGGACTCCAGCCACGCCCGCAGTTCGTCGCGGCCCTCGACGAGGATCTCGTAGGTGCGTTTTCCGCCGCGGGCGGGAGCGTCGTCTTCGATCTGCCGGATGAGTCCGTCGCGCTCGAGCCGCGCGAGCTCCCGATAGATCTGCTGATGCGACGCCGGCCAGAAGTAGCCGATTGAGCGGTCGAATCGCCGTGCGAGCTCGAGCCCGGATGCGGACTTTTCGTTGAGTGCGGTGAGGATGGCGTGAGCGAGCGACATACGGTCAGCATACGAATGCGCTCGAGCCGCATCGCGCGCGGCGCCGACGTCCAGCATCGGGCGACCTCCTCGTGCGAGATTCGACTGATTGCTTCTGTGCAATTAGTTGCATATAGCCTAGGTGAGCGAGATTGATGCCGCAAATGCGTGCTCATGCCACCCACCCGAGGCTGCGCTCGATGGCGCGATTCCACTGACCGCGCACCTCTGTCCGCCACGGCGCATCGCGAACCGGGTTCCAGCGTGTCGGCTCATGCGTGTACTGTGCGGCAGCGTCGCGGTCGGCCCAGAACTCTGCACCGATACCCGCGGCGAATGCCGCGCCGAGGGCGGTCATCTCGAGCATGGGCGGCCGCTCGACGGGCACGCCGAGCACATCCGACTGGATCTGCATGAGGAGGTCGTTCGCTGCCGCGCCACCGTCGCCGCGCAGGGAAGCGATCTTCAGTCCGCTGTCGAGCTCCGCCGCTTCGACGACATCCGCGACCTGCAGCGCTATGGCGTCCAGGGCGGCACGCACGAGATGCCGCCGGTCGGCGTACGCAGTCAGGCCGACGATCGTGCCTCGCGCGTCGGGTCGCCAGCGTGGCGCGTACAGCCCCGAGAAGGCGGGTACGAGATACACCCCGCCGCTCTCGTGCACGCTCGCCCCGATCCGTTCGGAATGCGCCACGTCGTCGAGGATTCCGAGCCCGTCGCGCAGCCATTGCAGCAGTGAGCCCGCCACGGCGATCGAGCCCTCCAGCGCGTAGGCGCGTGCTCCGTCCACGCTCTCGCAGGCGACCGTCGGGATCAGGCCGACCTGCGAGTCGACGGGGGCGTCGCCGGTGTGCACCATCACGAACCCGCCGGTGCCGTATGTGCACTTCGTGTCTCCGGGACGGGTGATGCCGTGCGCGAACAGGGATGCCTGCTGGTCGCCGACCAGTCCCGTGATGGGAGTGCCGCGGAGCAGGCTGTGCTCTCCGGCACGGCCGAACTCCCCTATCGAGGGGCGGATGGTCGGCATCATCGCCGGCGGGATGTCCAGCACGTCGAGAAGCTCATCGTCCCAGCGATGGGCGCGCAGGTCCATGAGGCCGGTGCGGCTCGCGTTGGTGGGTTCGGTCATGTGGATGCCGCCATCCGGCCCGCCGGTGAGGTTCCACAGCAGCCAGCTGTCCATGGTTCCGAACAGCAGGTGTCCGGCCTCGGCCGCGCGGCGGACGCCGGGGACCCGGTCGAGGATCCACAGAAGCTTCGGCACCGAGAAGTAGGTCGACGGTGGCAGACCGGTGCGGCGACGCAGTTCGGCTTCGGTGACCCGTTCGACCACGGACGCGACGACGTCGTCCGTCCGCACGTCCTGCCAGACGATCGCTGGGGCGACAGGCCTGCCGTCGCGGCGATCCCACACCACCGTGGTCTCGCGCTGATTTGTGACGCCGACGGCAGCGATGTCGTGACGTGTGAGGCCGGCCCGACCCAGGGACTGGCCGATGACCTCGCGGGTGTTGAGCCAGATCTCGGCGGCGTCGTGCTCGACCCATCCCGGTGCGGGCGAGTGCTGGACGTGCGTGAGCTGGCCCGTCGCCACACGCTCGCCACGTGCATCGAAGACGATGGCGCGCGTGCTCGTGGTGCCGTGGTCGACAGCGAGCACGAATTGGCTCATCGCGCACCACCCGGGACGGGCGGCTCGGCAGCCTGAAGGAACGACACGCTGTGTCGATCGCGCAGGATGCCGAGGACTCGGGCCGTCTCGAACGCCCGGGTGTCGGCATCCCATCCCCGCACGTCGCCGACCACCCGCGCGACCTCGTCGACGAGACCGGGAGTGACCCGCCCTTCGAATGCGAGCGATGTGCGGCGCAGGAGCAGATCGTCGAGATGGCACACGGCTTCCATCGTCACCAGGCGGCGGATCTCGCGGTGACTATAGGTAGGCGCATGGGTGAGCGGCGCGTCGGGCTCGCGGCCGATCTCGTCCACGAAGTCGGCCGCGGTGGTGCCATACCGGTCCAGGAGCTGCTCGACACGCGAGGACGGGACGCCGTCCGCATGGCGCGCGATCCACTCCTCCCGCGCTGACTCCGTGCGTGGAAAGCCACGCCCCCCGCCGATCGGCCGTGAGGCCGTGTCGATCGTGGACGTGCGGCCGAGCTCTTCGATCACACGCCGACCGAGGTCCGCGGCGAGTGCCCGGAAGGTCGTCCACTTGCCGCCTACCAAGCTCAGGGTCGTCCTGCCTGGTCGACCCGAGTCCCGCCGCGCCACCACGGCGTAGTCCCGACTGACCCGGCCTGCGGAGGAATCGCCGTGGGCGGGAAGCGGCCTCACTCCGGCGAATCGGAACACGATGTCGGATCGGTCCACGGCGATCCCGGGAAGGACGGTGGCGATCAACTCGAGGAAGTAGTCGACCTCGCCATCCGTGCATACGATCGGATCCGCCATATCGTGCTCGAGATCCGTGGTTCCGACGAGCACGCGATCGCGGAGCGGCAGGATCAGCACGATCCGTCCGTCCTCGTGCTCGAAGAACAGCTCGCGTCCGGCGGTCGCAGCCAGCAGCACGGGATGATCGAGCACGATGTGCGATCCCTTGGTGCCGCCCATCAGCCGGCCGGCATCCCCGAGTGCAGCATTGGTGAGATCCGTCCAAGGCCCAGTGGCGTTCACAACGATGTCGGCCTCGAGGCGGAATCGACGACCGGACTCGCGGTCCTCAACCAGCACGCCGGCCTCGTCGAGACCGATCGCGGCTACGTAGTTCGCCGCGCGGCCACCGGCCAGACGGGCGTCGGCGAGCACATCGAGTGCGAGACGCTCCGGGCTCTTCATGCACGCGTCGAAGTAGGTCGCCGCGTACTTGACCCGCGGATTGAGTTCGGGCAGCTCGGCGATCGCCTTACTCCGGCCGGTGAATCGATGGCGCGGCGTGATGCGGCCGGCACCCGAGTACGCGTCATAGAGCCACAGACCGAGCTTGATGACGAATGCACCGCGTTCACGCCGGGTGCCACGCTTACCGGTGAGGAACTTCAGCGGAGCCGCGAGCAGTCCCGAGAACGTGGAGTAGATGGGGATCGTCGTCGGCTGCGCGGTGACACAGTGCGGCGCGAGCTGAAGCAGCGCGTTGCGCTCCCGGACGGACTCGCGCACCAGCCGGAACTCGCCGTTCTCGAGGTAGCGGATACCGCCGTGGATCATGTGCGACGAGCCCGCTGATGCGCCCGAGACGAAGTCGTCCCGCTCCACGAGCGTCGCGGACAGCCCCTGGAGGGCGAGCTCCCGGAGTAGTCCGATCCCGTTGATGCCACCACCGATGATCACCACGTCGGATCGCGGATGGAGCTCGAGGTCTTCGATGAGCACGTCACGATCGGTCGGTGAAGGGAATCTGTGGTTCACGGCGGCTCCTGTGGCGGGGGCGGACGCCGAAACGATGCCACGGGGTGCACCCTTGAGCACGCAATTGCAATAATGTGCAAAATGCTCGTCGGCGAAAGGCTTCTGATGGCTTCAACCGCTCGCAGGAACCGTGCGGCCTGGGAGGCCGCACGGCGGCACTACGACGACGATCAGAGCATGGAGGTCATCGCCGCCGAGCTCGGGGTGTCGCGCTCCACGGTTTCTCGCCTGCTGCAGCACGCCCGCGACCTCGGACTGGTCGAGGTGCGCGTCGCGGCGAGCCCCGACGAGATCGCACCGCTCCAGCGGCGCCTGGCCGAGCGGTGGGGCATCCGCGCGTTCGTCGTCGCACCGCAGGCCGGTGACGACGAGGAGTCGACACTCGGCGAGGTCTCGGCATCTGCGGCACGCGTGATCGCCGACGCGCTCGCCCCTGAGTCGGTGATCGGAGTCGCGTGGGGCTCCACCATGGAGGCGGTGAGCCGCAGACTACCCGGACGTGTCGTCCCGGGATGCACCATTGTGCAGCTCAACGGGGCAGGGAACTTCCACACCAGCGGTGTGCCGTACGCGAGCGAGTTGCTGCGGCGCTTCGGCGAGTCGTTCGGGGCCCGCATCGAGCAGTTCCCCGTCCCGGCCTTCTTCGACTCCACCTCCACTCGCGAGGCGTATTGGCGTGAGCGGAGCACCCGCCGGATCCTGGCACTGCACGCCCGCCTCGACTGCGCCGTGTTCGGCGTCGGGTCCCCGTTCGCCCACACGCCGGGTCACGTGTATCAAGGCGGATACCTCGAGCAGCCGGACTACGCCCAGCTCCGCGCGGAGCGCGTGGTCGGCGACATTGCGACGGTGTTCTACCGCGCCGATGGCTCGAGCTCAGGCATCCCGCTCAACGATCGCGCGAGCGGCCCGTCGTTCGCACTCCTGCGTCGCGCCCGACGGCGCGTGTGCGTCGCGGCGGGCCCGGGTAAGGCGCTCGCGCTGCGGGGCGCCCTCACCGCCGGCCTCGTCACCGATCTGGTCGTCGATCGCGAGCTCGCGATGGCGACACTCCAGGCAGCCCGCTGACGGCGATCTCGCTGCGACTGCACATTTTTGCAACTTGTTTGTGAACCTTGTTGCACACAGCTAACGTGCACCACACGACGGATCACACTCCGTCCCCCGCTCACCCGGGAACCTGCACTCAAAGGAGAGATCCATGAAGGTTCGAGCAATCGCAGCGGCGGCCTGCTCCGTCGCCCTGCTCGCCGCCACCACGGCCTGCAGCTCGTCGACACCGACCGACGGTGGTGCCGCCGGCGGCGAAGTCAGCGTCGGCGCGATCCTGTCGATGTCCGGCGTGTACTCCACGCTGGGACCCGCGCAGAAGAACGCGATCGAGATGGGCGTCGCCGCGCTCAACGAAAAGGGCTTCGAAGTCGACGGCGCGAAGCACACGCTGGCATTCGAGTACGCCGACGACAAGAGCGACCCCGCGACGACGGGCGTCGCGGCCCTTCGGCAGATGGTCGAATCCGACAACCTGCCGGTGATCGCTTTCGGCCTGGGATCGTCGACGTACGCCCCGCAGCTCGAGCGCACGCCCGTGCCGATGATCAACATCCTCGACAGCACCTACCCGAGCATCCTGGAGTACAGCGATGACATCGTGCTCATGCGCGGCGCATCCGAGACGTACACGATCGGCTGCGTCGATTGGGCGCAGAACACCCTCGGCGCCTCGACGATCAGCGTCATCGACACCAAGGGCGAGCCGTACGGCGAGGGACTCACCCAGCTCATCGAGGCGCAGGGGGCGGATGCCGGACTCGACGTGACGACGTCATCCGCACCCCTCGGCACGGCCGACTACGGGAGCGCCATCTCGGCCGCCCTTGCCGCCGACCCCGACGTGGTCTACCTGTCCAGCGTCACCGGCGTGATCCTGCCCGTGCTCAAGCAGCTGCGCCAAGCCGGCTACACCGGGCCCGTGATGCACAGCGCCGGCGTCAACCCCCAGCAGGCTGAAGCCATCCTGGGCGAAGGCTTCAACGAGCTGATGATCGACAACTACGACTGCGCCGGTACGACGCCGCTCACCGCCGACGACGACGCGACGCGCGCCTTCGCCGAGGCCTACCAGCAGGAGTACGACGAGTACCCGCAGGATCTCACCATGTGGGCCTACGACCTGCCGTTCGTGATCGCCGAGGCGATGGCGAAGGCGGGCACCACGACCGACCGCGCGGCGATCCTGAGTGCGCTCGCCGAGATCGACGTTCCCACCGGCAGCGTGAGCGGCTGGATCCCCTCCCCCGCCGGCGCACTGTTCACCCATCGCAACGCGCGCACGCTGTCGGAGGTCACCCAGTGGTGCGCGGACTCGAAGTCGATCGCGACGGCCCTGGTCTTCGACGGCCTCGGCGGCACCGTCAACGACGCGAAGGTCGTCGACGAGCCCTGCGCAGGGAACTGACATGGCTCAGGCGCTGTTGAACGGGGTGTTCCTCGGGAGCTTGTTCACCCTCGTGGCACTGGGACTGACCCTGGTGTACGGGGTCATGGAGATCCCCAACTTCGCCCAGGCCGGCGTGATGGTCCTGGCGGCCTACACCACCTGGACGGTCGAGACCGCGGGCGCGCCGTTCCTGCTCGCTGCGGCGGCGGGACTCGCGGTGGCCGGCATCCTCTCGGTCCTCACCGAGGTTCTGGCGTATCGGTGGATCCGTGACAACCCGGCGGCAGCGCCCGCGATCGCCCTCGGCCTTCTCCTCATCCTCCAGAACACCGCACTGGTGATCTGGGGCGGTGAGGGGAAGGCCCTGGACACCCCCTACGACAGCTGGACGCTCCAGCTGGGCGACGTGACGATGTCGGGCGTCAAGGTCGTGGTCGTGCTGAGTGCGGCGGCAGCCGTCGCCGTGCTCGCAGCCGTGCTCAACCGCACGTCGCTGGGGCGGTCCATACGCGCCGTCGCACAGGATCGTGAAGCGGCGTCACTGCTGGGCGTCTCCGTCAAGCGGCAGTACATCCTCGCCTTCCTGCTCGCGGGACTGCTCGGCGGTCTCGCGGCCATCGTCTTCGCACCCACGTTCCAGATCTCGCCGTTCATGGCCGACTCGCTGCTGCTGAGCGCGTTCGTCGTGGTCGTCGTCGGCGGGCTCGGCAGCGTCCTGGGCGCCGTCGTCGGCGGCATGGCGCTCGGACTCGTCGAGAGCCTCGGCGCGACGTTCATCAGCCCCGCCTACCAGAGCGCGTTCGGGTTCCTGTTCCTGGTGGCGGTGCTCATCTTCCGCCCGACGGGGATCCGCTCCGTCAACGCACAGAGAGTCGGCTGACATGCTCACCACCGTCGTCGCTCCCCGCCCCACCGCTCCCACCCGGAAGACGCGCCGCGGCATCGCCGGCCGCTACGTCTCGATCGCCGGCGTGACCGCACTCGCCTACCTCGCCGTGACGCAGCTGCGCGGCGACCAGGGGCTCGTGGCGATCCTCATCGCTATCTGGGCCATCGCCCTCACGGGGCTGAACGTCGTACAGGGCCTCGGCGGGTACCCGAGCCTCGCACAGGCCGCGTTCTTCGGCATCGGAGCATACTCATCGTCGATCCTCTTCGCGTCCGGCATGCCATTGTGGCTCGCCGCTGCAGGAGGGGTACTCGCGTCGGCCGTCGCCGGAACCTTCGTCGCCCTCGTGTTCAGCCGCACGCGGGGTCAGTACTTCGCGATCGGCACGCTCTTCTTCGGCGCCGTCTGCACACTGGTCTTCACGAACGAGAGCGCGTTCACGGGAGGACCGAACGGCATGCCGGTAGGTCTCGGGATGCCGATCCCTGTCGTGCTGGCCGCCATCGCGGGTTCGCTCGGGGTCGGCCTGGTCGTCTTCGATCTCATCGGCCGCTCGAGGTTCGGGCGTCGGCTCCGCGCGATCAGCGCCGACGAGGACCTCGCCGAGCACCTCGGTGTGCCCACCGCCCGCACCAAGGCGATCGCGGTGGTCGTGTCGGCGACGTTCGGCGGCTGGGCCGGTGTGCTGCTCGCCCAGTACAACGGGGTCATCGCACCGTCGCAGTTCACGTTCGTGCAGGGCTTCCTCATGTTCGTCGCCATCGGCATCGGCGGGTACGGGCGACTGTTCACGCCACTGGTGGGCGGGATCGTCGTGGTGGGACTGTCGCAGCTGCTGAAGCTGCAGCCTGGCGTGAGCCAGATCGCACTCGGGCTCGTCTTCATCTTCATCACGCTGCTGGTCCCCGGCGGCCTGATCGGCGGGGTCGAGCGCGCAGCCCGCTCCCTCTTCTCACGGAAGGCCACCTCATGACAGCCACCCTCGAGCTCCAAAGTCTGACGAAGGCGTTCGGCGGCGTGCGCGCGGTCGACGACGTGTCGCTCGCCATCGAGCCCGGCCACATTCTGGGTCTGATCGGTCCGAACGGGTCGGGCAAGACCACGCTTCTCAACCTGATCGCCGGCACCCTGACGCCCACCGGCGGCACCATCCTGCTGGGCGGCGAGGACGTCACCGCCCTCGCCCCGCACGTCAAGGTCGCCCGTGGCATCGCCCGCACCTTCCAGACCACCCGCGTCATGTCGGCATGGACGGTGCACGAGTCGCTCGCGCTGGCGGGCGACAGACGATCGACGTCGATCGACGCGGCCGAGCACGTCGGCATCGACGGCCTGCTGGAGCGGCGAGTGGGATCGCTCTCGAGCGCGCAGCAGCGCCTCGTCATGGTCGCCACCGCCCTGGCATCCCAACCCCAGGTGATCCTGCTCGACGAACCCGCCGTCGGGATGGACGTCCAAGAGACCGATCACCTGCACCGCGTCGTGCGCGGCATTCGCGACGAGCACGGTATCTCGGTGATCGTCGTCGAACACAACATGCGCTTCCTGATGTCACTGGCCGACTCGATCGTCGTGATGGCCACAGGGCGCGTACTGTCCACCGGACGACCCGAAGTCGTCCGCAACGACCCGGCGGTCATCTCCGCCTACCTGGGAGGATGACGATGCACCTGCTCACCGTCCGCAGCCTCACCGTTCGCTACGGCGGTGCGACCGCCGTCCGCGGCATCGACCTCGACGTCGCCGAGGGGAGCGTCACCGGCATCCTGGGCGCCAATGGAGCCGGCAAGACGTCCGCGCTGATGGGCATCATGCGCGCAGTGCCGCGCGTGACGGGGGCCATGACAATCGCTGGCGACGACTTCTCAGCCGCGCACACCCGAGGCGTCGTCGAGGCGGGGGTGTCGCTGTGCCCTCAGAACCGCCGCCTGTTCGCGAGCATGACTATCGAAGAGAACCTTCTTCTCGGCGCGCAGCGCACGCCGAGGGCCGTCGTCCGCGCACGTCTCGACGAAGCCTACGATCGGACCCCGTGGTTGGCGACGCGACGCCGCGAGGCTGCTGGCCGCCTCAGCGGCGGGCAGCAGCAGCTGGTCGCGATCGGGCGGGCGCTCATGTCGGCTCCCCGTCTGCTCATGCTCGACGAACCGTCGAGCGGCCTGTCTCCGGTCGCGGTCATCGAGGTACGCGAACTGCTCGAGCGGATCTGCGCGAGCGGTCTCACGGTCCTTCTCGTCGAGCAGAACACGCACCTTGTCCAGGCGCTCTGCACGTCGGTCTACGTGCTCTCCGAAGGTCGTGTGGTCGGACACGACACTGTCGAGAACCTCGTCGCGAACGACCTCCTGTCCGATGCCTACCTCGGCTAACCGAACCGGCGGGCTCGCGCACGTGGCACCCTGACTTCACGTGGGCGAGATTCCCACCATAGGGGCGGACCAAGGAGGTCACGGCATCTCCGCGATGCGACGAAACCCGCGTAAAACGGCGGAATCTCGCGAGTCGAGGGCGGACACCTGTACGACCGCGCTCGCTCGCAGCGCCGACCGACCTGCGCAATCGACGCATTAGCCGCCCGTCACGTCCTGAGCAGATGTGGGCAAGCCGTGGTCAGGCAAGACGAAAACCCCTGCTGAACAGGGGTTTTCATGGCGGTGACGGTGGGATTTGAACCCACGGTAGGGGGTTACCCTACACAACTTTTCGAGAGTTGCACCTTCGGCCGCTCGGACACGTCACCGCGGACAAGCTTACGACACGAGAACGGATGCCGCGAATCGGCGGCGAACGCCGGGCGACGAGCATCCGCGAAGGACGCAGCTCGCGCCTCACGCATCCAGGAACGAGTGGTGGTGATAGCCCTCCGGATCGAGCACCGCGACCGTCGACTCGGGGACTTCGAGGAACACACCCGGCAGGTCGTTGAGCGGCTCCGACACCACCACCTGCGCGTGATCGCCGAAGAGCGACAGACGGTCGGCGTCGGGATACATGGACCGGATCGTCTGCACATCCGCGGAGTGGAACAGCGTGCGCGAGCGGCCCTGCGACGAGTAGCGGAACGCCCACACCGTCTCGCCGTCCGATACGGCGACCGTCCCCTGCATGGGGAACTTCACCCCCGCAGCGTGACCCGCCTCCTCCACACGGCGGACGGCGGCCGCCATCGCGGCGATCGGATCGTCGGCCAGCCCGAAGGTGAGCGCGAGATGAAAGAGGACCTCGCTGTCGGTCGTCCCCTGAATGAGCGGGAACAGCGCCGGATCGACGGCCAGAGCGAGCTCACGTCTGAGGAGACCGAACTGCGAGATCGCCCCGTTGTGCATGAAGAGCCACTGGCCGTGGCGGAACGGGTGGCAGTTGGTCTGCTGAATGGGCGGTCCGGCGGCCGCGCGCACGTGTGCGAAGAAGAGCGGACTCGTCACCGCCCGGCTGACCTCGCGGAGATTCTGATCGTTCCACGCCGGCTCGATGCTGCGAAAGACGAACGGATGCCTCGTCCCCGCGGCATCCGCTTCTCGATCGTCCGCCGGATACCAGCCGAACCCGAAGCCGTCGCCGTTGACGGTCTCGGCGCCGAGCGGTGAGTTCTGCGACATGGCGACGACCGAGTGCTGGGCGTCGAGGATGAGGGCGGCCGGCTGGAGCGGCTCCCCCGTGTAGGCCAGCCAGCGGCACATCGCGGCTCCTGGAGAGGTTCGACTCGGTGCGTCGCGGCGCGGCGCTGGGGTCATCGTACGACCGCGCGACCACCCCGCACACCCCGGGGATCGTGCGCGCGGCGCCGGTGTCGCCGGGCGGGGCTAGCGTGGGGTCCGTGACCGACGAGCAGCCCGCATCCATCGCGGACGGCATGAGCACCACCCAGCGGTACGTGCTGTGGATCGCCGTGCTCGCGTCGTTCGTAGCCTTCCTCGACGGCACGATCGTGAACGTCGCCCTGCCGGCGATCAGCGACGAACTCGGCGGTGGCATCACCACGCAGCAGTGGGTCGTCGACGCCTACCTCATCACGCTCGGCGCGCTGATCCTCGTCGCAGGGTCGGTGAGCGACGCGTACGGGCGGGTGCTGGTGCTGCGTATCGGGCTGATCGGCTTCGGGATCGCGTCCCTCGCGATCGCGGCCGCCCCGACGGCCGAGTTCCTCATCGTTGCCCGCGGCGTGCAGGGTGCTGCGGGGGCGTTCCTCGTGCCCAGCTCGCTGGCGCTCATCACCTCAAACTTCAGCGGACCGGCGCAGAGTCGCGCGATCGGCATCTGGACGGCGATGACCACCTCCGCGATGATCGTCGGCCCGCTGCTGGGCGGCATCCTGGTCGACTTCGCGTCCTGGCGCTGGGCCTTCCTCATCAACGTCGTGCCGATCGGCATCACGCTCGTCCTGCTCGCTCGGGGCGGTTTCCGCGACACCCGGCTTCCCGGTGCGTCGATCGACTGGGTCGGCGCGGCGCTGTGCACCCTCGGTCTCGGCGGCATGGTCTACGCGCTCATCGAGCAGCCCACCCAAGGGTGGGCGTCCCCCGCGATCTGGCTGCCGCTCCTCCTCGGCGCGGCGCTCTTCCTCGCGTTCGTGCTGCGGCAGCGCACGGTGAAGCATCCGATCCTCCCGCTCGACCTGTTCCGGGCGCGCAACTTCTGGACGGGCAACGTCGCGACCACGTTCATCTACGGGGCGCTCGCGCTCAACGGGCTCGTCGTCGTCGTGTATCTGCAGGAGGGGGCGGGCCTGTCCGCGACCCTCGCCGGACTCGCGAGCCTGCCGATGACGATCCTCATGATCCTCTTCAGCTCCCGCGTCGGCGCGCTCAGCGGCAGGTGGGGGCCACGGTTCTTCATGACGGTGGGCCCGATCACGATGGGCGCCGGCGCCCTGCTGCTCCTCACGGTCGGCACCGAGTTCTCCTACTGGTGGCAGGTGCTGCCGAGCATGATCGTGATGGGCGCCGGCCTCGCGCTCACGGTGGCGCCGCTCACGTCGGCCATCCTCGGCGCCATCGAGCCCGAGCGCTCGGGCATCGCCTCCGCGGTGAACAATGCGGTGGCACGCGTCGCCGGGCTCATCGCCATCGCCCTGCTCGCCACCATCGTCGGCGGGGCGCTCGACCTCGATGGCTTCCACCGGGCGGCCATCGTCACGGCCGCGCTCATGATCGCGGGCGGGATCACCTCGTTCCTCGGCATACGCAATCCGGCTCGCTCACACGACTCGTCGGCAGACCCGGCATAGACCCGGCGATCCTCTGTGGCTCGCAGCATCCGTCCACTGCAAGACTGGCGGCATGGCCGTCATCGAGAATTCGAAAGTCACCATCGTCGGAGCCGGCAGCGTCGGCTCGAGCGCCGCGTATGCCGCGCTCATCCGCGGTTCTGCCCGCCACGTCGCCCTCTACGACATCGCCACGCAGAAGGTCGAGGCCGAGGTTCTCGACCTCGCGCACGGTACCCAGTTCACGGGCACGAGCGACATCATCGGCGGCAGCGACCTGTCGGTGGTCGAGGGCTCGCACGTCGTCGTGATCACGGCCGGCGCGAAGCAGAACCCGGGCCAGACGCGCATCGAGCTCGCCGGTGTGAACGCCGGGATCATGAAGAAGATGATGCCGCAGCTCTTGAGCGTCGCGCCCGACGCCGTGTACGTCGTCGTCACGAACCCCTGCGACGTGCTGACCGTACTCGCGCAGGAGGAGACCGGCCTGCCGCCCGAGCGCATCTTCGCCTCGGGGACCGTGCTCGACACGTCCCGCCTGCGCTGGAAGCTCGCCCAGCGCGCCGGCGTCTCGACCTCGAGCGTGCACGCGTACATCGTCGGTGAACACGGCGACACCGAGTTCCCGCTGTGGTCGAAGGCGACGATCGGCACCGTTCCGATCCTCGAGTGGGTGACGCCCCGCGGCGACCGCATGACCGTCGAGGAGCTCGACCAGATCGCCATCGACGTCCGCGACGCCGCCTACAAGGTGATCCAGGGCAAGGGCGCGACGAACTACGCGATCGGCCTGTCGAGCGCGCGCATCATCGAGGCGATCCTGAACGATGAGCGTGCGGTCATGCCGGTCTCGCCGGTGCTGCGCGACTTCCACGGCGTCGACGGCGTCGCCCTCTCGGTGCCGTCGGTCGTGAGCGCGGCCGGCGCCGTGCCGATCCGCGAGACGCAGTTCGACGACAAGGAGCTCGGGCTGCTCCACGCCTCCGCCGACGCGCTCAAGCAGGTGGCCGACTCGCTGCGCGCCTGAGCCGGCCACCTACGCCCCGACCCGACCCGCGCGGGGCTCGCGGGCGATGTCGCGGGCCGGACGTAGGCTCATCGCATGCCCGCTGCCCGACGCCCGACGCAGACCGCCCCGTACCGGTGCACCGAGTGCGGCTGGACCACGCTCAAGTGGGTCGGGCGCTGCGGCGAGTGCCAGCAGTGGGGCACGGTGGTCGAGGCTGCGGAACAGACCGGCATCCTCCGCTCGGTGACGCCGGTGTCCCCCGGGGCGGCGCGTGCGGCGCAGCCGATCACGCGCATCGACACGTCCGACGCGCCGCGGCGCACCACCGGCGTCGGCGAGTTCGACCGTGTCCTCGGAGGCGGGCTCGTGCCCGGCGCCGCGATCCTGCTGTCGGGCGAGCCCGGTGTCGGCAAGTCCACTCTGCTGCTCGAGGTCGCCGCGCAGTCCGCGAAGGCCGGGCGCCGCGTGCTGTATGCGAGCGCCGAGGAGTCGACCGCACAGGTTCGGCTGCGGGCCGAACGCACCGGCGCCCTCCACGACGAGCTGTACCTCGCGAGCGAGACCGACCTCGCGACGATCCTCGGGCACGTCGACGACGTGACGCCCGACCTCCTCATCGTCGACTCGGTCCAGACGGTGTCGTCGGCCCTGTCCGAGGGCATGGCGGGCCACCCCTCGCAGGTGCGCGAGGTCGCTGCGACGCTCATCCGCGTCGCGAAGGAGCGCGGCATTCCCACGATCATCGTCGGTCACGTCACGAAGGACGGCTCGATCGCGGGGCCGCGCATCCTCGAGCACCTCGTCGACGTGGTGTGCCAGTTCGAGGGCGACCGGCAGACGTCGCTGAGGTTCGTCCGCGCGCTCAAGAACCGCTTCGGCCCGACCGACGAAGTCGGATGCTTCGACATGACCGGCGCCGGGATCGCGGAGGTGCCCGATCCCAGCGCGCTGTTCCTTGGGCACGGCAGCACCGAGCCGGGCACGTGCGTGTCCATCGCGCTCGAAGGGCGCCGCGCGTTGCCGGTCGAGGTGCAGGCGCTGACGATCGACAGCAAGTCGGGCAACCCACGGCGCATCGTGAACGGTGTCGATGCCGCGCGCGTCGCGACCGTGCTGGCGGTGCTCGAGAAGCGGATGAAGATCAAGACCTCGGATCAGGACGTCTACGTCTCGACGGTCGGCGGGGTGAGATTCGCCGAACCAGCGGCCGACCTCGCGATCGCGCTGGCCGTCGCCAGCGCGGTCGAGGGATGGACGATTCCCCGGCACATCGCCGTCGTCGGCGAATTGAGCCTTGCCGGCGAGGTGCGGCCCGTCACCCAGGCGACGCAGCGGCGCAGCGAGGGAGCGCGTCTCGGCTACCGGGACGTCATCGATCACCGCTCGGGATCCCTGGGCGGCGCCGTCAGCGACGTGCGGGTCCGGTCCAAGGGCCGACCGGGAGAAAACATCCCCGAGTTCTGAGGTTCGGCCCGTCCGCTCAGCGGCCGCGAGGCCGGCGCCGACGCCCAGGGTCGACGTACCCGAGCACGATGGGGATCACGAGTCCGGCCGCGCACACGATTCCGACGAGCAGGAATTCCACCCGGCGAGTCTGCCCCGTCGTCGCCGAGGACGCAAACCCTTCGTCCGGAGTGTCGCGCGTCGACGGCTGGCGTCAGGCGTCGAGCGCGGCGATGAGGTCGGCGGGCGAGGCCTGCAGCGGGTGGGGTCCGGCGATGTCGAAGAAGACGGTGGTGATCTCGTCCTCATGCGCGCCGAGGAAGGCGCGCAGCCAGGCCGGGGACTGCAGTGCGACCCCCGGCGGCAGCGTCTCGGGCTTGTGGGCGGCGTCGCTGAAGAGCAGCAGCGCGATCTCGCCGGTCTTCGCGTCGCGATAGGTCCACACCTCGCCGACGTCGAGCGGGTTGTCGCGGTGGCCGGGCCGCATCAGCGGCACGACGGTAGGGCCGTGGCGCAGTGCGAAGGCGACCGCGGCCATGTCCTGCGTCTGGAGCGCGTCGCCGAGCTGGGTATTGCGGAAGTCCACCGCTCCGGCCTTCTTCACGCGCTTCTTGCCTGCCACCCGTCCAGCGTAATCGCCCGCAGCACGGCGGCGCGGCGGGATCGTCAGGCGAGGAAGCCGCGCAGCAAGGCCTCCGACCCGGCCAGGTGTTCGAGGATGGCGGCTTCGGCAGCATCCGGTCGCCCTGCGAGGATCGCGGTCACGATGCGCTCGTGCTGCACGTTGGAGTGCTCGATGTTGCGCGGCAGCAGGGGGAAGGTGTCGAGCCATTCGTTCACGCGGGCGCGATTCTCGGCGGCGAGTGCGACGAGCGACGGGATGCCGGCGAGCTCGGCGATCGTGAGGTGAAGCAACGTGTCGAGCCGGCGATAGTCGGGAGCGGATGCCTCGGCCACGACCTCGTACCGCGCCCACAGCTCGTCGCGCGCGGCAGCGTCGAGTGTGCGTCCGGCGGCGGCGCGGGCCGCACCGGCCTCCAGCACGCGGCGCAGGCCCAGGACGTCTTCGAGCTCGGCGGGTGTGACGTCGCGGGGATGCGGCGGCTGCGGCAGCGGATCGGCGACGAACGTGCCGCCGTAACGGCCGCGCCGGCGCACCAGGTAACCGGTGTCGGCGAGCTCGCGGATCGCTTCGCGCACCGTGTCGCGGCTCACGGCGTAGAGCACGGCCAGCTCGCGCTCCGACGGCAGGGACTCCCCCGGCGCGACGACGCCGAGCCGGATCGTCTGCACCAGGCGCGCGACGGTGTCTTCGAGCGCGTTGCCCTCGCGCACCGGCCGGTACACGGCCTTGCGCACCTCTTGCAGGGGGGCGTCGGTCATGGCGAGACCCTACAGCGGCGTGACGTAGGCGTTGGTGATGCCGCCGTCGACGACGAACGCGGTGGCCGTGATGAACGACGCGTCGTCGGAGGCGAGGAAGGTGACCGCGGCGGCGAGCTCCTCGGGTTCGGCGAAGCGGCCCATCGGCACATGCACGAGCCGGCGCTGCGCGCGCTCGGGGTCCTTGGCGAAGAGCTCCTGCAAGAGCGGCGTGTTGACCGGCCCCGGACAGAGGGCGTTCACGCGGATGCCCTGCCGCGCGAACTGCACGCCGAGTTCCCGGGTCATGGCGAGGACCCCGCCCTTGGAGGCCGTGTACGAGATCTGCGACGTCGCCGACCCGAGCAGCGCCACGAACGACGCGGTGTTGATGATCGACCCCCTGCCCGCGGGGACCATGTGCCGCAGCGCCGCGCGCGAGCACAGGTACACGCTTTTGAGGTTGACGTCCTGCACGCGGTCCCACGCGGGCAGCTCGGTCGTCTCGATCGAGTCGTCGTCGGCCGGCGAGATGCCCGCGTTGTTGAACGCGATGTCGAGGCGTCCGAGGTCACCGGCGACAGAGTCGAAGAGCTGATTCACGGATGCCTCGTCCGCGACGTCGACGAGCCGGAACAGTCCGTCGACCTCGGCGGCGGCCCGCTCCCCTGTCGCCGGATCGAGGTCGGCGATCACGACGCGCGCGCCCTCCGCGGCGAACCGCCGCGCCGTCGCGAGCCCGATGCCCGACGCGCCGCCGGTGATGACGGCCACCCGATCCTTGAGCCGTTGCGTGAGATCCATGCTTTCCCTCTCAGTCCGTCGCGAAGAAGACGTTCTTGGTCTCGGTGAAGTGCTCGGCGGCGTCAGGGCCGAGCTCGCGCCCGAGGCCCGAGGCCTTCATGCCGCCGAACGGGGTCCAGTACCGCACGGACGAGTGCGAGTTGACCGACAGCACACCGCTCTTCACGCCCCGCGAGACGCGCACCGCCCGGCCGAGGTTCTCGGTCCAGATCGAGCCCGCGAGGCCGTAGATCGTGTCGTTCGCGAGGCGGATCGCGTCGGCTTCGTCGTCGAAGGGCAGCACCGCGACGACCGGGCCGAAGACCTCCTCGCGCGCAAGCCGGTCGCCTCGGTCGGCGAGCACCACCGTCGGGGGGAACCAGAACCCGTCGCCCGACGGCGCCGAGCCGCGGAACGCCACGTTCGCGCCGTCGAGGAATCCCTCGACCGTGGAGCGATGGGATGCCGAGATCAGCGGTCCCATATCGGTCCCCTCGACTGCGGGGTCTCCGACCCGCCAGGCCCGCACCGCAGGTTCGAGCAGCTCGAGGAACCGGTCGCGCACCGAGCGCTCGACCAGGATGCGGCTGCGGGCGCAGCAGTCCTGCCCGGCGTTGTCGAACACGGCGCCCGGCGCCGACGCCGCGGCCTTCTCGAGGTCGGCGTCGGCGAACACGATGTTGGCGCTCTTGCCGCCGAGTTCCAGGGTCACCGGCTTCAGCTCGCGCGCGCAGCCGGCCGCGACGTCCGTCCCCACCGACGTCGACCCGGTGAAGACCACCTTGCGGACGTCAGGGTGCGAGACGAACCGCTGCCCCACGACAGATCCCGACCCGGTGACCACCGAGAACAGCCCCTCCGGCAGTCCCGCGGCCAGCGCCAGCTCACCGAGGCGCACGGCCGTCAAGGGCGTCAGCTCGGCCGGTTTCAGCACGACCGCGTTGCCCGCGGCGAGCGCGGGCGCGAAGCCCCACGACGCGATCGTCATCGGGAAGTTCCACGGCACGATGATCCCGACGACCCCGTACGGCTCGTGGAACGTCACGTCGAGCCCGCCCGCGACCGGGATCTGCTGCCCCGACAGCCGCTCGGGCGCTCCGGCGTAGAAGTTGAGCACCTGCGCGACGTGCGACGCCTCCCAGCGTGCCGACCCGATCGGGTGACCCGAGTTCTGCACCTCCAGCTGGGCCAGTTCCTCCACGTGGGCCTGGACCACCCGCGCGAACGAGCGCAGGGCGTCGGCGCGCGCGACCGGCGGCAGCGACGCCCACACACGCTGTGCGACGACGGCGCGCGAGATCGCAGCATCCGTCTCGTCCACGCTCGCGCGCGCGATCTCGCGGATCGGCAGCGCGGTCGCCGGGTTGATCACGGTGAAGGTGGCGCTCATGCGGTCGGCACCTCCCGGGATGCGTAGACGGATGCCTCGGCCACGAGTCCCGCGAACAGCCGGCGATCCTCCTGGTTCTGCTCGGGGTGCCACTGCACGCCGAGGACGTAGCCCTCGCCGTCGGACTCGAACGCCTGCACCAGCCCGTCGTCGGTGCGGGCGGTCACGACGAGCCCCTCGCCCAGGCGGTCGACCCCCTGGTGGTGGTAGCTGTGCACCTCGAGGTCGCCGGGGCCGACGAGCTCGGCGAGACGCGACCCCTCGTCGACGATGACGTCGTTCGTCGCGAAGACACCGCCCCCGACCCGGAACCGCTCGGTGCCGAGCACTTCGGGCAGGTGCTGGTGCAGCGTGCCGCCGCGCGCGACATTGACGAGCTGGAGGCCGCGGCAGATCGCGAGCACGGGCAGCCGTCGCTGTTCCGCGCCGCGGAACAGCGCGAGCTCCCACGCATCGCGATCGGGGCGGGCGGCGTCGGTGAGCGGATGCCGCTCAGCACCGTACAGCTCGGGCTGCACGTCGCGGCCCCCGGTGAGGATGAGCCCGTCGAGCCCGTCGAGCACCGCATCGGCGGCGATCCCGGGATCCGGCTGCGGCGGCAGCAGAACGGCGACGCCGCCCGATGCCGTCACCGAGTCGAAGTAGACCTGCGGCAGGAACGCCGCGCGGACGTCCCACACCCCCTGCTTCGCCTGCTCGAGGTACGTCGTCAGGCCGATCACGGGCTTCCTAGAGGCGTTCGAACCCACGGACCCTCTCCCAGTCGGTCACGGCGGCATCGTAGGCCTCGACCTCGATGCGCGCCTGGTTCAGGTAGTGGTCGACCATGTCGTCGCCGAAGGCCGTGCGGGCGATCGCGGACTCGTCGAGCAGCTGCGCCGCCTCGCGCAGTGTCGTCGGCAGGTGGTCGACCCCCGCGGTGTACGCGTTGCCCTCCAGCCGGTCGGGCAGCGGCAGCTCGTGCTCGATGCCGTGCAGACCGCCCGCCATGATGGCGGCGATGCCCAGGTACGGGTTGACGTCGCCCCCGGGCACCCGGTTCTCGACGCGCAGCGACGAGCCGTGGCCGATCACGCGCAGCGCGCACGTGCGGTTGTCGACACCCCACGCGATGCCCGTGGGCGCGAACGAGCCCTTCGCGAACCGCTTGTACGAGTTGATGTTGGGCGCGTAGAGCAGCGTGAACTCGCGGAGGGTCGCCAGGATGCCGGCGATCCAGTGCTCCATGAGCGGGCTGAAGCCGTATTCGCGGTCGCCGGCCATCACCGGGTCGCCGGTCGCCGAGCGTACCGACAGATGGATGTGGCAGCTGTTGCCCTCCCGCTCGTTGAACTTCGCCATGAAGGTCAGCGACTTGCCGTGATGCTCGGCGATCGCCTTCGCGCCGTTCTTGTAGATCGCGTGCTGGTCGGCGGTCTCCTGCACCTCGGCGTAGCGGAACGCGATCTCCTGCTGACCGAGGTTGCACTCGCCCTTGACGCCCTCGGTGTAGAGGCCCGCCCCGTCCATCGACAGGCGGATGTCGCGCAGCAGCGGCTCGAGACGGCCCGAGGCGAGCAGGTCGTAGTCGACGTTGTAGTCGGTCGAGGGGGTGAGATCGCGGTAGCCCTTGGCCCACGCATTCCGATACGTGTCGTCGAAGACGATGAACTCGAGCTCCGTCCCCGAGAAGGCGACGAGGCCGCGGTCGGCGAGCCGCGACCGCTGGCGGTCCAGGATGGCGCGGGGCGACTGCACGACGGGCTCACCGTTCTCCCACGTGAGGTCGGCCATGACCAGGGCCGATCCAGGCAGCCACGGGATGTGCCGGAGGGTCGAGGCGTCGGGCCGCAGCATCATGTCGCCGTAGCCGGTCTCCCAGCTCGACATGGCGTAGCCGTCGACGGTGTTCATGTCGACGTCCACCGAGAGCAGGTAGTTGCACGCCTCGGCGCCGTGCGGGAGCACCTCCTCCTGGAAGAGTCGCGCCGACACCCGTTTCCCGACCAGGCGTCCCTGCGCATCGGCGAACGCGACGACCACGGTGTCGATGTCGCCTGCGGCGATCCCGGCGTTCAACTGCTCGACGGTGAGGTTGCCCGGCATGCGTTCCTCCTGCGGTGTCGACGTGCGACGAGACTCGTGAGCGCGGTCCTCGCGAACCGCGCTCACCCGCACACTCTAACCAAAATCCCCTCCAAAGGTAGACACAGCCGACCAATAGGCACCACAATCGGCGAAAAGCGCATCAGCGCGACCCGAGCGCACTTCCCTTTGCGAATCCTTGGAGGACCGATGTCCCAAGCGAGCAGTGCACCACAGCCGGAATCCGCGGCAGCCTCAGGCAACCGCTCCGCCAAGGTCGCCGGTGCGACCTATACACGCGCCGGCCAGGAATACTTCGAGAAGCGCGGACTGAAGCGCGCCGCCGGCGTGTGGGGTCTGTGGGGTCTCGCGGTGGCAGCCGTGATCTCGGGCGACTTCTCCGGGTGGAACTTCGGCATCGACTTCGCCGGCTTCGGCGGCATGCTCATAGCCTTCGTCATCCTCGTCGCCATGTACTACGGCATGATCTTCTCGATCGGCGAGATGGCCGCGGCCATGCCGCACACCGGCGGCGCCTACTCGTTCGCGCGCTCGGCGATGGGCCCATGGGGAGGCCTCATCACCGGCGCCGCGGAGACGATCGAGTACGTCGCGACCACCGCGGTCATCGTCTTCTTCTCGGCCTCGTACGCGGATGCCATCACCTCCGAGCTGCTCGGGCTCTCCCTGCCGGGCTGGGTGTGGTGGATCATCCTGTACGCGGTCTTCATCGCCCTGAACGCCGCGGGCGCGAACATCTCCTTCAAGTTCGCGATCGTCGTCTCGATCATCTCGATCGGCATCATCCTGGTGTTCTCCGCCATGGCGATCTTCTCCGGCGCGTTCCAGTGGACGAACCTGTGGGACATCGCGCCCGACGCCGGCCAGACGGAGTTCCTGCCGCACGGCGTCCTGCCGATCCTGTTCGCCCTCCCGTTCGCGATGTGGTTCTTCCTCGGCATCGAGGAGCTGCCGCTCGCCGCCGAGGAGTCGCACGACCCGGTGCGCGACATCCCGCGCGCCGGGTTCTGGGCACGCGGCACGCTCATCGTGACGGGTCTGCTCGTGCTGTTCCTCAACACCGGCGTCCTCGGCGCGGAGGCGACAGGTGTGGCCGCCGAACCGCTGCTCGACGGGTTCCGCGCCATCGTCGGCGACCAGGTCGCTGCGCTCCTCGCGCTGTTCGCCCTCGTCGGGCTCCTCGCCTCGCTGCAGGGCATCATGTTCGCCTACGGCCGCAACATGTACTCACTCTCGCGTGCGGGCTACTACCCGCAGTTCCTGTCGCTCACGGGCAAGCGCAAGACGCCCTGGGTCGCACTCCTGGTGGGTGCCGTCATCGGCTTCATCGCGCTGCTCGTCATCGAGTTCGCGGGCGGTTCCGGCAGCGTCGCGGGCGCCATCGTCCTCAACATCGCGGTGTGGGGCGCGGTGCTCGCGTACTTCCTGCAGATGGTGTCGTTCATCATCCTGCGCAGGAAGCTGCCCGATGTGGAGCGCCCGTACCGCAGTCCCTGGGGTATCACGGGAGCGGTCATCGCGGCCGCCATCGCGCTCCTGATCTTCGTCGGATTCCTGCTCAACCCCACGTTCCTGCCGGCGATCATCGCCATCGCTGTGGTCTACGTGGTGCTGCTGCTCGGCTTCGGGCTCTTCTTCCGCCACCGCCTCGTGCTCTCGCCCGAGGAGGAGTACGCGATCTCCGGCGGCACGCACGGCGACCCGCAGGCGGAGGGATACGACGCGATGGAGAAAGAGGTCTTCGACGACAAGTCCTAGGTGTTCGGCCAAAACACCTGTGCAGGGAGACGGAGCGGGGCGGCCTGGGGGACGCCCCGCTCCACTGCGTCACGCGGACGGCTGGGATCGACGGATGCCGCGGGCCGCAGCATCCGTCACCCCGATGTGTGAATCAGTAGAGCAGGAACCGGCCCGGCCTGACTGGCGACGATTGAGAATGGTTGGTTCCGCGTCATTCTGCGGGTGCAACCATAGCCTGCGGTTGGGAAGGACCGGTGTGATTCGGAGGTTCTGCGGACTTTCTGCGGACTACGGGGTAGCGAGTCGCAGGCAGGCCTGGTTCCACTCGTCCAGGTCAGCCGCATAGAACGCGTTCCGCTTCCCGTACTTGTAGTGCTTCGGCCCTTGCCCCTGCGAGATCAGGTTGTAGAGGGTTTGGGTAGCGATGCCGCAGTAGTGGGCGGCTTGCTTCGATGTGAAGACGGGACCCGTCATCTGGTTCATGTGATGCGCTTCCTTGCTCGTGAGCGGTTCGACTGCTGCCATGGGTCGCGTGGCCGGCTGATGTGGGCGCGCACTTCGGAGGGCCACAAGCGCCACTGGCCGAGCTTGTGGCCCGGGATGTCGCTGGTGCGAGCCATGCGATAGACGGTGTCGGTTGAGACGTTGAGGATTCTCGCGAGCTCGTTGGCGTCGACGGTGACTTCTGGTGCTGCGACGATGTTCAGGGCTCGCTCGAGTTCTTCACGCACGATCGTGCGCACAATGTCGGCGGTAAGAGGCGTGCTCTTCATGCACGTGGTTCTACCAGGTGCGCCCCGGGGGTCCCGTGGCAGATTTCGCCCGCGCGTGTGCGAGTGGGTGTTTTCTCGCAGTCGTTGGGTGTTTTCTCCACGCCGCTCAGCGGATTTGTTTCGGTGACGCCATCGGGATCCCGCACCGAGACGAAAGCAGAAGACGAGTGCTGAGGGTCGTCCGCATTGCGAGGTTTCGTAGCGCTGTCGGGGACGCGGCAGTAACCTTCCGTGCATGGACTGGGCGGTAGTGGCGTCCCTAGCAGCCGCAGCGGCAGCCATCCTCGGAGCCATCTCGCAGTTCGTACGCCCTTCGGGCGACTACGCCTGGTACAAACGCTGGGTCGAGATGCGCGGAGATAAGCACTCCGAAGCTGAGACCCAGTTGATCGAACGCAGGATCAGCCTTTACGTCGTCGAACTGGCGGTGAGCGACTGCATCCGAAAGCGACGCGTCTTTCCCACGATCTTTGGGCTGGTCGCACTTCTGTTCGGTATTGCCCTCACCGTCATGGCGAACCTCAACCCGGCCCAAGATTTCGGCGTCCAGGTTTTGGTGACTGTGTTGGTGTTTCTGTTCTACGCGGGGGCAGTGTTCGCCCTATGGCTCTTGCCAGGGAGGATGCGAATAAAGAAGCGAGCGGAGATCTACGAGTCCCTGGGTAAAGACCTCTCGACGCTGACAGACGAAGAGTGGGGCGTGCACTGACCTCGGCCAGACAGGGCTCGGGAGCGATCGGCTTTGGATAGCCTCGGGGTGTGATCGACGACGACGGCGCCCAGCCTCGCTGCGAGAAGTGCGGTGTGCTGATGCGTGACATTCCGGGCGGGTGAGCGTGCCCTGCGTGCGGTCACGTGCTCGCGCCGACGATGCCGATACGGATCCCGCCCAAGTTCACCGGGCCGACGATCCGCGGAGGTTGAGCAAACCCTGAGCGTTTGTATCAGGACCGGGGGCCTCAACTCTTGGGGCGTGGGCGTCCTGTGCCAAATAGGGTGGTGGGCCTGGGTACTCATCGGCCTCGGCGCCCTGATCCTGTTGATCATCATCATTGGTTCGATCAACGCTGCGAGTGGTGGTTCGGGCGACGCTAAGCCAGCGGTGGGGAACGAAGGCTTCACTCAAGAATCGAAGCGGCCAACGGTATCCACCGAAACGATCACCGTGCCCGACCTGGTGGGTTTGACCATCGCCGAAGCACGGGTCGAGCTGGCGAAGGTCGGCGTGGAGCTGTTGCCGAGCGAGGCGGCGGACGACTGGGTCGTCACAACTCAGCAGCCGAGAGGTGGTTCGGAGGTCACTGAGGCCGAGATCGTCTCACTGTCCATCACTAGCGAGGCCCCGAAGCCGGTCTACACGTTGGCGCAGCAGAATGCTATTGAAGAGGCGAAGGACTATCTGGCGTTCTCCGGGTTCTCCCGATCGGGCCTGATCAGTCAGTTGGAGTACGAAGGGTACTCGACGGAAGACGCGACGTTTGGCGTGGACAACGCCGGTGCTGATTGGAACGCGGAAGCCGCGGAAAGTGCTGCCGACTACCTCGAGTACTCGTCGTTCTCGCGACAGGGTCTGTACGACCAACTCGCCTACGAAGGGTTCAGTGACGCCGAGATCCAGTACGGGCTCAGCCAGGTCGGCTACTGAGCCCGCTCCACGTAGCCGGCCTTCCCGTGCGATGCCAGGAGGGCCGGCTACGTATGGGTGAACCGTCGTGATGTCGGTGGTGGGCGCGTAGCCTTGAGGCAATCGGCCGGAGGAAGGATCCCGGCCACCCGTGACGAAGAACCGCCGCTACGAAGCGCACTACGACGCGCTCAACGACCGCAAGATCGCGGAGGCACTACCGCCACCCACCACGCTTCCCCTCGAGCGCGTACGGTCCCGAGCCTCTCGTGTGGGTGCCACGCGGTCAGTCGAAGCCGGCGGTCTGGGCGTGGATCTCATGGCGCGACCGGCCCGCCGAGCGAATCCCTGCTTTCGCGAAGGCATGGAACGACCGGGTCGTCGTTGTCACATGGGACGGCGTCGGCGGGGCGATCGACACCGTCGTCTGGCGGAACGCGGTCACACGCCGAGGGCCTGATGACCTGGCCCCTTGTCCACCACAAGGTGGACAGTTAGGTTAAGACGGCGACCAGTGATGGGACTTGGGGTCCACTTACATCACTGGCCGCACTGGGGACTGGGGAAAGAGCGGCCGGCCTTTGCACGGACGCTCCAGCAGCGGCCCCCTCGAGCCCGGACGTGCTATCGGGCCCGAGGGGGACCGGGCCAACCCCGACGGTGTGCGCCAGCTTGGGGGACGGAGCGCACGGCCCATTTGGTACTGGGGAGACCGGGCAGTGTGTCAGCAGAAGGCCAATCTCACCTTTCCACAGACTTGCTGTCCGGTTCATTCCCTCCAGGTAATGAGCTTGTTACAGACCGTGGCGTGAACGACGAAACGCCCCCTCGAACCCGGCCGTAGCCGAGCCCGAGGGGGCTTGATTATCGAAGGGCGATCGCCCTGGGCTGGCTGCGCTATGGGCGCTGCCGTAGCTCCTTCCGCCGCTGGCAGACGAGCAGTCTCAGATGTGCAACAAAGTGGCGCTGGTTTGGTGTGTTAGGGGTCCGTGCCGGAAGATCATGCCGTGACGAACGCCGCCGGCCAGGACTGCCCTCGGGCTGTAAAGTGGGCGTTCGCGGTGTGGGTGATCGCCACCTTCGTGGGGCTTATCGGCGCGGTCCTCCTCTTCGCCAACGCTCTCCCTGGGGTGCTGATCAAGCGCCCCATTGATGATCCTGATTCCGCCATCGCGCTGGCTGTGGCGCTCACGGGATGGGGTTTGGTCAGACTTGTCTTCGCGTGGTTCATGCTCCGCGGGCATCGCTGGGCCCGCACGCTTCTCACCACGCTGGCCGCGATAGGTTTGGTCGTCGTCACATTCCACGCTGAGCACGCGAACCCGCTCAACGGGGTTTCTGTCGCGATGAACGCTGCCGCCGTCGTACTGCAGTTCTTGCCTTCATCCAACGCATACTTTGCGAGGAGACATCACGACGCGGTGACGTCGACGAGCCGCACCGCTGTCTCTGCCGAACGCGACGGCGCGACGGGCGCCCAGCCCGCCCCACCGGTTGACGGTACCCCGGAGCCCATCGACAACGACCGATAGTCAGGACTCGGCGGGAACCGTTGCTGGGGAGGCCAGGAGTGGGTCGGGCGTGCGCGGCCATCTGAGCGGTCTCCCTCGAGCCCGTGCCGGCAAGCGGAATCCGCGGCTCGAGGGGAGACCGGGCCATCACGACGCGTGCGACGGGCGCTGGAACGGGACACATGCCCTGGCACGGCCATTGGAGAACGGGGCAGAGTCGTCGAGCCAGGAATCACCTTGGCACACGTGAATCACCGCGGTCTATCTCCCCCGAATGGTGGACAACGACGTCTTCTACGTCTCCTTCCATGAGAAAGGGCACCCCGTGTCGGGATGCCCTGCACTGGCAAGCTATGGCTCATGCAGGCCACTGATGTTGTGGCGATCATCGGCGCCGTAACGGGCACCATCGCCCTAATCGTCACGCTGTACCGCGTCGCGCGAGAAGTAAGGCAAGACCCGTTCGTGCGGTTCGTGATCAACGTCGAACCCCACCCAGATCACTACGCGGCGTCCGTTTCTCCGCTCGGCGCCGATCTACTACCTATTCATCACCTGGGCACTCGAGCACTACCCCCGCCACACGTACGCGTGCTGGCACCCGATCGCGAAGGCTGGGCCTGTGCGATCGGCATACGAGCTTGCCGAGAGCCGTAACCCAGCGCTCGATTGGCTCTACCAAGTACTGCGGCGTCCGATAGCGCCAGGATTCCGAACGTCAGTATTGTGGCGGCGCCTAGGGCTGCCAGAACAACAAGCATGCCGAGGACGTCTGCATCGTCGTCTGCGACGGGCTCAAGGGCCTCCCGGAGTCGATCAATACCGCGTGGCCGCTCGCGACGGTGCAGACCTGCATCATCCACCTGATCCGCAACACCTTCCGGTTCGCGTCCCGCCACTACTGGGAAGAGATGGCAAGGACCTCCGCCCCGTCCACACCGCCCCGACGGAAGCGGCCGCGGCGGAACGGTTCCGCGAGTTCGACGCGAAGTGGGGGCAGCAGTACCCGGCGATCACGAAGCTCTGGCAGAACGCGTGGGCCGAGTTCGTGCCGTTCCTGGACTGGGACGTCGAGATCCGCCGCGTGATCTGCAGCACCAATGCGATCGAGTCGCTCAACGCCCGCTACCGCCGCGCGGTCCGGGCGCGCGGCCACTTCCCGAACGACGCAGCCGCTCTGAAGTGCCTCTACCTCGTGACTCGCTCGCTTGACCCCACAGGGCGGGGCAGGGCACGCTGGGCGACGAGGTGGAAGCCGGCGCTGAACGCGTTCGCGATCGCGTTCGAGGGCCGCATCAACTAATGACCGCCGGCCCAGAAACACCGTTCATCGGACAGACTCGGGTTTGGATGTGAAGACTGTGCAAGCACGCCTCCGTCACACGTCCGCGAAAACACGCTGGACGTCTACGGGCATCTCTGGCCTGCCCGCGACGAGTCGTCCAGGCAGGCGGTCGCAGTCGCGTTCCAGGGTCGTTCGGCCGATTCTGCGGACGATCTGCGGACCAACGCCTGATAGTTCGCGTAATCACGCGGAATATCTCAGTAGAGCAGGAACTGCTTCGGCTCGGTCGACGGGATGCCGCCGATCTCGACCGAGAGGTGATACGACGCGCCGCCGCCGGGCGCCATCGGGCGGTTGCCGTCGGCGCACGTGCCCACCGCGGAGCGCGTGCGATCCCACGAGAGGGCCGTCGCGCTCGACACGGTCTGGCCGGCGGCGATCAGCACGATCATGTCGCTGGGCTCGCTCTGGCAGTCGGTCGACCGCCACCAGATGTCGTCGCCGCTCGTGACCGTGAACGACTGGGCGCTGGTGCCGACATTCATCGTGCAGTCGGGGCCGTTGTTGGTGAGCGTGATGGTGAACTGCGGCTGCTGATCGCCCGCGTACGTGTCGGCGCTGGTCACGGGCTCGACCGCGATCTCGCTGGCGACGCAGGGCTGCGCGGTGGGGGTCGCCCCGGGCGTCGGGGTCTGACCCTCGACGACCGCGCCCTCGACGGCGCCGGTGTCGGTTCCCCCGGTCGTCGCCTGGGACGACGGCACCGGCAGCGACTCGGCGGTGTTCTTGGTCTGCGGCTTCTCGTCGGACGCCGTGGTGGCCGCGCCCGCCCACGGCTGGGCGATGAGCAGCCAGACGACCGCCACGACGACCAGCAGCCCGACGATCAGCACGAGCCGCCGGCGACGGTACACCGCCTTCGAAGGACGACGTCGAGGGGTGGTGCCGGTCATGCTCAACAGGCTAACGGCGGGCGCCGGGTTCTCCCGTCGGCGCGCCCCGGATGCCGCGACCCGGCGGGTTCATCCCGGTCAGAGGCGCTTGAGCATTCGACTGTTGCCGAGGGTGTTCGGCTTGACGTGCGCGAGGTCGAGGAACTCCGCGACACCCTCATCGGGAGAGCGGATGAGCTGCGAGTAGACGTCGGGGTCGACGACCTGCTCGCCGATCTCCTGGAATCCGCGGCGCGTGAAGAAGTCGACCTCGAAGGTGAGGCAGAACAGGCGCGAGAGCCCGAGTGTGCGGGCGTTCGCTTCGAGGCCCTCGACGATCGCGCGGCCCACGCCGTGGTGCAGCCAGCCGTCGGCGACGATCAGGGTGCGGATCTCGCCGAGGTCCTCCCACATGACGTGCAGTGCGCCGCAGCCGATGATGTCGCCGTTCGCGTCCTCGGCGACCAGGAACTGCTGCGTCGCCTCGTAGAGCACGACGAGGTCCTTGCCGAGCAGGATCCGCCGCTGCACGAACGGCTCGAGGAGCGCCTGGATGCGGCGGACGTCGCTGGTGCGGGCCGCGCGCACGGTGAACTCCGCCGGCGCAGCGTCTTGCGGGGGACTCACCGCTCCACAGTAGACCGCGCACGGCGAGGAAATCTGTAACCAACGCGCAACAGGTGTGCACCAGGCTGTTGTCATGTCGATCAAAGTGGCACTCGAGCACTACACCGGCTACGAGTTCGCGCGGCCCGTCCAGGTGTTCCCGCATGTGGTGCGGCTGCGCCCGGCTCCCCACTCACGCACACCGATCGAGGCGTACTCGCTCGACATCAGGCCCAAAGATCACTTCGTCAACTGGCAGCAGGACCCGTTCGGCAACTGGCTCGCCCGGATCGTGTTCCCCGAGAAGGTGAGCAGGCTCGAGATCACCGTCGGTCTCGTCGCCGATCTCATGGTGATCAATCCGCTGGACTTCTTCATCGAGGAGTACGCCGAGCGCTTCCCGTTCCGCTACGACCCCGCTCTCGAGGCCGACCTGGCACCGTATCTGCGTCCCGTGACCGACAGCGACGACGCGACCCGGTGGCGCGAAGCGCTCCCACCGCTCCCCGACGACGGCGTGCCGACGGTGACGTTCCTCGCCGACCTCAATCGCGCCGTCCACGCCGACGTGGCGTACACCGTGCGCATGGAGACGGGCGTGCAGACGCCCGACGAGACCCTCTCCCTCGGCATCGGCTCGTGCCGCGACAGTGCGTGGCTGCTCGTGAGTCTGCTGCGGCAGTACGGGCTCGCGGCCCGCTTCGTGTCGGGCTACCTCGTGCAGCTCTCCTCGGACCAGGCGGCGCTCGACGGGCCGAGCGGCCCCGAGGCCGACTTCACCGATCTGCACGCGTGGGCGGAGGTCTTCATCCCCGGAGCGGGGTGGATCGGCCTCGACCCGACCAGCGCCCTCTTCGCCGGCGAGGGACACATCCCGCTGAGCGCGACTCCGCACCCGTCCAGCGCCGCCCCGATCACAGGTGCGACCGAGCCCGTGGCGGTGTCGTTCGCCTTCCACAACGAGGTGCGGCGCATCCATGAGGATCCGCGCACCACCAAGCCGTATACCGACCAGCAGTGGCAGCGGATCGACGCGCTGGGCGAGGCGGTAGACGAACGTCTGCGCCGCGGCGACGTGCGCCTCACGATGGGTGGGGAGCCGACGTTCGTCTCCCTGGACGACGCGACCAGCGCGCAGTGGAACACCGACGCCGACGGGCCCGAGAAGCGCGCGCTGGCGAACACGCTCGCCGACAGGCTGCGCGAGACCTATGCGCTCGGCGGCGTCGTGCACCGCGGCCAGGGCAAGTGGTACCCCGGCGAGCCGCTGCCGCGCTGGAACATCGCGCTGCAGTGGCGCACCGACGGCGAGCCGCTGTGGCACGATCCGGTGCTCCTCGCCGACCCGTGGGACGGACACGCGGATGCCTCGGCCTCGGCCTCCGCCGAGGCCATCGCCCGCCGGGTGACCGAGCTGGTGGGTCTCCCCGCCGAAAGTCTCCTGGCCGCCTACGAGGATCCGCTGGCCGGCCTGGCGGACGAGCTGCGCCGGCCGCAGGGACCCCGTCCGGGTGCCGAGCCCGACGCCGACGACGCCGCCGCGCTCGATCGCGCCCTCACCGCGGCGACCGCGTGGGTGCTCCCCCTCACGACCGGCGATACCTGGACGAGTCCCGCGTGGCGCTTCCGCCGCGGGCGGCTCGTCCTCAACCCGGGCACGAGCGCAGCCGGGCTCCGTCTCCCCCTCGACGCCATCGCCTGGACCGACCCGGAGTGGTCCGGCGAACCCTCGTACCTCGAAGCGGGGCCGCCGCTCGATCCGGACATCCCCTCCGTCGAGGTGGTGGACCCGGTCGGCGCTGCCACTACCGCGCTGGCGTTCGAGGCGCGCGACGGCCACGTGCACGCGTTCCTCCCGCCGACGCAGGACCTCGAGTCCTACGCGGATCTGCTGCACGTCATCGAACGGGCGGCGGCCGACACGGGCGGGCGCGTGGTGATCGAGGGGTACGGCCCGCCGCCCGACGCCCGGCTCACGCAGCTCGTGGTCACTCCCGACCCGGGGGTGATCGAGGTCAACGTGCAGCCCACGTCATCGTGGGCGGACCAGCGCGCGCTCACCTTCACACTCTACGAGCAGGCGCGGCTGTCGCGACTGACCACCGAGAAGTTCGATCTCGACGGCACCCACACGGGCACCGGCGGCGGCAACCATCTGACGCTCGGCGGTCCGCAGCCGATCGACTCGCCCCTGCTGCGCCGGCCCGATCTGCTCGCGTCCCTCGTCGCGTACTGGCAGCGGCATCCGTCTCTCTCTTATCTCTTCTCGGGGCGGTTCATCGGGCCCACCAGCCAGGCGCCGCGCTTCGACGAGGGCCGGCCCGAGGCGGTGTACGAGATGGAGATCGCACTGCAAGAGCTGCGCCGGCTCACGGCGATCGCCGCAGAGGACTCCGAGACGGCGGATTCCGCGCCCACAGCCGGGCAGCCGGGCCCGTGGGTCGTCGACCGCGCGCTGCGCCACCTGCTCACCGACCTCACGGGCAACACCCACCGCGCGGAGTTCTGCGTCGACAAGCTCTACAGCCCCGACTCGAGCCGGGGACGGCTGGGTCTGCTCGAGCTGCGCGGCTTCGAGATGCCGCCGCATCCCGAGCTCGCCCTCGTTCAGGCGCTCCTCGTGCGCAGCCTCGTCGCGATGTTCTGGGAGAAGCCATACGTCGCGAAGCTGGCGCGATGGGGCACGGCGCTGCACGACGACTTCCTGCTCCCGCAAGGCGCGATCCGCGACGTATACGAGGTCGTCGCCGACCTGCGCGCGCACGGCATCGCGTTCGAGGAGACTTGGCTCGACTCGTTCACCGAGTTCCGGTTCCCGCGGATCGGCGTGACCCGCATCGCGGCGACGGCGGGCTCGGCGGTCACCCGTCCCGATCTGGAGGGCGGCTGGACCGGCTTCGCGTCGAGCGCCGGGGGCGACACGATCGAACTGGAACTCCGGCAGGCGATCGAGCCGTGGCACGTGCTCGGCGAGGAGGCGACGGCCGGGGGCACGGCGCGCTACGTGGACTCCTCGGTCGAGCGCGTGCAGGTGAAGGTGCACGGCATCGATCCCGCGCGGCACCTCGTGGCGTGCAATGGCGTCGAGGTGCCGCTGACCTCCACGGGGCATCTCGGCGAGTACTACGCCGGCGTCCGCTTCCGCGCGTGGCAGCCGTGGTCGGCGCTGCACCCGTCGATCCAGGTCCACTCGCCGCTCACGTTCGAGGTGGTCGATATCGAGGCGCAGGCGAGTCTGGGAGGCGGCACGTACCACGTCGTGCATCCCGGCGGCCGCGCGTACGAGCATCCGCCCGTCAACGCCAACGAGGCCGAAGCGAGGCGATCCGGCCGCTTCGAACCACGCGGCCACACTCCGGGCGCGTTCGACGTCGCCGCCGCGCGCGCGGCGGGGCGGCGTGCGGCGACCCCCGATTATCCCCGTACCCTCGATCTGAGGAGGGTCCCCCAGACGTGACGGTTCTGCGTGATTATGCCGCGACGGTGTCTCAGGCGACACTGCCGCTGATCGCGCCCACCGGGCTCCAGGGAAGTCTCGCCCTCGCGTCGGTGTCGAGGTACGACGAGGTTGTCGCGCCCGACGGCACCCTGCGCCCCGCGTGGAAGGCGATGGCGTCGGTCGCGCTCTCGCTCACGCCCGAGGAGCTGCAGCGCGTCGACGGCGAGATCGTCCGGTTCCTCGCCGACGACGGGGTGACCTATGCGCCGCCGGGTGGCGCGCCCCAGCCCTGGCTGCTCGACCCCGTCCCGCTCGTGCTCGACGCAGCCACGTGGGCCCATCTCGAGGTCGGCCTGGCACAGCGTGCCGAGCTGCTGAACGCCGTGCTGGTCGACCTCTACGGCGAGCAGACGCTGCTGTCGTCGGGTGTCCTGCCCGCCGCGACGGTGTTCGCCCACTCGGGTTTCGCGCGCCCGGTCGCCCGCGCGAGCGCACGCGACGTCCAGCCGTTGCTGCTCTCGGGCACCGACCTGGGACGCGACGCCGACGGCGAGTGGCGCGTGCTCTCCGATCGCGTGCAGGCGCCGTCAGGGCTCGGGTTCGCGATGCAGAACCGCCGGGTGATCTCGCAGGTGCTGCCCGATCTCTTCCAGGAGAGCAACCTGCACCGCATGGAGCCGTACTTCGCGGCGCTGCGCGTCGCGCTGATCGCCTCCGCCGAGGGCGTCGACGATCCCCGGGTCGTGGTGCTGTCTCCCGGCGCCCGGTCCGAGACGGCCTTCGATCAGGCGTTCCTTGCGAACGCGCTCGGATTCCCGCTGGTGCAGGGAAGCGACCTCGTCGTGCGCGACGGATGGGTGTGGACCAAGCCTGCGGGCTGGCCGGCGACCACCCCGACGGAGCGTGTCGACGTGGTGCTGCGACGCGTCGATGCGGAATGGTGCGACCCGTTGGAGATGCGGGCCGACTCCCGCCTCGGCGTGGCCGGCCTCGCGGAAGCCGTGCGGCGCGGACGCGTGCGCCTGGTCAACGGGCTCGGCGCGGGCGTGCTCGAGAACCCGGCGCTCCTGCCGTTCCTGCCCGCAGTGTGCGAGCACCTGCTGGGCGAGCAGCTGCGCCTGTCCGCGGTTCCCACGTGGTGGTGCGGGCGTCCGGACGACCTCGCACACGTCCTCAGCCGGATCGCGGCCGGTGACGAGGACCTTCTTGTGCGCCCGATCGACCGCCCCCGCGCCGCGGTCGCCGACCTCGACCCCGACGAGCTCGCCGCGCGCATCACCGCCGCGCCCCACCGGTTCGTCGGCCAGGATCTGCTCCCGCTGTCGCAAGCGCCGGTGTGGCGCTCCTCGGGGGCGGCCGACGCCCGCCCCCTCGTGCTGCGTGCGTTCGCCCTCCGCTACGGCTCGGCCTACCGGCCGCTGGTCGGCGGCCTCGCCTCGGTGCGCGAGGAGCCAGACGAGGCTCCGACGACGAAGGACGTCTGGGTTCTGAAAGCGACCGAGACCGATACCGACCAGGGCCTTCCCGAGATCGCGCCGCTGCCGCTCGGACGAGCGGTGCCCACGCCGTCGCCGCGCGCCCTGGAGGACATGTTCTGGGCCGGCCGCTACGCCGAGCGGGCCGAAGACCTGCTGCGGCTGCTGTTGACCACGCAGGCGCAGTTCGACCAGTCCGGCGGACAGCCCGTCGCCCCGGATGAGCCCACGCGGGTACTCCTGGGTGCTCTGCGCCGCCTCGCCGGTTCGAGGTGGACCGATCCCGACGCGGAGTTCCGCTCGCTCCTGCTCGACGGCACCCGTGCGGGATCCGCGGCGCACTCCATCGCCTGTCTCCGAAACAGCCTCGAGGGCGTGCGCGACCAGCTGTCGGGCGACACATGGCGGGTGTTCTCGGGCATCGATCGCGCCACCAGGGCGCTGCGGGCCTCGACCCGCGCACACCGCACCGCGGAGTCGGGCGGACGCATGCTCACCTGCATCCTGTCGTTCCAGGGTGTGACGGCGAGCATGATGCGCGACAGCGGGTGGCACATGATAGAGGCTGGTCGGATGCTGGAGCGCGCGCTGCAGATATGCCACCTGCTCGCCGCCACCGCGGTCGACCGGCGCGGGCACCGGGTCGATCGGGAAGTGCTCGAGACGATGCTGACCGCGGCGGAGAGTGTCGTCACGCACCGACGCCGCTACCGCGGATCCGTGCGGACCGCCGACGCCCTCGAGCTGCTCCTGCTCGATCGCGACAACCCTCGATCGATCGCCTTCGCGTTGGCTGAGCTGCGCGCGCACCTCGCGGCGATGCCCGCCTCGACCGGCTCGACGCGACCCGAACGTCTGCTTCACCACGTCGAGGGCGCGCTGCGCGCCACCGACGTCGTCGGCCTCGCCGCGAGCGTCGACGATCGCCGGGGCGACCTCGAGCAGTGGCTCGCCGACACGATCTCACATCTCGAGCAGATCGGCGTATCCATCAGCCATGTGCACTTCGAGGCCGGTCCACCCGCCGTTCCACTGTCGGCGCTCGCGCTCATCGAGGAGATGGTCGGCACATGAGGTATCGCGTGACGCACCGCACGACCTACGCCTACAGCAGGGCCGTGCAGGACAGCGTGGGCATGTTCCACCTCATCCCCCGGCAGCTGCCCTGGCAGCAGGTGGTGACGAGCCAGGTGGTCGTCGCCCCCGACCCCGAGGACCTCAACGCCGACACTGACTTCTTCGGCAACTCCACCACCTACTTCCACGTCACAAGATCTCACCGCGAGCTCGAGATCGAGTCGACCAGCGAGGTCATCGCTGAGCGGCCGCTCTACCACGACTTCGCACTCCAGGCCCCCTGGGAGCTGTCGCGACCGCTGCTGGGCTCGGATGGCGGCGGCAGCACGGCCGCCGATGCGTGGCAGGCGACCGACTACGCGCTCGAGTCCGCGCGCGTCGCCCACCTGGCCGAGGCGACGGATTACGCCGCGGCATCCCTTCTTCCCGGCCGACCGATCGGCGAGGCTGCCACCGACCTGATGCATCGGATCCACCGCGACTTCACCTACGACAGCACCGCGACCACCGTCACGAGCACCGTCGCCGACGTGATGCGCAACCGAGCCGGCGTCTGCCAGGACTTCGCGCACCTCGCGCTCGCGTGCCTCCGCGGGCATGGTATCGCCGCGCGCTATGTGAGCGGCTATCTCGCCACTCAGCCACCGCCAGGCAAGGAGCGCGTCGTCGGGGCCGATGCGTCGCACGCGTGGCTCGCGGTCTGGATGCCCGGATCCGGCCAGTGGCTCGCGATCGATCCCACCAACGACCAATGGGCGAACGAGCGCTACGTGACCGTCGCCTGGGGGCGCGACTACGGCGACGTGTCGCCGATCAAGGGCATCATCTACACGAAGGCCAAGAAGTCGACCCTGCGCGTGTCGGTCGACGTCGCCCCGCTCGATCACGCGCCGCTCGTACCCGCCGCACCGTAGCGGCGCCCAGCGACGGGCGCGGTGTGCTTGGCTTGAGTGATGAAGGCCTATCGCTGCCGCGTGTGCGGGAACGCGCTGTACTTCGAGAACTCCGTGTGCGTCTCGTGCGGCACAGCACTCGGTTACTCGCGCAGCGAGCGCGATATCGTCCCCGTCGACGCGCGCGGCGTCTACGTCGACGCCGAGGGGTGGGTGTGGCACGTATGCCGCAACCTCGGACTCTCGGGCTGCGCGTGGCTCGCTCCGCTCGAGGGCGGACAGTGCTTCGCGTGCGATCTCACCCGCACCCGGCCCGCCGACTCCGACACGACGGGCCTCGCGAACTTCCTGCTCGCCGAACGCGCCAAACGCCACCTCACGGCGGAGCTCGACGGTCTCGGGTTTCCGGTGACCGGGAAGGGGACGGATGCCGCACACGGCCTCGCCTTCGATCTGCTGTCGTCGGGGGTGAGCCCGGTGACGATCGCGCACGCCGACGGGGTCGTCACGATCGACCTGGCCGAGGGCGACGACGCGCACCGCGAGCGGGTCCGCAACGAGCTGGCCGAGCCCTACCGCACGATGCTCGGGCACTTCCGCCATGAGGTCGGTCACTACTTCGAGTGGCAGCTGGTGACCCGCTCAGGCGACCCGGAGCGGCAGGCTCGTGCCCGCGAGCTCTTCGGCGACGAGACGACCGACTACGCGGCGTCCGTCGATCGGCACTACGCCGAGGGTCCACTGACGAACTGGCAGCGTGAGTTCATCTCGGCGTACGCCTCGATGCACCCGTACGAGGATTTCGCCGAGACGTGGGCGCACTACCTGCACATCTGCGACACGATCGAGACCGCCGTCGAGTACGGGCTCGTGCCCGCCGCCGAGCTCGTCGGGCGTGCGCGCTTCCGCGACCTCGTCACCGAGGTGTGGGTGCCGCTGGCCGCGGCCCTCAACCTCGTGAACCGCTCGATGGGCAAGGACGACCTGTATCCGTTCGTGCTCGCCGATCCCGTGCTCGACAAGCTCGACTTCGTCGCGTCGCTGCGCCCGTCGGCGACTGCCGCGCGCTGAGCGGGTCGACGTCGGAAACGACGAAGAGCGGATGCCGCAGCATCCGCTCTTCGTTCGAATCAGGGTTACGCGTTCGCAGCGAGGTCCGGCGTGGCGGTGATCTCGCCGTTGTGGACGACGCCCACCGCGACCTTCTCGCCGCGCGGGCCGTGCTCGAACACGAACTCGCCGTTCTCGGCGTCCACCTTCACGTGGTCACCGGGGTTCAGCTCGCCGTGCAGGATCTTCTCCGACAGGCGGTCTTCGACCTCGCGCTGCATGGCGCGGCGGAGGGGTCGGGCGCCGAGCGCGGGGTCGAAGCCGATCTCGATGAGCTTGTCCTTCGCGGCATCCGTCAGCTCCACCGTCATGTCGCGGTCGAGCAGGCGCTCGCCGAGGCGCTTGGTGAACAGGCCCACGATCTGGCGCAGCTCGTCCTTGTTCAGCTGCGGGAAGACGATGATGTCGTCGACGCGGTTCAGGAACTCGGGCTTGAAGTTGCGCTTCAGCTCTTCGTTGACCTTGCCCTTCATGCGCTCGTACGTGGTGCCGCTGTTGCCCTCGACCTGGAAGCCCACGGGGCCACCGGCGATCGCCGACGAACCGAGGTTCGTCGTCATGATGATCACCGTGTTCTTGAAGTCGATCACGCGGCCCTGACCGTCGGTCAGGCGACCCTCTTCGAGGATCTGCAGGAGCGAGTTGAAGATGTCGGGGTGGGCCTTCTCGATCTCGTCGAACAGCACGACCGAGAACGGCTTGCGGCGCACCTTCTCGGTGAGCTGGCCGCCTTCTTCGAACCCGACGAACCCGGGAGGGGCACCGAACAGGCGCGAGACCGTGTGCTTCTCACCGAACTCCGACATGTCGAGCGAGATGAGCGCGTGCTCGTCGTCGAAGAGGAACTCGGCGAGCGCCTTGGCGAGCTCGGTCTTTCCGACGCCCGTGGGGCCGGCGAAGATGAACGAGCCCGACGGGCGCTTCGGGTCCTTGAGGCCCGCGCGCTGGCGGCGGATCGTCTTCGAGAGGGCGGCGATCGCCTCCTCCTGGCCGATGACGCGCTGGTGCAGCGCCTTCTCCATGAAGACGAGGCGGCTCGACTCCTCCTCGGTGAGCTTGAACACCGGGATGCCGGTCGCCTGGGCGAGCACCTCGGCGATCAGGCCCTCGTCGACCACGGCGTGGCTGGCGACGTCGCCCGAGCGCCACTGCTTCTCGAGGCGCAGGCGCTCAGCGAGGAGCGACTTCTCCTCGTCGCGCAGCGACGCGGCCTTCTCGAAGTCCTGGTCCTCGGAGGCGCGCTCCTTGTCTTCACGGACCTTGGCGATCTTCTCGTCGAATTCGCGCAGCTCCGGCGGGCTCGACAGGATCGACAGGCGCAGGCGTGCACCGGCCTCGTCGATCAGGTCGATCGCCTTGTCAGGCAGGAAGCGGTCCGAGATGTAGCGGTCGGCGAGGTTCGCCGCCGCGACGATCGCGCCGTCCGTGATCTGCACCTTGTGGTGCGCCTCGTAGCGGTCGCGCAGCCCCTTCAGGATGTTGATCGCGTGGGGCAGGCTCGGCTCGGCGACCTGGATCGGCTGGAAGCGGCGCTCGAGCGCAGCATCCTTCTCGAAGTGCTTGCGGTACTCGTCGAGGGTCGTGGCACCGATCGTCTGCAGCTCGCCACGCGCGAGCAGCGGCTTCAGGATGGATGCCGCGTCGATCGCGCCCTCCGCGGCGCCCGCACCCACCAGCGTGTGGATCTCGTCGATGAAGACGATGATGTCGCCGCGCGTGCGGATCTCCTTCGTGACCTTCTTCAGGCGCTCCTCGAAGTCACCGCGGTAGCGGGAACCGGCGATCAGCGAACCGAGGTCGAGCGAGTAGAGCTGCTTGTCCTTGAGCGTCTCGGGCACGTCGCCCTTGACGATCGCCTGAGCGAGCCCTTCGACGACAGCCGTCTTGCCGACGCCCGGCTCGCCGATCAGCACCGGGTTGTTCTTGGACCGGCGCGACAGGATCTGCATCACGCGCTCGATCTCCTTCTCGCGCCCGATGACGGGGTCGAGCTTGTTGTCGCGCGCGGCCTGCGTGAGGTTGCGACCGAACTGGTCGAGCACCTGCGAGCCGCCCTGCGTCGTGCCCTGGGTCTGCTCGCCCTGGCCGCTCGCGACACCCGCCGGCTCCTTGCCCTGGTAGCCGGAGAGGAGCTGGATGACCTGCTGACGCACCTTGTTGAGATCGGCGCCGAGCTTGACGAGCACCTGGGCGGCGACGCCCTCGCCCTCGCGGATGAGGCCGAGGAGGATGTGCTCGGTGCCGATGTAGTTGTGGCCCAGCTGCAGCGCCTCGCGGAGGCTGAGCTCGAGCACCTTCTTGGCGCGCGGCGTGAAGGGGATGTGACCGGTCGGCTGCTGCTGACCCTGGCCGATGATGTCCTGCACCTGCTCACGCACGGCGTCGAGCGAGATGCCCAGGCTCTCGAGCGCCTTGGCGGCGACCCCTTCGCCCTCGTGGATGAGACCGAGCAGGATGTGCTCGGTGCCGATGTAGTTGTGGTTCAGCATCTTCGCCTCTTCCTGGGCGAGGACGACCACACGACGGGCACGGTCGGTGAATCTCTCGAACATCGTTCACTCCTCCGGGGCGTTTCGGGTCGCTTGTGACCCACTGCGCCTTACATCGAGGGTAGCCAGCGGCTCGTGAGCGCACGGCCGTGTTCGCCGTGGGCATAGCGCGCACGAAACGGAACGGAACCCTTGCGCCGCAGCATCCGTCCGGTTTATCGTTTTTCCCCGCCTGGGGCAGCGACGTCGTCTCGACCGGCGTGTACCGGGTCGCCGTTTCGTTCTGGCCGATCGGCGCCGCTTTCGGCTTCGCGGCATTCGGGGCCATCTTCCGCTACGGCGAGCGCCTGCAGCGCGAAACGGCCGGGCTGGTATGACGCCCGCCGAGGACGTTGGACCGTTCGGCGTCCACTGCCGGCTCGACGAGCTGCTGCTCGCACGCGGGATGACCCTGACGCACCTGTCGGAGCTCGTCGGCGTCTCGGTCGTGAACCTGTCGATCCTCAAGAACGACCGGGCGCGTGCGATCCGCTACTCGACGCTGTCGGCGATCTGCCGGGCGCTCGATTGCGAGATCGGCGAACTGCTCGTCCGGGCCGACTGAGGGATTCCGGATGCCGCGGGCCGAGGCATCCGTCCATCTTCTGTTCGCCTGTCACGAAGCGCCGCGAGCCTCGACACGATGAGCCAGGCGAGCAGCAGCGCGCCGGACACGCACTGCTCCCCTGTCACAAGGTGTCGCGGGTGCCAACACTTTGCGGCAGGGGAGCTGTGTCGCTTCGAGCTGATACGGCTCAGCTGTCGCGAAGTGTCGAGCGCGGCGGCAGTCCGCGACAGGCGAGGAAGGATCCGGGTGCAGCGGGGGCGCGGCATGCGGAACCCGATCGGTGCGGGCGCGACGAACGCGGGAACTGACAACGGCGCCGGCGTCTGCACGACTCAGCCGCGACGGCGGATCGCGGCGCGTACCCGCTGCACGGCCACTGCGGGCTCGTGGAACAGTTCGGCCTTGGTGATCTGGACGACGACCCATCCCGCGGCGCGGAGCGCCTCGTAGCGCGCGATGTCGCGCGCCCATTGCTCCGGATCGAGAAGGTGATGCTCACCCTCGTACTCGATCGCGATCTTGAGGTCGGGGTAGGCGAGATCGACGCAGCCGAGGTAGACGCCGTCCGCAGAGACCTCGTGATTTCGCGCAGGCTCAGGCAGACCGTGATCGATGAGAGTGAGCCGGAGCCATGACTCGGTGCGGGACGCGGAGTCGGTTCGCACGCGCGGCAGTGCAAGGCGCGCCGCCGCCACTCCGACTCTGCGGCCCGCCGTGACCGCGGCCTCCAGATCGGCGAGCGTCGCGAGCGGCGAGTCGACGCGCCACGTCCGGACGACGGCATCTCCGGCCGCCACGAGATCGTAGGGATCGGTCAGCTGTCGTCCGAGACTCGCCCAGACCGTCGCCGGCGTCGCGGTGAGCAGTCCCGTGCGCGCGTCGCGCACGGTTCGCACCAACGAGGGCTTGGCCTCGTGCCCACGGACCCCGGCGCTGCGAGGGAGCCGTCGTGGGCGGAACACAGACACATGCAGCATCGACCGCGCGACCAGGAGGTACGGGAGGGGGATCCCGAGAATGACGGCGGCGGTGATGTGGCTGAAGAATTCGCCCTCGGCCATCCGCGGTGCGTAGGCGAGGGCGAGAGCGAGGTGGGCTCGCTCAGCCGGGCCGAGAGCCCGGCCCCAGCGATCGGTCTCGAGTCCTTCGGGAAGGCTGGCATCGCGGAGCACGCGCACCCCATGAAAGGGCTTGTCCACGTCTGCGCGGCGCAGTCGGCCGGTCGGCACACCGGCTTCCTTCGCCTGCCGGACGGAGAATCGGGGCCCGAGGCCCTCGGGAAGAGGTCGCATCACATGACGAGCGTGACCGGAGCGCCGTCCGCATTGTGCGCGCACAGCTCGACTCCGTGGAGTGCGCAAGCCTCACCCTGCCTGTGGAGGAGGCCACGTCTGCCCCGCCCGTCCGCGTTTCCCCTGGTCCCCTGTCACAACGCGCCAGCGGGGGCGACACTTCGCGACAGGTGAGCAGCAGCGGCACCGACGAAGAACGCTCACCTGTCACGAAATGCCGATGCGGAGGGCAGTTTGTGACAGGTGAGCAGAGATCACGCAGGAAAGGACGGATGCTGCGGGGCGCAGCATCCGGAATCGCCGGGCGTCAGTTGGGGTAGATGGGGATGCGGACGTTGTCGAACTCGCCGCCGGTGAGGATCGCGAAGGTCTCGGCGTCCTCGTCCTCGATGCCGGTCACGGTCGTCACGACGCCGCGCGGAGCCATGTCCATGGTGCACACCTGGTCCGCGGGCGGGGTCACGAAGGTGACGGTGACCTCGGTCGCGCTGGTGGTCTCCGTGTTCTCGACCTGCGGCGCGCACGAAGACGAACCCCACGACAGGATCACGAACTGGCCGTCGACGTCGGTCCAGCCGGCGCTCGGCAGGTAATCCGTCTCACCGCCGACCCCGAGGCCGGCGACCCCCTCGAGGTCGGTGTCGCCGTGCCAGCCGTCACCCGTCACCTCGATCTCGACGCCGTTGACGGGGTCCACGTCCGCCGGGGTGCCCACGACGGTCACGCGCGGAACGAGGTCGGCCGTGCAGGCCTCGTCGCCCTCGGCGTCGACGAGCGTGACGAACATGACGCCGTCGTCGTAGGTCGCCTCCTCGGCGACCGGGATGCACGTCGAACTGCCCTGCGTGACGATGCCGATCATGCGACCGCCGTCGAGCCAGGCCGCGGTGACCTCCTGCTCGTTGCTGCTGTCGTCGTCCTTGGTGGTCGCGGCCGGCGTCGGGGTGGTGCCGCCGGAGCCGGCGGGCGTCGTGCAGGCGGTCAGGAGGCCTGCGGCGAGGAGCGCCAGGCCGAGCCCGGCGAACAGTGAACGGGAGCGAACGGGCATGCGAGGCCTCCTGGAGTTCCGCGGACACCATCCCCCGCGGCATCCGTCACCCATATCGTGTCGCAAAACGACCCGGAATCTCAGTCGTCCGATCACGTCCAGGTCACGATCCGCCGGGAGAACGCCTCACTGCAGCGCCGACGTGAGGCGCGCGAGATTGTCGAGCACCGTCGATCGCAGCGGCTGCTTCTCCCACTCCTCGAGCGTGAGCTCGCGCGAGAGCGACCGGTACATGTCTTCCACCGCGCGCATCTGTCGCACGAACTCCTCGCCGCGCACGAGCATCGAGATCTCCATGTTGAGACCGAACGAGCGCATGTCCATGTTGCTCGACCCCACGATGGCGACCTCGTCGTCGATGGTGAGGCTCTTCGTGTGCAGGATGAACGGCTTCTTGTACATCCAGATCTTCACGCCCGCGCGCAGCAGCGCCTCGTAGTAGCTGCGCTGCGCGTGGTAGACGATCGCCTGGTCGCCCTCTTCCGAGACGAACAGCTCGACATGGATGCCGCGCTGGCACGCCGTCGTGATGGCGAGCAGCATCGCCTCGTCGGGAACGAAGTAGGGACTCACCACGATGATCTTGCGGTGCGCCGCGTAGAGCAGGCCGGCGAAGAGCTTGAGATTGTTCTGGAACTCGAACCCCGGCCCCGACGGCACGATCTGGCAGTCGAGATCGCCCGGCCCGCTGCGCACATCGAAGAGGTCGATCTGATCCGTGAGCACCTCGTCGGTCTCGCTGTACCAGTCGCTCAAGAAGACGGCATTGACGGATGCTACGACCGGGCCTTCGATGCGCGCCATGAGGTCGACCCAGTGCAGGCCGCGCTTGATGTTCTTTCGAAGGTTGTAGGTGGAGTCGGTGACGTTCTGCGACCCGGTGAACGCGACGCGCCCGTCGACCACGAGGAGCTTGCGGTGGTTGCGCAGGTCAGGACGCTGGTACTTGCCGCGCAGCGGCTGCACCGGGAGCATGAGGTGCCACTGCGCGCCCATCGCCGTCAGGCGCTTGAGGGTGCGCTTGTAGAACGGCTTGCCGCGGTTCGCCCAGTGGTCGAGGAGCACGCGCACGGTCACCCCGCGAGCCGCCACCTCTTCGAGGGCGCGGAAGAAGTTGTCGGTCGCAGCATCCGCTTGGAGGATGTAGAACTCGACATGCACGAAGCGCTCGGCCGCGCGGATCGCCTCCGCCATCGCGTCGAGGCTCTCCTGGTAGTCGGGGATCAGGTCCGCGGCGTTGTCGCCCGCCAGCGGCATCGCGCCGAGATTGCGGTTGAGCGTCACGAGCGACGTGAACCAGCTCGGCGCATGCGGGCGCAGCGTGCCGAAGTCCAGCGACGCACTCGTGTCGTGGATGTAGTCGTTGATGCGCTCCTGCTTGCGGCGGCGCTTGCGCGGAAGCCGCGGGTTGCCGATCAGCAGGAACAGGAAGACGCCGATGATCGGGATGAAGTAGATCGCCAGCAGCCACGCCATCGCGGCGGTGGGGCGACGGTTGCGCGGCACCACGATGATGGCCGTGACACGGATCACGATGTCGACGATGAAGACGAGCACCACCCACCACGTCGCGTCGAACGTGATGGTGATCATCGAGCGGAGCCTCTCCCCGGTCGTCGGGCGGGTCCGTCCCATCGGACGCGCCGATCGAGCGGTGTGCCCACACTATCGGGGGCGGCGGACGCGGCCCCGCATCCGGAAGAGGTCGGCGGGGCTGCGCGCGATCCGGCGCGTCGTCACTCCGTGGCGCCGGCGACGATCAGGCGTCGGTGGAGGCGGTGCCGGGCGCCACCGGCGGCAGCCCCCGCTTGGCGCGCTCTTCGGCCTCGATCTTCGCGTACACGCGCCGCTCGGTGCGGTCCGCGCGGATGATGCTGCGCAGCACGAAGAAGAAGATCAGCGACACGAGGACGGTCGGCAGGAGCGTCCAGAGCGCCGCGACCCAGTAATCCATGCCTTCAAGGATACGCCGTGCGGGTATCGCCTCCTCCCCAGGCGGTTCAGGGACGGATCGGCCGGCGACTTGTCCACAGGAACGCAGCGGTTCCTCCCCAGGGCCTCGTTTTCGCGCCTGCGGCATCGGCCCCTGTGGAGACCGCGGCGGGGGCCTCGGGCGTCACGACACTCGTCCCATGACCCCGACCGTCGTGAAAGCCGCGGATGCCGCGCAGTTCCTCTCCTTCGTCCCCCGCATGCTCGGCTACCACCCGACGCAGAGCCTCGTCGTGATCCCGTTCCACGGCGCCCGCAGTCTCGGCGCGATGCGATTCGACCTCCCCGGCGGCGACGAGGACGCCGTCGACCGCATCGCCGCCACCGTCACCGGCATGGTGTGCCGTCTCGCCGAGGCCGACGCCGTCGCTGCGATCGCGTACACCGGCATGACGTTCGCCGAAGACGAACGGATGCCGCATCGCGACCTCCTCGCCGCGCTCGAGCGGCGCGCCGATGCGTGCGGCCTGCGGGTCACCGATCTGCTGTGCGTCGCCGCGGACGCGTGGGGATCCTTCCTCGACACGGAGTGCCCGGCGGCGGGCAGGCCGCTCGGCGACCTGGAGTGGATGGGCTCCGCAGACTTCCCGGAGCCCGACGGCGATCAGGCGACCGGCGCCGATCTGCCGGGCTGCTCGGCCGAGCAGCGGGAGCGGGTGGCGAAGGCGATGACCGCGCTCGACACGGCGGTGGCCGTGCTGTGCGGCCCCCCGCCCGAGGGTGGCACGGCCGCGCGCACGGTGCGGTCGGCGCGCACCGCGTGTGACGATGCGGCCGAGGGCCTTGCTCGCAGGGCGGCGGCGGTGGAGGACGCTGGGGGCCCTCGCGTCCGGGCGAGCGACCTCGGCCCCGTTCCCGGGCCGGTGTCGGGAGCCGCGGAGGACGAGGCATCCGTCACCGACGAGACGGCACGGGTCGACCCTCAGGCGCTCGCCGCGGTGTGCCGGTTCGACGACCTGCCCGGGTTCTTCGAAGACGCTCTCGCGCAACCTCTCGCGGCGGCGGACGCGTACGACGTCGCCGCCCTCGTGTGGTGCCTCGCTCGCCCGTCGCTGCGCGATGTGGCGCTGGTGCAGTGGAGCGGCAATCTCGCCGAGGGAGACGAGGCGTTCGATGCGCAGCTGCGATGGGAGTCGGGCGAGGATTACCCGGCGCATCTCGCGATGCGCATGTGGGGCGAGGGCGACCGACCGCAGGTCTCCCGTCTCGAGACCGCGCTCGAGCTGGCACGGTATGCCGCGGCGGTCGCGCCGCGTGACGCCCGGCCTGGACCGCTCGCGATGTGCGCGTGGCTGTCGTGGGCGCTCGGTCGCTCGACCCACGCCGCCGCGTACGCGGAGCGCGCGTGCGAGATCGAGCCCGAGCACGGGCTCTCGCAGATCGTGCTCTCGTTCGTGAACGCGGGGCATCTGCCCGACTGGGCGTTCCAGCGCGCGAGCGTCCGATGATCCGCGTGCGTGACGACCCCGCCGCGGGACTACTTGACGAGCGGGAAGAGGATGGTCTCGCGGATGCCGAGCCCGGTCACCGCCATGAGCAGCCGGTCGATGCCCATGCCCATGCCCCCGGTCGGCGGCATGCCGTGCTCGAGCGCGCGCAGGAACTCCTCATCGATGCGCATCGCCTCGAGGTCGCCCTTGGCGGCGAGCTTCGCCTGCTCGACGAAGCGCTCGCGCTGGATCACCGGGTCGACGAGCTCGGAGTAGCCGGTCGCGAGCTCGAAACCGCGCACGTACAGGTCCCACTTCTCCACGACGCCGGCGATCGAGCGGTGCTCGCGGACGAGCGGGCTGGTGTCGACGGGGAAGTCCATCACGAAAGTCGGGCGCACGAGGGCCGGCTTCACGAAGTGCTCCCACAGCTCCTCGACGAGCTTGCCGTGGATCGCATGCGGCGGGAGGTCGACGCCCTCGGCCTCGGCGAGCGCGACCAGATCCTCGAACGGCGTCTCGGGCGTGATCTCCCGGCCGGCCGCCTCCGACAGCGATCCGTACATCGAGAGGCGGTCCCACTGGCCGCCCAGGTCGTACTCGGTGCCGTCGGCCCAGATCACCGTGGTCGATCCCGAGATCGCGATGGCGGCGTTCTGGATCAGCTCCTGCGTGAGGTCGGCGATGCCGTTGTAGTCGCTGTACGCCTGGTACGCCTCGAGCATCGCGAACTCGGGGCTGTGCGTCGAATCGGCGCCCTCGTTGCGGAAGTTCCGGTTGATCTCGAACACCCGGTCGATGCCTCCGACCACAGCCCGCTTGAGGAACAGCTCCGGTGCGATGCGCAGATACAGGTCGGTGTCGAACGCATTGGAGTTCGTGATGAACGGCCGTGCAGAGGCCCCGCCGTGCTGTACCTGCAGCATCGGCGTCTCGACCTCGATGAAGTCGTGCGACGCGAACGTCTGCCTCAGGCTCGCGTTGACCTTCGCGCGGGCGACGACCGTCTCGCGTGCCCGATCGCGCACGATGAGGTCGAGGAAGCGGCTGCGGACGCGGCTCTCCTCGCTGAGCTCGGAGTGCAGGTTCGGCAGCGGCAGCACGGCCTTGGATGCGATGCTCCAGTCCGACACCATGATCGACAGCTCGCCGCGGCGGCTGGAGATGACCTCGCCCGAGACGAAGACGTGGTCGCCGAGGTCGACGAGCTCCTTCCAGGCCTGGAGCGACTTGTCGCCGACCGCTGCGAGCGACACCATCGCCTGGATGCGGCTGCCATCTCCTGCCTGCAGCGACGCGAAGCAGAGCTTCCCGGTGTTGCGGCTGAAGACGACGCGGCCGGCGACCGCCGCGGTGACGCCGGTCTCGGCGCCCGCCTCGAGCGCGGCGAAGCGCTCGCGCAGCGCCGGGATCGTGTCGGTGATCGGCACGCTGACCGGATACGCCCCGCCCGCAGCATCCGTCCGCTCGGCGATCAGACGCTCGCGCTTGGCCAGCCGCACGGCCTTCTGCTCGAAGACTTCTTCTTCGGTCGGCTCGGCGGTCTCGGCGGGCGAGGTCGTGTCGGTCACGGGGTGGGCTCCTCGGTGGGGGTTCTCCGCAGAACGCGGACCCCCAAGTCTACCGAGGTGCTCCACGGCGCGAGTAAGGTCGGGGGCGGCTCTACGAACGCCCATCTCGACACGATCGGACGGCGCGATGTCGCAACCTCGTCGGACGATGTCGGATCTCACCGGGTTCTGGGTCGTCGCGGCCGCCTTCACGACCGTCACCGCCTACGCCACGGTCCCGACGCCGCTGTATCCGCTCTACCAGGCGGCCGACGACTTCCCCGTTCCGGTCGTGACGTTCATCTTCGCCGCGTTCGCGGTGGGAGTCGTGGTCAGCCTGTTCCTGATCGGTCACATCAGCGACTGGGCGGGACGACGTCGGATGGCCGTGATCGCGGTGCTCGTGTCGGCGCTCGCGGCGATCGTCTTCATCGTGTGGAACTCGGTGCCGGGCCTCATCGTCGCGCGGTTCGTCGACGGGGTGAGCGTGGGCACGCTCAGCGCCGCGGCGACGGCTCACCTCGCCGAGCTGCGCGCGAAGGCGCGGCCCGCCGAGACCGCTGTCGTCGCGGCGTCGGTGGCCGGAGCTGCCAACCTGGGCGGCTTGGCGCTCGGGCCTCTCGTCGGCGGCCTGTTCGCCGAGTTCGCTCCCGACCCGCTGGAACTGCCGCACGTCGTGTTCCTCGTGCTCTTCGTCGCGGCGGCGCTCATTCTCCGCCACGTGCCCGAGACGGTCGACACCGCGGCGGCGCATCCGGCCTACCGACCGCAGCGACTGGCATTCCCGACCGGGTCGGGCGCGGCCTTCGCGGCGGCGGGCACGGGCGCGGCCGCCTCGTTCGCGCTGTTCGCACTGTTCACGTCGCTGGCCCCGACCTTCCTGCACGACACGTTCCACGTGTCGGACCACCTGGTGGACGGTGCCACCGTCTTCGCCGTGTTCGGCGCCGCGGCGGTCGCGCAGGTGCTGCTGGTCCGTGTAGCGCAGCGGGCGCAGCTCCTCATCGCGATGGGGTGTTTCGCGGTGGGCCTCGTGTCCATCGCGGCCGGCGCGCTGATCCCCGCTCTCGGGCTGTTCATCGCGGGCGCCGTCATCGCCGGCTCCGGCGCGGGCATCATGTTCCGCTCAGCGATCGCCGCGGCGAGCGCGCTCGCGGCACCTGACCGCCGGGGCGAGACCCTCGCGCTGTTGTTCCTCATCGCATACGGCGGTCTCGTCGCGCCGGTTCTCCTCGTGGGGCTCAGCCTTCCCCTCGTCGGCGAGACCACCGTGCTGCTCGTCTTCTCCGCCGTCGTGCTCGTCGCGACGCTCGGCGCGGGTATCGCGATGCGGCGGTACGCGCGCCAGGCGAGTTCTCAGCCCGACGATCGCGCGCGCTGAGCCGCCGCGGCGTGATCGATCTCAGCCGAGGTCGACCGGCACGCCGAGCGGAGCCCAGCGCACCCGCTCCCGCACGGGACCGGGTGCGGCATCGAAGACCGCCGCGGCGGCCTCCTCCTGCTGCGAGAAGTGGCTCCAGCCCTCGACGTGGATGGGCACGGCCACGCCGGGCTGAGCGAGCCCGATGAGCTCGACGGCGCCGGCGGCGTCCATCGTGTACGCGAGCGGGCCCGTGAGCGGGAACTTCACGGCCCCGATGTGCACGAGGGCCACGTCAGGTCGCAGGCCGGCCGCCGCGCGACGCAGCCCGCCGTACATCACGGTGTCGCCGGTCATCCAGAGACCCGGGCGCCCAGCCCCGCCGAGCGAGAGGGCGAACCCGACGACGGGGCCGACGATCGGGCCCGTGAGGGGAGCTCCGTGCCGGCACGGTGTCGCCGTGACCACGAGGTCGGGCTTGCCCTCGGCGGTGAGGGTGATGACGTCTCCGGCGGCCAGGCCTCGGGCATCGGGGTGCGCGCCGCCCGAGGTCAGCGCCTTCGCTCCGGCACGGGTCGTCAGCACCGTCCGCACCGCCGACAGTCCTGCCCGGCCGGCATCGTCGAGGTTGTCGGCGTGGTGATGGTGGCTCAGCAGCACGACGTCCACCGGGCCGATCTCCGCGAGCGGGATGGCGGGACCGGTGGTCTTGCGCGACGACGTCCCCAGTGCGAACGAGTACGTGCGGCCGGGTGGGTCGAACGTCGGGTCCGTGAGGATCCGCCACCCCTCCCATTCGACGAGGGCGGTCGGACCGCCGATCCGCGTGATGCGCATGTCGCCTCCCAGCCCTCGGACCCGGTCAGCCCAGGTACATCTCGGCGTTGTCGATGAACCGGTGGCCCGCCACCGAGGCGGCGATGAGCGCCAGCGCCGGTCCGCTGCTGCCCTCGTCGACCGGCAGGAACGTCGCCGGGTCGACGACGCTCAGGTACTCCAGCCGGATGCGCGGCTCTCCCATGAGCGCGGACTGCGCGGCGGCGATGCACGCGTCGACGCCACGATCCGCGTTGGCGGCGGCCGCGTCGAGCGCGGCCGGGAGGAGTGCGGCCGCGGCGAGGTCGCGGTCCTCGAGCATGCCGACCCGTGTCGACACCGGCAGCCCGTCATCGCCGCGCACGGTCTCGACCGTCGCGACCTCGACCTCGAAGAACAGATCGCGGATCATCCGACGCACCAGGAACACCCGCTGAGGGTCCCGGTCGCCGTAGACGGCGACGTCGGGGGCGACGAGGTGGAAGAGCTTGGCCTCCACGGTGAGAAGTCCGTCGAAGTAGAACGGGCGCGCGCGCCCCTCGTAGCGAAGGCCGAGATCGCCCGCGGTGACCTTCGTCGTCGCGGAGCCGTCGGGGAGCAGCTCGCTCGTGTCGGGGGCGAACACGACCTCGACGCCGAGCGACTCGAGCAGGCGCTCGTCCTCGTCAGGGGTGCGGGGATACGCCGCGAACTCGGCCGGCGAGGAGAACCGCAGCGGGTTGACGAACACCGACACGACGACGATGTCGGCCACCTCCCGTGCGCGGTGCACGAGGTCGATGTGCCCGTCGTGGAGCGCGCCGATGGTGGAGATGAGCGCGATGCGTGCTCCGGGGGCGGCGGTGCGGACTTCGGCGAGCCGAGCCCGCAGCTCGCCGACGGTGCTGATCATCCTTGGATCGTAGCGGGGGGCTCCGCTTGCGGACCGGAGCCCGCCTCCGCCAGCGCGTGGTCGATGGTCGTGTGCGCCAGCGCGGAGAGGAACGACCCCGGCTGCGGCACGCCCGCCTCGGCGAGCAGCGCGGTCGCCTGCCGCACGATCGACCGCGAGAAGTCGCGTGCGGTCGCGATCGCCTCGGCGTACGCGGGCCGGGCCGACTCGTCGACGACGACGGGCTCGCAGCCGAGCTCGACGGCGAGCGCCTGCGCGATCGGCAGCACGGGAGCGGGGGCGGTCACGGCGGCGTACGCGCTCGAGAGTGCCCGAAGGTCCATCGAGGTGCCGCTGAACTCGATCGCGGGGTGCACGGCGAGCGGGATGGCCCCCTTCGCGACCGCGGCGGCCAGGACGCCCGTGCCCCAGGCCGGGTCCGTGTGCAGCACGAGCTGCCCCGGCTGCCACGCGCCGACCTCGGCCAGGCCGCCGACAAGACCTTCGAGCTGATCGTGAGGCACCGCGACGATCACCAGCTCGCTGCGGCGGACGACCTCTGTGGCGTCGAGGACGGGCACGCCGGGCAGGATCGCCTCGACGCGCTCGGGATCGGCGCCCTGGGTGATCCCCACGAGCGCGTGCCCTGCTCCGCCGAGCGCTGCGCCGAGCACCGGCCCGACGCGGCCGGCGCCGATGATCCCGACACCGAGGCGGCCGTCGCGGCTCACGCGCGGTCCTCCCCCGGCTCGCGAACGACGGTGTAGCCCGCCGGCGGCGGGGGCACGGATGCTGCCGCTTGAGCCTCAATGCCGGCAACGGGTGAAGCGGGCGCCGCAGCGGCAGGTCCGTACAGGTCGTGCTCCGGGGAGACGGCGGCGTCAGCATCCGTCTCCTCCTCAGCCCACCGGTGCGTGCGATCGGCCAGCGCGGCGCGCACCGAGCCGCGGGCAACGTCGTCGAACAGAGCGAGAGCGGCGTCGCGGTCGACGGCCGCGAGGAACGGCGACACCGGCCCGGTCACGACGTGCGCACGCACATTGGTCACGCCCGACGCACGGTCGAGCGGGCCCTGGTAGAGCCCGAAGCTCTGCAGGCGCGCGAGCGGCAGGATCACGAGCTTGCGCCACACCACGCCGCGCCGCATCAGGAGGGCGTCCTCAGTGAGCCGGAAGCCGTTGCGGCGGTAGGAGAACGGCCGGATCCACCGCGCGCGCTTCGGCGTGTTCGTGAAGGTGTCGCTCGCGGTCGGCCCGAACATGCCCTCCTGGACGATGAGCGCGAGCTCGTCGTCGGGCAGCGAAGGCTGCAGGAGGCGCAGCACCCGCTCGACGTCCGCCGCGGTGCCGACCGGCAGCACCGTCGTGAACTGATCGGTCGTGCTGTCGGCGGCGCTGCGACCGGTGAGGCGGTTGATGCGGATCGTCCACCATCCGGCGGGGCGCCAGAAGATCCCCTGCGTCACCTCGACGGCATGCACGCGCCCGGGCGGGACGATCTCGGTGATGGTGGTGAAGAGCCCGAACGTGATGCGCACGCCGTCGGGCGTCGGCGCGATGGAGTACCGCAGCGAGCGGACGATCGAGCGCACCCAGTACGCGCCGAAACCGATGATCGCGGGCACGAAGCCGAACAGCAGCCACGTCACGCCCTGGCTGACGCCGATCACGATCGCGACGATCGCGAAGAGGAGACCCAGCGTCGAGGTGCTGAGGACGTGGGATGCGACGAGCCGGCCCAGCGGGATGTGCACGACCGATTCCAGCTCGGCGACGGGGGCCTCGGGCCCCTCGATGAGTCCGGTGATCTCGCGGCCGACGGTCTGGCTGAGGGACGCCACGCGGCCAGGCTGCCGCGGCGCAGCCGCGTGGGCGGGACCCGCGGCCATCGCGAGCCGGCGCCCCGAGGCGAGGCGCAGGATGTCGGCGCGGACGGCCTCGGCGTTGGCGGTCGAGAGGTACTCCAGCTTGACGTTGGCGTCGGTGCCCGCCCCGACGACCTCGAGCTTGGCCATGCCCAGCAGCCGCGCGATCATCGGCCGCGTGAGGTTGACGCCCTGCACGCGGTCGAGCGGCGCACGCCGCTGTGTGCGGAACAGGATGCCGCTGCGCACCTCGACGTCGTCATCCGTGATGCGGAACGTGTGGAAGCGCCAGGACGTGTAGAACACCGTGACCAGCACGATGAGCACCGCGAGGACGGCGACCGCGGCCAGCACGTAGAGGTTGTTCGCGATGATGAAGTCGACCGGGTCGCCGCCGACCTGCTCCCACTCCACGACCTCGTCCCCGACGCCGGGCGCGAGCCACGGCAGGAAGATGAACACCAGGCGGTCCCGCAGGTTCGCGAAGACGATGCCGATGACGACGATGAGGAACAGCCCGCCGCGCAGCAGTGGGGTGAGCGGGTGCAGGCGGTGCCATTCGCCGTCGCTGAGCGGCGAGCGCACGAGCTGCGGCGGCGGCGCGCTCGGCCCGGGCGGTGGCGCGGGCTCAGGCGTGAGAAGCGGGTCGCTCATAGCCCTGTGCGCCGGCTCTCGGCGACCTCGACGAGGTGGTCGCGGAGCGTCTCGGCCGTGGACTGGGCGAGACCAGGGATCACGACGCCGGTCGCGGCGGCGGCCGTCACGAACTTCAGCTGCGCGATGCCGAAGCCGCGGTCGAGCGGACCGTGCGTGATGTCGATGAGCTGCATGCGACCGTAGGGCACGGCGACGAAGCGCTGCCACAGGATGCCCCGGCGGAACACGAGATCGTCGTCGCGCAGCTGGTACCCGATCGCGCGGGCCTGGCGCGGCAGGATGGCGAGCGTCCACGCGAGGATCACCGTCATGATCCCGCCGGGGATCCACGCCCACAGCTGGTGCATCAGCAGCGTGAGCACGAGCGTGGCCGCAATGACGACCAGCAGGAACGAGCCGGTCGAGATCAGCTGCACCGTCACGTACTTCGGCGAGATCTGGTGCCACACCCCGCCCTCGAGGGCGAGCCGGTTCTCGGACCGCGGTTCGACGAGCTCCTCGAACTCCGGCGCCGCGACGGTGCCCGCCGCCGCATCAGGAGCATCCGCCACGTCAGTGGTTGTGGATTCGCGGCTCGAGTCCGGGTGGGTCGCCTCCGGGCTGTTCGTCATCGTCGTCCTTCCGGATGGTGCACAGGTGCTCCGCGACCAGACCCGCGGCGACCAGCAGGGCACCGCACACGGTCGTCGCGATGACCGTCCCCAACGAGCCTAGCGAGGGCGTGACGGGCCGGGTCGCCAGGAAGATCCACAGCCCCGCGCCCACGCCGCCGACCGCGGCGCCGACGATGCTCGACGCCTTCGCGAGCATCGCGATGCGCACCGCACGGAACGGGTCGACCTTCGCCTTCGAGGTGCCGTGCGTGGCGCGGCGGATCGGGATGGCGAGCGCGACCACGACCACGCCAAGCAGCACGAGGAGGATCGGCAGCGTCACCGCGGGCGTGAACGTCGGACGCCCTGCCGACGTCAGCAGCTGATCCACGAGGAACCCCGCCGCGACCCCGAGGACCGCCGCGATGATCAGCACTCCGGCACCGGTGCGCTTCATCGGCCCTCCGCCCGCAGGCGGCGCAGCGCCTCGTCGACCCGGCCGACGCCCGGGAGCACGGCATCGGGGTCGACGGCCAGCCACGGACCGAGCACGAAGTCGCGCTCGGCCGCCCGCGGGTGCGGGAGCAGCAGCCGCGGGTCGTCGCTGACGACGTCGTCGTAGGTGATCAGGTCGAGGTCCAGCGTGCGGTCCTCCCAGCCTCCTTCGTGCGCGGAACGCGCCGCCGACCGCACCCGGCCATGCCGCTGCTCGATGGAGTGGAGGTAGCCGAGCAGCACCGACGGCGCCAGGCGCGTGGTGAGGATCGCGACGGCGTTCAGATAGGCCGGGGCCGAGGCATCCGGACCCTCCGGCTTCAGCGCGACCGACTCGATCGGCTCCGAGACCCGCACGGCGTCGACGAGAGGCACCCGCGCCAGGTCCTTGATCGCCGCCGCCATCGTCTCGGCGCGATCGCCGAGATTGGCGCCGAGAGCGACGACGGCTTCGACCGCTGCACGCGGGCGACGCTCGACGTCGCCGTCGAAGCCCTGCGCGAGACGACGGTTCACGCGCCCTCCGTCCACGCCGGGCCCACGGGACGGCCGCGGCGGATCGTCACCGACACATCGGAGAACGGGACCGTGATCGGGGCCTGGGGCTTGTGCACGGTGACGGCGACCATCTGCACGAGGTCGTACGAGAGGAGGTCGTCGGCGATGCGCGCCGCGACGCCCTCGATGAGGTTCAGCGGCTCACCGCCGACGAGTTCGGCGATGCGCTCGGCGACCTCGCCATAGTGCACCGTGTCGGCGACGTCGTCGGTCTCGGCAGCCTCCGCGGTGCTGAGGTACAGCGTCACATCGACCACGAACTCCTGGCCCTCGCGGCGCTCGTCCTCGAATACCCCGTGGTACCCATAGGCGCGCACGCCGGTGAGAGTGATCTCGTCGATGCCCTCCATCAGCCCTCCCGGCCCCCTGATCGATCCGCGCCGGCCCAGCGCCCGGCGACCACCAGAGCATCTCGCGTGGCGGCGACATCGTGGACGCGCACCGCCCACACCCCTGCCTGCGCGGCGAGCGCACTCGTCACCGCGGTCGCGAGGTCGCGCCGGGCCTCGGAGGCGTCCGCGGGGTCTTCCGCGAGCGCCTCGGCGAGGAAACGCTTGCGGCTCGTCCCGATCAGCACCCGCTGCCCCATCGCGACGAAGCGGTCGAGACCGCGCAACGTCTCCCAGTTCTGCTCGCCGCGTTTACCGAAACCGATCCCCGGGTCGACGATCACCCGCGAGGGATCGACGCCCGCCGCCTCAGCCGCCTCGACACGAGCAGTGAGCTCGCGGGCGACCTCGGCCACGACGTCGTCGTAGACGGCGCGGGCGTACATGTCGGCGGAGTGGCCGCGCCAGTGCTGCAGCACCACGTCCGCGTCGGTCGCGGCGACGGCCGCCAGCATCGCAGGATCGGCCATGCCGCCCGAGACGTCGTTCACGATCCGCGCGCCCGCCTCGACGGACAGGACGGCGGTGGAGGCGTTCATGGTGTCGATGCTGACGATGACCCCGGCCTGCGCCAGCGCCCGCACCACCGGGAGGACCCGCTCCTGCTCGACCTCGGGGCTGACCCGCTCGGCCCCCGGCCTGGTCGACTCGCCGCCGATGTCGAGGATGTCGGCGCCCTGCGCGCGCAGCAGAAGGCCCTGCGCGATGGCGGCTTCGGCGTCCACGTATCGTCCGCCGTCGCTGAAGGAATCGGGCGTCACGTTGACGACGCCCATGACGAGGGTCATCCGCGACCAGCTCCGATCAGGGCGACCAGTTCGGCACGGGCGGCGGGCTCGGCGAGCTCCCCGCGTGCCGCGATCGTCACGGTGGAGGCATCCGGCTGGCGTCCGCCCCGCATCGTCACGCATTCGTGCGACGCGTCGAGCACGACCAGCACCCCGCGGGCGTCGAGGGATCCGGCGATCACGTCGGCGATCTGCTCGCCCAGGCGCTCCTGCACCTGGGGCCGCGACGACAGGATGTCGACGACCTTGGGCAGCGCGCCGAGTCCGACGACCTGCTCGCCGGGGAGGTACGCGAGGTGCGCGTGCCCGCGGAAGGGCAGGAGGTGGTGCTCGCACACCGACCGGAAGATGATGTCGCGCAGGATCACCGCACCTGACGGCAGCGTGTCGGGCGCCGGGCCGCGCGACACCGAGATGGTGTGCGCGAGGGGGGACGCAGCATCCGTCCCCACTCCCGCGAAGAACTCGGCGTACGCATCGGCGACGCGCTCGGGCGTCTGCTTGAGCCCGGGGCGCTCGGGGTCTTCGCCGATCGCCTCGAGCAGTTCGCGTACGAGCGCGGCGACGCGCTCACGATCGACGGCCATGGGCCGAGCCTACGCGGTCGCCGGGCGCGCCTGTCCGGTGGGGCGGCGCTTGGTCGCCTTCTCGGCAGCCGGCAGCTCATCGGCCTCGACGCTCGCGGCGAGACCGGCCTCGTCGCGGCGCTGCGGTACCTCGACCGGCGGCAGCTCCGAGACGGGACGCTGCTCGCTCGACAGCCACTGCGGACGCGGCGGGAGGCGCTTGACGTCCGTGAAGATCTCGGCGAGCTCCAGGTGGTCGAGGGTCTCCTTCTCGAGGAGGGCCAGCGCGAGCTTGTCGAGCACGTCGCGGTTCGCGTTGATGACCTCGTACGCCTCGTTGTGCGCCTGCTCGATGAGGTCGCGCACCTGGACGTCGACGCGCTCGGCGACCCGCTCCGAGAACTCGCGGCCGTGACCCATGTCGCGGCCCATGAAGACCTCGCCGGACGACTGACCGAGCTTGACCGGGCCGATGTCTCCGGTCATGCCGTATTCGGTGACCATCTTGCGGGCGATGTTCGTCGCCTTCTCGATGTCGTTGGAGGCACCCGTCGTCGGGTCGTGGAAGACGATCTCCTCCGCGACGCGCCCGCCCATCGCGTACGTGAGCTGGTCCTGCAGCTCGTTGCGCGTGACGGAGTACTTGTCGTCGAGCGGCAGCACCATCGTGTAGCCGAGGGCCTTCCCGCGCGGGAGGATCGTGACCTTCGTGACGGGGTCGGTGTGATTCATCGCCGCCGCCGCGAGCGCGTGGCCGCCCTCGTGGTAGGCGGTGATGAGCTTCTCCTTGTCCTTCATCACGCGCGTGCGCCGCTGCGGACCGGCGATCACGCGGTCGATGGCCTCGTCGAGGGCGCGGTTGTCGATCAGCTGCGCGTTCGAGCGGGCCGTGAGGAGCGCCGCCTCGTTCAGCACGTTGGCGAGGTCGGCACCGGTGAAGCCGGGGGTCTTGCGGGCGACGACCTCGAGGTCGACACCGTCGGCGAGCGGCTTGCCGCGGCCGTGCACCTCGAGGATCTTCGTACGGCCCTTGAGGTCGGGCGCGTCGACGCCGATCTGGCGGTCGAAGCGGCCAGGACGCAGCAGCGCCGGGTCGAGGATGTCGGGACGGTTGGTCGCCGCGATCACGATGACATTCGCCTTGGGGTCGAAGCCGTCCATCTCGACGAGCATCTGGTTGAGCGTCTGCTCGCGCTCGTCGTGACCGCCGCCCATGCCGGCGCCGCGATGACGGCCGACGGCGTCGATCTCGTCGATGAAGATGATCGCGGGGGCGCTCTCCTTGGCCTGGTTGAACAGGTCGCGCACGCGGCTCGCGCCGACGCCCACGAACATCTCGACGAAATCAGAGCCCGAGATCGAGTAGAACGGCACGCCTGCCTCGCCGGCGACAGCGCGTGCGAGAAGCGTCTTGCCCGTTCCGGGAGGGCCGTACAGCAGCACGCCCTTCGGGATGCGGGCGCCGACCGCCTGGAACTTCGACGGGTCCTTCAGGAAGTCCTTGATCTCTTCGAGCTCTTCGATCGCCTCGTCGGAGCCCGCGACGTCCTGGAAGGTGACCTGCGGCATCTCCTTCGTCACGAGCTTCGCGCGAGATTTGCCGAACTGCATGACCTTGCTGCCGCCGCCCTGAGCGCTCGACAGCAAGAACCAGAACAGCAGACCGAGCAGCAGGATCGGCAGGAGGAGCGAGATGAAGCCGTCGAACCACGTCGCGCGCGGGACGGCGTCGTTGAAGCCGTCCTTCGGGTTCGCCTCGTTAACCGCGTCGACGACCTCGGCGGCACGCGCCGAGACGTAGTAGAACTGCACGTCGGTGGCGCCGTCGTACTCCTTCGAGAGCTTCATGTCGACGCGCTGATCGCCGTCGGTGTTGACGACCTCGGTGACCGTGTCGCCCGAGAGCAGCTCGAGACCCTCCTGCGTCGAGATCTGCTTCGCGCCGCCCAGGCTCGAGATGAGCGAGAACCCCACGATGAGGAAGACCCCGATCAGCAGGACGTAGAAGAGCGGGTTGCGGGTGATCTTCTTGAAGTCCATGGCGCGGGCGCGAGCCCGACCCCTTTCGTCGACGTGCCGCCGCGGACGGGAGAACCCCCGTCGACGGTTGAATCAGGGTATCGCGCGATTCCTAGGCGCCGTCTGTGCATTCGCCCCGGGCGTAATCACAGTCCGCCCGGTGGGGCGCTCAGCTGTAGACGTGCGGCGCGAGCACCGCGACGTCGCGGAGGTTGCGGTACTTCTCGGCGTAGTCGAGGCCGTAGCCGACGACGAACTCCGTCGGGATGTCGAAGCCGACGTACTTGCAGCGCACCTCGACCTTGGCGGCCTCGGGCTTGCGCAGCAGCGCGAAGACCTCCACCGACGCTGCGCCACGGGAGGCGAAGTTCTCCAGCAGCCAGCTGAGGGTCAGACCCGAGTCGATGATGTCCTCGACGATGAGCACGTGCTTGCCGAGGATGTCGGTGTCGAGGTCCTTGCGGATCTGGACGACACCGCTGGACTTGGTGCCGGCGCCGTACGAGGAGACGGCCATCCAGTCCATCGTCACGTGCTTCTCCAGCGCCCGCGAGAAGTCCGCCATGACCATGACCGCGCCCTTGAGGACTCCCACGAGCAGGAGGTCTTCGTCGGCGTAGTCGTCGGCGACCTGCGCCGCGACCTCGTCGAGCTTGGCTCGGATCTCCTCCTCGGTGACGAGGACTTCGGTGAGGTCGCTGGAAACGTCGGCCGCGCGCATGCGACGAGTCTAGAGGGGCCGCCTCAGCGCGCGGTGAACTCGATGCGTCCGCCGACGCGGCGGGCGCGGCATGCGGGAAGGTCGATGGGGCCCTGACCCGACCAGTCCGTGACCAGGCGCGCCACCTCGAGTGTCTGCGTCCGCGTGAGGCTCTCGTGGAACTCGCTGGCCACGACGTGCCGGATGATGCGGTGGCGCAGGGCTGCCGGATTGGCGGCGAGGGCGGCTGCCGACACCGAGATGCCCGCCTCGGCGTGCTCGACGATGTCTTCGATCGTCTCGTCGATCATCTCGTCGAAGGCTTCGGCGTCTTCCCGCAGCTGGGCGGCGGTGCGGGCGAGCGCTTCGGCGATGCCCGGACCGAGCTCTGTCTCGAGCACCGGCAGCACCGTCTCACGCGCACGCACGCGCGCGAAACGCCGATCGGCGTTGTGCGGGTCCTCCCAGGGCTCGATCGCCTCCGCCGCGCACGCGGCGCGGGTGGTGGCGCGGCGCACCGCGAGCAGCGGGCGCAGCAAGGGGACGCCGTCGAGTGCGGATGCCTCGGCCATGCCCTGCAGGCTGGTGGCACCCGCGCCGCGGGCGAGGCCGAGCAGCACCGTCTCGGCCTGATCGTCGAGCGTGTGGCCGGTGAGGATCGCGGCCGCGCCGATCGACCGGGCGCCCTCGGCGAGGGCGCGGTAGCGCGCGTCGCGCGCGGCGGCCTCGGGACCGCCCGCGGCGCCGACCTCGACGCGCGCGACACGGGCCTCGAGTCCGAGCGCCTGGGCCTTCGCTGCTGCGGCGGCGGCAGCATCCGTCGATCCGTCCTGAAGGCCGTGGTCGACGGTGAGCGACGCGGCGCGGAGGCCGCGCTTCGGGGCCTCGAAGGCCGTCGCCGCCGCGAGCGCGAGCGAGTCGGCACCGCCCGACAGCGCCGCCAGCACGGTCGCACCGGGTTCGAGGCCGGTCAGCGCCCGGCGCACGGCGAGCCGCACCTCGGCGACGGCGGGGTCGAGTCCGGGTCTGCGCTCCTCCACCCGCCCACCGTACCCGGGCACCGCGGTCCATAACTCAGGCAAGACCGCGACGCAGCTCTCCCAGCAGGCCCTTTCGCCGCGATCCGCCTGAGTTGTGGACCGCAGTGAGGCGAGAACTAGGCTGGTCGCGGCAATCCACAGTCTTCGAAGGAGCACCACTATGGGCGCGTACGACGCCGTCATCGAGATCCCGCGCAACAGCCGCGTGAAGTACGAGGTCGACCACGGCACCGGCCGCGTCTTCCTCGACCGCATCCTGTACACGCCCATGGGCTACCCGACCAACTACGGGTTCTTCGAGAACACGCTCGGCGAGGACGGCGACCCGCTCGACGTGCTCGTGATCCTCGACGTCGACCTGGCCCCCGGCATCCTCGCGAGCGTCCGCCCCGTGGGCGTGCTCAAGATGAGCGACGAGGCCGGCGGCGACGACAAGGTCGTCGCGGTGCTCGCCAAGGACCCGCGCTGGGCGCACATCCAGGACGTCGCCGACATCCCGGAGTTCCTGCAGAAGGAGATCGCGCACTTCTTCGAGCACTACAAGGACCTCGAGCCCAACAAGTGGGTCAAGGTCGACGAGTGGGCCGACGCTGCCGAGGCGGAGCGTCTGGTGGGCGAGGCCTTCGACCGCTTCAAGGAGCACGAGGGCCAGACCGCCACTCAGGGTGAGGGCGTCGCCCCCAGCACGCTCTGACCTGTCGTCTCATGCGAGAACCGGATGCCGCGGCATCCGGTTCTCGTCGTTTCAGGCGTGTTGTCGGTCACACCGAGATGCCGCGATCGGCCATGAAGTAGATCGGATTCACGGGCGAGCCGTTGACGTAGGTCTCGAAGTGGAGGTGGCAGCCGAACGAGTTGCCGGTGTTGCCCTCGCTCGCGATGAGCTGGCCGGCGTTCACCCACTGCCCGACGCCGACGAAGATGCCGCCCGAGCGGATATGGCCGTAGCCGGTGCCGATGCCGCCGCCGTGGTCGATCTTGATGTAGTTGCCGTAGCCGCCGTTCCAGCCCGCGTAGACCACGCGACCCGCCGATGCGGCGTAGATTCCCGAGCTGCAGCCGGCCGCGAGGTCGACGCCGTAGTGGAACCCACTGGAGCAGTAGCTGTTGCCGCACTGCACCGTGCGGGGGCCGTAGCCCGAACTGCGCCAGCCGGACGAGGGTCGGGCCCAGCCCGAGCCGACGACGGCTCCTCCGCCGCCGCTGCCGCCTCCGCCTCCGCCACCGCCGCCTCCGCCGCCCTGGTTCTGCTGGGCGAGGCGGTCGGCCTCGGCCTTCGCCGCCGCGGCTGCCGCGGCTGCGGCAGCGGCTTCGGCCTCCTTGCGGACGCGCTCACCCTCCTGGTAGTCGGCAACGGTCTTGGCCGTCGCGTCCTGCAGGGCCGCGAGCTGAGCTTCGAGCTCGCCGCGCTTGGCGTTCTGCGCGTCGAGGGCGGCCTGGGCCTCCTCGGCGGCCTTCTGGGCGGCGACCATCTTCTCTTCGGCGATCTTCTGCAGCCGGTCGCGCTCGGCGCGCTGCACGGCTGCCTGGTCGCTCAGGCTCTGCGCCGAGTCGCGCGCGGTGACAGCCTGGGCGTAGACGTCCTGGTTGCGCTGGACGAGCTTGTCCATCGTGCCCAGGCGCGCGAGAAGGTCATCGGCGCCGGCGGCAGAGCCGGCGAAGAACAGCTCGAGCGACGTGTCGTCGCCGCCGTTGCGGTAGAGCTGCGCCGCGACGCGGCCGGCCTTGTTCGCGGCGTCGAGGGCCGCGGCAGCCTGCTCGTCGGCCTGCTGCTGCAGCTGGTCGGCGCGGAGAGCGGCGTCGAAGTACGCCTGTTGCGCGACGTAGAACTCGTCGGCCATCTGCTGCGCGACCTGCTGCTTCGCAGCCACATCGGCCTCGAGCCCCGCGATCAGCTCTTGGATCCTGGTGATCTCGGCGGCCTTCGCCGCCTCGTTGTTCTTCGCGGCGACGACGTCATCCCACGAGGGGTACTCGGCGGCGAACGCGGGGGCGACGAGCGGACCGAGGGTTCCCCCGGCGGCGCCGAGCGCGGCGACACCGAGGATGCCGAGCCCGAGGGCGGTGCGCCGGTTCATCGACGGCCAGAGGCGTCGCTGCTCGCGAGCCGACGGAGCGCACCCGCAGTCCACGGAGGCGTCGTCGGACACGGCCTGATCAGTGACGTTTTCGGGCTGCACCGGATCCCTCCCTCGCGGCGTCAACTCGTTTCACACTAGCAACATCAGTAACATGTGCAACCCCCCAGAGGTGCACGGCGACCGCCGCCTCGGGTAGCGGTCACCCGGTCAGTGTGCGCCTCCGCAGGGAGTTGCACAAGGGCGACGCGCGCTCGATTCGCGTTTTCGCGAGGAGTTACGTATGCTTGGTCCTCGGCAGTGAGCCCCAAAGGTTCACCCGGCCCCATCGTTTAGCGGCCTAGGACGCCGCCCTTTCACGGCGGTAGCACGGGTTCGAATCCCGTTGGGGTCACTCCACAATTCAATAAGCATGGCCCTGTAGCGCAGTTGGTTAGCGTGCCGCCCTGTCACGGCGGAGGTCGCGGGTTCAAGTCCCGTCAGGGTCGCTCCGAGCGACGGGCCCTTTTTTCGAAGAGGGCCTTTCGTCTAGGACGCGGCAGGTCTTGTACAAGAGATGCCGCGAGGCTCTGTAGCTCAGTTGGTAGAGCGTTCGACTGAAAATCGAAAGGTCACCGGATCGATGCCGGTCGGAGCCACTGAAACCCTCGTATGGCTTCTACATACGGGGGTTTCTTCTTTTCCCCCGGAATTACGCGGATCTTGGGGCTCTGGTTCGCTCAGGATCGACGGGTTCAGCTGCGATCGGAGTCACCTCAGACGGCGTACTGGAGCCGTCGTCGTCAGCTTTTGCCCACGGTTTGCCCACGAACGAGTCACGCGCGGCCCGGTCGAGGGCGATCGAGACGGACGTAAGATCCTCCGGAAACAGGTCTGCGTATACGTCGAGAGTCATCGCGGCCGACGCGTGCCCGAGCATCCGTTGCAGGATCTTCACGTTCGCACCAGCCGAAATCGCGAGGCTCGCGGCCGTGTGGCGGAGGTCGTGCGGAGTGATGTGAGGAAAACCATCAGGCGACGCGAGTTGCAGCTTTGCAACGGCGGGCGCGAACACCCGACGCCGAAAGTTTCCTCCGCGGAGCACAGCGCCCTCGCCGGTGGAGAAGAGGAGATCATGCCGCCGCCCGGTCGCGAGGTGCGCGGCGATTCCCTCGTCGAGCAGAGACGGATACGGGACGATGCGCTGCTCGTGGGTCTTCGGGGTACCGAAGACTAGGGAGCCACGGACGTCAGCGACCGCGCGACGCACGTGCACGACTCTGTTCGCCAGATCTACGTCAGCAGGCCTTAGCGCTGCAGCCTCACCCCAACGCAGCCCGCTGTAGGCGAGGAACCGCACAAGAGTGCCCCACTCTCCTACGCCATCTGCGAGCTCATGCACCTGCGTGTGGCTCAGGTAGTGACGCTCCGCCTTCGAGAGCCTTGGGAGCTCGATGTCCGCCGCAACGTTGCGGGCGAGTCGCCCGTCGCGGACCGCGTATGCGAGCGAGCCCGACACAACGAGGTAGATCTGCCGCGTCGAGGACGCGGAGAGCGTCGTCGATAGTCGGGCTACCCACGATTGGACGTGCGAGTGATCGATGTCGACGATTCGCACGTCGCCCCATTCGGGCAGCACATGCTTGTCCAGCGAGTTTCGATAGCCCGACCGAGTGGTCGGCTTCACGCGGATCTTGCTCGCGTACCACGCCTCCGCGATCTCGGAGAAGCGCACGCGTGAGCGACTCGGGTCTACCCACTCGCCCCGGAGCTTCGACGTCTCGACGGAGGCAAGGAAGTTCTCCGCCTCGCGCTTGGTGCGAAACCCCCGCTTGTCCGTCTGCTTGTTGTCGGGCCGACGGTATCGCACCCGGTATCGGCGGCCAGATTTTGATTCGTAGGACTCGACGCTTCCCATAGGTCCAGGGTAGGCCGCTTATGTCGAAGCTTCCATGAGTTATACAACTGATGGCCGCGTCTGAGTGCGCTGACCTCGATCGCGTCGCAGACGGAGGGATTTGGAGCACGTCGAGAGGGCTCCGGCTCGATCCACCTCAGCCTTTCTCGGGCGAGAAGTCGCGCAATCACGCAGATCTTGGTCGGCCTTGGTGCTCCATCTTCACGCCTGGTTCCGCCCCATTCCGAATGGTCCGTGGGCACGCGGTGGGCAGTGATCCACTCGTCCAATCACATCTTGGAATCACAAACCAGCCGTCCGCTCGATGGCCCCATTGAGCACAACTGGAACTTTGGATCCAATCTTGGCAGATCGGGATCCGGGCAGTACGCTCGGTCGTGCCCCACTAACGAGAGGACGACGATGTCTGGAAACAGGGCGGTGGCCTACAAGGGTCCGGGTGAGGTCGAGGTCATCGACACCGACTACCCCGAGTTCGAGTTGAAGGACGGGCCAGGGGTGAACCCGGCGAACGTGGGCAGGAAGGTGCCCCACGGCGCTATCCTGCGAACGGTCGCGACCAACATCTGCGGCTCGGATCAGCACATGGTCCGCGGCCGCACGACCGCACCGGCGGGGCTCGTGCTCGGCCACGAGATCACCGGCGAGGTCGTCGAAGTCGGTCCCGACGTCGAGTTCATCAAGGTCGGCGACATCGTGTCCGTCCCGTTCAACATCGCCTGCGGCCGCTGCCGCAACTGCAAGGAAGGCAAGACCGGGATCTGCCTCAACGTCAACCCCGACCGCCCCGGCTCCGCGTACGGCTACGTCGACATGGGCGGCTGGGTGGGCGGGCAGGCCGAGTACGTCCTCGTCCCCTACGCCGACTGGAACCTCCTGGTCTTCCCCGACCGCGACCAGGCGCTCGAGAAGATCCTCGACCTCACGATGCTCTCCGACATCTTCCCCACCGGCTTCCACGGCGCCGTGACCGCCGGCGTCCGGCCGGGTTCGACGGTCTACATCGCCGGCGCCGGACCGGTCGGGCTGGCTGCCGCCGTCGGGGCGCAGCTGCTGGGGGCTGCCGTCGTCATCGTGGGCGACCTCAACGCCGACCGCCTGGCCCGTGCCCGCTCGTTCGGCTGCGAGACCGTCGACGTCTCCCAGGGCGACCCCAAGGATCAGATCGAGCAGATCCTGGGCGTCCCCGAGGTCGACAGCGGCGTCGACGCCGTCGGCTTCGAGGCGAGAGGACACGGATCGGATGCCTCGCACGAGGCGCCCGCGACGGTGCTCAACTCGCTCATGGACCTCACTGCGGCCGGCGGCGCGCTCGGCATCCCCGGACTCTACGTCACCGGCGACCCCGGCGGCATCGACGAAGCCGCGAAGGTCGGCTCGCTGTCGCTGCGCCTCGGCCTCGGCTGGGCCAAGTCGCTGTCGTTCACCACCGGCCAGTGCCCGGTCATGAAGTACAACCGCCAGCTCATGATGGCGATCCTGCACGACAAGGTGCACATCGCCGACGCCGTCGGCGCGACTCCCATCGGCCTCGAAGACGCCCCGCAGGGCTACGCCGACTTCGACCAGGGCGCGGCGAAGAAGTACGTGCTCGACCCCAACGGCTACATCCAGACCGCTTGACCGCGCCTCGGCCCGAGGCATCCGTCCCGCTATGAAAGGAACTCCCCATGTCCGTGACCCTCGCAGACGCCCGCCGCGTGATCGAAGCCGCTGAGAAGCGCGCCGACGAGATCGGCCAGCCTATGAACATCGCCGTCGTCGATGCGGGCGGCAACCTCGTCGCGCACGTGCGCCAGGACGGCGCCTGGATCGGCAGCATCGAGATCTCGATGAGCAAGGCCTGGACGTCGAAGGCGTTCGACATCTCGACGAAGGACCTCGGCGACAACTCGCAGCCGACGCAGCAGTTCTTCGGCATCCACACCACGAACGCGCACGGCCGCGGCGTCGCGATCTTCGCCGGCGGCGTGCCGCTCAGCCGCGACGGCAAGGTCGTCGGTGCGGTGGGCGTCAGCGGCGGCTCAGGCGAGCAAGACCAGACCGTCGCCGAGGCCGGCACCACCGCTTTCTGACACACGACGGGCGATGGCGGGGCACCCTGGTGCCCCGCCATCGCCGTGTCAGCGGGAGCGGCGCCCTCGGATCGCCTTCACAGCCATCTGCGTCGCGATGAAGACGAGGAAGACAGCGAAGAGCACGTTGCCGACGAACGGGTCGACGATCGTCGCGAGCCACGCACCGAGCGCGGTGGTCGTGCACGCGGCGACACCGACGCAGGCGGCCGTGACCAGATCGACGTTGCCGCGACGCAGATTGCCGACCGTGCCTGAGATCGCGGCCGGGATCATCATGAGGAGCGAGGTTCCCTTGGCGACGAGATCTCCGGCGCCGAAGAGCATCATCAGCACGGGCACCACGATGATCCCCCCGCCGACGCCGATGAGGCCGGAGACCGTGCCGGTGATCACGCCGAGGAGGACCAGCGCGACGACACTCCACCAGGTCAGATCGAGCGGGGCGTCGCGCGACGGGATCACGAGGAAGAGCGACACGATCACTGCGAGGAGGAATCCCACGAACGCCCATCGCAGAACCGTCTGCGAGACCTTCGGGAGGAGCCAGGTGCCGATCTGGGCACCGCCGACTGCCCCCGCCGCGAGCAGGAGCGCAGGAATCCAGGCGACAGCGTCATTGAGACCGTACGAGATCACGCCCACGGTCGCGGTGGGGATGATCGCCGCCAGGGACGTCCCCGCCGCAAGGCGCTGGCCGAAGCCGAGGAGCAGCACGAGGAGAGGCACGACGACGGTGCCGCCTCCGACGCCGAACAGGCCCGAGAGCAGGCCGGCGAGCAGGCCGATTCCGATACACACGGCGATGCGGCGGGGAGTCCTCCGCGTGGCGCTGCGGGCCTGGGACATGTGCGCTCCGATCGCAGGTGGATCCAGTTCTACTAATATAGGATACAAAGCGCGATCAGGCGAAGGAGACTCACGGTGCCGGACGTCGCAATCGTGGGCCTGGGCCCCGCCGGCATCGTCGCCGCGCGGACGCTCGTCGCCGCGGGGCTGTCCGTCGTCGCGTTCCAGCCCCGCTGCCCGGAGGGTGCCCGCGCCCCGCTGGCGTCGCCACCCCCTACCCTGCGACCTCACGCCGGGGTCCGGGCGCGGCTGCAGCCCTCGGCTCAGGCGGCTATGGACGCGGTGGGCGGATCCAAGCTGCTGGCGGCGCCGCAGGCGTATCGCCTCGACGACTGGTCCCTGCGCCCCCGCAGCAGAACCCTTCGTCGCTACGGGACCCTTCCCCGCGGGGCCGACCTCGTCGACTGGCCGATCCATCCCGAGGACCTCGCCCCGTGGTACGACCTCGTCGAGCGGGCGACGGGTGTCAAGACGGAGTCCCCCACGCCCTGGACGCAGCGCATGACGCGCGGCGCACAGTCACTGGGGTGGGAGCCGTTCGCAGCTCCGTCTGCGGGATCCGCCGATCTCACGCCGCTCCTGCCCGACGAGAGCATGGAGATCATCCGGGGGACCGTCACCGTCGTGCTCCGAGGCTCGAGCGGAGACGTGTCGGGCGTCGAGTATGTGGACGACGACGGCGTGACCGGCACGATCGTGTGCCCGGCCGTCGTCGTCGCGGCATCGGTCGTGCCGAGCGTGCGGCTGCTGCTGCTGTCCGATCTGACCGCCGACGGGCAGGTCGGCCGCTGGTTCCTCTCGCACAACGCGTTCGTCGTGCACGGAGACTTCCCCGGCGTCGATCTCCGGCGCCGCGACGCCGGGCCGGCGAGCGCGGTCGCGGTCTCCGAGTTCGAGGCCGACCGCTTCGACCATTCCGGGCTCGGGTTCCTCGGTGGCTCGCTGCTGCAGGCGGCCATGACGGGGCCGTGGTCTGATGCCCGCATCGAGGCCGCGGCCGCGGGTCTGTCGCCGTCGACGACGGGCGCGACGGATGCCGCGACCTGGGTCCGCCGCCACCACCGGTCGGTCGGCACTGTCTGGGCGCAGCCCGATCAGCTCCCCCGGCCCGGCAACATGATCGACCTCGACCCGGTGCACCGCGATCCGGCGGGCCGTCCGGTCGCGCGCCTCACCTTCTCGCTCGCGGAGGATGACCTGCGGCGTTGGGAGTTCCTGTCGGAGCGGGCCTCGGAGTGGCTGCGGGCGGGCGGGGCACGCACCACCTGGCAGCCGCCGCTGGAGGCGCAGCCGCTCGGAACCCATCTGTACGGCGGCGCGCGCATGGGCGAGGATCCCCGATCGTCGGTCGTCGACTCATACGGCCGCTTCCACGGTGTGCCGGGTCTGGTCGTCCTCGGATCCTCGACCTTTCCGTCGACGGGCGGACGCGGACCCGTGGAGACGATCGAGGCGCTCGCGTGGCGCGCCGCGACCCGCCTCGCCGAGAGCCTCTGACCGCACAGGGTCAGCGCGCGTCGATGACCTCGCGCCAGGGCCCCCACTCGGGATCATGCGCGGGCCAAACCTCGACAGCGTCCTGGGCGTCGAGGTCCGCCAGACGCCCGATGGCCGCCTCGGCGCGCCGGTCGTCTTCGGGGAGCGCCGTCGAACCCGTCGGGAGCCGCCTCTCGAGGTTGGCGCGGAGGTCTGCGGCGTCACCCGCGAGCACCACGGTGTGTCCGGGCACCTCGATCGCGAACGACTGGTGCCCGGGGGTGTGGCCCGCCGTGTCGATCGCCGTCAGCCCGGGGGCGAGCTCGGCGTCGCCGTCGAGGAGCGCGATGGTGAGGTCGGGATGGTCGAAGTCCTCCCGGAAGAGGAACGCCGCGCGCTCCGACGGCACCGCGCACACGTGCTCCCATTCGCGCCGCTGCATCAACAGCGGCTGCCAACGCTTCAGCAGGCGCGCGGCGCCGGTGTGGTCGAAATGCGCGTGCGAGATCGCGGCGGCGGCGAGATCGCCCCAGCCGAGACCGGCCTGCGCGACCTGGTCGGCCAGCGGATCTCCGGGCGGCACGATCGGAAGATAGTTCTCGTAGTCGAAGCTCGCCGCCCGACGTGCGGGGTCGCGCACGCGCGACGGGTCGAAGCCGCCGTCGAGGAGCACCCAGCCACGGTCGAACACCACCGCCGCCGCCGTGACCGGCTCCATCAGGTGCCGGAACGCACTGCCGCCGCGGATCGAGACGGCCTCGCAGATCGGCTCGAAGCCGAGCACGAGCGGCACGACGGACCGCGGCCGTCCGCCGACGGCGAGGGGCGCGACCAGCTCCCACTCCGCGATCACGGTCATGACGACGCGGCCTGGTACGCCCGCCATCCCCCGAGTGCGGTGATGTCGGCAGCGCCCTCCAGCGCGACGGCTTCGCAGAGGAATCCGGAGACGGTGCGCCCGTCCTCCAGCCGCACCGGCCCGATGCCCATCGGATGCGGCAGTGCCGCCACGAATCGCGCGAAGCCGGTGGCCGGCAGACGCCAGACCTCGCCGGCGATCGGCGCCCCGCCGGCCGACGAGCGCACCAGCCCGGGCTTGGGCGGCGTCGTGTCCAGCGCGAACAGCCGATAGTCCGCTGCCGTCCGCACGTCGGCGATGAAAGTGCCGCCCGCCTCGACCAGCTGGGCGTTCAGCGGCTGTCCGCGCAGGTGCGCGCCGACGACCAGGAGGTCGACGTCGGCCGAGCCGATGCGCTCGGCGAGCTGGGCGAGCGTGCGGTCGGCGAAGGGTGCGCCGGTCAGCATCACGCCGAACGGCAGACCACCGACGAGACCGGCCGGCACGGCCAGCGCACTCCGGTCGAGCAGGTTCGCGAAGTTCGTGTACCGGCCCATCCGGGAGTTCGCGACCAGCGGGTCGGCCGCGACGTCGGCGATCGTCGGATGCCCCGTGGTCGTGGGGGTGAGCAGCGCCACGGCGTCGCCCAGCCGCCGGAGTCCCTCGAGGCCCAGCCGCTCGAGCCGCTCCCGGTCCCGGAAGTAGTCAGCCGCGCGGGCATCGGCTCCCGACAGGACGATGCCGGCGACGGTGGAATCGAGGTCTGCGCCGATCTGATCGCGGTGGGCGTCGATGAAGTCGCCGACCGCCGCGGTGCGCTCGGCGACGAACGCGCCGCCGTACAGCAGCCCCGCCGCCTCGAGCAGCGGTGCGATGTCGACCTCGACGATGACGGCACCGGATTCCGCGAGCCTGCGGACCACATCGGCGAAGGCCTCCACCCAGCCGGGGGCGAGATCCTCGAGGTGCTCGGCGGTGGGAACCGCGACGACAGGCGAGGCGTCCAGCGGGGGCGCGGGGCGGTCGGTGCGGCAGAGGGGGTCGACGCCGTCGGGGCCCGCCATGAACTCGGCGGCGCGACGAGCGGTGGGCAGATCCCGCGCGAACACCGTGACGCAGTCCAGGGTGCGGCACGCCGGCACGACGCCCGTCGTCGGGACGAGCCCGATGGTCGGCTTCACCCCGACGATGCCGTTGAGAGCGGCAGGAACCCGCCCGGAGCCGGCCGTGTCGGTGCCCAGCGCGAGGTCGACGATGCCGAGAGCGACGGCCACGGCGGACCCGGAGCTCGAGCCTCCCGAGATGCGCTCCGGCGCCCACGCGTTGCGCACCGCGCCGAACGGGCTCCGCGTGCCCACGAGCCCGGTCGCGAACTGGTCGAGGTTCGTCTTGCCGAGCACGACCGCGCCGGCCGCGCGCAGCCGCGCGACCGCCGGGGAATCCTGCGACGGCGCGTACGCGAACGTGCGGCTGCCCGCTGTCGTCTCGAACCCGGCGGCGTCGATGTTGTCCTTGACTGCGACGACGAGCCCGGCCAGAGGCAGCCGCTCTCCCGCGGCGACGCGCGCATCGACCGCGGCCGCGTCGGCTGCGGCATCCGTCTCGTCCCGCAGGGAGATCCAGATCTCGGGGCGGTCGACCTCGATCAGCCGGGCGTACGCGGCGCGGACCCGCGCGATGGCGCTCATGCCTGGCCCCGCGTCACGATCATGCGCAGCGGCGTGCACGAGAAGTCGTTGCACGGGTTGTTCATCTGCGGGCAGTTCGAGACCACGACGAGCAGATCGCGCTCGGCGCGGAATGCGACACGCTTGCCGGGTGCGGACATCCCGTCGACGATGCCCAGCGCACCGTCCGGTTCGACCGGGACGTTCATGAACCAGTTGAGATTCGAGACCAGGTCGCGGCGCCCGAGACCGTGGCGGGCCGCCTCGGCGAGGAAGTTCTCGCGGCAGCCGTGCTGGTACGCGGTGTGGTGGCCGTAGCGCAGCGTGTTCGACTCCTTGCTGCAGGCACCGCCGATCGTGTCCTGCCGGTCGAGCTCGTTCGCGACCACGGTCGCGAGCGCGTCTCCCCGATTGCTGCGCAGCACGGTGCCCGTGCGCACGTACGCGTTGCCCTGCCAGGCGATCGTGTCGGCGGCGCTGTAGCGCGCCTCGGTGTCGTGAGCGTCGTACAGCAGGCAGTCTGCGGACTGGTTGCCGCCGACATCGACGATGGTGAGGACGTGGCCGGCGCGCACGAGCGCCGACCAGGCGGCGCGGGGCTCGACGCGTTCGTCGAGGACGACCTCGCCCGGCACCGCCGCCTCCGCCCAGTCGAGGGCGACGCCGGGGCGGTGCTGCGGTCGGGATGGGACGGTGGTGGTGAGATCCATGTCTGCTCCTCAGAGTCCGGCGAGCTCGGCGTAGGCGATGGTGTTGCGATAGGCGCGCTCGCGTTCGGGCGTCGCGGCGAATCCGTCGTCGGCGGGCGATGTGGGTCGATCCCGCCACGCGTGGACGCGCAGCGGGCCGACGATGTAGTCCGGTCGCGGATCGCGCGCGTGGGGCACGTTCGCGATGAGGACGATCAGCGGCAGCTCGGCGAGCAGCTCGACATGGGTGCCGCCACCGGCCGATCCGACCCACGTCAGTCCCCCATCGCCTTCCACCCGCACTCCCTGGAAGAACGTGACGGCCGGTGGGATGTCGCGCGGCTCGAGTCCGTGCTTCGCGCCGGCCAGCGCCAGCAGATCGCTGCCGGCGGGAGCGGGCCCCTCGGGTCGGGCATCGCCGTACTTCGCGAGGTTCCACGCGGGCGTCGTCGTCCCGCAGAACGCGTCGTGGTGCTGCGAGGTGTCGTGCGCGAGCGTCGCGAGCACCCGGCCGTCGCCCGACAGCAACGGGTGCCCGGCGGCGAGATACGCCTGCCACGGGATCTTGACCGTGTCGGCGGCGTTGAGCCGCTCCCCCGGCTCGACAGCGTTGAGAAGGACGGTGTGCGCGCAGGCGTCGCCGGTCGGGTCGTCGAGCCGGATCCGGGTGCCCCGCGCCACGCGGAGGTGGGTGTAGCCGCCGGGTGCGACTGTCTCCGCCCAGGCGAGCCGTTCGGCCTCGACACCGTCGGGCACCCAGGGAGAGGTGGATGCCGGGAGGTACGGCATCCATTCCGCGCTCGCCGCGCGCGAACGGGCGTCGGAGCGTGCGAGCGACACGCTCGACAGCGCGGGTGCAGCTTCGGGAGCCATGGCGGTGCTTCCTTTCGGTTCGGCGGGTGATCGGCTCGGGTACGGGTCAGAGCCCCGGCACGACGCGGTCCAGGAGCCGGCGTGGCTCGTCGACGAGCATGGCGTCCAGCCGGTCGGCCGCGATCCCCCGCTCGGCGAGCTCCGGCACGATGCGGGCCAGCAGGTAGGAGTACCCGTAGCCGCCGTACGCGGCGAGTTGCGCCTTGGTCCAGGTGGAGAGCCCGAGCACGTGGCGCGCCTGGGGGTGATCGCCGGCGAACCGGCCGAAGAACGAGAGACGCTCCCGATCGGACGGGTTGTCGACTCTGCCCGGGTGAACCGCCTCGGTCCCGAAGCACATCTCCAGCACCGCGCCCGCGTCGGCGAGCTCGGCCCAGTACCCGGCATCCATGTACTCGTCGGCGTTCGTGAAGATGATCCGGTCGGCCGGGAGTCCCTCGGCGGTCATGAGCTCGACGACCTCGACACCGCGTGCGGCCTCGGGATCCAGCCGAACCGACACGGACGCACCGGTGCGGGCGCCCGCGCGCGAGGCGGCGCGCAGCATCTCGCGCTCTCGCGGCGCGAACTGCGCCGTCGTGCCCATGATCCCCAGGAGCCCCGCCCGGAAGGAGGTTCCGGGGACCGCGACGGTCAGCGCCTCGAACAGATGGGATTCCAGCTGCTCCTCGTCCAGTTCGCCCACCCAGCCGGGGAGCGCGTACGGCACGTAGAACCCGTACGCGCTGATCACGGCGACCCCCGAGGCACGGGAGATCGCAGGCAGGCTCGCGTGGGTGGGGCCGAGACCGATGGACGAGCACTCCACGACCGCGCGCTGACCGAGGACGGCGGCCAGGCTCAGCTCGCGTGCGGCGAGGTCGTCGTCGTTCAGCCGGAGGTTGTCGGCCGACGAGAGCATGTTCCATCGCAGGTATCCGAGCGTCTCGAGACGGACGTCGTCGTGATCGGGCGCCGGAGTCGCGCCGTCGCGGCGAAGGCCCGAGGCGTCGACGCGCAGGTGGTCGTGCATGCACGTCGCTCCCAGCGCGTCGGCGGAGATGGGTCCGAGCACTGTCTCGATCATGAGAGACCTCCATTGAGGATCCATTGTGGAGAGTTTAGGATCCAATCATGACACACTCATACAACCCGTGGACGGTCGACGCCGCCGACCTCGAAGCCAAGCCCCTCGCACCGCCGTCCGCGGAGCCGTTGTCGGGACAGATCATGACGCGCTCGAAGGTGGAGTTCGCCAACGACGAGCGGACGATCATCTCGGGAACCTGGGAGAGCGACCCCGGCACGTCGCGATGGGAGTTCCTCACCCGGGCGGAGATCATCCATCTCCTCGAGGGCTCGATGACCGTCCAGCGCGACGGCGAGGACGCGGTCACCCTGTCCCCGGGCTCGGTCGCCTACTTCCCCCTCGGCTGGACCGGCGTGTGGACGGTCACCGAGCCGGTGCGGAAGTTCTACGTCGTCTACAAGTGACCTCGCGGGGCGCCGATGCGGTCGGCGCCCCTGCCGTCACCAGCGGCGCAGCCGCTTGGCCGGCAGCAGCTCGGCGGCGCGGATCCGCACGATCTCGTCACCCCGCGTGACCCACACGGCGCACTCCGGCCAGTAATCGGTCAGCAGCTCGGCGCAGACGCCGCACGGCTCGATCACGTGATCGCTGCCCTCGACGCGTCGGAGCACGCTCACGGCCGACACGACCTCGCCGCTGCCGGCCGCGCCGTGGGCGATGACGATCCCGGCCGCCACCCCCTCGGCACACACGCTGCTGCGGCGCGCCGAGCCGTCCACGTGCACTCCGAGATGAACGGCGCCATCGGCAGTCCTCATGGCGGCGACGACCTCGTGTCGGCCGTAGACGTAGACCCGGTCCAGCAGCGCGGTCGCCGCCGCGAGCAGCTCCGCATCGGCATCGGACATGCCATCCGGCCGCACGGCGGGCGGCCGGGGAGCGGACTGAGTCACCTCACGCCTCGATGCGCAGCAGTCGGGCGTAGTTGCCGCCCTCGACGAGCGCCCGGTCGGCGGCATCCGAGATCGCCTTCGAGATCTTGAGCCGCTCGATGTCGAAGTCGGAGCCCGGCCACTCCGTGCCCATCAGGATCTTCTCCGCGCCGAGCCGGGCGTAGGCGCGCTTCACATCGGCCATCAGCGTGGCCGACGTCTCCAGGTAGACGTTCGGCCGGCGCTCGGCGACGATGATCGCCTCGGGCACGTTCCACACCGCCCCCATGTGGGCGATGATCGTCGGCACGTCGGGGTGGTCCTTGGCGATCTCCTCGATGGCGAAGGGCGCGCAGAACGCGTCATCCAGCGCGTTGATGATGATCGCCATGCCGAGCTCGGCGCACAGCCGGAAGACCGGGTCGAGCAGGCCGTGGTCGGCCACGTGGTAGCCGTGCATGCTGGGGTGGAGCTTCAGCCCGCGGATACCGGCGGCACTCATGCGGCGGATCTCGTCGAGGGCGTCGTCGGCCTGCGGCATCACCTGGCCGAAGCCGATGAAGCGATCCGGGTACGCGTCCTGCAGGCCGATGATGAAGTCGTTCTCGATGCGCTGTGCGAGCGAGCACACCATCGCCATGTCGACGCCGGCGGCGTCCATGCGGGTGAGGATCCGGTCGGGATCGAAGGGCGTGTACGCGGGCGGCTCCTGACCCGGCCGTGCGCCGGTGAGGTAGTCGGAGCGCCCTCGCACGTCCTGGGTGGTGTTGTACGCGTCGATGATCATGCGTCGCCTTTCACAGCTCAGTACGTGGATCCACATTCCCATGTATAGGATACATTCTGGCAAGAGAAGAGGAACCATGACATCGTCCCCGGACATCGCGAGGACTGTTCCCTTCTGGCTGATGTTCGGCGCCTCGACTCTCGGCGGCATCACCAACTCGGCGACCACGCCCACCATCCCCGCCTACGTGGCAGAGGTCCTCGGCGGAGGCTCGGAGCTCTCGGGCCTGCTGATCTCGCTGTCCGCGCTGACGTCGATCGTCGCCATGCCCCTCGGCGGACTGCTCGCCGATCGACACGGCTACCGTGTGGTGGCGGTCTCGGGGATCCTCGTCTCGGCGGCCGGCCTGCTGCTCCTGGCGGCGATCCCGTCGCTGTGGGCCGCAGTGCTCAGCCGGCTGCTGTTCGGGCTCGGCAACGCGGCCGCCATGACCCTCACCCTCACCTGGCTGGTCGCGCTGGCGCCGTTCGCGCAACGCGGCAAGGCCCTCAGCATCTTCGGGCTGAGCGTGTGGCTCGGCCTCGCGCTCGGGCCCCAGGTCGCGACGACGGTGTCCTCCGCCGCGGGCCCCCGGGCGGTCTTCGCCGTCTGCGTCGTCATCGAGCTCGTCGTCTGCGTGCTCCTGGCCTTCCTTCCCCAGCCCGCTCGCGTCGCTGCGACCTCGCCCTCCTCCCTCCCTGTCGAGCCCCGCCGCGGGATCGCCGCACTCTGGGAGGTGTTTCGTGCCGTCTGGGTCCCCGGCGCCGCCGCGGCCGCCGCGTGGTGCGGCGAGGGCCTCATGCTGGGCTTCCTCATCGTGCACCTCGGCGCCGCGGGGCTGCCGGCCACCGGAGTCTTCGGAGCGGCATCCGTCTTCGCGGTCTTCGCGGTGAGCGTCATCGTCGCCCGGATCGTGCTCGCCCGGATGCCGGACCGCATCGGTCCCTTGCGCTCGGCGGCGATCTCCCTCGTGCTGCTGTGCTCCGGGCTCGGCGTGCTCGCATTCGCGGGCTCCTTCGCGGGAGCGGCGGCCGGAGCGGTGCTGATGGGCGTCGGGTTCTCCCCCCTGTACCCGTCGTTGACCATGCTCGCCGCTCGCGGCCTGCGCTCGCGCAATCGAGCGTTGGGACTGGGTCTGTTCGGCAGCTTCACCAGCGTCGGGTACGCGTCGGGAGCCCTCGTGGGCGGACTCATGCTGGCCGTGACGTCGTCGATGTGGGCCTTCCTGCTGGTGGCCGGCCTCCAGCTCGTCGCCCTGGCGATCGTCACGATCTTCACACCCGACCAGAACCCGCGACCGCGGATCGATCCCGGAGAGCACAGAGACCCCGCCGTATGAGGCGGGGTCTCTGTGCGCTGAGGCTATGCGGGGAGCGCCAGGAGGACCGTCGGCGCCGGCGCGGCCTCGCGCCCCTCGAACGGGACCGGCTGACACACGAGGTAGTAGTCGCCCGCCTCGACGTCGGCCAGGTTCGCGTTCTCGAGGATCACGGTCCCGGCGTTGCACAGGATGACGTGAGTCGGCCACTGCACCGTGTGGTCGGGGGCCTCCATGGTCATGTAGTCGATGGCGGCGAAGACGACGCCCCGATCGACGAGCCACTGCGCGCCGGACGGGCCGAGCCCCACCCACGTCTCGCTGCGTTCGTTGCGGGTGAGCGCGTCGGTTGAGTTGCGCGTCTTGAACAGCACGCGCGTCGCACCCTCGGCACCCGCCGCCTCGAGGTCCTTCGCGGTGATCTCCTTCTCGACAGCGCGAAGATCGAGCACCCGAGCCGGACCCACGGTGTGATCGAGCGGGATCTCGTCGACGGATGTGCCGCCCTTGACGAAGTGGCTCGGGGCATCGATGTGCGTGCCGGTATGCGCACCGATCAGCCAGCGGGACACCTCCGTCGGGTTGGACTCGGTGATCTCCTCGACCATCTCGAAGGTGGGACGGCGCCCCCAGTGGAGCATCTCGGGGTGGATGGGGATGTTCAGATCGATCGGCGCGGACACGTCGTTCCTCTCAGTTCGGGGCGGAGTGGGATGGGGCTCGGAGTCATGCCGCGACGGGGACCCTGACCGCGCCGGTCGACGCGATGGTGTGCACCCGAGAGGGGTCGGCGACGCCCAGGCGCGCGCGGGCGCCGACCGCGAGTGCGGACACGTCCGCCGACGGCGGCAGCGAGCAGACGATCCGGCGGTCCGCGTCGGTGCGCAGCTCCAGCCGGAACCGCGACCCCTGGAAGCTGAGCAACCGGATCGTGCCGTCGACGCTCCACGCGCCGGCCGGCTGCGATGCGGACACGACCTGCAGGTCCTCTGGCCGGATGACCGCGGTGCCCTCGGCGGAGGCCGCGTCCTCGACCAGCCGGCCGCCGGCGGTGGGGAGGAGGTTCGCCTCTCCCAGGAAGCCCGCGACGTACTCGTCGATCGGTCGCCGGTACAGATCCTCGGGACTGGCGACCTGCACGAGCACGCCGTCGCGCATGATCGCGACGCGATCCGACATCGTGAGCGCCTCGGTCTGGTCATGGGTGACCGACACCGTCGTGATCCCGACTTTGCGCTGGATGCGAGTGATCTCGACCTGCATCTGCTCGCGCAGCTGCTTGTCGAGTGCCGCCATCGGCTCGTCCAGCAGCAGGATGCCGGGGCTCGAGGCCATCGCGCGTGCGAGCGCGACCCGCTGTCGCTGACCCCCGGACAGCGACGCCGGGGAGCGGTCGGCCATGCCGGACAGCTGCACGAGCGAGAGCATCTCGTCGGCGACGGCGTGCCGCTCCTTCAGAGGGCGGCGGCGAGCGCGCAGCGGGAAGCCGACGTTCTCGCCGATCGACATGTGCGGGAACAGCGCGTACGACTGGAAGACGACACCCACGTTGCGCTTCTGGGGCGGCCGCCTGGCGACGTCGACGCCGTCGAAGAGCACCTGACCCGAATCCGCCGCCTGCAGGCCGGCCACGACGTTGAGGAGCGTGGACTTTCCCGACCCGCTCGCGCCGAGCAGTGTGACGAACTCCCCCGGCGCGACGTCCAGGCTCACCCCTTTGAGGACGTGGTTGTGTCCGAGAGTGACGTTGAGGTCCTTGATGGACAGTGCGATCGTCATTCGACGACTCCTTCCAGAGCGGGGCGGGCCTTTCGGCGACGACGGGCACCCGAGCGTCGGGCACGCAGGGCGTTGGAGATGGGGATGATCGCCAGGATGAGGATCGCGAGGATCGACACCAGCGTGGAGGCGGCGGTGAGCTCGGGCGAGAACGCCTCCTGCGACGCGTTGAGCATCCGCAGGGGAAGCGTCTGCAGCCCGGCGGGCATGAGGAACACGGCCAGCACCACTTCGTCGAAGACGATGATGAAGGCGAAGAGCAGTCCGGAGAGGATGTAGGGCAGCAGCGCCGGCAGCTCGATCTTCCACAGCACGAGCGGCCAGCGGGCCCCCAGCGTCGCGGCGGCGGGCCGAAGGGCGGGATCGATCCGGGCGAGGCCGCCCGACACGATGACGAAGACGTAGGGCATCGCGATGAGCGCGTGGCCGATGATCAGCGTCACGAGCGTTCCGCGCAGGAACCCCAGGTCCATGTTCACTCCGTAGAGCCCCACCGCGTAGGCGATCGGCGGAAGGGCGATCGGAACGATGAAGAGGGTGCGGATCCAGCGTTGCGCGGTGCGGCTGCGCACTCTGGTGAGCCCGATGGCGCCGAGGACGCCGAGGGCGGTGGCGATCGCGGTCGAGATGGTCGCGGTCCACAGCGACAGGGTGAACGACCCCATCCACCGGCGGTCGGTCAGCACCTCCGCGTACCACTTCAGGGAGAAGCCCTCGGGCGGGAAGATGATGAAGCTGCCGGCGGTCCAGCTCGTCGTGACGAGGATCAGGAACGGGACGATGAGCAGCAGGCTCGCGGCGATGGCGACCAGGATGATCGGCCATCGATACAGCCCGAGTGATTTGGCAACAGGTGTGCTCACTGGTTCAACCCCACTTCTCGCTGACCTTGAACAGCCGATCGGCGATCAGGTAGATCAGCATCGTTCCGCCGACGAGGAGGATGCTCATCGCAGCGCCGAGCTCAGGACGATTGGCCTGGTTCATCTGGGAGTTGATGACGCCCGAGATCGTCATGTTGGCAGGGCCGCCCAGCAGGAGCGGGGTGACGTAGAAGCCCAGCGACATCACGAACACCAGGACGCCGCCCGAGATGAGCGACGGCACGATCTGCTGCCACGTCACCGTGCGGAAGGTCAGCATCGGCCCGGCGCCGAAGACCCGTGCGGCATTGAGCTGCTCCTTGTCGATGGACTGCAGCGACGACATGATCGGCAGCACCGCGAAGGGGATCATCACGGCCACCATGGCCGGATACATGCCGATCGTGGTCTGGTACAGCTCGACGGGCTCGTCGGTCAGACCCAGCAGGTTCAGGAACCAGTAGATGGCGCCGCGTGGCAGCTCCAGGAGCATCCAGCCGAACGAGCGCACCATGATCGAGGTCCACAGCGACAGCACGAGGGCGGCCAGCAGGACGATCCGCAACCAGATCGGGGAGCCCGCGATCGCGATTGCGTAGGCCGTGCCGAGGATGATCGTGATGACGGTCACCACGACGGCCATCACCAGCGTGCGCATCAGCGACGACGCGAACGCCGGGACGTCGAACATCCCCGGGTAGGCCGCGCCGCCGGTCTCGAAGGACTGCAGGACGAGCGCGATGAGCGGCAGCCCGAGGGCGAAGGCGAAGAAGATGAGTGGCGGCCAGAGCAGCCATCGGGTCTCGGCGGTGGACACGCCGAGCGCGCGGACGCGGATGCGCGTGGTCGCTGTCTGGATTACGCCTGTGGTGGCCATTGCGTCATACTCCCTGATCGACGTTGCCGCGGTGTGTCAGCGGCGGATCGGTTCCGTGCGGGCGGCGCCGTCGGCGCCGCCCGCACGGCGTCGCATCGTCAGCCCGCGAGCCACTCGGTGTACGAGTTCAGGAGGAGATCGCGGTTCTCACCGCGCCACACCTCGTCCCACTCGATCATCGCGTCGTGAGACGGAGCGTTGACGACGTCGTCCTGCACATCCTCCGGCAACTCGTCGAAGACCGCCGAATTCACCGGACCGTAGAGCGTGCGCTCGGTGAACACCGCCTGGTTGGCGGGGTCGTTGATCCAGATCGCGAGCGCCTTGACGGCCTCGGGATTGTTCGACGTGTCCGGCAGGACGAACCCGTTGAGCGACTGGAACGCCTGGTTCCACTGGACGGTGACATCCATTCCCGCGCGGCTGAGGGCCGTGAACTGCCCGGTCACGCTCACCGCGATCGACGCGCTTCCGCTGGAGAGCAACTGCTGCACCTCGGGGTAGGCCTGGTAGAAGACGAGATCTCCGCGGATCGTGTCGAGCTTCGCCGTCGCGCGCTCGATGTCCATCGGGTACAGGTCGTCGGGGTCAACGCCGTCGGCCAGCAGGGCGATCTCGTAGGACGCGTCGAACGAGCTCGGCGCGCCGGGCCACGCGCGCTTGCCCGGGAACTTCTCGGTGTCGAAGAAGTCTGCCCAGTCCTGCGGTCCGCCGTCGGGGAACGTCTCGGTGAGCCACCCCTGTGCGACGCCGATGTAGAACCCGCCGAGGACGTACGGCCGGTACTGCTCGGGCACCATGTCCCCTTGCGCCTCTTCAGGGATCTCGACGACGTGGTCGGGGTAGCCGACGAGATCGCGGGTGCTGACCTGGAAGGTGTCGTAGTCGCCCTGGTCCCCCTCGAGCTGCGAGTAGTAGACCGCGTCTTCGATGCTCGTCGAGACGACCTCCACTCCTGTCTCGTCGTAGAAGCCGTCGAAGTAGGCGACCTGCCGGCTTTCGTTGGTCGGCCCGCCGAAATCGGCCCAGATGATCTGGCCGCTGATAGCGTCCTCGGTGGAGTCCCCGCCGTCAGCGGGTGCGGGCGAGCCCGCGCAGCCGGTCAGCAGCGCGAATGCGGCGCCCGCGGCAAGGCCCGAGAGGGCCAGGCGGCGGAATCGGGGATGGGAGGGCATGGGTGGTTCTCCTTCGGGTGACGTGAGCATTCGTGCAGGGTGCGGGCGGACGGTCTCGATCAACCGGCGACCAGGGCGCGGGTTGCGCGGATGGGCGCTGCCTCGTCGTGCGCTCCGCGGGCGATGTTCCGCCGGACGCGTAGGTGCTGAGTCATGCCTGGCACTCCTCTGATGGGGATCCGCTTCGTTGTGGATCCAATCTATTGTCTAATGGATCCTTTCGAATGTCGAGAGTGTTTCCGAGGAGTTACAGAATCCGAAGGAAAGTCGGATCACTTTGGATCCAGATAAGCATGTTTCGGATCCATGTGACAGACTTGCGGTGCACCGCGTCATCCCGACGCGTTCGTGCGGAACGAAGGCGGGGACCAGCTCATGACGACACCCGAGCAGCGCGCGCGATCGCTGGGGATCGCGATCCCCGATTACGCCGACCCGCCGTACGGCGGCCGCTACGGCGCAGACACTCTCAAGGCGTTCCACCGCATCGGCGACCTGGTGGAGCTGAGCGGCATCACCCCGGAGGACCGCGCGGGCGAGCGCACGCACCCGGGCGTGGTGGGCGACGACCTCACCGTCGAGCAGGCCCGCGAGGCGGCGAGGCTCACCGCCGTCAACGCGCTCGGAATGATCCGTCTCGCCGTCGGCTCGCTCGACAACGTGGCCGGCTTGTCGCGGGCGCTGTGCTTCGTGCGGTCCACACCTGACTTCGACCGCCTGCACGAGGTCTCCAACGCGGCCACCGAGCTCTTCCTCGACGTCTTCGGCCCGGGATCCGGAGCGGTCGGCCGGGCGTCGATCGGCGTGGCGAGCCTGTCGCGCAGCAACTGCTTCGAACTCTGGCTGAGCTTCGAAGCGCGACCGCTCTCCGGCGCCTGACGGCGATTAGGCGCCGGAGGCGAAGACCTCGCGGCCTCCGACGACGGTGCGCAGCACGCGGATGTCGGCCAGGGCGTCTGCGCCGCACTCCACCGGATCGGTGTCCAGCTCCACCCAGTCGGCGTGGGCCCCCTCGACCAGCACTCCGCGGCGCCCGTCGGCGAACGCGTAATGGGCGGCATCCGTGGTCCACAGCCGCAGCGCCTCGTCGACGGTGACGGCCTCCCCCGCTCCGAGGGGCTCTTCCAGTCCGCGCACCCTGCGCGTGCACGCCTGCCACATTCCGAACAGGGGGCTCATCGGGAAGTCCGGCCCGTCCGAGCCGCCCGCCAGGGTCGCGCCCGCGTCGAGCCACCGGCGAAGCGGCGCGGTCCGCTCCGCCGCCGCGCGTCCGAACTGGGCGTCGATGCCGGCCGCCACGCGCCACTGCATCGCGGGCTGCGTCGACAGGATCACGCCGAGCCGCGCGGCGCGAGCCATGTCGTCCTCGGTCGGCCACAGATACCCGTGCATCACCGAGAAGCGCAGCTCGCGGATCGGGTAGACCTCGTTCACTCGCTCGAGGGAATCGAGCACCGTGCGCACCGCCTCGCCACCCACGGTGTGAACGGCCATCGACCATCTCTCCCGCGCACAGTGCCGGGCGAGGTCGTCGAAGGTGTCTGTCGAGCACACCTGCGTACCGTGGTAGCCGGGCGATCTCGGCCATTCCCGGTCGATCATGGCGGTGCCGAACCCGCCGGTCCCGTCGAAGTAGACCTTCAGCGGCCCGATCCTCAGCGTGTCGTCGCCGAAGCCGGTCACCGTTCCGAGCCCGCCGAGGTAGTCCGCGGCCGGGACGCCCGTGTCGACGAGCGGCATGGCCAGCGTGCGCAGCGTCAGCTGCCCCCTGTTGCGCGCCTCCTGGTACACCGACATCTCCAGAGGAGTCAGGCCCGGCTCCGCCGCGCCGACGATCCCCAGGGCGTGCAGATATCGCTGGGCCTCCTGCAGCGCGGCGTGCAGCTCTTCGCGGGTGACATCCGGGACCCTCGAGAAGACGAGGTCCGCCGCGGGGCGCTCGACGAGGACGCCCGTCGGCTCCCCCTGCGCGTCCCGCTCGATCCAGCCGCCGTCGGGATTGGGGGTGCTGCGATCGATCCCCGCCCGCCGCAACGCCTCGCTGTTCACGATCGCATCGTGGGTGCGCCGGTCCAGGTACAGCGCGGCGCCACCCGAGACGGGATCGAGGTCCCGCCGGTCGGGCAGCCGTCCCTCCGCCAGATCCTCGGCGTGGAAGTGCGCGCCGACGACGATCCAGTCCTCTTCGGGGTGATCGCGCACCCACTCGGAGATGCGCTCCACGACCTCGGCGATCGAGCCGGCATCGGAGATGGTCAGCCGTCGACGCTCCAGTCCGACGATGAGCGTGTGGATGTGGGAATCGATGAAGCCCGGGAGAACCGTTCCCCGCGCCGCGGCGAGGGGAGCATCCGGAGCGAGCCGGCGCAGATCCGCGAGCTCGCCGACCTTGCGGATCACGCCGTCCTCGACCAGCATCGCCTCGGCGACGGGCCGCTCGGGATCCATCGTGCGGATCGGGCCGTGGACGATGCGCGCACCGTCCACCGCCCGATCCGAATGCTCTGTCAGCTCGACAGCCACGTCGTGTAGAACTCGAGGTACTCGGCACGGTTCTCGCCGCGCCACTTCGAATCGTGGTTCACGACGGTCGTGTGACTCGGCGCGTTCACGAGGTTGTCCTGCACGTCCTCGGGGATGAACTCGTACGCATCGGGGTTGCCGGGGCCGTAGTTGGTGCGCTCGGCGAACTGCGCCTGGAGCTCGGGGTCGTGGAACACCGACGTGAGGGCGAGGATGTTGTCGGGATTGGGGGCCTCGCCCGGGATCACGATCACGTTGGGGGCGACGATCGCCTGGTCCCACGAGATCGTCACGTCTTCGCCGGCTCGGCGCAGTGCCGCGAACTGCCCGCTCGGACCCATCGCGACCGCGGCGCTGCCGGAGACGAGCAGCTGCTGGATCTCGGGGTACGACATGTAGAAGACCATGTCGTCGCGCAGCTCGTCGAGCTTCGCGGCGCAGCGGTCGAAGTCCAGCGGATACAGTTCGTCAGGGTCGACGCCGTCGGCCAGCAGCGCGATCTCGCAGGAGCTGTCATAGCTGCCCGGGGTTCCCGGCCATGCCCGCTTGCCGGGGAACTTCTCCACATCCCAGAAGTCCGCCCAGGTCTCGGGCCCGCCGTCGGGGAACGTGTCGGTCAGGTAGGCCTGCGCGTGCCCCACGAAGAACGTGCCGAAGGCATGCGAGCGGATGTCCTCGGGGAGCGCCTGATCCTGGTTCTCCTCGGGGATCTCGATCAGGTTCTCCTGGTACGCGTACACGAGGTCGAGTCCGGTGTGCATCGCGTCGTAGTCGCCCGGGCTCCCCTCGAGCATCGCGTCCTGCATCGCGTCGTTGATGACGACCGAGACGACGTCCACTCCGGTGTCCTCGGTGAACGGGGCGAAGTAGATCTCCTGCCTGGCCTCGTTGGTCGGACCGCCGAAGTCCGCCCAGATGATCTCTCCGCTGAGCTGCGGCTCGCCGTCTCCGGTGGACCCGCCGGCACCCTCTGCGCTTCCGGATGCGCATCCGGCGAGCAGGAGGGCCGCGATCGAGACGGAGGCGAGAGCGGTGACGGGGCGGTGGAAGGATCGTGTTGCCATGGACGTACTTCCTTTCGGGTTTGGATGCAGTCTATTCCAGATTGGATCCATAGCGGGTTTCGGTTCTGTAACGGCTCAGAGACGTTCCGGGTGCTTCCCGACAAAGCCGAGGACGCGTTCGATCCCGGCGGTGTGCGACAGCAGGTCGAACTCGCCGCGGTTGCGCCCGACCACCTGCATGCCGACCGGCAGAGCGCCGCTGAACCCCGCGGGCGTGACGACCACCGGGTGCGCGGTCACCGTGATGCGGTTGGCGAGCATCTGCCACCGGAAGTAGCGGTCGTACTCGACATCCCCCACCACACGAACCCACTCGTCCTCCGCGGGCGGCGCGACGACGGGCGTCGCCGGGGTGACGATCGCGTCGACGGCATCGAACAGGCGCTCCGTGCGGCGGTAGACCTCGGTGCGGATGGCCAGCGCGTCTGCCAGCTCGGCCGCCGTGACCTTCTCGCCCTGACGGATGTTGCGCAGCAGATCGGGGCGCAGGCGGTCGGGATGAGCTGCGGCCTCCTCTCGATAGGACGCGTAGAAGTTGAACATCTCGATCGTCTCCCACGCGCGCTCCGCGTCTGCCAGCGCGTGGGCGAGATCCAGATCGACGATCTCATACCCGGCGGATTCGAGAGTGCCGCGCGCCTCGCGCATGACGGCGGCGACGTCGGGAGCGATCGGCACACCGGCCGCGTCGGGGCTCCAGCCCAGCCGCACCCTGGCGGGACCGTCGGCGGTCACTTCCGCGAAGCGGGCGGGGTCCTCGGCGATCGACATGGGCGCCATCGGATCCGGGCCGGCCATGCCCGCGAGCAGCAGCGCGACGTCATCGCTGGTGCGAGCCATCGGACCGAGCACCCCGTGCGCCGTCCATCCGTTGCCCAGTCGTCCGCTCGCGACCCGCCCCGGCGTGGGCCGCATCCCGACGACGTTGCAGAAGGCGGCGGGGTATCGCAGGCTGCCCCCGCTGTCGGAGCCGTCGGCGATCGGCAGCATCCCGGCGGCGAGTGCGGCACCGGCACCCCCGCTGGAGCCGCCGGCGTGCCGGGAGGGATCCCACGGGTTCCGGCACACACCGTGCACCGGATTGAACGTGAGCGTGCCGAGGCCGCCTTCCGGCGTGTTGGTCTTCCCGATGATGAGCGCGCCGTTGCGTCGCATCCGCGCCACCGCCATCGCGTCGGCCTTCGCGGGGGCGGCATCCGCGTGGACCGCGGATCCGTGGGTGGTGGGAAGCCCCTCGACGTCCAGCAGATCCTTCACCGCAGTGGGCAGCCCGTGGAGCACACCGACCTCGTCACCGCGCCCGACGGCCCGATCCGCCTCCCGGGCCGCCCCGATCGCCTCGGAGGCGGGGATCAGCGCGACGATCGCGTTGATGGCGGGGTTGGTCTCCTCGATGCGATCGAGGTGCGCGCGCATGACCTCTTCGGCGGAGATCTCACGGGAGCGGATGCCGTCCGCCAGCGCGCGCGCGGTCCACCAGTGCAGGGGAGTTTCGGTCACAGTCAGTTCTCCGTTCGATTGAGAAGCACCGCAGGCGTGTCGACGAGGATCGCGTTCAGCCGGTCGTCGGTGACGCCGAGCCGGCGCAGTGCCGGGGCGACACGGGCGACGACGTGCCCGTAGCCCATGCCGCCGTGACGCGAGAGCTGCCCCTTGGTCCACACCGAGCACGAGAGGGTCACGGCCGCATCGGGACGCTCCTCGAGGAATCGGGTCAGGAACGACAGGCGCTCGGTGTCGGTGGCGTCGCGGGCTCGGTCGGCGAAGTGGTTCTCACTGCCGAAGGCGAACTCGACGACCGCGCCGGAGTCGCTGACATCGCGGACGTAGTGGTCGTCGAGGACCTTGTCCATGTTGCAGAACAGGATGCGCGAGGGCGCGAGCCCCTGTCCGGTGAGGATCTCCACCACCTCGGGCCCCCGACAGGCGGCACCGTCGAGGCGGATGGTGACCGCGGCACCGGAGGCGCTCGCCGCCCGGGCGGCCGCGCGCAGCGCACGCCGCTCGAACGGGGTGATCTCCGCGCTCGTGCCGAGGAGCCCGAGCAGTCCCGCCCGGAACGCCGTGCCGGGGATCGCGTCGGTGAGCGCCGCCGAGAAGGCGCGCTCCAGCGCCGCCTCGTCGAGCGCGCGCCATTGCGGGGGAACAGTCTTGTCGATGTACGTCCCGTACGCCGCGACGATGCCGATCCCGCTGGCTCGCGAGATGTCCGCGAGGCGGGCGTGCGATGGCCCCATGCCCCAGGACGTCGCCTCGACGATGGTGCCCAGCCCCACGGCCGCGGCAGCCGCGAGCTCCTCGATCGCGGAGGCCTCATCGTCCAGGGCGAGGTTGTCGGCCAGCGAGAGCCAGCTCCACCGCAGGTCCCCCAGCACCTCGGGGCGGATGGGTCCGTCGAGCGTGCCGCCCTCGCGAGTGGGGCGCAGCAGGTGGCGCGAGTCGGTGAGCACGTGCTCGTTGGTCGACACGATCCCGAGTCGCTCCGCGTCGACGGGTCCCAGAACGGTCTCGATCACCATGTCACCCCGTAGTCCTTCAGTCGTCGGGCGAGCACCGCGAACTCGGCCGCGCCCCGATCCGGATACCGGACGCCGTCGACGAACTCGGGCGGCCGCCCCGGCGTCCGTGCGCGGACGACGACCTCGAAGCCGTCCTCGATCCGCACGATCGCATAGCGGGGCAGATCGGGATCGGGATTGCGGCGCACGAAGTCGAGGACCTCCACGATGTCGGCCTCGTAGGGGGGCGCCGTATCGGCGCGGAGCCGCGCCATGAGCTCGGCCGTGACGAGCGGGACGATCCGGTTCGCGAGGATCTCCCGGTCTTGGATCGAGAGCGTCATCGACGTGCCCCACCCTCGTCGAGCACGGCCTGCCCGGTCACGAATCGGTCGACGACGTTGCCCAGCAGCGTCGAGACGCTCGTGTCGCCGTCGATCGCGTAGAGCGCGCCGGCGAAAGCGATGGAGCCGGTCGAGAACACCGCGCCGCCGCCGGCGCGCGGCACGAGGACGAGGTCGGACCGCACGCGGGGATTGCGCGCGCCGCCGAGGATCCGGCTGGTCATGTTGTAGTTCTCCCGGGCCTCGAGCATGTCGTCGCTGTGGCCGACCGAGGTGGCGAGCACGACGGCCTCGGGCGCGGTCCCCTGCTGCGCATTCGCGGCGTCGATCTCGAGCCCCGCTGCCCCGCCCGAGACGCCGCGCGTCCCGAAGATGCCGCTGTCATCGAGGACCACCCCGTCGAAGACCCAGTCCACGCGCGGGTCTTCCTCGCCGCGGCGGTAACCGGCGGAGGCGCCGGGATTGCCCGCCGCGACGAAGCCGACCCCGAAGCTCTTCTGAGGCGGACGCCCGCGGAAGCGCCACGTCCCCCCGAGCTCTCCCGTGGTGGACAGGTGGTACTCGCCCGGCTCGGCGGTCCAGGCCTGGGTCGCTCCCCATCGCCGGATCTCGATGACCTGCGGGTCGTGCGGGTCGTACCCGGTGACCCAGTACATGCCGTTCCCGCCGAGATACAGCATCCGTCCGCCGTCGGAGACGTACTCCTCGTAAGCAGTGAGCATGTCACGGCTCGCATACTCCGGATGCGAGCCCGTCATCGCGGCGGCGTACCGCCCCAGAAGCTGCGCGCCGTGCTCGTGGACCTCGCGATCGGTCACGACGTCATAGCGGCGTCCCGTGCGCTCCAGCCAGTCCACGATCTGCATGTCGCCGGTGAACTGCCAGACGGGCGCGTTGTGGTCGTAGACGCGTTCCCGCATCGTGAGTATCGGCCGGCGCCAGCTGCTGTAGAACACGGGGGAGCCGTCGGAGTGCACCTCGTACAGCGAAAGACCCAGCTCACGCCGCGCATTGCGGAACAGCTCGAAGTCGTCGAGCGTCGGCACCATCTGGGACCACACCTGTGTGCGGGGGCTGTCCACGCCCACGTGGTCGTTGGCGTACGCGAGATAGGAGTTCGTGGGCAGCACCAGCAGAAGGGGTGCCGTGGCCGCCCCGTGGGGCGGGGTCACGAACACGGGAACCAGATCCTCCGTGCCCGCGTCGTCGGTGAGCAGGACACCGTACACACCGCTGCGGAGGTCGGCGGGAAGGGCGATCGTCGCCTGGCTCACCCACTCGCAGTCGGTCAGGTCGTCGCGGTGGAAATGGATCGCCGCATACTCCTTCGGCGCGAACCTGCCGTCGTAGACGTCGCCGCGCCATGCCGAACTCGTGACGAGGCGGTGCGGATGCTGGTGCGCGGTGCCGTGCCTGCCGTGCGGACCGCCGTCCACGACGCGGCGGGAGTCCGCGATGCCCGTGGAGCCGATGTCCGCAGCCAGATCCCACGCGGCGACGACGGCGGAGTGCGAGGCGAGCTCGGCGCGCGAGCCGCTCGCCGACACGTCCGCCACCACGACGGGGTTCTCGACGCGGCCGTCGAACGGCATCTCGGGCACACGTCCGTCGCGCAGCGCACGGCACCCCCACAGCAGCGGCCCCGGGGCGGTCAGCACGGGCGATCCGAGCGCGACCGACGCGTGAGCTGCAGCGCGCGCGGCGACGAACCGGTTCGACTCGAACGTCCCCGCCGGCGTCACCTCCACTTCCAGACGCCCACCCGGTGAACCGGGGATGCGGACGACGACCTCGACCCACTGGCCCGCCGCGACCGGACCTCCCGCGGTCAGGCCGACCGGGCCGCCACGGGTCCCGACGGTGAGCGTGACGCGACCCTTGACGTCCAGTCCGATCGACCACCCGGCGCCGTCCTGCGCGTGAGCGAGGACCACCTGCGGGGCGACGGCGGGATCGCCCGGACGAGTGGGCATGAACGCCACCGCGATCGTGAGGCCGGAAGGGCCGACCCCCGGCATCCGCTCCACCCTCACGTACGAACCGACCGCCGTCTGCTGCACCACGCCGCGAGCCTCGACGGGGTCCACACCCTCGACCCTGCTGCTGCGGCGGGGCACGCCCGCGCTCGGGATCTCCAGCGCGTGCAGCCGCACGAGCTCGCCGCGCCAGCGGGCCGCCGAGGTGCTGACGTGCAGCTGCACGGGATCGCCGGGCTGGTACGACACGCGGTCGGTGTAGCCCATCACCCGATCGGGGACGACGACGGCGGGGGCCTGTTCTCCCATGGCTGGTTCCTCGGTCTCAGGTGGTCGCGGCGAACAAGGTGCGCCCACCGACGTCGGTGCGCCGCACCGCGAGCGTCCGCAGGTCGTCGACGCCGACCCGACGCGGATCGGCCGACCACAGCGCCCAATCGGCCTGCATGCCGGCGCGGATCGCACCCCGGTCGCGCTCTGCCAGGCTCGCGTGGGCCGCACCGGTCGTGTAGCCGGCGAGCGCCTCCTCCACGGTGATGGCCTCGTCGAGGCTCAGCGGCTCGTCTTCGCCGGCGACGCGGCGGGTGATCGTCTGCCACATGAGGTGGCGCGGGTCGAAGGCGAAGAAGGGGCCGTCGGAGCCGAGCGCCAGCACCGCGCCGGAGTCGAGCCACGTCCGCACGGGGTTCGCGCGCTCGGCGCGCTCCCCGAGCGCGGAGCGCAGTCCCGAACCGTTGTGCCAGATGATCGAGGGCTGCAGCGATGCGATGGCGCCGAGGTCGGCGAGTGCGCGGATGGACTCGTCGCTCGGCTCGAGATACGCGTGGATCGCCTGGAAGCGACGATCGGCGACGGCGTCGCCGGCCTCGGCGTACGCGCGTGCGAGCAGGGCGACCGCTCCCCCGCCGACCGCGTGAGTGCCGACGCCCCAGCCATGCGCGGCGCACCAGCGGACCAGACGCAGGAAGTCCTCGTCCGAGATGCGCTGCAGCCCGGTGTAGCCGCTGTCGTCCCACGGCTGCTCCAGCAGCGCCTGGCCCTTGAGCGCCTCACCGTCGGCGTACACCTTGATGGGCCCGATCCGCAGGATGTCGTCGCCGAAGCCGGTCGAGACGCCGGTTCCATCGAGGTGCGCGATCGCGGCGTCGACGTCGGGGAAGCGCGGCGTGCCGATGTCGAGGAACGGCATCGCGACGGTGCGCATGGTCAGCAGACCCCGACGGTGCGCCTCCTGGTAGCCGCGCATCTCGTCGATGGTCACGGCGGGGTCCACGATCCCGGTGATGCCGAGTGCGTGCAGCAGCGGCTGAACCCTCACCAGGCCACGGATGCGGTCCTCGAACGGCGGGTCCTCGGGACCGTCGTCGTCGAAGTTGTCCCGCATCCGCGCGATGTAGGCCTCGACGCCGTCGTCGTCCGACACGTAGTCGAGCGCCTTGAGCCCTGCCCGCTCCATGTGCAGGTGCGCATCGATCAGTCCGGGCAGCACCACGCCGTCGAGCTCCTCGACGCCTGCACCGGGGACCGCAGCGCGCACCTCGTCGGCGGTGCCGACGGCGACGATGCGCCCGTCGTGCACGGCGAACGCCTCGGCGTCGGGGGCTGCGGCATCCATGGTCACGATCGGCGCGACGTACACGCGCGTCTCGGGCAGCGCGCTCACGCGACCACCGCCTGCGCGGGCTGGCGGGGATCCGCCGCCGACTCGAGGAAGCCCGTCCGCGCATTGCGGTAGATCGCCTCGACGGCCGCCGCGTCGCGCGTGAAGGGCGCCCAGCGGCGCACGTCGTGACCGCGGCGTTCGAGCTCGGCGTAGACCTCCTCGTCGAAGCGGTCCTCGAGGAAGACATGCGCGGCCAGGTAGTCGAACGGCGCGAACGAGTTCGGAAAGCTCCAGGTCGAGAACCGCGGCGCGTTCACCGCCTCCTGCAGGTCCATGCCGAAGTGGAACGCGTTGAGGAACACCTGCAGCATGGCCTGCACCTGCATGTCGCCGCCGGGGCAGCCGAACGGCATGACGCTGCCGTCGTCCCGCACCGCGATGGCCGGGTTGGGGGTCAGCCGCGGCCGCTTCCCCGGGGCGACACCGGACGGATGCCGCGGGTCTGGCCGCGACTGGAGGCCGCGCAGCGACGGCACGAACCCGGTGCCCGGGATCACCGGCGACGTGGATGCGCCATCGGAGGGCGTCGCCGAGAACGCGTTGCCCCACCGGTCGACCACGCAGACGTAGCTGGTGCCGCCCTCCCCGATGTGGCGCACCTCCTCCGCCGAGATCGGGTCGGGAAGGTCCTGGCTCTCACCGAAGAGCGCCGCGGGCAGTCCGTCGAACGCTCGGTCCGGGTCGATCTGCGCCGCGCGCGCGGCGATGTGCTCCGCGCCGAGCAGGCGTTCCAGCGGCACGTCGACGAACGCGGGGTCGCCGTAGTGGTGCTCACGGTCGGCGAAGACCGCCTTGAGCGCCTCGATCACCGTGTGCACGTAGGCGGGGCTGTTGTGGGGCATCCCGTCGATCCCCACCTCTTCGAGGATCAGCAGCGCCTCGGCGAGGAGCGGCCCCTGGCACCATGCGCCGCACGTGTAGATCGTGAAGTCGCGCCAGCGTGTGGCGACGACATCCTCGTAGCGGGAGCGGAACTCGGCCAGGTCGTCGGCGCGCAGGTAGCCACCGTGCTGCTCGTGGTACGAGACGATGCTGTCGGCGATCTCGCCCTCGTAGAAGACGGCGCGCGCGGCCTCGAGTCCGGCGATGCGGTCGCCGCCCGCGGCGAGGGCGTCGGCCTCCGCGTCGATCATGCGCTGGATGGTGTGCGCGAGGTCGGTCTGGACGAAGCGCTCGCCGATTCTCGGCGGACGGCCCTCGGGGAGGTAGATCGCCTCGTTGGCCGGCCACTTGCGGTAGCCCGACTGTCGCTTCTGGATGCCGTCGGCCAGCAGCGCGTGAACGGCGAAGCCGTCGCGCGCGAGCCTCAGTGCGGGGGTGGCGACGTCGGCGAAGCTCATCGTGCCGAAGTCGCGGACGGCCGTGATCCAGGCGTCGGGAGCCGCAGGCGTCACGGTTCGCAGCAGCCCGGCCGGGATCTCGCCTCCGTACTCGCGCACGAAGATGTCGGCGGGTATGCGTCGGGGCCAGACGCCGAGTCCGTCGATGCTGACCGTCTCGCCCTCCGCCATGCGGATCATGATCGGAGCAACGCCCGCGAAGTTCACCTCGTCAGCGTGCAGCACCGCGAGCGCCATGCCCGCCGCCGAGCCCGCGTCAACGGCGTTGCCTCCTGCTTCGAGAAGGGCGAACGCTGCCGACGAGGCCAGGTAGTGCCCGGACGACGCCGAGTGTTTCGTGCCGTACAGCGTCGGGTTCGGCGACGGCCACAGCGACGGGGTTGCGGTCATGAGTCCTCCAGGATCATCCGGGCGATGCGCTCACCCACCACGACCGTCGGCATGGCGGTCGTCGCGCGAGGGGTGCGGGGCATGATGGAGGCGTCCGCGACTCGGAGTCCATCGACTCCGAGCACACGACCGCGCGCGTCGACGACGGCCCAGGGATCGTCGGCGACTCCCATGCGGCACGTCCCGACGGGGTGCCAGTAGTTGTCGGGATGCCGGTACAGGTGGGCCAGGAGCTCCTCGCGGCGGAAGGTCTGCGGCCCGGGGTGGATCTCGGCGCCGACCAGCGGGGCGAGCTCCGGTGCGCGCGCGAGGGCCCGCAGGATCTCGGCACCTTCGGCGAGCATCGCAGCGTCGACGCCCTCGGGATCGGTGAGGAACCGATGGTCGATCGACGGCGCCTCCTCAGGATCCGCGCTGCGCAGGCGCACGAACCCCCGGGAGCGGGGCAGGAGCGCCGATGTGCCGACGCTCCACCGCTTGCGGGACGTCGCGTGGGTCGGGCTGTAGGGCAGGAAATGGAGGTCGAAGGCTTCGTGCTCGTGGCTGGAGGCGATCTTCCCCATCGCCTGCTCGTCGGGGGCCCACCCCTCCGCCCGCGCCCGCGCCATCGCGGCGGACATGGCCTCGGAGCCTTCCCAGCTCATGAGCAGGAAGGGCTGATCGTGAAGGTTCTCTCCGACGCCGGGAAGGTGCACCCGGACCGGGATGTCCAGAGGTGCGAGCTGGGACGCCGGGCCGATCCCGGACCGCAGCAGGATGGTGGGCGAGTTGTAGGCGCCGCCGGCCAGCACGACCGTGCCCGCCCGCACCACACGACGCTCGCCCCGATGGTGGACGATGACGCCCACCGCCGCGCCGTCCTCGACGAGAACCTGTTCCACCAGCGCGTCGCCGACGATCCGCACGTGATCGAACGCTCGCACGGGATCGAGGTAGGCGAAAGCGGTGTTCACACGGACCCCGTCACGGATGTTCACCGCCTCGGGCGCGAAACCCGCGTTCGCGTCGACGTCGTTCAGATCCGGCACGGCCGGCATGCCCACTGTCGGCGCCGCCGCGTACCACGCGTGCTGCCAGGGCGTCAGTTCGCCGTCGGTGTACAGCCGGACGCGCATCTTGCGCGTCGCCTCGTCGAACAGCGGCAGCAGCTCGTTCATCGACCAGCCCTGGAGGCCGGACTCGGCCCACGCGTCGTAGTCGCGCCGGTGCCCCCAAGTCTGCGTGCATCCGTTCACATCGCTGCACCCGCCGATCGCGCGCGCCCGTTCGAAACCGACCCGCCACGGATAGGTGTCCGCCGAGTCGTAACCCCAGTCGTGAGAGGTCCCGAGTCGAGTGGCATCGACGAAGTCGGCGGGCCAGGCGGAGTCTCCCTCGGGCCCGAAGTCCGGCCCCGCCTCGAGGACCAGCACCTCTCGCCCCGCCTCGGCGAGCCGGGCCGCGACGACGTTGCCCGCAGTGCCCCCGCCGACGACGACGTACTCGGACTCGGCGGGAAGCCCGGCGGATCGCTCGTGAGCAGTCACGCCCGCGCCGACTCGGCCAGTCGCGCGTCGATGTAGGCGTGCACGTCGTCCGCGGTGATCAGCGCGTCACGCTGCAGATACTCGATGGCCTCCAGCGAGTACCCGTGCGCGCGCTCGGTGGAGCCGCCGACGCAGTCGGTGAGCACGCGCACGAAGTAGTCGTGCTGGTGCGCGTCGACGGCGGTGTAGTGGATGCAGACGTCGGTGAGTCCGCCGATCAGCAGCACGGTGTCGGCTTTGTGCGCCTTGAGCACGATCTCCAGCTCAGTGCCGAAGAACGCGGAGTACCGGCGCTTGCGGATGACGAACTCCTCGGGACGAGGGTCCAGCCACGCTGCGATGGCGGTGTCGGGATCGTCCTCGCTGCAGTGGACGCCTTCCGCACCGTCGAGCTCCCGACCGATGTCGATCATGGACGGCTTGTGGACCTCCTGGATCCAGACGACCGGGATGCCGCCTTCACGGCACCGGTCGATCAGCCGGCGGACGCGCGGCCTGCGTTCGAGGCGACCGCTCATCGAGGGGATGCCGCCGTCTCCGGCATCGGCCTGCGCCTGCCCGCCTTGGATGTCGACGACGATGAGGACGGGATTGCCGACGATATGCGCGCTGTCGGCTGTGGCGGCTGCATTCACTTGCTGTCTCCATTCAGAGGATTGTTGATACGGAAAGTGCTCACCCTTCCCTCGCCAGGCTCAGGGACGGTCGAGAAGACGGCGCGGGGTGTGGACGAGGATCTGCTCCGCCACGGCTTCTCCGCCCAGCGCCGCGATGGCCGGCCCGATGCGCCGGAAGAGATGGTCGTAGCCGTGTCCGCCGTTGCGGTGCAGGTGACTCTTCATCCACAGGTCGCCGCCGATCACGAGCTGATCGCCGTACCCCGCCGAGAGCAGCCACTCCACCATGTCGAGGCGCTCGGCGTCGCTGGGGCTGCGCAGCTTCGCGCTTCCGTAGTAACCGTCGGTCCCGAAGGTGTCGTAGGCGAGGATCGCCCCCGCCTGCGCGACCTCCCGGTGATACCCGGGATCCCACAGCTCGTCGAGATGGCCGATCACGACCCGGTCGGCCGGCATCCCCTCCTCCAGCAGCACCTCGAGAACGGCCACGCCGCCCTGTCCGCGGAACGACTGATGCGTGTAGACCGCTGCACCGGTCGCGACGCCGGCACGAGCCGAGGCGCGCAACGACCGCCACTCGGCATCGGTGATGGGCCAGCTGGTGCCGATCTCGCCGAGGATCGCCGGACGGATGCCGGTCTGGCCGATGCCGTTGCGCAGCTGGTCCACGAGGATCTCTGTGATCGTGTCGACGTCGGCGGTCCGCACGTCCGCGGGCATGGTCTCCTCGACGTAGAACCCCCCGCCCACGAGAACATGCACGCCCGCGCGCCGCGAGATGGCGGGCAGCTCGTGCAAGCGGCGGCCCATGCCCTCCAGCGTGAGCTCGACGACCGCGGAACCGCCCGCGTCGGCGACGTAGGCGAGCTCGTCGCCGGCGACCGCCGGGTCGTCGAGGACCAGATTGTCCGGCACCGACAGGCCGTTCCAGCGAAGGTAGCCGGTCATCTCCGGTCCCGTGACGGTCGGGGCGGGAGCCGGTTCCGTCGGCGTCTTCGCCCACAGGCTGAGGTCGCTCAGCAGGTGTTCGTGGATGGATGTCGGGCCGAGGTCCGATGCGTCGATCGGGCCGAGCACTGTGTGGATGGGCATGCTGTCGCTTTCTGCGTCACTCGCCGAACACGGCGCGTCTCGGATTGTCGCGATGGATGGCGTCGAGGACGTCGGGATCGATGCCGGCGTGCAGCGCGAGTTCGCGGAACTCACGGAACAGGAACACATACCCCGGGCCGCCGAGCGCCCGCAGGTGCGAGCGCTGGCACACGTCCTGCGACAGCAGCACCCGGTCGGCGTAGCCGGCCGCGATGATGGTCTTCAGGTACGACAGGCGCCGATCCACCTGATGCCGGATCACCTCTCCCCCGATCCGGCACGTCATGAGGCAGTCGAACTCCACGAACGCGCCGCGCCGCAGCAGCTCGAGCGAGTAGTCGACGCTCTTGACGGTGTCGGCGTGCCCGATCACGACGCGGGACGGGTCGACGCCTTCCTCGACCATGATCTCCAGCTGCGCGAGACCTGTCGGGAATGTGGCCGCGTGGGTGGAGACCATCGCCCCCGTCTCGACGCTGGCTCGCGCGGCGGCGCGGAAGGAACGCTCCTCGGTGGCCGTGATGTGCGAGAGGTCCGACGCGATCTCTCCGATGACCCCCGCTCTCACCCCGGTGCCGGGGATCTCGTCGACGAGGTCCGCGACGAGGAAGTCGGCGATGGTGTTCGTGGAGGTGCGATCGAACCACTGCTGGTCGAGGTAGGTGCTGTAGTAGTGCCCGGTGCCGAGGATCACCTGTACGCCGGTGCGCTCGGCCATCTCCTTGGTCGCCAGCACGTTCGCGATCGAGCGCGACCCGGTCGCGGGGTTCTGCTGCATCACGCGGAGCTCGTCGCTCCACCCGACCGGTGCGGCGTAGTCGCTCAGCTCGCCGTTGGTCATGTCGATCAGCGTCGACCCGCCCGCCTCGGCGAACAGCGCCAGTTCGGCCGCCATCTCGTCCGCGACGTTGAGGTACCCGTCCTGCGGCGTCGTTCGAGTCATGTTGATGTACACGTGCTCGTGCGGCAGCGTGAGCCCGAGCTCCTGGGGGCGCAGCGGGCCGGTCACGCTCTGGACGGTCGGCATGCGCGTCAGCCCCCGGGTACCGCGATCACGACGCTCTTGGGCTCGAGGAAGCCGCGGAGCCCTTCGTCTCCCAGATCCCGTCCGACCCCCGAGACGCCGACGCCGCCGAACGAGAGAGCGGGATCGAAGATGTTGTAGGTGTTCACCCACACGGTGCCGACGTCCAGCGCCTGCGCCATCCGGTGCGCGCGCCTGACGTCGTTGGTCCAGACACCGGCCGCGAGGCCGTAAGGAGTGTCGTTCGCGATCCGCACGGCATCCGCTTCGTCCTCGAACGGGATGATGCCGACGACAGGGCCGAAGATCTCCTCCCGCGCGATGGTCATGTCGTTGGTGACGTCGGTGAAGAGGGTGGGCTCGACGTAGAACCCGGGCTCGCGCGTCCCTCCGCCGGCGACGAGGGTGGCACCCTCGTCCACACCGGCCTGGATGTAGCCCAGGATGCTGTCGCGCTGCTGCGCCGAGACGACCGGTCCGACGGTGATGCCCCCGGCGAGGCCGTCGCCCATCGGCACCTTGCGCACGGCCGCGGCCATGCGCTCGTTCATCTCGGCCAGGATCGAGCGCTGCACCAGCAGGCGGCTGCCGGCGGTGCACATCTGCCCGGAGTGTCCGAACGACGCCCGCATGGCTGTGAGCACGGCGGCGTCGAGGTCGGCGTCCTCGAACACGATGTTCGGGTTCTTGCCGCCGAGCTCGAGCGTCACCCGCTTGAAGTCCTCGGCCGCCGCGTGCGCGACGGTGCGACCGACCTCGGTGGAGCCGGTGAAGGTGACTTTCGCGATTCCGGGATGCTGGGTCAGCGCGGCTCCGATCCGGCGGTCGCCGGTCAGCACGCTCACCATGCCGTCGGGCACGCCGGCGCGCTGCAGGATCCGCGCCATCCGCAGGATCGACAGAGGCGTGTAGGACGCCGGCTTGGCGACGACGGGGCAGCCGGCCGCGAGCGCGGGGGCGATCTTGAACGACGCGGTCATGAAGGGGAAGTTCCACGGCAGGATGACCGCAACCGGGCCGACGGGCTCGAGAGTCGTGTAGACGTGGTGTGCTCCGCCGTCGATCGGCACGACCGTTCCCCCGATGCGCGAGGGCGCGCCGGCGAAATGACGGAAGGTGCGGGCGGCGTTGGCGACATCGGCGCGCGAGCGCTCGATCGGCTTGCCGTTGTCGCGGGTCTCGAGGATCGCGAGATCTTCGAGCTCCTCCTCGATCAGGTCCGCCACGCGATTCAGGATGCGCGAGCGCTCCAGCGGTGCGAGGCCCCTCCATCGCTTGTCGGCGTGCGCGGCGACAGCGGCGCCCACGGCGGCGTCGACGTCGGCCGCGGTCGGCTGCGCGACCGTCGTCAGGACCTCGCCCGTCGCCGGATCGGTGACCGTGTGCACCTCACGATCTCCGGCAGGCACCCATTCACCGGCACAGAAGAAGGGCTCGTAGTCGGGCAGCGCCAGGACGGCGGCTCTGATGCTCATGGTTCCTCGTTCTGGGGTCGGGTCAGAAGATGTCGAAGTACTCGCGCTGCTCCCAGTCGGAGACGTGGCGGAGATAGCGGGCGAACTCGGCGCGTTTGATCGTCGAGAACCAGTCCACCACGACGCCGCCGAGTGCCGACCGGAACGCGGCGTCGTGTGCGAGCGCGTCCACCGCTTCGCCGAGCGAGCCGGGCAGCGCCGTGGCCGCGGTGTTGTACGGGTCCTCCGTCGGTGCGGGCGGGATGAGTCCGCGATCCACGCCGTCCATGCCGCTGATCAGCTGCGAGGCGATGTAGAGGTACGGGTTCGCCGCCGGTTCGCCCGAGCGGTTCTCCAGGCGCGTCGCCGGGTCGCCGTATCCACCCACCGCGCGCACCATCGCGCCCTTGTTGTCGATGCCCCACGCGACGCGGTCCGGCGCGAGCGAGTTCGGCTGATAGCGCTTGTATCCGTTCACCGTCGGGGTGGCGAACGCCGCCGCGGCCGGCGCATGCTCCAGGAGGCCGGCGAGGTACGAGGCGCCCAGCAGCGACATGGAGGTGCCCGGCGCATCGGGCATGAACACGTTCTCGCCCGTGATGTCCGTGAGCGACTGGTGGAGGTGCCATCCGGTCGAGGCGCCCTCGGTGCCCTGGGGCCGCGACATGAAGGTCGCGTGGTATCCGAGGCCCGCGGCGATGCGGCGCACGGCGCTGCGGCACAGCACGATCGCATCCGCGATCTCGCGGGCGGATCCCGCCTCCATCGTCAGTTCGAACTGGCTCGGACCGAATTCGAGCTCGATCGAGCGCAGCGGGAGGTCGAGCAGGGTCAGCCCGCGGTACAGCGCGTCCACGAGCGGCTGCATCCGGTCGAGCCCCTCCTCGTGCAGCAGCTGAGAGCCGCGCGTGGTGGGACCGGTCGCCCGCGCCGCCCCAGGGCTGCCGGGGGATCCGACGTTCGCGTCGGTGAGATCGGCGGCGTCCGTGCGATAGACGTGGAACTCGAGTTCGGCTCCCACGGTCATGCCGTACCCGCGCGAGGCGAGCGCGGTGAGCTCGTTGCGGAGGATCGAGCGCGTGCACAGCGGGACCGGCGAGCCGTCGGGGAAATGCACGTCGCAGAGGATCCACCCGGTCTTGGGCGCCCACGGGAGCACGCGGAATGTCGCCGGGTCCGGCACCATCACGATGTCGCCGGCCCCGCTGAACCCTGCGACGCCGACGCCGGTCTCGGCGGAGAAGACCGAGAACACCGACTTGCCCGACGTGTCCTTGAGCAGGAGCGAGCTTGGAGCCGTCACGCCCGAGCGCATCGCGGCGGCCACCCCGCCACGCGCGATCGTCTTGCCGCGCAGCACGCCGTGCTGGTCGACGAACGAGAAGCGGACCATCTCGATCCCGAGCTCGTCCACCACGCGCCGCATCTGCCCGGCGGCGGCGTACTGCGCCTCGCTCCACAGGCGGTGGCGGCCGATGTAGCCTTCCCGATCCTTCGCGAGCATCGGTCGCGCCGACACCCCGCCGCCGCTCTCGGAGACCGGGCGCTCGTCGACGTTGCGCTCACGCATCAACGGTCTCCTCGACGTTCTCGCGCGGACCCGCCCACGGAGAGGCATCCCGTCGCTCCTGCTCGCGCTGCACCCACCGCGACTGCCACGCGTCGTTGGCCGCGATGGTGTCCATGGCGATCGGGCCCGTCAGCTGCGCCGCCTCCTCCTCGCTCACCGGGTGCGACGGGGTCTGGCCGCCCGCGGCGAAGGCGTCGATCGCGCGCAGCAGCATCCGGCGGTTCGCCGTGACGGCGCGATCCGAGATGCCCAGGCGTTCGACGGTGCGGTCCTGGATCGGCCCCATGCTCTCGACGGCCCACTGGTCGTGCACGTTGATGTCCAGCCCCATGCCGGTGTAGGTGAGCTCCTTCTGCTCCTGCGGGTCGAAGCCCCAGTTGTTGCTGCGATTGCGCACCGGGCGGTACTCCGGCAGCGAGACGCCTTCGAGGCGCTGCTGCAGGAGGGTGTCCTTGTCGGTGCGCTCGGCGAAGTCGTACCAGATCATGAACCAGTAGTGGTTGTCGTCGTCGATGGGCACGTGCCACTGGGTGAAGACCTTGGTGTTCCCGAAGGGCACGACGAAGGCGTTGGGGAACAACAGGTTGGTGACCCGGACGTGCTTGATGTCCTCGGTCAGCTGGCGGAGGGCGTAGACCCGCAGCCCGTGATCGGCGCTCTCGACCTCGATGTCGGGCCGGTAGCTCTCGCCGACGAGCATCGAGAGCTTCTTGCCGGTGCCCTCGACCTCCTCGGCGAACTGCTGCCCGTACATGTCGCGCGGGTCCTCCTGGATGAAGCGGTGGAGGAACGAGACGTGGCTGGGATCGATGCCGCCTTCGAGGCCCTGGAGCCAGTTGCACTCCCACAGCCCCTTGAACGCGAAAGTGTACTCGTCGGGGGCGACGAAGCAGTCGTAGTGCGGGAAGGGGGGAGGATCCCCCGCACCCATGTACGCGAAGATGAGCCCGTTGCGCTCGACGCATGGGTAGTTCGAGATCCGGATCTTGCCCAGGAACTGACTGTGGTCGGGCTCCGCCGGCTGCTCGACGCATCGTCCTTGACCGTCGTAGAGCCAGCCGTGATAGAGACAGCGGATGCCGTCTTCTTCGAGGCGACCGTAGGAGAGGTCGACACCGCGGTGCGCGCAGTAGCGGCTGATCAGCCCCCAGCCTTCGCGCTTCTTGAAGAGGACGAGGTCCTCGCTCATGATCCGCACGGCCTTGACCGGACGCTCCCCGGGCATCTCCGAGACCAGCGCCACCGGCTGCCAGTACGACCGCAGCAGATTGCCCAGGGGCGTTCCTGGACCGGAGCGCGTGATCTTCTCGTTGTCTTCCTGCTTCAGCATCGCGATTTACCCTTCGGTATCCGATCTTATTGTGATTGTATCCACAGCTCAGGCGTCGAGGACCAGGAGCGGACAGGAAGCACGCGAGACGCACACCATCATGCAGTCCATCCGCTCCCTCTCCTGCGCGGTCAACACGAAGTCGCGGTGCTCGACCTCGCCCTCCAGCACGCGCGTCTCGCAGCTGCCGCAGATGCCCTCCTCGCAGTCGGTGAGCACATCGACCCCCGCAGACCGCATCACCTCGAGGACGGACTGCTCCGGCTCCACGGGAAGCTCGACGCCGCTCCGGGCCAGCCGAACGGTGAACGCCCCCCCGGGCTCGTACTCCACCTCCGGTGCGGCGAAGTACTCCAAACGCAGGCGTCCCGCATCTTCGGACAGCAGATCCTGGAGCGCGCTGAGCATCCGCTCCGGCCCGCAGGCGTAGACCGCCGCGGCGGGGGCCGCGGCCAGTGCCGCCTCAAGGTCGGCGCGGCCGCCCTCGTCTCGTGCGACGACCGTCACCGTGCCCGAGCCGATCGACGTGACCTCTTCGAGGAAGGCCATGCGGCGGCGCGTCGCCCCGAGATAGAGGAGGCGCCACCGCGCTCCGGCGCGATCGGCAGCGTGCAGCATGGGCACGATCGGGGTGATCCCGATGCCGCCGGCGACGAACAGGTACTCGGCGGCCGGCTCGAGGACGAAATGGTTGCGAGGCCCGCGCAGAGTGACGAGGTCGCCGGGCCGGAGCCGCTCGTGGACCGCCTTCGACCCGCCGCGGCTGTGATCCTCGCGCAGCACCGCGATGCGGTAGCGGGAGGAGCCGGGCTCGCCGGTGAGCGAGTACTGCCGCACCGGGGCGTCGGGAAGCACCAGATCGATGTGGGCGCCCGGAGTCCACTCGTCGACTCCGCCGTCGACCGGTTCGAGGTCGACCGCGATGACGTCATCCGCTTCCAGCGTCATGGCGCGCACGCGCGCGGTCCGCTCTCTGGGTTCGTCTACGGTCACCATGTTTGGATCCTAACACATGCGATGTGGATCCAATATGACAGAATTGTGGACATCAATCATGTTCTGCGTCTCGCCGCGCAGGCGTTCTGCTACGGTTCGAATCGCATCGCCGACGCAGTCGACGAGAGGGGAAAGCGAATGGCAGACGAAGACAAGGCCGTCGCCGAGATGTCCGGCCACGCTCTCGTGGACAACATCGCGGCGAAGATCCGCGCCCGCATCATGTCGGGAGAGATCCCCATCGGCGCGCAGCTTCGTCAGGCTGAACTGGCCAATGACTTCGGCGTCAGCCGCACCCCCGTCCGGGAGGCGCTGCGTCAGCTGCAGACCGGCGGCCTGATCGACGTCGTCCCGAACCGCGGAGCGGTGGTGCGCGTCCCCGCGCCCTGGGAGGTGCGCGAGGCGTACACCGTGCGTGCCGAACTCGAAGCTCTGGCCGCGGTGCTCTCGGTGGGCAACGCCTCGCACGAGGACATCGCGCGGCTCCGCGCCGCGAACCAGGCCATGTACGACCGGTCGATCGCCGAGCGCGACGAGGCCAACGGGGCGGCGTTGGACAGCCGGCGCGAGAACGACATCTTCCACAGCACGATCGCCGAGCTGTCGGGCAACTCCCGCCTGGCCCGATCCATCGACGAGATCAACGAGACCTTCCCCCGCAACGTGTCGGCGCAGTTGCTCCTCAACGACAGCCGCCACCGCGAAGAGAACTTCTCCGAGCACAGCCGCATCCTCGACGCGCTGGAGCGCGGCGATGTCGAGGCTGCACGCGCCGAGATGCGCGAGCACGTGATCAAGGCCGGCGAGCAGCTCGCTCGGTGGTACGAGCGCCGCTCGTCCACCGTGTTCAAGGGCTGACACCAGGCACACGGCTCAGGCGAGCGTCACCGCCGCCATGAGCACCACTGACGCTCCCATCGCGAGCGGAGCCGCTCGACGCAGCACCCGCACCCGCGCGGGTGGCGCCGGGCGCGGCATTCGCATGCTCACGGCCATGTGGACGGATGCCGCGGCGAAGAGCCCGCCGGCTGCCAGTGCCAACCCGATGAGGGGCGAGGCCGACAGCCCGTGCGAGCCGTGAGCGCCCGTGGCCGCGGCGGGGTCACCCGACATCAGCACGAAGAGACCCGCCATCAGAACCGCGCCCAGCGCGTCCATCGCCGACGCGGAGCGGTCGGCAGACGAACCCGAGCGGGTGCCTGGTGCCACGGCGACCGAGACCAGGGCGAGTAGGAGGAGCACACCCGCCCACCCCAGTGGTGCGAGCAGGTTCCACCCCAGGACTACGTCGGACATCGCGACGAGCATCGCCAGGGCGAGCACCAGCTCCCGCACGCGGAGGCGACGGCCGGACGCGGCGGCGCAGCAGGTGCTCACCGCGGTCGCCGCCCACGCCCCCGCGTGCAGGAGTTCCGCCATCAGTGGTGGGAGTGGCCGTGCGACCCGTGGTCGTGGTGTCCGTGACCGTGGTGATCGTGGCCGCTGTGCGCCGCGGCATCCGGTGCCGCGCTGTGGCAGCTCGCCTCAGATGCCGACGGCGGGACGTCGAGGGACGGGTTGCGCGTGAAGAAGCCGTCCGGCTCGAGCCGCAGCCCGATGCGGTGGGTGGGCATGATCGGCCACTCCTCGGGCTTCGGGTAGTGGTGCACGCCGATGATCGGCCACACCACCAGCTCCGCGCCGTCGAGCGGGCGGTCGGCCTCCTGCCATGCGGTGATGCCCTCGGCCGAGAGCGGCGCCTGATTCGGGTACTCCCCCGCGATGTAGCGCTCCGCCGGGTCGTACGCGGACGCCCACAGGTGCTGGGCGACGAACGGCGCCTTGCGCTCGACGACGCTCCCGGGCTTGGCGAACAGGCGCGTCGTGTTCGGGAGGGTCAGCCGGTAGGACGTCGCCTCGCCGAAGCGGTTCGTCTTCTCGGTGTTCTCGATGCGCCAGTGCACCGCCCGGGAGGCATCCGCCTTCCGCGCGGCATCCTTCTCGGACGCGATCGTCTCGGAGACCATCTTCACGGCGTTGCCGTAGGGGTTCAGCTCGTCGTCGTCCTCGATCTCGGCGTGCACCTCGACGAGCCGGTTGTACGGACCGTCGACCGCGGTGTCGAGGCGCACCGCGAAGTAGTGTTGGTGCGTCGGCGCCTGCACGTTCGGGCTCACCATGCGGCCGTAGCGCGGCATCTGCCCGTCGTCGATGCCCGACACCGACAGGATGCCGGTGAGCTTGACCTCGAGCTCGATGTTGCCGTCCTGATGGAACGACCAGTAGAACCCGTAGTCGTAGTTGGCCACCGTCGCGAAGAACGACACGACGAGCCGGCGCGAGCGGCGCACGTCGGCCTCGCCGATGCGCGTGTTGACGTGCTTCCAGAGGATGGAGTGGTCCTCCTCGTGCAGGCACACGCCGTTGGCGATGGTCTTCGCCTCGCCGTGCCCGTTGAGGAAGTGCGCGTCGAAGTAGCGGATCTCCCCGAGGCAGTCGCAGCCCAGCTCGAGCGACGCCGTCAGGGGCCCGGCACCGTACTCGCCCCAGTCGAAGAAGTTCTTGCGGTAGGCAGTTGGATCGGAGTCGAGGTACGGCACGTACATCTCGTTGATCGACGCGCGCCGCAGCACCGGGCGTTCGGTATCGCCGTCGCGGTAGGTCACGTCGTGGAGGATCAGACCCTCGCGGTGCGTGAAGCCCACGCGGAACGACCAGTTCTGCCACGTGACGAGGTGTCCGTCGACCTGGAATCCCGGCCCCTGCGGCTGCGTGATCTCCAGAGGCGCCACCTCTCGGTCGGGCCCCCACGTGCCCGACCGGTAGTTGCCCCCTTCGGTCGCGAGCGGGATGACGCCATGGTCTTCGAGCTCGATGATGTCGAGGGTCTCGAGATCGAGGATGGGGACGAGGCCCGCCACGGGCCGTGCGTAGCCGTTGTCGTCGACGCTCTCGCGGTGCCACACGGACCCCCACGACAGTCGGCGGTCTTCGTAGCCCTCGGGCTCGAACCCGGTCATGGATTCGGGATCGACCCAGACCAGCGACGTGTCGGTGATGCCGCGCTTGGCGAGCGCCTCCTTCAGCAGCGGGTGGTTGCGCGCGGCCTGCGCGACCATGCGCGCCTCGTCCGACGAGACGCCAGGGCGCTTCGCGTCGACGGGTGTCCAAGAGCCGATGGATGCCGCGCGGTCGCTGCCGCTCGTCCATCCGGTCACCTCCCACGCCGCGTGCTCATCGGGGTTCATTACCACGAGGCGCACCGGGCGGCCCTGACCGTCGGCGAGGCTGCGCGCGAGCGATTCCTCCACCGCGATGCCCCAGAACCGCGGGTTCTCGCCGATGCGCGCGTCGGCTCGAACCCGCGCGGCCACCTCAGCGATCTCGTCCGGGGTGAGCGGGTCTGTCCAGTGTCGGGCGGCGGGCATGGGGCGCTCCTCGATAGCTGTTCGGATGGGTTCGTGTCGTGCCGGATCGGTGGCGGTGATCGTCATGCGTTCGTCCTTTCGGCCGCAGGGCGGGAATCGATCACGATGCCGACGCCGTCGGCGCGCGGATCACTCGCGCTGGTCGTCTCGTTGCGGGTGCGTCTCACCAGCTGCACATGCCCGGCCTCGTCGGCGGGTCCGGGGAAACGCACGACGGGCAGCCCGTTGTGTGCGGCGCGTTCGCGCACCTCCGCGCCGACGCCCGGCTCCGCGACGAGCGAGAGCACCGGCTGGCCGAGATCGCGATCGCCGACCACCCACCGGGGGCGCGCCAGGATGTCGCCCAGCGACTGCGCGGGATCGACGGCGTCAGGCAGGAGCTGCGACAGGATCCACGCCTGCGCCCGTCCGCCCTGGCAGCCGGCGACGACGATCGCCTCCGGCGTGTCGACGATGGCCGGACACAGGGTGTGCGGCGGGCGGGCGCCCGGACGCACGAACGCCGGGGACGCCGGATCGACGCTGAACGCACTGCCGCGGTTGTGCAGCACGATCCCTGTTCCCGGATCCAGCAGGCCGGCGCCGAACGTCTGGTACACGCTCTGGACGATCGTGACGCCCCATCCGTCGTCGTCGAGGGCGGTCACGGCGGCCGTGTCGCCCAGCGGGCGCGGCTCGGCGAACGCGGAGGCGGGGGCGTCAGCGCTGAGGTCGAGGAGGACGCCGAGGTCGACGTCGCCGGTGCGGGGGTCGCCGAGTGCCGCCGCGCGGGCGTGCACGCCGCGGACCGCGGCATCCACGAGGCGCGCGCCCGACGGGGGCGCGCCCTGGTCGCCCGATGCCGCGGCGACGACGCCGATCAGCACCGCGCCGACCGAGGGCGGGGGCGCGACGTGCCACGCCTGCGCCCCGATCGTCCGCGTGAGCGCGGGCCCGACCTCCGCAGCGTAGCCCGCGAAGTCGTCGGCGGTGTGGGTGCCACCGGCGGCGCGCAGCGTGCCGACGAGCGAGCGGGCGATCCGCCCGCGGTAGAAGTCCTCGGGGTCGTCGGCCAGGGTGCGCAGCGTCGCGGCGAGCACGGGCTGGCGAAGGCGGGCGTCCTCCTCGAGCACGGTCCCGCGCGGGGCGAACACCGCGGTCATGCCGGGATCGGCGAGCACGGCATCGGCGCGGGAGACGAGCGCGCGAGCCAGACCCGCGCTCACCGGGAACCCGTTCTCGGCGACGGCCGCGGCATCCGCGAAGGCCGGCGACAGGCCGTGCCGGCCGCCGAGCGCAGCGATCTCCCGCCACCCCGCGACCACGCCCGGCACCGTGACGGCATGGGCGCCCTGGCGGGGAACCTCGGCCCAGCTCGACGCGGCGTCGCCGATCGCGGCCGGCGCCGTCCCGGCAGCGATCACCGCGGTGGTCTCACCGTCGGGTGCGCGCACCAGCGCGATGAGGTCGCCCCCGAGGGCGCATTGATGGGGGTAGACGACCGTGAGCATGACGGCTGCGGCGAGCGCCGCATCCACGGCGTTGCCTCCCGTCGCGACGGCGCGCTCGCCGGCGGCGATCGCTTCGGGGTGCGGTGCGGCGAGCGCGATGGCCATGTCAGAGCTCCCGTCGGGACGTCGAGATGAAGTCGAGATCGTGGCGGTCCACGCCGGTGGCGAGGTCGGCGAGTGCCTCCCCGACCGCGGGCCCGAACTTGAACCCGTGACCGGAGCACGCCGATGCGACGACGACCTCGGGTGCGCGGCGCAGCGGCCCGATCACGAACCGTTTGTCCGCGGTCATCGTATACAGGCAGGCGGCGAGTTCGACCGGGGCGCTGTCGATCCCCGGTACGAAGGTGTCCAGCAGCGAGCGCAGCGCATCCGCCTCCTCGTCGGAGGGCGGCGCGACGGGCGTCTCGGGGTTCCAGATCGCCCCCGCATCGACGCCCAGCTTAACGCCGTTGCCGGCGGCGTCCGGAATGCCGAACGCGAGGCCTTCGGGCCGGTCGACCGAGAAGGCGCCCAGCGACGGTGGCATCCCGATGGCCTGACCCGGGGCGACCGTGAGGGTGAGGATGCGCCAGACCTCGAGCAGCGGCGCGAGCTCGGGCACGAGCGCGCCCATCCAGCTCCCGCCCGCGATCACCAGCCGGCGTGCGCGCAGGTCGCCCGCATCGGTGCGCAGCACGATGCCGTCGCGGACCGGCTCCCACCCCTGCGCCTGCACGCCCCACCGCAGCTCGGAACCGTGTGCGGCGCCGGAGCGCTGCAGTGCCTCCAGCGCGCGCGAGGCTTCGAGCACGCCGGCTGAAGGGTCGTACACGGCGCGGTAGCCGGACGGCACCGCGAATCCCGGCATGAGTTCGGTCATCTGCGCGCCGTCGTCGACGACGACGCAGTCCGGGCCCTGCAGCTGCGATGCGCCGCGATGGGCGTAGAGACCGCCGGTGGGGTGCAGCAGGGTCTGCCCGCTCTCGCGCTCCAGGGCGCTCCAGCCGTCGAAGGCGCGCGCGACGAAGTCGTTCCACACCGGATTCGGGTAGGCGCGGCGGATCATGCGCGTCCGGCCATGCGACGATCCGCCCGTGTGAGCGGGCGAGAATCGATCGACGGCGATCACGTCGACTCCGCGGCGCGCGAGCGCGGCCGTCGCCGCGCTCCCGTGAACACCGAGGCCCACGACCACGACGTCGGCATCGCGTGAGGTCACCGGCGGGCTTCCTTCCGAGCGATGTCTGCCACGCCCTCCAGCAGCCGGGAGATGTCCGCCTCGTCGTTGTACACGTGCGGGGATGCGCGCACGATGGAAGCGATCGCGCGGTCGCCGAGGTCCCACTGTCCGTGCGTCGCGGGGACGGATACGACGCGCACCTGCCGGTCGGCGAGCGCGGCCGACACGCGCGCCGACTCGACGCCGTCGACCAGGAAGGTCACGATCGCGGAGTCCGACCCGTGGGGATCGGCGATCGTCACTCCGGGGATCGCTCGCAGGGACTCTCGCACCTGGTCGCCCGTCGCGGTGAGCCAGCCCGCGGTCTCGACGATCCCGCGCCGGTTGGCCTCCTCCAGCGCCACGCCCAGTCCGAGGCGCCCTGCGATTCCGGCCTCCCACGTCTCGAAGCGACGTGCGGTGCCGCTCACATCCCACGAGAACGCGTCGATCCACTGGGCGCCGCGGACGTCGGGTGCGGTGGGGGGCAGCAACGCGGTGCAGTCGCGCTGCACGAACGCCAGAGCGGTGCCGCGCGGTGCGCGGAGGAACTTGCGGCCTGTCGTCACGAGCACCTGGCACCCGATCCTGGCCACGTCGATGTGGAGGTGGCCGACGGACTGCGTCGCGTCGAGCAGATAGGCGGCGCCGTAGCGCCGTGCGAGCACGCCGATCTCGTCAACCGGCTCGACCAGGCCCGATGACGTCGGCACGTGCGCGATGGTGAGGACGGTCGGGCGCCCGTCGGCGAGGAGCGCTTCGAGCGCGTCCAGGTCGACACGGCGATGCGCGTCGACCGGCGCGAGCACGAGATCGATGCCACGCTCCCGTTGCAGCGTCATCAAATGCAGTGCATGGCTGACATACGTGCTGCGGGAGGCGATGATGCGGGATCCCGGGGCCGGCCGGAAGGCGTCCAACAGCACCCGCAGGCCGGTGGACGCACTGTCGAACAGGGCGATCTCGTCGGCGCTGCAGCCCAGGAGCGCGGCGGCGGACCCGTAGACGGCCTCGACATGATCCTTGACGTGCGCCGCGGCCTCGTAGCCGCCGACCTGCTCTTCGAGACGCAGATGCGCGACCACGGCGGACACGACGGCGGCGGTCGGCAATGCCGATCCGGCCGCGTTGAAGTGATGGGACACCTCGGCACCCAGAGTGAGCCGGCGTTCGCGGGCAACATCGATCGTGGAGCCGACCAGCGGCAGGACCGCGTCTGTTCGTGCGGCATCAGCCGCGGGCACCGATGTCATGGAACTCCATGTCTCTCAAAACCAGGATCCAAAACTAACACAAGTGGATCCACTTTGTCTAAGATCGGTTATGGGAGGACACATGTCTCGAATGCTCTGCTACCTCTCGTCCGAGCCGCTCCCTCTTGCGGACGCTGTCGGGGATGCCGTCCTGGCCGAGTTCGCCGGCCTCGCCCGGTTGCACGCCGACGGCTGGGGCACCGCGTGGCGTGACGCCCGGACCGGCGAGATCCGCGTCGCGGGCTCGGCGACCACCCCCGTCGGCGGCGAGGAATGGACGCGTGCGATGGAGCCGGCGTCGACGTCACGGCTGCTGTACCTCCGATTCGCCAGCCGCGGCGCGCCACCGGCCGCGGAGAACGTGCAGCCGTTCCTCCGCGGCGGAGCCGCCTTTCAGCACAACGGGCTGATCGCACCGCGCGCGGACCTCTTGGGGCTCCTCCCCACGGAGGAGGAGAGCGCGCTGCGGGGGACGACGGACAGCGAGGCCTATTTCGCCGCTGTCCGCAGCACGGCTCGCCCGGTTCGGGGCTTTCCCGGAGCCTCGACTGTCGCCGCGGCGGTCGCGGGAGTGCGCGCCAGGTTCACCGACGCATGCCTGAATGCGATGCTCCTCACCGACTCCGCCCTGATGATCGTGCACGCCGCCGGTACGAGAGGGGCTCCGCTGGCGGCCTTCGCCGACCGCGGCTTCGACGCCGACGGCCTCCCGCCCGGGCACGGCGACGGCTACAACGTGCTCAGGTCCACGGTCAGCGCACGCGGCGCCCGGGTGATCGCCACCACCGGGATCGACCAGGAGTCGTGGACGCGACTCGACGACGAGACGGTGTTCTCCGTCTCGCCCGGCGGGCTCGCTCCGACGCGGATGCCTGCGCGCGGCGCCCGGCATCCCTGAGGGAGTGCCGGACGACGCGCAGGTGCACCCGGGTCGCAGCGCGATCCGGGCTTCTCACCCGATATGCCCGCGTTGGTCGTGGCGCCGTGGTCCGTCAGCGCCGCGAGACGGTGCCCGCCGCCGCTTCGCGCCCGAGGCGAGGAGACTGACGACGACCGCCGCCAGAAGCGGGACGAGGACGACGGCGAGCGCCCAGGTCTCAGCGTGCGTCATCGACACCCCCGGGCGCGGCCCCGGCATCGGCTCCCGACACCTTCGCCGTGACCGGGATCGGCGCGAGCACGATCGCGCCGTGCGTGCGTGCGACCACGCCACCACAAGTACGCCCCGCCGATCGCAAGGCTCACGCCGATCGTGATGATCGCACTCCACTGCAGCAGCGGCGAGTCGCCCTCGAGGTCGTAGATCTCGGGGCGCGGCCACGCCAGGTTCACGATCATCGCGATCTGGAACGCGACAGCGACCGCGTTGACCGGCAGCCCCCACCGTCCGAGCGTGAACAGGGGCGCTCCCTGCTCGTCGACTCCGGCGGGCAGGCCGCCGCTGCGCCGAAGCCGGATGCGGGCGATCAGCAGCGGCGCGGTCACGCCGAGGTATGCGATGTAGATCATCGCGATGCCGATGCTCGACAGCGCGGTGAAGAGGGCGGGCTGTCCGAAGTTCACGACGAGCGCGATCGCGGCACCGACCCCGACGACCGCCGACGCGCTGATCGGCGTGCCGGTGCGCGGCGAGACCCGGCCGATCGCGCGGTGCAGCGGGAAGGCCCGTTCGCGCGACATCGAGTACATCATGCGGGCGCCGGCGGTCTGCACCGCGAGCGTGCACGCGAACACGGCCACCGCGACGGTGCACAGCATGAGTCGCCCGCCGGCGTCACCCAGGACGGCGGTGATGACGTACGACAGGCCGTAGGCCGCCAGCTGCCCGTCGGTGAGGCTCGGAGCGGCCAGCAGCGCGCCGACGATGAGCAGGGCGCCGCCGAGGCCGGAGAACACGAGGGCAGGCGACCCATCGTCGGCCGGCGCCCAATCCTCGTCGCGACCGCCTTTGCCGCAGCCGTGATCATCGCAGTCGGAGTTCCGCTCGCCGGACTCGATTCGACTCACGCCACCGCTTACGGCCCCCCGCCGCTTCCATTCACGCCGCTGGACGAGTCGCTCGCCGAGGTGGTGAAGGATGCGCAGGCGCGACTTGAAGAAGATGCGACCGGCGTCGGCTCCGCGGACCGCGAGTCCGCATCGAACGGATGGTTCGCACAGATCTCAGGCAACGCCACGGAGGACGCTCTCACTGCGATTGAACCCCAGAATCGCCGGGTGGCGTGGTCAGAGGATCTCTCGGGGCACGAGACCGTGACCGCGGGAATGCCCTATCTTCCCGACGGCACGCCTGTCGCGGACCCCACGCCTGCACCGGGTTCGATTCTCTGGGAGACGACTTACGAGGCGGGAGAGTTCCCAGCCCCGTTCAGGGGTGTTCCCGCTGATGACCCGACGATGCTCGCCCCGCTGCTGACAGGCGACGCCGGAGGACCCGCGGATGCGATCAACGGGATCACCGCTCTGCTTAACGCGTGGACGGTCCCGAACGCAACTCACGCCGCATTCCTGGATCTCATCACCGGCGCCGGCGAAATGACTGTCGAGGGCACCACAACTGATCGCGCCGGCCGACCGGCGATCGGACTACGAGCGACATCCGACACCACCCCCTGGTTCGACGTCATCGTGCTGATGAGCGCAGACAGCGGACGAATCATCGGCGTCGAAGAAATCTACACGGGCTTCAAAGACCAGCTGGCCATCCCGCCAGGCACCGTCACGAGCTACACAATCTGGGAGACAACACCATGAAGCGCGCCCCCCTGGCCATTCTGCTCACCGCCTTCCTTATCCTCACGCCCGCGGTGAGTGCGTTCGCGGACGAACCGGCGGTCGACCCGGAGATCACGAACGCCCTCGAGCAACTCCCCGGAGGCATCGCGGTCGACCCCTACACGGCCCAGTGGCCGGACCTCGGTATCACGTTCAGCGTCCCCAACCCGCACGCGCGCAGCGTCGGAGGGTGCAGCACCGGCCTCGTCTGCGCGTACCGGCATGCCGGCCAAACCGGCGCCGTCACGAAGTTCAGCGGTGGATGCGGCGCGTGGTCAACAACAGCGTTCGGGGACGTCGGATCGATCGCCAACGCACGCACCAGCGGATGGGTCTACGGGCGCAACGCCAGCGGTACCAACATCACCTTCGTGGGCTACTGCACCGCGGCAAACACACCCACTCAGACGATCAAGAGCATCGCCTGCGGCGGTGACGGCATCGTCTAGCCCTGCCGCATGCTCCTTCCCTCAGGGCCACACATCCACGACCGATCAGGGCGACGCGGCAACGCACAGGGACTTCCAGAGGGGCACCGCCCTACAGGGGTGAGAATCGTGAGGGTGGTGCCCCCGGCGGCACCACCCTGCAGGGTTTGGGGGGACATGACCCGGTCGGTCACACGACTTGCACCCGCGGCGTACGTTGCCGTCAGAACTCGCCGATCGCGATCCCGAGGCGAAGGTAGAGGTCGGTCACGGCTTCATCATTGACCCGGTACCGCACCCAGATGCCTCGCCGCGGGTGAGCTTCGTCGTAGGGCGGGTCGCTGATGACGAGGCCTGCTGCTTCGAGTTCGTTGAGGCGCGGTTGTACGGTGCTCGCGCCAAGCTGGAGGGCATCACAGATGGGGCGGATGGGGACGCCGGGGTTGGTGCGGAGGTAGCGCAGAATCGCGGTCTTGACGAGACTGCCGAGGAGAGCAACAGGTTCTTCGGCGTCTTCGGATCCGGCCGGCTGCGCAAGTCGAGGCATACGGCAAGAATACGATTTAGACGTTTACACGCCAAGAATATTGCTATACCGTTTTCTCCATGTCGAGGATATCACTCCCGCACGAACCGGCCCGCGGGCCGGAAGGCGGAGGTGTGTCCCCCGAAGTGGGGACAGACGATCCCCTGGTTAATGCTCTAAAATCACCGACCGCCCTCTGTGGTCGCGTCGGCTCCTCCCCAGGTTGGGCCTCTGATCGAGTTCTCCACAACTGTGTGAGATTTCTCGCGGTCAGAACCCTTTCCGTGCGTATGATGCCGTCACGGCGACCGTCCCCCAGCGCGTCCCGTCCGCGCACGGTTGCCGTCCTGAACGATCAGGAGGGCTGACCGGTGACGACGAACCAGATGCCAGGACGCCGCGGACTCGTGTGGGCCATCGTCGGCGGCCTGGTGCTCATCGCCGGGATCGTGGCAATCGTTGTCAGTTCGCTGCTCGCACAGCCCGCACCCGGTCCGACCGGAAGTGGCTCGCCCCCGTCGACCGACCCGACGTCAACGGCGGAGCCACCGGCCGGTGACGTCGTGGACGCGTCGGTTCCCGACCAGGGCTGGCTTCCGGAGCCGATCACGACGGACCGCGAGGTGTACATCCGCGCCGCTCTCGAAGCTGCGGCGACATTCGACACCACGATGAGCACTCGCAAGGAGTGGCTCGACTACCTCGACAGCTGGTTCACCCCCGATACCCGCTACGCCGAAGCGGATCGAGCAGATCGCATGAAGGCGGCGCAACTTGAGCTACGCCAGGGGGTAGTGCTGCCACAGGAGGAGTGGGACTCACTCGCCAATGAGGATGGCCGCGTCGTCGCAATGACCACGGGCGACGTCGCGTATGTGCCGGTGACGGATGACGCGTCGGGTGACATGTCGATCGGCACGTCGGATGTGACGTTGACGTTCATCCGGTCGGGCGGCAGCGGCGGGGAGACGTCGTATGAGGAGCAGGTGCGGGTGAGCGTGCAGGTGCTGTGCGGTCCGGGGTCGGTGCCGACGCCGGATTCCGCGCAGCAGGCGGGCGATTGCAAGGTGGTCCGCTACTTCACGGAGCCGTTGGAGCCCTGAGATGGGAGCCCCGGTGATCGCCGCCGCAGCCCTCAACTCGAGGACCGGCCGGAAGATCCTGACAGGGGCGCTCCTGATTGTCGCGCTCGTCGCCGCACTGGTGCTGACGCCGTTGCTGGCGATCCCGTTCGCCGTCGCGGGCAGCGCAGCGGGCTCGGTGCCGACGAAGGTCGAGGCGGCCCCGGTCGCCAGCGGGGAGTGGGGTTTCCCGTTGGGCGGCGGGTATTCGAAGGGGCGCGGGTTCGGCTACAACCCGGTGCAGGGATGTGGGTATTGCTCCACGAACCATCAGGGCTACGACATGGCCCAGGGCTGCGGCGCCACCATCTACGCCGCGGGGCCCGGCCGGGTGATCACCGCCGGGTCTTGGCAGGGCTACGGCAACACCGTCCGCATTGATCACGACGGCGAGCTCGTCACGCTCTACGGGCACATGCAGTGGGGATCACTACGCGTCTCCGTCGGCGACCAGGTCGCCGCGGGGGCGCCGCTGGGGGCGGAGGGCAACACCGGGAAGTCGTTCGGGTGCCATCTGCATTTCGAAGTTCAGAAGTCCGGAACTCCGGTAGATCCGGAGCCGTTCATGGCCGGCCTCGGCCTCCCCCTGAAGTAGCAACCAGCAAGGAGCAGCCCCATGCGAACACTCATCGTTCCGGGTGATGTCGACGTTCCCGACATTCAGCCGGACTTCTCCGCCCCGTTCTTCCAAGGCTTCCAGGTCGTCGCGTCCTACATCCTCGCCGGCGCGATGCTCGTGGTGCTGATCATGCTAATCATCGCCGGTGCCGCCCTCGCGTTCCGGGGCCTAGCGAACGATCGGGTGCGGACCTGGGCGGGCGAGAACATCCTGTGGATCTTCATCGCCGCCGCCGTGCTCGGTGCCGCATCTGGCCTGTTCGCGTGGTTTGTGAACTTCGACTTTGGCTTCTGATGAACGTCCGCTGGCTGCTCCGGCTCGGTCTCGCTACAGGTCTCGCGATTGTGCTCGGCTCGGGCACCGCCGCACAGGCGAGTCCCGTCGAGTCCTGGGCACCGGTGTCCATGAACACGGTGACGGGCGAATCCTGGTCGGCTCCCGCCTTTCCGGTTGACTGCCAGAGCGCCGGTGGACAGGTGAGTTGCACCCCGACCGATCCCGGCGAGGTTACCGAACAGCAGTGCTTCATGGGTGTGCTGTATCAAGGGGTATCGACGACGGTGTGCACCACTTTCGACGGGCACGCCCAAGCACTACAAAGTGCGGGCGGCACGCCTCTCCTCGTGAAGTACGGGTGCAGTCTCGGCGATGCGGTGTGCCTCACCTTTGAGAACGCCGGTCGCGGGATGGCGTTGACGGCGACCGGGGTGATGTTCCTGGTGGCAGACAACATGCGGTTCGACACGTCGACGTTGTTGTGGTCGGCGGCGGTGGATCAGTGGTCGTTCTGGCAGTGGGCGATCCTGATCATCACGTTCGGGGCGATGGTGTGGGCGATCGCCGCCGCAATCGTCACTGGTGACCGGGAGGAGCTGGTCGGCGCGCTGGTGCGGACGTTCATCGCGATCCCGGCGGTGCCGCTCACGTTGTGGCTGACCGGGCACCTATTGAATGCGGTCGATGACATGACCTGGTACATCCTCAACGGCGACGGGCCGGCGTCGTTGTATTCGACGTTGCAGTCGGTGATGTGGGCGGGTGGGCAAGCGAACTACTTCTTCGCGTTCCTGATTCACGGGCTGCTGATGCTGGGGATGTTCTTGTTGATGTTGGTGTTCGCGTTCCGCAACATCGCGCTGGCCGCGCTGATCATGGTCGGCCCGGTGGCGTGGATGCTGTTCCCGGTGCGTCGCATCGGCCCGCAGTGGGTCGTCGGCTACCTGTCTGCGGTGATGGTGCTGCTGCTGACCGCTCCGCTCACGATCGGGTTCGTCACGCTCATCGTGCAGGGACTTGCGTCGGTGAAGACGATCTGGAACCCGCAGTCGTGGCCGCTGCTGATCGGTCTGGTGCTGGTGGCGTTCGCGCCGTTCGCGATCTTCGGGCTGTTCAGCTTCACCGGCGCGGTCGCCGCCGACAGCATCGGTTCCCGGCTCGGCTCCCACGGTGGCCGGATGGCCGCGACCGGCGCGCGCGGCGTCGCCGCCATCCCCACCCGCCTCGGCGGCCTCCCCTCCGGGATCCGCCCCTCCGGCACCGGACCGTCGTCCAGCGGACCGGCGGCGAAGCCGGCGGCCGCGCGGTCCGGGCAGGCGAACGCGCCCCGGGGTGCCGCCGCGCCTGCGCAGGCCCGCACCCCCGCCCCGGGTGGTAGTCGCCCGTCGACCGCATCTACCCCGGGTTCTCCGTCGGTGAGGCCGCCGTCGTCACCGTCGCCGCAACCGCCCCGACCTGAGGGGAGCCCGTCATGAGCACCACGCCCGATTACCTTCGTCCGGTGCGGTTGCCGCGCCGGTCCCGGCAGGGCGTGGTCATGGGCATGGACGGGTGGCAGATTGCCTTCCTCACCGCCGCCGCGCTGGTCGTGCTGGTCTTCGTGAACCGGTTCGGTCCCCTGGGCCTCCTCTACGGGGCACCGTTGTACCTGCTGTTCGGGGTCACCGCGCTCACCAGCATTCACGGCGTCTCGACACCGCGGATGGCGGGGCTGTGGTTGATGAAGCAAGTCCGGCACACCGCCGGGGCCACGACGCAGACCTTCCGTCCCGAACAGCCTCGCCTCACCGGAACGCTGAATCTGCCCGGCACTCGCGCGTCGATCCAGCTGTGGGACAGCAACGAGACGGCCGCGGCCTACAACCCGCACGACCGATCCGTGAGTGTGATCGCGGAGCTCGAAGTGCAGGGGTTCCTGATGCACGACCTGCCGGAGAGGTTCGACCTAGCGGAGCAGTTCGACCGAGTGCTCGGCCCGTTCACGCAACGGCCGGGGGTGAAGCGGGTGACGCTGCAGGAACGCACCCTGCCCACCACGATCCGTGCCGCTCGGGAGCACTACGAGACCGTGCGGCGGGTGCGAGACCTGAACCCGGAGTCACCGGTGGCCCGCAACTACCAGGACGTGATGGACCACGCCGAACGGTTCGAGGTCGCGCACCGAAACTACCTCGTCCTCACCCTCGACCTGGTCACCCTCGGTTCCCAGCTGAGAGCGCTCGGCGGCGGCAAGGACGCCATCGTCGCCCTCGCGCAGATCGAGGCAGGCAACCTCGCCGACGCACTGTCGGCCGCGAAGATCAAGGTGCGCCGCTGGCTATCGCCTCGGGAGGTCGCCGCGTTGGGGCGGTTGGCGTTCGATCCGGAGTTCGCCGCGACCGTGCAGAACCGCCCCGACACCCTCGCCGGGGTGGACCCGGTCGCGATCGGGCCGATGTACCTCGACGAGCCGAAGGGCCGCAACGGGATCGTGGTCACCGACTCCGCGGTGCACACCACGATGTGGGTGCACGAATGGCCCCGCTCCGACTCCCCAGTCGGATTCCTCGCCCCCGTGGTGTTCGCCCGGCACCCGCACACCGGGGAGGCGATCACCCACATCTTCTCCATCGTGCTCACCCCGGTGCCGGTGTCGAAGGCGTTGAAGCGGATCCGGGATGAGAAGAAGGTGTGGCGCGGGAACGAGAAGCTGCGGGCGAAGCGGGGGGCGGATGGGTCGGCGGCGGATGCTGCGGACTGGAAGGCGCTGGAGCAGCAGGAGCAGGAGATCGCGAACGGGCACGGCGAGTTCCTGTACGGCGCCTACCTCACCGTCACCGCCCCCGACGAGGAACGCCTCGACCAGGCCATCGCCGGGATGCGCAACGCGCTGTCGCGGGCGGGCATGGAGGCGCAGATCCTGTACTGCCAGCAGGCTGAGGCGTTGATGGTGAATGCGATCCCGGTCGGGTTGGGGATGAAGTGATGACCCGCCACGCCGCCACCTTCACCCCCGCCGGCCTCACCCGCCGCGAGAAGCGTGACCTGCAGAAACAGATCCTCACCGCGCAGCTAGAGGAGAAGCAGGGACGTTCGTCGCGGCGGGACCGGAATCTGCCGGAGCCGGCGGTGCCGGGACCGTTCGGCCCCGGCATCACGCAGGGAGGATACTGGAACCTCGCGAAAGCGTGGATCCCGGCGCACCAGGCGACCTCGCAGCACATCGCCGGGATCTACCCGTTCGTCGCCGACAGTGGTCTCGGGCACCGCGGCCCCATCCTCGGCGTCGATCTCAACGCCGACGCACTCTGGCACTTCTCACCGTGGGAGGCGTACGTCGACGCCACCGAACGCGGCACCTTCTCCACCAACATCCTCGTCTTGGGTGCGTACCGGGGTGGGAAGTCCGCCACGGTGAAGACGCTCGTCACACGTTCCATCGCGTTCGGCCATCAGGTGGTGGTGCCGTCCGACCCGAAGGGCGAGTGGGTGACCGTCGCGGAGGCGATCCCGGGCGGTCGGGTGATCCGGCTCGGCGGCGGCACCGGCACCCGCCTCAACCCGCTCGACCGTGGACCCCGCCGCACCGGGACGTCGGATGAACAGCACGAGCAGATGGTGAAGCAACGCCGCATCGGCACCCTCATCGCGCTCATCGAGATGACCCTCGGCAACCGACTCACCGCGGTCGAGCACGCCGCCATCCTCGACGCCCTCGAGCGGTGCATCACCCGTACAGGCGACCACCCCACCCTCCGCAGCGTCTACGAGGAGCTCGGCCACCTCGCCGGCGACACGAATGCGGCGTTCCGGGCCGCCGAGGGGGCGATCCAGCCCCGGTTCGTGCTCCGACGCTTCGTGGAAGGCGACCTCTCCGGGCTGTTCGAAGACGAATCCACGGTCGAGTTCGACCAGGACGCTCCTATGGTCGTCACCGACACGTCCGAACTCTTCGCCCGCGGAGACCTCGCCGCCCAGCTCACCCAGGTCTGTTCCACCGCATGGATTCAGGCGGTCATCTCAGATCGTGCGGCACGGCGGACCCGGTATGTGGTGCGGGAGGAGGGGTGGCGGGACATGACGTCGCTGGCGTCGCTGCAGATGTTCCAGCAGTGGCTGAAACTCTCCCGGCATTACGGGATCAGCAACATCGTCATCCTGCACAAGATGGGTGACCTCGACGCGGTCGGCGAAGAGGGCTCCCTGGAACGCTCCCTCGCGTACTCGATCGTCGGGGACATCGAGAACAAGCTCATCTTCCGCGTCAACCACCAAGAACAGACCGCGCTGCGCACCCGGTTGAATCTGCCGGGCCCGCATGTGGAGATGGCGCGTCAGCTGCGCAAGGGCGAGTTCCTCGCCTACGTGGGGCAGTACTCCTACCTGGTGGACTGCTTCGCCACCTCCACGCCGTGGGAGTACGAACTGTTCGCCACCGACGACGCCGTAAACCCCGCCGACCACGATGACGCCACCGTCCGGGTCATCGACACCGGCGCACTCGACGACTACTGGCCCCAACCCGCCGAACCCGCCGACAACGCTGTGGACGGCTGGCTGACTGCGGAGACCCGCGACCTGACCGAGGAGCTGTGATCATGACCACCGTCATCCACCCCCGCACCTACGCGACTGTCACCGGCCCCACCGCGACGTTCATCACCACCGACGGGCAGACCGAACCGGTCACCGCCACCGGGGACGAGGACATCCGCCATGCCGTGATCCGTCGGGCCAGTGACGAGGCCCGCCGCACCGGCACCCCGGTAGAGCTCGTCACCTCCGGCGACCGAGGGCACCACCACCTGCTCGTCGACCCAACCGGCGACCTCACCCTCCTCCCCACCACTGCGGAAGCCGAGATCAGTGACGGGGAGGAGCTGGACCTGGGGCCGTACCAGGACATCGACGACACCATCACAACAGCACGTGGAGAGGAGGTGAGGGAAGCGACTTCGCAGCCGGACGCACTCCACGCAGGTTCCGCGCCGGCTGCGGAGTCCCCTACCCGCCCCACCTTCCTGACCCCCACCACCGACACCACACCCCCGGTCACCGGGTGGCGCGGGATCCTCACTGGCCTCGGCATCACCGTCCGCCCGTCCGCCGCCGAGGTACGGCGGGCCGAGGAACGGGCGCTGGTGGCACGGCAGTGGGCGGGATGCCGCACCCTCGCCGTCGTCAACGGCAAAGGCGGTGTCGGCAAGACCATGACCACCGCCATACTCGCCGCCGTCTACGCCCGCGAGGGCGGCGGGACGGTGCTGGCGTGGGACAACAACGACACCCGCGGCACCCTCGGCTGGCGCACCGAACAAGGCACCTACGACACCACGCTCCGCGACCTCCTCCCCGCCGCCCCCGCACTCCTCACCCCCGGGGCGGGAGTGTCGGACATCAGCCGATTCGTGCACCACCAGAGCGCGGACCGGTACGACGTGCTGCGCTCCAACCCGGAACTGCTCGCCACCGACCAACGCATCGGAGCTGGGGACTTCGACCTGCTGATGCAGGTCGCGGCCAGGTTCTACCGCCTCGTCATCTTCGACTCCGGCAACGACGAATCCGCCGACCGATGGCTGCGGATGATCGACTCCTCCTACCAACTCGTCATCCCCACCCTCGCCAACCCGGAATCCTCCGAATCCGCCGCCCTCCTGCTGGACGCGCTCCGCGGCCGCGACGAACGCTCCGCCGCCCTCGCCGACCGCGCCGTGGTCCTCGTCACCCAATCCGAACCCACCGGCACCACTCCGGCGCGTCGCATCGCGGACGGCTTCGCCGGGCACGTCCGCGCTGTGCACATCATCCCGTTTGACCCCGCGCTGAAGGCCGGGCCGCTGCGATTCGACATGCTTCGCCCCCGCACCCGGGATGCCTGGCTCAGCGCCGCGGGCTCCGCCGCCGAAGGCCTCTAAGAGCGGGTGTGACCGATGAATCAGAGTATCCTCGGGAAGGCAGCGGCGATCCTCGTCGCCGCGGCAATGCTGCTCGCGCTCGCGTTTGGGTTCATCGCCGAAGCCGCCACCACGCTGACCTGCGGCACCCGTCCCGTCCCGGTGAACCTGTTCTCCGGACTCGTGCTCGCCGTCACCGGCACCCCCGGCACCTACAGCCCATCCGCCGGGTGCGTCCTGCCGGTCGCGGTCATCCGGATCGTGGATGTGGTCGCGGTGCTGCTGATCGGCGGGTTGGCGGTGTGGGTGGTGGTGGCGGTGCGCCGGTATCGGGAGTCGGATCGAGCGTTCATCACCGACCTGCGCACCCGCCCCGGGTTCGCCACCGGCGCGGAGATCCGCGACCACCTCTCCGCCAAAGCGGTCCTGCAACGGGCGCACCAGCTCCGCCCCGACATCCCGAAGCCCACTGCGACGGATGTGGGGTGGCGGGTTGGGAGGTCGCGGGGGCAGGACGTGTACGTGTCGATCGAGGACTCCGTCGCCCTCGAGGGTCCGCCCCGGTCAGGGAAGGGGTACCGGGTGTTGATCTCGGCGATCCTGGACTGGTCGGGGCCGTTGATCACCACGTCGACCACGAACGACAACCTGACGGCGACGATGAGGATGCGGCAGACCCGCGGCCAGGTGCACGTGTTCGACCCGCAGGGCCTCTCCGGCATCCGCCACCCCCTCCGCATCTCCCCAATCGCCGGCTGTGAGGACCCCCTCGTGGCCATGCAGCGCGGCGCCGCGATCATCACCGGCACCGCCCTGGGCGCCTCCCGGACCAACGAGGAGTGGGCGCAAGCGTCCGGAGTGGTCCTCGGGCGGCTCTTGCACGCGGCCGCCGTCGGCGGCAAGACGATCTCCGAGCTGTACGACTGGGGCACGAGCCCGGCGCAGACCCGTGCCGCGGTCGACATCCTGAAGACGGACGGCACCCCCGGGTGGGGTGACAGCCTAGACGCTACGATTTCTGGCGACGAGAAGCTGGTCTCGTCCATCTGGTTCGGCGTGCAAGGTGCCGTCGCGCCGCTGGCGGTTCCGCAGATCCGCGACGCCCTGCTCCCCCGCCCCGGCGATGAGGTGTTCGACCCGCGGGAGTTCCTGGACGCCGCGAACACCCTCTACCTGATCGGGTCGTCGTCGGGGGCGTCGGCGATGGGCGGGTGGCTGGGCGCGGTGCTGGATGACATCGTCGAGGTCGCCCGCACCACCGCGCTCGCCTCCCCAGGCTCCCGCCTCCCGCACCCGCTCGGGCTCATCCTGGATGAGATCGCGAACATGTTCCGGTGGGGAAACCTGCCCCGCATCATGGCCGACGGCGGCGGCCGCGGGATCTGCACCTTCATCGTGCTGCAAGCCCTCTCCCAGGCGGAGACGTCCTGGTCGCGCGCGGAAGCCGACACCATCTGGGCCGCCGCCACCGCGAAGGTGCTTCTTGGGGGTGCCAGCCATGTCGGTCATCTCCGCGACATCGAGTCGCTGCTCGGCACCCGCGACACCCGCCGTGAGCAACGCTCCTGGTCGACACGGGAGGTCGGGCACTCCACCAGTGAGCATCTTGAGCGCCGCGCGCTGATGTCAGTCGACGAGATCCGCCGGCTACCACCGAGCGTCGGGCTGCTGGCCTACCGCAACCGCCGCAGCGTGCTGCTGGACCTCGCCGGGTGGGACGAGCGCCGAGACGCGAACATCATCCAGTCCGGCAAGCGGGCGACCGAGCAGGAACAGCGCGCGGTGTTCAACACGCAGTCCCGTGTTCCGAACTCCGGAGCTGCCGTAGTTCCGGAGTCCGAGAGTTCCGAGCCGGTGGAGGGGGTGAGCCAGGAATGAGCAATCGTCGCCGCCCGGCACTGTTCAACCTGTACAGGAACGAGTTCCTCCGCTCGAAGGCGTGGTTCGCGCGCCGCGACCGCTGGTTCACCCACCACGCCACCACCGGCCAGCCGCTCACCTGTGCGGGTTGCGGACGGGCGGCCACTCGCGGCCAGCTCGAGCTGCACCACCTCGACTACCGCGGGGTGAGACTTCTCGGCGGCGCCTGGAGCGCCGGGGAGGCGGATGAGGACCTGGTGGCGATGCACCCGTACTGCCACGACCTGCTGCACCGGCTCATCGACCGCGACGCCGTCCTCTCCCGCAACCGCACGCGGCGCGCTGCCTCCCACCTCGCGCTCGCCCGGTTGCGGCAGAAGCTGCAGCCCGACCACGGGGATGCCGCATGACCGATCTGCCCCCGCCGCCGGACTACGACGATGCGGTCGCGAACGATGTCTCCGGGTACGGCCCGAACCACCGGTACGGGTCATCTGAGCCGCTCGGCGCGCACATCATCAACTGGCGCACCCTCCCCGACCACAAGGCCGCCGACGCCTGGGAGGCGCTGCGGGACTGGGTGGAATGGTTCACCGTGCGGTACCGGATCTCCGAATCCGTCGTCCCCGCCTGCTGGTACAAGCACGGGCAGCTCGTCGAAGAACTGTCCGCGCTGCACACCGCGCACACCGTCGCGTTCGATTCCACCGACGCCGGGTTCGGGCCGATCGGCTGGCACGAACGCCTCAGCCTCGCCCTTCCCCGGATGGCGAAGGCCTATTCCGGCGGCTGCGCCCGCGGTCACGACCCCCTCAAACCCCGCTCATGGGACGGGATCACCGATGAGCAGGAATGGGACGCGTGGACCAGGAAGGCCCACGCCCACCGAGACACCCCCGGTGTCTCTGACAGGAAGGAAGAAGGATGACCACCAGGATCCCCGTCACTATCGAGGGAAATCTCACCAGTGACCCGGAACACGGCAACGCCGAATCGGGCAACGAGTACGCCCGGTTCACCGTCGCCGTCAACGACCGCCGCCTGAACGAGACCACCAACAGGTGGGAGGACGTCGGCACCGTGTTCCACCGGGTCGTCGTGTTCAACCAGCAGGCCCGGCACGTCGCCGACTCGCTCCGCAAGGGCGATTCCGTGGTCGTCGCCGGCGACCTCCGGTTCGGCACCTATGTCGACAAGGAGACCGGACAGTCCCGGGAGACCCGCGATATCGTCGCGGACAACGTCGGCGCGTCGCTGAAGTTCGCCGACGTCATTGTCGACCGTTCCCCAAAAGCTAACGGCCCCGCAGCAGACGCTTCGGGGCCGGTAGCGACACCGGCCTCGTACGCCGGCGCCGAACTGTCACGCTGACCTGAACCAACAGACGAGCGGGGCGAGAGTCACTGTACTCTCGCCCCGCCACTCTGCCCACCCGACGCGACAGCCCTCCCCGGCTGGGCGGCGTCACATTTCCACGGGATCCGGCCAGCCACTGCTGCCCCGGCGTAGTGTCGGCGCCATGCACGACTCCCTCGACGACGCGGAACAGCCGCGCTGTCCGGAGTGCTCGGCCGTGTTGCGGGACGCCGGCCACGGCTTCGCCTGTCACTCCTGTCGGATCGTCGTGATCGGCAGCATCCCCTCCGCCTGACCCGGTTCCGCGCGCCGGCGGTGCGGGTTAGATGTAGCAGTGGTGCACGTGCCAGTCGGTCTCGGCCCGGTAGACGTCGAAGACCACTGTCTCACCGGCCTCATCCGTCGCTTGGAACCGCCACCCGTACAACCCGCGAGACGGCGCGCCGGGGGTGGCCCAGATCGAGTCCCGCAACCGGGTCGGGATGTCGGTGACGCGCCACCGGCGGCCGGCGTAGAGCATCCGCACTGGGATGTCGTCGACCATCCATAGAGTCACTTCGTGTTCTACCGCCACCTCGCCCATGACACACAAGAATAGAACATAGCTTCGAGTCTTGCTAGAGTCGGGGATGCGGCCGGATGAGGGGATGTCCGGGATGGGGACCAGCAAAAGGTACGCCGAGTATTACGACCGGCAGATGGACAACCGCATCATGCAGCGCATCGCCGAGGAGAATCCGTTGCAGTCGCTGACGGCGGAGGAGCGCCGCGAGGACACCCTGCCGGTCACGCGGGATCCGCGCCCGAAGGCGTGTAAGGCGTGGGTGCGGTTCGGCCCGTACGCGATGCTCGTCGACGCCGTCGTGGTGGTCTGGAACGACCTTGCCTGCGGCATCCAGTTCACCGTCGGCGAGAAGGAGTTGCGCTGCTGGGTGTGGGCGAATGCGGTGAGCGCCGTCGCCTGAGGACGGTGCGGTCGAGCCATGCCCGCGTTCAGCGGCGCAGAGGCGTCGTCGTTGGTGTGGTCGACGAGGCGCGTGTTGCTGCGTGCGATTGGCGAGCGACGTTCTCGGCGCGGTGTTGCGTGGCGTCCAGGCCGGCCCGGATGCGGCGTTCGGTCTCGGCAGCGACGAGCTGCTGCGCGTACTCGCGGTGCGTGCGGACGAGGTCCGCGTGGGCGCGGGTGCGGGTCTGGTACTCGTCGGCGAGCCGTTCTCGAGTGGCGAGAGGCTCTCCGTCGCTTCCGGCAGGTCGGCCGTGTCCGGTCGCGGTGTCGCCGGCGATTCGGGCGTCGAGGTCGAGGAGGGTGCGCCACGTGTCGTGTAGCCATTGCGTGGCCTTGTCGAGCTCGCTGCGGGTCGTGGCCTCTCGTCGCTGGTACTCGGCGTGTACCCGGTCGATGTCGAGAACGTGGCCGAGGGGTCGTCGGGCGTGGTCGGTCCATGGGGCAGGCATGGGTGGGCGGGCGGCGCGGCTCAGTTCGGTGCGGGCGGCGCGGAGCGAGTCGTCGATGCTCACCTCGGGGATTCCGCGGAGCATGCTGTCGGCGATCCGGTCCCGCGCTGCCGCTTTGGTGCCGGCGATCGCGATCGCCTCGTTGTGGCTGCGGCCGCGGGTCATCCCGACGTAGAGCCCGGACGCGTCCACGTCAGGGCCGACGACGGCGGCGTCGGTGGTCTCCCCCTGGATGCCGTGCACCGTCGACGCGTAGGCGAGGTGCACGTGGCGAGCCGCGTAGTCGAGGGTGACCGTGCGGCTGTCGCCACTGTCGGAGGTGCTCGCCAGCTCCAGGCCGGTGGGGGTGATGTGGCGGATGGTCCAGACGGCCCGGTTCTCGACGTCGGTCTCGCGGTCGTTGCGGCGGGTCTGCACCACGTCACCCTCCAGCAGGCGCTGCTCGCCCTGCCCGACCGCGATCCGATCCAGCGTGAGCTCGCCGGCATCGACGCGGCGCTGCTGGATGGCCTCGTTGATGGTGTCGGCTTCGTCGTTGGTGCCGGTGACCAGGGCGACGCGGTGGTGGTCGCGGGTCCAGCGGAAGTACGCCTCGACCATCACGTCTCGCGCCTGAACATGGTCCGCAACCCGGTGGATCAGGCCCCGGGCGTCCAACTCCGCGGCGACCGCAAGAGCGGCCTCCTTCGACGCGGGTTCCCGCATCCGCAGCGTGAGCGCGGCATAGTCCGGGTCGCGGAACCGGTGCACCGCGGTCAGTCCGACGACAGCGGTGGCGCGCCGGGTGAGGGCGGCCATCGCGCCGGAGTGGCCGACCGGGCGAGCCTGCAGGTGATCGCCGACCATCGCGATCCCAGCGCCGGTATCGGCCGCGACCGTGGCGAGCGCGCTGGCGGTGTGCAGGTCGATCATGCCCGCCTCATCCACCACGATCCGATCCCCCGCGGCCAGCGGGAACCGTCGCGGCCCCTCGTACACGTAGCCGGTGGCGGTGTCGAGGTCGCCCGGAGCCAGCCGGGTCCACACCTCGGCGCCGGCGTCGTCGCGACCCCACCTGTAGCCGTGATCGGCCAGTAGCGCGTGCAGGCTCGACGCCGTCGTGCCCAGCTCGCGGCCGGCGACCGACGCCGCCTTCTTCGTCGGCGCCACCACGACCATGCCCCGTCCGCGACGGGCGAGCGCGGTCTTGGCGACCCGCAGCATGGTGGTCTTTCCCGCACCCGCGGGGCCGGTGACCGACACCAGCCGATCGGTACCCGCGATCGCCGCCGCCGCCGCCACCTGCTCCCGATCTATGGTCACCCCCTCCCGCAGCACCTCGCCCGCAGTCGCGACCACTTCCGCCTCGGGTGCCGGGAATCCGGCGTGGGTGAGGGCGTCGAATCGTGCGGCGAGTTCGACCTTCAGTGCCGCGGTCGCAGTGGCCATGTACGCCTTCACGTGGGCGGGCCGGTCTCCCTCCTCCGCCAACAGGTCAACGGTGAACTCGCCGGCGCGGCGCAGCACCTCATCGATCACCGGTTGCAGGTCCTCGCGCGCGCCGACGACGCCGGACGAGGCCAGCGCGCGGGTTGCACCGGCGCGCAGATCGAACAGGCTGAATCGTCCCCCGCATGCGGTGGAGCGGGCATCCGCGTCCACTGCAGCGCGCGCCGCGAGCAGGCCGTGGTCGAGTTCGAGTTCGAGTTCGTCGAGCGTGGCCGCACGCACCGGCACCGCGGCTCGAGGCTCTAGGAGGGTGGGGTCGAGGGTGGCGAGTTCGTCGGTGATGAGGTGTTCCCAGGCGGTCTCGTCGATGGTGTCGGGCTTGTTGGGGCGGGCCTTCGCCCACGCCACCCGGTCGATCTGATGCAGCTGGTCGGGGCTCGGCTCCTGGCCGGGGTGCTCTGCCCGCCATGCGGCGAGCAGCATCGCCCGGTTCGCTTCGATCTGTGTCGACCGCCGTGATAGCGGCCGCACCACATGCGCCAGCTCTGCGATCTCGCCGTCGCCGTTGAGGGTGTAGCCGTGGCGGGCGAGCGCGTGCAGCCAGTCGGGGTCGGTGCGGGCGGCGAGCTCCCCTTCCGCGTTGATGACGGTGTGCAGCTTCATCGCGACCCGGGAGTCCACGTTGGACCATTGCCCGTCGCAGCCGAGCACCTTCACGCTCAGCCACAGGTGCCGGTGAATGTGCGGGTCCAGCGCCCGCGAGCGGCGGTGCTGCAATTCGACCACCTCCACCCGGTGCAGGGCTTCGCGGACGCGGCCACCGGCACCGCGGCGGGCATTCAGTTCCGCCTGCCAGGTTGTGATGATCCGGTCGCGCAGACGGTCCTGCAGCGCCTCGAACGCGACCGCCAACTCCGGGTGGATGAGCGCGGCGATGCTGTACGACTTCGGCGCATTGATCGTGCCATCCAGGATCAGATCCGCCTCCGCGGAACGCAGATCCCGGCCCCGTCGCTCCCCGGTCACCGGGTCGCAACCATCCACCCACCGCCGTAACCCGGCGTCGTCCAGCAGGTCCGTCCGGATCACGCCATCCTCGACCGCGAACCGGGTCACCCCCGCCGAGTCATCGCCCCCGTACCCGGCGAGCGCGTCCACGCCCGCGGATCGCAGGTGCGAGTCGCACGACCCCTTCAGCGCATAGGAGATCGCTTGCCGAACCCCTTGAGATTCTGCACCCCGCTTCCACCGCTCGAGGCCACCCCGCATTCAGCCAGAGTAGCCGCAAACTGCTTAACTTGAAACGACTTCCACAGAAAGTGCCTGCGTGCATTCCGATTTTCTTGGTCGCGCTTCCTCGCTCGTCGCTCGTCGGTCGTCGCTCGTCGGTCGTCGCTCGTCGCTCGTTGCTCGTTGCTCGTTGCTCGTTGCTCGGGAGACCTTCGTCAGCGCGGGCTTCGTCCGCGGCGCGCGGCGTCTGCGGATTTCGACCTGGCGTTCGCAAACGAAGCCTCCATCGCGCACCTCATCGACCCGGCTATCCGCAACCACACCTGCCACGGCTCCGATCGCGCTGCTGCCCTCCCCTGCGCCTCGAGCAACGACCAGCTTGCGTGCGACCTGCATCCCCTCCTCAGTAATGTGGCCCAATGATCTGGAAGCGCCGGAGCCGCGACCAGGTCGCATCTTTGACTCCCGAGCTGAGACAGCTGATCGTCGAGTGTCACGTCGAGACGTTGTCTAAGCAGCAGCGGGCCGTCGAGCAGTGGGGTATCGGAACCGCAGATCATTGGTCAGCTGATCTCGCTGCAGGAACGCTCTCATTCGAGTTCCCCGATCGCATCGTCGCCGGACGAGTCCAGCTGCTTGGCAGCTACGCGATCACCCCCGGCACCTGGCTGTGGGGCTGGGCAAATGGATCCGTCCCGGAGCCCGTCACTGGTGCATCGCTAGAGGTAAAGGCGATCGCGACGCGACCCGGCCTGCAGTTGCTCCATGACGCGAAACTTCAGATCCCGGCGGAGTTCGCTGATGATCTCGCCAATGTTGCGGTCGAGGTGGCCGGCCTGGACGGTTGGTACCGGGCACCCTCAGCAACCAACTACGTGTACTTGGGCTTCACCGACCTAGAGGTCAGGCCTCTCTAGGCATCCACGCAACTCCTCGCCAGCCCTAGGCGCCGGACCGGTGCTCCGCCACGCCTGAGGACCGACATCCGCACGCCAACGAACGGTCCATCGACTGCCCTCGGCTCATGGGTGGTAGTGGTCGCCCGCTCGATATGCCGCCCGACGGCGAGGGAGGCAGGGGCTTTCGCTATGGTCGACGAATGCTGATGACGTCCCCTGTGGTGGTGGGGTTTCCGGTGGGGTCGCCAGTGTCGTAGACGTTGGTGAGCCATCGTGCGATGGTCAGTGAGAACCGGCTAAAGCTACTCACAGAAGGACACAACGCACGATGGCTCTTGACCAGTCTGCCCTCCTCGAGCTCCTCGGGGAACTGAAACTCACCGACGTCAGCGACCGGATCCGGGTCGCGACCGAAGCGCTCTACCAGGAGCTGATCGACGCGGAAGCGGCCGCGTTCATCGGCGCCGCCCCGTATGAGCGCAGCGTCGACCGGGTCGCGGTCCGCAACGGCTCCCGACCGAAGACCGTCAGCACCACGGCCGGGGATTTGGAGTTGCGGATCCCGAAGCTGCGTACCGGGTCGTTCTTCCCGTCGCTGCTGGAACGGCGCCGCCGGGTCGACCAAGCACTGTTCGCGGTCGTGATGGAGGCCTATGTCCACGGCATCTCGACTCGCAAGGTCGACGATCTCGTGAAGGCGCTGGGCGTGGACACCGGGATCTCGAAGTCGGAGGTGTCGCGGATCTGCGCCAACCTGGACGAGGACGTCGCCGCGTTCCGCGACCGGCCGCTGGCGGACACCACCTACCCGTACGTGTTCCTCGACGCGACCTACTGCAAAGCCCGCGTCGGCCGGCGGGTGGTGTCGCAGGCCGTCGTCGTCGCTATCGGGGTCGCCGCGGACGGGCGCAGGGAAGTGCTCGGCTTCGAGGTCGGCGAGACCGAATCGCAGCCGTTCTGGACCACCTTCCTCCGCTCGTTGAAGGCCCGCGGCCTCGGCGGGGTGAAGCTCGTGATCAGCGACGCGCACACCGGCCTGATCGCCGCGGTCGACACCGTGTTCCAAGGCGCCAGTTGGCAAAGATGCCGGGTCCATTTCATGAGGAATGTGCTCACCGCGGTCCCAAAGGCGGCCGGCCCGATGGTCGCGTCGATCATCCGCACGATCTTCGCGCAACCCGATACCGAGCACGTGTTCACCCAGTTCCACGAGGTCACCCGCATCCTGAGCCGCTCGCACCCGAAGGTCGCCGACATGCTCGAGGACGCCAAGGACGACCTGCTCGCGTTCTGCCAGTTCCCGTTCCAGCACTGGCGTCAGATCTGGTCCACGAACCCGCTGGAGCGCGTCAACAAGGAGATCAAACGCCGCACCGACGTCGTCGGCACGTTCCCCAACCCCGCCGCGCTGCTGCGCCTCGCCGGGCACGTCCTCATCGAACAGCACGACGAATGGGACGGCGCCGACCGCCGCTACTTCAGCGAACACTCCATGGCCCTGCTGCTCACCGACAGCGAGGAGGTGAGCATCCCCGAACTCACCGCAGCATAATCAAACAAGCTGACCCGCACGGTGTCGAGAAACTCCACCAACAAGCGGGACGTCACCCGAATGCTCCCGCCCGACACCCCGCGACTGCACTTTCGCCACATGGCTCCGCCCGATCTGCCCGCCATGGCCGACCTTCTCTGGAATCCCGAGGTCATGCGGTTCTATCCCGCCCCGAAGACCCGTGAGCAGGCAGCCTCGTGGATCGACTGGAACCAGAAAAACTATGCCGAGTACGGGCACGGGCTATGGATCATCGAAACCATCTCGGGCGAGTTCGTCGGGGATTGTGGCCTGACCTGGCAGGACGTCAACGGCACCCGGCGCCTCGAGGTCGGCTACCACGTCCTGCCCCACTGGCAAGGGCAGGGGCTCGCGACGGAAGCGGCCGCCGCATGCAGCGACTTCGCGCGAGACCGCCTCGGGGCTGAGGAACTCATCGCGATAGCCCACCCCGAAAATCGCGCGTCGACCCGGGTGGCGGCCAAGATCGGGATGCATCGGGAGAACGAGGACCGCGGCAATGACGAAGCGGTGCGCTGGGTTCTGAGCATGCCTTTGGTGCTCGCCTAACGACCGACGTGCGGTCGCCGTGCGTAACAGGTTCCGTCCCCTTGCTCACCCTAGTGCATCTGCGACTGGCCCGAGGCTGGCCGGCCGTAGCAGCCCCGGCCAGGGTCCGCCCATGAGACCTGTAGGCTCAGGCCATTTGCGCGGAGTTATCGGCTGAGCGCTTTGGAAACGACGCTACGAATGCGGTCGGCCACGCTCTCCGTGTTCGATTCCTCCAACGGCAACGCGGCGAGCTCGGCTTGGACCGCCTGAGTTCGCATCTTTGTCGCCTCCTGAGCTCTCCAGAGCTCAAGTTCGGCGATCGAAGGGAGTGGAAGTCGCCGTGAAGTCCACTTCAATGGCCACGACGCCACGGTAAGCGTTGTCACCCATCCCGCTATTGCCGCAGTGAGCAAGCCGTCGGACGCCGAATCCACTGGCACTATCGAGCTGAGCAACGGTGCAAGAAGCAATACGGCCACGACCCAAAGAGCGATCAGCGGGAGGTACGCCATGCCGGCGCTGTCGACGACCTCGCGAAACCTGTACCGATGCCCCAACCCCACGAAAGTAGTGAGGATGACAGCGATCACTAGGCATCCCAGGAGCCAAACCCATGCCGAGGTGAAAATGGACCACACGTCGGCGTCGACAGACGACAGTGCCAGCGCGCCAAGACAGCACAGCAGACCCATCAAGGACGGCGTGAGCCAACCAAGTAGCGAGAGCACGCGTCCCCGATCTGGTTTCCGCTCCCACATGGCATTCAGTCGATTGGCTGTCTCATCCAAGCGCGCGGCGTCCTCTTGCAGCTCGTGTCGTCGCTTGGCCAGCGACACATTCATCTGGAAGCCGAGGTGAAGAACGAGGAACAGGACGATCCCGGTGACGGGCACGAGCGCGATGACCGTGCCCCACGCGGATGGCTCGGTGAAAGCGTACGCAGCTACCAATGCTCCAAGCAGTATCGCTGCCGCGCCAATTGCCGCGCCCGCGATCCCGAGGATGTTCCGCGTGCTGGCCAGCTTGTCCAGTTGAAGGAGTTGGCCACCTATGGACACGGCGTAGAACGCGAGCAGTACCGAGACCATGATCGAAAGCGACCAATCAAGACTCTCGGAGACTCCCTCTCCAAGCACGGCAATCCAAGCTAGACCGTTGCCAGACTGCCAGCCGATCAGTGCGGCAACCATCAATGGAAGGAACCACAGATACGACCACCATGCGACGTGGCTCAGAGCACGAGACTTCGGACGCGGAACAAACCCTCGGTGATACTCGCTCGAATCCTTCGTCTCAGACATCGCCACAGACTGATCCCCATCTCGCCAAGGCGCTAATTGTGGTACGAGGTTAGCGCCAGCGATTCCTCGACGGCGAAGAACGACGCCTGTCAATCCCGGCCCGGCTGATTCAGGCCTACGCGGCCTCCGCTACGCCGGTGAAACTACCCATCGCTATGTTCCCAGCCCAGATTCGTGGGCCCGCTGGCGGACCGGCGTGCGAGCACGCCCACGCCCATCCGTCGGACCGACCTCGGCCCGCCAGCAGCGTCGAGCGTGGGAACTTCGTGTTGCGCGCTTACGACGTGTCGGGTGCCGAAGAACCGGGCAGCTCGTCGTCTTGGGACGAGAGGGCTGCCGAGGGAATGTCCTTCGACACCTGCTCGTCCACCACGACCTCTTCGGGCTTGCGGAGGCGAGGTGGGGCGGCAGACCAGTCCTTGAGTCGCTGGCCGACGACGTCGTAGGACTCGAGGATCGAGTCCATCACTGAATCGATGAAGCCGGATCTCCCCGCCAGCCGAGCCCCGCCCATCTTCCCGATGTACGTGACAGTGAACGACTTGATCTCCTTTGTGGGATCGGCGACAAGGACGCCGGGATCCTCACGAGCGGTCTTCAGAAGTTCGGCGGTGCCGCCACGCTGACGCGCCGCGAACGCCTCAATGCGGAGAGAATCGGGGGCGTCCTTGAGCTGGCGCAATAGCCAGTTGACCCTCGTGGTGGGCCGGCCCTCGGCGGGAGCGCTCGTGGAGAAGGAGCAGGTGACCTGCCCTGCGCGGATATCAACGGTCACCGTCAGCGGCGACACCGCATTCGGGATCCGAATCGCGCCCGACATCTTGCCCTCGGTCACCAACATGTCGGTGACGGCGACGATTCGAAGCGCCGGGTTGGCGACCTCCGCTTTTGACAAGACCTGAGTGACGTCAGCGCCAAGCCGCTGCCCGAGCTTGAGCGCGCCATAGCGCAGCAGCGCATCGAACCGGCCCGCCACCTGCGCGGCATCCTTGTCGCTCTTGCGGAGCGTGCCACTCGACACCGAGTCACGAACCGGCACCCAGCTCGGCCCCATGTCCGTGAACTCGACGGCGCCCGACTTCGGGTGCTCGAGGTACCGGATCAGCTCACCCAGGATCCACGCCTGGTCCGGGTCAGCCACCCCACGGAATTCCTTCTGCATGATCGCGGCCGTCAGCACTTCGGTCCATGACAGATGGTGCATGGTGGCGTATCTGGACTTGCGCTTGTCGACGACGGTCGGATGTGTGCCCGCCGCGGGCGGGATCTCGTTAGAGATCGTCAGCAACGCATCGAAGCGGTGTTCCCGCGCGACGTCCAGGTAGTTCTCCAGCTGTTCCCGCTGGAGTTCGTTGTTGCCTGTCTTGACCTCGACGAGCGCGGTCCAGATCTTGCTTCCCCGCTTCACTCGAATGAGGCCATCGGGAAACACCTTCTTGTCACCCAACTGGAACGGCACCTCGATGAATGTCTCAAGCACCCCCGCCGGCGCTCCCATACGACCCGTTACTACCCGGCCATATTCCTTCACCGAACTCATTACCGCGAGCAGAGCCGAAGTCGCTCGTCGCTCCTGCTCTTCAGCACCGTTGATCCCGGACGTCGGGATCAGACGCGCGACGTTCCAGGGGTTCTCTTCTGCCATCTCGACTCCATTGGTGACACGACTACACCCGAACGCTATCGGCAACCCCGCACCCTCTCGGGCATTTCGAACCGCAGCGCGTTGCGCGACCAAGTGCGTGAGGAGAAATCGACGAGGAGCGGCGTCGTTTCCTGGGTTAGTCCCGGGACGATACCCCGGACGCACTCCTGTCCACCTGCGAGACGTTTGCCGTAGCCCTACCTAGGATGAGCGCGTGGGATGGTTCGACACGATACGCAAAGCATTGCGACCCGCGACCGCCTCCGCGGTAGCTTTCAAGCCCGAGGCCACCACACTCACGCCGACACCCGAAACCGAAAGTGCGCGACGCGAGGAGCGTCCACAGAGCACGCACACATACGAGCGGATCTACTTGCCTCAGGATCAGCACGCTGAGCTTCTGCAGCCTCTACCCGACGGCATGCCGCCGCTTCGGCTCGTTCGCCACACCGGGGCACTCTGGCTCCGAGAGGACACGACCGGCCTCCTCGTAAACGTCGACAACCGGTACCTCCCGCGTCTTGGGATTTGGGGAGCCAAGCTACGAGGGCACAATCACTACGACGGCAAGGCCGTTCTCGGCCCCGCGGAACTCGTACGTGAACCGCAGAACCCGTATGACCCAAACGCCGTTGCCGTCCACGCTGGCGGGGTCATGGTGGGCCACTACAACAAAGGCATTGCTCGACGACTCGCCAAGCTTCTCGACGGAGGTGAGCCGCTCGTCGCATCCTTCATCGAGGTCGAACCGCCCAAGGTACTCGCTGCCAGCCGGGACATCATCCGCTATCTGTACCGGGACCTTCCCAACACATAGGGCGGCGTCGGTGGAATCCGACTAGCGCGGCGAGTCGCAACTACGTGGCGCCCAACCGCTACCGTCGGCTCCCCATGACGCCGGGTCCCGCGCCCAGTCAGAGATCTGTCCGCTCAGCGACCGGCTCACGGTCCGGTGGGACACCGAGTTCTTCAGCCGCTACTCGCCGCCCGGTGAGCCCACTCGATAATCGGCGCACTTCGCTACGGTCAATGCATGGGGCAGACGACAGTGGAGCTGGAGCAGTCGGGATGGCACACCCCCGCTCGTGACTTCATCCCGGCGTCCCACCGGGGTCTGCCGATGCTCCGCGTCTATCTCCCGTTCATCGACCGCGACGGGAACCCCGTGCGTTGGTCCCGGTACGTCGACGTCGACGAGCACCCGGCATCGCTGAACTGGTTCGAAGCGACACAGCATCTCGCCGCGACCCAACCCCAGGTCCTCGAACTGGTCTCGTGCATGGGCGTGCTCGACAGCTCGACCGCTGAAGCGCTGCGCGATGCCATCGGCGACCTGACCCTTCGATGCCTCCGCTGGGTGGGGTACGGCGAAGTGCCCATCGACTCACCCGTCCGCGTGCACGGTGAGGACTACTTCGGAGCCAATCTGATTCCAGCTGACGTGGAAGCCGGGCGACGGGTACCCGAGTTCGCCTGGGACGTCGAGAATCGGCTGGCATGGGGCGGCCGGCTATATCCGGATTCACTCATCATGGCCGCGGAGCTACCGATCTTCCGGCAGCTACGCAATGACCCTCGACTGGACTCGGCGTCGGCTCGGACGGATGACGTCCTACCCGGGAGCGTCGGAGACTAAGCCCGCGACACGAGATTCGTCCGCCCCTCTGCGACGCGGTGATGGACTTCGAATGATCGGCGGGCCGGCGGCGAGAGCTCGAGGGTCATCCGTCGAACTCCCACGGCTCTCTGTACTGGGCGCCACCGCCCTGCGCGTCCACAAGCTCCTGCGGGCAAACGAGTCTGTCCTCGCCGTAGTCGCGGGAGCGAGAGTGATTCCACACGGTGTCAGCAACGAAGGTTACCGATAGTCGGTAGCAGGTGTAGACAGACGACGGCGACGGAGCAAACCATCCGCTTGAGGCGGAGCTGCCGTCCGGGCGGTGCCCGGAGGTCACGAACACGTCAAACTCCAAGACCGGGTCGTTGCGCCCATCAGTACGTTCGGACACGTTGTAGAACACCGTCGCGCCGACGGCAGGATCGATGAAGTCGGGGCTCGATGCTCCGTCCCAGTAGTCCGCGACAGTGCCGAGCGAGTCAACGAAGCTCTTCGGGTCGGAGGGAGCGAGAACCGGATCGCCGAAGGCCTCATAGACCACGTTCTCCTGACGATCAAGCTGCAACCAGAGCGAGGAATCGATTGATGAGGGCGCGTACCCCGCGCACACCATCAGCGCGCCAGCGACCACAGCGCCCGCGACCACCCGCCTCGTCTCAAGGAACATCGGCCCCATTATCTGCGAATCGGGACAAGCTGCGTGCGTTGCTGGACCCGGTTGCGGGTATCGCCCCGTTACCTGTTCTCTCCCTGCTCCGCATTTACCGATGTCGCGCGGCCACCGTATGCTCCGCCCTGTGAGCGAATCTCCGCGGTCAGTGATCACGTGGGCCGTCGCGCCCGATGACGTCATCTACTGGATGCATTACGCAGATCATTGCGATCTCTCTCCCAGAGAGCGACAGGCCGCTCGACAGGTACGCGAGGGCATGCTCCGACTCCTGCGCAATCGCGATCATGCCGACGACATCCGCAACCAGTTCGCCACCAACGCCTTGACAGGTCAGCCGCAACCGACCGCTGACCAACGCCGGCAGTTCTATGAAGCGACCCTCCAGTTCTTCCAGACCTACTACGGCACGCTCTCCGCCTGGTCCGGGTTTCTCGTTCGCCTCGCGAGCCGCCTTCGGCTGAACATCCCGGCGACCGACAGCATGAAGCGGTTCATCGACTGGCTCGGTGGACGGTCTGGCGTTAGACCGCTCGCCACCTCACGCCTGGAGCAGCTAGAAGCCGCGCGCCAGTTTCGTGCCGTGTTCGACCATGTCGGCCAAGTCCAGCCCTTCGAATGGGATGTCTTCCAAGACGAGCCCGGCTTTGTCGAGCGCGTCCGGTTGTACGGGCCCACTCGCGGCCGCATCCCGGAAGGGGCTGCCGCCGACTCGGGGCCGCTTGCCGGTGAAGGTGGTTGGTCGTTCATTGCCCCCGGTATGTTCGACGTCGCAAACGCGATCGCAGAGCTCATGAACCACTTCATGCCCCTCATCGCGGGCGAGCTGCCACTCGGAGACGAGGTCCCAGTCACCTGTCCTGACTTCGAGTGGGAGCGCGACTGGAACCGCGACCGGCCGGTGCACTCAGAACCCGATTCTCTCTACCTCCCAACGGGCGCCCTCGTGGATCCAGTCACGGGCCGCGCGTTGGATTTACCGGGGCAGACCAAGGGCGTTGCGAGGTGCCGCGTAGGGCAAGCAATCGAGCAACGCCTCTAAGCACAGCTATTAGCAAGCGACCTTGCGCGATTCACATTGCGATTACGACTGCGATTAACGATGCGATTACTCTGCCGATCTACATGCGCGAAGAGTAGCATCACAGCATGACCGCACGCACCGCCACCGCAGCACAGCGTCCCGGGCTGCAGGCCGCCCGCGAAGCTGTGGAACTTCCGTTCCCCGAACTCGTTGATCGGCTAAGGGACCTCGTGGGCGTGCGCCTGATCGCCTACGTTGGCAACGTAAAGAACACCCGCCCCGTCTCCGACTGGGCAGCCGGGCGCCGGAGCCCTGGCGCCGAAGACGAGGAGCGTGTGCGACTGGCATTTCAGGCAGCCCGACTCATGCGCGACCGCTACGACCCCGCCACCATCCAAAGCTGGCTGATGGGTTCCAACCCCGCGCTGGACTACGAGGCGCCCGCTCGTCACATCCGTGATAACCGAGCCGTTGACGTCGCACGGGACATCATGGCTGCGGCCAGCTCCTTCACGTTCGTCGGATGAGGGCACTGATCCTTCCGGTTTCCGGCGACCCTGGCGTTGTGTGGCGGGTCGGGTACCAACCCGACCCTTGGTGGTGGACTCCGTGGGAGTACGCCCACGATGATGGTCGTTTCAACGGCCGGTGGGACGACCAATCGGCCCAGTTCCGCACCCTTTACACCAGCGACAGTCTCCTCGGCTGCTTCCTCGAGCTGCTCGCCGCGCTGCGCCCCAACCAGGTCGCGTACGCCGAACTCGCCGACATCGTGGACGACGCGGCTGACGAACGGCCTGAGACGCCAGACCCGGAGCCGGGCGCGGTGGGGCTCGAGTGGCTCAGCGGACGCCTGTATGGACGCGCGGTGCTCACCGGGACCTATGCCGAAGTCTCACGCGCCGAGGCGCTCGCCCATATGGTCAAGGCCGGCGTGTTCGAACGGCTCGGGATCCCGGACCGCGACGTCGACGTGGCGCTCCTCAAAGACGCGCGTCAGCGGGAAGTGACCCGCACCGTCGCACGCTACCTCTACGACCTTCGCGACCCGGACCGACAACCCCTCGTCGACGGGATCGCGTTCCGCAGCCGCATGGGCGACGACATCCGTCTGTGGGCAGTCTTCGAGCGGGGCGACCAGCCGGTCAGCGAGCGCATCGCCCCGGACAGCGACTACGAGGCCGTCACCGACGAGACCCCCGAACTCGACCACGCGTTCGCGTTCTTCAACCTCCACTGGCGCGAGCGCTAACCGCTCTCTTGCGTGCCGGCATCGACCTGTTGGTGGATGGCAGTCTCCACGTGCCATGCGATGACGGATGCCGAGGTGCTCGCGTAGGGACCGGCAATCGTTCGCCAGGCAATCGCGATGTGTCCGACCTTGCCCAGTGCCCTCGCACTGCGCTAGACAGTCACCTCGTGGCGGAAGAAAAGAAGCGGCACCACTACGTCCCACAGTTCTACCTCCGCGAGTTCGCGCGCGGGAAACAGATTGGCACGGTGCGACTCGAAGACCCTCGTCGCTTCACGCAGTCGGTCTCGACCGCATGCAGCGAGCTACTTTTCCATACTGTGCCCGGTCACCCTGACGGTGATGCCGCGTTCGAGGACGTCCTCGCTGAAATCGAGGGCGACGCGGCCGCAATCTTTCGCGACATCGCTGAGGGGATTTGGCCGCTGCCTCCCGAGGCTCGATCCGAATTCGCTCAGTACATCGCCTTGCAGGCCGCCCGCGGAGCAGAGTTCAGACGAACTATGAGTTACATGGCACAGCAAGTCCTACGCATGCAAGTGGGGGCGGCGGGGAAGGAGAGCCTGCGCACGCGATTGGCGAAAGCGCTGGGCGACGAGGTGAGCGACGATCTCCTGAGCGCAGTGTGGGAGCAGTCGATTAGACCCGAGGGGCCGCCGGTACAGCTAACCGCGGCGGGTCACATCGACCAGATGGCCGATATCGCTGAGGCGATCACGCCACTCCTGGAGCGTCGCGCGTGGGGCCTCGTTCGATTCGTGGAGCACCACCTGCTTACTTCGGACACGCCTGTATGCCTCGTTGGCGACCCCAACGCACCAGAGGACGCCGGGTTGGGGTTCGCGACAGCCTTGATGGTTATATTCCCGTTGAGCCGCACTACTGGCCTCTTCATGACGAGGCTGACTCCGCCTCATTATGCAGACCGCGTCCTGTCAGGCGAGCTCGACTACGAGGAGCAGCCATCCGATCATTATGAGAGGTGGTTCAACCTGCACACGATAATGAATGCGAGCGAGGCGATCTTCCACCATCCGGACGACGGCGACCTTGTTCCCTCCGAACTCCCGCCCGCGCGCCCCGTTTCGGCGCGCATCGCCGGCGCACCGGAATCATTCACCGGCTAGCCTGACACCAGGCGACGTGAGAGCGCGCATTCGCATTTTGGCTGAAGAGCGCATCGGCAGGACACCAGGGCGCGACGACCGACCGACACGCCGCGCCAGCGCAATCGAGGGGCGTGCCCCGTGTAGCCGACAACTGGTTGAATGCGCAGTGTTGACGACTTCTTGATTGGCGGCCCCTACTTGTTCAATGCGACCCGTCTGACATGCTTCGCGCTCATCTCCTCGATCGAGATCGACTCCCGCGCTGCGGTCCAGAATGTCCAGGCGGTTCACGCAGTGGAGCTACCGCCCGCGGTGATCGAGAAGGCCGAAACGCGGCTGGCCCGCGACCGCGGTTCGTCCGCAAAGGGCCAAGGCACAATCATTGATTTCCTTGACTTCGCCGATACGCACGAGTTCCTCCTTTCTCACAAAGCGCTCCTCGCGAGCGAGCTGCGCGAATCGCTCGTCGCCGTCTCCGGCCTGATCGGGCTATTCACGCAGACTCGCAATCGAGTTGCGCATACACGACCCCTTGAGATTGAGGACTTGTCACGCACGATTGACATCGCCAAGCAGTTGGTTCGTGACGCGCCGGATCATTGGCGAGCGACGCAGGAGATGCTCGCAAGGATTCGCGACGATCCGTCATCGGTACTCGGCCTGCGTGTCAGCCTTCCGGCTGATCCAGTGAACGAACCATTCCATAATCTGCCCATGCCGGACTTCGATGAGACAGGCTTCCTCGGGCGTGCGAATGACCTGCGAAAGATCAAGAGGTATGTTCTTGGCTCATGGCCGGCCATCTCGATCCTGGGGGACGGAGGGCTTGGAAAGAGCGCAATCGCACTCAAAGTCGCCTATGACCTACTCGATGACCCGAAGTCGGAATTCGAGGCGATTGTTTGGGTCACGGCCAAGAGCCAGCAGCTGACAGTCACGGAGATTGAACGAATCAGCGACGCAATCCAAGACAGTCTCGGGATGTTCTCCGCGGCCGCCACACAACTGGGAGCTGGAGGCGGCACTGACCCGACCGAGGACTTACTCGAGTACATGGCCTCGTTCAAAGTCCTTCTCATCTTGGACAACCTTGAGACGGTAACTGACGAACGTCTCCGTGAGTTTCTGCGTGAAATTCCGAATGGCTCGAAGGTGTTGATGACAAGCCGGATCGGGGTCTTCAAAGAGAACGATGTAAAGCTTGATCCACTGAGCTCCGAGGAGAGTCGTTCTCTGCTCATGTCGTTGGCTCACGGGCGGAACGTGAAGATGCTCAAGGATCTTGACGAACCCGGGCGAGCATCGCTCGTTGAGAAACTCAAGGGACACCCGCTGTACATCAAGTGGGTTGTTTCGGGAGTTCAGGCAGGGCGCCGCCCATCTGACATGGTTGCCTCCAGTCGACTCCTCCTTGACTTCTGCATGTCAAACGTTTACGAGCAACTTGGGGGCGGAGCGCGCCGCGTGTTGCAGAGCATGCAAGTCTTACGGGGCGTGCGGTACCAGGGGGAACTCGCATTCATTAATGAGGTGAGTGCAACACAGATTCAGGCGTTCGTCCTTGACCTCATGCGTAGCAACTTCGTCTCCATGACCTATGTCTCTGGCATCGATAGCGACGCCGGTTATGAGGTCGGAGACTTCGCGCGTGACTACCTGACCAAACAGAACCCAGTCTCCGAGAAGGTTCGCGCGAGGGTCCTCGCTAAGAGCGAAGACCTGATGCAACTAAGCAACAGACTCCAGCACGGGAGCGCGCAACGCGACAGGAGGTTTGACCCAACCACGGTTGACATCCGCGAGTTGCACAACGCCCCCGCGGCACGACTTCTCATCAGAGCAATTAGGGAGACCAAGGGGGGAAATCTTGACAAGGCTCTCTCCGCATGCCTCGAAGCGCATCAACTTTCGCCGGGCTTCTACGAGACCCGACGCGTTGAAGGTTACGTGCATCACCTGCGCCGCGACCACGCCGCAGCGCGGCTTGCGTTCGAACAAGCCGTGGAGCTTGCCGATGACAAATCGAAGCCGCTCGCGCTGTTTCATCTCGCTGCATTCCTCGACTCGGAGGGCATCGAAGTAGGCGCGGCTCGCGAGTACTTTGAAGAAGCGGCCCGACTTGATCCGGATAGCTGCGAGATCTTCCTTCGGATAGGTCGCTCGCATTTCGAGGAGGGTGCTTACTTGCTGGCGCTCGGCTCAGCGTCTGCAGCCGCTAAGAAGCAGCCGACTCCAGGTCAATGGCTTCAGTTGATTGAGCTCTCGGTCCGGTGCGCCACCTTCGGCGGCGAGCTTGCCCTCGCCGACGGGCGACTCTCTGACGCGCTCGAACTCGTCGAGGCATGTCTGGAGACGGCGGCTGAACTGCCGTCTGACAGCCGGAGCGAGAACTTCGACGACTGGTTTCTACATCTCGCCACCGTCTGTGACCGCGTTGCGCTTGCGGCGAGGTCTGAGGAGTATTTGTCGCGCAGGGCGCAGGGCATGAACGTAATTTGCCGGTCCCATGCAGTCCACCTGGTGCGCGCCAGCGGCAGAATCACAGGCATTATCGAGACCCTTCCTCCAGGGAAGCAGTTCGGGTTTGCGCGAAATGGCGAGCAGCTATATTTCTTCCACGTGAACGAACTCGTCGATCGGCGGCTTTGGGCCTCGCTTCGTAAGGGGAACCTTCTTGCATTCGCCCCGTCGTACAACAACCGCCGGGGAAAATTTGAGGCGAAGTACGTGCAAGCTCTCTTGTAATCGCCATGTCTGAAATGAGTGTTTCGGAGCACAATGTTGGAGAGATGCTGCGCCGGATTGCGCGTAGCTCGGATCTGCCGTCGAGCGAGCTCGAGCGTCGATGCCTGATCCCGCGAGTTCCCGAGCTGGCTGCACTGCGCGCGGTGCCGCAGGATCCGCACTGGCATCCCGAGGGGGACGTCTTGACCCACTCCCTCCTGGCGGCTGACGCCGCGGCAACGTTCTGCGCGTCGCGGCTGGCGCTCTCTCCTGAGCGCCGTGAGGTCGTCGTACTAGCTGCTCTGTTTCACGATGTAGGGAAGCCGGCTACGACGACATTGCAGGATGGTTCGCCGGTGTCACCTGGCCACGCTGAGTTGGGTGGGAAACTCCTGCTGGCTATGGGGGGCCGACTGGCGTGGCCAGCGACCACTACCCGAGCTGTCGCATGCATCGTCCGCAATCACATGGTTCCGGTTTCGGTCGTCGGCGATCCAACTCGCAGGGCCGTCAGCCGGCTCATCAGTCGGCTTGAGAGCGCTGGTTCGTCATTGGAGGAGTGGTCCGTTGTCGTGGAAGCTGATGGTGTAGCTCGCGGGCCTGCCGCAGTAGTGGGTCGGGCCGAGCCATGGTTACGAATCGGTTCAGGCGGCGCGTAGTAACACCTGCCGCTATTGCAACCGCAATCTCGCGCTTGCGACGCTGCACAATTGGAGGTCAGCCCTCCCGACTGTACTTGCCAAGCTCGTGGTCTAGTTCTAGCAAATAGGCGTCGCCGATTCCTCGCCCGCTGACCTCGCGCCTGTACCACTTGATCAGAACTGTGCTCACGGCGTTGACGGCGCATAGCCCGACCAGCCGGTTCGGTGTGCTGTCGATATGTTCGAGCGCGTACTGCACCATCTTGTCAAGCTCGTGATCCTTGGCCGGCGCGACCATCGCGAGGCGATGGGCCGCGAACACGACGACAGTTCGGGTCTCCGCGTTGCCTCGGCCACTGAATCGGCCACGGATGTGCTCGATGAGCGCTTCGTCCAGCTCCGCGACCGCAACACGTTGGTTGGCGCGCAGCTGCTCGATGCGTTGATTTCGTGCGGTGAGGTACGGAACGACGCCTGCTACCGCGGCACCGATTATCGCGCCAACGAGTGCTGCGAGGGCGGGATCCATGATCGGGAGGGTATCGACGAGGTCCGACACCGTGAACGCAGCCGTACGCTCTGCGCGCGACGCGCGCATGGGGATCCGAGATGGGCGAGGCAGCTCTGGGACTGTGGTCGACGTCCCTTCAGCTCGCCTGTGGAAGCCCGTGGGATAACGCCTGTCGGATCCTCCAGACTGGAAAGCCGCTGAGCTGCGCAATCAAGTCGACGTCGAACCCGTGCTCATAGTAAGCCACTCGCACCGCCCGGATGCGCGACGGATTGTCACCGAAAGCAAGTGTGAACTCGGTGGCGTAGCGCTCCCAGACGCTCACCTCGTACCCCGGTGCCGTCACGATGCAATCACCTCATCCCAGGTCTGACTTTCAGGAGTGGTCGCGGTGCTGATGCGATGCTATGCCACCCGTGTTAAGGCCACGAGACAGGGAGATTCCGGGGGAGCTCGCTACGCGCGGTGTGCACGCCTACGGGATGGCCCGCCCGGGGCGCACGGTTCACACCGGCGCGACCCGGGGAATCGGGGCCGGCTTAGACTGCGTCATCGTCACGTCCGGTCGCCGCAGGCCTCGTGCGGTACGGAGTACATCGTCCCGCGATGCATACCAGCTGGGGCGCATGCCAAGCCCCAGCCAGATTGCCTCGTAGCCGCCGTCCACTCGTTCGACGTAGGCAACCAGGCGCGCGGCGTCGTGCTCGTCAATGTTGGTGTCGCACAGCCGCCATGCTGATTCGTCGAGCGGTTCGAACACCAGATTCTGTTGATCGACAGTGATCATCTGAACCTCCGAACCAACAATGCGCCCTCGCCGCTCGCTTCACCAGCCCTTGACCGATTTTCAGGGATGCGTTCGGTTGCGTCCCGGTAATCCGGCGCACCTCGGCTAGGGCACCTGCGTCTGTCACTGCGTCGGGGTTGTTGTGCTTAGCGTGGCGCTTCCGGGAGGTTGCGGTTGCAGGCCTGGAAATACCAGTAGTCCGCGTCGGCTTCGGCGCGCAGCCAGGCGTCCTCAAGGTGGGCCAGTTGTGCCCGGAGCGCATATGTCTCGTGGGCAGCTTCGAGCCAGAGCTCCATGAAGGTGGTCATGGTCGGGCGATCCGGTCGATCTGGTCGGGGCGGAACCCGCTCCAGTGGTCGTGTTCGTCGACGACCACCACGGGAGCCTCGGTGTAGCCGAGTTCGTCGACCACGTACTCGCGTGCGGTGGGCTGTTCACGGATGTCGACCTCGACGAAGGCCACGCCTCTGCGGGTCAGGACGTCTTTGGTGAGCTTGCAACGTTGGCAGCCGGGTCCGGTGGTGTAGACGGTCACGGTGTTCATGACATTTCCTTCCTGCGGGTGGGGCTGGGAGGCGGGACGTGGGTGGGCATCCGTCCGGGATGCCCACCCGTGGCCGGCTATTCGGTGGTGTTGTCGGTGAGCATCGCGGCGATGCGTTCGACGGGGCACAGCGGGTAGCCCCAGCCCTGGAGGGTGCGGAGGTACCAGGCGGTGTCCGGGCCGGGTGCGCGCCAGTTATTGCGGTTGGTGTTCTGCTCGATCCCGCCCAGCACCACCGCGAGCGTGACGTGCACGGCACGGTGCGGGTGCGCGGCCAGGTACTCGGCGATCTGGTCGCCGTAGTCCGCGTTGTCGATGCCGAGGAGCGTCCTCGCTGTGGTGGAGCCTCGGGTGAGGCCATCGGCGATCTTCCACCGGGCCGTGGTGAGGGCCTCGGCGATCACGGCCTGCGCATTCTTCGGCGTTGCCTTGCGGGCCAGGAACTGGGTCAGCCATTCCCGGCGCACCGTCTCGGCGGCATCCCATTCCTTGTTGTGGGCGATCAGTTCCTTCCGTTCCGCCTTCTGTTCGTCGGTCATCGGTCCCGACTGTCCGCCGCCACTTCCGTAGCCCGACTCTTCGCGGACCGTGAACCCGAAAGCGGCGGGGTCGTCGAGGTAGTACTCCGGGCGCGCCTCTCCCCCGTAGTACGTCGCGACGTAGACGGCGACGCCGGGCTTGCCTTGGATGGTGTCGGGGTCGACGGGTTCGTCGTCGGCGGTGCGGAGCATCCGCACCCGGTACGGGGCGGTGTTGTAGTCGCTGGGACGTTCGTCGAGGATCCGGTGCCCCCGCGCGGCCTCCTCCTGCTCGACCTTCTCCTTCGCGTCCCGCGCGACCCGGTCCTGCCGTGCCCGCTCGACTGCGACCGGGAAATACCCGGGATCCGTGGTCGCGACCTCGGTCAGTTCGGTGACGGTGTCGATGTCGCCGTCGAACTCCAACAGGATCGCCGCCTGATCCAGCGTGAGGCCGCCGTCACTGACGGCATCGGTCGCAGTGGGGTTCTGGGCGACGGCGAGGCCCGTCTTGACCCGGTCACGCTTTGCGCCGGTGCGCTTGGCGATCGCCGTGGCGGAGAGTCCTTCGAGTTCGAGGGCACGCCACGCTTGGATGCGGTCGGCGTCGGTGAGCGCTTCACGCTGGTCGTTTTCGATCAACTGCTCCACGATCCGCCGCGCCGTGTCGTCATCCCCGGCGTCGACGACGTAGACGGGGACGGTGGGGATGCCGGCTTCGCGGGCGGCGAGGGTGCGGCGTTGCCCGGCACGCACGTGCACTCCCCCGTCCTGATCCCGCCACGCCAGCAACGGGGTGAGGACCCCGACCTGTCGGATGCTGTCCACGAACCCGGCGTCGAGTGGTGCGGTGGTACGCACGTTGGTCTCGACGATGAGGGTGCTGGGGGCGATGTGCTCGACCGTCCCGGTAGGGGTGGTGCTGATGGTCATGTCTTTCTCCCTGTCCTTACGTTGTTGATGGAGCTGATTGAGCGCAGTCGTAGGCTCTCGACCGCATCCGGGGGCGCTGGGTATGGCTCTCTCCCTTATGCCGCCGCACGGACGGCTGACAACGATTGGCCGCCCAGCGCCCCGCTTCGACTCGACCGCTGATTGAGAAGTGCGAATTCATCGCTGTGTAAGGACATGACGGCGTGGTCGTTGCCCGGATGTCGCGCTCGACATCAACGGAAGGAACCATCACGTGCGGCAACTCTGGGCTGGCATCGATGCCGGCAAGACCCATCACCACTGCGTTGTCATCGACGAGGCCGGCAGGCAGCTGCTCTCTCGCCGTGTCAGGAACGCGGAGGACGATCTGCTCGATCTGCTCGCCACGGTCAGCGCTCTGGCGGACGACGGGGCCGTGTTGTGGGCGACCGACCTGAATCAGGGTGGCGCCGCGCTGCTGATCGCCGTGCTCACCAGCAACGGACAACAGCTCGTCTACATCCCCGGCCGGATCATCTATCACGCCGCCCGCACCTACCGAGGCGACGGCAAGACCGACGCGAAAGACGCGGCCATCATCGCCGATCAAGCCCGGGTGCGCCGCGACTTGCATCCCATCACCGGCAGCGATCCGATCGCGACCGCGCTCCGCATGCTGGCCGCCCACCGCGCCGACCTGGTCGCTGACCGCACCCGCACCATCAACCGGCTGCGCGCCACCCTGCTCGAGTACTTCCCCGGCCTGGAGGCTGCCTTCGACTACGCCCACCGCCAGGCGGCGCTGCGACTGCTGACGAAGTACCAGACGCCCGCCGCCATCCGCCGCGCCGGCGAGAACCGGATCACCGCATGGCTGACCGCGCAAGGCTGCCGCGCCGGCGCCGCGATCGCCGCACGCGCGGTCGAGGCTGCCCACGCCCAGCACACCACGACCGCGAACGAACATGTCGCCGCGCTGATCGTCGCCCGACTGGCCGCCGACGCGCTGCGCCTGCAGCAGGACCTCGTCACCATCGAGTCGGAGATCGAGACGCGCCTGCACACCCACGTCTACGCCGAAACGCTGCTCAGCGTCCCGGGGTTCGGTCCGCTCCTGGCCGCGGAGTTCATCGCCGCTACCGGCGGCACGATCAGCCGCCACGACAGCGCGGACCGCCTCCTTACGTTGTTGATGGAGCTGATTGAGCGCAGTCGTAGGCTCTCGACCGCATCCGGGGGCGCTGGGTATGGCTCTCTCCCTTATGCCGCCGCACGGACGGCTGACAACGATTGGCCGCCCAGCGCCCCGCTTCGACTCGACCGCTGATTGAGAAGTGCGAATTCATCGCTGTGTAAGGACATGACGGCGTGGTCGTTGCCCGGATGTCGCGCTCGACATCAACGGAAGGAACCATCACGTGCGGCAACTCTGGGCTGGCATCGATGCCGGCAAGACCCATCACCACTGCGTTGTCATCGACGAGGCCGGCAGGCAGCTGCTCTCTCGCCGTGTCAGGAACGCGGAGGACGATCTGCTCGATCTGCTCGCCACGGTCAGCGCTCTGGCGGACGACGGGGCCGTGTTGTGGGCGACCGACCTGAATCAGGGTGGCGCCGCGCTGCTGATCGCCGTGCTCACCAGCAACGGACAACAGCTCGTCTACATCCCCGGCCGGATCATCTATCACGCCGCCCGCACCTACCGAGGCGACGGCAAGACCGACGCGAAAGACGCGGCCATCATCGCCGATCAAGCCCGGGTGCGCCGCGACTTGCATCCCATCACCGGCAGCGATCCGATCGCGACCGCGCTCCGCATGCTGGCCGCCCACCGCGCCGACCTGGTCGCTGACCGCACCCGCACCATCAACCGGCTGCGCGCCACCCTGCTCGAGTACTTCCCCGGCCTGGAGGCTGCCTTCGACTACGCCCACCGCCAGGCGGCGCTGCGACTGCTGACGAAGTACCAGACGCCCGCCGCCATCCGCCGCGCCGGCGAGAACCGGATCACCGCATGGCTGACCGCGCAAGGCTGCCGCGCCGGCGCCGCGATCGCCGCACGCGCGGTCGAGGCTGCCCACGCCCAGCACACCACGACCGCGAACGAACATGTCGCCGCGCTGATCGTCGCCCGACTGGCCGCCGACGCGCTGCGCCTGCAGCAGGACCTCGTCACCATCGAGTCGGAGATCGAGACGCGCCTGCACACCCACGTCTACGCCGAAACGCTGCTCAGCGTCCCGGGGTTCGGTCCGCTCCTGGCCGCGGAGTTCATCGCCGCTACCGGCGGCACGATCAGCCGCCACGACAGCGCGGACCGCCTCGCCGGCCTCGCCGGGCTGGCACCCGTGCCACGCGACTCCGGCCGGATCACCGGCAACCTGCACCGCCCCACACGCTTCGATCGCCGGCTCCTGCGCGCCTGCTACATCGCCGCGCAAACCGCTGCACGCTGCGCTCCCGATTCCCGCACGTTCTACGACCGCAAACGCACCGAAGGCAAGAACCATCAGCAGGCCGTCCTCGCCCTCGCACGACGCCGCATCAACGTCATCTACGCGCTGCTGCGCGACGGAACCCTCTACGAACACCGCGCACCCCTTCCGTCGCCCATCCCTTGACAAATTCATTGAGAATCGTTGTTTGCCGTGAAGGCACGAAGTGCCTGTCAGGGAGCGCGACGCGGAGTGCAACCCGGAGGGCGGAGGGGGAGAGAGTTTCGGCGCGGAATAAGGGAGCCTGCGAGCGCGTGCCGAAAGTCTCGGAGGAGCCGGCAGCGTCAGCTGCTTGCGCGCAGCGGCGCCGACCGTAGACTGCCGCAGGCTTCACGGCAAACAACGCCCGCGGACGCGGCGGAAAACACAGCCAGCCGCTCGCGGCTGTCCCAACAGTCAGGCGACCACAGCAGCCGGGGTTGCCCACAATGGAGGCGACAACCTTTTTGGATGCTCGGTACGATGGCCCTCAAGGAGGGTCGATGCCCGGAATGACATCGCCATGGCGAGTCAACGATGTCGTCGCTTACGACCGCGTACGCGAGACCGCAGTCACCGTCTTCGCGTTGCTGCACGCGGCGTCACTCCGTGACGAGCTGGCGGGTCTTCGGAGCGACGTGCTTGCTGTCGATGCCTATGACCGTTCCGCCGTGGCCGCCCTGCAGGCGCGGCTCGATGATCGTCTTCGTGAGCTGTCGGTGGACGCATGAGCCTGGTGGGTCTGGAGCAGGAACAGCGCGACGAGATCCTTCGCCGGGACATCCTGCCGCTGTACTTTCCCGATGACGTCACGCCTGATCGGCCGACGTTCGTGCTCGTGGCCGGGCAACCGGGGGCGGGCAGGTCCCGCGCCGCGGCAGCGCTGGCGGCTGAAGAGCTGGACGTCGCGGTGCTGAGGGGCGAGGATCTGCGTGCATTCCATCCCGTGTTCCTCGATCCGACAGCCGCGACGGACCCGGGGGCGCTGAGTGAGGTCGGGCAGTCGGTGGCGGGGTGGGTGAGCGGGTGCATTCGGTACGCGCGGGAGAATCACCGGTCGCTCGCGTTGGAGGGCACCTTCGGGAACGTTACGGCGGCCGCGGGAACGGCGCAGCGGTTCGCGGCGGCGGGGTTCCGAACCCGGGTCGTCGTGGTCGGCTCGCGCCGTGCCGAGAGCCTGCTGTCGGTCACGTCGGGATACCTCCGGGACGTGCAAGCGGGCCACCGTTCAACGCCGACGTCTCGCGCCTCCCACGAGGAGGGGTTCGCCGCGACCCGGTCCCTGGTCGCGGCCATCGAGGCGTCCGGGTGGGCGGACCGGCTGACGGTGGTCGGCCGTGCCGGCGGGGTGGTGTTCGACGCCTCCCGCGCCGAGAGTGCGGGGTTTGCGGATGCCGGGGCGGCGTTGCTGGCGGCGCAGTCGGAGCGGCTGAGCCGGTTCGACGCGACGCAGTGGTTGAGCGAGCTGCACCATGTCACGGAGTTCGCGGCGACCCGGCGCGGGTTGCCGGACGAGGTGGCGGAGTTGCTGGTGGAGCTGCACGACGTGTCGCTGCGGGAGGTGATCCCCGGCCTGCGGGTGCCGGCGAACGGGAAGTTCGCGACTGCGATGGAGCAGAAGACCGTCGCCCGGCTGGTCGCACTGCGCCAGGGCCTGCCGGCAGCACGTCCCATCGACGTTGCCGCGCCGGTCATCGTGCCGGGCGGCCCGGGGGTGGAAGGACCGTCCCGGTGACCCGGCTCATTGGGTACACGCGGGAGCTCACGCCCGATACCGGGACCGCGGCGGATGTCGCGGTGTTGACTGCGGTCGGCGCGGTGCGGGTGTTTACCGACGTCGCGTCGGCGGATGCTCGGAAGCGGCCGGGGCTGGCCGCGTGCCTGACGTTCCTCGAGCCGGGTGACGTGCTGGTGGTCTCCAGCGCGGCGCAACTGTCGCACGCGGTGACCCATTTCGTGAGCACGCTTGCGGCGCTCACGGACCGGGCTGTGGAGTTTCGTTCGCTGTCAGAGCCGGCGTTGTGCACCGGTGTGGAACCGGGTGCGGGTCCGGCCGAGGTGTTCGCTGCGTTGGAGGGGCTGCGACGGCGGTTGGTGAGCGTGCGGACCCGGGCCGGGATGGCGGCGGCGGCCGCATCCGGGAAGCGTCCCGGCCGGCCGACCGTGATGACCCCGGACAAGGTCGCAATGGCGGTCGAACTCCGACGACTGGACCGGCCGATCACGCACATCGCCCGGGTGTTGGGGGTGAGTGCGAACTCGGTGCAGCGCGCGCTCGACCACCTCCCCCGCACCTCCTAGTCCCCTACGACTGGGATTCGGCGGGTCGGGGCTGGGTGTCGATGTTGAGCCAGCCGCGGATGGTCTGTTCGTGGTCGTGGTCATCTTCCCAGTCGGGTTCGGTGAGCGCCCAGTGGTGCATCAGGCGTGCCGCGGTGCGGGTGTGCCTGCCGGCGTCGAGGACTTCGGCGAGGGCTTCCGCTTCGGGGAACTGCAGGCTGCACACCAGTTGCTCGTCGTGCCGGGTGAGGAGCTCGTCCACGATGTCGGCGAGCCGGTCGACAGTCTCTTCCAGGTGATCCCACGCGGCGATCGTGTTGACGCTCCCCGGGATCGCGTGTGGTGCGGTGGGGGACGTCGTTGTCGTGTTCATTTCGGTGACCTCGTTTCGTGACTTGATGGGTGCCTTTCCTGGCAGTGGCGTCGTGTGCGACCGGAGGGTGTGCAGTGCCGGGACCGTGGAATAACGCAGCACCGGAGCGGTAGCGGAGGGGCGAGTTTATGCCGCGAAAGTCCGGCACGGAGCGCCTGGAGGAAGCTACGATGGCCGGCCAGGAAAGACCCCAGTGCCGCGCTCATGCTGCGCGTTGCGTGGCGGGTCAGGGCGGAGGCATCCCGATGGGCGGGGTGTTGGCGAGGGGTAGTGCGGCTGCGAGCCCGACCACCGTGAGCAGTGCGATGGCGGTGAGGCTGCCCGCGGCACGCCGCAGGCGCCCGCGGAGCAGCTGACCGGCCAGCGCCAGCAGCAGGATCGCAGTCGCCGTGGAGGTGATCGGCGTGATGGCGATGAGCGGCTGTAGAGCGGTGATCTCGTTCATGGTGCTCTCCTTCCTTGTCGTGGCGGGCCCGGTTATGGGCCATCGGTGGTGGGGTCGTCGGCGGTGAGGGTGGCGAGGTGGCGGATGAATGCCTGCCGGTCCGCGGTCGGGGTGGTGATGAGTGTGCGGACGGTGGCCCGCAGCTGGTCGAGCTCCGTGTCGGGGAGGCCGGCGAGCGGGGCGATGCACCAGGTGACGTCTTCGTCGATCGTGTAGCCGGGTTCGTCGAGGTGCTTGTTCGGGTAGTACTCGAACGCGCTGACGGCGGTGCGCCAGCGGGTGGCTTCCGCGGCGGATCGGTCGAGCATGGTGGGCTCGTTGCTCGGGGTGGTGGTGGTCATCGGTTCATTCCCATCGTGGTGTTCGGGTTCAGCATCGGGTGTGGGGCGGCCGGGTCGGGGTCGAGGTGATGGCGGCGTCGTGGCGGGTCACGGTGACGGAGCTGGTCGTTGACCTGTTTGCCGATCGCGTCCAACCGGGCGTTCTCCACGGCATCGCGCTGCTCCCGCTGTGTCGCCCGTTCCTGGCTGGCGAGTTGTCGGCGTGCTTCGGCAAGCAGTTGGCGGCTGGCGTAGGTGCCGTCGGTGGCGAGCGCGTGTTCGATCCGGATCCGCGTGCTGTCGCGTTCAAACGCAGCCACCAGCTCCGGCGGCGTCCCCTGCGACAGCTCGACCGGCGAGGGCTTGCGTCGCAGCGCGGCGATCTCCTCGGGCGTCCGTACTCGGGTGAAGTACGCGTCGGCCGCGGCCGTGTTTGCGCGGCGCTCGGCGGCGGGAGTGGTGTGGAGCCGGCGGGGCGGGAGCCCGGCGGCGAGGCGGCGCTTCTCGCGTTCCTTCCAGGCCCGGTTGCTGGCGAGCACTTTCTCGCGGTTCGCTCCGTAGTAGGCGCGCTTCTTCGCCTTCAGCTCCTCGGCGTGCGCGGCATAGTACGCGCGGGCTTGGGCGCGTTTCGGTTCCGGGTTCTCCCGATGTCGGGCGCGGAGCCTCGCGTTGTACTCATCCTTGTGGGTCTCCCACCAGCGGCGTTGCGCTTTGGCGCGCATCGCCCGGTACCCTTCGGGATCCTCGGCTCGTTTGCGGGCCTGCCACTGCCGGGTGTACGCGTGGTGTTCGGCCTTGTGCGCCTCGTAGTACTTCTTCGAGCTCGCCGCTTTCGCCTTCCGGCGCCGCGCCTCGGCGGCCTTGCGGGCTCCGTACCCCTTCATGTACTCCCGCTTCTGGGCGGCCACCTCCGCGCGATGCTCCGCGTCATACGCGGCACGGTACGCGCGGATGTGGTCCTGATTGCGTTCCCGCCACGCCCGCTTGCCCTCACGGATCCGCTCCGCGTTGCGCTCCCGGTAGACCCGCCGCACCTCGTTCTTCCGCTCCGCGGCCGCGCGCTCCTCGCCACTCTCAGCCGGGGCGGTCATGAGGAACCCTCCGATCCGGTGAAGGCGCGAAGTCCGGGACTGCCGGCGTCACGAACACCCGGAGTTCCGAAGTGCGTGGGTGCCGGAGTCGCGGAGCGCGCGGGCGCGGCCGGAGCACCGGCGGCGTGCGTGATCACCCGCTCGTGAGCGGTGACGGCGGAAGTTCCGGAGTCCGTGAGTGCCGGACTCCCGGACTTCGGGAGGCCGGCAGTGAGGGAGTTGCGGAGTTCGTCCTCGGTGGAGCCGCGCAGTTGGTCGGCGTGGGCGAGGAGCAGATCGATCGCGACCCGGATCAGCGTGTTCTCCGTGATCCGTTCCGCCTTGAACCGGCGGCGTCGCATCACCGCATCCGCGAGCGCCGTCAGCGCGGTGACCTGATCGTCGCGGATCCGGGCATCCTTCCGCGCCAGCTGAGCGAACATCGGCGCCGGCGGCCCCGCGGACGGTGCCTCGGCGGCGACGCGGGCGCGGGCGTCGCTGAGCTTGCCGGCGAGGTCGACCCGGCCCATCGTCACCACGCTCCGGTCAGCGCCGGCGACAGCAGTCGCTCGAGCTCCCGGGCGATGGCGGCGATGTCCGCGATCGCGCCCTCTGTGCGCCGGTTGCGGCGCATGCTGGTGACCAGTTGCCCCAGCACCGGGGCATCGGACTGCACCTTGTACTGCCGCAGATACGCCTCCAGCCGGGGAACCCCCAGCTCGGAATCCAGCAGGCTCTGCCAGGTCTGCAGCTGGTGCGGCACCCGCGGGTCGATCCGGTTCAGCAGCACCCCGTGGCGCAGCTGGCGGGGTTCGATCAGCCGGCTCAGCGTCCGGAGTGTGGGATCGACCGCGAGGGGCTCTGGGGTTACCGGGACCAGGGCGTAGTCGGCGGCATCCAGGACCGTTTCGAGCACGGCGGTGTCTTCGAGGCTGCCGGGGGTGTCCACCAGCACGAACTTGTAGTCCGCTCGCAGCTCCCGCAGCCGGCTCAGCATGTTCGGGTGCTGACTGCCGGCGAAATCGAACGGCAGACGATCCTGCGTATTCTCTGCCCACCAGACCGTCGACTGCTGCCGGTCCACATCCACCACCAGCACCCGATGCCGACGCGACAACTCCGCGCCCACCTGCATCGCGACGGTCGTCTTGCCGACTCCGCCCTTCTGATTGGCGACCGCGATGATCGCCATAGATGGCGCACGCGGGCCCGACGGTGGCGGGTCGATCTCAGTCATCGGGATCGCCGCCGCGCTCGAGGCCTTCGAACCACACCTCGAGGTCGTCGAAGGGATACAGGATGATCCGGCCGACCTTGTAGTAGCGCGGCCCGGTCTTCTTGTACCGCCACTCCGCCAGCAGCTTCAGCTTCAGCCCCGGAATGAGCGCGACCACATCGCTCGGGGTCAGAAGTCGCTTGTTGAGCACCGGCTCTGCCGGATTCGCCGTTGTCGCCATCTCCCACTCCTTCTGCGGAACTATCATTCCTTTCAGCAGTAGTACACTCCTAAACCGTATACTTCGCAAGAGGTATCTGCGGAACGCTGGAGAAGTAAGACAAACTGAGCGGGTGAAGGTCGACGTAAAGACTCCCGACGGCAGGACGATGTCCGCGGCGAGCGCCACCCAGCCCATCGGCTCCGCGCTGCGCATCGCGCCCGCATTCGTGGCCACCGCGGTCGACGACGCCACGGGCGTGGAGACCACCATCGAGGCGCACTACACGCCACAGCGCGGCCGCTACCTCATCACCACGATCACCAACCGCGCGATCGCGGAGGACTTCAACGAAGACCGCCTCAAGCACACTGCCCCGCAAGCGCTCGTGCAGACCGCCATCCCCCGCTGCGTCGCCCTGCAGCTCGACGACAGCCCTGGCGCCAGCTGGACGACCGTCGCGGACCTCACCAGCGCCGACGGCCGGATCATCCCTCCCTGGATGGCTGAGGCTGTCGTGAAGCGCGGCATCAAGGATGAACGGTGGCAGGTCATCGAGATCCTCTACGGCACCGCAGCCCTGGCCGACCTGCCACCGGTGAAGCTCATCGCGGCCGAACTCGGGATCCCCGAGCGCACCGCGTCGGACTGGATCCAGAAAGCCCGCGCCTCCGGCTGGCTGACCGGCCTCACCTCGAACGTCGGCCGGCCACCTACCACCTAACCGCCCCGGATCACCCGCCCGCCGGGGGAGGTGACGTGGAGCTTATGGAGTGTCACCGATGTCCTGATGCATCGCAGCGCCGGGCGCCTTCTGCCCACATTTTGCCCACGAACCGCGCGGATTGGCCCCGATCGACGCCGATTCGCAATGACGTCAATCCGCGTGATTCCGCGGTTTCCGGGTCGAAACAGACCCGGACGGATGCCCCCGATGTTGACTGAAAATCGAAAGGTCACCGGATCGATGCCGGTCGGAGCCACAAGGGTGATCGTTACATGACCCCAGGAACCCCCGCGTAGCTTCTGCATCGCGGGGGTTTCGTCTTTTCCGGCGAGTCCTGGCGTCCGTGGTCACCGGCTACGCGTCGCCCAGAGCATTCCTCTTTGAATGATCGTGCGAACGCTGACGTCGCGCAGGACGGACAGGCTGTGACCGGGGGTCGCGACGAAGACGCGACCCCGACCCCACTCGCGCGTCCACACAGCAGGCGAAGTGATGGGGCGATGCCAGGGGTGGTACGGCTGGACCGGGTGCGTGGTCGTGGCCAGCACGTCGTTGAGGTCGTCGGTGAGCACCCAGTACTGCTCGGTGCGAAGGGTGAAGTCCTCGACACCGGCCATGATCTCGTGCGAGCGGCCGAGGTCCGTGAGATCCACCGTGTAGCAGAGGAAGTTGTCGCCCTCACCGCCGTCGCGCGCCTCCGGGTGCCTGGCCGGGTGCGTGGCGAACTGACCGCCGATCAGCTGCAGGTAGTCGGAGCTGTTCCGGTACGAGTCGGCGATGCCGCCGTGCCAGCCGGCGAGGCCCGCGCCGCGTTCGACGGCGCCGCGCAGGCCGGCGAGCGCATCGGCCGAGATCTCGGACATCGTGACGCACTGCAGGATCAGATCGGTGCGGTCCATCACGTTGCGATCGGCGTAGACCTCATTGGAATCCTCGATGCGCACGTCGAAGCCCTGCTGTTCCAGGAACGGCAGGAACATCCCGGTCGCCTCGACGGGTCGATGACCCTCCCATCCACCGCGCACGATCAGGGCGCGGCGTCCCTCGTATGTCGTCGTCATCGACTTCATCCTCCGCATCGACGGGTGCTACGCCGTCACACTGCCACCGCGCGGAAGCGAAGCGTATGAACTTTGCGCAAAATGGTGGCATGACCGAAAGTGCACGTGTCACCCTCAGCGCGGTGGCCGAGCGCGCGGGAGTGAGCGTCGCCACGGCGTCGAGGGCACTCCGCGCGCGCGGCGAGATGGCCGCCGACACGCGGGCAAGGGTGCTCCGCGCGGCCGCCGAGCTCGGCTATCCCGGGCCCGGTGCAGGGAGAGGCCGGCCGCGCCGCGGCACATCGCTGATGTTCGACCTCGTCCTCGGGCACTTCCACGACCCGTACACCGAGGAGATCACCGCCGGCGCCCGCACCACCGCGTCGTCGCTCGGCTACGACCTCGTGCTGACAGCCGAGCGGGACGACCCCGCGCACGACTGGCCCGAACGCATCCGCTCCCGCGGATCCGCCGGCGTCGTCGTCGGACTCATCACCCCCACGAGCACGCAGATCCTCGCCATGCATCGCGCCGGCATCCCCCTCGTGCTGATGGAGCCGCCCTCCGAGTCGTCCCGGCCGCTGCCGAGCATCCGCACGACCGACCGGGCGGGCGGTTCGGCGGCCGCCGAGCACCTCATCTCCCGGGGAGCCCGTCGCTTCGTCGTCATCGGCGGCGCACCCTCCTACCGGTACGGGCGCGGGCGCGTCGACGGATTCACCGCAGCCCTGGGCGAGCTCGCGCCCGAGGCGCCGTGCGTGCGGACGAGCGCGGACTGGAGCGCGTGGGACGCTCGGCGTGCGTGCGCCCGGGCACTGTCGGAACTCGGTGGCGAGGGTCCAGTGGGAATATTCGCCTGCTCGGACGAGATGGCTGCCGGCGCCTATCGGGCGGTCGCCGACAGCGGGCTCGGCATCCCCCGCGACGTGCTCGTGGTCGGCTTCGACGACGTTCGAGGGGCGCGCTGGCTGCAGCCGTCGCTCACGACCATCCGCCAGCCCATCCGGGAGATGGCCGCGACTGCGGTGCGCCTTCTGGCCCGCTCCGCAGCCGGGGAAGAGGTGGCGCCCGAGGCGATCGTCATGCCGACCGAGCTCGTCGAACGCGGCTCTACCCGCACCGCGATCTAGATCGCCGAAGCTACGCGGAGCGCACCGGGAAGTACAGCGAGTAGCGTTCGTCGACCACCTCGTGCAACGGCACGAACCGGATCGCCTGGGACTGCCCCACGCTGCGATAGCGCGTGAGCCATTGGGTCCACTGCCGCTCGTCATCGGGCGCGAGCATCGTGGCCGCGTCGTCCGGATCACCGATGAGCGACACTTCGCGATCGACCAGGCCCGCCAGGACGGTCGAACCCTCTACGAAGGCGACCGTCGCGGGCTCGTCGGGGATCGGCACCGTCCGTACGACGAACGGGAACTCCACCGCGATCTCGGTCTCGCCGCCAGGATGATCGACGTCGAGCCACCGGTCGGCGCGGTGCCAGGACGCCTCGGTGTGCACACGGGGTTCGGCCGAGATCCACGCCGGCACGCGCAGACGCACCCGACTCGCGCTTCCGGTGACGGTGACGCGCACGCGAAGCGCCCGCGGACGGTGACGGTCGCCGCCCGGTCCGGCATTCGCGTCGGGACCGACGTACCGCGCGTCGTCGAGGAGGACGATGTCGATGCGTCCGTCCCGGTCGGGGAACTCGGCCCGGACCGGCAGATACTGTGCCACCGTCACGGCGCCGCCCGGCGTGGCATAGACGGCCGACTGGGCATGACGGGTGTGCGCCTGCACGAGGGTGCCGTGACAGCACCAGAAGTCCTCGGTGGGGCTGCCCCACTCCTTGCGTGCGCCTCCTTCGAGCGGGAGGAAGTACGCCACCATGCCGGTACGCGGGTTCTGCTGTGCGAGCAGGCCGTTGTGCAGGTTGGTCTCGATGTAGTCCAGCGCCTCGACGTCTCCGGTCCAGCGGAAGACCACGTCCGCCAGCCGGATCATGTTGTACACCGAGCAGTGCTCCTGGGTCTTCGGCCCCCGGCGGGCGGCGAACGCGAAGGGCGGCGTCCAGATCTCCCCCGACGTCTGCCCGCCGGTGCAGAACGTGCCGCGCTCCACGACCGCGGACCGCCAGTACGCGGTCACGACCTCGCGCCACCGCTCCTCGCCGGTGACCTCGTAGGCGCGGGCGGCCCCGAGCACCTCGGGGATCGTGGTGTTGGCGTGCATGTTCGTGAGCACGTCCTCGCCCGCCCGCAGCGCATCGAAGAGGGCGCCGTGCCAGTAGCGGTCGAGCAGGTCCCGGTACTGCTCATCACCGGTGGCCTCGAGCAGATCAGCCCACACCTCCAGCATTCCGCCCGTCTCGACGTCGAGGATCTCCTGGAACCGCGCGGTGTCGAAGCCGCGCGCCCACCGGGCGATCGCCGCCGCCGCGCGATGGGCCACCGCGAGGGCGCGCTCGTCGCCGAGGTCCCGCCACACGTCCACCAGCCCCATGAAGGTCTTGTGGATCGCGTACTGGGGCGCCCACGTCTCGCGGCCCTCGCCCAGCCGTCGCAGGAACGACTCAGGGGTGGCGAACACCCATTCGCCGCCGTTCTCGTCCTGGCACCGCTCCAGCGCCGCCACGACGTTCTCGAGGCGGCCTCGCAGCACCGGGTCCCCGGTGGTGGCGGCTTCGCGCGCCGCCGCCGACATCCAGTGACCGAGGAAGTGCCCGCGCAGCAGCGATCCCGGGGTCTCCCAGCCCCAGTGGCGATCGAGCCCACGGTCGACGACGTCGGAACGCGAGGGGTGCAGGTGCCAGGCCTGATCGGTCACCCCGGCCTCGAGAAGGTGGTTCTGCAGCAGATTGCGATCCGTGAGCGAGACGAGGTACTCGCGGTTGAGACGTCGGCGGTTCTCGAAGGTCCCGGACGTCAGCCGCACCCGTTCGGGTGCAAGGGCGGTCGCGGCCGGTGCGGGGGCAGCGGGATTCGCAGTCACATTTCTCCTCGGTGAGATCGATCTCTGACTGTACTCGCCTCCCCTCCTCCTACCAAGATGGACACTATGAGTGATCTTCGCGTCGTCCATCTGTCGGCCGCAGATGTGTCGTTGGTGGTGACGCAGCGCGGCGATGAGCTGCCGGCGATCGTGCATTGGGGGGCGCTCCTGGAGGTCTCGGATGACGACCTTCGCACCCTCGCCGCCATGGATTGTCGGCCGGGTTTGTCGGCCGATTCGGACGTGCCGTACCGACCGAGCGTGCTCCCCGAGCACTCGCGCGGTTGGTTCGGCCGACCCGGATTGAGCGTGCACCGCGGTGGTCGCGCGTGGTCTCCGCGCTTCCGCGCCGCACCGCTGCTCGTGGCGGGGGAGCCGGTTCCCACCGGTGCGACCTCCCTCGGCGCCGCGAGCATCACCGCCGAGGCGAGCGACGAGTGGGCGGGAATCGGCGTCACGTTGGAGATCGATCTCACGGCCGCCGGCCTCCTGCGCACACGGGTCGGCGTACGCAATCTCGGCACCGTCGCAGACGACGTGGACGTCGTCGAAGCCGTTCCGGCGCTGCCGGTGCCCCTGCGCGCGAGCGAGATCCTCGACTTCAGCGGCAGGTGGGCCCATGAACGGATCCCGCAGCGTCACCCCGTCGTCCGCGGCACCCACGCTCGCGTCTCACGCCGCGGCCGCACGGGTCTCGATGCCACCACCGTCCTCGCCCTCGGCGTGCCGGGTTTCGCCGCCGACACCGGTGAGACGTGGCTCTGCCACGTGGGTTTCAGCGGTGACCACGAGCACGCCGTGGAGCGCACCGACGGGTTCCTGGCGTTCCGCGGCGGCGAGCTGCTCCTTCCCGGAGAGGTGCGCCTGAAGGCCGGTGACGAGTACGTGACGCCGTGGATCTTCGGCGCGTACGGCGACGGGTGGGACGCGGCATCCGCGCGGTTCCATGCGTATCTGCGCGAGCACAACCGGGCAGGTGACCGGCCGCGGCCGGTCACCTTGAACGTGTGGGAAGCGGTCTACTTCGATCAGGATGCCGCGACCCTGATCGAACTGGCCGAACAGGGCGCGGCTCTCGGCGTCGAACGGTTCGTGCTCGACGACGGCTGGTTCCGCGGGCGACGGGACGACCGCTCCGGCCTCGGCGACTGGGAGCCGGATCCCGTGGCATGGCCAGATGGGCTGCGCCCGCTGGCCGATCGGGTGCGCTCGCTGGGAATGGAGTTCGGGCTCTGGGTCGAGCCCGAGATGATCAATGAGGATTCCGACCTCGCCCGGGCCCACCCCGACTGGATCCTTCGCGCCCGCGACACCCTGCCCGCGCGCTACCGCTTCCAGCAGGTGCTCGACCTGACCAACCCCGATGCGTACGCGCACATCCGCGACCGACTCGACGCTCTGATCACCGAGATCGGCGTGAGCTACCTGAAGTGGGACCACAACCGCGACCTCGTCGACGCCGGGCATCCGGCATCCGGTGCCCCCGCGGTCCACGACCAGACCATCGCGGTGTATCGGCTCCTCGACGAGCTGCGAGATCGGCATCCCGGGCTCGAGATCGAAAGCTGCGCGTCGGGCGGGGGCCGGGTCGACCTCGGTATCCTCGAGCGCACCGACCGCATCCACCCCTCCGACAGCCACGACCCGGTCGACCGCTTCTACATCCTCGGCTGGACGGGCCTGCTCGTACCGCCCGAGATGATGGGATCGCACGTGGCCTCGGCGGTCTCGAGCACGACCGGGCGCACCTCCACCCTCGCCTATCGCTGCGCCGTGGCGTTCCTCGGGCATTTCGGCATCGAGTGGGACATCCGCGAACTGAGCGGCGACGAGCGGGAGGTGCTCTCCACCTGGATCGCGCGCTGGCGTCGTCACCGCGACCTCATCTCCACCGGCCGAGCGGTGTCGGGTTCGAGCCACCTCGGCGGCCCGTCGCTGCGGGGCGTCGTCTCGCGCACCCGCGACGAGGCGATCTACGCCGTGGTGACGCCCGCAACCAGCGCCGACGCCATGGCGCACATCCGTCTTCCTGGACTGGACCCGCGTCGCCGGTACCGGCTGACGGCGAGCGCCCCCGAGTCGCTCGGTCCGCCCTGGCAGGTGCCCGCCTGGCTGGGCGAAGCGACCCGGGACGGCGCCGATCACGGCGGCGCGCCCGTGCTCAGCGGCGCTGCACTCGGGGTCGTCGGGCTCGACTTCCCTGTTTTCCACCCCGAACGCGCGGCCATCCTGTACGTGGAGGCGGTCTCCTGACCCGGGCGGACTGACGGGGTCAGCGCGGCGGCGCCCCGTTCCAGCTCGCGATCGCCCCGGCGAGGGCATGGTCGCCACTCGCGCGCGCCGACTCCGCGGCGTGTGCGGATGCCGCAGCGAAGACGTCGTCCAGGCGCACGGCCTGGCCCGTCCGAGCCGAGGCGAGGGCCGCCTCGACCATCGCGAGGCTCCAGATGTTGGCACGCACCTCGCCGGAGGGGGTCGGACCACCGTCCAGGCCGGCGACGAACTCGGCCAGCGCAGCATCGAGCCCTTCCTCCCCGTCCCCGACCGGCACCGTCCGCGGCTCACCGCCGCGGTGCTGCGCGGTCACCGCGGCTTCGCCGTCCCAGCTCACCGAGCCGGTGGCGGTGCTCGCGCGCCAGGACCCGTTCCACGAGGTCGTCAGTCCGTCCGCGCACCAGCTGCCCGAGTAAGCGAATCGGGCGCCATCCGCGAAGCGGAAGACCGCTTCAGCTGCGGCGTCGCCGCGGTACCAGCTCCACGGCGGCGAGAACTCGTCGCAGTACACCGAGACGGGGTCGAGGCCGAGCACGTATCGCGCCTGATCGAAGGTGTGGATGGCCATGTCGATGAGGAGGGGCGATTCCATCTCGTCCCGGAACCCGCCGAAGCGCGGGTTCTGGAAGAACTGCGAGGTCAGCTGGGCGGCGCCCCCCGCGGCGGCCACCTCCTCGCGGAAGGAGCGGATGCCCGCGGAGTACCGCCGTGACTGGCTGGTGGCGAGCAGCACGCCGGTGAGCTCGCTCACCGCGGCAAGCGCGAGCGCGTCCGACACCGTCGGGGTGACGGGCTTCTCGCTGAGCACCGGCACGCCGCGCCGCAGGGCGGCTTCGCTCACCGCGCGGTGCGCTTCGGGGATGGTGACGTTCAGGAGCATCCCGGGGAGCCCTGCCGCGACGAAGGCCTCGTCCACCGACGCCACGCACGGGATGTCCCACCCCCGCTCGCCGGCGGCCGCGCGTGCGGTGTCGACCGACACATCGACGATCGCGCTCACGCGGAGGTCGTCACGACGGGCGACGGTGTCGAGCCACGCGCGTCCCATGCCTCCCGCGCCGACGACGACGACATCCCTCACGACAGCACCTCGCCGTCCCACTCTCGGGGCGTGCCGAACTCGCCGGCGCGGTGCATCGCGAGGCGGGGCACGGCGCGGGGGCGGTCCTGCCTAGCCCACGCCGCAGCGTTCGCGAGGACCCGCTGGATCTCGGGCTGGTGGTAGACGGGATAGTCCTGGTCACCGGGCGAGAAGTAGAAGATGCGACCGTGACCGCGCGAGAACGTCATGCCCGAGCGGAAGACCTCTCCCCCGGTGAAGCTGGACACGAACACCAACTCGTCAGGGGCGGGCACGTCGAAGAACTCGCCGTACATCTCCTGCGAGCCGATCACGATCGGATGCGGCACGCCGACCGCGATCGGATGCGCCGGGGCGACGGTCCACACCAGCTCGCGATCTTCGGCCTGTCGCCAGCGCAGGGAGCACGTCGTTCCCATGAGACGGATGAAGATCTTCGAGAAATGGCCCGAGTGCAGCACCACGAGCCCCATCCCGCCGAGTACGTGACGGTGGACGCGCTCGACGACGTCGTCGTCGACGGCGTCGTGACGCAGGTGGCCCCACCAGAACAGCACGTCCGTCTCTGCGAGGCGCTCCTCGGCCAGCCCGTGCTCGGGGTCGTCGAGCGTGGCGGTCTCCACGACTGCGTCGTCCGGCAGCAGCCTGCGGAGCCCCTCCGCGATCGTGCCGTGCATGGTGTCGGGGTACAGGCGCTGCGTCGTCTCGTCATGCTTCTCGTGGTGGTTCTCCCCCCACACGAGCACGCGGATCCCTGAGGCCTGCGCTGATGTTGCCGCTGATGTCACTGTTCTGGCGTTCCTTCCGTGTCGTCCACATCCCACGCGGTCCTGCCCGCCCGCGCCAGGAGGACGCGCCGGTCTCCGGACAGACGGATCCGAGCCTCGACGGGACGATCGGCTGCCGATGGTCCCGCCGAGAGCACCACGACACCCGGGTCGACGGCCAGCCGGCCGTCGGCCCCGGTGGCGGCGAGGCGTGCCGCCTCGAGCGTGAATCGCACGGTACGGCGTTCGCCGGCGGGCATGCGGATGCGGGCGAAGCCGATGAGCTGAACGTCGGGGCGCACCACCGACGCCGATGGGAAGGAGGCGTAGAGCTGGACGACCTCGACGCAGTCGGCGCCGCTGTTGCCGACGGTCACCGTCACCTCGGCCGCCCCCGTCGTCGGGACGATGAGCGGTGCGGAGAGGTCCTCGTAGGAGATCCGCCCTGGAGTGAGGCCGAAGCCGAACGGGTACAACGGCGTCGGGTCGGCCACGGTGATCCCCGCGTTGTGCAGGCCCAGGGGCGGCTGCAGGTACGTGCCGCCGGCGGCGGGAGTCCGGGGGATCTGCACCGGCAGACGGCCGCTCGGGGCCACTCGTCCCGACAGGATCCCGGCGACGGCTGCGGCGCCCTCGGCCCCGGGGAAGAACGCCTGCACGATCATGGCCGCCGCGCCGTAGGCGCCCAGGGCGTACGGCCGTCCCGAGACGACGACGAGCGTGGTCGGCGTACCGGTCGCGAGGACCGCGCGGACGAGTTCGTCCTGGCGGCCCGGCAGCCGCAGGTCCTCGGCGTCGCAGCCCTCTCCAGAGGTGCCGGCGCCGAACAGTCCTGCGACGTCGCCGACAACCATGACGACCGCGTCGCTGTCGCGCGCCAGGTCCACCGCCTCCCCGATCCGCGCCTGCCCGTCGCCCAGGATCGCGCACCCGGGTTCGGCGCGCACGACGGACGCGTCGAACTCGGCGCGCACCGCCTCCTCGATCGTCGGGATGGCGATGCCGGGGTCATGTCCGGGGTACTTGGTGAGCACGTGGTTGGGGAAGGCGTAGCAGCCGAGAAGGCTGCGGTACTCGGCGGCGGCCGGCCCGATGAGCCCGATCCGGGCGCCCGGTCGCAGCCCCGCCGTGCCGTCGTCCTTGAGCAGGACGATCGATTCCTCCGCCAGTCGTGACGACAGCGCGCGGTTGCGCTCGCCGTCCAGGCACACGTGCTCCGCGCCATCGGGGACGATCGCCCCGCCGTCGAGGAGTCCCGCCTCGATCTTGTGGCGCAGGTGCCGGACAGCGGCACGGTCGATGTCGCTTTCGTCCACCAGCCCCGCGCGCACCAGCCGAGGCAGCGCGGCGTATGCGACAGTCGAGGGCAGCTCGACGTCGACTCCCGCCCGGAGGGCCAGGGCGCCGGCGGCGGCGGCGTCACCGGCCACGCGGTGCATCGACACCAGGAACGGCACCGCCCAGTAGTCGGCGACGACCGTGCCGTCGAAGCCCCACTCGGTACGCAGCACGCCGTCCAGCAGTTGCCGATTGGCGGTGCTCGGGATGCCGTCGACATCGGTGTACGACGTCATGACGCTTCGGGCACCGCCCTGCCGGAGCGCCGTCTCGAACGGAGGCAGCACCGTGTCGGCGAATTCGCGCGGACCCATGCTGACGGGAGCGTGGTTGCGGGCTCCGCGCGAGGCGGCATACCCCGCGAAGTGCTTGAGCGTGGCGATGACGCCGGCGCTCTCGAGTCCCGCGACGTAGGCCGCCCCGAGCTGGCCGACGACGTAGGGGTCCTCGCCGAGGGTCTCTTCGACGCGGCCCCAGCGGTAGTCACGGACGACGTCGAGCACCGGGGCGAGCCCTTGGTGCACACCGATCGAGCGCATGTCCTCGCCGATCGCGCGAGCCATCTCGCGCACCAGGTCTTCGTCGAAGCTCGCGGCCCATGCCAGCGGCGTCGGAAAGGCGGTGGCGCCGAAAGCGGCGAGGCCGGTCAGGCACTCCTCGTGCACCAGCGCGGGGATGCCGAGTCGCTGCTGAGCCATCACCTTCTGCTGCAGCTCGCGAAGCCGGGCGACACCCTCCCGCACGGTCACCGGCGCCGTGCCGAATACGCGAGTCAGCTGACCCAGACCGTGGACGAACGGGTCACCGGCCTCGGCCGCGCCGGCGTCGCCCTCGAGCTTGGGAGCGAAGGCGTCGGCGGCGTCGGTGAGCCACACCGACCCCAGCTGCGCGACCTTCTCCTCCAGGGTCAGCTCGTCGACCAGGGCCTGAGCGCGCTCGCGCGCGCTCAGCGTCGTATCGCGCCATCGACCCTCGTCGACGACGCCTGCATTCGCGCTCATCAGCCCTTGAACGCTCCGTCCATGATCCCGGCGACCATGCGCCGACCGACGAAGAAGAAGACGATCAGCAGCGGGAGGGTGGCCATGAACGATCCGCCCATCGTCAGCGCGAGGTCGATCGTGCGGTTGGCCTGCAGCTGCTTCAGGACGATCTGGACGGTGAACAGCTCGGGCGACTTCAGCACGATGAAGGGCCACATGAAGTCGTTCCACACCGCCGTGAAGGTGATGAGCCCGAGCACGAACGCCGCCGGACGGACGACGGGGAAGCCGATGCGCCAGAAGATCTGCCAGCTGTTGGCCCCGTCGATGCGCGCGGCCTGCATGAGCTCGTCGTTCAGCGTCGTCGCCATGTGCTGACGCATCCAGAAGATGCCGAAAGCGCTCGCCAGTCCCGGGACGATGATCGCCTGGAGCGTGTCGACCCAGTCGAGCCACGAGATGATGAGGTACTGCGGGATCACGCTGAGCTGCGCCGGAACGGTCATGGTCAGCAGCACGATCAGGAACAGCGTGTTCCGGCCTGGGAACTCCAGCTTGGCGAACGCGAAGCCGGCCAGCGCGCACAGCAGCGAGGCGATGACCGCGATGGCCAGCGACACGATCACGCTGTTGATCAGCGATTGGAAGAACGGCACCGTGTCGAAGACCTTGCCGGCGATCTCGAAGAAGTTGAAGCCGGGGTACAGCCGCGGGGGCATCGACGTGACCGCCGATGCGCCCACCGAGGCGATGACGAACATGTAGTAGAGCGGGAAGACGCTGATGAGCACCGCGATGATGAGCATCAGGTAGACGGGCCACGACACATGGCCCGCTCGGGCTCCGCGCCGGGACCGACGCTTCTGCGGACGCGCGAGCGCCTCCTGGCCCACCTGCGGGACCGCCTGATCGATGACGTCGGACATCAGCGCGCCTTCCGGGTGCGGGTGGTCAGGTAGAAGTTGATGAGCGAGACGACGACGACGATGACGAAGAGCGCGACACCGATCGCCGAGCCGTATCCGAATTCGAACTGGCCGAAGCCCTGCTCGTAGAGGAACAGTGCAAGGGTCTGGCACTGTCGTCCACCACCGCACGTGAGGCCGGACTCGGGGGCGACCAGCAGCGGCTCGGTGAAGATCTGCAGTCCGCCGATCGTCGACATGATGACGGTGAAGATGATGATCGGGCGCAGCGACGGGATGGTGAGGTGGATGAACTGCTGCCATCCGGATGCCCCGTCCACGGACGCAGCCTCATACATCTCGCGCGGGATCGCCTGGAGCCCCGCGAGGTAGAGGAGCGTGTTGTAGCCGAACCACCGCCACATCACCATCGACGAGATGACCACCCACGAACCGACCTGCGAGGACAGGAAGTTGACGTCGGGGATGCCGAAGATGTTGAGGACCCAGTTGATGAGGCCGAAGTTGCGGTCGAAGATCTGGGCGAAGACGAGGGCTGTCGCTGCCACCGAGGTGATGTAGGGCACCAGGAGCGTCATGCGGAAGAAGTTCGCCCACTTGAGTGTGGCCTGGTTGAGCAGGTGGGCGAGTCCGAGCGCCAGCGCGAGCTGCGGGATCGTGGAAAGGAGGAAGATGCCGAACGTGTTCATGAAGGCGTTCCAGAACCGGGGGTCCTGGAGCAGCCGCTCGAAGTTGGCGAGTCCGACGAAGGTCTGCTCGCCGATCGGGTTCCAGTCGAAGAGCGCCACGTAGAAGGTGAAGACGAGCGGGAACAGCCCGAAGATGGCGAAGATGACGAAGAACGGCGCGATGTAGAAGTAGGGCGCGATGCGCTCGCCGATGCTCTGGCGGATGCGCGACCGTGGTCGGTCGCGACGGCGCGTCTTGCGCACGGAGATGACGGTGGCGGTGGCGGTCGCCGTGGTGTTCGCGGGAGCGGTGACGGTCATGGTCCTCGGCCTCGGTCGGGACGGTGGCCCGGGCGAGCCCGGGCCACCGTCTGTCGAAGGGGGTCAGCCCCCGATGGCTGCTTTCGCGCTGTCGAGTCCCTGCTGCCAGGCGTCCTTTGGTGCGACGTTGCCCGCCTGCATGTCGACGAGTGCGTTCAGGAGCGCAGCGCCGATCGCGCTGGTGTCGGGTCCGTTGTAGAACGATTGGAAGTTCAGGACCGACTCGCTCATGATCTGACCGATCGGGGAGTCGCCGTAGAACGGGTCGGTGTAGCTCTTGACCTCATCGCTCTCGAGGGCCGCCTCGGCCGCGGGGAAGGTGCCGGTCGTAGCGAAGTGCTCGGTCTGCCCCTCGGGCGACAGCATCGTCTCGATGTACTGCCAGGCCGCCTCTTTGTTCTCCGCTCGGGCGGGGATGGCGATGACGCTGCCACCCCAGTTGCCTCCCACCCCCGGGATGGACGCGATGCGCCACTTGCCCTCGGTGTCGGGTGCGTCGTTCTTGAGGCCCGAGAGGATCCACGACGGTGCCGTGGTGACGGCGAAGGCGCCGTTGGCCTTACCCGGCGCCCAGCCCGACGACCATGCCGGGATGTCGGCGCTGAGCCCCGCTTCATATGTGCGCACCGCGACGTCGAACGCTTCCTCGACCTCGGGGTTCGTGTCGTAGATGAGTTCGCCCTCGGGCGTGTAGTACTTCTGGCTCACCTGGTTGACCGTCGAGAAGAAGACGGATGTCTCGACGTTGTCGACGAACGGCTCGCCGGTGGCCTCGGTGTACTTCTCCCCCATGGCGATGAAGTCGTCCCACGTCGACCACATCTTCGCCACCTCGGCCGGGTCGGTGGGCAGGCCCGCCTTCTCGAAGAGGTCTGCCCGATAGGCGAAGGCCAGCCCGCCGACGTCGGTGGGGATGCCGATGATGGATCCGTCCTCGGCGGTGGCTCCGTCGATGGCCCAGTCCAGGTACCCGTCGCCGATGTCGTCGCCGCCGAGCGTGCGCAGATCGACGAAGTTGCCGGGGTTCTCGACGAACTTGGGCAGGTCGTCGTTCTGGATCATGACCAGGTCGGGCACGCGGCCGCCGGCCAGGGCCGCCGTCAGCGCGGTCGCCGTCTCGGTGGTGCTGCCGACCTCCGAGAGCTTGACCTTCGCGTCGGGGTTCTTCTCGAGGTACCGGTCGACCGAATCCTTCTGGCCGATCCCGGTGAACGACCAGAACTCGAACTCGGCGTTCGGGTCCCCGGCCTCCGAGCCGGCGCCGGACCCTCCCGAGCATCCGGAGATCAGCAGCGCGAGAGCGCCGAAGGCGGCGATGGGCAGGGCCAGTTTGCGACGATTCACAACTGCTCCTCTTCTTCGGGGGACATGTGAGAGCGGGAGATGGCGGAATCTTGCCGCCCTGAGAGATCGATCTCTCATCCGCGAGCCACAGTAACCATGGAGGACTCGAAAGCACAAGCCCCCAAAGGAAAGCGCTTGGCGCTCAGAACTCGGCGGGTCGAGGGCGCGGTATCCCGATCGGAATGCCACGCAGGTCGCGCGGCGCGTGCAATGATCGACGTGGTCGTGAGATCGATCTACGGCCGATGCGCATCCTCGGAGGAGAGCCATGGCCCGACCCACCATCGTCGACGTCGCCCAGGCGGCGGGCGTCTCGCGGGCCACCGCCGCGCGCGTGCTCGCGGGAGCCACGAACGTGGACCCTGCGATGACGGAGGCCGTGGCACGCGAGGCCCGGCGGCTGGGCTACGAGACGAACTTCGCCGCGCGAGTGCTGCGAGGGGGGAAGGCGGGCTCGATCGGTCTGGTCATCGCCTTCGACGAGCTCGGCAGTCTCAGTGGCACGTTCTTCACCGCCGTGCTCAAGGGTGCGGCGAAGGGTCTGTCCGCCGGCGAAGTTCAGCCGGTTCTGCTCCCCGCCGATCACGAGGATCTCGACCGGATCCCGCGCTTCCTGCGCTCGGGCGCGCTCGATGGCGTGATCGTGATCCTGCAGCACGAGATCACCCACCTCGTCGAGAGCCTCGCCGACTCGCCCATTCCGGTCGCCTGGGTGGGCAGACCGCACGCTGACATCGGCCAGGAGCCGATCGTGATCGACTCCGACAACTACGGCGGCGGCGTCCTGGCCGCACGCGCACTCATCGAGCGTGGACGGCGTTCCATCGGGATCATCACCGGCCCCCTGGATCTCGAGCAGGCCCGCGAGCGTACGCGCGGATGGACGGACGAACTCGCCCGTCACGGCATCCAGCCCGGCCCGATCGTCCACGGCGACTTCACCCTTGACAGCGGCACCGCGGCCATGGCGCGTCTGCTCCAGCGCGCCCCCGACCTCGACGGAGTCTTCGCCTCGTCCGACCTCATGGCCGCCGGGGCGATTCGCGTCCTCCAGGCGGCCGGGCGCCGTGTGCCCGCGGACGTGTCAGTGGTCGGTTTCGACGACGTGCTCATAGCCAGCACGTCCGACCCGCCGCTGACGACCGTCCGGCAGCCCCTGGAGGAGATGGGCCGGGCGGCGGCCGATACGCTCCTTGCGACGATCCGGGGACTGCCGGCCGAGAAGGAGCAGCTGCTGCCCACGTCGCTCGTCCGTCGCGAGTCGCTCTGACGCTTGGCAGTCGCAGTCGGTCAGGTGCCGTGCGGAAGGGGCGGAAGGAGACAGCGTCGTGCCACACAGAACAGGGTTCTGGAGCTCGTCGGCCGGTATGGATTGGGAACACGGTCTCATCGCGGGCACGGGCAGCCTGGGCGCGGTGCTCTCCGGGGCACCCGACCGTCACGTCGTACATGTGTGCCACGAGGAGTTCTTCATCCCGGTGAACTCCGCCATCCCCGCCCCTCGCACCGGCCCCATGATCGACGAGGTCCGTTCCGCCGTGCTTGCCGGCGACACCGAGGGGGCGGCCTCGATCACCTCGCGGGTCGCCTGGGATGACGGGTACGAGGGACAGATGGTCTGGACCGACCCGTTCGTCCCCGTCGCAGCACTGTCGTGGGTCCCGGACGAAGAGCCACGCGTGTCGACCTACCGCAGGTCAGGAGACTTCCTGACGGGACGAGTCGAGGTCGAGTGGGGCTCTGAGCACACCGACCGCAGCGGCATCGCGATCGTGCCCGATCGCGCCGCCGGCACCCTGTTCCTCGAGTTGTCATCGAGTCGCGACATCCGAGGTGTGCTGTCTCTCGACCCCGGGGGTGACGCACACGGAACCGGCGACTATCCGTCCACGGACTACGGCGTGTTCCTCACCGAGACGAGCGCTCTGGAAGCAGGACGCTGGGTGGTCGACGTGGAAGTCGACGCCGCGACCCTGCCCCCGTTCGTGCGGCAGCACCCGCCGAGCACGTGGTCGCCGACCCGCGCCCGGCTCAGCGTCGAGCTTGCGGCGGACCTCGACCCGCAACCCATCGACGGAGGTGTGCGGATCCGCGTTGCGGGCGGCGCCGCGACCCGACTGCCGATCCGCGTCGAGGTGTTCGGCGGGCTCGGGGAACCAGCCGAACCGTCCGGCGTGACGCACGCCTCGCTGTTCGCCGCGTGCTCGCTCGACCTCAACAGCGACGTGGGCGACGACCACTCCTACGACCACGTGCTCGAGGGTGCGCGTGAAGGAGATGCGCCGTCCGTGCTGGCGGCGATCGAACTCGCCTTCGCCTCGGGGCGCCACACGATCCTGTCGGCGACCGGCGTGCTGCCGCCGACGCTCGTCGGCATCTGGCAGGGCACGCGGCGACCGGCCTGGTCGGGCGACTGGACTCAGAACGGCAATGTGCAGCACGGTGGCGTCGCGTCGCTGGTGGCTTCGGGGACCCCGGAACTGCTCACCTCGTACCTCCGCGCCGTCTTCCGTCACACCGATCACTACGCGGAGAACGCCGAACGCGTCTTCGGCGCTCCGGGCTGGCTTCTGCCCGCGCGCTTCGACTCTCACGGCCGCAGCAATCACTTCGCCACGTCGTACCCCCACCTGTACTGGATCGCGGGCGGCGCATGGATCCTCCGGCTGGCTTGGGACCAATTCAGCGCGACCGGCGACCTCACGACGCTCCGCGAATATGCGTGGCCGCTCGCCCAGAACGTCATGGCGTTCGCCACCGCCATCGGCCTGCCCGATGACACCGGCACGCTCCATCTCGTGCCGTCGTACTCGCCCGAGAACACGCCGGGCAATCGCACCAATCCGATCGCCGTCGACGCGACCATGGACGTCGCCGCCCTCCGCGATGCTGCGCGGCTCGCGGTGCGGATCGCCGATCTCCTGGGCGAGGACGCCGATCGCGCCGCGTGGGAGTCCTTCGCGGAACGCCTTCCTCCGTATCGCGTCGCCGATGACGGCACCTTCGCCGAATGGCTCGACCCCGGCCTCGCCGAGGAACTCGGGCACCGGCATGCGTCCCAGCTCTATCCGTTCTGGTACGAAGAGGACGACGCGGCACAGGCTCCTGAGCTTCGTCGGGCAGCGATCGAGACCATCCACCGGAAGCTGGCATGGCGCGACGAACGACCCTGGGCCGGTGAAGACGGGCGCATGGAGATGGCGTTCGGGCTGGTCGGGCTCGGGCTGGCGGCCGCGCGGCTGGGAGACTCTGACGCGGCCCTGCGCTGCGTGGAGTCCCTCGCCCGGGACTTCTGGCGGTCCAACGCGGTGTCGACGCACGACGGCGACTCGATCTTCAATGTGGATGCGAGCGGTGGGCTGCCGGCCCTCGTGATCGAAATGCTCGTGCAGTCCCAGCCGGGATCACTGGTGCTGCTGCCTGCATTGCCGACCGCCTGGCCCTCGGGATCACTCCGAGGCGTGCGGGCGCGGGGCGGCGTCCTCATCGAGGAGCTGCGGTGGGACGCCGGTGGCGCGACCGTCGTCATCCGGGCGGTTCCCGGGTCCGAGGCGGCGCGCGACAGCGAGATTCTGAACGTGAGCGGACTCGGGTCCTCCATCAGGGTGGACCTGTCGCGCGGCCCGCACACCATCCGGCTCGACTCACGCGATAGGCGAGGTACACCGACCCGTTGGCGAACCGCCGCTCGCCCGTGAGCTCCAGGTCGAGCCGCAGACCTTCATCGAGGAAGCGGATGCCGCCGCCGACGACCGCCGGCGCGATCACGAGATGCACCTCATCGAGGATGCCGGCACGTGCCGCCGCCGAGGCGAGCCGACCGCCGCCGATCGCGATGGGCGTGGCCGCGGCATCCGTCATCCGTCTCACCTCGTCGGCGTCGAAGGAGGTGCGCAGCTCGGTGCGAGGCGTCGTGACGGCGTCGAGCGTCGATGAGAAGACGATCTTGTCGATGTCGCGCCACTGCAGCGCGAACTCGCGTTCGGGCGGAGAGAGCTGCTCGAGGTCGACCTCGTCCCACACCTTCATCACCTCGTAGATCCTGCGGCCGTAGAGGTGAGTCCCCGCCGGCGCGAAGAGTCCGTTGACGAAGGAGTGCACCTCGGCGTCGGGCGTCGCCCAGTCCCAGCGGCCGTCCGGGCCGGCGATGTAGCCGTCGAGCGAGGCGGAGTTGAAGTAGATCAGCGACCCCATGCGTCGGCACGCTACCCCCGGCCTCCCCCACGGGCCACCCCAGCGGCGCTGCCAGCGGATCCCCAGCAACCGCCACTTGCGAAGAGGACGGATGCTGTGGCTATTGTTTCTCGATAGCTATATACCGTTTATCGATAGGCAGACTGGCATGCAACGCACCACGATCATCGTCCTGAAAGTCCTCATCGCGGCACTGCTCGCGCTGCTGCTGTGCTGCCAGGTGTTCGTGGTCCCCGCCGTCGCCGCGCAGTCGGCGGTGCGCTACTGGGAGATCGCGTACTTCGAGATCCCGGGCACGATCGTCGGCATCCTGTTCCTCCTGTGCGTGCAGGTCGTGCTCGTGTGCGTGTGGCGGCTGCTGTCGCTGGTGCGCGAGGACAGCATCTTCAGCGACAGCGCGTTCCCCGACGTCGACGTCAGCCTCGCGGCCGTCGCGTTCGCGACGTTCCTCGTGTTCGTCGCTCTCGTGGCACTGAGCCTGACCGGGTTCCTGACGCCGTCCATCACCCTGCTCCTGCTGCTGGGCGTCGTGGTCGGCGCCGGGCTGTCGCTGCTGATCGTGGTGCTGCGGGGCCTGCTGCGAAAAGCATCGCAGCTCGAGCACGACCTCTCGGAGGTGGTGTGATGCCGATCATCATCACCCTCGACGTGCAGCTGGCGAAGAAGAAGATGTCGGTCACCGACTTCGCCGCCGCGATCGACATCACCCCGGCGAACGTCTCGGTGCTGAAGAACGGCCGCGCGAAGGCGGTGCGCTTCACGACGCTCGACGCGATCTGCCGCGTGCTGGAGTGCCGGCCCGGCGACATCCTGGAGTGGGTGCCCGACGATCATCCGGCGGCGATCGCCGCGGCGGAGGGCGAAGGATGAGCACGGCTCCGGCGGGTGCGCGGACGGCGCCCGCCTGGAGCACGGTGGCGATCGCCGAGCTGCTCGACGTCGTGCGCTGCCCGGTGTGCGGCTCGGGCATCATCGCCGAGCGACGCTGCCCGGCGTGCGGGGCGGATTTCCGGGGTGCGGTCGGCCGCGACCTGTGGGCCGCGTCGCAGGACGCGGTCCACGCGCTCACGGCGCGACAGCTCGTGCTCGAGCGGGTGCCCATCGCGCCGCTCGAATCGCCGAGCGCCGCCACCGCGGCCGGACCGGTCGCCGCGTACCCCGCCGCGCCCGCCACGGTTGCGTACACCCCCGCGGCCGGCCCCTCCGCGACCGTGCAGTCCGTGCTCGCGGTCGCGGGCGCGGGCCTCGTCGCCGTCGCGGCCGTGGTGTTCACGTTCTTCAACCCCGACCTCGCCGACCCGCTGCCGCGCGCGGCGGTCGTCGGCGCCATCGCCGCCGCGTTCCTCGGTGGGTCGCCGCTCCTCGCGCGGCGCGGCCTGCGCTTCTCGGCCGAGGCGATCGGCGCCCTTGGCGTGGTCTTCCTCGCCCTCACCGTGACGACGGTCGTGGCGCTGCTGCCGGCGGGCGCGGACGGGTGGGTCTTCACCGCCCTCACGACGCTGGTCGCGGGCGCAGCCCTCGCCGTCCTCGCCCCCCGCGCCGGCATCCGCACGTGGCTGTGGAGCGGGCTCGTGGCGCTCGCCTTCGTGCCGCTGATGCTCGCCCTCGCGACCCCCTCGGCGGTGGCGACGACGGCCGGATCCCTGGCCTCGGCCGCGGCGGCGAGCGCCCTGGTCGCCCTCGCATCCCGCGGGAGGGCCATGTCCGACCGCCCGCGCACCGCGGAGACCGTGACCCTCACCGTCCTGCAGTTCGGGTTCACGGCCGCGGCACTGGTGGCGGCGTGGGGGACGGATGCCGCCACCGGCGTCTCCCCCGCGCACCTCGCGAGCGCGACCCTGGTGGCGATCGCCGTCCTCGCCGCGGCGTCGGCCCGCCACCTGGCCGGAACGCTGTGGAGCGGGGTCGCCGGTGCGGCGGTCGTCGCCGCCGTGGCGGTGCTGCCGTTCGCCGGAGCGAGCACCGAAGGCTGGTTCGCGGCATTCCCCGTTGCGGCCGGTGTCGGGCTGGTCGTCGTCGGCGCGGTCACCCCCGTGCACCGCATGGTCGCGCGCGGCGCGCTGTTCGCCGGAGCGATCGCGGTCGTCGCGGCCGTCGCCGTGATCCCGACGCTCACCGCGTTCCTGACGCTGGCAGGGGTCGTCGCGAGCCCGACGGGCGGCACCGTCCTCCTGCCCGCGACGGCGCTCGGGCTCACGGTGGGACTGACCGCCCTGGCGCTGTCGCTCGCGTCGTTCGCCGCCCTCACGACTCCGCGCGAGCTCGCTGCCGCCGACGCCGACGCCGGACCGGTCGAGTCGTGGACGCCGCCGGCCATCGGCACGCGCTGGCTCGGGTTCCTGGGCGCGTGGTACGCGGTGCTCGCGTTCCTCACGGTGCTCGCGCTGCCGGGCCTCGGGGTGTGGGCGCGCATCGCGGTCGCGCTCGTCGCCGCGGTCGTGGCCGGCGCCGTCGCGACGACGCGGCTGCAGCATGCATCGGCCGCCGTCCGCATGCCGCTCGTGGTGGGCGCGCACGCGGCCGTCGCGTTCGCCGCGGTGCTGTCATGGCGGGGCGGCGACCTCACGGTCTGGGTGGGTGCCGCCGTCGTCGCGACACTGGGTCTGCTCGCGCTCACCGTGCCGCGCGCGGCCCGCTTCGTGCACGTCGGCGTCGGGTTCGCCTACGCGCTGGTCGTGCTCGCGACCGCGCTCGCCCGCGCCGGCGCGGACCCGCTCGTGGTCGTGTGCCTCACGACATGCGCCGCGGGCGCCGTCGCGATCGCGGTCACGTTCGCCCGGCGGGTGCCGTCGCGAGAGTGGTACGCCGTGCTCGCCGTGACGGCCGTGCCCTTCGCGATCGGCGTGCTGCAGGTCGTCTTCGAGCGCAGCGGCTGGACCGCGCTGTCGACCGCGGTCATCTTCTGCCTCGCCCTGACGCTCGTGACGACGACGCGACCGGGACTGGGCATCGCCGTGCGCACGCTCGCCGCCGCCACCCTCGTGCCCGCCCTCGCGGTGGTCGCGGTGTGTCTCGGGGCACAGCTGCTGCCGATGAGCGGATCGCCGATCGTGCTCCCCGTCATCGCGGGGATCGTCGCGGGCACGCTGGCCTCGGCCGGCCTGCTCGCCGATGCGCTCTCGCGCCGCGTGCCGCTCCCGCACGTGCGGGCCGCCGGACTCGCGGTCGAGGCATCCGCTCTCCTCACCGCCGTGATCGCCGTCGCGCTGTCACTCGTGCGCACCTCGGCGGGGCTGCCGACGACGCTGCTCGTGCTCGTGATCCTGGGCATCGGGTTCGTCGCGACCGCCCTCTTCTCACCGCGCCGCTACGCGTGGCCGCTGGCGGGTGCCGCGTTCACGGGCGCACTGTGGAGCGCCTGGGGAATCGCGGGCGTCACCGGGCTCGAGCCGTACCTGCTGCCGCCGGCCCTCGGCATCGCGGTCGTCGCCGCCTGGTTCACCGCGCGCGGGCGACCCGCTGCCGGCCTCTACACGGTGGGCCTCGCCGTCGGGGTGGTTCCGGTCCTGATCGCGCTGGCGCTGGACGGAACGGATGCTGCGATCCCCGCCCTCGCCGTCGACACCGGGTTACCCGCCCGGGCGTACGCACTCGTCGGCGCGGCGTGGGCGCTGGTCGCAGCATCCGTCATCGTCAGTCTTGCGTCCGGGCCGCGCATGCGTCGCCTGCGGGCGCTGCGCGCGCCGACGCTCGCCGTCGCGATCGTGGCCGCCGCGGCGGCCGCGGTGCAAGGTGTGAGGTGGGGCACGGGGCTCGACGTCGCGCCCACGGATCCGCTGATCGTCGCGGCGCTCGCGTTCGGACTCGTCGGCGCCGGAGCTGCGGCGAGCGCCGCGCGCGCGCTGCACCGCACGCTCGCGCCGGGGACACGGCTCGCTCGGACGCGCTGGCTCGGCGCGCCCGCCGTGCTGATCCTCGGGGTCGCGGCGTGGCCGGCGATCGAGCGGGAGTGGGCGGTCATCTGGACGATGTGGGCACTGCTGCTGGCGTTCCTCACGCTCATGGTGGCCGTCGCCGCACGCGGGCGGCGCGGGCCGACGGCGCTGCCGCCGGTGTGGTTCCTGTTCGCCGTCTCGTTCGCGACCGCGGTCGTCGCGTGGAGCCCACGGGACCTGCGCGTCGAGTGGTTCTCTCTGCCGCTCGGGCTGTTCCTCCTCGCGGCCGGCGCCCTAGCGGTGCGCCGTCCCGCGACGTTCCCGCCCGCGAGGTCGATCGAGGCGTGGCCCGCGGGCTGGACCGGGTCATGGCCGCTGCTCGGCCCCGGACTTGTCGTGCTCCTCAGTGCCTCCGTCGCCGCGACCTACACCGACCCGCGCACGTGGCGCGCGATCCTCGTGATGGCGATCGCCCTGGTGGCGATCCTGGTGGGCGCCACGCAGCGCCTCGCCGCGCCTTTCGTCATCGGGATCGTCGTACTGCCGGTCGAGAACGTGCTCGCGTTCATGGTGCAGATCGGGCGCGGCATCGAGGCGATGCCGTGGTGGATCACGCTGTCGGTGGTCGGCGCGGTGCTGCTCATCATCGCCGTCGGCTACGAGCGGCGGGCCGGCGACGGCACCGGCCTCGCGGCCCGGCTGCGCGACCTCGCCTGACGCCGGGCACCGAGGACGGGCTCAGGGCTCGAAGGTGACGTCGACCTGGATCTCGGTGGCGAGGCGCTCGAGCTCGCGCGTGAGGGCGTCGAGATCGACGGATGCCGGGATCCTGGCTGTCACCGTCGCCTCGAACAGCCGGCCCCCGTACATGGCCGCCTCACGCGTCTCGGTGGTCATGCGGTCGATGCTGATGTCGTGGGAGCGCAGGACTGTCGTCAGCTCCCTGACGATGCCCGGATGGTCGTTGCCGATCACCTGCAGCGCGAGCGGACGCATCACGGCATCCTGCGGCGAAGGCTCGGCGCCCGTGCTGACCGTCACGGAGAGCAGCCCGTCGAGCACCGACAGCGACTCGCGGAGCTCGTCCGCGCGCGCCGGCGCGACGGAGACTTCGACGACCCCTGCGAAGACGCCCGACAGCTCGGCGAGCTGGCTGTTCTCCCAGTTGCCGCCGTGGCGATCGACGACGTCGGCGACGGCCGCGACGAGACCGGCTCGATCGCCTCCGACAAGGGTGAGAACCAGGATCGTCATGGCTGACAGCGTACCCACGCGGCCGGCGTCAGCGCGGGGCGAGCTCGGACGTCACCGGGAACGGCAGGCGGAATCGCTCCGGATCGGCGCTGACCGCGGAGGCCGCGCCGTACTCATCCGCGACGACCGTGACGCCGCGGGCGCTCGCCTCCGCGATCCGCACCGGGCGCTCGGTGCCGTCCGGCAGGCGCAGGGTCCACCTGTCGGCGAGATAGCCGATGCCGAGGTCCTCGAGGAGCTCCTCGGCGGCGAGCCACTCGACGGCGTCGGCGCCGTCGGGCGTGCGCTCACGACCGAGCAGGTCGAAGACGCGGAAGCCGTCGCCGGAGGCGAGCATCCATCCCAGGATCTCGCCGTCGGCGCGCCGGTGCTCGATCCAGTCCGCGGGCAGCATGAGACCCGAGCGTAGCGAAACGTCTCGAGGCGAGGTCGATCATCCACAACCCGCGCCGCGGTCGGGCGGCGGGTCGCAGCATCCGGGTAGCATCCCCTCAGAGATCGCACGTGGGGATGCGCGGTCCGGACGCGGGGAGTCGTATGGCCACCTTCGGCACACCTGAAGCCCGACGACCGTCGGCGCGGGTGCGTCGCCGGCGCATGTTCGCGGGCATCGCGGGCGCCGTCGTGCTGCTCGCCGTGATCGGCGGCACGGTGGCGGCGATCGGCTTCGCACGCGCGGGCGCGGACGACGGGAACACGGATGCTGCGCCCTCTGCGGCCTCGTCGGCGACACCGACTCCCACCCAGACGCCGCTGACGCCCGAAGAGCAGCTGCTCGCGTCGAGCACCGACCCCGCGGCGTGCGCGGTGAGCTTCGCCGGCGACGGCATCGCCGACGCACCCATGCTGCAGACGCAAGGGGCGCTGTACGCCGGACTTCCCATCCCGTCGCGCGACGGGCTCGTGTTCGCGGGCTGGTACGCGACCCCGGCGGATGCCGCGGCCTTCGCGATCCCGGGACGCATCAACGGCTCCGAGCCCGTCGCCTGCACCGACCGGCGCGTGACGCTGCACGGCGCGTGGATGAGTCCCGAGCAGAATGCGGCGGAGGACGCCCGCATCCCGATCCTGATGTACCACCAGTTCACCGCCAACCCCCAGGGCGAGAGCGGGTGGCTGCGCGGGAACTACGCGTACATCGGCGACTTCGACGCGCACATGAACCACATCGCGACGACGGGCTTCTACCTGCCGACGTGGGACGAGCTGTCGGCCTTCATCGACGGGCGCCTGTTCCTGCCGACCCACTCCGTGATCGTCACCGATGACGACGCCGACCAGACGTGGTTCGACCTGGCCGTGCCCGTGGTCGACAAGTACAAGGTGCTCACCACGTCGTTCATGATCACGGCCTACCGGCAGGATCCGCCGCCGAACGTCTACGTGCTGCGGCGCTCGCACACGCACGACATGCACCGTGCGGGCGCGAACGGCGACGGGCTCATCACGAACCTCTCGGTGCCCGAGATCGTGGCCGACATGGAGGCGTCGTACGGCGTGCTCGGGGTGAAGGAGATCATGGCCTACCCGTTCGGGCACTACAACGACACCGCGAAAGAAGGGCTCCGCCAGGCCGGTTGGGAGATGGCCCGCACCATCGAACCCGGGTACGTCACAATCGGCACCGACAAGCTCGCCCTGCCGACCGTGCGGATCAACTACGGCATGGGATTGGACGCGCTGATCAACCTCATCGGCTGACGGCGGCATACCGCGACTGAGCTCCAATACCGGTCTCCGTCGAGGCCTGTCAAGTTTTCTGGGAGAAAGTCTTCCCGTCCTCGTCCTGCGGGCGTACAGTGACAACGCGCAAGGGATCTGGGGATTCCTTCGACCCGACAACCCGGCCGGGTCGCGCACTGGGGATGGTCAGCTCGACAACGGAGCCCGACGACGACGTCGTGCCGACCAGTGGGAAGTTGATGTCTGCTGAGGACGCGTCATCGTGCGCGCGGTGGATCGCGGTCTAAGTCCGACCGCGATCGACGCGGCGCCCGCGGGCGCCGGCGGAGTGACCCGAACGCTCCGCCGACGCCCGATCCTTCCGCGCCCGCTGTTCGATACCCTTCCCGCTGCTGTAGCCCCCAGGGTCCAGCCGTCGCTCGAGCGCCGACACCTCTGGGAGCGCCGCTTCCGGCGGCGGCTGGACCTCACCGACACCGTCAGCGTCTCGATCGCCGTCGCCGCGGCCACAGCGGTCGAGACCGGGCCTCACGCGGACCTCGCGGATTTCGTGGGGCCGGCGCGCATCGGAGCGTTGGTCATCGGCGCCTGGCTGATCCTGCTGTGGCTCGCGCGTACGCGAGAGCCGGCGGTGCTCGGTGCCGGCTCGGCGGAGTACAAGCGCATCGGACACGCGACCGGCCTCGCGTTCGGCATCCTGTCGGCCGTCTTCATCCTTGCCCAGCTGCCCGGGCTGCGGGCGCAGCTCCTCGTCGCCCTGCCGTTCGGCCTGGTCGCCCTCGTGTTCAGCCGCTGGATGTGGCGCAAGTGGCTCATCCACGAGCGCGCCCGCGGTGAATGCGTCTCGCGCGTGATCGTCGCGGGCACCCGGGACGAGGTCGAGTACGTCATCGGGAAGCTCGTGAACGACCCGCATCACGCGTACCACGTCATCGGCGCGACGACGACCGAGACGCTGCGGGACCCCATCGACATCGAGGGCCGGCGCTTCCCCGTGATCGGATCGATCCGCGCGACCGCGGCGTACGGGCGCACCTCCGGCGCCGACGCGATCGTCGTCGCGAGCACACCCGAGGACGACAGCGACTTCGTCCGCCGGCTCGGCTGGGAGCTGGAAGGCACGGCGGCCGAGCTCGTGCTCTGCAACCGGCTGACCGACGTCGCCGGGCCGCGGCTCTCCCTGCGCCCGTTGGACGGCCTGCCCCTCGTGCAGGTGAAGATCCCGGAGTTCGAAGGCGGCATCCACGCGATCAAGCGCGGCATGGACGTCGTCTTATCGCTGCTCGCGCTCGTGCCCATCCTGCTCGTGACTCCGGTCATCGCGATCGCGATCAAGCTCGACTCTCCGGGGCCGGTGCTGTTCCACCAGCTTCGCGTCGGCCGTGACGGCCGCCAGTTCTGGATGGTGAAGTTCCGCACGATGGGCGTCGATGCCGAGAGCAGGCGCGATGAGCTCCGTGCCCACAACGAGGCTGCCGGCCCGCTCTTCAAGGTGAAGCGAGACCCGCGGGTGACCCGCGTGGGAGCCGTGCTGCGGAAGTTCTCGATCGACGAGCTCCCGCAGTTCCTGAACGTGCTGTGGGGAGACATGAGCATCGTCGGGCCGCGGCCGCCATTGCCTGCCGAGGTGACGAGATACGACGGCACCGTCTACCGGCGGCTGTACATCAAGCCGGGCATCACCGGGCTCTGGCAGATCAGCGGTCGCAGCGACCTCTCGTGGGAAGAAAGCGTGCGACTGGACCTGCGGTACGTCGAGAACTGGTCGATCGCCACCGACCTCATGATCATGTGGCGCACAGCCCGAGTGATGGTCGCTCCCAGGGGGGCGTACTGATGTCCCTGTCGCAGACCAGGCCGGCGACAACGGCGTCGCCGGCCGCCAAATACCGGATCCGCGGTCACACGCCGACGCGAGCCGCCAGGTGCACACTGGCGATCACCCGCGCGGCGGTTTCCCACTCCCCCAACTGGGTGTGGCCGCGGGTCCCTGGGGCCGCGCGATGACGGAGAACGCTCGGGTCCTCCTCATCAAGGCCAAGGGCGGTTTCGGCAATCGGATCCTCTCGGCCGCGACCGGGGTCGTCCTTGCATCGCTCACGCAGCGCGAGGCGGTCATCGACTGGCGCGACGGTGACTACCTGGCGGTCGGCGAGAACGCGTACCCTCTCCTATTCGAGAGTCCGGCCGCTCACCCTCCGGAGGAGTTCGACGGGCGGACGGATGTCGCGCCCGCCATCTGGAGCGGGGAGCTGGGCCGACACCCGTATGACCTGATGAACGAGCGCTTCCCTGACGATCACAGCAACCCCTTCATCTACCGCAGATTGTCCATCGACCTCGCCCACCCGAACGTGGAGCCGGCGGTGGCGGTGTTCTGGTCGTACCTGCCGAAGATGGCCCGACTGCGTCGCCACGCACGCCGGTCGGCGCGGTTCCGCGACATGAGCTCCGACGATCTCACCCGGTGGGCCCTCCGGCGGTACTTCCGGCCGAGCGCCCGGATCCGCACGGCGGCGGGGGAGCTCATGGCCGGCCGGGGTGGGCCCGTCATCGGTGTGCACGTCCGCTACACGGATCGCAAGGTCTCGCTCGACAGGATCTACCGCGAGGTCGATGCGCTGCGCGACAAGATGCCGGACGCCCCGATCTTCCTCGCCACCGACAACGAGAACGTGCAGAGCCGGTTCCTGGATCGGTACAGCCGGGTCTTCGTGATCGAGAAGGCTCTCGGCGACGATGATAGCCCCCTGCACGACCGCGTCGAGATGCAGGACCGGCTGCTCGAGGCTGAGAACGCCCTCATCGACATGTACGCGCTCGCGTCGTGCGACTGGCTCGTCCACTCCCGGCACTCGACGTTCTCGGTCGCGGCGGCTCTCATCGGCGGCATCCCCAAGTCCCGGCAGCGGGACATCGACCGGTCGAACGTGAGGGTCGTCATCAAGCGATGGATCCAGGCATGGACATAGCGCGGAAGGGAGGCGGAGGCATGGTCAGCGTGGTCATTGCAGCGCACAACGAGGAGAGCGTCGTCGGCAGATGCATCGACGCGCTCGTACAGCAAGGCGTCGATCCTCCGCACATCTTCGTGAGCGCAAACGGCTGCACCGACGCTACCGCGAGAGTGGCGCAAGCCCGCGGGGTGACCGTGATCAGTCGAGTCGAACCGGGGAAGCCGGCCGCCCTCAACGCCGCGGACGCCGTGGCCGACACGTTCCCGAGGGTCTATCTCGACGCCGACATCGTCGTGCCCGCCGGTGCGATCGACGCAGTGGATCGAATGTTCGCAGGCGCAGACGCACCACTGGCTGCCGCGCCTCACCGCCGCATCGACACCGACGGCTGCGCGATGCCGGTGCGTGCGTACTACGCGATCAACGAGCGCCTGCCGATCTTCCGCAACGGGCTCTTCGGACGCGGGATGTTCGCGGTCTCCGCGGAGGGTCGCGAGCGCTTCGCCGAGTTCCCCGCGATGACCGCGGACGACCTTTTCGCCGACTCGCTGTTCGACGCCCACGAGAAGCGACCGCTCGACGACATCGAGATCAGGGTCGCCGCACCCCGTTCGACGCGCAGCCTGATCACGCGCCTCGTGCGAGTCCGCCGCGGCAACACGGAGATGCGCGCGGCAGCCGCCCGCGGGGATGTACGGCATTCCGTACCGCCGTCGGACCGGAGAGCCTGGGCGCGCGTCGTGCGCGAGGATCCGCGATTGGTCTTCGCAGCCGTTCCCTATGTGGTGATCACCCTGACCGCCTCATTGCTCGCGCGCCGCACACCTGCGCCGACAGCCGGCTGGGGCAGGGATGACAGCACCCGCACGGCTCCTTCCCTCGCGCAGTGGGGAAGCACATGAACATCCACCTCTGCTTCCACGGCATCGGGCGGTGCGAGAAGGAACGCGAACCCGGCGAGGCACGCTATTGGGTGAGCGAGTACGTCTTCCTGACTTTGATGGACGCGGTGGCGACCGCGGCGTCGGGAGTCGTCAGGCTGAGCTTCGACGACGGCAATCGCTCGGATGCCGACATCGCCGTGCCGGCGCTGCGCGAGCGGCGGCTCACCGCTACGTTCTTCCCGCTCGCCGGCAGGCTGTGCGACCGGGCCAGCCTCAGCGCGGCTGACCTTCACGACCTCCGCGCCGCGGGGATGAAGATCGGGAGCCACGGCTGGTCGCACGTCCCCTGGCGAGGTCTGACGGGGCCGGACGCGATGCGGGAGTTCGTCGACGCCCGGCTCGCTCTCGAGGAGGCGAGCGGCGAGCGGATCAGCGAGGCGGCGCTGCCTCTGGGCCGGTACGACCGCGGCGCCCTCGGGTGGCTGAGAGGCACCGGCTATCGAACGGTTTACACGAGCGACCGGTACCCGTCCCGGCCCACGTCCTGGCTGCAGGCACGCTACAGCGTCAACTCAGAGGACACGGCGGGCTCAGTGATGCGCATGGTGCGGCGGGGTCCGAGGCTCACGGAAGCACGCAACGTCATCGCCAGCGGCGTCAAACGGATCCGGTAGCCGTGCGCGATCGAAGGTGTCAGGGGAAAGCACCATCCCGTCGGCGGGATGCGCGCTCGCTGTCTGGGGGGACGCGATGGACATGAACGAGCGGGTGGAGTCGAACGACCTGGCCGAAGGCACGGCGGTGACCGGGGGCGGGGGCGCGCGTCTGACACCGGGCATGCGGCGGACGCTGGGGGTCACGGGCGCGGTGCTGGCACTGGGGCTCGCGGGAGCGATCTGGATGATGGCCGCAAGCGGAGGACAGGCTCCGATCGACACGGATGCTGCGGCTACTCCTGGAGCCACAGGCGGCGTTGAGCCATACGCGAGCGTCACCCACGGGCCCGAGCCCGGAGCGACCCCGACGACGGGAACAGAGGTCCCGGAGCCCGACCCATCCGCCCCGCCGGAGAACGGACTGCCTCCACTGCCCACCCCGACGCCTCTGGTCGCCGGGCCACTGCCCGACTCCGGATCCGAGTCCGGCGCTCTCATCGACGGCTTCCCCGACGCCGTCATGGGTCCGGCGCCCGCGTCCGACGTCCTCGAGAGTTCCATCGCCACCGAGGGCAGCACCATGCAGGTCACGCTCGTGGCGCGCACCGACAGCCCTGCCGACGACGTGCGCGCGCACTACCGAGGGTTGTGGTCGCAACTCGGGCTCACGGAATCCGCAGGAGCGCCCGAAGGCGATGTCGGGTTCTCCAACGCGCACTCCTCCATGTCGCTCGCCTTCGCACCCGCATCCGGCACGGGCACCGTCTACATGATCTACGGCGTGCTGCGGACGAACTGAGTCGCCGTTGTACATCTCGCTGTCGAACACACCCGAGCACAGAGACGGCTCGCCCCATCCCGCGACGAGGGGACGCGGTGCCCGCACCGTCTCATCGACGGTCATCAGCCTCGGCATCGTGTCCCTCCTCACCGATGTCTCGTCAGAGTCGGTCGCCGCCATCCTGCCCCTGTACATCACCGGCGTCCTCGGTCTCTCGACGATCGTCTTCGGCTTCCTCGACGGCCTGAATCAGGGCGTGAGCGCACTGGTCCGCATCGGCGGCGGGTTCATGTCGGATCGGTACGACCAGCCGAAATGGGTGGCTTTCACCGGCTACGCGCTCGCCGCGGTCGCGCGTGCCGGGCTTCTGTTCGCTTCGGGAGCCGCCACGCTCACCGCCGTCATCACCGCCGACCGCATCGGCAAGGGCATCCGCACCGCGCCGCGCGACGCGCTGATCTGCGCGGCGTCTGCTCCCGAAATCCTCGGGAGATCGTTCGGGGTGCACCGCACGCTGGACAACCTCGGCGCTGCGGTCGGCCCCCTGCTGGCCTTCTTCATCCTGTTGCTCATCCCCGACGGCTTCCACACGGTGTTCGTCGCGTCACTGGCGTTCGCGGTCATCGGCGTTGTGGTGCTCGGCGTCCTGGTCCCGAACCTGCATAGGTGGACGCAGGCGAGTACCGGCCCGACGGGCGCGGCGGACTCCGCCCAGCCGAAGCGACGCTTCGATTGGGCCACTGTCACGGCCGGTCCGATGCGGCGCGTCCTCGCCGCTGCCGGGATTCTCGGGCTTCTCACGGTCGGCGACGGGTTCGTCTACCTCGTCCTCCAGGCGCGGAGCGATTTCGCGGCGCTGTGGTTCCCGCTGATGTATGTCGGAACGAACGTCGCATTCCTCGCCCTGGCGATCCCGCTCGGCCGCCTGTCGGATCGCATCGGCCGCGCGCGGGTCTACGTGTTCGGTCACGTATCGCTTCTCGCCGTGTACCTCGTCGCGGCCATGCCCGTCGCGGACGTCGCGGCGACCGTCGCGTGTCTCATTCTGCTGGGAGCGTTCTACGCGTCGACGGACGGGGTTCTGGCCGCCCTCGCGAGCCAGCTCACGAGTCGCGAGACCCGGGGCACAGGCATCGCGGCCGCACAGACCGTCGTCGCCCTCACTCGCTTCGCAGCGGCCGCCGGGTTCGGCCTGCTCTGGCACGCCGTCGGACCCGAGACGTCGATGTTCATCGTCGCCGGGTTGCTTGTCGTGGCGATTCCCCTCGCCACCGCCATCCTGTGGCCTTGTCTGTCGATCGCACGGCCACTTGATGAGGCCGCCCACCCTGACGACGACGAGGAGGGGAGCGGCTCGTGACAGATCGCGTCAAGTGGCTCATCGTGATCGGGGTTTCGGTCGTCGCGCTCGCCGCAACTGCGCTGGTCGGCCTGGTCGCCTGGCAGCAATACCAGGCGCGCCAGAGCACGGCCAGCGCCGCGGCGATCATCTCCGCCGACGATTGGGCGGTGGGGGCCCGCGTGGTCTTCCGCAACACTTCTCCCGGTGAGGGGTACGGGCGCGTCGCGAGCGTACCCCTCGACGATCCGGCGGGGGCACGCGCGGTGACGGAGGTCGCGTGCGACCGGGTCGATGCGACCTCCGACGAGTTCTCCTGCCTGCGAACAGAGCGCAGCATCGTTCCCACCTACAGCGCGACGCTGTATGCGAATGACGGCGTGGCCCTCCAGACATGGCCACTCCCTGGCATCCCGAGCCGGACCCGTCTCTCTGACGATGGGACGCGGATCGCCACGACGTCGTTCGTGACAGGGCATTCGTACGCGGCGATCGGATTCTCCACCGCGACGGTCATCAATGCCGACGACGGCGAGAGCTTCGGCAACCTGGAGAACTGGACGTTCGTCGTCGACGGTGCGCAGAGCGCGTCCGCCGACCGTAACTTCTGGGGCGTCACCTTCATCGACGATGGTTCCTTCTACGCCACGGCCGGCCTCACGACGACCGGCGGGACTTATCTCGTGAAAGGAGACATCGCGTCGCTCACCCTCTCGACGGTCGCCGAGGACGTGGAGTGTCCCTCGCTCTCCCCCGACGGGAGCCGCATCGCCTTCAAATCGAAGACCGGTGGAACGGGCCCGATCACGCACTGGACGCCCGCCGTCATGGATCTCGGCACGGCTGAGATCGTGGTGCTTCCCGAGTCACGCAACGTCGACGATCAGATCGAGTGGCTCGACGACGACACCATCCTGTACGGGATGCCGCGTGCCGGACAGGAGGGCGACTACGACGTGTGGATGCTCGCAGCCGACGGGACGGCGCAGCCGGAGATCTTCATGGAGCACGCGTGGTCCCCGTCGGTGGTGCGTCCGTAACGCCCGGCGGCTCTGCCGCAGTACGCCTTCGCCGAAGGACGATCAGCCACGCGAGCGCGGCGCCCAGAGCGGCCCCGAGGGTGTTGGCCACGATGTCGCGGGCCGTGGGCTGGCGCGTCGGGATGACGATCTGCGCGACCTCAGCGGCCGCCGACAGCACGAGGGCGACCACCACTCCGAACCAAGGACGGCGGAAGAACAGGGTAAAGAGGAATCCCAGGGGGACGAACATGAGAATGTTCGCACCGAACTCGATCCAGCCCGAGCCGAACCAGGCGATCCCGACGTCGTATCGGAGCCAGTCACCGATCGCGTTGACGATGCCGGAGTACGACACGGGAAGCAGCAGCACCGCCAACAAAGCCAGGGAATACAGCGCCAATCCGCCGGTCACCCAGCCTTTACTCGATACGGCTGGATCGGACATGGCCTCCTCCCACCTGCAGGCGACGACCATGACCCCGCGGTGGTGCCATGGACGCTGCGAGTGGGTGGAGTGTACATGAGTGTTCTCTCATGGGGTATGGAACACGCGGAGTGTCGGCGATACTTCGAATACCCCGGCCCCGCCTCTTACGCATCCGGCGGAGCCCCGTTCTCCCCCTCATCGGAATCTTCATGTCACGAAAAGCACTTCGCGCTCGCCTACGTCTCCGCACCCGCATCCGCCGCGCCAACCTCGCCCTCTCCGCCGGCATCGTCGCCGTCCTCGCGGTCGCTGGTCTCGCCGTCGCGCCGGCCATCGCGGCGCCCACAACGACCGGCATCTTCGCCGATGATCTGAGACCGGCCGTCGCCGCCGACTCCGACCGCAGCGCGGTCGAGCTGGGAATCCGCTTCCGCCCGGAGAAGTCGGGTCAGGTGACGGCGTTGCAGTACTACCAAGGTGCCGGCGCGACCGGAGTGAAGAAGGCCACCCTCTGGACGGCGTCGGGAAGGGTCCTCGCTCAGGTCTCGTTCGCGACGTCGCGCACGGCTGGATGGCGGACGATTCCGCTCGATTCGCCCGTCTCGCTGACGGCAGGATCATCCTATGTCGCGTCGTACCATGCACCCCGGGGCGGCTACCCGGTCACCGAGGGCGCGCTCACCGGGAGCCGCACTCAGAACGGCTTCAGCCTCAGCGCGGGAGCAGGGGTCTACCGCTACGGCTCGACGAGTTCGGTGCCCACGTCCTCTTACGCAGGATCGAACTACCTGGTCGACATCGTCTACAAGCCCTCGAGTGCACCGGTGGCGACTCCCGCGCCGACGACCCCGGCGCCTTCGCCCACTCAGACCGCGATGCCCGCACCCAGCGCGACGCCGACGCCGACGCCGACCGTTACGCCCAAACCCACCACGCCGGCCCCGACTCCGACGGCCACGCCCACGCCGACGCCGACGGTCACACCCACGCCGCCGGCTTCCGACGCCGGAGGCTTCGTCGCGAACGGCCGGACGTTCCCCAACTCCGACACGACAGGAGTCCCGTCCGGCACCACGCTGACCCCGTACACCGGCCCCTGCACGATCCAGACCGCCGGGTACGTCATCGACTCGAAGCGTGTCGACTGCGACCTTCGGATCCTGGCGAAAGATGTCGTGATCAAGAACTCGTTCATCGACGGAAACGTCTATGCGGACTACACCGATCGCGTCGGCTCCTTCACCATCACCGACAGCGAGGTCCACGCCGCCGACGGACCGTGGACCGGGATCGGCGACGCGTGGTTCACCGCGACCCGCGTGGAGGTCACCGGCGGCGCGCGCTCCATCAACTGCTACGCGTTCTGCACGGTGAAGGACTCGTACGTCCACGGGCAGTTCACCGATTACTCGGGCAAGAACCATGAGTCCGGCATCCGCGTCAACACGAGCAGCACGCTCATCGGGAACACGATCGCATGTGACGCGCCCGACATCGCACCCGACGCCGGATGCTCGGCTGCCATCACGGGCTATGGCGACTTCGACATCGTCGAGAACGTGACGGTCGACGGAAACCTGATCATCGCGGGCTCGGGCGGTTACTGCTCTTACGGCGGCTCCACCCCGAACAAGCCCCACTCCGTGGGAACGAACAACATCAAGTACACCAACAACGTCTACCAGAAGGGGAAGTCCGGCCGATGCGGATACTGGGGGGCGATCACGTCCTTCGACTCCCAGGCACCCGGCAACGTCTGGACCAACAATCTCTACGACGACGGCACCCGCGTGGCTCCAGCGAACTGACCACGGGGGCGGCACCGTTGAAGTGGTGGGATCCGGCCTTCGGATCTCACCACTTCAGCAGTGCCAGTTCGCTGTACAGGTAATCGATCGCGTCGTTCGGGAGTCGATCGCCACGTACCATCCGGGGGCGCGGGCTGTGCAGAGAGCGGCCGAGCCCGGGTGGCGTGAACCCGAGGATCCGCTCCTCCGCGAGGGTAGCGAGGTGACCACGGCGCAGCAGGGCCGCCCCGACGGCAGGCCATGCCTGGCGCAGCAGGTCGACCGAGCCGCCGCGATAGAGCGGGGTGGCGAAGACGGGAAGCCGCTTACGGCGGTCCCTGCGGTAGACGAGGTACGCGTAATCGTCCCCCCGTCGCACGAGGAGGTGATGCGCGGCGGTCGCCGCCACGTGATCTGTGTACACTCTGCTGTCGTCGCCGCGGAGCACCCGCTCGAGCTGTGCCGGGTCGTCGGTGACGACCAGACCGCGAGAACGCACCGCCCACGGGTTCATCGACAGCCGTGTCGGCCCTTCGACGCGCCGGAAGCCGAGGCGCTCGTTCATCGCGACGACGTTGCCGCTCGGGGACAGATCCGTGAAGTCGAACCCTTTCTGAGAGATCAGCGACCGAACGAGACGCAGGCCGTGCGCCCGGAAGCCCTCGTCGACACAGAACGCGGCAAGGTTGCACACCGGAACGATCGTGCCGCCCATGGAACGCTCGGAGTAGACCGCGACGTACGCGCCGACGACCTCGCCCCCGTGCAGGAGCACGAACCCGCTGTTCGGCCCGCATCGCCCCCAGGGGGGCGCGATGAGCGCTCCCCAGGCGCCGATCGGCACGCGCGGATTGAGCGCGCGATGCAGATACGCGGCGACCGCGACACGATCCCCTGCCTCGATCGGGCGGACCTCGGGACGGAAAGCATCGCCGCGCCCGCCCTCGTCAGACGGCATCGCCGGCCAGCCGAGCGGGGTAGGGCAGATCTCGTCGGCGTTGCCGGTACTCGAGCAGGACGATCACCGCAAGAGTGCAGGTCACCCCGATCACCGCAGACATGCCGAGCACCCGGGGCCGGCTCCCCGCAACGTGGAAGATCGCCGCGGTCTGCGGCGCCGGCCGGACGGTGATGTCGTTGACGGGCTCCACGCCGAACTCGCGCTGCATGGCGTCGAGCTCCGCCTGCGCGCGACGGATGAGTGTCTCCTGCTGCTGCGCGACAGTCTCCCGATCCGGTGCGACGATCTCCAGGAACAGCACCTGCTCGCCGAAGTTGGACGCCCACTGCCCCCCGGTGTCGGGGAGGCGCAGCGACCACCCCTCGCGGATGCCTTCACCGATCAGCGTGACGTCAGGAGACGCGTACTTCGCGGGCTCGCCGGGCCCCATCATGCGCTTCGCGAGGAGACCCGCCGTGACCACGAGGCTGCCGGATTTCGTCTTCAGTGTGTTGGGGTAGTCGGTGCTCGACGGAGCGAGGAGGACGAGCTCTGTGCGCGTGTAGTAGACGCCGTCGTCGCTGACGGCGGCATATGCGATCACAGCGGTCAGCACCGCGCCCGCGAGAAGGATCGGCCAGCGGCGCACGGTGGCGGTGACCAAATCCCACAGTGTCATCTGTCCACCCGCGACTAGACTACCGTCCGTCGGCTAGGGGAGCCGGCACCGAGAGGACAGCGCCGTGCTACTCGATGTGATTCGCTCGCTCGGACGCAGGTGGTACGTGCTCGTCGCGGGGATCCTGGCCACGACCGCCCTCGCCTTCGGCGCCTTTCAGCTGACGCCGCCCGTGTACAACACTCGTGGCCTCGTCTTGTTGCTGCCCCCCGAGAACGCCGTGCCGCCCGGCGGCAACCCGTTCCTGGCGCTGTCGGATCTCGACCTGCCTGCGCGGCTGATCGTCGCTTACTTCCAGAGCGCCCCGGCACAGGCCGCGGTCGAGGATCGCGCGCCGGACGCCGAGTACACCGTGGCGATCGAGGAATCCACGCGGGGACCGGTCATCGCCGTCGATGTCACGGATTCGTCGCCCGAGGGAGCGCTCGAGACGCTCCACTTCCTCATGGACGACATCCCGATCCAGCTTCAGCGCATGCAGAGCGAGGTCGACGTCCCCGCTACCGCGACGGTGAGCTCGATCCCGTTCACCGCCGACACGGAGGCCGAGCAGGATGACAGCGCCACGATCCGCATCGTGCTTGCAGCTGCAGCCGTCGGACTCGTGGCGACGGGCGCCCTCGCCTTCACGCTTGACGGGCTCATGCTGCGCCGGAGGGCCCGAAGGCACACCGTCGTCGAAGAGCACGTCGCAAGCATCCTGGACACGAGCACGCAGCCGACGACCGTTGTGGAGGGGGACCACCTCGCCCCCGTGTCAGCTCGCGTGCGCCGCAGCGTTCCGTGAGCACCCGCACCGGCGTTCTCCCTCGAGTGATCGGCCCCCCGATCACGGACGCGGTCGCGTGGCTCACGGTCTACATCGCGCTCCTTCTCTTCATACCGTCGCGCCTGGTGTTCGCCCCGCTCGCCAGCGCCGGCGCCCCGTCGATGATCTTCGGGTTGGGGAGCCTCGTACTGTGGATCTTCTTCCGGGTGGGCGCAGCGCGTGCGGCACGCTTCGACCTGCAGCCGATCCGTGTGGCGCTGGGGATCTTCGTCCTCACAGTCGGGGTCAGTTACCTGCTCGCGATGTCGCGACCGATGAGCCCCGACGAGCTGAGCCCCGGCGATGTCGCGCTTCTCGCGGTCGGATCATGGTCGGGCACGCTGCTGCTGGCGCACGACACGATCTTCGACCGCCGACGCCTCGACGAGCTCATCTGGCGCTTCACCGTCTGCGGGGGCATCATCGGCCTGCTGGGAATCTTCCAGGTGCTGACAAGGCGCCTCTGGATCGACCTGATCGCCATCCCCGGGCTCACGGCGTCGCGCGACGCGCTCTCTTTCGGGCGAGATGCGTTCCCCCGGCCCTCCGGCACCGCCACGCACCCCATCGAATACGGCGCCGTCATCACCATGCTGCTGCCGCTCGCACTGCACGTCGGTTTCTACCACACACATCGCCGGCTGATCGTGCGTTGGCTTCCCGCCCTCGCTCTCGCTGCGGTGATCCCGCTCACGTCGTCGCGATCCGCCTACCTCGGTGCCGCGATCGGAGTGGCGATCTGCCTGATCGGGTGGCACCGGGAGCGGCGCCTCCGGATCATCGGGCTCGGCCTGGTCGGGCTGTTGGCGATGGCCGTCGTCACGCCGAACCTGTTCCGCTCGATCCTCGGGCTCTTCACCGGGCTGTCGAACGACCCGAGCATCACATCCCGGACGAACAGCTTCGATCTCGCCTTCGAGTTCGTGGAGAACAATCCGCTGTTCGGCCGGGGCCTGGGAACCTTCCTGCCCAAGTACCGGATCTTCGACAACCAGTACCTCCTGCTGCTCGTGACGATCGGCCTCGCGGGCACGACCGCTTTCCTCGCGCTGGGTCTCGTCGCTGCGGGTGCCCTGCTCCGCCTGCGGGCCTCGCTGCACGACGAGGGAAGTCGCGATCTCGCGCTCGCGATGATCGCGGCGATCGTCACCGGGTTCGCGTGCCTCGTGATGTTCGACGCCTTCAACTTCCCGATGACGATGGGAACGCTCTTCCTCCTGCTGGGTCTCGCCGGCGCGCTGCGACGCATCGAACTCCAGAAGGCCGGGTTGGAGGCGCTCCTCAGGTGAAACCGCCAGCCGTGCACGTCGCCGCCGTCGTGGTGACCTACAACAGCGAGGGACACATCTCCGACCTGCTGCGCAGCATCCCCGCGGCGATGGGAACCATCGCCTACTCGGTGGTCGTGGTCGACAACGGCTCCACGGACCGCACGGCCGCCCTTCTCGAAGGGCGCACCGACTGCGCGCTCATCCGTTCGCAGAACGACGGGTATGCCGCGGGGATCAACCGCGCGGTCGCAGCCTCGCCCCCGTCCCAGGCGATCCTGATCCTCAATCCTGACGCCACGCTCGATCCCGGCAGCGTGCCTCAGATGCTGTCGACGCTGAAGAGCCCTGGTGTGGGCATTGTGGCTCCTCGCGTCCGCGAAGAGGACGGCTCGCTCTCGCCGACCCTCCGTCGACGTCCGACCCTGGCCCGGGTGGGCGGGCTGAGCTTCACCCGACTCCCTGTGTTCGCCGAGCGCATCGAGGATCCGGCCGAGTACGAGCGGGAACACGAGGTGGATTGGGCGGTGGGCGCCATCCTGCTCGTCGACGCCGAGTGCTTCGGCGCGCTGAACGGCCTAGACGAGAGCTACTTCCTGTACTCGGAGGAGACGGACTTCGCCCTGCGCGCCAAGGATGCGGGCTGGGCAACCGTCTACACACCCCGGGCGGGCGCGATGCACGTCGGCGGCGGCTCCGGAGAGAGCCCGACCACGCACACCATGAAGATGGTGAATCGCGTGCGGCTCTACCGGCGGCGCACGGGCACGGCGCGGGCGTGGATCTACTTCGGGATGATGGTGCTGATCGAGCTGCGTCGCACCGTGTTCGGTCGCCCCGAGGCCCGGACCTCGATGCGCGCACTGCTGCGGCCAGCGGAACGCCCCCCTGCCCTGCGCGCGAGCGACACCCTGCTCCCACGCTGAGGCGATCACCCCGAAGGCGAGGTCGCCACGATGAGATTGGTGAGGAAGGCGACCGAGCTCGGTCGCGGGTGGATCCGGCCCGCTGCCACCCCTTCGATCCACTCCGGCTTGACGAATCGCGCGTGCGACGCGGACTCCAGCAACTGTGGGTGCGATCGCCAGTGCTCGACCACCTTTTCGCTCAGGACACGCCCGCCGGCCGGTGCACGGTTCGCGCCACGGAGCCGCTGCACGGCCTTGTGCGCGAACTTGCGTCCCGTGAGCACCGCCTTCGCGGCGGCCTGACTGCGCTGAGGACGAGCGTACGCAATCGGGGCGAGGCGCCCTTCGAGCGGGATCTGGCCGAGCTCCGGATCCAACCGCACCTGAAGCGACGCGAGGAAGCGGGAGTTCGCCTTGTCGCGGGGATCGAGCCGCTGCGCCAACCCGATGAATCCGTGGTCGAGCATCGGATTGACGACGACACGCCGATAGGCGACCGCGGTGTCGGTAGCGCCAGCCCACCGCTGCATGCGCTGCCGAAGGTAGAGCGAGTCGGTGGCCCGGAACCAATCGTCGCCGCGCAGCCCGGCGAGCACCTCCGAGATCGCGATCTCGTGCGCCCACGCGGCGAAATTCTCATCCAGCATGCCGTCCTCCACGGACTCGTTCGCGAACATCCGCCACGCGGCGAGCTGAGCGGCCTGGCGTTCGGTCACCGCGCGGGTGTCCACCCGGCCGACATAGTAGAAGCCGCGCGCGACTTCGCCGCCGAGCCCCGAGATGCGCACCCCCTGGTCGAAGCTGCGCTCCCCGAAGCCGAGCGCGGCGAGAGCCACCGGATCCGACATCCCGTCCAGCTCCACCGCCGCCGCGCGGCATGCGTCCCACGCGTCGCCGGTCTCGACGGTCTCGAGGTCGGCCAGACCGTGTACTTCGTGACGCAGCCCGTAGCGCGCGGCGAGACCCGCGGCGATGTCGACATCCCCATGACCCGGCAGGCCGAGCGTCATGGCACGCAGTCCGCGACGGCGAGAGGCGTCGATGGCGCTGAGCAGTACGCGAGAGTCCATCCCGCCGGTGAGCTGGAGGACGGCGTCAGGCTGCTCGTCGAGAAGCACGTTCAGCGACGTTCGCAGCACAGCGGCGGCCTTTTCCACCGCCTCCTCGAGGGTCACCGGCGCCTCGTCGTCCGGCGCCGCTGCCGCGATCTCGACGTCGGCGCAGAGGCGAGCGGCGGCCCCTGGTTCAAGCTTGGTCACCCCGCTGAACAGCGTGCGCTGTCCGAGCTGCCACCCCAGCAGCGACTGAACGCCCCAGGCAGCTTCGTCGAGCCCGGCGCCGCGCACCCGCGCGGCCAGCATCGCCGACGTGGACAGCACGGGCGGTCCAGAGGCTGTCGGATCGGAGTGGAAGAGCTGGCGGAACCCCATCGCATCCGCCACCATCACGACTCCACGCTCGTCCCCCGCCACCGCGGCGAACGGGGGAAGCAGGACCGCGAGATCTCGCGGGTCTCCACGCATGGCACGCATCAGACGGCGGTCGTCGACCCGACCGTGAGCGGTCCGCACGACCCGCGAGAGCGGGAGCGTCCGGTTGCCGCCCGGCCCCGCCTCCAGGCTCCACGTCGCGAGCGTCACGGGTCCGCAGGTGGTCCGGTCGACTCGGCGATCCACGGGGAACGCGGCGTCGAGCACACCGGGATCCGCGGCGATGAAGCCGGGCAGGGCTGCGGAGTCGTACATCTCAGTCAGGCAGTGAGCTTGGCATCGACGAATTCGGTGAGCGACCCGACGGTCTCGAAGAGATCCGCCCCGAACTCGTCGTCGTCGATCGTGATCTGGAAGCGTTCCTCGAGCGCGGTGACAAGAGCCACGACGCCGAAGGAGTCAAGCTCGGGCAGAGCGCCGAACAGCGGGGTGTCCGCTGTGAGATCCTCGGGCGGGTGCTGCAGCTCCAGCGTCTCGATGAGGGTGTGGCGGACGAGATCCAACGTGGCGGTCATGTGCTGCTCCTTGACGGTCAGACGAGGACTTCGGCGGGGGCGGGATGCCCGAGGAAGGCGGTGGGACTTGCTGTGAGCCCATAGGCGCCGGCCTGGAAGATGACGATGAGGTCGCCGATTCCGGCGGGTGGCAGCTCGACGTCGTCGCCGAGCAGGTCGAGCGGCGTGCAGAGACACCCGACCACGGTCACGGCCTCGCCAGCGCCCGCATCCGTGCGATTGCCGACGATCAGCGGGTAGTTGCGTCGGATCGCCTGCCCGAAATTGCCTGACGCGGCCAGCTGGTGGTGCATCCCACCGTCGACGACGAGGTAGGTGCGGCCACGGCTCACTTTGCGATCCACCACCCGCGTCACATAGACACCGGCCTCGCCCACGAGGTAACGGCCGAGTTCGATCACCGTGGCCGACTCGGGGAAGCGCTCGGCGATCGGACCGTCGATGAGGTCGTGGAGGCCGGCTGCGACCACGTCGAGGTCGAGTGGGCGATCGCGCTCGGTGTACGGGATGCCGAATCCGCCGCCGAGGTTGAGGTACCGGATCGGCCGCGGGAGCTCATCCGCGAGTCGGGTCACGAGATCGACCGTGCGACGCTGCGCCTCCACGATGACCTCCGCGTTCAGATTCTGTGATCCGGCGAAGACGTGAAAGCCCAGCAGATCCATGCCCGCTTCGGCATATTCGGCGAGAACCTGAGGGATCTGCTCGGCATCCATGCCGAACTGCTGCGAACCGCCGCCCATCCGCATGCCAGAGCCTTTCACGGAGAAGTCGGGATTGACCCGGAGGGCGACGAGCGGGGTGAGACCCAGGTCGTCACCGGCCTTCAGCACCCGAATGAGCTCCGTCGTCGACTCGACCTCGACGATCACTCCGGCCGCGACGGCTTGGCGGATCTCTTCCGGTGTCTTGCCCGGTCCGGCGAAGCTGACTCGATCGGGGCGGATGGTGGTGTCGAGAGCGCACCGCATCTCGAGGGCGGAAGCCACATCGATGCGGTCCACGCGCTGGGAGAGATGCTGGACGACGGCGGGCATCGGATTCGCCTTCATCGCGAAGCTGAGCTCGACGCGGCTCGGCAGCAACTCGCGCAGAAGGTCGATACGGGCATTCATCACCGCGCGGTCATATGCGAAGAACGGCGTGGCTCCGACCCGTGACGCCAACCTGCTCAGCGGCATCCCGCCGACGCGCAGTTCGCCGGCCATGGCTCCGAATGCGGTCACGTGCTCGGACGGGATCATGCCGACACCTCGGCCCTGATCACGGCGCGGTCGAACTTGCCGTTCGCGGAGCGCGGGAGCTCGTCCCGTATCTCGACACGAGCCGGGAGCATGTACAGCGGCAACAGCGGACGCAGCGCGGACATCACCGTCGCGCTGTCCAGCGCACCGTTCGGCGAAGTGACCACGAGGATGATGCGCTGCCCGAGGGCAGGGTCGGCGACACCGACCGCCACCGCGTCGCGGACGATGCTCGTGCTGTAAGCGGCTTCCTCGATCTCGGTCGGGCTCACCCGGTATCCCGACGTCTTGATCATGTCGTCCGTGCGACCGACGAAGTAGAGGAATCCCTCGTCGTCAGCGATGACGGTGTCGCCCGACCAGACCGCGATCTCAGGTGCCCGCCAAGGTTGTTCTGATCGCCCGATCGGTCGGAACCGCTCCGCGGTCCGAACAGGATTCCCCCAATACCCCATCCCGACCAGCGGACCCCGATGCACGAGCTCGCCCTCTTCGCCGGGCGCGCACGGCGTGCCGTCGGGCCGAAGCACGAGGATCTCGGCGTTCGGAATCGCCTTGCCGATCGAGTCGGGGCGCCGGTCGACCTCGGCAGGATCGAGGTAGGTCGACCGGAATGCCTCGGTGAGGCCGTACATGAGGTACGGATCAGCGTCGACGAACACGCCGCGCAGTCGATCCAGGGTGGCGCGAGGCATCCGTCCGCCCGTGTTCGCGAAGTAGCGGATGCGCCTGGCCGCTTCCACCGGCCAGGACGCGTCGACGAGCTGCAGCCAGAGCGGTGGAACCCCGGTGAGCCCGGTCACCCCGTGCTGCGCACACAGCCCGGGCACCTCCCTCGGCAAGAGGTAGTTCATGAGCACGCAGTGGGCGCCGACGGCGAACGACGTCGTCACCTGGCTGAATCCGGCGTCGAAGCTGAGCGGGAGAACGCTCAGGATCACGTCGTCGGCCGAGTTGCCGAGGTACGAGCTGACGCTCTCGGCGCCGGCGATCAGATTGCGATGGCTGAGCACCACCCCCTTCGGCAGACCGGTGCTCCCCGACGTGTAGAGGATGGCTGCCGGGTCGCCATCCACCGGCACGTGACGAAGCGCGGATGACGCAGCATCCGTCGCCCGCGGCCAGACGTGGACGTCGACGCCTGGTGCGGGCGAAGGGGTCGGGCCGACGACGATGACGTGCTCGATCGCCGCAGACGGCAGGATGCCGGCAAGCTGTCCGAGCCGCTCCGCCGAGGTGACGAGGAAGCGCGCGCCGCTGTCGGTCAAAATGTGACCCACCTGCGACGGCTTGAGCACGGGGTTGACCGGTACGAACATCGCACCGGCGGTCGCCGCTCCGAAAATCGCCAGAACGGTCTCGATCCGCTTCTCGAGGTACACCGCGACGCGGTCCCCCCGTTCCAGGCCGAGCGACAGCAGGAGCCCGGCAACCGCCTGCGCACCTGACCACGCACCCTCGTAGCTCATCGTCTCGCGGCGGTACGTGAGGGCGGGTGCATCGGGCGAGAGCGCCGCCGCTCCGGCGAGGAGATCGTGCACGCCGATGCGGATCACGGCGCCCTCCTCTCGGCGAGGTACCGCTCGAACTCGGCCGTGTCCGCGAGATCGACATACCGCCGTCCCCGCGCGTCCGTGCCGTTCACCCCCACCGCCGGCGGAACCGCCGGCCCCGGCTGCGAGAACCCCGACACCTCGTCGAACACCCCGACGTACGCTTCGGCCTGCGGGCGCCAGTCGAGCTCTCGCGCGACGCGCTCACGCGCTTTGCGGCCGAGCCGGGCACGCAGCGACGGATCGTCGATGAGACGCTCGACGGCGTCCGCGAACGCCGCGATGTCGCCGGACGGCACGTAGAGCACGGTATCGGCACCCGAGACGCGGGTCTCGACCAGATCGAATGCGACCGACGGCAGGGCGTACGACATGTACTCCATGGTCTTGTTCATGGTCGAGAGGTCGTTCAGCGGGGTCTTGAGGTCGGGGCACAGGCCGATGTCGGCGCGGCTCAGGAACTCGGCGATCGCGTCGCGGTCGACCCGACCCGCGAACGTGACGCTCTCTTCGAGCCCGAGCTGCACCGACTGCCGCTTGAGGTCCTCGAGGCAGTCGCCGAACCCGAGGAGCGTCGCCCGCACATCAGCGCGGCCGCGATGGTGGACGAGCTCGTCCATCACCATCAGCACCTGGTCGACTCCGTCTTGCGGCCCCATGATTCCGAGGTACACCAGCTCGACGGTGTCTGCCGCGTGAGGCTCCGCCGGATAGATCGGGCGCATGATCTCGGTGTCGGGACCGCTGCGCACCACGGTGATATGACCGGGGCGGCGATCCCCCCGGCGGACAGCCACCGCCTTGTAGGACTCATTCGTGGAGATGATCCGGTCTGCGCTGCGGAAGGTACGCCGTTCCAGCCAGCGCAGGCCTCGATACTCGAGTCGCTTGAGCAGACCGACCGGCCGGCCGAACCGCGAGATGAACAGCTCAGGGTCGAGATCGTGGTGGTCGAAGACGAACTTCACCCCGCGGACGCGCCACAGCCGCGCAAGAAGCCAATACGTGTCCGGCGGATTGCAGGTCTGGATGATGTCGAAGCGCTGGTGGCGCCACACCGCGAGCGACAGCAGCGCGGTCCGCACCCAGCTGTACGCGAACTCCCACGCGAAGCCGAACAGCCCCTTGGCCTCCGGCGCCGGCGCGTACTTGTAGATGTCGATGCCATCGATCCGCTGGCGAGCGGGGTCCCCCGGGCCCTTGGGGCAGATGACGCTGACGCGGTAGCCTCGCGCCACGAGCGCCTGGCACTCGAGCCAGACCCTGCGGTCCAGGGGAACCGGGAGGTTCTCGACGATGATCAGAACGTGCGGTGACCTCATGTGCCGTACACCTCTTCCTCGATGATGCGGACGACAGCGTCGTACGTCGGCTGCCACGACCGCCCCGTCACGGATGCCGCGGCCGCCACCGCCCGCGCATCGACGTCGGGTGCTGACACGGCCTCGCCGAGTTGGCGCGCCAGCGCGCCCGCGGTTGGCGCGGCCCACCTCACGATGGGGTTCGGGAGCACCAGGCGCGCGAGATCGATGTCGTTGACGACGGGAATGTTGCCCGCCGCCATCATCTCCTCGGCCACCAGCGTCATGTTCGTGAACGACATCGCGAGGCCCGCCACAGTCCGGCCGTAGAGCTCGTTCAACTGCGCCGGGCTGAGTCTGCCGTGAAAGGTGTGGGGGACGTCCAGCCCGCGTGGCGCAGCGCCGTAGACGTGGATCGGCTCATCCGGGAAGAGCCGATGGAACTCGATGAGAGTCAGCGCGGCGAGCTGGTAGCCACGGCGCGGGAAATCGGGTCGGCAGTAGAAGACGACACCCTGGCGCTCGACCGGCGCGAGCGGCAATCCGTAGGACGAGGAGTCGCATCCGAACGGAACGACGTCGCTGCGCAAACCGGTCTCGGCCTGGATGATCCCGTCGAGCATCTCCCCGAGCGCGATGCGCCGGAAAGGCAGGCGGTACGTCATCGCCGCGAACTCGTACTCCGCGCCCCGACCGTAGAAGTACGGTTCGTAGTCCTGGATGAAGTAGAGCCTGCGCAGCGGAGCGAGCGCCTTCTTCACGATGAGGTGCACGGACTCCCAGCCGGTGGCCACCACCGCGTCCACGCCCGCGATGCCCTCGCTCACGTCACGCACGGCGGCACCGACCTCCGGCCAGTGCGCGCGGAGCAGGTGGGTCGCGGCGCGGACGTCCAGTCCGTCCTTGTCGTAGAGGTACAGGACGCAGGAATGGCCGCGCGCCTCGAGGCCGGCGACCATCCGCAGCAGCGTGGTATGTCCGCCGGAGCCGGGAGTCGGCGGTGTGCACACCCAGCCCACCGACAGCGGCCTGCCCCGCACGGGTCGCGTCTGCGGGACCGGCAGCGAGCCGGGAGCGTCGGTCAGGTGGTCCTCCAGGGCGAGATTGAGACGAAGCTCCGCCGCGCCCGTCGCCTGATACGCGCGCTGCGCCAGCCGCTGGGCGACACCGCGGGGGCCAACCTCCCAGGCGCGCCGGACCCGGGCAGTCAGCTTCCTGCTCGCGACCACGACCCCACTCCCTGTCGCCATGTCACACCCCCGAGACCATCCAGCGGGCGAAGTACGCCTCGCTCCGGACTCTGCGCCGCGCCTTCCGTCCGAGGGCGGACAGGCTGCGCGCGACGATCGGCGATGGAGCCTGCAGCCTCCTGTAGCTTCGCCACTCGCGGCTCTCGGGGCACACGTCGGTCGCGAAGCCGACCAGGTCCCGTCCCGCCATCGCGTTCCGCGTGCGGTCGGCTGCGGCCGAGGCGAGTCGCAGCGCATCCCGCGCCAGCGCCCTGCGCGCTCGGCTGCGGAATCTCTCGGAGTCGGCGCGTGCGCGCAAGGCCCGATCGAACGCCGTACGCCGGGCCTGGATATCGACGAGGACTCCGGCGCCGTCGGTCTCACTCATGCTGCCGGCGTGCTCGCGGTGAAGCGCCTGGTCCGCTCCCGCGACGTACCCGATGTCGGAGATCGCTGCGAGCCGAAGGGCGATCTCCATGTCAGGCGCGAAGGTGACGGACGGATCCATCGGGCCCGACTCCCGGAGGAGAGCGGACCGCAGGACCATCTCGGGATTCGTGATGGCGCTCACGCCGAGTCTGCACCGCTCCATCAGCCAGTCCTCGCCGCGCCACACGACCCAGCGGACGGTCTCCACCCGCGCAGCAGGCGGCCGATCCGCCGCGAAGTGGCGGGGATGCCCGTAGACCATCCCCACCGACGGATGCGCCTCGAAGAGCGCGACGGCGCGAGTCAACGCATCGGGCGCGAGCAGATCGTCGGCGTCGAGCTTCACTGCGAAGTCGCCCGTGGATGCCTCCCACCCGACGTTGAACGACCGCACGTGGCCGAGGTTCTCCGGATTCACGATCACGCGGACCTCGGGATGGGCGTCGGCGAGCCGCTCCGCTACCTGCCTGCTGTCGTCCGTCGAGCGATCGTCGACGACGATGACCTCGACATCGACGCCATTCTGCGCGAGCGCGGAATGCACCGCGTCCGGCAGGTAGCGCGCGTAGTTATAGCAGGGGATCACGACGGAAACGGTCGCCCGCGCGATGGGCGCGACGCGCGCCGCAGCCCCTCGCCAGCTGGGGCGCGGTGGTCTCGGAGCGAGCCGCGCGATGAGCCGGAGCGTCCGCCCGCCTACGGCCTGCTTCTCGGCGAAGACACGCCACCGATTGTCAGGCACGGGATCCCCCCGACGCGGTCGCTGTCGTGACGCGGCGCATCTCGCGCAGCCGCCTGACGAGCCATGGCCACATGAGGACGCCGTACGTCGTCACGGCGGCGAACCCACCCACCAGCAGAGCCGGCAGCGCGGCCGGGAAGAGAACACGCGCCAGGATCGCCGTCGCGACGGTCGGGATCGTCGCCACGGTCGGCCACCAGGCCTCCCGCAAGAAGTCGCGCGCGTGCACATCGGCCACCCGGAGGGCGATCAGATACGCGGGAAGGATGACCACAATCGCGACGAGCACGTGCGCCCAGCCCGCTCCGACGATGCCGTAAGCGCGGGTCGCGAACATCATCGCCGCCGTGAGGACGACGAGCCAGATGATCTGGATCACCAGCACGGGACCGGAGTGTCCCTTCGCATACAGGTAGCCCGCGAAGATGTCGAAGACGACGCGCAGACTGCCGTATACCCCGAGAGCCGCCAGGACAGGCGCCGCCGGAAGCCACTTCGGGCCGTAGACGACCTCGATGAGCGGCGCGGCGAGCGCCGCGAGGACCGCCCCCGCGGGCAACGCGCCCGCCCATGCCGCCGCCGTGAGGGCGGCGAGGCCCTCACCACCGCGGGTCGACCGTGCGAAGTACGGCAGCGAGACCGAGCGCACGACGTGGGCGAGGGCGCTCATCGGCCAGCTGGATATGTTGAAGGCGAGCACGTAGTAGCCGAGTGCCGTCGCACCCGCCACTCGCGCGAGGACGATGTTGTCGACGTTGAGGAGCGCCCACGACAGCAGGTTGGCCGCCGCGATCGGAACGCCGAATGCCAGCACCGGCCTCAACATGGAGCGGTCGATCCCGTAGCGGGGCCTGACCCGCGCCAGGGCGAACTGCATCGCCGACGACACGATCTGGGCGGCGACCCGCCCGATAGCGAGACCCATGACGCCGAACCCGGCGGCGATGAGGAGGAGCGTCACGGTGGTCGAAACCAGGAAGTCCGCGACGCCGACGACGAACATCTCCCGCTGCTGGAATCGGCGCTGGAGCATCGCATAGGGAACGACGGTAGCCCCCGCGAGCACGAGGGTGAACGACAGCACCGCGATCGCCGGGGCCGCGGCGGGGCTTCCGAGCAGCGCCGCAAGGGTGGTGCTGAAGCCGAACGTGATCGCCGTCATCACCGTCCCCATGACGAGACCGAGCGTTGCGACAGTCGGGGCGATGCGTTCCGGCTCCTTGGACCGGATGAGATCGGCCGACAGGCCGAGGTCAGCCACGGTGATGAGGATCGACTGCACAGTGAGCGCCACCGCGTAGATGCCGAACTGCTCGGGAGTGAGTATGCGGGCCAGCACGATTCCGACGATCAGCGTGCCGAGCCGCAGCACGACCGTGCTCACACCGCTCCAGGCGGCCGCGCGAGTCGCCTGCGAACCGAGCGACCGGTCCGGCTGCACGCCGTCCTCGCCCGTCATGCCGGCACGGTCCCGTCGGGGCGGGTGCGCTGCCACACGCGCGTGCGATGGTTCGCGAGCGCGGCGACGATCCGCTCCCGCATCTCGTCGTCGGCCTCGCGCCACGCGTCGGACTGCCCGAGCTCTCGTTCGACGGGGGTCCGGTCCACGGGACTCTCGACAACGGCGAACACCTCGCAGCCGCCCAACTGCCCGACCGAGAGCCGACAAGCAGCCGCAGCGCCGGCCACCACGAACCCCCGCCCCCAGTCGGGGATCCGGTCCAGAAGCCCCGGAGCGAGTCCGCAGCTAAATCCCCGGGGCGAGAACGTCGTGCCCGCCGTCGCTTCCTCGGTCCGCCCGAGGCGCACGATCCCGACACCCGAGCCGTCGTTCGCGACGAGGTCATCCAGCCTCACCTGAACAGCCGCGGGCGGCGCGAGCGAGATGACGACATCCAGCGAGCGCCCGTCGAGGAGCTGGAAGACGGACAGGTGATCCGCGCCGGCCGTCGGTGTGCGAAGCCGTGTCCATTCGCGGTAGAGGCGTGCCCGCACCCTCTTGCCCAGCTGGACGGTCCGCCGCACCATTCGGCCGGCCCTGTCGCCGAGGCCTGAGCGGGGTGCTCCGGTGAGTTCGCGCAACGGCGGCGGCACATGGTGAACGCGGTCGGCGAGCATCGTCGCGTTCAGCGCCCGGAGCTGGTCTTCGAGGGCCGACCGCCACACCGGCCACGACTGCGGCGCATCGGGATGGAGGGTCAGGCTCGGTGGCCGTTCGGCGAAGCCCAGCGGCGCGGCGGTGACAACGGAGACCACCCAACGCATTCGGTCCAGTTCCGGGTGGCGCAGCAGGGGGTACTCCTCCGCGAGATCGCGCGCCCGGGTCGGATCCGATTCACAGAGGGCCGCGCGGATCAGCCACGCCCACTCGACGGGATCCGGACGTGGTGCGCCGTGGACCCGCACGACCGCGTCGGTCGAGTACTCGAGCATCCGTCGCGCGAGATCCGGCCGCCCTTCGGCGAGCCAGCAGCGACTGAGCAGGAGCGCCGCCTCCGGCTCGAAGTGCAGGTTGAGCACCTGCGCGAACCGATCGGATGCGCCTGCCGGGTCGCCCCGCTCGAGTAGACGGCGACCCTCGTCGACCAGTCGGCGGTCGAGGCCGGCCGGCGACACCGGGCTCACCGGCGACCGGCGGTCGCCGGTGATCTCGACCGTCAGCGGCGCGAACAGACCTCTCTGGACCACGTGCTCACCGACGCCGCAGTCCTTCTGCAACTCGTACCACTGGCGCAGCTGGTCCCTATCCTCGATGGAGTGGCGCTCGTGCGCCAGACGCTGACCCGCCGCGGCGATGGCTTCCAGCTCGTCGCGGTGATTCAGCAGGTGCTCGACCTTCGCCACGACATCCGAGAGATCGGCGAAGACGCAGTTCTCCATGTCGACGAAGCCGGCTGCTTCGAGCGACACCGTCTTCTCCGTGACGAGGACGGCACCGGCGGCGGGGATCTCGAAGTGCTTGCGGACCAGCTCTCCCGCAATCGTTCCGCAGGTCGGGATGATCAGGGCGTCGCTCAGCGTGCGCGCATAGGCCTCGCCGGACGGCATGCCCTCGGTCGCCGCCCGGGAGAACCAGCCGGTGTGGGGCAGACTGCGCACGGGGAACTTCTCGCGCAGCAGCCGATCGACCGCGACTCGCCACGGGTAGTTGGTCGCCCGGCTGCCGCTGAGGAGGATGGACTGCGACCGCTCACCCGGATAGGAGCGGAAGATCCGGCGGTCGGCGAAGTTGGGCCACGAGAAGGTGCGGTCGGCGATCTCGCTCGAATAGCCCGTCGCCGATGTGGCGTGCGTGAAGAAGATTTCGACGCCCCACTCCTCCATGTCGGCGAGGAACACCGAGCGCGTCAAGCAGTACGCATCGGAATCGAGGAACCCGACCTTGGGGATCTCGGGATGGCGGTGGGTGTTCCTCACGGAACGACCCGCTCGCGCGTAGACGCCCGACTCGAACATCGCCAGATCGGGCTTCACCCGGTCGACCACCTCGTCGTAGTCTGCGTCCTCGGTGACGAGGACGACCTCGAAGTACTGCTCCAGGCACCGCACGTGATCCGCGAAGTGACCCGCCACGAACCCGGGCAGGTCGGGCTCGTTCAACCGGAAGAACACGAGACGAGGACGCGGAGTATCCCTCCAGTGGGTGCGGACGTCGACGGTCCGTACGGCGCTTTGGACAGACATCTCACCCTCCTCCCCTGACGAAGGCGCCGACGAGCGCATCACGAACGGTGGTCTGCTGGTCCTCCGTGAGGTGCGGATACATGGGCAGCGAGAGGATCTGTCTCGCCGCCGCCTCCGCGACCGGGAACTGCCCCCGGCGGTAGCCCAGGCTCGAATACGCCTCCGAATGGGGCACCGCGGTCGGGTAGTGGATTCCGACCCCGACGCCGGCGGCGCGCATTCCGTCCATCACGCTCTGCCGCCCCCCCACCCGCACGACGTACAGGTGCCAGACGTCGTCATTGCCGGCGCGCACGGCCGGCACCCGGACGTCTTCGAGGCCGGCCAGCAGTTCGGCATAGCGCGCGGCTGCGGCCCGGCGGGCGGCGTTCCACGCCTCGAGCCGCCGCAGCTTCACCCGTAGCACCACCGCTTGGACCGCATCCAGCCGAGCGTTCATGCCGACGCGATCGTGCACATATTTCTCCGAGCTGCCATGGGCAGCGAGGTTCCTGATCCTCGCGGCGATGCCTGCGTCCCCGGTCATCACCGCGCCCGCGTCGCCCGCGGCGCCCAGGTTCTTCCCGGGGTAGAAGCTCGTCGCCGCGGCTCGGCTCAGAGCTCCGGCGCGGCCGATCGGGCCGGACGCCCCCTGCGACTGCGCCGCATCCTCGACGATCTCCACACCGTGTTTGTCGGCGATCGCCCGGATGCGCTCCATCGGCGCGGTCTGGCCGAACAGATGCACGGGCGTGATCACCCTGGTTCGCCCGGTGATCGCTGCCTCGACGGCATCGGGATCCATCAGCAGATGCTCGTCGTCGACATCGACGAACACCGGCACGGCGCCGATCCGCGACGCCGCCTCCGCTGTCGCGATGAAGGTGTTCGCCGGCATGATGACCTCGTCACCACGGTCGACTCCGATCGCGCGGTATGCGAGTTCGAGGGCGTCCGTTCCATTGGAGACGCCGACGACGTGCTCCACTCCGATGTAGGCGGCGTATTCCCGCTCGAACGCCTCGACCTCGGGGCCGCCGATGAACGAGGCCGCCGTGAACTGCTCGCGCCAGACGGCGAGCACCTCGTCGGCGATCTCGGCCTGCTGTGCGGCGAGGTCAAGGAACGGGACAGGGATGTTCATGACGACCGTCCGATCTCGCGTGCGGGCACGCCCGCCCAGGTCGCCTCGTCCGGCACGTCGTCGAGGACGACGGACCCCATGCCGACGGTCGACGCGGCGCCGACGCGGAGTCCCTGACGCACTGATGCGTTCATCCCGATGTACGCCGCTTCGCCGATGCGCACAGATCCGCCGAGGGACACCCCGGCGGCGAGCGTCGCGAAGTCCTCGAGGACATCGTCGTGCGTGATCGTGCAGTTCGGCATGACCACGACGTGGCGACCCACCGCGACGTCTGCCGTCACGACAACGCCATCCAGCAGGATCGTTCCGGGCAGGACATGGCTCGACGGGCTCATCCGCACCGATCCTGCGACGAAGCTGACGTAGCGCCTCTCGCCGACCCCGGCATCGCGCAGGCGGCGCACGACGCCGCGGCGTCCCTGGCTTCGTCCGACGCAGACCAGCAGCGCCTCCGTCCGCGAGCTAGCCTCCATGACGGACCCGAGCACGGGGACTCCCGCGATCTCTGTGGTGTGCAGATCCGCATCGTCGTCGAGAATGCCCACCACTCCGTCGATGCCCGCGGCGAGCACTTCGCGCGCCAGCCCGCTCGCACCGACCAGGAGAATGCCCTCCGCCATCACACTGCTCCGCCCGGCCAGCGGAGGACGGCAATGACGCGATCCTGATCCTCCTGGGTGAGTTGGTGGAACACGGGAAGAATGAGTGTGCTGTCGGTGAGGCGCTCCGTGACCGGCAATCCGACCTCCGGGGTGAGATCGCGATAAGGCGGCTGGCGATGCGACGCCATGATCCCCCGCCGGGCGGAGATATCCTCGTCGGCGAGCGCTTCGAGCAGGCCGTCCCGATCTGTCGGGTAGCCTTCGGCGACCTCGACCCAGAACGACTGGAAGTTGCACGCACCGTACTCGGGGTCCGCGACGGCGCGGAGGCCGGCGATGTCATCGATGGCAGCCCGGTAGCGCTCCGCGATCTCGCGACGGCGCGCAACGATCTCCGGCAGGCGGCCGAGCTGGACGAGGCCGATGGCGGCCTGCAGATCGGTCATGCGGTAGTTGAACCCGACCTCGGTGTACTCCTCGGCCGGCGGCAGCACCGACTCGTGCCGCTCCGCGGCCGAGACGCTCATCGCGTGCTCGCGGAGATGCCGCGCCCGGTCTGCCCAGTCGGGATTCGAGGTGGTGAGCATTCCCCCCTCGCCGGTCGTGAGCAGCTTGCGCGGGTGGAAGGACCACGCGGCGATCTCTGCGCCCGCGCCGACGGGGAGCCCCTTGTAGATCGAGCCGGCGCCGCATGCGGCATCTTCGATGACGACGATGTTCAGCTGATCGGTGAACGAGCGGATGTCGTCGATATCGACGGGCACACCACCCTGATCGACCGCGATGACCGCGCGGGTCTGGGGCGTCAGAGCTTCGGCGACGGTGTGACCCGTGACGTTGCCGGTCACCGGATCGACGTCGGCGAACACAGGGTTCGCGCCCAAGTAGCGCACGGCGTTCGTGGTGGCGATGAAAGAGAACGACGGCACCACGACGTCGTCCCCCGAACCGACGCCCGCCACGATGAGCGACAGGTGCAGCGCCGTCGTGCAGCTGCTCGTCGCGACCGCGTACCGCGCCTGCATCGTCTTCGCGAACGCCTGCTCGAACCGCGCGACACGAGGGCCTTGCGCGATCCAACCGCTCGCGATGACCTCGGCCGCAGCATCCGTCTCCTCCTGACCGAGCCACGGGACCATGACGTTGATGCGATCGCTCATGGCACCGTCACTGTCCGGCCCGCGGCGATCTCATCGCGCAGCGGCCGCCACCACTCGACGAGCCGCCGGAGCCCCTCGTCGATGCCGATCGTCGCCTCGAAACCGAGGTCGCGCTTCGCCGCCGCCGTGTCGGCCAGCCGGCGCACCACCCCATTGACCGCGCGCACGGGACCGTGCTCGACGCCGAGGTCCGAGCCCATCGCGCGCAGCAGCGCCTCGGCAAGCGCCAGCAGACTCGTCTCGGTGCTGCTGGCGACGTTGTACGTGCCCTCGACCACATCGCTGCGGGCGGCGAGGATGTTGGCCCGTGCGATGTCGGGCACGCACACGAAGTCCATCGTCTGCCTGCCGTCACCGAAGATGAGCGGCGGGCGTCCGTCGGCGATGCGCTCCATCCAGCGCACCAGCACCTCGGTATAGAGCCCGTGCACGTCCATGCGCGGTCCGTAGACGTTGAAGTACCGCAGCAGCACATAGTCCAGTCCCTGCATGGCCCGGAAGCTGCGAACGAGACCTTCGTTGAAGGTCTTGGCGGCGCCGTAGAGCGTGTCGTTGTTCTCGTGGTGATGACGCTCGGTCGTGGGGAACTCCTCCGCCATGCCGTATACCGAGGCGCTCGAGGCGGCGACGAGCTTCTTCACGCGATGTCTCGCCGCGGACTCGACGACGTTGAAGGTGCCGTCGACGAGCACTTCCAGCGCGAGCCGGGGATCTTCGGCGCACTGCGTGATCCTGATCGCCGCCTGATGGAAGACGACGTCCTTGTCGGCGGTCAGGTCGTCTACGAGGCGCGCGTCGCGGATGTCGCCCTCGACCAGCTCGACCCGGCCAGTGGGCAGCGCGTCGTCGAGGTTGCCGCGGCGCCCGCGGACCAGGTTGTCAAGCACGTCGATGTGGGCGGCCCCTGCCGCGAGCAGCTGGTCGACGAGGGTGGATCCGATCGTGCCCGCACCGCCGGTGACGAGTACGCGGGTGCCTTCGAGGTGGGTCATGCTCCCTGGGCTTCCTTGACGAGCGTGTCGACCGGGCGGGGCGCTCCGGAGGCGCTGAGGCTGGTCGACGCGGCTTCGAGCACCGACAGGACGCGGAGACCTGCGTCGCCGCTCGTGCGCGCAGGCCGGCCTTGCCGTATGGCCGCGGCGAACTCGCCGACGACCGCGGCGAGCGCCTCGCGTTCCGGGAGCGCCGGCGCCCACGTGTCGCCGAGTCGGTACGAGACGTTGGCCGCCCTGCTGTCGGCCGTGCCCTTGGACTGCAGCGCCAGGTCGACGCCCCGGTCGTAGACGCTGACGCGCTGCTGCGGATTCAGGTCGTCCCAGACGAGCGTGCGTTTGGTGCCTCCGATCACCATCTGGCGGATCTTCGTGGGGCTCAGCCAGTTGACGTGCACGTGGGCGATGCCGCCCGCTGCGAGGGGCATCACCAGATAACCGATGCATGCTCTGCCGGTGGCGAGCGGGTCGGCGCCGTGCGCCGACACCGACCTGACATCGAGCCCGCCCGGGAGGATGAAGTCCATGATCGAGAGATCGTGCGGGGCCAGATCCCAGAACACGTCGACATCGGGCTGGATCAGCCCGAGGTTTATGCGAACGCTGTCGACGAAGAGGATCTGACCCAGCGCACCCTCGTCGATGAGTTCGCGGATCTTGAGGACGGCCGGCGTGTAGCAATACGTGTGGTCTGCCATCAGCACGAGGCCGTTCCGACGCGCGCGTTCGACCATCTCGAGGCCGTGTTCCCGAGAGTCGGCGACCGGCTTCTCGACGATGACGTGCTTGCCTGCCTCGAGGGCGGCGAGCACGACCGCGTGGTGGGTACGGGCGGGCGTGGCGATGGCGACCGCGTCGATTGTCGGATCTTCGAGGACGTCCTCGAAGTCGGCCGTCACCGACACGCCGCCGATGCTGTCGGAGACGCGCAGCGCCCGCGCGACATCGAGGTCGCAGATCGCGGCCAGCTCCCAGTCGCTCGACGCGCGGAAGTTCCGCGCGAGGTTGGGACCCCAGTACCCCGCGCCGATCACCGCCGCCCTCAGTCGTGTTGCCACCTCGAGCACCCCCAATCTCTTCCCCTCCGGTCCCCAAACCGGAGGGTTCTGCTCGTGACGGATCTTCACCTCATCTGTTCGTGTCGTCAGTTGTCAGGGTCGAACACGACATCGACCCAGTACTTGTTGTTGTTCGTCGTCCCCGGGTTCCCCGACCCGACACCCGCGACACCGCCGTTCGCGATCGTCGAGAGGGGCCCGGCCGTCACGACGGACGCGAGCGCCCCGTTGGTGATGGGGTAGCGGCCGGAGCTGAGCAGCGTCACCCGGTACTCCGTGCCGACAGTCAGACGCACAGGCGACGACAGCACCGCCGTCTGCCAGCCCGAGGAGGTCTCGTTGCGGAAGGTCACCTGCGCGAGCACAGTGCCGTTCGCGCTCCTGAGGTAGCCGGTGTGGGTGCCGTTGTTCTGGCTCCCCTTGTAATAGCGGATCGTGGTGACGACGCCGGGGGCGCTGACGCGGAAACGGGTCCCCACCTGGTAGGCGAGCAGTGCGTTGGCGTTCGCGTTCGCCGGCGTCCCGGTGGTGAAGAGGCTCACCTGGTCGGGCTTGACCACCGTCGTGAACGACCAAGTGCCGTTCGGTACCGCCGTGCTGTTGGCAGTGACGGTCGCCGTGTACGTCTTCACCCAGTCCAACGCTACGGTCGGGGTGAACGTCGCCACGCCTGTCGACTCGTTGAAGGCAGACGTCCCCGCCACGTTCGTCGCACCTAGTCTGAGCACGATCGAGGCGCTCACCGCGCCGGTGAGTCGCGCGGTGATCTGAGCGGTCGCGGGATCGACCGCGGTCGCGCCGGCGGCCGGAGTCGTGGCTGACAGAGTCGCGGCCGGGAGCGTCGAGAACGACCACCCGCCGCCAGTCACCGCGACACCGTCCGCCGTGACGGCTACGTCGTAGGACCTGCCCCACTGCAGTGAGGCTGAGGGGACGAAGGTCACCGTGCCGGTCGCCGCGTTGAAGTTCGACGTTCCCGCGACGGAGGTGCCGCCGCTGGCCATGGTCAGCGCCGCCGCGGAGGCGTTCGACAGCGTCGCCGATACCGTCACCGTCGTCGGATCCACGTTCGTCGCCGATGCTGCCGGGCTGCGGGCTGTGATCGATGGCGCCGCGAGCGTCGTGAACGACCATGTGCCGCCGACGATCGACTCTCCGTCCACGGTGACTGCGACCGAATACGACGTGCCGCGGGCGAGTGGAGCCGCCGGCGCGAAGGCGACGACGCTGGAGGCGGCATCGTAACTGCTCGTGCCCGTTACCGGGGTGCCTCCGGTCGACACCACCATGGTCGCCGACGTCGCATCGGCGACGGTCGCGTTGATCGCTGCCGTGGTGGACACACCGGTCGCGTCGGCAGCCGGGGCTCGCGACGTCAGGGTCGGCGCGGCCGGAGGTGGGTCGCCGGCCGGACCGAAGTCGACCTGGACGTCCGCGAAATATGCAGTCGCGTTGAAGCTCGTGGTCGGGAACCCTCCGTTCGTCCCGTAGACGTACCGACCGTTGTCCGTCGCGGGACCGGTGATGTCGCCCGAGATCCGCGGCTGCGCGAAGTACCCAGCAGTCGTGGCGAAGCCGCCCTGGGGCGCCAAGTACGAGACGACGTATGTGTTTCCCGGTGTGACGAGGATCGGTGCGCTCAGTGCCGCGCGCTGCCAGCCCGACGCGGTCTCGGTGTCGAAGGTGACGCGGGCCAGCTCCTGACCGGTCGCGGACCACAGGGTGCCACGATGCGTGCCGGTGCTCCCGGCGCCCTTGTAGTAGAGCAGTGCCGTGACGTGGCCCGGCTTGGCGACGGTGAACGCGGTGCCCAGTTCGACCGCGTCCGTGTCGGCCACTAAGGGGATCGTGGGCACGTCAGCGCCGAACAGCGTCTGGACCACTCCCGAAATCGGCGGCACCGCCGATTCGAACGTCCACGTGTCGAGGGCGAGCCCGTCGAGGGTGACGGTCGCGGTGTACAGCGTTGCATAGGCGAGGGGGGCAGCCGGCGCGAACGAGACTGTGCGCGTGACCGGATTGTAGGATGCTGCGCCCGAGACGTCTGCGCCGGCGCCCGTGACCGTCAGCGAGACCGCCTGCCCTCCGGCGTCTGCGCTCAGGGTGGCTGCGATGGGCGCGTCGATCGAGACGGCGGCCGCCCCGTCGACCGGAGAGGTGGATTCCACAACCAGAGGCTCCTGGCCGTCCTGCGAATCGGGGACGAACTCGAGGTCGACGAAGTAGTTCGTCGAGTTCCAGGAGGCGGTGGGCATCGCCGCTGCATCTCCGTACCGGTAGACGCCGTTCGCGGGGCTCACCGCGGTGAGCGGTCCCGAGGACACGGGTGAGGCGAAGTATCCGCTGGTGTACGAGTACCCCCCGCGCGGGGCGTAGTACGACACCGTGTACACCTGACCGGGGGTGAGCGCGACCGGATTCGCCAGCACCACCCGCTGCCATCCGCTCGCGGTCTCCGACGTGAAGGTCGCCTGCGCGATGCGCTGGCCGGCCGCGTTCCACAGCGACCCGACGTGGGTGCCGGTGTTCGCGGTCGCCTTGTAGAACCGGATCGCGGTGGCCTTGCCCGACACGCCCGTCGTGAACGACATGCCGAGCTCGACCGACGCGGTGTCGGAGGCCTCGGTCTGCGCGGGGGTCGCACCTCCGATCAGCGAGACGATCGTCGTCGAGCCTATGGCGGTGAAAGACCACGCGACGTCCGGGCCTGCCACGCCGGATTCCGAGACGAGGCCGGTGATCGACACCGCCACCTGCGCCCATGCCGGATACGTGCCCGCAGGTGTGAAGGTCACCGTCTTCTTGTCGCCCGAGAGCGCCCACGATCCGGCCACGGCGCTTCCGTTCGCAGTGACCGCGCCCGTGTACCCGGTGCGGATGGCGCCGCTGAAGGTCGCCGAGATGGGCGCATTCGCGGCGACGGCGGTCGCGCCGGCGGCAGGGGTCGAATTCGTCATCACGGGGCTGTCGCCCAGTGGCTGGAACACGACGTCGACGCCATAGTCGGTCGTCGAGGCCTGCGTCGGGAACGCGTTCGCGTACGTGAAGACGGCGCCGTTCGCCGCGACGGTCAGAGGCCCGCGCGTGTACTCCTGTGCGAAGGTCGCGGGCGTGGCCGAGTACCTGCCCTGTGTCGCGCGGTACGAGACGACGTACCGTACACCAGGCTGCACCGTCACGGGCGCCGACAGCGTCGCCTTCTGCCAGCCCGAGGCTGACTCGTTGGTGAACTCCACCGTCGCGAGGGCCGTGCCGGCGTCGTTCCAGAGCGTGCCGACGTGGGTTCCGCCGTTGCCTTGGCCCTTGAAGAACTTGAGGGCGGTGATCGTGCCCGGATAGCCGACCGTGAACCCGACGCCGAGGGTGACCGCGGACGAGTCGGAGTCGCTCGGGACGGCGGGGACACGACTGTCGTCGAAGAGGCTGCATGGGCACTGGCCGTCGCTCTGCCCGTCGGCACGCGTGGTGAACGACCAGCCGGAGTCCGGAGCCAGGCCGACGCCGTTCGTGTCCCGCGCGGTCGGGCCGACCGTATAGACGGTGCTGGGCTGGAGCGGCGTTGCGGGCACGAACCGGATCACGCGGGTCGGGGCGTCGTACGACACCGTGCCGGAGACGACGGCTCCGCTCGGATCCGTGAGGGTGAGGCCGACCGATTCCGGGACAGCGGGCCGCGTCAGGGTCGCGGTGACTGCGGTGTCGAGCGCGACGCTCGTCGCTCCCGCGCCCGGGGTGCGCAGCTGGATCCGCAGCGGAGACGTATCGGACTTGGTGAACTCGAGGTCGACGAAGTAGTTGGCGTCGGCCCAGGTCGTGGTCGGGAACTGCCCCGGTGTCCCATAGACCCCCGCAACATTCGCACCCGTGGCGGAGCTCACGGTGACGGGTGACGACGGGCGCGCGCTGTACGGCCAGTACCGCTCCTGGAAGGCGTACCCGCCCTGCGGTGCCGTGTACGACACGGTGTACGTCTGCCCGGCGATGATCGGCACGGGCGAGGAGAACTGGGCGGTCTGCCAGCCTGTAGGGGACTCACCGGAGAAGACGACGGTCGCGAGGCGGGAGCCGGAGGAGTTCCACAGCGAGCCGACGTGCTGGCCCCCATTGCCGGAGCCCTTGTAGAAGCGGACACCGCTGACGTACCCGTCGACCTCGGTGGAGAAGCGCAGGCCGAGCTCGACCGACTGGGTGTCATCGGCCGACAGGGTGGCCGGCACGGCGTTGCCCAGCGCGGAGTACGGCCCTCCGACCGTGACCGATCGGGTCGTGCCGGCCGATGAGTAGTTGGCGCTGTCATCGATGCCCCGGGCCTTGATGGTCTGCGCCCCGTCGCCCTGCTGCACGTACGTGAAGGTCCAGGATGTGGTGCCCTCGGCGCGGCGCCACGTCGCCCCACCGTCGGTCGAGACCTCCACCCCCGCGACCCGTCCGGCGGAGTCGGAGGCCGTCCCGGTCACGGTGACGGCGGTGCCGTTCGCGATCGACTGCCCCTCCGTCGGAGCGCTGATCGTCGTCGTCGGCGCTGTCGTGTCGGCGCTCTTCGCCGCCGCCACGAGCCCGGACATCAGCGTGGACGGCTGCGCGCCCATGTCGGCGAGGACGTTGACCGTCGCCTGCTGGATGCGCGAATCGGAGGTCCCCTGCCTTCCGTCGTGGACGTCGTCGAGCCCCCACCCCCACCGGATGGTGGCGGACGAGAACACGAGAGCTCCGCTCGCCGCGCGGTAGAGGGTGATGTGGTGCCGGGTCGTACCCGCGGCGACGACGTTGCCGTAGTCCCGCAGATACTGCGTGGTCGGCGCCACCGTCGTCGACATGCGGATCAGTCCCGGCGGACGGAAGCCGTTGTCCACATCCTCGTTCGTCTCATAGCCGAGGATGCCGTCGCCGAGGTCCGCGGTCTGGCCGGCCGCGAGGGCGGACAGGCCCGTGTTCCGCCAGATGCGCAGCTTGCCCTCTTCGGACCCGACCCTGAGCGGCAGATCGATGTCGTTGACCATGTACATCGTGCCCGTCAGCGCGTTTTCGGGATTGCGTGCCCCCTGTGCCGGCGTGGCGTAGCGCGGGTCGCGGGAAGTCCCGGTCCACTGCGTATCGGGATCGATCTTGGCGTTGCCCCATGTCTCCTTGTAGCTGACGAGAGTGCGGTAGGACGTGTTCGAGCCATCCGCCGACGACTCCCAGCGCGTCCGCCAGTACCCCTCGTTGCCTGTCAGGAATGCGAAGTTCACTCCCGCGTTGCGCGCCGCCTCCATGTTCGCTCGCTGGGCGCCCGACCAGTACTCGTCGTGCCCGACCGAGAGGAAGACCTTGTGGTTGAGCAGCTCCGCCCCGCGCCGGTCGGTGTCGACGTCCGTCGTGTAGGTGACGTCGTACCCGTTGCGCTCGAGGAATCGGACGGTGGGGTACTCCGAATCGAAATAGAAGTCGCGCTGGGTGTTGCCCGACGGCGAGTTGAGGTCGGTCGAGTTGCGGGTGGCGAAGGGGCGGTTGTAGCTCAGCTTGTACGCGCGGTTGTTCGCACCGCCCTGGTAGAAGTTCGCGCCGCCGTAGGTGTTGTAGGCGTGCCACGTCGTGTCGGAGGTCTGAAAGAAGAGGTCGGACGTGTTGCCGTCCTTGCGCACGACGAACGTGATGTGGCTCGCCCCGCCGTCGTCGGCGCGCGTGAGCTTCGCGATGTAGACGCCCGACACCGCGTCTGCGGGAACCGTCCAGGACGCCGAGACGCCCCATGTGCCGCAGTCATAGAGTCCGGTGGCCACATCCGAGATGCACTGCGGCTGCCCCTGCGGCAGTGTCGCGCTGACGGGCACGGAGGTGATGAAGCGCGCCCCGAGTCCCTGGTACCACCCCGTTCGGTAGACGTCGATGCGGTATGAGCGGGCATCAGTGTCGATCTTGAAGTCGATCCTCTGCCCGGAATTGACCGAGATGTCCGTGGCGAAGCCCTGGATCGACGGGTCTCCCGCGCCGGTGATGTCCCACACGTCGGGATCGGTGCCGAGGTTCTGGTTCTCGCATGTGATCGGATTGATGTTCACCCCGCATGGGCTCGCCGCTCGGGCCTGCTCGCCGGAGGCAACCGCGCTCAGCAGTGCGATCACCAGCGCTGCGAGCGCAGCGAAGGTGACGAGCTTCTTGCGGTACGCCCGAGATCCGGACAGAACCGTCGCCGAAGGCTGGCTGATCCCCATTGCTTCCCTGTTCCCGACGCCCTCGTCGGTGCTGTCTCCCCGTCGGCCTTCGGGTGACCGGCTGAGAAGACATCCGCGTGCGATACTTCCCCAGTGCCCGCGGAGGGTCCCGCGCGCAGTATAACCACATCGCGTCGCACAATGGAACCCGAGCGACGAAGCGGGGAAGAGGACAATGGACGATTCCACGATGATCGACGCATCAGCCGATGTGGCGGAAAGTGCCCGGCTGGGTGCCCGTACGCGTGTGTGGCATCTGGCGCAGATCCGCGAGGCGGCGGTTCTGGGCGCCGACTGCAACATCGGCCGCGGCGCCTATATCGGTCCGGGCGTCGTGCTCGGCGACGCCTGCAAGATCCAGAATCACGCGCTCGTGTACGAGCCCGCGAGGCTGGGCGACGGCGTCTTCGTCGGCCCTGCCGCCGTGCTCACGAACGACGAGTTCCCGCGGGCAGTCAATCCCGACCTCAGCCCGAAGACCTCGCAGGACTGGCACCAGGTCGGCGTGACGATCGGCACCGGCGCATCGATAGGCGCGCGGGCCGTGTGCATCGCCCCGGTCACAATCGGCGAATGGGCGCTCGTGGCGGCCGGCGCCGTGGTCACGAGGGACGTCCCGCCGTACGCGCTGGTCGTGGGAGTGCCGGCGCACCGTGTCGGCTGGGTCGGACGCGCCGGCAAGCCGCTCCGGGGCGAGGGCGACGAGTGGGTCTGCCCCGACACGGGCGAGCGCTACGTGCAGGACGCCGAGACGCTGCGCCTCGCGGACTGAGGAGATGAACGGATGCCGCGGGCCGAGGCATCCGGAATCTAGAGCTCGCCGGGCTGCATGGCCTCGTGGTCGAGCTCCTCGACGAAGCGACGGGCGGGGCTCGGTTCCACGCCCGCTTTGCGGGGCGCGTACACGACGAGCGAGTGGAAGAGGAAGCGGAGGAAGAACGCGACCACGAGAGTGATCGCCGTCGCCACGACCGCCGAGATGTGTCCGGTCGAGACCATCATCGCAACGATGGGGATGCGGATCACGGCCTCGGCGTTGTTGAAGCTGAACGACTTCGCGAAGCGCAGCCAGACACCCGACGCGTTCTCGCGCATGTCCTGGAAGACGAAGCGCTCCTGGAGCAGGAAGTTGCCGATGATCGTGACCTCGGCGGCGACGATCGCGGCCACGATGTAGTCCACGCCCCAGTACGTGAGCGCCCAGACGATCGCGACGTTGGCGACGGCGCCGAGCCCGCCGATCACGGCGAACAGCGACATCTTGCCGAAGCGAAGCGCGGTCAGCTGCGTGAGGAAGTGCAGACCCTGCCGCACCGACGCCTTGGATTCCCCCGCGTGGCGGTCGGCGAAGTCGAACGGGATCTCGGCCACGCGCATCGGCCGGCGCGCGAGGATCTCCAGCAGGATCTTGAAGCCGCGCGGGCGCATCTGCTCGGAGTCGATCGTGCGCCGGTCGATGAGGAAGAACCCGGTCATCGGGTCGGAGACGTCCTTCAGCCGGATGGGGAACATCGCGCGCGTCACCGCGGTCGACCCCTTCGACACCATCACCCGGGTGCGGTCGGCGAGGCCGCCGGAGGTGCCGCCGCCGGCATACCGCGACGCGATCACGAGATCCACGTCGCCGCGCGAGTAGCGGTGCCACAGCGCGGGGATCTCCTCCGGCGGATGCTGCAGATCGGCGTCCATGACCAGACAGGCGTCTGTCTCGGCCGCCGCGAAGCCCTCCATCACGGCTCCGCCGAGGCCGCCGACGGGACGATCGCGATGGATCAGCCGGACGGGCAGGGAAGCGGATGCCGCGACCTCGCGGATCACGTCGGGAGTGGCGTCCGTGCTGTCGTCGACGAAGATGATCTCGGCGTCGAGCCCGCCCCGGCTCTGGACCGCGGCGGTGACACGCCGGACGAGCTCCGCGATGTTCGGAGCCTCGTTGTACGTCGGAACCACGATCGACAACTGCATCGCGGGCTATCCTCCCATGCGCCGGTGAATCGGCGCCTCCGCGTTCAGCCGACGCAGGGGACACCATCGGCCGATGCACGGGCGCGCACCCCGGACGGTGCACGGCCCTCGTCCAGGATCCATCCCTGAGAATGGAAGGGTGACTTCCCCCGCGTCCTCCCCCTCCACCCTCACGATGTTCGGCGCCGACTGGTGCCGCGACTGCATCCGCACCAAGAAGCAGCTCGACGCGCTCGGCATCTCGTACACCTACGTCGACCTGGTGGCCGACCCCGCCGCGGCGGATGTCGCGCGCGACATCTCGGGCCGGACCAACATCCCCGTCGTCGTGTACCCGGATGCCTCGCACCACGTCGAGCCGTCGAACGCCGACGTCGAGGCGAAGCTGCGCGAACTCTCCCTCATCTGAGGCCGGTGACTCCCGCTCGTCGAGCGAGCCCGCACCCTCGCCCGTGTGCCAGCCCGCACTCTCGTTGAGCGAGCCCCCACCCCCGCTCGTTGTGCCAGCCCGCACCCTCGTTGAGCGAGCCCGCACCCTCGCCCGTCGAGCGAGCCCGCACCCTCGCCCGTGTGCCAGCCCGCACCCCCGCTCGTTGAGCGAGCCCGCACCCCCGCTCGTTGAGCGAGCTTGCGAGTCGAAACGCCTCGAACCATCGTGACACCCTGACGCCGCGGCATCCGTCCGAATTAGGCTGAGGCCGTGAGCGTCGAACGCAATACCCGGGCGATCGAGGGATCTGTCGTCACCGACTTCGAGGACCGCATGAGCTACGGCGGCTATCTCGATCTCGCGACCCTGCTGTCGGCCCAGCGGCCGCTCAGCGGCAGCGGCGGCAAGCAGGAGCATCATGATGAGCTGCTGTTCATCGTGCAGCACCAGACCACGGAGTTGTGGCTGAAGCTCGTGCTGCACGAGCTCGGCGCCGCCTGCCGTCTGCTCCGCGAAGACCAGCTCGCCCCCGCGCTCAAGTGCATCGCGCGCGTCAAGCACATCCAGAAGACCCTCACCGAGCAGTGGTCGGTGCTGGCGACCCTCACCCCGGCCGAATACGGCCAGTTCCGGGGCGTGCTGGGCAACGCCAGCGGCTTCCAGTCCGCGCAGTACCGCGCGGTCGAGTTCATGCTGGGCAACAAGAACGCCGCGATGCTGCGGGTGTTCGCCTCCGACGCCGCCGCGCACGCGCTCGTGGGCGCGGCGCTCGACGCGCCGAGTCTGTACGACGAGTTCCTCGGCATGCTCGCCCGCTCGGGCTATCCGATCCCCGCTGAGGTGCTCGAGCGGGACGTCACGAAGGCGTGGACCTACACGCCGGAGCTCGTGCCGGTGTTCACCGAGATCTACCGGGACCCCGAGGCCCACTGGGCGGCCTACGAGACGTGCGAGGAGCTCGTCGACCTCGAGGACAACTTCCAGCTGTGGCGCTTCCGGCATCTCAAGACGGTCGAGCGGATCATCGGCTTCAAGACCGGCACCGGCGGCTCGAGCGGCGTGCCGTTCCTGCAGCGGGCGCTCGATCTCACCTTCTTCCCCGAGCTGTACGCCGTGCGGACGGAGCTGTGATGTCGCACGATCCCGACGCCCTGCGCGAACTCCTCGGCCCGGACGCGGCGCTCTGCCACCGCGCCATCACCGGCGAGCACGGCGTCTCGCTGCCTCCGTTCACCGATCACCACGTGCACCTGCACCTCATCGACGAGAGCGCTCTGGCCGCGGGCGGCATCGCCGGCGTCGTCGACCTCGGCGGCGACCCGGTGACTCTGGCACGACGGGAGAACCACGGCATTCCGCGCGTGGCATATGCCGGCGCGTTTCTGACGGCGGTCGGCGGCTACCCGGTCGGGCGTCCGTGGGCGCCGGCCGAGATCGCGCGCGAGATCGCGGACGCCTCGACCCATCCGGGCGTCGCCGGCGGCGCGGCCACGGCGGTCGACGAGCAGGCCTCGTTCGGGGCCTCCGTCATCAAGGCCTCGCTCAACAGCGTCGCGGGACCGGTGCTCGACGCGGCGGCGCTGGCCGCGATCGTCGAGGTCGCACGCGAACGCGGACTGCCGGTCGTCGCGCATGCGGAGGGCCACGGGATGCCGCAGCTCGCGCTCGACGCAGGGGTCGACGGCTTCGCCCACACACCCTTCAGCGGGTTCGTCGGCCGGACCTTCACCGCCCACGCGGTCAAGGCCGGCCAGGTGTGGATCTCGACGCTCGCGATCCACGCGGGGGATGAGGAAGCGGGCGATTTCGCCCGGGTCAACCTCGCCGGGTTCGCCGCCGCAGGCGGGCGGGTGCTCTACGGCACCGACCTCGGCAACGGCGATCAGCCGGTGGGCGTCAACCCCGACGAGGTCGCCGCGCTCGACCGCGCGGGCATCCGCGGTGCCGCGCTCATCGCAGCTCTGGCGGATCCCTGGCCGCTGGCTGACCCGCCCTCCGGCGTCTGCACCTTCGTCCCCGGGCCGCCGCCCGCCGAACTCGACGAGGTCGCCGAGTGGCTGCGCGGCGCGACCGTCGTCCCCACCGAGGAGCTCATCCATGACGACCACTGACCCCGCGGCGGCGGCCGTCGCCGAAGGGCTCGAGGACGCAGCATCCGCTCTCGATGCCGACGACCCGCTGCGCGCCCACCGTGACGCGTTCGTCGGAGCCGAGACGTCGCTCGTCTACTTCGACGGCAACTCCCTCGGGCGTCCGCTGCGCGCGAGCGTGGAGCGACTGGGCGCGTTCGCACGCGACGAGTGGGGCGGGCGCCTCATCCGCGGGTGGGACGAGTCGTGGATGCAGCTGCCCTTCGAGATCGGCGACGCCGTCGGCCGCGCGGCGATCGGCGCCGCCGCGGGGCAGACGGTGATCGGCGACTCGACCACCGTGCTCCTCTACAAGCTGCTGCGGGCCGCGTTCGACGCCGCGGTCGCCGCCGATCCCGCGCGGGTCGAGATCGTCGTCGACCGCGACAACTTTCCGACCGACCGCTACCTGGTCGAGGGCATCGCCGCGGAGCGCGGCGGCCGCGTGCGCTGGATCGACGTCGATCTCGCGGGCGGGGTCTCCGCGTCGGCGCTGAGCGAGGCGGTGGGCCCCGAGACGGCGGTCGTGCTGCTCTCGCACGTCGCATACCGATCCGGATATCTGGCGGATGCTGCGACCCTCACCCGCATCGCCCACGACGCCGGCGCGCTCATCCTGTGGGACCTCTGCCACTCCGCGGGCTCGGTGCCGGTCGAGGCCGACGCGTGGGGGGTCGACCTCGCTGTGGGCTGCACCTACAAGTACCTCAACGGCGGGCCCGGCTCGCCGGCGTTCGCCTACGTCGCGTCGCGGCTGCAGGATCGGCTGGCCCAGCCCATCCAAGGGTGGATGGGCACGGCCGACGTGTTCGCGATGGGGCCTTCGTACCGCCCGGCGGACGGGATGCGGCGCTTCCTGTCGGGCACGCCGCCGATCGTCGGCATGCTCGCGATGCAGGACACCCTCGCCCTGCTCGAGGAGGTCGGCATCGAGGCCGTGCGCGCCAAGTCGGTCGCGCTCACCGAGTTCGCGGTGCGTGTGGCGGACGAGCTGCTCGCCCCGCTCGGCGTCACGGTGGCCTCGCCCCGCGATCCCGCCGAGCGCGGCGGCCACGTGACGCTGTCGCATCCGTCGATGCGCGCGGTGACCGCGCGGCTCTGGACGCAGGACGTCATCCCCGACTACCGCGACCCCGGCGGCCTCCGCATCGGCCTCTCCCCCCTGTCGACGTCGTTCGCCGAGACGCTCGCCGGGCTTCGCGCGGTGGAGGCCGCGGTGCGCGCGGAGCCCTGACCAGGCGCACCTCGCCGCAGCCGGCGAGAGTACAACGGGTCGCCGAGATGCTGGGGCGTTCCCTACCCCTCGTCCACAAGCTGTACTCTCGCGGGCGAAGCGCGGGGCGGCGCTGACCTACACTGGCGCGATGAGCAACGAGGCTCCGCCGGCGACTGGGGTTCCGGCATCCACCTCCGCCCGGCTCGGCCGCGGCACCATCGCGCGTTACGCGACCGGGTCGCTCGGCACGGGCGGGTTCGCGACGCTGCCGGGGCTCGTGCTGACGTACTACCTCACCGACTCGCTCGGGGTCGCGGCGCTCGCGGCCGGGGCCGTCATCACGGTCGCCAAAGTGTGGGACGTCGTGATCGACCCGGTCATCGGGGCGCTCACCGACCGCGACCTGGCACGCCACGGCAGCCGGCGACGCCTGATGCTGATCGGCGCACTCGCGCTGCCCGTGCTGTTCGCGCTGACGTTCGCGGTGCCGCCTTCGCTCGGACCGGTGGTCGCGGGCATCTGGGTGCTCGTCGCGTTCACGCTGACGGCGACGGCGTTCAGCCTCTTCCAGGTGCCGTACATCGCGCTTCCCGCCGAGCTGACTCCGCGGTACGACGAGCGCACGCGCCTGCTGACCTGGCGCGTGGTGGTGCTGACCCTCGCGATCCTGCTGTTCGGCGCGGGTGGTCCGGCCCTCCGCCGCGTGTCGGACGACCCGTTCGTCCAGCACCTCGTCATGGGCGTCGTGTGCGGTGTCGTGATCGGGATCGGGATGCTGGTTGCCACGGGCGTCGCCAGGCGCGCAGCATCCGTCCCCCCTCCGCCGATCCGCGAGAGTACAGCTGGTCGACGAGAGGGTGGGAACGAACCAGCATCTCGGCGACCAGCTGTACTCTCGCCGGAAGACGGCGGGGCGCGTGCTGCGAACGCGGGGATCCGGGAGCACTTCGCGGAAGGGATCGGCGCACTCAGGCGCAGCCGGCCGTTCCGGCTGCTGCTGGCCACCTTCGTGCTCCAAGCCCTCGCGACCGGGCTCATGCTCGCGGGCGCACAGTATGTCGCGACGTGGGTGCTGCACTCGCAGGCCGCGGTCGAGCTGCTGTTCGTCGCGCTCATCGCGCCGGCGCTGCTCGCCGCGCCCGCGTGGGGCGTCGTGGCGCGGCGCATCGGCAAGGAGCGCACGTTCACCATCGCCAGCGTCGTGTTCGCGGTGGCGGCGCTGTCGATCCTCGGCATGCTGTGGGCGCCGGGCGACTGGATCTACGTACCCGTCGGCGTCGCCGGCATCGCGTACGCGGGCATGCAGTCGCTGCCGATGGCGATGCTGCCCGACGTGATCTCCCACGACGAGCGCACCCACGGCCCGGGCCGAGCCGGGTCGTTCAGCGGAGTATGGACCGCCGGCGAGACCGTGGGGTTCGCGCTCGGCGCGACGACGCTGGCGGTGATCCTCGCGGTGACCGGGTACGTCTCGTCGACCGGCACCCAGGTCTTGGCGGGAAGCGTCACCGTGCAGCCGGATGCCGCGATCACGGGCATCGTCGTGAGCTTCAGCCTCGCGCCGGCGGTGCTGATCGGCGTCAGCCTGCTCACCCTCGCCCGGTACCCGCTGCGCCGCGCCGACATCGATCGCCACGACACCCAGTCGCAGTCCGGCTGACACCGAGTGCCGGGCGGCGTGACGTAGGATGCCCCGTGACGGACTCACGAGCGGGAGCCGCCGCGCGAGTTCGAAGGAGAACACATGTCCCCCACCTCCTCCGCGACCCCCGCGAAGCCGCGCAAGGCGCCGGCGAAGCGCCCGCCCGCGCCGGCCCTTCCCGCCGACGAGCGCGCAGCGCTCGACGCCGATCTCGATCGGCTCGACGCGGGCGCGAAGGTGTGGGTGGCCCTCACGCTCGACCAGCGGGCGCGCCTGCTGGGTCGTGTCCGCGACGCGGTCGGCGCCGTCGCGCAGGAGTGGGCCGACACGGCGACGATGTCGAAGGGCCTGACGCCCGGACATCCGCTGTCCGGAGAAGAGTGGCTCGGCGGACCCTATGCCGTCATCGGACTGCTCGACGCGCTGCGCGAGACGCTCGAGGCGCTCGCGAAGGGCCGCAGTCCGCTCGACGGCGTCGCGCTCGACGAGGCGCCGGGAGGACGGGTGCGCGCGCACACGTTCCCGCTGAACGGCACCGAGAAGTTCCTGCTGTCGGGGTTCACCGGCGAGGTGTGGTTCGAGCCGGGCGTCTCCGCGAGCGAGGCGACCCGCGCAGCGGGCCTCGCGCAGCTCACCCCGACCGAGTCGGGCGGCGTCGGCCTCGTGCTCGGCGCGGGCAACGTCACGTCGATCCCGATCGCCGACGTGCTGTACGAGCTGTTCGCGCACAACCGCGTGGCGCTGCTCAAGGTCAACCCGACCCAGGACGCCCTCGTGCCCGTGTTCGAGCGCGCGCTCGCCGCGCTCATCGAGCCCGGCTTCGTGCGCATCGTGCGCGGCGGCGCCGCGACCGGCGCCTACCTCACCTCGCACCCGCGCTTCGCCCACGTGCACATCACCGGCTCGGCGGCGACGTTCGACGCGATCGTGTGGGGAACGGGAACGGATGCTGCGGCCGCCCGCGAATCCGGAACCCCGAAGCTCCCGGTGCCGATCACGGCGGAACTCGGCGGCGTCTCTCCCATCATCGTGGTGCCCGGCCGTTGGACAGCGGCGGACCTGACATACCAGGCGCAGCACGTCGCGACGATGCGCCTCGTGAACGCGGGACACAACTGCATCGCGGGCCAGGTCGTGATCGTGAGCTCCGACTGGCCGCAGCGCGAGGAGTTCCTGCGCGAGCTCCACACGGCGTACGCCGCAGCCCCGGAGCGCCCGGTCTGGTACCCCCGGAGCGACGAGCGGCTGGAGGCCGCAGCATCCGCCTATCCTGACGCTGTGTGGAGCGCCGACCGCACGCGCGCGATCGTCGACGTCGGCCAGGGCGAGGGCGCCGACCCGGTCGAGACCGTCGAGTATTTCGCGCCGATCCTCGGGGTCGCTCTGGTGGGCGGTACGGGCCAGGAGTTCCTCGACGCGGCGGTCGCGCACGCCAACGACAAGCTCACCGGCACGCTCGGCGCGAACGTCATCATCGACCCGGTCACCGAGCGGGCGCTCGGCGACGGGTTCGAGCGCGCGATGGCCGACCTCCGCTACGGCGACATCGCGATCAACACGTGGACGGCCTTCAACTTCCTCACGGCGCGCCTCACGTGGGGCGGCTTCCCGGGGGCGACCCTCGCCGACGTGTCGAGCGGCATCGGCGTCGTGCACAACGCGCTGCTGCTGGACCGCGTCGAGCGGTCGGTCGCGCGCGGCCCGTTCCGCCCGTTCCCGCGTTCGATCGGCAAAGGCGTCTTCAGCATCCTGCCGACGCCCCCGTGGTTCCTCAGCTCGCGCACCGGCGCCGAGGTCTGCGCCGGCCTCACGCGGTACCTCGTCGACGGCAGGCTCCCCGGACTCGTGAAAACCCTGACGAAGGCCATGCGGGCGTGACCGCCGGGTTCGGCGCGGATGGACTCGAGGCCGACTACGTCGTCGTCGGCGCCGGCTCCGCGGGCGCCGCGCTCGCGGCCCGCCTGAGCGAGGACCCGAACGTCTCGGTGCTGCTGCTCGAGGCCGGCGGGCCCGACAAGGCGCTCGAACTGCACGTTCCGGCGGCCTTCTCGAAGCTGTTCCGCGGCGCGTACGACTGGAACTACGACACCGTCCCGCAGCCGGGCCTCGAGGGCCGCACCGTCTACTGGCCGCGCGGCAAGACGCTGGGCGGGTCGTCCTCGCTCAACGCGATGATGTGGATCCGGGGCTTCGCCGCCGATTACGACGAATGGGCGGATGCTGCAGGCCCGACCTGGTCGTGGGACGCCCTGGTCCCCTACTTCCAGCGCGTCGAGCGCACGTCCGACCCGGCCGATGCGACGCAGGGCGCGCACGGTCCGCAGTCGGTCGAGCACCAGCGCGACCCCCGGCCGCACACGGCCGCGTTCCTGGCGGCGGCGGCCGAGGCGGGGCATCCGTTGACTCCGCCGAATCTGCCGGCGGCGCAGGGGTTCTCGCAGACGATGGTGAGCCAGCGCCGCGGTGCTCGCGCCTCGACCGCCGACGCGTACCTGCGCCCGGCGAAGAAGCGGCGCAACCTGCGCGTGGTCACCGGAGCGCACGCGCGGCGCGTGACCTTCGCGGGGGTCGAGGGCGACCGGCGTGCGACCGGCGTGTACGTCGACATCGACGGGATCACGCGCCACGTGCGCGCACGGCGCGAGGTCGTGCTCGCCGGCGGCACGATCAACACCCCGCAGCTGCTCATGCTGAGCGGCATCGGTCCGGCCGAACACCTGGCTGAACACGGCATCGACGTCCTGGTCGATGCGCCCGATGTCGGCGCGAACCTGCAGGACCACCTCGTCGCCGGGCTCGCACCGGCCGCGAAGGGCGGCACGCTGTTCGCCGCTGAGAAGCCCGCCGAGCTCGTGAAGTACCTGGCGGCGCGGAAAGGGATGCTGACCTCCAACGTCGGCGAGGCCTACGGGTTCGTCCGCACCGACGTCGCCGATCGCACCGGCGCGCCGGAGGGGCTCCCCGACATCGAGATCATCTTCGCCTCGGCGCCCTACGTCGGCGAGGGCCTCGTACCGACGCCGGCGCACGGGCTCACGGTGGGCGCGATCCTGCTCCGCCCGCGCAGCCGCGGCACGATCCGGCTCGCGTCCGCGGACCCGTCCGCAGCGCCGCTCATCGACCCGGCGTACCTGTCGGACCCCGACGGCATCGATGCCGAGACGATGCTCGCGGGTCTCGCGGAGTGCGAGCGCCTCATCGACACCGACGCCCTGGGCGCAGTCACGACCGGCGGCTGGGTGCAGCCCGAGGGCGGCGAGCACATGACGCCTGCCGAGCGCGCCGAGTTGTCGATGCGCCGCTACTCCCACACGCTCTACCACCCCGTCGGCACGGCCCGGATGGGGACGGATGCCGCATCCGTCGTCGACCCCGAACTCCGCGTCCGCGGGGTCGCCGGCCTGCGCGTGGCCGACGCCTCCGTCATGCCCACGGTGATCCGCGGCCACACGAACGCCCCCGCGATCGTGATCGGCGAGGTCGCCGCCGACCTCATCCTCGGCCGCCGCATCTGACCCGCGCCCGCCGCACACAGCGGCATCCGCCCTCGCGAGACGCCACGCTGTCGAGTCGCGGTGTCCCGGACGAGTCGCGATGTTTCGCGCGCACCGGACGTGTCGAGCGGATCGGAACATGTCGAGCGGGCGGCCCGTCCCTCAACCGACGGATGCCGCACCCACGGCGCGCGGCACGGCGCGCGGCACGCGGCATCCGCGCTCGCGAGACGCCACGCTGTCGAGTCGCGGTGTCCCGGACGAGTCGCGATGTTTCACGCGCACCGGACGTGTCGAGTGGATCGGAACATGTCGAGCGGGCGCCCCGTCCCTCAACCGACGGATGCCGCACCCACGGCGCGCGGCACGCCACGCGGCACGCGGCATCCGCCCTCGCGAGACGCCACGCTGTCGAGTCGCGGTGTCCCGGACGAGTCGCGATGTTTCGCGCGCACCGGACGTGTCGAGCGGATCGGAACATGTCGAGCGGGCGCCCCGTCCCTCAACCGACGGATGCCGCAACCCACGGCGCGCGGCACGGCGCGCGGCACGCGGCATCCGCCCTCGCGAGACGCCACGCTGTCGAGTCGCGGTGTCCCGGACGAGTCGCGATGTTTCGCGCGCACCGGACGTGTCGAGTGGATCAGAACATGTCGAGCGGGCGGCGGCGCCGGGCGGCGAAAGACACACCGGACCCCGCCCTTTGGCGAGGGAGGGATGGATGCTGCGACCCCCGGTCGCGGCATCCACAACGAAGACGCCCCGCCGCAGGAGCGACGGGGCGTCTGGGAAGCGTGCGCGAGGGGTCAGCGGCCGCCGCGGCGGTTGGTGCCGTTGGGGCGGACGACCGAGCCGACCATGAGCTTGCCGGTGCCGCCGGACGAGGCGCGGCGGCCGGGGGTGCGGGGGTTGCCGGCGGGCTGAGCCGAACGCGAGTGGCCCGCGCTCTGGTCGTGGCGCTGGTGCGAGGCCTTGTCGTGCGCGGTCGCGGCGTCGCGGCGCTGACCGCCCCCGGCCTGCTGGCGACGCTCACCCTGGCCCGAACCGCCCTGGCCCGAACCGCGACGACGACGGCCGCCGGAGCGACCGGCGGGGGCGGCAGCATCCGTCTCGCGTGCGTCGCGCGCGGCGCGCTTGCGCTGGGCGTTCGCGCCCTGGCTGGTGCCGCGCGGCGTTTCGGCGACCGGGACCGGCTTCACGTACGGGGCGACCTGGCCGACGAGCTCCACGACCTCGGGCGAGGTCGCCGTCACGGCGACGGGCTCGACCGAGATGGCGGCCTTGCGCAGCAGCTGCGAGACGTCGCGCTTCTGCTCGGGGAGCACGAGCGTGACGACGGCGCCCTCGGCACCGGCACGGGCCGTGCGGCCGGAGCGGTGCAGGTACGCCTTGTGCTCCATCGGCGGGTCGACGTGGATGACGAGCTCGACGTCGTCGACATGCACGCCGCGGGCCGCGACATCCGTCGCCACGAGCACCTTGACGGCGCCCGACGAGAACGCCGCGAGGTTGCGGTCGCGCGCGGCCTGCGAGAGGTTGCCGTGCAGGTCGACGGCCGGGATGCCCTGGCCGGTGAGCTGCTTGGCGAGCTTCTTCGCCTGGTGCTTGGTGCGCATGAACAGGATGCGGCGGCCCATGCCCGAGGCGAGCGCCTTGACGACGTCCTTCTTGGCGTCGGCGTCGGCGAGCGTGAAGACGTGGTGCGTCATCGCGGCGACGGGCGAGTGCGCCTCGTCGACGGAGTGCAGCACCTCGTTCTGCAGGAACCGGTTCACGAGCTTGTCGACCCCGTTGTCGAGGGTCGCGCTGAACAGCAGACGCTGGCCGCCGGCCGGCGTCGCATTCAGGATGCGCGTGACACCCGGCAGGAAGCCGAGGTCGGCCATGTGGTCAGCCTCGTCGATGACGGTGATCTCGACGGCGTCCAGGTGCACGAAGCCCTGCTTCATGAGGTCCTCGAGGCGGCCCGGGCACGCCACGACGATGTCGACGCCGGCGTTGAGGGCGTTCACCTGGCGGCTCTGGTTCACGCCGCCGAAGATCGTGGTGGTGGTGAGGCCGTAGGCCTTGGCGAGCGGGGCGAGGGTCGCGTCGATCTGCGTCGCGAGCTCGCGCGTCGGCGCGAGCACGAGGCCGAGCGGGCGGCCCTTGCGACGATTGCCGCCGGCGAGCTTGCCGCCGAGGCGCGCGGCCATCGGGATCGAGAAGGCGAGGGTCTTGCCCGAGCCGGTCTTGCCCCGGCCGAGCACGTCGCGGCCGGCGAGCGTGTCGGGGAGCGTGTCGACCTGGATCGGGAAAGCGGTGGTCTTGCCGCCCGCGGCGAGCGCGTCGACAAGGGGCTGAGGCACGCCGAGCGCGCCGAACGAGGTTTCGGTCATGAGGGGATGTTCTCCGGGCACGCGAGTGCCCTGTCGGTGGCCGGGGCGTATCTCGCCCGCGGGTCGCCGTACGAAAGATGTCAGCGCGGTTCTTCGGATCGGGGTCCGGGTGCCGGCGCGAGGGAAGCGTTCTACGACGCGAGAAGCGCAAGAATGCGCTGCAAGGTTCTCCACCCTACCAGTGGGCGGCTGAGCGTTCCCCCGGCAGTGCGCGAGGGTGTGCGCCGCGCTCGGGCGTTTCGACTCGCAAGCTCGCTCAACGAGCGGGAGACAGAGTGGGCACCTCGGGTCAGCGGTCGCACCGCGCTCGGGCGTTTCGACTCGCAAGCTCGCTCAACGAGCGGGAGACAGAGTGGGCACCTCGGGTCAGCGGTCGCACCGCGCTCGGGCGTTTCGACTCGCAAGCTCGCTCAACGAGCGGGAACGTGGTCGGGCGCCTCGGTCAGAGGTCGGCGGTGTCCTTGCGCTTCTTGGCTCGCTTGCCGTTGCGTTCACGACGGAGCACCGGCTCTGGGGCCGGCGGGTCTGCGGGGTCGGTCACGTCCTCGGGTTCGAACTGGGACTCGGGATGCTCCGGCTCGTCGGGTTCGTCCGTCTGCGCCTCCGGCTCCGGCTCGGTCTGCGGGTCGGCTTCGGCTTCGGGGTCCTCGCCGGCTTCTGGCTCCGCCGACGTCTCGACGTGCGCAGACTCGGCGGGCGCCTCGGCGAAGCGGTCCGTCGCGGCGCGGAGCGCGGACGCGATGCCCGGCTCGGACGCGGCATGCGCAGCATCCGGAATCATGACGAAGTCGGCCTCGGGCCACGCGCGGTGCAGGTCCCAGGCGGTCATCGCGGGAGTGCAGACGTCGTAGCGGCCCTGCACGATGACAGCGGGGATGTGACGGATGCGGTCGACCTGCGCGATCAGCTGATCCGGCGTGAACCAGCCGCCGTGCAGGAAGTAGTGGTTCTCGATGCGCGCGAAGGCGACCGCCGCCTTCGGCTCCGTCATCGCCTCGATGAGCTCGGCGTCGGGCAGCAGCGTGAGGTTCGAGGCCTCCCACCGCGACCACGCGACGGCGGCCGGCACGTGCACGGCCGGGTCGGGGTCGGCGAGCCGGCGGTGGTACGCCTCCGTGAGCTGCGAGCGCTCGAGGATCGGGATGGGGGCGATGAAGTCCTCCCACAGATCCGGGACGATGGATGCCGCGCCCCCCTCGTAGAACCACTCCAGCTCGTGGCGGCGCAGCGTGAAGATGCCCCGCAGCACGATCTCGGTGACGGCCTGCGGGTGCGACTCGGCATAGGCGAGGGCGAGCGCGCTCCCCCACGAGCCGCCGAAGACCTGCCATCTCTCGATGCCGAGGTTCTTGCGCAGCAGCTCGATGTCGGCGACGAGGTGCCACGTGGTGTTGTGGCGGAGGTCGGCGTCGGGCTCGCTCGCGTGCGGGGTGGAGCGGCCGCAGCCGCGCTGGTCGAGCAGGATGATGCGGTACCGCCCGGGGTCGAAGAAGCGGCGGTGCCAGGGCGATGTGCCGGCGCCCGGTCCGCCGTGGAGGAACACCACCGGCTTTCCCTCGGGGTTTCCGCTCTGCTCGTACGCGATGCGGTTGCCCTCGCCGGCGATGAGCGTGCCGGTGTCGTAGGGCTCGATGGGCGGATAGAGGATGTCGTCGAGGTGTTCGTTCATAGGCTTCCCCCCGAGACGGCGAAGGTGTCGCACGCGGAAGGACCGTTCCGGTAGCCGGTCTCGAACCAGCTCTGTCGCTGCTCGCTCGAACCGTGGGTCCAGGATTCGGGGTTCACGAAGCCCCCGGACTCCTGCTGGATGTGGTCGTCGCCCACCGCGCCGGCCGCGTTGATCGCGTCAGCGATCTGCTGCTGGGTGGGCTCCTTGAGATACGGTACGCCGTTATCGTCGCGCTGCTCGGTCATGTCGCCCACCCACGCGCCGGCGAAGCAGTCCGCCTGCAGCTCGGTGCGCACGCCGTTGCTGTCGGGGCCGGTGCCGTTGTTCGGGTGCTGGTCCATGATCCCCGCGATGTACTGCACGTGGTGTCCGTACTCGTGGGCGAGGACGTAGAGCTGCGCGAGGTCGCCGGCCGACGCATCGAACTGCTGTCGCAGGAGGCCGAAGAACGTGGGATCGATGTAGACGGTCTCTTCGGGAGGGCAGTAGAACGGGCCGGTCTGGTTGGAGGCCGTGCCGCACGCGCTGCTCGTCTGCTGGTCGACGATGACCAGCTGCGGCGCCCGATAGCCCTGCACCTGGGTCTCCCAGTACTGATCGAGCACGAGACTGCCGGCCGCGAGGCGGCACGCGTCGTTCGCGTTCGCGTCGGCGCCCGTCTCGCATTGCTGGATCTCGGACTCCTCGCCGGATCCGACCTGCGGCTGCGAGGGGATGACGCTCGAGAGATCCTGTCCGGTGAACAGCTGGAACAGGATCACCGCGATCGCGCCGAGGCCCGCGATGCCGCCGCCTGCCACGGCCACGCCGCCGCCTCGACGCCTCGCCGTGTTCCCCCCGACGTTGGCGTTCTCATTGAACGTCATGCCGTCACGGTACCCCGACAGTCCTCTGCTCAGCAGGAACCATTCCCGAATCGGCAGGAATGAGTACAATGCGCGGGGCTACGCTCGGGAGCATGGCGAGCGAACCCACGACCGTGACCATCACCGGCGGCGGAGGCCAGATCGGCTACGCGCTGATGTTCCGCATCGCAGCGGGCGACATGCTCGGCCCGGATCGTCCGGTTCGGCTGAGGCTGCTCGAGATCCCCCAGGGCATGCGCGCGGCCGAGGGCGCGGCGCTCGAGCTCCAGGACTGCGCGTTCCCGCTGCTCGCCGACGTCGATGTCACCGACGACCCTCTCACCGCCTTCGACGGCACCCGCATCGCAATGCTCGTCGGCGCGCGACCACGAACGGCCGGCATGGAGCGGGGCGACCTGCTCGCGGCGAACGCGGGCATCTTCGGCCCGCAGGGCAGGGCGATCGGCGCCGTCGCCGACGACGCCGTGCGCGTCGTCGTGGTGGGCAACCCTGCGAACACGAACGCGCTCATCGCCGCAGCATCCGCCTCACCCGACATCCCGTCCGAGCGCTTCACCGCCCTCACGCGCCTCGACCACAACCGCGCCGTCGGCCAGCTCGCGGAGGTGCTCGGGGTCGCAGCGGGCGACATCGCCGACGTCGTGATCTGGGGCAACCACTCCGCGACCCAGTTCCCCGATGTCTCGCACGCGACCCTGCCCGATGCGACGTACGTGCGCGATGCCCTGGCCGAGCGCCTCGGCGGCGAGGCCGCAGCGAGAGCATGGCTCGACGACGTCTTCATCCCGCGCGTAGCGAGGCGCGGCGCCGAGATCATCGAGGTGCGCGGGTCGTCGTCGGTCGCCTCGGCGGCGAACGCCGCGATCGATCACGTGCGCGACGAGCAGCTCGGCACCCGCCGCGGCATGACCTCGGCGGCGGTCGTGTCGCGTGGCGAATACGGCGTTCCCGAGGGGCTGGTGTGCTCGTTCCCCGTGACGTCGCGCGGCGACGGCCACGGCTATCGCGTCATCGAGGGACTCGACCTCGACGATCGCGCGCGGGCCAGGGTCGCAGCATCCGTCGACGAACTCGCCCTGGAGCGCGACGCGGTCCGGGCGCTCGGCGTGCTCTGACCCCGCGGCAGGTCAGCAGGGTGGGCAGCGCCCCGCAATAGGCTCTGAGGCGTGGAAGCCCTGGTCGTCGTCATCATCGCGATCGTGGTCATCGCGCTCGCGACGGCGGTCGCCCCGAAGCTCGGGATCGCGGGGCCGCTGATCCTCGTGCTCGTCGGCGGCGCGGTGAGCCTGCTGCCGTTCGTCGAGATCCCCGAGATCAACCCCGAGTTCATCCTCGTCGGCGTGCTGCCGCCGCTGCTCTACTCCGCGGCCGTCTCCCTCCCCGCCATCGAGTTCCGCCGGGACTTCGGCCCGATCGCGGGCCTGTCGTTCCTGCTCGTCATCATCAGCTCGGTGCTGCTCGGGTTCTTCTTCATGGCCGTGATCCCCGGCATCCATCCCGCCATCGCGGTGGCGCTCGGGGCGATCCTCAGTCCGACGGATGCGGTGGCCACCTCCATCGTCAAGCGCCTGGGTGTGTCGCGCCGCGTGGTGACGATGCTCGAGGGCGAGAGCCTGCTCAACGACGCGACGGCGCTGGTGCTGCTGCGCACGATGATCGCCTCGGTCGGGATCGCGACCAGCGTCGGCGGCGACACCCGCGTCGGGTTCGGGTTCATCCCGGCGTTCGCGTGGGGCGTCGTGGTGGCTGTCGTCGTCGGTGCGGTCGTGGGCTGGCTCAACCTCCGGCTGCGGGCGCTCATCAAGAACTCCGCGGCCAACACCGCGATCGGCTTCGTGGTGCCCTTCATCGCGTACATCCCCACCGAGGAGCTGGGCGGATCGGGCCTCGTCGCGGCGGTGGTCGCGGGGATCGTGACCGGCCAGGGCGCGGCGCGGTGGTTCACACCCGAGCAGCGTCGATCCGATGAGCACAACTGGCACACGATCGAGCTGGTGCTCGAGGGCGCCGTCTTCCTCATCATGGGCCTCGAGCTGCGCGACATCGTCACGCAGAACGTCGAGCAGCACAACGGCCTCGGCACCGGCCTCGGGATCGCGCTGGGAGCGCTGGCGATCATCATCGCCGCGCGTGCGGCGTATGTCTCGCTGCTGGTCTGGCTGCAGAGCCGGCGCGCCCGCGGGCGGCAGCGCACCCGCCTCGAGGCGATGAACTCGCGGCTCGACCAGATCGCGGACGGCGTGGCCGTGCCCGATCCCCGCTCTCGCGGTCGGCGCGGGGACGTGTCGTTGGACGACCCCCGCGCGCAGCGGCGGCTCTCGTCGATGCGCACGCGCGTGTCGCGGGCGCTCAGCGACCTCGACTACTACCAGGCCTCGCCGCTCGGCTGGAAGCACGGCGCCATCATCGTGTGGGCCGGCATGCGCGGCGTGGTGACGCTCGCTGCCGCGCAGACGATCTCGAGTGACGTCACGGATGATCGCGCGCTGCTGGTGTTCATCGCGTTCGCGGTCGCCGTGGGCAGCCTCATGCTGCAGGGCTTCACGCTGCCATGGGTGGTGAAGGCGCTGCGGATCGAGAGGGCCGGCGACGACAGCCTCGACAAGGCCGAGCAGTCGGCGCTCGACGACGAGCTGCGCGGCGCGGCGATCGGGGCGCTGTCGGATCCCGCACTGCGCCGACGCGACCGCTCCGAGTTCGCCGAGGACCTCGTCTCGCTCGTCGGCAGCCGCATGGTGGACCCGCCCGACGACGCCGAGGGCCTGGCGACCCGCGACCTTCTCGAGCTCCGCCTCGCGATGATCGAGGCGATGCGCCGGCGCCTCAACGAGCTCTCGTCGGGCGGGGAGTACTCGACGCCCGCCCTGCGGCACGCCCTGGCCGAGCTCGACGCCGACCAGCTCAGCCTCGAGCTGCGTCTGGACGACGAGGACGACTGAGCCAAGGATTGTGCGCCGCGCTCGAGCGTTTCGACTCGCAAGCTCGCTCAACGAGCGGGAAACCGGGTGAGAGAATGGGGAGCGAGCGAGGGGGCCTCACATGAGCGAGACGACGAAGATGCCGGATGCCGCGCACACGCACGCGGTGCCGGCTCCGGGGTCGGTCGCGGCCGACACCGCGCCGCTGCATCTGCCGCACCAGGCGGCCGAGTGCCCCAAGTGCTTCACCGAACTGCAGCAGAACCGCAACTGGTGGCTGGCCCAGCCCGCCGGCTCACGCCTCGTCGGGCTCGTGATCGCCCGCGACGACATGCCCTCCGTGGTCGAGCAGCGAGGCGACCTCACGCGCTTCGGCGTGCCGATCGAAGGCTTCCGCCACCCCGCGCCCGAGACCCTCGAGTCGTGGGAGGACCGTCTCGTGCGCCTGTTCGGCACACTCGTCCGCGGAGACGTGCTCGTCGTGGCGAACGTGCACGCCCTCGGCCGCGACATCGACGAGGAGACGCGCACCGTCGCGGAGCTGCACCGTCGCGGTGTCGTCGTGAAGGTCGTCAGCCACGGCGGCCGCCACCTCTACGACGCCGGCCGCTGACGCGACCCACGTCTCACTGCGGGTACTCCCCGGTGAGCTTCACGCGTCGTCCTCTCCGGAGTTGTCACCGCTGAGCGAGTTCTCGCGCTCGACGTCCAGCAGCGGGAGGTCGTCCCGTGTGACGAGGCGTGCCGCGATCGCGTGCTCGACGAGCCGCACACGGCGATTGGTCGCATACGAGCGCACTCCGCCGCGCATGCCCGGCACGCCGACGCGGTCGAGCTTGTCGCACACGTTGTCGAGCTTGCGGTTGAACCGGGTGAGCGTCCAGCCGAGGCGTTCGGCGGCCTGCGCCGACGTCGGCAGCTCGCTCATGCCGGTGCCCTCTCGCCGCAGCACAGGCTCGGCGAGCGCGAGGATCATGACGCGCTGGCTGTGGGTGAGCGGCACCTCGCCGATCGTCGAGAGGCCGTCGTCGTCGGCGGGCGGCTGCGTGTCGCGGAAGGTCGGCTCGGCCGCGTGGATCGTGAGCTCGTAGGTCGTCGGACCGGCACTGAAGATGACGGATGTCGCGGCGAAGACGAGCGGCAGCCGCGCGCCGGGTGCCAGCCAGGCCTGCACACGCCCGCCCGTGTCGGTGACCGTCGCAGACAGGCGCGAGCCCACGTTCGAGAGCAGCCACAGCCCCTCGATGTTCTGGATCGTCAGGAAGTTGCGGTGCAGGAACAGGTTGTCGTCGATCGCGAGGTCGCCCTCGCGGCCCACCGTGAAGACAGTGTCGGGTGCGACCGAGAACTCCTCGCCCGCGAACTCGACCCTGAGCTCGTCGACCTCTGCGGCTGTCACGGCGTGCACCCCCGGGTCTTCTCGGGATCCTGCTGCTGCGTGCCGTTCGCGCGGACCAGCGTGACGTCGACGCAGGTCTGCCCCGTGACGGCGGCCGCGACCACGATCTCGGGCTTGTCGACCGACTCCGTCTCGCCGGTGGTGTCGGTCAGCGACACCGTCTCGACGATGTAGAAGTCGCCGTCCTGCGGGTCGGGGTTCGTCCAGGTGAACGTCACACCGCCTTCGGCGGGTGCACCGACGACGTCCGTCACGGCCGGCACGACCGTCGACAGCGGGTCCTGCGGCCTCGACGACTCCGTCGGCGCCGGCCGTTCCTGCGCCGTGCCCGACAGGATGCCCGGCAACGAGACGCCGACGATGACCGCCACGATCACGAGCGCGGCGGCACCGAGTCCGATCCACAGGCCGGTGCGGCGAGGGCGCGGGGGCGCAGCATCCACTGCCTCCTGCAGAGGGGCCGCGTCGAACGCGGGAGCGCGGACGATCGTCTCGTCGAGCGACACCGGCAGGCCGACCTGGTCGCGGCGGACGGTCTGCTCGTACGCCGACGGCGCGATCCCGGGCGCCTGGCGGGCGACCGTCTCGGTCTCGACGGGGGCGGGTTCGAACTGCGGCGCGGAGGCCCGGCTCGGCGCGGTCGTGGCCGACGGGCGGGTCATACCGGCCGCCGGGGTCGTCTCGGGGGTGATGCTGACGACGCCGCGGACGCGGGTGAGGCCGTCGTCCTCGTCCTCCTCGATGTCCTCCGGGACGTGGTCGTCGAGGATGTCGATCGGGGTGACGGAGTGCGACAGCTCGATCTGCACGGTCTGCAGCGCGCGGGCGAAGGCCAGGGCGCTCTCGTACCGGTCGACGGGCGCCTTCGCCATCGCACGCTCGAGCACGCGCTGCAGCGACGCGGGCACGTCGGCACGGCCGAGGGCGGGGAGCGCCAGCGTCTCGATGCGGTGGATCAGCTCGGCCGCGCCGTTGCGCTGGCCGGGCAGCTCGAACGGCGAGCGTCCGGCGAGGAGCGTGTAGACGGTCGCGCCGAGCGCGTAGACGTCGGAGCGCGGGTCGCTGCGCGGCACGTCGGCGAACGACTCCGGCGGCGACCACGGGATCGACAGCCCGGCGGACTCGGCGGCCGCGTTCGTGGTCGATGCGATGCCGAAGTCGGTGAGCGCCGGCCGGTTGTACTCGGTGACGAGGATGTTCGCGGGCTTGATGTCGCGGTGCAGCACGCCGGCGCGGTGCGCCGTCTCGACGGCGGCCGCGACCTGCACGCCGACGCGCAGCGACTCCGCGATCGAGAAGGGCTCGCGCCGGTACCGCACCTGCAGGTTCGGCCGCGGGCAGTACTCCATGACGAGGTAGGGGCGGCCGTCCTTGGCGACACCCGCCTGGTAGATCGTGACGATCGCCGGATGCGTCGACAGCATCGCCATGACGTTGGCCTCGGCGGTGAACTCCTCGACCGACCCGCTCGACATGCGATCGGTGAGCAGCACTTTGACCGCGACGCGGCGCTTCGGCAGCTGCTGCTCGTACAGGAAGACGTCGGCGAAGCCGCCCGAGCCGAGCAGGTCGACGTAGGTGAAGCCGGGAAGGTCCGGCGGCGCCATCGGTGCGCGCTTGGAGCTCACGACACCCCCTCGATCGCGACCGTGATGCCGTCGCCGAGGTCCAGCACATCGCCCGGGATGACGACGGTGACCTCCCCCGGGTGCAGCCGCACCGGGTCGGCGCCCTGGCGCAGCAGCGTCGTGCCGTTCGTGGTGCGCAGGTCGGTCGCGACGATGCTCTCGCCCTCGACGCGCAGCTCGACGTGGCTGCGCGAGATGTCCTGCTGCGGGCTGTCGACGGCCACGAGGTGGGGCAGGTCGGTGCCGCTCACGCGGGTCGAACGCGGGCGACGGCCGATCACGATCGTGCGGTCGAGCTGCAGCACCTGCCCCGTCGAGACACGGATGCGTCCGGGAGCGGGCGGCCGCGGCGGCGCGAGCGGTGCGGGAGCCGAATCGATGGGGAATCCGGATGCTGCGCCCCCGGCGCCGCCCGTCGCCTCGCGCAGTGCGCGGGCCTGGGCGAGCGAGATCGTCGCACCGTCGTGGTCGCCGGCCGGGGCGGGGACCTGGGCGGGAGCGCCGCCTTCGTCCTCGACGTCGGGACGGACGGCGGCGTCCTCCACGGACCGGATCACCGTGGCGCCCCAGAGGTCGTCGAATCCCGCGGCGGATTCGTCTTCACCGACGGGCGCCGCGCCGGTGGGAGGCACGACAGTCGCGGCAGGCGCGTCGAGGGCCGAGTCGAGGGGGAGCAGGGTCTCGGCGTCGACCACCGACGGCACGGAGTTCGAGTCGATGAGCCCCGAGGCGGCCATCCCCGGCGTCGGTTCCGTCCCCGCCTCAGGTGCCGAGACACGGGCAGGTCGTCCGACACGCCGGGCCGCAGCATCCGTCTCCGGCGTGTCGCCGTCATCGACCCGTGTCCCGGCGAAGACAGGAGGCGCGGATGGGGACTCCGACACCGCGGGCGCCACGGGGACCTCGCGCCGGCGCGGACCCGGCGCGACCTCGGCCGGCTCGTCGCCGCTCGCCGTCGACGCACCCGCGGGCGCAGCATCCCACTCGATCCTGCTCGCCAGCACGATGCCGTCGGCGATCTCGAACTCGGCCGGTGTCTCGGACCCCGAGGTGGTGAGCGCCACGCGCACCGCGCCCGGGATCACGCGCTCGGTCCACGTGGTGACGCCGGCGCCCGACACGCGCTCGGACGCCGCGGCGTCGACGTCGAACGCGAAGTCGCCGCGCACGGCGACGCGCAGTCCATCGCCTTCGGCGAGCGCGACGGCGAAGGCCGGGATCGCGGTCAACGACGCGCCGTACGCGCCGGTGAGCGCCTCGATCACGCCGCCGAGGCCGCGGCCGTCGGCGAGCAGTGCGCGGATGCGGGTGAGCAGCGACGCGGAGGCGCCGGGCTCGAGCACGGCGAATCCGCGCGGGGTGACGGCGACCGGCGTGGATCCGGGAGCGTAGCGCGTGGGCATCAGAATCCTCCCGCGAACACCGCGCGGGGCAGCGTGTCGCCGTCGATGTCGGTGTCGGTGTCGTCGGTGGCGGCCGGGGCGCTCACCGGCACCGTATCGCGTTCGCATGCGCGGTTCGTCCGGGTGCGCACCGCGAGGGCGTCCACGACGATCGCGGTGATGTTGTCCCGACCGCCGCGGACCATCGCCTCGTGCACGAGCCGCGTCGCGGCCGCCTGCGGGTCGGCCTCGGCGAGCAGGATGCCGTGGATCGCGTCCTGCTCGAGCTCGCCCGAGAGTCCGTCGGAGCACACCAGGATGCGGTCGCCGTCCTCCGCGGGGATGAGCCAGTAGTCGGGTTCGGCGACGCTCCCCGCGCCGATCGCCCGCGTGATCACGTTGCGGCGGGAGTCGCGCTGGGCGGCGTCGGCGGCGAGCTGCCCGCTGTCGACGAGCTCCTGCACGACCGAGTGGTCGACGCTCACCTGCTCGAAATGCCCCTCGCTGAGGCGGTAGGTGCGCGAGTCGCCCAGGTTGAGCGCGAGCCAGTACCCCTCGCCGTCGACGTCGGCGATCACGACGCCCGCGAGCGTGGTGCCCGCGCCCGCGCCGGCACCGGCCGGCAGCGCCGCGACGCGGCGGCGCGCGGCGACGACGCCGGCCTGCACCTCGTCGATCGTCAGGCTCTCGCGGCCGGCGAGACCCGAGAACTCCTGGATCACCGTCGCGCTCGCGATCTCGCCGGCGTTGTGCCCGCCCATGCCGTCGGCCACGAGGAACAGCGGCGACACCGCGAGGTACGAGTCCTCGTTGATGCGGCGGCGGAGGCCGGCGTCCGTCGACGCCCCGAAGGCGACCGCGATCGGCGCGGTATCGCCGCTCATCACGGGAGCCCCACCGTCACGCGGCGGTCGCCGAACTCCAGCGTGTCGCCGTCGCGCAGGTTCGTACGCGCGCCCGGCGTGAGCGGAATCCGCCCGCCGTCGCGGACGAGCGTCGTGCCGTTCGTCGAGTGGCGATCGGCGATCCACGCGCCGCCGGCGCCGCCGCCGACCTCGAAGTGCGTCTTCGACAGCGAGAGGGTCTCGTCGCGCACCGGGATCGCGACCGCGCCGTCCTCGCCTGCGGGGTTGCGGCCGTACAGCGTGCGGCCGTACACGGCCATCCGCGTGCCGTCGTCCCACGTGAGCACCGCAAGCACCGGCGCGCCGTCGTACAGCGCGGCCCGCAGCGCCGGCGGCGGCACGACGATGCGTGTGGACTCGATGTCCTCTTCCACGGACGCCGGGGCGACGGATGCTGCGACCGCACCGGCTGCGGCAGGCGCGGCCGGGGCGGCGAGCACGGTGGCGGTCGCGCCCAGCGGCTCGGTCGTCGTCGCGGCCGGGAACGGCATGGTGACGCCGGGGAAGGGCTCCGACTGCGGCGCGTGGGTGACCGGCGGATCATGCGTGACCCACGGGAGGTCGTCGATCACGCCGGTCGGCACCGGGGCGGCCGGACGGATCGTCGCCGGCGCGGGCGTGGACGCGACGGCCGCGAGCATGAGTCCCGGCGCACGAACGGGGGCCGCAGGCTGGGCTGGGGGCGCCGGCGGCAACGATGCGGCGCCTGCCGGTGGCGGCAGGTACGGGTTCGCCGCGGGCAGTGTCGCGGACGCCGGGGTCGCAGCATCCGTGTTCCGGATGTCGACGACGACCGCACCTGCCGCCATGTCGTGCCATCCCTGGCGGCGGGCACGGGAGTCGAAGAGCGGCGTGAAGTAGCCGACCACGATCGACGCGGCGAGGTTGAACACGAGGTTGCGCAGGATCGCGCGCCAGAACCCGATGGGTCCGGTGGCCGCGGCGTCGTGCAGGCGCAGTCCGAGGATCCGCTGACCGATCGAGCCGCCGCGACCGCCCTGCATGGCCGAGTAGACGAGCCACCAGACGAACAGCAGGAAGCCGATCCCGAGGTAGCTCAGCAGGATCATGGCCGCGAGGCCGTCGCGGTCCGAGGCTGGGCCGACGCCGAAGATGATGCCGGCCACGATGCCGACCAGCACAGCGCCGATCACCCAGGCGACGCCGATGTCGATCGCGTACGCCCCCACACGGCGTCCGATGGTCGCCGCGGGGGCGGCGCCTGGCGGGCTCACGGTCATTCGTTCTCCTGTGGGGGGTGGGCGGAGGGCTCGGGCGCACTCCGGGTCTTGCTGCCGCGGCGCGAACGCCGGGCCATGCTCTTCGACGCGGGGGCGTCGTGCTGCGGGGAGTCGGCGGGCTGCGTCGCCGGGTCGCCGGGCGTGGCCGTCGCTCGCGCCGGGCGCTCCGGCAGAGCGAATCGCGTGCCTTCGAGGAGTGTACGGATGCTGAGCCTTGCGCCGAGACGCTGCCACACCGAGCGACCCTTCCCCATGCCGCCGACGATCTCGTCGACCTGCGTCCAGAAGGCCTCGATGTCGTCGGGCGACGGCTCGGTCGGGCCGAAGACCTCCAGGTCGGCGCGCGAGGCGAGGGTCGCGACTCGCGGCTCGGCGAACGCCGCGGTGAGCACGCCGGCGTCCTCCTGGCGCGTCGCGCCGGGGCGCACCGGGGCGCCGAAGTCAGAGGCGCGGTCGACGAGCTCGTCCCACCCGCCGCTGATGCGGTCGGACGCGCGCTCCGCCTCGCGGCGCTTGCGGCGGCGCGTCGCCTTCAGCGCACCGATCACGATGAACGGCGCGAGCAGCACGGCCAGCAGCCCCAGCACGCCGACGCCGATCGACACGATCGTCCAGAGGAGCCCCACGTCGAAGGCGTTCTCGTCCTCCGAGCCACGGTCGTCGGCGACGGTCGGCGGCAGGTCGACGGGCTCCGTCGGCGGGGGCGGCGGCTGGAGCACCTGCGGCTTGGGGTCGGCCTTGGGCTTGGTCGTCTGGTCGCTCGGAACCTGGTCCTCGGGCGGCGTCGGGTCGAACGGCACCCAGCCGGCGCCGTCGAACGCGACCTCGACCCAGGCGTGGAGCGTCTCGCCGGTCGCGGTGTAGACGGGCTCACCAGCGGTGTCTTCGTCGGGGTAGAACCCCATGACGACGCGCGCAGGGATGCCGACCTGGGCGGCGAGCAGCGCCATGGCCGTCGCATACTGCTCGTCGTCGCCGACCATCTGCTCCGAGCCGAGCAGCGTCGCGATGCGCTCGGCGCCGTGGCCGGCGCGCGAGAGCGGCTGGCCGGCGAGGCCGTGGCTGAAGTACCCGCCCTCCGACAGCATCTGCTGCAGGGCGCGCACCTGCTCCACCGGCGTCTCGGCCTCGGCGACCGTCTTCGAGGCGATGTCGGCCAGTGCCTCGGGAACGCCGACCTGCTTCGGCATCTTGAGCGGCGCGAAGCTCTGGTCGGCGAGCGCCTCGTCGCTCGGCACCTCGGGGATCACGGCCGCGAGCGTGTACTCGTCGCCCTTCTCGAGGCCGAGCGTGACGACGCCCGTCGAGGTCGCCTCGTTGTAATGCGCGGTGCGGCGGAGATCATCGGCGCGGGCGCCGTCGAACGTGACGCTCTGGACAGCGCCGGCGTCCGGCATCCACACGCTCTCGAGCTCCCCGATCTCGACGTGCACCGTGGCCGGCGTGCCCTCGGCGTCGGCCGACATGTTGGTGCGCGCGGGCGCGAACGCGCTCGACGAGCCGGTGCCGTCGTCCGACACGTTGTAGACGGTGCCGTTGTAGGCGTCCATCGTCGCCAGGCGCATGCGGGCGCCTTCGGGCAGGCCGCTGACCGTGAAGAGCGGGTCGTCGGGGTGGTCGCGCACGTAGGCGCGGAACGACTGCAGGGGGCTCGCGAACTCGCGGATGTCGAACGGCGGGATCACGACGTCGCGCAGCACGTAGCGCGGCGACGACGGCGCCGCGAACCCGCTCGTGGCGACGCCGATGACGGCGGCGATCGCGATGACGGCGCCGCCCATGAGCGCGCGCCGAAGCCCGGCGCCCGAGCGGGCCGGGCCTTCGCCCACCGAGATCGCGGCGGCCTGCGGCTGCCACGCCTGGCGCAGTGCGAGCCACACCACGCCGGCGACTCCGAACGCGACGCCCTGCACGACGGGCACGAAGGGCTCGGACGTGCCCAGCGCGATCTCGATCGCGAGGAACGCCGCCGCGGGCAGCAGCGCCCACCCGGCGCTGCGCAGCCGCAGCGCGAGCGACGTCGTCAGCACCGCCGCGACGAGCGACAGGATGAAGGGGACGATGAGATGGCCGTCGTCGGTCGCGACCGGGGCGATCGTGGTGAGGAGCTCTTTCCACGACATCACGGCGCCGAGCGCGAGCTGACCGAGCGTGTCGAGGGTGGGGATGACGCCTGCGACGGTGGTGTGCGGCAGAGCGAGCGCCCCGCCGAAGAGGAAGTAGACCGCGATCGTCGCGGCGGTGAGGAGCAGGATGCCCCAGCGCAGGAGCCGTCCGAGCACGCCCAGCCCCATGCCGAGCACGAGGCCGCCGAGCGCGGCGACGAGGTAGCCGGCGCCGTCGAAGGTCGGCCGGAAACCCACGATCGGAATGAGCAGCAGCAGCCCGACGGCGGTGAGGTCGAGGATCCAGCGGCGGGTCGGGAGCGCCTCGACACGGGGAGTGCGGGGAGCGGATGCTGCCGCCCGTGGTGTCGCCGCCGACTCGGCGCGCGTCGGGAGCGGGGTGACGGGCGCGCTCATGCCAGCACCTTCCGGAGGGCGTTCGGAAGCTGGTCGAGCGCACCGAGGGTCACGACATCCGCTTCTCCGATCCTCCGCAGCGACGGCGCGGCGTGGTCCGCCGACGCGACCACCGCGAGCACGCGTGCGCCGAAGGGCAGTCGGCTGCAGGCCGTGCGCAGGTCGCCCGGGTCGACCTTGCTGCCGCACACGAGCACGACCACGCTCGCGAGGGGCAGCGTCGCGGCGACGATGCCGGCGAGCTCGACGACCGAGCCCGCCTTCGGCTTCGAGTGGCCGAGCGCCGACAGGGAGTCGAGGAACTGCTTGCCCGTACCGGACGGCAGGGCGCGCTCCTGCACGCGCACCTCGACGCGCTGGGAGTCGCGCAGGGCACGCAGGCCGAGGGAGCCCGCGGCCGAGATCGCGAGCTCGAACTCCTCATCGTCGCGGTAGTCGCCCGGGCTCGTCGACAGGCCGATCACGAAGTGCGAGCGGCGCGTCTCCTCGTACTGGCGCACCATCATGTGGCCGGTGCGTGCGGTCGACTTCCAGTGCACGTGACGCAGGTCGTCGCCGGGCTGGTACTCGCGCAGCGCGTGGAACGAGACGTCGTCGGGCGACAGGTCGGTGGCGGGAAGACCCTCGAGGTCACGGAGGAAGCCGAGCGACTGCCCGTCGAACAGGACGGTGCGCGGGTGCACGAAGAGGTCGACCGGCTCGTCGCGGCGGTGCACGCGCTCGAAGAGGCCGAGCGGATCGCCGCGCACGACGCTCACCGGACCGACCTTCACGACCGCGCGCCGCGACGTGGGGATGGCGAAGAGCTCTTCGGCGGACTCGCCCGCCGCGAGCCGGTGGACGTCGAAGACGCCGCGGCCGCTGCCGACCGGCAGCAGCACGCGCGACGGGAGGATGGCGCGGGTGCTGGTGTTGGCCAGCGTCAGCGCGCCGACGGCCCGCTCCCCCACGACGACGCGCGTGCGGTTGAGGTCGAGCGAGACGTCGTAGGCGGTGCGGCCGATGAGGAACAGCAGGCAGAGCGCCAGCACGACGGTGATCGAGATCGCCGCCACGGTGAGCTCCCACCAGCCGAGCGACTGGCCGGCGATCCACAGCGTGAGCGCGCCGGCGATGAGCACCCAGGCGACGGGGCGCACAACCCCGAACACGCGGCCGAGCACCGCGCCCGCACGCCGCAGCGTGCCGAGCAGCAGCTGCCCGTACCAGGCGCGGCGGTCCTCAGTGGCCGCCGTCTGCCCGAGTGCCTCCGTCGTCATCAGGCCGCGGACCTCGCCTGCGGTGCGGCGATCGACTCGAGGACTCGCGCGATGACCGCCTCGGCCGATGTGCCGGCGAACTCGGCCTCCGGGTCGAGAACGAGCCGGTGCGTCCACACCGGTGCGACGAGCGCCTTGACGTCGTCGGGCAGCACGAAGTGGCGCCCCTGCGCGGCGGCGTAGACCTTGGCCACGCGGATCATCGCGAGCGAGCCGCGGACCGAGACGCCCAGCCGCGTGGCCGGGTCGTTGCGGGTGGCCTCGGCGAGCTGCGCCGTGTAGCGCAGCACGGCGGGGTCGACGTGGACGGTGCCGGCGAGGTCGGCCATGTCGGCGACCGCGCCCGTCGTGATGATCGCGGGCAGGTGCGCCGACGGGTTGCGGTCGGCCGCACCCGCGAGGATGCGCTCGGCCACAGCGAGGTCGGGGTAGCCGATCGACGTCTTCACGAGGAAGCGGTCGAGCTGCGCCTCGGGCAGCTTGTAGGTGCCCGCCTGCTCGATGGGGTTCTGCGTCGCGATGACCAGGAACGGGCGGCCCACCTCGTGCGCGACGCCATCGACGGTGACGCGGGACTCCTCCATGACCTCGAGAAGCGCCGACTGCGTCTTCGGTGAGGCGCGGTTGATCTCGTCGGCCAGGACGATCGAGGCGAAGACCGGACCGCGGTGGAACTCGAAACGGTGCGAGGTCTGGTCGTAGATCGTGACACCGGTCACGTCCGACGGGAGCAGGTCGGGCGTGAACTGGATGCGGCTCGACGTGCCCTGCACGGTGGCCGCGAGGGCCTTGGCGAGGCTGGTCTTGCCCGTGCCCGGGGCATCCTCCAGCAGCACGTGGCCCTCGGCGAGCATCGCCGAGAGCACCAGCGCCACCACCTCGCGCTTGCCCATGAGGGCCTGGTCGACGTTGTCGACAAGTCGCGCGAAGGTGCCCTGGAACCAGGCCGCCTGTTCGGGGGTCATCGTCATGAGTGATCTCGTTCTCTCGTTGCGTGTCGTGCGTGTCGTGTGGCGCGGGCTAGTACCAGGTCATCGCGTCGGCGTTGCCCCAGCCGATGATGGTCACCCACGCGCGGCCCCCGGGGTACCCGTAGTAGCAATTGGCCCGGACGGTGCCGTTCTCGGGGACCCACGTCGTGCTGCCCCCACCCCACGAGCCGCCGTTGTCGTTGCACTGCAGGCGATAGTTGCCGGCGGGGAAGTTCTTCACCGTGACCGCCATGTAGGCGCACGACGCGGACCCGCAATCGCCCCAGCTTCCCGACGCGCCCTTGACGGTCTGCGCGGAGGGCTGCGGTCTGGGCGCCGTCGTCGCCGCGGCCGACACCACGCGCGACACCTGGTCCGCCGCGTCGTAGGCGCGCACCTCGATCTCGTGGCGCTGGTCGTATCCGTTGCCCACGAGCCGCGATCCGTTGTTGCTGACGTTCTCCCAGCCGCCGCCGTTGATCCGGATCTGCACCTGGGTGATGCGGCGGCCGTTCTCGGCCGGCGCACTCCAGCCCACCCGTACGCTGGTGCCCTCTCGGGTCGCGCTCACGCCGGGGTCGCGCACGGGTCCGTACGGAATGGCGCCGTTCGACGGGGCGGACTCCTGACCCGTGTAGCGCACGCCGTCCATGGACGTGTAGGCACGCACGCGGATCGTGTACGTCGTGCCGTTCGACAGGTTGCCGATCGTCTTGTTGGCCGGCATCGCGGCCCAGCCACCGCCGTTCAGGGAGTACTCGTACCTCACCTCGCTCGCCGTCGCGCCGTTGCCCGGGGCGTCGGAGTACGCGACGACGACGGCGCTGTTCCCAGTCGGCGTCGACAGCGAGACGTTCGTAGGCTGTCCCGGCACACCGAAGGCGCGGCGAGGAGCGGAGGGGGCGCCCCAGTTCCCCCATCCGGCCTTGTTCGTCGCCCGGACCCGGAACGTGTAGTCGCTCGTCGAGGTCGTCACGTTGACGGCCTGGCGGGTCTGGCTGCCCGGGATCCCAGTGATCGTCCGTACGACGGACGAGCCCTGCATCACCTGCAGCTCGTAGCCCGAGATGGCGTCGCCGTTGTCGGCCGGCGCGGCCCACACGACCTCCAGCTGGGCCTGATCGCCCACAGGATCGAGTCGGTTGACCGACGGCGCCGCCGGCGGCTCCGGGGCGCGCGCCGGGATCTCGCTCACCGACCACGTGCTCCAGCTCGACGGCTCGGGCGCGCGGTTGTGCGCCTGGACGCGCACCTGGTAATCGACCCCGTTCTGCAGGCCGTCCCACACGATCGCGTTGCCTACGACGTCGGTCTTCTGCGAGATACCCGACGGCGGCGCCGGCGAGATCTCGAGCGTGTACTTCTCCACCGGTGAGCCGGGGGTCGTCGGGGTCACCCACGCGACGTTGAGGCTCCGGTCGCCGAACGTCAGGCTCGGCGCCGCCGGGGTGTCCGGACGTGCGTCGGGGCGCGCCGTCTCGGACGGCGCCGACGGGTCGGACGGACCGACGCGGTTCTCAGCGACGACCGTGAAGTTGTACTCGACGTTGTTGGTCAGCCCGTCGAGCGTGCACGTGGTGGCGAGGCATTCCTTCTCGTAGTTGCCCGCCGTCGACGAGACGAGATACCGCTCGATCTCGGCGCCGTTGTTCGCCGGCGGCGTCCACGAGAGCACGACCGTGCGGTCCTGGACGCTCGACACGATCGGGGTGCCTGGCACGTCGGGCTTGCCCTGGACGGTCAGGCGGATGCGGCCCTCGACCTCGCGGTCGACATCGCCCGTGGCGTCCTGCACGCGGTAGCGGACGGTCATGGTGCCGAAGAACGTGGCGTCCGGGGTGACCTTCACGTCGCTGCCCGACACGACGACGTCGCCTTGGCCGGTCTCGAGCAGAGCGGTGGTGACCTCGAGCGGCTTGTCGGGGAACGGGTTCACATCGTTGGCGAGCACCGGCACGGTGACGGTCTTGCCCTGGTGCGCCTCGTCGACGATGTCGTCGTTGGCAGTCGGCAGCTCACGGGTCGACGCGATGACGCGGACGTTGACGGTGCCCTCGATCGGCTCCGTGGTGCCGTCGGTGATGCGCAGGCGAATCGTGCCGGCCGTGCCCTTCTTCGTGTCGGCGGCCGCGCTCACGCGGAGCTCGTCGTCCTGGATCGTCGCGGTCATGCCGTCGGGGGACCCGCCGACGATCTGGTACTCGATGCGGCCCTCGTCCTCGGGATCGGGGTCGGTCGTGAGCCCGCCGAGATCGAGGGTCGTCGCGTCCTCACCGGGCGCGACATCCATCTGGCCGTTGACGAATGCCGGCTGCTGGTTCTCGGGCGGCAGCACGGTGATCGGCAGGGTCAGCGTCGCTTTGCGGCCCTCGGGGTCGTCGGGACCCGTGCCGTCGGTCACCTCGAAGGTGATCGCATCAGGGCCGAAGTACCCCGCGGCCGACGTGTAGACGAGCGTCGTCTGGTCCTTCACGAGCGACGAGCCGTCGTGGTGCGCCGCGGTGACCTTGGCGGCCTCCGTGATGACGACCTTCCCGCCGCCCGCGGCGCGCACATACTTCGACAGCGCCAGCTCGACGGTCTCGCCGCTCTTGACCTCGACGGGCTCGGTCGAGATGAGAGTGGGGGGCAGCGACGACAGCGACGGGACGTGGATGAAGGCGGATGCCTCGTTCCCGTCGCGGTCGGTGATCGTGTAGGTCACGAGCCTGCCGGTGTCGCCGAGCGTGACGCGCACCTTTCCGTCGGCGAGCACGCGCGAGGTCGCGTCCGCGACCTTGAGCTCGAGGTCGTCGACGGTGCCGTCGGGGTCCTCGTCGTTCGCGAGCACCTCGAGGTCGACGACGCCGTCCTCGACGTCGGCGGCGAGCACGTAGTCGTCGCGCGCGATCGGCTTCTGCAGTGGAACGTCCTCGGCGACGGTGATCTGCAGCACGGCTTTCGCCTCGGCTCCGCGCGCGTCGCGGATGGTGTACTGCAGCGACGTCTCGACGGGCTGCGAGGGCGACGTGACGACGACGCGGTTGCCGTCGACCCTCGCCTTCAACCCCGCCACGTCGGGCAGGATCAGGCCGTTCTTGACGATGCCGAACTCGTCGCCGTCCGGGTCGGAGTCGTTGGCGAGCACCGGCACGGCGACCGAGCGGCCGGGCCGCATGATCACGGAGTCCTTGACGGCGTACGGCGCCTGGTTCACGCCCTCGGCCGGCGCGATGCCGACGCGGATGGTCGCGGTGGCTTCGGCGCCGAGGCGGTCCCGCACGCGGTAGCTGAAGGTGTCGACGCCCGCGGTGTCGTCGAACGCCTCGTAGACGAGGTGGTCGGACCCGGTATCGGTGATGCGGCCCTTGCCCGGCGAGGACGCGAGCCCCACGAGCTCGACGGAGTCGCCGTCGGAGTCTATGCCGTCCAGCGGTACCGCGATGCGGACGCGGCTGCCGGCGAGCACGCGCGCGGTGATGTCGCGCGGCCGCGGAGCGGCGTTGGTGTCGGCGTTCACCGGCAGCACCTGGATGGTGATGTAGCCGGCGTCCTTCTGTTCGGTGCTGTCGACGGCCTCGTACGTGGCGTAGACGGTTCCCGGCTCGTCCGAAGCGCGGAAGCGCACGGTGTCCTGCGAGATGAAGATCTCGCCGTCCTCGGGCTCGATGTAGGGCGGCACGAGGTCAGGCGCGACGTGGATCGTGTCGCCGTTCGGGTGGTAGTCGTTGTCGAGCACCGGGATCGTGACGACGTCGCCCGCACGCACCACGACCTGGTCGTCGTTCGCGACGGGCGGGCGCAGCTGGGCGGGCGCGGGGATCGGGATGACGATGACGTCGCCCTCGGCCGACTGCGAGCCGTTCGAGATGCGGTACGAGATGCGCACCTGCTCGGAAAGCGCCGCCTGGTCGCTGATGCGGAGCGTCTCGTGGTTGAGCACGGCCACCGCGACGCCCGAGTTCGGTTCGACGGTCACCGACTGCACGACGAGGATGCCGCCGGAGGGGTCGGAGTCGTTTGTGAGCACGTTGACGAGCACCTCGCCGCCGCTGGGCAGCAGCGCGACGTCGCGCACCGCGACGGGCGGCAGGTCGGTCTCGCCCTCGGGGAGGACGTCGACGCGCACGATGCCGGGGACGCCGGCGGCGCCGGCCGCCACCATGTACTGCACGTAGTAGGTGCCCGGTGTCGCCGAGCGGAACGTGAAGGTCTTGTTCGCGTAGTCGGGCACGATGTCGGCGCCCGACACTGGGTCGACGCGCGCGAGGCGCAGCGGCTCGCGGCCCGCGCCCACGTCGTTCGCGAGCGGAGACACGGTGGCCGTCTGTCCGGTGCGGACGGCGATGTAGTCGGCGTTCGTGACCGGGTCGATGGAACCGACGGGACGCACGTCGAACCGCACGGTGCCGACGGTCACATCGGAGCCGTCCGAGACGGTGATCTCGACGTCCTTGCGTCCCTGGGTGCCGCCGACCGCGCGGTAGGTGATGCGGCCGTCGGAGGTGTAGTCGGCCTCATCCCCCTCCGCGGGCTGGACCGAACCGAGGAAGACGTCGTCGCCGTCGGGGTCGATCCAGTCGGGCAGCACGTTGTACGTGATGGTGCCGCCGGCCTCGACGGCGACCGTCGTCACGCGGTTCTGCTTCGGCGGCGAGTTGACGTCCCAGCCGTGCACCGAGAACGACACCTTCGCGGTGTCGGTGCCGCCGCGGCCGTCGGAGACCTCGTAGGTGAAGGATGCCGAGCCCTGGGCATCCTCCGGGACGGCGATCTGCAGCGCCCGGCCGTTGTCGATCGACTGGATCTCGCCGACCGACGGGCCGCCGTCGACCACGCGGGTCGTCAGCACGTCGCCGTCGGGGTCGCTGTCGTTGTCGAGGATGGGGAGGATCGTGGTGCGGCCCGGACGCACGCCCAGGTCGTCGTCGTTCGCGTCGGGCGGGGTGTTGATCTCGGAGCGCTCGGGGAGGACCGTCTCGGTCGTCTCCTCCGTGGTCTGCTCGTCGTCCTCGGTCTCGCCCTCGGGAGGGGTCATCTCGTCCCAGTTGTCGACGCGCTGCAGCTCGTCGGCCGCCATCCACGTGGCACCGCCGACGACGTCGTTGAGAACGACCACATCGCGGTTGACGCGGAACTTCAGCAGCGACGTCGGCTCGATGCCGTCGATGTCGACGGCGAGGTCGTCGGCGTCGCCCGCGCAGTCGCGCACGAATCTGCCGGAACCCGTCCATGCGGCGTAGCCGCAGCCCTCGAGCCACACCGGCTCGGCGGGGGCGCCGTCGGCGCCGGCCTCGACGGTCGTCGGCTCCGAGCCGTCGAACGGCACGCGCACGAGGGCGGACGCCGTGGAGATCGTGACGGCATCGGATGCTGCGGACGGCTGCTGCAGGACGGCGCTGCGTCCGCCGTCGACCTCGGCCCGACGGCCGTCGACGATCACGGTGCCGCTAGCGGTGTCGAGCACGGCCGGCTTGTCGCCGACCGCGGTGACGGAGAGCTCGGCGTTGTCGCCGACGTCGGGGAGACCGGAGCGACTCGGCTCCTCGGGGGTGCCGTCCGCGCCGACGCGGATCGTGACGAGATCGGAGTCCTTCGGCGAGACGGCGTAGACGACGCCGTCGACGCCGACGGCGACGTCCGCCCCCTTGCCGACGTTCGCGGTCGGGTCGGTGCCCTCGACCTGGAACGAGCCGACGCTCCCGCTCGAGACGACCCACAGGTCGCCGGAGGAGGGGTCGAGGATCGCGACCGTGTCGCCGCCGAGCGCCACATCGGCGCCACCCGGAACTCCTGCGGCGCCCGAGAGCGCGACCATCGCGGGGTCGACGACGCTCACGGTGGAGCCGGCGTCATCGACGACGAGGACGGTGCTTCCGGACTGGAGGATGTCGTAGTCGTCGCTTGTGGTGCGCAAGGCCCCGTCGAGCACCTGCGACTCGTGGTTGAAGTGCCCGACGAGCAGGCTCGACTGCTTCGTCACCCACACGCCGCCGTCGTGGAGGTCGACTTCAGTGGTGGGCACGCCCTGGTAGACGAACGCGAGCGTCGTGATCGTGACCGCTGCAGCGGTCACCGCGCCTGCCGACGCGAGGGCGCGCGGGCGCGCGCGAAGCCAGGCGAATGAGCTCATGGGGACGTCGGCCTCCTCCGGGGCATCGTGCGTCTTGTCGTGGCGTGGGACCCCGGCGAGGGGCGTCGCGAGCTCACAGAAGACCTGGGGGAACCCCCAGCCTAACCCGCGCCCGCAGGTGCGACGAGACCGGAAGTGTCAACGGGGGAGATCGTATTCCGCCTGATCAGGCCCGATCGATGGGGACAAACACCCATCCGCCGCCTGGGCCGCTCGTCACGCGCCGACGTACTCCCGCAGATGCTGGGCCGTGAGGGTCTCGGCGCCCGCGACGAGGTCGGCCGGAGTTCCCTCGAAGACGATGGACCCGCCGTCGTGCCCGGCCCCGGGACCGATGTCGATGATCCAGTCGGCGTGCGCCATCACGGCCTGGTGGTGCTCGATCACGATGACGCTGTTGCCCGCTTCGACCAGGCGGTCCAGCATCCCGAGCATGTTCTCGACGTCGGCGAGGTGCAGGCCCGTGGTGGGCTCGTCGAGCACGTAGATCGCGCCCTTCTTCGCCATCGAGATCGCGAGCTTCAGTCGCTGCCGCTCGCCGCCCGACAGCGTGTTGAGCGCCTGGCCGAGCGTGATGTAGCCGAGCCCGACGTCGATCATGCGCATCAGCGTCGTGTGCGCGGGGCCCTTGGAGAAGAAGACGGATGCCTCGGCCGCCGACATCGCGAGCACCTCGGCGATGTTCTTGCCCTCGAGCGTGTACTCGAGCACCTCGTCACTGAAACCCGAGCCCTCGCACAGCTCGCACAGCGTCTCGACCGTCTGCGTGAAGCCGAGGTTCGTGATGATCACTCCGAGGCCCCGGCAGGCCGGGCACGCGCCCTCGGAGTTGGCACTGAAGAGGGCCGGCTTCACGCCGTTGGCCTTCGCGAAGGCGGAACGGATCGTGTCGAGGATGCCGGTGTAGGTCGCCGGACTCGAGCGGCGGTTGCCCTTGATCGGGGCCTGGTCGACGACCACGACGTCGTCGAAGCCCGGCACGTTGCCGTGGATGAGCGAGGACTTGCCCGAGCCCGCGACGCCCGTGACGACGGTGAGGATGCCGAGCGGCACATCGACGTCGACGTCTTTGAGGTTGTGCTGGGCGGCGCCGCGGATCTCGAGCGCGCCCTTCGGGGCGCGCGTCGATTCCTTGAGCCGCGCGCGGTCGTCGAGGTGGCGACCGGTGATCGTGCCGGAGGCGCGCAGACCCGCGACATCGCCCTCGTACTGCACCTCGCCGCCCGAACGACCGGCCCCCGGACCGAGGTCGACGATATGGTCGGCGATCTCGATGACCTCGGGCTTGTGCTCGACCACGAGCACCGTGTTGCCCTTGTCGCGCAGGAGCTTCAGCAGCCGGTTCATGCGCTGGATGTCGTGCGGGTGCAGCCCGGCCGTCGGCTCGTCGAAGACGTAGCTGATGTCGGTCAGCGCCGAGCCGAGGTGGCGGATCATCTTGGTGCGCTGCGCCTCTCCGCCCGAGAGCGTGCCCGACGCGCGATCCAGCGACAGGTAGCCGAGCCCGATGTCGATGAACGAGGCGATCGTCTGGCGCAGGCCCACCATCAGCGGCGCGACCGACGGGTCGTCCACCGTGCCGAGCCACGTCGCGAGATCCGTGATCTGCATGGCCGCAGCATCCGCGATGCTGATCCCGTTGATCTTCGACGAACGCGCCCCCTCGTTGAGGCGGGTGCCGCCGCAGTCGGGGCACGGCAGGAACTTCACCGCGCGATCGACGAACGCACGGATGTGGGGCTGCAACGCCTCGCGGTCCTTCTGGAGCATCGACTTCGTGATCTTCGGCACGAGACCCTCGTAGGTCATGTTGATGCCGTTGATCTTGACCTTCGTCGGCTCCTTGTAGAGGAAGTCGGCGCGCTCCTGGTCGGTGTAGTCCTGGATGGGCTTCGCCGGATCGACGAAGCCGGACTCGGAGAAGCCCTTCACCATCCAGCCGTCGGGGTTGTACCCCGGGACCTGGATCGCGCCGTCCTGCAGGGACTTCGTCTTGTCGTAGAGCTCGTCGAGGTCGACGTCGCTCACTTCGCCGAGCCCTTCGCAGCGCGGGCACATGCCGCCGGTGATCTCGAAGGACCGGCGCTCCTTGACCTGCTTGCCGCCCTTCTCGAGAGTGATGGCGCCGGCGCCCGACACCGAGGGGATGTTGAACGAGAACGCCTGCGGCGAGCCGACGTGCGGTGACCCGATGCGGCTGAACAGCAGCCGCAGCATCGCGTGCGCGTCGGTGGCCGTGCCCACCGTTGACCGTGCGTTCGACCCCATGCGCTCCTGATCGACGATGATCGCCGGACTCACGTTCTCGAGCGCGTCGACCTCGGGGCGGCTCAGCTGCCCCATGAACTGCTGCACGAACGTCGGGTACGTCTCGTTGATGAGCCGCTGCGACTCGTTCGCGATCGTGCCGAACACCAGCGACGACTTGCCCGAGCCGCTCACGCCGGTGAAGACGGTCAGCCGCCGCTTCGGGATCTCGACCGACACATTCTTGAGGTTGTTCTCGCGGGCGCCGACGACGCGGATGACCTCGTGCGAATCAGCGATGTGGGACTCGGATGCCATGCGCACGAGTATGCCCGGCAACCCGGACACCGCGCTTCCTGAATCCTGCTCGATCCGTCGTCGTCCGTTCCTCCCTTTTGGCGAGTCGCCACGAATGCCGCTCTCACTCACGCTTTCTGGCGAGTCGCCAGAACCAGACGTCACCCGACTCTTGGCGAGTCGCCAGGAATGGGCCCTTCTCCAGGGCTTTCTGGCGAGTCGCCAAAATGTGAGCGGGGGACGGATGCTGCGGCTCAGGCCGCGTCGGACTCTGCAGGCTCGATCGCGAAGTTGTCGCGGAAGACGCACGTCGGGTCGTACGCCGCCTTCACGCGCCGGAGTCGCTCCAGCGTCGCGGGCGGGAACGCCTCGGCGATGCGCTCCGGGCGCTCGGACGAGTCGAAGCTCAGGTACATCCCGTCGACGTGGTCGGCGAGGGTGCGCCACTCGGCGTCGAGCCGTTCCGGGTTCGACCCGAGCGCCGCGACCGAGAAGTTCGCCGACCGGTGCGCGTACGCGGTCTCGTCCTCGGCGACGTCGGCCACCGCCCCGCCGACGGCGCGCAGCTGGAAGAACGGCACCGCGCCGGATCGCAGCATCCGTTCCACCGTCGCCGCGAAGGCGGGCGTGATGTGCTCGATGAGACCCGAGCGGGAGTGCGGCTCGCCCGCGCCGTGCTGCGGGCCGAGGTCGGCGTTCGCCATGATCTGCGCGTACGTCGTGAGCTGCACGGACTGCTGCACGAGCGGCGCGAGCTCGGCGAAGGGCTGCAGGCGGGCGATGATCGTGTCGGGGTCGTCGGAGTCGACGACGCCGTAGAGCTGCACCACCTGCGGCTGGCCGGGGCGCGGCCCGCCGGTCAGCAGGAAGAGCGTGAGGTCGCGCGGTGAGGACTCGACGATGCGGCCGTAGCCCTCGAGGAACCCGGCGACGTCGTCGACCTGGAACGCGAGCTGTGCGTAGCCCACCTGTCCGACCTCCCGGGCCTCGAACTCGAACGCCGTGACGATGCCGACGTTGGCGCCTGCGCCGCGGATCGCCCAGAAGAGGTCGGGGCGGGTCGAGGCATCCGCGCGCACGAGCGAGCCGTCGGCGAGCACCACCTCCGCGGCGCGCAGGTGGTCGATCGTGAGGCCGTGCTCGCGCGCGAGCAGGCCGATGCCGCCTGCGGTGGCGAGCCCGCCGACGCCTACGCCCCCGTAGTCGCCCGACGTCAGCGCCCAGCCGTGCTCGCCCAGCGCCGCGGCCACCTGCGCCCACCGCGCACCGGGCCCGACGCGCACGAGCCGGCGATCGACGTCGAGCACCTCGATCTCGTCGAGGCGGCGGAGGTCGATGACGATGCCGCCGTCGTTCGTCGACCGGCCGCTGATGCCGTGACCGCCGCTGCGCACCGCGAGCGGGAGCTCGGGATGCCGACGCGCGAACGCAAGCGCCTCGGCGACCTGCTCGGCCGACGAAGGCTGCAGCACGAGGCCGGGGCGTCCGCCGCGCATGTAGGTGGCACGCACGTCGGCGTAGTCGAAGTCGCCGGGTTCGATCGCGCGCAGGCCTGCCGGCACGTCGTCGTACGCGATGCCGTCGCGCCGCGCGGCGAGTGCGGCGGCGGATCGGACGGATGCTGCGGCCGTGCCTTGCCGGCCGCGCTCAGCGGCGACGAGTTCGCGGGCGGCGGGCGCCACGTCTTCGCCGAAGCGCTGGAGCAGGTTCGGGTCGTCGGCCGCGATGATGAAGGTGCCGATGCCGTCCTCGAGGGCGAGGCGGGCGAGGCGCTCGGCGAACTCGTTCGGGTCGGCCGCGAGCTGCCCGATGTTGAGCAGGCGCCGGATCTCGCGCGGGTCGCGGCCGACGGACGCCGCGGCCTCGTCGATCGCGGCGTTGCCCCGGGCGAGGTCGCCGGGCTTCATGTAGCCCAGCGACGGCAGCCACCCGTCGCCCTTGCGGCCGGTGAGCGCGAGCATGCGCGGCTTGTACGCGCCGATGTGGATCGGGATGTCGTGCGCCGGCCGCGGCCCGCGCTTCGCGCCGTGCACCGCGTGGTACTTCCCGTCGGTGAAGACACCCCGGCGCTCATCCGTGCGCCACAGTTCGCGGATGACGTCGATGGCCTCGCCCAGGGCCGTCACCGCCTGACCAGGCGTGAGCCGCGTCCCGCCCATCGCCTCGATGGCGTCCCAGAAGCCGCCGGCGCCGAGGCCGAGGTCGAAGCGCCCGCCCGACAGCAGGTCGATGCTCGCTGCCGCGCGCGCCACGACGGCGGGCGGGCGCAGCGGCACGTTCAGCACGTTGGGCGCGATGCGGATGGTCTCGGTGCGCGCCGCGACGAACGACATGAGCGTCCACGTGTCGAGGAACGCGGGCTGGTACGGGTGGTCCTGGAAGGTGACGAGATCGAGACCGGCTGCCTCGGCCACCTGCGACAGCAGGACCGGCGCCTCGGGGCTCGCGGCGGAAGGCGTGATGAAGGCGCCGAATTCGAGCAGGTGTCCGTAGTCCACGATCCATTCGAACGCATGGGGACTGCTCGTTGTTCCTCGCCCTCAGCCGACGCGCCAGCAGCCGTCGACGTGGTCGTCGACCATGCCGGCCGACTGCATGAGCGCGTACATCGTGGTCGGGCCGACGAACCGGAAGCCGCGCCCCCGGAGCGCCTTGCTCATCGCCTCGGCCTCGGCGGTGATCGCCGGCACCTCCGCGAACGTCGCCGGGCGTCGATGGGCGGCCGGGGCGAACGACCACATGAAGGCGTCCAGCTCGCCCGGCTCGAGCTCGAGGACCAGTCGCGCGTTGGAGATCGTGGCCTCGATCTTGGCGCGATTGCGGATGATCCCGGCATCCGTCATCAATCGTGCGACGTCGTCGTCGCCGAACGCCGCCACGGCCTCGGGATCGAACCCCGCGAACACCTCGCGGAACCGCGGCCGCTTGCGCAGGATCGTGATCCACGACAGCCCGGCCTGGAATCCCTCGAGGCTCATCTTCTCGAAGAGGGCGCGGTCGCCGTGCAGCGGCCACCCCCACTCCTCGTCGTGGTAGTGGGCGTACTCGGAGTCGTCGCCGACCCACGCGCAGCGCGCGCGGCCGTCGGCGCCGAGGCGGACGTCAAGGCTCACCCGCGCCAGCCTAGGGGGCGCCACCGACGTCGCCCGCGTTCAGCGCCCCGTCACCAGGCCGATTCCCGGATGACGCCTCCGTCGCTTACCTTGGAATGTCGGGCTCATCGCGCCCGCACAGCTGGGAGGCAGGACCATGAAGATCGTCGCGTCGGCGGATTGGCGGGACTCGGTCCCCTTCGAGAACCCCGTGCTCCTCGCGGACGTGGTCCCGGGCGAGCCGACGCGCTGCTTCACGTGCGGCCCCGACTCCGAGCTGCTGCCCCGCACCGAGCTCTGGGCGTACAAGCACCGGCACCCCAAGAATCACGACGGCTACGTGCGCTTCTACTGCGCGTACCACGTGCCCGCCGCGGCCATCGTCCCGCAGCCGGCGGCGGCCGCCTCGACGGCGCGCGCGAAGTCGTCTTCTCCTCGACCGGCCGCGCAACGCCGCGTCGCCAAGCCGGTCGTTCCCGAGCGCGTCCGCGCGATGTGCCCGAACTGCTTCATCGAGGTCTCGGCGACCGGCGAGTGCGGCAACTGCGGCTGGACCGCCTCCTGATCCCACGGCGACGGGACGCAGCATCCGTCATCACGAGCCTCCGGATTCTCGAGATCAGGGGATCTGGTGAGCACAGGATGATTCCGGCCGAATCGTCCTGCCTCCGCCAGATCTCCTGATCTCGGAGAGGCTCGTGCCTACTTCTTCTTGAGCGACTTCTCCGAGACAGGCGCGTTGCCCGACGCGGCGAGCACGCGGTAGTACTCGCGGGCCTCGTCCTGGCGCTCGCGCTCGGCACCCGACGCGATGGGCGCGCGCACATGCTCGGGCGCGAAGCCGTAGGCGTCGACGAGATCCTGCGCATGCGGACGCAGCCGCGCCGCGAGCCGGTCGATGTAACGGGAGACGGATGCTGCGCGCTGAGTCGAGAGCCGGCCGTTGATGATGTACCACGCAAGGTGCTTCTCGATGAGCTGCAGGCCGAAGAGATCGCGCAGCCACGTCAGCACCTGCTTCGTGCCCTCGTCGGAGACGCGGTTCACACCGTCGGTGAAGGCCTCCCACTGCAGGAGCTCGCCGTGCGCGCGTGCCGCTTCGATGAGTTCCGCCTGGTGGCTGTTGAACAGCGCCGCGGCCTCGGCAGGAGACAGCTTGGACGCCGGACGCAGCGCGGCCGCGACATCCGCCACCATCTGCTGCACGCGCCCGGCGAGCAGCTCGTGCTGCTGGTCGGTGCGCAGGCCCAGCTCGATCGAACGCGCGGTCGAGCCGAAGTCGGTGACCGTCTGCCCGAGCTGACGCAGACCCGCGCCGTGGAACACCTTGCCCGCGGTCTGGCCGACGGCGTAGCGGGCGAGGGCCGCAGCATCCTTCCCCTTGAACTGCTTGGCATAGTCCGACAGCAGGCGCTTGCCGACCAGCTGGAGGAGGACGTTGTTGTCTCCCTCGAAGGTGACGTAGACATCGAGGTCCTGGTGGAGGCCGACCATGCGGTTCTCCGCGAGGAAGCCCGAGCCGCCGCAGGCCTCGCGGGCCTCCTGGATCGTGCTCAGCGCGTTCCAGGTGCTGAGGGGCTTGAGCGCCGCGGCGAGGGTCTCGAGGTCTTCGCGCTCCTCGGGGGTGTCGGTGCGACCCGAGAAGACCCCGTCGAACTTCTTGAGCAGCTCGTCGTGGGCGAAGAACTGCGCATAGTTCTGGGCGAGGAGCGGCAGCAGGCGCCGCTGGTGCTTGCCGTAGTCGAGCAGCACGACCTCTTCGGTGCCGTGACCCGAGTCGAACTGGCGACGCTGGTTCGCATAGGTGAGCGCGATGTGGAGGGCGAGCGCCGTGCCGGTCGTCGCAGCACCGTCGAGCGAGACGCGGCCCTGCACCAGGGCGCCGAGCATCGTGAAGAAGCGGCGACCCGGCGTCGGGATGTCGGAGGTGTACGAGCCGTCGGCGGCGACCTGGCCGTAGCGGTCGAGGAGGTTGAACCGCGGCACTCGCACCTGGTCGAACGCGAGGCGGCCGTTGTCGATGCCGTTGAGGCCGCCCTTGACGCCGTCGTCCTCGCTGACGATGCCGGGGAGCATCGCTCCCTCGTCGTCGCGGATCGGCACGAAGAAGCAGTGCACGCCGTAGTTGACGCCGCCCGTGATGAGCTGTGCGAACACCGTCGCGGCCTTGCCGTGCAGCGCGGCGTTGCCGAGATAGTCCTTGTATGCGCCGCGGAACGGCGTGTGGATCACGAACTCCTCGGTGTCGGGGTCGTAGGTGGCCGTCGTGCCGATGGCCGCGACATCCGATCCGTGTCCGGTCTCGGTCATCGCGAACGCGCCCGGGAGGCTCAGGTCGATGACTCCGGGGAGCCATGCCTCGTGGTGCTTCTCCGTGCCGAGCTGGAAGATCGCGGAGCCGAACAGGCCCCACTGCACACCCGACTTGATCTGCAGGCTCGGGTCGGCGAGCACGAGCTCCTGGAACCCGGCGAGGTTGGCGCCGTTGTCGTTCAGCCCGCCGTACGCGTGCGGGAACGCCCGGCGCGAGCCGCCGTGCTCGACGAGCAGGTGCAGCTGCGTCAGCACGCGCTCGCGGTGCTCGGGCATGGACTGCCCCTCGACGCGCCAGAACGCGGGGTCCTTGATCATCTCGCGGGCCTCGCGGCGGGTCTCGCCCCATGTGCCGAGCAGCAGATCGGTGACCGCGGCGATGTCGATGCGGGGATCGGATGCCTCGGCCGCGGTGTGCGGAGCGGTCGGGGCTCCGCCGGCGGGCGTGTTCTTGTGGACGGCGGGCTTCTTGGTGCGGACGGCGGCGTCAGCCATGTGCATCACCTCTCGGTGCGACGGGGAAGGATCACGTTCCCTTCGACCGTAGGACTCCCACAACCTCCTCTCAAAGCATCTGGTGGATGTCCACAACGACGATGCGACACGGGTGACGGATGCGTTGTGCGAGACGCACAGGTCTCGCGCATCCGGAGGGTGCGCGGGGGCGGTTCCGGCAGCACCGCGCGAACGTCCGCGGCGAGGCCTAGGCTCAGGGCATGGCCCCTCCGACGGCGATCACGACCGCGTTCATCCCCGTGCACGATCCGCGCGCGAGTGCGCACTGGTACGCGGATGTCTTCGGTCTCGGCGTCGCCGAAGAGTCGGACTTCTCGAGCGTGCTGTCCGGGTCGCATGGCCAGGTGACGCTCATGGGACCGAAGAGCGGCATCCATGTCGTCCCCGGCCTGCCGTGGGCGACGTGCAACTTCCGCGTCGACGACCTCGAGCCGGTGCACGAGCTGCTGGCCAGGCTCGGAGCCCATCCGGGCGAGGTGCAGGGCGACCCCGACCGCTGCCTGTTCTTCACCGCCACCGACCCCGACGGGAACACCATCCTCGTCACCGACCGGTGACCGCAGACCCCATGGTCGACATGACCGACGACGCCGCGGCCCTCGACACGTCGCCGCTCGACCTCGACGGCCGCGAGCCCGACCTCGACGAGCGGTTCGGCGAAGGCGTGCTCGACGAGACGGTGTGGTGGCCGCATTACCTGCCGCACTGGTCGTCGCGCGAGCGCACCGCCGCCAAGTACTCGGTCGCGCCCGACGCGCTCGAGCTGTTCATCGACGCCGACACCGCGCCGTGGTCGCCTGAGTTCGACGGCGACAACCGTGTCTCGCACCTGCAGACCGGCCAGTTCTCCGGTGACCGGGGCAGCGAGATCGGACAGCACCGCTTCCGCGAGGGCCTCGTGGTGCGCGAAGAGCAGCCGGAGCGACTGCTTCACCTCCCGCGGTTCGGCGTGATCGAGGTGCGGATGGCGGCCGTGCGCCACCCCGACGCCATGGTCGCGTTCTGGCCGATCGGGTTCGAAGGCACTCCCGACGACAGCGGCGAGATCTGCATCGCCGAGATCTTCGGCAGCGAGCTGGACGACGAAGGCGGCTGGGTCGGCGTCGGCGTCAAGCGCCAGCACGACCCGCGCCTGCGCGACGACTTCGAGAAGATCCGGGTCGAGGGCGATCTCACCGAGATGCACGACTACGCCGTCGAATGGACGCCCGACGCGGTGCGGTTCTTCATCGACCATCGCTGGGTCAAGACCGTGCACCAGACGATCGACTACCCCGTCCAGCTCATGCTCGACCTCTACGAGCTGCCGCGCACCGACGGCACGCGCGACCTCGCGGCGCTCCCCCACACGCTCCGCGTCGAGCGCGTGCGCACGTTCCCGCCGCTCTGATCCCCGAACGCCCCGTCCTCAGAACAGCCCGACGATGCGCCCCTCGTCGTCCACGTCGATGCTGTTGGCCGCGGGCACAGCCGGCAGCCCCGGCATCGTCATGATGTCGCCGCAGATCATCACGACGAACCGCGCTCCGGCGGCGAGACGCACCTCGCGGACGTCGACGACGTGCCCGGTCGGCGCGCCGCGCAGCTTCGGGTCGGTCGAGAACGAGTACTGCGTCTTCGCGACACACACCGGGTACCCGCCGTAGCCCTCGTCCTGCAGACGCTTGATCTGCGCACGGACGGCGGTCGACGCGGTGATCTCGGACGCCCCGTAGATGCGCGTCGCGATCGCGCTCATCTTGCGCCACAGCGTCGCGTCATCGGGGTAGGTGAAGTGCAGAGCGGATGCTGCGTCCCCCTGCTCCGCCGCGCGCCCGTCGCAGATCCGCACAACCTCGCGTGCCAGCTCCTCCGCCCCGGCGCCGCCCTCGGCGAAGTGCTTCGCGACCACGGCCGTGACCCCGACGGACTCCGCGGCCGCGACGAGCGCCGCGGTCTCGGCATCCGTGTCCTCCGCACGATGGTTGATCGCGACGACCGTCGGGATCCCCCAGGTCTCGCGCAGGGTCGTGAGGTGCCGGATGAGGTTGGACGTGCCGCGATGGAGCGCCGCGACGTTCTCGTGCGGAAGGTCGGCGACGTCGGCCCCGCCGTGGTACTTCATCGCCCGCACGGTCGCGACCACCACCGCGACGTCAGGGCGGAGGCCGGTGGTACGGCAGAGGATGTCGACGAATTTCTCGGCGCCGAGGTCGGCGCCGAAGCCGGCCTCGGTCACGACGTAGTCGGCCAGGCGCAGCGCGGAGTCGGTCGCGAGGTACGAGTTGCAGCCGTGCGCGATGTTCGCGAACGGGCCGCCGTGCACGAACGCCGGCGTGTGCTCGAGGGTCTGCACGAGGTTCGGGGCGAGCGCGTCGCGCAGGATCGCGGCCATCGCGCCGTGCGCCTCGAGATCGCGGGCCCGGATCGGTGTGCGGTCACGCCGGTAGGCGACGACGATCTCGCCCAGGCGCTCCTTGAGGTCGGCGAGGTCGGTCGCGAGGCAGAAGATCGCCATGACCTCGCTCGCCACCACGATGTCGAAGCCGTCCTCGCGGGGGTAGCCGTTCGACGGGCCGCCGAGGCCGATCACCGCGTCGCGCAGCGCGCGGTCGTTCACGTCGAGCACGCGACGCCAGGTCACGCGCCGCATGTCGATGCCGAGGGCGTTGCCGTGGTGCACGTGGTTGTCGATGAGCGCCGCGAGCAGGTTCGTCGCGATCGCGATCGCCGAGAAGTCGCCGGTGAAGTGGAGGTTGATGTCCTCCATGGGCACGACCTGCGCGTAGCCGCCGCCTGCGGCGCCGCCCTTCATGCCGAACACCGGCCCCAGCGCCGGCTCGCGCAGGCAGATCATCGCCTTCTCGCCGAGGCGGGTCAGCGCGTCGCCGAGGCCGACGGTGGTGGTCGTCTTGCCCTCGCCGGCCGGGGTCGGCGAGACCGCCGTCATGAGCACGAGCCGGCCGCGCGGCCTGTCGCGGAGCGTGCGCAGGTGCCGCAGCGACACCTTCGCCTTGTACCGGCCGTACGGCTCGAGCTCCTCGTCCGGGATGCCGAGGCCCTCGGCGATCCGCGTGATCGGCCAGAGTTCGGCCTGCTGTGCGATCTCGATGTTGCTCGTGGCCACGCCGTTCTCCCCTGTCGCGGGCCTCGTCGCCCGCCTCCGTCAGCCTATGCGTCGCAGCGGGGGCCTGTACCGGCTGCGCCTCTCGCACCAGACTGGGGGCACCCCGGGTGCCGTGGCCCGGGCCACCCCGTGGGGAGTCCGACATGGCCGCACTCGGCGAGCAGCTCTTTCGACGCAAGCCCATCGTCATCCAGCTGAAGCACCACAAGGGCGAGGAGCTCGCCCGGAACATCGGGACCTTCCAGCTCATGATGTTCGGCGTCGGCGCGACCGTCGGCACCGGGATCTTCTTCGTCCTGAGCGAGTCGATCCCCGAGGCGGGGCCGGCCGTGATCATCTCGTTCATCGTCGCCGCGATCTGCGCCGGGCTCTCGGCGCTCTGCTACGCGGAGCTCGCCTCGGCGATCCCGGTGAGCGGCTCGACGTACTCGTACACGTACCACGCGCTGGGCGAGATCTGGGCGGTGATCATCGCCGGCTGCGTGCTGCTCGAGTACGGCGTCGCCGTCTCGGCGGTCGCGGTCGGGTGGAGCGGCTACTTCAACGAGCTGCTCGAGAACACCCTTGGTTTCCGGCTGCCGGATGCCCTGTCGGTGTCGTTCATCCCGGGATCGGACGGCGCGGCGACCGGTGGCATCATCAACCTGCCCGCCGTGGTGCTCGTCGGCCTGTGCTGTCTGCTCCTCATCCGCGGCGTCGCCGAGTCGGCCACGGTCAACACGATCATGGTGCTCATCAAGCTGGGCGTGCTGGCGCTATTCATCGTCCTCGGCTTCACCGCGTTCAACGCCGACCACTTCGAGGACTTCTTCGCGTTCGGCGCGGCCGGCATCAGCGCCGCCGCAGCGACGATCTTCTTCTCGTTCATCGGCCTCGACGCCGTCGCGACGGCCGGAGAGGAGGTGCGCAACCCGCAGAAGGCGCTCCCCCGCGCGATCATCGGCGCCCTCATCATCGTCTCGACGGTCTACATCCTGGTCGCGATCGCGGGGCTGGCCGCCGAACCGGTCGAGTTCTTCTCGACCGAGGAGGCCGGCCAGGCCGGCCTCGCGCAGATCCTCGAGAACATCACGGGCAACCCGATCTGGGGCACGATCCTCGCGGCCGGGGCGGTCGTCTCCATCTTCTCGGTGACGCTGGTGACGCTGTACGGCCAGACCCGCATCCTGTTCTCCATCTCGCGCGACGGGCTCGTGCCGCGCAGGTTCCTCAAGGTCAACGCCAAGACGATGACGCCGATCTACAACACGATCGTCGTCTCGGCGATCGTCGCGGTCATCGCCGGCTTCGTGCCGTCGGACTACCTGTGGGACACCGTCTCGATCGGCACGCTGGTGGCGTTCAGCGTCGTCGCGCTCGCGGTCATGGTGCTGCGGCGCACGAAGCCCGACCTCGAGCGGCCCTTCCGCGTGCCGCTCTACCCGGTGGTGCCGATCCTCACGATCGCCGCGTGCGTCTACATCCTGTCAGGGCTCGCCGCCGTCACGTGGGTGATCTTCGGCTCCTGGATCGCGATCGTGCTGCTCTACTACTGGTTCTATGGCCGCCGGCACGCGACCCTCAACGACTACACCTCGCCGGAGCAGATCGCGGAGCCGATCCATCCCGAGGAGGAGACGTGACGTACCTGGTGGGCTACGGACCGCGCAATGACGATCGCAGCGCGATCGAGCTCGCCGTCCAGTTCGCCCGGTCCCACCCCGAGCCGATCGTCGCGGTGTCGGTCGTCCCGCAGGGGTGGGGCACCCCGCTCGCCGGCGGCGTCGACCGCGAGTACGAGGAGTGGGCCGCGAGCGAGGGTCGGCTGAGCGCGGAGCTCGCCCTGTCGGACTTCGCCCATCACCCCGGCATCTCCGCCGAGGCGGTGTGGGTCGCGGGCAGATCGGCGCCGGCGGCGCTGATCGAGCAGGCCGTGGCGCGAGACGCGCGGATGATCGTGGTGGGGTCGGCCGAAGAGGCCGAGCCCGGGCGGGTCCGCCTCACCTCCAAGACCGACCGGCTCGTCCATTCCTCGCCCCTGCCGGTGGCCATCGCCCCGCGCAGCTACCGCACGACGAGCCCGGTCACGCGGGTGACCGTCGGCTTCCGGGACGACGACGCCAGCTGGTCGCTGCTGAACCGCGTGTCGGAGTTCAGCCGGATCGCGTCGGCGCGGATGCGCCTGGTCACGTTCCTCGTGAACCCGTCGCGCCGCCCCGTCACCACCGACATCAGCCACGCGCAGACCCAGGTGATCGAGCTATGGGCCGTGCAGGCCGCCGCCGCGCAACGCGAGGCGGCGGCGCACCTGAAGACACTCGGATTCTCGGACGACGAGCTCGAGTACGGCATCGCCGCCGCCGGCGACTGGGGCACCGCGGTGTCGTCGGTCGGCTGGACCGAGGGCGACATCATGGTCGTCGGGTCGTCGTCGACGCACCGCCTCGCCCAGGTGTTCCTCGGCTCCAGCGCATCGAAGATCCTCCGCAACGCACCGGTGCCCGTCGTCGTCGTGCCGGGCTCCGCGGTGTAGGGACGGACGACGGATGCTGCGCCGCGAGGTCGCGGCGCAGCATCCGTCGTCCTCGCGGGTCAGAGCGAGAGACCGTGACCGAAGCGGAACAGCGGGTCGGCGGTGTCGAAGGGCACGTCGGGGCGCGAGGCCTCGACCGCGGCCATCGAGCTCGGCACGTCGAACGGCAGCTTGCCGGTCGCCGGAGATCCGCCGGTCAGCACGTCGAGGAGCGCCTCGGCGTTCGCGCCCCAGTTCGCCGTGACCGCAGCCGCGGCCTCGACGATCGGGCCGAGGATCGCGGGACGATCGAGGAACACGTCCACCACCGTCGGCACCGCCGCCGACACCTCGCGCACGTGGGCGACGACCTCCTCGGGGAAGTCGAGAGAGCCCGCGTGGAAGAAGTTCTCGAACATCGACCCGCGCTGCTCGTACGGTGCCTGGAGGCGGAGGATCGCCGCATCCGCCTCTTCCGGCGTGTCGACGACCTCGCCGAACTGCGCGGCCGCTTCAGGCGCGATGCCCTCGACGTAGAGCTTCGCGCGGCGGCGCAGCGGCAGGGCGCCGTCATTCGACAGCACCGCGATCGAGGCGCGCTGCGCGGCCTCGCCCGCGGCGCGGAACTCGGCCGAGCCGACGATCGCGTCGGCAGCCTCGACGTCGACGAACGGGTTCTCGAACAGGCCGAGCTCGAACTTCTCGCGCAGCAGGCGGCGGGCCGAGACGTCGAGGCGCTCCTCGCTGACGCGGCCGTCGCGGACGAGGCCGACGAGCAGCGACGGGTCGTGCTCGCCGCCGAACTGGTCGGCGCCGGCGTCGAGGATCTTCACCATGCGCTCGGCGGGGGTCAGGTGCTCGACGCCCCACGCGCGGGCGGCGAAGTCCGTGCCCATGATCGGCTGATCGGTGACGAGGCCCCAGTCCGTGCAGACGATCCCGTCGAAGCCGAAGCGCTCGCGCAGCAGGCCCGTGAGCACGCCCTTGTTGAAGCCGAAGCCGACCTCCTCGTACTCGGTGCCGACGGGCATGCCGTAGTACGGCATGATCTGGCGTCCGCCCGCGGCGAAGATCTCCGCGAAAGGCTTGAGGTGCAGCTCGAACTGGCCGCCCGGGTAGACCTGCTCGCGGCCGTAGTCGAAGTGCGGGTCCTCGCCGTCCTTCTGCGGGCCGCCGCCCGGGAAGTGCTTGGTCATCGTGCTCACCGAGCCGGGGCCGAAGGCCTCGCCCTGGAAGCCGCGCACGTACGCAGCACCCAGCTCGCCCGCGAGGTCGGCGTCCTCGCCGAACGTCTGCAGCTGGCGCGCCCAGCGCGACTCGGTCGCGAGGTCGACCTGCGGGTGGAGGGCCACGCGGATGCCGACGGCCGTGTACTCCTGGCGCGCGATGTCGCCGAAGTGCTGGACCAGCTCGGCGTCACGCGTCGCCGCGAGGCCGAGGGGCTCGGGCCACTGCGAGAACGGGCCGGCGAACATCGCGGCGCCCGGGTTGTCGCTGAACGAGTGGCGCGGATCGGTCGAGATCGACACCGGGATGCCCAGGCGAGTGGACGCTGCGAGCTCCTGCAGCTTGTTGTGCCAGGCCGCGATGTGGCTGGCCCGGGGTGCGACGCCGAGCAGGTTGAAGTGGTTCATGTGGCGGCCGACCACGTACTCGCGGTTGGACGGGATGCCGAAGGCGGAGTCGCCCTCGGAGAGCTCGCCGCCCTCACCCATCACGATCATCGTCTGGAAGAAGAGACCGGCCTTCTCCTCCACCGTCATCTCGGCGAGGAGCAGCCCGACACGCTCGTCGACGGGCAGGCTCGCGTCGAGCCAGGGTCGGCTTTCGGGCGCGGCGGGGGTCGCAGCATCCGTCGTCAGAATGTCGGTCATCACTTCACTCCCTTGATGCGGTAGACGAGCACGGCGCCGGCGAGGGCCACGAGCGCGCCGAAGAGGTAGTACACGGTGTAGCCGCCGAGGGCCGTCGTGGCGCCGAACGCGATGATGCCCGGGGCGATCGCGGGGGCGATCGACTGCGGCAGGGCGTTGGCGATGTTGAGCACGCCGAGGTCCTTGGCGGTGTCTTCGGGGTTGGGCAGCACCTCGGTCGCCAGCGCCAGGTCGACGGAGAAGAACGAGCCCGCGCCGAAGCCGATGATCGCCTGCGCCACGATGAGCGTGGTCACGTCGGGGGCGAACGCGAGCAGGACGAGGCCGCCCACCATGACGATGCCGGCGATCGCGACGAACGGGCGACGCTTGCCGATCTTGTCGGAGAGGATGCCGCCGATCGGCGACGAGATCATCATCGCGGCCATCGACGCGACGTTGGCGAGCAGGATCGTCTGGATCGCGGTCTGCTCGTCCAGCTGGAACTTCTCGGTGAGGTAGAAGGGCAGGAAGGTGGCGATGCCGGCGTAGCCGAACATCACCAGGAACTTCGTCAGCCACGTCCAGCCGAAATCGGGATGCTTGACCGGGTTGAAGACGAACGAACCGAAGAACTGGCCGATCGTGAACTTCTGCGCGGGCTTCTCGTCGAGGCGACGGTCCTTGAGGACGAGAACGAACAGGACCGTGAGCACCGTCGCGATCGCCGCGGGCACCACGAACCGAGCGAAGTCGTCGGAGAGGAACGTCACGAGGAACGAGCCGCCGAGGATGCCGAGCGGCGTGGTGATGCCGATGACGCCCGACACCTTGCCGCGGCTGGCCAGCGGCACCTGATCGGGCAGGGTCGCGTTGGCCGCGGCGAGCACGGCGTTCATCGCCGCCTGCACGATGCACCACGCGACGAGGACGACCCAGACCGAGTCCGCGATGCCGATGAGGGCGAAGCCGCCGAGGCCGACGAGCGTGCCGCCGAGCACCCAGGGACGACGCATGCCGAAGCGGGACGTCGTGCGGTCGGAGAGACGGCCGGCGAGCGGGTTGGCGATGAGCGCGAAGAAGGCACCCACGCCGAGGACGAGGCCGAGGTTCGCGGTCGCCTGCTCTGTCGTCGGCGAGATGTGCTGGATCTTGAAGGCCATCGACACCATGACCGGCGTCAAGAGCGCCAGGTAGACGCCGAAGTTCACCGCGGCGAGGCCGGGGGTGTAGCCGCGGGGAGTCTTCCCGGGCGTCGTGCCCGGGGCCTTGAAGCCGGTCGTACCGGCGGCCGCAGCCGTTGCGGCGGGCGACATCTCTGTCATCGGAGTCCTTTCTCGGGAGCGACGCGTGTCGGCTCCGACGCGCGTCAGGCACGAGCGTACCTGAAACCAGACCGTTTGGTAACTGAAATTCGACCGCATGGTAATCGGTGAGGATAGGATGGGCGCACGACGAGCGCAGGGAGGCGGTGACGACGTGGCGGCGATCACCGTACCCGGAGCCGTGCGCACCGCCCGCGCCGAGCAGACCCGCACCGCGATCGTCGCGGCCGCGCACGACGCCTTCGTCACCCGCGGCTACCGCGCCACGTCGCTTCGCGACATCGCGGCCGCGGCCGGCATCAGCCACCCCGGTCTGCTCCGGCATTTCGCCACGAAAGACGCGGTGCTCGCCGCCGTCGTCGACCTGTTCGAGCGCGACAACGAGACCGAGATGCTCGAGCGCATGGCCGCGGAAGACCCCGGCACTCTCGCGTACAGCGAGCTCGCCCGCCGCAACGCGACCGTGCCCGGCTACCTCGAGCTCTTCGCGGCGCTCACGGGCGAGGCATCCACTCCCCGCCATCCCGCGCACGAGATCATGCGCGACCGGTACGCACGCCTGAGGGCGCTGTCGATCGACGCCATCGACGAGGCGATCACGCAGGACATCGTCGCCGCCGACCGCGACCCCGCCGGCGAGGCTGTGCGCATCGCCGCCGCCTGGGACGGGCTGCAGCTGCTCGCGCAGTACCTTCCTGAGCGTGTCGACATCGCCGAGATCCTCGAGACCTACGAGGAGTCGCTTGCGCAGCCCGTCGGCTGGCGCGACCCCGGCGATCCCCCACCGGCGTCGACGGCAGCGCCGGTGCCGCCGATGCCCTCCTTCACCGGCACGGATGCTGCGCCCCCCGGCTACCGCGTGGGCCGCGAGCGCCGCGCGCTCATCGTCGATGGAGCCACGGCGCTTTTCGCCGAGGACGGGTACGGCGACACCAGCCTGCGCGACATCGCCGAACGCGTCGGCGTCTCGAAGTCGACGCTGCTGCACTACTTCGGCTCGAAGGAGGAGCTGCTGAGCGCGGTGCTGAGCCACCGCGACCAGCTGATCGAGTCGCGCGCGGACTATGTGCCCGCCGACCGCGCGGCCGACGAGCTGCGGGGCCTGCCGCGCGGCGCGACGGTCAACGCAGCCACGGCCCCCGGCCTGATCGAGGTGTACGCCGTGCTGTCGTGCGAGGCGGTGCCCGCCGACCACCCCGCGCACCCGTACTTCGAGGAGCGCTTCCGCGGCGTGGTGGACCATTTCGCTGCGCTGTTCCGCGCCGCCCAGGAGGACGGCGATCTCCCTTCCCACCGAGATCCGGAGTTCGAGGCGCTGTGGCTCACCGCCCTGTGGGACGGCCTGCAGTACCAGTGGCTCTACGACCGGTCCTCGGTGGATGTCGCGGCCCAGCTGACCGCGCACCTCGACGACGTGCTGCCGCGGTCCTGACGGGTCAGGCGGCGGCGACCACGGCGAGCACGGCCTCGCCGTAGGCCTCGCGCTTCTTGGCGCCGATGCCCGAGACGCCGTCGAGGTCGGCGAGGCTCGCGGGGCGACGCTCGGCGAGCGCACGCAGCGTGGCGTCGCCGAAGACGATGTAGGCGGGCACACCGAGCTCCTTCGCGACGCCGGCGCGCCACGCGCGCAGCGCCTCGAAGAGGCCCGCATTGGCCGGGTCGAGCGTCTCGGGAGCGGTGCTCTTGCGCACGCGCGCGACGCCGCCGGAGCGGCCCATCACGTCGCGGCGCAGCGGCACCGGCGTCTCGCCGCGCAGCACGCCGCCGGCGGATTCGCCGAGTGCGAGCGTGCCGTACTCGCCGCGGGCGACGAGGATGCCGCGGGCCAGCAGCTGGCGGATGACACTGCGCCAGTCCTGGTCGCTGAGGTCGGCGCCGAGCCCGTAGGTCGAGAGCTGGTCGTGTCCTTGCTGGCGGATGCGGTCGGTCGAGGCGCCGCGGAGGATGTCGACGAGGTGGCCGGCGCCGAACGCCTGGCCGCGCTCCCGCTGCAGGCGCACGATCGTCGAGAGGAGCTTCTGCGCGGGGACGAGTCCGTCCCATGTGTCGGGCGCCTCGAGGCAGGTGTCACAGTTGCCGCACGGGGCGGACGCTTCGCCGAAGTAGGCGAGCAGGTTCTGGCGGCGGCATCCGACCGTCTCGCAGAGACCCAGCATCGCGTCGAGGTGCTGGCCGAGCCGGGTCTTGAAGGCGCGGTCGCCGGGCGATTGGTCGATCATGCGACGCTGCTGCACGACATCGCCGAGGCCGTAGGCCATCCAGGCGACGGATGCCTCGCCGTCGCGGCCCGCGCGGCCGGTCTCCTGGTAGTACCCCTCGACCGACTTCGGCAGGTCGATGTGCGCGACGAACCGCACGTCGGGCTTGTCGATGCCCATGCCGAAGGCGATCGTCGCGACCATCACGACGCCGTCCTCGCGGAGGAACCGGGACTGGTTCGCGGCGCGCGTCTCGGCGGGAAGGCCCGCGTGATACGGCAGGGCGTCGACGCCCTGGGCGGACAGGAACTCCGCCGTCTGCTCCACGGACTTGCGGCTCAGCGCATAGACGATGCCTGCCGCGCCGGACCCCTGCGAGCGGATGAACGCGACGAGCTGGCGCCGCGGGTCGGACTTGGCCTCGATGCGGTACTGGATGTTGGGCCGGTCGAAGCTCGACACGAAGTGGCGCGCTTGCGGCAGCTGCAGCCGCTCGGTCATCTCTCGATGCGTCGCCGGCGTCGCCGTCGCGGTGAGCGCGAGGCGCGGCACACCGGGGAAACGCTCGGCGAGGGCCCCCAGCGCGAGATAGTCGGGCCGGAAGTCGTGGCCCCACTGCGACACGCAGTGCGCCTCGTCGATCGCGATGACGCTGAGCTGTCCGCGCGCGAGGAACCGCAGCGTCGCCTCGGTGTTGAGCCGCTCGGGGGCGACGTAGAGAAGGTCGAGCTCGCCCGCGAGGTACGCCCGCTCGACGGCCGCGCGCTCGGGTGGCGCCTGGGTCGAGTTGAGGTACGCGGCGCGCACGCCGTTGGCGACGAGTGCGTCGACCTGGTCGTGCATGAGGGCGATGAGCGGGCTCACGACGAGCCCCGTGCCGGGGCGTGCAAGCGCCGGAACCTGGTAGCAGACGCTCTTGCCGCCGCCGGTGGGCATCAGCACGACGGCGTCGCCGCCGGCGATGACATGGTCGACGATCGCGCCCTGCTCACCGCGGAACGCGTCGTAGCCGTACACCTCGCGCAACACGGTGGCCGCGTCGGCGCCCGTGAAGTCGCGACGCGGGCCTGCCCCCGCGAACGGGTCGATCGACGTCGAGCCGCCCGCCAGCGGATCGGGTGGCGGCATCCACCCGTCCTCCGGCGGAGCCCACGAGTCGTCAGGCGGGGGCGCGCTGTACTCATCGGCCGGCGGCGCCCAGGCGGGCTCCCACGCGAGGTCGGCGTACGGGTCGCCCTGGGGGATTGTCACCCGTCCCAGGGTAGCCGCGGCATCCGACGCGCTCCCCCGCGAGCCCGCCCCGGTGCACAACCCGCGCCGAATCCAATTCCGCGGGTCGTGGGGAGGAGACTCCCGGGCATCCTCGTCAGCACCACTTGTCGGCGAGGGTCGCGATGACGTTGAGGTTGCGGTTGGTCGCGACGCCGAGCAGCTTCGCGGCGCCGAGCGGATCGACGTCGCCGGCCTGGTACCCCGGCCCGAGCAGGGCGTGCGCCGCGCGTCCGCTGACGACCATCCCCCCGGCATCCGTCGCCAGCTCCGTGATGCGCGCCACGGTCTCCTTCGGCAGTTCGTCCTTGAGCAGATAGACGTAGTGGCGTTCGAGCCCGGGGTGCTCCGCGCTCAAGGCCGCCGCGTCAGCCGCGATCGCCTTCAGCTCGGCGGTCGTGAACACCATCGTCGGCACGTCGAACCCGCGGTCGGCGGCGAACGCGTCCTCGAGCGCCTTCTCGATCTTCGCCCGCGAGCGCATCGGCGTCGTGAACCGCACGTTGCCGGTGTTGATGTGCGTCTCGACGTCGGTGAACCCGAGATCCTCGACCACCCGCACGATGTCGGCCTTCGGGAACTTCCGGTTCGCTCCGAGGTTGATCGCCCGCAGGAACGCCACATAGGTCGGCATGCCGCCATCATCCCGGATGCCTCCTCTCACCGCATGCGGTAGCGTCGCCGTCATGCAATGCCTGTGACCCGTCTCCGTCACCACCCCGTCCGCCCTCATTTCCGCGGACGGTGAAACAGATGCTGCAACCCAGCGTCCTCGAAAGGCACCGCATGTTCTCCTCCCCGTCGTCCCTGCCGCTCGCCGGCAAGACCGCCCTCGTCACCGGCGTCTCGCGCCGGCGCGGCATCGGCTTCGCCGTCGCCACCCAGTTCGCGCGCCTCGGCGCCGACGTCTTCGTCCACCACTACCGCCCGCACGACACCCGCCTGCCGTGGGGCGGCGACGACCTCGACGCCGTGCGCGAAGCCCTGCGCGCGGAGCTCGCGCCGGGCGCGCGGCTCGGCGATGTCAGCGCGGACCTGCGGGACGCAGCATCCGTCCCCCGCGTCATCGAGGCCGCGCGCGCGTTGACCGGGCGGCTCGACATCCTGGTGTGCAACCATGCGCAGTCGGGCGACGACGGGTCGATCCTCGATATGACCGCCGATCGGCTCGACGCGCACTGGCAGACGAACGCGCGCTCGACGCTGCTGCTGACGCGGGAGTTCGCGGCGCTGCACGCGGGCGCTCTCGACCCCGGGGCGCGCCCCGGCGAGCGCGTCGAGCGGCCGGCTCAATTCGCCGAGCCGATTGGGCGCGTGTTCTGGATGACGTCGGGCCAGATCCACGGCGCGATGCGCGGCGAGGTCGCTTACGCGGCGAGCAAGGCGGCGCTCGCAGGCGTCACGAAGACCGTGGCGGCCGAGCTGCTCGATCTCGGCATCATCCTCAACACGATCGACCCGGGTCCGGTCAACACCGGCTATCTCGACCCCGAGACGACCGACCGGCCGCTCGACGAGATCCAGGCGTGGATGCGGTCGACGCCCTTCGGCCGCTACGGCGAGCCCGCCGATCCCGCACGGCTCATCGGCTGGCTCGCGACGCCCGACGGCGCCTGGGTGGTGGGCCAGGTGCTGTCGACCGACGGCGGACTCGGACTCGGCTGAGCGGCGGCCGAGGCCCCGAGGCCCTTTCCCAGATCAGGAGATCTGGCGAGCACAGGACGATTCGCCGCCGATCGTCCTGCCTGCGCCAGATCTCCTGATCTCGGCAACGGAACGAACGGCTACAGCCGCACGACCTCGGTCACCCGCACCACCGCGGTGCCGGCCTCCTCGGAAGCCTCGAGATCCACAACGCCCCGGATGCGCCAGTCGTGGTCGCCCGCCGGGTCGTCGATCGTCTGCTCGACGCGCCAGAGCCCCGAGGACGCGGCATCCGTCTCGTCCACGGTCACGAGTCGCGGCGACCGGGCCGCGCCACCCGTGAGGATCTCGTCGTGGTCCTCGAAGTAGGCGTCGAGCGCCGCCGGCCAGTCCACGTCGGGGTCGAGCTCGACGAGCTCCTCGTCGCGCTGCAGCGCGGCCAGCTGCACGCGCCGGAACAGCTCGTTGCGCACCAGCACGCCGAACGCGCGCCGGTTCGTCAGCACCGACGGCGGCGCGGGAGGAACCACCGGCGCCGACGGGTCGTCGACGGGGTTGATCAGCGCCTCCCACTCGTCGACGAGGCTCGAGTCGACCTGCCGCACGACCTCGCCGAGCCACGCGACGAGGTCGTGCAGGTCGTCGGTCTGCGCCTCGGCGGGCACCGTCTGGCGGATCGCGCGGTACGCGTCGGAGAGGTACCGCAGCACCAGGCCCTCGCTGCGCGCGAGCTGGTAGAGCGAGATCAGCTCCGAGAACGACAGCGCCCGCTCGAATATGTCGCGCACGACCGACTTCGGCGACAGCTCGAAGTCGCGCACCCACGGCTGGCTCGACGCGAACACCTCGTAGGACTGCGCGAGCAGCTCCTCGAGCGGCTTCGGGTACGTGACCTCTTCGAGCAGCGCCATGCGCTCGTCGTACTCGATGCCGTCGGCCTTCATCGCCGCGACCGCCTCGCCGCGTGCCTTGAACTCCTGCTGCGACAGGATCGGCCGCGGGTCGTCGAGCGTCGCCTCGATGACGCTCACGACGTCGAGCGCGTAATGCCCCGTCCCCGCGGTGCCCGCCGTGTCATCCGGGTCGAGCAGCTCGATCGCGGCGAGCGCGAACGGCGAGAGCGGCTGATTGAGCGCGAAGTTCGGCTGCAGGTCGACCGTGAGACGGATGTGATTCCGGATGCTGCGGGCCGAGGCATCCGTACCCTCCGATGCCCGGTCGATCTCGACGACGTCGGCGGCGAGGAGCGTCCGGAAGATCGCGATCGCGCGCCGCGCGAGCTCGTAGCGCCGGGCGCGGGGCTCGTGGTTGTCGAACACCAGGCTGCGCACGTTCTCGAACACGTCGCCGCCGCGCGCGATCACGTTGATGAGCATCGCGGCGGTGAGCTGCAGCTGCGGCACGAGCGGTTCGGGCTCGGCCTCGACCAGTCGTTCGAACGACCCGATCCCCCAGTTGACGACGCCCGTCGGCGCCTTCTTGCGCACGATCTTCTTGCGCTTGGCGGCGTCGTCGCCGGCCTTGCGCAGGGCGGCCTCGTTCTCGATCTCCCACTCGGGCGCCATCACGACGACGGTTCCCGAGGTGTCGTAGCCCGCGCGTCCGGCGCGACCGGCGACCTGGTGGAACTCACGGGCCGTGAGCTGCCGCATCTTCGTGCCGTCGAACTTCGACAGCGCCGTGATGAGCACGGTGCGGATCGGCACGTTGATGCCGACGCCCAGGGTGTCGGTGCCGCAGATCACGCGCAGCAGACCCCGCTGGGCGAGCGTCTCGACCAGCCGGCGATAGCGCGGCAGCATGCCGGCGTGGTGCACGCCGATGCCCGCACGCACGTAGCGCGACAGCGTGCGGCCGAACGCCGTCGTGAAGCGGAATCCGCCGATCGCCTCGGCGATCGCGTCGCGCTGCTCGCGGCTCACGATCCGGATCGACGACAGCGCCTGCGCCCGCTCCATCGCGGCGGCCTGCGAGAAGTGCACGATGTACACCGGCGCCTCACCGGTCTGCAGCAGCTCCTCGACGGTCTCGTGCACGGGCGTGCGCGCGTACGAGAAGTGCAGCGGCACCGGGCGCTCGACGCCCGTGATGCGCGAGACGGTGCGGCCGGTGCGGCGCTCGAGGTCCTCGGCGATGGTGGTGACATCGCCGAGCGTCGCCGACATGAGCACGAACTGCGCGCGCGGCAGGAGCAGCAGGGGCACCTGCCAGGCCCACCCGCGGTCGGGGTCGCCGTAGTAGTGGAACTCGTCCATCACGACCTGGTCGACCGCGGCGTCGGGGCCTTGACGCAGGGCCAGGTTCGCGAGGATCTCGGCGGTGCAGCACACGATCGGGGCATCCGGGTTCACCGACGAGTCGCCCGTGACCATGCCGACGTTCGCCGCACCGAAGATGTCGACGAGCGCGAAGAACTTCTCGCTCACCAGCGCCTTGATCGGGGCGGTGTAGTAGGTGCGACCACCCCGCGCGACGCACGCCGCGTGGGCCGCGACCGCCACCAGCGACTTGCCCGTGCCCGTCGGCGTCGACAGGATCACGTGCGAGCCCGACACGATCTCGATGACGGCCTCGTCCTGCGCGGGGTACAGCGCGAAGCCCCGGTCCCCCGCCCACTCGACGAACGCGTCGTACAGCGCATCGGCGTCCGGCGCCTCCGCGGGCGCACCCGAGGCCTCGGCTGCGGCCGTGATGGTCTCGAGAAGCGTCACCGTCCGAGTCTGCCAGGTCGCGACATCCGCTCTTCCGCCGCCGGTGCGCGCGGCACCCTCCTTCGCCCGCGTGGCACGACGGCGGACGATGACGGATGCCGCGACCCGCGGCATCCGTCATCTCATCTGCGCCGCCGCCGTGGCGGAGCCGGCCGTGGCGGTTCTACAGCGTCGAGAGGATGACCTGCGCGTAGGCGGTGTATCCGGCGTACGTCGGGTGCAGGAATCCGGCCGGGTCGTTCACCGGGTCGAGCCCCCACCACGGGTCGCTCGGCGCCTCCGGCACGAGCTGCACGCCGTGCCCGGCGAACGCGCCGACCACGTCGGCGTAGACCACGTTCGCACCGTTCCCCTGGGCTCCTGCCACGGCTGCCTGGATGGCTCCGTTGAGGGTGGCCGTCGCCGTGTTCACGGCGACGGCGAGGGAACTGAGGGCCTGGCAGTTCGCGATGCTCAGGAACTCCAGACACCGCTCCATGTTCACCGGCTCGAGCAGGTACGGGTACCCCGTGACGACGATGGTGGCGTTCGGCGCGCGCTGCGCGGTCGCCCCGATCAGCATCGCGAGCGGCTCGATGAGGCCGGGGGCCCTTTGGATGACTCCCTGCACCGCCGCGAGGCAGGCATTGAGGTCGCCGCCGTTCGGAACCGTCGCGCACTGCGCGTAGACCGCATCGAGACCGAGGTCGTTCGCGCCGACGGTGAGCGTCACGAGGGTGGTGCCGCGATTCACCTGAGACAACTGGGCCCACGTGTCTTCGATCGTGGCTCCGGTGCAGGCGGCGTTGCGGAGCAGATTGATCCTCGGTACATCGTCGAGCTGGGCGGCATAGCCTCCGTCCGTGCGCGCGCACGAGTCGAGGGGGACTCCTCCGCCCTGGCCCGCCGCGATGGAGTCGCCGAGAGCCACGTATTTCGCCACCGGCTCCGGCGGCGCGGCCGTCGCGCTTGCCGCCCCGGCACCGATCAGGCCGAGTCCGAGTGCCGCTGCCGCGAGCGCGGCGAGAATGCGTCGTTTCATGATTCCCCTTCGAATCCTTGGACCGGATCGACTCCCCCGAATCGACCCGCGGCTGCATGGCCGTGCTCCTCGCCCCGCACGGACGCCGCGGATGACGCCGACGATAGACCCGCCGCCCCCTTCCCGCCAGGGGTCCGCCTGCACGCGCGCTGGCGGAATCACGCCGCGCACACGTACGTTGAGAAGGACGACGGAGGGAATGACGTGACCGAGACGCAAACGCAGACCATCGTGACCCGCAACGACGAGGACCGCCGCTACGAGGGGCACGTCGATGGGGTGCTCGCGGGATTCACCGTGTTCCGCATCGACGCGAAGCGCCGCCTGCACTTCCCGCACACGGAGGTCGATCCGGCATTCCGGGGCCGGGGCATCGCCCAGGCGATCGTCGCGGAGGCGATGGCGGATGTCGCGCGCCGCGGCGAGACGGTCGTGCCCCACTGCCCCGTGGTGGCGAAGTACCTGCGCACGCACGAGGTGCCCGGGCTCACGATCGAGTGGCCCGACCAGCCGCACCCGGAGTGATCGGGGCCGGCGACATGACCCGACTGGACGCCGACGACGCCGTCGCCACCGAATCCGCGGTCGAATGCGCAGGACCGCGAACGCTGCTCCTCGAGGCCCGCGCGGTGCCGCTCGGCGGCGTGCGCGCGATGTCGGTGCACCGCGCGCTGCCGCAGCGCGAGCTGCCGCTCGTGGGCGCCTGGTGCTTCCTCGACCGGTTCGGACCGCAGGAGACGCGTATGCGCGTCGAGCCGCACCCGCACATCGGCCTGCAGACGGTGACCTGGCCGTACCTCGGCGACGTGCGGCACCGCGACTCCGTCGGCAGTGATGTCGTGGTGCGTCGTGGCGCCCTCAACCTCATGACGAGCGGCGCAGGCATCGCCCACTCCGAGTACTCCGTGGGAGACGATGCCGCACCCCTCGACGCGTTGCAGCTCTGGGTCGCCCTGCCTGAGTCGCGACGCCACGGTGGGCCGGCGTTCGAGCAGCACGCGGTGCTGCCCGAACTGGAGCTCCGGCCGGCCGCGGGCGAGCCGGGCTCGGCCACGGTGGTGCTCGGCGAGCTCGCCGGCGTCGCCTCGCCGGCCACCGTCTACACGCCGATCGTCGGCGCGGAGCTGCGGATTCCGGCGGGTTCGACCGTGACGGTGCCGCTCGACCCCGCCTGGGAGCACGCGGTCGTCGCCGTCTACGGCGAGGCCGCGGTCGCCGCGGATGCCGGTCACGACGTCGTCGTCGACGCCGCGCACCTCCTCTACCTCGGCACCCATCGCGACGACGTCGTGATCTCGAGCCCCGGGGGCGCGACGCTCTTCCTCCTCGGCGGCGAGCCGTTCGAGGACGACGTCGTCATGTGGTGGAACTTCGTCGGCCGCACCCACGAAGAGATCGTCGCGGCCCGCGAGGCCTGGGAGTCGGGCTCCGCCCGCTTCGGCCACGTCATCGACCACGGCGACGAGCGCATCCCCGCCCCGCCCATGCCGGCCGTCCGCCTCACCCGGCGCCGGCGCCGCCTGTAACGCCTCCCCCGCACACGTCTTCGGGGAACCGGATGCTGCGGCCGCGGCCTCCGTCATCCGCAACGCGCAGAGGCGCCCGGGCCGAACCTGCGAGGTCGTGTTCGAGCCGAGGCTCGCGACTCGTGGAGGTCGCTGCGCCACAACGTTGGAGCGCAGCGACCTCCACGGTAACGGCCGGAGGGATCTCAACGAATGAGAGCTCGGTGAGAATCGCGAGGCCGCATCCCAGTACGCTGGTCAGGTGGCTGGCCGCACCCGGATGTCGACGAGCGTTCTGCTCACCTGCGCCGCTATCGGCGTCGCGACCGGGGTTCTGCAGGCGGGCGCGGGAGCGATCAGCGGCTTCGTCTCGGCAGCCGCGCCGATCCTTTACGGGCTTGTGCTCGGCGTGCATGTGCTTCCCGGCGTCGTCGCGCAGGAGCTGCTGCGCCGACCCTGGGTCGCGCTGATCACCCACATGGTCGCCGCGCTGGTCGCGAGCGCGGTCGTGCCGCTCTGGATCGGGCGCTACATCGGCACCGCCCTCCTCATCGGCGGACTGCAGGAGCTCATCGCCGCGACCTCGCGCTACAAGCGCTGGGAGCCGTGGCGGTTCTTCCTCTCGGCGGTGATCGTAGGCGTCGTCATCGCGGCCGCGATCTGGTTCGCGGCCGACGTGACGCGCTTCCCGCCATGGGGTCAGATCGTGTACGTCGCGCTGTTCATCGTCGGACCCGTGGCCTGGACGGCCGTCGGCCTCGCGATCGGCTCCGCGTTGCGGCGAGCCGGGGTCGCCCGCCGCAGTCAGCGCTGACTTCCGCGCTCGAGGCCGTTTCGCCGCCGCCGGGTGGGCCGGTAAGTTAGGGAAGGCTAAGTTTCCCTCGACGATCGGATGCCCGTGTCCTCTGCCGTGCCGTTGCTGCGCGTGCGCGAGCTCGGCATCACCCACGACGGCGAGACCACGCCGGCGCCGGCATCCGTGTCGTTCGACATCGCCCCCGGCGAGGTCGTGCTGCTGCTCGGACCGAGCGGATCGGGCAAGTCGACGCTGACCCTCGCGGTGAACGGACTGCTGCCGCAGGCCGTGCCGGCGACCGTCACCGGGTCGGTCGAGGTCGACGGGCTCGACACGCAGGCGACGCCCGTCGCCGAGCTGAGCACGCGTGTGGGGATGGTCTTCCAGGATCCCGACGCGCAACTCGTGACCGGCACGCTCCTCGACGAGGTGGCCTTCGGACCCGAGAACCTGCGGATGCCGGTGGCCGAGGTGCTCGCCCGCGCCGAGGAGGCGCTTCGTCGGGTAGGCCTGTGGGAACGCCGGCGCGAGAACCCCGACCGCCTGTCGGGCGGCGGACGCCAACGGCTCGCGATCGCGTGCGCTCTCGCGATGGGCTCGCCCCTCCTCGTGCTCGACGAGCCGACGGCGAACCTCGACCCCGCCGGGATCGAGGAGGTCTACGCCGCCCTCGCTGAACTCGTCGCCGCCGGCGACCGCGCGATCCTCCTCGTGGAGCACAACCTCGACGCCGCCGTCGGCTTCGTCGACCGGGTCGTCGTGCTCGACCACGATGGATTCCTCGCCGCCGACGGATCAGTGGATCACGTGCTGCGGGAGCGCGCCGAGGACCTCCACGCGATGGGCGTCTGGCTCCCGGTGTCGACGATCGCCGCCCTGCGGCTGCGCCGCGCCGGCTTCGCCCTCGATCCGCTGCCGCTGACCCCCGGCGAGCTCCGCGCCGCGCTCGACGCCGAGCCCGCGCCCGCTGGACTCCCTTCCGCCACGCTTCCGCACGCACCCTTGCCCGCGGCATCCGAAATTCGGACAATCGCGCCGTTTCCGGATGCTGCTACTGCCGCGACCCGGAAAACCGGCGCATCGCCGGATTCCGGATCCGCGAACGGGAGGTCGCAGGAGCGGCCTCTGATCCGGGTTCGCGGCCTCTCGTTGCGCCGCGGGCGCACCGAGGTCCTGCACGACGTCGACCTCGACATCCCCCGCGGGGCCTTCGTCGCGGTCGTCGGGGCGAACGGCGCCGGCAAGACGAGCCTCATCCAAGCCCTGGCCGGAGTCGTCTCCCCACCCACGGGCACCGTGCACGTCGACGGGCTCGACGTCGGCCGAGCCGACGCCCGCACCCTGAGTTCGCGCATCGGCTTCGTCTTCCAGAACCCCGAGCACCAGTTCATCGCGCACACCGTGTTCGACGAGATCGCGCACAGCCTGCGCCGCCAGCACCTCTCCGATGACGAGGTCCGCGTCCGCACCGAGGCCCTGCTCGAGCGCTTCGGCCTCGCCGCGAAGGCCGAGAGCCACCCGTTCCTCCTGTCGGGCGGGCAGAAGCGCCGCCTCTCGGTCGGCACCGCCCTCGTGGCCGGCGCCCCGGTGCTCGTGCTCGACGAGCCGACATTCGGCCAGGACCGTGCCCGCGCCGACGAACTCCTCTCGCTCCTGTCGGATCTCAACGCCGAGGGCACCACCATCGTCGTGGTCACCCACGACATGCAGCTCGTGACCGACTACGCCGACCGCGCCGTGGTGCTGTCGGAAGGGCGCGTGCTCGCCGAGGGCCCGACCGCCGACCTCTTCGCCGACGATGCCCTCATCGCCCGCGCCGGCCTGCGCCCGCCGCCGCTCCGCCGCGCGCTTCAGGGCGTGCGCAACCACCCCGAGCTGTCCCGCGTCGCCCGCCTCGCCGACCTCCCCGGCTCCGCGCAGGCTCCCTCGCCCCTCTCCGCGCGCTCACAACTCAGGCAGGACGCAGCGAATCCCGGCGAAACCGCAGGGATCGGCCCCGTTCAGCCTGAATTGCGAACCCGGCGCCGCTCGGGAGGTGCCGCGTGACCGACACCGGACCGCTCACCGCGGCGACTGCTGCGCACTCGACCTTCGATCCGTACGCGCGGCGGGTCGAGGCATCCGCTGTCCGCTTCCTGTACGGCATGAACCCGCTCGCGAAGCTGGCCGCCCCGCTGCCCGCGATGGTGCTGCTCGTGTTCGTGCGGGATGCTGCGACCCCCGCCGCGTTCCTCGCACTCGCGTACGTCGTGCTGCTGGTGGGGGTGTCGCTCACGCGGCGTCTCGCGGCGATCCTGTTCCTGGCGCTGCCGCTCAGCGCGGTCGTGATCGGCTTCGGCTTCGCGCTGTGGACCGACGCGTCGCGTGTCGAGCAGTCCGTGGTGCTGTGGCAGATCGGCGGCTGGACGATGTACGGCGGCGCGCTCGAGGTGGGCTTCGCGACGGGCCTGCGCCTCGCCGCGATCCTCGCCCTCACCCTCATCGCCGGACTCTCGACGACCGGCCCCGATCTCGTGCGGGCGGCCGTGCAGCAGCTGCGCGTGCCCTACCGCATCGGGTACACGGCGCTGGCGGCGTTCCGATTCGTGCCGCGCTTCGGCCACGAGCTCGACGTCATCCGGCAGGCGCACCGCGTCCGCGGCGCCCACGGCGGCCGGGGTCCGTTCTCGGCGATCGCCCGCTGGTTCGGCTACGTGGTGCCGCTCATGGCCGGCGCGATCCGTCACGCCGAGCGCGTCGCCCTCGCGATGGACGCCCGCGCTTTCGGCGCCCACCCCGACCGCACCGAGCGGTACCTCGTGCCGTGGCGCGTGCGCGACAGCGTGTTCGTGCTCGCGTTCTGGGCGGTCTCCGCCGCGCTGTTCATCGTCCTCTTCCCCTGGGTCCTCTGACCCCCTGGCCTTCCGACTAGGAGCACCGACATGGCTCACCCCCGGCTCGTCAAGCCCGAGACGCAGGGTCTCGTGCACCTCACGGTGCTGCGCACCGAACGCCTGTCGCCGCACTGGATGCGCGTGACGCTCGGCGGCGGCGAGATCGACCGGTTCACGCCCCTGGGCTACGACCAGTGGTTCCGCCTGTTCCTGCCGCTCGGCGGCGACGAGGGCCTCGAGCGCCTGCCCGCGAAGGCCAACAAGATGTTCGGGTACCTCAAGTACCTTCGCATCCCCGACGGCGTGCGGCCGGTGATGCGCAACTACACCGTGCGCGCGTTCCGCCCCGCCACCGCGACGACCGGCGCCGAGATCGACGTCGACTTCGTGCTGCACGGGCTTGCTTCGAGCAACGGCACAGCCGGCGGGGCCGACGGCACGGCGGGCCCCGCCTCGCGCTGGGCCGAGTCCTGCCAGGCGGGCGAGAGCGTCGTCGTGATCGACGAGGGCCTCACGTTCAACCCCGACCGCGGCACCGACCGCGTCGTGCTCGTCTCGGACGAGACCGGGCTCCCCGCGATCGCCGGCATCTGCGCCGCCCTGCCGTCGCACGCGACCGGGCTCGCGATCGTCGAGGTCCCCTCGGCTGAGGACGCCCTCGACTTCCCCCACCCCGAAGGCGTCACCGTGCGGTGGATCGTGCGAGAGCACGACGTGAAGCCCGGAACCCTGGCGCTGCAGGCACTTCGCGAGGCTCCGATTCCGGATGCTGCGTTCCACGCCTACCTCGTCGGCGAACAGGCCCTGGCGACCGAGGGCCGCCGTCACCTCGTCAGCGAACGCGGCGTCTCGAAGGACCTCGTGAGCTTCTGCGGCTACTGGCGCGTCGGCGCCGCGTCGCCCGCCCCGAGGTCCCAGCGCGCGACGGTCGAGGCCCACTCGTGACCGCGCCCGCCGCCCCGTCCTCTGGCGCGCCCACCCCGCCGCGAAGCACCCGCGCGCGCGTGACCACCGCGTATCTGCTGACGTGCGCTGCGATCGGCGTCGCCGGCGGCGTGATGCTGTGGGGCGCCGGCTGGATCTCAACCGTGCTGTTCGCCACCGTGCCGTTCGTCTCGGTCGCGATCGCCGGGCTCTGGCTGCTGCCGGCCACCGTCGCGCTGCGCCTGCTCGAGCGGCCGTTCGCCGGCATCCTCGTCGGCGTGATCTCGGGACTGGTCGTGTTCCCGTTCCTCGGGGCGGCGATCTGGTGGGCGTTCTTCGCCGAGCTCGCGTTCCTGGTGACCCTGTACCGGTCGTGGCGGACGTGGCAGTACTACGCCGGAGCCGTCTTCGTCGGCGCGATATACCCCGTGCTCGCCGCCGCATCGTTCAACCTGTGGACGATGGAGCCGTGGGCCCTCATCACGTTCTTCGCCCTCACGATCGCGAGCTGCGTCGCGGGCGTCGCGCTCGGCATCCTCGTGGCCGACCGGCTCCGCAAGGCCGGCGTGGCGAAGCTCGCCCGCCGTCGGGGCCTCGCATCCCGCGGTCTCGGCCGGGGTGCCGGCCCCGCCGGTCAGCACTGAGAAGACGGGCTCCCCACCCCGCACATCGTTTCTGGCGACTCGCCAATACGGCACGGGCCCCACGGCGCGCTCTGGCGACTCGCCAAGCCGCACGGCCTTGACCGTGCCTTCTGGCGACTCGCCAAAACAGCACGGGCCTCAGGGCGCATTCTGGCCACTCGCCAAAGCTGCACGACCCTGACCGTGCTTTCTGGCGACTCGCCAAATCCGGGCGGCGCGTCAACGCTGGGGCGACAACGAACGGATGCCGCGGCCCCGTGCCTCCGCAGAGGCGCCGGGTCGCGGCATCCGTTATTGTGAGACACCTCTTCACTTGATCCAGGATTCGATACTTGATCCATGGAAATACGCCCTGCCGGCGACAACGGCAGGCGCGGCTCGGTCAAACTACTTGATCCAGTCTGGAACGAATCTTGGGGGCCGAGACCCAACCCCGTAAATGCGTCCGGGGTCTCTCAGGCCCGCCGAACGACGCCAGCACAGCGTCCCGCAGGCATTACCGACACGTCGCGATTCCTACGTCGACCCCTCGGCTCTAGAACGAGCTGCGCGCTGCCACTTCCCGTGAGAGAAGCCTCTCCCGGAAGTGACTCTCAATCGCGGGCTTCGGGATTACAGCGTTGGATGCAGCGTCGGTATGGATGTTTCCGCGGCTCCTGCTCCACGGAGTTCCAGGACGATGCGTCAACTCGCTCAACTCGAGGCCGCTGAGCGCTCCGTAGTTCTTGAGCATCGCGTCAACCACGATGCGCTCCCGCTGGGAAAGCGCGGTAGCGTCCCCGTTTGGCCACGAACTCACCGAGTAGTCACCACGATGAAGGTTGTAAAGGTCCCGGCTAACCGGGCCACGCCGCCACGCCTGAAAATCAGCAGCGAAGAGTTGGCGGCCGAGCAGCGCTAGCGACCACCCCTGCGCGAGTTAGCAGAGCTTTTGCAACTTCATGGTTGACACGCCGCCGGGAAAGCGTTCAAGCACGTAGGCGGCGACGTCATGAATGGTCGTCATGTCACTTCACCCCCAGGTCGTCACTCGGATTGTATGGGTCATCAGGGACATTCCCCGGTTCATCATCGCCAGACTCCGGTGTTTTGGCCAGCAGTGCTATCGCTCCTGCCACCTCGGGCGCGGTATTCTCAGCTCCGTCGGCAAGGCCTTTCATCCCGATCTCGATGAACTTGCCGACGGTCCGCGCGACAGCGATCTGCTCAGACGAGCAGCACCGCCGATGCGCCGTCGTTGATGGGCGAGGAGTTGCCGGCGGTCACCGTCCCGTCGGCGGCGAACAGCGCCTTGAGCGTGCCGAGCCTGTCGAGCGACGTGTCGTCGCGGATGCCCTCGTCCCGAGCCAGCTCCGCCCCCCTCGACCTGCACGATCTCGTCGTCGTACGCACCCCCGGGCCCACGCCTCGGCGGCGAGTCGGTGGCTGCGCAGCGCGAAAGCGTCCTGCTGCTGGCGCGAGATCCCGTAGATGCCTGCGAGCTTCTCTGCGGACTGCCCGTTCGAGATCGTCCACTCCGCCGGCAGCTTCGGGTTCGTCATCCTCCAGCCGATCGCCGTGTTCCAGAGCGTCTGGTTACCGACGGCCGGCCACGGCCTCGGGGACTTCTCGACGACGTACGGTGCACGGCTCATCGACTCCACGCCGCCGGCGAGGACGATCTCAGCGTCACCGGCCTCGATGGCGCGCGACCCCTGTATCACCGCCTCGGCCGAGGATCCGCAGAGGCGATTGACGGTGACGCCCGGCACGGTCGTCGGGAAGCCCGCCAGCAGCGCGCCCATACGCGCGACGTTGCGGTTGTCCTCGCCGGCCTGGTTCGCGTCACCGAAGATCACGTCGTCGATGCGCGCCGGGTCCAGGCCGGTGCGCTGGACGGCCGCCCGCATGACCACGGCGGCGAGGTCGTCGGGACGGATGCCGGACAGGGCGCCTCCGGCACGCCCGAAAGGCGTGCGCACGGCGTCGTAGATGTAGGTGCCGGACATCTCATTCCTCCTCTAGGTCGAGGCCGGTCAGCGCCGCCAGCGATTCGACGGTGTTGTCGCCGAACGCCTCCCGCACCGCGAAGCGACCCCCGGCCACATCGAAGACGGCGTGGTCGGTGTAGACGCGCGTGACGCAGCCCACTCCAGTCAGCGGATAGGTGCAGGCCTCGACGAGCTTGGACTCGCCGCCTGTCCTGGTGAGAAGGTCGGTCATCACGAACACTCGCTTCGCACCGATCGCTAGATCCATCGCGCCGCCGACGGCCGGGATGGCGCCCGGTGCGCCGGTGGACCAGTTGGCGAGGTCGCCGGTCTGGGACACCTGGAAGGCTCCGAGGACGCAGACATCGAGGTGGCCGCCGCGCATCATCGCGAACGAGTCCGCATGGTGGAAGTACGCGGCGCCGGGTAGAGCGGTGACCGGCTGTTTGCCTGCGTTGATCAGGTCGGGATCGATGGCACCCTCGTCGGGCGTCGGTCCCATCCCGAGAAGGCCGTTCTCGGTGTGGAGGATGATCTCCAGCTCGTCGGGCAGATAGTTCGCGACCAGGGTGGGCGCCCCGATCCCCAGATTCACGTACGCGCCCTCCGGGATGTCGGCGGCGATCCGCGCCGCCAGTTCGTCACGGGTGATCCGGGTCATTGGTCGACCTCCGGCGCAGTTGCGGATGCGACGGCCGGGCGACCCTCGATGTCGACCCCGCCGACGAACTCGCCGTCCCGGAGCCACGCCCGCTCCCCCACCGCGACCACACGGCCGACGAAGATGCCGGGCGTGACGACCGTCTCGGGGTCCATCCATCCAAGCGGCACGAGCTCGTCCACCTGAGCGATCGTGGTCGTCGCCGCGGTGGCCATGATCGGCCCGAAGTTCCGCGCCGTCTCCCGGAAGACGAGATTGCCCCAGCGATCGGCCCGCAGAGCCGAGATCAGCGCATAGTCGGCCCTGATCGGGTACTCCAGCACATAGGCGCGACCGTCGATCTCGCGCACTTCCCTGCCCTCCGCGAGCTGCGTGCCGGCGCCCGTGGGCGAGAAGAACGCCCCGATCCCGGCACCGGCCGCGCGGATCCGCTCGGCGAGGTTGTCCTGTGGCACGAGTTCGAGCTCGATCTCGCCCGCGCGGTACAGGTCGTCGAACACCCAGGAATCGTGCTGCCGGGGGAACGAGCAGATGATCTTGCGGACCCGGCCCTTGGCCAGCAATGCCGCCAGGCCGGTGTCGCCGTTTCCGGCATTGTTGTTCACGATGGTTAGCCCCGATGCGCCCTGGTCTATGAGCGCGTCAATAAGCTCCACGGGCTGCCCGGCCCGGCCGAAGCCCCCAATCATCACCGTGGCCCCGTCCGGGATCCCGCCACGGCGGCCGTAGCATCCGTCACACTCTTATCGATCATCTGCACTCAGCCAAACTTCGGTCTCGGGAGGAGTCAGGTCGACCCTTCGCCCGGCGAACGAGGTGATCGTCCGCGTCATCGTCTTCCCTCTCCGGTCGTCATGGTCCGGTCGCCGGCAGCGCCCGACGTGCCGTTCATCCTCGGTGGGCCACCTCAGTGATCGGATGGAGCCAGGACGATATCGAACCGAACGTCGCTCCAGGCTCCGTCGATGATGCGACCATCTGGGGTAGGGTACCCAGGCGCATGGCGGTGAAAGTCCTTGATCAGGCTTTCCTTGACACCGAAGACGGTGTCTTTCCACCCGATTCGATCCCCGCGGACGAAGATGTGCGTGACAAGGCGGCGCTTGTTCGGCGCGGTGACCATGAAGTGGAGATGCGACGCGCGCATCGGTGACCTGTTCGTGGCTGCGAGCATCCGTCCTACGGGCCCGTCGTGCGGAATGGGATATGGCGTGGGTGTTAGACCCCAGAATCGGTACTCCCCCGCCCCGTCCGTGAATAGATGTGCACGCGCGGCGCGACGGTCGTCGCTGTACTGAACGTCGTAGAGGCCGTCCTCGTCGGCTTCCCACACCTCGATCCGTGCGCCAACCACTGGCTTGCCATCCGTGTCACGGACCGTGCCGACCACCCAGCATGGCTCACCCGCGGCCCCAAACGCCATGTCCCCACCCAGCGGGATTTCAGGCGCGTCCTCGACGAAGAACGGGCCGAAGACGGTGGCCTCCGTTGCATCGCCATAGGCCTCGTTATTCACGCCGATGACCTGCATGGAGAGGCCGAGCACATCGGAGAGCAGGATGAACTCTTGGCGCCTGTCGTCGGTGATCTTGCCGACCGCTGTGAGAAAGCGGATGGCCTCGTTCCATTCGTCTTCGCTGAGTCGCACCTCGCGAACGAAGGAATGGAGGTGACGCGTGAGGGCCTGGAGGAGTTCGCGAAGCCTCGGGTCGGGCGCGCCGTCGAACGAGGCGACGACTGTCTCGACGAGCGCCTGCTCGCGTGCGACCTGCTCCGTAGAGACGTCATGGTCCACGTCGTACCCCTTCATTCGATCGGGTCACCCGCCCATGCTGCTCGCAGCAGCGACTCGAGGTCCGCCTGGTCGACGGGTCGCGGATTCGATGGCGGCACGGAAGGGAGGATGATTTCGGCGGCCCGCGGGATGTCGCGCTCCCGCAGCCCGAGTTCTGCGAGCGAGGAGGGCGACCCGACCTCTTTACGCAGGAGGTAGATGGCATTGCCAGGGTGTGCGGCCCCACCGAGCGCGGCCGAAACACGCTCGGCAGCGTCAGTTGCATACGGAGCGTTGAACGCCGTCACGTATCCGATCACGACGGAATGTGTCTCTGCGTGAGGCAAGTTGAACGTGCCGCCCAGGGCGTGACAGATTTTGTGATGGAGTCCGGACCCCGCTGAAGCAAACGCGACAGCGGCGAGATACGCGCCGTAAACGGTTCGCTCCATCGCGGGCAGGCTGTTCGACTCGCCATGGAGCGACCGCAGCCCGGAGAACAACGCACGAAGCCCTTCAGCGCCCAGCGCACGGTTTATCGGATCTGCTCGGGGTGCCCAGAAGCCATCGATGGCGTGCGCAGCCGCGTTGAACGCGCTCGCGACCGCTAGCCGTGTCGGCATGGTCGCCATCAGGCTGGGATCGTAGATCACCGTGCCCGGCAGCACCTTGTTGTCCACGCCGGTCGTCTTGCGCTCGCCTTCTGTCATCCCCCACACATTGGTCGCCTCGGAGCCCGCGAATGTCGTGGGGATTGCGACGATGGGTAGGGATGTATCCCGGGCGACGATCTTCGCCAGCCCGGTGGACGACCCACCCCCGATACTCACCACCGCATCCGCGCGACTGGTTCGGGCGAGCTCTACCGCATCTCTCGCGTTGACGCCGGGGACATGCTGCACGATTTCGTGGATGCGAGCGACAACTGGCGTAAGACGTGCAACCTCGTCGCTCAGGTCTTGAACGAAGGCGTCCGCAATGAGCAGCACGCGCTCGGCACGCAGATCGTCGAGAGCCAGGACTGCGAGTTCCGCGGCGGCGCCACTACGAAAGAGCACTCTCTGGCCAAGGGTGACGTGGTCGAACTCAGTCTGCTGACGGGAGGCGTCCCTTTCGCGAAAATCAGCCATCATGAATCCCTCGTTGCTTCTGCGCGTCCGTGCGCGCGGCGGGTCTCGATGCGGTCCCCGAGCAGTCGGCCGCCCTCCCGAGTGCCGGCCGCTGAGCGGATGTGTGAGACGTGCGCTGGCGACAGCTCGCTCAAGTCGCGCACTCCGAGGAGCCGCATTGTGCGCTCCATCTCCGTGCGGAGAATCTCTATCGCTCGGGCGACTCCCAAACGCCCACCCGCCATGAGGCCGTACAGATAGGCGCGCCCTATGAGGGTGAAGTTGGCACCCATGGCACGCGCCGCGAGGATGTCCGCCCCCGATGAGATGCCCGTGTCAAGCCAGATCTCGGTCCTGTTGGACCGGTCCCGAAGCGTCGACGCGACCGCCGGGAGGAGGTCCAAGGGGGCCGGCGCCCGATCCAGCTGACGACCTCCGTGGGTTGAGAGCACGATCGCATCGGCCCCCGCCTCGGCAACTCGAACGGCGTCGGCTTCAGTCTGAATCCCTTTCACGACGACCGGACCGCTCCAGGTCTCCCTGATCCAGTCGAGGTCGTCAAGGGTCACGGATGGGTCGAACATGCTTTCAAACAGGGCACGGATGCTTCCGGTGGAGTGGTCCAGCGATGCAAATGCGAGCGGCTCTGTCGTCAGGACGTCGAACCACCAAGCGGGATGCGGAATCATCTCCAGGAACGTCTTCGGCGTCAGAGCCGGGGGCACCGTCATTCCGCTACGGAGGTCTCGAAGCCGGCGTCCGCCGACGGGGACATCGACCGTGACAACCAGCGCCTCCATGCCGGCTGCCGCCGCGCGCTGAATGAGCTCGGTGGACCGACCGCGATCCTTCCAGACGTAGAGCTGGAACCAGGTTCTGGATGATGACGAGACGCTCATAGCGCGCCTAGCGACATCCTCGATTGCCGCCGTCCCCATCGTCGAGAGCGTAAACGGGATTCCGGCCTCCGCCGCGGCCGTCACCCCGCCGAGCTCCCCCTCGGTGTGCATGAGGCGAGTGAAACCAGTGGGGGCGATACCAAAAGGCATCGAAACCGGCTTCCCCAGAACCGTCGTAGAGGCATCCACTTCCGCGACATCGCGGAGCACCGAGGGATGGAAGACAACGTCAGCGAAGGCATCTCGGGCACGGCGCAGTGAAATCTCTTCGTCTGCCGCCCCGTCTGCGTAATTGAACGGTCCGCGCGGAGTTCGGCGTTTGGCGAGCAACCGGAGGTCTTCGATGGTGTGCGCGTTCGCCAGCCGATCACGCAAGCTGAGGGCGGGTCGCTGAAAGCGAACAAGGGGGAGCAGATCCGCGACCCGCGGGATGCGTCGGTTCATGCTGCCCTCCCGATTGGGGCCGATGTCGCTGCCACTCTGTCGGTCGCAATGAGATGGGGCGGACGTCCACCGGCGTTCACATATGGGATGAAGAACGCGACGCGCACCTCGAGGGAGACACCCGATCCGGGCTCAGGAAGTCCATGGACTCGGAGCGTGACACGCTCCCCGGTCGTCCAGTACCCGCCGAGCGCGCTGCATTCCCGCGCACTGACCTCGTCCGGTCCGCGCACCAGGATCACCTCGCCGATCGGCATCGCGGCGCCGAAGTCAGAGACGACGATGTCAGAGACGCACGTCCATGGAATGCTGCGCATCCAAGGGAGCGTGATGGTCACGACCAGCGCGCCTTCGCTCGATGATGCCGACAGATCGACGATGAATCCGTTGGTGAATGACAAGTGGTCCTCGCTCGCAGAGGGTTATGCTTACCAGAAGCATAACCTATGTGTGCTACCACAGAAGTGCAGAAAGATTGGGATCGATGACCACGCTCGATGATCAATGGGCAGTCACACTGTTCTCATTCACCAGAGAACTCATGCGCGGGGACGTGAGTGCGACCCAGCTCCTCGTGAACTTACGGGAGAGCAACGTTGCCCGTTCGTTCGAAATCGACGGGTTTCAGCACTTCGCGACTCTCCCGGATGTCGCCAGTTGGGAGGCCGCCGCGTTCCGGCAGGCGGTCGACGAACATGACATTGAGCTGACCCAATTTGGCGTGTACGACGACTTGTTCATCGACCCTCGGTCCGCGGCCGATATGCGCTCTCGGGTCGAATACATCGTCCGTCAGATCGACTCCGCGTCGCGACTCGGGTTCACGACGGTCAAGATAACCTGGGGCCTGGAGCTGGCGATCCTAGAGAGGCTTCTCCCACACCTCGATCGACTCGGCATGAGGCTGAATCAGGAGGCGCAAGGTCCTATTCGCGCGACCTCACCCGATTTGGCTCGGCGAGTCGAGCTCGCACTGCGTTTCCCAGATCAGTTCGGATTCGTGTTCGACCTGTCGGCGTGCATGTACGGCCTGCCAGTGACGTACTTGGAGGACCTCAGGCGACTCGGAGTGGCGGAGGAAGCCGTGCGATTGCTTGAGGAGGGGTGGCCCCTAGGCGGCGACTCGATTCGGAGCGAGGCCTTCGCCGCCGCTGGCCCGATGTCGCCAGACGCAAAGTTGCGACTCTCGATGCCTTTCAGTCGATTCGGGAACTCGAACGTCAGAGAGTTTCGCGACTTCCTCGCGTTAGTCGATGTCGTGCACCTGAAATTCTGGGACCTTGAGGACGAGGCCGGAATCATCACCTCCCCGATCCGCGATCTCGCGCGCGAGCTGCAGAGGGCGGGTTTCGCCGGCCCCATCACCAGCGAGTGGGGCGGCCATGAATGGCTTCCGGCCGCGGAGACCAACGGTGAGACCATGACTCTTGCGCACCGAGAGGTCTTCCGATCGGCCATCAGAGAGTGAGGCACTGCCCGAGCTAGACGGGAAGTGGCGCCGCCCATCGCACGGACGACGCCACTCGGCTAGATCGTGGAACTAGACCCAGCCCCGAATTGAGCGCGCTTCGGAAGGGTCGACGATCATGCGCGACCCGCTTCTCGCCGCCGCGTCCCGGAGGAGCGCCTGCTGACTGGCGATCACATCGAATGCGTTCTCCCAGTCATTCCAGTGGAACCCCTCCCATTCGCTGGATATTGTTCGCGAGTATCCTTCCTTCACGTAGAGATCGATGATCTCCCTCGCGGGCACCGACGGGTCTTCGCCCTGCGCGTCAATCTCGTAGAACTTGCCATGCGTGTGGACCGCCCACGGCAAGATGTCGCGCCATTCCTCGAGTGGCGCATGCCCGAAGAGTGTTACGGCATTCACAGCGAGCTCGAAGGCGATCTCTTCGGCTCCCAGGGAACGAGCGAACTCCGCAAACTCGTGGAGCTGGCGCTCTTGTTCCTCGTCGGTCAATCCACCATGCCCGTGCTTGCCGTTCCAGTACTCGTCAACGGCGGTGATCACCTCGGGTGCGATGCCGCGCCGCCTCCACTTTTCCAGCAGCGAGCGCGGCACCTGGACCATCGTCGCGCCCCAATCCGGGATGAAGCCGAGGCGCGGAGATCCAAGCTTCTCGTATCGTTCGAGCAGGCGCTGCATCGTCGGATGGTTGGGGCTGTGGTGTGCGTGGATTTCCATCCCGAGCGTGACGCCTGCTCGCTCCGCCACCGGTAGCAGCCGCTCCATGTCATCTGCGGTCACGGAGTACTGTACGCGGACGATGGGGAATCCCAGCCGCTGAGCGGCCTCGATCTGCGGCGTCATATAGTCCACGAGTTCGTCAGGACTCAGCATCCGGTCACGGCGCATCCCCGCATCCGCGTTCGCCCCGAGGGCGGTCGGCAGAAGACCCGTCTCGTCGACGATGCTTTGAAACTCTCGGACGAATTCGTCATCGAAGTAGGGGAACCCTCGGATCGATTGGAAGCCGACCACCTCCAACCCCGGGCCAAGCTCGCGACGAGCGGCCTCACGGATGAGCTCCCCGAAGGTCATCTGGCGCGAGTGCCAGAATCTCGTGAAGGAATATAGGGTCACTCCCTGGATCGGAGTCCCGAGGTCGACCGTAGACGTGGTTGTTGTCATGCTGCCTGCTCCAGTGTCATCGTTTTGCGGTCGTTCTCAATCAGTAGCGGCGGCCCCTGGGCGGAGGGCACGTAGGGGATGTACAGTCCAATCGCGACCTGGACCTCATGGTCGGCCACATCCGAGATATCCGGCATCGGCCCCTCGAGCGTCGCCGAGTCGAGTACGAACCACCACCGGTCGTGCCTTGCAGGCAACTCATCCAATCGATAGCGGTCGCCGTCGGTTGTCTGCCACACAAGGTCTTCGGACGGCAGTTCAATACCGTCGACGTTCATGCGCACGGCGGCGATTGAAGAGAGCGGCAGGGCGCGATACCAAGGCATCCGCACCGAGACGCTGATGCGACCGTCCGCCGCGCGCAGCGTCCCCCGCTCGATAATCTGTTCAGGTAGCAATGGGGTTCTCCTTCGTGGGGACGCCGAGTTGGCGCATGTCGTCGATCAGCGCGCGCGCCGAGCGGATCGCGAGGGCGACGCTCGTAGCAGTGGGGTTGCACGCAGTGGGCGTGGGGATGACGCCGTTTCCGCCGACATACAGCCCTTGCGTCCCCCATACGCGGCCGAATGGGTCGCAGACAGAGGCGCCGTCGTCGGCAGCTCCCATGCGCACGGTGCCCATGTAGTGCAGCGAGTTTCCGTTCGGCAAAGCAGTAGGACTCTGGCCCTCCACGAGCCCGCCGAGCGCGTCGGCCAGACGACCGGCGGCGCGCTGCATATCGGCGATCGTCGCGCGGTCTGTCTCGGTGAGCGCATATTCGATTCCGATCGCCGGCAGGCCACTCTCATCGAGATTCGAGTCATCGAAAGTGACTCGGTCCTCGGGTCGAATCTCCTTGCATCCGAACAGACCGATGCCGACAATCGAACCTGGCCACGTCTCAGTGACGTTCTCTATCGGAACCGGCGAGGCGTCCATCTGCATGATCTGACCGTGGAAAGGGGATCGCTCCTGGTCATACGGGATCCAGTTCACGCCGGAGAACAGTTCGAGCGTGCCTTCCGTTCGTGGCGACTCCGTGCGCACGGTGTCTGGAATCAGGCTGTCGTCAAGCCTCGCCAAAGCCATGACCTGCAGATGATCGTTGAGGTATCGGCCGAGCGCGGACGGCCGAATACCCGACGCGTGTAGCAGCTGAGGGGTTCTGAAGGAGTCGGCGGCCACGAACACCGCCCGGGTCTTCACCGTTGACTCCCGCCCGTCGCGATCACGCAGAGTCAAGCCGAACACACGGTCGCCGTCTCGTTCGATCCGCGTCGCGGTGGTCTCGGCCCGCAGTTCGACCGATCCGCTGGTCACCGCGTCGCCGAGGATGACGTCAGTCCCCGTCCAATAGCGGTCGCCGTGCGCGACCCGGATGGCAAGCGGCATGGGCTGTACTTGTCGGTCGGCCGGAACGCTTGGATCGAGGGCGCCCCGGAGTGCGGCCCGGACCTCGGCGCCGAGCGGCCAACCTTCGAAAGCCTCTTGCGTGACATGAAGAAGGCGCCACGCATCGTCGAAGACCTGGTCGAAGTCGGGTCTTGGGATCCAGGGAATCCGCTCACCATCCCCAGGAACGGGGCAGGCGCATGTCCAGTGGGCGCCCATCCCGCCAACGTTCTTCGACATCGCGGCGGCAGGCAAGCCGGTCCCGTCGGGGGCAACTTTCCCATCACCAACGAGGTAGGTGCCGGGTCGCGCGGCAATCGCTCCGGGTGGAGGTGCTGTGGTCGGGCGTCCCGCTTGCGACAGCCTCTGGGCTCGCTCCACCGCCGCCGGATCTGCAAGCGTCTTCACATGACGCCCCGGGGGGTCTGTCACGAGCGGGCCGGCCTCCACGAGAAGTACTCGCAGGCCGGATGCCTCGTCCGAGAGTGTACGGGCGACGGTAGAACCTACTGGGCCGCTTCCGACGATAACGACGTCGAAGCTGTCCTGCTTCATCGTGATTGAACCTCTCGTTCTATCGCTGGGCTGCGAGCGAGCGTGTGTGGGACAACGTGTCGTCGAGCGTGGGCACGTCCACCCAAGATTGCGTCTCTACGGATTCCATGACTGCGGACGTGATGATGGCGGCTCGGAGACCGTCCACAAATTCAGGCCGCCCTGCGCGCGCAGCCCCCCGTATCGCCGAGTAGGTGTCTGCGACAAAGTCGTTGAAGCAGTGCTGATATCCCTGCGGGTGCCCCGCGGGCAAGGCGAATGGGCGGGTCGTAGAGCTTCCCGGAACTGGTGCGCGGTCGACGACGGTGGATTGCGCCGGCCCTCCTATCCACGCCTGCTCGGGATGCTCCTGGTCGAATGAGTAAGCGGACCCTGGGCCGTCGAAAGAGAACCAGAGCCGATTGCGTCGTCCCGCGCTGGCCTGGCTGACGACCAACGAGCCCAGGGCGCCCTGATCCGTTTCGAAGAGCACCACGGCGCCATCCTCAGTGAGGTTCGCCGTCTCCCCTCCGTGGCGCTGGAACGCGTTGGCCGTTCTTGCGGTCAGTCGCGTGATGCGCTGGCCGGTGACGAACTCCATCAGGTCACACCAGTGCACCCCGATATCACCGAAGGTCCGGGATGCGCCGCCCCGCTTCGGGTCTACCCGCCAGTTGCTCGCCGCAGGGTCAGCCAACCAGTCCTGTAGGTAGCTGCCGTGCAGGAGCCAGAGCCGGTCGTCAGCGTTCGCCTCGACGCGACTCCTGATCTCGCGGACCATCGGGTAGAACCAGTAAACGAAAGGCACTCCTGTCACGAGATCGCGCGCACGCGCGTCCCGGGTCAACCGGGTCGCGTCGTCGACCGAGGTTGCCAGCGGCTTCTCACAGATGACGTGAAGTCCGGCGTTGATCGCCTCCTCGGCGTAGATGGCGTGAACATCGTTTGGTGCGCAGATGTGGACTACGTCAACGCCGTGGCGGAGCATCTGGGCCAGTGACGTCGCCGCCGCCGCTCCGGGGAATCGATCGGCCACCGCTTGGGCGGATTCAGCGGACGTGCCAACGAAACCTACGACCTCATTCCCGGTCGCACGGACTGCTTGTGCATGGACAGTACCCATGAAGCCCGTTCCGATGATGGCAGCTCGAAGAGCCTCTGACACGGTCTTCTCCTTTCGTGGATACGCCTGGCGGCGCGTCAGTCCGGTGCGCTGGCGCGGTGTGCGAGTGGGCTCTCCGTCGGACGCGACGTCGGCCCTTATCGGATCGGTCGGTCGTCAGCTCTTGATGCCGCCGGCGAACCCTTGTATGAACTTCCGTTGTGCGAAGACGTAGAAGAGAAGGATGGGAATCATCGAGATGATGATCCCGGCAAAGATGACGTTCCAAGTGGAAACGTTGGCTCCCACGAACCCGTAGATGACGACTGGGAGAGTCGCGTTCTTCGAGCCCGCAAGGAATATGAGAGCCGTGAAGAAGTCGTTCCAGATGATCAGGCCGGCGAGAATGGCGACCGTCCCTGTTGCGGGTCCGAGTAGCGGGAAGATGATCCGAATGAACGTCTGCAGCCGCGACGATCCGTCCATTTGCGCCGCTTCCTCGTACTCACGAGGCAGGGATCGAGTGAACCCGGAATACAGGAATACGGCAAGCGGCATGAGAAGCCCGCTATAGAGGACGATCATTCCGAGTTGCGTCCCCACGAGCCCAACGGATCTCAGCACGACGTAGATCGGGACCATGCCGAGTTGGAACGGCAAGATGATGCCGATCAGGAAGAGGATGTACAGCCCAGTGCTCAACCGTCCCGGAATCCGAGTGATGGTGTAGGCGGCGATCGATCCGAATGCGATCAGAACCACAAGGCTCCCGGCGGTCACGATCACGCTGTTCAGCAATCCCAAGGGGATGTTGCCGGTGGGTGACCCAGCCCAGGCGTCGACGAACGACGCGACCGTTGGCGGGTTGGGTGGCGCGATCGCTGGCGACAAGAATGCGTCGCTATCACCCTTGAGTGCGACATTCACAAGGAAGAAGAACGGGATCATCAGCACGATTGCGAATAGAAGCACCGCGATCTCGAGTGCGAACGTGCGTCCGGAGTACCGGTGCATGTCAGTCCTCCTTCTGTCGCAGCACTAGGACCTGGAGGACCGCCGCGATCGTGATGAGAATGGTGAGGACGAGCGAAAGCGCAGACCCGTAGCCGAACTTTCCGTTCACGAAAGTCTCCTTGTAGACCAGCGTCGCCAGCGTCTGAGTCGCGTTGAAGGGTCCACCGCCTGTGAGCGCAAGCACCTGATCGAAGATCCGCAGGCCTTGGATGAGTGTCAGCGCGGAAGCGATGACGACCGTCGGACGCAGCAGCGGGAAAACGATTCGCCAGAACCGTGTGAACCCTCCAGCGCCATCGACGGCGGACGCCTCCTCCAGCTCCGGCGGTATGTTTGCCAGACCTGCGAGATAGATGACCATCGTGAACCCGATGTTCTGCCAGACGACCACGATCACGATGGTCCAGATCGCCGTGTCGGGATCCCCTAGCCAGGCTGTTGTGCCCTCCAAGCCGGCCCATCGCAGGAACCCGTTCAGTGGGCCGTTCGGCTGAAAGATGAACTTCCATACGAAGGCAACGGCAAGCGGACTAAGCACAACGGGGAGAAAGATCAGGACGCGCAGAAGGTGTCTAAGCCTTAGCTGTCTGTTGAGCGCGACTGCAAGCCCGAGGCCGATCGCGTTGGTGAGAAGCACGAACAGCACCGCGAGGAAGAGCGTGTTCCAAAGGGCCTGCAGCGTCTCGGGTGACTGGAAAGCCGTGACGAAGTTATCGATCCCGACGAAGTTGAACGGGCCAATTCCCCGCCAGTCAGTGAATGCGAACACTGACCCCGCGACAACCCCGAAGTACTGGATTCCGATGGTGAGAACGACGGCGGGCACCGCCCACCACCAGACTGCCACCCTTCGGCCGACCCTCTCGCGGCCCGGGCGCTTCCGACGCGGGAGCCCCGCTCGGTCGGGCCGGTTGCCCGACCCGACCGAGCGCGCCGCTTCGGCTCCGTCAGGCCTCGTAGCCATGGAGCTCATGCGGTTCCCCTTTCGATTCCAGGTGTGCTCGTCAGCCCTGCCAGGCCGCGTCCATCGCCTGCAGAACATCGTCGACAGTGGTCTGCCCCGTGATGAGCCCCTGCACGCCGGTCCCCAGAGCGTCATACACCTCCGTGTTGGGCCACACCAGGTTCGGCAGTGGTGCGTTTCGCTCGGGGTCTGTCAGGTACGTCTCAAGGCTCGCAAATCGATCGGCCACGGGAGTTCCCTCGAGGATGCTGGTGAGCGAGACATTTCCGCTGACCTCGGCGAACGAGTCGAGCTGCTCGGGCTGCATCCAGAACTCCAGCAGCGCCTTAGCGGCATCGACGTGAGGGCTTGCTGCGTTGATCGCCAGCGCGTTCGAAGGCGACGCGAAGAGGAAGGTGTCCTCCGCAGTCTCGCCCGGGAATGCTCCGACCGAGATCTCCGAATCGGGGGCGACGGTGGCGAGGTTCACGGCGATACCGGCAGGCGCGAAGATCCCAAGGATCTTGCCTCCGGCGAACTCGGGTGTGACCGTCTCGGGCGAACCGCCCTCCGCTCCCGGCTGGAAGCAGCCCTGTTCGTTGAGTGTGAGGAAGTCCTCGAGGGCCTGCTTCCACCCGTCCGAGTCCGCGAAGCTCACATCGCCGGCGGCACGCTGCTCGTTCCAATCGGGGTCCTCCGCGTACACCGTGGAGGCTGCGAGTTCCATCGCCACAAGACCGGTGTTGCTGGTCTGGGCGCCTGCGACACCCAGGAGGGAGGTCAGTCCCGCATCGCGAACCGCAGCGCACTGGTCGAGCACCTCATCGAACGTTGTCGCGTACTCCAGACCCGCCGACTCGTAGGCGGTGACGTTGATGACCTGCGAGATCGGTGCAACGTCGACCGGTACGGCGGTCAGCACATTGTCGGAGTAGTAGAGCTCGTGGGAGCTCTCCGGAATCGATGAGGTCGCCCAGTCTTCGCCGGACAGATCCACGAGCTGACCGGCTTCGGCGAACGGACCCAACGCGTTGAAGGACCCGTTGCCCGGCGAGCCCCAAACGACATCGGGTGCGTTGCCTGCCTGGAACTGAGTGCGAATCGTCTTGTAGTAGTCCTCGGTCGGAATCTCCTGGAGTTCCACCGTGATGTTCTGGTCGTTGGACTCGTTGAATGCGGTGATGACGTCTTCGTAGGCGCTGTCTTCGCCAAAGCGAGTCTCGGTTGCCAGCGTGATGGTGACGGGTTCACCCTCTCCGCCGTTATCGTCGGTTCCTCCGGGTGCGCAGCCGGCGAGCACTGTCGCTGCGGCAACGGAGGGAATGGCGAGGGTAGCGACCAACAGCGGCCGCCGGTTCTTCTGCCTCATGCTGTGATGCCTTTCTGACTTCGTTGTCTGGCTCGGGGCCGAGCCGGGGGCCGTCGGATGCGGGCCCGCAGTCGTATATCATTGCGCATACTTGTGCTTCTGCGCAACAGAAGATGCTCATCGACAAACGTTGACTCCGACGTTAGGCGCAGAAAACGAACCAACAGGGCTCACCCGTGCCGCATGGTTGCGGCACTTGTGATTCTGTGAGACAAAAGACTTTGCCCCCTCTCGCAGTGATGCAAGCGGATCCGGGTCGCTCTACCCGACAAGGAGTCCAACATGGATGTTGCCACCTACGATGTCGCAGTCATTGGCTATGGGCCCACGGGCATCTCGGCCGCCGGCCTCCTCGGCAAGGCAGGGCATCGAGTAATCGTCATCGAACGGTGGCCTACGCTCTACGGGCTTCCCCGACTGACGCATATCGATGACCAGACCGCGAGAACCCTCCAGGAGATATGCGACATCGATGCCGCGATGGCGGACTCGTCGCCCACTGTGTACGAGTGGGTGAACGGTCAGGACCAACCGCTTCTCTTCATCCCAACTCACGAGGGCGATCAGGGGTATCCCGAGCACAACTCCATCTACCAGCCCGACATCGAGGACGCACTCGACCGGAGACTTCGTACGCTCTCGAACGTTGACATCCGTCAGGGCTGGGTCGTCACGCACATTGCGCAGTCGGACACCGACGTCGAGATCACAATCGCTCCGTTTGTGGATCGACAGCCCGACCTTTCTCAGGCCCAGACGGTCCACGCGCGATACGCGATCGGCGCGGACGGGAACCGGAGCATGGTGCGCGAAGCAATGGAAACCAGCATGACCGTCTACGACTTCAACGAGACATGGGTGACCTTCGACGCCGAGTGGTTGCGGCCAATGCCCGAGAAGTTCTCAATCGCGAAGCAGTACTGTGACCCTCGCCGCGGGCACATGTTCATGGGCATCGGACACAACCGTCAGCGATTCGAATTCGCGATCCTGCCTAGCGAGGATCCCGAACAGTACGCCGACATCTCTGCAGGCTGGGCGTGGCTTGAGAAAACTCACGGTCTCACCCAGGCGGACCTGCGGCCGCTGCGCTACCTGCGCTACAGCTTTACCGGCCGTGTCGCAGACAAGTGGCGCAAGGGGCGAGTCTTCATCGCCGGGGACGCCGCACACACAATGCCCCCGTATCTCGGCCAGGGCGCTTGCTCGGGGATTCGCGACTCGGCCAACCTCGCGTGGAAGCTCGATCTCGTCCTGAAAGGGAGGGCCGATGAAACCCTGTTGGACACGTACGAGTCTGAACGGCGACCGCATGCCGACTTCGTAGTGCAATCAGCGATCGCGCTCGGTCGGGTTGCGAACACAACCGACCCGGTCGCGGCAGCCGCGCGAGACCGATCCTTCTTCGACGGAACCGCGGAAGGACCGGCACCCTTCCCCAGGCTCGTTGGGCCTGCGTTGCATGGTGACTCCGCGTCGGGCGTGATGGCTCCGCAGGGCGACGTCGTCGTGGGCGGACGTCGCGGGCGCGGCGACGATCTTCTCGGCACCGGGTTTCGACTGATCACTTTCCGCTCCGTGATCGACGCCCTCGATGACGGCGAGCTCGCGACCCTGAAAGCAATAGGCGCTCAGATCGTCGATCTTGACCAAGTGGAAGACGTGAGCAACCGATACACCGGATGGTTGAAGTCAATCGGTGCGGTCGCCGCTCTGGTTCGCCCGGATCACATTGTCTACGGCGCTGGGGACGCGACCGAAGTCGGTCCCCTTATCGCGAGCGTGCACGAGGCCTTCCAGTTGCGGGAGACCGCGGTCGCATGATCGACAAGCCGATGCCTCGGCGCGGTGTCGTCGGACGGGGGGGAGCGCTCCCCTCACTCGAAAGCTTGAGTGGCGAACCCCGTGAGTGGCATGCATCACTTCCCTACACGCGCCTGACCGACTACGGAATGGATGCCGCGGATGCGCGAGAGCTTCTCTGGCGAACCGCGCGCGACGAGGAATGGGTCTCGGTCGCAGCCGAGATCGGACACCGCCAATTGGTGCGCGCCAACGAAGCAGGCGCAAGCGGGACGGCGGCGACACAACTGGCTGCAATTCGAGCTGGCGCCGCGGCGATCAACGTTGCTCAGATTGTCATCAACCAGGACACTGCCCGTAAACGCGCGCTCTACCGCGAATTTCAGGACGCAGTGGGGCGTTACGCCCAGCTGAAGGGCGGCATCGAAAGAGTCTCGCTACCTTACGGCGACGGAGTCGTCGAGGGCTGGCTCATACTTCCCCCCAGCGCTCCCTCCGGAGCGGTAGCGGTATGGGGTGGGCTGAGCGGATGGGGAGCCGCGTACCTCGCAGTCGGCGAGGCGCTGGCTGCACGCGGACTTGCTTGCCTCCTGGCAGAAGGCCCTGGGCAAGGATCCACGCGCCTCGAGTCCCACATTTATGCCTCAGAGAACACGCTGGCGGGTTACCGCCGATTCGTGGACTTTCTCGAGACCGATTCACGGACGTCGGGACTGCCCGTCGGAATCTACGGCAACAGCATCGGTGGGATGCTCGCGGCACGTGTCTGCGCGGCCGACACCCGCGTGCGGGCCTGCGCAGTGAACTGCTCACCTGTGGCCGCTGACCTGCCCGACGCCGTCGGACCCCGCGAACAGTTCCTGGCGTTCCTCGGCCTGGCGGACGGCGGAGACCACTCCAGCGACCTCATTCGAGGTCTCCACTTTCTGCCTAAGCGACACCGACTGCGCTCGCCCCTTCTGGTGCTGCACGGCGGCGCTGACCAGTTGGTCACGCAGCAAGACGCGGCGGCATACCTCGAGGCAGTCCGCGACATCGACGCAGCTGAGCTGGTGCACTGGCCAGACGGCGAACACACCCTCTACAACCACAGCGTGGAGCGAAATGAAGTGGTTGCAGACTGGTTTCGCGAGCAACTTCTCCGCCCTGGGAGTCTAGAGAGCCTGGCAGGTTGACCGCGGTTCCATCGCGCCGGGTCCGGAGCGCCTCCGATCAACGCGCTCTCGACCTCCCTATGCCGGGTTTCTGCGAAGGCGAGCGCTATAGACAGCTTCGAGGTTCGCGCGCGGAGACCCCTGAGGCAGCCAAGTCACCATCGCCTCGTGCTGGAAGATGCGTTCCGCGACGAGCCGGCCGGCGCCAATCCGTCCGATCTCATGCTCGGCGACAGCCGGAATGATTCGAAGGTCGCGCAACGCCAAGGGAAGGCTCCGCCGATACACAACCCGTCGCACGGCCGCCAAGAAAAGGTCCCCTGTGCTGGCGATGGACCCGCCGATCGCAACGGCAGACGGATTGAAGAAGTTGACTAGCGAAGCGAGCATCTCGCCCACGACGCGGCCCGACCGACTTACAAGATCGATGCACGTCGGATCCCCATTCAGTGCCCCCTCCGCGATATCCGCAGGCTGGACATAGCCCCGACGCTCGACGATCCGCGCGAGAAACTGGCTCTCACCACTGGATGCGGCGACTTCGCCATCGCGGGCGAGCGCCCATCCGCCCGCTATCGCTTCCAGGCACCCCCGCTGACCGCAACGACATACCACCTCGTTTCGATCAGCGACCGCGATATGACCCACATCACCGGCCGCACCGTTAGCACCGCGGTGCACGTGGCCCTCAGAGATCAGACCGGCCCCGATACCGGTTCCTACCTTCACGTAGAGGATGTTGTCCGTCTCAGCGAAGTTGTGCTGGTCCCACGCCCCCAGCGCATACAGCTCGCCCAAGGCCTTGAGGTTCGCCTCGTTGTCGACGAACACCGGGGCACCGTAGCGGTCCTCCATCCAGGCACGAATGTTGAAGAGGTGCCACCCGGGCATGATCGGCGGTGCGATCGGTCGTCCGGACCCAAAGTCGACGGGCCCCGGAATTCCGACCGCGATTCCCCAGATCGGGACGCCCTCCTCAAGCATCCCGTCCAGCAACTCACTGACAAAGGCCATAGATTCATCCGGACCTCGCGTGAGGTCCCACTCCGCATGGCCTTCACGGACGACGCTCTGAGCAAGATCCATGATGGCGACACCTACGTGGAGCGTGCCGAACTCGATTGCAACGAACCGCCCCAATTGGCCGGAGAATCGCAAATGCCTCGGCTGTCGGCCACCCGTCGAACGACCGAGTTCACCCTCAGCGAGGTACCCCATTTCGATCGCCTGGTCGACTCGCTGTGTGACGATCGTGCGGCCGAGCGCCGACACCTGCCCCAGCGTCGGTCGCGTCGTCGCTTCGCCCGTCCGCACGAGATTGATGAGCGTCACCAACGGCTCGATCTGCTCCGGCGCCAGCGGCCTGGCCGGCGAATACTCAGCCGACAAGTTCTGCATCCTCCCAAGGATATGTACACCATGGCCAAAAGTCATCTTCAGGAGAGCACATCGATCGTGCTCAAATCAACCGTCACGTCTATCCCGTGCTCATCATGCGCCAGAGGGTGAGACCTACATCACCTTCGCGACGGAGAGCTGACGTTGGATACTCGAGCAATCCGGTGACCAGGACCATGACGCTGGAGGAGCGCACGCAGCTCGTACTGCGCCACCTGCGCGAAGGACGAACAAGCCTCGTGGTCATCGACGAGATGCAGAACCTCGCCGCCGTCACTCGGTCCAACTTCGAGTCGGCGCAGGCAATCAAGAACCTGATGAATGGAGTCCACGCGGTCCCCATGTACGTGGGAATCAACCTCGAACGCACCTCGGTGACCGAGGGAGACTTGGGCCTTCAGTTCGCTGCGCGGTCGACGCTCGTGAAGCTCGGCGGACTCGGATATGAAACCGCGGCGGACCGCAGCCTGTGGAAGGGATCATCTGCTCCTTCGAGGAGCAGATCAACCTCTTCGCGCACCCTCCGAAGACGCTCCTGCCGCACGCGGAACTCCTCTGGAGACGGACTGGAGGCTCCATCGGCGCCCTGTCCCGACTCCTGACCACGGCAGCCCTCGAACTCATCGCTGACTTCCCCAGGAAAGCGGTATCGCGATTTGCGCGAAGTCCGTCACTCCTGCTCACTGACGTGGATAGAGAGCCTGCCCGAGTGCCTTTTCAAGTCTGGCGGTCGTCCGTAAGTCCGGCCACGAGGAGCCAGTGAGAATAGCCCTCACCGACCCCTCGTCCACGTCGGCCTCTCGGGCAATCGAACGGATGCTTCGGTCGCCGATAGCCACACGAAGGTTCAGCGCGAAGCGACGAGCAACTTCACCTGCGCTGTCTGTCGAAGGCTGGTCCGGCCAAGAGGCAGTGAGTTGCGCCGGCGTCGGCCGATTCTTCATGGGCATCTCTCGGGCCCTCCCAGACAATCACTGCCGCGATCCCAGTGTTTCCATGGATCAACTACGTGATTTGGATCAAGTTGGATTTGCTGGATCAACTTCGATGGATCATTGGATCAACTTGGATGCTGTCTCACAGTTATCGAGTGAGCGTCAGCGCTTGCCCACGATCTGGCGCGAGACGAGGTCGCGCATGATCTCGTTGGTGCCGCCGTAGATCCGGTGCACGCGTGCGTCGAGGTAGGCGCGGGCGATCGGGTACTCGGTGATGTAGCCGTAGCCGCCGTGCAGCTGCACGCCGACGTCGAGGAGCTCGGCCTCGCGGTCGGTCGTCCAGAACTTGACCTTCGCGGCCTCTTCGGCGGTGAGCTTCTCGTCCTTGTAGAGCATCATCGCGCGGTCGACGTACGCCCACATCACGTCGACGGTCGTTGCCATGTCGGCGAGCTTGAAGCGGGTGTTCTGGAAGTCGGCGATGCGCTCCCCGAACGCCTCGCGGCTGAGCACGTAGTCGCGGGTCCACGCGAACGCCGCCTCGCCGGCCGCGGCCGCAGCGACACCGATCGACAGGCGCTCGAGCGGCAGGTTCATCATGAGCTGGATGAAGCCGAGGCCCTCCTTGCCACCGATGAGGTTCTCCTCGGGCACGAAGACGTCGGTGAACGACAGCTCGGCGGTGTCCCAGCCGTGGAAGCCCATCTTCTCGAGCTTCTTGCCGTGGTCGAAGCCCTGCATGCCGTCCTCGAGGATCAGCAGGCTGAAGGCGTCGGGGCGGTTGCCCTCGCCGGTCTTCACGAACGTCACGACCATGTCGGCCGTCTTGCCCGACGAGATGAACGTCTTCGCGCCGTTGACGATGTAGCCGCCCTCGACGCGCTTCGCCGTGGTCTTGATGCCGCGCAGGTCGCTGCCCGCGCCGGGCTCGGTCATCGCGAGGGCGCCGAGGATCTCGCCGGTCGCCATGCCCGGGAGCCACTTCTCCTTCTGCTCCTGCGTGCCCATGTGCACGATGTACGGCACGGCCAGGTCGTCCTGGATGCCCAGGGCACCGGCGAGCGAGCCGAGGCCGGCGCCGATCGTCTCTTCGAGCACGATCGAGCGGAAGCGATAGTCCTGCAGCATGCCGGCGCCGCCGAACTCCTCGGGCACCGACAGGCCGATGATGCCGGCCTCGCCCGCGGCGAGCATGGTCGCGCGGTCGATCTCGCCGGCGGCGTCCCACTGCTTGCGCTTCTCGTCCGACGCGTAGCGCTTGACGAACTCCTTGACGACGTCGCGGAACGCCTCGTGGTCCTCGTCGTAGATCTCGCGCTCCATGATGCGCCTTCCTCTCGTCTTCGAGTCTGGGGAGATGCGGCCCCGGTGGAATTGCATCTCACCTTCAATGGTACTCAGTTTCAGCCTTCACGGATGCCTCGACCCCGCGGCATCCGTGATCCGCCAGAGTAGTGCCGACGCCCGACGTCAGCCGAGATAGTCGGGAGCCGGGTCGAGGGCGAAGAACTCCTCGAGGGAGGTCCAGCCGCCGTCATGATAGGCCTTCGCGAGCTCGGGGCCGATGTAGCGGAGATGCCACGGCTCGGGGAGGTAGCCGGTCACGGGCGTGGCTCCGTCGGTGTAGCGGACGATCCACCCGTGCTCCCACGCGTGCTCGGCGACGAACCGGCCCTGCGGCGTCGCGGCGAGCTGGTCGAGCGTGCCGCACGAGCCGGCGCACGCGACGATGTCGGCACCGAGGCCGAGCTGGTGCTCGCTGTACCCGGGTCGCGCGCTGACCTGGTCGGCTCGGTCGCCTCTCTCGGCGAAGTGGCGCCCATACGTCTGCTGCTGGGTCTGGTACGAGCGGAACCCGCTCTCGAGCGCGATCTCACCCGCTCCGGCGTTGCGGGCCGCGGTGACGAGGGAGGCGAGAGCGGATGCCGCGTCCGAGCGCAATGCGCCGCCCTCGATGTTGCGCACCCCGTCGGGGAGCACGAGAGCACTGGGGCGGTAGTCGATCGGATTGGCCGGCCGGATCTTGTCTATGACGGTCCAGACGCGCGCCGAGTCGCCGAGGTCCACGCAGGGGGCACGCCCCTCGACCACGGCGGCGCGGAACGCCTCACCGCCGCCCGCTGCGACGATCGCGGCTTCGTCGTCGCCGCGCTGCACGGCGGCGGCGACGTCGGGGAGGGCGCAGATGTCGGCCGCCGGGGGGGATTCCTCGACCTGGGGGACGGGGAGCTGCTCGACCTCGGGCAGTTCCGCCTTCATCGTCAGCGCGGCATCGGTGCCCGCGGCCTGCGGCTCGGACGGGAGCATCATCGCGGTCATCGCCGCGGATCCGAGCAGCAGCGCGGCGCCGGTGGCGAGCCCGGCGACCATGATCAGCCGCTTGGTCAGCCGGCGCGGTCGCGCGTGGCGGACAGGCTGTGCACCCTGGTCGACGTCGAGCAGTCCGTCGGCGCGCGCCGCCCGGCGCTCGCTGACGACGGGCCGGGGTGAGCGGACCGCCCGGCGGCGCCCGCGGACCCGCGCGTCGGGGACGTGGTGCGGCGTCGAGTCGCTGCGCTCGGGAGCGGCGCCCGTCGGGCGGAGTTCGAGCGGCAGCGTCGACGGCGCGCCCGCTGCGATCGACCCGGGCACGAAGTCGTCGCTGGGCAGCTCGAACGCCAGGAGGTCGTCGGCGGGAGCGGCGTCGGCAGCACCGGCGGCCGGGGCGGCCCCCGCCGCGCGGGCACGCCTCTCAGCCTCCTCGCGCATCGCTCGGGCGGCGCGACGAGTCTCGGGGGCGGCTCGGGGGGTAGCGAGCCGGCCAGGCTCCGTCACGTCTGCCATTCTGACCCGTGACGGCCCGTTTTGGCCAGGCAAGCGACATCCGTCTCGTTGATGTTCTAGACACCGCAGCGCGAAGCTTGACTTAAGTTCGAACTTTTGTTCTCATAGGTGGATGCGGTGGCAAGGTCAGGAACTGGGCGTGGCGGATGCCGCAGCCCTGCCCGGCCTCGAACAGCTCAACGGTCTGGTGCGCTCGGTCACGACCCCCGAGTTCGCCGGCGTCACATTCCACGAGGTGCTCTGCAAGTCCGCCCTCAACCACGTGCCGAGCGCGTCGGCGATGCCCTTCGACTGGACCGTGAACCCGTATCGCGGGTGCTCCCATGCATGCGTCTACTGCTTCGCCCGGGGCACCCACGAGTACCTCGAGCTCGATGCGGGGCGGGATTTCGACACGCAGGTCGTGGTGAAGGTGAACGTCGCCGAGGTGCTCGAGAAGGAGTTGCGGCGGGGCAGCTGGCAGCATGAGCCGGTCATGCTCGGCACGAACACCGATCCGTATCAGCGGGCGGAAGGGCGTTACAGGCTGATGCCCGGGATCGTGTCGGCCCTGACCGAGTCGGGCACGCCGTTCTCGATCCTCACGAAGGGCACGCTGCTGCGGCGGGATCTGCCACTGCTGAAGGATGCTGCCGACCAGGTGCACGTGACGCTCGCGATGTCGATCGCGGTGTTCGACGACGAGCTGCAGCACCTCATCGAGCCGGGCACGCCCAATGCGACCGCGCGCCTCGAGACGGTGCGGGCGGCGACGGAGGCGGGGTTCCGCGTCACGGTGTTCCTGATGCCGATCATCCCGCACCTCACCGACTCGATCGCTGCGATCGACCACGCGCTCGCTCGCATCAAGGCGGCGGGAGCGGTGCGGGTCGTGTACGGCGCGCTGCACCTGCGGCCCGGGGCCAAGCAGTGGTTCCTCGAGTGGCTCGCCGAGCGGCACCCCGAACTCGTGTCGTCGTATCGCGGACTCTATCCGGGCGCGACGGCGTACGCGCCGAAGGCCTACCGCTCCTGGCTCGCGAAGCGGGTGCGTCCGCTCCTGCGCGTGCACGGCCTCGACGGACAGGCCGAGGAAGAGAATCCGCGCGGCGCGCCCGTGGCGGGTCTCGCCGATCGCGCCGACGCGCGCAGCGCGCCGCCGATCGTCGTGACGTCGCGGGGACGCGCCGGCGCCACGTCATTGCGAGCGGCATCGTCGCGGTCGACACCCGGGGCCGAGGCATCCGGTCGCCTCTTCTGAGTCGCACCCGCCGGCGGGCGGCGTCGTCGCTCGAGGGCCGATGTTCGCGGGCCGTTACGCCGCGACGGCGCTGAACTCCTCGACCGGCCCGACCTCGACCGGCGCGACCTCGGCCGCGAGACCGCGCGTTGCCACCGCGCGCGAGGCCCGCACGTGCTCCAGCACGGCGTCGAGCACCGCGTCGTCGGTGAGGATGCGGTTGTGCCCGAGGCCCGTCGTCGCGAGCATCTCCGACCCCGGATTCGCGGCGACGATCCGGCCCGCCTCGTCGAACGGCACGACGCGATCGCCGTGGTCGTGAACAGCAAGGAGCGGCACTCCGGCCGGGAGCGGGCGCCGCACCGTCGACAGCCACGCGAACGGGTCGGGCTCTCCGGGGAAGTACCGGCTCGCGAAGAGCTCGCGCATGCTCGCTGCGACCGTGTCGGGGTAGCCGAGGATGCCCTGGAACTGGCTCAGCAGCAGGTCGGCGTCCGCGGGCGCGGCGATGGTCGCGACGCGCGCGGCATCGACGCCGCCGGCGACGCCGACGAGCGTTGCGAGCCCCCCGAACGAGTGCCCGATCATCGCCTCGAATGCGCCGTGACGCTCCTGAAGAGCGGCGAACACACCGAGCCAGTCGACGAGATACGTGCGCCGACCACCCGACGCGCCGTGGGCAGGCGCGTCGAACGAGACGACCCGGTACCCCTCGGCCACGAGCTCGCGCACGAGCAACGAGAACTGACTGGCGCGCCCGTTCCAGCCGTGCGACAGCACGACGGTGCGCGGGCCATGGCCCCACTCGTAGGTGTCGACGTCGACACCCCGGCGGGCGATCCCCGGGATGCGCACCGTGCCCAGGCGGGCGCGCAGCATCGTGGCCTCGTCATCGGCGTGCACGGGACGCGGCTTCGCGACGTGACCGAAGAGTGGCATGGCCACGGCGGCTCCCCACCGCGGCGAGAGGGCGGCCGCGGTACGAACGGAGGTGCCGGCGGCGGCGAGTGCGAGATTCATGGTGCTCCGATCAGAGAATACGAACGATCGTACTTATGAACACGAACGATCGTACGGTAATCTCGAGGCGTGACACAAGCCCCCATCGATCGACGCCGCCTGCGAGGCGATGAATCGCGGCGCGCCGTGCTCTCGTACGCGGTCGACACCGCGACGGTCGATGGCCTCGACGGCCTCACGATCGGGCGGCTGGCGGATGCCTCGGGGCACAGCAAGAGTGGCATCGCGACCCTCTTCGGCTCGAAGGAGCAGCTGCAGCTCGCCGTCGTCGCCGCTGCCCGTGAGGTGTTCATCGATCGCGTGGTCGCACCAGCCCGCGCGCGAACCCCCCGCGGCCTCGTCCGTGTGTGCACCCTCCTCTGCGATTGGCTGGGCTACTCGCGCGATCGCGTGTTCCGTGGCGGATGCTTCTTCGCCGCAGCATCCGTGGAATTCGACGCCAAGCCGGGCGTCGTCCGCGACGCGATCGTGGCGGCGTCGAGCGAGTGGGAGGACTACCTCACGGTGAGCATCGAGTACGCGATGGCCGCCGGGGAGCTGCCCCTCCTCGACGACGCGCGGCAGCTCACGTTCGAGATGGTGTCGTTCCTCGAGGCCGCGAACACCCGCTCGCTGCTCCACACGAGCGAAGAGCCGTACCGCCGCGCGGAGGTCGCGCTCCGCGCGCGTCTCACCTCCCTGGGCGGCGACCCCGACGTCATCGCCACGATCAGCGCCCAGCCCGCCGCCTGACCCGGCGCCCACGCGCCGCATCGGCCCGCCGAAGCGGGGGATTCCCGCCGAAACAGAGGGCGACATCCCCGGTCTCGGCCGAAGTCCCCTGGCTCGGCGACGCACCCTGCTGCACGCGAGGCCCCTGGTGCGTCCTCCCCAGGTTGCGACACGATGTCCCAATGACCCGATTCCTTGTGACGGCGATGCCCTTCACCGGGCATGTCACGCCGTTGCGGGCGGTCGCGCAACAGCTCGTCGCACGCGGCCACGACGTGCGGTTCTACACCGGCGGTGCGTTCCGTGAAGGGGTCGAGGCATCCGGAGCCGTCCTCGTGCCGTGGCGCGAAGCACCCGACTTCGACGAGAACGATCTGCGCGCGACGTTCCCTCGACTCGAGGGCCGCAAGGGCCTCAGGCAGGTCTTCCTGAACCTCGAAGACGTCATGATCAACACCGCCCCGGCGCAGGTCGCCGATCTGCAGGCCGAGTGGGATCGCGAGCCCTGGGACGCGCTCGTCACCGACGACACCTCCATCGGAGCAGCGCTCTTCGCCGACAGGTCCGGCTGCCCGCGCGCGACGATCGCCGTGCTGCCGCTTCACCTCACGAGCCGGCAGGGGCCGCCGAGCGGCATGGGCCTCACGCCGGGCCGCAACTCCGTCACGAAGACACGGGATGCTGCGCTCCGTGGCATCGCGCCGCTCGCGATGCGACCGCTGACCAAGCCGATCGTGCGTGCGCGAGTCGCGGTCGGCCTGCCGCCCGCCCCGCTGACGTTCGAGCAGACGGCGCTGTCGCCCCAGCGCATCCTCGCCAGCGGATCGCCGTCGCTCGACTTCGCCCGCACCGACCGTCCCGCGCACCTCGACTTCGTCGGCCTCCTCGCCGCGCCGCCTTCCGCGCCAGGGCCCCTCCCCGACTGGTGGGGCGACCTCGACGGCCGCACCGTGGTGCACGTCACGCAGGGCACGCAGAACATCGACCCCACCGACCTCATCCGCCCCGCACTCGAGGCACTGGCCGACCGCGATGTGCTCGCCGTCGTGTCGACGGGCGTGCGCGGTCGCGACGAGCTGCCGTTCCCCGTCCCGGCGAACGCACGCGTCGCGGGATTCCTCCCTTATGACGCGCTCCTCCCCCGCACCCACGTCGTCATCACCAACGGCGGCTGGGGCGGCACCCTGTCCGCCCTCAGCCACGGCATCCCCCTCGTCATCGCCGGCGGCGACCTGGACAAACCCGAGATCGCGGCGCGCGTGGCGTGGACGGGCACGGGCGTCGACCTCCGCACCGGTACGCCCACACCAGCCCAGGTGGCCGCGGGTTTCGAGCGCGCCTCGACAGATCGGACGATGACGGATGCTGCGACCCGCATCGCCGCCGAGCTCAGGTCACTCGGGGGAGCGCCGCGCGCCGCCGAACTCCTCGAAGGGTTCGTGGCCCAGTCGGGGCGGTGAGCGACGTGACGTCAGCGCCCGGCGAGCTCCTCCAGCAGGTCATCGCCGGGGCGCACGTCGTCGAACGGCGCCTCGATGTCGGCGCGCTCGAGCAGGTCGGCGAGGCGCTCGCGCCGCGCGCGCGTCACCAGCGTGACGACGGTTCCCGAGCGCCCGGCGCGGCCGGTGCGGCCGGACCGGTGCAGATACGTCTTGTACTCGTCGGGCGCGTCGGCCTGGACCACGAGATCGATGTCGTCGACGTGGATGCCGCGGGCCGCGACATCCGTCGCCACCAGCACGTCGATGCGCCCCGAGGTGAGCTTCTCGAGGTTGCGCGTGCGGCGGGCCTGGTCGAGGTCCCCATGCAGCGCCAGCGCACGAATGCCGACCTCGTCGAACTGCTCGGCGAGCATCTCGGCGAACGCCCGCGTGCGGGTGAACACCAGCGTCTTTCCCGGGCGGTCGACGAGCGAGCGCAGGATGTCGCGCTTGTCGCGGTGGTCGACGACGAGCACGCGGTGATCGATCGTCCCGGACTGCTGTGTCTCGCCCGCGACCTCGTACACCGCCGGCTCGCTGAGGAACTCGCCGACCAGCGACGACACCTCCCCGTCGAGCGTCGCCGAGAACAGCAGCCGCTGCGCGTCGCGGGGCGTGCGGCGCATGATGCGCTGCACCGGCTCGAGGAAGCCGAGCTCGCACATGTGATCGGCCTCGTCGAGCACGGCGACGCGCACCTGCGAGAGATCGAGCGCGCGCGACTCGACGAGGTCTTCGATGCGCCCCGGCGTGCCGATGACGATGTCGATGCCCTTCTTCAGCGCGCCGAGCTGCCGCGCCTTGGGCACACCGCCGTAGATCTGGGTGGTGAACAGGCCGACGCTGCGCGCGATCGGCTGGATCGTCGCGTCGATCTGCAGCGCCAGCTCGCGCGTGGGCGCAAGGATCAGCGCGCGCGGCGGCCGGCCGAACTCGCGATTCTGCCCCGCTTGCGACCGCAGCACGCTCTCCACGAGCGGCGCTCCGAACGCGATGGTCTTGCCCGACCCGGTGCGCCCGCGCGCGAGCACGTCGCGACCGTCGAGGATCGCGGGGATCGTCGCCGCCTGGATGGGGAACGGATGCTGCGCCCCCAGCTCCGCGATCGTCTTGACGATGTTCTGTCCGAGGCCGAGATCGGCGAAGGTCGCACCTTCGACCGCGGCAGGTGCGACCGCGTCGGCCTGCAGCCGGTCGTGCACGATGTCACGGCGAGCGGACTCGTCCCGGCGCGGCGTCGCGTCCCGGCGCGGCGCGAATCCTCCCCGGGGCGCAGCATCCCTGCGCACGCCCGAGTCCCGGCGAGGCGCCGCATCGCGACGCGGCTCAAGATCCCTACGCGCGCCGGAATCCCGGCGCGGCGCCGCGTCCCGGCTCGCCGCATCCCGGCGGGGGGCCGCATCCCGGCTCGCCGCATCCCGGCGGGGGGCCGCATCCCGGCGCGGAGTCTCGGTGCGTCCCGGGTCGCGGCGGTCGTCGCGGTCACGCCCTGGGCGCCCGCGGTCGTCCCGCGTGTGCGTCCGGATCGCCCGCGCCTCGTCGCGGCCCGCGCGTTCCTGCTCCGTCCAGCGGCGCTTCGGGGCCGCAGCATCCGTGGATTCCGTGCGGTGTCCGCGGTGCCCGGCACTGCGGCTCCCGGGCTTCCCCGCCGACGACTCGCCGGGTCGGCGCTTGCCGTCCTGACCGTCGCGACCCTCGCTCGCCGCACGGTATTTGGGGTTGTACCGCGGGTCGAAGTTCTTCGCCGCGCGGCCTCCGCCGGGCTTCTTGTTCTTGGGCATCCGGCTCCTCCAGGTGCGGGTCAGCGGCACCCGCACGCCGTCCACCCGGCGCGGCGCGTGAACCGGCGTGTCCAGCGTACCGGGCATCGTGCGTGCGCCACGGAGACCCTATATACCATCGACCAGCGCTTTCCCGGCTCTACGGGATACAGTTTCGGTAAGCGGTTCGCCGCTGAACTGGGGATCTACCGTCTTGACCAACGGGCCCCGGACCGGGGGTTCTTTGGGGGGATGTCCGGCTTCGGGCACGCCGTGCAGAACCGATCGTGAGTCGAATGCCTCCCACGACCCTTTCCGACGCTCCACCGGTCACCGTCTCGCCGTTGCGCGCGACGGCTGCCGTCAGCGCGTCGACGCTCACCCGCGTCGACCCCGAATTCGCCGTCGCCCGGGCGCTCTCGCGCGCTGCGACGAGCACATCCGCCGACGCCGCTCCCCGTTCCGCGACGACGACCACCGCCGTCGCCGCCAGCGCCACCGTCACCCCGGTCACGACCACCACCGTCGCGACGACTCCGGCCGAGCCTGCGGCCGCCACGGCCGATCCCGGCTACATCGCCCACCGCATCGGCAGGCTGGCCGTGCTGTCGCTCCCGGTCGGCGTGGCCCTCGCGATCCTCACCACGCGCGACGCGACGTGGTGGCAGCTCCACTTCTCGCAGCTGGGCACGCATACCGACTTCTCAGGCCGCACGTTCAACAGCATCACGATCTTCTCCGGCTTCTTCCTCGCGGTGTACGGCGTGCTGATCGCGGTGGCGCTGCCCAGCGGCATCCGTCGTCGTTCGGCCCGTGCGTTCCGCGGATCGATCGTTTCGGCGGGCCTGTTCCTCACCGGCGTCGGACTCGTGCCGATCCCGGTGAGCACGGTGGGCCACGACCTCATCGCCACCGCCCTGGGTCTGTCGTTTCTTTCGACGGTCGCGACGGGACTTGCAATTCCCGGTCGCAGCCGTCGATTCCGCACGACCACCATGCTCTGCGTCGCCCTGCTCGCCACGGGCATGGGCATACTCACCGCCGGGTTGATCACCCTCGCGCTCTTCGAGTTCGTCGCGTTCGTCACGATGGGCATCTGGCTGCTGTCACTGCCGCGCGCCCTCGCCTACGCCGCCGCGCCTGCGTGCGTCCCGGTGAGCACCACGATCCCGGCATCCGCAGAATGGATGGCATGGCAGAACCCGTGGCCCACCCCATCACCGTCGCGATCGAACGGCGCATCGATCCATCTCGCACCGTCGAAGCCACGAGCTGGATGCAAGCCGGCACCGATCTCGCCGCGGGCTTCGCGGGGTTCCTCGGCTCCGGCTGGGTACGCGCGGGCGAAGGCAGCGACCTCTGGTACATGCTCTACCGCTTCCGCGACATCCCGACCCTCGAAGCCTGGGAGGACTCGCCGCAGCGGTCTTGGTGGCTCGACTCCGGTCGCGCCTTCGCGAGCGAAGTCAGGGTCGAGCGTCGCACCGGCATCGAGGGATGGTTCGACGCCCCGTTCGCCACTCACGTCGAGTCGAGGCATCCGGGTCACGCGAGCGCACCGGTCACCGGCCCGGTCAAGCAGCCCATCCCGGCGGCCCCGCCGCGCTGGAAGCAGGCCGTCACGATCTGGCTCGGCTTCTTCCCCACGAACCTCCTCGCCTCGTGGCTTCTCGGCTTCGTCCCGGGCTTCGCGGAGTGGCCGCTGATCGCCCGCGTGCTGCTCTCGACGGTGCTCCTCACGCCCGTCATGACGTACGCGGTGCTTCCGTGGGTGACACGGATGCTGCGCCCCTGGCTCCAGCGCGGCGCTTGACGATTCCGTGACCGAATCTTCTTGCGCCGATCACCCTCGGGGTTCTCACCCGGTCGTACTCTGACCTCGTGAGCACTGTGAACACCTCGCCACGGCCAGACGCCGCTCCCCCGACGCCCGGCCGCAAGGCCGAATCCGAGGCGGTCTACGCCGCGTTCGCCGCCGGCATCATCGGCGCGATCTACGGCCTGCTGGTGGGCATCTTCGCCCCGGATCTGCAGCTCGCCGGCGTCGCCGACTCGTTCTCGGTCTGGGCCGCGTGCGGTGCCGCAGCGGTCGCCGCCGTCGCCTCGACCCTCGAGTACTGGCGCTCCCGCGACCGGCCCGGCCAGGAATGGCGCCGGTCGCTGCCGTCGTGGAAGTACATCGTCAACACGGTCTCGGTCGTTATCGTGCACACCGCTCTCGCATTCGTCGCGGTGTACGCGCTGTACCGCGTGCTCGCGATGGGCTTCATCGGACTGCCGATCGTGACGTTCTGGGCCGTCGTGCTGATGTCGGTCACGCTCGGCCTCACGACCTGGTTCGTCTACCTTTCGGTGTCGGCGATGACGACGCAGCGCATGTCGTCGCTCCTGCTCGCGTTCATCGCCATCGGCACGCTCACCGCCATGGTGACCACGCCCGACCCGAAGTGGTGGACGATCCACTTCAGCCACCTCGGCACCTTCGAGGACGACCTCTCGAGCTGGGTGTTCAACGGCACCCTCATCGCCGCCGGCCTCCTCGTGACGACGTTCGCCGTCTACGTCGCCAACGACATGCGCGCGCTCTCGGAGGCGGGCATCCTCGAGAACCCTCGTGCGGTGCGAACGGTCCCGGTGCTCTTCGTCATCATGGGCATCATGCTCGCGTGTGTCGGCATCTTCCCCGTTGACGTGAACATGCCGGCGCATAACCTGTCAGCCTCGGGCATGGCCGTGATGTACCTGGTGCTGCTCATCGGCGGCACGCGGTTCTTCCGCGGCATGCCCCGCACCTACTTCGTCGCGTCCTGGGCGTTCCTCGCCGCGATGGTCGCGTCGGTGATCCTCTTCATCCCCGCGATCGGCTTCTTCTCCCTGACCGCGTTCGAGATCATCGTGTTCGCGCTGATCTTCGGCTGGATCGCCGTCTTCATCCGCTTCCTGGGCGTCGCCGGCCGCAAGGACTGACGGCCAGCGCGTCGACATCGCACGATCTCGCCGAGATGACACGCCATCGACGCGCGGAACGTGCGATCTCGGCGAGAACGCACGTTGTCGACGATGAGGGGATGACGGATGCTGCGGGGCCGCGGCATCCGCAACCATCACGAGTCGCCGGCGGCGAGGAAGACGCCGATGCGGCTGCCGTCGAAGACGAACTGCAGCGCCGCGGGGTCCTGGTCGATGTCGGCGGAGGGGCCATGGGCACGGGCGCGCAGCGTGCGCAGCTCGTCGAGGGTCACGGCATCCATCTCGTGCATCGTCTCACGCCGCGGGCCGCGGGCTGGATGACGGCTCCGGCCCGCGACTAGCGTCTTCCTCGAGCGATCGCACACCACCGCGGAGGTATCCGATGCTGAACCACGTCGCCGACGACGTACTCACCCACGAGAGCGAGTTCATCCAGACCCAGGCCACGGTGGTGCAGGGGCGCGACGGGGTGCTCCTCGTCGACCCCGGCATCACGCGCGCCGAGATGGCAGACCTCGCGAACGACATTCGCGAGCTCGGCCGCCCGATCGTCGCTGCCTTCTCGACCCACCCCGACTGGGACCACGTGCTCTGGCACCCCGACCTCGGCGCCGCGCCGCGCTACGGCACTGCCCGGGGCGCAGCATCCGTCCGCGAACTGCTGTCTATGGCGGACTGGAAGGAGCAGGTCGCCGAGGGGCTTCCGCCCGAGTACGCCGACGAGATCCCGATGGAGCTGCTCGGCCTGATCGAAGGTCTGCCGGAGGGGACCACGCACCTCCCCTGGGACGGGCCCGCCGTACGGGTCCTCGAGCACCGCGCGCACGCCCCCGGACACGCCGCACTGCTGGTCGAATCGAGCGGAGTCCTCGTCGCCGGCGACATGCTCTCCGACATCCTGATGCCGTTCCTCAACCTCCAGGCCGACGACCCGATCGGCGACTACCTCGCCGCGCTCCACCTCTTCGAGAGCGTGGCCGACGGCGTGACCGCAGTCATCCCCGGCCACGGCTTGGTCGGCGGCGCCGACGCCTTACGCCTTCGGCTCGCCCAGGACCGCGCGTACGTCGAGGCTCTCCGCGACGGCCGCGCGTCTGACGACCCGCGCGTCGGCCCCTCCGCCCCGCTGGACTGGCTCGTCGACATCCACGACTGGCAGGTGCAGTCGATCGCCGAGCGCGGCTGACGGCGCTCAGTCGGCGGGAGGTCGCACGAAGACGTCGACCGTGTCGTCGCGGAGATGGAAGTCGACGATGCTGCCATCGGGGAGCCACGGGGCGAAGTCGTCGACCCCCTCGGACTCCACGGTCAGCGACAGCGCCACCTCGCGGCCGGGTGGGGCGCATTTGATCGAGAACCGCCCGCTCGCCAAGCGGTCCCAGACGACGAAGCAGACCTTCCCCGCAGCGTTCTCGACCGACCACACGCCCACGTCGTGGTACGGCTCGAACTGGCGGAGCGTGGACGCGTCGGGCCCCCTCCCCTGTGCGCTCAGCACGCGGATGACGTCGCTGCCGCCGTCGGCGTCGATCTGTCGCAGCGTCGCGTCGGGGCGCAGCACGAGGTTCCAGACGGTGGCAGCGACGATCGCGAAAAGGCAGATCACCGCGACGACCGCCCACGTCCGGCGGCCTCTGACTCCGCGGGAGCCGCCGTCCCGCGATGAGGGGGCCGTCGGCTCCTCCCCGGGTGCTGTCGCGGTGACGGCCGTGGCGACGGCGACCGGTGCGGCGGCTCGCGCGGCCGTCGCGGCACGGTGGGCCGCCTCGAGCTCGACCAGCCGCGCCATCGCCGACGGATCCGCGTCGATGTCGGCTTCCGGCCCGTAGGCCCGTGCGCGCAGCGCGTCGAGCTCGCGTTCGATGTCTGACGGGCGCGAGCTTCTTTCCGTGAGCTCGGGCGACTCGGGGTCGGAGTCCGGTGCGGAGGGCCATCCGTCCACAGCCTCAACGTACCCCCCCCGCGGGGGCCCCGATGGGTGCACAATCAAGCCATGACACGCGGTGCGTGGTCGCAAGGAGCACGCCTCGAGGCTGCCGCGGTGCGGGTCGAAAGACAGCTGCACCGCGACGGGGTGATCGAAGCGCGACGCTTCGCCGTGCGCACCGAAGCACGGGCGATCGTGGTCGCCGCGCTCGCGTTCACCGTCGGGCTCGCCGGCGGAGCACTCGGGTTCTGGGGCCGTGCGGCACCGGTGTGGGAGGGGGCGTCGGTCGGCGCGGCCGGCATCGTGATCGCAGCATCCGTCACCCTCGCCGCGGCGTCTGTCAGCTACCGGCTCGCCGCCCGCGATCCGCGGCAAGCGTGGCTGAAGGGCGTCAGGCACTCGCGGCGACGGTGGATGACCGCAGCGCTGGCGATCTCCCTCGCGGCGGTGTTCGCGATGGTGCAGTGGATGCTGTTCCACGCCGCGTCGCTGATCTGGCCGGGCGCCGCTGTCGACACGCTGACAGCGACCATGATCGTCGCCCTCGTGGCCGGTGGCTGCGGATACATGTCGTTCGCCCTCGCCGCGCATGTCACCGCCACGCGGCTCGTGCTGCTGCTGTTCGCCGTCGTAGCCACCGGGTTCACCGTGAGTGTGGCGACGACGCAGGACGACGAGTGGTACCGGCTCAACTTCAGCGAACTCGGCGGCCGGGGCGACATGACGTCCGCGGTCTTCAACGCCACCTTGATCCTGGCGGGCGGGGTGACAGCGCTGCTCGCGATGTACCTGCTGACCAGCCTGCAGGCGTGGGCGCGCACCGAGTCGCGGGTCACCCGCACGAGGGCGCTCATCGTCTACTTCGTGTTCCTCGCGCTCGCCGCGTGCTTCATCGGCGCTGCACTCGTGCCCGTCACGTTCAGCCAAGTGGGTCACAACATCTTCGCCATCGGAATGGCGATCGTCTTCGGCGGTCTCCTCCTCGGCCTGCGCTGGGTGCTGCCGTGCCTGCGGTGGCCGATCATCGCGCTCGCCTTCGCGGTGGCGGCAGGCATCTTCTTCTCGGCGAGCCTGTTCTGGATCGGGTACTACACCCTCGCCACCCACGAGATGGTCTGCGCCGGACTCGTGGTCGGCTGGCTGCTGCTGTTCACGCGCACGCTCGCTGCGGCCGAACGAGCCGACTCGGCGGAGGCGGAGACGGATGCTGCCGCCTGACGCCTCGGGAATCTGTAGCGTGGGTCGGCATGACGCGGGTGTGACTGAACGACTGGGAGTGGGCCTGCTGCGGTAGGCCGTTCGCAGTAGGCGACGAGGTCGACTTCGGCATCCGGGCCCGCACGGGCACTCCGTGATGACGGTGAACTGACAAGGTTTGCGAAGCCCGCAACGCCCAGAAGCGAGAGGGGCGGCTTGCGTGCCGTCCCTCTCGCTTCTGTTGCAGGTCGTGCGCTCACACCACCCCGGAGCGGGGTGGGTCGGTCATTTCAGTCCTCGCCGAGTCCGGCGGCGGAGACGGGTTCTTCTCCGGCGGCTTCGAGCTGCTCGTTCAGCAGGCGCAGGTCGAACAGGCCCTCGATCGAGCCGTCCTTCTGGGTGCCGGCTTCGATGCCGTTCTCGACCAGGGTCTGGAACGTGTCGGCGTGCGGGTCGACGGAGAAGCTCACGTGCTCCAGCGCCCGGGTGATGACCGCGTCGGCGAGCGGCTTGCCGGTCTCCTTCTCGATCGCGCCGTTGATCACCGTCGGCGCCTCATCCGGATTGTCGGCGATCCACTGCACCGCGGCTTCGTGGCCGGTCAGCAGGTCGGCGACCACATCCGGGTGCTCGTCGAGGAACTCGGTGCGCACCAGCAGCACCGTGGTGGGGAACTGCCCGTCCTCCCACAGGTCGGCCTCGTCCTGCAGCACGTGCGCGCCGGCGTCGACGATCAGCCGGGACACCCACGGTTCGGGCAGCCAGGCGCCGTCCAGCTGCCCGTCCTGGAACAGCGTCAGCGTCTGCGCGTTCTCGGTCGGGGTGATCTGCACGTCGCCGCCGCCGGAGGCGTCGGTCTCAAAGCCCTCATCGGCCAGCCACACCCGGGCCGCGACGTCCTGGGTGTTGCCCAGCTGCGGCGTCGCGATCGTGGTGCCCTCCAGGTCGGCCGGGTCGTCGATGCCGTCGCGCACGACGAGCGCCGCGCCACCGGTCGCAGCCCCGGCCACGATGCGGGCGGACTCCCCGCCGGACTGGATGAAGGTGTTGATCGACGGGTTCGGGCCGATGTAGGTCGCGTCGATCGCGCCGGCAGACAGCGCCTCGATCGCGGCCGGACCGGCGTTGAAGACCTGGGTGGTGACCTCGACGTCGCCCAGCGCGTCGGCGAACAGGCCCTCCTCGAGCCCCACCAGCGCGGGCGCGTGGGTCACGTTCGCGAAATAGCCGAGGCGGAGCTCGTCAACCGAGGGGCCGGCGTCGGCCCCGGCAGAAGACTCGCCCGGCTCCGCCGCAGCGGAGGCGCACCCGGCCATCATCGCTGCCACGAGTCCCAGGGTTGTGAGTGCTGTCGCAGTGCGGATCTTGTTCACGGTGTCGCCTCCTCAGGTCGGGTGTTGCTCAATGGTGAAGGTGCGCGCGGGACGCACTGACCCGCACGATCCCGGCGACGATCGAGCTACCGGGCGCGGACCCTATCGGGGCCCATCGGTGAGCGTAGAAGCGCCGAAGCCCCCGACATACATCGGGTCGTCAAACCCGGTCACCGAGCGTCATCGTTGGACACCCGAGTTGCGTTCGGCTGACCCCGATGCACCGAAACCGGCCGCGACGGAACCTGCCGGGGCGTTTCCCGCAGACCGAGCTCAGCGCCTCGTCTCGTACCGGGTCAGGACGACGCCGCCGGGAAACTTTCGCACTTCGGTGAGGTTCAGGTTCACCCGGTTGTCCACCGCAGCGAAGAACGGTGCGCCACCGCCCACCACCACGGGGTGCGTGACGATCTCGTACTCGTCGACCAGTCCGGCCCGCATCGCCGCGCCGCCCAGCGCTGCACCACCGACCCTCAGCCGCCCACCGTCCTGCGCCCTCACGCGGGCGATCTCTGCGACCGCGTCGCCGCTGAACACACGAGTGTTCCAGTCGACCGTGTCGATCGTCGACGAGAACACGACCTTGGGCGTATCCCGCCAGTTCTGTGCGAACGCGATCTGCGCGGGGGTCGCGTCGGGCTGCTGATCCCCGGTCGGCCAATACGAGCTCATGGTCTCCCACAGCCGGCGCCCGTAGAGGAACTGATCGATCGCAAGCTCCTCGTCGAGCCAGAACTGGAACAGCTCGTCGCTCGGCTCGCTCCATCCGAGATCGTCGCCGGCCGCAGAGACATAGCCGTCCAGGCTCAGGTTCATGCCGTAGACCAGTTTCCCCATGACGCCACGCCTTCCTGTCCGTCGGTCTCGCGAGGCCGGACCCGCTCATGGCGGGTCGAGCTCGCCAGCAGTCTGCCGCGCCGGCAGCGATCCTTCCAAGCATTTTCGGCGACCGATGTAGAGATCGCGGGCTCGGTTCCGTCTCCTCTGTGACGCGGCAGAATGGGCCGCACCGAACGGGAGGCTCTCATGGCCAAGTACCTGATGCTCAAGCACTACCGGGGCGGACGCACCTCCGTGAACTCCGTCCCGATGGACCAGCTCACGCCGGACGAGTGGGCCGCGCACGTGAAGTACATGCAGGACATGGAGGAGCGGCTCATCGCATCGGGCGAGCTGGTCTCCTCGGAGGGGCTCTCGATGGAGGGCGCGTGGGTCCGATTCGACGGCGAGGGGCGACCGCCCGTCGTCGACGGTCCGTTCGCCGAGACGAAGGACCTCATCGCGGGCTGGATGATGATCGAGGTCGACTCCTATCAGCGCGCGCTCGACCTCGCCTCCGAGCTGTCGGCTGCTCCCTGGGCCGGCGGCACTCCTCTCGGCGAGTGGCTGGAGCTGCGTGAGGTGATGAGCGCACCGCCGGCCGACGTGTGATGAATCCGGAGGACGCGACGGCACTGCGCCGCGCGATCCCTGAGGTCGTCGGCATCCTCGTCCGGCGCGGCGCGGATTTCGCGTCGGCCGAGGATGCCGTGCAGACCGCGCTCGTACGCGCATCCGAGCGACCGGTCCTCGACGGAGTGCGCGACATCCGTGCGTGGCTCGTCACCGTCTCGTGGCGCGCGTTCCTCGATCAGGTACGCAGCGATACGGCGCGCAGCGCCCGCGAGGAGCGGCTCGCCCAGGAGCCCGAACCCGGGCCGGTGCCGCAGCAGGACGACACGCTCGGGCTCTACTTCCTCTGCACGCACCCGGTCCTCACTCCGACCTCGGCGATCGCGCTCACCCTGCGGGCGGTCGCGGGCTTGACCACGCGGCAGATCGCGGTTGCGTTCCTCGCGCCGGAGGCGACGATGGCGCAGCGCATCAGTCGCGCGAAGCAGCGGCTCGCCGGTATCCCGCTCGATCAGCCGGGCGACCTGTCGCGTGTGATGCGTGTGCTCTATCTCCTGTTCAACGAGGGCTACTCCGGCGAGATCGACATCGCCGCCGAGGCGATCCGCGTGACACGGCAGCTCGCAGCGCTCACCCACGAGCCCGAGGTGAGCGGACTGCTCGCACTCATGCTTCTTCACCATGCGCGGCAACCGGCCCGGGTGGTCGGCGGGCGGCTCATTCCGCTCGCCGAGCAGGATCGCGCCCTGTGGGACGTGGACGCGATCACCGAAGGAGTCGCCATCCTGCAGTCAGCCCTCGCGTGCGACCGGCTGGGCCAATACCAGGCGCAGGCCGCGATCGCGGCGCTGCACGCGGATGCGCAGAGGGCCGCCGACACCGACTGGGTGCAGATCGTCGAGTGGTACGACGAGCTGCTGGTCTTCGGGGATTCACCCGTCATCCGGCTGAACCGCGCGGTCGCGATCGGGGAGGCCGACGGTCCGCGCGCGGGCCTCGCCGCCCTGGACGCCGTGGACGAAGATGTGCCGCGGTACCACGCCGCGCTGGCGTACCTCCATGAGCGGGCGGGAGAAACGGATGCTGCCGCTGCCGAATACGCGCAGGCCGCGCGTCGCGCGACCAGCACGCTCGAACAGCAGCACCTGTTGCGCCAGGCGGAGCGCCTGCGTCAAACCGGGCGGTAGGTCCCGACCATCGGGCAGTCGAACGGGTCGCGCGCGGCCAGGCCGACGCGGTTCAGGTAGGCGATGACGATGCCGTAGGAACGCCACAGCGTCGTCTCGGTGTACGGCACGTCGAGGTGGCGGCACTGGTCCATCACGATCTCGCGGGCGCGTGCCAGGTGCGGGCGGGGCATGTTGGGGAACAGGTGGTGCTCGATCTGGTAGTTGAGCCCTCCCATGAGCATGGTCGCCCACCAGCCGCCGCTGATGTTGCGGGAGGTGCGCACCTGCTTGGTGAAGAAGTCGAGCTTCGCGTCCTTGGCGATGATCGCCATTCCCTTGTGGTTGGGCGCGAACGAGGCGCCCATGTACACGCCGAACACCGCCAGCTGCACGCCGAGGAACGCGAACGCCATGCCCAGCGGAAGGAAGAGGAAGACCGGCGTCCAGATCACCGCGAAGCGCGCGGCGATGAGCGCGAGCTCGATCCAGCGATCCTTGACGTCCTGGCGCGAGAACAGATGCCGGAACGCGTGCGCGTGCAGGTTCAGTCCTTCGAGTGTGAGCAGCGGGAAGAACAGCCACCCCTGCTTGCGCGTCACCAGAGCGCGCAGACGGCCTGCGGACGCAGCATCCGTCTCGAGAAATGAGATCGTGTCGATCTCGATGTCGGGGTCCTTGCCCACACGGTTGGGGTTCGCGTGGTGGCGGTTGTGCTTGTTGTTCCACCAGGAGAGGCTGATGCCTACGATTCCGGCGGCGAGGAAGCGCGCGAGCCGGTCGTTCGCCGGTCCCGAGGCGAGGATCTGCTTGTGGGCCGCCTCGTGGGCGAGGAAGGCGACCTGCGTGAACAGGATGCCGAGGGCGCCGGCCATCAAGAGCTGGTACCAGGTCTGGCCGAGCAGGACGAAGCCGGTGATGACGCCGCCGAAGCCCAGGAGAAGACCGACCCCGACGAGGGCGTAGAACCACTCGGCGCGGCGGAGCAGACCGGTCTCGCGGACGACCTGCGACACCTCGGTGTAGGCGCGGGTCATGTGGGGGAAGTCGGCGGTGCCGGCGTACGTCTGACGGATGGGACCGAGCCGAGACTCGAGAGCGGTGGAGGAGATGATGCACCAGTTCCGATGGGGACCGTTCGGCCGTTGGAAGCCAGAGGCGGTTGCCCATCGCTGACCTCAGGCTACGTGCATCCACATGAGCGCGAGGGAATACTCCCTGATTCATCGGTGATGCCCAGGTGAACGACAGCGCCCGCCCAGGCCGAAGCCGGGACGGGCGCCGTGTACGCGGGAGCGTCAGAGCGGACGGATGTTCGCCGCCTGCATGCCCTTGGGGCCCTGCTCGGCGTCGAACTCCACCTTCTGGTCTTCGCGAAGCTCCTTGAAACCGCTGCCTGCGATCGCGCTGAAGTGTGCGAAGAGATCGGCCGAGCCGTCATCGGGTGCGATGAAGCCAAAGCCCTTCTCGGAGTTGAACCATTTCACGGTGCCAGTGGCCATCGTGTCTTTCCTATTCTTCGGGCCGCCGGAGCGACCGGGGGTGCCGCGCCGACGAATGCGGTGCGGACGTACGGGGACCGGTGTCGGCATCGACAACGGTGAAGGAACGGATGCTGCGACCGCCGCGCGCGCGTCTGCCGGCGTCGCGTGGAGCCCGAGGTCTTCGCCACGGGGTCCGTGCGCGCGGAAACCGTGCAGTGTCGTGTCGATGAAGCCAGCGTATTCGTCGGAGCGCGTCGCGACATGGACGTCGTCGTCGGCCTGACGCCAGGCGAGCGCCTGGAGATGGGAGTGCATGATGGTGTGTTTCGTTGGTTGGCGCGATGCGTGGGAAGCAATTCGCGGCGGCGGCGTGCAGAAGCCGCGGGAAGGATGGAGGCGTTCAGATCTGCGTCTCCACGATGAGGCAGAGAGGTGAACGCGCGGTTGCCCGTAGGCAACTCACAACACTAGCATGCGCAGCGGCGGATGCCGAAATCGGGGTAGCCGACGGAGCCCGTGAGGGATACGGTCGCGGTGTCGTCCGATTTCGGTGGAAAGAGGCGGTGCCGCCATCTCCAGGACCCGTACCGCGCCCACCCTGCCTACGCCGCGCAGGGTCCAGGGCACGTATTACACGCTCATGCTCGGCAACACGCTCGCCGCGTCGCTCATCTGGGGCGTCAACACGCTGTTCCTGCTCGACGCCGGTCTGTCCAACCTCGAGGCGTTCGCGGCGAACGCCTTCTTCAGCGCCGGGATGCTGATCTTCGAGATCCCGACGGGAGTCGTGGCCGACACCGTAGGGCGCCGGGCGTCGTACCTTCTGGGCACGGTCACGCTGGCGGTGACGACCGTCATGTACTGGATGCTGTGGATCTGGCAATCGCCGTTCTGGGCGTGGGCGGTCGTCTCGGTGCTGCTCGGTCTCGGCTTCACGTTCTTCTCCGGAGCGGTCGACGCGTGGCTGGTCGATGCGCTGAAGGCGACCGCCTATCAAGGCAGTCTCGAGACGGTCTTCGGCCGGGCGCAGATCGTGGGCGGGGTCGCGATGCTGTCGGGATCGGTGCTCGGCGGCGTCGTCGCGCAGCTGACGAACCTCGGTATGCCGTTCCTGATTCGAGGCGCCATCCTGGTGCTGATGTTCGTCGTCGCCGCGTTGCTGATGCGGGACCTGGGTTTCACGCCCGATCGCGGCGAGAGCCCGTTGCGCGCGACGCGCACCGTGTTGCGCGCCTCGATCCGCTACGGCCTCGGCGATCCGCCCGTGCGCTGGCTGATGCTCGCGAGCCCATTCACGGCGGGCGTCGGGATCTACGTGTTCTATGCACTGCAGCCGTACCTGCTGGAGCTGTGGGGCGACGAGGAGGCGTACACGGTCGCCGGACTCGCGGCCGCCCTGGTGTCGGGCACCGCGATCCTCGGTGGTGCGATCGCGCCATGGGTGCGCAGGCTCTTCCGCCGGCGCACCTCAACGATCCTGCTGGCGGCGGTCACCAGTGCGCTCGTGCTGGTCGGAGTCGGGCTGGTGCGCAACTTCTGGGTCGCCGTGGTGCTCGTCGCGCTCTGGGGCATCGCCTCGGCCATCGACGACCCCGTGCATCGCGCCTACCTCAACGACATGATCCCGTCGAAGCAGCGTGCGACGGTGCTCTCCTTCGATTCGCTCATGGGTTCGGGCGGCGGCGTCGTCATCCAGCCCGTGCTGGGCCGCGTGGCGGATGTCGGCGGCTACGGAGCCTCCTTCGTCTGGAGCGGCGTGATCACCGCGATCGCCGTTCCCTTCGTGCTGATGAGCCGAGCGCAGAACCCGCCCGCCGACACCGCCCGCGAGGTCACCGCTCAGACGCCCCAGTGATCCAGCACCGCCTCACAGAAGTCGTCGTTCGTTCCCGTCACCCGCGGATCAGCGTCGCGACAGGTCGCCCCGTACCGGTGCACTCACCACTCGCGGGAGTCGCCCGCGTTGTCGTGATCCAAGCCCAGGAAGCCGGGCACGCCGGGGCGGTGGTGCGTCCTTCCTCCGTCGACGGGGGCGGTCTCATGCCCGGCCAGTTGGTGGATCCACGGTGGCTGCTGGTCCATCGTCACCGAGCCCGCTCCGGTCGTGAAGTACGCCGCGACCGGCGGGCTCGCGACGAACGCGGCGGCCACGACAGCAGCGTCAGGGATGCGCACCAGCGCGTTGCGCACCAGCAGATCGCGCATGCGCAGCGCGAACGCACCGGGATCGACGGACGCTGCGACCTTCGAGGCGTCGGGCAGCTCCGCGTTGAGCTGGCCGACGATCGCCTCACGTTGCGCTTGCGAGAGTCGGGACAAGGCGGCGGCGTACGCCTTGTCGGCCACGCTCGCCGGCACATTTCCGAGGACGTACGCATACCGCGCGATCTGCTCGTCCGCGGTGATCGCGCGCTGAGTGCGCCGCTTCTTCACGATCCCTCCCGACGACCCGATGAGCGCCACAGTACGCTCGCCGACGCTCGTCGTCGACCGGAGCTGCGGCCCGGGATGCCGTTTCCGGCGCTCCCGGGCCGCGAGCCGTGCGGGACGTGTCAGGCGATGGCTGCGCGCAGCTCCGCGGCGGCCGCCGTGACGTCGGGGGCACCGTAGAGGGCTCCGCCGACGACGGCGATGCGGGCGCCCGCGTCGCGCACCGAACCGATGGTCGAGGCGTTGACGCCGCCCGCGATCGAGAAGGGCACGCCGGATGCCTCACCGGCACGCAGCAGCGAGTCGAGCGAGTAGCCCTCCTGCGCCTGCTCGTCGAGACCCGCGTGCACCTCGACGAACTCGGCGCCGAGCGCGACGACCTCCTTGGCGCGGGCGGGCTTGTCGGCCACGCCGATGAGGTCGACGACGACGCCCTTGCCGTGCTTCTTGGCGGCCTTGACGGCACCCGCGATGGTGCTGTCGTCGGCCGAGCCGAGCACCGTCACCAGGTCGGCTCCGGCGCCGAACGCGATGTCGGCCTCGAGCTCACCGGCATCCATCGTCTTGAGGTCGGCGAAGATGACCTTGTCGGGGTGCGCCTCCTTGAGCGCGGTGACGGCCGCGAGGCCCTCGCTCTTGATCAGCGGGGTGCCGAGCTCGAGGATGTCGACGTGCGCGGCTGCGGCGGCGGCGAGCTCCAGCGCCTTCTCGGTGGTCAGGGTGTCGATCGCGAACTGCAGCTTCATGGGGGCTCCAATCAGTGGTGGGGTGGATGCTGTCGCCGGCCGGCGACGAGGGTCGGAGGTCATTCGAGATTCGAGTGGCGGGGCCAGAGGTCGTCGGCGCTCGAGCCCTGGCGCTGCCACAGCGCATGGAAGAGACCGTCGCCGAGGAGTACGACGACCTGCTCGAACAGGCTGCCGGCGTACTGGTCGGAGGAGGCCGCGGTGCGGTCGAGCTTCTGCGCGGCGGGGACGACGACGAGAACATCGGCGATGTCCCCCAGCGGCGATGTCGCGGCGGTGGTGATCGCGCCGACGCGCGCGCCTGCGGCGGCCGCCTTCTGCGCCGTACGCACCACCGAATCGGTGGTGCCCGAACCGCTCGCCGTGAGCAGCACGTCACCGACGCCGATGGCGGGGGTGGTGGCGTCGCCCACCACGTGGACGTCGAGACCGAGGTGCATGAGACGCATCGCCGTCATGCGCAGCGCGATGCCGGAGCGTCCGGCTGCGCCGACGAACACCCGGTCGGCCGACAGGAGCAGGTCCGCGAGGGCGTCGAGCTGCTCCGAGCTCGCGACAGCCGCCCGCTCTGCAGCGCGCAGCGCTTCGTTGGCGACGAGCGAGATCGCCGCGGCGGACGAGATGGTGGCGGTGGTGCTGGGCATGCCCTCCAGCGTCGCCGCCGCCTCGGTCGCGCGCGCTCCTCCCCGCGAGCAGTCCTTACTACCCGAAAGGAGAGACCGTCGTAGGATAGGTCCTCGTGACCGACGATCCGAGCCGCGCCGCGGCCGCGCGCCGTGCCGCCGCCGACCACGCCCGCGCCCTCGCCGAGCAGCGCGATCGCTATGCGCTGACGCTCGAGTCCCTGCTCGCAACGCTCCGCTCACCTCGGCTCGACGACCGCGCGGCACGCGCGATGGCCCTCGATGTGGCGGCGGGTGCCCTCGTCGGGCTGCGGGTGCAGACCGACCAGCAGAGCGCGGCGCTCGAACCCGTCGTCGGCGCCTTCGAGCGGCTGCGCGGCGACCTGCGCCCCCTTGTCCGCTACAGCGAACTCGACGTGCAGTTCGTCGAGCCGCCCGCGAACGGCCGCGCGCTTCCGGGCGACATCGCGCATGCCGCGCGCGCGATCGTGCGCACCGCGGTGCTCGCGATCGTCGACCGCGGCGAGACGAGCCGCGTGCGCATCCAATGGGACTGCGACGGGCTGCACCTGCTCATCGCGCTCCGCGACGACGGCCGCGGGGAGCTCACACTCCACGACGATGCTCTCCGCCCGGTGGCCGAGCAGGTGGCCGCTCTCGCCGGCCATCTCTCCGTCGCCTCGACGCCCGGCTGGGGGTCGGAGATCGGCATCCGTCTCCCGCTCGATCCGCCCGCGGAACCGGAGGATCTGCCGGATGCCGTGGACGCCAGCCCCCGCGAGCGCGATGTGCTGCGGCTGGTGGTCGCCGGACGCCGCAACCGCGACATCGCACAGACCCTCGGTGTCAGCGAGAACACGGTGAAATTCCACGTGTCGAACCTGCTGCGCAAGGCCGGTGCGACCTCCCGCACCGAGCTGGTGTCCCTGGCGCGAGGCTGAACCCACCCGTTCGGCGGGTCGCCGCCTATCCGAATGGGCAGCCGCGCCTTCTACGTGCGATCTGGCGAACTGCGTCACCCGCAACCGAGCCCGCACAAGCTGTTCACCTTCCGTTCCATTCGCAGTCCAGCGGTCTCGTAATTCGCGGTCACTTCGCGGAGTTTGCATACCGGTGTTCTCGAAACCCCCCGAACTCCGGAAGGAACACCCTCATGCGCGCCGTCGCACTCCCCACTCTCGCCCTCCTCGGCATCGCCGCCCTCGCCCTCACTGGCTGCGGCGGTGCGGCGTCCGCTTCTGACACGGATGCCGCCGCCGACGCCCCGATCACCATCGCCACGATCCCGCTCGGTGACGACCCCTCCGCCGAAAACCCGATCGAGGCCTTCGCGGCGCTCCTCGAAGAGGAGACCGGTCGCACCGTGGAGGTCACCGACGTGCCCGACTACTTGAGCGTGGTCGAGGCGATCCGCGCCGACCACGTCGACATCGGCATCATGAGCGGGTTCCCCTCGGCTCTCGCGGTCAACACGGGAGAGGTCGACGCGCTGCTGGCGTGGAAGGGCGACGACACCCCCGTCTCGACCTGCGTCGTGCTGCAGGACTCACCCATCCAGGAGGTCGAAGACCTCGAGGGCGAGACAGTCGCGTTCGCCGATCAGGCATCGAGCTCGGGGTACTTCATGCCCGTCTACATGCTCCACGAGGCGGGCCTCGAGCAGGGTGAGGACTACGAGGCGATCTTCGCCGGCGGCCACGAGGGCAGCTTCGCGGCGCTGGAGCAGGGGCAGGTGGATGCCGCGTGCACGGCGATCATGCTGACGCAGATGGGTGAGCCGTACTTCCCGTTCGCCGACGGCGAGTGGCGCGGCGTCGGGGAGAGCCCGTCGATGCCGGTCGCGGGCACAGTGCTGGCACGCCAGTCACTGGACGACGAGACCCGCGCGCTCCTCGAGGAGGCACTGCCGGCGGTGTTCTCGGAGCAGAACGCCGAGGCGCTCGGCGCGCTGGGCGAGGGCTTCATCGGTCGCGAGACCGTGATCGCCCCCGAGCCCGAGCTGTTCCAGGGCTTCGTCGACATCGCCGCGGTCGCCGGCGTGAAGCTCGAGGATCTGCGCTGATGACGCTGACCGTGACGGCGGATGCTGCGGGGGTCGCAGCATCCGTCATCCCTGTGGTGTCGGTGCGCGACCTCGCGGTGGCGTACGACCGCACCCCGGTGCTGACCGGGGTCGACCTCGACCTGGAACCTGGCGAGACCGTGGCGCTGCTCGGAGCGTCCGGGTCGGGCAAGTCCACGCTGATGCGCAGCCTCACCGGGTTCGCCCCGATCACCGGGGGCAGCGTCCGGGTCGCGGGGCAGGAGGTCGCCGCGATGCGACCGCGCGAGCTGCGGGCTCTGCGCGCGCAGGTGGGTCAGGTGTTTCAGCAGTTCAACCTGATCCCCCGGCTCAGCGTGCTGACCAACGTGCTGACGGGTGCCCTGCACCACGCAGGGCCGTTCAACCTCGTCGGCGGGTTCACGCGGGAGCAGCGCAGCCGCGCGCTTGAGCTGCTGGACCGGGTCGGCATCGCCCATAAGGCCACCGCGCCGGCCCGCTCGCTCAGCGGTGGGCAGCAGCAGCGTGTCGCGATCGCCCGGGCGCTCATGCAGCGACCGCGGGTGATCCTGGCCGACGAGCCGGTCGCGTCGCTCGATCCGAAGCTCGCCGACTCGGTGCTCACGCTCTTGCGCGACATCGCCCGCCAGGACGGCATCCCCGTGCTCGTCAGCCTGCACGTGCTATCGCTCGCGCTCGCGCACAGCGATCGCATCGTCGGACTCCAGCACGGAGAGGTCGTGGTGTCGGCACCCACCGCCGATCTCGACGCCACCGCCCTCGCGGTGGTCTACGACGACGGGGAGGACGCCGATGGGCACCACGGCTGAGCGGACGCGCCCGCAGAAGACGCCAACGCAGCTGGACCCGCAGGAGCGGGACCGCCTCGAGCATGCCTTCCGGATCCCGCGAGCCCGGTTCGGGCTCGGCCTGGTCGCCGCGTTCGCGGTGCTGGTCTGGTCCTTCCAGGGCGCCGAGTTCAACGTCGCCAAGCTCGCCGAGGGCGCGGTCAACATGACCGAGTTCCTGGGCCGGCTGTTTCCGCCGGACTTCTCGGACTTCGGCACCATCGTCGCCCTGCTGATCGAGACGCTCCAGATGGCGATCGTCGGCACCGTGCTCGGTGCCGTCTTCGCGCTGTTGGTCGCTTTCGGCGCAGCATCCAACATCGCTCCGAAATGGGTCTACTACCCGTGCCGCTGGCTGATGAACATCATCCGGTCGGTGCCCGACCTGGTGTTCGCGCTGATGTTCGTGTCGACCGTCGGGCTCGGGCCGTTCGCGGGCATCCTCGCGATGACGCTCGGCTCGGTCGGCTCCATCGGCAAGGTCTTCGCCGAGGCGATGGAATCCGTCGACCGCGGACCGCTCGTCGCGATGGAAGCCGTCGGCGCCTCGAAGCGACAGGTCGTCCAATACGGCGTGCTGCCGCAGGCAGCACCGCTTCTCGTGTCGTACACGCTGCTTCTCTTCGAGGGCAACGTGCGCGGCGCGACCATCCTCGGGCTCGTCGGTGCCGGCGGCATCGGCCTCGAGCTCACCACCGCGATGCGCATGTACGACTACGGGCACCTGTGCGCGATCGTCATCTGCATCATCGTCCTGGTCACCGCGATCGACCAGGGCAGCGCATTCATGAGAAGGAGAATCACATGACCACCGCCCTCATCGACCTGGAGCTCAGCGCTCCCGTCAACCTCCGCGACCTGGGCGGCATCCCGGTGGCCGGCGGAGTGCTGCGCGAAGGCATCGCACTCCGCGCCGACGACCTCGCCGTCGTCACCGAGCAGGACGCCCACGACCTGGTGGACCGTGGCCTGGTGGCCGTGATCGACCTGCGCACCAGCGACGAGGTCGCGCTCACCGGCCGTGGCCCGCTCGCCGACCAGGCCGTCGCCTACCACCACCTGCCGCTCATGGCGAGCATCGGAGCGGGGATGCCGCAGGGTGGCCGCATCTCGTTCGACCACGTGTCGATGGGCGAGATGTACGCGTACATGGTCGAGACCTCCGCGCCGCAGCTCGCGACCGCGCTGTCGATCATCGCGCTCGCACCCGGAGCGACGGCGTTCCACTGCGCCGCCGGTCGCGACCGCACCGGCGTGCTCGCCGCGATGCTGCTGCTCGCCCTCGGCGCCGCCGACGACGAAATCGTCACCGACTACGCGCGCACCGACGCCAACATGGCCGCCATCCAGGCACGAATGAAGCCCGTCATGGGCGTGCTTCTCGAACGGCTCGGTTTCGACCTCGGCGAGATGACCGCATTGACGACGGATGCTGAGCCCATGGACATCTCGATGCGCACCCTGCTCGCCCGGCTCCGCGAGCGGCACGGCGACGCCCTCGCCCCGGTCCGCGCCGCAGGCCTGACGGACGACATCGTGGCGCGGCTGCGTGCCCGCGCGGTGGCCGCGTGAGCATCGCTCCGCCCGTAGAGCAGACCGGGGCCGCGGTTCGCCGCGGTCCCGGTCGACCGCGCGTCGAGGACCTCGACGACCAGATCCTCGCCGGTGCGCTCGGGCTCATCGACGAAGGCGAGAGCGTCACCGTGCGGCAGCTGGTGCACCGCAGCGGTGTCAGCCGCGCCGCGATCTATCGCCGCTGGCCCTCAATGACCACTCTCGTCGCCGCGGCGCTGGACGTCGGACGCACCGTGCCACCCGATCTGCCGCTCGACGGCGACCTCCGCGAAGCGGTGATGGGAGCGCTCATCGGCGGACAGAGCATCAGCGTCGTCGGCTACTCGGAGGAGCGGTTCCGGCAGCGCATCCGGCTCGCCATGGCCGACCGAGAGCTGCAGAAGGCGTACTGGGCCTCCCACGTGTCCCGCCGCCGCGGGCCGCTCGAGCGCGCCATCGCCGCAGGAATCGAGCGCGGCATCCTGCGTCCTGAGCTCGACCCCGCAACGTGCTTCGATCTGCTCGCCGGAGTCGTCTACTACCAGTTGGTCGTCCGCGGCGAGGAGATGAGCGACCCGGCCGTCTGGCAGCGGTGCCAGGATGCCTTCGATATCGCCTGGCGGGGCATGCTCGCCGAGGCGGACTGACGCGCTTCGTCTCGGCGCCCTCACCGGTCGGCGTATCCGCCGGTCACCTGCGCCCGGGATAATGCGGTCCATGGCGTGTGCGTGCCGCCATGGAAGGAGCCGACGGTGATGGATGGCGTGCCGGTCGAAGGTCTGCGGGAGTACATCGAGCATCTGCGCCAGGAGGGCTATTCGGTGCGTGACGGGCACACCGCGGATCCGGATCTGATCGACCCGCACGGGAACCCCGTCTACACCTGGCAGGAGGGGTACCCGTACGGCGAACTGCTGGACCGCGACGCGTACGAGTTCGAGAAGTACCGGCTGCAGATCGAACTGCTCAAGTTCCAGTACTGGCTGGAAGACAACGGCCGGCGGGCGATCATCCTGTTCGAGGGCCGGGATGCTGCGGGCAAGGGCGGCACCATCAAACGGTTCACCGAGCACCTCAACCCCCGCACCGCCCGTGTCGTCGCGCTGAGCAAGCCCACCGAGCGCGAACTCGGGCAGTGGTACTTCCAGCGCTACATCGAGCACCTGCCGACCGCTGGGGAGATCGTGATGTTCGACCGGTCCTGGTACAACCGGGCCGGTGTGGAGCGGGTGATGGGGTTCTGCACCGACGAGGAGTACGAGCAGTTCATGGTGCAAGCACCTCAATTCGAACGGATGCTGGTGGACTCCGGCATCCATGTCACCAAGTTCTGGTTCTCGGTGTCGCGCACCGAGCAGCGTACGCGGTTCGCGATCCGCCAGCTCGACCCGGTGAGGCGGTGGAAGCTTTCGCCGATGGACCTGGCGTCGCTGGACCGCTGGGAGGACTACACCCGCGCGAAGGAGGAGATGTTCCGCCGCACCGACAAGAAGCACGGCCCATGGATCATCGTGCGCTCGAACGACAAGAAGCGCGCCCGCCTGAATGCGATGCGATTCTTCCTCCGCCAGTTCGACTACGAGGGACGCGATGACAAGGTCATCGGCACTCCCGACCCCCGCCTGGTGATGCGCGGTATCCGCGAGACCGCGGACGAGTAATCCCGGCGGGGGTGTCCACCCGGCCCGCGTTTCGCGAGGCGCGGGCGGAGCCGTCGTACAGTCGGATGAGCAGACAGGGCGCGCGTCGATCAACGGGGAGAGCCACATGGGTGAGCAGAACGAGCCCGGTAACCAGGTCGGCTGGATCAGCATGCTCGTGCTCGCCGCCGGTTTCGTCGGTCTCGGCGTGTGGGGATGGGCCACCGGCGAGGCCGCTTGGGGCGTCGGATCTGTACTCTTCGGCCTGGTGTGGGGTTTCGCCGCCCTGAGAGCGCGACACAAGTCGAAGCCGGAGGGTGACTCCCGATCCGATCGGTGAGTGCCGCTGGGCGGCGCCGCGGCGCCGGCAGGCTTGTCGGACGATTCGACATTGCGGTAAGACATGCCCATGGCGACGACAGGTGGTGAACGTCCGACCCGGGTTCCGCTCGTCGGCCAGCTCCGGTCCTATCAACGTGTGTGGCTGCGCGGCGACGTGATCGCCGGGGTCACGGTCGCCGCGCTCATCGTCCCGAAGAACCTGGGATACGCCGGCATCGCGGGGGTGCCGCTGCAGAACGGCCTCTATGCAGCGGCTGCCGGCGCGATCCTCTACGCGATCTTCGGCACGAGCCGGCAGATCTCGATGGGTCCGAGTTCCGGCCTCGCTGCGGTTGCGGCCAGTGCCGTACTCGCCGCCGGCATCGTCGGCGAACAGGACGTCGCGTCGTTCGTCGCCGGCATCACGCTCGCCTCGGGCATCGTGTTCCTGCTGCTCGCCGTCTTCAGGATGGGCTGGATCGCCCAGTTCCTCTCGCGAGCGGTGGTGACCGGCTTTCTCTTCGGCGCGGCCATCGACGTCGTGATCGGGGAGCTCCCCAAGCTCACCGGCACCGAGACCACGGGCGCGAACCCGATCCAGGAACTGTGGTCGTGGTTCGGGACGCTGGACGCGGTGCACGGGGCGACGGCGCTCGTCGGGGCCATCTCGCTCGTCGTCGTCTTCGGGCTCCGCGTGATCGCGCCGCGGGTTCCGGGCGCCCTGGTGCTCGTCGTGGGTGGACTCCTCGCGTCGGCGCTGTTCGATCTCGGGGCCAAGGGGGTGGCGGTGGTCGGGGACGTGCCGGCGGGCCTGCCCGCGCTGCAGATTCCGAACGGTCAGCTGCTGTGGGATCACGCGGGCACCGTCGCCGTCGCCGCGGTCGCGCTGGTCATGATCGGCTTCTCCCAGACGGCGGGCGACGCGCGCACGTTCGCGGCCAAGCATCGGTATCGGATCGACATCAACCAGGAATCCGTCGCGCAGTCGTTCGCCAACATCGGCTCGGGACTGTTCCAGGGGATGCCGGTTTCCACCAGTCTGTCGGCGAGCTCGCTGAACGACCGCTTGGGGGCGAAGACCGGGCTGGCATCGCTGACCTCCGGTGTCACGGTGCTGCTGACGCTCCTGTTCCTGGCGCCGCTCTTCTCCGACCTGCCCCAGGCGGTCCTCGGTGCGCTGATCATCGAGGCCGTCGTCAGCGGCATGATGAATCTTCCGGAGATGCGGCGGCTCTTCCGGGTGAAGAAGGTCGACTTCTGGATCGCGATCGTCGCACTGCTCGCCACGGTGATCTTCGGTGTGCTCGCCGGTGTGATCATCGGTATCGGACTCTCGCTGATCTGGTTGATCGCCGTAGCCACTCACCCGCAGATGCCGACCCTCGGTCGCGAACGGGGCACGCAGGTCTTCCGCGAGATCGACACGAATCCGGGCGACGAGATCCTGCCCAGTGTGTCGGTGGTCCGGTTCGACGGCGGCCTGTTCTTCGCCACCGCCGACGCATTGGAGGACCACGTGCGCGAGGTGATCCAGGCGAACCCGCGACTGACGGGGATCGTCCTGGACTGCGGGGGGATCAACTTCATCGACTCCCAGGGCGCGGCCTCGATGGCCGACATCGTCAGGCTCGTCCGCGACGCGGGCGTCCAACTCCGCTTGACGCGGCTGAAGCCGGGCCCGCGCGCCGTCCTCGAACGCGAGGGCGTGATCGCCCTCATCGGAGCGGACCACATCCACGGCAACATCCACAGAGCGGTCGCGGCCGAGCAGAACGACGCCGAGAACAGAGGCGACGGCGTCTGACCGCGAGCACCGCATGCTGTTGACCGCCCTCGAACGCGGGTCCAGGATGGGGACCGTTCGACGCACATGAGGGTTCTTGCGCCGACCTCCCCGAGTTCGCCGGATAGTCGCGGGAACGGATGCTGCGTCCCGGCGGGTTCACCCGTGGTCGCAGCATCCGTCGTCCGCTGTGAGGAGATCCCATGCAAGCAGTGTCGGCGCCGTTCACGTCTGATGACTACCGCGCACGCATGGGCATGGCCGCACGGGCCGCGGCGGCGGAAGGTCTCGATGGACTGCTCGTGACCCCAGGCCCGGATCTGGTCTGGCTCACCGGGTATCAACCGACGGCGATCACCGAGCGGCTCACCCTGCTCGTGCTCCGCTGTGACGCCGAGCCGCAGCTGCTGGTGCCGATACTGGAGCATCCGGATGCCGCGTCGGCAGCCGGTGCCGGGGCCGTGACGATCAGGGATTGGCGGGACGGCGCGGACCCGTACGCCGCGGCCGCCCCGTTGCTCACCGCCGACGGCGAGTTCGCGATCTCCGACTCTGCCTGGGCGATGCACCTGCTGGGTCTGCAGTCACGTCTTCCGAAGGTGCGGTACTCGTCGATCACGGAACGGCTGCCGATGCTGCGGCCGGTGAAGGATGCCGCGGAACTGGCCCGGCTGGAGGCGGCGGGCGCGGCCGCGGACGCGACCTTCCGCGAGATCGTGAAGGTGCGCTTCGCCGGGCGCAAGGAGACCGATGTCGCCGCCGACCTGGCGCGGCTGCTGCGCGAGTTCGGGCATGAACAGGTGGACTTCACCCTCGTGGGGTCGGGTCCCAACGGCGCCAACCCGCACCACGAGGCGGGCGACCGCACGATTCTCACCGGGGACATGGTGGTTCTGGACTTCGGCGGCTTGATGGCCGGCTACGGCTCCGACACGACCCGCACCGTGTGCGTGGGCGAACCCACGGCGGAGATGAGCGAGGTCCATGAGATCGTGCGCGTCGCCCAACAGACCGCGTTCGAAGCGGTGCGCCCGGGTGTGGCCTGTCAGGACATCGACCGCGCCGCCCGCCGCATCATCACCGAGGCGGGGTACGGCGACGAGTTCATCCACCGCACCGGACACGGGATCGGCGTGACCACCCACGAGCCGCCGTACATGGTGGAGGGCGAGGTGCGGCCGACCGTGCCGGGGATGTGCTTCTCCATCGAACCCGGGATCTACTTTGCGGGACGATTCGGCGTCCGCATCGAGGACATCGTGACCGTGACCGCGGACGGCGGGCGTCGCTTCAACGACACCGATCACGGACTCGCCATCGTCGAGTGAACGGCCTGCACCGCTCGCGCTCACGGCGGACGAATCCGGGACCAAAGCCCTATACCGGCGACGACGAAGAGGCCGCGCCGCCCCTCAAGGGACGGCGCGGCCTCGTGTGCGGATGCTGCGTCAGAGCGTCGCGGCGAACGGATCGAAGTCCGCCGGTACCGACGGCACGGGAGCGACCGTGGTGGCGATCTCGATGGACTGCCCGGTCTCGACCGACTGCTCTGCGGAGAGCATGACGTCGAGCACGTGAAGGCCGAGCTGGCCGCTGGCGACATGCGGGCGGTCCTCGGCGATGGCGCGCACCATGTCGAGGAGGCCGAGGCCACGACCGACGACGGCGCCCTGCTGGGGGACGTCGATCCACTCCTGCTCGAACTTCGCACCGTCGCGCAGCACGCCGAGCGGCTTCACGTAGGCGATGCGACCCTCGAATTGGTTGGGGTCGGGCAGCACGATCGTGCCCTCGGTGCCGTGCACCTCGAAGATGCCGTGGCGCTCGAGTGCGGAGTCGAAGCTCAGCAGGCTCTGCGCCTGCTGGCCCGCCTCGAACACCGTCGTCAGCTGCACCGTCGTCGGCACCTCCACGGTGAAGTTGGTGCCGGCGATCGGGCCGAGGTGAACCGTCCGCTCGTCGCGAGCACGCAGGCCCGCCGCGAAGACGCGGGCCACTGGTCCGAGGAGGCTCACCAGCCCGCTGATGTAGTACGGCCCCATGTCCAGCAGCGGGCCCGCGCCCGTGCTGAAGAGGAAGGCAGGATCCGGATGCCACAGGTCTGGCCCCTGCGTCTGGAACGCGGTCTGCGCGAACAGCGGCTCGCCGATCACGCCCTCCGCGATCGCGCGCTTGGCGGTCTGGAAGCCCGGTCCGAGGATGGTGTCGGGCGCCGAACCGACACGCAGACCGGCAGCATCCGCCGCCTCCAGGATGCGCGAGACGTCGGCGAGGTCGAGGCCGACCGGCTTCTCGGTCCACACATGCTTGCCGGCGCTGATCGCCGCTTCCGAGACCGCGACGTGCGCCGCCGGGATGGTGAGGTTCACCACGACCTGGACGTCCGGGTGCTCGAGCACCGCCGCGGCATCGCCGTGCACCGGCACGCCGTACTGCTCGGCCTTGTCCTTCGCGCGGTCGGGCAGCAGGTCGCCGACGGCCAGCACCTCGACGTCCGGGAATGACGTCAGGTTCTTGAGATACGTGTCGCTGATGACACCGGCACCGATGATGCCGACTCCCACGCGGGTCATCGGACGAAGCCGCCGTCCTGCAGGAACGCGTACGACGCCGCGATGTCGGCGAAGACGTCGCCTGGCGCATTGTCGTACTCGATGACCGCGTACTTGACCGCCGTGGCGGCGTTCAGCGCGTCCGAGAGCGCGACGACGCCCTCGCCGGGGTGGGTCTGCAGCAGGCTCTTCGACGTGAAGGCCGGCGCGTCGGGAGCGAACGGGTTGCTGGCGGGAACCAGTCCATCCTTGATGTGGAGCGCCACCAGTCGGTCGCCGATCGCACGGGTCAGTGCGGTGACGTCCTGTCCGCCGACGGCGGCCCAGTACAGGTCGAGCTCGATGGCGACGCGGTCGTCGGTCAGCTCGAGGAAGCGCTCGAACGCGGTCTGGCCGTCGAACGAGGCCAGGAACTCCTGGGCGTGGTTGTGATAGCCGACGGTGAGGCCGAATCCGGCTGCGACATCGACGAGGTCATTCAGGCGGCGGGCGGTGTCGGCGACACCCTCCTCGGTCAGCCAGCGGTCGGTCGGCACCATCGGGTCGATGACGGTGGTCGCGCCGATCGCCGCCGCGGCCTCGAACACGACCTCTGGAGCGGGGGTGGGGATCGAGCCGTCGGGAGTCCACAGCTCGTCCGAAAGCAGCGGGGCGTGACCGGTCGGCGAGGCGAGGCCGGCCGCGTCCAGCGCCGCGCGGATCTCCTGCGGGCGGCGGACGAAGTCGAAGGCCTCGACGTTCTTGAGACCGATCGCGGCGAGCTTGTCCAGCGAGCCGGACATGTCGGCGGAGAAGGCGGCGGCCAGGGTGTAGAGCTGCACCGAGCTCTCAGGTCGAGTCACTTCGGACACCTTTCGTACATCTTCGTGCGGATCGACTGCATCGTGTCAGGGCAGAGTAGCATAAAACCTCCACGTGGAGGTTTTGCCCGTCGCGCCGCTCTAGGATGACCGAATGGCCGACGAAACCGAGACCGATCCTGCAGGAAGGCCCAATTCTCGCGGCTCATACGCGAAGGGCGTCGCGCGGCGGCAGCAGATCCTCGAGCGAGCCATCGAGGTGTTCGCGCGGCGCGGCTCCGACCGCACGAGCCTGCGCGCGATCGCCGAAGAGGTCGGCGTCACGCACGCGGCGCTGCGACACTACTTCGGCTCGCTCGAAGAGCTGCTCGTCGAGGTCTATCGCGAGTCGGAACGTCAAGGCGACCTTCATCACCCCGACGACCGCGACGCGACACCGGTGGAGGTGATGCGCGAGTCCGCGCGAGTCAACCGCGAGATCGCGGGACTGGTGCAGCTGTATTCGATGCTCGTCGCGGCGGCGCTCGAGGAGGGACACCCGGCTGCGAGGGACTTCGCGACCCGACGATTCGCGCGCGTGCGCGCGGGCCTCGTCGACCGGGTCGTCCGCAGTCAGCAGGCCGGGCGGCTGCGGGCCGATGTCGATCCCCAGGCGGTCGCCGCACTCGTGATCGCGGCATCCGACGGCCTGCAGACGCAGTGGCTGCTCGACGCCACAGCACCACAGGACGAGTCCCCGCTGCTCCTCGAACGGCTCCTCGCGCCGTCCTGATCCGAACCATCCGCGATCGCCACGCGGCACCGGCTTCACTCAGTGCGCCGGCCTCGACAGCGAGGGCGGACCGCTCGTTCTGGTGGTCCGCCCTCGCCGGCCATCATCCCTCGGCGACCGCGATCTCATTCGGTGTGATGTCGAGCGTCACCGAAGCCACGATCTCGCCCGTCGTGAGATCGACGGCGTGGATCGCGTCGGCGGCGGGCTCGGTCACGTACGCGATGTCGCCCTGGATGACGATCGCCGGGTGAGCGTCCTGCCATTCGGCGGGCCCCTCCCAGGCCTCGATCACAGGGAAGGCGTCGGTGATCTCGCCGGCGGCTGGATCGAAGACGTGGACGGATCCGTCACGGGAGAGGATGTAGGCGAGATCCTCCGGACCGCGGGCGATGTCACGGAACGTGTACTCCACGCCCTCAGGAAGGTCGACGACGTCGAGGGTGCCGGCCTCGGTGTCGATGACGGTGACCGCACCGAGGAGGTAACCTTCGGCATCCGGATCGTTCTTGTAGTCGCCGACGACGAGCGGGCTCGTCTCGCTCACGTAGGCGTTGCCCATGCGCCCGTACGGCTGGTCGGGAGCGTCGAGCTTGAGGATCTCGCCATCGCGGTAGAGCAGGGCCCCGTTCTCGCAGCCGAAGACGACGGCCTCGTCGGCCGCGGTCCCCTCGCCGTGTACGCCGGGGCAGGCATCGCTCGTCGCGATCACCGCGCCCGACGCATCGCTCGCCGTGATGCCGGTTCGGCCATCGGCATTGCCCACCGTTGTCAGGAAGGTGCCGTCCTCGAGCACGACCGAGACGCCATGGTGCGCCTCGACGCCGGGCACGGTCTGCGCATCGGGCAACTCGTCGTCGGCCGCGAGCAGCGCGTCGGTGTCGAAGATCGTGGTGTCGCTCGTGCCGTCGGCGTAGAGGATCGTCTTGCCGCCGTGGTGGACGACGTGACCCGGGGCGTCGGCGGCGAAGACCAGGTCGGTGAGCTCGGCCTCGTCGGTGCTCCCCGCGGCGGTGTCGAGAACCTGGAACCCCTCGCTCATCGTGACCATCACGTGGCGTCCGTCGCCTGCCGGGTTGAGGCGGGTGAACTCCTCCGAAGCGAGGTCGGCGACCTGCTCGAGCGTCTCACCATCGAGCACGAGGATGCCGCCCTCGTACGAGACCGCGATCCGGGGGCCGGCCACAGTGGCGGACGGCGTCTCCGCGCCGGCGTCGTAAGACGCCGACGGCGTCGATGAACAGGCCGCGAGGGTCGCGACGGCACCGGCGGCGACGGCGATCAGGCCGGCGCGCCGCAGTGTGCGTGTGCGCATGTGGTGTTCCTCTTCCTTGGTGTGGGGCTCACTGAGAGAGCCCGGTGACGATGCGCTGCGTGTTCTCGCGCATCATGGTCAGGTAGTCCTCGCCGCCGCCGCCCTCGGCGGTGAGCGACTCGGTGTACAGCTGGATCACCTCGACGTGCCTGTCGGTCTCCTGGGCGAGCGCCCGCATCAGCCGGTCGGGAGACGACGACTCGGCGAATACCGCCGACACGCCGTGGTCCTCGATCGTGGTCACCAGGTCGGCGAGGTCGGACGCGCTGGGCGCGGCCAGGGTCGTTCCGCCCGGGATCGCGGCGCCCACGACGCGGAAGCCGTACCGCTCCGCGAGGTAGCCGAACACGTGGTGGTTGGTGACGAGGGCGCGGCGCTCGGCGGGGATCCTGTCGAACGCCGCGGTCATCTCGTCGTCGAGGCTCTCGAGCTGCGCGAGGTAGGCGTCGACATGCTCGTCGACGGCAGCCGCGTCCGCGCCCGCCAGCGCCGACAGCCGCGGCGCCAGCGCCTCGACGACATCGACCATGCGGCCCGGGTCGGTCCAGAAGTGCGGGTCGGGGGTGCCGGCGGCATCTCCCTTCGCATAATCGAGCACCTCGATCGCCTCACCGGCGACGAAGCTGTCGATGCCCTCCGCGACCGCCGCATCGAGATGCTGCTGCAGTCCTTCCTCGAGGCTGAGGCCGTTCGACACCAGCAGGTCGGCGGAGCGCAAACGCGCAGCATCCTGTGCCGAGATCTCGAACGAATGCGGATCCGCATCCGGCCGCATGAGTGTCATCACCTCGACGTGGTCGCCCACGAGCTCGTTCACCACGTCGCCGAGGATGTTCGTCGACACCACGACGAGCGGACGGTCGTCGCCTGTGGGCCCGCAACCTGAGAGGACGGATGCTGCGACCCCGACCGTCAGCAGCGCGGTGAGCGTTGCCGACCGACGGCGGGTCATCGGCCGGTCTCCGCGAACAGGGCGGGCTGCGTGGGCGTGGCGAAGGTCCTCGAGACGCGGGCCGCGTCGGCGAAGTCGATCTCGTAGACCGCGTGCTCCGCGGGGCCGTTGAGGTAGGCGCGCGGGTGGTCGGCGACGAGCGTCGGGCTGCCGGCACCCGTCGCGAGCGAGTCGGCCACCAGCGGATCGGTCTGCGACAGCAGCGCGCCGGTGGTCCCGTCGATCACGAGGACCCGCCCGTCCGCGGCGAGCGCGAGTACGTGCTGCGCTTCGTCGTCGACCGCGGCCGCCTGCACGATCGGGCGATCGACCGCAAGCAGCGTCCAGGTGCGCTCGCGGGTGTCGAGCAGCCAGATCGCGTGGTCCCCCGCCGTCGCTGCCACCGTGGGACGGCCATCGCGTCCCGCGAACGCCGTCGCCCGCGGCACCGTCGTGCCCGACGGGTACGGGATGCGCTCGAGCGCCACGGTCCCATCGACCAGGGTCGCCAGCAGCGCGCCGTCGGCGCACCCGATGACCGCGCCCACACGGGTCGTGACGGTGCCGCGCGCATCGGCACAGTCGGCGGTGGCGCCGGGCTGCGGCATCCCGTCCTCGTCGAGGACCGAGACGGATGCGGCAACGCCGTGCTGCGGCTCGGTGACGAGTGCGTACGAGCCGATCGGCACGACCATGCCGTCATGCGGCTCGGTCTCCCGGCGGAATCGCTCGACGAGCTCGCCCTTCGCCAGCGCCGCGGTGTCGAGGAGCACTGCTTCGCCACTGCCAGCGAAGAAGACCCCGGTGCCGCCCGTGGTCGACGACGACGTCGTCGCGACGGTGGCGGGACCGCGTCCCGGCACCTCGCCGAGCATCGCCGGTTCCGCGAGGTAGTAGTGGAAGTGGTCGACGTGGTCCCAGGTCCACCGGCCGCTGTCGATGATCGAGAGCGCCTCACCGGTGCCGGCGAAGACGTAGCGGCCGTCGGTGCTCACGCGCGACGCATTCGCCACCTCGCCGAGCTGTGCGACGGACTCGTCGAGCAGGTCGTGCTGGCGGACGACGCCGTCGGGGTCGATCGTCACCACGGCGAGCGGCGGCTCGCTCAGCTCACTCGCCCGGGCGACCGTCCCGTGGCCGGTGGATGTCGCGGTCGCGGCGGGGGCGTCGGCTTCGGCGCTCGCGCAGCCGGCGAGCGCGAGCCCGGCGACCGCGAGCACCGTGGTGAATCTGGCGGATCTGTGGAGCACGGGGCGTTCGTTCCTTCGTGGGTGGTCGGGACCGGATGCTGCGCGCCCCGGGTATCGGGTCACGCGATGGCCTCCGCGTCGGTGCGAGTGCGCCGCGTGCGCGGCCCACGAGGCAGCGCTGAGAAGCACGGCTGTCAGGGCGATGGATGCGCCGGCGGCGGTGCCGGCGTGCCATGACAGCAGGAGGCCGAGCACAACGGCGGCGACTCCGAACACGCAGGCGAGCGCCATCCCCGAGGGCAGCCGTCGCGTCCAGTGGCCGGCTGCGACGGCCGGTGCGATGAGCAGGCCGACCACGAGGAGGGAGCCCACGGCCTGGTACGACGCGACGACAGCGAGCGTGACCAGGCCGACCAGCACAGCCTGGGCGATCCTCGGCCGGAGCCCGAGCACCGCAGCCACCCGTGCGTCGATCGCGAGGGCTACGAGCGAGCGATGCGCGGCCGCGGCGACCGCGATTCCGATCGCGGTCGCCCAGGCGAGCAGTACCACGTCCTCGGTGGAGATGGCGAGGATGTCGCCGAACAGGATGGCCGTCGCATCCGTCGCGAAGCTTCCCGAGTACGAGATGACGATCACGCCGGCGGCGAGCATGGCCACGAAGAGCATGCCGATGCTCGTGTCGTACGAGAGTCGGCCGCGGCGCTGCAGCGCCCCGATCCCGAGGCTCATCGCGGCGGCGCTGAGTCCTGCTCCGAGAAGCACGGGCACTCCCAGCAGTGTCGCCAGGGCGACACCGGGGAGCATTCCGTGTCCGAGGGCCTCGCCCAGGAAAGCCATGCCCCGGGCGACGACCCAGGTGCCCACGACACCGCACAGCACAGCCACGAGGCTGCCTCCGAGGAGGGCCCGCTGGACGAACTCCAGCGTGAACGGATGTGTGATGAGGGACATGAGCGACGACCGTAGCGTTAATGAGAACGATTCTCAAAATCAGTTAGGCTGGGCCCGTGCTCACCGAAACGTCGCCTTCCGCCGCCCTTTCTCTGCGCGGGGTGTACGTGGAGTACGCCGGAACGCCGGCCCTGCGCGGGGTCGATTTCGACGCGCCGGCAGGTGCGCTCACTGTGGTCGCGGGGCCGAACGGCGCGGGCAAATCGACTCTGCTGGAGGTGCTCGCGGGGACGATCACACCGCGTGCGGGCATCGTGTCCCTCCGTGCGAGGTCGCGAGCCTTCGTGCCTCAGCGCGCCGTGATCTCACCAGCACTGCCGCTCACCGTGCGAGATGTCGTCACGGTGGGAGCATGGGGGCGAGTCGCCGCGTGGCGCCGACTCGATCGCAGGTCACGTGAAGCAGTGGATGCGGCCCTCGATCGCCTCGACCTGACTGCTCTGGAACGAGAACCGTTCGGCACCCTCTCCGGAGGTCAGCAGCAGCGGACCCTCCTCGCACAAGGACTGGCCCGCCGCGCGCAGACCTTGCTGCTGGACGAACCCACCACCGCCCTCGACGCCGACACCGCCACGCGGATCGCGACCGCCATGAGGGTCGAAGCCGACCGTGGCGTCGCGGTCGTGTGCGTCAGCCACGATCAAGGGCTCATCGATGCTGCCGACGTCGTCGTCAGTCTGGCAGCAGGTCGTGTCTCGACGGCCGGGGCATAGCTTCAGAGGCCGCCAGGGGCGCTGAGGCGCCATCGTGCCGGTTTCGGGCAGGGGGTGACATGGCTGCCCGTGGCGGCCTGAAGCTGGCACCTACTGGCGAAGGCCCTGTCGAAGGTCGGTCGTCGCGGGAGCGGCGGGGAGAACAGAGGTTCGGGGCCACGTCCACGCCGACCGCAGGATGAAGGCCAGGAGGAGCACCTCGATCCCGATGGAGATGCCGTAGAAGGCTGCCCACTCCCAGGTCGCCCCGGCCGCGTTGAAGATCGAGTACGGGATGAGGAGCGATGCGACGACGAGGTTCGTCGCGCGGTTCACCCGCGCGGGCAGCGCCATGGAGAGCATCACCATCACGGCAGGAATCGACACCGACACGAGAAAGACCGTCAACAACGTCGCGCTGATGTCGAACCTCCAGACGAGACCGTTCAGGATGCCGTCGACGACACCGGGCTTGTAGAAGTTGAGGACGTCTACGTAGACGTAGAGGAACATGAAGCTGGTCCACGCGGCGGCGAGCTTCACCTGCACCGGGATGGGCGGGCTGTCGAGCGAGTTCCGGGATGTCGTTCGGATGGTCATCGGGTTCTTCTTTCTCGAGGAGCGGTCTGACTGTCGTTGGTTCGTACACCGTACGTCGTACGCTGTACTATGACCGTACGCTGTACGATTGTCAAGCCGTTCGAGCAAGCGAGGAGACACTTGTCCGCGAAGGAACTACGCCAGGTCGCCTCAGACGCGGGGCTGAGCAAGCAGCGGGTCGTGGTCGAGGCGATCCGGCTCGCCGACCGCGACGGGGTCGATGGGCTGAGCATGCGCCGGCTGGCCGGCACACTCGGCGCGGGCGCGATGTCGCTCTACCACTACGTGGCGAGCAAGGACGAGTTGCTCGACGCCATGATCGACGTCATGTTCGACGAGATCGAGCTCCCGCCCGAAGGGACCGACTGGCAGGCGGCGATGCGACAGAGGGCGGTGTCCGCCCGACAGGTTCTCGCCCGCCACCCGTGGGCGAACGGCCTGATGGAGTCGCGGACATCGCCGGGGCCCGCGAACCTCCGCCACCACGAAGCGGTCACCGCCTGCCTGCGGCGGGCCGGCTTCTCGCCCCTGATGGCGACGCACGCCAACTGGCTGCTCGACAGCTATGTGTACGGTTTCGCGCTCCAGGCAGCAGGCCTGCCGTTCGACACCGCCGATGAGCTCGCGGACATGGCCGAGGACGTCTACCTGCCCCAGCTCCCTCCTGAGGAGTTCCCCTACCTCAACGAGTCCGCCGCGGCGCTCGTCGCGGCCGGCTTCGACCCGGCTGAGGAGTTCATCTTCGGCCTCGACCTCGTCCTCGCCGCCCTCGAGCCCCTGAGAACCACCGCATAGCGCCGGTCCCGCAGCGGGGCATCACCGCGCAGGGATCGACGCGCGCTGAGCGCACGTGCGCGGCTGGCTGGCCGCCATCAGGTGCGCACCGACCTGGCTATGTCAGCACATCGCGGGTCGTGAACCGCCAGACGGCGAGCGCTCCCGCGACCACGATCCAGACCCCTTGCAGAAGGGCGTTGTCGAGGAACGAGTCCCACGAGATCGGCGAGCGCAGCAGGTCGCCGAAGTCGAGCCAGCGATCCGTGAACAGGTAGGGGTGAAGCGCCGACAGCTGCGGGATCTGACCGACGATCTGCGCCGCGACGGCGAGGATCGCGGTGGCCGCCATGGCGCCGACCGGCACTGTCGTGAGGGTCGAGAGCAGCACTCCGATCGCGGCGAGCCCCAGCATCGACACCGACACGTAGGCGACGACGGCAAGACACCGGAGCAGTCCTTCGGCGAGGCTCACGGGTGTCCCGCTCAGCAAGGTCAGCGGGCCGGCGCCGAAGAGGATCGCGCCGACGACCACACCGACCACGACCACAGCGAAGGTCGCGACCACGCAGAAGACGGCGGCGGCGACGTACTTGACGGCGAGGAGCGCGACGCGCCCCGACGGCGCGACCAGCAGGTAGCGAAGGGTGCCCAGGCTCGCCTCGCCCGCGATCGTGTCGCCGGCGACGACGCTGACGGTGAGGGGGAGGAAGAGCGGGATCGCGATCGTCAGCGCGGCAAGGCCGACGAAGACGCCGTTGTCGGTGACCTGGTCGAGGAACGCCGGGCCGCGACCGGGACGCGTGCCGCCGGCGATCCGCACCGCGACGCCGAGGAGGACGGGGACGAGGCCGAGCGCTCCGAGCATCATCCACGTGCGGAGGCGGCGGAACAGCGTCGCCAGTTCGCTTCCGAGAAGACCAGGAACGCCGCTCCCGCGCCCCGCAGCGCGCGAGGCCGACGCCGTCGGCGCAGTGTCGGTCGGGCGAGCGGCGGAATCACGCGACGACATCGAAGCCCTGCCCTGTCAGCTCGACGAATCTGTCCTCGAGGCTCGTCCGCTCGACCGTGATGCCGCGCACCCGCACGTCGGCGTGCACCAGAGCCGCGACGATGTCTTCCGGCTCGGGCCCGTCCGAACCGAGTGTTCCCACGAGCGTGAAGGGCGCAGCATCCGTCGTCCGGATTCCCGCGCTCTCGAGCACCTCTCTCGCCCGCACGACATCGAGGGTCTGCAGCCGGAGGCGGCCCGTGCCGTCACCGCTGCGCAGCTCGTCGAGGGTGCCCGATGCCACGAGCCGCCCCGCGCTCATGATCCCGGCGTGCGTGCACACCTGCTCGACCTCGGTGAGCAGGTGGCTCGAGACGAACACCGTCGCCCCCTCGCCGGCCAAGGAGCGGATGAGTCCGCGCACCTCGCGGGTTCCCTGCGGGTCCAGCCCGTTCGTCGGTTCGTCCAGCACCAGCAGTTCACGGGGAGTGAGCAGCGCGTTGGCGATGCCGAGGCGCTGCTTCATACCGAGCGAATACGCGTGCACCTTCTTGTCGGCTGCCGTGGCCAGTCCGACGCGCTGCAGCGCCTCGTCGACACGTCGGCGGCGGGTGACGGATGCTGCGTGCCGGCCCGCCGCGTCGAACCGGTGCAGATTCTGCCGCCCGGTGAGGAAAGGCGCGAACGCCGGGCCTTCGACCAGTGCGCCCACCCGGGGAAGCAGGGTCTGAAGGGCCTCGTGGATCGGCTGGCCGAGGACGCGGGCCTCGCCCGCAGTCGGGCGGACGAGGCCGAGGAGCATGCGGATCGTCGTGGTCTTGCCCGACCCGTTCGGCCCGAGGAAACCGAAGACCGAACCGTGCGGCACGTCGAGCGCGACGGCATCCACGGCCGTCTGTGCGCCGAACCGCTTGGTCAGACCGGAGGTCTGGATCGCGAGGTCGGTCACGGGGGCTCAGTCGCCGGCCGCGACCCGTGCGAGGTGATCGGCGCTGACAGCACCCGCGAACACACGTCCGTCGTCGGTGAAGTACACCGTCACGAGCGCCGTCTCGAGCACGCGTCCACCCGCAACCGGCCGGGTCAGGCTCTCGAGCGTCGCCGCGTCGAGGCCTCCCGCCTCGGAGCTGCTCGTGTCGGCCTGCGGCAGCTCGACGACCGCGGTCCACCCTTCGCCATGCACGACCGGCTGGTGGGCGGCATCCGTCCTCGAATCCCTCTGGCCGGGCGCTGCCGCGTGATCACGGTCGGGTGGGGAGAGCGTCTTCGTCTCGACGGTGTACCCCGGCGCGGGCGTGTAGGTGAGCGTCGCGGGATCGGGCGCCGCGAACGAGACCTCCGTGAACACGATGTCGAACGCAGGCTGCTCAGCACCGCGGGCGGTGACGGATGCTGCGAGCGCAGCGCCCGTCTCGCCGTCGATCGCGAAGCGCACCTCGCCGACGATGCTGGCGGCGTCCGTCGGCACGAGCACGAGCTCGTACACGTCACGTCCTGCCACGCGCCCGTCGGTCCCTACCGAGATCTCGGTCGATTCGCCGAGCCTCGTGAGAGCGTCCTCGAGCATCTGCTGCGGGGTCTTCACCGTCGGGTCGGGCTGCTCGAGAGAGCCGTTGTCGCCGCCCGCCGTGTAGTGCGTCGCCGTCTTGGTCTCGGAGTCGACGAACCAGCCCTCTCCCACGGCCCGGTCGACATACACGTCGCGCTCGGCCAGGCGATCGAGCACCTGCAGGCGCGACCTGTCGCCATCGAGGTAGACGTTGGCCGTGTGCGAACCGGTCAGGAGGTCGACGGCATCGGAGGCGCCGGCGCTCGAATCGGCGCTGCCCGAGGAGTCCATGAGGCTCGAGAGGTCGGGCAAGCCGAGATCCGACGTCTGCTCGATCGTCCCCGTCATCGCGGTGACATCGCTCGCGGCGGCGAACTCCAGGAGCGCGGCGGGGGTCTTGTCGGGAAGATCCACCCGGGCATCGGCGGCGGTCGGAATGACCACGGCCGCAGCGACGGCCGAGACCAGGACGAATGCGCCGGCGACCGGGAGCCAACGGGCGGGTGACCGGCGCGGGTGCCGCCTATCCATGGGGAAAGGCTACGCCTGGACGCCGACGCGCGGGCTGGGAGATGGATAGGAGAACGCGGTCGGGACCTTTCCGCGGAGCGGCTCAGTCGCGCGACGTGGCGTTCACGCTGCCGGAGCGTTCCTGTCCGCTCAGGCGAGCGATGGCGGCCATCATGCGCTCGGTGATCTCGCGGCGAGCCCTGCCGTCCGGCACACCCTCCAGGTCGGTGAGGTCGAGCGGCTCGCCGAAGTGCACCTCGAGGCGCGGTCTCCCCGGCAGCAGATGGCTCAGCGGCTTGGCGGTGCCGGTGCCGATCAGTCCGACGGGTACGACCGCGGCGCCCGTGTCGCGGGCCATCCACGCCGCACCCCCGTGGCCCTCGTGCAGCTTCCCGTCGCGTGACCGGGTTCCCTCGGGGAACACCGCGAAGACGCTCCCGGCCCGCAGGATGCTGCTGCCCGCGTCGAGCGCGGCGCGTGCATCGCGACCGGTCGCACGGTACACCGGCACACCGCCGATCGAGGTGAAGAACCAGCGCTTGACGCGGCCGAGCACGCCGGAGCCGGTGAAGTACGACGACTTGATGAGGAACTGCACAGGCCGGGCCGCGGATGTCGGGATGATGACGGTGTCGAGCGACGCGAGGTGGTTGCTCGCCAGCAGCACCGCCCCTCGCTCGGGCACGTTCGCCCGGCCGACGATGCGCGGGCGGTACATCAGCCAGAACAGCGGCCGCAGGACCACCCGCCCCAGAAAGTAGACGGCGCCCGGCCGCGGTGCGGGGGCGGGGGCGGCGCTCGGCCGAGTTGGCGCTGTCACCTCGCCACCCTATCCGTCGTGGCCGGGCCGATCCTCGTGCGCCTCGTTCAGCGGCGGAGCGGGGGCAGATGCGGAATGGGCACCGGTCGCGTGCTTCCCGACCTCGGTCTGGCCCCTCGCGACAGATCGACGAGGACTGCCTCGACTGTGAAGTAGCGGGTCGGGCGGCCGGTGGGCTGTGCCCAAACGACGTGAACCCCTTCGGAACGAGCGTCCGTGATCACCGCGACGACGTGCCGAGGGTCGGTTTCCGGAAGTCCGGTAGCCCGGATGATCCATGTCGTCCGATCGTGGCGGAACAGCTCGAAAGGCTCGTCGGCCCGTGGATCGCCGCCGTCGGACATCACCAATCCGCGATCAGGCCCGACCTGATCATCTCGGCGCGCAAGTCGTCCTCGAAGTCGTCGGCCTGATCGCGCAGGGACGGGTCGTGATCATCCCAGTTGCTCGCCGGGCTCGTGCGTGATCTGGCCATCTCGTCGGTACCTCCGTGGTGTGGGCGATTCCACTGTCACCGACGCGGCCCTCCGTGCAACGGGGGTTGACAGCGCTCCCGGCGGTGTGCCCGCACGGCCGTCGGCGTGCTACTTCACCCATGACAGGTTCGAGGCGCTCGGCGTGGCTCGAGCGCCCGATGCGGTTGACTCCGCGGCGGAGCTCCGTTCCCGCAGCATCCGCTCGCTACGATCGGCGGGTGGGATTCGAAGGACTCGATCGCGACGCCGTTGCGTTCTTTGCCGAGCTTCGCGCCGACAACACGAAGACGTGGTGGGCGGCCAACAAGGCGCGCTACGACGCGGCCGTCCGTGGGCCATTCGAGGCGCTCGGGGCGGAGCTCGAGCCCGAGTTCGGGGCGGTGAAGATCTTCCGCCCGTATCGCGACGTCCGCTTCAGCGCCGACAAGACGCCCTACAAGCTGCACATCGGCATGGTCTCGCAGGCGCGGGTGGCGCACTATGTGCAGCTGAGCGAGGAAGGTCTGATGCTGGGCGGCGGCGTGTATGACGTGCCGCCCTTGGCGCTGGCCCGCTTCCGCGAAGCCGTCGACGATCCGCGCACCGCCGAGGATCTCGACGCGCTGCTCGAGGAGCTGCGCAGCGCAGGCTTCGAACTCCTCCGCGACGACGCCCTCAAGACCGCGCCTCGCGGATACCGGGCCGACCACCCCCGCCTCCCGCTCCTGCAGCTCAAACGGCTCGCCGTCGGCAGGCGAGAGCCTCCCGCCGACTGGATGTGGACGCCCGACGCGTACGACATCATCGCCGACGACTGGCGCACCGTCTCGACCTGGTGCGCCTGGCTGACCGAGACGCTCGGCGCCGAACTGCTCGAGGCCGCCCAGCCGTCGAGTCGAGGCCGCAGCGACCGGATGTGACGACCGGTCCTCGCTGAGGTTCCCGTCCGGCGGCGGTGATACAAGCGCAGCCGGGGCCACTCAGATCGACCGGCGGCGCACCCGATAGCGCAGGTGAAGCACCCGGTTGCCCTGAACGACCACGTCTGGGTCTTCCAGCAGTCGCTGCGAGTCGACGGAGCCGAAGTAGCGCTTGCCAGTCCCGAAGACGACGGGCGCGACATCCATGCGCACCTCGTCGACAAAGCCAGCGGCAAGCACCTGGCCGCCGACGTCGCCGGCAGCGACCTCGACGGTGCGGCCGCCCGCGAGCTCCTGCGCCTTGGTCACGGCCGCCTCGATGCCGTTGACGAAGTGGAAAAGGATGCGTCGAGGTCCCAGCCCTCGGGTGCCGGTCGGTGCGTCACAACGACGACGTGGTCGATCCCGCTCGGCGGCTTCCCGTCCCAGCCCTCCGTGATGTCGAAGACGTGGCGGCCGGCGATGGTCACCCCGATCTCGTCCCAGTACGGCCGGATGTGGTCGTACGACGCTTGCGACACGTTCAGCACACCACTGTCATCCAACGGCACGTCACCGCTGACCAGCCATTCGAACAGCGGACCGGGATCGTCGTTCTCGGCCGCGATGAAGCCATCCACCGAGACCGACGCATTCATGACCACTTTCCCCATGGTTTCCTCCTCTCTGTGGAGTCCCCCGTCTCCTGTCACCCTCCGGCATCGAACACCACTCACCTCATCGACCCCGAGATCCGCTTCAGACTCGCCGTGCCCAAGCAATAGCAACAGCGCAGCCGGCGCACCACGAGAGAAGACTCAGTCGGGAGGGATGCGATACAGCTTCTCGACGTCACGCGCTGTGATGCCGCCCGGTGCGGCGGCAGCACTGCCCAGGAGAAGACACCACTGCGGATGCCGCGACAGCCCCCGTCGCATGCGAGCACAGTACTCCGCGCCACAACCTCACTGCCAGAGTGCGGCCGAGAACTTGCTGGCGTCGTCTACGACGAGCTCACCGCGAGGGGTGTGACGATGACCATGGAGATGCAGCGCCAGCAGGCGCCGCACACACCGAGAGGACAGTGGCTTGGCCCACACAGCTGGACAGACACGGGGCGCCGGTCGCGCCCGTCGACGCACTCTGATCGGGGCGGTGACAGTCGCAAGCGCGCTGACGCTGGCCGGTTGCACCGCGTCGGACGCTGCAGCCGAAGGCGCGAAGCCGACACCCTCCCCGCCCGCTGCGGCGGCCGGCGCGCAGTCGTCGCCCACCACGGATGCCGCAGCCAGGACTGATGCTGCTGAGGTCACGGACACTGACACGTGCGCGGCGATCTCGGATGTCCTGACGATCCAGTTCAACGCCGAGGCGGCGCTGCGAGACGGACGGATGCAAGCGCAGGAGCAGCAAGCATGGAATCGTCTGGCGACCCGCGTCTTCGACAGGGCACCCATCTCGGGCGAGACCGTCCTCAGCCAAGCCGTCGCTGATCTCCAGGCATCGATCCCCGACAGCCCGCCTGGCGCGCTGGGCACGACGTTGATCGGGACAGATGAATGGCTCGCCGCGTTCCCGACGATCACTCAGCTCTGCGCGCAGGCGGGAGCACAGGTCGTCACGGAGGGCTTCGTCGGCGGTTAGCGCGTTCAACGTCACGTATGCAGAGGTGGGTCACCGATGCTCTGACGGCCGCTACCATGCCGCCATGGTCGACCGCGCGAACAAACCCGAACTGCACCTTGACACCGTCGCGGACTGGGAGGCCTGGCTGGACTCGAACCCCGACCCGACCGGGATCCGCTTGCGACTGCGGAAGACGGCCACGACCCGGCCCGGGATCACGTACGCCGAGGCGCTCGATGTCGCACTGTGCTTCGGATGGATCGACGGGCAGAAGCAGTCCCTCGACGCCGACTACTTCCTGCAGACCTTCACACCCCGACGATCGCGGAGCATCTGGTCGAGGGTCAACATCGGCCACGTGACCCGGTTGATCGAGGAAGGCCGCATGCGTCCCGAGGGTCAGCTCGAGATCGACCGCGCGAAGGCGGACGGCCGATGGGACCGCGCGTATCGGCAGCGCGACGGCGACCTTCCCGAGGAACTGCAGGAGGCCCTGGACGCGGACCCGAAGATCGCGGAGGCCTTCGCGTCCCAGTCGGCGCAGAACCGCTTCGCGATGGCCTTCCGCGTCGCCAACCTGAAGCGACCCGCGTCGCGCGCAGCACGTGTCGCCGAGTACGTCGAAATGCTGAAGCGGGGCGAAACCCTCCACTGACCAGCTGCGCAGCCGATCAGGACGACAGTTCGGAGTCTCTCTTCGCCGGAACCGTGAGCGATGCCACCTCCTCGAGACGAGGATGTCGCTCGTCTCCGTCTTCAATCACCCCCGTATGCCAGGTCATGGTGAATCCGTCGGGTCCCTCCTGCAGCAGCGCGAGGTTGTTGTCGAACCACGGACCCTTCGCTGTCTTCCAGCGGAACGGGGGGTCGGGAACCTTCGCCGAATGCGCGGCTGCGGCACCGAGCGGTGTCGCCGCGCCGTACGACATCAGGGCAGAGAACCAACGCAGGAAGCGGGGCAAGGGATTCCGCACGGGTGAGCAGACTGCCTGCACGATGCGGCTGCCGCTCTCGCGCTCGACCTCGGCCAGATACGAGTAGTGCACGTCACCGGACAGGAAGGTCACCGTCATCGGCGACGGACCGCGATCGCCGTCTGCCAGCTCCATCGCAATCCCGGCAACCGCCTGGAAGCTGTTCTGGAACGCCGCCCAGTGTTCCAGGTCGAAGGCGCGCCGCAGCCGTTCGCCCACCCACGCGGCCAGTCGGCCCCACGCGCCCTGTGCGATCGCCTCATCCCAGGCTTCGACATGATGCAAACCCAAGGGCAGGAGGAACGGGAGCGAGGTGGCGATCAGCACGTGGCGGAATCCGCCCTGCATGTGGTCGTCGAGCCACGAGAGCTCGCGAGCGTTCAGCAGCCCCCGAGCCGACGGAGTGAGATCTCGCGCGACGCGGGAATCCACGACGATCAGACGGGTCCCGTCGAAGTCTCGGGAGTAACTCCAGCGGTAGCTGTTCGGGTCCTTGTCGCAGCGGTCGGCGAATTCGTCCAGCGCCGCGGTGAGGTCGCGGGCAGCGGCGTCCCGGCGCCCACTGACCTGCTGCCACATCTCGTCAGCGGCACGTTCGCGGGGAGACAGGTTGCCGAGGTGCTGGTACACCCAGTACGACGCCAAGCCGGCGACGATGCGTTCGTGCCACCAGGTGGTGGCCTCCATCTTCCTCTTCCAATCGAGCGAGGCGTTCCAGTCGTCGCGGATGTCGTGGTCATCGAAGATCATCGCGCTCGGTACGCAGGAGAGCAGCCACCGATTCGCGTCATCCGACCATGCCAGTTGGTAGAGGTGGGCGTACTCTTCGAAGTCTTTGAGCTCCTTGCCCGGCTCCTTGTGAATGTCGCGACGGCTGCGGATGAATGCCTGCATCTCCTTCGTGGTCGAATCCGCGTACACCTGGTCGCCAAGGAAGAGCAGCAGGTCTGGCCGCACCTGGCGGCCGTCTGCCACCGCGAGCGCGAAGGCACGCAGCGAATCGACGCCATGGGTTCGGTTGCCTGACCGGTCGTGCGCGACACTGGTGCGGCACGACCCGTAGGCGATCCGCGACCGTTGCCCGGGCGCGCGCGTCGCGATCACCGATGCCGGATACTCCGAGCCGGGGTCGGGCCAAACAGGGACCCCGTCGATCTCGACCCGGTAGGGCAGGACGCTGCCAGGCTCTAGCCTGTCGACTTCAACCAGCGCGAAATGGTGGCCGTGCACAGCGAAGCTGCGGGCCTGCCACGCCCGTCCCGCGGCGTGGACGCTCACCAGACACTCGGCTTGCGTCTCCACCCAGATGCTGGCCGAGGTCTCGTCGACGTAGCGGAGCATCGGCCCCAACAGCAGCGGGGATCCCATGAAACCCGTTCTACCCCGATTCACACCACAGCGGCCAGAGAGGCCCGTGAGCGAAGCGGCGACAGGCCGCCTACGACGAGATCAGCCCCTGCCGCACCACACCGGCGCTCCACCGTCCCAGGATGACGCCGGCGACGGTGTCCGAGATGTGATGCTGGCCGCGGTAGACCCGCGAGAACGCGATCGCTCCCGGAATCCCGTACCGAATAATCGGGCCGAGGAGCCGCGCGCCGCGGGCGCCGTGACGATCGAGCAGGTCGGCGAGCGTGCCGTGGAGTGCGAAGGCTGCCGCCGTGTGCCCGGACGGGAACGACGACGTCGCGTGCGGCTGCTCCGGGCGCCACACCCCCTCGGGTCGTGGCCGCCCCACGAGCGCCGCGGATGCGACGAAGCACGCGGTCTCGAGCGCGAGCACCGCGGCAGGGGCGACCGCTGAGCGCCGGTCGCGCGTCAACAACCAGGTGACGCCGCACCAGATCGCCCCGTTCGCGATGGTCTGCGGCACGCCGGAATACCACGAGAGCGGCGCGGTGACCCGGTCGATCGGCTCGCGTGGCCCAGTCGGATCGGCGGTGCCAGTCGCGACGGCGGCATCGCCGTCGTCCGGCCGGTGGCCGAACGCGTTCTGGAGCGCACGCACGGCCCGGTCCTCGCGTGGGTCGTCGCCGCCGAGGAGCCGCATCGCCCGCCCCGCCGCGGCCAATAGGGCGATCGCGCCAAGCCCCGGCACGACGACGGCTCGGAGCAACGGCATGCCCACAGGCTAGCCGCGCGGCCGGGACGGGAGCAGGTCGGAGCGCCTCGCCCGGTGATCGGGCGATGTGTCCAGTCGCGGGTGCCGGCCGTCACAGGAGAGCGGCGGCGGCGCGGAGACCCTCGGCATCCGCCGAGGCCCAGCGGTTCACGATGCGGCGGGCACGATCTGCCCCATTGCCCGTCAGTCGGGCGAGCAGCGGCCGCACCACATCCAAGGCCAGCGGCTCGATGAGATCTGGGATGCGGGCGTCGCGGAGAAACCCCTCGATGCGAGTGAGGTCGTTGCCGGTGAGCGCGTCCACCTGCCCCTGCAGCAGCACGATCGCTGCAAAGCGGCGCTCGAAGACAGGCACCGCCCACAGCTCCGACGCGAGGGCGGTGATCTCGTCGTGCGGGAGTCCGCGATGTCGCCTGAGCGCGTCGCGGACGGTACCCCGGATCGCTCCCACCGAGGCGCCGTAGACCCGCAGCCCGCCGACCGACGCGTCTCCGTCCGCCCAGGTGCGCCACTCCGACGCCTCGGCCCGTAGCGTGCGGTCGATGAAGGCGGCGGCGGGTGAATCCACACCACCATCCTCGCTCCCTTAGGGAAGGACGAAGCCCCCGCGCGACCAGGTCGGGCGGGGGCTCGCTTTGGTATTTCAGCGATCGCGGCTCATAGTCTGTGTCCTTCCCTCGGGAACAATGAATCTAGTCAGCGATGAGGACTTTGACAACGGCCGTGGCGCCATTCGTGGCCCCCTTACGATCGCGTCCCGTCCCCACCGCCGAGGTCGCGGACCGGGTCCAGGATCGCTTCGGCAGCCCACGTGGCGGCGTCGGCGATGTCGCGGCCGCTCATCCCGAGTTCGCGGCGCATCGTCACCCAGGTCGCCGAGGAGTCGAGGTGGCACAGCGCCGCCACGACGGCCCGGCGATCGTCGTCGCCCAGCGACGGCACCTCGCGGCGCAGCATCCCGTCGAAGTCGTCGCGATGGGGTGCCGGGTCGGCGCCGTTCACGCCCCGCATCGCCGTCTCGGCGACGACGTGCGCCAGCTCGGGCCGGCGGTCGTACGCCTCCATCGCCTCGCGAATCGCGATCGGCACGTCGAAGATCGAATCCGACTCCGCGCGGGTGAAGATCGTGCGCTCGATCCATGCGGAGGTCGCAAGCAGGAGGTCGACGCGCGTCGGGTAGTAGCGGAAGACCGTGCGCTCGCCGACGCCCGCGCGCAGCGCGATGAGTCGGAACGAGACGTCGTCGGTGCCGACCTCCTCGATGAGCTCGGCGTACGCGGCCAGGATCGCCGCCTGCGTCCCCGAGATCTGCGACGCCGGTGGAGGCGTCGCCATCACGCCGCCCGATTCGCCTCGGTCGCCGCGGGCAGCACCCGCCGCAGGGCGAGATCGAACACCCCGAACGTCTCGTCGGCGCTCATGTCGAACCCGGTCCGCATCCGCGCCCAGAACATCGGCGAGGCGAAATAGCGGATGGATGCTGCGGCCCGCCGCGCGTCGCGACGGTTCAGGCCCGGCGCCACGGCGTCGATCATCGAGACGATCGCCTCGGTGATCGGTGCGGCCGGGTCGTCCGCAGTCGGAGAGAGCGCGCCGCCGCGGGCCGCGACGAAGGCGAAGGCCGGTTCGGCGTCGTACGCGCGGAACCGTGCCCGCACCGCGTCACGGAACTCGCTCGCCGTGCGGAAGTCCGGGACCGGGAAGTGCTCCGCCTCGATCCAGCGCGCCAGGGCCTCGAGGAGGTGCGACCTGGTCGGAAATCGACGGTAGATCGTGCGCTCCGAGACCCCGGTGGCCTCGGCGAGTTCGAGGTAGGAGACGTCTTCGAAGGTGCGCTGCCGCAGCAGCAGGGCGGCGCTCGCGAGGATCGCAGACGGGGTGTCGACGATCTCGTCCATCACAGCATCCTTCCCCGCCCGTCTCGATGGAGCGTGGTGGCCGGCTCCGCCGGGAGGACGTACCGGTCGGAGTCGTCGAGCGTCAGCGCCAGGGACGAGACGAACTGCAGCTCGCCCCGTGGTCCTGACTCGGCCGAGGCCAGCATATCCGGCCGCTCGAACGTGTAGCCGGTGACATGGCAGCGCAGCCGCTCGCCGGAGGGATTGCCGTCGCTGTCGAGGATCGGGCTCGGGATGCCGTCCGATGTCCGTCGCAGGTAGTAGCGCCCACGGGTCGCGATCGCCATGAGCGGCGTGACGACGACCGCGACGCCGATCGCGACGAGCACCGAGAACGGCTGCATCGCCGGCCCGAACGCGCCGGCGAAGCACAGCAGGGAGAGCACCGAGGCCAGGCCCACCGAGACCGGGCCGACGGGATTCCAGTTGTGGAGCATTCCGCGGCGGAACTCCGGGAAGAGCGGAGACAGCCGCAGCAGGTGCTTGTTGATCACGATGTCGGCCGAGATCGTGACGAACCACGCCATGACGACGTTCGCATACAGGCTCAGCACGAAGGAGATGAGGCTGAACACGTCCATCAGCATGAGCGAGAGCGCGATCGCGAGGTTGAAGATCACGAAGACCGTCCGGCCGGGGTACCGCTTCTTCACCCGCGTGTAGACGTTGGACCAGGCGAGCGAGCCGGAGTAGGCGTTCGTCACGTTGATCTTGACCTGCGCGACGACGATCAGAACGAGCACGAGTGCGAGGGCGATCCAGTCCGGCACCAGGGACTGGTACATGCCCAGGAACTGCTTCACCGGCTCGGCGGCGCGGTCGGTGAGCGCCGGGTCGACTTTCGTCACGAGATAGACGGCGAGGAACAGCCCGATCACCTGCTTCGTTCCGCTGAAGATCACCCACCCGGGACCGCTGAAGACGAACGCCGCCCACCAGGACCGCGAGTTCGCGGCCGTGCGGGGCGGCATGACCCGGATGTAGTCGATCTGCTCGGCGAGCTGCGGCGTCAGCGCGAAGCACACGGCAGCGCTCGCGACGATGGCGCTGAAGCTCACCGTGCCGTCGGAGGCACCCTCGAACCCGATGAACTCGGTCACCGCGTCGGGCTGCGTGAACACGACCCAGATGAGCGGGAGGAGGGCGAGCGCGAGCCAGAGAGGCGTGGTCCAGAACTGCAGCCGCTCCAGCGCGCGCATGCCGTAGACCACGATCGGGATCACGACCACCGTCGAGATCACGTAGCCGATCGGCAGCGGAATCCCCACCGCGACTTCCAGGCCCTGGGCCATGATCGCGCCTTCGAGCGCGAAGAAGATGCACGTGAAGCCCGCGAAGACCACCGTCGTGATGATCGAGCCGTGATAGCCGAAGCCCGAGCCCCGGGCGATGAGGTCGAGGTCCAGGTTGTACCGCGCCGCGTAGTACGCGACGGGGAACCCGACCACGAAGATGATGACGGAGGCGAGCAGGATGCCGAGGACGGCGTTCGTCGTGCCGTGCTCGAGACCCACACTGGCCCCGATCGAGAAGTCGGCGAGGAAGGCGATGGAACCGAGGGCGGTGCCGCCGACGGAGAGGGCGCTCCAGCGACGGAACGAGCGCGGCACGTAGCGGAACGCGTAGTCCTCGAGGCTGTCTTCGGCGGCGGAGCGTGCGTCCCCACCCCGCGCGCCGGCTCTCACGCCCAGCGCATGCACACTCACCTCCAGCGCTTCCACTGTCTGGATCATGCCGGAGGCGTGTTTCGCCCCTGTTGCCGCGGCGAATCGATCTGGTTCAGATCGCCATCGCGCCGCGGACGGTGTCGATGGCGGCGGCACCTCCCTCGCCGGTCATCGTGATCCGGCCGGACTGCAGCACGTAGAACGTGTTCGTGGACCGCAGGGCGAAGCCGACGTGCTGCTCGACGAGGAGCACCGAGAGGTCGCCGCGGCGGGTGAGGTCGATGATGACGCGCTCGATGTCGGCGACGATGTTGGGCTGGATGCCCTCGGTCGGCTCGTCGAGCACGAGGAGTCTCGGCTTCGTCAGCAGCGTGCGGGCGATCGCCAGCTGCTGGCGCTGACCTCCGGAGAGCAGGCCGGCGCGGCGGGCCAACAGCTCCTTCAACACCGGGAACAGGTCGAAGACCTCGTCGATGTCGGACTGCCGCTTCGCGACCAGCTGCAGGTTCTCGAGGGTCGTCATCTGCGGGAACGACTGCTGCCCTTGGGGGACGTACCCCAGTCCGCGCTGCACGCGTTTGGAAGGCGGCATCCGTGTGACGTCCTCGCCATCGATCAGCACCTGGCCGCTCATCACCGGAATCAGCCCGGTGGCGACACGGAGGAGCGTCGTCTTTCCGGCGCCGTTGTGGCCCATGACCGACACCGCCTGAGAGGTGGGGATCTCGACGGTGACGTCGTGGAGCACCTTGGTGCGCCCGTAGCCGGCGGTGACTCCCTTGATCTCGAGCATCAGTGATCGCCCTTCCCCTCGACGGCGGCGTCCGCGGCCGACCCGAGGTAGACCTCCTGGACCCGCTTGTCGGCCTGCACCTGCTCGACCGTCCCCGCCGTGAGGAGCTTGCCCATGTGCATGACCGTCACCCATTCGGCGTAGTTGCGGACGAAGTCCATGTCGTGCTCGATCACGATGATCGTGCGCTCGTCGCCGATGCGGCGCAGCAGCTGCCCCGTCTCGTCGCGCTCGTCGGCGTTCATGCCGGCGACGGGCTCGTCGAGGAACATCACCTTGGCGTCCTGCACGAGCAGCATCCCGATCTCGAGCCACTGCTTCTGGCCGTGCGCGAGGGTTCCGGCCGGCTTGTCGCGCAGAGCGGTCAGCCCGATCGTCTCGAGCGCCTCCTCGACATACGACGGGACGCCGCGACGCGTGAGCGGCAGCCGCCACGCCTTGCGGTGGACCCCGCCGGCGATGTCGAGGTTCTGCAGCACCGAGAGTTCATCGAAGACCGTTGCGGTCTGGAATGTACGGCCCACCCCCGCGCGGATGATCTTGTTCGTCTTCATGGACAGCAGGTCCATGCCGTCGTACGTCGCCGTGCCGGAGGCCGGGACGAGCCCGGTCAGCGCGTCGACGAGCGTGGTCTTGCCGGCGCCGTTCGGCCCGATCAGGAAGTGCACCTGCCCCTTGAGCATGAGCAGGCTCACGTCGTTCACGGCCGTGAACGCGTCGAAGGTCACCGTGAGGTTCGACACCTTCACGGATGTCTCGGCATCGGGAGTCAACGGCTCCCCCGCGTCGGCGAGGGGAGGCGTCGCGTCGGTCGCGCTCATGCTGCCAGCCTCCTGTCGGCCTTTCTGGGCCTGTCTGCCGTGCTCCGCGCCGCGGTCCACATCCTGCTGAAGAGCGAGGCGAGTCCGTTCGGGAGGAACAGCGTCACCACGATGAACAGCAGGCCGAGGATGTAGATCCACCCTTCGGGCCAGCTCGACGCGAGGCTCGACTGCCCCCAGCCGATCGCCATCGCCCCGAGCACCGGGCCGAAGAGCGAAGCCCGCCCCCCGAGTGCCACGCCGGCGATGAACAGGATGGATGCGGACGCGCCGATCTCCCGCGGCGTGATGATGCCGACGAGGGGCACGAACATCGCCCCGCCGATGCTCGCCATGACCGCGGCGATCACGAAGGCGACGAGTTTGATGTTGGCCGGGTCGTAACCGAGGAACCGCACGCGATCCTCGGCGTCACGCGTTGCGAGCAGGAGCTCGCCGAAGCGGCTGCGATAGAGCTGCCATGCCACCAGCATGCACACGATGAGCAGGCCCACGGTGATCATGTAGATCATGAGCTTGTTCGCGTCGTCGTTCAGGACGTAGCCGAAGAAGTACTTGAAATCGCTCAGCCCGGTGTCGCCCCCGGTCTCACGGATCGTCGAGCTGACCAGCACCGCCAGCGCGACGGCGAGCGCCTGGGTCAGGATCGCGAAGTACGCCCCTTTCACTCGGCGCTTGAACAGTGCGAATCCCAGGACTCCCGCCACGATCACCGGCAGCAGCACGATCGCCAGCACGGTGAACAGCTCGCTGCGGAACGGCTCCCAGAACGCGGGAACCGCGGCCAGCGGGTCGTAGAGGATCATGAAGGTGGGAGTCGCACCAGGCCCCGCCGTCTCGAGGGTCATGTGCATCGCCATCGCATAGGCACCGAGCGCGAAGAACACGCCCTGCCCCATGACGAGCATGCCGCCGCGACCCCAGGCGAGGCCGATGCCGACCGCGACGATCGCCCAGGCGCTGTACTTGCCCAGGTTGTTGATCCAGTGCATCGAGAGCACATTGGGGGCGACCACCAGGAGGAGCACCGCGAACACCCCGATGCCGATGAGTGACAGCCACTGCCTGCGATCCCGGGCGTCGGGCTTGGCGACGGGGCTCACGGTATCGGCCTTCGTCAGTTCGGTCATGCCAGCCCCCTCGTGCGCACGGTGAACAGGCCCTGCGGGCGGACCTGGAGGAAGACCACGACGAGGACGAAGGCGAGCACCTGCGCGAGGCTGCCGCTCGTCCAGTCCGCGAAGAACGCCATCGCGACACCGATCACCCATGCGGCGATTACGGTGCCCTTGATCTGGCCGATCCCGCCGGCGACCACGACCAGGAAGGCGGGGATGATGTACTGCACGCCCATCTGGGAGTTCGTGCCGCCGATCAGTGAGGCGGCGACGCCCGCGACGCCGGCGAGTCCCGACCCGACGAAGAACGTGATGCGGTCGACGTTGCGGGTGCGCACGCCGACGGTCTCGGCGAGGTCCCGGTTCTGCACGGTCGCCCGGATGCGGCGCCCGAAGGACGTGTACTTGAGCCACGCGGCGAGCGCGGCGACGCAGACCCCGGCGAGCAGGATGGTGAACGCCTGGCGGTAGGGCCACGCGTAGCCGAAGACGTCGATCTGGCCCTGGAGCCAGCCGGGGTTCTCGACGGGGACGCCCTGAGCGGGGAAGATCTGCAGCGCCACCTGCTGCAGGATCAGCGAGACGCCGACGGTAGCGAGCAGCGTGTCGAGAGGCCGCCGGTACATCCACTGGATGATGCTGACCTCGAGCAGCAGTCCGAGGAGACCGGCCACCACGAACGCGACCGGGAGCGCGACCGGGATGGAGATGTCGCTGGAGGGGATGACGAGCTGGGTCAGGTAGGTGACGAAGGCGCCGACCATGATGAACTCGCCGAGCGCCATGTTGATCACCCCCATCTGACCGAAGATGAGCGTGAGCCCGAGGGCCGCCAGCAGCAGCAGCGCACCCACGGCGCTGCCGTTGAGCAGCGGGGGGATGAGTGCTTCCATGTGCGATCACTCCCTTCTGGACGAGTGCGTTCGGTGCGAACGCGGGGTGCGGATCGGGTGGATGCTGCGACCCCGTGCCGTGCGTGCGGCACGGGGTCGCAGCATCCGTTGCGGAATCAGCCCGCGGCGGCGACCAGGGAGTCGCGGACGCTCGCCGGGAACCAGTCGTACTCGTAGAGGTACGGGTCGGGCTCGATGAACTCGTCGGACGCCCAGACGATGTCGAACTGGTTGTCGGCGTTGATCTTGCCGATGTGGCCCGGCTTCGAGATGTGGTGGTTCTCACCGTCGAGGGTGACGACGCCCTCGGGCGCGTCGACGGTGATCTCGTTCTCGGTCGCCGCGGCGTTGATCGCGTCGACGTCGAAGGATCCGGCCGCTTCGACGAGGGCCTTGTAGAGATACATCGAGATGTACGCGGCCTCCATCGGGTCGGAGGTCACTCCGCTCGAGCCGGGGTACGCCTTCCACGCCTCGATGAACGCGGGGTTGTTCGGGGTGTCGAGCGACTGGAAGTAGTTCCACGACGCGTAGTTGCCGGTGACCTCGTGGCCCATCGCCGGGGCCTCCTCCTCGGCGATCGACACCGAGATGATCGGCGTCGTCTCGGGCGAGAGGCCGGCGTCGTAGTAGGCCTTGATGAAGCCGACGTTGGACGAGCCGTTGATCGTGTTGAAGATGTAGTCGGGGTCCGCCGCGGCGATCTTCGCCACCTGGGTGGTCCAGTCGTCCTTGTCGAGGGGCACGTACTCCTCGCCGACGATCTCGATGCCGAGCTCCGCGGCGTACAGCTTGATGATCGCGTTTGCCGTGCGTGGGAAGACGTAGTCGGATCCCGCGAGGAACAGCGTCTCGACGCCCTGGGAGGCGAGGAAGTCCATTGCGGGGATGATCTGCTGGTTGGTCGTCGCCCCGGTGTAGTAGATGTTCGGCGACGACTCGAGGCCCTCGTACTGCACGGGGTAGAAGAACAGCCCGTTGTGCTCCTCGACGACGGGCTTGACGGCCTTGCGCGACGAGGAGGTCCACCCGCCGAAGATCGCGGCGACGCAGTCCTGGGTGAGGAGCTTCTCGGTCTTCTCCGCGAACGTCGGCCAGTCGGTGGCGCCGTCCTCCTGGATGTACTCGATCTGCTTGCCGAGGATGCCGCCGTCGGCGTTGATCTCGTCGGCGGCCATGTGCAGGACGTTCGACACCGTCTTCTCGGAGATCGCCATCCCGCCCGTGAGCGAGTTGAGGAAGCCGAGCTTGATGGTGTCGCCGGACGTGTCGACGCAGCTCTCGGCGGCCGCGGCCGACTCGGTCGGGGCGGCGTCACCGGCGCGGCTGCCGCAGCCGGAGAGGACGAGGGCGGCGCTCGTGACGAGCGCTCCCGCGGCCAGGATCGCCCGGAGGCGCTTCCTGTGGGTGGTGATCATGCTGTGCTCCGTTTCGGGGTGATGCGGTGCGTTTCGGGTGTGATGCGGTGGGGTGCGAACCGAGCGCACGGGCGCTGCAGGTTGGGTCCCACCCTGGGGCCGCGGCATTACATTGCCATTGCTCGAACGTATCGAGCATGTAAACAAAGCGACCGCCGGTTTCGTGATTTCCATTGATTTTCCGGGGTTTTCGGCGTGCTTCGCGCGCGCGATAGAACATCACTGCTCCCGAGCGATGGCAGACTTCTGACACATCGACGACGGAGGGAGCACCCCATGCACCTGTCACCAGCGGACACGGAGAAGCTGCTGCTCGCTGTGGCGGGCATGGTGGCGCGCGACCGCCGGGAGCGCGGCGTCAAGCTCAACCATCCGGAGGCGGTCGCACTGCTGTCGACCTGGGTCATCGAGCGCGCCCGCGACGGAGCGGAAGTGGCTCAGCTGATGACCGAAGGACGCACGGTGCTGAGCCGGGACGACGTGATGGACGGCGTCGCCGACATGCTCGCCGACGTTCAGGTCGAGGCGACGTTCCCCGACGGCCGCAAGCTCGTCACCCTCCACCATCCGATCGACTGAGGAGCTGCCATGGCATCAGGTTCATCATCCGGACCCGGCGCCATCCGGGTGCGCCCCGGATGGATCGAGCTCAACGCGGATCGGACCGCCGACGAGCGGCTCGAGCTCGTGATCCTCAACACCGGCGATCGGCCGGTGCAGATCGGCTCGCACATCCACCTTCCCGACGTGAACGCCGCGCTCGAATTCGATCGCGCCGCCGCCGCGGGGTTCCGGCTCGACATCCCCTCAGGCACGTCCGAGAGGTTCGAGCCCGGCGTCTCGAAGCGCGTCGCCGCGGTGTCGCTCCGCGGGAGTCGCCGGGTGGCCGGCATCCAGATCCGATCGACGGAGGACGACTGATGGTGCGCATCGAGCGCGAGCGGTACGCCCGCATCTACGGGCCCACCACGGGCGACCAGATCCGGCTCGGCGACACCGACCTGTGGATCGAGCTGGAAGACGATCTCACCGTCGGCGGCGAAGAGGCGGTATTCGGCGGCGGAAAGTCGATCCGCGAATCGATGGCGCAGAGCACCGTCTCGCGCGCCGACGGCGCACTCGACACCGTCATCACCAACGCCGTGATCCTCGACTGGTGGGGCGTGGTCCGCGCGGATGTCGGCATCCGTGACGGACGGATCGTGGGCATCGGGCGTGCGGGCAACCCGGACATCGCCGACGGGGTGGACCCGCGGCTCGTCATCGGCCCCTCCACCGACGTGATCTCGGGCGAGGGGAAGATCCTCACGGCCGGGGCGATCGACTCCCACGTGCACCTCCTCTCCCCCTCACAGATCCACGAGGCGCTCGCCACCGGCATCACGACGATCGTCGGCGGGGGTACCGGGCCGTCCGAGGGCTCGAAGGCGACGACGGTCACCCCCGGCGCCTGGCATCTCGAGCACATGCACCGCTCGCTCGACCGGCTGCCGGTGAACGTGCTGCTCCTCGGCAAGGGCAACACGGTGTCGGCGGCCGCCTTCGAAGAGCAGGCGCTGGCCGGCGCGGCCGGCTACAAGGTCCACGAGGACTGGGGCTCCACGCCCGCGGCGATCGACGCCAGCCTGCGCGCCGCCGAGGAGTGGGGGCTGCAGGTCGCCTTGCACAGCGACTCGCTCAACGAGGCCGGCTTCGTCGAGTCGAGCATCGCGGCGATGGCGGGACGCAGCATCCATGCCTTCCATGTCGAAGGTGCCGGCGGAGGCCATGCGCCCGACATCCTGTCGATCGCAAGCCTGCCGTACGTGATCCCCGGGTCGACGAACCCGACTCTGCCGCACACCGTGAACACGGTCGCCGAGCACCTCGACATGCTGATGGTCTGCCATCACCTCAACCCGGGCGTGCCCGAGGATCTCGCGTTCGCGGAGTCCCGCATCCGTGCCACGACGATCGCGGCGGAAGACATCCTGCACGATATGGGGGCGATCTCGATCACGTCCTCCGACGCCCAGGCGATGGGCCGCATCGGCGAGGTGATCACGCGCACCTGGCAGGTCGCGCATGTCATGAAAGCCCGCCGCGGCTCGCTCGGCGGGAACCTTCCCGCCGACAACGAACGCGCCCGCCGCTATGTGGCCAAGTACACCGTCAACCCGGCGATCGCCCATGGCATCGACGGCGAGGTCGGCTCGGTCGAGGTCGGCAAGCTCGCCGACCTGGTGCTGTGGGATCCGCGGTTCTTCGGCTTCCGCCCCAGCGTCGTCGTCAAGGGCGGAGGATTGGTGTGGGGGGCGCTCGGCGACCCGAACGCGTCGATCCCGACGCCGCAGCCGGTGCTGATGCGTCCCTCGTTCGCCGACGCGATCGGGGGCTCCCTGTCGGTCTCGTTCGTCGCTCCCGCGGCGCTGGACGCCGGCCTCGAGGAGCGCCTGGGACTCACCCGCCGCCTCCTGCCGCTGCGCTCGACGCGCGAGGTCGGCAAGGCCGACATGCGCAACAACGACGCGCTCCCCCGCATCGACATCCGACCCGACACCTTCGACATCTCTATCGACGGCGACCGCGTCGAGCCCGCGCCCGCCGCACGACTGCCCCTGGCCCAGCTCTACCAGCTGTTCTGATGCCACCGCTCTCCGCCTCCACCGCCGCCTTGCTGCTGGCCGACGCGCGGCTGCCCTCGGGCGGTCACGCCCACTCGGCGGGCGTCGAGCCTGCGGTGATGGCGGGGGTGGATGCTTCGCACCTCGGTGCGCTCCTGCACGGCAGGGCTGAGACGACCACCCTCGTCGAGGCGGGCACCGCCGTCGCCGCGCGGCACGCCCGCCTCGCGGGCGGCGATCTCGACGCGGTCGAGGCCGCGTGGGCAGCCCGCACCCCGAGCGAGGCGCAGCGCGACGCCGCCCGGGTGCTGGCCCGCGGGTACCTGCGCGTGGGCGGCACGCTGCTTCCGGGGGACGAGGTCATCGCCGTGTGGCGTGCACGTCCCAGCCCGCCGCCGCGGCCGTGCGTGCTCGGGGTCATCGCCGCCGGTCTCGACATCGCGCCGCGGGAGCTGGCGCGACTCGTGGTCTACGAAGACATGCAGGCGGCCGCCGCCGCCGTGCTCAAGCTCGAGCCGCGCGATCCGCTCGAGCTCGTGTCGCTCGTGGCCGAACTGTGCAGCGGCGTCGAAGACCGCCTGGCCGCGATCGCCGCGATCACCGACCCCACCGAAATCCCCGCACTCACCGCACCACAATCCGAAGCGTGGGCCGAGGCCCACGCGCGATCCACCAGGAGGCTCTTCCGTGCCTGAATCCACCGCATCCCGCGCCCTGCGCCTCGGCGTCGCCGGTCCCGTCGGCACCGGCAAGTCATCGCTGATCGCGACGATCTGCCGCGCGCTCGCCGACGAGATCCGCATCGGCGTCATCACGAACGACATCTACACCGACGAGGATGCCCGCTTCCTCCGCTCGGCCGGCGTGCTCGAGCCCGAGCGCATCATCGCCGTCGAGACCGGCGCGTGCCCGCACACCGCGATCCGCGACGACGTCACCGCCAACCTCCTGGCCGCCGAAGACCTCGAGCGCGCGTTCGCTCCGCTCGACATGGTCGTGATCGAGTCCGGCGGCGACAACCTGACCGCCACGTTCTCGCCCGCGCTCGTCGACGCGCAGATCTTCGTGCTCGACGTCGCCGGCGGCGGCGACGTCGCGCGCAAGGGCGGACCCGGCATCGGCCGCGCCGACCTCCTGGTCGTCAACAAGACCGACCTCGCCCCGTACGTCGGGGTGGACGTCCCGCAGATGGTCGCCGATGCGACCGCCGCGCGCGACGACCGACCGGTGCTCGCCCTGTCGCGCAGCGACGCCGCATCGGTGGCCGCGCTGCGCGCGTGGGTGCTCTCCGTGCTGGCCGCACACCGCGCGGGCTCGCACATCCCGCAGGATCCGGGTCCGATGGCGCCCCACTTCCATGCCGACGAGGACGGCAACGGCTTCCTCCACTCGCACGAGGACGGCGCGGCGCCGCACGCGCACGCCGCAGATGAGCCCGCGCACAGCCACGCCGACCACGTGCACCCCTGACCCGTGATCCCCACCGTCGTCGACATCTCGCCTCGAGGAGTGGGGGTGTCCTGCACGCTGGAGGGCGAGCTCGTCGTGCCGCGACTCGTGCGTCGGCACGGGAGATCCGTCGAGGTCGCGCTGGTCGCCGGGCGCGCGATGCTCCTTCCCGGCGACGACGTACGCCTCCGGATCACCGTCGGCGAGGGCTGCACCCTCTGCCTCGTCGACATCGGCGGCCTCATCGTCTACGGGCGCCCGGGCGAGACCGGCGACGCGTCGCAGTGGCACGCCCGCGTCGACCTCGAGCCCGACGCACACCTCACCTGGGACGGGCTTCCGACGGTGATCACGGATGCCGGTTCCCTCACGCGGTCACTGACCATCAGGCTCGGACGCCTGTCGTCGGCGGTCCTGCGCGAGACCCTCGTCCTCGGCCGCACCGGGGAGCTCGGCGGCCGGCTTACGGCGGACACGGATGTGTCTGACACGATCGGGCCGCTCGTTCGCGAGACCCTCGAGGTGCGCGGCGATGCCCGCGTGCCCGGAATCCTCGGCGCGAACCGGGTCATGGACAGCATCATCGCCGTCGGCCACCAAGAGCCCGTCGCCGATGTCCCCGGCGCGACCCGCCTGGAGCTCGACAGGGGAGGAACGGTGCTGCGCTATCTCGGCGACGCCGCGCACGACAGTCCGCTGGGCGGCGTCCTCCTCGGCGGGGCGCGGCTCGACCGGGAGCCTGCGCATGTCGGTTGAGAACACGAACGAAGCGGCGCGCTCGGGGCGGGGCCTTCTGCCACCGATGCGGCCGGGAACGAGGCATCCATGAATCGCATGACACCGACCGCGCGCCGCGTGCTGGTCGTCGCGGGCGCTCTGCTGCTCGTCAGCTGGACGCTGTTCACTCTCGTGGTGCTGCCCGGCGACTATCAGGCGGGCACGTCCACCTTCGGGATCGGCCTCGCCGTGACCGCCTTCGTGCTCGGCATGCGCCATGCGTTCGACGCCGACCACATCGCCGCCATCGACAACACCAGCCGCAAGCTGGTGGACGACGGGAGGGACCCGTCGAGCGTCGGCCTGTGGTTCGCGCTGGGGCATTCCACGGTGGTGCTGGTCGCGGTCGGCCTTGTGACGGCCGGAGTCGGAGCCCTCACCTCCCAGATCGGCGCGGAGGATTCTCCGCTGGCGGTCTTCACCGGGGTGTGGGGGCCGACGGTGTCGAGCATCTTCCTCCTGGCCATGGCGACCGCGAACCTTGTCATCCTCGTGCGGCTTCTCCGTCGCGCGCGCGGAGACGCCGGCGGTCAGAGTGCCGCGGTGCCGGGTGGCCCTATCTCGCTGATCATCGCGCGCACCGCGGCGACGCTGGATGCTCCGTGGAAGATGTTCGTCGTCGGCCTGCTGTTCGGGCTGGGTTTCGACACCGCCTCCACGATCGCGCTGCTTCTGATCGCCGGCGGAGCGGGCATCGTCATGCCGTGGTACGCCGCCATGGTCCTGCCGCTGCTGTTCACGGCGGGAATGGTCGCGTGCGACGGCATCAACAGCATCGTCACGGCGAGGCTCTACCGTTGGTCGGCGGATCGCCCCGAGCGGCGCCGCCGCTACAACGCCGCCCTCATCCTGCTCTCGGTCACCGTTGCGTTCATCGTCGGAACCGTCGGCCTGTGCGGCGTGCTCGTCGACTCCGCCGGGATCCGGTGGGCCCCTGTCGAGGTCATCGCGGCGACGAACCTCGATTCGTTCGGATTGATCATCGTCGCCGCACTCCTCCTCGCCTGGCTGGCGAGCTGGATCTTCGCCCGCTCGCAGCGCGAGGCTCGGGCGTGAGCGAGGTCGTCAGGAGTGCTCGGCGGTGAGGACAGCGTGCATCTCGCGGAGTCGGGTGTTCTCGTCTTCCAGGTGCAGCACCATCGCGATGCCCGCGATGTTCAGTCCGGCCGCGAGCAGTTCGCTGATCCGGCGGAGCCGGACCAGATCGTTGGCGCTGTAGCGGCGTGTGCCACCCCTCGTGCGCCCTGGTTCGAGCAGGCCACGCGCCTCATACGCACGGAGGTTCTGCACCCCCATGCCGACCAGCTCGGCGGCGACGGAGATCCCGTACACCCCCTGCGCGTCATCCACCCCGCTCTCCACCATCGCCTCACACTCCCCGCATCCCGCATCCCAGGATTTTCCTCTTGCATCAGCCTGTCACGAGTGATACAACAAATCTATAGCGCAGGGCACAGATCCTTGAGAGCTGTGCCGGTTCGAAGCATCCAACAGAACACACCTGCTGTCAGTCAGCACGCCGATCTCGTGAGGTGGCGGCGCGCCTCGCCCGCGTCGTTCCCTGTCGAGCCGTCGCAGTCTCGTGTGCGACGCCCGCACCCCACGGTGCCCGTGTTCAGGTGGGCCGGGCCGCCGCCCTCCTCCGAGATCGGCCGCCACGCTGACAGTCATCGATGTAACGGAAGCACGGTGACGCCCGGCGCCACCAACGACCTTGATGGACGAACGATCATGACCGTCGACAACAGCCGATTCGAACTCAGCACGATCGCCCCCGGCGAATGGGTGATCATCGACACCCGATACCCGCCGCGGCACACGCACCGCACCGTGGCCCGGATCTGGGAAGCCGATGCCAACCAGTGCGAGGTGGCCTGGATGCGAGACCTCGCCCGGCCCACCCGGTACGCCACTGCGCACGACGTCCTCGCAGACCTCGGCACCACCCCGCAGCGGACCAAGCCCGTGCCTATCCCGCACCTCGCCCCGCCCCGGGTGCACGACGGACACCTCGCCAGAGCCTGATCCGCTGGCGCAGAGACGACAAGCGAAGAGGTGCACAGTGACAGAGAAGGCGAGCGCCTGGCGGCGGTACGACTACACGTTCTTCCCCGTGTTCCACGAACGGTTCGAACAGCGGTTCGGGGAAGGCACCGCCCCATTCCTCGACCCGGCGGTGTACGACGCCGACCAGCCCCGACCACGGGCACAATGGATCAACGTCGACACGGGCGCCGCCGTAGCCGTGGTCCCGGTCTGGGAGGACGACCAGTCGGAACGCTCCTTCGCCGTGTTCTACCTGCCCCCGTACGGAGGCATCTGGGTTCTGCGGCCGCCCGGGCTCACCGGGTACACCGAGATCCCCGGCAAGACCGTGGCGGACGATCCCGCGATCTCACTGCGCAACGACTCGTTCCACAAAGCCGTCGAACACGCCGAGAGATTCATCCACGGCCAGTAACTCCGCGCGAGTCCGTGATCAGACCCACCGGGCCATGGTCCAGGGCGTCACTCCCGCGGCGACCGCACACCGACCCCCGACGCGGACGGGTACTCCACGATCGAACTCGGCGCCGACGACGAAGCCAACCGGGGCAACCCGAACTACCTCCCGCTGCCCGAGAAGGACTCGTCCCTCGTCCTCCGGCTCTACGGTCCGAGTCCGGCGATGCAGGACGGCGAGTACACCATGCCGACCTTCGAGGTCACCCGCCCCGCGAGCGTCTGACGGGCACGCTCCACGGGGACACGGACACCCCGATCCGGATCCTCATGCCGGCGTCGTCCGGGAGAGGGACCCCAGCGCGCGGGACCTGACCTCGCGCGGGATGGTGCGTAGCGCGCTTCCCCGGAATCTGCCTGTCTCCTGGCGTTAACACCGATGTCGTACCATCGCATCAGCACCGCGACCACTCCTGAGAGTCAGACCCGGGATGAGGTGAGAGAACCGTGACGGCACCGGGGTACGAGATCAGCGTCTGGGAGCGTTACGCCACCGAGTTCACTCTTGCGTTCGCTGACAATCCGTCGCGTATCCGGGCGGTGCGGGTGGCGTACTACGAGCACGGGTTCGATGTCGACTTGATTGCGCAGCTCAGCGGCTTCCCTGTCTGGAGGATCCGACAGGCGTTATCCCACGGGCTCCCTCAGGGGAGCTGAAAGAGTCGTCGACCATAGTCGCAGAACTGCCTCGTCCATCGATCATCCCTTAGCGGGCGGTGCAGGTTGCAGGGGTCTCAGAGATGCGGCGCCGGCGAAGAGCTCCGAATGGCGCGAATCTCGCGCCACTGTCGCCAGTCGGGTGGGCGCCGCCATCATCCAATGCGGGTCGCGACGACATACGGGGAGTATGTGGGCGCTCACTGCGAGGCATCCGGAGAGCTGCACGACCGCTTGGCGCTCGACGACGATGAACGCGGATCCCCATTCGCGCACTGCTCGCAAGCGGGACGTCGTGAGCGGGCCTGAGTACGTTCGAGAGGCACCCGCATGCGGGCGGTGAACGACTGCGGGACCGTGACCGGGGGTCTGATCCGATCGGCAGCCGCGAACCGTAGCGCGGTCGATTCCGGCGCCCGGCGCTCATGAAAACGCGACGAAGGTTCTCAGGGGGTTGTTGTCGGCTCACGAGTCTCCTCCGTCGCCATCTCCCACAGCTGCGCGGAACCGTCAAGGGGACGGCGCGGTGTGTACGCAGCGGCTACCGTCGTAGGGGCTGTCGCGGTCGGTCGAGGCGAAGGAGGAACCGATGGCAGAAGCGAACGTCGGCGACACGGCGCCACTGCTCGACGGGCGCTATCGGCTCGGCGACCTCGTGGGTGAAGGCGGCATGGCGCGCGTCTACCGCGCGGACGACGTTGTGCTGGGCAGAACGGTGGCGATCAAACTCATCCGGCCCGGCATCGACGGCGCGTCGTCGGAGCGCGCGCGCAGTGAGATGACGGTGCTCGCTTCGCTGAATCACCCGTCGCTCGTGACCCTGTTCGATGCGCGCCTGGTGCCCAGTCAGCCCGAGTACCTCGCAATGGAGTTCGTCGACGGCCCGACTCTCGCTGCTCGACTGGCCTCGGGCGGCCCGCTGCCGCCGCACATCGTCGGAAACCTTGGGGCCGAGCTCGCCGAGGCTCTGCACGTCGTCCACAAGGCCGGTGTCGTGCACCGCGACATCAAACCCTCCAACGTGCTGCTGAGCCCGCCGCAGATCCCGGGCGCTCGCCCGCGCGCGAAGCTCGCCGACTTCGGCATCGCCTACTTGCTCGACACATCGCGGATCACCACGCCGGGGCTGGTGATCGGAACGATGGCCTACCTGGCCCCCGAGCAGCTCCGCGGCGACACGCCCACGCCCGCGGCCGACATCTACTCGCTGGGTCTCGTTTTCCTCGAGGCGCTCACCGGCGAGCGGGTGCACCCGCAGGGCGGCGGCATGGCCGCCGCGGTCGCCCGCCTTGAGAAGCAACCCGAGATCCCCGCCTCCCTGGATCAGCCCTGGATCGATCTGCTGACACGGATGCTGCACCCCGAGCCCTCGCAGCGACCGACCGCCGCAGAGGTCGCGGCCGCGACCGGCAACCTCGCACAGCGTGCTCCCGTCCCCGACTCGCTTGTCGCGATGACGGGGGCCACCGTCCCGTTCACCGCGCCGACCCTCATAGCTCCGGTCGGCGTCGTCACGGGGGCCGGCCGGCCTAACGCCGCGGCACTCCCGCCGGCCGCGACGGCAGCCGGCCAAGGCGCTCGGCGCAATCGCCGGATGGCCATCATTGCGGGCGTGCTCGCGACAGGTGCTGTCCTCGTCGGAGCCGTCGTCGGGATCGCGGCGCTCAATCAGCCACCCACCCCGGCGCCCGTGGTGACGACCCCGGCAGCCCCAGACCCCTCCGACGCCCCGCCCGCCGAGGTGAACACCGGAACCGGCGGCGCGGGCGAGGACCCGGGGATGACCGAGCAGGAGCGCAAGCAGGCTGATCAAGAGCAGAAGCGACTAGAGCAGGAACAGCGCAAGCAGGCGCAAGAGGAAGAGAAGGGGCTCAGGGAAGAGCAGGGGGAGAACGAAGACGACTGATCCCCACACCGCAGTCCCGACGTCGGACTTCGTGCGCGTGGGACGGATCCAGGTGCGACGCACCTCGCCGCGGTTTGCCGGGGCGGTCCGCGCCTCCGCTACATCGGCGAGCGCGCGGCACTACCCGGGCAGCGGCACCTCGTGGAACGACTCCTCCAGCCTCGCGGAGTAGACGGGACGGCCGCCGGCGAGGACGAGCAGCCGCGTCGGCTGATCCAGGACCACCGTGTCGGGATCGGTGCTGTCGAAGACGACGAGGTCGGCGGGTGCCCCGGCGGCGAGCCCGCGAGCCCGCTCGGAGCCGACGACCGCAGCGGCATCCGTCGTCACCGCCCGGTGCAGCCGCAGGAAGTCCTCGCGACTCGACGCGAAGCCCACGCGGCCGGCCAGCAGCGCGATGTCCAGCGGATCGGCGCGGCCCGTCGGGGTGAAGGCGTTGCGAAGGTTGTTCGACGACAATGCGGTGCGCACGCCGTGCGCCCACAGGTCCGACACCGGGGCGATGCCGCGTCGCACATTCGCGGCATCCGACCTCCCCATCAGGTACAGGTCGGTCGCGGGAAGCACGACGACCGAGACGCCCGCGCGCGCGAGCTCGTCGAGCACCCGACCGCGCTCGCTCGGATGCATCGCCGCCAGCGTCGTGACGTGCCCGATCGCGACGCGGTCCTCGAGACCGCGCTCCCGCGTGGCCCGTGCGACGTACCCGGCGAGCGCGAACCGCTGGTCACTCGTGTCGTCGGCGAGGTCGAGATGCAGATCGGCGAAGGTGCCGAACTCGACCGCGAGATCGAGCACCTGGTCTACGTGTGCGCGAGCATCCACCGCGTCGGCCTCGGTGTAGGGGCAGCCGCCCACGATCGTCCCCGGCAGCGCCAGTGCTTCACGCATCAGCGGGAGCGTTCCCGCACGGGCGCGGATGCCCTCCTGCGGGAACACCGCGATCTGAAGATCCAGCCACGAGCGATGACGCTCGGCGAGCTCGCGCATCACCTGGATGCTGAGCAGCCCCACGGTCGGATCGACCTCGGTCTGCGCGCGGATCGCGGTCGTCCCCGCCCGCAGCGCGGCCGCGAGGACGCGCTCGGCGCGGGCCCGGACGTCGGCGGAGGTGAACCCCCGCTTGCGCTCGGCCGTATACGCGATCGCCGCGCCGAGGTCGCCGCCGCCGAGCGGCGTGCCCAGCAGCGCCTTGTCGAGGTGGAGGTGCGGCTCGACGAAGGCCGGAGCGACGACACGCCCGTCGAGGGGCACGATCGTCGCGTCGGCCGGAGGCGCTGCGGCGCCGGCCGGCGAGACGTCGGCGATCACGCTGCCGGCGATGCGGATGTCGACGCGTCCGCTGATGCCCGGCGCCGCGGCATCCGTGAGCACGATGTGCTCGGAGGCCGCGGCGAGATCGCCGATCCGGATCATGCCGCGTACTCGGCGCGCGCGACGAGGGCGTCGACCGCGCGGGCCACGGCGAGGAGCAGTTCATCCTCCCCCGGTCGCGCGACCAGGCAGACCCCCACCGGCAGACCCTCGACCTCGGCCAGCGGCAGCGATACGGCGGGTAGCCCCCCGAGACCTGCGATGCAGGTCATCGCGATGGTTCGGCCGCGGAGGGATCCCTTGGCCGCCGCATCGAGATCCACGCGAGGGGCGGGACCGGATGCTGCGGCGAAGGCGAGCACGGCACCTTGAGGGAGCGCGGCGTCCAGGCGCGCGAGCACCTCGACACGTGCGTCGTCGGCGAGATGCATGCCGTCGCGCGACGCGTTGCGCGCATCCTCCATGCGGGTGGCGACTCCGGGGCCGAACGATGGCTTCCGCCGCGTGACCCACGCGCCGTGCGTCTGCCAGATCTCGGGCATCTGCCGGGCCATGAACGCCGCACGCCAGTCGCCGAGCAGCTCCGGTCCGGCGAGCTCGGTGGTCGCGACATCGACGTCCAGATCCTCCCCGAGTCGCCGCACCGCCGCCGCGATTGCGTCGGCCGTGTCGGGGTCGGCCAGGGCGAGCACGTCGTCGGCGAGCACGATGTGCGTCACCGGCGCGGCGGTGGAGGCATCCGTCTCCGCCACCGAGGTGTCGAGCAGCACGCGCGTCGCTCGCTCGAGCATCGCACCCGAGCTCGCGAGCACGCCGACCGTGTCGAAGCGCGGCGCCAGCGGCACCACGCCCGCCATCGGCACGCGGCCGTGCGTCGTGCGGATGCCGAAGACACCGCTGTACGACGCCGGCACGCGGGTCGATCCTCCGGTGTCGGTGGCGAGGGCGTAGTCGACGAGGCCGCCGGCGACGGCCGCCACGGATCCGCTCGACGAACCCCCCGGGATCCGTTCGGGATCGTGGGGATTGCGCGGAGTGCCGTAATGCACGTTCGTGCCGGAAAGACTGAACGCCAGCTCGTCGGTGTGGGAGATGCCGACGACGGTGGCACCGGCATCCACCCAGCGCTGCACGGCCACCGCGTTCGCAGCCGCCGGCTCGCCATCCTCGAGCCAGTCGGGGTTTCCGGCCGCGATGCGCTGGCCGGCGACATCGAAGAGGTCCTTCGTGACCGTGACGGTTCCGGCCAGCGGACCGGTCGCGGCGCCTGCGGCCAGGACCGCCGGGCCCACCCGCAGGGCGCCGGTTGCTGCGGCGTCATCGGCAGAGGGAAGGTTCACGGTACTCACGCGTCCACCACCACGAGGCGGTTGGGGATCGTGTTGAGCTCCTCGACGCCGCGGCTGCTGAGCATCACGGTGCCTCCGATGCAGACGCGCTTGCCATCGCGCAGCGCGTTGGGCTCGATCGCGAACACGACGCCCTCGCCGATCTCGAAGTCGCCGTCCAGCCCGACGCCCGACGGCAGCTTCGGCAGGTGCGAGAGTGCGGGGTCGACGCTGGGGTCGATCCGGGTGGCGGAGTTGTAGAGCACCCCCGACACCGTCTGCACCATCGGGCCGGTGTTCCACGTCTTGGAGCGCTTGAGCGGCTCGTCCATGATCGCGGCGAGCTCGGCGAACCGGAGCCCCGGGCGGAGCGCCGCGAGCCCCGCGTGGTACGACTCCAGACACACGTCCTCGAGCTCGCGCAGCAGCTTGTCGGGCTCGCCGAGCACGACGTCGATCTGCTGCTGCGACTCGAAGCCGCCGTAGTAGGCGAAGATCTCGGAGGCGATGCTGTCGCCCTTCTGGAGTGCGTAGGGAGCACCTCCCATGCCGAACCACTCGGGCTGGCCCCAGCCGAACCGGTGCGAGCCCGCGCGCTCCAGGATGAACGGGGCACGGATCCAGCCGCCTCCCGCGATGATCGCGTTGACCGCGGCCGCCGTCGGTACGCTCTCGCGCACCCCCACCCGAACGGCGTCGACATAAGCCGCGCAGGCTGCCTCGCCGAGCGCGGCGGCCTTGCGGATCATCTCCTGCTCCTCCTCGCTCTTGAACTGCGTGAGCGTCTCGAAGGCATCCGAGACGTCGACCCAGACCACCGACGGGAGGGCGGTGAGCACGGCGCTCCAGGTGCGGAACGGGATGACGCCGTTCCACTGGCCGACGGCACGGCTGGTCAGCCCGACGACCCCGATGGTCGCGGCGTCGAGCGAGCGCTCCTTGAGCACCGCGGCGAGGTTGGCAATGGGGTTGCCGTGCAGCCAGCTGTCGGTCCAGCGCTCGTATCGGGCGCCGGCGCCGTCGTAGCGGTTGATGGGCACGTCGCCGAGCAGCGACAGCGGCTCGTCGGTCGGTGTGAACACGACGGTGGCGTGGGCATCCTCGTTCGTGAGATAGGAGTCGTTGGCGTTGCGGCCCTGCCCGAACACCACGAGCGCGTCCAGGCCGTTCTCCGACAGGAACGCCCGCACGTTCGCCCAGCGGCGATCGCGTTCAGCCAGGCTCAGGGTCGGGAAGTAGTCGCTGTCGACAGCGATGGAATTGGGGACGATGGTCAGGGTCATTTCTCTCCTCGGGGGTGTGACTCGGTCAGCCGGCGATCGCCGGCTCGCGGGCGGCGAGTGCGGCGCGCAACGCGGCCGCACTGTCGGTGATGAAGGCCAACGCCTGGCCGGAATCGACCGGCCGGCGCAGCTCGGCGAGCGCGGGCACCTCACCCACCGCGGCGCGCTGCTCGTAGTCGGCGGTGAGCGCCTCGACGACGGTGAACTCCTCGCGCGTGAGATCGGGGTGGGCGGCCCACCACCGTGGGTCGTCCACGAACAGCGGCATCTCGGCGTTCATCCCGATCACCCCCTCGATCGACAGGTTGCTGGTGGCGCCACCGTGGTCGAGCTCACCCAGCAGGGCGGCCCAGTCGATGACGCCCCGTCCGACCGGGGCGAGGAACCGGCCGATGCCGTCATCGGTGCGATGGAGTGCGACGTCGCGCACGTGGGTCGAGCGCGTATAGGGGGCGACCCGGCGCGCAGCCGCGACGGGGTCCTCCCCGCGGACGAGGACATTCGCGGTGTCGAACGTGATGCCGAACGCGTCCGGACCCGCATCCTCCACGAGCCGCACCACCTCGAACGAGCTGATCTCTTCGTGCGTCTCGATGTTGAGGTGAGCCCCGGTCTCGCGGAGCAGCGGCGCCAGACGGTCGAGCACCTTGGCCGTCGCCGCGAGCTGGTCCGCCCAGTCGACATCGGTGCGGAAGCGGTCGCACGCGTAGAGCCCGCGGATGCGGAACTGGTAGTTGGCCGTGGCCGTCCACAGCTCGCTGATGCCCACCGCCGTCACGGCGCGGATGATCCGCGCCATCCCGAGGAGGTAGTCCCCCTCGCCCAGGGCCCGGATCTGCGGCGCCTCCGGCGTCGCGAACGGGTTCACCTTCGCGACGCCGACCTCGAGGTAGAGATCGAGGTCGACCGCAGCATCCGCCACCGCCGACAGCTCCCCCGCGTCCAGCGTGGGGCTCAGCTCGAACGCGCTGCGGAAGAACGCGCCGTCCAGTCCCAGCGCGGCGATCCTCTCCAGCGTGCCGATCGCGCCCAGCTCCGCCGCACCGGGGAACTTGCTCGTGTCGGTGCCGACCCGGCGCGTCATGCGAGCTCCCCGGCGTTGTCGCTGAGGTCGACGAGGCCGCGCGAGAAGACGTTGGCCGGGTCGTACTCGGTCTTCACCGCGACCAGACGGTCGTACTTGTCGCCGTAGACGGCGCGCGCGACGGACTCGTCGCCGGCGACGGACGTGAAGTTGATATACGTACCCGCCTTGTGCGGTGCCAGCGCCTGATCGAACGCCTTCGCCCAGGCGACCAGCGGCGCTTTCTCGCCCGGGTACTCCCAGTCGGCGCCGATGTTCGCGGCGAACGGCGATCCCACGCCCGCGGTCGAGTCGTTCGACGCGTCGCGCGGCTCGCGGCGGCCGGCGAGGATCTCGAACGGGCACATCAGCTGGTGCGCGATGTGGGCGCTCGAGTTGAGGGCGCGGCCGGTGTAGGCGTCGCTGTGCTCGATGATGGTGTCGATGGCGTCGTCGGAGAGGTCCTGCAGAAACAGGTGCTTCCAGTAGTGCGCGATGCCGTAGCGGAACTCATCGTCGGTGGCGTGCTGCAGCGTCGCGTGGTGCATCGTGCGCAGGCTCTCGTAGATCGCCGTGCCGTGCGCGAACATGGCGGCCGTCTCGGCGGGCTCGTCGACGGGGTCTCCGTAATAGACGGTGGCGACCGAGATGATCGGCTCTCCGCGGTGCTCCGCGGGGATCTGGGTCCAGTACTCGGGCGCGCGCAGCAGGCGGATGTAGGTGCCGATGTTGCCCGGCGCGTCGGGACCCCACTGCCGGAAGAACTGCAGGATGCCCTTGCGATCCGAAGCCGGGTACAGCGCCTGCCGCACCGTCGCGAGTCCAGGGAGCGCCACCGTGCGGTAGGTGAAGCGCGTCGCGATGCCGTAGTTGTGCCCGGCGCCCTTCAGCGCCCAGAACAGCTCGGGGTTCTGCTCGGCATTCGCGGTGAGGACGCGGCCGTCGGCGACGACCACCTCGATCTCGACCACGTGATCCACCGTCGCGCCGTGGAGGCGGGCGAGGTAGCCGAAGCCGCCGCCGAGCGTGAGCCCCGCGACTCCGGTGTGCGAGACGACCCCCGCGGGCACCGCGAGATCGTACGGCTGGGCCGCCCGGTCGACGTCGCCCCACCGGCATCCGGCTCCCACGGAGACGGTGCCGGCCTCGACGTCGAACACCACGTCGTTCAGGAGCGCGGTGTCGATGAGCACCGCGGCGTCCGCCACCGCTGTGCCGGCGAGGTTGTGGCCGCCGCCCCGCACGGTCACCGCCAATCCCCGGCTGACGCACCACTGCAGCGCGTCCGACACGTCCTGCGCGGTGCGGACGCGGACGATCGCAGCGGGGTGACGGTCGATGTCGGCGTTCCAGACGCGGCGGAGAAGGTCGTATCCCTCGTAGCCGGGCAGCACGACGTCGCAGGCGACGGCCGTGGCGAGTTCGTCGAGCACGACCGTCTCGGCGGGCTGGGTGAGTGTCATGAGGTTCTCCTTCTGTCAGTTCGGGATGCCGACGGCCACGGCCACCGGAAGCTCGGCGAGCACCGCCCGCAGGTGGTCGGCGGATGCCAGCAGGAACGAAACCAACTCCGCGTCCGGCCGGAGTGCGCGCAACTGCGCGAGGGTCTCGGCCTCGCCGCGCGCCGCGCGGGCCTCGTAGGCCTCGGCGAGCGCGAACAGCTCGCCGAGCGCCGCATCGGTCAGATCGGGGTGGCCCGCCTGCCAGGTCGGGTCCGACGTGTGCAGGGCCATCTCGGCGCGGACGCGCCCGATGGGCTCGATCGTGAGATTCAGGGCGGGGTGGTGTTCCAGCACCAGGCCGAGCGCCGCCGGCCAGTCGATCACCCCTTCGCCGCACGGCGCGATGAAGCGCGACAGGCCGACGTCGGTGCGCCACAGCGCGGCATCCCGCAGCTGCGTCGTATGCACGTACGGCGCGATCCGCGCGATCCCCTCCAGCGGCACCTCGGCCCGGACCGCGAGGTTGGCAGGATCGAGGCACACGCCCAGCACGTCGTCGCCCACGGACTCGATGAGCCGGAGCAGCTCGAAGGTCGTGATCTCCTCGTGCGTCTCGAGGTTCAGGCGCACGCCGGTGTCGCGGAGCACGGGTGCGAGGCGGTGCAGGAAGCGCTCGATCGCGGCGAGCTGGTCTTCCCACGCAGCATCCGTCCGGAACCGGTCGGTGAAGAAGATGCCCGGGTACGGCTTGAAGCCGCCGACCGCCGTCCACGTCTCGGTCCAGCCGAATTCGGCGCACGTGGTGAGGAGCCGCGCCATGCCGGCGAGGTAGCTGCCGTCGCCGAGGGCGCGCACGCGCGGCAGCTCAGCGGTCATGTACGGGTTGACCTTGCCGACGCCCATCTGCACGTACAGCTCGAGCTCGGCTGCGAGCTGGGCGAAGTCCGTGAGGAATGCCCGGTCCAGCGTCGGTGCGATCTCGTCGAGTGTGCGCACGTTGACGCCCTCGAGCCCGAGCGCGGCGACTTCGCGGAGGGTGTCGAGCGGTCCCCCGAAGTGGGTGACCCCGTCGATGAACTTGATGTCGGTTCCGATTCGCGTCATGCGGCGGCCTCCGCTTCCGATGGGCTGATGGTGGTGGATTCGCGGCGCCGCAGGCGGCGCTCCCTTTCGCCGGCGGGATCGGCCCGCGGGACGGCCGCCAGCAGTGATCGGGTGTACGGATGCTGCGGATCGCCGTACACCTGATCGCGCGTGCCCTGCTCGACCGCGCGCCCCTTCTCGAGAATCACGAGTCGATCGCACAGGTATCGGACGACCGCCAGGTCGTGCGCGATGAAGAGCACCGAGAGCGCGAACTCCTGCTGCATGTCCTTGATCAGGTTGAGCACCTGCGCCTGGACGGACACGTCCAGCGCCGAGACGGGCTCATCGCACACGAGCACGCGCGGCCGCACGACCAGCGCGCGGGCGATGGCGATCCGCTGGCGCTGGCCGCCCGAAAAGCTGCGCGGGAACCGCTTCATGTGGGCGGGCTCGAGCCCCACCCGCTCGAGGATCTGGCCCACACGGGCACGACGCTGCGCGGCGTCCAGGTCGGTGTGCACCCGCAGCGGTTCGGCCACGATCTGCCCGATCGTCATGCGGGGGTCGAGGCTCGAGTACGGATCCTGGAACACCATCTGAACCTGCGAACGGAAGATGCGCTCGGCCTTGAAGGTCATGCGGCGCAGATTGAGCCCGTTGTAGGTGATGGTGCCGGCCTGCGGCCGCTCGAGACCCATCAGGCAACGCACGGTGGTCGACTTGCCGGAGCCGGACTCGCCGACGAGGCCGAGGGTCTCACCGGTGCCGAGGTGGAACGACACGCGATCCACCGCGGTGAACTCGCGCGCGCCGCGCCCGAATCGTTTGGTCAGGTTCTCGACGCGCAGGTCGACGCCGTCGACCGGCAGAACGGGGCTGGTCATCGCCGCACCTCCAGAGCGGTCGCGGACGCCGCGAGCGCAGCATCCTCCGTCATCACGTCGTCCACCGTCCGAAGACGAGCCGTCGGGTCGTCGTCGACGCTCGGGATCGAGGCGAGCAGTCCGCGGGTATACGGATGCTGCGGCGCGGCGTAGAGGTCGTCGACCGTGCGGTCCTCGACGATGCGCCCGTGACGCATGACGGCGACGCGATGCGCGAAGCCGGCGACGATCGCGAGGTCATGGGTGATGAGAAGTACCGCGAGACCCAGCTCGCGCGACTGCTCCTCGAGCAGGTCGAGAACCTGTTCCTGCACGCGCACGTCCAGCGCGGTCGTCGGCTCATCGGCGATGAGGACGTCGGGGCCGCCGATGAGAGCCGCGGCCATCACGACGCGTTGCCTCATGCCGCCCGAGAACTCGTACGGGTACGCGTCCATGCGGGAAGCGGCCGAGGGCACACCGAGGCGGTCCAGCATCGCGATGGCTCGCGCCCGCGCCTCGCGCCGCGGCACTCCCCGCAGACGAAGCGGCTCGGTCACCTGATCGCCGATCGTGAGCACCGGGTTGAGCGCGGTCATCGGGTCCTGGAACACCATCGACACCGCGGAGCCGCGCAGCCGCCGCACGGTGCGCTCGGGTGCGCCGATCACCTCGTGACCGGCGACGCGGATCGAGCCCGCCAGGTCCACCGTGGGGTCGAGTCGCATCACGGCCTTCGCGGTCATGGACTTGCCCGACCCCGACTCGCCCACGAGGGCCACGCGCTCGCCCCGCTCGAGGGTGAGGCTCACGCCGTCGACCAGGGTCAAGGCGCCGCGACCGCCGTCGGTACGCGTCGAGTCGGGGACGCTCACCGTCAGGCCGGTGATCTCGAGAACAGGCAGGGTCATCGCTTCCTCCGAAGGCTCGGGTCCAGCCGGACGCGGATGGCGTCGCCGAGCAGTCCGAAGGCGATCGCCGCGACGGTGATGGCCAGGCCGGGGAACGTCGCCACCCACCATGCGGTGGTGATGTACTCGCGTCCCTGGGCGACCATCGCGCCCCAGTCCGCACTGGGGGGAGGGGCGCCGACGCCGAGATACGCGAGGCCCGCCATGAGCACGACGGCGCCCGAGATCTCCATGCTCGCCTGCACGTAGACGGAGTCGAGCGAGTTCGGCAGCACGTGGCGGACGAGCGTCCAGAACCGGCTGATGCCGTTCACGCGGGCCGACTCGACGTAGGCGGCATTCATCGTGACGCGGAGGATTCCGCGGACCAGACGCGTCGTGCCCGGCCACATGGCGATGACCATGGCCAGCACCACGGAGCCGAGCGAGGGACCGAGCGCCGCTGCGATCCCGAGCGCCAGCACCATCGCGGGCAGCGCCATGAAGATGTCGCAGATGCGCATGATCGTGGCGTCCACGCCGCGCGGCGAGAGCACCGCAGCGCAGGCTATGAGGACTCCGATCACGGTCGAGATGACGACGACCGCGACCGCCGCGAGCAGAGTCGTGGCGGCCCCCGCCAAGAGCCGCGAAAGGACATCCCGGCCGGCGTCGTCGGTGCCCATCCAGTGCGCGGCGCTCGGCGGCAGCAGCGCGTCGGCCGGGTTGGCGAGGTACGGGTCGTACGGGGCGATGAACGGTCCGACCACGGCGATCACCACGAGGAGGATCGACACGACGACGGCCACGCGATCGAGCGCCGCCGCGCGGTGCCCGAACAGACCGCGGAGCCCGCGTGAGATGCCGCCACCCAGGCCGGCGGGCGAGAGCCACTCGGAGGCCCGGGTCGCGCGCGATGCCGGTGCGGCCGCGTCGCGGTCGGGCGCTTCCGTTTCGGGCGGCGTCGATGTCAGTGTCATGCCTGTGCTCCCGTCAGGTGGGACTCGCGAACCCGGGGATCGGTCCAGATCTGCAGCAGCTCGACGGCGAGGCTGGCGACGGTGAAGACGATGCCGATGACGAGGACGCACCCGAGCACCGCGAAGGTGTCCTGGTTGAGCACCGCCTGATTCAGGTAGGTGCCGATGCCGGGGAGCGCGAAGACGCTCTCGACCAGCAGCGCGGCACCCATCATCCAGCCGAACTGCATGCCGAGCAGGGTGAGCGTCGATCCCATCGTGGAGCGGAGTCCGTGATGGACGACGACGCGGTAGGGGCCCGCACCCTTCGAGATCGCGAACGACACGTAGTCGGTGTCGAGTGCGCCGATCAGGTTGGAACGGACGTTGCGGGCGATCGTCGACATGAACGGCGCGCTGAGGGCGAGCGCGGGCAGGATCACGTGGGCGAGGGAGTCGAAGAACATCGCCGGGCTGCCCGCGATGAGCGAGTCGACCAGGGTGAAGCCGGTGACGTCCGGCGGCGCCATCCCGAACGAGTTCGCTCCGGAGATCGGGAACCAGCCGAGATTCGACGCGAACACCCACTGCAGGAGGATCGCGAGCCAGAAGACGGGAACACCGCCGGCCAGGACGAAGAGGATTCGCGCCGAGACATCCGGCGCCCGGTCGCGCAGGGCCGCCGACAGTGCACCCAGCGGCACAGCCACGACGATGGTCACGAACATGGTGACGATCACGAGCTGGAGAGTGGTGGGGACGGTGTTCGCAAGGTCGCCGACCACGCTCTGGTGGGTCGACGCGGACTGGCCGAGATCACCGCGGAGCGCCTTGCCGAGGAACAGGAAGTACTGCTCGATCACCGGGAGGTCCAGCCCCAGGCGCTGGCGTGCCTGCTCGACCTGTTCGGCCGTGGCGGTACGGCCCGCCGCGACGCGCGCGGCGTCGCCCGGGATGAGCTTCGTCATGAAGAAGACGATCGTGATGATGCCCCACACGCTCAGCAGGGCGAGCCCCAGCCGCTTCGCGATGTACCTCGCCATGCGGGCCTCCTCGGTTCGGGTCGGTCGGGGGAAGGTGGCTCCGTCCACTCGTGGACGGAGCCACCTTGGGTCAGTCGGCGAGGACGAGCATCTTCGGGTCGAAGAGCTGGTACGTCGGCGCGTACTCGAGGCCCTCGATGCCGTCGCGCAGCATGACGGTCGTGGTCGGGTTGGAGATGTTCACGCTGACGTCGTCGGCGAGGATCAGCTCCTGCGCCCGCGTGAAGAGGTCGCATGCGGCGTCGGGGTCGACGGTCGCGATCCCCTGCTCGAGCAGCGCGTCGACATCCGGGTTGGAGTACTGCGCGTAGTTCGTCTGGCCGATGAACTGCGAGTCGTAGACCCGGTAGAGCATGGGACCGATCTCCGGGTAGTAGGGGAAGTCCCACAGCAGCGCCAGGTCGGGGGTCGTCTCAGGCGACTCGATCATCGCCACGTACTCCGGGTACGTGACCGTCTTGAGTTCCAGCGTGATCCCGATGTCCTTGAGGTTCGACTGCAGCAAGGTCGCCGCCTTCTGGTGCTCGGGAATCTGCGACTGATACGCGAGCGTCAGCGTCTGGCCCTCTGCACCGGCATCGGCGATCAGCGCCTTCGCCGCCGCGACGTCCTGCTTCGCGGCACCCGTGTCGACGCGGCATGACACGCTCGGGGCCGTGAGGCCTGTGGCGACCTGGCCGCGCCCGCTCAGGATCGACGAGATGTGCCCGTCGTAGTCATAGGCGAGCTGGATCGCCTCACGCACCTTCGGGTCGGTCGTAATGCCGTCCTGCGTGTTCATCATGACGAACAGCTGGAGCATGCTCGACAGCTCCTGCGGGTAGACGCCGTCCTGCGAGGCGAGGGCGTCGAGGTCGGTGCCGGTAAGGCCGGTCACCACGTCCACGCCGCCGGACTTGAGCTCGTCGCGCAGGGTCGAGCTCTCGGTGATGTAGCGGTAGACGAGGCTGTCGGGACGATGCTCGTCGAAGCGCCACGAATCCTCGAAGCGCTCGAGCGTGGCCTGCTGGTTGGCGGTGTAGTCGGTGATGACGTACGGCCCGGAGCCGGCATCGTTGGTGGCGAGCCACGCCTGGCCTTGGTCGCTGCCCTCGTTCTCGGAGACGAGCGCGGAGTCGAGGAGGTACACCTTGCTCAGCGCGCCAACGAAGGTCGTGTTGGTGCCGTTCAGCGCGATCTCCACCGTCGTGTCGTCGACCGCGGTGCTCGAGGCATACGACGAGAGGAACGAGGACACCCCGATTCCCAGGGAAGCGATGCGGTCGAGCGTGTACACGACGTCGGCTGCCGTGAGCGGATTACCGCTGTGGAACACCACGTCGTCTCGAAGGGTGAGGGTGACGGCGGTCGCGTCGTCGTTGTACGTCCACTCGGTGGCGACCAGCGGCACGATCGCGCCGTCGTCGTCGTAGTCGATGAGCTTGTCGTAGGCGCCGCCGACGGTGAAGTCGGTCTGCACGTCCGAGGCGAGGATCGGGTCGAGCGTCTGCGGCGTCGCTCCGGTGCCGATGATGACGGTGTCGTCTCGGTCGCTCGAGGCCGACGGCGCCGCCGAGCCGCCCGCGCAGGCGGTGACGAGCGCGCCCACGGCAAGGGATGCCGCGAGGGCGCCGATGACTCGGGTCCTGGTGGTTCTCATGTTCACTCCGGGTTCTGGAAGGTCGGGTGCTGCAGGACGGGGTGGATCAGGGCCGGGTGGCCATCGCGTCGAGTGTCATCGGCGCGAGCACGTGTGCGGATGCGAGCTGGGCGGCGACGATGCGTCCGCCGTGCAGCACGAGCCGGGATGGGGGGTGGGCGGCGACAGCGGCGGCCGGGGACGGACTGTCGATGACGAGCAGATCGGCGACTGCCCCTTCGTGCACGCCGTAGTCGTGCACGCCGAGCGCCCTAGCGGCAGACGCCGTGACCAGATCGAGGGCGACGCCGAGCTCGTCGTCGGTGCGGAAGTTGGACTGATAGGCGACCTGGCGGGCGACGGCGAGCATGTCGCCGTCGCCGTACGGCCACCAGGCGTCACGGATGTTGTCGGATCCCGAAAACACCGTCGCGCCCTCGGCGCGCAGCGCCAGCACCGGAGGCATCGGCCCCGCCGGGCCGTTCGTCATGACGGCGACGCCAGCGGACGCGAACTGTGCACCCGCGCGCCTGGCCTCGTCCTCGCCGATCGATCCCAGTCCGTACGCGTGGCTCACGACGACCCGTCCCGACAGGCCATGGCGTCGTGTGCGCTCTGCGATCATGCCGTACTGGCGCTGCGCAGGCTCGCCCAGGTCGTGGAGGTGGATGTCGACGCCGACACCGTAGCGGGCCGCGAGGCCGAAGACGGTGTCGAGATGGCCCTCGGCGTCCTGGTCGAAACCGACGGGATCGAGACCGCCGATCGCATCGGCGCCTGCGCGGAGGGCTTCCTCGAGGAGTGCGCTCACCCCGGGGGACGCGATGATGCCACTCTGTGGGAACGCGACGACCTGTACACGCAGGGTGCCCCTCAGACGCTCCCGGAGGTCGAGGACCGCATCCAGCGACGTGAGTCCCACGGCTGGGTCGATGTCGACGTGCGTACGCACGGTACCGGTGCCGAAGCCGATCATCGCTGCCGCGAGAGCATCGGCCCGCTCGGCCACCGGCACGTCGAGCTCGTCGCGGATCGCCCGCTCCGCACTGACGCGCTCCGCCACTGTCGCGCCCGGCCGGTGCGGCTGCCAGTCCGATCCGACGAACGTCTTGTCGAGGTGGGCGTGGCCGTTGACCAGAGCCGGCAGCACGAGCCGCCCGCCGAGGTCGATGGCGGTCTCGTGTGCCACGGTTCCGGTGCGCACGGCATCCCCGAATCGGGCCGACTCGACGACGATGCGAGCGGGATCGGCTGTCCCCGCCGCCGGGGCGATGCACCGGATGCGGCCGTCGGCGACCGTCAGGTCGACTCGGGAGCCGTCCTGCAGTGTGCCGTCGAGGAGGAGGAGCGATTCGTACACCGATGACCCTTCGGGGGAGGAACTTGGTATACAAGATTCCATCCACGTGTTTCACCGGATCAGCGGCTACGTAAATTGCATGTTTCGCCGATCTGGTAGACCAGATCGGCGAAGTGGCTCACTCCAGACGCTCGCGAATGATCCGCAGCGAGTCGACGCGGCTGTGCTCCACGTGCGCGTAGGCGAGGGCGCCCGCCCATTCCACGTTGCCGTCCGCGATGGCGTCGCACAGCTTCTTGTGCTCGGCGCACAGGACTCGCTGGTCGCGCTCCGCCTCGAGCCGGAAGAGACGCCGCACCCGCCCATTGATCGGCCCCATGAGCCCGATGAGCAAAGAGTTCGACGACAGGTTCAGGATTTCTTCGTGCAGGGCGGAGTTGGCCGCGGCGATTGCGGCATCGTCCGCACCCTCCAACGACGCTTCGGCGGTGGCGAGGCGGCTGAAGAGCTCATCCGGCGAGCGCCCCGCGGCGCATGCCTGCGCGGCCAGTTTCGCGCCCAGCACTTCGAGGCTCGAACGCACCGCGAACAACTCCTCGACATCGTTGAGTGTCATCTCCGTAACCACTGCGCCCCGCCGCGGAAGAGTCTTGATGAAGCCCTCCGCCTCCAGCCGCGGCATCGCCTCCCGGATGGGGATGCGGGACACATTCAGTTCCGCAGCGAGCTCGCGTTCTCGGATTCGCTCCCCCGGCCGCAGCACGCCCTCGATGATCCGTTCGCGCAGAAGCTCGTAGATCTTTGCCGACAGGGGCTGGTCGGCGAGACCCAGCGGAATGTCCGACGTCATAAGACACCTTTCACGGCAGTGAACGAAGATTGCCTACAGTATGCCAACGGCGACCACCCACTTTGTTTCGAGTGCTCGACGGTCAAACTCGCGACCCGATCCCTACCGCGCTGGCGATGCCCCCGAGAGGACGAACCTGGTCGGTCCACGAGGTGCCGTCCCAGTAGCACTCCTGGCCCTCAACGCCTGCGGGGAACCATCCGGCGGGTGCGGATGTGGGGGTCGAATCGGTCAAGGTGTTCCGTCCACGGAAAGAGCCACGTCCGACGCCGTGGCTCCAGTACACGAGTGCTAGCCGGGCAATAGCGAGCTAGCGAGACTTCATGAGAGGGTCCTCACCCGACCCGCGACTTTGGCTCAGGTTTCAGCCAGGTCCGCGTCGAGTGAGTTCGGGTATCCCCTCACGTGCGGTGCACGAGGGCGGGATGCTCAGCGGGCATCGGGCATGTTGCTCCTCGATAGCCGTGCCGGTCGACGTGCCGCAGAATTGGCGGGCAGAGCCCGCGGTGGTCTACCGGGCGGGTGTCTCGAAGTCGATCGAGTCGAACACGGCGCGTGCTTCGGCGGTGAGTGCCGGGTCGACCTCCTTGAACTGACCTACCGCGATCATCGCGATTTCACCGTTGAGATCGAGCACCCGTTCTGTTTCGCGGCCGGGTTGAGGGTGAATCCAGTCCCGCTCATGATCAGAGGGTACGTAAAGAAGGCGGCGGCCCGGTCGCGCGGCGATCAACAACGGAACGACAGACGCGGTTGGGATCCTTGGGATCCGTAATCGGCATCGGCGCGATCAGGGACGTCGAGCGTGCACGCAGGGGCGCTGGGGCGCAGTGGGAGATGCGGCTAAGGCGCCGGGTTCGTCGCGTGGCGGCGGGTGCGGATGTCTTCGCGAATGACGCTGATGACGCTGGCGGTGATGGCGATGGCGAGCAGGATCTGGGCGGTGACGCTGACGGGATTGGTGGCGTCGGAGGTGGTGGCCATCGCCGCGGCGGGGTTGCCTGCTTCGGAGCCGACGTACAGCACGAAGTCGGTGAATGCGTGCAGCAGTACCGCTGCCCAGAGCCGGCCGGTGACTCGTCGCACCCAGTAGTAGCCGACCCCGATCATCGCCAGCACGGCGACCTGGAAGGCGATCGCCGCAGGGGGCAGACCGTACCAGACGCTTCCGAACACGTGGGCCAGGGCGAACACGACCGCGGTGACGAGCAGGGTGACGAGCTCGCCGTGTCGTTCCCGGACGGTGACGAGAAGGATGCCGCGGAACACGAGTTCCTCGCCGAGGCCGACCAGCAGCGTCCCGATGGCGACGATGAGGATGAACGAGATGGCTCGGTCACCCCAGGGGATCGTGACCGCCTGGCCGAGCGGGACGAGCACCGCGAGCACCGGGATGCTGACCAGCCACCACCGCCGCGGGGTGAGCTGCACGGTCGGCGTCTCTCGCCACACCGGCTGCCACCACCCGGCCCAGCGGACGAACGCCAGGGCGGCGGCGATCGCGATCGGGAGCGGGATGAGGTGCGAGAGCGCGAACTCCGCGGTCGCGTCGTCGCCGGCCAACCCGCCCACCACGTTGCCCAAGCCCGCGGCGAACCCGATGTAGATCAGCACGGCGACGAGGCCGATCCAGATGCGAGGACGCACCCTGCGGGTTTCGGTCGTCGGAGGCGATGTCGTCATGGGCTGCGTTCGCAGTCGAGATGACCGACGTCAGGAGCTCGCTGCGCCAGCGAGATTGTGCTGGGCGGTCCGGCGTCGTTCGCTGACGATCAGCACGATCATCAGGATGATCCCGGTCGCGACGACGAGGTAGGTGCTGAGCGTGGGCAGCAGGCCCAGGATGCTGGTCGACGGGTAGCTGCCGTGTAGGAACAGGACCGGGTCGGTGCTGGCGTGGACGAGCATCGGTGCGATCAGGGTGCGGGTGACGCGCAGGATCAGGTACATGCAGATGCCGAACGCGAACGTGTAGACGACCTGTTCGAGCGTTACGACGATTCCCTGGCTGGTGGTGAAGGCGTTGACCAGGTGGAGCGCGGCGAAGATGCCCGCGGAGGCCAGCGCGACCGCGATCTCACCGTGGCCGGCCTTTCGCATCATGTTGACCACGAAGCCGCGGGTGACGAGCTCTTCCACGAACCCGACGAACAAACCCGCCAGCAGCCACGTGAAGACGAGGACCAGGCCAGCCTCGGCGTAGTCGATGCTGAACAGCGCGGCGACGTTGATCGCCAGCACGACGATCAGCGCGATCCACATCCATCCCCGGCCACCCAGCGACTGCCGGGCGAACAGCTCCCTCAGCCATCCGACAGATGCCGCGAACGCGATGAGAAGGGCGCTCGTGAGGATGATCGGTAGGGCTGTCGCGAAGAACACATCGGCCGCGCTGCCCTTCTCGCCCCGCAGGTCACCGCCCTCAGGCGCCATCAGTCCGAGCAAGAAGCCGATCAGAAGGTAGACGCCGAGATACAGCACGGATAGCAGGAGCGCCCGCCAGAAGCCCCCACGATTCCAAAAGCCCTTCCATCCCGTCGACCGATCAGCCATCAGCTCTCCATCGAGTTATCGGGACCCTCGCGAGACCGGTCGGCTGCGTGTGTCATCCGATCCTGGCAGACGAGCTCACCTCTCTGGGTCAACACACGGGCGTGCGTGACACGCCGACCCACCCACCACGGCGGGTGGATCGGGCGAGACGAAAGGAGGCAAGCATCGGTTCAGAAGATGTTCGCTTCACAGGCGGCGAGGAATGCCGTGCGGCGCCTCCGGAATTCCCGATAGACCGTCGCCCGGGAGACGCTGAACAGCTCGGCAATCTCAGTCTGTGTGTACTCGCCGCGATCCTGGACCTCGAACAGCAGCTTTCGCTGCGTGATCGACAGTTTGGTTGCTTGCCCTTCAACCTCCTCTTCGCCCGCGCGACCGCCATCCCTTCCCTGGTGCGCATGCTGATCAGATCGCGCTCGAACTCCGCCACCATGGCGAGCACATTGAACAAGAGCCGGCCTACGGGATCGGTCGGGTCGTACCTGCTCCCGCCGAGGCTGAGAGCAACCCCTTTCGCGGTCAGCGCGTCGACGATCTCGCGAGCGTCGCGCAACGACCGGGCCAACCGGTCGAGCTTCCTAACCACCAGGGTGTCGCCTTCGCGAACCGCGGCCAGCGCCTCGCGAAAACCGGGCCTGGCGCGGTTCGTGCCGGTTAAACCGTGATCGACGGAGAGGTTCGCATCGCGAACTCCATCCGCAACAATGCATTGCGCTGGGACGTGAGGTCCTGATCGGTGGTCGAGACCCGGGCGTATCCAATCTGTATTCCATGCATCCGCTCAGCATCCCTCTGAGATCGCAGGGATCCGTGGTCGGGATCCCTCTGCGTGCGGTCTGATAAGTCCTTGACCCACTGCTCACCGCGAGCGGTCATCATGAGCCGGTTGCGGCGCGTTGTGGTCGGGACGGTAGCATCGCGCCATGTCGGAGCTCGATGCTGCGGACCGTGCGTATAGGGCCGGACCCGAGGCAGCCGGGGAAGTAGCCCGCCTGCTGCACGACTTCAACACGGAGTTCGATACCGAAACACCCGGTGCTGTCACTCTCGCGCGACGGCTCACGTCGATGCTCGCCGGACCGAGCACCATCGCGTACTTGATCCGTGACCCGGCAGTCGGCGTCGCTCTCCTCACATTACGAACCAACGTCTGGTACGACGGACCTGTCGCACTCCTCGATGAGCTCTACGTCGCTCCGCCACACCGCGGTCACGGCCTCGGATCCGCGATTATCCACCGGGTCCTGATGGACGCGATCAAAATCGGTGTCTCAGCCATCGAGATCAACGTCGACCAGGCAGACGTCGACGCCCAGCGCTTCTACGAACGCCACGGGTTCAGCGGCAAGGATCCAGACACGGGCGAGCGCGCCTTCTACTACGCCCTCGAACTCTGACTTCCGCCTCCTCGCCGTCGCACGCACCATCCGCCAGCGTGCCATGCGCGAATGCGGGGCGCGCGGGCAGACGACAGCGTCGAGGTCGGTGACGGCGCCCACCGGTGCATAGGCGACGAACCTGCCCCTTGGTCGTCAACCTTTGGGGTCGCTGTCCCTGCGGCGACGCCGCCATTTCGAAGTCGCTGTGTCTAGTTCACGACGTGGCGAGCTCGGCGGCGGGCGGGAGTTGCGCGAGCAAGCGGCGGCGTTCCGCTCCCGTTATGGGGATGACCGAGCCGTGGCGGAACCGCGGCGGGAGGCTTTCGGCGGTGCGCGCCCATCGACCGGAGCCGAGATCGTCGGTCTCGAAGAGGACGTAGCCCGTCCCGCCGCCGTACGGCGGCCAGTCCAGCAGCAGGAACCAGCGGTCGTCCCTGTTCGAGGGCACCACGATGGGGCCCTCTCCGTGGGTGAGGTGGTCGGACCCGATCCGCTCGGCGACGAGGTCCCAGGCCGATCCGATGGCATCCGTCGTGGCAAGGAACAGATCGGCGCTGACCTCGTGGAACACGTGCATCACATCGGGCCGCTCGTCCTTGGTGAAGCGGTGGTACACACCGCCATGGCGGACCACTGTCGAATCGATGGTCCCGTAACCGGGGGCGCGGCGCACGTCGATCCAGACACGTGGCTGCGAGAAGGTGACGAAGTCATCGGTCGTCGCGATCATCATGCGGTTGTAGCTGTCGGCGTTGCGTCGTTCGCCGCCGTCGTCGTCGTACAGGTTGGAAGCCCAGTACACGGCGTACGTCTGCGCTTCTTCGCACCAGATGGCCTCGGGCGCCCACACGTTTCCTGCCTGCTCGGGCGCCATCACCTCTACGCGCCGGGGGCCGTCCCACGTCACCAGGTCGCTCGACTCCCACACGAGCAGTGCGGTGCTGCCGTGCTCCTGGGCGGCGCGGAAGTGCCCTATGCCGTACACCTGCAGATCGGTCGCCAGCATGACGAACCGTTCCCCGTCCTGTAGCCGCATGACGAACGGGTCACGGACGCCGCCCGTTCCGACGAATGAACGCAGCACCGGTTCGCCGCCGGCCAGCGGAGACCATTCGCTGAGCGTGTCGCCACGGCTCACCGCGAAGTGGACCTGCTCCGCATCGGGGCCGTCCTCACCCACGAAGTGGGCGAAGAGGTATGCCTCGTGATCATCCCGTACCCGGTCGCTCATCGCAGCTCCTCCATCGTCGGCTCGGCGAGTGCCCAACCGGCATCGTCCTGTCGCCGTCCGATCGCCGCAAACGCGTCGGCGACCGCCGTGCGCCGGCGTTCCAGACCGCCGTCAGACTCCACCAGTTCATAGAGTCCCATGGCCAGCTGGTGGTCCGACTTCGGTCCGGAGCTGTGCCGGTACGTCCACTCGTACATGTCGAACAGCGGCCACCAGGTGTACCCGACCACTGCGACTCCTTCGGCGCGGAGGCGTTCGACCGCTGCGACCGATGCGGTGAGCCAGTCGATCCGCTCCGCGATCGTCCCGGTGACGCACGTCTCGGTCACCATGACCGGCGCCCGGTAGCGCTGGGCGTACTCGACGAGCATCTCGGTGAGCCCGGCCAGGCCGTCGTCGCGCGTCGGTCTGGGGTCGGCGAAGCCGCCGCGGTGGTGAACGCCCGGCTCGAAGACCTCCGTCGAGTGCCGAGGGTAGTAGTTCACGCCCATGATGTCGGGGTGGACCGGGCGGCGAGCGAAGTCGTCGAGCGTGCTCTCGTCGGCCCCATGGCGCAGCAGCAGATCGGCCAGCGGGTGTTCTGCCCCCACCCTTCCGGTGACGAGGTCCTCGACGAGGAACGCCTGGTGACGAAGCCGGTCGGCCGTCTCTCGGTGCTCAGGCTCATCGACCGCGCCGGCGTATCGCAGTGAGGCATCCACGTGCACGAAAGTCGCCCGCTCTCCCAGCACGTCGCGGATGCCGTGCTGGGTCGCTTGGAAGCCCTTCGCGATCGCAATCGCGAGCCGCGCAGCACCTTCCTCGCCCTGGAGGTAGGGCGGCCAATAGCCGTACTCGCCGCAGAACAGTACATGGATCATGGGTTCGTTCACCGGGGTGTAGTCCGTGACGAGATCGGCGTACCGCTCGGCGGCGGCCACCGCGTATTCGGTGACCCGCTGCGGGTAGTCGCGGGCGGCGAACTGCCCGTCCAGCCACAGCGGCGTGCCGTAGTGGAGCAGATCGATGATCGGACGGATGCCGAGCTCGACCATGCGGCCGATCACGCGGTCGGTCCAGCCCCAGTCCCAGCGGCCGGGTTCGGGGTTCACCCGGTGCCAGGGGATGCCCCAGCGGAGGAACTCCGCCCCGACGCCGGCGGCGAGATCGAGGTCGCCTCGCCACCGCGTGTAGTGCTCGGTGAGCTCGTATTCGTCGATCGGCCGCAGGCCCGGCCCGCCCTGTGGGACGAAGGTGTTCTCGATGCCGAGCCCGAACCGCAGGGGACCGTCGGTGTACCAGTCAGTCAATCGATCTCTCATTTCAGGCCGGTCGAGGCGACACTCTCGATGAAGCGCCGCTGAACGAAGAGGAACATGATCGCGAGTGGGAGAACGGCGATGAGGGAGCCGGCCATCATGACGCCTTGGGGGATGATCCCGCCGGGGCCGGTCAGCAGCGTGAGTCCGGACGTGATGGTGCCCATCTCGGCGTCGGTTGTGAACACGAGCGGCCACAGCAGGTCGTTCCAGTTGTTCACGAAGGTGAAGATCGCGAGCGTCAGCAGCGCGGGCTTCGCGTTGGGTAGCACGACGTTCCAGAAGATCCGCCACTCGGACGCGCCGTCCAGGCGGGCCGCGTTGTCGAGGTCGCGCGGCAGCGAGAGGAAAAATTGCCGCAGGAAGAAGATGCCGAATGCGTCGGCCGCGCGAGGCGCGATCAGCCCGGCGTAGGTGTTCACCCAGCCGAGGTCGCTCACAAGCTGGTAGATGGGGATCAAGGTGGCCTGGAACGGGATCATGAGGCTGGCGATGATCGCGATGAGCAGTACGCGGCTGCCGCGGAAATCGATTCTCGCGAGCGCGTACGCCGCCAGCGAGTCGAACAGCAGCGCGAACGCCGTCACGCCGCCGGCGAAGATGAAGCTGTTCACGATCAGCCGCGCGAACGGTAACTCCTCGAAGATCTGGACGAAGTTGTCGAGGGTCCACACCTCAGGCAGCAGCGTCGGCGGGTAGGCGTTGACCTCGGCGACGGGTTTGAATGCGGTGAACGCGATGATCGCGATGGGCAGCAGCACGAGGGCGGATGCCGCCAGCGCCGCCACGAGAAGGAGGAGGCTTGATGCCCGCCCCGTCTTGCGGTGGCGCCTCCTGCGCGTGGGCGGAGCGGAGGTGGCGACCGGCGGGGTCGTGAGGGAGGTCATTGCACGTCCTTCTCTCGACGACCGAAGAACCGGAACTGGGCGAGGCTGAGCACGAGGGTGATGAGCAGCAGCACGTACGAGAGCGCGGACGCGAAGCCGAGCTCGAGCTTCTTGAACCCGGATGTGTAGATCTCCATGACGACGGTCTGCGTCGTCCCATAGGGGCCGCCGCCGGTCATGACGTAGATCTGGTCGAAGGCCTGCAGCGCGGCGATCAGGGCGACGACCATGACGAACGCCAGGGTGTTGCTGAGCATGGGCAGCGTGATGTGTCGGAACCGCTGCCACGCGGTCGCCCCGTCGACCCGGGCAGCCTCGTACAGCGAGCCCGGGATCTCCTGGAGGCCCGCGATAAAGATCACGAGGTAGAAGCCGAAGCTCTTCCAGACCGCGACGAGCGCGACCGTCGGCATCGCCAGCGCCGGATCTTGGAGCACGTTCCCGAGCTGGATGCCGAAGACGCGGAGCCAGTGATTCAGCAAGCCGATCTGCGGGTCGAGCAGGTACGACCAGGCGAACGCGGCGACGGCGAGCGAGACGATGAAGGGCAGGAACAGCACCGTACGGAAAGCGCCACGCCCGGGGAGCCGCCGATGGTTCACGAGGAGCGCAAGCAGCAGAGCCGCGACGATCGCGCTCGGCGTGAAGAGGAGCGCGTAGTACGCGGTGTTCCCCATCGCCTGAAGCACGTCGGGGTCCGTGAACACGCGCACGTAGTTGTCGAACCCGACGTATTCCTCCTGCCCGAAGCCCGAGGCGTCGGTGAACGAGAGCCGCAGCGCCGACAGCATCGGCCACGCCACGAAGACGAGGAGGATGACGAGGGCGGGAGCGAGGAATGCCAACGCGATCAGCGAGGTGCGCCGGGACGACCCGACGGGGGTCCTGCCGCCCAACTGCGGCGCCGGGCGATACGGGCGCTGCGTGATTGTCGCCATGTTTCTCCAGGGGCCGCCGCGCGGGCTGCGCGCCGCGGCCCCGATCGGGGTCGGATGATCGGCGGACGCTACGGGAGCGCCGACTGGACCTCGTCCTGCGCGGCGGGCAGCAGGTCGTCCAGGTTCTCGCCGGCGACGGCGCGCTGGGTCAGGTCGTCGACGGCGTCGAGGACGTCGACGCTGTTGACGACGCCGGGCAGGAGTGCGCGGCTGGTCGGAGCGATTGCGGTGAGAGAGACGACGACCGGGTTCTCGGCGACGGCTTCGGCCGGGACATCCGTTCGCAGCGGCGGCCAACCGGACCCCAGCGACCACTGTGTCGCGACATCGAGGTCGAAGAAGTAGGAGAAGAACGCCTCGGCGCCCGCGGTCTCGGCCTCACCGGCTTGCGCGGTGACTCCCATCGCGACGCCGATCGCTGACGCCGCCTGCGCCTCGGGCCCGGCGGGAACTGCCGCGATGCCGTAGTCGATGCCGCTGTCTTCGGCGATCGAGGCCATCCATGGGCCGCCGACGTGCATCGCCGCCTTGCCCGAGCTGAACAGCTCATCGGCGCCGATCCCGTCCAGTCCGGTCGGCGAGATCTTGTCGTCCCGGATGGCCGAGACCCAGTACTCGAGCGCCTCGCGGTTCGCGTCGGAATCGATGACGGCGGTCTTGGCGTCTTCCACCAGATCTCCGCCCGCGCCGTAGAAGAGCGTCGGCCACAGTCCATTCGCGACGGTGTCATGGTCGGGGAGGGCGAGTCCGTACTGTTCGGGTGTGCCGTCGCCGTCGGCATCCACGGTCAGCTGCGTCGCCGCCGCCCGCCATTCGTCCCACGTCTGCGGGAAGTCCGCGATGCCTGCCGCAGCGAACAACGCCTTGTTGTAGAACACCGAGAGCGGAACGAAACCGGTGGGCACGCCGTAGGGGGCGCCGTTCACGGTCACCATCTCGACGGCCTGCGGGTTGAGCTGATCGGTGTTGCTGTCGGCGCTGCCGTACCAGTCGCTCAAGTCGACGAACGCGCCGCGGTCGGCGTAGACGGGGAGCCGCTCGGCCGGCATCGCCACGACGTCGGGGCCTTCATCCGCAGACAGCGCAGGCAACAGCGTGTCGTCGATCACGGCCCAGGTCTTCACCTCGGTCTTGATCTCGACGTCGTCCTGAGAGGCATTGAAGTCGTCGACGATCTGCTGCAGCACGTCGCCGTCGGCCTCGGTGTAGCCATGCCAGAACGTCAGTTCCACGGGACCGTCGGATTGCTCGGGCGCACCGGCGGTGCAGCCCGCCAGCGCGAGGATGGCGGCGGCGCCTGAGGCCGCGAGGGCGAGAGGTCGTTTCATGGGGGCACTCCTTCGTGACGACCGGGGACGGGCATCCCGGCGATCCATGGTTTAGGTAATCGATGTCGGTAATCGATGTATGAATCAGTATGAGCCTCTAACGCCGCGCGCGTCAAGTTGCCGCGTTCGGGGTATTACATCGATGTACGATGAACTTTTGGAAGGGACTCCGCCGTGACCGTCAAGATGCAGGACGTCGCACGCCTTGCCGGCGTGTCCACGAAGACCGTCTCGAACGTCATGAACGGACGCCCGTACGTCGCCGCCGAGACCCGCAAGAAGGTCGAGGCCGCGATCGAAGCGCTCGGCTACAAGCTCAACCTGGCCGCGCGGAACCTGCGCTCCGGTCGCAGCGGAGTCATCGGTCTCGCCGTTCCGAGCCTTTCCGTCGCGTACTTCGCCGAGTTGGCCGAGGCGACCATCGCCGCCGCCGAGGAGCACGGGCTGGTTGTGCAGATCGAGCGCACCGGCAGCGCCGCCCGCGAACGAGCGCTGCTCGACAGTCCCCGCCTTCAGCACATCGACGGGCTCATCCTGAACCCGATGGATCACGGTGCCGAGGAGCTCGAGAGTGTGCAGCTCTCGGTGCCGACCGTCGTTCTCGGCGACCACCCGGTCGGCGGAGCCGCAGTGCATGTCAGCACTGACCAACGTGCCGCAGCCGCCCTCGCCACCGAGCATCTGCTTCTCACCGGCCGCCGACGGATCGCCGTCATCGGTGCCCGCAGCGCCGACACTCGAGGATCGGCGGCCCTGCGCTTCGACGGCTACCGCACCGTGCTCGAGAGGGCCGGCATCGCGATCGAGCCCGACCTGGTCGCAGAGGCCGACCCGTGGATCCAGGTCAACGGAGCCACCGCCATGCGAGAGCTGCTCGCGCGGGGCGCCCAGTTCGATGCCGTCTTCGCGTTCAACGACAGTCTCGCGCTCGGCGCGATGCGCGCGCTCGATGACGCCGGGCTGCACGTGCCCGGCGACACCGCCGTGATCGGCATCGACAACACCGCCGAGGCGTCGTACTCCATTCCCAGCCTCAGCACCGTCGATCTCGGCCGCCAGCGGATCGCCGAGACGGCCGTCGCCGCACTCACCGAGCAGATGGGCTCCACCGAGCACCCGGCGCCGCGCCGCGTGCTCGTCGACTTCACGCTCCAGGCGAGGGAGTCCACAGGACGGTAAGCCGCGGGCTCACTGAGGGACCTGGGTGGAGGCGGTGCATGTCCGAACCCATCGATGATCCACGCGCTCTGGCTGGTTCCCTCGAGCGGGCGGCGGTCTCGGTCCCCGTCTGCGCACTGCGGGCGGCGTCCCCGGCCTGGGCCATCGAAGGCAAGAGCCCGTCAGCCGATCGGCACCTGGCGAATCAGCATCGGGTCGCCGACGTGGACCTGATAGCTGAGGGGCAGTGGACCGTATACGTCTGAACTCTCACCTCCGTGCTGGAGAGGGAAGGCCACCACGAGCTCGATACCTGGGCGGCGCATGTTGCCGACCAGGTAGTCGACCTCTCGAATCCGCTTGAGCCGACCGCTCACCCGTCGTCGCGACCTCGTGTCACTCGGTAAGCGTGAGAACGTGACGCGAAGGTTGATGTCGAGGGCGCCCAGATCCCCGACGGCACATGAGCGAGCGCGGGACGTGTCCATGCCTGATAGTCGCACGCACCTCGTTCACAGTGTTGACGACAGTTGAGATCTAGGCCGAAACGATACATCGCGACGCGGAATCGGCCGCGTCGTGGATCGCCGACAGCCTCACCCGAGGCTCCCTGGCTCCGCGCCGAAGCCGACGCGGACTTCTGGTACTTCCGGGCCCGCGATCGCAATCTCCCGGAAGCGCCAGGCAAACCCCACAACAACCCCGACGCGGTGACAGAGGCACGTGACGTAGCCGGGGTGCGCCGGATTGGGGGGCTCAACCGAACGTCACCCACGAAGATCGGTCAAGGGCTGGTGAAGCACGCGGCGAGGGCGCATTGTTGGTTCGGAGGTTCAGATGATCACTGTCGATCAACAGAATCTGGTGTTCGAACCGCTCGATGAATCAGCGTGGCGGCTGTGCGACACCAACATTGACGAGCACGACGCAGCGCGTCTGGTGGCCTACGTCGAAAGAGTCGACAGCGGCTACGAGGCAATCTGGCTGGGGCTGGGCAAGCGCCCCAGCTGGTATGCATCGCGGGACGATGTGCTCCGCACCGCTCGAGGCCTGCGACGACCGGCCGCGACCACGACACGATCTATGCCGGACCGAATTCCCCGGGTCACTCCGGTGTGAACCGTGCACCCCGGGCGGCCATCCCCCGTAGGGATTCACATCGTGCGTAGCGAGCTTCCCCGGATTCTCCTTGTCTCCTGGCGTTAACAAGGGTGTCGTAGCATCGCATCAGCACCGCGACCACTCCTGAGAGTCAGACCCGGGATGAGGTGAGAGAACCGTGACGGCACCGGGGTATGAGGTCAGCGTCTGGGAGCGCTACGCCACCGAGTTCACACTTGCTTTCGGTGACAATCCGTCGCGCATCCGGGAGGTGCGGGTGGCCTACTTCGAGCACGAGTTCGATGTCGACTTGATTGCGCAGCTCAGCGGCTTCCCTGTCTGGAGGATCCGCCAGGCGTTATCCCAGGGACTTCCACAGGCGAGCTGAAGAGTCGTCGATCAGAATCCCAGAACTGCCTCGCTCATCTACCATCCCTAAGCGGGCGAGGCACGAAAGCCGGGCCGTCGGCGTGCGATCAGCCCAACCGTTGTGTTCCCTCGGGGTCGAGCACGGCTCGGCCGGCGAACGGGTCGGGTCGTTCTCGAGCACTTGCGTTTCGATGAGAGCGTGCCTCAAGTGAGGCCATGGCCGCCGTTGATCCTGCGCTGCTAGTTCGTTGGACTGTGCCCCTACACCGGAAGGGATTCGGCCACGTCTCCGGGCCGGACCGGATCCGTTCACCATCGCTCCGGCGATGGACGTCGGGCGAGATTCGCCGCCCGTCGCTCGCAGTCGCCGAAGTGCACTTTCATGCCAAGGAGGTCCTTCGAAAGCGGCTTACCGCAGATCAGGCACATGCCGGCCGGCACGTCGCGCTCCGAGCGTGCGGCGGCATCCTTCGCGTCGACCGCGGTGTAGTAACCAGGTTGCCCGACCACGCGATTGAGAAGGCCTTCTGTTTCCAGTGCGCGGAGCAGGCTATCGATCTCCCGTTCGGTTGCTCTGGCTGGGAACACTACCGGATAGGTGCGTCCGAGCTCATGCAGTAGCGCCGGTGAAGTAAGGTACTGGCCGTTGCGGAGCGGGAGCACCAGTTCCCGCACGAGTCGCCATTTCCACACACGCCAGGGATGGTGACGTCCAGCTCGCCGTCGTCGATCAGCCACAGCGGCAGCATGAGCCCACCCAAGTAGGCGTATGCGGCTTGGCCCTCCGGACTCGATTCCCATCGCGCCGCGATCGCTGCGCGTTTCTCGTTCCGCTCGCCTGCACTGACCCGGGCGCTCTCTGCGGCGCGTGGCGGTCGGACTGACCTCCGCTTTGTGAGGGTTTGGAACCTCCGGGCACATGCCGGACATCGCGGACTGAACACCTGAGGAGTCCCGTGTCCAGAATCTCAACAATCGCATTGGTCATCACCGCTGTACTCGCGATCGCCACGACAGCACCCGCACCCGCTGCCCGGGCGGACGAAGTGAGTGAGGTCTGCACGATTGGTGGCGTGGCTGTCCCGGTGGGGCAACCACTACCCGACAACACACCACTCGTCACCTCGTGCTTCGACACGATCGAGCAAGCGGAGGCCTTCATCGATGCCGGGGCGCCGGGCGATCTCGAACGTCTCGTCCCCCAAGCAAGGACAAGCCTCGCGCCATTGAGCACTGTGATCATCGGGCGGCAGTACACGTCGACATCTCGGGGCGGCAGCGTCTTGGTGCAGTGGGGAACCGGCTCGGGCTGCTACGGCGTGACCTACGGATTCGCCAGCATGCCCAACGGGTGGAACAACGTAATCCGGTCGTCCGAAGGCTTCAACAACTGTTGGGTGAGCAACTACACCGAGACCGACTACGGCGGCTCCGTGCTCATCTGCATCCCTTACTGCTCCACGATGGGGAGTTTTGCAGCCCTCACATCGTCAGTTGTCTATCGCCCCTCGGGGACGTTCGGCTGATATGGATGAAGCCGGAGCACCGAGCACTCGATATTGCCGGGCACGATCGCGGCCTCACCAGTCGAGGTCACGCAAGTGGTGAACTCTGCCGGGGCGCGTCCTGGATCTGGGTTAGCGTCGAGCGGGTCGGCGCTCCTCAGTGCTCCGGCTTCCCACATCTGTTTGCAGAGCGCCACCGCGTCATCTACCGGAAGGACGCCGTCTGGTGAGGCAACGTTCGCAGCCGCGCCCGGGAAAGAGCCATCAGCATTGATGTCCGCTTCGCTGAGGCAATGGACAACGAACGAATCCGTCACAGGTTCTGAGCTGAGGAGCCGCACTGCGGCGACTCCGCCTCCGGCGAGGACCAGGCCGGCGCCACCGAAGATCATGAGCTTTCCGAACCATCGGGAGTACCACGGTTGCCTGCTGAGGTCCGCGCGCATCTTGGATATAAGAGCGTCTTCGATGTTGGCTCCATGGGGCATCCGCTCGTTCATGCTTCCACCCCCTCAAGTCCGGGTGCGTGCATATTGAGGTCGACGCGCAGGCGTGCCTTGACCCTTGACAAGCGAGACTTGACCGTTCCCTCCGGAACGCCCAGCACCACGGCCGCGTCCGCGTAGGAGAGTTCTTGAACGATGCACAGGATCACAATCCCAGCATCCCGGGCATTTAGCGCCGCAAGTGCAGTCTCTACGTCCCGCGTGAGAGTGATCGCGTCCACCATCCGCGCTACCTCGTCAGCATGATCATGCTGCGTGCCTGCGTCAGGAACGCGACGAAGGAGTCGCTGATAGCGCAGGCGGCCCCGGATCTGGTTCTTCGCTGCATAAGAGACTGTGGTCAAGAGCCAGGGGAGTACGGACTCCTCCACGATCCGCACGCTCTCGCGCCGTCGCCACAGCTCGAAGAATGCCGTCCCGACGACCTCTTCCGCGTCCCACGTGCTGCGGACAAGAGCGAGCGCCACGCGGTAGCTCGAGCGTTCATGGCGCCGGAACAGAGCGCGGTAAGCGCGTTCGTCGCCCCTGCACATCTGAAACAGCAACTGGCTGTCGGAGGCCTCCGGCCTCGACTCCGACTCCGACATGACCCACTCCGAACATCCCCGACGCCGCTCCATGCGGCGGAGGCTCTTCCAGCCTACGTCGGGAGCTGATCCACTCGGCTGCATCGCCCTCGGGCCGGATTCGAATCGCTCCCGCAATTTGGAACCTTTCCCGCGTCTCGGACATATCGGAATGTGGGTCGGACCTCGGCCCCCTCGCCAAAGTAGACCGGGAGTACAAAAGATGAAGTTCAGGAAGCTCCACCGCCGGATCGCGCCGGCACTAGCACTCACAGCGGCAGCGATCCTCGCGGCTACCGTCGTCGCGCCCACGGCGGCCGTGGCTGATGATCCCTACGCCGAGGTTCGCAGCGGCTATGAAGCGCTCGGGATGACCGAAACGACGATCGACGCTCTCCTTGCAAAGCTCGACGCAGGCCAGCCCATCGATGCGCTCCTTCCCAACGCTGAGCCGGTCAGCGAATCGACGTTCGTCCAAGTCGGTGACGCACCCTACGCGGAGGACGGCGCCACCGTCTTCGTGCGCTGGTATGAAGACGGCTCCCCGGCTGTTTCCGCTGTTGAGGAAGCCGTCGAAGTCCCTGCTGGGGCGATCGTTCCGTTCTCAGTGCAGGGTTGCAGCGTGAGCTCGGGTAGCGGGTACTCCAACTACACCGGTTGCACTGTGTCCGCCTGGTGGGGCACCGTACAGAGCGCATTCCGCGCCAGCTTCACCCTCGTGCAGGGCGGATACGATCAGATCACCAACGCGTACAACGGATGGCAGCAGTGTGCCTATCCGACAACATGCAGTGCCCCGTACGAATCGCAGCGCAAGTCGTACGAGAACGCCTCGGGACCGGCGACCTCGCGCTGGCAGCAGACTGTCACTGCACCCTGGGGATCCTGGGAGGTTTGGATCCAGCTGCGAGTAGGTGGAGACTCGTACGGCAACATCTCGTCCTGATGATCGAACGGAGCGTCTCGATGTCTCCAGACCCCACCATTCCGCTCGGGTGGAACCTCGCCCTCTACGGCTGGATCGCAATCGTCCTGGTCGCGATCACGATCGGTGTGGTTTCTACAGTCAAAGCGCAGCACCTGTCCACGCAGACGAAAGTCCTCTGGATCGTCCTGCAGTTGCTGATCCCGCTACTTGGCACCGTGCTGTGGTTCACCTTCGGGTACCGCGCCCGGCGCCGCCGCCGGGCCCTGGGGTAGCAATTCCGTGATCGACGGGGAGTGGGTGTCAACAAGCCAGATGCCTACTCCCCGTTCCGATGCACTGGCGGGCGCCGAGCTATCACCGCAAAGCTGCTGCATCTCGTCGTACACGTCGCGCCCAGCCCCTGTGCGATAGCCGGGCATCGATGCGCGGGCTTCCAGCCCAAAGGGCACCGCGAAATTCGGTCGGCCAACGGTCCATCCGCGGAAGGGGCCCCTCGAAGTTCGCGGTTGGCGACGCGCGATCACAGGTCGGTCTGCGCACACCTATCGGACCGCGGCTACCAAAGTGTAAGCGTTCCGACGATGGTCGCGTCTCGCTTGGTCAGCGTGGCGACAGCGAGGTACGCCAGTTGCGCACGGTCACCCTTCTCGAACTCCGCGTCCGGCACTTCCGTCATGTGCGGGCGGTACCCTGCTCGCCAGTGCTCGGGTTCGCTCGCACGAAACCCGGGCAGGTCCTGCAAGAGGTCGGCGAGTCGCTGATGGAGCTCACAGACCTGGGTGGATTCCACGAGGCGCACGGGGATGTCTCGATGAGGGCCGAACATCGCCCGATGGGTGAAGGTGATAGCGATGGGACCCAGGCCGTCACAGATCTTGCTGACAGCGCTAACGACTTGTTCGAGAGATTCGGTCAGGAAGAAGTTCGACGCTAGCGTCACGTGTGCCGGCCACTCGCGGCGACCAAAAGATGTACCGGCCTCGAGCGGTCCCAAGGCAGCAACCACGACGAATAGTTCCCCGATGGCAGGGTTCTCCACACCCACAGTCTGATCGAGCCAAAGCGGGGCCGCACGCAACGCGGTCCCCTAGCGCGCACACGTACGAGGGCTCGGCGCGCCGGCCCGCACCTGAGGCAGGCATGCGCGTATACCCGGCCCGGTGAAGATGCACGTGTGGCCGCGCTATTCGCGCGGCCACACGTGAGGTCACAGCGACAATCGCTCTCGTGACGGCAGAGCTGCTCTATTGAGGGTCGCGGGGACGATCCTCGCCACTCTCGGGCTCATTGAAGCCTTCATCGTCCGACTCAACGTCCTCGGCCGCGCGAGAGCCGTCCCCGTCGTCCGCGGAGTCGCTGGCGGGAGCCGGGAAGTCTTCCGCCGGCTCGGCGGACTCGGGCGCATCCTCGAACTCGCGAGGCCCCGCGTTGTCGTCGGTCTCTCCGGAGTCACGCGTGACTTCGGCCGCGGCTTCCTCTTCAACCCCCGGCTCATCGGTCCGGGCGGGCTCCGTGTCGGCGGCCGGCTCCGAGTCCTCCGCCTGCTCGGCGGTCTCCGCCTGCTCCAGTGCGTCGGTGGGCGCCGACGTCGACTCCGCTTCCTCGACCTGCACCGCCGGCTCCTCGTCGACAGCGGTGTCCGTCCCAGCCGCCGGCTCATCGTCGACAGCGGTGTCCGTCCCAGCCGCCGGCTCAGTGTCGACGATGCCCGCCGCATCCGGGGCGGCTTCGTCCGACACCTCGGCGTCCGACTCCGAAACAGCCTCGGTTCCGAACGAAGCGGGCTCCACAGGTGTGACCTCGTCAGCCTCCACGTCGGGCTCGCCCGCGTCCGCCAACGGCGTCACCGCTTCGGCGTCAGCGGGTGCCGGAGTCGAGTCCGACACCTCGACGTCGGGGCCCTCCTCGATCACCGGCACCGCGACTTCGGAGGTCTCGGCCGCAACCGAACCGCCGGCCTCGCGCTGACGGCGCTGCCGGCGCGTCTCGAACGCCGAAGCACCCGCCACACCCACAGCACCGACCGCGCCACTCGAACCCGCAGCGTCACCCGGTGCCTCCGCACCGGCTGCTCCGACGCCTGCGCCCACGAGCACGCCCGCGGCCGCAGCATCCGTGCCGCCATCCGGACCGTCGCCCTCCGGAGCCGGACCACCGCCATCACCCTCGTCGCGGCGCGTGCGCTTCTCGATGCGCCGTTCCTTCGCGCCCTCGACGAGGTTGTACAGCGTCGGGAGCACGAGCAGCGTGAGCACAGTCGACGACACGAGGCCGCCGATCACGACGATCGCGAGGGGCTGCGAGATGAAGCCGCCCTGACCGGTGATGCCGAGCGCCATGGGCGTGAGCGCGAAGATCGTCGCGAGCGCCGTCATGAGGATCGGGCGCAGACGGCGCGAGCCACCGGCCACCGTCGCGTCGTGCGCCGTCAGGCCCTTCTCGCGGTACTGGTTCACGAGGTCCACGAGCACGATCGCATTCGTCACGACGATGCCGATCAGCATCAGCACGCCGATGAGCGACGCGACGCCGAGCGGGACGCCCGTGATGATCTGCAGCAGGATCGCGCCGGTCGCCGCGAACGGCACCGATACCAGCAGCAGCAGCGGCTGGCGCAGCGACTTGAAGGTCGCGACCATCACGATGTAGACGATCAGGATCGCCGCGAGCAGGGCGAGGCCGAGCTGCGAGAACGCGTCCTGCTGCTGCGTCACGACGCCGCCCAGCGTGGCGTCGGCCGACGACGGCAGGTCGGCGTCGGCGAGCGCCGTCGTCACCGAGGCCGTGGCGGTCTGCAGGTTGTCGGTCGACGGGGTCACCGTCACGGTCGAGGTGCGCTGGCCGCCCTCGGTGGTGATCGAGGTCGGGCCTTCGCTCTCTTCGACGGTCGCGACCTCTTCGAGCGGGATCGGGCCGGTGGCGCTCGGCACCTGCAGCTGACGCAGGTCGTCGAGCGACGCGGGCGTCTCGGATGCGGCGAGGTACACCGTGAGCGACGTGTCGTCGATCTCGACGGTGCCGATCGACTGCGGCTGCATCGTGTTCGACACCAGCGCGCCGACCGCGACCTCCGAGAGGCCGAGCTCCGCGGCCTTGTCGCGGTCCACGGTCACGGCGATGTACGGCAGTGAGGCCGAGAGGTTGCTCGTGACCTGGCCCACGCCGTCGGCTCCGTCGACGGCCGAGATCACAGCATCCGTCGCCTCCTGCAGTGTCGAGGAGTCGGGAGCCGTGACGTCGATCGCGATGTCGGTCGAGCCGAAGCCGCCGCCACCCGACGCGACCGTGATCTCACCGGCGTCGTCGAGGTCGGCGACCGCGGCCTGCACCTCCTCGCGCAGCGCGACCTGGTCGACGCCGGGGTCGGTGGTGATCGAGTAGGTGATGCCGCTGCCGCCGCCCGAGAAGGCGTCGCGCAGGGCGGAGCCGCTCGAGCCGATCGACACCTGCACGGTCTCGATTCCGTCGATGTCGAGGAGCACCTCTTCGACCTGCTCGGCGGCCGCGCTCTCGGCCTCGAGCGAGGGGGCCGGGCCGATGTCCTGCGTCATCGTGAACGTGTTCTGGCCCGAGTCGCCGAGGAAGTTCGTCTTCATGAAGGGAGCCGCGGCGATCGTGCCGACGAGCACCAGCACGGCGAGGGCGAGCGTGATCCACGAGTGCTTGAGGGTCCAGCGGAGGATCGGCAGGTACGACCTCTGCAGGCGGCTCGGCGGAGCGGCCGGGTCCTCGGGATCGACGGCGACGCCGGCCTCGTCGAGGATCGGCTTGCCGGGCTTCAGGAACCAGTACGCGAGCACCGGCACGATCGTCAGCGCCACGAACAGCGACGCGGTCATGGCGATCGTCACGGTCATCGCGAACGGACGGAACAGCTCGCCCGTGACGTCGCCGACGAACGCGATCGGCAGGAACACCGCGACGGTCACGATCGTCGACGCGGTGATGGCCGAGGCCACCTCGCGCACCGCCCGGCGGATCGAGTCGCCCTTGTCGGCATCGCCGACGTAATGCCTCTTGATGTTCTCGATCACGACGATGGAGTCGTCGACCACGCGCCCGATCGCGATCGTGATCGCGCCGAGGGTCAGGATGTTGAGCGAGTAGCCGAACGCCTGCAGGCCGATGAACGTGATGAGGATGCTGGTCGGGATCGAGATCGCCGCGACGAGCGTCGAGCGCACCGACAGCAGGAAGATGAAGATCACGATCACCGCGAACACGAGGCCGAGCAGGCCTTCCTTCGCGAGGGTGTCGATCGACTCCTGGATGTACGGCGCCTGGTCGAACACCACCGTGAACTCGGCGCCGTCGAGCGAGTCCTCGAGGTCGGGCAGCACCGCGAGCACGCCACGCGAAACGTCGACCGTGTTCGCGGCGGGCAGCTTCGTGACGGCGATCGTGAGCGCCGGCTCGCCGTTCACGCGCGAGATCGTGGTGACGGGGTCTGCTTCTTCTGCGACGGTCGCGACGTCGGCGATGGTCTTCGGGCCCGCGACGAACTGGTCGGCGGTCGACGGCACCAGCGGGAGCGCGGCGATCTCGTCGACCGACGAGATCTTCGCGCCGGTCTGCACCGTCAGCGTCACGTCGCCCTCGGTGATCTCGCCGCCGGGGAACAGCACGCCGTTCTGGTCGAGCGCATCGCGGATCGCCTGCTGTGTGTACCCCGACGCCGCCAGCTCGGCCTGGTCGGGGGTGATCGTGACGCGCTGGCCCACGCCGCCGACGATCTGGGCGGCATTGACGCCGGCGACATCCTCGAGATCCGGAATGACGGATGCCTCGAGCTGCGCCTGGATCGTCGCCTCGTCGTCGTAGCCGGTCACGGCCAGCTGAATGACGGGGAAGTCGTCGATGCTCGCCGAGATGACGTTCGGCTCGACCCCGGTCGGCAGCTGCGACTTGATGCGGTTGATCGCCTGCGTCATCTTCTGCTCGGCGGTCGCGAGGTCGGTGCCGTACGTGAACGACGCCTGCACGATCGACGCGTTCGTCGTGCTCGTCGCACTCGTCGACTCGAGCCCCGGAACGCCCTGGATGGCGGTTTCGATGGGCACCGACACGTCGTTGCTCACGACCTCGGGCGACGCGCCCGGGTACGTCGAGACGACGATGAGCGCGGGGAACTCGATCGAGGGGATGAGTTCCTGCTTGAGGTTTGTGAGCGCAAGACCGCCGAAGATGGCGGCGACGATCGTGATCAGCGCGATGAGCGCACGGTTCTTGAGACTCAGAACGGCGAGGTTCGACACACGGAGGCCTTCGCTGGTGAGGTGATGCAGGGGGAGGGCGGGAGCCCGCACGATACGGAGATGTATCGAACTTCAGTATTTCATGCGGCTCTCATGAAACCGCTCCCCCGAGCAGCACGCCGAGTCCCGCGGCGATGGCGGCGAGCGCGAGCGTGCCGAACAGGTTGAGCGCGGCATGACGCCGGCGCTTGCGCTGGGCGAGCAGCACGGTCTCGACCGACACGGTGCTGAAGGTCGTGTAGCCGCCGAGCAGACCCAGGCCGAGCACGAGCGCCAGCTCGGGGGCGATCGCCGTGCCCAGCCCGGTGATCACGCCCAGCACGAGCGAGCCCGAGACGTTCACCACGAGGATCCCCACCGGGAACCGCGAGCCCGCGGCGGGCGTGAGCCACCGGTCGACGAGGTACCGCAGTCCCGCCCCGACGCCTCCCGCGAGTGCGGCGACGAGCAGCCACGGGCTCACGCGGCATCCTCCGGGTACTCGATCTCGCCCGGCCGGTCGGCGATCCGGCGTCCGATGAACAGTCCCACGATCGCGCCGATGACACCTGCGATGACGGATGCTGCGGCCAGCCCCGCCGCGAGCCACGGCGTCGTGAGCCACAGCGCCGTGGCCACGGCGAAAGCGCTGTAGGTGGTGAACCCGCCCATGACCCCGGTGCCGAGGAACGAGCGGAGGACCGGCCGCCGGTCGTCGAGCCAGCCGACGATGACCCCGAGGATGAGGGATCCGAGGACGTTGATCCCGAGCGTGACCCACGGCACCGCGGCGGGGTCGGTCACGGGTTCGAGCACGAGCGCCCGCGCGAGGACGCCGATCGCACCGCCGGCCACCGTGACCCCGAGGATCCGGGGATCGACGGGCTGCGGCATCCCCTCACGCTACTCCGCGCCGCCATGCTCGTTCGTTCGCCACAGATGTACGCCGCAACGCCGAATACGCGTACATCCGTGACGAACGGACAGGGGTCAGTGTCCAGGCCGCAGCAGTCCCCGGATCGCGGACTCGGGCGTGACCGAGAGGTCGAGCAGGTTCCCCTCGCGGTACCTCGTGAACACCCGCGGGTCGATGTACGAACCCCGGGCCACGGCGGGGGTGTTGCCCAAAGCCTCGGCTGTCGCGCGAACCGCGAGCACCTCGGCGCGCTTGCGGTCGGTCTTGGTGTCGACAGTGCCGATACGCGCGAGCGCCTCGGCGGCCAGGATCGTGCCGCGCAGCGTCCGGAAGTCCTTCGCCGTGAACTTCCCGCCGGTCAGCGACCGCACGTACGCGTTCACCTCGGCCGGGGTCAGCGCCACGCGGCGTCCGCCCCGCTGCCACGCGAGCAGCGGCGACCGCGGCCGGCCCGCGGCGAGCAGCTCGATCGCGGCGGCGAGGTCGGCGTCATCGAGCTCGAGCACCTGGTGCTTGCCGCTCTTGCCGGGAAAGGCGAACGAGACGACGGATGCCTCGACCGAGACATCCCGTCGCTGCAGCGTCGTGAGCCCCCTACTGCCGTGCGCGGCGAGATAGCGCTCCGAGCCGATGCGCGGCGCGGCGTCGTCGAGGAGGCGGAACGCGACCGCCAGCACCCGCTCGCGGTCGAGCGCCTCCCGGCGGATCGACGTCGTCACCCGCGCCCGCGCGCGGGGCAGCGCCTCGGCGAGCGCGAGGGAGCGCGCGAACTTGCCGCGATCGCGGCCCGACGTCCAGTCGGGGTGGTAGACGTACTGCCGGCGGCCGGCGTCGTCGACGCCCACCGCCTGGATGTGTCCGTCCGGCCGGGCGCTGATCCACACCTCCTGCCAGGCGGGCGGGATCACGAGCGACTGGATGCGATCCAGGTGTCGAGATGCGGGCGTGCGGCCCTTCGCGTCGAGATATCGGAAGCCCGATCCCGCGCGCAGCCGGCGGAAGCCGGGGTCCTGGTAGGGACGAACGCGGGCGAGCTTCGGCATCGGTTCACGCTACCGAAATCGCCTGGCCGGCCGACGGGCTCGGGTGACCCGCCGGCCGAGTCTCCCCCGACGTCAGTGGTTGCGGATCATCGAGATCAGCTCGGACTTCTTCTTGTTCGAATAGCCCTTGAGACCCAGCTCCTTCGCACGCTTGCGCAGCTCGGACACGGTGCGATCGTCGTAGTCCTTGGCGTTCCCGCCGCGCTTGCCCACCGTCTTGCGGCCTTGGTTCGCCGCGGCGTTCGAGATGCGCGCGGCCTTCTCCTTCGAGGCGCCGTCCTTGCGGAGCTCCTCGTACATCTCGCGGTCTTTGAGGTTCGATCCGCGCTGTCCTGGCATGGCTTCCTCCTTCGTGCACCGCCGTGTGGGCGGGTTTCACAGACCCTTGCCTCCGGTCACCGGCAGGATCGCGCCCGATGTGAACGACGCCTCGTCGCTTGCGAGGTATACGTATGCGCCGGCGAGCTCGGCAGGCTGCCCCGCGCGCCCGAGCGGCGTGTCCTGTCCGAACGTCGCCAGGCGCTCAGCATCCCATCCGGTCGCGGGAATGAGTGGCGTCCAGATCGGTCCCGGCGCGACGCCGTTGACCCGGATGCCCTTCGGCCCGAGCTCTTCGGCGAGCGCCTTGACGAACGCGACCTGCGCCGCCTTGGTCATCGCGTAGTCGATGAGCGACGGCGACGGGTCGAACGCCTGGATCGAGGTCGTGACGATGATCGACGACCCGGGCTTCAGGTGCGGGATCGCGGCGCGCGCGGTGAACATCTGCGCGTACAGATTGGTGCGGAAGACGCGGTCGAGCTCCTCGGTCTCGAGCGTCGCGAGGCTCTCGCGGTCCTTCTGGTACGCCGCGTTCAGCACGAGCAGGTCGAGGCCGCCGAACTCGTCCACGGTGCGCTCGACGATGTCGGCGCAGAACCCTTCCTCGCGCAGATCGCCCTCGAGCGGCAGCGCTCTTGCGCCGCTCTCGGTGATCCAGCGCGCGGTGTCGTCGGCGTCCTCCTTCTCCTCGGTCATGTGGGTCAGCGCGACGTCGGCGCCCTCGCGCGCGAACGCGATCGCGACGGCCCGGCCGATCCCGGAGTCGCCGCCGGTGATGAGGGCACGTCGCTCCGACAGGCGCAGTGAGCCGCGATAGGACTCCTCGCCGTGGTCCGGTTCGGGGCGCGTCTCGTCGGTCAGCCCCGGCTGCTCCTGCTGCTGCATGGGGAAGCCGTCGTCGTGGTGAGCGGTCGTCGGATCGGTCGCGGATGTGCTCATACCCGCGAAGCTACGGACGCGACGCCGAACGCTCACGGGGGTTGACAGCGCTGACCGGATCACCCTAGGCACTGCCCCGCAGGCCCGGCGTATCACCGGAAAAGCGGCGTCGTCAACCCCCTACGGGCCGCGCCCCGCGGGTGCCACTGTCGAGATGTGCCCACGAGGCACGCGATGCATCACATGCATCGACGACGAAGAAGGAGAAGCTCCTATGAACCTCGCCCTGATCATCATCATCGTCGTCGCGATCATCCTTGCGATCGTCGGCGGCCTCAATTCGGCGCTGAGCTGGCTGCTGTGGGTGGCCATCATCGTCGGAGTCATCGCCCTGATCGCCTTCCTGTTCCGAGTCATCAGCGGCGGACGAGGCACCTGACCCCTTCACCACAGGATCAGTTGACGGACGGATGCCGCGGCCACTGGTGGCCGCGGCATCCGTCCGTCTTCTCGCGGTTGGCGCCCGTTCTGCTCACCTGTCACGAGTCGTCGGTCGGACCGGCACATCGCGACAGGTGAGCGAAAAGGGCTACAGGTTCGCCTCCGCGTAGACGCGGAGCGCGTCGCGCACGAACTCGGCGCCGTGCGTGCCGCCCTGGCTCGTCGCGTAGTTTGCGCCGAACCGCGGGTCGGCGACGTACATCTCGCCGAGGCCGATCACGTAGTCCTTCACGTCGCCGCCGGGCGCCGCCGCGGGAGTCCCGGGGATGCCGGTCAGCCACGCGACGTGCCGCTTCGCGACCGCCTGGGCCTCGTCGCTGTCGGGGGCGATGCCGGACTCCGCGGCCGCGATCCAGTCACGGCCGAGGTCCGAGGCGCGCTGCTGCCACGCGGACTTCTCATCGGCGCTCATCGAGCGCCACCAGCGGTCACTGTCGGCGTACGCCTTCTTCCCCCACCGCTGTTCGACCTCGTCCTTGTACTGCGTGTGGTCGAAGCCGTCGAACATGTTCTCTGCCATCAGTCGTTCACCTCCTCTCACTGCGCTGATCGTGTTCTCGACCGACGCGATCTGCCGCGCCAGCCGGTCCTCTTCCTGACGCAGCCACGCCAGATGCGCCTCGAGGGCGGGCACCTCGCCGGTCTCGCGCTCGATCACCGCGGCGATCTGCGGCAGCCCGAGTCCGAGTTCGCGCAGCAGCAGGATCCGCTGCAGCCGCACGAGCGCGGCCTGGCCGTAGTACCGGTAGCCGTTGTGGCCGACGCTCGACGGCGCGAGCAGGCCGATGTCGTCGTAGTGACGCAGCGTCCGGCTCGTGGTGCCGGCGAGCTTCGCGATCTGCTGGATCGACCACTCCTGCTCTTCTTCCATGACGACCTCCTCTCGTTTCGCGTCCGTCGTCGTGATGATCACGCTAAAGGTTGACGCTGCGTCAAGGTCAAGCGAGTTTCCGCAAGATTCTTGACAGAGACGCGATATATCGTGTTACTCTCGAATCACGCGATATATCGCGATACGGATCACCCTAGAGATACCGCAGGAGAAGCAGTCATGACCCTGGAGAAGTGGATCATCCACCCGGGCGAGACGCGCGTCATCGACATCGAGACCGTGCGCACGCTCAAGATCGGCCTCGTCGGCGGGCAGGTCGACGTGATCGCCCACGACGAGCCCGGCATCCGCATCGAGGTCCACGACGTCACCGTCAAGGACCTCCGCATCGAGGTCGCCGACGACCACGTCGAGATCGACCACCCGCAGCTGCGGTGGGACAACTTCCTCGAGGTGTTCCGCAACTTCGGCACCTCCGGTCCGAAGGCCGAGATCAGCGTCGCAGTCCCCCGCGACGTCGCCCTCACTCTCGGTGTGGTCAGCGCCAGCGCCCTCGTCTCCGGACTGCAGAACGCCGCCTCGCTCAACACCGTCTCGGGCGACATCATCGTCGACGGCCTCACCGGCGACCTCTCGGTCAACGCCGTCTCGGGCGACGTGCAGGTGCGCGAACTCGTCGGATCCCTCAACGCCAACAGCGTCTCGGGCGACGTCGCCGCGACCGGTGTCCTCCGCAAGGCCACCATCGACACGGTCTCGGGCTCGGTGCTGGTCGACTCGACCGGCGACATCCTGTCGGTCGGCGTCAACACCGTCAGCGGCGCCTCGACCGTGCGCCTCGACGAGGGCCGCGCGGCCAACTACGTCATCCGCAGCGTCAGCGGCAAGGTCCAGGTCGACGGCGTCGTGCGCTCGGGCACCGGTACCGGCCCGACCACCAACTACGCCGGGGCGGTCGGCGAGCTCAGCGGCAGCTTCGCCGACGTGCGCGCCCACAGCGTCTCGGGCGATATCACCGTGCTGCGCCGCGCGGCTTCTCCGGTGACGGATGCTGCGCCCCCCGCGTCCGTCGACGCACCGGCGTCAACGCCGGCTGATGCCGGCCCGTCCGCCGGGGCCGCCGGCGTCGACGAAGCGGCCGCCGGTGAAGCGGCGACCGGCTTCGACCGAGAAGGGCTGTGAATCATGGCCCCGGTCTTCTCGCACGGCGACCTGCGCCTGTACCTGCTGAACCTGCTCGATGAGGGGCCGCGCCACGGCTACGACATCATGCAGGCCCTGTCGGACCGCACGGGAGGCACCTACACCCCCAGCGCCGGCACCATCTATCCGCGCCTGGCGAAGCTCGAAGAGGAGGGCCTCGTGACCAAGACCGTCGACGGACGCAAGACCGTCTACTCGATCACCGAGGCCGGCCACGCCGAGGTGCAGTCCCGCGCGGGCGAGCTCGAGGGCATCGAAGCCGGCCTCGCCGACTCGGTGCGGCTCATCGCCGACGAGGTGCGCGGCAGCGTCCGCGAGGCGATGAAGAGCCTCCGCGCCGACCTCGCCGCCGCGTCGCGCGAAGAGCGTCAGACCACGCCGCAGCCGTCCCGCGACGACGACCCGCGCGTGCGCAGCCGTGAGCAGGTGCAGCGCGTCGACGCGTTGGTGAACGAGTTCCGCGCGAACGTCCGCGGCGACGTCCGCGTCCACGTCGCTCGCGGCGGCGACCTCGCTGCCGCCGTGGTCGACCAGCTGGCTGCGGAGCTCGACCGCGTGGCGCGCGACGTGACGCGCGCGCTGCGCGGCTGAGCCGCGGCATCCGATCGCCGGAAACGCCCTGGGTTCATTCGTAAGCCCAGGGCGTTTCGACTCGCTCGTACCTCGCTCGCTCAACTGTCACTGTGGGTAGTGGCTGACCGTGTCTGCTGGCAGGGTCGGCTTGGTGCTCGCTGTCGGGTGTGACTCGCCGCTCAACTGATCACGCCTGGCGTGTGTCTTCCGCTCGAACTGTCCACTCGATGGTGAGCGCCGACGCCGGGTCCTGCCCGTCGTGGTGACTTGATAGAAGCACGGCCGTGATGGCTCATGACAGTTCTGTCCCGCGACGACTCCATCAGAGCCCGGGCGTCGGCTACGACCGCCCCGTCCGCTCAAAGATCAGGAGATCGCAGTGACCATCGTCGCAGACAGGTACCGGTTCGTCACCGGTGTCGACACCCACTCCAAGAAGCATCAATACGCCGTCGTGGACCACACTGGCCGGCTCGTCGACGAACGCGCGTTCCCCACCTCCCCGGCAGGCATCGCCCGCGCTACGAAGTGGCTGGACACCATCGTCGGCGGTCAGCCGCTGCTGGTGGCCATCGATGGTGCCGGTTCCTACGGCCGACAGCTGGCCGAGGCGTTCGCGGGCACCGGTGCCCGGATCGTCGAAGCCCCGTCCATCCGCTACCGCCCCGCGGGCAAGGACGACCGCCTCGATGCCCGCACCGCCGCCACCACCGTGCTGCCGATGGACGCCGACCGGCTCACCGACCGCAAGGCCGGTGCCGAACGCGACGCGATCCAGGTGCTGCTCACCGCCCGGACCGAGATGACCCGGGACCGCACCCGCACCCTCAACGCGCTCACCGCGCTGACCCGCCGGTTCGATCTCGGCATCGATGCCCGCCGCTCCCTCACCACCGCGCAGATCACCACCATCGCGGCCTGGCGCACCCGCCCCACCGACCCCCTCGACGTCCGCACCGCCCGCGCCGAAGCCGTCCGGCTCGCCACCCGCGCCCGCACGCTGACCACAGACCTCGCCGGCAACAAAACCACCCTGCACCAGCTCACGGTCCAGCTCGTCCCGCAGCTGCTGGCCGAGCCCGGCATCGGGCCGGTCAGCGCCGCGCAACTCTACGCGTCCTGGTCACACCCTGGCCGGGTCCACTCCGAGGCCGCGTTTTGCTCGCCTCGCCGGCGTCGCCCCGAAGCCCGCCTCCAGCGGCGACCGCGTCCGCCACCGCCTGGACCGCGGCGGCGACCGGCGCCTGAACGCCGCCCTGCACCGCATCGTGATCACCCGCTGGCGCGCCCACCCCGAAACCCTCGCCTACATCTCCCGACGCCGCGCCGAAGGACGCACCGACCGCGACATCCGCCGCTGCCTCAAACGCATCATCGCCCGACACCTCTACCGCCTCCTCGAAGCCGGTTGACGAACATAGAAGCTTCGAGCGGAGAGGTCAGGCCGGCCAGATCTCCTCGTCGTCGGGAACCGGCTCGCCCAAGGGCACGATCAGGATCGGGCGGTGCTGGCGGTGCGCGAGGCGCGCACCGACCGAGCCGGTGAAGAACTCGCGAACCGACTCGCCGAAGCCGCGCTTGCGCGTGCCCACGACGAGCAGGCGCGCGTCGATCTGGTCGGCGAAGTGCTTGATGGCCATCGCGGGGTCGCCGACGAGCTGGCGCACGGTCCATTCCGCTCCGGAATCACCGAGAACGGAGGCCGCGGCCTCCTGCACCTTCGCGAGCTCGCCCTCGCCGGCGGCGATGTTGATGTCGATCGGCGCGGAGTGGACGTAGCCGTCGGGGTCCTCGTAGGTGACGAAGCGCGTGACGTCGACGTGCACGACGACGAGCGGCGCCTGGAAGAGCTTCGCGTAGCGCGCCGCCTCCTTCAGGACGCGCGGCGACTGGTCGGGGATGACCCCCGCGATCACCGCCCCGTGCAGGCCCGCATCGGTCGTCGCATCGCCCTGTGGCTCGGATGCCTCGTCGGTCATATGTCCGCACTCCTCCTCCACCGGTGGCGTCGGAACCGCCGGGGTGCGGGGGCTCCGTGTTATCCTGAATGCTACTCTTACCGGTTCGAAGCCGGATTCGTGAATGCCCGGGTTTGCGCGGCTGAGAGCCCGCAAAATAGCCCGCGATCCTAAATGAGGGGGTCTCGCATGGGGCGTGGCCGTCAGAAGGCGAAGCACACCAAGATCGCCCGAGAGCTGAAGTACGACACGTACAGCGTGAACTACTCGGCGCTCGAGCGCGAGCTCGGTCATCACAGTGAAGACGAATACGTCGACAAGTGGGCCGACCAGTACAACGACGAAGACGAGGACGAGACCTCGCCGCTCTCGTCGTCGCAGGCGTAACACCCCGCATGTCGGCCGCCGTTCCCGGCGGCCTGACCGATGTTCGTCGACCCCGGGGTCTTTACGGATTCCGGGTGCCTCACCACGCGCCGTGGCGGCGCTCCCAGTCGTCCTCGACGGTGTGGGGGCGCGCCGCGACGACGCCCGCGGGGATCGCTGCCGCGACGACGATCGCCAGCACGATGAGCGGACCCGTCCACGAGTCCGTCGCTTCGTGGAGCAGGCCGATGCCGAGCGGGAACAGCGCCGCGATCGCGTAGCCGCCGCTCTGGGCGAACCCGCTCAAGGCGACCGAGCCCTCGTGCGTGCGCGTGCGCAGGCCGAGCAGCACGAGGATCATCGGGAACAGCAGAGGCGCGAGCCCCAGCAGCACGACCCAGAGCCACGGCGCGGCCGTCGGCGCGAAGAGGAAGCCGGCGATGCCGGCGAATCCGCACGCGACCGCGATCCCGAACAGCAGTCGGGTGGCGTTCCCGCGCGTGACCAGCAACGGCACGACGAGGGATGCCGGCAGGCCCATGAATCCGAAGAGCGACAGCAGCGCACCGGCCGTGGCCGGCGTGACGCCCGAGATGTCGACGAGCAGCTTCGGCATCCACGCGAACATCGTGTAGGCGATGGTGCTCGACACCGCGAACGAGACGAGCAGCGCCCAGGCGAGCGGAACCCGCCACATGCGGCCGAACGCCTGCGGGCTCGGCTCCTCGATGTCGTCGTCGTCCTTCTGGGCCTCGGCAGCACGGTGACGAACCGCGAGACCGATCCACGGGATCATCGCCACGAGGGCGAAGACGGCCCACGAGCCGAGCGAAAGGTGCCAGTCCGCAGCATCCGCCATCGGAACCGCGATGAGGGGCGGAAGGAAGGTCGACACCGCCATCGTGGTGGAGAAGATCGTCGTCATCAACCCGATGCGATCGGGGAAATAGCGCTTGACCAGCGGCGGCAGCAGGATGTTGCCCGTGCCGACCGCGGCGAACACCAGCGCGGTGCCGGCGAGCAGCAGACCCCAGCTCGGCGCGAAGCTGCGCGCGACGAGCCCGAGCGTCACGACCGCCATCGCCGCGACCGCGAGGCGTTCGAGCCCGAACCGGCGCTCGAGCGCCGGCGTCAGCAGGCCGAAGATCGCGAAGCACACGGGCGGCGCGGTGCCGATGAGCCCGATCACCGCCGGCGGGACGGCGAAGTCCGCGGCGATGTGGTCGTAGAGGGGCGACAGCGAGGCGACGGCCGAGCGCAGCGAGAACGCGAACAGCACGATGCCGACGAGCGCGAGGGTCCTCCCCTGCCAGAGCGAGCGGGCAGGAGACGACTTCACTCGTCCAAGCCTATGCGCGCGAACGGATGCCTCGGCCCGGGGCAGGCGCCCGAGCGCGCAGCATCCGTCTCCCAGATCAGGAGATCTGGCGGAGACAGGACGATCCCGGCGAAACACTCCTGTCCTCGCCAGATCTCCTGATCCGGAGAAGGCTCAAGGCGGGCGGACGGATGCCTCGGCCCGGCGCGGGCTTGCCGAGCGCGCGCCGCGCCCGGCGGAGGCGGGAGGTCAGGACTCCTGGGAGCCCTCGACCCAGGCCAGGTACTCGTCGGTGACGGTGCCGGTGATGTAGCGGCCGTCGAAGCAGCTCATGTCGAGGTCCTCGACGTCGGAGCCCTCGAGGATCGCCGCCTTGAGGTCTTCGACCTCCTGGTACACAACGAAGTCGGCACCCAGCTCCTCGGCGATCTGCGGGATCGTGCGGCCGTGGGCCACCAGCTCATGACGCGACGGCATGTTGATGCCGTAGACGTGCGGGTAACGCACGGGCGGCGCGGCCGAGGCGAACGTGACGCTCTTGGCGCCGGCATCCCGTGCCATCTGGATGATCTCCTTCGACGTCGTGCCGCGCACGATGGAGTCGTCGATGAGAAGCACGTTCTTGCCCTTGAACTCGCTCGACATGGCGTTGAGCTTCTGGCGCACGCTGCGCTTGCGCGCGGCCTGCCCCGGCATGATGAACGTGCGGCCGACGTAGCGGTTCTTGTAGAAGCCCTCGCGGTACTCGACCCCGAGCTTGCGGGCCACCTGCATGGCGGCGGGGCGTGACGAGTCGGGGATCGGCATGACGACGTCGATCGCCTCGCGCGGCGTGTACTTCGCGATGGTGTCGGCCAGGCGATCGCCCATGCGCAGGCGCGCCTCGTACACCGAGATGCCGTTCATGACCGAGTCGGGGCGCGCGAGGTACACGTACTCGAACGAGCACGGCACCAGCTGCGCGTCGGTGGCGCACTGCTTCGTGTGGAGGTTGCCCTCGAGGTCGATGAAGACGGCCTCGCCCGGGTCGACGTCGCGCACGACCTCGAACTCTCCGTTCTCGAGCACGAGCGACTCACTCGTCACGACCCACTCGTAGTGGCCGTCCTCGTGCTTGCGCGTGCCGAGGATCAGGGGACGGATGCCGAACGGGTCGCGGAACGCGAGCAGCCCGTAGCCTGCGATCAGCGCGATCGCCGCGTACGAGCCCTCGACGCGCTCGTGCACGCGGGTCACGGCCTGGAACACCTGCGCCGGGTCGAGCTCGAGGCTCGAGATGGACGACTGCAGCTCGTTCGCGAGCACGTTGACGAGCAGCTCGGTGTCGGACGACGTGTTGAGGTGACGGCGGTCCTTGTGGAACAGCTCCTGCGTGAGCTCGCGCGTGTTCGTGAGGTTGCCGTTGTGCACCAGCACGATGCCGTAGGGCGCGTTCACGTAGAAGGGCTGCGCCTCTTCCTCGTTCGACGCCGTGCCCTTGGTGGCGTAACGCACGTGGCCGAGCCCGATCTCACCGAGGAGCGCACGCATGTCACGGGTGCGGAACGACTCGCGCACCTGCCCCTTGACCTTGTGCATGTGCACGACGCCGTTGCGCTCGGCGGTCGAGATGCCCGTCGAGTCCTGACCACGGTGCTGAAGGAGGAGGAGGGCGTCGTAGATCTCCTGGTTGACAGGCCCGCGGCCCACCATTCCGACGATTCCGCACATGGGTGTTGCCTGCTCCTGCTGTGTGTTCTGGCTTGGCTCAGCGAGCCGTGTGGTCTGCGTATGCGCCGACGAGGCGCACCGCGCCGCCGTCGACGCCCTTGGCGCCCTGCTCCCAGTGGCCGTCGCCACCTCCGCGATCCGGCTGTGGCCGGGCGCCGGTGTGCACGACACCCACCTGCCACGTCGCGATGCCTTCACGGGAGAGAGCGGATGCTGCGGCCTCGGCCTTGTCGGAGGCAACGACCGCGAGGAACCCGATGCCGAGATTCCAGGTGCCCTCGGTCGCCTCGAGCTCGAGGCCTCCGAGGTCGGCGAGGACCCGGAACACCGGGGACGGCGACCACGTCGAGCGGTCGACCTCGACCCACGTGCCCTGAGGGAGCACGCGTGCGAGGTTCGCGGCGATGCCGCCGCCGGTGACATGGCTGAGGGAGTGCACCGCGTCGCCGGTCTCGGTGATCAGACGCAGCAGCGGGAGTGTGTAGAGGCGGGTCGGCTCGAGCAGGGCCTCGCCCCACGTCGTGCCGAAGTCGGCGGCGTTGTCGCCGTACTGGATGCCGGAATTGGCCACGATGTGGCGCACCAGGGAGTAACCGTTCGAGTGGAGGCCGCTGCTGGCGAGCGCCAGCACGACGTCGCCCTCGCGCACCCGCTCGGCACCGAGCACGCGCGAGGCCTCGACGACACCGGTCGCGGCGCCCGCGACGTCGTAGTCGTTGACCCCGAGGAGACCCGGGTGCTCGGCGGTCTCGCCGCCGACGAGGGCCGTGCCTGTGGCCGAGCAGCCTTCGGCGATGCCGCGGACGATATCGGCGATGCGCTCGGGGAACACCTTGCCGCACGCGATGTAGTCGGTCATGAACAGCGGCTTCGCGCCGACTACGACGATGTCGTCGACGACCATGCCGACCAGGTCCTGCCCGATCGTGTCGTGCTTGTCGATGGCCTGCGCGATCGCGACCTTCGTGCCGACGCCGTCGGTGCTGGTCGCGAGAAGCGGCTTGTCGTAGGCCTTGAACGTGGTCGCGTCGAAGAGTCCGGCGAAGCCGCCGACGCCTCCGAGAACCTCGGGGCCGTGGGTGCGGCGCACCGCCGACTTCATCAGCTCGACGGCGAGGTCGCCGGCGGCGGTGTCGACGCCCGCAGCCTGGTACGGGTTCACGGGCTGTGCGGGGCGGGAGGGGGCATCGCGTTCGGATGAGGCCACGGCTACCAGCCTACCGGCGACCCACCTGGACGGATGCCGGGCGCCGCCGCTGTTACGCCGGGGCCGCAGCATCCGCCTCCCCTCCCGCTGAATCGGTTCACTTGCGCTGCATGTACGCGAAACTCGGGCAACGGCGTACATACAGCGCAAGTGAACGGAGAACGGGCGGACGCCGACGGATCGGGGCGTCGTGTCGCGGTTCCCCCCGCCGCGACGTCGATGGCCGGATCTACAATGGCGGCATGGGCGGCGCCGGTGCTCCGGAGTGGCTGATCCGCGAAGATGCCGGTCAGCCGGTTCTTCTCGCCCTCTACCTCCGGCAGGTGCTCGGCATCCGTTCTCCGGAGGAGCTGCCGCACCTGCGCGGCATCCCTCCGCGCACGAACGACCGGTCCGAAGAAGCCCAGGCGCTGCTCGAACGTCAGTGGCGCGAGTTCTGGGCGATGACGGTCGAGCCGCAGGCGCATCCGTCGCCTGTCCCCCTCGATCTCGTCGACGGCTTCGACACCGCGCTCGCCCTTCCCACCGAGGGCTGCGACGAGTTGCGGGCCGCGTTCGAGCCGCACGCGGTCGAGGCGGTGGCGTTCGCGCAGTCGGCGAACGCGCGGTACCGCAAAGAGGCGTCGCACAGCACGGGCACCGCGTACCGCGCGTACGCCGGGGCGATCGCCGAGCACGAGCGGCAGGTCGGCCGCCGGGCGCACTCGTTCGAGCTCAACGTGCAGGTGCTGCCGCTGAATCAGCGCGGGGTCTGGTGGATCGGCTCGCTCACGATCGCCGTCACCGACGGACTCCGGGGGGATGTCGCGGCCTTCGACGCCGCGATCCACCCGATCATCGCCGAGCTGGCGTAGCCGCCGGGCTCAGCGCAACCCTGCAGCTCAGTGAGCGGGGCCGTGGCCGTTGGTGCCGGGCTCCGGGTCGACGTGCACCTGCTGGTGGTCGACGGCGACCTCGTGCGTGTGGCGCCGTGACCGGCGGTCGAGGATCAGCGCGAGGATGCCGCCCAGGGCGAGGCCGATGGGGGCGCAGATGAGCGCCAGGAAGCCGAACACCTGTCCCTGCGAGTACATGACGCCGGTGTTGGGGCTCACTTCGGCGGTGCCGTTGAACGCGAACGTGAGGATCATCGCGACGAAGACGCCGATCAGCGCACCGACGATCAGGAAGACGGAGATCTTCGGCGCCCGTCGCACGCGCACGGTCTCGATGCGGTCCTGGCTGTGCTCGGGCATGTGTCCATTGTCCCACCCGGCGAGCGGGATCGTGCCATGAGAAGGCGCCCGCCCGTACGCCGAAGGCGGAATGACCCCTGGCCGCTTCCGCCGGGCGTCAGGGGCGCAGGGGCAGGAGGTCCGAGATGTCGGCGCGCGTGCCCGAGGCGCTGATGCGACCCGCGGCCGCAGCATCCGTCCACTGTTCCTGGCCTGTGGCGAGGGCGATCCAGGTCGCGGGATCGGTCTCGACGACGTTGGGCGGCGTGCCGCGCGTGTGCCGAGGCCCCTCGACCGCCTGCACCGCGCCGAACGGCGGCACGCGCACCTCGACCGAGGTGCCCGGCGCCTTCTCGGCGAGCAGCTGCAGCAGATAGCGCACGGCCGTCGCGTTGTCGGTGCGGGCGGGCGGGACGGATGCCGCCACCGCCGCCGCGACCGCGCTCAGAGCGGCGCGGCCGTCGTCGGTCGAGATCTTGCGGGCCATCGTGCCAGGCTACGCCGCTGCCCGGTCCGCAACTCAGGATGGATGCCGCGCAGACCCCGTTCCGCGCACGCCAGACCGTAACCATCCTGAGTTGCGAACATGGGGACGGGAGCAGGACGACCCGAAACAGCGGGAAGGGCCGCCGGTAGGCTGGAACGCGTGAAGATCCTGGTTCTCGGCTCGGGCGCGCGAGAGCACGCCATCATCCTGGCGCTGCGGTCGGAGGAGGCCGAGCACGAGATCTTCGCGGCCCCCGGCAACGCCGGCATCGGGCAGGACGCGCAGCTCGTCGCCCTCGATCAGAACGACCCCGCGGCGGTCAGCCAGTTCGCGATCGACCACGACATCGCGCTCGTGGTCATCGGCCCCGAGGCCCCGCTGGTCGCGGGCGTCGCCGATGCGGTGCGAACGCGCGGCATCCCGGCGTTCGGGCCCGGCAAGGAGGCCGCGCAGCTCGAAGGCTCCAAGACGTTCGCGAAGCGGATCATGGATGCCGCCGGAGTTCCGACCGGCCGCGCCGTCCGCGCGCACACGCGCGCCGAGGTCGAGGCCGCGTTCGATGATCTCGGCGCCCCGCACGTCGTCAAGGCGGACGGACTCGCCGCCGGCAAGGGCGTCATCGTGACGAGCGACCGCGACGCCGCCCTCGCGCACGCCGACGAGTATCTGCCGTCGGGCGCGGTGCTCGTCGAGGAGTTCCTCTCCGGCCCCGAGGTGTCGCTCTTCTTCCTCAGCGACGGCGACCACGTGCTCCCCCTCAGCCCCGCCCAGGACTACAAGCGCCTGCTCGACGGCGACGAAGGCCCCAACACCGGCGGCATGGGCGCGTACTCGCCGCTGCCGTGGCTCGACGGCAGGTTCGGCAGCGAGCGCGAGTTCGTGGAGCTCGTCACGCGCGACATCGCCGAGCCCGTGATCCGTCAGCTGGATGCTGAGGGCACGCCGTTCATCGGACTCCTCTACGCCGGTCTCATCCTGACCGACGACGGCGTGAAGGTCATCGAGTTCAACGCCCGCTTCGGCGATCCCGAGACCCAGGTGGTGCTGCCCCGGCTCGTCGACCCGCTGTCGGAGCTGCTGCTGGCCGCGGCATCCGGTCACCTCGAGGATCTCCCCCTCCCGGCTTTCGCCAACGACGTCGCCGTGACGGTCGTGCTCGCGAGCGAGGGCTACCCCGCTGCTCCTGTGACCGGGCGCGCACTGACGAACCTGCGCGAGGCCGAGGCCGTCGAGGGCGTGCACCTCGCCCACGCCGCCACCGCCGAGACGGACGGCGGTCTTGTCGCGACCGGCGGCCGGGTGCTCAACGTCGTCGGCGTCGGCACGACGTTCGTCGAGGCCCGCGCCCGCGCCTACCGCGCGCTCGGCGCGATCGGCCTCGAGGGCGGCCAGCACCGCACCGACATCGCCGCGCGCGTCGCCGAAGGGCTCTGACGCATGCGCCGGCGCGCGGCATCCGTCCTCTCCGTCGCCCTGCTGCTCGTCGGCGGCGTCGTGTCGGGGTGCTCGGCGAGCGTCGCCATCGACGCCCCGGGCACCGAGCTGATGGACCAGGCGCACCAGGTCGCGAACGAGGCCCTCGTGGCCGCGGCGACGACGGGACTGCAGGCGCTGCAGGCCGCGGGCGGCGTGACCGAGGATGCCGTGCGCGACGCGCTCGAGGCGGCTGGCGCGGCTGAGGTCGAGACCCGCGTCGTGGGCGACAGCCTGCTGTTCGGCGCGGAGGTCTCGGGCGGGTGCGTGTACGGCTCGGTCGGTGCCTCGGGCTCGGTCTCGATCGACCTCGGCGGCGTGAACGCCGACGGCGGGTGCCTGCGCGAGGAGTGAACCGCGGGTCCTCGGCCGATCGGACGAGGCGGTTCGAGCCGGGCGGCCGAAGCGGCGCAGCATCCGTTCTCGCGAACATGGCGGCATGACAACCGCCAGGATCCAACCGCGGGTCGCCCGACGCCGGCCCGAGTGGCTCGTGCCCGCCGGCCTCATCACCCTGAGCCTCGTGCCTATGGTGGCCGGGTCCGCCCGGCTCACGCAGCTCGCCACGGGGGCCGCGGTGACCGCCGAGAACGCCCGCTTCTTCGACTCGCCTGTCCCCGTCGTTGCGCACATCGTCGGGTCGAGCGTGTTCCTCGTGCTCGGCGCGCTGCAATTCGCCCCGTCACTGCGCCGGCGGCGCTGGCACCGCATCTCGGGCCGTATCGTCGCACCTGCGGGCCTCGTCTCGGCGCTGTCGGCGCTCTGGATGACGCTGTTCTACGACATGCCGGCGTCCGTCACCGGGCCGGGGCTGGCGGCCGTGCGGATCGTGCTCGGCACGGCCATGGCCGCGGCGATCGTCGTCGCGTTGGTCGCGATCCGCCGTGGTGACGTTCGTACGCACAGCGCGTGGATGACGCGCGCATACGCGATCGGCATGGGCGCCGGCACCCAGGTCCTCGTGTTCCTGCCCTACACACTCCTGGCCAGCCCGCCCGCGCCACTGACCCGTACGCTGCTGATGACGGCCGGCTGGGTGATCAACCTCGTCATCGCCGAGATCGTCATCCGCCGGCGCGCCAGGGCAGGACGCCGGCGCGCCGGCGCCCCGATGGCGGCGAGCGGCGCCCGCCTATCATGAGGGCATGACGAGCCCGGTCCGCGCGCTCTGGGACGCGCCCGCGGCGGCTCCGGCGCCGCCCCGGCGGGTCTGGCGCGACGGGGTGCTCATCGTCGCGATTGCGCTGCTGGCGGTGGTCGAGGCATCCGTTCGCACCGACGTGCCGTGGCGCTGGCTGTGGGCCCTCGTGCTCATCGCGCTCGCGCCGACGCTGCTGTGGCGCCGGTCGCGGCCCTTCACGATGCTCGCGATCGCGTTCGCCGTCGGCACGACGGTGGGGCTCGCGACGGCGGGCGACCCGCAGCTGTACACGACGGCGTACTTCCTGATCCTGCTCTACGCGGTGTTCCGGTGGGGCTCCGGGCGCGCGATGGTCGCCGGTGGCGCGCTGGTCGTGATCGGGATGCTGCTCACCTTCCTCGCGACGCCGCCCGAGCTCGCCGACGTCATCGGCGGCGTGGCCGTCGCCGTCACGACGAGCACGCTCGGCCTCGCCGTGCGGTGGCGACGCCGGGCGCGCACCCGCGAGCTCGAGCAGGTGCGGCTGCTCGAGCGCGCGCAGCTCGCGCGCGACCTGCACGACACCGTCGCGCACCACGTCTCGGCGATCGCGATCCAGGCGCAGGCCGGTTCCGCGGTCGCCGCCACCGATCCGGGCGCGACGGTGCAGGTGCTGCACGCGATCGAGGCCGAGGCGACACGGACGCTCCGCGAAATGCGCGCGATGGTGGGCGTCCTGCGCGCGCCCGACGACGCGCTCGCGCCGACACCGGGGCTCGCTGACATCCACGGTCTGCAGACGGCGGATGCTGCGACCCCGGCCGTCGCCGTGCGGCTCGGCGGTGTCCTCGACAGCGTGCCGCCGGCGGTCGCGGCCGCGGTGTTCCGGATCGCGCAGGAGGCGGTGACGAACGCGCGCCGTCACGCGCGAGAGGTGACCCGCATCGACGTGGGGGTCGATGTCGACGCCGACGGCGTGCGACTGGAGGTCCGCGATGACGGCGGGGGCGCAGCATCCGTTCCGCCTCCCGGCTACGGGATCACGGGCATGCGCGAGCGTGCGGCGCGGCTCGGCGGGACGTGCGACGCCGGGCCGGCGCCCGGAGGCGGCTGGGTCGTCGCCGCGACGCTCCCGCGGGCAGGATGGACGGCATGAGCGTGCGCGTGCTGGTCGCCGACGACCAGGACCTCGTGCGGACGGGGCTGCGCATGATCCTCGATGCGCAGCCCGACATCGAGGTGGTCGGCGAGGCCGCGGACGGCGCCGAGGCGGTCGCGCTGGCGCGGAGCCTCGGGCCCGACGTGTGTCTTCTCGACATCCGCATGCCGGTCATGGACGGGCTCGCGGCGACCCGCGAGCTCGCCGGTCCGGATGTCGCCGACCCGATCCCCGTCGTGGTCATCACGACCTTCGACCTCGACGAGTACGTCTACGAGGCGCTGCGCGCGGGAGCGCGCGGGTTCCTCCTGAAGGACGCCGGCGCGGTGCTGCTCGCCGAAGCGGTGCGTGCAGCCGCGCGGGGCGACGCGCTCATCGACCCGAACGTCACGGTGCGGCTCATCGAGGCGTTCGCCGGCGGAGCACCGGAGCCGCCGCCGCAGCCGTCGAGTCCCCTCACCGACCGGGAGGAGGCGGTGCTCGCCTGCGTCGCCCGCGGCCTCGGCAACAGCGAGATCGGCGACGAGCTGCACGTCTCGCTCAGCACCGTGAAGACGCACCTCGCGAGCATCATGACCAAGCTCGGCGCCCGCAATCGCGTCGAGCTCGCGATCTGGGCCCACGAACGCGGCCGCGGCCGGCGCTGACGCCGCTGGGCAGGAGACAAGAAGAAGGACGCCGACGCCGCGGTGCTGGGGGACAGGCGGGGCCGGCGTCCTGGCGACGCCCGGGATCCGGAAGGACCCGGCGGGCGTCGGAAGACCTGAGCTGGGGAATCAGGTCTGTCGGCGGATGAAGCGCATCAGCCAGGCGATCACCGCGATGACGATGATGATCAGGCCGATCCACAGCAAGAACTTGGCTGCTTCGATGAACACGCCCAGCAGCAGCAGGGCGATTCCGACGATGAGCAGGATCACTGCGAGTCCGGTCATGTCACCCATGCTCGGGGGCCGCGTCCCTGCCGGCCATCCTCTTGACAAGGCTCCCCAGCGGCGCTACCCGCGCACCCCGACGCCCGGCGTCAGTCGACCGTCGCGTCGGCCTGAGCGGCCTGCCACTCCTCCGTCGAGGTGCTCTTCGGCCGGCGCAGGAACAGCACCACGACGACCCCCGCGAGCATGACCACGGCCGGCAGCAGGATGGCCTGCGCCATCGCCTGCGAGAACCCGTCGATGACGAACGGGGGCAGCGCTCCTTCGCCGAACCCACCCGATGCATCGGACGCGCCGGGGAGGTTCGCCTCGAGGCGGGCCTGCATGAAGGCCGCGATCGATGCCGAACCGATCACCGAGCCGATGGTCCGGGTGGTGTTGTAGATGCCCGCACCGGCACCGGCCTGTCGTGGCGGCAGGTTCCGCGTGGCGGTCGTCGCGAGCGGACCCCACATCCCGGCGTTCCCGATGCCCATGAGCGCCGACGGAAGAAGGAACATCCAGATCGGTGTGTCGACGTTCATGAGCGACGAGTACCAGAACAGCGACCCCGCGACCATGAGCAGGCCCGGCACCAGCAGGAAACGGGGATCCGTGCGGTCGAGGAGACGCCCGGCGAAGGGCGCGCCTACGCCGGAGAGCACCGCCATCGGGATGAGCAGCAGCGCCGACTCGGTCGGGGTGAGACCCCGCGCGAGCTGGATGAAGAACATCAGGGGCAGCGACATGCTCGTCACCGTGAATCCGACGATGGCGATCCCGAGGTTCGAGACCGAGAAGTTGCGGTCCCGGAACAAGGGCAGCGGCACGAGCGGCTCGCTCTCGGTGCGCGCCTGCGTCCAGATGAACAACGCCATCACCGCGACGCCGCCGACGATCATCGCCCACACCCACGGCGCCCAGTCGTGCTTCTCGCCCTCCTGCAGTCCGAACACGATGAGGAAGAGGCCGACGGCGCTCAGCACGACGCCGACGACGTCGAAGCGATGCGGGTGCGTCTCGAGCTTCGGCACCAGAATCCACGCGAGCACGAACGCGACGACGCCGACGGGGATGTTGATGAAGAAGATCCACTCCCAGCCGAGGCCGTCCACGAGCAGGCCGCCGGCCAGCGGCCCGACGAGGGTGGCGACACCGGCGGTCGCGCCCCACAGCCCCATCGCCGCACCACGGCGGTTCGGCGGGAAGGTGCGGGTGATCACGGCCATCGTCTGCGGCGTCATGAGCGCGGCGCCGAGCCCCTGCACGGCGCGGGCGACGATGAGCATCTCGAGGGTGCCCGAGAAGCCGCACCACAGCGACGCGAGCGTGAACACCGAAAGGCCGATCAGATAGATGTTCTTCGGCCCGAAGCGGTCGCCGAGGCGGCCCGTGATGAGCAGCGGCACCGCGTACGCCAGCAGGTACGCCGAGGTGACCCACACCACGTTGTCGAGGTTGTTGGTGTCGGGGTCGAGCGCCGCCTTGATGGCGGGGTTCGCGACCGAGACGATCGTCGTGTCGACGAGGATCATGAAGAAGCCGATGACCAGCGCCCAGAGGGCGGGCCACGGGCTGCGGGGCTTGTGGCCGACGGCGTAGGCACCGGTGATCGGGCCGGCGACCCGTGCGGTGGCGGATGCCGCGCCCGCCGTGGGGCGGGACTGCGGCGTTTCGGGGGTGGTCACTGTCGTGCTGCCTTTCTCTGGGCGAGATAGCGTTCCGAGGGGGTCGGGGCGGGACCCCAGGCGAAGTCGGGATCGGCGATGCGCGGGAGCATCGCGTCCATCCACGCGAGCTCCGCGCGAAGGAGCGCGAGCTCGCGGTCGATCTCGATGAGGTACTGCTCGGGCACGCCCTTCTCCAAGGCGTGACGGTGGCCGTCCCCGAGGGAATCGAGCGCTGCGGCGAGTGCCGCTCGACGGGTGCGGAGCAGCTCGATCGCCTCGTCACGATCCAGGCCGTGCACCTCGGCGAGCGCGACCCGGAACTCGGCCGGCCGATCCACGCGCGGCAGCTCGCGGCGCACCCATTCGAGCACCGCGGCGGCGCCGGCATCCGTCTGCGTATACGTGGTGCGCTCGGGGCGATTGCCCTCGCGGTCGACGCCGACCTCGGCGATCAGTCCCGCCCGTTCGAGCCGTCCGACCGTGTGATACACCGTGCCGTTCGTGATCGTCACGAGCCGGTCGTCCCGGCGGAAGTGCATCAGCCGGATCATCTCGTACGGGTGCATGTCGCCCTCGCTCAGCAGCGCGAGCACGGCTACCCCGAGGGGGGTCAGGCGGGCGACGGCGTCGGTCACGATGATCACTCCAGTTCGATTAGTCCATGTGGACTATACCCCTGTTCGCCGGATGATGCCCCCCTCGCGCCCTGTCGGTGAGGAGTCGTACGGTGAGGGTCATGGCAGACAAGGGAGCCGCACGACGGGCGAAGTTCCCCGAGTCGTACGCGATCTTCGACCCGATCGTGGCGGAGTGGACCACCCGCCCCGACGTCTCGCTCGGTGCGATGTTCGGCTCCGAGGGTCTCAACGTGCGCGGCAAGGTGTTCGCCTTCGTGACCTTCGAGGGCGCGCTCATGGTGAAGCTCCCCGAGAGCCGCGTCGGCGAGCTGGCCGAGGCCGGCGAGGCCGAGCCGGCCGTCATGCGCGGCAGACCGATGCGCGAGTGGGCGACCGCGAGGACGGATGCTGCGGACCGCTGGCCCGCGCTCGTCGCCGAGGCGTTCGCACACGTCGACGAGATCACGCCATGAGGCCGCCCGGGGCCACGCGGCCCCCACCCCGAAACCCGCCGGAGCCACCCGGGATAATGGACGTGTGACGGCTATCCCCACCCCCACGACCGAGCTCTCCGGCTGGCGGCACGCCTACTCCGGCAAGGTGCGCGACCTCTACGTCCCGGCGGAGACGCCCCAGGGGGCGACGCCGGAGCGGATGCTCGTCGTCGCGAGCGACCGCGTCAGCGCGTTCGACCACGTGCTGTCGCCGGGCATCCCGGGCAAGGGCGAGCTGCTCACGACCCTCAGCCTGTGGTGGTTCGACCGGCTCGCGGGCGCGGACGGGGGTCGCAGCATCCCGAATCATCTCGCCGCCTCGCACGAGCTCACGCTCGGCGCCGACGGACAGGCGAACACCCCCGACGACCTGAAGAGCCTGATCCCGGATGCCGTCACCGGCCGCGCGATGGTCGTGAAGAGCCTCGACATGCTGCCGATCGAGTGCGTCGTGCGCGGGTACCTCACCGGGTCGGGCTGGGCGGAGTATCGCGAGAACGGCACGGTGTGCGGAATCGCGCTGCCCGAAGGCCTCTCGAACGGCGACCGGCTGCCCGAGCCGATCTATACGCCGGCGTGGAAGGCCCCGATGGGCGAGCACGACGAGAACATCTCGTACGAGCGCACCGTCGAGCTCGTCGGCGCCGAGCGCGCGGCTGAGCTGCGCGACCTCTCGCTCGAGATCTACGCGCGCGCGGCGGCCACCGCCGAGACGCACGGTGTGATCCTCGCCGACACGAAGTTCGAGTTCGGGCTCGACGACAACGGCGTGCTGACCCTCGCGGACGAGGTGCTCACGAGCGACTCGTCACGATACTGGGATGCTGCGGCCTGGGCCTCGGGCACCACCCCCGACGAGCGCATGGCGAGCTTCGACAAGCAGATCGTGCGCGACTGGCTCGCCGCGAACTGGCCCGCGCCGCGCGAGGGCGAGCCGCCCGCGCTTCCCGCCGACATCGTCGCCCGCACGACCGCCCGCTACCGCGAGCTGCTCGAGCGCCTCACCGCGGCCTGACCGCTCTGCGCAGCATCCGCGATCAGGCGTTCTTCATCGCCTTCAACCGCGCGAGCAGCACGGGTCCGCTGCGGTCGAGCATGCGTCCGCCGATGAGGATGCCGGCGACGAGCACCGCGGAGCCGAACAGGACGCCGATGGCGAAGGCGATCCAGCTCAGGGTCGGGCTCCGCGTGAAGTAGCCGGCGATGCCGACGATCAGCGCAGGCGCCGAGAGCGCGAGCGCCACCAGCCAGATGCCGAAGAACGCCATGCCCTGGAGGAACGTCGTCCCGGGGACGCGCTTGAACGGATTGTCGCCCGAGGCCGGCACCGGCACCACGAGCTGGGCCGACGTGACGGCGCAGACGCCGTAGCAGGTGAAGAGGATCCCGAGCGCCATTCCGAGGACGCCGGGCAGCTGCGCCCAGTCGCCCGCGAGTGCCAGCGGCAGGACCGCCGCCAGGAGCACCAGCGGCACGGCGACTGCGGCGGCCGCGAGAGTGCGGCCGAGCCGGTCCGCACGGCCGCGCGCTCCGGTCGCGACCTCGGTGCCGAACGCCGTGCCGTCGTACGAGATGTCGGCGTAGACCACGATGCCGATGATGAACGCGATGATCGGCGCCGAGAAGGCCAGCGCCACGAGGGGGTCGCCGCCTCGGGCATAGAACCACAGCAGCACCGGCACGAGGGGCACCGCGATGAGCTGGCGGAGGTATCGCGGGTCTCGCGTCCAATACGTCAACGCCCGCGCGAAGACCGCACCCGCAGCTCCCGTCGGCACGCGGCCGAACCACCCGATCGACCCCGAACTCACGGCAACGGCAGACGAGAGCCGGGGGCGGACGAGCGCGCGGGCCAGCGACGCGCGCCACAGCACCCACAGCGCCGCGAGGGTGGCGAGGGCGATGAGCAGCTTGGCCGCGGCTGCCGTGAAGTCGCCCGCGGCGGCGTCGGCCGGCACCGCCCATGCGGCGCCGAGCGGGGTCCAGCCGAGCGACGGCAGCAGCTCGGCGAGGGTGTCGGCGTTGACCGTGACGCCGGAGGCGAGCCCCGCGATGATCGGCCCGGCCAGGATGATCGGGATGAAGATCAGAATGCCCGCCACCTCGCGGAAGCGGCGTCCGCCGCCGAAGCCGGAGGCGACCGTGGCGACGGCGCGCGAGGCGACCACCGCCGTGAGGATCGCCACCGGCGTGCTCACCAACCACGCGAGGATCGCCGCCGGCCAGTGCGCCCACGTCGCGATCGTCGCGAGCGCGGCGACGGACGTGATGATGCCGGGGATGCCGCAGACCGCGGCGACCGTGAGCGCGACCATCATCCGGGAGGTCGTCATGGGGAACACGACCAGGCGGTCGGGGTCGAGCGTCGTGTCGACGCCGAACGCCACGAGCGGGATGAGGGCCCACCCCAGGGTCACGAGCGATCCGGCGCCGACGATGACCGTGCCGGCGAGCCGGACGTCGGTGAATCCCAGCAGCACCAGACCGGCGATGATCCCCAGCAGGACCACGACGCCGTACAGCGCGCCGAGGATGAATCCCACGAGCTGCCACGGGCTGCGCGCGAGCTGATTGCCGAGAACGCGGAACCGCAGCCTCAGGAGCGTCGCAACCATTCCGGTCCTTCGGTGTGACGGCGACCGCCGACGAGGTCGACGAAGCGGTCCTGCAGGGACTCCCCCGCGCGCACGTCGTCGACGGTGCCGGCGACGAGCAGGCGGCCCGCCGCGACGATCGCCACGTGGTCGCACATGCGCTGGACGAGATCCATCGAGTGGCTCGAGACGATGACGGTGCCGCCACCGGCCACGTAACCGGCGAGGATGTCCTCGATGTTCGCCGCTGACACCGGGTCGACCGACTCGAAGGGCTCGTCGAGAACGAGCAGCCGCGGTGCGTGGACCAGGGCGCACGCCAGCGCGATCTTCTTGGTCATACCCGCCGAGTAGTCGACGACCATCGTGCCCGCAGCATCCGTCATGTCCATGAGCGAGAGCAGATCCGCCGTGCGCTGCGCGATCTCGTCGTGAGACAGACCGAACAGCAGCCCGTTGTACGTGACGAGCTGCTCGCCCGTGAGTCGGTCGAACAGCTTCACACCGTCGGCGAGGTTGCCGACCATCGCCTTCGCCTTCACGGGTTCGCGCCACACATCGACGCCGTGCACGAGCGCCTGACCGGCGTCGGGCATGAGGAGCCCGGTCGCCATCGACAGCGTCGTGGTCTTGCCGGCGCCGTTCGGGCCGACCAGTCCGTAGAACGATCCGGTGGGCACGCGCAGGCTGACATCGGCCACCGCGAGCTTGTCGCCGAAGCGCTTGTGGAGTCCGCGAAGTTCGAGTGCGGCGGCGCCCTGCGCCCCATCGGTGGACGGCGTCGGCGGGGTCGCTAGGTCGGTCACGTGTCTCCGTCGGTTCGGCATGGATGGCCCGGGTGCGAGCGGGGTCCCGGTCAGCCTCTCGGATGCCGCGTGGCCGAGGCAACTCGCCCGCACCCGCTCGCTAGGGTGATCCTCGCATCATCACCCGAGCGCTAAGGAGCGCGCATGCCTCTGTGGACCATTCACGGCAACGGCCGGACCGTCGAACCCGGGAAGGTCGTGAAGCCCGACGAGCGGCTGAATTGGCCCGCGACCGTCGCGATCGGCGCGCAGCACGTCATCGCGATGTTCGGCGCCACGTTCCTGGTGCCGGTGCTGACGGGCTTCCCGGTGTCGACCACGCTCCTCTTCTCGGGCATCGGGACGCTGCTGTTCCTCCTCATCACGAAGAACCGCCTGCCCAGCTACCTCGGCTCGTCGTTCGCATTCATCGCCCCCGTCACCGCCGCCACCGCGTCGCAGGGCATGGGCTCGGCCCTCGCCGGCATCGTCGCCGTCGGCGTGCTCCTCGCGGCCGTCGGATTCATCGTGCAGTTCGCCGGCCTCGGCTGGATCGAGAAGCTCATGCCGCCGGTCGTCGCCGGCGCCATCGTCGCGCTCATCGGGTTCAACCTCGCGCCGGTCGCGTGGCAGAACTTCCAGCAGGCACCGATCACGGCGACCATCACGCTCGTCGCGGTGATCCTCGGCAGCGTGCTGTTCCGCGGGTTCCTCGGACGCATCTCGATCTTCCTCGGCGTGATCGTCGGCTACATCGTCGCGCTCCTGCGGGGCGAGGTTGACTTCACGCAGGTGAACGAGCTCGTTGCGACCGGTCAGTGGGTGGGCCTGCCGACCTTCCAGTTCCCGACGTTCGGCAACCCCGGAACCTGGAGCGTCATCGCGATGTTCCTGCCGGTCGTGCTCGTGCTCATCGCCGAGAACGTCGGACACGTGCGCGGCGTCGCGACCATGACCGAGGCATCCGTCAACCAGTACACGGGCCGCGCGCTCATCGCCGACGGTGCAGCGACCGTGCTCGCCGGCACCTTCGGCGGCTCGGGCACGACGACGTACGGCGAGAACATCGGCGTCATGGCGGCGACCCGCGTGTACTCGACGGCCGCGTACTGGGTCGCCGGCGTCTTCGCGATCCTGCTGTCGCTGTCGCCGGTGGTCGGCGCGGTGTTCAACTCGATCCCCGCCGGCGTGCTCGGCGGCGTGACCACGGCGCTGTACGGCCTCATCGGGATCATCGGCATCAAGATCTGGGTCGACAACCGCGTGGACTTCTCGCGCCCGGTGAACCAATACACCGCCGCCGTCTCGCTCGTGATCGCGATCGCCGGCTTCACCATGGTGTGGGGCGACTTCCAGCTCGGCGCGATCGTCATCGGCGCGGCTGCGGCCCTGCTCATCTACCACTTCGGCAACGCCATCGCCCGCTGGCGCAAGACCGGTGCCGACGACGGCGGTCCGCTTCCCGCGGTGGGCCAGCTCGGCGGCGACCCGCAGGACTCGCAGGTCAAGTAGGCGCCGGGCCGAGGCATCCGTTCCCCTTCATTCGTGCGGATGAGGGGAATGGATGCTGCGGGCAAATGGTTGTAGCTACACGTGAATGAGAGTGCGCACTCCGACCGGCTCGCCGCCGCCACCTCGATGGGGGCGGTCACGCTCCTCGTCGGCGACCTCGACGGCATGACCGCGTTCTACCGCGACGTCATCACCCTCCAGGTGCTGTCGGCCGAGGGCGACGAGGTCGTGCTCGGGCGCGCGGGCCGCCCGGTCGTCGTGCTGAAGCACGAGCCCGCCCTGCGCCACGCGAGCCCGGGCGCCGCGGGCCTGTTCCACACCGCGATCCTGTTCGAGACGCAGGAGGCCCTCGCGGCGGCGCTCTACAGCGTCGCGCAGCGCGCGCCTCATACCTTCACGGGTTCGGCGGATCACCTGGTGAGCCAGGCCTTCTACCTCACCGATCCGGAGGGCAACGGCGTCGAGCTGTACTGGGATCGGGCCCGGACGGAATGGTCGTGGACCCACGGCAACGTCGAGATGGCCACCCTGTACCTCGACCCCAACGGCTTCCTCCGCGCGCACCTGACCGAGCGGGCCGCGAGCGGCGGGACCGGGCAGGACGCAGCATCCGTCGGTCACGTGCACCTGTCGGTCGGCGATGTCGCGAGCGCCCGCGCGTTCTACGTCGACGCGCTCGGCTTCGACCAGACGGCTGAGCTCGGCAACCAGGCGCTGTTCGTGAGCGCCGGCGGCTACCACCACCACATGGCGATGAACGTGTGGAACTCGCGCGGCGCCGGGCCCCGGATGCCGGCCCTCGGCCTCGGCCGCGTCGACCTGGCGCTGCCCGATGCCGACTCTCTGGGCGAGCTCGCGGAGCGCCTGCGCCACCACGGCCTCGAGGTGCGCGACGACGGCCGGACCCTGTCGTTCGACGACCCCTGGCTCAACCTGCTGCACGCGACGGTGCCCGGCCGCGGCTGACCGGCGCCCCCGAAGGCCCCATCTCTGCTCACCTGTCACGAAGTGTCGGTGCAGACTGCAATTTGTGACAGAGGAGCAGTCGAGACCCGAAGCCACGGACGCTCAGCTGGCACAAAGCGCCGGCTGCGGCGACACCTTGTGACAGGTCAGCAGTCAAGTCGGGACGGGTGACGCGTCAGACGGATTCGCGGACGACGAGCTCCGTCTCGAGGATCGTGACGTGACGCGGATGCCGCCCCGCGAGGAGATCCAGCAGCACCGTGGCCATGCGCTCCCCCTGCGCGAACGACGGCTGCCGCATCGTCGTCAGCGGCGGGATGACGGAGGTGGCCACCGGCGAGTCGTCGAAGCCGATGATCGCGACGTCCTCCGGGACGCGCAGCCCCTCGGCCGCGAGCACCGTCAGCACGCCGCGCGCCATGAGATCGCTGGCGACGAAGACCGCGTCGGGCCGGGCCCCGGTGGCGAGCACGCGGCGCATCGCGTCGGCGCCGCCGTCGGCGGTGAAGTTGCCGTCCTCGACGGCGATCTCGTCGAGATCCCAGGCGGCGAGCGCATCGCGGTACCCCTGCAGGCGGTCGACGCCGGCGGGCATGTCGCGCGGGCCGGTGATCGTCGCGATGCGGCGGCGGCCGCTCTCGATCAGGTACACCGTGGCGTCGTACGCCCCGCGGACGTTGTCGACGTCGACGTAGTAGTCACGGTCGCGCTCGCGCACCGGCCGGCCGCCGTAGACGACCGGCACGACGCTCGCGATGCGGTCGATGAACGTGTCGCTGGTGTGGTGCGAGACCACGATGGCGCCGTCGACGGCACCCGAGCGCACATAGCTCGTCGTCTTGTCGCCGGGGTCGTCGCTCGCGATGAACAGGTTGAGCACGTAGTCCGAGCGGCTGAGGCGCGAGTTGATGCCCGACACGATCGCCGCGAAGAACGGGTCGCCGAAGAACCGGGTCGTGTCTTCGGGCACGATGAGCGCGATGGCGTGCGTCTTCTGGCTCGCGAGCGACCGGGCGGCGCGGTTGGGGACGTAGTTGAGCTCGCTGATCGCGCGCGTCACCGACTCCAGGGCCTCGGGACTCACGGCGGTCGAGCCGTTCACGACGCGGGAGACCGTCGAGCGGGATACTCCCGCGGCCGCGGCGACCTCTTCGATCGTCACAGCGTGTGCGCTCCCCGCTCCCCGCGGCCGCATGGCATCGGTACTCATTCCTGTCCCCTCCTCCCGGATGCTACTGCGCCGCAGCCACTCCGCGCCGCAGTGCTACGACGCGACGGTCGCCGCGCGCGCGGACTCCAGGTCGATCGCCCGAGCGCCGATGATACGGCTGTACTCGAGCGCGCTGTCCTTCGGCGTGCGCTCCTGCGTGTCGTAGTCCACGCGCACGATCCCGAACCGCTTCTCGTACCCCCACGCCCACTCGAAGTTGTCGAGGAGCGACCAGTAGAAGTACCCGCGCACGTCGACGCCCGCCTCGGCCGCATCGAGGATCGCACCGAGGTGCCCCCGGAGGAAGTCGACGCGGTCGGCGTCGTGCACGCGCTTCACGTCGCCCTCGACCACGAGCTCGTCGTCGTAGGCGGCGCCGTTCTCGGTGACGTACAGCACCGTGCCGGCCGGCTCGGCGCACTCGTCCCACACCCGCTCCAGCAGCGTGGTGAGGCCCTCCGGCTGCACCTCCCACTGCATCGGGGTGCGCGGCAGGCCCCGCTCGTGCCAGTAGATGCCCTCGTGCGAGGGGAACGGCGAGCGACCGGGGCGGTCGGTCGGCGCGTCGCCGCCGATCGGCGGGTTCACGGGCTCGTGACCACCGACGTACTCGCCGTGGTAGTAGTTCACACCAAGCGTGTCGATGGGCGTCGCGATCGTCTCGAGATCCCCCGGGCGCACCGCGGTCTCCCACGCGGCGATGGCTGCAGCATCCACCCTCCGGATGTCCTCCACGATGTCGGCCGGGTAGTGCGCGCGGAAGATCGGGTCGAGGAACCAGCGGTTGAACTGGCCGTCGATGCGGCGCGCGGCGTCGACGTCGGCCGGGTCGTTCTCGTCGACCGGCTCGGCGACCGTGAGGTTCAGCGTGATGCCGAGCTTGAGCGACTCGTCTCGCGCGCGCAGCTCGCGCACCGCCTGGCCGTGGCCCAGCAGCAGGTGGTGCGCGGCGAGCACGCCCTCCTCGACGCTGTAGTGGCCCGGCGCGTGGAGCCCCGCGGTGTAGCTGAGGAACGACGAGCACCACGGCTCGTTGAGCGTGGTCCAGACGTTCACCCGATCGCCGAGCGCGTCGTGCATCGTGAGCGCGTACTCGGTGAAGAGATCGGCGGTGTCGCGGTTCGCCCAGCCGCCTTTCTCCTGCAGAGCCTGGGGCAGATCCCAGTGGTAGAGCGTCAGCCAGGGGAGGATGTCGGCCCCGAGCAGCTCGTCGACCAGGCGCTTGTAGAAGTCGAGACCCTTGAGGTTCACCGCCCCGCCGTCGGGCCGCACGCGCGACCACGACGTCGAGAAGCGGTACGTCTGCAGCCCCAGCTCCTTCATGAGCGCCACGTCATCGCCGTAGCGGTGGTAGTGGTCGCACGCCACGTCGCCGTTGTCGGCGTTGATGACGGCGCCCGGCACGCGGCAGAAGGCGTCCCAGATCGAATCGCGGCGGCCGTCCTCGTGGGCGGCGCCCTCGATCTGGAAGGCGGCGGTCGCGGCGCCGAACAGGAAGTCCTGGGGGAAGGCGCGAGGGATCGCGGTCGTCATGAGGTCAATGATCCTCTCGGGGAACGTTGGTGTCAGGAAGCCGAAGGCTGTAATTGTGGGGAAGGCCTAGCCCTTGACGGCGCCGGCCATGATGCCGCTGACCAGCTGCCTGCCGGTGAAGGCGAAGACGATGAGCAGCGGGATCGTGGCGAGGAGCACGCCGGCGAGCACGACCGAGTAGTCGACGAAGTAGTTCGACTGCAGGAGCGAGAGCGCCACGGGGAGCGTCGGGCTCTGCCGGTCGAGCACGATGAAGGGCCAGAAGAACTGGTTCCACGCGCCGACGAAGGTGAAGAGGAACAGCATCGCGGCCGCGGGACGCGCGGCGGGCACGCCGACCGTCCAGAACGTGCGGATCATGTTCGCCCCGTCCACGCGCGCCGCCTCGATCAGCTCGTCCGGCACGGTCTGCGACAGGTACTGCGTCATCCAGAACACGCCGAACGCACTGGTGAGCGCGGGGATGATGATCGCGCCGATCTGCCCCGTCCAGCCGAGGTCGGAGAACAGCAGGTACAGGGGCACGACGCCGAGCTGCATCGGCACCGCCATGGTCGCCACCACGAAGGCCAGCAGCCACTTGCCGCCCGGGAAGCGGAGCTTCGCGAACGCCCAGCCGGCGAGGGTGGAGAACAGGACGACGGATGCTGCGATCACGGTGGAGCTGAAGATCGAGTTCCACAGCGCCTGCCAGAAGTTGACGGCAGGGTCGTTGATGACCTTCAGCGCGTTGTCGATGAAGTTGCCGCCCGGCAGCCACGACATGTTCGGGTTGTTGATGGTCGAGGCGTCGCCCGAGCCGATCAGGAACGACCAGTAGTAGGGGAAGATCGCCGAGACCACGACGACCCCGAGACCGACGTACACCCAGAGCCCGGCGCGCACGCCGCGGATCTTCGTGGTCCGGCGGCTGCGGCGCGCGTTGGGGAGGTTCTCCTCGACGACGGCGAGAGGCGGGGTGTTGATGGCGCTCACAGCTGGGCTCCCTTCCGGCCGCGGCGGCGGCGCTGGATGACCCCGCGTCCGCCCTCGTCGCGGACGAGGGCACGGGTGACGGCGAGGTTGATGAGGCCGATCGCCAGGATGATGATGAAGAGGATCCACGCCAGGGCGGCGGCGCGACCGAAGTTGAACTCGCCCCAGCCGATGTTGTAGAGGTACAGCGTGATCGTCAGCCACTGGCCGGCGGCACCGCCGCGGCCGGTCTGATCGAACATGCGCGGCTCGTCGAAGATCTGCAGGCCGCCGATCGTCGACGTGATGATGACGAAGATGAGGGTCGGCTTCAGCGAGGGAAGCGTGATGCTCCAGAACTGGCGGAAGGCGTTGGCGCCGTCGACGGTCGCCGCCTCGTAGTATTCGCGCGGCACAGCCTGCATGGCGGCGAGAAGGATGAGGGCGTTGTAGCCGGTCCAGCGGAAGTTGACCATCGTGGCGATGGCGATGTGGCTCCAGAACGGATCCTTGTGCCACTGGATGGGCTCCAGCCCGATGCTGGTGAGGATGTTGTTCACGAGGCCGTGATTGTCGCCGAAGAGGTTGCTGAAGATCAGCGCGACGGCGACCGGGGCCATGACGTACGGGAGCAGGACGCTCATCCGCCAGAAGGTCTTGGCCCGGATGTTCTTGTCGAGCATCGCCGCGATGAACAGGGCCAGGATGAGCTGCGGCACCGACGACAGCAGGAAGATGCTGAAGGTGTTCCGCAGGGCGATCCAGAAGTCGGCCTGCGACAGGATCCAGATGTACTGGTCCAAGCCGACGAAGGTGCCGGAGTTGCGGACCAGGTCCCATTCCTGGAACGAGATCACCGCCGTGTAGACGATCGGGAAGAGTCCGACGATCGCGAACAGGATGAAGAACGGCGAGATGTAGAGGTAGGGCGAGACCTTCAGGTCCCAGCGGCTCAGCTTGTGGGAGAAGGAGAGGACGCGCGGCTGGCGTTCCGGATCGGGCCGATCGGCCGGCCCGGATGCCGTCGTACGGGTGGCGGTCGTGGTCACCGGTGGCTCCGATTCGGGTGTCGAGGGTGGGCGTGGAGGCGGAGCGCGTGCAGGCCGGGGGGGACCCGCACGCACTCCGCTTCTGCTGTCAGACCTCGTCCGGGCGAGCGGACGCGGTCGTCAGTGTCGGCCTATCAGAAGGCCTCGACCTCGGCGACGTACGCGTCCCACGACGCCTGGGCGTCCTGGGTGCCGTCGAAGACGCGGGTGATGGCGTCCTGGAGCGCGGTGTTGTACTTGAAGTAGTCCGCGCTCTTGTACGGGGTGACGGTGATCGCCTCGGAGCGGTCCGCGAAGATCGTGCCCGTGGGCGCGTCGGCGAAGTACTCGTTGGTCGAGTCGGTGATCGACGACGCGCTCTGCGCCTCGAGTGCGCTCGGGTAGGCGCCGACGTTGACGAACGTCTTCTCCTGCTGCTCCGGAGCCGTCAGCCAGTCGGCGAGGGCGAGGGCCTCCTCGACGTTCTTGCCGTTGGCCGGAACGGTCAGGTACGAGCCACCCCAGTTGCCGCCGCCGTTCGGGAACGCGTTCGCGATCTCCCAGCCGGTGACCTCGGGCGCGTTGCCCGAGATGATGCCGAGCATCCACGGCGGGCACAGCATCGCGGCGAACTCGCCGTTGGCCATCGACGCGTTCCAGTCGTCCGACCACTGGCCCGAGTAGGCCGAGTTCGGGATGCCGCGCTCGACGACGAGGTTGTACGCGGCCTCGAGCTCGGGGTTGTCGGTCGCGACGACGGTGCCGTCGGGCTCGTCGTAGGGGAACTCGATCTGGTTGACGATGCCCTGGAACGCGGAGTTCGCGGAGTCGAGCATCGGCTTGCCGGTCGCCGTCTTGTACTGGTCGGCCAGGTCGAAGAACGTGTCCCAGTCGCCGTCGATCGCCGAGGCGACCTCGTCGGGCGTCGAGGGCAGGCCCGCGGCGGCGAACAGGTCGGCGCGGTAGCAGACGGCCTGCGGGCCGATGTCGGTGCCGAAGCCGACGAGGCGGCCGTCGGCGTCGGTCGCGGCGGCTTCCTTCCACTCGACCCAGCGGCCCTTGGCGCTGTCGGGCACCTCGGCGAGCAGGTCGGAGTACTGCATGGCCTCGGCGAACCAGTCGACCTCGACCGCCTCGATGTCGGCAAGGCCCTCCTTGCCGAGCTTCGCGAAGAAGTTCGTGCGGGCGTCGTCGGTGATGGCGGCCTTGTTGTGGACGATCTTGATGTTCGGGTTCTCGTCCATGTACTCCTGGAGGAGCTCGTCGTCGTACCCGAAGTCGTTGAACGTGGCCAGGGTCAGCGTGATCTCGCCGTCTTCGCCACCGGCCTCGTCTCCGCTGCCGCCGGCGCAGCCGGCGAGGACGATGGCCGAAGCCGAGAATGCGGCGATTGCCACTGCGCTTCTGCGGAAGGCGCGTGCGTTCACTGTCACTCCTTTGTGTTGTCAGGGTCGTGTGTGTTGCAGGACCGGCGCGGAGGGAACCGTGCCGTGGTGGTCGTGGGAGCGTTCCCATCGATCGAGACGCAACGCTATGGGATCGCTCCCATGAAATCAAGGGAGCGCTCCCATGGATTTGTCACGGTTGTGTCACGGGGTTCGAGCGGCCCGGAGAAACGCTGTGCGCACGGCCCCGTAGACTGGAGGGGACCCCTGCCCGCGACATCCGGCGTTTCGACTCCTCGCTGCGCTCGTCGCTCAACGACCGATAGCTGCGGCCCGCGGCCGCCAGGAGGATCTACATGCCCACCATCGTCGTCGACGTCATGCCCAAGGCCGAGCTTCTGGACCCGCAGGGGAAGGCCGTCTCCGGCGCCTTCGCCCGTCTCGGCGTCTCCGACTTCAGCGGCGTCCGCATCGGAAAGCGGTTCGAGCTCACCGTCGACGGCGAGGTCACCGGCGAGGTGCTCGCCGAGGCCCAGCGCATCGCCGACGAGATCCTGTCGAACTCCGTGATCGAGGACGTCGTCGGCATCGAGGTCGTGGAATGACCGCCCGCATCGGCGTCATCACCTTCCCCGGCTCGCTCGACGACCGCGACGCGCAGCGCGCGATCGAGATCGCCGGCGGCGAGGCCGTCGCCCTGTGGCACGGCTCGCACGACCTCGACGGCGTCGACGCGCTGGTCCTCCCCGGCGGCTTCAGCTACGGCGACTACCTGCGCGCCGGAGCCATCGCTGCGCTCGCGCCGATCATGGCGGAGGTGAAGGATGCCGCGGCCAAGGGCATGCCGATCCTCGGCATCTGCAACGGCTTCCAGATGCTCGTCGAGGCACATCTGCTGCCGGGCGGCCTGATCCGCAACGCGCACCAGCAGTTCATCCGCCGCGACCAGAAGCTCCGTGTCGAGAACAACGACACCGCCTGGACCAGCGAATTCTCCTCCGGTCAGGAGATCGTCATCCCGCTGAAGAACGCCGACGGCGGCTATATCGCCTCGGAGTCCGAGCTCGACCGTCTCGAGGGCGAGGGCCTCGTCGCCTTCCGCTACCTGGGCGTGAACCCGAACGGCTCGCTGCGCGACATCGCCGGGATCACCAACGAGCGCGGCAACGTGGTGGGCCTCATGCCCCACCCGGAGCACGCCGTCGAGCCCGGTTTCGGTCCCGACACCGCGGCCGCGATGCGCTCGGGCGTCGACGGCCTGTCGTTCTTCACCTCGGCCATCGCGGCCGTGGTGGGCGCCGCGGCCTGAGCCGCAGCATCCGTCTCCCGCTAGACCGTTCCGGCCGGCGGCCACACGCCGATGATGAGCGCCATCACGACGATCGTCACGAGCTCGTGCGCGATGTTGAGGACGGTCAGCGACGACGGCCGCCCCTCGAACGCGTCGTGCGTGATGAAGCGGGCCGCGGTGAAGCCCGCCCACAGGATCACGCCGGTCAAGAGCGCCGCCCAGAGGTAGCTGCCCTCGTAGAAATGCCACGCGATCGACGAGGCGCCGGCCAGCACCCACGCGGTCACGAAGCTGACGATGACGGTCACCACGATCGGCACGACGGCGCTGGCGCCGGGTCGGTTCATGTCGACGTTCGCGAGTTTCGCCCATCGTGTGCCGAACACCTTCGGCGTGTACCAGATCGAGCCGACGACCATGCTCGACGCCGTTGCGATCAGCACCGCCCAGTAGTTGATCTCGGGAACCACGTCCGCCTCCTCCCGCGCGCCGCACGGTCGCGGTCGCCGCTCGACGCGAGCGTAGCGCCGCCCGGCGACGCCGGTCACGCACCGCGCCGGTAGCGTGGAGCGGGTGAGCACAGACACCCGGAATCTCGTCGTCAGCGTCCCCACCGAGCAGCTCGCCGCGGATCTCGGGGCCCTTCCCGACGGCGTCGAGCTGGTGGTCTGGCCGATGGATGCTGCGGCCCCGCGCGATCGCTTCGACATCGTGGTGCCGCCCTACATGTCGATGGCCCGCGTGCTCGAGCGCCTCGAGGGCGTCGAGGTCGGGCTCGTGCAGGGCCAGTCGATCGGCTACGACGGCGTCGCCGACATCCTGCCGAAGGGCCTGGTCTTCGCGAACGCGGCGTCGGTGCACGAGACCTCGACGGCGGAACTCGCCGTCGGCCTCGCGATCGCTGCGCAGCGCCACATCGACGCCTTCGCCGTCGACACCGCGGCCGGCCGCTGGGCCCCCGTGTTCGCACAGAGCCTCGCCGACCGCCGCGTGCTGCTGCTCGGCTACGGCGGCGTCGGCAAGGCCGTTGCGGCGCGGCTCGAGCCCTTCGAGGTCGAGCTCACCCCGGTCGCGTCCCGCGCCCGGGACGAGGACGGCGTCGCGGTGCACGGCATCGACGAACTGCCGGAGCTGCTCGCCGAGGCCGAGATCGTGATTCTGACCCTGCCGGGCGGCGAAGCCACCCAGGGCCTCGTCGACGACGCCTTCCTGTCGGCGCTGCCCGACGGCGCGCTCATCGTCAACGTCGGCCGCGGCACCCTCGTCGACACCGACGCGCTCGTCGACCACGTGCGTCGCGGACGCATCCGGGCCGCCCTCGACGTCACCGACCCCGAGCCGCTCCCCGAGGACCACGCGCTCTGGGGCCTTCCGGGAGTCCTCATCGCGCCGCACGTCGGCGGCGCGTCGAGCGCGATGCGACCGCGCGTCGCGAAGCTGGTGCGCACGCAGATCGAGCGCCTCGCCGCCGGCGAGCCCCCGCTCAACGTCGTCCTCGGCGGCTGATACGCCGTTCGATGGCTTCCGGCGTCGAGTCGCGGTGTTTCGCGCGAGTCGACGTGTTCCGCCCGCGCGGAACACGTCGACTCGGACGGGACATAGCGACTCGTGGCGACCACCACCGCGACCACGGGGCGCGCCGTCACCGAGCGTCGATGTCGGCGCCCGACCACAGGTCGGCGCACTCGACCTCCGCGGCATCATGGCCCACCAGGTACGCACGGGCACCACGGTCGCCCGTGACGTCGGCGATCAGGGCGGGCAGGTGGTTCGCACCGATCGCGACGGGGTGCCCCGGACGCCCGCCGTACACCGCCTGGGCCAGGCCGTCCCGCGGCACCGGCCCGAGCGCGCCGAGCACCCGCGCGACCGCCTGGGGCGCAGCATCCGGAGTGTCCACCGGAGTGACGACCGCGACATCGGCGTCGCCCGCCGCGGCGAGCCCCGCGCGCAGTGCCGCCGAGAGGCCGACGGCCCAGTCGTCGGCGACGACCACTCGCGCGTCGGCGGGGACCAGCCGGGCCACCTCGCGCCCCCGCGCGCCGACGACCACGACGACGTCGTCGCACCCTGCCGTGCGCAGCATGACGGTCGCCCGTGCGACCCACGGGGTTCCGTCCGGCGTGCGGGCGAGCCCCTTCGGGAGGCCGTACCGCGTGCCGGCTCCCGCCGCGAGCACGATGCCGCACACTCGCATCCGGCACCCCCTCTCGCCCGAGCCCGCCGAGCGCGGGGCGTTTCCTGAGCGTAGCCCGCGCGAAACATCGCCCGCCTAGCGTGACGCCATGCTCGAGCTCGCCCGTGATCTGCTGCCGCTGCTGAAGGGCGGCGTCCCTCTCGCGGCGGTCACGGTCACGCAGGTCGCGCGCAGCGCGCCGCGAGGCCCGGGTGCGACGATGGCGGTGACCGCCGACGGGCGCGTGATCGGATCGATCTCGGGCGGCTGCGTCGAGGGCGACGCCGTGCTGCTCGCCCACCACGCCCGCCTCACCGGTCGCCCGCAGGCCGCGCGTCTGGGGTTCTCGGACGACGCCGCCCATGCCGCCGGGCTCGCCTGCGGCGGGAGCGTCGATGTCGTCGCCTATCCGGTGCCTCCGGAGGATCAGGTCATCGAATCTCTCGAGGCCGCCTCTGCCGGACGCGGCGTGACGATCGGGGTGGTGCTGTCGGGCGCATCCGCGGGTCAGACGATGGACGAACGGATGCTGCGCCTCTCGGTCCGCGCCGACACCCTGGCTCCGGCGATCGGGGCGCGCGACTCGGTCGTGCTGCCCGGCGCATGCGGGGGGCACGACGTGCTCGCGATCTCGTCGGCACCGCGCCCCCGGCTCCTCCTGCTCGGCGCCGGCGAGCACGCCGCGGCGCTCTGCCGTGTGGCGACGGGGGCCGGCTTCGCGGTCGAGGTGTGCGATGTGTGGCCGACGCTCGTGACGCGCGAACGTTTCCCCGACGCGGTGCGGCTCGTGGCCGACCTCCCTCAGGACTACCTCGCCGGGCTCGACACTGAGGCGCTCGACGCCCGCAGCGCGATCTGCGTCCTGACGCATGACGAGCGCGTCGACGTGCCGTCGCTCGAGGCCGCGCTCGCGCTGTCTGTCGGCTTCGTCGGTGCGATGGGGGCGCGGGCGACCGTGGCCCGGCGCGCCGCGCTGCTGCGCGAGCGCGGTGTTCCCGCGGACGACCTGGCCCGCCTGCACTCGCCGCTCGGGCTGGACCTCGGCGGGTCCACGCCCGAGGAGACCGCAGTGTCGGTGCTCGCCGAGATCGTCGCGGCCCGCCACGGCGGAAGCGGGGCAGCACTGCGGGATCGGTCGGGCCCGCTCCACCGGCGGCGTTCGACCAGCGCAGACCCGGCCGCCGCCGATCCGGCCGACGCCGATGTCGACGCCTCCCCCGCCGCGCCCGTGGATGTCGCCGCGAGGTCGTGCGCAGCATCCGTCGTCCCTTTCCCCGTCTCAGCGGCAGGAGCCTCATGACCCGCACGATCATCGAGCACGCGCACATCGCCACGGTCGATGCCCGAGGCACCGAGCACCACGACGGGCACGTCGTGATCGAGGGTGGGCGCATCGCCGCGGTGGGGTCGGGGCCGGCGGATCCCGCGCTGCGCGACGGCGCCGACATCGTCGATGCGCGCGGCTGCCTCGTCACGCCGGGCCTCATCAACACCCACCACCACCTGTACCAGTGGCTCACGCGCGGCTACGCGCAGGATGCGATCCTGTTCGATTGGCTCACGGCGCTGTATCCGCTGTGGTCGCGCATCGACGCCGACCTCACGGGCGTGGGGGCCGCCGGCGCGATGGCCGTGCTCGCGCGGTCGGGCTGCACGACCGTCGGCGACCACCACTACGTCTTCCCGAGGGGGTCCGGCGACATCGTCGGCGCGATCGTCGACGCCGCCTCGACCGTGGGCGTCCGGCTCCACGCGACGCGCGGGTCGATGGACCTGGGCGCTTCGCAGGGCGGGCTGCCGCCGGATACGGCGGTCGAGACGACGGATGCTGCGCTCGCGGCGTCGCAGGAGGCGGTCGAGCGCTATCACGACCCGTCGGCCGACGCGATGGTGCGCATCGCGATCGCCCCGTGCTCGCCGTTCTCGGTGACGGCCGGCCTCCTGCGCGAATCCGCGACGCTGGCCCGATCGCTGGGGGTGCGCCTGCACACCCACGCCTCGGAGACGGTCGAGGAGGACGCGTACTGCGCCGAGCACTTCGGCCGCACCCCGACGCAGTACCTCGAAGACCTCGGGTGGCTGGGCGACGACGTGTGGATGGCGCACGCGGTGCACCTCGACGCCCCGTCGATCGCGCGCTACGCGGCGACGGGCACGGGCGTCGCGCACTGCCCCTCGTCGAACGGGCGGCTGGCGGCGGGGATCGCGCCGGTCCGGGCGCTGCTGGATGCCGGGGCACCGGTGGGGCTCGGGGTGGACGGCGCCGCGTCCAACGAGTCGGGGCAGCTGGGCGTCGAGATCCGGGAGGCGGTGCTCATGGGGCGCCTCCGCACCGGGTCGGACTCGATGAGCGTGCGCGACGGCCTGCGCATGGCCACGATGGGCGGCGCCCGGGTGCTCGGCCGGGAGCAGGAGATCGGGTCTCTCGAGGTCGGCAAGCTCGCCGACATCGCGGTGTGGCAGGTCGACCGGATCGAGCACGCGGGCATCCTCGACCCGGTCGCCGCCCTCGGGCTCGGCGCGCTGCCGCCGCTGAAGCGCCTGTACGTCGGCGGACGCGCCGTCGTCGAGGACGCGACCCTGGTCACCGCCGACGAGGACCGTCTCGCCCGCGCCGTGGCCGCGGCATCCGTCGCCCTCGCCGAGCGGCTCTGACGAGGCACGCGTGGACATCACCTCGGTCACCTCGTTCCGGCGGGCGCGCACGCGCGACGACCTCGTGCTCGCTCCCGGCGAGACGTTCATCGCGGGCGGCACGTGGCTCATGAGCGAGCCGCAGCCCGGCACGACGGGGTTCGTCGACCTCACGTCGATGGCGTGGCCGGCGCTCGAGATCACCGCCGCGGGCCTGCGGATCGGCGCGACCTGCACGATCGCGGACCTCGTGGCGTGGGCTCAGGGCCGCGGAGGCGTGGCCGTGCCGGACGCGTGGGCGGCAGCATCCGTCATTCCCGACGCGGCCAACGCGCTGCTGGCCTCGTTCAAGGTATGGAACACCGCCACGGTCGGCGGGAACGTCTGCCGCGCGTTCGCGGCAGGATCGATGACGGCGCTCGTCGTGACGCTCGACGGCGCCGCGGAGGTATGGCGCGCGGACGGCTCGGCGTACCGGATCGCGGTCGCCGACCTGGTGACCGGCAACGGCGAGAACGCGCTCACGCCGGGTGACGTGCTGCGCGCGATCGACCTGCCCGACGCCGCGCTGCGGGCGCGCACGGCGCTGCGCAAGATCGCCCTCGCCGAGCACGGCCGGTCGGGCGCCGTGGTGTCGGGGCGCATCGACGAGGACGGCACGTGCGTCATCGTGGTGACGGCTGCGACGGAGCGTCCGACGGTGTTCCGCTTCGCGGGGATCCCGGATGCTGCGACCCTCGCCGCCGCGATCTCAGGCGCCGCGGGCTACTACTCCGACCCTCTCGGCGCCGCCGACTGGCGGCGCGGTGTCAGCGTGGTGCTCGGCGAGCGGATCCGCCGCGACCTCTTCGACCGGGAGGAGGCCGCGTGAAGCTGCACGTCAACGGCGAGCCGATCGAGGCGGAGCCGCGCCCCGGCCAGTGCCTGCGCACGCTGCTGCGCGAGAGCGGGCGCACCGAGGTGAAGAAGGGGTGCGACGCGGGCGACTGCGGCGCGTGCTCTGTGCTCATCGACGGCGTGCCGGTGCACTCCTGCATCGTGCCGGCCGTCCGCGCCGATGGCGTCTCGGTGACGACGGCGGCCGGCCTTGCGCCCGGCGACGAGCTGCACCCCGTGCAGGAGGCGCTGATCGAGCACTTCGGGTTCCAATGCGGGTTCTGCACGCCGGGCATGGCCGTGACGGCCTCGACACTGTGCACCGGCGACCTCCCCGACCTCGATCGCCGCATGAAGGGCAACCTGTGCCGCTGCACGGGGTACCGCCCGATCCGCGAGGCCCTCGAATCGGTGCTGGGGCCCGTGCGCGAGACGGGGCCCGCCTCCGACCCCGGAGAGCTGCGGGTCGGGGCGTCGGTGCGGCCCGAACCGGGACGGCGCGTCGTGCAGGGCCTCGAGCCGTACACGTTCGACACCGACCTCGACGGAGCGCTCGTGCTGCGCGTGGTCGGATCTCCGCACGCGCACGCACGCATCACGAGCATCGACGACGCCGCGGCGCGCGCGCTGCCCGGGGTGGTCGCCGTCTTCACCCACGAGAACGTCTCGTCCCAGCGGTACTCGACCGCCCGGCACGAGCTGCGCGAGGACGACCCCGACGACACCCGCCTGCTCGATGACGTGGTGCGGTTCGTCGGCCAGCGGGTGGCCGCGGTCGTCGCCGAGACGGCCGAGATCGCGGATGCCGCCTGCCGGCTGATCGACGTGACCTACGAGATGCTGCCCGCGGTGTTCGACCCCGAGGAGGCGCGCCTGCCCGGAGCGCCGCTGATCCATCCCGAGCGGACGCCGCAGGACCGCGTCGCCGAGGCGGACCGCAATGTCATCGCGACACTGCACGACGGCATCGGCGGCGACGCGGACGCCGCACTCGCGGCGAGCGCCGTGACGGTCTCGGGCACGTGGCGCACGAGCCGTGTGTCGCACGCGCAGCTCGAGACGCACGGTGCGATCGGCTGGCTCGACGACGAGGGCCGGCTGGTCGTCCGGTCGAGCACGCAGGTGCCGTTCCTGGTGCGCAACGAGCTGTCGCGGCTGTTCCACCTCCCCCGCGAGCGCATCCGCGTGTTCGCGGCCCGGGTCGGGGGCGGCTTCGGCGGCAAGCAGGAGATGTTCACCGAGGACCTCGTCGCTCTCGCCGTGCTGCGCACCGGACGCCGGGTCGCGTACGAGTTCTCGCGCGCCGACCAGTTCCGCCGCGCGTCGGTGCGGCATCCGTTCCGCGTGGCGGTGACCCTCGGGGCCACGGCGGACGGCGTGCTCACGGCGATGAAGCTCGACGTGCTGAGCGACACCGGCGCGTACGGCAATCACGGCATCGGCGTCATGTTCCACGGGTGCGCCGAGTCGATCAACGTCTACCGAAGCCCCGTCAAGCGCGTCGACGCGGAGGTCGTGTACACGAACACGGTGCCGTCGGGCGCGTTCCGCGGGTACGGGCTCGGGCAGGTGATCCTCGGCGTCGAGTCCGCCATGGACATGCTCGCCGAGAAGCTCGGGATCGACCCGTTCGACCTGCGGCGCCTCAACGCGGTCCGTGAGGGCGATCCGCTCCTCACGGTGCGCGACGAGCACGACGAAGACCTCGTCTGGGGAAGCTACGGGCTCGACCAGTGCCTCGACGATGCCCAGTCCGCACTGCGCCGCGGCAACGGCGTCGACGCACCCGAGGGCTGGCTGGTCGGCGAGGGGATGGCGCTGTCGTTCATCGCCGCCATGGCGCCCGGAGGACACCACGCCCACACCGTCGCGACGCTGCGGCCCGACGGCGTCGTCGTCGTCGCCGCCGGCACCGCCGAGTTCGGCAACGGGACGAGCACGGTGCTGCGGCAGATCGCGGCGACCGTGCTCGAGGCCGAGCCCGCGCGCATCGTGCTCCGCGCAGCCGACACCGACCTCGTCGCCCACGACACCGGCGCGTTCGCATCGGCGGGGGTCACCGGCGCGGGCAAGGCGCTGACCGCCGCGTGCACCGAGCTGCGGGCCCGTATGCTCGCGACGGCATACGCCATCGCGGGGTCGCCCGAGGGCATCGTCCCCGAGCTTGCACCCCACGGAGTGCGGGTCGGGCAATGCACCGTGCCGTTCGGCGAGATCGTGCGTGCTGCCGCCCCCGGGCAGCGGACCCTCGAGGGCCTCGTCGGTCGCGGCAGCGAGCACGGCGACGAGCGCAGCCTGTCGTTCAACGTGCATGCCGTCCGTGTGGCCGTCGAACCCGAGACCGGTACCGTGCGGGTGCTGCAGTCGGTGCAGGCGGCCGACGCCGGATACCTCATGAACCCCGCCCAGGTGCGCGGTCAGGTCGAGGGCGGCGCGGCCCAGGGTCTCGGCAGCGCGCTCTACGAGGAGGTCCTCATCGGTCCCGACGGGGCCGTCGCCAACCCGGCGTTCCGGCAGTACCGCGTGCCGCAGTTCGGCGACATCCCCGTCACCGAGGTGCTCTTCGCCGACACGTCCGACACGGTCGGGCCGTTCGGGGCGAAGTCGATGAGCGAGTCGCCGTACAACCCCGTGGCCGCCGCCGTCGGCAATGCGATCGCACGGGCCGTCGGCCGCCGCGCGTTCCACCAGCCCTTCACCCGCGAGCGGGTCTGGCGACTGATCCACGGAGTCGACGAGCCCTGACCTCGACGAACTCTGACGGGACCGGATGCCGCGGTCCGCGGCATCCGGAACCACCTGTCACATCGCCGAAACACCCTGACGCACCGGCTGAAACGCGTCAGGCCTAGCGTCAGCGTGATCACATCACCCGTGCTCACATCGCATGAAGGGAAGCCACACCCGATGGCACGACACAGCAACCTGGGGCGGCGCGGCCGTCTCGCCGCCGGCGCAGCCGCGGTCATCGCCTCCGCCCTCGTCTTCGCCGGCTGCGCGTCGGGCGGCACCGCCGCTCCCGGCTCCAGCGACGGCGGCGAGGCGGCCTCGTACGGCGAGATCAGCGTCCAGTACTCCTGGATCAAGAACGAGGAGTTCGCCGGCGAGTTCTACGCGTACGAGAACGGCTACTACGACGAGGCCGGCTTCGACGAGGTGATCGGCATCTCGGGCCCCGACACCGGCGTCGCCAAGCTGCTCTCGGGAACGGTGCAGGTCGCCCTCAGCGACGCGGCGTCGCTCGGTGCCGCGATCGCGGAAGAGGACGCACCGCTGAAGATCATCGGCGCGACATTCCAGAAGAACCCGTTCACGATCCTCTCGCTGGCCGACGGCGGCAACATCACCACTCCCGAAGACCTCATCGGCAAGACGATCGGCGTGCAGGACTCGAACGCCTCGGTGTTCGCGGCGCTGCTCAACGCCAACGGCATCGACCCGGCCGACGTCACCGTCGTGCCCGTCGACTTCGACCCGACGCCGCTCATGAACGGAGAGGTCGACGGCTTCATGGCGTACCTGACGAACGAGGCCCTCACGGTCGAGCTCGCCGGCTACGAGATCACCAACCTCTCCTACGCCGAGAACGGCGTGCCGTACGTCGCCGAGACCTTCAGCGTCACCGACCAGTACCTCGCCGAGAACAAGGAGCTGCTGAAGGCGTTCCTCATCGCCGAGATCAAGGGATGGACGGACGTCTTCACGGAGTCGACCGACGACACCGTGAGCCTCATCGAGCAGTACTACAACCAGGCCGCCGCGGAGTCGGAGGAGGGACTCGAGGCGGTCTTCGGCGCCCTCGACCCCGAGAAGACCGCCCTCGGCCTCGAGGCCGAGAAGCTGCTCATCTCGACGGAGGAGACCGAGGCCAACGGCCTCTTCACGATCTCGGACGAGCTCAAGGAGCAGACCATCGCCTCGCTGGCCGCCGCCGGCTGGGAGGTCTCGATCGACGACCTCTTCGACACCACCATCATCGACGAGATCTACGAGGAGAACCCCGAGCTGAAGGACTACCTCCCGTAGTCCAGGACGGGCACCCGCATCATGACCGAGACCGACATCACGGATGCCGCGGCCACCGCGTCGCCGGCGGGGGAGACCTCGCCGGCGGCGCCGGCCGTGACTCCCGCGCAGGGCACCGGCATCCGCATCGACGGGCTGAGCAAGACGTTCCAGACCGGCCGCGGCGGGTCCGTCACGGCCCTGCAGGACACCCACCTGCACACCGACAAGGGATCCTTCCTGGCACTCCTCGGCCCCTCGGGCTGCGGCAAGTCGACGATCCTCCGCATCCTCGCCGACCTCGAGACGCCCACCACCGGCGAGGTCTACGTCGACGGCAAGACCCCCGCCCAGCTGCGTCGCGACAGCGAGCTGGGCATCGCGTTCCAGGACCATGCGCTGCTGCCGTGGCGCAGCGTGCTCACGAACATCCGGCTCGTCTTCGAGATCGCCGGCCGCCGCCCCGACAAGGCCTACATCGACGAGCTCATCGCCCTCGTGGGGCTGAAGGGCTTCGAGAAGGCGAAGCCCGCGCAGCTGTCGGGCGGCATGCGGCAGCGCGTGTCGATCGCCCGCGCGCTGGCGTTGAAGCCCTCGGTGCTGCTGCTCGACGAGCCGTTCGGCGCGCTCGACGACATGACGCGCCAGAACCTCAACCTCGAGCTGCTGCGCATCTGGACCGAGAAGCCCGCCACGACGCTGCTGGTCACCCACGGCATCTCGGAGGCGATCTTCCTGTCGGACCGCGTGGCCGTGATGTCGCCGCGGCCGGGGCGCATCAAGGAGATCATCGAGGTCGACCTGCCGCACCCCCGCACGCCCGACATGCAGCGCTCGCCCGAGTTCCACGAGCTCGTCGACCGCGCGTCGGAGCTGCTGTTCGGCGCCGACGGCCGCGCGGCTGCGGAGTCCTGATGCGCGGGCGGACCCTCCCCGGCTGGCTCGCGGGACTCATCGGCGCGGCGGCGCTCATCGCCGCGTGGTGGCTGTTCTCGGTCACGGTGTTCCGCCCGCCGCCGGGAACGACGTTCACACCCGTGCCCTCCCCGTTCGTCGTGTTCCAGACCATCTGGCAGGACGGGCTCGCCGCGTACTGGTCGGTGTTCCAGGTGACGATCACGGAGGCCGCGATCGGCTACGCGTGGGGCAACGGGCTCGCACTGCTCATCGCGGCGACGGTGCTGCTGCTCCCCCGCATCGAGACGGTCGTGGTGCAGATCGCCGTGGTCAGCTACTGCCTGCCGGTGGTGGCGGTCGGCGGCATCGCGATCGTCGTGCTCGGCGGCGCCAAGCGCGCCGGTGACCCGAGCGCGACGGCGATCTTCCTGGCCGCGCTGGCGGTCTTCTTCACGACCGTGGTCGGCGCGCTGCTGGGCTTCCGCTCCTCCGACAGGGCGAGCCTCGACGTCGTGCGCGTCTACGGCGGCTCGCGGTTCACGCAGCTGCGCAAGGTGCGCCTGATCGCCGCGCTTCCCGCGATCCTCAACGCGCTGCAGATCGCCGTGCCCTCCGCGTTCCTCGGCGCGATCCTCGGCGAGTACATGGGCGGCACCGACCGCGGTGTCGGCATCACGCTGATCCGCCTGCAGGGCGACCTCGACTCCGCGAGGGTGTGGGCGGTGTTCCTGCTCTCGGCGGTCGTCGCCCTCATCGGCTACGCGATCGTCGGCCTCATCGCACGCGCGGTCACCCCGTGGGTGTCAGGCAAGGGAGTGACCTCATGACCGCCACCGCTCCTGCCGCCATGCCGCTCGAGGCGACCCCGCACACGGCCAAGCGCGCCACCGCGATCTCGCGGGCGGTCGGCCGGTCGCTCCTCAACGCCCTGCTCACGTTCGTGATCGTGCTCGCCCTGTGGTGGGCCGTGGTGAACCTGACCGGCATCTCGCCGTATGTCGCAAAGGGCCCGGCGGACGTGTGGGAGTTCTTCTTCACGTCGCCCGAAGCCGCCGAGAACCGCGCGGAGATGATGCCGCTTCTGGCGCAGACTCTCACCGACGCCGCGCTCGGCTTCGTCGTGGGCATGCTGGTGGCGATCGTGCTCGCCCTCGCGTTCTCACTGTCGCGATCCGTCGAGATGGGCGTCATGCCGCTCGCACTGCTGCTGCGCTCCGTGCCGCTGGTCGCGATCGCCCCGGTCATCATCCTGATCACGGGACGGGGGACTCCGGCATCCGTCGCCGTCATCGGCTCGATCGTCGTGCTCTTCCCGGCCCTGGCGTCGATCATGTTCGGTCTCAGCCGCGCGTCGAAGGAGAGCCTCGACCTCGTGCACGTGTACGGCGGCGGCCGGCCCACGCAGCTGCGCAAGGTGAACGTGCCCGGCGCGCTGCCGTCGCTGTTCGCGGCGGCACGCGTATCGGTGCCGGGAGCCGTGACAGGTGCCCTGCTCGCCGAGTGGCTCTCGACCGGACAGGGCATCGGGGGCATGATCCAGAAGTTCAGCGCCTCGGCCCGCTTCGACGAGCTGTGGGCCTCGGTCGCCCTGATCACGATCGTCACGCTGCTGCTCTACAACCTGGTCCAGATCGCCGAGAACATCGTGCTCGCCCGCATGGGCATGACCACCTCCTCCCGCTGACGCACAGGAGGATGATCGGCGGATGTTCCCGCGCTGTCACGGCATGGAAACACCCACCACCTAGCGTCAGTTCATGGAACGCTTCACGATCACGGTCTTCTGCGGTTCGTCCCCCGGCAGCGACCCGGTCTACGCGCGGGCCGCCCGAGCGGTCGGCGAGGCGATCGGACGCGCCGGCATGAACCTCGTGTACGGCGGCGGGCACGTCGGCCTCATGGGCACTGTCGCCGACGGCGCACTGCAGGCCGGAGCGCACGTCACAGGCGTGATCCCGCGGGCGCTTCAGGCGCGCGAGGACGCGCACCACGAGATCAGCGAACTGGTGCTCGTCGACACGATGCACGAGCGCAAGACGATCATGGCCGACCGCGCGGATGCCTTTCTCGCGCTGCCGGGCGGTCCAGGCACGCTCGAGGAGCTGACCGAGCAGTGGACGTGGGCGCAGCTGGGCATCCATGAGAAGCCGGTCGGGGTGCTCAACATCGCGGGCTACTTCGACCCCTTGCTCGCGTTCGTCGCGAACATGCGCGACCGCGGCTTCACCCACCCGCGCTACACCGACATGCTCGTCGTGGCCTCCGAGCCCGATGAAGCTCTCGGGCGGCTCCGCGACTACGTGCCGCCCGTGCGTTCGGAGGTCTCCCCCGGCGCTGAGATGACCGGCGCGCTGTCGATTCCGCTCCGCCCCTGACATCGAGGCATCCGCTTCCGAGTCGATCGAGGGATCAGGCCGTGCGCGCCCGCCGGTGAACCTCGCCGGCGACCACGACGATCGCCGTGACCACGGCGGCCAGGAGCACGCTCCATGAGAAGTGGATGTCGACCAGACGCGCACCGGCCCACGCGCCCAGCCCGATCAGCACCACTGACAGAAGCCGGCGGGGCCAGGGACTGCCGCCGTTGCCGCCCGCAAGCCGCGAGTCGTAGACGAGGCCTACCAAGGTCGAGGTGACGACGACCGTGGTGACGTCCTTCGCGCCGACCGCGCGTGCGGCACCCGCCTGGACTCCCATGGCGAGTCCGAGCAGCGCGGTGAGCACGTTGTGATCGATGACGTCGATGCTCTCGCGTGCGGCGCCCAGACCGGCCGCGACGAGAAGTGCGATCGTCACGAGGAGGAGCAGCAGGCTCGTACGGGCCGACCATCCGGACGCCGTGCCCCGGCCTGCCCTTCCCGCGATCGCCGCACCGGCGATGAACGCGATCAGAGCGACGATCGGCCCGAGCACCGGCAGGTCGTCGGCGCCGGCGAGACCCATTCCGAGGATCACGACGTTGCCGGTCATGTTTCCGGTGAAGACGCGGTCGAGCCCGAGATACCCCGCCGCGTCGATCACACCCGTCGAGAAGGTCAGCGCGAGCATGCACCACAGCTCGACCCGCTCCGGCTCCTGCCTGCCCCACATCGCTCTCATGAACTCCTCGATCCCTTCCGTGTCGCCGCGGCACCGGACCGCCGACGCCTCGACGTCACGCGCGGTCGGCGGCGAGCTGCAGCACGGACTCGGCGAGCGCCTGGATGCCGCGGGCGACGTCGCCCGCCGACACGGCCTCGTCCGGGTGGTGGCTGATGCCGTCGGGATTGCGCAGGAACAGCATGCCGACCCCGGTCAGCGCGCCGATGGCCATCCCGTCGTGTCCGGCGCGGCTGAAGATCACCGCCGGGTCGTCCGCGCCGGCGGGCAGTGTCGACGCGATGCCCTCCCGCACGACGTCCTGCAGCAGCGGTTCGCAGAAGACGGCCGGTGCGCTGTGCACCTCGCGGGCGCGCCAGCGCAGCCCCCGGCGCCCCATGATCGCGTCGAGCTCGCGCTCGATCGCGAGCCACACCCGGTCGCGCTCACCGTCGAACTCGCCGCGCAGGTCGAGCGACAGGCGGGCCTCGCCGGCCACGACGTTGACGGCGCCGGGGTACGCCTCGAGCTGCCCGACGGTGCCGATGATGTGGTGCTCGCCGCGGCAGATGCGCTCGACGGCGAGCGCCGCCTCGGACGCGCCGAGCAGCGCGTCGCGCCGCCGGTCGTACGGCGTGCCCCCGGCGTGCCGCGCCTCGCCCTCGACCGTGAGCTGGAACCGTCGCGCCGACGCGATCGATGACACCACCGCGAGCGACTCGCCCCGGTCGTCGAGCTCGGGCCCCTGCTCGATGTGCGCCTCGAGATAGCCGACCAGCTCGTCAGGGCGCCTCGCGGCCTCGGCCACGCGTCCGGGGTCGAGGCCGAACTCCAGGAACGCCTCGCGCAGCGTCGTGCCGTCGGCATCCGTCAGCGCCCACCAGTCGTCGTTCCACTGCCCCGCCACCGCCGACGAGCCGAGCAGCGCCTTGCCGAACCGGGTGCCCTCCTCGTCCGAGAACGCGACGATCTCGAGCGCGAAGGGCAAGGGGACGACGGATGCCTCGTCCCGGGGTGCGGGCGACCGCAGCAGACGCACCACCTCGAGGGCCATCAGCACCCCCACGATCCCATCGAACCGGCCGGCGTCGGGCACGGTGTCGAGGTGGGAGCCGAGCAGCAGCGCCGGGGCGTCGGGATCGGGCGCGCCACCTGCCGCCGCACGATCGATGCGGCCGAGCTGGTTGCCCACCGCGTCCTGCCGGGTGGTCATGCCGACTTCGCGCATCCACTCGGCGGCGAGCCGGTTGACGCGCGCGTGCTCAGGCGACAGGTACACCCGCTCGATCGATCCCGGCGCCGCCGAGATCCGCGCCAGCTCGTCGCAGCGCGCCATCACGCGGCGCGCGGCGACCGCGATGCGGTCACAGTCGATGCCGGCCAGGAGGGCCGTCACGCGCGCGCCGCCCGGTAGACGTCGGTCGCGGCATCCGTCCCGCCGCCCGCAGGGACCGTCGCGCCGAAGCGCCGCAGCACGGCCTCGAGGGCGGCGAGAGTGGTGAGCACCGCGTCCTCGCGGGCGTTGTAGCCCATCGTGCCGATGCGCCATACCCGCCCGTGCAGCGGGCCGAACGACGTGCCGATCTCGATGCCGAAGTCCTCGAGCAGCGCGGCCCGCGCGGCGTCGCCCGGCACCCCGGCAGGGATCTCGACCGCCACGACGTTGTTCATCTTGTGCCCGAGGTCGCCGAACACCTCGAGGCCGAGTCCCTGCACCCCGGCGAGCATCGCCGCCCCGGCGACCCGGTGCCGCTCGATGACGGCGTCGCGGCCCTCCCGCAGCAGCACCCGCGCGCACTCTCGCGCGGCGTAGAGCATCGAGGTCGCCTCGGTGTGGTGGTTGAGGCGCCGCGGCCCCCAGTAGTCGAGGATCATGCCGAGGTCGAAGTAGTTCGAGCGCACGAAGTCGGCCGCCGACGCGTCGCCGTCCTCGCGGATGCCCGCCTCGATGCGCGCCCGCGACCGCACCACCTCGACGGCGCGGTCCGACAGCGTGATCGGCGCCGACCCCGACGGACCGCCCAGGCACTTCTGCAGGCCCGCGGTCGCGGCATCCACCTCCCATTCGTCGGCCTCGAACGCGTTGCCGCCGAGCGACGCCGTGGCGTCGGTGTAGAACAGCACGCCGTGCTTCGCGCACACCGCGCCCACCTCATCCAGCGGCTGGTTCATCGTCGTGGACGTGTCGCCCTGGACGAGCGCGAGCAGCGTCGGCTTCACCCGCACGACGGCCTCTTCGATCACCGACACCGGGAAGACCTGCCCCCACGCGGTCTCGATCGTGTGCACCTCGGCGAGCGCCCGCTCGGCAATCTCGGCGAGCAGGTGCCCGAACCTGCCGAACACCGGCACCAGGACTCGGTCCCCGGGTCGGATCAGCGAGATCAGCGCCGCCTCGATCCCGGCGCGCGACGTGCCGTCGACCAGCAGCGTCGCGTCGTTCGCCGTGCTCCAGACGCCCCGGTACAGCTGCTGCGTCTCGGCCATCGTCGCCGTCATGAACGGGTCGTACTGCCCCACGAGCGGCGCGGACATCGCCCGCAGCACGCTCGGATACGCCGAGATCGGCCCCGGGCCCATCAAGAGGCGCGCAGGCGGGTCGATCGGGCCGGGGATCAGGGTCATCGGTTCGCTCCAGAGGTGGAAAGTCGGTCGGCGAGCCGGCGCGCGAGGCGCACCAGCGCGATGTCGGTGCCCTCGCGCGAGACGAGGCACACGCCCACCGGCGCGGGCCCCAGCGGACTGGGCACGGTGAGCAGCGGTGCCGACAGGGCCGGAAGGCCCGCCACCGCCGCCGGCGTCGTCATGCGCAGGGTCGCGGTGCGCACGGCGTCGATCCGGTCACCGGCGAGCCCTCTCGCAGGCGCCGCACCCGGTGCGGTCGGAAGCAGCAGCACGGCGCCGCGCACCCGGTCGCGCACGAGGTCGCGGAGCGGGGCGAGAAGGGAGCGAGCGGATGCCTCGTCCTCGGCGGTGACCGCGGCGGCGGCGCGGAACCGCTCGGCGACGGCGGGGCCGACCGCTCCCGGGTGGGCTTGGAGCCAGGTGCCGTTGTTGCGCCACGCCTCGGCCGCCTGCACGGTGCGGAACGGGACGAGGTAGTCGTCGAGGGCACCGAGCGACACACGGTCGATCGCCGGCGCATCCGGGCCTGCGGCGAGGGCGCCGAGCAGCGTCTCGAATGCGTCGCGTGTCGTCGGCTCCGCCGAGTCGAGCGCCTCCTCAGGCACGGCGAACCGCCACGGCAGATCCTCGCCGGACTCACCCCATCGGCCGCGGCCGGGATCGTCCTCGTCGGTTGCCGCCGACGCGTCCGACCCGTCGTAGCTCAGGCACCAATCGGCCACGCGCTGGAGGGTGTCGCCGTCGCGGGTGAGCCACCCCACGGTGTCGAACGACTGCGCGAGCGGCAGCATGCCCTGGCGAGGGACCAGCCCGTGAGTCGTCCGCAGGCCCCACAGCCCCTGGTACGACGCGGGAACGCGCACCGATCCGGCGGTGTCGGTCGCAAGGCCGATGTCGGCCTGACCGGTCGCGACGGCAGCGGCGGGTCCGCTCGACGATCCGCCCGGGAGGGCGCCCGGCAGTGCGCCGTTCGGCGGCGTGCCGTAGTGGGGGTTGTCTCCCGCGATGGAGTACGCGAACTCGTCGGTGCGGGCGATGCCGCGCAGCGATGCGCCGGCGCGCAGGAGATCCGACACGGCGGGCGCGGTCGTCGTCTCGGGGCGGGCGCTGTCGAGGTAGGCCGGGTTGCCCGCGCCGATCCGGTAGCCCTTGATGGCGAAGAGATCCTTGACGGCCACCGTGAGCCGCGCCAGCGGTCCCTCCCACGCGCCCTGGAACAGGGGGTCGCCGACGGTACGCCAGACGGTGCGGTCGAGCGGCTGCGCCCGCGGGGTGACGTGGGCCGCGGTGATGCGCCATGCGCCGGCGATCCGCTGCCACAGCTGCGTCTGCAGGCCGCGCCCGCCGCCGGCGTAGCGCGACACGGACACCAGGAGCGCAGCATCCGTCCCGACGGGCCGGTACTCGATGCGCTCGATCATGCGCGGCGCGACCCCGCCGCGCGTGCCCCGGAAGGCCGAGATGGCGTCATGGCCGACGAGCAGCCCCGCGCCGTCGCCGCGCAGAGTGTCAGGGCCAGGCGCGAAGGTGTCGTCGAGCACCGCGATGTCGTCGGCGACGATCGCCGCCTCGTAGCGCTCGAAGGCCGCGAGCAGATCGGCGGGGACGGGTGCCTCAGCCACGGGTCACCGCCCCGAAATCCGCCTCGCGGATGCGCGCGTGAACACCGCAGACGATGTCGACGACCTGCGAGATGTCGAAGTCGGTCGCCGCGGAGAGGTAGGCGTAGGCGAGGTGCTCGGCCATGCCGTACCGGGCCTGCAGGAGGGCGAGCGCCGCGCGGACCGCCTTGCGCATCGCCTCGCCCAGGTCGGGGTCGAGCCCGGTCGGCACGAGGTACTCGTCGGTGTGCACGAGCGGCCCGGCGAGCTCGCCGAACGCGGCGAGCGCCTCGTCGCGCGGCACCACGTCGAACCGGAGCGTGGCGCGCAGCGATGCTTCGAGCGCGGTGAGCGCGACCTCGCCGTCCCCCTGCGCGAAGTGCGGGTCGCCGATGTACGCGAGCGCACCTTCGACCTGCACCGGGAGGTAGAGCACGGCGCCCTCGACGAGCAGTTTGATGTCGATGTTGCCGCCGTGCTCGCCGGGCGGCACCGAGTGCGGACGGTCGTCGGAGTCGACGGCGACGCCCATGGTGCCGAGGAACGGCGCGAGCGGGAACTCCACGACCCGATCGCCGCCGTCGACGAGCGGCAGCACGCCGACCAGCCCGGTGTCGCGGACCTCGACGGGAGCGAAGACGCTGACGTTCGCGCTCCCCCGGGGCAGCTCGCCCGGCAGCGCGCCCTTGCCGTGACGATTGGATATGACGCCGTAGGGAACGCGGGGGTCGAGGTGTTCCACGCTGATCTTCAGCAGGTCCCCCGGGGCCGCGCCGGCGACGTGGATCGGGCCCGTGACGACATGGGGCCCGTCGGCCGCCGGGTCGCGTGCGAGCGCGGCGGCGATCTCCACGGCGTCCTCCAGCACGGATGCCGGCTCCACGCCGTGCGCTCCGAAGAACGCCAGCGGATCCTTGCCCTGGTCTTCGAGGATGCCCTCGTGGCTCACCGTGTCGATCGTCACGGTGTCGCCGGGCGCGATCGTGAGGACCGCAGCATCCGTCCGGCAGGGAAGCCGCCCCCACATCACCGTGGCGGGTGTCGCCGGAAGGTAGTGGTCGCCGGGGCGGGGGCCCGTTCCCGGCTGCAGGATCGTCGTCGACATGCTGTCAGTGAACCCCACCGAGGTTTCGTTCGCATGACGGGGCGTCATGCTGGGCGCGACCGCGCCGGGCTCTGCGAATCTCGAACGCATCAGTCGGCAGCATCCGCCTTCTCGAACTGGGCTTGCAGCTCGTCGAGGGCGACCGAGTCGGTCGTGACGGACTTCTTGCCGTCGTAGACGTCGCGATCGATCTCGTTGCTGGCGTTCGCGACGAGCATGGCGACGAAGGTGTCGCCGTTGACGTTGAGGAAGGTGCGGAAGATCCCGGCGAACCAGTCGACCGCGATGAGCAGCCCGACGGCCTCGAACGGCAGTCCCAGGGAGGTCGCGAGGAACATCGCGACGACGGGGAAGCCGCCGGGCACGGTGATGGTGCCCATGTTCAGAAGGATCGCGAGAGCCATGCCCAGGACGATCGTGCCGAAGTCGAGGGTCATGCCGCCCGACTGCGCGAGGAACATGACCACGATCATGTAATTGAGCACCGCCCCGTACGAGCCCATGGTCAGCCCGACCGAGAGCGTGAAGTTCGCGACGTTCTGGCTCACGCCGACCTTCTCGACCGCCGAGCGCAGGACAGTGGGGAAGGTCACAGCCGAGCTCGTCGTCGTGATGGCGATCAGCGTCTGGTCTGCGAGTTTGCTCGGCAGCTTCGCGGGGTTGAGGCCCGTGCGCAGCCAGACGACGGCGACGAACAGGGCGAAGACGATCAGCACGCCCAGCAGCGTCGATCCGAGGTACTTGAGGGCGCTCGCGACCACCGCGAATCCGACGGTGCCGGCGAGATTCGCCAGCAGGCAGAACACGCCGATCGGAGCGATGAGCATGACGAACCGGATCATCGTCAGCACGACCTGCTGGATGGAGTCGAACAGGTCGAGCACCAGACGGTTGCCCGTCTTCGCGATGTACGCGTTGAGGGCGACCCCGAACAGCAGCGAGAAGATGATGATCGGCACCATCATCGCGGTCGACATGGCGGCGAAGATGTTCGTGGTGATGAAGTTGAGCAGGGTGTCCTGCCAGCCGGTCGCCTCACCCGCGGCGTCCTGCAGCGCGGGGTCCACGGCGCCCGTGAAGTCGATCCCCGCCCCGGGCTGGATGACGACGCTGATCCCCCACGCGACGATCGCGGCGACGACCGAGAAGCCGATCATCCACTTGAACGTGCGGAAGGCCATCTTCCCCATCCCGGATCCGCTCATCGAGCCGGTGGCGACGATGACCGAGGTCATCACCAGCGGCACGATCGACATCTGGATCAGTCGGATGAACATGTCGCCGATGAACTTGAGGTTCGCCGCCCACTCGCCCACGACGAGGCCGAACGCGATCCCCAGGATCGCCGCGACGCCGATCTGGAACGCGGGGTGCTTCACGGTCTTCTTCATGTCGGCTCCATTTCGCTTGACGTCAGAGCACGCTCGGACGTCGGGATGCGATCAGGCTAAGGAGCTTCGATCCCCGAAGAGGGCGAATTGGTAGGACCGTAACGCGGTTTTTACACGGCCATGATTGTCCGAAACGTGATGTTTACGTGCCGGCGCGATGACCGCCGGGTGATTGGTCCTACCGGGAGCGTTGTCCGTGCCTCGCGCGGCCGGGACATGCGGACGTGTCAGACTGGGGAGGCAGCCGAGGGGTCGCGCTGCGCCCACACCGCCTGTGGCCCGTCTGGAGGGCAACCGTGACCGACCGCCTGCAGCTCGGTCGGCTCGCCCGGGAGGGCGGGTCGGTCGCCGACGACGTCGTTCGTCATCTGCAGCGTCTCATCGTCACCGGCGTGCTCGCGCCCGGCGAACGGCTCGCCCCGGAACGCACGCTCGCCGCGGAGCTCGGGGTCTCGCGCAACGCCCTGCGCGAGGCGCTGCTGCGTCTCGAGCTGCTCGGGCTGCTCGACCGACGGCAGGGCCGCGGCACACGTGTGTCGGCGAACCTGCCTCTGACCAGCACCTTCACGGCGCACCTCGAACAGGATGCCGCCCGGTTCCACGACTCGGCCGAGCTGCGCACCGTCGTCGAGCCGCAGATCGCCCGGCTCGCCGCGGGGCGGATCCAGGCCGACGAGATCGCCGCGCTGACCGAGCTGCTGCGCCAGTCCGCGGCGGCTCCCGACGCGGACGAATCGGTCCGCCTGGACGTCGCCTTCCACGTCGAGGTGGCTCGTGCGACGCGGAATGCGCTTCTGGCATCGCTGAGCGAGCTGACCGTCGCCTGGACCGTGGAGGCGCGAGTGTACTCGCATCTGGACGATCACGGCCGCCGGCTGTCGTCCGCAGGGCACGGGCGGATCCTGCGCGCCCTCGCGGCGCACGACGGCGACGCGGCCGAGGCCGCCATGCGCGTGCATCTCGACGAGATCGCCGAGGTCATCGAAGCGGTCCGGGCGGGGACGCCTGTCGTCGACTGATCCGCCTGATCCCCGGGAAGCGGCTTCGTCGCGTCCGCCGGGGGCACGTGTCATCCCCTGGCCGTGGCCCACTCCGCGCGCAGCAGCCTGCCGGCAGGCCGACCGCGGAAGCGCGGCGACTCACCGGGTCCGCCGTCGGTGATGTCGAAGACCGGTCTGCCTCCCAGCCACGTGCGCCGCACGCGCCCCGTGAGCACGCGGCGGTCGTAGGCCGTGATCGGGTTCTTGTGGAGGAGCTCTTCGGCGTGGATCTCGAAGGGGTCGTCGAAACCGAAGACCGTGAGGTGCGCGGGCGCGCCCACGGCGATGGCCCCCGCGCCCTCGATACCCGCCACCGCGGCAGGGCCGGTCGTGTACAGCGGAAGGATCTGCTCGAGACGGATGCCGCGGTGACGAGCCTCGGTCCATACGGCGGAGAGGCCCACCTGCAGCCCCGCGATCCCGCCCCACGCGAGGCCGAAGTCACCGCCGCCCGATCGCTTCAGGTCGACGGTCGACGGGGAGTGGTCGCTCACGATCGCGTCGATGGTGCCGTCGACGACGCCCTCCCACAGCAGGTCACGGTTGGACGCCTCGCGGATCGGCGGGCAGCACTTGAACTCGGCCGCGCCGTCGGGGATCTCCTCCGCGGCGATCGTCAGGTAATGGGGGCATGTCTCGACGGTCAGAGCGACGCCCTCGTCCTTGGCGGCGCGGACGGCCGTCAGCGAGTGGGCGTCGCTCAGGTGGAGGATGTGGGCACGCGCGCCGGTGCGGCGCGCCTCGGCGATGACGGCGTCGATCGCCGAGGCCTCACTCGCGGCCGGACGGCTCGCGAGGAACGCGCCGTACTCGGGACCGAGTGCGCCGCTCGTGACGGGAGAGTCGCGCAGCAGCGCGGGGTCTTCGGCGTGCACGATCAGGCGCGAGCCGAGCGCCGCGATCTCCTCCATCGCGGCGGCGAGCTGCGCACGGTCGAGGTGGCCGAACTCGTCCACCCCCGACGGCGACAGGAAGCACTTGAACCCGTATACCCCCGCCTCGTGCAGCGGGCGCAGCGCCCCGAGGTTCTCGGGCACCGCGCCGCCCCAGAACCCGACATCGATGTGAGCGGATGCCGCAGCCGCCGCCCGCTTGATCTCGAGAGCTTCGACGGTCGTCGTCGGCGGCACGGAGTTGAGGGGCATGTCGACGATCGTCGTGACGCCGCCGGCGGCCGCCGCGAGCGTCGCCGAGCGGAAGCCCTCCCACTCGGTGCGGCCCGGCTCGTTCACGTGGACGTGCGAGTCGACGAGCCCCGGGAGCAGGACCGCGTCGTCAGGCACGATCGTCGTGCCGCGCATCCCCGAACCCGGTGTGGAGATGCCGGTGATGACGCCGTGCTCGAACTCGATGTCGGCGGGCCGGAACGCGCCCTCGATCCACGCCTGCGCTGCGCGGATGCGGCCGCTCGCGCCTCGGCGGGTGCTCACCTCGGTCATCGGAACTCCTTCTGCTCGTGGCGCCAGCATCCTCCACATGTGTTCCCGAAGCGATGCCTCGCCGTTTCGCCGGTGTGAATCGACCGCGGGTCACAGGCTCGTCACAACGGCGAAACCGCGCGGCGGTAGTGTCCCCGTCGGAGGCACCGACGTGAGCATCGAAGAGTTCAACCAGCTGGACACGGCGTCCGCCCGCACGCTCGTCGCGGTGTGGGCGGCGATCCCCGCGTGGGTCGACGCCGTCGTCGCGGGACGGCCGTACGGCTCGGTCGACCTGCTCGCCTCCCGCGCCGCCGACCTCGCCGCCGGGTGGACCCGCGCCGACCTCGACGCCGCTCTCGCGCACCACCCACGGATCGGCGAGAGGCCCGTGGGCGCGGGCGCAGAAGCTGCGGCATCGCGTCGCGAACAGGCGTCGATGACGGATGCCGCCGCCGATGTCGCCGGACGGATCGCCGCTGGCAACGCGGCCTACGAAGCGCGGTTCGGGCGGGTGTTCCTCATCCGCGCGGCGGGCCGGTCTCCCGAGGAGATGCTCGCCGAGCTCGAGCGCCGCCTCCGGGGCGACGACGAGACCGAGGCCGCCGAGGCGACGGGCCAGCTCGCCGAGATCGCCCTGCTGCGCCTTCGCGCTGCGATCCACGACGGCCACCAGGACGACGAAGGAGCTGCAGCGTGAAGATCATCATCATCGGGGCCGGCATCGGCGGCACGAGCGCCGGCATCGCTCTCAAGAACCTCGGCCACGACGTGGTGATCTACGACAGGATGCGCGAGAACAAGCCGGTCGGCGCGGCCCTGTCGCTGTGGTCCAACGGCGTCAAGGTGCTCAACTGGCTCGGCCTGAGCCGCGAGGTCGCCGCTCTCGGCGGCCGCATGGACCACATGGCGTACCTCGACGGGCACACCGGCGAGCAGCTGTGCCGCTTCAGCCTCGACCCGGTCACGCAGCAGACCGGTCAGCGCCCGTACCCGGTGGCGCGCGCCGACCTGCAGGCGCTGCTGATGCACACGTTCGGGATGGACCGCATCCATCTCGGAAGACAGATGGTCGCCGTCTCGGACGACGGCCGCACCGTCACCGCGACCTTCGCCGACGGCTCGACCGACACCGCCGACATGCTCATCGGCGCCGACGGCGCCCGGTCGATCACGCGCGACTACGTCACCCGCGGCGGCGGCGACACCCCCCGCATCGAGCGCACCTACTCGGGGTACACCAACTTCAACGGGCTCATCCCCGGCGACCCGCGTATCGGCCCCGCCGACCAGTGGACCACGTACGTCGCCGAGGGCAAGCGCGCCGCCGTCATGCCCGTCGAGGGCGACCGCTTCTACTTCTGGTTCGATGTGCCGCAGCCGGCCGGGGTGCGGTATGAGCCCACCGACGGCATCGCTCCCCTCGTCGAGGCGTTCGGGGGCTGGGCGCCGGGCGTGCAGGCGCTGCTGGGCGCCATCGATCCGGAGGTGTCGCTCAATCGGGTGGAGATCTGGGACATCGACCCGTTCCACACCTGGGCGCGCGGCCGCGTCGCGATCCTCGGCGACGCCGCACACAACACCGCGCCCGACATCGGGCAGGGCGCCTGCTCCGCACTGGAGGACACCTTCGCCCTCGCCATCGCGGTGGCGACCAACACGGTGAGCGTCGAAGACACCCTTCGCCGCTACGAGCGCAGCCGCACCGAGCGTGCCGGGGAACTCGTGCTGCGCGCGCGCAAACGCGGCGACGAGACCCACGGGTACGATCCCGACGCCACCGCCGCCTGGTACGAGAGCCTGCGCGGCGCCGACGGCGTGGGCATCATCCGCGGCATCGTCGGCAACATCGAGGGCAGCCCCATCAACCTGGGCGCCGGCGTGATCTGACGCACCCGCCCTCCGAACCCACTCGGCGTCGCCGCTCTCGCGGCAGGCCATCGTCCTCACGGCGACGGGGCCCCGGTATCCGGTCTCCGGGTGCCCGCCGCCGTCCTCCGGCAGAGGGCGCTCGCGCACTGCCTCCGCCTCCTCGTCGGACACTGGCAGGTCCCCGGATGCGCGACACCCGCTCCTCCGGGTGCGCCTGGTCCGTGGCTGTGCGGATCCGACTCGCTCGTGTGCGCTCCGTTGCGGTGGATCGACCATAGAGGGGCATTCGCGCGGGCGCCAGCCCGTCGACCGAGTCGTCGTCGGGAATTCACGTGGTGAAACAGGACCGCAATGGCCCGACAGTCCGCAGCAGCACGCTTCCGGTCGCGGTCCGGTCGGAAGGTCCCGCAAAGGCATGGGCCTTTCGCCCCTTCACATCTCCTTCGCACTGAGGTACACCCGAAAGGGAAGGACGGTGATGCGCGATGAACGACTCTTCCCCGGCGGGCCGCAATCCGGCCGTGGAGCGCCTGGACGCCTCCGCGTGCTGGAAGTACCTGCAGACCGCCGAACTCGGACGGCTCGCCGTCGACAACGCCGACGGCGCCCCCGACATCTTTCCCGTCAACTACGTCGCCCACGAGGGAGCTCTGTACATCCGCACGGCCCGCGACGCGAAGCTGCTCCACATCGCGCAGCACCCGATGGTGGCCTTCGAGGTCGACGGTGCTGATGACGAAGACCACTACTGGAGCGTCGTCATCCGCGGCACGGCGGAGCGCGTCACCCGCGACGAGGAGATCCGCGACAGCGGGGTCCGCACGCTCGCATCGTGGAGTCCCACAGCGAAGTTCTTCGTGATGAAGGTCGTCGCGAACACCGTGACGGGCCGGCGGTTCCCGCAGCACGCGAGCCGCACGGATCCCCTCATGGCGTTCGAGGGCGATGCGACGCTCCCGACTCCGCCCGAGTCATCGCCCCCGCCGCGGGCCGAGAGGCCGGCGCCGATCCCGCACTTCACGCCGCGCACCGGTCCGCAGGACACGCTCCCGGGACCGCGCGCCGACGGGTGACCGCAGATGTCGACGGCAGGCGCGATGTCAGGCGGTGAAGACCGTGTGAACGTCGCCGACGACCTCGCGACCGCCGAGCACCGTCAGTTCCATGAGCACCGCGGTGCCCACCACCACGCCGCCCAGCGTCTTGACGAGCTCGTGCGCCGCGACGAGGGTGCCGCCGGTGGCGAGCACGTCGTCGACGAGCAGCACGCGGGTGCCGCCGGCGATGTCGTCGTGCGCCTCGATCGTCGCCGTGCCGTACTCGAGCGCGTAGGAGACGGATGCTGCGGGCAGAGGCAGCTTGCCCGCCTTGCGGATCGGCACCAGGCCCACGCCGGCCTCCATCGCCACCGAGCCCGCGAGCAGGAACCCGCGCGCCTCGACCCCGGCGACGACATCGAAGGACCCCTCGAACGGGGCGATCATCGCGTGGATGACGGTGCGGAGGGCTCGGGCATCCGCCAGCAGCGGCGTGATGTCGCGGAACTGCACGCCCGGCTCGGGGTAGTCGGGTATCGTGCGGATGAGGGATTCGGCGCGCGTGAGGGCTTCGGAGAGCACCCGCCAACCCTACGCCCGAGCCCTGTGTGTCATTCGTTACGAGGGGGTGTAAGCGCTTGCAGTATGCTGGCCGGATGACCTCCGCAGAGACCATCGAGCGCACGGACGCGTTCCTCACCACCGTCGGCGGCGAGTGGTGGCGCACCGCCGTCATCTACCAGATCTACCCGCGCTCCTTCGCGGACGCGTCGGGCGACGGCATCGGCGACCTCCCCGGCATCACCTCGCACCTCGACGACCTCGCCCACCTCGGCATCGACGCCATCTGGCTGAGCCCGTTCCAGCGCTCGCCCCAGAAGGACGCCGGCTACGACGTCAGCGACTACTGCGACGTCGACCCGCTCTTCGGCACGCTGGCCGACTTCGACGACATGCTGGCCGCGGCGCATGGGCGCAGCATCCGTGTCATCGTCGATCTCGTCCCGAACCACTCGTCCGACCAGCACGAGTGGTTCCAGCAGGCCCTCGCCGCGGCTCCTCACAGCGCCGAGCGTGCGCGATACATGTTCCGCGACGGCAAGGGCCGCAACGGCGAGCTGCCCCCGAACAACTGGGAGTCGGTCTTCGGCGGCCCCGCGTGGACGCGCGTCGTCGAAGCCGACGGCGAGCCCGGCCAGTGGTACCTGCACCTCTTCGACTCGTCGCAGCCCGACTTCGACTGGTCGAACGAGGAGGTGCGCGAGGAGTTCCGCCGCATCCTGCGCTTCTGGCTCGACCGCGGTGTCGACGGCTTCCGTGTCGACGTCGCCCACGGCCTGGTGAAGGCCGAGGGGCTGCCGGACTACATCCCGAACCCCGAGGCCGGCTCGATGGGCGGCGAGGCGGAGAACGTCCCGTACTGGGGCCAGGACGCCGTGCACGAGGTGTACCGCGACTGGCGCAAGATCCTCGAGGAGTACGAGGGCCACCGGGCCCTCGCGGCCGAGGCGTGGCTGCCCACCGCCGCGCGCACGGCCGAGTGGGTGCGCTCCGACGAGATGCACCAGGCCTTCAACTTCCCGTACCTCGAGACGAAGTGGAACGCCGCCGACCTCCGCGAGGTCATCGACGTGTCGCTCGACGCGTTCCCCGGCGTCGGTGCGCCCTCGACGTGGGTGCTGTCGAACCACGACGTGGTGCGCCACGCGTCGCGCCTCGCGCTGACCGCCGAGAACCCGCAGGGTCACGGCATCGGCCCGGACTCGCCGGGTCAGCCGATCCGCGAGGTCGGACTCGCTCGCGCCCGCGCCGCCACGACCCTCATGCTCGCGCTCCCCGGCTCGGCGTACCTCTACCAGGGCGAGGAGCTCGGCCTGCCCGAGGTCATCGACATCCCGGGTGACGCCCGTCAGGACCCGACCTGGTTCCGCACGAACGGCGAGCGCTACGGCCGCGACGGCTGCCGCGTCCCGATCCCTTGGAACGCGGACGCCCCGGCCTACGGCTTCAACGAGACCGGTGCGTCGTGGCTGCCCCAGCCCGCCGAGTGGGCCACGCTCGCGCGCGACGTGCAGACCGGTGTCGAGGGCTCGACCCTCGAGCTGTACCGAACGCTCCTCGCGGAGCGCCGCGAGCGGTCGCTGGGTGCGGGCTCGCTGGAGTGGATCGACGGATATGGAGCGGATGCTGTCGCATTCCGCAACGGGAATGTCACCGTCGTCGCGAACACGGGTTCCACGCCGATCGCGCTGCCGAGCGGTATCGTGATCGCGTCGAGCGGTCCGGTCGCGGACGGGGAGCTCCCGGGCGACACGACCGTCTGGATCCACACCGCCTGACACCTGCGCTGATCGACAAGAAGGTACGGTGACGACGTGGTCAGCATCGACGAGGTCGCGCGCGCGGCGGGCGTCTCGACGGCGACCGTCTCGCGCGCGCTGAGCGGCCGCGGCCACGTCTCGGCGGGCGCGAAGGCGAAGGTCGAGGAGGCCGCCAAGAGCCTCGGCTACGTCGTGTCGGCGTCGGCGTCCAGCCTCGCGTCCGGGCGCACGCGCAACATCGGCGTGCTGGTGCCCTTCCTCGACCGGTGGTTCTTCTCGACGGTGCTGAGCGGGATCGCGTCGGCGCTCATGCGCCGCGGGTACGACATCACGCTCTACAGCCTCACCGCCGACCGCGCCGAGCGCCACGATGTGTTCGACACGTTCCTCAGGCGCCAGCGCGTGGACGGGGTCATCGCGATCTCGCTCGAGCTGGGGCAGGAGGAGACGGAGCGCCTCGTCGAGCTCGACCTGCCCGTGATCGCGATCGGCGGGCCGAACCCGCTGCTCACCACCCTCACCGTCGACGACGTCGCCGTCGCGCGACTGGCCACCGAGCACCTGCTCGCGCTCGGCCACCGCCGGATCGCGCACATCGGCGCGAGCCCCGAGTTCGACATCGACTTCCACATCCCGACGCAGCGCCGGCAGGGCTTCGAACTGGCACTGGCCGACGCCGGCATCGAGGTCAGCCCGTCGCTGTTCGAGCCCGCCGACTTCACCATCGAGGGCGGGTTCCGCGCTGCGAAGCAGCTGCTGGGCAAGCCCGGCAGCCGGCCGACCGCGATCTTCGCCGCCTCCGACGAGATGGCGATCGGGGCACTCCTCGCGGCCCGCGAGCTCGGCTACCGCGTGCCCGAGGACCTCTCGGTCATCGGCATCGACGGCCACGAGCTCGGCGAGTTCTTCCGCCTCACCACGGTCGACCAGTTCCCCCTCGGCCAGGGGGAGCGCGCGGCTGACGCGATCCTCGAGGCGCTGGAATCCACGGGTACCGCGGCCCCGACGCACCGTCCGGGCGAGCTGCCGTTCGAGCTCATCGTGCGCGGCTCGACCGCCCGCCTCCCTCAGTAGGGCGGGTCGGCCGGTCCCGGCGTCGCCCCGCCGGCCCGCTGCTCGCCTGTCACGAATGGCTGTTCGCAGCGACACGTCGTGGCAGGGGAGCGCCATCACCCTCAGCCCCTTCCCGCTCACCTGTCGCAAACAGCCGTGAGTAGGGACACTTCGTGACAGGGGAGCAGTTATGCGTGGCCGGAGCGGAGGGCGCTGCGCCGAGCCGCCCCGTTAGGCTCGACCGCATGACCCTCGACCTCGAAGCGATCTACGTCGATCTGCACCGGCATCCGGAACTGTCTTTCCAGGAGACCCGAACGGCGGGGGTGATCGCGCAGCACCTGACCGGGCTCGGCATCGAGTTCGAGGAGGGCATCGGCAAGACCGGCGTCGCCGGGGTGATCCGCAACGGCGAGGGACCTGTCGTGTGGCTGCGCGCCGACATGGACGCGCTGCCGGTGCCCGAGCAGACCGGCCTCGAGTACGCGAGCACGGCGCGCGGCACCGACCCCGCCGGCAACGACGTGCCCGTGATGCACGCGTGCGGCCACGACATGCACGTCACCGCGCTCCTCGGCGCCCTCGAGCGCCTCGTCGCGACCAAGGACGAGTGGTCGGGCACGATCGTCGCCGTCTTCCAGCCCGCCGAGGAGTACGGCGCGGGCTCGCAGGCGATGATCGCCGACGGCGTGCTGGACCGCTTCCCGAAGCCCGACATCGTGCTCGGTCAGCACGTCACGCCGCTGCCCGCGGGCACCATCGGCGTGCGCAGCGGCACGCAGATGGCGGCGTCCGACGGCATCACCGTCACCCTGCTGGGCCGCGGCGGCCACGGCTCGCGCCCTCAGGCGACGATCGATCCGGTCGTGATGGCGGCGGCCACCGTCATGCGGCTGCAGACGATCGTGTCGCGCGAGACCGACCCGCGCGACGTCGCCGTCGTCACCGTCGGCTCGATCCACGCGGGCCTCAAGAACAACATCATCCCCGCCGAGGCGAAGCTCGAGCTGAGCCTGCGCTACCCCGACGACGAGGCACGCGCCCGAGTGCTCGAGAAGGTCGAGCGCATCGTGCGCGCCGAGGCGCAGGCCTCGGGCGCGGAGGAGCCGCCGGTCATCGTCACCGACCACACGCTGCCCCCGACGATCAACGACGTGCATGCGACCGCCCGGCTGGTGCTGGCGTTCGACGCGGCGTTCGGCGACGGCACCGTCATCGACCCGGGCATGTTCACCGGCAGCGAGGACGTCTCGTGGTTCGCCCGCGAGGCCGGCGTGCCCCTCGTGTTCTGGTTCTGGGGCGGGGTCGACCCCGCGACCTTCGCCGAGGCGTTCGCCGCCGGCACGGTCGAGCGTGACATCCCGACGAACCACTCGCCGTTCTTCGCACCCGTGCTGCAGCCCACGCTGAGCCGCGGCGTCGACGCGCTCGTGGTCGCGGCGCGCGAGTTCCTCGCCGAGCCGACGGCGTAGACGGCGGGCGGATGCTGCGGGCCGCAGCATCCGTTCCGCTCCGCCGTCTCTGCCGCCCTGCCCGTCTGTGAGATCAGGAGATCTGGCGGAGACAGGAGACCTCCCCGTGGGGTGCCCCAGCGATGGTGGAGTCTGGTCCTGTGGAGGAGATGAACTCAGGGAGTAAGGATCCCCGGGCTGGTGGGCGCCATCAGTACACGCCGGCCGAGCGGGCCGAGGCGGTGCGGATCGTTCGGTCGTCGAAGGGGCGCACGATCTTGGAGATCGCCGCGGAGTTGGGCATCAATGACAAGACGTTGAACCAGTGGGTCGTGCAGGCGCGCAACGCGGACATCGATCCGGAGGGCTCGATGACGGATGCCGCGAAGCGGCGGATCCGGGCGCTGGAGAACCAGGTCGCGCAGTTGGAGAAGGATCTCGAGTTCGAGAAAAAAGCGCGGGCCTTCACCCAGGCGATCTCACTGCGTCGGAGAAATTCGAAGTGATCGATGGGTTGAAGGCAGACTTCGGGATCAAGTACCTGTGCGGCAAGCTCGGTGTGTCCGAGTCCGGATATCACGCCCGTCAGAGCCGGCCGCTGTCGGCGCGGGAATCGCGGCGGTGGCAGACGACCTCGCGAGTGCTGGGTGCGTTCGTGCAGTCCGGCCGCGCGGATGGGCACCGCAAGATCGCCGCGACACTGCGCGCCGACGGCTACAGCGTCAACGACAAGACCGTGCTCGCGGTGATGCGGGATCTGGGCGTGATGGCTCCCGCGGCCCGGGCCGCGTATCGGAAGGCGGCCGCGCGTGCCCGACGCACACCGGACCCCGCCGACCTGGTGCAGCGCCGCTTCAACGACACGATCCGGCCCGGGACGGTGCTGGTGGGCGACATCACATACGTCGCCACCGCGGAGGGCTGGTTGTATCTGGCGACCGTCATCGACCTGGCCACCCGCATGGTGATCGGCTGGGCAACCGGGAAACGACAGACCGCGGAGCTGGTCGTCGCCGCCATGAAACGTGCCCAGGCGACCGGTCACGTCCAGCCCGGTGCGATCTTCCACTCCGACCACGGCACCCAGTACCGCTCCAAACGGTTCGCCCGCTTCTGCACCCGTCACGGCATCCGCCGCTCGATGGGTGAGAACTTCGAATGCTGGGACAACGCGGTCGCGGAATCGTTCTTCTCGAAGATCAAGAACGAACGACTCCGCTGGCTGCAGCTGACCACCCGCCGCCACGCGACCCGAGAGATCGCGGACTACATCGAACACTTCAACACCACACGCCGGCACCAGACCCTCGGCTACGCCACCCCCGCCGAGACCATGACCCGACTCACAACCCGACCCGCTGCAATCGCAGCCTGAAACGAAAGGAGCAGGGACCGACTCCACGACACGCGGAGCGCCCTACCGCCCTTCGTCCTGTCTTCGCGAGATCTCCTGATCTCGCGAACGACATCCGGAGGGTTCAGAGGGGCTTGGCGAATGCTCCCAGCTTGGCGTCTTCGGCGTCGAGCAGTCGCCGCAGGCCGACGAAGTCGCGCCTGAGGATCCGCGCCAGCACGAACGTCGGCAGCAGGGCGACGAGTCTCAGCCACCCCGCGACGTCGCCGCCGTAGTCGGCGTGGACGCGGGTCCCGCGGCCCTCGGCGGTGCATGCGTACTCCACGCGGGAGTTCCAGGGCGATGTGGAGTGCCACACGACCCGCTCTTCAGGCTCGACGACCTCGAGGATGTCCTCGAAGCGCACGCGGAACGGGCCGATGATGTGGTCGACCGCCGCCCAGCGGCTGCCCACGATGGTGGGGCCGTCACCGACCCGCCGCCGGACCTCGACCGCGGGCGCCCAGTCGTGCCACGTGCCGGGGTCCGCGAAGTAGGGGAACACGCGGGCGGGCGGATGATCGAGGTGGACGTCCAGCGTCACTTGCCGCCACATCGACGTCACACCATCGCGGGTACGGGGCGATCGGGGTAGAGCTCCCGCATCGCCCTGTCGTACTGCCGCTTCATGAGCAGCAGGTAGAGCACCCGGATCGGAGCGGGGAGGTTGGCGCGCATCCAGTCGTCGCGCTCGGCCTCCGGCACACTGGCGAGGATCAGGCCGAGCTGGAGGGACATGATGTCCTTGCCCAGCTCCTTGCGGTGCGCCATGAGCTCGGCGCGCGTGTGCTCCTCCATCCAGTCCCACTCCTGCTGGGAGAGGACGGCGCCGGCCACCGGGAGGATGTCGTCCTCCTCCTGACCGAGGTGCACGACGAGCGTGTCGCGAAGATGCTCGATGTCGCGCGCGAACGCATCGCGCAGCCCGGCGTCCGCCGTCTTCAGCCACGGCTCGAGCTGCGGCTCGATCCGGGCGAGCTGGGAGGCGACCTCGGCGTGCTGCGCACGCATCTGGTCGACGTGCAGGGCGCACCCCGGGTCGCGCGAGACCAGCCTGTCCCACAGCGCGATGTCCTCGGTGTGGTGGTGCATGTGCAGCGCGTAGAAGTCGAGGTGCGCGTACCGGCCGACGACCGCGGCCCGCTCGGTATCGCCCGGCGGGACGCCGCGGACGAGCTGCGGCAGCTCGCGATACAGCCAGCGGAAGATCCTGTGCACGAGGATCAGCCCCGACGTGTCGCAGCCCGGTTCCTGCCCCGCGGGCATGGATCCGGACGAGGGCAGTCTGGTAGCCATTTCGCACCCCCGATCTCCGCGTTCGTCGACGGCGACGACCCCAGGCGGTGATCAGCGGGATTCTACTCCCGCGCCCCTCGCCACCGCACTGCCTGCGGGAACGACGGCGACGACGCCGGGCTCAGCGACCAGGGGCCGCGGTCGAGCCCGGGGGCGCAGCATCCGGTTCCTCGAACTCCCTCGCGTCGGTGAGATGTTGGCCCGAAGCAAGGCCCGGGAGCCCTCGACGCCCGTCGGTGGTGAGCGCGAGCACGATCGAGACCACCGCGAACACCGAGGCCACGAAGGTCCAGGCGCCGGGGAGGGCGCTGAGCACGAGGTAGCCGCCGATGCCGGTCGCGAACCGCAGGAAGCGCGCGAGCCCGACCGGGAGCGGCCCGCCGGTGAAGCGGAGCTGCACCGCGTGGTCGCCGATCGTGCCACCGGTCGCGAGCGTCACGACGAGCCACACCACGATCGGCACCGCGGAGCCGATGAGGCTCGCCGCCGAGCCGTCACGCACCGCCGCGTCGGCGCCGAGGACGTAGAGCACGAGCTGTACGGCGACCATGACCGTGAGGGTGAGCACCCACGCGGCGAGCCCGTCGCACAGCATGCCGAGCAGGCGCCGGCCGCGCGTGACCGGCTGCGGCTGGTCCGCGTCGGGCAGGCGAGGCGACCCGCGGTAGCGGCGCGGCACGGCGAGCGCGAGCAGCGAGCCGAGCACCGCGCCCAGGGTATTGGTGAGCAGGTCGTCGACGTCGAACACGCGGTAGGCGCAGGGGTAGAGGCCCCACACACCGGTGAGCTGGGTGACCTCGACGAAGCCCGACAGCGCGACGCCCACGACGAGGGCCGTCACCACGCCGCGGCCGCCCAGCACCCGGAGGAAGAAGCCGAGCGGCATGAACAGCAGGACGTTGAGCAGGAGCTGCAGCACCGCGGGATCGGTCGCGAAGCCGCTGCCGCGGCGCACGACGGCCCCGCGCACATCGTCGGCGATCGCGGTCACGTCGATGTTCACGCCCGCGCACGCGATCGTGTCGGGGTCAGGGAGGGGCAGAAGCGTATAGGTCCAGATCGCCATCACGTAGATGAGCGCGGCGCCCCAGATCACGAAGCGCCCGACTCCGAATCCGCCGCGCCGACGGTAGCTGAGCGCGACGAAGGGGACGAAGAGCAGCACCCCCACGACCAGCCCGAGGGTGATCGCGAGCACACCCAGGATGATCTGCTCGTCCACGGTACGAGTGTCCCAGAGGGGCACCCGTATGGATTTCGTGAGGATGGCCGTCTGGATGCATCCTCACGTTCTGCTCACGAGTAGCCTTACCCGCCGTGACGAACGAAAGCCGCGAGCAGTCGGTGGATGAGGCCCCCATCGCCAAGCGCCTCATCCTGGGCGACCCGCTCGCGTCCACCGACTCCGACGAGCACCTGCTCCCGAAGAAGAGGGCGCTGCCGATCTTCGCCTCCGATGCGCTGTCGTCGGTCGCGTACGCTCCGCAGGAGCTGCTGCTCATCCTGCTGACCGGTGGTCTGGCGTTCCTCGCGTTCGCTCCGTGGGTCGCCGTCGCCGTCATCGTCCTCCTGACCGTCGTGGTCATCAGCTACCGCCAGCTCATCAAGGCCTACCCGTCGGGCGGCGGCGACTACGAGGTCGCCCGCAAGAACCTCGGCGAGATCCCCGGGGTGATCGTGGCCTCGGCGCTCCTCGTCGACTACGTGCTCACGGTCGCCGTCTCGATCGCGTCCGGCGTCGACAACATCATCTCTGCGCTGCCCGGCCTCAACCCCTGGCGCATCGAGCTGGCGGTCGGCTTCGTCATCCTCATCGTCGTCGTGAACCTCCGCGGTGTGCGCGAGGCGTCGAGCGCCTTCGCGATCCCCACCTACATCTTCATCGGGTCGGTCGGAGTGATGATCGTCGTCGGCCTCTTCCAGATCGTGACCGGCAACCCGCCGGTCGCCTCCAGCGCGCAGTACGGGGTCGAGACGCAGAGCCTCACCCAGGCCGCGGTCATCCTGCTGGTGCTGCGCGCATTCTCGAGCGGCTGTTCCGCCCTCACGGGCGTCGAGGCCGTCTCGAACGGCGTGCAGGCGTTCCGCCAGCCGAAGGTGCGCAACGCTCAGACCACCCTCGCCATGATGGGCGGGATCGCGATCCTCCTCTTCGCGGGACTCACGGCGATCGCACTCGTCTCCGGCGTCCACTACGCCGAGAACCCCTGCGACCTCATCGGCTTCGACTGCTCCAATCCGCAGCCGAGCCTCATGGCCCAGGTGTCGTCGGCCGTGTTCGGCATGAACTCGATCCCGTTCTTCATCATCCAGGCGGCGACCGCGGTGGTGCTGCTGCTGGCGGCGAACACCGCCTTCAACGGGTTCCCGCTGCTCGGGTCGGTGCTCGCTCGCGACGGGTACGCTCCGAAGGCTCTCAACACCCGCGGCGACCGCCTCGTGTACTCGAACGGCATGATCATCCTGGGTCTGGTCGCGATCGGCGTGCTGATCGTCTACCAGGCGAACCTCACCAACCTGATCCAGCTGTACATCATCGGCGTGTTCGTCTCGTTCACGATCGGCCAGATCGGCATGATCCGGCATTGGATGCGGGGGATCCGGGGCATCCGCGGACTCCCGGCCGAAGCGCGCCACAGCAGTTCGACGCGCACCGAGCTGTTCGGCCTGCGCAAGGGACTCGTCATCAATTCGCTCGGCGCAACGATGACGGCATCCGTCCTCGTCATCGTGACGATCACCAAGTTCACGCACGGCGCATGGCTCGTCTTCCTCGCGATCCCGGTGCTGTCGTTCCTCATGATCGGCGTGCACCGCTACTACCGCGACGTCGATCACGAGATCGCCATGGACGACCACATCCACTTCGGCTCGACGGGCGACGTCGCCCTCATCCTCGTCAACAAGCTGCAGAAGCCTGTCGTGAAGGCCGTCGACTACGCCCTCGCGGCCAAGCACGACAAGACCTTCGCCGTGCATGTCTCGGTGACGAAGGAGGACGCCGCGGCCCTCGAAGCGGAGTGGCGGGCGCATCGCATGCCGATCCCGCTCAAGATCATCGAATCGCCGTACCGCATGTATGCGAGCCCGATCGCGGAGTTCGTCAAGAAGTACCGCGAGGAGCACGGCTCTGCGGTGGTCACCGTCTATCTGCCGCAGTACATCGTGGGTCACTGGTGGGAGTCGATCCTGCACAACCGTCGCGCGCGCCGCATCGCGCAGCAGCTCATGCTCGTGCACGGCGTCTCGATCACGCTCGTGCCGTGGCTGCTCGACTCCTCGGAGCTCATCTACGGGCGCCGCTCGCGTGCGCTGCCCGGCGACGACCGCGCCGGACGCGCCACCGTCCCCGAGGTGCATCGGGTCGGCCGTCGCGCGGTCCGGCCCGCGGGGCCGCCCGAGAAGGCGGACGCCTCCGAGCCCTCGGTCACGCCGAAGCCCTGACCCCGGCGCCGGGCGCGTGAACCCGAACCCACACCCGGCGCCGGGTGCCGGCCCCGCCCGGGGACGCGGCATCCGGCATACCCTTGAAGGGTGAGTTCCTCCGCACCCGCACCCTCGTCGGTCGCGCCCCTCGACGCCGCCGCTCTCCGCGCGGACTTCCCGATCCTCGGACAGCGCGTGAACGGCGAGCGCCTGGTCTACCTCGACTCGGGCGCCACCAGCCAGAAGCCGCAGGCGGTCATCGACGCCGAGGTCGACTTCCTCACGCGTGCGAACTCCGCCGTGCACCGCGGCGCCCACACCCTCGCCGCCGAGGCGACCGAACTCTTCGAAGACGCCCGCACGACGGTCGCCGGGTTCGTCGGCGCCCGCCCCGAGCAGCTGGTGTGGACCAGCGGCGCGACCGCCGGGCTCAACCTCGTCGCCTACGCGATCGGCAACGCGTCGGTCGGTCGAGGCGCCCCCACCAGCGCGCGCTTCGCGCTGCAGCCCGGTGACGAGATCGTCATCACCGAGACCGAGCACCACGCGAACCTCATCCCCTGGCAGGAGCTCGCCTTCCGCACCGGCGCGGTGCTCCGCCACATCCCCGTGAACGACGACGGCTCTCTCGACATGGATGCTGCCGCCACCCTCATCGGCGAGCGCACGCGTATCGTCGCGTTCACACACGTATCGAACGTGCTGGGCATCGTGAATCCCGTCATCGAGCTCGTCGCCCTGGCGCAGGCGGTCGGCGCGGTGACGGTTCTCGACGCCTGCCAGTCGGCGCCGCATCTTCCGCTCGACTTCCCCGCGCTCGGCGTCGACCTCGCGGTGTTCTCGGGGCACAAGATGCTCGGCCCCTACGGCGTCGGAGGGCTGTACGGCCGAGCCGACGTGCTCGAAGCCCTGCCGCCGTTCCTCACCGGCGGCTCGATGATCACCACCGTCACGCTCGACGAGGCGTCGTACCTGCCGCCGCCGCAGCGGTTCGAGGCCGGCACACAGCCGGTGTCGCAGGCGATCGGGCTCGCGGCCGCGGTGCGCTACCTCGAGGGCGTCGGCATGAGCGCGGTGCACGCGCACGAGAAGGCGCTGGAGGCCCGTATGGGTGAGGGACTTCGTGCGATTCCCGGTGTGCGGCTCCTCGGCGACGCCGACGGTGCGGAGCGCGTCGGCCTGTGGGCGTTCGACGTCGACGGCGTGCACGCGCACGACGTCGGCCAGTTCCTCGACGCCCGCGGTGTCGCGGTGCGCGTCGGACACCATTGCGCGCAGCCGCTGCACCGCCGCTTCGGGCTCACCGCCTCGGTGCGCGCGTCGTCGCAGCTGTACAACACGACGGGCGATGTCGACGTGTTCCTCGACGCGCTGTCGGGCGTGCGCGCGTTCTTCGGAGCCGGCGCATGAGCGGCCTCGAATCGCTCTACCAGGAGCTCATCCTCGACCACTCCAAGCGCCCGCATGGCAAGGGCCTCGCCGCTGAGGCCGCCGCCGAAGGCGTTGCTCATGGCCAGCGTGTCGCGACGTCGTTCCAGCGCAACCCGATCTGCGGCGACGAGATCACGCTCCGCGTGCGCCTCTCCGACGACGGCACCACCGTCGACGAGGTCACGTGGGACGGCGCCGGCTGCTCCATCTCGCAGGCGTCGGCGTCGATGCTCGCCGCGCTGATCGAAGAGGAGGGACGGATGCCGCGGGACGAGGCATCCGCTCTCATCGAGGGCTTCCGCGAGGCGCTGCGCTCACGTGGCGAGATCGCCCTCGATGAAGAGGTCTTCGGCGACGCCGCTGCGCTGTCCGGCGTCTCGAAGTTCACGGCGCGGGTGAAGTGCGCGATGCTCGCGTGGGTCGCCTTCGAGGACGCCGCGTCGCGGGCGTAAGAAGCGGCGCAGCCGGCCCCCCTCCCGGTCGTTGAGCGAGCTTGCGAGTCGAAACGCCTTGGGCATCCGGGCACGCCCCGGCCGCACGATCCTCAGTCCCCGCCCGCGACGGGATGCGTGCGGCGCACAGTGATGTCGCCGTACCCGGCCCGCGCGTAGAGCTCCACCGACGCCTCGCCCTCGACGGGACCGGTGGCGGTGTCCAGCTCGTTTCGCACCACGCCGTGCTGGCTCGACGCGTCGAGCCACGCCGCCGTGCCGGAGCGGATGCCGAGGTCGACAGCCCCGTACGACGCCTCGACCCGCGCGGTGCCGCCGTTGAGGTCGCCGATGCGCACGGGTCCGTACGCCGACCGCACCGTGAGTGCGGGGCCAGGATCGCCGAGATGCACGACGCCGCTCGACGTCGCGATGTCGGCGACGCCCGAGACCGAGCCCACGTCGATCCCGGCGTCCGAGCCCTTCAGGCGCAGGGCTCCGTCGACGATGCCGATGCGGGCACGGCCGGACGTGATGTCGACGTCCGCGTCGCCGCGCACGTGCTCGACGCGCAGCTCTCCGTGCCCGAGACCCAGGTCGGCGCGGCCGGTGCGCTCGAGGGTCGCGTCGCCGTAGTCCAGCGCGATGCGCGCGGTGCCGACCGCGCCCGCGACGCGGATCGAGCCGTACTTGAGCGCCAGCGACACGTCGGACCCGGTGGGGATCCGCACCGACACATCGACCGAATCGCCCGATCCGAAGAGGGTGAACCGCACCGGTCCGACGATGCGCAGGTCGGACCCCGCCTGGGTCACCCGCACGGCCTCGGACGCGGTGCGGTCGCCCGCGCGCTGCGGGTTCGCGGGCGCCACGTCGACGGCGAGGTCACGACGACGCTCGGCGACGACGTCGATGCGGCCCATCTGCACCTCGATGCGCACCGCCGCCGGACCCGACACCGGGAACGTCGGCATCAGCGCACCCAGCCCGTGTAGGCGGAGCTCGCGCTGCGGGCTGCCGGCGGCGCGGGCTCTACGGCCGTCGCGACGGCCCGGACCAGCCAGGTGTTGAGCGAGAGCCCCTCGGCGGCGGCCGCGGCCTCGGCGCGTGCCTTGAGCGAGTCCGGCAGACGCAGCGTGGTGCGCGCGGTGGCATCGTCGGGATCATCGGATGCTGCGCCCCCGAGCACGACCGGCCCGCTCGGGTTGGCGGTGGCCTCCGTCGCACGCTCGGGCTGAGGGCGTGCGACGACGAAGTCGATCTCGCGACCGCGCAGTCGGAGGTCGACGGAGCCGGGGGCGAGCTCTCGCGTGATCTCACCCGCCGCCTCGGACAGCGCCTCGAGGATCGCGAGCCGGGCCGCCGGCTCGAGCGCAGCCGCGAGCCGAGCGGCCACCTCGGCGGATTCGGGGGCTGCGGCTGCGGCGAGCCGACGCTGAAGCTCCTCGACATGCGTGGCGATCTGCATGACGTCAGAGTGACATCAGCGTGGTGTCATGTCAACGCTTCACCTGCACCCCGTCAGGGTGCCGTGAGCGTCGGCCCGGACGGCGTTCGGATTCCGTGAGGACGGCGGCTGCAGCATCCGTGCCCGAGTTGCATCGTATGCGCACCTCAACGCACCTACCGGGAGTCCCTGTGCTCGATGTCATCTACCTCGCCCTGACGCTCGCGCTGTTCGCGCTCGTCGGACTCGTCGCCAAGGCGGTGGAGAAGCTGTGATCGTCTTCTCGCTCGTCGGGGCCGTCCTCGGCCTCGCCGCGATCGTCTACCTCGTCGTCGCCCTCGTGAAGCCGGAGAAGTTCTGATGGAGGTTTCGACAGGCTCAACCACCGGAGAGGTGTGGGCCGGCATCCTGCAGATCGCGACGGTCATCCTGATCCTCGGGCTGCTCTACCGCCCGCTCGGCGACGGGATCGCCCACATCTACACCTCAGGCAAGGACTGGCGCGTCGAGCGCGTCGGCTACCGTCTCGTCGGCGTCGACCCGAAGTCGGAGCAGACCTGGCAGGCGTACGCCCGAGGCGTGCTGGCGTTCTCGCTCATGGGCGTGCTGTTCGTGTACGCACTGCAGCGGTTCCAGGCCGTGCTGCCGTACTCGCTGGGCCTGCCCGCCGTTCCCGAGGGCCTCGCGTTCAACACGGCCGTGTCGTTCGTGACCAACACGAACTGGCAGTCGTACTCCCCCGAGCTGACGATGGGCTACACCGTCCAGCTTGCGGGGCTCGCCGTGCAGAACTTCGTGTCGGCCGCTGTCGGCATCGCCGTCGCCGTCGCCCTCGTGCGCGGGTTCGCCCGCCGCGGCTCGCTGACGATCGGAAACTTCTGGGTCGATCTCACCCGCGGCGTCGTCCGGCTCCTGCTCCCCCTGTCGATCCTCGCCGCGATCGCGCTGATCATCGCCGGCGTCGTGCAGAACTTCAACGGATTCGTGGAGGTCGGCACGGTGTCCGGCGGAACGCAGCTGCTGCCGGGCGGCCCGGTCGCCTCCCAGGAGGCCATCAAGGAGCTCGGCACCAACGGCGGCGGATTCTTCAACGCGAACTCCGCGCACCCGTTCGAGAACCCGACACCCTGGACCAGCGTGCTCGAGATCCTGCTGCTCCTCGCGATCCCCGTGGCCATGCCGCGCGCGTTCGGCAAGATGGTCGGCGACAACCGCCAGGGCTACGCGATCCTCGCCGTCATGAGCACGATCGCCATCCTGTCGATCACCGCCGTGACGTGGCTCGAGTCTCTCGGCCTCGGCACCGCGCCGCAGCTCGCCGGCGCCGCGATGGAGGGCAAGGAGGTGCGCTACGGCATCTGGGGCTCCACGCTCTTCGCCGGCGCGACGACCCTCACGTCCACCGGTGCCGTGAACTCCATGCACGACTCGTACACGGCGCTCGGCGGCATGATCCCGATGATCAACATGATGCTCGGCGAGATCGCGCCCGGCGGCGTCGGCTCGGGCCTGTACGGCATGCTCGTGCTCGCCGTGATCGCCGTGTTCGTCGGCGGGCTCCTCGTCGGCCGCACGCCCGAGTACCTCGGCAAGAAGATCGGGCCGACGCAGATCAAGCTCGCGAGCCTGTACATCCTCGTCACCCCCGCACTCGTGCTCGCGGGCACGGCGCTGAGCTTCGGCATCCCGGCGATCCGCTCCGACCTGGAGTCGACCTCGATCTGGAACCCCGGCGTCCACGGCCTCGGCGAGGTGCTCTACGCCTTCACGTCGGCCGCGAACAACAACGGCTCCGCATTCGCCGGGCTCACCGCGAACACGCCGTGGCTCAACACCGCGCTCGGCGTCGCGATGCTGCTCGGTCGGTTCGTCCCGATCGTGCTGGTGCTCGCACTGGCCGGCTCGCTCGCCGCCCAGACGCCGGTGCCCTCGACGGCCGGCACCCTGCCCACCCACTGCCCGCAGTTCGTCGGCCTGCTCGCCGTCGTCGCGGTCGTCATCACCGCACTCACCTACTTCCCCGTTCTCACGCTGGGTCCCCTGGCGGAAGGGCTCGTCTGATCCATGTCCACTCACGTTTCGGCTCGCTTCGCTCGCTCAACGACCGAGGAGGGGGAGCCGACCGCACGCCCCGTCGCAGGCACTGTCACGCGTAAGCCTCCGAAGCCGTCATCCCGCGCGTTCAGCGCGGCACAGCTCTGGGCGGCCGTGCCCGGCGCGCTGCGAAAGCTCAACCCCGCCGCGCTGTGGCGCAACCCCGTCATGTTCCTCGTGTGGGTGGGAGCTGCGCTCACTACCGTGATCGCGATCGCCGAGCCGTTCCTCGGCGGCGCCGAGGACTCCGGCGGCACCCCCGTGCCGTTCGGCTTCACGTGGGGCATCGCCGTGTGGCTCTGGCTCACCGTGCTGTTCGCGAACCTCGCCGAGTCGGTGGCCGAGGGCCGCGGCAAGGCGCAGGCCGCGTCGCTGCGCAAGACCCGCACCTCGACCATGGCGCGTCGCGTCACCGCCTACGACCCAGTCACGGATGCCGCGGCCGAGCGTGCCGAGACGGTCGAGGTCGCCTCGTCCGACCTGAAGCTCGGTGACGTCGTGGTCGTGTCGGCCGGCGAGCTGATCCCCGGTGACGGCGACATCGTCGCGGGCATCGCGACCGTCGACGAGTCCGCCATCACGGGAGAGTCGGCACCGGTCGTGCGCGAGTCGGGCGGAGACCGCTCCGCCGTCACCGGCGGCACCCGCGTGCTGTCGGACCGCATCGTCGTGCGCATCACGTCGAAGCCGGGCGAGACGTTCGTCGACCGCATGATCGCGCTGGTCGAGGGCGCCGCGCGGCAGAAGACGCCCAACGAGATCGCCCTGAACATCCTGCTCGCGAGCCTGTCGATCGTGTTCGTCATCGTCGTGCTGACCCTCGACCCGATCGCCTCCTATGCCGCGTCACCGGTGAGCATCCCGGTGCTGATCGCGCTGCTCGTCTGCCTCATCCCGACCACGATCGGGGCGCTGCTGTCGGCCATCGGCATCGCGGGCATGGACCGCCTCGTGCAGCGCAACGTGCTCGCGATGTCGGGCCGTGCCGTCGAGGCGGCCGGCGACGTGACGACCCTCCTCCTCGACAAGACGGGGACGATCACGTACGGCAACCGCCGGGCCTCGGACTTCGTCGTCATGCCGGGCGTCGAGGACGACGAGCTCGCGCGGGCGGCCGCCCTGTCGTCGCTCGCCGACCCCACCCCCGAGGGTGTCTCGGTCGCGGAGCTGGCCGCCGTGCGCGGCATCCGCGTCACCGAGCCCGCCGGCTCCACCGTCGTGCCGTTCACCGCCCAGACCCGCATGAGCGGCGTCGACCTCGTCGACGGCACCCAGGTGCGCAAGGGCGCCGGGTCTGCCGTGATCGCGTGGCTCGCGGCATCCGGATCCGATGTCCCGCCCGCGATGCGTGCCCAGCTCACGAGTGAGACCGACGCCATCGCGCAGTCGGGCGGAACCCCCCTCGTGGTCGCAGCGCTCGACGCCTCCGGCGAGGGCCGCGTTCTGGGCGTGATCCACCTGAAGGACATCGTCAAGGACGGACTGCGGCAGCGGTTCGACGAGCTGCGCTCGATGGGCATCCGCACGGTGATGATCACCGGCGACAACCCGCTCACGGCCGCGGCGATCGCGAAGGAGGCGGGCGTCGACGACTACCTCGCCGAGGCCACCCCCGAGGACAAGCTCGCCCTGATCAGGCGCGAGCAGGAGGGCGGCAACCTCGTCGCGATGACCGGCGACGGCACGAACGACGCGCCCGCGCTCGCGCAGGCCGACGTCGGCGTCGCGATGAACACCGGCACGTCGGCCGCGAAGGAGGCCGGCAACATGGTCGATCTCGACAGCGACCCGACGAAGCTCATCGACATCGTGCGCATCGGCAAGCAGCTGCTCATCACGCGCGGCGCGCTCACCACCTTCTCGCTGGCCAACGACATCGCGAAGTATTTCGCGATCATCCCCGCGATGTTCATGGGCGTGTTCCCCGGCCTCGCGGCGCTGAACATCATGCAGCTGTCGTCGCCGGCGTCGGCGGTCACGAGCGCGATCATCTTCAACGCGATCATCATCGTGATCCTCATCCCGCTGGCGCTGCGCGGCGTGAAGTACCGCCCGGCGAGCGCCTCGCAGATCCTCAGCCGCAACCTGCTCGTCTACGGGCTCGGCGGCGTGATCGCCCCCTTCATCGGCATCAAGCTCATCGACCTCGTCGTGAGCCTCATCCCGGGCTTCTGAGCCGGGCAAGGAGAATCCCCGTGTCCACTCGCACCACCTTCCGCACCGTCGGCGTCGCCTTGCGCGCGATGCTCGTCTTCACCCTCGTCCTCGGCGTCGGCTACACGCTGCTCGTCACCGGCATCGGCCAGCTCGCCCTGCCGTGGCAGGCGAACGGGTCGACCGTCCAGAACGCCTCGGGCGACACCGTGGGGTCGTCGCTCATCGGACAGTCCTTCACCGATGCCTCGGGCGCGGCGCTCCCGCAGTACTTCCAGTCGCGACCCTCCGCTGCCGGCGACGGGTACGACGGCGGGGCGTCGAGCGGCTCCAACTGGGGCCCGGAGAACCCCGACCTCGTATCGGCGATCGAGGGGCGCAAGGCCGCGATCGCCGAGCTCGAGGGCGTCGACCCCTCCGAGGTGCCCGCCGACGCGGTGACCGCGTCGGCCTCGGGCCTCGACCCTCACACCAGCCCCGCGTACGCCCTGCTGCAGGTGCCCCGGGTCGCGGCGGCGCGCGGGCTCTCCGAGTCCGACGTGCGCGGCGTCGTCGAGGCGCACATCCAGCAGCGCGACCTCGGCTACCTCGGCCAGCCCCGCGTGAACGTCGTCGAGCTCAACCTCGCCCTCGACGCCCTGGGCTCATGACGGCCCCCGGGGTCGCAGCATCCGTCCCCTTCCGGTTTGGGGCGCGTTCCGTCCGTTGGGGCGGAGAAATCGCGCCCCAACGGACAGAATCCGCCCCGATCCCGCAGGACCGGAAAGAAATAGGGTGAGCACGTGAAGCGCGGGAAGCTGCGGGTGCTGCTCGGCGCGGCGCCCGGCGTCGGCAAGACGTATGAGATGCTCGAGGAGGGCCGCCGCCTCGCCGAGGACGGGCGCGATGTCGTCATTGCGGTCGTCGAGACGCACGGGCGCGCGGCCACCGCGGCGCTCATGGAGGGGCTGCCCGGCGTGCCCCGCACGGTCGTCTCGCACCGCGGCGTCGAGCTCAGCGACATGGATCTCGAGGGCGTCCTCGAGCGCAACCCCGAGATCGCGCTCGTCGACGAGCTCGCCCACACGAATGCGCCGGGCCTCAGGCATGCGAAGCGCTGGCAGGACGTCGCCGACCTGCTCGATGCCGGCATCGACGTCATCACGACCGTCAACGTGCAGCACATCGAGTCGCTCGGCGGCGTGGTGGAGCAGATCACGGGGGTCGCGCAGCGCGAGACGGTTCCGGATGCGGTGGTCCGCGCCGCCGACCAGATCGAGGTCGTCGACCTCTCGCCGCAGTCGCTGCGGGATCGCCTGTCGGCGGGGCTCGTCTATCCGGCGGAGCGGATCGACGCGGCCCTGTCGAACTACTTCCGGCTCGGCAATCTCACGGCCCTGCGCGAACTCGCGCTGCTGTGGCTTGCCGACGAGGTCGACAGCGCGCTGAAGTCGTACCGCGCCGAGCACGGCATCGAGGGTGCGTGGCAGGCGCGTGAGCGCGTGGTCATCGCGCTGACGGGCGGCTCGGAGGGCGAGACTCTGCTGCGTCGCGGCGCCCGCATCGCCGCCCGGTCCGCCGGCGGAGAGATGCTCGCGGTGCACGTGTCGAGCCAGGACGGCCTGCGTGCGGGCGACCCCGGCGCCCTCGCCGCACAGCGGGCGCTGGTCGAGTCGCTGGGCGGCACGTACCACCAGGTCGTCGGCGACGACATCCCGCGCGCGCTCGTGGATTTCGCGCGCTCGGTGAACGCGACGCAGCTCGTGATCGGCGTGAGCCGGCGCGGGCGCATCGCGAAGCTCTTCACCGGACCCGGCATCGGGGCGACGGTGATCCGCGAGTCGGGCGACATCGACGTGCACATCGTGACGCACGACGCGGCGGGCGACAGGTTCCCGCTGCCGCGCGTCAGCGGCGGTGCTCTGAGCGTGCGCCGGCGCGCGCTCGGGTTCGCGCTCGCGCTCATCGGCGGGCCGCTCCTGACCTGGCTTCTCGTGGCGCTGCGCAGTGAGGACACCATCACGAGCGACGTGCTGGCGTACCAGCTGCTCGTCGTGCTCGTGTCCCTCGTCGGCGGCATCTGGCCCGCCGTCTTCGCGGCCGTCATGTCGGCGTTCACCCTCAACTACTTCTTCGTCGCGCCCTACTACACGGTGTCGGTCGCCGATCCGCGGAATGTCTGGGCGCTCATCCTCTACGTCGTGATCGCCGTGCTGGTGAGCTTCATCGTCGACCGCGCCGCGCGCGCGGCGCGGTCCGCCCGCCGCGCCGAGGCCGAGGCCGAGCTGCTCGCGAACGTCGCGGGCAGCGTGCTGCGCGGCGAATCCGCCGTGCCCGCTCTGATCAGCCGCACGCGCGAGTCGCTCGGGCTCGCGGGCGTGCGCCTCGTCGACGCCGACGGCACCGTCGTCGCGACCGACGGCGAGCCCGTGCGCGACGGCCGCTACGAAGCGGTCACGGTCTCGCGCCGCAACGGCGGCCCGCCCGCGATGCTCGAGCTGCACGGGCACGTGCTCGGCGCGTCCGAGCGCCGGCTCATCGACGCCGTCACCGCGCAGCTCTCGGCCGCCCTCGAGCACACCGATCTCACCGCGACGGCGCGGCAAGCCGGCGCTCTGGCCGAGACCGACCAGGTGCGCAGCGCGCTGCTGTCCGCGGTGAGCCACGACCTGCGTCGCCCGCTCGCCGCCGCGGTCGCCGCCGTCGGCGGTCTCCGCGCAGCGGGGCCGAACCTCTCACGCGAAGACCGGGCCGAGCTGCTCGCCACGGCCGACGAGTCGCTCGCGACGCTGGCCGCCCTCGTCACCGACCTGCTGGATGTGAGCCGCGTGCAGGCCGGGGTGCTCGCGGTGGCGCTGCAGCCCGTCGACAGTGCCGGCGTCGTGCTGGCCGCGCTGGACGAACTCGGCGGCGGCCCCGACCGCTTCGAACTCGCCCTCGATCCCGATCTTCCCCTCATCGAGGCCGACCCGGTGCTCCTTCAGCGCGTGCTCGTGAACGTGCTCGCGAACGCCGCGCGCCACTCCCCCGCGGGCTCGCGCGTGCGGATCTCCACGAGCCGCCTCGGCCGCACGGCCGAGATCCGCGTGGTCGACCACGGCACCGGGGTCGCGCCCGAGCGCCTCGACGACATGTTCGTCCCGTTCCAGCGGCTCGGCGACACCGACAACACCGCGGGGCTGGGCCTGGGACTCGCCCTGTCGAAGGGGTTCACCGAGGGCATGGGCGGTACGCTCGCCCCCGAGGACACCCCCGGAGGGGGCCTCACGATGGTCATTGCGCTGCCGGTCGCGGACGCGATCCCCACCGAAGAGAGGTCGCTCACGTGAAGGTCCTGATCGCCGACGACGATCCCCAGCTCGTCCGCGCGCTGCGCATCACGCTCGCCGCGCACGGCTACGAGGTCATCGCCGCACCCGACGGGGCCGCCGCGATCGCCCTCGCCGCCAAGGAGCATCCCGACATCGTGATGGTGGACCTCGGGATGCCGCGCCTCGATGGCGTGCAGGTCATCGAGGCCCTGCGGGGCTGGAGCACGGCCCCGATCATCGTGGTCTCAGGCCGCACCGGCTCCGCCGACAAGGTCGAGGCGCTCGATGCCGGAGCCGACGACTACGTCACCAAGCCGTTCCAGATCGACGAGCTGCTCGCACGACTCCGGGCGCTGTCGCGACGCGTGACCGCAGCATCCGGTGTCCCCGTCGTCGCCTTCGGGGACGTCGTCGTGGATCTCTCGACGAAGACCGTCACCCGCTCCGGCGAGCGCGTGCACCTCACGCCGACGGAGTGGAGGATCCTCGAGTTCCTGGCCCGCAACCCGGGCTCGCTCGTGACGCGGCAGGCGCTCCTCAAGGACATCTGGGGCACCGAGCAGGTCGCCGACACGGGCTACCTGCGGCTCTACATGTCGCAGCTGCGCAAGAAGCTCGAGCGCGACCCTGGCCGCCCGGCGCACCTGCTCACCGAGTCGGGCATGGGCTACCGCCTCCTCGCCGACACCGCCGCCTGACTCGCGAGTTGTTGGCCCGGCCGCTATGCCGGCTCGCGACAGCTGCAGTTTGCGGCGACCGCGACGTTGCGCGACAGCGCAGTCGCAGCCAACTGCAGCGGTCGTGAACGGGGAAGCCAACGAAGCGTAGCGGTCGCCGTAAAGTGCAGCGGTCGTCTCCTCCACAGACCGGGGCTGGCGGGGATTTCCCACCGATCGACGCCGGCCGGCTCGGAAAACGCGCCCGATCGGGCACCGTCGTGGCATGTGGATCCACGAGCCGCCGCTGAGCACGGTGTTCCGCCGCCGCGAGAACGACGGCGAGCCTGTCAACGACCGGCGACTTCGGGCGCGCATCGCGAAAGGGGAGGTGGTCCGCATCGCGCCGGGCTCGTTCGCCGTGCGCGCCGACTGGGACCGCCTCACACCCATGGCCCAGCACGCGCAGCGCGTTTGGGAGGCTGCTGCCCGCGCCCGGACGCAGCTGCACGCGTCGCACTGGGCAGCGGCCGCGCTTCACGGCATCGACATGATCGGGACGTGGCCGACCCGCATCGACGCGTCCGTCGAGCTCGCCTCCGGCGGTCGCTCCAGTGGAACGTTCCGCCGTCACGGACGCCGCTTGTCCGACATGAGCACGATGCCGTGGCAGCGGCATGCCGTCACGACGCCGCTGCAGACGGCGGTCGACCTTATGGCGTCATCGCGATTTCTCGAGGGCGTGGTCGCTGCCGACCAGGCCCTTTGGGCGAAACGGCCCGCGGGCGCCCTGGTCGCGGCATCCGAGCTCCGTGATCTCGCCGGAACCGTGAAGGGCCGGGGATCGGCGCGAGCCGTCCGCGCGGCAGAGTTCGCGACCGGACTCTCCGACAGCGTGCGCGAATCCCATAGCCGGGTGCTGATCTCAGTGATGGGGTTTCCGGAACCCGAACTTCAAGCGCGCTTCGTTCTGTCGGACGGCCGGGATGCGTTCACGGACTTCTTCTGGCACGAACATCGGCACATCGGGGAGTTCGACGGCGCTGGGAAGTATCGGGACCCTGCGCTGCTGCGAGACCGGACCCCGGAGGAAGTGCTGCTGGAGGAGAAGGACCGGGAGGACGACCTCCGACGCCAGGTCGACGCATTCTCCCGGTGGCGCCTGCCGGCGCTGCGATCGCCGCGGCTGCTCTTCGACATCCTCCACGACGCCGGGCTGCCCACCGGCAAGCACCGGCCGGGGCGATAGGTGAACCGAGCGCTGCGTCGGGCGACGGCTGCAGTTTCGGTCGAACGTGCCATGAGCAGACGCAGCGCTCGCAGGGAAATGCAGCGGTCGCTGAGAAGCGCGTGCTGCGCGTCGCAGCCCTCGCAGGCAGACGCAGCGGCGGCAGGGAAATGCAGCGCTCGAGCGCGCTGAGGTGGGTCAGCCGAGGCCCTGGCGCTCCTCACCAGCACCGGGGGCCGCATCCCCCGCCACGGGCTTCGACGACAGGCCCACTGAACCCGCACCCGGCGCGTTCGACAGAGCGGCAGCGACCGCGACCGACTCGTCGACGTCGGGGTACTGCGGGCGCAGCTGCACCGGCGCGCGGCGGCGCTGCTCGCGCTTGGCCTTGCGGGAGGCGGCCCACAGGTTGAGCGCCTCGACGAAGATCGCGAACGCCATCGGGCCGTAGATGAACGCCTTGTCGATGTGGAAGCCGAAGCCCTCGGCCACCAGGAACACACCGATCAGCAGCAGGAACGACAGCGCGAGCATCTTCACGGTGGGGTGCTTGTTCACGAACGCGAAGATGTAGCGCGACGCGAAGAGCATGATGCCGAACGACAGCACGACGACCGTGATGATCACGACGAGGTTCTCGGTCATGCCGACGGCCGTGATGACCGAGTCGAGCGAGAACACCAGGTCGAGCACCAGGATCTGCGCGATCACCGAGCCGAACGTGATGCTCTTGCCGCCGCCGGCGCCGTGCTCGTCTTCGGCGCCCTCGAGCTTGTGGTGGATCTCGGTGACCGCTTTGTAGACCAGGAAGAGGCCACCGGCGATGAGGATGATGTCCTTCCACGAGAAGCCCAGCTCGCCGATGAAGAACACCTCCTCCTTGAGGGTGACGATCCATCCCGCGAAGAGCACGAGGATGACGCGCATCAGCATCGCCAGCGTGAGGCCGAGGTTGCGGGCCTTCGCCTGCTGCTCCTTGGGGAGCTTGGACGCGAGGATCGAGATGAAGATGACGTTGTCGACGCCGAGGACCACCTCGAGCACGAACAGCGTCAGGAACACGGCGATCAGATCGGGCGTGAAAGCGAAGGAGAAGTCCACGCCGCCATCGTATGAGGCGCGGGTGGACGGCTCGTGCAGGCGGGGCGGTCGTTGCGGCGCGATTCCCGGCGCGCAGCGCTGCGGTGCGGCAGGATGATCTCGCGCCCCTCGTCTCGCCGCGAGGGAGACGGGAGTCACGCCGCATGGGCACCGTGCTCTGGTACACCATCCCGATCGCCCTCGCGATCGCGCTGAGCGTGTTCCCGATCGTCTCGGTGCTGGTGCTGCTGCTCGCTCCCGACCCGATGCGGCGCAGCGTGCTGTTCACCGGCGGGTGGTTCGGCGGCCTGCTGATCCTGGTCGCCGCTTTCACCATCGGTGCGGCGCTCATCCCAGACGAGGCGCGCGGCCCTTTCCCACCCTGGGCGCATGTGGTCGAGATCGTCATCGGCGTCGTCCTGATCGTCATGACGCTCGTCGTCGGCCGCCGCGCCCGCCGCGCCGATACGGCGAAAAGCCTTGATCTCTCCGGTCTCACGACCGGCATGACAGGTCCGCGGGCATTCGCGTTCGGCCTCATGATGAACGTCCGGCCGAAGAACATCGTCCTCACGGTCGCGGGCGGCCTCGCGATCGGCGCGGCCGCGCTCGACCTCGTCGCGACCTCGACGATCGTCGTCATCTTCACGGTGGTGGCCGCGTCCACCGTCGCGGGGCTGGTGGTCGTGTGCGCCGTCGGCAGAACCCGCGTGCGCCCGGGGCTCGACCGCCTCCGCGTATTCCTCGTCCATCACGCGTCGGCGGTACTCCAGGTCTTCGGCATCCTCGTGGGCGTGCTGCTGATCGTCATCGGCGCCGTGCGGCTGATCGGCGGATGAAAGAGGAGACGGATGCTGCGCAGCATCCGTCTCCCCTCAGACCTCCGTGGGCGCGGCACTCAGTCGAGGATCTCCCGGAGGCGTGCCGCGAAGCCGGCGGGGTCGCCGGGGTACCCCGGCTGATCTGTGAAGCCCGCGTGATGGCTCGGGAAGTCCGTTACCGGGACGCCGATCGCGGCCGCTGCCGTGCGAGCGCCCCGCGCGGCCATCGTCTCGCCCGATTCGACGCCCGCCGCGATCACGAGACGGTCGCCTCGCGCGCGCAGGGCCTCGGCATCGATGCGGTAGTCGATGATCGCGGGCATGTTGCGCAGCAGCGGGTTGGTGCGCGTGCCGTCGTCGACAGACGACATCCCGAACATCGCCGGGTCCGGTGCCGGCTGGTCGAGGTAGTCGTCGGTGATCTGGCCGTCGAACATCACGAACGGGATGAACTTCGCCATGGCGGCGCCGTCGCCCTGCTCGGCATAGGTGCGCTTCATGTCGGCCACGACGGCGAGCACCGCGTCGCGATCTGGGAGGTGCTCCGCCAGCGGCGGCTCGTGCACCACGGCGATCCGCACGTCGTCCGGGTGCGCCGCGAGCAGAGCGAGGAGGTTCACAGCCCCTCCGCTGGAGCCGAAGGCATCCACGCTGCCGACTCCGATCGCCTCGATGACACGATGCAGGTCGTCGGCGTGCTGCCCGGGGCTGATGTCGGTGGTGCCGACCGGGTTGCGGCCGGCCCCGCGCGGGTCGTAGGTCACGACCGGACGGTCGTCGAACTGACCGGCGAGCAGTTCGAATCCGGTCGAGTCCATCGGCGCCGCGAACAGGAAGAGGGGCGGACGATCCGGGCTTGCCTCGGCCAGATCACCATGCACGTCGTAGGTGATCGCGTCCTCGCCCGCTCCCACGACGTGGGTGGAGACGGTCCGCTCGGCGGTGTTCTCGGTCATCTCGGCTCTTCCTCCGACTCAGACCTGCGCCAGGACGCCCTCGAGGCGGCCGTAGCTGGCTTCCATGCCGTCGGTCATGCCGGTGGCGAGGACGATGTCGCGCGTCTCCATATCCGGATACTCGATGAGGAGCGTGATGAGGGTGGCGCCGTCCTCCTCGTAGAGGTTGAGGTCGTTGAGCGTCGACGGGTAGTCGGTGCCCGTCATGTGCTCGGTGGTGACGGCACGCCGCGGGGCGTCGACGAGGAGCGTCTCGCCGTCGAACCCGAAGGTCTCGCCCTCGGTGTCACCGACCGGCTCCCACTGATAGCGGTACTTCCCGCCCACGGACGGGTCGACCTCGCACACCGACATGCGCCAGCCGTCGGGGCCGAGCATCCACTTCTCGAGCAGCTCGGGCTCCTGGTGGGCGCGCCACACGAGGTCGATCGGACCCTCGATGAGTCGCGTGATCCGCACGTGGGTGTCGTCGAGGATCTCGGTCTGCGTGCCCTTGCCGGCGGAGTAGGCGCGGAGCCCCTCGAGCACGCGGTCGAGCTGGTTGATCGCCATCGTCGAGCCCTCGACGGCGCCCATCGCGACGACCTTCTCCAGCGCCTCGGCGGAGTCGAAGTGGGTGGTGTTCACCAGGCGCGACCCGGTCGCGGTCGCGGTGAACGTGAACACCATGCGCGAAGTCGGCATCTCGGCCAGCACGCTGCCGTCCGCGTCGGCGAACGAGTCGAGCGCCGTGAAGGTGCGGGGTCCGTCGATCTCGAGGAACTCCCATACCCCGTGGTACTGCTCGCCCTTGGGGCTGGTCATGTGGTACCTGGCGCGGCCGCCGGCGGTGAGGTCGAACTCGGTGAAGGTGGCGGGGTAGCCGGGAGGACCCCAGAACCGCTCGAGTTGTCGCGGCTCGGTGAAGGCCTCCCACAGCCGCTCGACCGGAGCGGCGAAGTCGGCTGTGAGCGTCATGGTGAGCGCTTCCGGATCGGTGGTGACGTCGGTGACGGGCATCGTCATTCTCCTTCGTTACTGCGGGGACTCGTTCTTCGGTTCTTCGGGGGTGCCGGCCGCGCCGGCGGGTTCGGCGAGCAGCGCATCGAGCCGGTCGATGCGTGCACGCCACAGTTCCTCGTAGCGGGCGAGGAGTGCGCGGGCGCGGGCGATCATCTCGGGGTCCGCCCGAACGAGGCGCTCGCGCCCCTCGGCGCGCTTGACGATGAGACCGGCGGCCTCGAGCACGGTGACGTGCTTCTGCACCGCGGCGAACGACATGTCGTACTCGCGGGCGAGGGCCGAGACGGAATACTCGCCGGAGAGCGTCCGACGCAGGATGTCGCGCCGGGTCGCCGCCGCCAATGCGTGGAACACGCGGTCGATCTCGTCATCGCTGAGCTCAATTCCTACAACCATTTGGTTGTACGTTAGCCCCGGTCGCGGCATCCGTCAACCCCTCTGCCGCATGTCTTCCACCTGGCTAGGAACCTGTCGGACCCCCGAGCAGATCGAGGCCGACATCCGCGACATGCGCGAGGCGGGGGCGTGATCTACCTCGATGCCTGCATCGTGATCTACGCCACCGAGCACCAGGGCGACCTCGGGCATCGCGCACGCGCGCGCCTGGCGGCCGCGGCCTCGACGTCGTTCGCGATCAGTCCGCTCGTGATCCACGAGGTCCTCGTCGGACCGATCCGCCGGTCCGACCGTCGACTTCTCGAGGTCTACGACGCTCGATTCCCGGACTACGCGACGGTCGATCTCGATCTGCCCGCCTACATCCGCGCGGCAGAACTCCGCGCCGCCGCCCCCGGCCTCACGACCGTCGACGCCCTGCATCTGGCCGCTGCCCAACTCGCCGGGTGCACCGAACTCTGGACGAACGACAAGCGCCTGGCCGCAGCATCCGGCACCTTCGCCGTCGATGTGATCAACGAGTGAAGGGCGAGCGGATGCCGCGGTCCGCGGCATCCGTCACCCCACTCTCGAGCCGAATAGACTTGTCAGGTCCGGCATCCCCGAATTTCTGGAGCTGAGCCGCGTGACCACCCCCTCTTCGACCTCTGTCGCCGACACCGTCGAGAACGCCACCGCCACGCCCGAGAAGGAGCAGCCGTACGCGGCGCTCGGTCTCAAGCCCGACGAGTACGACAGGATCCGCGAGATCCTCGGTCGGCGCCCCACGTCGGGCGAGCTGGCGATGTACTCCGTCATGTGGTCGGAGCACTGCTCCTACAAGTCCTCGAAGATCTACCTCCGCAAGTTCGGGGAGAAGGTCTCGGACGAGATGAAGGAACGGCTCATGGTCGGCATGGGCCAGAACGCCGGCGTCGTCGACATCGGCGAGGGCTGGGCCGTCACCTTCAAGGTCGAGTCGCACAACCACCCGAGCTACATCGAGCCGTTCCAGGGCGCCGCGACCGGCGTCGGCGGCATCGTGCGCGACATCATCTCGATGGGCGCGCGCCCGGTCGCCGTGATGGACCAGCTGCGCTTCGGCGCCATCGACAACCCCGACACCGCGCGCGTCGTGCACGGCGTGGTCTCGGGCATCTCGTTCTACGGCAACTGCCTGGGCCTGCCGAACATCGGCGGCGAGACGGTCTTCGACGCGGTGTACCAGGGCAACCCGCTCGTCAACGCCCTCGCGGTCGGCGTGCTGCGCCACGAAGACCTCAAGCTCGCCAACGCCACCGGCGCCGGCAACAAGGTCGTGCTGTTCGGCGCCCGCACCGGCGGCGACGGCATCGGCGGGGCGTCGATCCTCGCCTCCGACACGTTCGCCGACGGCGGCCCGACCAAGCGGCCCGCGGTGCAGGTCGGCGACCCGTTCGCCGAGAAGGTGCTCATCGAGTGCTGTCTCGAGCTCTACCGTGACGAGCTCGTCGAGGCCATCCAGGACCTCGGCGCCGCCGGCATCTCGTGCGCCACGTCGGAGCTCGCCGCCAACGGCGGCTCGGGCATGCGCGTCGACCTCGAAAAGGTGCTGCTGCGCGACCCCACGCTCACGCCGGAGGAGATCCTCATGAGCGAGAGCCAGGAGCGCATGATGGCGATCGTCGCGCCCGAGAAGCTCGACGCGTTCCTCGAGGTCGTCGGCAAGTGGGACGTCGAGACCTCCGTGCTCGGCGAGGTGACGGGCGACGGGCGCCTCCAGATCTTCTGGCACGGCGAGCAGATCGTCGACGTCGACCCCTCGACCGTCGCCGTCGACGGCCCCGTCTACGAGCGTCCGGTGGCGTACCCGACGTGGATCGACGCGCTGCGCGAGGACTCGGCGTCCGCCCTCCCGCGTCCGACCGACGGCGAGACGCTGCGCAAGCAGTTCACGACGCTCGTCGCGAGCCCGAACCTCGCCGACACGTCGTGGATCACGAACCAGTACGACTACTACGTCATGGGCAACACGGCGCTGTCGTTCCCCGACGACGCCGGCATGATCCGCGTCGACGAGAACTCGGGCCTCGGCTTCGCGATCGCCACCGACTGCAACGGCCGCTACTGCCAGCTCGACCCGTACCAGGGCGCGAAGCTGGCCCTCGCCGAGGCGTACCGCAACGTCGCCGTCTCAGGCGCCGAGCCCACGGCCGTCACCGACTGCCTCAACTTCGGCAGCCCCGAGAACCCCGAGGTCATGTGGCAGTTCTCGCAGACCGTCGACGGCCTGTCGGACGCCTGCCTCGAACTCGGCGTCCCGGTCACGGGCGGCAACGTCTCGTTCTACAACCAGACCGGCGACCAGCCGATCTTCCCGACCCCGGTCGTCGGCGTGCTCGGCATCATCGATGACGTCGCCCGCCGCATCCCGTCGGGCTGGCAGGACGCCGGCGACAACATCTACCTCCTCGGCGTGACCTCGACCGAGCTCTCGGGCTCGCAGTGGGCCGGCACGATCCACGACCACCTCGGCGGACGCCCGCCGGCGGTCGACCTGGCGCAGGAGAAGAAGCTCGCCGAGCTGATCCACGCCGGTTCGCAGCAGTCGCTCATCGCGTCGGCGCACGACCTGTCGTCGGGCGGTCTCGCCCAGGCCCTCGCCGAGGCCACCATGCGCTTCGGCGTCGGCGCGCGGGTGTGGCTGAACGAGATCCAGGAGCGCGATGGAGTAGATGCTGCCACCGCCCTGTTCTCGGAGTCCACGGGCCGCGTCATCGTCTCGGTCCCCCGCGAGGACGACGTGAAGTTCCGTGGCCTGTGCGAGGGCCGGGGCTACCCCGTGCTGCGCATCGGCGTGACCGACTCGGCCGCGGACGGCGACGAGCCGGCGCTCGAGGTGCAGGGACTCTTCACCGTTCCGCTCGCCGAGCTGCGCGACCTGTCGACCTCGACGCTGCCCGACGCCTTCGGCCCGATCGTCACCGAGCACACCGCCTGACCTGGGCTGAGCTCCCGGGTTTGGGGCGCGTTCTCTCCCTCGGGGCGCGAATTCTCCGCCCCAACGGAGGAAATCCGCCCCAAACCCGGCTACTAGACTGAGCGCATGGCGGCGGAAGACGACGAGTACAGCGGTTTCAACGACACCCGGCAGCGGCGCGTCAAGATCATCGCGTGGGTGACGATCGTCGCCCTCATCCTCGTCGGCGGCGGCGCCACCGTCTTCGCCCTGCTCTTCGGCTGAGGTCGCGGCAGGTGGCCGAGGTGTCAGCAGACTCTCGGCGACAATTGCGCTATATCGCGATTACCATGGCAACGTGGAGCCCATCCTCCTCATCATGTCGAGCTGGTGGTGGATCGCTCCGGCGGCCGCGGGCGCCGGAGCGGCGACCTATGCGAGCATGACGACGCGAAGCCGCCGGGCACGACGCCTGGAACTCGACGCCGCGCGCGCCGAGGAGTCCCAGGCGTATCGCGACCTCGTCGCCGCGAAGGCCCGGCTGCGCACCGCGCAGGCGGACATGCTGACCGCGAAGTCGCGCTCGTCCGCCCCAGCCGCGCACGCCGCCGAGGCGCGGCGCGAGCTGCAGGCCGCGAGGCAGGACGAGAAGACCGCCTCGCTCGCGCTCCGCGCGAGCCGCACCCGCGTGAAGGCCGGCTACGCGCAGTACCGCGCCGCTTCCTCCCGCGACCCGCTGCCGATCGAGCGCCTCTACGCCGCGCACGACAGTGTCAACACCCGGTGGCTGGCGTACGAGACCGATGTCGACAAGGCGCTGGCGTATCCGCAGATGACCGACCCGCGGCATCCGGCCACCGTCGTCTTCCTCCGCGCACAGCGCGAAGCCCTCGCGAAGCGCCCGACCCTGCGCGACCGCGTGACGCCGCAGCAGTTCCTCGAGTACCGGGTCGCGGTGCGACACCTCGAGGCGACGTTCGCCGAGGCAGAGAGGCAGGCGGGCGTTCCCGGGGCGCCGCGCCCGTCGTCAGCCGGAGCCACCGCCGCTGCGGGACTGACCGCCGCCGCCGCGGTTCTCGCCGAGATCGCCGACCGCCTTCCTTCGCTCATCGCGCGCATCCCTCCGCCTCGCCAGAGCGAGCCGCCCGCTGGCAGGGTGCCCTGAGCCGACCACGCGGCGCCGACCGGCCGTTAGCATGACAGTGTGCAAGCGTTCTGGGACTTCGCGGGCAACTTCTGGTGGCTCGTCTTCCCGCTGATGGGTGTCCTGGGCATGGTCGGCAATGCCTGGGAGCGTGGCGCGCGCATGCGCCACAAGCGGCGCCTCGAGGTGATGCACGCGAAGGCCGAACTCAAGGCGGCCCAGGCCGCAGCGCGCGGCAAGGCGGTGCCCGCGGCATCCCTCCCTCCGATCACGGCCGCGACCGCGACCGCCGCGTCAGGACCGGGTGCGTCAGCGTCGCGTGAGACGCAGACGACCCAGCTCGAGCGCCTGTTCGCCGAGCACGACGCGGTCACCGCGCGCTGGCTCGAGTACGAGCTCGATGTCGCGAAGATCATCGCGTTCCCCGCCATGAGCGACGGACGTCAGCCGCTCACCGCCGCGTTCCTGCGCGCCAAGCGGATCGCCGACGGACTCCGCCCGGCCTCCGCGAAGGCGCGCCTGTCGAAGGACCAGCTCGCCGAGTACCGCAACGCCGTCGCCGACTTCGAGGTGGCGTTCGATGTCGCCGAGCGCGACGCCCGCCGCCTGCGCGACTCGACCTTCACCGAGGACGAGCGCAAGCGTCTCGACACCGCCAAGAAGCTCCTCACCGTCGCGATCGACGAGGCCGCGACGCCCGCCGAGCGCCAGCTCGCCTATCGCCGCGTGCGCGAAGAGCTCGACGGACTCATCTCCATCTCCGACGAGGCGATCGAGGTGCTCGAGAACAAGGTCATGCTCGAGCTCGGGCCCGTCCCCTCCACGACGACGACGGTGACGGATGCTGCGCCCCCGCCCCGTGCGGAACCCTCGGTGCCGCTGGCGCCCGACGCCCCGAGCCCCGCCTCAGAGCCGCGCGCCGAGCCCATCGCCGAACCGCTGCCCGCGCCGAAGCGGCCCAGCACGACGCCGCCTCCGGGGGCGACGTGGCCGGTGCCATCCCGCGGCACCGGCGATTCGCCGGGCCGCGTGACGCACCCCAAGCCCCACCGCTGACGACCCCGCGCACGAGGCGTTTCGACTGCGGGCGCAAGAGCGCCCTCCGCTCACCGACCGGCACTTCTCGCTCATCTCGCTCGCTGAGCGAGCTTGCGAGTCGAAACGCCCCGCGCACGGCATCGGCCTCAGGCGGCGAGCTCGGGATGGGCGTCGATCCAGCCGTCGATGCGGGCGAACCAGTCGAAGAGCCACGCGGCGCGGGCGTCCAGGTCGTCGGGGATCTCCGACCGCGGCACGCGCCACGCGCGCATCGTGATGCCCTTGTCCATCGGCAGCTCGCGCCAGATGTCGCGCAGGGTGTGCAGCCGGTCGAGGCCGGTGTGCGCGATGAACACGACGTCGGCGTCGGGGGCGGCATCGAGTGCCGCGTGCATACCGCCCGGCTGAGGCGCCATGACGTGCGTCATCGCCTCGGCGCGTTCGGCCATCGCCTCGCGGCCCGCGTCGCGCAGCCGCTTGATGCGGGAACTCCGACGCTGGGGGCTGACCTGACCGCCCTCGGGGAAGATGACGAACGCGTCTTGCGGCCCGAGTCCGGTCGCGAGTTCACTCAGCGCCGCCTCCACCGAGGCCCCGCCGCCCTTGCGCCCGTGACCGAAGCCCGACGGCACGATGAACCGCGCCGGGATCCGGTGCAGCAGGATGTCGATCGCCGGATCCCACTGCAGCGTGTACTTGAGCACGATCCGCGGCCGGCGCGCGACCTCGTTGAGCAGCGTGTGGATCAGGATGAACGAGTCGCCGGGGCCGCCATGCCGGCTCGCCACGACGAGCGGCGTGCCCGGCGCGAACAGCGCCTCGAAAGCGGCGCGGCCGGTCGCAGCATCCGTTCCATCCGAGCCGGTCGTGGTGATCGTGAGCCGCAGCACGCCGCCGAAGACCCAGAAGAGGAGGCGCAGCGCCCACGCACCGAGCGCGTAGTGCGCCGTCACGAAGCCCGGCCGGCGCAGGGCGTAGCCGAAGCCCGACGCGATCCACAGCGCGAACAGCGCGATGACGAGCATCCCGTCCCACAGCAGGTACACGGTCACGAGCCACAGCACGCGGGGCAGCCGGAACCGGCCCGGCACGAGTGACGTGAGCGCAAGGGCGACGAGCAGCCACAGCGGCGTCAGCGCCAGCATGGCGATCGCTGCCACGATCACGAGCGGGGCCAGAAGGATGCGGCGCACCCAGGTGGGCAGCATCCGCATCAGGTCTCCTCGTCGGCTCGGGGCGCGTCGTCTCCGCGCTTCGACTCGCGAGCTTGCTCAACGACCGGGGAGGTGGTCTCGGCGCCCACGCCGCGGTCCGCGAGGAACGCGCGGCTGGCATCGTAGGCGGCGTCGATCCGGCGGCGGACGGTGTCCATGCGGCGGTACGACATGAGCGAGTCGTCGCCGTCGAGTCCGCCGCCGCTCGGCAGCACGTGCAGGGCGACGCCCTCGGGCAGCGTCGCGACGTCGCGGGCGTAGCGGTGCCGGCGGGCGATCTCGAAGGCCACGCGCGCCGTATCGACCGCCGACTTCGGGGCGACCAGCGGGGTCTCGATGCGCCCGACCTGCAGCACGTAGACCGTCGTCGCGCCGACCTCGACCGCCTGCTCGATGGGGATCGAGTTGACGATCCCGCCGTCGATGAAGTGCTCGTCGCCGATGCGGGTCGGCGGCAGGAGCCCCGGCACCGAGGCCGACGCCAGGATCGCCTCGATGAGCGGGCCGGACTCGAACACATGCTCGGCCGCGCGCTCGATGCTCGCGGCGACGACCCGCAGCCGCACGGCGAGATCCTCGAAGGTCGTGTCAGCGCCGAGCGCCCGCTCCAGCAGGTGCTGCAGGGGCGCGGGCGAGTTGAGGTGCGTCTTGGTCTTCACGAGGCGCGTGAACTGCGCGAACAGCGAGTCGCCGTAGACCGCGTTCGCTTCGGGCGAGGTCCAGGCGCCGAGCAGGCGCTCGATCACCGCAGGCGTCGGGTCGCTCGCGACCAGCGCGCCGTTGATCGCGCCGATCGACGTGCCCACCACGACATCGGGACGGATGCCGGACTCCAGCAGCGCCCGCAGCATCCCGATCTCGACGGCGCCGCGCACCCCGCCGCCACCGAGAACGAAGGCCACCGTCATGTCCACACCCTATTGCGGGAGGCCGGTCGCGCCACGCCCGTCGTCACGAACTCCGCAGGATCACGCAGATCTCGCGACCAGACCCCCGGAATCCTGCGGAGTCCGTCGAAGTCTGAGGAGTTCGTGCGCGGGTCAGCGGGTGAGGGTGTCGACGTAGTCCTGGTTCTCGGCGACCCACTCGGCCACGACGGGGCCGTAGTCGTCGCCGTCATAGGCGCCGAACATGGCGTCCTCGAGGGAGTACAGCAGCTCGTTGTCCATGCGGAACGCCTCGAGCCAGTCCGAGACCTCGGGGAACTCCTCGGCGAACCCGCGGGACGCGACCGTATGGATGCCCTCGGCGTCACCCAACAGCCCGTCGGGGTCCTCGAGGTCCTTGAGCGGGAACGCGTTGTACGCCCAGTGCGGTCGCCAGAGGGTGACGGCGACGTCGCGTCGGGCGTCCGTCGCGGCCTGCAGCTCGGTGAGCATCGCGGGCGTCGACGACGTTACGAACTCCATGCCCTCGAGGCCGTAGCCCGGGATCACGTCGTTCTGCGTGACGGTCACGAGCCCCGATCCGGCCTCGATCCCGACCAGACGGTTGCCGAATTCCTCGGCGTTCGCGGCGAGCTCGGTGAGCGAGTCGATAGGAGCGTCCTCGTTCACGGCGATCGTGAGCTTGGCCTCGTCGTTCCAGGCGCCGAGGTCGACGAGGTCGTCGCCGTACGTCTCCATGTAGTCCGCGTGCGTGATCGGCAGCCACGTGTCGAGCGTCAGGTCGTAGTCGCCCTTCGCGATGCCGGTGTACGCGGCCGCGGGGTCGGCGTACTCGAGGTCGACGGTGTAGCCCTTCTCCTCGAGCACCGCCTTCCACAGCTCGGACGCGGCGATGCCCTCGTCCCAGCCGTTGAACACGGCGATCGTCAGGTGGCCCTTGTCGGAGCTTCCCACGCCCGTCTGCGCGAGCGCGCCGTTGACGAGCAGGGCGGCGGTCCCCGCCACGGCGATTCCGGCGGCGATGATGCGTCGCGTGGTCATGTCGGTTCCTTTCGTGTCAGGCCGGGATGGGCTCGGGCCGCTGGGCACCGGCTTCGGACGGGATGGATGCTGCGTCCTCGGCGTTCGCCGACGGCGTGGCGGTCGCGAGCGCCGGGGTGGCGGCATCCGTGTCCCCGTTCGTGGCACGGGGCTTGCGGGCGCGCGACTGCGAGAAGCCCGACGTGACGCGGTCGAGGATCATCGCGAGGATGACGACCGAGAGGCCGGCTTCGACGCCGAGGCCGATGTCGATGCGGCTGAGGCTCTGTACGACCTGGCCGCCGAGTCCGCCGGCGCCGACCATGCCGGCGATGACGACCATCGACAGGCTCAGCATGATGACCTGGTTGACGCCCGCCATGATGCTCGGGAGGGCGAGGGGCAGCTGGATCTGGCGGAGGATGCGTCGCGGCGAGGCGCCGAAGGCGTGACCGGCCTCGACGATCTCGGGGTCGACGCCGCGGATGCCGAGCTCGGTGAGGCGCACGCCGGGCGCGAGCGCGAACGCGATGGTCGCGACCATGCCCGGTACCGGGCCGACGCCGAAGATGAGCATCGCGGGGATGAGATAGACGAAGGCCGGCATCGTCTGCAGGAAGTCGAGCACAGGCCGCAGCGTCTTCGAGACGCGATCGCTGCGCGCCGCCCAGATGCCGAGCGGCACGGCGATCGCGATGGCGACGACGGCGGCGAGGATCACGAGGGCGAGGGAGTCCATGGCGTTGGACCACTGGCCGACCGCGACGATCACGAGGAGGCCGAGGGCGCTGCCGACGGCGAGCACGAGGCCCTTCGACCAGTACGCGAACGCGGCGATCACGAGGATCACAGCCCAGAACGGCGGCGTCGACAGCGAGGCGTCGAGCCAGTCGTAGAGGCCGCGGAAGATCACGGCGACGACGTCGAAGAAGCCGCCGAGGGCGTCGATCACCCCGCGCACGCCGGTCTCGACGACATCGCCGAGGGGGAGACGGATCGGGTCGTTCATCGCAGGGCTCCTTCCGTCGCAGGGACCGTTCCCTGGGCGCCGACCTCCGTCGGCGCCGCGGCCCGACCCGCCGGCGTCGGCTGGTCGACGACCTCGAGGGTCTGGGTGATGACGCTCCCGGGCACCGTGGCGGGCACATCGATGATCGGGTTCTCGCGGGTGACCGGCGGCACGTCACCGAGGGCCGCGAGCAGCGTCACGCGCGGGATCGTGCCGACGAGGCGCCCGGCGTCGTCGATCACCGCGACCGGCACGGGGCTCTCGACAGCGCGCTCCACCACGTCGGCGAGCGGGTTGTCGACGTGCACGGCGGGGCGGCTGCCCCGCACCAGCGAGCGCAGGTCGGTGCGGCCGTCCTTGACGGCGCGGATCACGGCGCGGTCGGTGATCGAGCCGAGGAACCGGCGGTTCTCGATGACCGACACCGAGCCGACCTGGAGGTCGCGCATGACGCGCAGCGCCCCGCGCACGCCGGCGCTCACCGGCGTGGTGGCGACCGGCGTGCGCATCACCGAGCCGGCGGTGAGGACGCGGGCGCGGTCGACGTCCTGCACGAACTGGGCCACATAGTCGTTCGCCGGGTCGGTGAGGATCTCCTCCGGCGTGCCGTTCTGCACGATGCGGCCGTCGCGCATCACCGCGATGCGGTCACCGAGGAACATGGCCTCGTTGAGGTCGTGCGTGATGAAGACGATGGTGCGGCCGAGCTCGCGCTGCAGCTCGATGAGCTGCTCCTGCATCTCGCGCCGGATGAGCGGGTCGAGCGCCGAGAAGGCCTCGTCCATGAGCAGGATGTCGGTGCCCGACGTGAGGGCTCGAGCCAGGCCGACGCGCTGGCGCATGCCGCCCGACAGCTCGTCGGGCATCGCGTCGGCGCGGTCGGCGAGCCCGACCTTCGCGAGGATCTCACGCGCGCGGGCACGCCGCTCGTCGCGCCCGACGCCCTGGATCTCGAGGGCGTAGGCGGCGTTGTCGAGCACGGTCAGGTGCGGCAGCAGCGCGAAGTGCTGGAACACCATCGAGATGGAGCGCTGACGGATGCCCCGCAGGGCCTTGGCCGAGGCCTTGGTGACGCTCTGCCCCTGCACGAGCACATCGCCGGCGGTGGGAGGCAACAGGCCGTTCAGCATGCGCAGGACGGTGGACTTGCCGGAGCCCGAGAGCCCCATGATGACGAAGATCTCGCCGGGCTGGACGGTGAAGCTCGCGTCGATGACGGCGGCCGAGCCGGCGTCGGTGACGTCGGCGCGCGTCGCGCCGGCGCGCAGGCGCTTGACGGCGTCTCGGGGATTGCGTCCGAAGACCTTGAAGAGATTCCTCGCCTCGATGGCAGGCGGAACGGTCACTGTGCACCTCGGCAGCCCCTGTGCGAGGGAGCTGCATCGGTCGCGCCCGGGTGGCGGCCGACTTCGCAGCGGATGTCGGATCCGCGCCGCGGCTGCCGACCATACGCTCACCGGTCTGACGCTCGGGCGTCACCAGCGACCGCGGACTGGTCGGGAGGGCCCCCTGAGGGGCCTCAACCACCGTTTCATGCGCCCACGGCAGCGGCAAATTCGACACCGATCGGCCGTTTCGGTACCTCGCGCACGCGCGATAGCACGGCGCGCGGCCACCCGGGCCGTCGCACGACCGGGGGTTGACGGTATCCGACTTCCATGGTTACTTAGTCAAGTAACTAACCAACAAAGCGGAGTTGATGTGATCGAAGAAGGCCGGGCGCTGTTCCTCCAGATCGCCGAGAGCGTGGAGGACGCGATCATCGACGGCAGCCTCGCCGAAGAGGCGCAGGCGCCGTCGACGAACGAGCTCGCCGCCTTCTACCGGATCAACCCCGCCACCGCCGCGAAGGGAGTCGCGATGCTCACCGACAAGGGCGTGCTGTACAAGCGGCGCGGCATCGGCATGTTCGTGGCGCCCGGTGCGCGCGAGCTCCTGATGAACGAGCGCCGCACCGCCTTCGCCGACCGCTTCGTCGAGCCGCTGCTCGCCGAGGCCCGCAAGCTCGGGCTCGTGCCCGAAGATCTGGAACTGCTCATCCGCGATCGCGCTGCGGCGCAGGTCGCGACCACCACGGAAGGGAACCCACGATGACGACCGGGACGCACGTCATCGAGGTGAACAATCTCACCAAGCGCTATCGCGACGTCGTCGCGGTGGACGACGTGAGCTTCACCATCGAGAAGGACACCATCTACGGCCTGCTGGGCCGCAACGGCGCCGGCAAGACGACGGTCATGTCGATCCTCACCGCTCAGAACTTCGCGACGTCGGGCGACGTGCGCGTGTTCGGCATGCAGCCGTACGAGAACGCCAAGGTGCTCTCGCGCATGTGCTTCGTGCGCGAGAGCCAGAAGTACCCCGACGACGCGCTGCCCAAGCATGCGTTCGCGACGGCGAAGCTCTTCTTCCCCAACTGGGACGACGACCTCGCCGCCCGGCTCATCGACGAGTTCCAGCTTCCGCTGAAGACGCGGATCAAGAAGCTGTCACGCGGGCAGCTCTCGGCGGTCGGCGTGATCATCGGACTCGCCTCGCGCGCCGAGATCACGTTCTTCGACGAGCCGTACCTCGGACTCGACGCCGTCGCGCGGCAGATCTTCTACGACCGGCTGCTGGAGGACTACACCGAGCACCCGCGCACGGTGATCCTCTCGAGCCACCTCATCGACGAGGTGTCGAACCTCATCGAGCGCGTGCTCGTCATCGACCACGGGCGGATCGTGATGGACGAGGCGACGGATGCCGTGCGCGACCGCGCTGCGAACATCGTGGGCGATGCGAGCGCCGTCGACGCGTTCGTCGCCGGGCGGCAGGTCATCCATCGCGAGAGCCTGGGGAACGTGGCATCCGTCACGGTCCTCGGCGCCCTCACCCTCGCCGACCGCGAGCGCCTGGCGGCGGCAGGCCTGGACGTGGCGCCGGTCTCGCTGCAGCAGCTGATCGTCCGCACCACCCAGCACGCCGTGTCCGAAAGGGCCGCCACCGAGGAAGGAGCACTGCGATGAATCGCACTGTCAACGTCGTGCGCATGCAGCTGATCAACAAGCAGACGTTCGTCTGGGTGCCGCTGATCGTGCTGGGCGCCTCGTTCGCGATGTCGCTCGTGATCTACGCGCTTCTGCACTCGTCGGGCCTGCCGGGCCCGTTCTACGGTGGCGGCTCGCAGGCGCCGATCTGGGTGCTGCTGTTCGTGGGCATCTCGTCGCTGACGCTGACGTTCCCGTTCTCGCAGGCGATGAGCGTCACGCGCAGGGAGTTCTTCTTCGGCACGATGCTGGCCGCGGCGCTGTGCGCGGTGCTGCTGGCCGCCGTCTTCGCGATCGGCGGCATCATCGAGGACGCGACCGACGGGTGGGGGGTCAACGGGTATTTCTTCGGTCTGGACTGGGTCGTCGAGGACGGCCCGCTCGGTGCGGCGTTCTTCTACTTCGTGATGGCGATGCTCATCTTCATGGTCGGGTTCTGGTCGGCGACGATCTACAAGCGATCCGGGGCCTTGCTGCTGACGATCGTCTGGGTCGGCATCGCGGCGCTCCTGCTCGTCGCGATCTGGGCGATCACCCGCTTCGAGGTGTGGGGCGAGGTGTGGTCGTTCGCCGTCGACCTCGGCGCGGTCGGATTCGCCGCCTGGGGGGTGCTGCTGACGCTCCTGCTCGGCGCGATCTCGTACCTCACGCTCCGGCGCACTGTTCCCTGATCACTTCTCTCGCTCATTGAGCGGGCTTGCGAGTCGAAACGGATGCTGCCACCCGGTGATCACGCCGGGTGGCAGCATCGGTTGTTCCACGTGAAACGGAAGATCAGCGGGAGTCGGCGGCCTCGGTGTGGTGGCGGATGACCTCGGCGACGACGAAGTTGAACCATTTCTCGGCGAAGGCCGGGTCGAGGTCAGCCTGCTCGGCGAGGCTGCGCAGACGCGCGGTCTGCTGCTCCTCGCGGGCCGGGTCGGAGGCGGGCATGCCGTGCTCGGCCTTCAGGCGACCGACCTGCTTGGTCGCCTTGAAGCGCTCCGCGAGTAAATACACCAGGGCGGCGTCGATGTTGTCGATGCTGCTGCGCAGCCGGGTCAGCGTCGTCGTGGGGTCTTCTTCGGTCATGGCGCTCCTTCTCGCCCCTCGACGATACCTGTCATCCCCGTCGGCTCCCGCGGGATGACGCCGGGTCACACGATCCGGGTGAAGTTTGCCGCGCGTCCCTCGTCGCGGGCACCCCCCAGTCCTAGAGTGTGTCCCATGACCGATGCCTCGCCCACCCTCGGTGCCACCGCAGCCGAGACTGCTGGACCGCTGTCCGTCGACGCCGCGGCGGGCACGGACAACCACACCGCAACGCCCGCCGTCAATCCGGCCGAGGCCGCACCCGAGGACGCTCCGGTGTTCACCGGCGAAGCGCCGGAAGGCAAGACGTTCTGGGCGAACCTCAACAGTCCCTTCCGCCTGGGCCTGGTGCTCACGCTCGGCGGCCTCGCCGCCATCGCCCTGGGGCTGGCCTTCTGGAACCTCTCGACGATCATCATCTACGTCGTGTTCGCGCTCTTCGCCGCGCTCGGCCTCGACCCCGTGGTCCGGTGGTTCGGACGCCACAACGTCTCGCGGCCGTGGGCGATCGTGATCGTGTACACGGCGTTCGCACTGGTGCTGACCGGCATCCTGCTGCTTGTGGTCCCCACCCTGATCAAGCAGATCAGCGCGTTCTTCACCGACCTGCCGACGACCATCGCGAACTTCCAGAAGTCCGACTTCTACGGCTGGTTGAGCGACACGTTCGGCTCGCAGGTGGGCCAGATCACCGATCAGGTGGAGTCGTTTCTCACCAATCCCGCGAACATCGCCGCGATCGGCGGCGGGGTCGTGAACTTCGCGGTGAGCGTGGGCACGACGATCTCAGGCCTCATCATCGTGCTGGTGCTGAGCCTGTACTTCCTCGCGGGTCTGCCCAACATGAAGGTCGCCTTCAACCGCTTCGTCGCCGCCCGCAACCGCAAGAAGGCCGCGGCGATGACCGACCAGATCACCGACTCGATCGGCGCGTATCTGATGGGCATGGTGGTGCTGGCGTTCTGCAACTCGGTCGTCGCCTTCCTGTTGCACCTGTTCCTCGGGCTGCCGTTCCCGGCTCTGATGGGTGTGCTGGCGTTCCTCATCACGCTGATCCCACTCATCGGTTCGGTGCTCTACTGGATCACGGCGACGACGATCGCGCTCCTCACCGGCGGCTGGGTGCCGGCGCTGATCTTCGCGATCATCTACCTGATCTACATGCAGCTCGAGGCATACGTGCTGACACCCAAGGTGATGAACAAGGCGATCTCGGTGCCCGGCGCGCTCGTGGTGATCGGTGCGATGGTCGGAGGCACGCTGCTCGGCCTCCTCGGCGCGCTCGTCGCGATCCCGGTGACGGCGTCGATCCTGCTCATCATCAAGCAGGTCTTCATCCCCAAGCAGGACGCCAAGATCTAGCAGCGCTCGTTCGGCGCGAGACCGCACGAACGCACCGAGGCGCGACGCGCGCCGGTGCTCTCGTGCGGTCTCGTCGCGTGTAGCGGCCCAGCGGCGCAGGTCAGCGCGCGGAGAGCAGGCAGGTCGGCGACGGGGCGTCGGTGCGGCGGCGGACGCGGCCCGGCACGCCGTTGCGCACGTCGAGCGTGAGCGACGCGACCTCGTTCGACAGTTGCCCGGCGACGAGCAGGATGTCGCGCACCACCACGTGGTGCCGCGGCCAGTCCACCCCGGCGTCGACGAGGGCGACCGGCTCGATGTACTCGCCGGCACCGCGGACGCGCAGCGTCGCGAGGGTGTTGCTGCCGCGGACCCCCGCGTAGAGGAACTCGCCGTCGCGCGACGACGCGAGCTCGGCGGCGCTGTCGCCCGGAAGCGTACCGGCGCCCACCGGTGTGCCGCCGACCAGGCTCCAGGTGCCATCGGCCGCCGGAGCGAGCACGAAGACCTCGCACGAGAACTCGGTCACGACGTACAGGTGCCCGCTCGGGTGCCACACCATGTGCCGTGGGCCGCTGCCCTGCGGCAGCGCGACCTGCTGCACCTGCCGCAGCCCGTTCGCGCCGTCACGCCAGAACCGCACGACGTCGTAACCGAGGTCGGTCGTCGCGATGAGCCCGCCCGGCAGGAACACCGCTTCGTGCGCACGCGAGGGGCGGACGGATGCTGCATCCTCCGCACCGCCGGTCGGGCCTGCGTCTTCGCGGTCGTGGTCGGGAACGAGGTGCGCGTACTCCTCGCCGGCGGCCGCGCGCAGTGCACGGGCGGCTGCCGCGAGGTCGATGTCGCCGGCCCGTGCCGGCGCGCCGTCGGGTCCGTACGGATCGGTCGCCGCAGGAGCGATCACGGGCGACGAGGGTCGGCCCGCAGCATCCAGGTCCATCCGGACCACGCGGCCGTCACCCCAGCAGCAGGCGATGAGGAACCGGCCGTCGGGCGACACCGCCACATGGCACACCGCCTCGCCGGCTGCGACGGGTGCGCCGAGCGGCGCGAACGTCGTCTCGCCCGTGCGACGGAACGCCTGCACCTGCTGCCGCGCCTCGAGCGCCGCGTAGACGACGTCTCCCGGCGCCACCGTCAGCGAGCCGGGATGCGGCGCGAGCCACGACGGCGAGTCTGTCGATGCGACCTCGCCGGCGAACGCCAGCGCGCCGCCCGCCGAGGCGTCGTCGGAAGCGCCGGCGAGCAGCATCCCGAATCCGGACGCATTGCCGCCCATGTCGGCGGTGTACCCGCCCAGCCAGAACCTCATGCCGACGGGCTCAGTCGACGAGGTCGTGGCGCACGATCACGGCGTCGCGGGCGGCGCCCACGCCGATGACCGAGATGCGGGTGCCGCTCATCGCCTCGAGCGCGAGGACGTACTCCTGCGCCTCGCGCGGGAGCTCGTCGAAGGTGCGGGCGCCCGAGATGTCCTGCTTCCACCCCGGGAAGTACTCGAGGATCGGCTTCGCGTGGTGGAAGTCGGACTGGTTCACGGGGACCTCGTCGAACCGCTCGCCCTCGACCTCGTACGCGACGCACACCGGGATCTGGTCGAGGCCGGTGAGGATGTCGAGCTTGGTCAGCACGAGGTCGGTGATGCCGTTGATGCGCGTCGCGTAGCGCGTGATGGGCGCGTCGTACCAGCCGACGCGGCGCGGGCGCCCGGTCGTCGTGCCGAACTCGAAGCCGCGCGAGCGCAGGAAGTCGCCGTTCTCGTCGAACAGCTCGGTCGGGAACGGGCCCGAGCCGACGCGCGTCGTGTATGCCTTCACGATCCCGACGATGCGGTCGAGGCGGTTGGGCCCGACGCCGGAGCCGGTCGCCGCGCCGCCCGCCGTCGCCGACGACGACGTGACGAAGGGGTACGTGCCGTGGTCGACGTCGAGCATCGTGGCCTGGCCGCCCTCGAAGACGACGACGTCGCCCGCGTCGAGGGCGTCGTTGAGCAGGAGCGAGGTGTCGGCGACCATGGGGCGCAGGCGCTCGGCGTACGACAGCAGGTCGTCGACGATCTCGTCGGCGGTGATCGCGCGGCGGTTGAAGATCTTGACCAGCAGGTGGTTCTTCTGGTCGAGGGCGCCCTCGACCTTCTGGCGCAGGATGTTCTCGTCGAAGAGGTCCTGCACGCGGATACCGACGCGGTTGATCTTGTCGGCGTAGGCCGGGCCGATGCCGCGCCCGGTGGTGCCGATCTGGCGCTTGCCGAGGAAGCGCTCGGTGACCTTGTCGAGCGTGCGGTGGTACTGCGTGATGATGTGCGCGTTCGCGCTCACACGCAGGCGCGAGGTGTCGAGACCACGGGCGTGGAGCGCCTCGAGTTCATAGAAGAGCACCTCGAGGTCGATGACGACGCCGTTGCCGATCACCGCGTTCACGCCGGGAGACAGGATGCCGGACGGCAGCAGATGCAGCGCGTACTTCTCGTCGCCGATCACGACCGTGTGGCCGGCGTTGTTGCCGCCGTTGAACTTGACCACCCAGTCGGTGCGCTCACCCAGGAGATCGGTGGCCTTGCCCTTGCCCTCGTCTCCCCACTGGACTCCGACGATCACGATGCCTGGCATGGGCTACTCCCCCGTTATCGGACGGTTACACCCCATCCTATCGGGATGCTTCGTTACGCCTTCTGGCGCCGTGAGTCCTCCCGTGACGACCGTGATCAGGAGGCGAGATCGAACCCGGCTCCTGCGGGTCGGTCCCGCATTGTGGGACGCGTGGAACGGAAGCGCCTCTGGTAGTGCGAGGGCGAGATCCCCAGACGGGCGATGAACGCGCGGCGGAGCGCCTCCGCGCTCCCGTAGCCCGCCTGCGCGGCGGTCTCGGTCACGCTCGCACCCGCCTCCAGATGCACGCGGGCGAGGTCGAATCGCACCGCGGTGACGTACTCCGCGGGCGACTGGTCGAGCTCCTCACGGAATCGGCGCGTCAGGTGCCGAGGGCTCACCGCCACGAGGGCGGCGAGCTGCGGCACGGTCCACGCGCGCGCCGGATCCGCGTCGACGAGGTCGGTGGCGCGGCGCACGATCGACGCCGGCTGCGCGCGGGCGCGTAACGGCACCGAGTACTGCGACTGCCCGCCCGAGCGCTGCAGGTAGACGAGGAGCAGCTGGGCGACCTGCCGCGCGACGTCGGCGCCGTGGTCGTCCTCGACGAGGGCGAGCGCCAGATCGATGCCCGCAGCGACGCCAGCCGACGTCGAGACGTCGCCGTCTCGCACGAAGATCGCGTCCGGCTCGACGCGCACGCGGGGATAACACCGTTCCAGCTCCGGCGCGAACTTCCAGTGCGTCGTGGCGCGCCTGCCGTCGAGCGCGCCGATCTCGGCGAGCACGAAGGCGCCGCTGCAGATGGAGACGACACGGCGGGCATGCGCGGCCAGGGCGGCCGCAGCATCCGTCAACGGTCCTCGTGCGAATTCGTGCGGAGGCAGTTCGCTGCCCGGCACGATCACGGTGTCGACGTCGCCGGCATCGCCCGCGGCGCCGTGCACCGACACGGTGCTGCCGAGGGAGGTCATCACGTCGCGTCCGTCCGGCGAGAGCAGGACCACGTCGTACCCCTGCACGGCCTGGTTGGCCTCGACGAACACCTCGGCCGGACCGACGTAATCGAGGGTCTTCACTCCGTCGAACAGCAGGAACGCGATTCGCCGTCGGGCGGGGGTCGAGTGCATCCCTCCATCCTTGTCCTGAATCGTGGGATGCGAGGCCGTTCGAGCGGGGCGCGGGAAGCGCAGATCGTCGATGCTCGACAGTGGCGCCGTCGCCCGTGACGGCTCCGGCGAGTGGGGCGACGGGTCGGCCCGATGATCGCAAGGAGTCCGCCATGCCGACCTTCACCACCTCCGACGGCACCGAGATCTACTACACCGACTGGGGCACCGGGAAGCCGGTCGTGCTGAGCCACGGCTGGCCGCTGAGCTCCGATGCGTGGGCCGTCGAGTCCAAGCTGCTCGCGGACGCGGGCTACCGCGCCATCGCCCACGACCGCCGCGGTCACGGCCGCTCGACCAACACCGACCGCGGGCACGACATGGACACCTACGCCCGCGACCTCGCGGAGCTCATCGAGCACCTCGACCTCAGCGACCTCGTCGTGATCGGGCACTCGACCGGCGGCGGCGAGGTCGTCCGCTACGCCGCGCAGCACGGCAAAGGCCGCGTCCGCAAGGTCGTCACCGCCGGCGCCGTGCCGCCGATCATGGTGAAGTCCGACACGAACCCCGAGGGCACCCCGATCGAGGCCTTCGACGGCATCCGCGCCGGCGTGCTGGCCGACCGCTCGCAGTTCTACAAGGACCTCGCGGTGCCGTTCTACGGCTTCAACCGCGAGAGCGCCACGGTCTCGGAGGGCCTGATCGACGACTTCCAGCGCCAGGGCATGCTCGCCGGACTCGCCGCGGCGTACGAATGCGTCAAGGTCTTCTCCGAGACCGACTTCACCGAGGACCTCAAGGCGCTCGAGGTGCCGATCCTGCTCGCGCACGGCTCGGACGACCAGATCGTGCCGATCGCGGCGGCGGCCGAGAAGTCGATCGGCCTCGTCTCGGACGGCACGCTCAAGGTCTACGAAGGCGCGCCGCACGGCATCGCCGGCGAGTACCAGCAGGCGCTGATCGCCGACATCCTCGCCTTCATCGCGGACTGACCGCGGAACCGGTCCAGGAGCGTCGTCCCTCGGCGGGCTCCTGGGCCGGGATCAGACGCGGACCCGCCGCTACGGCACGATGTTCTGATTGAGGTGGAACACGTTGTCGGGGTCATAGGCGCGCTTCACCGCACGCAGCCGGTCGTAGTTCGCACCGTAGTTGCTGGACACCTTCGGCTGATCGTCCTGCGACGCGAAGTTGATGTAGCCGCCTGGCTGCGAGAAGGGCTCGATCGCCGCGTAGTAGTCCTTCACCCACGCAGTGTTGGCGATGTTCTGCGTCGGATCCGGCCACATGCCGGCGATCACCAGCGCGAAGTTCGCGTCGCGGTGCCCGAAGGCCGTCGCGTCGGACGCCACGTCGTGGCACGCGCCGTTGATCGGGTAGAAGTGGACCGTCGAGTTGACCGTCGGCACCCGCGGGCCGTGTTCCATATGGGCGGCCACCGACTCCGGCGTGAGCTCGTCGAGGAACGCCGCCTTCCAGTAGTGCTGCAGGCCGGGAGGAACGAGCCCATCGAAGGCGCCGTTCAACGCGGCGTAGGGCATCGGCCCGGTCATCTCGGCTACGGGCTTCGCGACGTCGCGGAACCCCTGGATGATCTCCTCGCCCTCGGATGAGGGCCCGTTGTAACAGAAGATCACGGCCATGAATGGCTCACCGGCGCGGTCCTCCGGGACGAACGGCAGCGGAGGAGCGATCTGGAACGCGGGGAACCCGCCGAACTCGCGTGGCGCGGTCCGCACGTACTCGGCGAAGTGCGCCAGGATCGCCGGGGCGTCCGCGAGCTCGAAGAACATCGGGCCGCCGTAGATCTCGGAGACGGGGTGCAGCTGGAATCGGAACTTCGTCACGACACCGAAGTTGCCTCCCCCGCCGCGGAGAGCCCAGAACAGGTCGGGCTCCTCGTCCGCACTCGCCGTCACCACTCTCCCGTCGGCGAGCACGACTTCGGCCGCGAGCAGGTTGTCGCACGAGAGGCCGTGGCCGCGGGCGAGGTAGCCGATGCCACCACCGAGCGTGAGCCCACCGACGCCCGTCGTCGAGATGATGCCGCCGGTCGTGGCGAGGCCGAATTGGGCGGCCGCCTCATTGAACATCCCCCAGGTGGCCCCACCTCCCACTTCGGCGGTCGAGGATGCTGGGTCGACCGCCACCGAGGTGAGGTCTCCCAGATCCGCGACGAGCGCGGCGTCGGCCGTTCCGAAGCCCGGCACGCTATGGCCTCCACCGCGGACCGCGAGGTCGCTCCCGTCCTCCGCGGCGGCGCGGACGACGGCCGCCACATCCGCGGCGTCCTGGCACCGCACGACCGCGGAGGGTCGGCGGTCGATCATCGCGTTGTAGACGATCCGCGCCTCGTCGTATCCGTCGTCGCCTTCTTCGACGACCGAACCCTTCACGCTGCTCCGCAGCGAATCCATCACCTTCATGGACATGGTCGACCTTCCCATTGACGCACACGGGCACAGCGACCGCACGGGGGCGTGCGGGCGTCGGCACCGGTTTGAATCGACGCTCCTCGCCGCGACCGTCGCTGTCAAGAAGGTCGGTATCTGACAGCGGCTCTCACTGGGAGTGTCGGAGGTTTGTTCTCATCTCAGGGTATGTGCACCACCGATGCGCTCCACTGCGACGACGCGGCCACCCTCGTGGCCGAGCTCGATCGCGTGCGGCGCGCGCAGGCCGGGCTGGAGGCGGAACGCACCCGACTGCTCGACGAGCTGCGGCGGGTCAGCGAGGCGCACCAGGAGCAGATCGTGTCATACGACCCTGGCTCGCCGACCGCGAAGAAGGCGGCGCGCGGCATGGATGTCGCAACGGATGCTGCGGACTGGGTGGCCCGCTCCACCCGCGCCGAAGTCGCCTGCGTGCTGCGCGTCACTGAACGCCAGGCCGCCGACCTGCTCCACCAGGCGCGGGTGCTGTGCGCCGACCTGCCCGCCACGATGGCCGCCCTCACCTCCGGCGAGATCTCGTACAAGCACTCCACCGCGCTCGTCGAAGACGCCGAGATGTTCACGCCACTGCACCGGGCCGCGTTCGAGGACGCCGTCCTCGCCGGACGGCTGGACGTCACCGCGCAGCGGTTCGCGCACCGGTCCCGCCGGATCCGGGAACACCTCGACCCCGACACCATCCGGGAACGGGCCGACCGGGCGGTGCTGTCCCGAGACGTGACCGTGCAACCCGCCCGCGACGGCATGGGCTGGCTCATGGTCTACGGCCCGATCATGCAGCTCCACCTCGCCCACACCCTGCTCACCGGCACCGCGAAAGACGAACAAGAAGCCGGGGACCCGCGCACGTTGGGCCAGTTGCGGTTCGACGCGCTCATCGACGCGCTGCTGCGCAACGACCGTCCTCTCGGCGTACCCGACAGCGCCGACCCCACCAAAGCGCTGCGCCCGGTCCGCGTCGACGTCACCGTGACCGTGCCCGCGCTCACCCTGCTGGGGCAGAGCGACGAGCCCGCCGTGCTCGACGGCTACGGCCCCATCCCCCGCGATGTCGCGATGACCCTCGCCGCCGGCGCCACCTCCTGGCGGCGCGTGCTCACCCACCCCGTCACCGGAATCCGACTCGTCTACGACCGCACCACCTACAAAGCCCCCGCCGCCCTCCGCGCCTGGCTCGCCGACCGGGACGGAACCTGCCGGTTCCCCGGCTGCGACACCCCCGCCACCCGCTGCGACACCGACCACAACGTGCCCTGGGCCGACGGCGGCTGCACCGACCACGACAACCTCGCCCACCAATGCAAGACACACCACCGCCTCAAACACCACACCCGCTGGACCGCACGCCTCGATGACGAACTCCTGGTCTGGACCAGCCCTACCGGCCACGAGTACTGCACCACCAACCGCGAAGACCGCGCCCCCGCACTCACACCACTCAGAACATGAGGCGGGGCACCCGGTGGCCAGATCTTCTCAGGGGGCGTCCGCGACGATCTCGGCTTTGAAGCCGCCCGAATTCTCCAACCAGCCCGCGTAGTGACCTGGGCCTCCCGCATGCGGATAGCGTTCCTGATACAGCGGACGCCAGCCGTGCTGCTCGGCCTCGGCCATGAGCGCATCGATGCGATCGGGGGCGCCGCCTTTGAAGGCGAGGTGGTTCACCCCCGGTTGCCGGCGATCGTGCGTCGTCCCTGCGAGACTCGGTGAGGTCGTGACGGTGAGGTATGCACCTCCCGCCGCCCACGAGACACCCTCGGGCCACTCGCTCTCCAACGAGAAACCCAACCGCTGCAGGAGCCAGCCCCACTCCGCACGCGCCTGCTGCAGATCTGCGATCCAGATCTCGACATGATGGAAGCCCGACACCCGCCAAGTCTCGCAGCGCCGGCGGGAGGGCGGTCGCGGGCCTGCGTCAGTCGATGCGCACCGCGGATCCGGACACGACGATCCCGCCGGTCGCGGGGATGTCTACCGTCAACTCGCTCGGCCGGCCGACATGACTGCCCTGGAGGATCACGACGCGCGCGGGCACCGCCCCTACCGCGCCAGTGGTGCGCAGGTACCCGCCGGTCGCGGCCGCCGCCGCGCCCGTCGCGGGATCCTCGATGATCGGCCCGACCGGGAAGACGTTGCGCGCGTGCCACGTATCCGTGGCTTCGGGCCACAGAACGATCATGGTCGCCGGCCAGCCTCGCGCGTCGAGCACAGCTCGAGCACGAGCGGGATCGATCGTGAAGGCGTCGAACCGCTCCCGGTCGGCGAGCACGATGAGCGGATGCCAATTGCCGCCGAACGCCTGCGCGGGCGGAAACGCCGGGTGCAGGTCGGCGTCTGACAGACCGATCGCCGCGAGCACATCGGCCAGAGCATCGGCGGGCAACGGAGCGGTCTCGGGCGAGACGCTGGTGAAGGACACTCGCCGATCCCCCGCCTCGGATTCGGTGACGATGTCGACGACTCCGACCGGCGTCTCGAACGAGATCCGGCCATCGCCCTCGACCTCGGCGATCGCGGCCGCCGCGGCGACGGTGGCATGGCCGCAGAACGGCACCTCGGCATGGGGAGAGAAGTAGCGGATCGCCTGCCCGGCTCCGTTGCGGGCCGCGGTCACGAACGCCGTTTCGGCGTACCCGAGGTCTGCGGCGATGCCGAGCATCGCAGCATCCGTGAGTCCATCTGCATCCAGCACGACGCCCGCGGGATTGCCGCCCGCGGGGTCGGAGGAGAAGGCCGTCCATCGCTGAATGTCGATCGAGGTCACCCGGTCACGATAGGTCACCCTGGGGCGCACCGGTCGCCACAAACCGACCGATTCCTGCCGATCAGCGAGCGCGACGGCGACGGGCGATCCCGATCCAGATCAGCGCCAGGCCGATCACGAGCACGATCGGACCGATCGTGGCCCACAGCGTGGACCCGGTCATCGACGACCCCTGCAGCACGCCGACCCCCTGCAGGGTCCACACCAGCCCGACAGCGCCCAGGATCACGCCGGGCACGAGGAACGGCCACATTCGCTTCACGGTCCCGACTCTAGGGTCGCGGCTCCCCTGGCGACAGGCCCCGGCGAACAGGGCGGTGGCAGGATCGAGGGGTGGCCGACGGCGAACGGGTGTCCTGGACGAGCCCGGCGAGCACACAGTGGCGCGATCACCCCGAGGGCTTCCGACGCTGGGAGACGTCGACTCCCCTCGGCGACGGACCGGCCGCCTGGGACTGGGCGCGCACCGAGGTGCTGCGGTGGGGCGTCAAGACCCGCAGCGGCTTCACCGTCTCTCCGTATGCCGCCGTTCGGACGGGCGACCGGCCGGTGATCATGGCGCACCCGTTCGGGCTGTCCGTGCGCGAGCCCGTCGAGGTCGTCGCCGTCGTCGATGCGAGCGACCGCGTGGGCTTCGCTTACCGGACGCTCCACGGCCACCCGGTCACGGGAGAAGAGGCCTTCATCGTGCACCGAGACGGCGACTCGGTGCTCCTCACGATCCGCTCGCTCACGCGGCCGGGTCGCGGGCATTGGCGCGTGATGTACCCGGTGCTGCTGCTCGCACAGGCGGTCGCCCGCCGCCGCTACCTTCGCGCGCTCCGGGTCCGTGCCGCCCGCTGACCCACGCCGACCCTACTCCCCGCCGAGCTCGCCCGGATTCGTGAGGCGCCACGTGTCCGTCGGCGGGACGATGGTGCCCTCGATCTCGATCGGAACCGTCACCGTGTTCGGCCCTGCGGTCCACGTGATGCTCCCGACCTCTTCGCCGTCCGTGTAGGTCTTCGGCGTGGTGGTCGTCATCTCCACCGAGATCGGGGTGTCGGACCACGTGAAGATCGTCACGTAGTCGGAGACGACGACCTGCGCCGATGAGCCCCACGGGGTCGTGATCGTGCCGACCTGCTGATCTCGCTGGGCGAGCGGCACCTCGTGGAACCCGGCACGGATGCTGTCGATCAGCCTCATCACGTCGGCGTTCACGTTCGCGCGCGTCATTCCGCCGAGGATCACTCCGGTCACGGCGAGCGGCTGCGCGGTACCGACGGGGACGGATGCGGTGAACAGCAGGTTGTACGTGCCCTCGCCGAGGTTGCCCGTCTTGAGGCCGGTGATCCCGTTGCTCCCGAGCAGGTCGTTGGTGTTCACCATGCGGCCAGGACCCGGCAGCGAGAGGGACGACGTCGCGGCGATGCTTGCGACCACCGGATTCGCGGCGGCGATCTTGCCGAGCGCGATGAGGTCGGCGGGCGTGCTGGTGTTGCGCGCGTCGAGGCCCGTGGGCTCGACGATCGTCGTGCCGGTGAGTCCGTTCGCCGCGAGCCACCGCTGCGCGGCACCCCGGAAGGCGCCCTGCGATCCGAACGCCCAGGTCGATACAGCCTCCGCGTAGTTGCTCGCCGACGGGATGAGCATCGTCGCGATCGCATCGTGCAGCGACATCGAACTGCCCGTGGGCATCGCCGCGATCGTGGCGCCCCGCACGTAGTACTGGTCGTAGAGGTCGTGGTCGGCCTTGCTGAAGGTGATGGTCGGCCCCGGGTCCGCAGCATCCGCCAGTGGATGGCGGTCGAGGATCACGAGCGCCGTGATGATCTTCGTGATGCTCGCGATCGAGCGCGGCTCGCCCGTGCCGCTCGTCATCCAGATGCCGCTCGCCTCCGCCCCGAGGTACTCGTCGCCGCCGGCGACCGCGATCGCCGCGGCGCCGGTGGACGGGAGTGAGACCGCGGCCGCCGCGGGCACCGTGACCGGCGGCTCGTGCGTCTCGACGACCGGCGCGCTCACCGGTGCCGTCAGCGCCCACCACACGTAGCCGCCGGGGACGCCGACCAGAACCACGAGCACGATCGCGGTGACGATGAGTCCGATACGCCGGCGACGACGCCGGGCCGCCGGATCCGCCTCGCGGCTCGGCAGGTCGCCGAACATCTGCTCCTGGCTGATCAGCTCGGTGAAATCGGAGAACTCGTCCGTAGGCGGCTGCGTCGAAATGGAAGGCTCCCGTCGAGATGCTGACCCCATCATGCAGCATTGAGACTCCCCGTCTCACCACCTTTCTCTTCCTCGATATGGAGAACGGATGCTGCGGCCCTCGTCTCGCCGCAGATCACCGTCGTAGGGTGGGCCTGTGTCGATCAGGTCGGTCGTCAGGAGTGCCGTCGGCGCCGCGTTGCTCGTCAACGCCGTGCCGCACGGCGTGAGCGGTGTGCAGGGACGACCGTTTCCCAGTCCGTTCGCCGATCCACCAGGTGTGGGGTTGTCGTCCCCGCGCGTGAACGTGGCATGGAGCGCGGCCAACGCGATCGCGGGGGCGCTGCTGTTGCGTCGCGGAATCCGATCGCGTGGCGAAGCCGTGGGCGCCGCCGTCGGGGCGGTGGCGATGGCCGTGACGATCTCGTTCCACTTCGGCGACGTGCTGGCGGGTGGCCGCGGGCTGCGAGGACTCGCCCGCAGGCGCGCGGGAGCCGGCTTCTCGGGTCCGCCTCGCCTCCTCGTGAAGGCGACCGAGTCGATCGCGATCGCCCTCGCTGGACGCCGCTGGCTTCCGCTGTGGGCGGTTGTGCACCATCGTGGGCGCAAGAGCGGCGCCGAGTACACCACTCCGGTCGCGATCGTGCCGTCCGTGGATCCGGCGCTCGTGCTGATCGGCCTGCCGTGGGGCCGGAACACGAACTGGGCGCGCAACGTCATCGCGGCGGGATCGGCCGATGTCACCTGGTCCGGTGCGACTCACTCGACCTCGTCGCCCCGCATCATCGAGCCGGCCGAGGCGGCGGATCTCGCGAAGCCGATGTTCCGCGCGATCGTGGCGCGGATGCCGGGGGCGATCGTGCTTCGACGTTCGCCCGGGTCCGATTTCTGATCGAGTCTGATCCTCTGGGTCTCTCCCTCAGTGTCGGAGGTAAGTTCTAGAGTGGAAGCATGTTCATCGACCCGGAGCTGCCCGACCCGGTGCTTCCGGACGAACTCGATCTCGTCGTCGAAGCCGCCGACATGATGACGGTGATCGCCGCGCAGCGGCTGGCGCGCATCGACGCGATGCGGCGCGAGGCCCTCCGCGATGCGACCCGCAACGGCAGGGTGCTGACCGAGGTCGTGGAGCGGGGGGTGCAGCTGGAACTCGCGGCCGCGCTGCGCATCACCGAGCACGCGGCGGGCGATCTGCTGGGCTTCGCGGAGGCGTTGGTGCATTCGTATCCCGCGGTGCTGACGTCGATGGAGCGCGCCCGTGTCACGGAGCGGCACGCCGAGATCCTCGTCGCGGCGGTGAACGAACTCGAACCGGAGTTCCGCGGGCAGGTGCTCGAACCGGGCCTCGCGCTGGCCGAAGCGGAGCCGGTGGGCACGTTCCGCCGCAAGCTCCGGACGCTCATCGACACCGTCCGATCGGCGACGCTCACCGAACGGTACGAGCGCGCCGTGACGAAGCGCCGGATCGTGGCCGAGCTCGACGACGACGGGATGGGTTGGCTGCATCTCTACGCACCCATGGTCGCGATCACCGCCGCACAGGCACGGGCCACCGCGATGGCGAAGGTCGTCACAGCGACCGACGGAGACACGCGCACTCTCGACCAAGCCCGCGCCGACGTGGTGCTCGACCTCCTCATCGACGGTTCGGTCGAGGCGCATCCCGAGCAGGCGCGTGGTGCGCGGGCGACGGTGTTCGTCACCGTGCCGGTGCTCGCGCTTCTTCACAAGACCGATGCCTCCCGCGCGGCCGCAGGCATCGGCCCGCCGGTCGTCGAAGGGATCGGGCCGATCCCGCTGCCCGTGGCCAGGGAGCTCGCCGTCGGCGCGTCCGGGTGGACGCGGGTGCTCACCCACCCCGAGACAGGAGTGGTCCTGTCCGTCGGCCGCGATCAGTACCGGCCTCCACCGGCGCTGGCGAAGCTGGTGAAGTGGCGGGCGGATCGGTGCATGGGGCCCGGCTGCGGGATGCCGGCTTCCCGGTGCGACATCGACCACAACGTCGACTGGGCTCTCGGCGGAAAGACCGAGCTGACGAATCTCGGGCCGTTTGTGCGAAGGCCATCACACCGTCAGACATCACACCGACTGGACGATCGAACAGGTTCCCGGTTCGGGTGGCGCCATCCTGTGGACCTCTCCCGCCGGCCGCCAGTACCTCGTCAAGCCAGAGCGCGCCGTACCCGTGTTCCGTTCGACGGACCACGGCGACGCACCGTTCTGATCTTCGGCCCTGCCTTGACGGGCTCGCGTGCACGGCGGTCTCCGGCATCGCCTTTCGCGTCCGGATGTGTGCCACCGTGGCGCGGTGACGCACTGATACCGGGCTCCGCACGTCGCGGTCGTTGCGTGACGCGGAGGCCCCGCGACACAGCCCAGTCGATATGGTGAGCGCATGACGCGCACGCGGGGATGGGCGACGGTGTGGACGGTGGTGCGACTCGCGATGGCGGGGGTGACGGTCGCCGCGATATCGGCCCAGCTGACCAAGTCCATCGGCACGGCCATCGAGCTCGGCCGTGACGTCCCGACGACGATCGCGAACTTCTTCAGCTTCTTCACGATCCTCTCGAACGCCGCCGCGGCGGTCGTGCTGGCCTGGATCGCGGTGTGGTACCTGTTCAAGGGGCGGAGAACGGATGCTGAGCCCCACGGTCTCGCGGTCGCACTGGCGTGCGTCAGCACCTACATGATCATCACGGGCATCGTCTACAACACCCTGCTGCGGGGTATCGAGCTGCCGCAGGGCAGCGCACCGATCCCGTGGTCGAACGAGGTGCTGCACCTGATCGGCCCGATCTTCCTGCTCCTCGACGTGTTCCTCGGACCGCTCCGCCGATCTTTGCCGTGGCGGAGCCTCTGGGCCGTGGTCGCATTCCCGATCGTCTGGGTGATCTACACGATGATCCGCGGACCCCTCGTCACCAACCCGGTCAGCGCTGATCCGTTCTGGTACCCGTATCCGTTCCTCAACCCGAACAACCCCGGTGGCTGGCCCTCGGTGGTCCTCTACGTCATCGGGATCGCAGCCGCGATCGTCGCGGTCGGGGCCTTCGTCGTGTGGTGGGGCCGGCGCCGAGCGGCATCCGCCATGGCCTCGGATGACGCTGGGGAGGCGGCATCCGTCCCCTCCTCCGTCGCGTCGGACTGACTCCCACCAGCCGTTCCCACAGGCTGAATCGTGTCCCCCGAACGGCGGACACGCCCGGATTTCCGCGGCTTTTGTCGACGTTGTCCACCAAACGGTGGACACGTTGTAGCTTCCTGACAACGCCGGGTATCGGGCGCGCGTTTTCCGCACGGTGCCGACACAAAGGTTTGATACACCCCCGTATCCGCGGGAGTACATCTGTGCTCGGGGCAACAAGCGACACGCACCACGCGTGATGTCGAAAGGGGTAGGACATGCACTGGGCATGGTTTCGAATCGCCGCGGCACTCACCGGGATCTCCGGAGTCGTCGCGGGGTTCATCGTCAACGTAGACCGCGCAGCGCGCCAGGGGCAGGGCCTCGGCGATGTGCTGGCGAACTACTTCAGCCTGTTCACGATCGTGTCGACGCTGCTCAGCATCGTCACACTGTTCGCGGCCGCATCATGGGGGATGCGGCACCCGGGCTCCTCGCGCGAGCCGTTCGGCATCGCGCTGGCCCTGGCGGCGGTCACGGGTCCCGTGCTGCTGCTCGGGCTGGTCTACAACGCGCTGCTGCGCGGACTGCCGTCTGCCGTCGCGCCCGGCGACTCCGCGGGGATCGCGATGCTCGACAAGTACGCGGCCGAGGTGCTGCACGTGGTCCTGCCGATCTACTTCGTGCTGGACCTGCTGCTGGCCCCGCGCCGGCGGGCACTGCCCTGGTGGTCGCTCGCGGTGCTGGTCGGCTACCCGCTGGCATGGACGACGTACACGATGGTCCGCGGCGAGCGCGTCGCGAACCCGGACGGCACCACACCGTGGTGGTACCCGTACCCGTTCCTCGACCCGCACGGCGCGGGCGGCTACTCGTCGGCGTTCACCTACATCGGCGTGATCCTCATCGGCTTCCTGGCGATCGGCACGATCATCATCCTGATCGGCCGGTACCGCGAGAAGCGGTCCACGCGTCACGGCGCACCGGCCGCACGCCACACGCTGCTGATCTGATCAGCGCCACGGGGGGACGGATGCCTCGGAACGAGGCATCCGTCCCCTTAACTAGACTGGAGGACTATGTCGAAGGTCCTCCAGTCCCTGCCCGTCGGCGAGCGCGTCGGCATCGCCTTCTCGGGAGGACTTGACACCTCCGTAGCGGTCGCGTGGATGCGCGACAAGGGCGCGATCCCCTGCACCTATACCGGCGACCTGGGTCAGCCCGACGAGGACGACATCGACGCGATCCCGAGCCGCGCCCTCGAGTACGGCGCCGAGGTGTCGCGGCTGGTGGACTGCAAGCCCGCCCTCGTCGAGGAGGGCTTCGGCGCCCTCGCGTGCGGCGCGTTCCACATCCGCTCGGGCGGCCGCACCTACTTCAACACCACGCCCATCGGCCGCGCCGTCACCGGCACGCTGCTCGTGCGCGCCATGAAGGAGGACCGCGTCGACATCTGGGGCGACGGCTCCACCTACAAGGGCAACGACATCGAGCGGTTCTACCGCTACGGCCTGCTGGCGAACCCCGCCCTGCGCATCTACAAGCCCTGGCTCGACGCCGACTTCGTCACCGAGCTCGGTGGCCGCCAGGAGATGAGCGAGTGGCTCGTCGAGCACGGCTTCCCCTACCGCGACTCCGCCGAGAAGGCGTACTCGACCGACGCAAACATCTGGGGCGCGACGCACGAGGCGAAGACCCTCGAACACCTGAACGTCTCGCTCGAGACGGTCGAGCCGATCATGGGCGTGCGCTTCTGGGACCCGTCGGTCGAGATCGAGACCGAAGACGTGACGGTCACCTTCGAGGCCGGCCGGCCCGTCGCCCTGAACGGCGTCGAGTTCGCCGATCCCGTCGCGCTCGTGTTCGAGGCCAACCGCATCGGCGGACGCCACGGCCTCGGCATGAGCGACCAGATCGAGAACCGCGTCATCGAGGCGAAGTCGCGCGGCATCTACGAGGCGCCGGGCATGGCACTGCTGTTCACCGCGTACGAGCGCCTCGTCAACGGCATCCTGAACGAAGACACGCTCGCGACCTACCACGAGCAGGGCCGCCGCCTCGGCCGCCTCATGTACGAGGGCCGCTGGCTCGAGCCGCAGTCGCTCATGCTGCGCGAATCGATCCAGAAGTGGGTCGGTTCGACGGTCACCGGCTCGGTCACGCTGCGCCTGCGCCGCGGCGAGGACTACACGATCCTCGACACGACAGGCCCGCGCCTGTCGTACCACCCCGAGAAGCTGTCGATGGAGCGCGTCGGCGACGCCGCGTTCGGCCCCACCGACCGCATCGGCCAGCTCACCATGCGCAACCTCGACATCGCCGACTCGCGCGTGCGCCTCGAGTACTACGCGTCGAAGGGCCTCATCGGCGGCGCGACGGGCGAGCTCGTCGGGCACCTCACGCAGGGCGAAGCGGGCGAGATCACCGAGCGCGCCGAGAGCTTCAGCGCTGCGCAGGAAGAGCTGGCTGAGGCGACGGATGCTGCGAACGAGGCGTCCGCGTTCGACCTGGGAACCGACTGACTGATGCCGCAATAACTTGCACACGACTGTGCAAGTTATCTAACCTGGAGGCATGACCTCCCCGATCGATGCTGCGCGCCGTCCGCGGCGTGACGCCCTCGAGAACCGCGCGGGCATCCTCGCCGCGGCTCACGTCGCCCTCGCGCACGACCCCCGCGCGTCCGTCGACGCCATCGCCCGTCAGGCCGGCCTCTCGCGCCGAGCGCTCTACGGGCACTTCGACGACCGCGACGCCCTGGTGCGCGAACTCGTCGCGCAGGGCGCCGCGCGCTTCAACGCCGTCGCCGCCTCGATCGACGACCCCGACGCACGGGTCGCGCTCGCGCGTCTCGCCGCGGCCCTCTGGAACGAGGCGGCGCACGTGCAGGTGCTGGCGGCGATCGCGCTCGACGAGGCCCACCTCGACGAGACCGCGACGGCGCTCGCACCCCTGCGCCGCACGGTCGTGCGGATCGTGCGCGACGGGCAGGACGCCGAGGTGCTCCGCACCGACGTCGCCGCCCCGACGCTCGCCCGTCTCGTCGAAGAGACCGCGCGCACCGTCATCACGCGCATCGACGCCTCGTCGCCCGCCGCGCGCGACCTCGCGGTGCGCGCCGTGCTGAGCATCGCCGGGCTGTCGTGGCGCCAGGCCGATGCGCTGCTCGACGAGCACCCCGACATCCTCGCGGCCCCTGAGGCGGCGAGCGCGTGAGGGTCGTGCTCGACGCGGTCGGCAAGGGCCGCCGCGAGCATGCGCTGCCGGTGACCTCGGCAGCCTTCGAGTCCGGCCGCGCCACGCTGGTCGCCGCCGAGACCGAGCAGCGACCGACGGTGCTCGGGCTCATCGCGTCGGGCCGCATGCGCCCCGACACCGGCCGCGTGGAGGTGGACGGGCGGGCGGATGCCTCGGCCCTCCGCCGCCGGATCGCACTGGTCGACGCTCCCGAGGTGTCGGAACCCGAGCCTGACGTCACGCTCGCCGGTGTGGCCGCCGAGGAACTCATGTTCGCCGGGCGCCGGTCGGATCCCGTCGCGGTGCGACGCTGGCTCGACGAGCAGGGACTCGGGGACGAGGCATCCGTCCCCGTCTCGAACGTCGATCCCGCCGGCCGCGTGCGGGCGCTCTGCGAACTGGCGGTGCTGCGCACGGGCGTCGAGGGGATCGTGCTGGTCTCGCCCGACCGCCACGGCGGCGAGCCCGCCGCGTGGTGGGCCGTGGCCGAGGAGGTCGCGGGCCGCGGGTACGCGGTGCTCGTGATCGCGGGGCAGGCCTCGCAGGGGGTGGCGCGAACTTCGCTCGTTGAGCGAGCGAGGAACGAGCGAGTCGAAACGCGCCGCACCGTCGGTCGACCCCGGGTACGCCGGCTCACGACCCCCACGAAGGGCGGCCGGGCATGAAGGTCCCCCAGATGATCCTCGCGGAGCTCCGGCGGCTCGGCTCCACGCGCATGTCGCTCATCGCCCTGATCGCGCTCATGGTGGTGCCGATCCTCTACGGCGGCCTGTACCTGTGGGCCAATCGCGACCCGTACGGCCAGCTCGACCAGGTGCCGGTGGCGCTCGTCGTCGCCGACACCGGCGCCGAGCTCAACGGCACCGACCGCAATCTCGGCGACGAGGTCGCCCGGGAGCTCATCGAGGACGGCACCTTCGACTGGCACCTCGCCACCGCCGAGGGCGTCGACGCGGGCCTCGACGAGGGTGACTACGACTTCGCGATCGAGCTGCCCGCCGACTTCACCGCGGCCATCGCCTCGATCACGACCGGCGACCCCCGCACGGCGGACATCATCCTGCACACCAGCGACGCCAACAACTACCTCGCCTCGACGATCGGCACGCAGGCCGTCGAGCGCATCCAGGCGACGATCACCGAGAAGGTCGTGGCCGAGGCGGGTCTCACGATGCTCGACGCCCTCGACACCATCCGTGTCCAGTTGACGGATGCTGCCACCGGCGCTTCGCAGCTGGTCGACGGTCTCGCGCAAGCCGGCGACGGCGCGTCGCAGCTCTCCGACGGGGCGACACAGCTCGCCGACGGCACCGCCCGGCTGCGGGACGGCGCCGCCCAGCTCTCCGACGGCGCCTCGCAGGTCGCCGACGGCGCGGCCCAGGTCGCCGACGGCACCGCACAGCTCGACGCGATCGCGGATCGCATCGGCGCAGCAGCCGCGTCCGCGATCTCGGCACTGCCCCAGGTGCGCGACGAGATCGCCGCGAAGCTCGGCGAGGCGGGCCTCGACCAGGCGCAGATCGACGAGGTGCTCGCCACGCTCGATCCGGTGGGCGATCGGCTCGACGCGGTCGACAGCCGCGTGCAGGGAGCGGTCGCGCAGGTCGACCGGCTGAACTCCGGCGCCCAGCAGGTCTCGGCGGGAGCGGCCACCGTCGCCGCCGGCTCGGCGACCCTCGCCTCGGGCGCGGCGACCGCGGCCGACGGCGCAGCGCAGCTGCGCGACGGCGCGGCGACGCTCGACAGCGGCCTCACGCAGCTCGAGGACGGCGCGACGCAGCTGCGCGACGGACTCGCTGCGGGTGCCGCCCAGCTCCCCTCGTACGACGCCGACACACGCCAAGCCCAGGCCGACACCCTCGCGGCGCCCGTCGAGGTCGAGCGCTCGTCGCTCACGCAGGCGCAGAACTACGGCGCCGGCCTCGCGCCGTTCTTCGCCGCCCTGGCGGGCTGGATCGGCATCTACGCGCTGTTCCTCATCGTGAAGCCCGTCTCGAAGCGCGCGGTGACGGCGCTGCACTCCCCGATCCGCATCACGCTGGCCGGCTGGGCGACCCCGGCCCTCCTCGGCGGCGTCCAGATGCTCGGCCTGTTCGGCGTGCTGGCGCTCGCGCTCGGCTTCTCGTTCGCGCATCCGCTCGCGACCCTCGGGATCCTGCTGCTCGCCTCGGCCACGTATGCCGCCATCGTGCTCGCACTCAACGTGTGGCTCGGCTCGGTCGGACAGTTCCTCGGCCTCGTGCTCATGGTGCTGCAGCTCGTGACCGCGGGAGGCACGTTCCCGTGGCAGACGCTGCCCGCACCCCTGGCGGCGCTGCACCACGTGCTGCCGATGGGCTATGTGGTCGACGCGATGCGCCAGGTCATGTACGGCGGCAGCCCCGAACGAGTGTGGCTCGATCTCGCCGTACTGCTCGCCTGGCTCGTCGGCGCGGGCGTGATCGCCGCGATCGGCGTCACCCGCATGACCCACTTCCGCACGCTGCGCGACCTGCAGCCGAGCGTCATCGGGTAGCGATCGCTTGCCGGCGCGACAAGAGGCCCGGCCTGCTGAGAGTTCCGGGAGGGAGCCGGGGAGGCGATTCGGCGGCCGGCGCACCCCGGGGTTAGCATGCGGAATGGTGCCGTTGCGACCCGAACGCGCGCGGCACCGAATGTCGCGGTGTCCGGCACCGCGTTTCCCCCCACCTCGCCCGGAAAGCCTTTTCAATGTCGAAGCCCCAGCCCTCCCCCTATGCCGTCGACGACACCGTGCATCGCCGGTCGGTGGGGAGGACGGTCGGCATCGTCCTGTTCAGCATCCTCGCGGGCATCGTGGTGGTCGCCCTCATCGCGGTCGGCTTCGTCGCGTACACCGCGCAGCGCTCGTTCCCGCAGCTGAGCGGCGCGGTCAAGGCGGCCGGGCTCGAGGCCGAGGTGACGGTGCAGCGCGACGTGCTCGGCATCCCGACCATCACCGCGGACTCGCCGGGTGACCTCTTCTTCGCCCAGGGCTACGTGCACGCGCAGGACCGGTTCTGGGAGATGGACTTCCGCCGGCACGTCACGAGCGGGCGCCTCTCCGAGATGTTCGGCGAGTCGCAGCTCGGCACCGACAAGTTCCTGCGCACCCTCGGCTGGCACGACATCGCCCGGCAGGAGGTCGACGCCCTCGACGCCACCGAGCGCGCCTACTACGACGCCTACGCCGACGGGGTGAACGCGTACCTCGCCGACCACCAGGGCGCCGACGCGTCGTTCGAGTACGCCGTGCTGGGCCTGCAGAACCCGGACTACCAGATCGAGCCCTGGACGCCCGCCGACTCCGTGGCCTGGCTGAAGGCGATGGCCTGGGACCTCCGCAGCAACATCGAGAGCGAGACCGAGCGCGCCGTCATGGCGCCGGACTTCACCGAGGCCGAGATCGACCAGCTCTACCCCGGCTACCCGTTCGATCGGAACCCGGTCATCGTGCCGAAGATCTCGACGGTGCCGGCGCTCGGCACGGCTCCCGACCTCCTTGCGGAAGAGGGTGCGGCCGAGGGCGAGGGTGATGCGGCCGGCGACGCTGCGGGAGACACGGATGCTGCCACCGCCGCGATCGAATGGACCGAGGTCGACAGCGTGATCGAGGCCGTCGGCGAGCTCGTCGGCGACGCCGGCGAGGGCATCGGCTCGAACTCGTGGGTCGTGTCGGGCAGCGCCACCGACACCGGGATGCCGCTCCTCGCCAACGACCCGCACCTCGGAGCGTCGCTGCCGAGCGTGTGGCACCAGATCCAGCTCAAGTGCTCCACCGTGAGCGAGGAGTGCCCGTTCGACGTCGCCGGCTTCGGCTTCTCGGGCCTCCCCGGCGTCGTGATCGGCCACAACGAGCGCATCGCGTGGGGCTTCACGAACCTCACGACCGACGTCACCGACCTGTACCTCGAGAAGGTCGAGGGCGACTCGTACTGGTACGACGGCGCGCTCGTGCCGCTCCAGACGCACACCGAGACGTTCAAGGTCGCCGGTTCGGAGGACGTCGAGCTCGAGGTGCGGTCCACCGCGAACGGGCCGATCGTGTCGGGGCTCACCGACGACTTCACCTCGATCGCGGAGGCCCCGTACACGGGGACGGGCGGCACGGTGACGGAGCCGCCGGCAGATGCGCCGGCAGGCGAGACCGCCGTGAGTCTGCGGTGGACCGCGCTGCAGCCCGGGACCACGGCATCCGCCATCTTCGCGCTCAACACTGCCAAGGACTTCGACGACTTCCGCGGCGCCGCGGCCCTGTTCGACGTGCCGGCGCAGAATCTCATCTACGCCGACGTCGACGGCAACATCGGGTACCAGACGCCGGGCAAGCTGCCGATCCGCGGTGCCGGCGACGGCTCGATGCCGCAGCCCGGGTGGGACTCGACGTATGCCTGGAAGGGCTATATTCCGTTCGAGGAACTTCCGGTCTCGTACAACCCCACCGAGGGGTACATTGTCACCGCGAACAACGCGATCGTCGGGCAGGACTACACGTACCCGCTCACACGCGACTGGGACTACGGCTGGCGCGCGGCCCGCATCACGGAGCTGATCGAGCGGGCGATCGCGAAGGGTCCCGTCACCGCGGACGACATCAACGCCATCCAGGCCGACAACTATTCCTTCATCGGCATGCGCCTCACGGCCGCCTACGCCGAGGTCACCACGGGCGACGACGAGACGGACGCCGCACTCGACCTGCTGCAGGAATGGGACGCCCAGAACAGCGCCGACTCGGCGGCCGCGGCGTACGCGAACGTGCTGTGGGACACCCTGGCCGAGAACGTGTTCGTCGACGGACGCGAGAACGCGGCACCGCTGAGCGGCCAGGGCCGCCAGTTCCTCGTGATCGATGCGCTGCTCGACGACGAGGCGTCGCCGTGGTGGACCAACGAGGAGCTGGGCGTGGACGGCATGACCGACATGCTGAAGCGCTCCGCGATCGACGCCTACGAGCGACTCGTCGACGCCCAGGGCGACACCCCATCGCGCTGGAACTGGGGGAACCTGCACGCGCTCCCGCTCGAGAACGAGAGCTTCGGCCAGTCCGGTATCGCGCCGATCGAGTGGCTGTTCAACCGTGGTCCGTTCCCGGTCGGCGGCGGCTCGTCCGTCGTCAACGCGACCGGCTGGGACCTCGGCTCGAGCTTCGCGACCGTCACCGTGCCCTCGATGCGCATGATCGTCGACCTGTCGGACTTCGACGCCTCGCGCTGGAACCAGCTCACCGGCCAGAGCGGCCACGCCTTCCACACGAACTACACCGACCAGGTGGAGTCGTGGCAGAAGGCGGAGCTGACGCCGTGGGCCTACACGTCCGCCGCCGTGGATGCTGCGGCGACCGACACCCTGGTGCTCACGCCCTGACCCGGGACCTGCCCGCCGGCCCGGCCTGACGCGTCAGCCGCCGGAGGCGGGCGGGGTGCGCTTGGAGTCGGCGAGCTCGTCGACGTGCAGTCCGGCCTCGTCGATCGTGCCGTTGCGGTAGGCCTGGCGGCCGACCATGTGAGCCGAGAGCGGTGCCGTGGCGAGCTGGATCAGCACGACCGGCACCAGGAAGGCGACCACCGGCCACGACCGCAGCGACAGCGCGATCGCGAGGCAGATGAGGATCAGCCCGAGCACCTGGGGCTTGGTCGCGGCGTGCAGGCGGGTCGGCACATCGCGGAAGCGCAGCACGCCGATCGCGGCGGTGAGGCAGAGCAGCGCGCCGATCAGGATCAGGATCATCGCGGCGAGGTCCAGCATGGCGTCCATCAGCGGTCCTGGTCCCTTCTCGCGACGAACCGCGCGATCGAGATCGATCCGAACACGCCGACGGCGGCGATGATCAGCAGCACCGGCAGCGTGCGCGTGTGGTGGTTGATGGCCATCTCGGCGCCGAGCACGCACATCACGAGCGTGAGCAGGACATCGGATGCCACGGCCCGGTCGAGGATCGAGGGCCCGATGACGATGCGCCACAGCGTGAGCAGCGCCGCGACCGCGAATATCACGTAGATCGCGAGCAGCAGCACGTTCATCGGCCACCTCCTCTTCGTCCGCTGGCCGAGCCGGCGGCACTCGGGCGGGTCGCAGCATCCGTCCAGATCGCCTGCAGCTGTGCGCGCGAACCCACGGCGCGCACGATGCGCTCCTCCCAGTGATGCACGCTCGCACGCTGCTTCTCGACGTCGCGGTCGTCGCGAACGCCGATGACGTGCAGGTACAGGATGCGGCGGTCGCGATCGGTCTCGACGATGAGCGAGCCCGGGATGAGCGAGCAGGTGACCCCGACGTGCGTCATGATCAGGTCGTCATCGGTGCGCAGCTGCACCCCGATGATCGCCGCTCCCGGCTGCCGGCGGAATTCCAGCACCTGCCACGCCACCATGAGGGAGCCCTGCACCACGGCGACCATGAACTCGACGACGAAGACGAGTCCCCACCACAGGTTGACGCGTCCCGACAGCTCTACCGGCGGCAGGCGGAAGACGCGCGTCACGACGAGAGCGGCGACGAGTCCGGTGAGGAACGCGAGCCACGTGAACTGGCCCCACAGCAGCATCCACAGGGCGATGAGCCACACGAAGAACGGCAGCTGCCGCCACGCCGTCGCGAACCCGCGGCGAAGCCGGCCCTGGGGCAGGTCGGGGCTCACGGGGTCTTCTCCGTTCCCGCGAGGTCATCCTGGAGTTGAGTCAGCGACACGGGCTGCAGCAGCGCCTCGCCGATGCGGGTGCACACGTCGTACAGCGGCCCGGCGAAGATCGTGAGGGCGACGGTGATCGCGACCATGCCGGTCGTCGCTGCGGTCATGATCCTCGGGATGACGCGGCGCTCGGTCTCGACGCCGGCGGCGGGTGCCGAGCCTAGGTACGAGATGCGGGCCTCGGTCTCGGCCGAGTCCTCGTCCTCGCGCCAGAACGACAGGTTCCAGGCCCGCATCAGCGCGTAGAGCGTGAGGAGGCTGGTCAGGATGCCGCCCACCATCAGCACCATCATGATCGGCGTGCCCACCTGAGCGGCCGCGTCGAACAGCGCGAACTTGCCGATGAAGCCCGAGAACGGAGGCAGACCGCCCAGGTTGACCGCGGGGATGAAGTACAGCACCGCGATGACGGGCGCCGCCTTCATGAGGCCCTTCACCCGGAGGATCGACGTCGAGCCCGCGCGACGCTCGACGAGACCGACGGCGAGGAAGAGGGTCGTCTGCACCACGATGTGGTGGACCATGTAGTAGATCGTCGCGCCGATGGCGGCCGGCGTCGCGATCGCGAGCCCGAAGATCATGTAGCCGATGTGGCTCACGAGCGTGAACGACAGGATGCGTTTCAGCTCCGCCTGCGCCACCGCGCCGAGCACGCCGACGATCATGGTCGCGAGCGCCACCCACATGAGCAGCTGGTTCACGTCGTTGTCGAGGAAGAGCTCGGTCTCGGTGCGGATGATCGCGTACACGCCGACCTTGGTCAGCAGTCCGGCGAAGACCGCCGTGACCGGGGCAGGCGCGGTCGGGTACGAGTCCGGCAGCCAGAACGACAGCGGGAACACCGCGGCCTTGATGCTGAACGCGAGCAGCAGCATGAGGTGCAGGATCAGCTGCGTCTCCTGCGGCAGCTCGCCCATGCGCTCGGAGATCTGCACCATGTTCACCGTGCCGAGCGCGCCGTAGATCATGGCGATCGCCGCGAGGAAGAGGATCGACGACACCAGCGAGACGACGATGTAGACGACGCCGGTGCGGATGCGCGACTCGGTGGAGCCGAGGGTGATCAGCACGTACGAGGCGACGAGCAGGATCTCGAACCCGACGTAGAGGTTGAAGAGGTCCCCCGCGATGAACGCGTTGAAGATGCCCGCGCCGAGGATGAGGTACGAGGGATGGAAGATCGAGACGGGGGTGTCGTCGTCGCCGTCCGCGGCACCCTGGCCGACGGAGAACAGGAGCACCGCGAGCAGCACGATGCTCGACACGACCACGAGAAGAGCCGCGAGCCGATCCACGTAGAGCACGATGCCGAACGGGATCGGCCAGCCGCCGACCGAGACCGCGATCGGCTTGTCTCCGGTGTCGACGACGAACAGCAGGATCGCGGCGATGACGGTGACCGCGCTGAGCGTGACCACCGACACCATGACCTGGGTCTTGCGGTGACGCCCCGCGATCAGCGCGATGGCGGCGCCGAGCAGCGGAAGCGTGACGAGGAGGGGGACGAGGGCGGGCGCGATCTCGGTCATGCGTCATCGCCCCGATCCCGCGGATCCTGGTCGGGGCGGTCCACCGGCGCGTCGTCGCGGAGGCCCGCGAAGTCGCGCGCGCCGAGGATCATGATCGGCGCCGTCGCGGTGCCCACGAAGTCCGTGGTGGCATCGTCGTCGGCGTCTTCGATCTCGGTCTCCTCGTCCATGGTGTCTTCGTCGGCGGCGCCGCGGGAGCGCACCTCGAGATCGGCCTCGTCGTCCGAAACGGTGTCGGCCTGACCGAGCTGCCAGGACCGGTAGATGAGGGCGAGGAGGAACGCCGAGACGGCGAACGTGATGACGATGGCGGTGAGCGTGAGGGCCTGCGGGAGCGGGTCCGACATCTCGTCGACGGATGCCGAGCCGAAGAACGGCGCGACGCCCGGGTCTCCCATGACGATGAGCAGCAGCAGGTTCGTCGCGTTGCCGAGCAGCAGGAACCCGATGAGAACGCGCGTGAGGCTGCGCTCGAGCATGGCGTAGACGCCGCACGCGAAGAGCACGGCCATCACGATGATGAGGACGAGGGACACGTTCACGGCACGGTCACCCCCTGCTGCTCGCGCGCTTCCTGCGCCTGGCGGTCGACCTCCGCGCCAAGGCTGCGCAGCACGTCGAGCACGAGGCCGATGACGACGAGATAGACGCCGATGTCGAACAGCGTCGACGTGACGAACTCGACGTGGCCGAGCAGCGGCACGTCGTGGATCTCCCAGAAGTAGCTCGTGAGCGGCTGATCGCCGAGGAACACCGGCACGATCGCGCACGCGACGGCGATCGTCATGCCCGTGCCCAGCAGGCGCCCGGCGTCGGTGGGTGCCGCGGCGCCGAGCTCGTAGCGGCCGCCCGCGACGTAGCGCATGACGAGCGCCATGCCCGCGACGAGGCCGCCCGCGAACCCGCCGCCGGGCAGGTTGTGCCCGGCGAACAGGAGGTACAGCGACACGATGATGATCGTGTGGAAGAGGATCCGCACGATCACCTCGAGCATGATCGAGCGGTTCTCGGGCCGCACGCGCTGGCCGCCGACGAGCCACGCCATCCGTCCACCGCCCGCGCCGCGCGGCTGGACGCCCTCCGCGGTCTCGACCAATGGGCGCCGCGTGCGCGTCGCGCCGGTGGGCAGCGACGAGATCGCGCGCGACAGCGTGTCGGCGCGGTGGGTGACGAAGACGAGGGACGCCACGCCCGTCGCGGCGAGGATCAGCACCGACAGCTCGCCCATGGTGTCCCAGCCGCGCAGGTCGACGAGGGCGACGTTGACGACGTTCTTGCCGTGGCCGAGCTCGTACGCGAGGTCGGGGAAGGCGTCCGAGATCGGCTTCTCGACACGGGCGCTGGTCGCCACGATGGCGACGAGCGCCATCGTGATGCCGACCGCCGCGCCGAGGACCGCGCGGGCGAGGGGCCAGACCGAGGCGTTGTGCTCGCCGAGGCGCGACGGGATGCGGCGCAGCACCAGCGCGAACGCGACGAGGGTCACCGTCTCGACGAGGATCTGGGTGAGCGCGAGGTCGGGTGCGCCGCTGGTCGCGAAGAGCAGCACCATGCCGAGGCCGGTCACCGACACCAGCACGACGCCGGTGTATCGCTTGCGCGCGCGGATCGCGATGAGCCCGGCGGCGATCATGATGGGGGCGACGAGCAGCTGCGTCGGGGTCTGGTAGGCATCGAGCTTCGCCTGCCAGTCGTCGCTCGCGAACAGCGCGGTCGCCTCGGCGGCGACGAACACGACGAAGATCGTGCCGACGTAGACGGGCAGCGAGCCGCGCTGCGTGAGGCTCGTGGTGATCACCGACAGGCGCGCGACGACGCGGAGCGCGCCGTTGTACGCCTCGGCCGCGGTGAACGGCAGCAGGCGCTTCGCGGGTCGCCAGCCGCGCGTCACCCAGAATACGAAGACGCCGATCGCGATCGTGGCCAGCGAGATCCACAGCGCCGGCTCGAGCCCATGCCACAGCGCGAGGTGGGCGGGATGCTCAGGCGGGGCGACGCCGGGCGTCGACGACGGCGCCTGGTCGGCGTAGGGCGTGAAGACCTTGTCGAGCCACGGCGCGAAGGCACCCGCGACGACGGTGAGGCCCGAGAGCACGATCGGCGCCACGAGGAATCCGATCGGGGGGTCGGGCCACTCCGTGTCGGGCATACGGTCGCCGTTCGCCTCGCGCTTGGTCGAGAACGCGCCCCAGAGGAAACGGATGCCGTATCCCGCCGTCAGCACAGATCCCAGAGCGACGCCCACGAGGGCCACGATCCCCCACACGGCGCCGCCCAGCGCCTCGTGCAGGAGCGCGGCGAGGGCGCCCTCCTTGGCGACGAAGCCGATGGTCGGGATGATGCCGACCATCGACGCGACGGCGATGATCGAGAACGTCGCCATGACCGGCGCCTGCCGGCCGACGCCCGAGAGCTCGGTCAGGTCGCGGGTCGACAGCTGGCGGTCGAGGACGCCGACCACGAGGAACAGCGCCGACTTGAAGAGGGCGTGACTCAAGAGCAGCGCGAGACCTGCGAGCGCAGCATCCCGTGTCCCATATCCGAGGACGACGGTCAAGAGGCCCAGCTGGCTCACCGTGCCGAAGGCGAGCACGCGCTTGAGGTCGGTCTCGCGCAGCGCCTGGAAGCCGCCGAGCAGCATCGTGAAGACACCGAGCGAGATCACGATCGGACGCCACGGCGGAGCGATCGCGAACACCGGGGCGAATCGGGCGATGAGGTAGATGCCTGCCTTGACCATGGCCGCGGCATGCAGGTAGGCGCTCACCGGCGTCGGGGCCGCCATCGCACCCGGCAGCCAGAAGTGGAAGGGGAAGATCGCCGACTTGCTGAGCGCGCCGACCAGGATCATCACGAGCGCCGCGTTCACGACCGGGCCTGACGGCGCCTCGGCGAGGATCGTCGAGATGCGGGAGGTTCCCGCGTCGACCACGAGCAGCACGACGCCGATCAGCATGACGAGTCCGCCGAGCGTCGTCACGAGGAGGGCCTGCAGAGCGGCACGACGGCTTGCCGCGCGCTTGTTGTAGTACCCGATGAGGAGGTACGACAGGACGCTGGTGACTTCCCAGAACATCACGAGCACGACGAGGTCGTCGGTGAGGACGAGTCCGTACATCGCTCCCGCGAACGCGAGCAGCACCGCCGCGAACTGGCCGAGATTCTCGGTCTTGCCGCGGAAGTACCAGCGGCAGTAGATCATCACGAGGGCGCCGACGCCGGTGACGACCAGCGTCATGAGCCACGACAGCGTGTCCATCCGCATCGAGAGATTGATGCCGAGCGGCGGGATCCAGGCGTATGTCTCGAACGGAATGTCACCCGCGAGCACCTGCGGCGTGAGCACGGCGGCGTAGAGGAATCCGGCGATCGGGAGGATCGCCGCGACGTAGAAGGCGCGGGCGCCGATGCGCGCCACGAGCCACGGGAGCAGGACCGGGACGACCGCGAACGCGCCGAGAACGAGGAGCATTCGGGCCTCCTCGGGTTCGTCGGCACGCGCACATCAGAGGAGGACGGCGCACAGCCCAGGCGATCGGGGTGTCTGTGACCATCCTAACGGGCGCGCCGCGCCCGATCGCCCGGACGGCATACATCGCCGGCCCGGGAGCAGTGCGGAGCCCCGTGTCAGGCGGAGGCGGGAACCGGTCCCGTGGTGTTGCCCTCGCGGAAGGTGCAGGTGAACCGGATCGACGCCGCGGGGGTTCCCTCGAGCATCGCGGCGACGGCGGCGCCGGCCGCGCGGCCCTTGTCGGTCGCCGGCTGTACCAGGGTGGTGAGCTCGTACGGAGCGAGGCCGTCGACGACGATGCCGTCGAAGCCCGTGACGCTCACGTCCTCCGGCACGCGCAGGCCGGCCTCTTCGGCCGCCCGGATCACGCCGGCCGCGAGCAGGTCGCTCTGCGCGATGACCGCGCTGGGGCGCCGCTCGGGGTCGGCGAAGATCTCGCGGCCGGCCGCGAACCCCTCGTCGATGAAACTCCCGGCGGCGGCGAACGCGGCGGCGTCGGGGAAGACGTCGAGGGCGCCCGCGAGCCGCTCGCGGGTGACGTCGACGGTGATCCCCGTGTCGTCGTGCAGCCAGCCGCGCTGCCAGTCGACCCGCGCGGGAAGCGTCACGACGGCCACCTCGCGGTGCCCCAGCGCGCGCAGGTGGCTCGCCGCCTGGCGCTGGGCCTCGCGGTTGTCGAGCCCGATGCGCGGCACGTCGTCTCCGGCATCCCCTTCGATGACGACCACCGGGATGCCTCGTGCCTTGACGGTCTCGAGGGACTCGCGCAGCAGGCCGCTGCAGCCGATGAGCACCGCGGCGTCGAGCGGTGCGGTGGTGAGCGAGGGGCCGCTCCCGGTGGGCTCGTGGTCTCGCAGCAGCAGAAGCCCGGCGCCGAGCGGCGTGACCGCGTCGGCGAGACCGTCCATCATGAGGGTCTTCACCGGGTCGAGGAACGCCGTGCCCAGATGCTCCTCGAAGACCACCCCGACGATTCCCGAGCGGCCGCGGCGCAGGGAGGCCGCACGCGGGTCGGGTCCGGTGTAGCCGAGCGCGGCTGCCGCGTCGAGCACGCGACGGCGGGTCGCGTCCGACACCGGGGTCTTTCCGCTGAACACCACGGACGCGGTCGACGGCGAGACGCCTGCCTCGCGGGCGACGTCCGAGATCGTGGCGCGGCGGATGCCGGTGTCCTGACGGCTCATGCTGTCGCGATCGTAGCCCGTCCCGAACGAGTGATGTCGAATCGATTCGGTAGCATGTGCGGATGGACACCGCGCTCACCCGTCGGCAACTGGTCGCCTGGCGCACCGCGATCTTCACGATCTTCCTCATCATGGGCGTCGGCTTCGCGTCGTGGGCGTCGCGCCTCCCCGCGGTCAAGGTGGACCTGGGCATCAACGACCTCCAGGTGGGCGTCCTCCTGTTCGTCGCAGGTGCGACGTCGATCCTGGGCCTGTCGCTCGCCAACGTGATCGTCGCGCGCTGGGGCGCACGGCGCGGCATGTTCGCGACGATCATCACGTTCGCGCTCGGCGTCGTGGTCGCGGGCGTCGGCGTCGAGTTCGCGCAGTCGTACGTCGCCGCCGCTGTCGGACTCGGGCTCATGGGCCTGGGCATGAGCGCCACCGACGTCATGATGAACGTCGAGGCGGCCGCGGTGGAGCAGGCGTTCGAGCGCACGCTCATGCCGCTGTTCCACGCGTTCTTCAGCCTCGGCACCGTCGCGGGCGCCGGGCTCGGTGTGGCGATGGCGGCCCTCGGCATCGGCGTCGGCTGGCATCTCGGCGCCGCCGGACTGCTCGTCGCCGCGGCCGGCCTGCTGTCGCTGCGGGCCGTCCCCGTGCGCGAGAGCATGCACGACGACCCCGCGACGAGCATCACGCGCCGCGAGCGGTTCGCCGAGGTCCTGGCCGTCTGGCGCGACCCTCGCACCTACGCGATCGGCGCGATCATGCTGGGCATGGCCTTCGCCGAGGGCAGCGCGAACGACTGGCTCACGATCGCGATGGTCGACGGCCACGACCAGACCGAGGCCGTCGGCGCCATCGCGCTGACGGTGTTCTCGGTGGCGATGACGACGTTCCGCATCCTCGGCGGTCCGCTCGTCGATCGCATCGGCCGCGTGTGGTCGCTGCGCCTCCTGTCGATCGCGGCGGGCGTCGGCCTGGTCATGTTCATCCTCGCGCCGAACCTGCCGATCGCCTTCGTCGGCATCGCGCTGTGGGGCGCCGGCGCCTCGCTCGGCTTCCCCCTCGGCATGTCGGCGGCGGCGGACGACCCGAGGAAGGCAGCGGCGTCCGTCTCGGCGGCCGCCACGATCGGGTACCTCGCGTTCCTCTGCGGTCCGCCGATCCTCGGCTGGATCAGCCACGAGATCGGCATCCTGCCGACCCTGTGGATCATCGTCGCCCTCATCGCGATGTCGGGGCTCGCCTCGGGCGCGGCGAAGCCGATCGCAGGCTCCAAGGTCGGTGCGGGCCACGCCCACCACTGAGCCGGAGCGGTCGGCGCCGTCCGCGCCGTCCGCGCCGTCCGCGGTGACCGGACCCGGATCAGCTGAGGTCAGAGCCGATCGGCCACCGTCGCGGCGACGGTGAGCCACGCGTCCCGGGTCTCCGGGGAGAGCGCGTCGAAGTCGATCGGCCCACCGTCGACGAGCGACGGATCGAACGGCGCGTTCACGACGGCCGACGTCACCTGCTCGAAGTGCTGCGAGAGGCGCGCTTCGAGCTTGCGGTCGGGGCGCGAGGACGGCGCCGTCAGCACGGTGACGGCCTCGTCGATCTTCCGGCCGAAGCCCTTCTCGCGCAGGCCGTCGAGCAGCCACGCGGCGCTGGCCGCCGTGTCTTCGCGGACGGTCGACACGATGACGAGCTGGTCGGCGGCGGCGACGGCCGCGACCCAGTTCGACGCGCGCATGTTGTTGCCGGTGTCGACGATCATCAGGCGGTAGTAGCGGCGCAGCAGCGCGTGGAGCCGATCGAACGCGGCTGCGTCGATCGTCGAGGAGGCCGCGGCGTCCTCGTCGGACGCGAGCACGTCGAAGCGCGCGTCGACCTGCGTCCGGACATAGTGGTCGAGCGCCGCAAGGCTCGACCCGCGGAAGTTCGAGGCCTCGTCGAGGTCCTCGAGGAGGTCGACTGCGGTGCGGTGGTGCGGGGCGTGCTGTGCGCGCCAGCCGAGCGTGCCGCGGGTCTCGTTGTTGTCCCACGCGAGGGTCGCTCCGCCGCGCAGCGTCCCGAACGTCGCGGAGAGCAGCAGGGTGCTCGTCGTCTTGTGCGCGCCGCCCTTCGGGTTGAGCACGACGATCGTGCGCGGGGCGTCGAGGCGACGCTGAACGCGCTTCTCACGGTCGAGGCGGGACCGCTCGACACGGCCGGGCGCGGGCGAGATGAGGCCGCCGGTCGCGCGGCGCACCGCGCCCTGCCAGCCGATCGTGGCGCGCGGGCGACCGCCGCCCGTGCGCGAATCGAGCAGGTCCTGCACGGTCGGGCGCGCCGGATCCTCGGCGACCGGGACCGCCGACGGCACCGCGGGCACCGGGGTCGGCGCCGTGACAGGAAGAGCCGACACCGGGGCCGGAGCGGGCGCAGGCGCCGCCACCACAGGCACCGCCGTCGTGTCGACCGCCGCCTCCTCCAACGCCTCGTCGAAGGTGCCGTCGGGGTGCACCACAAGAGGCCAGCGGGACGAGCCCTCGACGAGCGTCGCGTGGGCCGGTTCGCCGTTGGATGCTGCGAGCTGACGGATCTCCTCGACCACGCGGTCGCGGAGCGCCAGGCTGTCGGGGGCGACGACCTCCGCCACGTCGCTGCCGACGTGCAGCTCGGCGACGGTGCTGGACAGGATATGGACGGTCGCGTCGGGGTGACGAGAGTTCATCGGTTCTTCTCCGGACGAAGGGGCGGCGGTGGGGGCCGGGGTCTGGGGGTCGCACGGACGCACGACAGCGCGCGGGCACCGAGGGCAAAGGCTATCCGACGAGCCTGCGGGCAAGCTGATGCGGGAGGCTAGGCTCTTCGGGTGCGTCTTGTCATCGCCCGCTGCTCCGTCGACTACACCGGGCGGCTCAACGCCCACCTGCCCCTCGCCACCCGCCTGCTCGTCCACAAGGGCGACGGCTCGCTGCTGGTGCACTCCGACGGCGGCTCGTACAAACCGCTCAACTGGATGAGCCCGCCGTGCCGCCTCGACGTCGAGGTGCCCGACGAGGAGTCGGCATCCGCCGGCGTGCTCGAGCACTGGCGCGTGACGCACGCCAAGACCGGCGACGCGCTGCTGGTGCGCATCTACGAGGTCATCCACGACTCGTCGCACGAACTCGGCATCGATCCGGGACTGCAGAAGGACGGCGTCGAGGCGGATCTCCAGCGCCTCCTGGCCGAGCAGGTCGACGTCATCGGCGAGAACCTGACGCTCGTGCGCCGCGAGTTCCCGACCGCGATCGGCCCTGTCGACCTCCTGCTGCGCGACCCCGAAGGTGGCACCATCGCCGTCGAGGTGAAGCGCCGCGGTGACATCGACGGCGTCGAGCAGCTCACGCGCTACCTCGAGCTGCTCGGCCGCGATCCGCACCTCGCCCCGGTCACCGGCGTCTTCGCCGCCCAGGAGATCAAGCCCCAGGCCAAGGTGCTCGCCGCGGATCGCGGCATCCGTTGCGTCACGCTCGACTACGAGGGCATGAAGGGCATCGAGTCCGGCGCCCCGCGCCTGTTCTAGACCTCCCAGCACTCTCTCCTCGTCTTCGGACGGGCGCGGTCTCCTCCCCTGGCGCGATTTGGCGACTCGCCACAAAGGACCGGCTCGTGAACACGGTCTTGGCGAGTCGCCGGAACTGTCCCTCTCGCGCGATGTGGCGAATCGCCACAAAGGGCCGCGCCGAACGCCTGCCTTCGGCGAGTCGCCGGGAAGCGCTCGCTCGCGATGGCGCGGCAGACCTGAGCCCGGTCATCGCGCCCGACCCGCTCGACCTCCGGCTGTCGCTCGCCTCGATCGTGCACTGGGCCGACAGCACCGGGGTGCGGCGCGACGTGATGGCGCGGGTGTCGTTCCCGGTGGACGACATGGGCATGTTCCTCGTCGTCAACCAACTGTCGTACAACGGCGCCATGCGGCCGGTCGAACTGTCGCTCGCGCTCGGTATGACGCCGACCAACATGAGCAAGATCGTCGGACGCCTCGTGAACGCCGGCCTGGTGGTGCGCGTCGCCGCGCCCGCCGACGATCGAGGGGTGCTCGTCGCGCTCACCGACGAGGGGCGCCGCATCGGCGAGCGCATCATGTCGACGGCCGAGTCCAACATGAGGACCCTGCTCGCCGACTGGTCTCCCGCCGAGATCGAGGATCTGCGGCGCATGATGGCTCGCCTGGCCCGCGTGCACCGCCCCGTCTCGGAACGCAGGCCCGCCTCCGCATAGGCTGGTCCTCATGCCGAGCCGATCGCCGTGGACCTGTGTGCTGTGGGATGTCGACGGAACGATCGTCGACGCGTCCGACGGCATCCTCCGCCGCCTCACGATCGCCCTCGAGCACTTCGGCAAGCGTCCGCCGACCCGCGCGGAGCTCGTGCACTGGATCGGGCCGCCGATGTACGAGTCGTTCCAGGTGAACGTCGGCATGACGCCCGAGGAGTCGGCCGAGGCCGTCGCGTTCTACCGCGGGCTGAACAAGACCGACGGGTACACGACCGGCGCCAAGCTGTTCCCGGGGATGGGTGAGCTGATCACGGATGTCGCGGCCGCCGGCATCCCGCAGGCCACCGCCAGCTCGAAGCCCGAGGTGCAGGTCGTCGCTCTGATGGACCACTTCGACCTGTCCACCTCGCTCACCGCGATCGTCGGTGCGACCCCGGACGAGAAGACGCTCAGCGCGAAGTCCGACATCGTCGCCGAAGCGCTGCGCCGCCTCGCCGCGGCGGGGGTCGACACGAGCCGCCCGGTGCTCGTCGGCGACCGTCACCACGACGTCGAGGGCGGCGCGGAACAGGGCGTTCCCGTGATCTTCGTGCGGTGGGGCTTCAGCTGGCCGCATGAGTCAGAGGGTGCGCAGGCCGTGGTCGACGACGTCGACCAGCTGCGTGCGCTGCTGCTGTTCGGCGAGTACGCCGACGAAGGGACGACCACGACCGCCGGCGTCGCCGATGCCTGAGCTCGCCGCCACGATCCTGGGGTGGCTGGTGCCGGCCCTGGTCGTGTTCGGCGTGACGGCGATCGTCGTCGCGGTGATCGCGTGGGCCGTCCGCCGCGCGCGGCGCTCGCCCCGTGCCCGCGCCGGCGCCGAGCAGGAGCGGGCCAAGGCGGGTGCGACGCTCGTGAAGCTCGACGACGAGGTCGGCGAGCTCGACCTCGAAGTCGGCCTCTCGGGCGCCCTCTACGGCGGCGACGCCCCGGCGTCGCTGCGGCGGGCACGCCTCACGGCGCAGCACGTGCGTGACGACGCCTTCGAGGACTACCGCGCGATCAGCGATCCCGCCATCGCCCCCCACGAGGTCCACCGCGTCGCGGCGCGCATCGAGCGCCGCGCGGGCGAGGCTCTCGCGACGGTCGCCGCCGCCCGCCGGGAGCACGGCGCGTGGGTCACCGCGAACGTGTCGGCGGCCGGGCAGATCGACGCCGCCCGCCGCCGCCTCGCTGAGCTGACCGCGTCGATGGGCGACCCGGCCGCGCTCGTCGCCGAGCTCTCGTCCCGCTTCGCCGAGGAGGAATGGCGGGATGCCTCACGCTCGGCGCACGCCGCGCTGTCCCAGGTGTCCGCCGCGGAACGCCACCTCGACGCCGCCGCGGCCCGCGCCGCCGACCCGTCGCTGAGCGCCCTCCCCGACCTCGCCGCCGCCGAGCGGGCGCTCCGCCAGGCGGAGGCCGACGCCCGCAACCTCGAAGAGACGCACCGTCTCGTGCTGCAGGCTGCGCAGGCCGTGCCGGACGAGGTCGCGTCGGCGCGCACGGCGCTGCGCCAGGCCTCCGTCACGCGCGAGCACCTCGACGCTCCCGACGCCGCACGGCTCGGCGCGGAGCTGCACGCCTTCGACGACGAGCTGAACCGCATCGAGACGGATGCTGCCCGCCACCCCACCCGCACGGTCGAGGCCATCGCGCGCCTGCGCAGCCGGCTCGACCTCGCCCTGGGCGACGCGCGCACCTCGCAGCAGCGCCTGCGCGGCGCGCGCACCGCCCTCCCGGGCACGCTCGCCGCCGCACGCGGCGCACTGGCGCAGGCCGAGGCATCCGTGTCCCGCTCACGTGCCGGAGCCGATGCGCGGTCGCGGCTGCTCTCGGCCCAGCGCGAGCTCGCCCGGGCCCGCCAGGCGCAGGACCCGGTGGCCGCGCTCGACGCCGCGCGCCGGGCGATGCGCGATGCCGAGGACGCCAAGGCCCTCGCGGACTTCGCCCGCCAGGCCGGCTCCGCCTCACCCCCCGGTCGCTGAACGAGCTTGCCAGTCGACACGCGCCGCACCGACGAGAAACACCAGGTCCGACACACCGGCGTAGCCCGCCGCTACCCTGAACGCATGAGCGACGGGGCGACTCAGAGACCGAACCGCGTGCTTGCCGGAGTGGGGCGGATTCCGGCGACACTCACGATGATCGCGCTGATCCTCGTCGCGGGCGTCGTGTGGCAGGGACTGTGGCGGCCGTTCGAGGATTCCGACCTCTTCGACGCGGTCGCGTACGGCCTCCCCGCCTTCGAAGCGGGCCGATGGTGGACGCCGGTCACCGGCACGTTCTTCGTCAACGCGCCGTGGGTCTATGTGTTCACGATCGCGAGCTTCGTCGGCATGGCGTACCTCGAGTTCCGGCGCGGCTCGCGTGTGGCCCTCGCCTACTACTGGGTCGGCCAGCTGTTCGCGATCCTCGCGACGGCTCTCGTGCTGTGGGGGTGCTCCGCGATCGCGTCGTGGGGCTGGGCGCAGACCCAGGCCGCGGCACTGGATGTCGGCCCCTCGGGCGGCACGATGGCCTGCATCGCAGCGGCCGTCGGCCTGCTGCGGAGCCCCTGGCGCGTGCGCGCCTGGCTCGTTCTGCTCGGCTTCGTCTTCATCGCGATGATCTTCTGGGGCACGCTCGCCGACCTCGAGCACCTGCTCGCCGTGCTGCTCGTGCTGTTCGTCGACCGGTCGCTGCGCGTCCAGCACACCACGATGCGCGAGCAGCGGCTCATCGCCTTCATCTCGGTGCTCGTGCTCGGCGCTGTCGAGGTCATCACGATCCTGGTGCCGACCGACGGCCCGTTCGGACCGACCGAGCCCGCCTCGGGCGGCTTCTGGGACTTCTTGATCGACGTCGTGATCATCCTGATCATCGCGAACGGGCTGCGCCGCGGTCGTCGCTGGTCGTGGGTGCTCGCCGTGATCCTCGCGATCTTCAACATCGTGACCGCGCTGCTCGTCGCCGCGGCCATCATCATCGCCTCCGAGGCGCAGGTCGAGGCGACCATCGACGGCGAGACCGAGCTGTCTCTGGCCAGCGGCGTGATGTGGCTGCTCATGTTCATCTACCTGATCTGGGTGCGCCACGCCTTCCGCGCGCGGCGCCGGTCGCGCATCGGTCGGCAGCCCGCTCCCGGCATCGAGGACGTGAAACGGATGCTGCACACCCACGGCGGCGGAACGCTCTCGTGGATGACGACTTGGGAGGGGAACAGCTACGCGCGCACGACCGACAGCATCGTCGCCTACCAGCGCCGCGCGGGAGTGGCGCTGGCCCTCGCAGACCCGATCGGTCCCGAGGCGTCGCGCGCAGCATCCGTGCAGGAATTCATCCACGATGCCGAGCGGGCGGGGCTGATCCCGTGCTTCTTCAGCGCCGACGAGGCCACCCGTGCCGCCGTGCCGGCGTCGTGGCGGAGCCTGGTCGTCGCGGACGACACGATCGTGGACCTGCCCGGCCTCGAGTTCACCGGCAAGCGGTGGAACTCGGTGCGCTCGTCGCTCAACCGGGCGGGGCGCGAGGAGATGACGTTTCGCATGACCCACCTCAAGGATGAGTCGTGGGGCGTGCAGCAGCAGCTGCGCGCGATCTCGGAGATGTGGGTCGGCGACAAGGGCCTTCCCGAGATGGGGTTCACGCTGGGCACGCTCGTCGAGGCGGAGGACCCGGAGGTGCGCCTCGCCTTGGCGCTCGCGCCGAACGGCGACGTCGACGGATTCCTGTCGTGGCTGCCGGTCTATGGCGGCAGGCCCCGGGGCGGCGGGGAAGGCCGCGGAAGCGAAGAAGGAGCGGTGCGAGGGTGGACCCTCGACCTGATGCGCCGGCGCGAGGGCGGCTTCGGCCCCGTGATGGAGTTCCTGATCGGCTCGTCGGCGAGGCTCTTCTCCGACGAGGGCGCCGAGATCATGTCACTGTCGGGCGCGCCCCTCGCCCACGACTACCCGCCGGACGCCGGCATGATCGCCGCGCTCAGCGACAAGCTCGCCGACGCGCTCGAGCCGGTGTACGGATTCCGCTCGCTGCACCGCTTCAAGGAGAAGTTCCATCCGCGGTACAAGACCCTGTACCTGCTGTACCGCGACGAGAGCGACCTCACGCGGATCGGCGGAGCGCTCACACGGGCGTTCCTGCCCGACGCGACGCTGCGTCAGTTCGCCGGAGCGGGTCTCGAACTCGTGCGCGGCGAGCGGGATTGACCCGCGATCCGGTCACTCGCGCGCGACGAAGCCGCGGCACCCACCAGTGGGATACCGCGGCTTCGACCGCGTGAAGCGATCGGTCCGCCGCTCAGAGCGGGCGGATGTTTTCGGCCTGGAGGCCCTTGGGTCCCTGCGCGATCTCGAACTCGACGCGCTGGTTCTCCTCGAGGGAGCGGTATCCACCCGACTGGATTGCGCTGTAGTGCGCGAAGACGTCTGCGCCGCCTTCATCGGGGGCGATGAAGCCGAATCCCTTCTCCGAGTTGAACCACTTGACGGTGCCCTGCGTGCTCATTACTTGCCGTTCTTCGTTGATCTCGTCGCGATTGCGGCGATTGCAATCCAACGTAGTGAAGACGACGGCTCGCGGCGAGACCCAGTTGCGAAGGTGACACAAATGTTGCAGAGCAACCGGTGGACCGCAGGGCTCCTCATCCATGTCCCATCGTCCGCCCGGGCTGAGCTTGGCTCGAAAGCCCGGGCGTCGACGGATCCCCCCGGATAGGCCACGTCGTAAACGTGGACAGAGATCATGGTACCGATATATCAGCCCAAGGGCGAGGCCGGATCCTCAGCGTTTCCGCACTTTCTGACGGAGTCGGGCGGAGTCCGGGGGGACCCCCTGAAGGCCCGCTCAAGCGGGTCTATGCGCGTGAATCCTCCGGCGTACACTGGTGCCACTCATGACCGCCCCCTTCGTCCCGCTCGAGCCGAGCCGCGCCGTCCTCGGAGACGAGGTGTACGCGCGCCTGGGCGAGGCGATCCTCGACGGCCGCCTGGCCCCTGGCGAGCGGCTGCGCGACCAGGAACTGGCGGAATGGCTCGGGGTCTCGCGCACTCCGGTGCGCGAGGCGCTGCAGCGACTGGAGCGCGCCGGCCTGGTCGAGGTGTCGCCGCACCGCTACACGCGGGTGTCGCACCCCAACCAGCAGAACGACACCATGGAGCTCGTCGCCTTCAACATGGGGCTCGCCGTGCGCATGGCCTCGGCACGCGCCGACGCCGACGCACTCGAGCTCGCCCTGGAGCGGCTGGACGACGTGATCGCGGCGTCCCGCGCAAACGACGCCGCGGCCCTCGCCGTGGCCAGCCACTCCTTCTTCTCCGTCGTCATCCGGGCGAGCGGCAACTTCGCGCTCCGGCAGTTCGTCCGCGAGTACGAGTTCGCCATCCGCCGCGACATGGTGGGCTGGCAGCCATTCATCGAATGCCCGATCGGTCGCACGGCCGCCTACGAGGAGTTCCGCGCCGCCTTCGTCGCCCGCGACGCCGACCGTGCGGAATCGCTGCTGCGCAGCATCCACGGCCTGAACTGATCTCCCGCTCTTCTCGGTGACGGATGCCGCGGCTACCGTGAAACCGTGCACCACATCGAGCTGCGACCTGTCGACGAAGACGACCTCGACGCCATCTTCGAGATGATGCGCGACCGTGAGGCGATCGCGATGGCCGCGTTCACCGCCGAGGATCCCGACGACCGTGCCGCGTTCGACGCGTGGATCGCGCGGCAGTTCGCCACGCCCGGCGTCCTCTCATTCGTGGTCACCGAGAACGGCGGCTTCGCCGGGACCGCGGCATCCTTCACCGTCGACGGCGACCGCGAGGTCACCTACTGGATCGCCCGCCACGCGTGGGGCCGGGGCGTCGCGACCGCGGCGCTGCGCCATCTGATCTCGCGCGAGCCCGTCCGCCCGCTCTTCGCCCGCGCCGCCGCCCACAACGCCGCCTCGATCGCCGTGCTCACCAAGGTCGGCTTCACGGAGGTGTCGCGAAACGTCGACTTCGCCCCCGGCATCGGCCGCGAGATCGAGGAGATCGTCTTCACGCTCCCGCCCGCGCTCGACGGCGCGTGAGCGAAGGAGCGGTGGGCGTACAAGAGAAGAGGACCCCCTCTCGGGAGTCCTCTTCTGCGCTGTGCGCGAGGGGGGAGTTGAACCCCCACGCCCTTTCGGGCACTGGCACCTGAAGCCAGCGCGTCTGCCTATTCCGCCACTCGCGCGAGCCGCGGCATCCGGAGATCCCGCGAAACTCAACTTCCCGAGGATATCATGCGTCGCGGCCCCTTCCGAACTCACCTGGTCGGAGGCGCGATCCATGACGGGTACAGCGTGTGCAATTAGCATGTAGCAACCGGCACCCCCCTCAAGAGGAGCTCCGTGGGACTACTTGACAGCTTCGAGAAAGGTCTGGAGCGCGCAGTCAACAGCGCGTTCGCCAAGACCTTCCGCAGCGGCATCCAGCCTGTCGAGATCGCCTCCGCCCTGCGCAGCGAACTCGACAAGAAGGCGGCCGTCGTCAGCCGCGACCGCATCCTGGCGCCGAACACGTTCACGGTGCGCCTGTCACCCGCCGACGACGACCGCATCTCGTCGCTCGGCGACGCGCTGCGGCACGAGCTCGACACGCTCGTCCATGCCCACGCCAAGGCCCAGGGGTACTCGTTCGCGGGCCCCGTGACGATCGCGATCCGCCGCGACGAGGAGCTCTCCACCGGCACCCTCCGCGTCGAGTCGTCGACCGCGCAGGGCGGCCGCGTCTCGTGGCGCGGCGTCGTCGACGTCGAAGGGCGCCGCATCCCGCTGACGAAGTCGCGCACGGTCATCGGCCGCGGCAGCGACGCCGACATCACGGTCGCGGACTCGGGCACCAGCCGCAAGCACGTCGAGATCCTGTGGGACGGCGAGCGGGCCATGGTGCGCGACCTCGGCTCGACCAACGGCACCATGCTCGACGGCCGCAAGGTGACCGAGTCGGCGCTCCCGCCCGACGCCACCGTGCGCATCGGCCGCACCGACATCGTGTTCCGCGTCGTCGCGCAGGCGAGCGCGCAACGGCCCGCAGCATCCGTCGACGATGCCACCCGGGCGTTCGACCCGCAGGAGAGGGGCCCGCTGGCATGAGCGAGCTCACCCTGCTGCTGCTGCGCATCGGGTTCCTGGTGCTGCTGTGGGCGTTCGTCTTCGCCGTCGTGTACTCGCTGCGCGCCGACCTCTTCGGCGTGAAGGTGAGGCGGATGCCGGATGCTGCGGCCGCCGCGGCCGCGGCCGCGCCCGCGGCATCCGCCCCCGGCGCCGCGTCGTCCGTCACCGCGCCCGTCGTTTCGGCGGCCTCCGCACCGGCGGCGAAGCCCAGCGGACCTGCAACGACCGCCACCGCGTCGCGCATCGTGATCACGAGCGGACCGAAGACCGGACTCGAGCTCCCGCTGGGGAACGAGCCGCTCACCATCGGCCGCTCGAGCGAGTCGGGACTCGTCGTCCGCGACGACTACACGTCGAGCCACCACGCGCGTCTGGTGCTGTGGGGCGACCAGTGGATGATCCAGGATCTCGACTCGACGAACGGCACGTGGCACGACGGTGCCCGCGTGACAGCCCCGGTCCCCGTGAACCTCGGCGCCCCGATCAAGGTCGGCGCGACGACGTTCGAGCTGCGGAAGTAGCGGGCGGACCCCTCGCATATGGTCTTCCAGGGCTCGAGCGCCGCGATCTCGCACACCGGCAAGGTGCGCTCCAACAACCAGGACTCCGGGTACGCCGGCTCGAACCTGTTCGTCGTCGCCGACGGCATGGGCGGCCACGCCGGCGGCGACGTCGCGTCGAGCCTCGCGATCTCGCGCCTGGAGGGGCTCGACCGGCCGTTCGACTCGACCGCCGAGGCCGAGCGGGCGCTGCGCGACGCGATCTCGGACGCCGCCGTCGACCTGATCGACACGGTCGGCGTCCGGCCGGAGCTGGCCGGCATGGGCACCACGGTCAGCGCGCTGATCATGGTGGACGACTACGCCGTCATCGCCCACATCGGCGACTCGCGCATCTACCTGTTCCGCGACGGCGCCCTGACACAGATCACCACCGACCACACGTTCGTGCAGCGCCTCGTCGACTCGGGCCGCATCACACCCGAGGAGGCGCGCTACCACCCGCGTCGTTCGGTGCTCATGCGCGTGCTCGGCGACATGGACACCGACCCCGAGCTCGACACGTTCATCATGCCGACACAGCCCGGCGACCGCTGGCTGCTGTGCTCGGACGGCCTGTCGGGCGTGGTCGACGACCCGCACACCTCCAAGGCCATGGGACTCGGGCTCGCCCCCGGCCGCACCGCCGACAACCTGCTCAAGCAGGCGCTCGACGGCGGCGCCCCCGACAACGTCACGATCGTCATCGTCGACGTCGGCGGGCAGCATCCGCTCTTCTCGGGCACCCCCACCATCGTGGGCTCCGCGTCGAACCCGGTGGGCATCGAAGTGCCCGCGGCCGCACCGCGGCGCTCGAGCTGGCTGCACCCGAACCGCCAGGCCGCGAACGAGCCGACGCACTTCGAGCCGGCGCCGGAGTTCCTCGAGGAGCTCATCGAAGAGGACCGCCGCCGCGCGCGCCGGCGCCGCATCGGGTGGATCACGGGCCTCGCGCTGGTGCTCGTGATCATCGCGGGTGCCGCTTGGCTCGGCTACCAGTGGACGCAGACGCGGTACTACGTCGGCGCCGACGAGGACACCGTCGTCATCTACCAGGGCGTACAGCAGGGCATCGGGCCGATCTCGCTGTCGACCCCGTACGAAGACACCGGCATCCCGCTCGATTCGCTGTCGAACTTCGCCCGTGCGACGGTGGAGCAGACCATCTCGGCGAACTCGCTGTCGCACGCGCGGCAGATCGTGTCGGGAATCAGCGACCTGGCGGGAGGCGGCGGATGAACGCATCCACGAGCACGCGCACCGACGCGGTCTCGACCGACACCGCGGTGGTGCGGGCCCTGCGCCGCATCCGCGTGCCGCAGACCCAGCGCAACCGCGAGCTGGCCCTGCTGGTCTTCGCGTTCGCGATCAACGGCTCGGCGATCGCGCTCGTGCAGCTCGGCGCGCAGGACTTCATCGACTGGACCTTCCTCGTCTACTGCGGCGGCCTCACCGCACTGGTGATCGCGCTGCACATCCTGCTGCGCCTGCGCGCCCGAGCGGCCGACCCGTTCGTCGTCCCGATCGCGACGCTCCTCACCGGACTCGGTCTCGCGATGATCTACCGGCTCGACCTGTACTGGGAGCGCCACGGGTGGGACGCCTTCTCGACCAGGCAGCTCGCATGGGCGGCGATCGCCCTGGTCGCGGCGATCCTCGTCGTGATGTTCCTCAAGAACTACCGCGTGCTGTTCAGGTACACCTACATCTTCGGGTTCGTCGGCATCGTGCTGCTGATCCTGCCGGTGATCCCTGGCCTCAGCGGCGGCGGCAACGCGGACGTGTGGGTCGATCTCGGCATCTTCAGCTTCCAGCCCGGTGAGCTCGCCAAGATCGCGCTCGCGGTGTTCTTCGCCGGCTACCTCGTGCGCACGCGAGAGAGCCTGACCTCGACGGGCACGCGGTTCCTGGGCATGACGTGGCCCCGCGCCCGCGAGCTCGGACCGCTGCTGGTGATCTGGCTGGTGTCGCTCGGCATCATCGTGCTGCAGCGCGACCTCGGCACCGGCGTGCTCATCTTCGGCATGTTCGTCGCGATGCTCTACGTCGCCACGGGCAAGACCAGCTGGGTGCTCATCGGCGTCGTGCTCGCCGTGTCGGGCGCGTTCCTCGCGTCGCGGATCCTGCCGTACGTCGGCGCGCGTTTCAACAACTGGCTCGACGCGTTCAACCCCGAGCTGATGGACAACTCCAGCTACCAGCTCGTCAACGGCATCTTCGGCATGGCGAACGGCGGCCTCCTGGGCACCGGGCTCGGGCAGGGGCGGCCGTACCTCACGCCCGTCGCCGAGAGCGACTACATCCTCCCGGCTCTCGGCGAGGAGCTCGGGCTCATCGGCGTCTTCGCGATCCTGTGCCTGTACATGGTGTTCACGAGCCGTGGCATCCGCATCGGCCTCGCCGGCCAGGACGACTTCGGCAAGCTCCTCGCGACGGGCCTGTCGTTCACGATCGCCCTGCAGGTGTTCATCATGGTCGGCGGCGTCACCCGCCTCATCCCGCTCACGGGCCTCACCACGCCGTTCCTCGCGGCCGGGGGTTCATCCCTCGTGGCGAACTGGATCATCGTGGCCCTGCTGCTGCGCATCTCCGACGCCGTCCGCAGCCGGCCGCGGGTGGTGATCGGCTGACATGGCGCGTTTCGACTCGCTTCGCTCGCTCAACGACCGGGAAAGTGGTCGGCGCCTTCCCCCGCGGGGAGGTGCATTGTGACCAAAGAGCACGCGTTGAAGAGCGGGAGCCTGCGAGCGCGTATCGCCCGAAGGGGGCGATCGTGACCAAAGAGTTGAGAAGGCTCAGCATCCTGATGCTGTTCATGTTCCTGGCGCTCTTCGCATCGACGAGCTGGATCCAGGTGATCCAGACCGACGAGCTCGCCGCGAACCCCGAGAATCGCCGATCGCTCTACGACTCGTACGAGGTGCAGCGCGGATCGATCATCGCGAGCGGCTCGGCCATCGCATCGTCGGTGCCGTCCGGCGACCTCTACAGCTGGCAGCGTGTGTACACCGATGCCGACATGTGGGCACCCGTCACCGGCTACATCAACCCCGCACTCAACTCGGCGACCGGCATCGAGCAGGCGATGAACCAGGAGCTCAGCGGCACGGCGGGCGCGCAGTTCCTGTCGCGCATCGAGCGCATCTTCACCGGGCAGCCCCCGCGCGGCTCGAATGTCGTGCTCTCGCTGGACGCCGACGTGCAGCGCGCGGCGTACGAGGCTCTCGGCGACCTGCAGGGCGGCGTCATCGCGATCGAGCCGTCGACCGGACGCGTTCTCGCCATGGTGACGAGTCCCAGCTACGACACCAACGTGCTGGCCTCACATGCCACGAGCGAGGTCAACGCCGCGTACGACGCGCTCGTCGCGGATCCCGGCAAGCCGCTGTCGAACCGCGCGATCGCCGGTGACCTCAATCCGCCGGGTTCGACCTTCAAGCTCGTGACCGCGTCGGCCGCGCTCGCGTCGGGGGACTACACGCCCGACTCCCAGCTGCCGAACCCGGCGACCTACCAGCTGCCGCAGTCCTCGAGCGTCGTGCACAACGCCAGCGGCGGGACGTGCGGGCCCGGCGAGACCGTCTCGCTCGCCGATGCCCTCCGCCTGAGCTGCAACATCCCGTTCGCGGAGCTCGCCGTCGAGCTCGGCGACACCGCGATCCGCGAAGAGGCCGAGAAGTACGGCTTCAACCAGTCATTCGAGCTGCCGCTCCTGTCGACGGCGTCCGGGTATCCCCGCACGATCCAGGACGACGCGCAGACCGCGCTGAGCGGCTTCGGCCAGGGTCAGGTGACGGCGACGCCGCTGCAGATGGCGATGGTGTCGGCGGGGATTGCGAACGAAGGGGTCGTGATGAACCCGAGGATGGTGGATCGCGTGATCGGCCCTGATCTGTCTGTGCAGAAGACCTTCGACGACAGTGAATTCGGACGTGCCCTCGACAGGGGGCTGGCAGATGAGCTGGTCCAGATGATGGTCGCCAATGTCAGTGACGGCGCCGCGTCGGGTGCAAGAATAGACGGGGTCGACGTGGCCGGAAAGACGGGAACCGCGGAGAACACGGGCGATGAGCCGTACACGCTCTGGTTCACCGGGTTCGCACCTGCCGACAACCCCGAGGTCGCCGTCGCCGTGGTCGTCGAAGACGGCGGCAGGCAAGGACAATCGGGCAGCGGCAACACCATCGCCGCTCCTATCGCAAAGAAGGTCATGGAGGCGGTGCTGGGACGATGAGACCGACGCAGGGCGTGACCTTCGGCGGCCGATACGAACTCGATTCGCGCATAGCGATCGGCGGCATGGGCGAGGTCTGGGAGGCGACAGACCACGTCATCGGACGAACGGTCGCCATCAAGATCCTCAAAGACGAGTACATGGGCGATCCGGGCTTCCTGGAACGCTTCCGGGCCGAGGCCCGCCACGCGGCGCTCGTCAACCACGAGGGCATCGCCAGCGTGTTCGACTACGGCGAGGAGAACGGCAGCGCCTTCCTCGTGATGGAGCTCGTGCCCGGCGAGGCGCTCTCGACGATCCTCGAACGCGACGGGTCCCTCTCGACCGACAAGACGCTCGACATCGTGGCTCAGACGTCCGCGGCACTCCAGGCCGCGCACGCGGCCGGCCTCGTGCACCGCGACATCAAGCCCGGGAACCTCCTCATCACGCCCGACGGCCGCGTGAAGATCACCGACTTCGGCATCGCGCGCATCGCCGACCAGGTGCCGCTGACCGCGACCGGCCAGGTCATGGGCACCGTGCAGTACCTGTCGCCCGAACAGGCGTCGGGGCACCCGGCATCCCCGGCCACCGACATCTACTCGCTCGGCATCGTCGCGTACGAGTGCCTCGTCGGCAAGCGTCCCTTCACGGGCGAGTCGCAGGTCGCGATCGCGATGGCGCAGATCAACGAGCAGCCGCCCGCGCTGCCCGCGACGGTCGCCGAGCCGGTGCAGAACCTCGTCATGGCGATGATCGCCAAGAAGCCCGAGGAGCGCCCGGCGTCGGCCGCCGCCGTCGCGCGCGCCGCGACCGCGCTGCGTCGCGGCGATCTCGCGGCCGCCGCCGCGGCCGTCCCGGCCATCGCGGGAGCGGCCGCCGCGGGAGACGCGGCGACCCAGCTGCTCACCTCCGGCTCCGACACGTCCGCGGCGACCCGCCTCATGCCGGCGCCGGGCGAAGAGGGCACCGAAGAGACGCCGGAGAAGAAGAAGCGCAGTCCGTGGACGTGGCCGCTGATCGCGCTCATCGCCCTGCTGCTGCTCGTGCTGATCGGCACGATCTGGGCCGTCGTCGCCAACTCGGGCAACGAGCCCGAGCCCGACCCGACGAAGACCTCGGCCTCGCCGTCTGCGACCCCGACCAATACCCCCACGCCGACGCCCACCACGGCGAACGTCGTCTCGGACGACTACATCGGGCAGGACTGCGCCACCGCCTCGGCCGCGCTCGACGCGCTCGGTCTCGGTGCGAGCTGCGTCGAGGGCAATGCGGCCCCGGACGAGGGCAGCGTGGGCAAGATCTACAGCGTGAACCCCAACGGCAACGTGCCGAAGGGCACGATCATCGAGCTGACGACGTACGCGAGTCAGACCCCGATGCCCACTCCCGCCACCCCGACCTTCCAGGGATCGCCGGCGACGGTCGAGCCCGGCGGAGACCTGACGGTGATGTGGGACGGGTACACCTGCCCGTCCGGCACCGGTTCGGTGAGCTCATACACCTTCACGGTCCAGAACGGCACGATCGCGAACGGCCCGAACTTCCCGCAGAACGCGCGCAACGCGACCGTGACAGCGGGCGACACGGCCGGTCAGACGGTGATCGTCACGTATACCGTCACCTGCAGCGGCGGCACGGCGGGCAACCGCACCTCGGGTGCGTCCGGCGAGGCGACGGTTCTGATCGAGGCCGCGGCTCCGACCCCGACGCCCACGCCGTGAGCTTGGCTGAGTGAGTCCTCCGAGCGGGTCGCGCGACACGTGCGACCCACTCGGGCTCGGCTAGTGTGGCTGATGTTCCAGGCAGGGAGTGACCGTGACAGCTGAGCCGCGCGTGCTTTCGGGGCGCTATCGCATCGATGAGCCGATCGGCCGGGGCGGCATGGCGAGCGTCTACCGCGGGTACGACCTCACGCTCGGCCGCGAGGTCGCGATCAAGATCCTCGACCGCGAACTCGCCGACGACAACGCGTTCCGCACCCGGTTCCGCCTGGAGGCGCAGGCGGCCTCGCGCATGGCGCACCCGACGATCGTGCGGGTCTACGACGCCGGCGAGGACTCGCTGACCGCGCCGGACGGCACGGTGCGCCCGGTCCCGTTCATCGTGATGGAGCTCGTCAAGGGCCGGCTGCTCAAGGAGATCATCGCCGCGGGCCCGGTTCCCGTGACGGACGCCGTCCGCTACGTCGACGGCATCCTCGAGGCGCTCGAGTACTCGCACCGCGCGGGCGTCGTGCATCGCGACATCAAGCCCGGCAACGTCATGGTGACCGATGCCGGTCAGGTGAAGGTGATGGACTTCGGCATCGCCCGCGCCGTCTCGGACTCTTCGTCGACGGTCGCCGAGACCACGCAGATCCTGGGCACCGCCGCCTACTTCTCGCCCGAGCAGGCCAAGGGCGAGCCCGTCGACGCACGCGCCGACGTCTACTCGACGGGCGTCGTGCTCTACGAGCTCCTCACCGGACGCCAGCCGTTCCGCGGGGAGTCGCCCGTCGCTGTCGCGTACCAGCACGTCAGCGAGGCGCCGGTGCCGCCGTCCGAGGTGAACGACACCGTCCCGCGGGCACTCGACACGGTCGCCCTGCGCGCCCTCGCCAAGGACCCGTTCCAGCGCTACCAGGACGCGGCAGGCTTCCGCGAGGCCCTCGACGCGACGGTCGACGGCCGGCAGCCCTCCAAGCGGCAGGTCGGCGCCCTCACGAGCGAGCTCTACGGTCCGAACCCGCGGCAGGCCGCCGAGACGGCACGCTCACTGCGTCAGCTGAGCACCGACACCACCATGAAGCGCACGCAGGCGGGACCGCCGGTCGCGTGGATCTGGGCGGGCGTGGCCCTTCTCGCGGTGCTCCTCATCTCGCTGCTGTTCTGGGTGCTCACGATCCAGCCACGCGACGAGCTTCCGGGCAACGCGCGCGAGGTGCCGGACGTATCGGGCATGACGTACGAGCGGGCGAACGACACGCTCGCCGAGTCCGACCTCCGCGCGATCCGCGTGGACGAGGAGAGCACCGAGGTCGCGGAGGGCAACGTCATCCGCACCGATCCCGAGGCGGGGACGTCCGTCACGCCCGATCAGGAGGTGAAGGTCTACGTGTCGACAGGGCAGCAGATGTCGACGGTGCCGACACTCACCGGACTCGGACAGGATGCCGCGACCTCCGCCATCGCCGGGGCGGGCCTGCAGCTGGGCACGATCACGCAGCAGAACGACAAGGACCTCGCCGCGGGAACGGTCATCTCGAGCGACCCCGTGGATGGGGCGAGCGTGCCCACCGGCACGATGGTGAACCTCGTGGTCGCTTCCGGCCGCGTCGCCATCAACGACGTGCGCGGCTATACCGTCGACGCCGCGACGCGGGAGTTGGAAGGCCTCGGCCTCACCGTGATCCCCGCGGAGGACCCGAACTGCGCGGGCTCGAACCCGCCCACCGTGTCGTCGCAGTCCCTCACGCCCGGCGACGTCGCGGTGCACTCCGAGATCACGCTGACGTACTGCACGGGCGCCTGAGCCGGCGGCTCGTCACCTGGGGACTCAGCGCCGCGGGCTCAGCGCAGCGCCGCGGGACGCAGCATCCGTGTATCCGATCGAGGCGAGCCAGTTGCCCAGCAGGCGGTAGCCGCCCTCGGTGAGCACGCTTTCGGGGTGGAACTGCACGCCGAGGATCGGTGCGGTGCGGTGCGCGACGCCCATGATGACGCCGCTCGCCGTACGGCTCGTGACGACGAGGTCGTCGGGGAGCGTGGCGGGGACGATCGCGAGCGAGTGGTAGCGCGTCGCGGTGAACGGGTCGGGGAGTCCGGCGTACAGGAGCGAGGAGTCGTGGTGCACGAGCGACGTCATGCCGTGCATGAGCTCGGGCGCGTGATCGACCGTGGCACCGAACGCCTCGCCGATCGCCTGATGGCCGAGACAGACACCCAGGAGAGGGATGCTGTCCGCCGCCGCCGCACGGACCACCTCGATCGACGCGCCGGCGTCGGCGGGGGTCCCCGGTCCGGGGGAGACGAGGACGCCGGGCCGGCCTGCGATGTCGCGCGCGGGGTCGGCGAGGGCGTCCGCCTCGACGAGGTCGGTATCGGCGCCCAGCTCGTGCAGGTACCCGATCAGGGTGTGCACGAAACTGTCGTGGTTGTCGACGACGAGGATCGGCGCCGACGACGAAGGGCCGGTCACGACAGCGGCACCCCGGACGGCGCCGCGGGGAGCGTCACCGTGACCTCCTGCGGGTTCACGAACTGGCTCACCCACGGGAAGACGTAGAAGAGGAGTCCGTACAGCACCGCGGCGATCAGCACGAGCAGGATCAGCACCCGCACCCACACGGGGCCGGGGAGGATCCGCCACAGACCCGCGTACATCAGGCCACCGCCTGGAGGGAGACCGGTTCGCCGGCGGAGCGGGGTGTGAACGACTCGAACACGCCGTACGCCACGATGCGCTCGGTCATCGCGTACATCGGGCTGCAGCTCGTGAGCGTGATGTATGCGGTTCCGGCGGGGACGTCCATCGCCTGGGGGACCGGAAGGAGCACCTCGACCTCGTTCGGTGTGACGTACTCGAGCGTGCGGAAGCGGTACGTGTACCAGCCCTCCTGCGTCTCGACCACGATCGCGTCGCCGACGCGCAGGTCGGCGATGCGGTTGAAGGGCTTGCCCCACGTCGTGCGATGTGCGGCGAGGGCGAAGTTGCCCGCCTCGCCCGGCATCATCGTGCCGGGGTAGTGGCCGATGCCGATCGGGTCGAGGGTGCGGGCCCGCGTCACGCCGCCGGCCATCGGCACGGCGTAATCGGCGCCGAACCGGGGGATCCGCATGATGGCGAAGGTCTCGGCGTCTGCAGGCTCCGGGATCACCGGCGGCGCGACCGTGACGGGCTCGACCTGCGGACCGGCCTCGGGATCCGTCGTCGGAGCGGGGGCGGGGTTCTGCTCTTCGTACTGCGCCTGCCACTCCTGCGACAGCTCGGTGCCCTCGGCGTTGCGCTCGGCACCGTAGATGAGGTCGCCGACCCAGAGCTGCCACACGACGTAGAGGAGCACGATGACGCCGGCGGTGATGAGGACCTCGCCGATGACGCCGACGACCGACGTGCGCCGCCGCGGGGGTCGAGCCCGGGCAGCACGCCTGGAGCCGGGCAGCGCGTCATCCACAGGTGGATTCTAATCAGGGCGGGCTGTGGCGTGGCTGGCAGTTAGACTCTTGTGCATGGCACGACCCGGCAAAGACGACGACTCGCTCGTCGAGCGCGCAGAAGGCGAAGCCGCACCCAACCCGGTGTGGTTCAAGCCGATCATGATCGGACTGATGCTCATCGGTCTGGTGTGGATCCTCGTCTTCTACCTGAGCGGCATGGCGTTCCCGATCCCCGACATCGGGGCCTGGAACCTCGTCATCGGCTTCGGCATCGCCTTCATCGGCTTCCTGATGACGACGCGCTGGCGATAGCGACACTTCGAAAGAGAAACCCCGGTCTACGACGACCGGGGTTTTTCCATGCCCGGATGCTGCGGATCTCGGCCGATCCGGAGTTGTTAACAAGTCTGTTAACACCTGTGAATTACACCCGTGTGATTCTCCCCAGGGTGTGGATGAGCCTGTGGATAACTCTGTTCAGAGGATGACGAGGGCCGGGAAGAACACCGGAACGAACAGCAGCGCCACCAGCCCCGCTCCGACGGCGACCAGCAGGCCGATCTGCAGACCGCGCTGGCGCACCGAGCGCGTGCGGGTGTAGATGAAGGCGACGAGCAGACCGACGACGAGTCCGCCGACGTGCGCCTGCCACGACACGTTGAATCCGGGAATGAACCCGATCACGAGGTTGATTCCGAGCACGAGAGCGATGCCGGCGATGTTCGCGCCGATGTGCCGGCCGATCACGAGGAGCGCACCGAAGAGGCCGAAGATCGCCCCGGACGCCCCGACCACGGGTGTCGTGAACGACAGCAGAGTGACCGCGACCGAGCCGCCGAGGGCGCTCAGCAGGTACAGCGTGAGGAATCGCCAGCGGCCGAGAAGGGGCTCGAGGCTGCGTCCGATCATCCACAGAGCGAGCATGTTGAGTCCCACATGCCAGATGCCCGAATGCACGAGGGAGACGGTGAGCAGACGCCAGGGCTCGAAGGTGCCCCGGAACTCGGGGTAGAGCAGCGGCGCCCAGTAGGCGAGCGCGTCCTGAACGGTGTCACCGAAGCCGCCCGGGATGAGCGTGAGCAGATAGACGAAGACGGTGATCGCGATGATCGTGTACGTCACCACCGGCTGACCTGACGACGCCGACATCGCACGGGGACGCGACCACCGCCGCTCGGCCTTCTTCTGCGCGGGCGACTGCGCCTTCTGCTGGTCACGGAGGCACTCGGGGCAGATGACCCCGACGGCGCCCTGCGTCTGGCACTCCGGGCAGATCGTGCGCAGGCACCGCTGGCAGAGCACGAAGCTCTGCCGGTCGGGATGCCGGTAGCAGAAGTTCTCTCGGTTGCGCTGGAAGTCCTGCGTGCTCACGCGGGCTCCGTCTCTGTCTCGCCTGTGCTCAGGGATGCGGATGGCCCGGAGCGGCCGTCGCCGCTCCGGGCCGGATGGCGCGGAGCGCTCAGACCGCGGCGATGTCGATCGACTGGATGACGACGGGCTCGATCGGGCGGTCGCCGGCAGCCGTCGGCACCTCGCTGATCGTGTCGACGACGGCCTTCGAGGCGTCGTCGGCGACCTCGCCGAAGATGGTGTGCTTGCCCTGCAGCCACTCCGGACCGCGGCCGCCCTGGCCGGGGACCGTGATGAAGAACTGCGAGCCGTTGGTGCCCTCGGGCTGACCGGTGATCGCGTTGCGGCGCAGGCCCGCGTTCGCCATGGCGAGCTTGTAGGGAGCGGTGAAGGTGAGCTCGCCGTTGATCTCGTCGTTGAAGTTGTAGCCCGGGCCGCCCACGCCCTGACCGAGCGGGTCGCCGCCCTGGATCATGAAGCCCGAGATGATGCGGTGGAAGATGACGTCTTTGTAGAGCGGTCCGTCGCCCGGCTTGCCGGTCGCCGGGTGCGTCCAGGCCTGAGAACCGTCCGAGAGGCCGATGAAGTTCTGCACGGTGCGAGGAGCCTGGTCGCCGAACAGGTTGACGACGATGTCGCCGTAGTTGGTGTGGATCGTTGCGACAGCAGTGTGAAGCGGCATTCCTACATTGTCTCAGAGTTCCCTGCAACCCCTCCCGTCTCAGCGGTCGTCTGGCAAGATGAAGAGACCGACATCCCCACGACAGGGAGGGCAACCGTGAGCCTCAGCCGCAAGCGCAAGAAGGAACTCCAGAAGCTTCAGAAGCAGGCCGGAAACCTGTGGGAGGCCCAGCAGGTCCTGGTCGGAGAGGCCGCGACCGTCGCCCGTGAGGCGAGCCGCCAGCTCGGGCACTACGGGCGTGAGCAGGTCAAGCCGCAGGTGCAGGCGAGCTACGACAAGTACGCCGCCCCTTACGTCGACAAGGGCAAGAAGGTCGTGAACAGCACGGTCATTCCCGCGGCAGGCGCCGTGGTCGGCTCCGCGCTGTCCGTGTGGGACGCTGCGAACGAGCAGCGTTCGCACCTCGCCTCCGGACGCGGGCTCAGCCTTCCGTCCTCGTGGGCGAAGGCCGCGCCGGTTCCGGCGAAGAAGGGCATCGGCGCCGGCGGCGTCATCGCGATCATCCTCGGCGTCGCCGCCGCGGTCGGCGTGCTGTATGCCGCGTGGCAGACGCTCCGCGCGGACGACGAGCTCTGGGTCGCGGACGACCCGCTGCGCGCACCGGATGCCTGAGCCCACCACGGGTGAGGCGCTGACCGGCGTCGACCGCGTGCGCGCGGCGGCTGCCGAGCACGGCCTCGAGGTCGAGATCCGGGAGCGTCCGGCGGCGAACAGCCTGCCGGAGGCTGCCGCGATCCTCGGCATCCCGCCGTCGGGCATCGTGAAGACTCTCGTCGTCAAGCGCAGCGACGACACCTACCTCTTCGCCCTGATCCCGGGAGACCGCGCGATCTCGTGGCCCAAGCTGCGCGCCGTCGTGGGCGTCAACAAGCTGCAGCTGCCGGACCCCGCCCGGGCCCTCGCGGCGACCGGATACGAGCGGGGAACGATCGTGCCCCTCGGCAGCACCCACGACTGGCCGATCTACGCCGACGCCGAGATCGTGGGTCAGCGCATCGCGATGGGAGCTGGCGCCCCCGGGTACAGCATGTTCGTCGACGCCGACGCGCTCATCGCGGCCTACGGCGCGACGGTCGCCGACATCTCGCAGCCCGTCGACTGACGGCACTCGTCAGGGGAGTTCGATCCCTGCCATGTCGAGGGCGATGTCGACGAGCTTGACCCGCTGCAGCGCACGCACGTCGGCGAGCGGGTACCACTCGGCGCGGTCCGTCGAGCCATCGGTCTCGTTGCGCAGCTTGCCGCCCGTGATGCGGGCGCGGTAGACGATGCGCAGCGTGTGGAGGGGAAGGTCCGCACCGGGCTTGAGCCGGCGCCCCGGCGGGATCACACGGGAGTGGATGCCGAGGAGCCCGTCGATCTCGACGCGGTACCCGGTCTCTTCCCTGACCTCGCGGCGAGCGGCGCTCTCGGGGTCCTCACCGGGCTCGAGGCCGCCTCCGGGCAGCGTCCACGCGGCGCGACGACCCTCGTTCCAGTGCGCGAGCAGCAGCCGGTCGTGATCGTCCATGATCACCGCATACGCCGCGACGCGCAGGTCCATGCTTCACCCTAACTGCGCGGGGCTCGGGGGAGAACGCAGAAGCCGGTCCCTCTCGGAACCGGCTTCGTGTCTGTGGAGCCTAGGAGATTCGAACTCCTGACATCCTGCTTGCAAAGCAGGCGCTCTACCAACTGAGCTAAGGCCCCGGGGCTTACGGTGGGGCTACCAGGACTTGAACCTGGGACCTCTTCATTATCAGTGAAGCGCTCTAACCGCCTGAGCTATAGCCCCGTCTGCTGCTTCGCTTGCGCTCCGCAACCTCCAAGACTTTACCTGAGGATTCCCGTTTTCACGAATCGGGCTGGTTGACTGGGCTCGTGGCACGGACCTCTCATCCCGACGAGCCTCATGGCGTCGGCCTCGGACAGCGACTGAACTGGCTGCGAGCGGGCGTTCTGGGGGCGAATGACGGCATCGTCTCGGTCGCGGCGCTCGTCGTCGGCGTCGCGGGGGCCACGACGAACACCGGCGCACTGTTCACCGCTGGGATCGCGGGTCTCGTCGGCGGCGCCATCTCGATGGCCCTCGGCGAGTACGTGTCGGTGAGCAGTCAGCGCGACTCCGAGCGCGCGCTCATCGCGAAGGAGAGCGGCGAGCTGCGCGACATGCCCGACGCGGAGCTCGAGGAGCTGACACAGCTCTACCGTGACCGCGGTCTGACCGACGCGACGGCGCGTCAGGTCGCGCAGGAGCTCACGGCGCACGATGCGCTGTCGGCGCACCTCGAGGTGGAACTCCACATCGACCAGCACGACCTCGTGAACCCGTGGCACGCCGCGACCTCATCCGCGATCGCGTTCACGCTCGGCGCCCTGCTGCCGTTCCTCGCGATCCTGCTCCCGCCGCCCGAGTGGCGCGTGCCCGTGACCTTCGTCGCGGTCCTCGTCGCACTGGCCGCGACCGGCTCGATCTCCGCCCACCTCGGCGGTGCCCCGAAGGTACGTGCGGCCACCCGCCTCGTGCTCGGCGGCGCGCTCGCCCTCGTCGCCACCTGGCTCATCGGCACCTTGCTCGGCACCACGGTGGTCTAGCCCGCAAACGCCGAGCGCCGGCATCCGGAATGATTCACGGATACCGGCGCTCGGCGTTGTCGGTCAGTTCGAGGTGAAGCCGACCAGAAGGCCGCCGGTCACCTTGACCGCGAGGTTGTAGATGCCCGCGATCACGGCGCCGAGCACCGTGACGACCACCAGGTTCAGGATGGCGACGACGGCCGAGAAGGCCAGCACCTGGGGGAAGCTCACGAACTGCGACAGCAGGATGCTGCCGTCGGAGAAGCTCGAGAAGAACTCGTCGGCCTTCGAGATCAGGCCGGTGGTCTGCACCACCAGGAAGACCATGACGAATGCCACCACTGTCACGACCGCGATGGCGATCGCGGCGAGGAAGGACAGCTTCACTGCGGACCAGAAGTCCACGTACACCAGGCGCAGGCGAACCTGCTTGGCGCTGGTCTTGTGACTCGATTTCTTCGCGAGCTTGTCGGCTACCGTGCTCATGCGTCAGTGCTCTCTTCGGGGGTCGGGGGCGAGGCATCCGATCCGGGGCTGTCGGTCTGATCGGGGGTCTCGGACGACGGTGCTGCGTCGGCGCCGTCGGCGGATGCATCCTCGGATTCTTCTGCGAGGCCTCGTTCGCCGTTGCGCGCGATCGCGATGATGCGATCGTCGTCGCTGGAGCGGGCGAACACGACTCCCATCGTGTCTCTACCCTTGGCGGGGACCTCGGCCACGGCAGAGCGTACCACCTTGCCGCTGGCAAGAACCACCAAGACCTCGTCGTCGTCGGAGACGATGAGACCGCCCGCGAGATCGCCGCGATCCTCGCTCAGCTTGGCCACCTTGATGCCCAGTCCGCCGCGGTTCTGCATGCGGTACTGGTCGACCGCGGTGCGCTTCGCGTACCCGCCCTCGGTCACGACGAAGACATAGCCGTCGTCGGTCGCGACCGATGCCGACAGCAGGCTGTCGCCGGCGCGGAAGTCCATTCCCTTCACGCCGGACGTCGAGCGGCCCATCGGGCGCAGCGCCGAATCGGTCGCCGAGAAGCGCAGCGACATGCCGTGCCGGCTGATGAGGAGGATATCGTCGCCCTCGTCGACCAGCAGCGCGCTGACGACCTCGTCGTCGGGTCCGGCTTCGGCCTCGTCACCCTCCTCGGGCACCTGCCCGCGCAGCTTGATGGCGATGATGCCGCCCTGGCGGTTGGTGTCGTACTCGGTGAGGCGCGTCTTCTTGACGAGGCCGCTGCGGGTCGCGAGCACGAGGTACGTCGCGACGGAGTAGTCGCGGATGTCGAGGATCTGGGCGATCTCTTCATCGGGCTGCAGTGCGAGCAGGTTCGCGACGTGCTGTCCCTTGGCGTCGCGCCCGGCCTCGGGCACCTCGTACGCCTTCGAGCGGTATACGCGGCCCTTGTTCGTGAAGAAAAGCAGCCAGTGGTGCGTCGTGGTGACGAAGAAGTGCTCGACCACGTCGTCGGCGCGCAGCTGCGCGCCCTTGACGCCCTTGCCGCCGCGGTGCTGCTGGCGGTAGTTGTCGCTGCGCGTGCGCTTGATGTAGCCGGCGCGCGTGACCGAGATGACCATCTCCTCTTCGGGGATCAGGTCTTCCATCGACATGTCGCCGTCGAACCCGTGGAGGATGTGCGTGCGGCGCTCGTCGCCGAACTTGTCGACGACCGCCGTGAGCTCCTCGCGGATGATGTCGCGCTGGCGCTGCGGCGTCGCCAGGATCTCCTTGTAGTCGGCGATCTGGAGCTCGAGCTCCGCGGCCTCGTCGATGATCTTCTGCCGTTCGAGGGCCGCGAGGCGGCGCAGCTGCAGCTGGAGGATCGCGTCGGCCTGCGCCTCGTCGACATCGAGGAGCTTCTGCAGACCCTCGTTCGCCTCCTGCGCGTTGGGCGAGCGGCGGATGAGTGCGATGACCTCGTCGAGCGCGTCGAGCGCCTTCAGGTAGCCGCGCAGGATGTGCATGCGCTCTTCGGCCTTGCGCAGGCGGTAGCCGGTGCGACGGACGATGACGTCGATCTGGTGGTCGAGCCACAGCGTGACGAAGCCGTCGAGCGACAGGGTGCGAGGCACGTTGTCGACGATCGCCAGCATGTTGGCGCCGAAGTTCTCCTGCAGCTGGGTGTGCTTGTACAGGTTGTTCAGCACGACCTTGGCGACGGCATCCCGCTTCAGCACCACCACGAGGCGCTGACCGGTGCGGTCCGAGGTCTCGTCGCGGATGTCGGCGATCCCGGTGATCTTGCCGTCGCGGGCGAGGTCGCCGATCTTCACCGCGAGGTTGTCGGGGTTGACCTGGTACGGCAGCTCGGTGATCACGAGGCAGGTGCGGCCCTGGATCTCTTCGATCGACACGACGGCGCGCATCGTGATCGAGCCGCGACCCGTGCGGTACGCCTCGCGGATGCCCTTGGTGCCGAGGATCTGCGCGCCGGTCGGGAAGTCCGGACCGGGGATGCGCTCCATGAGCGCCTCGAGCAGCTCTTCGCGCGTCGCCTCCGGGTGCTCGAGCGCCCAGAGCGCGCCGGCGGCGACCTCGCGGAGGTTGTGCGGCGGGATGTTGGTCGCCATGCCGACCGCGATGCCCACCGAACCGTTGACGAGCAGGTTCGGGAAGCGCGCCGGCAGCACCGACGGCTCCTGGGTCTGGCCGTCGTAGTTGTCGTGGAAGTCGACGGTCTCTTCTTCGATGTCGCGCACCATCTCGAGCGCGAGCTGAGCCATCTTGGTCTCGGTGTACCGCGGGGCGGCGGCGCCCATGTTGCCGGGTGAGCCGAAGTTGCCCTGACCCTGCGCGAGCGGGTAGCGCAGCGACCACGGCTGCACGAGACGGACGAGGGCGTCGTAGATCGCGGTGTCACCGTGCGGGTGGTACTGACCCATGACCTCGCCGACGACGCGCGCGCACTTCGAGAACGACTTGTCGGGACGGAAGCCGCCGTCGTACATGCCGTAGATCACGCGGCGGTGCACCGGCTTCAGGCCGTCGCGCACGTCGGGGAGCGCGCGGCCGATGATGACGGCCATCGCGTAGTCCAGGTAGCTGCGCTGCATCTCGAGCTGCAGGTCCACCTGGTCGATGCGGCCGTGGTCATGCTCGGCGTTCACGTCGGGACGCTCGTCTTCTGCCATGTCTTCTATCTCGTCTTCTTTGTGAACCGCGGTCTCTGAGCCAGCCTGTGGGTCAGATGTCGAGGAAGCGGACGTCCTTGGCGTTGCGCTGGATGAACGTGCGGCGCGACTCGACGTCCTCGCCCATCAGCACCGAGAAGATCTCATCCGCTGCGGCCGCGTCGTCGATGGTCACCTGGCGGAGCGTCCGCGTGGAGTGGTCCATCGTGGTCTCCCACAGCTCCTTGGCGTTCATCTCGCCGAGACCCTTGTACCGCTGGATGCCCTCCTTGGGGATCCGCTTGCCGTTCGCGAGACCGTCGGCGAGCAGCGCGTCGCGCTCCTTGTCGGAGTAGACGTACTCGTGCGCCGAGTTGGTCCACTTGAGGCGATACAGCGGCGGCATCGCCAGGTAGACGAAGCCGGCCTCGATCAGCCCGCGCATGTAGCGGAACAGCATGGTGAGCAGGAGCGTCGTGATGTGCTGGCCGTCGACGTCGGCATCGGCCATCAGCACGATCTTGTGATAGCGCGCCTTGTCGATGTCGAAGTCCTCGCCGATGCCCGTGCCGAAGGCCTGGATCATCGCCTGCACCTCGCGGTTGCCCAGCGCCTTGTCGAGACGCGCGCGCTCGACGTTGAGGATCTTGCCGCGCAGCGCCAGGATCGCCTGGGTGTGCGGGTCGCGGCCCTGCACCGCCGAGCCGCCGGCCGAGTCGCCCTCGACGAGGAAGATCTCGCTGATCGACGGGTCCTTGCTGGTGCAGTCCTTCAGCTTGTCTGGCATCGCTGCCGACTCGAAGACGCTCTTGCGACGCGCGGTCTCCCGCGCCTTGCGGGCCGCCATCCGCGCGGTCGCGGCATCGATCGCCTTCGTGATGACGCGCTTGGCCTGCACCGGGTTGCGGTCGAGCCAGTCGGCGAGCTGGTCGCCGACGACCTTCTGCACGAACGCCTTCGCCTCGGTGTTGCCGAGCTTGGTCTTGGTCTGCCCCTCGAACTGCGGCTCGGAGAGCTTGACCGAGATCACGGCGGTGAGACCCTCGCGGATGTCGTCGCCGGTGAGGTTGTCATCCTTCTCCTTGAGGAGGTTCTTGTCGCGCGCGTAGGTGTTGATGCGCGTGGTCAGCGCCGCCCGGAAGCCCTCCTCGTGGGTGCCGCCCTCGTGGGTGTTGATCGTGTTCGCGAACGTGAAGACGTTCTCGGTGTAGCTCGAGGTCCACTGCATCGCGAGTTCGAGCGAGATGTGGCGGACCGTGTCCTCCGCCTCGATCTCGATGATCTCCTCGTTGACGACGTCGGCGTGACGCACCTTGTTCAGGTACTCGACGTAGTCGACGAGACCGCGCTCGTAGTAGAAGTCGTCGAACGGCTGGCGCTCCTCGGAGCCTCCGCCTTCGGCATCCGTCACGTACGTCGACTCGGGGCGCTCGTCGGACAGCGTGATGCGCAGTCCCTTGTTGAGGAACGCCGTCTGCTGGAAGCGCGTGCGCAGCGTGTCGTAGTCGAAGTTCACCGACTCGAAAATGGTGTCGTCGGGCCAGAACTGAATCGTCGTGCCGGTCTCGTCGGTCGGCTCGCCCTTCGCGAGGGGCGCCTGCGGCTGCCCTCCATCGCGGTAGGACTGCCGCCAGACGTGCCCCTGACGCTTCACCTCGACCTCGAGGCGCGTCGACAGTGCGTTCACGACCGACGAGCCGACGCCGTGGAGGCCGCCCGACACCGCGTACCCGCCGCCGCCGAACTTGCCGCCCGCGTGCAGCACGGTGAGCACGACCTCGACGGTCGACTTGCCCTCGGTGCGGTGGATGTCGACCGGGATGCCGCGGCCGTTGTCGACCACGCGCAGGCCACCGTCGGGGAGGATCGTGACGCTGATGGTGTCGCAGAAGCCGGCGAGCGCCTCGTCCACGGAGTTGTCGACGATCTCGTAGACGAGGTGGTGGAGGCCGCGCTCACCGGTCGAGCCGATGTACATGCCGGGGCGCTTGCGGACGGCCTCGAGGCCCTCGAGCACCTGGATGGCGTCTGCCCCGTAGTCGCTGGGAGTTCCGTTGGGAGCCGGAGCGGGCTTTTCGGGTTCCTCGGAAACGTTATCGGGGTTGTCAGACGTCATCTTCGCGAGGGCTCCAAATCCTTCGACACGGGCCATCACAGTCTATCGGGTAACGACCCGATCACAGCGCTCTACGCCCCTGTAAGGGGATAAAAGCCGCCGAGATGCCTCCCGACGTGGCTTATCCGTAGGTATCGCGCGGACCCCGCCCTGGAATCGTTCTGGGACCCCATTTCCAGGAGGGGACGTCCGGCCCGATGAAGCGGACCGCGTCGACCCCCGCCTCGGGGTACCGGCGCACGATCTCCGAGAGGATCTGCGCGCGCATCAGTTGGAGCTGCTTCGCCCACGCCGTCGAGTCGGCCTGGATGGTGAGTGTCCCGTCCGAGAAGGCGACCGGCCGGGTGTGCTTCGCGGTGTCTTCGCCGGCCACCTGATCCCAGGCGCGCACCACGTCTTCACGCGCGAGCTGCGGGTCCCAGCCGGCCTCGCGGGTGAGGTCGGCGAGCACATCGCCGACCCCGCGCGGGTCGCGCCCCGGCGCGAACGGGATGTTCTCGTCATCCGCGGTGCGCCGGCGCCGCTTGCGGTACGACCGGGCGGACGGTTCGAGCCCGCGCAGACGCAGGTAGGTCGAGATCGTCTCCGGGACGGCCGTGCGATCGAGCGGCGCAGGCTTCGGGGGAACGGATGCTGCGTCCCGCGGCTGCTCGGTCCCGGAACCTGTCGACGGGTCAGGCATCGGCGGCCTCCGCGTCGACGGGGCCCAGAATCCGGCCGGCCTCGACCCGCACCATCCGCGCGCGGAGCTCTGCGGGGACGTCCCCCTCGACCGCGGCGGTCACCACGACCTGCTCGTAGTCGGCGGCGAGGCGCGCCAGGCGGGCGCGGCGATCGGTGTCGAGCTCGGCGAAGACGTCGTCGAGGATGAGCACCGGGTCGCCGAGGCGCGAGTCCGCCCGGAGGAGTTCGGCCGAGGCGAGCCGCAGCGAGAGCGCGACCGACCACGACTCGCCGTGGGACGCGTAGCCCTTGACCGGAAGACCCCGGATCCGCAGCAGCAGGTCGTCACGATGGGGTCCGACCAGCGTGAGCCCGCGGTCCAGCTCGGACGTGCGCTTCGCCGCGAGCGCCTGACGGAAGAGGTCCGCGATGCGTGTGGCCGAGGCATCCGTCCGTCCTTCGCCTGCGGTCGACGTCGATGGCCCTGGTGATGCGGATCCGCTATCGCCGTCTTCGCCGGTGTCGGCTCCCGCGACCGAGAGCGCCCACTCGATCTCAGGGTTGTGATCGGCCCCCGCGATCGCGGTGTACGCGGCCGCGAGCGGAGTCGCGAGGTCGGTGGCGAGAGCGAGGCGCGCGGCGATGAGCTGCGTGCCGAGCGAGACGAGCTTGTCGTCCCACACGTCGAGAGTCGAGAGGGCGTCGCCGCGGATGCCGCGGGCCTTCGCCGACTTCAGCAGCGCGGTGCGCTGCTTGAGCACACGATCGTAGTCCGCGATCACACCGGCCATGCGCGGAGCGCGCTGCACGAGGAGCTGATCGGCGAATCGCCGCCGTGCGGAGGGGTCGCCGCGCACGATCTGCAGGTCTTCCGGTGCGAAGAGCACGACCTGCGCGTAGCGAGGCAGTTCCGCCGGCTTCACGGGAGCACCGTTCACGCGAGCCTTGTTGGATCCCTGCCGGTTCACCTGCACCTCGAGCTGAACCCGACGCTCGCCGTGGGCCAGTCGCGCGCGGATGATCGCGGCATCCGCTCCGTCCCGCACCATCGGCGCGTCGTTCGATACCCGGTGGGAGCCGAGCGTCGCGAAGAATCCGATCGCTTCGGCAAGATTGGTCTTGCCCTGGCCGTTGCGGCCGACGAACACGTTCGGACCGGGCCCGAGCTCGACGTCGGCAGCCGCATAGTTGCGGAAGTCGACCAGACTCAGGTGCTCGACGATCACCGGACAAGCCTAATGATCGGCCCCGACGTTCTGCCCGCCGCTCCGCGGCGTCAACGCAGGAGCAGGTTGGGCTGCAGCAGGTAGCGGAACGACTCCGAACCCGCGCGGTCGACCGACGTCTGCGGCGTGATGAGCACCGGGCTGAGCTTGTTCGCGTTCTCGCTCGAGGTGAACGTGATGCGCACGAACTCGCTCTTGACCGCACCGAGGGACTCGAGCAGGTACTGGGGGTTGAGACCCAGGGTCACTTCATCGCCGCCCAGCAGCGTCGCGTCCACGGACTCGGTGGCGCGCGCCTGCTCGGTGCCCGAGGCATCCATCGACACACTGTCGGCGGTGAAGGTGAACCGCAGCGGCGCCGAACGGTCGAGGACGAGCGACACGCGGCGCACCGCCTCGGCGAGCTCGGCGGTGTTGACGACCGCGTGGTGCTCGGTCTGCTCGGGGAACAGCCGGCGCACCGGTGGGAAGTTGCCCTTGATGAGCAGCGACGTCACGGTCTTGTTGCCGGCGGTGAAGGCGATGATCTCGCGATCGCCCGCACCCGAGAACGCGATCGAGATGTCGCCGCCGTGGGCGAAGGTCTTGCCGACCTCGGTGAGGGTGCGCGCGGGCACGAGCGCGGTGGTCGACTCGTCGCTCGCGGCACTGCCGCCATCCCACGGGATCTCACGCAGCGCGACGCGGTAGCGGTCGGTGGCCACGAGGCTGAGGCTCGTTCCCGACACCTCGAGCTGCACGCCCGTGAGGACGGGGGTGACGTCGTCGCGCGATGCGGCGAACGCGACCTGTGCGATCGCGGTGGCGAAGTCCTCGGAAGGGACGAGTCCGGAGTCACCTGCGACCTCGGGGATCGCGGGGTACTCCTGCACCGGCATGGACGCCAGAGTGAATCGGGCCGACCCGCACGTGAGCAGGATGCCGCCGTCCTCGTCGACCTCGATCTGGATCGGCGCATTGGGCAGACGGCTCGCGATGTCGGAGAGGAGCCGGCCGTGGACGAGGATCGTGCCCGGCTCGTCGACGGTCGCCTCGATCGTGGTGCGCGCGGACGCCTCGTAGTCGAACGCGGCGAGCGAAAGGCCGTCAGCGGATGCCTCGATCAGCACGCCCGCGAGGATCGGCTGGGGGTTGCGCTGCGGGAGGAGTTTGACGACGAACGATACGGCTTCGCTGAACACATCGCGATTGACGTGGAACTTCACGAACGCTCCCTTTGCTGCAGCGAACCCTTCGACTGCGGGCTCGGGGTTCTCATGCTAGTGCCAGCCTCGGAGATTGCCAGTCCGCGTCTGGTCTCGGGGCTTGTCCACCGCAAAGGTGATCGGACGGGTTTCATCACAAAGATTTCTTGTCATGGTGTTAACGGCTGTGGAAACTGTGGACAACTGTCGCGTTGCCAGTCGGGAGACGGAAACCACACGCATGTGAGTTGTGGAGGCGCTCCGGAGAGCAGTCGGAAAGACGAATGACAAGATCTGCCGTCTCCGCAATCCATCCACAGGTCTCCCCCGCTCGTTCACAGCGGTTTCCGCAGCTTGGGAGAGTTATCCACAGGTTTTCCACACTGTGAAGAACCGAAATGATGGCCCTGCTCTGCGCGCGTGTCAAGAACTTCTTGGGGCATATGCAACGAGGAGCCCGTGCGTCGTCACGCAGGGGCTCCTCGATGGGTGCAGAGGACGGCTCAGCGACCGTTTCGGCCGAGCTGGGCGGTGATCTCGGTCACCTGGTTGTAGATGGACCGACGCTCTTTCATGAGCTCGCTGATCTTCTTGTACGCGTACATCACGGTGGTGTGGTCGCGATTGCCGAAGAGCTGCCCGATCTTGGGCAGAGACAGGCTCGTGCGCTCGCGACAGAGATACATCGCGATCTGACGCGCCTGTGCGACCTGCTGGGACCGGCTCGAGCCGTAGAGGTCGTCGACGGTGAGCTTGAAGTAGGCCGCGGTCGCCGTGATGATGTCGGTCGGCGAGATGACGTTGGCGTCGTCCTGATCGACGATGTCGCGCAGCACCGTCTGGGCGAGCGACATGTCGAGCGTCGAACGGTTGAGGCTCGCGAACGCGGAGACGCGGATGAGCGCGCCCTCGAGCTCGCGGATGTTGCTCGAGACGACGGTCGCGATGTACTCCATGACCTCGTCGGGGATGTGGAGCCGCTCGGACTGCGCCTTCTTGCGCAGGATCGCGATACGCGTCTCGAGGTCGGGCGCCTGCACATCGGTGATGAGGCCCCACTCGAACCGGCTGCGCATGCGGTCCTCGAAGCCGGTGAGGTGCTTCGGCGGCACGTCGCTCGTGATCACGACCTGCTTGTCGTGGTCGTGCAGCTGATTGAACGTGTGGAAGAAGGCTTCCTGCGTCTCGGCGCGACCCTGCAGGAACTGGATGTCGTCGATCAGCAGGATGTCGACGTCCCGGTACCGAGCCTGGAACGCCGAGCCGCGGTTGTTGGCGATCGAGTTGATGAAGTCGTTGGTGAATTCCTCGCTCGACACGTAGCGCACGCGGATGCCGGCATAGAGGCTCAGCGCGTAGTCGCCGATCGCGTGGAGAAGGTGCGTCTTGCCGAGACCCGAGTCGCCGTAGATGAAGAGCGGGTTGTACGCCTTCGCCGGCGCCTCGGCGACCGCGACCGCCGCGGCATGCGCGAAGCGGTTGGACTGCCCGATGACGAAGTTGTCGAACGTGTACTTCGGGTTCAGTCGCGTATCGCTGCGCGAGACGGATGCTGCGTCCCCCGGCTCGTCGAGGGGCGGGCGTCCGACGGGCGAAGCGGTCTGCAGTCCGATCGCCGGCGCGACGGGCGCGGCGACCGACTGGACGGGGATGGGCGCCGTGAGGTGCACGTCCGCGAGATCCGGGTTCACGACTACGCGGAAGTTCGACGCGGGATCCTGGACGTCCTGGGCGACGCGGGTGAGCGCCTCCAGGATCGGCGCACGCATGCGCTTGGTGAACTGGGCCGCGGTCAGATCGTTGGGAACGTCGAGGTAGAGCGTTCCACCCATCACCCCTTGCGGAACCGCCAGACTGATGAAGCCGTGCAGCTGCGGGGTGATGCGATCGTCTCGCACGAGCTCGTCCAGAACGGCCGTCCAGACCGGTACATCTGGAACTTCGTGCGGTGTCAT